>OMPR01000010.1 GCA_900313015.1 Rhodobacteraceae bacterium EL53 | reverse complement strand
GCGTTGATATGAAGAGGTTGATCCATCGAAATAGACCAAACCGCCCACATATCTCTTCAGATATTCAATTTTCAAACAACGTCGGAACATAAGCCCCAGAGACAAAAACCAACAGATGCGCCAATTATCTCAGCGCGCCCGCTTGCCAATATCCCAAATTCTCCAGCGTCTCTCCGCTGTGTTTCCCGTCCATTTCAGCGTTCCCGCCGTCCCGTCCAGTGTGTCTCAGTAGCGCCTCAGCGCCGCCGGTGAAGGGGGTTCTAGTCCTAACACCAAATACCCGCAACCCCTAAATACACAAAAACCAACAAAATCACCAGAAATGTGAAAACATAAACAATTACAATAAGTTAAATGGAAACAAAGCCAACGACATCCCTTAAGCATCTAACCACATTACGCACGCACCCCTCCCAAAACACCCTTATCCACAGACTCACCCTCCAAATCCACCGAACAACACCACAAATCCAAGAGGCATAACTCATTTCTTCATCAAGAATCGGACATGCCGGAGCCAAAGACACGCGCCCAACACGGAATCAAAGGTACAGATCAGCGAGCCGGCATTAGGCGCGTTGGGGGGATGAGCGCCGAACAGGGAGGCGCAGTATAAGCAACAGTACGATCACACCCAGATAGATCAGGGGCTCTATCTGAAATCCTTTGACCAGCATGACAAAATGCACTCCTCCCAAAAGGGCCGCGCCATAGACTGCCTTGTGAAGGACACGCCACCGGCGCCCAAGTTTGCGGACCGACCAATTGTTTGACGTGATCGCCAACGGAAGCAGGACAAGGAAACCTGCCATCCCAATTGTGATATACGGACGTTTTAAGATGTCTGCCCAGATCTGTCCGAGGATTTGCACATCCAGAACCAACCAAACCAGTAAATGTAAAACCACATAAAAAAACGTAATCACGCCGATTGCGCGGCGAAACTTCATCAGATTCACACCAAGGCGCTGGCGCAGCGGCGTGACCGCAAGACCCAAAACGAGCAGCTGCAAGGCGCGCTCTCCCATTTCATGTTCCAACGCTTTGACCGGATCGACACCCAGCCCCCCTGTGAGCCCAAGATAGAGCAGCCAAGCCGGGTAAACAGCGCCCACCAGATACAGAACCCAAACGGGGCAACGCCGTAACACCTGATTAAGCTGGTCGATCATTATGTCTGTATCCTTGGGCTGGGTGGGCGCTGCTCATGAACCAGTACGGGCAGCTTCAAAAGAACTTGGCCAGATCCATACCTTCGTACAGGCCCGCAACCTTTTTTTCATAGCCGTTGAACATAAGCGTGGGTTTACGGCTGGCAAACAACCCGCCCCCCAAGCGACGTTCATTGGCCTGCGACCAGCGGGGGTGTGAGACATTGGGATTCACATTGCTGTAAAAGCCATACTCTCGACGATTGGCCATATTCCAGCTGGTGGGAGGCTCTTTGTCCGTTAGTGTTATCCGAACAATCGATTTGATCGACTTGAATCCATACTTCCACGGCACAACCAAACGCAAGGGTGCCCCGTTCTGGTTCGGGATAGGTTTGCCGTAGATCCCAGTCGCCATCAATGTGAGCGGGTGCATCGCCTCATCCAGCCGCAACCCTTCTCTATAGGGCCACTCCAAAACCTTGTAGGCGGTGCCGGGCATTTCGGCCGGACGATAGAGCGTTTCAAAGGCCACATACTTTGCCCCGGATTGCACACCCGCCATGCTCAACAGATCCGCCAGTTCAAACCCGTTCCACGGCACGACCATCGACCATGCCTCGACACAGCGGAACCGATAGATGCGTTCTTCGACGGTCATTTTGGACATGATATCCTCAAAGGCATAATCGCCCGGGTTATCGACCATCCCGTCAATTTTGACGCTCCATGGCTTGGTTGTCAGGACATGCGCGTTTTGTGCCGGGTCTTCTTTGCCGGTGCCAAATTCATAATAGTTGTTGTAGCTGGTGATCTCTTCCCAACTGTTTGGCTTCAGGTCACCTTCGGCTGCGGCTGCAGGCCTGGCCATTGCAGCCAAACCCAAGCCAGCAATACCGGCCATCAACTGGCGTCGGTTCATGAACGCCGCGTTTGGGGTCACGTCAGCATGGGTCAGGTCATTCTTCCAGCGATAGGCCATCTCGGTCTCCGGTTGCTCTGTTTGCATACTGAGGTAGCGTCACCAACGCGCAGTGCCAAACCAACTTGTCTCACGATTCAGAGACGAGACTGTAACTTGGCAAAATTTCGTTCATAGGAACTGAACGGCCATTGGACTGCATAATCCGCACATGACGGCGGCGCATCTGACGCGGTTCGGTCACCCCAACAGAGTGCGCGATCATCTCGACTTCGTGGATAATCTCTTTGGCATAACGTGCGACGCGAGCGTATTTATGGCTGACAACCAGCCCTTTTTGAAACCTCGGATCATGCGTTGTTATCCCTGTCGGACATGTGTTCTTGTTACACTTGAGCGCTTGAATACACCCAAGTGAGAACATGAACCCTCGTGCCGAGGTGACAAAATCAGCCCCGGCCGCAAGGGCCCAGGCAACGTCGCTGGGATTGATCAGCTTTCCGCTTGAAATCAAGCGTACGCGCTCTTTCAGGCCATGTTCATCCCGCAGATTGGCAATGATCGGCAAGGCCTCACGCACCGACATTCCCACAAGGTCTATCAACGGCATGGGCGCGGCACCCGTTCCGCCTTCGCCCCCATCCAGCGTGATGAAATCAGGCGCGCAGTCATCACCCCGCGCGACGATGGCGTCGAACAGATCGCGGAACACCTGCTCAGATCCCACAACGGTTTTGATCCCAACCGGTTTGCCGGTGACCTGACGCACATGCGAAACCATGTTTAGCAAGTCTTCTATATTGCGCACCTCGGGGTGGCGGTTTGGCGATTGACTGTCGTGTCCCTGCTTGATCCCCCGAATCGCGGCGATCTCATCCGTGATCTTTTCAGCGGGCAGAATGCCCCCCTTACCCGGTTTGGCCCCCTGCGCCATCTTGATTTCAAACATCCGCACCGCATCATGGGCCGCAACCTCGCGCAGCTTGTCATCGCTCAGGTTGCCATCGTGATCCCGCACGCCATATTTGGCGGTCCCGATCTGAAAAACGATGTCACAGCCTCCTTCTAGGTGAAACGGGCTCAGGCCGCCCTCTCCAGTATTCAACCAGATCCCCGCCTCCTTCGCCCCACGGCTGAGCGATTGCACCGCTGGTTTTGAAATCGCACCATAACTCATGCCGGAGATGTTAAAAAACGATGGGGCCATATAGGGGATGCGCGCCGTCGGTCCGATTTTGAGTGGCTCTGTCTTGGCCGCCTGATCATCCAAAGGAGGGAAGGGCGCATTCACGAAAATCGGTGTGCCCGGTACCTGCATGTTGCGGGTGGATCCAAAGGCAACGGTGTTGCCTTCGCCTTCGGCTGCACGCCCAACCCATTCGCGCTGCGCCCGATTGAACGGCAGTTCTTCGCGGTCCATGGCAAAGAAGTATTGACGGAAAAACTCCCCCAGCTCTGTGAACAGCTTACGAAACCGCCCGATTACAGGGTAATTGCGTCGAATTGCATCTTCTGTTTGAAACCGATCCACAAAAAAGAGAACAATCGTCCCCAAGGCAGCAAGGCCTAAAACCCCTACAAAAACAAAGGCCATGACTTCAATTGCATTCATTGCAAAACCCATGCGAATACTCCGATACGTTTGACGTGGCGCAAAGCGCGCCTGGCTGGTTTAAGTAAGACTGATCAGGATTTCCGGGCCATGCAAGCCACGCCCGATCACAAAGGGAGAAGTAAAATGAAACACTTTCTATTAGCGGGGATGTTCTTAGGGGCCGCAAGCGCCGTGGCAGCGCAGGATATGGTGCGTTATACCACAGATCAAAGCTTTGATGATGTTGTGTTTGGGCTAGAGAGCGCCATTGTGGACGCTGGCCTGCGTGTAGATGACATCAGCCATGTAGGCGATATGCTTGAACGCACACGTGCCGATGTGGGATCCGATGTGGTCTTGTTCACCCACGCTAAGGTTTTTTCATTCTGCTCGGCGACCCTGTCTCGCAAAGTGATGGAAGCGGATCCGATGAATATCGTGTTTTGCCCCTACGATATTTTCGTAGCAGAATTGCCCGGCGCGCCTGATCAAACCCACATCGGGTACCGTCAATTTCCCGAGGGTCCGATGCAAGAAGTTCAGGCCCTGCTGGACACGATCGTGAAAGAAGCCATCGCCGAGTGAGCCCGATTAAGCGGGTTGAGATTGCTGCAAAGTTTCAATCCGCTTGCGCACCAGATCGATATGAATCCGTGCATGATATGCTGCCTGGCGATAGGCACCAGGAACGCGTAACCGGCTTAGGCGATCATCCAATTCATTGAGCTTTGCATCCATTTCCTCCAGCATTTGGGCATCTGGATCCTCATCCAACCGTTCTTCGATTTCGCGGATTTCCGGGTAGTAGTGCCAAACCTTCCAGCCCATGAAATAGGCATACAGCGCAGGCAAGGCCCGAAGCAGGGGCAACAAAATGAACAGAACCGGAAGAAGCAACAAAAGCAACCGGTTAACCTGTGCCGCCATCCAATAAGGCAACCAATCGTGCCATGCGGACGGGCCTTCTTGGATCAACAGTCGCGCGGCATTATTCACGGGCATTTCAACACCTTCAACCGCAGGGAACGTTTCTGGATCGGTGATCAGATCGCGGGCACCGTGCAGCTCTTTTGCGGCCATGGTTATGCGATTGACCAGCGCCGGGTGCAGGTCTGGATCGATCGCCAAACGCGCCTCTAATGCGAGCAGCGAATGAGGGATCGCAGGGACAACTGGGTTCAGAGAAATCGCCCCGGTTGGGACTGTGACGGTATTGGCGTATTCCAACCGACGCGAAATTGCATCGCTGTAGGCGAGCGACAGAAATTGGATGTCAGGCAGGTTGTACGCTTTTTTGAGATAGGGCGCGTCAATCGGGGCGACAAAGACTGCAACATCGATCTCATCCGCGACCAAAGCGGCGACAGCATCCTGATAGCTCAGAGACATTTGCCTATTGTTTTCAACCCCTAAGCCCACAGCCACTTGAAAGTCCACAAAGGCGGCGGCCGTGCCGGATCCGGGTTGGCCAGCGCTGATGCGCAGTCCCCGCCAAAGCGCTGGATTGGTTGAAATTTTCAACTCAGAACGGGCGAGAAAGATCATCGGTTCAAAAAAGATCGATCCAATCGCTTCGATGGTCGGGTCTGACGGAGAGATCCCGCCCTGCAAAATCGCTACGTCAACCTGCCCCGCGCTGATCAATTGGGCATTTTCAACAGAACCGGCGGTTTCGATCACTTTCAGATCAATTCCATCACGCGAAAGGATTTTACGATATCTATCAGCAATTTGCCCATAAGCGCCATTGTGCGGGCCGGCCGCAATAGTCAGCTTTTTCGGCGGGTGCAGTTGGAAATAGATGAGAGCAAACCCAAGCAAAAGCACGAGCGTCGCAAGCAGGGTCCAGATCCTCATACAGCGGCCTTTTCATTCTTGGTGGCAAAGCAGGGCGCAGGCAATCTAGCGGGCGCAGACCTTTGGAGCAAGGTGGTGCGTGCGATCTGTTAACCATGGATTTCAAGGGCAAATTAGCCCCTCTCGCCCGACAAACTGGAGCCGTTTTGGGGAGAGTCCACGTCTTTTCGTACGATCCGCCCCCTGCCCGGCACCGATGCAAACCGACAAACCAAGCGCGTTTGGGGACATTGGGCGTGATTTCGTACGATTTAGCAGATCTCAGCGCGGCCACCCCACGAATCTGGTTAATGGCCCCCCCAAAAGTGATCTGAACCCCGACCTGAACCGTAAAGAGAGAAATATCAAAACAGGGGTTCAAACATGAAAATGTCACGACACGCCATCCCAACGGCCATTGCGGTCAGCCTGTTGATCAGCGCGCAAACCGCAACAGCGGGCAATGAATCGCGATCCAAAGCCTATCCGTTGTCGAATGGATTGATCGAAGTGGTCGCCGACTTTTCAGAAAACGCCATCTATTGGTGCGGGGTCGGGGATTACGCGTTGTTGAAATTGTCCAAACGCGGATCGGATCGGATTTACGTCTGGCAAGGCCCAGCACAGAGCGCAGCAAAACCCGGTCAACGTGCAGTTACGTTCAGCTTTCAGCCCCCTGCGGCTGGCTCTGGGTCAACGCCGTTGACGACGGACGTGAGTATCGTCGGAAATTCACTATCGGTTGGTCAGGCAAAACGAACCTGTGATGAGCGGACGGCGAGTGGTTAAAACGTCTTTCCCGTTGTCAAAATGGCATGCCTAAAATGGATCGCACTAAGCGCGTTTATCTCAAAACTAAACTTTCGGTTCGTTTGCTAACCTTAATACTTGGTTAGAAGGGATGCCATATAGTTGACTCATCGAAAGCCTCATGCCCAACTAAATGAAACCTAGAGGTTCTCCATGTCTGATCGTCTCGTTCTGCTTCTTGCCGCGATGGGCCTTGTGCCAATTGCATTGTCGTATGGCCTCGTGCCGTCAAAATCTGTGCCTTATCTTTTGGAGTTCCCGGTTGAAGGGACCAATCAAACGCATGTGTTTCGCGCGATCATGGGGCTTTATCTGGCTAATGTTTTGTTTTGGCTGGCAGGGTTTGCCATGTCGTCGCTGCGGGTTCCTGCCTTGTGGGGTGTTTTGATTTTCATGAGTGGGTTGGCCGCTGGTCGAATTGCGAGCTTGATCATTGATGGCATGCCGAATTTTGTTCTGATTGCCTATTTGTTGGCGGAAATCGTTTTTGCAGCATTGGCGTTCATTGCCCTACGGAAGTAAACGTAAACACAGAAACTGGAGAATTGCATGGCTCTGCTTTTGCGCGTCGTTCTTGCTTCGTTTGTCACCCTCTCTTTGAGTGTTGCAGCAAACGCTGATATCTCGAACCAAATGAAGGTTGATCAATCTTTCGAGGCCGTCAAAGAGGCGGTTCAGAATGCCGGGCTGACGGAAATCATCCAGATAGATCATGCGAGATTAGCCGTCGCAGAGAACGTGGAAATGCCACCGTCCCGTGTGCAATTGTTTTCCGATCCGGGTTTGAATGCTGAAATTATGAAGCAGGAAATCCGAACAGGACTTGATCTGCCTTTTCGCGCGCTGTCCTTTGATGAGGCAGGCACTTTGTCCCTGCTCTACACATCATCTGATTTTTTGGCCAAGAGACATGGCATAACGGATGCGCCTTTGCTTGCTAAAATGGATGATCGCTTAGTGGCGGTTTTCGAGCAAGTGCCGGACCTCTCTGCGCAAAAGGTTGAATCAACGCGCGTTGATAAAAATTTTGCTGTGTTGGAGTTGCGATCGCAGTACGGGGTTGCTGAAACCGTTGCGCGACTAAAAGAAACCATCACCGCGCAATCAGATACGATCTGGTTTGGCGAGATCGATTTCCAAAGCGAAGCGGAAGCATTTGGTGTTGAACTGGTACCGGCGCAACTGCTTTTGTTTGGCGGCCCTGCGCCGGGGGGCGTTGCGATGGCCGAATTTCCAGCAATTGGTTTGGACGCGTTTTGCCAGAAGCTGTTGGTTTATGAAGGCGATGATGGGAAGGCTATGGTTTTATTCAACGATATCGCGGCATTTGCGGACCTGCACTATCAACGCGCGATAGAGCCGCATGCGATGTTGAACAAGCGCCTGACGGCGACATTCACGGGTGCAATCGAATAGGCGCCACAGCCAACATGAACGCACAAAGTTGCATAGATTGCTCAGTAAAACGGATCTGTCACACGCGGATGAGGGGGCCCTTGTATCAAACCGGGTTTGAGGCATTTTTCGACGCTGAGGGGATGTTTGTACCGGGTGTTTTTATGACGCCATTTTCGGGTTCAACCATGCGTCCAGATACATGCTAAACCGCGCCTGCATCGGCTCTTCACTATTGATTGCGCAAAAATGAAGGGCCATGCATTGCACAGCAAAGGCTTGAATGCCTTCGGCCAAGATCATTGCGGGCACGTCTTTGCGAAACCGACCGTCAGATAGCCACTGCGCCAAGACCTTTACCTGTCGGTCAAATGTTTGGGCAATCGGGCCGATCTCTTCTTTTGCTGCTGCCCCTGAATGGCGGAGGATGAGATCAAAGACATACCGTTCGCTGATCATGAAATTGCACAGCGGCAGGAGCGCCCCAACCATTTCCTGAACCGTGTTCGGCACCGCACCGGCCTCTAACGTGTCGAGATACTGATCGATCATTCCACCGATTATCAAATCCATTAGCGCGTCTTTGTCTTTGAAATGGGTAAAGAACGTGCCTTTGGCTGTGCCGGCCAGCGATACGACGTCTTCAACACGCAGGTTTTCGAACCCCCGCTGTTCAATGATGTCTTCGGAGGCCGCGATAAGGCGGGCTCGGGTTTTCAGTGTGCGCTGTTGCTGTGCTCTTGCCATGGCTCCTTTTCGCAAAAAAAATGACTGCGGTCAAATATTTTATTGACCGCGGTCATTTATGCACCTAATAAAATGACCACGGTCAATTTAGGAGAGTCTCATGGCACAGAAACGCATCTTCATTCTCAATGGTCACCCGGCAGAAAATTCGTTAAATCGAACCCTTGCCGAGAGTTACGCGCAAGCCGCACAGGAGGCTGGTCACGAAGTCCGGCTGACGCACTTGCACAATATTTCGTTCGACCCCGATTTCGGATACGGCGGCTATAGCGTTCAAAAGCCGCTCGAAGCGGAGCTTGAGCAGGTATTGGCGGACATCGAATGGAGCCAGCATATGGTGCTCACCACCCCGATGTGGTGGGGTGGAGTCCCCGCAAAGTTGAAGGGTTTGTTCGATCGCGCGCTTCTTCCTGGCAGGGCCTTCAATACCCGCGAGACAAATTGGATCGGTATGCCATCGCCTATGCTGACCGGCCGAACGGGGCGCGTGATTATGACGTCTGATACGCCCAACTTTTTCATGCGCTTGGTTTATCGCAATGCCATGCTGCGTCAGTTGCGGGACCAGATTCTTGGCTTTGTTGGGATTAAGCCCGCACGTTTCACGCATTTTACCGGCGCGAGCGATCCGAAACCGGCCAAAATCGAGCAGTGGATCACTAAGGTCAAAGGGTATGGAAGCGTTGCAGCGTGATGCAGGGTTTACCGCCTTTAGCTCGGGCTTAAGGCCCGGGCCGCGCCCGACCCTCCCCACGGGAGGGCGCTTTGCACCCTATCAGGATCGGACGCGGCCCTAATGATGGGTTGGGGTTGTGAAGGGGAGGTTGGACAAGAAAAGCCCGCCATTTCTGGCGGGCTTTGGTGTTTTGAACTCTTGGATTAGGGGCTGGAGCCCCTCTTAGTGCACCACCGCGTCGTCCGGTCTGGGTCGATCGGTGGTGCCGAGGCGATCCCCGATGATGAGACCGTCGGTGCCCGCCGAAACCGGGAGGATGTCGCCGTCTTTGACATCGCCCGACAGGATCAGCTCGGCCAGCGGGTTTTGCAGCGCCCGTTGAATCACCCGCTTGAGCGGACGCGCACCAAACACCGGATCGTAGCCTTCGTCGGCGAGCCAAGTTTTGGCGGCCTCGTCCAGCTCCAGCCCGATCTTGCGACCGGCGAGGCGTTTTTTCAAACGGCCCAGCTGGATATCAACGATGCCATCCATATCGGCCCGCGCCAGACGGTCAAAGATGATCGTCTCGTCCAGGCGGTTGAGGAATTCGGGGCGGAAGTGGGCCCGCACCGCATCCATCACATCGCGCCGCGCGTCGGCTGCATCGGCCCCGTCGGGCAATTGGCTGAGCGCCTGTGCCCCAAGGTTGGAGGTCAGCACGATCAGCGTCTGCTTGAAGTCCACGGTGCGGCCCTGACCATCGGTCAGAACGCCATCATCGAGCACCTGTAGCAGCACGTTGAACACGTCGGGGTGGGCTTTTTCCACCTCGTCAAACAGCACCACCTGATAGGGGCGACGGCGCACGGCCTCGGTCAAAACACCGCCTTCGTCGTAACCGACATAGCCGGGAGGGGCACCGATCAGACGGGCAACGGCGTGTTTCTCCATGAATTCGGACATGTCGATACGCACCATGGCGCTGTCGTCATCAAAGAGGAAATCGGCCACGGCCTTGGTCAGTTCGGTTTTCCCCACGCCGGTTGGGCCAAGAAACAGGAAGCTGCCAAGTGGGCGGCTTTCGTCGTTCAGCCCGGCGCGCGCACGGCGCACGGCGTTGGACACGGCGGTCACGGCCGAATGCTGGCCGATCACGCGGCGGTGTAGGTCGTCCTCCATCCGGAGCAGCTTTTCGCGCTCGCCCTCGAGCATTTTCGAGGTCGGGATACCGGTCCAGCGTTCGACCACGGCGGCGATCTGTTCGGGGCGCACGGCCTCTTCGACCAGTTTGCCCTCGTCACCGCGGGCTTCGGCGTCAGCCAGTTGCTTTTCCAGATCCGGAATCACGCCGTAGGAAAGTTCGCCGGCTTTGGCCAGGTTGCCCTCGCGTTTGGCGATGTCCAGTTCGGCCCGCGCCCGGTCGAGGTGTTCCTTGATGTCACGCGCGCCCGCGAGTTTATCGCGTTCGGCCTGCCACTGGGCGGTCATCTCGGCGGATTTTTCCTGCAACTCGGCGAGATCCTTTTGCAAGGTTTCCAGCCGGTCCTTGGAGGCCGCATCGTCTTCGAGTTTCAGCGCGGCCTCTTCGATCTGCATCTGCATGATCTGGCGGTCGAGCTGGTCGAGTTCCTCGGGTTTGGAGTCCACCTCCATCCGCAAGCGGCTGGCAGCCTCATCCACAAGGTCGATGGCTTTGTCCGGCAAGAAGCGGTCGGTGATGTAGCGGTGCGAGAGCGTGGCCGCGGACACCAGCGCGGCGTCGGCGATGCGGACCCCGTGGTGGAGTTCGTATTTCTCTTTGATACCGCGCAGGATCGAAATGGTGTCCTCAACCGTGGGTTCGGTGACCATGACCGGCTGGAACCGGCGGGCCAGAGCCGCGTCTTTTTCTACGTATTTGCGATATTCATCCAGCGTGGTTGCGCCGATACAGTGCAGTTCGCCGCGCGCCAGCGCTGGCTTGATCAGGTTCGCCGCATCCATCGCACCGTCGGATTTCCCCGCGCCCACAAGGGTGTGCATCTCGTCGATGAACAGGATGATTTCGCCCGCGGCCTCGGTCACTTCGGTCAGGACGGCCTTAAGGCGCTCTTCGAATTCGCCACGGTATTTGGCCCCGGCGATCAACGCGCCCATGTCCAGCGACAGCAATTTCTTGTCGCGCAGCGATTCAGGCACATCACCGTTGATGATGCGCAGGGCCATGCCCTCGGCAATCGCGGTTTTACCGACGCCGGGTTCCCCGATCAGGACCGGGTTGTTCTTGGTCCGACGGCTGAGCACCTGCATCGAGCGGCGGATTTCTTCGTCACGACCGATGATCGGGTCAATTTTGCCTTCGGCGGCGGCCTCAGTCAGATCACGGGCGTATTTCTTGAGGGCGTCATAGCCATCCTCGGCACTCGCCGTATCAGCGGTGCGGCCTTTGCGGATGTCGTTGATCGCCTCGTTCAGCTTTTGCGCACTAACGCCACCGGCATCCAACGCGTCTTTGGCTTTGGATTTCACCATGCACAGCGCCATCAGGACGCGTTCGACGGGCACAAAGCTGTCGCCTGCTTTTTCAGCAAGCTTTTCGGCCTCGGTCAGAACCTTGGCGGTTTGGGTATCCAGATAGACCTGCCCGGCGTCGCCGCTGACTTTGGACTGTTTTGACAGGGCTGTTTCCAACGCTTCGACCACACGGTTTGGCGCGCCACCGGCACGTGTAATCAGGTTGCTTGCCAGCCCCTGATCATCGTCCATCAGGGCCTTGAGAATATGTTCTGGGGTCAGTCGCTGGTGTTCTTCGCGCAGGGCAATTGTCTGCGCGGCCTGCACGAAACCACGTGCACGTTCAGTGAACTTGTTCAAGTCCATGCGTCTCTCCTTTTTATAAGCGCCCAGAGTATGTTAGCGCCTGCTTGGCAGCACGCCTTGGGTTGGGCCTCGGGATTAATTTGGGGATTTTTCCGAAACCTTCAAGGGTTAGGTACAGCTTTCCTCAAAGTTACATTCAATCTTTAATATTCTTTCTTCCTTTTGCCCCAATTCGGCAAACCTCTGCCCCACTTTGGTAACAATTTCGGTGTCTAGTGATCTAAACACTCACGGAGGCGGGCATGTTAATAACCGACATCGAAATCACTCAGTACACCTATTGCCAAAGTTCAGCGCGTCATTCTGCAAATGTCTGTATGACGCTCAAGAATCAGGTGGTCACATTGTTCTGCCAGCTTAGGCTTTCGGAACAGGAAAGTTCCGGAGAAAAAGCACGGGCGTTCATTTCTGATGCCATGCGGCAAATGCGGCGCATGCCGGAATACCGTTCTGGGAAAGCCACGCTGAATTTGGCGGATAATCTGCGCCTGCTCGGCGATCCGATGCCGCTGCACGCGTAAGGCTTGCGTCATAGACCAGAGACACATAGAGAGGCGCGACCCCACAAAACAAGAGGCCGCGCCATGTCTGACGTCCAAACGAACGCCCCAACCTTGTCCGATGATCGCCTGATTGTGGCGCTTGATGTGCCCAATGCTGTGCAAGGGCTGGCCTTGGCTGAAAAGCTGGGCGATGCGGTTTCGTTTTACAAAATTGGTCTGGGCATGTTGACCGGCGGTGGGCTGGCGCTGGCCAACGAGCTGAAGCAAGAATTCGGCAAGCGCATTTTCCTTGATATGAAGCTGTTCGACATTGGCAACACCGTGGAAAACGCGGTACGCGGGTTGGCGCAATTTGATCTGGATTTCCTGACTGTGCATGGCGATCCGCATGTTGTGCGCGCCGCCAAAGAGGGCGCCTCTGGCAAAGACATGCAAATTCTGGCGGTGACCATCCTGACCTCGCTGGATCGTCAGGATTTGGATGCGGGTCTGATCAAGCTTGGTGACATTCAGGATCTGGTGCTGGAACGCGCGGCAAACGCGTTTGAGGCCGGGGCCGATGGCATTATCGCATCACCGCAAGAAGCGGCGCTGATCCGGGCCCTACCCCAATCGGAGGGACGTTTGATTGTCACGCCTGGCGTGCGGCCGGCGGGTGCCGATCTGGGCGATCAGAAACGGGTCGCCACGCCTGCACAGGCAATTGCGGATGGGGTGGATCACATCGTTGTTGGACGCCCGGTTTATCACGCAGAAGACCCCAAAGCAGCGGCTTTGGCGATTTTGGACGAGATGCGCAGCCCCCAAGCACAGCGCCCAAACTAACACAAAATCAGAGGCAAAAGCGCTGTGCCCCTAAAAGCACATCAAGAACGCGATTTTTCAATCGCACCAATCAGCGCTAGGAGAATGGGTTGTTATAGGGGAGTCTTAACTTGAGACACTCCCCAGCGAACCATTTCTTCCTGTGGTTCGTTACCTCCCCCCGCCCAACAAGCGGGGGGTCTTTCTGAGAGAGCTCCCTTTTTCCCGCGATATGTGACCCGAGACCGGCAAGCCGGGGCCGTTTGGTTTATGGTTTCCCCCCTGCCCTGCGTAAGAAGGCAGCGACGGCTTAGGCTTTAGCTTCGCCCGCGAACGCGCTAAAATCCCCGGACCCAGCTTTGGTCACTGCACAGCAAACGAGGAATTCATTGCATGTCTGGCTTGTGTCGCGACTGCCTTGCGCAGATTTCCACGGAGTCGCGGTGCCCGCAGTGTGGCAGCCCGCGCGTGACCACGCACCCTGAGCTGTTTGATCTGACAATTGCACATATGGACTGCGACGCGTTTTATGCCTCGGTCGAGAAGCGGGACAACCCAGAGTTGGCGGCCAAACCGGTCATTATCGGTGGCGGTCGGCGTGGGGTTGTATCAACCGCCTGTTATGTCGCCCGCATTCGGGGGGTGCGATCCGCGATGCCGATGTTTCAGGCGCTGAAACTGTGCCCCGATGCGGTGGTCATCAAGCCGCGCATGACGGCTTATGTTGAGGCAAGCCGCGCCATCCGTGAGATGATGGATGAGTTGACCCCGGTGATTGAACCGCTGTCGCTGGACGAGGCGTTTCTGGATCTCAACGGCACGGAACGTTTGCACGGGGCGCCCCCTGCGGTGATGTTGGCGCGGTTGGTGAAACGGATGAAGGATGAGTTGGGGCTGACCGGGTCCATCGGGTTAAGTCACAACAAGTTCTTGGCCAAGGTTGCCTCGGATCTGGATAAGCCGCGCGGGTATTCGGTGATCGGCAAGGCAGAGACGGACGATTTTCTGCGCGAAAAACCGGTGCGGTTGATCTGGGGCATAGGCCCGGCGGCGCAGGTGTCGCTGGAAAATGCGGGCATTCGGACGTTTTCGGATCTGCTGCGGTGGGAACAAGAGGCGCTGACGGCGCGGTTCGGGTCGATGGGGTATCGGTTGTGGCATCTGGCACGCGGGCAGGACAAACGCCGAGTGTCGGCGCATGAACCGGTCAAATCCATCTCGAAAGAGACCACGTTTTTCGAAGACACGTGGAACACCGAAATTCTGGACGGGCATTTATGGCGGCTAGCCGTTCAAGTTGCGGATCGCGCCAAGGCCAAACAGATGGCGGGGCGCGTGGTCACGTTGAAGTTAAAGCGCGCCAATCATTCAAGCCTGTCGCGCAGGCTGTCGTTGCGGGATGCGACGCAATTGGCCGACACCATATACCGCACAGCGCGCGGATTATTTGATCAGGTTGGGGCCGAAGGGCCGTATCGGTTGATTGGGTGCGGAATCTCGGACCTGTGCCCGGAAACAGAGGCCGACAAATCCGGCGATCTGCTGGACCCCGGCGCAACAAAGCGATCCGAAGCAGAACGCGCCACAGATGACATCCGCCGCCGCTTTGGGTCCGATGCTATTGTAAAGGGCCGGTCCCTGCGGTGATCATTCTGCTGCGAGTGATTGCTTTTGCTTGCCGATTTCAGTCAGTTTCGCCACCACCTGCCGCATCTGACCCCGGAATTGGTCAAAGTTCGCGTTTGGACGGACCAAGTGTTCATCCATGTAGAGAGATCGGTCGATTTCCACCTGAATGGCGTGTTGACCGCGCGCGGGGCGCCCGTAGGTCTGCGTCACATAAGCCCCGGCAAAAGGGGTGTTGCGCACCACATCAAAGCCCGCGTCGGCAAAGGCAGATTCAACATGATCCACGATTTCGCTGTGCGCTGCCGCCCCGAACCGATCCCCCAGCACAATATGGGGCCGTTGGCCCGAAGACTGTGCCACCCCATCCAGCGCCTCTCGGGGCATCGAATGGCAATCGATCAGCACGGCTTTACCAAACATCTGGCGGGATTCGTCCAACACCCCCTGCAAACGCGCGTGATAGGGCCGCCAAAACGTACTGATCCGCCGCATCGCTTCGTTGTGTGGAAGTTTACCCCGGTAAATGGAGCGCCCATTGGCGACAACACGTGGAATCACCCCTAGCCCCGAGGCCACGCGCGGGTTTTGACGGGACCGGCTGACCCCTTCGATCAGGGCGGGATCCAGCTCTTCGGGGCTGCGATTGAGATCCAGATAGGCGCGTGGCGCCAAAGCGGTTAACAAAGGTGCGCCAAAGGCCTGTGCCGAATCAAATAGGTGATCCACAAAGGCATCTTCTGAGGATCGAATCGTAAGTTCATCCAGAATCGACGCGCTTTTGAAGCTGTCGAAATACGACCGCCCACTATGCGGTGAGGCGAAAACCACGCAAGATGTGCGTTTTTCGGGCTCAAACAGGCGATAGGCGGCTTGTGTCATGGGTGCTCCTTACAAAGAAAAGCATAGCGCGGAAAATAGTTGGTTCAAAAGCCCTTGATAGTGCTGACGACTCCTTTTATAGACCCCGCTACCGGCGCAGTTCTCTGCGTCCTAGTTTCTTCTAGGACAACGATTGCAAAGGTATTCATGGGCGCTTAGCTCAGCGGTAGAGCACTTCGTTGACATCGAAGGGGTCACAAGTTCGAACCTTGTAGTGCCCACCATGAATTCACTGTTTCGGATTTTCCGAGGCACCCGCAACACCAGGCGCTGGCCCGCGCCGTAGGACCAGGAGACAGACCATGAAGGTCAAGAACTCGCTCCGTTCGCTCAAGAACCGGCACCGTGATTGCCGCGTTGTGCGTCGCAAAGGCCGCGTTTATGTGATCAACAAAACGCAGCGTCGGTTTAAAGCCCGCCAGGGTTAATCAAACCGATCTCAAGTATTTGAAAAAGCCGCGCTGTCTAGCGCGGTTTTTTCGCGTTTAGGGGTTTGTTTTTTCGGTCTTGGTGGAATGTGAATAGGGCAAAGGCCGAACGTCACATGGCTTTGGCGCCTGCGTCAAAACCAGATCAAATTGGCCAAACGGTCCTTGGTGCAAGGCGCAGCGAACGGCCGTATTGAGCCCGTTGTTACGATGCAACTTTAGTCTTATTAGTACGATCAGCGTATGGAAACTTGAGGTTGGTGCGAACTAACATGGTGGGACTTCGAGCTCTTTTCGAGTGGTTCTCAAGCAATCTCCTTGAGCAGAAAACCAACAACCCACTGATATCATTTCTTCAAACTCTGGGAGTGTTTTCGCTGCTCGCCTTGAGTGTCTTCATCGCATATCTGCGCTTCACCAGAACTTGAATTCATTACTCAACACACTTTCGTAAATTGAGCCTAACGACTGAGAGGTCCCGCATTGCCGACCTTCGTTCAGTTTGCGGCGATTGGCCGGGTTGGGGGGGATGCGCACGGCTCCGCTCTTTCCAAAGTGTTTTTGTCAGAAATAGGTTGCGTTTCGGGAAAATTCAGATATCTGATCTTTTCAGTCGGGTACATTTGCCCATCTCTAATCATTCTGGGACACGTCATGTTCAAATCATCTACCGCACTGGCCGCTACTCTGGTCGCAACTTTGACCACCGCAGCAGCAGCCGAGGGCGAGCTGAACCTTTATTCTTCGCGCCACTACGACACTGACGAACGTCTCTACACTGATTTTGAAGAGCAGACCGGCATCAAGATCAACCGGATCGAAGGCAAAGCCAAAGAGCTAATGGCGCGAATGGAAGCCGAAGGTGCGAATTCACCTGCGGATCTGTTGCTGACCGTGGACACATCCCGTCTGGAAGGGGCCAAGAACGCCGGCCTGCTGCAGTCTATCGACAGTGCCGTGCTGGAAGAGAAGATCCCTGCCAACCTGCAGGACAGCGACAACCAGTGGTTTGGTTTCTCGCAGCGCTCGCGGATCATTTTCTATGACAAAGCCGAAGTTGCAAACCCGCCCATGACCTATCTGGATCTGGCCAAGCCCGAGTACAAAGGCAAGGTTTGCATCCGCTCGTCGACCAACACCTATAACCAAACTTTGCTGGCCTCGATCATTGAGCACCACGGCGCAGAAGCCGCCAAAGGTTGGGCCGATGGCGTTGTTGCCAACATGGCGCGTCAGCCACAGGGCGGCGACACGGACCAGCTGCGTGGTCTCATTTCCGGCGAGTGCGACATCTCGGTTGCGAACTCGTACTACTTTGCGCGCGGTCATCGCAAAAACGTCAAAGGTCTGAGCGATAGCATCGAAGCGATTGGTTGGGTGTTCCCAGCGCAGGACGCCGAAGGATCGCACATGAACCTGTCCGGTGGCGGTGTTGCGGCCCACGCGCCAAACAAAGACAACGCAATCAAGTTCCTGGAATACCTCGCGTCGGACAAAGCGCAGGCTTATTTCTCGGCTGGGAATGACGAGTATCCGGTTGTGGCCGGTGCAGAATTGGCGCCATCAATTGCCAAGCTGGGTGAGTTCAAAGCCGATGAGGTCAGCCTGTCTGCCGTCGCCAAGAACATCCCCGAAGCGCAGAAAATCTTTAACGAGGCTGGCTGGAAGTAAATCCACCCAAACCATCTGAGCAGTGAGGGCGTGCGGATTTCCGTGCGCCCTTTTCTATTTACAAGTGTTACCTTTCAGTGCACAATTTTCATATATGGGAATCATTCTCGGATATGGACTATGTTAGATGACCTGTCAAAACGCCTTGCAGGGCGGTTAAAGGAATTGCGGGTGGGGCGCGGGTGGTCGTTGGATCAGCTTGCGACGCACAGTGGGGTAAGCCGGGCTACGCTGTCGCGCATGGAAAAGGCTGAGGTGTCCCCGACGGCCGAAGGTTTGGGCCGTTTGTGCGCCGCATATGAACTGCCGATGTCGCGACTGATGATGATGGTAGAGGACAGCTTTGCCCCCAAAGTGCCTTTTGCCAATCAAGTCGAGTGGGAAGACCCTGACACGGGATTTAACCGTCGGTCCGTGTCGCCCCCGGCGGGTGGATTGAGCGGTGAAGTGTTGGAATGCCATCTGCCATCGGGGCAGCGCATTGCCTATGGCACGCCGTCACGATCAGGTTTGGAACATCATCTGGTCATGCTGGACGGGGCGCTGAACCTGACGGTGGATGGGGTGACCCATGCCCTGAGCGGCGGGGATTGCCTGCGCTATCATCTGTCCGGGGCAACCACGTTTGAAACAGGACCAACCCGTGGGGCCCGTTATTTGATGGTGTTGATATGATAGCGGTTGAACGGCTGGAAGAGCCGGATGAGCTGGCGGCGCTGACCGGGGTTCTGCATGCCTGTGTTCTGGATGGGGCGAGTGTGGGATTTGTGGCGCCTTTTGCCGAGGATGAGGCGCAAGCGTTTTGGGTGGATCGGGTGTTTCCTGCGGTGGATGCCGGGGCGTGCGATCTGTTTGTGGCGCGGCTGGACGGTGTGGTGATTGGCACGGTTCAGCTGTTGAAAGCGGCGATGCCGAACCAGCCCCATCGCGCGGATGTGGCTAAGTTGCTGGTGCATCCCGATCATCGTCGCCACGGGGCCGGGCGCGAATTGATGACCGCGCTAGAGCAGCGTGCGTGCGACTTGGGATTGACGTTACTGGTTCTGGACACTCGCAGCGGTGATCCCTCGCAATCCTTGTACGAAGGCATCGGGTTTCAGGTTGCGGGGCAAATTCCCCGGTTTTGTCGCAACGTGTTTGAGGACGTGTACGAGCCGACCACCTATCTATACAAAACCCTGGGTTAGCGGTCCCGGCCAACCTGTCGACAGATCAGGATCACTGGCAGCAACCCGATGGCGAGAATGACCAGAGAAGGCACAGCGGCCCCTTCGAGACGTTCATCCGAGGCCAATCGATAGGCCTGCACCGCGAGGGTATCAAAGTTGAACGGCCGCATGATCAGGGTCGCCGGGAGCTCTTTCATCACGTCGACAAAAACGATCAGCAGGGCGGTCAGTAGCGAAGGCGTTAGGATGGGCAGGTGCACCCGGCGCAGGGTCCCGAATGGGGTTTGGCCAAGCGAGCGCGCGGCGTGATCCATATTGGCGTGGACCATGCTTTGGCCCCCCTCGTAGGCACCAAGCGCGGCGGCGAGAAAGCGTACCATGTAAGCCCCGATCAACAGCCAGATCGATCCGGTCAGCAACAGACCGGTGGAATAGTCGAACGTCGCCCGCATCCACGCATCCAGCGCGTTGTCAAAGGCGGCAAACGGCACGATCAGGCCCACAGCGATGACGCCACCGGGAACCGCATAGCCCAAGCGGGCCAAATACCCTGCTGTGGCCGACCGGCGCCCCGGTTTGAGCCGCTGAAAGAAGCCAACGCAGATGGCGGCGCAGACAGTCAGGACCGCCGCAATACCAGCAAGGGTCAGCGAATTCTGGATAAACTCAACATACCGGCGCGACAGCAGGTTCTGTTCGGATTCAAAGCCCATCTGCACGAGGATCACCACCGGCAGTGCAAAGCCTAACACCACAGGGATAGAGCAAAGTGTGAAGGCCAAAGTGGCGGACCATCCTGTCAGGTCCGAAGCGGGCATCGAAGCGTGGCGTTTGCCAGCCTGATAGTATTTCGCCTTGCCGCGTTGGGTCCGTTCGGCCACCGCCAGCAACAGCGCAAAACTGAGCAGGCACAGCGCCAATTGCGCCGCTGCGGCGCGGTCACCCATGGAAAACCAGCTGGTGTATATGCCGGTGGCAAAGGTCTGCACCCCGAAATACGAAACGGTTCCGAAATCTGCGATGGTTTCCATCACCGCCAGCAAAACCCCACCCGCGATTGCAGGGCGGGCCATCGGCAGAGAAACGCGCCAAAAGGCGCTCCATGGGCTGGATCCGAGGGCACGAGCCGCCAGAAATGCGGTCGAGCTTTGCTGCAAAAAGGCGGCGCGGGCGAGCAGGTACACATAGGGGTAGAGCACAAGGATCAGCATCACCGCCGCGCCTTCGGTCGAGCGCACCTCGGGGAACCAATAATCGCGTGGGCCCCATCCGGTCACCTGTCGCAATGTTGTTTGCACGATGCCGGGATGATCCAGAACAAAGGTATAGGCATAGGCGAGTACATAGGCGGGAAAGGCCAGAGGGAGCACCAGGGCCACCTCCATCATACGCACCCCGGGAAAGCGGGTCATTGTCACCAACCACGCCGCGCCAACCCCCAAGCTGAACGTGCCGCACGAGACCATCAACACCAGCAATACCGTCGTAATGATGTAATCCGGCATCACTGTCATAAAGAGGTGCGTGATCGTGTCTGTGCCGCCGGTTACCGCAGCAAGCGCCACAGCCACCATGGGCAGCAGACAGATCCCTGCGATGACATAGGCCCCTGCCCCCAATATGCGGGTGCCTAGAGCGTTCCGGTGGCGCGAGCCCTGTTCTGCGTATTCGGTTTCGGCCATCACTGTCACGGAAATGAATGCGGTTTTCTCTTATTCGACCATTTCTGTCGGAGACTCCAGCACCAATCTATTCAAGGCCGCTATACATTTCCTTTCCGATGCTCTCACTTTCCGACTAGGCTTGAAACTAACGTTTTTCACAGGAGCGATTATGACATGACTGGATTGGACTATTTCGCTTGGGTGGTTCTGATCGTTTTGATCCTGACCGTTCTCGTTGGCTTTGTTGTTCTGGCGCGTTTGCCCGGCCAAATCGCCAAGAGCCGCAATCACCCCCAAACCGAAGCCATTACGGTGGCGGGATGGTTGGGCGCGTTGATGCTTGGGGTCTTTTGGCCGCTGGCTTTGGTCTGGGCATTTACTGTTCCCCCCTCTCGCACCCAATCGGAGGGCTGATCTGATGATTGTTTTCCTGACCTTGATCTATGCCGTGGTTCTGTTTGTTCTGATCCGAATTAAGCTGTTGCCGAACACCGGGCTTGTCTGGTCAACAACGCTGATCTGGATGGTGGTGCTATTCATATTCCTGTTCATCCCGTTGCAATGGGGCGCGCCGCAAGGACCAGCACGGGTGTTAACCCGAGCGATACAGGTCATTCCCAATGTATCTGGCCAAGTTGTCGAAATTCCAGTGAAACCCGAAACGCCCCTCAATAAGGGTGACGTGTTGTTTCGAATCGACCCTGTTCCATTTGAAATTGCCCTGAGTGCTGCGAAGGCGCAATTGATCCAGACAGAAGCCCAAGCAAAACAGGATATTGATGCGCTCAAGAATGCCGAGGCACAGTTGCGGCAAGCAGAGGTCGCGTTGACGCTAGCCCAGAGCCTGTACGATGACGATGAAAAGCTGGTGCAAAGTGGAACGATCTCGGAAAATCGTCTTGAACGGCGCGAGCGGAATCTTGAAACTGCAGTCGCTGCTGTAGATCAGGCAAAGGCCGCAGTGTCGCGCGCTGAAACCGAGCTTGGGGCCGTGACCGAAGACGGCGTGGTCGCGAAAGTGGCCACAGCAAAATCCAACTTGGATCAAGCGGTCTGGAATCTTGAACAAACTGAAGTTCGCGCGCCCAGTGAGGGATATGTGACGAACTTAGCCTTGTCCGTTGGCCAAAGGGTCACCAATTTGCCACTCGCCCCAGCGATGGTATACGTAGACACCTCGGACAAAGCACTGATCGTCAACATTCAACAGATCTATTTGCGCCATTTGGAAAACGGACAAACCGTTGAATTGGCCATAAAAACCAATCCTGGTGAGGTCATTACCGGGAAAGTTGACTCGCTTATTAATATTTCATCACAGGGACAGGCAATGGTGTCTGGGACCGTGTTTACCAGTGGCGAGATCCAAGCCGAACCATTTGTGGTCCGGATAGAACTGGATGCGCCAGAGGTGTTGCAAGCGTTGCGGCCGGGTGCTGTGGGCATGGCAACGGTCTATACAGAGTCTGTACAGCCCACACACGTAATCCGCAAAGTCATGATCCGAATGACCAGTATCTTGAATTACCTGGTTCCGGCTCTCTAAGCCATTTGTGTGGTTGAGCGGTGCATCCACGCATGGGCGATTCCTGCGATCAAATTTTCCCCCTGCGTTGGAAGAGCATGCCGATCTGGATGGTGTTTGCGTGGCCTATATCCGAGACAAGGCGGCGCTCTCGCAATCCACGATTTCGAATGACATGGGCATTCTAAAGGATGCTGGGTTGGTAAAGTTCGACCGTCACGACCAGTGGACTTTTTATCGCCGGAACGAAGAGGCGATACAGGCCATGATGGATGCCTTTGCACAGGAAATTCTGAAATGATTGGTGAAACACTCACACTGCCGAATGGGCGCACCCTAAAGAACCGGATCATGAAATCCACAATGTCCGAGGCGCTTGCAGACGATCATAACAACCCGTCACAGGGGCACATTGACCTGTTCCGACGGTGGAGTGCTGGAAGGGCTGCGATGCTGATCACCGGAAATACACCTGTGGATCGTTGGCACCTGGAACATGCGGGAAACTTTGTGCCGGATTCCCTGTCTGACCTTGGTCAGGTGGCGCGTCTGACCGAGGCGGCAAAATGCGGGGGTGCGATTGTGCTGGCACAACTGGCCCATGCCGGGCGGCAAACACCACAGGCGGTGAACCCCATGCCCACCTCCATCTCGACCGAAGAAATGGATTTGGCCGGGTATGGCACGCCGCAGCAGGCGACGAATGCGGATCTAGAGGCTGTGGTCGAGAAATTTTCCCGTTCGGCCCAGCTGGCGCAGGAGGCCGGGTTTGATGGAGTTCAGATCCACGGGGCGCATGGGTATCTGCTCAGCTCGGCCCTGTCGCCCCGGATCAACACGCGGGACGATCACTGGGGTGGACCGCTGGAAAACCGGGCGCGGTTGCTGTTGTCGGTGGTGCGGGCTGTGCGCATGGCTGTGAACCCTGAGTTCATCGTCGCGGTGAAGCTCAATTCGTCAGATTTCCAAAAGGGCGGCTTTAGCCACGAAGAGAGTGTGCTGGTGGCGCAGATGCTGGAAGCGGAAGGCGTGGATTTCATCGAAATCTCAGGCGGAACGTTCGAAACCCCAACCGCGTATCAACACGCCTCGCAAAAAGAGAGCACAAAGGCGCGCGAAGGGTATTTTCTGGAATATGCCAAGGCGATCAAGGCGGCGATCTCTATCCCCCTGATGGTGACGGGCGGATTTCGATCCGCTGAGGTGATGAATGGCGCGCTGGAGCGCGCGGAAACGGACCTGATCGGCATGGGCCGCCCCTTTATCATCGACCCCGAATTCCCAACCAAGCTGTTGTCTGGGGCGTTGGAAATGGCCCCGGCAGTTGAACGGGGTTTCCCACCCGCAAGTGAATTGCCAAGGGGGGCGGTTTTGAACTGGTTCTGCGAGCAGCTTTCGCTGTTGGGGCGGATGGGTGACACCAATCTGGAGCTGTCGGTTGAAGACGGCCATGAGCGGTATTTGGCATTCATCCAAGCCGCGACTGGCGCGTTGCTTAGCGCGCGAACGGAGACGGGGTTACAGCGACCCGGTTCGTAAATTTTTCGAACGAAAAAGCGCCCCGGCGATATGCGCCGGGACCCTTTTTATATCACGTTCCGCAAAGGCTGCGGCGCGTCAGTCGTATTTGCGCTGATCCTCGATCACCAAGCCGTCTTTGGGCAGGGATCCGGGGGCGACAACTTCGATTGCGGCCTTGAGTTTCAGCACTTCGATCACCGATTTGGCATAGGCCATTTCATCGCTGCCGGCGCTTTCGATCTGAACAGTCATGGTGTCCATTTCACCGTCCCGCTTGGCGATCACACGGGCTCTGACAATGTCATCGTGCTTTTCAACCAAGGCGGCGACCTGTTCTGGACGTACAAACATGCCTTTGATCTTGGTGGTTTGGTCCGCACGACCCATCCAGCCTTTGATCCGCTTATTGGTGCGGCCACAGGGCGAATGACCCGGCAACACCGCAGACAGATCGCCAGTGGCAAACCGGATCAGTGGGTAGTCGGGGTTCAGGGAAGTTACAACCACCTCGCCTACCTCGCCCGGTGCCACCGGCGTTCCTGTGCCCGGAGTGACGATTTCAACGATCACATGTTCGTCAACGATCATCCCCTCCATCGCAGCGGATTCATAGGCGATGTTGCCCAGATCCGCCGTGGCGTAGCTCTGCAAACACGAGATGCCCCGGTCTGCATATTCCTGACGCAACGACGGGAACAGCGCCCCGCCGCCAACGGCTGCTTTGGTGAAGTTGAGCTTCACGCCCATCGCGTCGGCTTTATCCAGGATCACCTTAAGGTAATCCGGCGTGCCGGCGTAGGCAGTACAGCCCACATCGCGCGCGGCGTTTACCTGCAACTCGGTCTGACCTGTTCCGGCGGGCAAAACAGCCGCGCCAACAGCGCGGGCGCCGTTTTCAAAGATCATGCCAGCCGGTGTCAGGTGATAGCCAAAACAGTTCTGGACGATGTCGCCCTGACCAATTCCAGCAGCGTGCAGAAACCGACCCATGCGCCACCAATCGTGATCCACCCCGCCCGGTTCATAGATCGGGCCGGGAGATTGAAAGATATGGGCAAATCCGGTGGCCGGTTTGACCGTGAACCCACCAAAGGGTGCATTTTCGGCCTGTGCCCGGCTTAGTTCAGATTTACGCAGCACGGGCAGGCCGACCAGATCAGCGGCACTGCTGATCGCGGAGGCGTCCACCCCGGCCAGCGATCCGGCATATCCCGGCGCGTTTTGGGCGCGAGCGATCTGTTCCGGCAAAGCCCGGGCCAGATCAGCGGCGCGTTCGTCGTCACTGCGAAGTTCTAGGGTATCATATGGTGTCATTGCCTGATCCCTCATCAGCTCAGCCACCGCTTACGGCGGCGATACGACCGGACATCCCGGAAACTTTTGCGTCCATCATCCGACATGCCGAGATAGAATTCTTTGACGTCCGGGTTTTCGCGCAGTTCAGCGGCAGGGCCATCCATCACGACGCGACCGGATTCCAGAATGTAGCCGTAATGCGCAAACCGCAGGGCCACGTTGGTGTTCTGTTCCGCCAACAAGAAAGACACACCTTCTTTTTCGTTCAGATCCTTAACGATGCCAAAGATTTCTTCGACCAACTGTGGGGCCAGACCCATCGACGGTTCGTCAAGCAGGATGGTTTCCGGGCGGCTCATCAAAGCGCGGCCCATGGCGACCATCTGCTGTTCCCCACCCGAGGTATAGCCAGCCTGCGAACGGCGGCGTTCCTTGAGACGGGGGAAATAGTTGTAAACCATTTCCAGATCCTGTTGCACCTTGGCCTTGCCATCGCCGCGCGTGTAGGCGCCAGTCATCAGGTTTTCTTCGACGGTCAGGTGTTCAAAACAGTGACGCCCCTCCATCACCTGGATCACGCCCTTGCGCACCAGATCAGCGGGGTCGGCCTCGTGAACATGAGATCCGCGGTATTTGATCGAGCCTTTGGTCACCTCGCCGCGTTCAGAACGCAGCAGGTTGGACACGGCTTTGAGTGTGGTCGTTTTGCCTGCGCCATTGCCGCCCAACAAGGCAGTGATCCCACCCTTGGGCACATTCAGGCTGACGCCTTTCAGCACGAGGATCACGTGATTGTAGATCACCTCGATATTATTGACCTCAAGCAGGGTTTCGGCCTGCACGTCGGTTGTGTTGGCTGCATCCAGCATCAGAACTTGTCCTCACGCAGTCCCGGTATCGGTCCGGGGCTTTCTTGTGTTGGAGCGGCGGTCAATCCGCCGCTCCGGGGTTTCATCGACTTGCGTTACTTACAGCCAGCTTCGATGTTGTTTTCGGAGGCGTAAGCTGCTGAATCTTCAGCAACCAGCGCGCCAACAACGTCAGCATCGGTTGGTTTAAAGTCAGAGATCAGCGACCATGTTTTGGTTGCCGCATCCCACTGGTTCACACCAACGAGACCGGGGCCACCGTGGTTTTCACAAGAGACTTTGAACTCGGGACCGAAGTTAGGCAGACCAAGAGCGGCCATTTTGGCTTCGGTGATTTCCAGAGCTTCCATACCGTCACGCATCATCGCAGGAGTGATGTCTTTGGTGCCGTGCAGTTCCTGAGCGGTTTTCGCCGCTTCAGCTGCCAGCATCGCAGCATAGAGGCCACGGTTATACAGAACGGTACCGATCTGATCGCCATTGCCGGCTGCTTTGCCTGTATCAACAACATGCTTCTGGATGTCATCAAAGACGGGGAAATCGCTGCCTACGTTGTGGAACGTAACCGCTTTGAAACCGTTCGCCGCGTCACCCGCAGGGATCACGTCATGCTCGGCACCGGACCACCACACACCAATGAAGTTTTCCATGTTGAAGCGGATGTTCGCAGCTTCCTGAACCGCAACTTGGTTCATCACGCCCCAGCCCCACATCACAACGTAATCAGGACGATCACGACGGATCTGCAGCCACTGCGATTTCTGCTCCTGACCGGGGTGGTCAACAGGCAGAGTTTTCAGGTCGAAGCCATGCTTTTTGGCCAGCTCTTCCAGTGTGCGGATCGGTTCTTTGCCGTATGCAGAGTTGTGATACACCAGCGCAACTTTTTTGCCTTTGATGTCGCCATCATTGACTTCGAGCAGGTAGTTCACAACGCCAGATGCGCCGTTCCAGTAGTTTGCTGGGTAGTTGAAGACGTTCGAAAACACTTCGCCATTTGCAGCAGATGTCCGACCGTAACCCATGGTGTGCATTGGAATGCCGTCAGCAGTCACTTTGGGGATCAGCTGATAAGTAATACCAGTCGACAACGGTTGATACACCAGAGCGCCTTGGCCTTTGGTGGATTCGTAGCATTCAACACCTTTTTCGGTGTTATAGCCGGTTTCGCATTCCAGCAGCTTGGTGGGAACGCCACCGATACCGCCGTCACGCTCGTTCAGCAGCGTGAAATAGTCCGCGTAACCGTCAGCAAACGGGATACCGCCAGCTGCGTATGGGCCAGTCCGGTAGCTCAGCGATGGGAACACCAGATCCGCCATTGCGGGGCCAGCGGCCATCAGTGCGCCAAGCGCCAGTGTGGTCAGTTTCATTTTCATCGGCTTTATTCCTCCCTAGGTATTGTCCGATTGTGAACGAGGTCCTCGGCCCCGCTATTGATAGACCTGCCCCGCGTTAGTGCGGGAACGGCCAGAGGCGAAGTTTCTCTTTGGCGACACGCCAAAGTTGTGCCAGCCCGTGCGGTTCCAAGATCAGGAACACGATGATCAAGGCGCCAACGATAACCAGTTGCAGGTGGGCCACGATATCTGTGGGCCAGCCCAACATATCCGCGCCGACCACTTTAAGAACCACCGGCAGCAGCACCAAGAAGGCAGCACCTGCAAAGGATCCAAAGATAGAACCCAAACCGCCAATGATCACCATGAACAGCACCAGGAACGATTTGGTGATGCCAAAGACTTCGCCGACTTCAACCGCGCCCAGATAGATCGCAAAGAACAGGGCACCGGAGACGCCGATAAAGAACGAGCTTACGGCAAATGCAGTGAGTTTCGCTTTCAGCGGGTTCACCCCGATGATTTCTGCGGCGATGTCCATGTCACGGATGGCCATCCACTTCCGACCAACAGTCCCGCGCGTCAGGTTGCGGGCAATCACAGCGCAGAGCGTCAGGAAGATCAGGCAAAACAGGTAGGTCGCCCACGCCGGAGCGTTTGGACCGGTGATGATGATGCCAAACACGTCGCGTTCGGGGGCGTTGATCTGACCCGAAGCTGAGTAGTTGTAGAACCAAGGCACCCGGTTGAACAACCAGACCAGAAAGAACTGCGCGGCCAGCGTCGCAACCGCAAGGTAGAACCCTTTGATCCGCAACGAGGGCAGACCGAACAGCACCCCGACGATGGCGGTAATTCCGCCCGCCAGCAAGACATGCACGAACATGCTCACTTCGGGGAATGCGGTCATCAGCTTGTAGCAGGCATAGGCGCCCACCGCCATGAATCCCCCGGTGCCGAGGCTCACCTGACCGCAATAGCCCGTCAGAATGTTCAGCCCGATCGCCGCGATGGCATAGATCAGGAAGGGCAGCATGATCGCATTGGCCCAGTAATCATTGATCAGGAACGGGATGATGCCAAAGGCAACAGCCAGAACGATGTAGTAACGGTAGCGATCAAACCGGATCGGAAAGGTCTGGTTGTCCTGCTGATAGGAGGTTTTGAAATCTCCGGCTTCACGATAGAACATATTCAGATGCTCCCCTGTGACTGCGCACGGTTCCGAACCGCGGCATCGAGTTGATTTGATTTCCGGGCGTAGCCACTGGCTTCCGCCGCCCGAACCAGCCGCAGATATGCGACCATTCCAGTGATAAAGCCCGCAAAGGCCAGAAACGCAGCGACGGTCAGCTGTTTGCTGGTCAACCCTTCGGCTGTCAGCGCGAGGTAGCCAAAGGCCCAGAAACCGGACCAGGCTATGACGTTGATGATGGCGATTAGCTTATTCATCTTTCATCTCCTCTTAATACTGACCTGTCGCACAGGTCTCGGGTGGGCGGGTGTCGTGGCGCCTCAGCGCCACGCAGGTGCACGCCCGAGCTCACACGCGTTCAATGATTTTGTCACCAAACAGACCCTGTGGACGGAACACCAGGAACAAGAGCGCCAGCACATAGGCAAACCAGTTCTCGGTCGCGCCACCGACCATCGGGCCGATTGCGAATTCAAACAGTTTCTCCCCCACACCGATGATCAGACCACCAACAATCGCACCAGGGATTGAGGTAAAGCCACCCAGCATCAGAACCGGCAGTGCCTTGAGAGCGATCAGCGACAGCGAGAACTGAACGCCTGATTTTGTACCCCACACGATACCCGCAACCAGAGCAACAAATCCCGCAACCGACCAGACCATGACCCAGATAAAGTTCAGCGAGATGCCGACGGACAAGGCCGCTTGGTGATCATCCGCCACGGCCCGCATTGCGCGGCCTTGTTTGGTGTATTGGCTGAAAGCAACCAGCGCCATCACCAGCAGAACGGCAATTCCCGTTGCGACGATATCGAGGTTATCGATAAAGAAGCCATAGAAGTTGTCGCTGCCCAGACCGGCCGTCATGTCTTCGATCAAGAAGGAGCCACCCTGCGGCAGGCCGATGTCCAGTGTCTTGATTTCAGATCCCCACATCAGGTCCGAGAACCCTTCGAGGAAATATGCAAGACCAATCGTTGCCATGAACAGGATGATCGGTTCTTGCCCAACCAGATGGCGCATCACCACGCGCTGAACCAACCAGGCAAAGACCACCATGACCCCGACCGTCAGCAAAATCGCGAGCAACGCCGGAACATGCCAGCCAAAGTGGTGAACTTCGGTACCAAAGATCGCGTTGATGATGTGCGAGAATGGCACCTGACCTTCCATGATCCCCACAAGCGTCATGGCGGCAAACAGAGCCATAACACCCTGTGCGTAGTTGAAAATTCCCGAGGCTTTGTAAATCAAAACAAACCCCAGCGCGACCAGTGCATACAGCACCCCGGCCATCAGTCCGTTGATGAAGACTTCGGTCGCAAAAAGAAACTGATCAGACATCAGTGTCTCCCCTCATATCTGTCAGAAAATTAATCATGAGCCACACCAAGATACGCGTCGATCACGTCCTGATTGTTGCGCACCTCGTCGGGCGTGCCGTCTCCGATTTTCTTACCGTAATCCATCACAACCACCCGGTCAGACAGATCCATGACCACGCCCATGTCGTGCTCGATCAGCGCGATGGTGGTGCCAAATTCATCGTTCACGTCCAGAATAAAGCGGCTCATGTCCTCTTTTTCTTCGACGTTCATGCCGGCCATTGGTTCGTCCAACAGCAGCAACTTAGGCTCTGCTGCCAGCGCGCGCGCCAGTTCGACCCGTTTTTTCAAACCATACGGCAGACGTGCAACCGGTGTTTTGCGGATGTGCTGAATTTCCAGGAAATCGATGATTTTTTCAGCGATCTCGCGGTTGGCCACTTCTTCGGCTTCCGCTTTGCCTTTCCACAGCGCCTGGCTGATCAATCCTGACTTCATATTGGTCAGGCGTCCGGTCATCACGTTGTCCAGAACGCTCATGCCTTCGAACAAAGCAATGTTCTGGAACGTCCGCGCGATCCCCTGACGGGCCACTTCATAGGGGCGCATCTGTGGGCGTTTGGATCCGTGGAACCAAACTTCGCCCTCTGACGGGATGTAAAATCCCGAGATCACGTTCAGCATCGACGATTTCCCAGCCCCGTTGGGACCGATGATCGCCCGGATCTCTCCTTCGCGAATATCGAACGAGATGTCCTTGATCGCCACCACACCGCCAAACCGCAGGGTGATGTTCTTCATTTCCATCACCACGCCGCCGATTTTGCGGCCGTCCTCCGTGGTGTATCCTTCAGATGCATCAAGCATCGCTCACTCCCTCATTTCTTCGGCATGCCATCCCGTTAAGGGACGGCGGGCGGGGCGACGCCCAAAGGGCGAGCGTCGTCCCTCCGACCTTCATTCCGCTGCGAGTTTGGTCGCAATCGATGCAACCGCGGCATCGCGAATATCCAATGTTGCGCTGATCGACCCTTTGCGACCGTCCTCGTATGTCACTTCGGTCACAGTCGAGATCTGCAAAGATCCGTCATAGAGCGCCCCGATGATGTCCGAGAATTTCTCTTCCACTATCCGACGGCGCACTTTGCGGGTCCGGGTCATTTCCCCATCATCCGCGTCCAGCTCTTTGTGCAGGACGACAAAGCGATGCACCTGACAGCCTGACAGCATCGGATCCTGCGCAACCGACGCGTTCACGGTTTCAACGTGTTCCTGGATCGAGGCCAGAACTTTGGGATGTCCCGCAAGTTCCTGATAAGACGCATAGGCAATGTTATTGCGCTCGGCCCAGTTGCCCACCGCCGTCAGGTCGATGTTGATAAAGGCAACACAGCGGTCTTTGTCGTTGCCAAACAGCACCGCTTCCAGAATGTCAGGATAGAACTTCAGCTTGTTCTCAACAAACTTGGGCGCAAACATTGATCCATCAGCCATTTTGCCAACGTCTTTGGCCCGGTCGATGATCCGCAGGTGTCCTGACCCTTCCTCAAAGAAGCCCGCATCACCTGTGGCGACCCAGCCTTCGGGGTCTTTGGTGTCTGCGGTGCTTTCGGGGTTTTTGTAGTATTCGACGAAGGTGCCCGGCGAGCGATAGAAAATCTCGCCATTGTCGGCGATTTTGATTTCCACGTCAGGTGCTGGAACACCCACAGTATCTGCACGTACCTCACCATCGGGTTGTACGGTGATGAATACGGTCGCTTCGGTCTGACCATACAGCTGTTTCAGGTTGATCCCGAGCGAGCGGTAGAATTCAAAGATTTCCGGGCCGATGGCTTCGCCAGCGGTATAGCCGACACGCACATTGCCAAAGCCAAGCGTATCTTTCAGCGGACCATAGACGCAGAGATCGCCGACCTTGTATTTAAGCTTGTCCATGAAACCGACAGGTTTGCCGTCCAGAATATCAGGGCCCACTTTCTTGGCGTGGTCCATGAAGTAATGGAACATCTTCTTTTTGAAGTTTCCGGCGTCTTCCATGCGGATCATGACGCTGGTCAGCTGGGTTTCAAACACACGCGGTGGTGCGAAGTAATAGGTTGGACCGATTTCCCGCAGGTCGGTCATCATTGTGTCTGCCGATTCCGGGCAGTTCACGCAGAAACCGGTCCAATAGGCCTGACCGATCGAAAAGATGAAATCGCCAACCCAAGCCATCGGCAGATAGGCGAGAATTTCGTCGTCCACGCCCAGCTTATCAAACTCAGATGCGTTTTTGGCGCTCTCGATGATGTTGCGGTTGGACAGAACCACACCTTTGGGCTTGCCCGTGGTGCCGGACGTATACAGCATCACGCAGGTGCTGTCGTAGTTCAGCTTTTCCCGGCGTGTTTTGAGATCGGTGATCCACTCGTCATAGGCGGCGCGACCTTGTGCCTGAACATGAGAATACTCATGCAGCTGGTGGTGGTCATATTTACGCAAGCCGCGCGGATCGAGATAGATCAGGTGCTCGAACTGGTGCAACTGATCCTGAACTTCGATAACTTTGTCGACCTGTTCCTGATCCGCCACGATTACAAAGCGCGCGCCACAGTGGCTCAGCACATAGGCCATCTCTTCGGCGTTGGCATCCTGATACAGCGGGACCGGAATCGCGCCAACGGATTGTGCGGCAACCATGGCCCAATACAGATAGGGGCGGTTGTGGCCGATGATGGCGATAAAGTCGCCTTCGTTCACACCGAGGTTGATAAGACCCAGCGCCAGCGCTTCGATCTCTTTCTCGGCCTCAGCCCAGCTCCAGCACTGCCAGATGCCGAATTCCTTTTCCCGGTATGCGGGCGAATCCCCGAATTGGGTTGCGTTGCGTTGAAGCAGCGCCGGCAGGGATAGTTTCCCTGCAGCGCCAGACTGCATCTGAGCCAATGTCTTTCTCCTCCCCTATCCGACCCCCTCCGTGGAGCCGAACGTGATCGCCAATGCGATTCTGCCCTGATTAGGACCTCGCCTATTGGTCGCGGTCAACTTTTTCGTGAAGTTTTCCCAAATCTTACGAATTGTAACAGCGCAAAAAATCAGACCCGCTTTGCAGCAAAGCCGCGACCTTGCGGCGCTGCTCGCCCCCTTTGCCCGGTCCATCGAGGGTGATAGCCATGGGCCAGGGAGGTGCGCATTTGGCCAATTCAGAACGATCCAACAAGGCAATGACTACTGCTGGTCTGAACCTGATCGCGCAGGCGCTGTCGATCTATGACAACGATCTGAAACTGGCGGTCTGCAACCGGCGGTTTCAGGAAATGTTTCATCTGCCAGATCACCTGACGCAGCCAGGCGCCCGGTTTGACGACACCATCCGCCATATTGCCAACCGAGGCGATTACGGACCCGTCGATGATATCGGCGCTTTGGTGCGCCAACGTGTGGAACAGGCCAAAGCCTTTGTGCCGCATTACTTCGAACGCCTGCGCCCCACAGGTCAGGTGATTTCGATCGAGGGGGCACCCTTGCCCACCGGCGGTTGGGTGACGGTTTACACCGACATCACCCGCGCCAAACGTGTCGAGCAATTGTTACGTGCCCGGTCCGAGGAACTGTCGGATCAATTGCTGACCCACGCTGAAGAGTTATCCGCCACCAACCGGGAATTGGCCGCGACGGTGACGGCGTTGGAAGAAACCAAACGCCAGCTGACCGAAATTGAGGCGCGCACCCGCCTGACCACCGAAATGATGCCCGCCCATATCGCTCACGTGGACGAAGACGGGCATTATACCTATTCAAACCGCCGACTGAGTTCGGTGATTCCGGGACGCCCTTCGGACATTTTGGGGCGGCATATTTCCGAAGCACTTGGCCCCGCGTTTCCCCGGATCGAGCCCTATCTGATGGCGGCCTACAAAGGCGAAAGTTCCGTTTTTGAGTTCACTGAGGATCACGATTCCCGGCGTATCCGGGTGGCGTTCACCCCGGATCAGGGCGGTGGCGTTTATATTCTATCGATGGATGTAACCGTTGAAACCCAGACGCGCGTCGCCTTGCAACAGTCCCGTCGCCGGGCCATGGCAGCGCAGATGACCAGCGGGTTGGCCCATGACTTTTCCAATCTGTTGACCATCATATTGGGCATGCAGGCGAAGCTGGAAAAGATGGACTTGCCTGAGGAAGCGGCAGAGCTGATCTCTGCGACCCAGCAAACCGCCCAGCGCGGCGGGCGTTTGTTGAACCGGATCGCGGATATGACCGGGAACCGCACCCTGCGTCCGCAAGCGACGGATTTGCATGGGCTGCTGTCTGATCTGAAATTGCTGGCAACGCCATCGCTGCCGCGTGACGTCGGTCTCAGCGTTCTGGACCACACCCCGGATGAGGCATTCATGCTGGACCCGGGCATGTTGCAGGATGCGTTGTTGAACCTGATCCTGAATGCGCGTGATGCCTGTGGCAGCACCGGCCAGATCACGGTGACGGGCCATTGTGTGGGCCAGACGTGGATCGAAATCACGGTGAGCGACACTGGTCCCGGTTTTTCACGCGATGCGCTAGACAAGGCGTTGAACCCGTTCTTTACTACCAAGGGTGGCGAGGGCTCGGGGCTGGGCCTGCCGATGGTTTATGACATGGTAAAGTTGGCCGGGGGGGATTTGAGACTGCGTAATACCCCGTCGGGGGCCTCGGTTGTTCTGCGCCTGCCCTACCGTGCAGCCCCCAATGCTGCGGGCGGATTGGCCCTGCTGGTCGAAGACAGCGATGAGTTGCGCGCCACGTTCCGGGATATGCTGGTGGATCTGGGGTTTGCGGTGATCGAGGCGACATCGGTCGACGAGGCCTGTGCGCTGACCGCTGATCTAGAGGAAATCACACTTGTTCTGTCTGATATCCGGTTGGAGGGCGAGGCCACGGGTCTTGACCTGCTGAGTCGGTTGAAACCTGACCTGCCGTGTATACTAATGACATCACTGCCCCAAAACGATCCGTTACACAGCGAAGCCATTACGCGTGGGCCGGTTCTGCACAAACCCTTTTCACAGGCGCAATTGAATGCGCTGATCCGAACCGAGGTCACGCCATGAGCGCTCCGCTTGTCACCATTCTGGATGATGAACCCGAGATCCGACAGATCCTGACCGATGTGTTGGAAGATGCCGGGTTTCGCACCCAGAGCTTTGCCCGGGCGCGGGAATTCGAAGCCTCGCTAAAGCGAGTGACACCGGATGTGTGCCTGGTTGACCTGTCGTTGCCGGATACGGACGGATTGACACTGGTGCACCGTCTGGCGCTGGAACAGGGCGCGGCGGTGATCATCATTTCCGGGCGGGCTCAAGTACAGGATCGCGTCACGGGATTAGAGCTGGGCGCGGATGACTATATCACCAAGCCGTTTGACCCTGCCGAGGTTGTCGCGCGTATTCGCGCGCGTTTAAGGGGGACGCGCACCGTGGTGCAAGCTGGGAACACCGCTGAATTCAACGGCTGGACCGCCCATTTTGACCGCTATGTGTTAGAAGATGGCACCGGGTCGGAGACAACATTCAGCCATGCCGAAAGCGAAGTGCTGCGGTTGTTTTTGGAAAGTCCCAAGCGCCTGATCAGCCGGGCCCAGATGCAGGAAATGTTGGGCGGGGCCGCCGGTGAAAGCTTTGACCGGGCGATGGATGTTCGGATTTCCCGCCTGCGGACCAAATTGAAAGAAGATCCGAAAAACCCTCGCCTGATCAAAACGATCTATGGTGCGGGCTATATCTTTTTGGGCGATGTAGTTTGGCGGTAAAGGCGTGATGATCTAGTTTTTGGTGCACCATTTAATGCGCGTTCGACGGTGATCTGGTTGGGAGGCGTCAGATTGGTTCGCCCAATCGCTAAGGATTGAAGTGAAACCCGCGATCCGGGTCTAAGTCCATGTCACGCCACGAAACTGGCGCGGTTTGCTTTGAACCCTTGCACCAGCTCTTGGCGAAAGGCTTTGACCTTGGCCGCGTGCCAGAGGTCACGATGGGCCACGACCCAGATATCTGCATAAGATTGTGGTGGCAGGACGGGCACTTGAAGCAGCCCCACAGTGGCGCGCCCAAGAAACATTGGGGTCCTGAGCACACCCAATCCGGCCTGCGCCGCACCAATCATCGCCGCCATATCATCAAAGACCAGACGCACGCGTGAATTCGGGTAGGCGTCTGACACGCCCTTAGGCACTGTTGGGGCCTGTTCATAGACGATCCAGTCAATCGGGGCCTGCGGATCATTCGCTATCCGGTCTGCCACCTCTGGCGCGGCAAAGCTGGCGGTGTGTTGTTCGCATAGGCGCACCCCCATCAGGCTATCACCCGGCGTGCGACTGATGCGAATGGCCAGATCAGCCTGCCGTTTCGAGAGATCTAGCAGTTCATTGCTGGCGCGCAGATGCAGCGAAACATCAGCGTGCATCTGGGTAAATCGATCCAGCACCGGAGAGATATGCGGCCCGATCAACAATTGCGGGGCGGTGATCACAAGCGGCCCAGTTAGAGACTGATCCTGCCCTTGCAGGCTGCGCAGCAAGGCGTTCTGTTCCACCTCCATCCGGGCGGCGTGATCGGCCACGATCTGGCAGGCGTCGGTGGGATGATACCCATCTGGCAGCCGATCAAACAACCGTTCACCCAACGCCGTTTCAATCCGGCTGATCCGGCGGGCGACGGTGGTATAGTTGACGCCCAGCGTTTCGCTGGCCCCCGCCAATGTCCCGGCCCGCACCACGGCAAGGACCATTTTAAGATCACCCCACTCCATAACATGCACAATTGCATGGGGCACATGCAAAGACACGCGTTTTTCTTCTGCACCGCTCTGCTTAGATCCTGTTCATAACAAAACACGGAGACCTGAAATGATTTATGCCCTGTTCAAAGCCAATGTCACCAACCCCGAGGCGCTTGGCCAATATCGCGAAGGCGCAGGTGCCGCATTGGCCCGCCATGGGGGTAAGGTGGAAACCGCAACCCCAAGCGCAAGCGCGCTGGATGGGAGCCCCAGTATTCCAAACGTGGCGGCGTTGCTGTCCTTTCCCGATGCGGATACGGCGAGGGCTTGGATCAACGACCCAGAATTAGCCGATCTGCATGCCCTGCGCCGCAGCGCCGGTGAGACAGAAATCCTGTTACTCGGATAAAATGACTGGGCGTTCAGGATCACTGGACGCCCGTTCTTTGTCCTTGGCATCAAAATCACGGATGATCCGAGACAAGCGTTCGCCAATCAGGCGGCTGGTTTTGCGTGCGGGGTGGATCAGGTCCGGCGCGAAATAGGTCAACCCGCCCGGCGGCACGATATGCGCCATCGTGGCAAAAACAATGCCTTCTTCCTGACCGGCAAGCCGCGCAATTCGGGCCTCCATCTCGTCGCCATCGTCTTTGCAGTGTTCGATCGGCGTCAACAGATTGGGGCTGCGCAGGTAGCCGCTGTACAAGACCCGAGCCCCATCCGCGCGAATGCGGCGGAATAGGTCGGGGATCTGGCCGCTGAGCCCGTCTTTGGATATCATCTGATCCATCACCTTGTCGCAGCGTCCGCAGCCGCACCCGAACAACAGATCATTGCCGCCGCCGGTCACTACCACCCAGTCCCACGGGCCTTTTTCGTATTGATAAGGCACGGCAAAGCCCTTTTTGTCGGGGCTATAGTCACGGGTTAGCATTCTGGCGCCGCTAACCGAATGATCAATGACAGGTTCGTTCAGCTCTTCGGCGATCACTTTGGGAATGGAGCTGCCAAGAACAGAGTTCCACGCCATCAGCGAATCCCCAATAGCCAGAATACGCACTTGGCTGTCTTTGGACACGGCGCCCTGACAAGTGGCGAGCCCCAACAACAGACCAACAAAAAGAACAGATTTCTTGAGCATCAGGCGCCACGCCCTTCTAACAAATTTGCCGTAAATTTTTCACACAGCCCGACACCTGCCAGACAAAGCAGGCAACATCATGGCAAAGGCAAAAAAATGCGCAGGCTGAGGCACTATCTCATACCCTGCACCGCTTGTGACAGAACCCTGAGCCCAGCCACCAAATCGACCTCGGCGGTATCCTCGGCAAAATCGTGGCTGATCCCATTGATCGAGGGCACGAACAGCATCGCCACCGGCATCAGACGCGATACATTGGTGGCGTCGTGCAAGGCACCCGAGGGCATCCGCCGCCATTTGCCCGGTGCAACGATTTCGGCCCCAGTTTCCAGCGCATCCCGCAGCCTTCGGTCCATGGCCACGGGTTCAAGGCCCAAGAGCGGGCCGTGCGACATCTCGGTTTGCGTTTCATCGGCCACCTCTTGGGCGGTGACAAAAATGATCTCTTCCATTCGGGCCAAACGGTCGGTTTCACCATCGCGCCATTGCATCGAAAAGGTCACCCGCCCAGGCACGATCGAAGATGCATTGGGATGCAGGCTCACATTGCCGATGGTCCAGACCGTGCGCGGGGAAACCACGTTGCGAAAGCGGTCATTCAGCAGAGTGTTGAATCGTGACAGGGCCTGAAACGCGTCCTGTCGCATGTGCATGGGCGTGGTGCCGGCGTGATTTTGCTGCCCGTCAAAGGTGATCTTCATGTCGCGAATGCCGACAATATCTGTCACCACGCCGATCTGTTCGCCCTCGCGATCTAGAGTTGGTCCCTGTTCGATGTGCATTTCGACATAGCCGGTGAACTGCGCCGGATCGACGAAGTCGCCAGTCAGATGGGCAATCTCGGCACGGGCTTGGGCCAATGTCACACCACTGTGGTCGGTGAACGCGTCCGCCACATCCAGTGCCAAGCCGCCAGACCAGATTTCAGAGCCGGTTGTAACGCCGAACCGCCCCTCTTCATCCTGAAAGCTGACGACAGAGATGGGCACATCACTGCTGCGAGCCACTTCGAGCGCGGCAATCACACCTAGGGCGCCATCGAGCCAACCGCCTTCGGGTTGGCTGTCGGAATGCGATCCCATCAAAAGCGACGGCCCCTCGGCCAGTCCAAACAGGTTGCCGACCGGATCAAAATGCGGGCGCAGACTTGCATCCGCCATGCGATCAGCCAACCATTGACGGGCGGCGATGTCTGCGGGGGAAAACGCTGGACGTACCACGCCTTTGCCAACACCCGAGGCGCCGAATTGCCGCAAATCATGCAGATCTTTGAGAAACCGTTGTGCATTCACCGTCATGGCGATCTTCCCTTTTGGTTCGGACGTCTTAGGGTTCAAGGTATCGCCGTGCGGGACTCTCGCAAGGGGCAACAGATCCCGCCCCAACGTTTTTCACAAATACCCTCAAATACCCTGTGTCTGGCTCTGGTTCCTCGCTCACCCGTCCCCTAAGACTTGGGCGTAACGAGGAGCGCCCTACAATGTCTCATATCACTCTTATCCGTCATGGTCAGGCCAACACCGAAGCCCGCGACGAAGAAAGCTACGACAAGTTGAGCCCATTGGGTCATCAACAAGCCCAATGGTTGGGTGCCCATCTGCGTGACAGCCACGCCCATCACCCGCGGGTTTTCTCGGGCACGTTGACGCGTCATCTGGAAACGGCAGCGGGCATGGAGTTGGATGCACCAACACAAGACGCGCGCCTGAATGAGATCGAGTATTTCAACCTCGCCTCGTTGCTGGAACAACAGCATGGGCTTGCAATCCCGAGCGAACGTGAGGGGTTCATCGAACATTTGCCGCGTGTTTTCACCGCTTGGCAAAAGGGTGAGATTGAAAACCCACCTGAGAGTTTTGAAAATTTTGAAACGCGCGTCACCGAGGCGCTGACCGAGATTTCAGCCGGGGCGGGTCCGGCGATAGTTGTGACATCGGGTGGGTTGATTTCGATGGTGATGCGTCAGGCGATGGGGTTGGATATTCCATCTATGGCGCGCGTGGCTCTTGCCATCATGAACACGTCGATGCATCGTCTGTACCCGATTGGCACGCATCTTAGCCCGGTGCTGTTCAACGCCGTTCCGCATCTGGACTCCCCAGAGCGGCACTATGCACAAACACATCTCTGAACGGAGTCTCTGATGCAGCTATATTATGCACCCGGAACTATTTCGATCGCCGTCGCCATTGCTTTGCAAGAAGCCGGCTTAGAGTACGAGGCGATCAGGTTGGACTTTGCCAGCGGTGAACAGACCAAACCCGGTTATGCCCAGATCAATCCCAAAGGCCGCGTGCCAGCGTTGATTGTGGACGGGGGCATTTTGACGGAAACCGGGGCGTTGCTGGATTATGTGGCGGCCGTGGCGCCAGAGGCCGGGTTGGTTCCAAGTGATCCGGTTATGGCCGCGCGGATGCGGGAGGTGATGTATTACCTCGCCTCGACCATGCATGTGAACCACGCCCACAAAATGCGCGGCAGCCGCTGGGCGGACAAAAAGGGCAGTTGGTCGGATATGAAGGCCAAGGTGCCTGCGACCATGACCGCATCTTGCACCTATATCGAAACAAGTGGCCTGCGCGGGCCGTTTGTCTTGGGGGGTCAGATCAGCTTGGCCGATTGCTATTTGTACGTTGTGTGCAGCTGGCTAGAGGGGGATGGCGTCGACGTATCCCAGTTCCCCAAAATCCTTGCTTTTCGCGACGCTATGGAGGCGCGCGCCTCGGTTCAGGCGGCCAAAGCCGCTGAAATGCTCTGAATAAAGGACGAGACATGACACATCTCTGGGTACGGGCCGAACAACGCCTCAACGAAGACCGTGTGGGATTGACCCCCGAAGGGGCCAAGGCGTTGCTGGACGCTGGCATTCGTGTGACCGTCGAAGAAAGCAGTGTGCGCGCCATCCCGATGCAGGGCTATCGCGATGCGGGCTGTGAGATCGCGGCTGAAAATAGCTGGCCTGATGCACCGTCGGATGCGATCATCTTTGGTCTGAAAGAACTGCCCGAAGATGGCACGCCCCTGCCCCACAAACACATCATGTTTGGACATGCCTTTAAGGGGCAGCATTCCGGCAAAGCTTTGCTGGAGCGTTTCAAGGCAGGCGGTGGCACGTTGTATGATCTGGAATATCTGGTCGACGAAGCCGGGCGCCGGGTTGCGGCCTTTGGCTATTGGGCAGGCTATGCTGGTGCCGCTGTGACGCTAAAGGCTTGGGCTGCGCAGCAACGCGGCGACATCTGTGGCCCGGTCGGCGTGTATCCCGGTAAGGATACGCTGCTGAGCGAGCTGGGCGCTGAACTGGATGCAAGCGGGGCGGATCGGCCAACCGCGATTGTCATCGGGGCGCTGGGGCGCGTTGGAACCGGCGCTGCGGACCTGTGCGAAGCCATGGGCGTCACAGTCACCAAATGGGACATGGACGAGACTGCCAGCGGTGGTCCGTTCCCCGAAATTCTGAACCACGATCTGTTCCTGAACTGCATTTTTGCGCGCCCCGGTACACCGATCTTTGTGCCGCAATCAGCGCTGGACGCAGACCGTAAGCTGACGGCCATTGGCGATGTCGCCTGTGACCCGGACAGCGATTACAATCCGGTTCCGGTCTATGACCGCGCCACCACATGGGATGCGCCTGCATTGCGGGTTGCGGATGCGCCGGTGCTGGATGTCATGGCGATTGATAATCTGCCCTCGATGCTGCCGGTCGAAAGCTCGCACGATTATGCCGGGCAATTGCTCGCCTCGCTTTTGACGCTGTCCGATCTGGATGCAGGGGTCTGGGGACGGGCCGATGCAACATTCAAACACCACATGCAGGACATCTGAGATGGAACAATACGTTGGCTTTCTGGCAGCGATCCTTGGAACGGTCTGCTGGGTACCACAAGCGTGGAAAGCCTGGGCGACGCGGGATACCTCGGGCCTGTCGCTGCCGTCGAACCTGATGTTTTTAATGACGGTTTCGCTATGGCTCGTCTATGGGCTGATGGTGGGTGATCTGCCGCTGATCTTGGCAAACGTTTGCGGTGTGTTGGCCGTTTTGAGCATTGTCAGCGCCAAATTGAAATTCGGATAAGGGAGAGAACACAATGACAATCCACTGGTGTGGCACTGGCCTGTCGGCCATCCCCGGTTTGCGTCGTCTGATTGAGGCGGGACATCCCGTGACCGTCTGGAACAGAACGGTTGAAAAGGCGCAAGAGGCGGTTGGTGATCTAACACAGGACATTCGGGCTTTTGATATCGACGCCTTGGGCGCGGTTTTGGCCAAAGACGATGTCGTGGTGTCGATGTTGCCCGGCGATTGGCATGTGCCGGTGGCTGAATTGGCCATCGCCAAAGGCGCGAACTTTGTCAGCTCGTCCTACATCGCGCCGGAAATGCGTGCCTTGGATGACAAAGCCCGTGCGGCTGGTGTTACGCTGGTGAACGAGGTGGGGTTGGATCCCGGCATCGACCACCTGATGGCTCATTCCTTGGTCGAGCAATATCGCGCATCCGATGCCTTTGACGGCGAAAACCACCTGAGCTTTATTTCCTATTGTGGCGGTATTCCGAAACACGAGAACCCGTTCCGGTACAAATTCAGCTGGTCGCCTTTGGGTGTGCTCAAGGCGTTGCGCTCACCGTCCAAATCGATCCGCAACTACGAACCGTTTGATGTGGCGCGGCCATGGGATGCCATTTCGAGCTATGAGGCACCGCTGCCCATCCCCGAGAACTTTGAAGTCTATCCGAACCGAGATTCGCTGCCATTCATGGCGCAGTATCATTTCGATGAAAAATGGCCGGTCAAAGAATTTGTGCGCGGCACCCTGCGTTTGAATGGCTGGACCGAAGCATGGGACGGTGTGTTCAAAGAGGTCGAAAGCCTGTCAGGGCCCGAAGGGGATGCGCGTCTGGTTGAGATGTCCGATCAATTCTGGGCTGAAAATGCTTATGACGAGGGCGAACCAGACCGGGTTGTGATGTGCGTCAGCCTCAAGGCCGAAAAAGGCGATGCTGTGGCGTGGCACAAAACCTATGTGATGGATGCATGGGGCGATGAAAACGGCACCGCGATGGCTCGTTTGGTATCGATCCCAGTGTCACTGGCCATTGAGGCTGTGATGGGCGGCAAGATTTCTGCTGGTGTGCATGCCGCGCCGAACGATCCGAAACTGGTCGATGCTTGGATGTCTGAAATCGACACCTTGGCCCAGCACCTGCAGGTTGTGGATCACAACGCCTAGGCTAGGCGTTTGTTAAGGCTGCCCTTTCCGAAAAGTTCATTCGGAGAGGGCATCCCAAACCTGGCATTACATCAGATCGTTTTCGACATCCTCGGCAGAGATGCCAAGCGCGTCCAACCCGTTTTCCAGATGGTCCGAAAGATGCGGTGTCCCGATCAGATAGTCGGCGCAGGGTGTCGAGGCTTCGGCCCGTGCGGTGGCAACGGCTTCGGCCCAATCCTGTGCATCAAAGCTATCACGCCCGATCCACATGATGGCGACCAGTTCGGCCTGCCCATCGACGCTGATGCGATCAATGAACGCACGTAGTTCGCCCTCGGCCCGTTCCAATTCGCGCGCCATGACCGCGACCTGCGCCACTTGTTGTGCAGAAATTTCCAACATTTTCGTATTTCCTTTCTGTTCGCATCCTTTGTTCGGCATCAGACAGGAACCTCCCCTTGCGCGTCTTTGACCTACCGCAAGTGCACCGCCCCAAGATCATTTGTGAAAAATAACATTAACGCCCGAAAACCGGCGCCATCTGTTTTGGATTTGCTGTTATCGTGGAGCCATGAAACACGACCTACCTGATGACCAAACTTTGTATTCTGCGCTTGTCGCCCGTGATCCCAGCTGGGATGGGCGCGCCTATGTCTGCGTAACGACGACCGGAATTTTCTGTCGGCTGAATTGTCCGGCACGCGATCCCAAACCAGAGAACTGCCAGTTCATGCCGACGATTTCGGCCTGTTTGGACGCCGGGTTTCGGGCCTGCAAACGCTGCCATCCGATGCATTCGGCGGCCGAGGCAGATCCGGCAGTCAAATCGCTGCTGTCTGCGCTTGAGGCGGATCCAATGCGGCGCTGGCGCGAGGGAGATCTGGTGGCGCGGGGGCATGACCCGTCGACCATACGGCGGGCGTTCAAGCGCACCTTTGGCACCACATTTCTGGACATGGCGCGGCAAGCCCGCTTGCACGCCGGGTTGACGACCTTGGCAAACGGTGGGCGGGTGATTGACGCACAGCTTGATGCGGGATTTGCTTCGCCGGCTGCGTTTCGGTCTGCAGTAGCAAAACATATCGGGTTGCCGCCGGGCGCTTTCAAAACACAGGCTTTGTTGCGGGCGGATTGGTTTGACACCCCGTTGGGCCCGATGATCGCCGTGAGTGACACATCACACCTGCACCTGCTTGAGTTTACCGATCGCAAGGCGCTCCCGACCGAGCTAAAGCGTGTCTTCAAGGCCTGCAAGGGCGCGATGGGGTTTGGTCGTTTTGCCCCCACCGATCAGATCGAGGCGCAGTTGCATCGCTATTTCACGGGGGAGTCGGCGGAATTTGACGTGCCCCTCGCGCTGCATGGCACGCCGTTCACCTGTGCGGTCTGGGATATGCTACAAACATTGCCAGCGGGATCGACGCACAGCTATTCGCAGATCGCCCGCGCCATGGGCCGCCCTGAATCCACGCGCGCTGTTGCGCGGGCCAATGGGGCCAACCAGATTGCCATCGTCATCCCCTGCCATCGGGTCATGGGGGCGGATGGGTCCCTGACCGGATACGGGGGTGGGCTGTGGCGCAAACAGAAATTGATCGACCTGGAACGGCAATACGCCCCCAATGAAAGCGAACCGGCATGAGCCAGAACACCCAAGCGCAAGATTTTTCCTCCCTTCACGTGCCGGGTCGCCCGCTGGTGCTGTACAATGCCTGGGACGCCAGCAGCGCCAAAGCTGTGGCCAAAGCGGGCGCAACCGCCCTTGCAACAAGCAGCTGGTCGATGGCTCGGGCGCAGGGGTATGAGGACGGGGAAAACATTCCGCTGGAATTCGCCCTGTCATTGCTCGGGCGCATAACGGCGTCAAACACATTACCCGTCACCCATGATTTCGAAGCCGGGTACGCCAGCGATACTTCGACATTGGCCACAAACACCGAACGGGTCATTGCCGCCGGGGCGGTCGGTGTGAACTTCGAGGATGGGTTGCCCGGCGGCTCTGGCTTGCAATCGGTGTCTTCTCAAACCGCGCGGATCTCTGCCATGCGCCGCGCCGCCGAAGCAACCGGCGTGCCTTTGTTCATAAACGCCCGCACGGATGTGTTTTTTCAGGGATCTAAACCGGACGATCATCCTGCCCTGATGGATGATGCCAAAGCCCGGCTGACGGCCTATGCCGCGACAGGGGCGGACGGGATATTTTTTCCCGGCTTGATCACTCCCGATCTGATCGCTGAAATGTGCGACGCCTCGCCTTTGCCGGTGAACATCATGCAGATCGGCAAAGCGCCAGATACGCCAACGCTTGCGTCGCTTGGGGTGGCCCGGATCAGCTATGGGCCCGCGCCCTTTCTCAGCGCAAGCGCGTCACTCACAGAGGCGGCGCAGTCTGCGTTTGGAGGTTAGGTTTCGGGCTGACTGAGGGGAACCACGTTTGAGGGGGCGTCGGGTGCCAGCTCTTCGAAATCAAAGTTGTCCAACCGTTGGGCGCGTGTTCCCGCTTTTTCAGCGCTGATTTTGATATCTGCGATGTCTTTGGCCGCCCGATTGAAATGGCGGTCCAGATTACCTACGCGGTCCCCAAGGCGATCCACGTCTTTGTGCAACAAGCCCAGCTCTTTGCGGATTGCCCCAGCCTGTTCGCGCATCCGGGCGTCTTTCAGGATGGCGCGCATAGTGTTCAGGGTTGCCATGCAGGTGGTCGGGGACACGATCCAGACCTTTGCTGCGAACCCTTCGCGGACAACATCGGTAAAGTTGGCGTGCAGTTCGGCATACACTGCCTCGGACGGGAGGAACAGCAGCGCGCCGTCGGCGGTTTCTCCGTCGATGATGTATTTTTCAGAAATCGCCCGGATGTGCACCCGGACCGCAGCCTTTAGCAGCCGCGCGGCCTCGGTCATTTCGGCCTGGGTTTTGGCGCGGCGCAGGGCCTCGTAGGGTTCTAGCGGGAATTTGCTGTCAATCACGATGGGGCCCGGCGGGTTGGGCAGGTGAATCAGGCAATCAGCCCGTTTGCCATTGCTCAGCGTGTGCTGCAGCGAATAGCTGTCCGTTGGCAGGGCTTTGGACACGATGTCATGCAGCTGGATTTCGCCAAAAGCGCCCCGTGTTTGTTTGTTGGACAGGATATCCTGCAGCGACAGAACATCCCCCGACAACTTGGTGATATTGTCCTGCGCCTTGTCGATTGTGGCCAGCCGTTCCTGCAACTGCGTGAGCGACGTCACGGTGCGTTTGGCATTGCCATGCAGGGTTTCACGCATCCGTTCCTGCATCTCGGCCAAAGAACGGTGCGAGCGTAGCGCGTTATCCGCCAGTCGGTCGTTCATCTGCTGCTGCACATCCGCCAGCCGGGCCTCCATGGTCTGAATCACCTGCACCTGTGCATTGGCCTGCGCGTCCGAGACATGCTGCAAGCCCCCCCGCAGGTGATCCTGTCCCTGTGCCAATTGCTGCACATTCTGCCCCAGAACAGCCAGATTGTGCGCCAGCGGCTCGACCATGCGCACAGACCGGTTGGACGCGCGCAGCGCCAAAAGCACCATCAGAAAGATCAGCAGAAGCCCCCCTGCACCAGCAAGGGCAGCAATCACCATAGGATCATTCAAGACATAGGTCTGGCCTGCAATTTCTATCATGTCGCCCTGCTCGTTCTTGTTTTGTTTTATTTTCACCTTTCTAGCCCGAGCGGGGCACAGGATCAACTGCGCCCGAACAACCGCTCGATATCAGAGAGCTTGAGTTCAACATACGTGGGCCGCCCGTGGTTGCACTGACCGGAATGGGGCGTGGCCTCCATCTCACGCAACAGGGCGTTCATCTCTTCGCCGCGCATCCGACGACCCGAGCGGATGGACCCATGGCAGGCAACCCGGCTGAGAATCGCTTCGATCTTGGCTTGCACCATCTGGCTGGAGCCCTGATCGTCCAGCTCATCCAGAATGTCCTTGATCATCGCCTCGGCGTTGACCTCACCCAGAATGGCGGGTGTTTCGCGCACGGCAACTGCGCCGCCGCCAAAGGGTTCAATGGTCAGACCAAAGGACGACAGATTCTCGGCGACCTCCATCAGACGGGCACAGTCGCCTTCGGACAGTTCGACGATTTCCGGGATCAACAAGGCCTGCGCCGCCACGCCATTTTCGGCCATTTGGGTTTTCAGTTTTTCATAGACCAGCCGTTCATGCGCGGCGTGTTGATCGACAATGACCATGCCCGTTTCGGTCTGTGCGATGATATAATTTTCGTGCACCTGACCGCGCGCAGCACCCAAGGGCAAGTGTTCGCTAGGCACGGCGTCAGGTTGCGTTTGCTCAGCACCCGTTGCGTTTGCAACGACAGGTGTATCGACCAGTTGCCCTGAATAGCTGTTGGCGAGCTCGGCAAACCCGGACGCGGGCACCGGTTCTGGCGCTTGGGCGTGATACGCCATCGTGCGTGCGCCAATCGAGGGGCGATCCATCTGATAAACACGCGCGGGGCCTGGTTGTGTTGGTTCGGCCCGCATCGCGCCAAGGGTGGCGTCGGCAACGGTGCTCGATGCGCGGTGCCCGGCCTCGGCCAAGGCATGGCGCAGGGCAGAGACGATCAAACCACGTGGAATGCCGGGATCGCGAAAGCGGACCTCGGATTTGGCGGGGTGTACGTTCACATCCACAAGCGTGGGCTCGCAATCAATAAACAGGGCCGCCGCCGGATGGCGGTCACGGCTGAGGAAATCGAAATAGGCGGCCCGCAAAGCCCCGGTTAGCATCTTGTCCCGCACCGGACGTCCGTTGACGAACAGATACTGCGCCACGGCTGCACCCCGCGAATAGGTTGGCAGGGCGGCATAGCCAAACAGGCGGATATCTTCGCGTGTGGCGTCGATCCGTAGAGCGTTTTCCGCAAATTCACGCCCCAAAATGCGGCCTAAGCGTGCATGCAGCGCATCAAACAGATCCCCGTTTTCGCCATCGGCCCGGAACGTGATCCGCCCCTCACCGCCGCCCGAAACATCGCGCAGAGTGAATCCCAGCGCCGGTTCAGCCATAGCCAGACGTTTGATCGTATCAGTAATCGCCTGACTTTCGGCCCGATCCGTGCGCATGAATTTCAAACGCGCCGGCGTGGCAAAAAACAGATCGCGCAATTCCACCACGGTGCCAGCCCGCAGGGCAGCAGGTTTGACCGGGTCCATTACTCCACCTGCCACACGGATCATTGCAGCCTCGCCCCCCGGAACCCGGCTGGTGATGTTCAGTCGACCTACCGCGCCCAGCGATGGCAGAGCCTCGCCGCGAAAGCCAAAGGTGTGGATGTTCAGCAAATCCGAGCCGTCAATTTTGGAAGTCGCATGCCGCGACAGTGCCAAAGGCAGATCCTCGGGTGCGATTCCGCAGCCATCGTCGCTAACCCGGATCAGGGTTTTACCGCCGTCGGCAATATCGATGGAGATGCGCGTCGCCCCCGCATCAATGGCGTTTTCCACAAGTTCCTTGACCGCAGAGGCGGGACGTTCAACCACCTCACCTGCAGCGATCCGGTTGATTGCGGAATCATCAAGTTGCCGGATAACCGGGCGATTTTGGCTGATATTGGGGTTCGAATGCGACATACCGCTAGACCTAGCACGTGCAGCGTCGATTCTGCCACTGGTTTGATCTGGTTTTGAAGGGTGAAAAACCGGCCCTGATACCCGGAGCTGACAATCGAAAGTGCAGCTCGGACGAGGCATCAGGACCGGATAGTCGTGAGTGGCAGTCATTTTCAGGCTTTGTGGCCCGTCTTCTAATGAGCACTACATAGAAAGCGCCAGCAGAAATGGAATAGCCAAAATCCGATTTATCGCGTTTTGGCCGGACTTATGAATCGAGTGGCATGAGCGCCGATTTTAGGCCTGAACCGGAGCTCCTGCGCGGGTGCGGCACGGGCCGAAAACCGCAGTGAGCGCCAAGATAACTCCGGACATTGTCGCAATCATACCGGCGGCACTGACTGCATCCTGCGCGCCCAACCAGAGGGGACCGTAGCCGGCCAGAACATAGCCAGACACAGCCGAGGCGATGGCAAACCCCACGCTCCATCCGATTTGATGCTCAAGCTGGTTGGTCATCATCCGGGCCGCAGCGGGGGGACAGATGAACATCGCGATCACGATAATCGATCCCACCGCATCAAAGGCGGCAACCGCCGCGATGGCCGCGATCACCACCAGAGCAAGGCCCAAGAGATTGGTGCGAATACCTACGGTGCGGGCAAACCCTTCGTCAAAGGTCGACAGTTTCAGCGGGCGCCAGAACAGCCAGGTAAAGGCAATGACGAGGACAAGCGTCAGTGCCATGCGGGGCAATTCCACGGGCAATCCAGCGAGCGCCTCAAGATCCAGAACCGAGGACCAGCCAGTGGCATCCAGCCAGATCAGGCTTTCGAGGTTGCCATAAAGCGCGTGTTCCACGTCCAAGTGCACGGTCGATGTGTCAGTTTGTTCCAGCAGTAGAACACCCCCAGCAAACATGGTGGTAAAGACCACGCCCATGGCCGCGCCGGGTTCAATCTTGCCCAAACGACGGATTGCTTCGATCAGGATCACAGCAATGACCGCAGCGCCAGCCGCGCCCAGCATCATCGGCCAAGCTGAAATAGCACCGGTCAGCAGGAACGCCACAACAATGCCGGGCAGAACCACATGGCTGATGGCATCCCCAATCAGCGCCTGACGGCGCAGCACCAGAAAGTTCCCTGGCAGCGCACAGGCCACTGCCGCAAAGATACCAATCAGCAGCGGGGTCAGGGACAAGGGAACGAACTCTTCACCACTCATGCCGGTACTCCTTGTGGGCCGCCGATTTGATGGTCGATTTCGACGATCTGATCTTTGGTCAGGACAGTTTCGATGTCGCGCAGCCCATCATAGAGGGCGGCAGCAGCCTCGTGCGTTTGATCAGACCGGATGACCTCCCATCTTTTTTCATCGCGCAGGGCTTTGGCAGCGCGGGCTTTGCCTGCTTCGGTGGCCACTCCATCAGCGCGAGCCAGACCGGCACGGGTCAGCAAACGCAGGGTGAGACGTTCATAAATCGGCTGCCCTTGGGCCAGTGCCAACAACCCCTGACGCAGGTGCACACGACGTTGAAAGCGGAAATGACGCAGGATCGCGGCCAAAACACCGCGGTTCGGAGCGAGAAAGAGCGAAATGGCGAAGAAGCCAAAGCTGACAAGCACAATGATCGGACCCGTCGGCAGGTTGGGTGCAGAGGCGGAAAGTGCAGCGCCAAGATAGCCTGAGAGGCCACCTACAATACCGCCCAGTAGAACCACGCGATCCGATCGCTCGGTCCAGAATCGCGCCGTGACAGGCGGGATGATCAAAAGGGCCACGATCAGGATCAGGCCGACGATTTTCAAACCAACAACGGTGACAGCCATCACCAGCCCCATCATCGCAAGGTCGATGCGATCCACCGGCAATCCGCGTGCGGCGGCATATTCCGGATCAAAGGCCACTAGTGTCATCGGACGGCGCATCAACAGGATCAGCGCCAGCGTCGACGCCCCCCCAATCGCGATCACAACCGCATCTGCCCAAAGCATCCCGGCAGTGGAGCCCAGCAGGAACCCTTCGAGACCGGCCTGCCGTCCCACACCCATGGTCTGAATCACGGTCAGCAAGACAATGCCAAGACCAAAGAACACCGACAGCACCGAACCAATGGCGGCATCTTCGGCAAGGCGCGTGTTACGGGTGAGCCAGTTGAGGCACAGCAAACCGATCCATGCGGATACGGCTGAACCAAGCAGCAAGCCGACCAGATTGCGGCCATCGCCTCCAAACGCCACCATCAGCATGAAGGCCAGACAGACACCGGGAAGGGTGGCGTGGCTGATCGCATCGCTGACTAAGGCGCGCTTGCGGAGAAAGAGAAACGTACCGGTCACCCCGGCAGACACCCCCAACAAGGTCGCACCAATAGCCACCAGCGAGGCGTTATAGCCAAGCTGCAAAAGCAGAGCATCACTGAGCATTTGAGTTACCCCACAACTCGCGAGAGTTGATCAACCTGCGCTGTGGCAAGTCGACCGCCATAGGCTGCTTGCAGCGTATCCGCAGTAAAAGCCTCGGCCACCGAGCCTTCGGCGACTTTGCGGGTGTTGATCAGGAACACGTGGTCAAAATAGTCGGTCACGGTAGCCAAGTCATGATGCACTACAACAACGGTCTTACCCGCGTCTTTGAGCGATTTCAGAACGCCGATGATGGCTTTTTCGGTCGCAGCATCCACACCTGCAAATGGCTCATCCAGCAAATACAAATCAGCGTCTTGGGCCAAGGAGCGCGCAAGGAACACGCGCTGTTGTTGGCCGCCTGACAGCTGACCAATCTGGCGATCTGCAAAGTCACGCATACCAACGCGATGCAGGCAGTCCATCGCTTTGGCTTTGTGCCGCGACCGGACACGGCCCAACAGGCCCAATTCACGATAGAGCCCCATCAGAACCACATCGATCACACGGGTGGGAAAGTCCCAGTCTACGCTAGCGCGCTGCGGGACATAAGCAATACGGGCGCGTTGCTGTTCAAGCGGTTCGCCAAAGACGGTGACCTGCCCGGACAAGGGCTTCACAATCCCCAATGCCGCCTTGAGCATTGTGGATTTACCAGCACCATTAGGGCCGATGATTGCGGTCATGGCACCAGGTTGCACCGTCATGTCGACAGAGAACACAGCAGGCTTTTGACCGTATGAGACGGTCAGGCCCCGGATTGCCAGTGAGCTGTCGCCCAGAGTGTCGGTCGGGGATGTGCCCTGATTGCTTACCAGATCTAGCATTGTTCAGAATCCCGCCGACAGTTTGCCGTCCATGCCACGCGCCGGGGCATCTGCACCCAACGCATTGGCAATCACGGTGATATTGTGATCGAGCATCCCCAAATAGGTGCCCTCGTATGTGCCGTCTTCGCCCATGGCGTCACTGAACAATTCGCCACCAACCTGCACCACGTGCCCTTTGGCCGCAGCCCCTTCGATCAGCGCGCGGATCGATCGATCCGAGACCGAGCTTTCGACAAATACAGCCGTAATTTTGCGATCCACCAGCAGGTCAACCAGTTCACCAATGCGGTTCAATCCGGCCTCAGACTGGGTTGAAATGCCCTGAATGCCCAGAACGTCAAAGCCAAAGCTGTGCCCAAAGTAGCCAAAGGCATCATGGGCCGTGACCAGCACCTTGTTGTTTTCAGGGACGGTCGCCAGCGTGGTTTCCGCATAAGCAGTCAAGCGATCCACATCCGCCAAATGCGCCTTGGCGTTGGCTTCAAAAATGGGGGCGGCTTCGGGGCGGGCGGCGGTCAGTGCTTTTTGCACTTCGATCACCACATCGCGCCACAAGACCGGGGTCATCCAGACGTGCGGGTCGTATTTGTTGTCGTAGGTATCATGGGCACGCAGTTTCGATTTATCGATCCCTTCGGCAACGGCGACGACGCTGCGTTTGCGTTCCAGATCGTGAAAGAATTCGCCCATCTGCGCCTCAAGATAGAGACCATGCCACAGCACCAGATCCGCGCGGGTCATCGCCACGATATCAGTCCGGGTCTGACGATAGGCATGCGGATCAACACCCGGCCCCATCAATCCTTGGACCTCGACCTGATCACCGCCGATTTGGCGCGCCGCATCCGCTATCATGCCAGTGGTTGCAACCACTTTAAGCGGTGTGTCTGCCCACGCCATCAGCGGGAGAGCGGTCACCAGCCCAAGGGCCAAAAGAAAGCTGCGACGAATCATGGAATACCCCAGTTTGGTCTGTTCTTGAGAATGTATATGAGAGTCATTCGCAAGTATGTCAACGCAATTGCGAATTATTCGCAAAAAAGGGAATGCTTTTTGTCCAAACGGTCAAATATTCCCCACAGTCACCCCCTGCTTAACCTTGCCAATCTGTCGCAGGTCGTGCGATTTTGACGCTGAACCTGTCTAAAGGACGTGACTATGGAAACGCAGAGCCCTGAACGGACCGCGCAGTTGCCGCAACTGACCGAACCCAGAAACCCCGGCACCGCGCTGGATCTGGATTGGGTCCGCGCAGTGCAGGCCAATACGTCAGCCATTGAACGCCGCGCCGCGACCCTGTCTGGGCGCCGGTCGGTGAAAAAGGACTATCAGGCGGCGTGGTTGCTTAAGGCGGTCACACTGATTGATTTGACCACCTTGTCGGGCGATGACACTGTAGGCCGGGTGCGCCGACTATGTTCCAAGGCGCGCCAACCGGTTTCGCCTGCCCTGCTGGATGCGATGGAGATGCCAGCGATCACCACGGGCGCGGTCTGCGTGTACCACGACATGATCGAAACCGCCGTGACCGCGTTGAAGGGCACCGGCATTCCGGTGGCCGCTGTTTCGACCGGTTTCCCGGCGGGTCTGTCCCCGTTTCACCTGCGCCTTGCTGAGATCGAAGAAAGCGTAAAGGCCGGGGCCGAAGAGATCGACATCGTCATTTCACGTCGCCATGTGCTGTCTGGCAACTGGCAAGCGCTCTATGACGAAATGAAGGCATTTCGGGCCGCCTGTGGCGATGCCCACGTCAAAGCCATTCTGGCGACCGGTGAATTGGGCAGCCTGCGCAATGTCGCGCGTGCGTCGCTGATCTGCATGATGGCAGGGGCGGATTTCATCAAAACCTCGACCGGGAAAGAAAGCGTCAATGCCACGCTGCCCGTCACGTTGGTGATGATCCGCGCCATTCGCGACTATTACGACCGCACCGGATATCGCGTCGGGTACAAACCCGCGGGTGGTATCAGCAAGGCCAAGGACGCGCTGGTGTATCTCGCGCTGATCAAGGACGAGCTGGGCGACCGTTGGTTGCAACCCGACCTGTTCCGGTTTGGCGCATCTTCCCTGTTGGGGGATATCGAACGCCAGTTGGAACACCATGTCACCGGGGCATACTCCGCCGGTTACCGCCATTCGATGGGTTGAGGAAGAACAATGTCTGTAAAAGAAATCTTTGAAACCATGGATTATGGCCCTGCCCCCGAAAGCGCAGCCGAGGCGTTGGCCTGGCTGGTGGACCAAGGCGACCGCTTTGGGCATTTCATCAATGGTGCCTTTACCACCCCCGGCGAAGGCTTCGACAGCCGCAACCCCGCCACGGGCGAGGTGCTGGCAACGCTAAGCCAAGCCACGCAAGACGATGTGGATGCGGCCGTTGCAGCAGCACGCAGCGCGCAACCCAAGTGGGAACAATTGGGCGGCGCTGGCCGCGCGCGGCATCTCTATGCCATTGCGCGCCTGTTGCAGAAACACTCGCGTCTGTTTGCGGTGCTTGAGAGTCTGGATAACGGCAAACCGATCCGCGAGAGTCGCGATATCGACATTCCTTTGGCACAGCGCCATTTCTATTACCACGCCGGCATGGCGCAGCTGAAAGACAGCGAACTGCCAGAGGCGCAGGCCTTGGGCGTCTGTGGTCAGATCATCCCGTGGAACTTCCCGCTGTTGATGCTCGCGTGGAAAATCGCGCCTGCACTGGCGATGGGCAACACGGTGGTCTTGAAACCCGCCGAATACACATCGCTCACCGCGATGTTGTTTGCCGACATCTGCCAACAGGCCGGGCTGCCCAAAGGGGTGGTGAACATCGTCACCGGTGACGGTGCAGTTGGCGAAATGATTGTTGCGGCGGAGGTCGACAAGATTGCCTTTACCGGATCAACAGCCGTCGGGCAGCGCATCCGCGAAGCCACGGCAGGCTCGGGCAAAGAGCTGACGCTCGAACTGGGCGGCAAGTCGGCCTATGTGGTCTTTGACGATGCAGATATCGATTCCGCGATCGAAGGTCTGGTCGACGCGATTTGGTTCAATCAGGGCCAAGTCTGCTGCGCCGGGTCGCGCCTGTTGGTGCAAGAAGGCATTGCAGATCGGTTCTATGACAAGTTGCGCGCCCGCATGGACGGTCTGCGCATTGGCAACCCATTGGACAAATGCATCGACGTGGGTGCGGTTGTGGATCCGGTGCAATTGCAAACTATCCAGACCATGGTGGAAAACAATACGGCTGGTGAGATGCATCAGGTGTCTTGTGTTCTGCCCGAAAACGGCTGCTATTACCCGCCGACCCTGATCACCGGTTTGGAAACCAGCGATCCGTTGATGCAGGAAGAAATCTTTGGCCCGGTTCTGGTGGCGTCCACCTTCCGCACCCCTGCCGAAGCAGTCGAGCTGGCCAACAACACGCGCTATGGGCTGGCCGCTACGGTCTGGACCGAGAACGTGAACCTTGCGCTTGATATCGCGCCCAAGCTGGTTGCCGGTGTCGTTTGGATCAATGCCACCAACCTGTTTGATGCAGCCGCCGGATTTGGCGGTGTGCGCGAAAGCGGCTTTGGTCGCGAAGGGGGCTGGGAAGGGCTGACCGCCTATACCAAGCCCAAGGGCACGGCCAAAGCTTTGGCCCCGGTCGAAGCCGTATCCGGCGAAGGTGCGCCACACGATCCGCTGGATCGGACAGCCAAGATGTATGTTGGCGGAAAACAGGCACGCCCAGACAGTGGCTATTCCCGTGCGATCTGGGGCAAATCAGGTCTTTTGGGTCACGTGGGCCTTGGCAGCCGCAAAGACGTGCGCAATGCGGTCGAGGCTGCAGCAGGCGCCAAAGGCTGGGCAAAGGCAACCGGACACCTGCGGGCACAGATCCTGTATTACATCGGTGAAAACCTGTCAGCGCGCGCAGATGAATTCGCCCATCGCATCGACGCCATGACCGGCAAAAAGGGCGGTGCGAAAGAGGTCGAAACCTCGATCCAGCGTTTGTTCTCAGCGGCGGCTTGGGCTGACAAGTACGACGGTCAGGTACACGGTGTTCCGATCCGGGGTGTCGCTTTGGCGATGAAGGAACCCACCGGTGTTATCGGTGCGCTCTGCGCCGATGAGGCGCCACTGTTGGGGTTGGTTTCAGTCATGGCCCCTGCGATTGCGATGGGGAACCGGGTGGTTCTGGCCGCCTCAGAGCCTTATCCGCTGGCCGCCACTGATTTCTATCAAATCTTGGAAACCTCGGATGTGCCAGCTGGCGTTGTGAACATTCTGACGGGTGTCCATGCGGACCTGGCCAAGCCATTGGCGTCGCATCTGAATGTGGATGCGGTTTGGTCTTTCTCATCCACCGATCTGTCCGCCCAGATCGAAAAGGCATCAGCAGGCAACCTGAAACGAACATGGGTGAATAACGCCACGGCAACCGATTGGAACGTGGACCACAGCAAACGGTTCCTGCAAGCTGCGACTGAAATCAAGAACATCTGGGTCCCCTACGGCGAGTAGGGTCCCCGGACCTAGCGGGGAGAGACCAAGGTGGATTTTAAAGGAAAAGCAGTTGTTGTTGTCGGTGGAACCAGCGGCATCAACCGTGGCATTGCCGAGGCGTTTGCTGCGGCTGGGGCAAAGGTCGCGGTTGCCAGCCGGTCACAGGACAAAGTGGATGACACCGTCGCGGCCTTGAAAGAGGCGGGCGCGCTGGAGGCTATGGGCGCCGCCTTTGACGTGCGAGACCCAGAAGCGGTTGCAGCGGGTCTTGCGGGTTTCCATGCCGCATTTGGTGACATTGACGTGCTGGTGTCGGGGGCTGCGGGCAATTTCCCTGCCTTGGCGGCTGAGATGTCAATCAACGCCTTTAAAGCCGTGATTGATATCGACCTGATGGGCACGATCCACGTGATGAAAGCCGCGCATCCGTTCCTGAAACGCCCCGGTGCGAGCATCATCAATATCTCTGCGCCGCAGGCTTATCTGCCCTACGAAGGACAGTCACACGTCTGCGCCGCCAAAGCAGGCGTTGACCAGATCACCCGCACCTTGTCGATGGAATGGGGGGTCGAAGGCATCCGCATTAATTCGGTTGTGCCCGGCTTCATTGATGGAACCGAGGGCGTGGAACGTCTTGCCCCGAATGAAGCGACCCGCAAACTGGCGATGGACGCGGTCCCTGTTGGTCGGTTCGGCACGCCACAAGATGTGGCCAACACCTGCCTGTTCCTCAGCTCTGATATGGCGACCTATGTCAGCGGTCAGGTGATCGCAGTTGACGGTGCGCTGTACCATCGCGGTTCTGGCCAGCATGGCCAGATGATGGGCCAGATGCTGCGTGCAGCGGCCGCCAAGAAAGCGTGAATTCCAGCGATTTAGTATAAGGGGGTATCCTCACTTGGGTGCCCCTGTTTCCTGACAAAAGTCAGACGCGTGTATTGGAAGCAGCACTGGCCCTAACTGAATGGCGGCTCTGAGCCTGTTGCCGCCATTCCTAGAGCACCTCAGATTGAGTGAATAAACTGAAAAGCGCTGGCCATGGAGAAGCCAAAACCCCGAGGCTTACAGGTAAGCTTTGATCTCGTGTAAACCCATGGAAGCGAGTTCGGATTCCTCATTCAAAACGGGTTGACGGCGTGCTGAACAGGCGCTCGCATGCATCATCGTTGAGCAAGCATCCAATAGCTGGGTTCTCTACACCTGCACCACGATATATCGCATGCAGGAAGAGATGGGCCGTTGCTGGATCGCTCATGAAGGGGGATTGCCTTAGCTTGGCGTCCTGTTCTCCATCTTTTGCTTTGTAGATGACCTCGTCTTCTTTGATCGTCGCTGTCACACGAAGCTGATCTAAATTTTCAATATCAACCGCGGTCGGGTCATCCGACAGGATTACGAAGTCCGCCAGTTTCCCGACTTCGATGCTGCCTTTCTGGTCAGACTCAAAGTGTTGCCATGCCGGCCAGATCGTCATCGACTTAAGGGCTGTTAACACATCCACCCGCTGAGACGGGCCCAGGATGTCACCAGACCTTGTCCGCCGGGTAACCGTCGCATCGAGAACACGCATGCTATCAGGAAATGCCACTGGCGCATCGTGGTGCGAGCCAAACATCATGCCGCGCTCGCGGACCCAACCAGTTGGGGAAATATTATCCGCAAGGACTGGCCCAACTGTGTGGTCGCGGTGCCAATCTCCCCAATAAAAAGTGTGCATCGGGAACAAAGAAGGAAACACATTAAGCCTTTGTAGCGCATCAACCTGGTCTTCGCGCAGGAATTGACCATGGATCAGAACGGGGCGCCGGTCTGCTGGCCCATACTTGGTCTCTGCGCTATCAATGGACGCCAGAAAAAGGTCAGACGCCGCCTCTCCGTTGGAGTGCACAAGGATCTGGATATTGTTTTCAAACGCCCAATCGACAGCGTCGATCACCTGCTCATTGCTAACAGCAGAGTAGCCAAGATAGCCGGGTGCATATTCGCCCACCGGGTTAAAATAGGGCCGGTCACGCCATGCCGTAAACCCTTGGGGAGAGCCATCAATGGTCAATTTTGCCCCACCGACGCGCATCCGATTTACATACGAGTCCGAGACATTTCCCGCGATATAGTTTCGATCGACCATAATGTCGGGATAGGTAACGACGTCAATTTTGAACCCACCTTCGGACGCGACACTCTTCATGACTTCGACAATTGGCGGAGCTGCACGCCCTTCTTGAGCAGTTGTGTAACCGAACCTCGCCCAAAGCTCTGGGCCCGCGTTGGCAAAAGCGCGCAAGCCCTCTTCGCCAAGGCCACCGAGCAGGTTGGTTAAAACCATAAAGAAAGCATTTTCCTCGAGTACACCGTTGGGGGCACCATCAGTTTCCCGACGGATGATACCACCCACAGGATCGGACGTATCAGCATCGACATCTGTTAATTCGAGCGCCTTAGAGTTGGCGACACCGAAATGGGCTGATTGGTGGACAATTATGATCGGAACATCTTTTGATACCTCATCAAGATCTTCGCGGGTTGGGTGGCGTAATTCTGTCAACTGAGATTGGTCATACCCAAAGCCTACGATCAGTTGCACTTTGTCCACGATTTCTGTGTTCTCAGCTATCCAACTGCGCAAAGTATCCTGAAGGCTCGGAATATCTGTGACATCGCCGTCCGGTGCGGCCAGAAGATTGGCGGAAAGCGCTTGTAGTCCGCCCATGACCGCATGCCCGTGACTATCAACGAACCCGGGCAGCATGGCGCGCCCCTCAAGATCGTACAATTCTGTCGTTTCACCTTGATGTGACTTAATATCAGAGAGCGCGCCAACCGCGAGAATTCGGCCATTCTTAACCGCAACCGCCTCAACAGTTGGTTCTGCGTCGTTGATCGTGAGGATCGGGCCGTTCGAGTAGATCGTGTCTGCAATGGATTGAGCGAAAGCCGGACTTGCAAAAATCACCGCCCCCGCAACAAGTGCCAAACAACTGTTTCTAGCGGTCATAACCGATTTCCCCCACATCCAATAAAATTCATCTCTGTTAACAAGCTAGATCACTGGTTCAGTCCGGCAACTCTTTAGCGACCAAGCAGCAAAGACTGGCCCAAACTTCAAACAAAATGAAATGCAGTTGAAGCCGCTTCGCCGACGTTGATGGATATTAGGGTCTATTTTCGTATCTGACCTAGTGCAGCTGCCCGGCACTATCGCTATCACTTAACAGCGCGCGGGGACTCAAACACCCGATAATTCCCCCCAAACAAAAATCCTGACCAAGGGCTGATCGGGTCGCGATCAGAGGGGCAAGACTGGCCTGCCCCTCTGAATATTTTCAGTTGGTTGTTTCCAAGCCTACAGGTTTACCCACAACAGTAAAATGCAACTGATCTGGGCTCAGCAATTCGCCTGCCACGCGCTTGATATCCTCTAGCGTGACAGCGTTCACCTTGTCGTTACGGGTCGCGATGTAATCGATCGGCAGGTCCTGCATTTGCATCCCCACCATGATCCCGGCGATTTGGCCGTTGCCGTCAAAACGCAACGGATAGGCCCCGGTGAGATAGGTTTGTGCATCCTTGAGCTCTTCGGCGGTTACGCCATCAGACGCCACCTTGGCCCATTCCTCCTGGATTACTTCAATCGCTTCGGCGACGCGGTCATTGCCTGACGCGACGCTGCCCATGTAAAGCGAGGCCAGATCTTTGGGCAGAAGATAGGAATAGACACCATAGGTCAGACCTCGTTTGACACGCACTTCCTCCATCAGACGGCTCTCAAACGAGCCACCGCCCAGAATGTGGTTCATCACATAGGCGGCGAAGAAGTCCTCGTCGTCGCGATCAATGCCGCCCTGACTGAACAGAACCTGCGATTGTGGCGTGTCGAAATCCACCACAGTAACGCCGCCGGTCAGGTTCAGATCAGCCTTACTAGGTATCGCGCGACCTGTTTCGGGCAAATCGGCAAGAAGCTCATCCAAAAGGGCGCCCAGCTCCTCGGCGGTGATGTCGCCCACGGCACCAACGTAAAGCTGATCGCGCACCAGAATCCCAGCATGGGCATCCACGATATCGTCGCGGGTCAAGGCCGAAACGCTTTCTATCGTGCCCTGTCCATCGGTGGCATACGGATGATCCCCGTAGATCATCTCCCGCACGGATTTACTAGCAATCGAATTGGGATCCTTGGCGTTTGATTTCAGGCTGGAGATCACCTGCGCCCGGACGCGATCCACAGCATCCTGATCGAACCGGGGTTCGAGCAGTGTTGTCCGCAACAAATCAATGACCTCGTCACGGTTTTCAGTCAGGAACCGCGCCGAGATCGACAGCGTGTCGTCGCCGACATCATAGCCAAACGACGCGGCAAGGGATTCCAATTTACGAGCATAGGCGCGGGCATCTAAATCCCCGGCCCCTTCCTCGATCAGACCCGTCATCAAGTTAATCGCGCCGCGTTTGCCCGGCGCATCCAAAGACGTGCCGCCGCGAAACCGGAGTTCCAGCGCGGTAAAGGGGATCGAGTGTTCTTCAACCAGCCAGGCCTTGATGCCTTTGGGTGAGGTGACATCCTGTATTTCAACTTCGGCCCAAGCAGGAAGTGCCAGAACCACTGTGAATAGAGTTGCTATCAGAGCCTTCATTGCGTCACCTCCTGTGTGTCCCGCATCAACCATCCGGTGACCGAGGTTTCCGGCTGGAGGACCTCTTTGGCCGCAGCGATGATCTGTTCGCCCGTAACGGCTTGCAGCACGTCAGGCCACGCCTGCACATCCTCGATTGTAAGGCCACTGGTCAGAGCGCGGCCATACCGGTTGGCGATGCCATCCACGTTGTCGCGCGCATAAATCTGCGAGGCACGGAGTTGCATCTTGATCCGGTCCAGATCCGCCTCATCTACGCCTTTGGCGATGAATTCAGCAACGGCGACGTCCATCGCATCCTCGGCCTCTTGTAGGCTGACGCCTTCACTCGGCACGATAAGCAGATCAAAGGTTGTGTCATCCAACGACAAACCGCCATAAAACGCGCCGGTATAGACGGCGGTTTGTGTGTCAAATTGCAGTTTCTCGTTCAGGTAAGACGTTGTACCGCCCCCCAGCAATTCAGCGAACAGAAACAGGGCTGCGGCCTTTTCCTGTTCACCGGGGTCCCGTTCCGGAGCCAGATAGGATCGCTGCACATACGGCTGCGCCACTCTGGCATCTTTGAACGTCAGTCGACGCGCGGCGGTTTGTGGCGGTTCCTGCGTGCGCAGGCGTTCGGGTAGATCGACGGTCGCGGGGATAACACCATAGTATTCTTCAGCAAGGCGCTTGACCTCGTCCGGGTCGACATCACCCGACACCACAAGGATGGCGTTGTTTGGGGAATAATAGGTTTGGTAAAAAGAGAGCGCGTCCTCCATATCCAGCGTTTCCATCTCGTGACGCCACCCAATCACGGGCACGCCATAGCGATGATTGTGGTATTGGACCGCACTCATTTGTTCCCCAAACAGTGCGCGGGGGTTATTTTCCGTGCGCTGATTGCGCTCTTCGAGGATCACATCACGTTCGGTTTCGATGTCTTTTTCGGTCAGGCGAATGTTGCGCATGCGGTCCGCCTCCATCCGCATCATCAGCTCTAACCTGTCAGCCGCAACGCGCTGGTAGTAGGCGGTGTAGTCATAAGAGGTGAAAGCATTGTCTCGCCCGCCGTTGGCCGCAACGGTGGCTGACAACTCCCCGGATTCAAGCGTGTCTGTTGCTTTGAACAGCAAATGTTCCAAGAAATGCGCAACGCCTGACGACCCTTTGGGTTCGTCCGCTGATCCGGCACGATACCAAACCATGTGTTGCAACACCGGCGCACGGTGATCTTCGACAACAACGACTTCCATGCCGTTGTCGAGTGTAAATGTTGTTACTTCTTCATGCTCTTGCTGCGCCCAGACTGGGGCGACAGCGGCGCTCAATAAGGCAGCGGCAAGAGCAAACGCTCGTCTTCGGGCCATCCGGCTTCCTCCGTTCGTGTTGATAGACAACCTACGGCAAGCTGGCGGGTGTTCAAGAAGAGCTAGCGTTAAATTTACTTAATCCTTTTGCCGCGTCGTTGGCGGCGCGGCAGGCGTAGGCACCCCGGCGCGACGGTATCCGTCGGCCTGTTGGCTCGCATTCAAGGTCTGTTTTTTATAGACCTGCTTATAGCGATCCACTGGGAACAGGCGAATTCGGGTCATGCGGCCCTGTTTCTTACGAAACTCTGCATCTTCTTGTGCCAGTGCCTGACGGGTATTTGACGGGACACCATATCGGCTGCTGGCGGTAACCAAGGCAGCATCTGACGATGGAACCGCATTGCCATCATAGGCAGAGCCACGGCCGCCCAGCGCAACGGCGGCTTCCGCAACCGGGTTCGGGTCAACAAGGTTCACACCACCCGGTGTCGGTGCAGGCAAAACAGCATAATCTCTGGGTGCGGTCAGAGGCTTTGACGGCAAGACTGAGAATTCATCGGGCCCCGGTCCGGGAGCACGAATATCTCTGAGCCCCTTATTAGAACACCCAGACACCGCCAATGCAGCAGCTACTATCATAATCCCCAGCGGCGTCCGCATGGTCTTCTCCTGCCAGTTTGAAAGGCTTTTAGCGTATTTCCAAAGGCCCGTCACGTGGGCTTTTTCGTATCCAGCAATATCAGGCCTGCCGCGCCAGCAAAAATAAATATGTCAGCGACGTTGAAAACATAAGGGTTATCAAAGCCACAACAGGACATGTTTAGGAAATCAAGCACATAGCCATAAAGCAAACGGTCAACCACATTTCCCAATGCCCCGCCGATCAGAAAGCCACCACTGATAAGCATCCAACGCGAGGCACGGGTTCGATACAGCCATCCAATCACGATGACACAGATCAACACCGACAAGCCGATCAAGATCCAACGCGCGATATCGGTATCACCCTGAAGCAGGCCAAAATTAATACCGCGATTTTCACCGTACCGGAATGTCAGCAGCGGTGGCAGCACATCAATGCTGCCACGCTGAGCCACGCCCATCCAATGCACGACCAGGTACTTGCTGACCTGATCGCACAAGAAGGCCCAGAAGGTGGCCCAAAAGAGCAGGCTCAGTCGCATCAGTGACGGAAGTGGCGCATGCCGGTAAACACCATGGCCAGTCCTGCTTCGTCTGCGGCCGCGATGACTTCGTTATCACGCATGGAACCGCCGGGTTGAATAACGCATGTGCCGCCCGCAGCAGCGGCTTCCAACAGACCATCCGCAAAGGGGAAAAACGCATCAGAAGCCACCGCACTGCCCTTGGCCAGGCTTTCATCCAAGCCCAGTTCAGCGGCCATACGACCGGCTTTGGCCGCTGCCACATTGGCACTGTCGAGACGGCTCATCTGCCCCGCACCTACGCCAACAGTTGCGCTATCTTTCACGTAGACGATGGCGTTTGATTTAACGTGCTTGGCGACTTTCCAGGCAAACAACAAATCCTGCAACTGTGCATCGGTCGGTGCCTTTTTCGTCACGACCTTCAGGTCCGCCATTTCGACATAGCCGACGTCTTTATCCTGAACCAACATCCCACCTGCGACCTGTTTGTAGGCAGTGATCGCCTTGCGGGGATCAGGCAGAGCGTCTGTCAGCAGCAAGCGCAGGTTCTTCTTGGCAGCAAAGATTTCTTTCGCCTCGTCAGAGGCACCCGGAGCGATGACAACTTCGGTAAAGATCTCAACAATCTTAGCGGCGGTTTCGCCATCCAGCGGCTGGTTCAACGCAACGATACCGCCAAACGCAGAGGTCCGGTCACAATCGAATGCTTTTTGATAGGCTTCCGACAAGGTCGCACCAGTCGCAACACCACAGGGGTTGGCGTGCTTAATGATCGCCACGGCCGCGCTGTCGGCGGGTGAGAATTCCGCAACCAGCTCATAGGCGGCGTCAGTGTCGTTGATGTTGTTATAGCTGAGCTCTTTGCCCTGAAGCTGCACCGCCGTTGCCACACCGGGGCGCGCGGTGCCGTCTGTGTAGAACGACGCATTTTGGTGGCTGTTCTCACCATAGCGCAGAGTCTGCTTCAGCTCACCTGCAAAGGCGCGGCGGCGGGGGGCTTCCAATTCAAGCTGACCAGCCATCCAGTTCGACACAGAGGCATCATAGGCGGCAGTGCGGGCATAAGCCGTCTGAGCCAGCTTCTGGCGGAAGGTGTAAGAAGTCTGGCCATCGTTGGCTTCGAGCTCGGCCAGCAGCGCATCATAATCCTGTACATCGACCACAACATTCACGAACGTATGGTTCTTGGATGCCGCACGGATCATCGCAGGGCCACCAATGTCGATGTTTTCGATCATCTCGTCATATTCCGCACCGCGCGCCAGCGCCGCCTCGAACGGATAGAGGTTCACAACCAACAGATCGATGGCGGCAATACCGTGCTCTTCCATCGCGGCCACATGGGTGTCGTTGTCCCGCAGGGCCAGCAGACCGCCATGCACCATCGGATGCAGTGTCTTGACCCGGCCGTCCATCATTTCAGGAAAACCAGTCACATCGGCTACGTCGCGCACATCTAGGCCGGCGTCTCGCAATGCTTTGGCGGACCCGCCAGTGGACAGAAGTTCAACGCCACGCGCAGCGAGAGCCTTGCCCAGGTCAATCAATCCGGTCTTGTCGGAAACGGAAAGTAGCGCGCGGTGCACGGGATGAAGGTCGGTCATGGCTCTGGGTCCTCTTGCGGATCAGTCGAATTCGGGTTCGTCCCGGTTCAGATCGCGAATAGCAACCGCAGTGTCCTGCGCTTTGCTGAGCGACCACCGGATGCGCGTCGCATACTCCATTGCCCGCCCAGATAGAACAATCTGTTTAGTCGCACGTGGCTTTAATCGTGTTTTTTCTAAGTAAACACTTGGCTCAAGGGACAATTTAAATTGTCCATCATGGCGAAACACCCAGATTTCCCCGGATTTAAGCGCCATCGACACCGCCGCGCCCCCCAAATCCACGGCTGCATCGACTTCTGGGTGCAAGTGCAATCGTACATCGAATCCCACTCCGGTCAGAACAGTGGCATCCATAACTTTACTGAAACGTCGTTTTGCCGTGTCGTCCATTGCCAGCAACATATCCTCGCCCGCAAGGCCCCGCCCATCCAACGTCAGCTCAAGCGTTCGGGCGTGGGTCAGGCCAAACACCTTGGAATAGCCATCGTGCCCCCCCTGAAACCGATGCCCGTCGGTCACGTCGGACATTTCGACAGGAACATGAGTTGGCCCCTCAACAAGGGCCTCCAACCCCGACAGGCCTGTCGGCTCAGACAGGCGTGCGCTGGAATACCCATCCAAACAAAGGGTCGAATGCGATGGGGTGGCACGCCCGGCACGCCGCCAATCCACTCCAAAGCTTTCGCCGGAGCCACAGCTCACGATCAAGGGGCGGCGCCCGGAGGTAAGCTCGAAGGACAATGTCGAGGCATGGGCATTAAACGATGCGTCGCCTTCGGGGGGCAGGCTGGCATCGACAATGACGCTCGTCCGTCCACCAAACAAACGCGCATATCCCATTGCCAAGCCATCAGATCGCGTGGCTTTGACATGGCTCAGCGCAAGCGCGTGATCCAATCGCCCCTCTAGCCCGCGGCCCCCGCCATGAAAGCGCGCAAGCCCGCCTTCGGCGTGGCGCAAAGCCCGCAATGTCGGTGCAATTCGGTTGATAGCCGCAGAATGCGCCGGGCTGATGCCGCGACCTGCTTCGTTCAACGCTGATGCCGCCCAAGTCAAAAGCGTGAACACATCGAGCAGCTCTTCAGGGTTGCGCGTCGAAATCCCCCCCTGCGCATCTATTTCACGCTCACATTCTTGAGCCAAAGCGCGCACCGCCGGGTCTGCTAATTCTTCTAACCCCTCAAGGGCGAGGCCGGCATAAATTAACCCGGTCAGCGCCTCGAAACGGGGCAATCCGGGTTGTGCGCTCTGCCATCTTTTTGAAAGAAACCATGTCTGCTGCGCCAATGAGCGGAAAAACGCTTCACTTTGGGCACTGTCAGCACCGCGCAATAAAAACAGCGCGTGATTAATCCATCGGATGATTCGACGACCCGTCAGTTCCGGGGTCCAACCCGAGCCGCGGCCATTGCCATGCTTCTCAAGCCAACTCCAAAGCCATGTTTGCGCCTTTTCGCGGGCCCGCACGTCACCTACGGCGGCCAAATCATCTAACCACACGAATCCCTGTCTTTCGACCTCAAACGCGATATTCGGCGCTTCGACATCCCACAGAATGCTATCCCAAGATTCAACAAGATACCCAGCGAACATCAGATTGCCCGCCACCAACTGCCGCCCTCGAGCAAACGACCCCACAGTTCGAGGTTCGGGTTGAGACACAAATGCGGTCACCGTTTTTTGGCGCTGGCTCAGACGCGCATAGAGACGGTTCTGGAACCGCGACCACGTATTGGAAATTCTTTCAAAACGGGACATGCTATCTGCCTCATACGCTCTTTGGCGTTTGAGACAGACGATAGCCCGACTTGGGCACTGAGTCACCGATGAATAATTGGCTAGGCCTCTTTATGCAGTCGAGCCATGTAAAAGCCGTCCATTCCGCCCTTTGCAGCCCAGTAATCGGGCCGCAGGCGCAGGCCGCCTTCTTCGGTGATCCACGTCGGATCAATGCCGGGCAAATCAACAGCGGTGCGATCTACACGCATGTCCGGGAACATATCCAAAGCTTCTTCAACCTGCACTTCGCCCTCGTCTGGCAACAGTGAACAGGTGCAGAAAACCAAACGCCCGCCCGGCTTTAGCAAATCCCACGCATGGGCCAGCATCCGCGTCTGCAGCTCGATCAACTCACCAAATTCAGATCCATCCTTGGCCTGTGGCAAATCCGGGTGACGGCGGATGGTTCCAGTCGCGGAACAGGGCGCATCCAGCAAGATCGCATCGTATTGGCCCTGATGTTCCAGCGCATCGCCCACAACAACGGTGGCGGTCAGTCCCGTGCGATCCAAATTTTCCTGAACGCGTTTCATCCGATTTTTGGAAACATCCAGCGCGGTGACCTTGGCTCCAGCGGCAGCCATTTGCATGGTTTTGCCCCCGGGTGCGGCACAGAGGTCCAAGATTTCTTCGCCCGCTTTTGGCGCCAAAACCTGCACCGGCAAGGCAGCCGCCGCATCCTGCACCCACCAATCACCAGACGCATAGCCCGGCAATGCCGACACCTGGCCGGCATCCCGCAATCGCACGGATCCGGTTGGCAACACCTCGCCCCCCAACACCGCTATATCGGTATCGGGTTTAAACGACACATCCAACGGCGCGCCTGCAAACTGGACCTGCTCAATCGCCAGCATCGCCTCGTTCCCCCAAGCCTGAGCCAGCGGTTGACGCAGCCATTTGGGCAATCGGGGCGCGCGCAAAGCCGCCCAGGCAGCAGGCCCATCGGCCGCGATCTTGCGCAGAACCGCATTCACCAGCCCTTTGAGCTTGCCGTAGCGTTTGTTTTTCGAGGTAATCTCGACCATGGAATTGACCACGCCATGCGCAGCCGCCCCTTGGCAGAGTTCAACCGTACCAACCCGCAACGTGTTGTGAACCGTCAGAGGTGTTCCCTTTTTCAGGTGCTTTTGCAGCAGGCGGTCCGCCCGCTCCAAACCCCGCAGAGTCTCCACAGCCAATCGCTGAGCGCGAGCCCGGTCTTCGGGTTCCAGACGGTCCAGCGCCCCTGCGGCCAGACATTCGGACAACAACCGCCCTTCGCCCAGAACCTGATCCAGCAGGTAGATCGCACTGCGGCGCGCGTTGGTTGCACTGTCTGACATTGGGTCGGCTCCTGACCTGTGGCTATTGCCCACCTTGTCTAAGGGGGACGCGGGCGTATATCACGGTTCAGCGATAAAGGAACCCAAACCATGACCGACTCGGCCAAAGATTTGCCCCCCGCCGCCCAGCGCGCCCTAGACGAAGCCGCCGCCCGCCGCGCCGAAGCCGAAGCCCGCGTTGCCGCCATGCCGAAAGAGCTGGGTGGCCGTGAGGGGCCGGAGCCGGTCCGCTATGGCGATTGGGAGAAAAAGGGCCTCGCTATCGACTTCTAAGTTGATAGCTGCGCGGGGTTGCCTCTTGCGCGACTGGTCGCCAAAGTCCCGATAATATTGAGGGGCAGCCAATCCCGTTTGATTGGGCGACAAAGGAATTTCCCATGCGCAGCAATGGACCAGATGTTCAAACGATATCGACCGGGCTTGTGGTTGCAATCGTTGGATTTTTCAGCTCTTTTCCTATTGTTTTGCAAGGGCTCGTTGGCGTAGGTGCAACTGACCTTCAAGCGGCATCCGGCCTTATGGCGGCGTCAATTGCAATGGGGGTATCAGGCATCGTTCTGTCCCTCTGGAAGAAGCAGCCAGTCAGCGTCGCATGGTCGACACCCGGCGTTGCCCTGCTTGCCGTATCGCAAACGCCCGAGGGTGGGTTTGCTGTTGCCGTGGCCGGTTTTATTCTTGCTGGCGTCTTTACCGTTCTCGCCGGGTATTGGCGCCCTCTGGCCCGGTTGATTGCAGCGATCCCAGCCCCCTTGGCCCAAGCCATGTTGGCTGGCGTATTGCTATCGCTGTGCATTCAGCCGTTTCAGGCGTTGGCCGATTCTCCGGCGCTGGCATTGCCGATCATTCTGACTTGGTTTGTCGTGTCACAATTCCACAAACTTTTCGCGGTGCCTGCGGCGGTTGTTGTCGCTGCATTGGTCATCGTTGTGCATTCGGATTTTGTGATCCCGCTGAATGATCCATTAATCGCTGCTCCAGTCTGGATCATGCCCGTCTTTACTTGGGAGGCCGTGACCAATATCGCACTGCCGCTGTTTGTTGTAACGATGGCCACCCAAAACATTCCGGGCCTCGCAGTGTTGCGCAGTTTTGGATACCAGCCTGCCCCCGGTCAATTGGTCGCCACGGTCGGCGGGGCAAGCATCCTGTCTGCACCATTTGGGTCCGCGGCCACCTGCCTTGCCGCAATCACCGCAGCAATGTGCGCCAACGAGGCGTCGCATCCAGATCCGGCGCTGCGGTATTGGTCTGCTGTCATGGGTGGCGCATTTTATTGTGTCTTGGGTCTGTTTGCAGGCGTGATCACCAGCTTTGCAGCCCTTGCTCCGCAGGCCGTTTTGGGCACTGTCGCCGGGATCGCCCTGATCGGAGTATTTGCGAACGCGACCTTTGCCACGCTCGAAGACCCCACCTATCGCCAATCTGCCGCAATCACATTTCTTGTGACCGCCTCTGGCATTTCGATGTTCGGGCTCAGCGCTGCAGTGTGGGGCTTGGCAATCGGTGGTGTGGTTCAGATTGTGACAAACCGGTTAGGACACAAGGCCTGATAGGGCAGCGCGAAAATCCATCACAAGCTTGCGCTGTCTCTTGGAATGCAGCCGATCATCGGGCCATGTCAACCAATAGCCATCGCGGGTCTTGAGCTCTGGCAAATCCAGTTTCCGCAATGTACCTCTGACCAAGTCATCATGCGCCAGCGGTAAAGAACCCAATACAACACCACTGCCCGAGGCGGCGCAGCTGAGCGCATGTTCCATCGAATCGACACTCAGCCGCGCGCCTTCCGGGACGGTGTGGCCAGTCCGGCGCGCCCATTCCTGCCAGCCCGGTCGCTCGCCACGCAGGTCAATAACCGGTGCCCCCCATTCGACGGTTGGCGCCGCCAAGACCGCCAGTGTCTCAGGCGCGATCAACTTGGCCTCGCGTCCCGGCCACGATCCACGCCCATATCGAATTTGCAGCCATGTGCGTTCTTCATCCAGCGCCGATCGTTTGGCCACGGAATCTGTCACCACTCGCACCTTGGGATGATCGCTTAGAAAGCCGCCCATCCCCTTCATTACCAAGGCATTCAGATGCGAGCTCATCCCCGCCACACGCAGTTCGCGGGGGGCTTTGCCAAACAGATCTTCCGTGTTGCGCTCCAGCGCGGTCAGACTTTCCTGCACCAAGGGGAGGTAACTTTCCCCCTCAATCGTCAGGGACACCCCGCGCGCCTCGCGTACAAACAGCGTCCGACCCAACCACGTTTCCAGATTTCCGATCCGCTGGCTTACGGCCGCTTGGGACAGACCGAATTCGCGCGCTGCGGCAGAAAACCCACCCAGCCGACCCGCCGCCTCAAACACCCGCAACCAATCCAGCGGCGGCAAGCCTACCTTTTTCTTAGCCATAGGATTTTCTTAGCCTCAGATGAAATAAGGATTGATTGTTGTAATGCCACGGGTTGCCTATTTTCACAACCAAAGCCGCGCCCTCACAGGAGAATCCCCCATGTTGCGCTCAGCCACCCAGACCGGGTCCGTTGTTTCAGTCGAATTTAGCGACGGGTCACAGGCCCGTTTCCACGCCATTTGGTTGCGCGACAACGCGCTGGACCCCGAAACCCGCGCGCCGGGCAACGGACAGCGGTTGATCACAATCGGTGACATCCCCACAGACATCTCAGTCAGCGCTGCCGAGGTCGTGAATGGTGATTTGTCGGTGACGTTCCAGCCTGAAAATAAGACGGTGACCTTTCCAAGCGGATGGTTGGCCGATCACACCTATGACCGCGCTGTTGAGCAGGAAATGGGCCGTGTCGCCCTCGGCATCACCACCTGGGAACGGGGCATTGCTGCCCCCAGCGGCGATTGGGCCGAGGTTCACGCCACGCCCATAGCCAAGCGCAACTGGCTGGCAGACGTAGCCGAATATGGCTTTGCCAAACTGACCAATGGCCCGACTGAGCCAGAATCGCTGCTCAAAGTTGCGGCTCTGTTTGGCTATGTACGCGAAACCAACTATGGCCCCTATTTTGAAGTGCGCACAGAGGTGAACCCAACAAACCTTGCCTATACCGGCTTGGGTTTGCAGGCCCACACCGACAACCCCTATCGCGATCCGGTGCCCACGCTGCAGATTCTGTATTGTCTGGAAAACTCAGCCGAAGGTGGCGAATCCATCGTTGTGGATGGCTTTCGTGCGGCTGAACGTTTGCGCAGCGATAATCCCGAAGGGTTCGCCCTGCTCGCAGGGTACCCCGCCCGGTTTGAATATGTCGGATCAGATGGCGTTTGCCTGCGCTCGCGCCGCCCGATGATCGAACTGTCCCCGGATGGTGAAATGGTTGGCATTCGCTTTAACAATCGCTCATCCGCGCCGTTTATCGATGTGCCCTTTGACCAGATGGAAGCGTATTATGCCGCCTATCGACAATTGGGCGATTACATCGACGACCCGGCCATGGGTGTGGCGTTCAAACTGGAACCGGGCGAAAGCTTTATCGTAGATAACACACGCGTATTGCACGCACGTCTTGGCTATTCCGGGTCAGGAACCCGTTGGTTGCAGGGATGTTATGCCGACAAGGATGGCCTGCTGTCGACACTTGCCGCAATGGATATGGCCAAGTTGGAGGCCGCGGAATGAAACCCGATTTCTCCACCTTGGATCAAACCAACATCGTGGCCTTTCTGGGTGATATTTTCACCCGTCGCGGTGGTGAGGAATATCTGGGCGAACCCGTCACCATGGCCGAACACATGCTGCAAGGCGCCACCATCGCCGAACAAAACGGCATGCCCGAAGAAATCATTGTCGGCGCGTTGCTGCACGATGTTGGCCACTTTACCTCGGAATTCGGCACCTATCACCCCGACGACACCGAAGACCGCCACCACGAAGACGCGGGCGAGTTGGTGCTTGCGCCGTTTTTCCCAACCGTGATCACTGATTGCGTGAAATACCATGTCGCGGCCAAGCGGTATTTGTGCGCCACCAAGACCGAATATTTCAACCGGCTGTCCCCTGCCTCGATCCATACGCTGGAACTTCAAGGGGGGCCGATGAGCCCCGACGAAGTAGCCGAGTTTGAACAAAACCCCAATCTAAAAGAAATCATTCAGGTGCGGTATCTGGATGAGGCCGGCAAGCGCGACGACATGGATACCCCGGATTTCGAACATTTCGCCCCAATGGTGCAGCGCATGGTTGATCGCCACATGGATCCCGCATGAGCGCGACCGAGTATATCTTCGAGGCCAGTTCCAAACCCTCTCTGCCGTGGCACGAGGTTCCCCTAATCCGGGCCACCGAGGCGTCAGTCAAAGGGTATGGCTGTCTGGTTGATGATCCCGACACGTTTGAAATCGAAATCGCGCGCTGGCCTCAGCAAGGCTGGCGCCCGATCGACGAAGGCACCGGGGACGAGGCCGGTTGGGTCGAGGGCACGTTCAAATGTGATTGGCGCGGCGATGTGCTCTATGGGGAAAACGAAGCGGTTAATGGCAACTATGTGCTGGGTTGGTCCGCAGATCCGCAACAGGCGCAGACCGCCGAACAAACCGCTCCGCGGGATCAGGTGTTGTTGTGGCACATGAACTACCACCCCGATGGCGGGCAGATGTTCTGGCCGCTGGACAATAAGCCGTTCATCGTTCCGGCAGCCTTGCCCGGTGACAATCTGACGCCCGATAAGGTCGTCGCGTTTTGGTGTGACGGCACGAGGGGCCTCTATATTCATCCCGGCATCTGGCACGAGGGGATTTTCCCGGTCCAAGATCAGCAGCGGTTTCTGGATCGACAAGGCAAGGTCCACGCCCGCGTCAGCGCCGATATCGGCAAAGAATTCGACGTCTACCTGTCCTGCCCCCTGCGCGCGGACAAGATAAAAGACCTCTGAAATGAAAACGCCCGGACGATTGCCCGGGCGTTTCAATTCTCTGCCGGTATGTGGCGTTAGCCTTCGGACAGGCCCAAAACATCAAGCATGTCATAGGCACCGGGGGCTTTGCCCTGCCCCCACAACGCCGCCTTGAGCGCACCGCGCGCAAAGATAGCCCGGTCCGTCGCCATGTGGCGCAACACGATCCGTTCGCCAGCAGCGGCAAACAGCACGTCGTGTTCGCCCACAATGTCGCCGCCCCGAATGGCGGTGAACCCAATGTCGCCCCGCTTGCGCGCGCCGGTGATGCCGTCGCGCCCACGATCAGACACATCGTTTAGATCAACACCGCGCCCTTCGGCGGCGGCCTCGCCCAACATCAGCGCGGTGCCGGATGGGGCATCGACCTTGTGGTGATGGTGCGCTTCGATCACTTCGATGTCGAAATCTTCGTCCAACGCGGCGGCGACCTTCTTGGTCAACTGCACCAGCAGATTTACGCCAAGGCTCATGTTGCCCGCCCGCACGATGGCCGCATGGCGCGACGCCGGCTCCAACGCTGCGATTTCGTCATCGCTCATGCCGGTCGTGCCGATCACGTGGACACACCGTGCTTGCGCCGCAAGGGCGGCAAATTCCAGCGTTGCTTTGGGAGCCGTAAAATCAATCACGGCCTGCGCCTTGGCGAATGCCTCAAGCGGGTCATCGCTCACCAACACACCAATCGGCGCGCCGCCCATGGCAACACCAACATCCTGACCCACCCATTCGTGGCCGGTCCGTTCAATCGCGCCCACCAACTGGGCCTTGTCGCTTTCCAATACTGTCTTGATCAACATCTGCCCCATACGGCCCGATGCTCCGGTAATGACGATCCCTGGGGTGTGGGTCATGGTGATCTTCCTATTCGTTTTCGGCGTCTTTGCCGTCTACCTCGTTCAGAGCCGCTTGGCAAAGCCCGCCTTTGGGCTTAGATCGGGAATATGGCCAAGAACAAATTCCATGATGGACCCGGCCCCTCGCAACGTCAGTTGCGTGTAGGGGAATTGATCCGACGCTCTCTGTCCGAGGTGTTGGCACGCGGTGACGTGCACGACCCAGACTTGAACCGTATGTCGATCACCGTGGGCGAGGTGCGCACCTCGCCTGATTTGAAAATCGCGACTGCCTATGTGCTCCCATTGGGCGGCAAGGGGAAGGACGAAGTGCTCAAGGTACTCGCGCGCAACAAGGGCGAACTGCGCCGCTTGATGGGCAAAAAGCTGGGCTTGAAATACGCCCCGGACCTTCGGTTTCAACTGGATCAGACGTTTGACCAGATGGACGACACCCGCCGCATGCTGAATCAGGACGCGGTGCGCCGCGATACCGAAGAATGATCCGGGCGCTGCTGGCGTTGTTGGCGGCCTGTGTCGCTGCCCCGCTGGCGGCGTTAGACTGCCGTGACCTCAAACATGACGGCAATACCTACACCGTGTGCGAGGTCGACACCGCGACGGAAGAGGTGCGCCTGTTTCTGAACGATTCCGAAGGCGATCTGTTGGGGCAGTTTTCTGCGGTGAACGCAGAATTGGAACAAGACGGCATGCGCCTTGGATTCGCGATGAATGCGGGCATGTATCATGCGAACCGTGCACCGGTCGGGCATTACCTTGAAAACGGGGTCGAGCAAATGCGCGTGATCCCGAACGCCGGCCCCGGCAACTTTGGCCTGCTGCCCAACGGTGTCTTTTGCATCGCGGACAATTCCGCCCAAGTGTACGAGACGCTCGCTTTTATTAACTCTAACCCCACCTGCAGATTTGCCACTCAATCCGGCCCAATGCTGGTGATCAATGGTGCGCTGCATCCCCGGTTTTTACCCGACAGCACGTCGCGCTACATCCGAAATGGTGTCGGCACCAGCGCCGACGGCAAACGCGCTGTGTTTGCGATCTCGAAAAATTCGGTGACCTTTCACGAATTCGGCCGCCTGTTTCGGGATGCCCTGAAAACACCCAACGCGCTGTATTTCGACGGCAATATCTCACGCATTTACGCGCCACAGATCAATCGGAACGACATTGGCTTTGCCCTTGGCCCGATTGTTGGCGTGGTAGAGCCAGACAAAGACTAAACTGTGTCTGGCTCATCGCGCGTTTAGATCAAAACTTGTACGACGCCTTCAGAAACACCGAATCCGCTTCGGTATCTGCCCCACCCGAACTGTATGTGTCATGCAGGTACTCAAGTCCCAGTACCATCTGCGGGGTTAGCCGATAGCTGACGCCAATGCCCGCTGAAATCCCGTCTTCGTTTGTTCCGCCGATATCCAAACCCGCATAGCCAACGACGCCATAAAGCAGCGTTTCGCCAAAGCTATGGCCCCCTTTGATTTTAATCCGAGTGGTCTTGGCTGACTTTTTCACACCGCCAACGGTATATTTGGCTGCAGCATCATGAGAAATCTCTCCCCCAAACACGTAACCCCCGAAGTCATGAAGATATCCGATATGAACACCCAATGTCGGGTTTGATTCACCTGTTCCTTTGGCTTTGATATGTTGATTTCCAACCTGAATACCCACTTGGTACCCAGTCCAGCTTTCATCAGCAAAGACATGACCCGGTGCGGCCATAGCGATCAAGATTGCCAGCGCCTTTTTCATTTTTTTAGTCCAGTTCTTAGAGTTCTGGAAGCAGCAGCAAGGGGCCATGAACACCCCGTTCAAAGCTGAATCCGATATGAGAGAAGATGTGTTTTGTTTACGTGTGCGTGTTGAGTTCGTAAGGTGAATCGGCAAAACCGACCACTGGTCTGAAATAGTAAACCGACCGTCGGTCTGTAAAGGTAAGGAGTTCATGACCAAAGAAAAACGCAAGAACATGAAACCCGAGGATCGTCGGAACCAATTGTTGGATTGCGCGTATGACCTGTTTTTCACGAAAGGTTTCGAAGACACCACAATGGCGGACATACTCGCCAGTTCTGGTGTTTCTAAGGGCGGTTTTTATCATCACTTCGAATCGAAAGATGAACTGGTGTTCGGAATTTTCGTCCGGATGACGGCCCAAATCGCCGCTGCGATGCAAACGATTGTCGATGACACCTCAAAATCTGCTGTCGCTCGGCTCCAAGCGATATACGATCTGCAAGCCCAAGCGATTTCTGCGATGGGGCCAGAAGCGGTGATTTATACCCACGGTGCTTTGACACAAGTCGCGAACCTCGGCCTACAGGCGCTGTTGCACCGGACAATCGCACAGGCCTCCATGCCGTTTTTGACCCAACTCATCGAAGCCGGAAAAACCAGCGGCGAATTTTCGGTTGAAGATGCAAAAACAACGGCAACGTTCATCACCTTCATAAACAACTCTTACGATGGGCCCCTTTCCGCAGCCCTCGAGGCCCGCGGATCAGATCAGGAAGGCGCAGCCAAACGCGCATTGTTCGCGGCGTATGAAATCCAATTCGACACGATCAATTTGTGCCTTGGGCTTTCCAAAGGTACAATCAAACACAATTGGTCTGAATTTGTAGACGCCCTGTTGGCGGTTCCTCGGACCAAGAGATAGGCCCGTATTCCCCCGCGAAATCACAGCCTCTCTTGACCCGCACAGAACGACCCCTATAAGGCCCCTCTGCAGCAAAAGGACGGACGCCTCACATGGCACGCAAACGCAAAGGACGCGACATTTCAGGATGGTTGGTGGTGGACAAGCCTGCGGGCATGACATCCACATCAGTCGTGAACAAAGTCCGCTGGGCACTTGACGCAAAAAAGGCCGGGCATGCAGGGACATTGGATCCCGAAGCAACGGGCGTTCTGGCCGTCGCTTTGGGCGAAGCCACCAAGACGGTGCCCTATATCACTGATGCGCTTAAGGCTTATACCTTTACCGTCCGTTTGGGTCAGGCAACCAACACCGATGACACCGAAGGCGAAGTAATCGCAGAAAGTGACATCCGACCAACGGATGCACAAATCAAAGAGGCGCTGCTGCCCTTTATTGGTGACATCCAGCAGGTTCCACCCAAGTTTTCTGCGGTCAAAATTGACGGCCAACGCGCCTACAAACTGGCTCGCGATGGCGAAGACGTCGAAATCGCACCCCGCGCGCTGTGGGTCGAAGAACTCTTATTAATGGATCGCCCTGACCAAGACCACGTGACGCTGGAAATGACCTGTGGCAAGGGTGGCTATGTCCGCTCTATCGCGCGGGATCTAGGGGCCGCACTTGGCTGTCATGGTCATGTGCGTGAACTGCGTCGAATCTGGTCAGGCCCATTCGAGGTTCAAGACGGGCTGACGGTTGAGCAAATCGACGCGATGGCCAAAACACCCGATCTGGACAGCCATATTCGCCCCCTTGAACAGGGCCTGTCGGAATTGCCCGAACTGAAATGCACACCAGAGGGCGCTGTGCGTCTGCGCAATGGCAACCCTGGAATGGTTCTGGCCAGCGATGTGGAATATGGCGACGACGCCTGGGCTTCACTCAACGGAGAAGCCGTTGCTGTTGGCGTCTACAAAGCAGGCGAATTGCATCCCAACCGCGTGTTCGTCAAAGCCTAAGAAATCAAAGCGCCAAATCCAGCCTACTTGGGTTTGGCCTTTTTTAACGCACCCTGGCGCATCTGCTTGAGGTCTGCGTGGAAATTCATCACAACTGACACATGATCACACGCACCCATACAAAGGGCGATGCGCCCTCGACCGCAGTGTATTCGGATTGCGAAAAATACCGCTATAGCTTGACCCGTGTGTGGGATACCGCAGGTCGCAAAGCCTTGTTTGTCATGCTCAACCCATCAACCGCGACCGAGGTCCAAAACGACCCCACGGTTGAACGCTGTGAACGCCGGGCACGCGCACTCGGGTTTGGTGCCTTTCAGGTGACCAATATTTTTGCATGGCGTGACACCGATCCCAAAAAGATGCGCGCGGCCCAAGCCCCCATTGGCCCAGAAAATGATGCGGTTATTCAGGACGGTGTTGCCTGGGCGGATCAGGTCATCGCTGCATGGGGCGCACATGGCGATCATCTGGAACGCGGCGCGGCTGTTGAGCAGCTGCTGCGAAACACCGGTCTTCCGCTGTTTCACTTGGGATTGACAAAAGCCGGCCATCCTAAGCATCCTCTGTATATTGCCTATACCCAAAAGCCGCTTCCCTGGCCCGACGCGCGTTAACCATTTCGTCAAACTCACTTTGACGACACGGGGCAACCCATGAGAAAATAGGGGTGTGGGGATACGTATGTTCGGAGTTGGGTAAATGTTTCTGATTGCAGGTTTGCTGAGTTTAGCCGCTGTTGGCAGTGTCGTCATGCTGGGTGATGAAACCCTTTCTTCCGTTGACGACGAATCCCAGCCCGTTGAAGGTGCCGAAGAAGACCTTGGCCCAATTGAACCGATCACTTCGATACTGCCATCGACAGTTTCAGCCGGATCAGAAGACGATTCCAATGGCATTCCGACTAACCACCAGATCGGAAAGACTATTCTGTTTGGTGATGCCGCAGACAACGACATGACCGGGACCGAAGAAAATGATCAGATCAACGGTTACGACGGGCAAGACACCTTAAGCGGTGGCCTTGGCAATGATGTCATGCACGGTGCCGACGGCAATGACATGGTGCGCGGTGGCGCAGATGATGACGAGCTCCACGGCGAAGCGGGCAATGACACATTGCAGGGAGACGAGGGCAACGACAGCCTGTTCGGGCACTTTGGCGCTGACCAAATGAACGGCGGCGAAGGTCAGGATTCCATGCATGGCGGTCAAGACAATGACACCTTGGATGGCGGCGCTGACAACGACGCATTGCATGGCAACCATGGGGATGACCTTTTACGCGGCGGGGCTGGTCAGGACACACTGTTTGGCGGTCAAGGCAATGATCTGATCATCGGTGCGGACGACGGCGAAACCGGGTCAGCAGCAACAGATTTCCTAAATGGCGGTGACGGTCTGGATACGATCATTGCTGGCGAAGGGGATATTGTCACCACAGGCGCCGGAGCAGATACCATCGTCCTTGGGGATTGGATCATTCAAGGAGAAGCCGCGGATGTGATGGATTTCGAATCCGGAGAGGACAAGCTTTTGATCGGGTGGGATACAGAAAATGACCCCGATCCTGCAATCGACATTGAACAAGACCCACAGAACCCCAACGTGACCCGCGTGTCGATCAATGGCGAAGAAATCGCGACGCTGCTTGGGGGCGGTGCTGTGCTTCCATCCGACATTGTGTTGATGAACGAAGCCGATATTCCTGCCCTTGCCATGGCCGGTTAAGGTCAAATACAGCGGAAAACAGGACTTAATCCTGATCCGACCTTACAAACCCTTTGCCATTTCGTACAAAACTTCCTATACGCGCCCATCCCGAATGGTTCAGTCAGTCATGGCCGAATCGCAAGGGATCTTCTCCACGGGCCTGTGCTGGACGACATCCCGGCCTGCGCCATCATTCTAACCTTTTTGCAAAGGAGACCCCGATGTCGATTACTGCTGAAGAAAAAGCACGCGTCATGAAAGAATTCGCAACCAAAGAAGGCGACACAGGTTCGCCCGAAGTACAGGTTGCTATCCTGAGCTCGCGCATCGCGACCTTGACCGAGCACTTCAAGACCCACAAAAAAGACAACCACGGTCGTCGTGGTCTGCTGAAAATGGTTGCTCAGCGTCGTAAGCTGCTGGACTACACCAAGGCAAAAGATGTGGCCCGTTACCAGGACCTGATCAAACGCCTCGGCCTGCGCCGCTAATCAGCGATCGCCCGAAATAGAAACGCCCGCCATTTCGGCGGGCGTTTTTTTTTGCGCACGTTCCTTAGTTTATTTGGCGGGAACATACCAAATTGGGGAGGTATACGCGCGTTCCTGCTGCGCAGTGGGCGCGCCCTCTGGCAGCGCGCTTCCGACACGGATATTGTCATAGAGGTACCAAGGCGGAGTCGGGATCTCCAAAACACGCACATAATAGAACGCGCGCTCTTTTGGATCGAACTCGGGGTCCGTCCAGACGGAAATCAACTCGGGCGAACCAATGGTATTGGTCCAAGTGGCGGATGCAACATCAACTGTGTTTCCGACGGCCGGAATGCTGCCAGATGCATCAGCGACTCGATCCCCAGACCACGCAACATCGTAAACCTTTTCATGCGTCTTACCGCCTTCACCAACCCAACCTTTGACAATCTGAACCCGATCCAGATTGGCCCCGATTGGGTCACGCAAGGCCGCAACCAAAAAGTTTGGGGATTTTCCTTCTGGGGCCGCGGTCAGATCTCCGCCCATTGGCACCCCTTTCAGATAACCGATTGCCGAAACCTCTCGACTGGACAGATCAGCTTCGGCGAAATCATACCCACCAAAAAACCGTACCGTCATCCTGGGGCCAGTGGTTCCGTACACTTCTTTGCGATCCATCGCATCGAACAGCGACTCTCTGGTATTGTCCTTGGCCCAAACGGCTGCCAAGCCCGATGCGACTTGCTGCCAAGAAAACAGTTCCCCATTATCATTCTTCATAAATGGGTGGCTTAACCGTTCTGCACTTGGCTCATAACCAGCATGTTTACCAAAAAAGTTCTCTTCTTCGGCGGTTGCCAAAGATGTGTGGCTATCCGTTGCCCCAATCATTCCAAATTTGTAGGGGTTGGTGCCAAACTTCTCTTCAAGAAGCATGCCGTTCTTTAAGGCTTCGCGCGCATATTCACCGGCCAACATGTCATCTGTTTTGGCAGCAGACAGATCAAGGTTCCCAACATCCCATGTGCCGTAATCAGCAAACTCGTCATCAGGGGACAAAAATGGGTGGGTTTCGCCGTCACCCTTAATTTGCGTTACCTCATACATGCGTTCCCATTTGGCGCGCTGTTCAACATAGAGTTTGTCGATCGCCCGACCTGTGTATTGCGCATCCATTGGGAACATGATGCCGTTTGACAAATTGCCGTTATGGGCAAACGTCATTGTGGCTCCGTTGGTCTTGGCTTCGTAATTTTCCAGATATTTGTACAGATCCAATGGATCCGCGCTGCCGACTGGTTCCTGCGTCGTATACGGCACGACTTGGCGCGCCCGATCTGGCCCATCTCGGAATATAACGTTTCTATGCAAATTCGCCCCTGCATAGAGGGAGGTCCATTCAAATCCAATGAAAGCAGTGAAATCGCCGGGCTCGTTGTACCGTTCCGCTGCCTGAATAACCTCTTCCCAGATCGTGGCATAGCGTCGGGACCCAGGCGAATAATTGGCAAACATTTCAGGATCCATCTCACCTTGTGAGAATGTCCCAATCAAATCCAATGCGCCATCAACGGCCTCTTGTCCGCCAGCATTAAAGGCCTTGGACCATCGCGCACCCTGTTCGTATCGCGTGACCAATGGAGACGCGGCCAATACATCTTGGATCATCCCCATTCCGTCAGAGTGATCCGTGATCGCAAGCCAGTCCAATGGACGAGAAAGGCGAACCTTTTGTCCCGATGAAGAAGTAACCTGTTCCCCACGTGCAAACTTGTATGCTTCGTCCAAACCAAGCCGGTTCCCAAAACCGCCTGCATCCATCGACAAAGCGGTGTGTAAATGACTGTCTCCCCAAAGCGGGCGCTCTGGAAATTCACGCTCCGCATAAGGGGAATACGGCTTATCCTCGGGAAAGAGCGAATCAAGTTGCCCTTCACCTGCTTGATATTCCTGCGCAAAGGATAAACTTGTACTCAGCAACACTGCAGCAGTCGTACAATTCAAGAGCGTAAGCTTTGACATGTTCGGGTCCTCAAAAAACTAAGAGTAATTAATGACCTTAAGCGTACACGCAATTTTGATACGAACCAAATTTACTTTCCAATTCAGTGGCGCTTAGGATTTTCGCTTTTTTCGAAAAATGCATTTTCCATGCTCTACTCTTTCAATTTCCAATTGCGACGATGCTTAGAAGCCCAACTGATTGCCCAAACCCTTTCATTCTCCAGCGTTCTAGTGTAAGGCCGCAGAATCTGAAACGGTGTGCCCGGACCCCAGCACACCAACCGAAGATGATAGGGGTCGGCGGCAATGGGGCCGCTATGTAAACGGGAAACCCGGGAAGGGCCTGGGAGTGTTCCCTTTTAGGATACGCTAAATGTTTAACGTAACTACGAAATCGATGCAGTGGGGCGAAGAGACGCTGACACTGGAAACCGGCAAAGTTGCCCGCCAGGCCGATGGTTCGGTTATCGCCACTTTGGGCGAAACCTCTGTCATGGCCAACGTGACCTTCGCTCGGCAGCAAAAACCGGGTCAGGACTTTTTTCCGCTGACCGTTCACTACCAGGAAAAATATTATGCCGCCGGTAAAGTACCGGGTGGCTTCTTCAAGCGCGAAGCGCGTCCCACCGAAAAGGAAACACTGACTGCGCGCCTGATCGACCGTCCGATCCGTCCGCTGTTCGTTCCTGGCTTCAAAAACGAAGTTCTGGTGATGTGTACCGTTCTGAGCCACGATCTGGTCAACGACCCGGACATGGTTGCGATGATCGCTGCTTCTGCTGCACTGACCTTGTCGGGCGCACCGTTCATGGGCCCAATCGCGGGTGCCCGTGTTGGTTTTGAGGATGGCGAATACGTCCTGAACCCAACAGTTGACGACATGCAGGACCTGCGCCTGAACCCTGAACAGCGCCTGGATCTGGTTGTTGCCGGCACCAAAGACGCCGTGATGATGGTTGAATCCGAAGCATACGAACTGTCCGAGGCAGAAATGCTGGGCGCGGTTAAGTTTGCGCACGAGCAGATCCAGCCGGTTATCGACCTGATCATTTCGCTGGCCGAAGAAGCCGCGAAAGAGCCTTTTGATTTCCAGCCTGCGGATTACTCCGAGCTGTACGAAGCGGTCAAAGCTGCAGGCGAAACTGAAATGCGCGCGGCATTCGCGATCAGCGACAAGCAAGAGCGCACCGCCGCAGTTGCAGCTGCCCGCACCACCATCAAAGACGCGCTGACCGAAGAGCAGCTGGACGACGCTAACCTTGGTTCCGCCCTGAAAAAGCTCGAAGCTGGCATTCTGCGTGGCGACGTTGTGAAAACCGGTAAGCGGATCGACGGTCGTGCGACTGACGAAATCCGTGACATCGTTTCGGAAACCGGCATGCTGCCACGGACCCACGGTTCGGCTCTGTTCACCCGTGGTGAAACACAGGGTCTGGTTGTGACCACTCTGGGCACCGGCGACGACGAACAGTTCATCGACGCGCTGCACGGCAACTTCAAATCGAACTTCCTGCTGCACTATAACTTCCCTCCCTATTCGGTTGGTGAAGTTGGTCGTGTAGGTGGCCCCGGCCGTCGTGAAATCGGCCACGGTAAACTGGCATGGCGTGCCCTGCAGGCCGTTCTGCCTGCAAGCACCGATTTCCCCTACACCATCCGCGTTGTGTCCGAGATCACCGAATCCAATGGCTCAAGCTCGATGGCTTCTGTCTGCGGCGGCTCGCTGTCAATGATGGACGCAGGTGTTCCATTGAAAGCACCAGTTGCTGGTGTTGCCATGGGTCTGATCCTGGAAGAAGACGGTTCCTACGCGATCCTGTCCGACATCCTGGGTGACGAAGATCACCTCGGCGACATGGACTTCAAAGTGGCCGGTACCGAAGCAGGTATCACGTCGCTGCAGATGGACATCAAGATCGCAGGCATCACGCCCGAGATCATGGAAAAAGCTCTGGAGCAGGCCAAAGCAGGCCGTATCCACATCCTGGGTGAAATGTCCAAGGCCCTGACCGGCGCGGCTGAATTCTCGGTGCACGCACCGCGGATCGAAACCATGCAGGTTCCAACCGACAAGATCCGTGAAGTGATCGGCTCGGGCGGTAAGGTCATCCGTGAAATCGTTGAAGTGTCCGGCGCCAAAGTCGACATCAACGACGACGGCATCATCAAGATCGCATCGCCAAACGGTGAATCGATCAAGAAAGCCTACGATATGATCTATTCGATCGTGGCCGAGCCTGAAGAAGGTGCAGTTTACACCGGTAAGGTCGTGAAGATCGTCGATTTCGGCGCCTTTGTGAACTTCTTTGGTAAGCGCGACGGTCTGGTCCACGTGTCCCAGATCGAAAACCGCCGCCTGAACCACCCTTCAGATGTTCTGAAGGAAGGTCAGGAAGTGAAAGTCAAGCTGTTGGGCTTTGACGATCGCGGCAAGGTTCGCCTGTCGATGAAAATCGTTGATCAGGAAACCGGCGAAGAAATCGTCGCTGAGAAAAAAGGCGAAGGCGCGGAATAATCCGCCCTTTACCTTGATCCTAAGAGAGGCCTCGGCATATCGCCGGGGCCTTTTTTGTTGGCAACAGCCGTGGTGCGATCTCTGGCTCATATTCCGCCCCCACAAAATCACGGTTGGAACGTGGGGTTTAAGATGCCGAGGCTCTGCCCCCGCTGCTAGCCTGTGCATATGCTTCAGAGTCCCTCAGAAACCTCCACCCAATCGACACGCTATACCGCGATATGCACGGATGGCACTCGCATCGCCTGCCACCGCTTTGGGCAGGGCAGCCGCACGCCGATCATCCTGACCCATGGGACCTTTTCCAGTCACCAAGGCTGCCAAGGGTTGGCGCAGCACCTTGCCCTGTGTGGATATGATGTGTGGGCCTTTGACTGGCGAGGCCATGGCGCAAGTGACACGCCAACAGCGCAGTATGATTTCGAGACAGTCGCTTTGCAGGATGTGCCTGCGGTCAAAGAGTTGGTGAAACGGGAAACTCAAACAGCCAAATCAATCTGGCTTGCACATTCCGGTGGCGGTTTGGTGATGGCAATGTGGATGGCCCGTCACCCCGATCAGGCCAATCAAGACGTGTTGGGGCTGGGCATGCTTGCCACGCAAGCAAATCAAGCAGCCGCCCTTACCGCACATCGCCAGAAGATCGAAAATATGGCGGGCTGGTTGGCAGGCATGGACATCATCCCTGCCCGCGCCCTTGGGGTCGGGTCTGATCCCGAGAGCGCGCATTTGATGCGCCAATGGTGCCGTTGGAACCTATCCGGTGCGTTCCACGGTGCGCAGGGTTTTGATTACCTTGCGGCCTTGCCCGGTCTGCACATGCCAGTGTTGACCTTAGCAGGTGCCGGAGATCATTTCGTAGCCCCACCACAGGGGTGTTTTGGCTTTGCCAACGCCTTTGGCAGCACCGACAAGACGCTGGTGCAGTGCGGCAAATCCTATGGGTTTCTTGAAGACTACGAACACGGGCGGATTCTGGCCTCCTCCTCCGCAAGAAACGAGATTTGGCCACGCGTTGCCGACTGGGTTTCGAAACACGTCTGAGTCGCGCAATCGGACTTCTGCGCTCTGATTGCAACGAATGGAACGCCGCTAACGGATCATGAGCGAAATAGGGCGCCTCTTCCCTTTGTGATCCTCTGACAACCCATTTTTTATGACATTCCAGATCGCCGGTTCGAGGCTCATCAAATTTGTCCAGAACAGCTGTGATCAGGCGTGAAGGCCCCATCTCTTTTCATTTTGCTTGGGACGCGCACATGGTCCGATATCACCCGAGCAACCAAAGGACCTCCGATGTCACTCCGTCTCCCCCTCAGCATCACCCTCCTTGCCCTGTCCGCCTCAGCGCTCAGCGCCCAATCCCTACCACAAGGGTATTACATCCAAGGTTACCTTGGCGCGACGCAGCTCCAGGATACGAACCTCTCTGGAACCATCGGCGGGTCATCGCAATCCGTTTTCGGTGATTTCGACACCGGCTATGGCATTGGTCTGGCCGTAGGCCGCGAAATCCCGCAATGGAGCAACGGCAACATCGGCACACGGATCGAACTGGAACTGTCCTATCGTGACAATGACGTCGATAGTTTGAACTTTACTGGCAACGGTGGCGGATCCGAGGTCAATACAAGCGGCGACATCACCTCTGCTTCGATCTTTGCCAACATCCTGTTTGACTTCAAACAACAGGGCAAATTCACCCCCTACGCCGGGTTTGGTGTGGGTGCGCAACGTACCGATTTTGGTCTGTCTTATGGGCCGGGCGTCACGATCCAGGATTCAGACACCAGCTTTGCCCTGCAAGCGATTGCCGGTGTCAGCTATGATCTGAACGACGCCACCGCCCTGACCTTTGACGCACGTTACGGGCGTGCCTTTAACGTCTCAAGCCCACGTCTGGCGCCCAATGGGGTCTCAACCGGCTCTGTCGAGGATGACCTCGATAACCTAAGCCTGAACTTCGGGGTGCGCTTCACCTTCTAAAGGGTCGCGGTTCCCCTTTCCTGCCATGGCCCGGCGCTGTATGCGTCGGGTCATGCGATCCTTTATCATTCATATGCCCGGTGACGCCAAACGCGCCCCCAATGCCCAAAAGCTGCTACAGCTTTTGCCAAACGCCGAGATTGTGGATGCTGTTATCGGCAAAGATGTCATGGCCAGTGGACAGATCACACCACAGCCCGGCAACATTCACGCCCCCCACTATCCGTTTCCCTTGGGTGCCGGCGAAGTTGGGTGTTTCCTGAGCCATCGCGCCTGTTGGCAACGCATTGTTGATTTGGATCTCGACTATGCACTTATCACCGAAGATGACCTGTCTCTTGATCTGGATCTTTGGAATGAAGCGCTGGATTTGATTGCGAACCATGCCAGCGTTGAAAGCTTCTTCCGGCTTCCGGCCAAACGGCGCGAAACACCCGCGGCCACGATTGATCGCGGCCCCCATGCGGAATTGTTTCTCCCGCGCGTGATAGGGTTGCAGACCGTCTGTCAGGTGGTTGGGAAAGCTGCAGCCCGTAGGTTGCTGGGCGCGTCTGAAAGACTCGATCGCCCCGTAGATACCTTTTTGCAGATGCATTGGATCACGCAACAACAGATCCACACGATTCTGCCAAATGGGGTCTCAGAGATTACAGATCAAGTGGGGGGATCAACGATCCAAAAAAAGAACCGCTCGGGGTCTAAACTGGCGCGCGAATTCAAGCGAGCCTTGTACCGGGCCAAAGTTTCAAGCCAACCACAGCGGCCCTGATCTGGCGAAACTCACACGAGTATCCAACAGCGAATCGATGGGGGGAAACGCCCCCCATCAAAAGCTTTGCCTTACTCGGGCGCTTTGGTTTTGCGCAGGTAAGGGAAGATTGTTTCAAACTCACCAAACTTGGCTGTCGCATCTTCGTTGCTAACGGCGGGTGGAATGATCACGTCTTCGCCCGGCATCCAGTTCGCAGGTGTCGCGACACCCTTGCCTGACATCTGCAAACCGTCCAGCGCACGCAAAATCTCAGCAAAGTTGCGGCCAACGGTCATGGGATAGGTCATCGACAGTTTCAACTGCTTATCGGGGCCAATGATGAACACCGAACGCACCGTGGCACTGTCTGCTGGGGTGCGGCCATCGGGCATATATGCCTCGGCAGGCAGCATGTCGAACGCCTTGGAAACCGCCAAACCCTCGTCTGCAATGATCGGAAATCCTGCGGCAGCATTGCCGTATTTCTCAATGTCGCCTTTCCACTTTTTGTGGTCTTCGACGCCATCAACCGACACACCAATCACTTTACAGCCCCGTGCGGCCCATTCATCGGACAGCTGTGCGACGGCTGAAAACTCGGTGGTGCAAACCGGTGTGAAATCTTTCGGGTGTGAAAACAGAATGGCCCAGTTGTCACCGATCCAATCATGGAACTGAATCGTCCCCTGATCCGTCTCGGCAGTAAAATTAGGAACAGTATCGTTGATGCGCAAACCCATGTTGGCCTCCTGTCAATTCATGAAACGACTCGTCGTCGGAGACAACCTAATGACTTCGCGGCATTGTTACACCCCCTCTCCCGTGTCACTTTGCGCCGCAACGGAAATTGATGCGCGACCCGATGCCTCTTGCAAGCGGCGTCAACCTGCGCCTAGGTCTTGCACAGCGTTGCTCTGTTCGCCGCCGACTGGGGTATTCGGATCTGTCCCGACCTCGGTGCGCAAGCCACTACGGACAACACACGACACTCAAACCGGCCATGGTCCGGTCCACAGGATTTGGGAGAACCTGACATGATTGAAAAACGCGATTTCTATATCAACGGCCAATGGGTCGCCCCCGCCGCCGCCAATGACTTTCAGGTCATCAACCCCTCGACCGAGGAACCCTGTGCAGTCATCTCTTTGGGAGACGCAGCGGACACCAACGCAGCCGTCGCTGCAGCCAAAGCAGCCCTGCCGGGTTGGATGGCAACACCGCCTGCCGAGCGGATTGCGATGGTTGAAAAGCTGATCGAAGTTTACAAAACCCGCACCGAGGATCTGGCGCAGGCGATGTCGGCTGAAATGGGTGCTCCCATCGATATGGCCCGCACACAGCAGGTTGGCGCAGGTATCTTTCACCTGATCAATTTCGTCAAAGCAGCTAAGAATTTCGACTTTGAAGCCCCACTCGGGGATCACGCCCCCAACGACCGCATCATTCGCGAAGCCGTTGGCGTTGCAGGATTGATCACGCCGTGGAACTGGCCCATGAACCAGATCACGCTCAAAGTTGGGGCCGCAGCCGTTGCCGGGTGTACCATGGTTCTGAAACCGTCCGAGCAGAGCCCCCTGAATGCGATGATCTTTGCCGAAATGATGGACGAGGCCGGTTTCCCAGCCGGTGTCTTCAACTTGGTGAACGGTGATGGTGTTGGTGTTGGCTCACAGCTTTCGGGTCACCCGGACGTGGACATGATCAGCTTTACCGGATCGACCCGCGCCGGGACTGCAATCTCGAAAAACGCGGCTGGCACCCTGAAAAAGGTTCACCTGGAACTAGGTGGCAAAGGCGCGAACGTGATCTTTGACGATGCCGATGAAAAGGCTGTCAAACGGGGTGTTCTGCATATGATGAACAACACCGGTCAAAGCTGTAACGCGCCATCGCGGATGCTGGTTCAAAAGGGCATCTATGATCAGGCCGTGGAAACCGCCGCCGCTGTTGCCAGCGCCGTCACCGTTGGCGTCGCGTCAGAAGAAGGCCGCCACATCGGTCCGGTTGTGAACGAGTTGCAGTTCAACAAGATTCAGGACCTGATCCAAAAGGGCATCGACGAAGGCGCCAAATTGGTTGCAGGCGGCACAGGCCGTCCCGATGGCGTCAACCAGGGCTTTTTCGTCAAACCAACCGTCTTTGCGGATGTGAACAACCAGATGATCGTCGCCCGCGAAGAAATCTTTGGCCCGGTTCTGACAATGATCCCGTTTGAGACCGAAGAAGAAGCGATCGAGATTGCCAACGATACGCCATACGGTCTGACCAACTACGTTCAGACCCAGGACCCAGCCCGTGCCAACCGTCTGGCCCGTCAACTGCGGTCCGGCATGGTTGAGATGAACGGCCAATCCCGTGGTGCAGGTGCGCCCTTTGGTGGCATGAAGCAGTCCGGCAACGGTCGCGAAGGTGGTCTGTTCGGTCTCGAGGATTTCCTTGAAATCAAAGCCGTCGGCGGTTGGGCTGCTGAGTAAAGCGCCCAGAGTGAAACGCAGAAAGCCGCCCAACGGGGCGGCTTTCTTGTTTTTGGGATCATGCACATGACGCTATTCCGGCATCACGACCAGTTGCGGTTCCCCATCCGAGGTTTTGCGCGTTGATCGACCATCCCAGCCGATTTCACCGCTCACCCGTTGGCGAAACGACGAAAAGCTATCGAAGGTCACAACGTCCACCGGTTGGTCAAAATGCAGCGTAATACGGCGGTGTGATCCATCGGCAATCGTCGACAGGGCACGGACCTCACCGACAAATGCCTGACCCAGATAGCGCCCGCGCACCCGGTCCCCGACCCGCAACAACAGCTTGTTCCCTGCCATTGCATGCAATGTGTTCCAATCCCGCACACCATGTTGGGTCGCAACCAGCTCAAGCGATTCACTATGGCTTAGCTGCACACCGGTGCCACGCAATTTTTCTCGCAGACGCTTGGCCTGCGCTTTCAGCTCCGTTACCGGAGCGATGTTTTGAGTATTCATCATCCTTTGCCTCGTTTCTTTCAAACGGACACGCGAATAAAATGGACGGGGCTCGCATTGCCACCCGGGCGCGCCGTGAAAGGGGCGTCAGATGTATCAAACAGGGTTTCACCAAAGCCAAATGGCCGCGAGCGGCAGGGGACCCAAACCTGAACCCGTGATCTAGGAACCCGCTTGGCGTCTGTCAACCACCTGCGCTGGTCATGCCGGGTCAGAGCGCCTAAACAGACACAGCGACCACATCACAAGGATTGCCAGCAATGATCATCACCCGCCTGCATGGCCGTCTCGGAAATCAGATGTTCCAATACGCCGCCGCCGCTGGTCTTGCCGCCCGTCGCAACACGCAGGTCGCGTTGGATTCCCGTGGGGCCATTTCCCGGGGCGAGGGTGTGTTGACTCGCGTGTTTGATCTACCGCTTGTGGAACCGGCCCCCCTGCCCCCACTCAAATCCGAAGCCCCGGTGCGCTATGCCCTGTGGCGCAGCAGCGGCAAGGCTCCCAAGTTTCGCCGCGAACAGGGATTGGGCTATAACCCCGACATCGCTGGATACGCCGACGGCAGCTATCTGCATGGCTATTGGCAGTCCGAACAGTACTTCACCCAGATCGCCGACCAGATCCGCAGCGATTTCACTTTTCCCGACTTCACCAACACCCAGAATGCTGAAATGGCGGACCGCATCGCCAACAGCACCGCAATCTCATTGCATGTGCGGCGTGGCGATTACCTGACGCTGGGCGCGCATGTCCTGTGTGATCAGGCGTATTATGAGGCGGCGCTGGCACAGGTTCTTGACGGGTTGCCGGGAACGCCGACGGTCTATGTCTTTTCCGATGATCCACAATGGGCCAAGGACAATCTGCCTCTGCCCGTGGAAAAGGTGGTTGTTGATTTCAACGGGGCAGACACTGATTTCGAAGACATGCGCCTGATGACCCTGTGCCAGCACAACATCATCGGCAATTCTTCGTTTTCGTGGTGGGCCGCATGGCTGAACCAAAACGCGCAGAAACGTGTCGCAGGTCCGGCCAAGTGGTTTGGGGACCCCAAGCTGGTGAACCCCGATATCTTGCCGCCCAACTGGCTGTCGGTCAGCGTTTAAAAGTCGGCTGGGGCGCGGAATTTCAATGCCGCCCCCCCATCAGGATGCTTCAGCCGCAATTCTTCTGAATGCAACATCAGACGGGGAAAGTCCCGCGCCGGACCTTCGGCATAAAACGGGTCGCCCAGAATCGGGTGCCCCAACGCCAGCATATGCACGCGCAATTGATGGGATCGCCCGGTTTTTGGCATCAATCGTACACGCGTTGACACTTCATCACTACGGATCACCCGCCAATCGGTCACCGCTTGTTTGCCGGTATCGTGACACACCATCTGACGCGGACGATTGGGCCAATCGACGATCAGAGGTAAATCCACAGTGCCCGTTTTGGGTTCTAACTTACCCCAAACGCGCGCAAGATAGTTCTTTTTGGTCTGACGCTTTTCAAATTGCAGACCCAGATGCCGCTGCGCATGTGGGGTTTGGGCGAACACCATCACCCCCGATGTATCCCGGTCCAGCCGATGTACCAGCAATGCGCCGGGAAACGCCGCCGCCACACGTGACATCAGACAATCCGCCAGATGCTCCCCCTTGCCCGGAACCGACAACAAACCGGCAGGCTTGTTCACGATAATCAACTGCGCATCTTCGTGCAGCACGTCCAGTGGGGTTTGGGGCGGGTTATAATCATCACTCATGCGCGCCTGCCTACAGCGCTTACGAGGTTCCCGCAACGTCGTCCTTGCCGCGCTGGCGCGCAACAGCAAAGCTGCGGTCAAGTTGAGACTAAGGGAGAGAAAGACACATGCACCCCACGATCACCAAAATGCAGGCGGTTGTTGCCAAAGGCGACGAAACCCTCATTCACGAACTGCTGGCCGATGATGTGAAATTCATGCCACCGACCTATTACAAAACATGGACTGGTCGCGACCCTGTTGCCGCTGTCCTAGGTCACGTGGGCAAGGTGTTCAGCGATTTCAAATATCGCCGGGTCATGGGCGACGGCAAAGATTGGGCGTTGGAATTTCAATGCAAGGTTGGTGATCTGGATGCCGTCGGTGTCGATTTGATTACCCTGAATGACGACGGGCTGATCGAAACGTTTGAGGTTGTGATGCGCCCCTATAAAACCATTGGCGCGCTGCGCGATGCCATGAACGCCCGGGTGATGACAGATGCGCGGTTCCTCAAGTTCCGCGAAGCGCTGTCCTGAACCTGAATGATAGCCGTTGATCAAATCCTGCGTGTGCCATTGCTGCCCGTTCTGGCCGCGCAGGGTCTGTTGGTACGCCGCAAAGCACAGCTGCTGCCTGAACCCGTCGGCGCACGTCATGGGCAATCCGGCAGCGGGCCAAAATTACGGCTGCTCATTGCGGGTGACAGCTCGGCCGCGGGTGTTGGGGCGCAAACACAAGACACCGCGCTCAGCGGGCAACTTGTAGCCCATCTAGCCCCACATTTTTCCGTTGATTGGCGGGTAGAGGCCACAACCGGGCATATCACCCCCGACACCATCGCCCGGCTAAAGGATCTGCCAAAGCAACGGTTTGACGTGGTGGTCTTTGCGCTTGGCGTCAACGATGTCACCCGCGCCACCACATCGGGACAATTCTATCAGCGGCAGGCCAAGTTGATGGCCCTCTTACGGGCTCGGTTTACCCCAAGGCTGATCCTGACATCAGGTGTCCCCAAGATGGAGTTGTTCCCCGTCCTGCCACAGCCTCTGGCTTGGGTTCTGGGGCAGCAGGCGGCGCGGTTGGACAGGGCTCAGGCGCGGCTTGCAGAAACTGTACCTGAGTTACACCGCCTGCCTCTGGACATCCCTGTTGAACCCCGCTTTGCGGCTACAGACGGCTATCACCCCAGCCCGGCGTTTTATCAACTCTGGGCGCGGTCACTGGGCAATCAGATCATCGCACAGCACACCTAGGCAGTGCGGCGCATCCCTCGGACCAACGGGATCGAATAAATCACCAGCGCAGCCCAGATCATCGGGAATGCGATCATGCGGCCCGTGTCAAATTCTTCGCCAAAAACCAACACCGCGACCAGAAAGATCAGGGTCGGCGCGATGTATTGCAAAATGCCAACGGTCGACAGTCGCAGCAGCTTAGCCCCATTCGCATAGAGGATCAGGGGAATCGCCGTCACCAAACCACAGCCAACCAACAGCGCCGTGTTGTCGAAAGAGGTGGAAAAGTGACTGTTTCCTGTCATTGTCAGATAGACCAGATATCCCAATGCCGGTGGCGTCAGGATCAACACTTCTAACAAGAACCCCTGATTTGGCCCAATCGGCAGCGACTTTTTGAAAAACGCGTAAAAGCCCCACGTCAACGTCATCCCTAGGGCGGCCCAAGGCAGTTTACCCGCCTGCAGGATCAAGATGATCACGGCCAATGCGGCCAAACCAATCGCCACCAGTTGCGTCCGGTTTAGCTTTTCTCGCAACAAAAGCGCACCCAGGGCCACGCTGAACAGCGGGTTGATGTAATACCCAAGGGCTGCATCCAACGCGTGGCCGGAAGCAATCGACCAAACGTAAATCCCCCAGTTCACTGAAATCAACGCAGCCGTCACACAGGCCATGCCCAGCATCCGGGGGTTCACCAGCGCTGCGCGCAGCTCTTTAGTGCGTCCCAAAGCGATGAGCAGAGCACCAGCGATTGGCACTGACCAGATCACCCGATGCACGACAATTTCAGCGGCGGGAATATGCGCCAGCGCCTTCATATAGAGCGGCAAGAAGCCCCACAGCAGATAGGCACTGACCGCAAAGGCTAGGCCGCGCGGTGTATCAACGTTGTCTGTTGTCTGTACCATACTGTGCTCTCTGGTGATGTGTTTCGCATGTATGGCAGGTTCCCAACCAAAGGAAATTCGATTTCTGTGCTCTGGGGCATCACGGATCGTGATGAAACCTCACGACGCCTCCTTTTCTGACGCCCGCGGCTCCAGCAATTCGACCTCGATAAAAGAACACTCAAAATCATTGCCGTTTATGACATCATGCTCCGTTCCGATTTCGCGGCTATACGGCACGCCGGTCTTCAATTCGGCGATCATCCGTTCCCCACCGGGCAGGTCAATTTCCAAAACCCCATCAAACATCGGGATCACCACGTAATCGTACTCGTGTCGATGCCAGCCCGTATTGTCCCCCCGCTTTGGGAACCGCCATTCGGTCACACGAACCCGGTCGTTTTCCAATTTCTGAGTTCCGATTGCTGTCCCTGTCGAAGTGCACATAGCGGCCCTTTTCTGAATACACTGGTGTCCAATTCCGCCGAACCAGATCAAGGTTTTGGGAAAAAGAAAAGAGCCGCTTAGCTAAAAGCGGCTCTTTCAGATGTTGTTATTCGTTCTGCTCTATTTCTGGGGCGTATACCAGATTGGCGAAGAATAGGCGCGTTCCTGATGGATCAGCTGCGCCTCTTCCGGGAGTTCAATGCCAAAACGAACCTTGTCATAAACCACCCATCGCGGCGTCGGAATTTCCAACACCCGCACGTAATAGAATGCGCGTTCAGCCGCATCGAAATCTGGGTCGACCCAAACGGTCATCAGCTCGGAACTGCCAATTGTATTGGTCCAGCTCGCCTTTTCCAGATCAACGGTGTTGCCGACCTCACCAACGTTTCCATCAGCATCAGCTTCGCGATCCCCAGACCAAGCCACGTTATAGACCTTTTCCTGCAACGCGCCCTCGGCATCCATCCAGCCTTTGACGACCTGAATTCGGTCAAGATTGGCGCCAATCGGATCACGCAACGCAAAAATCAGGAAACTAGGCACGGCTTCTTCAGTCCGTGGACGCATGTCACTGCCCATTGGCACACCTTTAGCATATCCTGCTTCAGCCAATGCCCGTGATCGCAGATCCTCGTCCGTAAATGACCAGCCACCAAAGAACCGCAGCCCAATGCGGGTGCCTGTTGTGGCATAGGTTTCGCGCCGTTTGAACGCATCAAAAATCGCTTTGCGGGTATTGTCCTCAGCCCAGACCGCTGTGTACCCGGACGCGACCAATTCATACCCTTCGACACGACCTAAATCGCTCGCGATAAAGGGATGTTCGATCCGTGTTGGCGAGGGTTCAACACTGACCGACTTGCCAAAAAAGTTATCCTCTTCAGCAGTTGCCAATGACGTATGGCTGTCTGTCGCCCCGCCAAAACCAAACTTGTAGGGGTTGATGCCGAATTCTTCTTCTAACGCCAAGCCTTGCTTCAAGGCTTCGCGCGCGTATTCCCCTTTCAACATCTCATCGGTCTTAAGCTGAGTCAGGTCCAGATTGCCCTTATCCCAGTTTTCATAGTCAGCAAAAGAATCCTCGGGGCTTAAAAACGGATGCGCCTCGCCATCTCCTTTGATCTGGGTAACTTCGTAATGGGGCTCCCACTTGGCCCGTTGGCGCACATAATCCTCATCCACAACGCCGCCGTGATAGGTATCTTTGGTCGGGAACATCCAGCCATTCGACAGGTTTCCATTGTGAGAAAAGGCCACGGCCCGCCCACCAGTCTTTTCCTGATACGCCTCTAGCCACTTATACAGTTCCAGCGGATCAGTTGATCCGTATGGCGGTTGCGTTACGGGTGGAACAACCTGCAAAGCCCGTGACGCACCATCGCGCAGCATCACGTTTCGGTGTAAGTTGAACCCTTTGGGAACCGAGGTCCATTCGAACCCGATAAAGGCTGTAAACACCCCTGGATCATTGGCGCGTTCCGCAGCTTCGACAATTTCTTCCCACACAAATGCGAATTCATCCGATCCTGGGCTATAAGCCTTAAGCAACGATTTCGGCAGGGTCATTTGTGCGAAGTTAGTGATCAGATCAAACGCAGATTTACCAGCAGCCTCGCCGCCCTTTTTATACCCTTCGTGCCATTCCCGTCCTTTCGGATCAGCAAGAACTCCGGGCGCACCGGCCTGCAGATCAGGTGCAAACCCCATCAAATCGGTGTGGTCTGTCAACACCATCCAGTCCAAAGGACGGCTGAGTTTGACCGGCAGTCCCGTGGACGACGTCACCTTTTTCCCCTTGGCGAAATCCCACGCAGTATCTGGCCCTAGGATATTGCCAAAAGCACCCGCATCCAACGACAGGCTGGTGTGCAAATGGGTTTCCCCCCACAAAGGCCGGATCGGAATGGATCGATTTGCATAGGGTGAATACGCCTCAGCAGGAAAGGCGCTGGCGGCGGATTCTTCGGTCGTCACGATCTGACTGACGGAAATGGATGGGTATAATATGGCCGCGACTGGTAATGCCCACAGAGCTGACTTGGATAAATAACTTGAGTTGCGTTTAGCCTTCATCGTTTATTCCCCCCGTTCGAATTATTAGCAAATTCAAATAATTACGGGCCATATTTCCCCGTATCTACTACGGAATGACAAACCTGAAAATGCTAAAACACATGCGTAGTTTCGGATTTGTAACTCTGAATTGTCAACATTGTTGTGATTTGGCCCAACACACACTGCGTATCGGATGGCACTCCGAAAAACAGGAAACCCTCTAAAACCTAAGATTTACCTCTCCTCTTCAGCGTTCCCGCTATTGGCGACCCCGACTACAAATGAAAAAAGCGAGGTCGGTTTCCCGACCCCGCTTTTCGATCTTTTCAATACAGGTTCTAAAAAGCTGTTTAGACCTTCACACGCTCGGACTTGGGATCATACATCGGCTTTAACGACGCTTCGGCTTTCACCCGTGTGCCCATGACGTCGATCTCATAGGTCGATCCCAATACATCGGCAGGCTTTTCACCCGGACAAGGCACATAGCCCAAGCCCATCGCACCGCCCAGATGGTGACCATAGGCCCCCGAGCTCAGGAAGCCGACAATCTCTCCATCCCGCAAAATCGGCTCGTTGTGATACAACAGAGGCTCGGGATCGGTCAGTTTGAATTGCACCAGACGGTTTTGCAGACCTGTTTCTTTCTTGCGCAACACCGCATCCCGACCAATAAAGTCCGCCTTATCGGTCTTAACGGCAAAGCCCAGACCCGCCTCTAGCACATGATCCTCAGAGGTAATGTCGTGACCAAAGTGGCGGAACCCTTTTTCGATCCGGCAGGTGTCCATCATGTGCATGCCGCACAGCTTCATTCCCAAGTCCTGACCCGCAGCATGCAGCGTTTCAAACGCATGACCAGCCATGTCGGAAGAGACGTAGATTTCCCAGCCCAATTCGCCCACGTAAGTCACGCGGTGAACGCGGGCCAGCCCCATGCCCAGCTCGATCTCTTGCGCTGTGCCGAATGGGTTCGCCCCGTTTGAGAAATCATTGGGCGACACGAGATTCATCAAGTCGCGCGCCTTGGGGCCCATCACGGCCAATACGCCCTCACCTGCGGTCACGTCCGTAATCACAACATTGAAATTGCCCTGATTGCGGCGCATCCAGGTTTCATCGGCCAAACGGGTCGCCGCTGGGGTCACAACCAGATAGGCGGTTTCCGACATGCGGGTCACAGTCACATCCGCTTCGATCCCAGCGCGCGAATTCAGGAACTGCGTATAGACGATCTTGCCCACGGGCACATCATACTGACCGCCACCGACAAAGTTCATAAACGCGCAGGCATCTGGCCCTTCGACGCGGATCTTACCAAAGGACGACATGTCATACATGCCCACATTGGTCCGAACCACGTTATGCTCATCGGCAACGTTGTCAAAGAAGTTCTGGCGTTTCCAGCTGTATTCATACTCGGCTTTTTGACCGTCCCGCGCGAACCAATTCGCCCGTTCCCAACCTGCCAATTCACCAAACACACCACCCTGACCTTTCAGGTGTTCGTGGAATGGCGTCCGACGCACCCCGCGCGACGTGGTTTTTTGGCGATACGGGAAGTGATCCGCATACAGCAGCCCCAACGTTTCTGAGGCGCGTTCGACCAGATAAGATTTGTTGCCTTGGAACGGCTGCATCCGACTGATGTCAACATCGCCCAAATCAAATGGCTTTTCGCCATCATCCATCCATTCCGCAAGCGCCATGCCTGCACCACCTGCCGACTGAATCCCGATCGAATTAAACCCGGCAGCAACCCAAACATTGTCCATCTCGGGCGCTAGACCCAAATGATACGCGTCATCCGGTGTGAACGACTCGGGCCCGTTAAAGAAGGTGTGAATACCCGCTTCGCCCAACATCGGAACACGGTTACAAGCGGCTTCCAAGATCGGTTCAAAGTGATCGAAATCTTCAGGCAGCTGATCAAATTCAAAGCTGTCCGAAATACCGTTCATGCCCCAAGGTTTGGATTTGGGCTCAAAGGCACCCAACAGGATCTTACCCGCGTCTTCTTTGTAATAGGCGCATTCATCCGGGACCCGCAGCACAGGCATCTGCGTCAGACCCTGAATTGCCTCGGTCACGATATAGAAGTGTTCGCAAGCTTGCAGTGGCACGTTCACACCGGCCATCCTGCCAACTTCGTGGCCCCACATGCCGGCACAGTTCACGATCATATCGCACTCGATGTGACCCTGTTCAGCACCATCATCGCTGATCCAATCCACACCTGTAACCTTGCGGCCTTGTTTGGCGATGTTTGTGACCTTGATCCGCTCTTTTACAACCGCGCCACGCTGGCGTGCGCCTTTGGCCAAGGCCAACGCGATATTTGCCGGGTCACCCTGACCATCCAACGGCAGAAACACACCGGCGGTGACGTCGTCGATATTCAGATGCTCGTATTTGGCTTTGACTTCCGCAGGCGAAATCTCTTCGACCTCAACACCAAATGCGCGCGCCATGGCGGCTTGGCGAAAAATCTCTTCCTTACGCTCTTCGGTCAAAGCGACTGTGATCGATCCACACCGTTTGAAGCCCGTGGCAACGCCCGTTTCGGCCTCGAGATCCCCGTACAATTCCTGAGAATACTTGGCCAGTTTGGTCATGTTTGCGGTTGCGCGCAGCTGCGCGATCAATCCCGCTGCGTGCCAAGTTGTGCCCGACGTCAGCTGCTTGCGCTCCAGCAGCACAACGTCTTTCCAGCCCTTTTTGGTCAGGTGGTAAGCCACCGAACACCCAACCACACCACCACCGATAATGACCACGCGGGCCTTGTTGGGTAGATCAGCCATCATCTTGTCTCCGAATCTTGCAAATTTGCGTGATCTTGCCACGGAGAGGCGTCAGAAAAAGCATCAAAAACGCCAGAAAAAGCTTGGTAATCACCCCTGCGCAACACGCCTTTGACGGCGCAAAGCAAACGGTGTCACACCATAAAAGCTCTTGTAAACAGACGAAAACCCATTCGGAAATCCACATGCCATCCCAATTTCCCGCACACTCATTGTGGTGTTCAACAGCAGGTTATTGGCCTTGGCCAGCCGCATTTCCCGGTAAAAGGTGTTGGGGGTCGCCCCAAGAAAGGTTTTGAACTTGCGTTCTAACGACCGGTTTGAAAGCTCAAGTGCCGCGACAATCTCATTGATCGGCACCGGGTCTTCGACATTGGCCTGCATGATCTTGATGCACTGATCCAACTTGTCGTCGCCCGTGGTCGTCGTTTTGACCCCCGAAAAAGGTTGCTGCGAACCAAAATCACGGATGTTTTCGTGCAGCAGAATGTCCGCAACCGTCATACGAGCGGCACCTGAAATATGGCGACCAATAACGGCCAAGGTCACATCAACAGTCGCGCCCATACCAGCACAGGTAACAACAGGTCCGTTTTCGGTCGCTATCGCAAAGTTGGCATCAAACACGCCGGTGCGCTCTCGCAAAAACGCCGAGTTCTCCCAATGTGTGGTATGCGAGGAGTCCTCGTTGCTTTCGTTGATATACCGGCTCGCGGCTTCGGCAAGCAGGAACACCTGTGCGCCCCGAAAGGTATAGTCAGAGATCTTGCGCCCAAGCGCCAATTCCGCGCAATCCGGGTCGGCGTTGCCAATCACAAAAGCATAATCCGCCGTCGGCTGATCGCTCAGCCGTTCGGTCGATACCACTGCCCCGGCGCTGCTCTCCACCATACCGCCCGTCAAGGACCGGTAGGTCCAGGTGAACGGCGGACTAGGACAGACGCGATTGGCCAGACGGATAACATCGACCACGCCCGCCAATTCGGTAAGAACAAACCCATCAGCCACAATGATATCAAACTGCCACTGCCTGTCGCTGTTTATGACAAGATGCAGTTTGCTCTTTCCACCCATAATGCCGCCTCCTCAGACGATCTCATGCCCTGCCGTTTTCAGCTGGCTCGCCAACTCTGCAATATGTTCGGGTCCAACTTCACAACAACCACCGACAATTGAAGCGCCTTGCGCGACCCATTGCATCGCATGCGCCGCATATGCGTCGGGTCCCAGGTCCTGTCGTTGCTCTAATGCGTCTACCGTTGGGGCGTCTTTCAAGAACCCTTCGGAGATGCGCGTGAACCCATTTGCATAGGCGCCAAAGGGACGGCCAAACCCTTTCAAGATGCCCAGCGCCGCCGGAATCGCCTCGGGGCGCGAGCAATTGATCAATACGGCTTGTGGGGCAAACCGATCCAACACAGGTGCGATGTCAGCCAACGCCTCGCCAGATCGCAAGCGTGTTCCATCATCATCCATAACCGAAAGGGCCAGCCAAACCGGTTTCGTGGTTTCCTTGCAACCAAGCAGCGCCCCTTCGGCCTCTTGCAGAGACGAGACCGTTTCGATCAAGAACAGGTCGACATGATCCTGCATTAGACCAACCAGCTCACCAAACTTTTCAGCAGCATCGACGGGATCGGGGTTTAGGTCCGGACGATAGGATGCCAACAAAGGCCCCAATGCCCCCGCAATGCGCCCCTCTTTAGATTGGGCGCGGGCGGCCTCTGCTTGTTCCAAAGCCGTCGCGATTAGCGCAGGCATTTGCGAATCCATACCCACCCGGTTGAGCCGCGAACGATGCACCGCATATGTGTTGGTCGTGGCAACTGTGGCCCCTGCATCAAAATACGACTGATGGACCTGCCCCACCAAATCGGGGTAATCAATCATCACACGGGTCGACCACAAAGGCGTCGCCCGGTCACCGCTACGTTTGACCAATTCCTGCCCGATCGAGCCGTCCAAAAGGGTGATCTGTGCCATCTCTATTCTCCTATGGGATTAAGACCAGTTTGCCAGCAAAGGCTTTAGCCTCAAAATCCGCTTGCGCCACTTTTATGTCGCCAAGAGGATAAGTTTTCGAAATCAGAGGGCGAATGCGCCCGGCATTCATCAAAGCAACGAGACGTCCGAAAACTTGGGGCGTCTGATGCGTGCAGCCATGGATGGTAACGTCGCGCAAGTAGATCTCGCGCAAATCAGCCTGCACCATCGGTCCGGCAATCGCCCCTGAGACGGCATAATGCCCCCCGGGCTTCAACGCGAGGATCAGATCCGCCCAAGCCGGACCACCCACCACGTCAATCACACAGTCATAGGTATCCTTGGGCAACGGCGCACCGCGATCCAGCGTTTCAACCGCGCCTTGCCCCTGAACGATCTCGGCTTTGGTTGAACTCGTCACGCCCGTCACTGTCGCGCCTCGCAGGGTCGCGAGCTGTACCGCCGCAAGACCGACACCGCCAGATGCGCCAGTGATCAGCACACGATGTCCCGCGGTGACGCCTGCGCGGGTCAGCAGATTTTCTGCCGTTCCAAAGGCGCAAGGGATCGCGGCGATTTCTTCGTCGGACAGGGGGGAGGTCGTGACGTCGTACAAATCATCAGCCTGCACCAAACAATATTGGGCGAATGCCCCATCCATTTCCGACCCCAAGGCAATGAAACCCTGTGGATGACCCGGACGGGAACGCGGCAAATTGATCGGACAGGTCACTCTTTGTCCGGGCTCAAACCCCACACCCTCGCCAACCTCTTCGACGATACCGCACAGATCACCGCCCTGAATACGTGGAAAAGCCAACGCCCCGCCCCAGCCGCCAGCTTCAACGTCTTGGTCAACGGAATCCGTCGCGCCGGTAACCTCCGAGGAATACCACCCAATACGCGTGTTGATGTCGGTGTTGTTCACACCGGCTGCGGCCACGCGGACCAACACCTGCCCCGGTCCAGGGACCGGAACAGGAATATCATCGCGCCATTCCAGCGCCTCCGGCCCGCCGTGCTTGGTGAGATAGACGCCTTGCATCGTGCGACTCATGGGTCTCTCCTTCATTAGCGGGTCGAATTTAGCACATCATGCGCGCAGGCGTTCGTTTGCAGGGTCCCAAAGCGGCTGATCTTCTTGAACCACGGCGCGACATTTCTCGCCATATATCTCGACCTCCAACTCGGTACCCGGAACCGCCAGATCAGACCGCACCATGCCCAGCGCGATCGATTTGTTGATCCGGTGACCCCACCCACCCGAGGTGGTTTCACCGACAATCTGATCCCCGCTGTGGATGCACGACATATAAGGCGCATCCGCATCCCCAGCCTCAACCACCAAGGTTACAAAGCTCTTCTTCACACCCTGCTGCTTTTCGTTTTGAATGGCAGCCTTGCCCGGGAAATCCTGTGGCTTGTCCAGCTTGACGAAACGGCCCAGCCCCCCTTCGAGCAAGGAGTAATCGGTGCTCAGATCGCCTTTCCACGCACGATATCCTTTTTCCAGACGCAAGCTATTCAGCGCATACATGCCAAACGGCTTGGCGCCCGCATCCAGAATAGCGCTATAAATGGCAGGCATGTCCTCGTTCAAGGCATGCACTTCCCAACCCAGCTCCCCAGCAAAGGACACCCGAACCAGATGCGCCGGATGACCCGCAACAGTGGCAGCCTGATGAGTCAGCCAGCCCGTCGTCAGATCGGCATCAGACATTCCAGCCAGCAACTCGCGCGATTTCGGGCCGGTTACAATCAGCGTGTCGCGTGTGGTTGTCACATCAACAACAGACACACCCGCAGGCATTGCGTTTACCAGCAAGTCGCGGTCATGCCATTGCGCTGTAGCGGCAGTAATCATCACGAACTCATCATCAGCCAGACGCATACACGACATTTCTGTCAAAATGCGACCGCGGCTGTCTGCAACGTAGACCAGATTGATCCGGCCAACTTTAGGTAGACCTCCAGTGACGAGACCGCGCAGCGCCTCAGCCGTGCCCTCACCGCTGACAAAAAACCGCGAGAAACCTGGCAGGTCGAGTACACCAACGCCATCACGCACAGCTTCGCACTCTTCCTTTACACGCTGCTCCCATGGTCCAGTGCGGCCCCAAGTATGCGTCGCTTCGAGCGAAGTGTCGTCACCATCCTGCGCAAACCAATTGGCACGTTCCCAACCGTTATAAGCACCCATAACGCCGCCCAGTTCTTTGACCTTGGCATGCACCGGCGACAGTTTCTTGTCGCGTGCAGCAGGCCATTCGTGCTGAGGGAAATGCATGGCGTATTCGTTGCCGTAAACTTCCATGCCCTTTTGATTGCAGTAATCCTGATCGGTATAATCAGTGTAACGACGTGGATCGACGGCCCACATGTCCCATTCGGTCTGACCATCCACGATCCATTCCGCCAGCACCTTACCTGCGCCACCACCCTGAGCGATGCCAAAGGTGAACACACATGCTTCGAACGCGTTTTTCACGCCGGGCATTGGGCCAATCAACGGCAGACCATCTGGTGCATAGGGGATCGGCCCGTTGATAACACTGGACACGCCCGAGGTTTCCATCAGCGGCACACGCGCCATTGCGTCGACCACGATATCTTCGATCCGGTCCAGATCCTCTTGCCACAGCTGAAAGCTGAAATCTTCGGGCATCTGATCGTTGCTCTCGACCCAGTGCGCCTTACAGTTTGGCTCATACGGGCCAAGATTGTAGCCGTTCTTTTCCTGCCGCAGGTAGTAAGACACGTCCACGTCGCGGATCAGCGGCAGCTTGCCACCATGTTCCTTGGACCACGCCTCGATCTCGGGGATCTGCTCGGTCAGCAGATACTGGTGCTCCATTACCATCATTGGAACAGTGCGCCCACCATATGGCTTGAACCATTCGCCAATACGCTGCGCGTAATAGCCAGCGGCATTCACGACATAGTCGCAATCGATGTCACCCTTTTCGGTGTGCACGGTCCAAGTACCATCGTCATGCTGCGTCACGCCGGATGCTGGGCAGAAGCGGATGATCTTTTGCCCCATGTCACGGGCACCTTTGGCCAGCGCTTGTGTGACCTGTGCCGGATCGATGTCGCCATCAGACGGGTCCCAAAGAACGCCAGCCAGATCGTGCGTTTCCAGAAACGGATAGCGCTCTTTGGCTTCTTCCGGGGTCCACATCTCCATCTCGATGCCCTGATACCGGCCCATGGACAGGGCGCGCTCAAATTCCTGCATCCGCTCTTTGGTATGCGCCAGACGGATCGACCCCGACTGGTGATAGTTCATCGGGTAATCGACTTCTTCAGCCAACCCGGAATACAGCTCGGTCGAATAGCGCTGCATGTTCATGATCGCCCATGACGTCGAGAACGTTGGTACGTTACCCGCCGCGTGCCATGTCGACCCGGCGGTCAGCTCGTTCTTTTCCAGCAAAACGCAATCGGTCCAGCCCTTTTTAGCCAGATGATACAGCGCCGAGCAGCCAACAACGCCGCCGCCAATGACGACCACACGGGCCTTGGTTGGGAAATCAGACATGACTAATCCTCTTCAGTCCTTTTGCGGCACAGTGTCCGCGATGTCGTAGTAATCGCCCTTGTCGGCGACAAAGATGTGTTTCTGCAGGGTCAGCCCGGTGAGGCCATCGACGGCTCCGAGGGCAAAACTGGTGGTGTCTTCGTCATGCGCTTTCCAGAACAGGAAAGACCCACAACGGGGACAGCTACCGCGTTTGGCGGTCTGGCTGGTGCTGAACCAACGGACCGCGCCGTTGATGCTCAGATCGGTGTCTTTGACATAGGCCGACGACCAGATGCCCCCCGATTGCTTGCGGCATTGGCTGCAATGGCACATCGAGGGGCCTTGTGGCGCAGCCTCGGTACTGAACGTGATATCGCCGCACAGGCAGGATCCTTTGAGCATCAGTTACCCTCTTGGCTGTGGAGTACTGCTGGCACCCAGCAACACGCCATAAATAATGAAACAGATCGCCATGACCCGCCGAACCCATGTGTTGAACACAGCGCCCAGCGCCGCCTTGCCCATCACCGCCCCCAAAGTCGTGAAGCCGGTGTAGCTAAGGGCTGTAAGCGTCAAGGCGGTTGGCATGATGACACTCATCTGCGCCCAGATCGAAACGTCTGGTTGTACGAACTGCGAGAACGCAGCCAGATAGCCCGCGACGCTTTTGGGATTGATCGTCGCGATAGCCAAGGCGTGAAAATAGACATGACGCGCAGGCCGGACCTCGGTCGGGGCGGGTTTGCTGGCATTTATCCAGCCCCGCACACCCAGATAGACAAGAAACCCCGCGCCAATCAGTTTGGCCACAAAGAAGGCGGTCGGGGATGCCGTGATCAAAGCCGTCACACCCAATGCGGACAGGATCAGGAATGCGGTGGCCTGTGTCAAAATCGCCAACACCCCAATCATCGCGCGAGAAAAGGGCAGGCTCATCCCGTTTGAGATGCAGTTGACCGCGTTGGGCCCCGGTGTGGTGACAAACACCACCCAGAACAGCGCAAATATGATCCAGGCCTCGAAACTCATCAATACACCGGTGGCGCGATGACCCAGATGGCCACAGCAGGCACATCATAGGGGTTGGACCATTGATACGGCTCGTGCTTGATGCGGAAACTGTCACCCGGCCCGACAGAAAAAGATCGTCCACCAATCACAAGGTCTAGCTGACCAGAAATCATGTACCCCACTTCTTGGGTTGGACGGTTCGCGGGTTTCTGCATCTTTGAGAGCGGTTGAAACGTAGAATGCACCATCTCAAAATCATCGGTCAGATCTGGCGAGAGCAGTTCTTCGATTAGCCCCTCTTCGCCCGACCCCATGGGACGGCGCGCACTGGCCCGGACGACGTACCCTTGTTCATCAGAGGGCGCGGCCGAATGGGTAAACAACATCGACATCGGAACCCCAAGACACCCTGCGATCTGACGCAGATCCGAGATCGACGGCTCGGACATATCGCGCTCGACCTGACTCAGCCAGCCCACCGACCGATCCAGACGCGTCGCGATCTCAGACAGCGTCAACCCGCGCGCCTTTCGCAGCGCACGAATATCCGCGCCCAGCGTGGCGCTTTGGGGGGCTTGGGCATTCACCAGCGACTCTCCTCAGGTCTCGTGAAATTTTGTCCTCTTTTTTCACGATGCCTTATGTTCGTGAAAAATCAAAGCGTTTTTTCACGGGGGTTGAACATTTCTGCTCGCTGACACAGGAGAGACTCCGAAAGGCGTGAGGTCGAACAATGTGGTATGCGGTAATTTATCTGTGGGTCATCAATGCCCTGACCGTCGTGCTGTTCGGCTGGGACAAGATCTGTGCCAAGCGACGCTGGTGGCGCATACCCGAGCATTTTTTGCTGTGGTTATCTGTTTTGGGAGGGACACCAGGGGCCTATCTGGCCCGAATCCTGTTTCATCACAAAACACGAAAGCAGCCATTTTCACGATGGCTGCTGTCAATAATGTTGTTTCAACTTGCCGCTGGCATTGTCCTAGCCGGCAAATACCTGTGACAGGATCGCGCCCAGCGCTTCGGCATCCGTTTCGGTAAATGCATCGGGTTGATTGCTGTCGATATCAAACACCGCAATTACCTCGTTCTGGGCATTCATTACCGGCAAGACCAGTTCAGACCGTGTCGATGATGCGCACGCGATATGGCCCGGAAATGCATCCACGTCGGCAACCAACTGGGTTTCCCCTGTCCGCGCTGCGGCCCCGCACACGCCACGTGAAAACGGGATGACAAGGCAGCCGTGCCCACCTTGATACGGGCCAATCTTCAAAACCTCTGGTTCAGTCACGCGATAAAACCCGGTCCAATCGAACCGGTCATCCGCATGATGCACCTCACAAGTGACCGTTGCCATCAAAGCCACCGCATCTGTTTCATCTTCGGTGAGCGCAGAAATGGTTTTTGCCAGTGTCTCATAATCTACAGTCATTACTTCGCCCTTGGTTGGAGGGAGGGGGTCGCCCCCCTCAGGATCTGCTGATCCGCTTACCTCCGCAGTATTCAGGAAAGAACCCGAGGTCAAACCCGCTCAATCGCAATGGCCGTACCTTCACCACCACCAATGCAAATGGCAGCAACACCGCGTTTAAGGCCGCGTTTTTCCAGTGCGTTCAGCAAGGTCACCATGATCCGGGCACCAGACGCGCCAATCGGGTGGCCCAAAGCACAGGCCCCACCATTGACGTTCACGATGTCACGGGACAGACCCATTTCCTGCATGAACGCCATGGGAACCACGGCAAAAGCCTCGTTCACTTCCCACAGATCAACGTCTTCTGCGCTCCAACCCAAGGTATCCAACAGCTTCTTTGCCGCTGGAACCGGGGCCGTCGCAAACAGGCCCGGCGCTTGGGCATGACTTGCATGGCCCATCACGCGCGCCCGCACGGTCATCCCCTGCGCTTGTGCCACCTCTTCCGAGGCAAGCACCAAGGCCGCCGCCCCATCCGAGATCGACGACGCATTGGCTGCTGTCACGGTGCCTTCTTTACGAAAGGCAGGTTTCAATGTTGGGATTTTTTCAGGGCGTGCGGTTTTCGGCTGTTCATCCGCATCCGTCACCACATCCCCCTTTCGAGTTTTGAAGGTGACTGCTGCGATTTCACCATCGAAGGCTCCACTCTCTTGCGCGGCCAAGGCATTCGACAGTGATTTGAGTGCATATTCATCCTGCTGCTCGCGGGTGAACTGATAGGTTTCCGCGCAATCCTCGGCAAAGGTGCCCATCAGGCGCCCCTTGTCATACGCATCCTCAAGACCATCAAGGAACATGTGGTCAATCACCTGACCATGACCGATCCGGGCGCCACCACGCATTTTGGGCAACAGATACGGCGCGTTCGACATGCTTTCCATGCCCCCGGCGATCATCGTGTCCGTATGTCCCAATGCGATCTGATCATAGGCGATCATCGCCGCCTTCATGCCTGATCCACACATCTTGTTTAGGGTCGTAGCTGGAACTTCTTCGCCCAAACCGCCAGCAAACCCTGCCTGTCGGGCCGGTGCCTGCCCTTGACCCGCGGGCAAAACGCACCCCATCAGAACTTCGTCTACCGTGTCCACACCGGCGCCATCCAGCGCAGCCTTGATCGCAGCCCCACCAAGATCCGCCGCGCTGAGCCCATCAAAGGCCCCCTGAAAACCACCCATTGGGGTTCGTGCGGCGCCTGCGATAACGACATTTTTCATCTGCTGTTTCCTCCAACTTTCCGGCAATGAATACCGAATAGTAAGAATTGGCGTCTAGCCTATGCGTCGATAGGTAGCCACGAAGGAAGAAAAACATGAGCCTGACCAGTACGCAAAGTGGCGATGCACGTGTCATCACCGTAAGTGCCGATCGGATCGACGCGGCAATGGCCATTCAGTTTAAGGAAGACATGCGAGCAGAAACCGAAGGCGGGCCTGATCGCATTATTTTGGATCTCTCTGCCGTCACTTTTATTGATTCCAGCGGCCTTGGGGCCATTGTCGCATCTATGAAACAATTGGGGGCCAACCGAAAACTGGATTTGGCGGGGTTAACACCCGTCGTGGACAAGGTGTTTCGCCTGACCCGAATGGATACTGTGTTCAACCTGTTCGCGTCCCTTGACGATGCACTCGCTGACGGCGTGAATTGAACTCAACAGGAGTGACCGGTTTGAACCTGAACCGTAGACGAGATGGGTTTGCCTTATCGTTCCGCGCCACAGAGTTGGAAGCGAGGGCTGGAATATGCGCCGTCGCTAGCCAACTCAAAGAACGCGGGTTGTCAGAAGACAAAGCAGGGGACGTTGAAATTGCCTTGGCCGAGGCAATCAACAATGTCGTGGAACATGCCTACACCGGCATTGAGCCAGGCAAAGTGCGCGTAAGGTGCACCTTTCACGTGAACCGGCTGGATGTTCGTATCTGTGACATGGGGCACCCGCTGCCTTCAAATCAGTTGCCTGCAGGAGAAGCCGCTAATTTGGATGTCGATCGGCAAGACCTTCCCGAAGGCGGATTTGGTTGGTTTATGATCCGCCAGATCGCCAGCGATATCAGCTATCAACGGGAAGAGGGGCATAACCTTTTGTCCTTGGGTTTTGACCTGCCTTGTACGCAGCCGTGATGAAAAAACTCATCAAACACATTTAAGCCTCATTTGTTTCGCACTGCCGCCCCAAACACACGACATACAGTACGTGTAGCTGCATAAGGCTTCCCTTGGCGTCACGTGTAACAGCCCCCACCCAGTACGTGACGCCGAGGACTATCCTCCCTTTCGAAAACTCACGATTGGAATTCCCGCCTCGGCGACCTACGGTCGATACGATGAACGGGAAAAGAGGCCCCCATGCGCGACTTTCACTTACCTGGCAGATCTGAGGTTCTGACGAGCAACGGGATGTGCGCCACATCGCACCCCCTTGCAGCACAAACCGCCATCGACATCCTGAAACAAGGCGGCAACGCCATGGATGCCGCGATTTCCGCCGCCATTTTGCTGGGCATATGTGAGCCACAAATGACGGGCATCGGCGGGGATTGCTTTGTTCTCTATTCCCGGCCCGGCGACAGCCAAATCCATGCCCTGAACGGCTCAGGTCGTGCACCGCGCGCGGCCAATGCCGCACACTTACGGGATGCTGGCCTAGATCATATTCCCTTGACCAGCCCCCATTCCGTGACCCTCCCCGGTGCAATGGCCGCGTTTTGTCATTTGGCCGAAACGGTTGGCACACTCGGGCTGGATCAGCTACTGCAACCCGCCATCCATTATGCAGATCACGGCGTGCCCGTTGCAGCACGGGTCGCTTTTGATTGGCACGACAGCGCACCCACCCTGCAAGGTGCAGCGCGCTCCTCTTATTTGCTAGGCGGCAAACCCCCAAAGGTCGGGGATATCTTTCGCGCCCCCGGACAGGCAGAGGTTCTGCGCCGCGTCGCCAAACAGGGCCGGGATGCGTTCTATACCGGCGAAGTCGCCGAAGACATGCAGGCCGCCCTCACCAAGTTGGGCGGCGTTCACAGCTTACAGGATTTCGCGGACACAACCTGTGATGCAACTACCCCCATCAGCGGCACGTACAAGGGCATGGATCTGGTCGAGCATCCACCGAATGGGCAAGGCGCCACGGCGATTCTGATGCTCAACATCCTCAAGCATTTCGATATTTCTTCGATGAACCCCCTAGGGTCAGAACGCATCCATATCGAGGCAGAGGCCGCAAAGCTGGCCTACGATGCCCGAAATCGCTTTTTGGCCGACCCCGATCACATGGCGCGTCTAGACTATATGCTCGCCCCAGAAACGGCCGCTGCCCTTGCCGCGTTGATCAATCCCAAACAGGCGATGAAAGCCGCTGCACCGCTCACCGAAGCGGTCCACAAGGACACCATCTATATCACCGTGGTCGACAAAGATCGCATGGCGGTTTCGCTGATCTATTCGATCTTTCACGGTTTCGGATCCGGGATCGCCTCAGAAAAATTCGGCATCCTCCTCCAGAACCGCGGTGCCGGATTTACACTGCAAGACGGACACCCGAACGAGTTGGGCAGTCGCAAGAGGCCGATGCACACCATCATCCCCGGAATGTTATGTGAGGATGGGCAGGTCACAATGCCCTTTGGTGTTATGGGCGGGGCGTACCAACCCAACGGCCATGCTCGATTTGTCTCCAACCTGACGGATTTTGACATGGGATTGCAGCAAACCATTGATGCCCCCCGTGCCTTTGCGGATGCAGGCAAACTCAAAGTAGAACGCGGGTATGGGGACACAGTGCGACAGGAACTGGCGGACCTTGGTCATGACGTCGCCGCACCAGACACCGCGATTGGCGGGGCCCAAGCGATTCGTATTCGCCCTGATGGTGTCCTCGAAGGGGCCAGCGATCCACGTAAAGATGGCTGTGCACTGGGCTATTAATGCGAAATCCCCGCTCAATCTGGCGGGGATTTAATCAGTTCAACTGAAAGTGAAGTGGGTAAGACCCGTCCTGAAACGGCCCGAACATGTCGGGAATATCGGGGTGGTCCACAGGTTCACCGGAATAGTCTGCAACCAAGTTTTGTTCGGAGACATAAGCGACATAGTAACTTTGGTCGTTTTCAGCCAGCAAATGATAAAAGGGCTGCTCTTTGACTGGCCGGCTATCTTCGGGAATGGCTTGATACCATTCGTCGGTGTTGGAAAACTGTGGATCCACATCAAAAACCACACCTCTAAACGGGTGTTTCTTGTGGCGAACCACTTGTCCCAAATGATATTTGGCGCGTGTTTTTAGCATTGTCATTTTAGCCCCTATGCCTTGTTAGTACCCCCAAGGCGCCACCATTGTCCAACAATTGATCCGTATTTTAAGGAAACAGTCTGTGAACCTTACTTTAACAGTCATGGAAATCGTCGCTCCCGTTTTTATGTTGGCGGCAGTTGGATTTACCTGGGTCAAACTCGGATTCGAGTACCGGATTCAGTTCGTCACGCGCTTGGCTACAACCCTTGCGGTCCCCTGCCTTATCTTCGTCGCCCTGATGCAGACCGAAATTGCCGGCGATGATCTGGGCCGCTTCACCTTGGCAACGATTGCCGCGAATCTGGCGCTGACCGTGGTGTTTTGGGTCTTTGTGCGGGTAACTGGTATTGATCAGCGCAGCTATCTATCGCCCCTTGTTTTTGGCAACACCGGAAATCTGGGTCTGCCGCTTTGTATCTTTGCCTTTGGTCAGGCGGGGCTGGGCTATGCGGTGGTGTTCCTGTCTGTGACCGCCCTGTGGTCTTTCACCTATGGGATTTATCTGTTTGCGGGACGTGGATCGTTGGGCACCGTTTTACGACAACCCATGGTCTGGGCGACGATACTTGGCGCCGTCTTCCTGTGGCAGGGCTGGCAAACCCCAACATTCCTGACCAACGGGCTTGAGCTGATCGGGCAAATGGCGGTGCCTATGATGCTTGTCACGCTCGGCGTGGCCGTTGCCCGTTTGACACCCGACAAAATCGGCAAAGCGATCTGGTTGTCTCTTATCAAACTTGTCGTTTCTTTTGCCCTTGGCTGGTCCGTCGCCATATTGTTTGAACTGACCGACGAAGCCTTTGGCGTCTTGGTTTTGCAGATGGTCACCCCAGTCGCAGTTACATCTTACTTGTTGGCTGAACGATTCGGGGCGGACTCAAACGCGGTTGCGGGCATGGTCGTAACCTCAACTCTGATGTCCGTTGCGGCACTCCCGCTGGTATTGGCTATCTTGCTATAGGAAATGTGATTTCCTCGCAGGCCGTCTTGCGTTAATATCTTCGAAAAAAAGGGCAAGAGGCAGATGAGCAGATCTCTTTGCGCGCTGATACTGGTGCTGCTTGCAGCATCTTGCGGTGGTGGATCAAAAATTCCACCGCGTGATTTGGACAATGCCTGCAGCATTGCCAAACAGCGCCCGGACTATATCAAAGCGTTCAAGAAAACTGAACGCAAATGGGGCGTGCCGGTGCATGTTCAAATGGCGACGATCTATCAAGAAAGCCGTTATCGGGCCGAGGCGCGCACACCGCATAAATATGTGCTCGGGGTCCTACCGATGGGCCGCCAAAGCAGCGCTTATGGCTACAGCCAAGCCCTGGATGGCACGTGGAAGGAATACAAGAAAGAAACTGGACGCAGTAGCGCCAAACGGGATCGTATCCGCGACGCCTCTGATTTCGTGGGGTGGTATATGACTATCAGTCGCGATCGGAACGGAATTTCCCTAGGCGATGCGCGCAACCAATATTTGGCCTATCACGAAGGCCACACCGGATTTGCACGCGGGTCTTACAATTCTAAATCCTGGCTTTTGCGCACTGCTGACAATGTTGCCGCCCGTGCAGACATGTACCGCCGCCAGATCGCCAGTTGCCCGAGACGGTTCTGATACACTAGAAACAGAGGACCGCGCTTAGCGGTCCTCGCTGGCTTTTCCATTGACGAACAGATTCTGGTTCAGGCTGTTCCCCTTGGTCAGTTTCCCCAGAATTACGGTTGTCTGGGACCCTGCCCCATCATGCACAACCCATTTGCGCAATTCGACTGGATCGCCGGTAAACAACAGATCCAGCTTACCATATTGCGGATTTTCAGGGTCCTGCGCCGTCACCACGGTCGAAGTTCCGTCAAACCCATGCCCCACCACCATGTTGGCACGTGAAAGATCGACTTTGCGAGCCAGAATGATCGATAGCGGCGTCCGATTCAGTGGGTATTGCTCCGCAGGCTGGTTGGACTTGGGGTCTTGGATGATGACCGTACCCCCCTTGGCCGTAACAACGGCACTTTCCGGCGGATCATACTCAAACCGCATCCGTCCCGGGCGCTGCAACCACAGCTTACCGGTGGATAGGGACCCGTCATCATTGATCTGCGTAAACGTGGTCTGAACCGTTTTCAGGCGGTTCAAGTATTCCGAAATCTCGTTCAAAGGCAGCTTTTCTGCGGCCCAAGCGGCGGGGGCGCTGAGCGTCAGCGCCAAGGCGAAAGCAATCTGTTTCATGTCACTCCAGATAATCACCCTGCGCGAAATTGAAAGCCGGAACTTACTGTTGTTCCGGTACTAAAATTTCACGCTTACCCACGTGGTTTGCGGGGGACACCAATCCTTCGTCTTCCATCTGCTCCACAAGGCGCGCGGCCTTGTTGTAACCAATGGCGAGCTTACGCTGAATGTAAGATGTCGAACATTTGCGATCCTTGATTACAATCGCCACGGCCGTGTCATACAGCGCATCTTCGCCATCCGAGTTCCCGCCCAAGCCAAGCACAGCATCGATATTGCTGGCTTTTTCTTCGTCAGGGCCATCCAACACATTGCTCATGTACTCCGGCGGTCCAAACGCCTTGAGATGGTTCACGATTTCTTCGACTTCTTCGTCTGACACAAACGGGCCATGGCACCGGGTGATCTTGGCCCCACCTGCCATGTACAGCATGTCACCCATGCCCAACAGTTGCTCGGCGCCCATTTCACCCAAAATGGTACGGCTGTCGATTTTCGAGGTCACCTGGAACGAAATCCGTGTGGGGAAGTTTGCCTTGATCGTACCGGTGATCACATCGACCGACGGACGCTGGGTCGCCATGATCAAGTGAATACCCGAGGCACGCGCCATCTGCGCCAGTCGCTGAATGCAGGCTTCGATTTCTTTGCCGGCAACCATCATCAAGTCGGCCATTTCGTCGACGATCACTACGATAAAGGGCATCGCCTCTGGTGCGAACTCTTCCGTCTCGAACACGGGCTCGCCAGTGTCGTCATCAAATCCGGTCTGAACCGTACGACTGAACATTTCACCTTTTTTCAGGGCTTCGCGGACCCGACCATTGTAACCTTCGATATTCCGGACGCCCATTTTGGACATCTTGCGATACCGGTCTTCCATCTCGCCCACGGTCCACTTCAAGGCCACAACAGCCTTTTTGGGGTCCGTCACAACGGGGGAGAGCAGGTGTGGAATGCCATCATAAACAGACAATTCCAACATCTTGGGGTCAATCATGATCAACCGGCATTCATCCGGTGTCAGCTTGTAAAGCAGCGACAAGATCATCGTGTTGATTGCAACCGATTTACCCGACCCCGTGGTCCCCGCAATCAGCAGGTGAGGCATCTTGGCAAGGTTTGCAACAACCGAGTCGCCACCGATATCTTTACCCAAAGCAAGCGGCAGGCTCATGTTGCTGTCACCGAAATCACGGCTGGCCAAGATCTCGCGCAGAACAACCTTTTCCCGATTTTCATTCGGCAGTTCGATCCCGATAACGGACCGACCCGGAACCGTAGAAACACGGGCCGACAGTGCCGACATAGAACGCGCAATATCATCCGCCAGACCAATAACGCGGCTGGCTTTCAAACCCGGCGCGGGTTCCAGTTCGTACATCGTGACAACCGGACCGGGGCGAACCGAAACGATTTCGCCCTTTACACCGTAGTCATCCAACACGTTTTCCAGCATCCGCGCGTTTTCTTCCAACGCTTCGTCACTCAGATGATGGCGTTCAATATCCATTGGGTTGGCCAACAACCCGAGCGGAGGCAATTCAAATTCGTCTGGTTTTTCCTCAAACGCCAATGCGGGCTGTTCTTCGGCCTGCGCCCGGCGCGAGGGTTGCGTTGGCTTGCGAACAGGCTGCTCAACAACAGCGCGACGCGGCTCGGCCACTGGGATTTGCGGCGAAACCGGAGCAGGTTGCATGCGTGGCAAAGGATCAGCAACGTCTTGCTGCATAGGTGTCACCGGCTGCGTCATTTGCGGCGCAGGCTCGGTGCGCACAACCGGAGCAATCGTAGCCTGAGGTACAGGTTGGGGCGCCGCGACCGGAACAATCGTAGCCTGAGGCGCAGGTTGGGGCGTCGCGACCGGAGCAATCGTAGCCTGAGGCGCAGGTTGGGACACCGTGACCGGAGCAACCGTCACTTGGGGTGCAACCCGTGGCATAGGCACCGCCGACATCGCAGGTTTGGCTGGCATTTGCGGCGTCATGACCGGAGGCTCTGCAGGCATTGCAACCTGCGGCGCGACCTGAGGGGCCATAACGGGCGGTTCAGGTGGCAGCTCAACTTCGCGCGTCCTAATGGGCTCAGCTGGCTGTTGTGAGACTGGAGGCGTCGTATCCAAAACCAAGGGATCGGGCCCCCGACCCCGGCCTTTTGTCAAAGGACGCGTTGGATCTGGCTGCGGTTCTGGTGGTGTATCGATGCGTTGGCGCGACCGAACAGCATCAGCGATTTTCGCTTTGATACGATCATCACCGGGCATGGCATTGTACCCTTGAATCGGCGCAGGCTCGACCAACTCGGGCTCTGGCATCGGCTCTGGGCGGCGGATCAAACTTGGCATCCGGGCCAACAAACCCTGCTTGGGTTCGGGTTGGACAACCGGCTCTGGCTCAGGTTGCTCCATTTCTTGACGTACTGGTTCTTCGTACAGCGGCTCTTCGACGACTGCGTTGGCTTCAGCTTCAGCGCGGGCGGCGTATGCAGCTTGCTCTGCCAACCCTGCCTGCTCAGCAGCATAGCGCTCCGCTTCCTTTCGTTCGGTCCGTTGTGCTTGTCGGGTGCGGGCAGCTTCGACCGTGGCGGAGGCTCCACGCCCCAGCAAGGTCATCAAGGCCCCGTAACACACGATGATGCCAACAATGACAAACCGCAGCCCTTTTTGAACGTCCGCGCGTGTAAATCCAAGAACGAAGACAGCCAAGGACACCATGCCAACCGCCATCAACAGCGACATTAGTTTGATCATGAAATGCGAGCCAATTGGCAACAGAGTCAGCAATGCGCCCATGACGGTATCGCCGAACAACCCACCCAGACCAAAGCTGTGCGTATTCCGCCATTCCAATCCCGGCACCAAAGTTGAGGCATAGATGGCCACAACCGCGATCCAGATCGGCACAAAAATCAACCGCGCGACGGCCCGGTCTTCACCCCAATGCCCCGCAAACCGAATGCCCCAACCGATCAAAACCAGTGCAAGGCCCCAGCTGCCCCAGCCCACAATCATAAACAATGGCGCGGCAATGGATGCCCCGATCCGGCCCATCCAGTTCTGCACAGGCGCATCCGTCGAAACCATCCAGTTTGGATCATCCGGCGTATAAGATCCGATCATGGCAGCGGCCATCAGACCAAGAATGATCAAAGCGATGCCGATCAATTCCTTACCGCGTTTCTCGATTGCCGCCTGCATAGTGCTGTCCAACAATGGGTCACGTCCCCGAGCGTTATATGATGCCATGCTTAACCTCGAATCTTATCTGTACAAACAATCGCGCAGCATTGTCAGCCCGCGTTGCGTATCTGTTTTTGGGGCCACCATCGCGACCCGAATATATCCTTCACCCGGGTTTTGCCCCGGATCGCCTTGCGCCAGATAGGCCCCAGGCAACACACGTACACCCGTTTCCTGCCACAGCTTCAGCGCGGCCTGTTCGCCGTTATCAACGGGCAGCCACAGGAAAAAACCGGCCTCAGGGGACTGGTATCCCTGGACACCGCCTAAAATTTCGTCCGCGATTTCGAACTTTTCCCGATAAAGCGCGCGATTTTCTTCGACATGCACCTCATCCGCCCAAACCCGAGTCGCCACGGCTTGCAAAGGTGCTGGCAATGGAGCCCCCGAATAGGCGCGCAATTGCTTGATCCGTTTGATCGTCTCAGGACCACCCGCAACCAGTCCTGATCGCAACCCGGCCAAGTTTGAACGCTTGGACAGGGAATTGAACAGAACCACCCGCTCAGGATCAGCACCCAGCTCTTGCGCAACACTCAGCACCCCGGTTGGGGCCTCATTACGGTAAATCTCGGAATAACATTCATCCGCAAAGATTCGGAAATCATACTGCTCTGCCAGCCGGATCAGATCCGCCCAGTAATCGCGCGAGGCAACAGCCCCTTGTGGATTGGCCGGCGAACAGATGTACGCCACAGCTGTCCGGTTCAAGACATCCTCGGGCAGGCTGGTGTAATCCGGCAAATGATTTGTTGCAGCCGTTGCGGGCACAAATCGCGGCTCTGCACCAACAGAAATCGCGGCAACCATGTAAACCTGATAAAACGGGTTCGGCGACAGAACGATCGGTTTTTGCCCGTTCTTCTGTTCAGGGCACAAAGCCATCGCCGCGTTGTACAGCCCCTCGCGTGTGCCATTCAGCGCCATAACCTGCGTGTTGGCATCCATAGCCACACCATAGCGACGTTTGATCCAGTCACTGATAGCGCCGCGCAAAGCATCCGACCCATCATTTGGCGGATAGCCCTGAAAACCGGCGGCATTTTCCATGATCACATCGGGCACCCACGCGGGGAACGCGTGTTTCGGCTCGCCAATGGTCATGTGAACAACGTCACCCCCCGGTTGGTGATGATCCAACAGGGCGCGCAAACGCGGGAATGCATAGGCCGGTAGGTTCGAGAACCGCTCGGGGAAATCCATACTGTACTGCCTCAAAGTCGGGATCATTCACGCCCCGTTTGAAACCAAGTTACAGATGCACCGCCCTCACGTCCAGACAAAGCATTGCACGCGCTTGCAATTGTGGCATTCAGGTCAGCGCCATTTCTGCGGCCGCCCCCATTCGCAACAATGCCTCTTCGCAATCCGGCGCTCCCATCATCATCAAACCACAACTTGGCGTGCCCGTTGGCAGGGTCAGCGCCGAAAGACCCAACAAGTTCCCGATCCGCGTGTTGCGCAGCGCCAACAGATTTTCGGTCACATAATAATCATGATCTGTCATCAACCGATCCAGATTCGGCGGCAGAATCGGCGATGTCGGTGCCAACACCGCATCAAACCCGGCTGCTGCCGCATCCCAGGCTGCACGACACCCTTCCAGCTTGGCCCAAGCTGCCACATAATCGGGGCCGGAATACCCAGCGCCGGACCGGAACCGTTCCAAAATCTCGGCATACATCGCGTCTGGATTGGCCTCGATCACATCGCGCCACAACCCATACGCCTCGGCCGTGTACAACGGGCCGGTCAGGGTCATCGCCTCGGACACCTCAGGCACATGCAACGGCACGATCTCTGCCCCCGCATCACTCAGTCGTTTCAACGCGCTTTCATAGGCCGCACCGGGGCCATCACGCACATCTTCCAGAACGACAGTCTGAAGCGCTGCAAACCGCCGCCCCTTAAGCGAAGCCCCCTTGAGATCCGCAACCTTGCCATCCTCTAGCATCGCCAACATCTGCGCCGCATCCTCAACCGACCGGGTCAACGGACCAATGGTGTCAAATTTCAAACACAGCGGCACCACCCCTTCAAGGCTGAGCCGACCGGACGTGGTTTTCAAACCAACCAGATCATTCCACGCCGCAGGAATACGCACCGAACCGCCTGTATCAGAGCCGATTCCTCCCGCAGCCAAATCCCACGCAACCGACGCCCCCGCCCCCGACGACGATCCGCCCGGAACAGCGGTTTCGTCATTCACACAGGGCGGCGTGTCGGTGATGGGGTTCAACCCAAGACCCGAAAACGCCAGTTCGCTCATATGGGTCTTGCCCAAACACACAGCGCCGCGCGCCGTTGCATTCCGCAACACCCAGGCATCGCGATCCGGCACGCGCCCCGCCAACAAGGCAGACCCGGCTTCGGTCCCGGTCCCAGCTGTATCAAACAGGTCTTTCCAACTGATCGGCACCCCATCCAGCAACGACAACCGTCGCCCAACCTGCGCCCGATCCCGCGCAGCGCCTGCCTCGGCCAAAGCCCGATCCGCCGTCACACGCGCATAAATTCGGTCCCGGTGGGGGTGGCTCGCAATCGCATCCAGATAACATTGCGTCAGCTGAACCGGGTCAATCTCACCCGTCCCGATGCCCCGCCCCAGATCACTCGCCGTCATTGTCAGCCAATTTTGCATATCGCTCCGCCCGCCTGCTGTGGTGTGTCGCGACGGTAGCGACAGCATGGGGCATGGACAATCCCGAAAGGCCGCGCATATTGCACCTCATGAACACGTCATCTGATATCCTGATTGTTGGTGGTGGCCTGAATGGCCCCGCTTTGGCATTGGCGCTTGCGGATACCCGCCATTCGGTCACGGTGATTGACACGCTCAGCGTGACGGCCCGTACCGATGCGGCCTTTGACGGGCGCGGCTATGCGCTCGCGCTCGCCTCGCAAAGATTGCTCAAGGCGATTGGTGTCTGGTCCCGCGTCGCGGATCAGGCGCAACCGATGCTGGAAATCAAAGTGACCGATGGCCACGCAGGCAGCGGCCCATCACCGTTTTTCATGCACTTTGACCATGCCGAACTGGAAGAAGGCCCAATGGGCTATATGGTCGAAGACCGCCATTTGCGCCCTGCTTTCCTCGCGGCGATGGCAGATCACCCCAACATCACACAGATCAGCGGCAAAACGGTTGTCGCCCAAAGCACCGATATCAGCGGCGTGACCGTGACATTGGACGACGGCAGCACCCTGTCGGGTCGTGTTTTGATCGGGTCAGATGGCCGCAAAAGCGGCACCGCAGAACGCGCTGGCATCAAACGGTCCGGGTGGGACTACGGTCAAACGGCGCTGGTCTGCGCCATCGACCATGAATTGCCCCACAACGGTGTCGCGCATCAATTCTTTATGCCGCCCGGTCCCTTGGCAATCCTCCCTCTCACCGGCAACCGCTGCTCGATCGTCTGGAGCGAAAAGACTGAAACGGCGCATCAAATCAATGCCATGACTGACTCGGACTACCTGCAAGCGTTGCAGCCCCGATTTGGGGATTTTCTGGGTGAGATCAAACTCGCCGGAGCGCGCTTTACCTACCCGCTGAATTTGACCATCGCGAATTCATTCATCGCCGATCGCATGGCCCTGATCGGGGATGCCGCCCACGGCATGCACCCAATCGCAGGCCAGGGCCTAAATGCAGGGCTACGCGATGTCGGTGCTCTGGCTGAGGTTCTGACCCTTGCAGGACGACGCGGCGAAGATATTGGCGGGCAGCTTGTGCTGGAACGGTATCAGGAATGGCGCCGGTTCGACACGGCGACCCTGGCGATGGCCACAGATGTGTTCAACAAGCTGTTTTCCAACGACAACCCCATCCTGCGTCTAGGGCGCGACATTGGCATGGGCGTTCTGGGATCCCTGCCCGGTCTGCGTCGTGGGTTCGTGCGCGAAGCCGCCGGCCTGACCGGCGACCTGCCTGTGTTGCTACAAGGCAAGCAAATCTAGCGCGCTCAATCCAGCACGCGCGCCTCGTCAATCAACATGACCGGAATGCCATTTCGGATAGGAAAGGCAAGTCCTGCCGCGCGAGAAATCAATTCTTGCTTGGCCGCGTCATATTCCAACGTCCCTTGCGTTTGCGGACAAATCAACGCCTCCAGCATACGGCGATCAAACACAGATTGCGTTTCACTCATTGGAGCGTTTCCTCATTCGTGCCGCCGCGCAGGGCGAACTCTATCAATGTAACCAGCGTTTCCCGGCGCGTTTTCAGGCAAGGCGCCTCTAGCAACGCTTGTCTTTCTTCAGGCTCGAAAGGCAGGATGATCGACAACGAATTGACCAGCAATTCATCATCCGCGTCCTGCAACTCCCCCCAATCTGATGACATGTTTTGCGCCACCAAATACCGCCGAAGAAGGTCCAAGAACGTCGGACGATCAAAGTGCTCATCCGTTTCGCTGCGCCCCAGATCGCGTTGAAACCCCTTCCAACACACGGAACACCGACGATACGGGGAAAAGCCGTGTACCTCGTCCTTGACCCTGAAACGCGAAATCCCCGTCAGGGTAACCATGTACCGGCCGTCTTCTGTCTCAGAAAACTGAGTGATCCGCCCCGCACAGCCAATCATTTGCAATTTATCCTCGTCGCCAGGGACTGGGTTGGGTTGAACCATCCCGATCAGGCGATGAGGCGTTTTCAGCGCGTCCTCCAGCATCTGAAGGTAGCGCGGCTCAAAGATATGCAGCGGCAACCGCGACCGAGGCAACACAAGCGCCTGTCGCAGCGGAAACACCGCAAGCATATCCGGAAGGTCAGCAGATTGCATCATACAACCGATTGTAGCCCGTATCTGACCTTAGGCAAATATCATTGAACTCAGCTTGCGGCGTCCGTTCAAAACGATCGGGTCATTGGCCTTAAGCGCATCGAAAATGGTGAACAGCTGGGTTTTGGCAGCGCCCTCGTTCCATTCCCGATCTTGGCGGAACAATTCCAGCAACTGCGCCACAGCCTCTTCGACCTGATCCGAGGCATGCAAGGCCAGCGCCAAATCAAACCGCGCTTGCGGATTGTTTGGGTCCGCCTCAACCGCTGCGGTCAATTCAGCCACGGGACCGGCATCTGCGGCCTGCTTTGCCAATTCAAGCTGCGCATGTGCAGCTTCCAACTCAGCACTTTCCGAAATCTCGGCAGGGGCCCCGTTCAAAACGGCTTCGGCCTGTTCCAGATCTTCCAGCGCGATATGGGCGCGTACCAAACCGCCATAGGCTGCGGCGTGGTTCGGATCTTCGCCCAAGATGGCCGCAAACGTTTCAACCGCATCGGCAAACGCGCCCTCGGTCATCATCTCTTCCGCGGCAGCTACGGCATCATCCAGACCACCATCCGGCATCTCACCACCCCCGGCAGCAACCACACGCTCAACAAACGCTGTAATTTCGGACCCTGGTACAGCGCCCTGAAACCCATCGACGGGCTGGCCTTTGTAAAACGCATAAACGGTGGGGATCGACTGGATCTGTAACTGACCCGCAATCATCTGCGCCTCGTCCACGTTGACCTTGACCATCTTGACCGCGCCTTTGGCAGCAGTCACCGCGTCTTCCAACAGTGGGCCCAGCGTTTTGCATGGACCACACCAAGGGGCCCAGAAATCAACAATCACCGGCACCTCTTGCGAGGCTTCGACAACATCCACCATGAAACTGGCTTCGGTTGTGTCCTTGATCAAATCAGCGGCGGGGGTGCCACTTGCACCGTTCAGAATTTCCATGACATGCTTCTCCGGTTCGAGCTTGCCCCCTATATGCAAGCGGACGGCCCGGAAACCAAGAGAGGAGTTGCCGATTTGACCTCACAGCGCTGGGATATCTTCAAAGCTTCAGAGCGTTTTATGGCAATGGACGAGGCCGCGTGGGCCCGTCATGCCAATCCGCTCAGTGTTTATAGCCGATTTTCGATCCTGCCTTTGATGTCACTCGCAATCTGGAGCCGCGTGTCGATCGGGTGGTGGGCTGTGGCTGCCGTGGCACTGGTCGTGCTGTGGACATGGTGGAATCCACGTGCCTTTGGTCCGCCCGCATCAACACGCGGCTGGTCCTCCCGTGGCACCTTTGGCGAGCGGGTTTTCCTGAACCGCGACACCCTGCCGGTTCCACACCACCACGTGGTCTGGGCAAAACTGCTCACCGGTGTGTCTGCGGTTGGGATAGTGCCGTGGATCTATGGCCTATGGGCGCTGGATCTGTCGGCGGTTTTGTTGGGTCTTGCCCTGATCGTCGGGGGCAAGACCTGGTTCGTGGATCGCATGGTCTGGCTGTATCAGGACATGAAAGATCAGGACCCGACCTATGCCAGCTGGCTGCGCTAAATGTCGAAGGTCGCAAAAATAGGCGCGTGATCACTGGGTTTTTCCCAACCGCGCGCATCGCGCATGACCCGGCTGGAATGACCCGCGTTTGAAATATCACCCGTTGCCCAGACGTGATCCAACCGTCGTCCTTTGTCGGCAGCATCCCAATCCTTGGCCCGGTAAGACCACCACGAATACAACTTTCCGTCAGGAATATCCTGCCGCGTGATATCGACCCAATTCCCCGCGTCCTGCGCTTGGGCCAGATGCTCAACCTCGGTCGGCGTATGGCTCACGATCTTGAGCAATTTCTTATGATCCCACACATCATCCTCGCGCGGGGCAATGTTCAAATCCCCGACGAGAATGGATTTTTCCGGCTTATCGCCATGAAACCAATCCCGCATCTCTGTGAGGTAATCGAGCTTTTGACCAAACTTTTCGTTCTTTTCCCGGTCCGGGACGTCGCCGCCGGCAGGAACATAAAAGTTGTGGATCGTCACACCGTTCTCAAGCTGTCCGGCGATATGACGGGCATGACCTAAATCAGCGAAATCCTGACTGCACACTTCTTTGATCGGCATCCGCGACAGGATCGCAACCCCGTTGTACCCCTTTTGGCCGCGGGCAACCATGTGGGTGTAGCCCAACGCGGCGAACCCCTCTAACGGGATCTTGTCCACCGGGCTTTTACACTCCTGCAGACACAGCACATCGGGGGCTTCTTCCTCCAACAGCTTCAGCACAATCGGCTCACGCAGACGGACCGAGTTGATGTTCCATGTAGCAAGGGTAAAGGGCATGCGTTCGACTTTCCTGGTTCGCGGTCACCGCAACCTAGCGCGCGTACCCCGCGTGCGCCATCGCAAAGCGAACCACAAAAAAAGACCGGGCACGAGGCCCGGCCAAGTCCAACAGGGAGGTGTATGTCATTACCCGGACATACACGGGATAGTCAGTGTTTAAACATGAGACCAAAGTACTTCTTTGATCTGAGTCAACACACTCAGGCCACCAAACGATAGCCGCCCGATTCGGTCACCAACAGGCGCACATTTGCCGGATCGGGTTCAATCTTCTGGCGTAGACGATAGATATGGGTCTCCAACGTGTGCGTTGTAACCCCCGCATTGTAACCCCAGACCTCGTGCAGCAAAACGTCGCGAGCAACCACACCATCGGTCGATCTGTACAAGAACTTGAGAATGTTGGTTTCTTTTTCGGTCAGACGGATCTTGCGATCATCTTCGGTCACCAACATTTTCATCGCAGGCTTGAACGTATAGGGCCCAAGCGTGAAAACAGCATCTTCTGACTGCTCATGCTGGCGCAATTGGGCCCGAATGCGCGCCAAGAGAACCGGGAATTTGAACGGCTTGGTCACATAATCATTGGCCCCCGCATCCAATCCAAGGATGGTGTCCGCATCCCCGTCATGTCCGGTCAGCATCAGAATCGGGCTTTTGACACCCTGCTTCCGCATCAGGCGGCATAGCTCGCGACCGTCGGTATCTGGCAGACCAACGTCCAGAATGACCAAGTCATACAGCGCCTCTTTGACCCGCTCCATTGCGCTCTGGCCATCGTGGGCCTCGAACACATCGAAATCTTCGGTCATGATCAGCTGCTCGCTGAGCGCTTCGCGCAGGTCTTCGTCGTCGTCTACCAGCAAAATCTTTTTGAGCTGAGCCATCACGCTGTCCTCCTTTTTCCTACCTACCACTTGAGGGTGCTAAACGCGTTCGACAAGTTTTACTGCAACTCTCTCACGCCCTCGTGTCTGTCGTAGCGGAAATGTTTCACATTTCCTTCAAAGCGGATTAGGAAAAGCACAGAACGTTATAGGATAACACTCATGAGTCTCATCCCGGATATCACTGAACTTCTCGCGCGGGCGCGGGCTGATCTGCGTATGGGCGTCCCCGTCGTCTTGACCGACGATGCCGGGCTAAGCGTGCTTGCGATCTCGGCCGAGTCCCTGACCGCGCAGCGTCTCGCCGACTTGCGCGGCATAGGAGAGGCGCCAGTGATTGCCATCACGGTGCGACGTGCTGACACGCTCAAGGCGCGGGCCTATGATGGGGATCTGGCACGCGTCACGATTCCAGCAGATGCCGATCTGGGTTGGGTGCAAGCCGTTGCAGATCCATCCGATGACCTGAATGCCCCCCTCAAGGGCCCCCTGATGACGGAACGCCAAGGCTCAGCCAGCCTGCACCGTATCGCAATTGCCCTCACAAAATCCGCCCGTCTGCTGCCCGCCGCTGTGGTCATGCCAATTGAAGACGGGCGCGGCTTCGCCGGATCGAACGGGCTGACCCTGATCGATCACGCCCGCGCAGCCCCACATTTAACCGAACGCAGCCCGCTGCATGAAATCGTCGCCGCTCGCTTGCCGATGGAAGTGTCTGAGGCCGGTCGGCTTCACGTTTTCCGTCCCGAAGACGGCGGCGAAGAACACTATGCGATTGAAATCGGCCGCCCAGACCGAGAGAAACCGGTTCTGGCGCGTCTCCACTCGGCTTGCTTTACCGGTGATCTGATGGGCAGCCTGAAATGTGACTGCGGTCCGCAATTGCGTGGTGCTTTGGCCCAAATGGGTGCCGAAGGGTCCGGCGTTTTGCTCTACCTCAACCAAGAGGGGCGCGGCATTGGCCTCGCCAACAAGATGCGTGCCTATTTCTTGCAAGATCAGGGCTTTGACACCGTCGAGGCCAATCACAGGCTGGGTTTTGAAGACGATGAACGCGACTTTAGACTTGGCTCAGATATCCTGAAATCTCTGGGTTTTAAATCCGTGCGCTTGCTGACCAACAACCCCAACAAGATCGCGATGATGGAACGCACCGGCATTGCAGTCACCGAACGTGTGGCTCTGAAAGTTGGTGAAAACGCCCACAACCGGGACTATTTGGCGACCAAAGCCGCGAAATCCGGGCACTTGCTGTGACCCCGTTTGATATGGTCGTCACGCCCAAGGGGCTGCGATTTCAGGGGCGCACCCTGCCCTGTTCGCTTGGCAAAGGTGGCCTCACGCACGACAAGAAAGAAGGCGATGGCGCGACCCCCATTGGCGTTCTGGAAATCGTCGGAATGCTCTATCGCGCGGATCGCATCACTGCGCCGACCCCGTGGGCCGAGGCGATTGGCCCACGCGACCTGTGGTCAGATGACGGCGCAGATAGTGATTATAATCAATGGGTTCTCGCCCCACATCCGTACAGCCACGAACATCTTCGACGGGCTGATCCACTCTATGATCTGGTGCTGATCACGGATTGGAATTGGCGCGATGCCGTGCCGGGTCGCGGCTCAGCGATCTTTATGCACCAATGGCGTCGCCCCGGATATCCCACCGAAGGATGCGTTGCCCTGTCCCGTGAAAACTTGCGGTGGGTGGCCGAACGCATAACGCCCGGCACTCGTTTGATTATTCCGTCGGCTTAACGCGATCTCCGAAAATAGCGGACCCGACACGCACGTGCGTTGCCCCCAAAGCGATCGCCTTTTCAAAATCGCTGCTCATCCCCATCGACAGCCCTGTCAAACCATTGCGCGCCGCAATCTTGGCCAGCAACGCAAAGTGCAGCGCCGCCTCCTCCTCTACAGGGGGAATGCACATAAGCCCTTGAATCGGCAGATCCATTTTCACGCAATCCGCGATAAAGGCGTCCGCATCAGCCGGTAGAATTCCGGCCTTTTGATCTTCTTCGCCGGTGTTCACTTGCACAAACAAATCCGGGCAGGTCCCGCGCTCTTGCGCCAAACGCGCCAAGGTCGCGGCCAATTTGGGGCGGTCGACCGAATGAATGGCATTGCACAGCTCAACTGCCTGCCGGGCTTTGTTCGTTTGCAACGGCCCAATCAGATGTAAATCGATATCCGAAAACTGCTCCATGAAGCCCGGCCATTTCCCGGCGGCTTCTTGCACCCGGTTTTCACCAAAACACCGATGGCCTTGGGTCAACACCGCCTCAACCCTCTCATTGGGTTGAACTTTTGAGACAGCGATCAGATGGACCGACCCTGCGTCCCGCCCAGCGGCCTTTTCTGCAGTGCTAATGCGGGCTTGAATCTCTTGCAGCGACATACGCGAACCTCATCTTCGTTTGGCAGCAGAGAAACACCATGTAGCCCAAAAAGAAAAGGGCGAGCTCGAAAGAGCCCGCCCCAAAAGTCACGCTAAGCGTGGCTTAACTTAGAAGCTGAAGTATACACCAGCCTGGAATGTGTCGTTGTCGTTAGACGCACGACGGTAACCGGTTTCGAAAGAAGCACCGCCCCCGAGATCGTAGGAGTAGTGGATACCGTAGCTTTCGCCTTCGCCCAAGTTAGAGCCGGCGATGCCGTCGCGGTTGTCGCCACGACCAGCAGTTACGTCAGCCGCGTCTACCGCGTCTTCCGAAGTTACGAATGCAACGATTTTCGAAGCTGCACCGATTTCGTAGTTGCCGTACAGGCCCCATTTGCCGATGCCGTCGTTGTCTGCGTATGCAACGCGAACACCGAACTGACCCAGGTCACCCTGAACAGAGATGATTGCTTTGTCTTCCCAAGCGATGTCGGAGTCCTGGTAAGAACCAGCAACAGTCCAGTCGCCAAAGGTGTAAGCCATCATGATGGCGGCACGTGCAGCTGCGTTTGCAGCACCGTTACCAACACCAGGGTTTACAGTGCTGTCGTTGCGCTGCGAGTACGAAATGTGACCGGTGAAACCGTTCGCAGAGTACAGAGCTTCAACACCGTTTACGCCGGTGCCGCCTGAGCTGTATGCATCCCAGTTGAAGTATTCGTTGCTGACGTTACCAACGTGCGAAACGAAACCGGCACCATCGATACCCAGACCAGCGGTACGGGTTTCAAGGTATGTACCAGGTGTGTTTTCAACCGCACCGATGATGTTGCCTACGTTTACGCGGAAACCCTGGTAGGTTACGCCAAAACGTGCGCCGTTGAAGCCTGCGCCGTTTGCAACGTTGTCACGGCTTTCAGCCTGTGCACGGAAGCGAGCGTCAAAGCCAACACCCGAGTCAGTTTCAGCTGACATGTCGAACTGCAGACGCAGACGGCTGGTGATGGTTGTGCTGGAAACGCCGTTAACGTTGCTGTCGTTACCGTCGTTGTAATCCAAACCAAAACGGCCGTAACCGCTGATACGAACGTCTGCTGCGGCAACGCTGGCTGTTGCGATCAGCGCGGTCGTTGCGAAGAGAACTTTTTTCATCTTATTTTCCCTCGGTTTTCAAATCAGATGCCCAAACCGGAGAATCCAGCGTGGGTATGACATGGGGTTTCGCCCTTTCACCCCTATTTTGGCAAGACCTCCCAATTGGAAGCGATGCATTGGCATCAAGGATGGTGCAGCTTTGCCACAGTCCCCGCAGCTGACTGAGACTAAACGTACCTTTATACGCAACCGCATGCGCGATCTTAGCCGTTCTGGCGTCCAACCTTACATCGAAACGCCGAAATGCCCCTTCCATACTGCGCGTACCTATATAGAGGCTTGCTCCGCTACTCAGGCTTGGGTAGGACAGAGCCTACAAAATATAGTGGGATTGCCTGACAATGTTCCATAGACCTTTGAAAACAGCTGTGATCCTTGCAGTATCCCTCGGCCTATCGGCCTGTGGCGGCTCGAAAAATTCGAGCGTCAATGTAACTGGCGCGCCGATCGACGACACCTACATCACGAATAATCGAGAATCTGCGCCTACGAATTACAAAAAATCGTCGATCTGGGATGTGTTTGGTCCAGATACCAGCGAACAGACAGCCAATGTGAATCGGTATCTCTGGAATGCATCTTTGGATGTGCTCAGCTTTTTGCCGGTTCAATCGGTCGATCCCTACACAGGTGTGATCCTCACTGGGTATGGAACCCCGCCCGGTGGTGGTCGCTCTTACAGAGCAACGGTGCACATCAAAGACGCCGCACTGGACGCACGCGCGCTGAACGTTTCGTTGCAAAGCAAAGGTGGCCCCGTTAGCCCGGCAACCGCCCGCGCAGTCGAAGACGCAATCCTCTCACGGGCACGTCAGCTGCGCATTGCCGACAGCAAGCTCTAGAAACCGAACCCATTCCATTCTATTACAACGCCGGGTTTCAGCCCGGCGTTTTCATTATCAAGGACCGCATCACATGGCGCGCTACTCTGCCTCCGAGATCGAAGCAAAATGGCAAGAGGCTTGGGACAAGGCCGGAATCTTCACTGCCACCCGCAGTGCAGACAAGCCAAAGTACTATGTGCTCGAGATGTTCCCCTATCCGTCGGGCAAGCTGCACATGGGTCACGTGCGCAACTATACGATGGGCGATGTGATCGCACGGCATAAGCTGGCCACCGGTCACAGTGTCCTGCACCCGATGGGGTTTGATGCCTTTGGTATGCCTGCAGAAAACGCGGCGATGGCCATTGGCGGTCACCCCAAGGATTGGACCTACTCCAACATCGACACCATGGTTGAGCAGATGAAACCGCTGGGCCTGTCGCTGGATTGGTCGCGCATGTTTGCCACCTGTGACGTCGAATACTACGGCCAACAGCAGTCTCTGTTCCTTGATTTCCTTGAAAAAGGTCTGGTCTACCGCAAAAACGCTGTGGTGAACTGGGACCCGGTCGATATGACCGTTCTCGCGAACGAACAGGTCGAAGGCGGCCGCGGCTGGCGCTCGGGCGCTTTGGTCGAACGACGCGAACTGACCCAATGGTTCTTTAAGATTTCGGATTATTCCGAAGAATTGCTCAGCGCGCTGGACACGCTGGAAAACTGGCCTGCCAAGGTGCGCCTGATGCAGGAAAACTGGATCGGCAAATCTCGCGGCCTGCAGTTTGCGTTTGAACGCACCGACGGCGCCGAGCCGATCACTGTTTACACCACACGTCCTGACACGCTGAATGGCGCATCCTTTGTGGGGATCTCACCCGATCACCCGATCTCGAAAGAGCTCGAGGCGGACAACCCCGAACTGGCCGCATTCCTCACCGAATGCCGCAAAGGCGGCACCACCGAAGAAGCCATCGAAACTGCGCCAAAACTGGGCTACGACACTGGCATCAAAGTCAAACACCCGTTGAACCCGGATTGGGAACTGCCCGTCTGGATCGCCAACTTCATTCTGATGGATTACGGCACCGGCGCGATTTTTGCCTGCCCCGCCCACGATCAACGCGATCTGGACTTCTGCCGCAAATATGATCTGCCGGTTATCGATACCTTCTTTGCGCTCGACAATGACACACCTGTCTCAAAAGACGCGTTTGTCCCGCTCAAGTCGGAAAAGGTCCGCTGGGTGGATCACTTTGCCGGCCTGACCGAGGCCACTGGCGAAGACGCGATCAACACCACCATCGATTTCGCTGAAAAGGCCGGTTGGGGCGAAGGTGTCACCAAATACCGCCTGCGCGATTGGGGCCTGAGCCGTCAGCGGTATTGGGGCTGCCCGATTCCCGTGGTGCATTGCGAATCCTGTGGCGTTGTTCCCGAAAAGAAAGAGAACCTGCCGATCGAACTGCCCTATGACGAAGACGGCAAAGCGATCGACTTCTCGGTTCCCGGCAATCCGCTGGACCGTCACCCCACATGGCGGGACTGCGCCTGCCCAACTTGTGGCGCGCCCGCCAAGCGTGAAACCGACACGATGGACACGTTTGTAGATTCGTCTTGGTATTTCGCCCGTTTCACCGCCCCGCACGCTGAAACACCTACCGATATGGCCGAAGCTGAATACTGGATGAACGTCGATCAATACATCGGCGGCATCGAACACGCGATTCTGCACCTGCTCTATTCGCGCTTCTTTGCCCGCGCGATGCAGATAACTGGTCACTTGCCAGATAAAGCCATCGAACCATTTGACGCTCTGTTCACCCAAGGCATGGTCACGCACGAAATCTACCAGACTCCTGGCGACAATGGCCGCCCAGTCTATCACCTGCCCGAGGACGTGACCGACGGAAAATTGGCTGACGGCACCGAGGTTGAAATCATCCCCTCGGCCAAAATGTCCAAATCCAAAAAGAACGTTGTTGATCCGGTCAGCATCATCTCGGCCTTTGGCGCAGACACAGCGCGCTGGTTTGTTCTGTCCGATTCCCCGCCCGAGCGGGATGTGGAATGGACCGCATCTGGCGCCGAAGCCGCACACAAGCACCTGAACCGTGTTTGGAACCTGTGTGATAAAATCGGTGCGATGGACGTGGATGCAAAGGGTGAAGGGGACGACGATCTTTTGCGCGAAACCCACAAAGCCATCCATGACGTGACCGTGGGCCTTGAATCCTTTGGCTTCAACGCCTCGATTGCCCGGCTTTATGGGTTCACCAACACTTTGGCCAAATCCAAAGCCGGTCACGCCGCCCAGAAACAGGCGATCATGACCTTGGCACAGCTGATGTCACCGATGACCCCCCACCTGTCCGAAGACATCTGGGCCCATCAAGGTGGCACAGGATTGATCGCAACCGCCCCGTGGCCCGTCGCGGACGAGGCAATGCTGGTGGACGACACCGTTACATTGCCAATCCAGATCAACGGCAAACGTCGCGCGGAAATCAGCGTGCCCGCCGATATGGACAAAGCCGAGGTTGAAAAAATCGCGCTGGCCACACATGCTGTGCAAAAGGCACTGGATGGGGCCCAGCCGAAAAAGATCATCGTTGTCCCCGGTCGGATCGTGAACGTTGTTGTTTAAACTCAAAAATCTGCTGCTGATCCCGCTTGCATTGATCACTTTGATGATCTCTGCCTGCGGGTTTGAGCCGGTTTATGGCACTGGCGGCACCGGATCTGCGCTGCGCGGCAAAGTCGAGGTATCGGCCCCCGATACGGTTGATACCTATCTCTTGGTCCAAAATCTGGAACAGCGGCTCGGCCGGTCTTCCAATGCTGAATATGACCTGAACGTCACCCTCGAAACCGAATTTCAGGGTCAGGCCATCACCGCATCAAACGAAACCACCCGTTATTCCATAGTTGGCCAAGCCGATTACACCCTTTTGTCGGTTGAGACCGGCGAAATCGTGGCCTCGGGCAATGTGCGGAACTTCACCGGCTATTCGGCAACTGGTTCAACCGTCGACACCTTGGCCAGTGAACGCGACGCCCGCAAACGTTTGATGATGATTCTTGCCGATCAGCTGACAACACAGCTCTATGCCACCGTGGAGTTGCCCAAATGAAACTTAGCCCGCGCGAGGCAGATGGATATTTTGCCAAGCCTGACGCGGGTAAAACGGGCCTGTTGATCTATGGTGCGGATGCGATGCGCGTGGCGCTCAAACGCCAACAAGTGCTCGCGGCCCTGCTTGGCCCCACTGCCGACGAGGAAATGCGCCTGACCCGAATACCCGGCGCGGATCTGCGTAAAGATCCCGCACAGGTCGTGGATGCCATCAAAGCAGTTGGCTTTTTCCCGGGTCGCCGTGCTGCGTTTATCGAAGACGCGACAGATACGGCAGCCCCTGCGATTCTGGCTGCGCTGCAAGATTGGGAACCCGGCGATGCACAGCTCATCGTCACTGCCGGTCAGCTCAAGGCCACTTCAAAGATCCGCAAAGCGTTTGAAGCACATCCAAACGCCTATGCCGTCGGGATTTACGACGATCCCCCATCGCGCGCCGAGATCGAGCGCACCTTGGCCGAGGCCGGGATGCCCTCCATCCCGCGGGATTCGATGTCGGCCCTGACCGATCTTGCCAATGATCTGGGGCCTGGCGATTTCACCCAGACCATTGAAAAGCTCGCGCTCTACAAACGGGGCGATACCACCGAACTCAGCATCGAAGACATCGAAGCCTGCGCGCCTCAGTCAACCGAGGCGGCGCTAGATGATGTGTTGAACGTGGTGGCCGAAGCCAAAGCCGGTGAAATCGGCCCCCTGATCCGCCGTCTACAGGCCCAAGGCACCAACGCCGTTAGCCTGTGTATCGGGGCAACGCGCCATTTCCGCATTCTATATGCCTGCGCCTCGGACCCCGGTGGCCCTGCTGCTGGCATTGGGCGATTGCGCCCCCCAGTTTATGGAAAACGCCGGGATCGCATCTTGCGTCAGGCCCAGGCTTGGGGTCCACACAAGCTGGAAACAGCTTTGACCGTGCTGACGGATACAGATCTTTCGCTGCGCTCAGCAGGCCAAACCGCCCCCGCTATGGCCTTGATGGAACGTGCGTTGATTCGTATGGCAATGCTGGCACGATCACGCTAGCGCGATCTGACGATGCGTTCCGGTTGACCTTTGATCGTGCGTCCCCAAATTTGCGAGCAAGCTGATCAAATAGGGACTTCATCTCATGTACAAAATCTATGGCCGCCTTCAAAGCCGTGCCTCGCGGGTCATCTGGTTGCTCGAAGAGCTGGGCCAAGAGTATGAATTCATCGACGTTGGCCCCCACGATCCACAAGTCACCGCACTAAACGTGTCCGGCAAAATCCCGGTGCTGGTGGATGGTGATGCTGTGCTGACTGATTCTGTCGCGATCATGACCTATCTCGCTGACAAACACGGCGCGTTCACCTATCCCGCTGGCACCGTTGAACGCGCACAGCAAGATGCGTTGACCCACACAATCGTCGATGAATTCGACGCCCTCCTGTGGACCGCGATGCGCCATCAGTTCATTTTACCCGAAGACAAACGTGTCGGGGCGGTTGCCGAAAGCCTGATGTGGGAATTCGACCGCAATTTCCAGCGTATGTCAGACCGTGCCAAAGGGCCTTACCTGCAGGGCGAAAAGATGACGATTGCGGACATTCTGTGTGTGCACTGCATGAACTGGGCGCATGGTGTCGGCTTTCCAATGAACAGCGACAGCATGAAGGCCTATGGCAAACTTGTGCGATCTCGCGAAGCGCCTGCCCGCATGGCGGCACTGGCCAAGAAAGACTGACTTATCCGGTCTGGCGCAGGTATTCTGCGGCAGACCGCCCCGCCCATCGTCCCGTAGCCAGACAGGCCGTCAGCAGATAGCCCCCGGTCGGGGCCTCCCAATCCAACATCTCTCCGGCGCAGAACACCCCCGGTATGGCGGTCAACATCAGCCCGTCGGTCAGCGCGCCCTGACGCACGCCCCCCGCGGTAGAGATCGCCTCGTCCATCGGTCTGAGCCCCGCATGACCAATACGCAACCCTTTGATAAGGCGTGCGAGATCAGTAATGTCAGCTGGCAAAGGTCGCCCAAATTCCTGCAACAGAGCCATGCGCGCCACCCCCAGTTTCAACGCCTTGCGCAGGTGATTGGCCATGCTGGACTTACCGCGTGGTTTGCTCAAGCGTTTGATGACGTCGGCCTCGCTAAGGTCCGGCATCAGGTCGATGGTCAAAACAGCGCCTTCGCGCACGGGTTTGCTAATCGTATAGATCCCGCCCCCTTCAAGCCCGCGTTGTGAAATCACCGCCTCGCCGCGCGTATGGGTATCACCTGCATGCAAGGCCACACCTTTCAGCGGTTCGCCAAACATCGGCTTCATGTGATCGGACCAGTTCACCAAGACCCCAGCATTGGCCGCAGCAAAGGGCGCCAACTCGACACCACGGTCCGTCAACAACGGAGCCCAAGCGCCATCAGACCCTAATCGGGACCAGCTTGCCCCACCCAAGGCCAAAACCGTAACATCTGCTGATGCCAATTGCGCACCCTCGTGCGTGTCAAAGCGCAGGGCTGCGCCATCCCACCCGGTCCACCGCCAGCGGGTGCGCAACTCGACGCCCATCTCTGCCAGTCGCGTCATCCATGCCCGTAACAGCGGCGAGGCCTTCATGACTTTTGGAAAAACACGGCCCGTTGAACCAGTAAACAGCTCCTGTCCCAGATCGCGCGCCCAATTTTGTACGATTTGGGCATCAAACTCCCCAATCATTGGGCGCAACCAATCGCCTGCGGTGCCATAGGCGTGCATCAAATCGTCTATCGGTTCGTCCTTGGTCAGGTTCAAACCCGATTTACCCGCCATCAAGAATTTGCGCGCGACTGACGGTTTTGCCTCAACGATCAGCACCTTACAGCCTGCGCGGGCCAGTTCCTCGGCAGCCATTAAACCGGCTGGGCCTGCTCCGATCACCACTGCTTGTGCCATTGCCATGCCTCTTGTCCCCTGCGCCCAATGGCACACCTTTGTTCAAAGCGTACAAAATCAGGTCCAAAATGTCCGATCCTATCTGCCCTCTGTGTCGTCGCCCGATCCCACCTGAAGCAAAACAAAGCCAGCACCATCTGACTCCAAAACTAAAGGGAGGCAAGGGCGGCCCAACGGTTCTGTTGCATCACATCTGTCACCAAGAAATCCACGCCACACTGACCGAGGCAGAATTGGCGCGTGACTTTGCCACGATCGAAGCGCTGCGCGATCACCCGCGCTTGGCCAAGTTCATCACCTGGATCGCCAAGCGCCCGCCCGGATTTCAGTCCAAAGTTCCCGGCAGACGCCGAAAGCGTTAAATCCCTTTGTGGATCGGATCGCCAAACGCATCTTTTAAGGATGCAGTCAGGCCGGTGACTTCAAAGCCCAGATAATCCGGTGCGGGGACAAAACTTGCATCAGGGATGTGCTGAATTTCCAAAGTCGTATAGGGGCGCTTCCACAGCCATTCACGGTTCGCCACAGACCAGAGATCTGACTTGGGTGGGTGTTCATTCGTAAAGGCATAAAAGTGCAGATCGAACCCATAGGGTTCAACCTCTTGCACAGACAAGAGACGCATCCCCAGTGGCATCAATACCGTCTCTTCCGCCTGAATATCCCCACTGCGCAACGTGATTTGACCAATACAGGCATTGGCAAAGGGCGCGTTGGCATCCCCTGCGTCCCTTGGGCGATTGCCTTGGAAATCATGCTGCAACAGCTCGATCACAAAGCCTTGGGGATCGCTCAGATGGGCCATATAGCCGATATCAAGAAACTGCTGTGGATCACCAACCTGCACCCCAAGAGACCGCAGATGATCCACCGCAAGATCCACGTTGGGCACCGTGATACCGATTTTCCAATAGCGTTGCGCTCTGTCGTGCGTGTACCCGCCACCGCCCGGACACAGGACGAGGTCCGCGTCCTGCCCCGGATACCCAACGCGCCAGTTCGCCCCATCCTGTTGAACCTGCATACCAAGTGCAGTGCCATAAAATGCCGACAGCTCCTGAGGGTTTGCGACGCGCAGCCGAACGCCAGAAAGCCTCATGCGCACATTTCTGCGATTCCGGCTGCGATAGCCGGCTTTGCGGCAATGCTATCGGCCACCAATTCACGCGCGACATCCATAAGCGCATCCGGTTCAACCACCCGATCCACCAGACCAAAGCCATACGCCTCGTCCGCCATGATCTTTTGCCCGGCCATGAAGATCAATTTGGTGCGCGACGGGCCGATAAGGGCCGCCATGCGTTTCGGATCAGAGGGTTGGGGCAAAAAGCCCAGCTTCATCACCGGGTAAAAGAACTTGGCTGTCGGAACCGCAATCCGCAGATCGCACGCCAGTGCCATGCCATTTGACCCGCCCGCCAACGTTCCGTTCAGTGCCGCAATCGTCAGACAGGGCAATGCTGCAATCGCACCTGACAAGCGTTCCCACAGATCCGAGGTGGCAAGTCCAGCTTTGGCCGCCTCTAGATCGGCGCCCGCGCTGAACACCTTGCCTGTGCCGGTCAGGATCAATGCCTTGGCTTCGGTCGCGGATTCAGCAATCTCGGCCAATTCACGCAGCATACCCTCGGTCAGTGAGTTTGCCTTGTCCGGGCGGTTGATCGTTACGATCCATAGCCCGTTGTCTTTGCTCAGTTCAATCATATCAGGCCAACCCGTTTCCGAATGCCTTCATCACGCAACGAGATCTCGGTGCCAATAAATTCGTCCGCATCCGCCGAACACATCCACAGCAGGGTCTTGGCAGGCCAGTCCGCTGGAACATGGTCTTCCCACGCCAGTTTGCTGATGGGGTTGATGCCCGATGACTTGATTTCACGCTGCATCTGGGTGGCGACGGTTCCCGGCGACAGACCCATTGCGCGGATGCCCTGTGCGCGTTCTTCTTTGTCCAAGCAGGAGGTCAGCATTGCCGCCCCCGCTTTGGAAGAACAATAGTGACTCCAGGCCTCAACCGGGCCATGCGCCGCGCCCGAACTGATGGTCAGAATGCTGCCACCACCGGCTTTCTGCATCACAGGCAACGCAGCACGCATGCCATAGAATACGCCCTTGAGGTTGATATCGATGACCTTACCCCACTCAGCGGGATCAGCTGTGGCAAGGTGCGAAATCGGTTCGATGACCCCGGCGTTTCCGATCAAAATGTCCAAACCGCCGAAACGATCAACACAAGTTTGTACGGCTGCTTCGACCTGCGCATAGTCGCTGACATCGCAAGGGATGGCGATTGCCTGATCGCCAATTTCTGCTGCGAGTTCAGTGATATGACCCACACCGCGCGCCACCAAAGCGACATTGGCACCCGCACTGGCAAAAACACGCCCAGCTTCGGCCCCTATTCCACGGCTTGCACCAGTGATTAGAACTGTTTTTCCACGCAAATCCATTGATTTTTCCCCTGAACACATATCTTGAGGTCAGTGGTACTGTGCCGGGGGGAGCGGGTCCACCCCTTGCCCCTTGACGCCTGCAACGTGAGCGCAGACCATACGCCAAATTGATCGAGAAGGGTTCACTTATGTCTATTCTGTTTCGCCGTTCCTGCGGTGCGGCACTTGTTTATGCCGTTGCCACCCAAGGTGCCTGGGCTGATCTGTCCGCCAATGATGTCTGGTCCGACTGGAAAACCTATATGGGCGGAATGGGCTACGAGGTCACAGGAACCGAAGCAACATCAGGCAATGTTCTGACGGTAACCGACCTGAAAGTCGCGATGGAAATGCCCGAAGGCGAAGGCAGCGGTTCTGGCACCTTGCCCGAAGTGTCGTTCACCGAGAACGGCGATGGCACCGTATCCATTGATTTCCCCGCGCAGTTGCCGATTGCATTCAATATCGCGGCCGAGGGCGAAGAGCCGGTCACGGGTGAACTGCTTTACAGCATGGACCAGATGAAAACCGTGGTCTCGGGCACGCCTGAGGAGATGTTGTATACCTATACAGCAGCGGGACTGTCGGCCAAGGTAACCTCTCTGATCGCTGAGGGTAAAGAATTGGCCGGGACCGCCCTGAACATCAGCATCGATATGAAAGATGTTGCCGGGACATCCAAATCCACCATCGCCGAACAGCGGGGCATGGAGCAGGCGTTCACAGTTGCATCCACCACGTATAACCTGAGCTTTGATGACCCTGAGTCCGATGACCAAGCCGCCTTTAACGGCGCGTTCAATGGCATCAACTTCAACGGCTCGGGCCAGTTCCCGACTGACATGAGCGTGTCGGACTATGAGGCGCTGATTGCCGCTGGTTTTCGCTTTGCCGGTGGGTTCACGTTTGACTCGGGTAGCAGTGCCCTGTCGGGAAATGGCGAAGGAGAAGAGTTCGCGTATACCAGCACCTCGCAAGGGGGGGCATTCAATGTCGCGATGGATGGCGCGCGCATTGGGTATGACGTTTCCCAGAACGCGACCGACATTTCGGTCACGGTACAGGATTTGCCATTTCCGATTGACCTGAAAATGGCCAAAGCCGGGTTTAAATTCGATTTCCCAATGCAGCAGTCAGAAGAGTTGCAGCCGTTCAGCATGGCGATGAACCTGACCGATTTCACCATGTCAGATATGATCTGGGGCATGTTTGATCCGGCCGGCGCTTTGCCGCGTGATCCGGCAACTGTTTCGCTGGATACCACGGGCATGGCCAAGGTTCTGGTCAACTTCCTTGACCCCGCTGTTGCGGAAACGTTGGAACAGACGGGGGCCGCCCCCGGCGAGTTGCATGCTTTGACCATCAACCAGTTGCTGGTGTCGATGGTGGGAGCGAAGCTGGCGGGTACCGGTGCCTTTGAATTCGACAACACCAACACCGCGGCCTTTGATGGCATGCCTGCGCCTTCGGGCTCGGCTGATCTGGAGCTGAGCGGCGCCAACGGCCTGATCGACAAGCTGATCGCCATGGGCATGATGTCTGATTCAGACGCCATGGGCGCGCGCATGATGATGGGCATGTTGGCCGTACCGGGTGACGCGCCTGATACGTTGAAATCAACCATCGAAATCAACAAACAGGGCCACATCATCGCCAACGGCCAACGCCTGAAGTGATCAGGCCCACCTGAAACAGAGCAAAGGCCCCCTTAGAGCGGGGCCTTTGTTTTATGCCCTTGTCCCTGTGATCAAACGCCATCCTGCCTTTGGGTCGTCAACTTTTGGGGACCGGGACTTGCAGGGCGGGCGGGCCAAGGCTAGGTCCTGTGTAACCCTTTCAAGAGATGAGCCCGCAATGACCCTAAGCCCAGAACAGATCAGCCACGCCTTGCTGGAAGCCGCCCAAAAAGCCGGTGCACGCAGCGCGGATGCCATGGTTGTTCAGGGTACATCCGTATCTGTGGATGTGCGCAAGGGCGCATTGGAACATGCGGAACGATCCGAGGGCACAGATTTGGGCTTGCGGGTTTTGTTAGGGCATCGACAGGCGATCGTGTCGGCCTCGGACAGCAGCCCCGCCACCCTGACCGCCATGGCAGAACGCGCTGTGGCGATGGCGCGCGAAGCCCCCGAAGACCCGTATTCCGGATTGGCAGAGACCGATCAACTGGCCCAGAATACGGATTATGCCGCATTAGAGCTGTTTGATCCGACACCGGAACCGACGCCCAAGATGTTGCAAGACGATGCGCTGGCTGCCGAAGCTGCGGCCGCGGCTGTTGAAGGCGTGACGCAGGTGTCTGCGGCCGGGGCCGGGTATGGGGAACATCGCGTGCATCTGGCCGCCAGCAACGGGTTTTCAAGCGGCTATGCCAGAACCAGCCGATCCACATCCTGTGTCGCGATTGCGGGAACAGGCACGGGAATGGAGCGGGACTATGATGGCGATGGGCGCAGTTTTCAGGCGGATCTGCGTGATCCAGCCGATATTGGCCGCACAGCAGGCGAACGCGCGATCCAATTGGTCGGCGCCCGCAAACCGGCAACCGGCAGCTTTCCCGTTATGTTTGATGAGCGAATTTCCTCGTCTCTGATCGGGCATTTGATGGCCGCCAGCAACGGCTCGGCCATTGCTCGTGGGTCATCGTGGCTAAAGGACTGTCTGGGCGAGCAGGTACTGCCTGACCACCTGTCGGTGATCGAAGACCCCCATCGCAAACGCGTCTCTGGATCGCGCCCATTTGACGCTGAGGGGCTGCCAACACAGCGCCGCGCGGTGATCGAAAACGGCATTCTGACCGGTTGGACACTGGATTTGTCCAGCGCGCGCAAACTGAACATGACGTCGACCGGGAATGCAGTACGCGGTGTGTCTTCGCCCCCGTCACCATCCAGCTGGAACCTTGAGCTGACCCAAGGGGCCCAGAGCCGCGCCGATCTGATGCGAGACATGGGCACTGGCCTGTTGGTCACATCGATGATCGGATCGACCATCAACCCGAACACCGGCGACTATTCGCGTGGCGCATCAGGGTTTTGGATCGAAAACGGTGAGATCGCCTATCCGGTGAATGAATGCACCATCGCGGGCAATCTGCGCGACATGCTGATGCGGATCATCCCAGCAAACGATGCCCGCACGCATCTGTCGCGGGTGGTGCCATCGCTGCTGATCGAAGGGATGACCCTTGCCGGCAGCTGATCTTGACCTGCTCATCGAGGCGGCGCTGGAATCCGGGCGCATTGCCACACGGTTTTCTGGAGCTCACGCCAAACGCTGGGATAAACCAGATGGCGCGGGCCCTGTGACCGAAGCCGATCTGGCGGTGAATGAAATGCTGGAAGATCGGCTGCCATCTGCGCGGCCTGACTATGGTTGGCTCAGTGAAGAGACCGAAGACAACTCCAGCCGCCTGAGCAAAGATCGTGTGTTCATTGTGGATCCAATTGACGGCACGCGCAGCTTTGCCGAAGGGGCCAAAACCTGGGCCCATTCGTTGGCGATTGCAGACCATGGGATTGTAACGGCGGCGGTGATTTACCTGCCATTGCGCGATTTGCTGTACACCGCAGAAGCGGGCAAAGGGGCGCAATTGAATGGCGTGCCAATCTGCATTTCCGAACCAGACACCCTGAGCGCAGCCAACTTGCTGGCGGCCAAACCCAATCTGGCGGCGCAGCATTGGTTGTCAGGACAGCCGCCGCAATTTGGCCATGCCTATCGCCCCTCTTTGGCCTATCGCATGGCCTTGGTTGCACAGGGGCGGTTTGACGGCATGTTGACCCTGCGCGCCAGTTGGGAATGGGATATTGCTGCGGGCGATCTGATCATTCGCGAGGCTGGTGGCCTGTGCACCGATCGCGCGGGATTGGACCTGAGGTTCAACAACACCTATCCCAAGCTGAACGGCGTGGTTGCCGGAGGGGAGTTGGTGCACGAAGAGGTCAGCGTCGCGCTGAACCCTGAGAGCCCCGGCATTCCAGGCTGACAGGCTTCGGCTTGACGCGGGGGTGCAAACTCGTAGGTTGCCCGCATCTCGGAACTCTTTTTTTTTACCGTCAGGAAAAGCGCCATGACCCAACGTCTTCATCTTGTATTCGGAGGGGAGCTTGTCGACCCGACCCGCAGTGTGTTCAAGGATGTGAACGACATCCATATGGTTGGCATGTTCCCGGATTATCAAACCGCTTATGACGCATGGAAAGCCGAAGCACAGCGCACGGTCGACAATGCGCATATGCGGTATTTCATTGCCCACATCCATCGCCTGCGGGATGAAACCGCCGAAGCATCCTCGACAGAAGAGTTAGGCTAATCTGATGGGCCGCGCGCTCAGCCTTGCGGCCTATCGTGCGTTGTCTTGGCGCACTGCCACACCGACACAAAATGCCCCCTTGCCGGTTCGACCGGAGGGAGAACTGTTGTGGGTTCACATCGGGGATCACGCGCGCGTCGCCCCCTTGGGGGATCTGTGCAGACGGTTGTTGGTGCAACGACCGGGTCTACACATCCTGTTCACCCACCCTGTCGATGTGGATGTGAGCAACTGGAGCAATCTTTGCTCGTCATTTGTTCCATTGCCAGCAGATCACCCCAGCGCGACACGTAGTTTTCTGGATCATTGGAAGCCTGACATGTGCCTCTGGTCGGGAGGGGATTTGCAACCCAATCTGCTGAGTCAGGCCTCAGCCAGCCGCGTGCCTCTCGTTCTAGTTGATGCGCGCGAGGAGGATATCACGCCGCGCCGGCTGCGTTGGTTGCCCGATTTGACCCGCACGACGTTGGACTGTTTTGACATGCTGATGGCGGTGGATGAATCTGTGGCACGGGTGATCCGGCGGGCTGGCATTGGTTCGGGAAAGGTTCTGGTTTCTGCGCCCCTGCGCGTTAGCCCATCCCCCACTCCGTGGCCCGAAGATGAATTGGTCGATACCAATCATGCCTTGGCCGGTCGCCCTGTCTGGTTGTCCGCCTGGACGCAGGACAAAGAGTTCATTTCAGTCCTGACTGCCCATCGCAATGCGTTACGGATGCTGCATCGTCTTCTGCTGGTGTTGCATGTGGCAGATCCAGCGGAATCCGGCCCCCTGCAAGCCCGGCTGACAGCGATGGATTTACGCTGTGCTGATTGGGATGCAGGCGATGAGATCGAAGATACAACACAGGTGATCCTGAGCGCCGAAGCCGAAGATCTGGGCCTTTGGTTCCGGGTTGCGCCGTTGACGTTCATGGGCAGTTCGTTGGAGCCGGGCGGCCGGGGGCGCGATCCACTGATTGCCGCGGCTTTGGGATCTGCCTTGCTGTATGGGCCAAATGTGCGCAATCACATCGACACTTATTCGCGCCTAGCAGCATCTGGGGCTGGGCGGTCCGTGCGCGATGCCGAGGCCTTGGGCGCAGGCGTTGTTCAGCTTTTGGCCCCGGACCATGCCGCCACCATGGCCTTGGCCGGATGGCAATTGGTGACCGAAGGTGCCCATCAGATTGATCAGGTGATCGAGCTGGTTCAGGATAGATTGGACGAACGCGAGGTGAACCATGCGGCCCCCTGAATTCTGGAACACTGGCCCGGATCACGTGGATTGGCGGGCACATCTGTTGGCCCCGCTCGGGGCGCTTTATGCGCGTGCGACCGCAAAGCGGATCGCGACGGGGGATGGTGGTGTGCGTCCCGGTGTGCCGGTGATCTGTATTGGCAACCTGAACGCCGGGGGGACCGGTAAGACACCCACAGCGATTTGGGTGTTGGACCAATTGCGAAACGCAGGACATGAGCCCCATGTGGTAACCCGCGGCTATGGCGGATCGCTTGAGGGGCCAGTGCGTGTTGATCCCGGCAAACACAGGGCCAAACATGTGGGGGACGAGCCGCTTTTGTTGGCGGCCTTCGCCGAGGTTTGGGTGGCCAAAGATCGCGCCGCTGGGGCCATAGCTGCCGCTGCGGATGGCGCAACCGTGATCGTGCTGGACGATGGGTTCCAAAACCCGTCGGTGGCAAAGGACCTGTCCATCATCGTTGTGGACGCGGCACAGGGGTTTGGAAATGGCAAGTGCCTGCCTGCGGGACCATTGCGGGAACCTGTTTCAGTTGGGTTGGCCCGCGCTGATCTGGTGCTTTCGCTCGGGGATGCCGAGGCACAGACGCAGTTTGCAGAGCATTGGGGCGATCAGGTTCACCTGCCGCAGGCCACGGGCGAGGTCAAACCGCTGCAAACCGGGATGGATTGGAACGATACGCCCGTGTTGGCCTTTGCCGGCATCGGAAACCCTGAGAAGTTCTTTCGCACCCTGCGCCAACAGGGGGCAGACTTGCGTCGGGCCGAGGCATTGGATGACCACCAGCCCCTAACGCAGGCGTTGATGACCCGGTTGGAGAATGAATCCCGTCTGCTGGGGACGCAGATGGTCACCACCGAGAAAGACGCGGTGCGCCTGCCTCCTGCGTTTCGCAGCAAGGTGATCACATTGCCCGTGCGTCTTGAGGTTGCCCAAGATGACATGGTGCGGGACATGATGCTTGCGGTTGCGCCGGCCCCGTAAGCCCGGCGCAGGTCTCTTTAAGATCCGTTGTCTTCGCCCAGTTTCGGCGCAGGTCTGTGCAATGCAAGATCTGCATCAGAAAACTTGAACGGTGCACGGACACCGGGCACGCCGTCCAATTCGATCTGCATGCCGCGCGCCACGATCTGAGGATCAACCATCACCTCATCCAAGGTGTTGATGGGGCCAGCTGGGACACCGACGGCTTCACACGCAGCCAACAAATCAGCCTTGTCACGTTGCGCGGTTGCCCCGTTCAAACGTGCAATCATCACGCGGCGATTGGCGATCCGGTCTTTGTTGCGCAGGAACTCTGGCGCTTGAGCCATATCCTCGAGATCCAGCACCTTGCACAGGCGTTGATATTGCCGGTCATTGCCGGTGGCGATGATGATATGACCATCCGCGCAATCAAACACCTGATAGGGCGTCAGATTCATATGCGCATTGCCCATACGCCCCGGAGCGGTTCCCGTGGTCAGATAGTTCAGCGCCTGATTGGCCGTCACAGCGACCGCAACATCCAGTAACGCCATATCCACATGTTGCCCTCGACCCGTGGTTTCGCGTTGATGCAAGGCGGATAAAATCCCGGTCACCGCATAAATGCCGGTAAAGATATCGGTGATCGCGACGCCCGATTTTTGCGGCTGACCGTCAGGTTCCCCGGTGATCGACATCAGGCCAGACATGCCTTGGATGATGAAGTCATAGCCCGCGCGGTGGGCGTATGGCCCATCCTGCCCAAACCCGGTGATTGAGCAATAGATCAGACGTGGGTTAATCTCTTTCAGGCTGTCATAATCCAGCCCGTATTTCGCCAACCCGCCGACTTTGAAATTCTCGATCAGGATATCAGCGTCGCGCACCATGTCGCGCACCTGCTCCTGCCCTTCTGAGGTGGAAAAGTCTGCAGTGACCGAAGCCTTGCCCCGGTTGGTCGAGTGAAAATAGGCCGCCGACACATCATCATCGCGCGTCACAAAGGGAGGACCCCAGGCGCGGGTATCATCGCCTGCGGGAGATTCGATTTTGGTGACTGCAGCCCCCAGATCAGACAGCGTTTGGCCAGCCCAAGGGCCAGCCAAAACACGTGCCAGTTCAATGACCTTGAGGCCCGACAGCGGTGCCGTCATCAGTTGGCCAGTTCCGCGTCGAGAACTTTCTTGAAGTCGGCGTAAGACTGGTTTGAAACGCTTTTGCCGTTGATGATGAAGCTTGGCGTTGACTCAACCCCATCGGCTTTGGCGTTGTCTTCGTACCATTTGATCAAGGTCTGCGCCTTGGTTCCATCCTGCAGGCACGCCTCGAGCGCGTCATTGTCCAAACCGGCAACGCGGCCAATTTTACGCAGTTCGTCCACGATTTCAGCCGGACCGCCCGCACGGGCCCAATCGCTTTGACCTTTGAAGATCAGATCGCTGACACCAAAGAATTTTTCGGGTCCACCGCAACGTGCGACCATCGAGGCCCACAGACCATAGCGGTCAAAGTAGACTTCGCGGAAAATGAATTTCACCTTGCCGGTGTCGATGTAATCCTTCTTCAACTCTTTGTACGTTCCCTCGTGAAAGGTCGCACAATGCGGGCAGGTGTAAGAGGCGTATTCGATCATCTCGATCGGTGCATCTTCGGCACCTTGGACCATCTCGATGATGGTTGACGTGTCGATTTCACCTGCGTCCTGCGCAAATGCAGCCCCAATCAGCGGCGCACTTGTTTGCGTGCTTTGCGACTGTGTCAGCCAATACCCACCTGCGGCGATCGCCACGGCAGCACAAATTGCGGTTCCAAAGCGGCTCATTCGCGGCCCTTTCTTAACGTTTCTGCTTCGATAAAACATTGCGGCCCAAGCGTTCAAGGGCCGCACGTAAGTCATCATCCCCAACACCGCTGGCAGAGTGTTCTGCATCTGCGGCAACTTCGGGGGAAATCTGGGATTTTGCTTGTTTCGGTTTGTGATCGAAACTGGCCTGTCCCTCGGCAAATCCAATCGGTGCGGTCTGGGTGATGCGAATACGGCTGATGGCGTTGTAACCATAGGCCGAATTGACCCGTTCCCGCAGTTGCTCTTTTTGCATTTCCAGCATGGGCGCCTGTGGCCCGGTGGTCAGCACCGTCAGCGTAGCGCCAAAACCGCCGCGCCCATAACCCACATTCACGGGTTTCGCGATGGCGGCAATGTCCTGCCCAACGATTTCCGACCAGTGGGTCAACAGCCGAGACACCGCAAAGCCACGGCTTTCACCGGCGCGCCGGATCTGGTCGTTCAACAGCATCGATGTGCGTTTGAACCCGCGGGTTGAGGATCGTCTAGGCTTCATCTGGTATCCGAGTCTTTCGGCGCTATTGTACGGGGCACGCGGTCAGGTGCCAGCGAAACCGAACAGCTAAGGAAAATTACGTGCAATACAACAAACACATTCCCGTGAGTGACGCGTTGCTGGCGTGGTATGATGTGCATGCTCGCGACATGCCATGGCGGGTCAGCCCGGCAGATCGAGCGGCGGGAATTTGCCCGGACCCGTATCGAATCTGGATGTCAGAGGTAATGTTGCAGCAAACAACTGTGGCTGCTGTGCGCGATTATTTTCACTGTTTCACAGCGCGGTGGCCCACGGTGCGCGATTTGGCCGACGCACCTGATGAGCAGGTGATGGGAGAATGGGCGGGCTTGGGTTATTATGCCCGTGCGCGCAATCTGTTGAAATGTGCCCGCGTTGTTGCCAATGACTATGACGGGCAGTTTCCTGATACCTATGACGCGTTGCTGACACTGCCCGGCGTTGGCCCTTATACGGCGGCGGCGATTGCCTCGATCGCTTTTGATCAGCCCGAGACGGTGTTGGATGGCAATGTCGAACGGGTCATGGCCCGGCTTTTTGACATTCACGACCCGTTGCCTGCGTCCAAGGCACAGCTCAAGGCGCGCGCTGGTGAATTGACCCCGCAACTCCGGCCCGGGGATTACGCCCAAGCGGTCATGGATCTGGGCGCAACCATCTGCACCCCCAAATCCCCGGCCTGTGGGATTTGCCCATTGCGTGACCCTTGTGTGGCCCGCCAAGCAGGCACCGCGCCAGAGCTGCCTAAGAAAACCCCAAAAAAGCCGAAACCCACACGATATGGGCATGTGTACCTCGCACAGCGGGCAGACGGGGCTTGGTTACTTGAACGCCGTCCTGACAAGGGATTGTTGGGTGGCATGCTGGGGTGGCCGGGGTCTGACTGGAACGATGCGCCACAGCCCAGCGCCCCTTTTATGGCAGAGTGGCAGGCCCTGAGCAGCGAAGTCCGGCACACGTTCACGCATTTTCATCTGATCTTGACCGTTCACAGCGCTGAGTTGCCGGATCACATGACGCCCAACACCCTGCAAATCCTCGACAAACATGACTTTCGCCCCTCTGACCTGCCGACTGTGATGCGCAAAGCATATGATCTGTGGCGCGGCCAATAGCCCCGTTGGGCGACCGCTTTGAATGAAGGTAGAGTGCGCCCAATCAGGTGTGGAGACCAAACAATGATTGCTCCTGAAATCCTAACACGTTGGCAAAGCGCGCTGCCGTTTTGGATCTCGTTTCTGCTGATCCCCTTGGTGTGGGTCACGGCCACGCAGGGTGGCTGGTGGCTTATTGCTGTGCCCCTGACGACCTGGTGGGCCTTTGCGATTCTGGATTATCTGACCGGGCTTAATCTGGATAATGCCGATACTGAAACCCCGGACAAAGACTTGGGTTGGTATATCAATCTCACGCAGGCTTGGGTGCCGCTGCAATTTCTGACCGTGTTTGGTCTGATCGCCTATGCAACCCAGTCCGGCCACCTGTCCAGCGGCGAAAAGATCGCGTTGTTCTTTGGGGTTGGCGTTGTTTCGGGCACAATTGGGATCAATTACTCTCATGAATTGATGCACCAGAAAAGCCGCCGCGAACGCTGGCTTGGCGACATCCTTTTGGCAATGGTGCTGTATTCTCATTTCCGATCCGAACATTTGCTGGTGCACCACAGCTATGTTGGCACCCCGCGGGACCCGGTCACCGCGCGCTATAACGAAGGGTTCCATCGGTTCTACCCTCGGGTGCTGTATCAGTCATTGGCTTCCGCGTTTCGGGCAGAGGCCAAGCAATTGTCGCGCAGAGGGCAGCCCTGGACCAACTTTTCCAACCCGTTCTTTCGCTATTGGGCCTTGCAAGGTCTGATGCTGTGTCTCGCCTTTGGCATTGGCGGGTGGGCCGGTGTGGGGCTGTTCCTGTTTCAGGCCGGCATAGCCATTTGGCAGCTAGAGCTGGTGAACTACGTGGAACACTATGGCCTGACCCGCAAGCATCTGGGGGAAGGGAAATATGAACATGTTCACCCCCACCATTCCTGGAACGCGGCTCACAAAGCGTCAAACTGGCTGTTGATCAATCTGCAACGCCACTCAGATCACCACTACAAACCCAATCGCCGGTTTCCCCTGCTGCAAAACCACGCTGAAACCGCTGCGCCACAGCTGCCTTATGGCTATCCGGTCATGACGGTTGCGGCCATGATCCCTCCGCTCTGGCGTCGGGTCATGAATCCGCGCGTGCGGGGATGGCGACGCCAATACTATCCAGAAATCACGGATTGGAAATCATACAACAAGGGCACCAACCCGATGCCACGCTAACTCGACCGCGCCACCGCAGTGTGGGCTTGCCCACACTGCCACGCCCAACGAGAGGCGGTGCCAAAGGCACCAACGGCAGGCGGGAGCCCTTGTTTCCTCGCGCAGCGGATCAATAGGTCCAAATATCCATTTCGCCGTCCACTCCGCGCACACTTTGTTGAGCGTGCAGCTCAAATCCTGACACCAGATCCAAACCGACACTGGCTTCTCGCAGGACTTGTTCGCGCAACGCGTTACTCATGACGATGCCAACGCCATAGTCCCGCGTCAGAGCCTCGAGCTTGGCGGCGACATTCACGGCATTCCCAATCACAGCAAATTCCAAACGGTTTGCCCCGATATCCCCAAGCACGGCCGACCCATAGTGTACGCCGATCCCAACCTTGATTTCCGGTTCATTGAGGCGTCGGCGCTCCAAATTCCACTGTTCCATCACCCGTACCATGGCGCGAGCACAGGCCAACGCATCTGTCGCATCTTTGGACCCCGGCATTGGCGTGCCAAACGTCGCCATCAACCCATCTCCCAGATATTTATCCAAGGTACCACGATGACGGAAAACTTCGGTTTCCATCCTCGCATGAAACCCGCGCAGCAATTCGATCACCGCATATGGGTCGCGCCCCGCGGCAAACTTGGTGAACCCAACGATATCAATGAACAACACCGCGACATCGGCTTTGCGCACTTTCTTCAGCGGTTCATCATTTTGACTCAACTGCTCCACCACATTGGGTGAGAAATAGCGTGACAGGTTTGCGCGTTCCCGTTCTAATCCCGCATTGGACATCAAAAGCCGATTGAACCGGCGGGCCGAAAACCCCAACGTGACTGCAACCAACAGAAAGACAATGATTTCTTGCACCCGCAGCGAGGGCATGACGCTGTTCGGGTTCATGAACTCGGCAACATCAGGGAACCCATCAAAGGCGTCTGCAGAGCGTTCTGACAGCCCCGCAATAGGTTTAGTAAACCACCAGACGGCGACCCATCCGGTTGTCCACATAGCTGCCGTCCATGTCCCAATCGCAATCACCGTGCGCCAAGAATACGCCAGCGTACCCCCGGCCAGAATGATGAAAAAGTATTGGAAATTGTCAAACCTGTACTGCATCGCAACGGGTCGGATATCGTCGCTGAAGGGATTGGGTATGATCATGCCCAATGTCATGATCAACAAATCCAGAAACAGCAGCAGCAATTCGACCCCAGATTGACCAACGCGTCCCGCACGTCTGATCAGCCAGCCGTTGGCCGCGATCAAAGCCAGAATAAAATGGTAATACAGCACATCCCAGTTCGGATTGATGAACACCAAAAAGATGGCGATGATCGCCATCGCAATCCAGCGGGCCCGCACCGCCAGTTCAAGCCCTTCGCGTTTGTGGCGTTCCCAGACGGCCTCGGTGTATTGGTTCTGTATTTCGGGCTCGTCCGGCTGCGTTACAAACAAACGTTTCCGTTCAGGGGCTGATGCGCTGATGTCGGACATTTTGTTCTCCTGCGGACTACTTGCAAGATAGGCGATCACACCGGCGCTCAACACCCCTACGTAACAATAAAAAAACCCCGCCGAAAACGGCGGGGCAAGGTGTAGTGCCATGGGTTAGACCACAGGCACCGGCGGTTTTCTTGATCTGTTGTTTGAAATCAGTTCCGCATCTCGGATCGGATCTGTTGGCGCAACACGTCGATAGGCACTGTTTTGCCTTCGCGTTTAAAGCACCAATAGGTCCAGCCATTGCACGATGGGGCGTTTTCAAGATGTGCACCCACCTGATGGATTGAGCCTTTGATGTTGTCGCCAATCAGTGTGCCATCTGCACGAACCTTGGCCTTGTGGCGCTGGTTCATCGAAAACAGCTCTTCGCCGGGGCGCAGCATACCGCGTTCCACCAGCTGACCAAAGGGCACACGGGGTTCTGCGCGTTTGCTTGCGCTGACTTCCAGTGCTTCGCGGTCGAATTTACGGATGCTAGCGATGCGTTTTTTGGCGACCTTGCGATAGGCTGCTTCGCGTTCGATGCCAATAAATTCACGGCCCAGCATTTTGGCGACTGCGCCGGTTGTGCCGGTGCCAAAGAAGGGGTCCAGAACCACATCACCGGGTTTGGTCGAGCCAACCAGAATGCGGTGCAGCAGGCTTTCGGGTTTCTGCGTCGGGTGCGCTTTGTCGCCGTTTTCGTCTTTGAGACGTTCGTGACCTGTGCAAATCGGCATAACCCAATCGCTGCGCATCTGGATGCCTTCGTTCAGCGCCTTGAGGGCTTCGTAATTGAAGGTGTATTTGGCACCTTCTTCTTTCGAGGCCCAAATCATCGTTTCATGCGCGTTGGTAAAGCGTTTGCCGCGGAAGTTCGGCATCGGGTTCGATTTACGCCAAACCACGTCGTTCAGAATCCAAAATCCCGCATCCTGCAAGGCTGTGCCCACGCGGAAAATGTTGTGATACGAACCAATCACCCAGATCGCCCCGTTGGGCTTTAGCAGACGCCGCGCGGCTTTCAGCCAATCGCGGGTAAATTGATCATAAACAGCAAAACTCGAAAACTGGTCCCAATGGTCATCGACGGCATCGACCTGACTGTTGTCCGGGCGATGCAGCTGACCTTTGAGCTGCAAATTGTATGGGGGATCAGCGAAAATCAGATCAACAGACGATTCAGGCAAACTGTTCATCACATCGATGCAGTCACCAGAAAGAATCGTGTTTAGAGGGAGCGCGGCTGCGCTCTTTACGGTGGTTGTTGTCATGCTCTGCCTCAAGTTCCACGGCGCATTTTTGCGCTCATTTGGTTAACCCTAGGATGAGTCAAAGAGGATTCAGGGTCAAATTCTTTATTAAAACAGGGGCTTATGATTTACTCTTGATACAAGATATTGTGTACCGGCTTGAACGAACGCCTATGATGTGGGGTTACCCCGATATTTTGCAGCCCCTCACGGTGCAGTTTGGTCGGATATCCCGCGTTCTTTTCCCACCCATAACCTGGATGCTGTTGCGCCAAATCCACCATGACACGATCCCGACACATTTTGGCCACAATTGAAGCCGCCGCGATGGAAACAGATCGACCGTCCCCCTTGACCACAGCCTCGGATGGAGTCCGCAACTCCTTTGGAATCAGGTTTCCGTCGATCAAAAGGTAATCTGGGGGCGGGTCCAACGCGGCAACGGCGCGCTCCATCGCCAAATGTGACGCTTTTAGGATGTTGATTCGATCAATCTCTTCAACTGTGGCGTGAGCGATGGAAACTTCGGCCTCTGCCATCAGGCTGGTTTCCAACATTTCACGCTTTTTGGCGCTCAACTTCTTGGAATCATTTAACCCTTGGGGGATCTGTGCGGGGTTGAGAATGACCGCCGCAGCCGTCACCGGGCCTGCCAATGGCCCGCGGCCCACTTCGTCCACCCCCGCAATGCGAAGATACCCTTTCGCGTGCAACGCGTGTTCCAGTTCATAATCAGGCTGTGTCATGCCCTTGGGAAATCGCGTTTGGCCCAAATAGGCAAGAAAAAAGGGAGAAGGGGCTGTTTCCCCTCCTCCCTCGCGTGACACCTTTTCGCGGCGTCATCGCTGCTCGACACTTAATAGTTGTGGACGACCCGGTAGCCCTGCTGACGCAAGCAGCGTGGCTCATAAGCCTGCTTGGTGCGCTGCCCATTCCAGAACGAGATTTTGCAGTACTGCGGCAAGCTGTTGGCATGGCGGTAGTGCTTGCTCAGGCACTTTGGTTTCAACAGGGCGCTGTTACCGGGGTAGCCTTTCATCGGTTTCAGGCAACGGGCGGGCAGATCATAGCGCGCGACGTGTGATGGCAAGGGGCGCGTCACAGGGGGCTGGTAGCTGTGATTGTTCCGCGTGACGTCTTGATGGCGGCGTTTTTTGCGTTTGTTGTGTTCATTGACGGCGACACCAAGGATGGCCAAGGCGGCAAGTCCACCCAAGAGTTTTTCAGTATCCCCAGCCCGGGCTGGAGCGGCGGAAAAACCTGTGACCAGAATTGCGGTTGTTACGATAAGAGCGATGAATTTGCGGTGCATGGTGTGTCCTTTCGGGGTCCGTGGAACTTTGGTTTGCGTCCCCCGCCAAGCAGGGGTGTGTTGATGAAACCAAACTGGGCCACCCCCGTTCAGACAGGCAATATCGCGCCCATGTTATTGGATATCAGCGGCCCCAAAGCCCTGTTGTTATTGAATATCCGCGCCTCACAGCGCAGAGTGACGGGCATGAGACATATCTTGCCCTTCCTCGCCTTCGCAGCCCTGTTTTTGGTTCAGACGCCGGCACATGCCGCCGACTGTTATGCCGATTATAAGGCCAAACAAGACAGCCCCCTGCGCCTGCACTACGGCGTCGTTCAAGTCAGCACGTGTTCTGCGAACCAAGCCGCCACCGAGGCATCCGCCCGTTTGCAAGCAGCTGGCTGGACACTGTTGAACGTCATCTCTGTCTTTGGTCCCGAAGGATTGCAGGAAAGGAAAGCGGATGCCGGATCCTACTATCTCCGTTTCTGAGGCACGCCGATCAGGCACACGGCTTGTTGGGTTTGGCATTGCGGCCATCGTGGTGATCCTTGCGATCACCGCCGTCTTTTTGGTTCTGACCTTGCCCGACGCAAATGCCTTTAATGCGCGGGTTGAACGCGTATTCATTGAAAACGATCTGACCACGCAGGCAGAAATCAAATTGCTGGAGATTCTGGCACAATCGGGCACAGCATTTTCCGACACCCTGAGCAGCTATCGCATGGTCATATTTGTTCTGTTGGTGTTTGCGGCCGCCTTGCTGGTCGCGAGCTTTGTGTTCCTGATCATGCTGGTCACATTGAACCGGCGCATGGCCCAGATCGAACGCACCGGTATTCAGGTCAATTCGTTGCTTATCAGCCGCGAGGAGAACACCGTTTATCTCAACAACCTCGATTTCAAGCTGACCCCAGCGGCGATTGAAACGCTTTCGGTTCTGGCCGAGGCCCGCATGGATGACGACGTGTTGTCCGGTGTGCAGATCGAAGCGATGATTTCCGGCAAAGATACCACCGACTGTGAAGAAGCAGCCGGAGCCACCCGGATCAAAAGGTTACGCGACACCTTGGGCAATCAGATCGTTAGTGAGTTGCTGGTTAAAAACATCGCGCGCCGCGGCTATATGCTGGCCATTGAAAAAGACGTGATCCAGATGATCTGATCAATGGTTGGGGGATGTTTTCTGTTTCGACTGTTTAGGGGGTTTGGGCGCTAAGCCCAGCGCCTGACAGTTACAGGTCGCCATGTTGTCATAAATCAACTCATCAGCGATCGGTGGGCACCCCTGCCCCACATTGGTTTGCAGCGTTCCTTGGTTCTTTGAGGCACACACACTCAGACAAATGCATTGATCACGCGTTGGTTGCTGAGGTGCGGTCTGCTGCGCAGCAGCCGCTGTTGCGATCAAAAAGACACCCAATGTAAAAACCCTGTGCAGCATCTTGTTCCTCATTCACCCATAGACGCCTTGTTTAACCGATTGCGCGCACGAAACATAACTTTTCTGCATGTGGCTCTTGGTTTTTGGCCCGACCCGCCCCATCCTTAGAAACAGGCCGCGCTGGCGAAGGGAGGATCCCCCCATGAACGTCCACGCAACACCACAGATCAAAGGGTACGGCATTGATGTCCAGCCTTTGAGTGGCGAAATCACAGTCCGTCGGAACGATGTCGTCATAGCAAAAACCAAAAATGCCAAGGTTATGTATGAAACTCGGCTGCCGCCCACGATCTACGTTCCGCGCGACGATGTGCTGGTGGATCTGAGCGCGCCATCCGCGCTGAAGACGTTTTGCCCTTTCAAGGGCACGGCACGCTATCGCGACATTTTATTGAACGGTGAGCAGATCGAGAATTCGGTCTGGGCCTATGAACGCCCGTTGCCGGAAAGTAAGGAAATCAAAGGCTACGTTGCCTTCATGCCAAAGGCCTATACGGAGATTGATCTGAGCGAGAATACCCTGCGCGATCCCGATGACGGCAACATCAGCGGCCCTTTGGTGGACTGGCTGATGCGGGGCGCCTCGACCTTGACCACCCCCGAAGATTTCACCCGTGCACTGGCAGAAAAGATGTTAGAACATGGGATCGCGATTTCCCGTCTTGGTATTCTGGCGTGGTCGCTGCATCCGCTAATCGCCGGCAAACACTATATTTGGGAAAAGGGCGAAGAGCAGATTTCAACCTTTGCGCCCACCTATGAAATCCATGATCACCCATCGTTTACAAATAGCCCCTTGCGGCATGTGTCCAATGGGCTTGGCGGTGTGCGCCAACGTCTGACCGACGATCACCCGGAAAACAGTTTTCCCATCATGGAGGATTTGCGCGCAAAGGGGGCGACCGATTATGTCGCCATGCCGATCCCATTTTCTGATGGGCGCACCAATGTGCTGACCCTAACCAGCGACCATCCAGATGGGTTTACAACGGCCAACCTTGGGTTGGTCTTTGAATGTTCTGCCGTAATTGGCCGGTTCTACGAAGTGTTCATGCAGCGCGAGAATGCACAGTCTTTATTGGAAACCTATGTCGGCAAACGGTCCGGTGCGCGAGTGCTGGGTGGGGAAATCCGGCGCGGGGATGGTGATGAAATCGACGCGGCAATCATGTTTTGTGACCTGCGCGGATCAACCCGGCTCGAAGAACAACTGGGGCGTGGTGCCTATATCACGCTGCTGAACACCTTTTTTGAGACAGTTTCCGGTATTATCCATGATCACGGGGGAGAGGTCCTTAAATTTATCGGCGACGCGGTGCTGGCCGTCTTTCCGGCGGATGAGGATGCGCGATCTGCCTGCGATCAGGCCCTGAAATCCGCCATGCAAATCGTCGAACAGCTCTCTGCGCCATGCGAAGATGAGGTTGGTGTTGCCTGTGACTGCGCCATCGGATTGGCCTTTGGGCGCGTGACTTATGGCAATATCGGATCGCGTGAGCGTCTGGATTTCACGGTCATTGGACAGGCTGCGAATATCGCGGCCCGGCTGGGCGATTATGGCAAAACCATTGGGGAGCGCATAGTCGTGTCACAGGATATTCTGCCGTCTTGCAGTCAGGCCAAAGATTTAGGGGATGTCACATTGCACAACGTGTCTCGTCCTGTCCGCTGCCACGCCGTGCAGACATCCAAACGTCTCTAAGCGGCCAACAGACCGGTTTCGCGCCCCGCCCGTGTTTCACAAAGCGGTTCACAGCCAGCGCAATTCAGCAGTATAGTGAAAGAAACACCGTATGCCGGGGTTTCGGAGACTAATGAATTGGCAGACATTATCCTTTCTCGTGCCGCGGAAATCCCCGATCAGCTCAGAATAGCGCGCGCAAAAAGTTCCCCAAACCTGGGACCTCGGATCTTGTTTTTCAGCGGCGGCAGTGCCCTGAATGACATTTCCCGCAGCTTGAAAAGCTATACTCACAACTCAGTTCATCTGATCACGCCTTTTGACAGCGGTGGCAGTTCGCAAGTGTTGCGCAAAGCGTTCAACATGCCTGCAGTTGGAGATTTACGCAGTCGGTTGATGGCATTGGCCGACGAAACAGAGCTGGGGCAACCTGATATCTTCAGGTTATTTACGCATCGCTTTCCTACCGATGCGGATCCCGACACTCTAAATAAAGAGTTTCGATCTATCGTGCATGGTCAGCACCCTTTGATGCAGGCTGTGTCGCAGCCGATGCGCAGCTTGATCCTCACTCAAATTAAAGCCTTTGATGCGCGCAGGCCCAAAGACTTTGATCTGCGCAATGCGAGCGTTGGGAACCTCATCGTCGCCGGGGGGTATTTCGCAAACGATTTCAACCTTGAACCCGTTTTGTTCATCATGTCGAAAATGGTGGCCGTTCTGGGAACGGTGCGTGCGATTGTCGACGACAATCTGCATATCGGTGCCAAATTGGAAAACGGCTCTGTCATTCTGGGCCAGAGAGAGCTCACCGGGAAAGAAGTTCCACCGCTACCCTGCCCGATCCAACAACTCTTCCTGACCAATGCCCACAACCGGCTTCCGCGTGAAGCCGTTCGTTTGCCTATGCGAAATCGCAGGCTCATCCGCAAATCTGATGTAATTTGCTATGCGCCCGGTAGCCTATTTTCCAGCGTCATTGCCAACCTTCTGCCCTTGGGGGTTGGCGCAACAATCGCCGAACGGCATGTCCCCAAAGTTTACCTTCCCAGCCTTGGGACCGACCCGGAATGCCCGGGCATGGACTTGGCTGATCAACTCGAAGCGATCCTGTCAGCACTCAAGATTGATGCCCCAGAGCATGTTGCAAACCCCGCTTTGGTGAGCACCATTTTATGTGATGAAACTCTCTATACTCCGCGGATTGCAAAACGCCTGTCGCGGCTGGGGGTCCAATGCGTGCCGACACTGCTACACAAAGCCGAAAATCCACATCAATACGACCCAAACAAAGTCTGCGACGCGCTGATCTCACTGTCTTAGGCTTACTCTTTGCCAGCACGCCATTCGTTCCATAGTAGCCCCGTATTCACCGCCAACGCCCCCAAGGGAGCAGCCGGCAAAGTCAGCGGCGGTGGGTGTTTTAGAATGGCATCAGCGAGGGGGGAGCCACCTTGCACCGCCAATTCGGCGATGGCAATTCCGTGCAACGTGTCTTTGGTGATCCCCATATCATTGTGACAACAGGCCCCGAATAGCCCCGGTTCCAACTCACCAAAGACAATGCCACCATTCCTGCTAAAGCACCGCATCGCGGACCAGTGATGGGCAAATCTAAGATCAGAGAACTGCGGATACCGCTCTTTCACCTTACGTTCATGTACCCAGCTGGCATTTCGAATGCGCATCGGGCTGGTTTCCTGAGATGGGTGAAAACTGGTGCCACCGGTCACAACCAACCTTTCGTCTGAGCCGAGTTTGACCCGACGCATGGAAAAGCCCAGCGGATCGACGGACATTAACGCCCATCGCGGTTGTTCCCCAATCGCTATGGATTGCTCTTTGGTCAACGGGTCAGACATCGAGACATATCTACTCAGATGTAGCAAGCGACGCGTGGCAAATCCAAATTGTTCTATGTGCCCGTTGTTGGTCAGAATGATCTTATGCGTAGATATCTGCGCCTTGGGAGTGCGGATTCGCCACCCCCCGCTTTCTTTGGCAAACGCAAGAACCGGACTGTTCTGGTAAATCCGGGCCCATTTCCCCAAATGTTCTGATATCGCGTTCACAAATGCAGCCGGTTGCAGGTTTGAGGCGCCGAGACATTTGATTCCTTGGCTATAAAACGAGCTACCCGTCATCGTGCCCAGGGACGTCTGGTCCAGCCATTCAAAGGGCGTCGACGAGGCGGTTAGATACCCTGCAATATCAGCGAGGCACCGCCGCCCTCTTCGGCCAGCCGCGCCCCAGACCTGAGGCGCCACTTCGAAAACATGCGGTGGTAAGCCGAGATCCTGAGCGCATTTCGCCATGAAGGCGATGGCCTTTTGATTTCTGTCTATGCCGCAGCAATCAAAGGGGAGGCTGCCCCCGCTGGCGTGCCCGAAACCCAGGTGTTCTGGTAAGAAATGCGAAACCCCAAAACTGCGCCCGGATCCGCTGTTTGCGATCTGGTCTGCGTCTAAAACAACCACGCGCAGGTTTGGATCAATCTGCATCAATCGCTGTGTAGCCATCAAACCTGAAACGCCAGCCCCAATGATGGTCACATCTGCTGTTTCGTTGGTTTCGAGTTCAGGCCATGGACGGGGCAAAGACCCCGTCGCGACCCATCCGGAAAGACCCATTTGACATGGCAAGCCGGATGTTCCGCTTCCCTGCCACTCGCCACTCTTCTCCGTCACCATCGCCCTTTCTTAGGCAAAGACACGGATCAAAATTCGTATGCTTTTCCGCGTTCCTCAAGAACTTTCGCAAGTCTGCGGTCACTCTGCAAGGCGCTTGCTGATCTCGCCTTTGTCCATGCGAGAAACGTTAGGATTGCAACAAAGCTAGGGCGGTCGCGCCAGAACTATACCCGTCCCCCAAACCATTGATCTGAGACCGGGCCAGATAGAGGTTGGTTAGCCGTTCCATCGCGTCGGGTTCGGTAAATTGCGAAATGTCAGAACTGCCCGTGACGCTGTGCAACTTATCTTTGAAAATACCCAACTGCTGATCCAGATCGATTTTTGCCAACCCGCGCGGCAATGCCAATGCCACCTCAAACATTTCACGCAATGGGGGCAAACCCATAATCGTAAACCACTTCGCAGTGTCGCTGGAGTCGCTTTCTGCCAGCTCGGTCAGCTCTCGCTGGGCATAAAGAGCAACCCGCATGGAATCATCCGTTTCACCGACGGCCTGTTCAAACGACTCTGTTCTATGTTGGTTCACCACCGCCGACATATCCGTCAAAAAGCCCGTTTTTCGGACCTCTCCCGGGCCAAATCCGAATGCTTTGCTGAAATCCTGGTACCTTTGGTCACTCAACCGGTTCGCCAAAGCATCGTCGGCTTCTGTGCCATCTTCCAGAATTTTCTGGATGAAATAATTACTGTTGATGTCTTCTGACAGGCCAAAAGCCCCCAACGCCACCCGCAACAATCGCTTGTTCGCAACAAGGTCCGCAGCCGTTTTCACCTCTGCAATGTTCTTTTCAAAATATGTGGTGTCGCGTTCCAATTGGGCAGATTTTGAAAACGTCTCGAACTGGGTATCATACGTCCGTTGGAGAAATTTCCACCCCCCGATTCCGTCCGTTGGAACAACAGGTTGAAAGGTCATTGCCGAACCGCCAGTAACCTGTCTTCGCGCGGCAACAAGGTGCGAAGTGCTTTGAGGCATTTATAATGATGGTTGGCGATCAACGCTTCTGTCGCTTCTGCCAGGCTGACGCGACTGTCGCGATCCGTGAACACCTGACTTAGTTCTTCGATACGTCGCAACAAAGACAGCCGTGACGCTTCGGGGTCGCTGTCGCCGGTTAACACCAGCTGGGCCGCATAGCAGACGCGGCGCACAGGAGTTGTTGCTTCTTCGGGATGAATCGCGTCGCGCAAGCGCAGGATGTTTGCATCCGGGGTCACGATCGACAAGCGCCCCCGCCGATCCCCATTTTCAACCACAGCACCGTTAATCAAAACGCGCTCCTTTGGGGCCAGTTTCAGAACAAGACCACTCATTAGGCTACTCCTTTACTCAGGCCACGCAAGATTGACATGTTGATTTCGATTAGCGGCTGTGCCGTCGCTTGACGTGCGAGGACTTTACTCGTGTGATGGTTGGTAAATTCCGCTAGATAGAACAGGTTTGCACGCAATTCGCTTGGCAATTGATTGTTGGAATCCGCAACATCAATCGCAAAGATGGTCCACAACTTTTTGTTGTCGTGCAATGCTTCGACCAAAGCCCCAAACCCCGGGCGCCCCAGTTTGACAGCAGATTGCAATTTGCGCGTGATCCGCGCAACCGCCTCGTATTCCAATTTTCCAGCCGTTCTGATTGGGGTAGCAGATGCCGAATAGGCATTCCGCGCATGGGACAACGCGTTCAAATCGTATCCTTACTTGGTTTGGGGATCTACTTGGATGGGACCGGGGCGCCGAACGCCCCGGTCAAGCCGCTTAGCGGAACAGCTGCATCAGAGCCTGTGGCGCCTGGTTTGCGATTGACAGAGCCTGCACACCAAGTTGCTGCTGAGTTTGCAGAGCCTTCAGACGTGCCGAAGATTCTTCCATGTCAGTATCAACCAAAGAGCCAATGCCGGTTTTCATCGCGTCCGTGACTTTGCTCACAAAGTCATTTTGGTCCGAAATCCGCTTTGCTGAAGCCCCCAGCGCAGATGCGCCGTTTACGGCAGCCTGAATCAGGGCCTCCATGTTGGCGAGAGACCCGTCCGCGTTTGCCGAAGTCGTAACATCAATGCCGGTCAGGTCGAGGTTGGCCTCGAAATCAACCGATGCAACGGTGATGTTGTCAGCCGTAACAGTGCCGGCCGCATCCCGGTTCAGCGAAGACAATACAGTAATGTCGCCACCCGCAGTGTTCAGCAGGTTTGAACCATTAAACTGCGACCCTTCGATGATGTCCGTAATTTGGTCTTTGATCGCCTGAACGTCAGTGTTGATTTTGCCATTATCAACGTTTTCGCCAGTCGCCGCGACAACCTTTTCTTTCATCTCTTTGAGCAGATCTGTGATCTGTTCCGCCCCGGCCGAAGCGACTGCAACAGTCGAACCACCCAAAGACAGAGATTCAGAAACGGCTTTGAAACCAGACACATCCGATTCCATCACCTTGGAAATGGCCCAAATCGCCGAGTTGTCCTTGGCCGTTGCGACCTCTTTACCCGTCGAAATCGCGTTCTGAGTGTCTGTCAGATTCGAGTTGATGGATTTGAGCGTCTGCAATGCAACCATTGCGCCATTGTTCGTCAGAATGCTGGACATAGCATTTTCCTTTTTGTGTTGGGCTGTTCCGCCCAGTTTTGCATCCACCCTTTAGGGCGTATCGAAACGTCTTTCTGACGAGTGCGAAATCCTTGATCCGGTATCGCGCCACTTCTGTTCGAGTGCAGGGTCACCATGACCCGCTATGTCCTAACGCTTTGCTAAAGTGCGATTTCCTGTTCATTTCAATTTTCTTCAAACGCGCGATTAACTTCTTTTTTCCAGACGGGTATTGAGTTGCAGGTTGATCTTTGTTTTGCGCCCGGATTGATCATATGTCTCTAAGCCCCTGCGCACCCTGCGCAATTCTGCCATGCGTTCGCTCACGGCCTTGATCCCTTCTAGCGCGCTGCCCAGCAGCTGTTGGTTGCGTGAAACTTTTTCTTGAATCGGCCCGAGCCTGTCGCGATCGATTGCATCCAACTCGTTCAGTTTTTCAATCAGCTTTTCTTTTTCAACCATCACTTGGGGCAGTTGGTTCAGCTCTCCCGCGATCAGAGCAGAGCGTTCCAGATCCAAAAGTTCATCCAAAGCGATCATCAATTCGTTCGCAGTTTCATTGGTCATTGGTGGCCTCGGACATTGATTTGAACAGCATTTCCGCCAAACCGATTCCACCGGCTTGGGCAATGCTTTCAGCTTGTTTACGCACCAGAAGGGACGCGAATTGATCTTCGCCTGCGCCGCCTCCGAATTCTGATCTGCTTTTTCCCATCCCTGCTGCTGTCAACATTTCGCTCAGGAACGTGGCCTCAAGCTTGATTGCCGCGTCTTTCAACGCCTTTTCATTGGGATTTAGGTTCATCGGTTTGGTGGTTTGAATTTCCGGGATTTGCATTGAATCTCCCCATTTTGAGTCACTTTCGAGAGATTGCGTCCAAGCAGTTAAAATAACGGTAACTGGTTTTGAGGCAGGGTGAGGGCACTCTGAAAGAAAAGCGAACAGAAATGCTCTCGAATTTACCTGTGGCAGAAGCCCAAAAGGCCCGGATTCCAACTCCAGCTTCGCAAGCACCCGAAGCAAAGGGGGGGACAACTGGCCAAAGCTTCTTTGACATGTTTACCAATGATCCCGGTAGTCAAAACAATGCAAAGGGCGGCCAATCCGCTGAGTCCGAACCAACTGGGATTGAACCGCCTGAGACCTCCGAAACTGAAATTCCACACTCGGGGTCCGCCGTGTCCACAACCACGCGGTCTGCGCTTGAAACTTCGACCTTTCAGGAGTCGTTTCCTTCAAATCGTAACACGTCCCAGGTTTTTGCAGCGAGCGAGCCCGCCGCAGACACAGACGCTTTTCAGGACCAGAGCACTGAATTGACGGCGCTGACATCCGCACACCAAGGAGCAAGGAACAATACGCCAGCCTCCTACCTTTTGAGTTCTGCGGCAGCTTCCGAGCCTAATAACACCTCGCCTGCTGGGTCGGCCAAATCCAAGGCTGCAACGCAACGATTAGACAGTGATCTCTTAGGGCTTACGCCATTTTCAGAGCAGGTCATTCGCACCCAACAGGTTTCAAGTGAGGTCGCCAACGGACAAAGACACACTCAGCCCAACCTGCCTCAAATGAGCACAAATCAAGCGAACCCAAAGTTTGCCGCAGGAAACGGAATGACAGCCCAATCCAACGTGCTGCCAAACCAAAACCCAAAAGACTCGCTGGTCTTTCCAAGCAGCTTGTCGGGTCAGGCACATCCAGCAAATTCGCACACGACTCATATTGGTTCCGCACCTGTAGAACCGACCGCTCTCCAAAATGGGTCTAACCATCCGAGTCAGCGCGTTCATTCGGCACCGGAATCTGGAGCTTTTGAACGTCAATCTCCATCAGGCAAAGCTGATTTACCGAGCGAAAAAGTTGCTCTTTCCGCCCAGGAGCAGGTTTTCCTGAATGCGAATCGTTCCAACGGAGACGTAAGGCATGACGCAGGGTCGGCGAACACAACGCGCCAGCCAATTCAGGCTAAAGAGATCGATCAACACGTTTCATCACAGGTCTCTTCGCGTGCATCAGAATCCCGAAAATCAACAAGACTGGCCGCATCAACGGCGATCCCATCTGATGCAATTCCGCAAGAAACCCGGGTCAAAGCCTCTCCGATTGGAAGCGAGCCCTTTGCAAACGCACAGAAGCCGGGTGCATCGTTGGTGCAAGTTTCGGGGCAGCCAACCGTCCGTTCAAATTCTGCCATAGCATTTTCTGATGTCTCCACGATCCCTGCAATTAGCGCCTCTGTGTCGCCGGCTCAGGCGGCACCTTCCGGAAACGGTAAGCAAATACTCTCCGGTGGTTCGCAGATTCCATCGCCGCAAACTCTGAATGCGACTCATATACCGACCGGAACGCGCCTGAATGCAGCTGTTGCCAAGACCCATGCGCGCGCCACTGAAGGTAGTGAAACAGGTGAGGCTGCAGGGCCTGATCGCGTGGCCGCCAAAACAATGGTGGAAACAACCGCGTCTGGTCACACTGGAAACACTACAGTTTCTGTTTCTAACACAGCCCCCTCCATCGCTGGCAGGCAATCCATCCCTTCCATTTCACAGGGGTTACAAACTTCGACTCTTCTACATGATCCGGATTTGAGCATGGACGAATCGTCGGCAGAGATCTCCAGAATATCTGATCAGGTGTCACTGGGGTTAAGTGGTCCCGAATCGGCCACCACGCCGGCGACGCGCCCTGAGGCAATTCGATCCATCGCGGCGCAAATGGTGACAGCCGCGCCGCGCGGTACGCAACCCCCTGTTGAAATTGCCCTGAACCCCGAAGAACTGGGGCAAGTCAAAATGTCGGTCACGACGACAGATACTTCTGTGGTCATGACCATTGCAGCTGAACGGCCTGAAACGCTCGACCTGATGCGACGGAATCTGGAACAGCTGACCAATGAATTCCGCGATCTTGGGTACAGCGATATCAGTTTTGTCTTTGCCGGAGATGATTCCGACGCATCCGGTAACTCGGATGGGTCCCATGGCAATCAAAATGGATCTTCTCCCGAGCAAGAGCAGGTTGCTCTCAATGAAACAAAAACCCCCTCTGCAACCAGCAGCGGTGTCGATGTGAGATTATAAATTATGGAAACGCAGAGCGTACAGCCAAATTCGTCAACGACGTCGAATACAACACAAACCTCTGGCACACCGGAAAAGCGTGCACTGACGTCAGATTTCGAGACTTTCTTGAATATGCTGACCGCTCAAGCGCGCAATCAAGATCCACTGGAACCGCTGGATGGGGCGGAATACGCCGCACAATTGGCCCAGTTTTCGATGGTCGAGCAGCAGGTCAAAACCAATGACACACTGGCTAACTTGATGACCCAAATGGGCAATTCCGATATTGCTGAATTGTCCAGCTGGGTCGGAAAAGATGTGCGCGCCATTGCCCCGGCCCATTATTCGGGGGATCCAATAACGGTTACGCCTGAATTCGCAGCAACCGCAGATCGGGCCGAGTTGGTAGTGCGCGATTCGACCGGTACAATCGTGGAACGCAAAGCCATCGGTCTATCGGAAAAGCAAGTCACCTGGGCCGGTCTTGATTCCAGCGACAACAAACGTCCCACCGGTTTGTACAGTTTCTCTGTCGAAAGCTACAAAGAGGATTCGCTGCTACAGGATCAATCGGCAGCCACATACAACAGTATTGTCGAAGCCCAAATTCAAAACGGACAGATCACACTTGTTTTGGAAGGGGGGCAGGTCATTTTGCCCTCGGTGGTGACAGGGGTTCGGGCTGGATCTTGATCCAGCCGTCATGAACCGGGTAGAGAGAGCCAGTGGGGTATCCCCCAGGCATACCCGGAGCACGTCCGCTGCAGATTTCACCGCCCTCCTCTCTTGTTCACAGTCTGCGTCACCGTGGACGGATCACAGGACCAGCAACATTTGCCCCTCTATACGGCGGGCGAACCAATCAGGTTTGGCGCATTTTGGGTCAAAAAGAGGATTTGGTGCTTAAGCTGTATCGCACCACCCAATCCAACCCCCTGTTTCGCAACGATCCCGCCCGTGAAATCCAGTGCTTACAAGCATTGGCTGACACTGGTTTTGTCCCAAACCTGCGCGATTCGGGACAGTTCGAGCAGGCGCATTGGGTGCTTTATGATCACGCGCCAGGAGCTACTTGGCGAGAGAACCCGTCCCTCGCGGCAAACGTGTTGCGCCACTTGCATACAACTGCGGTGACGCTGAATGCTCCGAAGGGATGCAATGGTAGCGTCGAAATCGCAGACCATACCGAAACCATACTCGGGCAATGCACATCAGAGGATCGCGCGCGGCTCATTGCGTTGCGTCCCTCAAATGCGGTTCCTCAAAGCCCTGAAGTCCGGCTAATCCACGGCGATCCGGTTGCCGGGAATATCCTGTGCCAAGGCGACGCGGCGATTTTAATCGATTGGCAATGCCCGCTCCTTGGCGACCCTTGCGAGGATCTGGCCCTGTTCCTGTCTCCCGCAATGCAGTTTCTATATCGAGGGCAGACCCTGACAGCCGATGAAATTGAACACTTCATCACCGCATATGGGTGCCCGGATACGTCAGATCGGCTCCGCCAGCTGTTGCCTTGGTATCATTGGAGGATGAGCGCCTATTGCCTTTGGCGCGCAGAAAATGGCACGGACGATTATGCCCGTGCCATGGAAATTGAACTGGAAAGCCTCGTCACGACGTGACTTTAGGCCTCGCGCGCGGCGGCTTGTTCATCCTGTTTCTGACGCAAGGTCGCCCTTTTTGAAACCAGCGAAGCCGTGATTACCCCAACCGTTACAACCGCGATCATCAATGTCGATAAGGCATTGATTTCAGGGGAAACCCCAAGCCGGACTGCCGAAAAGATCTTGATCGGAAGGGTCGTTGCCGACGGGCCGGAGGTGAACGATGCAATCACCAGATCATCCAGAGACAGCGTAAAGGCCAACAACCAGCCGGAAATGACCGCCGGCGCGATGATCGGCAAGGTGACCAATCTAAACGCCTCGGCCGCTGAACACCCCAGATCGAGCGCCGCCTCTTCCAATGAACGATCAAACGTCACCAGCCGCGAGGATACCACCACCGAAACGTAACACATCGAAAAGGTCGTGTGGGCTAAAACGATGGTCAAAACCCCACGATCCAAGCCAATACCGATAAACAACAGCAGCAGCGACAGACCGGTGATCACTTCGGGCATCACCAACGGGGCATAGATCATGCCGGAAAACAGGGTTCGACCCAGAAACCGACCGCCGCGAACCAAAACATAGGCCGCCATGGTTCCCAGCACAGTGGCGATTGTCGACGAAAAGACCGCGACTTTGACCGTGACCCATGCCGCGTTCAGAAACGCCTCGTTCTGCATCAGCTCACCATACCATTTGGTCGAAAAGCCTGCCCAAACCGTCACCAGCTTACTTTCGTTAAAGCTGAAGATGATCAGAATGATCATTGGGATGTAGAGAAACGCGAATCCCAAGGTCAGCGACACAACATTGAACCAACTTAACTTGTTCATTCCTCCGCCTCCGCTTGTTTCTGCTGGTTACGCTGGAACAGCACAATCGGGATCACCAAGATCAACAACAGGATCACCGCCACCGCGCTTGCCACTGGCCAATCCCGGTTGGAGAAGAACTCCTCCCACAACACTTTGCCGATCATCAAAGTGCCGGAGCCGCCCAGCAGAGACGGAATAACGAATTCGCCCAGAACCGGAATGAAAACCAAAAACGATCCGGCGATGATACCTGGTCGTGAGAGCGGAATTGTGACCAACCAAAACGCCAGAAGCCGTGAACACCCCAGATCCTCGGCCGCTTCGATCAGCGAGCCATCCAACCGTTCAAGGGCTGCATAGATCGGCAGGATCATGAACGGCAAATAGGTGTAAACGATGCCGATGTAGACCGCCGTGTTGGTATTCAAAATCGTCAGTGGTGTCGAAATGATGCCCGTCCACAACAGGAATTGGTTCAAGAACCCTTCGTTGCTGAGAATGCCCATCCACGCATAAACCCGGATTAGGAACGACGTCCAAAAGGGCAAAATCACCAGCATCATCAGCGTGGCACGCCATTCATCCGGTGCACGCGCCATGGCATAGGCTATCGGATAGCCCACCAGCAGCGTGCAAAAAGTAGAAATCAGCGCGATTTTGGCGCTGCTCAGGTAGGCTTTCCAATAGAGGTTATCCTCAGTCAGAAAGATGAAATTTTCGAAATCCAAATCCGCCAGGAACGCGCCAAAGCCGGAGACCCAATCAAATTGCGGCAGATAGGGCGGACGGGCAATGGCTGCATCCGACAGGGAAATTTTGAAGACGATGACAAACGGCACCAGAAACAGCGCCAACAGCCACACGTAAGGAACAGCGATTAGAACAAAGCGGCGCATCAGTTCGCCAGCAGAACACCCGCCGTGGCCGTCCAAGACAGCCAAACGGGGTCTTCCCAAGTAAAGGAGCGGCGCGAAATCCGACGTGTATTTGCCGCCTGTGCTTTGATCATCGTGCCGTTCGACAGTTCAACATAATAGGTGGACAGATTCCCCAGATAGGCAATGTCGTGAACTTTGCCCTGAACGACATTATCCGCGTTTTCAGGACGGTCGGCTGTAATGGTTATCTTTTCTGGTCGGATCGCCAGATGGCAGGTCTGATCGTTGGAAAATTCGGTCGCGGATGTTGCGTTCAAGGCCGCCTGCCCTTCTGCCCAATCCACGCGATAGGTGCCTTCGTTTGCTGTCGTGGTCCGACCTTGGATGATGTTCACATCCCCAATGAAGTCAGCCACATAAACAGAGTTTGGCGTTTCATAAATCCGGTCTGGGGTGGCCACCTGCTTCAACAACCCTTCGTCCATGACAGCCACCCGGGAGGCGACGGTCATCGCCTCTTCTTGGTCATGCGTCACGATCACAAAGGTTGTGCCGGTGCTTTCCTGAATATCCATCAATTCGAACTGCGTATCCTGACGCAGCTTTTTGTCCAACGCCCCCAAAGGTTCGTCCAACAACAACAGCTTTGGGGCCTTGGCCAAAGATCGCGCAAGAGCGACACGTTGGCGTTGGCCGCCTGAAATCTGGTGCGGTTTGCGACGGGCGAATTTCTCTAGCCGGGTCAGCTTGAGCATCTCTTCGACGCGGGCCTCAAGATCCTGTTTCGGCATTTTGTCCCGGCGCAGACCAAAAGCAATATTCTCCCAGACGCTGAGATGTGGAAACAACGCGTAGGACTGGAACATCATGTTCACCGCCCGCTTGTTGGGAGGCACGGCGGCAATGTCTTGCCCCGCCAGTTCAATTGTCCCCTCGGTGACGGTTTCAAACCCCGCCAGCATCCGCATCATCGTGGTTTTGCCACAACCCGATGGCCCCAACAGGGCGAAAAACTCTTTTTCAAAGATATCCAGAGACAGGTTATCGATCGCGGTAAAAGACCCAAAGCGTTTCGTGACATTTCGAAAGCTGATCAATGGCTTGGCATTGGGATCTTCCCAAGGTGCAAAGACGGATGTATTCAAGGTGGACCCCCGTATATTTCCCGTGCGTGCAACACAGGCCACTGAGACGGGCCACTGCGGCCCGCCTCGGTTTTTTGAAATCAGAGATTAGATGCCTGACTTAACTTTGGTCCAAAGACGGGTTACTGCCCGCTGCGTTTTCGCGGGATACGGCGTGGTGATGTACAGATTCTTCATCGTCTCCTCGCTGGGATAGATCGCAGGGTCGTCGATCACGTCCGTTTCCAGATGCGCTTGCGAGGCCTTGTTGCCGTTGGCGTAGTACACATAGTTCGACGCTGCGGCCATATTGTTGGCATCCAAAATAAAGTTCAGGAACTTATGCGCACCGTCTGGGTTCGGGGCGTCAACTGGAATGGCCATTTGGTCGAACCACATCAGAGAGCCTTGCGAAAACGCGTTATAGGCGATTTCGACACCATTTTCCGCCTCGGCAGCGCGATCGCGGGCCTGCAGGATGTCGCCAGACCAACCAACTGCAACGCAGATGTCACCATTGGCCAGCGCATTGATGTATTCCGAGCTGTGGAATTTCTGAATATGGGGGCGGACTGCTGACAATACCGGCTCGGTCTTGGCAATCACATCCTTGTCGTGGCTATCGGGATCTTCGCCAAGGTATTGCAAAACCATCGGGATCATTTCGCTCGGCGCATCCAAGAAATGCACGCCACAAGCAGCCAGCTTTTCCATGTTTTCCGGCTTTAAAACCAGATCCATGCTGCTGACTGGGGCGTCATCCCCCAAGATTTCTTTGACCTTGCCAACGTTTACACCCAGCCCGGTGGTGCCCCACATGTAGTTGATGGAATAGGCGTTGTCTGGATCATAGCCCGAGGTGCGATCTTGAATCACATCCCACAGGTTGCCGGCATTGCTCAGCTTGCTGGTGTCCAGCTTTTGAAAAGCACCTGCCTGAATTTGGCGTTGTAGGAATGTGCCAGACGGAACAACGACATCATAGCCGGATCCACCCGCAAGCATCTTGGTTTCCAGGACTTCGTTGCTGTCGAATACATCGTAGATCAGCTTGATGCCCGTTTCAGTTTCAAACTTTTCCAGTAACTCTTCGTCGATGTAGTCAGACCAATTGTACACCCGGACTTCTTCGGCGAAGGCCATGGATGTGCTCAGCGCAAGTACGCCAGTGAGTGTCAGCATTTTGAGTGTCATTGAGTGTCTCCCTGCAAGGAACGGGTATGCTCCCGCCTGCGGGGATTTGATCAAGTTTTGCCTTCTGCGGCAACAGTGTTTATGGTCATCAGCGAAAATGGCCACCTGTGCCACCGGGTTGAAATCGAGTTAAGTCCTTTGAATATGATCAAAAATAGCACCGCAGAAAAAACCCAAACTGAGGGGAAAAAACCTGCCCACGAGCAGGTGTATCAGACGCTCAAGGCCCAAATCCTGTTCGGAGAGATGGCCCCGGGACAGGCTGTAACGATTCAAGGACTGACAGATTCGCTGGGGGTCGGCATGACACCCGTACGCGAAGCGATCCGCCGTTTGATCTCGGATGGGGCGTTGATGTTCCAAGGCAATCGTCGGGTCAGTGTGCCGGTTCTGTCTGCCAACGACATCGAGCAGCTTATATATGTAAGGATATCAATCGAGTCCGAACTGGCCCGTCGTGCCGCGCAACGCGTGACGACAGCCGATATTGATCAGTTGGAAACCCTTGATCAGGCTCTAGATGCGGCGATTGCAGCCGGGGATGTTCCAAAATACCTGCGCTTTAACCATGCCTTTCACACGGCACTTTATGCCCATGCCAATGCACCGATTATGATGGATCTGGCAGACCGGTTGTGGTTGCGATTCGGTCCCTCGTTGCGGGTGGTGTGTGGGCGATTCGGCACCCAAAACTTGCCGGATCGCCACAAAGATATGTTGGTCGCGATGCGCAATCGTGACGCCGATGGTGTGGCCAAGGCTATGGAACAAGACGTTTCTCAGGGCACCGAGATGATGATCGAGGTTCTATCAGAAGCACGTTAAGGCAACGACGCAATTGACAGCCTGAAATTTGATCATATTCTACGTGGCAAACATTTTACCGGAGATCGCCATGTCGACCATCACCAATCACCTGCCCACGGCTGAGCTTCAGGCGTTGGATGCAGCCCACCACATGCACCCCTTTACCGCCAATGATGAATTGGCAAAAAAAGGGGCGAGAGTGATCACACGCGCTTCGGGAATCTATTTGACCGATAGCGAAGGCGAAGAAATCCTGGATGCCATGGCGGGTCTGTGGTGCGTAAACATCGGTTATGGCCGCGACGAGCTGGCCGATGTTGCCGCCCGTCAGATGCGGGAACTGCCGTATTACAACTCGTTCTTTATGACGACACATGTTCCCGCAATCGCCTTGGCCAACAAAATCGCAGAGCTGGCCCCCGGTGATCTGAACCACGTCTTTTTCGCCGGTGGTGGATCTGAGGCCAATGACACCAATATCCGGATGGTTCGCACCTATTGGGCAAACAAAGGTAAACCGGGAAAATCGGTGATCATCAGCCGCAAGAACGCTTACCACGGATCAACTGTTGGCAGCGGGTCCTTGGGGGGCATGGCGCCGATGCACGCGCAAGGGGGACTGCCGATTCCGGACATCCACCACATCAGTCAGCCAAATTGGTGGGCCGAGGGTGGAGACGCCACTCCCGAAGCATTCGGCCTAGCCTGTGCTCAAGAACTGGAAGAAGCCATTTTGGAACTGGGCGAAGACCGCGTCGCGGCCTTTATCGCGGAACCTGTACAGGGAGCCGGCGGGGTCATCGTTGCCCCCGACACCTATTGGCCCGAAATTCAGCGGATCTGTGATAAATACGAGATCTTGTTGATCGCTGACGAGGTCATCTGTGGCTTTGGCCGCACTGGAAACTGGTTTGGGTCACAGACGGTTGGAATCCAGCCGCATATCATGACAATCGCCAAGGGGCTCAGCTCTGGCTATGCGCCCATCGGTGGCTCGATCGTGTGTGACGAGGTCGCCGCTGTTATTGGGCAGGACGAATTCAACCACGGCTACACCTACTCTGGCCATCCGGTTGCTGCTGCGGTGGCGCTAGAGAACCTGCGCATCATCGAAGAAGAAGACATTGTAGGGCACGTACAGCAAGTCGCAGGCCCCTATTTGAAGGAGAAGTGGGAGGGCCTGATGGACCACCCCTTGGTTGGAGAGGCCAAGATCGTTGGCATGATGGCGTCGATTGCACTGACCCCAGACAAAGCCTCGCGTGCGAAGTTTGCCTCTGCACCCGGCACTGTTGGCTATGTTTGCCGTGATCGGTGCTTTGGCAACAACCTGATCATGCGCCACGTGGGCGATCGCATGATTATCTCGCCACCACTGATTCTGTCTCCGGCTGATATCGACGAAATGATTCGCCGAATCCGCAAATCTCTGGACGAAGCGCATCAGGACTTGATCGACAAGGACCTGATGAAAGCCGCATCCTGACGATACGGCAACTCGTCGGGCACAAACGCCTGTAATTTAAGCAGCAAAGCAGCCGGACACCTTTAAACGTGACCGGCTGCTTTGTTTTACACTAACCGGGATTTCGAAATTTCTGATCCCCAACCGACTGAAAAAGGCCGCTATTTGGCCTCCATGCGTCGTAAACCTGTTGCGTCCTGCACAATTGCGCGCTTTAGTTTGATCAAAGCGGCATAGACTGCGGTAATATAATCTCAGGGAGCTGGCATTGTCTCAATCATCCAGCAATGATGCATTCGTCGAATTTGAACGCGTGCAAAAAAGCTACGACGGCGAAAATCTGGTCGTAAAAGATCTTAACCTCGTTATGCCGAAGGGTGAGTTTCTAACAATGCTCGGCCCCTCAGGCTCTGGCAAAACCACTTGCCTGATGATGCTTGCCGGTTTTGAAACCGCGACGCATGGCGATATCCGGCTTGGTGGAACATCCATCAATAACATCCCGCCCCACAAACGTGGCATTGGCATGGTGTTCCAGAACTACGCTCTATTCCCCCACATGACGATTGCCGAGAACCTCAGCTTTCCGCTCGAAGTGCGCAAAATGGGCAAGTCCGAGCGCGAAGAAAAAGTAAAGCGCGCCCTCGATATGGTCGAAATGGGGGCCTTTGGGGGCCGTCGTCCGGCGCAACTGTCTGGCGGTCAGCAACAGCGGATCGCTTTGGCCCGCGCCCTTGTGTTTGAACCGGAACTGGTTCTGATGGACGAACCGCTTGGCGCGCTGGATAAGCAGCTGCGGGAAAAGATGCAGTTCGAAATCACCCATCTGGCGCACCGTCTTGGCATCACCGTGGTCTACGTGACCCATGACCAAACCGAAGCTCTGACGATGTCCGATCGCGTGGCCGTGTTTGATGATGGCCGCATTCAGCAGCTGGCACCGCCTGACAAACTGTATGAAGAGCCCGAGAATAGCTTTGTTGCGCAGTTCATCGGTGAAAACAACACGCTCGAAGGCACCGTCAAAGAGATCAACAATGGCATCGCTCTGGTGCAGTTGGATGATGGTGAGCTGATCGACTGCAAACCTATCAACGTCTCCAAGCCTGGTGAACGCACCCGTGTTTCCATCCGCCCTGAGCGCGTGGAATACAACAAAGACCGGATGCCCGAAGGCGCGCATACCCTCAAAGCCGAAGTGCTTGAGTTCATTTACATGGGCGACATCTTCCGCACGCGTCTGCGCGTTGCTGGAAACGACGAGTTTGTAATCAAAACACGCAACGCGCCTGATCAGGTGCGTCTGCAGCCGGGAACCCAGATCGAAATCGGCTGGCTATCCGAAGATTGCCGCGCGCTCGACGCGTAAGCATCGAATGTCGCCCCAAACCACTTTGAGGGCGATGAACACGGGGCCGGGCAACGTTGCCCGTTCAACCGGCCCTTCATAACTTTAAAAACGGGCACAACCGGGAGAGTTACATGAACCTGACCAAAACCCTGATGGCGACGACCGCGCTTGGCTTCGCAGCTGGTGCAGTAGCAGCCGAGGACATGGCCAACGAGATGACCATCGTCTCATGGGGCGGCGCATACTCAGCGTCACAGCTGAACGCCTATCACAAGCCCTACTCCGAAAATACCGGCGTAACGATCATCAACGACGAAAGCTCAGCTGAAGCTGTTGCCAAAATTCGCGCGATGAACGAAGCGGGCAACGTCACATGGGATGTTGTTGACGTTGTTGCATCTGACGCCATGCGCCTGTGCGACGAAGGTCTGGCCGAAGAGCTGGATCACGACGCTGTTCTGGCCGCTGCACCTGATGGCACATCGGCAAGCGACGACTTTGGTGACCTGCTCGTCAGCGACTGCTTTGTACCGCAGATCGTGTATTCAACCACGTTCGGTTACCGTACCGATATGGTTGGCGACACCGCACCTACCACCGTTTGCGACATCTTTGACACCACAAAGTATCCAGGCAAGCGTTCGCTGCAAAAGCGTCCAATCGACAACGTCGAATGGGCTCTGTACTGCGACGGCGTTGCCAAAGACGAGCTTTATGATGTTCTGAGTACCCCAGAGGGCGTAGATCGCGCGCTGGCCAAACTCGACACCATCAAGAACGATGTAGTTTGGTGGACCGCTGGTGCGGAAACACCCCAGTTGCTGGCCGATGGCGAAGTTGTCATGGGTTCGACCTACAACGGTCGTCTGTTCTCGGCGATTGCTGAGCAGAACCAGCCAATTGGTATGCTGTGGGACATGCAATCGTTCGATCTGGACGGTTGGATCATTCCAGCAGGCCTGAGCCCCGAGCGTAAAGCGCGTGCTCTGGACTACCTCAAGTTCGCGACAGACACACAGCGTCTGGCAGACCAGGCCAAGTACATCTCGTACGGTCCTGCACGTAAATCGTCTGCACCACTGGTTGGTAAGCACGAAACCCTGGGTATCGACATGGCACCGCACATGCCGACTGATCCGGCGAACGCGTCCAACGTCCACATCTATGACTACGAATGGTGGGCAGACAACCGCGATGATCTGGATGCAAAATTCCAGGCATGGTTGGCTAAATAATTCGATCTGAAAACCGTGAGGGGGCGCAAATTGCCCCCTCACAGACCCTCTGAGCCTAATAACGGCCAATAAAGGCCGACCAGAGACGTCTCTTCCACCAAGACCAACGGGGAACCCCATGAGCGACACCACAGACACCGGCCCAGTTTTGGCCGCCGATGGCACGCCGCTGAAGCGCAGCCTGTCACGGGCCCTTCGCCGCCAGAAGATGCGCGCATTGATGCTCATTGCCCCTCTGCTGCTATTCGTATTGCTAACGTTCATTGTCCCGATCGGGCAGATGCTGTTCCGTTCGGTTGAAAATGATATCGTTTCCAGAACATTGCCAAACACTGTCATCGCGCTTCAGGATTGGGATGCCGACAGCGGCCAAATCCCAGACGAGGCTATTTTCACAGCGCTGGCGATTGATATGCAGGCCGCCGCCGAGGCCAAGATCCACACTCGCGTTGGCAGCCGCCTGAACTATGAAAAACCCGGGATCTCTTCCTTGTTCCGCAAAGCGGGCCGCAAGGCAAAGAAATGGGATCTCGAAAATGATGGACCCTATCAAGAAAAGTTCATCAAGATTGCCAAAGGCTGGGGTGACCCAGAGGTTTGGCGCACAATTCAGACCTATTCTTCGAAATACACTGCTGGCTACTTCCTGAACGCTGCAGACCTTCAAAACGGCACCGAAGGGCCCGAATGGCGGCCCGAGAACGAGCAGATCTATATCACCCTGTTCAAGCGCACGCTGTTCATGTCGATGATGATCACCGTCAGCTGTATCATTCTGGCATACCCCGTGGCCTGGATCCTGGCTAACCTGCCCTCGCGCAGCGCCAACCTGCTGATGATCCTTGTTCTGCTGCCATTCTGGACCTCGCTTCTGGTGCGGACCTCAGCCTGGAAAGTGATGCTGCAACAACAGGGGGTCATCAACGATACCCTTGTCTGGCTGGGCCTGGTCGCGGATGATGCGCGTCTGGTCATGATCAACAACCAGTTCGGTACCATCGTCGCGATGACCCACATTCTGCTGCCGTTCATGATCCTGCCGATGTATTCCGTGATGCAAACCATCCAGCCGACATACCTGCGCGCTGCGAAATCGTTGGGCGCAACCAATTGGACGGCATTCTGGAGGGTCTACTTCCCCCAATCCATCCCCGGTATCGGCGCGGGGTCGATCCTCGTGTTCATCCTTGCGATTGGCTACTACATCACACCTGAACTGGTTGGCGGCACCAAAGGTGTCTTCATCTCGAACCGGATTGCCTTCCACATTTCGAGCTCGCTCAACTGGGGTCTTGCGGCCGCACTGGGTTCGATCCTGCTGGTGGTCGTGCTGATCCTTTACTGGGCCTACGACAAGATCGTCGGCATCGACAACGTGAAGCTGGGATAAACCAAGATGTCACTTACACCTGTTGAACCCCGCTCCGCCTCCTTTACTGCAGGCATCACATCCCTCGCCGGAGGCTTTGCCGGGATTTTTATCGGCACAGCCCAAGGCAGCACCTTCACCGGCTTTATCGTCGGTGCAGTCCTTCTGACCATCCTAACCTATGTCGCCCTGCTGATGCGCAGTAAGGAAAAGGTGGTCCGTTGGATCATCCTGCTCGCCTTTGGCGTCGCTGGCTATGTAACCGGGGGGATTTCCTCGGGCATCATGGGCCTTTTGATGGGCTGGTTCTTTAGCTGGTTCATCTTCTGGATCGGCGAATGCCGCTATCGTGGCCACCTGGTACCGTATCTGACCCCTGGTCAGGTGCTGTGGCACTACACCTTCCGGGTGATATGTGGGGCGATCTTTGTCTTCCTGATCACCCCAATTCTGGTGGTCCTGCCGCTTTCCTTCAACGCTCAGGATTTCTTTACCTTCACGCCAGAAATGCTCAGCCTTGATCCCGAAGGGTATTCGCTCAAGCACTATCGGAACTTCTTTAACAGCTCGGACTGGCAACTTAGCTTCCGTAACTCGTTGATCATTGCCCCCATCGCCACTGTCATCTCGGTGTCACTGGGAACCTTGGCTGCGATTGGTCTGAGCCAAAGCCACGTTCCCGGACGTCGCGCGATCATGGCGATCCTGATTTCACCGATGATTGTGCCTTTGATCATCTCTGCAACGGGCATGTTCTTCTTCTACTCGCAGGTTGGCGGGTTCCTCGAAGGTACGATCGGCCTGTCCAAGACAGTCGTTGGCTACATCAAGATTGTTCTGGCACACGCCGTGCTTGGTATTCCGTTTGTGATCATCACTGTAACCGCAACGCTGGTGGGCTTTGACCGGTCACTGACACGTGCTGCGGCCAATATGGGTGCCAACCCTATGACAACCTTCTTCCGGGTTCAGATGCCATTGATCCTGCCGGGCGTGATTTCAGGGGGCCTGTTTGCCTTCATCACATCCTTTGACGAAGTGGTTGTGGTCCTGTTCGTTGGTTCTGCCCGTCAGAAAACCCTGCCTTGGCAGATGTTCACGGGCCTGCGTGAACAGATCTCACCCACCATCCTCGCTGTTGCAACCATCCTTGTGGTGATCTCAATCGCGCTGCTGACTGTGGTTGAACTGTTGCGCCGTCGCTCTGAACGCTTGCGCGGTATGAGCCCCAGCTAAGCACAAAAGCTAGATCTCAACAGAAAGGGGCGCTCCGATCTATCGGAGCGCCCCTTTTCATTGTGTCAGACTGTAGTGAGCTTAGCGCAGCTTGGTCAGCAACGAGAGCGACGCATACCCATCCGGCACAAGGCCTTGCGCAACCTGGTAAGATCGCACCGCATCAATCGTTTTAGGTCCAATTTTGCCGTCGATGCCCTGAGTATCGAACCCCTTTGCAGTTAGGCGACGCTGCATCTCTTCGCGCTCCTTCAGGGTCAAGGCGCGATCCCCACGTGGCCAATCTGCCTGAATCGGTGCACCACCCTTGATGCGGTCGCTCAAGTGCCCGACGCCGATGACATAGGCATCAGCTGTGTTGTAACGTTCGATGACTTCAAAGTTCTTAAAGATCATGAAAGCCGCGCCCTGACCGCCTGCGGGCAATAGGATTGATCCTTTGCCATGATTGGGCACCACTTTTCCGTTGGTATCGCGTACCCCCAGATCAGCCCAATCGCGGGGCCGCTTTTCAATCTTGCGGTCGGCCAACCGGTAATTGAACCCTTTGGGTAGCGTCACCTCGACCCCCCAAGGTTGGCCTTTGACCCAGCCGAATTTGGCCAGATAGGCGGCTGTTGAGGCCAATGCGTCTGTTGGATCCTCTGACCAGATGTCTCGTTTGCCATCGCCGGTAAAATCCACCGCATAATCAAGGTACGAAGTCGGGATGAACTGGGTGTGCCCCATGGCCCCGGCCCAACTGCCGGTCATATTGCGCGGGTCAACATCGCCAGCCTGCAAGATCTTCAACGCGGCCACCAACTGCTGCTCGAAAAACGCACTGCGTCGCGCATCATAGGCCAGCGTGGACAGTGAACGCACGACATCCTTGGATCCTTTGAAGGTGCCATATGCGCTCTCAAGTCCCCAGATCGCCAGAACCACTTCTTTGTCGACACCATACTTGGCCTCGATCCGGGTCAGTGTTTTGTCGTGTTTCTTGAGGGCCGCTTGCCCATTGCGAATCCGGGTGGGTGATGCTGCACTATCCAAATAATCCCAGATGGTTTTGGTAAATTCAGATTGGTTCCGGTCCCGTTTGATGACCTCTGGATCATAGTGAACCCCTTTGAACGCCCGGTCCAATGTTGCAATCGAAATGCCTTGCGTGATTGCACGGGTTCTAAAATCAACGATCCAATCCTGAAACCCACCGTCTGCCGCTGCCAATTGCACAGATTTTTGGCCAAGCGTTGCAGGCCGCAAAACCGGGCGGATCGATTCGACCACGGTGATAGACGCCAATTGCAACGGTCCCAAATATGGTCGTTCAACCGGCCGTAAAGAACGTTCAACACTGTCCGCAGCAACCGGTCCAACAAGACCAGAAACGGCAACACTTGCCGCGACTGCAGTACCTTTTAACAAAACACGATTCATAAATGCCTCAATTTTTTGATTGCTTGATCGTACCGCGAATACGAGGCCGACAAAAGCGTCCACTCACCGCTCTTTTCGATCCGCTGCCAATTTTGCACTCTCAGCCCGGATTCCATCCAGCGCTTTGCGCAGCAATGGTACGCGATTGGGGCGAAAGCTTTCATCGGTGACGGTCAACGCCTGCATGCGATCCAGCCGAAAGGCGCGGAAATCCTGCCGCAAGTGGCACCAGGCAATCAACATGCTGGCACGATCCATATACAGAATGGTCAGAGGACTCACCCGTCGTGTGGTAACTGCACCTTTTGCATCGGTATAGCCTAGCGCCACGACCAGCTCATCCCACGTGGCTTGCCGCAATTGACTGACCTCAATCCCCGGAGGGGCCGGTCGGTCAAACCGCGTGGCCGACAGCACGGCATGCGCCAACCGGTGCGACTGCCGCGGGGGCAGCCGACCTTTGAGCTTGCGCAACGCCTGACCCGCGGCCTTGGCCAGTTCCGGGTCACCGATCAGCTCGACCTCGCGCAACCCCAGAACCAGCGCCTCCAGCTCGTCATTGGTGAACCCAAGCGGGGGCAATGTGGCGTCTTCGATCAGGGTGAACCCATAGCCTGCCTCCCCATCAATCACCGCACCCAACCCGCGCAGGGCCTCGATATCACGGTGCACTGTGCGGGCAGACACGCCCAAATCCTGCGCCATTGATTCAGCCGTTTTGGGCTGCGGCGGTGACCTCAGAACTTGCATCAACTGGAACAGGCGGGCGGTGCGGGACATATCACATCCTACTCTACTCCTAATGACAGAAACTGTCATTAGCCCCGCCTATGGTGCCGTCAACAAACAACGGAGAAATTCATGCTCACCCTACTCACCTACCCCGCCGCGTTTGGCCTGTTCAGTGGCAGCCCCTTTTGTGTCAAAGCCGCCTATATGCTGGAACTGTCCGGTCAGTCCTGGCAACGCTCCGACATGCTTGATCCGCGCAAAATGCCACATCGCAAGCTCCCTGTTTTGCGCACCCGCGAGCGGTTGATGCCAGACAGTGACACCATTCGTCACTGGTTGGAATCACAGGGGGCGAATTTTGATCAGGGCCTCAGCGACATCCAAAAGGGGCAGTCCCGCGCCCTTATTCGGATGGCCGAAGACCATCTCTATTTTCAAATGGTCGCAGACCGCTGGTGCAACGATCAGGTCTGGCCACACCTGCGCGATACGTTTTTCCACGAGATCCCCCGCTTTGCGCGTGGCTTTGTCAGCGGCTCAATCCGCAAGTCGGTGATCAAAGGGCTTGATATGCACGGTGTCACCCGCTTTAGCGAGGCCGAGCGGCTTGATCGGGTCGAACAGGATCTCACGGCCATCACCGCGTTCCTGTGGCAGTCGCCATTCCTGATGGGAGAGCGCCCGACCTCGGCGGATCTGAGCGTTGCGCCGATTTTGGCCGCGATCCGCGCCACCCCGGTGCGCACAGAACTGCGCCGGCGCATTGAACGCGATCAGGTGCTCAGTGACTATATTGACCGGGTGGATCAGGCTATCGTGCTAAAATGACACCGTTTGCCTCAGATAAGGTCGCCGCAGCATTTGCGGCGATCCCTCCAGATCCCCGCGCCGGTCTATTGCAACTGCGCGACCTGATTTTTGAGGTCGCCGCCAATGATCCCCGTGTCAAAACCATCACCGAAGATCTGCGCTGGGGCCAACCCGCTTATCTATCGCCGCGCGGCTCGACCCTGCGCCTTGGCGTGCCCAAGACGGGTGGTTTTGGCTTGTTCGTGCATTGTCAAAGCCGCCTGATGCCCGATTACCAACACGCCTTTCCCGGTCTTGATCGAATCGAAGGCACCCGCGCGCTATTGTTTGATGATCCGGGCCAAATCGACCCGAACCGTCATGGTTGGCTCATCGCGCGTGCGCTGACATATCACTTAAAATCTTAGCGACGACGTTCGACCTTGCGCTTGATCTTATCGCGTTTGTGCTTGGCTTTGACCGATTTGCGGCGACTGTTCGTTCGGCCTGCAGGGCTGCGTGATTTGGGCATGGCCTTGTCTTCGATCGCCAGCAGCTCCAGCTCCAACCCGCCTGTGATTGGTGTAGCTTCGGCCAGTCGCACAGTTACGCGCTGACCAATCGAAATGATCAATCCCGTGTCTGACCCCATCAGCGTACCCGCCTCTTGGTCAAAGTGGAAGAACTCGCGCCCTAAGGTCCGCACCGGCACCAGCCCGTCCGCCCCAGTTTCATCCAACTTCACAAAGGCCCCGAACCGCGCGATCCCACTGATCCGGCCAGAGAATTCATTGCCAACCCGTTCGCTCAGATAGGCGGCCAGATAACGATCTGTCGTGTCGCGTTCTGCAATCATCGACCGGCGCTCGGTCTCGGAAATATGGGTGCCGGTGTCTTCCAGCTGCTCAATCTCTTCGGGGCGCAATCCGTCGTCGCCCCATCCGTGCGCCGTGATCAACGCCCGATGCACGATCAAGTCAGCATAGCGCCGAATGGGCGAGGTAAAGTGCGCATAATTGCGCAAAGCCAGGCCAAAGTGGCCAAAGTTCTGCGCGCCATAATAGGCCTGCGTCATCGATCGCAACGTCGAGATATTGATCAGCTCCGCATCATCCGTGCCCGCCGCCGCATTCAACAGCGCGTTCAGATGCCGTGTCTGTAGAACCTGCCCCTTGGCTAGGTTCAAGCCCGCTGCCTGCGCCGTCTCACGCAACGCATTCAGCTTTTCAGGTGCCGGTTCTTCGTGCACGCGGAACAACAACGGGGTTTTCTTAGCAATCAAGGTTTCGGCAGCAGCCACATTGGCCAGCACCATGAACTCTTCGATCAGCTTGTGTGCATCCAGACGCTCGCGAAAATTGACCGAGGCGACTGTGCCATCCTCATCTAGCATGATCTTGCGTTCGGGCAGATTCAGATCCAAGGGTTGGCGCGCAGTCCGTGCTTTGACCAAGGCGGCATATGCCGCATAGAGCGGCATCAGAACCGGTTCCAATAGTGGTCCGGTGCGGTCATTGGGGTTGCCATCAATGGCATCCTGCACCTCGGCGTAATGCAATGACGCGGCAGAGCGCATCAACCCGCGCACAAACCGGTGCGACAGCTTGTTGCCATCCGCATCCAACTGCATGCGTACCGCCATACAGGGGCGCGGCACGCCCTCGTGAAGCGAACACAAATCCCCCGACAAACGATCCGGCAACATCGGCACGACGCGATCCGGGAAATATGATGAATTGCCCCGCTTGCGTGCTTCACGGTCCAGTGCTGTTCCCGGCTTCACATAGGCCGCAACATCCGCAATCGCGACCCAGACGATGTGACCGCCCGGATTCTTGGGATCCTCATCTGCGTGGGCATAACAGGCATCGTCGTGATCGCGTGCATCCGAGGGGTCGATAGTCAACAGCGGCATGTCACGCAGATCTTCGCGTCCATTCAACCCCATTGGCTTGGCCGCGTCGGCCTCAGCAATTACCTTGTCTGGGAACCCATCCGGGATGCCATGCTGGTAAATCGCAATCAGCGACACCGCCTTGGGCGCGCTTGGGTCACCCAACCGCTCCACGATTCGCGCCTTGGGCAAGCCCATACGCGACTTGGGTCCGGCTTGTTCCGCCTCGACCAACTCTCCATCTTTCGCACCAAGAAGAGCGCCCTCTGGCACAGTCCATTCGTTGCTGGATGATTTGTCGATAGGCACGATCCGCCCGCCTTCGCTGCGTTTGCGGAAAACGCCCAGAATACGTTTAGGATTGGTTCCGATCCGGCGGATCAGGCGCGCCTCATAATGGTGATCCTGACCCTTGACCAAGGTGAGACGCCCTAGAATGCGGTCACCTTCGCCCAAAGCCGGGTCGCTGGCGCGTGGGATCACCAGAACAACGGGTTCCACACCTTCGCCATGCCATTCCATCGGCTGTGCGTACAGGTCGCCATCGCCATTGGGGCGTTTAACCACCAGCACCGAAACAGGTGGCAAACGGTCCGGATCACCATAACTACGTTTGCGCTTTTCCAGATGGCCGTCAGCCTCCAGCTCACGCAGAACCCGTTTCAGGTCAATGCGATCCGGGCCTTTGATACCAAAGGCCTTAGCAATATCACGTTTCGAGGTGAGGGTCGGGTTGGTCGAGATCCATTCGAGGATCTCTTCCTTTGTCGGAATACGAGTCATACCCATGCCCTATCATGCCTCTGTGACAAGGTCATGAGCAAAAGCGACCAGACCGGGATCAGTCGCGCAAGTCCGCCACAGTATCCACATCTTGCAAGGTATCAATCATCGCCACCCGCAAGTTGGGTAAGGTCGCCAGCGTGTCGCTCAGCGCATGTTCTGTTGACCACCGCACATCGTAGAACAGCCCCTTGGGCAGAGTTGCCCCATGTTTGGCCCCGATCAACCAATACCCGCCATCCGGTGCGGGCCCAAACACCGCATCATGATCGCCCAGCGCTGCAAAAGCCCGCGCGACATGCGCAGGCGTTACATCCGGAATATCCGCCCCGATCAGACACACCGGTCCGGGTGGCATACCGCGTAACATGCGGGCCATACGATCCCCCAGATCTCCGCGCCCTTGTGGCGCCCGCATCAGATCAGCGGGCCAGACCCGACTGGTTAGTCCCTCGCGATCTGGGGATACCGCAAGAACGATCTGCCATCTGGGATCCCGAAGGCGCCGGATCAAACGCCGGGTCTGATGACGAAACCACCACGCCGCGCCCACAAGCCCAATATCGCGCCCCAACCGGGTCTTGACCCGCCCCGGACGCGGTTCCTTGACCATGATGACCAAAGTTCGTTTCATACCAGCGACAGCCCCATGTCCCGATGTTCGATCCCGGCGTCCAGATATGTTGGGCCAAAGGCGTTGAACCCGAGTTTTTCATAAAATCCCAAGGCCTGAATCTGCGCACCAAGTTTGACTTTGTGCACACCCGCTTGGCGACGCGCGATGGCGACACCTTCTTGGATCAAGGCCGCACCTAGTCCAGTACCGCGTCCCTCTGGCACCACACAGACCCGGCCGATCTTGGCTGTGTCGCCTTCAAACAGCACCCGCGCTGTGCCTACATGTTTGCCATTGATTGAGGCCAGCATATGCACCGCGACCTCGTCCATGATATCAATCTCTTCTTCGACGGGCACGCCTTGCTCTTCGACGAACACCTTGAACCGCAGGGCAAAACACGCCGCGCGATCCTGCGTCACTTCAATCACGAAGCTCATGCAAAATAGTCTCGCAGAATGCGGGTGTAGATTTCTTTCAGCTGATGGATCTGCGCCACCTCAACCCGTTCATCAACTTGGTGCATAGTGCGCCCCACCAACCCAAATTCCACAACGGGACAATGGTTCTTGACGAACCGCGCATCCGACGTGCCGCCCGTGGTCGAAAGAACGGGTTTGACCCCAGTCGCTGCCTCAACCGAGGAGGACACCAGATCCGACAATGCACCGGGGGGCGTTAAAAAGCTCTCACCAGAAATCTTGACCTTCATCTCGATCTTGACGCCAAATTCTTCCGCGACAGCATCCGCTTCGCCTTGCAACCACGCGGTCAGGCCTGCCCCGGTATGGGTGTCATTGAACCGGATATTCGCGGCGCTGGTGCATTGAGCTGGAATCACATTGGTGGCTGGATTTCCCGTGTCGATCGTCACCACGGCCAAGGTCGACGCATCAAAATGATCGGTCCCCTGATCCAACTCATGACTGGCCAGGCGATCCATCAACCGTGCGATGGCGGGCAGCGGATTCTTGGCCCGATGCGGATAGGCGGAATGCCCCTGCACGCCTGTCACGGTAAACCATGCCGTCATAGATCCCCGACGTCCGATCTTGATCATCTCACCCATGGTGTCGGGACAAGTTGGTTCACCCACCAGACAGACCGACATCGCCTCGCCCGCATCCGCCATATAATCCAGCAACGCCGTGGTTCCATCTAGCGCGTCGGCCTCTTCATCGCCAGTGATGGTCAGGATCACTGCGCCATCCGGTGGTGTCTGACGCACGAAATCAATTGCCGCCGCCGCAAAAGCCGCAACACCCGATTTCATATCCGTGGCTCCGCGCCCGTACATGAAGCCATCTTTTTCCTCGGCGCCAAAGGGTGCCATGGTCCACGCGGCCTCGTCCCCCAATGGCACAACGTCCGTGTGCCCGTTGAACCCAAAGGTGCGCGCGTGCCCCTTACCCCCCCACCGGGCAAACAAGTTGCTGATCCCACCGCGATCTGCACGGGTGCAGGTGAACCCGGCCTCTGACAGCACCTGTTCCAACAGGACCAAGGCACCACCTTCTTCAGGTGTTACCGATGGGCAACGGATCAGGTCAGCAGTCAGGCGGGCGGCATCGGTCTGGGTCATGGGGTCCTCTTGGGCTCTGGCATCCGGTCATCTTACTGCCACATTTGTGACGAAAAGGTCGCGATGCCAACCCCTTTGCGCTCAAATGTACTTAACACACGGTCATTTAGCATGGTACGCCTGGGGTAATAATATGACCCGAGGCAGGGCGTTTAGCAGTACAGTCGCAAAAGACTGACCAAAACCGGATCGCGCAACGACGCGGCCATCTGTTTTGTCTGGACAGGGAAAACCCCTGCGGCCGGGCGAACTGCCTCATTAATTCAAGGGTTGGGGCAGAAAATGGCAACCGGAGCCGAGCTAGGCTATCAAACAAACGCGTCCGCCGTTCAAATGGCGCAGACGATTTTTGGCGACGGGGTAACCGTTGTTGGCGCGAATTATACAGGTGATAATCGATCATCGGCAATCTATTCGAACGGCGATGCACTCGCGCCGGGCGCGACACCCGGCGATTCCGGCGTTATTCTGTCCACCGGACGCGCCAATCACTTTACCCGTTCCGGCGGTGATCCCAATAGATCAGGAAGCACATCAACCAACACCTCGGGTCAGAATAACAACTCTGATTTCAACGCGGCAGCCGGGACCAATACCTATGATGCGTCCTATCTAGACGTCAGCTTCACCGTCGATGACCCCACGGTGACTCAGATGACGATGCAGTTCGTCTTTTCGTCCGAAGAATACCCAGAGTTCCAAAACTCGGTCTATCAGGATTTCGTCGGCGTCTGGGTCAACGGCGCACAGGTGGATTTGGCCGTGGGCAACGGCGACGCCGATCCCGGTAACGTCAACAGCACCAACAATGAAAACCTGTTCCTCGATAACTCAGGCGATGACTATAACACGGAAATGGATGGCCTGACGGTCACCATGACCCTGACCATGAATATAGTTCCCGGGATCGTCAATACGATCCGGATCGGCGTCGCGGATGTGTCGGACAGCAGCTATGATTCCAACCTGCTGATCGCAGCTAACAGCGTGCAAACTGATGTCGTGGCCAATGCCGATTCTGCGACGCTGTTCCCTACCGGCCAAACCACCATTGATGTTCTAAGTAACGACCATAATGGCTCAGGCGGGACGCTGACGATTACCCATCTGAACGGGATCGCCGTGTCCGCTGGGGATATCGTTACGCTGAACACTGGCCAAACCGTCCAGCTGAACGCCGACGGCACCATCACCGTCTTTGGCGATGGCGACACCGAAGATTTCAATTTCACCTACGGCGTCGATAACGGAAGCAACAATGACACCGGTTTCGTCAACGTCAGTTCGATTCCCTGTTTCGTCGCAGGCACCATGATCAAAACCCCAAAGGGTGAAAAACGGGTCGAAAGCCTGCGGCTGGGCGAACTTGTGGAAACCCGTGATGATGGTGCTCAACCCCTGCGTTGGATTGGGCGCCGCACAGTTGAAGCACAGGGCGATTTTGCCCCAATCCGCATTCGCGCAGGCACCTTTGGGCAAGACCGGGACCTGCTTGTGTCACCGCAACACCGGATGCTGATCCAAGACAGCCTTGCCGAACTTCTGTTTGGCGAAGACGAAGTGCTGGTCGCGGCCAAGGATCTGATCAATGACCATTCGATCACCCGCAGTCCGGGTGAGCGCGTGACCTATGTCCATCTGATGTTTGACACCCACCAAGTGATCTATTCCGAGGGCCTCGCAACAGAGAGCTTTTTGCCCGGCCCCCAGACCACTGATCTGTTCGAACAACCCGTACTCGACGAAATCTGCGCGATTTTCCCCGAGTTAGATCCGGCAACAGGGAACGGTTACAGCCCCGCCGCGCGCCGCACCCTGCGCAGTTTCGAAGCCCAGTTGTTGCTGGCCGATCCAAAGGCTGCCTGACGCATGAGCTGGATCGCCCTGACAGACACCGAAACACAGCATTTCATCGCCAAGGGGTTGGATGCACCGACCGACAGTCCCGACCTGATTGGCCCGCGCGAAGACGACCTGATGACCCGTGGGACGTTGCTGATCGAAACCCGCATGCCCAATTCGGCCCGTCCACGGACGCTGATCCATTATGATCGTGGCGGCGACTGGCCATTCCATATCTCGCTACAGGCGATTCCCGGCGGCGGCTTGATCCTGATCCTCAATCAAGGCGGGTCCGTGTTGCATCAGGCAATCAACCCTTCCGAAGCCGGTCGTATGGATATCATCCGCCTGTCCTATTCTTGGGATGCGCCGTCCCGTTGGGCGCGCTTGGCGTTGGAACAGACGGACCAGGAACAGGTGCTTATGATGCAATTGCCACCGCCCTGCCCGCTGCGGGCTGGCGATGCACGCGCTTTGTTCAAACACGGCCCACATCGCTTTGTTGCCCCTGATGTTGTCTATATGGCGCTGTCCACGCGCGTCGAACCCGTTGGTCCGATGCCCTCGCTCTTGCCTGATACCCCGATCGCGACCCCGCGCGGATATCGCCCGCTGCGCGAGCTACGACGCGGCGATACTGTGATTGCCTCGAACGGGGATGTGGTGCCAGTTCTGCATCGCCTGTCCCGCACTGTGCCCGCCATCGGAAGCACCCGCCCAATGCACATTCGCGCACCCTATTTTGGGCTACTCGGGGACATCCGCGTGGCACCCGCACAGCGTCTGGTCTTGTCAGGGTCCGAGGTTGAATATCTTTTTGGCCAGGAATCCGTACTGTGCCCCGCAGCACACCTGACCGGAGGGCACTCTGTCCGCCCGATCGCGCACACGGGCCTGACGGTGACGTATTCTCAGCTACTTCTGCCTGCCCGCGAAACGATTCTTGCCGCTGGAACCGTCGCCGAAAGTCTCAGCATTGGGCGGTTGCGCCGCAAGCCACACCATTTGGCGGCCAGCGTACTATCAGGGTTGGATCGACATGGGTTGCCGGATCATGGGAAATCCACTTATCCGGTTTTACGCCCGTTTGACGCCAAGATTCTTGCCGAACGCCGGGTTGCTTAAGGTATACCAGACTTGCCCAGACCCCATAAAACGCGCTAGTGGAGCCACAAAGGTGGCACTCACAAACTCATGCGTAAAATTCTCTTCGGTCTTTGCCTGCATATCCTGCTGCTGGCGCAAATGGCCTCGGCACAGACACTCACTGTATCAACTGTGACCCGCCCTCCGTTCTCCATGACCGAGGACGGGGCCGAAACCGGCTTCTCGATGGAGCTGCTGGCCGCACTCGGACAAGCCTTGAATTGGGACTATTCGATCATCCGTAATGCGCAATTCGGCGAAATGCTGTCGCAGGTCATTGACGACAAAGCCGATCTGGCCATCGCCAATATTTCAATCACCGCCACCCGTGAAACCCAAATGGATTTCAGCCAACCGATCTTTGAATCTGGGCTGCAGATTATGACGCCCGGAGAAAACTCGCGCAGCCCATCTTTGTTGCGCGCGTTGTTGTCGCTGGATCTGTTCCTTGCCATTGGCATTGCCTTTGTGATCCTGATGACCGGCGGCATGTTGATGTGGGTTTTTGAACGCCGCGCCCAGCCGTATTTCGACCGCCCCGCCAATGAGGCCTGGTTTCCCTCCTTTTGGTGGGCGCTGAATCTGGTGGTGAATGGCGGGTTTGAAGAACGTGTGCCCCGCACCCCCTTTGGCCGTCTGTTTGGCGTGCTTTTGGTGATCTCATCGCTGTTTGTGGTGTCGGTCTTTACCGCTAAAATCACATCGGTCATGACCGTCGATGCCATCACGGGGTCGGTGAATTCGATCAATGACCTGTACGGGCAGCGCGTTGCCACCATCCAAGACTCCACAGCCGCTGGATTTCTGGACCGGCGCGAAATTGATTACGAAGCATTCAGCGATCTCACCCCGCTGATCGCCGCGTTCGAAGACGGCGAGATCGACGCAGTCGTGTTTGATGCGCCGATCCTGTCATACTATGCCTCCCACGAGGGTCAGGGCAAAGCCAGCATGATCGGGTCGATCTTCTTGCGAGAGAACTATGGCATTGCTTTCCCCACCGGGTCTCCGCTGGTGGAAGAAGTCAACCAAGCCCTGCTTTCGATGCGTGAAAACGGGGTCTACGACGATCTGTATCGCAAATGGTTCGGGATGCGGAACTAAAGCGCGTTACGCGTCTTGGGTGCCATCGTCAAAAAACGGGGTCATCTGCGCGACGATCACCGAATTTTCGGCCAGTGCCCGATCCATCAGCTCCCGCTCGCCATCACCGATCTCATGGCCTTCGGCCTCACGCTCGGCCAAGGTGCCATATCCGGTGACATCCAGTGGCGCGGTATCCGCCTGTTTTAGAATCGCCACGGTTTCGCGCACGGCTTCAGCTTCGTCGACACCGCTGGCGTAACACATCAGCGCCGCACCCGAGGCACCATCAGGCAGGCCATCACCCTCTTTGCGTCCAATTTGAACGACAAGAGTATAGACTTGCTGGCGCGAGGTTTTTTTCTTCTTTTCCATGCCCGCCGCCTTAGCGCGGCAAGGTGGTAGCGGTCAACGGGGCCTATTGGCTAAAATGCAAGACAGATCCCTGATGGGTGAAAAGGAATTGAGAACCTTTCCGGCGATATCCCGAGAGTCAGTAAGACGATCAGGACTAAATTATGCCAACAGCTTCAGAACTGCCTATCGACACCAGTGCCTCTGCCACCGACATGGCCCAAGCTATATTTGGCAATGGGGTCCAAATTGTCTCTGCCGATTATACCGGGCACAATGCCGCCTCCGGGATTTACAGTGATGGGGACACGGTTGCGCCCAACGTAACGCCCTCTGACACCGGTGTCATCCTGTCGACCGGACGGGCCAGTAACATCACCAACAGCTCTGGCGACGCAAATGTCCGCTCGTGGACAAGTTCCAACATGCGCCAAAAAGGCGATTCCGATCTGGACGAAATGGCGGGCACCACGACCTATGACGCGGCAGTCATCGAAGCCGAATTTATCCCCGAAGGCTCCACCCTGACGATGCAGGTGACGTTTTCCTCCGAGGAATATCTGGAATACGTTGGATCCGGTTTTAACGATGCTGTCGGGATTTTCGTCAACGGTGAAAAGGCAGAACTGACCATCGGTGATGGCGATATTACCATCAACAACATCAATGATGAATCCAACTCCAACCTTTACATCGACAACCCGGCCAACGCCGAAGTCGCCAATACCGAAATGGACGGGTTGACCGTCACGCTGACCCTCAAGGCGCCCGTCACTCCGGGCGAGGTCAATACGATCAAGATCGCCATCGCGGATGCGGGCGATTCGAGCTACGATTCAAATCTGTTGATTGCCGGTGATTCAGTTCAAACCGCTCTGGTTGCGGATGCAGATACAATAGATATCACCGCCGACAGCGAGGCTAATCTAGACGTTTTGGGCAACGATGTCAGCGCCCACTCGGGGACGTTGACGATCACAATGATCAACGGGCAAGAGGTATCGGCCGGGGATACCATCACGCTCGCTTCAGGCGAAGAGGTCACGCTCAACCCCGACGGAACCTTTACTATTGATACCGACGGGGACGAGGGCTCCAATGTCTTTTCATATCAGGTCGAAGACTCTGCCGGAAATACTGACACTGCCTTTGTCACAGTCAACACCATCGCCTGTTTTGTCGCGGGAACGCTGATCGACACCCTCACTGGGCGTCAAAGTGTTGAAACCCTGACCCCGGGCACGCAGGTGATGACGCGGGATCACGGGCCACAACCTGTCCGCTGGATTGGGCAAACAACGCGCATCGCCGAGGGGCCAGATGCCCCCATTCTGTTCAGGCGTGGGGCTTTGGGGGATCACGATACCGTCGCACTCTCGCCCAACCACCGCGTGCTGCTGTCCTCTGCCCTGTCAGAAATGATGTTCGGTTCGTCCGAAGTTCTGGTTCAAGCCAAACATCTGGTCAACGACCGCTCGATCCGTCGCTGTGCTGACGGAAAACCCATCACCTATGTGCACGTTCTGTTTGATCGTCACGAGGTGATTTGTGGAAACGGTATGGAAAGCGAAAGCTACCATCCCGGCGATCAGAGTGTTGAGGCATTCGATCCCGAAACGCGCGATGAAATCCTGTCGTTGATGCCAGACCTCAGCAAACAGGACTACGGATATGGCCCGGCCGCGCGCCCCTCATTGCGCGGGTATGAGGTGCGCACCCTGATCAGAGGACAATAAGCCCAGCCACCAAGTACGGCTTACCCCCTGCACGAGTCCGCCCCGTTCCGGAAAATCCACTTCAACCTCCGTCTTGGTGGATTTTTTTCCGTCATCTTGCATTCCTGTATTTCGGATTTACATCCGCTATGCTAGAAACAAGCAAACGGAGGGCGTTATGTCAGAATCATTCTTGTCTCAAATCTCGGAAACACTGGCGCAGATTGACGCCGAAGGAATGACCAAGCGCGAACGCATGATCACCTCCCCTCAAGGGGGCGAGATCACGGTTGGGGATCGGCAGGTCATCAATCTGTGCGCCAACAACTATCTGGGGTTGGCTGATCATCCTGACCTGATTTCTGCCGCCAAGGACGCAATGGGCGACAAAGGATTCGGCATGGCCTCAGTCCGGTTCATCTGTGGCACCCAAGATATTCATCGCGAGTTGGAACAGCGGTTAGCCACCTTCCTACACAAGGATGACGCCATCCTGTTTGCCGCCTGTTTCGATGCCAATGGCGGCTTGTTTGAGCCCCTGCTGGGCCCCGAAGACGCGATCATTTCAGACAGCCTGAACCACGCCTCGATCATCGATGGAGTCCGTCTGTGCAAAGCAAAACGCTATCGCTATCTCAACAACGACATGAATGATCTCGAGGCTTGGTTGAAACAGGCCCGAGCAGACGGCGCGCGCCACATCATGATCGCAACCGATGGCGTCTTTTCGATGGATGGGTACCTGGCCAAACTGCCGGAAATCCGCGCCTTGGCCGACAAATACGATGCCGTTGTGATGGTCGATGATTGCCACGCCACAGGTTTCATGGGGCCAAACGGGGCAGGCACGCCGGATCATTTTGACGTGGATGTCGATATTCTGACGGGCACCTTGGGCAAAGCGCTTGGGGGGGCCATCGGCGGTTATATCGCAGGGCCGCAGCCGGTCATTGATCTATTGCGGCAGCGGGCGCGGCCCTATCTTTTCTCAAATTCGCTGCCGCCAGCGATTGTGGCCGCAGGCCTCGAAGCGATCCGATTGGTCGAACAGGGCGCGGCCCTGCGTCAGCAACTGTTTAAAAACACCCGCTACTGGCGCGCCGGTCTGGAACAGCTCGGCTTTACCCTGTTGCCCGGCGAACATCCTATTGTCCCCGTCATGCTAGGCGAGGCGCAACTGGCACAAGATATGGCCGCCCGCTTGTTTGACGAAGGCGTCTATGTTTCAGGCTTCTTCTTTCCCGTTGTGCCACGCGGCCAAGCTCGCATTCGCACCCAGATGAATGCAGCTCTGACCCGTGATGATCTGGACCGCGCTCTGGCTGCCTTTGGCAAGGTGGGTCGCGATTTGGGGATTCTGTCATGACCCTGCCCAACACGATGAAAGCGCTCGAAAAAACCTACCCACGTGAGGGGCTTTGGGCCGTGCGCACGCCAGTGCCCGAAATCGGGCCGGATGATGTGCTGATCAAAATCAACAAAACCGGGATCTGTGGCACCGATGTGCATATCTGGAACTGGGATGAATGGGCCGCAAAAACGGTTCCCACCCCCATGATCACCGGCCATGAATTCGCCGGGGTCATTGTCGAAACCGGTCGCAACGTCGACGATCTCAAGGTCGGGCAGCGATGCTCTGGCGAGGGGCACCTGATTGGCAAGCACTCGCGACAAAGCCGGGCAGGCAAATTTCACCTGGACCCGGAAACCCGCGGCATTGGCGTCAATGAACAGGGCACGTTTGCCCAATACCTCCGCCTACCTGCCTTTAATGTGGTGCCCCTACCCGATGAGATCTCCGACGACATTGGCGCAATCCTGGACCCTCTGGGCAATGCGGTTCACACCGCGCTTAGCTTTGATTTGGTGGGCGAGGACGTGTTGATCACTGGCGCTGGCCCCATCGGAATCATGGCCGCTGCCGTGGCACGACACGTGGGCGCCCGACATGTGGCGATCACCGATGTGAACCCCGACCGGTTGGCGTTGGCCGAACAGGTCACAAATGTGCGCCCCGTGAATGTCGCGACAGAGGACCTGAATGATGTGATTCATGAATTGGGCATGACCCAAGGGTTTGATGTAGGACTGGAAATGTCTGGCAATCAGCTCGCAATGGATCAAATGGTCGAGGCACTGGTAATGGGCGGACGCATCGCCCTGCTTGGCATTCCGCCGGGAAAATCCCCTGTGGATTGGAGCCGCATTGTGTTCAAAGCGATCACGATCAAAGGCGTCTACGGTCGGGAGATTTTCGAAACTTGGTACAAGATGATTGCCATGCTGCAAAATGGATTGGACGTTAGCCCGGTGATCACGCATCGCTTTCCTGTGGACCAATTTGAGGCGGGGTTTGCCGTAATGAAGTCCGGTCAAAGCGGCAAGGTCGTCCTAGACTGGACCTGATATCGCAGGCTCTATACTGCTCTCTTGTCGCGATCCAAAAGGATAAGAAAATGGCAGCAGGTTCAATTGTTGACGTTATCGGCCAAACGCCCTCTGTCTGGCTAGATCGCATGGTCGCCGCGCGTGGGCTCAAGGGGCGTATTCTGGCAAAGCTGGATTATCTCAACCCCGGGTTCTCCAAAAAAGATCGCGCCGCAAAAGGTATCATCGAAGCCGCCGAAGCAGAGGCGACATTGAAACCAGGGCAAACCGTTGTCGAACCGACCAGCGGCAATATGGGCACCGGTCTGGCCATTGTTTGCGGCATCAAAGGATATCCCTTTGTTGCTGTCATATCGCGGGGCAACTCAGTCGAACGCGCACGCATGATGCTCGCCCTCGGGGCCGAAGTCATCTTGGTTGATCAGGCCCAAGGCAGCAGTCCCGGGCAGGTATCCGGCGCCGATTTAGCACTGGTCGAAGCAGAAGCAGCACGCGTCACACGGGCGCGTCGCGCCTTTCGAGCCGATCAATTTCACCATGCGGGCAACGCCCGTGCGCATTATGAGACCACCGCACCGGAACTCTGGGCCGATTCCGACGGCAGCCTGACAGCGTTTGCTGATTTCGCCGGATCAGGGGGCACGTTTGGCGGCACGGTCAAAGGCTTGAAAGAAAAAAACCCAAACCTGCGCGGTTATCTTATCGAACCCGAAGGTGCCGCGGTTCTGGCTGGAAACCCTGCACACACCCCCGGCCATCCCATCCAAGGCGGTGGATATGCCATGCCTGACTTGGACTTTCTGCGTGATGTGCAAACCGATGGCTACCTGACCGTTTCAGGCGATGAAGCACGCGCAACCCTCCGCGCGCTGGCCCAAGAAGAAGGCATATTCGCAGGTTTTTCAACCGGCGCGAATGTGGCCGCCGCCCTTCGCTTGCTACAAGGCCCCGAATCTGGAGGCGTCATCGGAGTGGTCGCCTGCGACAGCGGGTTGAAATACCTGTCGACCGATCTCTGGGCTTAAGGGGTCAATTCAACCCGGCCCTGATCCGTCAGGCACCAGCACCTGTTGCCCTCAAACACAGCCGTAACCAACGGCTGACCGTATCCCGCACCCGCATCCAGATTGACCCGATTGCCGTAATGCGTGGCTGCCTTCACCGGGGTGTGGCCATGCACCACCAGATAGGGGTGCGGTTCTGTATATTTGTGGAAGCTGTCGCGGATCCAGATCAGATCATCTTCGGTTTGTTCGCTCAGCGGGATTTCAGGGCGAATGCCCGCATGCACAAACAGCAAATCCCCTTGCTGATGTGTCACCTGCAACCCCGCAAGAAAGTCGATGTGCGCCTGTGGCACAGCGGCGCGCGCGGCTGCGTGGACCTCGTAAATCCGGGTGCGTTCGGGCACCTCGACCCCATAAGACGCCAACGTTTCTATGCCACCGATCCGTTCATGCAACCAGTGATAACCCACCAACAGACGATCATCGTTGATCGGATAATCCTGCATAAATAGGGAAAACATTCGGTCGTGATTGCCCTTGATCGTGATCCATTCACGCCCTTCAGCCTGCCCCTTGATCAGAAAATCCAGCACACCCGCACTATTGGGGCCACGATCGGTGTAGTCACCAAGAAACACCACAGATGCATCCCGCCCGCCGTCCACCTCGATCCGGGACAACGCTGTTTCCAACATACCAAGCTGACCATGGATATCACCAATAGCGTAAATAGGAGTCGTCATACCAAGCCTCGTGTTGAAAATGCCGTCAAGGTGCACCTTAGACCCCCACAATCAAAGACACCCGCGCAAACCATGCGCGGGTGCAAATTTTGTTGCGATGTTTAGTTTATGCCACGTAGATCAGGCAACGTCGAATGCGAGCGGCTTAACTTGGGTAAACAGACCCGTTTCCGCCAATTTGGCGCGCGCTTCGGCAGGAACAGCTTCATCCACGTACAGCAAAGCAATCGCTTCGCCACCAGCACCCGCACGACCAAGAGTAAAGTTTGCGATGTTGACGTTGTTGGCGCCCATCGTTTCACCCAAGGTCCCGATGATGCCCGGCACGTCTTCGTTGGTGGTGTACAACATATGCGCACCGATTTCGGCGTCGATATTGATGCCTTTGATCTGAATGAAGCGCGGCTTGCCGTCGCTGAACACGGTCCCCCCAACAGAACGCTCGCGTTTGTCGGTCACCACGGTCACTTTGATGTAGCCTTCGAACGCGCCAGATTTGTCCTGATTGGTGGTCGAAATCTGAATGCCGCGTTCGCGCGCCACAACAGGAGCCGACACCATGTTCACGTCAGGATTCGCCCGTTTCATGATGCCCGCAACCACTGCACAGTTCAGCGCCGCCAGGTTCATTTCAGCTGCGACACCGTCATACAGGATGTTGATCGCTTTGATCGGCTCATCTGTCATCTGACCGGTAAAGCTGCCCAAATGACCCGCAAGATCAATCCAGGGGCCCATGACTTTTGCCTCTTCGGCAGTAACCGACGGCATGTTCAATGCGTTTTCAACCGCACCAGTCAGCAGATAGTTCGACATCTGCTCGGCCACTTGCAGGGCGACGTTTTCCTGTGCCTCGGATGTTGCCGCGCCCAAGTGCGGGGTGCAAACTACGTTGGGCAGGTTGAACAGCACGTTGTCCTTGGCAGGTTCAACCGCGAACACATCGAAAGCCGCGCCGGCGACATGTCCGGATTTCAGCATATCCGCCAACGCTTCTTCATCGACCAAGCCGCCACGGGCACAGTTGATGATCCGCACGCCTTTTTTGGTTTTCGCCAGATTTTCACGGCTCAGGATGTTGGCCGTCGCATCGGTAAACGGCACGTGCAGCGTGATGAAATCAGCGCGCGCCAACAGTTCGTCCAGTTCGACCTTTTCAACGCCCATTTTGGCCGCTTTTTCTTCGCCCAAATAAGGATCAAAGGCGACAACCTTCATTTTCAGTCCACGGGCGCGGTCACACACGATACCACCAATGTTACCCGCACCAATCACACCCAAGGTTTTGTTGGTCAGTTCCGTGCCCATGAATTTGGACTTTTCCCACTTGCCTGCATGCGTGGATTCGCTGGCCTCAGGAATCTGACGCGCCACGGAAAACATCATCGCAATGGCGTGTTCGGCTGTGGTGATCATGTTGCCGAACGGCGTGTTCATAACGATCACACCCTTTTTCGACGCCGCATCTTTGTCGATGTTGTCGGTGCCGATCCCGGCACGGGCGATGACCTTAAGGTTATCTGCCGCCGCGAGGATCTTTTCGGTCACTTTGGTCGCCGAACGGATGGCAAGACCATCGTATTGGCCAATCACTTCGGCCAGTTTGTCTTTGTCTTTGCCCAGATCAGGCTGGAAATCCACATCAATACCACGATCGCGGAAAATCTGAACGGCGGTTTCGCTAAGCTTGTCGGATACGAGAACTTTGGGAGCCATGTTTGTGGTCCTTTAATAAAAATCGGGGAGAGATGCGCATTTGCTGCGCACCCTACGATGTTGGATTATGCCGCGACGGATTGCGCAGCGATTTCGGCCTCAAAAGCCCACGCAAGCCACGGCAACATCGCTTGAACGTCGGCGGTCTCGACCGTGCCGCCACACCAGATCCGCAGACCGGCAGGCGCATCGCGATACGCACCAATATCAAGCGCGATGTTCTCGGCTTCCAGACGCTTAGCAACCGCTTTGGCGAACTTCGCGCCATCCTGAATGCGGGCGTCGTTAAACTTCAGACACACGCTGGTGTTCGACCGGGTGGCGTCATCTTCCGCCAGATTAGCAATCCAATCATTGGCGTCGCAGAAATCAAAAACTGCCTGCGCATTGGCATCTGCACGGGCAATCAAACCCTGCAATCCACCAACTGATTTGGCCCAATCAAGGCCGAACAGGTAGTCCTCAACAGCCAGCATCGACGGCGTGTTGATCGTTGCACCGGTAAAGATACCCTCGATCAGCTTGCCACCTTTGGTCATGCGGAAAATTTTCGGCAAAGGCCACGCGGGGGTATAGCTTTCCAGCCTCTCAACGGCGCGCGAGGACAGTATCAACATACCGTGCGCGCCTTCGCCGCCCAGCACTTTTTGCCAACTGAACGTGCTCACATCCAATTTGTCCCACGGCAGATCCATCGCAAAGGCGGCGCTGGTGGCGTCGCAGATGGTCAGACCGTCGCGGTCATCAGCGATCCAGTCGCCATTTGGTACGCGTACACCGGCGGTGGTACCGTTCCATGTAAATACAACATCATTGTTGAAATCGACCGACGCCAGATCAACGATCTGACCATAGTCGGCGGTCTTAACCTCGGCGTCGATTTTCAACTGCTTCACCACATCGGTGACCCAGCCCGCGCCAAAGCTTTCCCAAGCCAGCATTTCAACTTTGCGCTGACCCAACAGCGACCAGAGCGACATTTCAACGGCACCGGTGTCCGACGCTGGGACGATACCGATTTTGTAGTCAGCAGGGATGCCAAGGATCTCGCGCGTCTTTTCAATCGCGGCCTTCAGCTTGTCTTTACCGATGGCGGCGCGGTGCGACCGACCTAAAGCGGCATTGGCAAGCTTGGAAACATCAAATGTGGGGGGTTTGGCACAGGGGCCCGAAGAGAAACGCGGATTTGCCGGGCGGATCGCCGGTTGCTGAGTAGCCATTTCTGGTATCCTTACAGATAAATGCCCTTCGTTGGGGAAGGGTGTCCCGCCGACAGAGCTAGGGTGCTGCGATGCGGCACGCAAGGGAAAAGTGGTCTGATTTCGCCGCTTTGACACGCAAATCCGACCTTTGCGACCACTATCGGAAACTTGCGTTCCCAACCGTGGTACGTCTCTCATGATCATTTCCCGTTGCCGCGAGCCCCAAAGACCGCGCGTCAATACGGTTTAAATTCAAAATCTTACACCCCACCCATGGCCCAACCGTCGCAACAGCCTCCCGCAAAACAAGCTCCCCTTGGCGCAATCAACCAAGGCTGGCGCATTTTCTGTGGCTGCTTTATGCGATGGGCCAAAGGAGACCGCCCATGTTTGTTGCAACCCTGCTCACCAATCCCGCTAATCCCTCACTGGATCCGGCATTGGTCGAATCGCTGCGCAATGCATGGGGCGGCGGCGATGCCTTCTGGCTCAGCCCGGATGAAGCTGCTGAATTCACGTTGGAAATGCAGCCTGACAATCAATGGGATGTCTGGGCGGACCTGCAAAACATGGGCGTGGATCTGATCGTGCAGCCTGAACAGGGACGCCGCAAGAAGATGCTGCTGGCAGACATGGATAGCACCATGATTCAGCAGGAATGCATTGACGAGTTAGCTGAGGTTGCTGGCGTCGGCGCGCGGGTCAAAGACATCACAGCCCGCGCCATGAATGGCGAATTGGATTTCGAAGGCGCGCTGGACGAACGTGTCGGCCTGCTCGCTGGGTTGGACGAAGGCGTCATTCAACAAGTTCTCGATCAGCGCATTACCCTGATGCCGGGCGGCAAGACGCTGCTGGCCACAATGAAAGCCAACGATGGCTATGCGGCCCTTGTGTCGGGGGGGTTCACTGCCTTCACGGCTTCGGTTGCCGCTACATTGGGATTTGACGAAAACCGCGCCAACACCCTGTTGGTGGCAGATGGCAAACTGACCGGCAAGGCTGGGCGTCCCATCTTGGGCAAACAGGCCAAGGTTGATGCGCTGGAACAGATCACCGCGCGGCTCGGAATTACAGAGGCAGACGTGATTGCAGTTGGCGATGGGGCCAATGATCTGGGTATGCTGAAACGCGCAGGCACCGGCGTTGCCCTGCACGCGAAACCCTTGGTCGCGGCTGAATGCGAAGTGCGAATCAACCATGGCGACCTGTCCGCGCTGTTGTTTGTGCAGGGCTACGCCCGCGACGCATTTCAGGGATAACTCATGCTCGAAGTCACTGTTGAGGTTCTCCTGCTGCTCATCGCAGCGGGGTTTTTGGCCGGTTTTGTAGATGCCATCGCCGGTGGCGGCGGATTGATCACCCTGCCTGTGCTGATTATCGCGGGTGCAAATCCGGTGACCGCCCTTGCCACCAATAAGATCCAAGCGATCTTTGGAGCCGGAACTGCGGCGCTGTCCTATGCCCGTGGCGGCCATGTGAACCTACGTGAGCAATGGAAATCCGCCCTTGTTGCGGGCGTTGCCTCCATCGCAGGGGCGCTGTTGATTTCTTTTCTGCCGACAGATTTCATCCGCCTGCTGCTTCCAATCCTGCTCATCGGGATCGCGATTTTCTTTGCCACCAAAAAGGGACTAGGGGATGAAGACCGGGTGCGCCGGATGTCCCCCGCAATGTTTGCCGTCACCATGGTGCCCTTGTGCGGGGCCTATGATGGCTTGCTGGGCCCCGGTGCGGGCAGCTTTTACATGCTCGCCTTTGTGTCGCTGGCTGGGTACGGCGTGCTCAAGGCCACCGCCCATACCAAATTGCTGAACCTTGCCTCAAATGTTGGCGCGTTGCTGGCCTTTGCCTTTGTCGCAGAACCGTGGTGGATCACTGGTCTGATCATGGGCGTCGCACAAATCTTTGGCGCGCGATTGGGCGCGGTTCTGGCCCAGCGCATCGGCGCACGCCTGATCAAACCCCTGTTGGTTATGACCTCACTTATCCTCGCAATCAAACTCTTGTGGGACATGGTTTAGACGCTGCCCTGCTGCTCCGCTCACCTTATGTGAGGCTACAGGTCTGTACTTAATTTAACAAATATGTTAAATTTATTCTCATGACACACCTTCTCTCAGCCTTTTCAGCGCTCTCAGACCCAACGCGATTCGATATCGTCGAACAGTTGATGGCACAGGGGGAATTGCCCGCCGGTGACCTGATCCAAGGGCGCGGCATGTCCGGGGCTGCGATATCAAGACATCTCAAGGTTCTGCGCGAGGCCGGAATTATTCAGCAGCGCGCCATCGGAACCAAACGCTTGTACACGGTCCAGCCCGAAGGTCTGCGTGCCATTGCAAATTGGACAATTTCAAAACGTGAATTTTGGGAAACCAGCCTCGATCGGTTGGAAGCCGCCATATTAGAAGAGGACGACGCATGACCGACCTGCGACTAGAACGGGAATTCCCTGTCAGCCCCGAAAAGCTGTTCGAATGGGTCAGCTCCCGCGAAAAATTGCTAAAATGGTGGGGATCCGAAGGCATGCACCTGTCTGCATATGATCTTGATCTATCCCGCACCGGGCCGTGGTATTCCGTCCTCAAAAATGACGAGGGTCAGCAATACAAGATGTCCGGGCATGTCACCCACGTCGATCCCCCCAAATCGGTTGGCTTTACCTGGGGCTGGCATGATCCCGAAGACAATCGCGGTGCCGAAAGCCATGTGACCTTTACCGTGGTGGCAACCGCCACTGGGTCACGTTTGCTGATTGATCACCGCGATCTGGGCGATGACGAGATCAGCACCAACCACGAGCGTGGATGGAGCTCAGCCCTGCGCAAACTGTCTGCACACCTGAATTAACCCCAAACCAACAAGGAGGACCAACAATGCCACAGTTCATTTTTGCCTATCACGGCGGAAAAACCCCCGAGAGCCCCGAAGAAGGCGCCGAGGTCATGGCCGCATGGAAAGCTTGGTTTGAAACCATGGCCGATGCTTTGGAAATCCCCGGCGCGCCCGTGGGTATGTCCCAAACAGTCAGCGCGTCTGGTGTTGCAGCCGACGGCGGTGCAAATCCAATTTCGGGATATACCGTGGTGAATGCCGCCGACATGGGGACCGCAACAGAAATGGCCAAAGGGTGTCCCATGGTGGTCAGCGGTCACGGCTCTGTCGAAGTCGCTGAAATCATGGAGATGTAACGCGCGCCCGCCCGTTACACCCCAACAGAAAAATCCAGCCGTCAGATAAACCCGGCGGCTGGCTTGATCATACCGGTATCAATGCCCCGGCGATTCAGGATCGGCGCATTCATAAATTTGCGTGTCGCCGGATGATCCGCCTCAAGCACACCCAACTCAACCAGAATCGCCGCAATGGCGCATTCACTGGCGCGGGTGGTGCCATCAGCAATTTTCAATGCAACGCCCATCCGCTTTTCAGGAATGATCGCAATGAAAAACGCCTCGGCGCCGGTTTTGATCGCAACCCGCCCGTTCATCGCCCGCATCAATTCGGTACAGGCCCGGCCTTCGCCCGCCACCAGTTCTGGATGTTTGATCATCGCAGTGGTCAATTGCTCGGCGGCGGCACTCTGTCGATCTGATCGATCCGCAGCTGATGCAAACCAAGCCATCGACCGCGCCATGCCCAGCAATGAACTGGCGTAATTGGGGGCCGAACAGCCATCAATGCCATATCCCGGACTGGTCTCGCCGGTGGTCTCTTCGAACGCCGCCAGACAGGCCTGCTGCACTGGGTGGTCCACCTCGATATACTCAGCATTGCCGCCCATATGTTGGTTCAGGGTCAAAAAACCCGAATGCTTACCCGAGCAATTGTTGTGCATCTGGCAAGGGCTGTCGTCACCGATGATCAGCGCATCCCGTGCGGGCGGATCATTTGGCATTTGTGGCCCACAGCGGAAATCGTCATCGCTCAGCCCCAGATGATCTAGCCACGCCTTGACCCGATCCGTGTGGATCGCCGCACCGTTGTGGGACGCACAAGCCAGTGCCAAATGTTCAGACGTCAGACCGTATTTTGCAGCGGCCCCCGATGTAATCAGTGGCAGCGCCTGCACCATCTTCGAGGAACTGCGCGGCAGCACCGTCGCGTGTGGATCGCCCCAGCTGCGCACGATCTGTCCGGTATCATCACAGATCACCGCATGACCTGAATGCACGCTCTCAAGGAACGGACCGCGCCAGATTTCGGTCATTGGAACCGGTTGTGTCATCAAAACCCTCCCCATTTCTTGGCAAATTCCCGCCAATCGCCCTTTCGCCCATGGCGAAAATTGCATTAGTATGTCTATGTCGGCAAACGATAGGATGCGCAAGACAGACGGGTTGGCAAGACCCGCACGGGCGCACCTTGGGAATTGAGGTTAAGGACAGTCTAGGAGGCTGGACACATGGTATCTATACTTTTCCGCACAATCGCGGGCCTGTGCATTGCAGGAATGGCCGCAACAGCGTCCGCTCAAACACAAAGCACAAACCGGGTAGCGGCAAAGACCAATTGGAGTGTCTTTGTCGAGGACGATCCAACCGAATGCTGGAGCGTTTCCGCCCCAAAGGAAACCGTGAACACACGCGGTGGCCGGGTTGTTGCAGCCAAACGCAGCGACATTTTGCTGTTCGTCTTTTTCCGCCCCAAGGCGGGCGTCAAAGGACAGGTCACGTTCACCGGTGGATATCCCTTTGCCCCCGGTTCAACCGTTTCGCTTGATGTTGGCGGCACCCAGTTCGAACTGATTTCCGAAGGCGAATGGGCATGGCCGGCGACCGAAGCACAGGATTCTAAAATAATCAGTGCAATGAAACGCGGCGCCTCTGCGACGCTGACCGCTCGGTCCTCACGCGGAACACAAACCAAAGATACGTTCTCGCTGCTTGGCTTCACTGCCGCACTTGAGGATGCGAAAAAGCGCTGCGGCAGTTAATCCTGCCCAAATCCAATACAAAACCCCGGATCTGATCCGGGTTTTTTGCGTTTTGCACCTGCGCTTTGCCGTTTTTGTACACGCCAAATCACAAGCCGGTGAAATGCTGCGCATCGCTGCACAGTAAACTCTGCCCGGATCAGCGTTTTTATCAGAACGCTCCAATCATAGCTGTCTGCCAACACACTTCAGACAGGACAGCCTCATGACTCAAACCGTCATTCACACCCTCGAAACCGCCCCCGCCGCCGCAAAACCGTTGCTCGAAGGGTCGGTCAAAGCCTTTGGTTCCATTCCAAATCTGCACGGCGTCATGGCAACAAGCCCCGCCTTGCTGGAATCCTACAAAGAACTGTCGCGCCTTGCGATGACAACCGGCTTTTCCCCGGCCGAGCGCACCGTGATCTGGATGACCATCAACGTCGCCAATACCTGCCATTACTGCGTTCCCGCACACACCGGCATCGCGCTGCGTGAAAAAGTCGACAAAGACATCATCGACGCGCTGCGCGATGAAACACCGCTGAATGATGCCAAGCTCGAATCGCTGCGCACCTTTACTTTGGCCCTGCGCGACACCCATGGCCGCCCTGCGTCCGAAGATATGGTTGCCTTCCGCGCTGCTGGCTATGACGACCGCGCGCTTCAGGATCTACTGGTGATCTTTGCCCAAAAGGTCCTGTCGAATTACACAAACGCCCTTTTTGAAACACCGGTGGATGGCATGTTCCAGCCTTTCGCCTGGGAGCCCAAGGCAATGGCTGCCGAGTAGGTCCCCCCTCTCGGCAGCCGCCTCGCACAGCCGGCACTCTGAAAAGAGCGCCGGCTGTTTTTGTTTGACGGGTTAGGGTTGTAAGCGGCAGGTTATTATTATTCAGAACGCGAGGTTTAAGATGACTTTTACCACTGCCATAAAGACCTGCCTTTCCAAGTACGTCACCTTTTCTGGCCGGGCACGGCGCCCGGAATACTGGTGGTTCGTCTTGTTTGTTTTTCTCGGGGCGGTGCTCTTGTCGATCATCGATGCCATTGTGTTTGGCACAAACCCTGAGACTGGCGAACCCTCGCAATTCTTAACTCCGCTGTTTCAGTTCGCGACTCTGCTCCCCATGCTGGCAGCCGGTTGGCGGCGCATGCACGATGTCGGATATCCCGGATGGTATCTGCTTTTACCCTTGGCCATTTCCTTCGCCATGATGCTGTTTCTGTTTTCAGGCGTCGCCGTTTTCTCCTTGATGGAAGGGCGAGTTGACGATCCCGAAGTGTTACGCGGCCCCGCTGCCTTTCTCGGAGTTTCAGGACTGATCGCTGCGATGTTGCTCCAATTGGGTCTTAGCATCTTGATCCTGTGGTGGCTGACACGCCCCTCACAGCCCGAGGCAAACGAATATGGGGAGCCAGTTTAATGCGATATCTCGTCTGCGCCGCTATGCTGCTTGCCCCAACAGCCGGAACAACTGACCCATCACTTGAATGCAGCGCCGCCGGGTCGCAGGTCGAAATCGGCATCTGTGTAGGGGCCGCCGCCGATCAGGTAGAGGCCGCGATGGCCATCGCCCTTGAAATCGCCCAAGGCTCTGCCATCGAGCTCGATGAGGTCACTGGCCGCAAAGTTGCCGGCCCTGCGTTGGACGCCGCCCAAACCGCTTGGGCTGCCTATCGCACTGCTCAATGTGATGCGGTGGGGGCATCCTTTGGGGGTGGTTCGGGCACGGGCATCGCAATTCAAAGCTGTTTCATCACTCTAGGGCGGGCCAGAATCGCCGAATTGATGGCCAGCGTCCAATAAAGTCCAAAAATAAGAGCGCGCGAAATCTTTTGATCTTTGCGCGTTCTCCTATATAGAGGCTCATCCCTCAGCTTAGTGAGTCCTTTGATATGTCCGCCAACGCGCCGATCACGCAAGATGTGATGACAATCCCCCGCAAATTACCCGAGGGGCCGACGAATATCGTCGGTATGACCCGTCCGCAAATGCGTGAAGCCCTGATTGCCAGCGGCACGCCGGAAAAGCAGGCCAAAATGCGCGTCGGGCAAATCTGGCAATGGATCTATCAGTGGGGCGTTCGCGACTTCGCAGAGATGACCAACCTGTCCAAAGCTTTTCGGGCCGAATTGGCTGAAAAATTTGTGATCGAAATTCCCGAAGTCGTCTCGCGTCAAGTGTCCAGCGATGGCACCCGCAAATATCTGGTGCGGATCGCGGGCGGCCACGAGGTCGAGGTCGTTTACATCCCCGAAGAAGGGCGCGGCACGCTGTGCATCTCGTCTCAGGTTGGGTGCACATTGACCTGTTCGTTCTGCCACACCGGCACTCAGAAACTGGTCCGCAACCTCACCTCGGCCGAAATCATCGGTCAGGTAATGATGGCCCGTGACGATCTGGACGAATGGCCGACCCCTGGCAAACGCGCGCCCGATGAATCCCGACTGCTCAGCAACATCGTTTTGATGGGCATGGGCGAGCCGCTCTATAATTTCGACAACGTGCGCGACGCGATGAAAATCGCCATGGACCCCGAAGGCATCCAGCTCAGCCGCCGGCGCATCACCCTGTCCACCTCAGGCGTAGTGCCTGAAATCGCGCGCACCGCGGATGAAATCGGCTGCTTGCTGGCGATTTCGTTCCACGCCACCACCGATGAAACCCGTGATAAGCTGGTTCCGATCAACAAACGCTGGAACATACGCGAACTGCTGCAAGCCCTTGCTGATTATCCACGTGTGTCCAATTCCGAACGCATCACCTTTGAATATGTGATGCTCGACGGCGTGAATGACACCAAAGCAGATGCGCACCGCCTGATCAGCTTGATCCGGGAATTTAACATTCCGGCCAAAATCAACCTGATCCCGTTCAACGAATGGCCCGGTGCCCCGTACAAGCGCAGCTCGGGCAACCGCATCCACGCTTTTGCCGATATCATTCACGAGGCAGGCTTTGCCTCGCCCATCCGCACACCGCGCGGCGAAGACATCATGGCGGCCTGTGGTCAGCTAAAATCGGCCACCGAACGCGCCCGCAAATCACGCAAGCAGATCGAAGCCGAAGCAGGTCTTTGATTTTTTGGATGAAATCGGCGGAAACCCGGGCTAAGGTTGCATTCAATATCTCTTAGATTTGAATGTAAGGAATTGATCCTATGTCCCGACGTGTCCTGTCGATTGTCGCGCTCTTGATCGGTAACGCGGTTGGCCTATTGCTGGCCGCGCTCTTGCTGGATGGGTTTTCGATTGCGCCCTTGTCCGTGATCGTCGTGGTGGTGGTGTTCACACTGGTTCAGGTGATTGCCGAACCGCTGTTGACCAAAGTCAGCGAGAAAAACGTGCCAGCCCTTAAGGGCGGAATGGCACTGGTTGTGACCTTTGTTGGCCTGTTGATTACGGATATGATCGCCTCGGGCCTAACCGTTGGCGGCGTGTCGAACCTGCTGGCCGCGACCTTGCTGGTTTGGCTGGGTGCGCTAATCGCCTCCATCGTCATCCCGATGTTCCTGTTCAAAGAACTGCGCGAACCAAAGAAAAAGTAACTCAGAGCCTCGAGCTGAACCGCACCTAAATGCGTTGCGGTTCAGCCCACAATCAGACTGATCTCACAGAGCGTTCAGCGCTTGATCAATGGCCTGCCACAACTCCTCGACAGGTTCACACCCAACCGACAAACGTACAAAGGCTGGGTCTACGACATCCCCCCACCGTGCGCGCCGCTCGGCTGACGTATGAACACCCCCAAACGACGTGGCCGGGCGAATCAACGGGCAGGTGTTGATAAACGTGTCCGCTTGCGCCTCGCTATCCAACGTGACCGAAATCAGGAATCCAAACCGCAATGTCTGCGCCTTGGACAGGGCATGAGATGCGTCACCCGGCAAGCCGGGGAATCGAATCTGCTTGATTGCAGGGTGCGCGGCCAACCGTTCCGCGATCACCTGTGCCGAAGTGCACATCCGGTCGAACCGCACATCCAGCGTTTCCAAGCCCCGGTGCAACAACCAACTGGCGTGCGGGCCGGGGATGCTGCCTGAAATCTTGCGCCAATCCTCCACCCGCTGCAAAATCTGCGGATCACGCGTCGCGACGTGACCCATCAAAACATCCGAATGCCCGCCCATCGCCTTGGTGTCCGAGGCAACGACGATATCAACACCCAAATCCAAGGGCCGCTGCCCCAAAGGCGTCAGGGTGGTATTATCCACAATGCTGATGCCACCTGCCACGCGTACCGCCTCTGCGACCGCGCGCAGATCAATCACATCCAATCCGGGATTCGACGGGCTTTCGATGAACACCACATCGATTCCTTCGAAACCACCCTCTGCGAATCCCTGTGTGGGCCGTTCGATCACTTCAACACCCAACTGCGCTAGAAACTGCGCCGCCAACAATCGCGTCACATAATATCCATCTGACGGTACCAGCACCCGATGCCTCGCCTTCAACGTAGCAAACAATGCTGCCGAAATCGCGCTCATACCCGAAGGAAACGCAAGACAAGCCGCGCCTTCCAGATGCGCCAGGACATGTTCCAACTGCGCCCATGTCGGATTGTGAACACGCCCGTAATTGGAAAAATCCTCTGGCATTCCAGGGAGATGGAACATACTACTCTGCACCAAAGGCAGGGCAATCGGTTCGCCCTTTGACAACGCATTGCCGCGTAGGTGTAGCATCTCGCCCAGATTTGGCTGCGTATGTTTAGGCGTATCCATTTGACCCTCTCGATGTGTGTTGCGCAGACCCATATCAGCCCAAGCGGCGCAGGCATAGCATCCCGCTTGCCTCAAATTTTCCACAATTCCGGTAAAGTTCGGCCTTTATCAACAGTCAGTTTCCAAATGAGAAACAAACATTGAGAGGAAAACAAAATGGCACATGCAGATATCGGTGGAACAATGATCGAAGGCGGACTGTTGGACTTGCTTCAGGCAGAACGCTCAAAAGCCCTCAGCGCACGCGAATGGAAATTCCGTCTGGCTGGATTCGGCTATGGCATCAAAGACGTGCAAGGCGCGCAGGTCGTGACCAAATTGCCTCAAGGCACCGAACTGGGTGTTCTGCCTGCAACACTGAACTGATCTCTTTTTCCTCTCAGAGATCCTCCAACAGGCGTGCAATTTACACGCCTTTGGATCCCCGAGAGCCAATAAAATTCAGCGAATTTCAGTGTCAGACAGACACAACAGCCGGACCGTTCATGGCACCCGTTGGGGTGCCACCAACCTCAGGTCGGGTTTCGGCGCGCATGTGCAATACCGTATCGCGCACCCGATTCCAGATACCTTCGTCCGGATAAATCATCACGATCATGCCCTCGTTAGGGCTAACCCGGACCAGGTATCCGCCACTGGCCCCCATCGCCTTGATCTGGCTGATCTTTTCCTGAGCGCTTTCGACCAGTGCGGCCTCATCCAGCGTTTCATCATAGGCCCAAGTGGACACAGTAACATAAGACATCGACCCCTCCCTTGATTAGCTATGGTGGGGCCGAGTGTAGCACATTTTCCCTATTTCAGCGCGTCAGCGCCCCGGAATATCCTCGCGCGCCGGCGCCGGGCCCCAGTTTTCGATCAGATCGACCGCCTCTTGCGCGGTATCCACAAACCGGAACAGATCCAAATCCTGCTCGGAAATCGTGCCTGCGTCAGCCAAAGCCTCCCAGTTGACAACTTTTTCCCAGAACGCACGCCCAAACAGCAGAAACGGCACCCGATCCATGCGGCCGGTCTGTATCAGCGTCAGCGCCTCAAACATTTCATCCAATGTGCCAAAGCCACCCGGAAAGACCGTGATCGCCCGTGCACGCATCAAGAAGTGCATCTTGCGAATCGCGAAATAGTGAAAGTTAAAGCTGAGCTCGGGCGAAACATACAAATTCGGTGCCTGCTCATGCGGCAGCACGATGTTCAAGCCAATTGAACACCCGCCAGCATCCATCGCCCCACGGTTTCCCGCCTCCATCACACCGGGTCCCCCCCCGGTTACAATGACGTTGTCCCGGCATCCGGTCTCTTTGGACTTTTCAGTCATCAGCCGCGCAAATTCGCGGGCTTCATCGTAATACTGCGACAGATCCGCAAGCGTCTGTGTCCGCGCGGTATGCTTTTGCGACGGCTCTGGAATACGCGCGCCGCCAAACATCACGATTGTTGACGCGATTCCCTGCTCTGCCATCATCAGCTCGGGCTTCAACAGCTCCAACTGCAGGCGCACGGGGCGCAGCTCATCCCGGCACAGAAAATCCTCGTCCGCAAAGGCCAGCTTGTAAGCCGGTGAACGGGTTTGCGGCGTATCTGGAACGTCGCGGGCGGTTGAACGGTCAGTGCCCGCATCGCGGAAAGGGCTCAGGCGGTCTTCTTTCATTGCTCGGGGGTTCCCTGCTTGCGTGTTTTTCAAACAGCTATAGGGTTCGCCGTTGCAACACCAGTGACAGGAACGCGACGATGCAGTGGAAGGCAGAAATAGAGGCAGCGGCACAGCGAATCGCAGGCCATGCGCACCAAACCCCAACCCTGACAACAGATGGGTATGGTCTGGGCTACCCGATCGAGCTGAAATTGGAGCACATGCAGCACACCGGCAGCTTCAAAGCCCGCGGTGCGTTCAATACCTTGCTTAGCTGCGATGTCCCTCCTGCCGGACTGGTCGCCGCCTCGGGTGGGAACCACGGCGCTGCGGTGGCCTTTGCCGCCAAGGCGCTCGGACACAAGGCCGCGATCTTTGTCCCCGAAATGGCGGGCCCGTCCAAAATCGCTTTGATCCAAGGGATCGGCGCAGACTTGACTGTTGTTCCCGGCGAATACGCCAACGCGCTCACGCTGGCCAAAACCTATGAGGTCGAAACTGGCGCGATGCAAATCCACGCCTATGACGCCACCGGCACCGTCGCGGGCCAAGGCACCTGCTTTGCCGAGTGGGAAGCCCAGGGCCTGCAAGCCGATACCGTTTTGGTCGCGGTGGGCGGCGGTGGCCTGATCGCCGGGGCGCTGGCGTGGTTCCAAGGCGCACGCAAGGTGGTCGCCGTTGAACCCGAAACTTCCTGTGCACTCAACGCCGCCCTTGCCGCTGGGCAGCCGGTTGATGTGAATGTCTCAGGCGTGGCAGCCAATGCGCTGGGTGCGCGTCGGATCGGGGACATCTGTTTTGAATTGGCTCAGGGGATGGAATCGGTACTGGTCAACGATACTGCCATCACCGCCGCCCAACACGCCCTGTGGCAGGAACGGCGGCAACTGGTGGAACCAGCTGGGGCCACCGCGCTGGCCGCGTTGATGTCCGGGGCCTATGTGCCGGAACCCGGCGAACGGGTCGCTGTACTGGTTTGCGGTGGCAATATCGCCCCTGATCCCCTCGCAGGCTAAGGAAACGACGCAAATCGCAGGTCGTGCGTCGGATTGCGCATTGGCCCCGCGCGCCTTATAGGCCATTCCAACACGACCAGAGTTTTAGGGAGCCGATCCATGTCGAATGCACAACTCGAAGCCGCCATCGAAGCCGCCTGGGAGGCGCGCGACACCATCACCCCCACAACCACGGGTGAACAACGCGATGCCATCGAATCCACATTGGCGGCGCTGGACGGCGGCAGCCTGCGCGTTGCTGAAAAGCAGGACGACGGCAGCTGGCACGTAAACCAGTGGGCCAAAAAAGCGGTTCTGCTCGGCTTCCGCATCAAAGACATGGAACAGCAATCCGGCGGCCCACAGGGCGGTGGCTGGTGGGACAAGGTTGATTCCAAATTCCTCGGCTGGGGCGACGAGCAGTGGAAAGAGGCCGGTTTCCGCGCCGTTCCAAACTGTGTTGTCCGCAAATCTGCCTATATCGCGCCCGGCGTGGTTTTGATGCCCTCTTTTGTGAACCTTGGCGCCTATGTCGACACAGGCACCATGGTTGACACATGGGCGACCGTTGGATCCTGCGCCCAGATCGGTAAAAACGTGCACCTGTCCGGCGGCGTCGGCATCGGTGGCGTTCTTGAGCCCATGCAGGCTGGCCCAACCATCATCGAAGACAACTGTTTCATCGGCGCCCGGTCCGAAGTCGTCGAAGGCTGTATCGTGCGCGAAGGCTCTGTTTTGGGCATGGGCGTATTTATCGGCCAGTCGACCAAGATCGTAGATCGCGAAACTGGCGAAGTCATGTACGGCGAAGTGCCCCCCTATTCGGTGGTTGTTGCCGGTTCCATGCCCTCGAAAAACAACGTGAACCTGTACTGTGCCGTCATCGTGAAACGCGTTGATGCAAAAACCCGCTCCAAAACCGGCATCAACGAGCTGCTGCGCGATTAATCCGCGTCACAGTCGAAATGATTTCAGGGGCTGCATTTCGCGGCCCCTTTTTTGTCACGCACTCGCGGGACCGGACTTGAATCCGTCTGGCTTGAAGCGAACTCTTGCCTCTGGGCCACGAGGGTCCAATTCAAACTGCAACGGTCTCTTCCCTAAATAAGCTCGCCACGTCTTCTCTGGTTGGTTACGAATTTTGACGCCGTGCTGCTTGTGCATACAAGTTGCCAAGCGGGACAGATACATCCCCCGTCCATTCAAACTGTTGGCAGATATGACGCTGCGGACTTTTTCATCCAAAGTCTTCGGCTGCGGGCCAACAGTTTCACAGGCCTTCTTCGTAACTTCGGCCGTCTGCTTCAATTCATGAAACGTTGAACAGGCCGCGCGAAACATCTCTGACGCCCTGGAGTCAGCCAGCCCAAGTACAAATTTGCCATGTTCTCGCAACCGCTGCACCGGGTGCGTGAAATCCCGATCTGCCGAGGCGATTACTATCCCCTCATAGGATCGCACAAATGCGAAGTCCATCGCATCAACGGTCAACAGGATGTCTGTCGCGTTTTTCCCGACACCCGAATGGACTGCCCGGTATCCCGGGCAAGAGGCCCAGTGTGGAAGCATAGTCAAATTACCGTAAACCCGGCACGTATCCACCTGCCCAAACCGTTGAGAAATCTTTCGAATTTCTTCTGCGTGTGCTGCCGAAATGTTTTCGCCATCCACAAAAACGGCAATGCGCATAACGTCTTCCTCACTCATACTCTAACCCGGACAACACTCAGGGTTGAGTAGGGCCAAATTGAGACATCCCGAAGAAAATTCAGAAACGTCAGGCGTTTTTTACGATCAAAAACACCCGCGCCGTTTCATCCCCGGTAACGATAGAATGCGCCACGTCTGACGCATACCGTGCGGTATCGCCGACCCTCAACTCATTCACCGCAGTGCCGGATGTGACCCGCACCGATCCCTCTAACACCGTCAACTGTTCACGGGTGCCACGGGCATGGGGCTGACTGTTCAGCGCGCCGCCTGCTTCGAACTGGATGTCATAAACTTCGTGACCACCGGCATCTTCGGGGGGCGATAGGATACAGATGCGGCACCCCTGCCCCATGTTGTCGATGCTCGGCACATCCGAGGCGCGCAAAACCTCGATCCGATCCGCAGCCTCACCATCCTCTAGCAACCCGGCGAAATCGACCTGCAAAGCGCGGGTCAGGTTCCACAGCGTTGCGATGGTCGGGCTACTCTCGCCCCGCTCAATCTGGCTGACCATCGACCGGGACACACCCGACAGATTCGCAACCGCCTCTAATGATAACCCCTGCGCCCGGCGCGCCTCTTTCAGGCGAGCAGGCAAGCGTGTCAAAATATCGTCTGAATTTTCCGTCATGACGGATTCTCTGCTGCCTTTGCCCTGCCTTGTCAACTCTGCGCGTGTCCGGTAAAGATATGAAATGTAATAACGTAACATGTCCGCCCCATGCCCAGAAATGTCCAATCCTCCCTCCGACGTCGCAGGGCTGCCCCGATGTCCCGCTTTGACAAATTGCATCCAGACCTGCGCCGATGGTTGCAGCGCGCCATGCTCAGTTGGTCGGTCAAATCAGCCGAGCGAATTTGGGCCAAGGCGCTGCGCCAGAATCATGGCAATGTTCAGGCTGCCCTGACCGAACTGGATCGTCTGGAACGCGCCCTCATGTTTCGGGACATCGAACGCATCTGGGGACCAGATCACCCCGGTTTGATTGATGGACCCGCGCGCCGAACCGCCGCATAGCAATCGTACACCAGGGGGTGCACGGGTGGTGCACGCCCGGTGCACACATGTCACCCCCCTATTTTGACGGTACGTCCCAGCAGACAGGGTCGTGCTGCACATGCATAATGGCGCAAATTTTGAGGAGACACATACATGACCGATATCGTGATTCTGGACGGTGCCCGCACCGCCATCGGCACCTTTGGCGGCGCGCTGGCTGCCACCACCCCCATTGATCTGGCCACCACCGCGACCAAGGCCGCGCTGGAACGCTCTGGCGTCGAAGGCGGGCAGATTGGGCACGTCGTATTTGGTCATGTCATCAATACAGAACCCCGCGATATGTACCTCTCGCGCGTTGCTGCAATGCAGGCGGGCATCCCCGAAGTTACCCCTGCGATGAACGTCAATCGTCTCTGTGGTTCTGGCGCACAAGCCATTGTTTCTGCTGTTCAATCTCTGATGCTGGGTGATGCTGAGTTTGCCGTCGCCGGTGGTGCGGAAAACATGTCCCGCAGCCCCTTCATCATCCCGCAGCAACGCTGGGGAGCCAAGATGGGCGACGTCAAAACGCTCGACATGATGCTCGGCGCGCTGAACTGCCCGTTTGGCACTGGTCACATGGGCGTCACCGCTGAAAACGTCGCGGACGAACACGATGTCACCCGTGAACAGATGGACGAGTTTGCCCTCACCAGCCAAACCCGCGCCGCCGCCGCGATTGAAGCCGGACATTTTACCAGCCAAATCACCCCGGTTCAGGTCAAGGTCAAGCGCGACATGGTAGACTTTGTCACCGACGAACACCCCAAGGCCACCACCCCAGAAGCACTTGCGGGTCTACGCGCCGTGTTCAAAAAGGACGGCCGCGTAACTGCCGGTAATGCAAGCGGAATTAACGATGGTGCCGCCGCAATGGTGTTCGCAACAGCCACCGCTGCCGAGGCCGCTGGCCTGAAACCCAAGGCCCGTGTTCTGGGATATGCCCACGCCGGTGTCCGCCCCGAAGTCATGGGTATCGGCCCTGTTCCTGCCGTTCAAAACCTGCTTGCGAAAACTGGTCTGTCCATCAACGATTTTGACGTGATCGAAAGCAACGAAGCCTTTGCTTCGCAGGCATTGGCCGTGAACAAAGAACTGGGTCTGGACCCGGCCAAAGTAAACCCTAACGGTGGTGCCATTGCTCTGGGTCACCCAGTTGGCGCAACGGGTGCGATCATCACCTTGAAAACACTGTATGAATTGGAGCGCACCGGCGGGTCCAAAGGGCTGGTCACCATGTGCATCGGCGGCGGTCAAGGCATCGCACTGGCCATCGAACTGCTATAATCAACAGCTCTCGGGTCCTTGACCCGAGTAAGCATCTGACAAAAAGGCGCGAATAAATCGCGCCTTTTTCTTTTAGAACAACGAAGTAGCCGCCAAGACGGCACACCCGCCAACAACCGCCCCGAGCACGGCCGGACCAATCGCAGTCCGCCAGGCTGACGGCTGCTGATCCGTGACATGTGTTTGCGCGATCAAGGCCTGCTCAACCAACCCCGGCAACCGCGGACCAAAGCGCGCCAAGACCTTGGCGGTCTTAGCCAAATCCGAAACGATCGCACGCGGGCCAATGGATTTCTTGATGTAATCCTCGACCACGGGATGGGCGACTTCCCAGATATTGATATGGGGGTTCAAAGACCGCGCCACCCCTTCGACCACGACCATTGTGCGCTGCAACAAGATCAGCTCGGTTCGGGTTTCCATGCCAAAACGTTCTGTGACTTCAAACAGATAGCTCAGCAATCGGCCCATCGAGATATGCGTGGCGTCCATCCCGAAAATCGGTTCCCCAACCGCGCGCAAGGCACGGGCGAATTCATCCACATCCTGATTGGCAGGCACATACCCGGCCTCAAAATGCACTTCGGCCACCCGCTTGTAGTCACGGCGGATAAAACCAAACAGGATCTCGGCATAAACCCGTCGAGTGTATTCATCGATGTGCCCCATGATGCCGAAATCATAGGCAATAATATCGCCATTTGCGGCCACCTTCAGGTTTCCCTGATGCATATCCGCGTGGAAAAATCCGTCGCGCAGCGCGTGCATCAGGAACAGACGCAATACACGTTCGCCCAGATCGACCCGGTTATGCCCTGCCCCGTCAATCGCATCGTTATCCCCAAGCGGGACACCATCCGCCCAGCCCAGCGTCATCACCCGTCGGGCCGAATAATTCCACACGATCTGAGGCAGCTGGAACCCTTCGTCGTCTGTCGTGTTGGCCGCAAACTCTGACGCCGCAGCACTTTCCAACCGCAGGTCCAACTCGCCCTGTACCACACCATCAAAGTGTTCGATCACCTCCATCGGACGCAGGCGACGTGCTCCGGGGGCGAACAGATCAACAATCCGCGCCGCGAAATAGAACGCATCCACGTCTTTGCGAAACGCACGCTCGATCCCTGGACGCAAAACTTTGACCGCCACATCCTGATCGGAATCGGCCAGACGCGCGCGGTGAACCTGAGCAATAGAAGCCGCCGCAATGGGTTCGCTGAATTCGGAAAAAACCTCGGCCACAGAACGCCCCAATTCCTTTTCCACTTCGGCCATTGCTTCGGCTTTGGAAAACGGAGGGAGCTTGTCTTGAAGGACACGCAGCTGTTCTGCCAGGTCATCCCCAACAACATCAGGGCGTGTTGATAGAACTTGCCCAAATTTGATATACGCAGGTCCCAACGCCGTCAGCGCACGGGTCGCCGGAGGCATGTCAGGATCGCCTTTGTACCCAAGCCATTGAAAAGGTTTACCCAAAACATGTGCAACAAAGCGCAACAATGGTGGGGCCTCAAACGCATCCAACACCACATTCATGGCGCCGGTGCGCTCTAATGTGGCGCCTGTTCGGATCAGGCGAATAATATTGTGGGGTCCGCGCATTTAGATCTTCCAACCTGAATGCAGGGCCGCAATGCCAAGGCTCAGATTGCGGTATTTCGCGTTCGCGAACCCGGCTGTTTTCACCATATCCAAAAAGGTGTCCTGATCTGGGAAATTACGGATCGATTCGACCAGATATTGGTAGCTGTCATAATCCCCCGCGATCGCCTTACCCATGCGCGGAATCACGTTGAATGAATAGAGGTCATAGGCTTTTTGCATCGCCGGATTAGGCAGCTGGCTAAATTCAAGCACCATCAAACGACCACCGGGACGCAAGACACGATAGGCTTCGTTCAACGCCTCTTGCGGGCGGGTCACGTTCCGGATGCCAAAGGAAATCGTATAGACATCAAAGGTGTTATCCTCGAACGGCAGCGCCATGGCATCACCAACCACCCAATCCAAGCTGTCTGCCCGCTGTTCTGCCTCGGCGCGTTTGCGTCCTTCGATCAGCATAGGCTCGGTCAAGTCCAGAACAGTTGAATGCCCTTCTCCGGCACGTTTCAGGAACCGGAACGAAATATCACCCGTCCCACCGGCCACATCCAGCAACAGTTGTCCGGGGCGTGGTGCAAGCCAATCCATCATCGCGTCTTTCCAGACCCTGTGAATGCCCATGCTCATCACGTCGTTCATGATGTCATATTTACTGGCGACCGAGTTGAACACGCCCTGCACGCGCCCGGCCTTTTCGCCTTCGGGGACGGTTTCAAACCCAAAATGGGTGGTTTTATCAGAGCTGTCAGACATGTCGCTTGCCGTTCGTTGAATTCGCCTCTGTTATAGGGCGCTGGAAGATGGGCACAATGCGGCCCAATGGAATAGGAGCGCCTAAATGCCGGAATTGCCCGAAGTCGAGACGGTGAAACGTGGATTAACCCCCGCGATGGAGGGAATTGTGATCGAAAAGGCGGATGTGAACCGCCCTGATTTGCGCTGGCCATTCCCGGACCGCATGGCCGAACGGCTGTCAGGGCAACGCGTGGACCGCCTAAGGCGACGATCAAAGTACATTCTAGCAGACCTCAGCAGTGGCGAAACGCTGTTGGTTCATCTGGGAATGTCGGGACGCATGACCGTGTCAGGCGATCCACTGGGGCAATTCGTCCACGATCATCCCCCAGCGCAGAAACACGACCACGTCGTGTTTCATATGGCAAACGGCGCTCGCGTGACGTTCAACGATCCGCGCCGGTTTGGCGCTATGGATCTTTTGCCCACCGCAGCGGCCGAAAATCACAAGCTGTTGGCAGTGCTTGGCCCTGAACCTTTGGGCAATGATTTTCACGACCAGCATTTGATCGATGCCTTTACCAACAAGAACAGTCCTGTGAAATCTGCCCTATTGGATCAGGGAATCGTCGCCGGTTTGGGAAATATTTACGTTTGCGAAGCATTGTTTCGCGCGGGAATTTCGCCACGTCGCAAAGCCGGACAGATCGCCGCAAAACGAGTCGCATCGCTGGTTCCGATCATCCGTCAGGTGCTGTCAGACGCCATCGACGCGGGGGGATCATCGCTCAAGGATTTCCGCCAAGCCGATGGAGAACTTGGATATTTTCAGCATTCCTTTGATGTTTATGGACGCGAAGGGGAACACTGCCGCACCGAAGGGTGTGACAGTGAAATTGCGAGAATCACCCAATCGGGACGCTCATCCTTCTACTGTCCGCAATGCCAAAGATAACTTGAACCAATTCCCCCGCGTGGTAAGGAATCGGTCCAGAACGGAACAACCGAAAGCATTTTCCATGGCCTTTGAGACGATCATCGTCGACGTTGAAGACCACGTAGCTCTTATCAAACTGAATCGCCCCGACGCCTTGAATGCATTGAACGCCCAACTCGTGGGTGAATTGTGCACGGCGCTGGAAGAGGCCGATGCAAACGATAAGGTGCGCTGCATTATCCTAACCGGATCAGACAAAGCCTTCGCCGCTGGTGCAGACATCAAAGAGATGTCCACCAAGAGCTTTGTAGAAGTCTATGGCGAAAACCTGTTCGCGATGGTCAACGACCGGATCATCGCAATCCGCAAACCCATCATCGCCGCCGTCAGTGGCTATGCGTTGGGCGGTGGCTGCGAATTGGCGATGCTCTGCGATTTCATAATTGCATCTGACACCGCCAAATTTGGCCAGCCCGAAATCAATCTTGGTGTGATTGCCGGGATTGGTGGCACGCAGCGCCTGACCCGATTCGTTGGAAAATCCAAATCCATGGATATGAACCTGACGGGCCGCTTCATGAACGCAGAAGAAGCCGAACGAGCCGGATTGGTGAGCCGTGTGGTTCCTGCGAAAAAGTTGCTCGAAGAAGCCACGAGCGCAGCGCAGAAAATCGCAGAAAAGTCGTCTCTGACAACCGCTGCTGCAAAAGAAGCCGTGAACCGCAGCTATGAGCTGACCCTGAACGAAGGTATTCTGTTTGAACGCCGGGTGTTCCATTCGATGTTTGCGACCGAAGACCAAAAAGAAGGCATGGCCGCGTTCCTCGAAAAACGTCAGGCACAGTTCCGGGACAAATAACCCAGACCTCAAATTGACTAAAAAGGCAGGCCAAAACACCTGCCTTTTTGCATTTGCGGCCTTCCTGAACCGAATCCTGTTGGCAACACCCGAAAGTTCGAGTAAAGACCGCCGTCATACATGCGCGTGCAGCCCGCTCTGGCTAGAATCACACCGGTGAATCTGATCCGGGTCAGGCTTGGCATCGCGATATCGAAACAAACTGAACCCGAAGACAAAGGTCCAATATCATGGCAAATTCGCCTCAGGCAAAAAAGCGCGCCCGTCAGAACGAAGCCCGTTTCGCTGTAAACAAAGCCCGTCGTTCGCGCATCCGCACCTTCCTGCGTAAAGTAGAAGAAGCCATCGAATCTGGCGACAAAGAAGCAGCAACCGCAGCACTGCGTGCCGCTCAGCCCGAATTGATGCGCGGCGTCACCAAAGGCGTTTACCACAAAAACACCGCGTCACGGAAAGTGTCGCGTTTGTCCTCACGGGTCAAATCCCTAGGCTAAAACGACTCACCTGAGTCGGTTTCGATTTAGCTGATTTCAAGGCGCTGCGTCATGCAGCGCCTTTTTTTGTCTCTGTTGCACGGAATCCGCGCTGCCTGCGGGGCAAGAGATTCTTTCTCGTCAAACTCTGAGTCAACCGCAGAGTTTGATTGCCGGTTCGCCCACAGACTTGCTACCACTGTTCCAGCGATTCACTCGCTTGGGGGGACGGGCTGCTTTCGAGATCACTCTGATGGGCATCAGATAGACTGAAAGCGAATGTCGATAGATCGGGGCTGCCCCGGTTTGGTCGACCTGCTGTAAGGTTAGGGAAACCTAATCCATGGCCCTGTCGGAAAATGAGTGTGTAATAGGTACGATGTTTGTGTTGGCTGTCGGAGAAGAGAGCCCAGCACATCGCGTTTGACCTATTTTGATGTCTTTTGGGACATCAGGCGACGACTTTGACGGTCGGCGAACACTCTCTCTGTGCGCGTGAATCCTGCTGGTGATGGGCCGGCAAACTGGATGGGTAATAAGGCCAAAATGGCCAAGAGAAGATGGGATGCGTGAGGCACCGATGACACAAGAAAAATGGGGACAGCTCAGAGAGCGGCTGCTAAAAACCGTCGGCCAAAACAACTACACAACGTGGATTGAGCCGCTGGAATTTGAAGAACTGCAAGATGGGGTTGCAGTGTTCACAGTTCCGACAAACTTTATGGGAAACTATGTCAGCCAGAACTTTGCTGATTTGATCTTGTATGAATTGAATACTTCGGGTGAGACGGTTCAGCGACTGGCTTTCCGGGTCGCCGCCAATTCTACTGCCCGCCCCGCTGCGGCCAACACCGCAACACACCCCGTGACCGCACCAGCGGCGCCCAGCCTGAGCAGTAAGGCCGCCGTATCCGCGTCACAGGGCCAGATGGAATCACTCCAAGCCGCCCCGCTGGATGCGCGTTTCACGTTTGACCGCTTTGTTGTCGGCAAACCAAACGAGTTGGCTCATGCCGCCGCGCGACGCGTTGCCGAAGGGGGTCCCGTCACCTTCAATCCACTGGTTTTGTATGGTGGAGTTGGATTGGGTAAAACGCACCTGATGCATGCCATCGCGTGGGAACTAAAAACGCAAAAGCCTGAGCTGAACGTGCTCTATCTGTCAGCTGAACAATTCATGTATCGCTTCGTTCAAGCCCTACGTGAGCGTCGGATGATGGATTTCAAACACCTGTTCCGGTCGGTCGATGTCCTGATGGTTGATGACGTGCAGTTCATCGCAGGCAAAGACTCAACACAAGAAGAGTTTTTCCACACATTCAATGCCTTGGTTGATCAGAACAAACAGATCATCATTTCGGCTGACCGCGCCCCCGGCGAGATCAAGGATCTGGAAGACCGCGTAAAGTCCCGCCTTCAGTGTGGCCTGGTGGTCGATCTGCATCCGACAGATTATGAATTGCGCCTTGGCATCCTACAAAACAAAGTTCAGCAGCACAGCGCGACCTATCCCGGTTTGGAAATTGCCGAGGGCGTTTTAGAGTTTCTGGCCCACCGCATCTCGACCAACGTGCGCGTTCTAGAAGGCGCATTGACCCGTTTGTTCGCCTTTGCGTCCCTGGTTGGTCGCGAAATCGACATGGACCTGACCCAAGATTGTCTGGCCGATGTTCTTCGCGCCTCTGAACGCAAGATCACGGTGGAAGAGATCCAGCGCAAAGTATCGGACTATTACAACATCCGCCTCAGCGATATCATCGGACCCAAGCGGTTGCGCTCTTACGCGCGTCCCCGGCAAGTAGCGATGTACCTGTGCAAACAATTGACCAGCCGCTCGCTGCCTGAGATCGGACGCCGCTTTGGTGGGCGCGACCACACCACCATCATGCATGGTGTACGCCGGATCGAAGAGCTAAAATCGACCGACGGACAAATTGCCGAAGACGTTGAAATGCTGCGCCGCGCGCTCGAAGCCTAAGACTCTTACCCATTTTCTAAAAGGCCCTGAACCTCGGTTCGGGGCCTTTTATTGTTCGCAACATGTGTGCACATTTCCACGATTTACCGTCAACTGTGCCATTCACGTCACGCCCCCCTTGACGCCCTTGATTTTCCAACCGACAAATCCATGAAAAACCTTGTGTTGCAGGGGCAAACCGTTAGGTTGCCTGTCCCGGCTCCCAGTAATGGTCCAAGTCAAAGGATAGTAGGGTATGAAAATCAGCATCGAACGCGGCACGCTTCTCAAAGCCGTGTCTCAGGCTCAGTCGGTTGTCGAACGTCGCAACACAATCCCGATCCTGGCAAACGTGCTGATCGAGGCCGAAGGCGAGAGCGTTCAGTTCCGCGCCACCGATCTGGACATCGAAGTCGTCGACAAAGCCTTGGCTCAGGTCGAGCGCGCCGGCGCAACCACCGTCGCGGCCACAACCTTGCATGAAATCGTGCGCAAGCTGCCTGATGGCGCCTTGGTCACACTCACCGCGGATGCCGCAGCCGGTCGTCTGACCGTAGAAGCGGGCCGGTCGAATTTCTCCCTTGCGACCCTGCCCCGCGAAGATTTCCCGGTAATGGCGTCGTCGGAATATCAATCGAACTTCTCGGCCCCCGCGGCTGTTTTACGTCGCCTGTTCGACAAATCAAAATTTGCCATCTCGACAGAAGAGACGCGGTATTATTTGAACGGCGTTTATATGCACATTGCCGACGCCGAAGGCGGCAAGGTTTTGCGCTGCGTTGCAACGGACGGTCATCGCCTTGCACGGATTGACGCGGATCTGCCAGCCGGTGCGAGTGATATGGCTGGTGTCATCGTCCCCCGTAAAACCGTGGGTGAAATGCGCAAGTTGCTAGACGACGATGAGATGGATATCGCTGTTTCGGTGAGCGAAACGAAAATTCGGTTTGCGACGCCTGACATCACCCTGACCTCTAAAGTCATCGATGGCACATTCCCTGATTACACCCGCGTGATTCCGCAGGGCAACACACGCCGGTTGGAAGTTGACGCAAGCGAATTTGCCCAAGCGGTAGATCGTGTTGCAACCGTATCTTCGGAACGGTCACGCGCCGTCAAGCTGCAGTTGGAAGAGGATCGTTTGATCCTGTCAGTCAACGCACCAGACAGCGGCGCCGCCGAAGAGGAGCTCGCGGTGGCCTATGGCGATGAATCGCTTGAGATCGGATTTAACGCGAAATACCTGTTGGAAATAGCCAGCCAGGTCGATCGCGAAAATGCTGTGTTCATGTTCAACTCTTCCGGTGATCCGACCCTGATGCGCGAAGGCAACGACCAAAGCGCCGTCTATGTTGTTATGCCGATGCGGGTTTAACCGCCTGAAACCGATAGCTTTGGCGCACTTTCGTGACCAGACAAAGGAGGCGGCCTCGTGTTGGCTCTGACGGCGCTGACTCTCTCTCACTTTCGTTCGCACAAACTGGCGCGGCTATCCTTGGATGGCCGCCCTGTTGCGATTCATGGCGCCAACGGCTCAGGCAAAACAAACATCCTCGAAGCGGTTTCGTTGTTTTCTCCGGGTCGGGGAATGCGTCGTTCCAGTGCAGCAGATATGGCCCGCCGTCCCGAGGCTTTGGGCTGGAAACTGACCGGCCTGTTGAATGTTCTGGGCCAATCGCAAGAAATCGAAACATGGTCTGACCAAGGCGCAGCGCGGCAAGTCAAGATCAACGAAAAATCCGCCAACCAGATCGCTCTGGGGCGTTTGGCACGGGTGGTTTGGCTGATTCCTTCTATGGATCGGCTCTGGGTTGAAGGCGCCGAGGGACGGCGGCGATTCTTGGATCGCATGGCCCTTAGCTTTGATCCCTCCCATGCTGAGGCGTCACTGACCTACGAAAAGGCCATGCGCGAACGCAACCGCTTGCTGAAAGAACAAATACGCGACGCCCATTGGTACACAGCACTGGAAACCCAAATGGCCTCTGCTGGGTTCCAGATTCATCAAGGACGCATTAACGCCCTCGACCAACTACAAGCAGCTCAAGCAAAGGCCGAGACTGCATTCCCATTCGCGGATCTAGAATTGACGCAAACCGAAGGCGCCATGCCCGATACCGAGGCTGATTTCCGGGATGCTTTGACCGAAAGCCGATTTCGTGATCTGGCTGTAGGGCGAACTCTTGTTGGCCCCCACCGCAGCGATATCTATGGCGTTTTCGCGGCTAAGGGTGTGCCCGCCAAAGACTGTTCGACCGGTGAACAAAAGGCGCTTTTGGTGTCACTGATTCTTGCTAATGCCCGCGCCTTGGCCGAGCAAGTCGGCGCCCCGCCCATCGTTTTGCTGGATGAGGTTGCGGCGCACTTGGATGCGGATCGTCGCGCGGCGCTCTATGATGAAATCTGTGCCCTTGGCGCACAGGCGTGGATGACCGGGACCGGCCCCGAACTGTTTGCTGAACTTGGGGACCGGGCGCAGGTCCTGCAAGTTACAGAAACTGATGGTATTTCCCAGGTTACCAATCATTGACAGTTACTGTTTGGGATATGGCGCTCTATGCGGGGGCCTTGCTCGTCTTGTTCCTGGCACCCGGGCCCGTTTGGCTTGCTCTTGTGGCAAGATCCCTGTCAGGCGGGTTTCAAGCCGCTTGGCCGCTCGCTTTGGGAGTCGCTGTCGGGGACATCATCTGGCCCCTAGCGGCAATCATAGGCATGTCCTGGCTGGTTTCTGAGTTCGACGGTGTCATGCTTATTCTACGGTATGTCGCTAGCGCCACGTTTCTTGGGATGGGGATTTCCGTTCTTGTGCATTCAAAGAAGAAAATCACAGAAAACAAAACACTGACCAAACCCGGAAAACTCGCCGGGTTCCTAGCCGGATTGTTTGTCATTCTCGCGAACCCAAAAGCGACCTTGTTCTATATGGGCATGTTGCCCGGGTTTTTCGATCTCAGTCAAATCACCAAGGCTGATTTACTGCCAATCCTGTGGCTTTCCTTTTCCGTACCACTGATCGGCAATCTTGCGTTAGCCGGATTAATCGGACGGGCCCGCGGGTTGTTGACCACGCCCCGCGCAATGCAAAGAACCAATATCATTGCGGGCAGCTTGCTCATTTGCGTCGCACTCGCAATCCCGTTTACCTGAGTAAATGGCGTAATGCGCTTTGAGCCGTGTCTGAGAGGGGCGGCAGGTGAAGCCCTCATCCGGATTGGGAACAGCGATCTGACAGATTGCTGTAATCTTCAACTTCCAACCACAAAATCTTGTGGGATCGCGTGACATTGCCCACCAGAGAACGTATAACATGACAAAAAAATGAAGGAAATTTCGGATGTCCGAAGCCGCACAGACGACCGAAGAATACGGCGCCGATTCTATCAAAGTTCTCAAAGGCTTGGAGGCTGTTCGAAAACGCCCCGGCATGTACATTGGGGACACGGACGATGGCTCGGGCCTGCACCACATGGTGTACGAAGTCGTGGACAACGGAATTGACGAAGCTTTGGCAGGTCACGCAGACCACGTAACCGTCAAAATCCACGCCGATTCCAGTATTTCCGTCAGCGACAACGGGCGCGGTATCCCAGTCGGAATTCACGAAGAAGAAGGCGTTTCAGCAGCTGAAGTTATCATGACCCAGCTGCACGCGGGCGGTAAATTCGACAGCAATTCGTACAAGGTTTCAGGGGGTCTGCACGGTGTGGGTGTGTCCGTTGTAAATGCTCTGTCGAACTGGCTTGAACTGCGCATTTGGCGCGATGGCAAAGAGCATGTCGCCCGTTTTGAACACGGCGACACTGCGGAACATCTAAAGGTCGTTGGTGAGTGTGACGATCAAACCGGCACCGAAGTTCGGTTTCTCGCCTCTACCGATACGTTTTCGAACCTCGATTATTCCTTTGAAACGCTTGAGCGACGGCTGCGTGAGCTGGCCTTTTTGAACTCAGGCGTTCGTATCATCTTGATCGACGAACGTCCCGCCGAGGCGTTGAAGTCCGAGTTGTTCTACGAAGGTGGCGTCAAAGAATTCGTCAAATATCTGGACCGGTCCAAAAACCCCGTCATGGAAGAACCGATTTTTATCACCGGTGAGCGTGATGACATCGGCGTCGAAGTGGCGATGTGGTGGAACGACAGCTATCATGAGTCCGTTCTGCCCTTTACGAACAACATCCCGCAACGCGATGGCGGCACCCATATGGCCGGTTTTCGCGGGGCGTTGACGCGGACGATCAACAACTATGCGCAATCCAGTGGCATCGCCAAAAAGGAAAAGGTCAGCTTTACCGGCGATGACGCGCGCGAAGGTTTGACCTGCGTTCTGTCAGTCAAAGTGCCCGACCCCAAATTCAGCTCTCAGACCAAAGACAAACTCGTGTCTTCCGAAGTGCGCCCCGCAGTCGAAGGTCTGGTGAACGAAAAACTGGCTGAATGGTTCGAAGAGAATCCGAACATCGCCAAGCAAATCGTCGGCAAGATCGTCGAGGCCGCCCTAGCGCGCGAAGCCGCCCGTAAAGCACGTGAACTGACCCGTCGCAAAACCGCGATGGATGTGAATTACCTCGCCGGTAAACTCAAAGATTGCTCGGAAAAAGATCCATCCAAAACCGAAGTTTTCCTGGTGGAGGGTGACTCGGCCGGTGGTTCTGCCCAAACAGGGCGTGATCGACAGACCCAAGCGATCCTGCCTTTGAAGGGTAAGATCCTCAACGTTGAGCGGGCACGCTTTGACCGGATGCTGGGATCTCAAGAAATTGGCAATCTGGTGATGGCTTTGGGAACCGGCATTGGCCGCGACGAATTCAACATCGACAAGCTGCGCTACCACAAGATTGTCATCATGACAGATGCGGACGTCGATGGGGCCCACATTCGGACCTTGTTGCTGACCTTCTTCTATCGCCAAATGCCTGAGCTGATCGAAGGTGGATATTTGTACATTGCACAGCCACCTCTGTACAAAGTCAGCCGTGGCAAATCCGAAGTGTACCTGAAAGATCAAACGGCAATGGATGAGTACTTGGTCAATCAGGGCGTCGATGGCGCAGTTCTGAAACTGGGATCTGGCGAAGAGCTGGTCGGTCAGGATTTGACTCGCGTTGTTGACGAAGCCCGCCAGCTCAAGCGTGTTTTGGATGCTTTCCCGACGCATTATCCGCGTCACATTCTGGAACAGGCAGCCGTCGCAGGGGCGTTTGTCCCCGGTGCGGTGGATTCGGACCTGCAAGGCGTGGCAGACAAAGTCGCGCACCGCCTGAACCAGATTGCACAAGAATACGAACAAGGCTGGCAGGGGCGCATTACCCAAGATCACGGCATCCGTTTGGCCCGCATCCTACGAGGCGTAGAAGAGGTACGCACATTGGATGGTCCAATGCTGCGGTCCGGAGAAGCCCGTAAAACAGGTAGCTTTACCAATAACTTGCAGGAAATTTACTCTACCACAGGTCAACTCGTTCGTCGTGATCGTTCGCAGGTCATTCACGGACCGCTTGGATTGCTCAAGTCTATACTAGACGAGGGTGAAAAAGGACTATCGCTGCAACGCTACAAGGGTTTGGGTGAAATGAATCCTGACCAGTTGTGGGAGACCACATTGGACCCGGATGCGCGTACTTTGTTGCAGGTAAAAGTTGACGACATGGTGGAGGCAGATGACCTATTCACCAAACTTATGGGCGATGTTGTCGAACCGCGCCGGGAATTCATCCAGAAGAATGCGCTGAGTGTAGAAAATCTAGACTTCTAGGCCTGTGTAGGTGTGCGTATAGCACTTCGCACACCCCATAATTTTGCATAGTTCGCCCATAGTTTTTCGCGACGACAGTAAACATCATCGCTATTCGAACTGAATATACGAACCGCAGCCTTGGAAACACGTTGCAGCGTTCTCATTCAGCATGAGGTGATCACTGGCAAGAACGGTTTCCTTGAAGTACGAAATAGCTTTTGACGCTCAGATGTAGGGATTTCTTATCCATCTTGTTCCAGCCTTAAGGCTGAAAGGCAATCGGGCACTTTGGGCGGATTGCGGACTTTCTCTGCAAGTGCGAACCAATCCTGCCGAGACATTAGAAGCCGACGTTCAGGCGACCCAAAAACTGGGTTTCACTCTGCGCCGCCGCATGACCGCAAGGAGCCCAAATACCGATCCCTGCAAGCATGCCGCGTAACCGCTTTTGGAAACGGTTACCAAAGATGAGCCGGCCCAAGCGAACACTTTCTTTGTCGGGCCTCTACGTTAGGTTGCTGGACCAATTCACCCTTTGAGCACAAGTTAGAGATGAAAGATGATGGCCCATTTTGAGCGCTCTTGAACGGTTTCCACGGGTTGAAATCGGGCATCTGCCCACCCCGGTCGAGGCCATGCCAAACCTCGGGCAAGAGTTAGGCCTGTCACTTTTCGTGAAGCGTGATGATTGCACAGGCATCGGCTTTGGCGGTAACAAGGTGCGTCAATTGGAATACTATTTGGGGGCTGCTCAAAACGTCCAAGCTGATGTCCTTCTCATTACCGGAGCTGTGCAGTCAAATTTCGTGCGCACCGCAGCTGCTATGTGATGCCGTCTCGGGATGAGTTGTAACATACAGCTGGAAGAACGTGTACCGGACGTCTCCGACCTACGTCGCACAAACGGCTACGTATTATTGGGCAGGTTGCTTGGCGCGACACTCCATTCATACCCCGACGGAGAAGATGAGGCCGGGGCCGACGCAGCGATTGGACGTATCGCCGATAGCCTGCGCAACGCAGGGCATAAACCATACATCATTCCGCTTGGTGCGGACAGTAAAACGCTCGGAGCCCTTGGATATGTGCGTGCTGCATTGGAGGTTTTGCCACAAATAGAAGCGGTTGGCGGCATAGATGAAATCGTTGTCGCGTCGGGCAGTGCGCTGACCCAAGCTGGCCTGTTGTTGGGTCTTCGTTTGGCAGGAGACATGACCCCAATTCGCGGTGTCTGCGTCCGTCGCAAAGCAACACAACAGACTGCGCGTGTCATTCAACGCGTGGCGGATACAGCTACCCTGTTAGGCTTAGATGGCCAAACCGTCACGATCGAAGACGTGCGCGTCACGGACGCTGCACTTGGGCCCGGATATGGCCAGATGACCGCTGCCAAGCGCGCGGCCATTGAACGAACAGCCCGTGCAGAGGGTCTGTTTTTGGACCCCGCTTATACCGGCAAGGTCATGGCGGGATTGATCAAGCTGGCGGAGGCCGATGCGTTCAGCGAACGGCGTGTCTTGTTTTGGCACACTGGTGGGCAGCCAGCGCTGTTTGGCTACCCTGACCAATTCTAACAAGGTTTTCCCAACCACTGTCATAACCGTCGTCCAGGCAACTGATTTGAACATGCGTTTCAAAACACCTGCCCAAACATCCGCTTAGTGGATCGCTGGAGTCGCCAATAGTTGACAGGTTAGCAATGACCTAGATGTTTGGAGACCAACCAGCCTTGACCATGGCGCTGATTAAGTCGTCGGCATGCGTGGTGTCCACAAACAACCTACGAAAAACTAAGTCAATTCAAGTATTTGGCCATGCATCAGTATACTGAGCAGCAAGTTTCTGCGCGCGAACATGTTGTCCCAAATTTTCGTATGCCGCCATCAAATAAGCCAAAGTTGGAGGACCGATTGGAGCCCCGGATGCGATAGCTTGTTCAAATGCGACGATTGTGGCGGGGTAGTCGCCAAGGTGATAGCGGGCGGACCCAATAGCATTCCGAAAAATAAAACCCGTTTCCCCTGTCGTTGCCTGTTCGATCCGTTCACTTACCGCAATAACCCGTTCGAAATCCCCGGCATAAAGTAAAATCAAAGAATCAAACTCCGCAATATGCGGATCATCGGGCCTCAGTCGGACTGCCAGTGCTGATTTCCGTATTGCATCTTCTACATTCCCTTTCGCAAAATCGACCCAAGCCATTGCTGACTGGCTCCAGGCGTCTTGGGGCGCAAGATCCAAGGCTTTTGCAGCGTTTGTGTCTGCACGCTCAAGCGCCTGAAGCGCGAGTTCTTGGTTAGGTTCGAGCAATGATACTGTTGCCTGTACCTGAGCTGTTCCCGCGTAACCCCCAAAAAATGTGTCATCGGTCTTTATTGCTTCTGCAAAGGTAACTGCTGCTGTTTCTAGCCGGCCCGGCCCCAATGCGGGGAAAATGAGATCGCGCCCGATTTCCGCTAGGTTGATCGAACGCAAACGTGTGGGTGCAACGTCAAATATTGCTGTCCGTTCGGCTAGACTGGTTCCAACACTCTGGCTTCTGTCCGAGCTTTTATCCTGCACCAGAAGAATTCCAGACCCAACAATGATGGCAGCTACAACACTGGAGCCCAGGAACCATTGCTTTAGGTTTGAACGTCTTGGCTGCCTGACTTCACCAAGTGTTTTGACGACAGTTTGGGCCCTCCGTTCAAACGTAGGTGTGTATCCACCTTTGGGAAGGGAAAGCCTAACCTCGTCTTCTTTCCCGATGTCGCCATAGTAGTCATCGAGTTTGCGGCGCAGGCGTCCAGCATCAACACGTACAATGCTCTCGCGCCCGTCGAGTTCGTCGACAGTGTACCCGTAGGCATCCATTCCAATAGTCTTCGCTTTGATTTCGGAGCCGCGCCCAGCGAGCGTTTCTTCTACTAGGTACTCCAGAAAACTGCGCAGACGTTCAGAGCGAGCCAACCCGTCCCAAGCACTTATTCTAGCCAGAGCGGCGCGAACATCACGGTCGGCAAGTTCATGAGTCCCGCTATCAGCCTCCAACTTCTCAACTCCGAAAAAGTTGCTGTTATTATTATAAAATATAACCATGCTACCGTAGCATACGCCGTAATACGTTTCAATTGCCCACATTCCGCACCAAGATTTCACTGAGTGCTTGGAAGCAAGAGGCCCGAATTTGGAACGACTAAAAGAAGACACGATTCTGACGGCCGCGTTTCCTGGTCAGCAAGCTCCGATGCGTGTGCTGCGCCACTCAGATAGTGAATTTGACGAGATTTGCTCAGATTTCGTTGAGCTTACTCGCATCGCGGCAGTGTCAGAAGGTTCGAGGGACATAGCCGAAATAGTCGAAAGCCTCGCCGATCTAAAACAAGAGATCAAATCCGCACTAGAGCGCGTTGAAAATAGTAACTGAAGCAAAGAAAGGGACCACCAATGAAACCACTTAAGTTTGCGCTGCCGGCTCTTCTATTGAGCGTCGGGTCGGCGTTTGCACAGGACGCCCCGATCATACACGACGGGGAATTCAATTTTCTTCGGGCTCAATTTGGTGAACAATGGGATGCACAAGACGTTGAGATTGACGCCCGCCTTGCCGAAATCCGAGAAGAAAAGGGCGGTGCCCCAAACATCCTCTATGTTTTGATTGACGATGTAAGCTTTGGGATGCTCGGCAACCGGTCGATGAACTACGTCACCGGGATCGACACGCCCAACATCAATGATCTTGCCGCTGGAGGTATGTCACTGATGCGGATGTATACCGAGCCATCCTGCACACCCACCCGGACCGCCATGTTGACAGGGCGCCATCCAGTGCGCGCGGGAGTGGAAGAAGTAAAGGTTGCGTTGGTTGGCGAGGGTCTGGCAGCTGAAGAAGTTACCATTGCCGAGGTTCTGAAAGAAGCGGGTTACAACACTGCGCATGTCGGCAAGTGGCACCAAGGCGATATCGAGCAATCCTACCCCCACAACCAAGGTTTCGACTGGGCGGCCTTCCCGACACATCAGCAGGTTCAACTGTCGTTGATGACCCGAGAGGCGATGGGAGCCAACAATATGGTCGGCCTCGATCCATCTGGTCAGACCAACCCATTCGCGATCGACCAACGTTTCAAACCCTACGGTCTCGTGACAGGTCTGGAAGCTGAAGCGGGCGGCTTGGCCCGTGAAGTGGACATGGAGCCTGGCGAAGTTTGGACACAAGCCAAATACCGCGACATGAATGAGCGGTACCAGAGTCAGGCGATTGAACAGCTGAACAAACTGGCCGGAGAAGAAGAACCTTTCTTCCTGCAATACTGGCCGCTTTACCCGCTGAACTTTGTGTACGATCAGGAACAGCAAAAGTCGCGCAACGGTGGCTACATGGCAGAAAAGCTGGAACTTCTCGACGTCTGGCTAGGTGATTTGTTCGAAGAGGTCGAAAAGCTCGGTATCGAGGACAACACCATCGTCATGCTGATGGCTGACAACGGTATCTTTAACTTCTACTCGCCGGCCCAATCGGGGTTCATGGAACTGATCTACCGTGGTGGCAAAACACAACACCTTGAAGGTGGCGTAAGAACTGACGCATTCATTAGTTGGCCCGGTGTCATCGAAGCAGGAAGCGCGGCAGGCGACATCGTGCACGTGTCCGATTTGTTTACGACATTCGCACGTCTCGGTAACGCCACCGATTTCATCCCGCGTGACCGGGTTATTGATGGCGTCGACCAGACAGCGCTGTTGCTTGAAGGCGAAGGCAACTCGCGCCGCGATTATGTCTATGTGTATGAAGGACCGGTTTTACGCTCTGTCGTAAAGCAGGAGTTCAAAATGCACCTGCCACCTCCGGGACTGCCGGGCGCTGCAGCGGAAACCTTCAACGTGTTGCGTGACCCCCGCGAGGAAAGCTCGCAGATCGGGATTGCACTATGGGCGGGTGCATCTTTCCAGGACATGATCAAACGGCACGCGAAAACCATCGGCAAGTATCCACACCTGCCTTTGGGCAAAGGCGTACCTTACGAAGGCATCGAAAACCTGCGCCCTGAAAGCGAACTAGCACGCGAAGTCTTCGCAAGCTGGCAGTAATCCTCACAAGTCCCGCTCCGATCATTCGGGGCGGGAACTACCAGAATGACGGTGACTGTGGGCGTCGCCCTTCCCAATCAAGTCAACTCATAACCATAAGGCCGAGAACGTGAACCTGAATCCCAGATTTCCCGGATCAAAAGAATTATGCGGCCTTGGCGCTTTCTGCTGCCTTTGCCTCGCATCGACGACTGCTTACTCAGAAGAAAACGCATCAAACCCGCTCGCGGCCGTTAATAGTACCGATTTGCGGTATCAGTATTTTGATCTCGGAGGCGCGGACAAACAGGACGCCTTCATTGATGGCTCTTACATGCTGCGGCCCAATCTAAAGCTCAAATACGAACTCCATTACAACTCAACTGATGTGACTGGCGCGCGCGAAAAAGGATTGGAAAAGGTCAATGCCAAGCTGATCTACTTCCCATCGGCACGCGATCTCAACGAAACGTGGGCTGTCAAAACGGCTGTGGGCCTGGAATGGATCATCGATCTGGGAGACACTTCGAAAGGTATCGGCACGGAGGCAGATCAACTTGCTCCATTGGTGGGGGCAGCTTTCTCCAACAAACCGACCGGGTTAACCTTGTTGCCGTTGATTCAGCACTTTGAGAGCTACAATGGCCCTACGGATGTCAGTCAAACCGCGCTCAGGCTCATCGCGATCCAACCGTTTGCCGAGGATTGGTGGGTAAAGGGTGACCTGAAAGTTCCCTTTAACTGGGAGAACGACACCTGGCCCGCCTCCGCCGAATTGCAAGTCGGTTACAATGTGAACGACGGCAAAGCTGTTTATGCAGACATCTTACTCGGGATCGGAAGTGATCGCACCTATGACCAAGGGATCGGGTTTGGTCTGCGGTTCAATTATTAAGGAATGTCATGTCTGACGGCGGAAGAAACAGACATTCCGGCCGCGGAGCCGAAAATCACAAATAATACTCAGTATTTCAGCGAACTTTGTCTTTGCTCACGCAGCTACTCCACCAATCTGAAGGATACTCCAAAATGAAGAATCTTCCGGCGGTAGCCGCCATTGTACTTTCGTCAACGTGCCTTTCGACGGGCATTTCTTCCGCTGATCCGATGACACGGCCAGACCAAAGTGATGCGGAATGGCGTTACACAGGTGCATTCTACGCTTTCATGCCGCTTCGAACTCGCGGTACGACAACAGTTTCCGGCGTGTCAGCCGCCATCGATCTGGACCTTGGTGAAGTTCTGGAAAATCTTGATTTTGCAGCGTCTGGACGCTTTGAGGCTTGGAGGGGGAACTGGGGCCTAATCTTTGATGCAAACTACTATTCAATAAGCGCCGATGGGTCCTTGCCAGGTCCAGGTGCCGGATCAGTTGATGTAAATGTACGCCAGAAATGGCTGGGTCTACTTGCAGCATATCGGGTTGCGAACGGAACATTTGGCAAGACCAGGAAACGATACACTGTCGATGTTCAGGCAGGCGCCCGCTACAATTCTCTGCGGCAGGAAGTGGACATAGCAACGCCTAGTCCGACAACTACTCTGGGTGGAGATGATAGTTGGTGGGAGCCAGTTATCGGCGCACGTGGCAAATGGGAACTGAATGACCAGTGGGCGACAGTGGCCTCTGTGGAGTTTGGTGGATTTGGCGCTGGCGGGAATGACCTGCAAGTAGGACTAAACGCCGGATTTGATTATCAGCCGTGGGACAACACCTCGATCCTTTTTGGATACAGATACTTCAGCATGGATTACAGCACGACACTGGCAAGCGGCCCTTTTGGATATGATGTTGAACAACACGGGCCGTACTTTGGGGTGAAATACGTATTCCAGTAAAGCTGGGTACCTCAAGAGCATGCCGTATATAGGATAGCACGATTGCAGTCTTTTCCCGACGGCAAGCTGAAACTTGTCTTTGGAAAAACCTTTGTCGCCCTAGATACGGAAAGGTTATTAGGATTGTCTTGATGGCCGCTCTAGTTCTACAGCTCGAGTGGACAAAGCCGCCATCGGCAAGTGAGGTGCCGGCGGCGGCTTTGCCCTGCATAGCTGCCCTCTGGCCAACAAAAATTCTGCGCAATGTGTCGAACGGCTGCTTCGGGGAAGCTGCGATTCAGCACTTGGACATCTGGCCAAGGTCCGGTTGGGACCGAAACAACCAGTTAGGCTGATCTGAGCGAGGGTCCGCTTTGTCCGCATAGGCGACTTTCATGCCGAAATCATACCGAAATTTTCGATGAACGTCCTCTTTTCATGCGGCGGTGCAGTTGATTTATTTCAATGGAGGCCAAGCGACAAAACTTTGCAAAGGTCACTACCTGCGCATTACTGCCGCTCGATCCGTCCCGCCAGCGTGAGTTGGCAGGTGGAACTATCAGAAGTCCGTTCACAGTCCAATGCAAGCAGTGGTTTACCGCTCAACCTGCTTAATGCCGCAAGTGCGAAGCTTCTGTCTATCTTTGTGAAAGCGGTCATTCATCCACCATAGCGAACGTCCACGATTGCTGCAGCCAGCACCTTGGGCAGTTCTGCGAAGTAAGTGACTTTTGTGAGGTCAGGCCCCAGCCGTTCAAATACGACGTCCACAGCTTGGTACAGACATACTTGACCGGATCTTTTGGACGTAAAGCCACTGGTGAACGACAACAACGGGAGGGCGTCTTATCGACCAATCGACAGCTCGGTTAATTTAAAGTTTGAGATTTCTCTTCGAGAATTCCGCTTTGAGCTAACCTTTAGTATAGGTGACTGTCCTTTATTGCGAACCAACACTCCTGAAAACCCTGTAAACTAATCAGAGCTTTGTGATCATAAAGATCAGTAACAGTGTGAGGGTGGAAAATTGCGGTTGCTTAGTTTGGTTAAAGCGCTTTCGAGACTGGCTTCGCTGAGAAGCTACATCTTCATTTGCATGTTGATTGTTGTCCTGGTCCCCGTTGTCTACGTATCTCAACAAAGGGAACATCAGGCGTTTAACCGTGAACTTGAAAAGGTAGAGCAAAGCCACTTGGTGATAGCACGTAATCTATCCGAAGCTCTATCCCGATACGCCTCGGATTTGACCGCGACATTTGACTATTTCGTTGGCGATGGAGACACCTTGCCGGGCAATGAAGCCGCTCAAGAATTGCTGGCAACATATGGCTTTCGATATATCCTTTCTTTTGATTCTAAAGGGAGATTGAAGGGCGATCTATCAACAACATCGCGTTCTTTGCCATCGCCTGAACTGCTCAACGAGTTGCGAAGAGAAGCACGTCCGAACTATACAACCATCACCGGGGTAAAGCAGCTAGACGGCGAGCCTACCCTGTTTGCGGTTCGACGCGATACTCAGGAAAACCTTTACATAGGTGCATTTGACACTTCGTATCTTTCAAACGTTCAGAAAAAAGTCGCTTTCGGAGAGCGTGGACACGCAATGATTGTTGACAAGAACGGACGCGTCCTGGCCCATCCAAACCCTGAATGGCAGAGGGCTTCAAAAGACGTGTCTGGGCTGGAAGTTGTGCAACGCATGATTAGTGGCGATACGGGTGTTATGCAGTTTTACGCACCCCCCATTCAGGCCGATGTAGTGTCTGGATACACAAATGTTTCTGGGCCAGAGTGGGGCGTGATGGTTCCGCAGCCTCTTGAAGAACTACGATTGGCAGCCAAAGCGGAAGTGTCAGAAATGATGCGTATTTTGATGGTTCTGTTCATCGTCGCAACCATTATGAGCTGGGTGTTGTCGGGCCTTATTTCGCAACCACTGGAGCAACTGTCAGACACTGTGGCGCGTATTCAGGCCGGCGACATGTCTGCACGCGTTCCCATGCCCGGTGCAGTTGCTCCGGTAGAGATGATTGGACTTCGCAATGTCTTCAACGGGTTGATGGATTCACTTAGCGACCGCAAAGCCGCATTGCAGCAATCGCTTGAAGTCGCAGAAAGCGCAAACGCCTATAAAACCAAAGCCGTAACAGTGCTTAGTCATGAAATGCGCACCCCCTTAAACGGCATTATCGGAGCGAATGAGTTGCTGGGTTCCACTGGACTGTCAGAACCGCAAAAACGGTACTCTGCAATGATTAAGACTTCTTCAGAAACGCTTTTGAAGCACGTGAATGATGTTTTAGATGCAAGCCAGCCAACTCAACCGAGCATGACGACGAACCAATCTGTGTTCAACTTAAAGGATTTGCTATCCGATATTGTTGAGGAAAACGGCCCAATGCTGATGTCCCGCAAAAATTCGGTCAAGCTAGATGTGCCCCAAGATCAACCTCTTATCGTAAAATCTGACAGAGTGAAGATCAGAAAAATTGCGTCAAATCTTATCGCAAACGCTACGAAGTTCTCTGACCACAACACCATTCAAGTGATTGTCACTAACGAAGAAGATACCGACGTCAAAATCCGTGTCGTAGATTCTGGAATCGGAATAAAAAGGCAGGATCAAACCAAAATCTTTGAGCCTTTTACTGTAGCAGATGGGAGCTATAATCGCCGCACGGAAGGGACAGGTCTTGGGTTAAGTATACTTGCTTCAGCGGCTAAATCGTTGGAAGCAACGTTTGGTGTAGAAAGCGAATATGGTGTAGGAAGTACCTTTTGGGTTTCCTTCCCTGACATTTTGCCAAGTGGAACTATGAACGGTCAATCTCCCAACCGTCAGACTTAACAATGCACGGATTAATACCGGTAAGGTGCCCTCGATTATTCAAAGGGCAGAGACCAGTAGCTGTTAGTTTTTAGCCATCATGAGAACTGAGAAATCGAAATCGAAAGTTGAGGTTCGCACTGGGATGGCTACCTAAGCTCCAGACTCATTGATTTACAGCCAGAATAGGACTGTAGCAGCGAGAGCGATGGGCGAGAGGAATACCTTTGGGCATCTGTCATATCGGGTGGCGACGCGCCGCCAATCCTTCAGGCGTCCGAACATGATCTCAATGCGGTTGCGTCGTTTGTAGCGGCGCTTGTCGTACCGGACAGGCTTGTCGCGTGACTTTCGACCTGGGATACAGGGCTTTATTCCCCTGTCATTAAGGGCTTCGCGGAACCAATCTGCGTCATAACCTCGATCTCCGAGCAGCCAGTCAGCCGATGGCAGACTGTTCACCAAAGCCCTGGCGCCCGTGTAATCGCTCACCTGCCCAGCGGATATGAAGAAGCGGATGGGGCGTCCCAGACTGTCAGTAACGGGGTGCAGTTTCGTATTCATGCCACCCTTGGTGCGCCCCTATCAGCCTGCCACGCCCCCCTTTTTGACCGACAAGCTGGAAGCCGTGCGGTGCGCTTTGAGGTAGGTTGCCTCAATCATGATGGTCTTTTGATCGGTTCCCTCTGCAGCCAGCCCGTTCATGATCCGAGCGAACACACCCATATCGCTCCACCGCTTCCATCGGTTATAAAGCGTCTTGGGCGGACCATATTCATGCGGCGCATCGGACCAACGTAACCCATTGCGGTTGATGAAAATAATCCCACTCAGCACGCGTCGATCATCAACCCTCGGCTTACCATGGCTCTTTGGAAAGTAAGGCTGAAGCCGCGCCATCTGCTCATCGGTCAGTCAGAATAGATTGCTCATGTTATACCCCTTAAACTCACAGGCATGAAACACGCAGGCGGGATGACGGCAACAAAATTAATACGTCCAGAACTTAGAAATTCAGTCTGGTTCGGATACCCAAGAGCCAAACCTCATCATCAACAGGGGTCAGAAGCGGGTTGCCGATCCGCTCGACATCAAAGGTCATGGCCAGGTTCTTGGCGAAGTAGTAGTTGTAGAAAAACTCAGTCGCGCTCTGCCAACACAAGCCCGTCGAGGATTCACCTCGTGAATGGGCAAACCCCATAACGTCAGCACCGTTTCGCATCTTTTTGCGAAACCCAAACAAGAGATGTTTGTTGTACGGGGGGCATTGCCACTGGACCACCCAATACGAGTGAACGGGTTCCAATCGCCAAAAGTCCAGCTTGCCGTAAAGGCGCCACCATGTTCTTTGGCAAGCGCTTTTCTGTGACAAGAGGACGAAAGAAGCCCGACTTCGAAGCCATCTGCAGCCAAAGCTCCTGTGTTGTCGGCGCTCATGCTGGAGCCAACGGCCAACAGTACTTTTCTAAGGGATCAATCTTTTGCTGTGTCGTCTACATTCAAGTTTAAATGCGCCATGCCACTTTGTCCAAGCTCTACTGCCGCGAAGGGGCCACCTTGATGGGTGTTGGCTGGATCAAGGGGGTCGAGCGGGCCATCATTGGTGTAAAGCTGTTCAGCGAATTGTTCGGCATTATCTTTCGGGCAATAGCCTAAGTGCTGTGCTTTGGCATTGTCGACCGGCACGCGGTCGTTGTTGGAAACGCCGTAGACCACGCTGAAGCCCGTGATCGGTGTGCTGATCGCGCGTTCAACCATGTGAATTAGATCGTCGTAGCTGAGCCAAGTGCCCACAGCGCGTGAATTGGTCGGCTGGGCGCATGATAGGATGCGCATGCAGACCGACTCCAGCCCGCGCTTGTCCCAGTAAAGCGAGGCGAGATCCTCGGCAAAACATTTGGCCAGCCCATAAAACGTGTCCGGTTTGTGGGGCGCATCGGTGCCAATGAAATCGGTCTTTTTGTGCATCCCTACGGCATGGATGGACGAGGCATAGACGACGCGGCGCAGTTTGTTGCGGTAAGCGGCCTCCCAAACGGTATAGGCGCCATAGAAGTTCGGCCCCCAAAGTACCTCCATCGGGGCTTCATCGCCCACGGCGCCGAAATGCACTACCATATCTGCGCCCTGTAAAAGCGCGACCATGGCATCAAGATCAGTGATATCCGCTTTCACATAGGTTTCGTTCGGCGCTAGGTTCGACACAGCGTCAGCAATGTCGGAAGATACAAATTCTTCGCAGAGCTTAGATAGCGGTTCGCGCAGATACGAGCCAAGTCGACCGGCAGCACCGGTGAGTACGATTTTTTTCATGGGCTTAATCCTTTCAGGTCGGCGACAGCCTTTGCAATGCCGTCAAGTGCTTTGTTCAAACCCTCTTCGGGCATGGCTGTAGAAATGCGGAAGAAGTGGGGGAGATCTAAGGTGCTTCCAGGCACAGCGGCAACGCCTGCGGCTTTCAATAGATAGGCTGTGACATCGGCGTCAGAGGAAAGGGGTGTACCATCGGGTGACGGGCTGTCGATCAGCGCGTCACAGCCAATGAGCCCGTAAAATGCACCGCCGGTGGGATCAAGTGTCAGGCCCGGAATATCTGCAACCCGCGCCACCACAAGGTTCCTGAGACGTTCAAAAGCAGCACGGAATCGAGGCACGCCGTTCTGTGAACCGTTCAAAGCGGCAGCCTGGGCAATGGAGCAGGCTCCGGATTTGATTTGGCTCTGGACCTTGATCATGGCAGCAATGAAAGCCTTTGCTCCTACCCCATAGCCGATGCGCCAGCCCGCCATAGCATTGGCCTCTGAGACACCTTTTACTGTCAATGTGCGGTCTTTCAGATGCGGACAGAGCGCCGCAAACGAATGGGAGATACGTCTATCAAAAAGGATTTGTTCGTAAATCTCGTCGGACAACACCAGCACGCGCTCATGATCTGCTAGCATAGCGCCAAGCGATGCGATTTCGGCATCTGAATACACTGCACCGGAAGGATTCGATGGCTGGTTCAAGAGCAACCAGCGGGTCTTGGGCGTGATCGCTTTGGAGAGCTGGTCAGGCTTCAGGCGAAAGCCCGCACCCGCCGTGCATTGCAGAGGTACGGGTACGCCGCCCAGCCTCAACACGATGTCCTTGTATCGTCTGAAATAAGGCGTACTGAGCAGTACTTCGTCGCCGGGCTCCAGCGTCGCCATGAGGGTATTGAAGAGCACTTGAGTGGCACCGTTTGAAACGATCACTTCGTCCAGCGCATAGTCGAGATTGTTTTCGCGTTTCAGCTTGTCTAGAACTGCTTGCCGCATCTCTGGTGTGCCGTTTGAGGGAGGATATTTAGTCTCGCCCCTGAGCGCGGCTTGATGCGCTGCATCTTTGATATGATCGGGCGTGTCAAAATCCGGCTCACCTAGCCCGAGGTCGATCACATCTTCGCCTTGCGCTTTGGCCTCTTTCGCAGCTTGGCTGACCCAGGTGGATGCCGACGGCTTGACCAATGCGAGACGCGATGAGGCAAAACTCATACCAGCGCGCCCTTTGTCTGCGCCAATGCGGCGTCAGCGGCGCGCGCCAGAAGTCCGGTATCCGTAGCAATCGCCACAAATGTGAAGCCTTCGTTCAGCAGTTCGGCCGCGAAGGTAGGGTCTGTGACCAACGTGCCGACAGGCATGCCCTTGGCAATCAGTTTCTGTGCTGCGGGCCTTATCAAGGCCCACACATCAGGGTCCATCGGTTTGCCCAGCTTGCCAATGTCAGCAGCGATGTCGGCGGGCCCAAAGAAGATGCCACTTACACCTTCGACCGCGCCAAAGGCCTCGGCCTGTTCCACGGCAGCAGAAGTTTCGAGCTGCAAAAGCACCGTAGTTTCATCCTCAACACGTGCCACGTAGTCCTGAATGCGCCCAAATGCGGTCGCTCTTGTTGAGCCAGAAACACCGCGAATGCCCCGCGGTGGATAGCGGGTCGCAGCAACGGCCTGTTCGGCCTCTTCCACCGATTGGATCATCGGAAACAAAAGACCCGGCGCGCCAAGATCCAACAACCGCTTTACTGCCACCGCGTCATTCCACTCTACGCGAACCAAGGCTGTGGTCGAAGACGCCGCAAAAACCTGCAACTGCCCCAACACGCTAAAGTAGTCGTTGGCGCTGTGCTCCATGTCGATCAGTGCCCAGTCATAGCCTGCCGTTGATACCACCTCGGCTGCGAAGTTGCTGCACAGGCTGATCCAGAGGCCGACTTGCTTTTCACCAGCTGCGATTGCGCCGGTGAACCGGTTTTCGGGAAGCTTCATCAAATGATGGCTTTCTCGATGATTGGTCGGTCTGCAGCGATACGTTCATAGTTGAACGGTGTCATGTCGAGCACTCGGTATTCTCCATGCGTCAGCCATTCAGCTGTGCCGCGCCCCATGGCTGGTGATTGTTGTAGCCCATGGCCAGAAAACCCGTTGAGGAAGATGAAATTCGACAATTCTGTATGCGGGCCCATGATCGCGTTGTGATCAAAGGTGTTCATCGCATAATGGCCACCCCATTCACTTTGAACTTTTATCGCTTCGAACTGCGGAATTCTGGTCGCAAGGATCGGCCAAATGTGGTTCTCCCACATGGAATGATCCATCGCGAAATCGTCGTAATCCACTGCTGGGTCAACGTCGGAATGCCCGCCACACTGATATGTCCCGCCACCGTTTTCGCGCACGTGGACACCAGACGGGTCAATTGTGAGCGGTAAATCCCGATCAAGCGGTTGCTCGGCCTTAAAGATCCATGAGTACCGCTTGCGTGGCTCGACCGGCACGTCGATGCCAGCCATTTTCGCGGTTCGCGCTGCCCGAGGACCAGAGGCATTGACGACCTGACCGCAAGCGATCACTTCACCCGATGCAAGGGTCACGCTTTCCACCTTGGTCCCTGCCGAGTTGCGGGTCATGGCAACAGCCTCGTTTTGGACCCATTCCACTCCGCGCTCACGGCTTTGACGACGCCACCAGTCATTTACTGCGGCCCCGTCCCAGTAACCTTCGTCGACAAGGTTGATTGATCCCAGCACAATGTCATCGACGTTGTAGAAAGGATAAGCCCTTTTTACTTGCTCCGGTGTCATCAACTGTGTCGCCGCGCCTGCCGCCAATTGTACCTGCTGGCTTTCGCGCAAAACATCAGCAAAGCCGTCGTTGTCGGCGAAGTACATGTAACCAAAGGAGCGAATACCTAGCTCGGGCACCCGTTCATCGCCCCCCATATAGCTGCGAATGTTCTTCACGAAATCGGCGGCAAACTGACTAATCCGAACGTTCAATTCAGTCGAGAATTGTTGCCGCATACAAGAGTTTGTGTGGGCCGTGGAACAGGCTGTAAGGGTCATGTCCCGCTCGATGACCAGGACCGAACCATTGAAGTCCTTGTTGTCAGACAGAAACCACGCGGTAGAGGCCCCCATGATGGCGCCTCCGATTATGACAACGTCATAGCTTTGCTGGGTTGGGCTTTGGTTGCTCATATCTTTTCTCCCCTTGCGACCGCTGACTGGACCGCTGCGATTTCTTCATCAGACAGACCATAGTCTCGCTGTGCTGTCTCTTTCGAGATATATTCACGCGCCAAATCCCGCTTGACCAATTCCTTTGAGCGCTCGGCGGGATCTCCGTAGCCAGCGCCACCAGGGAATGCCATGACCACTTTGCGACCATGCGGCACGAATTGCTTGCCTTTTACTCGCATGGCCGACCCGTCGTCTTGCGCAATCTTTGTGGGCGCTCCGTTCTGGCCACCTCGACGGCCCCGTGCTGGATGTTGGCTGCGGTCGAACATTGCCTGAATGTCGAACTCATGCCCCTCTTGCGCGCCGACCTCCATGTACTGCCCCAAACCGCCACGTGTCTTGCCCGCGCCGCCACTGTCGGGGCGCAACTCCTTGCGCCAGATGATGACCGGGCCCGCATGTTCGGTCGCCTCAATGGGCATGGTCATAACCCCTGACGGAAAGGCGGTGGCGTTCATACCATCATGCTCAGGCCGCGCGCCGGAGCCGCCGGAATTGAAGGTCAGCACTTCGGATCGCTGTGCATCTGCTGGTGCAGGCGCGTCGCTGCGGGGTCGCAAACTGACTTGGAAGTTACATAGACATCCGGCACCCTCAGCCGGTGCCAGACCCGGCACAATCTTGTCAAAGGCGTCATAGACCGCGTCAGGTACAAAATGCCCCACGATATGGCGCAAAGCCACGGGTGCGGGGTGCAGCGCATTCACAATTGAGTTTTTTGGCGCTGTGATTTCGAACGGTGCGAGCGAGGCAGCATTATTCGGAATTTCCGGTGCAATTGCGACCTTGAGCGCGTAGCAGGCATAGGCCTTGGTGTAGACAAGCGGGCAGTTGATACCCTTTTTGTCCAAGCCGGAGGTTCCGGTGAAGTCTGTAACGATCCGGTCTCCCTCGACACTGATCTTAACCCTCAAGGTGATAGGCTCGTCGAAACCATCCATCGTCATTTCGCCAACAGCAGAGGTCTGCGGCAGCGCCGCAATGGCCTCGATTGTGGCACGGCGAGAGTTTTCCAGGATAAAGTCAGCAACGCAGTTCAATTGGTCGAGTGTGAACTCCTCCATCATTTCGATCAGGCGGCGGTGGCCGATTTCGTTGCATGTGGCAAGCGCGTAGATGTCACCGATGAGCTGGTCTGGCTCACGAACGTTTCCGCGGATAATCCGCACAAGGGTCTCATCTACCTTACCGCGATCTGCAAATTTCATAATCGGGATATAGAGGCCTTCCTCATAGACGCTTTGCGCATCTGCGCCAAAGCCACGACCACCGATATCCACGATATGCGCGGTGCAGGCGAAATAACCGACCAGAACACCGTTGTGAAAGGACGGCGTAACCATGGTAATGTCATGTAGATGACCAGTACCTTCCCACGGATCGTTCGTGATGTAGACATCACCTTCAAACATGTTCTCACGGCCAATCCGGCGGATGAAATGCGCCACTGCGTCAGCCATCGCGTTCACATGCCCGGGTGTACCGGTCACGGCTTGGGCCAGCATGTTTCCAAAGGTGTCGTAGACGCCCGCTGACAGGTCTCCGGCCTCGCGAACAGATGTTGAAAACGCGGTGCGCACAAGCACTTGCGCCTGTTCTTCCACGACCGAGATCAGGCGGTTCCACATAACCTGAAAGGCGACTTTAGAATGCTCTTGCTTCATTGGGCGGCTCTTTTCTTCACCATATCAATACATCCATCCGGCTGTCGGATGGCATCACGGCTGGCGGGTACGATGATGGTAGTTTCAGGCTCGGTTAAGGCTGCGGGGCCTGAAGCACGCTGCCCCGTTTCCATCGTTGTCCGATCGATCACATGCGCGTCGAGATAGCAGCCTGAGCTGGCATCAAAGAGTTTCCGAGTCCCGTTCAAGGTGACCGTTGCGCTGCCATCGGTTCCTGCAATCTGTGTCACCTGTTCAGGTGGTGTCGTGGCATTTACAGACCAAACAGTGATCTCGATATCCATGCCAGCAACCGGGCGACCAAATAGCTTTGTGTAATCTTCTTCGAACCGCGCCTCGAACGTGGCTGCATCAGGGTTCATGGCTTGGCTCTCGGTCAAATTGATTGGGATTTCCCAGCCCTGACCTGTATATCGCATGTAAACCTTGAACTCAGATAGGATCGGGCTGACTTCATCGCAGGTGCGCACGAAACCGGTGGCTTCGGACTTGAGCTCGGACAGAATGTGCTTGATTTTATCTGCATCAAAATCGCTCAGTTTCACATAAACAGAGCGATTTGCCTCAAAGCTGAAGGGTGCCCGCAGAAAGCCAATCGCCGAACCAACACCAGCCCCAGGCGGAACCAGAAGGCGCTCTACCCCCAATTTCTCGCACAGACGACCGGCATGCAGCGGGGCAGCACCGCCAAAGGCGATCATCGTGTATTCACTAAGGTCTTCGCCGTTCTCGACAGCATGGACACGCGCGGCGTTCGCCATGTTTTCGTCCACCACTTCGGCCACACCGAAAGCAGCCTCAACCGCGTCCATGTCTAACGTATCGCCGACATGAGCTGTGAGTGCCGCTTCAGAGCTGTCCAGATGCAGTGTGATTGACCCACCGGCGAAGTTATCCGGGTCTAGCTTGCCCAGCACCAGATCGGCGTCCGTCACTCCCGGCCGCTTGCCGCCGCGGCCATAGCAGGCAGGTCCTGGCTCGGACCCCGCGCTTTCGGGGCCGACGCGGATCTGCTGCATTCCGTCCACATGGGCGAGGCTGCCGCCGCCCGCACCGATTTCGACCATGTCGATCACGGGGATCGAGATTGGCATCCCAGAGCCCTTTTTGAACCGATAGGTTCGCGCGACTTCGAACACGCGGCTCGTCTTGGGCGTCTGGTTTTTGATGAGGCAAATCTTGGCGGTGGTTCCGCCCATATCAAAACTCAGCACTTTTTCGAGGCCATAGCGCGCGGCGATATGCGCGGCGAATACTGCGCCGCCAGCCGGTCCACTTTCCACGAGCCGCACGGGGAATTCGGCGGCATTTTGGATGGAGATAATCCCGCCACCTGAATGCATCAGAAAGATGCGGCACTGAACACCTTCGCCGCGCAACCGATCCTCAAGCCTTCCTAAGTAAGAAGCCATCAGCGGCTTGATATAGGCGTTGGCGACGACGGTGTTAAACCGCTCGTACTCGCGCATCTGAGGCGAGACTTCGGAGGACATCGAAACCGAAATATCTGGCAGCTTTTCGGCCAGAACCTCGCGCACCAAAAGTTCGTGCTTTGGATTGAGATACGAATGGATCAGACCAACTGCAACACTTTCAAAGCCCGCTTCTGCAATACGTTCGACCAAGGCTTCGACATCAGCGCGTTCAAGTTCAGCCAGAATTTCGCCTTTCGCGTTCACGCGACCCGGCACCGTGAAGCGCATCTGACGCGGTAAAAGCGGATCAGGCAAATTGAGGTTGAGGTCGTATTGCTCAAACCGACTTTCGGTACGCATCTCAATAACATCGCGGAACCCTTCGGTCGTGATCAACGCAGTCTTGGCCCCACGCCGCTCAATCAAAGCATTAGTAGCCAGTGTTGTGCCATGAATGATTTGCTCGATCTCAGATGGGGCAACGCCTGCTTTGGTACAGACCTTGTGCATCCCGTCGATGATTGCATTCTCGGGGGCAGCATAAGTCGTCAGAACCTTCACAGAGTGCTGCTCTCCAGCCTTTTCAAGCACAACATCCGTGAAGGTACCGCCGATATCGACGCCCATTCGAATAGATCCGGCCTTCATGTGTACCTCCTCAGCCACAAGCATTTTGCTCGTCCAAATGGGACCACAGTGCACCAAAAATCAAATCAATTGATTTTCTATACCCGATAGATTTTAGTTATCCTTGGTAACGGCTGGCCGAATGCTTGCTGCTATTTCGCTCGCTTTTTCGACAAAGCGCGGTGCACGATCTGCGTTGAAGCGCGCAAAAAACTCCAGAGGTGGTGCAATCCAATCGGCATCCAGTGTTCTCAATCGTCCTTTATCTAGTTCGTCTTTGACAAGAGACCTTGGCAAAAGCGCCGTACCCATCCCTTCACTGACCATGAGAAGACACGCGGATAAAGCGCTGGAATGAACAATCTTCCCTAGGTCGTAGCCGCGTTCAGTCGCTAACACATGCAAGGCCCGTCCTGCGGCAGTATGGCGTGCGTGGGTTAATACAGCCCGTTCAAAGAAGCGTGCTACAGAGTTTCCTCCCACAAGACCTTTCGCTATTTCTTCATTCGAAACCCAGACATACCCTTCACCGGACAGCGTTCGTTCGCCTGTTGCTTGATAAGCGAACGGGCCGTTTTGCAATGCGAGGTCAAGCTGCCCTTCCCGCAGGCGCTCTTCAATTCTGCGAGACAAATCGACCTCAAGTTCAACCTGAAGATTAGGATAATCTCGCCGCAACAGACGCAAAAATGGTTGTAGCCAAGTACAAGCGACGAGTTCTGTCACACCCAATCGCAGCCGTTCTTCGATAAGCTCCTGCCGACCCGCTACTTCCAGCAATGCTTCACCCGCACGAAGGATGTCCCGCGTCCGCTCAAGGAGTTCTGCACCTTTTGTTGTCAATCGCACCGAACCTGCATCGCGATAAAGAAGCGTGACATCCAAAGCAGCTTCTAATGCTGATATGCGAGATGAGATATTTGGTTGAGTTGTTCCAAGTGCGGTGGCGGCCGCTCTAAAAGTCCCGGTATCCACCACAAACGAAAAGGCTTCGAGCTGCTTGAATGTGATCCGGCTTTTTATCATTTTCTCTCACATGATAAGTTTTCTTGATCATGCACGACTTTGTCTATTTCGCAACGAATATGGCAACAACCACCTTCCTTTTCCAATATTTGCGTTGTCGTATTGCATGCCAGGTGGACATTGGTTCCTCCGGCAGGAATATCGGCTTTGTCCCTGCTCTTTGATTCCACAACGAACACGAAAGCGCAGTTGCAGCGAATGACCGGTTTGACGGGCTTCATCACAGCATGACTGATCTAGCGTGAACGGCGGAGATGAGCCGTTAGCACCGTTAGCACCGCTCACCGCCCCTGATGCAAACGTGATTGGGCCGAAGCGTGAATTCGGGGCAGGCTTGGTATGACTATTAGCGTTGGTTGTACGGCACGCCACCTGTGCCCCTAGCGAACAGGCACTGCGCGCTCGAACGCCTGGCACATGTTGAAGATTGTAAGACGAAGAAAGGCACCGTCATGGCGTTTATTTCCATTAGTTCCTATCGGGTTTTGCTCGCGGCATTGTCGCTGTTTCTGGTCTGTCCCTGCGTGTTGCAAGCGCAGAGTTTAGACCCACTACCTGACTACGTAGTCGAGGAATTTGGTCATCCGCCAGCCATCCCGGCAGGTCCGCTTACCCCTGAAACACTGAATGCTCTGACAGTCGCATTTGTCGACAGCGTGACTCTCTCAACTTGGGATGAAGATCAGGAAGCCGCACTGGCCGTTATTGCCAATTCCGAAGATCCAAGGCTGGTATGGATCATCAGCGACCTGATGCGTTTTGTCTCCTCAAGGCGTTTGCAGGATCAACTCTCAAACACGGCCTCCGCCTTGCTGAACAAGGAATTTTCTGCAGGGAATAATTGGGGTGCTGTCACCGATCACCTCCTCGCATGGGAGGTTCCGGCCCCCCCGAACTATCTCGAAATAAAGGGGGGCATTTTCACAAGCATAGTGCCAGGCTGGGACAGGATCTTTGTGGCAGGCGATGTTGATTGGAGGTTGGTTTCCTGGGGCGGCGTTCTGATCGATGATCGGCCTTATGATACGACGGACGAACCATGCAATTGCATTCCCGCAGCTGACAATCCAGAGGTGAGCCGCGCCGAAGAAGCCACTTGGTTGAAAGATGAGGATATTGTCTTTGGCATAGAGGTGAACGGCGCGTACCGAGCCTATCCGCGACGGATCATGGAGGTGCGCGAGATGGTAAATGACACGCTTGGCGGTCGCGATCTAGGCATTCCCTATTGCACCTTGTGCGGCGCGGCGCAGGCCTATTTCACGGATGGTCTTCCTGGCGGCATAGAGCGACCAGTTTTGCGGACATCCGGATTGCTGAGCCGTTCCAACAAAGTGATGTACGATCTGAATACTTACTCTGTGTTTGATACGTTTCTGGGCCACGCCGTAACGGGGCCTCTGGCAGATGCGAACCTGCAACTCAAACAAGCGACCGTCATCACCACTGATTGGGGAACCTGGAAAAAAGAACACCCTGAAACAACAGTGCTTCTTGAAAAATATGCACTCGGGCGAGACCCGGACTTTCGAAACGGTCGCGATGCAAACGGCCCGATTTTTCCAGTTGGAGATGTCGATCCGCGCCTGCCGGTGCATGAAGACGTCATTGGTGCAGTTACGGCGTCGGGTAAACCGGTGGCATTCCAAAGAAGCGCGGCTTTGATTGCATTAAGGCGGGGTGATGAAATTGCAATTGAAAATATACGCCTGAAACTTGATGCCGGAGGAATAAAAGCCGTTGGTGCAGACGGGTTGGACCTCGGCAGCCATCAGGCCTTTTGGTTTGCTTGGTCGCAATTTCATCCTGAAACAGAATTGTGGATTCAATAGAAGTTCCTGCAGGAATCGTGAAAGGCAGGTATGCCAAAGTTGCTGCGCAGCGTGGGCAACCGATCTGAATGACCGCTCTGGGCCGTTTGCTTTCTTCGAAGGTTTAGAAGGGGTAGCTAACTTTCGCCAATCTAGGACGATGGCAACTCACTGAAATTCCATGGGGATTAAAGGGAAAAGGTATGATCAAGATCGGGTGTAAAATTATGTCCGGCATTGCGGTCGGTGGCCAGCTCAACACCTGCTACTTGGCTCTAGTAGCAGATTTGACGCGACTGGGAGGTGCAGTTCCGCTTTAGCCCACATGCACCCGTGCTTCGAACAGAAAGGCCGCCAGTGTAGTCTCAAGCTCCACCACAGATGATCGATGATCTTCGGAAAGGGTTACTGTTACCCGCATTCCGCGGGCACCTCCAACAACAACCTCAACATGTGAATTGGCTAACCCCATGTCATTCCGTACCAGATCCGTGATCTTACTTTTTGCAGCGTCGCAACGAAGGCTTGGCTTGAAAATCTTGCCAACTGTGGTCAGGGGAATGGCGTCTATGGCATAAATATTTTTCGGCCACGCTGGGCGCTCGTCAATTAGGCTCTGCGCGTGTTGATGTAAATCTTCGATACTCACGTCAGCACCAGGAAGCAATTCAACAAAACAAACCGGAAGCTCTCCGGCATATGCATCCGGCATTCCCACGGCTGCAGCAAGGGCAACTGCCGGGTGCGAAGCGATCGCGTTTTCGACCATAGCCGGGTCAATGTTATGGCCACTTCGGATGATGAGATCTTTGGAACGGCCCGCGATATAGATACGACCCTCGGTGTCCTTGTACCCGAGATCACCAGAATTCAAACGACCAGCATTAAAAACGCCTTCATTGTGTTTTGGGTCTTTGTAGCCTGATGAAACATGATCCCCCATAATTGTTATCACGCCGATCTCGTCGGTAGCGCAAGGCTCACCTAAGCTTCCGTCCTCTTTCAAACGTAGAATTTCCACCCTAGTGTATGGCAATGCCCATCCAACAGAGCCCACCGAACCGGGGCCAGATAATGGGTCAATACTGACCAGTCCAGACGACTCCGTCATACCAAGGATTTCATGAAGTTGGCATCCCGTGACGTCTTTGAAACGTGCCCCAACGGCCGGTGGCAACAACGCCGCGCCCGTCAGACCCGTTCGCACGGCACTGATATCATTGTCACCGACAGGCACTTGTAAAACCGCACCGAGGGCCGTCGGAACACCGCCAACAATCGTCACTTTGTGCTGTGCCACAAGACGCCAGAACTCTTCGACAATTGTAGGGTTTCGCAACCCGCCTGGCGACATCACGACTAGCTCCACCCCCGCCATGAAGGCGCTTAGTCCCGCCACAATGGTGCCGGCGACGTGGAACAATGGCAGCGTCGCGGTCATTTTGTCATCGTTCGAGTATTCGCACATTACTGCTCCGCCGAACGCCGAGACCAGCTGACTGCGGTGAGTGTGCGTTACAAGTTTCGGCACTCCCGTTGTGCCACCCGTGTGAAAATAAGCCGCCACATCATCACCGCCCCGCGGCTCACCAAAGATCAGGCGGTCGTCCGGCTGTTCGGCCAAAGCGGTGCCAAAATCAACAACGCCATCTTCGGCCGGGGTTCCCGGAGGGGAAACCCGGACCAGGATCAGGTCGGGGATCTGCTCGCGCAATTCCAGCGCTTTTTCCCAGATATCCAACTGCGGGTGCGGACCGAGTGCTACTAGTATTTTCGCACCCGACGCCTTGATCAGTTCAGCTATGCTGTCCGGTTGCAAAAGGAAGTTGATTGGAACCGCATAACCGGCGGTTTCTGCACCCCACAGCGTCACATAGGTTTCGATCAGGGTCGGCAGCATGTAGGCTACGCCCGGCGCGGGACCGCCCAGCGAGGAAAACACATTAGCAGCACTTTGGATCAACCCAAGCAACTGGCCATAGTTTATCCGGCGTGGTTGTTCGTCTTCGGCTCCGGTCATCAGCATGGTGATCGCGGTAGAAGTTGGATGTTGCGCGGCACTGGCTGCGAATACATCAAGAATACTGCGCTCTGGCAAGCGCTCATCAAGCGTCATTTCGGCTTCAAACCGTTCAAGATCATCACGCGTTCGAATTGTTCCACCCTTAAAGTCCGCCATCCGTCTCTTTCCCGTTTGCAATTGAATTTCCAGCGCCTGCTCGCCAATCAGGCAAGCCACGACCTGCGGTATCCGCGCATCCACGTTCTGAGTTGGCAGCCGGGGTGTCTGCAATTGGGCCCGACAGCGACCGCCTATTTGGCTGACCGAACCGCAGCCTCTATCGCCCCGGTTCGGTCTTGTTCTAGATGGGCGTCACGTGGTGCACTGGTAGGCGAAATTACGCAATTAGCCACGTGAACCCGAGGAAAAAACAGTCCGCTGGTCAGGATGCACCGACTTTAACGACCAACTTGCCAAAATTTCGCCCCTCAAGCAGCCCATTGAATGCATCAGGTGCATGCTCCAAACCTTCGACCATCTGTTCACGATACTTGATTTTGCCTTCTTTAATCCAATCGGTCATTTCCTTAGCAAACCGTGGATAGTGATTGGGGAAACTGTCCCAAACAATAAAGCCCTCAACCTTGATTTTTTTCACTAGAAAAGCGCCCAGCATTGCACCCGAACGGTCAGGTCCTTCGGGCAAGCTGGTCGCGTTGTATTGTGACACCAACCCACAAAGAGGAACACGTGCAAACGGGTTCAAAAGCGGCAATACAGCCGCAAGCACGGCACCACCGACGTTCTCAAAGTAGACATCGATGCCATCAGGGCAGGCCGCAGCGAGCTGCGCTTCGAAATCCGTTGCATTGCGGTCAATACATGCATCAAAACCAAGTTCGTTGACTGCATGGGCACATTTTTCGGCCCCCCCGGCGATGCCGACAGCCCGACAGCCCTTGATCTTGGCGATCTGACCCACAGTGGCCCCGACAGGACCGGTTGCAGCGGCCGTCACAACGGTTTCACCGGCTTTCGGCGCGCCGATTTCAAGTAGCCCACAATACGCCGTAAGCCCGGGCATGCCCATGATGCCAAGCGCCCAAGATGGGTGCGCAGGATCGGTTCCCATATTGGTGACACCAGCCCCATCCGAAACAGCGTAGTCCTGCCAGCCATTGAAGCTGAGCACCCAATCGCCTTCAGAAAATCCTTCGACGTCCGAAGTAACAACGCGCGCGACAGTTCCACCAACCATCGGGGCACCAATGGCAACCGGCTCGGCATAGGATTTGGAATCATTCATCCGGCCACGCATGTAAGGATCCAGGGAAAGATACTCGGTCCGAAGCAACATTTGACCTGCGCCCGCAACTGGCTTGTCCGATGTTTCAAGGCGCAGGGTATTGGCATCCGGAGCGCCAACCGGACGTTGAGCAAGTACGATTTGACGGTTCTTGTTAGTGTCTTGTGTCATGGAATTCTCTTCTCAGGATGAAGTGTAAAATTGCAGGTCAACCTCGACGTTGCCGTGCAAAGATCTGGAATAAAAAACAAACCTTGTTCGTGGCGTTCAGCACAGAATGTGCCTCTGGCTCAGACAGGCCCGCGATGTTTGCGTAGGGACCAGCTTCAAGCCCAACGCCACGGCCTTCAAGCTTTTGCATCCCACCCTCAACTGTTGTGGAGCACGCGCTTAGAGCAAGTTCCATACGGTGTGCGACCAGTTGCATCGCATTATCAAAACATGCGCAATACCCTAGTGTAGAAAGCTGCTCGGGGTTTAGGCCCTCATCATTGTTGCTCGGAGGCAATGAGTTGATTTCAAAGTTTCCGCCATCGAGTTTGCTGGCTCCCCAACGCCCACCTGTCGCCGTGGCGCTGGTTTGGTGTGAAACTTTCAAGGTTGTTCCTTTGGGTTTAGGGAGGGCTTGGCCAGCAAAAGCTCGGTTGTTTCCAGAGCATTCAGAAACGGGTCGCGCGTACGCGACAGTTTCGCCATCAGACTCGCACCCAACCACATTTCGTACAGTGCGGTTCCAAGCAAATCCGCTTGCACCGCTTTGGAAATCGAGCTGTCCGCCTGGCCTTCGGCAATAGCTTGCGAAAGGCGTGCGCCAATTCGGCTGGTCCCTTCTTCAAGAATATTGCGCATCTCATCAGACACATCTGAGATTTCGGCGCCAATCTTTACAATCAAACATTGTGCGCAGATATCACCCGAAGTTTGCGAGCTGATCCAAAGAGACCAATAATGCATTAACCGCGCGCGTGCGTCGGGGCCTTCGGCATTCAGTATCTCGTCCAACCGGACCAAGTACTTCGAAAGGTACTGCATGAGAAGTTTGCAGCCAAAGTCCTCTTTCGAAGCAAAATAGTGGTAGAATGATCCTTTGGGCACCGAAGCCGTTCTGAGTAATTCGTTCAGCCCCATCCCCGCAAATCCCCGCTGAGCAACGAGGCCTTGGCCGGTAGCGAGGATATGTTCTTTGGTGGTGTCAGTACGAGATTGCATACCGTTTGATACGTTAAATTAGACCGGTCGTCTAGTCAGCGAAAATTTCATCCTTAGGACACCGCATTAGAGGCGTCACCCCCGCCCCCGGCAAATCTTCGGGAATTTCAGAATTTGTCTATTTTGGTTGAACCCACTTTAGGCGGAATTGAAATAAGCACCTTACGCCCTACCGCTAGAGCCGTTGACATTTCCAAAGCCTTCCAAGAAAAAAGAAAAGCATTTGGGGGCCGTTAGCTCAGCTGGATAGAGCGCCAAATTCCTAATTTGGAGGCAGCAGGTTCGAGTCCTGCACGGCTCACCATTTGCAAGTTGATCCAGCACACTTCCAGCCAAACACCAAGAAAGAGCGATTGGCTGTGCGCCTCCAGCCCATCCAGATATCCTGCCCCTTGCAGCATGGTTGTGCATTGCCTTTCGTTCGCGTTAACATCACCCAAAGCTGATCAGCATAAAGGGTTCGATTTGTCGCCTGATACCAAACGCCCGCTCACCCTGCGCGATGTCTCTGAAGCGTCGGGGGTTTCTGAAATGACCGTCAGCAGAGTGCTGCGTAATAGGGGTGATGTTTCCGACGCCACGCGAACACGTGTCTTAGCCGCAGCAAAAGAGTTGGGGTATGTCCCGAATAAAATCGCAGGTGCGCTCGCTTCGAACCGGGTCAATCTTGTCGCTGTGATTATCCCCTCTTTGTCCAACATGGTCTTTCCCGAGGTGATGACTGGGATCAATCAGATTCTGGAAGATACTGAACTGCAGCCAGTTGTTGGAGTGACTGACTATCTCCCTGAAAAAGAAGAAAAAGTTCTGTACGAAATGCTGTCTTGGCGTCCCTCTGGCGTGATCATTGCTGGCTTAGAGCACACTGAGGCGGCTCGCAGCATGCTGAATGCGGCTGGCATCCCTGTCGTTGAAATCATGGATACAGACGGGAAACCAGTTGATGCCAATGTTGGCATTTCACATCGTCGAGCCGGGCGCGAAATGGCCCAAGCTATCCTAAAAGCGGGCTATCAACACATTGGGTTCTTGGGCACCAAAATGCCGCTTGATCACCGGGCCCGGAAACGGTTCGAAGGCTTCACCGAAACCCTTGCCAAAAACGGTATCGAAATTGAAGATCGCGCCTTTTATTCTGGTGGTTCCGCTTTGGCCAAAGGGCGCGAGATGACACGCGAAATGCTGGAGCGGTCCCCGGAACTGGATTTCCTCTACTATTCCAACGACATGATTGGGGCCGGTGGGCTGTTGTTCTTATTGGAACAGGGCATTGATATCCCGGGCCAGATTGGGCTGGCTGGCTTCAACGGTGTTGAACTGTTGCAAGGTTTACCGCGGCAACTGGCCACTATGGATGCTTGCCGAATTGAGATTGGCAGAAAAGCCGCCGAAATCATCGCAGCCAAGCTGGAAAATCCTGATACCGACATGGAAACCCGTATCACCCTAGCCCCCACAATCAGTTATGGCGACACGCTGAAAAGGCGCTGACAGATTGACGTTGCCCCGGCTTGAAAATCGCATGGCGCGTGCGCTGTTCATGGATCGACATGCACTGGCGGAAAGCCCGGCTGGGCCCGCCAAGGGATCCGACCTAGGCGCTCTTATTCACCGGCTGGGGTTCGTACAACTCGACAGCATTAACACCGTCGCACGGGCGCATGATTTGATTCTGTTTTCCCGGCGCCCCAGTTATCGTGCTGAGAATTTAAAACGACACTATGAGCAGGACAAAGCCCTGTTCGAACACTGGACCCATGATGCGGCCGTGATCCCTATGTCGTTTTACCCGCACTGGCACCTGCGATTTCAACGCGATGCTGAGCTGCTGCGAAAACGGTGGCGGAATTGGCGGCGAGACGGGTTTGAAGCACAATATGAAACTGTTCTTCAGCATATTCAGACACATGGGCCTGTGAGCTCTTCAGATGTGGGCAAGGATGAAAAGAAGGGGTCTGGGGGTTGGTGGGACTGGCATCCGTCCAAAACCGCACTGGAATACCTATGGCGCAGCGGGGCCTTGACCGTCATTGGGCGAGAAGGATTTCAAAAACGCTACGATCTGACTGAGCGTGTGATTGAACAGCACCTGTGTCCCGGTGGCCACCCTTGCGAGGCTGAACCCACGATTGATTGGCTGTGTAACGCCGCTTTGGACCGGTTGGGGTTTGCGACCTCTGGCGAACTGGCAGCGTTCTGGGACACGGTTTCTACCACCGAAGCCCGCGCTTGGTGTACGGCCGCCGAGGGTCGAGGGGAGATCCAACAGATTGAGGTCGAGAACGCAGATGGTAGTCTGCGTAAACACTTTGCCCGCCCCAACGTTCTGGACAGTGCGGCCAGCGCCCCTGCTCCGCCGAACCGTATTCGCGTGCTTAGTCCCTTTGATCCGGCACTGAGAGATCGCAAACGGGCCGAACGATTGTTTGGCTTTCACTATCGCATCGAAGTGTTCGTCCCAGCGCCAAAACGCACCTATGGCTATTATGTTTTCCCATTGCTTGAAGGGAACAAATTGGTTGGGCGTATTGATATGAAAGCCTATCGAGATCGCGATACCCTTGTCGTTCGTGCCCTCTGGCCAGAACAAAAGATCAAATGGTCAGCCGCAAGGACCAAACGATTGGAGGCCGAATTAGAACGTGTCCGACGCTTTATTGGTTTGGGCCACATCGAATTTGGACCGGAATGGCTATGTGACCCCAAATAGGATCAGACTGCTAAACTAGGCTTTCACTGGATCTGTTGCTGAGTAATAAAGCCACGCTCTTTCACCAATTCCAAAAGCGAATCCAATGACGCATCAATCGTCTGGCCAGCTGTATCCAGCTGCGCGCGCGCCTTATCATAGAGCGCCTCACGGCTTTTCAGAATTGACTTAAGCTGCTCCATCGCCTCGGGGTTGCCTGCCATCGGGCGTTCATCCCCTTGCGCGCGCACTCGATCCATATGATCGGCTGGAGAGGCGCGTAGCCAAATGGTGTGGAAATTGCTCAGCAGGTTCTTATAGGTTTCCGGCTCGGCTACGATGCCGCCAGCCACTGCAAGGATCAATGTGCCATGGGTGGCAATCACACGGCTCACCGCCTGTGCCTCGAGCTTGCGATATCCTTCTTGACCGTAAAGAGCCATCACCTCATCAACGGGCATGCCACTCTGTTCTTCGATCTCGGCGTTCAACTCAACAAAGGGAACATCAAGGACTTCTCCCAAGCGAGCCCCCAACGTGGATTTCCCGGCCCCTCGCAAGCCGACCAGACAAATCCGCTGCGCCCGCATCACCTGCTCAGGCTCTGGGTTCAAAGCTTGCAATACTGTCTGCTGAACTTCTGTGTTGGCAACCCGAAACAAATCAGCCACCCGCATCGCATCCGAAGTCCATGGGTCGTCTTCCCCGACAATCCACTCAATCCGGTGATCCAGTGCAACCGCAACGCGTTGCAGCAATCCGATCGAGATATTGCCCTCGCCTGCTTCGAGTTGCGCAAGGTATCTGGGGGACACGCCGGAAATTTCCGACAAGACACGACGCGGAATGCCACGCCGCTCCCGCGCTTTGCGTACCCGGTCACCGACACGAGCGATCAAATCTTTGACCGACGCCTCTGCATCATCCGCTGGATTGTTTGGTGTGCTCTCACCACGGAAATTGGTAATTTCGGCCATTTCGCTCGTTCTTTGTGCAAAATAATGCCTAATCATACAGCAATTACGGGCTGCTGACAATAGATCAGGCCACCGCGCGCATTATCTTGCAATAGCCAGAGAGGACACGAAACAGAGCGCTTAATATGTCTCTACGTGATAGCGCCCATCTTCGCGCATCTTATCGCGAACATCGACCCAATTCAAACCGATACCGCGTGCAATATCCTTGAGTGCCTCTTCCACCCCCTGCTCCATCGCCTTAAGGCCGCAGATATAGATATGCCCATTGGGATCCTGCAACAACTGACCGACCTTTTCAGCCTGTTCGCGCAGCTTATCCTGAACGTATTGCTTGGTCTCTCCGTCTTGACGCGAAAACGCAAAATGCTTGCTCATGAAGCTGTCAGGTACTTTGGCGAGTGGACCGAAATATGGCAGCTCTTCTGGGCGCCGGGCCCCGAACACAAGGGTCAGTGTATCCTTCAACGTTGGGTTTTCACGCTGACGGCGCATCGTGAACCCCCGGAAGGGTGCCGATCCGGTTCCCGTACAGATCATTAAAAGATGCGCGTTCGTATCTGATGGCAACAGGAAGGTTGCGCCAAACGGGCCTGTTACCTGCACGGTATCACCCGGGGCTAAATCACAGACATAGTTGGAACACAGGCCCTGCTCCTCGCGCTTGACAGTCAGGGACAGGTTGTTGAAATTTGGGCGCTCCCCATCGCGCGGACTGGATACCGAATACAATCGCGGCAAATGTGCGTTGCCTTCGGCATCGGTGCCGGGGGGAATGATCCCGACGCTCTGCCCTTCGAGCACCGGAAACGGCAATGCACCTAGGTCCAGAATAATGTGGCGCACATCGCTATCGCTGGCGTCATCCGTGAGACGGTAATTACCCTGCACACGGGCCTGCGCAGGCTTGCCTAACGTATAAAGGTTCATCGTGGGTTTCGACGCAGACGCCGGGGCCTTTGCTTTGCCTCCTGCACCGCTATGCGCTTCGGCCAACAAGGCTTCCATCGCATCATCTAGTGCCTCTAGACCTGTGTCTTCGTTGGCCAGATCAACCTGTTCTGGCAACTCCTCCCACTCCAACTGATCCTCGACAGCATAGGGCGTTGTCACCACCCGCCATTCGTCAATCGATCCGGTCGGGCAAACCGGAATGCAGTCCATGCAGAAATTACATTTCGAGGCATCCACCACCACATTCATGTCGTCATGTTCAATTGCTCCCGCTGAACACGTCATTTCGCAGGTGTAACACCGAATGCAAATTTCAGGATCGATCAGATGCTGTTTAAAAGGTTTGGTCATGTGTTCCGATCCCGGCGCAACAAGATATCAGGCAAGGTCAGCGCCTCGATCAACTCAAGACACACGCCCTTGCATTCCGTACACCCAACACAAGGGCCACTGAGATTTGCAATGTCCTGACCCACCTGTGTTGTTCGGGGGGCTGTGGCGATGCCGCGCTGAATTTCCATGATCCTCTCCCTTTTAGAACGGGGCGGGTAAAACCCGCCCTCCTCATTATGCCATATGAAGCTGAACGTATTCAAAATCGCCAGGCTTGTTGTCGATCCCAACTTTAGGTGGGGAAATCCAGCTGGCGTATTTACCCGGTTCAAAACATGGCTTCATCAAGGATTGAATAAAATCACCATCCGCTTTGGTCGGCAACCAGTCCTTTGATTTGGCATCCCATTCCTCTTGCGGGATGATATCCCCCTCGGGATTTACGTTAACCGCGGAAAAGACTCCGATTTTGCGATGGAACCCTTCGTGCGGCAGGGTCATGGCAAATTCGATCCCGTGCTTGCTGATGAGTTTGTTCCAACGCCCGACACCGCCGGCAGCGTCTTTGACATAATCATCGCGCAGACGCATGTTAATCGCGGTCAGGGCTGGCACCTCTTCCGAGACGATCGCGCCGTCCTTAACATTGCGCACCATGTAGGTGTCATTGCTCAGCTTGTGATCATCCTTGATCCGCATCTCCATAAACCGACCCTTGATGCCCGAGTTGAAGGCATTGGCCGCGTTGGTCGAGACCTCTTGCCCGAACAGATCCAATGACAGGGTATAGTGCAGGTTCAACTTCTTCTGAATCGTGGGCAGATCAATCACACCCAGATCCCGGATCTTATTGATGTCATAGGGGTCGGTAATTCCCGCTTTGTTCATCGCATCGCAGGTGGCCTGAATGGTCCGTCCGACACCCGTTTCGCCTACGAACATGTGGTGCGCTTCTTCGGTCAGCATGAACCGGCAAGTACGGCTCAGCGGATCGAACCCGGATTGGGCCAAGCTTTCTAACTGCATCTTGCCGTCACGGTCAGTGAAATAAGTAAACATGAAGAACGACAGCCAATCCGGCGTTTCTTCGTTGAATGCGCCCAACATCCGGGGGGCTTCTTCGGAACCCGACGAGCGGACCAACAGGTCATTCGCCTCTTCGCGCCCATCGCGACCAAAGTATTTCTGCAACAGATAGACCATCGCCCACAGGTGCCGACCTTCTTCGACATTCACCTGAAACAGGTTGCGCATGTCATAAAGTGAAGGTGCGGTCAGACCCAAAAAGCGCTGCTGTTCAACCGAGCCAGGCTCTGTATCTCCCTGAATAACGATCAAACGCTTCATCAAATTGCGGTATTCACCCGGAACTTCCTGCCAGGCGGGTTCGCCGTAATGTTCACCACAAGGGATGGTGCGCCCCTCGACCTGCGGTGCCAACAGAACACCCCAGCGGTATTCTGGCATTTTCACATAGTCGAATTTGGCCCAGCCCTTGGGATCAACCGAAACCGCAGTGCGCAGATACACCATGCTTTCCTGAAAATTCTGCGGGATCAGGTCGTTCCACCAATTGATGTATCCCGGGTGCCATTTCTCAAGTGCTTTCAGCACCTTCTTGTCCTGGCTCAGACCCACATTGTTTGGGATCTGCGTATCATAGCTCACATTAATCAGATCAAGCATTTCATTCCTCCCCTGCGACTGATGATCCAGTCCCCGTCAAACTCGTTCCATGTTGTATTCGCCGCGCACCCCAGTGCCGTAGCGCTGTAAGGCACCTTCTTCGCCAACTGCATTCGGGCGCTGGAAAATCCAGTTCTGCCATGCGGTTAGCCGTCCAAAAATGCGAGTCTCCATCGTTTCAGGTCCTGCAAACCGCAGGTTCGCTTCCATCCCGGTCATAGCATCGGGCGAGAAACTGGCGCGCTCTTCCATGAAGAGACGCACTTCGTCCTCCCAATCAATGTCGTCAAAGGCATATGTGATCAGGCCAAGCGCTTCGGCGGCGTCTGCCTCAAGTGGCTCACCAGCCCTTCCCTGCGCAGTCTCAACCGCTTCGGGCGCACCTAAAAACCGGGTTTGCAGGCGGGTCAGGTCATTGCCCATTGGGAAGGTGCCAAAATTGCTGTTGGTCAGTGTCACCGCCGCAAGTGGACGATTGTCGCCCTCGAATTCCTCCAACATCATGTAGGATCGATCGACCGACCACAAAAGTTCGGCAAGAACACCTGCAAAACACGATCCATGTTCAACCAATGCCACCAGCGATCGCGATGTCATGTCGACCCGCTTCAACACGCGTTTCCAGTATTTCAGGATCTCATTCGCCAACCAATGGTCTGCGTTGTCCGTCAACAGCGCCTCGTGCGCGATCAGCCTTTCCGCTTCGCCCTGAGTACGGAAAACAACCAACCCCAATTCGCGCTCATTCAAACGCAGGTGCAAGATCGCGTCATCCAATTCCCGCGCTAAGCGGAGCATGTAAGCCTGAGCACCCTGTTCGGTCAGCGCCTGCATCGATGCAGGCGCATCTTCTTCTGGGCCATTGATCGTGATAGTTGCGCGCCCTTCGGCACGATCCAACACAACCTCAACAGTCGAATAGGTGACCGATCCGTCCTCAGCAAAGCTGCGACTTAGCGGTGAAAGCTCGACACCCTGCTCTGAGGTAACTTTTGTCGAAGAGGCCGCAAATGCCTGGGCCCGCTCTTGAACCGAGGCATCGAATTTGGAATTCGCAAACACCTCATCCACCAGCCGCCAATCCACTGCGCGTTGACCTTTGACACCTTCTTCGACGGAACAGAAAACATCCGCTAGATCCCGGCGGACTTTACGTTTGTCTGTCACCCGGGTCAGACCACCCGTTCCGGGCAAAACCGCAAGCAATGGCACCTCAGGCAATGCCACTGAAGAGGTTGAATCGTTGGTCAGCATGATATGATTGCATGCCAGTGCCAGTTCGTACCCACCGCCCGCACATGCCCCTTTGACCGCAGCAATATAATTCTGCCCCGAGTCCGCCTCGGCGGCCTCGAACGTGTTGCGAGTCTCATTGGTGAATTTACAAAAGTTGACTTTGTGCGCGTGAGTGGCACCGCCCAACATCCGAATGTTTGCCCCAGCGCAGAACACCTTGTCCTTGGCCGACCGCATTACCACCACTTTGACTTCTGGGTGCTCGAACCGCATCCGCTGCACCACATCGGCCAGCTCGATATCCACCCCCAAATCATAAGAATTCAACTTGAGCTCATACCCCGGAAATAACCCAGCGGTTTCATCCACATCCATGAACAGATTTGCGATCTCACCGTCGTACTCCACTTTCCAGTGGCGGTATTTTGAGGGGTCTGTCTGAAAGTCGATAATTGAGGACATGCCAGGCTCCACGTTTGTGTTTCGATGTGCAACTTAATACAACAAATCATGCAGAACAAGCTTAATTTAGCAAAATAATGCACATCGCTTCGATACGTAAGTTAGTATAGGTGCAAATTATTGCACTATAGTGCATTAACTTTACGCTGGAACGACCTCAGCTTGCTCAATACGTTCAAGACGGGTGCAGTATTCTGCGATAGCCGCCAATGTCTGATCAGGGCGCTCTTGATGCGGGGCATGCCGACAATCCATTTCGAGTCGATCCACCGGGCAATAGGCCCGATCAGAGATTTCATCGAGCTGCGCCATTGTACCGTACTGATCCCCGAACCCCTGAATCGCCAAGATCGGAACGCGGATGTAATCAATTACCTCAGCCACGTTCCAATCCTTGAAACCCGGATCCAACCACACATCACACCACCCCCGAAAAGCCCCAACCGGATCGTGATGATATTTCGCCATCTTCTCTTGCATATCAGATTGCGCAAAAGCCTCTCCTGCGCGGGCGATTTCAGCCAAACCAGACTCTTCGGTGAAAAAATGCGGTGCAGCCAAAATGAGACCGCGCACGCGACGATCTTCAACACTACCGGCATAAATCGCAGCGATGGTGGCCCCATCGGAATGACCAAACAGAATACACCGCGCGATGCCTACTTGGTCGAGAAGATGCGGCAGTACATCCAGCGCCTCGCGCGTTTGAAAATCCAGCGGGCGCGGTAAAGTAACAGGATCAGATTGCCCGTACCCCTGACGGGAATAAACCAGCACCCCCAAACCAGTACGTTTCGCCACCAATGCCGGAAAATCCCGCCACAGCGCCACACAACCCAACCCCTCGTGCAGCATCACGATCGTCGCCGCCGCGCTGGGGTCCGGCCCGTAGCAGGCGTATTCCAAGGCCACACCGTTCACCTGCACCTGGTGTCTTGGGGTTTCGCTCCACTCAATCATCACGTCTGCTCCCGCAATTTGAATCGTTGGATTTTACCGGTCGCTGTTTTTGGTAGATCTTCAACAAATTCGATCCAGCGGGGGTATTTCCATTTGCCCACTTTCTTTTTGACGAACTCTTTCAACTCGTCTGCGAGCCCGTTGGTCAACTGTTGTTTCAGCACGATATATGCCTTGGGTTTTTCCAATCCCTGATCGTCACGCACGGCCACGACCGCAGCCTCCAGAACCGATGGATGCGATACCAGCGCCTGCTCCACCTCAAACGGGGACACCCAGATACCCGATACCTTGAACATGTCATCCGTTCGCCCACAGTAGATGTACCGCCCCTCTGGCGTCAGCTCGTATTTATCGCCCGTCCGGGTCCACTCACCTTCGAACGTTGCCCGGCTCTTATCACGCTTGTTCCAATACCCATCAGCCGCCGAGGCTCCACGCACCAACAACTCACCAATCCCGCCAACAGGAACCTCTGCACCATTTTCGTCGACCAAACGCACCTCGTATCCGGGCACGGGGCGCCCGGACGTGCCATAGGCTACATCACCAGGCGCATTCGACAGGAAGATATGCAACATTTCGGTCGACCCAACGCCATCCAGAATATCCGTGCCCGTCAGTTTCTGCCATGCGTTGCCAATGTCTTCGGGCAGCGCCTCGCCCGCCGAAATGCAGCGTCGCAGATTAGTGTCCGGCACCGTCCCCTGCTCTAGCAACGCGACTGTCGCGGCATAGAGGGTCGGCACACCACAAAACAAACTTGGACGTTCATCTGTCAGGATTTGAACCGTCATATCCGGGGTGGGGCGGCCGTTGAACAGCACTGCCTCGGCCCCTACAGACATCGGGAAAGTCATGCCGTTGCCCATGCCATAGGCAAAGAACAATTTGGCAGCGGAATAAACAACATCATCCGGTTCGATCTGCAAAACCTGCGCACCATAGGTGTCCGATGTCGCCTGCAGGCTGCCGTGAACATGACGCACGCCTTTGGGTTGACCCGTCGAGCCAGAGGAATAGAGCCAGAACGCAACATCATCTTCCGATGCCTCGACTGTTTGCGACGGTTCGCACCCCTGCACAAAATCGCCAAAGCTTGCGGTTCCTTCGGGGGCGTCTCCGATCACAACGACATGCGTGAGATGCGAGGCGGCGCGAGCCGCAGATTCGACAACCGGCCAAAGTTCCTCTGAGACGAACAAGCACGTTGCGCGACTATCTTGTAAAATCGCGTCATAGACCGAGGTCGCCAGCAACGTGTTCAACGGTACCGGAATCACACCAGCCTTGAGACATCCCCAAAAGATCTGGGGGAACTCGATCTGGTCCAAAATCAACATCACAGCGCGTGCTTCTCGCGGAATCCCCGCCCGCACCAAAGCCGAGGCAACCTGGCCCGTTTTTTGCGCCAGTGTGCCATAGGTCAGTGACCGTTTTGCACCAGCCGCTTCGCGAAAAGCCGCGCGATCCTCACGGCCTTGCTCCACATGGCGATCCACAAAATAGTGTGCTGCGTTTCCGCTCATCTACCCCTCCCCGGCGTGATTGGCTTGAGCGGTGCGCAGGCGGTCCTCCTAACCGGCGCCACACACCTCTCTAATATGTGCGTAATAATGCATCGTTAGCCGCAGTATGCAACATATTGCGCATATCTTTTCTTGAAATATGCATTTTATCGCACAATTATTATTCCTGCAGCAGCCCCCGCATAAAGGCGCGTCAGGATATCAGCCCGTCTACTTAATAGTTTGCGGAAATTGAGGTTGCCCTTGGCAGTAATTTCACCTTCTGCCATCGAAGGCGACTCGGCCAAAATAATAGCACGTGTGATACGCGCCGAGGAACCCTTGCCCGCGGACAGTTTTGCCAATCGAGTTGCTATCTCAGTCTCAAATTCTTCCGGTAATAGAATGCCCTCATCCGCCGTTAGCTTTTCTGTCACCGCAGGCGTAGGGAAAATCAAAACCCCAACTTCGTCGCGATCAGCCCCCGTGACAACAACGTCCGCCGCCAAAGACGCCAAAGCCACCAAAATTTCCAATCGCAAGGATGCGGCGCGAACCCAGATGCCCGTGGACAGCTTGAAATCTTCAGAAATTCGCCCGTCAAATCGCAAGCCTTTGGATATGTCATCAGGATCGACCAACGTCATGGCATCGCCCGTGCAAAAATACCCCTCGCCGTCAAAGGCCTCGGCTGTTTTCTCAGGATCCTTGTAGTAGCCGGAAAACACATTCGGGCCTTTAACGCGCACCTCAAAGCGCGGCAGATCCTCAGGCACCAACTTCACCACAATACCGGTCAGCGGAACACCGACAACGCCGGGTTCCTCCAAAGGTTCATGCTGAAAAATACATGCTGGTGCAGTTTCGGTGAGCCCCCAGCACGTTGTCACCAACGGCAAATCACCTCGTTCAGCCAAACACATCGCACGCAAATCATCCCAAACATCGCGCGGCAACGAGGCTCCGGCGTAAAAGATAAGATCAAGATCCGCAAAGAACTTGGCCCGTAATTCCGCATCCTCACGCATCGCGTCCCGCAACAGTGCAAAGCCAACCGGAACATTGTAGGCCAAGTTTGACGGCACCATTTTTAGGTTCTCGATCGTTTGCCCGATCAATGCAGGCGCTGGTTTGCCCCCATCGATATAAAGCGACCCACCAAAGGCCAGTATTTGGTTGAAACTGAACGACCCACCAAAAACATGGTTCCACGGCAACCAATCAACAATAACAGCGGGGCGAGCAGTCAGAGCGGGCAATGCATCCCCATACATTGCCTGATTGGTACACATCATGCGTTGGGTCGTCAGCACACCCTTCGGGTTCGACGTCGACCCAGACGTCATAAGGATCTTAGCTACGGTTTCTGGCCCGACTTTGGCTGCAACCGGATCAATCTCTGCCCGCTCTTTCGTTAGATCCGAAAGCTGCGTCATTCCGGGCGCGGCATTCCGACTGACAACGATTTCACGCCCCTGCATTTCGTCCAACGCAAGAGCAGACGCGAATTTCGCACCGTCTTCGGCAAACACCATGGTTGGTTCGATCAGTTCAAGAATGTATTTCAACTGCACCTGCGCGTCTGGCACCAACGAATAGGGCTCGGCCACTGGAACCGTTGGAACCCCGACGTATTGCGCGGCAAGAGTCAGCAATCCGTGGTCTATTCCATTGCCAGACAGGATCAAAATCCGGGTATCCGGCCCCATTCCTCGCGCGACCAATCCGGCTGCCAAGGCGCGCACCCGTTCCAACGCCTCGCCATAACGCACCTCACGCCAACCCGGTCCGCTGCGCTCTGCCAGAAAGACAGCATTCGGACGCTCAGAGGCCCAACGATGTAACCAATCCGTAGTTTTGGAAACAGGCGCACTGGCTTCATATCCCGAGCGCAGAAAAATCTCCCCCTTGGGGCCATCCTCGCGCAGGACGTAGTGGCGTACGTAATCCATCTTTGCACCTCGCTAAGCGACCGCACCCCAAGAGATGGGATGCGGAGTGTCAGAGACCGGAGCGGCAGAGGTCCTACCCCGGCAATAGAAACAACGTGATCGCCGGAAAGGCGACAAGAATGATCACCCGGACAATGTCGGACCCAACAAAGAACATGACCGCTTTGTACGTTTCAACCATAGGAGTCGTACGATCCATCGCGTTGATGATGAACAGGTTCATCCCGACTGGAGGGGTGATAAGACCAACTTCGACAACAATCAGAACCAGAATGCCGAACCAGATCGCAACGTGCTCAGCCTCCATCCGGTTCGCCATACCTTTGGTGACCCGAATACCCAGCTCTTTCATCTCGGCGCGGGTAAGCTCTGTACCCGTTGCAATTGCATCCTTGATCGACGCTAGTGTTTCAGCGGCCATGCCCTCGGGCACCCCATTGGCCAGCACCTCGCGCGCAGCATCTGCCTGCATTGCGGCAAGATTGATCAGATCAAAATCCATTGCCGAAATCACCGGGAAAAAGATCGGTATCGTCAACAGGATCATACTGAGGCTGTCCATCAGACATCCAAAAACAAGGTAGAAACACAGGATCAAGGCCAGCACGACCCACGGACTGAACCCTTGCGCCACAACAAAGCTAGAAAGTTCCTGAGGCACCTGCGTCAGCGCAAGAAAACCGTTATAGAACCCGGCACCCAAAACGATAAAGAAGATCATCGCGGTAGAACGCGCCGTCACGGTAAAGCTTTCCACCAGTGTTGCGTGCGTTAGTCCACCGTTGAAAAAGGCGATTACAGCTGTGCCAAAGGCGCCAACAGCGGCCCCTTCGGTTGGAGTGAACCAACCCAGGTAGATGCCCCCCACAACCAAGCCAAACACCAGCAGCACCGGCCAAACCTGTATCATAGCGGCAAAGCGCTCCGCATAGGGGACAGCAGGCCGCGTGCCCGCGCTTTCTGGATAGAGACGAACATACAAAGAAATTGCCAGAACATAGCCCAATGCCGCAAGCAATCCGGGAATGAACGCCGCCAAAAACAGCTTGGCGATATTTTGTTCTGTCAAAATGGCATAGATCACCAAAACCACTGACGGAGGGATCAGAATACCAAGGGTCCCACCCGCGGCCAGTGTGGCAGTCGAAAACCCGCCCGCATAGCCGTATTGCTTAAGTTCGGGCAAAGCGACGCGCCCCATCGTGGCAGCCGTTGCCAATGACGATCCACAAATCGCACCGAAACCAGCACACGCCCCGATCGAGGCCATCGCGACCCCGCCTTTGCGATGGCCCAGCCAGCTTTCAGCGGCTTTGAAAAGGGCATTCGACATACCGCCCAGCGTCGCAAAATGACCCATCAGCAGGAACATTGGTACGATGGTCAGCGAATAGCTGGAAAAGGTCGAATAGGTTTCACTTTTGAGCCGTCCAAACGCGACCTGCGTCCCGTCTGTCACCCAGATCAACCCAACAAGACCTACAACAAACATTGCAAGCCCAATCGGTACCCGTAAAAAGATAAGCACCATCAACGCCGGAAACGACGCAATCCCAATCTCTAACGTGCTCAATGGCTTGCCTCCGTGCCATCCCAGACCAGAACACGTCCGGTCAGAAACTCGATAATACGGACACCCGCCATATACACACCAACAATAGCCGCCGCTAAAGACGCAACAAAGCTAAGTGCATAGGCCCACCAAATCGGGAACTGCAAAAGGAACGTAGTTTCGCCGTAGGAACGTTTGCTCATCATCCCATCAAACAGCTTCCACATGATCAGCAATAGGACAGCTGCAAAGACGATCTCGGTCACCATACGTAGGAACCGGTTCACAACCGCGGGGAAACTATTCGCGAGGATATCGACTGAAGCATGGCCCGCTGTGATTTGACACAGTGGCAAAAAGCAAAAGATGGCAAAGGCGACACCGGCTTCGACAAGCTCAAAATCACCATTCACAGGACCAATCCCAATCCCGATGGCCCAAGAGGCAAAGCCGGGGGCAACGCTTTCCATGAAATCACCGTGGAAAAAGCCGTTCAGCAAACGGCCCAGGATGGATACGCAGGTCAGCAGGATCAGTGCGCTTAGAACGATCCCGCCAACGATGGCCAGCGTTCGCGCCAGCCCCATCATCAGGTTGTGCATCAGTCGAGTGTCTTTCTGGAAAAAGTGCCGTGGCGAATTGGGCCGCCACGGCCAATGTGTTTACTGCGAATACTTTTCGATCAGCATACGGGCCTCATCGATCAAAGCCTGACCGTCTTTGCCCTTGGATGCCATATCAGCGATCCACTCGTCATAAATCGGCTGCGCCAGCGTGCGCCATTCTTCGACACCAGCCGCATCCACGGTGATGATGTTGTTGCCAAGATCCTCGGCCTGTTCACGTGCGGGGCCATCTGCGTCCGCCTGCGTGCCGCCGGCAAAGACCGAGAACTCCAGACCCGAATTGTCATCCACAACCTTTTTCAGATCATCAGGCAGGCTTTCATATTTGGCTTTGTTCATCGCCAGAACAAACGTCAGCGTATAAAGCGCGCGACCTTCGAATTCGGTGTGGTTTTCAACCAGTTCAGGAACCTTCAACGCGGCGGTGACTTCCCAAGGAATGGTTGTGCCATCGATCACACCTTTGGACAGACCTTCGGGCACAGCGGGCACAGGCATACCAACCGGGGTGGCGCCCAGTTTCGTTAGCAACGAATTGACGGATCGAGATCCACCACGGATTTTCATGCCTTGCAGATCAGCCGGTGTTTCCACTGGATCAGCCGTGTGGATCATGCCGGGACCGTGCACCCATGTGCCAAGAATGTGCACATCCTTGAACTCGGTGTCTTTCATGTGCTTTTCAAACATTTCCCAATACGCACGGCTCACGGCACGGGCATCGGTCATCATGAACGGAAGCTCGAACACTTCTGTGCTGGGGAAACGGCCAGGCGTATAGCCAACAACAGTCCAAACGATGTCCGCAACGCCATCAATGGCTTGGTCCATCAGCTCTGGTGGCTTGCCGCCCAATTGCATCGAGGGATAGCGCTCGACCTTGATCCGGCCACCCGAATCTTTTTCAACATTGTCCGCCCAGACATCTAGCACCAGTTTTGGCACGTTCGCCTGTGCAGGCAGAAACTGGTGAAGTTTCAGCGTAACCTCTTGCGCCAACGCCGAAGTTGTTCCGAAACCGGTGGCCATAGCCGCAACTGCAGCCCCACCAATCAAGCCCAAAAGCTTTCTGCGATAAGTCATGTGGTTCCTCCCTCTAATCCCTCGTGTTGGCATTATAATGCAAACTTCCACCATCAATGCAATATATTGCTTACACGTCTTACCTGTCGAGACTGCAACTGAACCCGTACAAGACGCAAGCTCCCTCTCTCAAGATTGGCAGACGAAACTAGAGTCAACCGCATTTCAACATCCCTTTGCGGTCACGTATATCAAACAAGTTCAGCCAAAGACGCTTTGGCTGGACTGGTTCTTAAAGTTATTCTGCGGCTGTCAATGACAATTGGATCGGGTCCAACCCATCTATGCCGCCTGTGATTTCATCGCCAGCTACAACGGGACCGACACCTGCGGGTGTGCCGGTCATAATCAGGTCACCGGGTCGCAGATGATAGTATTTTGACAGGTGGCAAATAATTTCGTCGATCTTCCAGATCAATTCCGCCAACGTTGCGTTCTGCCGGGTCTCCTTATTTACCGATAAATGAATGCGTTTCCCATCATCTGGCGACCAATCAGTGACCTTAGTGAGCGGTGCAAAGACAGCGGCATTTTCGACGTCTTTGCCCAAATCCCAAGGCCGCTGCTTGTTGCGTTCCCGAATTTGCAGGTCTCGCCGAGTCATATCCAATGCACAACCATACGCGTAGACTGCCTCCCATGCCTCAGACGGGGTTGCCTGGAAAACCGGCTTACCGACCGCGAATGCCAGTTCCATTTCATAGTGAAAATTCTCAGTACCCGGTGGATAAGCAACCTCTGCCCCGGTCAGCACTGCATTGGCCGCAGACTTGGTGAAATAGAACGGGGCCTCGCGATCCACCTCATGCCCCATCTCAGCGGCATGCGCAGCATAGTTACGCCCAACGCAGAATATCCGACCAATCGGGTAGGTTCCCGTCTCGCCATTAACTGGAATTCCGGGGGTCAAGGGTAGAGAAAACAAGCTGTCGCTCATTGCGAACGCTCCTCATAGTTGCCGATTTTATCGTATTGCGATCAATCAAAGGCCGCCTGTCTAACAAACCCTTGCTTCCACACAAACGAGAGATAGCGACAAACCCAACGCCTGTGAACGGGGTCACCACATCGCCTGTCATCACCTTTTAACCCGTTACATTGCTGTCTGGATTGGACCTGCAGAATACATACATAGCCGATTCGCGGTTACCCATCTCCCGTTGGAACGGACGTTGAGACGGCACTTTCCCCAAGATTTCATCGTCAATCGGGAAGCCAATGCACGATGTAATCCCGAAAGATTTGTTCAAATTGGCAGACTATCGCCAGCAACCAATGGTTGCATAAGCGGAAATTTGCGCACTTTTAACACGCAAACCTCATTGTCTCCATTGACGCTTGCGCACCGAACACTAGTTCACCTTTATCTTACTTGAGGCCTGACACCTTAATGCTCTGACCGACAGATCCGCCCCCGGGTCCCCTGCTGGTTAATACCGCAACGTCTGATCATTTGGAAAAAGGCCTTGCTTCAAAAGCAAGTCACGCTGGGAATTGGCCCCGGCGGATGAGCTGAAGGCCGGGTACAGCAGCTACACCCACCTGGCCGTTCCGCCAGAGACGACCCCCCTTGTCTCTGGCGGATTTCCTCCCCTCAGAATCCCCAAGTCTTTTTAACCTTGAACACTTGCGCCAAAGCCGCATCCCGACGTTTGACCAAAGTCGCTTCATCTTGGCTTTCCAGTTCTCGATCAACTCCTGCAACCAATATGTCTTTGACGGCTTCTGTTAGTTCGGGTGTGCCATGCTCCCGCCACCGCGTTTCTTGTGTGGCACCAAGGTGATCCAAATAGTGTCTATAGCCGCCTTTACCCCCGCCCAGATGATAAGTCAGATGCGGCCCCATCAACGCCCAGCGCATGCCCGGCCCATAAGAAATGGCACGGTCGATATCTTCGACGTCCGCTATACCTTCGGCGGCAATATGAACGGCCTCGCGATACAGTGCGGATGTAAGCCGGTTCGCTAGATGGCCAACGACTTCCTTTTTCACCCTTACCGTAACCCGTTCGATGCGCTGATACAGGGCTTCGGCGCGATCTATGATCTCTGGCGCGGTCAGTTTTCCTGCAACAAGTTCAACCATCGGCACCATGTGGGGCGGATTCATTGGGTGGGCGACAAGAATACGCTCAGCATGGCGAGCCCCACGTTGAATATCAGACGCCAACAACGAAGACGTGCTCGACGCTATGATCACGTCAGGCCGCACAACCTGCTCAAGCGATTGAATCGTTTGTTGCTTGATTTCGATTCGGTCCGGGCCATTTTCCTGAACGAAATCGACTATATTCAATGACGCTAAGTCGGAAGAGAAGCTGGGTAATCCTGGGTCCGAAACAGTTCCAAGCTCCAACTCCGCCATGATAGCCCAAGCATCGCGAACAAACGGCCCGATATCAGCGGACACCATCGGATTAGGATCATAGACATGGGTTTGAAACCCAAAGGCCGAAAACAAGCTGGCCCAGCTGAGACCGATTATGCCCCCGCCAACGATACCAACGGTTTGAATATCCTGCGTCCCACGCATTTTAGCTCCTTTGGTTCGGTGTCACTTGCACCGCGGTGCATGCCTTAGTCATGCGAGGCTTGCAGCCAATGTCCAGACCTACCCTGACTATTCCTTTCCCAAGAATGTTCCCGGTTCCCACCATCAATATTGACTTTGCGATCGGGATGCCTTTATTTCACATGTTAACTATATTGACCAAAGGTGAGCCGCTTGCCGCACTTCATGCTGGACTACTCTGCCAATCTCGAAGAACTCACCAGCATCCCGATGCTGTGTGACGTGTTGCGCAAAGCCGCGATTGAAACGGGCGTTTTCCCAATGCCGGGTATTCGGGTTCGGGCCATGCGGGCTGATTACGTCTCCATCGCGGACGGCGACCCAAAACACGCCTATTTGGATATTTCGGTTAGATTGCGCGCAGGGCGTGATCTGGAAACCCGGAAAAAGGCCACGGCCCATCTGTTCCAAGTCGCCAAGGCACATCTTGCACCCGCAATGGAACAGCACTCGATCGCCCTGTCGCTGGAAATGCGCGATATCGACCCCGAGCTATCGCCCAAAACCGGAACGATCCGAGATCATATTTAGCCCAAACAAAACATGTACCGATGCAGACCCATTGCGTTCTGATCCACTCAAGGTCATCGCCGAATCTGCACGATCACACGTCACATCCCAAGGAGATCGACATGAAATGGAATGAGTTTGCCGATTGGGGTCGCAAGGTCGCTGATTGGACCCAAGATTATCACCTGACCGTCGGGGACCGCCCTGTTCGCGCGCGCACTGAACCCGGTGAGGTTTTCAATGCTTTGCCCGAAACGCCGCCTGAAACGCCGCAAGCGATGGAAGATATCTTTGCGGATTTCGAAAACATCGTCATGCCCGGCATTACACATTGGCAACACCCACGGTTCTTTGCCTACTTCAACTCCAATGCCTCCGCGCCTTCGGTCTTGGCAGAGTTTTTGTCGTCGGCCATCGCGCCACAGTGCATGTTGTGGCAAACCTCGCCAGCCGCCACCGAGATGGAAACCCGGATGATGGATTGGTTGCGCCAAGCGCTCGATCTGCCGTCTGAGTACGAGGGCGTCATCCAGGATAGCGCATCATCAGCCACGTTGGCGGCAGTCCTGACTATGCGAGAAAAAGCGCTCAACTGGGCGGGCAACACCCAAGGGCTTCCGGGTCAGACCCCTTTGCGGATCTATTGCTCTTCCGAGGTCCACACCTCGGTTGATCGTGCCATCTGGGTTGCGGGCATCGGGCAAGACAATTTGATCCGCATTCCAATTCAAGGCGATTGGCGCGGGATGGATCCCGTTGCCCTTGAAGCCGCAATCAAAACTGACATTGCGGCAGGTCTAACACCTGCGGGTATCATTCTGTGCGTTGGCGGTACCGGAACAGGCGCCACCGATCCCGTTGCCGAGTGTTTGGATGTTGCAGAGAAATACGGGCTTTATACCCACGTGGACGCTGCATGGGCTGGATCGGCGATGATCTGCCCTGAATACCGTCACTATTGGCCCGGGATCGAACGGGCAGACAGTATCGTCTTCAATCCACACAAATGGCTTGGGGTTCAATTCGACTGTTGTGCACACTTTCTGCGCAGCCCTGATGATTTGGTGCGGACCTTGGCGATCAAACCAGAATACCTAAAGACCCACGGCAAAGACGGGATTATCAACTATTCCGAATGGTCTGTGCCTTTGGGTCGCCGGTTCCGAGCGCTCAAAATTTGGTTCGTCATCCGCACCTATGGCCTTGAAGGGTTAAGGGATCGCCTTCGCAATCATGTGAACTGGTCCGTTGCGCTGCACGATAAGCTCGCACAAACCCCTGACTTTGAAATTGTTACGATCCCGATGTGGTCCCTGTTCACCTTTCGCTATGCCCCTAAGGGCGCCGACGATCTGGACGCGTTAAACCAACGCTTGGTCGATTCGATCAATGATGACGGGCGCATTTATCTAACACAGACCCGCGTTGATGGGGATTTAGTCATTCGGTTCCAAGCCGGCCACTTCGAAGCGACTGAGCAGGATGTGATGATGGCCTATGACGTGATCACCGAAATCGCAGGTGGGCTTGCTTGACGCCCCCGGTTACGGGTCAGTGTTAACCTTTGATCTGGGCGGCTGCCTGCGTGTAGCCGCCCGCAGCACCATCGATAAAATGGACGTGATCGTCGCGCACAGCTGATGGAACAATACACGTCACCATCGCCTCGTCTTGCGCGAACAAGCCGTATTTGATTTTACCGCACATACGCGCCTCTTCCAAAATCTGCTCGATCTGAACCCGTGTGTTCGGATCACAATCCAATGTCATTTTCAAACCATCATCAAATTTTCGGAAATCGGCATTATTGCTAACCATCGCTGCATAATGATTTGAATCAAACGACCCAAGGTTCACACCTGTCTTAAACAGCAACCAGATCAACAGATTCTGCCCCAAAAGTTTTGCCTTTTGTACGGTCAGATTCTTGCCCGTTCGTGACACGTGCGCATCTAGGTCCAACCCCGGCGGCGGCCAACGAACACCCGGCCCCCCAAGTGGGACAGGATGCCCCGAGCGTAACAAGCCTTCTGAAATAGAAACCACACGATGTGCGAGATCGGCAAAATCACGTTCACTTGCCCGCTTGGTCGGCTGGGCAACAAGGGAAAGAATCTGTCCGTTCTGAGCGGGCGCGTTGGACCAGCGGCAGGACAAGCCCGTTAAATCAGGCTGGGCACCAGGAGCTGCAGGTTCAACAACATGCTCACCCGCTTTCATTTCCTGCTCAACCCAGGCCAGACCGCCACCTGAGAACATCGCATAGTCCACGCCATCGGAAACAGAGAAGCGCGCAACACAGACATCTCGCCCAGCTTCTCGCACCAAGGCCACAGGAACCAAAGACGCACGCAACTGGATTCCAAATTCTTCATCAGCCCAGCGGCGCAAATCAGCAAGCGCTGCAAATACCGTTTGAGCCGCCGTTACAGGAACCGCAAAAGACGCTCCATCCCCACCAAATACATACGGGAAAGCACGACCTTCCAACCCATTGATAAGTGAAGAGATGACTGCAGCACCAACCATGTTGACAGTCTTGTAACGCCCCTTTGCGATCTCACCAGTTGAATTGACGATATCAGTCGTTCCAATCAGCCAATCCGAAGGTACCGGGGTGAAGCTATCTGGATCGGCCATTAAGGTGAAATCCCGAGACAAAGGGAGTTCGCGATAGAATGAGTCACCATGTTCGTCGACGCCCGTGTTCACATCAAAGCTCCTTCCGCCTCGCGTCATGGTATCGCTCGATCCTCACCTGACAAGAAAATGCAACAATTAACACAGCCTTGTGCATCGGCGCGTTCCATGTAACCCCTTCTCGAAACGCGTCACGCTAGAGGAACCAGTGCATGCAGGTGGGTTTGATTGTATTGTGTCTGGCTTATGTCCTTAGCCAGTTTTTTCGCGCATTTTTGGCGGTGCTCGCATCGATCCTGAACCAAGATATTGGTGCCACGCCTGATGATCTGGCAACGGCATCTGGACTATGGTTCCTGACGTTTGCCGCGATGCAATTGCCCGTTGGGCTGGCATTGGACAAAATCGGCCCACGCCGCACAGCTGCCACGCTCTTGCTTATTGGTGGCGGTGGTGGAGCACTGCTGTTTGCCCTCGCTACAGCCCCATTGCACGTAAATCTGGCCATGGTTCTGATCGGGATTGGGTGTTCGCCCGTTCTGATGGCCTCGTATTTCATCTTTGCCCGCAACTATCCTCCGGCGCGGTTTGCAACACTAGCAGCGTTGATGTTGGGAGTCGGCTCAATCGGCAATTTGGTGGCGTCTTACCCAACCGCGCTGGCTGTCGATCTGATCGGGTGGCGTGGGACCTTGGGGGGATTGGCCGTTCTTTCCAGCCTTGTGGCTTGCGGGATCTGGTTCACCGTTAAAGACCCGGAACCGGTCCAAACCACTGAAAAAGGCTCTGTTCTCGATCTGCTCAAACTGCCCGCTATCTGGGCCATCCTACCGCTGATGTTTGTGGCTTATGCTCCGGCTGGCGCGTTGCGCGGACTATGGGCCGGCCCATATTTAACCGATGTTTTCGGGCTAAGTACAAACCAGATCGGACAAGCCACGTTGGTTATGGGCGCCGCTATGATCGCCGGTACCTTTGTCTATGGCCCGTTGGATCGCATCCTTGGCACACGAAAGTGGGTGATTTTTGGCGGTAACCTTTTGGGTGCCTTGGCCATGATTTCGCTTGTGATTTGGATTGATCATAGCATCTGGACCTCTGTCACCTTGATCGCTCTTGTTGGTTTTCTAGGGGCAACCTTCCCGGTCATCATGGCCCATGGGCGCGCCTTTGCCCCACCTCATCTGGTTGGGCGTGGCATGACCCTTTTGAACCTCTTTGGCATCGGCGGAGTTGGCGTGATGCAATTGATTTCTGGTCGCATACACGAAGCAACAATCGGCACTGGTCCTAGCGCGCCCTACATCGCTATCTTTGGTTTCTTCGCGGCGGCCCTGTTGGTGGGACTTGTGATCTATTTGTTCAGCCGCGACAGCATAGACTAACCTACCCTCTTTCCCCTCGGGCGCTTTCGCTGTATGGAACCGCCGCTGGTTGTCGAACCGGCCTATCTGGAGAAAGAAAATGGGTTACCGCATCGTCGTTGTCGGCGCCACAGGCAACGTGGGCCGCGAAATGCTGAACATTCTGGCTGAGCGTCAGTTCCCCGTGGACGAAATTGCCGTACTGGCAAGCCGTCGTTCCTTGGGCACCGAAGTGAGCTTTGGCGATAAGACGCTGACGACCCAAGATCTGGATACGTTCGACTTTACGGGCTGGGATATCGCGCTGTTTGCGGTTGGGTCCGAAGCAACCAAGATTTATGCACCCAAGTCGGCAGCTGCTGGCTGTGTTGTGATCGATAACTCGTCGCTGTACCGCTACGATCCCGACATTCCGTTGATCGTGCCCGAGTGCAACCCAGAGGCTGTGCACGGCTATTCCAAGAAGAACATCATTGCCAACCCGAACTGCTCGACCGCGCAGATGGTTGTTGCGCTGAAGCCTTTGCATGACCGCGCTAAGATCAAGCGCGTTGTTGTGTCGACCTATCAGTCGGTATCGGGCGCAGGCAAAGAAGGCATTGATGAGCTGTGGGATCAGACCAAGTCGATCTACAACCCAACAGACGACAAGCCTGCCAAGAAATTCACCAAGCAGATCGCTTTCAACGTGATTCCCCACATCGACGTCTTCATGGAAGACGGCACGACCAAGGAAGAATGGAAGATGGTCGCTGAAACCAAGAAGATCATTGATACATCGATCAAGGTTACGGCCACTTGTGTCCGCGTGCCTGTGTTTGTTGGCCATTCTGAGGCCGTGAACATCGAATTCGAAGATTTTCTGGACGAAGACGAAGCCCGCGACATCCTGCGCGAAGCTCCGGGTATCATGGTCATCGATAAACGCGAAGATGGTGGCTATGTCAGCCCCGTCGAATGTGTGGGCGATTTCGCCACGTTCATCAGCCGTATCCGTCAGGACTCGACTGTTGAAAACGGCCTGAACCTGTGGTGCGTTTCTGACAACCTGCGCAAAGGCGCGGCATTGAACGCTGTACAGATTGCTGAATTGCTGGGTCGCGAAGTCCTGAAAAAAGGCTAAGCCTCGGCAACAATTGACCAATTCCAAGGGCGTCCTCACGGGCGCCCTTGTTTTGTTTGTGGTCCGCTGCAAAGCTCTGGATGTGCCATTAGTGATCAAAGCGAGTCCGCATGCGTCTTCTTCTTTCCGCCTTTGCCCTTATCCCATCCCTTGCATGGGCAGAGATAATACCCGTTCCAAGCCAGGTATCGGATGTCACCCTGCACCCCTACAGTGCCGCGATCACGCGAACGTCGAGCCTTGAAATCCCTGCCGGACAGCATCGCCTTGTGTTGCTGGGTGTTCCGCGTGGTATCGTGCCAGAATCCCTGCGTGTTGATCTATCGGGTGCTGAACGCACTAGCCTGATCTATCGCGATACCTTTGTGCCACCACGGGACTATAAATCAGACGCGGTATTGGCGGCAGAGAACACACTCCAAACCATTAAAGTGCGTATTCAAGATGTGCATAATGCTGCTGCCAAAGCTCGGCTCGCGGCAGACGCTGCCAAAAGCACCATCAGGTTTCTAGACAATCTTGGCGAAAATGAAGGTCTGGCACAGGCCGATCCAGAATCGCTGCGCGCGCTGGCTCAGGTGGTTGGACACGAGGCTCTCGGCGCTGCGCAAACCGCTCATGAAGCCGAGTTAAAGGCCCGCAGTATCGAACAAAACCTCAAGCCCCTGCAAAAGGAACGCCAAGAGGCACAGGAAGCGCTGCAAGCGATCGCATTGGAAGACGAAAACCGACTCTACATTGCGATCGAGGCAACCGCTACGACTGCTGGAACGGCCACAGTCACGCTGTCTTATCTGATCGAAGGAGCCAGCAATTGGGCGCCCGCTTACGATCTAAAGCTAGAGACATCGGACACACCAAAGCTGACTATTCAGCGAGATGCGATGATTGAACAAAACACCGGTGAAAACTGGACAGACGTCACACTACACCTTTCAACGGTAGAACCTGTCGGGCAAATCGCGCCATCTGAAATCCATACTAATCGGTTACGCATTTCAGAACCACGGCCCGACCCAGCCCCGCAACCCAGACAAAATCAACGTGCCGAGGCTTATCTGAGCGATGCCCCACTTGCTGAACCCGTAGTCGCTGATGCTGTTGGGCAAACTTGGCAGGTCGCAACATCCACCGTTGGTGTGACATATACCTACGGCCGCCCTGTCTCGATTGCATCAAACGCGGATGTCCTGCGATTGGAACTCGATAGCTTGAGCGAGCGTGCCGAGGTTATGGCCTGGGCCGCCCCCTTGCGCGACAATACAGCGTTCCGCATCGCCCGGGTCACTAACACCACGGGTGAGGAAATCCTGGCGAGCCCGTTCACCAGCCGATATGTGGACGGTGAGCTGATTGGAAGCGACGCATTTAGTGGTTTGGTCTCCGGGGAACAGGCCGATATCGCCTTTGGCCCTATCGACGGGTTACAGCTGTCCCGCGATATTCTGGCCAGAAATGAAGGCGACACTGGGATCATCTCCCGATCCAGCCAAAAGACGGAAACGGTTGAAATCAAAATCGACAATCTGACCAAGCAAAATTGGCTTCTGCGCCTGTTGGATCGCATTCCTTACTCTGAACAAGAGGACCTGCAAATATCGTGGACGGCTCGCCCAATGCCAAGCGATCAGAACGTAGACAACCGCCGCGGCATTCTGGCCTGGGATATGAAGTTAAAGCCCGGTGACGAGCGAACAATTCTACTCGAAACTACCCTCAATTGGCCCGAAGGTATGGTGCTGCGCTGAAAATAGGAATGGCGCCGAGACCCGGCGCCATTCTCAATTTCCATTTTGATACCGGATCAAACTTTCTGAAATTTGTCGGCCTTTGGATCATAACATTCCAAACCACCTTCTCCGATGTCTGTCCACAAGCCATGCAAGCTCATTGATCCCTCTTCGACTGCCGAAGCGACAAAGGGGAAAGTCATCAGGTTTTCCAACGAGGCGACAACTGCCTGACGCTCAAACTGTCGGGCCTGTGTTTCGGGATCTTCGATCTCACGCACCAGCTCGAACTTTGGTTTTAGAATATCCATCCAGCGGCCGACAAAGCTTTCTTTTGCTTCCAGCGCTGGAGCATGCCCGTGGCACATATCAATACATCCCTGAACACCACCGCATTGTGAGTGTCCAAGCACGATCAGATGTGAAACCTTTAGAACGGTCACAGCATATTCGATCGTCGCACTGGTGCCGTGATGATCCCCATCCGGCTGATAAGGTGGCACCAAATTAGCGATATTTCTATGTATAAAGAACTCGCCCTGATCAGCCCCAAAGATGGATGTCACATGCACCCGGCTGTCACAGCAAGAGATGACCATCGCGCGCGGGCGCTGGCCCTCGGTGGCTAGACGTCGATACCACCCTTGGTTTTCCTTATACGCCGTGGCTTTCCAACCGTGATAGCGTTGCACCAGATAGCTGGGCAAAGGTCTGGCAAATTCCATTTATCAGTCCCTGATTTTGTCTCTCCCAGCCCCTCACATACAAAGGATTGAGAGAAAATTCGAGCGATTATGCCCTGAATTGGCAACCTTTTGCAAACCACTCTGGCTTCAAAGTGTAAACGTGCCGTGGGGGTACGTAAATTAGGGTGACTGTGGTGAACAAGATATTCACACTTAATCAAAATGAATCCGTCCGATTGGACTCTGAACGCCTTGGCGCGTTGTATAATCAACTTGGCGATGCCGGTGCCGAAGACGTGGTCTGTCGTGCCATCGAAGAACTGGCTGTTCGCCTCTCTCACTGTGAACGGCTATGGCGGCAACGCGAATGGCGGGACTTGCGTAAAAGCGCGCGCTCGCTGATCGCCATTTCCGAACAAATAGGCATGTCTGCTTTGGCCTCGGCCGCGAAAGAGGTGACTATAACCATCGACAACGAAGACCACGTGGCTACGGCCGCCACGCTGTTCCGGTTGATCCGAGTCGGGGAACGTTCGTTGACAGCCGTCTGGGATTTGCAGGACTTGTCGATCTGACAAGGGTTTGCAGGCAGCGAAGCGACAGGTAATCTGGCGAAAACCCGTCCTTTTTGAAAAGAGCCCTCGCATGACCCTGACCTTTGCCGCGCCAACGCCGGAAGCCATACCGCTCCACGTGATCGATCAATCCAACTGTGACGCGTGGCTTGCCGGTCAAGGGGAACAGGTTTCCCAGTGGGCCAACAGTAATGGATTTACCGGTGCTGCCGGACAAACGGTGTTGATTCCCGGATCCGAGGGCTCAGTCGTCATGGCACTGGCCGGATTTGGTACAGCGGACACGCGGGCGCGCAAACGGTTTGTTCTGGCAGCAGCCGCTGCCGCCCTGCCCAAAGGCACCTACCAGATTGCTTCGGGCCTGACCGGGCGCGCGCTTGAGATCGAGTGCTTTGGCTGGTTAATGACCGGTCACACGTTTGATCGCTATCGCACCCAGTCACCCAGCACGGCCTTACTCGTGGCGCCCGCGGGGATTGACGCCAAGCGGGTCGAGGTTCAAGCCAACGCAGAGGCCCTAATTCGCGATCTGATCAACACGCCCGCACAGGATATGGGACCAGACGCACTGCAGCAAGCGACAGAGGCTCTGGCCACGGAATTTGGCGCGACCTGCAAGACAGTCCTGGGCGACGACTTGTTGTCCGAAAACTTTCCGATGATCCACGCAGTGGGACGCGCAGCCGAAAAAGCCCCCCGCCTGATCGAGCTCAACTGGGGCACATCCGGGCCAAAGCTCACGCTGGTTGGCAAAGGCGTGTGTTTTGACACCGGCGGCCTGGACCTAAAACCAGCAGCGGGCATGTTGTTGATGAAAAAGGACATGGGTGGCTCTGCCAATGTTCTTGGACTGGCCCGTATGATCATGGCGTTGAACCTTCCTTTGCAGTTGCGTGTGCTGATCCCAGCCGTCGAAAACTCAGTGGCAGGCAATGCATTCCGCCCCGGCGATATCCTGACTTCTCGCAAGGGGTTGAGCGTTGAGGTCAACAACACAGATGCCGAGGGGCGATTGGTTCTGGCCGATGCGCTAACCCTTGCGGACGAAGGCAATCCCGACCTGATCATCTCGATGGCGACATTGACGGGCGCGGCCCGCGTTGCAGTTGGCCCTGACCTTGCACCGTTTTATACGGATGAGGAAACTCATGCGGCGGCACTGTTTAAGGCGGCCACTGAAGTTGCAGATCCCGTGTGGCGGTTGCCATTCCACACGCCGTATGAGGCAATGATTGAACCCGCCTATGCCGATCTGGACAATGCACCCAGCGGTGGATTTGCGGGGTCAATTACCGCCGCTCTATTCCTGCGCCGTTTTGTGACCCAGACGCCTTACATGCATTTCGACATCTACGGTTGGCAGCCAGTCGCCGCCTCTGCCCGTCCCAAAGGCGGTGTCAGCCAAGGGCCGCGCGCCTTGCTTGAGGCGCTTCCTGATATGTTGGACCTCTAATGCAACACCAGATCCATTCCCCGGTCGTGAACTTGCTGCGGCGCCCCAACGGGCCACGCGATCGCCAATTGTTAGCCGGCGACAGTGTTCAAATTCTAGAGACCAACGCTGGCTGGAGCCATATCTGCGCGGACAAAGACGCCTATGTGGGATTTGTTCGCGCAGAGGCATTGGGCGCCTACAAAGAGGCGACCCATTGGGTTAGCACGTTGGCTACGCATGCCTATGCGCAAGCAAACATAAAAAGCCCCGACCAACTGTCGCTCAGCTTTGGATCCCGCGTTACTGCGATATCCACGTACGGAGGCTTTGTTGAAACGGAATTCGGATATATGCCACAATCACACCTGTCGGAAATCGGTGTTCTGTTGACAGACCCGGTAGAGGTCGCCGCCAAGTTCCTAGGAACACCCTATCTATGGGGCGGAAACAGCCGCATGGGTTTGGATTGTTCGGGCTTGGTACAAGCTGCATTGCTGGCCTGTGGGTATGCTTGCCCCGGTGATAGCGGCGATCAGGAGCAAAATGTGGGAACCCTCCTAGATCCCGGTACCCCACCCCGACGCGGCGATCTACTGTTCTGGAAAGGCCATGTGGCTTGGGTTGCGGATGCCAATACCCTGTTACATGCGAACGCCTACCACATGGCTGTATGTTACGAACCTTTGGACTCCGCCATCGAACGTATTCAAAGCCAAGGGGACGGCCCCGTCACTGCCCACAAGCGACCCTAGTCCAGCTTGACAGAGCGAATCAATTTTCGCTCTAGCACCCTTAAAACTGTTTTCAGATCCTGACCCCGTTTCAGGATCTGACCATCCATCCCCACAACCGAATACATGCCTTGGCGCATCCGCAGTTTGGGCCGTTTTTCGATCCTATAAAGCGGGTATTCTGCCGTTCTGCGAAACACGGAAAAAACGGCCATCTCGCGCAGGCATGAAATCCCGTAATCGCGCCACTCTCCTGCGGCCACCATACGACCATAAAGAGAGAGGATCACAGAAAGTTCGCGACGGTCAAAAGCCACTTGCATCGGCGCCGGTCCCGATGACATCGAGCTGGGAGGCTGCATATTCATCCCACAACCTTGCCACAACTGACGCCGAATTCAAGTCTGCCACAGCAAGATCACCCTTAGGTGAGGCCGGAATTGCACATCACCCCAAATTTGAACGCCGATGCGACTTTGGCACCCAATCCGCTGTCTTTCGATTCCAGAACCGATTTGGATTGTCTTCGTCCATGCCGCGCCTGTGGCAGGTTCGCAAGGCTGGAACGACCTGAATTACCGGCTCTTCGTAGGGATGCGCTGCATAAATTTCTTTAATTATATGGGCCAACTGCTCGGGTTCCGCGCAGGTAAACACCGAAAGTTCGACACAAGGCACCTCGACAGTGGACTCCGTCGCAGCGTTATAACCTTCGCCCGTTGCGCGAAAACGCTGAATTCCCTTCGTAGAAAAGGAGACTTGATCGTAATCACCATAAGTCAGCAGGTCCTGGCCAATGATCGCGGCCAAGATACGGTCACTGTCCTGCTCAGGCACCTGAACCAAAATGCGGTGCCCTGTTTCAGGAATAAATCGATCTGAAGTAATCTGCGGCAATGTCATGCGGTGCCCTCTGACAAGAATTCTGATGGGATTGCTAAAATCTGTTCAAATGCATCCAGCCCCGTTGCGCTGATCAACAAGCCACGTTTCCCAGTTTGGCGTTGAACCCAATCCGAGGCCAACGCGTGGGTCAAAAGTTGTTTGGCCAATGGTCCCGCGATGTGGTGTTTGCGTTCGGTCCAATCCAGACATGCCCGCGCAAAAGGTCGCTTGCCGGGGCCGTTCGGCAGGTGAACGCCCAGCTTCATCCATCGTTCAGACGGAACCGGTGTGTATTGATCCCCATCCGGGATCAAATCGCCCAGTGCGATCAAGGAATCGGCCAGCGCCACCCCAAGCCGCCCGGCCAGATGGTCATAGCAGCTCCGGGCCACAAGCAACTCGGCTTTCCCGCCTTTGCGCTGTTGCACGCGATAAAGATGATCTGCTGGAGCCAATGTCGCAAGGGTTTCCAAAGCCTGCGCGATTTCTTCTCCGGCGATGCGGTGATACAGACACCGTCCACTACGCAGGGACGATATCAAACCAGCCGTCTGCAGATGCTTCAAATGGACACTTGCCGTTTGAGGCGAGATGCCTGCAGCACTGGCCAGTTCCTTGCTGGTAAACGCGCGCCCGTCCATCAACTCGCACAACATTTGTGAGCGGCTGGTATCCGCAAGCGCGGCACCTAAAATATCAAGTCTCGGTGTCAAAGTCATAAGGCAACCCTACTGCGAGATCGCCAGCATCCACAGTTAAAACAATTCGTTCACGATCGAACTGTTTTGTAGACAATGCGGTCTTTAACCCCCTGCTAACGCCCGTGTCGGATGCTCGGGTGATGCGGTACCCTCTCATTTGTCTCTTCGTCGTGCTCACAAGCCTAAGTGCGGCCACCTTGGCCGAAGATGTATTGGCCGTCAGCCATCCCCGGGTCAAAGACCGCATTGCCCTAATGCGCAGTGCCCATCACGCCCTAAGTGTGCTGGTGGATATGGCGGCGGGGCGGCTCATGTTTGACAAAAAACAAGCGAAAACAAATCGCCGGGCCCTCATAAAGGCAACCCGCAAGATACCAGAAAGATTTCGCAATAACCCGAGCGATCCTGCCTCTAACGCTCGTGAAAAAATTTGGGACAATTGGGGGGGATTCAAAACCCACGCCCAATCCGCCAATCAAAAGGCCAAACTGATCAATACACGAAACTTAGGAAAACTGCGTCAAAGTCTGCAGCCGATGATTCACGCCTGCCTGAGTTGTCACAAAACCTACCGCAAGCCGCCTTAACCGCAGCGAATGCCTATGATCGTGCCCGCTTCATCCACATCTACATTAATCCGGTCAGGTCGGAAATCCTGTGTCACGGCTGCATCCGGGCCAATAACACGGGCTGTTTTTGGCAATTTATCGTCAAGCTGCGCGGCTGGTTGCCCAACGAAAGCAAGCCATTCCTGCCCGTTGCAGCTCCTCAAATCTGGACCGTTTTCGTCTGCCAAGCTTTCATCTGCGCCCTGAGCGCATGCAGCCAACAAAACACAAGCCATCAATACATATCGCATCAGCAACGCCTACTCTTTGTCCCGTTCAGTTCCACGTTACCTGCGATTTGGTCCATAGATTGATACCGCGCAAGGAACATATCTACCGCATTCCGCGCCACTTCTTCGATCTCATCTTCACTAAACTGGCTTTGGATACCAAAGACGGCACGTGTCCACAATTTGACCTTACACAGTTCTGAAAATTGCTCGGCAGCCATGGGTATGTCGTCGATAACCAACTCTCCGTTATCGACAGCTTTCAGCAGAAACTCACTTATCCGTTCTTTTCCGTTCTCTGGACCCGCCGCATAAAAGGCGCGCCCCAATTCCGGAAAGCGATCCCGCTCAGCCACACAGATCCGAAACACTTGTTGCGCAAATTCAGATGTCAGGAACCCCACAACCTGAACTGCTGTTACCATCAACACTTCACGTAGCGGCTTTGTTTCATCAATCATCGCCACGATCTTTTCAGACATCAACGTGCATTCTGTCTGGGCGACTTCCATAAACAGCAACCGTTTGTCCGGAAAGTAACTGTACAGAGTCGCCTTGGACACGCCCGCTGCACGCGCGATATCGTCTACGCTTGCACCCTCGAACCCATCTGCCATGAATACATCTCGGGCCCCGCGCAAAACTTGATCGAATTTTCGACCCGTACGCAGGATAGTGGCTGTATCGGGCATGGCGATTCCTGAAATTTGGCTATGCAGTAACGTATAAACCGGTCGGTTCAGTTTCAACGACTATTATAAGAGCGGTTGTATTTGCCGCGCAATGCACTAATTTAGAATCGTTCTAATTAGGTGTGAAAAATGAGATTCTTAGCCCAACGTAAACGGTTCCGAGATTTATCAGAACAAGAAGTCCTCGCGTTGGCTATATCTTCTGAAGAAGACGATGCCCGCATCTATCGTGGCTATGCAGAAACGCTCAGGACCGATTTTCCAGCCACCGCGAAAATCTTTGATGGGATGGCCGCCGAAGAAGACACGCATCGCGCCCGCCTCATTGCGCTGCACGAATCCAGGTTTGGTCACGTAATTCCTCTCATCCGGCGAGAGCATGTGGCCGGTTATTACGCCAGACGCCCCATCTGGTTGGTTGAAAACCTTGGCATTGACCGCATCCGCAGCGAGGCCGAGGCGATGGAACGCGACGCCGAAAGGTTTTACCTGGCTGCCGCCGCGCGCACCACGGATAGTGCAACGCGCAAATTGCTTGGCGATCTGGCTGCCGCAGAAGCCGGGCATCAAAATACGGCGGCCGAGCTGAGCGAAACCCACCTAAGTGGAGACATAAAGACTGACGAAGACGCCACGGCACATCGGCAATTTATCCTGACTTGGGTACAGCCGGGTTTGGCCGGGCTGATGGATGGGTCCGTCTCTACACTCGCGCCGATCTTTGCCACCGCATTTGCCACACAGGACACGTGGACCACCTTTCTGGTTGGTGTCGCTGCATCAGTGGGCGCGGGGATCTCGATGGGCTTTACCGAAGCCGCATCGGATGACGGAGAGCTCTCGGGTCGCGGGTCCCCACTGAAACGAGGCCTCGCCTCTGGCATCATGACCACCGTGGGCGGATTGGGGCACGCGCTACCGTATCTCATCCCTGAATTCTGGACCGCGACCTCTCTCGCGTTTCTCATCGTGTTCATTGAGCTATGGGCGATTGCGTGGATTCAGAACAAATACATGGAAACACCGTTCTTCCGGGCTGCATTTCAGGTGGTTCTGGGCGGTGCATTGGTTCTGGGGGCAGGGATTCTGATCGGCAGCGGCTAAGGGCATTGCGGATCGGTCAAATCATGTTACCAATCCGCAATGGTTGAGATTTTCCTGCGCACCTTACCGTTTTTTGTGATTATCGGCCTAGGATACTGGGCTGGGCGCACTAGGTTCTTCACCGAAGAGGCCACAGCCTATCTTACCAAATTCGTCTTCTTCTTTGCTCTCTCTGCAATGTTGTTTCGATTTGCCGCCAACCTGCCCTTTGCTGAAATCTTTAACGGCCGGCTCGTGCTGGGGTACTTACTTGGAACCGCAGGTGTCTATCTCATAGCAACCCTTGTGGCCTACTTGCGTCGCCTGGATGTCCCGACTGCCGCTGTCGAAGCGCAATGCGCGGCCATTGGCAATGTCGGGTTTCTAGGGCTTCCAATGCTCGCCATGCTGTTTGGTGAAGCTGCAATTGGCCCTGTTATGCTGGTTCTAACGGTAGATTTGGTGGTTTTCTCGTCGCTCATTGTGATTTTGATCAATGGCGGGCGCGACGGTCGTTTGACCCTGAAAACCACTAGGTTGATTGGTCTGGGATTGATAAAAAACCCGATGATCGTCTCGATCTCTGCCGGGTTGATCTGGTCTGCTCTGCAAATTCCAATCCCGCAGCCGATGAACGATTTTCTCACCATCCTGGGTGGCGCAGCAACGCCAGGCGCGTTGTTTGCAATCGGAGCTTCTCTGGCCAGCAAATCTGCTGAACGTATGCACATCGCGGGGTGGCTCAGCTTTTGTAAGCTTGTTTTACATCCGCTGCTGGTCGCTGCGGCCCTCATTTTTGTATTCCCCATTGCTGCATTTCCTGCAGCAGTTGCCATCGCTGCAGCGGCATTGCCGGTCGCGGGTAACGTTTACATGCTAGCCGCGCACTATGGCGTCGCCCCCCATCGCGCATCGGCAGCAATCCTTGTTTCGACCGTGATCAGCATCGCCACCGTTCCGCTGGTGATTGCCTGGGTCGGCACACCCTAACATATTCCGTAAAAAGAGCCCCTGTCGGAGCTTCCCCTACTGGACGCACGCGGCAACGCTCGCTAGCGATAAAGCAACCATAAACGCGAAGGACCACATTCATGGAAACCCTCTCAGAAAATGCCTGCTTTGGTGGCAAACAGGGCGTCTATCGTCACACATCAGCAGCCTGCAACTGCGACATGACCTTTGGGCTGTTTCTGCCCGCCGAGGCACAGGACGGTCCAGTGCCAGTGCTGTGGTATCTGTCGGGCCTGACCTGCACCCACGAAAACGCCATGACCAAAGCGGGCGCGCAGGCATGGGCTGCTGAGCAAGGCATCGCGCTGATTTTTCCTGACACCTCCCCTCGTGGCGAAGGCGTCGCAGACGACGAAGCCTATGATCTGGGTCAAGGCGCCGGGTTCTATGTGAACGCGACTCAGGATCCTTGGGCACCCCATTTCAACATGTGGGATTATATCGCCGAAGAGCTGCCTGCCCTGATCACCGAGAACTTTCCCATCGACCCCGATCGCCAATCCATCACCGGCCACTCTATGGGCGGACACGGTGCGCTAACTCTGGCGATGAATCTGCCGGGACGGTATCGCTCTGTTTCTGCATTTGCACCGATTTCAAACCCGACAGGTGCAGATTGGGGCCGCAAACAACTGTCCGCCTATCTGGGTGACGACGAAGCGAACTGGGCGAAACACGATGCCAGCTTGTTGATGCGCGACTTTGGGTTTCAAGGGCCTGTATTGATCGACACAGGCGCCTCGGATCAATTCATCGACCTGCTGCGCCCCGAAGAGCTGTCACAGGCGATTGCACAAAAGCGCCAGCAAGCTGTAGTCCGCCTGCAGCCCGGATACGATCATTCATATTTCTTTGTGTCGACGTTTATGGAAGATCACGTGACCTTCCACGCCGAGCATCTGTGGGCCTAAGCAAAAATGACGCTCTTCATTGATGCAGATGCCTGCCCCGTCAAAGCCGAAGCCGAACGGGTTGCGACCCGTCACCGGCTGAAAATGTACGTTGTTTCGAATGGAGGGTTACGCCCATCGCCGAACCCATTTGTGGAAAACGTCATTGTGGCCGCAGGCGCAGACGAGGCGGATATGTGGATTGCAGAGCGGTGCGGTAAAGGGGATGTCGTTGTAACTGGCGACATCCCCCTCGCCGCGAAATGCATCGAAGCAGGGGCACGTGTGATCCGCCACAATGGTGAGGCATTCACCCCCGCCAATATCGGACAGCAATTGGCCATGCGCGATCTGATGGCCGACATGCGCGCGGCCAACCCGCTGGGCGCAGGCGGTAGCGGCAAGGCCTTTTCCAAAGCCGACCGATCCCGTTTCCTAGATGCTCTAGAGCGCGAGTTACGCGCCGCAGCACGCGGCTAACCCCGCTCGCAAGAACTCCCGCCCGTCGGGATCGCATCACAGATGCGAAACCTCCCGTTGGGCCGAGCGGTGCACGGGCAAGCCCGCACACCGCAGGCGCGCAATAAATTAACCCATTGGAGATAGAGATGAGCGGTCAGGGCAACGTGAACATTCTGGGCGTGTTGGCTGCAATCGGTGCCGGCATCTCATTTTCAATCATCGACACAATTTTCAAATTCCTGTCTGGTGACTATCCGCTCTACGAGGTGGTTTTGATGCGCTCCATCGGTGCGATGATCATTCTGTTGGCGATTATCGTTCCGCTTGAAGGCGGGTACCATGTCCTGCGCACTGACAAGCTCGGGCTACACCTGTTGCGGTGTTGTGCTGTCCTGTTTGCAAACCTGTGTTTCTTTACTGGGCTGGCAATCATGCCGTTGGCCGAAGCCGTGGCGATTGCCTTTGCTACCCCCTTGATCGTCACAACTCTTTCGGTGATCTTCCTGAAGGAAAGCGTTGGCCCATGGCGTTGGACCTCTGTCGGGATCGGGTTTCTAGGCGTCTTGGTAATCATGCGCCCTGGCTTGGACACGTTCCAACCCTCTGCCTTGTTGCCATTTTTTGGCGCCTGCGGTTATGCAACACTCCATATTTTGACCCGCAGCGCCGGTGGCACAGAACGCGGCGCAACACTGGCGTTTTATCCAATGGCTGGTTTTCTCATTGTGAGTGCCTGTGTTGGGTTGGCCTTTGGGGATGGTCGATATGCTGGGTCCGATAACGCCGCCTTGGATTTCATTTTCCGCGCGTGGGTCTGGCCAACGCCTGAAGACTGGAAATATTTTATTGGTGTCGGCATTGTTGGATCTGTTGGCGGGTATCTAGTTAGCCAAGCCTATCGACTGTGCGAAGCAGGGCTAGTTGCCCCCTTTGAATACATCGCGATGCCTATGGCGGTGCTCTGGGGGCTGCTTGTGTTCAACGAATGGCCCGATCTGCCGGTCTGGATCGGTTCCGGCTTGATCATTGGCTCTGGGCTTGTTTCAGTCTGGCGTGAAACCCGTCGCACCCGGCCCGCCAGCCGACCGCGCCCCCGTTCAATTGGTTAGGAATATTACATGCCCATTCACGCCGTCATCTTTGACATCGGCAACGTTCTGATCGAATGGCAGCCCGAGCGGCATTATGATCGGGTTCTCGGAAAAGAGCGGCGTGAGGCTATGTTCGCCGAAGTTGATCTGCACGGGATGAACGATCTAGTGGATCAAGGGCACCACTTTACCGACACCATTTATGACTGGGCAGAAAAATACCCGGAATGGCGCGACGAAATCCGAATGTGGCATGATAACTGGATCGAATTGGCATCCCCTGAAATTCCGCATTCCGTGCGCTTGCTGCGGGCCCTGCGCAGTAAAAAAATCCCTGTCTTTGCCCTGACCAACTTCGGGGTGCAAAACTTCGACTATGCGACAACAGTCTATCCATTCCTGAATGAATTCGACCGGTCATACGTCTCGGGCCGGATGAAAACCGTAAAGCCGCATTCCGACATTTATCAACGCGTCGAAGAGGATTGTCAGCTTGCCCCTGAAACGCTCTTGTTTGCGGATGACCGTTTGGAAAACATCGAAGCCGCCCAAGCACGGGGGTGGGAGACGCACCACTTCACAACACCGCAGGGTTGGGCAGAACGTCTCGTTTCTGCTGGTTTGCTGACACCCAACGAAGCCCAATGACAATCCCCTTCATCTCGTTTGACGACGGCGAAACAGGGTTGGACTGGCTGGGGCTAACACAGGCGCTGGCAGATGGGCATGCCCTGCCCAAAGCTAAGGTCGGTGATACTTTGTTGCGCAGGGGGCCAGACACCGTGTTGTCGCGTACCGCCTGGATTGACGGGTTGGGTATGGCGGTCAAAACAGCAACTGTCTTTCCGGGCAATCCCGATGGCAAAAAGCCAATGATCAACGGGGCGGTCAATCTTTATGACGATCAGGACGGAACGCTGACCGCACTCATTGATTTTCACCTAGTCACGAAATGGAAAACAGCCGGTGACAGCCTGCTGGCGGCCCTTCGATTGGCGAAACCAGAAAGTCGTGAAATCCTCTTGGTTGGGGCGGGCACGGTCGGGCAATCCCTCTACGAAGCCTTTCGAGCGGGCTTCCCGAACGCACAGTTCAAAATTTGGAACCGAACGCAGCCCAAGGCCAAAGACTTCGCCAAGAATACACCAGATGTTGAGGTGGCAGCTGATCTTGCACAGGCTGTGCATTCAGCAGACATCATTCTATCGGCGACAATGTCGACAGACCCCATAATCCTGGGCGAATGGTTGCGCCCAGGCCAGCATCTGAACTTGATTGGTGCGTACCGACCTGACATGCGCGAGGTGGACGATCTCGCCATCAAACGATCCCGGATCTTTGTTGATAGCTTTCACACAACGGTCGATCACATTGGCGAACTTAGTATTCCACTGGAAACCGGAGTGATCCAACCTCAGGATCTGGTAGCAGATTTTTATGACCTAGGGGCCTTTGCGCCTCTAGCAGATGAGATTACTCTGTTTAAAAACGGCGGTGGTGCTCATTTGGACCTTATGACCAGCCGGTTCATTCTAGACAGGTGGTGCTTGGAAAAATGATCCTATTTTTAGTGGTTTTTCTACTGATCCTAATCTCTGCGCCCTTCGCGATAGAAGCCCGACGAAAATCGATGGGGCCCGAAGCAAGACGCGAAGCCCCTGGTGAATTTATTGAACTATCCCTGGGTGTCACCCATTTCCAATGGCACGGCCCAGTGCGGGGACCAATCGCTGTCTGTGTGCACGGATTGACGACCCCATCGTTTGTCTGGCAGGGATTGGTGCCCGGGCTCACGGCAATGGGGTACCGCGTTTTGACATATGATCTGTATGGGCGCGGATATTCAGACCGTCCCAAAGACCCACAAACTGCCGACTTTTTCATCACCCAACTCGAAGAATTATTGGCGACGCAGGATATCACCGAGGACATCACACTGATCGGATATTCGATGGGCGGCGCTATTGCGACCAGCTATGCCGCCAAACACCCTCATCGGGTACGCCATTTGGTGCTCCTCGCTTCTGCTGGGATGATACTGACGACAGATCGTATGGCTAAATACATTCGTAAAACGCCCGTGATTGGCGATTGGCTGATGATGGCGTTTTTTCCATCCCGACATCGCACCGCCGCCGAAGCGGAACGCGATTTGCCCAGTTCAGTCCCAAATATCGTCGATTTACAACAACGCGAGCTGAACTATCGCGGTTTTATCAAGGCTGTACTGTCAAGCCTACGCAATCTGCTGGCACAGGATCAGCACAACGAACACAAAACAATCTATCGCGCTGGCGTACCCGTTTTGGCGATCTGGGGGCGGCAAGACAGCGTGATCCCCATCCGTGCGATGGGAATGCTTACAGAATGGAGCCGCACGACCCGGCAGGAAGTCATCGAAGACGCTGGCCACTCACTCACCTACACCCACTCAGACGAAATCATCCAAATTCTGCAGGAACGGCTTCGCGATGGCTTGAACTAATGGTATCAGGCGTTCACCGCCTCTAGCGGCCGTTCACGAATGGGTAGGTGCACAATGGCACTAAACGCGCCAACCCCAACGCCAAACCACCAAACCATGGTGTAATCGCCATACAAATCATACATCCGACCACCCAACCAGACGCCCAGAAATCCGCCAAGCTGATGGCTAAGAAACACGATACCATACAGGGTGCCCATATATCGCAACCCGTAGATATGCGCGACCAAGCCCGATGTCAGCGGCACGGTCGCCAGCCAAAGCGATCCCATGACGACCGAGAAAATGATCACCGACGTTGGAGTTATTGGCAGCAGAATAAAGGCAGCAGCAACAATTGTGCGCGCCGTATAGATCCCCGCTAACAGATATTTCTTGCTGAATCGGTTCCCCGCCCAACCCGCCGCCAACGTCCCGCCAATATTGGCCATGCCAACAAGCGAAATCGCAATCGCCCCAAGGGCAGATGTAGTGGTAATCCCCATGGAATGCAGAACCCCGCCCGGTTGGATCGGGCCACACATCTCGGTTACAAAGGCCGGGAAATGTGCGGTGATAAAGGCCAGCTGATATCCGCAGCTGAAAAATCCAAGAAAGATCAGCGTATAGGTCGGATCGCGTAACGCCTTCTTCAGCACAGAACCCAGGCTTTCTTCCAGCTCGCGTTTGCTTGCGGCCTCGGGGGCTTTCATCAGCGGCAACGTGAAAACCAGCAGCAAGATCACTCCGGCGAACACAACAAACACCTGTTGCCAGCTCAGGAACCCCATCAACCACTCAGCCGCAGGCGCCCCGATGATCTGCCCCACACTTCCGGCTGCGGTCACAATTGCCAAGGCCATCGACCGGTTTTCATCTGATGCGGCCCGGCCAACAACGGCCAGAATGACACCGAACCCCGTTCCGGCGATGCCAAACCCCACCAACCACGCATAAAGCTGATGCTCCAACGGTGTCGAAGACATCGACGTCAGCACCATACCTGCGGCATAGATCACTGCCCCCAAAACAATGGCGCGGCGATCCCCAACTTTTTCTGCAATCGCGCCGAAAATCGGTTGTCCGATGCCCCAAGCCAAGTTTTGGATCGCAATCGCCATCGAAAAATCGCTTCGCAGCCAACCAAACTCTTCGGCAACCGGAATTTGAAAGACGCCGAACGAGGCCCGCACAGCAAAACTGACTGCAATTATCACGCAACTGACCAGCAGCACAGGTGTTATCAATCGGGCAGAATGGGTCATCAAGAAGAACTCCGGGGAACTGAAGGGACGTTAGTCACATTTCAGCGCCCGTCAAATCAGGAGTTTTGCTGTCTCAGATAACTAAATTTGATGTGAGCGTGTTTTGCTGTGCTTTCCAACTGCGCAACACCGCGTTATGGCTTAGAAATGACCGATATTCCTGCACATTACGCATCCCTTGTCGCCGATGGTTCCTTAACCGCGGACTCAGCGCAACAGGCTGTCTTGCCTGAATTCGAACGCATCCGCGCGGCTTTGGCCACCCCTGTGAAACGTGGTTTTTTTCGCAAAGCTCCGCCCGTACCCAAGGGTCTATATCTTTGGGGTGGCGTTGGTCGTGGCAAGTCGATGCTGATGGATCTATTTGTGGATCAATTGGGCGACATCCCCTCAAGACGGGTGCATTTTCACGCCTTCATGCAGGAAATTCACGCCCAGATGCACGACGCCCGCAAGAATGGCGTCGAAGATGCCCTGTCACCTGTTGTGAAATCGGTAACAGACTCAGTCAAAGTGCTGGCGTTCGACGAAATGCAGATCACCGATATCACCGATGCGATGATCGTTGGTCGCCTGTTCGAGGCCCTGTTCGAGGCCGGTGTCGTGGTGGTGACCACATCAAACCGGGTGCCGGATGATCTCTATAAAAACGGGTTGAACCGTCAGCTGTTCCTGCCCTTTATCGCTGAGATCAAAGAACAGATGGTAATCTGGGAAATGGTGTCCCCCACTGATTACCGCCAAGATAGATTAGAAGGCGCGCCAGTTTACTTCACCCCCATCGGTTCTGATGCGCGCGCCCAAATTCGGTCGGTCTGGCAAGACCTGTCCGGCGGCGCGGCCGACCCCTTGGTGCTGCAAGTCAAAGGCCGCGAAGTTGTGCTGCCCGCTTATCGCAATGGCGTGGCCCGTGCGACCTTCTATGACCTATGTGGCAAAATGCTGGGACCCGGGGATTATCTGGCCATCGCCGAAGCGGTAAAAGTTCTTGTGCTTGAGGATATCCCAACACTCTCACGCAGCAACTTTAACGAAGCAAAGCGGTTCGTCATCCTGATCGACGCCCTCTACGAAGCCAAAGTCCGCCTGATTTGCTCTGCCGCCGCAGAACCCGAGATGCTTTATCTTGAGGGCGAAGGCACGTTCGAATTCGAACGCACCGCCTCGCGCCTGCGCGAAATGCAGGATCAGGATTGGGGGCAATAGGCTCCCGCGGGGCTTATCCGTTTTCGCGCAGAATATTACCCGCCAGATAAAGTGATCCACAGATCAAAACCCGTGCCTGAGGGGTGGTGGCGATAATTGCGCGCAATGCCTCAGCAACGCTATCTGCTGTTGTCGAAGACAGATGGACCGCAGTAGCCGCCTCGGCAGTCGCGTCAGCCGGAAGGGTGTTTGCCTCCCCTGGAATGGAAACTGCGGTCAGACTCTCAGCTTGCTCAGCCAACGGACGTAGATATCCGGTGACATCTTTGGTGTTCAGCATGCCGCAAATCAAATGCGTGGGCCGTTTCGGCAGGGACCCCAACAGATCCGCAATCGCGTCGCCAGCTGCTGCATTGTGACCGCCGTCCAGCCACAACTCGGCCTCTGGGGCGGCTTCGACCAACGGGCCCGTTTTCAGGCGCTGCATCCGTGCAGGCCATTCTGCTTGTGTCACGGCTGAATCATACGCAGCCTCTCCCAGATTCAGGTGACGCAGGACAGCTAGCGCCGCACCCGCATTCTGAACCTGATGCGTCCCCAAAAGGTTCGGCATCGGCAAATCACACAATCCCGTTTCGTCCTGATAGATCAGCCGCCCATTTTCACATGACACGTGCCAATGCTGGCCATGCGCGATCAAAGGTGCCCCCAGTCGCATCGCAACCGCCTCTATCACATCCATCGCTTCTTCGGGCTGTGGACCGACGACAACCGGCACACCCCGTTTGATAATCCCAGCTTTTTCAGTCGCAATTTTGGTCAGCGTATCGCCAAGAAACTGCTCATGATCTATCGAGATCGGCGTAATGACGCTAATCACAGGTTCATCAATCACATTGGTCGCGTCCAAGCGCCCGCCCAAACCAACTTCAAGCAATGTATAATCTGCCTGTGCACGGGCAAAAGCCAACAGGCCCGCCACCGTGGTGATCTCAAAGTAAGTGATATTCTCGCCGTTGTTCGCGACATAGCATTCATCCAGAACGGCCGTTAGATCGGCCTCTGAGATCAATGCATCCGCGACCCGGATCCGTTCGTGAAAGCGCGCCAGATGTGGAGAGGTATAGGCATGAGCACTTAGACCTGCACCGTTCAGACCGGCTCGGATCATCGCCTGCGTTGACCCTTTACCATTGGTACCAGCAATATGAATAACGGGCGGCAGTTTTCCTTGCGGATTGTCCAAAGCCGCCAGCAGACGCCAAACACGGTCCAAGGTCAGATCAATAATCTTGGGGTGCAGGGCCATCATCCGATCTAGGATCACATCAGAATTTTGGGTCATGCTTAGACTTTCTCGGATTTCAAACGGGACCGCGCCAAGACATCAATGCCCGCGTATTGGCAGGCATTGCATACAAAGAATTCGGGAACGCGCGAGGTAGTATCTGCGGCAAAGCACTGTCAAAAACCGGCAAGACCCGTCCTGAAACGGATGCTGCCGGTGATTAACCTCAGGACGCTTTGTCCGCATCAGCTGCGGGCGCGTCTGCGACTTCCGGCTCAGACGGTGCGTCCGTGGCATCAGAGTCGTCTGGCGCAGGTAAATCACCTTTGATCGCGGGCGGCTGTTTCATCAGCATACGCGTGATGGTGATCAACTCTTCACGCATTTCGGTCCGCTTGGTCACACGATCAAGCATCCCATGGTCCAGCAGGTATTCCGCGCGCTGGAACCCTTCCGGCAGTTTTTCACGGATGGTCTGTTCGATCACGCGTGGCCCGGCAAAACAGATCAACGCATTTGGTTCAGAAATCTGCACATCGCCCAACATCGCATAAGAAGCCGTCACTCCACCCGTCGTCGGGTGAGTCAGCACTACGATATAAGGCAAACCCGCCTCTTTCAGCATTTGCACAGCGACGGTGGACCGGGGCATCTGCATTAACGACAAGATCCCCTCTTGCATCCGCGCTCCACCAGCTGCGGAAAACAGGATCAACGGGCGCCCCAGTTTCACAGCCTCTTCAGCTGCAGCAATAATTGCGTTGCCCACATACATGCCCATGGACCCACCCATGAACGAGAAATCCTGACAGGCGGCAATAATTGGCGTGCGGCCGATTTCACCAGCGGCAACCAACATCGCTTCTTTTTCGCCAGTGGATTTTTGCGCTGCTTTCATTCGGTCGGGGTATTTTTTCTGATCCCGGAAATGCAGCGGATCAGCGACCGGTTCAGGCACTTCAATCTCGGTGAAAATCCCACCGTCAAACAACCCGTTGAATCGCGCCCGCGGGCTGATCGCCATGTGGTGATCACACTGCGTGCATACATTCAAATTATCGGCCAGTTCCCGATGGAACAGCATGGTGCCGCATTCCCCGCATTTCTGCCAAAGATTTTCGGGCATTTCCCGGCGCGAAAAGATCGAGTTGATCCGGGGCCGGACGTAATTTGTAATCCAGTTCATGGCGGGACCTCTGGTGATGCATGCTCGGGCTGAGATAAGCCCAAGCGAACAGAATTGCAATCAACGCCTAAGTGCGAAACGCGCGCCAAGCCATGCAACCAGCATCATCATGAAATCAACAACCAACCACAACCGGACCTCTCCGGTGTCGGACATGTCAAAGGGCACTAGATATAAAGCGAGCCCGCTCAGGCTTTCGGGGAAAGCAATGAACAGTAAGGCTGTCAGATTATTGAACATATGCAACGCGATGGCTGGCCCCAAGGTACCTGAACGCGCAGTCAGATCAGCAGTCAGCAGACCAAAGCAACCCGCCCAAAGCCCAATCAACAGGGCATTATCACCGGCCTGATCTGGCAAGTAGTGCCCCACGGCAAACAAAACCGCAGGCAACCCCATCCAAATCAAAGGCGAGGAAAAGCGCGCAGCTAATCCTTGTTGAATGTAGCCGCGAAACAGGATCTCTTCCGCGCTGGTCTGAACCAGAACCACCAACAGGGACAGTGGCAACAAAACAAGCCAGAGCCCTAACGACAGGTTTGACGTCATCGGTGCCCCCATATCGTAGGGTGGCAAAATCAAAGTCACGACGCCGATGGCCAACAGAACTCGAAACACACGCCAAAACTGAACAACGGCAAGACCCGGCGCACCGATGATCCCAATCAAACCGCGCCCTTGCATCAGTCGGGCTGCGACACCGACCCCCAAGATAACAAAGGCAAAACTTCCCAGGACCACGAACATAGCGAACGGTGTGCGCCCCAACAAAAAGTCCCGCATCTGCGCGTCTGACTGAACCAGTCGCAGCCCTGACATCACCAACATGTTCATGGCAACGATCACGGCAGCTATGATGACAAGCCCAACCAACAGCCGCCACAGTTCTGGCCGGTCACGACCCGGCGCCACCAAGTGTTCATGCGGGGAATAAGCAGTATCAGCCATGGGGTTTCACATCCGGAATTGGTGTGCCTTCTGGGTTGGTGAAATCGGCAATGTTCACATGTGACATCCGCAAAAATTCAGCCGCATCGACCAAATGCCCCGATACGGTCTGAAGCAAACTGATTGCGACGCCCGCATCATTTTCGATTACGGCTCTGAATTCTTCTGCACCGATACGTAAGAAACTACTGTCTTCTTCGGCCACCAGATCCATCGGACGCGGTTCTTTGGTGATAATCGACAGATCGCCAATCAGCCGCCCCGGTTCAATATAGGAAATGGGCCGCATGCCCGAAGGGTCCTCGGGCCAGCGCAAGGCCGCACGTCCGGTTAAACACAAATAGGCCGCATCAGCTTGTTGACCGTGTGCAAAAATCGTCTGTCCTGCGGCAACGTCATACCACTGCGCGGAAAACGCCAGCAAACGCTGGTTGCGCGCATCAAGCTTGGAAAACAACTCGGTCGACGCAATGATGTTCAACTTGCGACTAAGATCAGCCGCTGCGCCTTTGCCCAACGCCTCAAGTTGTGATCGCGTGACTCCGTCTATGCGTCCGTCTTTGATTTCAATGAACAAATCATAGGCTTCTGGGTGTTCAAAGTTATCTTCCATGAAAATCATGATGGATTGGGGCAGCAGTTCCCTCAGCTTCTGACGCGTTCGCAAACGGCTTTTCGAATCGTGACTGGCCAATGCTTTGTCCAAGACCAAAATATCAGGCCGCTTAATCCCAGCGCGTGAGAAAGCAGCCCGTTCTTGAAATACTGTCGGCAAGTTTGTCCCGCCCAACCCCGAGGGAAGGTCGTAAATTGTTGCCGCGATTCTTCCCCTTAGCCCCGCCTCAAGCAACACCTCAGCCACAACATTTTCGATCTCATCCGCGCGTGCACCTGCCATCATGGACACACGTCCAAACAACGCATTCTCCACCACTGTCAGACGCGGCACGTAAACCCCCGGATCAACCGCAACAAACATCCCATCAATAGACGCACGCAGCTTGCCAGCCTGTGCCTGACGGATCGCGAGGATCTTGTCTTTGTATTCTTCGGGGAAGCTTGGACCAATTTGTTCCGCGGTCAGCAGGAATGGAATGGTAAGCAACAACGCCCGCTCTTCCTCGGTCAAGGCACCGTCCCCTTTGACGGCCTGCCTCTCTGCAACACCCAGCAGGCGGTGATACAGATCCTCTTCCATCCCCAACCGCAGGAAAAGCGGGTGGTCGGTACCGTCTCGGCCAAATGTCTGCTTCAGCATCTCAATCACACCCAGCGCCATGGCCTGGGCTTCGGCATCAAGTCCCTGATCCTGCAACATTTTGGTGAAACGACTATCTTTTGCCAGATCCAAGGGCTTAATTTCACGCGCTGGCGACGCATAAAGTAGGTTACCACCCAGAGGCACAGCCGGGTTGAACTGGTCAGGCTCAAACCGATAAACAAATTCGCTAAGACCACGGTCTTGCAAGCGGCTCGCCACTTTCTCGCGCAACTCCACGATTTGCGATGCCAAATGTGGATGCAAAGTCGCATCCAGACGCGATCGAAGGGTGCGCCGGAACATCAGCTCGTCGATACCCATCGCTTCGACCAACTTGAACCACCATTCCCGAATATCGCCCCCATCGTTTAACCCTGCCAAACCCGGCTCGATCCAATCTTCATCCAGCATGTCCGGGCTGTTACCTGAACGGACGGCTTCGATTTGCTTTTTGTTGGGCTTGTAAAGGCCAGTTTGCTCACTCTGTGGTCGGGTACGCAAAGGCATCAGAAGATTATCACCCAAGGTGCCGTCAAAAAGATACGGGCGGGAATGTGCATACCCGATCCGTGCTGCGATCACCGATTGGTGCAGCCCCTCTAACGGGTGCCCGGACAAAAGAACCGACCCCCGCACCGGCAAAATCTCACGCGTCAACAACTGCGCCATCGCAGTACGTTCGGATGCTTTGCTCGACTGGATGGCCACGCGAGAACCCGGGGGGATCGTCAGATTGATATCTTCGAGGATGGTGTTTCCATCCACATCGCGAACGGTCACATCTTTCAACTCAATCGCCCCATTCAAACGTGGGATGTCATTGGGTTCACCTTCAAACAACTCTTTTGGAACCATATGGCGCGGCGCAAACCTTTCAGTCACGATTTCCCAACGCAACGACATGTCCTGAACCTGATTGTAATAAAACAACAGCTCTTTCCAAGGAGAGCTAAGATCCTTGTACGCCCCAAGTGCAGCAACCAAGGCCCCGACAGTAATTTCACCCTGAATTGCCAGATACCCGCCCACCGAATAGAACAAGAACGGTGTCATCTGTGTGATCATGTTGTTCAAGAACTTCATAAAGAACTTCTTGCGATAAATCTTGTATCGGATGTCGAACAACCGACCCAATCGATCAGTGAACTGCGCCATACGATAGCGCCAGCCCCCGTTGGCCCGCAAATCAGAAATGCCCGCAGCACTTTCCCCGATTTCCGAGCTGAGCCTGCGCACCTCCTGAATGCGCGATTTGTTCAGCAAATTGATCTGACGTTGCAACATGGGAATAAGCCATGCCTGCAACGGGATCAGGGCCACCGATGCAAACCCGAACCAAATACTCTGCATGAACAGAAACGTCACAATTGTCAGCATCTGCCCCAATTGGAACACTGGCTGTGCAATCGCATCCCCCATCAACCCGCCCATTGGTTCAGCTTCCGAGGTAATCATCGACACCAATTCACCTTGGCTCGTGCTCGCAAAATACGGCTTGGGAAAGCGCATCATGCGTTGAATCAACTTGAACCGAAGCCGGCGTAACATGCGCTCTGCCAACACTCCTTTCATCGTGTTGATCCGCATTTTCATCAAACCACTGCTCAGCACAGTTGCGAGAAAGGCAAAGCATAACACCAATAGATACTGAACCTGTGTCAGATCCACAGACCAGACCGTCACCGTTTCAGTGGTCGCCCCGATTGCGTCGTTAATGATCCGCTTGGGCAACTCCAGAGACGCATAAAGAAACGGGAACGAAACCACCGTCAGCAGCAACAGGGTAAGTTGTTGTTTCTTTGAATATTTCCATATGAAGGAAAACAGTGTGGGTTCCATAACCCCGCCCTCGCATCCGGTTCAATTACCCGCAGCACAGCGCAGACGCATCACAGCCACCGAGCCTTGGACGGTAAGCATTGACCACCCTATTTTCAAGGACAGGGGGAATAACTGTTTTGTGCTCGCCTTGTCTGACGTGAAATCGAACGCTATTGGCAAAGGAAACGCTGCAGGCAAAAGATGTTACATATGATCCAGATCTTTCGACCGATCCCTCGCCTTTCCATCTTGGGCGTGCTGACTCTGCTTGCAGGGTGCAGCCAGAGTTTCGTGGCATCACAAACGCCGAAACGGATCACTCAGGTGTTACTGGCCCAAGGAGATATCACCCTCATCGCGCCCCGCGGGTACTGCGTGGATGAGCGCGCGGTTCGATCCGATCAACAGAACAGCTTTGCGGTGTTGGCACGCTGTGACGCACTAGGGGTGCGGGGGGGATTTCCGACCCAAGATCTGGCTTTGATCACCGTCACAACCGTCGCAAACCCGAAGGGTACACAGCCTAATGCCAAATCTCTGGCGCAATCGGCCAATCCCACCAACGTGGTGAAAACCCACTCTCTAAAGGGCCGCCCCTTTGTTCTGCTTGAGAATCCAGATCACAACGTCAACGGGGCAAGCCCACGCCATTGGCGGTCCGCCTTTGCCCTTAACGGGCATCTGGTCGGACTGGCCCTCTATGCCAGCGAAGGCAGCGATGCGCTCGCGAACCAAGGCGCAAACTTGCTGTCCGACCTTGCGTCCAAAACCATCCAAGCCAGTGCCATCCCAACGGTTGCACAAAAGAAACCCGATTGATTGTTTCCAAAATCAGGAAAAATGCATCGAATTGATAATATTGGGCTTATTTGGTTAACATAGTTTCGATACAAATGACCAACAGCGCGATCACATAGGCAACGGGATAGAAATGAGCAGGGTACTGGATCGGATGTTTCATATGCGTGCGCTGCGCCGGTGGCGTCGTGCCGCGCGCGCGGCCGGGCAAAGCAATTTGTCAGTCTTGCGCACACAGCGCAATCAGGCACGCGATTTGCGTACACATCTGGATCGTCTCATTCATGTCGCCGATGGCCGTCTGGCTCTGCCCAAAATCGGATCTTCCTTTTTCCCCAAACCTCATGGCACCGACTGGTCTTGGCGATCCGAACTCTGGCGCGGACCGCTCCCTGTTCCGGGTCTATCATCGGTCCCGACAAAGTCGACGTTGGGCGGCGAAGTTCAACTGTTTCATGATTGCGAATATTCCGAATTGACCCTGCGCCAACTGCGCAACACGCGCGAGGCCGACCTAGCCCCCTATGGACTGCGCATGGATGTTTTCAAATTCGATGGTTCGTTCCTGTCGCTGGTCATCGACCTACCGGCCGAAGCCGCTGTCGGCATGACTCGGGCCCATCTTTTGCGGGTCGATACCATCATCGAAACGGAAAAACCGCTCGAAATTTTTGCCCGCCTGAACATCAAGCACGGCCCAAACACAGAACAAATCGTGCGGGAACTCCCCTTGAGTGAAAAAGACGTCATGGTCGAATTTGATCTGGCCTATTCCCGCCTCAATGAAAAGCGCATTGAAAAAATCTGGTTGGATCTCATTTTTGAAGCTCCGGATATGAATCAGGTCGTCCTGCGCGACCTCACCTTTTGTCGCCACCGCCGCGCCGCACTGTAAGAGGGCTGAACATGAGCGAAATGACCCTGTCCAAGACCCGCCTGCGCAATGGCGCATGGGAAGGCCAGATCCTCGGCGCCTCGTCCACTGGCGCGCGCCCAAATATCCAGGTCACCTATCTGGACCAACCTGTCGATGGTGTGGAAATGGTCGAGGCAGGCAACGGAACGTCATGGGATCTAACGATTCCCATTCCGTCGAACGCGGTTGCAGACGGCGTTCAGACGTTCCTGATCATTGATCAGGATACAGCAACAAAACTGGGTGATTTTACTCTGATGGCAGGAGAAGCCGTATCAGATGATTTGCGCGCCGAAGTCGAATTGCTGCGCGCAGAACTAGACATGCTCAAACGCGCCTTCCGGCGGCATTGCCTTGAAACAATGTGACCCTTCCTGATCCAAGCGATCAGATCGCCTATCCTATCCCAACAAAAAAGGGCCGCATCCAATGGACGCGGCCCCTAATTTTTTGAATTCACACTTACTTCTTCGGGGCCAAAGCCGCCAAGCCTTTGAGGATATCGATGGCATATGCCAACTGATAATCATTGGTACGCAGCTCAGCTGATGCTTCAGCCTTGGCGCGGTCTTCCTCAATCTGGCGAATCTCATCCTCTGACAGGCTGTCGTTGTTGAGGCTGCCGCGCAGATCCGCTTCGGACCGGGTCCTGCGCTTGCTCTCTTCGTCTTCTTCCGGCTCAGCAGACCGGCGTGGTTGCTCCACGACGATATCCGGCGACACGCCCAAAGCCTGAATAGACCGGCCTGATGGGGTGTAATAGCGCGCAGTTGTCAGACGCATCGCGCCATCACCACGCAACGGCATGACCGTCTGAACCGACCCTTTACCGAAACTCTTGGTGCCGATGACAATGGCCCGGCGGTGATCTTGCAATGCACCAGCAACGATTTCAGACGCTGAGGCAGAGCCGCCATTGATTAGCACAACCAACGGTTTGCCCTGCGCCAGATCCCCAACGGTGGCGTTGAAACGCTCACCATCAGCGACATTCCGGCCCCGTGTCGAAACGATCTCTCCCTCATCCAAGAAACCATCCGAGACCTTGATCGCTTGCGTCAATAGCCCACCCGGGTTGTTGCGCAAATCCAGAATAAAGCCGTTCACCTTATCGATGCCGCCCGCTTCTTCGATCTGGTTTTCCATCCCCTCTTTCAGGTTAGGGTAGGTTTGATCGTTAAAGGTTGTGACCCGCAGAACAACACTGGTCCCTTCAGAACGCACTCGCACAGCAGTCAGCTTGATGGTGTCGCGAATGATTGAAATATCAAACGGCTCCTGCTCGCCTTCGCGCACAACCGTGATGATGATTTCGGACCCAACCGGACCGCGCATCAGCTCAACCGCTTTGTCCAGCGTCAGCCCCAAAAGGCTTTCGCCATCAACATGCGTGATGAAATCGCCGGCTTCTACACCGGCTTCGTCGGCTGGCGTTCCGTCAATCGGGGACACCACTTTGACGAATCCTTCGTCCTGGGTAACTTCGATCCCCAATCCACCAAATTCCCCGCGCGTCTGCACCCGCATCTGGGCTGCATCATCGGGCGATAGATAGCTGGAATGCGGATCCAAAGACGTCAGCATGCCGTCAATCGCCGCTTCGATCAGCTCGCCCTCATCCACTTCTTCGACATATTGAACGCGGATGCGTTCAAAAATATCGCCGAACAAGTCCAACTGCTCGTATACGTTTGCGTTGCTCTTTGCCTCTTGCGCCACAAGCGGTCCCGCCACCTGGGTGGTCGCGACAATACCTGCCAGCGTGCCGCCCAGTGCGGCCATCACGAATTTCTTCATGTTCGTTTATCCATCCTTGTCGGTTCGGAACCACGTTTCGGGATCCACAGGGCTGTCGCCCTCTCTGACCTCTATATAGAGCGTTTCTGAACGATCAGTTCCAGTGCCATCACCGCTTAGTGAAAGAATTGCGCCAATTTCCGGCGCTGCTCCGCCCATTAATCCCACCGGAGTCCCCTTCGGAACCACCTGACCGGGTTCCCCATACACTTCTTGCAGGCCCGAAAGCACCACCAGTGTATCGGGCTGAGGCTCCAAAATAACCACGTTCCCCAAATCCAACAGCGGCCCACGATATCGGATGGTGGCCGCTGACGGAGACTCAACAAGCGCCCGTGGCCGGGTCGCCAACAAAATACCCGGTCGCTTGACCCCAGCAGCATCCGCCTCTCCAGCACGGCGCAGCAGCACACCCTGAACGGGGAGATTCATAGATCCCTTAAGATCGGACACATCCACATCAAGATCCGATATCTCACCTGACGCGATTTCAGCTAGACCACTGGCAAACCCGTCTAACGTTTCCGTCGAAGAGATAAGGATCGCCGTGCGCACCGGGTCCTCGGTAAAACGTCGCGGCAAATCTGTTCTATCGGCAATCGCCTTGCTCAATTCAGCCCGCGCGACCTGAACCCCTGCCAGCCCCTGCTCCAGTGTTTCCGCAGCGTTCTGCTGCAACACCCGCAGGGTTTGAACCTCTTGCAGCTCATGCGACAGCTTGCGCGCCTGCGCTTCCAACCCCGGGGTCACCTCAGCCAGCATCATACCAGATCGTGCAGATCCCAACGGTCCCGAAGGGTGCAACAACAACACAGGCGGAGGCGAGGTTTCGATCGTCTGCAACACACCCAAAAGCTGCGCGATTTCTTCTTCTCGGGCACGCAACCGGACCGTCAACTGCGCCTCGCGCCGGGCGGCTTTGCGCAAGCCATCGCGCATCGCGGCAAGCCCTTTTTCATAGGCTTTGACCGTAACAGTCAGCGCTCGCACCCTATCCCGCGCGCCTTCCGCTTCACTCAACGCGACGGCGGCTTGCTCCAACCGCAGCCCCGCCTGACGCGCTGCCTCGGCCGGGTCAGTTTGGGCATGTGCTGCCCCAATCCAGAACATCACCCCCAGAAAACAGGCGCTTAATCTCATGAAAGCAAGCTTTCTCCGGTCATTTCCTCGGGCTTGGGCAGGTCCATCAGTTCCAGAATCGTGGGGGCTAAGTCAGACAACCGCCCGCAGCGCAAATTACTCCCCTCGGGGCCACCAACCAAAGCAACGGGCACTGGGTTCAGTGTGTGCGCGGTATGGGGCCCTTTGGTCACCGGATCGTACATCATTTCACAGTTCCCATGATCTGCTGTGACAATCATCGCACCGCCCGCTTTGGTCAAGGCTTCGACGACTTTGGCCAATCCCTGATCCACCGCTTCGCACGCCTGTATTGCAGCGTCGAGATCCCCGGTATGCCCCACCATATCGGGGTTGGCATAGTTGGTCACAATCAGGTCATACCCAGCCTCGATTGCCTCAATAAACTTATCGGTCACTTCGGCAGACGACATTTCCGGCTGCAAATCATAGGTCGCAACCTTCGGGGATTTGGGCATAAACCGATCTTCTGCCGCCTCCGGCACCTCTTTTCCGCCGTTCAAGAAAAAGGTCACATGCGGATATTTCTCGGTCTCGGCCAGACGGAACTGCCGCTTGCCCTGTTTCGCAACCCATGCGCCCAAAGTGTTAACAATCTCGGCCTTTGGGTAAGCCGTTGTCATGTAGGTGCTGTGATCAGCAGAATAATCAACCATCCCTAATAGGGCGGCAAGCTGTGGCCGTACCCCTGTATCAAACCCGTCAAATCCGGGTTTCGCAATCGCGGCCAGAATCTCACGTGCGCGATCAGCGCGGAAATTCAGACAAAACATCGCGTCATTGTCTTTCACGCCAGAATACCCATCGAGAACCGTCGGAACGATGAACTCGTCTGTTTCACTTTGACTATATGCTTTGGTCACTGCCTCATGTGCTGAACTCGCGGTCCTACCTTCGCCTTGGATCATCGCCCCATAGGCTTCGTTCACGCGCTCCCACCGGTTGTCACGATCCATCGCAAAATAACGCCCAGACACGGTGACGATCTTTGCGCCGTCGGGCAGGCGCTCTTCCAAATCACCGATATAGCCATAGGCAGATTTCGGTGACACATCCCGGCCGTCAGTGATCGCATGCAATGCCACCTCACCCCCCGCGTCTGTAATCGCTTTGGCTGCTGCAACAATGTGATTGATATGTCCATGTACGCCACCGTCGGACACCAGCCCCATCAGATGTGCGACACCTCCGGTTGCTTTCACTTTGGCTATGAAATCCAGCAACGCCTGATTCTCAAAAAACGATCCTTCTTCGATCGCCAAATCAATTTGGCCCAAATCCATCGCCACAACACGGCCTGCCCCGATGTTGGTATGCCCAACCTCGGAATTCCCCATCTGCCCGGTCGGCAACCCGACGTCAGGGCCATAGGTTATCAACTGCGCATGTGGCCCGTTTTCCATCATCGCATCGAATGTTGGGGTTTTCGCCAAATGTGGCGCGTTCGCCTCCGTGACATCCGAAACACCCCATCCATCAAGAATACACAATACGACAGGCTTGGGTGTGTTGATCATAACAGAACTCCGGCAATGGCTTTTGCGCCTTCTATCGCCTGACGACTTGGGGGTGAACAGCTATTAGCGCAACCAGTGACGTCTTGCCCTGAAAAGCAACGCTACCAATCGGCGAAAACGATTCAGAATCGGGTACTCAAACCAAAATCTCGGCTTTGGAACTCTGGTTGTCTGCCTGGGGAAAAGAGAAGAAGTGGTGAGCCGTGATGGGTTCGAACCATCGACCTACTGATTAAAAGTCAGTTGCTCTACCAACTGAGCTAACGGCCCACATCTTCTGTTTGGATCTTGACGATCCGTGGCGCTCTCTAATCCATTTTCCCGGTAAGGTTCAAGGACTTATTTAGCACCCAGCGTCGCTTTGTTTCCGTTGTATCCAGCGACTCTGTAGGGCGGGTATTAGGATCAGCGCAGCAAAGGGTCAAGCCCTTTTTTCACCTTTCTGCAGTGCAGGGTGGATTCATTTACTTTGCAACGCTATATGCCCGCCATGCAACAGAACACAGATACAGGCATGCCTTTCATGAAGATGCACGGGTTGGGCAACGACTTTGTCGTTGTCGATGCACGCGCGCATGAAATCGCAATCACGCCCGCCCATGCCAAGGGAATCGCGCATCGTCAGTTTGGCGTTGGCTTTGATCAGCTTGCCGTCATTGAAAAAGGCGCGGGGGATGCGCATCTGGTGTTTTATAATGCCGATGGATCGACATCAGGTGCATGCGGAAACGCCACCCGTTGTATTGCCCGTCACCTTATGGATGAATCCGGCAAAACTGAGTTGCACCTAACCACCGACCGCGGTGATCTGTGGGCGCGCGATGCAGGCGATGGTCTGACCTCTGTCAACATGGGCCCGCCGCAATTGTTGTGGCACGAAATTCCCCTCGCCGAAGAAATGGACACGCTCGAACTCCCAATCGAAGGCGGCCCAACTGCAACCGGCATGGGCAATCCCCATTGCACCTTTTTCGTCGACAACGCCGAAGCCATCCCTCTGACTGAGTTCGGCGCACGCTATGAGCATCATCCGCTCTACCCCCAACGCACCAATGTGCAGGTGGCACAGGTCGTAGGATCGAATCACATTCGTATGCGGGTCTGGGAACGCGGCGTCGGCATCACGTTGGCCTCTGGGTCTTCGTCCTGCGCAACAGCCGTCGCAGCGGCACGCCGAGGCTTGACCGGACGCAAGGTTCAGATCGATCTCGATGGCGGAACGCTGCACATCGACTGGCGCGATGATGGTGTCTGGATGACTGGGCCAACGATGCATGTCTTTACCGGCACATTCACCTCTACCTTTTTGGATAGCCTGACATGACCGCCCCCAAATTCACCACATTGGGCTGCCGCCTGAACGCCTATGAAACCGAGGCAATGAAAGAGCTGTCGCAACAGGCCGGGCTGGAAAACGCGGTAATCGTGAACACCTGCGCTGTGACTTCTGAGGCCGTGCGCAAGGCCCGCCAAGAGATTCGTAAACTGCGCCGCGAAAATCCTGAGGCCCGTGTCATCGTGACCGGCTGCGCCGCCCAGACCGAACCAGAAACCTTTGCCGCTATGGACGAAGTCGACGCGGTGATCGGCAATATGGAAAAGATGCAACCCGACACCTGGAAAGGCATGGCTGCAGATTTCATTGGCCAAACCGAATCGGTTCAGGTGGATGACATCATGTCCGTCACTGAAACCGCGGGGCACCTGATTGATGGTTTTGGCACCCGGTCTCGCGCATATGTTCAGGTTCAAAACGGCTGCGATCACCGCTGCACCTTCTGCATCATCCCCTATGGTCGCGGTAATTCCCGCAGCGTGCCCGCCGGAGTCGTCGTAGATCAGATCAAGCGACTGGTCGACAAAGGCTATAACGAAGTGGTTCTGACCGGTGTCGATCTGACCTCGTGGGGGGCGGACCTGCCTGCCATGCCCAAACTCGGCGATCTGGTGATTCGGATCCTCAAATTGGTGCCCGATCTGCCGCGCCTGCGCATCAGCTCGATTGATTCCATCGAGGTGGATGAAAACCTGATGCAGGCCATCGCAACAGAACAGCGTCTGATGCCCCACCTGCATCTATCGCTCCAACATGGCGACGATCTGATTCTAAAGCGGATGAAGCGCCGACATCTACGTGATGATGCGATTCGCTTTACCGAAGAGGCCAAGAAATTGCGCCCTGAGATGACGTTTGGCGCAGATATCATCGCCGGGTTCCCGACCGAGACCGAGGCGCATTTTGAAAACTCAATGAAGCTCGTTCAGGATTGCGATTTGACCTGGCTGCACGTCTTTCCCTATTCGAAACGCCCCGGAACCCCTGCCGCGCGAATCCCGCAACAGGTCAATGGCAACGTGATCAAAGACCGCGCAGCGCGTCTACGTACTATCGGCGAAACACAGGTTTCCGCGCATCTGGCCCAGCAGATCGGAAAGACCCACAACATCCTGATGGAAAACCCCAACATGGGGCGCACCGAACAATTTACCGAGGTTGCATTCACCACGCCCCAGATCGAAGGCCAGATCGTCACCAAATCGATTCTCGGCGTTACCGGCACACAGCTGTCAGCCTGAAATCAGGCGGGCACTGCGGCAAAAGCATCGGTGTCGTAAAATTCCTGATAATCATAGACCTTGCCATCCCGGAACCGGCAAATAATCGCGACGGCGGCTTCAAATGTCTTGCCGCTGTCTCGGTGGGTCCAACCCGTGTCTGCCAGCGCGATCACACCATCCCCGTCAGACACCGTCTCTTTCAAGGTCCAATGCTCCAGCGCATAAGCCTGTGTGAGATCCTCAAGATAGGCCCGCAATTGCGCCCGTCCATTACGTGTGGCGCTGAACCGAATCCCGTCCTGCCCTTCGCCCAAGGATCTTATGCATAAGTCATCCGTCGCATAGTCATCCCACATCGACAAATCCGTGCCCTTGCTTTCATTCCAGCGGGCGTAAACCTGACGCAGCTTTTCAGCGTTTGACTGGCTCTCCATTTTGCTGTCTTCCCTGACAATTTTTCAATCATAAGGTGTGCGAACAACGGCCCTTTCGTCAAGTCAGGTAGAACATACCCCAAGACGTGAAAAAGCCCCGCGCAACGCGCAGGGCTTTCTCAAATCTCAAACTGTCTGCAAAGATCAGCTTGTTTTCTTGCCTTTGATCGGTGCCCAAAGACGCTTGTTGGTCAAATACAGAAGGACCGACAAAATCGTCAGGATCAGAACACCAACAAAACCAGCTTGCTTACGTGCCATCATCTTGGGTTCAGCAGACCACATCAGGAATGCAGCGATATCCTGAGATTCAGCTTCAAGCGAGTTGCTGTGCCCGTCGATATAGTCGACATCTTCACCACCCAGCGGTGGTGCCATCGAAATCCAACCACCCGGAAAGGCAGTGTTCTCGTAAAATGTCTTACCTGCTTCTTCTTTTTCCTTACCGGTATAGCCGGTCAGCAAAGACGCAATGTACTCAGGACCACCAATGCCATGGATGAACTGGTTGATCCCAGATCCGTAAGGACCGTGGAAACCAGCGCGAGACTTAGCCATCAGGCTCAGGTCTGGCGCGCCAGCACCAGTGTTCGCCGGAAAATGATCCGAAGGGATCGCTTCGCGGTCATCATCCAGCTCGGCATCAAAGACGGTGAAGTTTTCAGCCGCGTACGCACGCACCTGATCCGCCTCTAGCCCAACACCGCCTTCGTCCCCGAGGGTCCGCAGGGGCACCTGCTTCAGTCCGTGACAGGCTGCGCAGACTTCGGTGTAGATCTGCAGGCCACGCTGCAGTTGGTTTTGGTCGTAGGTGCCGAATGGGCCTTCAAACGAGAAAGCGTAATCCTCGATATGTTGGTCTCCGCCACCAGCCGCGAGTGTCGCGACAGGGGCAAGAGCGAAAGCAAGGACAGCACCGAGTGCAAGTTTCTTGAACATGGGTTTCGGTCCCTCTTATTCGGCCGGTGAGGCGTCAGACGCCTTGCCATAATGGGCGTTGAAGTCGTCTTCGATGGTCGCAGGCAGCGCATCCGGCTTTTCGATCACACCAAGCAGCGGCAGGATCACCAGGAAGTAGCCAAACCAGTACGCAGACGCGATCAGCGAGAAGGTCGCATAAGGCTCTTCTGCGGGCATCGCACCCAGCCACATCAGGGCAAAGAAGTCGATGATCAGCAGGCGGTACCACCATTTGAACATCGGACGATATGCACCCGAACGCACGGTCGAAGTGTCCAACCATGGCGCAAGCGCCATAACAGCAATCGCACCAAACATGGCAATCACACCAAAGAACTTGGCATCGACGATACCACCAGTGACGAAGGATGCGATCTGAACAACCCAAACTTCACCAGTAAAGGCACGCAGGATCGCGTAGAACGGCAAGAAGTACCACTCAGGAACGATGTGCGCAGGTGTCACCAGCGGGTTTGCTTCGATGTAGTTATCGGGGTGACCTAGGTAGTTCGGCATAAAGCCAACGATCGCCCAGAAAATAACCAGAACAACGGCCAGACCCAGGAAATCCTTGATCACAAAGTAGGGCCAGAACGGCAGGGTATCTTTCTTGACTTCTTCTTTCGAACCCTTGCGCACATCAACACCGGTTGGGTTGTTGTTACCCGTGGTGTGGAAGGCCCAGATGTGAACAACAACCATCGCAGCGATCACAAACGGCAGCAAATAGTGCAGCGAGAAGAACCGGTTCAGCGTGGCGTTGTCCACAGCAGGTCCGCCCAAAAGCCATGTCTGCAGCGCTTCGCCTACAAACGGGATCGCACCAAACAGGCCGGTGATAACGGTTGCGCCCCAGAACGACATCTGACCCCAAGGCAGAACATAGCCCATAAAGCCGGTGCCCATCATCAGGACAAAGATCAACATGCCTACAATCCACGTGATTTCACGCGGCGCTTTGTAAGAGCCGTAGAACAGGCCGCGGAAGATATGGATGTAAACAGCCACAAAGAACAACGACGCGCCATTTGCGTGCAGATACCGCAGCATATAGCCGCCGTTCACGTTGCGCATGATGTGCTCAACGCTGGCAAATGCCAGGTCAACATGTGGTGTATAGTGCATCACAAGAACGATGCCGGTTACGATCTGCATCACCAGGCAAAATGCCAGTACGATGCCCCAGATCCACCACCAGTTCAGGTTTTTTGGGGTCGGGATCATGATCGTGTCGTAGATGAGCCCGACGATGGGCAGGCGGCTGTTCAGCCACTTTTCGCCCTTGGTCTTTGGCTCGTAATGATCGTGCGGAATTCCGGACATAATTGGCTCCCTTATCCCAGCTTGAGTGTTGTTTCGTCGACAAACTCGGCCACTGGAACCGGCAGGTTCTCAGGAGCGGGACCTTTGCGGATCCGGCCAGAGGTGTCGTAGTGCGAACCATGGCACGGGCAGAACCAGCCGTGGAAATCGCCAGCGCCGTCACCCAATGGCACACAGCCAAGGTGCGTACAAACGCCCATCATCACCAGCCATTCGCCAGCTTCATCCATCGTCCGGTTTTCGTCCGATGCGTCAAGGCCAGGCTTATTGGCATTGCGGTCATCATTGTCGATCAGATCCGACAGCTCTACGGCGCGGGCCTCATCGATCTCTCCCTGCGTGCGGCGGCGAATAAACACCGGCTTACCCAGGAATTTAACGCTAATCTGGGTGCCGACTTCGACACCACTCACGTCCACGCGAATCGAGGACAGCGCCTGAACATCCGCTGAGGGATTCATTTGGTTCACCAGAGGCCAAACGGCAGCCCCTGCGGTTACAGCACCTGCGCCAGCCGTGGCGTAGTAGAGGAAATCTCTCCGGGTGCCTTCGTGGTCTTCTGCGTGGGACACGAGGTTTTCTCCGATTCCAGCGCCCTTGGCGGGCAAACATGCATCAGCACCGCATAAAAGCGGTCACTTATCGCGGGTGTCTAGCGGGGAGAATTTGTTTCGTCCAGCGGTCATAGGCGCGCAGGACTAGGTAAATTCAATTAGATGTCGCGACTCGGTCACACAAATTCAAGTCGCGCCATCCAACTTTCCCAGCAAAGCACTAGTTTTCAGCCCTCTGGAGGGCGGGTTTCGACCAAACTGGGGCGCGATTCGAATTCTTTGAACCAAGCGGCCAATCCGTCGTTTCCGTGACGCCAGTTACGGGCATCATGGCGAAAATCAACATAACCCAACGCGCAGGCCACCGCGATCTGCCCCATATCTAGGGGTCCGGCCAAATGTGCCATCCATCGCTGATTCAGCGCCGCACAGGCACGTTCGATCTTGGCCCACTGCGCATCTGCCCAGCTATCCCACTGTTTGTCTTCGGGACGCAGGCGGCTCTCATAGGTCACCAACAAAGCGGCATCCAAAATCCCATCGGCCATCGCCTCTAACGTCAAAGTTTCCCATTTTGCTGCCCCCTCAGGGTACAAACCGCCGTTGCCGCGCGCATCGAGAAAGGCACAGATCACCCGGCTATCAAACAAAGTAGGACCGTCCGGGCGCTCCAACGCAGGGACTTTGGTCAGAGGATTCGTTCCCAACAGCCCTTCTGCGGGATTAAGTGGCGTCGTCGGTGCGTTGAACAGCTCAACATCTCCCAACTGCCCTGTCTCATGCAGCAGCACCATCACTTTGCGCACATAGGGCGATGTGGGACTATAATAGAGTTTCATGGCAAACGTTCCTTGACTGGTCGCGATCATCAACCGACCGCTGACTCAAGTGGTAACGCGTCCTGTCTGGGTTTCAAGGTGATGCCTGACCAAGCGTCACGTCAATTATGCCCCCACGTCCTGTTTGAGCGACCACCAATCTGCTGCTTAGGCTTGCATAATTCCTAAGACCCGCAGTATCGAGGCCCTCCATGACAACCCAAGACGCCCCTGTCAGACATTCATGTCATCTTGCGGACCTGACCCTCAGCTATGTGGAACGCCACGCAGATCTGCGCGGCACGGGGCCAACGCTTCTGTTTGCCCATGCCACTGGATTTCATGCGCGCATCTGGGACGAGGTGATCGCGGCCCTACCCGCAGTTCATTCCATCTGTGTCGATCTGCGTGGCCACGGCCACAGCACCGGCGGCCCTTTTACAGATTGGTTCGATCTGGGCCGGGATATCTCAGCCTTTGTCGACACGCTGGACCTGACCAATGTCACCTGTGTCGGTCATTCGCTCGGGGGCCATATCCTGACCCAAGCCACCATTGCGCACCCCGACAGGGTAAAGGGCCTGATTCTAATTGATCCCGTGATAATGGCTCCCGAGATCTACGCGATGGCAGAATCACTGTTTCCCAAAGGCACCCAACACCCTGCCGCCCAACGCAAACGCAATTTCACCTCGGTGCAGGAAATGGTTGACCGGTTCAAAGATCGCAGCCCCTATTCCCTGTTCACTCCAATGGCCCTCGAAACCTACTGTACCCACGGGCTTGTGGAACACGACGGTGCGCTCACCCTCGCTTGCGCCCCTGAGGTCGAGGCCAGTTCGTACATGTCCCCCATGACCGGCGCGCCCATCCACGATCACCTGCACACAATAACCTGCCCGGTCGTCGTGTTGCGGGCAGATACGATGGATCTGGCGTCACTGGGTGATTTTACCCGCTCACCCACATGGCCCGGCCTTGCAGGGGCAGTGACAAACGGCACAGACATCCACCGCCCGAACCTGAGCCACTTCATGCCCATGCAGGCCCCTGATTTCGTTGCCGAAACTGTGTCAAAAGCAATCGCATTGGCACCCGCCACCTAAACCTCGCGCATTGCGCGGACCAAGGCAGGCACTTCTGCCCCGAATCCGGTGGCCTCCATCTGCTCGGCCGCAGCCAACCGCACGTCATCGGGCTTGTTCTGGCTCATTTTCCACGTGCCCTGAACACTCTCGATCACCATCCGGCAAGGCACAATCATCCGCATCATCTTGCGCAGCGCCTCGGCATCCATCTTACCCGTGGTCCAAGGGGCTTTGGGGGCAAGGCGCGCCTCAAACAACGCTGACTGACGATCCAAAAGATCCAACAACGCCTCATCCGGCGACCGCTCCAGCCGCCCCGTCAGATGAACCGCCACATAATTCCATGTCGGCACCTGATCCGGCACCCCATACCAATCAGGTGACACATATCCATCGGGTCCTGAAACAGCGATTCGGGCGCTCAGCGGGGTGTCCAAGGCCCGGGCAATGGGATTCGAACGCACCAAATGCAGCTCTGCCAAATGCCCGTCCTCAGACAACAGAAACGGCACATGACTCAGCATTGGCGCGCCATCTATGGCTACAGCAAGCACCCCAAAACCTCGGTCACGGGCGAATTTCAGGTTCGCGTCCTCGTCACCGGTGTGAAAAACAGGATTTGGATGCATATTTTAGCCCTCCACTATGCACAATTGGTCTTGCAGATCCCCCCCACCATTGGCAAGGTCCGCCTCGTTCTCAGGGCGGGGTGAAATTCCCCACCGGCGGTAAGCGGGCGCAATCCCGTAAGCCCGCGAGCGGCTCCGTGTCAGGAGTGTCAGCAGATCTGGTGCAACTCCAGAGCCGACGGTCATAGTCCGGATGAAAGAGAACGTGCAGGTTGGGGGATACCCCTGGCCTCGCTCGTGATCGCCTTGGGTGACGTGTCAGACCAAAGGAGAGACCTATGACACACACCCGCTATGCCTTTATCAAGGCACAATGGCACGCTGATATCGTCGACCGCGCGCTCGACGGCTTTCTCGAATTGATTCCCGCAGATCAAGTTGATGTCTTTGACGTTCCCGGCGCATTTGAAATGCCGCTGATCGCGCGCGATCTGGCCCAGACAGGTAAATACGCCGCCGTCGCTTGCGCCGCATTTGTGGTGGATGGCGGCATCTATCGCCATGATTTCGTTGCCCATGCCGTCGTTGATGGCCTGATGCGCGCCAGCATGGACACCGGCGTACCCGTCCTGTCCGTGTCCCTGACACCGCACCAGTATCAGGAAACCGAACACCACAACGCGATCTACCGCGCACACTTTGTCGAAAAGGGTCGTGAAGCCGCGCGCGCAGCGCTCAGCATCACTGCAACCCGCGCAAAAGTGGCAAACGCCGGCTAAACGCATTCGGGCCAGCCCAGAGTTGGCCCGGCACCTTCGGTCACGGCAGAGAGGGCACGCATCATGGAGAGCTTTGCAGGAGGATGTGCATGTGGCGATGTCAGGCTCGTGGCAACCGGGCAGCCAGACCGGGTTGGCATCTGTCATTGTCTGGATTGCCGCAAACACCACGGTGCATTGTTCTATGCCGCCGCCGTGTTCCCGCAAGGATCGGTAAAGATCACCGGAAACGTGCAAGATTATAAGGGACGGTGTTTCTGCCCCCGATGCGGATCTTCTGTTTTTGCCCGCAGTGGCGATGAAATCGAAGTTCACCTTGGGACCCTGGACGCCCCTGATCAGCTGATCCCCTCATATGAAAGCTGGGCACTGCGCCGCGAAGGCTGGTTGCCGCAGTTTCCCGATACCGAGGTGTACGAACGCGACCGTCCGGACACTGGACGGTCTGAACACCCCCAGAAACAAGGGTAAAGACGGGCCTGTGTTGCCGATTATTCCTGCAAATCCGCTTGAGACCCCACGCGCACCCCGCTAAGCACGGGTCGCAAAGGAGCACGCCCCATGTCGATGAACAGTTTTGGCCACCTCTTCCGCGTCACCACTTGGGGTGAAAGCCACGGACCCGCGCTGGGCGCGACCGTTGATGGCTGCCCTCCGGGGGTTCCTGTAGATGCCGCGATGCTCCAGCATTGGCTGGACAAACGCAAACCCGGTCAAAACAAATTCACCACACAGCGACGCGAAGCGGACGAGGTGAAAATCCTCTCGGGTGTGTTTGAAGGTCAAACCACCGGCACTCCCATACAGCTGATGATTGAAAACACCGATCAACGGTCGAAAGACTACGGTGACATCATGGAAAAATTCCGCCCCGGTCACGCCGACATCACCTACTGGCAGAAATACGGTATCCGCGATTATCGCGGCGGTGGCCGCAGTTCAGCCCGTGAAACCGCAGCGCGTGTCGCTGCTGGCGGCCTAGCGCGCGAAGCAATCAAACAACTCGCTCCGAATGTGCAAATCACCGGCTACATGACCCAGATCGGACCGCACAAAATAGACCGCAGCCGCTTTGACTGGTCTCAGATCGAACAAAACCCGTTCTGGACCCCCGACGCCCAAGCCGCGGAAGACTGGGCCGCCTATCTGGATGGGCTACGCAAATCCGGCAGCTCGGTCGGTGCTGTGATCGAAGTCGTCGCACGTGGCGTACCCGCAGGCATTGGCGCCCCTGTTTATAACAAGCTCGACACCGATCTGGCCGCCGCGATGATGTCGATCAACGCGGTCAAAGCCGTTGAAATCGGCGATGGTATGGCCTCGGCGGAATTGACCGGCGAAGCCAACGCGGATGAGATCTTTATGGGTCAGAACGGCCCACAATACAGCTCGAACCACGCCGGTGGCATTCTGGGTGGCATTTCAACCGGACAGGACGTCGTGGTGCGCTTTGCGGTCAAACCGACCTCCTCCATCCTGACCACCCGCAAGACGATCACCAAGTCGGGCGAAGAGGCGGAAATCATCACCAAAGGCCGTCACGACCCCTGCGTCGGCATCCGTGCCGTTCCCGTGGGCGAGGCAATGATGGCCTGCGTTCTCTTGGACCAGATGCTTCTGCATCGCGGCCAAATCGGCGAAAACCGAGGTCACATTGGCTGATCTGCGCGCGGCACTGCGCCAGATCGCACAGGACCGCATGGCGACCGACCCGGCGCATGATCTGGCCCACCTGGATCGTGTCTGGGTCAACGCCCGCACCATTGCCAACGGACAGGTCAACACCCGCGTCTTGATGGCCGCCAGCTACCTACACGATCTGGTTAACCTGCCCAAAGACGACCCAGAACGCGCCATGGCCTCGCGTCATTCCGCCCGCGAAGCCGCCCCACTGTTGCGCACCCTTGGTTTTTCCGAGGATGAAATCACTGCCACCCAACATGCCATCGCCGCGCACAGCTTTTCGGCGCAAATCCCCCCCGAAACGCCCGAAGCGCAAATCCTGCGCGATTCGGATCGGTTGGACGCGCTGGGCGCCATCGGCATTGCGCGCACCTTTGCCGTTGCCGGATCACTGGGCCGGGCGCTGTATGACCCTGCTGATCCCTTTGCCCAAGACCGCCCGCTGGATGACTTGCGGTTTTCCATCGACCATTGGCGCGTCAAACTGCTGGACCTGCCCAATGACATGCTGACCGAGGGCGGTAAAACTCTGGCCCGCGATCGCACCGCCCGAATGATCCAGTTTCTCGAGGATTTTGCGGCCGAAATCGACACGCCCTTACCGCCCAACTGGACTGACGCATGAGCCAAATCCTGACCATCACCTTTCCGATCTATGCGGCCATCGCCATTGGCTATCTGATCGTGAAACGGGGATGGTTCGGAACCTCGGATATGCGCACGCTGGGTAAATACGTGCTCGACATTGCCCTGCCTGCCCTACTGTTCAATGCCATGGCCACCCGGGATTTCGCCGAGGTGTTTAACCCCGGTTACATGCTGGTTTTCGCCCTTGGCGGAGTAGCGACCATCGCGGTCAGCTTTGTCTGGTTTACCCTCACTGGCACAGACAACCCCCGCCGCGCAGTCGCTGTGATGGGTACCGCCTGCCCCAACTCCGGCTTTATCGGCTATCCGGTCATGTTGTTGACCTTTCCTGACCTTGCCGGCGTCATACTGGCGCTGAACATGCTGGTGGAGAACATCCTGCTGATCCCGATCTGCTTGATTTTGATGGAGCTGTCACGCGACCGGGCGCAGACCTCGATATCACACCAAATCGGCACAATCCTTTGGGGTGTTCTCAAACGCCCGATGGTGATTGGCCTGCTGTTGGGTCTTGCCGTGTCGCTTGCCCAGAGCCCAATGCCCAACGCCGCAACCAATCTGTTCCAGATGCTCGCGGCCTCGGCCTCGGCGCTGTCTCTGGTGGTCATTGGCGGATCGCTTGCGGGGCTGTCCCTCCGCGGCAATCACTGGAAGGCGGCACAAGTGGCCCTTGGCAAAATTATTCTGCACCCCGCTTTGGTCGCTCTTGCCGTTTTGGGCGTTACCGCTGCGGGCATCGCTCTGCCGGCAGATCTGCAAGTTGCTGTCATCTTGTCCGCCGCCATGCCGATGTTTGGCATCTACACCGTTCTGGCACAAGAACACGGGCACGAAGGCATGGCCTCCATCGCCATGCTGATCGCAACCGCACTGGGCTTTTTCACCCTATCGGGTCTCTTGCTGGCGCTCACTTAATCCCAACGTGCCGGTGCCGCGCCCAGCGCTCCGGCAGGCCGATCCCAAGACATTGGCATGCCAGAAATCCGCAGCGCTGGCTTCACCCGCTTGGCCGGACCCCACACAGTCTGTTCAACCCAGTCGCCCAAATCAGCAGGCTCAGATCCAGTGATAGGATCCGTTAAAACAGGCTCTAACTTGGCTAAAACCTCTGCGGTGCGTGCCAAAGACAGCCGCGCCCGCGGACTGCCCTTGCCCTGAATGGCCTGTGTCAGAGCCGAAAGGACCGCCGCCGCCATGAAATAACCCGTCGCATGATCCAACGCCTGCACCGGCAAAGGATGCGGCTTATCGGACCCCGCCCATGCCATGCCCGCATCGGCAATTCCGCAACTCATCTGGACCAGTGAATCAAACCCACGCCGCCCGGCCCATGGCCCAGTCCAGCCATAGGCATCCAGCGACACCTCAACCAATCCCTGCGGCCGGTGCGTCCCGATCATCGCGTCCAGCGCACCGGGGCGATAGCCGTGAACCAGAACGTCCGCCTGCGCCATCAGCGCCCGCAGTTGATCCTGACCCTGTTGCGTTTTCAGGTCCAGATGACAGCACCGCTTGCCCAAGGTCACATCAGGCACCACCCCCGGCTCTGACCAAGATGCGGGATCAACCCGCAACACATCGGCCCCGAATCCAGCAAGGGTCCGCGTTGCCACCGGCCCTGCCAGCACCCGTGTCAGATCCAAAACCCGCAGACCCGCCAGCGGGCGATCGGGCCGCGCCTGCCATGCCCGCACCTGCCCCGCCTTATGATCCCAAGCCACCAAAGGCTCGCCAGACACCGCTGCCCCCTGTGGATGGGCGAGCCACGCCGCGCGACTGCGCATCGCCGCCGCTGCCCCACCTTGGGCAACAATCGCATCCTCTAACGCATCGATGCCCCAGCCACGCACAGCCTGCGCGACGATCTCGCGCTCTGCCTCACACTCCAACACCGCCAAAGCCGCCGCCCGATGATGCGGAGCATTCGTGTGCAGTTTGATCCAGCCATCGCGACCTTGGTAATCCCCCGCAATCGCATCCCAGGATGGGGGTAACTCCCACCCCTGCGGATGGATGGACCACGTAAACCAAAGCGAGGCCAGACGCCGATCCACCACCACATCTGGACGATGGCCCAGATTCAGCGCTTCGCTCAAATCCGCCATCGCGCTGCCAACAGCACCCATCGATAGGCAAGCCAGCTCGGTCACGGCAAACCGCGAGCGCCATGCGCCTGAGCCGACAACCGAAACCGGGGCGGTGCCAAAGGCATCAAACACTTCATCCATTGGCGAAAACATCCGCAAACTCCGCACGTAGAGCCTTCTTTTGCACCTTGCCCATGGTATTGCGCAGCAAGGCATCAACCAAAACGATATGCTTAGGCTGTTTGAACTTTGCCAATTGCCCGTCCAAAGCGCCCCGGATTTGATCCACCGATACTCCGTCCCCTTCAGGCACAACAACAGCCACAACCGCCTCGCCAAAATCGGGATGTGGCACGCCAATGACCGCACTTTCCAGCACGCCGGGCAGATCATCAATCAGGCTCTCGACCTCTTTGGGGTAGACGTTAAAGCCCCCGGTGATGATCAGATCCTTTTCACGTCCCACAATTGTGACGTAGCCATCGCTATCGACCTTCGCCAAATCACCTGTGATGAACCAGCCATCCGCGCGCAGTTCTTCGGCGGTTTTCTCGGGCATCTGCCAATAGCCCTGAAACACATTGGCTCCGCGCACTTCCAACACACCGATGTCGCCCGTCGCAACTTCGGCACCACCTTCCATTACCCGCGCCTCGACACCGGGCAACGGGAACCCAACGGTTCCCGCGCGACGCTCACCCTCGTAGGGGTTCGAAGTGCTCATATTGGTTTCCGTCATGCCATAGCGTTCCAGAATGCGATGGCCGGTGCGCTGTTCCCACTGCTCATGCGTATCCACCAACAAAGGCGCAGAACCCGAAATGAACAATCGCATGTTCGCCGCGCGCTCTTGCGTCAAACGCGCATCGCCAAGCAAACGGGTATAGAATGTCGGGACTCCCATCAGGGCGGTTGCTTTCGGCATCGCCTTTAAGATCGCGTCCAAATCAAACCCCGGCAGCAGCACCACCTGTGCCCCGGCCAACAGCGCCACGTTGGTTGCCACAAACAATCCGTGCGTGTGAAAGATCGGCAAGGCATGGATCAACACATCCTCAGCCGTGAACTGCCAGTAGTCCCGCAATGTTGCCGAGTTGGAGGCCAGGTTGGCATGGCTCAGCATTGCGCCCTTGGATCGCCCCGTGGTGCCCGAAGTGTACAAAATCGCGGCCAAATCCCCCATTTCAAGCGCAACCGGATCAAAGCCGCCCTGCACATCGGCCAGATCACGCAAACTGCCTTGCCCCGCCGGGTCCAAGGTCATCACCTGTGCCGCCCCCGCAATGGCCGAAATCTCATCTATTCGCGCTGGGTCACATACAACCACGCGCGGGCTGGCATCGCCCACGAAATACGCCACCTCTGGCCCGGTATAGGCCGTGTTTAACGGCAGAAAGATCCCGCCCGCCATCACGGTTCCGAGGTATAGCTCGATCGCTTGAATCGTCTTGCCCACTTGCACCGCAACCCGATCTCCTGGCACCACACCGCAAGACACCAAAGCCGCCGCCATCCGTTCCGCGCCTGCAAAAAGCGCCCCAAACGTCACCGTTTCACCGCCAACCAATTGCGCAAAAACATCGTTTTCGCGCCCAACCGATGCCGCGCGCAGCTGTGAAATCAAATAGTTTTGGGTATACATGTTCGGCTCCTCTTTCTGCGTCTGCACAATGGGTGACACTCTAGGCAAAAATCAAGCGATTGATCTTTGGGATTCAAAAGCGCAGGTTCGCGCCATGGCAAAAGCATTGACCGCGAACCGGCCCATTTTGGCCGTCATCCTCAAAACCTGCGCGATTTTTCTGTTCACGGCCATGGCCGCGCTCGTCAAATCCCTATCTGATGATATTCCGGCTGGCGAGGCTGTGTTTTTTCGGTCGTTTTTTGCCATTCCAGTCATCGTTGTCTGGCTGATTTCACGCGGAGAGCTGCGCCAAGGGTTGATTGCCAAAAAACCGATGGGCCATTTCTGGCGCGGGGTTCTGGGGACCACTGCGATGGGTCTGACGTTCACTGGTTTGGGCTTACTGCCTCTGCCCGAGGTCACCGCCATTGGCTTTGCTACCCCCATTTTCACCCTTATCCTTGCTGCGATCATGCTAGGGGAACGTATTCGGATGATCCGTATCGGGGCCGTGCTGATCGGTCTTGTTGGTGTTTTGATCATGCTCTGGCCCCGGCTGGGCAGCGGAGCGTCCATGCAAGACACCGCAACCTTGGGCGCGATTTGCATTTTGGGGGCGACGCTGGCCCGCGGTTTTGTGCAGATCCACATCCGGCAATTGGTTCAATCCGACCACACGGCTGCCATCGTATTCTATTTTTCCGCCACCGCTTCGCTGTTGTCCTTGCTGACCCTGCCGTTTGGCTGGGTTATGCCCACAACTGAACAATTTGCTTTGTTGGTTCTGGCAGGGGTCATCGGTGGCTGTGCACAGATCCTTGTCACCTCGTCTTATCGCTTTGCCCCGGCATCAATGCTCGCGCCCTATGACTATTCCTCGATGCTGTTTGCGGTCCTGATTGGCTACATCTGGTTTGCCGAGCTGCCAACAGTGGCGATGCTGGCAGGCGCAACACTGGTCATTGGCGCGAATGCCCTCGTTGTCTGGCGCGAACACCAGCTGGGGTTGGAACGTGGCAAGGCCCGATCCGTCACAGATCCCAAAAGCTGATCTTTACCTTTCCGCCACAGCCCCTACTGTGAGCGCGAAATTCTACGAGGGTCCCCCGATGAGCGACGCGAACGATCACAAAGAAAAGATGAAAGAGGTGCAGACCAAGCACCGTGAACGGGTCTCGCAATTGCAGGACCCCGAAAAGGGTCTGGTGCTGATCCACACTGGCAAGGGCAAGGGTAAATCCTCGTCCGCCTTTGGGGTTGTGGTGCGCGCCTTGGGTTGGGGCCAAAAGGTTGCTGTGGTCCAATTCATCAAGGGCAAATGGAAAACAGGCGAGCGCCGCTTTTTCGAAGAACATGGTCTGGTGACATGGCACACCATGGGCGAAGGGTTCACTTGGGATACTCAAGACAAGGAACGCGATATTGCCGCCGCGCAAGCCGCGTTCAAAAAGGCAGCCGACCTGATCGCCAGTGGCGAATATGATCTGGTTGTTCTGGATGAGATCAACATTGCCTTGCGCTATGAATACCTGAGTGTTGAACAGGTCATCGAAGGGTTGGATGCCCGCACCGACAAAACCGGTGTGATCCTGACCGGTCGCGATGCCCCTGAGGCGTTGTGCGACTACGCCGATCTGGTGACCGAGATGACGGAAATCAAACACCCGTTCAAAGCCGGCATAAAAGCCCAGCGCGGCGTCGACTTTTAAACCATGAGCCTTCAAGCGGAGAATATCCGCGGCAGCCTGTTGATGGTTGCCGCGATGGCGGCCTTTGCGCTTGAGGATATGTTCATCAAATCCGCCACGCAGACCCTGCCGGTGGGTCAGGTGCTGATCATCTTTGGCGCTGGCGGGTTTCTTGTCTTTGCCGCCATGGCACGGTTGCGGGGTGAATCGGTGTTTGGTGACAGCGCCCCCTCGCGGACGTTGTGCATCCGCTCTGTTTTCGAAATCATGGGACGGCTGTGTTTCACACTGGCCTTGGCCCTGACGCCGCTCTCAAATGCATCGGCCATTTTGCAAGCAACCCCTTTGGTGGTCGCCATCGGCGCGGCCGTGTTCTTTGGCGAAACCGTGGGGTGGCGACGCTGGACCGCCATTCTGGTGGGCTTGTGCGGTGTGCTGATCATTCTGCGTCCGGGGCTCAGCGGTTTTGAACCGGCTTCCATCTTTGCGGTTCTTGGCACCATCGGGTTTGCGGGTCGCGATTTGGCCACCAAAGCGGCCCCACCCCAACTGACGAACGCGCAACTGGGGGTGTACGGTTTTTTGGTTCTGGTTTTTTCGGGAGTTCTCGCGTTGCTTTGGACCGGCGGGGCAGTCCTGCCAGACCCAATGACCGCATTGAAACTGGGCGGAGCAATCGCGTTTGGCGTCTTGGCCTATAACGCCCTAACCGGCGCAATGCGTCAGGGCGAAGTGTCTGTCATCGCGCCATTCCGGTACACCCGGCTAATTTTTGCGATGATTTTGGGCGTCGTGGTCTTTGCCGAACGTCCCGACACATTCACCCTGATCGGCAGTGCGATCGTCATTCTCAGCGGGCTTTACACCGTTTTACGCGAACGCCGTATGTCCCGCGTTTGACCCTTTGAAAATCGCACCAGTGTTTCATCAGCGGCAACTTGCGCGTCGCTGACCTGTTGGGCAGGACCAGCTTGGCTGGACACGGAACCGAGGGGAACCACGTTTGGCTGCGTATGTATTCGGGCCAGCACGTCGGTCCGTTGTTCAATATAATCCAAAAGTTCGGCGTTCAACGAACATCCATAGGTGGATGCTGCTGCGTGCATAGAGATTAAATCTGCAAACGGATCACGCATGCTTTTTCCTTATTAGAGCCTATTTGGCTCAGTGATCGTTTCCGAGGCAGCGGCAGGTCCGCTCGATGTCGCCACATGCTGACCGTCCTGCAGGCCGCCCCGAAACTGTGAATTCAAAGAGCTGGGTGCAGGTGCATCTGGCAGTCATCGCTTATCTGACTAAAATAGTCAGATAAAGCAAGTGCAAAAACCAACCACCAACAAAAAAACATCCCTGCCCTGCTTTCCACGCAGTCGAACCCGGAATCTCATATTGAAAGGTCAAAGCAACCCGCCCATGTTAGGTGTATTGAACGTTCCACCTGCACCAAGGGAGACATGATTTGACTGACTCAAAAGACACCGCGAGCCTGGTTGAGGATCTGAAGACCACACGCGACGAGCTCAAGCTCAAGGCGCATTTGTTTGAAATGGATATGAAGAATGAATGGGCTGACCTAGAGAAAAAATGGGATGGTCTAGATCTGAACCTAGATGACGCATCTGATGCCGCCAAAGAATCTGCTGGCAATGTTGGTGCTGCGGCCAGCCTGCTGATCGAAGAACTTGGTAAAGGTTACAAAAAAATCAAAGCCGCACTTTGAGCTGCGTTTTTGTGTACTCAAACACCCGGCTGCATAAGAAATCAGCCGGGTGTTTGAGCCTATTTGGCGCTTTATAGAGCCTGAATTTCAGGGTCCAGCGTGACAGACCACAGTTCGGTATCGGCGCGATCCATCAGGCGCACTTTCATTTGTTGGGTACTGCCATCAATATCCACCAGCCCAAAGAACTGTAGCCCCTCACTGGGCGGCAAGTTGACCTGCCCTTCTTCTGGCGCTTTGACGAATTTTACCTCGGGGCCAAAGGTGGCATCCATGGCGTTCGGGCCAAAAGTTCCGGCATGCAATGGACCCGAAACAAATTCCCAGAACGGGTCAAAATCCTGAAACTGGGCTTTGTCGGGGTTGTAGAAATGCGCCGCTGTGTAATGCACGTCAGCGGTGAACCAGACGGTGTTCTTGATTCCAGCCGTTTTGATGAATCGCAGCAGGTCTGCAAATTCCAACTCGCGCCCTTTGGCCGGACCATTGTCTCCGTTTGCCACGGCCTCAGCCCCGGCCTGTTCTTTCCAATTGTCCCAAACCACAAGACCGATTGGCATGTCACAGGCGATGACCTTCCACGTAGCTTTGGACGCCGCCAGTTCGCGTTTGAGCCACGCCATCTGCTCGGCCCCCATGATGGACGACGCGGGTGTGATCTCATCCTCCATCGAGGCACCATTGGGTCCGCGATACGACCGCAGGTCCAAGAAGAACACATCCAGCATCGGACCATAGGCGATTTTGCGGTACACGCGGCCGGGTTCAGCAGGCGTGATACGCAGCGGGGTCATTTCATGGAACGCCCGCGCGGACCGGGATTGCAGAACGTGAACCGATTTCTCGGTATAGCGATCATCGCTGATCAGATCCTTGGCGCTGGACCAGTTGTTCACAACCTCATGGTCATCCCACTGCATGAAGGTTGGGCACATCGCGTTCATGGCTTGGACGTGCTCGTCCATCAGGTTGTATTTCCACTGACCGCGGAATTCATCCAGTGTCTCAGCCACTTTGCGTTTTTCATCGATCAGAGTAGTGTTTTTCCAGATGAGCTTTCCGTCCTTTTCGACCTCATCCTTCATTGGACCGTCAGCATAGATCGTATCACCCGAGTGGATAAAGAAATCCGGTTTGTGCTGCGCCATGGTGGCATAAGTGCGCATGCCCTCGTCATCAATGCCCCACCCTTGGCCAGCGGTATCGCCTGACCATGCGAATTTCACATCCCGGCGCGAGGTGGGCGCAGTGCGGAATTGGCCCACAATAGGCTCTGATACGGCGCTAATGTCATTCAGATCAGCGGCAACAAAGCGATAAAAAATGTCCTGATCCGACGGCAACCCGTCGACCAGACGCTTGACCGCCATGTCACTGTTCGGTGTTACAAACATCGGTGACAGCTGGCGCGCCTCGGCAAAGCTCTCGGTTGTGGATACTTCCATCATCACCTTGGCGGGGCGATCCGTACGGGTCCAGATCATACCCGATGCGGTGTCAACATCGCCCGATTGGACCCCATGGGTGAACACTGGCCGCGCAGAGGCGCGGCTGATCGACGGCATGGCAAGGGATGCGGCAACGGCGGTGCCGCCGGCAAGAAACGCCCGGCGTGAGGGCCGGATAAATTTGGTCATTGTGAACTCTCCTGTCTGGCGGTCAAAAAACCGCGCGATTGGTGAGCCCCAACAAGCCGCGACATTGTAAACGCCACGGCTCAATCTCATGAAGCTATCACAATGATATTGTGACAGTGCGGTTGGTGCAAAGCTTTAGGCCGCTACAGTCGCCTCTGGCGCGCTCAGTGAAATCACTGCCACCACCACCGCACCATTGATCCAGTAAAACAGCGCATCAATGCCGCCAAACCCGAACAACCCCGGCGCCACGATAAATATGATGCCCACAGTCAGATCAACAGCTTGGTGGAACTTGTAAGGCAACACCCGCCAGACACCGAGATGATGGTCGGTAAACACAGTCAGCACAAAGGCAGCGGCCCCGGTGACCACCGACAGCCACAACGCCAGTGGGTTCGACGCCCCAAGGCCAAGAGCAAAAGGCAGCACCATCAAGGTGAAAGCAACGGGATAATCCAGATAGGCGTGGATCGACCGAGATACAAAACGAACAGACATTTGGGCATCCTTTCCAGATAAGAGATACCCATATGATAACCGTGCGGAATGGAACGCAGCAGCCCAACACGTTCGCCAAATCATACAGATCGTACGGAAATGGCGGGGCTTTGGCGCAACGCCTACTTGTCCTTTAACTTTGCCTGCGCAACTTGGCGCAAGGCGTCCTCGATGGCGGTCAGAACAACACGGCGCGTGGCTTCATCCAGCGGCTCAAGATCCAGCGTCAAATTTCCGTCATCCCCCATTCCGGCAACTGGCAAAACCTTGGCTTCTGGCGCTGCGTTTTTGATATGATAGGGAATGATTTTGCGCGCGATGCCCTTGAATTCCACCGGGTCAGATGGTTCCGCATCCACAAAATCACGCACATGCGCGTATGTTTCGTAACTCAGAACAATGCCCCCGGGGTCAGCAATCCCTTCGAGCCGCGCCGCCAAGTTTGCCTCGGCCCCGATGATGGTGTAGTCCATGCGATCGGCTGAACCAAAGTTCCCAACATTACAATATCCCGTATTGATACCCATCCGTGCTTTGAACGGGTGCTCTAACCCCTGTTCGTTCCAAACCTGCCCTAGTTCGGCCAGACGGTCCTGCATGGCCAAAGCCATCCGAACACAAGCGCGCGCATCTTCTTTCGCGCCCAAGGTTTCAGGATCACCAAAGAAGGCCACAATGGCGTCACCGATAAACTTGTCGATGGTCGCCCCGTGTGCTTCGGCAATCAGGGACATTTCGGTGAAATACTGATTTAACAGCTCTGTCAGTTCCTCGGGTTGCATCCGTTCGGTTGTGGCAGTGAAGTCTTTGATATCAGAAAAGAACACCGTCAGCTTTTTGCGCTCGGTCGAGATCGACGCGTCCCGCTCACCAGAAAAGATAGATTTATAGACCTGTGGTGACAGGTACTTGGATATCTTGAGCGAGATATCTGCCAGGAACTTGTTGTTTTCGGCCAGTTCATCATTCAACCGGCTGAACCCGCTGGCCAGTCGGAACTGTACCGCGGCGAATAGCCCCCCAATGGTTCCGGCCACCGCGAAGTAGAGCAGCAACCATTTGAACGACCACAGGTTCAACGCCACTGGCTGACGCACTGAGACCGTTTGAACCGCTCGAACGTCACCAACTTTCCAATCCCTTTTGGGGCTCTCGGGGTGCGAATTGTGACAAGACACACAAGACCCAGACATGATCACCGGCGTAGCCAGCGTGATTTCGCGGTTCCTGACGTTGCCGGTTGAATTGGTTAATAGGGTCGCGCCAGTCGGGTTTTGACGAAACTCTGTCAGGGCCCGTTTTTCAAAATCATCTAATGTATGCGCAGGACGGTTGGTAAAGGTGTAATCAGAAACAAACCGATACCGAACATCCCCCTCGGTTGCCCCGATCTCTTTCCCTAGCTCCAAGGATAGTGTGGCCGGAATTGGGATCGCCCCCGCGACATCCAAATAATTGTGCAGCGTTTGCGTATACCCGTCCGTGCTGATAATCCGGCCAACAACATTCTTGGCGTAATAAGACCGCACCGCCGAGATGATCCCATTCAAGCTGCTTGCTTGTCGGCGGAGTGTTTCATCCGACAAGTTCCGTAGATCCAACCAGATTGCGATCGGCAAAGCGGTCATCGCAACCAGAACCAAGACAACCAGCCACTGTGGCCTCGTCAGGAAAAAGCGCCCAAACTTGTCCATGTGACTATCCTTAATCAATTGCGTGGGAACGGAACAATTGAGGGCATGATACGCACAAAAGACACCAAGCAAATACATATTTGAATTTGAATCACGCCAAAGGATGAGTTCGTGGACGCCGCCTCAGGCCAAGGGGTTAGTGTCCTGACCTAATGCATCGTGCGATAGGCGGCGGGGGACAAGCCAATCTGTTTCTTAAACACTCGTGAAAACGCCGCTTCGGACGCGTACCCGACCTCGGCTGCGGCATCGGCCACGTTCCAGTTGTTTTCAGTCAAGCCATGACAAGCAATCTGCATCCGCCATGTGGTCAGATACTGCATGGGCGTCACATCCATCTTGTCAGAAAATAATTGTGCAAACGCCGTCCGTGACATGCCAGCTTCGCGCGCTAACCCCTCAACGCTCCACTCTTCGGCAGGCGCGTTGTGAAAGGCGGTCAGAGCTCGCGATATGCGTGAATCGGCAAACCCGGCCAAGGCCGTATCGCTGGGGCTTTGATGTTCAAGGTAGGCGCGAATGGCCTGTGCAAACAGGACTTCGGACAGTTTCAGCGCGATCAGATCGCCGCCAATCCGCGCGCCCGTCACCTCGGATCCGATCATCCGCAGGGTCGATTGCATCCAGGCCCCGGCCTCTTCGCCATAGTTTTCGATAACGATGAACGGTGGCAGCCGGTCCAACAACATATGTCCGGTGCCCTGACGCCCCGGTGGCCCGGAAAACGAAAAGTGACCGCAGACCAACTGCGTATCGCGATCATCCTCATCTCCACCATAGATCAGCACACCGTCGCCTTCGTACCCGGCATCCTGCAACACCCGGTCCAACGGCAGCGCGTCCATGGGCTGCACTTCGTTGCACAGTAACATATGTTCCGCGCCATGCGGGATCAGGATCAGGTCGCCTTGTGACAGACGCTTGGTTTCTCCCGTGGCAGGGACATGCACTTTCAACTCGCCACGTTGGACGAAATGAAACCGCGCCACGTTTTCAAACGCCGGAACTTTGACCCCAAACGGTGGCGTAAAGGACGTGCGGAAATACAGCGTCCCCTTTAGGGCCATTCGGGTGAGGATATCGCTAAGCAGATCTAACATGAGGCTAGGATAAGAGCTCAGACCCAAACGTCCATGGCTCTGGACGATCTGCATGTAAACTTGCCGTTATGAGCAGAGTTACCCAGCTGCGCGTAAACGATCAGCTAAAACGCGAATGCGGTCGCGTAAATCGATCAGTTCCTTGGCATCGTTTCCGGCGGTTTCCAGAATACAGCGCGAGATTTCAGCGGATTGCGCCTCTAGTGCACGCCCAAGGTCGGTTAGGGATACAATCACACTGCGCTCATCTTTGGGATTGCGGCGGCGGACCACCAAGCCGCCCGCTTCCATCCGTTTCAGCAAGGGTGTCAGCGTGTTTGATTCCAGCGACAGATCCGCCCCCAAATCGTTCACTTTGCGCGCATCCTGATCCCACAACGCGATTAGCACCAGATACTGAGGGTACGTGAGGCCCAGTTTCGACAACAAGGGACGATAAAGCCGCCCCATCGCATGATTGGCAGAATACAGTGCAAAGCACAGGTGATCATCAAGTGTCATGGTTTGATCTGTCATCGTACAGATATAAATCGCGCACGACTATATCACAAGGTCTTGTCAATTCTGGGGTTTTGCTCTACTTATATCGCACACGATATAATCGTGAACGAACAAACACTGGAGCTCACCATGACAATTAGTCCTGTTTATACCGCCATCGGAACCGCCACTGGGGGTCGCAATGGCCGCGGCACAGTCGAAGCTTCTGGTCTGGATCTGACACTCGCCGCACCGAAAGAGATGGGTGGCAACGGTCAGGGCAGCAACCCTGAGCAACTTTTCGCAGTTGGTTATTCGGCCTGCTACATCGGTGCGATGCAATTCGCGACCACGCAAGATGACACGCTGGCCAAAGTGCCCGCAGACGTGTCCGTCACCACGCATGTTGGCATTGGCCCCAACGGTCAGGGTGGTTTTGGTCTGACGGTTAAAATGTCCGTTCACATGCCCGGCGTAGATAAGGCCGAAGCAGAACGCGTTGCCGAAGCGGGTCACAAAATCTGCCCTTACTCAAACGCGATTCAGGGCAACGTCGACGTCACAACCGAAGTCGTCTGAACGAAAAAAGCGCGGGGAGCCCTCCCCGCGCTTTCAAAACTCTAAATCCGTAGAAATCAGGCGCGCACCAGCGCCTCGTAATCTTCGGCAATCTGGCGGGTCATATCGCCCACTTCAAAGGTATAGTCGCCAATCTGACCCACTGGGGTCACCTCGGCTGCGGTTCCGGTCAGCCAGCACTGTTCGAAATCAGCCATCTCTTCGGGCTTGATACGACGTTCGTGAACGGTGATGCCTTTGTCTTTCAGCATCTGAATCACGGTCTGACGGGTGATCCCGTTCAGAAAGCAATCCGCCAGCGGTGTGTGCACTTCGCCATCTTTCACGAAAAACACGTTCGCGCCGGTTGCTTCGGCCACATAGCCGCGCCAGTCCATGAACAACGCGTCCGAACAGCCCTTGGCCTCGGCCTTATGCTTGGAAATAGTGCAGATCATGTACAGGCCTGCTGCTTTGGCATGTACAGGAATGGTTTCCGGCGAGGGGCGTTTCCACTCGGCAATGTCCAACTTGGCACCCTGCATTTTGGCGTCGCCGTAGTAGGCACCCCAGCCCCAGACCGCGATTGCCATGCGCACGGGGTTCTTAGCCGAAGCCACACCCATGTCTTCGCCCGAACCACGCCATACAACCACACGCACATAGGCATCCGTCAGGCCACTGGCTTTCAGCGTTTCTTCCTTGGCAGCTTCGATCTCATCCACCGAGTAAGGCATCGGCATATCCAATGCCTCGGCCGAGGCGATCAAGCGCACGGAATGCTCACGGCTTTTGAAAATCTTGCCGTTATAGGCGCGCTCCCCTTCGAACACGGAACTGGCATAGTGCATGGCGTGGGTCAGGATATGCACCTTTGCATCCCGCCAATCCACCAACTCACCGTCCATCCAGATCGAACCATCGCGATCGTCATAACCCGACATGCCACATCCTCCTGAGCAGGGTCATTTTGCAAATATTGCGCCAATTACATCCGAACCGGACACATTATTGCGTCAAAACTGCGATTCGATACCTGTTGACTCTTGGAATGTCAATAAGACTGACATAAAGTGATCCCTAAATAACAATGAGGCACACCATGACTGAGGCGCGTTCCGCTCCGGCCTATGGCGGCGAAAGTCTGCTGTTTTTGACCGATGAACAGCTGCGACAGGGAATTGAGGCGATGTTTTTCGCCTATCGCGGCTTTACGGCTGATCCCGACCGCATTCTGGCTGAAATGGCCTATGGTCGCGCCCATCACCGGGCCATCCACTTTATCAACCGGGCGCCGGGTACCACGGTGAACAATCTGCTCGCCATCCTTGGGGTGACGAAACAGTCCCTTAACCGGGTGCTGCGCACTCTGATCGCCGATGGGTTGGTCGAGAGCCGGGTCGGCAAGGTGGATAAACGGGAACGTCATCTGTTTCTGACCGAAGAGGGCAACGCGCTTGAGGCAAAGCTGTCGGACGCGCAACGCGCCCGAATGCGCGCCGCTTACAAAGAGGCCGGGCCCGAAGCGGTCACCGGGTTCAAACGTGTGCTTGAGGCGATGATGGATGCAGATATGCGCCGGGCCTACACCAAAATGCGGGATGGAACGTCATGAGCGAAATTGATGCACATTTGCTGATCGTAGACGACGACGAACGCATTCGCGACCTGCTCAAGAAATTCTTGATGCGCAATGGGTTTCTGGTCACCGCCGCCCGCGACGCCGCCCATGCGCGGCGGGTGCTGTCGGGCTTGGATTTCGATCTGCTGGTGATGGACGTCATGATGCCCGGCGAAGATGGCGTCAGCCTGACCCGGTCGCTGCGCGAAACCATGACCACCCCGATCCTGCTGTTGACCGCACAGGGGGAAACCGAACATCGCATCGCCGGGCTCGAGGCAGGCGCAGATGATTATCTGGCCAAACCGTTCGAGCCCAAGGAACTGCTGCTCAGGATCAATGCCATTCTGCGCCGGATGCCGGAAACAACCGCGCCCGACACCGTTCCGATGGTTCTGCATCTGGGGCCGATCCGCTATGACATCGAACGGGGCGAGATGTGGCAGGGCAACGATCTGGTCCGGCTGACCGCTACGGAAAGCCAACTGATGAAGATATTTTCCGCCCAACCCGGCGAACCGGTCAGTCGCACCAAACTGGTCGAGGATCTGGGCCGCGATCGCGGGCAAGCACAAGAACGCGCGGTCGACGTGCAAATCACCCGACTGCGCCGCAAACTCGAGTCAAACCCCAAGCAACCACGATATCTGCAAACGGTGCGGGGCGCGGGATATATGCTGGCCCCCGACTAATTACGCATCTTTGATGACAAGCTTGACCTGTTCGATCAGCACAGGCGTCAGATCGATGCCGTGCACTTCTTTGGCATGAATCTCGGCCTGCTGCAGGACATCCTGAGTGGTCTCTCCTTTGGCTTTAAAATCACAACCGGGCATCAAGTCTTTGCATTTCAACACCTTGATCATGGGGCTTCCCCTTAAATTGACTGCTTAAAACAGCATCAGGATACCACATCTTTTGGGCCTAACCCTATGAACTGCTTCACATCTAGGTGAGTCGCACATGATTTTGTAAGTAAACTTATGACTTAACTTGCCAAACACGCGCTGGCCGACCTGACCTAAAGATAGGGTTGGACGAGTCCTACCGCACGCGCGCCCAAATTCACTGAAATCATGGCGATTTCATTTTGAACACTGACGTAGGATTTTGATCCTTTATGCTGGGCACAGAACTTGTGGCTTGTCGTCCTCTTGGTCCAGGGCCTAACAATGACGTTGAAAACCTCTAATCCTAGGGCTGCTTGATGAAAACTGCGCTGATTACCCATGCCGATTGCCTGAACCACGTCACACCCGAAGGGCATCCCGAACGGGTCGCGCGCTTGCAACACATCCTGCACGCGCTGGAACCGCTCGACCTGAATCGTGTGACCGCGCCCTTCGCCGCCGAAGACGACGTCTTGCGCATTCACCCCGCCGATTACATCGCAGACCTGCGCCGGGCACGGCCAAACGACGGCTTTGCCCAGATCGATGGGGATACATTCCTGTCGCCGGGGTCGATCGATGCCGCGTTTCGGGGTGCCGGGGCCGTGATCCGCGCCGTTGACATGGTTTTGGACGGCGAGGCCCCAAATGCCTTTGCGGCGATCCGTCCACCGGGACATCACGCGGAAACCAGCACAGCGATGGGGTTCTGCCTGTTTAGCAACGCCGCCTTGGCCGCCAAACACGCTTTGGATCACCACGGGCTGAACCGTGTGGCTGTTGTGGATTTCGACGTCCACCATGGCAACGGCACCCAAGATCTGTTGTGGGATGAACCCCGCGCGCTGTTGGTCACCAGCCAGCAAATGCCGCTCTGGCCCGGCTCGGGTCGCCCAGACGAAGACGGCGCCCACGGTCAGATCCTGAACATGCCCCTGCCCCCGGAATCCGGCAGCGCCGAAATGCGTGCGGCTTATGAAACGCAGGCCTTTCCCCGCCTGCGCGCCTTTAAGCCCGAACTGATCATCATCTCTGCCGGGTTTGACGCGCATCAGGATGATCCCCTTGCCAGCCTAAACTGGACCACGGGCGATTTCGCCTGGGTCACTGCCGAACTCTGCGCTCTTGCTCAAGAGCTGTGTCAGGGTCGCATCGTCTCGACTTTGGAGGGCGGTTATGATCTTAACGCGCTGAGCGCCGCAACCAAGGCGCATGTACAGGAATTGATGAAGGCCGCGACATGAGTGACACCCCCGTTGATCAGATGACGTTTGAACAGGCGATGAAAGAGCTTGAAGCCGTGGTCGGCCAGTTGGAACGCGGCGATGTGGCGCTGGATGCGTCGATCACGCTCTATGAACGGGGCGCTGCGCTGAAAAAGCGATGCGAAGACGAGCTAAAGCGCGCCGAAGAAAAAGTCGCCGCCATCACGCTCAGCGCCGATGGCACCCCAACAGGGACCAAACCTGTCGAAGGCCTGTAAATGTTTCAAGACCGACTGGCGCAGGATGTTGCGCAGATTCAGGATCATTTCGATCTGGTCCTGAGCACGTTTGATGATTTGCCTGTCGCGCATGCTATGGCCCACACCACCCAAGGCGGTAAACGCCTGCGGGGATTTTTGGTGCTGGAAAGCGCGCGATTGCACGGTGTCGATCTTTCACGGGCGATCTGGCCCGCGACGGGTATCGAGGCGCTGCACGCCTATTCTCTGGTGCATGATGACCTGCCCTGCATGGACGATGACGCCCTGCGCCGTGGCAAACCCACCATTCACGTCAAATGGGACGAAGCGACCGCCGTTCTGGCCGGGGACGCGCTGCAAACGCTGGCGTTTGAGCTGTGCACTCGTCCTGAGGTCGGCCCTGCCGAAGTTCGTGCAGATTTGGCCCTGACTCTGGCCCAAGCCAGCGGTGCGCAGGGTATGGTGCTGGGCCAGGCGTTGGATATGGCGGCTGAAACAGCCGGTAGCCCTCTGAATTTGGAACAAATTACCCGCCTGCAAGCCGGGAAAACCGGGGCCCTGTTTGAATGGTCCGCCTGCGCCGGGGCCCGCCTCGCGCAAGCTGATCCCGAAAACTTGCGCCAATATGCCCGCGCCTTGGGCCTTGCCTTTCAGATCGCGGATGACATCTTGGATATAGAAGGCGATGCCGAAAAAGCGGGCAAACGCCTGCAAAAGGATACAGAAGCAGGCAAAGCCACCTTTGTTTCGCTGCTGGGTCTGGATGCGGCCAAGGCACGTGCGCAGGAACTGGTCGATCAGGCCTGTAGCGCCCTTGATGATTACGGCCCTCAGGCTGAAACCTTGAAGGATGCCGCCCGCTTCGTTATTGCCCGCGACAGCTAGCACCCGAGGACGCCATGTCTGACCGCCCGAATACCCCTCTTCTGGACCAAGTGACCCGCCCTGCGGATCTGAAACAGCTTTCTGATGCGCAGCTGACTCAGCTGGCGACAGAATTGCGATCTGAAACCGTGTCTGCCGTTTCTGAAACCGGCGGCCATCTGGGCGCAGGGTTGGGCGTGGTCGAATTGACCGTGGCATTGCACGCCGTGTTCGACACTCCGCGCGACAAGTTGATCTGGGACGTGAGCCACCAATGCTATCCCCACAAGATCCTGACCGAACGCCGGGACCGTATTCGCACCCTGCGAATGAAAGATGGCCTGAGCGGTTTCACCAAACGCTCGGAATCGCCATACGATCCCTTTGGCGCAGCACATAGCTCGACCTCGATCAGCGCGGCGCTGGGTTTTGCCGTGGCCCGTCATCTGGGCGGCAACGTCCCCGAGGGATTGGGCGATGCAATTGCCGTGATCGGTGACGGCTCCATGTCCGCCGGCATGGCGTTTGAGGCGATGAACAACGCCGGGCACCTGAAAAAACGCCTGATCGTTATCCTGAACGACAACGAGATGAGCATTGCCCCCCCTGTTGGTGCGCTGTCCTCGTATCTGTCACGGCTCTATGCCGAAGAACCATTCCAGGAATTCAAAGCCGCCGCCAAAGGCGCGGTGTCGCTATTGCCGGAACCCTTCCGCGAAGGCGCAAAACGCGCCAAAGAAATGCTCAAAGGCATGGCCGTTGGTGGCACCATGTTCGAAGAGCTGGGCTTTTCCTATCTCGGTCCTATCGACGGGCACGACATGGACCAACTGCTGCCCGTTCTGCGCACGGTCAAAGCCCGCGCAACAGGTCCGATCCTGATCCATGTGCTGACCAAAAAGGGCAAAGGCTACGCCCCGGCCGAACGCGCAATGGACAAGGGCCACGCCACCGCCAAGTTCGACATGATGACGGGAAAGCAGCACAAAGCGCCCTCAAACGCGCCCAGCTACACCTCGGTCTTTGGCAACGCGCTGGTCGATCAAGCCGCACGCGATGACAAAGTCGTTGCGGTCACAGCTGCGATGCCCGACGGCACCGGGTTGAACCTGTTTGCAGAACGCTATCCATCTCGCTGTTTCGACGTGGGCATTGCCGAACAACACGGTGTCACCTTCTGTGCGGCGCTGGCTGCAGGTGGCATGAAACCGTTCTGCACGATGTATTCGACATTCTTGCAGCGTGGCTATGATCAGGTTGTCCACGACGTAGCGATCCAGCGCCTGCCGGTTCGTTTTGCCATTGACCGCGCCGGTTTGGTCGGTGCCGATGGCTCGACCCACGCCGGCAGCTTTGACATCGCCTTTATGGCCAACTTGCCCGGCATGGTGGTGATGGCCGCCGCAGATGAGGCCGATTTGGTGCACATGGTTGCCACGGCGGTCGCCCATGACGCGGGCCCGATCGCGTTTCGCTACCCACGCGGCGAAGGCGTCGGTGTGGACCTGCCTGAACAAGGCGTGCCGTTGGAAATCGGTAAGGGTCGCATGATCCAATCCGGCGCACGTGTGGCGCTGCTGTCCTTTGGTACCCGCCTGTCCGAGGTGCAAAAAGCCGCCGAAGCGCTGACCGCCAAAGGCATCACCCCCACCATCGCAGATGCGCGCTTTGCCAAGCCGCTGGATCGCGACATGATCCTGCAACTGGCCAAAGATCACGAGGCGCTGATCACCATCGAAGAAGGCGCTGTTGGTGGATTCGGCAGCCACGTGGCTCAGCTGCTTGCCGACGAAGGCGTGTTTGATACCGGCCTGAAATACCGCTCAATGGTGCTGCCCGATACCTTTATCGATCAGGCCAACCCCGCCGACATGTATCGCTTTGCGGGCATGAACGCCGAACAGATCGAAGCCAAAGTGCTCGACGTTTTGGGCGTAGCAACAATCGGGGAGAAGCGAGCTTAAAACGTACAGAAGCGCAGAACGCGCTCCTGCCTGCCTCTAGTCTTCTTTGACCAAGGCCTCTAACCCAACTCGATAGTTGGGATAAATTAGCTTGACGCCAAGCTCATCCTTGATCCGATCATTCCGCACGCGTTTGTTTTCATTGTAAAAACTACGCGCCATCGGTGTCATATCCGCCTCGTCAAACGGAACAGCAGGCGGCAACGGCAGGCCCTGCAATTCAGCGGCATATCCGATCACGTCCTGTGGCGGTACGGGTTCATCATCGCATACGTTGTAAATCGCACCCGGATTTGGGTTGGCCATCGAGGCCGCCAAAACCTGCGCAATGTCTTCGACATGAATGCGCGAAAACACCTGACCCGGCTTGATGATCCGGCGCTGGCCACCGCCTTTCAGCTTTGAAAACGGACCGCGTCCAGGGCCATAAATTCCTGCCAACCGAAAGATATGCAATGGCAGGTTGGGAACCGCGCTCCAATGCTTTTCTGCCAGCACGCGCCACTGCCCACGCTTGGCGGTCGGGGTCGGGGGGGTTGTTTCATCCACCCACCCACCTTGGTGATCGCCATAGACCGCCGTGGTGGACAGATAACCCACCCATTTAAACTGCCCCGCACGGGCCGCGATCTCATCCCGCAGCGCGCCAAGAACAGGATCCCCCTCGGCACTTGGCGCGGCCGAGATCAAAATATGCGTCACACCATCCAAAGGAGGGACCTCACCGGGCCAAACCACCGGGGTGGCGCCAGAGTCGCAAATAAGGCCCACCTGCTCAACGTTGCGCGTTGTGCCGGTGATCTGCCACCCTTGCGGGACAAGGTGACGTGCAAGGGCGCGGGCCGAATAGCCGTGCCCAAAAGAAAGTAATGTGCCTGTCATACATCCTTGATGATCGCGCACTGCCCCAGATGCAAGAGAAGGATAGGCTTGATTCGAATCCCCGGATGCGCCTTGATTAAAAGATGAGCAAAACACCACCCAACCTGAATGCCGCCTACGGGCTGAAATCACCCGACGACAACAAACAGCTCTATGCTGAATGGGCCGGCGATTACGATGACAGCTTTGCCGCGCGCGAAGATTACCAGCTGCCCGCCCATACGGCCCGCGCCTTTGTCGGCGCTGGGGGCCAAGGGCCTGTGCTGGATGTTGGCGCGGGAACAGGGCTGTGTGGCGGGGTACTTGCCGGGTTCGGGGTCGGTCCAATTGACGCCATCGACATCAGCGCGGAAATGCTGGATCAGGCCATGCGCAAAGATATCTATCGCGATGCCATCGAAGCCGACCTGAACGCCGGCATTCCTGTCCCCCGTGAAAGCTATTCCGGCGTTGTCTCCTCTGGCACCTTTACCCACGGCCATGTCGGTCCTGACGCGTTGAACGCCTTGTTGCGCGTCGCCCGCCACGGCGCCCAGTTTGCGATCTCCATCAACGCCAGCCACTTTGAAACCATGGGTTTTGATGCGGTGCTCAAAGGTTTTGAGGCAGAGCGCATTCATAACCTTGTCCTGAAAAAGGTTCGGATTTACGGCGACCTGGCGATTGGCCCAAACAAGGGTGATCAGGCGATCATCGCCCTGTTCGAGAAATCATGACGGTCATTTAGCTGCGCATGACTTCACTCAGTATGGGGCTAACTTGCCGATCGGCACACTCTACCTGATGTTAAGCCAGAGGTTCCCGGTTTTTCTGTTAATGTCATGGACAACGTATCCCCCTTAGCCTTCTTCAAGCTAAACCCTTGCATACCCAAAGCGTAAATTGACCTTGGGTATTCGCTCTTCAAACCTCTTGGTCTGTTTGATGGGAGAAATGCAGGAGGTCGCTAGGCGCTCTATGCAGGGTTGTCGCGCCTAACTTCGCACCAAAAAGCCATAGTCAGTTATCTGATCAGCCTTAATAGGTGTCCGCCACGGACCAAAACCGGCCATAGCGGTCATTCATCGCGGTGCAAAACAAGTGCGATAACTCAGACTTAGGGTATACTCCTAGCAGGGCATTTGAGAAACAGACGCTTGTTTTAAAGGGCATATCTACATGGCCGGAATAAGGTTTTAGGAACCGTCAAAGCATTGGCTTTCGGAATGACCTCGCGAGTGCAGGTCAAGCGGAGGACTTTGACCCGTCCACCTCCAATTCCGCAGACCGCATGACCTATCACCGCGCAGTTGATGCCACTGTCTGGGTCATGCCGTTGATGAACTTCAAGTTCTACATCGATGCCCTAGCCCAAGCTTGGGTCGAACCGAACGACATTGAATATAATTCCAAGGTTCAGGACTAGCGCTTCCAAACCGCAACACCGAACAACACGACTCCCGATTTTCACGCGTATTGGAATATCAATTACGGACCAGTTGTGTTCGAGATGCCTGCGTCAGTCGAGGGGATTGGCATTTTTGGCACTGTCACGGACGCATGGCAACGCCCACTCGACGATGTAGGCTCAAAGGGTCGCGACCGCGGCCTTGGGGCAAAATGCTCTTTAGTGCCAGCTAATTACGATGGTCCGCTGCTCAGGAATGCACTGGTCTATGAACCGGAAACGAATTTCGGTTTTTCTGTGCTTCGCCCGATTATCGCCGGAGGCCCGACCGAAGAAAACCTTGCTGAAGCCACCGCATTGACGAAGCAAATCAAAGTCTATCCGCTCTCCGAAGCCGGTGGGGAGGCCGCAACGAACTACGTGGATGTTTAAGGCGCACCACTGGATATGACGCCCAAGATGGATGGCGTGATTTACGGCCACATCCACGAGATGATTGGCGAAGAAGTTGTGTTGGACCGCGACCTTGCGATGATGGGTGCGCTCGCGCGCATCGGTATCAAGCGCAACGAACCCTTCGAACCCGATGCTGACTTGTAAGCGGTTCACAACGCCGCAGGCCCTGAAGCACTCGAATACATGATGACCAGTACCATCGTGTCCTCAATCCATTTGTGTTCGAAGGGAAAAAGTGGTCAGCGCTTGTCCTTGATGGGTCGCGAGAGACGGAATGGCGCTACGAATACCCATCATGTTATGACTACATGGCACGCGGCGCGCTTTACTACGCGATCATCACAAGCATTAAGAACTACGAGACCGCAACCTACTATCTCGATCTAGCCGAGACACCGGATGGGGAGTGGCTTGAAGGCGACCGCAACTACAGAATTACCGTACCCGCCAATGTTCCAGTGAGCGATTTCTGGTCAATCACAACCTACGATCTGGAAACAGCGTCCTATCTGCGTGACACCGAGCCAAGCACGATTGATCCCAACATGGCTGTTGTCGTTAAGAACGATGACGGTTCTGTTGACATTTACTTTGGGCCAACAGCACCCGCGGGGAAAGAAAGCAATTGGCTTCCTACCGATCCGGACCGCCGATTTTTCCTGCTCGCGCGGTTTTACGAGCCCGAACCGAGCTTGCTCGATAGTAGCTTTGAACTGAATGATGTGGAGCGGATGGATTAATAGACTGGAGCGACCAACTTAGTCTTTGAGGCCACATTGATAGCCATCATCAATTTTTGACCAGCCTAAGGTCCGCTTGGGTGTATTCGAAACGCTCTGTTTTATTGTCCGGCATGTGCTTTTGAACACGTCGCACCATGACTGACTTGCGGACCTTGCTGCCTAATAGTTTGTTCCCGTCGCAAGATTCAAATGCGCGGGCTCTGCAACAGCTCTGTGCAAACCTTCGAACCAAACACTCACAGTGTTTCATACCACTAAGCTCCCATCCGGCCGTGTCCTGCGCTGTGTCGATCAGAACTCTTGACCATCACAAACCAATAACCGCTTTTAATGTGGAGTTTCGCTAAGGTGCTCAGTTTGGGTGATGTTTCCGTCTATCAGTGAGTGTTTGGCACTTGCGCGAACACGTCGAAGGCCTTTTCAACGGCGTAGACACCGGCTCCCACAAAAATCCCAGTGAATAAGAGGCCCAGAAAGGCATTGAAGACCGAAAGTACCTTGGAAATACCTAGTGTTGGCCGAAAATCACCGTAACCCACCGTCGTTGCATTGATAAAAGCGTGGTACAGGGCATCGCCACGTTTCCATCCTTCGAGATGGCCGATCGCCAACCCGTTGGCGACAATGACAGCGATCAGCGCAAGCGTAATGGGGGCCAGTCGCATTAACACGTCAGCAAAGTAGAAAAAGAAGGCCCACGTATAACTCATGTTTTATTTTGCCCCTAAAAGACCAATGCTTTGACCGGCAGCAATATGGCCTGGCCCCGCAGAACAATGGCGTTGGCAATCCCCATTCCGTCCACCAGACGCGCTACAAATGCCGAAAACCCGGTTATTTCCCCGGCTTCGATCTGTTGGGCACGGCTGGTGTAGGCCACCCCTACACAAGAGCTTCCTAGCGGCACATCGATCAAATGTTCGGGAAAAATGGGGGCGAGGAACACTGTTACCGTTCCTGGACGGCTTCGGTCTTGCTGATCTAGCAAAACATCGCCTGGTCGGAATTGGCCAGCAGCGATCACACCCTGCAATTCCTCAATAAACGTCGGGATTATGGTCAAAGGCTTCGACGGACAGGTGATTTCTACCAACATCCCCGGCTTCAACACGCTGGCAGATATCTGTCCAAACGCCGCTGCATAGCGACCTTGCCCCGTAACCTCGGGTACAAGAACACCTGCAGGTCGAAGAATCGGGTTCACGATATCACCCGGTTTCAGAAGAAACTGCTTCACGGTGCCATCAACCTCTGCATAGACCGTCGACAATGAGATTTCGGTCTCAGCTTCGAACAGCCGGGCACGGGCGCTTTCCTGTTGAGCTGGTATGACATCGGTCTGTTGTAGTTTCGCACCTTCAAGAGCGGATTTAGCACTGTCCCTCTGGCTTTCAGCCCGGTTTACAGCCGTTTCCAATCGTTCCAATTCCTGCTCGCTGACAACCGCATTGTTGCGATCAGCTAACACGGTACGGCGGTGCAAATCATCCCGTGCTTGCGCTAAATCTGCCTCTGCTGCAGTCAACTGTGCCGCTGCTATCGCTATTTGCGTCACGACCAACTCTAAGGCAGCGTCAAGCTCATTTATCCGGCGTCGCGCGGTCTCTGCCGCGGCTTCCTGACGTATGGTGTCGAGACGAAAGATGGCATCGCCCGCATTCACAGAAACATTGTTTTTGACATAAACTTCGGCAACTCGCCCTACCCGATCAGACAGAACCGAAACCGTTCGAAAAGATGCCGAAACATTTCTGGTTGAGGGGTGAAAGTAAAAGATCACGGTAATCAAGGTAATCGCAAGAATAGCGCATGCCGTCAGCCCCCAACGCAGCTCATACCACACATTGAAAAGAGTGATTTCATGCCCCAGCCGCTTGCCCTGCTTGTAGCGGCGGAAAAGGTAGTCGGGGAAAACTGTGATCAGGGCGGAGAAAACAAGCTCAAGCATTGTAATGCTCCGGCGCAATTGACTTTGGTTTCATCGAAGGAAAGATTTCATGCAATGGCACCGCCGCAATCAATATCGCAGCAATCCAGAAAGCGTTGTTTAGCGTGAAAAGCGAGATCAAACCCAACACGCTGACCAATTGCATTTGAACTTTGTGCGCACCTGCTGCCATCCGGTCTGGAATGGATTGAATCGTAAAATAGAGCGCTCCAAATCCAAGCAAAAGCGAGACAAGGACAAACCCCACGACAACAAGAAAGCCATCGGTTTCCCCCGGAGGCGTGACCCAAAACGGCAATCGGCTCAATACTTCTGCTGAATAAGGGCTGTCCATTGCATTCTCCGATCAATGTGTGGTGAGTTTCAGTTAAGCTTCAAAACTCAACAAATTCAACGACGCGTCGAATAATTTCAATTCTGTCAGAACAGTGGATATGAGTCGGCGACCGCGAATTTGACCATGCCATTCAAAGGGCGAATTCGCTAGGCCAAGCTCGAATACAAAGGGTGGGCCGTTCGCGACGGTTCATACAAACGGATCAGGCGCAGTTTAGGACAGGCTCAAGTGCTTTGCTGCAAATACGTTGATTGAACGAACCAGAGCAGGTCAGTTGCGCCAATCCGTCTGCATTGCTCTGATCATCCAGAATATAGCTCGACGTTTCTTTGACGGACACGTCCAATCCAACATAGTATGTTATAGTGGTTGTACTTAAGGGCACGCAGGTGGCTGGTCTAGGAGGCCGAAGCAATAGCGCGCACGATGGTTCAACCTCAGCATTAGAAAGAGGCCCAAGACCGTTGATCCGATGTCAGCCAAGCTGATATCCTCTAATAGTTCGAAGGAGATTTGTGACCTTGTTCGTTATGAAGTATTCACTGAACACAATTAGGCTTGGGTGCTTGAACGCTTCTGGCAAAGCTGGGGAATACAATCGGTGACTAGGGTCCATTCGTTGATTTCCGGAGTGTCTATTCCCTGCATTCTCATGGGTGTTTTATTATTTGCGGCTTCATTGACCCCGTCATTGATCCCACGCGAGCCTATGGTGCAAGGCATTCTTGGTGGGCTGCTCATTGCTCTGGGTTATCTGCTCGGAAAAACGTTCGGTCTTATCTGGCAAGCCGCCGATATGCCCCGTTTGCAAGGAAGACCGGCCAGGCTTCTCGATATGGTCTTGGCAGTCACCGCGGTGATACTGATGGTTTGGACGGTCACATTCAATCTATCATGGCAAAACGATCTCCGAAACAAGATGGAAATGGAGCCAGCTGAAGCACAGTATCTTGCAACAATTTTGATTTCCGCGCTGCTCACTTTCGCAGTTATTTTTATTATAGGAATATTGGTTCGAGAGCTGTTCCGGTGGGTCCGGCGACACTTTTACCGCTTTATGCCCATGAGACGGGCCAACGTTTTCGGCGCTGCTACCGTTGTTCTGATCCTGTTCGTCGTCACTCGTGATGGTATTCTGGATCTTGCCGTAACCTGGCTTGATGAGAGCTACGAAATTGCGCAAGAACTGTTTGACGTTGCACCGCCTCCACCAGCCAAGGCGAATAAGACCGGTTCCGCTTCTTCGTTGGTCGACTGGAAAGCCATTGGGCGACCTGGCAGGGATTTCATCATGACTGGACCGGATGCCGATGCGATTTCCGCCTTTACGGGCAAACCGGCGCTGGACCCTATCCGGGTCTATGTTGGCCGCGCCAACGGCGAAACACCTGAAGAACGAGCTGAACTCGCTTTAGCTGAGTTGAAACGGCTTAGAGCATTCGAGCGCGAGGTTCTTATAGTTACAAGCCCCACCGGGACAGGCTGGATGGATCCCGGCGCGCATGACCCCGTCGAATACATGCATAACGGGAATATCGCGACTGTAGGCGCCCAGTACTCATACTTGCAGTCACCGCTTGCACTGATCCTCGAAACCCGGACCGGGTTAGACCAAGCCACTGCGCTGTTGAAAGTCGTTCACGAGTACTGGATGACACTGCCAAAAGAGAACCGACCGCGGCTTTATGTACACGGCCTCAGTCTCGGAGCATGGTCATCGATGTATGCCACAAACTTGTTCCGACTTGTCGGCGACCCAATTGACGGTGCGTTCTGGGCCGGCCCACCTTTTACCTCCGGTTTCTGGCAATACGTTCAAAACGCGCGCCGACCAGATAGCCCTTGGGTGTTACCGACAATCGGGGATGGTTCGCTGGTGCGCTATGCGTCTCATTTTGCGACCCCTACACAAGCCGAGGCCGAATGGGGTAGCATGCGTATCGTGTTTCTTCAGTATTCAAGTGATCCGATTGTTTTCTATGATCCCTTTTCTCTTTGGCGTGCCCCCCCGTGGATGAACGATCCGCCCGCAGAAGATGTGTCGGAACACCTGACCTTCATTCCCATTGTCACCCAATTTCAGCTCGCCTTGGACATGGCCCTGGCTTTCGGCACCCCTCCGGGCCACGGTCATGCATACTACGCGCGAGATTACATTGACCCATGGGTTGAGGTGACCGCTCCAGAAGCTTGGACATCGGAGAAGACGGAACGTTTAAAAGCGCACTGCAATGTCGGTTTCCAGTTCGGATGTGCTGGCCAAAAAGTACCCGGCGGCTCGGGATCGTTTGGAAATTGAAATGAGAGCAGCTCTGAAATTGAGGCGCTTCATTGGGCGCAGGAATTTGGCCTGCAACGTTTCTAAAGCCTGCCTGTTAGAATGTCCTGCATAGCCAATCCTGCTGAAGCAGATCATAGCCCCCATCACGTGGGCTGCGGATTGCACAAATGTCCGCCTTTCCGCTGCAATGTGATATGGATTTCTCGAACCATACGGAAACAGAATTTTCCCAAGCGCTTGCTACCGCCGCAAGAGAGGTTGCTTGGTAAATTTGCGCACCGCAGGCTATCCCAGCCTTCGCGGCAAGTGCGCTAATATCCAGCCGTCCCTTATTCCCTCTTTCTAAGCCTTCAACTTATTCAAACTTCAAATTCACTCAAGCTTGCCTTGAAATCCTCAAGGAAATCTAAAGTGATTTTTGAGGGAAGTTTGTGGATCGGCCTTACCAGAGATATTTGATGCGGAACCCTCGGAGCGAAGGGGCGAAAATCTAGTCGACCGTCATATGTTCGCGCATCAAGTTCACTTACAACAGACACGCCAACCCCTTGCGCAACAAGTTCACACGCAGCCGTAAACTGACGTGTCTCAACAATATGTATCGGGCTCACAGAGGCTTTCCGGAAAACGTCGTTTAGGCTTCGATAGAAATTACTGTCACGGCGCGTGTGAACAAACCGTTCTTTGTCTAACTGTTTCGCGTCCACCTCTTTGAGCGCCTGAAACCTGTGTCCCTTGGGAAAGATGCAGACCGTTCGGACATTCAGCGTCGTACTTTCAATAGCTGGGTGGCCGTCAAACCCGTCTGTGATGCCGCAATCATATTGCTCACCGACTATCCACTCGAGGATTCGTTCTGGACGATCTGGTTCAAGGGTGATCGTGACGTCTGGGCGCGCCTTTAGAAATTCGGTAACAACAGCGGGCAAGTGACTTGTGGCAAATCCCGGAAGGCAGGCAATACTCAGATGCCCCGCCGTCTTGTCGTGCACGTTTTGACTGGTATCAGTGATGTTCTTGAGCACCTCAAGCACGCGCGTAATATCGGGCAGAATATAGGACGCCTCCTGCGTAGGCACCAAGCGACCATTCTTACGTTTGAGCAGTGTAAAGCCAAGCCCATGGGATAAATCCGCGAGCAAACGACTGACGGCGGGTTGCGATATTTCTAAACTTTGTGCGGCCCGTGTCATGCTACCGTGATCTACTACAGATTTAAGAGCCTCTAGCTGTCTCAGTCTGGGTCGAGTCGTCATAGCGGGATCCAATGCCAAGGAACATTATAACGTTATGTTATAAAACTAAGCCAGAGAATAGTCTTGAATTATACGAACACTCGGATAGCGTTAGCACCATCAAAGCAGCAGGTTGCAAGCCCACTGCGATTCCTGGGAGGAACACATGAAAAATCTAGCAGTCGGCGCATTGGTCGCCGGATCAACATTGCTGACACCAATCGTGGCAGCAGCACAAACCGAAGTCCATTTCTGGCACGCCTTCACTGGACGCCTTGGCGAACTGGTTGCTGCCCAAGTTGAAGATTTCAACGCCAGCCAAGACGAATACACCGTCGTTGCATCCCACAAGGGCAACTATTCGGAGACATTGAACGCAGGCATCGCCGCGTTCCGCGCGGGCGAGCAGCCACAAATCCTGATGGTATTCGAAGTCGGTACCGCGACGATGATGTCCGCCAAAGGTGCCGTGCGCTCAGTGACTGAAGTAATGAAAGCATCCGGCGCTGATTTTGATCCCGACGCCTATATCGGCGCGGTCAACGGCTATTATACCAGCACAGATGGCGAAATGTTATCACTGCCATTCAACGCGTCCACGCCTGTTTTGTGGGTGAACCGCGATGCATTCGAAGCCGCAGGGGTTGACCCTGACACAGATCTGTCCACATGGCAGAATGTGGGCGAAGTGCTAACACAGCTGAAAGACGGCGGCAGCACCTGCCCGCTGACGACCGCATGGCAGAGCTGGATTCACCTCGAAAACTTCTCGGCGTACCATGACGTCCCGTTTGCCACGCAAGAGAATGGATTTGCGGGCACAGACACCGAGCTATCATTTAACGGTGAAGCACAGGTCGCACATATTGGAGCGATGGGTGAATGGGCGCAGTCTGGCAAATTCTTCTACGCAGGTCGCCGCAATGAAGGTGGCGCAAACTTCCGCGCTGGTGAATGTGCGTTGTTCACCGAAAGCTCCGCTGGGTACGCAGGTATCAAAGCCGAAGCCAAGTTCCCATTTGACGTGCGCCCACTTCCTTACTGGGACGGCGTTGGCAATGCCCCACAGAACACCATTATCGGTGGTGCATCTTTGTGGGTGATGGAAGGCCACGAAGAGGCTGAATACGAAGGTTCCGCACAGTTCCTCTCGTATCTGTCTTCCTCTGCGGTTCAAGCGCAATGGCATCAGGACACAGGCTATCTGCCAATCACCAAGGCTGCCGCTGACGCAACCCGCGAGGCCGGGTTCTACGAGGCAAACCTTGGTACAGAAGTGGCTGTCATTCAGATGACCACAAACGATCCGACATCGAACTCCAAAGGTCTCCGCCTTGGTTCGTTTGACCAGATCCGTGGTATCATTGATGAAGAACTGGAAGCCGTTTGGGCAGGTGATAAAGACGCACAGACCGCGATGGACAGCGCTGTTGAACGCGGCAACCAACTGCTGCGCCGCTTTGAGCAAGCCAACAAATAAATAAAACTACGAGTATACGGGCGGCCCTTCGGGGTCGCCCGTTGCAATTCTAATGCACAGGTCTGGGGCGGGCTTTCATGGAAAAACGGGTTACTTTCAAAGGCTGGCTTTTGCCAATGTTGCTGATTGCGCCGCAGGTCATCATTTCGGCGGTGTTCTTTTTCTACCCTGCAGGTCAAGCGATCTGGCAATCCCTGTTCATCCCCGACCCGTTCGGCCTGTCAATGCAATACGTCGGCCTTGGCAACTTTGAATATCTGCTGTCAGACCCCTATTACCGCACCTCATTCCTGACGACGGCGATCTTTTCGACCCTCGTCACCCTCACCTCCATGATCCCCGCGCTGTTTCTCGCCGTAGTGGCGGACAGGCTGATCAAAGGCGCAGGCATCTATCGCACATTGCTGATCTGGCCCTACGCCGTCGCCCCCGCAATTGCCGGCGTGCTGTGGCTGTTCATGTTCAACACCCGCGTTGGCGTGGTATCGTGGTACCTCGGCCAACTGGGGTATGACTGGAACCACGTTCTGAACGGTGAAGAGGCCATGGGCCTCGTCGTTGTGGCTTCTGCGTGGGGGCGCATCAGCTATAACTTCTTGTTCTTTTTTGCCGCGCTTCAGGCGATCCCCAAATCGGTAGTTGAAGCGGCGGCAATCGACGGCGCGCGATTCTGGCGCCGTTTCTGGACCATTGTCCTTCCGCTGCTGTCGCCCACCACCTTCTTCTTGCTGGTCGTGAACATCGTCTATGCCTTCTTTGAAACATTCGGCGTGATCCACACTATCACCAGCGGCGGGCCACAGCAGTCCACGACGATCCTTGTATACAAGGTCTTCTCAGACGGCTTCGTCGGTCAAGACCTCGGCTCTTCCGCCGCACAATCCGTTATTCTTTTGGTCGTCGTCGGAGCACTCACCGTCTTCCAGTTCAAGTTCATAGAACGGAGGGTGCACTATTGACCGATACAGCCCAGAATTTTCGCAACGACCCCGCCCCCGGCATGGTCGAAAAGAAGGGTGCAAGCCTCTGGTTCAGCCATGCATTGATGATCCTTGGCGTGCTGGTGGTGTTCTTCCCGATCTGGCTGGCCTTTGTGGCCTCCACCGTCACCCAGCCCGAAATCGTGCAGCCCCCAATGCCGCTCCTGCCTGGCGACCAATTCTGGAATAACTACCGCCAGGCGTTGTTCTCCGGCGTCAACGTTCCCGTGGCAACAATGCTGCTCAACTCACTCGTCATGGCGATTGGCATTGCCGTGGGCAAAATCATAATCTCGCTGCTCTCGGCCTTTGCCATCGTCTATTTCAAGTTCCCCGGTAAAATGCTGTTTTTCTGGCTAATTTTTCTCACGCTGATGCTCCCGGTCGAAGTGCGCATTGTACCCACCTATGAGGTCGTCGCCTCCTTCGGGATGCTCAACTCGTATGGCGGCTTGATCTTCCCGCTCATCGCCTCGGCCACAGCCACCTTCCTGTTCCGTCAATTCTACATGACAGTCCCTGATGAACTGGCCGAAGCCGCTCGTGTTGACGGTGCAAGCCCGATGAGATTTTTTCGCGATATCCTCTTCCCTATGAGCCGCACAAACATTGCGGCGCTTTTTGTGATCCTCTTCATCTACGGCTGGAACCAATACCTCTGGCCGCTCCTCATCACCACCGATCCCGAAATGAACACGATCGTCATGGGCATAAAACAGATGTTCCCGTCGGGCGATGATGTGGCGGAATGGCCGGTGATCATGGCAACCTCGATCCTTGCGATGATCCCCCCGGTGATTGTCGTCATCTCAATGCAAAAACTCTTTATCCGCGGCCTCGTGGACAGCGAAAAGTAGGACCAATGGCAACCGTATCTCTGAACGACGTTATCAAACGCTTTGGCTCCACGCAGGTGATCCATGGCGTGAGCACCGATATCGAAGACGGTGAATTCATCGTCATTGTCGGGCCGTCCGGCTGTGGCAAATCCACACTGTTGCGCATGGTGGCAGGGCTAGAATCCGTCACCGAGGGTGAGATTCAGATTGGCAACAAGCGCGTGAACGAGCTTGAGCCTATGGATCGCGACATCGCCATGGTCTTTCAAAACTACGCCCTCTACCCGCATATGTCAGTGCGCCAAAATATGGGCTATGGCCTCAAAATCGCAGGCCTGCCCAAAGCTGAGATCGACGCGAAAGTTGATGAAGCCGCTGCTCTTCTGCAACTCGAGGATTACCTAGATCGCCGCCCCCGCGACCTCTCAGGTGGCCAACGCCAGCGCGTCGCCATGGGCCGCGCGATTGTGCGTGAGCCGGCTGTATTCCTCTTTGATGAACCCCTTTCAAACCTTGATGCAAAGCTGCGCGTGCAGATGCGCCTCGAAATCCGCGATCTACAAAACCGTCTTGGCATCACCTCGATGTATGTGACCCATGACCAGGTCGAAGCGATGACAATGGCGGATCGGATGATCGTGATGAACGCAGGGCGGGCCGAACAAATAGGAACCCCGCTCGAAGTTTATGAACGCCCACAAACCCTATTTGCTGCGCAATTCATCGGTAGTCCGTCGATGAATGTTCTGGACGGGGAAATCACGTCTGATGGTCTGAAAGTTGGTGATGCAAAACTGCCAACGCACCTAAAGACCAGTGGAAAAGTGACCGTCGGTATCCGTCCCGAACACATCATCCCTGATCCGAGTGGACCGCTGTCCATCACAGTTCAAATGGGTGAACCTCTGGGCGCAAATACCCTGCTGCATGGGCGGATCACGGGGAGCAATGATGCCTTCACGCTGAGTCTTCCGGGCGTGCACCATGCGGTTACTGGGGAGATTATTCAGTTCCGCGTTGACCCATCGAACCTACATTTCTTTGACCAAGAAACCGGCGCGCGGCTGGAGGGGTAGCGCGTAACTGTTATGCCCGCAAAATCTTCTGTCGATTTCCCCGAAAGCAGTGTGTCATTCACTATGGATTATGATCTTCGGTTCTGCGGTCAGCAGCGATGCACAATTGTGCAACCTTGGCAAAGTCCCACAATCGGCATGACAATACGGCATGAAACCGCTTCGGACGGGCAACCGCTCTGGCGTTACTTCAGGGTTTTGGCGACATCTCCAAAGTCCCCGATGCGCAAGTAAGCAAGCTCCCGGAAAAGCTTGATCGAAGGGCGGAGACCAAAAAAGACTGACCCAATCAGAAACAACCACGTGCCAGCGATCACTGTCGCTTCACTAAAAAACAAAATGCTTCCTACCACGAAAAGCGCGGCGGCGGAAAAGTCGACCACTGTGTACGCCAGTTCGCAGTATGCGTAGATTTTTATGTGCCGTTCGCTTTTGGTGTGGTTCTCGGGATTGAAGAGCATCACATTTGTCTTTCTTTTATTAAGGACGTTTTTTGCCAAACAAAAAACATGGGTCTCAGATTTGCCGCTAGCCCATTTTAACTGAGAAAACCCGTAGAGCCGATCCAAAAGATCTACATCTATTATAGTTCGTTTTGTTCTTGAATGCCCTAAAGAGAACATACCCTTTGAGATCGAAGCAACCTTGAAGCGACGCAACGCGCAGGTCACCGTCTTAGAGACTAACATCGACTTTTTATTTGACGGGTGTCAGTCTTTAGCTGTCTTTCATCCAACGATATAAAACATCTGCCCTGCCGACCAAAGCTGACATCGCTGCTGCACCCAAATTCTAGCTCAGGTGCTTAAACAGTCTCGCCCGCGTCCAACCGACCCAACCAATCCGCCGCATCATCCATTACCACTTTTCGTTGGCCTGCATCACGCTTGTCCCAATTTCGGTAAATGACGGCCATCCTGGGATTGTGTTCAAAGCGGTCCCGGTTGCGTTCGATGAAGTGCCAGTAGAGAAGATTGAAGGGACAAGCTTGCGCGCCGGTCTTGGCTTTAACGTCGTAGCGGCAGCCCGTACAATAGTCGGACATCTTGGATATATAGTTGCCCGATGAAACATACGGCTTGGATGCGACCACCCCGCCGTCTGCATACTGGCTCATCCCAATGGTATTGGGCGCTTCGACCCATTCGAACGCATCGACAAAAACGGACAGATACCATTCGTGCACCGCGGCTGGATCAAGGCCGGCAAGCAGTGCAAAATTGCCCGTGACCATCAGTCTTTGGATGTGGTGAGCGTAGGCGTGATCTCGGGTTTGACCCACAACTTCGCGAACACAGCGCATGTGTGTTTCACCGCCCCAGAAAAAAGCAGGAAGCGGGCGACTATGGTCCAGCGCATTTCGTGACGTGTATTCCGGGCCTTCTAAGAAATAGATGCCCCGCACATATTCACGCCAACCAATAATCTGCCTGATGAACCCTTCAACTGCATTAAGTGGCGCGGTACCAGCACGCCATGCTTCCTCAGCACGTTGGCAAACTTCCATTGGTTGCAGAAGACCGATGTTGAGATATGGCGAGATGACCGCATGCCAAAGCCACGGCTCACCCGACACCATGGCGTCTTGATAGTCACCAAAACGCGGAAGCGCCTGAGATATGAAGTGATCCAGAATCACAAGCGCCTGTTTTCGATCCGTTGCGAACACGAAGGGATGCAACTCCCCGAAATTCTCCGCGAAACGGTCTTCGACGAGCTCAAGCACCTCCGCGACAATAGCGTCGGGTTGAAATTCGGGCGATACCGGAGGGCGGGGGTCATCTGGGGCAGGCTTGCGGTTTTGGCTGTCATAGTTCCACTTTCCACCCGCTGGTGCGTCTCCCTCCATCAACAGACCTGTTTTGCGCCGAACCTGCCGATAGAACCACTCCATTCGCAGCTCCTTGCGGCCTTCCGCCCAGTCTGCAAAATCTTTGGGTGAAGTGACAAAGCGGTCATCGGGCAACTGGCGCACGACAAGCGGGAGTTCGTTCAGTGCCGCTATCAACCTCCATTCACCGGGGATCGTGGCAATGACTTCATCCGCCCCAAATTCTGAGGCATGGCGAACAAGCTCGCCCGGAATTGACCCCGTGTTGGCCTCATCATCGAGTTTGCTATAGGCGACTGTCCAGCCATCTTCTCGCAAAGACAGCGCAAATTTGCGCATTGCAGCCAGAACAAGCGCAATCTTTTGGGGATGGTGCGGAACGTAGGTCGCCTCTGCCAAAACTTCGGCCATGATGACCACGTCCCGCTCTTTATCAGCCATTCGCAGGGAAGAAATGTCCGTGCTGAGCTGGTCACCAAGAACCAAGATAAGACGCGATTTTACCATGGGACAGGGTTCCCTGACCAATCGAAAAAGCCACCATTCTGGTCCAGTGATAGCTGATCAAGGGTCGTTATAAGGTTCGCGGCCGCTTCGGTTGGTGCCACCTTTGAATGCCCAGGATAAGCTTTGGTAAACGAGGTATCCACCGTGCCCGGATGCAAAGAGACAACAATGGCTTGCTTTCGCTTTCTTGCAATCTCAATCGCGGCCGTGCGCACAATCTGATTGGCCGCCGCTTTTGCTGCCCGGTAGCTGTACCAGCCGCCTAGGTGATTATCGCTAATTGACCCAACGCGCGCGGTGAGAATTCCCACAACGCAACGCGAGTCTCGTGGCAAAAGCCGTGGCAGGTTTTTCAAAACCAGCGCCGGACCAATGGCATTCACCGCCATGACCCGCGCCATGTTTTCTGCGTCAATCTCAGCGAGCGACTTCTCGGGTCGCGCACTTTCGGGGGCCAGAATGCCGCTGGCAATTAGGACAGTAGCGAATGATCCATGGATTTCGTTCATGGCACTTTCGACGCTTGCGGGATCGGTAATATCGAACCCGTCGGCAGAGCGTGAAAGCCGCGTCACCTCGGTGCCACTAGATACGAGAGCCGAGCAAAGCGCCGAACCAATCCCTCCGGACGCCCCAATGACAAGCGCACGATGCATCATCATACCTTTGCCTTTCGCGACCTGCGACAGCGTTCGGAACAATATCGAACGGTGTTCCACGATCTCGACCATTTTCGACGCCACGAAAACGGGCGGGAACACACCTGACAGGTTTTACTTGGCAATTCGCTTTTTCGCACGGATTAACACCCCATAAGATCTGAACCCGCGTGGTAATCGGGTTGCTCGTATTTCTTTGGTGATGTTACGGATCAAACCCAAACAAAGATCACAAACAAGATCCAAACTGTTTTTTGAACCATCTTTGGTTGTTCTTCGTACTGAAAGTAGGATCAAAAAAGTGCGTAGAGATGACCAATTCAAAACCCATCATTATCTGGTTTCGCAAAGATTTCAGACTTGCGGATCACGCAGCACTTTCTGAAGCAAGCAAAAGCGGGCGCCCCATAATTCCGGTGGTCTTGCTGGATGAGATTGTAGAAACCTTCGGAGCGGCTCCGAAATGGCGCCTGTCTCAAGCGATTGAACAATTTGAAAACCGCCTGAAGCAAGTTGGATCTCAGCTGATCTTGCGTCGCGGAACAGCTGCAGACGAACTGCTCGCTCTGGCGCAAGAAACTGGTGCATGTGACATCTGGTGGACCCGTGCCTACGATCCCAACGCAATTGTTCGAGACACCAAGGTCAAAACGACACTAAAAGACGCGGGTTTCGAGGCGAAAAGCTGGCCTGGCCACCTTCTGTTCGAACCTTGGGCAGTCAAGACCAAGCAGGGCGGTTTCTTCAAGGTCTACAGCCCGATGTGGCGAGCCGTAAAAGATCTGGATGTTGCGCCGCCCGACCCTGCGCCGCAGCGCCTTTTAGCGCCCGAGATCTGGCCGGATTCTGATCGACTTCAAGACTGGGCACTCGATAAAGATATGGATCGGGGGGCGCATGTTTTGACCCGACATGTCAATGTTGGCGAACCTGCGGCCAATGCGCGTCTAGCCAATTTTCTGCGCGGATCAATCGGTGAATACAAGGATCGCCGCGACTTTCCGGCGCAAAGCGCAACCTCCCGCCTGTCTGAAAATCTGGCTTGGGGGGAGATCGGGCCACGAACGGTCTGGCATGCTGGGTTTCGCGCGCTTCAAGAAGGCCAAAGAGGAGCAGAGCATTTCCTGAAAGAGCTCGTATGGCGCGAATTTGCTTACCATCTGGTTTTTCACACCCCCGAAATCACTCATAAAAACTGGAGATCCGAGTGGGATGCCTTCCCTTGGTCGGACCACGAAGACGAAGCAGTCTTGCGATGGAAACAGGGTCGGACAGGTGTTCCCCTCGTCGATGCTGCCATGCGAGAAATGTATGTCACAGGCCAAATGCATAATCGTGGCCGCATGATTGTTGGATCGTTTCTCACCAAACATATGCTCAAGCATTGGCGTATTGGACAGAAATGGTTCGAAGAGTGTCTGATTGACTGGGACCCCGCAGCGAACGCCTTGGGATGGCAATGGGTTGCAGGGAGCGGACCGGATGCCGCGCCCTATTTCCGCATTTTCAACCCCGAAACGCAGGCCCAAAAATTCGACGCGGAGCAGACGTACATTCAAAGATATTTGGCCGAGAAAGCATCGGACCCCGGCCCGGAAGCCATGGCGTTTTTCGATGCCTGTCCGCGTGCTTGGGGGCTGTCACCGGATGATCCTTACCCAACCCCGATTATCGGACTTGCTGAAGGACGGCAAAGGGCTCTCGCAGCCTATGAGGCCCGCTGATGCGGTGAGAAAACCAAGCACCCGATGCAGTTTTTCGTTGATAAACAAAGGAAAATAATGATGCAGAATACACAAGAAGGCGTCATCTTATTGCAGGCAAAATCGCATGGCAGCATCGCAGATGACACGCCCATCGTCTATTTTGATGGGTCTTGCCCACTTTGCACTGCAGAGATCAATCACTATGCGTCGAAGATAGGTGCAGGGAAACTACATTTGGTCGACGTTTCCGCGCAAGGTGTCGACCTAAGATCGGACCTTACAGTCGAAGACGCAATGAGCCGGTTTCATGTTCGCAGGGCGAACGGGGAACTCCTTTCAGGGGCAATAGCCTTTGCCGAAATCTGGCGTATCGCTCCTGGTTGGACGTGGGCGTTCCGCTTGGCAAGCATTCCCGGAGTGCTGCCCATAATTGAGCTTTCCTACAGAGGCTTTCTGGTGATCCGTCCGACAATCTCGCGGCTTGCTGCACGCCTTGGCGTTAAAGCCTCAAATCCGCAAACAAAGCGGCACTAGGAAATGGGCGAAATGACCATTTGATCAGAATTGCGTTTCCAAAGATCCGGTGAAAGACGGCGCTTCGATTTTTGTGACCGCTGTCAAAAGACGCCTCGTAGCGATCCGTGACAACCAACGTCAATATCAACAACAGTTTGACGCGCACACTCTGGTTTGAGACCACATTGAAAGGACCGACTGTATGTCAAAACTAGAAACAACCTGGGAATTTGTTGCTGATACCGTCATGGGCGGTATCTCAAGCGGTCAAATTTCCGATCAGGTTGTGGGTGGACGCAGCGCGACACGACTGAACGGAAAGGTTTCGCTGGAAAACAACGGTGGCTTCATTCAGTTGGCATCAGATCTGAAGCGGGACAGTTCAGGTTTGGATGCAAACCACTGGGGCGGCATCCAGATTGATGTCTTTGGCAATGATGAGACTTATGACCTGCGGCTTCGAACAGATGATCTTGACCGACCGTGGCAATCCTTCCGAGCGCCTTTTTGGGCACCGTCATATTGGACAACAATGCGATTTCCCTTTTCGGTCTTTGTACCTCACAAGACGGACAAAGTTCTCAATCCCGCTAAATTGCGTCGCATCGGCATCGTTGCAGTGGGTCGCGTTTTTCAAGCGGACATCGCTGTTTCGGATGTCAGATTGTTTTGACTTCTCGAGCGCGTATTCATGGTCGTTTTGAAGGTCGAAGCGGAATAGCGGTTTTGCATCAATCTGATCCGTTTCGGGTTCACTTAAATGCCAACTTGGGCTCTGGTGACACAATCATCCCACCATCGGTGATGCATAGAAGCGCTGTTTCCAGTTGAAAGATTAAAGCGGATCGACCCCAAGGTATGCGTCAGATCCAAGACACTCCGGCGGGTGCAAACAGACCTCCGATTTGGCCAAATGCCTGTGTGTTTCTACGGGTTTTGGTACCATTCACAGAAGAAAATCTAAAAAATGTGATCCGCATTTCACAGGCCCGCGTATTACGGGTATGTTGACACAAACTCTTGATATCCCGCGCAGCTCTCGGCATGCCTCTGTGGTGCGTCGTCACGAAAGAACATCTGTGTCACAAAGTAAAACCGACTATTCACAACAGACCCGATGGATGATCGCCATTCGGGACAATCGTGATCGAAACGCATTTGCGGCGTTGTTCGATCACTTTGCCCCACGACTTAAGGGATTCATCATCCGCTCGGGCGCATCACCGCATCAGGCCGAGGAAATTGTTCAGGACGTGATGCTGACAATATGGCGTAAGGCGGCAATGTTTGATCCGCATCGAGCCCAAGTATCCGCCTGGATTTATCAAATCGCCCGCAATCGGCAGATAGACATCGCGCGAAAAGAAAATCGTCCGATGCCAGAAGAACTGAAAGAAGATCCCGGGTCAGAACCCGATGCCAGTCAGATTTTAGGCATAGAACAGGAAGCCGGACACTTGAAACAAGCGCTTACCACGCTCAAACCCGAGCAGCGCGAAATGATTGAAAAAGCCTATCTGGGCGAGTTGACCCATCAGGAGATCAGCGCCCAGACCGGCCTGCCCCTTGGAACCATAAAGTCGCGGATCCGGCTTGGCCTGGAACGCCTGAGACACGAGCTGAAGGACCTCAAGCAATGAGTGCCATAAAACACCATATCCCTGACGCCATGCTTGCAGCATATGCGGCAGGCAATCTTCCACATGCTTTTGCTGTCGCTGTGGCCAGCCATGTGTCGCTTTGTGAACAGTGCCGTGTTGCGCTGGAAGCGCATCAAGCTGTCGGCGGTGCCGTTCTAGAAGAAACCGCTGCAGTCGCCGTTTCATCGTCTCTCAAAGACAGTATTTTCGCACAGCTGGACGCATCTTACACGCCAGAACCGGTTTACGAACGCAACGGGATGTTCCCCGGGCCGGTGATGGAGGCAATGAAGGGCCGCGCGCCACGTTGGAAAAAACTGGGCATGGGCGTGCGTCAAGATATTCTCTCAGCGGATTCCAACGGATCCGTGCGTCTCCTTTACATCCCGCCGGGGCAGGCAGTTCCCGATCACAGCCACAATGGTCTTGAACTGACACTCGTTCTGCAGGGCAGCTTTAGTGATGAGACTGGCCGTTTCGGGGTCGGTGATCTGGAGATCGCAGACGAGGATCTGGAACATACACCGGTTGCCGATCCGGGCGATCCCTGCATTTGCCTGGCGGCCACGGACGCGCGCCTGCAGTTTCGTGCGCTGGTTCCAAGACTGCTACAGCCATTGTTTAGGATCTAGAATTATATCTACAAAAAATACGTGTTTAGGAGCCACCAGTTTTCTGGTGGTTCTTTTTTTTCAAGTATTTAGGCCACAAAACCGTGAACGATTGATCCATAAGTCGGGCCCCGGCGTATTTCTTATACGAACATTAATTCAGACCGGGCAGACCACGCCCACCGACACGGAGACTTACCATGAAGATGAAAATGAAAAGCGTAATTGCCGCCGCCGCACTCAGCCTTTCCGCTGCCACTGCACAGGCCAACACCATCGTAGAGATCGCAGCCGGCGATGATCGGTTCTCGACACTCGTTGCCGCCGTCACCGCTGCAGGCCTGGCCGAAACGCTGTCCGGTCCCGGCCCGTTCACCGTTTATGCCCCAGTTAATGATGCTTTTGCTGCCTTGCCCGAGGGCACGGTTGAAACCCTGCTTAAGCCAGAGAACAAAGGCCAGCTGACCAACGTGCTGCTGTATCATGTTGATGACCGTAAACTGACGGCAGACATGATCCCGTCCGGGTCCAACTATTTCAAACCAGTTCTGGCCAGTGAACGCCTGTGCATCACTGCAAGTGCGGACGGGGTAACAATTGCCGATGGCACCGGCCAGATGGCCAATGTGGTCATCGCGGATATTCAGGCCGACAATGGTGTGATCCATGTGGTGGACAAAGTGCTGCTGCCCGGCACGCGCCCGGCTTGCCACTAATCACAAACCCACGCCAAAGTTCTTTCGTGGGAGAAAAACACGGCCTATGCGTTCAATTCGGAACGCATAGGCCGTTTTCATTTCATAGCCCCACTATTCAAGGCCCCAAACATAAAAAATACATGCCAAATAACCATGACTGACCAGATGCAGTTGGGCTAAATCTAAACATTAGTTGCATAGGTCGAGGAAGGTTTGGCTCCGGGCTTCAAGCTGCATCCCTAACCGCTGGAGATGTTCAAATCAGGCGTATTCGACCGCATTAAGATGGCCCGTCGGAAAGGTGTCGCCCCGCACTCCGGCCAGATGCGCGCGAACTGCTATCAGGGGACGTTTTTTGTGGGCAAGGCCAAGGCCACCCCAATGCGTGCAAGCCCTCTTTATCCAAGGTGGTTTGGCTCACTTACCTCGGTAAACGAACAGATCAGGCAATGCGTCCACGCTGCGTATCAACCAAGAGAATGGCGCGGGGAAATCAGTGCGAAAGCGGGACCGTTTCATAGCCTTCAAAACCCTTTGAGCAGCGTCTTCGGGCGTCATCAACATTGGCATCCGAAAGCTGTTCTTTTCGGTCAGGCGGGTCTTGATGAATCCGGGATTGACCAGGCGCACCGTCACCCCGGTGTCTTTGAGGTCGAAACGCATGGTTTCCGCCAGACTGACCAACGCAGCCTTGCTGGCCCCATAGCCGATCGCTGCGGGTAGCCCACGGTACCCTGCCAATGAGCCGACCAAGGTAATGTCACCGCGCCCTTGTTTTATGAGTCGCGGAACAACCGCGCCCAACACACGCAGTGCGCCTATGAAATTGACGTCCGCCATGGCAATCGCCGCGTCGCTGTCCCATTCGGTGGCTCGCATAGGCTCATAGGCGCCCACATTGTAGATCACACCATCGATTTCTCCGACCAATGCAGCCGCATCGCGCACGGCATCGGTGTCGGTCACATCCAGCGGCACGGAGCGCGCGTCCGTCAATTCGTTGCAAAGACTGTTCAGCCGGTCCGCATTGCGCGCCGACAGAATCAGGCGCGCACCCTGGGCATCCAGACATTGCGCCAAAGCTCGGCCAAGGCCTTCACTGGCCCCGACAAGCCAATAGGTTTTACCAGAAAACGATGTCATTTCCCGACCCTGCGCAGAGTTTGGCCGTCCGTCATCATCCGCTCAGGCGCGGGTTGTTTTTTTAGAAATGGGGCGCGTTTGAGGTAGAGAATTGCTGCCTGCCAATGAATCAGCGTCAGCACCCGTACCGCACCCAACGGGCGGCGGATCGCGGCCCAGAGAAGCGAACCGCTAGTCGCCCTACGGCGCGTTCCACAGAGGGTCGCCAAAACACCTTGGTCCCCGTTTTCAAACAGAATGCGGATGTTGATGCGGGTGTCGCTCAGGTCGAAATTGAACCGATAGTGGCCCGCGATTTTTTGAAACGGCGAAACATGCATCAGCTTGTCGGCTATCAGCGTATCGCCCGGTTCGATCGGGCGAAAATCCTGGTGCGCGCAGAAATAGCAATGGCGCTGTCCAAAGGTGCTGTTGACCTCAGCCACAAATGCGCGCGGGGTGCCATCAACCAGCGCAATCCAGAAACTGACAGGGTTAAAATGGAACCACAGAAAGCTGGGCTGTGTCAGCAGCAAAAGCTGCCTGCCTTCAGCTTGAAGCCCACGGCTGTCTAGCAATGCCTTGAACCACGCCGCGCCCTGACCGTCGCCGCGTGTTCCCCCATGATGTCGGTCATGCACAGACCAGAGGTTAAAGCGGTTGTGCGACAAAAGCCGGGGCGTCTCTGAGCTCAGGTCGGTCATCACGTAATCAACGCCATAGTTGAACGCATTTTTGAGTGACCCCCGTCGGGCGTGATGCGTTTGAGCCTGAATATGTTCTATTTGCATAACTTGACTACGCGCGCTTCAAGGGTTTGGATCACTTGGCAGCGAAATTTTTCAAATGAATTCCGATGAATAAATGATCCGAACCTCTGCCCCCCCCGTAACCGCTTCATCAGATGACAAGAACGAGGACAGTATGTTCGATCATACCCAAGGACCGCGAAAGAAGATCGCCATTGTCGGAGGCGGCATCTCGGGTCTCTCGGCTGCCTACTATTTGGCACCATATCACGATGTCACTCTGTTCGAGGCCGCGCCCCGGTTGGGCGGGCATGCACGCACGGTAATGGCAGGTAAACACGGTGATCAACCCGTCGATACCGGGTTTATTGTGTTTAACTATGTAACTTACCCCTACTTGACCCGGCTGTTTCGTGACCTCGATGTGCCGGTAATCAAAAGTGAGATGAGCTTTGGAGCGAGCATCAACGACGGGTGGTTGGAATATGGCCTGTCTAACATGGGGTCGATTACCGCTCAAAAGAGTAACCTGCTACGTCCCCAGTTTTACAAAATGATCGCCGACATCATCAAGTTTGGAAAACGCGCAGAAGCCGCCGCCAAAGATGACGACAAAACCATCGGCGAGCTGGTCGATGAACTTGGCTTGGGTAAATGGTTTCGCAATAATTACCTGATGCCGATGTGCGGTGCGATCTGGTCAACCCCTGTGGAAGACGTGGACCGGTTTCCAGCGAAATCCCTGGTCCAATTCTTTCGCAACCATGCTCTTTTGGCAGGGGTTGGAGAGCATCAATGGTGGACGGTCAAGGGCGGCAGCATCGAATACGTTCGCCGACTAGAAGCCGCTTTGATTGCACGTGGCTGCACCATTCATACCAACGCGCCGGTCCACCGGGTGGAACGTGACGCCTTCGAGGTTCGCATTGATGCGGGTGACAGCCCTTGTTTGGCCTTTGACGAGATCATCCTTGCCTGCCATTCGGACCAGGCTCTAGCAATGCTGGGAGACGACGCCAGCCAGGCCGAAAGCGATGCCCTTGGCAGTATTCGCTACCAACCCAACAAAGCTGTGTTGCATTGCGACCCGGGTCAGATGCCGCGCCGCCGCGCCTGCTGGTCAAGCTGGGCCTATCGTTCTCAGGACGGCGACATCGGTGTCACCTACTGGATGAACAAGCTCCAAAACATCCCAGAAAACGACCCTCTGTTTGTCACCCTGAACCCGTCGACCGAAATCCCTCAAGAGGCGATTTATGACGAGGTTCAATTTGCCCACCCGGTGTTCGACAAAGCTGCGCTGCAGGCACAGCAGGACATCCGCCAGATGCAGGGCCAAAACCGGACATGGTTTGCCGGCGCATGGAATCGGAACGGGTTTCACGAAGACGGCATCGCCAGCGCTATGCGCATTGTACGAGCGCTCAATGAACGTCACCAATTCAAGGGAATGGAAAATGCATTTGACCAACAAGGTTCTGAAATCGAACTTCCTGTCGACATGCGAGCGTCTGCGTGACGGGCAACTGACCCTACGCACACCCGAGGGCGAACGGTATCAGTTTGGTCATTCTGGCCCCGAGGCGGAAATGATCATTCGCGATTGGGCAGCAGTGTCAGCCATGGCGGCGCATGGGCAGGTGGGATTGGGCGAAACCTATGTTCAGGGCCTTTGGGACACCCCATCAATCGAGGGGTTGATGTCTGTGGCGATGAACAATCGCGAGCATTTGGGCAGCTACGATCAAGCCAACCCGTTCAATAAGGCCAAGTTTCGGTTGGTCGATACGGTCATGCGGGCAAATTCGCGCCGCGGATCGCGAAAAAATATCCGTTCGCACTATGATGTGGGCAATGAATTCTACGCGCTTTGGCTAGACGAAGGGATGACTTATTCGTCGGGGCTGTTTGAACAAGCCGATGATGACCTGACGCGTGCTCAATCGCGCAAGAATGCACGTGCCCTGTCGCGACTTGGGGACGGCGAGCGCACGCTTGAAATCGGATGTGGCTGGGGCGGATTTGCCGAACACGCCAGTATGGAAGGCCGTGACGTGACCGGCGTAACCATCTCGCGCAACCAACACAGCTATGCCGAATGCCGCCTTGACGGTCGCGCCGACATACAACTGCGCGACTATCGCGACATCAACGGGCAGTATGACAATATCGTGTCGATCGAGATGATCGAGGCCGTCGGCGCACGGTACTGGCCAAGCTACTTCGCAACGCTCAAGCGGAACCTGGCCGAGGGCGGGCGGGTTTTGTTGCAGGCGATCACCGTCAAGGACAGCTTTTTTGACACCTACAAGTCCTCCTCTGATTACATCCGCCAATATGTCTTTCCCGGCGGTATGCTTTTGTCGGACAGCGTGATTAAAAATCAGGCCAAAGCGGCAGGATTTGAAGTTCGCGACAGTTTTGGTTTCGGGCAGGACTATGCCAAAACCTGCCGGATCTGGGCCGAGCGTCTGAACGCGCAAAAGCTGCGGATTTCCGAAATGGGATATGGCGAGGCCTTCTTCCGGAACTGGCAATACTATCTTGAAATCTGCGCTGCCTCCTTTGCCGTGGGTCACACCAATGTCGTTCAGGTGGAGCTGGCCCATGCGTAAGCTGGCCCTATTGTTCGTTACATTGCTTCTTCCCCTGAGTTCACAGGCGTCCACAATAAATTCGGCCCTGCCGGGCGCAGAATTGCGTGGCGCAGCGACATTTCGATTTATCGGATTCCCCCTATACGAGGCGCGACTGTTCACCAAATCCGGCGCGCCATTGGACTGGAGCAAGGATTTTGGCCTCGAGCTCAAGTACCTGCGCAATCTGACCGAATACGACCTAGTCGAAGGCACAATGCGCGAATTGAACCGCACAGGAACGGCATTGCCGTTGCGGGGTCAACTGGAGCAGTGCTTTGACGACGTGCGCAATGGCGATCGCTACATCGCCGTATCGAAAGGGCAGAACCAGATCGGGTTCTGGCTTAACGGAAGTCGCGTCTGCACGCTGAAACATCCGCAGATCAAAACCCGCTTCATGACGATTTTTCTAGGTGACAACACCCGTTCAGAATCCTTCACCCGGAAACTTAAGGGCGAATGATGCTTTACCCGCGTGTCAGCCTTTATGCGCTGATGCTGGCCGCGGCTGGCATTCCGCTGTATATCCATTTGCCTCGATTTGCCTCGGTGAATCTTGGGATTGGGCTGGGTACCATTGGCACCATCTTACTGGTGATCCGACTGGTTGATCTTGTGCAGGACCCGCTGATCGGCTGGGCGATAGACCGCTGGCCGCGTGCGCAAGCTGCTTTTGCCACTGCCGCAGCCCTGGGTCTGGCGATTGGATTTCCACTACTATTTTCACCGCGATCAGGGCCAAATGTGGTGCCACAACTCGTGGCGATTTTGGTGTTTCTATTCTCTGCCTACAGCCTTGGCATGATCTTACTTTACGGGCGGAGTGCGACACTTGCGAAAGAACCGACCCCCAAAGCACTGATGACGCTGGCCGCCTTTCGCGAAGGCGGCATGCTGGCAGGCGTGGTTATCGCCGCGATTGCGCCAACCCTTTTTATCGCCTTGGGGGCCGGGGCGCAGGGCTATCCTGCATTTGGTCTGTTTCTCGGCGCGCTTGCCCTGATCACAGCCGTGATCACCCTGCCCATCTGGCGCCGCGCCCCGGTCCAAGGGGACAAGTTTTCGCTTGCAGGCCTCAATCAGGCGGGGGCACTGCGGTTGCTGGTCCTTGCGCTGGTCAACAGCCTGCCCGTTGCCATCACATCCACCCTGTTTCTCTTCTTTGTCGAGGATCGCCTGCAATTGTCGGGCAAAGCGGGTCCTTTGCTGATCCTGTTCTTCCTTAGTGCGGGCCTCAGCGTGCCTCTCTGGGCGCGGATGAGTCAGCGTGTGGGCTCTAAAACCACCTTGTTGATCGCCATGCCGCTGGCCATTTTGGGCTTTGTCGGCGCAGCATTCCTAGCCCCCGGCAATATGATAGGATTTGCTTTGGTTTGCCTGGCATCAGGGGCAGCTCTGGGGGCCGATATGGTGATCCTTCCTGCAATGTTTTCCGTGGCCTTGACCAAGGCTGGCCTCAAGGCATCACTGGCATTTGGTATCTGGTCCTTCGCCGGCAAGCTCGGCCTTGCACTGGCCGCATTTACCGTTCTGCCCCTGCTTGAGCGAAGCGGCTTTACCCCCGGCGCATCAAACAGCGCTGTGGCATTGAACACACTTAACATCTCTTACGCCGTTATTCCTTGCATCCTGAAACTTGGCGCACTGGCTCTGGTTTTTGCGCTCCCCACAGAGGACCAACCCAAATGAAACTCCTCACTGTTCTGCTTTTACTCGTCATAGTGATCGCGTTTGCCAAATCCATGTTTCTAAGCTTTCGCGCGCAGAATCCATCGGACTACGCCGATACTGGCCCCGCCTTCTCGCTCAAAACGCATCTGTCGGGCGAGATCCTGTCCGAAGGCCTGATTTACGGACCAACCGGCAAGATGACCAACAGCTTCGTTGCAAAAATGGTCGGTGAATGGGACGGCGACACCGGCACCCTGAGCGAAGAATTCATCTATTCCAATGGCAAACAGCAAAGCCGCAAATGGTTCCTTAAAATCGGTGAGGGCAACAACTTTACCGCCACGGCTGACGATATTGTCGGCGAGGCGCGTGGCACAGTGTCAGGATCAACCATCAAAATGGAATATCAGATCGTGCTGTCAGAAGACGCTGGCGGTCATACCCTGACCGCGACTGACTGGCTTTATCTCACCGAAAGCGGCGTCATCATGAACAAATCCGAGATGCGTAAGTTTGGCTTCAAAGTGGCCGAATTGATAGCGACGATGCGCCAAGACCCCGCAGCACAGAACTAACTGACCACCGCCCGTGAGCAAGGAGCATCCGACATGTCGGAACGCATAACACCTATTCTGGCAATTGCGGTTGCGCTGTGCTCCATCGTTTTTGCCCCGTCGTTACTTTTGACCAACGATTTTTTGGGCTACCGGCCTGAGCAGTTTTCCGTTGGCCAAGGGTTTTGGCCGGTACAGCCTGCCGGGTTGGATTTTGCGATCTGGGATGTGATTGCCGCAAACATCCCTTCTGCAAACTATTCAATGATTGGTGTGTCGGTCGTTGGCATCGTGACCTTGGTCATCATGATCTTTTTGAGCAGGCAATCAGGAAACAAACCAATGAAAAAGACATTTGCCCTTCTCGCCCTTTCAACTCTGGTTGCCTGTTCCGGAACTCCAAATTTAGAGGACGAAACCCTTTCTGATCGGCAGTTCAACCTTGAAGAATTTTTTGATGGCAAAACAATTGCCCATGGGCAGTTTCAAGATGTTTTTGGCAATATCCAACGACGGTTCGATGTTCAGATTACCGGGACTTGGGATGGGCGCTATCTGAAACTCGTCGAGGATTTCACCTATGACGACGGTGAAACGGAACAGCGCATCTGGACGCTTGAAAAAACCGGCGAGGATACTTGGAAAGGTACGGCACCCGGTGTTTTGGAGGCCGCAACAGGTCGCGAGAATGGGGACACATTCAATTGGACCTACCGCATCGATCTGCCGGTTCGAAAGGGAACCATGCGCGTCAAATTCGATGATTGGATGTGGTTGCTTACAAACGACCGGGTTTTGAATCGGGCCTATGTTTCCCGTTTTGGCGTACGCCTTGGCGAAGCAATAATTGTGTTTGAAAAGAAATGAAGGGTGAGTTCTGAACAAGGATCTGAATGACAACAGGTCTGCGAACAGGGCTTATCCGTTTCTGATCTAAGCAAAGATGGCAGCAACTACGCGCTGCTGACACTTCATGGCATCACATCGTAAGGACCATTAGCTGGACAAGGCATAAAGGGCGGTTCTTGATTTTTCACTACTGGCCATAATGGAAAACACCCCGCTCAAATCGACCGCCAAAGCAGAATGAAACAGCTCTCAGATTACCCACATTGCAGGGCAAGCGGATAATCTTAAATTGCCTCACAAATCATATGAGCCCCGCCACTGGACAACCTAGCTCCCCTCGCTGGCGCGATCCAAATGCCCCAAGTCACGTGTCGGTTCTATCTGATCCCGAACCCGTGACTTCAGCTCTTTGACATCCGGGAAACCGCCATCGCGTTTGCGCTCCCAAATCAAATGCCCATCCACAGAGATCTCAAAAACGCCACCCATTTCCCCGGGAATCAACGTCACACCGCCTAATGCCTCTTGAAACGTTTGCAACAGTTCCTGCGCCATCCAACCCGCGCGCAACAGCCAGTTGCAGCCAATGCAGTAGGTAATCGTCACTTGGGGTTTGCTCATCGGTCTGCCTCTTCTGATTTGTGATCCAGACTGCCCCAGATTTCACCGGACCAGTCTGAAGTGCACTCATATAGAAAACAAACGCCATGCTCTACTGACTGTGCATCCGCCGCTTGCGGTCTCGTGTCACCCGCGTCGCCTCTTCGGAACCGTCGTGGTAGGTGCCGAACCACTTATCCCACGGCATTTCGCTGTTGCCATAATTGCACTCGTAATAGCGGTGATGCAGCTGGTGAAAAAAGGCCCCGATCAACAACTGCTGCCGATCCCGCGCCCAGATCGCCTCGTACCCCGAATGCGAAGACGCGGCACCCAACAGCAACCAATACCCCAAGAACAACATGTGGACCGGATGACTGGGTAGAACCAACAGGATCAGCATCGCACTGAAAAAGAACAGATGCTCGACCGGATGCATCGACGTGCCCGACCACGGCCCCATATTCACATTGCGATGATGCACCGAGTGCACATGCCGATACAGCTTGGGGTGATGCAAAGCGATATGAACCCCGTAGAAGTGCACACTCTGCCAAAGCGCAAGCACCGGAAACAACAACACGAACCAGATTGGATGGGCACCAAACTGCAACGTCGTCAAACTGCCATTTGCATACATCCAGCGCAGCCCGATCTCATAGGCGGAATAGATCGGCGCGCCAGACATCAGCGAATAGAACATATTGTCCCACGTCTGATAGCCAAATTTATACAGCGCATTCTTACGCTTCATATAGGGGCGCGGGTCGTATTTCAGCAGCTTGCCCTGCCCATCGACACCATAAAACCACAGGTGCAATCCCCCCGCGACCACCAGCAATGCAATCCAATTGCGCACCAGAACCCACGCCATCCAGCCCGGCGCAAATTCTGCCTGATCGGGCCCCACAGGTTGCAGCCACAACCCCACAATCAGCGCCAATAACAAAAACAGAGATCGGTCCGACACCTGCAGGTAATTTTGCCAAACCCACCGGATCACGGTCTGGGGCCGGGGTGGCCAGTGCCAAAAGGGCGCAAACCCTAAGGGGAGTTCAGGATGCCAATGCCATTCACGGCTCATCGGGCCCGGCGCGGGCCGGTCTTTGGGGGGTATAACGGTCATGTTTCTGTCCATAATTCTCAATTTCAGATTGCTCAAACGGCCCTGTCACGGGTGGAGCAAACGGAAAAAAGCGATTGATGGCATACATGGGTCTGATCCTTCACTTGGTCCTAACCGTACAAATCAAAACCCCGCTCGCGCCTTTGATATCGACATCTCTGCGGTCGTTTTTCGGCCTGATGCACGCGACAGCGCCCCGTGTCGCGATTTGTCATCGAACAACCGGATAGCGATCTTGCTCTCTCCCTGTTTGACCGTCACTGAAGGCCGCAGGAAACCTCAAACCATCCAAGGACACCACATGATCGAGCGTATTGAAACAGGGGTCAGATCCTCAAAAATCGTCAAGCACAACGGCGTGGCCTACATCACAGGTCAGGTTGGCGAAGGCGACACCATCCAGGCCCAAACCGAAGAATGCCTGCGCCGTCTAGATGCCCTGCTGATCCAAGCGGGTTCATCACGCGAAAAGATGCTGCGCGCCACAATCTGGCTGGCAGACATGAGCGACTTTGCCGGGCTGAACGAAGTCTGGAACGCTTGGGTCCCCGAAGGCCACGCCCCCGCCCGCGCCTGCGGCGAAGCCAAACTGGCCCGGCCCGAACTTAAGGTCGAATTCATCGTCGACGCGGCCTACGACTAAACACTGGTTACGGGACACCAGACTTGATTTTACGGTCTGGTGTCCAACCAACAGGGCCAGCGCCTGTCCGCGGATGGGCGCTGGCCCGGGGTGCTGTGCGCCGTTATTCCAAGCTGATGCAATCCTTACCCAAACATCCGCTTTTTACGCGCGCGGGTTTCGGCTGTGGCCTCGGTTGAGCCATCGTGGAAGGTGCCGAACCACCGGTCCCACGGCATTTCCTGATTGCCATAGTTGCACTCGTAATACCGATGATGCAGCTGGTGGTAAAACGTCCCCAACGCCAGTTTGCGTTTGTCCTTGATCAGCAGATCCTCGTACCCCGTATGGCTCATCGCGGCGCCGGGGCCCTGAAACACGATGTGGAAATACAAGTGTATCGGGTGCGAGGCGACAACCCAGTGGATGCACAGCGTGGTCAGGTAGATAAAGTGCTCCACCGGGTGCATCGAAAACCCCGACCATGGGCCGATACAGACATTGCGGTGATGCAGCGCATGCACGCGCCGGTACAGAAACGGCTGATGCAGCAACCGATGCACCCAATAGAAATGGAACGCCGACCACATCGGAATGATCACCAGAAAGGCCAGAAACCAAACCGGGCTTTCAGCGAATGTAATCGTAGGCGTGTACCCATTCGCCATCAGCCACATGGTCACCACCTGAAACGCGGTCAGTTGCAGCACGCCCGAGCCAAGCGACCAGAACATATTGTCCAGCACCTGATCCTTGAAATCCCACAGCTTGTTGTTCTTGCCCTGATCGCGGCGCTCGAACTTCAGCTTTTTCCCCTGCGCCTTGCGCATGTAAAAATACCAATGCAGCGTGCCAGCAGTGACAAAGATCATCACAAAATTGATGACATAGATCTGCGCGATCCAGCCAAAGGCAAAGCTCTGCGCCGTTTCTAGCGACGGATAAAAGAAATACCACAGCGCCACAGCCGCGATTGCCATGCACACCCGCTCGCTCAGCGTCAGCCAATTGCGTGCCAACCACCCCAGCAAATAGGCGGGATTGGGCGGCCACTGAAAGATCGACGGATCCTGCAGCGGCAATTCCGGGTGATAATTCCACTCTCGCGTCATATCCTGCATCTGCGCGTCCGAAGACGGTGCGGACATCTGATCCAGATTTGGGGTCGTGTCGGTCATTCTGGCGCCTCCCTCTTGGCCAAAACTCAGGTCTTTATTGGTGCAGCGGGGTCCAGCGGTCCAAGGCTTCGCTCAACTTTTCGACCTCGCCCGGCAACATCCCAACGGTGTGCGCTGCGTCAGGAAACGCGCCCGATTGCACATCTGTGCGGAACCCGGTCAGGGACTTGTCCCGTTCAGCCGCCAACGCCTTGCGGATGGTTGCCACATCACCCCATGCTTTGGCGTGACGCGGTGGGTTTTCCACATCGCCACAGATATCCTCCATGAACGAAAAGATGATATCGCCACCCGACCCGGCCCCGATCGAATGGGTCAACAGGGTGGTTTTAGAATTGATCGCCTGCAACGCCTCAACCGCAACACACTCAACTTCGACTGCTGCGGCGCCTGCATCCTCATACCGGCGCATCCACTCGAGCAGCTTCATCGCCTCTTCAGCGGTCTTGCCAAATGTCCTTAATCCCCCAGTTAGGGTCGATTTTCGCGGCACCAGTCCCACATGGCCCTGCACGGCAAGCCCTTCGTTAGCGATCAGTTCAACGATGCCCATACCGCGGGGGGTAAAGATCGCATCCGCACCCTTTTCGGCCGCCTTCATTGCCGCAGTCAGGCACTCTTGCGGTTCAAAATACTGGCACATCGTCTGGCTCGAGGTGATGAAGGTGTCCGGCGCACCGTCGCGAACCGCATCGTAATCGAGATCGGAAATGGTGATCAGATCAATCCCCATATCCTGACAGGCGCGCGCCTCCTCCTCGGTCACGGCGGACACTTGGGTCATCTTTTTGCCAGCCGTCTTGTTGGCGCGCAGACAATCCACCGTCAGGTTTCGACGCGCAGGCTTGCCGCCATAAGTATAGATATTCTTCATTCTGTTTCGCCCATCGCGCTTAGGTAAATGTCATGAAAATGGCGCATCGCGTGTTCTGATATATCATGCGCGTCCGGGTCGGTGACGTACCACCCTTGGGTATATCCGCGTTGGTGCAGCCCCTTTTGCACATTTTCACACAGATCGCGGTCTTCAATTGCAACCACATCTGTGGACCACTCGGCCCGCAACCGCGCGCGTTCGACCATCCCCGGATCGGTAGGCACGGAAGTGGTCAGCGACAGCGACTCCCGCTCTGTCAGATCCGGCGTGACCGGATCAAACCGTGAGGCATAAAACCCCTGCGCGCCGGGAAACTGACCAAAGATGGTGTTGGGAAACAGAAACCAGAACTGGCCCGTGGTCACGTCATGCCCCAGATCCAGCGGAAAGGCGGCATTGTCAGCCTTCATCGCGGTGGGGGCATTTTGATAGGTATAGTTCTGGTGCAGATCAAACTTGCTCTGGGCGATGTCCATCATATCGTCAAACGAGTGGTGTGCCGGGCCGCAATGGTGGCATTCCAGATAGTTGTCCAGCATCACCTTCCAGTTGGAATTGCAGCTGTAAGTATGGCCATAGGCGGCCTCCCCTTCGACCACCAGATTAGGCAGGTCAGGCACACACGCCAGAATCTGCGCCTCAAGCCCCGGTGCAAACTCGGCCAGCGGCTGCGCTTCGGGATCAAGGTTCACAAACAGGAAATCAACAATCCGATCCACCCGGATTTCCGACAACCCAATGGTGCTGCGATCTGGCGCGTCGGTATTGCCGCGCTTTTGCATACCCCGCAACGCCCCATCCAACCCAAAGGTCCAGGCGTGATAGGGGCAGGTCAAAACCGCCTTATTCCCCGATCCCGTGACCAATTGATGCCCCCGATGCGGGCAGACGTTGTAGAACGTCCGGATGTCACCAGCACGATCTTTGACAAGGAAAATGTTCTGATCAAACAGGCTGAGCGTGATGAAATCACCGGGATTGGTCAACTGACCAGCATGACCCGCCAATTGCCAACTGTTCAACAACAGCTCTTTCTCGCGATCCAAAATCCGCGCGTCCGTATAGTACCGGGCGGCAAGCGTGCGCGTCCGGGCTGGAGGGGTGTCCAACATGGGATAACCTTTCTGGCGTGTCGTCTGGCGGGAGCAAACCCGCCAATCGCTTAGCTGGCGTAATCTGATCCTTCGGCGTCCAGGATCGCTTTCATTTCGCGCATATGTGCCTCGGCTTGGCTTGGGTAATCCTCAAGCTCTTGCGCGGTTTTTTCGGCGACCTCATCGCTAAGGATGCGCAGCTTCTGACCCGTCTGTAGGGCGCGGATATAGGTTTCAGCCGCCCGTTCGAAATAATACAGCCGGTTGAACGCATCTGCTGCGTCGCTGCCGATCACCAAGACACCATGGTTGCCCATGATCATCACCTTTTTCTTGGGATCACTCAGCATTGACGCGCAACGCTCGCCTTCGCTCTCAAACGCAAGACCGCCGAATTCTTCGTCGATGACATAGCGGTTGTAAAACGTCGCCGTGTTCTGATCGATCGGGGGGATGTTGCTGTCGGCCAGCGCCGCCAACACCGTGGCGTGGATCGAATGCACGTGCATCACACAGCGCGCGTGGGGGCAGTGGCGATGGATCGAGCCGTGCAATCCCCATGCAGTCGGGTCCGGCGCGCCGGGTTTGTCCATCGTGGTCGGGTCATTGGCATCTAAAAACAACAGGTTTGACGCTTTGACCCGGTCGAAATGCATCTGGTTCGGGTTCATCAGGAACTGACTGCCGTCGTCATTCACCGCAAGGCTAAAGTGGTTCGCCACGGCTTCGTGCATGTTCAACTTGACCGTCCAGCGAAAGGCGGCCGCCATATCAACACGTTCGGACCAATGATCCATATTGGGTCGCAGGTTGGTTACGCTCATGGTCGAATCTCCGGAATGGCGGGGTAAATGTCTCAGCTGGTTAAAACCTGCATCCCCCGCCCCTGTTTGACCAACGAAAAAAACATGGGTATTCCATTAGCATTACTAATACCAAGGTTATGCAGATGCAAAATGCGCTCCCTCCGCTCGGTTGGCTTCGGACCTTTGAGGCGGCCGCCCGCCATCTGTCGTTCACAGGGGCCGCACGGGATCTGAACATGACCCAAAGCGCGGTCAGCCAACAGATTAAATCGCTAGAGGGGCATTTGGGGCGTCCGCTATTTCACCGCCGCCCACGGGCGTTAGAGCTGACCGAGGCTGGGATCACCTATCTGCCTGTGGTCCGAGAGGCGTTTCGCACCTTGGTACGCGGCACACGGGCGGTTCTGGGTGATCAACAGAACACCGTTCAGGTTCAATCCAACCTGACCTTTGCTGTGAACTGGCTGGGGCCACGCCTGCCCGCCTTTCGCGCCCTTCACCCAGAGGTCCAGCTGACCATCTCAACCGAGTTGTGGGAACCCCGCGAAATGGCCGAAGGCGCGGCCGTCGAGGTGCGGTATTCCTTGCGCCCGGCGGATACAGTCCGCACCGAATTGCTGCGCACGGATCACTACTATCCCGTCTGCGCGCCTGACTTTCCTGTGACGCTGGATACCCTGCAAAACCAACCGCTGTATGACTGTTCCAACCTGCTGTCGAATTGGGCAAACTGGGCCGAAGATCAGGATATGACGTGGGATACCCCGCCCATTACCTATGCAACGACCTATATGGTCAGCCTGTCCGTTGCGATGGCGGGCGGTGGGCTTTGTCTTGCACATGACACGATTGTGCGGCGCCTCCTTGAAGAGGGTCGTCTGATCACCCCCTTTGAACACCGCGCAAAAATGCCCGAAGCCTATTATCTGTTGCTGTCCCCCCAAGCCGAAGAAACCCCCGGCGCCATCGCTTTTACAAACTGGCTGCGCGCCGAAATGGCTGCTGACCGGGCTGCTTGAACCCAACCCCTCCCGCCCGTCGTTCAGGCCCCTTCCGGGACCACTCCTCCCGTTGGGCCAGGCAAGCGCGGGCAAAGCCCGCGCTTGCCTGGCCCGTCCCCTGCTGTCCGCAGGACGCAAGACCAAGGGTCGCGCAGTTGGATGGAATGGGTTTAGCTGTCTGAAGTCGGGCGGCTGGGTACCCACGCATAGCCATCCGCGCACAAAATATAGCTCTCGCGCAGGCCATGGGGTTTATTCGCGGCCTCTTGCAGCACCATCGCACCCACTGCCTTGGCCCGCTCGACGGCTGCGTCGGGATCTGTTTCGTACAGACGTATTTCCAAGCCCGCCCCGCGCGGAGGGTTCTCTGGCAACAGCCCCAGCAGGGGATTCGAATGATAGGTCTGGTCTGAATGCAACTGAAACACCTGATCACCATAGGTGACTATAGCAAAATCCGCCGTCACCTGATGAGATTTCATCTCAAAAACAGTCTCTAAGAAGACGCATTCCGCCCTGACATCCCTCACCAGCAGATTCAATCCAATCCCACGCAAAGACCGCCCAAATCCGCCTGCATCTATCGTTTCATAATCCACTGGCCCTGCTCCGCTCGCTTACCTCTCTCCAGTCTGCCCCTGTCCACTCGACCACATCAAGACATTCCGTCCTCTTTCCCTGCGATCCAGAACCCGACCCCAATATGACCATTTTATGATACCGCAACACGGGGGGTTGCACCCGCCGCAACATTCGGGAAAGTTGTGACATGGAACATGTACCTTTCCCAAGCTGGCCCGACGTCGCCCCCGAATTGATCGCCGTAGCAGCAGGCCGTGCGCCTGCAGATACTGTCATCCAAGGCGGCATATGGGTAAACGTGCACACCCGTGAAACGCTCCCCGATCATTCCATTGCCGTTGTTGCAGGTCGCATCGCCTATGTGGGACCTGACGCCAGCCACTGCATTGGACCTGACACACAGATCATCGAGGCCAATGGCCGCTATATGCTGCCCGGGCTGTGCGATGCGCACATGCATATTGAATCGGGCATGCTGACCCCGGCCGAGTTTGCCCGTGCTGTTATCCCCCATGGCACCACTTCGATGTTCACCGACCCGCACGAGATCGCCAATGTTCTGGGCCTCGACGGGGTGCGCATGATGCATGACGAAGCACTGTTGCAACCCGTCAATATCTTCACCCAAATGCCGTCCTGCGCGCCCTCGGCGCCGGGGTTGGAGACAACCGGATACGAAATCACCCCGGATGACGTCGCCGAGGCAATGACATGGCCCGGTATCATCGGTTTGGGCGAGATGATGAATTTCCCCGGCGTGACCAATGCCGACCCCAAGATGTTGGCGGAAATCGCTGCCACCCAACGCGCCGGTAAGACCGTCGGCGGGCATTATGCCTCTCCCGATCTGGGCCCCAACTTTGCCGCCTACGTTGCTGGCGGACCGGCGGATGACCACGAAGGCACCTGCGAAGCCGACGCCATAGCCCGAATGCGTCAGGGTATGCGGTCCATGATCCGGCTAGGATCGGCGTGGTATGATGTGGAAACACAGATCACAGCCATCACCGAAAAGGGCCTAGATCCGCGCAATATGATATTGTGCACGGATGACTGCCATTCGGGCACCTTGGTCAATGACGGCCACATGAACCGGGTTGTGCGTCACGCCATTGCGTGCGGATGCGATCCGCTAATCGCGCTGCAAATGGCCACCATCAACACCGCGACGCATTTCGGTTTGGAACGCGACATCGGGTCGATCACGCCGGGGCGTCGGGCCGACATTATCCTCAGCTCGAACCTGACTGACCTGCCAATCGAACTCGTCATCGCGCGGGGCCAAATCGTGGCTGAAAACGGCTCTATCCAAGTGGATTGTCCGCATTTCGACTGGCCCGACCACGCACGCGGCACCGTCCACCTGGGTCACACGCTGACCGGCTCCGATTTTGAAATCTACGCGCCTGACGGGGCAAATTCCGTGCGCGCCAATGTCATCGGCATGGTGGAAAACCAAGCCCCGACCAAAGCGCTAAAAGCGGACCTCCCGGTTCAAGATGGCTTGGTCGAGGGGGATGGCGAAACCTGCCAGATCGCGCTGGTGGAACGCCACCGCGCAACGGGCAGCGTCACAAACGCCTTTGTCTCGGGCTTTGGCTATACCGGCACCATGGCGATGGCTTCAACCGTTGCCCATGACAGCCACCATATGATTGTTGTCGGAACCGACCGGGATCAGATGGCATTGGCCGCCAACCGCCTCGCCGAAGTCGGCGGCGGCGTCACCCTGTTCAAGGATGGCGAAGAACTGGCGTTGGTCGAACTGCCCATCGCCGGCCTGATGTCCGACAACCCCGCCACCGAAGTCGCCGCCAAAGCCGACACACTCGTCGCCGCGATGCAGGCCTGTGGCTGTTCACTCAACAACGCCTATATGCAACATTCCCTACTGGCCCTTGTTGTCATCCCCGAGTTGCGCATCTCGGACAAAGGTTTGGTAGATGTGCGTACCTTTGAAATGATCGACCTGCTGGAGCCCGCTGAATGAGCACCTTGAAGACCCCGAATACCCCGGCTCCAACAGAATTCACCGATCCCCTTGCAGCCGTTGCCCGGCTGGAAGAGCTGTACACACAAGCCACTACATTCCTGTGTGAAAGTTTCAGCGATGTGCTGGCCACCGGCCCGGCAGATGCATTCTTTCGGGCCTATTACCCCGAAATCCGGATCACCACGACCAGCTATACCCAAATCGACACCCGGCTCAGCTTTGGCCATGTGGCGAACCCCGGCACACATGCCACCACAATCACCCGCCCCGATCTGTTTCGTGCCTACCTGACCCAGCAAATCGCGTTGCTGATCCAGAACCACGGACAACCCGTCACCATTGGCGCTTCAACCACCCCGATCCCGGTGCATTTCGCCGTGGCCGCCAACCCTAACATCACCGTTCCACAAGAGGGCGCCGCCGGGTTCACCCTCCGTGACATGTTTGATGTGCCGGATCTGTCCACAACCAATGACGATATCGTCAATGGCACCCATGTCCCGGAAAACGGCACCGGCCCGCTGGCCCTGTTCACCGCCCAGCGCATTGATTATTCGCTGGCGCGGTTGTCACATTATACCGCCACCGATGCCGAACATTTCCAAAATCACGTGCTGTTCACCAACTACCAGTTCTACGTCTCTGAATTCGAAGCCTACGCCCGCGCGCAATTGGGTGACCCCGACAGCGGATACACCAGCTTTGTCAGCACCGGGAATGTGGAAATCACCACCCCCGACGCGCCACTGGAACCTCCGGCGAAACTGCCGCAAATGCCGACCTATCACCTCAAGCGGCGCGATGGTTCTGGCATCACACTGGTCAACATTGGCGTTGGTCCCTCCAACGCCAAAACCGCCACCGATCACATCGCCGTTCTGCGCCCGCATGCATGGCTGATGGTCGGGCATTGCGCCGGTCTGAGAAACACGCAAGCGCTTGGCGATTTTGTTCTGGCCCACGCCTACCTGCGCGAAGATCACGTTTTGGATGACGACCTGCCGGTCTGGGTGCCTATCCCCGCCTTGGCGGAAATCCAGATCGCATTGGAACAGGCCGTCGCCGAGGTGACCGAGCTGCGCGGATATGATCTGAAGCGGGTAATGCGCACCGGCACCGTCGCCACCATCGACAACCGCAACTGGGAACTGCGCGACCAATCCGGCCCAGTCCAACGGCTCAGCCAATCCCGCGCCGTAGCTCTGGACATGGAAAGCGCCACAATCGCGGCCAACGGGTTCCGGTTCCGGGTCCCGTATGGCACGTTATTGTGCGTCTCGGACAAGCCGCTGCACGGTGAATTAAAGCTTCCTGGTATGGCATCCGAGTTCTATACAACCCAAGTGAACCGCCATTTGAACATCGGAATTCGCGCGATGGAGGCCCTGCGAGGCATGCCTTTAGAGCGCATACACAGCCGGAAATTGCGTTCTTTCGACGAAACTGCCTTCCTCTAAGGCTAAAAATCGCCGAAAACCTCATATTTTGCAGGTTTTCGACGCTACTATTCGTTGTGTTCACCCACAACATCCCGTTAGTGTTACGCCATGAGGCCCAAGTCATCGGGCACGTTAAGGAGACCAAGAAATGGCAAAACCTATGACCAAAACTCAGCTCGTGGCTGCACTGGCCGAGGATATGGGCACTGACAAAAAAGCAGCGGGCACAGCGCTCGATGCAATCACAGCTTTGATCACTCGCGAAGTGTCTGCTGGTGGTGCCGTAACCCTACCCGGCGTTGGCAAGATCTATTGCCGCGAGCGTCCTGAGCGTATGGTGCGCAACCCTGCCACCGGTGAACAGTTCCAGAAAGAAGCCGACAAGGTCGTGAAAATGACCATTGCCAAAGCGCTCAAAGACAGCGTGAACGGCTGATCGATTTCTTTCGACAGTTACGGAAAAGGGTCGCCATCGGGCGACCCTTTTTTGTGTGCGAGTGCAGCCCTACTTCTTGGGGGCGACCTCACGATAGGTGTCTCCCAGCGCAAGCTTATCCAAACGGACCTGAAACGCCTGATCAGATTCCCCACGATATATCCCGGTTTTCAAATTACATTTCCGGTCCCCTTGCGACCACCCCAAAGGAACTCTGCGATCATAGACCGATTTGGCGTCGACCCACAGTCGGGCACGCCCTTGTTCACCCATCCGAAATCCCAACACAACTGGCACCCAACGGCCCTTTGGCATCGGTCCGGTCCACAATGGGTTATATGTGTCCGCATCGCGACGTGAGATCAGAACTAAGTTACCGCCTGCGTCCAGGTTGAGTGAGATCGGTGGAGATTTCTGTGTCCCATTCTGATGACACTGAAGCAGCAATTGCCACGTTTCATCCATTTTCACCCCTGTGGGCAAAAATACTTCGAACCCATAAAACCAATCCCGGTTGAACGTTATCCCGGAATAGATCTCCAATTCTGCTCGATCTTTACTGTGGCCAGAGGGGGTGGGCTTGCTTCGCAATTCAAGCACAGCGGACCCGTTGCGTTGATCTTTTATGATCCGCCCGGGCATACCGCCGCCCTCCTTTCGGAACCGGTACTCACGACCTTTCTCACTGACTCCTTTGGATGTGATCTTAGCCGAGTCAAAATCCAACCGGTAATAAACATCTGCAATCAAAGGCGTGCTCATCAAAGCCATTTGCATGGCAAGCAAGAGAGACATCAAAAGCCAACGCTGATTCAAAATCTGCTTAAACATCACATTCAATTCCTTCTAACGCTCTACAATTTCCATCACCGCGAAAACGTCTCGTCTGAATTCATCGCCGCCACTGAAACCAACCCTGCGTCATGTGTCAGCCCGCATGCCATGATCATCGCACGCGATGCGACATTGTCCGCCGCGACCTGCTCGGTTGCGACCGTCCAGCCAAATTGCACCTGACTTTCGACCAACGCCAACGCATTCACCAGCTTACCCAAGCCCCGGCCACGCTTGGTTTCGCTTACCGACACCATGCCCGCAAACATATGCCCCGCCAATCGGCTGTCCCGATGATACCGATCTGCGACCGAAGCCGTCGCAATCAAATCTCCAGCTCCATCATAGACACAAGTCGTCAGCACCGGCACCGCCTCGGACCGCATATAATACGCAGGATAGGGCGCTACCCCAGTCTCGGCATTCAACGCCTGCACCTGTTCAAGCTGCGCCGCATTCGGACAGCTATGATGCACAACGCTCCATCCTGTGGCCAAGGGGACGCTTTCGATCACCATGCTACAGGCCGCCAACACCTGCTCTTTGCTTCCTAACAGGGCATCCCATACCGGCGTTTTCCAATGCGGCCCAAGCTTGTCGTGGATCAAACTAAGCGCCAAGTCGTGATCTATCACCGGAAACCCCATCAACTTATCTTCGCTTGCCAGTTGGTGCACCACGCTCCACCCGACCGCATCCGGATCCAGACAATGCAGCACCCGTCCACCGTTCACTAAACCCGGAGTTTGGGCAATCATGGGCTGCCGATCCTGCAACCGCCTTTGAACGGATACCGAGTTTTCAGTCCCGATAAAGTCCGCCATTCTCAAATCCTTTGTCTGCAAAAATTGAAAACTCAAAATCGTGACTTTAGCCTTCGTTTCCACCCTTGCACGCCTTGGGGAAATACGGAACTGTCCGCCGATCTGTTGAAAGGGACACATCATGGATATCCGTGCCATTATCATGGGGTTGGCCTTTGCCCTCATGTGGTCTTCGGCGTTTAGTTCAGCGCGGATCATCGTTGCAGATGCCTCTCCTTTGTTTTCCTTGGCTTTACGGTTTTTAATCTCGGGTTTGTTAGGCGTGGCCATCGCCCGCCTCATGGGTCAAAGCTGGCGTCTGACTCGCCCGCAACTGTTCGCCACCGTTCTGTTTGGCGTCTGCCAGAACGCCCTCTATCTGGGTCTGAATTTCTACGCCATGCAAACGGTCGAGGCCTCGGTCGCGGCCATCATCGCCTCGACCATGCCCCTGCTCGTGGCCCTGGCCAGTTGGCTGTTCCTTGGTGAGAAACTGAAACCCTTGGGCGTGCTGGGCTTGTTTGCTGGTATGCTGGGCGTGGCCATCATCATGGGCGCGCGCATTTCACAAGGCATCGACCTTTTTGGCATTGCCTTATGCGGGCTGGGTGCTCTGGCGTTGGCCTTTGCGACACTCGCAGTGCGCGGGGCCACATCGGGCGGGAATTTCATGATGATCGTCGGGCTGCAAATGCTGGTCGGCTCCGGCATTCTGTTTATCGCCGCGCCGGTATTTGAAACCATCCACATCAACCCGACCATGCCGTTCCTGTTGGCTTTTGCCTATACGACGCTGGTGCCCGGACTGGCCGCAACCCTTATCTGGTTTCTGCTGCTGGATCGCATCGGTCCCATCCGCGCCGCCACATTCCACTTTCTCAACCCGGTGTTTGGCGTTGGCGTGGCTGCTGCTTTATTGGGTGAAAGCCTTGGGGTTTTGGATGGCATCGGTGTTCTTGTCACGACAGTTGGGATATTGGCTGTCCAATTGTCCCGACAACCCGCACCAAAATCAACTTAACGCAACATTGCTTCGATCTGTTGGATGAGTTTTGCCGAATCTGGGCGCGTGCTTGATCTATAGGTTTTGACCACAGTCCCATCCGGCCCGATCAGAACCTTGTTGAAATTCCAGCTTGGTACAAATCCTGTTTCGGATTGCACCGCGCGATAAAAGGGATGAGCCGCTGAACCGCGAACCGAAGTGATATCTGCCATGGGCAAATCCAAATCATAGTTCAGCGAACAGAAATCTTTTATTTCGTCCGCGCTGGCCAGTTCCTGATTGAAATCATCCGATGGCACCGCAAGCACCACTAACCCACGGTCCTTGTAGCGATCGTAGACCGTCTGAAGCGCCGCATACTGACCTGTGAACGCACATTGCGAGGCGGTATTCACAACCAAAACGGGGTTTCCGCGCCACGCTTCGACCGACAGAGTGCCCCCATCAATTGAGTTAAACGTCCCTTTAACAGGGGTGGCTTGGGCGACGGCGCCCAGCAAAAGCAAAATGGTAAGCAAAAAAATCCGAAACATCTGTAAATCCTCCTAAAGTTATATACGCGGTGAAAAGAGGGCTGGATCACTTGCACGTTGCCGCGATCTCGATGAAACATACCTTTTCTTTCACGGGCTCAGACCCATTTACTGCCTCACCACACTATTCCGGAGGATGCATGACCCAATACACCAAAGACCCGCAGGCCATCGCCGCCCTCTCGCGCGAAGAGTTCTATGTCACCCAAAACAGCGGCACCGAACGTCCCGGTACCGGCAAACTGTTGAACAACAAAGAACCCGGCATCTATGTGGATATCGTGTCGGGCGAACCGCTGTTCGCCTCGGCTGACAAATACGAATCCGGCTGCGGCTGGCCCAGTTTTACCAAAGCCATCGAACCCGCCCACGTGCTGGAAATCCAAGACCACACTTTGGGCATGGTCCGCACCGAAGTCCGATCGACCCATGGCGACAGCCATCTGGGGCATGTGTTCCCCGACGGGCCGCTGGATCGGGGTGGATTGCGCTATTGCATCAACTCAGCCTCGCTCCGCTTTGTCCATCGCGACGATATGGAATCCGAAGGCTACGCAGATTACATCAACCAAGTGGAGGATATCGCATGAGCACCGAACGCGCCGTACTTGCCGGGGGCTGTTTCTGGGGCATGCAGGACTTGATCCGCAAACTGCCCGGCGTCACCCAAACCCGTGTTGGCTATACCGGCGGGGACGTCCCAAACGCTACTTATCGCAACCACGGCACCCACGCCGAAGGGATCGAGATCCACTTTGATCCAGCGAAAACCAGCTATCGCAAACTGTTAGAGTTCTTCTTTCAAATCCACGACCCCACCACCGCCAACCGCCAGGGCAACGACATCGGCCTCAGCTATCGCTCGGCGATCTATTTTGTGGATGAGGAACAGAAAGCTGTGGCGCTGGATACCATCGCGGACGTCAACGCCAGCGGCATTTGGCCGGGCACTGTCGTCACCGAGCTCGAACCGGTCAGCGAATTCTGGGATGCCGAACCCGAGCATCAGGATTATCTGCAACGGCTGCCCAACGGCTACACCTGCCACTTTGCCCGCCCCGGTTGGGTGCTGCCAAAGCGCTCAGAAGCCGCAGAATAACCAAAATCAACGCCCCTCCGGTTCGGTGGGGCGTTTTTCGTTTCGGGCTATTGGGCGTACTCTGGCTCATCCCGATCCAAAAGACGTTTCATCGCTGCAAAATGAAACTCGATCTGCCGGTCATCCCACATATTCGCCGCAAGCTTTTCGGCGACATCATCCGGTAAAATGGCAAGCGGACGACCCGAGGCCATAGCAGTCAGCTGATATTCGCACGCCACTTCAAAGTTGTAGAAATCGTCATACGCGCGCGCCACAGTCTCCCCCACAACCGTGACCCCATGATGGGCCATCACCACAACATTGCCGGTCCCGATGGTCGCGGCGATCCGCCCCCCTTCGCCGTCATCAAAGGCCGAACCGCTGAAATCTCCGTCATACGCGACCCGCCCCATAAACCGCAGCGCGTCCTGATGGCAATTCTCCAACCGCCCCCCTTCAATACAGCCAAGCGCCGTTGAATAGGTCGGATGCGCATGCAAAACGCAACGGGCCTGAGGCACGGCACGGTGAATATGCGAATGGATGTAAAACGCCGACGCCTCAATCTCTCCGTCACCTTCAACCACAGTGCCGTCGTGATTGGTCAACAACAGGTTCGATGCAGTGATCTCAGACCAATGCAAGCCCCGCGCGTTGACCAGAAAATGGTCATCATCCACCGCGACTGAAAAATGGTTGTCCACACCCCGTTGCCATCCGTTGCGGGCGGCCAGCCTCAAACTCGCCGCCAGATCCAGTCTCTCTTGCTGATGTCGCATGTCCGTCCTCATCTTGGTCCGCACTCAAGATACCCCGAAATGCGGGCCAACCTGTTCAGAAACCGCCAGCTCTGTCGCATGTGGACGTCACACGCTACCCCAAAGCGACGCGCGGGCGTCCACTGGCTTCGACCGTCAACATGCCTTCGACGAAAACATCCCGTGCCTCAATCCGCGCGGTACGAATGTCATGGTCGACCAAAATCTGGATATCCTCGGCCCCGGCAGCTTTGGCTTCGTGTTCAGCTTCTTGGCGCAATACAGTCTCTAACAAGGCCAAAGCGGACTCTGAATCCCCGAAATCCTGCGGTCCAGCCTCCAGATGCACGCGATACATCCCCTCGGATGGCGAGGTCACCGTGCCACTGCGCCGAAAGGTGACGCGCCCGACCACAGCGCCCACAGCGTTGGCCACGCCCGCATGTTCGGGCAAGATCATATTGCACCGCAATTCTGTCCCTACTGCTGGGTAATAACTGGGCGCCGAGGCCCCCAACCCGACAACATCCACATTCAATGCCGCGTCTAGTGCCAACAAACCGCGATGACCCGACAGCCCCTTTTGCATCAAAACATGACGCGCAAGTTGCTCTGGCGGGATGCCGAAATCTTCGGCTTCTTCGTCAAAAGCAGTCTCTAACAAGGTCAAAGCGGTCTGTTTCGTCAACTGATCCACAATCATCTGCGCCAAGGCTTCAGGCGTGGGTGACAACCGATCCCCCGACCCAACCCGCTTGCGCGCAAACAGCTCCATCGCTTTGTGCGCCGCCGCACTGTCCCAAGCATCCAACCGGCCCAACACGTGGCTCGCATCCGACGGGGTCAGACCAGACACCTGCACAATGCCCCTGTCCACCAACCGACTCAGCGCGCTGTGTTCCATCCGCGTGCGCAAGACCTGATCCAGCGGCAACACCTGATCGCCCAAGCGCTCCAACAACACGGCCTCACGGGCTCCGATCCCATCCGATGGGATACCAGGCACAATCCGGGCGAACCGGGCGTCGTGTTCCCCCGGCGTGGCAGATCGCAATTGCGCGTCCAGCACATCGTGGACCACATCGCCTGCTTCTGCTGCGATCAGCGACACAGGCAGAACACGGCGCGGCCCAAGAAAAACGCCACCCGCCAAACCTTCGGTCACCACATGTACATGGCTGTCCCCGCCCAATCCGCTGGTGCGCATCGCAACAGCTTCGACCATGGTCCGAAACCCGCCAACCCGCGCGCCCACCGGGTCAATCGCCGGTTTGCCGTCTTTGATCAACGCCACATCCGTGGTCGTCCCGCCAATATCCGAAACCAAGGCGTTTTCGACATTGGTCAGCCAACTGGCCCCAACAATCGACGCCGCCGGGCCACTCAGAATGGTTTCGATTGGCCGCTCGCGCGCTTGCTCGGCGCTCATCAACGCGCCATCGCCGCGCACCACCATCATCGGCGCCGTGACACCCAAATCGCGCAACGTGTCCTGCGCGCGTCCGATCAGCCGGTCGATCATGCCGATCAACCGCGCGTTCAGCACCGCAGTCACCGCCCGCTTGGGGCCGTTCAATTTCGCCGACAATTGATGAGAGCACGTCACCGGCGCGCCGGTCCGTTGGGTGATGATCCGCGCCGCTTCAAGCTCATGCGCAGGGTTCCGCGTGGCAAACTGCGAGGCCACAGCAAAGCCGGATATCCCCGTGTTAGAGCCTAAGAATTCTTCCAAAGCCGCGATATCCAACGGCATCGCCTGATTGCCCGCATGGCTGTGCCCTCCGTCAATCACCAGCGCCGGATCGCCTTTCAAAGCATCGGCAAGCCCGTGCTTTTCCAGATCCCGCGCCTTGAACCCGATATAGACCAACGCAACACGTCCACCCTGTCCTTCGACCAAGGCATTCGTGGCAAGGGTTGTCGACAAAGACGCCAATGTCACATCAGCCGCCGCCACATTGGCCTGCGCCAATACTGCCGAAATCGCATTGCCCACGCCAATCGCCAGATCCGCACGTGTGGTCAGTGACTTGGCCGATGCGATCACATCCCGCTCGTCCCGGATCAGAACCGCATCCGTATATGTTCCGCCTGTATCAACCCCCAACGCCAGCGCCATTGGTGCTCTCCTTCTGTTCGCTCGGTAAGGATGTAGTGGCTAAAACAGACACGTCCCGTCTGTTTGCGTCACTTATTCGCCGCCATCCCCAAATTAGTCGCAAAGCCGCTCAACCGCCCAGCGCGCCGCGTCTGAAACCGCCGGATCTGGGTCCTCGGCCAATCCCTGCGCGACGGGCACCAATGCCGCATCCGCCGAATTGCCAATGGCATATAAAACATTGCGCACAAACCGATCCCGCCCAATCCGTTTGATAGGCGAACCTGAGAAAAACGCCCGAAAAGCGGTATCATCCAACGCCGCCAATTCGGCCAATTTCGGCGCCTTCAATTCGTCCCGTGCCGCATAGCGCATATCGCTGGCTGCAACCGCGAATTTGTTCCACGGACAGGCCGCCAGACAATCGTCACAGCCGTAAATCCGGTTTCCTAACTTGCCGCGCAGTTCGGCCTCAATCGGGCCTTTGTGTTCAATCGTCAGATAGGAAATGCAGCGCCGTGCATCCAATTGATAGGGCGCTGGAAAAGCATCCGTCGGGCAACTGTCCAAACAGGACCGGCACGACCCACACCGATCCGGCTCCGCCGCATCCTGGGGCAGCTCTAGCGTGGTGAAAACAGACCCTATAAAGGCCCAATTGCCCCAATCCCGGCTCACCAGATTGGTGTGTTTTCCTTGCCAACCCAGACCCGCCGCCTGACCCAGCGCCTTTTCTGGCACGGGCGCGGTGTCCACAAAAACCTTCACCTCGCCACCACCCTCAGTGATCAACCAGCGCGCCAATCGCTTGAGCCGCTTTTTGACCAGATCGTGGTAGTCTTTGTTCTGCGCATAGACCGAAATCGCACCCCGGTCCTGCTGCTCCAGCACTGTGCGCGGATCATGCTCAGGTGCATAGCTTTCCGCCAACATGATCACCGACCGCGCCTCGGGCCACAGGGCCGCCGGGTTGCCACGCCAATGCATCCGTTCGGCCATCCAGCCCATCTGCCCGTGATACCCGGCCTCAACAAAAGCATCCAACCGCGCCGGCACCTGCGGCACATCCCACGGGCGACAGACCCGACAGGACACGAATCCCTCAGCCAGCGCCTGTTCGACGATACGTTGTTTCAGGGGGGCGTCGGTTTTCATCAGACTTCAATATCCTCAGGGGGACTCACGGCACACAGCCCCTACCCCCATTTGATATCAGAAATCCAGATCAGCGTAATGCGCAGGCGGACGGAAACCGGGGATCTGATCCGCCAGAATGTTCCGGAACGCCGGGCGGGATTTGATCTTGGCGTACCAATCCTTTACCGCTGCGCTGCGATTCCAATCCACGTCCGAGATATAATCCAACGACGACAGATGCGCAGCCGCCGCAAAATCAGCCAGCGTCATGGTATCGCCAGCCAACCACCGACGATGATCCAGCAACCACGCCATGTAATCCAGATGATACTTGATCGCCTTGGCCCCGTCTTTGACGTTGCGGCTGTCCGGGTATCCGGCGCCTGTGACCTTTTTGTTGACCCGCTCATACAACAGCTTCGATGTCACCTCGTGGTGGAACTTGTCATCAAACCAGCTGACCAGACGGCGCACTTCATAGCGCGCTTCTGGGTCCTTCGGCATCAAACTCGGTTCTGGACGGGTTTCTTCGATGTATTCACAGATCGCCGCGCTTTCGGCCAACATCTTCCCGTCCAGCTTGATCACAGGCACCTTGGCCGCTGGATTACGCCGCAGGAAATCACTGCTCGCTTCCCAATACCGTTCCTCGACCAACTCGACCTCGATCTTCTTTTCGGCGAGCGACAGCCGAACCTTGCGACAGAAGGGGGACAGGGGGACATGAAACAGGCGAGCCATGGGAATCCGTTTACTCTTTTAAAGTTGATGTTTCAGCAATGCCTTGCTCGGGCCAGATATTCAATCCTCGAAACACTTTGCCCGACCATCTGCGCGGATGGTAGCCGCCCCATCCAAGATCGAAGCCGACCTTTTGCGCAGTTTAGCAGTGGGTTTTGCCGCAGATCGGGATTTTGGAGAAGGCAAGACCGCCGCCAACCGCGCCGATTGCACTGCTGTCAATTTATCGGCACTGACACCGAAATAATGCTGCGCCGCCGCCTGAACGCCGAAAACACCTTCGTCCATCTCGGCCACGTTCAGATACACTTCTAGAATGCGCTGCTTGGACCACATGGTTTCAATGCCCAACGTCAGCCCTGTTTCCAACGCCTTACGGATCCAACTGCGATTCTGCCACAGGAACACATTCTTGGCGACTTGCTGCGACAGGGTCGACGCCCCGCGCCGGCTGCCCTCTTCCAGAGCCGCCCGGATTGCGTTCACATCCAGTCCCCAGTGCAAACAGAAATTGGCATCTTCAGCGGCCACCACGGATCGCGCCATCACCGGGGCAATCTCATCGAAATCCACCCAATCCTGCTTGACCGATCCCAAACGCTGCCCCTCGGACCACATAGTGTAGGTCGTCGGCGGGTTCACAAATCGAAACAACACAATCGTCACGGTGATCAAAACGATCAAAATCGTCGTCGCCCGCAACGCAATAAACCCAACCCAAGCCATCGGGCGAAACGCCTTTTTGCTCGGTTTGGTCTTTTTGGCCTGCTTTTTTCGCACTGCTTTTCTTGCCATGGCCAATCTATAGTCCAGACACCCCCTTCCCTCCAAGACCCAGTTGCGCAGCAATCCCCTGCAACAGTTGAGTTTACCCCCCAAACCCCCTATCTCAGGCACCATACGGCGCAGAGGACAGACCCCAGTGGCAAACCACCTTTACAAGAATGACCTCCCCGATGGCCTGGATCTTGGCCCCATCGTGGCGATTGACTGTGAAACCATGGGGTTAAACCCACACCGCGACCGCCTGTGTGTGGTGCAGATGTCAGGTGGCGATGGTGATGCGCACCTTGTGCAGGTCGCAAAGGGGCAAACCGAGGCGCCGAACCTCTGCGCGATGCTGGAAAATCCCGATGTGCTGAAACTGTTCCACTATGGCCGCTTTGACATTGCCGCCATGTATAATGCCTTTGGCGCCCTGACCGCGCCGGTCTACTGCACCAAAATCGCCAGCCGCCTGATCCGCACCTATACGGACCGCCACGGCCTTAGAAACCTGACGCAGGAACTGCTGGGCGTCGACATCTCGAAACAACAACAACAAAGCGACTGGGGCGCCAAAACCCTGACCAAGGCCCAACAGGATTATGCCGCCTCGGATGTGTTGCACCTGCACAAACTGCGCCACGAACTGAACAAACGACTGGCCCGCGAAGACCGCAGAGAAATCGCACAGGCCTGTTTTGACTTTCTCCCCACCCGTGCCAAACTCGATTTGGCAGGCTGGCCCGATACGGACATCTTTGCTCACTCATGACCAGTTTTCAGGATATCGCCCGCCGCGTGATTGCGGTGGAACAGGACGGGCTTAGCCAATTGGCCGCCGGTCTGGACGACAGCTTTGACCGCGCCGTTGAAACCCTGCTGAACGCAACCGGGCGGGTGATCATTTCTGGCATGGGTAAATCCGGCCACATTGCCCGTAAGATGGCCGCCACCTTTGCCTCGACCGGCACCCCGGCACATTTTGTCCACCCTGCCGAGGCCAGCCATGGCGATTTGGGCATGATGGCCCAAGGCGACGTGGCACTGGTGCTGTCCAATTCCGGCGAAACGCCCGAATTGGCGGATATGGTCGCCTATACCCGCCGCTTCAACATTCCCCTGATCGGTGTGGCCAGCCGCCCTGATTCGACTCTGTTGAAACAATCCGACGTGGCGCTGGTTCTGCCCCGCGCCGAAGAGGCATGTGGATCCGGCATCGTGCCGACCACCTCGACCACGATGACCTTGGCGCTTGGCGATGCCTTAGCCGTAGCCCTGATGGAACACCGCGCCTTTACCCCGGAAAACTTCCGCGACTTCCACCCCGGTGGTAAACTGGGTGCGCGTCTGTCCAAAGTGCGCGACTTGATGCACGCAGGCGCTGCCCTGCCTACCATTCCAACCACAGCCCCGATGAGCGACACGCTGATCGAAATCAGCCAAAAGGGGTTTGGCGTCGCCGGTGTAACCCGCCCCGATGGCACCCTTGCGGGCATCATCACCGATGGGGATTTGCGCCGGAACATGGACGGGCTGCTGGACCTGAACGCCGAACAAGTCATGACCGCTGATCCAACCACCATCGGCCCCGATGCCCTCGCCGAAGAAGCCGTCGCGGTGATGAACGCGCGTAAAATCACCTGTCTGTTTGTGGTTGACCCCAATGGTCCGGCCACGGCGCAGGGTTTGCTTCACATCCACGACTGCCTGCGCGTCGGTCTGGGTTAACAGGGGGCCCGGTCGCTTGGATTTCTATTCCCGCATGGTGCGATTGCTCAAGGTTCTGCTGCCTCTGGCGGCCCTTGTCCTGCTGTCGACCTTGTTTTTGATTTCCCGCAGCATTGGCCCCACCGCAGACATTCCCTTTGCCGAAGACGAAATTGCCGACCGGATGCGCGATCAGCAAGTCACCAAACCCTATTTCTCTAGCACCACTCCCGCGGGCGAAGAAATCACCGTGACCGCCAGCCGCGCGCGCCCCGGTGGCACGGACGCCCCGGCAGTGGTGACTGACCTGAATGGCTGGCTCAAACTGGCGGACGGCAAAGTGATTACTTTGACCTCAGACACTGGCGAGGTTCGCATGAACAAGAACCAAGCCAAATTTCTTGGAAATGTACTTATAACGTCGACAGATGGCCTACGCATAACTACCGATGAATTGCACTCAGCCCTCCGAGGGATCGCCGCCCAAACCCCGCGAGAGGTCGCCGGAAGCGGGATAATCGGTGATTTTACGGCAGGTAACATGGATATCACTACAAAAAATGGTGACGGGCCCGTCCATATGCTTTTCAAAAATGGGGTTAAGCTGGTATACCTGCCGCAAAAATCAGAAAGATAACCTGTGCCAAACATCCGCGTTTTGATTGTCAGTCTCCTGTTAGCTCTAGGCGCAGCCCCTGTTTTGGCACAATCCGCCAACGTCGCGTTTGGCGCAATCAAGGCTGATCCCTCCCTTCCCGTCGAAGTCACAGCTGACACATTGGATGTGAATCAAGAAGACGGATCTGCTGAATTCCTAGGCAATGTTGTTGTGGGACAGGGCGAAATGCGCCTGTCGGCCAAACGCGTGCTGGTGATCTACAACCAAGAAGCCAGCGGTATCGAACGGATGGAGGCCACCGGCGACGTTGTGCTGGTCAGCGGCCCCGATGCCGCCCAAGCCGAACGCGCCGATTACACCATCGACAGCGGTGTGATCGTGATGACCGGAAATGTGCTGCTTACGCAGGGCCAAAATGCGCTGACCTCGAACAAAATGACGGTGAATCTGATCACCGGAACCGCGCAGATGGTTGGCCGGGTGAAAACAATCCTGAATTCGGACAAGAATTGATGAGCAGCCCGAAACTAACGGTCACCGAGGGCGCCTCGGGACTAAGAATTGATAAACTGCGCAAATCCTACAGCAAAAAGACCGTCATCCGTGACGTTTCAATGACGCTGGGCCGCTCCGAAGTTGTCGCCCTGCTGGGCCCAAACGGGTCGGGAAAAACCACCACATTCTATTCTGTCGCCGGGCTGGTCTTCCCCGAAGCTGGCACCGTCACCATTGATGGCCAGAACGTCACCACCCTGCCCATGTACCGCCGCGCCCGCCTTGGGATCGGGTACCTGCCTCAAGAAATGTCGATCTTTCGTGGCCTCAGCGTCGAAGAGAACATTTCCGCTGTGTTGGACGTGACCATCAAACATGGGCACAAGCGCAAAGAGCGCCTCGAAGAGCTGCTGTCGGATTTCTCCATCGAACACCTGCGCCGAGCCCCTGCTCTGGCGCTGTCGGGCGGGGAACGGCGGCGTGTCGAGATCGCCCGCTGCCTGGCGGCCGATCCCAAATATCTGCTGTTGGATGAACCCTTTGCGGGTGTTGATCCGATCAGCGTTGGCGATATCCGCCACCTAGTTGCCGACCTGAAAAAGCGCGGTATCGGTGTGCTGATCACCGACCACAATGTGCGCGAAACCCTCGAAATCGTTGATCGCGCCTATATCCTGCATGACGGCAAGATGTTGATGTCCGGCACCCCCGAAGAGGTGGTCGACAACGAAAATGTCCGCCGCGTGTATCTCGGCGAAAACTTCCGCATTTCCTGATACTTAAGCCAAATTCCGCTGAACCGGGTGCGAATTTTTCGAACTTTCTGTACCACTTACGATTGACTCTTTGCCCGTCTCTTGCGTCAATTGCAGTATGGCAAACCTGCGGTCTGAAGCTGTCCTCGGTCGTCCCTTCATTGAAGGGTTCGAACGCATACAGCCGCGGCACCTGCCTAATCCCATCATCCGACAATAACAGGTGCGCCCAAATTATTGGGCGTGAAAACGGATGAGAATTGTGAAGGAGAACACATGCGTTACCAAATCAGCGGAAAACAGATTGATATCGGTGAAGCCCTGCAAACTCACGTGCAGACTGAATTGGGCGAGGTCGTCAAAAAATATGCGGAACGCCCGACCGATGCCAGCATCGTCTTTTCCCGTTCGGCGCATGAATATGTATGCGAAACCACCGTCCATTTGTCGACCGGCCTGACAGCTCAAGCCAAGGCCCATGCAACAGAAATCTACGCAGCTTTCCAAGGTTGCAGTGATAAAATGGAAAAACAGCTGCGCAGATATAAGCGCAGACTCAAGGACCACCACAAGGATCGATCTGAGCCGGTTGAACTCTTTGGCGCTTCCTCGTATATCCTCGCCTCTGACGAATCCCACTCCGAGGCCGAGCCTGATACGCTCCAGCCTGTGATCGTGGCAGAAATGGAAACCAAGATTCCCTCACTCTCGGTCGGAGAAGCCGTGATGCAGATGGAATTGGCCGGCGCACCGGTGCTTGTTTTCCGAAAAGAAGGCAAAGACGGATTGAATGTCGTGTATCGTCGAGAAGACGGAAATATCGGCTGGATCGATCCGTAAAGGCAAGAATTTAGATATGTATGTCCTCGCATCTTGCGGGGACATCATTTTGGAGCAAGCACGGTATGGAGCTTTCAAGCATCCTTAAACCCGAAGCGGTCCGGGTCTTCTCGGCTGCGTCGAGTAAAAAGCGTCTTTTTCAAGAGATCGGCGAACTGGCGTCCAGCGCCCTGGGTATGAATGCCCAAGCCACAGTCGAGGCCTTGATGGAGCGTGAAAGCCTCGGTCCAACTGGCGTCGGCAACGGTGTTGCCCTGCCTCATGCACGCATGCCTGGCCTGGAACAGGTCAGCGCGGTGTTTGTGATGCTGGAAAAACCGATTGATTTTGGATCGGTCGACCGCCAACCGATCGATATCGCTTTTGCTTTGTTCGCCCCCGAAGAGGCCGGCGTCGAACACCTCAAGGCACTGGCGCTTGTTTCGCGGACCCTGCGGGTGCCAGCGGTCTGCGCCAAATTGCGGGCCAACCTGAATCCCGGAACGCTCTATGCGATTCTAACAGAACCGCAGGCTGTCCAAGCAGCATAAACGGCAAAAACTTCAGGCTTCAGCCCAGACACACAAAAGGCCCCAGCGGGGCCTTTTTTAGTTCCTCTATATGGTTGGACAGGGGTTACCCCCCCATTTCCAATGTCCACCACAGCTTGCCGCTCTTTTCCTGATGCCAAGCGAATCCCATATTGATCGCATTTTTGTCCAGAATAACGGATCGCGATCCATCCTCTTCCATCCAAGCTGCCAATGTTTCCAGCTCAGTTTCATAGGTTTCAGAAATCGCCTCGCCGATCAGCGGTCCCGGGTACCCGGCACGAGCGGCTCGATCCAAAGGCGATGATCCGTCTGACCCAAAGTGCCACGGCCGGTTCTGTTTCGACATATCTCGTGCATGCGTGGCTGCAGCGGCATTCAATTGCGCGTTCAACTCAACAGCAGGCAACCCCGAGGCCGACCGCAACGCATTAACCGAATCAAGCATCCGGAATTGCAGCTTCGACGAATCCCCCCGAACCCGGTACACTTTCGGCAAAGGTTTGCCATCCGCCCCCAAACTCTGCGAGGTATTGGACGGGGTACACGCTGCCAATACGACAAAACATGCCAACAAAAGGGAAAAAATGCGCGTCATGTGCCACCTGAATTGATCCGTTACACAGCCAAATACCCTGACTGACGCCTAGGCGCAAATGCGCAAACGCAACAGAGCCCAACCAAAGCATGGTTTGATTTGCGACTGAGGCATTCTAGCCATATCATAGTCAAAATTTTGGATTGAACGCGTAAAGGTCTGCCCAAATGGTTAAAAAGCTTTCTTTGCCCTCGTCACGGCGTGCATTTCTCATCAGTGCTGCCAGCACACTGGCAACTCCTGCTCTGGCGCAATTCGTCCCTGACGATCCCTTGCGACCCGCCCCCGAGCCCGAAGCACCGGTGCGCCGCAACACTTCAAGCTTCCGCGCGATGAGCTGGAAGCCCTATTTCTCGAATACAAGAAACGGGGCGATTCTGGTCGATACAACATCGCGGGCGCTGCACTATTGGTCTGACGATCAATCGGTCTACAAGCTCTACCCCTCGTCGGTACCGCTGACGGATGAGTTAACTCGCCGTGGACGCACCAGCGTCATCCGCAAGGTCGAAGGTCCGGGCTGGTCCCCGACCCCATCGATGAAAAAGCGCAATCCTGAATGGCCTGACCACATTCCACCCGGTCCGGACAACCCGCTGGGCACCCATGCTTTGTACCTAAGTTGGAAATATTACCGCATTCACGGCACCCATGACACGCGCAAAATTGGGCGTCGATCCTCGAATGGCTGCATCGGTTTGTACAACCAACACATTGCCGAACTGTTCTCAATGGCCAAGGTTGGCACACAAGTGTTGCTAATTTGACCACATTTCACTGCTGCGAGTCCGAAAGTGATCAACTAGCATTTGCATTCCAACCATGTAGCTGGTTAGAAAAAACCACGAGGTAAGTCTTGGGTGCACGATTCATCTATTGAATGTCGTGCGAATTCTGGAGGTTAATTATGAAGAAACTTGTACTGGCCGCAGCTCTGACTGCAGCAGCATCAACCGTATCTGCTGGCAACATTGCTGAGCCGATCGTTGAAGCACCTGTAATCGTCGAAGAAACACGCAGCTCTTCAAGCGGCATCCTGCTGCCACTGATCCTGCTGGTTCTGGTTGGCGCAGCTGTAGCAAGCTCCTAAGCTTTTTACAGACGAAATTGAAAAAGGCAGCGAAGCAATTCGCTGCCTTTTTCTTTTTGTGCCGTTGAGGCGCATGTTCCGACGATGTGATGCAGCCGTTGCCGCCGTCAGTTAAACCGACGTCAGCCCCTTAACACCTGTCTCGTGGACCTTAGTCCAGCCACCCCTTCAGATTGCTTTCAACCACCGCGCCCAGCGCCGCGATGTGCGCGTCGTCGTCGTTCAGGCAAGGGATATAGGTGAACACTTCCCCACCCGCGTGCTCAAAGCTTTCCTTGATCTCTTCATTGATCTCTTCCAGCGTTTCGATGCAATCCGCCGAAAAAGCGGGCGCACAGATGGCAATGTTCTTTTTACCCTGCTTGGCCAACTCGGCCACGTGCTCAACCGTATACGGCTGCAGCCATTCCTCGGGGCCAAATTTGGATTGGAACGTCGACATAATCTCGGTCTCATCCCAACCCAACCGCTCGCGCAGCAGGCGCGTGGTCTTGGCGCATTGGCAATGATACGGGTCACCCTGCATTAAGTACCGCTTGGGCATGCCATGATAAGAGCACACCAGAATATCGGGGCGCTTTTCCAGCCCCTCATAGGCCCGCTCGATCGACTGGGCCAGCGCCTCAATATACTCGGGCCGATCAAAATAGGGCGCAATCGTGCGACTGGCCGGTTGCCAGGCCTCATCCATCAGCGCCCGAAAGAACTCATCATTCGCTGTGGCTGACGTTGCCCCCGCGTAGTGTGGATAAAGGGGGAAGAACAAGATCTTGTCACACCCAGCTTCAACCATCTCGCGCACCTTCGATTTGGTCGACGGATTGCCATAGCGCATGCAGTAATCCACCATCACCTGATCGCCGTACCGCTCTTGCATTGCTGCGGCCATTTTGACGGTCTGATCTTTGGTGATCGTCAACAACGGGCTTTCGCCCTTTTCGTGATTCCAAATGGATTTATACGCCGCACCCGAACTGAACGGGCGTTTGGTCAGGATGATCAACTGTAACAACGGCTGCCATTTCCATTTCGGGTAATCGATTACCCGCTGGTCCGACAAAAACTCGTTCAGGTATCGCCGCATGGGCCAGTATGAATAATCATCCGGCGTTCCCAGGTTGGCCAACAGGATGCCAACCTTGCCCATCTTTACCTTTGGGTGATCAGCTGGGGCATGGGCCGGGCGGGTCGCTTCGAACATATCTGGCATCCTGAATAAAACGTCGGTCTAGGTGGGAGATAACGGGAATTCCCCGCCGGTCAATCGGACAGTTTGGTTTCTTTGGTCAGCAAGGCATCCGCCAGCCGGGCCTGCGCCGATCCTGGGCGCAATGGCTTAGGCTGACTTTCGTCCGGGGACCACCCCGTCAAACAGACCAATTCAAAGGTCGCAGGCAACCGCCCCGCAGCATTAGCAAAGTGATCGCGATACAACGCCTCTGCCCGCTCGAACACCGCCCGAGGGGTCGCATGTCGGACCCGCGCGCCCAGCGCATTGGTCTCTCCCATGTTCCGCAAATCCCGCATCAGGTGCTTTAGATCTCGGTACTCAGCCGTTAACGGCACGGAATCCGCCACCGGCAAGGCCAACCCGGCGCGCTGCAACAACGCGCCCAGCTCACGCAACTCCCCCATTGGCGCAACGCGCGGCGACAGCCCGCCCTTCACCTCGATCTCAGCCTGCCCCAATGCTGCGCGCAACTGGTGCAGGGTCTGCCCCCCCAGACAGATCACCAACATCAACCCATCCGGGCGCAAGGCTCGGCGACACTGGATCAACTGCCCCACGGGGTCATTGGCCCAATGCAATCCCATCGCATGCACCACCAGATCATGGCCACCGACAGGCAGATCCAGCACCTCGTCATCCGCCACCAAACGCGCACCGGGCAGCACATCGGCCCAAACCCCGGCAAAAGGCGTCACCACGGCCGGTGCCGTAAACGTCTTGTTAACCAAAGACAGGCGATCCTGCACCTCATCCACCGCAGCGTGGTGCAGGAACAACGCATCAGAACGAACCCGGGCGCGGTGCGCGGCCAAAGCATCGCGATCCACCAGCAACGGCGTATTGGGGGCAGGCATTTTCATGAGGTGCAATTAATCCGATGTGGACCCGGATTCAAACAGCCATCGAACTGATCTACCCGCCACGCTGTCTGGGGTGCGGGGATCTGGTCACATCTGACTTCGGCCTGTGTGGCCCCTGTTGGCGCGAAACGCCCTTTATCGCGGGCACTATCTGCGAAAGCTGCGGCACCCCGTTGCCCGGCGGTACCGATGGTCACCGGATCGAATGCGACGACTGCATGACTACGCCCCGCCCATGGCGGGATGGCCGCGCCGCGCTGCTCTATACCGGGCGCGCACGACGGATGATCCTTGGCCTGAAACATGGGGACCGTCCCGAATTCGCCCGCCCCGCCGCGCTGTGGATGGCGCGCGCCGCCAAATCCATACTGCACGACAAAATGCTGATCGCGCCGGTGCCCCTGCATCGCTCCCGCCTGATCAAACGCCGCTACAACCAATCCGCCCTGCTGGCTCAATACATCGCCAACGAAACCTCTCTGTCCTACTGCCCCGATCTGCTGATCCGCACCAAAAACACCCCGATGTTAGAGGGGATGACCGCAGACGAGCGCACCAAGACCCTGTCCACCGCGATCCACCCCCACCCTAAACGTCGCCACCGAATGGCCGCGCGCGATGTGTTGCTGGTGGATGACGTCATGACATCCGGCGCGACCCTCACTGCCTGCGCCAACGCCTGCCTTGGCGGCGGCGCACATCATATTTTCGTGCTCACACTAGCGCGCGTTGCCAAGGACACCTAATTCCCCCTAGATTGACGCAACTTTCTAGGGAACGAACATGAAACCGGTCGAAATCTACACCTCACCGCTTTGCGGATTCTGTCACGCGGCCAAACGCCTGTTGAATCAAAAGGGCGTTGAATTCACCGAAATCGACGTGCTGCGGAATCCCAAGCGCAAGCCCGAGATGATCCAGCGCGCCAATGGTGGCCGCACCGTTCCGCAAATCTTTGTTGGCGAAACCCACGTGGGTGGCTGTGATGATCTGTATGAACTGGAACAGGACGGCAAACTCGACGGGTTGCTGGCAGCCTGATGAAAACGGCCCTGATTCAAATCACTTCCTCGGATGATCCCGCTGCGAACCTGAACATGGTGCGCGGTATGATCGCCGAGGCGGCAGCAAATGACGCGCGCTTTGTCCTCACCCCCGAGGTGACGAATTGCATCTCAAACAGCACCACGCGCCAACGCGAGGTTCTGCAGCACCAAGAGGATGACATCACCCTCGCCGGTCTGCGCGCCCAAGCCGCTGAATTGGGGATCTGGATTCTGATCGGGTCACTGGGGATCAAAACGCATGACCCCGATGGCCGCTTCGCCAACCGCTCGTTCATGATCAACCCACAGGGCGACATCGTCGCACAGTACGACAAGATCCACATGTTCGATGTGCAAGTTACCGAAACCGAAACCTTCCGCGAATCAGCCAACTACCGCCCCGGTGAACGGGCCGTGGTGGCTGATACTGAGTTCGGCAAAGTCGGCATGACCATCTGTTACGACCTGCGGTTCCCACATCTGCACGCCCAGCTGGCCCACGCAGGCGCCACGATCCTGACCGTTCCAGCCGCGTTTTCGCCCGTCACCGGCGCGGCGCATTGGGAATCGCTGCTGCGCGCCCGGGCCATTGAAACCGGGTGCTGGGTGATTGCACCGGGCCAATGCGGCGAACACCCCACAACCCGCGGCAAGGTGCGCCACACCCACGGCCATTCGCTGGTTGTTGCGCCCTGGGGCGAGGTCCTAATCGACGCAGGGACCACGCCGGGCATTCACTATTTTGATCTGGATGATACATCTGTTACAGAAGCACGGCGCAAAGTGCCTGTTCTGACTCATGTTCGGCCCTTCACAGGCCCCTAATCCAGATCTGAAAATGACCGACGATACCAATGCCTTAGCGGTCACGCTGTTCAGCGAGATCCTGACCGCCGACCAACTGCTGCGCAATCGGCTCAGCCGTGCGCTGCCCAAAGGCATGGAAATTTCGCATTTCTCAGTGCTAAACCATCTGGCCTCAGTTGGTGGCGAACGCACCCCGGCCCAATTGGCCACCACCTTTCATGTGACCCGTGGTGCCATCACCAATACTTTGGCGAAACTGGAATGGGCCGGATACATTCACATCCGCCCGGATTGGGACGATGCACGCCGCAAGATGGTCGCGCTCAGCCCCGCCGGTCTGCAAGCGCGCGATCGTGCGATTTCCACCATCGCACCGCTGATCACCAAGGTCGTGGGCGAACTCGGATCAGACCGCGTCCGCACCGCCCTGCCCGTGCTGCGGGATCTGCGCATTCAGCTCGAAGACGGCTAAACCCGGCAACGCTGCGTCACAAAATCGGCGCGTTAACCTGATTCGCATGCCCATTGGGATGGTGCAGGATCGTTCCGTACGAAATCACGCCCAAACTCCCCAACCTGGCAAAATTGGGGTGCTTTCGGCGGTTCTCTCAAATCGTGAATCGTACGGAATCCCGGTCAGAGTCCCCAAAACAAGCTCTGATTTGCGCCCCGCAGGCCGCCAAACCCCTCTGGAATCGGCGGTTAACAGGGCGTGCGTTAGCTGGGCTTCACGCTGGCGGTCACATAGTTCACGCTTAGGTCGCGATCCGAAATCGACCAGCTCCACAAGATCGGATTGAACACGAATCCCTTGCGATCCACCACGTCCAACCCGGCTTGGGTCAGCAACTCGGCCAACTCATCCGGCGTAATAAATTTCGACCACTCATGCGTGCCTTTGGGCAACCATTTCATGATCACCTCGGCCCCCACAATCGCAACAGCATAGGACTTGGGGTTCCGGTTGATCGTCGAACAGATCTCCAACCCACCGGGGCTCAAAAGTTGTTGTGTTGCAGTGAGATAGGCCAGCGGATCGGCGACGTGCTCGACCACTTCCATATTCAGGACCACATCAAACTGTTCACCGGCTGCGGCCATGTCTTCGGCTGTGGTGTGGCGATAATCTATTTCCAGACCAGATTGTTCAGCATGCAATTGCGCCACCGGCAGGTTCCCCCCTGCGGCATCTGCGCCCACCACAGTCGCCCCCAGCCGCGCCATCGGCTCAGACAACAATCCACCGCCACAGCCAATGTCCAGAATACGCAATCCTTTGAACGGGTTAGCCTGCGTCAGATCACGGTCAAATTCGCCCGCAATCTGCTGGGTGATATAGTCCAAACGACACGGATTGAGCATATGAAGCGGTTTGAATTTACCGTTCGGATCCCACCATTCCGCAGCCATTGCTTCGAATTTGGCAACCTCAGACGGGTCCACTGTGTTTGGATGCGCTTGCATTCCTGTCTCCGTATGCTCTTTTATCCTTAAGGACTATATAGGCCCATAATGGACAAATACCCGGACCAAAAGCGCGCAGTGCAATATCTCTACCCGCCGATCGAACCTTTTGATCAGCGGATTCTCGATGTTGGACAAGGCCATCGCATCTATGTCGAACAATGCGGCAACCCAGACGGTGTGCCCGTTGTGGTTCTGCACGGCGGCCCCGGCGGCGGCTGCAGCCCCGCGATGCGGCGCTATTTCGACCCTGCTGTCTATCGCGTAATTCTGTTTGATCAACGCGGCTGCGGTCGGTCACGCCCCTATGCCTCGGTTGAGGAAAACACGACATGGCATCTGGTATCCGACATCGAAACCATTCGGCGCACCTTCGACATTGAACAATGGATGGTCTTTGGTGGTAGCTGGGGCGCAACCCTATCGCTGCTCTATGCACAAGCTCACCCAGATCGGGTTATGCACCTGATTTTGCGGGGTGTTTTCCTGATGACCCAATCCGAACTGGATTGGTTTTATGGAGGCGGTGCTGGAAAATTCTGGCCTGAAACCTGGGCTCGTTTTGCCAATCTTATTCCTGAGAACGAACATGGAGACATGATTCAAGCCTATCATAAACGCTTGTTTTCCGGGAATATGACCGAGGAAATCCGATACGGTAGGGCTTGGTCTGCTTGGGAAAACGCCCTCGCCTCGATCCATTCAAACGGTTCGACCGGGGAAAGCCCCGGCGAATATGCCCGTGCCTTTGCCCGCCTTGAGAACCATTACTTTATCAACGATGGGTTTCTGGAATTCGACGGCCAGATTCTAGCCAATATGGGCCGGATTTCCCACATCCCCGGCGTGATCGTGCAGGGTCGTTATGACATGATTTGCCCGCCCAGTTCTGCTTGGAAACTGAGTGAACTCTGGCCGATGTCCGAACTTAAAATGGTTCGTAACGCGGGGCACGCCTTATCAGAACCCGGCATCAGCGCCGAACTGGTACGTGCAATGGATCGCATAGCGGAGCAAGTGACATGACCCGTATCGACCGCCGCGCGCTCTTTTCAACTGGTGCAGCCGCTGCCTTGCTGGCCGCAACCGGCGTCGCCCTTGAAGCCGCGCCAAAGACAGGCGGCACCTTACGCCTTGCAGTCCCACGCGACGATTCGCTGGATCTAATCGCCCGAGGCGCGCTGTTTGACACGCTGACCGAAATCGGCCCCGATGGCGCGCTGCGCGGAGAACTTGCTACAAGCTGGCAAGCCAGCCCTGATGCCCGCATTTGGACTATCGACCTTCGCGACGATGTACTGTTTCACGGCGGCCCCGCCCTGCATGTCACCGATGTTATCAAATCGTTGGAAAACTTACACGAATTGAACAGTATCGAGGCGACAGCAGCGTCCCAATTGCGTCTCGAACTTGTTCAGGGCAACCCCGGGCTTCCCTTCCTGCTGGCTGATGCGCAGTGTCGTATTGGGCCCGATGGGCAGGTTAGCGGTCCCCTTGAAACGGCAATTGGTACAGGCTGCTATCGCGCATCACAGGCTCAGGAAGGCCGCCATTTCCGTGGAACTAAACAGCCCAGTCATTACAAACAAGGTCAGGCGGGTTGGATCGATCAGATCGAAGTCATCGTAATCCCCGACGCCGCAGTGCGCGCCGAAGCCTTGCGTGACGGATACGTCGATGTGGCCGCCCTGCCCCAGCCTGAAGGACTGCGCGAACGGTCGAAATTCCGCTACCATCCGTCGGAACGCGACATGGCGCTGGCGATTGCAGGTACGGTTGGTATGCCCCGACACATCAACCCCCGGGCAGTGCTGGACGATGGGCGGATCGCTGAACGTTGGTGGATGCTTTAAACTGACCTCATACCTGAGTTGCGTCGCGAAACGCATCGCACGAAACACCGGGGGTTGCAGACTCGGGGGAACGGGCGTATATGGCTTTCAACAGCGGCGCGTCGGGTCTTTGGGTCCGGGGTACCACCGGAATATATGACGGGCCGCGCGCCCGTTTTTTTGTGCTTGGACGACATGACAAACGACCTGATAGCAAAAGCTGCAATTGATCAGCGAATGGCCGAAATCATCACCCCCGTGATCGAAGATCTGGGGTATGAATTAGTGCGTGTTCGGTTGATGAGCGGCAAAACAACAACCCTGCAAATCATGGCCGACAAGGCCGGTGGCGGGATCGAAGTGGATGATTGCGCGGCAATCTCGAACGCGGTGAGCGCAACGCTCGACGTTGAGGATCCAATTCTGGAAACTTACGCGTTGGAAGTGTCGAGCCCCGGCATCGACCGCCCCCTGACACGTCTCAAAGATTTCGACATGTTCGAAGGCTACGAGGCGAAAATCGAAACCACCGAGCTGATCGACGGACGTCGCCGGTTCAAGGGTGAGTTGGCCGGTGTTGAAGGAAACGAAGTTCTGATCAACATCGAAGAAGGAACAATTGGTCTGCAATTTGAATGGCTCAGCGACGCCAAACTGGTTTTGACCGATGACCTGATCACCGAAATGCTGCGACAGCGCAAAGCTGCTGGCAACCTGAACGAAGACGCTTTCGACGAGGTCGAGGCCGACGAGTCTGACGAGGAGGACAACTAATGGCAATTACCTCTGCAAACCAGCTTGAGCTGTTGCAAACCGCCGAGGCCGTGGCCCGCGAAAAGATGATCGACCCCGGTCTGGTTGTCGACGCGATGGAAGAGAGCCTAGCACGCGCTGCAAAGTCTCGCTACGGCGCAGAGATGGACATTCGTGTGTCCATCGACCGCAAGACCGGTAAAGCAACCTTTACCCGCGTCCGCACCGTCGTCGAAGACGAGGAACTGGAAAACTACCAGTCCGAATTCACAGTCGTGCAAGCCAAGCAATACATGGCTGATCCACAAGTGGGTGACACTTTCGTCGAAGAAGTCCCGCCAGTGGAAATGGGCCGTATCGCGGCCCAATCCGCCAAGCAGGTCATTCTGCAAAAGGTGCGCGAAGCTGAGCGTGATCGCCAGTTCGAAGAATTCAAAGACCGCGCAGGCACCATCATCAATGGTCTGGTCAAACGTGAAGAATACGGCAACGTCATCGTCGATGTGGGCGCTGGTGAAGCGATCTTGCGTCGCAACGAAAAGATCGGTCGCGAAAGCTATCGCCCGAACGATCGTGTGCGGTGCTACATCAAAGACGTCCGTCGCGAACCCCGTGGTCCTCAGATTTTCTTGTCGCGAACCGCGCCTGAATTCATGGCTGAGCTGTTCAAAATGGAAGTGCCTGAAATCTATGACGGCATCATCCAGATCAAAGCCGTAGCCCGCGACCCCGGTTCGCGAGCCAAGATTGCTGTGATCTCGTTTGATAACTCGATCGATCCCGTTGGTGCCTGTGTTGGTATGCGCGGTAGCCGGGTTCAGGCGGTTGTGAACGAACTGCAGGGTGAAAAGATCGACATCATCCCGTGGAACGAAGATCAGCCAACATTCCTTGTGAACGCACTGCAGCCTGCAGAAGTGTCCAAGGTTGTTCTGGACGAAGAAGCCGAGCGTATCGAAGTTGTTGTCCCCGAAGAGCAGCTGTCGCTGGCAATTGGTCGTCGCGGTCAAAACGTCCGTCTGGCAAGCCAGTTGACCGGTCTCGATATCGACATCATGACCGAAGAAGAAGAATCCGCACGTCGCCAGAAAGAATTCGAAGCGCGCACCGGATTGTTCATCAAAGCGCTGGATCTGGACGAGTTCTTTGCTCAGTTGCTGGTGTCCGAAGGGTTCACCAACCTCGAAGAAGTCGCGTACGTCGAGCTGGACGAACTGATCGTCATCGACGGCGTTGACGAAAGCACCGCTCAAGAGCTGCAGACCCGCGCCCGCGAATACCTGGAAGCACAGGCCAAAGCCGCACTGGATGCAGCCCGTGCCCTGGGTGCCGAAGACAGCCTTATTGAATTTGACGGTCTGACACCCCAAATGGTGGAAGCTCTGGCAAAAGACGACGTGAAAACGTTGGAAGACTTTGCCACTTGCGCGGACTGGGAATTGGCCGGTGGCTGGACATCAGTCGATGGCCAGCGCGTCAAAGACGACGGCATTCTGGAGCCCTTCAACATGACGTTGGAAGAAGCTCAGCACATGGTTATGACAGCACGCGTTCTATTGGGTTGGGTTGATCCCGCCGATTTGGAAACAGACGAGGATGAAGACACTGAGACAGACGATCTAGACACCGACGCCTCTGATCAGGAGGCCGGGGCCTGATCTCAGGCCCCGGAGGTTTCCAGATGGGTCGCGGTGGCGTCTCCAAGGATCACTCGGATGGTCCAGACCGCAAGTGCATCGTCACAGGCGAAGTGCAGCCAAAATATGGGCTGATTCGTTTTGTGGCGGGGCCTGATGGTCAGGTTTATCCAGATGTGATGGGCAAATTGCCCGGTCGCGGCGTTTACGTTGCAGCCGATCGGGCCATTTTAGACAAGGCTGTCAGCAAAAAGATGTTTGCGCGCGGCCTTAAAATGCAAGTTACGATCGCAGATGGACTGGTGGACGATATTGAACGTCAGCTGGTTCGTCGGGTGGTCGATTTGCTGAGTTTGGCGCGCAAGTCAGGCGCAGCAGTGGCGGGCTTTGAAAAGGTTAAGTCATGGCTCGACAAGGAAGAAGCTCAGATTTTGCTTCAGGCATCTGATGGATCTGGGCGCGGCAAGTCAAAACTAAGTACACCACACTTGGGCAAGTACATCGGTTGGCTCACCGCAGACGAATTGGGCATGGCCTTTGGCCGCCAAACAGTGATACATGCGGCGCTGACCTCTGGTGGACTCGCCAAACGTGTTGTACAGGAAGCGCAGCGCTTGCGAGGCTTGCGCGAAACGGATGGCGGCAGCGGCCGCACGGAAGGGTAATAAGCTTAATGAGCGATAGTGACGGCAAAAAGACATTGGGTGTACGTGGTGGCGGTTCCCGTCCGGGGAATGTGAAGCAAAGTTTCAGCCATGGACGGACCAAGAATGTCGTGGTGGAAACCAAACGCAAACGCGTTGTGGTTCCCAAGCCCGGCGCTGGCAAATCCGGGGGCACTGGCCCCATCGGGGATCCGTCGCGTCGACCTGCAGGAATTACCGACGTCGAAATGGCGCGTCGCCTAAAAGCGGTTCAAGCCGCCAAAGCGCGTGAAGTCGAAGATGCTGCCAAGCGTGCAGCAGAAGAAAAGGCACGTGAAGAAGAACGTGCTCGCCGTCGTGCCGAAATCGAAGCGAAAGAACGCGAAGAAAAAGAACGTGCCGAACGCGCTCGTCTGAAGGCCGAAGAAGAAGAGCGTCTACGCAAAGAGGCCGAAGCGGCCAGCAAGCGTGCGGCAGCTCCTGCTCCGGCTCCAGCGGCACCTAAAGCAGACGCCCCTTCGCGCCCCGCGCCAAATAAACCCCTTGCGGCACCATCACAGCGCAAAAACGAGCGTGAACGTGAACAGCGCCCATCGCGTGGCAAAGGCCGTGATGATGGTCGTCGCTCTGGTAAGCTGACACTGGGTCAAGCCACTGGTGGCGAAGGTGGACGTCATCGTTCGATGGCCGCCATGAAGCGGAAACAGGAACGTGCACGGCAAAAAGCCATGGGCGGTTCAGTTGAGCGCGAAAAGGTTGTCCGTGATGTTCAGCTGCCTGAAGCAATTGTTGTTTCAGAATTGGCGAACCGTATGGCAGAACGCGTTGGCGAGGTCGTCAAAGCGCTCATGCAGATGGGCATGATGGTTACACAGAACCAAACCATCGACGCCGATACAGCAGAATTGATCATTCAGGAATTTGGCCACAAAGTAGTCCGCGTTTCTGACTCTGACGTCGAAGACGTGATCAACGAAGTCGACGACAAAGAAGAAGAAATGGTTAGCCGTCCCCCGGTCATCACGATCATGGGCCACGTTGACCACGGTAAAACATCGTTGCTGGATGCGATCCGCGATGCCCGCGTTGTTGCTGGCGAAGCTGGCGGCATCACCCAGCACATCGGTGCCTATCAGGTCACAACCGATGGCGGTTCGGTGCTCAGCTTCCTTGATACGCCAGGTCACGCGGCCTTTACTTCGATGCGCTCACGCGGTGCTCAGGTAACAGACATCGTGGTTCTGGTTGTTGCGGCAGATGACGCTGTGATGCCCCAAACGGTCGAAGCGATTGCTCACGCAAAAGCAGCCGGTGTTCCGATGATCGTCGCGATCAACAAGATTGACCGTCCAGCGGCCAACCCGACCAAAGTGCGCACCGATCTGCTGCAGCACGAAGTTGTCGTCGAAGCCATGTCTGGTGACGTTCAGGATGTCGAAGTTTCGGCAGTGACGGGCCAAGGCCTAGATCAACTGCTCGAAGCGATTGCGCTGCAAGCGGAAATTCTAGAACTGAAAGCCAACCCAAATCGCGCCGCCCAAGGTGCCGTGATTGAGGCGCAGCTGGATGTGGGTCGTGGTCCTGTTGCCACCGTTCTGGTGCAGAAGGGTACGCTCCGTCAGGGTGACATCTTTGTTGTGGGTGAGCAGTACGGTAAGGTTCGTGCGCTGATCAACGACAAAGGCGAGCGCGTCAAAGAAGCTGGTCCATCGGTTCCTGTTGAGGTTCTGGGTCTGAACGGTACACCCGAAGCGGGCGACGTTCTGAACGTGACCGAGACCGAGGCACAGGCACGTGAAATCGCGGAATACCGTGAGAAAGCCGCGAAAGATAAGCGTGCTGCTGCCGGTGCTGCGACTACGCTGGAACAGTTGATGGCCAAGGCAAAAGAAGACGAAAACGTCTCTGAACTGCCGATTCTGGTCAAAGCTGATGTGCAGGGTTCTGCCGAAGCTATCGTTCAGGCGATGGAAAAAATCGGCAACAACGAAGTCCGCGTACGGGTTCTACACTCGGGCGTTGGTGCGATCACGGAAACGGATATCGGCTTGGCCGAAGCATCCGGCGCACCGGTTATGGGCTTTAACGTCCGCGCCAATACATCGGCACGCAACACTGCCAACCAAAAGGGTGTTGAGATCCGGTACTATTCGGTGATCTACGATCTGGTCGACGACGTAAAAGCAGCCGCATCTGGCCTGCTGAGCGCGGAGATCAAGGAAAACTTCATTGGTTACGCCAACATCAAAGACGTGTTCAAGGTGTCCAACGTCGGCAAAGTGGCTGGCTGTCTGGTCACCGAAGGTGTTGCACGCCGCTCTGCTGGTGTTCGCCTGCTGCGCGACAACGTTGTGATCCACGAAGGGACCCTGAAAACCCTCAAGCGCTTCAAAGACGAAGTTGCCGAGGTTCAGTCAGGTCAGGAATGTGGTATGGCATTCGAGAACTACGAAGACATCCGCCCCGGCGATGTCATCGAGATTTTCGAGCGCGAAGAAGTCACACGTACACTCGACTGATTTTTATATCAGAACAAATTCAACGGCGATCATGGAAACATGGTCGCCGTTTTTGTTTGTGAGCCATATCCCAGAAACAAAACAGGGAAGCAATATTGCTGCCCTGTTTTACATTTAACGGGAAAATACTGGCTCACATCACCAATCGCGCTCAAAGCAACTTTAGATGTCCTTATGCAAAGACAATTACAGCCAATCCCGAAGAATCGGTACAAGTGGAACATCCGCTTCGGGCATGGGATAGTTGCGCAACTCATTGGCCCGCACCCATTTCAGGGCTTGGTTTTCGCGTGACTGGGGGATTCCTTCCCATTTTCGGCAGGCAAAGAGGGGCATTAACAAGTGAAAATCATCATAGGCATGGCTGGCGAACGTGAGCGGCGCCAAACAAGAAGCCCAAGTGTTGATCCCCAGTTCCTCCTCCAATTCACGGATCAAGGCCTGTTCTGGCGTCTCTCCGACTTCGACCTTGCCGCCTGGGAATTCCCAAAGGCCAGCCATCGATTTGCCTTCGGGGCGTTGTGCAAGCAGCACGCGCCCCTCTACATCGATCAGGGCAACGGCGGAAACCAGGACCACTTTCAATGGCTTACTCTCGGACGTCACGACCGGTAATCCGCGTTGATTTCGATATACCCATGGGTCAAATCGCAGGTCCAAACTGTCGAAGACCCTGCCCCCAACCCAAGGTCCACAGCGATCACCAGATCTTGTGCCTTCATGTACACAGCGGCTTCGTCCTCGCTGTAGGATGGGCTGACCCACCCTTTTTCAGCCACCAAAATATCGCCAAAGGAGATATTGAGTAGGTCGCGATCAGCAGCCGCACCCGATTTTCCGATCGCCATGACAACACGGCCCCAATTGGCATCTTCGCCCGCGATAGCGGTCTTGACCAATGGGGAATTTGCAATCGCCAAGCCATGCACTTTGGCATCTGCATCGGACGCCGCACCTGTCACGCGAATTTCAATGAATTTTGTTGCGCCTTCTCCGTCACGCACAACCTGCTGCGAGAGATCCAGCATCACTTCGTTCAGGGCTTGGGTGAACGCCGCATTCCCTGACGCATCTACGCCAGAGGCACCGGTCGCGCAGACCAGCAACGTATCCGAAGTCGACGTGTCGCTGTCTACTGTGATGCAGTTGAACGTCGTATCCGTCAGCCCGCTTACGCTCTGCTGTAGGGAGGTCTGATCCACTTTTGCATCCGTAAAAATATAGACCAGCATGGTCGCCATATCTGGCGCGATCATACCTGAACCCTTGGCAATGCCCGCAATTGATACGGTTTTGCCGTTGATTTCAACTTGGGCGCTAGCCCCTTTTGCAAAGGTATCTGTGGTCATGATCGCTTGGGCGGCCGCCTCAACGGACTCTGTGGACAAAGCGCCATTCAAGTCCTCCAGTTGCGCAATAATCCGATCATGCGGCAGCGGTTCCCCGATCACGCCTGTTGACGAGGTGAAGACACGGTCTGTTGAAACGCCCGTGATATCGGAAACCGATTGGGTCAAGGTGGCGACTGAGGTCTGCCCATAATGGCCCGTAAAAGCGTTAGAATTGCCTGAGTTCACCAGAATTGCGGCGGGACCATCACTGGCGCCCCCAATCTTGGCTTGGCAATCCAGAACAGGCGCAGAGCGCGTTGCAGAGCGCGTAAAGGTGCCCGCAACAGTGGTTCCTGAATCGAGAACGGCCAACATCACATCTGTTCGGCCCTGATACTTTACGCCAGCTGCTGCAGTAGCAAAACGTACCCCTGCAATAACCGGCAACTGTGGAAAATGCGCTGGCGCCAGCGGCGAGATTTTTGTGATATTGGCCACGTTCTTTTACTCCTGCAAAAGCTCGACGTCGCGCAGAACGTCTGGCGCCAAACCCTCGATCTGAATGCGGTCAATTTTGCCGGCTTTGGTTAACTCTGCAATTCTTGCGTCGATCGCTTCTTGCTGAATTTCAGACGCCAGCTCTTCTTGCACTTGGGCAAGTTCGGGTGCTTTGCTCTTGCGTTTGTCATTCAAGATCAGCACGTGCCAGCCAAATTGGGTTTGAACAGGATCGGAAATCTGCCCCGGCTTCAGCTTCAAAACGGCCTCTTCGAATTCCGGAACCATGGCACCTTTTCCAAACCACCCGAGTGATCCGCCACCGGGGCCCGAGGGTCCTGTCGATTTTTCTTTGGCGGTTGCCGCAAAGTCAGCGCCGTTGTCCAACTCTGCTTTGATGGCTTTGGCCTGATCTTCGCTTTCGACCAGAATATGCGAGGCATTGAACTCTTCACCACCAAAGCCGTCGGCGTATTTCGTATCATAGGCCGCCTGAATGGCTGTTTCCGTTGTGACGGTGCTCATGATTTCTTCCAGCATATCCGCTGCAAGCAATGAGCGTTTTTCATTCTCAAGCGCCAGTGCAACATGTTTGGGGATATTGTTCCCACGCGATTGCTTTAACAGACTTTGCTGAACCAACTGATCCAAGATGGCATCATAAAGCACCTTGTCAGGAAGTTGCTGATACTGCTGTGGCAGTGCCGCACGTGCAACAATCATGTGACCCAATGTGATCTCTTCGCCATTCACGGTCGCAACGATTGTATCTGCGTCTGGTTTCGTCTCAGCCGCCAAGGGCATAGCCATCAGCGCGACAACAGCTAGTGTTGGCAAAAAAGTGAGGCCTTTGGGCATTCAAATCATCCTATTCTCGGACCGCGACGGGGCGCGGCGTTGACACTGTTTGGTCCGCCGCTTACATCGCTTTGAAGCCTTGGACAGGACCACCTGCACCCCCGTATCTATGGGTTGAGCGCAAATGGAACAACCCTGTCGAATTGCACCGTAAAGATAGATCCGTTGGAGTGAACATGCTGGGATTTGGAACGCTTGCCAAAAAGGTCTTCGGAACGCCGAACGACCGCAAAATCAAAGCCACCCGCCCGCTGATCGCCAAGATCAACGCGTTGGAAGAAGAGTTCGAAAAACTCTCTGATGCTGGCCTGATCGAAAAGACCCAAGAACTGCGCAAGCGCGCGGTTGAAGGCGAAGATCTGGATGCCTTGTTGCCAGAAGCCTTTGCAAACTGCCGCGAAGGCGCAAAGCGGGCCTTGGGCCTGCGCGCCTTTGATACCCAGTTGATGGGCGGAATTTTCCTGCATCAGGGCAATATCTCGGAAATGAAAACCGGTGAGGGAAAAACCCTTGTCGCGACGTTGCCAGCCTATCTGAACGCGTTAACAGGCAAGGGTGTACACGTCGTCACCGTGAACGAGTACCTGGCAAAGCGTGACTCAGAATGGATGGGCAAGGTTTTTGCTGCTTTGGGCATGACCACTGGCGTGATTTGGTCCGGCCAACCCGAGGATGAAAAGCTGGTCGCATACGAATCAGACATCACCTATGCAACGAACAACGAGCTGGGTTTTGACTACCTGCGCGACAACATGAAGTCCGATCTAGCCGAAGTTTTCCAAAAACAACACAATTTTGCGATTGTGGACGAGGTCGACTCGATCCTTATCGACGAAGCGCGGACCCCGCTTATCATCTCGGGCCCTGCTCAGGACCGGTCAGAACTGTACGTTGCTATCGACGCTTTGCTGCCGTCGCTGACAGACGAACATTATGAACTGGACGAAAAGACACGCAACGTTACCTTTACCGACGACGGCAACGAGTTTTTGGAACAACAGTTGGTTGCCCGTGGTCTGCTGCCCGAAGGCCAGTCGCTGTATGACCCCGAAAGCACCACCGTGGTGCACCACGTCAACCAAGGGCTGCGTGCCCACAAACTGTTCCAGCGAGACAAAGATTACATCGTTCGCGATGGCGAAGTTGTACTGATCGACGAATTCACCGGCCGCATGATGCCGGGCCGTCGTTTGTCAGATGGTCTGCATCAGGCAATTGAAGCCAAAGAGAACGCCCAGATTCAACCTGAAAACGTGACGCTGGCCTCGGTCACATTCCAGAACTATTTCCGCCTGTACAACAAGCTGAGCGGCATGACTGGTACCGCACTGACCGAAGCAGAAGAATTCGCTGAAATCTATGGCTTGGGTGTTGTTGAAGTGCCGACCAACAAACCGATCGCGCGTATCGACAAAGACGACCAAGTCTATCGCACGGCCACTGAAAAATATCAGGCCATGATCAATCAGATCAAAATCGGCCACGAAAAAGGTCAACCAGTTCTGGCCGGGACAACTTCGATCGAGAAATCCGAAATGCTCAGCCAGATGCTGACCGCCGAGGGGATCAAACATAACGTCCTGAACGCGCGCCAGCACGAAAAAGAGGCGCAGATCGTCGCCGAAGCCGGTCATCTTGGTGCGGTTACCATCGCGACCAACATGGCGGGTCGCGGGACCGATATTCAGTTGGGCGGCAACGTCGAGATGAAGGTGTTGGCGGCTTTGGCCGAAAACCCCGAAGCCGATCCCGCTGAACTGCGCGCCGCCGAAGAGGCAAGGCACGCAGAAGAAAAACAAAAGGTTCTGGATGCTGGCGGTCTTTATGTGATGGCGTCGGAACGGCACGAAAGCCGCCGTATCGATAATCAGCTGCGGGGTCGATCCGGACGCCAGGGTGACCCAGGCAAGACAGTGTTCTTCCTCAGCCTCGAAGACGATCTGATGCGGATCTTCGGATCTGAGCGGCTTGAAAAAGTGCTCAAGACATTAGGCATGCAAGAAGGCGAAGCGATCATCCACCCGTGGGTGAACAAATCGCTCGAGCGCGCTCAGGCAAAAGTTGAAGGCCGCAACTTTGACATGCGTAAAAACGTGCTCAAATTCGATGATGTGATGAACGACCAGCGTAAGGTTATCTTTAACCAGCGGCGCGAAATCATGGCTGCCGAAGATCTGGCGGAAATCGTCTCGGATATGCGCGAGCAGGTGATTGACGATTTAATTGATCAATATATGCCGCCAAAATCTTATGCTGACCAGTGGGACACCGAGGGTCTATATGCAGCTGTCATTGAAAAGCTGGGCATTGACGTGCCCGTTATCGAATGGGCTGCTGAAGAGGGCGTCGATGATGAGGAAATTCGCGATCGCCTGATCAAGGCGACTGATGAGCAGATGGCCAAGAAAGCCGTCGCCTTTGGCCCAGAGAACATGCGCAACATCGAAAAACAGGTGCTGCTGCAGTCAATTGACACCAAATGGCGCGAACATCTTTTGACACTAGAGCACCTGCGTTCAGTTGTTGGGTTCCGTGGATATGCACAGCGTGATCCGCTGAACGAATACAAAAACGAAAGCTTCCAGTTGTTTGAAACCATGCTGGACAGCCTGCGGGAAAACGTCAGCCAGCAGTTAGGCATGGTGCGCCCGCTCAGTGAAGAAGAGCAGCGCGAGATGTTGGCGCAAATGGCAGCGCAACAGGCCCAGATGCAGGCGCCTGCGGCTCCCGAGGCAGAGCCGGTTGAAGCCCCGCTTGATGGGTTTGACGAAAATGACATCTCGACATGGGGTAACCCCTCGCGGAATGACAAATGCCCCTGTGGGTCAGGCCTCAAATTCAAACATTGTCACGGGCGCCTCGCCTAAGCCGAGCGCCACGACACTGACAAAATGACTCCCCAAGGCGGCCACAAACTGGCCGTCTTTTTTAATGACACTCTGTTTGAGCCAACAGGCCATGGAGTGAGCAATGATTCCGAAACTAAAGATTCTAACCGTTGGGGGCACCCTGTGTTGCGCCCTTGGAATCGGTTATTTGATGCAGCACTCAGTACCGATTTACCGTGCCCCTCAATCGCCAAAGCCAATGTCTATTCAACAGGCAGTGTTAGAACCGCACGGCGTTTCGGATGTTGATGACTATGCCATTTTCGATGTGCAAGACATTACACTGACCTCGGCACGACCGAATCTACCGGCGCCCCGACGCCTATCTCATGTATCACTGGAATACGATCATGTTGGGCGGGCTCTGACCTCGACTCACGATGTATTGCCACAAACCCCGTTTGATCCTGACATTCCGCAATTGGGATGCGCCATCACAACAACCACAACCGCTGCCCCAATGGCGAACGTCGCGCTGTCCATAGACGCGCCTTGTTATGGCAACCAACGCGTTACGGTGCACCACAGTGGATTGATCTTTACTGAAACCACAGATTTAGAGGGGCAGTTGAAGGTTACGATTCCCGCGCTCAGTGAAAACGCTGTATTTGTAGTCGATTTCGGAAACGGCATAGGCGCTGTTGCCATGAGACAGGTCGAAGATCTGGCTGAGTTTGGTCGCGTTGCTCTTCAATGGGATGGCCCTGCAGGGTTTCAAATTCATGCCCGTGAGTTTGGAGCGGGCTATGGTGAGACCGGTCATGTGTGGTCTGGTGCAACAACCCAAGGGCAAGGTATGTCAACCCAATTGGGCATTGTTGACACGCTAGCGCCCAAGCTGGTTGAAATTTACTCCTATCCGATGGCGGGCTCCGACCGTTCGGGATCCATCGCCCTAAGCATCGAAACCGAAGTCACCAATGACAACTGCAGCCGTGATTTTGTGGCCCAATCCTTTGAAATGCGCGCAGGTAATCCCTTGCGAACGCGTGACCTGTCGCTGTCAATACCCAATTGCACGGCTACAGGTGACTTTATAGTGTTGAATAATCTTGTCGAAGACCTGAAAATCGCCAGCAAGTAAATCGCAGGTTACTTTCAGGATTCTCATGGCTTGGCTTCGTGCGGCGGTTTCAGCCGCACTCTTTCTTTTCGGATCTGTCCAAGCCGCATTGGCACAGGACATCACGTTGACCTCCCGCGATGGTAAGGTCGAAATCGAAGGCACCCTGTTGGGCTTCGATGGAGAATTCTATCGTGTCGAAACCAAATATGGCGAACTCACTGTCGATGGATCGGGTGTATCCTGCGAAGGTCCCGCCTGCCCCAGCCTCGTCGATTTTGTTGCGGAACTCGCCTTTTCAGGGTCAGCGTCAATGGCTGAGGTGCTTGTTCCGGCCTTAATCGAAGGATTCGCCCTTAGGAATAGGTTGCGTACGAAACGTGAAACACTGGATGAGACGCATTTTGTCTATGAACTGTTTCAACCAAATAGGACCCGTCCGCTGGCGGCGATTACCTTTCGTGTGACGACTACCGACGAAGGCTTTGCTGATCTTCTTGCAAATGAAGCCGATGTCGTGATGGCTCTGCGCGAAATCCGGCCCTCGGAACAGAAACGCGCGCGTGAGGCGGGCATGGGCGATATGACCAAATCCAACCGCAGCAGGGTTCTGGCATTGGATGCGATGGTTCCAGTGGTTGCCCCGAACAATCCGGTCCAGCGCATCTCGACACCCGAACTGGCCCAAGTCTTTGCAGGTGAGATTACGAATTGGGCAGATCTTGGTGGTCCTGATGCCCCGATTTCCTTGCATTTGCCTGCATTTGGGTCCGGTTTGGCGCAAGCCGTCGAAGATCGTTTGTTAAAGCCGACAAAAAAACCATTATCCCCAACCATTCGGCGACATAAACGCGGTAGTGATCTGGCCCGGGCTATCTCAACCGATCCGTTTGGAATGGGCATTGCCAGTTTCGCGGATACTGGAACGGCACGCGCCCTTACGCTGACCGGATCTTGCGGATTTTCCCTGTCCGCCACACGACGCACAATCAAAACCGAGGATTACCCGCTGAATTCCCCGATGTTCCTCTATCTGCCGGAACGCAGATTGCCCAAAATCGCGCGTGAGTTTCTGGCCTATACCCGAAGCCCTGCTGCTCAGGTGGTCATTCGTCGCGCTGGGTTCGTGGATCAGACACCGGAACTGATTCACCTCAATGCACAGGGCGACAGATTCGCAAATGCCATCGCTGCCGCCGGTGAAGAAGTTCCGCTTGAAGAAATCCAGAGGGCGGTCGAGGTTCTTAGCCCCTTGGCACGGCTCACTACATCTTTTCGATTTGAGGCCGGCTCATCGCGCCCCGATGCCCAATCACGGGCCAATATTCAGCAACTGGCCCAAGCGCTGGAGGCGGGGCGCTATGATGCCCATCAGTTGATGTTTGTGGGCTTCAGTGATGGCGATGGGAACGCGGCCGGGAATGCAAAGATTGCGCAGAAACGCGCTGAATCGGTGCGTGACGCTGTTTTGAAAGCAGCAGAAACAGCGAACCTTGATCGAATTGAGATTAGCGTTCAGGCTTTTGGCGAAGCGCTTCCCATGGCATGTGACGACAGTGATTGGGGACGCCAAGTTAACCGCCGGGTCGAAGTATGGGTGCGCTAGAGATACCCGTCTGAGCGAAAGCTAAGCTCAGTCGATTTGCCAATTATCAGATGGTCATGCAACGTGATTCCTAATGCGGTACAAGCATTTTGAATGCGCTGTGTCATGTGGATATCCGCCTGTGACGGTGTCGGATCCCCTGATGGGTGATTGTGCACAAGGATCAAGGCCGACGCATTAAGTTCCAAAGCTCGCTTGGCAACTTCACGGGGATAGACCGGCACATGGTCAACCGTGCCTTTGGCTTGCTCTTCGTCTGCGATAAGCACGTTCTTGCGATCCAGATAGAACACCCGGAATTGTTCCGTCTCACGATGGGCCATCGTTGTGTGGCAATAATCGAGCAACGCATCCCAACCTGACATTACGTGGCGCTGCATCACCTTGGCACGCGCCATACGATGGGCAGCAGCCTCTAGAATCTTAAGGTCGGTGATTACGGCATCCCCAATCCCTTTAACATCCTGTAGCCGCTCAATGGGTGCGGTGAGTACACGGTTAAAATCCCCAAATTGATCGAGCAACAGCCGTGCAAGAGGTTTCACGTCTTTGCGGGGAATGGATCGAAACAAAACAAGCTCTAGCAGTTCATAGTCCGGCATTGCGACTGCACCGCCCTGCATGAACCGTTCCCGCAAGCGTTGGCGGTGATCTTTGATGTAGGACGGCAAACGGCCCGGCGGTAACTCCACCACCGGCGCTTCGTCAGTGTCAAATAACATTGGGGCTTCGGCAAAGGCATCCTGTGACATACCTTAACTTTTGGCCCGAAGCAGTTTCCGAAAGGTTAACGCGCCTCACCCGCCATCGGCGCCGTCGCTTTGCGCACAGCGATATGCAGCAACACCGACAACACCCCAAGCGTCAACATCGCCGCGAACATCAGGTCCGTTTTAGCCCGTCCATTGGCTAGCAGCATCAAATACCCCAACCCTTTGGAGGCGCCGACCCATTCCCCAATCACAGCCCCAATCGGTGCATAAACAGCGGCCAACCTTAGCCCAGACGCCAAATTCGGAAGCGCCGCAGGAACGCGGATTTGCCACAACACGGCGCGGGACGTGGCCTGCATCGTGCGCGCCAGATCCAGATAACCGGGCGGCGTGCGCATCAAGCCATCAAAGAACGACGACGTCACAGGAAAGTAGATTATCAACACAGCCATTGCGACCTTGGACCATAGCCCGTAGCCCAACCAAAGGGTCAGGATCGGGGCCAGAGCAAACACCGGCAACGCCTGTGTAAAGACCAACATCGGCTGCACCAACACGCGCGCCATTCGCGATGTCGCCAATTGGATGGCAGTCAGAATCCCCAATGCGGCCCCTGCCGCCAGTCCGATCAACACCTCAATACCTGTCGTCAGGGTATGTTCAGCGATCAGCCATCGGCTTTTCCACCACGTTTCTGCCACCAGCATGGGCCCGGGTAAGATGAACTTTGGCAGGTCGGTCAGGCTGACAACAGTCTGCCAAACAGCCATGGCGAACACGGCTGCGGCCAGCGCAGGGAGATATCTCATGCAGCCTCCCCCCGTAACAAACGCAAAAGCGATGCCTGTGCAGCCAATGTTTCCAGGTCATCCACCTGACGCGGCACTTCTGTTTCTGGCGGTGGACAGTGGGTTAAGCCTGATTGTTCCATCACCATGATCGCATGCCCAAGCCGCGCGGCCTCACCCGGATCATGGGTGACCAACAGCACCGTGCGCCCGGCAAGCAATTCAACCGCAAGTTCCTGCATTTCCGCCCGTGTTTGGGCATCCAGCGCTGAAAACGGTTCGTCCAACAAGATGACAGGTTTGTCCTCCATCAGCGTCCGCGCCAACGCGACCCGTTGACGTTGCCCCCCGGACAATTGCGCTGGTTTCTTTTGCGCGTGATCCGTTAACCGAACCCGTTCAAGCAATCGCTTTAGCCGTGCCTGATCTGGTTTTTCACCGCGCAGACGCGCACCCAATGTAATGTTCTGGGTCACAGTTGCCCAAGGCAGTAACAGGTCATCCTGCGCCATATAGGATATGCGGGGGGCAAGGTCGGCACCGTCCGAGGCACGGATGGTGCCATCAAACACCGCATCCGTCTGCAACCCAGCCATAAGCCGGAGTACAGTTGATTTTCCAACACCCGACCCCCCCAATAAACAGGTCCACCGCCCTGCAAGCAATGTCAGTGAAAGCGGTGCAAAAAGCTGCCCACTTCCGAGGAGCGCCTGTCCTACAAAGGTGATTTCGGGTGCGGGTTTCACGGGGTCATGCCCATTTGCCAAAACCCAACTTCAAGCTGAGTTGCAGTGGCAAAAGTCTGGCATAACCCTTTCCAACAGGGCAGTTGGTCATAATTTTCACCTAGGCGGCGAACCAAAGCACCTTCTAACAATTCGCCAACGGACCGAATGGAAGCTTGATAGTCCTCACCGGCATAGGTGTTGATCCAATCGCGATAGGTTTCGCTGTTCGCCTCCTGTGACAACCGGGCGCCAATTTCGGCATAGCCCATCGCACAGGGCGCCAATGCAGCCAACAGAGACAGGAAATCACCCGAATACCCCGCTTCGAGCACAAAGCGCGTATATGCCAGATTTTCAGGCCGCTCGGGTGTGGAAAACAGCTCTTCCTGGGAAATTCCGGCCTCGGCACACACGCCGATATGCAACTTCATCTCTTCGCTGATCAAACCATTGACCGTTGCCGACGCGGCAAGCATCTCTTCATGAGTTTCTGCTTTGACCACCCCCAGTGCCCAAGCACGTGAGAAATGGATCAGGAACACATAATCCTGCCGCAGATAGTGCAAGAACGACTCGCGTGGCAGCGTGCCATCTTTCATCCCTTCAACGAAGGCGTGGCGGGTATAATCCCGCCACACATCGCCCGCGGCTGCGCGCATCAAGCCAAAGGCGCGGCCATACTCTGGTGCGTTACTCATTTCGCGGTCACATCGATGGTGATGGCATCCACAGAATTGACACTGTCGATCATTCCCTTGTCATTCAGGAACGCCTCGAACCGTGCATAGCGACCGTGATCGAAACCAGCAGGGCGTAACGCGAAACGTGGCAAGGTGTCGACCCAGGCACGGGCGTTCAACTCATCCTGAAACTCGGTCGAGGTGGAGGAGAACACTTTCCAGCTTGCTTCGGGGTTGTTGACCATGAATTGGGTCGCTTTTTCAGTCGCTGCCAGAAAACGCGCGATCTTGTCGGCATCCATTTTTTCAGGATTCGCGACATAGATCAGCTCATCATATGCGGGCACGCCCTCTTCTTCGATGTAGAAACAAGTGCCGGGGTGGCCTTCGATGTCCATTTGGTTCAACTCAAAGTTCCGATAGGCACCGATAACGGCATCCACCTGACCCGACATCAAGGAAGGGGAAAGCGAGAAGTTGACATTGATCATTTCAACATCGCTCAGCGCCACATCGTATTTGCCCAGAACGGTGCCTAGAACCGCCTCTTCTACACCTGCGACCGAAAACCCGATTTTTTTTCCCTTAAGGTCAGCCGGAGTTTTGATTGGACCGTCCTTCAGAACCAACAAACAGTTCAACGGGGTCGCAACCAAGGTTCCAACACGTTTCAACGGCAGGCCTTCGTGGATCTGAAGATGCAATTGCGGTTGATAAGAAACCGCCAGATCAGCCTGACCAGCTGCCACCAGACGGGGCGGAGCAGAGGGGTCTGCCGGGGCCACAATTTCGACCTCAAGCCCTTGATCCGCAAAGTAGCCGTTTTCCTGCGCCACAATAATCGGGCCGTGGTCGGGGTTGATGAACCAATCCAGCAGGACGGTCATTTTGTCGGCGGCCATCGCCGGGGTCGCTGCAAACAGCGCCAGTGCTGTAACCAATTTTTTCATGTGTGTGGTTCCCTTGATTTAGGAAGTAGTAGCCGCGACAAGAACAATATCGCCAGGCCAATTCTGTTGAATGCGTTCTGCCGTGCGCCAAGCCCGCAAGCCCGTTGCGCAACACAACGCAATGCGTGTGCTGGGATCAGGGAGGTGGTTCAGCACCTCATCTGGTGGAATTCGGTTCGCGGTGGGCAGGATTGGTTCTGGGGCCTCATCCACACCGCGCAATTCGATGATCAGATCACTGTCGGTTAGCTCAGGCAGCCCGACAAATCGCAGACTTTGATCCGGCTCGGGTGCGTCATCAAATCGAAACGAGGTACTACGATAGTTTTGCGCATCAAACTGCATGATCTGACCCAGCGGCGATGGATCAAGTCCCAGCAAAACGGCAAGCGCCGTCTGCGCTTGCATAGAACCGATTAGGCCAACAACCGGCCCCAACACACCAGCCGTTGCACAACTTGCACCGCTGTCCGGCGCGTCAGGAAAAATGGCGCGCACAGACGGTGCACCGCCACAGAACCCGCCTACATATCCCCCCAAACCCAACACCGATGCGCTGATCAGGGGTTTACCCAATGTCAGACATGTATCGCTCAGCATATAGGTCGCTGCATAACTATCGGCACAATCCAGAACCAGATCTGCGTTTGCGATCAAATCAGTGGCATTTTCACTTGTTAGAGCCTGATTCTTTGCAACTACTTCGATGTCACGGTTCAATTCGCGGCAGCGTTGTGCGGTAATTTCCGCTTTGAGCTGACCGCAATCGCCCTCAGAAAACAACGTCTGGCGGTGTAGGTTTGACAAATCAACTGTGTCCCCATCCACAATTGTCAGGTGGCCAACACCAGCCCCCGCAAGCAAGGGCAATACAGGAGCTGCCAAGCCACCCGCACCGATCACTAACACCCGCGCGGCCGACAAGCGCTCCTGCCCTGAGGCCCCGACCTCGGGTAGGATCATCTGACGGGCATACCTGTTCACCGTGTGGCCTCGATCCATTGACGAACGCGCGCTTCGGGATCTGCGTTGAGGGTTATGTCCGTCACGGCAGACACAATATCAGCACCGGCCTCTAGCACACCGGGCGCACGCTCAACACTCATCCCGCCGATCCCGACCAGTGGGATACTCCCAACCCGCTCTTTCCATTCCGTCACACGCGGCAGGCCTTGCTGGTGCCACTTCATCTTTTTCAAGATAGTTGGGTAGACCGGTCCCAGCGCCACATAGGCAGGGTTCATCGCAAGAACTCGTTCCAATTCATCATCGTCATGTGTGGAAACGCCCAGCTTTAGACCCGCTTTTTGGATAGCTTTCAGATCAGCCTCGTCCAAATCCTCTTGACCCAAATGCAGCCACTCAACGCCCAAATCAATGGCCGCTTGCCAATAGTCATTGATAACTAGGGTACACCCATATTGGGCACACAGATCTCGCCCTTTGGCGATCTGTTCGCGGATTACCGCATCCGGTTGATCCTTGATCCGCAGTTGCACCAATTTGATGCCCAAGGGGAGCACCCGCTCTAACCAATCCGTGTGATCAAATATGGGATAGAAACGATCAAGGCTCATGACAAAAACGCCTTTCCAATAACCGGAGTGGAGGCTTCGGCCATATCGCGGGCCTCAATTGGGTCAGCCTCAAAGGCCAAACGCCCGGCTTCGACTGCCAAAGCCATCGCCTTAGCCATCATTGGCGGCTCCCCCGCGCGGGCAACCGCCGTGTTCAGCAGGACCGCGTCATATCCCAACTCCATCGCATGGGCGGCATGGGAGGGGCGACCAATCCCAGCATCCACAACCAGCGGGGTATCAGGGAATTCAGACCGCATCGCGCGCAGGGCGTATTCATTGTTCAAACCCCGTCCAGACCCGATCGGGGCCCCCCAAGGCATCAACACTTCGCATCCGGCCTCAAGCAGATGTTCGCCCACGACCAAATCGTCCGTCGTGTAGGGAAAGACCTGAAATCCGTCTTCGGTTAAAATGCGCGCTGCCTCGACCAGTTGAAACACATCCGGTTGCAAGCTGTCTGTATGACCGATGAGTTCCAGCTTGATCCAACGGGTATCAAACACCTCACGGGCCATATGAGCAGTTGTGACCGTTTCTTTCACTGTGTGGCATCCGGCTGTGTTTGGCAGGATATTCACACCCAAATCTTGGATCATCTGCCAAAATGTCTGCCCGGCGCCGCCTTCACGGCGTAAAGACACCGTTGCCACCGCCGCGCCGCTTTCACGAAACGCCTGCTCAAGAATTGCGGGGCTGGGATATTGTGCCGTGCCCAGCATCAAAGGGTTCGCCAATTCCGTCCCATAAAAGGTTCGCATCCCTCAGCCCCCCTGCATCGGCGCGAGCACTTCGACCCGGTCGCCATCTTTTAGTATGTGCGCGATGCGCAAGGACGCTGGCACAAACCCTTCGTTTACTGCCGTGGCAACGCGGCCTGTAAAGCCACACTCCTCTAGCAAGGCAGACAAGGTTTCAGCGCCCACGACACGGGGTTCACCATTAAGCACGATCTTCATCGACCATCTCCGAATATTTATTTTCCAGCACCAGATCCGCCACGCCTTGCGCCAAGGCAGGCGCAAGCAAATAGCCATGACGATAGAGACCGTTGGCATAAACGGTTCGCCCCAACCTTCGAATACGAGGCAGGTTGTCAGCAAAGGCAGGCCGCAGATCAACGCCGATCTCAAGCACCTCAGCCTCGCCAAAGGCGGGATTCAGGGCATAGGCCGCACTCAGCAACTCCAGCATCGATCGCGCAGTGATCCGGCTGCTGTCTTCGCTTTCAATCATCGTCGCGCCCAGCATGTAGATTCCATCCCCTCGCGGCACGATGTACAGTGGCATGCGCGGGTGAAGCAGGCGAATAGGCCTTGTTAGAATCACATCTGGGCAGCGAATGATCAACATCTCACCCTTGACCCCGCGCAGATCATGCAACGTGTCACGTGCATGTAGTCCCCGGCAATCCACAGAAAGCGGCAATCGAGGTGGCGCAAGTTGGCGATGAAACGTTACCTTGTTGTCGACCAACCCTCGGTACAGATCCTGTAGCGCCTTGCGTGGATCAAGGTGCGCCTCTTGTTCGAAATGCAGCCCCTTTCCGAAACGGGACAAATCAGGTTCTAATTGGGCAATGTCTTCACGCGCGACCTCATAGTACGCCTCGGTCCGCCGTGCGAACCGACGCAGATCTGGCAGATCTCTGGCGCTGGCGACGACCAACGTGCCCTTGCGCGTGATCTCAGTTTTGCTCGCCCACCACTCAATGGCCTTTTGACCCAACCGCAAAACAGGTTCTTCGGCATTTTCAAACTCACACCATGGTGCAAGCATACCACCCGCCCACCAAGAACAGCCATGCGGACCCGGTGGACCAGCCGGATCGTACACGTCAACCTTTGCCCCACCCGCGACCAATTCGGTTGCAACAGCAAGACCGGCAACACCGGCGCCTATGACGGCAACATCGCTCATCCCCAAGTCCGATGGAAATGATGCACCGGGCCGTGACCATGGCCCACGCCCAAGGTATCGGCTTGCGCAATTGCACCCTGGAGATATTCATGCGCACCTTTTATCGCATCTGGCAGATCCAAGCCTTTGGCCAAACCAGCAGCGATCGATGAGGATAGCGTACAGCCTGTGCCATGTGTGTTCTTGGTCTCGCGCCGGGGTGCGCTATAATCCCCCAGAATGGTGTCGGCAGATACCAGCAAATCGTGACACACAACCCCGTCGGCATGTCCGCCTTTCATCAGAACTGCCTGTGCCCCTAAGCCACAAAGCGCCGCCCCTTGTTGAGCCATTTCAGCAGGAGTCTCTGCGACCATGCATTCCAACAAACAGGCAGCTTCAGGTAAATTCGGTGTTAGGACAGTCGCGCGTGGCAGCAACACATCGCGCAATGTTTGCACAGCCTCTCGTGCCAACAATGCATCTCCGGATTTAGCGATCATCACCGGGTCCAGCACAATCGGCCCAGAAAAACTGGCAATGCCATTGGAAACGGTTTGAATAATCTCTGGTGTGGCCAGCATGCCAATCTTAATGGCCCCGACATTCAGATCAGACAGCACCGCATCAATCTGGGCCGCGATCACGTCCAAGGGAATGCCATGCACAGCCGTCACAGCCTGTGTATTTTGTGCGGTCACCGCAGTAATGACACTGGCACCATACACGCCCAACGCTGACATCGCCTTGAGATCAGCCTGAATACCGGCCCCGCCTCCGCTATCAGATCCTGCAATTGTTAGGGCGATTTGCGCCATATGTTGCTCCACCAAAATAAAGGGGCAACGCCGGGCACGGGAGGGTCGTCTTGACACATTTACCGTTTCCTACGCCGGAATTGCCCGGATCAGGTTCGATGGGTTAATGCGCGAACATCTCTCAGCCTTAGAAGGCACCCCAACGGTTGGCACCTACATCACAGGGGTTGGTAGAGGTTTCAATATCCAAAATGTAAGTTCTGGATAGGAAAACTGGACTTATCATGTATTCCAGATGCAAAAAGGGCCACCCTTTTGACAAGGCGGCCCCTTCTTTTCAAAATCAAGAGTACTTAACCCTTCATGCCGTCCCAAAAGGATTTGACGGAAGAGAAGAACGATTTGCTCTCAGGGTTGTTGTCTTCACTCAGATCCTCAAACTCTTGCAGGATCTCTTTTTGACGTGCTGTCAAATTGACCGGGGTTTCAACGGCCAACTCAATAAACATATCACCAACGCCTGCACCACGAAGGGCTGGCATACCTTTGCCACGCAAACGCATCTGACGCCCAGATTGGCTACCGCCCGGGATTTGTACGCGACCACGCCCGCCGTCAATCGTGGGAACTTCGATAGCCCCACCCAACGCAGCCTTGGCCATAGACACCGGTACGCGGCAATAAAGGTTCACACCATCGCGTTCAAACAGATCGTGCTGCGTCACCTCTACAAAGATGTAGAGATCACCCGGAGGACCACCGCGCATGCCAGCTTCGCCTTCGCCAGCAAGACGAATACGCGTACCGGTTTCAACGCCAACTGGAATGTTGACAGACAGCGCGCGGTCTTTTTCGACACGACCTGCACCCTGACACGATTTACATGGGTTCTTGATGATCTGCCCTAAACCCGAACAGGTCGGGCAAGTACGTTCAACCGTAAAGAACCCCTGCTGTGCACGTACTTTCCCCATGCCCGAACAGGTCGGGCAAGTAGTGGGTTCTACACCACCTTCGGCCCCGGTTCCGTCACACGAAGAACAGCCCACGGCAGTCGGCACATTGATGGTCTTTTGCATGCCAGCAAAGGCATCATCCAGTGAGATCCGCAAGTTGTAACGCAGATCAGATCCACGCGCTGCACGACGACCACCGCCGCCTTGACGTTGGCCACCCATAAAGTCGCCGAACAGATCATCAAACACATCCGAAAACGCAGATGAAAAATCGCCGCTGCCAAAGCCTTGGCCTGGTCGTTGCTGACCGCCACCGCCCATACCGTTTTCAAAGGCGGCATGACCAAAGCGGTCATAGGCTGCTTTTTTCTCTTCGTCTTTCAGGACCTCATACGCTTCGCCAGCTTCTTTGAACTGAGCTTCGGCGTCAGGGTTGTCTGTGTTGCGGTCAGGGTGAAGTTCTTTGGCCTTTGCGCGAAAACCCTTCTTGATCTCAGCCGCAGACGCGCCCTTGGACACGCCGAGCACATCGTAATAGTCACGTTTTGACATCGGTTTTTCCTTCTGCCTCAACGAAATCGGGCCGGTCCGGATCCCGGACCGGCCCAATTTGGCCCGGTTTACCCGTTACTTACGTTTGTCGTTGTCCAGATCTTCGAACTCTGCATCGACGATATCATCTTCGCCCGGACCCGCATCTGCTGCTGTTGGCTCTTCGTCAGCCTCGGCTTGGCTCGACTTATAAATTGCCTCACCCAGCTTCATCGCAGACTCGGTTACGTTCTGGATGCCAGACTTGATCTTTTCGGCATTGTCTGTTTCGATCTCGTCTTTCAGCGCAACAATTGCCAGCTCGATCGCTTCGATTGTGGTTGGATCTACCTTGTCCGAATGCTCTTCCATCGACTTTTCAGTCGAATGGATAAGGCTCTCGGCCTGGTTTTTCGCTTCGATCAGCTCACGACGTTCTTTGTCAGCCTCGGCATTTTCTTCGGCGTCCTGAACCATCTTTTCGATGTCCGCATCCGACAAACCACCAGACGCTTGGATCGTAATCTTTTGCTCTTTGCCGGTGCCTTTATCAGACGCCCCAACCGATACGATACCGTTGGCATCGATATCAAAAGTCACTTCGATCTGCGGCATGCCGCGCGGTGCGGGCGGGATGCTTTCCAAGTTGAACTGACCTAGAATCTTGTTGTCTGCAGCCATTTCGCGTTCGCCTTGGAACACGCGGATAGTCACAGCATTCTGGTTATCTTCGGCAGTCGAGAATACCTGAGATTTCTTGGTCGGGATCGTAGTGTTACGGTCGATCAGGCGTGTGAATACACCACCCAGGGTTTCGATACCCAAAGACAATGGTGTCACATCCAACAGAACCACGTCTTTGACGTCGCCCTGCAGAACACCGGCCTGAATGGCAGCGCCCATCGCAACAACTTCGTCCGGGTTCACACCCTTGTGCGGCTCTTTGCCAAAGAACTTTGTCACTTCTTCAACAACGCGCGGCATACGGGTCATACCACCAACCAGGACGACTTCGTCGATCTCGTTTGCGGACAAACCGGCGTCTTTCAACGCAGCCTGACAAGGCTTGATAGAAGCTTTGATCAGATCACTAACCAGAGATTCCAGCTTGGCGCGTGTCAGTTTCAAAACCATGTGCAACGGCGTACCCGAGGACGGATCCATCGAGATGAAGGGTTGGTTGATTTCGGTCTGGTTCGCAGAAGACAGTTCGATCTTGGCTTTTTCAGCAGCTTCTTTCAGACGCTGCAGGGCCATTTTGTCTTTGGTCAGATCAACGTTGTGTTCTTTTTTGAATTGCTCAGCCAAGTAGTTGACGATGCGCATGTCAAAGTCTTCGCCACCCAAGAAGGTGTCGCCGTTGGTCGATTTAACTTCGAACAAACCGTCGTCGATTTCCAGAATGGTCACATCGAAGGTACCACCACCAAGGTCATATACCGCGATGGTCTGGGTTTCTTCTTTGTCGAGACCATAGGCCAACGCAGCCGCGGTCGGCTCGTTAATGATACGCAGAACTTCAAGGCCAGCGATTTTACCGGCGTCTTTGGTCGCCTGACGCTGAGCATCGTTAAAGTACGCGGGAACGGTAATAACCGCCTGCGTCACGTCTTCGCCAAGATAGCTCTCGGCGGTCTCTTTCATTTTACCCAGAATAAACGCTGAGATCTGCGAGGGAGAGTACTTCTCACCCTTGGCTTCGACCCATGCGTCACCGTTGCCACCATTGATGACGTTGAACGGCAGGTTTTTCTTGTCTTTGGCCAGATGCGCGTCGTCATTACGACGGCCAATCAGGCGCTTAACACCGAAAACGGTGTTATCAGGGTTGGTGACGGCCTGGCGTTTTGCCGGCTGACCTACCAGACGCTCGTCGTCAGTAAATGCGACGATCGACGGAGTGGTGCGTGCACCTTCTGCGTTTTCAATAACCCGGGGTTGCGAGCCGTCCATGATGGCAACGCAGCTGTTTGTGGTCCCGAGGTCAATACCAATAACCTTGCTCATGCTTTGATCCCTTTTCTCTTCAAGGCGATTACCCGAGGCCTGAACCCATTACGGCATTCTGGCCCCGATCCGTGTTGCGCAATAGCACTACACCATCGCGCGTCTCGGCGTATATAGGGACGAGACAAGAGGGCTGCAAGCACTGTGAAATGCGGCTTTTTGTGATTCTTCGTCCTTTTTTGGCAAGGCTTTGATAACGAATGGAGCTTCTTTCATGACCCGACTTGTTCTCCGAGGGTTTGAGATTCACAAAACAGCGCTGAATAACGCTTGGCAGGCAGAACTGATTCAGGCGCTGCGCCCTATTCTGAAAACCGCCCCTTTGTTTTCCCCCACGACCCCGAAAGGGAAACCGATGTCGGTCAGAATGACATCTGCTGGGGATCTGGGCTGGACATCTGACGCAGAGGGATATCGCTACGCCGACGCCCACCCAAAAGGCACGGAGTGGCCAGATATCCCGCAGCGTGTTCTGGATGTTTGGCGGCTTGTAACCCAACAAGATCGCCTGCCCGACAGCTGCTTGATCAACTATTATGGCGAAAAAGCAAAGATGGGGATGCACCAAGATAAGGATGAAGCGGATTTTTCTTGGCCGGTGTTATCTATTTCGTTGGGGGACGATGCCCTCTTCCGTATGGGCAGCGCAACGCGGGGTGGTAAATCAGATTCGATCTGGCTCAGCTCAGGGGATGTTGTTGTAATGGGTGGCGAAGCTCGGTTGGCCTATCACGGGATTGACCGGATCCGATACAAATCTTCCCGCCTGCTCCCCAAGGGGGGGCGCATCAACTTGACCCTGCGTGTTGCGGGTTAAGGTGCATCCAAGGAGCAGCAGCCGGAATACCCAACGAACCCATCCGATTGCTGGATGAACAGATCGACGGACAAGCCATAGGCCCGGTCTGACATCCCGTCAGAACAAGTTGACTGATGCAGTGTCGCAAACATCGATGCGGTTTGTGAGCGCGCGTGCCATCCTAATGTAGACGGAGGCCGCCCCTCCGGAACAGCACCCGCCTCCAATTCAAACAGATCTGGGGACTCACCAAGCGAATCAAACGAAATTGCACGCTGCGCCGGATCAAAACCGAGCGACCAAAACGGCTCCGTCCCAGAACACGACAAGGGTTGGTTTAAGCTGTGCCAAGCGGACTGATCCATACGGCGCATAAACCGCATCGCAACCCATCCAGCCCCTTCACCCTGAGAGATCAGCCCCCACTTTGCAGCATCATCTATCAAGACGACTTCAATCTGCTTTTGATCAGGTACCAAAGTTCCAACTTTGGATGAGCCCGCATTTGGGGCACTTCGAACATTCAGAACATCATCAGCGGCAACACCCGTCACTTCATACAACGCCGGGAACGTTTCCGCCCAAGCCGACCCGCAAAGGGAAAACAACGCAATCGCAAGAGCGCGAATCTTCATCGGCGTGCAAACCAGCTAACAGACACATGCCGACGGGTATAAAATTCGCCCATCAAGCCCAACATCAACAAAACCAACCCTACACCCAACGCATAGTGCCAATTGCTATTGTGCGGAAAGTAGTTGCGGAACACAAACCCACGGCACTGATCAATGGCATGGAACAAAGGATTCCAATCAAAAACCTTCAACATGAAAGTTGGCAGCGCATTTGCAACAAACATTTTACCGGATGCGATCATATTGGCACGTTGGTATAGTGTAGACATGATACCAACAACTGTCGGGAACCAAGGCTTCAAAGCCAAGAAAATCAATCCAACAGCACATCCCGTAAACCAAGCCAAAATCAGCATACCAAAGGCGCCACCTGGATCATCAATTTCGATTGGCCTTACAACCACATGGTAGCCGAACAGAATGATGCTAAGCGATAAAAACTGCGTATAAAGTGAACTAAACGCAGCCGCAGCGATGGCGATAATGGTGTTCATCGGCGCGTGCTGCATCATTGGACTGTTTGGCCCTTCGGCCCCGGCAACAGCCCCGACAGCCTTGATGTGCGTCATGTAAAGGAAAATTCCAGACATGATATACAGCACGAAATCACCACGCAGCGCTGACCCCCGCATGCCCAGAATCATAAACAGCATGTAGAACGCACCAACAAAGATCACGACCTGCAACATGTTCTTGCCCAAGGCGATAATCGCATTGCTGTGCCCAGACCGAACACTCCGGACCACCGCATGATAGATCAGCTCACTCATTGTGAGCGCGCCGCTCAGAAGGGAATCATGACGTCGATAACGAAACATATATGTGGTCTTTCTCGTAGCACTGCTCAGAAACTGACACGGAATTCTTGCTGTTCCGTTTCTTGCAAAGCATAAGAACATCAGTCTCTCAGATCAACAAATCACGAAATCGGAGCATTTTTGTGACCTATGACGACCTAATTCCGGTAATTCGCACGCTGGCGCTTGAGGCCGGTGACAAAATCATGGAAATTTATGACTCTGCCGATTTCGGGGTTAAGGTCAAATCCGATGACAGCCCTGTCACTGCCGCAGACGAGGCCGCGGATGCGTTAATTTCCGACGGGCTGCGCGCCGCTTTTCCTGATGTGATGCTGGTAACCGAAGAACAGGCTGAGTCACATTCAACAACCGGCGATACGTTTCTGATCGTTGATCCGCTGGATGGCACCAAAGAATTTATCCACCGCCGAGGTGATTTCACGGTGAACATTGCGCTGGTTGAAAACGGCGTGCCCACACGCGGGGTCGTTTATGCACCTGCAAAAAACCGTATGTTCTATACTCAAGCAGATGGGCAATCGGTGGAAGAAACTGGCGCGCTGGACAAAAACACTGTTGGCGAGATCACACCGATATCCGTATCAGATGCGGATAACGCCGCGTTGCTGGTGGTTGCCTCCAAATCGCACCGCGATCAAGCGACCGATGATTACATCAACAAATACAACGTCAAAGACAGCAAGAGCGCCGGGTCATCGCTCAAGTTCTGTTTGATTGCGACAGGCGAGGCGGATCTTTACCCGCGTGTAGGCCGCACCATGGAATGGGACACAGCCGCGGGTCATGCTGTTTTGACCGGCGCCGGTGGGCAGGTTGTGCGGTTCGATGACCACAGCCCGCTGAAATACGGCAAAGATGGATATGCCAATCCGTTTTTCATCGCTTTGGCCCCCGGCGTTGACCTGAAGGAGGCCTGATGTCTGTTCTGATCGCAATCCCCGCCCGCTATGCATCAACCCGTTACCCCGGTAAGCCGCTTGTTCCGTTGACCGGTGCCTCTGGTCAATCGCAAACTCTGATCGAACGGTCTTGGCGTGCAGCCAACGCAGTGTCAGGCGTCGATAAGGTTGTTGTCGCCACGGACGATGACCGGATTCGCGAAGCTGCAGAAGCGTTTGGTGCCGAAGTTGTCATGACATCGGAATCTTGCGCAAACGGAACTGAACGCTGTGCTGAAGCGCATGCCGCCTTGGGGGGTGATTTCGACATCGTGGTAAACCTGCAAGGGGATGCACCTTTGACACCGCATTGGTTTGTCGAAGATCTGGTAACCGGGCTGAGGAACGCGCCAGAGGCGGGTGTCGCAACACCAGTCTTGCGCTGTGATGGCACCGCACTGAATGGGCTTTTGAATGACCGCAAAGAAGGGCGCGTTGGTGGCACTACCGCTGTTTTCGCCCAAGACAACAGCGCGATGTACTTTTCAAAAGAAGTGATTCCGTTCACCTCCAAGACCTACGATGACGCCGACGGGACCCCTGTTTTTCATCACGTGGGTGTCTATGCTTATCGCCCCGAAGCGCTTGCGGCTTACCCGACATGGGAAACCGGCCCGTTGGAAACCCTTGAAGGGTTGGAACAGCTGCGGTTTATGGAAAATGGTCGCAAGGTTCTGTGTGTTGAGGTTGCCGCAAAAGGGCGTCAGTTCTGGGAATTGAACAACCCCGAAGACGTTCCCAAGATACAGGCCATGATGGCCGAAATGAATTTGGATTAAGAAAGTACTTTTATGTCTCATGTTCTGGTTACAGGGGGCGCGGGCTATATCGGCTCTCACGCGTGCAAGGCATTGGCCCAAGCGGGATTTACACCCGTTACTTACGACAACCTCATTACAGGTTGGCAGGATGCCGTCCAATTTGGCCCGTTTGAACAGGGTGACCTGCTGGATCGCGGCAGGCTGGATGAGGTGTTTGCCAAATATGACCCGGTCGCTGTCGTGCACTTTGCCGCTCTCAGCCAGGTCGGCGAAGCGATGTCAGAACCCGGCAAATACTGGTCCAATAACGTAACAGGCTCCCTGACGCTGATCGAAGCAGCCGTTGCCGCGAACTGTCTGAATTTCGTCTTTTCATCGACCTGCGCCACCTATGGCGAACATGACAACGTGGTGCTGGACGAAACGACACCACAACATCCGCTGAACGCCTATGGGGCCTCTAAGCGAGCGATCGAAGACATCTTGCGTGACTTCGAAGCCGCATACGGATTGCGCAGTGTTATCTTTCGCTATTTCAACGTCGCCGGTGCGGATCCCGAGGCGCAGGTAGGCGAATTCCATCGCCCTGAAACACATCTCGTGCCGCTCATTCTGGATGCGATTGACGGCAAGCGCGATGCGTTGACCGTTTTCGGCACAGATTACGATACACCAGATGGAACCTGCATCCGTGACTACGTGCATGTTTGCGATTTGGTAGATGCCCATGTTCTGGGCCTAAAGTGGCTTCAAGATGACAAAGGCAGCCGCGTGTTCAATCTGGGAACCGGCACAGGGTTTTCTGTGCTAGAGGTCATGGACGCTGCCAAAGCCATGACCAACCACCAAGTTCCCTTCAACATTGGGGCACGTCGGGCGGGTGATTGCACCAAGCTTGTTTCAGGTTCGACACGGGCAGAACAAGAACTAGGGTGGTATCCGACCCGATCAACGCTTGAGACAATGATCACCGATGCGTGGCGATGGCACCAGACCGGGCATTACAACCACTAGGACAGGCATGACGCAGACCACCACCGCAGAACTGGACAACCTTGGATGGGCAGATGCCTATCGTCTGCGGTGGAAACGTCGACGGTTGCTGTGGCGCTCTTTTCGCAGTCGCCATCAATTGTCGCTCGTCACGGATCGCACGGATCAGATCAAACCCAATGATGTGCTCGCGGTCATGACCCAGCGCAACGAAATCACACGCCTGCCCTACGTGCTGGGCTATCATCGCCAATTGGGTGTGCAGCATTTCCTGATCGTCGACAACGACAGCGACGATGGCACACGCGCTTTTTTGACGGAACAGCCTGATGTTTCGCTGTGGCACACGAAACACAGCTACCATGCCGCCCGCTTTGGTTTGGATTGGATGACATGGCTGCAAATCAAGTACATGGACGGGCATTGGTGCCTGATGTTGGATGCAGACGAGCTATTGGTCTATGCCCACCACGAAAGCCGGGCCCTGCAGGACTTAACCGCTTGGTTGGAACAACAGGGGCGTCACAGTTTCGGAGCCCATTTGTTGGATCTATATCCAAAGGGACCGCTGAACGGGTGCTCCTATACCGCTGGCGAAGACCCTGTCCGCGCTTTGCCTTGGTTTGATGCCGCGCCGTATCGTGCACAGCGACAACAGCCTTTGAGCAATCTATGGGTCCAAGGCGGCGCGCGCGAACGTATGTTCTTTGCCCAAACCCCTAACCGGTCACCCACATTGAACAAAATCCCCTTGGTCAAATGGAACAGGCGCTACGCTTATGTAAACTCATGCCATTCAGCCCTGCCCCGGCATCTGAACAGCACATACGAAGGCCCGGGCGGAGCATCCCCTTCAGGCGTCTTACTTCACACCAAATTCCTACCCGAGATTGTTTCCAAATCCGCGATCGAAAAACAGCGTGCACAACACTTTCATACGCCGTCTGATTTTGATGATTACTATGACCAGATCACTGAATCGCCCGACTTATGGACAACAAATTCCACGCGTTATACCGGTTGGCAACAACTGGAATCTTTAGGCTTGATGTGCTCTGGTGGGTGGTGAAACTCAAGAATAGATCTTGGCAGCCTAAATATGACGTTATGACAAATTCATTCCCCATTCGTAACTCTTTCTAAATCCGTTGATTCCATGAAAGAAAAGATGACATAAGTTGATATTCGCCCCGTTTTGTCCTGTTACACGACGTATTCGGTGCTAGGGGCGGTAAAGTGAAAGTTGGATCGACACGTGAGCCTTTGGGACTCCTATCGGATGAGAGTGCGGCGCCGGCGTCGCCTGTTGCGCTGCATGCGCAAGTCCAGAGAGTTGCGCTCGGTTCAAAACAACACCGCCGCCATTCGCCCCAACGATGTCATTCTCGTCAGCACCTTTAGAAATGAAAAAGTACGACTACCGTATTTCCTGCGGTACTACCGCGATCTGGGTGTTGATCATTTCCTATTCGTGGACAATGACAGCACCGACGGAACGCTGGATTATCTAAACGGGCAGCGGGATGTTTCTGTTTGGAACACCAAGCACAGCTACAAACGCGCCAATTTTGGCGTCGATTGGATGAACTGGCTCCAGCGCACATACGGCAATGATCACTGGACGCTGGTGGTCGACCCGGATGAATTCTTTGTTTATCCGTTCTGCGATACACGGCCCATTCAGGCATTGACCGATTGGCTCGACAATTCGTCAATACGCAGTTTTAGCGCCATGCTTGTTGATGTGTATCCCAAGGGAAAGCTGGACGAGAACCCATATCAGGAAGGGCAAAACCCGCTCGAGATCGCAAGCTGGTTCGACTCTGGCAACTACACAATCAAAAAGAACGCGACTTACGGGAACCTTTGGATTCAAGGTGGCCCACGCAGTCGGGTTTTCTTTCCCGAAACCCCCAAAAGCGCGCCCGCTCTGAACAAAATCCCGTTGGTCAAATGGACCAAGCGATACGCCTACGTGAGTTCCACTCATGCGTTGCTGCCGCGTGGTCTCAATCAGGTTTACGATGAATGGGGCGGTGAAAAGGCCAGCGGCGCATTGCTGCATACCAAGTTTTTGGACACTTTCACCGCAAAAGCACAAGAGGAGCAATCCCGTAAGCAGCACTATGCTGGATCGCGTGAATACGCTGCATACGCCGACAAATTGAGCGAGCATCCCGAGCTTTGGTGCAAGTGGTCTGAGAAATACATCAACTGGCGTCAGCTCGAAATCTTGGGTCTGATGTCCAAGGGGAATTGGGCATGACTATCGGGATCGTCATGCTGGTGCACAACACACTGGATCGCGCAGAACAAGTTGCACGCCACTGGACGGCAGCAGGCTGTCCTGTTGTCATGCATGTCGACATGAATGTCCCTAAAAAGACCTTTGCCGCGTTTCAAAAATCCTGTTCCGACAATTCCCTGATCGTGTTCTGCAAACGCCATCGCTGTGAATGGGGCGCTTGGGGTTTGGTCGCAGCATCTCAATCAGCGTCAGAATTGATGTTGCAGAACTTTCCCGACGTTCGCCATGTTTACCTGGCATCTGGTTCTTGCCTACCGCTGCGCCCGGTTCAGGAGTTGATTGATTATCTCGCTGCCCGCCCGCGCACCGACTTTATAGAAAGCGCTACAACAGCAGATGTCCCTTGGACCGTTGGCGGCCTTGACCACGAACGATTTACGCTGCGGTTTCCGTTCTCTTGGAAAAAGCGGCGATTTCTGTTTGACCGATACGTTGATTTGCAACGACGGTTGCGGATCAAACGTAAGATCCCGACCGGCTTGATCCCACACATGGGCAGCCAATGGTGGTGTCTCACCCGCCAAACGCTTTCTGCCATTTTGCAGGATCCCGAACGTGAAACATATGATCGCTATTTCAAACGTGTCTGGATTCCTGACGAGAGCTATTTTCAAACCCTCGCACGGCAATATTCTTCGAATATCGAAAGCCGCTCTTTGACGCTGTCCAAATTCGATTTCCAGGGCAAGCCCCACATCTTTTATGATGATCATCTTCAGCTTTTGCGGCGTTCAGATTGCTTTGTCGCGCGCAAAATCTGGCCAAAGGCAAACCGGCTATATCAAGCATTTCTGACGGATCAAGCCGGGGCGATGAAGAAAACCGAACCCAACCCCGGAAAAATCGACCGCATCTTTGCCAAGGCCGTTGAGCGTCGGACCAGAGGGCGTGATGGGCTCTACATGCAGAGCCGGTTCCCCCGGCACGGCAATGAAAACGGATTGACCTCGAACCCTTATTCAATCTTTCAGGGTTTTACGGAATTGTTCGAAGACTTTGAACCTTGGTTGGCCAAAGCTTCCGGCGCGCGCGTCCATGGCCACTTGTTCGGCCCTGAACGGGTGGAATTTTCAGGCGGTCAAACCCTAATCAATGGGGCTCTCAGCGACAGCGCGAAAAAGCGAGACTATGATCCGCAGAGCTTTCTAACCAGTCTGATCTGGAACACACGTGGCGAAAGGCAGTGCTTTCAATTCGGGCCAGCGGACACGCAAGATATCAATTGGCTTTCCGCACGTGACCCAAATGCCCAGATTTCAGTGATTGCAGGAGCCTGGGCCGTCCCTCTGTTCAAATCAAACCGAGATTTCGCGGATATCCGCAAAGAAGCGGCCTTGTTGCAAAAGATCGAAAGCGACCATTTGGAAATCTTGCGGTCAGTTTGGACCAAAGCGCGGGTGCGGATCTGGAAAATGGCCGAGTTTGTTGAGGCCCCGATGGAACCGATCCAAACAATTGTGGATGAAATTGGCCCAACTATTCCCCGACGGCTATCCGAAGCCCCGACCATGGTGGATCTGACTGGATTTGGGCAGTTCCTGCAGAACCTTAAGAACCAAGGGATGCACCCCTACCTGATGGGGGACTTTCCTGTTGAACAAGCCCCCGTTAATATGAGCCGACCAAGCCGCAAACCCTATTTGGTGCGATAAATCTGAATGACCACGAACTTTGACTATTTCATCGTGTTTGCTGAAATGCGCACCGGGTCCAATTTCCTAGAAACCAACCTGAATGCCTTGGAAGGGCTCAGCTGTCATGGCGAAGCTTTCAACCCGCATTTCATAGGGTATCCAGACAAAACAGAGATTCTTGAAGTGTCACAGGCAATGCGGGACTCAGACCCCATGTGCCTGATTAACGCCATCCGGGATACTCCTGATAAGTTGAGCGGGTTTCGGTACTTTCACAATCATGACCCCCGGGTTTTGGAGATCGCGATGGAAGATCCCCGTTGCGCCAAAATCATTCTGACACGCAACCCGTTGGACAGTTATGTTTCGTGGAAAATTGCCAAAGAAACCGGGCAATGGAAACTGACCAATATCAAGCGCCGAAGAGAAGCGCAGGCGACCTTCAATGCCAATGAATTCTCGCGCTTTGTAGAAACCTTGCAAGATTTTCAAGTCTTCTTGCTGAACACATTACAACAAACGGGCCAAACGGCATTTTATCTCGCCTACGAGGATTTAAAGAGCGTTGATGTGGTGAACGGGCTGGCCAAATGGCTTGGTGTTCCTAGCCAATTGGACGCTTTAGATAAAAGCCTAAAGCCACAGAACCCAAGCCCGGTCACCTCCAAGGTCGCGAATCTTGAGGAAATGACCGAAGCCCTAAGCGGGTTGGATCGCTTCAACTTAACTCGAACACCTAATTTCGAACCCCGGCGTGGGGCTGCTGTCCCAACTTATGTGCTAGGCGCGGTCACACCACTGCTTTTCATGCCCATCAAAGGCGGACCAGAACATCAGGTTAAACAATGGATGGCTGATTTGGACGGGGTTCCAACTGAGTCATTGATCACGGGCTTGAATCAGAAACAAGCGCGGCAATGGATGCGCGGCAATCAAGAAAACCGGCGCTTTACTGTGTTGCGTCACCCTCTGGCGCGCGCGCATACGGTATTTTGCAACAAAATTCTGTCCAAAGAGCGTGGCGCATTTGTTAAAATCAGGGAAACCCTGCGGAATCAGTTCAATTTACCTCTTCCCAAGGGCAAAATTGATTCCAGCTATTCGAAGTCGGATCATCGCGCTGCGTTTGAGGTCTTTCTTGGTTTTCTCCGAATGAACCTCGCAGGGCAAACCGCAATTCGCGTGGACGGACGTTGGTGCACGCAAGCACAAGCGCTTAGCATGTTTTCCGAATTTGCCATTTTGGACTATGTATTCCGCGAAGATGAGCTGGCAACCGTCTTACCGCCGCTCGCTCAAAGATACGGGCACCCGGACCCAGCCGTGCCCAACACAGCCCCCTTGGATCAGCCCTACAGTTTGGCCGACATCTACGACGACAAGCTCGAATCCATGTGCGCATCTGTCTATCAGCGGGACTATCAAATGTTTGGGTTTGGGCCTTGGCGCCCGACCAACTAAGGACGCAGGGTGATTACAGTGCCATTTTTAACCATGGCATAGAGCTCTTCGATTTCATCATTCGTCACAGCGATGCAGCCAGCGGTCCAATCCGGCGTTTTCTTGGCCCGTGCCAGCTCTTTCAGACGGTTGGGTTGACCGTGAATAAAGATTTCACCACCCGGGCTTTTCCCCATGGCACGTGCTTCTGCAACATCGCGTGAGTTCGGGTACGAGATGCCGATGGACAGATGGTAGCTGCTATTCGGGTTTCGGCGGTCAATCAAATACGTTCCCTCAGGGGTTTTGCCGTCCCCTTCGAAGTTTTTGTCACCTGCGGGTGCAAAGCCAAGATCCACATCAAAAGACTTCAAAACTTCATCATTGTGCAAGGCGTACAATTTTCGCGCACCCTTGTTGACCACGACCGAAGTAACTTCGGGCCCATTGTAACGGCGAAATTTGCTCTTCCCGCTGCTACAAGCGGTCAAACCCAACGTAGCCACTGCCCCAAGGCCAAATACTCGACGATCCATTACTCAATACTGCCTTTTGTTTCTTTCTGCTCACATACGCTGTCTGTTCGCGCTGTCAAAATCACTTTTTTGTCTGGCTACGTTCGGACACCATGGCTTCGATCGCTTCCAATCGGGCCAATACCTGATCCCGGTACGCATCCGTACGCTCGTGATCTTCTTCTTGGTGGGCATCTTGCATGGAATTCACGATTAAGCCCACCAAAAGGTTCACGACAGCAAAGGTCGTGATCATGATGAACGGAACAAAGAACGCCCACGCGTAGGGGTAAATCTCCATGACGGGACGCACAATTCCCATCGACCAGCTTTCCAACGTCATGATTTGGAACAGTGAATAGGCGCTTCGCCCCAGATCGCCGAACCACTCAGGAAATGATGTGCCAAAGAGCTTGGTTGCGATTACAGCCCCGATATAGAAGATGATTGCCATCAGCAAAAATACGCTGGCCATGCCAGGAAGCGCGGTAATGAACCCTTCAACCACGCGTCGCAAGCGGGGCGCGACTGATATGACACGCAGCACCCGCAGAATACGCAAAGCCCGCAACACCGACAGACCACCACCACCTGGAACCAGCGCGATGCTGATGATGATGAAATCAAAGATGTTCCAGCCGTTGGTAAAAAAACGTCGATCCTGCGCGAACAACTTCATCGCGATTTCAACGATAAAGATCCCCAGACAGACACTGTCCAGAACTTTAACCATCGGTCCAACTTTGGCCATAACGCTGGGAGACGTTTCAAGCCCCAGCAAAATTGCGTTGAAAATAATCACCAGGGTGATGAATTGCCCAAACCGTGGTCCGGTGACAAAGGCATCTAATTTTTGCCTAAAACTCATAACCTGCTGCTCCTGACTGCTCAGTCGTTCATATGTGACAAGGTGAACGACGCTGCAAGTTCCACATGTGCAGACCAGCGAAACTGATCGACCACTTGCACCCAATTCAGGCGATACCCCGCCGAAACAAGTCGCTCGGCGTCCCGCGCAAACGTCACCGGGTTGCAAGAGACATAGGCTATCACTGGCCGCTTGGCCTGTACGAGTTCCGAAATTTGTGCTTCGGCCCCGGCACGCGGGGGATCCAACACAACAGCGTCAAATTTCGCCAGCTCATCAGGCATGAAGGGGCGACGGAACAAATCGCGTGTCGTCGCGGTGACCGTCTTTAGGCCCCGCGCCATGCGCCACCCCTGATCCAAGGCCGCCGTCATTTCAGCCTCGCCTTCAACGGTAAGAACCTCGGCCGTTTCCGCCAGCGGCAAACTGAAGGTGCCACACCCTGCAAACAGATCAATCACCCGCTTTGAACCGCTGGTGATTTCAAGAACGGCGGCCAGCAACGCCTGCTCTCCATCTTTGGTTGCCTGCAAAAATGCGCCAGGCGGCGGCACAACCAACGCCGCGCCAAATCGCTGCCGCGGAGGGTTTGCCATGGCAATGATTTCGTCGTCCCAAGCCAAGCGAGCCCACCCCTTTTGGGCAATCACCTGCGCCAAGGTCATTTGCAATGGACCATCCAGCGGCTTGCCGCCGCGTACAGAAACGTCCAATCCAACCTCGGATAAAGTGAGCGTCACAGCCAGTTCACCTTTGCGACTGCCACCAATCATCGCCAACTCTTCGACCGATGGAATTGCCGCGATCAGCACCGGGTCCAACAATTGACAGTCAGGTATTTCGGTAATCACACCAGACGCACGTCCATGGAAACCAGCCAGCGTGCCCTTTTTCGTCCGCCGTACAGAAACGGTTGCCCGACGTCGGGACGCAGCTGGCGAAGTATGAAGTGGGCGAAATTCGGTTTCTATCCCTTGCGCCTCGAGCGCTTTGCGTACAACGCCCAGCTTCCAATCCGCCACAAAACGGTCTGAGGCGTGCTGCAACTGGCATCCACCACAAGATTTGTAGTGGCGGCAGGGGGCTTTCACCCTCTCATCCGAGGGCGCCTCAACCCGAATATCAGTGAGCTGATCGCCCTCCAATGTTCCAGAGACGATCTCTCCCGGCAATGTCCGAGAGGCAAAAATCGGGCCATCGGCGATCCCGTCGCCTTGGTGGCCCAGTCTGGCTATGTTGTATTGCTGGCTCATAAGTAGCCTGATACCGGGGCTTGAGCTCCGGCAAAAGCCTTATTCTGCGGCTTCTGTCTGGATAAACCCGCCGGATTGACGGTGCCAGAACTGAGCGTACAAACCACCCCGCCCCAACAATGTCTCATGCGTGCCAGTTTCCGCAATTTGCCCTTGGTCCATTACAATGATCCGATCCATCTCGCTGAGGGTCGACAGGCGGTGCGCGATGGCCAACACAGTCTTGCCCTCCATTACACGATGCAGAGCGGTTTGGATCGCCGCCTCAACTTCGGAATCCAACGCGCTGGTTGCTTCATCCAAGACCAAAATCGGCGCGTCCTTCAAAATGGCGCGCGCAAGCGCGATTCTCTGACGCTGACCACCAGACAGTTTTACGCCGCGCTCGCCCAAATGGGCACCATACCCTTTGCGACCCTTTGCATCCTGCAACATCTGGATGAATTCATGCGCTTCGGCCTTTTGTGCCGCCGCTATGATCTGTTTTTCGGTCGCGTCTGGATTGCCATACAAAATGTTGTCGCGCGCAGATCGGTTGAACATCGCTGTCTCTTGCGTAACCATCCCGATATGGCGCCGCAAACTGTCCTGCGTAACAGCGGCAATATCCTGACCATCGATGCGAATATGGCCCTTTTCCTCATCATAGAGCCGCAACAACAACGACACGAGCGTTGATTTCCCGGCCCCAGACGCACCGACAATACCCAACTTTTCACCCGGCTTTATAGTCAGCGAAATATCCTGAATCCCGCCAACGTCACGACCATACGCAAAAGACAGCCGATCCAGTTCAATCTGACCACCAGCGACCTGTAACGCGGCCGCATTGGCAACATCTTCGACCCGGTCCCGCCGAGTAAGCGTTTTCATCCCATTCTCGATCTCACCGACACTGGAATACAGCCCCATCAGCGTAAAACTAACCCAGCCCGTCATTTGGGCGATCCGAATCGACACTGCACCGGCTGCTACAACATCACCGGCCGAGGCATTCCCGACCTTCCACAACAACAGCGTCGCACCAATCAGCAACACAGGCAAAACCCCCGCCAATGTCATCAACAGAATCCGGAAACTGGCTGACATACGGCCAAAATCTATTGCCTTGTCCCGCAAACCACCCATGGCGTCACGCGCCACGGTATCTTCGTGCTGAGAAAGAGCAAACAACTTAACCGTTTTGATGTTGGTGATCGTGTCGACCACTTGCCCCGTAACCAAGGCCTTTGCCCCGGCCCTGGCCGCTGACAGTTTCCGGGCACGCGGCATATACCAACGGATCAGGCTAAAATACGTAACGAGCCACAGCACAAACGGGACTATGACCCATGGGTTAATCAGCCCAAGCAAAGCAAGTGACCCAACCAGCGACGCCAACGCAAAGACGATAGCGCTTATCGACTCGGACACAACCGAGCCGACAGAATTGGCTGTCTGCATCTGCTTTTGCGCAATCCGGCCTGCAAAATCATCATCAAAGAACGTGACGGACTGACCCAAGGTCCAACGATTCAATTTAGCAAGAACCAAAGGTGGGATATTGGGCTGAACAACCATCGCGTTCGAAATTGAAGACAATCCAAACAACGCTGGTCGCACCAACAAGAAAAACGCGACGGACCCCACTATCAAACCGAGATTCGTAGCAGAAAAGAAAACATCCGGGCCGTTGTCCACAGCGCTGTCGATCACGAGACCTAAAACCCAAGCCGTGCCCGCCTCCATCACCCCGGCAGAGGCAGAAAAGAAGGCAGCCACAAACAACATGGGCCAAGCCCCGGCCAGACACCATCTGAGGAATGCGCCAAGGGTTTCAGGAGGTGGGGTATTCGTGGGTCTGAAGGGATCAATCAGATTTGCAACGTTCACTCTGCAGCCTCCGGTGTAAGGAAGCCACCTGATTGCCGTGCCCAGAATTGAGCGTATAGCCCATTCTGCGCCAGCAATTCATCGTGCCCGCCTTGTTCTACAATGCGGCCCTGATCCATTACCAAGATCCGGTCCATCTGCGCGATTGTGCTGAGTCGGTGCGCAATTGCGATCACCGTTTTGCCTTGCATCATGCCATATAGAGTATCCTGAATGGCAGCTTCAACCTCGGAATCCAGGGCCGAAGTCGCCTCGTCCAGTAATAAGATTGGAGCGTTCTTGAGCACCACGCGCGCCAAAGTCACGCGTTGTCGTTGACCGCCTGACAGTTTCACGCCCCGTTCACCCACATGCGCATCATACCCAGTGCGACCCTGCGGATCCTCAAGATCCAGAATGAATTCATGCGCCTCGGCCTGTTTGGCTGCCGCAATGACCTCTTCTTCACTTGCGTCGGGGCGACCATACAACAGATTGTCCCGCACGGAGCGGTGCAATAGCGAGCTGTCTTGCTGTACCATCCCGATATGACTGCGCAGGCTGTCTTGGGTCACATTGCGGATGTCCTGACCATCGAACAAAATTGCACCCTTGTCGGCGTCATAGAACCGCAACAACAGTTTGACCAAGGTCGACTTGCCCGCACCAGATCGCCCAATCAGGCCAATTTTTTCACCGGCTGCGATTGTCAGGTTGATCTGATCCAAGCCCCCCGTTTCCCGACCATAATGGTGCGACAAGTTCCGGAGTTCGATCTGCCCCCGATCCAACATCAACGGCTTTGCCTCAGGCGCATCGACCAGCGCAATCGGATTGGCGATGGTTTCCATCCCTTCAGCCACCACACCAAGTTGCCGAAAGAACGACGTCAGCGCCCACATGATCCAAGCAGTCATAGCATTCAAGCGCAACGTCAGCGCCGTTGCCGCAGCCACCACACCAACAGAGGCCTCACCCTGCATCCACAACATGATCGCCCAGCCAACAACGCCAACGATCAATACACCGTTCAGCGATACCAATACCGTGTCCATCACGGTAAAGATCCGCATTTCGGCCTGAAACGTTTTACGCGTGTTTTCAATCGCTTCCTTAGCATAAATCAGTTCATGATCATGATGGGCGAACATCTTGACCGAATGGATGTTCGAGTAACTGTCCACTACGCGCCCCGTCACGGTAGACCGCGCATCTGAGGCGGCCTGAGATGCGGGGCCAACGCGCGCGACTGTCCATTTTACAAGCGCTGCATACAGCACAAACCAACCAATCAATGGCACCAATAACCGCACGTCCGCAGCCATCAACAGGATTGCAGCCCCGATCAGGTAGGCTATCGAGAATGAAATGGCGTCAAAAACCTGAAAAACCACCTCGCCAGCGGCAGGTGGGGTTTGCATGATCCGGTTAGCAATACGCCCGGCAAAATCATTTTCAAACCAACCAACGGACTGCCGCAGCACATGTTTATGCGCACGCCAACGGATCAGCGTTCCGAAATTTGGCAAGATAGAGTTATTCAGAAGCAACACATCTGCAACGTGCAGTAGCGGACGCACGAAAAGCACAAACAAAGCCAAGACAATGAATTCCGTCCCGTGATTGGTCCAGACTTCGGCAGGTGTGCCACCCAACAAGTCAACAATCCGACCCATGTAATAGATCAGACCAATCTCGACGGCGGCCACAACAAACGACAACAAGCCGGCCCAGAAAAACACCCGTAAGAACGGCTTGGAATAAGCCAACATAAATGGCCACAGCCGCGTTGGCGGTGTGTCTTCCTCTGGATAGGCGATATAGGGATCAACAAGGTTTTCGAAATAGCGAAACATAACAATTGCTCCGGATGAGCTAAATTTTGGACGTGCGAAAGAGGCGGAGCCAAGGCACCACCCGAGCGGGGCGATCACCTCAGATTAAGTGAACCAAATCCCGTAATACATTCGCTGCCCTCCGTTATGTAGCACGCGAAACCTAGCTGCAAAGATCTAAGCTTGTCACTCAAAAAAATTAGGAATGGACGTTACTTTTTTTGGGATAGCAATTCTTCCCGCCCCAAAGTGAACCCTGACGCGATCCAAGCAGTTTCAAGCAGCTTTAGCCGCGCCCCAAGCGCCTGGCCCTGAAGGTCGGGCATCAGATCAACAGCCCGAATTGGAAACACAGCTAGGGCGCCCAGCGCAATCTGTTGTTCAACGTTGGGGTCCCAAGGCTGTTCGAGCAAAGCTGAACGAACCAGCAACGCATCGCGCGCAAGATCGGACCCAAATCGATACGCCAACGCAGCAGCCATCAGGGTTGTGTCTAAAGCAGCTGTCCGAAGTCGCTTCAATTGCCCAGCTTGTGCTTTGCTCAGTCGCAGCTGCGCCATAGGGTCGATATCACCCAGGACCGCTAACCGGCGTAGGCCGTCTGGTTCGACATCTGCTAAGAATTCATTGTGGACAACAAAGGCTAGCGCGCGATCATCTGTGCCCGGCAAGATTGCACTCAACACTCCCGTCGACCGCATCGCAGCAACCGCTGGGGCCGGGTCTGTCGCCTGCAACAACTTAAGCAACTCACCCCCCACCCGTTCGCGCGATAGCGTTTCCAACCCCTCAAGGTTTTCAGCAATTGCGCCCAGCGCCTCGGGGTCTAGCCCAGCCGATTCATCGCCATACCATGCATGAAACCGGAAATACCGCATCGAGCGCAGGTAATCCTCTTGTATGCGATGGCGCGGATTGCCAATAAACCTGACACGTCGAGCCTGCAAATCCGGCAGTCCCTCAAGAGGATCTAAAATCTCTCCATCAGGACAAGCATAAAGCGCGTTCATAGTGAAATCGCGCCGTGCAGCATCTTCGGCGACGTCTGTAGAAAACGCCACAACGGCACGTCTTCCATCCGTTGCGACATCGCGACGAAATGTTGTGATTTCGTGCGGGATGCCATCCTGCACCAGTGTAACAGTCCCATGCTCTATTCCGGTTGGAATGGCGCGAATTCCTGCGGCTTTCGCCAGTCGCATCACGCGATCCGGTGTTGCATCTGTGGCGATGTCGATATCCGAGACCGGTACCCCCAACAACGCATTGCGCACGCACCCCCCAACAAATAGAGCAATTGCACCGTCACCCGTCAAAGCCGAGCATACCTTTTGTGTTGAAGGGTCAAATATCCATTTGTCTGAAATCCGGGTCACGGCTGCACCCTAGCAGCCAACCCCCGCAACATTCGCGCTGTTGCACCCCAAATATAATAGGGTCCAAACGGAACCGTAAAATACCGACGTCGCTGCCCGCGCCACCGCCGCGACTCAACAATGTAGTTATCCGGGTTCAACAGGTGCGCCAATGGAACCGAAAACACTTCTTCAACCTCACCCGCTTCGGGTGTGGGAACAAAAGGTTGGTCGATAATCGCCAGAACCGGTGTGACCTGGAATGAAGTTACAGTTTCATGCTCTGGTAATGTGCCCAAAACCATTGGCACCGTACGCGGCAAACCGATTTCTTCTTCGGCCTCGCGCAAAGCGGCAAAAACAACATCCTCGTCAGAGTCTTCCTGCTTGCCACCGGGAAATGCAATTTGCCCCGGGTGGTGTTTCAAAGCCGATGAACGCTTGGTCAAAATCACACGGGGTGTGTCAGTGGCTAACGACACAGCAATCAACACACCAGCAGGACGCAGACGCCGACCTTTAGGCAGCACAACTTCGGGATTCAGATCAAAATCACTTGATCCATGCCCCGGTCGCTCCAGTGCCGCCCTCAGATCGGATACGATGTCACTCACTGTCTAGCTGTTCCGCTTCGAATCCAACGGACTTGGGATCAAGCACATAATGTGCCCCACAGAACTGACAATCAGCAGTCACCTCGCCCTCGTCAGTGGTCATCGTGGCAATATCCTTGGCCGAATAGATCGACAGGCTCTGACGCACTCGGTCTTCGGAACAAGTGCACCCAAACTGCACTGATTGCGCATCATAGATCCGCGGCTGTTCTTCGTGGAACAAACGCACCAATAGATCCGTCGGTGCAACCGATGGGCCGATCAGTTCAAGATCTTCGACGGTTGCCAACAGCATGTTCACCCGGTTCCAGTTTTCGCTTTCTTCACCCGCAAGCAAATCCGCGGGTTTCAGATCTTCACCAGTGCCGCCTTCTTGCGCCACAAAGGGCGATGCTTTGGGAATGTGCTGCAACATAACGCCGCCCGCACGCCAATGCTCGGCCACACCGGGTGCCGAAGACTTTCCAAAACTCAGGTTAAACTGTGTCGGCAGCTGTTCTGATTGCGCAAAATAGGCTTCGGCGCATTCACTCAACGTGGCTCCGTCCAAAGAGGTAATCCCCTGATACGGCTTGTTGCCTTCACCTTGGTCGATCAGCACCGCGAAGTACCCTTCGCCGACCTGATCAAAAGGTGCAGCATCCGTCAAACGATCTGCATCATAAGTCGCGTAGGCCCGAATTCGGGCTGCTTCACCCTCTTTCTGCGGCGCATAATAATCGGTTGCGATCATCCGCACAGCGCCCTTGGACTGCACCTGCAAAGACAGTTTCCACCGCAATTTGATCGTTTGACCGATCAATGCAGTCAACAGTGCCATTTCGGCAACCAGCGCCTCGACCTGAGGCGGGTAATCATGCTGCTTTAAAATGCCGTCAAGCACACCATCCAAACGGGCAACGCGGCCGCGCATATCTGGTAAATCAAGTTGAAAGGGTAGGACGGTGTCGTCCCACGCGATTTTTGATCCGATAGTCATGGGGTTTCCTTACACGCCACAGATTGGCATACCGCGTCCATATAGGTGGAACAAGCCGTGATAAAAGGGGTCATTACATGATCAGACGTTTTGGCGAAAGCCCTGAACCCGGCCAAAAGTACATTCGCCGTGCGGGCGCTTATGCGCTTTTGCCGCGTCAGAGCTCTTTGTTAGTCACCTGGTATGATGACGGCAAAAACCCTGAATTGCAGCTTCCTGGTGGAGGCATAGACCCAGGTGAATCCCCGATTGCCGCCCTGCACCGAGAGGTTTTTGAAGAAACCGGCTGGCTGATCGCGACACCACGTCGGGTGGGGACCTTTCGGCGGTTTGTCTTTATGCCGGAATATGATCTCTGGGCCGAAAAGATCTGCATGATCTACCGCGCAATGCCGGTTCGGCGCATGAGCCCCCCTCGGGAAGAGTTTCATGAAGCGCGTTGGATGGACGCAGAGGCTGCAACTCAGGCGCTTGGAAATTCAGGAGACCGCTTTTTTGCCCAGCAACATGCCAGCTCCCTGAGATAGGAGCCAATGACAACTAGGGCCCGTTGTATTCAAAGAACGTCGCTGAAACATCATCTTCCATTCCATATTCTGGCGACATAACTTGCGACAATCGCCAGAATAAGTCGTCTAGAAACTCTGGCCCACCTTGATTAGGCTCACAGTCGTCTACCAGATCCAGCAACCCTTCGGGTTCCAACATCTCACCATTTTCCAAACGACATTCAGTAAAACCATCAGAATACAGCAGCAGGCGATCCCCAACTTCCAGGGTCGTTTCGAACTGTTCGAAGGGAATATCGGGTAGCAAACCGATTGGCACGCCCCCCTCACCCAAGAACTCTTTAGTTCCATCTTGGCGCAGGACCAGCGGATGCGGGTGCCCGGCCTGAACCATTTTTAGAACACCACTGCGCAGGTCTACGATGCCGTACACCATCGTAAAATACTCTTCGATCCCGGTATCTGCAATCAGCCGGGAATTGAGAGCGGCGGCTACGTCTTCTGGTTGACGAAGGGCGTAAAAGCGGTTGAACCGCCGCTCCATCGCGACGTTTTGCTCAAAGTAATGACTGGAAAGGTAACTCCCCAAGCGCGCAGTCATCATCGCAGACGTAATGCCGTGCCCGGAAACATCGATGCTATAAAATCCAACTCGGTTCAGGCCTGGTGAAAACATTCCAACCAGATCCCCACCGATGTGGCCACAAGGTTTTAGCAAAAGGCTAATCCGAGACGCGCCAAAATCACGGGTCAGCTCAGGCACAAGGGATTGCTGTATCTTCTGTGCCTGCTTTAGATCTTTGTCGATCGCGTCATGTGCCACTTTAAGGTCGTCCAGCGCAGTAGCAATTAAACTGTTTTTAGCAGACAATTCCCGTTGCATCCCCAGAATTCGATCACCCGCCGAAATACGTGCACGCAACTCATCCGAGTTAACTGGCTTTATGAGAAAATCGTCCGCCCCAGCATCTAAGCCCTGAGCAACTTCGTTTTTCTCACTCTTTGACGTTAACAAAATGAAATAGGAATAGCGTTCAGATTTGAGTTGGCGAAACGCTTCACAAAACTCAACGCCGCTCATTCCCGGCATCATCCAATCGCTCAATACCAAATCTGGTGGATCGGCTTTGCAAATTTCCATCGCCGCTTCGCCGCTGTCAGCTTCAACGACGATGAACCCCCATTTTTTGAGAGAACTCGCCAAAATACGGCGCTGCAATCGGCTGTCATCGACAACCAATACCGTCCGGATCGCACCAAGCACCGGTTCTGCCTCCGCCACCAATTCCTTACCCTGGAGCACTTATCACGTCCTTACATTCAGTCCCGAAACTGACTGATCCGAAGATAGCCACCAGATCGTTAACAACGCGTGAAACCCGGCTTGAAATTCCCTTTTCTCCAGACATTAACCAGACCTTTACGTAAAACGCTCTAACAAGGTATGGGCACGCTGAAGAAGGGGAACAAAATGCTGGATTGGTCACGTGTGGGTGAGTTGCGCGACGAGGTTGGCGTCGAAGATTTTGGAGAAGTTGTTGCACTGTTTCTGGAAGAAGTCGGGGAAGTGATAACCAAATTGCAAGACAACACCGATCGATCCCAACTAGAACAAGATCTACATTTTCTTAAAGGCAGCGCCTTGAGTCTTGGTTTCGATACGTTTTCCAAGCTATGCCAAGATGGAGAGCGGCAGTCCGCAGGGGGATCTGCAGATTCAGTCGATATCGATGCAATCGTAAACGAGTTTACCCAATCCAGAGATGTTTTTTTAGCAGAACTTCCGAGCCGGTTCTGAGCACTAAATTACGAATTGCACCAAAGTCTCATCATTGGTGATATCTGTTAGCGCAAATCCAGCCTCATCTAATTTTGCGAATAATCGTACAAAATTCTCTGGTCTGCTGGTCTCCAATCCGATCAGTACGGAACCAAAATTTCGCGCCGATTTCTTCATATATTCAAAACGTGCGATATCGTCATCGGGGCCAAGGATTCCCAAAAACTCCTTTAGCGCGCCAGGCCGCTGTGGCAGCCGCAAAAGAAAATACTTTTTGACACCAGCATAGCGTTGGGCCCGTTCTTTGACTTCTGGCAAGCGTTCAAAATCAAAATTGCCACCTGATGTGACGCAGACAACAGTTTTTCCGCGAATGAAAGTCTGCACATCAGAAATCGCTTCAACCGCAAGTGCACCAGCAGGTTCAAGAACAATGCCTTCGACATTGAGCATTTCAATCATCGTTGCGCATATCCGATCCTCTGACAGCACAAGGACATCCGACAGATGACGGTTTTTGAGCAACTCAAATGGCTTAGCACCAATTTGGCCAACAGCCGCGCCATCAACAAATGTATCTACATGATCCAATGCGACGGGATGCCCCGCCGCCATCGCAGCTCTTAAACATGCCCCCCCGGCCGGCTCGACAAACAGACAATGCGTCCTGTCCCCAAACCATGTGCTAACCCCCGAAGACATACCGCCGCCGCCAACTGGTAACATGATATGATCCGGAACCTTCCCTAGTTGAGCTTCAATTTCAACGGCAAGAGACGCTTGGCCTTCGATTACATCGTCATCATCAAAGGGAGATAGAAAATGCCCCCCTTCGCGCGCACACCAAGCTTGGGCAGCGGCCAAAGTATCGTCAAAATAGTCACCAGTGAGGTGTATCTCGATGTTATCACCGCCAAAGATTTTCGTTTTTTGGATTTTCTGCTGCGGTGTGGTGACGGGCATAAAAATAACGCCCTTTACGTCCATATGCTTACACATAAAGGCCACGCCCTGCGCGTGGTTCCCAGCAGACGCGCAAACAAAAAGATCCTGGTCGGGCAATTTACGCATCGCGTTGAAAGCGCCGCGGATTTTATAAGACCGCACCGGGCTCAGGTCTTCGCGTTTAAGCCAGATATCCGCGCCAAACCGGTCGGATAAATGAACATTCCGCTGCAACGGCGTTGCAGGGAACACAGAACGCATCGCCTGTTCGGCAGCACGGGCACGGGTCATAAAGTCTGTCATGCTGATTTCTGTGGCGCATCCCTCTCAAAAGGGCAAGGAATACATATGTGTACGAGCGTCAGATCAGTTCACGCTTTTCGATGCAGAAGCCGTAAAATGTGGTCAAAATGCTCAAGCTCACCATAGTAATCAGCCAATTCGAGACAAGTTGAAGAAGTTGACCGAGTAAAAGTGAGAAAGACCCAAGAAAACCAGCAATGAACCCAGTGCCAAAGCCGAAAGCAGCAATCAGAAAAAGTGTCACGATCAATGCCAAACCAACCGATTGTGTCGCACGCCAAGATTCGCCAAATGTAATGGGATTTCCAATTGCGCTTGCAGGAAGCACAAGAGCAATGCGCTGAACCACCCAAAGCATGAAAATCGCCCCGATACCAAATACCACCAGCCCTATCGGAGAAAAATCAGGACTACCGAATCCCCCGAAAAGAGCCATAAGACCCCCCAAAACTCCAAACGCAGCCACAAAAATAAGAGCCAGCAAAAGACCCCAGCCGAAATAGGCCAATATACGCGACCCGTTGAAGGCAGGAAGCACACTGTCCGGAAACTCTTCTAACAAGCAATAACGGTGCCACGAAACTGCGACCCAAAGCGCGGCTATGTAGCTAAACACAAAGAAAACTACCAAACTTCCGTAAGCGTCAGTTTCTCCCGTGGTAAATTCAGCGCCATAAGTGATGGTCAGGACAACTCCTAAGAGTGACGTGGCAATAACCGGCGAGGACACACGCAAAGTCGTGCGAATATCACTGAAAACCATGCGGAGAGAATGTACAAAAATCTTCCAAGCCAACATCAAAACAGCTCCCTTCAACCATTACTTGTTTTCACCACATATGTTTCACCTCAAATCTTATGCCGCGTCAATCCTCACAACTTGCCCCCGGACACAAAACCGGTTAGGGGCCAAGCGTCATACGTTTAAGGGGAAATGCCGATGTCCGCGCCCAAGAAAGTTGTCCTGGCCTATTCCGGTGGCCTTGATACCTCCATCATCCTGAAATGGTTGCAGACCGAGTACGGTTGCGAAGTTGTTACCTTCACCGCTGACCTTGGTCAGGGCGAAGAGCTGGAACCAGCCCGCCACAAGGCCGAACTGTTGGGCATCGCGCCCGAAAACATCTATATCGAAGACGTCCGCGAGGAATTCGTGCGCGATTTCGTATTCCCCATGTTCCGCGCCAATGCCGTGTACGAAGGTCTGTACCTGCTGGGCACGTCGATTGCGCGTCCGCTGATTTCCAAGCGCCTTGTTGAAATCGCCAAAGCCACCGGCGCAGACGCCGTTGCACATGGCGCTACCGGTAAGGGCAACGATCAGGTTCGCTTTGAGCTGGCGGCCTATGCGCTGAACCCCGAAATCAAAGTAATCGCCCCATGGCGCGAATGGGATCTGACCAGCCGGACTCGTCTGCTGGAGTTTGCCGAACAGAACCAGATCCCCGTTGCCAAAGACAAACGCGGCGAGGCGCCCTTCTCGGTCGATGCCAACCTGCTTCACACCTCGTCCGAGGGCAAAGTGCTCGAAGATCCGGCCGTCGAAGCACCCGATTACGTCTATCAGCGCACCGTGCACCCCGAGGACGCGCCGAACGAACCCGAATTCATCGAGATCGGTTTCGAAAAAGGCGATGCCGTCAACATCAATGGTGAGGCAATGAGCCCCGCCACCATCCTGACCAAGCTGAACGAATACGGCGGCAAGCACGGAATTGGTCGTCTCGACCTCGTTGAGGGTCGCTTTGTTGGCATGAAATCGCGCGGCATCTACGAAACGCCGGGCGGAACCGTCCTGCTCGAGGCACACCGCGGTATTGAATCCATCACCATGGATCGTGGCGCGATGCACCTCAAAGATGAGCTGATGCCGAAATACGCTGAGCTGATCTATAACGGTTTCTGGTACTCGCCCGAGCGCGAAATGCTGCAAGCGGCAATCGATGCCTCGCAGACCCACGTCACCGGCACTGTACGCATTAAGCTGTACAAAGGATCCGCCACCTGTGTTGGTCGCTGGTCCGAGCATTCGCTTTATTCCGAAGCTCACGTGACCTTCGAAGAAGACGCTGGTGCGTATGACCAAACCGATGCGGCTGGCTTTATCCAGCTGAACGCGCTGCGTCTCAAATTGCTGGCTGCACGCAACAAACGGGTTGGTTAAGCTCCTGCAACGTCACCGTTGCTGTAATTTGAATGCCCGCCTAGTCACCTAGGCGGGCATTTTTATTGGAGAGCACGAAATGTTGCAGGAAATTGCGGACGGCATTCAAAAAGGTCTAAACAACAAGACTTTTGACGGGTCCTTGAAATTCGACTGCGGCGATGATGGCGTCGTTGTTTTGGCTGACAATCAGGCCTCGATCGTCGATCGTGACACCGACTGCACCATCCGCATCAGCCAAGACAATCTGGTCAAATTGCTCACCGGAAAACTGAACCCGATGACCGGTGTTGCCATGGGCAAGCTTAAAGTGTCGGGCGATATGGGCGTGGCGATGAAGCTAGGGCAGTTGTTGCGGTAATCCGCAACATCTGCGCCCTGTAATCAGTGGCTGCTTTTTGCTCGGTTCGATCCTCCCGAAACTACAGCTTAACGCCCTTCATTCTCTCATAGAACGGCAACGCATCCTGCAACACAGGCTGCAGATGCTCGTGCACATCGGGCAGTGGCCCCTCTGCCCCCGCAAAGCCAGAGCTGCGCCAGACCGCACCATACCAATGCGAGGCCCACACCCCGTCTTGGGGGTGGCCCCCCTGTGGCCAGCTCAGCATGTTGGGGGAAAACGCGATATCGATCGCCTCGCAGAGGAGCTGTAACATCTCACAGGGGTTATCGCGGATATCATAGCTGTCGATCACAACCGGATCACCGCCCCAATCCAACACTTCGTCAAACAATTCTGCCTGCTGACGAAACCCGATGTCATCCAGTGTCGGGCTTTCCCGCTTGGCCGCATAGCTGGCGATCACCCGCGCGGGATGACGGATCAGGAAAACGTTCCGCATGTCTTTCATCCACGCCCGAGAGATCCCCGGGATCATGTGCTGCGTCATGTGTTTTTGGTAATGGATAGGCTTTTGCCCCGGATTAGAGCCACATATCTTTTGAATGACACGGTCAGGATTTTGGGATTGGCTGTCTAAAATTTCCGCCCGCATGGGATGATCCAACCCCGTCTTTTTCAAATAGGCCGCATAAAAAGGTTCATCGATCACCGCGCAATCACTGCGCGCACCAAAGCTGTACATCATCGCCGTCGACAGATTCCGCGGCCCGGACCACATTGCGATTTTCATGTCTGCTCTCTCTCCCTGAGACCGATTTTTTCCGCACGCTAATTCCTGTGCGCTGCAAGACCAAGGGATAAAATTCTCTCACCAGTACGTGAGATCCCATGTCACCCGCTTGCTGATCAGGGAAATGAGCGGCACCCTGCAACGAAAGGAGATACGCCATGACCTTTTCTGAAACTGTAAAACCAACTGCGCTTTTCTTTTTGCTGGTTCTGGCCGCAATGCTGCGCTGCATTCCAGCACAGGCGGCGCCGACGGAAACCCTAACTGTTGCAGGGGGATGTTTTTGGTGTGTTGAATCCGATTTCGAAAGCGTCCCCGGTGTGATCGAAGCCGTTTCAGGCTTTACCGGCGGCTCTATTGATAACCCGACATATAAACAGGTAACGGGCGGCAACACGGGCCACTACGAAGCCGTTGAAATCAGCTTTGACCCGGACAAAGTATCGCGTGAAACACTGCTCGCGATGTTCCTGCGATCAGTCGACCCAACGGACGCTGGCGGGCAATTCTGTGACCGCGGCGACAGCTATCGCACGGCGATATTCGTCTCTAATGCAGGGGAAAAGAGCCTTGCAACACAAGTCAAAGCGCAAGCACAGGCCGATTTAGGTCAGACAATCGTAACTCCGATCCTAAGCACATCAGAGTTTTACCCCGCCGAAGCCTATCATCAAGATTACTACAAAGGTTCAAAACTGGTCTTTACCCGCTTTGGCCCCAAACGCCAGAACAGCGCCTACAAAGCTTATCGCAAGGCTTGCGGGCGCGATGCACGTGTGAAGCAATTGTGGGGCAAAGATGCGCCTTTTACCGGTAGCTAAAGTTTCGTTTCCCGGACATCTTTGAGGTCCGGTATAACATCAGCAGTGCCGCGTCGTGTCACCATAATAGCCGCGGCTTGCATTGCCTGAGAAATCGCCTGTGCCATGGGCATTCCGCGATCCATTCCAGCCAGAACATAGCCGGTAAATGTATCCCCAGCGCCAGTGGTGTCGACCGCATCAACTTGAAACGCGGGAAAATCCTGCGCCTCATCCGTGTTCGTATCGAAAAACCGCGCGCCTTCGGCTCCTAAAGTGACGATAACCTGCGCTACAGGCAGTTTTGCCGCGGGCAACCCACTGGCTATTTCCAACTGCGTGGCTTCGACTTCGTTCACGATTAGGAAGTCCAAATAGGGCAGAACCGACTGAACAGCATCCGCATCAAAAGGTGCTGCAGCGTAACACACCTTCAATCCCAGCTCTCGGCCCAGCTTTGCCGTCTCGACTTGGCAATTGGTTTCATTCTGTAGAATCAAAATGTCACCTGTTTCAGCCTGCGACAGCGCCTGGCCTATCTGGTCGGTCGAAATAGCCTGATTTGCCCCTGGATAAAGCAGGATTTGGTTTTCGCCTGCAGCATCGACCGCAATAATCGCATGCCCTGTTGGCACGGAAAGCTCAGCAATATGGCGCGTGTCTACACCGTACTCGGTCAAGCGTTCGACAGCCCATTGTCCGTCGGCCCCAACAGCACCGATATGATGCACATGCGATCCCGCCCGCGCTCCAGCGACGGACATATTTGCGCCCTTACCGCCCAGAAACTGAGATAGCTCCAGAGCGGCCAAGGTTTCCCCCGGTCCGGGTAAATGCGGCACCGCATATACCATGTCCGCATTGATTGATCCGAGGTTCCAAATCGCCATAGCTTAGCCGATATCGCACGCGGCCATGATGGACATGTTCAGAATATCGTTCGCGGTCGAGCCCGTTGAACAGATCTGAATCGGCTTATCTACTCCTGACAAGATCGGACCGATAACCGTGGCACCGCCCATCTCTTGCATCAACTTGGTCGAGATGCTGGCCGAATGGCGCGCAGGTACGATCAAAATGTTCGCTGGACCGGTTAAGCGCGAGAACGGATATGCCTCTTGCTGATTGGAATTCAGCGCCACATCGACGGTCATTTCACCTTCGTATTCGAAATCTACACCGCGCCTGTCCAATACTTCGGGGGCGATATGCATTTTTTCGGCCCGTTCAGAAACCGGATATCCAAAGGTCGAAAAGCTAACAAACGCCACTCGCGGCTCAAGCCCCATATGCCGTGCAACGGCAGCAGCCCGCTCAGCAATATCAGCAAGATTGTTTTCATCTGGCCATTCATGAACCAACGTATCGCCAATCAGAACGATACGCCCCTTGTGCAACAACGCTGTCACACCAGCCGCGCCATGTGATGCATCCGCATCAAAGACATGGTTGACGCGATCCAGAACGTGCGCTGATTTACGCGTCGCCCCAGACACCAGACCATCACCGTGTCCATGCGCAAGCATCAACGCAGAAAAGACATGACGATCCCGTGCTGCCAGGCGATGGATATCCTTCCGGTCAAAACCTTTGCGCTGCAAACGCTCATACAAGAAATCCTTGTACGTTTCCAAATGCGGGGTGTTGGCCGCATTGACAACGGTCAGTTCTCGAACCGCATCTCCCAGACCGGCTGCCTCTAGCTTTTCTTTAACTTCATCAGGGCGACCAACAACCATCGCTTTGCCAAAGCCCGACCGTTGATACATCACCGCTGCGCGCAACACGCGAGGATCATCGCCTTCGGCAAAAATCATCCGGCTTTGCGCCGCACGTGCCCGTGCGTTCAAACCGCGCAGAATGCTTGCAGTTGGATCCATCCGCGATTTCAAGCTTAGTTCATACGCGTCCATATCAATGATTGGACGGCGTGCAGCGCCTGTATCCATCCCCGCACGAGCGACGGCAGGCGGTATACGATAGATCAAGCGCGGGTCAAACGGCGTTGGAATGATATAATCACGACCAAAGGTCAGCGATTTACCATAGGCCATTGCAACCTCGTCTGGCACATCTTCGCGCGCAAGCTGGGCGAGCGCATGCGCACAGGCGATCTTCATCTCGTCATTGATGGCGCGGGCATTGATATCCAAGGCACCACGAAACAGATACGGGAAACCCAACACGTTGTTCACTTGGTTCGGGTAATCCGAGCGACCTGTGGCAACAATTGCATCAACCCTAACTTCGTGGGCTTCTTCTGGTGTAATTTCAGGATCGGGGTTAGCCATTGCAAAGATCACGGGGTTGTCCGCCATTGATGCAACCATGGCCTGAGTCACGGCACCCTTGACGGAAACACCTAAAAAGACGTCAGCACCGTTCATCGCCTCTTCGAGGGTACGCAACTCTGTGGTGACAGCATGCGCCGATTTCCACTGGTTCATTCCTTCGGTACGTCCTTGATAAATAACACCTTTCGTATCGCAAACGATACAGTGTTCGTGCTGTGCCCCCATCGATTTCAGCAATTCAATACAAGCAATCCCAGCAGCGCCCGCACCATTCAGGACGATTTTCACGTCCTCAATTTTTTTACCCGAAATCTCTAACGCGTTCAGCAAGCCCGCTGCACAAATCACGGCTGTACCGTGCTGGTCATCGTGAAAGACAGGAATATCCATCTCTTCTTTGAGACGTTGTTCAATGATAAAACATTCGGGTGCTTTGATGTCTTCCAGATTGATACCACCAAAGGTCGGCCCCATCAGCCTGACCGCGCGACAGAATTCATCCGGGTCTTCGGTGTCGAGCTCGATGTCGATCGAGTTCACATCAGCAAAGCGTTTAAACAGAACAGCCTTACCTTCCATCACCGGCTTAGAGCCCAAGGCACCCAAGTTTCCAAGACCCAGGACCGCCGTCCCGTTGGAAATCACCGCAACAAGATTGCCCTTGTTGGTATAGTCATACGCCAGCTCTGGGTTTTCGGCGATCGCTTCGCAAGGCACAGCAACACCGGGCGAATAAGCCAACGACAAATCCCGTTGAGTGGTCATCGGAACAGTTGCTGAAATCTCGAACTTGCCAGGGGTAGGTTCAAGGTGAAAGGCGAGCGCTTCTTCGGCGGTAACTTTAGCTTTGGGCATGGATGATATGTACTTCTTGAATGCTGCGGGGCTTTACGCCTCTTACCTCAGCTTAGTCAAAGCCTCAACGACAATGCGATTTCGGCTTTCGCCCGACTGGACGGATTTGTAATGTCCCGCTCGGTCCAGTCGGAGTAAACACCTTGTCCAGCGTCACACCTATGATGGCACAGTACCTCGAAATCAAAGAGGCTCACGCCGATGCCCTGCTATTTTACCGCATGGGTGATTTTTACGAGATGTTCTTTCAGGATGCGGTCAATGCCGCCGAAGCGCTGGATATTGCCCTAACCAAACGGGGCAAGCATAACGGCGATGATATCCCTATGTGTGGCGTTCCCCATCACGCCGCCGAAGGGTATTTTCTAACGCTTATCCGCAAAGGATTTCGCGTTGCGGTCTGCGAGCAAATGGAAAGCCCAGCCGAGGCAAAAAAGCGCGGGTCCAAATCCGTCGTCCGACGCGAAGTTGTACGTCTTGTCACCCCCGGTACCTTGACCGAAGACGCCCTGCTCGAAGCCCGGCGACACAATTTTCTGGCCGCGTATGCCGAGGTCCGCGACGAGGCCGCGCTTGCATGGGCAGACATTTCAACCGGGTCGTTCCATGTGATGCCACTTGCTTCGGTTCGACTAAGCCCCGAACTGGCCCGTCTCGCCCCCTCGGAATTGATCGTAGCAGACAACGTTGAACCCAAAATCTTTGAATTAGTGTCTGATTTAGGCATTCCCCTTACCCCCGTTGGACGATCCAGTTTCGACAGCACAGCGTCAGAAAAAAGGATCTGTGGGTTGTTCAATGTTGGCGCTTTGGACGCTTTCGGCAGCTTCAAACGCGCAGAAGTTTCCGCCATGGGCGCGTTGATTGACTATCTGGAGATCACGCAGAAGGGCAAATTGCCGTTGCTGCAAACCCCACTGAAAGAAGCCGAAGATCGTGTGGTTCAGATTGACGCTGCGACCAGACGAAATCTGGAACTAACACGGTCCCTCAGCGGGGGGCGTGCTGGGTCGTTATTGTCCGTCATTGACCGCACCGTGACCCCGGGTGGCGCCAGATTGTTAGAACAAAGGCTATCCAGCCCGTCGCGAAGTCTTGACACAATTCACGCTCGTCTTGATGCGGTCAGTTTTGCGATTGATCGAACTGTAATGACCAACGACCTGCGCGATGCATTGCGCAGAACACCAGACCTAGACCGGGCACTGTCTCGGCTGTCCTTGGATCGGGGAGGGCCTCGCGATTTGGCTTCTATCCGCAACGGTTTGGAACAGGCCGCCGCAATCTCCAGTCTTTGTGAAACACTAGATAGGCCACCCCTTTTAGGCACGGCTCTTCAGAATCTGGTCGGGTTCGAAGATCTGTCGGCATTGCTTGCTGCCTCACTGGTTGCCGAACCACCGCTATTGGCACGTGACGGTGGGTTCATCGCCACAGGCTATGATCCTGAACTGGATGAGGCCCGTCTGTTACGTGACGAAGGACGGTCTGTCATCGCCGGGTTCCAACAGAAATATGCAGAGCTCACCGGTATCACTTCGCTCAAGATCAAACACAACAACGTGCTGGGGTACTTTATCGAAACCACAGCGACGCACGCAGAAAAAATGCTGTCTGCTCCGTTTTCTGAAACCTTCATCCATCGCCAAACAACCGCCAATCAAGTGCGGTTCACTACCGTCGAGCTAAGCGAGATCGAAACCAAGATATTGAACGCTGGGAATCTGGCGTTGAGCATCGAAAAGCGGCTCTATTCCGTACTTTCTGACGCAATTTTGTTTCAAGCAGCGCACCTGAACGCTGCCGCGCGCTGTCTGGCAGAGTTGGATTTGACAGCCTCATTGGCGGACCTTGCTCGCGGGGATAATTGGTGCCTGCCCCGCGTCGACGACTCCCGTGCCTTTGACATCAGCGGTGGACGGCATCCGGTTGTCGAAAATGCGCTACGCCAGCAAAGTGGCGACTCCTTTGTTGCAAATGACTGTGTCCTGAACGCAGATCAAGGCGCGGCGATCTGGTTGCTGACCGGTCCTAACATGGCTGGTAAATCGACCTTCCTACGCCAAAACGCCCTGATTGCGCTGCTTGCCCAAATGGGCAGCTATGTTCCAGCAGAAAGCGCCCATATAGGCACGATCAGCCAGTTGTTCAGCCGTGTTGGGGCTTCGGACGATCTGGCACGTGGGCGGTCAACTTTCATGGTCGAAATGGTCGAAACTGCAGCTATTCTGAACCAAGCAGATGATCGAGCCCTCGTCATTCTTGATGAAATCGGTCGCGGTACAGCTACTTATGACGGCCTATCGATTGCATGGGCCACGTTGGAGCACCTGCACGCCAGCAACAAATCCCGCGCCTTGTTCGCCACCCATTATCATGAACTGACTGCGCTTGCTGGCAAACTAAAAGGCGTAGAAAACGCGACTGTTGCGGTCAAGGAATGGGAAGGAGAGGTGATCTTCCTTCACGAGGTCCGCAAAGGCGCTGCAGATCGTTCATACGGTGTTCAAGTGGCCCAGCTTGCTGGACTGCCCGCAACTGTAGTTGAACGCGCGCGTGTGGTGCTGGAACAGCTGGAACAGAACGAACGCGAAGGTGGAAAGCAAAAGGCACTGATTGATGATCTGCCCTTGTTTTCGATCGCGCCCCCTGCCCCGACACCCATTGCCAAAGCATCACCAGCAGTCGAATTGCTGGATACGATCCAACCAGATGACCTTAGCCCGCGTGATGCGCTGGATCTGATTTACAAATTGAAAGAGGCGGCCAAAACCTGACCGCCTCTTTAAGGCTGTAACAAACTCCGCTTTATGCGGATGCGATTTAAGCCGCAGGTGTTGAAGACACCCCAACCTGCGCTGGACGCAGCAAGCGGTCGTGCAGCATGAAACCTTCGGCCGCGACCTGAATGATATCGCCCGCTCTGGTGCCGGGCACCGGCGCTTCGAACATCGCTTCGTGGAACTGCGGGTCAAAACGATCACCAACTTCTGGTGTCAAAACCGTAATACCGTGCTTTTCAAACACACCAGCCAAAGCACGCAAGGTCAACTCAACACCTTCGATCAAACCCGCAGACACTTCTTTTTGCTCATCAGAGGCGGCTTCGAGTGCGCGCTTCATATTGTCGTACACTGGCAACAAATCACGCGCCAACTTGGACCCGCCATACTGTTCTGCATCCCGGCGTGCTTTGTCGCCACGCTTGCGGGAATTCTCGGCATCAGCCAAAGCCCGCATGAAGCGGTCTTTTAGTTGGTCACGTTCCGCGCGCAGCTCTTCTACTTCCAGTGCCGCATCATCGATCTCAGCAAACTCTTCAGCCATTTCTTCGGCCTCGGCAGTGTCGATATCATCGAGAAAATTTTCGTTCTTGGGCTCAGCCATTTTTCACCTCTAACTCCGATCAGAAATCAACTTTCCAACCAGCTGCGCCGTGTAGTCCACAATCGGCACGATCCGTCCGTAATTCAGGCGCGTTGGTCCAATGACCCCAACCGCACCGATGATCTTTCGATCAGCGTTCATATAGGGAGACACGACCAGAGAGGAACCCGAAAGTGAAAAAAGTTTGTTCTCTGATCCAATAAAAATGCGCACACCCTCGCCATCCTCGGTCAACTCGAGAAATTCAGCGATATCACGTTTGCGTTCCAGGTCGTCAAAAAGGGTTCGAATGCGGTCCAACTCGTCTTCGGGTGCGGCGTCCCCCAATAGATTCGCCCGTCCCCGCACGATGAGTCGCTCTGAATCCTCGCCTTCACCATCCCAAACAGCCAATCCACTTTCGACCATCTCACCGGCGAGTACATCGATTTCCTGACGTCGCGCCAGAATTTCACGCTGAATTGTACTGCGCACTTCGCTAAGAGTTTTTCCTTCGATCAACGCATTCAGGAAGTTCGCCGCCTCGCGCATGGAACTGGGCGTTTGGCCTGGGGGCGGTGTAAACAACCGGTTTTCGACATGCCCGTCCGAGAACACCAAAACCACCAACGCCCTGTCATGGGCGAGCGACACGAACTCTATATGGCGGATTTCCGCCTCATGCTTTGGGGTTAGGACCAACGACGCCCCTTGGGTTACGCCAGATAATGCAGCCCCAACCCGGTCTAACATACCGCCAACATCGCGTGAGTTATCACCAAGCGTCGCGTCGATCTTTTTGCGATCCGTCGCGTTCAGATCGCCAACCTCTAGCAGCCCATCCACGAACATCCGCAACCCTAACTGCGTTGGGACGCGACCCGCACTGACATGTGGGCTATCAAGCAATCCAAGATACTCAAGGTCTTGCATGACATTTCGAACTGTTGCCGCGCTCACCTTTTCGCTCAGGGTGCGGGTCAACGTGCGGCTGCCGACTGGCTCACCACTATCAATGTACGATTGCACGACCATGCGAAAAACTTCGCGCGATCGATCGTTCATCTCTTCCAGAATTTTGCCAGCGTCCGACATATCAGGTCACCTTAAGTTCGTTTGCCATTAAAGTGCACTTGCAGCAAAGGTCAATCGGGCTTGCATCCCCGCCCCGCACGACGTTATCCCCAGCCTAGATAACAAAGGAAATCCCATGCGCCCCTCAGGACGAGAATTGAACCAAATGCGTGCCGTATCTTTCGAGACCGGCTTTACCAAACACGCCGAGGGCTCGTGCCTGATCAAAATGGGCGACACCCACGTTCTGTGCACCGCCACAATCGAAGATCGCGTGCCCCCGTTTATCAAGGGATCGGGTCTCGGTTGGGTCACAGCTGAGTACGGCATGCTGCCCCGCGCAACCAACACCCGCATGCGCCGTGAAGCCGCCAGTGGTAAACAAGGCGGTCGCACCGTTGAGATCCAACGCCTCATCGGTCGTGCCCTGCGCGCTGGTGTGGATCGCGTCGCCTTGGGTGAGCGTCAGATCACCGTGGATTGTGACGTTCTGCAAGCAGATGGCGGCACCCGCTGCGCCTCGATCACTGGCGGTTGGGTTGCTCTGCGTCTGGCCGTAAACAAGCTAATGAAAGCTGGTGATGTAATTTCTGATCCTCTGGTGGATCCTGTCGCCGCTGTTTCCTGTGGTATCTATGCGGGTCAGCCCGTTTTGGATCTGGACTATCCCGAAGATTCTGAGGCTGGTGTTGATGGCAACTTTATCATGACCGGGTCCGGCAAGTTGATCGAAATCCAGATGAGCGCGGAAGGCTCTGTCTTTAGCCGTGATCAAATGAACCAGTTGATGGACCTAGCTGAAAAAGGCGTGGGCGAACTGGCCGCGATGCAAAAGGCAGCCGCAGCATGATCCGCAAGTTCGAAGGCGGGACACTTGTTCTCGCCACGCACAACAAAGGTAAGCTTGAGGAGATGATACATCTTCTTGAGCCCTTTGGCGTCAAAGTGGTCGGAGCAAGCGATATGGATCTGCCCGAACCCGAAGAAACCGAAGATACATTTGCCGGCAATGCCCGGATCAAAGCACATGCCGCGGCCAAAGCAACCGGCCTACCCTGTCTTTCGGATGACTCAGGCATCACCATCGATGCATTGAACGGTGCGCCCGGTGTGTATACGGCCGATTGGGCAGAGACTGGAAATGGGCGTGACTTCGTCATGGCCATGACCCGCGCCCATACCGAGCTAGAGGCAGCAAACGCGCCACACCCACGTTTGGCTCAATTCCGCAGCACGCTTGTCATTGCATGGCCTGATGGTCATGACGAAGTCTTCGAAGGCGTGGCCCTCGGTAGCTTGATCTGGCCCATGCGTGGAAAAGATGGCTTTGGATACGATCCAATGTTTGTCCCTGACGGATATGACATTACATTCGCCGAGATGGACCGCTGGGAAAAAAACAAGATCAGTCACCGCGGAAAAGCGGTCGCCCAATTTGTAAAGGGCTGCTTTGACGGATGATTGGCGCCATGGGGGTTTTGGCCTCTACGTGCATTGGCCCTTTTGCGAGGCCAAATGCCCCTATTGTGACTTCAACAGCCATGTTGTCCGAAAAATTGACCAAAAGGCCTGGGTTAGAGCCTATATTTCGGAACTCGATAGGATCGCACTTGAAACCCCTAATCGGGTTCTGAACAGCATCTACTTCGGTGGCGGCACCCCATCCCTTATGGATCCAGATACAGTTGCCGCCGTCATCGAAGCTGCTCAATCTCACTGGTCCGGGGCAAACGACATAGAAATCACGCTTGAGGCGAACCCAAGTTCAGTCGAAGCAGGCAAGTTCCAAGGCTTTAAACAGGCTGGCGTGAACCGCATCTCGATGGGTATTCAAGCTCTCAATGATACGGACCTACGCCGATTGGGCCGCATCCACACAGTATCAGAAGCCCGAACCGCTTTTGATATCGCTCGGTCCTGTTTTGATCGCGTCAGCTTTGATTTGATCTATGCCCGCCAAGATCAAACACTAGCGCAATGGCGGGCGGAACTCACCTCTGCCCTCTCGATGGCAATCGATCACCTTTCACTGTATCAACTAACCATCGAACAAGGCACGGCCTTCGCGGACAGATATGCTATAGGAAAATTGCACGGTCTGCCCACAGATGACTCAGCCGCCGATATGTATCATGCAACACAAGACATCTGCGAAGCGCACGGTATGCCCGCCTACGAAGTCTCTAATCATGCCAAATTAGGGTCTGAATCACGACACAACCTGATCTACTGGAATTATGGGGATTACATAGGTATTGGCCCCGGTGCTCATGCGAGGTTGACCCTAGGTGGAACTCGCTACGCGATCGAAGCCCCCTCAGCGCCTCAACGTTGGTTGCAATTTGTCGATCAGGGATCCGGTGAAAAAACACGGACGGCCTTAGATCCACTAGAACATGTGGAAGAGTACCTGATGATGGGGCTCCGCGTGAAAACAGGTCTAGATTTGGACAGGTACCAACGGATCCTTGGATCTGAACTCCCCAAGGAAAAAGTCGATCATCTTATCGAAATTGGCATGGTCGTTTTAGAGAACCAAATCCTAAGAACTACAGAAGATGGTCGAGCTGTTTTGAACGCGGTAATTCGCCATTTGCTCACGGATTAATCAATGAAATATCTATGGACACTCTTAGGGTTGATGTGTGTGGGACTAGCCCTAATCGGCGCTGTTCTCCCTCTTCTCCCAACAGTCCCATTTTTGCTATTGGCCGCATTCTTCTTCGCGAAATCATCCGAGCGACTGCATACTTGGTTGGTCACGCACCGCCTGTTTGGACCTATGATCCTAGATTGGCAAAATTCGGGTGCTATTCGTCCGAAAGCAAAAAAGGCAGCTACCATTTCGATAGCTGCCGTTTTTCTATTTTCACTGATCATGGGAGTCCCCTCTCATGTCATTGCCATTCAATTCATCGTCTTAGGTGGCGTTCTTACTTTTATCTGGACACGCCCTAACGGCTAAGTTTGGCGCACAAATCATCGAGTTGATCCAGGTTTTCATAGGTCAAAGTCACCTGCCCCATTTCGGTTCCAGCCTTGTGATTGATTGCCACTTTCATCGCCAAGATCGCTGACAGATCCCGTTCAAGTGCTCTTGTATCTGCATCTTTTTCACCACTTGACTTTGCCTTAGGCGTGGTATTTACCGGTGTGTCAGGCTGCTGCTGGCGCTTTACCAAAGCCTCAGTCGCGCGGACAGACAGGCCATCACGAACGACGATCTTTGCCAACTCAGATGGGTTTTCAGACGTAATCAACGCACGGGCATGCCCTGCTGACAAATCCCCGGCGACAACGAGTTCTTGAACATCTTCGGGTAAAGAGAGTAACCGCAAAAGATTGGCAATGTGGCTACGACTTTTACCCAACGCAGCAGCTAGCTTCTCCTGCGTATGACCAAACTTATCCATCAGTTGCCGAAAGCCCGCCGCCTCTTCCACAGCGTTTAAATCAGCACGTTGAATGTTCTCGATAATCGCTATCTCTAGAACTTCGGTGTCATCTAGCTCACGAACCAGAACAGGAACATCATGTAGCTGAGAAATCTGAGCTGCCCGCCAGCGCCGCTCTCCTGCTACAATTTCATAATCTCCGCCTGAAATTGGCCTCACGATCAAAGGCTGAAGAATGCCCTTTTCTTTGATCGACGCCGCCAAGTCGTCCAGGTCCCCTTGATTAAAGGTTCGCCTGGGCTGATTAGGGTTAGCCTTCAATTTCTCGATTGGGACAGTTTGATCCGGTCGACGGGAAATGGATGGTTCCTGAATGCCAGAGTCTTGAGAAACATCAGCCATCAGAGCAGAGAGGCCACGGCCCAACCCACGTGGTTTTGAGTTTTTGGATGCCAATTCAGAGTCCTCCTAGTTGCTTAAGATACAACGTTCGTATGTCTACTTAGCAGTTCTGCGGCGAGTTCGCGATAAGCAACCGCACCCATTGAGTTCGTATCATAGCTCAATACAGGTACTGCATATGACGGTGCTTCGCTAACACGCACGTTCCGCGGGATTTTGGTTTCAAATACGAGCTCTCCCAAATTGTCTCGTGCATCCTTTTCAACTTGCTGAGAGAGGTTATTTCGCTTGTCGTACATCGTTAAGACAACTCCCTCGATCCTGAGATTTGGATTAGCTGTTTGACGCACTTCACGAATTGTAAGCATAAGTTGGGAAAGCCCTTCTAGTGCATAGAATTCACTTTGAAGAGGAACCAATACAGCATCAGAAGCTACCATCGCGTTGACAGTGAGCAAGTTCAAAGATGGAGGACAATCAATCAAAATGTAATCCCACCCATACTTGTCCATCGCGGTTTGGCGTAGCGCATCATGTAGCAGAAAGCTTCGTTTTTCGTTTGAAATCAACTCGATATCTGCAGAGCTCAGATCGACCGTCGCGGGAATGATCGACAGCCCCCGTATTTCAGTCTCTTGAATAACATCATTTATCGGCAGATCATCTACCAGCAGCTCATAAGTAGTGGCAGCCCGGTCCTCAATCCCCAACCCAGTTGACGCATTCCCCTGTGGATCTAGGTCTACAATCAGAACTTTCAGGCCAGTTTCAACCAACGCAGATGCCAAATTTATTGCAGTTGTGGTCTTACCAACACCGCCTTTTTGATTTGCAACGGCGATAATTCTCGGTCCATTTGGGCGTGAAAGATCAGGCAAGTTCAACTCCTTTGATCTTTAGTACAACTGCAGAGGGTTCTGTCACACTTTTAACTGCTTCAAAGTCAAAGTTCCATTCTTGCTTTGCCTCTTCGACTTCTTTTTTCCATGTTGCCCCTTTGGGGAACAAACCAATGCCAGTGGACTTCAGGTGCCTTTGTGAAAATTCCAAAAGCCTAGGAAGATCCGACAAAGCACGTGCGGATAAGATATCGGCATCGAGTGGTTCTATATTCTCAATGCGATCAGTTATTACCGTCCCTACCGATCCAGTTTCGCGCAATACCGTCCTGAGAAAGGCCGATTTTCGCTGGTCACTTTCAACTAGTGTAACGTTTAACGCGGGGTTTTCTACCGACGCTACTATTGCGACGATCACTCCGGGGAAACCACCGCCGCTTCCCAGGTCAACCCAATGTCCGCTAGCTTTTAAACAACTGTATACCTGAAGTGAATCAGATATATGCCGAACCCACACATCAGCTAGGCTTTTCCGAGAAACCAAATTTATTTTGGGATTCCACTTTTTCAGAAGTGCATCAAATGTTTCCAATTTTTCGAATGTTTCACGTGAAACATCCAAACTATCTGCGGTGATATTCACTGTCGTCTCCGAATTTTTTCAGACTTTCGGATGTGTGCTAGCAAGAGGGTCAATGCCGCAGGAGTTATACCCTCAATCTTAGAAGCTTGAGAGAGATTCCTAGGTCGATGGTGTTCCATCTTTGCTTTTAGTTCATTAGATAGGCTGGACAAAGCGGAGTAATCGAAATCAGGTGGGATTTCTATTCCCTCATCACGCTTCATCGCTAATATGTCCCGGGCCTGCCGCTCAATATAGTGAGAATAAAGTGCATCTCGCTCTATTTGACGGCGGATTTCTGGGTCAACATCGGTAAGGCCTGGGACTAGTGCTAGAATGTCTTCGAATTGAACATCAGGGAAGGCTAAGATAGCAATGCCATCTCTGCGGCTTCCATCCTGGCTTACTGATATCCCAACATCTTGAACTTGTTTTGGAGTAAAGCTTTGGCTGTTCAGACGATGAGTCACGCCCTTGAGCTTCTCAATCTTAGCAGACGCAACTCCCTGACGCGGTTGTTCAATACACCCAAGAGACAAACCGAAATCAGTTAACCTCTGGTCGGCATTATCAGCACGAAGGGAAAGTCGGAACTCAGCACGTGAAGTGAACATTCGATATGGCTCAGAAACACCTCGTGTTGTAAGATCATTGATCATTACCCCGATATAGCTCGAAGATCTCTCAAAAATTGGCGGCTCCTGTCCCCTAAGAGAGCGTACTGCGCTTAACCCAGTTACCAAGCCTTGAGCTGCTGCCTCTTCATATCCGGTCGTTCCGTTGATCTGACCGGCTAAGTAGAGGCCGGAAATCCGGTCTAGCTCTAGGTTTCCACTTAAAACTCGCGGATCGATGTAATCATATTCGATTGCATACCCAGGTTGCAGAATTTCGACTTTCTCCAAACCTGAAATAGATCGTACATATTTCTCCTGGATCTCAAGAGGAAGTGATGTAGAAATCCCGTTTGGGTATACAGTCGTGTCATCAATTCCTTCCGGCTCCAGAAAAATCTGATGAGAAGTCTTGTCGGAGAATCTCACAATTTTGTCTTCGATAGACGGACAATATCGAGGTCCGACGCCCTCTACATGTCCGCCATACATCGCTGATTTTTCGAGATTTTCTTTGATTATCTCGTGTGTATGTTCGTTTGTGTGCGTGATCGAACATGAGATTTGTGGCGTACTGGTTGCTTTCGTCATGAAAGAAAAGAACGTCGGTGTGTCGTCACCCTTTTGTTTTTCTAGACCTTCCCACTTTATCGTTTTCCCATCCAGGCGAGGCGGTGTACCTGTTTTCAAGCGCCCCAAAGGCAAGTCCAGATCTTCAAGCCTCTTTGCAAGACGAATAGAGGGTTTGTCCCCCATTCGGCCTCCGCTTTTGGATTCAGATCCAATTAATATCTTGCCTCTTAGAAAAGTGCCCGATGTGAGGATTACTTTAAGTGAAGAAATCTCATCACCATTAGCAAGGATTACTCCTGCGACTTTACTATCCTTAACACCTATATCAATCACTTCACCTTCAATTACATGTAGGTTTGATCGGGACATTGTCTCTTGAAGCATATGTTTATGATATAACTTGCGATCTGCTTGGGTGCGCGGTCCTTGGACTGCTGGCCCTTTGCGTCTGTTCAGAAGGCGAAATTGTATTCCAGACGCATCGGCAACACGTCCCATTACGCCATCCAACGCGTCTATTTCTCGGACCAAATGACCTTTACCAAGACCACCTATAGCTGGGTTACAGGATAACACCCCAATGTCATTTTTACTGAACGTGACCAGCGCGGTCTTGGCGCCCATCCGCGCAGATGCGTGTGCCGCCTCGGTTCCAGCATGTCCGGCACCAATAACTATTACATCAAAGTCTGAATGTTTCACGTGAAACACTCCCTATTTTCCAAGACAGAAACTCGCGAAAATTTCGTCCAACAAGTTCTCAACATCGACCCGGCCCACCAGGGCTTCCAAGGATCTGATCGCGGTGTGAAGTTCTTCTGCCGCTATATCATACATATCCGGTCCAGAATTCAAAACAGCCCTACACTCTGTCATTGATTGCAACGAATACAGCATAGAAGTTCTGTGCCTTTCTCTCGTTGCTGTACCTGCACCCATGCTGCGTTCAGACAAGATATCAGACACAGATGTTACAAGTTCAGACACCCCTACCCCAGTCTTTCCTGAGATCGCGCCATCTACACAACCCCGCTCATCTGCTTTTGGAAGTATATGAATATCATCTCGTTGGCGTTGCACGTCTACTGTTTTGATATCCTCAACTAAAAACACCCGCAAATCCGCTGCCTCTGCCCGTTTTCGTGCAAGAGCGATCCCCATACCTTCGACAACGTCTTCGGTTTCGCGAATACCAGCGGTATCCAACAATGTCACAGGCAATCCAGAAAGGTCCATTCGAACCTCAATCACATCTCTCGTCGTGCCAGCATATTCTGATGTTATCGCTGCATCCCGACCAGCTAAGGCATTCAACAAAGTAGATTTTCCGACATTTGGTGGGCCAACGATTGCAACCTCAAATCCCGTACGAATCCGTTCTGCAATACCTACACCAGAAACTTCTTTTTCAAGATCATCCATCACAGAAGCCATCAAATCCAACACCTCAGGTGTCACATCAACAGGAACATCTTCATCTGCAAAATCAATAACGGCTTCTAACAAGGACGCAGCACGAATCAAATCTTTGCGCCAGCGATCAGCCAACCTACCCAAGTCACCGGCCAAAACCTTCTGCGCTTGCTTACGCTGTGCTTCGGTTTCAGCCTCGATAAGGTCAGCCAACCCTTCAACTTGGGCCAGATCAAGCTTACCGTTTTCTAGGGCACGACGGGTGAATTCACCTGGCTCTGCCAAACGTAGGTCATCAATATCAGACAAAGCACGAAGCACTGCATTTACTGTTGCAACACTTCCATGTATTTGAAATTCAACAACATTTTCACCGGTAAAACTGGCTGGTGCTGCAAATGTTAGGACAAGCGCATCGTCCAGCCTGTTGTCATCAGACCCACGCAAACACCGTAGCGTCATACCACGATCTTCTAACGGACAACCACACAGTTGTTCAGCTGCAGACTTAGCCCGTGGTCCGGATACCCGGATCACGGCTACGCCAGCTTTCCCTTGCGCACTGGCCAAGGCGAATATTGTATCCATTCGAAGGCCCCGAGATTTTAGCCTGAATTTATGTGTTCATCGAGTCGAAGAAATCACCATTCGATTTGGTTTGCTTCAACTTGGACATTAAGAATTCAATCGCGTCTGTGGTGCCCATCGGATTAAGAATACGGCGCAGCACAAACGTCTTAGCAAGATCCCCTTTGTCGACCAACAGCTCTTCCTTACGTGTTCCAGATTTAAGAATGTCGATAGCTGGGAACACTCGTTTATCAGCGATCTTACGATCCAGAACTATTTCTGAGTTACCAGTCCCTTTGAATTCTTCAAAGATGACCTCGTCCATACGTGAGCCGGTATCAATCAGAGCAGTGGCGATAATTGTCAACGATCCACCCTCTTCGATATTCCGGGCCGCACCAAAGAATCGTTTGGGACGCTGCAGAGCGTTTGCATCAACACCACCGGTCAGAACTTTACCCGAAGATGGCACTACGGTGTTGAATGCTCTACCAAGTCTTGTGATCGAATCAAGAAGGATCACAACATCTCGTTTATGTTCGACAAGGCGCTTCGCTTTTTCGATAACCATCTCAGACACAGCAACGTGGCGTGTGGCAGGCTCGTCAAAGGTCGACGACACAACCTCTCCCTTAACCGAACGCTGCATGTCCGTAACTTCTTCGGGCCGTTCGTCGATCAACAGAACGATCAAATAGCACTCGGGGTGGTTTTTCTCGATCGAGTTCGCAATGTTCTGCAAGATCACTGTTTTACCAGTCCGCGGCGGCGCCACGATCAAGGATCGCTGGCCCTTACCAATTGGAGACACTAGATCGATCACACGTGCTGATTTATCTTTGATCGTTGGATCTTCGACTTCCATCTTAAGCCGCTCATCAGGATAGAGCGGTGTCAGGTTATCGAATGCAATCTTATGACGCGCTCTTTCAGGGTCTTCAAAGTTGATTTTGGTCACGTTGGTCAAAGCGAAATAGCGCTCTGTGTCCATAGGTGCTTTCATCTGACCTTCGACCGTGTCACCGGTGCGCAGCGAATACTGGCGGATCATGTCAGGCGAAACATAGATATCATCTGGACCCGGCAAATAATTCGCTTCAGGAGACCGCAAAAAGCCGAAACCATCCTGCAGCACCTCAAGAACGCCATCGCCGCCTACAGCCCATCCCTCATCCGCGCGTTCGCGCAGAATTTGGAACATGATCTCACCCTTGCGCATCGTGGATGCATTTTCGATTTCCAAGTCTTCTGCCATGGAAAGCAGGTTCTTGGGGGTTTGCGCCTTGAGATCAGCAAGGTTCAGGGATTCAGTTGTCATGGATATACGACCTTTGTGCGCCAGTAGCGCGTCACAGACATTTAATAATGGAATACACCTCGCCCAGGACGGGCGTGTTGGCGGTTACATAGGCGAGCAGAGCTCTGGAGTCAAATATCGCTCAGAATTTTAGAATGACCGACAGGACGATGATGATCATCAAAACCGTCGGAACCTCGTTCATGAGGCGGTACTGGCGGCCTGACAGTGTATTCTGACCCGCAACAAAGTCTTTATGGCGTTTGGCTAACCAAATATGGAACCCTGTCATCGCAATCACCGCTGCACCCTTGGTCCAGGGCCAGAGATAGGTCCAATCAACAATTCCGGGCGTTGCGACGATGATCAGGCCACAGACCCAAGCGACGATCATTGCTGGTCTCATAATGATATAAAGCAGCTTTTCCTGCATCATTGTAAAGATTTCTGATGTACCTTCGACTGACTGTGCCTGCTCAACATGATGAACAAACAATCTGGGCAAATAGAACAGTCCAGCCATCCAAGACAGAACCGCCATGATGTGCAGTGACTTTACCCAAGGGTACAGGGTGAAGAGTAAATCCGTCATTTGATCCTCGTGGTGTCAGGGAGTCCTTATTAAATAAATATAAGAAGAGAAAGGATGATGGTTTTGTAGGGAGGATAATTTTCGTGGATAATTTTGTTACCCAAGCGCTTATCCCCATGAGGGTAAATCCATCTCGGTTCACACACATGTTTGGTATTTTAGAATTTAGTTATTTGAAATCAATGTCTTAATATTGATGTATGTGAGCGCATTTTGGGGATAACTTGTTGATGGAGTGTGAGTCTGTGAGTTATTCTAAGTTTTAAAGTTATCCTTACCCCAAAAGGATAGAGCTTGAACGACTCAGAGAAGATTTTCACGAAACCTCTGGGGTTGCGTGGCAAGCGTAAAACCATACAAACCATGCAAGAACACTCAACGCCTTGCACACGGGGTTATCCACATGTCTATCCCCCTTATTCTTGCGTCGGGGTCCGCTATTCGGGCTCAGCTGCTGGAAAACGCCGCCGTCCCATTTTTAGTTAAAGTGGCACGGGTCGATGAAGAAACTATTAAGCATGCTTTGCGTGCTGAACAGGCTAAGCCGCGCGATATCGCGGATGCTCTGGCGGAAATGAAAGCGCGCAAGATCAGCGATAAAACGCCGGGAGCCATGGTTCTGGGCTGTGATCAGGTGTTGGATTTCAACGGTGAGCTACTTTCTAAACCGAAATCGCCAGAAGATGCAGTGCAACAGCTACAAGCGCTGCGCGGTAATCGGCATATGTTGCTGTCGGCTGTAGTGATCTACCAAGATGGTGAACCCATATGGCGTCATGTAGGTCAGGTTCGGTTGCGGATGCGCGACAGTAGTGATGCGTATCTGCAGGGTTACGTCGACCGTAACTGGCATAGTATTCAACATGCAGTTGGTGCGTATAAGCTTGAAGAAGAAGGTGTTCGTCTGTTTTCGAACATTGACGGAGACTATTTTAATGTTTTGGGTATGCCCCTATTGGAGCTACTTAATTTCCTGACGCTGCGGGGGGTAATCGAACAATGACCGAACACAAGATTCCATTGGCTGGAGTGATTGGCCACCCAATCGTGCATTCCCGATCCCCGCGGCTTCATCGTCACTGGTTGCAGACTTACGGGCTTGATGGACATTATATCCCAATGGATGTGGCCCCCGAGAACTTGGAACAAGTTCTGCGCAGCCTGCCTAAAGCTGGATTTGTAGGTGTGAACATTACGGTTCCGCACAAAGAGGCGGTGATGCAGATTGCAGATCAGATTACAGATCGCGCAACGCTGATTGGGGCGGCAAATACACTGATTTTCCTGCCCGATGGCAAAATCCACGCGGATAACACCGACGGATACGGGTTTATGGAAAACTTGCGCGCTGGGGCGCAGGATTGGGATCCGACCTCGGGACCTGCCGTTGTTCTTGGCGCTGGCGGTGCCTCCCGGGCGGTGGTTTCAGCCCTGTGCGAGGTTGGCGTGCCCGAAATCATTCTGACCAACCGAACACGCCTGCGGGCAGACAAACTGCGTGAAGATTTCGGTCAGAGAATACGCGTGGTCGAATGGGTTCAGGCCGGCAATGTGATTGAAGAGGCCAAGTTAGTGGTCAACACCACTTCTTTGGGCATGATGGGCCAACGTGAATTACGTGTCCCACTTGATGGATTGCAGAAAGACGCGGTGGTTACCGATCTTGTCTACGCCCCGCTCAAAACAAATCTATTGCTCGAAGCCGAAGAAGCAGGCTGTGTGACTGTCGACGGGCTAGGCATGTTGCTTCATCAAGCTGTTCCTGGATTTGAACGGTGGTTTGGTGAACGTCCAGCGGTGGATTCTGCAACACGTGCAGCGGCCCTGAGATGAATTTTCTCTTAGGACTGACCGGGTCCATAGGCATGGGCAAAAGCACCACAGCTCAGATGTTCGTCGACGAGGGCTGTGCCCTTTGGGATGCGGATGCTGCGGTACATCGCTTGTATGCGGTTGGTGGCGCTGCCGTTGACCTGATGGGGGCTGCGTTTCCGGATGCTATCGAAGATCGCGCCGTCAACCGGGTTGCCTTAAAGCGGATCATTGGTGAAAACCCAAACGCGTTAAAGCAGATTGAACAGATTGTGCATCCATTGGTTGGTCAGGATCGCGCTCAGTTCAAGGAAACCGCGACAGCTGACATTTTGGTGTTTGATGTGCCGTTGATGTTTGAAACGGGCGGCAACGCAGCCATGGACGCAGTGGCCTGTGTTTCGGTCTCTCCCGAGGTTCAACAGGATCGCGTGCTCGCGCGCGGAACAATGACCTTGGCCCAGTTTGAACAGATCCGTTCAAAGCAGATGCCCAATGACGAAAAATGCGCCCAAGCAGATTATGTCATCCAGACAGATACATTGGACCAAGCACGCTCGCAGGTGCGTGACATTGTGGCCAAGATAAGAGCAGGATTGAAAGATGCGTGAAGTCGCACTTGATACTGAAACAACTGGATTTGATCCCGATAGCGGTGATCGGATTGTTGAAATCGGGGCGGTTGAGCTGTGGAACCACATGGCCACCGGAAAAACCTATCATCAATACATTAACCCACAACGTTCTATGCCCGAAGGCGCGTTTGGGGTTCATGGTATCGGCCCGGATCTTTTGGAACCGCCGCAACCGCCTAAGCCCGGGGCCGTAACCCTGAAAGACAAACCCCTGTTTGCGCAGGTTGGTCAGGCGTTTTTGGATTTTATCGGCGATTCAACTCTGGTGATCCACAACGCGTCCTTTGATATGAAATTCCTGAACGCCGAATTGCGTTGGATGGGTTTGCCAGAGCTTCCTATGTCGCAAGCGTTGGATACATTGGCGATTGCTCGGAAAAAATTCCCGGGGTCCCCGGCAACTTTGGATGCGTTGTGTCGACGGTTTCACATCGACAATGCGTCGCGAACTTTGCACGGCGCCCTGCTCGATTCCGAGATTTTGGCCGAGGTCTATCTTGAATTGATCGGGGGGCGGCAACCTGATTTTGCGCTATCCAGTGCCGCTACATCGAATGAGCAGGGCGTGACCGAGATTTGGCGTCCGACAGCGCGGCCCAACCCCTTACCTTCGCGCGTGACCGAAGAAGAGCGTGTGGCACATCAGGGTTTTGTCGATAAATTGGGGGATGGCGCCCTGTGGAAACGCACCTGATCGGTATCAGGTGCGTTAAACAGATCAGGCGTCTGCTGTTTGGTTTGCTTGTGCGGCCTGCAGGCGCGCCAGCTCGTTGCGATACAAAGCAACAAAGTCGATGTTGTCGAGGTTGAGCGGAGGATAGCCACCGTCACGGGTGATGTCGCTGACGATCCGACGCAGGAACGGGAACAGCATCCGAGGGCATTCGATCAACAGGAACGGGTGCAGCTGGTCTTCTGGCACACCTTCGACGTGGAAGATGCCACAATAGTCCAGTTCGAACACAAACAGAACGTCTTCCATGCCTTTAGCTTTGGACTGGATGTTCAGCTTGATCGCAACTTCGTACTGGTGATCTGCCGGGCGCTTTTTGGCATCCAGATTAACCTGAACGTTGACGTCAGGCTGAACTTCGCCCGAAGTGCCCTTTTGAGCCATCACATTTTCAAAGGACAAGTCACGGATGAATTGCGACAAAACGCTCATCTGGACCTGCGGTGCTGCTGGGGCTTGCGCCGCTGTATCTTCGCCGTTGTCGGCCATGGAACTACTCCTCAAAATCAAATCTGCCAATGCTTATCAGCTTGGTCAGATCACCTCAATGGCGGTCAGGACCCTCGACCCAACCTGATGGTGGGGCATTGGGATCACGCGGTTTGCGGACTTCTTCGAAATCACCGTCAATCACATCCCCTTGTTTGTAACCTGGGCCTTGACCGTGGCGTGTTTGGTGGAATTGTGCCCCAGTTCTCATCTGGAATTGCGACACCTTCACTTTGGAGCTGAGGTAACGAAACACACCCACACGAACGGCAGGGATCAGCAAGGCAAACCCAACCGCATCGGTAAAAAATCCAGGCGTTAAAAGCAGAGCACCAGAAAAAAGGATCATCGCTCCATGTGCAAGAGGTTCAGTCGGATCATTCAAAGTGGAGAAAGATTGCTGCAATTGTCCCATTGCCATGCGACCTTGTGTCCGCACCAGCCATGTACCCAAAACCGCAGTGATCACTACGATTGCAAGCGTTGGCCATAGCCCGATCAACCCGCCCACCTGAATAAACAGGGCGATTTCTACAATCGGAACCAGTAAAAAAGCCAAGAACAGATACATTTTCACTTTCCTTTCCTATAGGCTGAACGGTGGACTTGCCCCTATCCGTGACCTACATAAGGGTCTGAGGCCCAGCTTACAAAGCCTCATGCCTGAAACGAGGATGAAATGAACTCACCCCTGATCCAGCTTTTGGTTTTGGCCGGCATTGCCGTATTCCTGATCCTGCGCCTTAAAAACGTTTTAGGCACACGGGAAGGTTATGAAAAACCGCCTGAACCGATGCAACCTGCGTCTAAGACGCGCCGTGATTTTGAAGTCATTGACGGCGGACCAGATCGCGATATTACCGACCACGTTCCCGAAGACAGCGAGCTGGCGCAAAATCTGGCAGCGATGAAGCGCATTGAACCGGGTTTCTCGGTCAGTGATTTCGTCCAAGGCTCGCGTGGCGCCTATGAGATGATCGTTATGGGCTTTGAACGTGGGGATCTGAACGATATCCAACCGTTCCTCGCCGAGGATGTATTCGAAACCTTTGTCTCGGTGGTGTCCCACCGCGAAGATCAGGGTCTGAGCATCGAAGCTGAGTTTATCGGTGTACGCGAAACCAGCATCGTGGATGTTGCGTTCGACAAAGACGCCAACAAAGCAGAAATCACCATGCGATTTGTCGCCGAGCTCACATCGGTTGTGCGTGATCGCGGTGGGGATATCGTCGAAGGTAATCCAAATACAGTCAAGCGTCAGAAAGACAGCTGGACCTTTGCCCGTGCGATGGGCACAGATGATCCAAACTGGCTGCTTGTCGCCACGGACGCATGATTGCCGCGCTCCGGTCGGTTATATTGGCTGGTGCCATGATGACCGCATCGGGCGCAGCGTCCGACCCCGAACTCTCACATAAAATTCTATCTTTTGATCAGCTTGATGGCTGGTCGAAAGACGATCATGGCGCGGCGTTGTCTGTGTTCATGAATACCTGCGGTGATTTTGATGACCCGGATTGGCAGTCGCTATGCGCGGTTGCTCAATCTCAAACCGCGGAAACAGCGCGTTCTTTTTTCGAATTGTTTTTTCGGCCTGTTTTGATCGAAGACGGGAAAGATGCCATGTTTACTGGGTATTTCGAACCCGAACTCGATGGATCACGGTATCGGACCGATCGATTTAAATACCCGATCTATAAACTACCGCGCGAAGCAAAGGCAGCCTCAACTTGGTTGAGCCGTCGGGAAATCCTGACCAGCGGAGTGATGGATAATCGTGGTCTGGAAATCGCATGGGTCGATGATCCGGTTGAATTGTTCTTTCTGCAGATCCAGGGATCGGGGCGAATACGTATGCCCGACGGGCAATCCGTAAGGGTTGGTTATGGCGGCGCAAATGGTCATTCTTATCGCTCTGTGGGGGTCGAGTTGGTCCGCCGAGGTGTCTATAAGGCGCATCAAGTGAGTGCGCAGGTCATCAAGAACTGGGTGCGGCGTAACCCGATCGATGGGATCGAACTGTTGATGCACAATCCGTCTTATGTCTTTTTCCGCGAGGTCCGCCGGGTTTCTGCCGACAAAGGACCATTGGGAGCGATGAACCGGTCGATCACTGCCTTGCGCAGCGTCGCGGTTGATCCTTCCTACACGCCGCTTGGGGCCCCTGTTTGGGTTGAAAAAGACGGAGCAGGTAAAATGCGCCGTCTTATGATCGCACAAGACACAGGGTCTGCTATCAAAGGCGCGCAACGGGCGGATATCTTTTTTGGAACGGGCGATGGCGCGGGAGACGCCGCGGGGCGTTTGCGTGATCCGGGTCGGATGGTGGTTTTGTTGCCTATTCAACGGGCGTATGCGCTTTTGCCGGATGGATTCTGATGTCACGGCGAAAACTCACAAAATCCGAGCTCGAGTTGTGGCAGCAAGTAGCGCAAAAAGCAGAACGATTGCACCCGCATCGGTTTGAGGCCGCTGTTCCGGCCCCACAAGCGGTGCACAAGATGCCCTCAGTGTCGACGCCAAGGATCGAACCCTTTGTTTTGGGTCACAAGGCGATGCCAAAGCCTGCTAAGCATAGCCTGAAACCCGCGATTTCCCATATGCTGGCGCATACACCTGTTCAAATGGACCACAAATCCTTTGGGAAAATGAAGCGTGGTAAACTGAAACCCGAAGGGCGGCTGGATTTGCACGGGATGCGTGTGGATACGGCTCATCCTGCATTAAACAGGTTCATTCTGGGCGCACAGGCTTCGGGTAAGCGGTTGGTTTTGGTGATTACCGGTAAAGGTAAGGATAGGGACGAACCGGGCCCCATCCCCACCCCGCGCGGCGTGTTGCGCAATCAGGTACCGCAATGGCTCTCCCTGCCCCCTTTGGCGCAGGCCGTGTTGCAAGTAACACAGGCACACATCAGCCATGGTGGCGATGGGGCATATTACGTGTATCTCAAACGTAATCGTTAAAGCGAAGGTGTCGCCCGACGTATACCCATGACCATCAAAACGGTCACGAAAACGAAATACCCGGCCACGCCTATGAGCTGTGCTTCAATCCCTACCCCAAAATCAATTAGCACGCCGGTGACACCAGGCCCGATTGCGGACCCTAAAACCATCAAGGCCGCTGCCATGGCTTTGATCGAACCGATGTGCGCCGTGCCATAGAATTCGGCCCAAAACGCGTTGGGCAGGGTCGCATTTGCCCCAGCAGTCAGGGCCAAGAACGAAAACCCTGCAAAGATCATTCCGTTTCCGGATCCGAAGGCAAAAAACAAAAACGCCGCGACCATTGGCAGTTGTGAATATGGCATCAGGCGGGGCGTTCCAATTTTATCCAGTGCCCAGCCGGATGCCATCATCGCGATGATAGAAAGCACTGTGTAAACAGGAAAAAAGGCGACCAATTCAACGTGCGTTAGACCTTTGACTTCCGCGAAATGCACCTGATGAAAAAAGAAGGCGGTGCTAAAGGCCGACGGGCCCAACAGGGCGGGAACCATAAACCAGAACAACGGGTTGCGCAGGGTTTCCCCGCGTGTCCAGTGACGCCCCTCCATCCCGGTTGAGTCATAGCTTTCGGACATGCTTTGTGGTGTGCGCTCGTGGCGCAACAGACGCATTAGAATTGGAATTCCAAGTAAGCATATCCCGGCAGAAATGACCCACAATAGGTGCCAGTCAACAACGGTCATGGCAGCCACAAAAACCAAAGGCAGTGTCGCTTCTCCCAAGGCAAACCCTAGTGTTGCGATGGACATCGCTTTGCCCCGTGTCTTGGTGAACCAACGCGCCATCGCGACCATCGCGATGTGGCTGCTCATGCCTTGGCCAAAGAACCGCAACGCAAAAATAACAATCGGAAGGGCAACAACCCAACTGTTGAAAGCCATTGCAAGGCAGGCCAGCGCTAATCCGAACAGGACAATAGGGCCTAGTTTTCGCACCCGAAACATATCGGTGAGCGTGCCGGCCCAAACCATAACCACCGCCGATGCTGTGGTGCCAATCGAATACAACCCACCCCATTCTCCATGGCTCAGGTCGAACGCAACCCGGATTTCACCGGCAAAGATCGATATAAAGAAAGTCTGTCCAAAACTGGACAACAGGGTCAATAACCCGCCAGCGGCCAACCAAGGTGCATTGTTCGACAGGTAGGTCCTAAAAGTGAGAAGACTCACCGGCTCTCCGATGCTAAACTGGTGCCTGGTGTCAAAGCAATTTCAGTCGCACCATTCGCTATTTGACGCACGCTTGAACCAGCTACATTGAGACCGAAATCCTCAGGCCCAAAGGTGTCGCTCATGGAGCGCGCAGAATTTAACAAGGCGATCAAAGCAGGTGAAGTTGCTGTGACAAAGTGAGACGAGGCTGCATCAGAGGAGAAAGCAGTTGTATCGATAATCTCAATGGGAAGATCGGCGATCTTGTCGATTGAGCTTATGTTGCCCAAACGTTCGCTGTCAGAGGTTCCGCGTAGGCGAGCAGATACATTCAGAGCCTTATCCTTTTCAGAAACCATGATGACAAACGGTTGGGGAATATGTTCGATCCTATTCATCTGGGACCGAAAGACATCCACATCCAGATCGGGCGAAATCAGGACAATACCTCCCAAATGGCGCTTGGCCCAACCGGGATCATTTGTTTCTACCAGACGCAGCATTTCCATAGTGAGGGCGGACCCCATTGAATGAGCGAGCAGAATGATACGCTCTGCTCCTGTCCTTTTGACCTCACGAATGAGTTTTTCCAGCCCATCGCGGGCAAACAACATACTGTCGTAGTCATAGGCATAGCCGAAGGCGCGCGCGCGACTTGGCCATGAATACAACACCAATGCACCGGGTAGTTTGACATCATGCGCTAACTGGGCAGCCCGAAAAGCAGTCTCATTCTGCGTCGTGTTATAGCCATGGACAAAGATCGTAACCTCTTTAGGCCCTGCCTTTTTCTGTTGAATGTAATCTGTTAGCCGTGTCTCAAAGGCCTGAAAGCTATTGAATTCAGTTTGTTGGGCCAAAGTGAATTCTGTTTTGGGTTTTGGGTTTGCGTACCCAAACTTCAATTCGCCAGGTGTATGGTTTGGGGGAATAGAGACGGTCAATTCCAAAAGGCTCAGCTGTTCTGCCCGGCGAAACCCAAAGGTTCCATCGCTTTCTTGGGCGCGACTGGTCGCTGCAAAAACGGTAAAGGGCGCGCCAACTTCCAAGGCTTCTGGATAGATGGGGGAATAACTACGGTCCGTACAAGAGGCGAGCCAGAGTGTAACACAACAGATTAGAAAAAATCGCACTTGGATCGCTCCGCTAACAGATACGGCCCAAGCTAACGGATTTTTTGGTAACGTCTAGAGAACGTAGCGACTGATATCTGTCGATTTTGAAAGCGCACCCAGATTGGTTTCGACAAACTCGGCATTTACGATGATTGCTTCGCCTGACCGATCTGGCGCGGTGAACGAAAGCTCTTCAAAGACCCGCTCCATCACAGTGTACAAACGGCGCGCCCCGATGTTTTCGACCGACTGATTTACATCAGCCGCGATCTTGGCCAGCGCCGCGATCCCGTCTTTGGTAAAGCTGACGGCGACCTCTTCTGTGCCCATCAGCGCGGTGTATTGTAGGGTCAGCGCGTTGTCGGTTTCGGTCAAAATACGGACAAAGTCCTCTTCGGTCAGTGCGCGCAATTCTACCCGGATCGGCAAACGCCCCTGAAGCTCGGGCAACAGATCGCTGGGTTTGGCGATATGAAACGCGCCCGATGCAATAAACAGGATGTGGTCGGTTTTAACCGCACCGTGTTTTGTTGAAACTGTTGTGCCTTCGATCAAAGGCAGTAGGTCGCGCTGAACCCCTTCGCGCGAGACATCGCCGCCACGGGCGTCTGAACGGGCGCAAACTTTGTCGATCTCATCAAGAAAAACGATTCCATTCTGTTCAACGGCATCCAATGCGGCGCGGGTCACCGTTTCATCATCCAATAGCTTGTCTGCTTCTTCACCGATCAAGACTTCGTAGCTTTCGGATACGGTCAACTTGCGTTTAACGGTCCGGCCGCCCATCGCTTTGCCGAACAGATCGCCAAGGTTCATCATGCCCATTTGACCGCCACCGGGTTGACCGGGCATTTCAAACATCGACATCGGATTCGAATTGTCCGCCAGATCCAACTCGATGATGGTATCGTCCAGTTCGCCGGATTTCAGCTTTTTGCGGAACATTTCGCGGGTGCCTTCACGGGCATCTTCGCCTGCGATGGCTTCGATCACGCGGTCTTCGGCGGCTTTGTAAGCATTTGCCTTGACGTCTTCGCGCATGTGTTCACGGGTCATCGCAATGGCGCTATCGACCAGATCGCGGACAATTTGTTCTACGTCGCGTCCGACATAGCCGACTTCGGTGAATTTTGTGGCCTCGACCTTAAGGAACGGTGCGCGCGCCAGTTTGGCCAATCGGCGGCTGATCTCAGTCTTGCCAACGCCGGTGGGGCCAATCATCAGAATGTTTTTTGGATAAACCTCTTCGCGCAGGTCATCAGACAACTGCTTGCGCCGCCACCGATTGCGCAACGCCACAGCAACCGCCCGTTTGGCGTCGTTCTGGCCAATGATGAATCGATCCAGTTCAGAAACAATTTCGCGCGGGGTCAGGTCGGTCATGATCACTCTATCCAATTGGGTTATCGGGAACCTAAGCATGGGCGCGGAAAACACAAGATGATCACGGGCCACTCACGCGAAAACACGGGCTGAACACGGCCGATCAGTGTGCTGTGAGCCCCCCTTTCATTTGCAGCCCGTTTTGCCCAACTCTCACCCCAAGGCACTATCGCCTCTACTTCCAAGGGAGATCCCTCACATGATTAATCGTCGTTCTCTGTTTCTGGCCGCAGCCGCATCCGGCATGGCGCTGACAATCGCAAGCACCGGAGCCGCGCTGGCAGGCGGAGTCGAAGGCACTTTTGAGGGCCGCAGCAATCACGTGACCACAGGGTCGGTGAAAGTGGTCAAAGATGGCGATCGCTACATTGTTGAGTTGGGCAAAGATTTCTCGCTGGACGGTGGTCCTGATCCACGGGTGGCATTTGGCAAGGATGGCAAATACGATCCAGACACCAAGCTGGGTGCGCTGCTTAAGTTGACCGGCAAACAGCAATACGCCGTTCCCGCGACCTGGGACGTTTCCGAATTCAACGAAGTGTACATCTGGTGCGAGGTTGCCGGTGTTCCACTGGGCGTGGCGTCCATCAACTAAGGGCACCCACCACTCACAACGACCGCCCTTAGGGGGTTGAGCTTCGGCTCAGCCCCTTTTTATCCTATATCCTCATCAGCAACATTTTCGTCCGCTGCTGTTTTGAGGGGCTTTCTGGAAATGAACGCCCAAGCCTCATTTCCAGACACGGTGACGACGCCGCGCGCGCCGATTTCAATCAGCAGATCTCGGCATTCTTCGTCTTTCATGCCGGTCACTGTTCTGAGGGTGCGAAAATTGCGACTGGTATAGTCGGGATCGTCTAAGAGTTTGCGTAACAGCTCAGCGCGTGGCTCCAAGCGCGACTTGTTCTTTTGTGCCCTGTGTTCGTCTAGCCATCTTGGGCCAAAATAACCGCTGACCACCGACGCTCCGATCCCCGTTAGAACACCGACGGCAATGGCAAGCAGGCTATTCATCTTATCCTCCGATTTTCTCCACGGTCAGGCGCCCGTTTGTGTAAACGCAAATGTCCGCTGCAATCGCCATGGCATCGCGCGCAACGGTTTCGGCGTCTTTTTCGCTGTCCATCATGGCACGGGCCGCCGCTAAGGCAAAGTTTCCGCCTGATCCAATCGCTGCCACATTGTGTTCGGGCTCCAGAACATCCCCTGCCCCGGTAATCACAAACATGTCTTTGCCGTCGGTGACGATCAGCATCGCCTCGAGCTTTTGCAGGTATTTGTCCGTGCGCCAATCCTTGGCCAGCTCAACACTTGCGCGTGCCAATTGACCGGGTGTTGCCTCCAGCTTGGTTTCCAGACGCTCGAGCAGGGTAAAGGCATCCGCTGTGGATCCGGCAAAGCCTGCAACCACATCAAACCCACCAGGTGACAGTTTGCGCACCTTGCGCGCGGTGCCTTTGATCACGGTTTGGCCAAGGCTAACCTGCCCGTCGCCTGCAATCACAACTTCGTCGCCTTTTTTCACGCCAATGATGGTTGTGCCGTGCCAACCGGGGAATTGATCGTCTGCCATTGGAACCTCCGTTTTATCTGCGAATTTGTATATGGGATGCGGGGCAGCCGGACGCAACGGCGCATTTTGTGCCCATATGCTATGCATTGCGTGCAAATCGGGCCTGTGAATCCAGCATTTGTGAGACTCAGCGAACACACCTAAATGAGCTTCATAGCCGACAAGGGGTCGGTTAGATCAAATAAGGAAGCGCGAAAATGGCAACTGTTGCTCACACTCATGCACCCATCGGTGCCGTCACAACTCTTCGCGTCGTTGACGCGGTTATAAACGTTAAATCCAACTTGGTCGAATGGAACAAAGCCCGTGCGACACGCAAAGCTTTGTCAGTTCTGACCGATCGTCAGCTGGACGATATCGGATTGACTCGTAAGGAAATCGAGCTGGTCTAAACCATGCCGATAATCCTGTTAGATTAAGGCCGCTCTGGGCTAGAGCGGCTTTTGTCGTTTTAGGACAGCTTATACTTTTCAGCCATATCGGGCAGAAACGCCTCAACTGCTGCAGTTGCAACGATGTGATGCGTTCCGGCCTCTGCGTCATGGACATCCAACCCGCCTTTGACCGCGCGCACTTCGGCCCGGCCACGCGGCAGATCAGCAGCCACTACATCACAATCGACGTCATCCGGGTTTTGCACACCGATCGTCACTTGAACACGCATTTCCGTGTGATCAACGCCAAGCTTTGAAAACAAGGTGATCGACGAGTGGTGCAATGCATCCTGCACGGCGCGCTGGGCGGCTTTGGTGTAGTCCTGACCATACAAGTCATTCCCCATACCCATTTCCAAAATGATGCGTTTCTCGGTCATGCTGTGGGCTCCATATCGAAAGAGACGACAATGGCGGCATTTGCGATGACCGTGCTGCCTTCGGTGTATGTTTTTTCGATGTCCAATCCACCCTGAACCACCGTTATGGTTGGTTGGCCATAGGGAAAGATCGCCTTCAGCGCATCGACATCAACCTGTTCTGGCTTCTGAACGCCGATTTCTGCGTCGATGATCATCGCTTCTTTCGGAAAATCAAACAGCTCGGCCATGTTGACCGAATTGTGCCAGAGCGCGTCTTTGATCGCGCGCAGTGCTGCCTCGGTGTAATCTTCGCGCCTGAGCGAACTGCCCATGCCGAACTCCACAAGAACCCGTGTTTTGGCCATGTTGCCTCCTGAACATTGTATGCGGTCACTTTGCCCAGTTGTTGGCTGGGGGAAAGGTCCAATTTCGATGTTGTCTCAGGGCCAGGCATGAAAAAGGCGCCCTCAGGGGACGCCTTGATCGTGCATTTCAAAGATGGATCAGATCGAGTCTTTGATCCAGCTGGCCAGCGCGGCCTTGGGCGCTGCGCCGGCACGGTTCGAAATCACTTCACCGTCTTTGAAAATGAACAACGCTGGAATACCGCGCACGCCCATGGCGGCGGCAGAGTTCGGGTTGCTGTCGACATCAACCTTGGCGATCTTGATCTGACCGTTGTATTCAGCTGCCAGCTCTTCCAGAGCAGGGCCGATCTGTTTGCAAGGGCCACACCATTCCGCCCAAAAATCCACCACTACGGGGATGTCAGAGTTTTTGACTTCGGCGTCGAATGTTTCGTCGGTGACGGCTACGGTGGACATATTCTGTCTCCTGAATGGAATGCGCTTGGGAACTGAACGTAGGTGTGCCACCGGGGGGCGTCAAGATATCTGGGCGCATGCCAGGGCATCTGTCACAATATCGTGCGGTAGGCGCATAAGTGTTGCGGATCGGGTCCACAGGATTGCGGTGGCAATTTTATGGTTGGGATAGACCTGACTTAGCGCCTGTGCATAGGCCCCCATCTGCCTGAGCAAGCCAACAGGGCAGACCTCGGGTGTTGATGGAACTGTAGCGTTTGTCTTGAAATCAACCGCCAAGACATCGGTCTCTGTCACGATCAATCGGTCGATGATTCCATGCATGCGCTGGCTGTTCAGCGTCGCGGTAACGGGAACTTCGGCCAAGGCCGATCTGGCAAAGACAGGTTTCAATGCATCAGAATTGAGAACGGATGCTGTTTCAGCAAGTAATTCGGCACGTATATCGTCGGCAACATTGGGGAGAATATGGCGACTCGTCTCTGCCCACGTGTCCGGGTCTGTGTTCGGCAGGTGTTCCAACAGCAAATGGAGCCGCGTTCCGCGCAGCTTGGCGGTTTCTTCGTCTTGCCCCTGATCCCCCGGCAGAGCCTTGGCACCGCCCAGATCAGTGGAGGGGCTGAGCGTGGCAGGTTCCGCAGCCGGTTCGGGGGCAGGGTGGTGAAAGATCTCAGGCATGGGTGGGACCTGTTTGATCTTTTCTTCAACCTCGACCAGCGGCAAGCCGGACCAATCGCCATGTTCCAGCCGCAACCTGTTGTCTGAAATCGCAGTTGCCCCGGCAGGGGTCATCGCTGCCTCGACCATTTGGTACCAGCTCTGGCCGTTTTTATCCAAATCACCGGCCGCCGCAACAATCAGCCATTTTTCTGCTCGAGTTAGCGCCACATAGAGCAAGCGCAGTCGTTCGTTCATCTGTTTGTTTTGGGCCGCATCGCGCGCGTTGGTGATGGCTGCAGGAGATAGGTCCTTGGACATGCGCCACAGCGGCGTTTCACCGGCCAGCATGACTTCGTCGTCCGAGGGCGCGCGCCGTGCGCCAGTATCAGGTAAGATCACAATTGGCGCTTCCAGCCCCTTGGAGCCATGCACTGTCATGACGCGGATCATATTGCCGACCCCACCCATCTGGCGTTTGATTTCCAGATCGTCAGTTTGCATCCAGACCAGAAAACCCGTCAGGCTGGGAATATCTGTACGTTCATACGCCAGTGCTTGTGAGAGCAGCGCGTTGATACCATCCTCGGCCTCGGGACCAAGACGGCCTAACAATTTGCGCCGTCCATCGTGGCGGGTCAGAACGCGTTCAATCAAATCATAGGGGCGCAGGAAATCAGTTTGACCGCGCAGGTCGTTCAAAATGGTCAACGTGTCTGGAAAATCATCTGAGCGCGTACGTAAGGCCGCCCAGAGGTATTTATCCGTGCGGCGATGTGCCAGATCAAACAGCTGTTGTTCCGTCCAGCCAAAGATTGGTGAACGCAAAACCGTGGCAAGCGACAGGTTGTCTTCGGGCGTCGCCAAAAAGCTGAGCAGCGCCGCAAGGTCTTTCACTGCAAGTTCCGCGCCAACCTTAAGCCGGTCCGCACCCGCAATGTGCAAGTGTTCTTGTTTGCAGGCCCGGATGATTTCAGCAAACAGGTCTGAGCGACGCTGAACAAGGATCAAAAAATCGCCGGGTTGTACGCGACGACGCACGAATTCGCCCGGATTAGAGCCGTCTTCGGGAATTGTTTCACCGGTTTCGATCATTTCCCGAATGGATCGCGCGACCTGCTTGGCCAAGATAACCGTGTGGTGTTGGGTCGATGTGCGATCAACCGGGTTGGTCCAATCCCGGTCATCATCGTCGTCCACTTTTTCCACCACAGGCCACAAATCCACACGCCCCGGCAGATCAGCCTTGAATGCCCGGTGCAGAGAGTCCTTGTGAAACCCAGCCTCTGCGCGGTTTGCAAACACCAGATCCACCAAGCGCAAAATTGCGTCAGAGGACCGGAATGAGAATTCGAGCGTCAGATCCTCGAGGCTGGACCCGCTTTCACGCAACCGATGGCCAAATTCCTGCTGCATGCGGTCAAAGGCTTCGGGGTCAGCACCTTGAAAGGAATAGATCGATTGCTTTTTGTCACCGACCACAAAGATTGTGCGTTCAACGCCGGATCGCGCCCCTTCGCCGCTGGTGAATTCCTGCGCGAGCTTTTCGATCACATCCCATTGCGCGGGGCTGGTATCTTGCGCCTCGTCAACCAGAATGTGGTCAATCCCGCCGTCCAAGCGGTACAACACCCATGCCGCAACCGACGCGTCGTTCAAAAGTTGACGCGCCTTCAGGATCAAATCGTCGAAATCAAGCCAGCCGCGTAGCTGCTTGCGGCGATCATATTCCGGCAAAAAAGCAGCCGCGAATTGGTGCAGGGCCAGCGATTTCTGTGCCGCAACCAATGCCAGGCGTCGCTCGCGCGCATCCTCAACCCGCAACATCAACGTCTCTAGCTGGGGCATCAAATGTGCAAGCGCCCCTTCGCGCAGCGCCTTGGTGGGAAAGCTGTTAATTTTGGCACTGAACGGCGCTTTGGCCCCGGCGCCGGTTAGCAGAACCCCTTCGAGCGCGGGCAGGGCAGCGAGTGTGCGATCTGTAAACGCCGCCAGTTTCGCGGCGGCTTTGGCATTGTTGCCACCACTTTCAATCAGCGCAGGCAGCATGGATTGGATCAGCTCAACCTCTCCGCCCATGTAAACCGCATCCAACATGGCCTGTTCGTCAAACCCGTCGGGCAGATCGAAAACGCGCAACAGATCATCCCAATCACAGGGGGAGTCAAAACCTGCGCGCTTGTGGGTGATTGCTTGTGTCAGGCTGTCAAACCCAGTGTCCGTCACATAGCGCGCAATGGCGTCGACCAACGGGGCCTCTGGCCCGTCAGAAAAGGCATCAACGATCTCTTCACGCAATAGGGCGGATGATCGATCTTCCATCTCAGAAAACTGGGGGCTAACACCAGCCTCTAACGGGAAACGGCGCAGCAAAGAGGCACAGAACGAGTGGATAGTTTGGATTTTCAATCCACCGGGCGTTTCGATTGCACGGGCAAACAAGGTTCGGGCATGGGCCAATCGGCCCGGCGTGATCGCACCTGCAACGCCAAGATCAGTCAACTGGGACAACAGCTTTGCATCATCCAGCATTGCCCATTGCCCCAATCGCTGGAACAACCGGTTCTGCATCTCGCTTGCGGCCGCCTTGGTATAGGTCAAACACAGGATGTGCTGCGGCTGCACGTCACTCAGTAACAGCCGCGCCACGCGATCCGTCAGAACACGCGTTTTGCCGGATCCGGCGTTTGCGGCCAGCCACGTTGAGGCGTTCGGGCGCGCCGCTTGGACTTGACGTTCGGTGGCTTCGTTGCGCGCGTTCATGTCAGATCCTCGGGCATCGGGTCAGCGGTTCGATCCCATTCGCCAAAGCGGGACAATTGATCATAATCGCCGATATCAGTGTCCATGTGGAGCATCCGCCGTGAGGTAAAACCTTGATCCGGTTCAAAATATGCCTCGATCAATGTGCGCAGATCTGCCCAGACCTTGGCCGGGGGTTCTTTGTCTAGTGGCGCGGGAACCTCCTTAAAGGTGCCGCCAACGCCAATGAATACAGCCTGCGCGACAGGCATCGGGTCCATCCCCTCAAACCCGCCTTCTTCGGCCATCGCGGCCTCGATCAAGAGCTGTTTGTCAAACTTAGATTGCTGCGCGGGGGTGGGTGGTGCCCCTGTCTTATAGTCGTAAATTCGCAACGCCCCTCGGCTGTTCAGGTCAAGCCGGTCTGCACGCCCCACCAGTTTGAAATCAAGCGGGTCCAGCGCGAGGCTCAGTTTGGATTCAAACGCGATGGGTCCACCGTCCTTGCGGCGTTCAATTTCGCTGGCAATAAAGGCGTCCGTAATCCGTTCAATCCGCGCCAACCAGAGCTTACGCGCGGTCGGCCAAGGCACATGGGTTTCAAGCAGATCCTTGGATCGGGTCAGAAAATCATGCCGGTTCAAAATGGACGGGTCTTCCAAACTGTCACGAATAAACGTCTCCAAGATCTCGTGGATCACAATCCCCCGCAACAGGGCATCGGGGGCCTGTACCAAGGGGTCCAACGGCTTCAGCCGCAGCACGTGTTTGGCATAGATCGCATAGGGATCACGGATCAAGCGTTTGATCTCGGTCACGGACAACTGTCTGGGTCGGGCAGGAATCGGGGGGCGCGGTGACGGGCGTGTGGCCGGGGCGATCCGGGGGGCGTCTTCTAACACCTCGGCCCAATCTAGCCACGTCTGGCCGCGTTTGCGCATGTCTTGCAAGACATCGGGGCCTTTTTGATCAGGCAATCCCTGCAACAGGTTCGTCAAGCGGTTCAGCCAGCGCGACGCTACAGTTTCTGAATCATCAGATCGGGTGGCGCGGGTCAGCCAGACTTCGGGCGCGGCGATGGCCTGTTGATAGTCATGCGCTGATAGCCCAATCCGTCGTTCCGGCAGCAACAACCCGGCCTGATCCCGCATCTGGCGGTTCAGCCAAGGATCAGGGCTGGCGGCCTCGGGCCAACTGCCTTCGTTCAAACCGCCAAGGATCATCAGGTCCGCACCTTGCACACGGGCCTCTAGCGTTCCCCAGATCATGATCCGCTCATGCGGTGCATCGCGGTCGCGGACTTCCTCTCCAGCCAGCAACGCGCCCAAAAGGTCAGCAAAATCGCGGGCTGTCATATTTCCGCCATGCTGGGCTTCGTCAGTCAAAGTGTTGAGAACGTTGAGTGCTTTTTGACCGGCGTTCTTTTCCCACAAGGGGCCATCGGTTTCCGGTTGGCTGCCTAGGGATATTGCTTCGGCCACAGTGCGCAGATGGTCCACCCATGCGCTAAGCGGCAGCTCGCCTGTCATGGTTTGATCGCAAAACTGCGTTGTGATCCAACTGAGCCAGTGGGGCGTGACCTCTCGCCGTTCGGCAAAGCTGGTAAGGCTTTGGTCATCTGGAAAAGGTGGTCCGTTGCGGCGCAGGTCCAATTCTAAATCACGGGTATGACGCAGATGATTGCCGCGATCCCCACCACCATGACACAGGGGGTGCTTTAGCAAAGTCAGCAGGGATTCACCCGTCAGGCGGTCAACGAACAACCCGGCGACATGGCGCAAAAACCGACCGGGGGGCGACAGTTGCAGGGGCAGACCGGCACTGTCATCGGGCAAGATGTCCCACCGATCCAATGCGGCGCTGACCTGACGGGTCAACATCCGGTCCGGCGTGATCAAGGCGGCTGTTTGCCCCGTTTCGGCGGCCTCTCGCAGTCGCAACGCAATGGCGAGCGCCTCGTCTCTGGGCGAGGACGCCTCGACCAGTGTTATGTTTTCCATGGCCTGCGGCAGGTCAGTCAGCTGTGGACCTTCGCTCATCCACGCGTCTGTGACGGGGGCTGGGCGCAGGGACAAAGACACCAGGCGATTGCGCGCGGGGGCGGGGGCCTGCGTGGATACCCATGGTTCGATCTGATCAGGGGTCAGATCCAAGGCGGTCATCAGCTTGCGGAACCGATATTGGGGGTGATCCTCTGACAGCAGGGCCTCATCGAGTTCGGTCCAAACTGTATCGGGTTGGTCAAAGTCATAGCCGGGCAGGATCAACGCGCCTTGGGGCAGGCGGGCAATCGCCTCCATCAGCATCAAGGTGGTGCCGCGCGATCCTGTAGACCCAGCCAGAATGACAGGGTGATCAGGGGGAGTGGCCTGCCAGTGTTCGATCAGGTTTTCCACCACGCGGCGTTGGCGAGCCTGTATATCCAAGGCTTCATCATCCGAGCCGACAAAATGTTCAGCAATGTCGATGAATTTCTGCGCTCGTGCCCAGTGGCCGGACATATCACTCACGTCGAGCTGTCGAATGGCTTCGGGCAGGACGCCTTCTCCCTGCATTTCATCAAACAGCGTCGCCAGACTGTCGGCCAGGTCATAGAGGGATGCACGCGCAGCCAGATCGGGTTCCTGATCCAACAGTCGGGAAATCAGCTGCGTCAGCTCCAACCGTCGACGCAATGGTGGGACGGCAGCGGGTAGGCGGGTCATATCCCCAGAGGTGCCCAGATCAGTGACCATAGAAAGCCGTGGCAACAGGCAGGCGGGGCCTTCATCAAACAGCTGCCGGATCCGACGGGACATCCGTTTGGTGTTGATGACCAGATGCACGCGCGCCATGCCCTCTGGTGGCAGGTGCATGGTACGGGCGCGCAGGCCATCCACCAATGCGCGCGGAAAATCCACACCGGGGGCTACAGCAAAGACACGGGCGTTGGGGTTGGGGTCAAACATCCGCCAATAGATCCTCGGCCAGTTTGATGCCCTCGGGATGGCCGACATCACACCACCGTCCGGGATAAGGAACAGCATGCAAGGTGCCGCGATCCATCATCTGATCCCACAAGACGTTCAAAGAAAAAGATTTTTCTGGGATCGCGTCAAGCATATCCGTTTTCAGGATTTGCACACCTCCATAAACTAAACCCGGTCCACGCGTGATCTGTCCGCTGTCATTGGCTGTGAAATCACCCGACCCGCTGTGTCCGACTGCCTGTGCTACTGGAACACACATCAACAAGGCATCCATGCGATCAGGGTCCCAGTTTTCTAATACCAACGACAGCGGGTTTGGCCCTGCCCAGATTGCATCTGTGTTCATGGTGATGACAGGATTGGTGTCCAGCATTGGCAATGCAGCGCGCAACCCACCCCCCGTTTCCAGAATCTCGGGGTATTCGTGCGATACTTGCACACCACGTGGCTGCAGATGGTCGCGCATCATGTCTGGCAGATAATGCGTGTTGGCGACGATGTTGGTGTGGGGGATCCCACGCGTCAGTTTAAGAGTGTGATCAATCAACGCCTCACCGGCGACTGTGATCAGCGGTTTTGGGCAGGTTTTGGTCAGGGCCCCCATGCGAGTCCCAAACCCGGCTGCGAAGAGCATTATGGATGGTACAACAGAGGTCATGAGATTTTGAGTTTCTCCAAGGCCTCAGGTGTTGGCAACGGCAGGGCTTGACGCAACAAATCGGATACAGGGGCCAAGGCAGGATGATCGAGATCCCGCATCAGGTGCGTCCACACAGCGGGGATCATATCAACATAGTGGGGTTTGCCGTGTTCAGAGCCTAACCGGGCAAAAACACCCAGAATCCGCATGTTGCGCTGGGCGCCGAGCACCGCATAGGCGGTGCGGAATGCGTGTTCATCTGTTCCAGTGGCCGCAATATATCGGTTGATCATGGCCATTTCTATACCGGCGGGAACGTCCCGGCGGATGTCTTGCAGCAGGGAAACAAGATCATAGGCGGGGTGACCCAGCATGGCGTCTTGGAAATCCAGTAGACCCACACGTTTGGTTCCGTCTCGGTCGGGTAACCACAACAGGTTCTCAGCGTGGTAATCCCGCTGTACGAGCACTTTGGGGCCTTGGGTTGTTTGGCGAAGAACATCTTCGAACCGCTTTTCGAACCGCGCCACGGCATCCGTATCCAATGACCCATTAATCACGGCGGCATATTTTGTCAGTGCCAGCGCAGCGAGCTTGGTCATCAGTGTTGGGCCGTAGCTGTCGAGTGAAAGGATTGGTGCTGAATGGAGTTCGACCAGAACGTCGGTTGCTGTTTCGTACAAAATCCGTTCGATTTTGGGGGATTTGGGAATGGCGCGTGCAAAAAGATCGTCACCCAGATCTTCGATGAGCAGGAAACCATATTCCGCATCTTCGGCATATATTTCCGGTGCACTCAATCCGATGGCAAGCAGATGCTCAGACACACGAACGAAAGGCCGCACGTCTTCGCCCTTTTCCGGTGGGGCATCCATCAAGACAGCTGTCTTTCCCGTGTCAGGATCCGTCAGCCGTTCATATCTGCGGTTGGAGGCATCACCGGCCAGAGGGGCGCGATTGGCATTGGACCAGTCTGTCTGTGCCAATAGGGCTTGGGCCAGGACGGCACGATTTGTCATAACAGGGTCTCCAGAAGGGACGGCCATTTGGAATCTGTCCAACTTAGGGTCAGGCTGCGTTGGTCGTCTCCGGGTTGGTCGGCTGCAAAGGCTAAGGTCAAAGCGTTTGCAGGTGTGAGCGGGCCCATTTGATCAGGCCATTCGATCAGGCAGACGGCATTTTCAAGTGCCTCTGACAGTCCCAGTTCCTCAATCTCTGAAATATCGGAGAGTCGGTAAAGGTCGGAGTGCCAGATTTCGCCAAGCTGCGTGTCGTAAATTTGTACAAGCGTAAATGTGGGGGATGGCACATCTTCAGGGTGGTCCATCACCGCTTGGATCAGGCTGCGCGCGAAATGGGTTTTGCCGCTTCCGATCTCGCCGACCAGCAATAAGCAATCACCCGGAGTCAATCTGGCCCCAAGTTTGGCGGCCAGATCTGTGGTCATTTCAGGTGAGTCGAGAGGGATGGAAACAGGTGCGGCAATCATGGCGCCACAATGACGGTCTGCCCGGTTGGCTGCAAGCAGGTTCAGTCAGTCAATTGGGCCTGTTGAATCGACGGGTAAACGGTGCCGTTTGTTTGGAAACGCACCATCGTTGCGCCGCCTTGAACCGGGCTAATTGTGCAGGATAACGTGACCCCATCGCGGGTCGTAACCATGGCAGACCATTCTATTCGGTTATCCCGTAGATCTACAAAATCGCGTATGCGCCCCCAAACCGGTGTTGCGATGCATTGATCTTGCCAGATTTTTGTAGCGTCTTGCACTGTGATCTGGGCAAAGCTGAGATCGGGATCAACTTGCCACAGTTGGTGGTAAGATCGATTTGAGAAAGCCAGCGTCCCATCCGAGGAAAACGTGGCGACCGCAATATCCAGGCGATCCATCATGGATTGGCCCAGCTCAAGCTCACTCCGGAATCGGCGCGTAAGGGTAATTTCTGCTGTTATATCTTCGAACAGAAATGCCACTGCCCCATCAGGATGTGGACGTCCGCTAACTGAATAAACAGATCCTGACGGTAACGACCATGTTTCCTGATAATGGCCATCAACTGCAGCCTTTAACAGGTCGTCGAATTGGTGGCGCCAACTGCTGTAGTTTTTTGGCTCTGGCATCATGTTCTGATCTCTGAGGCGATCGAAGAACCCAAATAGATCAGGTCGACTGCTTAGGAATTCGGCGGGCAGGGCGATCAAGTCGATCAGCGCAGGATTGAACAGGGCCAGTTGGCGGTTGCGATCAAAAATCGCCAATCCAATAGACAGCTGGGCAAAAGTCTTTGCGAGGGTTTGAACAAAGTTTCGCTGCGCCAATTCAGCGTCCACGACTGCGTTGATGTCGACAGCATAGCACAGATTGCCTTCTTCCTCGGAGACGATGGACACGTCGAACCAAAGTTTATGGTCCTGATCCTGAGGTGAAATTGCGACCCGGGATTTTTTGCTCGGTAGTTTGAAAATGTCCTCTTCCGGGAACAGAGGGGTGTTCAGATCTGGATCTTGGCCGCGCACTTTGCGCGCAAGATTTGTGTAGGCATGATTACACCATCGCACCTGATTGTCCTTGTTCATGTACCAGACTGGATAGGGGGCTTTGTCCATGGCAACCCGCAAGGGGTCTTGTTGACAGGTGGATCTGGACCCTTTGCCGGGATTTAGGGTGCGCAGGTGGACGCGGACGATACCGTCAACCCATTCGCACAAGACATCCCGGTTCTGGTTCCCATCGATGGGCGGGACGATGATTTCACCTTTGCTTCTCACCTCGTTTGGTGAGGTAGGAAATCCCGGAAATTCAACGGCCAGCTCCCGTCGCAGTCCAACCCAATCCAAAATATGGGTTTGATCGGCACGGTTCCCGTGATCCGTGCGATCGAGTAACTGGTTGCCGTCAAAAAGGTAAACCTGATCTAGGCGGCTTCTAGACCTGAGCAGATCCCGCCTAAACCCAACTTTTTGTCGACGCGGTTTCAACCATAAGCGGGTCCCAACAATGGAAACCAAGCAAATCCCTGTCACAATAAGCCAATCACTCATCGCCGCACGTTGTCCTGTTTTATGACGGATCCCTACAGGTTTTGCGGTAATAGAGGTTAATGTTTGCTTAATTTAAAATTGAAACGGCTGATTTCGACCTTTGGGCACAGCATTTTCACCGATTTGGGCGTCAATGATGTTGCGAGGCCATACAACCTGAACGATAGCTCCGCGTCGTTCTGATTTCTTTGTGAAAGCTTGATAGGGGTCAGACCCGTTGGCAAAGCTCAGCTCGGCACCGCTTCGTTCTAGCAGTGTCTTAGCAATGAACAGGCCAAGCCCCATACCTTCGTATTCGGGTCGTGTTTTTCGATCTATGTCGGAGCGGCGTTTGCGTACAAAGGGGTCCCCGATGCGCCCGATCATTTGTGGAGGGTATCCGCGTCCATCATCCATGATGCGAACAAAAATCTGGCTTTCGGTCCATTCCGCATCAACCCAGACGTTTGCGCGGGCGAAATCAACCGCGTTCTGGATTAGATTGCGTAGGCCATGGATGACTTCGGGTTGCCGCAGGATCGAGGGCTGCTGCATATCGCCACCGTCGCCGGGTTTTTCTTCGAAATGCACGAATTTTCCACGATGCATATGCGGCTCTGCAGCTTCGTGAATGACAGTTGAAAGGGGGGCCTGTCGCAGATGCAGATCGTCTTTTCCCGCCCGTCCCATATCCCGCAGAATGTCGCGACACCGGTTTGCTTGTTCTCGGATAAGGGCAGCATCTTCGCGCAGGTCCGGGCGGTCATCCAGCTCTTCTATCAGTTCAGCGCTGGTAAGTTTGATCGTTGCAAGCGGTGTCCCCAGTTCGTGTGCCGCCGCCGCAACAACACCTCCCAAGTCTGTTAGCTTTTGTTCGCGGGCCAACGCCATATGCGTGGCGGACAGGGCTTCGGACATGGACTGTGTTTCTGTACTGATCCGATGAGAGTAGGCACCGAGAAAGACAATAGCGATGATCACAGCCACCCAGTTCCCAAAGACAAAGATGTCCGGAATCCGCATGATGAATCCTTGGTCCGTCTTGAGGGGTAGGTGAAATTCTGCCAGCAAAGTAACAAGAATAATCGCAGCACCGCCAATGATCAGGGTCGATCGTGTGCCCATTACGTTCGCGGAAATGGTGACAGGTCCTAGCAAAAGCAAGGCAAAAGGATTGTGCAAACCGCCCGTCAGGTACAACAAGAAAGACAACTGAAGCAGATCGAACAAAACCATCAGAAAGTTTTCATATTCTGTGAGGCGTTTGTTTTCAGGGAAAATGAAGATCGCCACCAGGTTTGCTACTACAGAAACCCCAATTGCCAGATAGCATAATCCGACCTCGATCTGCATGTTGTAGAGCCACTGGGCGACAGTGATCGCAGTGATCTGTCCGACAATGGCGACCCAACGCAACAAGATGAGCGTCCGTAGGCGAATCCAGCTGCTACGTTCCTTTCCAGGCCAAAGGCTCATGTTGGAATCTGGCATTGGTCACCTATGTCCTGTTGCAACGGCTGGGTATCTTGATAGGTGTCCGCGCGAAAACGATCAACACACTCTTCTCTACGACCAAAGGCCATAATCGTCATGACTCGTACCTATGCAATCCTCGCAGCTATCGCCCTTACCATTGTTGTGGGTGGAACCTGGTTTTTGACGATGGGGTCCAAATCGGGTGATCAATTTGCCCAGTGTCGCGCCAGTCAGGTTGCTGGCGGTGCCGGTGCTATTGGCGGTTCCTTTGAATTGGTGAATGCCAAAGGTGAAACCGTCACGGACAAAGACGTTATCAAAGAACCGTCACTGGTGTATTTTGGCTATACTTTTTGCCCTGACGTTTGTCCGATGGATACATCGCGTAACGCAGAAGCCGTTGATATTTTGACAGAACGTGGCCAATCCGTCACTCCGGTGTTCATTTCGATCGACCCTGATCGGGACACACCCGAAGTTGTTGGGGAATTCGCTGAAAATCTGCACGAACGGATGATCGCATTGACCGGATCGCCCGAGCAGGTCAAAGCGGCAAGCAAAGCGTATAAAACCTATTACAAAGCCCAAGATAAGAGCGACGAGTTCTATTTGGTTGATCACTCGACCTTTACTTATCTGGTTCTGCCCGAGCAGGGTTTTGTCGAATTTTTCCGCCGGGATGTGCCCCCAGAACAGATGGCAGACCAAGTAGGATGCTTTCTGGATAAGATCTGATCTGCGACTGGGCGTTTGACCTTTGCTGAGGCGCTGGTAATACTCGGGCTTAAGCAAACAAGAACCAAAAGCAGCGGAAAGAAAAAGCATGGCAGAGAGCACCCAGCCTGACATCGGACCTGACAAAACGCTGTTGTTAGTTGATGATGACGAACCGTTTCTGCGCCGGTTGGCCAAAGCGATGGAAAAACGCGGGTTCGAAGTTGAAACCGCCTCGTCTGTGGCTGGCGGCCAAGCCATCGCTACAGCGCGGCCTCCGGCCTATGCGGTTGTGGATTTGCGGTTGGAAGATGGCAACGGATTGGATGTCGTCGAAGTCCTGCGTGAAAAGCGCCCAGATAGCCGGGTTGTAGTTTTGACTGGATATGGCGCGATTGCCACAGCGGTTGCAGCGGTCAAGATTGGCGCGACGGACTATTTGTCAAAACCAGCTGATGCCACTGATATTACAAACGCACTGCTGGCCAAACCGGATGAGTTGCCACCCCCACCTGAAAATCCGATGAGTGCGGATCGTGTCCGTTGGGAACATATCCAGCGTGTGTATGAACTGTGCGACCGAAACGTCAGTGAAACGGCGCGGCGACTGAATATGCACCGGCGAACCCTGCAACGTATTCTGGCGAAACGCAGCCCACGCTAAGGGGATTGCCATGTCAGATGTACTGGATCTAAATGATCCAAACCTGCGGCCCATGCCCGAAGGTGGTTGGTCGGAAAAAGTCATGACTTTGCAGGATGCCAAAGTCATTCCCCCTACGGTCAGCGCGTTTACGCAGCCGGCCGGGGTTTTGCACAGTGACGGCACTTATTGCCCCGAAGGAGCTTTGTGGCGACGGTTTCGACCGATCACGACCGAGCCAGATAACCCCGAGACCGTGACGCAAAAGCTGACTGGGCGATGGTTGTGGGGCGGTGTTCTGTGGGCCCATTTCGGTCATTTTCTGGTTGAAAGCACGTCGCGCATTTGGGCGTTGAATGGGTCCGAAGAGCCGTATAATGGCATTTTGTTCATTCCCAAACGACCACGGGTCGGGGATGCGGTGCGAGGGTTCCAGCGGGCATTTCTGGATCAGATCGCACCGGGATTGCCGATCCATGTGGCAACCGAAGCCACCGAGGTCGAAGAATTGGTGGTGCCGGGGCAGGGGTTTGGTCTGGGGTCCATAACCAACGGAACACAGAAATTCAGGGATGCGATCCACCAGAATTTTGCAACCGACATCAAGCCGGACGGCGCCAGCAAGCTTTATATCTCGCGTTCAGCGCTTGGGTTGGGTAAGGGCGGAATGTTGGGCGAAGAAAAGTTAGAGGATTATCTGCGCGCTGAAGGGTATGATATTTTCTACCCCGAAAAGTACAGCATCGAGACCCAGTTGGCGCGTTACAAGGCGGCAACCCACGTGATTGCAGCGGATGGATCCGCACTGCATTTGTTTGCGATGGTGGGGCGGCCAGATCAAAAAGTTGCGATGATTTTGCGACGCAAAGCGGGTGCGAATAATTTGTTGGCGCGCAATGTGGCGCATTTTTGCAATTGCACCCCGATGATCATCGACGCGTTGTATACCGAGTGGGTGCGTGGGACACAGTTGAAATCCAACAGGCTTTCTTTTGGTGAATTGGACCACGAAGTCATAGGTCGAGGATTGGTTGCAGGTGGGTTTGTAGGCCCGGACGTGAAGTGGCCACAGGCGACAGATGCAGAACGTGCACAGATGTTCAAAGACAAAGGGCTGGATCAGCGCGGTGATTTTGTTGAATCGCCGGAATATGCGCGCGATCGATTGAAAAAGCTGCGCCAAGCCCGTCGGGCGCGTCGGGCCGAACGGGACGCCGTAACTATCGCTACTGCTCCGTCTGCTGACCCCTCTTAAAGCTGGGTCAGCAGGATTTCATGCCGGGCTGAATAGGCATTTCGGACCTCGACTGGCGGGCGCAAACGAATATTCAATCCGTCGATAAGAATCCGGTCAGGTTTACCAAAGAATTTGTTGGCCTCGGCCTCTGAAAAACCGGCAATCTGAATGGCCTCCATCCATGCGCTGATGCGGTCAGCCTTTTTGATTTGTTTTTTGACAGATGCAGGGATCGCAGCGGGCAGACCAAACCGAATGTGAATGGCAGCGGTCAAGCGATCATCAAGCACCCCATAGTCTGGGCCAACGGCGGCCTTTACAGGGGAAATCATATCCCCGATCACATATTCAGGGGCGTCATGCAGCAGTGCAGCAAGGTGCCATTTTGCAGGCGAATTTGGGGATATCCGGCCAAAAAGTTCTTCGACCAACAGGGAATGTTCGGCAACCGAATAGGCAAAATCTCCCATGGTTTGGCCATTCCAACGCGCCACAAAGGCTAAACCGTGGGCGATATCTTCGATTTCGATATCAACTGGCGTGGGGTCCAAAAGATCCAATCGACGCCCTGACAGCATCCTTTGCCAAGCTCTTGGTTGTGTTGCCATTCTGCTACGCCCTTTGTTCTGTGCCTCGAAATTGCCACATTCTGAGAGCACCCTGTTTGGCATCCTGATCACACGCTGCCAACGTTTTCTTGAGGGACCGTGGTTTGAAACCCGGCCCTGTGATCCCGATATTAAGTGCTGAGGGGGGCGTGTTAACCCTCCCAGGCATGCCCTCCTCGGATTGAAACCTGTATCGAAAGGAGCTTGTTATGTTCAAGCGTTTGTTGGGATTTGCTCTGACATTTGGCATGGCCGCAACTGCGCCGCCCGCCTTTGCCTCAAGCTGTGGTTTGCGTGACACGGTTGTAGAACAGTTGCAAAATAAATACGCAGAAGAGCTGACGGTTGGGGGCTTGCAAAAGGTGCGCAACGGTCATTCAGTTATGGAAATCTGGTCGTCTACAGAAAATGGTACATTTACTGTTCTGTTGACCCAAGCCAACGGGATCAGCTGCATTGTTGCGGCGGGTACGGATTTCTTTGAAGCCATCCCGAAAATTGTACCTGAAGGCACTGCGAGTTGAGCCTACGCGCCTCGCTGCATGTGTAGCCGATTTCTTGTTGGCGGAGTAAATGCGCCCACAAGGCTCTGTTCTGGTCATCTGCGTTGCCACCTGACGCCATGAATGTTAGGGGCTGCAAAAGACTGATTTAACCGGAATGGAGCTTATTATGGCCGGAGACTACATCGTCAAAGACATTTCGCTGGCTGAGTTTGGCCGCAAAGAGCTGGACATCGCTGAAACCGAGATGCCAGGGCTGATGTCACTGCGGGCAGAATATGGTGAAAGCCAGCCCCTGAAGGGGTCGCGTATTGTCGGGTCATTGCACATGACCATTCAGACAGCTGTTCTGATCGAGACGCTGGTTGCGTTGGGTGCTGACGTGCGTTGGGCATCTTGCAACATCTTTTCGACTCAGGACCACGCCGCTGCAGCGATTGCTGAAAGCGGCACACCTGTGTTCGCGATCAAAGGTCAAACCCTGACCGAGCATTGGGATTACCTCGACAAATCCTTTATGTTCCCTGAGGGCGCGAACTTGATCCTGGATGATGGTGGCGATGCGACACTGTACGTTCTGTTGGGCGCACGTGTTGAGGCGGGTGAAACCGATCTGATCGAAGTTCCAACTTCGGAAGAAGAAGAAGCGGTATTCGCTCAGATCAAAAAGCGTATGGCTGAAACACCCGGTTGGTTCACCAAAACACGCGAAGCAATTCTGGGCGTGTCAGAAGAAACCACAACTGGCGTTCACCGCCTGTATGAATTGCACAAAAATGGTCAGTTGCCATTCCCTGCGATCAACGTAAATGATTCCGTAACCAAGTCGAAGTTCGACAACAAATACGGCTGTAAAGAATCCCTGGTAGACGGTATCCGCCGCGCTACCGACACCATGATGGCCGGTAAAGTTGCGGTTGTTTGTGGATACGGCGACGTTGGCAAAGGTTCGGCGGCTTCGCTGCGCGGCGCTGGTGCCCGTGTGAAGGTAACCGAAGTTGACCCAATCTGTGCGCTTCAGGCGGCGATGGATGGCTTTGAAGTTGTGATTCTGGAAGAAGAAGTTGGCTCGGCTGACATCTTTATCACCACCACTGGCAACAAAGACGTGATCCGCATCGAGCACATGCGCGAGATGAAGGACATGGCGATCGTTGGCAACATCGGTCACTTTGACAACGAAATTCAGGTCGCAAGCCTGAAAAACCACAAGTGGACCAACATCAAAGAACAGGTCGACATGATCGAGATGCCTTCGGGCAACCGTCTGATTTTGTTGTCCGAAGGCCGTTTGCTGAACCTCGGCAATGCAACAGGTCACCCATCGTTCGTGATGTCTGCTTCGTTCACCAACCAGGTTCTGGCGCAGATCGAGCTGTGGACCAAAGGCGACGAGTACAACAACGACGTTTACATCCTGCCTAAGCATCTGGATGAAAAAGTTGCGCGTCTGCACTTGGAGCGTATTGGTGTTAAATTGTCCAAGCTGGACCCAGAACAGGCGGCTTACATCGGTGTCAGCCCCGAAGGCCCGTTCAAGCCTGAGCACTATCGCTACTAAGCTGTTAGTGATTGAAAGATATGGCGCCGTCGGAGAAATCCGGCGGCGTTTTTCGTTTCAGGTCGCATTGATTGAGCAAAGGCATGCCCGTAGCAATTTGTTGGGTTCCCTAGGGTAATGGGGAATGCAGCAAAATTTTCCCTTTGTAGAAGAAATCAGCGGCGTTACGTTACAAGCGCGCAAGAGAACGCTCACTTAATCTGGGAGAATACACGATGGGAAAACGCGACGATCTGATCGCCACATACGCGGATGATTTGAAAAACAAGTGTGGTATGGAACCTGACATGGATTTGTTGACCAAGGTCACAATCGGATGTGGTCCTGCAATCTATAACGCGGATGCGTCGACCGTTGCGTCTAGCCAGGACAGTGAGCTGGAAACTGTCAAAGAAAATTTTCTGATGAAGAAACTGGGTCTTGCCGATAGTCCAGAGCTGATGGAAGCCATCAACAAAGTTGTTGATGTTTATGGGAAATCAGAGCGGAACAAATATCGGGCTGTGGTCTATTACATGCTGACTAAGCATTTTGGAAAAGAAGCCGTTTACGGCTGATCCAAGTTACGATTTAATGTATGAAACACCTGCGATCTTTCGTGGGTGTTTTGCATTTTAGCTTTATCTTCAAGGCTTTGGGTTTGCGTTGGCAAGGCTTTCCAGGCTAGATATATCACATGACCAGGACGGTCAGGACCAGAAATTCTTAACACGTGTGGTGACTTGGGAGCACGTGGGGTGGGGGAAGGTTCTGCATCGTCAGGACCTTCCCTTTTTAAATTTGGCAGATCTTTGATCTCGACCGGCTGCGCGGCCGGAACTTTCTCTGTGCAGGTGTCAGAGAAACGCATTTGGGCCTAGTTTGGGTTTGTCTTGCCCAAGGCGCAGACGAGCCGCCACTCATCCTCGGTTACCGGTTGCACGGATAAGCGAGAGCTTTTGACCAGTGCCATTTCGGCAAAGCGTTCATCCAGCTTTATTTGCTCTAAGGTGACAGGCGTTTCAAAGCTGCGTACAGCTTTGATATCCACACATTCCCACCGCGGATCGTCAGTTTGACTGTCTTGGTGGGATTCGGCGCAGACCTCGACAATGCCTACGACTGACTTTTCTTTTTGCGAGTGGTAGAAAAACCCGCGATCTCCGAGCTTCATCTCGCGCATGAAGTTGCGAGCTTGATAGTTGCGCACGCCATCCCACTCTTCGCCAACCTCACCTTTGGCGACCTGATCATTCCAGCTCCAGGTGGACGGCTCGGATTTGAACAGCCAGTATGCCATCAGATCACCTTTTTCCACGGGATCAGTTCGACGGACTCAAACAGGCCTGCTTTGGCATAAGGGTCGTTGTCGGCCCACGATTGTGCGGCAGCCATGTCATCCACATCCAAAATCACCAGCGATCCGATCATATCGTCGCCATCCAACAAAGGACCAGCCTGCGACACAACCCCGGTAGATTTGAGGTAGTCTACATGCGCGGGGCGATTGTCGAGACGGCTTTGCAAGGCACCGGCTTTGTCACGTGCGATGAGGGCAATCAGCATATCATTCTTCCTTTAGAGGGCGTGCCAACAGTTGAGCCATGGCATCGGTCAGGGTCAAGGTCTGGTCGAGCAGATCCGTCACCGATTGGGTAATCGGCATATCCAGTTTCAATGCCTGCGCTTTGGCGGCGACGGCGCGCGCGGTGGCGGCCCCTTCGACCGTGATCGAGGGATCAAACTGTTCGCCCTGTCCAATCGACAGGCCAAGGCGGTAATTGCGCGATTGCTCGGAGGTGCATGTCAGAGCAAGGTCGCCAAAACCACTGAGCCCAGCCATGGTTTCGGGTTGCGCACCCAACGCAAGCGCCATGCGCTGCATTTCGGCATATCCACGAGTCATCAGGGCGGCGCGCGCGCTGTCTCCTAAGCCCGCGCCCATGACAGCTCCGCAAGCAATCGCCATCACGTTTTTCAATGCGCCACCCAGTTCTGCACCGGCTGTATCCGTGGTGCGATAGAGACGCAGATTGGCGGTGGTCAATTCCTGTTGCAGGGTCGCGCTTTGATTGGCGTTTGCACAGGCCAATGTCAGGGCGGTGGGCAATCCACGCGCGATATCATGGGCAAAACTAGGCCCGGTCAAAAGAGCGGGGATCGCCGAAGGCAAGGTTTCTGAAATCACCGCTATTGGGCCCAGTCCGGTGTTCAGCTCCATCCCTTTGCAACAGGCAACCAAGGTATGACCCGCAAGCAGGTCGGCATGGTTTTGCAAGGCCGTGCGCAGTTTTTGCATCGGGATTGCCAGTAAAATGATCTGGGCTTGTGTCGCGATTTCGAGAGAGTGGGTAACGGTCAAGGTCCCAGGCAGTGTAACACCGGGCAGGCGCAGGGCGTTTTCCCGGTTTGTTTCCATCCGGGTGGCTTGTTCCGCCGAGCGCGCCCATAGGGTTACGGGTCCGTTTCCGGCCAGAGAAATCGCCAATGCCGTGCCAAATGCGCCTGACCCAAGTACAGCTACAGTCATGCTTTGGCGCCCTTTTTACCGCTGCCCAACATGGCCGGACTGGTTTTATCCAGCGGCCAACGGGGGCGGGCGGTTAAATCCAAGCCGTCCTGGTCGCCCGCGCGGAACCTCTCTAGCCCTGCGTAGGCGATCATGGCAGCATTGTCTGTGCACAGGGCAAGGGGGGGCGCGCAAAACGCGGCGCCTTGTTCGGCACAAACGGCCATCAAAGCCGTTCGAATGGGGGTATTGGCCGCAACCCCACCAGCGACAGCAACCGTTGGCTGGTTTGGGTTTTGCTCCATATAGATCCGCAATGCGCGCCGGGTTTTTTCAGCCAGCGTATCGACGATTGCTTGCTGGAACCCTGCACAGAGGTCGGCGCGGTCCTGACGGGTTAATCCGCCTTTTTCAGCAACCACGTGATCCCGCATGCGCATCAAAGCGGTTTTGAGCCCGGAAAAGGACAAGTCGCAGTCGGGGCGATCCAATAGGGGGCGTGGAAACCGATAGCGTTTTGGGTCTCCATTGCGAGCTTCGGCTTCGACCGAAGGGCCGCCGGGTTGGGACAACCCCAACAGACGCGCGGTTTTGTCAAAAGCCTCGCCCGGGGCATCGTCGATGGTACCGCCCAGGCGGGTAAATTCCTGTGGGCCACTTGCGATCAGGTATTGGCAGTGGCCGCCTGACACCAAGAGCATGAGATAGGGATAGGTAATCTGATCCGTCAAACGTGGGGTTAACGCATGTCCGGCCAGATGGTTCACACCGATCAGCGGAATACCGGTCGCCGCGCTGATCCCTTTGGCGCACATGACGCCGGATATGACGCCGCCAATAAGACCCGGACCTGCGGTGACCGCTATGGCGTCAATCTTGCCCAAAGGCATTTCAGCCTCGTGCAGTGCCTTTTTTACGCAGATATCGAGCTTTTCGGCATGCGCACGCGCGGCAATTTCCGGCACCACACCGCCAAAGGCGCTGTGCAATTCGGTCTGACCAAAGACCACTGAGGATAGGATTTCAGGCGCTGATCCGAGTGTGTGTCGCACCACGGCAGCGGCCGTGTCATCGCAGCTGCTTTCCAGCCCTAGAATGGTCAAAGTGTCCGACATTGTTCTCAACCGTTGCATCCAAGCCCGACTGCGGGGTATCACCCCCTTGCTTGGCAAACAATCCCGGGGCTGGAGGCAATCGAAGCATGCGTCTTTTGATGACTCGCCCGCGTGCAGCGTCACACCGGTTTGTTGCCCAGCTAAGCCCAGAGCTTCAGGAGGCTTTGGAGGTTATTTATTCCCCGTTGCTCGACATCCAACCCACCGGGGCTGCAATTGATCTGACCGGCGTTCGGGGCCTTATTTTCACCTCGTCAAATGGTGTTAATATCGCTGCGCGACAGGTTGAGGACCGCGAGTTGCCGGTTTTCTGCGTGGGGGCTGCGACAACCGAGATGGCACACCGGGCTGGCTGGCAGGCGACAAACGCGGGTGAAACATCAGAGGCCTTGATTGGGACATTGTTACAGCGCCGGCCGGAAAGCCCGCTGTTACATTTGCGGGGGGAACATGTGCGTGGAAATATCGCGCAAACGTTGACGCAATTGGGTTTGTCCGTATGGGATCAGGCGATCTATGACCAACGCTTGTTAGAGTTCTCGCCAGAGGCGCGGGCGGTTTTGGATGGCGTTGGGCCTGTTATCGCTCCACTTTTTTCGCCACGCACCGCGCGACAATTTGCCGACCTTGGGGCGGGAAATGCCCCGATCTGGTTTGCGGCGTTAAGTGATGCGGTAGCCAAGCCTCTGGAAACAATTAGTTTTCAAGATCTAAGGATTGCCAAACGACCGGAATCCGATGCGATGTGTAAAACAGTTGAAAAGCTTGTGAAGCAGGTCAATCGGCTTGAGGGGCAGAGAGGCGCGCTCTAGTGTTTGAGCGCGTCTTGCATTTCAGTATTTCAGAATCAAAGGGGATAGCACGGTGGCAAATAAGAAGAAAACAGATCTGGAAACAGATGCCGATGCCAAGCAGGACGTGCCTGAAACTGATGTCTCAGATGCTGAAAATGTAGTGACAAACGAGGATCGACCGGATCTTCAAGACGATGCACAGGATGCTGCGGAGTCCGAGTCACCCGTTGACGGTGATAGCGAGCAAGGCGCAGCACCTTCCGAAGCCGAAGCCGAAGCCGAAGCCGAAGCCGAAGCCGAAGCCGAAGCCGAAGCCGAAGCCGAAGCCGAAGCCGAAGCCGAAGCCGAAGCCGAAGCCGAAGCCGAAGCCGAAGCCGAAGCCGAAGCCGTGGAGGTTGTTGAAGAGACGACGCCAGTTGTCGCGCCTGTCGAAGAGAAAGTCATCGAACGCACCATCGAAAAGCGTGGCGGTTTTGTACCTGCTTTGATTGGTGGCGTGGTTGCTGCGGCGATTGGATTTATCGCAGGCCGAACCGAAGTGGTGGATTCATTTTTGCCTGCGGGACTGCAATCCGGTGGAAATGCTGCGATTGTTCAGGAGGTGCAGGCCAAGCTTGCTGAGCAGGGCAAAAGCCTAGCTGATCTGCAGGGATCGGTGAGTGCCATTGTTGTGCCGGACGTTTCGGCGCTGGCGGCAGAGATTTCAGGATTGTCGGGACAAATAGAACCCATTACAGGCGCGTTGGAGACTGTGGTATTGCGCATGGATGCGCTTGAACAACAGGTTGCGCCGCTGGCCGCCAGACTTAGCGAGCTTGAAGCGCGCCCAATCACCGAGGGCCTGTCAGATACGGCTGTTGCGGCCTATGAGGGCGAGCTTGCAAAACTGAAAGCAAGCTTGGCAACACAGCGTGCCGAAGTTGAAGCGATGATCGCTGATGCCCGCGCGCTGGAAGCCAAAGCTGTGGCAGACGGGCAAGCGGCGACCAATCGTGCCAATGCCTCGCAACTGCGCAACCAGCTGGACACCGGTGCGCCTTATAATAGCGTAGTCGCGGCTTTGATCGCCGGTGGCGTAGCCGTTCCCGATACCTTGTCGGCATCTGCGGCGGAAGGGGTCGTGACGGTAACGGCATTGCGCGAGGCGTTTCCAGCTGCGGCGCGTTCTGCATTGGCAGATGCGCGCCAGGCCAACAAAGGAACAGGGCAAGGTTTGATGGCCTTTTTGCACCGTCAGACGGGCGCTCGGTCTACGGAACCACGCGAAGGGACAGATGCTGATGCGGTGCTCTCCCGTGCCGAAGCTGCGTTGGTCGCTGGTGATCTGGATAAAACACTTGAAGAAATTTCCGCGCTGCCCGAAACGGCGCAGGGGGCATTGGCCGATTGGGTCAGCGTAGCCCGTACCCGGCAGGCGGCCCTTGCAGCCGCAGATGCGCTTGCCAAAAGCCTGAACTCGAACTGAAGGACCTGCTATGCTGTGGTCACTGCTTAAGATCCTTGTATTTGTTGCAATCGTAGGCCTTTTGGCTCTTGGCGCCGGTTTCCTGATGGAAGCCAGCGGCGGGGTTCAGATTGCTGTCGCGGGAACGGAATATACGCTTGGTCCGCTTCAATCCGTGATTGGCTTTCTGGTGCTGGTCGGCTCTGTTTGGTTGTTCTTCAAACTGCTGCGACTTCTGATCGCGACGCTGAAATTCCTGAATGGAGATGAAACGGCCCTGTCGCGGTATTTTGACCGTGGTCGCGAACAGCGGGGTTATCAGGCTTTGTCTGACGGGTTGATGGCGCTTGCCTCTGGCGAAGGGCGCGTTGCAATGACCAAGGCGCAAAAGGCCGAAAAGCTGCTTCAAAACCCTGACCTGACGACGCTATTGGTGGCGCAGGCTGCTGAAATGACGGGCGATACCCGCAAGGCGGCTGATGCGTACAAAAAGCTGGTCAGCAACAATTCGACTCGCTTTGTTGGCGTGCGTGGGATTATGAAGCAAAAGCTGGCTGACGGTGACGATGAAACGGCGCTGAAACTGGCGGAAAAAGCGTTGGCGATAAAGCCCCGTCATGAAGAGGTTCAAGACGTTTTGCTGGGCTTGCAGACAAAGTCGCAAGACTGGTCTGGCGCGCGGTCCACATTGACGGCCAAACTGAAATCCGGAAGCTTGCCGCGTGATGTTTACAAGCGGCGTGATGCTGTTTTGGCTCTGTCTGCAGCCAAAGATATCCTGAATGAAGATGGATCGATTGAGCAACAAGAGCGCGCGATCGAGGCCAACAAGCTGTCACCGGATCTGGTGCCCGCTGCGGCCATGGCTGCACGGGCTTACATCACCAAAGGACAAGCCCGCAGTGCCACGCGCCTGATCAAAAAGGCGTGGGATGTTGCACCTCACCCCGATCTTGCGCACGCTTTCGCTGAAATTGAACCCAACGAGAGCCCGCAGGCCCGGATCAAACGCTTCTCTGCTTTGGTTCGTGTCCATCCTCAGCACGCGGAAACGCGTTTGTTGATGGCCGAGTTGAACATTGTGGCCGAGGATTTCCCCGAAGCCCGCCGTTCACTGGGTGATCTGGCTGAAAAGAATGGCGATGCCCGTGCCTATACCTTGATGGCTGCCATCGAGCGCGGCGAAGGGTCGTCAGATGCCGTTGTGCAGGGGTGGTTGGCCAAAGCTCTGACCGCGCCGCGTGGTCCGCAGTGGGTGTGTGACAACTGTCATCACATTCATGCTGAATGGGCGCCAGTTTGCGAAAACTGTGGCACGTTCGATCGTCTCAGCTGGAGCACGCCGAACACACCCGAGATGTCGTCGGCAACAGGGGCGCATATGTTGCCGCTGATTTTGGGCGCAATCGAGGATAAATCGCAGGACGCCCCAATCGACGTGTCGGAAGAGGTCGAAGTTGAAGTCGTCGAGGCCGATGTGGTTGCTGACGATGTCGTGCAGACGGAAACAGAAGAGCCTGTTGCCGAAGACGCACGCAGATAGTGACAATCAGCTGTCGCGGGTTTTGGGCCTGCGGCAGCTGCTATGTTTCGCTTGTTGCGACGGGGGCCAGAGCGATGCTGGTCTCCGGATCAGCCAGGTTTCCAGCATACAACAAGTATGCGCGCATTTTCCGGACTGGCTGACACATAAAGGTGCTCCAATGCGGAATCAAAATACAAGCTGTCCCCGGGGGTCAGCCGCACAGGGTCACGCCCTTTGATGCACACATCCAGCACACCGCTGAGCAGATATAGAAATTCTTCGCCCGGGTGGGTTACATATTCGCGAAAATCTTTGATTTCGTGCGCTTTGATTTCACCCGTCATTGGCACCATATGTTTACCGGTCATTTCTGTCGCCAACATCTCGTAAACATATGTTTCGGTCTGGTGAATCTTGGTTTCGCCTGACTTGGTCAGGGTGGCGCTGCCAGCTTCGAACCCTTTGGTGTTAGGGGTAAAAAGATCCCCGACGTCCATGCCAAGCCCCTGCGCCAGTCGCATGAACCGATCATAAGTCAGCGAAATCGCTCCGCGCTCCATTTTGGAGATCGTGGAAACCGCAAGCCCGGTCCGATCCGCAAGATCTTGGAGCTTCCAGCCACGGGCTTTTCGGATGTCTCGGACTCGTGCGCCCAGATCTGCCTGCGTTGCGGTCGCAGATGGGGCAAGGTCGGGGGATAATTTTTCTGCGGTCATTTTCCGATACGAAAACTCTTCCTTTTTTCCGATACGAAAATTTGCTAACACCTGAGCCATCACAAATCAACAAACGCAGATCACTTTGAAACGAGATGGGTGAATAATGACAAAGGTATTTGAGTATGCCGTTATCGGCGCGGGCATTGCTGGGGCATCTGTTGCGGCGGAACTGGCTGGGGATGCGTCTGTGGTCTTGGTCGAAATGGAATCCCAGCCCGGATATCATACCACAGGTCGGTCTGCTGCGATGTTTGCGCCGGGTTACGGACCACAGCCGGTGCGAGCGTTAACCCGCGCCTCTGCTGATTTCTTTTGTTCCCCTCCCGAGGGGTTTTCCGAGGTTGATCTGCTCTCTCCGCGTGATGTCATAATGGTGGCACGGTCGGATCAAACAGACGCGTTTGATGATTTGATCGCTGAATTGGCTTCCGAAGCGGCTGTTGAGCGTCTTGATGCTCAGGACCTGAGGGATCGTCACCCGTTGTTCCGCGCAGGTTATGCTGAGGCTGGGATGCTGGATCGTGGCGGGAGCGAGATTGACGTCAATGCCCTGCATCATGGCTATTTGAACCAGTTCCGCCAGCGAAACGGGCAATTGCACACCAAATTCGAGATTTCGGATCTGACCTTTGACGGGGAGGTTTGGCACCTTACTGCAGGTACAGAGGTAATTCGCGCAGCTAAAGTCATCAATGCTGCTGGGGCTTGGGCGGATGAAGTGGGCCAAAAAGCAGGGGCAGAGTGGATTGGCCTTGTTCCCATGCGACGTACAGCGCTGACCGTCGAAGCCCCTGAAGGTGTGGATATCGACGCCCTACCCCTTGTCGTTGATATCGACGAAGAGTTTTACATGAAACCCGAAGCTGGGCGTTTGCTGATCTCACCTGCGAACGAAGATCCGATGGCCCCATGTGATGCACAACCAGAAGAGTTGGATATTGCATTTTGTATTGATCGGATCGAACGGGCCTTTGATATTCAGGTTCGGAGGATCAAGACTAAATGGGCAGGATTGCGCAGTTTCGTACCGGATAAATCTCCTGTGGTTGGGTTCTCAGTGAAAGCCCCTCATTTCTTCTGGTTAGCTGGGCAGGGGGGATATGGCATCCAAACAGCGCCAGCCTTGGCGCGTTGCGCGGCAGCTCTGATCAGTGGTCATCCAGTGCCACAGGATATTCTGAAGGAGGACCTAGACCTGAGTTCTCTCTCACCGAAGCGGTTAGTCACTTCTGCCAAATAACCTAGTAAACAGGATCCTGTTTCAGCCCCTGAGAGAATAGAGTCTGGCAGCAGATGCAAATGATGAAATTGGTGAGAATCTGATTTTCTTGGGGCAAAATGTGAATCATTGGCGCTGAGTCGCCCGCGCCTTTTAGTGTCTGATGTTGGTTCGCGATCTAGATGTAGTGTTCCAGGGTTTTAAGATGTTTCTTTGGAGAGGGGTTAAGAGTGTGATTTTGTGTTGATTGGGTTGAATGTGGTGCGGTGTTTGTTCTTTAACTTATTGTAATTGTTTATGTTTTCACATTTCTGGTGATTTTGTTGGTTTTTGTGTATTTAGGGGTTGCGGGTATTTGGTGTTAGGACTAGAACCCCCTTCACCGGCGGCGCTGAGGCGCTACTGAGACACACTGGACGGGACGGCGGGAACGCTGAAATGGACGGGAAACACAGCGGAGAGACGCTGGAGAATTTGGGATATTGGCAAGCGGGCGCGCTGAGATAATTGGCGCATCTGTTGGTTTTTGTCTCTGGGGCTTATGTTCCGACGTTGTTTGAAAATTGAATATCTGAAGAGATATGTGGGCGGTTTGGTCTATTTCGATGGATCAACCTCTTCATATCAACGCCGGTAGGGTTTCGACCCGATGACCGGTGTCAGCTTCACTGTTTGGACGGTTTCTTGTTATCTTTGGATAACCTGAAGCACAACAAACAGAAAAGACGCATGATGGTTTCAGTAAGGCCATTGTGTGGATGTGCAGAGGTTCGAACGTCAAGGACATGGTCGCAAGACCATTTCAACTTGAGAGTTTGATCCTGGCTCAGAACGAACGCTGGCGGCAGGCCTAACACATGCAAGTCGAGCGCACTCTTCGGAGTGAGCGGCGGACGGGTTAGTAACGCGTGGGAATATGCCCTTCTCTAAGGAATAGCCACTGGAAACGGTGAGTAATACCTTATACGCCCTTCGGGGGAAAGATTTATCGGAGAAGGATTAGCCCGCGTAAGATTAGATAGTTGGTGGGGTAATGGCCTACCAAGTCTACGATCTTTAGCTGGTTTTAGAGGATGATCAGCAACACTGGGACTGAGACACGGCCCAGACTCCTACGGGAGGCAGCAGTGGGGAATCTTGGACAATGGGCGCAAGCCTGATCCAGCCATGCCGCGTGAGTGATGAAGGCCTTAGGGTCGTAAAGCTCTTTCGCCAGAGATGATAATGACAGTATCTGGTAAAGAAACCCCGGCTAACTCCGTGCCAGCAGCCGCGGTAATACGGAGGGGGTTAGCGTTGTTCGGAATTACTGGGCGTAAAGCGCACGTAGGCGGATCAGAAAGTAAGGGGTGAAATCCCAGAGCTCAACCCTGGAACTGCCTCTTAAACTCCTGGTCTTGAGTTCGAGAGAGGTGAGTGGAATTCCGAGTGTAGAGGTGAAATTCGTAGATATTCGGAGGAACACCAGT
>OMPR01000007.1 GCA_900313015.1 Rhodobacteraceae bacterium EL53 | reverse complement strand
TGACCCGGATGTGGACCCCGATCCGGGCGTGCCGGGAACAGGTATAAAAATCGCTGGCACGATGACTTTCATGTTTGGCGGCACCTATATCGATGGTGACACCACCTGGCAGAGCATGGAGCTGCCCGATGATCTGCGGGATGGGGATCAGTTCTGGGTGATGGTGCAGGACGGCGGCTTTACCAAAGCGATCCAGGTCGAGATCCATGACCTCGAAGGGGATGACTTTTCACTGCGTGTCACCGCCGCAAAATATGACGACTATGAAGTGTACGACAGCCTCAACGGCGATTTTGAAGCTGTTCAGGATCATTTCGACGACGAAGGTAACCCGCAAGTCATCGCAACGGATGGAGATGCTGGCGGGTATGGCCTGCATTCCGTGACCATTGCGGGCGTATCCAGCGGCGATGCCTATATCCAACCAGATGCTGCAACGATCTTTGATGCGGATGGCGTACCGGACGTCGATCCCGATCCCGACCCCGACGTAGATCCTGACCTGGATGTGGATCCCGATCCGGGCGTGCCGGGAACAGGTATGAATATCGCTGGCACGATGACTTTCATGTTTGGCGGCACCTATATCGATGGTGACACCACCTTGCARAGCATGGAGCTGCCCGATGATCTGCTGGATGGGGATCAGTTCTGGGTGATGGTGCAGGACGGCGGCTTTACCAAAGCGATCCAGGTCGAGATCCATGACCTCGAAGGGGATGACTTTTCACTGCGTGTCACCGCCGCAAAATATGACGACTATGAAGTGTACGACAGCCTCAACGGCGATTTTGAAGCTGTTCAGGATCATTTCGACGACGAAGGTAACCCGCAAGTCATCGCAACGGATGGAGATGCCGGCGGGTATGGCCTGCATTCCGTGACCATTGCGGGCGTATCCAACGCCGACGCCTATATCCAACCAGATGCTGCAACGATCTTTGATGCGGATGGCGTACCGGACGCCGATCCCGATCCCGATCCCGATCCCGACGTAGATCCTGACCCGGATGTGGATCCCGATCCGGGCGTGCCGGGAACAGGTATGAATATCGCTGGCACGATGACTTTCATGTTTGGCGGCACCTATATCGATGGTGACACCACCTTGCATAGCATGGAGCTGCCCGATGATCTGCTGGATGGGGATCAGTTCTGGGTGATGGTGCAGGACGGCGGCTTTACCAAAGCGATCCAGGTCGAGATCCATGACCTCGAAGGGGATGACTTTTCACTGCGTGTCACCGCCGCAAAATAYGACGACTATGARGTGTACGACAGCCTCAACGGCGATTTTGAAGCTGTTCAGGATCATTTCGACGACGAAGGTAACCCGCAAGTCATCGCAACGGATGGAGATGCTGGCGGGTATGGCTTGCATTCCGTCACCATTGCGGGCGTATCCAGCGGCGACGCCTATATCCAACCAGATGCTGCAACGATCTTTGATGCGGATGGCGTACCGGACGTCGATCCCGATCCCGACACGGGATCAGAACCAACAGACGAGACATCAAATACGCTTTCAATTATCTCTCACGCCGATGATGACTTGTATTTCATGAATCCTGACGTACGCACCAGCATCGAAGACGGCCTTGGCCACACGACGCTGATATCCACCGCAGGTGATGCCGGTGGGGGATTATCATATGGGCTGGCGCGGGAAGAAGGGATCAAGGCTGCATATTCTGTCATGGCCGGATCCACTGAGTGGGCCGATGAAACTGTCATTTTTTACGATGGGGAGAAAACGTTCAATGTGCAGTCTTCCTATTTGGAGGATCAGCCCGATATCCGGCTCTATTTCTTGCGGCTGCCTGACGGCAACCTGGGGGATGGGCATGGTTCAACGGGGTTCGAAAGTGTTGAGCAGCTTTGGGAAGGCGAAATTACCGAGATCAATTCAATCGACGGTGAAAACACTTATACTGCATCAGAATTAACCTGGCTCATGACCGAGGTAATGAATGTTCATCAACCAGAGCTGTTGATGGTTCAAGATTATGACTCCGACACCGTCGCATCGGATCATTCGGATCATTCCCATACTGCGCATTTTACGATGCAAGCGCAGGAAAGTTATGACTCACCGCATGTCGTCCGGTCATATGTTGAATACGCAAGCGCAAGCATGCCCGTAAATCTAGATGAAGAGACCATCCAGAAAAGTATTGATGTACTTGAGGTTTACGCTCAATACGACGGCATTGACCCGTACTCTTCTTGGGCCAGCCGCCAATACTCTACAGAGTTGGTTAATACATTAAACGGTGGTGAGGGGGATGGGACACCTCCCCCTGAAGGTGCCGTCAACCTGATCAGCAATGGCGACTTTGCGACGGACGATCTGAGCAGTTGGGAAACCGGAAACCCATCCGGCCATAGTGGCCCGATCGGCGCAAATGGGTATGTCAGCTTTAACACCCAGAACGAAGAAACTTACGGCGACTACATTCAACAAAGTTTCGCAACCGAAGCCGGGTCCATCAACACGGTGTCTATGGACTTGTCAGAAAGCCAAGAAGGCGTATCTCGCCATTCCTATCGTATCGATGTTCTGGATGCAGACGATGAGCAGATCGAAAGTCGCGCCTACGCAGTGGAAGACAATTCAACGGAACACGTAAACTTCGAGTTCACAGCCAGCGACGATACCACAACACTTCGAATAACGAACATTTCCACGCAGAATTCGGATGCTTCGGATGCAATCGTGGATAACATTTGGGTCTACAATCATCTATCCGAGGAACCTGGTGGTTCAGGCAGTCACCAAGGCGAGGCGATCATCGGTACCGAAGGGACAGACAGTTTGATCGAGGCCAGCGGAGGCGATGAGAATGGCGCTGCGACACCTGAGTCCTCAGCAGAAAAATTAATGGCTACGCTGTTTTCATCTTTCGAAGATGAACATGAACCCATCGAAGAGGACGCTTTGGAAGAGACCGACATTTTGGGGTAGTGAAATTCAAAAAAGAAACATTTGCTTAACGTAAATTTCACTGTTGGTCGTGGAAGCATGCCTCATAGCCAAAAGGTAATGGTTGCTGCGATAGCTGAAAAGAAGCTCTTTGATCGGATTGCGACACACGGAATTCACATGGCCCAGGTGGGCAAAGCGAAGAAAGCTGCCATTTTTAGCGAGTGGGCTTGCTGAAAAAGGTAAAACGATACGCCAATGCAACTCCACCAGCGCCGCCTACAATGTTGCCCAAAGTAACCCGGGTCAAATTGCTCAAGCTTCACTCATCTTCACATCGGATGCCACTATCTATCCCTGAGCGAAGAAATACATGTTTGCCACGGAATGTTCGAAACCAAGCAGGACGAAAGCGCTGATCGGCCATAGGATCGCCAAAGTTTTCCCGGCAGCTGTCCGGGCTGCAAAGGTCAACCAAATTGCAAGACACATCAACGCAGTACATAGAAAGCCTCAAAAGGCAGCAAAGATGCTTTGGACTGAGAAATGGCCGCTGCTGTCGTTGCCATTGGCCCCTCCAACAAGCCAGAAGACCCAATAGTCACTGCTAGTCCTACGGCACCAATTAAGTTGCCAAAATAGACGATCGCCCATCTTCGAAGAAGTTGAGCAATGGTGATTTTTCGATCAATAGCAGCCATTACCATCAATGCATTTCCTGGCAACAGTTCTGCGCCTCCAAGTTGTATTGACGGACCAATAGCAGCACCTGCTCCCGCCATTACTGCCGTGTAAGCGTCGCACCAAAACCAAAAATGCCCTCAAGGATCGCGAGAACAAACGTCTGGCGCACTGGTAGCTCGGGCTTGCCGACACCTACGCCACCCATCAAAATTGTAGTCGTCACTCATTCACCAACGATAGCGGGTAAGTTTGAAAATTACAGGTTCGGATTGGGCACAGACCTATCACCTGTCAGATTGGTTGATCAAATCGCCAATTTTTCGTGCCAGAGGTCGGCTCTGCAGGCGCAGTGGTGGTTCAGCGAGAACCAGTTTGAGGCAGTCGAATTTGGCAATTTCGGATATCAATCTAGCCACCAACAGATAGCAAAACAGGCAGTAGGTCTCCAATGTCGACTACCCCTTCCAAGTTCGTAGGTGATATTCCGGGCCACTATGACAATGACCTAGGTCCTAACATTTTTATGGATTACGCCAACCCGCTGGCAAACCAGTGCAGCAGCCCGGTTCAGAACGCAATCGAACTTGCGGTTGGGACCGGCATCGTAAGCCGAAAATTACGCGACACGTTGCCTCCCGATGCTCATCTCGGGGACTCTGAACTGGTTCGAGCCGACTTGGCTGCCGGAGGGTCGGGCCATGTGGAGCATGAAACGATCCAACTGAACAAGACCATCGAAAACCTAGAAGCATTTGCAACCGCACTTGTCTTTGGCAATCCCTTGATCGACGAAATAAAGGAATGTGGTGGGGTGTCCGCGTAAGACGTGATTTCAAAGATGCTGTCAGGCCTCTACGCGACATTCGGGCCAACCGGCATGACGATGTCGCTGTCGCGGATCATGGGCAGCTCATAGCCCAATGCCTCAACCGAGGGCATCGTTTCGGTAACCAAGTACTGATGTTCCATGTTGGTGATGGGCAATCGGGTACCGACCATGCGTGCAACCTCATCTGCCCAAAACCCAGCAGCGTTGACGATGATCTCACACTCGAACACTTCTTCGCCCGCTGTAAGCCGCCAATGGCCAGACGGAAGCCGTTTGATGCTGTCGATTTGGCAGTTGCGTCTGATCTTGCCTCCATATTTACGCGCGCCTGCCGCCAATCCCATTGTGACCGAATAAGGGTCTACATAGCCCTCCTCAGGGTCCCATGCGCCACCGATCAGGTCTGAGACATTCATCAGCGGGTATTTCGCCTTGATCTCATCCGGTGTGACCAATTCGCACTCCAGGCCAAGCCCGCGGAACTTGCCCGCCAGATGCTTGAATTCCTCCATCCGCTCTTTGGTCTGCGCAAGAAAGAATCCGCCAACGATATGGCTGCCAACTTCTTGCCCCACTTCTTTGGCCAGGCCGTCATAAAGACGCAGTGAATAGGCCTGAAGGGCAGACAGATTGGCATATGCGCTTTGGGTGTGAACATTGCCCGCCGCGTGCCACGTGGCACCAGCCGTTAACTCGCGCCGCTCAAGCAGCAATGCGTCTGTCTCCCCCGCTTTGGTCAAATGATAAAGTGTGGAAACACCGACGATCCCGCCGCCGATGATGATGATGCGGGCTTGTGTGGTCATGCCAGTTCTTCCTTACGTTTAGCGACATAGGCGTCAAGTTCTTCTCGTATGCCGGGCTCCATCGGGGGGGCTTCAAAACCATCCATCAGTTGCGTGGCAATGTCTCCGGCGCGGGTGCTTGCGATTTTTGATCCGGCTTCAACCCAGCCATCATAAGGTTTCCAGTCACTCAGCCTGTGTTCCCAAAAGGCTGTCTCATAGCGATCAAGCGTCAGTTCATCGCCAAAGAAGTGCCCGCCGGGACCTACGCGCGCTATCGCTTCAACGCCAAGAGCCTCGTCCGACAGGTCCATCGGCTTCAGAAACGCCTGCATCATCCGCAGCATTTCCGCATCAATCACTGCCTTCTCAAAGCTGAACGTCAGCCCGCTTTCCAGCCAACCGATGCCATGCGCCATGATATTGCAATGTCCCATATGCGTGGCCCAAAGCGCGTTCATGCTTTCATAGGCACCTTGCGCATCTGGTGCGTTTGAGCTGTTCACATTCGAGGATTTGTACGGCACGCCATAGCGCCGCGCGAGTTGCCCGCCTGCAATGGCTGCCTGCGCGTATTCAGGGGTCCCAAGCGCCAGTGCACCCGATTTCATATGTACGTTCGAGGTGAAAGCCCCGTAGACGACAGGCGCGCCGGGTTTGACAAGTTGGGTCAACATCATCCCCGCTAGGCATTCGGCGTTTTGTTCCACCAAGGCCCCTGCCATTGTGACTGGGGCCATCGCCCCCGCCATCGTGAAGGCCGAAATCACCACGGGTTGCCCGAGGCCGGACATGGCGATTAGGCCATCACACATGGCCTCATCAATTCTCAACGGAGAATTGGTATTGCAGTTCAGCATGAGACTCGGCTCGCGTACAAATTGCTCTGCATCGACCCCGCGTGCGATCTGGGCCATCACCAAGGCGTCAGTCATGTCCGACATCGCGTAGGCGCGCCACACTTTGTCGGTCTGGGTCGCAAGTGTATGATAGGCATCTAGATGGCGCGAGCTGACGGGCAGATCCTGAGGTTCCACCGGGTATCCGTAAAAGAAATGTACCTCCCCCAATGCTTGACACAATTGCACCGATTGTTTGAAAGTCTCAAAGCTGCCGGGCTGACGAGGAAGGTTCGGACCGCTCACATAAGGGGGCGTGGTTGCATTGCAATACGTCAACCATGAACCTCCGATGGGCACGTTCCGTGCAGGATTGCGCGCATGGAAAATCCACTCAGACGGGCAAGTTGCGATGCTGCCTTCGACCAACTCTGGCGCTAGTCGCACGCGATCATTGCTCTGATCTACATCTGCTCCTGCCACCTTGAAAAATGCGCGGGCTTTCGGGGACATAATCTCAATGCCCGTCTCGTTGAGCACACGCAGCGAAGCTCTATGAATGCTTTCGACCTGATCATCTGACAGGATTTCGACCGGCTTCAGAAATGACTGCATTGGCCCAGTGGACTGGGGCGCAGCCCTTTGCTGACGCGTGCCGCGCCGCGCTCTTGGTCCTTTCATGTGATCCTCCAGCTTACAAGGACCATAAACACAGAAGGTCGTATTTCGAATTTGGCCGAATGCGACACCAAAGGGGCCTTACATCGACAGATCTCCTATTTTGTGCTGGCGCGATCCTGACTGGGTGTTACGTCAAACAATCGCTTGTACACCTTGCTGAAATTGCCAGGTTGAAACCCATAGTCGAGGGCGATGTCGAGCACTGAACGATGGCCCATCAAAACCTCTTGCCGCGCTTCATCTAGCCGTAACCGCAAGTATATTGCTCCGGGGGTATGCCCAAATTCCTCTTTGAACAGGCGTTCTAACTGGCGTTGCGAGATGTCCAGGCGTTCAGAGATTGTGCTGAGCTTAACAGCCTCATAGCGCGTCTTGAGCATGATCTGAATAGCGGCAAATACCGTTCGGTTCGTACTGCTGTATTTGAGTTCTGATGGAAAATTCTGACGTACCCGCCCATCCCTAACACCGTCGATCAACAGGCGGGACGCAATGTTTTCGACCAGACCTTCTGAGCCATTTGATTTGATATAATGCATAAACATAACAGCCGCAGCGCCGCCCCCAGCACAGGTCGGATGCGGTTCGTCGGCGATGAAAATAGCAGATGATAGAAAGACGCGCGGAAAGAGTGCTTTCAAGAAGGGCGCGTCTTCCCAGTGGGCCGCAACCTTGCAATCGTCGACTAACCCGGCTTGGGCAAGCCTGACTACCCCAGACGAACTCGCCCAAATTTCATGGCTCTGTCGTGCCCAGAAGCGCAGCTTTGAAAGAAGCGCAGGATTAGGGGTCTGCTCTACACCGGCCCCTGATACCACGACAACGATGCTATCCTTTGGCAGATTCTGCACGTCCATATTGGCCACAATCGACAACCCATTGGAGGCTTCTACGGTGGCACCATCCAAGGAAAGAACGGAGTAGCTAAACAGGTCACCGGCACCCAGTTTTCGGGCGACGCGCAAAACTTCAATCGCAGAGGAAAACGCCTGCATCGTGAAGCCGGGTTCAATCAAAAATGTAAAGTGCGTGGGGAGAGCTGTCATGATTCCAGCAACCTAATCACCGTTCCTACGAGAATAAAGGGGCCGAGCGCGCAAGCTCTGCCTGCGGCAGGATTGGTCTTTTAAATGGCAACGACCAAGATGGAGAAATTACAGATTGGAACGCGCACGAACAACGCAGTTTTAAAGCTGCCAAGAGTTAGATTGCAGCCATAAGGGCAAAGCACCGCAGCGGTCGAAATTGGCTCAACCCTGATGAACGATAGGTCAGCCTTAGCTTTGATTTCGGAACAGCCGGGTGGATGAAAACATCGCCTCCAACTCCTCGATCCGTTCCTTGCTTTCCTCCCACCGTGCGCCTTGCACTTCGGCAATCAAGGCTTCGATGATCAACTGCAATGCCATGGTGCTGTCCCATGATGACGGGGCCTCGACCAGTCCGTTAAAGGTATAGTCAGCACACCGCGCAATTGGCGATCCCCATTGGTCTGTCAGTAAAACCACCGTCACCCCACGTTCGCTGGCGATCTGAGCCAGTTTTTCCAAATGCGCCTCGTAACGGCGGATGTCGAATATCACCAGAACCGAGGACTCATCCATATCCAGCAGATATTGGGGCCAGACGTTGGCGGAATTGCCCAGCATTGTCACGTTGGGCCGAATGATCTGCATATGGTTGAATAGGTAATCCGCGTTTGACCGGGTAATCCGCCCCCCAACGACGTACAAAGGTCGGGCCTTATCGGCCAACAACTGTGCCACGGCATCAAACATCCCGGTATCGACCCGTTCGAGCGTGTGTCGCATATTTGTCCACACCACCTGCGCAAATCGCATCAATGGGTGTTCCGCACTGTCATCCACCATCCATGCGTCGCGTTTCGAGATCGGCTTTTTGATTTGCGCCGCCACTTCTTCGCGCAGAGCGTCTTGTAGATCCGGAAATCCGTCAAACCCCAACTTGCGCGCCATTCGGATCACAGTGGGGGTTGAAACAGCCGCAGCCGCAGCCAGCTTGGTGATGGATTGCAAGCCGCCCATTGGGTAGTCCTGCAACAAAACCGAGGCCAACTGGCGTTCTGACGGGGTCAGACCCTCGGTGTTGTCTTGTATCAATTGCTTCACAAGCTTGGTTGTCGGGGTCACGGTACGCCCTTTTCTTTAGCATTTGCTACAGCGTAGTCAGGTTTGTAGCTATGTCTACAGAAATTTTCTTGACAGCGCCGAGCATTCTGTAGCTACTGCTACATATGTCTGCTACTACCGAGTCACCATTGCTACATTCTTTAGAACTGCCCGCAGCGCGTGCACTGAACACCCGTGGCCAAGCACATGCCCTTTTGGTCTGTGAACACGCCAGTCGATTTATCCCTGCTGCGTTGGGCGGGCTTGGACTAACGGCCGAGGCCGCCAACTCGCATGCCGCGTGGGATATTGGGGCGTTGGATCTGTCGGTTGAGCTGATGGGCGCGCTGGATGCACCTTTGGTTCAATCCCGCGTCAGCCGGTTGGTCTATGACTGCAATCGCCCGCCAGAAGCCCCTGATGCAATCCCGTCGCAAAGCGAACGCTTTGTCATACCGGGAAACGCCAAACTTACAGACGATCAGCGCGCTACACGGGTGAGCGATGTATATTTTCCGTTCCACGACATGCTCAAACAGACGCTAGATGCCCGTCCAGCGCCCCCGGTGTTGATCACGATGCACAGCTTTACCCCGGTTTACAAAGGTCAAACCCGTGCGGTCGAACTGGGCATATTGCATGACAGCGATGATCGCGCCGCGCAGTCCCTGTTGGCCGCCGCGCAGGACAGCGGCCTCAATACCGCGTTAAACGAACCCTATTCCGTCACTGATGGTGTCACACATACGTTACGTGAACATGGTCTCAATCGGGAATTGGCCAATGTCATGATCGAAGTCCGCAATGATCTGATCAACACGCCCACCGGTGTAAACCGCATGGCGGGGCTTTTGGCCCCAATGTTGGCGCAGGTGATCGAACAGCTGGCCCCAAGAGAGGCACAACCATGACATTTGCGCGTAAGTACATCACCTTCATCGATGGGATGAACCGTTTGATCGGGCGCACCGTTATGTATGGCATCTTTGTGATGATGGGCATCTTGCTGTGGTCGTCGATCTCAAAAACGTTCTTCCTACCGTCGCTCTGGACGCTGGAAATGGCGCAATTTGCCATGGTCGCCTATTACATTCTGGGCGGACCTTATTCGATCCAGATGGGATCAAACGTTCGGATGGACCTGCTCTATGGCGAGTGGTCACTGAAACGACAGGCGTGGACTGATGCGATCACCGTGTTTTTCCTGATCACCTACCTCTGTGTGCTGCTCTATGGAGGGTACGACAGTCTCAGCTATTCACTCCAATACGGAGAGCGCAGCCCGACCGCTTGGCGTCCCTACTTATGGCCAATCAAATCTATCATGTGTCTGGGCATCTTCCTGATGCTGCTACAGGCGATATCCGAATTCCTCAAAGACATCCTGCGACTACGCGGTGAAGACATCGCGAAGGAGACCATCTGATGTCCTACGAATTGATCGCCATCCTCATGTTTTCAACCATGATGCTGATGCTGCTGACCGGTCAGCGTGTGTTTGGCGCGATTGGCTTTGTCGCCGTCATGGCATCCCTGCTGTTGTGGGGCGACCGGGGCGGCTATGACCTTGGATTTTCCGCCGCGATGAAGCTGATGAAGTGGTATCCATTGCTGACCCTGCCGATGTTCATATTCATGGGTTACGTGCTGTCAGAGTCCAAAATAGCTGACGATTTGTACAAGATGTTCCACGTCTGGATGGGCGGCCTGAACGGTGGCTTGGCCATCGGTACAATTGGTCTGATGGTGCTGATTTCAGCGATGAACGGGTTGTCAGTCGCAGGCATGGCAATTGGGTCGACCATCGCGCTGCCTGAACTACTGAAACGTGGCTATGACAAGAAAATGGTCACTGGGGTTATTCAGGCGGGATCCAGTCTGGGCATCCTTGTGCCGCCCTCGGTTGTTCTGGTGCTTTATGCGATGATCGCGCGCCAACCTGTCGGTCAACTGTGGCTGGCGGGAGTAGTGCCGGGTCTGATGATGGCGGGAATGTTCATTCTTTACATCGTTGTACGGTGCAAAATGAATCCGGCCCTTGGCCCTGCGCTCAGCCCTGAAGAACGCAATGTACCGCGCGAAGAAAAGATGCGACTGCTGCGCGCTGGTTTGCTGCCTCTGGGCATTTTTGCAGCCATGATGGTGCCGTTTGTGAATGGCTGGACCTCACTGGTTGAAAGCTCGGCTATTGGGGCGCTGACCGCGTTTGCAGCTGCGATTCTAAAGGGGCGCATGACGCGCGAAGTGTTTGAAAACTCGGTCCGCAACACATTGGGTATTTCCTGCATGTTCATGTGGATCATTCTGGCCGCCCTTGCGTTTGGCGCGGTGTTTGACGGTCTTGGCGCGGTCAAAGCGATCGAAAGTGTGTTTACCGAAAAGCTGGGCCTCAGCCCATGGATGATCCTGATCCTGATGCAGCTGAGCTTTATCTTGATGGGTACCTTTCTGGATGACACCGCCATGCTGGTCATCGTTGCGCCGCTTTATGTGCCGCTGGTGGGCGAATTGGGTTTCGATCTGATCTGGTACGGGGTGCTTTACACAATCACCACTCAGATTGCCTATATGACACCGCCCTTTGGCTATAACCTGTTCCTGATGCGCGCCATGGCCCCACCCGAGGTGACCCTGCGCGATATCTACGGCTCGATCCTGCCATTTGTGCTGGTGATGACGCTGGCGCTGGCCACCATCATGATCTTCCCGCAGATCGCACTGTGGCTGCCGGAGTATGTTTACAACAAATGATCCTGGATCCACCGGGGCACCAAATCCAATCAATTTCAACGGGAGAAGAAAGATGACGACAAGACGTAAGTTTCTAACCACAGCCGCCGTTGGCGCAGCGGCCGCACCGCTGGCCACTCCGGCCATCGCGCAATCGACCATCAAGTGGCGGATGCAAACATATGCGGGCGCCGCATTGGCTGAACACGTGATTGATCCTGCGATCAACATGTTCAACAAAATCGCCGGCGACCGGATGCAGATCGAACTGTTCTATGCCGATCAGTTGGTCCCAACGGGTGAGCTGTTCCGCGCCATGCAGCGTGGCACGATTGATGCGGTACAGTCTGATGATGACTCGATGGCCTCGCCCACCGAAGTTACCGTTTTTGGGGGCTACTTCCCCTTCGCGTCACGCTACTCGCTCGACGTGCCAGTCCTGTTTAACCAGTATGGCCTGAACGAAATCTGGGACGAAGAATATTCCAAGGTTGGCGTCAAGCACATCAGCGCCGGATCCTGGGACCCTTGCCATTTCGCAACCAAAGACCCAATCCGGTCCTTGGAAGACCTGAAAGGCAAACGCGTCTTTACCTTCCCAACGGCGGGCCGCTTCCTCAGCCAATTCGGCGTCGTACCAGTTTCCCTACCATGGGAAGACATCGAAGTTGCGATGCAGACTGGCGAGCTGGACGGCATTGCATGGTCCGGCATCACCGAAGACTACACCGTGGGTTGGGCTGACGTGACCAACTACTTCCTGACCAATAACATCTCGGGCGCATGGGCCGGATCGTTCTTTGCCAACCAAGATCGTTGGAACGAACTGCCCGAAGATCTGCAGGCGCTGTTCCGCGTCTGCTGTGACCAATCACATTACTATCGTCAGTGGTGGTATTGGGGCGGCGAAGCATCGCTGCGCGTCAATGGACCCAAGATGGAACTGACAACGATCCCAGATGCAGAATGGGCAACCGTCGAAGATGCGGCTGTCAAATTCTGGGACGAAATCGCTGCCGAGTCCGAAACCAAAGCCAAGGTCGTCAAGATCATCAAACAGTATAACGCTGACATGATCAAAGCCGGCCGTCCTTACCGCTACGGTTAATCGCTTACCTTAAAACTCTTGCGGGGTGCCGGATGTCGGCGCCCTGCCCCACTTTATGTATGATACGGAAAGAGACACCATGACGGCTCCCCTGTCTTTTGAGGCGCTCAAGGCGCAAGCAGCCAACGGCGACGTTGACACAGTTCTGGTTTGCCTTGTGGACATGCAGGGCCGCCTGATGGGCAAACGCTACCACGTCCAGAACTTTATCGACACAGCATGGGAAGAAACCCATTGCTGTAACTACCTGCTGGCCACCGATCTGGAAATGGCCACCCCTGATGGCTACAAAGCCACCAGTTGGGAGGCAGGGTACGGCGATTACGTGATGAAACCGGATCTGGAAACCCTGCGCCCGGTGCCATGGTTAGAAGGCACGGTCATGGTCCTGTGTGACATGCTGGACCACCACACACATGAACCCGTGCTGCATTCCCCCCGTCAAATCCTGCAGGCACAAATTGCCCGGGCCGAGGCGATGGGCCTGACCCCAATGATGGCGACTGAACTGGAGTTTTTCCTGTTCGAACAGACTTTTGATGAAATCCGCAAGACCGGGTTTCGCGATCTGAAGCCAATTTCCGGCTACAACGAAGATTACCACATCCTGCAAACCACCAAAGAAGAGCACGTGATGCGGCCAATCCGCAATCACCTCTTTGCGGCGGGTATCCCGGTCGAAAACACCAAAGGCGAAGCCGAGGCCGGTCAGGAAGAGTTGAACATTCGCTATGCCGACGCGCTCGCCTGTGCTGACAATCACACGATCGCCAAGCATGCGACCAAAGAAATCGCGCATATGCATGGTCACGCGGCATCGTTCCTGCCCAAATGGCACCATGACCGGGTCGGATCAGCCAGCCATGTACACTTGTCCCTGTGGCGCGATGGCAGCCCCGAATTCTATGACAAAGACGCACCGCATGGCTTGTCCGAACTTGGTCGCCAATTTTGCGCGGGCATGATCAAATACGCACCTGACTACACGTTCTTTCTCGCGCCCTATGTGAACAGCTACAAACGATTCATGAAGGGCACATTTGCGCCCACCAAAACCGTCTGGTCAGTGGACAACCGCACCGCCGGGTTCCGTATGTGTGGTGAAAACACCAAAGGCGTGCGGATGGAGTGCCGGATCGGCGGATCTGATCTGAACCCATACCTTGCACAAGCCGCATTGCTGGCCGCAGGTCTGAAAGGCATCGAAGACAAACTGGAGCTTGCCGCGCCCACCGCCGGGGACCTCTATGAGGACAGCGATGCACGCGAAATTCCACGCACCCTGCGCGATGCGGTCGAAACCCTGCGTGGGTCCGACATGCTGCGCTCTGCGATGGGCGACTGGGTGGTTGATCACTACACGCGCTGCGCCGAATGGGAACAGGAAGAATTTGACCGGGTGGTCACCGATTGGGAAATCGCCCGTGGTTTTGAAAAGGCCTAAGACATGACGAATACAGTCAAATGTACCTCACCGATCGATGGATCGGTCTATATCGAACGCCCACTTGCCAACCTCGATGAAGCCTTGGCAGCGGCAAGCCGTGCAAAGACAGCGCAACCCGCTTGGGCCGCGCGACCATTGGCTGAACGTATTGCCTTAGTGCGCGCCGCCGTTGCCGAAATCGGCAAGGATCAAGACCGCATGGCGTTGGAATTGGCCCATCAGATGGGTCGCCCTGTTCGCTATGGGGGGGAGTTTGGTGGATTTAACGAGCGCGCATCCCATATGGCTGACATCGCCGAAACCGCCCTTGCCCCTATTGTGGTCGAAGACAGCGATGCGTTCCTGCGTAAGATCGAACACGAGGCCCATGGTGTGGTGTTGGTCGTAGCGCCATGGAATTACCCCTACATGACCGCGATCAACACCGTGGCTCCGGCCCTGATCGCGGGCAATACCGTGCTGCTGAAGCACGCGGCGCAAACGCTGCAAGTTGGCGAACGGCTGGCCGAGGCGTTTCACACCGCTGGCATTCCCGACGATGTGTTCCAGAACCTGTTCCTGGATCACGACACCACGTCCGAGCTGATCGCGCGCCGCAAGGTGAACTTTGTGAACTTCACGGGCTCCGTACGCGGTGGCCAAGCGATGGAACGCGCGGCGGCGGGGACCTTTATCCCGGTTTCCACCGAACTGGGTGGCAAAGACCCCGGATATGTGCGTGCCGATGCCAATTTGGATGCCGCCGTGGACACGCTGATCGACGGGGCGATGTTCAACTCCGGTCAGTGCTGCTGTGGGATCGAACGGATTTATGTCCACGAGAGCCTGTATGACGCCTTTGTGGAAAAAGCTGTGGCGCTGGTGAATACCTATAAGCTGGGCAACCCGCTTGAAGCGGACACCACTATGGGTCCAATGGCCCATGTCCGGTTCGCCACCGAAGTCCGCGCACAAATTGCCGAGGCTATTGAAGCAGGTGCAGTCGCCCATATCGACACGATGAAGGCCGACGATGGCGGCGCCTATCTGACGCCCCAGATCCTGACCAACGTCACCCACGACATGCGCGTGATGCAGGACGAAAGCTTTGGTCCTGTTGTTGGCATCATGAAAGTCGAAAGCGACGAACAAGCTATTGCCTTGATGAATGACAGTCAGTTTGGCCTGACCGCTTCGATCTGGACTGCTGATGCCGACAAGGCTAACGAACTTGGCGCGCAACTTGAAACCGGCACCGTGTTCATGAACCGTTGCGACTATCTGGATCCCGGCCTGTGCTGGACCGGCTGCAAAGACACCGGACGTGGCGCGGGCTTGTCCGTGCTGGGCTTTCATGCTCTGACCCGTCCCAAATCCTACCACCTGAAAAAAGGCTGATCTCATGAACCTGGTTGGCAACTGGTCCTACCCCACCGCGATGCGCTTTGGCGCCGGTCGCATTTCTGAAATCGCGGATGCCTGCGCTGCTGCAGGTATTTCCAAACCCCTGTTGGTCACTGACAAAGGTCTTGCCGACCTGCCGATCACGCAGAGCACGCTCGACCTGTTAGAGGCCGCCGGTCTGGGACGCGCAATGTTCTCGGACGTTGACCCGAACCCGAACGAGAAAAACGTCGAAGCGGGCTTGGCTGCCTACCGTGAGGGTGGATTTGACGGTGTGATCGCGTTTGGCGGTGGCTCGGGTCTGGATCTGGGCAAAACGCTGGCCTTTATGGCCGGTCAAACCCGCCCTTTATGGGATTTCGAAGACATTGGGGATTGGTGGACACGCGCTGACCCGGCGGGCATTCACCCCATTGTGGCCGTGCCAACAACTGCTGGCACCGGCTCCGAAGTAGGTCGCGCGGGTGTTATCACCAATTCGGTGACCCACGAGAAAAAGATCATCTTCCACCCCAAAATGCTGCCCGCCGTCGTGATCTGCGACCCCGAACTGACCATGGGCATGCCCAAGTTCATCACCGCCGGAACCGGTCTTGATGCGTTTGCCCACTGTGTCGAGGCGTTCTGCTCGCCCCATTACCACCCCATGTCGCAAGGTATGGCACTCGAAGGCATGCGTCTGGTCAAAGACTACCTGCCCCGCGCTTATGCCGATGGCAGCGATTTAGAGGCCCGCGCGCATATGATGTCCGCCGCCGCAATGGGTGCGACTGCGTTCCAAAAGGGGTTGGGCGCGATCCACGCTTTGTCCCACCCCATTGGCGCGCACCACCACACGCATCACGGCACGACCAACGCCGTTTGTATGCCCGCTGTCTTGCAATTTAACCGCCCGGCAGCCGAAGGCGTCCTGACGCAAGCGGCCGCCTATTTGGGGATCGATAGTGGCTTTGATGGCTTTGCAGCTTACGTTGACACCCTGAACGATAGCCTTGGCATCCCCAAAACATTGACCGAACTCGGCGTCAAAGACCCCGACATCGATGTTCTTGTCCGCGATGCCCTCAACGACCCCTCCACCGGTGGCAACCCTGTGGAAATGACAAAAGAAAACACACGGGCACTTTTCGAAGCCTGTCTCTAATCTTTTGACTCACACAAAATCTGGCACCTTTTTCGAAGGGCGCCAGATGCGAAGAGGGCTACGTCTTTGGGCCCTCTTTCACACACCTGCCCTTTTCACTCAATTCCCACCTAGATCCCGTGCACAGTCGTGCTGCTGGAACGGCCCCTTTGGTCAACACGGCTCGCCGGCGAGAAGCCAGTGTAAATCAAGGCAGCTTACCTAGGTTGCAGAGACTGCTCGACAACATCCAAATCACTTAAGTTTACGTTCAACTCCCAAACCTGCCTCATCAGATCACTCCGTCAAGGGGTTTCGACTTTGGAATCAAGACTCTTTACCTGATTCGCTTTCTTGCATAGACAGGGAGACAGAGCGCGAAAAGCGCCTGCGCAGATGCGCAACGACTAAAGGAGCAGTCAAATGAAAATGCGGGCAGTGGCGGCTATGCTCGTCGCGGGACTCATGCCTCAGGGGCTTGGTGCAGTGGAACTCACCGGGGCCAATGTGGATGTGTCCCATTATCAATTCACAAACAACTCCAAAGGAACCCGACAAGCACTGCGCGGTTCGTTCGAAGTGGGCTTTGGTGACGCGGTCGCCACACAGGTGGATCTGGGATATTATAAATTCGGTCAAAGCAACACGAGCGCAAATGCAGCGACTGTGCACGGGATCTACAAATTTAACTATGATGGGGCCATTGGCGCGTTCTGGGGAACCGAAAACGAGCCCTCGCTAGATCGCAACTTCTATGGGTTAGAAGCGACCTATGATTTCGCGAATGTCGGTGTCGAAGGGTATTTCTCACGGGGCAAGGTAAACGGTCAAAACGCCACTATGCTGGGTGGAGTGATCGACAGTGATGTTGGCGATCGGATCAACCTGCGTGCCTCGGTTGATTGGCTCGACAACAACAACGGTGCGAACATGACACGGTTGGCGATTGGCGCGGATTATGATTTCGGCAGCGGTGTAAGCCTGTATGGCGAATTCGGTGGTGGGAACGCGCGTGTGTCAAATTCCAGCTCAAACGATGCGTTTGTCGGCATCGGTCTGAAATTCAACCTGGGTGAAAAGCCCGGCACAACGTTTGACCGTCGTGCGATTATCGACCGGTTGCCCGGCCTATAGAAATTTGGATGCAGGCCGATACGCTGGCCTGCATCCCTTTCGCCTTATTGTGCCAATCTGGGCAGATAGAGCACGATACTTGGAAATGCCACCAACAGGGCGATGGTAATACCATCCGCGATAAAGAACGGCATAACCCCCCGGAATACATCCTGAACACTTAGATCCGGGCGCACACCTGCAACCACAAAACAGTTCAGACCAATGGGCGGCGTGATCAGGCAGAACTCAGCCATTTTCACCACCAAAATCCCAAACCAGATCGCACACATGGTGCCAGACATGCCAAAAGCGCTGTCTGCTGCCGTGACCGCCTCTCCCCCATTCAGGGCCATTACCGCCGGGTACACCACTGGCAGAGTCAGCAAGAGCATCCCAATGGCATCCATGAACATCCCCAACACCGCATAGGCCAACAGGATGCACACAAGGATCAGCATGGGCGACATAGTCAACGAGGTAATCCAATCGGCAAACGCCCCTGGAAGATCCGCAAACCCAAGGAATCGAACATAAATCAGGACGCCCCAAATGATGGTGAAAATCATCACCGTCAGCTTGGCCGTTTCTAACAATGCGTTCTTGAGCTCTGACCAACGCATTCCGTGATAGAGCGCCATAAGGAACACCACAAACGCGCCGAGCGCGCCACCTTCGGTAGGTGTACCCCAAGCGTCGCCACCAAACGGATTGTAGACAAAGCAAATGATGATCACAATCACAAAGACAATCGGCAAAGCACCCGGCAAGGATTCAAACCGCTGACGCCATGTGAATCCGGTGACGGGGGGACCGACGTTCTTAAAAATGACGGCAATCCCAACGATCAGCAGTACATAGACAACAGCACTAAACGCACCGGGAATGAAACCGGCTAGCAACAGCTTACCAACGTCCTGTTCCACGATGATGGCGTAGATCACCAAGATCGCTGAAGGCGGGATCAGAGAGGCGAGCGTACCAGCCGCCGCGACCACCCCAGCTGCGAACCGTTTGTTGTATCCAATAGCCAGCATTTCAGGAATCGCGATACGCGCAAACACTGCAGACGTGGCAACCGAAGCGCCAGACACGGCTGCAAACCCAGCCGTTGCAAAGACAGTTGAAACCGCCAGCCCACCGGGAACCCAAGCAATCCAACGCTTTGCAGCTTCGAACAACGCTTTGGTCAGGCCAGCGTAATAGGCGAGATACCCGATCAGGATAAACGTGGGGATCAGGCTGAGCGCCTGACTCGACACTTTGGAATGAGGCACCTGCCCGGCGATCTTGACCGACACAGTTACAGCCTTTCCCAACTTGTCGGGGGCATATCCAAACTTGGCCCAGAAGATCCAAACCAATCCTACAAGTCCAGCAAGGCCAGCAGCAAAAGCCACCCGCATCCCTAGAACTACCATCAGCAGCAGACCACCCGTGACCCAAAGGCCAATATCAATTGAATCCATGGTCTATTCCTGCCCTTCAAGCTGTTCAGCTTCGGCGGCGGCTTGGGCCACCGTGTCTTGGATCAGCGGCACTGCAACTGGGTTGGCAAGGCCAAGAACAAAGGCGCGTCCATAGCCCCAAACCTGCAAAACCAAGCGCACGCACAGCACTGAAAACGCAACAGGTGCCAACAATTTTGCAGGCCAGATTGGAATACCAATATCGATCGAACTGTCCCGGCTCCAGAGTGGGGCGCTGAAATCAAACGAACGTTGGAAATGCGCCCAACTGCCCCAAACTAGCGCCACCATCAACACCAGTACCAGCAGCACTGTCAGCATTTCCACAAACCAAAGCGCACGCCCGTGCAAACGACCAACAACAATGTCCATACGGATATGACTGCCGTCCCGCTGCACATAGGAAATTCCCATGAACGCAACCAAGGGCATGACCTGTTCGATCCAATCGACGTAGCCGGGCAAAGGCATGTTCGCCGCATTACGTCCACCGACCGAGACCACGGCCAGAACCATCAAACTGAAAACCGCCAAACCGCTCAACAGGGCTAGGGCCTGCTCCAGCGAAAGTAACCACCGGTCGAACCGGCTGAGCAAGCTCTGATCCTCCAGCACCGAGGCTTGTCCTGCCATCGCAGAACTCCTTTTTGATATGTCAGAAGGATAAAAAAGCCGGGCGTTCAACACGCCCGGCTTAACAATCTTAGTTGCCGCGTTGTTGTTTCAGCGTCGCCATAACCAGGTCATACAGATCCTGTGCTGGCAGACCCTGTTCGCTCATGTCAGCGATCCACTTTTCACGGATTGGATCAGCGGCGACTTTGCGGAATGCATCCAGCTCACCTTCGGCCAACTCTACCTTCGCTACGTTCTTTTCTGTCAGAACGCTGTCCCATTTATCCAAGAGCTTACCGTAGTTCTCAAGATAGTGCCCTACAGCGCCGTCAACCGAGCTATCCAGCGCCTCGCGGTGCTCTGGGCTCAACGCCTCATAGGCGTCGATGTTGACAACAACCGGGCAATTCACAGTGCCTGGGTTCAGGTTCGACGTCCACCAGTCGGCCCTGTTGATCGTGCCATATGCCAGATGCGCGTGCTGGGCAAAGGCCACGGTGTCCACGACACCAGATTCCATCGCATTATAGGCTTCGGTGGCAGTAACCGAGGTAGGAACCCCACCAACAGCTGAGAATGCCTGACCAATACCGCCGGTCGCGCGAACACGCATGCCGTCGAATTCAGCCAGTTGGTCGCGTGGTTCGCCGGTGCCAACGATATTGTATTGCGGCATCGGGGACGGCATCAAAAGGCGCGCGCTCCACTGTGCCATTTCCTCTTGTACGGCAGGGTGGCTGTAAACCGCTTGGCTGACCGCGACTTCTTCATCCAGATTGCTTACGCCCAAGAACGGCAGCTCGAGTACGGTGATCGCACGGTTCTTGTCCCGGTGATAGCCAGCACAGAACTGCGCCATTTCGAAGGCCCCGATCGAAATCCCATCAAGGTTTTCTTTGTTCTTGGACAAGCCACCATAGCTGATGTTGAGGGTGAATTCGCCACCCGTCTTTTCGCTGACCAATTCAGCCAGTTTTTCAACATGCTCGGTAAAGGCACGGCGCTTACCCCACAGGGATACGTTCCATTCAACAGCAGCCGCTTCGGATACAAAAGCAAAGCTGACTGCAGCGGCAACAGCGCCGGTCAAAATCTTGTTCATTAAGTCTCTCCCATTCGTGCGACCGATAAAGGCTGGTCGCTTGGAAAGCAGGCTAACGTTAAGGTGTGAGCCTGCCAAGCCCCGAACCCTGCTCTTCCGCTAGGTTCCAGCCCTGTTTTGGCGTCTGAAATCCGACTCATGGGGCGCGACCGCGCAGCTTAATTGCGGCTTTCATGTCCGCTCCGAAACAATATGTCACACCTGCACAATCCTGAATTTGACCCTGCGGCAGGCGGTCGGGTTGCATTGCCCTCGTCAAGAGGTAAGACATCATTGACACCTAAATCCCTGCCCACATTGGGGCTTAGGCCTGTTAAGAAAGTAAGATTTACAAAATCCACGGAGTTAACGAAAAAACTTTACAAGCAAATCGTTATATTCCCGTAAGTTATTCACTTATTTTCAAACCCGCCTATTATTTGGGCTGGGATGGAACCGATCACAACTTGCGCCACTTAAACGGAAGTTGGGTCACCTAAAAAACAGTCAGAGGGAGGAGCCTCAAATGACAACGCCTGCTCAGACCGAAAACACGGTCTTTCCGCCATCGGCAGAAACAGTTGCCCGCGCCCATGTAGACGCCGCAAAATACGAAGAGATGTATAACGCGTCGATCAGCGACCCGGACGCGTTCTGGGGAGAGCACGGCAAGCGCATCGACTGGATCAAACCTTTTACCAAGGTCAAAGACGTCAACTACAACTTTGGCGATGTAGCAATCAACTGGTATGCTGACGGCACCCTGAACGTCGCGGCCAACTGTATCGACCGTCATCTGGAAACACGTGGCGACCAGACCGCGATCATCTTTGAACCTGATGATCCGAACGAAACCGCACAGCACATCACTTATAAACAGTTGCACGGCAGCGTATCCCGGATGGCCAACATTCTGGAAACGATGGGCGTACGCAAAGGTGACCGGGTTATCATTTACCTCCCGATGATCCCCGAAGCCGCCTATGCAATGCTGGCCTGTGCACGTATCGGAGCGATCCATTCCATCGTTTTCGCGGGCTTCTCCTCAGACGCACTCGCGGCGCGGGTAAACGGATGTGACGCCAAGGTTGTGATCACCGCGGACGAGGCCCCGCGCGGCGGACGCAAGACCCCCTTGAAATCCAACGTCGATGCGGCCCTGCTGCACTGCAAAGACGATGTGAAGTGTCTGGTGGTCAAGCGCACTGGCGGTCAAACCACTTGGATCGACGGTCGTGATTTCGACTATAACGAGATGGCACTTGAGGCCAGCGACTATTGCAAACCTGCCGAGATGAACGCCGAAGATCCGCTGTTCATTCTCTATACCTCAGGCTCTACGGGTCAGCCCAAAGGCGTTGTCCACACCACCGGTGGTTATCTTGTCTATGCGGCGATGACACAGGAGATTACCTTTGATTACCACGAAGGCGACGTCTACTGGTGTACCGCTGATGTGGGTTGGGTTACAGGCCACAGCTATATCGTCTATGGCCCATTGGCCAATGGCGCAACCACTCTGATGTTCGAAGGTGTACCTACCTATCCTGATGCTAGCCGGTTTTGGCAGGTTTGCGAAAAGCACAAAGTCAACCAGTTCTACACCGCCCCAACCGCCTTACGCGCACTGATGGGCCAGGGCAACGAATGGGTCGAGAAATGTGACCTGTCTTCGCTGCGCACGCTTGGCACCGTGGGGGAACCAATCAACCCCGAAGCCTGGAACTGGTACAACGAAGTCGTCGGCGGTGGTCGCTGCCCGATCGTTGACACGTGGTGGCAGACTGAAACCGGTGGTCACTTGATGACTCCCCTGCCCGGCGCCCATGCGATGAAGCCTGGTTCAGCAATGAAACCCTTCTTTGGCATTCTCCCCGTTGTTTTGGACCCCCAGTCCGGCGAAGAAATAAGCGGCAATGATGTCGAAGGTGTTTTGTGCATCAAGGACAGCTGGCCCGGTCAGATGCGCACCGTCTGGGGTGATCATGAGCGGTTCCAAAAGACCTATTTCGCGGATTACAAAGGCTACTATTTCACCGGTGACGGCTGTAAGCGAGATGCCGATGGCGATTACTGGATCACTGGCCGCGTTGATGACGTGATCAACGTCTCCGGTCACCGTATGGGCACCGCCGAAGTTGAAAGCGCGCTGGTGGCGCATGCCGCAGTGGCCGAAGCCGCTGTCGTTGGGTATCCGCACGAAATCAAAGGTCAGGGCATCTATTGCTACGTCACCTTGATGAACGACCGCGAACCAAGCGATGAATTGCTGAAAGAACTGCGCACTTGGGTGCGGACGGAAATCGGCCCGATTGCTTCGCCAGATGTGATCCAATGGTCACCCGGTCTGCCCAAAACCCGCTCTGGTAAGATCATGCGCCGTATTCTGCGCAAGATTGCCGAGAACGATTTTGGTGCGCTTGGCGATACCTCGACACTTGCCGATCCGTCGGTCGTGGATGACCTGATCGAAAACCGCGCGAACAAGGGGTAATTGGGATGGATGCTGCCGTATTGACCACACCCGCTGTTTTGATCCTTCTCGGCCCTCCGGGCGCCGGGAAGGGCACGCAAGCCCGTATGCTCGAAGAGAAATTTGGCCTTGTACAACTGTCTACTGGTGATCTGCTGCGGGCCGCTGTTGCGGCTGGCACCGATGCAGGCAAAGCTGCCAAGGCGGTGATGGAAGCCGGAGATCTTGTGTCTGATGAAATCGTCATCGCCATTCTGCGGGATCGTTTGAGCGAAGCTGATTGTGCCAAGGGCGTCATTCTTGATGGCTTCCCCCGTACAACCGTACAGGCGCAGGCGCTGGACGATCTTCTGGCCTCGACCGGTCAAAAGATCAACGCCGCCATCAGTCTTGAGGTGCAGGACGCCGAAATGGTCACCCGCATCTCGGGTCGTTACACCTGTGGCAGCTGTGGCGAAGGCTATCACGACAGCTTTAAGAAGCCCGCAACAGCAGGCACCTGTGACAAATGCGGTAGCACCGACATGAAGCGTCGCGCTGATGACAACGCCGAAACCGTTGCCAGCCGGCTCGAGGCGTATCACGCACAAACCGCGCCCCTAATCGCCTATTACGATGGCAAGGGTGCCCTTAAAACCATCAATGCCATGGGTCAGATCGACGAGATCGCTCAAGGTCTGAACGACATCGTTACGTCTGCAATGGCGTAACTAAGGCCCGAGGCCTCAACGCCCCCCCGGCTTTGGGGCCTCGGTTCCAATACAGCAATACCCGAAGGACCGCCTTGGCGGACTGGAGGAGTTATGTCTGCGTTTCGCGATACCGAACGTAGGCAAACAGAGAAGGTTTGTCCGCTCCGCAAGCGGCCAAATCAGGAGGAAGCAAAGGAGGGCCCGCAGTATGGCGGATCAAACAACAACACCTGCACAGGTGGCCGAGGCCGACAAAGCCTATTGGGCGGCAAATGTGCGGATTATTCTCATCAGCCTGGTGATCTGGGCTGTTGTGTCATTTGGGTTCGGCATTTTGCTGCGCCCGCTGCTGTCGGGCATTGCCGTCGGCGGTACCGATCTGGGCTTCTGGTTTGCTCAGCAGGGTTCGATCCTCGTCTTTCTGGCGCTGATCTTTAACTACGCTTGGCGCATGAACAAGCTGGACGCCGAATTCGGCGTTGAGGAGGAATAAGATGGACCAGTTCACCATCAACCTGCTGTTTGTTGGCGCGTCTTTCGCGCTCTACATCGGCATCGCGATCTGGGCCCGCGCGGGTTCTACGTCGGAATTCTACGCTGCGGGTCGCGGCGTTCACCCCGTTACCAACGGTATGGCCACTGCGGCTGACTGGATGTCGGCGGCCTCGTTCATCTCGATGGCGGGTCTGATTGCCTTTACCGGGTACGACAACTCATCCTTCCTGATGGGCTGGACCGGTGGCTACGTTCTGCTGGCCTTGCTGCTGGCACCTTACCTGCGTAAATTCGGCAAGTTCACCGTATCCGAGTTCATCGGTGACCGGTTCTACTCGCCCACCGCGCGCATCGTCGCTGTGATCTGTCTGATCGTTGCCTCGACCACCTACGTAATCGGTCAGATGACCGGCGTTGGCGTTGCCTTTGGTCGCTTCCTCGAAGTGTCCAACACAACCGGTCTGTTGATCGGTGCTTGTGTTGTTTTTGCTTACGCGGTGTTTGGCGGCATGAAGGGTGTAACATACACACAGGTTGCTCAGTACGTTGTTCTGATCATGGCCTACACCATCCCGGCGATCTTTATCTCGCTGCAGCTGACCGGCAACCCGATCCCTGCACTGGGTCTGTTTGGTGATCACGTCGCATCCGGTGAGCCACTGCTGCAGAAACTGGACGCCATTGTAGCGGAACTTGGCTTTAACGAGTACACGACCCATCACGCAGACACGTTGAACATGGTTCTGTTCACCCTGTCGCTGATGATCGGCACCGCGGGTCTGCCCCACGTCATCATGCGCTTCTTCACCGTACCTCGCGTTGCTGATGCACGTTGGTCTGCGGGTTGGGCCCTGGTGTTCATCGCTCTGCTGTATCTCACCGCTCCTGCGGTTGGTGCCATGGCGCGTCTGAACATCACCGACATGATGTGGCCCAATGGCACAGATGGCGACGCTGTTTCGGTTGAAATGATCGAAAACGAGCCTCGTTATGACTGGATGGCCACATGGCAGAAAACCGGTCTGCTGAATTGGGAAGACAAGAACGGCGACGGCAAGATCCAGTACTACAACGACAAGAACGCGGACATGCAGGCCAAAGCAGCTGAAAAAGGCTGGAGCGGCAACGAATTGACCAAGTTCAACCGTGACATTCTGGTTCTGGCCAACCCTGAAATCGCCAACCTGCCCAGCTGGGTAATCGGTCTGGTGGCTGCGGGTGGTCTTGCGGCGGCTCTGTCCACTGCGGCGGGTCTGTTGCTGGCGATCTCGTCTGCGGTATCGCATGACTTGATCAAAGGTTCGATCAATCCGCAGATTTCGGAAAAGAGCGAACTGTTGTCGGCGCGTATTGCCATGGGTGTGGCGATTGCCATCGCGACTTACCTGGGTCTAAACCCTCCCGGCTTTGCGGCTCAGACAGTGGCACTTGCGTTTGGTCTGGCAGCGGCGTCGATCTTCCCGGCTCTGATGATGGGTATCTTCTCCAAGAAGATTAACAACACCGGTGCCGTGGCAGGTATGTTGGCTGGTCTGGGTGTAACACTCCTCTACATCTTCCTGCACAAAGGCTGGTTCTTTGTACCAGGTACCAACTCGTTCACCGATGCAGACCCACTGTTGGGGACCATCAAATCGACATCGTTCGGCGCGATTGGTGCTGCGGTTAACTTTGCTGTCGCCTACATCGTAGCCGGCATGACCAAAGAAACCCCGCAGGAAATCAAAGACCTGGTCGAAAGCGTGCGTATCCCCCGGGGCGCAGGCGCAGCTCAGGATCACTGAGGTGCAGGGTCGGTCTTTCTCCCTCCCATCTAAGACAGGCCCTTCCTGAGCCCTTGGTCCCGCCCGGTATCGTTCCGGGCGGGACCTTTTTCATTTTTATCAAGGTCGCAACCGATGCCTTTGACCCCAGCGCAAGTCACCCGTTTCCTGAAATCCGTGCACCCTTATGATGCACTTCCATTGGATGTTCTGGAAACCATCGCGCCCCAATTGGACGCGTGGGAAGTGGAACAGGACTTCTCGATCTATGATCTGGGCGATGCCCTGCCCGGTCTGTTTTTGATCTACGAAGGACAGGTGGAAATCACCGACGAAAATGATGTCGTTGTGTCCCATCTTGGCTTACGCAACTCCTTTGGGGAACGTGGCCTGCTGCGCGATGGCAAAGCCGTCACCAGCGCCCGTGCAGATGCGCATTCCATCCTGCTTGTTGTACCCTCTGCGCTGTTTTCTGAACTGCTGGACACCCACGACGTTGTCGCCAAGTTCTTTAACCGTGGCCGTGGACCGCGCCCTCAGCAGGAGTCCCTGGCCACCAGCCCGGTCGATACCCTGATGGCACGCAATCCGGCGACCTGCCCGCCCGAAACCTCAGCGCAAGATGCTGCAATACTCATGCGCACGCGCAAGATCTCATCTCTTTGCATCACGCAAGGCGACGCTTTGCACGGCATTCTAACCACCCGTGATCTGTCAGGCAAAGTGGTTGCCGAGGCCCTGCCCCCGTCGACCCCCGTGGCACAGATCATGACCTCTGCGCCTCTAACCCTGTCCCCAAGCGCCATAGGCTCGGATGTGCTGCATGCGATGATGGAACACCACATCGGTCACATCCCGATCACCGAAGGAAACCGGCTGGTCGGCATCGTCACCCAGACCGATCTGACCCGGTTTCAAGCCGTCAGTTCCGCAGAACTGGTCAGAGCAATTGCACGCGCGGGCAGCGCCGAAGAGATGGCTAAAGTCACCGCCGAAATCCCACGTCTGCTGGTGCAGTTGGTGGCTGGTGGAAACCGGCATGAGGTGGTCACGCGTCTGATCACCGACATCGCAGACACAGTGACCCGCCGGTTGCTGACCTTGGCCGAAGCAAAGCTTGGCGCGGCCCCCGTGCCCTATCTCTGGTTGGCGTGCGGATCGCAAGGACGCCAAGAACAGACCGGTGTCAGCGACCAAGACAACTGTTTGATGCTGGATGATACGGTGATCGAGGCAGACATGCCCTATTTCGCCGAGTTGGCGAAATTTGTCAGCGACGGCCTCGATGTCTGTGGTTATTTCTACTGCCCCGGCGACATGATGGCGACCAATCCCCGCTGGTGTCAGCCCGTCCGGGTCTGGCGTGACTATTTCGCTGGCTGGATCGCTAAGCCCAGCCCCGAGGCGCAAATGCTGGCCAGCGTCATGTTTGATCTGCGCCCTATCGGGGGCAATTTTGATCTGTTCGAAGATCTGCAAACCGACACGCTCGGGGCTGCTGCAAAGAACTCGATCTTTGTTGCGCATATGATTTCGAACTCTTTGAAACACACACCTCCACTGGGGCTGTTGCGCGGGTTTGCCACCATTCGCTCGGGCGAGCACAAAAACCAGCTGGATCTGAAACATAACGGCGTCGTACCCGTCGTGGATCTGGGCCGGGTCTATTCCTTGCAGGGAAAACTGCCCGAGGCCAACACCCGCGCCCGACTGAAAGCCGCCGAAGCCGCAGGTGTACTCAGCCCATCGGGCGCACGTGACTTGTTGGATGCCTATGATCTGATCGCGGAAACCCGGTTGGAACATCAGGTTGCGCTGGTCAAGGCGGGGAAAGCCCCCGACAACTATCTGCCCCCCGCCGATCTGTCCGACTTTGAGCGAAGTCATCTGCGCGATGCCTTTGTTGTGGTAAAGACGATGCAATCGGCCGTGGGCCACGGCAAAGGCATGCTCAGCTAACAGCAGCAGGCCCACCGAATAAGAATGAAACGAAAAACATCAGAAGCAGGAGAGCAACGCGATGTTTCTGGAATTAATTGCGACTGTATTTGCCGGTATCGCCATGGCTGGCGTTGTGATGGTGATCAACCGGGCCACGGGCGGGCGGTTGCCGCGCTGGTTTGCCCCCGTCGCCGCCGGGGCGGCCATGATTGGTGTGACCATTTCAAGCGAATACAGCTGGTATGGGCGCACGCTAGATGGCATGCCGGACGGCCTGCAGGTCGTGCAGGAAGTTGAAAACAAAAGCATGATCCGCCCGTGGACCTATGCGGTACCGTTTGTGGATCGTTTTGCTGCGATTGATACGTCATCAATTCAACGCAATCCAAAGCTGGCAGATCAGCGATTGGGGGATCTTTACCTCTTTGGCCGTTGGGCGCCTGTCAACAAATTGCCTGTGCTGGCCGATTGCGCCGGTGCACGTCGCGCCAACCTGATTGATGGCGCAAACTTTGATGCTGAAGGGGCTGTGATTGATGCCAGCTGGGTGCAGGTTGCGCATGATGATCCGGTGCTGACTGCGTTGTGTGAGGCGGTGTAATGCTGACCCACCTAAGCCTACGTCTGCGTGTCTTTTTGTTCTTTGTTTTTATGGCCTTTGGCGGCACTGCTGTTGCGGGCCTTTCCCTTTATGTTGGGTATCAGCGCGCGGGTTCGCCCGCACTTTTGGATGCGTTTGTTTTTAGCGGCACGTTAACCATTTTTGGACTGTTGGCTTTGGTTGTCGGCGTTTGGCTTCTGTTTGATGAAAACGTGGCAAAACCCATTGAACGGCTCGCCGCAGAAATGCGTGCCCGTGCCCATGCGGGTATTCAAAACGATATGGATTTACAGGCCGCACGATATCTGGGGGATCTGGCCCCGGCGGCAGCGGGGTTGGCGGGACAGCTCAGCGACACCACGCTGGAAACGGCCCAGACCGTTGCCAATGAAACCGCCCGCCTTGCAGCGGACAAAGAGCGGTTGAGCGCCCTGCTCACCGATATTCCACTGGCTATGATTTTGGTCAGCCCCTCGCATCAGATCGTGCTCTACGATGGTCAGGCAGCAGAATTTCTGGCCCAGATCGCCCCACCCCGTTTGAATGCCTCATTGTTTGACTACCTCGACAAATCCACTGTCGAAGCGGCTTATGCCAAATTGGTGAAAACGGGCATGGAGGTTACCTGCCCCTTGTTGGGTCATGATGGCACCCAACACATAGATGCACGAATGAAGCCGCTCGGAAACGCGTCTGGCTACATGTTGATATTGGATTCAGTCACGCTCGATGTCGCGCCAGAGGCGCAGCGGCCGCTGGTGTTTGACTTCGACCTGTTAGAGCAGCGCGCTGCAACACCATATGACTCCCGCCCAATCGACGATCTTTGTTTTGTCGTGTTCGACACCGAGACAACGGGCTTGCTCCCTCACAAAGATGAAATTGTCCAGATCGGCGCGGTACGTATGCTGCGGGGGCGTATCATCGAGGGAGAGGTGCTCAACACGCTCGTTGACCCCGGCATGCCAATTCCGCCTCCGTCCACCAAAGTTCACGGTGTAAGTGACGCCATGGTTCAAAGCGCGCCGAATATTCGTGATGCTGGGCGATCGTTCCATCATTTTGCACGCGACGCTGTCATTGTGGCCCATAATGCCCCGTTTGATATGGCCTTTTTGCGTCGACATGCCAAACGTATGGACGTCGCATGGGATCACCCGATCCTTGATACGGTTCTGTTATCCGCTGTTCTGTTTGGTGCAAGCGAGACCCACACGCTCGACGCGCTTTGTGATCGGTTGGATGTCACCATTCCGACCGCATTGCGTCACACAGCCCTTGGCGACGCGCAGGCCACGGCCGAGGTACTGACCAAGATGTTGCCCATGCTCAAGGCACGAAATTTTGAGACCTTCGGGGACGTAATTTCCGAAACCCGTAAACACGGTCGCCTGTTACAGGACTTGAATCAGTAGACAAATGGTGCGCGCCGTGGCACGGGACTTCGGGACAGGATCCAAAGGTACGTCATGAGCGAAACTATCTTTACCCCCGGCCCCGAAACCACCCGCGCCCTGCGGGATGCGTTAGGGTGTTATGGAACCGGCGTGACCGTTGTGACCGCATCATCGCCTGATGGGCCGGTCGCAATCACGGCCAATTCGTTTGCCTCTGTGTCGCTGGATCCGCCCATGGTGCTGTGGTGCCCGGCCAAAACATCCACGCGCTATGATGCCTTTATGGCCGCGCAACACTACGCCATCCACATCATGGCTGAAGGGCAACTCGCCACCGCACAGGCTTTTGCGCGGGACGGAGCGGATTTTTCACATGCGGAGTGGACCGAGGACGCCAACGGAATACCAATTTTGACCAAATCTCTGGCCCGGTTTGATTGCCGGTTGATTGCCCAACACGACGCCGGGGATCACACAATTATTCTGGGCGAAGTTGAAACCGTTCTGCATCGGCAAGGTCAGGGTTTGATGTTCAAAAGGGGCCAGTTTGGCGATTTCGCCCCGCGCACCTGATAAAAAGAAAAAGGGCGCGTAAACCGCACCCTCTCCATTTCTTTAGATCCTTGGGATCTTAGGCGATGCCCTGAGTTATCAAATCTTCGGCGATAGAACGGAACGCTTCCGCCTGTGCGCTCTCAGGTTTGGACACAACAATCGGCGCCCCCTCATCCGCGGCCACCCGGATATCCAGATGCAGCGGAATTTCACCCAATAGCGGCACACCCAGTTTTTCCGCCTCTGACGCAACGCCGCCATGCCCAAACACATGCTCTTCGTGGCCACAGTTGGAACAGATGTGTGTCGACATGTTTTCAATCATCCCAAGGATCGGCGTCTTGGTTTGACGGAACATATCGATGCCTTTGCGGGCATCCAGCAGGGCAACATCCTGCGGCGTAGACACCACGATGGCGCCATCCAAAGCAAATTTCTGTGTCAGGGTCAGCTGAACATCACCGGTGCCGGGTGGTAGGTCAACGATCAGGACATCCAATTCGCCCCACTGCACCTGGTTCATCATCTGTTGCAACGCGCCCATCAACATCGGTCCCCGCCAAACGACGGCTTGTCCTTCGTTAGTCATCAAACCCATGGACATCATTGTGACGCCATGATTGCGCAGCGGAAGAATGATCTTGCCATCTGGGCTGGCGGGACGTCCCGAAACCCCCAGCATACGGGGCTGCGAAGGACCATAGACATCAGCATCCAACAATCCAACGCGGCGGCCTTGAGTCGCCAAAGCACACGCCAAGTTTGCGGACACAGTGGATTTACCGACGCCCCCCTTGCCCGAGGCGATTGCGATAATTCGCGCGACACCCGGAACGGCCGCCGGTGCGGTCGCAGATGGTTTCGGCTTGGGTTTCAGTTCCGGAGGAGCTTTTTCAGAATGCGCCGTCAGCATGGCCGATACTTTTTCAACGCCTTCGACCATGCTTGCAGCCTGTTCAGCGGCAGCCCGGATCGGCTCCATCTGTTCGGCCTTTTTCGGGTCAATCTCAATCACGAACCGCACCTGATCGCCCTCGACGTTCAGCGCGCGCACCAGCCCCGAACTGACAATGTCCTGCCCGCTGCCCGGATCTACGATCTTTTTCAGGTTCGCCAGAACCGCTTCGCGAATGCTCATGAGTTGTCGTCCTTGATTTGGCCCGTCACCACATGCTCAACCTCGAGCCCATCAATCGTCAAAACCACCTTGGCCTCAAAACTCTGCCCCTCAGAGAGATCCGCTTTGCGCAGCCCCTCTTCGATGGCCTGCTGGCTGGTCACCCCAACCTGCTTGAGGAACTTGCGCATGGACATGTTATAATCACCACTCATCGCATGTATCTCCGTTTTCTCGTGCTTCGTTTGACGCTGATGCTTGCGCACCCTTACGGGGCCAAGAGCCATGCGTTTGCCCGTTTCTGCCTGAGCAATGCCCAGATCACCAGCCCCCACTTTAGCGAAAGGTCCAGCCGACCGATCAACAAGGGGGAAGTGGCGTGAATGTTTTGTCCCATTTGCCCGCAGAACACACGAAACAATCCTTTTCAAATACGGGGCTTGGCAGGCCATTTGTTCTGTTTCATAGTCCGCCCGTCGGAAAGAAGGGGAGAGCTTTCCGATCAGGAAACCATGGTGAGCACGATGTCGCACATCCAAGGACCCTTTGCTGACGTTGTGGCGAGTGCCCTTCGATCAGTGTGAATAGAGGGGTTTAAGGTCGCGCCGTGCACATTATGACTGGGGCGGCTGTGGGCAACCACACCGCCCCCCTGAACCTTGGCGGTGCGGGTTGTACGATGAACACAGACAACTGAGCGCCAACACTTTAAGGGTTTCTAAACGTCTGAAACTCAAACCAGACGAAAACCTTGCCCCTCCCTATCGCGGGGTAAGCGGCCAACCCGATGGCAGGCCGCGTCGCTATTATTGCAGGTAAGGACTGGGGTCGACACTGTCGAACCCTTTGCGCACCTCAAAGTGCACGTAGGCATTGTCTCCACCGCGCAACTGTGCCAGCTTTTGCCCGCGCTTGACACGGTCGCCTTTGTTCACCTCGATCTTGTCAACGTTTGCATAGACCGTCAGCAGATTATTCTTGTGGCGCACAACGATGATCGGCACCTGATCCGCATCAGCAGTGATCGCCGCAACTGTACCAGAGGCCGCCGCCACAACAGGAGAACCCGCAGCCGCTGCAATATCAATGCCGTCATTTTTGCCCTTGGAATAGGGGCGAATAATCTTGCCCGACACCGGAAAGCCCATCGCAGCTTTGTTTGTTTTGGTGGGCTCAGCCACTTTCACATCAGGCGCTTCTGGGGGCTTGGCAGTGGTCTTTTCTTTTGGCAGTGGCGTAGTAGAGCTCGGCGGCAACGGCGTCGGTGACCCTGACCCCGGCTGTGTGACAGCCGCCGCACCTGCAGCAGCGGTGACACCCGCAGCCGCTGGTGTCGCGCTGGATGATTTCGGAGCCGATTGATCCTTGACCGGGATCAGCAAATATTGACCTTCGCGCACCGCAAAATCAGACCCCAAGCCATTCCATTCGGCCAAAGCTTTCACAGGAACCTGATACAGTCGCGAGACAGTATAGGCCGTTTCCCCACGCGCAACCTTGTGCCGGATTGGCTCTGGTCCTGCCGGTTTGGGGGCCGCTTTTGCAGGCGTTGCAGGCGCCAGTGGCGTTGTTTCAATCGGCGTCGTATCCGGGGCTGCATCAATCGCTGTTCCAGCCAAAGCAGCAATATCAACAGCAGATCCACTTGTGGTGGGCTCGGCAACACGGCGTGGCAAGGCCAGAACCTCACCTTCGCGCATCTTCACATCGGGCTCCAAGCCATTGAACCGTGCCACCTCTCCGGCGGGTAAGCCAACGCGATTGGCCAGATCCGTAACACTGTCCCCCCGCCGGGCTACAGCAACTTGATAGGTGGGATAAGAAATCACGCCACGGTCATCCGGTTTCGGGCGATCCGCGGTACTGACATTTTGTGCTGCCTGTGCGGTACTGAAGCCGCCAACATTGCCGCGCAAATCATAGTCCAAGGGACCGTCACAGGCCGCAGTCAGCGCCAAGGCGGCACCAGCCACCCAGACCCGAGCAGGGACAACACAGGAAAAAGCACTCATCTCACAATCCTCAAAGCGCCCCCTGTTAACCGGAGGCTTGGCATTTCATGCGGCACAAATAGGCCTTTATCCGTCCTTTCCCAAGCCTTCAAGCAAAGGAACAAATCGAACGGGCCGGATTTCGTCATATTCAAAACCAGTTTCGTGTCGGCGCACCCGTATCAACGTCTGCACCGTATCCGACTGGCCCACCGGCACAACCATGATACCGCCGATTTTCAGCTGCGCCAAGAGCGGCCCGGGCGGATCTTCGGCGGCGGCGGTCACAATAATACGATCAAACGGCGCCTGCTCTGGCAAACCGAACGATCCATCCACCGTCATCGCCGTGATATTGGCCAGATGCATGGACTGAAAAACCATCTGCGCCTCGCGCACCAAACGCGCATGGCGTTCAACCGTATAAACCCGGCGTGCCAGTTTGCTCAGGATCGCCGCTTGATACCCAGAGCCAGTTCCAACTTCTAAAACCTTATCGCGCGGATTGACCTCAAGCGCTTGCGTCATGATCCCAACAACCGATGGCTGGCTGATTGTTTGGCCACAAGCAATCGGCAGCGGCATATCCTCGTAAGCGCGCGCTGCAAAGATGCCCCGCACAAACGGTCCCCTGTCAATTTCTTCCATTGCGGCCAGAACCTTGGCGTCTGTCACCCCCTTGGAGCGCAGATGAAAGACAAACTGCATTTTGGTTTCAGGATCTGGACCGCTCATTCGATTGTCTTGAGTGCCTCTAGGTGATCATGGGCGGTCAAGTCCGCACGCATGGGCGTTACCGAAATGTAGCCCTCAAGGTTCACCGCAGCATCGCTGCCCGGTTCGGTCATCACCTGCTGATTGCCGCCTTTGATCCACAAGAACCGACGCCCGGTGGGGGATTTATGCGGCTCAACTGTAAACTTGGTTTCGCGCCTGTAGCCCTGTGGTACCGCACGAATGCCAAGCACGTCATCGACTGGAACTGGTGGGAAATTGACATTGTAGAACAGGCGGTAATCCGCTCCTACGCCCGGATCCTGATCCAAGATTTTGCGGATCACGTCGGCCCCATGTGCCAAAGCCACTTCAAAAAGGTCAGGCCGGTCAAAATTGCGCGGGCCAAAATACTGCGACAGAGCAATGGCGGGCAAACCTTGCAGGGCCGCCTCCATTGCGCCACCCAGCGTGCCAGAGTAAAGCGCGTTTTCTGCCGAATTGTTGCCCTTGTTCACACCGGACAACACCAGATCTGGCGGATTATCCTTCATCACATCGTGCAAACCCGCCAGCACGCAATCCGCCGGCGACCCTTCGGCGGCATAACGACGTTCGCTCAACTTAGCGATCATGGTTGGGTGGGAATAGCTGATGCAATGGCCCACACCAGATTGTTCAAACGCAGGCGCAACCACCCACACTTCGCCATCAGGCCCGGCCAACTCGGCAGCAATGGCCTCTAACGTCGCAAGTCCCGGCGCGTTGATGCCGTCGTCATTTGTCAAAAGAATACGCATAATACCCCGCCCCATTTGGTTCTTGATAACTGCGCACCAGCGCCCCGGCAAGCAAGCACAGCCCAGACAGGCACAAAAAGAAAGGAGCGTTGCCGCTCCCTCTCTCAATCCAAGACTATTCCAATCTGTTTGAGGCGCAATCGAGCGTCGCCCCGCACCGTGGTCAGTCTAGCCCACCTCGTTCAACCGCGCGACGTAGCGGGCCAACGTGTCGATCTCAAGGTTGATCATATCGCCTTCGGCCATATCGCCCCAGGTGGTCATCTCTTTGGTATGGGGAATGAAATTGATCCCGAAATCTGCCCCATCCACGTCATTCACGGTCAAAGATGTTCCGTTCAACGCAACCGATCCTTTGGAAGCGATGAATTTGGCCAACGCCTTTGGCGCGCGCAGGGTCACGCGGGTACTGTCGCCCTCGTCGACCATCTTGATGATCTCGGCAACGCCATCCACATGTCCTGAAACGATATGGCCGCCCAGCTCATCCCCAACCTTCAAGGCGCGTTCAAGATTGACCCGCTTGCCTACGACCCATGTGCCCAGATTGGTTTTTCCAACACTTTCCGCGCTAATCTGAACGTCGTACCAATCCGCCCCAAGGGCCACCACCGTCAGACACACGCCATCACTTGCAATGGATGCGCCAATGTCGATGGACGCTGTGTCATACCCCGTCTGAATGCGCGCCCGCAAATCACCTTGCTGATCCAGTTCAGCAATTGTGCCAACGTCGGTGATGATCCCTGTAAACATTCTATTTGCCTCTGAAAGCTATACCTACAGGCTGACGTAGCGGGCGACGGGCGCACGGGCAAGCCCCAGTTGCTTGCCCTTCTGACACGGTGCGGTCATAGTTTCGCCTGATCCACAGGCTAAAGGTTAATGTATTGACCCACGGCGCAAAGAGTAATGATATGCCTATTTCGGCCCAGAAACAGCGGAAATTCCTGTTCTTACAAGGTCCCCATGGGCCCTTTTTTAATGCTTTGGGCAAGATGTTGCGTGCAGCAGGCGGTCAGGTTTGGCGCGTTGGCTTCAATGCCGGTGACCGTGCGTTCTGGTTCCATCAATCCAGCTATATCCCCTATCGCGGTACGCCGGAAGATTGGCAAGATACGTTTTCTGAATTGCTCGACACGCACCAGATCACGGATATCGTACTTTATGGCGACACGCGCCCTGTTCATGCTAAAGCCATTGAAATCGCGCGTGGCCGTGGTCTGACCATCCATGTTTTTGAAGAGGGGTATTTGCGTCCCTATTGGGTAACGTATGAACGGGGGGGATCAAACGGCAATTCACGACTGATGGACATGACCATCCCCGAGATGAAAAAGGCGCTGGATCAATCCGTTATGGAAACACCCCTGCCACCATCTCATTGGGGGGACACGCGCCAGCACGTTTTCTATGGGGCGCTCTATCATTGGTTTGTCATGTTCAGAAATGGCGACTATCGCAATTTTCGACCGCATCGGGATCTACCTGTAACCAAGGAATTCCAGCTGTACCTGCAACGGCTCTTGCTCATGCCAGCTCAAGCGCTTGACCGCTGGGTGTCGACCCTGCGTATTCGTAATGGGGGTTTTCCCTATCATTTGGCCTTGCTGCAACTGGAACATGACAGTTCATTCCAAATGCATTCGCCGTTCTCAACCATGACAGAATTCCTATCCGAGATTTTCGAAGGCTTTGCCACAGGCGCCCCACAGCATCACCACTTGGTAGTCAAAGCCCACCCATTGGAAGATGGCAGAGTGCCGATCCGGACTGAGGTCAAACGCCTTGCGGATCAACACGGCTTGCACGGACGGGTGCATTATGTGCGGGGCGGTAAGCTAGCGCAGCTTTTGAATGATGCCAGAACTGCCGTCACTGTGAATTCCACCGCCGGTCAACAGGTGCTCTGGCGCGGTATCCCCTTGAAAGTGTTTGGCAAGGCCGTTTATGCCAAACCGGAGTTTGTCGCGAATCAATCTCTGCGCGAATTTTTTGCCGGGGCTACCCGTCCTGACAACCGTGCCTACAAAGAGTATCGCCGCTATCTTCTTGAAACTAGCCAACTTCCGGGTGGATTTTATTCTCGTCGGGGACGTCGGCAACTGTTGCGTCAGGTGGTTGATATGATGCTATCCCCCGAAGATCCCTATGATGCACTGAAATCCGGCACAGCGGCCCCAAGGCAACAGTTGCGTCTGGTGAACTGACCAACACAAGACCTGGGACTGGATTTTTATTCCTGATTCCGATAGGTTGTTAAAAAAATACCGAGGCAGAAAAATAATAGGTCGAGGAGACCGAGCAGTGAAACCCATGTCCGTCCGGTGGGCTAAGCCCATTGCCGTGCTGACTGCGATCGCAGTCGTGGCCTCTTGTACGTTGCCCCGTACTGGCCCCAATAAACGTGAAATCTTTGCAGGGTCCGTTCAAAAAGAGGGTGATGCTTTTATCGTCGCCGTCAATGACCGCGTCACCCGTGCAACCGCCGTTGTCCCCGCACTTGGCTTTTCCGACAGTTTCAAGAATGCGTCCCAGCTGACATCTGACACCATTCGCCCCGGCGATGTGTTGGGTTTGACCGTTTGGGAAAACGTGGATGATGGCCTGCTGGCGGGCGAAGCCACCAATTCCACCATTCTGGAAGAAGTGCAGGTCGACAGTGCCGGGTTTATCTTTGTGCCCTACGCCGGACGTGTGCGCGCCTCTGGAAATACACCGAACCAGTTGCGTGAAACCATCACGACCAAGCTCGAAGACCAAACACCCGATCCACAGGTTCAGGTGCGTCGCCTCGCAGGCGATGGTGCAACCGTGTCCTTGACCGGTGCCGTTGGTGGTCAAGGCGTGTATCCAATTGAACGCCCAACCCGCACTCTGTCGTCGATGCTGGCCAAAGCCGGTGGTGTCACTATCACCCCGGAAATTGCACAGGTCACCGTGATCCGTGGCAGCCAACAGGGACAAGTCTGGTTCCAAGATCTTTATGATAACCCCAAGCTGGATATCTCTTTGCGCGGTGGTGATCGCATTCTGGTCGAAGAGGACACCCGGTCCTACACCGCCCTCGGCGCAACAAACTCGCAAGCACGGGTTGCCTTCGAAACGCAGGATCTCTCCGCTCTCGAAGCACTCGCTCAGATTGGGGGCCTCCTTTCGACCTCCTCTGATCCAACTGGCGTGTTCATCTTTCGCAATGAGCCAGCTGAAATTGCTGGACAAGTTCTGGGACGCACCGATCTCGAAGGGGCACAGCGGATGGTTTATGTATTGAACCTGACCGAACCCAATGGCTTGTTTGTTGCCCGTGATTTTGTAATTCGCGACGAAGATACAATCTATGTCACCGAAGCACCCTATGCTCAGTGGACCAAGGCAATCTCACTTGTCGCTGGTGGCCTGACACCCATTGCCAACGTGGCGACCATTTCTGACAGCTTCTAATCGGCATGATCACGGATCACTCTAAAACAGCCGAGAGCCCCCGCTCTCGGCTGTTTGTATATAACGGGGGGTTTTTGACCCAATCCCGCCTGCGTCGCATCCTTCATCTTGCGGGATATGACCTTAGGTTGGGTTTTCCGGGGCCAAAGGACTTGATCGGCATCTGGGGCAACAGCCCGACGGCCCATCGGGGCAAAGCCATCGCCACCAAACGAGACACCCCCCTGTTGCGAGTCGAGGATGCGTTTCTGCGATCCCTCCACCCTGGCCGTTCCGGAGAGCCCCCATTGGGTCTGCATCTGGATCGCTCTGGGGTTCACTTCGACCCCTCCACCGTCTCAGACCTTGAACAGCTGCTCACCACCCATCCGCTGGATGATACTGCACTGTTGAACCGCGCCCGTGCAGGCATGGCCCGCATTCAGGATCTGCATCTGAGCAAATATTCCGGCTTTGATCCAACAACTCCAGCACCAGATCCCGGCTATGTTCTGGTTGTGGACCAAACACGCGGGGATGCGTCGGTCACGGCAAGCAAAGGCAACGATGCCCTGTTTCGCGAAATGCTGGTTTTTGCACAAGAAGAACACCCCGGTGCGCAAGTCATCATCAAATCCCATCCGGAAACCAACGCAGGCTACCGGTCTGGATATTATTCGGCAGAGGACACCAACCACCGCATCACTCTGCTCGACACTCCGATCAGCCCGTGGTCTCTCCTTGAGGGGGCAGTGGGCGTCTATACGGTGTCTTCCCAGCTCGGGTTTGAGGCCATTCTGGCCGGCCACAAACCGCGCGTCTTTGGCCAGCCATTTTATGCGGGATGGGGCCTGACCACAGACGAAAATCCGGTTCCCCGACGTGAGCGTCGGTTGACCCGTGCGCAGCTGTTCGCGGCTGCCATGATCCTCTATCCAGTCTGGTACGACCCCTATCGCGACCAACTCGGCACGTTGGAAACCACATTGGACACGCTCGAGGCACAGACCCGAGCATGGCGTCAGGATCGCAATGGGTGGACCGCAGGCGGCATGCGTTTGTGGAAACGCCGTCCGCTGCAAAAGATGTTCGGGCATTATAAACGCGTGCAATTCACCGATACCCCCGATGCCAATGATCCACGTCCCCACATGGTTTGGGCCAACCGTCCCGCGCCCACTTCCGCCCACCGCCTCGAAGACGGATTCCTCCGTTCGCGTGGCCTTGGCGCAGAGCTGGTGCCACCGCTGTCTTTGGTGACAGATGATCGTGGCATTTATTACGATCCAACCCGCCCAAGTCAGCTTGAGACATGGATCGCCAAACGCGAAGAATTGCGACCAGATCAACACTTACGCGCGGACCGTCTGGTGCACACGCTGCTCCAGAACAAATTGAGCAAGTATAACCTTGGCGGGGATCACCCCACCCTGCCCGACGGCCATCGCATTCTTGTCCCCGGACAAGTAGAAGACGACGCCTCGATCCAAACCGGTGCAGGAGCGGTGAAAACCAATCTTGAACTGTTGCAACGCGCGCGCGCGGACAATCCGAATGCCGTTATCCTCTACAAACCGCACCCAGATGTTGAAGCCGGATTGCGCACCGGAGCAGTCACGGTCGACGGGATTGCGGATATGGTTCTGACCAACTGTGACCCCAGCACCCTTTTGGCCGAGGTGGATGAGGTCTGGACCATGACCTCTCTCCTTGGGTTCGAGGCGCTATTGCGCGGCGTCAAAGTCACCACTCTGGGAACACCGTTTTACGCCGGCTGGGGCCTGACCACCGATTTGGACAAAGTGCCCGCCCGACGGGGCGCGCGCCCGGATCTGATGGGATTAGTGCATGCAACACTGATCGATTACCCACGCTATTGGGATCCGATCACCGGCCAACCCTGCCATGTTGAAGTTGCGATTGAACGCCTGAGTACAGGCGCCATCCCGCATCCGGGATATGCCAATCGAGTGCTATCAAAGCTGCAAGGTCTGTTTGCCACCTACGCCCACCTGTGGCGGTGATGGTCTCTTAGGTCGGCATTACCGCAGGGCACGGGTCCAGCGATGCATGACGTCCTTGCCCAACTGACGGGTTTCAACCAGATCAAACCGAGGTGCCTCGGCTAACCTGTTCAAGCCAAGCGCCCCAATGCCCGCAAGCCCTTCGGCTCCAATTGCCAGACCAGCAGTAAAACCGATCAGCTCATCCACCAGATCATTGGCCAACAGGGATGCCGCAAGTGAGCCCCCCCCCTCACAAAAGACGCGCGTTAACCCAGCGGTTCCCAACTGCTGCAACATATCCACAGTATCAACCTGAATGCCCTGCATCGTACAGGGAACCAGCTTGGCCCCCAATCCACCCCATGCGCGCGCACGTTCAGCGTCAACACCCGATCCGTGACACAGCCAGACGGGCACGTCATTGGCGGTGCGAGCCAGTTGTCCCATGAACGGCAGATCCAGATGGCGCGACACGACCACACGCACAGGCTGTTGTGACACGCCCATATCCCGCACCGTCAACGATGGGTCATCAGATCGGGCAGTCCCGGCCCCGACCATGACCGCATCGTGACGCGCGCGCATCGCATGCACTGCGCGCCGGGCTTCTGGGCCTGTTATCCACTGACTTTCCCCAGTCGCGGTTGCAATACGCCCATCAAAACTGTTCGCCAGTTTGAGCGTCACCAAAGGGCGCCCCTGTTCCGTCTTTAAGAAAAACCCGGCATGATCACGCGCGGCTTGGCCGCTCAAAACGCCCGTCGTGACCTCAATTCCGTGCATTTTTAGCTTTTGAAAACCCTGTCCAGCAACCCGTGGGTCACTGTCTTCGATGGCGCAGACCACCCGCGCGATCCCCGCCGCAACCAAGGCATCCGCACAAGGCGGCGTTTTGCCGTGATGGGAACAGGGTTCCAATGTCACATAAGCGGTAGCACCACGCGCCGCCTCACCCGCTTGAGCCAAAGCAACCGGCTCGGCATGCGGACGCCCGCCGGGCTGTGTCCAGCCCCGCCCAATAATCCGACCCTCCCGAACAATGACGCATCCGACTGCCGGATTTGGCCAACAAGATCCCTGACCGCGCCGCCCTAAAGACAGGGCAAGCGCCATAAATCGTTCATCCACTTGAGCTTACTCTTCGCCTGGAGACACCGGGGGGCGCAGTTCGTGGACAAAATCCTCGAAATCATCTGCTGCCTGAAAGTTCTTGTAAACGCTAGCAAACCGCACATATGCAACCGTGTCGATCCGGGCCAAAGCCTCCATCACGATCTCACCGATCTGCTTTGAATCGATATCGGTTTCGCCCATGCTTTCCAGCCGCCGCACGATGCCTGAAATCATCTGATCAATGCGTTCCGGATCAATCGGGCGTTTCTGCATGGAAATTCGGATCGAGCGTTCCAACTTGTCACGATCGAAATCTTCGCGCTTGCCGTTGGATTTGATCACGACCAAATCGCGCAACTGTACGCGCTCGTAGGTGGTGAACCGTCCGCCACAGGCCGGGCAAAACCGCCGCCGCCGAATAGAAACATGGTCCTCGGCTGGACGTGAATCTTTGACCTGAGTATCGATATTTCCGCAAAACGGGCAGCGCATGCGCAATCCCCCTCAATCATTTCCGCCTTGAAATTGTGAACACTGCGGCCCACTTATCCACAACTATAGGCCACCCTCTAGAGTTTGGGTAGAGGGGAAATTTAACCCCTACATCCTGCGTATGCTCAAGCGAAATGTGCCGCGATTGTACGCACATGGGGGGCATCGCGATGTTCAAACAAGTAAATTCCCTGCCATGTTCCCAACACAGGTCGTCCGTTTTGCACGGGGATCGACAGGCTGACAGGCATCAGCACCGCCTTGATATGAGCAGGCATATCATCCGGCCCCTCATAGGTATGGCGCAGATAAGACATCGATGGATGGCTTGAAGGCGGAACCAAGCGATCAAAGAACGCCGCGAGATCAGTTTGGACTTCTGGGTCAGCATTTTCCTGAATCAGCAACGAACACGAAGTATGACGCACAAACAGCGTCAGTAAGCCATCCCCACCCACAGTATTGACCCACTGGTGTACATCCTGCGTGAACTCATACAGACCGGCACCTTGGCTTTCGATTTGAAACTGGTGTTGCATGCGCCCTTGATGCCCTGCTCGGCTCGTTGGGGCAAGGTGAGGCTTGGCTCAAAGCTTGGGATTAATCAATCCAACGTTCAAATGGGTCAAACCGGCTTCCGGCACAATACTGACGGGCAAAGGACGCACTCAAACTATCGCCAGCCTGCTTAACGGACAGAGTGTAACCTGGTTTAGCGGCTTCCCCCGGCGGCTCGTTGAGCGAAAACTGGACTGCTGCACGCTCTGGCCGGGTCACACTGGGGCCAATTCCGCGCCAGACATAGATCTTTTGGGTCGCACCCAAATTTAACTGCATGCGCCCAAAATCCCCAATCCCGCACCAGAAATCCACCGCTCCAGAGCCGGGTTCGCTGACAACTTCAAAAACACCGGGCGCGATCTGATACACATCATGCTGGTTCACTGCACGCCAAGCAGTGGCCGCAGTAGGCATCACAGAGACCAACGCCAAAACTTGGACACATCTCTTGTAGGTCAATGGAGGTCTCCCTTTTTTAGCGCATCCTCAGAATGTAATTGGAACAGGTTCGCAATATCCCTCAGCTTGCTGAATGCTCATGCTGTCCCCCACAGGCAGCCCGCTTTTGAACCCACCTGTCGGCAAGGGCGTTATCCCTGCTGCATCCGGATTCAAAGTGAATTGCAACGCTGTCCGGCGCTGGGTGGTGACACTTTGACCGCGTTCCCGGGCAATATACACACGGTCAGTCCATCCTGCCCCCAAAGCCCGGCGCGCAAACTCACCTGCAGCGCACCAATAATCCCCATTTCGGACTCGCCCGCTCGGAATAACTTCAAACAGCGCACTGTTCACTTGGTTCACGCGCGCCCCGTTGCGCGCAGTAAAGGCATCCGCCTGCGTCGCAAAACCCGCAACAGCAAGCACACCAAACATCAGAAATTGTTTCATAAAGGCGTCACTTTCATTTCTCTCTGTGCCTAACTTAGTACGCAGCCCCCTTGTCGCACAGGGGAATTCACAAGGAATTCAACCAAGCGGAGCAGTTGCGCGACAGATCGCCAACGACCAAGCTCCAAAAAAAAAGGGCCCCCGAAACAGGAGCCCCTAAATCTGTTTGTTAATACGCCTTACTGATCCAAGAAGGACCGCAGCTTACGCGACCGACTTGGATGCTTGAGCTTACGCAACGCTTTGGCTTCGATCTGACGGATACGTTCGCGGGTCACGCTGAACTGCTGGCCGACTTCTTCTAGCGTGTGGTCGGTGTTCATGCCGATACCAAACCGCATCCGCAAAACACGTTCTTCACGCGGTGTAAGAGACGCCAGAACCCGTGTCGTGGTTTCCTTTAGGTTTTCCTGAATGGCGCTGTCCAAAGGCAGCACTGCATTCTTGTCCTCGATGAAATCGCCCAACTGGCTGTCTTCTTCGTCGCCAATCGGCGTTTCGAGGCTGATCGGCTCTTTGGCGATTTTCATCACCTTGCGAACCTTCTCGAGCGGCATCTGCAGCTTTTCCGCCAATTCTTCCGGCGTCGGCTCGCGGCCGATTTCATGCAACATCTGACGACCGGTCCGCACCAGCTTGTTGATCGTTTCGATCATATGCACCGGAATACGGATGGTCCGCGCCTGATCTGCAATGGACCGTGTGATCGCCTGACGAATCCACCATGTCGCATAGGTCGAGAATTTATAGCCACGGCGATATTCGAACTTATCAACCGCTTTCATCAAACCAATGTTCCCTTCCTGGATCAGATCCAAGAACTGCAAACCACGGTTGGTGTACTTTTTGGCGATCGAAATCACGAGGCGCAGGTTGGCCTCGACCATTTCTTTCTTCGCCTGACGCGCTTCTTTTTCACCTTTTTGAACCTGCTGCACGATGCGGCGGAATTCAGGGATGTCCAAACCAACGTACTGTCCAACTTGCGCCATGTCTGCACGCAGCTCTTCAACCTTGTCAGTCGAACGCTCGATGAACATCTGCCAGCCCCGGCCCGGTTTTTCGCCCATTTCGGACAACCAGTTGGGATCCAGCTCACGACCGCGGTACGCTTCGACGAACTCACGACGGTTGATCCGCGCTTGGTCCGCCAGTTTCACCATTGAGCTGTCCAGAGACATCACGCGACGATTAATTCCGTAAAGCTGGTCAATCAGGGCTTCGATACGGTTGTTGTGCAGGTGCAATTCATTCACCAGCAAAACGATTTCCGAACGCAACGCCTGATACTTTGCTTCATCAGAGGCCGAGAATGATCCATCCTCGTTCAAAGTCGCAGAAATCCGGCTGTCCTGCATTTCCGACAACTGGGCGTAATCCAACGAGATCCGCTCCAACGTGGTCAGAACCTGATCCTTCAGAGCCGCTTCCATCGCGGCAAGCGACATGTTGGCCTGTTCGTCTTCATCATCGTCGTCGTCTTTGGCAATCGGGTTACCGTCTGCATCCAACTCGGGCCCGGACTCTTCGGCAGGTTTTGCAGATGCAACGGCCGAGGCGTCTACGACAGGGGTCTCTTCTTCGCTCTCTTCATCCATCTGGTTCCCAAAGGTGGTTTCCAGATCAATGACGTCGCGCAGCAGAATGTCTTCGGACAAAAGTTCGTCATGCCAGATGGTGATCGCCTGAAACGTCAGAGGGCTTTCGCACAGCCCGGCAATCATCGTATTGCGGCCCGCTTCGATCCGCTTGGCGATGGCAATCTCGCCCTCGCGGCTCAGCAGTTCAACGCTGCCCATCTCGCGCAGGTACATGCGCACCGGATCGTCTGTCCGGTCCAGTTTTTCGCTCGCCGCGCTGGCGAGCGTCACATCACGGGTGCCTTCGGTGGTTGCAACCTCGGTCGAGCCCTTTTGCTCTTCCTCTTCTGCTTCCTCATCTTCGATGATGTTGATGCCCATCTCAGACAACATCGACATCACGTCTTCGATTTGCTCCGAGCTGACCTGATCAGGCGGCAGAACCTGATTAAGCTGATCGTAGGTGATATATCCCTTTTCACGCGCCTCGCCGATCATCTTTTTGACGGCGGCTTGGCTCATATCAAGCGAGATTTCCTGTTCCTGGTCGTCAGACTTGCGGTCGTCGTTCGTGTCTTTAGCGGCCATTCAGTGCTCCTACAGGGGCTGGGGGCGATTCGTTTCATCCGAATCATTAGCGCGTTCAAATGATTCGGCCACCCGTTTACCCGTTTTTCTTTGCCTATTCTTTATCAAAACGCGATATTAGCGCTTTCGTTCGAAATTGATGCTGTCGAGGATCGCAGCAAACGAGTCGCGTTCATCCCGGTTGATTCGCGCCCCATTGTCAGCCACATCGAATATCGCTTTGTCTTCATTCTCGCTGCGGGTGGCGCGATTGCGCTCTTCGGCGGCCTGCGCCACGCGCCAGGTCACAGCCTCATCATCCAATTCAGCGATCTCTTCTTTGGCCTCGGCAATTTCAGCGGTCAGCCCGCGCAGCGCGGTGAGTTTTGCGAGTTCCTCAGCCAATATCATCTCGGCCAGTTCTAGATCGCCAGGGCGGCGCACACAGGGGCTAATTGCGACATGGCGAAGGGCAAACAGGTTTTCAAGGGGTTCGGGCCCCAACGCCTCATAAATTCTGTCACTTAGATCGCCTGGACTATCGATGGCATAGCGCAAAACCATATCCCGTAACATTGCATGATCCTGATCCCGGCATTCCATCGCTTCAAGTTGCTGTTCGAACTGCACAACAATCTTCGGCGTTTTGACGGTTGTCGCCAAGATCACCGCCTCGCGCATTTGGATCTGCGCCTCTTCTGTGGCCGAAGCCAATAAAGAGGCACGGGTGCCGGGCATCGCCGGCTCCGGCGCTGCTTTCCAGCGCCCCTTGCCTTTGCCGCCTCCGCCCTGCCACTGACCACCCCCGGCCTGAAACGCCGCACGCGGTTTGCGTTGCGGGCGGAACAGCTCCCACCGCAGATCTTTGATCTCTTGACCATAATGCGCACGAATGGACGGATCACGGATCAGCTTGATCTTTTCGCGCAGTGTCTTGTCCAACCCAGCCTTCCGCTCTGGGCTGTCGAATACTTTGCCTTCGGTCTCGCGCTGCCACAGCAGCTTGACCATTGGCATCGCCTGATCCAGCACGCTTTGCACAGCTTCGGGTCCTGAGCCCCGGATTAGGTCATCAGGGTCTTTCCCCTCGGGCATTAGTGCAAAGCGCAGCGATTTCCCAGCCTCAAGCAGTGGCAACGCCAGTTCAATCAACCGCATCGCCGCACGCAAACCTGCGGTATCCCCATCCAGCGCTATTATCGGCTCATCTGCGATGCGCCACAGCATCTGCAACTGGCTTTCGGTGATCGCTGTGCCCAAAGGTGCAACCGAGGCCCCAAATCCACCCTCTGCTAGGGCGATCACATCCATGTACCCTTCGGCCACCAACAAGGTTTGCCCCTGCCCCGCGGCCGTCCGCGCCGGGCCTTGGTTGTACAGACTGCGCCCCTTGTCGAACAATTCGGTCTCGGGCGAGTTCAGATATTTCGCGTTGTCATTGGGATCCATCGCGCGACCGCCAAAGGCAACGGCGCGTCCCCGCGCATCCCGGATTGGGAACATAATGCGATTGCGGAACGTGTCGTATGGCTTGCCACCCTTGGTCGACGGCTTGGCCAACCCAGCCCCAATAATCAGATCCTCGGCAACCCCTTTGCCGCGCAAGTGGTCCCAAAGGTTCTGCCAGCCATTGGGCGCAAATCCAATCTCCCACCGCTCCAACGCCGGGCCATTCAGGCCCCGTTTGGCCACATAGGCCCGCGCATCCGCTGCGGCCCCTGTTTTCAGCTGCAGTCGGAAATACTGGACCGCCTGTTCCATAACCTCGGCCAATAACGTGCGGCGGTCCTGCTTTTCCTGTGCTTTGGGATCACGTGCGGGCATCGGCATCCCGGCCTCACGCGCCAGGATCTCAACGGCTTCCATAAAACCAACGTTTTCGGTTTCCTGCACAAACTTGATCGCATCGCCTTTGGCATGACAGCCAAAGCAGTAATAGAACCCTTTGCGATCATCGACATGGAACGACGCGGATTTTTCGTGGTGAAACGGGCATGGCGCCCACATGTCGCCCTTACCCTGATTAGACTTGCGCGGATCCCACATGACTTTGCGCCCTACAACCTGTGACAGGCTAGAGCGGCTCCGCAGTTCATCCAAAAATCCAGGGGGCAATGACATGGCGCTAATCTGTCAGAAACAAAGACGCGCGCCAAGAGAGGCACGCGTGTTGTCCACAGGTCGTCCACAGTAAAATGGCGGCACTCACTGTTGCAGGCACAGCTCCAACCACGCGGCAGCCATATCCTCGTTGCGCACCACTTTCATTTTTTGGTCATAGACCCATGGCGCCATCAATGGGATCGCGGCATTGTAATTGTCAGGCCAGCTTGGGTTGGTGGCGGCAATCGCTGCCGGCACCTCCCGTTCTTTTACCCGATCAATACGCGCCTTTTGAATCGCGGCCACCACCTGTGACTGATATTCACAGCTTTGTTTTTTGCTTTCAGCAGCAAAAGTAGGCGCAGCCATCAAGGCAGCAGCAGTCGCAAGACAAGTAAGGCGGATCATGGGCATCGGCTCCGGAATCAGTTTTGTTGCACACAGACTACCCGCGTGCAGCAATGGCTTCCATCGCCGTTTTCATGTCATGCACCAGAGTATCCGCCATAGACCGGAACACCAGGATCTCAAAGGTGTCGGCATCCACCCGAGTGATTGACCCAGACATATGCATCACCAGGGAGCGCGCTGTCTGCCCAACCGGAAACACAGACAGACGCACATCCACAGGCACCAATCGCGACAACACCGCCTCAACCTCAGGCCCGTTCAGCCGCACAACACTCCAGGCATCGGATTGATCCACCAGTGCTGCATGGGTCGACAACTCCACATCCGCCGCCGGACCAATCAGCAGGGCCTGCCCATATCCGAACCAGACCGCCCGCGCCCCGTCACCCTGACTGGTGTCGTTGGCACCGGGATAGGCGACGCCATGCGCGCCCTCCATGGCTTTGGACAACGCCGATTGCTTACCTTTGTAGGGGGCCAGCGAAGTCAACGCGCCGGGGGCCTCTTCGTTCAGCGACATCTTGCCGATTGTCAGGGGCAACAGGCCCGCACAGGGGCTCTTGGCTTGCAAATTATCCACGCACTCGCCCTCCGTCGCGGTCAAAGAATACCGGATCGACCACCTCGCACAAGGTTTCCACCTCGCGCAGCCCATCCACCACTTTCACGATTTCGCCGTGACGATCCCGACCATCGGCCAAGAACCCCAATCCCAAGGCATGGCCCATCGTCGGCGAATGACACACCGAGGTGACATAGCCCTGATCATTGGTCCGCACCGGTTCGTCACCCTTCTTGTAAAGATGCGCCCCCGCAAGGATCTGCCCCTCAGCCTCAACAGGTTTGAGCCCCACTAGCACTTCGCGCCCCGGCTCTTCCAATCCGGGCCGCTGGGTCATGGTTTTGCCCATACAGTCCTTCTTGGCCGAGACCATCCGCCCCATGCCGATGTCATAGGCCGTAATGCGTCCGTGGATTTCCGAATGGGTGATGAACCCCTTCTCAATCCGCAGCACGTTCAGCGCTTCCATCCCATAAGGACCGCCGCCCAGCTCTTCTGCGCGTTGCACCAGCTTGCGGAACAGGCTGTCGCCATAGCGGGCCGGAACAGCAATCTCATAGGCATGTTCGCCCGAGAACGAGATCCGGAACAATCGCCCATCCACACCCAGAACCTTAACATCGCCACAGGCCATGAACGGCCAGTCTTCGTCGGTCAGCGGCTCGGACAGGATTTCGTTCAACAATCCGCGTGCCTTTGGACCCGCGACCGCAAACTGCGCCCACTGTTCCGTCACCGAAGTAAACGTGACATCCAGATCCGGACGCAAGGCTTGTGCGACAAATTCCAGATGTTTCATCACTTCGCCAGCACCAGCCGTCGTGGTGGTCATCACATAGTGATTTTCCCCCAATCGTGCCGTTGTGCCGTCATCCATGACATACCCATCTTCGCGCAGCATCAAGCCATACCGCACCCGGTTCACTTTGAGCGTGCTGAACATATTGCAATAGACGAAATCAAGAAACGCCGCCGCATCTGGCCCCTGAATGTCGATCTTGCCCAGCGTTGACACATCCGCCACACCCACGGCGTTGCGCACATAGCCGACCTCACGATTGCAGCTTTCCTGCCAAGTGGTTTCACCCGCCTTGCTGAAATAGCTGGGGCGATACCACAGACCCGCCTCGATCATCGGCGCTTTGCGCTCGACAGTGGCCTTGTGCGATGTGGTGAACCGCTCGGGCGCAAAACTTTTGCCAGCCCCACCGGCTCCAAAGGCGGCAATCGCCACCGGGTTGAACGGCGGACGGAAGGTGGTTGTCCCGGTTTCCGAGATCCCCCGCCCCGTCGCATCTGCCAAAACCGCCAACGCCGCAACGTTCGAGTTCTTGCCCTGATCGGTTGCCATGCCTTGCGTGGTGTAGCGCTTCATATGCTCAACCGAGCGGAAGTTTTCGACCGCCGCCTGTTTCACATCCTTGACCGTGACGTCGTTCTGGAAATCCAGCCATGCGCGCCCTTTGCCCGGAACCGCCCACATCGGCGCGATTTCATAAGGCATATCCTCGGCATGCGGTTGCGCCACATCTGGCGCGCTCTGCCCCAACTCGCCCAGCGCAGCAGTTGCCGCCGCCGCGCCATCGCGCAGACAGCCCGCAGTTGAGAATGTCCCGTTACAAGACCCGGCCACATGCATGCCCGGCACCGATCCCGGCGTCGGAACAAAGGCCGCAATATCGCGCTGCCACGTCGGACGCCCATTCATGTGACAGGTCAAATGCACCGAGGGGTTCCACCCACCGGTCATCGCCAACACATCGGCCTGCACCTTGGTTTCGCCACTGGCGCTGCGGATGGTGATGCTTTCCAAGCCTTTGCGCCCGGAACTGTTGCACACCTGTGCCCCACGATAGACGCGATAGTCATCAGTCATCGGTGCATCATGGCGACTGTCGACAACCGCCGACACATGCACCCCGGCGGCCAACAAATCCCGCGCCGTGCGGTGGACATCATTGGTGTTGCCAAAGATCGCAACACGCTGCCCAGCGCTGACGCCCCAGCGGTTCAGATAGGCCCGCACAGCACCAGCCGTCATGATCCCCGGACGGTCATTGTTGCGGAATGCAACCGGACGTTCCAAGGCTCCGGTGGCGAGCACCGACCGCTTGGCCACGATCCGCCAGAATGTCTCCAACGCGCCGCCCTTGGGGCGGTCGCCCGTGTGCTGCAGCACCCGTTCCAACGCACCATAGGTGCCGTTGTCAAACGCGCCGACAATCGCGGTGCGCGACATCAGACGGACGTTGTCCATCGACTTCAGCTCGCTCAGAACCTCATCCGCCCAAACATGTCCGGGCTTACCGTCGATCTCATAGGTTTCCGCCAACAGACGTCCACCCATGCGGCTGTCTTCGTCAGCCAGAATGACATCCGCCCCAGCACGACCCGCGACCAGCGCCGCCATCAGACCCGTTGGACCGGCCCCGATCACCAGCAGATCACAGAACGCATAAGCCTTGTCATAGATATCGGCATTTGGTTCGCCAGACAGCGCACCCAGTCCCGCCGCCTTGCGGATAATCGGCTCGTAAACTTTTTCCCAGAACGCGCGCGGCCACATGAAAGTCTTATAATAAAACCCTGCGCCCAGAAACGGCGCTGCCAGATCGTTGATCGCCATCGGATCAAACTGCAACGACGGCCAGCGGTTCTGACTGCGCGCATCCAAGCCGTTGAACACTTCCTGCACCGTGGCCCGCACGTTTGGCTCTTGCGAGCCCCCCGAACCAACGGTCATCAGCGCGTTTGGCTCTTCGCTGCCAGCCGTCAACACACCGCGCGGACGGTGGTATTTGAACGACCGCGCCATCAGACGCACGTCATTGGCCAACAAAGCCGAGGCCAGCGTGTCGCCCTCAAGCCCAGCATAGCGCGTGCCATCAAAACTGAACGACACCGATTTGGATCGGTCTAACAGACCTTTTCCTGCGATCCTCATGACGGGTCCCCCGCTACGGCATCTGTGACCCAGGTCGTGTCCGTAATCTCATGTGTAATGGTATTGCGCTCGACGACGATCCACGCGCCACAGCCCGCTTCGTGCTGCCAAAGATCCCGCGTATTGCCTGCCGGGTTTTCACGCAGATAGACATAGTTGTCCCAAGCCTCGACCCCGGCATCCGGTGCCGGGCGATCCAAAGCGACAGCATGCCCTTTGTAGTAAAACTCGCGGCGATCACGTTCCCCGCAATGTGGACAGATGATCCTCATGATCCCTCTCCCATCTTCATCTTTTCAACAATTCTCAAATCCAACATCAGTCCCGCTCCCTAATGCAGATTGTGCTGAGAGCCTTTGCCCTCTTCATCGATAATGCCACGCCCGGTGCGGAACCGGTCCAATTGGAACCGTGTCGCATTCTCGTGATAGCGATCCGTCGCCAGCAGATGCGCAAACACGTTGCCCGACCCCGGCACGGCCTTAAAGCCCCCGTAGTTCCAGCCACAGTTCACATAGAGCCCGTCAATATGGGTCCGGTCGATGATCGGCGACCCATCCGGCGACATATCCATGATCCCGCCCCAGCTGCGCAGCATCTTGGCCTTACCGATCATCGGCATCATCGCCATGCCGGCTTCCATCACATGTTCCGCCGTCGGCAGGTTGCCCCGTGCAGCATAGGAAGAATAGAAATCCAGATCGCCACCAAAGACGAGCCCGCCCTTGTCCGACTGGCTGATGTAAAAGTGACCCATGCCAAAGGTCACGACATTGTCGATCACCGGCTTCAGACCCTCGGTCACAAAGGCCTGCAAAACGTGGCTTTCAATCGGCAGGTGCATCCCTGCCATCGCCGCAACCTGGCTTGAGCGCCCTGCCACAACCATCGCAACTTTCTTGGCCTTGATCGCCCCGCGCGAGGTCTGAACGCCGCGCACTTGACCATCTTCGATGTCGATGCCGGTCACTTCGCAGTTCTGCAACAGATCCACGCCGCGCTGATCCGCCCCGCGGGCAAACCCCCACGCCACCGCATCGTGGCGCGCCGTGCCGCCACGTGGGTGATACAGTCCGCCATAGATCGGGAACCGTGCATTGTCGAAATCCAAGTAAGGGAGCATTCCGCGCAACTCATCCCGGCCCAGCATGATCGCATCATCGCCTTGGCTGATCATCATATTGCCCTGACGCGCCCGTGCATCGCGCTGACCATCCGAATGGAACAAGTTGATGATGCCTCGCTGGGAATGCATCACGTTATAGTTCAGGTCTTCTTCCAGACCTTCCCACAGCTTTAGCGAATGGGAATAGAATTCCGAATTCCCCTGCAAGAAATAGTTGGCCCGGACAATCGTGGTGTTCCGGCCAATATTGCCGCCCCCGATATATCCCTTTTCCAACACCGCGATATTGGTCAGACCATGCTCTTTGGCCAGATAGTAAGCCGTGGCCAGCCCGTGACCCCCGCCGCCAATGATCAGAATGTCATATTCAGCTTTGGGCTCAGGATCGCGCCAATGAGGCTTCCACCCCTTGTTGCCAGTCAACCCTTCCTTCAGAACACGAAGGCCTGAAAATCGCATGATGTCTTTCCTTTTGCGTGGGTCACAGTGAACCCGTTGCCAGAAACGTAACAACGCCCCCTTACCACGCCATCCCCCTTTTCGACAAAATGCTGCCCATCTGCGACCAGTGGCAATGCAAGCGCGACGTGATCACTGCAATCGGGCAAATTTCTTAGGTGCAAGAGGTCAGCCTCAGAACCGCACCCGCATCGCAAGCCCCGCAATTGGTGCGGTGCTGTAGCTTTGATTGCTAATTTCGGTTCCGGCTGCGGACTCCAGCGACAATTGACCATTCAGCTCCGCACCTACAAACGCATTCAGGCTGACTCCGGGGTTGGGCGTATAATCAACGGACAAAACGATGGGGATGCTACTGTCTTCGCCAACGCCCCCCGGGGCAAGACCTGCGTTATCCAACCGAAAGCGCACGCGCTCTGACCGGGCCGCAAGGGAAAAACTGAACTGGTCGTTGTGCTTGTATCGCAGCGACACCCCCGGGCCCTGAGTGGCCCCCAACCCGGTGCCTGTGCTCAGGTTCCATTGATCGGCGATGTCCCAATCCACCAACAGCGCAGGGAACACTTCGGTCTCACTGTTGCCCAATTCAGAAAATGCCCCGAACGCCGGGCCGATGCGCAGCGATTGGTTCACCTGCCAACTGACGCCTGCGAATACACCATAGGTACGCCCATCTGACGCGCTGACCCCTTGCTCATAATCCCACCGGACCTGCGGAGACACAAACAAATCGGCATTACCACCCAACTGAAATCGCATCGGTGCCGATATCCGAATGTCACGAATATCACTCCAAGGCTGATTGCCACCTGAACTAAAGTCATATGAAAACTGCCCATAACTCACGAACAGCCCAGCCGAGGTGCCATTCTCGAACCTGTACAGCCCTCCCGCCCTCAAGAAGGCACGGTTCGCACTGAATTCGCCACCACCACTCAGATCCGAATTGCCCTGATAGACGGCCAAACCGTCCACAACCGTGAACCAGCCGGTGCGTTGTTGGGCATATCCGGGTGCAGCTATGACACTCGTCGCCAACACGGCAGCAGTGACAAATTTGATATAGCGCGACATGGTTTACTCCGATTAGGGTCCGCTCAAACTTAGCGCGCTCCGGTCAAACACCCAGCCACACCGCAACACTTTTCTCGCAAAGCAGTCACAGGAGCAACACTCATGCCCTCTCGCTTGGAACTCTCTTCCCGCTATGTGGACCCGCATTGCTACCCCCACGGTGTCGCGTATATGGATGGGCAATACCTCCCCATGAGCGAAGCCCGGATTTCAGTATTGGATTATGGGTTTCTGCATTCAGATGCGACTTATGATGTGGTCCACGTTTGGAAGGGTGCATTTTTTCGACTGGACGCTCACATCGACCGGTTCCTGAATGGGCTCGACAAATTGCACATGTCGATCCCCTATGACACTGGTCAGATTGCAGCGATCTTGCACAACTGTGTGGCCCTATCCGGATTGCAAAACGCCTATGTAGAGTTCATTTGCACGCGCGGGACATCACCCACCTTCAGCCGTGACCCTCGACGCGGTCAATCGCTTTATCGCCTTTGCCATCCCCTTTGGATCTGTCGCCAATCGCGACCAGATGCAGCGCGGTCTGCATGCCGCGATTTCTGACGTAGTGCGTATTCCCCCGCCCTCGGTCGATCCGACGATCAAGAACTATCACTGGCTCGATCTCATCACCGGCCTCTATGACGCCTACAACAAAGGCGCAGAGACAGTGATCCTGAAAGATGCCAACGGCACCCTTGCCGAAGGTCCCGGATTCAACCTGTTCACCGTCAAGAATGGGTGCGTCACGACACCAGAACATGGTGTTTTGCTAGGTATCACTCGGCAAACAGTCTTTGATCTTTGTGCTCTGCATCAAATCCCCTGCACCGCGGCCGCTGTCTCGTCAGAGGCCCTGCGCACCGCTGACGAGGCATTTATCTCCTCGACCGCTGGCGGAGTGATGCCCCTGACCCGGATCAATGGAGACCCCATTGGAACGGGCAATATCGGACCCATCACACAGTTGCTAACAGAGGCATATTGGAACAGCCACGCGGACGCGTCCTTGCGCTCCGTCGTTTCCTATCCCGATCCCTGATGGGATCAATCAGACCCAGTGGTCAAAAAAACGGCGCGCAAATCCTGCGCGCCGTTTAAATTTTCGAACTTCAGATCACAGACCTTTGGCGCGATAGCTTGCAGCAACCTTTTCGATCGAAACCAGATATGCGGCTGTCCGCAGATCTTCGACATCGCCCCGGTTGTGCCAGACTTCGCGCATGGACTGATATGCAATCCGCATCGTGTCATCGAGACCCGAGCGCACCAATTCCAGCTCACCTGCACCGCGCAGATACTTCTGCTTGAAGTCAGGCGACATCGACCATGCATCCCCCAGATAGTTATCCAGTCGTTGCAATTCGTCGATCACCAACTGGTGACGCGCTTCCTCCTGACGGCGCTGCATCCGGCCAAAGCGGATGTGGCTCAGGTTTTTGACCCACTCAAAGTAGGACACCGTCACACCACCCGCGTTTGCATACATATCCGGAATGATCACACAGCCCTTTTTGCGCAGAATCTCATCGCCACCGGCCGTCACCGGACCATTCGCCGCCTCGATGATCAGTGGCGCTTTGATGCGCGCAGCGTTGGACAGGTTAATCACCCCCTCCATCGCAGCCGGAATCAGAATGTCACATTCTTCCTCCATCACCGCAGCACCATCCGCCACATGGGTCGCATCGGGGAACCCTGTCACGCCACCATGTTTGACAATCCAGTTGTGCACCCCTTCGACATCAAGACCGTCCGCGTTAAACAACGCCCCGTCTCGTTCAATAATGCCGATGATGCGCGCACCGTCTTCCTCGCTCAGGAACTTGGCAGCATGGTATCCCACATTGCCCAGCCCCTGCACGATCACCCGTTTGCCATCAAGCGAGCCGGTCATCCCAGCCTTTTCCATGTCACGCGGATCGCGGAAGAATTCCTGCAACGCATATTGCACGCCGCGCCCAGTTGCCTCGACCCGGCCCGAGATACCACCAGCGTTCAACGGCTTGCCGGTCACACAGGCCCGCGCGTTGATATCCGTGGTGTTCATCCGGGCGTATTGGTCCGCAATCCATGCCATTTCCCGTTCCCCCGTACCCATGTCAGGCGCAGGCACGTTTTGGCTGGGATGGATCAGGTCGCGTTTGGCCAGTTCATAGGCAAATCGCCGGGTGATCTGTTCCAACTCGTGTTCGTCATACTGACGAGGGTCAATGCACAGGCCGCCCTTGGAGCCGCCAAACGGCGCCTCAACCAGCGCACATTTATACGTCATCAGCGCCGCAAGCGCCTCGACCTCATCCTGGTTGACGGACGGTGCAAAGCGAATACCGCCTTTGACAGGCTCCATATGTTCGGAATGCACCGAACGATACCCGACAAAGGTTTGCATCTGGCCACGTAATCGCACCCCGAACCGCACCGTATAAGTCGCGTTACAAACTCTGATCTTTTCTTCCAATCCTGGGGGCAAATCCATCAGGGCAACCGCCCTGTTGAACATCAGATCAACACTCTCACGAAAGCTTGGCTCATTACTGCGGGTCATTATTTCCTCCATGACCTTTGCGACTCATCTCATGGCGTTTTGTCGCAGCCCTACTATGGCCTTTCCGTTAACAAGTGCGACAAAATTAAGCACTTTACAAAAATCTATTATTTTCCCAAATCCGAATCGACACACCAATCACGACAAAATCAGCCATTGTTCCCGGGCAGGAAACAGCCGTCGTGAAACATCTGCTAATGTGCAAGAACTACAGGTAAATTCCCAGAATTGGCGCGGTTTCTGCCCCATTCTTGCCACCTTCCCCATGCAATTTTACAGAACAGAACTGTGTCCTGCGAACTGGATTCCAGTGTCGAGGAAAGAGGTAAAAAATGAGCCAATGTTCCAAATTCACCCGCGAAGGCCCCCGGTCTCCGCATTCTTGGGCCACCACACGCCTGTTGCGTTTTCGCGACACCGAAGATGGTGTTTTGACCATTTTTGCCCTGTTTTCGTTTCTTCTGATCCTCATGGTCGCGGGAATCGGGATTGATCTGATGCGCTTTGAACGCGATCGCACGCGTCTTCAGTATACGCTGGATCGTGCTGTTCTTGCTGCAGCTGACCTTGATCAAACCCTCGACCCCAAAGCCGTGGTACGCGACTATTTTGAAAAAGCTGAGCTGGTTGATTTTCTCGAAGATCCGGTGATCACACCCGGCATCGGCTATCGGATCGTTTCGGCCAAAGCCAACGCGACTTTCCCAACCCAGTTCATGCACATGTCGGGCATTGATACCCTAACGGCCCCTGCCTCGGCTAGCGCCGAAGAAAGCGTGGGCGGAGTTGAAATTTCTCTGGTCCTTGATGTGTCTGGTTCGATGAATTCTTACTCACGCCTGAGCAAGCTCAAGGTCGCGGCCAAAGAATTTGTACAGCAAATGGACGACAACACAGTTGACGGCAAACTGTCGATCTCGATCGTGCCGTATTCCTCACAAGTTTCTGTGCCCGACTACCTGATGAAGCACATGACAACGACCGGTGAAAACCGTCACGCGAATTGCATCAATTTCAGCGAGGCGGATTTCAACACCGTCAACCTGGACCCCGACGTCAGCCGTCCTCGCACATTGAACGGTTCGATCTGGAGCCACCAGAACTACGACAACCGCTCTTCAAATCAGCCGATCACCAGCTGGGTTGATTGCCGTAATCGCCCAGAACGCGACATCCTTGTGATGCAAAGCGATACTGAAAAAATGAAGACCTACATCGGCAACCTGACCGCAAGCGGCAACACTTCTATCGACATCGGTATGAAATGGGGTGCTGGATTGGTCGACAATTCAACCAATAAGCTCATCAAGCGTCTGATCACCGACGAAAACGTCGCCGACACCTTCAAAGACCGCCCCTACACACGGGATTCAGGCGAAACGCTCAAGGTGATCGTTTTGATGACAGACGGCCAGAACACCAGTCAGGGTGAAATTTTGCCACCCTACCGTGAAGGTAATTCACCTGTTTGGTGGAACAGCAATGCACAGGTCTATTCAACATATGACTCAGTCCGGGACGAGTATTTCTGGCACAACAACAAAAGCTGGAACGATCACCCCTATGGCAATGGTCAATACACCGTGACCGAGACCACGGGCCAATGGATCTGTCGCGATAGACGCTACTATGGCTGTTATGACTGGGATTGGGTGGAAACCACCACCACCAATACCTATGACGAACCTGGAACAGCCGTAAACTTATCCTTCCCTGAGCTGTGGGACTACACCACCGTCCAGTGGCACAAAAACCTGCAAGCCCAACGTATCGGCTCCTACAATGCACAGGACCTGTGGTTCAATAAAGTCGGCAAAGGCTACGGCGGCACTGAAAAAGACACCCGCTCGCTAGCGATCTGCGGCGCTGCCAAAGATGCCGGCAACATCGTCTACACAATCGGTTTCGAAGCTCCTACCGCAGGCCTGAACATTCTCAAGAAATGTGCCAGCTCTGATAGCCACTTCTATGACGTTGAAGGTCTCGAAATCGAAGATGCATTCACATCAATTGCTTCTTCCATCCGCAAACTGAGGTTGACCCAATGAAGCGCCACCTTAAGAATTACCTAAGAAAGCTGCGCTACTCGGAAGCGGGCAACGCAACCATTGAATTCGTCATCGTGTTCCCGCTCATGGTCGGTCTGCTTTTGTCCGGTTTTGAATTGGGCTTTGTATCCCTTCATCAGGGCATGTTAGAGCGCGCAGTAGATATCACTGTCCGTGACATCAAGCTTGGAACCGGTGCGCAATTGCAGCATGACGCCATCAAGCAAACGATCTGTGAACGCGCCCAATTCATCAAGAACTGTGATGAAAACATGCGCCTTGAAATGATCCAGCAAAACCCGCGTGTTGGGATCTCTATTCCAAGCACAGCAGACTGCACCGACAAATCCGAAGAAGTGAAACCCGTCCGCAGTTTCGAAAATGGTCAAAGCAACGATCTGATGATCCTGCGCGCTTGCGTCAAGATTTCACCTGTCTTTCCAACGTCGACATTGGGTCGCAAGATCAGCGACAATGCTGACAAACAATACGCCCTCGTCGCTATGAGCGCATTCGTGCAGGAGCCGCGTTAACTCATGAAACAGTCAAGATTTTCCCGCTACATCAAATCCTTTGCCCGGGATACGGACGGAGCAGTCGCTGTTGAATTCGTGATCCTGTTTCCGATGTTGGCCTGGGCCCTTATGGCAAGCTACACCTTCTTTGATGGCTACCGTCAAAGTGCGGCCAACCTCAAGGCAGCCTATACCATCAGCGACCTAATTTCGCGCGAGACTCAAGGGATCGACGAAACCTACATCGACTCGATGCAAACGCTATTCTCAGTGATGACGCGCAATCCCGCTGGGACAACAATGCGCATTTCAGTGATCAAATGGAATGGGCGGAAAAACAAGCATGTTGTAAAATGGTCCAAGGTGCGCGGAGAATTCGGCGATCCGCTCAACAACACCACCGTGTTAGACATCAAAGATAAGCTGCCCAAAATGCCAAACCAGGACAACGTCATTTTGGTTGAAACGAAAGATTTCTACGTGCCTCCCTTCAAGGTTGGTATCACGCCAAAATCTCTCGACAACTTCGTGTTTACCCGTCCCCGCTTTACCGATCAGGTGGCTTGGGCCAGTTAACCGCGATGCGCCATCAATGCTGATAGGGTCTCGGACATGAATTTTGTCTGAGACCCCGGCGCGACACCACCAATCCCAATTCGACGTCCCATACGCCACCACAACCCCGGTTGCCACGTCCGCCCACCCGCTGTTTTGGTGCGCAACAAAAAGCCATTGGATGGCTTAAAGGCAAACACCCCCCGATCCATCGCCTCGATGTCTTCGACCAAAGCCAACCGTACACCCGAGCTTGAGCGCAACTCGGTCATAGTCAGTTCCAAACGATGGGTTGTGGCCTGATGCATGCGATGCGCGGCCCACAGCGCCACAACACCAACAATCACCAAAAACACCTGCCACTGCAATTCTGGTGGCGTGGCAAAGGCCACATACAGCACCAACGCACCAAGCATCCCCAACACGCCAATCCCCATCCAGCGACGCGTGGGTGAGGCCTCGACCACGGCCAAAATCTCTTCTTCTGCGCGATTATCTTGTGACACGGGCGTGCTCTCCAGGTTTGTGGCAGCCTGCGCTTATCCTGAAATCGCCCGAGGGGACACCGCTTTTCTGTTCAACCGACCCGCCCTTACGCAAAATCGCACATCAGCCGTGTCTTTGCGCAAGTTGTTAATACAGACGCACAGATTAACTTGGTCACATCTTCAGGCAACAGGAGACACCTCATGTCCCTCCGACCCATTCTTGAAACTCGCCCGGCCACACCAACCCTTGAAGGTGCAGGCGTCAAACTGCACCGCGCCTTTGGGTTTCATGACCCAAGCGAGTTGGACCCGTTTCTGCTGTTCGATGATTTTCGCAACGAACACCCCGCGGATTTTACCAAAGGATTCCCATGGCACCCCCATCGCGGCATCGAAACCATCACCTATGTATTGTCTGGTACAGTCGATCACACAGACTCGCTCGGTAACGAGGGGTCACTGGGCGCGGGTGATGTTCAATGGATGACGGCCGGATCCGGCATCCTGCATCAGGAAATGCCACAGGGAAACGCAAACGGGCAAATGCACGGGTTTCAGCTCTGGGGTAACCTGCCGGCTGATCAGAAAATGACCGCACCCCACTACCAAGATATGCCCAGCACTGAAATTCCGGTCATAACCGACGACGATGGCACCCGTGTCAAAGTCATCACCGGGTCCTTTTGGGGCAAAACCGGTCCGATCAAAGGCATCGCCGCAGACCCACAATATCTGGACATCCAAATTCCGGCCGGGGTGAAACGCACCTTTCCCATCGACACCTATCGCCGCGCCTTTGCCTATGTCTTTGAAGGTCAGGCTGCCTTTGCGGATGCTTCCGCCCCCTCGGGCGTTTTACTGGAAAAAGAGGTCGCCGGTCAGGATGTGAACATTCGCGATATGTCCGGAGATCGTACTCTGGTCCGGTTTGGCACCGGGGACGAGATCACCGTCCAGGCTGGCCCCGACGGCGTCCGGTTTCTGCTGATTTCCGGCGCGCCTATTAATGAACCCGTCGCATGGCACGGCCCCATCGTGATGAACACCAAAGAAGAAATCCGCCAAGCCATGCGCGATCTGCGCAATGACACCTTCATCAAGGCCGCGCACTAAACGCCTTTCGCCTGCCATTTATGAATTCAGGCGTTCCAAACCAACGCAAGATCCAGATACACTCACGCAACATGCGGCCCGGCGATCATGCCGGGCCGCGCCACTGGATTTCGTGAAAGGCCTCGGCATCCCCCGCTTTCAGTCCTATATCATTTGCACCAGCCCCCGCAGCGGCAGCACCCTGTTGTGCAAACTGCTAGAGGCCACCGGACAATCCGGTCACCCGGGCTCTCATTTTCACCAACCCTCCATCGCGGCTTGGCTGGACGACTACGGCCTGTCAGATCGCCATTTTGCAGATCCAGTCTCGCGCTTGTCCGCGATATTTGAGGCAGCGCGCCAAACTGGCACCGGCACCACCGGAATGTTCGGGTTACGCCTGCAACGCCACAGCTTTGATTTCTTTATGCAAAAATTGGCCGTTCTGCACCCGGACCAAACACACGACGCAGACCGCATTCACACCGCCTTTGGGCGCACGCTCTTCATCCACCTGACCCGAGACAATAAACTGGATCAGGCGATCTCGCGTGTCATAGCAGAACAATCTGGCCTCTGGCATAAGGCGGCGGATGGCTCTGAACTGGAACGGCTGTCCGCCCCGCAAACCCCGACTTACGACGCCGCGCGCATTTCCGAACACATCACCACACTAACCGCCTTTGACGCCCAATGGCAGAGGTGGTTTGATCAACAGCGCCTGTCCCCAGTGCGCGTTTCTTACGACGACCTGTCCCACGCCCCGGCGCAACAACTGGCCCGCATTTTGGATGCACTGGATCTGGACCCAGCCCTAGCCACAGACATCACTGCCCCTACCGCTAAACTCTCTGATCAAACAAACCAAGCTTGGGCACGGCTATACCAGGCAGAGGCTTCAACGCCCTAACAAGTCAGGCTGCCACGGCCTTGCGCACCATGTTCCAATAGATCGTTTCAACTTCGTCCAAAGACAAACGCCCACCGCTGCTGAACCAGGTGTTCACCCCGGTCAACATGGCAATCACCGCCATCGCCGGGATCTTGGTGTCAGACACCGCAAATGCCCCCTCAGAAATGCCGCGCTGCACAATCGCTTCCAACTCATCCTCGTATTGGCGGCGCAACGCCTCGATCGTGGCAAAATTGTCAGGGCTCAGATTGCGCAATTCCATATAGGCGATAAACACCTCTTCTGGCCGTTCCGAGTGGAACCGGATGTGGAACCGCGTGAAATCTTCCAACGCCTCCACAGCAGTCGCAAAATCGCCCCGCGCGGCGCGCGCGCTCAGCAGTTCGTCCATATGGGTCCGCATCAGGCGAAACAGCAGGCTTTGCTTATCCGGGGTATAATTATACAACGCACCCGCCTGCACGCCCACCTCTTTGGCAATCTGGCGCATCGACACAGCCGCATAGCCATGACGCGCAAACAATTGCAAAGCAGCCGCACGAATACGCGGGCCTGTGATATCGGAATGTGAACCTTGGGTACGTGCCATAATAGCAGGCTATCTGAACATACGTTCAAATAAAACCCTTCCCAATGATCAATTCAAACTCTGCGCTCGACGGACACTTACACCGTCAGGGCCTTGTACATCATCGACCCCCAAGACTGTGACCTGTCAAGAAACCGTTCTGTCAACGCGGGCAATGCACCCGTCATCTCCCGATACCGGTCTCTGTCCAAAACCACAGACCGCAAGCATTCGGTCAAAGCCTCCACATCGCGCGCTGGAAATTCAACGCTGCCCTCCTGGAACAAATCCCGCGCAGGCACGATAGAACTCGTGACGGATGGCACATTATGGATTGCGGCCTCAATCACCACCAACGCCAATCCCTCAAAGTCCTGCGTTGGGCAAATCAACAGATCCGATTGCGCCAACAACGCATGCACCTGTTCTGCCCCCAACAATCCATGCAGCGTGATACGGTCCTTGAAGGGGGATGCGGCTACCATCCGCTCCAGATCAGCCGAAGCTGACCCAACACCCGCAATACTGAGGGTCACATCAGGGGCGTCTTCAGCCAGCCTGTCAAAAGCTGAGACAAGATCAAACACCCCTTTTTCGGGCTCGACCCGACCTAAAAACACAAGCCTCCGGGCCTCTCTGTCCTGTGCTCTGGGTGTATCCGGTGCAAACTGGCTCAAGATCTGTGGCATCTCAACAAAACATGTCTCTCGTCGGACGCCCAAAACCTCTAACTGCTGCGCGCACTCGAGGGAGGTACACACGGCCGCATCCACCCGACGAAACGCCTGACGTTTGCGCGCCAACTGTCTCTGCCCCCGGAAATCCGTTGGCTGCTGCCCCATCGGCCAAAAGGCATTGTGAACCGTAAGGATCACCCGCGCACTGTCCGGGAGAGTGCGGACCAAAGCATTCGGCACATCACCTCCGATGATGATCACATGCGGGTTCAGCTGCTTAACCCGGTCCCTGCCCGTCCGGCAAAAGTTATATTCATCAATCCGATAGCCAATCCGCCCACCGCCATGCTTGCGTGGCGTGTAGATGAACTCAAAATCATCTGCTGGGGTGTCAGGGGCGATATCGCTTTCGGTCAGGATCAGCCCCTTAGCGCGCAGCTTGCGTGAGAGGGTGTAGAACATGCTGGAATAGGCGATTACGGGTGTTCTGGGGTCCTGATGCCCCTCGGCCCAGCGGTTGAAGGTTCCAACCACATCCCCCGGCCCGCCAAAGAACAGAATCCGCAGCTCGCTGTCGGTCTCTAGCCCACACATGCGGCGGACCTGTTCCGGGGCATCATCAGGCAAGGATACACAGTGTTCAACACGATCTATGTTCTGCATCACACACACTCCCCCGTTCACCAGAGAGCAGTTTAGGCGATTCCGCACAACTTGCATAAAAATTCGAACAAAAACCGGGTGTTCTCGAATAAACTGGGATTTCAAATCAACAATAGCACGTCAGACCCGCCATTTGTGCAAAGCCGGGTGCACACGCACCAACGCAGACATCCACACGCCAGAGCGCATCTAAATTTCAAAGCTAAAAGAGGAAGGAAGTGGTACCACCACCCCGGCTCGAACGGGGGACCTCCTGATCCACAATCAGGCGCTCTAACCTACTGAGCTATGGCGGCACTGAGGGGCGATTTAGAGAAGTCTCCGAGGGTTTGCAAGGGGGTTAAAGATCAATTCGCCAAGTTTGTTCAATCAAATCCACCCCAAAGGAATGAACCGATGTGCTGTCGACCATCTCCCACCCATTCGCCGCATATAAGGCACAAGCGGCCCGGTGACTTTCGTGCGTCCAAAGTACCATTTCACTATAACCGACCTCACGCGCAAAATCCATGCAAGTGCTCAACAACCGATGTCCCAGCCCCTGCCCGCGCGCCTGTGGTGTCAGCAAGAACAGCCGCAACTTGGCCGTATAAGCGCCAATACTGACACAGAAAATGCACCCGACCCGTTGCCCATCAACGGTTGCGATCCATCCCCGTTCCCGTGCTGGATTATGGCCATCTACGAAATCTTTCAGGATTTGCGTCACCAAGTCCCCAAAGCTGTCGTCGAATCCTTCTTCCTGCGCATAATGCTGCCCATGCTGCGCAATCACCCATGCGGCATCTGATGGTTCGAATCTACGTATGTTTACCGTACTCATACCCCATCAAACCCCGAACCCTGCTTGATTTACAACCCACTTGGCGATAGCAGAAACCCGCATCCAGCGGAGACAGACATGGGTATCAACACCGAAAGCGAAATCGAAGCCAACCTGCAGATCGGTCCAACCGACGAAGGCATGGTTCGAATCTTTATCGAATCGCAAGGCATCGAGGTCCCAATGGATTTCGATCCAGAAGAAGCCGAAGAAATTGCAGAAGAGATCCGCGCCGCTGCACAGGCCGCGCGCAGCGTGACCGGCTAAATCCTTGGATCGCGCAGCGCCAACAGGCGCCGCGCGGCATCCGTGGCGAATTTCTGGATCATCTTTTTGCGCCGCGCCGGAGCCAGCTTTGCCTCAGGCCCCATGCGAATGATCTCTGCGCCATAGGAATCGGCAATGATCAGCCCAGTTTCGTCCGGCAGCAGCTCGGTAGGAAACTCCAGATCAACCGCCCAGAAATAGCGATCGCACCACTCCAGATAGCCCTGCCACTTGCTGTCCGATTGAAAATCTGCGCGACTGGACTTGCATTCGATCACCCAGATCTCGCCCTTGGGGCCCAGCCCGATCACATCCACGCGCAACCCGCGTGCTGGCACGAATTCCTCAACAGAAACAAAACCATGGCTGGTCAAATGACGGGCAACGCCGCGCGCAAGTCTCTGTCCGGGTTGAAGATCTGGCATCATCCCTCAAACGTGAACAAACCATAAACAAAAAGCAAGTCCGAAAATCACCCTTGACGTGATACCATTTAGTATCACATCATAATGATACCAAATGGTATCTCAAAACAGGAGGACCCAAATGAACGACATGACACAACAGGCCTTTCGGGCCCTCTCTGACCCGACCCGGCGCGATATTGTGCGTCTGCTGTCCCACGATGACATGACAATTGCACAGCTGACCGACCAATTCGACATGACCCGTGCCGCCGTCAAAAAGCACCTGACCGTCCTGTCAGACGGCGGTTTGATCACCGTTGAACCTCGGGGCCGCGAACGGGTGAACCGCCTGAACCCCATAGGCATGGCCCCGGTGCTGGACTGGTTCCAATACTTTGATCGGTTCTGGGATGATCGCCTCGCCAACCTGAAAACTGCCATTGAAACCCAAACAGCAAAGGACATCTCATGACTGATAAGATCTTGCACAAATCCATTTACCTGAACGCCACCCCGTCACAGGTCTGGGCCTATCTGACGGACCCCGACCTGTTAGCCCAATGGTTTCACAAACCCAACGCCCCCCTAACCCAAGGCGCAGCACTCAAGATGCACGGCGCCGACAGTGGGGATCTGTTGATCTGGGGCGAGGTACGCACAGCCCGTGAACCCGAATTTCTGGAATATACGTTTACGATCAAACCCATGGGCGATGCGGTCAGCACCGTCAAATGGACCCTGACCCCGGTAACAGGCGGCACGCAACTGTCTCTAACCCACCAAGGTCTTCCCCAACACGCCGAAGCTTTCGGCCTGATCCTCGCGCTCGACAAAGGGTGGGAAGGTCACATGGACCAAATGCGCACAGCCCTGCATGACACCGTGGCCGCATAAGTCCCTGCGGCCCCTTGTATCGCCCCGCCGCGCGCCCTAGTTAGGGGCGTGGCGGGTTCTGCCCTTCTTGTGTCAGGTAGCATTCCAGTGGCCTTAAGCATTTCCAAGGGAGCTGGCTCTGCTCGGACCCTGGTCCGTTTAACTGGCGCCCACCTGTACATACAGGTCCCCGGGAATCAAAACCGCACGGTTGCTTGGTGGTCCCGTCACACTTTCTGCCCCGCATCTGACAGGGCATATACTCACAATTAACGTCTGGTCTTCGATTTCGATGCAACTGCAGGCACGGCCTTCAATGTTGGTGTGATTGGCGTCCCACGGCGTGGACCTTTGGGCGTTTCGGCCATATTCATAACGGCCCAGCCAAACTGAACCCCGGCGAACACGATCCCATTGGTGAACCACAACATTCCAACAGCGACCAACCCCATATCCGAACGACTGACCAACGACCAAAGGTTGGCAACGTTCAACCACAGCAGCAATCCCGTAAACAACGCGGACAAAGCGAACCCGATCAAAACATGGGTGACGTAGAGGCGGATCAATTTAGGCATACCATTCTCCTTTACACATTCCAAATTTAGAGCATATCCTTAGAAAAGCACCTGCGTCTTTTTCGCCCAAGGCATCCATACCGAAGAAAGCCAAATACCGAATGCAATCCGTTAGCTCTTTCGCCCTAGATCTTCTGGATGAATTGTCACAACGCTTTACTGATCGCGAACGATGGGAATTCGTTGTCACCAGCCTATCAAAGTTCGGCTTCAACGCCCTCAATCTGGCAAGCTTCTCTCCCGAATCCGGCGTCATTCACTGGGCCCGCACCTCGATGTCCGAGGACTGGTTGAAAATCTATTCCGATGGCGGTTACGCCGAAGGGGACCCGATTCTGGCGCAAGTCACCAACGGTGTCGAAAGCGTCTACGTCAACGCCGAAAGCCGGGCCAAAGCCAGCAACCTAGAAATCGCATCCAAGCTCTTTTCCGGCTTGGAAACCGCAGGGTATCACCACCTGTTCAGTCTTGTTGTGCCCTGCCCCAATGACGAGGTGAAAATTGTCATACTCAGCTCCGACCGGCCAGATGCCGAGCAGATCATGACAGAGCAGGCGCGCGAAATGCGTATTCTCGCCACCGTTATTGCAACAAACCTCGGCTCTGAAACCGAAGGCGTGCCAAGTGGAATTCATGACCTGGGACCGCTCGTGGCCAGCGCACCGCCTTTGTCACAACGCGAAAAGCAGGTTCTGCTTCTGTTGGGGGACGGGCTGCGCAACGACCAGATTGCTGCCAACCTCGACATCAAAGAAGTCACCGTTCGCGCGCATTTGAAAACCGCTCGGGAAAAGTTGAATGCCCCCACTCGCGAAGCCGCATTGGTGCGCGCCGTCCAGATGGGGCTCTTGCGCCCCGCTATGACACACCATTCCTGATCGCATAACCGAATCGACAATACGCCGCTTTTTTCGGCCGTTTTGGCAGAAATCGGCACGTTTTCGCTCTATTTGTCAGATCAAACCAACCTATCGTTTTCGATAAGTAGCCATTTGAGACTCGCTCAGCTATCTTCGATCCTGTCTTGAAACCTCTGTTGTGAGTGGTGGTCTTCAAGAAGTTTTGGAGTGTTTATTGCATACCTATCTAGCGCAGGTGCCCTTTATGGTCGCCTGCGCTAATTCTTTTTGAGGTTTTGGAAATCCACGCATTCCCCGCCTCGGGCTCTGCCCTGACGCATCAAAACATCGCCGTTGCAGATACAAACAGCACGGCCATTCAAGCTGGGGATACGGAATAAACGTTAAAACGCTTCGGGACGGGCCTCGCGCGCCATGTGATCCAGAACCGCATTGACGAAACTTGCTTCTTTGCCATCCGGGAAAAACGCCCGTGCAATATCCACAAACTCCACAATCACCACCTTGGGCGGCGTTTCGGTCTGTGTCATCTCGGCGCCAGCAGCACGGAACAATCCACGCAACGTGGGGTCGATCCGGGCAATCGGCCATTTCGCCACCAAGGCACGGTCAGTCATCTGGTCAATCAACGCCTGATGGTTCACCGCATTGCTGACCAGCGTGCGAAACAGGGCGCCGTCGCCCTCTTGCATCTCGTCGCCTTCATAGACGGCCCCAAACCGGTGGTTCAAAAACTCCACAATCACCTGCTCGGTGGTCTGGGAGGTCTGTTCCATCTGATAAAGCGCCTGCACAGCATACAGCCGAGCGGCGGATTTCATCTTGCGTTTCTGGTTGCCCGACAGGGGCGCGTCTGCGTTTGTCATGCGGTCGTGGATCCGTTGGTATCGCCAGCCATCAGGATGGACTCCGAAGGGGCCTTGAAACCGACACCCTTCTTCAAAGCGCCCCACTTACGGCTGAGTGCGATCAGATGCAAGGCCGCAGCGGCCGCTCCGCCACCTTTATTCTGATCTGCCGGGTCTGCACGCACCTCGGCCTGTGGCCGGTTTTCCACCGTCAGGATGCCATTGCCGATGCAAAGCCCCTGCAACCCCATCAATTGAATGGCACGGCTCGAATCATTGCACACCGTATCGTAATGCGTGGTTTCGCCGCGAATGACGCACCCAAGCGCCACATATCCATCAAAATTCGCCTGACGATCCGCCATTGAAATCGCCGTCGGGATTTCCAGCGCACCGGGCACTTGGGCAATCTCATAAGAGCCACCCGCGGCTTCGATCTCAGCCACAGCGCCCGCAACCATATTGTCCGCGATATCTTTGTAATACGGCGACACAACGATCAAAATCTTGACGGCGCGGTCAAATTCCGCACGCGGCATGATGTAATGCTGCTCATGTCCGGCCATGTGACTTACTCCTCGTCCAACCGGCTGGTGCCGGTGATTTCCAACCCATAGGCGTCCAGTCCCACAACATTCGGGGCGGGCGAATTGGTCAACAGGGTCAATTGGCTCAACCCCAGAGACGACAGGATCTGTGCCCCCAAACCATACTGGCGCAACACTTTGGTCGACACTTCCTGACCAACGCCCCCTTCGGTTTTCACCGCGTGATCCACATCGCGCAACAACACCACAACGCCGCGCCCCTGCTCGGCAATCCGGTTCATGGCATTGCTCAGCTTTTCAGAGCGTTTCGCCCCACCAATCGCCAAGACATCGCGCATCGCGTTCAGCACGTGCATCCGCACCATCACCGGCTCTTCGCCCGAAATATCGCCCTTGATCATCACGATGTGCTCGTCGCCGTGCGTCTCGTCGCGATAAATCCGCATAGTCCAGTCGCCACCATGCTCGCTGTTGACCACCTCTTCGCTGGTCACACGCACAAGGTTGTCATGACGACGACGGTACGAGATCAGATCACTGATCGTACCGATCTTCAGCCCGTGCTTCTGGGCAAAGGCGACCAACTCGGGCAGACGCGACATGGTGCCGTCGTCATTCATAATCTCGCAAATCACGCCCGATGGGTTCAACCCCGCCAGACGGCTCACATCGACCGCAGCCTCGGTATGACCCGCACGGACCAACACGCCGCCATCCCGCGCCCGCAGTGGGAACACGTGTCCCGGTGTCGCGATGTCATCGCCGGATTTACCCGCATCAATCGCCACAGCAACCGTCCGCGCCCGGTCATGCGCCGAAATCCCGGTGCTGACACCCTCACGCGCCTCGATCGAGATGGTGAATGCGGTCTCGTGACGGGACGAATTGTTGGTCGACATCAACTGCAAACCCAGCGCGTCAATGCGATCTTCGGTCAGGGTCAGGCAGATCAGGCCGCGCCCGTGGGTCGCCATGAAATTCACCGCCTCAGGCGTCGCCATCTGCGCCGGAATCACCAGATCCCCTTCGTTTTCGCGATCTTCGTGGTCGATCAGAATGAACATCCGACCGTTGCGCGCCTCGTTGATGATTTCTTCGATGGGCGAAATCGCGTCGCTCCACGTGGTTTCAACGGGTCCGGGTGTTTCAAAGCTCATGGCAGCAGCCTTCTGTCGACAATGGATCTTGGGGCCGGGATATCCCAGCCAGACGATAATTGCCAGTCCCGACAGGCAAGACAAACGCTGGACGTAACGCTCCGTCAGGCGTTAGCGTGCAAACAATCTGAGGGAGAGGAGAAACCCCAATGCGCGCATCCCGTATCATCACCGCCGTCGAAGCCCACGCCGAAGGCGAACCCGGCCGCGTCATCACCGCCGGCCTGCCCCATATGCCGGGCAACAGCGTGTTTGAAAAAATGCAGTGGATGCAAAAAAACGCAGACGATGTGCGCCTGCTGATGCTGCGTGAACCACGTGGCAATCCCGCACTCTGCTGCAATGTGATTGTGCCGCCTTGTGACCCTGCGGCGGATGCGGGCTTCATCATCATGGAACAGACCGAATACCCGCCAATGTCCGGCTCCAACACCATCTGTGTCGTGACCACCCTGCTGGAAACCGGCATCCTGCCGATGGTCGAACCGATCACCGAACTGACGCTCGAGGCTCCCGCCGGGCTGATCAAGGTGCGGGCAAATTGCACAGACGGCAAGGTCACGCGCGTCACCTTTCGCAACGTGCCAGCATTTGCCATGCATCTGGACGCTGAAATCGACCTGCCCGGTTTTGGCAAGGCAATGGTCAACGTCGCATGGGGTGGCATGTTCTTTGTTCTTGCCGAAGCCGCACAATTCGGGCTGGAGCTGACCCCTGAAAACGGCGCAGCCATCGTGAAACTGTCCGAGGCCCTGCGCGTGGCCACCGCCGAACAGTTACCAGTAGTGCACCCCGAAAACCCCGCCATCACCGGGCCGACCATCTCGCAACTGTTCGCCCCGCCCAAGGCCCCCGGCACCGATGGTCTGGGCGCGATCACACTATCCACCGGCGACTTTGACCCCAACCGCCCCGAAAACCTGACCGGTATTCTGGACCGCTCCCCCTGTGGCACAGGCACCTGCGCCAAAATGGCGGTGCTGCACGCCAAAGGTTTGCTAGAGGTCGGGCAGGATTACGTGAACGCTGGCCCCATGGGCACCACCTTTACGGGACGGATCGTAGACACCACCAATGTCGGCCCCTATGAGGCGATCATCCCAACGCTATCGGGGCAAGGTTGGATTTATGGCACCGCCAATTGGTCACTGGACCCAAGTGATCCGTTCCAACAGGGCTATACAATCGGGGATATCTGGGGCTGACTTATCGCTCTGGCAGTCTAGGCGTCTGAGGCGGGGAACACGAAACAGCGATCCCGCCGCACCGTCAGCCACATCACACGACCGGCTTCTGGCACAAATACATTTGGCACCGTCGCCCGCAACAACGCACCATCAAAGTCCATGCGGAATTCCACCAGACTCTCATTGCCCAAAAAGCGCGCGCGCTGCACGATGCCCCGTGCGGCCACCCCATCGCTGGGGGTTGGCAGCGGTCCGCGCCCGTTGCGGTCAAAGTCGATGCGCACATGTTGGGGGCGGAACACAATGTCCACCTCCGTGCCATCTGCCACACCCGGTGCCAGAAACTGACCAAAGGGTGTTTCCGCAAGCGCGCCGTTCACCGTGGCCCGCAACACATTGGTATCGCTAAAGAACGCCACCGCAGACCGATCAACCGGGCGAGTATAAACATTATAAGGCGCACCCTGCTGCACGATCTTTCCGCTGCGCATCAAGGCGATCTCATCGGCCATACGCATCGCCTCTTCTGGCTCATGCGTCACCAACAAAACAGCGGCGTCTTCTTCTTTCAGCAGGCTCAGCGTTTCATCGCGGATGCCGTCGCGCAGCCGATTGTCCAGCCCCGAAAACGGCTCGTCCATCAGCATGATCCGCGGCCGCGGGGCTAAGGCGCGCGCCAAGGCCACCCGCTGCTGTTCACCGCCCGACAACTGATGCGGAAACCCGTCGATAAAACGGAACAAATCCACCCGATGCAGCAACTCTTCGACCCGCGCACGTTTTTCGGCCTTCGATCCCTTCAGACCAAAGGCCACATTATCCGCCACGCTCAGATGCGGGAACAGGGCAAAGTCCTGAAACATCAGCCCGATTTCACGCCGCTCAGGCGGCACACGAAACACGGTGTCACAGATCAGCTTGCCATCCACATAGATCTCGCCGCTGTCCTGCATCTCGACGCCCGCAATCATGCGCAATGTCGTCGATTTGCCGCAGCCCGATGGCCCCAGCAAACAGGTCACCTGCCCCGCCTTAATGGTCAAGGACACGTCATCCACGACCGCGCGCCCGTCAAACTGACGCACGATATTGCGGATTTCCAACCGGGGTGCCTGTATTTCAGCGCTCAAAGCAAGCCTCACTGCCTTTTCCGATCAATTTCATCGGACTTGGGACGGGATAGCAACCCGCCCCTTCAGGCGCAAGACATCAGCAACAGCTGACTTCGCTTCCAGACTCTTGCAAAAACGGGCTTTCACCGCCGCACCCTTCAAAAATTCCGTAATGCGTGTCGAAATTCCCGATGAATTCGAAATGTTCGGCAAAGCGCGTGTCTTTCAACATCATCCAGGTGTTGCCACAGACTGGGAACACCTTGCCCGTTTCGATCACGTGATGATCGTCCAACGCAAAGGCATGCGGTGCGTGCTCTACCGTGCCCTTGTAAATCACCGCCTGCCCGTATTCCTCGCAGGCGGGTTCCAGATCATCCAGTTTAAACAACCGATAGGTCGCCGACAGGAACGACAACGGCGCAATGCGTGCCTCCAGCTCGGGGTTCTCGATGGTCAGTGGGCGATGCGTCACCCGGCGCGGATCATTGAACCCAGACGCCTTGGCGATATTTAGGAAATCATTCCAATACAGCGCACCCGACAGGCATTCGCCATACAGAACCTCGTCTTCGGCCATCGCTTGTGGCACCCGACGATCCGCATACACGTCTGAGAAATACATCTCACCGCCCGGTTTCAGCAGATTATACGCCCCGCGCAACACCGCACCCTTGTCGGTGGCCAAATTCACCACACAGTTCGACACGATGATATCAAACGATCCCGGCTCAAGACCCAACTCGTCCAGCTTTTCGATATAGCCATGGTGGAATTCAACGTTGCTTTCAGCAAAGCCAAACGCCTCGGCGTGATACGCCTCATGTGCGCGCGCCACATCCAACTGCGCCGGGGTCATATCAACGCCCACTACGCGGCCAGTTTCGCCAACCATCGCGGCTAAGGCGTACACATCGCGCCCCGCCCCACAGCCCAGATCCAGAATCCGCATCCCCGTCAGATCCAGCGGCGCAATCAGACCACAACCGTAATACCGGGTCAGAACCTCGTCATGGACTTTGCTCAGGATCTTTTTCAGATGATCCGGCATGTCTGCCGGTGAACAACAGGCATTGGTCTGCAAATCATCGCTGCTTTGCAAAACTTCACCATAATAATTCTGCACAGAGTCATGTTTCATCCGAGGGTCCTCATCCTGATCGTTGTGGCTGAGCTAACGTCTCGCAGCCCATCCCGCAATCCTTAGCCGTGAAACCTAACACAAGCGTGACCAGTTCCCGCGCTCAAACTGAACCAAAGGGGCAACCCGCCCCTTATGCCTGCAACAGATCAAACTCTGTCTCAGCCCGCACCACGCCATTGACCTGAATCTGCAACCGATGAACGCCCGGCACCAACCGGAACGTGGTCGCATTGCCTTTCAGCTTGTGCACCTTGCTCAGGGTGATCGCGCCGCCTTTGACAACGGTCTGCTTTAACTTGTGCACCTTGGCCGACACTTTGCCCCCCGGGCGCTGAAAATGGATGATGTAATCCACCAACACCGGCACCTCACCCACCCCCTCAAGTGTAACGTCAAACGTCAAGGCCCCGTTGATCTGGGCCGGGCCGCTGACTGCAACCGAAACCGCCAGATCCGCCTCAGGATCAAACCCCAACATCGCCATCGCTCCGGGATGCCCTGCCTTGACCAGCCCGCGCAAAGCATGACCGGTCATCCAGTCCAGCTCGGCCGCCTTCTGGTCCCCCGCGCTGCGCCACTCCGCCAAACGGTCAAGCACCATGTCCGGGTCTTTCTTGGCAATGTCATTCAGGTGATTGGCGATTGATCGCGTGACATACCGCGTGTCATCCCCATGCAGTTGATCCAACAAGGGCAGCGGGTCGCTTAACCCCAGCCCCACGGCCATGCCCCAAGGCAAACGAGGGCGCGTGCCCTCACTCACCAATCGGCGCACGTGATAGCTGTCGTGCCTGGCCCAATCCCGCATTCGCGCCAGCACCACCTCGGGCCAGCGATTCAGAAACGGCCGGATCGCCCACTCCATCGAAAACCGCTGTGTGATCTCTTCGATCACATCCAATGCCAGTTCCGGGTGTTCAATCCCAATCTCAGCCACCCAATCGCCCAAAGGGGCAAAGATGAAATCGCCGAAATCGTCATCCGACTTACCCGGATCCAACGGCGGTGGCAGCGCACGCAAGATCACCGGTGCCACATCCGGCAGATCGCCGGGCACCGCTTCGGCCAGACACGCGGCAATCCACGCCATCCGCGCCTTCAGCTCCAGGTCCAGCAACCGCGACATCACCCGTGCCTCAAACGCCGCCGCGTCAAAGCCACCCTGATCAAAAAGGCCCGCCAAATAGCGGACCTTTTGCACATTGAACAACTGATCTTTCAAAGGACCATCCCTTACATCGTGATGTTGGTTGCGCCGCCATCCAACAGGATGTTCTGTCCCACCATGAACCCCGCATGCTGCGAGCACATGAACGCGCAGGCCGCGCCAAATTCCTGCCGCGTGCCATATCGGCCCGCCGGAATGGTCGCCTCGCGTGCGGCTTTGGCTTCGGCCATCGTGATCCCTTGCTGGGTCGACACGCCTGTATCCAATGAAACCGCCCGGTCTGTTGCATGAATGCCCGGCAACAGGTTGTTGATGGTCACGCCCTTGCCCGCCACCTGACGCGCCGTGCCCGCCACATAGCCGGTCAACCCGGTCCGCGCCGCATTTGACAGACCCAACACACCAATCGGCGCGCGGACAGATTGCGAGGTGATGTTGACCACTCGGCCCCACCCCTTATCCATCATGCCCGGCAACAGCGCCTTCATGAACGCAATCGGCGCCAGCATATTGGCATCCAGCGCCTTGATGAAATCATCGCGATCCCAATCCGACCACATGCCGGGGGGCGGACCACCCGCGTTGGTCACCAGAATATCAACGCCAGCAGCCGCCTCGATCACCTGCGCTTGGCCCTCTTGCGTGGTCACATCACAGGCCAAGGTCACAACCTCCACCCCATGCGCGGCCCGGATCGCCGCCGCCGACGCCTCCAGCGCCTCGGACCCCCGGGCGGTCATGATCAGGTCGACCCCCGCTTCAGCCAAAGCCTCGGCACAGCCCAGACCCAAGCCCTTGCTGCTGGCTGATACCAATGCGCGTTTTCCGGCAATTCCCAAATCCATCACGATTTCTCCATTTGCATGTGCTGTTGCGTCAGAGTTAGCACCAGCTCAAAAGCAATTGCCAGCACTTCGCCGAACCTCTGACCGATATCCGCCACATTCTGGCGCTATCCCTGACTTGTTAAATCCGCCCGAATACCCAGTTTTCCAGTACCCTCAACAGCAAGAGACCCTTTGCCCGTGATCGCCATCAGCCCCATCCAATCCATCCCCGTCTACCGCGCCGATGCCTTTACGGTGATCAATGGCGCCAACTTCGGGGACGAGATCTCGCCGATGGATGATCTGATGCTGGCCGATATCTACGGCCTTGATCTGGATGCGAATCTACGCCGCCTGTCGCTGGAAACCCACACTGACGGCAGTTTTCACATAGCGGGCGACACCGAGTTGGGCCGCCCCGATGGGCAGATCCATCTGGATTGCACCCTGAACCTGATGTCCCCCGATGGCCTCACGACCGAGGCACTGGTGCTGGTCGAGGTTGATGAGACCGGCCATATCGCCGACGTCTATCTGTTACCGCTGGCCCCGCTGTTCCCCAAAACCGACTACTCCCTCGTCGGTATGGATCGCGACAGCGCTCGCCAGAAATTCGCCCAAGTCGCCTGCGTTTCGTTTACACGCGGCACCCACATCACGCTGGGGTCTGGCGCACAGGTCCGCATCGAAGACCTGAAAATCGGCGACAAGGTCCTGACCCGTGATGATGGCGTCCAGCAAATCCGCTGGATCGGTCAAAGCACCGTGCGCGCCACCGGCGATTTCGCCCCCATCGTGATCAAAGCCGGAACCCTCAACAACGAACACGACCTGACCGTCAGCCCCGACCACCGCCTGTTTGTGTATCAACGCACCGATCAAATCGGCGCGGGCTCAGCCGAGCTTTTGGTCAAGGCCCGCCATCTGGTCAATGACGACACCGTCACGGTGATGGACGGCGGCTTTGTCGACTATTTCCAGATCCTGTTCGACCGCCACCACATCATCTACGCCGAAGGCATCGCCGCCGAATCCATGCTGGTTGACCCCCGCACCAAACCGGCCCTGCCCGAGGATCTGCTGGAAAAACTCAGCCCCCTGCTGAAACACACCGACCGCGAAGGCCACGGCCTCGACGTCGCCAAAGCCCTATTGGACCGCCCCGACGCTATAGCCCTTTTAAAACGCGCCTCAACGCGGTGACGTAATACATGTTGAGGAGGTATCATCTTTCACCCCCCTTCGACATGGCCCGCAAAATCACCATTCAAAACAGAACGGAATAGTGATGAGACTCAGGTCAGGTTCACGCAAATAATTTGAACAGACGTTTTCTCAGCACTTGTTTAATCGACAGGCCCTACCTCATTCGCCATTGCGCTGGCACCATCCGCATGACCATGCTGAATAAGAGTTCCAATATAATCACAAGGTAGACGAACCCAATGGCAGAACGTTACGAACGCCACCGCCAAGCTTGGACATCAGAGGAAATTCAAAAGCTACGCATGCTGGCAACAAAAGGGATGAGCTTAAAGGCCATCGCCAAAGCTCTTATGCGCTCAGAGGAATCGACAAAAATCAGGGCAAAGCTAGACAAACTGAAAATTCAAAAAATGCGCTGACCCACGCAAAACATTTCCCACAGAATTCAGCGATCTTTTTGAACGCATGTCCTCTATTAACAACCGCAGTACGCAGTGATTTCAGTCGGTTAAAATCCCGATTTGATCATGTTTCGTATCTTCAGCGCCTTCTCAAAATGGTCAAGCTCATGCGTCTTGATCCACCATTCCGCAGCTTCCATCAAACGGTCAGGATCATCATTCTTATTGGCAAAAAACGCATAGAAAGAAAGACCAACCGTCTCTCCTTTTTTGGCAATCTTTTCATCACACACCTGAATGAATTTATGTCGTAAACTGGGCCTCATAAGCTACTTCAATACCTCTTGAAAATTTCACCTCAAATCTCCCCCTTTCAAAGCCAGGGTCACTATGCGGATTCAGGATGCCCAACATTTTGCGGCGCATCATCGCAAATCTCATACCACGATGGTTTTTCCCCAACAAACTCATGAGATTGGTTCTTCAAACCCAAATTCCCGTCAAGCGCATTGGCGGCGATGGGAAAACTGTCCTCTTCCGAGAGGATTTCCCCAAGTGAGCTTCCACAGATTTTGCAAAAACACCGACCATAAATATATGGAGCCTGCGGTTGGTACAACTGGACCTGCTCCCGGCCCGCGACCCACTTAAGATCGCCCTTGCTCACAAATGCAATCGTGCTCGCGCCAACCTTGCGACACCTTGCACAGTGACAGGTTCCGACCATGGACGGGGCATTCAACAATTCAAATTTGACTGCACCGCAACAACAACTTCCCGCGATCATCGATTATGCTCCTTTTAAACTCAAAAATGTTAACAAGAACATAAAGTGAACAAAAAGCCGAAATCAAGGTCAAAATCAGATCAAGACCCGTGCCTTCAACGCCCTGTAAGTATCAAAACCTAAGCCCCAATCTCCCGCTGAATGCGCTGCGCCTCTAGCATCAGGCGCGGCAGCGTGTTGTCGTATTGGTGCGCTTTGATGTGGCCGCACAACAGCGCCGTCCAATAGATCCGCAGCACCTGATTGACCCGCGCGCCGTAGCCCGGCCCCAGCTTGCGAAACCAGCGCACCATGTCGGCGTCCAGCCGGATCGTCACGCGTGTTTTGTCCCGCACCGGCCCGTGCCATGTGTCCAGCCCGTGCCAGTCCTCGGGCAGGCTCTCATCCAGCCAATCGCTGGCCAGCTTTTCCTGCAGCGCCTCCAGCTCGTGTAGCATTTCATTACGGGCCTGATTGCGACTGACCATGTGTTTGCCTCGTGTTAAATCCCACCGCCAACATTGCCAGCCAAAGGTTAACACGACCCAAGATCAGCGTCCGGTGCATGTCGGTGCACAGGGGGTGCACGCATGTCACCCCCCGTTTTCCTTGCCTCTGGCCCATATCTTACCTATACGCGCGCTCATGCTAGATACCGCCACAAATCGCCCCGTATTGCCGCCCGAGATCGCGCGCCGTCGCACCTTTGCCATCATCTCGCACCCGGATGCCGGCAAGACGACCCTGACTGAAAAGTTCCTCCTCTATGGTGGTGCGATTCAGATGGCCGGACAGGTCCGCGCCAAGGGCGAATCCCGGCGCACGCGCTCTGATTTTATGCAGATGGAAAAAGACCGGGGTATCTCAGTCTCGGCATCGGCAATGTCGTTTGATTACAATAACTTTCGCTTCAATCTTGTGGACACTCCGGGCCACTCGGATTTCTCGGAAGATACCTACCGCACCCTGACGGCGGTGGATGCAGCCGTAATGGTGATTGACGGCGCCAAAGGTGTGGAAAGCCAGACGCAGAAACTGTTCGAAGTCTGCCGGATGCGCGACCTGCCAATCCTGACCTTCTGTAACAAGATGGACCGGGAAAGCCGGGATATCTTTGAAATTATTGACGAAATCCAGGAAAACCTGGCCATCGACGTGACCCCGGCCAGTTGGCCTATCGGGGTCGGTCGCGATTTCATCGGCTGTTACGATATTCTGCGCGACCGTCTGGAACTGATGGATCGTGCCGACCGCAACAAGATCGCGGAAAGCATTGAAATCAAAGGGCTTGATGACCCCAACCTGGCCAAACACGTCCCTGAGCATCTGCTGGAACAGCTGTTGGAAGAGCTTGAGATGGCCCGCGAACTGCTGCCACCGCTGGATCATCAGGCGCTGTTGGATGGCACGCTGACCCCGATCTGGTTTGGTTCCGCGATCAACTCGTTCGGCGTCAAGGAATTGATGGACGGCATCGCCAAATATGGCCCCGAACCGCAAATTCAAACCGCACAGCCACGCAAGATTTCTCCCGAAGAAACAAAAGTTTCCGGCTTTGTCTTCAAAGTTCAGGCGAACATGGACCCCAAGCACCGCGACCGCGTTGCCTTTGTCCGCATGGCCTCGGGTCACTTCAAACGCGGCATGAAGTTGACCCATGTCCGCACCAAAAAACCGATGGCGATTTCCAACCCGGTTCTGTTCCTCGCATCAGACCGTGAACTCGCGGACGAGGCATGGGCCGGCGACATTATCGGCATTCCCAACCACGGACAGTTGAGAATCGGTGACACGTTAACCGAAGGTGAAGCCTTGCGTGTTAGTGGTATTCCCAGCTTTGCCCCGGAACTGTTGCAAGGCGTGCGTGCTGGCGATCCGCTGAAATCCAAGCATCTGGAAAAAGCACTGATGCAATTCGCCGAAGAAGGCGCCGCCAAGGTGTTCAAACCCTCGATCGGGTCGGGCTTCATTGTCGGCGTTGTGGGCCAGTTGCAGTTCGAGGTGCTCGCCAGCCGGATCGAAATGGAATACGGCCTGCCGGTGCGGTTCGAACAATCGCAATTCACTTCGGCGCGCTGGGTGGCAGGCGACAAGACGGCGTTGGATAAATTCATCAACGTCAACAAACAACATATTGCCTACGACCATGATGGCGACGTTGTTTATCTGACGCGTCTGCAGTGGGATATTGATCGGGTCGAACGGGATTATCCCGATCTGAAATTGACCGCGACCAAAGAGATGATGACGTGACCCCACAGTTGTCCTAGGCTGCCGGATATGGAGATCGAAGACACGGTTTATCCCGGCAGTTATTACAGCTTGATGCGTTTTCTGGACCGTAAGGAAATCCCTTACGCCCACCCCGAAACGGTTCTACCGGCGGCTGATGTCGATTTGGCCGCCCTCAAAGATCAGGTCGTGCGCTTTGACCCAGACCACGTACCACCGGACGACCTGCGCGACGCACGTCGCAAGCGTCACGCTCTGGAACAGGAATTTGACGGCGGCTCTGCATTGCACCTGTTGCACGCCTTGGTTATCTCGCTGCTGCGTCGGTCCCCGGCCCCGACAGCCGCACAGGATTTGTTTTTCCGCCTCTGGACTGAACAGGGACAGCACTTGGCGAAGACCCTGCCGGTGCGCTGGTTGATCTCAGCAGCCACGACCTTTGGCGATCACGGCCAAACGCCGGAACAGATCAAAGGCGGGTCTGGTTTGGCGATGCTCTTTGACTTGATCAAACTACACGACAGCGAACGCAGGGTCTCGGGCCGGGCCAATGACCATGCCTATTCGCGCGTCAGTGGCCGCAAGATCCCGCCTTTAGCCTTTGGAATGGCGGGTTATTCCCTGACCGCAGGTGATTTGGACAAGATCATGCTGGCTCGCTTGTGGCGCTTGGCAGAAAACGACGCGATCCTGCGCCCGCTTGGGTTTCGCATGCTCGGCCTCGTGATGACAGACAAGCGGTCCATTTTTGCCCGCATGCGCCGTTACAAAGGAAAATAACCGATGGGGCACGCGCCGGAGACATGGGGCCTCGTTGCCACGATCAAGGCCCCCACGGCTGAGGTTCTGCGCTTTGTCGCCTACCACCTCGAGCTTGGCGCCCATCGCATTCACATCTACCTGGATGCCCCTGATGCCGCCACCTATGCGCCGCTCAAGGCCAACCCAAAGGTCCGCGTGACCCAATGCGACGACCGGTATTGGAAAAACCACAAACGCCCCGACAAACACCAGGTTCGCCAAACGGTTAACGCGACACGCACCTATCGCCGTCAGGCCGAAACGGATTGGCTCGCGCATATCGACGTCGATGAGTTTCTCTGGCCTCAGACAACGGTTGCAGATGCCTTGTCGGCCTTGCCCCCCCATATCAACTGCGCCCGATTACGACCGCGCGAGGCGTTGCCCGGTGACAACGAACTGTTCAAAGACTGTGTCCCCTCCGGCCCGGAAAGAGACAAGATCACCCAACAGATTTACCCGACCTTCGGCGCCTATGTAAAAGGTGGTTTCATGAGCCACGTCGCAGGCAAACTGTTTGTGCGCACCGGCTTGCCCGACATCGAATTTCGCATTCACAACGCCTTTCAAAATGGCCAAACCAACCCGGGCCATCAAACGTTGAACACCATGGCCCTGTGCCACGCCCATGCCCAAACATGGGACGCCTGGATCGCCGCCTATCGCTTTCGTTTGGCGCAAGGCTCCTACCGCTCAGAACTCGCCCCCAACAAATCCCGCACCGAGGGCGGGTTGACCATGCATGAATTACTCAGCGTGATCGAAGACGAAAGCGGGCAATCTGGATTAAAACGCTTCTATGACGAATTGAACGCCGTCGATCCGGTAGTGCGCCAAAACCTGCAGAATCGTGGCATGCTCCACGCCTGCCCGCTGCATCTGGATAGGGCTATGCGGAAACACTTCCCCGATTTTTCATAAATTGGGGTCAAAAACCCTACAGTCTCCCCCTTTTTACCGCTTCTTTTTACCAGATTTGACCTTGGGCAGGGATTTTGCTATGCCCCCGACCAAGCCATCATGCGCATTCAGCGCAGGATCATACGGATCCGGCTTAGACCAGATGTGCGGGCCAAGTCAGTGTCCGTAAACCACGGAAACACATGACAAAATTTACCGATCTGAACCTGAACGCCAAGGTACTCAAAGCTATTGAAGAGGCCGGATACGAATCCCCGACCCCGATTCAAGCAGGTGCCATTCCCCCCGCTCTTGAGGGGCGCGATGTTCTGGGTATCGCCCAAACAGGGACAGGCAAAACCGCCAGTTTCACGCTGCCGATGATCACCATGCTGGCGCGCGGACGTGCCCGTGCCCGGATGCCACGTTCGCTGGTTTTGTGCCCAACGCGCGAATTGGCGGCACAGGTGGCCGAAAACTTTGACACCTATTCCAAGCACCTGAAACTGACCAAAGCCCTGCTGATTGGTGGCGTTTCGTTCAAAGAACAGGATGCTCTGATTGACCGTGGCGTCGACGTTCTGATCGCGACCCCCGGTCGTTTGCTGGATCATTTCGAACGCGGCAAACTGCTGCTTACCGGTGTGCAGATCATGGTTGTCGACGAAGCCGATCGGATGCTCGACATGGGTTTCATTCCCGATATCGAACGCATCTTTTCGCTGACACCTTTCACACGCCAAACTCTGTTCTTCTCGGCCACCATGGCGCCGGAAATCGAGCGGATCACCAACACCTTCCTGTCGGCCCCTGAACGGGTCGAGGTCGCGCGTCAGGCAACGACCTCTGAGAATATCGAACAAGGCGTTGTCATGTTCAAAGGCTCGCGTCGAGATCGCGAAGCCAGTGAAAAACGCAAACTTCTGCGCAAGTTGATCGATGGCGAAGGTGAAAAATGCACCAATGCGATTATCTTCTGCAACCGCAAGATGGATGTAGATATCGTCGCGAAGTCATTGAAAAAATACGGCTATAACGCCTCACCAATCCACGGTGATCTGGATCAGAGCCAGCGTATGAAAACACTGGATGAATTCCGCGAGGGGTCCTTGCGTTTTCTGGTGGCCTCAGATGTCGCGGCGCGCGGCTTGGATGTGCCCAGCGTCAGCCACGTGTTCAACTTTGATGTGCCCAGCCACGCCGAAGATTACGTACACCGCATTGGCCGAACAGGTCGGGCGGGACGCGACGGCAAGGCCATGATGATCTGCGTGCCTCGCGACGAAAAGAACTTCAATGCGATCGAAGCTTTGGTTCAAAAAGAGATCCCACGGATCGAGAACCCTCTGAAGCTTGAAAAGCCCGAACCTCCGAAAGAGGCAGACGCCCCGAAAGAGAAGCAGGCCGAAAGAAAACCGCGCAGTCGTAAACCCGCTGAAAAACCGGTTGAACAACAGGTCGCACCTGCGCCTAAACCAGCACCCAAATCCAATCCCAAACCACGTGGTCGTGATCGCCATGATCGGGGTGGTCGGGTTGTCGGGATGGGGGATCACCTGCCCAGCTTTATCGCGCTCAGCTTTGATGAGCGCCGCGCCAGCTAAAGCGCACCACAACAGAACAAACAAAAAGCGGCCTCTTTCGAAGCCGCTTTTTTGCTGTCTTAGATCGCGATGATCAGCGCCAAGATAGACGCCCCCAACAGGGCTATCCCTAAGATTTCCCGACGCGTGATTGTCTCTTTGAAGAACAGGATAGAAGCCAGCAAACTCAGGATCAGTTCCACCTGTCCCACGGCTTTTACATAGGCCGCATTCTGCAGGGTAAAGGCCCAGAACCAACAAAACGATCCGCCCATGCTGGTAAGCCCAACAAAAATTCCAGTCCGGCGCGTTTGCCAAACCGCACGCAGTTCGCCCCGGTCACGCCAAAACAACCACGCCCCCATTGTCGTCATCTGAAACAGTGTGACCGCTGACAAGGTGACCGCAGCGCGAAATGCAGGCTCCAACGTCCCCAGCTCCAGGGATGCGCCTCGGTAACTGACCGCCGAAAAGGCGAACAACACGCCCGACCCAATCCCAAGCATCGACGCGCGGTTGGTCAAGTGTTGCCACCATTTCCCTGTCCCGCCCGGTGTTTTGGACAGGATCAGAACAGCGGCCAGACCCAACAGGATGGCGATCAGCCCACCAAAAGAAATCCCCTCGCCCAGCACCAAAAACCCGACCAAAGCCGTCTGGATGACTTCAGTTTTCTTAAACGTGATCCCAACGGCGAAATTGCGTTGCTTGAACAACGCGACAACACAGACGGTTGCCAAGATCTGGGCGGTTCCCCCAACGGCAACAAACCCCCAAAACGTTGGTGACAACGCAGGCAGGCTGCGCCCCGTGGCCGCCAGATATAACGCCAGCAACAGCGCGACCAGCGGTGCGGAATAGGCAAAGCGCGCAAAGGTCGCCCCCGAAGCACTCAGCTTCACCGTACTCAGTGATTTTTGCAACATGAACCGCACGGTTTGAAACGTGGCGGCGGCGACTGACACAAGGATCCAAATAGGCATGATCCCCGTATGACCTCAATTCAGGAACGAGGCCAGAGCGGATGTGGAACCGGATCCTTAGCTTTCAGAAAATACTGCCGAAAGACATCGGCATACGACCGATACACGTAGCTCTCATTGCACTCCAGATATCGGGCCTTTCCCGCCCGATACAGCCCGGGCAACTGATACCAAGCGGCCTTGGGGTGCATGTGATGAACAACGTGGAAGTTGTTGTTGAGAAACAAAAATGCCAACGGCCCCCGGTCTTCGATGATCACCGTGCGGCATCGCGACTTTTCATGTGCGCGATGCTCTAGAAAGGTTCTGATTTTAAGCACAGCCAAGCCCAGATAGGCCGACAGGCAGAACGCCCAGATCGGCATCGCAGATTGCGCCACGACCCATATAACAACGGCAACTCCGGGCAGGTGCAATGCCCAGGCCAGCACCACATCACGATCCCCACGCAGGGCGGCCAAACCTTCGTCGCAAGTGAATATCACCTGTCCGATCAAGGGTCCCAAAACCATTCGACCCAAAAGCGTATTGTTGGCGCGGTACAACCGCCGTTTCCATCGCGGCATGCTGGCCCAAACGACGGGATCCTGAAAATTAGTCTCAGGATCATCATAAGGGTCGGTCAAATTGGAATCGAGATGATGTGCCAAATGCAAATCACGAAACCGGTTGTAAGGAATGCACAGGGTCAGCGGCAGCGCCATCAGCGCCTCGTTGATCCATTTGGTTTGAAACGGATGCCCATGCAACGCCTCATGCGTCAGGGACGAATGCAATGCAGCCACAACGCCGCCCGCAAGAACGGCCAATACCAGAGAAACCTGTGCCAGCCCAAACACAACACCCAACCATGCGCTGTAGCAGATCAAGACCAATCCAAATGTGCCCCACTCAGGGCTGCGCACGGTGTCCTGCTCAGACATTCCGGCCCCAGTGGATACCGGCCCAAATCCGTTCGTAAAGCACATAGAGGGTCAATCCGATTGCCGTATTGACCAATGCAAGGGTTCCCCCAATAGCAGCTGATCCAGTTGCGATCACCCCGACCAATGTCATTGATGCCAACCCCAACAGGTTCCAGATCACCGCCTTCACCAGCGATCTCCGTCGCGTTTCCATGTTGCCTCCTGCCTCTAGTCCTCACAACTTTGTTATGGGCTGGAGAGGCATGTGAACATTCTGAATATGATTAACAAAACTCAGCAACCGTGATAAATATCACCATATGACACTAAAAATCGACAAACGACTCCGCGCCGCTCAATTTCGAACACGACTGGCCCGCGCCATGCAAGACAGCGCCACCAGTCAGAGCGCCCTCGCCCGTCAGGTCGGCGTGGATCGCTCGACCATCTCCCAATTGCTGACTGACGACGGCGCACGCCTGCCCAATGCCCATGTGGTCGGCGCCTGCGCTGCCGCCCTTGGGGTGTCGGCGGATTGGCTGCTCAGCCTGTCAGACCGCCCCGAAAGCGCAGCCGAGTTGCTGGCCGGGTCCCTGTCCGTCACCGAAGCCCCCCGTGCCTTGGTGGATGAACGGATCTTCGATTGGCACCAAGAGGCGGCAGGGTACAAAATCCGCTACGTGCCTGCGACTTTGCCGGACATGCTGAAAACACGCGCATTGCTGGAATGGGAATACGCGCCACATCTGGGCCGCACTGCGGATCAGGCCATTGGCGCGTCCGAGGATCGCCTGACCTGGATGCGCAGCGCCCAGTCCGACTATGAGATCGCGATGCCACTCTTTGAAATTCACAGCTTCGTACACGGCACCGGATACTATCAGGGCCTGCCACTCGACATCCGGTTGGAACAGATCGACCGCCTGCTCACACTCAGCGAACAGCTCTACCCTCGCCTCAGGATCTATCTGTTTGATGCCAAACGGCTCTATGCGGCGCCCATCACGGTATTCGGGCCGCTGTTGTGCGTATTCTATGCGGGTGGTCACTACATGGCGTTTCGGGATCGCGACAGGATCGAAACCTTTACGCGCCACTTCGATACATTGGTGCGTGAAGCTGATCTGACAGCACGCAATTTCCCCACGCACCTGCGCCACCTGCGCGCTAGCATTGCCCCAGAAAATGCACCAGACGTATAAAGCCCGCCCCCGGTTTTCCGGGGACGCGCGATTATTCCTTCAAACCTTAGGGTCAGGATTCACGGTATGACCATCCACGGCAATCACCTGCCCTGACACCAACCGCGCCCCATCTGATGCCAAGAAAACGGCCATCGCCGCGATATCGCGCCCCTCGACAAAGCTGCCCATCGACGTGCCCGAGGCATAGCCCGCATAAACCTGATCGCGGGTCATACCCTTGGCGGCGGCTTCGCGCTCCATCACGCCTTCGATCCGGGGCCCTTCGACAGAACCGGGGCAGATCACATTGGACCGGATGCCATGCGGCCCCAGTTCCATCGCCAGCGTTTTGCCCAATCCAACCATACCCCACTTAGCCGCCGCATAAGGCGCGCGATTGGGATAGCCGTATTGGCCCGCTGTGGACGAGGTGATCAAGATCGCACCCGACTTTTGCGCCTTCATCATCGGGGCTGCGTATTTGGAACACAAAAACGCGCCTTCCAGGTTGACCGACAAACACATGCGCCAATCGTCAAGCGAGACATCCTCGACCAAGGCCGTTGGCCCTGCGATCCCGGCATTGGCGCAGAGCACATCCAGCCCGCCCCAAGCAGCGGCAATCTCGGCAAACAGGGACGCAACCGACCCCTCATCCGCAACATTCACTCGGCTGCGCTGCCACGCCTCTGGACAGGCCGCCAGCGCCGCCTCGTCCACATCCGCGACCCAGACCTGTGCCCCTGCTTCGGCAAAGGCTTCGGCCATGGCGCGCCCAACTCCGGACGCGCCTGCGGTGATCAGAACCCGCTGACTCATGCAGGTTTACGGATCGCATTGCCCGCCCCCTCAGGATACGGCAATGACGCCTGCGCCTCAGTCACACGCGCCAGTGCCGCTTCAATTGCAGCGGACGGCGCGCAGGGGCGGCGATTTTCCAGGCTCACGTGCAAAAGGAAACTCTCACCTGTCGCAAGCAGCTTGTCGCCCTCATACATCGAATGGAACAGATGCAGCTTTTTACCCGCACCCAACAGCATTTGCGTGCGCACCTCGATCTTCGCCCCGGCGTGCGTTTCGTCCAGATGGCGGATGTGCGTTTCGGCTGTGAAATAGCTGCCCCCCGACGCGATATAGTCGGAATCACAGCCCACAATTTCCATGAACCGGTCGGTCGAGCAGGCAAAGGCATCCAGATACCGCGACTCGGTCATATGACCGTTGTAATCTGTCCAATCCAACGGCACCGCGCGGGCCAGCGTGCGGATTGGCTGGCTCAGGTCCGCCTCGTCCAACGTTGGCAACGCACCCGGTTTCAGTGCCGCATCGTGTTTGTTCAGCACCGCACCCGCGCCATAATCCTGCGCCTTCAACGCCCGCATCATCCCAACAAGGTTATTGTCGCGAATGCGCTCCAACTCGCGGATCGAATGCATGCCAGACTGCGCGTCCGACTGATCGGCGATCATATCAACCAGCTCATCTGTGAACTCGGGCACATCCATCAACTTGGTCCAAGGCCATTTCAACGCCGGGCCAAACTGTGCCATGAAATGGCGCATGCCTGCCTCGCCCCCCGCGACGCGATAGGTTTCAAACAACCCCATCTGTGCCCAACGAATGCCGAACCCCATGCGGATGGCTTCGTCGATTTCCTCGGTGGTGGCGACACCGTCCTTGACCAGCCACAGCGCCTCGCGCCAGACCGCCTCAAGAAAACGATCCGCAATATGCGCATCGATTTCTTTGCGCACGTGCAGCGGATAAAACCCGACCAAGGTCAGCAGGTCTTTGGCCTTTTGCACAAACGCGGCACTATTTGCCTCGGTCGGAACCACTTCGATCAATGGCAGCAGATAGACCGGGTTAAACGGATGCGTGACCACGATCTGTTCAGGGCGCAGCGCCCCCTCTTGCAACTCGGACGGTTTGAACCCGCTGGTCGACGACCCAATCACCGCCCCCGGATCGCACGCCTCTTGCAGGCTTTTGTAGACCTTAAGTTTCAGGTCCAACCGCTCTGGCACGCTTTCCTGAATCCAGTCCACGCCCTCAACTGCGTCTGCCAATTCCGCATGAAAGCTCAGCGTACCCTCGTCAGGCAGCGGCACATCGCTGAGCCCCGGCAAGGACCGGCGTGCGTTGTCCATCACTTCGCTGATTTTGCGCTCGGCTTCGGGGTCCGGGTCAAACACCCGAACATCCCATCCATTCAACAGGAACCGCGCGGCCCATCCGCCGCCGATTACGCCACCACCAATGATTGCTGCTGTTTTCGTCATGTGTCTTTCCCGCATGTTTCGGGTCGCCCGGATGCCCTGCGCCACGGCAAGGTCGCATCCAAAGGAGACCGATTATGAGACTTGAATTTCATGGCCTGCCCAGCGCGGATGTCGAAACCATTCACCGCACCGGACTTGATAGTTATGGCGACCCTGTGGAACGCCACGCCAGCGCTGAACAGGACGGAATTCCCTGTCGCCACTGTTTGCAGAATGTGCCCCAAGGGCTGCCGTTTCTCACGCTGGCACACCGGCCGTTTCACGGACGCAATCCGTTTACTGAAACCGGGCCGATATACCTGTGCGATCCGATCTGTACCCGCGCCGAACCCTCGCCTGAACCGCCAGCGTTCTTGTCCGCCACGCAGTACCTTTTGCGCGGTTACGGACCAGACGAGCGCATCGTCTATGGCACCGGTGCCGTTACACCGCGCGCTGATCTGACAACTTATGCCGCCCACCTGTTGGAGCGCGACGACATCGCCTTTGTTGATCTGCGCAGCGCCAGCAACAACTGTTTTCTCTGTCGGATTTATCGCGCCGACTGAACAAAAACGGTCGCTGATCAAGATGACGTCCTCACTGTTAACGACGTCATGCTGTGCCGCGGCGGTGCACGGGGGGTGCACGTAAGGTGTACGCATGTCACCCCCCGCGAACAGCCTCATTTTGCTGCAGGTGCGCGCTTGGTCAGGCCCAGCTTTTCGCGCACTTCTTGCGCCCCAATGACGCGCGCACCCATGTTTTCGATGATGGTGCCCGCGCGTTCGACCAACTGCCAGTTCTGCGCCAGTTCGCCCTTACCCAGCCACAGGTTATCCTCGAGCCCGACACGCACGTTGCCACCCGCCAGAACAGCCGCCGCCACATAGGCCATTTGATTGCGCCCCAATCCAAAGGCCGAGAAGTTCCAATCAGCCGGCACGTTGTTGACCATCGCCATGAACGTGTTCAGATCATCCGGTGCGCCCCATGGCACGCCCATGCACAGCTGCACCAAGGCAGGGCTGTCCAGAATGCCCTCTTTGACCAATTCCTTGGCAAACCAGAGATGACCCGTGTCGAATGCCTCGATCTCGGGCTTTACGCCCAGATCCGTCATCATCTGACCCATAGCGCGCAATGCGCCCGGGGTGTTGGTCATCACGTAATCAGCTTCGGCAAAGTTCATCGTGCCGCAATCCAGCGTGCAGATCTCCGGCAGGCATTCCGCGATATGGGCGACCCGCTCCGACGCGCCAATCATGTCGGTGCCGGCTTCGTTTACCGGAAACGGCGATTCAACATTCCCAAATACGATATCGCCGCCCATGCCTGCGGTCAGGTTCAGAACCACGTCAATCTCTGCATCCCGAATGCGGTCCGTCACCTCACGGTAATAGGCCAGATCCCGCGACGGCGCGCCGCTTTCGGGATCCCGCACATGGCAGTGAACAACCGCCGCACCGGCCTTGCCTGCAGCAATCGCACTGTCAGCAATTTGTTGCGGTGAACGGGGCACATGAGGGCTGCGATCCTGCGTTCCACCTGACCCTGTCACGGCACAGGTAATGAAGACTTCTCGGTTCATTTCCAACGGCATTGCGTTTTCCCCTAGTTTTACCGTGTTTTGCCCCAGCTTATCCCCAGGCTTGTCCACGGATTCCAATTTGCGTTCTTCCTCGAGTCTGGCGCAGCTTTGTCATGATAACTTTACATGATGCGAATCGACTTGATGAAATCCGCAAAAAACATCCTTCAGCCTGAACATCAGGCCCTGAAAACCGCCGTGCTCGTGCTCGACGATTGCAACACACTCAGCTTTGCTGCTGCCGTGGATCCGATGCGGGCCGCCAACCGGCTTGCAGGGCGACCGGCCTTTGATTGGGGCTATGTCACGGCAACCGGGGCACCTGCGCATCTGACCAGCGGGTTGGCTGTGCCCGGCCAATCCCTGACCCGGCTTGATGGCTGCGACCTGTTGATCGTCATCGCCGGTTTCCAACTTGCGCGCCATGCCACCCCCAGCCTGCTTGCCAGCCTGCGTCGGATCGCGGCCAGCGGCACAACCATTGCCGGGATCGACGGTGGACCCTGGTTGCTAGCCGAGGCCGGATTGTTGGACGGTCATGCCGCCACCACCCATTGGGAGGATCTGGACAGCTTCGCCAGCCGCTTCCCCGATGTCTCGACCGTGCGTGATCGGTTTACCGTTTCGGAAAACCGTCTGACTAGCGGTGGGGCAATGCCCGCGATCGAAATGATGCTGCACATCATCTCAGCCCGTCATGGCGCAGGGTTTGCGGCACGGGTGTCTGGTCTGTTCCTGTACGATGGTGCCCCAGCGCCGACCAAACCGCAGTCCAGAACCGGCATCCCCCATCGTCACAATGGCGTGACCGCCAAAGCAAACGCATTGATGGAGGCCACACTGGACGAGCCCCTGCCTGTTGCAGAAATTGCCGAGACCCTTGGCACCAGCCCACGCACCCTGCAGCAACAGTTCCGCTTGCGCCTGAACACAACTCCGCAAGATCACTATCTGCAACTGCGATTGGCTGAGGCGCGGCGGCTGGTGACAGACACCAATATGCCACTAATGGATGTCGCTGTTGCAACTGGCTTTACGTCCCAGTCCAGTTTTGCCCGATCATTTCGGACAGCCCATCATCTTACGGCTCGGGAACTGCGTCAGGAAAACAGCCCACCCATGTCGCACTGATTATTTGAGCTGGCTATCTTTACTGCCGCGGCGGTTAATCCCGCCGCGCTGCTGACGCTGACCATCCCGGTCCTGCATGCACTCAATGCACAGCTTTACGCCCGGGATGGCCGTGCGCCGCGCTTCGGGGATGGGTTCTTCGCATTCTGCGCAATGTGTCAGGCTTTCGCCTTGCTGACCCCGACGCGCCTGCATCCGGGCCAGTTCATCGTTCACAGATGCTTCGATCTGTTCGCTCACTGCGCCGTCGCGCGCCCATCCACCCGCCATAGCCGATCCTCTCACATTCACCCGCTTGACTGTAGATCGTCGGACGGGATGTGGCCAGACACGCAAACGACGCAAAGTTACACCTTGTTCGCCATCCCCCTCTCTCTATCGTGCTCTTAATCAGCTTGAGGGAGAGTCAAATGCGTGGTTTTGGAAAATGGATTGGGCGATTATTGCTGCTCATAGTGGTTGTCGGGGGGATCGGTTTCTTTGGCTTTCTTCCGCCCTATGTCGAGAAAACCCGCAACAAGGTCTTTGAACACGCCCCCTACGCTGTCACAGATACTGCCAGCGCCTTACACGCCGATATGGTCGTCGGGGATTGGCACGCAGATAGCCTGCTGTGGTCGCGCGATCTCACGGAACGTGGAAATCGCGGACAGGTTGATATTCCGCGCCTGCAAGAAGGGAATGTCGCGCTCCAAGTATTTACCGCCGTCACCAAAAGCCCCGCCGGACAAAACTATGATGAAAACTCGGACGACGCGTTTGACAACATCACCCTCTTGGCTGTTGGACAGCTTTGGCCGATGAACACATGGGACAGCCTGCTGCACCGCGCGCTGTATCAAGCGGAAAAGCTGCATGAGTTTGAAGAAGACGCCCCCGATCAGCTCAAGATCATTCGCACCCGCTCTGATCTGGAAGAGGTGCTAGAGGCCCGCGCAAACGGTTCCAAAATCATCGGCGGATTGCTGGGCATCGAAGGCGCGCACCCGTTAGAGGGTAAGCTCGAGAATATGGATGCCCTGGAACAGGCCGGGCATCGTGTCATCGGGTTACAGCATTTCTTTGACAATGCGCTTGGCGGATCGCTGCATGGGCAATCGAACACTGGCCTGACCGACTTTGGTCGCGCTGTCGTGGCAGAAGTTAGCCAGCGTGGCATGGTGCTGGATCTTGCGCATTCCAGTCCACAGGTGGCGTGGGACACGCTCGAAATCACGGATATGCCGCTGATCGTCAGCCACACCGGCCTGCACAGCAATTGCCCCGTCAAACGGAACTTTAAGGATGACCTGATGAAGGCCATCGCCTCAACCGGTGGTGTCATTGGGATCGGCTACTGGGCCGAGGTGTCCTGCAATGATTTCGCCCCAGACGGCATCGCCAAAATGATCAAAGCCTCGATTGATGTATTGGGCGAGGATCACGTGTCTTTGGGCTCTGACTATGATGGGTCTGTTCAAACGAAATTTGACACCTCGGAACTGGCGGCACTGACCTCTGCTTTGCTCGACGCAGGCGTGACAGAGCCCCAAATCCGTAAAGTCATGGGGGAAAACATGGTGCGTGTCCTGCGCGCACGCCTGTCGGATTAACACCACACACCGACATGACCTGCCTTGACGGCCCCAAACGGGGCCGTTTTTCTTGCCCTACCCCCACAAAACGGTCGATGTACCTGCCCTTTGTCGCTAGAGGGACAGGATGAACATGCATCGCAAATTTGAAATCTTCCTTGTTGTCTCGCCCGGACTTGAACTGGCCTTACGGGACGAAGCGCTAGACCTTGGTTTTCGCAAGGCAAAAGCAACCGAAGGCGGCGTACGCTTTCGCGGCAACTGGGCAGATGTTTGGCTGGCAAATCTGATGCTGCGTGGCGCTGCGCGCGTGCTGGCGCGCATCGGATCGTTCAAAGTCACGCATTTGGCGCAGCTGGATACGTTATCCCGCGAATTCGCATGGCACGAGATCCTGCGCCCGGATATCCCGGTCCGCGTCGATGTCACCTGCAAAAAGTCCCGCATTTATCACGCTGGCGCCGCCGCTGAACGCATCGAACGTGCCATTACACAAGAGCTCGGCGCGCCAATCTCTTCCGAGGCTCAGGTCTGCATCAAAGTCCGTATCGAAGACGACCTCTGCACGTTAAGCGTCGATACATCAGGCGAGTTGCTGCACAAACGCGGTCATAAAGAAGCGGTTGGCAAAGCCCCCATGCGCGAAAACATGGCAGCCCTGTTTCTGCGTCAGTGTGGGTATGACGGGACTGAACCTGTACTGGACCCGATGTGTGGCTCGGGTACTTTTGTTATCGAGGCGGCCGAAATCGCTGCCGGGCTCATCCCTGGCCGATCCCGTCATTTTGCATTTGAAGACTTGGCGACCTTTGACGCCGAAACCTGGGCCGACCTGCAAAAACAATCAGAGGCCAAAGCGGTTTCGATTCAATTTTACGGGTCTGATCGCGATGCAGGGGCCATCCGCAACAGCCGCGCCAATGCAGAGCGGGCTGGCATCACCGCGCTGACCCAGTTCAACGAACACAGCGCCGGTGAAATATCCCCGCCCAAAGGCCCCAAGGGCTTGGTCATCGTGAACCCGCCGTATGGGGGCCGGATCGGCGACAAAAAACACCTCTTTGCCCTGCATGGGTCTTTGGGCAAGGCGCTCTTGTCTCGCTTTTCAGGATGGCGAGTGGGCATTATCACAAACGAACCTTCTTTGGCCAAAGCTACAGGGCTGCCCTTCAAACCTCTTGCGGCGCCAGTCGCACATGGTGGTTTAAAAGTCCGGCTGTACCAAACTGACCCGCTGCCCTTAAGTCAGGCTAGATCACGCTGACGGACCCGTGGAAAATGCGTTGGTCTTTCACCCGATCAAAAGGCATGGCACACACGCAGCGCATCAAAAATGGCGGCATGCATATTCCGACTCGCAACCGCATCGCCGACGCGGGCCAAATAGAACGGATTGTTCTGATCAAGGTCTTCGAACGGGAATGCCCCTGTGATCATCGCCGCCTGATCAACCTGCCCAAGGTTGCGCGAGTTTTGCTTTAGATCATGATACAATGCGTCCATCGGCGTTGACCCATGTTCAACCACCACATGATCAACCAGACGCTCACTCATTGCGCCGGTCAGGACATGACGCAGCCGCGCAACGATTTGGTTTCCTTGCCGAGAAAGCTCGGCAAGTTCTTCTAGACAAGTGAACGTGACCCCTTTCGCCGCCAGATCGCGCAGGGCAACCGCACTCGTCGTCGGACCCAGATCATGTAGCAGCGCACGATCAGGGCTTACCAGCTCGACGCAATGGCCTGCTGATGACATCACATTTGCAGTCACCGCAGAAGGATGATCCCCGATTTCATCGAACAGCAGAACGCTGCCCGAAATGCGGGCTTCGCCTGACAGAACATCCCAACTGGAAATCGCAAGGTCCGCCCCCGGAATTGCCAACGGTTCGGGCCACCCGCCAGTGGCGATGATCACAAGATCCGGCCCCTCGGCCAGCACATCGCTTGCTTCGACATAGCTGTTCAATCGGATCGTCACATTCAGCGCTTCGATCTCTGAAATCAACCAATCCGCAACGCCCCAGATTTGACGGCGTGTTGCCCCCTTGGCCGCAAGGCCAAGCTGCCCCCCCAAACGGTCTGAGGCCTCGAACAGCACGACCTCGTGCCCTCGCAGGGCGCTCACCCGAGCGGCTTCCAACCCACCCGGCCCGCCGCCAACGATGACCACCTTTTTCGGCGCATTGCTTGGCGTAATATCATGCGGCAAAATCTCTTCCCGCCCGGTGGCCGCGTTGTGCCCACAAACCGCTGGCTTGCCTTGATTGACCCGATCCACACAATATCCCAGCCCGACACAGGGGCGAATGCGCTCTTCCTCGCCACGTTCAAGCTTGGCGACCAAATAAGGATCCGCCATCTGCGCCCGTGTCATCCCCACCAGATCCACATGCCCCCCCGCCACTGCGTGTCGCGCCGTTGCAATGTCGGCAATGCCTCCCGCATGCAGCACCGGAATATCAACCACTGCTCTGATCCGCCCCGCTACAGTGATGTGTGGTGCCGCTGGTATCCCCATCGGACGGACCCATTCCGCCAGCCCCAGATCGTCATAAGGCGCGCCCGCAAGAATATTGAGCAAATCGACCTGCTGGGATTGTTCCAACAATTTCGCCACCCCAACGCAGTCATCTGCGGTCAACCCACCTTGGGTCAATTCATCCCCGGTCACCCGCATCGAGATGATAAACTCCGGCCCCACCTCTGCGCGCACCGCCTCTAACACCAGCAGCGTCAGCCTCAGCCGGTTCGCAAGAGACCCGCCATAGACGTCATCGCGGTGATTGGTGAGGGGCGACAGGAACTGACCCAACAAATGCGAATGCGAGAGCAACTCGATACCCTCGAAGCCGCCCTGCTGACACCGCCGCGCGGCGGCAGCGAAATCTGAAATCACCCGATCAATGTCGTGTTGTTCCATCACTTTGGGGAACGCTCTGTGAGCCCGTTCCCGCACAGCTGACGGTGCAAGAACAGGCAGCCAATGCCCATCATCCCAAGCGGTCCGCCGTCCCATATGGGTGATCTGACACATGACAGCTGCACCATGAGAATGGACGCCCTCCGTCAGCTTTTGAAACCAAGGGATGATACTGTCGTCCCCCGCATACAGCTGCCCAAAAACAGAGGGACTGTCAGGGGCGATATTGGTTGATCCCCCAATCATCGTCAGTGCAACGCCACCTTTGGCTTTTTCTTCGTGATACAGCCGATACCGATCCCGTGGGTGACCGTCTTCCACATAATTGGGCGCATGTGACGTGCTGACGATGCGATTGCGTAAGGTCAGATGTTTCAATTGGAACGGATCAAGCAGATTAGGCATTTCGGCAGTCCTTTGATCCCGGCACAGTCTAGGTGAAGGTTTTATCTCCAAGAACGCTATCGGCATTTCGCTGAGTTCAAATAACTCGCGCCGACATTTCCGTACAAAATGACGACCAAATCCACCTAAACAGATGCCGCACAGATTGCGCCCAGCGCATCAAAAAGCCCACCGCGCGGTTGCACGATGGGCTTTCTCTTAATGTATCAAGGGATCAGACTTTGTTCAGCATCCCGCGTTCACGCGCCAATTCGCGCATTTTCTTTTGCAGCTTTTCAAAGGCACGCACTTCGATCTGACGAATACGTTCACGGCTGACGTTGTATTGGCCACTCAAATCTTCCAGCGTCACGGCCTGTTCCGACAGGCGCCTTTGAGTCAGAATGTCCTTTTCACGATCATTCAGAACCTCAAGCGAAAGGGCTAGCAACTCGCGGCGCGATTCCAGTTCGTCACGGGCTTCGTAATCGCCCGCCTGATCCGCATCCTCGTCTTCCAGCCAATCCTGCCATTGCATCGTGCCTTCGCCTTCGGATCCGACGGTCGCGTTCAACGACGCATCCCCGCCCGACATCCGTCGGTTCATGCTGATCACTTCGGCCTCGGTCACACCCAGATCGGTCGCAATCCGTTTGACGTTTTCAGGGCGTAGGTCGCCCTCTTCCAAGGCGCCAATACGGGATTTGGCTTTGCGCAAGTTGAAAAACAACTTCTTCTGCGCGCTGGTCGTGCCAAGTTTCACCAAAGACCAAGACCGCAGGATATATTCCTGGATCGAGGCTCGGATCCACCACATCGCATAGGTCGACAAGCGGAAGCCTTTTTCAGGGTCGAACCGTTTGACCGCCTGCATCAGGCCCACATTGGCCTCAGACACAACTTCGGCCTGTGGCAAACCATAGCCACGATATCCCATCGCTATTTTTGCAGCCAAGCGCAGGTGCGATGTCACCATCTTATGAGCGGACTTGGTGTCCTGCTCTTCGACCCAGCGCTTAGCCAGCATGTATTCTTCTTCGGGTTCCAACAGAGGAAACTTACGAATTTCCTGCATGTAACGGTTCAAACCGCCTTCAGGCGTCGGAACGGGGAGATTTGCGTAATTAGCCATTTTCTTGTCCCTCCCTTAAATGTTTAAGGACTTAACATAGGATATGGGTCACCTATGTTGCCCTTTCAAGTATCTGGGCTACTATATTGCGATTAAGCTTACATTAAGAAAACATGAGAATTGGTATCTCACACATATGTGCGCTTGATGACATCACTGTGCCGCTGGGCGTCTCAATAGATCAATCAGATCAGACATATCGGATGGAATCGGGGCCTCGAACCGCAGATGCTCCCCACTGACGGGGTGTTCAAATCCCAAAACCGCCGCATGCAAAGCTTGGCGCGGGAAATCACGGATCGCCTGTGCTGCTTCGACAGACAGGGCCTTGGCTGGCAGTTTGCGCTTGCCCCCATAGGTCGGGTCCCCAAGAAGCCCGTGCCCTGCGTGGGCCATATGCACCCGGATCTGATGCGTGCGACCGGTCTCAAGCCAGCATTCAATCAATGTCACCACAGGCGGCACCCCAAACGGTTCAACAATCCGCGCCCGGGTCACGGCATGGCGCCCCCCTTCAAACAGAACAGCCTGACGCTGACGGTCTGTTTTGTGCCGCGCCAATTGCGTTGTCATCCGCAGGATGTTCCCCGCCTCAAAACTGGCCCCTCGGATCCCACGCAAACGGGGATCACTGGCTTCGGGAACACCATAACAAAGCGCCTGATAATAGCGCTCGACTGTGTGCGCCTCAAATTGGGCAGCAAGTCCCTGATGCGCAGCATCGGATTTAGCAACGACCAACAAGCCGCTGGTTTCTTTATCAATCCGATGCACGATACCGGGGCGTTTCACGCCCCCGACGCCAGATAGATCAGCACCACAATGGTGCAAAAGCGCATTTACCAACGTCCCATTGGGGGATCCGGGCGCGGGATGCACAACCAGCCCAGCCGGTTTATTCACCACGATCAGATCGTCATCTTCGAACACAACAGCCAACGGGATGTCTTCGGGACCAATGTGGCTCTCTTCGGCTTCTTCCACCGTGATCAGGACTTGCGCATCCTCAGCCACTTTGGCCTTGGCGTCTGTTACGACCACCCCGTTGATGGAAACACCGCCCGCTTCGATTAATCGCGCCAATCTGGTGCGTGACAAAGTCGCCTCGGCTGGAACATCCCGCGAAAGCGCCTTATCAAGGCGTGACGGCGGTGAAGCCGCGATAACAAATTCTATCTGGCGGGTGCCCATGACGATCCCTTCTGATCCTGAACCACAGGAAACGCCGCAACTGAAACTGCTGAGACGCCTTGTGATGCTCTTGACGGCGGTGATGATTGGCGGCGTTCTAATCACATTTGCACTGATTGTCATCCGCTTGTCTGACAGGACCCCCACCTTACCCAATGATATCACTTTGCCGAATGGGGCCAGCGCCCAAGCTGTGACCATTGGATCGAACTGGTATGCGGTGGTTACAGATGACAATCGTATCCTGATCTTTGACAAAACAACTGGGAAACTACGCCAATCCGTCTCTTTAGAGTAGTCTTTCTATACTTTAGGATAGGTAATCTATCCCGCTTCGCCATTTCGCGGCCCAACGTATTCACCTACGCTGGAAGGAGGCGAGACCATCACTCACACGCCTTGAGGTGGATCTTTTAGTGGGGAGACTAAAAGGTTCATCTCACCCCCCTGCTTCCTGCTAGATTATCTGTTTCAGCGCACTTTCGTGCCTTATGACGGACGAACAAGCAGTCTTGCACCACCCATCATAAACAGGCATCAACGGACATGCGTTGTGGCAAAGAGATTGATATGAGTGTGCGGCTTTCCATTGTTTTTCTCGCCCTGCTGGCGGCTTGCACCCAAGTGCCCGAGCTCAAAGACACGGTCACTGCAGACATGAGCAAAGCCGATTTCCCAGATCTTGTTCCGCTGGACACGGCCCTCGGACCGGCCGTAGACCCGGAAGATGAAGCCTCCAAATTGCAAAACGAACTCGTCGGGCGCCGTGAACGGCTGCGCAATCGTGCCACTCAATTGCAAGCTTCGGTGGTTGATGACACCACACGGGACCGGCTGAACACTGGGATCAGTCAGTAACCGCATCTGATCCGTTGCACCCAAGCGCCGAACCCGCTAAGGCACCCCCGACCACTGGCCTGTGCGCGGGCTCACTTTCATAAAAACAGAAGGACCCACACGATGACACAGACTCTGCGGCTTGGAATTGCAGGTTTGGGGACCGTCGGCGTGGGGGTTGTTAAGATCATCCGCCGACAGGCTGCCATGCTGGAAGCACGCACCGGGCGTAAGATCGAAATCACCGCCGTTTGTGCGCGCGACGCGGAAAAAGATCGCGGTGTCAGCCTGGCTGGCTACGCGTGGGAAACCGATGCTGTCGCTTTAGCAAAACGTGACGATGTCGACGTGTTCGTCGAATTGATGGGCGGGTCCGAAGGCACGGCCAAAGACGCAACCGAGGCCGCTTTGGCGGCTGGCAAAGACGTTGTCACCGCCAACAAAGCCTTGCTCGCCATTCATGGGCAAGCCCTTGCCGAACAGGCCGAAGCTGCCGGTCAAATTATCCGGTATGAGGCCGCTGTTGCAGGTGGTATCCCGGTGATCAAATCACTGACCGAAGGTCTGGCTGGAAACGAAATTACCCGTGTCATGGGCGTCATGAACGGGACCTGCAACTACATCCTGACAAACATGGAAGCCAAAGGCCAAGGCTATAATGCGCTGTTTGATGAATGCGCTGAACTTGGCTATCTGGAAGCAGATCCAAATCTGGATGTGGGCGGCATTGATGCGGCGCACAAGCTCGCCATTCTGTCGTCAATCGCCTTTGGCACAAAGCCCAACTTTGACGGCATCGACATCGAAGGCATCCAGCGCATCACGTTGGAAGATATCCACCAAGCGGCCGACATGGGCTATCGCATCAAACTGCTCGGTGTTGCTCAGCGATCTGCGCGTGGCCTTGAGCAGCGGATGCAACCCTGCCTTGTGCCTGTGAATTCCCCCCTCGGGCAGCTTGAAGGGGGCACCAACATGGTTGTCCTCGAAGGCGATGCTGTTGAGCAGGTTGTTCTGCGCGGTCCCGGTGCCGGTGAAGGCCCCACAGCCAGCGCGGTACTGGGTGACATTTGCGATATCGCCCGTGGCCTGCGGATCCCGACCTTTGGGCAACCCGCTACAATGCTGGAAGCCGCACAACCGGCCCGCACTGGATTGCCTGCGCCCTACTACCTGCGCACCGCGCTGCTGGACAAACCCGGCGCATTGGCCAAAGTTGCCGCGATCTTGGGGGATGCGGGTGTCTCGATCGATCGTATGCGCCAATATGGGCATACCAACGGGACCGCTCCGGTCTTGATCGTCACGCACAAAACCACCCGTGCGGCGTTGGACATCGCCCTTGCCACTCTTGGTGACACCGATGTTGTCGCTCTGGACCCTGTCGCCCTGCGCATCGAAGAGGTTTGACCTGACATTGCGCGCCCCCTCACCCCAGAGTTTGATCCCCCTTGCACGGATCGTCCTGACCGGGGTATGCCGAATACAACTGTCTTCGTGACCAAAGGAAATTGAATATGAGCTCTTCGGACATCGACTTTAACGATCGCATGCTTTCCCTGGGCCTTGCCCGCGTTGCAGAACAAGCCGCTCTGGCCTCCGCTTCGCTGGTGGGTCGTGGAGACGAGAAGGCCGCTGATCAGGCCGCAGTCAACGCCATGCGCGAACAATTGAACCTGCTGGATATTGCTGGCGTGGTGGTGATTGGTGAAGGCGAACGTGACGAAGCCCCAATGCTGTTCATTGGCGAAGAAGTCGGCACAGGCAAAGGCCCCGGCGTTGACATCGCCCTCGACCCGCTCGAAGGCACCACGCTGACCGCAAAAGACATGCCCAACGCGTTGACCGTGATCGCAATGGGACCTCGTGGTTCAATGCTGCACGCACCTGACACGTATATGGATAAACTGGCCATTGGCCCGGGTTTTGCAGATGGCGTTGTTTCGCTGGACATGTCCCCAAAAGAGCGCGTCGAAGCGTTGGCCAAAGCCAAGGGTTGCGCCCCTTCAGACATCACCGTCTGCATTCTGGAACGCCCCCGTCACGAAGCCATGATCGCAGAAGTCCGCGAAACGGGTGCCGCAATTCGCCTGATCACCGATGGTGACGTTGCAGGCGTCATGCACTGTGCCGAAAGCGAAATCACAGGCATCGACATGTACATGGGATCCGGTGGCGCACCCGAGGGTGTTTTGGCTGCTGCGGCTCTGAAATGTATGGGTGGTCAGATCTTTGGTCGCCTGTTGTTCCGCAACGACGACGAACGTGGTCGCGCCACCAAAGCCGGCATCACCGATTTCGACCGCGTATACACACGGGATGAAATGGTCACCGCCGACGTTATCTTTGCTGCGACTGGCGTAACTGGTGGCTCGCTGTTGCCCCCAATCAAGCGTCAGCCGGGTTGGGTTGAAACCACCACGTTGCTGATGCGTTCGAAAACCGGCTCTGTCCGTCGCATGCAGTATCGCACTCCGGTCTAATCCGGTGTCCCCGAAATCGATAAGCGCCGCTTCTTGTGGCGCGCGAATTCTGGGTTAATAATTTGGCCGGATCCTCATTGGGTCCGGCCTTGGCATATCTAGGGGCAGAACATGAACTTTCTCGATGTTTCACACTCGCTCACGGGCAGACGTTGGGTTGGCCCTTCGATCGACATCGAACGTGCTGCTGAAATGATGGTCCAACAAACCGACCTGCCCCGCCCGGTTTGTCAGGTCTTGGCCCGACGCGGCGTCCCCACCATCGAAGCCAAAGGGTTCTTGAACCCGACCCTAAAGGATCTGCTGCCTGATCCCCGCCTGATGAAAGATATGGAACCCGCCGCAGCGCGGTTCCTAGAGGCCGTACGCCGCAAACAACGCATCGCAGTCTTCGCCGATTATGACGTGGATGGCGGCAGTTCGGCGGCACTTCTGCTGGTCTGGTTGCGGCAGATGGGTCTACAAGCGACGCTCTATGTCCCCGACCGCATCGATGAGGGGTATGGCCCCAACGTACCGGCCATGCAGAAACTCGCCACCAACCACGATCTGATTATCTGCGTGGATTGCGGTACGCTGAGCCACGAACCCATTGCCGCGGCCAAAGGCGCGGATGTCATTGTTCTCGATCATCACTTGGGAGGCGAAACTCTTCCGGACTGTGTTGCCGTCGTAAACCCGAACCGACAGGACGAATCCGGGGATCAAGGGTATCTCTGCGCCGCCGGAGTGGTGTTTTTGATGCTGGTCGAAGCCGGGCGCCAATTGCGCGAGGCCGGAGCGAAAGGCCCGGACCTGATGGCGATGCTGGATCTTGTGGCCTTGGCCACGGTTGCAGATGTTGCCCCGCTGATCGACGCAAACCGGGCGCTGGTGCGTCAGGGCCTAAAGGTGATGGCCCAACGCCAACGCCCGGGTCTGGTGGCGCTTTCAGATGTATCGCGGATGGATTCACAGCCCAACACCTATCACCTTGGCTTTATGCTGGGGCCAAGGGTCAATGCCGGGGGTCGCATTGGCAAAGCCGACTTGGGCGCTCGCCTGCTGAGCACGGACTCGATGGTCGAAGCCGAAGCGATTTCAGAACGTTTGGATCAACTTAATACGGAGCGCCGTGACATCGAAAATGCAGTCCGCGCCGCGGCACTGGAACAGGCCGAGGAGCGCGGATTAGAAGCCCCCTTGGTTTGGGCCGCCGGAGAAGGCTGGCACCCCGGTGTTGTTGGGATCGTTGCATCCCGCCTGAAAGAAAACGCCAACCGCCCAGCAATTGTGATTGGCTTTGACGGCGACGAAGGCAAAGGGTCCGGTCGCTCCGTCTCAGGCGTTGATCTCGGCGCATCCATCCAACGGCTCGTCGCCGAAGGGTTACTGGCCAAAGGCGGCGGTCACAAGATGGCGGCGGGCTTAACGGTGATGCGCGATCAGCTTGAACCCGCCATGGCGCGTCTCACTGAATTGCTGGAAAAGCAAGGCGCGGGCGAAGGTGGACCGGCAGACCTAAAGCTGGATGGTGCCCTGATGCCCGGGGCTGCGACGGTGGATCTGATCAACCAGATCGAGCAGGCCGGACCCTTTGGCGCCGGGGCCGCAGCACCCAGATATGCTTTGCCAGATTTACAGGTTCGCTTTGCCAAACGCATCGGGGAATCTCACCTAAAACTCTCGTTATCTGATGGCATGTCGCGCGGGATTGATGCGATTGCATTCGGCGCATTTGATTCTCCACTTGGCGAACGGCTTAGCAATCATGGCGGCGCCCGGTTTCATTTCGCGGGCCGTCTAGAGATCAATACCTGGGGTGGCAGGCAGACCGTCCAATTGCGTTTGGATGATGCGGCAGAGACCTCAAAGCCCTGAAAACAAACAACTTACCCGGAGTTTTGAAAAAAACTCAAAAAGTCTGATTTTATCGCTTGCGGGTAGCGATTATTGCCCTTAAAAGCCGTCTCACAGCAAGAGTGGCCCGTTCGTCTATCGGTTAGGACGCCAGGTTTTCAACCTGGAAAGAGGGGTTCGATTCCCCTACGGGCTGCCACTTCTCCTCGCAAAAATTTTATTGTTAAATAAATCAGCGTCTTCTGATGGATCGCATCAACCGCCTTGCCATCACTAGAACCCCACCTGAAACTAGTCCTGTCTGCACAATAAGCTGCCACAATCCAGGCTTTAAGCTTCAGTCTTGAAACCAGCCACGTGTTGACGGTCCCAAAAAAGGTCTAGGCTGATGCAGGCATGTGTTGCATCGGTGACAGCTCCCCCACTCAATGAACAGCTCATCCTCTCAGTTCTGTTCGGCCAAGATGTCCGTCAATCACTTGACGGGCGCCCTGATGCGCCTGTCTCCTTTGTGCCGTAAAATGGTGGGTCGATGCCTTACTCAACATGAAGATAGGTACAATGGCCGTTCATGTTCCATTCAATGCGGCCCATCTGGTTTACTCAACTTCACCGCCATACCGCCGGCAACCAGCATTAACATGGGTGTTCCCGTTGGGCTAATTTCGCCGTAAACTAAACCCACACCGAATACGGCATAAGCACCTAATTCTGCGGCTTCATTAGGCAGTTCATTTAGCGCCAGTTAACGAATATCTTTTTGTGCGCTTTACACGTTGCCAGTGCGTCAACCATTGCCTTGGTCACCTCTCATAGCGCAGCGATAGAGAGAACGTGTGAGGACCCTGTGACACACCTGGGGGCGCCTTTGGCAAACGGGCGCGTTTGGCGGCTGTAACGGCTGCATCGTCAAGAATTTTGTGCCCCGAACTGGCTATGATCCCGATCGAAGCCAGTTTTCCCGAGCGATAGACCGCTACGCGCAGACGAACTTTCCCAACACCCGGCGCACGACGTTTTTGACGTTCGATGCGGCTGCGGATCACGCTTCCCCATTGACGCAACAATGACGCTTCGCGCGCGCTGTTTCCTGTAGCGATCTTCGCCTTGCCCCGATTTCCCTGTTCTGCGGCTTGAGCACCCCCGCTGGCTTTTTCAGCCTTTCGTGGCGCCGAGGCCGCTTTGGGTTTGGGCGTCACTCTCAGTTTAGTAGCGGGTTTTGGCTTAGGCGGTTTGGGTGGACGTTTATCCAGTCGAGGCGCAGCATCCAGTGTTGCAGCTTTCATAACCGGTTTCATAGGAGCAAGGCCTGGGGATTGGAGCGCACGCGGTGAAACGGGCGAAGGGGACATCACAGGTGGAGTCCGGGGCGGTGCCATCTGGTGCTGCACCTCAACCGGTTCCTGCCACTTATCGACAATCTCCCCAAGGCTTTCGGGGACTGCGGCAAGCGTGATGGCCTCCTGCCCGCCCCCGCCCGAAGCCTGTTGACCAGCCGCGCGCCAGAGCGCCCACGGCAACACGTGGACGGCGACTGACAAAAGCAGCACAAGCGTCAGGCGACCACCCGATTTCATCCGTTTTGCCCCACCAAGTTGATCTTACGAAATCCCAAACCACGCAATTTAGCCAACAATGCCGCGACCGTTGCCGCCTCGACGACAGCATCCGCACGCAGGGTCACAGGGGCGTCTTTTTGTGCTCGCAAGCCAACTGCATGCAATGCAGCGTCCCCTGCGTGCCCTTCAAAGAACACGTTCCCTTCTGCGGATAGAAACAAGATCGGGGCCGCTTCGGATGAGGTTTCAAGCGCTGTGACCGGTGGCGTTACTGCGAAGGGTGCATGCGGCGCAATCCGAGTGGTCATTAGGAAAAAGATCAACAACAAAAACACGACGTTGATCATAGGGAGCACGGACTCGGTCGCAGGTTTCTTGCGTCGGGTCGAGAAATCCATGGCGTTACTCCATCACCATCAAGGTGGTAAAGCCGCCTTGGTTCAGGGCGCCAGCCACATCCATCAGGGACTGTAGCGGCACTTGAGAGGCCGGTTTCAGGATAATGGCGTCGTCCTTGGTCTGCGTCAGCGGTGCTACCGCGTTGGGCAATGCGTCAAGGTCAACCCCGACACCGTTCAAAAACACGCCCTCGGGTTTTATCAAAACCAAACGGGGCGGCCCGCTGTATGTGCCCTCGGTGCCGCTTGCGCCCAGTGACAGAACGCGGTCAACACCGAATTGCGACGCGAGCATGAAGAAGACCAACAAAAGGAATACCACATCAATCATGGGTGTCAGGCTGGGCCTTTTGCGGGGTCGTGACGCTGAAATGGCAAGCATCAGGCAGCGGCCTGAAACTGATCGGGTTGCGCGCGCGGCGTTTTGTTAAAGACACGAACGGCAATATCCTCCATACGCGCCTGCTCTCGCTCGGATAAGCTCTCGAACCAACTGGCCAGCATCGACGCTGGAATGGCCACCGCCATGCCCGCCGCCGTGGTCAGCAATGCTTCCCAGATCCCTCCGGCCAAAACGGATGGATCCGCACCATTCCCTGCGGTCTGCAAGGCTTGGAATGCTTCGATCATGCCCAGCACGGTCCCCAATAGCCCGACCAACGGTGCAATGGCCGCGATCAATTCCAGCGGACGTACACCCTGCCGAAGCTCCTGCAATTCAGCTTTGGCAACCCGTGTGGTTTCATTCACTGCCATTTCGCGATCAAATTCGGGCTGCTTGAGCGCGTTGACTGCGGCACATGCCACCCGATCACTGGGCGTTGCCCCTGTGCTGCCATCCTCGGCAGGACGTCGCCAAACACCCAATAAGATCAACTCCCAAAGGCGCCACGCCCCAAGGCTCAGCGTGACGACCGACAGGCCCGCAATCACCCACAGAGCAGGGCCGCCGGTAGCAAGGAACGTGGTAAGCGTAGTGAAAGTCATGGCTGGTCTCCGTCGTTTGTGGCTTGGGGGTCAATGGCCCGGATTTTCGGGATCGGTCTGATCGGGATCTCGATCAAACGCGGTCGCCCAATCAGACAGCAAAGCGCTATTGCCATGCAGAACGCGCCATTGACGGATGCCATTGCGCCACCCTGCGCGCCCGATCCGGCTTGTCGGTTCATTTACCTCTGTCGCTGCGGTGCCCCTATGCAACCCCGACCACGCCGCGTTTTTACCCATAAGATAATCCTCTGGCCCCCACCCCTTGAGCAGAGCCTGAAACATCTCAAATGCCTCTTTTACAAACGGCTTGTCCTCGCCAAGCCGTCCGATCACCGGGTTTTGGGGATGCACACCGCAGCATGGCACCAGCCCCTCAGGGATCGGCGTATTGGCAGAATGTGTCCGTTCTGCCCGCAACAGTTTTGGCAGGACGTGCGTGTGTGGACCTTCGGGGGATTTGCCCCCTGTGTCCGGACCACCGATCATCTGATAGACTTCGACGCGGCCCAGTCGGGTCAGCGCCACGCGATGAGGGTGCGCTTTGAGAATTGCCCCCATTGCCGGATTACCCGGCTCAAACAGCGATTGCCCAGCGCTATCACGCAGTACGCCAAGCAACTCTGCGTCTGCAGTGCGAATGCAAAAATCGACCTGAAACTGGCCCAACCCCATGTCAAACAGGATTGCGTCGCGATCTGTGTCGCGCAGGGCATTCGCATCAGGCCCCAATTCGGTCAAGACGGTACGCTGATGCATCACGGCCTCGGCCGCAGGCAGGCACAACGACACGGCCTGTGTCCAGCGGTGCGGTTTGGGGCTGAGCGTTTCATAGGCCACAGGCGTGACCCCTTCCAGTCGATCAATGCGGACGCCGCCACGAGATGTGGCCTGCTGTAACCCAGAGACCTCAGCCGGAGCCGTATCGCCGGCCACGTGATGAAATTCGGCAATCGCTCCAAAGGAGCCCATGTTCCAGCCGGTATTCTGATCGTTCAAAAGGTTCGACAAAGTTGTGTTTAGATCAAGCACGCCTGTTTTTCTCCCATTGTTCGGCACCCCAGTTCTGGGCACCTAATTTTACTGCGTCATAGACGGCGCGCCCGATGGCTTCGCCGATTTCAGTATGCATGCCGGCATATTCGGATGGCCCGCGTGGTGCGGCGATGGCGACACAGTCTGTGCCTGTGCCCGTGGCCACCCCCGTAGGCAGGCTGAATGGCATCTCCATGACTGCGACGGTCCGGGCGGCTACGGCGATGCTCATCGCTTCGATCATGCCAACTTGTGTCAGCCCCCGGTTCAGGCTTACGGCAATGTTGATCGTACCCCAGTCGCGGTTCGAGTAATCCACCCGGTGGCCAATCCGCTCGGCATTAGACAAGCCAACCGTGGCAACCGCATGGGCTGTGGTGTGACCAACATGGGCAATGGACTGTTCGAATTCGGTAATCCGACGAGAGGTTAAAAAGGTGACAGCATCCTGTGCATCCCGCGCGTGTAATTCGCGACCCAGCCACTCACAAACATCCATATCACGCGGCAGGTCCCGGTTATTGACCTCGCGCCAAAGGATCCGGTTGGCCTTTGCAAATCCGGGCTTGTTCACGGCCCAACTGAGCACCTGCAATTCGCGGCCAAAATCCATTTCCAGCCAAGGTTCGGTCAATGTCACAGTAATCATGAGACAACTTCCAAAGGTTGAAAGACCGGTCCATAGGGCGTGGTATGATGCCAGATCGAAATACCAAAGGCACGGGCCATAAGATCAGGGGTCAACACCTGTTCTGGCGGCCCATCAGCAAGGATGCGGCTCTGTGCAAGTAGGATCAGGCGTGTACAATGGCGTGCTGCCAACCCAAGATCATGGATCGACACCACGACCGAACGCCCCTCTTCGGCAAGATCGCGAAAAACCTGCATCGTTGAAATTTGATGCGCCGGATCAAGACCTGCGATAGGTTCATCTGCCATCAACAAGGGCGTGTCCTGCGCCAAAGATCGCGCGATCAGAGTGCGCGCCTGCTCCCCACCGGACAGCCGCGATGCTGCGCGGTTTCGCAAACGCTCCAGTCCAAGCCGCGCGATGGCGGCTTCGACATGGGCTTGATCCTGCGGCGGCATTTTTTGCCCAGCAGCAAGGTGCGGCAAGCGCCCAAGGGCAACGATGCGCTCTACCGATACAGGCCACGCGATTTCTCGGGATTGCGGCATCCAAGCCACCGCATGAGCGCGTTTGCGGGCCTTCATCTGCGCGATCGTGCTTGTCCCGGTATGGGCCAACAACCCAAGACTTGCCCGCATCAGTGTGCTCTTTCCGGCCCCATTTGGACCAATCAGACCAATCATTTCCCGCGGCTGAACATCAAAGCTGATATCCTGAAACACAATGCGACGGCGCAGGGTCACCCCCATTTGGTTGACAGACAGAAGGCTCATGGCAGCTCCCTCCGGGTTTTGTAAATCAGGTGCAGGAACAAAGGCGCGCCCACAATGGCGGTGACCACCCCCAGTTTCAGGTCTCGTTCCGGCAGGATCAGACGCACAGCGATATCCGCCAGCTGCAACATAATCGCGCCGCCAAGAGCCGAACTCCACAATAGGCGCGAGGGGCTTGCCCCAACCAATGGGCGCAAGATGTGCGGAACCACCAGACCGACAAAACCGATTGCCCCGGCCACAGCCGTGGTCCCCCCAACAATGGCCGCTGTGCCGAACACCAAAAGCAGGCGAAGATGTCCCAGATCAATACCCATGGTTTCGGCAGCATCTTCGCCCAGCGTCAGCGCATCTAAACCACGTGCTGTAGTGGCGATTACCCCCACCCCGATCAGGACAAATGGCAAGGCCAACCAGACATGACGCATCGAACGATCTGCAAGAGACCCCATCATCCAGAATATGATTTCATTGGCGGCAAAAGGATTGGGCGACAGGTTCAACACAAGCGAGGTCAACGCGCCCGCCAAAGCTGAAATCGCGATCCCGGCAAGGATCAGCGTAAGCGACCCTCCGCGCGGCCCGGCCAACGTCATAACCAGAAAAACGCCAACCAAAGCGCCTGTCAGAGCCGCCAATGGCAACCCCAAAGAGGCGCTTGCCGCCACTCCGAAAAATATGGCCAGCACGGCCCCTAAAGCGGCGGATGCAGACACGCCAATAAGTCCCGGTTCCGCCAACGGATTGCGCAGATACCCCTGCATTGCCGCGCCCGCCAGGCCCAGCCCGGACCCAACGATGATGGCCAAAACCGCACGTGGCAGTCGAATTTCCTGCATCACCAAGGTCAAAGGGCCATAGCTTTGATCAAACAAGGCGCGCAGGCTGTCACCAACTGGAACATCAGCCGGTCCAACCGTAAGCGACACGAGGAACAAAACGATCATCGCCAGAAAGAGACAAAGTTCCAGACGCATCATTCGTGCCCTTTCTCAATGTTCTGTCGATCTTCGACCAGTCGCGCGACTGCGCGCACCACATGCGGGGTGCCGCAAACCCAATCGGTGTCACGCATATCTGCGCGCGCGCTCTTTCTTTGAAACGTCTCGACAACCGGATGTTGCAGGATCTCTTCGGATCGGGAATGGCCCGCATAAGGAACCGGCGTAATGATCAGATCGGGGGCGGCCATGGCCAGCACCTCAAGAGGCATCGCGCCCCCATGTTCAAACCCCATTTCCTGCGCGATGTTTTGCAATCCGGCAGCCTGTACGATCTGCCCTGCAAGTGTCGCCTCTCCGGCGGTCCAGCCCCGCGCAGAATAGAGAGCCGCGCGCAGTTCGCTTATCCCGGTAGAACGGGCCAGTTCAAGATCCCGGTCGTAGTTGCGCACCATAGAACGCGCGGCCTTCTGCTGTCCTAAAATGCCGCCGACCTCGATGATCCTGTCACGCACGTCCTCCAGCGAACGCGCGGGTTGGATGACCACAACCGGCACCCGCAGCCGACGCAGCATGTCGGTTGTCGCGCGTGTTGAATACGCACCCGCAATCACCAGATCCGGCTGCAAGAGATAGATTTCTTCGGCACGACCATGATTTATGACATAGTTCTTGGCCTCGTCCGTCATGGCAGAACTGCGTTTGTCCAGCGCGAGGTAGGACACCGACAAAAGCTGATCCTGCCCCGCCAGCAACATCGCCAACTGATCTGTACACAAGTTCATGGACACCACGCGCTGTGGTGTTGCAAGAGGCGACAGTTCCCTCTCTTGCGCCGTGACACCCCAGCCACAAAACAGGGACACCACAACTATTCGGGTCAGCCAACACATTTTAAAATGTGCTTTTCAGACCGACATAGAATGCCCGGCCTCGTTTGGCATACCCCCAGACATCAGAATACTCTTTGTCAAAAAGGTTGGTCACGCGTCCGGTCAGGCTTAATCGGTCGTTGATGGCATACTGCGCCGCAGCGTCGACGGTGACATAGTTCGGCAACTGCTGAACGCTTGCAGACCCAAAGTACTGGTTATCGTAGTTATCCGCGACATACCGCAGATCGGCGGTCACACGGCCGCGATCGTTCATAAAGGCTTGCGTGGCAGTCAGCAGTAGTTCGTGACGCGGACGTCGCCACTCTACGCTTCCGTCAGGGTTTTCGGCATCCAGATAGGTATAGCTCAACCGCAGATCCAGCGTGTCATTGGCCTTGAAACTACCTGCAATCTCGGCACCACGCCGTGTGCTGTCGCCACTTTGGTTGATGTAATTGAAATTTCCGCTGACTGGATCAAAAACAGACGTGATTTCATCGGTCAGGGTTTCATCAAACACCGTCACATCAACAAGACCGCGCCCCTGCGCAAAGGGGATTTCAGCCCCCAGATCAAAGCTGCGGTTCTTTTCTGGGGTTAGGTTCGGATTGCCCACATACCCCCAAGAATTAGCAAACAATTCGAAATACGAGGGATCGACGCTGCCTTCACCAGCAGAGGCATGCAATCGTATCCCTGAGGCCAACATATAGGCCGCGCTGATGTTCCATGTGACGTCATCTTCAAAAGTCTTGTTGTCGTCATACCGCAGGCCACCCTGAAGGCTCAGGCCGCTGTCGAAATTACCCCTATATTCCAGCGCATAAGAGGCACGTGCAGGCGCATAGGTTGGGTTAGTTGTTGAACTGTCCTCGCGGTATTCCGCAATAGCGTTCAGAATGTGGTTCGAAGAATCGAGCCTTCGCCCGTCCAAACCAAAGCTCAGCAAATAGCGTGCGGATTTGCGATCTGCTTTGGTAGGTGCGCCCCCATTGCTGCTCGATTTATAGTCACTGTAATCTAGCGATACGCGGTGCCTCATACGCCCGCTTAGTGTTTCCAGTTCACCCCAAATATTCCCCAACCGCTCAGTGCGCTCCGAAAATTGCGAAGGGTCATCAACCACATAGCCCGCTTCGGTCGGGGCACCCCAGACCGAGCGGTCAAAATCATAATCTTCTTCAGATTGGCGAAAGGTCAGTCCGAATTTGAACTGTTCAGTGAGCATATAGTCACCAGTGAAATGCAAGGTCGATCGGCTGAGCTCATCTTTCTCGCCACCATCGCCAGAAATATCGTACCCCTTGTCATCTGTATGTGACAGGCTGAGGGCAACCCCACCAAGTTCGTTCCGAACCGAATAGCGGCCCGTTACAGTTGTCGCGTCTCCGACTTCGACCGAGCCGCCGAATTCCTGACCGATGCCACCACGTTTCGTGATAATGTTGATCACACCAGATGAGGCGTTTGAGCCATAAAACACGGATTGTGGGCCGCGCAGAACCTCGATCCGTTCGATATTGGCGGTCTCCAACCCTGAAAAGATGTATTCAGAATTGCCCCCTGCAGCCGGGATGCCATCGATCAGAACGAGGGTATGGTTTGCCTCGCCACCACGGATGCGGACCTGGGTAAAACTATCACCGGATCCGCTGACCGACACACCGGGCACCGCACGCAGCGCATCTTGTACGGTTGTGATGCCGCGATCTTCAATCTCTTGGGCGGTGATGACAGTTGCCGACCGCCCGTATTCCGCTTCTTCAATGGGGGTAAAGCCACCGCTGATGATGATTTCATCTAATTCGATTGCATCTTCGGCCAAGGCGGCATGTGGAAACAGCAAAGAGAGCGCGCCCGAGGCGCGCAAAAGGTGGACGTACATGTCTTATCCTTTGCGGAAGCCGACAATACGACTCCCGACAGCAGACCCGGTTCGGGCCATTCATTCTTAAAATGCCTTTGGAGATCACGACTCCGCAGACGGTGAAGCATATGCCACCACTACGGAAAGACCGTTATCCACAGCGCGCCCCGCGCCCGGATAGGGTGATCATTCTGGCAGGTCTCCTGACTTGCGGGTCGAGGCTTGTTCGGGCCTTCCCATCCCCTTGTGGAGACAGTGGCATTGTCCGAACTCGCTCGCCGCTTACAGTTGCGGGGGCAGTCAAGGATTTGGCAAAGTTGCCGCACCTCATTCCCTTTTCACCGGATGGTTTCCCAACCGGACCAGAATACGGCAAAAGAGCCAACAGTCACGGAAAAAGTCAATATGGAAAATGAGAGGCCATCGAAATTCTTGCGCACTCTCATTGCATGGACGCGGTCATAAGAATGACCAAAACCCGGAGGCAGCTTTGGGCAGGTTCACGCAACTTTGCAAAGGTCGCTATCTGCGCATTGCGGCCGCTCGATCCGTCCCGCCAGCGCGAGTTGGCTGGCGGAACTATCAGAAGTCCGCTCGCAGCCCAAAGCAGACATTCGTTGGGCAAGCAGCGGAGGGCAGCACCGTCATAGAGATTTCTCGCTGAGCGCGCTCGCAGCACAAAAAATCGCCGCATCGGCTTGGGTCTTGACGCTGCACGGCGGCAGGAAGTCCGGTCATTGGAGTACAGCGCGACGAGGATTAAGCATGCAATCAACAGGTCGCGGATGAACCAGACATTCAACAAGCACTGTCAAATGTCTGGCAGTTTTCAAAGTGCTGTTATCCGCGCCCCGATGTATCCCACCAATGCGATTGCATGAACGGTGGAATCGCTTTCGTTTGGCCGCTCAGTCCCTTGGTTGCCCCAGGAGTCAACTCCAGTTCCATCCATGCTTCGGTCGCCGTCAACAAGTCAGGGTATGGTGTTTGCTTGTCAGTCTGGGCAAATCCGTACCGAGGGTAGAACGTTGGTACGCCCAACACAAACACAGCGTCTGCTCCGATGGACTTGAGGTAGCGTATGCTCGTCTCCATAATCTCCTTACCAACACCGCGGCCTTGATATTCCGGTGACACGCCGCAAGGCGCGAGCAGGTAGCATTTTGTGGCAGGATGACCCTTGAAAATAAAGGGTGTGAACATAACGTTGCCCGCAATCTTCCCTGCGCGTTCGGCGCTAATTGAGATCGTATCCGGGTGATCGAGGAAGTCTTTGGCGAGTTGCGCGATTTCCGCGCCTTCAACCTCGCCAAATGCCAAACGATGAACTTCCATAATGGCGTCAATATCTGTTTGTTTCATGGGTTTTCCTATCTTTGGTTCATTTGCGCGCGCACGGATTTGATCCCTGACGCAGTTGCCCGGTAGGGTCGGCCACTCTTTGATTGAATGAAGCGCCGTTTCAGAAGGCGTTTAAAGACGTTGAGTGTGCAGTCTTCCAACACATGCCCGTTGCGGGTGTAGCATGTGATGGTGTGGATTTTGCCGCTTTCCAAACGTTCGTGATGGATGGACCCGCCGAGCGCGAGTTCATGCAAAACACGCTGTTCGTGCTTTGAGATATTCATTGGGATGTCTCGAATTTATGAAAGTACACAAACAGGACACTCAACGTCGCGCGTGAGTGTGCCCATCAATGTTGGTGTTCCTGAATTTGCTTCGCTAGGAACGGGCGCTAGGCCCAGGACTCTTTCATAAAATCTCCATTGAGTGAGGCGCATCGCCTCAGACTTCGACACCAAATAGGCCTTCATTCAAATCGGGTCAAGTTGGGTTGCAGAATATTTCAAGGGTGTCTCAATGTGGACATTCTTTGCGGCGCACCACTGCCGGAGTTTGGGCTCCCTCGCCGTCTTCACCGTGATCTGCACCAAGGGCCAGTCTCTGGCGGATCAACTTTCGTCGCGCGACGCCTAGACACGACAGACGAGGACTTGGAAGGTTTAGGCATCCAGCCGCCCGAAGTAGCCGTGGCCATCGAATCTGCCCTGACAACAAAAGCAGACGGAAAGTTTCATACCTCTCTCAAGACAGCCATCTTGCCTGGGGATGACCGATACGTAATGTTTACCTTGGCGGTGGGAGATGATGGGTTCATCGTGACCAAACAGGTTACTGTGTGTCCAAACAATCCGGCCAGGGGGCTCCCTGCGACTAACGGCGCAATCGTGTTTATGGACGAGCAAACCGGGCTTCTCAGAGCGGTCTTGGGTGCGAACTGGATTTCGGCTGTCAAAACAGCGGCGCTGTCAATGGTGGCTGCGCGTCGACTTGCAGACCCTGGTGCCGAGACGATTGCATTTGTAGGCGCGGGCGTGCAAGCCCACTCCCATTCAGTTGCATTTTCAGAGCTATTTCCCCTGATAAGAATTCGCGTATTCGGGCGTGGCAAGGCGAATGTCGACAAGCTCTTTGGTTATTCTCGCAATATGGGTCTCGTAGCTTAAACAGCCGCTAATACGAAGGACGCTTTTTGCGATGCCGATCTGGTCGTGACATCAATAACGTTGGATTACTCGGTTGAACCCTTCTTAGATGCCCGATGGTTTAAACCGACTGCCTTCGCCGCGATTACAGATGCCTTGCATCCCGTGATTTCCAGTCAGCATGCCCGCTTTCAAAACTGTTGTTGTTGATGATCGAATACAGGAGATTGAAAGTGACAAGCCGATGCTGCCATACCAGCAGATAACCGGCGACTTAACAGAACTTGTCTCAGGGAAAGTCGTTGGCCGTTCACCCGAAACACCGGCAGCCTTCGCTTGCAGAGGGATTTCACTGGGAGATTATGCCACAGCAGTCCTCGCGGTTCGTCGGGCTGCTGACATACGAAGGCAGTGAGGTTAGGAAATTGGGAACCGCTCCGGAAAATTCACTGACTGCTCTGGGTTCTTCACTGACTTCCGATGTCGTAGCGAACTACGATGCTGGCGCGCTCTGAGACCGGTCTTTAGCCATATCGGCGCTCTTTTCGGCGAAACATCTGCAAATGCAAGGTTTTCCGGAATGATCACAATTATCAAGTACCGTTCGTTGTTTGACAGCAGGCTTTCCGACATTGAGCGGGGGATTCACCGAAAGAGCCCATTGCGACAAATGCTGCGGAAAACACAAAACGGCAGCATCACTGGTTTGCAGATCTTTGGATACCTGTAAGATCGGAAATAGAGGCCGGCGACCTGCAGATCTCTAGAAACCGATCAATCAACGCGGTCTGCACTGCTTGGCGCGGGCGGGCAATCACCACCCTGTATTGCCCAATGCTTTCCTCGAGCGGTCGCGCAACGATGGGGTCGCCTTCAGTCGTACGGTCCTGTATGGGCGGGAAGCCTGCAAGCGTAAAACCGAACCCCTTGCCGACGTAAGCCTGCACAAGCTCGCGCGATTGGGACTGGAACGGCACTTCGGGGTGAACGCCCGCGGCCTGCAGCAGTTGCAAATAGCTTGGGCCGGGGCCCGCGGGTGAAACAGCGATATAGGGCAATCCACCGAGATCGCTCAGACTAATCAGTCTCTTCGCCGCCAGGGCGTTTGACGCTGACAACAGAACCAAAGGTCGCAGCTCCAAAAGAACTTCAGCCTCATGCCGCCCTTGATCAAGCCCCTGGTCAAAGACCACCAGAACGTCCACCTCGCCAGCATCCAGCATGTCAATCAATGCAGGGTAGTCCGCTTCCTTCACCTCGATACGGACATCGGGATGGCTTTTGCGGAAGGCGAGCACAGCAGGCAGAACAATCCGCTGCGCCAGTGCGTGATGGGTGCCGATGTGGAGCCTGCCAGCGCGGCCTGACGCTAGATCTGCGGCGTGCTGGTTCAGTGTTCCTGCCTGCGCCAACAGCGCATTGGCTTGGGCCGTGAATTCTTCGCCAGCGCGGGTCAACCGCATGCCCTGTGCCGGAAAGCGATCGAACAGAGTCAGCCCGGTGACAGCTTCCAGCTTGTCGAGTGACGAGGCGATGGTTGCAGCGAAGATATTCAGCCGCCGCGCCGCTTGGGCAATACCGCCCTGCCGCGCAGTTTCAGACAGGTAGGTGAGCTGGCGCAGGGTGAAGCGAACCATTGAGAATATCCATCTTTTTACCAAATTAAATCAGTTTTTTCTACTTTATGACAAGCCCTATGCTGCTTTCTGGACAGATTGGAGACTGATATGGAAATTTTGCCGCTGACAGGTGGACTGGGAGCGGAAATTCTGGGTGCGGATATCCGCCGCAGTGAGGATTTCGGCGCCATTCAGGACGCTTTTGCGAAGTACTCGGTGATCGTGCTTCGGGGGCAAAGCGCCGGGCCGCAGGACCACCTGGACTTTGCCCGCTGTTTTGGACCGGTGAACGTCAACCGGTTCTTCAAGCCGGTCGAGGGTCACCCGGAAATCGCCATGGTTCTGAAGGAGAAGGACCAGACGGAGGCCGTTGGTGAGGGATGGCATACCGATCATTCCTATGACCAGGAACCGGCGCTCGGATCCATCTTGCATGCCATCGAGATGCCACCCTATGGCGGCGACACGCTGTTTGTCTCCATGGGCGCCGCCTATGAGGCGCTCTCTAAGCCGATGCGCCACTTTCTCGACCATTTGACAGCCGTGCATTCCTCGCGCCATGTGTTCGGCACTGCCGCGATGGACAGCGAGGCGGCGAAATCCGGTCGTCTGAGCAATGCAGAGGCAGCGACCCAGGACGCCCGGCATCCGGTTGTCATCACCCATCCCTTGAGCGGGCGGCGCGGTCTTTTTGTGAATCCGGTCTTCACTACCCGCATTGAAGGACTGAACCCGGAAGAATCCTCGGCGCTTCTGACCATGCTCTATGCTCACTGCCAGCAGCCGGAGTTTCAATGCCGGGTGCGCTGGCGGGCTGGTGACATCACCATGTGGGACAATCGAGCCACCTGGCACAAAGCGATCAACGACTATCACGGCTTCAGGCGCCTGATGCACCGCGTCACTGTCGAGGGCGGCTCACTTGCGCCCCCTCCCCCGCAGCCTGCCCCTTAGTGAAAGCACCATTATGACTACCAACAACCCTCAGGTAGAAACCAGCCGCCCCAATGTTATTCTGATCCTCGCGGACGACATGGGATTTGCCGATCTCGGCTGCACCGGGTCGGAAATCCTGACCCCCAACATCGACGCTCTCGCGCGTGGCGGCGTGATGCTATCAGCGATGTATAATTGCGCCCGCTGCTGCCCCACGCGCGCCTCGCTCCTTACCGGGCTTTATCCGCATAATGCCGGTGTCGGCCATATGGGCGCCAATCTTGGCACGCCTGCCTATCAGGGCTTCCTGCGCAACGACAGCGCCACCATTGCAGAGCACCTCCGGGCCAGCGGCTATGCCACTCTGATGTCCGGCAAATGGCATGTGGCGGGCGACTTCGAACCCCGCAGCGTAGACCACTGGCGGATCGGTGATGTCGAGCATCCGACCCCGCGCCAGCGCGGCTTTGACCACTTCTACGGGATAATGGACGGGGCCACCCACTTCTTCTCGCCGCATTACATGCTGGAGGACGACAGCCGGGTCGAAACGGTCCCGGATGATTTCTATTTCACCGATGCCATCACCGATAAGGCCATCGGCATGATCGAAGGCGCGGTGTCGGACGAGAAACCCTTCTTCCTCTTCCTCGCTCATACCGCGCCGCACTGGCCGCTGCATGCCCATCCTGAGGACATCGCAAAATACGACGGCGTCTATAATAAAGGCTGGGATCATATCCGCACCGCGCGCCACGAAACGATGAACGGCCTCAATGTGTTCCAGCGCAGCTGGGATATCTCCCCGCGCGACAGTTCCGTGCATCGCTGGGAGCAGGAAAAGAACCAGGACTGGGAGGCCAGCAAAATGGCTACCTATGCTGCGATGGTCGACCGCATGGATCAGTCCATCGGAACACTGGTCGCGGCCCTGAAACGGCTCGGGCAGTTCGACAACACGCTGATCCTTTTCCTCTCCGACAACGGCGGCTGCGCCGAATTCATGGCCGAGGATGGCTGGGCGAAATTCTACCCGGACAAAACGCACGACGGAAAGCAGATCACCATGGGCAATGTAGCCGGCCTGCGTCCGGGAGATGCACAGACCTTCCAGAGCTATGACAAGCCCTGGGCCAATGTCTCTAACGCGCCGTTTCGTCTTTACAAGCATTACGTGCATGAGGGCGGCATCTCGACCCCTCTCGTTGCTCACTGGCCAGAGGGGCTCAGCCCACGCTGCACGGCCCATGCAGCCTGCCATGTGGTCGACATCCTGCCGAGCATACTGGAAGCCACTGGCGGCGTCTATCAGACCGAAGTTGGCGGCCATGAAATCCAGCCGTTGCAGGGGGAGTCGCTGCTGGGCCTCTTTCAGGGCAAGAACTGGCAGCGCGAGCAGCCGATTTTTTGGGAGCACGAAGGCAACGCCTCCATCCGGCTGGGCCAGTTCAAGCTAGTTCGACTGCATTATTGTTCTTGGGAACTCTATGACATCGAAACCGACCGCACCGAATTAACCGACCTTGCGGGCCGCAACCCTGCCTTTGAGAAAGACCTGATCCGCCAGTACCAGGCCTGGGCCGAAACCGTCGGGGTGCTGGACTGGAACGAAGCGCTGCCGAAATTGCTGGCGGCCTGGAAGATGGCAACCCAAAATGGCTGAAACTGATGGCTAAGCGGCTACTGAAGGTCTCCTGAAAAGGACCGGGTTGTCCCCCCCCTCGATGGTCGATCCCGCCTGCGGCGAAAGGACGGTTTGGATTTGGCCGAAATTTACACCGGTGAATGGCCGCAAGTGCGAACATTTTCTGCGTTAGCAATAGCCGCTCCAGCAAAGGGCGGCTGTGTCCACTCAGCCGACCTTCGTTCGATTTTGCCACGAAAGCCGCTCCCAGCCCGAAACAGGCATTCGTTAGGCGAGCGGCGGAGGGCAGCTACGAGCCCAAACTACTGGATTCTGCACCGTACACATTTTGGTAGTAAGGCCAGAAAGCCGACGTTCAGCGCGTTTAGGTCGAATAGACTGCTCATAACTCGCTCCGGATTTCACGTGGCGACTTTCCTGTCCATGTTCGAAAGGCGCGGGTGAAGTTGGCGCTGTTGGCGTAGCCTAAGTCCGAGGCGATGGCGTCGATCTTATCGGCTGTAAAAGTAACGCGTTCAATTGCCTGACTACGCCGAATGTCTTCTCTGATTTCGGAAATGCTTGTTCCCTGCAAGCTAAGCAAGGACTGCAATTTCCATTTTGCCAATCCTATCATTGACGCAATGCGTGCAACGCCAAGACCAGGTTCAGAAATACGATGCTCCAGGATCTGTCTTATGCGTTCCGCCAACATTAAGTCGTGCCGATCAGGCAGGCCTAAGTCCGGAAGACCTTCGGGTGGCAACACCGCTGGCATGTTGAGGCCGAGATAGCTTGACGGAAATCTCAGGTTCAGACCGATCTCTCCCGACAAGACCGAAGTCGGCGGCAACAAGTCTTGGGGTATCAGTGACGCGTCAGGCATGACCGCAACGATCTGAAGCGGATCCCAAATATCCTGCGCTGCGGACTTCAATATCTGAGCAAAAAAACCGACTGCTATGGCATCTGCATAGACGGCGTCTTTGTTCGCTCCGACCGGGCGGATCAGTTGCCATAGCGCTATTGGGCCCTCGACCACCAACCTGTAAGTCGCCGCAGCGTTCCGGTCGGATGAAAGCAGGCCAAATTTCTGAAAAAAGTCAGCAAGGCTTTGTGCTGACGTCATTAAAGGAACAAGTGGAGCCCAGCCACCCGCGGCCATATATTGGCCGACGCGTGCAGTAAAAAATGGGCTTCCGGTGCAATCCGCTGACCATTTCAGGAACGAATAGACTTCATTTGCCGGCAATGTGACTGAGGGGTCATAGAGAGCTTCCACGGGGATAGCGAGTTGCAACGCCAATTCCTGCTTTACCCTTCCACGTGTCAGGAGCGCGTCGATGACGGGGTGGAGAAAGGCTATGCTCATAGCCGCTGGGAACGAATCTTGCATATGTCACAGGTAACATACAAACCGGAATAATCAGTCATCGTGACTGAGGATTCATCAACAAGCCAATCAAATGACTGAAATCTCCCAGCAAAAGCTCTTTTGACTAGGCTATAGTTGTTTCCAGCCTGCTTAGGAGCCGCACATGAAACCCACCACATTATTGACCGCAATCGTCCTTTCTACCACTGCTCTGGCCAGCGGCGTTCTTGCCCAAAACTATGATGTGGCCATTTTAAATGGTCGCGTCATGGATCCCGAAACAGGGTTCGACCAGATCGCCAATGTAGGCATTAACAATGGCTGGATTACGGAAATCACAACCGATCCAATTGAAGGCGCGGAAACCATTGATGCAACCGGCCATATCGTTGCTCCGGGGTTTATTGATCTGGAACAACACGGGTTGCGGCCCTTTGGGATCAAACTGAATTTGCGTGATGGTGTGACAACGCAGATGGATTTCGAAATTGGCGCTCTTAATATTTCCGAATGGTACGAGGAGCGTACAGGCAACAGGCAAGCCAATTTTGGCACCGTGGTCGGGCAGGAATTCGCACGCATGCGGGTGCATGATGGTTTGGCTCTCGAAGGGCCAAATGTCTCGATGCCGTACTTTTTTGACTACCGTATCGCCGCCGCCGAAGATGGGGTTGATGGGTGGTCCGTCACGCGCAGCACTCTGGACCAGATGAATCAAATCACTGCAACACTTGACGAAGGTCTGCGTCAGGGCGCGTTGGGTGTTGGGTCGACCATTGGGTACGCGCGCGAAGGCATTACGACTTATGAAATGTTCGAAGCCCAAAAAATAGCGGCTAAATATGGTCGTCTGACCGCCGCACATCATCGCTTTCATCCAAGCGCGTCGACCCCAATTGAAACTGCGACGGGTGCGAATGAGCTGCTCACAAATGCAATGGTTCTGGGTGCTTCCCTTCAGCTTCATCACACCAATGATTACGGCTGGTGGGAGATCGAAGAAAAAATGCAACTGGCGCGCGCGCAAGGCCATAATGTCTGGTCAACCTGGTATCCTTGGACCGCTGGATCGGGGAATTATGGTGCCTCTATTCTCGGCCCAGACAATTGGGAGGGGTCGATGGGATACAAATACGAGGAAACCATTTTCGATCCTCAGTTGGATAGATATGTCACCAAAGAAGAGTTCCTTGCGTTTAAGGATTCTGAGCCCGGGCGCACTGCAATTGCTTTTAGCCCCCCTCGCGAACAATGGATCAAAGACTGGATAAAAGTTCCAAATTTTGTGATTTCTGGCGATGGAATGCCGGGATTGAACGATAAGGGAGAGCGGCTCGACTGGGACTCACCGTTTGAGGATTATGCAGGCCACCCCCGTTCCGCCGGATCACATGCAATCCTGTTGCGTTTGGCGCGTGAAAACGAGGTCCCGTTAATGTTCTCATTGTCGCAACTCAGCTATTGGGCCGCCAAACAATTGGGAGACGCCGGGATCAAAGCGATGGATGTGCGTGGTCGTATCCAAGAGGGAATGATCGCCGATATCACCATTTTCGACCCCGTGAATGTCACCGAAAATGCAACCTATTCCAAAGGCAAGAACGGCCTGCCCTCTACCGGAATTCCGTATGTGTTGGTTCATGGCACAATCGTTGTCTCTGACAGCAAAGTTCTGAAAGACGTAAACCCCGGGCAAGCTATCCGCTACCCAGTGGAAGAAGTGGGGCGTTTCGAACCATCGAACAAACAGCAATGGTTGCGCACGTTTACAATCGACACCGGCGGTGCCCGCCCAACGCTCTATGACGACATCCTTGATGATCAGTCCTCGCTTGAGCGTCCTCAATCTAGTGAGCCGGTGAACTATCGCATAGCCAAGGTCAACTTGCCTCAAAACAAGCCACAAGATTGGTTTGAGCAGCCCAATGCAGTCGACGACTCAGAATTGTTCTTGTGCCGCATTCATGGCGTTTATGAGGATCAGGCCACGGCACAGCAGGATTGGGCGCAGGCCTTGATCGTCAGGAACTCAAATGCTTCAAACTATGACCCGCTGTTGTCGCCTGGAACCAATAGCAATTAAGTTCAATTTTTTTGAAACGCTGTTCGATGATAGCATCAACCACTGAGTCGAAAATGGACAAGCACACCCTCGAACAGCGCGCGCGGGAAGTTGCATTGCGAATAATGGTGTCAAATTGAAATTTTTACCCGTTGTCTATGCCGTCAGTTTGGCTCTTGTCGGTCTGGCTAACCCTCTGCAAGCACAAGGACTCGGCGGCCCTTCCTCCGTGCAGGCCGATCTGGCACCGGGCGATGGTTTGACCGACCCACAGCCGCGTTCAGATTTTCCACGCAACATCGCGCCCGGGTGACTTGGGTGAAAAAACGGTTTGGCTGAACAGGTCTTCCGGTTCAATCTCGACTATCTCACACTTCTCCAATCTACGAATTCCGACATCGGAACGGGAGAGGCGGCAAGTGGGGTCTTCCGGTTTTACGGCTACTGGCAGGCAACTGAACTTAGGTCGCTGACGTTCAAGCTTGAGCATCGCCATGCCTATACTGATGTAGCTCCGCAATTTCTGGGGCTGGATGGTGGCTCACTTGCAATCATTGGCACTGCGTTCAACGACAACGATGCAATGCTGACAAACTTGTTCTGGACGCAACGCGCTGCTGCCGGAAATTGGACGCTGCAAGCGGGGTAGATAGATGTCACCGACTTTCTTGAGCTCTACGGCGCAGTGAGGCCGTACACTGCTTTCCAGAATCTTGCGTTCAATACCAATCCGACCATCAATGCACCCAATCCCGGGCTTGGAATTGCTGGCGGGCTAAAGCTTAGTAGGAACATCTATGCTGTCGGTAGCATCGCGGATGCAAATGCAGATCCGACATCGCTAGACCTGGATGTCTTTTCGGATGGCAAACTCTTTAAGAGCTTGAAGGTCGGGTACACAAGTGACTTTGAACGTATCTATTTCGACAACGTCCACCTGACTTTTTGGCACGCGAATGCTGCCGATGATGGAACCCGCGCAGAAGACTATGGCGCGGATTTCTCAGCAGCTTGGTTTGTGAACAATACATGGCTCCCGTTTTTTCGGGCTGGCATCAGCAAGGGGATAGCCGCGCTTTATGAACGGTCGGTATCAGTAGGCATCTCTTATTACGGGCAAAATACTGATGATGCGGGTCTGGGCCTAAATTGGGCTGAGGCCGATGGGATAGAAGGCCGCCAGTTCACCACCGAATCCTTCTATCGCTTGTCTATTTCACCAGGGTTGCAAATCACGCCATCTGTGCAATTCATCTCCAACCCACACTTGAGCTCGTCAAAGGACAGCATTGTAGTGATTGGGCTTCGAACATGGATCGTTTTTTAGCGCAAGTCTTGGGGAGCATTTGCCGCAACTCGCAACCGTTGCCGGCTATGTCATTTCACATCGGGATGATCACGGGCTGTTCTGGTTCGGTGAACTGCGATCGCTCCGCAAGTTCTGTCACGACAGCAAGACGCAACACAAAGAAAAGCGAGCGCGCTGGATTGGGTGGATGCCATGTTGCCCAACAGGGAACGGTCCTGCAAACGCGCCATAACATCCTGCAGCCGGTTTCGCTAAGACCTAAAACGTGCAGGAACGGATCAGTTTCCAAAGAACAAAGGAGTAAAACGAGTGCGCATACGCTATAAGTGTAAGTGTTGACGCAATTGTACACATATACATGATGTGAGCATAAGCATTACTATGGGAGAATAGTGTGATCCATCGTTTTAAAGCTGCCGTCGCTGCGTTTTCAAATCCATCTTTGGTCAAAACGACAAAGAAAAATTTTAGATCCTTGCAAAACAGAATTTCAGCATTGGAATCCCTTAGTCGAATTGATGGAAGTTTAGCGAGCGCGCTTGATGAGATGGATACCGGCTTCAAGAAAAAACCGAATAGATGGGAACGCATTAGCAAAATTGCTGATCAAGCTCTTGCACAAGGTGGCGTAGCCAGCGGTGTAATGCTTGAAATTGGTGGGCGACGGAATCCAAGAAACCAACATTTCTCGAACTTTAAATATTTCGCTCTTGATCTTAAGGAGAGCACCAATAACGGGGTTCAAGTCGAAATTGGAGATATCACGGACTGTCCGCATATTCCGGACAACACCTATGATTTTGTATTTAGCGTTGATGTCTTCGAGCACATAAATAAACCTTGGTTGGCCGGCAAGGAGATTACACGCATCTTGAAACCAGGCGGCCTCACAGTCCACAGCACGTTGTTCGCTTGGCGCTACCATCCGTGCCCAGGGGACTATTTCCGTTACACCCCAGAAGGCCTAGCGGGCCTGTTCCCTGATCTGGATCTTATTCACAAGAGTTTTGACTATACCGAGCGCCGCCGGAACATGATTGGCACGGGTAGCAGCGAGGTCAAGCAAGATGTCATAGGCGGGTGGCGTGAAAACGTCCGTGTCAACTATGCTGGAAAAAAGCCTAGCTAGGCGTTCAATTTGCAGACTTATTGTTTTGAAGTTAGGATGACTCTTTACGCATATCATGACCCGAAATTTCATTTACATGTTGTCTATAAGGTGCATCAGCTGCTGATTGTGATTTCTATGGTGGGATACAACCCTGCCGGCGGTAGGAATCAGTTTGTTGCGCGCACCTCTTTTAAGGGGTTATGTCTGATCTTAGTTATCTAGAACAACTCGTTGCCCTGCTTTGAGGATGGCCAGAACACTTCGGGTGTGAAGAAGAGCAGTATGCTTTGGCGATGTTGTCTGCGACCGGTGATTGATGAGCCGGTGTTTCGCTTTGCCATCTTTGGGGCTTGCACATGGCAGCGCATGCCAAACTTTCGCGTATGGTTCGTATGGCTCCTTGAGAAAGTGAGTGGGTGATAGTTTGAGAGCACACTGGCTTGCAGAACCACAAAGGAAAAACACCTTCAACATCGCCACATTTAATGCTTTCAGATGACGTTTGTGCCCGTCCCGCAGCTTGGATTGCGTTTCTGTTGGGGGGCTTTACTCCAAGGGCACGCGTTTCGAAGGGAGATGTAGGTCCGTGCTCTTTTCATTTTTACTAAACTGCGAGGGAGATATCCCTACCTCTTTGGAGAAGGCGCGGGCGAAGTTGTATAGGTCTGAATACCCATGCGCACCGGTGATTTCCTCTATCCACCACTCACTATACTGCAAAGTCTTTTTGGCATAATTTATTTTTGCCCGCGTCAGTTCCCTGGACAGGCTTGTACCTAATATTTTTGCTGTCGGGACAGTTTGCATGTGTTAAAAAGTGCCAGATTTACGGCCTGATTCACGGTTAATCCGCAAAATCCGATATTCTGCATCAGTAGGCTTTGAAATCCTGTTAAGAAAGGATCCTGACGGGTCTCTAAAAACTCGCTTCCGGCGTCAAGTATCGCCGACCCGATCAATGCGGCCTTGCTAGGCAGCATGTGACGCGAAGATGGATGCGTTACAGAAACGGGCTTGGCACCTTTTGACATGATGTCAGCAAGTATGACAAAGCGTCAGGAGTCCAGAAAAGCTGAGGTTTCTAGAATTGCCTCACCGCATTCGGGTATATGGTTTTCGAGCGACGGCAATGTCCCGCACATCCGACCTTCGTTGGATCCTGCCGCGAAGGCTACTGGCAGCCCAAAGAAGACATTCGTTAGTCGAGCAGCGGAGGGCAGCTACGAGCCCAAGTTAAACATTGGAAAACGCCGAAACATCGTCAAGCCGAGGCGTTATTCGGATTGCTCCAGCAGGATTTCTTCAGCGATCTGCATCACGTCGCGCAAAAAATCGTCAATATCCTCGAGTTTGGTGCGATGGTTGTTGAATGCACAACGAAGTCCATGCTTGCCTTGTACAGTTGTGTCGGAGGGTACAGCTAGCCCGCGCTCCTGAATTCGGAGCATGATCTCGGTATTGAGAGCTTTGGCCGCGTCCTCATCTGAAGCCAAATGGCGGAAGCACACGATGTTGAGGTAGACGGGGGCGACCAACTCCAGAAGTGGGCAAGCTTCTATCTGCTCGGCCATATAGCGTGCAAGAGCAATGTCTTGGGCTATGAGTCGCCCGAACTTCGCAGCGCCTTGTTCCTTGAAGGCCATCCAGATCTTCAACGCTCGGAAGCCTCGGCTCAGTTCCAAGCCGTAGTCTGCGAGGAATTTGCCCGCGATCATCCCACGTTCTTGGAGTTGCAGATAGGGCCCGTGCATCTCAAATGTTGCAAAATGCGCATCAGGGTCTTTGATGAGAACGGCTCCTGCCTCGAAGGGTGTGTGAAGCCACTTGTGGGGGTCTATAGCCACCGAGCCCGCCCGCTCGATTCCTGCGACCAAATGGGCGTGATCTCGGGCGAGACGTAGAACACCACCGATGCAGCCGTCCACGTGGAACCAAATGCCCTCACGCTCACAGAGATCAGCGATGCCTGTCAGGTCATCAATTGCGCCCGTATTCGTTGTGCCCGCCGTTCCAATCACGCATGCTGGCTGCAGCCCACTTGCACGATCTTCTTTTATCGCTGCCTCTAACGCATCCAGTCGCATCCGCTGACGGTTGTCACTTGCGACTTCTACCAGAGCTTTTGAACCCAGTCCCAGCGTCTCTAACGCCTTCTGATGGCAACTGTGCACTTGATCCGAGGCATAAAATCGAAGCGGCGCTTTCAGCGCAGCGATACCCTCTTTACGCACGTCATACCCCGCAGCAAGATTTCGGATTACGGTATGCGCCACGAGATTTGCCATTGATCCGCCGCTGGTCAGCGTGCCACTGGCGTTTTTTGGAAAACCTGCAATTTCCTTTAACCAATCAACGACTTGCTGCTCAACCTGCGCCGCGCCTGTATTACCACCTCCTAGATTGCTGCCTTCGACTGCGGCGAGAAAATCGCTCAACGCCCCAGTGAAATTGCTGGACCCCATGTACCACCCCCAAAAGCGGGGATGAATATTGCCCATGGGGTATGCGCCCACGGTTTCTCGATATTCATTGTAGACTTGTTCCAATGGAGTGGGGTCTTCCGGTAAAGCAGACTGGAACTTGGCGCGCACACTGTCTGGCATAGGTCTCCAAACGGGGCGCTCTCGTACTTGGTCTAAATGGTCTACGGCCTCATCCACCATTCTGTGCGCGAGTGCGCGGCTATCTTCCCAATTATCTGGATCAAGAGTTTCTTCCTTGGAATTGTCCACGCGCCGAGTCCTCGAATGAAAAGAAAAGCATGCGTAACTTGTACCTGCAAAGCAAATGTTTTGGGGTAGGATGAACTGGTCTCGAGAGATGAGTCCCACTAGAACACTGGCCAACTGGAAACTTTTGCGCACCATCCAATCAAGCAGAAAATCAAGTTTTTGTTTTCGACTTCCTAACGGCGGTTTTAATCCACTCAGCCGACCTTCGTTGGATCCTGCCACGAAGGCTGCAGCCAGCCCAAAGCGGACATGAGCACACGTCAGGAACGGCGGATAGCGGTTGTTCACTGCGGGATGTGCCAATGTCCATTCTGTCCCGATTAGCTGCTCTACGGAGTGTTAAAATGAACTTTCGCGCATGGCCCGAAACAGACCGCCGACACGGATGGAATACGCATTCAAAAACAAAAATATTTTGAAAGTCTCGAATATACGCCACCCTATTTGAGCGGGTTCTTAGTCGCTTTCCACCTGCACGATTATCTCAGATGAGGCGGCAAAATTGAGGATTCGTGCTTCCAACTGCAACGGCCCTCAGGGCCACGTGAAACGTGAAATCCTGTACCTAAATTGATTTTAGGAGGATAGAATGATCCGAACTACAAAAGCGGTGGCCGCCGCTATGATAGCCTTGTCTTTCCCATTGGCTACTTCGGCTTTGGCTGAGAACTTTGATGCCACAACGCTTTCCACTTACGGAAGTAAGCCCAACATCATCCGGATTGTGTCTGATGACACTGGTTATTGGGACCTTGGCGCCTACCATGGTGGCGCAGCACGCGGCATGGACACGCCCAACCTTGACCAGTTGGCCAAGGCGGGAATGATGTTTACGGATTTCTACGCTCAGTCCTCCTGCACTCCTGGTCGTGCGGCGATGCAAACCGGAAGGTTCCCAAATCGATCTGGTATGACGACCGTGGCCTTTCAGCGGCAGGGCGGTGGCCTCCCAGCCGCAGAATGGACGCTCGCGTCTGTTTTAAAACAGGCTGACTATAACACCTACTTCATGGGAAAATGGCACCTCGGCGAAGCCGACTATGCGATGCCAACCGCACATGGATATGACAAAATGGAGAACACGTTTCTTTATCACTTGAACGCCTACACATATGCGCTGGACGATTGGAACGTACAGATGTCAGATGATCAAAGGGCATTCTACAAGGCGAACACAACGGGTGTCTTCGAAGGGGTCGCTGGAAAAGCTGCTAACGAAGTGCTGAAAATCGAGGACATGAAGACCGCTGATCTGGCGGCTCTGGACAAGGTTGGTGCTGAAAAAGCCGTTGCCGAGCTTGAGCGTCTCGCTGGATTGGACCAACCGTTCTTCATGTCTGTCAACTGGGCTGCGAACCACCAGCCGAACCTCCCGTCGCCCGACTTCGTGGGTAAGTCGGCAGTAAAGAACAAGTACGGTGACAAGGTCGTCGAACTTGATTTTCACACCGGTCAAATCCTCGACAAGGTTGAAGAACTCGGCATCGGGGAAAACACATTGATCGTCTACACTGTCGACAATGGCGCGTGGCAGGATGTGCATCCTGACGCTGGCATGACCCCCTTTCGTGGTACCAAGGGTACCGACCGCGAAGGCGCATATCGCGTGCCCTTCTTCGCCAAATGGACAGGAAAGATCGCACCCAACTCCAAATCGAGCGACATCACAGGTGGCACAGACCTGATGGCCCCTTTTGCAAATCTCGCGGGTGTGCCACTGCCCACCGAAGACCGCGAAGGTCACCCGACGATCTTTGACAGCATCGACATGGCGCCAGTCCTGTTCGGCGAGGCCGATCCCCAACGCAACGCATGGGCGTACTTTACCGAGAACGAGCTTTCCCCCGGCGCGGTGCGGGTCAACGAATGGAAGGCCGTTTTCAACATACGTGGTGACAATGGCGCACGTGCCGGTTCCGAAGCGCCTGCTGCTGAGCTGGGATGGCGCGGCGCAGAGGCATACGTTGCGACGGTGCCGCAGGTGTTCAACCTTTGGGAAGATCCTATGGAGCGGTACGACATCTTTATGACCACAGGTCGTGAAAATACCTGGACCATGCCGACATTGATGGGGGAAGTTGAGCGGGTCGTGAAGACCTATATCGAGTACCCACCGCGTCCGGTACAGAGCGAATCCTATTCGGGCCCGATAACTCTCAGCCAGTATCATCGTTTCACTACGGTTCGTGATCAGTTGGAAAAAGACGGCTTCAAGCTGAGCCTGCCAACCGGAAACTAACCAGACTTTGGGGCGGCACTCAGTCGCCCCGACCTCGTGTGACACTGGTTTTCAGCAACCAGAACCTGGCGTCAAGCGCCAGCAGCGAACACCGGAGCTTTTAAATGACTTGTTTAAAAGCATTATGCACCAAAACCACCAGTTAAATCTGATTGAGCATAATGCGGGTTTGGCCCGCGTTGCAGTTATCCAACGATAAAGAATGCTGCACGATGCTCAACCGTCTGTTTTGGTGAAGCCGCGCTGCAGCATCCGACGAGTTAGGCAATGACTGCAATGAGCCGTTCGCTGAACTTTGCGAACTCCGCTTTCTGCGCAAACCTGCACTCACATCCAACCCATCCACCCCCGATGAGCGTTACGCTCTCTCCAAAATCTTTCCGCTTGAGCTCAACCTCGCTTGAGGGGGTAAGCTTTCCCTCACCCCAACGCAGCCTCTCCAATCTGCGCAACCGAGGAAAGGCACACCATGACCTTCACCCACGCCGGCATTATTCTCTTCACCCAACACTACGCCGATTGCATTCGCTTCTATCGCGACGGCCTCGGGCTGAAACTTCTGCATCACATCGACCGCCCCGGCGAACGACTCACCACCTTTGCGCTTGGCGATACCTATCTGATGATCGAACCCGGTGGCCGCGCCCATGACGGCCCCAAATCCATCGACGCCGCCCCTATCAAGTTCCGCTTCAACGTGCCCGACGTGCAAGCCACCTGTGATCATCTGCACCGCAAGGGCATCGCAACCACGCTTTTCACCCACACATGGGGCACCACGGCTGAATTCCACGACCCGGACGGCAATTGTTGTGCCCTGCGCTCGGACGCGGGATTTGGCACCTGAGCAACCTTATCCACAACACCATGCGTCCCCCTTCCCCCCAACCACATCACCTGCCATAATACCCAAAATCCAAAAACAAGAGCAGCTGCCATGCCCGACGATCTTCTCAGCGGTAACGCCCCCGCCACCTACGACGCTTCCTCGATCGAGGTGCTCGAAGGGCTGGAACCCGTACGCAAACGTCCCGGCATGTATATCGGGGGCACGGATGAGCGCGCCCTGCACCACCTGGTCGCCGAAGTGCTCGACAACTCCATGGACGAAGCCGTCGCTGGCCACGCCTCAAGGATCGAGGTCGAACTCCACGCCGATTACGCCGTCACCATCCGCGACAACGGCCGCGGCATCCCCATCGACCCGCACCCCAAATTTCCCGGCAAATCCGCGCTCGAGGTCATCCTCTGTACCCTGCACGCAGGTGGCAAATTCTCGGGCGACGCCTATGAAACCTCCGGCGGTCTGCACGGGGTTGGCGCCTCGGTCGTCAACGCGCTCAGCGACTCCATGGTTGTCCAGGTCGCCCGCAACAAGGAACTGTTTGAACAACGCTTTTCTCGCGGCATCCCGCTGGGCGGCGTGGAGAAAGTCGGCGCAGCCCCCAACCGGCGCGGCACCACCGTCACCTTTCACGCCGATGAACAGATCTTTGGCCACCACCGCTTCAAACCCGCGCGCCTGTTTAAATCCATCCGCTCCAAGGCCTACCTGTTCTCCGGCGTTGAAATCCGCTGGAAATCTGAAATCGACGACGGCGAAACCCCAACCACCGCCACCTTCCACTTTCCCGGCGGCCTGTCCGACTACCTCACCGAGACACTGGGCAAGGCCTCGACCTATGCCGATGCCCCCTTTGCCGGCACCGTCGATTTCAAGGAGAAATTCGGCACGCCGGGCAAGGTCGAATGGGCCATCAACTGGACCCCCGCGCGCGATGGCTTCATCCAATCCTACTGTAACACCGTCCCCACCCCCGAAGGCGGCACCCACGTCGCAGGCTTCTGGTCCGCCATCGTCAAAGGAATCAAAGCCTACGGCGAACTGGTGAACAACAAAAAAGCCGCGCAAATCACCCGTGACGACCTGCTCACCGGCGGCTGCGCCCTGATTTCGTGCTTTATCCGCGAACCCGAATTTGTCGGCCAAACCAAAGACCGCCTCGCCACCGTTGACGCCCAGCGTCTGGTGGAAAACTCGGTCCGCGATCACTTTGACAACTGGCTCGCCGCCGACACCAAATCCGCCGGGGCCATCCTCGACTTCCTGATCCTACGCGCCGAGGAACGCCTCCGCCGCCGTCAGGAAAAAGAGACCCAACGCAAATCCGCAACCAAGAAACTGCGCCTGCCCGGCAAGCTGGTCGATTGCTCGTCCAACACCCGCGACGGCACCGAGCTGTTTATTGTCGAGGGCGACTCAGCGGGCGGATCGGCCAAAATGGCCCGCAACCGCAAGACGCAGGCCCTGCTGCCCCTGCGCGGTAAGATCCTGAACGTTCTCGGCGCCGCCAGCTCGAAACTCGGCTCCAACGCCGAAATCAGCGACCTGACACAGGCGCTTGGCGTCAATCTGGGCACCAAATTCAACGTCGATGATCTGCGCTATGACAAGGTCATCATCATGACCGATGCGGATGTCGACGGCGCCCACATCGCCGCGCTGTTGATGACCTTCTTCTTTACCCAGATGCGCCCGATGATCGACGCCGGACACCTCTATCTGGCCTGCCCGCCCCTGTTCCGCCTGACCCAAGGCCCCAAACGCGTCTATTGCATTGATGAGGGCGAAAAGAACGAGTGGCTGGAAAAAGGCATTGGCGGCAAAGGCAAAATCGACGTGTCCCGCTTTAAGGGTCTGGGTGAAATGGATGCCAAGGACCTGAAAGAGACCACAATGGACCCGGCCTCCCGCGTTCTGATCCGCGTCACCATTGACGAGGACGAACCCGGCGAGACCGACATTCTGGTCGATCAGCTCATGGGCAAAAAACCCGAGCTGCGGTTCCAGTACATTCAAGAGAATGCGCGGTTTGTTGAAGAGTTGGATGTTTAACTGAGCTTGTCACAATACACATCGAACTCATAAAATACCGGCCTGTCGCCTTCAACTTTGATATAGTAGGTACCCGGGGCGAGCTTTTCAGTGAACCCCGTTCTTCCTCGTGCCATATGCTGTCTGCTTGGCGCGAATAAGTGATAGTACATGTGTGCGTTACTCTGTTTGGCACTCAAAGTGCAGGAAACAAAATCTGACACATCAAATGAATAAAAATAGCCGATTTCAGATGTCTCTAGAAAAGACCGTTCTGAAAGATCTGGGTTCGCAATTCCGGCGTAATGCGCCGTCGAAAATGATCTGTTCGCTGAACTTGCATTTTTGCTGCCAGAATTAACCTGTTCAGGAGCCCCGCCCTGCGTCAATTCCGCAATAATGATTGGACGAAGGTCATTCCAAATTTTAAGGCGACATTCGCGATTATTTACAATCTCCCCGGAAAGCTCTTCTTGCAAGATCCCCTTGTATTTTTCAAAGCTCAGTTCACCTGAACCCCCGCCACTAACCTGACCTAAACGGCGCAACAGCATGTTCAATTCACCTGTGGCATCTAGCGTTGCACTTCCCGAAGTACTGCTTCCTTCACTCAAAAACTCACTACAAATCGTTTCTGCAGTACTCGCCACCAAGTCATTAATTTCTTGAACTTTCTCAGCATTCAGCCCAGCTGCCACAGAGGCACTACCGATCGAGATTGCAAACAAAGTGGTAATTAAAAAATAATTTCGCATGACAGAATTCCTAATAACAACCAAGAATAACCTACCTCCTTAGCCCTAAGGTTCAACAAAAAATTTCCTTGTAAATCATGCAGCCGTCCCCCAACAAAAGACCCGCGCCTGACCTTGGGGAGGCGTAAAGCGCCTTCCCGGAGGGAAAGGTCAGGCGCGGGTCGTGCCACTCCGTGACACCCCCCAATTAAACGCACCCAAACCACACCCCAACCAACGCCCCTCTTCACCCCGCAGACCACACCGCACAGGCCTCTGCCCTTCCAAACCTCAAACGCTCTGCCACAGCCTTTGCCACCGCGCGGACCGGTTCGCCCCCCCAAGCCGAAGCTCAGGCGCGGGCCTGCCGCGACGCGCCACACTCCAAGACGTAATCCAGCACACGCCACGCTTTGATGTGCACCCTCCGATGCGCAGGGCTCCGCCCGTCCCCACCTCAGACAGTCCCCCGAACCGTTTGTCCCTTCGCCCACCGGCGTGCGCTCCGGGGGCGAAACACAGATGCGGGTCTTGCCATCCCCTGCCCTCCCAAACCCAACGGGTCCACCTCTGCGCACGCGAAACCACCGTGCAGCCCAAGCCCCCCCGCCAGCCCCTCAAACTGCGGCATATTCCCTCAAATTAACCTGAGTCGGGGCTGCCCTGACGGTCCAGCACCCCATCTCGTACGAAATCGCGTAGGAATTCCCCAAACCGTCGAAAACCATCCCCACAGACCCCGATTTCAGCCACTCGTTTCGTACGAAATCACGCCCAGAGTCCCCAAAACACCCGGGTCCCTACCCCGCGCAGGGTGCACATCGGCCCCCAAACCGCCGGTTAACACAGCGAACGCAGCCCCCAAAAGCAAAACACCCGCCACAAACGGACGGGTGTCAGATCACAGTTTCAGACCGGTTCAGGCGGCTTCTGATCCCTCGGGGGCCACCCGATCCAGCCACGCCTCTATCGCGTCCAGATCCGGCTCCATCTTCTCTGCCGCACCTTCGGTAAAATCCAAAAACTTCTGTTCATTCAAGCCGTTAACACCCACCAGCACAGGAATCCCCCGCATCAAGGCATCGCCGATCACAGGCCGAAACCCGCGCCCATCCGCCTCGTGTTTGCCGAACTTGTTGATGATCAACAACCGCGGCGCCTTTTCCAGCGATTCCATCACCAAAGCGACCGAGGTTTCCAGCGCCGCCGGATCCAACCGGCACCCCCGAGATCCCGCCCCAAGTGATTGAGAAATACGGATTTTTTCGCCATTTTCCAAGACGCGCAGGTCCATATCACACTTGGCATCATCGGCGCATTCCGTGTTGGTCTGCACCACACCCGCAAGGGTCACGCCCTTGGATTCAAGCCGCTCCGCAATCGCGCTGAGCAACCGATCCGTGCCCCCGCGCGCTTCTGTCGTTACATAAGCCAAATGCATCTCAACGCATCCTTTCATCCATCGTTAGACATGCACATAGCACGTCACTCTCTCTGCGACCACTCCATGGTCAAAACGGCAACGGGGAAACCCCGATAACCCACGCGTGGCCCCATATAAATAGGGCATAAAGCCCGAACCCACCGGCCCATGCCTGCCACGACACCTGCCCGGCCCCCACCATCGAAAACCGCGCAGTGTTTCGGATCATTTCTGACCAGTCCGGCCCCATGTCGCGCGCCTTGCGCCTGTCGATCATCACCATTCCCAACCCTGCAAACAGCGCAAACAAGCCAAACAGGATGACATGCGCCAGATCCCCATTCGCCAACATATGCACTACAGACCACCCCATCAGCGCCAACAGAAGCGGATGGCGGCTGAGCGCAAAGATACCCGGTCGAACAGGGTTATAAGCTCCTCGCCCTAACCCACCGAAAGAAAACGGATTCTTGACCGTCATGCCACCGACTATCAGCACGCACACCAGCGGCATCATCACCAAAGGAATCCAGCGCAAAACGTCTAACGGGGGGATCACTTCAACATATGGCGCACGCGCCGCCGCAACAATCAACCAGACCAAGATCCCCGTCGAAACCACACAATACGCAGCAAAGTAGCCCCCTCGCCCAAGTCGCGCGATCAACCACGGGCGCACAGGTGGTCGCACAGGGATCACGTGGCTGAGCAGGAACACCAACAACGCAAATAGAAATTCAGTCCAACCGGTCATAAAGGACCCTTTTGTTTGGCCTCACATGACACAGGCTATCAGGGTTGAACATGTTCCAGATCAAAAAAGTCAGGATACTTTTGCCATGCTCCAAAAGAAAAGGGCGCAACCAATGGCCACGCCCCGTTCATGTTAAATGCGCCCCGGTCTACAAACCCAAAGCTTTGCGTCTCTCTTCGGCAAAGCCCTGCACCATTCGGTCGGCAATCAAAGCCAGGATAGCCATCGCGGCCCCAGCAGAGATACCCAATCCGATGTCAGCCTGACCAAGCGCCAGATAGATCGATTGACCCAACCCAGTGGTTCCAATCAATGCAGCAATCACCAGCATAGCAAAGGCATAGAGGATGGTTTGGTTCAGCCCCAACAAGATGGTTGGCGCCGCATACGGACCCCGAATATCCCGCATGATTTGCCATTCGGTTGCACCGCTCGCGATTGCCGCCTCCATCATCTCGTCCGGTGTGTTAACCAATCCGTGACGCGTGTACCGGATCATCGGAACCACAGCATAGGCGCAGATCGCCAAGAACGCCGAGAACTCGCCGATTTGGAACACCATCAACACCGGGATCAGGAAAACAAACAGCGGAATCGTCTGCAACATATCGCAGATTGGCCGCACGATCTTCCAAGCTAGCGGGCTGACAGCGCTCAGCAAACCAATGCCCCCACCGACGATGGCACAGGAAAATACCGCCGCACCGCTGAGGTACAGCGACAGCAACGCCCGGTCCCACAGCCCCGACACAAGGATTGTCGACAACAGCCCGACGGACAGCATCGCCAAACGAGGCCCTCCGGCGACCCAACCCAAGGCGGCTGCCCCCGTCAGAACAAACGGCCAAGGCAAATTGGCAATTCCGGTTTCAAGCATCCCGATCGCAATCAAGAATGCCAAGCCCCCGGTCAGATTGCCACGCCAAGCAATCAGCGCGCCGACCACGGCCCCAAATAGGAACAGTCCCTGGCTCATGTCTGAGGTCCACGAAAAGCCCCACGTAAAGGGCAGTACAGCCTGATCCAGCCCAATGCGAAGCGGCAGCAATACATAGAACATCGAGTTGTTCTTGAGCGCGTCCAGCCACACCCCGTTTGTACGTGTGAAATCTGTCAGGCTTTGATCCACCGCATCCGCGACCGGATCCAACAGTGTCAAATCAGATGCGTTGGGCATCGAAGACCAAAACGCCACGGTGAACAGAACCGCAAACCCGACCAATGCCCAAAACACTCGCCGGTCATAGCGTTTGCGTTCGGTCGCCAAGGCTCCGCTCATCCGATCAATGATCACGGCGAAGACGACAATGACCATCCCTGCCAACAGCGCCTCTCCGAATTGCGCCTTGCGCATGGTAAGAAGCACTTCCCAACCGATGTCGTTAAAACCACCGATCACAGCCGCGATGATCACCATCGACAGCGCTGCCATCAGGCACTGGTTCACCCCGACCATGATTTGAGTCGTCGCAGAAGGGATCTCGACCTGAAACAGCTGCTGCATCCGGGTGCCACCGGCCATGATCGCGGCCTCTTTCACTTCGGGTTCAACGCGTTCGAGGCCCAACATCACATTGCGAGCCATAGGTGGTGCGGCATAAATCGCCGACGCAATCAGACCAACCACCGGACCAAACCCGAACAACAACAAGAGCGGTGTCAGGTAGGCAAACGTCGGAACTGTCTGCATGATATCCAGCAACGCCTGTAGCGCGTTCTTAACGCGAGGCACTTCGTTCGCAAGAATGCCAATCGCACCGCCCATCACCAGCGCCAGCGGCACAGATACCGCCACAAGCGCCAGCGTATTCATGCTTTCGGCCCAATACCCCGAAGCCAGCACAAAGCTGAGGCCCAGAAATCCGAGCGCGGCCATCGACAGGCCTCCAAGGTACCACCCCAACGCCGTCACCAATCCAATGACCAACGGCCAAGGCGTGCCGTTCAAGACGAAATTTGCCCAATCCATCGGATACCGCATCACGTCCGAAAACATCCGCGCAACCGGTTTTATGCCTTCCAAGAACCAAGTCAGGCTGCTCCCAACCCAATCTGTCGTGGGCAGAACCCAGCCTTTGGGCCATGCCACCAGCCACGGCGCATAGGGTTCCAGTATCAAGCAGATCGCCCCAACCACCAACGTGATCAAGGCCGCTTTGGCACCAACCGTCAGAGAGACAAAGCCAGAGGAAACATCCGCAGGTGCGCTCATGCCTCTTCCACCTGCAAGGCGGCCGCCAGATCGGCTGGATTCACCATCCCCACCAATTTGCCTGCTTTGTCATGAACCGGAACCGGCTCATACAGTTCCATGCACCGCGCCAGGGCCGCATCCAACGTCATATCTGTGCGTAACCCGGGATCATCGGGGCCAACGCCCTCGGTACCCGCTTGCATCACGGATGACACATGCGCGTGCTGACCTTTGGCGACATCTTTGGAAAACTCGCGGACATAGTCATCGACCGGGTTCAACACGATGTCAGTCGGCGTACCAATCTGTACAATTTTGCCATCCCGCATGATCGCAATGCGATCCGCCAGCTTCAGCGCCTCGTTGATGTCATGTGTGATGAAAACAATCGTGGTCTTCAGCTTTTCTTGAATTTGCAGGAACTCGTCCTGCAACTGTCGCCGGATCAATGGATCAAGCGCCGAAAACGGTTCATCCAAGAACCAAACCTGACAGTCCGCAACCAAGGATCGGGCAATGCCCACCCTTTGGCGTTGGCCACCAGACAATTCACGCGGATAATGTTTCTCACGCCCTTTAAGCCCAACAAGTTCAATCACTTCTGTGGCTTTTTTCAACCGCGCCTTGCGAGAAACGCCCTGTACACGCAGCGGATAGGCCACGTTGTCCAGAACCGTCATATGCGGGAACAGACCAAAATGCTGGAACACCATGCCCAGTTTTTTGCGGCGCAATTCGATCAGGCGCTGCTTGCTGGCCTCCATGATGTTTTCGCCATGAATATCGATCCCGCCCCCAGTGCCATCCAACAACTGTGAGATACAACGGATCAGGGTCGACTTGCCCGAGCCTGACAGGCCCATGATGACAAAAAGCTCGCCTTCTTTGACTTCGAAATTGGCATTTTGCACGGCAGGAATGAACCCCTTTTCGCGTAGATCCTTGGCGGCAGCGTCAGCATCCCCCCCTGACCGAGCAAGCGCGTCGGTCAGGGCTTTGTCTGCGCCGTTGCCAAACACCTGCCAGAGATTCTGGCAGGCGATGGCTGGCGGTGTTACGTCAGTCACGTGTCGCGGCTCACTTGGTCGCTGCGTCGACAACCGGACGCCAGCTGCCTTCGTTGTCTGCCATCCATTTGGCCACAACGTCTTCAACTGAACCACCGTCCACGTCAATTTCGCCCATCATAGGCTGCTGTGCTTCGACACTCAGTGCGTAGTTGGACAGGATTTCATAGGCCGCTGGCCATTTATCCTGCATACCAACCCAACCGGCTTTGAAAATCCGTGTTGGTGAGAAATCACAGTCATTGATCGCATTCGGGTTTGGACCCCATGCTGGGTCGTTAAAACAAGCTTCTTCGCCAGCAGGCAGGTCCACGAATTTTACGTCATACGCCGACATCGCCCAGTGGGGCTGCCAGAATGTGATCAACAGCGGCGATTTGCGATCGGTTGAGGCACGCAATTCAGCAATCAACGCCCCTTCGGATCCCGCTGGAACCGCTTTGAAGGGCAGTTCAAGACCGGTCATACGATCGGCACCGGGTGTGCCCCAATCCGCAGGGTAGTCCACCAAACGACCATTCGGAATGGTTTCTGCAGTGGCAAAGTTCTGGGCGCATTCTTTCAACGCTTCCCAAGCAGGCAGGCCCGGGCACAGCTCGGCCACGTGCGCAGGGTATGCGATGCCTTCTTTGGCATCCAGACCCAGATCCCCGAGCTCAACCACGTTGCCTTCGGCAATTTTCTTTGCGTATTCATCCGAGACGTTTGACGACCAGATTTCCAGTGTCGCATGGATGTCGCCATCCGCGATCGCCTGAAACTGGTTCATCATGCCCGCCGTCGCATATTCCACCTTATAGCCAGCGGCCTTGAGCATCTCACCGGCAACATGCGTTGTGATGTGCTGGCCCGTCCATTCATTGATCGCCAGTTTGATAGGTTCGTCTACGGCGCCCATATCTGCCGCATGAACGGATCCCGCCAGTGCAGTCAATGCGATTCCAAGGCTGAGTTTTTGCATTCTTAGGTACTCCCTGTTTTGTGTCCTTGCGCCAACTTATCCCCCTTACAAAGGGAGTGTCACGCGCATACCCGCGCTCGGGTTATTAATTGACCAGTCAATTACACTCCAAAAACCCCACATTTGTCGAGTATTTTCACGCCTCGCATTCGGATTTTCTAAACTTTGCAAAGCCTGCAACGACTTGGCAGCGTAAAAAAACCCTAATAGGATCAACCTAGAGACGCGGAGAACCCTGATCATGACGCTAAGAACATTACGTTTCAGCTTGTTGGCCATTGCCGCTGGTTTCTTTGGAACGGCGACGCTTGCATCCCCAATTGATTGGAAAACTGTGCGCGGATGGGACATTTCGTTTTACCCTGGATCCGATGGTTGCCAAGCCTTTGCCCTGTTCGAAGAAGACACAGCGTTCTTCATTGGTTTTGACAACACCGATGAAGAATTGCTGCTCGACGTCACCCTTTTGGACAAGAAATGGGCCTCGATCGAAAAAGGCACGGAATATGACATTGCTGTAAAGTTTGGCAACGAAAGCCCTTGGTCGCTTGAAATGGACGGGTTGCGAACGGATGACTTTCCCGGTCTCAACATCATGATCAACGCCCAATCTGACGAAGCAACGCTGTTCATTCGCGAATTTCAGGGCGAAAGCTCGATGACATGGTCTTATGCCGATACCACGCTGGGCCGGTATACCCTCAAAGGGTCAAGGGCTGCCTTTGATGAAGTTGTGAATTGCCAGCGGTCCTATTTGGCAGCTCGAAAATCTCAGAGCGATCCTTTTGCCAACTCAAACAAAAAGGCAGACCCATTCGCAGACTAAGCCTGTGAAACCCCACTTCCAAGCCTTCAGCTTCAAAGGACCCCTTGCCATGCTTTATGGAACCTCATCATGACACCGGACGCGGCTCAAAATATCCTAAAGGCTCATTTCGCGGAGTGGGTGCAGGCCTTGGATTTGACGGTCCTGAAAACCCAGACCGACCATGTGTTGATCCGTATGCCACTAGGGGATCACCTCAAACGCATGGGGGGAATTGTTTCGGGGCAAGCCTTGGCTGCCTTGGCGGACACCACCATGGTTTTATCGGCGGTGGCCCATAGCGGTGAATTCAAACCCTACGCCACAACAGACCTGCATACCCAATTCATGCGACCCGGTGTCGGAACCGCAATTCTCTGCCGTGCCGAAGTTGTGCGCGCGGGCCGATCGTTAGTCTTTGCACGCGCAGACATGACAGAGGAAGACAGCGAAAAAATCGTAGCTACGGCAACAGCGACTTTCTTTGCACCTTGATCCAACACTGGCAGTGCTGGATCCCTTGCGCCGAATTCCTTTCAGGAGGAACACCCTATGCGCCATTTTGACGATATTTTCGCCATTGCTGCCGAACGCCAGGGCGGGCACGCAGCGCTTGATGCAAAACTATCGGGGCCTCTGCCAATGGAGAAGTTGTTCGCCATCCCGGATGATCGCTGGCTGTCCACTTTGACCAAATGCATCTTTCAGGCTGGGTTCAATTGGAAAGTCATTGAGGCAAAATGGGACGGGTTTGAAATGGCCTTTGACCAGTTTGATGTGGGGCGATGCGCCTTTATGGGTGACGAAAAATTTGACGCGTTTTTGCAAGACACGCGCATTGTCAGGAATGGCAACAAAATCGCCACGATCCGGGAAAATGCAGCACTGTTGTTGGAACTGCGCCAAGCAGAGGGCGTTGCACAAACTCTCGGGGGATGGCCGTCGGACGACTATATTGGCCTTCTCGAGATGTTGAAAAAGCGCGGTTCCCGTCTTGGCGGCACAACCGCACAATATGCGATGCGGTTCAGTGGTCGGGACAGTTTTATTCTATCGCGTGATGTTGTCGCCCGCCTAGTTGCAGAGAACGTTATAGACAAGCAACCAGGGGCAAAAAAATCCATGGTGCTGGTGCAAACCGCCTTTAACACTTGGATGGATCAGTCAAACCGGTCCCTAACGGAAATCAGCCGTGTACTGGCAATGTCAGTCTAACCCACTGCAATTCTGTTCAATCCATCGCAGCAATTTCCCTTAACCCTCAGAAAATCTGCCATTTCCGACACTTCGCCCCTACCCGCCCACAACGCTTCGGTCTAGGCTCTCTCGTATGAAATTGCGCATCCTTCTGCTGTTAGTGTCTTTGGCTGCTTGTGGGCGTCCGTTGACGGACACCGAAGTTGATTTTGCTCAGATCATCCATGGGGATCAATTGGATTTGAATCGCGCCCGTCTGGTCGAAGGTGCCCCTGTTGGAAGCGTCACGTTCAAACGCAAAGCACGTCCTCGTGTGACCTGCCGTGAACGGATTTTACCCCCCGCAAAAGAAGAGATCGTCACCGCCTCACCCGCCGCGGTTGCCCTGTTCAATCGGGTCTTCTTCACCAAAGACTGGTACACAGATAACTACCTGCCAGAATACCCCGATCGCCTGCATTTGATTGCTGCCATGTTGCTGGCACACGAGTTGACCCATGTTTGGCAATGGCAAAACCGAGATCGCACCGGGTATCATCCACTCCGCGCTGCGGCCGAGCACGGCAAAGACGACGACCCCTATTTGTTTGATTTGTCCGAAGCGCCCAAATTTCTGGACTATGGTTTTGAACAACAAGGCGCCATCGTCGAAGAATATGTCTGCTGCCGCGCCCTTGCGCCCACGGCCCCCCGCACTCAGCGCCTGCACGCGATGTTGAAACAAGACCTGCCGGTACGGGATCTGCCCCAATCGCGCGAGAGCGACGTCCTCCTACCCTGGAAAGACGCCGAACTGAGCGGGATTTGCGCTTAGGCCTTGACCTGAATGCTCTCCAAATAGGCCAACAAAGCTGCCAGCGTTCGGGGTGTCGGTGTCATCACGCCATCCACCTCAACAGGAACCTGCTCACCGCTCAGAAGCGCACCAAATTCGGGCATTACCTGCCCCCCTTCGCTGCCATGTTGGTAGCCGTCAATCTTGCTCAGCACCGAGGCGCGCGGAAATACACCGTCATTCCTCAGGGAAATTTCTGACAGGTTTGGCGCGTGCTGCCCCCCACTTAGAGCACCGCCTTCGCCGCGATAGCTGTGACATGCCGCACAGTTTTCAACAAACAGAGCCTCGCCTTCTTTGGCGTCCGGCATACTCTGCTGCGAAGCACAGGCCGCGACGGTTGCAAGAGCAGAAAAGACAAGAAAAATCCGGGTCATAACAAATTCCTATTTTCAAGTACGTGCGCCGTCCAGCAGCGTCGCCAACAATCGTAATGACACCGCGTCGCATATGAACACTCAGGCTTGTACATCTTGGTTGAGAACGCAATGATCAAGATCATTGGCCAGACAGCAGAGCAAAGGCAAGGGATGAATAAGATGACCGAATACGCAGTGATCATGCTGGTTGCCGGGATCGGCATTCCCGTTCTTGCGGCATTGAACGCCGCATTGGGCAAGCTGATCGGGTCCCCGTTTGCCGCCGGTGTGGTACTTTTTTCAGTGGCCTTGACCACAGCGATCGGTGTCATGCTGGTGATGTCTGACGCGCAAGCGTTGACTAAAGTAGCTGACGCACCCAAGCATCTGTTTCTTGCCGGGGCTTTGGTCGCGTTCTACGTCTTGTCCATCACCTATGTTGCGCCCCATTTTGGCATCGGAAACGCGGTATTCTTTGTTCTTATCGGTCAGCTTATCTCGGCGGCGGCCATTGACCACTTTGGGCTATTTGGCGCGCAGATAAGCCCGCTCACCCTGAAGCGGGCGGGGGGTATCACGATCATGGCCTTTGGCGTTTTTGTAACTCAACTGGCCTAAGCAACTTCAGCGCATGGCGGACAATTGATCCCAAAGCGCGTCCGGAACCATCACGGTTTCGGCCAACGTGCGCCCTTGACCCGGCATCCGTGCACCTTCGTCTTGTGTGACGCTTTCCGCCAATGTCACCATGCGTGCCCCAAAATCGTCAGAGGCACTAGGGTCAATCAGGATATAGAACTGGCCCAGATTATGGGGCGGACCTTCGGGGGCTTTCAGTGGCTTAACATCCCGGGAGAAAACAGACCCCGTCATGGCTGCAGCAAGAATTTCAGCCATCAAACCAAATCCCCAGCCCTTGTAGCCGCCCATAGATACCAGCGATCCACCGAGGGCCGCGGTTGGATCGGTGGTTGGGTTTCCATCCACGTCCAAGGCCCACCCTTCGGGGATGCTTTGCCCTGCGGCTTTGGCCATCGTGATCTTGCCCAGGGCCACCGTCGTCGTGGACTGGTCAAACTGCATCGCAACACCGCCCTGCCCGTCCGGCACCGAAAACGCGATCGGGTTGGTGCCGATCACGCGGGTTTTGCCACCCGGTGGCGCAACGATGGGCGAGGCGTTGGTCATGCCAAGCGCGATCAAACCCGCGCGCGCAATCTGGCCAGTAAAAAACCCAAGCGAGGTGCAGGTATGTGTGTGCCCAACGGCCAGCACCGCCGTGCCGTTTTCCCGCGCTGCGGCTAAGGCTTCGGGCAGCGCTTTGGCAAATGCAGCCTGCGCAAAGCCGAGCTTACCATCCACCCGAACAAAGCCAGGACGCTCACGCGCGACGACAGGCTCAACCGTTCCGTTTACGCGCCCCGTCCGCAGTTGCTGGCAATAGCTTTCAAGATAGTAGAGACCGCAGATCTTGTTCCCCGTTGCTTCCGCTTCGACCACCGCTCGGGTCACTTCGGTCGCAATCCATTCATCCGCACCATGTGCTGTCAGAGCCCGCTGCGTCAGCGCGCCGATTTCAGCCAGTGTTACCTCAACCATCTGTTGTCTCCTCTTCAGACGCTGCAGCAAGTGCGCCCGCTTCCAGCCTTACAACACGGTCCATCCGTGCTGCCAGCTCCATGTTATGTGTTGCGATCAGGGCCGACAGCCCTGTGCCTGACACCAAATCCATCAGCGCCCCGAACACTTGGTCCGAGGTTCCAGGATCCAGATTGCCTGTCGGTTCATCGGCCAACAATAGCCGAGGTTCATTTGCCATGGCGCGACAGAATGCGACACGTTGCTGCTCTCCTCCGGACAAAGCAGCAGGGCGATGATGGGCGCGATCCGCCACGCCGACCTTGCCAAGCAGGTCCATCGCCCGCTTCACAGCCGCCGCTTCGGGAACGCCGTTGGCCAACTGAGGCAGTGTAATGTTTTCCAAAGCCGAGAATTCGGGCAACAGATGATGGAACTGATAGATGAACCCCACATCATTGCGGCGCACATTTGTTCGGGTCCGATCCCCTTTGCCAGTCATATCCTGACCGAGCATCTGAACCGCCCCCGCATCCGGCGTATCAAGCAGGCCCGCGATATGCAAAAGGGTGGATTTCCCGGCGCCCGACGGCGCGACCAACGCCACAACCTCCCCCGCGTTTACAGTCAGATCGACGCCCTGCAACACGCGCACTTCACCCGGTGTGCCCTGATTATAGGTCTTGGTAATCCCGCTCAGGGTCAATGTTGGCTCACTCATACCGCAACGCCTCTACCGGGTTCAGGCGCGCCGCACGACGCGCAGGGAAATAGGTCACAAAGAACGACAGGCCAAGCGAAAGACCAACCGCTGACATCACATCCTCTAGGTGCAACTCGGCTGGCAAAGCGTAAATCCCACGGATGGACGGGTCCCAGACCCCGCCGCCCATGACATAGTTCACAAACGAGAAAATCGGATCGATGTAGATCGCGAACAAACATCCCAGCACGACACCCATCGCCGTTCCGATTATCCCTGTGAACGCACCGCAGATAAAGAACACTCGCAGAATGGACCCTTCGCTTAGGCCAATTGTGCGCAGGATACCGATATCGCGCCCTTTGTTTTTAACCAACATGATCAGCCCGGAAACGATATTCATCGCGGCAATCAAAACGAGGATAGACAGGATGATTAACATCACGTTGTCTTCGACTTCGAGCGCGCGCAAAAACCCACCGGACGCATCCATCCACGTCCAAATCTGGGCGCGCTCGCCAGCCGCCTGCAAAATCTTCAAGGTGACCGCGCTCAGCGCCTCGGGGTCCGTCACCATGACTTCCAACTCATCCGCGACCCCTTCGCGGTTGAAATAGCTCTGCGCCTCGGCAAAAGGCATGTAAACGCGCACGCGGTCGATATCATAGCGCCCGACGGAAAACACGTGCACGACTTCATAAGCATTCACCCGCGGGCTGGTGCCAAACGCGGTCTTCACCCCATTGGGCGATATCAGCTTGATCCGATCGCCGACGGTCACACCCAGTTCGCGCGCAACACCAGAACCGATCGAGACACCCTCACTGAACCGGGCCAGATTGCCATAGGAATCTTCGCTTTCCGCGATCCCAGGTAAAGAATTCAAATCATCGGCAGAAATACCAAACACCTGAACCCCTGCATTGCGATTGCGATGGGCCGCCATGACTTGCCCTTTGACCAGCGGGGCCACACGAGTCACGCCGGGAACTTCTGCCACGCGCGCGGCCATTGCGTCAAAATCAGCAATCGTTCTGTCAATACGACCGGTTTCACTGACCTGCCCCGAATTATAGACGGTCACATGGGCGTTTGCGCCCAGAATGGTTCCAACAAACTCAGACCGGAACCCGGACCGGACCGCCAATGTGGCAATCAAGGCAAACACAGCCAAGGTTATCCCGATCAAACTGATCCAGGTCATAATGCTCACACCACCTTCGGCACGACGGGCCCGCAGATATCGCCACGCGATCTTCCACTCAAAAGGGGCAAATGGGGCTGGAGATTTGGCCATTTCGGCTCCTGCTCTTATTTGGCGCGGAGAGTGGGGTTATCGGGCACTGGGGTCAAGCCCATGCCACCGACCGAACATGCGGATCGGCAAGCCTGCGCCATGTAAATTCACCTCAGTTGGGTTTGGAATAATCCCCCCATACGGGATCCGGTCATCCGTTCGCGCCCTCTGTTTGTTGAGGCATTCGAAACAATAAGGCACAGCGACACCACATTGGCAGCAAATCGCCGCAATAATTAACCAAAGTTAACAAAAATTCATGACAAATTTTGAATCAAGCTGATCAAACTGTCAGCATGAAACAACTGGGGGACATCTGTGAAAGGGGTGTTCAAATGGAACTGACACATACCAAACCAACAAGTCATCAGACCCGCTTCAAACAGCACGCATCGCACGGCCCTGCAGAATTTGACTGCGAAACCGCAATCCTGCTGCGGGCCATCTTTCTACCGATATTTGAACGCGCCACCGGCTGGACAGGTCTGATCGATACCTTGCAGAGCAAAGGATACCACCTTGCCTTTCGCAGCGGCCTGTTGTGTCTCACGGATCAATCAAGTGGAACGCGGATATGTGGGCTGCGGTTCTTAGGTCTGCGCATGCAGGACCTCGTCGCCCGATTGGGTCGACCTTATGTTCTGGCGTATGCGGGACAATCGGCAGATGGAGAAGTGCTGCGCCATCCCCCACGCCGTATCGTCTAATTAAGGACGCTTTGGCCAACCAAACGGTCAGCCAAAGCCAAATTCATCGTAATTAGATCAGAGACCTACAACACGGTGTGGCGCATAGATTTCCGCCACTTTTTTAACTGCGTCTTCGGGTGTCATCTCAACACTTTCGCCGGTACGGCGGCTGGTCAGTTCAACAACACCGTTTTTCAAGCCGCGCGGACCAACCGTGATGCGCCATGGCAAACCGATCAGATCCATGGTCGCGAATTTGCCACCCGCACGCTCTTTGCGATCATCATAGAGCGGCTCAAGTCCGATGGCTGTCAGCGCGGCTTCCAACTGTTCGCATGCCGCGTCTGCCGCTTCGTCACCCTGCTTCAGGTTCACGATACCACAATGGAACGGCGTGACTCCTTCGGGCCAGATGATGCCGTTGTCGTCATGGCTGGCTTCGATGATCGCGCCCAACAGACGGCTGACACCAATGCCGTGCGACCCCATATGAACGGGGACTTTGCCACCATCAGCGGTTTGAACAGTTGCGCCCAAAGGTTCGGAATACTTGGTGCCGAAGTAAAAGATCTGACCAACTTCGATCCCGCGCGCCACGCGACGGCGCTCTTCTGGGACCTCATTAAACAAGGCTTCGTCGTGGGTTTCATCCGTGCGGGCATAGCGCGAGGTGAACTCTTCCAGCACCGACTGACACTGTTCAACGCTATCGTAGTCAATTTCACGGTCGCCAAACTTCAGATCAGTCACTTCGCTGTCGTAAAACACCTCGGACTCGCCAGTGTCGGCCAGCACCAGGAATTCGTGCGTGTCATCGCCGCCAATCGGGCCAGAGTCAGCCCGCATCGGAATGGCTTGCAAACCCATACGCTCGTACGTGCGCAGATAGCTGACCAAGTGGCGGTTGTAGGCGTGCAACGCGTCCTCTTTGGTCAGGTCAAAGTTATAGCCGTCTTTCATATAGAACTCACGGCCCCGCATCACGCCAAAGCGCGGGCGGATCTCGTCGCGGAATTTCCACTGGATCTGATACATGGTCAGAGGCAGGTCTTTGTAGCTGCTGACATGACCGCGGAAAATATCAGTGATCAACTCTTCGGCTGTGGGTGTAAACAGCATGTCGCGACCATGACGGTCTTTAACGCGCAGCATCTCTTCGCCATAGTCATCATAACGGCCGCTTTCGCGCCACAGATCAGCAGACTGCATGGTGGGCATCTGCATCGGGATGTGGCCCGCGCGGATTTGTTCCTCGTGAACGATGTTCTCGATCTTACGCAGAACTTTAAAACCCATGGGCAACCAGGAATAGATCCCAGCAGCGGACTGCTTGATCATACCCGCCCGCAGCATCAGGCGGTGGCTGACAATCTGTGCCTCACTAGGGGTTTCCTTGAGCACAGGCAGAAAATAACGGGACAGGCGCATGGGCGGTCTCTTTCGTCATAAAGCGTTTTGGGCGGTCTATGCCATCCGGGGGCATCAGGCAATCTGCCATTCGGTCTTTCGCGACTGAAGCCTGTCGGAATTTGGATTGACCGCCCCCAACTGGCGCGAAACTGTGAAGAATAGGCCGCAAAGGACACGACACATGCAAACGATCCCGACAATCGACATCTCGCCTCTTCGCGCGACAAACCACCCCGATCGCGCAGAGGTGGTTCAGAAAATCCTAGCGGCCTGCACGGGTATCGGTTTTTTGTCGATCACGGGCACCGGAATTCCCACCGAACAGGTGGATAGCGTGCGGGCTTGTGTGCGCGCGATTTTTGGCATTCCCGAACCCCGAAAATGGGAACAGGCTATCACCCGCGACAATTACCGGGGATACATTCCGTTTGGGTTCTTTACCCCCAATGATGGTTCAGGCACTGCGGACAAATACGAAGGCTACAAGCTGCATCACGAAATCACCCCTGATGATCCCGTGATCAATGACTGTGCTCTATATGGCCCAAACCTCTGGCCGGTTGAACACCCCGAAGCACGAGACATTATGCTTGGCTACTGGGCGCAACTCGATCTGGTCGCGCATGACTTGTTGGGTGCACTGGCCGAAGGGCTGGATCTGCCACCAGCCGAGTTGCAAGCCCCGTTTGACAAGCCTCTGACAAACATGACTTTGCTGCATTATCCGCCCCAGAGCGACGACGATGACGGTTATGGCATTCATCCCCACAAAGACACCGACGCCCTGACAATCATCGCCCCTGATCCGGTTGGCGGACTAGAGGTGCAAACCCGCGACGGAGGCTGGATAACACCTGATTGCCCACCCGGTGGATTCGTCGTCAATATCGGAGATATGCTTGAACTCTGGTCGGGCGGTCGTTTGGTTTCGACCCCGCATCGCGTGGTGAACAAATCAGGCAAGGAACGATATTCCTTTCCCTATTTCGCCGTCCCACGTCACGACACTGTGGTGACCCCGCTGTTACCACCCCAACCCGGGTTTGCACGCCCGTCCGTGCATTGTGGACATTGGTCTGCTGAGGTCTGGCGCACCAACTGGCCAGACGAAGGCGCAACAGAAAATACACCGGAATTGGGTACCCTGCTGAGCTAACCACCAGACGTAAAATATGAAAACTTCATGACAAAAGCCCATTTTTCAGGCTTTATTGTACATGAAAGTCACATTTACACCCCTGGAGCGAGATGGAGCACATTGCCTTTACCTATGAAATGGCCGTGGTCACGGGATTGTTGTGCTTTACGGTTTTCCTGTTTGTTTCCGAACTGATCCGTATCGATCTCAGCGCCATGTTGGTTCTCGTGCTTATTGGTTTGCTCAGTTACCTTCCCGGGTTGGGCGCGCTCGCTGACGTCAATCACCTGTTCGATGGCTTCGCATCAAATGCCGTGATCTCGATCATTGCGGTCATGATCGTTGGGGCCGGGCTAGATAAAACTGGCCTGATGAACAAGGTGGCGGCGGTCATCCTTAAATATGGCGGGACAACCGAAAGCCGGATCGTGCCGATCATTTCAGGCACTGTCGGAATAATCTCCAGCTTTATGCAGAACGTTGGGGCTGCGGCCCTATTTTTGCCAGTCGTCAGCCGGATTTCATCCCGGTCAGGCATTGCTTTGTCACGACTGCTGATGCCCATGGGGTTCTGTGCCATTCTAGGGGGCACGCTGACAATGGTGGGGTCTTCGCCTCTCATCCTGCTGAACGATTTGCTGGCAACTGCGAACGAAGGTCTGCCTGCGGATCAGCAGATGGAGCCCTTTGGGTTGTTTTCTGTCGCCCCGATTGGGGCGGTCCTGATCCTGACGGGCGTATTGTACTTTCTCGTATTGGGTCGTTGGGTCCTACCCGCAGCCGAGCCCCGGACCGAGGGAACGACCGCGCAAAGTACCCGGTCCTATCTGAAGCGCGTGTACGGTCTTAAAGCCGAGGTATTTGAAGTCGATGTTCCAGAGGATAGTGCTTTGGTTGGCCAGATCCTTGCGGATATCAACCTTGAGAATAACCTCTATATCATATCAACGTTTTACCGCGGCAAAGTGTCGATGGTGCAAATTTTAACCGCTGAAATCGCCGCTCCGTGCCGGTTGGCAATCATCGGTAAAAGCAAGGTGGTGACCCGGTTTGCTGAAGAGTATGGGTTGACCATTCGCCCAGAGCTCGATGTCTTTGCCGAGGAATTCGCGCCCACAAATGCGGGTATCGCCGAGCTGGTCATCCCCCCCGAAAGCCAATTGATCGGAAAGTGTCCCCGCGAACTGGTTCTCAGAAAAACATACGGCCTCAGCCTTTTGGCTATTCACCGCGGCGAAGACACGCTTAGCCATGTCGAAACAGAGGAGCATATCCCGACTGCAATCGGGTTGGTCAAATTCCAACCCGGGGACATGTTGGTCTCTCACACGAAATGGGACAACCTGACTCGATTAAAAAGAGATCCGGATTTTGTCGTCGTGACATCCGACTTCCCGCAAGAAGAGTTGCGGCCGCAAAAAGTGGGCTGGGCCCTGCTTTTCTTTGCACTCTCTCTCAGCCTTATCCTGTTTTCGGACATCCGTCTGTCCTTGTGTCTGATGGTCGGCGCGGTCGGTATGTTGCTGACACGCGTTCTGAGGGTCGACGAAGCCTATCGCGCCGTTGGCTGGAATACGGTATTCCTGCTCGCCAGCCTTATCCCCCTAGGTCAGGCTGTGCAAAACACAGGCACTGCAGCTTGGATTGCGCAACAAATTCTGGTGGTTCTTGATGGCTGGCCCATCTGGTCCTTACAGGCAGGTATCGCGCTTTTGGCAACCGTGTTCTCGTTGGTTATGTCAAATGTTGGCGCGACGGTTTTGTTGGTGCCACTAGCAGTTTCAATCGCCAGTGCAGCCGGGGCAAACCCTGCCGTTTTTGCACTGACGGTCGCTATCTCAACCTCGAACAGCTTTATTATTCCCACCCATCAGGTGAATGCTCTCATCATGGGCCCCGCTGGGTATAAGGTCATGGATTTTGTACGCTCCGGCGGAATTATGACGATTTTGTTCCTCATCGTCTCTCTTGCGATGCTTAACGTGGTGTTCTGAAACAGCGACACTTGCATGCAACCCACCCTTGAGCGATGAAGGGGCAAACGTCCTCGCATGTGGAGCACCCATGGCCCTCTCGGCAAAAGATCAGGTTAGATACTGGGGCGTTGTCGCCGCTGTGTTTGTTCTCGTCCTTTGGTTTCTGGGGGACGTCTTGTTACCCTTTGTCATTGGCGGGGCGATTGCCTATTTCATAGATCCGGTCGCGGACAGATTAGAGCGATGGGGCCTATCCCGCATGGCCGCAACAGCGGTCATTACGGTGGTCTCTGTGTTGATCTTTGTCATCTTAGTTTTGATGGTTGTCCCAGCCTTGATCACGCAGTTAATCGACCTGATTGACGTTTTGCCGCAACTGTTCCGCGACCTGCGCACCTTTGTGGATCAGAAATTCCCGTCGCTGCTGGACCGCGAATCAAACACACACCAGATATTGGTTACGCTGGGGGAAACCCTAAAATCAAAGACGGGTGAGTTACTGCAAACCTTGGTGGGGTCTGTTGGGTCTGCCATCAATATCGTAGTTTTGCTGGTGATTGTCCCGGTTGTGGCCGTCTATCTGCTGCTGGATTGGGACAATATGATCGAGCGGATCGATTTCCTTGTGCCACGTGACCACTCGCCCGTCATTCGCCAATTGGCAACCGATGTGGATGCAGTGCTGGCCTCATTTGTACGCGGTATGGGTACCGTTTGCCTGATCTTGGGCACCTATTATGCAGTGGCCCTGATGCTTGTCGGGCTGCAATTTGGCTTGATCGTCGGCTTTATCGCCGGTTTGGTCACCTTTATCCCCTATCTCGGCGCACTAATCGGCGGTGCCTTGGCGATCGGTCTGGCCCTGTTCCAATTCTGGGGCGACTGGACATCCATCGGGATTGTGGGCGCGATCTTTGCCTTTGGACAAGTGATTGAAGGGAATTATCTCACCCCGAAACTGGTTGGCAGTTCGGTCGGTTTGCATCCCGTCTGGTTGCTGTTGGCTCTGTCTGTCTTTGGCGCATTGTTTGGCTTTGTTGGCATGCTAATCGCTGTCCCCGTTGCCGCGGCTTTGGGAGTGCTGGCACGGTTCGGAACTGCGCAATACCTGAGCAGTCGGTTGTACCAAGGGATCACGGGACGGGACGCCGAATAAATGGCCGAACAGCTAAGCTTTGATTTGCCGGCCAAAACCGCATTGGGCCGCGAGGACTTCTTTGTGTCCCCGTCCAATGCGTTGGCGGTTGCAATGATCTCTGCCTCTTCTTGGCCGGGGAACAAATTGGTTCTGACAGGTCCTGCAGGGGCTGGTAAAACGCATCTGGCACATGTGTGGGCCGGAGAAACCGGCGGGCGCATTCTGAATGCCGCCGATCTGCGATACGAAGATGTACCAGAATTGGCACAAGGGCCAATCGCCATAGAAGACGTTCCTTTTGTCGCTGCGGATCTGGAAATACAGAAATCGTTGTTTCATCTGCATAACCTCACCCTTGCTGAGGGACATACGCTGTTGATGACTGGGCGCCTCGCGCCGCGTTTCTGGGAACTCCCCTTACCGGATTTACAAAGCCGCATCCAAGGCGCGCATCATGTTGCACTTGATCCGCCTGACGATGCGCTGCTCTGTGCGGTTTTGGCTAAGCTGTTTGTGGATCGCCAGCTTTTTCCCAAACCGGATGTGATTTCGTACCTTGTGAAACACATGGACCGGCGCTTTGAGACGGCTGCTCAGGTCGTGGATCGTCTGGATCGTATTGCGCTGACTGAAAGTCGCCCGATAACACGGGCACTGGCCATCAGAGTGTTGAACGAAGATGTCGCATGAGACGACAGCGCGATTGACCCAAGCGGACCAATTGCGCATCTTAACTCCAAAAATTCCGGGGATGATATGGACCATTCACCTGCGATAACTGCCCCTGACTGGGGTCCGTTTGGACGGCCTTTGTTCGATGATCCCAGTGCCCGGGCTTTGTCCCGCGTCGGAGTGGTCGATGTCGGATCGAACTCTGTCCGTATGGTTGTGTTCGACGGCGCGGCCCGCTCACCTGCTTATTTCTACAACGAGAAAGTCATGTGCGCGCTCGGGGCTGGATTGTCCGAAACGGGCCGCCTGAACCCAAAAGGTCGGGAACGCGCACTCGCCGCCTTGAATCGGTTCCAACATCTGGCACAGGGTTTGGACATGCCCCCCCTGCACGTGGTCGCGACAGCTGCGGTTCGCGATGCTGAGGATGGCCCTGATTTCTGCGCCGAGGTATTGAAAGAAACCGGCCTGCACATTCAGGTCATCGACGGCAAGGAAGAGGCGCGCCTATCCGCCCAAGGCGTATTGCTGGGCTGGCCGGGCGCCTATGGGTTGATCTGTGACATCGGCGGCTCATCCATGGAATTGGCTGAAATCCACGACGGTACGGTGGGAAAGCGGGTGACCTCGTCACTTGGCCCGCTCAAATTGCGGGACATCAAAGGCGGACGACGCGGTCTCAAGAACCACATCAAAGAGGTGATGGAGGGGCTCTATCAACAGATGGGGCCACAACCGGATCGCCTGTTCCTCGTTGGGGGCAGCTGGCGCGCGATCGCCCGTATCGACATGGTACGACGCGGCTACCCCCTTAAGGTTCTGCATGAATATCGCATGACCGTGACGGATGTGCGCGAAACGATCAAATTCATCGAACAAAGTGATCTCGACAAACTGCGCAATCGGGCTGGTGTGTCGTCGTCCCGGATGGCGTTGGTGCCCTACGCGATGGATGTTTTGACGCGCCTTGTCCGTACCTTCAAACCCAAGGATATCGCGATTTCCAGCTACGGAATCCGCGAAGGGTTGTTGTACGAACAGATGCCACAAAAGCTGCGCAATCGGGATCCTTTGATCGAATCCTGTTACTGGGCTGAAAACAAGGACGCCCGTCTGCCCGGCTTTGGCAAGCAGCTGTTTGATTTTGTGATGCCTTTGTACAAATCCGCGCCAAAGGCTCAGGTGCGTCTGATAAAAGCCGCGTGTCTGTTACACGACGTCAGCTGGCGCGCGCACCCTGACTATCGGGCCGAGGTTTGCTTTGACAATGCAACCCGTGCAAATCTGGGCGGACTAAAACACTCTGAACGTGTTTTCCTAGGGCTGGCATTGCAACACAGGTATCGCAACAAACGCGCCGGGAACCGTTTTGAACCCCTATACGAGTTGCTCACCGACAAAGAGCAGAAACAGGCCGAAGTTCTGGGCAAAGCCATGCGTTTGGGCGCGATGTTATGGATGCAAAAAGACACCAAGATGGGCAAACTGCACTGGTATCCAAAAAAGCGTCGCCTTGAGATGATCCTCCCCAAAAGTACCGTACCACTTTACAGCGAAGTGGCTCAGGCGCGGTTTGACTCTTTGGCCAATGCGCTTGATGCCGAGCATGAGGTCATTATCAAAGGTTAGATATCTGTTGCACCTGAGGGTGGTTCATCTTCGGGTGCTGGATCTATCGGAGCCTCTCCCTCGGGCGTAACTTTCTTGCGGATAATAATATCCCCGTTTTCTAGCATTTCAGGCGCATGATAGGCGCTCCAATCCTGAACCTGGCTTGCCATATCGGCTAGTGCCGGTCCCATTTCTTCAAAAAAACTGCGCATGGAAGGGCCGTATTCTTCTGCCAACCCTCGCAGGCTATCCAGAGTTGGCTCCATTTCTTCACGCAGCCCCTTAAAGAACAGTTCAGCACCCTGCTCCATCAAAGACTTATCCGTGTCGGTAGCGTCTTGAGCCGTAACCGGCGCGGCGGCTAGCGTGGCCACGAGGGCCAGAGAAGCAATCTGTTTCATACCCCTCATATATGGATCTCCGTCCCCGGTTCAAAGGTCATATGTCAATTTCCATAGAGACAGGGAAATGATCCGAAGCCGTGAGCAAAGCATCGCGCAATTCAGGAACTTTCCAACATTCAGCATCGTCAAAAGGGTGCCAGATCCGCCAAACGGGGCGTCGCGCCTGCAATCGCGGCGTCACCATGATGTAATCCAACAAGGCCTGCAGATAACGCCCCTCTCCTCGTATCTTGAACCGAGCTGTGGTGGGCACCGCACGTGCGCGCTTTTGAATGGCTTTATCTGCATGTGGGTCGTAGAGCCCTGCATCCAGCAGGATTTCGACCGATGACCGGCCAAAAAGGTGCTCGAACTCATCCAATCCCGGGCCATCGTTCAGATCCCCAAGCAAAATCACGTCTTCTCCAGCGGCTTGATGCTCTTGCACACGTGCGCTCAGCCATATCGCCTGCGCCAACTGCTTGCGTCGGTTGGCAATCGAAATGCGAATAACCTCGTCCCGGGTCTTGGCTCCATGCGGGGCTTTGGATTTCAAATGCGCCCCGATCAAGCGAAACTGCGTCCCGTTGGCTGTTTGCACGGCCAGTTCCAAAGGGGGTTTGGAAAAGCGTATCAAGTCCTCAGTAGCATCAATATCCAGGTCAATCCGAAACACGCCATCAAAACGCGGCGGTGTTGTGCTGCCGCGTTTCCCTGTCTCTTCACCTTTGGGATCATGGCTGGCAGTCACCACATCAGGATCATACAACAGTGCGATTTCTTGATCCGTATCGTTGGCAAACCCAATCAGCGCGCTGCGTGTCCGCAAATTGAAAGTGGCAGCAAATCGTTCCAATGCGTGCACAGTGTTTTGCTTGCGCCCCGTATTAGGGGCCTCAACAATCAGGATCGCGTCCGCGTCGACCGCCGTCAAAACTTTGGCGATCGCTTCGATTTGTTCGACCTTTGTCACATCAAAACGCCCTGACCAGTTGCTATCGCTGATCAGTTGGTCTTCGTTATCGAAAAGATTAGCAAACCATTCCACATTATAGGTCGCCAAACGCATCGCTCAGATCCGTGCGCCGTTGATCTCATCCCAGGCCCGGTTGATGTCGATCATACGCTTTTCAGCCAGTCTGATCGCTTCTTCGGGAACTCCCCGCGCGATCATTGCATCCGGATGGGTTTCGCGGACCAATTGACGCCAGACCTTACGGATTTCAGGCATAGTCATATCAGCCTGAACGCCCAAAACCGTGTACGGATCTGTTGGCGCATCAGGGACGAAGCGCGCCCTGAGCGCCATAAACTGTTGTTCATTCTGTCCAAAGATTCTGCTGACTTCTGATAGGAATTCATTTTCTCCGGGATGGTAAAAACCATCGGCCATCGCAATGTGAAACAGCCCCTCCATCAGATCACACAGGGTTGTTGGATCATCCGAGAACATCTGCTGGATGCTTCGTGCATATTCCTCGTATCCCGCCACATCGGTTCGGGCCATATCAAAGACCCGTGCAGCGCCCGCCTCGTCATCCCGCGCGATCTGAAACACCTCGCGAAACGCCGTTACCTCGTCCCGCGTGACCTGCCCGTCCGCTTTGGCCATTTTCGCCCCCAAAGCGATCACTGCGATAGCAAAAGCAACGGATTTTTCAGGTGGAGTGCGCAAGCGATCAAAGACTTGCGTCAGGCTTTCGCCTTGGGAGAGCGCGCTGAGCGCGTCGCTTATACGGGTCCAGAGTGACATAGACGTATCCTAACTGCACTTTTCAGAAGTGTCAGGTGCGGCTTTTTCTACCGCAACAAGATTTTTCTGCATTAATACAAGATCCAACCACTCCCCCCATTTAAACCCTACTTCTGGCATGCGCCCGACCTCGGTAAACCCAAGCGCGCGATGGAATTGGATGGCTGCCTGATTTGGTGCACTGATGCCTGCAACCAAAATATGAACTCCGCGATCTTGTGCCACTTGTTCCAACTGCATCATCAAGGCCCGCCCCACACCGCGCCCACGCGCCTCTGCGCTCAGCTGGATTGAATGTTCTTGCGTGTGGGAATAGCCCGGCCCGTTGCGGAATGGACGGTAAGTCGCAAACCCAACCACCTGCCCCTGATCTTCGGCGACTAGAAAACCAGCGCCGCGTTGCGCAATATCGTCCACAACAGACGCAGGATCCCGCAGTTTGGTCGTGAAAGTATTTAGGGTGTCTTGAATCATGGCGTTCATGATCAAACAGATCGCATCTGCATCTTTCTGAGTTGCCGGACGGACCCTCATTCCAGCACGCGACGCCCGTGCGGCGTTTCAAATTCAGCACTCATTCCATGCGGGCCAGCTTCGAATGCGACCTTCTGATCCTTTAGGATCGGCGCTACGTCTGCACCCAATGCATCCCCGTCAGGATGGCGGATCGTCAGGCGCAGCAACCGACACCCAGTGGGGGCTAAACTTTCCACCGGCAACCGCCCTTGCCATTCCAGCACCGCCGGATACAGATTTTCATAAGGCAAAAGCCCATCCACCGGCACCGTCATCAGCCACCTGAGATCCCCTCGTTGCATGGCCACCAGTTGACGCGCATGCGGTGACAGCGTCTCAGCCTCTTGTTCCAAAGAAGGCGACCGGAGGATCCAGTTTGTCAGACGCGCAGGCCCTTTGAAATTGTCCAAATCGAACCACCTGGGCTGATTTTCCGGAACCACGCCGGGTTCAATCGCGATCGCCTCAAGATACAGCCCATCCATCAACCCGATCAAACGATTATGCGTTCCATAACGCGGGTGCTGTCCGCCGGGTTGCATTGCAACCCCTAGCGCCTGCTCCACATGCGCGACCGCATCGGACAGGGACTCACCCGCGACTGCCAAATGATCCAATTGCATGTCAAAGTCTCCTTTGGAGAGTACCGTACAAAGCAGTGGCCCAAGCACAACGGCAAAACGAAGAAAGGATCACCAGGGCACGAAACCGCCGTGAAGTGTCACGTGCTTTATCCCGCCCAAGCAGCAAACGCCCAAAGCGTCGCTATGAGTGTGGGATAAAATGTGCCCGCAAACCCCAACCCGCGCAAAGGGGGCGATAGGTGATAGCCGATCCAGAACAACACCCGCATCACTGTAAATGACAGCCCAAGGGCGATCACAACTGCGCCGCCAAGCGTCATTGCAACAAAGGGCCAGAGCATCAGCGCCAAAACCAATTGCTCCACTGTATTTGTCAAAACCCGCTGGTCCAGCTCCGCGCCAGACCCGGGTTGAAACGGATCGCCGTCGATGATCCCATCATCAAAGAACCGACGCTGGGCCAAACGTCCAATTACAGCGGCCAAGAAAAGACCCGGCGCGAGAAACGCGCCGGGTAAAGCAAGGGCCGCAGGCAAATAGGGAAGATCCAGCCACATCGGTGTTGCGCAGACAAGAATGCCCCAAAGCGCACCCCCAGCCATGCCAAATAGGATCTGACCCCGCTTGCCCATTTAGGTCCGCGTTTCGCCGATCAGCTTCAGGATATCCTGTGCTGCTTCGGGTATGTTTGTGCCCGGACCAAAGATCGCCTTAACGCCATTATCGTAGAGGAACTGATAATCCTGCTGAGGAATAACCCCACCACAGATCACAATCACATCCTCGGCGCCGGCCTCTTTCAACGCCTGTACCAGTTGCGGTGCCAGCGTTTTGTGACCCGCAGCCTGCGAGCTGATGCCAACAACGTGCACGTCGTTATCGACCGCGTCTTGCGCAGCTTCGGCTGGGGTTTGGAACAAGGGGCCAACGTCGACGTCAAAGCCGATATCAGCAAAGGCCGTTGCGATGACTTTGGCACCACGGTCATGACCGTCTTGCCCCATCTTCACCACCAACAAACGTGGACGGCGGCCTTCGGTTTCGGCAAACTCCTCGATGCTTTTCTGAATGGCTGCAAAGCCTTCATCGCCTTCATATGCCGCCCCATACACACCGGCCAGCGTTTTAACCTCGGCGCGGTGGCGACCAAATTCGTCTTCCATCGCCATGCTGATTTCTCCTACAGATGCGCGAGCACGGGCGGCTTCGACAGCCCCTTCGAGCAGGTTGCCGCCCTCTTTTGCGCGACGCGTCAATTCGGCCAACGCTGCGGTGCAGGCTGCCTCGTCCCGTGTAGCGCGGATATTTTCCAAACGCGCAACTTGGCTTTCACGTACGGCCACGTTGTCCACATCCAAGATATCAATCGGATCTTGCTCGCTGAGACGGTATTTGTTGACGCCAACGACAACCTCTTCGCCGCGGTCGATCATCGCCTGACGCCGGGCTGCTGACTCTTCGATCCGCAGTTTCGGCATCCCCGACGCGACCGCCTTGGTCATGCCGCCCATTTCTTCGACTTCTTCGATCAAAGCCCAAGCTTTGTCGGCCAGCTCAGCCGTCAGGCTTTCAACATAGTAAGACCCAGCAAGTGGATCGACCACATTGGTAATGCCTGTTTCTTCTTGCAGGATCAGCTGCGTGTTACGCGCGATCCGGGCCGAGAAATCCGTTGGTAGGGCAATCGCCTCGTCCAACGCATTCGTGTGCAACGACTGAGTTCCCCCCAGTGCCGCCGACATCGCCTCGTAGGCGGTGCGTACGACGTTGTTGTAAGGGTCTTGTTCCTGCAACGACACGCCAGATGTCTGGCAGTGCGTGCGCAGCATCTTCGAACGATCCGACTTGGCGCCAAATTCAGTCATGATGCGGTGCCACAGCAGACGCGCGGCGCGCAGTTTGGCAGCCTCCATGAAAAAGTTCATGCCAATGGCAAAGAAGAACGACAAACGGCCTGCGAACTTGTCCACGTCCATACCCGCCTCGATCGCGGCGCGCACGTATTCACGACCATCCGCCAGCGTATAGGCAAGTTCCTGTACTAGGTTCGCACCCGCTTCCTGCATGTGATAGCCGGAAATCGAGATCGAGTTGAATTTGGGCATCTCGTTCGAAGTGTATTCGATAATGTCCGAAATGATCCGCATCGAGGGCTCAGGCGGATAAATATAGGTGTTGCGCACCATGAACTCTTTCAGAATGTCATTCTGAATGGTGCCCGCAAGCAGCGCTTTGTCGTGACCTTGCTCTTCGCCCGCGACGATGAAGCTGGCCAAAATCGGCACAACAGCCCCGTTCATGGTCATCGAAACCGAGACCTTGTCCAACGGAATGCCGTCAAACAGGATTTTCATGTCTTCAACGCTGTCGATGGCGACGCCCGCCTTGCCAACATCGCCGACAACGCGCGGGTGATCGGAGTCATACCCCCGGTGCGTTGCCAGATCGAAGGCGACAGAGACCCCTTGCTGACCCGCCGCCAGATTGCGTCGGTAAAAGGCGTTGGATTCCTCGGCCGTGGAAAAACCTGCATACTGACGAATGGTCCACGGGCGTCCCGCGTACATGGTCGCCTTTACACCACGTGTAAACGGCCCCTCGCCCGGGATTGTCCCCATGTGTGGCAAGTCTTTGGTGTCTTCTTCAGTATAGAGCGGCTTGACATCGATCCCTTCCAGCGTGGTCCATGTCAGGTCATCTACCGCACGTCCGCGCAGTTCTTTTTCAGCCAGCGCCCGCCAATCGTCGGTCTTGGTCATTGGGTCTTCCTCTTTGCAATTCTGTCCTTGGCAGGGTTCGCCCCACCGGTTTTTTATCAGGATCCTGAATCAGCTGCGCCAGGCCGTCAGCCCCAGCAGTCAACCACATCAGGTCATCGGTATAGGTTTCGCGCAGATGCGCCGCCTGCGCCGGGGTAAATGGGTTCCAACGCGCATCGCCTGTCGGAAGCAAGGCAGACACGTCAGAGGGCAACAGCTCGCGCAATTCCGGCAACCGGGGCGAAGCATTTTTCCACAGATCACGATGGGTCTGAGGCGCAGATTGCCCGGTCATCGCGCGAAGTTGGCGATCAGGGCTACCCACAAAGTTCTCAAATGGCAGGACCTTCAGCCGGGCATTTGGCAGTGCACAGGCAACGTCTTCGATCACATCACGCCAGCTGCGCCGGGTTTTAGCCACCAGTTCAAGTGTAGCAGAATCAGGAATGCCACGTCCCCGCGACGCTGCGTATCCTAATGCTGAAGCCCAATAATGATCGAGACTGCGCACATTCAGGACCACATCTGTGACATAGCCCTTAAAGGCTTCGCCATAGCGAGATGTCCATTCGCCCGCACCGCCATACAGGCGAAGGTGGCGCACATTGTGCCGGATAGAGCCCAGCATATTCTCGTCGCTCACGATCAAACGCTTTACACCGCGCTGAGTTGAGCGATCCAGATTAATCTGAACCCGCCCATAGGCACGACGCTGCAAATTGCGCCCCAATGCCTGTGACGGTCCCGGGACAATATCACGAAACAAGCCTTTGCGGGTCCGCCACGGCCCCCAAAAACCTGTACCATCCTCGGCCAGTTTATCGGCATTCTTACGCATATAAGTTTGAAAAGTTGTCGTCGCGCATCGATGCGCTCCGATATGCAGAGTAACGTCCATGGGTTCGCCCGTCCGTGCGACCGGGGCTACGTTCTGCAGCCGGTGTATTGGGAATGGAACAACTGTCACGCCAAACCCCTAACGAACCGATTAACGTTAAAGTTTTTGCAGACCCGGTGCATTTCCCGTGTCGCAATCCCTGCAACCGGGTCTATATTCAATACAACAGGAGACCCAATGACCCGCACGCTAGCCTTTGTTTTGTCTTTGCTATTTCCAGTCGCTGGTCTGGCAACTGATGCCACCCAAACGCCAGAACCAGCCTTTCTCCAATCGGCTGGTGAAAGCGATTTGAGCGAATTTTTATGGATTAACAGGCCCGTCGTGGTGTTTGCGGATACGCCAGCAGACCCGCGTTTCCAGCAACAGATCGACTTGTTAACCCAAGGCGAACCCATGATGCGCGATCGCGATGTCGTTGTGCTTACGGACACCGACCCCGCCGCAAAATCACCCTTGCGCCAAAAACTGCGCCCGCGTGGCTTCCAGCTTGTTCTGATCGGCAAGGACGGTGGGGTCAAACTACGCAAGCCCTTCCCCTGGAACGTCCGCGAACTGAGCCGCTCAATTGACAAGTTTCCATTGCGAGAACGCGAAATCCGCGAACGGCGCGAGAACAAATAAGCCCTCGCCCCGCCCGTTTGGCAGCGTTTCCAATAAAATGTCTTGCCGTCTGGCACAGATCCAATCTCCGGTTAGGTCAAATGACCGGGGCTACCCGATCATTCGAACTCCATGATGACATCATCAACTGCAAGACTTTCGCCTGCATTTGCGTTGATCTTGGACACAACACCCTTTTTCTCAGCGCGCAGGATGTTTTCCATCTTCATCGCCTCGACCGTGCAAAGGGCCTGACCTTCTTGCACTTCGTCACCCACTTCGACGTCGACCTTTACGATCAGACCGGGCATCGGGCACAGCAGCAGCTTAGATGTATCAGGCGCAACTTTTTCAGGCATCAAAGCAGCCAGTTCAGCCTGCCGAGGCGTGCGCACATGCACGACCAGGTCCGCCCCACGCGACCGCAACCGGAAGCCGCCGGACACTTTACCGACCTTCAGCACCAAGGGACTGCCGTCGACCTCAAGTGTGGCCAGTTGATCCCCGGGCGTCCAAGTCGATGCCACACGATGAGAGCTGCCATCAGCGAACTGAACTGTCGATCCCTCATGATCCGCCGCAATACTCATTGCAAAATGCTGACCTTGCAAGGATACCACCCATTCGGTGCCAACTTTGCGTTCATGATTGTCCATCCGGCCTGAAACCCGGGTGCGACGAATTTCGGCAACGCGGTGCATTGCTGCTGCCGACGCCGCGATCCGGCGCAGATCCGCTTCTGGCAGTTCTACCCCTTGGAAACCCTCGGGATACTGCTCTTCGATAAAGGCCGTGGTCATGGTTCCATCGATAAAGATCGGGTGATCCATCACGGCGGACAAGAACGGCAAGTTATGGCCAATGCCTTCGACCTCAAAGCTGTCCAATGCAGTGCGCATTGCTTCGATTGCTTCGCCACGGGTGGGTGCCCATGTGCAGAGCTTGGCGATCATCGGGTCATAATACATCGAGATTTCGCCGCCTTCGTAGACGCCAGTGTCGTTACGAACCGCAGTCTCACCCTGAGGGGCATCCCCTTGCCACTTGTCGTTGACCAGCAATGGGCCAGAGGCCACTTCTGCCGGCGGACGGTAACGTGACAAACGGCCAATCGATGGCAAGAAACCACGATACGGGTCTTCGGCATACAAACGGTTTTCAATCGCCCAGCCTGTCAAAGCCACGTCGTCCTGCGTGATGCTCAATGGTTCACCATTGGCGACGCGGATCATCTGTTCCACCAGATCAACACCGGTGATCAGCTCGGTCACAGGGTGTTCCACCTGCAAACGGGTGTTCATTTCTAGGAAGTAGAAGTTCTTGTCGCCATCAACGATGAATTCCACAGTACCGGCGCTGGCATAGCCAACCGCCTTGGCCAGAGCGACCGACTGTTCGCCCATCGCTTTGCGCGTGGCTTCGTCCAAGAAAGGCGATGGTGCTTCTTCCACAACTTTTTGATTCCGGCGCTGGATCGAGCATTCGCGCTCACCCAGATAGATGCCGTTGCCGTGGCTATCGCACAGAACCTGAATTTCAATGTGCCGCGGCTGAGTCACGAATTTTTCGATAAAGATCCGATCATCACCGAACGAATTTGCCGCCTCGTTCTTGGACGATTGGAACCCTTCGCGAGCTTCCTGATCGTTCCACGCAATCCGCATGCCCTTACCACCGCCACCGGCCGAAGCTTTGATCATGACTGGATAGCCAACTTGGTTGGAAATCTTTACCGCGTCTTCGGCGTCTTCGATCAGCCCCATGTACCCGGGAACCGTCGAAACACCGGCTTCTTGGGCAATCTTTTTCGAGGTGATCTTGTCCCCCATCTTTTCAATGGCGCCAACTGGGGGGCCTACAAACGCAACGCCCTCAGCGGCCAGCGCTTGGGCGAAGCTCGCGTTTTCGGACAAGAAACCGTACCCGGGGTGCACGGCCTGTGCGCCGGATGAACGGATCGCCTCCATCACTTTGTCGATAACAATATAGGACTGGTTCGCAGGGGGCGGCCCAATGTGTACGGCTTCGTCTGCCATCTGGACATGCAGCGCCTGCTTATCCGCATCGGAAAAGATGGCGACGGTCGAAATACCCATTTTGCGCGCGGTCTTGATGACCCGGCAGGCAATCTCGCCGCGGTTGGCGATCAGGATCTTGTTGAACATGCGATGTCCTTTGTCTTGAGGTGTTGAGAACGCAAAACACCGCCCCGAGCCCTTGGGCCCAAAACGGTGAATCGCGCATATATTGTCAGACCCGATGAGGTCTGGATGTTCGTGACGGAGAGCCCGTCAGTTGCAGGTGTTTTGCGTTTCGCAATACAGCAGGTTGGCTGCGGCACCGACAGCCGCACCAGCGACCGGGTTTCCGTCAACGACAAGGGCCCCCAAGAGCCCCGCCCCGCCACCATAAAGCGCCTGTTCTGTTTGCGTGTCGCCACATGCGGCCAAGCTGATGCAGACCGCCAAAGCAGCTGTGATTTGTTTTGCTCGCACTGTTCCCACCCTTCTGAGTGATTGGGTTTAAGTGCATTGATATGGAATGGTTGACCCATAGCCCGCAAGCGCGGACGAGACATTGCGTTCCGGTGCGCAGCCCCTCGCCGACCGATCAAGGCGGACCGGCGAAAACTTACGCATTGTCCAAAAAAAGGAACGGGCAGAAGAGTGTGAGGCACATAGGTCTGCCCGTTCAAAGAAGGGGAAGGGACGTTTCCGTCAGCCGCCACAAAAGGCAGATTGATTGCGGCGACAAGGGGCACCCTGCCCGACACACAGCCAGCCTCCAAGCCCGCGCTGGCGCAGGTTTGGTGTTGGGCTGCTTTCTGCCGAATTTGATGAGCCATCCGCAAATTCACGCCGATTAATCCCCAACAATTTCTGGATAAGAACGGCGCGCGATTTTTACATCGATAACAAGCAGTGCTTCGTAACTTGCAGGATCAAACGGGTCCTCGGCCGCGATCACTTCGCGTCCAAAGAACCAACTCAGACGCCCGGCATCAAGATTGCCGCGCTCAAAGGGTTGGTCCCCAAACTGCAACCACAATGCCTCAAAGAAACCGGTGTCGGCTCTCCGATCCGGGGGGCGACGGTCGCGAAAACGTTCGCGCGATGTCAACGGCGTGACCCCTTTGGGATTGGGGCGGCGAATTGTGAATTGAAAATCTGTTCCGGCAAGACGGCCGGGGAATCCCCGATGCTTTAGCATGGCGCGGCCTCCCGTTTAAGGTGCGCGGGCCAAAGTGCCTGCATCAGGGTGTCCGGGACCCACCTAACGGGGGATCCCGATGCACGATTATTTGTATTTACCGGTGAAAGCCGGCTCAACCGAGATGGGCTCGGGGTCAACGATAACAAATTCTTCTTTCGGTGAATTGTCGCACGCAGCAACGACACCAACGAGGGCGAAGGCTGCAAGGAATTTGATGCTCTTCGACATCTGTATCTCCTGGTTTGTTGTTCGAAACGAACAAGGGTCGTTCCCCCTGTCTGCCTCAATTTCGAAGTTACGGCAGCCCCACGGCCACCGCCCGGGATCATAACCGAAAACCCTGCGGAAATATATCCGACAAGGGGCAGGATCTTTGTCTGTGTCTCCAAAGCCTCAAAACCTCTGTTGGTTGAAGTTCCAGCCGCAACATGTTGTGGCGTCATCAGAACTCCTCCCAGATACAGCGGGCATTTTCCAGCCGATATGCTTCAAAAAACTGCGTTGCTTCGGGATTACTGTCACCAAAGGACACAACCCGATCCGCCAAAGAGATCACCACCCTGCTGGGCTTGAGATCATGCAGCGTCACATATGGGATCGCCAACGATGCGCACAGATGATCCATATCGATCGCGGCGACATCATATCCGATCTGCCCAACCAAACTGCCAATCCGCGGCGCAACAAACCGAAACCGAACCCAAAGCTCGCCGGGATTTTCATCTAAAAGAACGTCATTCAGATGGATTGTTTGCCCCGAAGGCACCGGCAAAGAGGCCTCAGCCCCTGCTGTAGTAGTGCTCATGATCACAAGACACGATAAAACATATACGCAGCCCCGACCCCGCGCGATGCGAGCTCCTCCTGCCGGGGCTGCTTGCGCTACGCTTGCGGCGCGCGCTGTTCTATTTCGCTTGGCGCGGATCATGGAGCAGTTTCATCCTTCGTGTCAAATTGAGATGGCGAAACAACCTCAATAAGTTCCATATCATCTGAGTGGCGCACCTCACGATGCTTGATCCCGGGGGACTGTAGAACACAGGATCCTGCACGCAGTACCTGTTCGCCCTGTCCTTCGTATTCAAAGACGACCCAACCTTTGGTCACATAGACCATCTGGAACTCCAGATCATGGCTATGCCAAGCCGCCGGGCTTTCCATCCCCGGAACCGCCCGGATCACATGCGCGCCAAATTTACCATTGGTGGCATCGTTGACTCCAAGATCACGGTATTCAAAAAACGCCCGTAACCCCTGCCCCACAAATGCCGAACCATCTGCATGAGAGATTGAGAACGCTTGATTCTTCCATAACTGTCTCATTGCGTTCTCGTCCTCCTTTGAGCGTGTCGCACCCATCGAGCGCGTTTTTCTGGGTTTTCCAACACCGACAAGATCTTTGCACTCAAGGTATCGGGCACCGCACCGTTCACGCGCCCGCCAGCAACGACGTGCAATGTGTCCCCCTGCTGCGTCACAGTCACAACCGGGGAAAAGCCTCGTACTTTTTGAACCGCCCGCCACATATCCTGTCGGATCTGATGCGCAACTTTCGCCGAATCCGCCAAAGGCAGTTCGGTGTGAGCCGTCACATCAAACCGAGGGGGCAGTTGACGACATAACGTCAGACTGCCTTCGGTACGCAAAATATGCCAACGAGCGCTCATGGATCACAACGGAATGTTGTCGTGTTTTTTCCAAGGGTTCTTAAGCGACTTGTTCCGCAAGGAGGCAAAAGCTCGTGCCACGCGTTTGCGCGTCGACTTGGGCTGGATCACCTCGTCGATAAAGCCCTTTTCAGCTGCCACAAACGGGTTGGCAAAACGGTCTTCGTAATCCTGTGTGTGCTGCGCAATCTTTTCCGCATCCGCCAAATCGGCACGGTGGATGATTTCGGTTGCACCCTTGGCACCCATCACCGCGATTTCAGCAGTTGGCCAAGCGTAGTTGAAATCGCCACGCAGATGCTTGGACGCCATAACGTCATACGCGCCGCCATAAGCCTTGCGGGTAATCACAGTGACCTTTGGTACGGTCGCTTCGCCATAAGCGAACAACAGCTTTGCACCGTGCTTGATAACGCCGCCGTATTCTTGGCTTGTCCCCGGCAAGAAGCCCGGCACGTCAACCAAGGTCAGGATCGGAATTTCAAAACAGTCACAGAACCGCACAAAACGCGCCGCTTTGCGGCTGGAATCGATATCCAGACACCCGGCCAGAACCATCGGCTGGTTGGCCACGATCCCAACGGTCTGCCCTTCGAGGCGAACAAATCCGGTGATAATGTTTTTGGCGAAGTCTTCTTGGATCTCGTAGAAGTCGCCCTCATCCGCCAATTTGGTGATGAGCTCTTTCATATCATACGGGGTGTTCGGATTTTCCGGCACCAGCGTGTCAAGCGAGGCCTCGATGCGGGATGTTTCGTCAAAGAACGGGCGCACCGGAGGCTTTTCGCGATTGTTCAATGGCAGAAAATCCACCAAACGACGCACTTCGGCTAGGGCCTCGACATCGTTTTCAAAAGCGCCATCCGCAACGCTGGATTTCTTGGTGTGCGTAGACGCCCCGCCCAGTTCCTCGGCGGTCACGACTTCGTTGGTCACAGTCTTGACCACATCGGGGCCGGTGACAAACATGTAAGATGTGTCTTTAACCATAAAGATAAAGTCGGTCATCGCTGGTGAATACACCGCACCACCGGCACAGGGGCCCATGATCACACTGATCTGCGGCACTACGCCACTGGCCATAATATTGCGCTGGAACACTTCGGCATAACCCGCAAGCGATGCGACACCTTCCTGAATACGCGCACCACCCGAGTCGTTGATGCCAATCACTGGCGCGCCATTCTGGATCGCCATATCCATGATCTTGCAGATTTTCTGAGCGTGCGTCTCAGACAACGACCCACCAAACACGGTGAAATCCTGCGAGAAGACATAGACCATGCGACCGTTGATCGTGCCCCAGCCTGTGACCACACCATCACCCGCAGGGCGTTGTTTTTCCATGCCAAAATCGGTGCACCGATGGGCGACGAACATGTCGAATTCTTCGAAGCTGTCCTCATCCAAGAGCAGCTCGATCCGCTCGCGGGCTGTCAGTTTACCGCGCCCGTGCTGCGCATCGATCCGCTTTTGCCCACCACCCAGTCGCGCGGCTTCGCGGCGATCTTCGAGCTCGGAAAGGATGTCCTTCATGACGATTGTCCCCTATTAAATTTTAGCGGACCATATATTCAGTTGACGCGAGGCCAAAGTCTTTTTCGGCAAATTTGCAAACTCAAACAAAGGCACTCAAAGCTAAATGCAAATCTGCTAATTATCATATTAACCACACGTAGTGTTGGACATCTTTCAAACGCGGGCATAGATGCGAAGTATGCAGTCCGATCCCGCAACAACCGCCCCCCACCGCAGCCCACCAAAGATCGCCACGTTGATCCTGCTTTCTGGGCTGTCTGCGCTCGGAATGAACATCTTTCTTCCCAGCCTACCCAATATGACGGAATACTATCAGACCGATTATCGTCTGATGCAGCTTTCGGTCGCGCTCTATCTGCTCGTCAACGCGGTGATGCAGATTCTGATCGGCCCCCTCGGAGACAAGGCAGGTCGGCGACCGGTTATCTTGTGGGGCCTGTCTCTGTTCCTTTTGGCAACGCTGGGGTGCATTTTCTCACCCACAGCTGAGATATTCTTGTTCTTCCGTATGTGCCAAGCCGTGATCGCCGTCGGCGTTGTTCTCAGCCGTGCAGCAGTGCGCGATATGTACGAACAGGATCAAGCAGCCTCGATGATTGGCTATGTCACGATGGGCATGGCTGTTGTTCCAATGATTGGCCCGGCACTTGGCGGTGTATTGGATGAATGGTTCAGCTGGCACGCCAACTTTTGGCTTTTATTTGGGCTCGGCGTAATCACACTGGCGCTTACCTATTTCGACTTTGGCGAAACCGCGCACAAAAGCGGCAAGACACTCGCCGCCCAGTTCAAAGAATACCCAGAGCTGCTCAAATCTCCGCGCTTTTGGGGATACTCACTCGCCTGCGGATTCTCGTCTGGCTCCTTTTTTGCCTATCTTGGCGGCGCACCGTTTGTTGGGACCGTTGTCTACGACATGTCCCCCAGTGAATTAGGCTTTTTCTTCGGAGCCCCGGCTGTTGGGTACTTTGTCGGTAACTTCATCAGCGGGCGCTTCTCTACGCGCATCGGCGTGAACCACATGGTGCTTTGGGGATGCTGGCTGAACGCGATCGGTGTTGTGCTTTCCGTGATCGTGATGTGGGCGGGGTACGGTTCACCACTCAGCTTCTTTGGTTTCATGACCTTTGTGGGTCTTGGAAACGGCATGTCGATTCCAAACGCAACGGCGGGCGCCCTGTCCGTACGGCCCCATCTGGCCGGCACGGCTTCGGGTCTGTCCGGGGCAATCATGTTGGCAGGTGGCGCTGGCCTAAGCGCCCTTGCCGGGGCTTTGTTAGGTCCCGAAACCGGCGCAATGCCGTTACTGTACCTCATGGTTGTGACCGGCCTTTTTGGTGTCGTTGCGATTTCTGTTGTTATCAACCGAGAACGTCAACTTGGCCTGCAATAGGTTGCACTGCCCCCTTTGCAAAGTTAGCTTAGCCAATAGGTAAACTTGCAAAGGCACCCTATGGCCACCCAGAAACTCTATGCAGGCGCAAAGCTGCGTGAGATGCGTACACGGCTAACGCTGACCCAGAAAGACTTTGCCGGCAAGCTTGGCGTTTCGTTGCCTTATCTTAATCAGATGGAAAACAACAACCGCCCGGTCTCGACCACAGTTGTTCTGGCACTCGCTCAAGAATTCGGCATGGATGTAACAGAGCTGAGCACCGGTGACAGTGAGCGGCTTGTCTCTGACATGCGCGAAGCCCTTGCAGACCCAATTTTTTCTGATGCCATTCCCCCGCTGGCCGACCTGCGCCTGACCGCTTCAAACGCCCCTGCGTTGGCACGTGCGTTCATTGAACTTCACAAAAGCTACCGACAGACCCACGAAAGGCTTGCATCGCTGGACGAGGCTTTGGGGCGAGAGGATGCACAAATCCAAAGTTCACCTTGGGAAGAAGTCCGAGATTTCTTTCACTACTGTGACAACTATATTGATGCGGTTGATCGGGCCGCGGAGCGCTTTTCAGAACGCGCTACCCCAAATGGCGGCATACGCGCCGCCGCTTTTGAACGCCTGACAGGAATGGGGATCCGCATCGAATTGAGCGATACCCCGACCCTGCGCAGCTATGACGCCGTGACGCGCACCCTCCGGCTGTCGTCCCGCATCGCCCCTCAAACCCAACTCTTTCAACTGCTGCTGCAGGTTGCTTTGCTCAGTCAGGATAAACTGCTTGAGGCCACTCTTGATTTTGCGCGCTTTCAAAGCGAGGAGGCCCGCTCCATCGCCAAGATTGGATTGGCCAACTACTTTGCGGGCGCGGCCCTCATGCCATACACCCAGCTGTTAACCGCTGCCAAAGAAAGCCGCCATGATTTAGAAGTGTTAAGTACGCGGTTCGGGGCTTCGGTGGAGCAGGTGGCGCACCGTCTTTCAACCTTGCAGCGCCCCGGCGCCAAGGGCATTCCGTTCTTCTTTGTCCGCGTTGATCAAGCAGGCACCATCACCAAGCGGCATTCGGCAACACGTTTGCAATTTGCCCGGTTCGGCGGCGCTTGCCCCTTGTGGAACGTGCATCGGGCGTTTGAAACGCCGGGGCATTTTCTGCGGCAGCTTGCAGAAACGCCTGATGGCATACGCTACATTTCCCTTGCCCGGGATGTGTCGAAACCCGGCGGCTCGTTTGGTGCGCCGGTGCGCCGCTATGCCATCGCTTTAGGGTGCGAAGTCCGCCATGCCGATGCTCTGGTTTACGCGGACAATATGGATGTATCCAACGACAGCGCCTACGAACCCATCGGTATTTCATGCCGTATCTGTGAACGCAAAACGTGCCATCAGCGCTCGGTTCCGCCGCTGGAACGACGGTTAACCATCAATGCGGATCAACGCAGCATCCTCCCTTATGAGGTAAACTAACCTCCAACACTGATGATCTTGCAGACACAAAAAGGGGGCCGTCGGCCCCCGATCTCTTGATATGTTAGCAAATCAGGCTTTTGCCAGAATGCCCCAGATCTCGTCTTTCAGAGCCGAGCGTTTTTTGCGCAAATCAACCTCTGCCAACTCTTCAATCGGCTCAACGTTGGTTTCGGCGCGGTGCACAGCGCGGTTCACCTCGTGATACTCATCCGCCAGTTTGGCAAAATGCGCATCAGACTGCTTCAACACGCTCATGGCGGCCACTTTGTCTGGGAATTCTTCTGCCAGTTCATGGGGGGTGTGAGACATCTGTTCGCTCCTTATTTCCGGTTTCGAACACAGGCTAGGACAGCCAGCCGCCGCCCACTTTGACGCGGATCAAATTCGCACCCCAAACCCCACTTTTTTCGCATCTATCTGTGGGCCGCCCTCCAACCTTTACGACGGGCTTCAGCAGCGGTGCAAAACCACCGCTCGCCCTTTTGTTTGCTAATCCGTGTGCGTGCATAAAACTGCTGTCCAGGAACGTGAGAAATTCGTTCCCCGCTTGAGGAAATATTGCCTTTGATCTGGCAATTCCGATCACGTTGGGGCGCACGTTGGCTGGCGCGGTAGACCCACGGCGGGTCGACTCGCGCCTCGTGAATTCCGCGTTCTTGCGCGATAGCGGCCTGCTCCGTTCCGATATAGGCGGCTGAGTATTTTCTAAATGCAAACGCCAACCCTTGCGCGACCAACTCCCGTCCGGCATCAACTCCGTTCACCGAACATCGAGCGACGGTCCGGCCATAGTGATCTTGCGTTACCGCTTCGCATTTCGCCAGCTGGCCTTCATATTGCGCCCGGGTCTGCTGGGTCGCCCAAGCACCACAATTCCACTCTGCGCCATCACTCCTTTGGCAGGGTTGGCCGGCCTCTGGGGCATCAATACCATGCAAACGCACACGCACCGCCCCCACATTCCAGGTATCAGTGTCAACAATTCGAACAGGACCAGAGAATTCAGCATTGGCACCCAGAGGTACCAATGCTAAAATCAAACAAAAATAATATCTTAGCATAGATCAGATATGCGCGGCCAAAGCCGTGCATTCAACCGCAGCTGTTAAGATAGGTTAACGCTGCGCGGTTTCCCACTCAGGGTGAATCCAAGGCTGATCATTGGCGCGCGCCAACGGGTCCTTGCCCAACAAATGGTCGGACATTTTTTCGCCCACCATGATCGACGGCGCATTCAAATTACCGTTGGTGATACGCGGAAAGATCGAGCTATCCGCGACCCGCAGACCCTCGACACCGATCACGCGACCTTCGGGATCGACAACAGCAGTCTTGTCATCCGCACGCCCCATCCGACAGGTCCCACAGGGGTGATAGGCGCTTTCAGCGTGCTCTTTGATAAACCCATTCAGATCCTCATCGCTTTGCAACGCATCCCCCGGCTGGATTTCATGCCCGGCAAAAGGCTTGAACGCATCTTGACCAAAAATCTCGCGCGTCATGCGAATGCAGGTGCGGAAATCCTCCCAGTCCTGCTCTTTACTCATGTAGTTGAACTGGATCTTGGGGGCATCTTCTGCCCTGTTCGAGCGCAGCGTCACCGCCCCCCGCGATTCTGATCGCATTGGCCCAACATGGGCTTGGAACCCGTGCCCTTCGGCTGCGGCTTTGCCATCATAGCGCACCGCGATCGGCAGGAAATGATATTGAACATCCGGATACGGAATGCCCGGTTTTGAGCGCAGGAATGCAGCACTTTCGAATTGGTTCGACGCCCCTAACCCGGTCTTGGTAAACAACCATTGCGCCCCAATCACACCTTTGGAAATGAGGTTCCAATGCTTGTACAACGTGATGGGTTGAATGGCTTTCTGCTGGATGTAAAGCTCCAGGTGATCCTGCAGGTTTGCGCCCACCCCGGGGCGATCTGCGATCACGTCGATACCGTGTTCCGCCAGATGTGCCCCCGCACCGATCCCCGACAACATCAACAACTTGGGCGAGTTGATCGACGAGGACGCCAGAACCACTTCACGACGGGCCCGGATCACCTCGGTCTTGCCACCGCGGGTAATTTCGACGCCAACCGCACGCCCCTCTTCCATCACAACGCGTGTCGCCAATCCGTTCACCAGATCGCAATTGGGGCGTTTCAAAGCAGGCCGCAAATAAGCATTTGCCGCAGACCAGCGCCGCCCCTTATAGACGGTCTGCTCCATCGGGCCAAAGCCTTCTTGCTTTTCGCCGTTGTAATCGTTGGTGATTTCGTATCCGGCCTGCTGGCCAGCATCAACAAACGCCTTGAACAAGGGGTTGGACCGTGGTCCACGCGTGACATGCAACGGACCATCCGTGCCGCGCCACGTTGGATCACCGCCATGCCCGCCGTCATCCCAGCTTTCCATCCGTTTGTAATACGGCAGCACGTCGGCATAGGACCAGCCATCGGCACCCATGTCGGCCCAATGGTCAAAATCCATGGCGTGCCCTCGGACATAAACCATGCCGTTGATCGACGAAGATCCACCGATAACTTTACCGCGCGGACACACAAGTCGACGCCCGCCCAAATGTGGTTCAGGTTCTGACTGATATCCCCAGTCATAGCGCGACATATTCATAGGGTAGCTCAGCGCGGCTGGCATCTGAATAAACGGGCCCGCATCGGTACCCCCGAATTCAATCACCAACACCGAGGACCCCGCCTCGCTCAGCCGATAGGCCATAGCACAACCGGCGGATCCGGCTCCCACGATGACAAAATCTGCTTCCATTTCTTTGGCTCCTGGCAAGCCCACCGGCATCGCCCCCAACTTAGGGGCGTTCATTTCGTGTTGGTCCCGGCGGGATTATGGTTGTTTACGTCGAGAGGTTACTCACCGCGTGGAAAGCGTTTATCTTCCTCAAGATTGTCGAGATTCATGTGGTTGCGCATGTACCGTTCCGAGGCTTTTTGCAGTGGTTGATAGTCCCATGGATAATACCCCCCCTGCCGCAGCGCCTCGTAAACGACCCAGCGACGGGCCTGACTTGCGCGCACGTCGGTATCGAATTTATCCAGATCCCAACGCGCCTCTGATTTGGCTTTGATCGTGGCCAGTGTCCCAGCGTGTGCTGGATCATCTGCAAGGTTCGACAACTCGTGTGGATCGTTTTCCAAATTGAACAGCTGATCCGGGTCAAGCGCGCATCGGTTGTATTTCCAAGGACCATACCGCAACGAAACCAAAGGCGCATAAGATGCCTCGGCCGCGTATTCGATGGTCACCGGCTCTGTCCGCTCAGCGCCTTTGGCAAGTCCGGTCAAATCCTGACCATCCGTCCAAGGGGCGATTTCCTCCATCGAAACACCTGCAAGCGCGCCCAATGTCGGGGTCACATCCAGCGTCGATACTGGCGTATCTATGCGCCCAACTGGCAGATCAGGTGCGGAAATCATCAAAGGCACGCGCGCAGAACCATCATAAAAGCTCATCTTGAACCACAACCCACGCTCACCCAGCATGTCCCCGTGATCGGACACAAACAGGATGATCGCTTCTTGCCGGGTGGTTTCCAACACATTCAGGATCTCACCGATCTTGTCATCAAGATATGAAATGTTGGCAAAATAGGCCCGGCGCGAGCGGCGGATATCTTCTTCGGTAATATTGAAATTGCGCCAGTCATTTGCATCAAAGATACGCTTGGCGTGGGGATCGTGATCTTCATAGTTCATCGCTGGAACTTTGGGCAGCAGGTGTTCGCAATCTTCGTATAAATCCCAGTACTTTTTGCGTGCCACATAGGGATCATGCGGATGGGTAAAGCTGACGGTCAACGCCCAAGGCCGATCATCCAGCCCGCGTGACAGTTCGTACAGTTTCGCGGTCGCATTGTACGCAACTTCGTCATCGTACTCCATCTGGTTGGAGGTTTCAGCAACCCCTGCCCCAGTGACCGACCCCATATTGTGGTACCACCAATCAATCCGCTCACCCGGTTTGCGGTAATCTGGCGTCCACCCAAAATCTGCTGGATAGATGTCGGTTGTCAGGCGATCTTCAAACCCATGCATCTGATCCGGTCCGACAAAGTGCATTTTACCAGACAAACAAGTATAATACCCTGCCCGACGCAGATGGTGCGCATAGGTAGGAATATCCGAGCGGAACTCGGCCGCATTGTCATACACCCCTGTGCGGGACGGCAATTGTCCTGACATAAAAGACGCCCGTCCCGGCGCGCACAAAGGCGACGCGGTATAAGCATTGGAAAAGCGTGCGGATTGGGCCGCGAGCTTTTTCAAATTGGGCGCATGCAGCCAATCCGCTGGTCCATCTGGGAACAACGTTCCATTTAGCTGATCAACCATCAAGATCAGGATATTGGGTTGGCTCATTGTCCGGCCTCGATCATAGTATTCAACACACGCAGCGCGTGATTTACGGCAAGTTGGGGCTCTTCGGGCGCGCCAAGGGCTGCGCGAATATAAAGCCCATCGATCAGTGCGATCATGTTCTCGGCATTCTCAACCGGATCCACGACCAGCGGGCGCAAGGCGTTCACCAGATTGGAGCGCATCCGCGCCTGATAGATCTGCCAAAGGCGCAAGGCGTCATCATTCGTTTGGGCCAGAACGTAAAAGGTCATCCAAGCAGCAACGACATCGGGGGTAAAACAGGATGGCGCAAAACAAGCACGGATAATGGCCTGCGCCCGCTCGTGTTTCGGCGCTGTGCTCAGTTCTTCCCGCGTTTCGGCGCCGAAATCAGACAAGATCCGTCGCATAGCAGCCAGAAAGATCTGATCTTTGCCGCCAAAGTAATGATGCGCAAGCGCGCTGGATATCCCGGCGCGTTTTGCAATTTGGCTGACGGTTACATCCAGAGACTTGGTTACACCCAGCTCAGCAATCGTCGCACGTACGATCGCATCCCGCCGAATTGGCTCCATTCCAAGTTTTGGCATTCCGCCCTCCGCGATTACATTCCATAAACGCTAGGGGTTTTTTATTGACTCGTCAATCAAAGACCTAATCAGGTCTTCCTAACGTTCATTTCAGAGCTTAGGCGCAATACTGTGCGGCGTGATCGCGCTGCGCTTTAGGACTGCTTCACGCCACGTGATGAAACTTACCGAAGCCAAGATCAGGCTCCCGCCTGCCACGACCCAGATATCGACCCCCTCGTCGAAAACCAAAGCCCCGAGCAGCGTAGCCCAGATCAGCTGTAAAAACGTGACCGGTTGGGTGACCGCCACAGGCGCGGCTTGCAACGCTAATGTCATGAAATAATGCCCAGCGGTCGCAAAGCAAGCAACAACAAAAAGCACCCCGATATCCGACCAACTGGGTGGGGTCCAAACCGCGATGGCAAACGGGGTCAGTGCAATCGTTACCCACACCGACAACATGGTCAGAACCACAGCTGGGCTGACCTCATCAACTGTGACCTTGGCCAGTAAATAAGACCCCCCAAGCAGAAAAGCGGTCCCAAGCATAGCGAGGTGGCCTGATGAAATCTCACGAAACCCCGGGCGCAGAATAATCGCGGCGCCTATTACTGCGACAATCACCGCTGAGATCCGGCGCAAAGCCAGTTTCTCTCCCAAAAATATGACCGCCCCCAATGTCACATAAACCGGGGTCAGGTAATTCATAGCAGTCACTTCGGCCAACGGAATTTGCGTCATGGCAAAGAACCACAGCATGACTCCAACCGAGTGAAGCGCCCCCCGGATACTGAACAGCGCCCAATGTCTGGGCGTAAGTTTTGCATTCAACAATGGGCGAATGGCAGGCAGCACAAATACCAACCCCAACGCATAGCGCAGAAACGACGACTGTATCGGATGTAGACTTGTCCCGAGGGATTTAACCAGTGCGGTCATCACAACAAAGCTAAACCCAGCTGCGAGCATCCACGTCATTCCCGCAAGGGGCCGAGGTTCAGAAGTGATGGTTGTTGTCATACAAACGGTTGAACACCCAATCGAGGCCGGGGGCAAGACTTCACATGGTAACTAATTTCAGGGCAATGCCCCACATCGTTAGCCCAATCACCGCGTCCAACACTTGCCATGCCCGTGGACGCGCAAAAACGGGGGCCAATAATCTTGCACCATACCCAAGCGCAAAGAAGAAAACGAAACTGGCTGTCATCGCGCCCAGTGCAAAGCTGAGCCGATCATCATACTGCGCAGAAATCGAGCCGATCAAAACGACGGTATCCAAATAGACATGCGGGTTCAGCCAAGTGAAAGCGAGCACCGTCAACAAAACGGTCCTGAGCGCCGTCTTGCCCCCGTTTCGCGGATCTGCTTCTAACCCAGCATGGCTGCGCCAAGCACTGATCAGGCTGCGGGTTCCGTACCAGACCAAAAACGCAGCCCCGCCATATCGCATGACCGGTTCAAAACCAGGGACCAACTGCGCCAAAGAGCCAAAGCCCGCGACACCCGCAGCAATCAGGATCGCATCAGACACCGCGCAGGTCAGCACAACGGGCAGCACATGCTCATGACGCAGCCCTTGGCGCAGAACAAATGCGTTTTGCGCCCCAATGGCGAGGATCAGGCTGAATCCCAAGGCAAATCCTGGAAAGAAAGAAGAAGTCATGTGCGCTCCGTTCAGTAGGTCTGCATTTGACTACGAACTATCGGCGCGATAATCCAATTAAAGAAACTGACCTAAATTAAGGATTGCTAATGCAGTTCGACCCACAGCAGCTATCTGCCCTTTCAGCCATCCTGCAACGAGGTAGTTTCGAGGCCGCCGCCGCCGATCTGTCGGTAACCCCGTCAGCGATTTCCCAACGCATCAAAGCGTTAGAAGACCGGGTTGGGGTTGCTTTGATCAATCGCGCTACCCCGTGTACCGGCACGCCAGCAGGCGTTCGCCTTGCTAAACATGCCGAAGACGTCGGGTTGCTCGAAGCACAATTGAGCCGAGAGCTGTCGCTGGATGCGACGCCCGGCCCGGCGCGCCTGAAAATTGCAGTCAGCGCAGATTCACTTGCGACTTGGTTTGTAGCGGCAATGGCTGCGGTCCCTGATGTGCTTTTTGATTTGGTTATGGATGATCAGGACTATTCCGCAGACTGGCTCAGACGTGGGGAAGTCAGCGCGGCCATCAGTGCAACAACGAAACCTGTGACCGGATGTGACGTTATACCATTGGGCAAAATGCGATACATCGCGACGGCCAGTCCCGGCTATATGGATCAGTGGTTTCCCGATGGAGTGACTGCGCCCAAATTAGCGCAGGCCCCGTGTCTGACGTTCAACGCCAAAGATGGTTTACAAAAGGCTTGGATCGACGCGCAGTTTGGGCGCCGCATCTCTCCACCGACGCATTTTTTGCCGTCCACACAGGCGTTTGTAGATGCGGCACGGTTGGGGCTCGGCTGGGGCATGAACCCGGCACAATTGGTACGCGGTCCGATCCGCAATGGCAGGTTGACTCCTTTGATCGCTAACACCCCTTTGGACGTGCCGCTCACATGGCAAGTCAGCCGCATCATGGCCCCCGTCTTGCAACCTCTGACACAAGCAGTTCGCGCCGCTGCATCCAAAGGGTTGATCCCAGCCTGAGCAGACCTAATAATGGGGAACCCCATCGGAGATCTGTGCATGTTTGCCCGCGAAGCCTTGACCTATACCACCCTGCCCTTGCCAGACCGTGTCGACCTGACGGACGAAGAAATGCGCACCGCAGCGTCGGAGTTTTACGATGTAATGCGTAAGCGGCATACCGTGCGCGACTATACGGATCAGCCGGTTCCGCGTGATATCATCGAACGTTGCATCGAAACCGCAGGCACTGCTCCGTCAGGTGCAAACCATCAACCCTGGCATTTCGTGGCCGTGGCAAAACCCGCTTTGAAACAGCGCATTCGCGAAGAAGCCGAAGAAGAAGAGCGCCGCTTTTACGAAGGCGGTGCTGGAGATGAATGGATAAAGGCGTTGGAACCCATTGGCACCAATGCTGTCAAAGAACACCTGACAATTGCCCCTTGGCTGATCATAGTTTTTGCCCAGCGTTGGGGGCAATTCGAAGACGGGACCCGTTACAAGAACTATTACGTGCCTGAAAGCGTGAACATCGCGACCGGCTTTTTGTTGGCCGCCCTGCACCACGCCGGGCTTAGCACCCTCACCCACACTCCGAATCCGATGCGGTTCTTAAACGAAGCGTTGGGTCGCCCTGCATCCGAAAAACCCACCATGATCATCGCCGTGGGACACCCAGCCCCAGACGCAACGGTGCCGCAGGTCGCCAAAATGAAGAAACCCATGGATCAAATTGCCACCATTCTAGAGTGAGGTTGTCTTTGTAATTGATCCACGGGGCGAAGCCGCGCACTGTGGCAGAATGCAAAGTGATCCAGCCTCTTTGGCGCGTGTTTTCTGGCTTTGGCTGGTCGTACCACGCGCTGCTATTTATGCTGCTTTGACGGCCGTTGGGGCGGTTCTAACTCTCCCCTTGATCCCGCTATACACCTTGATGGTTTGCGACATCGCGCTCTTCTTCTGGCAAGCCATGCGTTTTCAACGCGCGGCAGATGCTTATGTCTCTGGACTTGGCAGCATGATCCCGGTTTGGGGCGGCTATCTTGCGTTGTTGCTGGCGGCCTCTTTGATGAGTGCACAATGGTGGGGGTTGGGTCTCGCGGCCTATGCCCCGCCAGAGGCTGAGCTGTTTACCGATCGGATGGATCGAGAACACGCCGCCACATATACCCTCACGGTGTCTGAAGATGGGGAAACTCTGCTGTTCTCTGGCGATATCACCTTTGGCTTAACCAAGCGCGTAACAGACCTCATCGCCGCGAACCCAAACTTGCAATCTGTAAGCCTGACAAGTGCAGGGGGCCACATTTACGAGGCCCGGGGGGTCGCCCGAGTGATTTTGAGCCAGAAGCTGAACACACAGGCCGTCGACGCCTGCAATTCGGCATGCACTCTGGTTTTTGTCGCTGGCACCAAACGCAGTCTCGCCCCTGGGGCCAGTCTTGGATTTCATCAATATGCCCTGAACTTTGCTACCGCCCTGCCCCATCTGGATTTGCAAGAGGAACAGGACAAGGACCGTGCCTTCTTCCGCGACCAAGGGGTAAGCCCGCAATTTCTGACCCGGATGTTCGACACCCCAAGCGCGCAATTGTGGTCTCCCACCCGCGCCGAGGCAACAACCGCCGGACTGATCACCCCCTAATCCCGATTAGCCGAATGTTGCGGCCAAATGCGGGAAACTATCAAGGAACCGACCAAACTTGTGCCGACCACATGTTACCGGATCATAACGGACTGGGTTCTCAGCGCTGATGCAGCTTGGGACTGGGGCAAATTCCGCATCATAGTCCGCATCAATGAAAAACGGGATTGAATAGCGTTCGCGCCCGCTGGTGTTCACAACCCGGTGAAGATTTGCAAGGTAGACGTCATTGGTCAGCCGTTGAATCAGGTCCCCGATATTGATCACAAAGGTTCCCGGAATCGGCGGTCCGTGTACCCATACCCCATCGCGGTTCATGACCTGCAGCCCGCCGACATCATCCTGCGCAAGAATGGTCAAGTTGCCGTAATCCGTGTGCGCCCCTATCCCCATCACGCTTTCATCAATTTTGCCAGCCTGTGGTGGATAATGCAGCAGTCGCTGAATACTGATCGGGTTCAACATTTTCGAGGTAAAGAATTCGGGGGGCAATTCCAGGCTCAGCGCGATCCCCCGCAGCAGGATCAGGGAAAGTTTTTTCATTTCCTCATGGTAGGCATAGATTGCAGGTTGAAAGGCAGGTAGCTGATCTGGCCATTGGTTGGCCCCAAAAAACGGCACCTCATAACCCGGCGTTTCAGGCCCAATATCAAAGCACTCTTTCAAGTCTTTCGTTTTGGCGGGGTCAGTATTTTCCCCGAATATTTCGATGTACCCCCGCATTGCAACGCCAGAGTTGCCGACATGCAGCACCATCTTGACGTCGTTGGGCAGATCGAAAAACGCCATTGCCTGCGCAAACGCAGCCTCAACGACGCTGGAGGGAACACCATGGTTCTTCACATACATGAAACCGGCATTGGACAAAGCCCACCGGATTTCTTTGGCAACACCAAAGGGATCGCGACCATCCACCAAAGACGCAATATCGATCACTGGTATGCTATCAAAAGACTGTCGCGTCGCACGCAAGCTATCTGCAAGTTGGGTCAAATCTGAATCAGGCAAGGCGATCTCCATGTTATGTCGCCAGAAACAAGAAAGAGCCACGCGCTGACAATTGTGAAAAAATTCGACCTACATGAGCTCAGCTCAAGTTTCAGATGCCATGTGCTTTCTTGAAACGTAAGCGCTTCCCTACATCATCAGGAAATTCGCCCGTGAAAATTGCAAAGGGTGCACTCTCTCTTTTGAAAGAGATATTTGAGCATAATAGAGAAAGTCCCAAATTCAGGAAAAACAACGGACATCAGAGCTACCCTCTGTAACGGCTTTGTTGCACAAATCGGGTGAAGGGCGATCTTCCCGTTGCGGCCTCCTTCAAGGTCAGCTTGTCCAGTGTTAAACCCTGCACAACCCGTCAGAGTAGCTCCTACTCCTTTTGGTAACCGCTTCAGTTATTTGAGTTGTTTCACACCCGTTCCACACTCTCCTTTGGGATTGAACCAATGGCATTTTCAACGACCTAGTTCTACTTTCCGCGAAAATTGATTTGTTCCGTCACACCGATTGTCTGGTGGTGTCTGCCTTCGACGTACCTGACTCTACTAAATTTCAACCTGCAAAAGCTTAAACAGTCTCTTCGGGCTTAGGTCGCTTAGGCGCCTACTAAACTCCTCCTCATTACTCAACATAGGGGGGGACCACTGTTGGGAGCGAGCTCTAGGCAGGAGATCCCAAACAAGCTAACGGCTGAAAGCCCAGAGACTTGAATTGTCTCGATAATCTCAATCCTGCTTTAATAATGCGGCTTAGCAGACAAAACGACGCTGAGCATAAATAAGGTAGATGTGAATGATATGTGCTGAATATCTATGTTCAATCAAGAATAGCCATGACCTGATGATCTCTGAGGAGATGGCACGGAAACGCTTTAGAGGATTTCGACTGCGACCTGCATATCAGAAAACGCTATATAGCGATATTTAATGCCGACATCACTGTTGCAAACCGACTGCCAGGCCTTGAACTCACCGTTTTTCCAGTTTGGGTATCCGTGGTATTCATCAAAGACAACGATACTTCCTTTGACTAAGCGGTCTGCCAAACTTTTGAGGACGTACAGCGCACTTTCGTATGTATCACAATCAATATGGCATAAGCGGATAGGGGCAGGTTCTTTTTCCAAAAAAGATGGTAGTGTATTCTCAAACCACCCTTTGTGCAGCGTTACGTTGCTTTCAACCTGTGGAAGGTTTCCACCAAGATCAAATGCACCCTTTGGCAAATGATAGCCTTTCCAATCCTCTGCCAAGCCTTCAAAACTGTCAAATCCGTGCACTTCTTGGTTGGAGAATAACCTAGCGAAGTGGTTGATAGACTTGCCCTTAAAGACACCGAACTCGAGGACTAAACCATCATTCAAATTCGCAGACTTAGCTGAGTAGCTCCAAAGCTTTGCCAGCTGGTCGAAGATCATTGCTGTATCAATGTGCTGCTCGATATAATCTGCCGACTCAAGGATCGAGCGCTCGCGCAAAATTTGATAGACACTTAACTTGTATGCGCTTCTACCTATCTGATTTAGGAGACGACGGTCGTTCATATAATATCCAACTCTAAGCTATCTAGGAGATCTGGCCACCTATACGACAACCGAAGTTAAAGTAGAAAACCATGTTTGTTACAGGGTTAAAACATAGATTTGTCACTGGCGACCAAACAACCGGTTACAAAAAAGCGTCGCATCGTGTCTAGCTAATCACGGATCGAAGCTAGTCCCCTTGCCACCCGCTGGGCAGGCAGATTGTGTTGGAGGCTGTAACCTGCAGCGAGACCTAGCGTTTCTATTGTTCTTGCATCCATTGGCTCTCCCTACCCTCCGAGCCCCTTCCTTTGGAAACTCATGTGTTTAAGTTAAGATGCTTCGCACCGTCCAAATGGCCTTTGTTGGATTTATTCTTAGTGGTTGTGTCCTTGTTTTCTCTTCTCATACCAAAATTGTAACACTGAAATGCACCCCATGTCATACACATAAGATCCGATCAGGTTTTCCTTTTGCTTGTAAAAGTCGAGATCGACAGAAACTGAATCTCGGTGTGGTCCCTCGACGCTAGAAAGGCCGCGTTGTCCGCGCTCTAGGGCGCAGCAATTCCATCCAGTATTCCGTACCAACAGAGATGAGTAACAGGCTTGCGTCGGGAGTGATCAGTGTCTTCCTAGAGCGCAAAATCATGTGGTCTGCTTTATCGAGATTGTCTCGGTGACCAAAGCCTATAAAACCTTTTCAAATAAAGCTTAGGTCACTTGAATTAGCTCCAATAGGCCCGCAAAGCGGGACTTTGAGGCCGCCGACGTGTACAATAACTGAAGGTAATCCGTTGGAGTTGATCAAGAATATGATGTACGATTTTTGATCTTCAGGTCAGACATTGGAAATCAACTTTCTGCGGTTTACAGACATTGGGATGTAGCGTGGCACCCGGCAAGCCGGGTTCAAAGCCGTCATTGGGTGAGGTGCAGCATTCGCTGTTTTCTTGCTCAGTTGGCCGACACTCCGGTCCATAGCCGACACTCTGAGTGGTCCTGTCATTCTACGATCACACCCCGCATTGCCGCAATTCGTTGCAAATTTAGGGTCAGGAACTCCTAAACCTCACAGTCTGTCGGCATTCCCGGCTATCGGAAATTGCCAATCGGAAAGCGGCCGGCTTTTAGACTGACCCTGTTCGAAGAATCTCTAAGATGGCGGTCAAAACTGCGTCCGCCGCAACTGATGCCAAAATCATTCCCATCACACGGCTGATAATCGCTGCACCAGAGTTGCCAATCAGTCGAATGATCGGTTCAGCCATTAGCATCGCTACAAAAGCGGCGAGTAGAACCGCGACCATAACCATGGCCGTTACAGCCTGACTTAGGATTGAGAACTCATTGTTGTCCGTTAGAAGAACAATTGCCAGCATCGCGCCGGGCGATGCCAGTGAAGGTACCGCCAACGGGAAGATCGCAGGTGAGGGGCGATCCTGCTTTGGGCGCTCCTCATCCAGTTCTTTCGTATTGAGATCAGTTTCTTGCTTCGGTTCGCCAAATATCATGGTGAGCGCGAAAAGGAACAATACAATTCCACCGGCCACCTGAAAAGACAGCAAACTAATGCCAAGCGCGTCAATAAGCAGTTGCCCCAGTATGAGAAAGAACAACAAAACGCCTATGCTAACAAATGTTGCAGTAAACGCTGTCGAGCGGCGGGTCTCGGCGTTCATTCCAGTTGTGACCGCGATGAAAACTGGAATCGTACCAATCGGATCAATAACGACCCAAAGTGTTATGAAGCTCTCAAGAATATTCATGACTTCAAAGCTATAGTAGAAAACACTGAAGTCACTATAAAATAGTGTTCGTGTTAATATATTTCTGCTTTGGCTGGCAGCAGTCATCTGTAAGGGATGGCCGCTTTGGGCAGATAACAACCTTTGCAAGGTCTGATCGAATTCCCCGAAACAGACCTTGGCGCTACGTGCAGTGGAAACCAGATTGAGCCCTGCTTGTCGAATGCTGTAGGAGGCACCGATGTCAGATTATTATAAGTCCATCATGACGTGACAAAATCAAACTGAGTTCCGCCAAAGCGTTGTGGTATGGTTTTTTCAAGATTCTGGTGTGAGGGAGATCAGTGACATAAACGACCGATTTTGGCACTGGCCCAAGACCCGCTCTTCGCATGAAATGGATCTACAACATAGTTTTAAGATTTTACGCAACTATCACCTTCAACGTTTAACATTAAAATTGAGAACAGGCGAAATGCAATCTGTAAAGAGAGAACCACTCTTGCAACCTGGAGCACGCTTGCGATAAGAATCAATATAGTTTCCCTATTCTTTCTGCCTTGTTCAAAGCTGATCCCTGCCTTTCTACTGAGGTCTATTGCAGCAGGCGCAAGGAGCGAGAGCGAGAGCGAGATCAAAACAATTTTTCGATGCAATTTCACCCTAACTATCCTTTGCTTCTCGCTGTGCAAAGTGCGGCTTCGGAAATTCGCAATAAGATAAGGATTCAATAAAGACACAATAAGCTCAGACCGGAAATATATTGTTTACCGATTTACCTCCTTTACTGGACGCGGAACTTGAATGAGCAGTAATCGCCTGCCTCACGCTTATCTCCCAAATCTGATCCCAAAAAGGGCTTTATTGCACAAATCGGGTGAAGGGCGGCCTTACCCTAGGCTCCAGACTCATTGATTTACAGCCAGAATATTACGGTTGCGGCGAGAGCGATGGTCGAAAGGAACACCTTTGGGCATCTGTCATATCGGGTGGCGACGCGCCGCCAATCCTTCAGGCGTCCGAACATGATCTCAATGCGGTTGCGTCGTTTGTAGCGGCGCTTGTCGTACCGGACAGGCTTGTCGCGTGACTTTCGACCTGGGATACAGGGCTTTATTCCCCTGTCATTAAGGGCTTCGCGGAACCAATCTGCGTCATAACCTCGATCTCCGAGCAGCCAGTCAGCCGATGGCAGACTGTTCACCAAAGCCCTGGCGCCCGTGTAATCGCTCACCTGCCCAGCGGATATGAAGAAGCGGATGGGGCGTCCCAGACTGTCAGTAACGGGGTGCAGTTTCGTATTCATGCCACCCTTGGTGCGCCCCTATCAGCCTGCCACGGTTGGGCGGCCTATTCGGTTCTTCATGACCGCCGTTCAAGCAAGGCGACTACACTGGGGCGAGAGCTCTTGTGAGTAGCCTGCCATCAGCGGACTGGCTGCTTGGGGATCGTGGCTATGATGCGGATTGGTTCCGGGAAGCCCTTGTAGATATGGGAATAACGCCTTGCATCCCCGGACGAAAGTCACGCGGCAAGGCCGTCAAATATGACAAACGTCGATATTAACGCCGCAATCGTATCGAGATCATGTTTGGCCGCTTGAAAGATTGGAGGCGCGTGGCAACCAGCTATGACAGATGCCCAAAGGTGTTCCTTTCGACCATCGCTCTCGCCGCAACCGTAATATTCTGGTTATGAGTACTTACCCTAGACGGATTTAGCCTACGGGCTCAGTGATAGGTATGCCAAGAGCCGTGTAGCGGTTGAGGACAGCGTTGCGGGTAATGGCTCCGGCGCTCGTAGGCTTCCAAGGCTTTGCATTCTTGCGTGGCGGGATCACCGCATGGGCATCTTCTCTGGCGGCAATCGCCTCGTGGCATTTACGCGTATCATACGCCCCGTCTGCGGTGACACTGCCGATGTCCTGATCAACTGAGATTTGGTTCAGAAGCTCTGGCAACACGGGAGCATCACCGATGTTGCTGCCGGTGACTTCGACGGCCCGAACCTCCAGTGTTTCCTCGTCGATGCCTATGTGTATCTTACGCCAAATACGCCGTTTAGCCCCGCCATGCTTGCGGGCATTCCATTCGCCTTCTCCCTCGGCCTTGATACCTGTGCTATCGATGAGGAGGTTCAGCGGCCTTGTGGCCCTCCACGATACGGCAGGCTCACGTTCAGTGTTTTCTGAYGTCGGCAAAGGGTGCTGAAATCCGGCGCCGTCCAATCCAGCCCGACCAATCGCAGCAGGCTCTTCACGAACCCAGATGTCTGTCGAAGTGGCTGGCCAAACAGGACTTTCAGCGTCAGGCAAGTCTGAATGACGGCGTCACTGAATTGCTGCTGCCGACCGCGCGTGCCGGTTGGTGGCGGTGTCCAAACCATCTCCGGATCAAACCAAATTGACAACGACCCGCGACGCTTCAAGCTATCGTTGTAAGACGATCAGTTCTTGATCTTGTACTTCGTCGGTAGGGGCCCAATTGCTCATCGCACTCAGCTATAACGCTGGATTCATACAGTGAACACCATCAGGCCATTTGTACAACAAATCCATAAGATCCGCGTCCTGAAGCCTTCCAGTCTCCGGTGGACAGGTTTCGACCAAGAGAGGCGTGTTGCCCACCCTCTATGATTTGGGGGACATGGTATTGGTCAAAAAATTCGGAGAATGAACCGCCCGGATTACTTTTTAACCAGCGCTGAAAGCGGGCGTCATGGTTTTTTTCTTAGTCGTGTTTTTTGTCATTGGATGCTGGTCCAAAAAAGATAGCGAAAATTCGCGGTCATTATAAAATTGGCGTCAGGATTAAATTAGCTTAAAAAGAGCTTCTGCAAAAGCCCAGTCCTCTGGCGTGTCAATGTCTTGCGTGCGGGTTCGCGGCATCAGGTGTGGAATGGAATAAGGGCCAAACATGGGATGTTCGGCCATAAAGGCATCCCGATGCCCCCAATAAAACATGCCTGCATCATGAAAGGTTTCTGCCAAATCCTGACTGCGGGTTTTAGCGTGTTCGGGGAACAGCATTTCAACTCCCCCAGCGCCGGTTTCGACCATGGCACGCTGCGCCGGATGGGGAAAGGATGCCGCTGCAAAGACAAAACGGGTGGTGTCATGGTCGCTTAGCCGGGCGTGGGCGTTGACCAGATCGTCAGCTTGCACAAACGCGGCCGTCGCATAGATGCAGCAGGCCTGTGTGACGGAGGTACCGCTGTCGCTTTCGATCGCGCCGATTGCATGGTTGATCACGGCACGGGTTGGGCTGAAATCATCGGCGATATCATCCGGGCGCATGAAGGGCACTTCGGCACCTGCAGCACGGGCCACGTCGGCGATTTCTGCATCGTCTGTTGAAACGATGATCCGATCGAATAGGCCACTGTCCAATGCAGCAGAAATTGGCCAGGCGATCATCGGTTTACCGCCAAAATTGCGGATGTTCTTGCGTGGAATGCGTTTACTGCCCCCACGGGCGGGAATAATGGCGATTTTCATAAACTCTCTAACCCCTGAAGGTTGGACCCCGCAACTGAGCCCGGAACGGGACGTGCGGGGATGGGCCGTCTGTTGACCGCAACCATCATTTGGTCTGCTGCGGTCAACAAGGATGAAGGATGTGACGGCGGCGCGAGCCGACCCCGAAGGATCAGCTCAGGCCTGTTTCTTTGAGTCCGTCGCGGACTGCATTGATGACATGGGCATGGTCCGCATCGGTGAGCTGCGGGTGCAGCGGCAACGAAATGGCCCCGGCATAATAGTGCTCGGCAGCCGGAAACTGACCTTCGCTAAAGCCCAGGTTTTGGTAATAGGGCTGCGTGTGGATCGGAATGTAATGCACATTCACCCCTACGCCATTGGCGCGCAGGTATTCGAACAACTGCCGGCGTTTGACCGGACGATCTGCACCCTGTGCCATAATTTGGACCGGGTAGAGATGCAGTGCTGAACGGTTTTCAGGCTCACGCTTCTGGATCTGGATTGGCATGTCAGCAAAAGCCACATCATAGGCTTCGGCACGCGTATGACGCAGGTCGACGAACTCGTCCAAACGAGTCATCTGGCTGGCGCCAAGAGCGGCTTGCATATCGGTCATCCGATAGTTCAAACCCAGTTCGACCTGTTGGTAATACCAAGGGCCGTCCCCTTCGCGGGTCATCAGGTCCGGATTACGGGTGACCCCATGTGACCGTAGCAGATCCATCTGAGTTGCCAGTTCTTCCGACTGGGTTGTCACCACACCACCTTCGGCGGTGGTCACAATCTTGACCGGATGGAACGAGAAGACACAGGCATCGGAATACCGACAATCCCCAACTCGGGCACCATCATAGCCGGCGCCAATCGCGTGAGAGGCGTCTTCGATGATGTGGAAGCCATATTTCTGCGACAAAGCGTGAATGGCTTTCATATCGCTGGACTGGCCACCGAAATGCACCGGCATTACGATATGAGGCAGAGTTCCGGCCTGTTCCGCAGCGGCAAGCGCTTCGGCCAGTTTGTCGGGACACATGCAGAGAGTTTCGGGATCGATGTCGACGAAGTTGACTTCGGCTCCGCAGAGAAGCCCAACATTGGACGAAGCCACAAAGCTGATGGGGGACGTCCACAGGTGTTTGCCGGGCTTAAGACCCAGGCCCAGACACGCAATGTGCAGGGCCGAAGTCGCGCTGTTGACAGCCAGGGCGTGAGACACGCCACAGGCTGCTTTGATGCTGGTTTCGAATGTAGCGACCGCAGGACCCTGGGTCAGAAAATCCGATTTCAGCACATCAACGACCGAGGAAATATCCTCGGCCGTGATCCACTGGCGACCGTACGGAATCATTACGCGAAACCGGTTTGCTTTAGCAGAGTGACAATTTCTTCTTGGCTCAGGAAGACAGGGTTGGTGCCTGAGTTGTATTCGAAGTCCAGACCGGTTGGCGTACCAGTTTCACCCAGACGTGTCGTGGAAAAGTCCACGTCGAGGTCGGTGAATTTGATGGTCGGGATGATCGAGAAAAATTCGTCGAACTGGTAAGTTTGGTGCGCGTCTTCTTCAGGGCACATAACTTCGTGCAGTTTTTCACCGGGGCGGATGCCGATGACGCGCTGCTCCAGATCGGGTGCCATGGCTTGGGCCAGGTCGGTGATCTTGGTTGACGGAATACGTGGAATGAAGATTTCGCCACCCCACATGCGCTCAAAGGATTTCAGAACGAAATCGACACCTGCGTCCAAAGTGATCCAGAAACGGGTCATGCGTTCGTCGGTGATAGGTAGGTGATCAGTGCCTTCTTCGATCAGGCGATGGAAGAAAGGAATGACCGATCCACGTGACCCAACAACGTTACCGTAACGGACAACACAGAAACGGGTGTGGCGTGAGCCAACAGTGTTGTTTGCGGATACGAACAACTTGTCGGAAACCAGTTTGGTGGCGCCGTAGAGGTTGATCGGTTTGGCCGCTTTGTCGGTGGACAGCGCTACAACTTTTTCAACGTTGTTGGCGATGGCCGCACGGATTACGTTTTCGGCACCGGTGATGTTGGTGCGGATGCATTCGATCGGGTTGTATTCAGCGGCTGGTACCTGCTTAAGCGCGGCAGCGTGCACGACAAAGTCAACGCCTTCCATTGCTTCCATCATGCGACGCTCGTCGCGAACGTCACCGATGAAATACCGGATGCGGTTCTCGTCAGGGAAGCGCTGCTGCATTTCGAACTGCTTGAGTTCGTCTCGGCTGTAAACGATAACGGCTGAAGGATTATAATCTTCGAGGATGCGGCTGATGAGACGGTTGCCAAATGAACCGGTGCCACCGGTAACCAGGATACGTTTATTGTTTAGCATTTAATAAGTTTCCATGCGATTCTAATCTGAGGGCTTCGATAACACCCAGATAATACAAACCCAAGAGTCCATTTGGGGTTCGCGTAGGTGATTCGACCATCCCCTTTTCCGCAAGAGGCGCTCATTTTGCAAGACTACGCGCGCCATATGTAATGATTTCAGTGCCGTTAGGGTCGCCCGATGGGCCGGCTCGCGCAGATGTGTGTGTGGCTTGTGTTGTGGCTGGGTTTCATGTCATTGGTGATCAGCAGTTTTCAAACGCTTGATTTTCAGAGACAGAGTGCCTCGTGAACGTTCATAGGCAGGACCGGGCCGACAGTAGCGATATTATGAGCCATTGATGAATTCCCTCAAGCCCCCTTTATCGTCCCCTCTGGTTTCGATCATTACACCTGCTTTCAATTCCGCAAAGGTTTTGCCGCGGGCGGTTGCCTCTGTTCAGACTCAGAGCTTTGATGATTGGGAAATGATCGTTGTCGATGACGGCTCTGCGGATGAAACCTTTGCCATAGCTCAGGAATTGGCTGTTCAGGACGCCCGGATCCGTGTTCTTGCGCAACCTCAAAACACCGGTCCAGCTCAAGCGCGTAACCGGGCCATCCAAGCGGCAGGGGGACGGTTCATCGCTTTTTTGGATGCTGATGATGCCTGGTTACCTGAAAAGTTGGAGCGCCAGTTGGCCTTCATGCAGGAAAAACGGGCTGGCTTGAGCTATACAGGATTTTGGCGGGTATCCGGCGGGCGACGGCATCAGGTTCAAGTGCCATTCTCTGTCACGCGACAACAGTTGCTGCAGGGAAATGTCATTGGCTGTCTGACCGCGATTTATGATCGCGAGGTGTATGGCACGGTTGAAGTGCCGGATTTGAAGATGCGACAGGATTATGCGCTCTGGCTGGATCTGTTGGCCCGATCCGGTCCAGCCTATGGGCTGGATCAACCGCTGGCCGAATATTTTCGCGAGCCGGGATCCCTGTCGGCCAATCGGTTTCGGGCGTTGGTGGCGACTTGGCGGTTGTACCGTGACCATGCTGGGCTGTCGCGTCCAGTGGCCACTTGGTGCTTGAGCAATCATCTGATGAAGCGTCTGCTGCGGGGGTAAGGCCGTGACGGGACCAGGAACAAGAATGATGGCAAACAGGAAGCTATGTTTATGATGGATGAACAGCCTTCATGCGGGGCATCGGTTACGGTGGCCGTTTCGACGCTGGGTCATCGGGTCTCGTCTTTGTCCCTGCCTGCGCCTGTGGCAGGGATTAACTACCTTGTTCTGGTGCAGAACCCGGTGTCGGAGGCGTTGATGCCTTCGATGCGGGATGATGTGCGGGTCGAAGCGATTGAAACCATGGGTTTGTCTAACAGCCGCAACGCGGCCCTTGCTTTGGCTGAGGGGCCTTTCGTGCTGTTTTCAGATGATGATCTGGATTTGGACCCCAAGGGTATCCTCGCGTTACGAACTGCGCTGGAGCAGGCTCCGGATCTGACGTGGGCAGCTGGGTGGCGGCAGGAACGCTTGCCCCGGCGCGGGGTGCGGTCCAGAATTCATCGTTTGGGATGGTTCAACTCTGGACGGATCTGCGCGCCGGAATTGATGGTGCGCAACCATGACGTGACACGGGCGGGTGTTTGGTTCGATCCGAACTTTGGGGTGGGTGCGCGCTATCCGCTCGGCGAAGAGTACGCCTTTGTTACCGATATGCTGAAGGCTGGACTAAAGGGGAGATCCTTTCCCACAGTGACCGGATCTCATCCTCATGCTAGCACCGGAGAGAATTGGAGCGACCCGGATCTGCTGGCGGCACGCCAAATGCTGTTAACGCGGGTGTTTGGTCTGTGGGCGCCGTTGTTGCGGATGGTATACGCCTTGCGTCACCGCCACCGCTTGGGCAGTGTTGGGGCCGCCGTGCGGTTTGCGATGGGTCAACCGCAAAATCATTTTCGGTAAAACAGACTGAGTCTTGAAGTGCTGTTTTCTAAAGTCTCTGAGCATGAAGGGGGCATCAATGCCGCCATTGCTGACCTGCGTTACGGTTTGTGCGGCGTGGTGTGCGCTTTCGATTTGGGTGGGTGTTCTCGAAGACACCGATGAAACATCAAACGGCAACCCCATCTGCCAGGACGCGAGGTCTGGCTTTCTATTCAGCCCCCAGCCAGCCGCGGTTTACGATGTCAGAGGAAATTCCAACTTCTGTGGCGTTTTGGGGGGACGTAAGCTGGTTTAATCAAGTTTGTAGACAAGTGCGGTTTAAGCCATTTTTGAACATAACCCGACGACATCAATCACCTGCGTATGTTCCGGGATTTGTGCGTCGATCTCGGCAAAAGCGCTGTGTTTGACCAAAAGGCAGATCACGTCGGCGGTTTCCAGAGCTCTGTTCAGGTCTACAAGATGGACTGGCAGATCCTGTAACTCGGGGGGTGGGGTTCGAATATGTGGTTCGACGGCAAGAACCTGACATCCTAACTGGCCAAAGGCTCGGGTGATTTCCAGGGCTGGACTTTTGCGTAGGTCATCAATGTCAGGTTTGAAAGTGAGGCCGAGACAGGCGACAGTGATATCAGACATGGCGCGTGTAGGATCCGCGCTTAACACCTCAAGAATGGCCGACTTCCCTTTATCCACGACCCAGGTCGGTTTGGCGTCATTGCCTTCGCGGGCGGTACGGATCAGGCGAGCATCTTCTGGGGCGGAAGCAACGATGAACCAGGGATCTACGGCAATACAATGGCCACCAACCCCGGCACCGGGTTGCAGGATGTTAACGCGGGGGTGGCGGTTGGCTAATGCGATTAGCTCCCAAACGTTAATGTCGAACCGGTCACAAATCACCGACAGCTCATTGGCAAAGGCGATTTGTACGTCGCGCGAGCTGTTTTCTACCAACTTACACATCTCGGCGGTTTCCGCATCGGTCGCGATACAGTCGCCCTGCACCACCAACTTGTAAAGTGCGGTGGCCATTTCCGAGGCGCGCGTGCTCATGCCTCCGATAATGCGGTCATTTTCGATCAGTTCGCGCACGACATGGCCGGGTAGAACCCGCTCGGGGCAATGGGCGATCTGCACATCAGCAGCGTCACCAGCGGTTTGGGGAAAGCTCAGATCAGGACGGGCGTCGGCCAACCACTCGGCCATCTGGCGGGTTGCCCCAATCGGTGAGGTGCTTTCAAGGATGACCAGATTGCCCGCGCTGAGGACCGGTGCAATCAGCGTGATCGCCGAGCGGATATAACTCAGGTCTGGTTCATAGTTTTCCTTGAACGGGGTTGGGACTGCGATGATGAACGCATCCGCCGGTTCAGGAACCAAGGTGGCGTGCAGCGTGCCGTCGTTGACGGCTTTGTGTACAATCCCGTCAAGTTCGGGTTCGACGATGTGGATCTGACCTGCATTGATTGTGTCCACGACATAGGGTGAGACATCAACTCCGATGACGCGATTGCCATAGGCGGCAAAGATGGCGGCAGTCGGGAGGCCGATATAGCCCAGCCCGATCATGGAAATACGTTCAAACATAAGAAAGGATGTTTCTGCTCAGTTGCGAGATGTCAATGCGGCGATAATGCGTTCTGCGGCATTACCGTCCCCATAGGGGTTTTGAGCCTCGGCCATGGCGGCATGGGCTGCCGGGTTGGTCAGCAGGCGATGGGCTTGAGTGTAAATCCGGTCTGAGTCGGTGCCGACCAACTGTACGGTACCTGCCTTTAGCGCCTCGGGGCGTTCGGTGGTGTCGCGCATGACCAGAACCGGCTTACCTAATGAGGGAGCCTCTTCCTGAATGCCGCCGGAATCGGTGATGATCAGATGGGCTTGGCTCATCAGCCAGACAAAGGGCAGATAATCCTGAGGGGCAATCAGGTGCACAGACTTCGCGGACCCCAGAATGCGGTTTACGGGTCTTTGTACGTTGGGATTGAGATGTACGGGATAGATGATCTGAACCGGGATCTGATCGCTAATCCGACGGAGTGCGGTGCAGATGTTTTCAAACCCCTGTCCGAAATTTTCGCGACGATGCCCGGTGACCAGAACCATTTTGCGGGATGGGTCCCGAAACGGAAACTGCGCTTGCATTTGTGCGGCCAGTTCAGGGTCGCTCTTAAAACGGGCAGTCACATCTTGCAGGGCGTCAATTACAGTGTTGCCCGTGACGTGGATGGCGCTGTCGGGGATGTTTTCAGCCAGCAGGTTCTGGCGGGCGTTTTGCGTCGGAGCAAAATGCAGATCGGCCAGCTTCCCGACTATCATCCGGTTCATTTCTTCGGGCCACGGGGCGTGGATATTGCCGGTGCGCAACCCGGCTTCGACATGGGCTATCGGGACCCCTGCGTAAAAAGCGGCAAGGCTGGCGGCCATGGCCGTGGTGGTGTCGCCATGCACTAGTACCCGATCATAGGCGCCTTGTTCGAACACGGGTCGCAGGGCCTGCAGGATTGCGGTGGTCAGGTCAGTCAGATCTTGCCCGGGTTGCATCAGGTCAAGATCCACATCAGGGCGTATGTCAAACAGGCCAAGTACCTGATCCAGCATCTGCCGATGCTGCGCAGTGACGCAGACATGGATCTCTAGACCGGGTGTTCGCCGCAGACGGGACACAACAGGAGCCATCTTAATGGCTTCGGGTCGGGTTCCGAAAACGACGAGAATTTTCACGACGGAGACTCTTCTTGACTGGTATGGCGCGGCCCTGAATTACTGGTTTCAAAGGCAATTGCAACCGACAAGTGCATCAAGCTGGCGCAAGGTTTCATGATCCTGATAGCGGGAACAGAAGGTGATCCTGGACGGTGCTTGCTTGGGCGCGCAGGGCGGAGCCGCGGGCACGGGCAGCGCGGGACATGTGATGCAGTTGGGCTGGGTTGGACAGCATATGTTGCAGCGCCTGCGCCACGGCAACGGGATCATCTGCAGGCACGACCACCCCGGCACCGCTGTCGCTGATCAACAGCGGCGGAGTGCCGCGATCATAGCAGATCACGGGGCGTCCGGCGCTGAGCGCTTCAAGAACTGTGCGTCCGAAACTCTCGGCGAAATGGGATAGGCTGAGCACCACGTCGGCCTCGGTCAAGGCAGTAACAGGATCGGGGCGATACCCGATATGTTGAACATTCGGCGGCAAAGACCCCAATGCAGTCAGTTCGGGGGTGCTGGGGCCGATAAGCAGGAATTGTGCCAGCGATGGGGGGCAAGCCCGAGCCACGTTCAGGATATCCGTGATACCCTTCTTGGCAGTCAGACTGCCAATTAAAGCAACGCGAGGGGGATTTGCCGGGGCAAAAGGGATATCCGCGAGGGCAGGGTCGGCAGTGTTGTGCAGAATTGTGACCCGATCTGGTGATAGATCCAGCCAGTCTGCTACCGCTTGAGAGTTGGCAATAAAGCGATCTGCCAAGCTCAGAAAATAGAGGCGCAACGCTTCGGCAGTCAGGCCAAGATCCTGGCAGAGTGGCAGATCTTCGGCGGGCAATTCGCGCACATGCACCACCGTGGGTATGCCAAGTGCACGTGCTGCGCGTAGAGGCGCATCCAGCACCAGCGTATTTTGGTGAACTGCGACTGCACCGCTGTCCTGGATCAGCGCTTGCAGCCGGGATTGGGTCTCAGGATGAGGGGCAACACCGCCAAACAGCCAGCCAAAGGGCAGTACGTGAATCTTGTGTGCCCGCTGACGCAGCGCTGCAAGATAGGGAGCATTGTCTATGTTGGGCAGCACCACCGAAGGGGTGACACCGGCTGCAATGGCACGATCAAGTGTATCCAGCAGGCTGCGTTCGGCCCCAAAGATCTGCGCCTTCGCTTGATGGCCAAAGAACAGCATGTGGCGTCCCGATGGTGGGGGGGGCAAGTCACCTTCAAATAGAGGCAGAGGTGCGTGTCCTGCAGCTTGCCCGATGTGTATGTAATGGCTGAGCGCGGGTCCGTCTGCGGGTCTCAATCCTTGCGCCATGCGATATCCGCTGGTGCTGAAATGCGGCCCGGGGTCACGGCCCTCGGCGTCCCCACTACTTTGATAATGGCTCCATCCGTCGACATTGCGAGCGCGCAGATCTGGGTAGGTCTGCATATACCAGCGATCGTCAAAAAGTGCCGGAGGTTCATCCGATGTGGCTGGAGGATCGTTCAATGTCAGCTCGGGTGGGGCTGGAAAGGGGCGTTGTGTAGGGAATTGGGGCTGGGGCAATGCGTTATCGTTCTGCATACGCTGATGCCAGCGCCGACTGGCCATTCGATAGCTATAGCGGGGTCCGTAGTGTTGGCTGCCCAACCCCGTCTCGGCCGTTTGGGTGAGCGAGTCCGCACGCACGCGCCCGAACGAGAGCGGTGTGCCCGGCGCCACCTCGATGATCGATTGAGGGCCATGAACCGCCTGAATGCGGTCGTAGTATTCGGTATCGGCCCCAGCACGCGTGCGATCCCAAAAGCCTAATGTGTCCCGTAACTCGGCTCGGATCATCAACGAGGAGACATTGCGATGTATAAGCCCGGTTTCGCCCCACCAGCGGGTAAAGCGCAGGTCCGGTGTCGTGCGCACCCAATGCGAGACACTGGCCATGCGGGCAGGCGCGCGCATCAAGGCCCGGGTTTGACGGGCGATACGAGCGGGATGGGCCCAGTCATCGGCATCCAAGAGCGTTATGAATGCACCGCGTGCGGCTGCCAGTCCGATGTTGCGGGCCGGATAAGCTCCGGGTTCGGCGGCACCGTCTAAGAGGCGGATGCGGGGATCTTCGGCGGCATGCTGGCGGGCGCGTGCGGCAGTTGCATCTGCTGATCCATTATCCACCACCAAAATTTCGAGTGCGCGCCAGCTTTGCCTGCGCAGACTATGGAGTGCAGTGCCGATGGTGTCCGCGGCATTGCGAGCGGGCAAGATGACGCTAACCAATGGGCCTGTGCGACGGGTTAGCAATGGTCCGCGGGATTGTAGTCGGTCAAAGGTTGCTTGGGGCCCGCTGTCTGGCGAAACCTGAACACCGTTTAGGCCAGCCCTGTGGTAGAGCCGTGCCAGATGCCGCTGCCAGGCGGATCCATGTCCGCTGCGTGCGGCTTGAATATTGGCTGCGGCGAGACGCAGGTCGGACGAGAGCCCAAAAAGGCGCCGCGCCTGCCGCCAGATCTCGTGAGCTCGGCTTAGATCGCCAGTCATGAGCGCGGCTTCGATTGCAAGCAGGGGGGGATCAGGCAGGCAAAAGCCGGCGATCAGCTCACTTTCGGTATCCAGATTGCGTAGATGTTTATCCGCAGCGACCCAATCTCCTTGGCGGGCGCTGGCGCGGGCACAGGCCAGCAGTGCCCAGACGCGTTCGGCCCCCTGTCCCTGAGCCGCAAGGGCGGTGAGTGCTTCGATACCGTGCTCCAACATGCCCCAGCGCAGATCGCGTTCCCGCCAGACCGCAGTCATTGCACAGGGCAGGCGCCCTTCAGTGCGGCCGTGGCGCAGAAAATGGCGCAGTGGATTTATGCCTGTGGCGGCGACATCGGGATAGTTGCGCAGATACCATTCGGGGTCGAAGAAAGCGGGGTGGCATCTGGCCATTTAGGTTGGCTCCACTGGGGGGTAAGGGGCATTTCTGCGATCGCCAGCGCGGGCATGTCCTAAGACAGTCACACTTTACAAGACCTGAAATCAAGGCCATTTAGCCTGCGACCCTTTCAGGCCAAATACCCTGACCTAAGAACGAGTGGACGAGACAGAGACATGGCAGCTGCAGAGCAACAATCAGGCATCAAGAAAGAGCTTCCCGATGCACTGGCCGAGTTGCAGAGCAAAGTTGAGACCCTGTATTTATCACAACAGACTCTAGAACGGCAGGTTCAGGCCCTGAAGGCTACTCATCCGGTCGTCTGTCGCCGCCCTGTCCAACCGGTGTTCCCGATGCGCATTCTGTTGCGATTTCATAAGGGCCTGCGTGAACGATATCAGGTGGCTGTGTTGCGCGATTGTGGCCTGTTGGATTCAGTTTGGTATCTGCGAAACTATCCGGATGTGCGCAAGGCAGGGACGGATCCGGTGCTGCATTTCTTGCGGTTCGGGGCCGCGGAGCGGCGCGATCCAGGACCGTATTTTGACACTACGCATTACCTGCATCTTTATCCGGACATTATGCAAAGTGGGCTCAATCCGCTGTGGCATTATCTGACGTCTGGGTGGCGGGAAAAGCGCTCGATCCGGCCTGAAATACCTCATGAGGACTTGCGATGATCCTGCGCCTGCTGCCGACCTACAAAGTGAGAGGGCGGCCCTGATGTCCGAGCTGCTGAATGCGACCTGGCGCTTGCCGCACCGCCTCGCTTATGTGGTCAGCCACAGTTACCCTTATTCCAGCAACGGTTATGCAGTACGCACCCATGAGGTGGCGCGCGCATTGACGCAACAAGGCCATGATGTACTGGTCATCAATCGGCCTGGGCGTCCTTGGGATATTTCAGGAGTTTCCCCGCATTTGGCGGTCCCTGCTGAGCAGCGGATCGACGGGGTGCGCTATATCTTTCTGCCTGTGGATACCAAACCTCATGCGGGAGTGCGGGCGCAGATCCGCGGGGCAGAGAGGGCGCTGTTCGAAGCCTTTCAGGTTTTTCGGCCTGGTGCGGTCATGGCGGCCTCTAACTGGGAGACTGCCGAGCCGGCTCAGAATGCTGCGCGACGTTGGGGCGCGCCCTTCTTTTATGAGCAACGCGGATTCTGGGAAATGTCCCGGATTACCTGGGAGCCGGAGTATGAGCGTAGCGCAGCCTATCAGCGCGAGCGCGACAATGAAGTGCGCATCGCGCGCGATGCGCAGGCCGTGTTTACTCTGAACATGGCAATGCGGAAGGAAATGATAGATAGGGGCATTCCGGCTGAAAGGATCCATTTGGTGCCAAATGGGGTCTCCGTGCCGGGCCGGATTGCCCCTGATATCACACGCCAGAGTTTGGGTTGTACCACCCGCTACCTGCTGGCCTATATTGGCACGCTGAGTGTTTATGAAGGCTGCGAAGATCTGGTGCAGTTGTTGACGCGACTTCGGCGGAACGGAGTCGACGTGGCGCTGATGATTGTGGGGTCCAGTGCGCCCAAGGGTATGGTTGATACGCCGCAGGTTACGGACCAAGATCCAGATCTGGAAATGCAGCTGCGCGCGCAGGCCGAGGCGTCAGGCGTGGCCGAGCATCTCCATTTTGTGCCCCGGGTGCCGCACGCTCGGATCGGTGCTTATTATGCTATGTCCGATGCCATTGTTATGCCCCGGAGGCGACGGGCGGTGACTGAATTGGTGGCGCCGATCAAACCTTATACTGCGGCCAGCTATGGCGTGCCGGTCTTTATGACGGACATGGCACCGCTGGATGAGATCGCACAGGATATTCATGCCAAGTTGTTCCCCGAAGGGGATATTGAAGCGATGGCCGAGATGCTGGGTCAAGCATTGAAAAGCGGAGCCCATGTGACTTCGATCAAGCCGCTGGATGCTTCGGTGTTTTGGCCCCAGCGCGTTCAACCGATACTCCGACAGTTAGAGTTGGCAGCGCGGATGGCCCCATCTTTGCCTACAGTTCGCTCAGCCGTTAGTGCGCCAGCGGTTGCACGTCCTTTTGATACATGGAAGCTGCCACGGGTGGCATTGCAGACGCAGCTGGACACTGGTGTGGTGGCTGCAATTGGTCCGTGCAGGCATTTGCCCCGCGCCCGGCTGACTCGCTTGACCCGGGTCAATATCCTGTCCGAGCTTGCGATGGGAGAAGGCGGGCGATTTGTCATCGATTGGTGCGGGCTGCAAGAGGACCCTGGTGAATGGGCTGGATTGTGGTCAATCGATAACATGCGCCTGAACCGACAGATCATGGAAGCCTGCCGTGTCGCCGTGGACCGGGGCTGGCAAATACAAGTCACTGGCCCGGTACGCCGCGCCAAGGCTCCTTTGTTTCGTACGGTAAGTGCCTTGTTCGAAGAAATTATACCTGAGAGCGCATGCGCCTATCAGGAGGCGGCGCAATGAAAATCGCAGTTTTAGCAGAACAGAACCTCAACCTGATTGATGGCTCTACAATTTGGCTGTTGAACGCTTGTAAGTTGTTGGCGTTGCAGTCAGATTTTGAAATTGATCTGCTGTTGGCCCACCGGTTGGAGGTGCGCACGCTGGCCAATGAGTTGCCCGATACGATCCGTGTGCATGATGCTGTGGCGCTGCAGGCCTCTGATGGATTAGATGGCCCTCTGACGCCCGATACGCTGCCGCGCTTGCTGGCCGCCTGGGAAGAGGAGCATGGGCGCTATGATCGTATTTTTGTACGCGGTACCGGGTTCCTGACCCGCTTGCTGGACGAGCCGCTGTTTTGCGACCGGATCGTCGCCTATGCCCCCAGTGTGATCCCGGATGTAACCCTCCCTGAGCCGCAGTGGGTGCAGCTGGGTCGACAGTTGCGCACGCCGGTGGTGGTGCAGAGCGAGATCGCCAAGCGCGCATTGGAGGCGTTGTCAGACTATCCGGCCTATGTGGTGCATGTGGTGCCGCCCATCGTCTTTCCTACACCGTCACAGCCTAGGATTGAGACGGACAGTGTTACCTTGTGTTATTCTGGAAAGATCGAGTTGCAGTATGGGTTGGATTGGCTGATTGCCCTGTGTGACGAGATCTCAGATGCCCCTGATCTGGCCGTTAGCATGATCGCAGGCAAAGATACGCATCGCGCGGCCAACCCAGCGTTTTTTGCCGATATGGACCGGTTCCGCGAGGGGGTGGCACAGGGGGCCTACCCTAGGGTATCGCTGGCTAGAAATCTGGCACATTCGGAAACCAAAGTTCGGATGGGGCAGGGGGATTTCGCCTTTTGCCTGCGCCATGACCGGTATGATGATGTCATCGAAATTTCGACCAAGATCGTTGAGTTCTGTAGCTTGGGCGTACCCCCCATTTTAAACAACAATATGCTGAATCGATCCCTGTTTGGTGCCAGCTACCCTTATCTGGTGGATGTTTCAGCCGGGGACATCCCGGCCCGACTGCAAGAGATTATGCGCAGCCGTCACAGCCCGGCCTATCAGGCCGCCAAAGAGCGTTGCACCCGGATTGCGGCGCAGTTCTCGGCTGAGGCGCTATCGGTTCGTCTGGGACGGGCTTTGCGGGGACACGACAAGACAAGCCCGGCCCTAGCGGCAACGCCGCGCCATATTCTGATCGCCACGCATGAACGTAAGTTCTTGCACCAGATTACGGACCGTTTGCGCGGTGAACCTGAGGTGACGGTATCTTGGGAAGCTTGGGAGAGCACGATCAAACCGCGCGTGCAGCCCTATGTGCCCGATGAGGTCGACACCGTGTTTTGCGAATGGTGTTGTGAAAATGCGGTCTGGCACAGCCGCAACAAACGTCCCGATACCCGACTGATCGTGCGCTTGCACCGCTTTGAAGCCTTTCGCGATTTCCCTGAGCGAGTTGATTGGGCCCAGGTCGATGCGCTGATCGTGGTGTCTGATCATTTTCGGGATTTGATGATATCTCGTTTCGGGGTCGATCCCAGCAAAATTCACGTGCTGCCCCAGTTCATCAACTGGCACGAGTTGCAGCGTGACAAGTTGCCTGAGGCTCAGTTCACGCTTGGGTTGGTTGGCATCAACCCATTTGAGCATAAGCGCTTTGACCGCGCGATTGACTTCTTTGCGGCCCTACGGGCGCGCGATGATCGTTTTCGATTGGCGGTGCGCAGTGTCATGCCTTGGGAGATCGATTGGGTTTGGGATCGACAGGACGAAACCCGGGCTTTGTTCGAGGCTCAATTTGCGCGGATATTTTCGGATCCAGACCTCTCCGCGACCATCCGATTCGATTCTGGTGGCCCGGATATGGAAGAGTGGTATCGCGGGATCGGTACGATCCTGTCGAGCTCGGATACCGAAGGGTGCCATACTTCGGTGCTTGAGGGCATGGCGGCGGGATGTCTGCCGGTGGTTTATGACTGGCCCGGGGCGCAGTCGTTGTTTGCACCACATGTGTATTCGGATATGGCCGAAGCGATCCCTGAAGTGATTTCCTTTGCCGAGTGTGAAGATATTGCGTCGGCACGCACGGCTTTTTCTACCAAAGTTCAAAAGCATGATGTGGAAAAGTTCATTCAATATTTTATGGGGTTATGAGGGCAGATGGTCGAAAATTCACAGATCACCTATGAACAGGTTGAGCAGAAACGGCGTGAATTTGCGGCCGCTTTGCGCCAATTCACCCAGGAAAAAGGGCAATACCACCAACGCGCTAGCGAATTGCCTGCTGCCAAGTTGGAAGGGGCTGAAATCCTACCTAACCGGCTTGCATTGCTTGATAAAATTGCCCCTGGTGGGGTGATCGGAGAGATTGGTGTGGATCGCGGAGATTTCTCACTTGAGTTGTTGGAACGTTGCAAACCCAGCCAATTGCATTTGTTTGATATCGACATTTCACGGCTTGTGAATCCTCGGATTCAAGCCGAGCTGGCTTCGAATGAGGGCCGGGTCAAAACGCATATAGGGGACAGTTCGACCAACATGCGCAAGATGCCCGATTCCTACTTTGATGTGGTTTATGTGGATGGGGACCATCGCTACGAAGGTGTGGTCAAGGATATCGAAGCGGCACTGCCTAAGATCAAACCGGAAGGGGTGCTGGTTTTCAATGATTACACCGTTTGGTCGGCGGTTAGCATGTACCATTGCGGGGTGGCCAAGGCGGTGCATGAGCTATGTCTCGCCCAGCCGTGGAAATTCCGCTATCTTGCTTTGCAGTCAATGATGTACAATGATGTGATGCTAGTTCGCGAATAAATACGAAGTGGCATTACGACAGGGGTGTGGGAGCTTTAATACTCCATCTATTGAGGCAGGCTTTTTCTTAAGGCTTGTAGAAAAGGATTTTTAAAATGACCCGAAAAATTTTTGGGACAGATGGCGTACGAGGGCGAGCTAATGTTCACCCGATGACTGCCAGCAATATTGTTCAACTTGCAACTGCAGTTGGCCGCTATTTCGGCCAGGATCAAAAACGCCACCGTGTTGTTATTGGGAAAGACACGCGCCGGTCTTGCTACATGTTGGAGAACGCACTGACTGCTGGATTTACCTCAGCAGGAATGGATGTGTTCGCGCTCGGCCCGATGCCGACGCCTGCGGTCGGCAGACTTACCCATTCAATGCGCGCTGATATTGGGGTGATGATTTCTGCCTCGCATAACCCGCATTATGATAATGGGATTAAGTTTTTTGGCCCAGATGGATACAAATTAAGTGATGGCGCTGAAGCCGCGATCGAAAATTTGATGGATACTGAGATAGAACCGGTCGATGCGGTAGATATTGGCCGGGTGACACAGCTGAGCGACGCAGCCAGCCGCTATGTTGAATATGTCAAAACCACTCTGGCAGATCGGGTTCGCTTAAACGGGCTGAAAGTGGTTCTGGATTGCGCCAATGGGGCTGCATACAAAGCCGCGCCTCAGGTGCTTTGGGAGCTGGGTGCTGAAGTGATCCCGATTGGGGTTAATCCAAACGGATACAACATTAACGATGGCTGTGGTTCGACCGCACCTGATCGCGCAGCGATTGCAGTTTTGGAAAACAAGGCTGACGTCGGGATTTGTTTGGACGGTGACGCGGATCGCATTTCGATCATTGACGAAACCGGTGCCGTTGCAGATGGCGATCAGATCATGGCGCTGCTGGCGACAGATTGGGCCCGCCAAGGTCGGCTGAATAATAACATGCTGGTGGCTACGGTAATGTCCAACCTCGGGTTGGAACGCCACCTCAACCGTCACGGCGTCGGGCTTCAGCGGACCCCCGTAGGAGATCGCTACGTGGTTCAGGCCATGCGGGCAGGAGGTTATAACATGGGCGGTGAGCAATCTGGTCACATCGTGATGACGGATTATTCTACCACCGGTGACGGGCTGGTTGCGGGATTGCAGTTTCTGGCGCAGCTGCGTGAAAGCGGCCGTAAGGCGAGCGAGCTGTGTAATCAGTTCGAGCCGGTGCCGCAGTTGCTCAAGAGCATTAACATCACCCGGGGGACAGCGCCGCTGGAAATGCCTGCAGTACAAGCCGTCATTGCTGATGGGAATGCGCGTCTTAAAGACAAGGGTCGGTTGTTGATCCGGAAATCGGGCACTGAACCGTTGATCCGGGTGATGGGCGAGAGCGAGGACGAAGGGCTGTTGACCGGGGTCATTCAGCAAATCGTCACCGAGATCGAAGCCGTGACCTTCAAACCACAGCCCTTGTCGGCTATCGGCTAAACGATCTATGACCTTATGCGGTCTCCTCTTGGGGGGGGGGGCGCGTGGGGCTTCACGTGGTCGGGGCAGACCCCAACTGCGTTTCTCATCTTGGTACCGTTCAGAGGGCCCCTTTTTCTAAAGGGTTGATGCCTCTATTTTTTCGCGTATAGAGTATAACCTCTTTACTGGGAACGATACCTAAGATGTTCCAATTTTTACGCATTCTGTCTCGTCGACAAAAAGTGTGTATTTTTCTGACCACCGATTTATCGCTGCTCCCGGTAGCGTTGCTGTTTACGTATGCCGTACAGTCTTTGCCGGGGCCGGCCTTTGACACCTTGTTGGCGACCGCGCCGGTTCTTCCCTATCTGTTGGTAATTGGTGCAGCGGTGTCGCTGTGGCTTGGTTTGCCGTGGATACAACTGAACGCATATGAATATCGGGCCATCGCTCTGACCGGGGTGTACAGTAGTTTGATGGCGGTGGCGGCCGGTGGATTGGCTTGGGTTAGTGGTTCGTCGCTGCCGGGCGGCACTTATGTTATCTTTGGGATCTGTTATTTCCTGTTTCAGGTCGCAAGCCGTGCGCTGCTTTATCAGATCGTGGTGGGCTTGTACCGTCGGGCGCAGCCGCTCCGCCGCGTGTTGGTTTATGGGGCTGGGGCCACAGGGGTACAGTTGGTGCAGGCGTTGAAATCGCACGAACAGATCGACCCGGTGGCCTTTGTCGATGATAACCCCTCGCTGCAGGGTGTTATATTGGCAGGTGTGCCGGTCTATCCCCCCGCGCGGATTGCCGAACTGGTTGAGAACCGCAAGGTGCGTCGGGTGCTGCTGGCGATGCCTTCGCAGAGCAGGCCAAAACAGGTCAAGATTATTCGCCGCCTCCAGAATATGGGGTTGGAGGTGCAGGCTTTGCCGTCGTTTGCGCAGTTGATCGGCGAAGAAGCCTTGGTGGACAAGCTGACGCCGGTGCCATCAAAAAATTTCTTGGGACGTCCTGTGCGCAATGTCGAACTGGCGGAAGCCAGTGATTGTTATAGTGGGCGGACGGTGTTGATCTCAGGGGCGGGCGGCACGATCGGAGCGGAACTCTGTCGTCAGGTTCTCGCCTGTGGTCCAACGAGATTGGTGCTGTTCGAGCTGAGCGAACTGGCTCTGTACAACATGATGTTGGAACTGGAAGCGTTGGCCGAAGAGCAAGGGACCACTCTGGTACCGGTGTTGGGGTCGATCACTGACCCGCGCCGGGTGCGTCAGGTTCTTGAAGAAGAGAAGGTACAGGTGGTCCTACATGCGGCAGCCTATAAGCACGTACCGTTGGTCGAGGCCAATCCGCTGACCGGCTTGGCGAACAATGTTCTTGGCACCCGCACGCTGGCGGTTGAATCGGCGAATGCCGGGGTTGAACGCTTTATTCTGATTTCATCGGACAAGGCGGTCCGGCCAACCAACGTGATGGGCGCATCCAAGCGTTTGGCCGAATTCATGCTTCAGGATCTGGCCAGCAACCGCCAAGGCACGATTTTCGCCATAGTGCGGTTTGGCAATGTTCTGGGTTCATCGGGATCCGTGGTGCCGTTATTCCAAGAACAGATTAGCCGCGGTGGGCCGGTGACGGTCACCGATCCTGAGGTCAAACGATATTTCATGACCATTTCTGAGGCGGTACAACTGGTGTTGAAGGCCGGGTACGAAGCTAAGGGGAATGAAGTTTTCGTGCTGGAGATGGGCGCGTTGATGTCGATCCTGCAGTTGGCTCGGCAGGTGATTGCCAGTGCCGGCTATACCGTGCGGGATGAAGAAAATCCCGATGGCGATATCGAGATCCAGTTTATCGGCCTGCGTCCCGGTGAGAAAATGGAAGAAGAACTGACCCTGAGCGATGACCTGCTTCCAACCCCCCATCAAAAGATCTTTTATGCTCGCGAGGCGCGGTTGTCCGAAATCGAGATCGCGTCGATCTTGCGTGGATTGCGTCAGGCGCTGGCTGCGGGAGACGTATCTGCAGCCCGCGCAGTGATCCGGCGTTGGGTCGAAGGTTGTGAAGATTGGGACGCGGAACGCAAGAGTTCCTAACCGCGTCAGACCGGGTCAATGTGATTGCAGTGTTTGCGCCACAGCCGAGGAAATGTAAGCTGTCTGCATTGATCTGGTTCAGCGTAGTGTGGTCTAACGACCTCATTGTTTTGACGTGAATGCGGGTACAATTGGGCACCCACAGACAAAAGACAGGATTTAAGATGCGGTTAGTCGCAGTATTGGCCGGGTTCCTTACGCTTGGTGTTGGAACTGTACATGCCCAGAGTGCGATCTTGTCGGAGACACAAGAACCTCAGTACAAGCCGCTTCCGCCTCCCTCTCTAAACTTCTATGGCTCGCCAGGTCTGGTCGATATGCCCACGGGCGAAATGATGCCAGAAGGTCAGTTCAGCTCGGCCCTCTCTTACTTTGGCGGTCAGACCCGTGTGACGCTGTCGTTCCAGCCAACAGAATGGATGTCTGCCAGCTTTCGCTATAATGGGATCCAGAACTGGAACCTGCGCGGTTTCCCCACCTATTACGACCGGGGTTTTGATGTGCGTTTCCGTCTGTTTAAGGAAACGCGGCGCTTCCCCAGCATCGTTCTAGGCCTGCAGGATTTCGCGGGCACCGGCATTTATGCTTCGGAATATTTCGTGGCGACGAAAACCTTTGAGACCCCGGCGGTGTGGAACGCTCGCCTGCCCGGCAAGTTGAAGATTTCAGCAGGTATCGGTTGGGGCCGGTTAGGGTCTCATGGCAGCATTGGTAGCTTTGGCACCCGCCCAAGCTTCAACTCCGGCAATACCGGGGGCCAGATATCGTATGATCAGTGGTTCCGAGGTCCGTTTGCGCCCTTTGGCGGGGTCGAGTGGCAGGCGACTGACCGGCTCGGCTTCAAAATGGAATATTCCTCGGATGCCTATGTGCCCGAGACGCAGGATACTTCGGTTTTTGTGCGCAAGTCATCGTTCAACTTTGGTGTCGAATATCAAGCCACCCCGCGCACACGGCTCGGGGCATACTATCTATATGGCTCTGAACTTGGTTTCAGCGCTCAGATTCAGTTAAGCCCCTATTTCCCACAGGGGAATCCAATCACACCCGCCCCCTATCCGGTGCAGGTGCGCCCGGATCGCAGCAGCAACCCGGAAGCTTGGCAAACGACCTGGACGGAGAGTGCGGGCGCCCCGGCGACCCTGCGTGACTCGTTGGCTCCGGTGTTGGAAAATGATGGTCTGATCTTAGAAGCTTTGGATGTCAGTGCCCACACTGCCGAACTGCAATTCCGCAATCGGCGGTACCGTTCAAATGCCGTTGCCATTGGGCGCGCTGCGCGCTGGATGGCACGGATTTTGCCGGCCTCGATCGAGACTTTCCGGCTGGTGCCAGTGAGCCGGGGGTTGCCCTTGTCAGCGGTTGTGATCCGTCGGTCAGATCTTGAAGTGCTGGAATACGGGCCCAACAGCAGCCAGGCGATGTTGGCATTGGTTGGTTTTGAAGATGCTAAACCCCTGTCAGCGAACGCAGTGAAAGGTAAGGATCTTTATCCCGATTTCAGCTGGTCGGTGGCGCCTTATTTCACGCCAGGTTATTTTGATCCGGTTCAACCTTTCCGGATTGATGTTGGTGTCGAGGTGGGGGGAACCTATCAGCCAGCACCAGGTTGGGTGGTCTCGGGCAAGATGCGCCAACGCATTGCGGGCAACTTGGAAGATGGGCGAGTGGCGTCCTCAAATTTACCGCCTGTGCGAACAGATCAGGCGCTTTATGCGCAGTATAGTACAACTTTGAACCAGCTCTATCTTGCACGCTATTGGCGACCGGGTAAGGATCTCTATGCCCGAGCGACAGCGGGTTATTTTGAATATGGCTATGGGGGCCTGTCTACCGAGGTGCTGTGGAAGCCCGTCAGCAGTCGGGTGGCGCTGGGGGTTGAAGCAAACTATGCGATCAAACGGGACTATGACCAACGTCTGGGGTTCCAAGATTACAAGGTCTTTACCGGACATGCCTCGGCCTATCTGGATATGAACAATGGCTTTGCTGCGCAGTTGGATGTGGGGCGTTATCTGGCTGGTGATTATGGGGCGACCTTCTCATTGGACCGGGTCTTTAATAATGGATGGTCGGTTGGCGGTTTCTTTACTCTGACCAATGTGTCCGCCGAGGATTTTGGCGAAGGCTCCTTTGATAAAGGGATCCGCTTTTCCATGCCGCTGCGTTGGTTCCTGGGAAAACCTAGTCGTAAATCATTGGGAACGGTCATTCGCCCTATTCAGCGAGATGGTGGCGCACGGGTGAGTGTACCGGGGCGTTTGTACGGACCGGTTCGCGAGGCTCATCGCAAGGCAATGAGTGATCAATGGACGAGGTTCTGGGAATGAGGCGGCAGATGTGGAAGTGGGCACTCGTACCCGTGCTGATGCTGATGGGATGTGCTGGCGGCAATGAAGTTGCACCGCTTCAGGTTGAGATATTCCGGGCCGGGCAACAGTCGATTGCGGCCAAACGTGCGGGGGCTGCAGCCAAACCTAGACCCATGACCCGGTCTCGGATCGAAGCTTTGAATTTGACGGTTATGGAGGTCACAATCGAAAACCGTGACGTCGTAGGTTATGTCACACTTAACGCCGAACGGAACGATACCTTGCCGGGGCGTGTCAATGTCTGGCGTACGACGGATAATATCAGCCTGGCTATGCGCAATGGAGTGCTAATCTCCACGCGTGGTTTCGGCGGTGATCTTCAATCCAGTACAGTGCAAGTTGCAAATTCACGGCTGGGTCCGTCCCCAGGTGCGATGGTTCAGATGATTCGCGCTTTGGATGATCGCGAAGTCCGTTTTGCCCTCGAATGTGATGTTGTGGATCTGGGTGTCGAAACCATTGAAGTGCTTGAATACAAATACTCTACGCGTCATGTGCAGCAACATTGTGTTGCCAGCAGCGGACAAGTGATTAATGACTACTGGATCGATACAAATGGGAGTATGATCTGGCAATCACGGCAATGGGCGGGCCCAACTATCGGATACTTGCACTTTCGGCGTTTAACTGAATAAGAATGTTCTTTGAACCCGTTGCTTTGAAGCTTAATATTCTATAGACAAAGTTGAAAGTAGGTATGGTTTAGGCTATTCTTCGACCAAGTTCAGTCAAAAGGGGTTTGATTATGAAAAATGTAATTACCGCATGCGTAAGCGCCGCAATGCTCGTATCCACTACATCGTTTGCTTTCGCAGCAGTAGATGAGCAGGCAATGTCGGATGCTCGCGAGAGAAATATTTGTGAAAACTATGCCAAACAAAACAACCTAGTGTTAAGTGTTTTGGTGAGTGCTGAGTATAAGCTCAACAATGGCGTAAACACGCTTTACGTTCAATGTTCGGATGACGATGCAGGCGCCCTTGCAGGTCTGGGTACTGGTGGTGCAGTAGCACTCGGTGCTGGTGTTCTCTTGTTGGCTGCCGTGTTGGGCGATGATGATGAAACCGTCACCACCACAACTACAGGTAACTAAGCTTCTTTGTCTCTATGACAAATGACAATTTGAAACAGGCCCCAGTGTGGGCCTGTTTTTCTTTGTTTGACTAATGGTCGAGGATTGCCGGTTGCCTATGGACCGAGACGGACGGTATGACCAGATCCTGAACAGGCTTCCAAAGTGGGGCGCGCGCGTAAAACGGGGTGGATCGCATGACGAAAACGGCGCTAATTACCGGAGTTACCGGGCAGGACGGATCATATCTGGCAGAGTTCTTGCTGGAAAAGGGTTATGAGGTACATGGTATCAAACGCCGCTCGTCCCTGTTCAACACGCAGCGGGTCGATCACATCTACGAAGACCCCCACACCGACCATGCCAAGTTCAAGCTGCATTATGGTGATTTGACCGACACCTCGAACCTGACCCGCATCCTGCAAGAAGTGCAACCTGACGAGGTGTATAATCTTGGCGCGCAGTCCCATGTGGCTGTCAGCTTTGAAGCACCCGAATACACGGCGGATGTGGATGCTATGGGCACGCTGCGCCTGCTCGAAGCGATCCGGTTTCTGGGGCTGGAAAAGAAAACCCGGTTTTACCAGGCGTCGACTTCGGAATTGTATGGTCTGGTGCAGGAAACGCCACAGACCGAAAAGACCCCGTTTCATCCGCGCAGCCCCTATGCAGTAGCCAAGATGTACGCTTATTGGATCACTGTGAACTACCGCGAAGCCTATGGCATGTATGCCTGCAACGGCATTCTGTTCAACCACGAGAGCCCGCGGCGTGGTGAGACATTTGTGACCCGTAAGATTACCCGCGGTCTGGCCAACATCGGTCAGGGCCTCGAAGATTGCCTCTATATGGGCAATATCGATGCGCTGCGCGACTGGGGCCATGCCAAAGACTACGTACGTATGCAGTGGATGATGTTGCAGCAGGACACACCCGAAGATTTCGTCATCGCCACCGGCGTGCAGTATTCGGTACGCCAGTTCATCCAATGGTCCGCCGCCGAACTGGGTATTGCCCTGAGGTTCGAGGGCACAGGTCTGGACGAGCAAGCTATCGTAGACAGCATCGAAGGCGACGCAGCCCCTGCCTTGAAGCCAGGGGACGTTGTGATGCGCATTGATCCGCGTTATTTCCGCCCGGCCGAGGTGGAGACGCTGTTGGGGGATCCCTCCAAGGCTAAGGCGGATCTGGGCTGGACGCCTGAGATTACCGTGCAAGAGATGTGCGCCGAAATGGTGCGCGAAGATCTTATCACCGCCAAGCGGCACGCCCTGCTGAAAGAGCACGGCATGGATGTGCCTGTCTCTATCGAAGGGTAAGTCCCATGAAAATCTATGTGGCAGGCCATCGCGGCATGGTCGGCGGCGCGATCCTGCGCCAGTTGCAGGCGCGACAGGCCGGCGGCCAAGAGATTGAGCTGATCACGCGGACAAGTTCCGAATTGGATCTGACCGACCAGAGCGCCGTGCGTGGTTTCATGGAAGAAGAAGGCCCCGATCAGGTCATTCTGGCGGCGGCAAGGGTGGGCGGCATTGTTGCCAACAACAGCTATCCGGCGCAGTTTATCTATGAAAACCTGATGATCGAATGCAACGTGATCCATCAGGCCCATGCGGCCGGTGTACAGAGCTTGTTGCAATTGGGCAGCTCGTGTATTTATCCCAAGATGGCAGATCAGCCGATGGCTGAGGATGCGCTGTTGACCGGCACATTAGAGCCTACAAATGAGCCTTACGCGATCGCCAAGATTGCCGGTATCAAGCTGTGTGAAAGCTATAACCGACAGTACGGACGTGACTATCGCTCGGTGATGCCGACGAACCTGTATGGTCGGGGTGATAACTTTCACCCTGAAAACTCTCATGTGTTGCCAGCACTGATGCGCCGGTTTCACGAGGCGGCGCGCGATGGGCTGGACGAAGTGGTGATTTGGGGATCAGGCACACCAATGCGAGAGTTCCTGCACGTGGATGACATGGCGGCGGCCTCGCTGTTTGTGATGAATTTGGACGATGCGACATACGCATCTGAAACAGACTCTATGTTGAGCCATATCAATGTGGGATCGGGCACCGATGTAACCATTCGCGAGTTGGCTGAAACGGTGGCGCGGGTGACTGGGTTCACCGGACAACTTGGCTTTGACACCTCAAAGCCCGATGGGGCACCCCGTAAATTGATGGATGTCACTCGTCTGGCACGTTTGGGGTGGCAGGCGTCAATTGGCTTGGAGGCTGGGGTGCGACAAACTTATGATTGGTTTCTCGCTCAAGATACTGCAAGGCTGCGGCAAAAATAGTGCTTAACCATATTGTTCTTATTAAGGGTGGGAGGTGTAAACGATTGATCCTTGCAACGGCATTGTGATGTAATGTACCTACACAAACGGTACAGAATTATGCGTAGTATTACTTGGAATGGCTTGCCTTGAAGCGTTATGCACCTCGATTTTTGGGCGTTTTAAAGACCACCATATGGGGCTATTGACGCCAGAAATTTTTTTGGCCTTAAATACTCGCATTTTTAAGCCGTATCACTTTTTGACCCAATTTTATTGGAGACTATTATGACTGCTGCTTTCCAGTTTATGGAAAACCCGTCTTCGAAGAAGCTGATTATCTTGTTTGCGGACCCTTCATCCTATGACATGTGGGGCTTAGAGGCACATCTGCGCAAGGCCGCAAATGTTCTGGTGATCCGAGTTAATGAAAAAACTTGGTATCAGAATGGTGTGCCTGGGCTCGGCAAGAGTCTGGAAGAGACGATATCGAGCATCACCACTTGGCAGAGGAACCATAAAATTTCCAAAACCTATTGTTTGGGTCAGTCCGTTGGAGGATATGGCGCATTACTCTTTGCTGGTTTTCTTGATGCCAAGGGTATGGCTTTTGGCGGCGAAACGGTGCTTGGGGTGCCACATGGCCTGTATGTGCGCCGCGCCAACAAGGCAATGCAGATCACCCATGGTAATCTGAGCGCCATGTTCCGTAGCGGCATCAACGCCATTCATATTGTTGGTGAACGAGATCCGGTCAGCCTATATTGCGCCGCGCAATCCACCGAGGTGCCCCGGTTGAAAGTGACAACATTGCAGCGCGTTGGCACGCAGGTGGCCCAGGAGCTCCATGCGCAGGGCGTACTGACTCGGCTGTTGACTAGCTGGCTGCAAGGCACACGGTTGGCGGGATTACCTGCTGTGGGAATGGGGCTGACATCTGATAGGTTCGCAAGCAATTTCTATGTCGGATGGTGTAAGCTGCGGGAAAAGAATTACGAAACGGCCGTCGACTATCTGACCTTGGCGGCACAGGCTTATCCTGAGCATGACGCAGTTCGTCTGCATTTGGGGCGGGCGTATCATTCTCTTGGTGCACATCAAGAAGCGCTGGCTCAGTTTACGGCCACTCACGAGATGGCTCCGCAAGCGGACGCGCTGAACGGTATTGGCGTTTCCCTGCGTATGATTGGAGATATTCTGCAGGCCAGACAAAAGCACCAAGAGGTGATCACGAGCTGGCCAGAGGATGCAGCGGGCTGGTACAATCTGGGTCTGTGTGATTTGAACTTAGGGCAAAAAAACGTGGCGCTTGTACACTTCCGTCGCGCCGCTGAACTAGACCCCAAAAACAAGAGTTATGCAGCGAGGGTCAAGGCACTAGAGGCCAAGATGTGAACTGCAACTCAAGGACGTATGTCACAGTTTCAATTGTCTAAGGACCATTTCAGGCGCCTATCTCTGGCTCCAAAATGCTGAGGTTGTGATACACTGAGATGGTCAGGTTGTATAAGTGACAATTACTAAGGCGAGTGGTGATGCTTGCACCTTTTGCTTGTGTCCTGATCCGAGATTGTTACGCACAACTGTAGTTATGGATACTTGGCACAGATTTCTGTGACACTACCTTGTCAAGCAATCGGAAGGTCCCAGATGTTGGCCGTTTCATCGGCGAACTGGAAATATTCGACATTCACCAGATCGTCCACGCCATCTGCTCCGGACACGGTTACCTCGGTGGCCGTGGTCCGCGTTAATGTGTAGTCAGCCCGATTGCCGGAAAACAGTGCGTAATCCGAGCCCGCGCCGCCGTCGATTGTATCGTCGCCTGCGCCTCCTTTGAGATAATCCACACCGCCGTAGCCGAACAGAAAATCATCGCCATCCAGACCAGAGAGCTGGTTGCGCCCGTTGTTGCCGGTCAACCGGTCATCAAACTGCGTGCCCACCAGATTTTCGATCTCAAAATAAAGATCCCGCGCCGCATCGCCCTGAGTGCCATATCCGGTCTCTTGCCCATCGACGCGTGCGCCGTTGCGCAGGCTGGCCGTTACTGCGGCGCCTGACATGAAATAGGTCACGGTATCCAACCCATCCCCGCCAAAATAGCGTTCGCGTCCGCCCGCGCTGCCCACGAACCAGTCATAATCACCCAAGCCCCGGAAATCGTTCTGCTGGCCGTCGCCGTAAAACACATCTTGTCGCCCTGAGCCGGTCACGCGTTCGACGCTGGTCATCGTCAAGCCTGCAGCCAGGTTGGTGTTGTTGGATGGGTCGGCCAGATCCACCAAAACCCCGGTCGCCTGTGCGCCGGTGGGCGGTGCCCCATCTGTCGAAAACGGGTCTGAAATCACATTCCGAGCGCTGTTGGTCCATTCGACAAAGCTGACCATGTCCTGTCCGGTGCCGCCGTCCAGCGTGTCGTTGCCCGTGGTGGCCACGAACCAATCGTAATCGCCTGCGCCACGCAGGTGATTGGCACCATCGTCACCCCGGATGTAATCGGCGAAGATTGTGCCGGTTATACGCTCGACGTTGCTCAGCGTGACCTGCTCTGAATTATCGTGATTGTGTGCAGTACCCGCACTCAAATCGATGGTTAGGCGGAACTGCACATTGGTGCGACCGGGTGCGTCGGGTAAATCGACGAAAGACACCATGTCATTGCCGGCACCCCCATCGATCGTATCGTTGCCGCCACCTGGCATGATCCAATCCGATCCACCCCCTGCAGAAATCTGCTCGGAGACGAGAGAGCCATCGACATTCTCGGCACTGTCCGTCCCAACAATACGCGCGCCCTGCCCCCCGTTGAGATCATCCAGATCTACATTGCCTTCTGTCCGCCCAAAGTTTTGGGTCACCACGACGGAATGTCCCGTCTGACCATTCGCATAGGTAAAGGCGCCAACTTCGATTCCGATTCCCACATATTGCAGGTTTTCCTTGAGAATATTCGCGCGATGGCTAGGGCTGTTCATCAGGCTTGCATGCAAATCTTGGACATCGTCGGCGTATCCTTCGACCCCACGAGCCGTTTGAATTGCAAGGTTTTCGGCTGTCCCCCAATTACCTGATAAATCAAAACCAGCAGCCTCAATACGCTGTCTCGATGTCGTGTTATTGATACCGGTATGGGAAAATATATTGTTTTCTAGCATCCACTTGGAATGCGCCTCAGCGGATTCGTTTAGATTTGTCTCGAGTGAGAGCCGGGATAAAGAGCGAGAAGAGCGTTCTTGATTGATAAGCTCCAACATGGACAGTTCTAACTGATTGGCATAGGTCATCTAGAAAGGCATTCCTTTGGCAGGCTTTAAGTGGTCAATTTGTAAGACATCTTATCGACTGTAATTGGGCCCAAATTACGACACATGAAAGGCGGGTGCTAGCCCCCCGGGAAAACCAGCATGATTTTGCTGGGGTTGCACAAAACTATGCTTCATTCCTGAAAAATAATTAACTTTCAACGCACTAAATATTTACGGGCTTGGCCTGAGTCCTGGGTTTTCTCTGCGTGTCAGATTGGGCTTAGAGCAGGTTGAAATTTTTCAATTACGTTGCAAGAGGGGTGATCGGCTGCAGTGCCCCTAGGCCGTCACATTCTCAAAGCCAAATGGGACTGTTTAGCATTTCTCGCAGCACGCCGGTTTGCCCGGTCACATCCATCCGCGCAAAAATCTTTTTGGAACAGCTGCGGGTGGTCTCTATTGTCCAGCCAAGCTCGGATGCAGCCTCTTTAAGGCTGCGCCCATCACACAGCAGCGCCGCAAGGCTGGCTTCGCTGCGGCTCAGGCCAAAGTAATCCGCAAGAGTTTGCACCGAAAGTGATCCTGCCGATGGCGCGCGACGCAGGATGCCAGAGATCACCGGTTCGCCCTGCCAGTTCCCTTGTGACAGCAACAGATGCAGGGTGGGGTCGCTCGCAAATTTGACGGGCACCTTTGCCTCTGCGTTGCCTGTGACGGCCGTGAAGGCGGCATTGAACGCCTGCGCACTGTCGGGACCCATGATCGTGAGCCATCCGTTGGCCACCGTGCCAAAGCAGGGACTTGCGTCGATCAGGTGACGCGCGGTTGGCGACAGATCTATAATGCTTTTTGAGGCATTGAATACGATGGTCCCGACGCCAAGGCGATCACACATGGTCTGGTTTTGCGCCGCCTGCGCGCGCGCGTCGTGCAGCATAAGCCATGTCGTCATAGCCTGCCCAAGGTAGGGGGTCAGGGCTGACAGTTGTGACCCGACGATGGCCCTGAAATCCTGCCGCCCATGGCCGAGGGTCACACAGACGTGCCCCACAGATCGCACCGCACATTTCACGGCCCTGAGGGCGCGCATGTCTTTGGAGCCCCCCGGCATGTCAATGTGCGAATAGACCCGATCACTGCGCATCGATTGCAGGTTGACCGGGCTTGGCATGTCCAGATCCCCAATGTGCCAGTGGTGGGTTCTCCCGGATTTCAAAATAAGCTGAACAGCGGCTGCATCTGCATGCGTCACCGCGCAAAGGCGAGCTAAAAACCCCACCCAAGGCACGTCGGGACCGGTGGGTTCGCTTGGATCCGAGGCCGCGGAGGCGGCTGAAAAAAGCGCCTTGAGGAGTTCAATTTCGTCAAAAGTACTGGCCATGGCATCAATTTACCCCCCATTTGGGGGGCTATCCAGCACAAAATCACCGTTAAATGACTATGAACGCCTCACAACAAAGACATTCACATGACAACTCATTCCCTGACCCACCTTCAGCGGCTGGAAGCTGAAAGCATCCACATCCTGCGCGAAGTTGTTGCCGAAGCTGAAAATCCGGTCATGCTTTATAGCGTCGGCAAGGACAGCGCGGTTATGCTGCATCTGGCCAAAAAGGCATTTTACCCCGCCCCGCCGCCGTTTCCGCTGCTGCATGTCGATACGACCTGGAAATTCAGCGACATGTATGCGCTTCGTGACAAGGCAGCCCGGGACGCGGGGATGGATCTGTTGGTCTATCAAAACCCCGAAGCACAGGAAAAAGGGATCAACCCCTTTGACCATGGCGCGTTGCATACCGACATGTGGAAAACCGAAGGCCTGAAACAGGCATTGGACCTGCACGGATTTGACGTGGCCTTTGGCGGGGCACGCCGTGACGAAGAAAAATCGCGCGCCAAAGAGCGGGTGTTCTCGTTCCGCTCAGCCAATCACCGCTGGGACCCCAAAAGCCAGCGCCCCGAACTTTGGCGGCTGTACAACACGCGCAAAGCCAAAGGCGAAAGCGTGCGGGTGTTTCCGATCTCAAACTGGACCGAGCTTGATATCTGGCAATACATCCACCTTGAGGGGATCGATATCGTACCGCTCTATCTGTCGGCAGAGCGCCCAACCGTTGAACGTGATGGGCTGCTTTTGATGGTGGATGATGACCGCTTTCCGTTGCGCCCGGGCGAAGAGCCAGAGATGAAGTCGATCCGGTTCCGCACGTTGGGCTGTTACCCGTTGACTGGCGCGGTCGAAAGCACCGCCACAACCCTGCCAGAGGTTATTCAGGAAATGCTGTTGACTACCACCTCTGAACGGCAGGGGCGCGCGATTGATCATGATCAGGCCGCCTCGATGGAGAAGAAAAAGCAGGAAGGCTATTTCTGAGCCCCGCTTTTCGTGGACCCCCTTTTACACCCAAGCAGGTGACCCGAATGACGACGCAAGACCCTATCTACAAAACTGACGCCCTGATTGCCGAAAACATCGACGCATATCTGGAGGCGCATCAACATAAGACCATGCTCCGCTTTATCACCTGCGGTTCGGTGGATGATGGAAAATCCACGCTGATCGGGCGCCTGCTCTATGACAGCAAGATGATTTTTGAGGACCAGCTCGCCACGCTCGAGGCTGACAGCCAGCGCGTTGGCACCCAAGGCGGTGAGATCGATTTTGCCCTGTTGGTTGACGGGCTGGCTGCAGAACGCGAACAGGGCATCACCATCGATGTTGCCTATCGCTTCTTTGCCACCGAAAAACGCAAATTCATTGTCGCCGATACGCCGGGCCACGAACAGTACACCCGCAACATGGTGACGGGGGTCTCGACCGCGGATCTGGCCGTGATCCTGATTGATGCCCGCAAGGGGATCCTGACCCAGACCCGCCGCCACAGCTATCTGGCCCATCTGCTGGGGATCCGTCACATCGTTCTGGCGGTGAACAAGATGGATCTGGTGGATTACGATCAGGCCACCTTTGATCAGATCGTCGAAGACTATCGTGCCTTTGCCACCAGCATTGGGATTTCAGATTTCACGGCGATCCCGATTTCTGGCTACAAGGGCGACAACATCACCGGGGGTAGTGACAACACACCTTGGTATCAGGGCACGGCGCTGCTGCCGCATCTGGAACAGGTCGAAGTGGATACCACATCGGATCTGGATCAACCGTTCCGCCTGCCGGTCCAGTGGGTGAACCGCCCCAATCTTGATTTTCGCGGCTTTGCTGGTCCCGTCGTCAGTGGCTCGGTCCGGCCCGGTGACAAGGTGCGGGTGCTGCCATCGGGTAAGACCTCGACCATTGACCGGATCGTGCATCTGGACGGGGATCGCGATCAGGCCAGTGCCGGCGAGTCGGTGACCGTGACCTTGGCGGATGAAATCGATTGTTCACGCGGGCAGGTGATTGTGGCGGCTCAGGCCCCGCTTGAAGTGGCGGATCAGTTTGAAAGCACGCTGGTCTGGATGGACGAGGTGCCCCTGTTACCGGGTCGGGCCTATTGGCTCAAAATCGGGGCGCAAACCGTATCGGCTACCGTGCACGAGCCCAAATACGAGGTGAACGTCAACACGCAGGAACATCTGGCGGCCAAGGCGTTGGATCTGAACGCGATTGGTGTGGCCAATGTAACCACAGATCGTGAAATTCCTTTTGCACAATATGCTGAAAACAAGGATCTGGGCGGCTTCATCCTGATTGACAAGATCACCAACCATACGGTTGCGGCCGGGATGATCAATTTTGCCTTGCGCCGAGCCCAGAACATCCATTGGCAGGCTACGGATATCAGCCGTGAACATCACGCCCTCACAAAGAACCAGAAACCGGCGACCCTGTGGCTAACTGGTCTGTCCGGGTCCGGCAAATCAACGATCGCAAACGTTGTCGAGAAAAAGCTGGCGCGGATGAACCGCCATACCTTCCTGTTGGATGGAGACAACGTGCGGCACGGGTTGAACAAGGATCTGGGCTTTACCGAGGCCGATCGGGTGGAAAACATCCGTCGTGTGGGTGAGGTGGCCAAGCTGATGACCGATGCAGGGTTGATCGTGATCACTGCGTTCATCTCGCCGTTCCGCAGCGAACGCGACATGGTGCGCGGCATGATGCAGCCAGGTGAGTTCATCGAAGTGTTCGTCGACACCCCGCTGGAAGTGGCCGAGGAACGGGATGTCAAAGGGCTCTATGCCAAGGCGCGGACCGGTCAGCTCAAGAATTTTACCGGGATAGACTCGCCTTATGAAAGCCCGGAAAACCCGGAGCTGCGGATAGATACAACGGCAATGACCCCCGAAGAAGCGGCGGATTTGATCATTGCAAGATTGATCCCATGATGTGATCTGAGCCGGATTGTGGGGGGACCCTTCTCAGTCCGGCTGGCATCCCCATAGGGCCAGTGCCGTGCTCCGAATGACTCAGGGTGCTGAGTAAGGTGCACAAGACCTCAAAGAACAGTGACATTGCCCACCCGGGCTTGCTAAAGGTTCGGGTAAAAATTGCGAAGAGGTGATGCGAGCATGCAGGTTGAACAGACTGCGGTGCCGGGGGTGTTGGTGCTGACACCGACCCGGTTTGGAGACGCACGTGGGTTCTTTAGCGAAAGCTGGAACAGGCAGCGGATGGCTGAGCATGGCATTGATCTGGAGTTTGTGCAGGACAATCATTCCTTATCAGCAGTAGTGGGCACCGTGCGCGGGCTGCATTTTCAGGCGCCCCCGCACGCGCAGGACAAGCTGGTGCGCTGTGGGCAGGGGGCGCTTTTTGATGTGGCGGTCGATATTCGCAAAGGGTCCCCCACCTATGGCCATTGGGTCGGGGTTGAACTGAGTGCCGAGAACGGCAAGCAGCTTTTGGTGCCCAAAGGGTTTTTGCATGGCTTCATCACCACACAGCCCAACACCGAAATTTGCTACAAGTGTACGGATTATTATGCGCCCGACTGTGATGGCGCCGTGCGCTGGGACAGCTGTGGCATCGACTGGGGGGGGGAGGGCACGCCGGTCCTGTCCGACAAGGACGCGATCGCACCCGCTCTTGCTGATTTCAACAGTCCGTTTGTGTGGGAGGGCGCGCCATGAAACTAATCGTGACCGGCGGCGCCGGATTCATCGGATCTGCGGTGGTGCGTCAGGCGGTGGCAGCCGGGCATCAGGTGGTGAACCTAGATGCGTTGACCTATGCAGCCTGCCTTGAGAACGTAGCCAGTGTGGCAGATTCCCCCAATTACGCCTTTGTAGAGGCTGATATTTGCGACCGGGCCACCATGGATGCGATCCTAGCTGACCGCAAACCAGATGCCATCATGCATCTGGCCGCCGAGTCTCATGTCGACCGATCCATCGACGGGCCGGGTACCTTTATCGAAACCAATATCACTGGCACTTACACTTTGCTCGAAGCCACACGCGCCTATTGGGTGGGGCAGGGCAGACCCGAGGGCTTTCGTTTTCATCACATTTCCACGGACGAAGTGTACGGCTCGCTTGGCGCCACGGGGCAGTTCACCGAGGACACCCCTTATGATCCGCGCTCTCCCTATTCGGCCAGTAAGGCAGCCAGCGATCATCTGGTGCGCGCCTGGGCCGAAACCTATGGGTTGCCGGTGGTGCTGACCAATTGCTCAAACAACTACGGCCCCTATCATTTCCCCGAAAAGCTGATCCCGGTGGTGATCCTGAACGCGCTGGCCGGAAAAGCCCTGCCGATCTATGGCGATGGATCGAATGTGCGCGACTGGCTCTATGTCGAAGATCATGCCGATGCTTTGCTGACGGTGCTGCAACAGGGGACAGTGGGCCGCTCTTATAATATCGGTGGCGAGAACGAGTGCTCCAACCTTGAATTGGTGCGGACCATCTGTGGTATCCTTGACCGTTTGCAACCCGGACCTGCGCCGTATGCGGACCTGATCACCTTTGTCACCGATCGTCCGGGCCACGACGCGCGGTATGCCATCGATCCGACCCGTATTCGTAATGAATTGGGCTGGTGGCCCTCGGTTACCGTCGAAGAGGGGTTGGAGAAAACTGTGAAGTGGTATCTTGAGAACGAAGTCTGGTGGCGTGCGCTGCAAAATCGCCACGGAGTCGGGGAACGACTTGGGGTTGGTTCATGATCAATCTGGTGTTTGGTCAAACGGGACAGGTCGCACGGGAATTGGCGGCGTATGCTGATGTGACATGTTTGGACCGTGACGCCGCAGATTTAGAAAATCCCGACGCATGCGCGGCTGTGATTGCTGCATATGCGCCTGCGGCGGTGATCAATGCGGCGGCCTATACAGCTGTTGATAAGGCCGAAGAAGATGAGCCGCGCGCCACCATGATCAATGGGGAAACCCCCGGCGCAATGGCGCGGGCTTGTGCTGATTTGGGCATCCCATTCGTCTCTATTTCGACGGATTATGTGTTTTCCGGGGAGGGAGAGATACCTTGGATGCCCGAGGATTCGACCGATCCGCTGGGGGCTTATGGGCGTTCTAAGCTGGTCGGAGAACAGGCTATTCAGGCGGCTGGAGGGGCTTATGCCATCCTGCGCACATCCTGGGTAGTGTCGGCACATGGCACTAATTTTGTGAAAACCATGCTGCGGCTCGGGGCCGAACGAGATGCGCTGACGATTGTGGCGGATCAGATTGGCGGCCCGACGCCGGCGCGGGATATCGCGGCGGCCTGCATGACAATGGTAGCGCAGCTGGCAACAGATTCATCCAAGGCGGGCATCTATCATTTTGCCGGGGGACCCAATATAAGCTGGGCAGGTTTCGCGCGCCAGATCTTTTCTTTGGCTGACCTGACTTGCGCCGTAAGCGATGTTCCGAGCAGCGACTATCCGACCCCGGCGACGCGGCCGCTGAATTCGCGGCTCGATTGCACCGCATTAGAGACTGTTTTTGGTATTCCACGCCCTGATTGGCGCGTTGGATTGAAGGATATTGTAAAAGAGGTAATGGGATGACGCAGCGCAAGGGTATTATTTTGGCAGGAGGCTCTGGCACCCGGCTGTATCCGATCACCATGGCGGTCTCTAAGCAACTGCTGCCTCTCTATGACAAACCGATGATCTATTATCCGCTGAGCGTGTTGATGCTTGCAGGCATTCGCGAGATCTGTGTGATCACCACACCGCAGGATCAAGATCAGTTCAAGCGCACGTTGGGGGATGGCAGCCAATGGGGAGTCGAACTGACCTATGTGGTACAGCCCAGCCCCGATGGCCTGGCGCAGGCCTTTATCCTAGCCGAAGAATTTCTGGCGGGGGCGCCGTCGGCACTGGTGCTGGGGGATAATGTGTTTTTTGGTCATGGCTTGCCAAAGCTACTGGCAGCAGCAGATGGCCATGCCACGGGCGGGACCGTATTTGGCTATCACGTGTCTGATCCCGAACGCTATGGTGTGGTGGCGTTTGACGACGCAGGCCGTGCGCAGCAGATTATCGAAAAGCCAGAGGTACCGCCCTCGAACTACGCAGTGACCGGGCTTTACTTTCTTGATGGCAGCGCGCCCGAGCGGGCGCGGCAGGTGAAAGCCTCGGCCCGTGGCGAGCTGGAGATCACCGATCTGTTGCAGATGTATCTGGACGAGGGAGGGTTGCGTGTTGAAACCATGGGGCGCGGCTATGCCTGGCTAGACACCGGTACCCATGGCAGCCTGCTGGATGCGGGCAATTTTGTACGCACGCTGGAACAGCGGCAGGGCTTGCAGACGGGCTGTCCCGAAGAGATCGCTTTCGAGGCCGGGTGGATCACGCGCGAACAGCTGCGTGCGCGGGCGGAGATGTTCGCCAAAAATGCCTATGGGCGGTATCTGGCACGGTTGCTGACATGAAACTGCTGATCGTTCATCAAAACATGCCGGGGCAATACCGAGAGTTGGTGCAATGGCTGGTGGCGCAGGGCGGGCACGAGATCGTCTTTTTGACTCAGCGACAGAATGCACCGCGTATCGCGGGGGTTCATACTGTTGTCTATGCAGCTCATCATACGGCCAGTGAAAAGGCCTATGGGCTATCCAAGGTTTGGGAAACGGCGGCGGGGTCCGGTTTCGGTGCGGCGATGGCAGCGCGAGATCTGGAACGCAGTCACGGATTTCGCCCGGACCTGATCTTGGGGCACACCGGTTGGGGCGAGTTGACCTTTTTCAAGGACATCTGGCCCGATGTCCCAATTCTCGGGTTCTTTGAATATTACTACAACATGACAGGTGGCCTGGTGGGTTTTGACCCTGCAGAACCCATTTCGGACCACACGCCATTTTTGATGCGCGCGCGCAATACAGTGCCCTGTCTAAATATACAGAGTGTGGACATGGGACATGTGCCTACCTATTGGCAGCGTGATGTGTTCCCAGCCAGCTTTCATGACAAGATGTACGTCTGTCACGATGGCATCCGCACCGACCTGTTGCAGGCAGATCCAAATGTATCGCTGACATTGGGGCGGTTGGAAAAGTCGCTAACGCGCGAGGATGAGGTGTTTACCTACCTGGCGCGCAATCTGGAACACGCGCGCGGGTTTCATATATTTATGCGGGCGTTGCCCAAAATTCTTGCTGAACGCCCCAAGGCGCGGGTTCTCGTACTTGGTGGAGAAGAGGTTTCGTATGGGCGCAGCAGCAAGCACCCCAAGGGACTGCGGGGCGAGATGGAAGATGAGGTCGGCGTTGATCTGGATTGGAGCCGGGTGCATTTTTTGGGCCGGGTGCCGTACTCGGATTTTTGTAAGATCATTCAACTGAGCCAATGTCATATCTACCTGACCATGCCGTTCGTGCTCAGCTGGTCAGCGCTTGAAGCAATGGCGATGCAAGCCACCGTTGTCAGTTCGGATGTGGCTCCCGTCCGCGAGGCGATCACGCATGGCGAAACTGGGCTGTTAGTAGACTTTTTTGACCCTGTTGCACTGGCAGATCAGGTGGTGGATGTGCTTGCCAACCCACAAGCTTATACCCATTTGGGTCCGGCTGCGCGGGCATCAGTCATTGCTCGGTATGACTTTATGACGAGATGTTTGCCAGAGCATGTGCAGCAAATGAACGCATTGGTGCCCAATGCGTGCCACATACAAATGCCATCATGAGCAAAGCATGATCAGATTTTTGTCAGGTGACTGTAAGATCATTGATCGAGTGTTGCTTTCGCGCGTATATCAAGGATGCGCGACGTAACATCGTCGATAGACGAGCAGACATAACAAGTATTTAAGGACCAGCCATGACACGTAAAGTCACCAAGGCGATTTTCCCCGTTGCCGGACTTGGAACCCGGTTTTTACCTGCGACCAAATCCGTTCCTAAGGAAATCATGACATTGGTTGACCGGCCGTTGGTGCAATACGCCATCGACGAGGCCCGCGCTGCAGGTATCAAGGAATTCATTTTTGTGACTTCACGTGGCAAAGGGGCGCTTGAGGACTATTTCGACCATTCGCCTATTTTGGAGCAAGAGCTGCGCAAGAAGGGCAAAACCGAACTTCTGGATACGCTTAAGAAAACCAACATGGACAGCGGTGCAATCGCTTATATTCGCCAGCACAAAGCGCTTGGTCTGGGGCATGCGGTCTGGTGTGCGCGGCGTCTGATTGGCAACGAACCGTTTGTGGTGATGTTGCCAGATGATGTGATCGCAGCTGAAAAACCCTGCTTGCAGCAGATGGTTGAAGCCTACGCAGAAACAGGTGGTAATATGGTCGCTGCAATGGAAGTACCGCCAGAAAAATCCAGCTCGTACGGGATGTTGGACGTTGGCGAGGATAGGGGATCGGTGGTTTCCGTCAAAGGTATGATTGAAAAACCCAGCGCCGCGGAGGCTCCGTCAAATCTAGCGGTGATTGGGCGTTACGTTCTCGCGCCGTCGGTATTAAAAAACCTGAACAAGATGAAATCGGGCGCAGGTGGCGAAATCCAGCTGACCGATGCCATCGCCGAAGACATTAACAATGGCAACCCTGTCTACGGTTATCGTTTCCAGGGGCAACGGTTTGATTGCGGCTCGAAGGCGGGTTTCTTGCAGGCAACGGTTGCCTTTGCTCTGGCACGGGATGACTTGCGCGACGACCTGAGCCGGTATCTGGGGAATCTCTCTCCGGCGCTGAATGCTGCAGAATAAGGCAACTCCTTTGTGCACTGGCATTGCCTTGAATAGATGGATGAGATCAGTACAAAAAAGGTAAATCCAATCCCTTTATTCAGGTAACAAATATGTTGTTCTTTCTGGTTGGGCTCTATTATTTGATAGCCTAGCTGAATTCTGTCCGCGGGTGGATCGCGACATATTGGACGGGGATCAGATTTACTTTTCAAGGGTAACATCAACGCGCTGCGCTGAGCCGGGCGCAAGTGATCCGCATAGGCCGGGCTCTCTCTGCACATTACACATCGCTCACTCAGATTGTCGCGAAATGACGTGATCTTACCGAGGTTGGATGATGAGGTATTCCATACAACCTAAACCGTACCCAACACAGTATATGACCCATAACAAAACGGCACCGCCCAGTTGGGGGTGCCGTTTCCTGTTTTCGGGGATCTTACAAATCAGAGGATGGTGAAGTCGTCCTCTGTCAGCGCCAGCATGGCATCCAGGCTTGCAAACTGAATGGCGTCCACACCTCCCAGACCATCACTGTCATAAGACAACGCACCTGTTGTGGTGTTGAAGATGACGAAGTCATCAGCGTCCTGCGCAAGACCTGCGGCATTTGCAGCAAACTGGCTGGCCTGCAATGTACCGGACGACAACGAGGCAAAGATGAAGCTATCCAAATGGATGGTATCGTCAGCAACATCGTAACCGGTGATTGTATCGACGTTGGTCGCCGCATTCAGTTCAGTATTGAACACAAATGTATCCTCACCAGCAGCCCCGTCCAAGCTGTCGTTGCCGCCACCGCCATTGATGAAGTTTTCACCCGCCGATCCCGTCAATACATCCGCAAAGTCAGATCCGATCAGACTTTCAATCGAGGTGAACGTATCCCCTGCAGCATCCCCGGCTGAACCGGTGCCTGCTCCAAGATCAACCGCCACACTGGCTGCTGCAGTGGTATAGCTGGCCGTATCACGCCCAGAACCACCGTTCAGATCATCAGCACCTGTGCCCCCAATCAGCGTGTCATTGCCATTGTGTCCGCGCAGAAGGTCATTATCCGCACCGCCACTGATCACGTTTGCAGCATTGTCGCCGTAGATATAGTCGTTGAACGCTGAACCGGTGATGTTTTCTATCGAGGTGAATGTATCGCCAGCGGCGTCCCCAACCGTACCTGCGCTGTTTCTCAGGTTGATATTGATCCGGGAGCCTGCCAATGAATAGTCCGCTGTATCAATGCCAGTGCCGCCGTCCAAAGTATCGGCTCCAACGCCACCGATCAGGGTGTCGTTGCCACCTTCACCCAAGAGGGCGTCAAGTCCAAGTCCACCTGTGAACTGATCCGCAAATGTGCCACCGACCAACCGGCGCCCAGCATTATCTGCAGTGACAACTTCGGCGGTGCCATTGTCCAGAACGTTCAGTGTGACAACCGTCTGGCTCGTCAGGACACCATCGCTGATCTGAACCGTAACATCATGCGATGTGTTCTGTTCGAAATCGAGGGCCAGACCATCTGCAACAGTAATCTCGCCGCTTGTGTTGTCGGCGATTTGGAACCGGCCACCCGCATCATCAAGCAACGTGAAGGTGAACGATGAGCTGTCAGGGTCAACAGCCGTAACCGTAGTGACAACCGTACCATTCGCGGCGAACTCGGTCACTGTACGCGAGGCTTCAATACCGGCAGTCGGAGTATCCGATGTCCCAGTGATTGTGATGGAAACGACCTGTGATGTGCCATCCTCCGACAAGACGGTGAATTGATCTGACAGAGGTTCCCCATCTGACAGGGCATCGACCGTTGGGTTGGTTTCATCCACCGTAAAGACCCAAAGACCGCCCGTTGAAACAGTAAACGTCCCGTAGCCATTATCACTGACACCCGCGAGGTTCTCTTGGAAGAGATCATCAGTATCATCAACATCTGAAGCGCTCAATTGTCCTGTGGCAATTGTGGTTCCAGATTCAGAGACATTTGCGGAAGTTACCCCGGTGATGACTGCAGCATCATTGACCCCATTCACCACCAGCGTGGCGGTGTTGGTGGTCGAGGTGGTGCCGTCATCAACTTCGTAGGTGACAGTGACCGTCTCGCTTTCGGTGTCATCCAGGTCGTTGAACTGCGCCGGATCGATGGTGATCTGATCGCCGCTGACGCTGAAGGCCACGGTGCGGCCCACATTGTCAGAGGCCACCGTGGTCACCGAGGTGGTCAGCGCATCGCCGTCCACATCGCTTTGACCCAGAAGCAGATCAATGCTGACCGTGCCGTCGTCTTCGGTGACAGCAGGCGCCGTGATCGCCGCAACCGTGGGTGCATCGTTGACCCCATTCACCACCAGCGTGGCGGTGTTGGTGGTCGAGGTGGTGCCGTCATCAACTTCGTAGGTGACAGTGACCGTCTCGCTTTCGGTGTCATCCAGGTCGTTGAACTGCGCCGGATCGATGGTGATCTGATCGCCGCTGACGCTGAAGGCCACGGTGCGGCCCACATTGTCAGAGGCCACCGTGGTCACCGAGGTGGTCAGCGCATCGCCGTCCACATCGCTTTGACCCAGAAGCAGATCAATGCTGACCGTGCCGTCGTCTTCGGTGACAGCAGGCGCCGTGATCGCCGCAACCGTGGGTGCATCGTTGACCCCATTCACCACCAGCGTGGCGGTGTTGGTGGTCGAGGTGGTGCCGTCATCAACTTCGTAGGTGACAGTGACCGTCTCGCTTTCGGTGTCATCCAGGTCGTTGAACTGCGCCGGATCGATGGTGATCTCATCGCCGCTGACGCTGAAGGCCACGGTGCGGCCCACATTGTCAGAGGCCACCGTGGTCACCGAGGTGGTCAGCGCATCACCATCCACATCGCTCTGACCTGCCAGCAGATCAATGCTGACCGTGCCGTCGTCTTCGGTGACAGCAGGCGCCGTGATCGCCGCAACCGTGGGTGCATCGTTGACCCCATTCACCACCAGCGTGGCGGTGTTGGTGGTCGAGGTGGTGCCGTCATCAACTTCGTAGGTGACAGTGACCGTCTCGCTTTCGGTGTCATCCAGGTCGTTGAACTGCGCCGGATCGATGGTGATCTGATCGCCGCTGACGCTGAAGGCCACGGTGCGGCCCACATTGTCAGAGGCCACCGTGGTCACCGAGGTGGTCAGCGCATCGCCGTCCACATCGCTTTGACCCAGAAGCAGATCAATGCTGACCGTGCCGTCGTCTTCGGTGACAGCAGGCGCCGTGATCGCCGCAACCGTGGGTGCATCGTTGACCCCATTCACCACCAGCGTGGCGGTGTTGGTGGTCGAGGTGGTGCCGTCATCAACTTCGTAGGTGACAGTGCGGTGTCTGATACACATC
>OMPR01000002.1 GCA_900313015.1 Rhodobacteraceae bacterium EL53 | reverse complement strand
GGTCCCAAGGGTACGGCTGTTCGCCGTTTAAAGAGGTACGTGAGCTGGGTTTAGAACGTCGTGAGACAGTTCGGTCCCTATCTGCCGTGGGTGTAGGATACTTGAGAGGAGTTGCCCCTAGTACGAGAGGACCGGGGTGAACGTTCCACTGGTGGACCAGTTATCGTGCCAACGGTAGTGCTGGGTAGCTATGAACGGACAGGATAACCGCTGAAGGCATCTAAGCGGGAAGCCCCCCTCAAAACAAGGTATCCCTGAGAGCCGAGGTAGACCACCTCGTCGATAGGCCAGAGATGTAAGTGCAGTAATGCATTCAGTTGACTGGTACTAATGGCTCGATAGGCTTGATTTGATCCAGTAAAAGCAAGACTTTTACGGACAAACAAAAGCATACATCACAACACTGAAATACATGACAAACAGACAACGTTGATATTTTCCCTGCGATAAAATCGCAGGAAATGAGGTATTTATTCGGTTTGGTGGCCATAGCACAAGTGAAACACCCGGTCCCATCCCGAACCCGGAAGTTAAGCACTGTCGCGCCGATGGTACTGCGTCTTAAGACGTGGGAGAGTAGGTCACCGCCAAACCTAATAAATACCTCATAATCTCTAAGCGATCACAAACAAAATGACTCCAATCAAAACACCGCTTGGAGGCGCCGAGCACAAACGCTCAAAATGGCGCGGGATGGAGCAGCCCGGTAGCTCGTCAGGCTCATAACCTGAAGGTCGTAGGTTCAAATCCTACTCCCGCAACCAAATTTAGCGAACTTTCGTCAGAGTCAATGCCTGCCTCACTGGCAGGTTTTGCCTTTTTGAGCACGGTGATCAGGTTGCCCTACATGTCCAAGAGATGGTTCTTGGCGTCTTGATCGTATGAAACGACGACACGATCCAGCAACTCGTGCAGTTCATCGCTCGCTCTGCTTACCACACTTTCGTCTGTCAGGGTGGACACCAGGTTATCGATGTATCCCCTATACAGGGACGGCATATCATCGGGGAGCCTGATTGGCTTGGGGATCAGCCGATCTCTCGTTTCATGCAGTGTTTTGAGTTCCTGGTCATATGAATTAAGGCGCTCAACAATCACGCTTGAATGCTGACCGTTCTCAACTGCGTCCATCAGGTTCGAGATCTTCTTTTCAAGCTCTCTGGACCTTTGATCATGTAAGTGGAGGGCCTCCCCGTTGCCCTTTTCCTGATGTAGAAAGTGATGGAAATACCGGGTTTTGAACTCTTGAAATGCTTCATTTCGCAACAAGTGCTCCCGTAGGCTGCATAGGATGGTTTCTGCGGCGGGGTCTTCTCTCAAGCCGGGCATTCCTGTGCAGACAGATGATCCCTTTTCCTTTGCATTGGCGCAGTAAAAGCGCCGGGCCTTTGCAGAGCCCGCACTGTGCGCACTGCAAAAGGCCAGAGAGGAGGTATTTCCGCCAACGTAATCCCTGGGATGCAGACAAGCCCTTTGCGTCTGTTGGCTTAAGCTTCGACCGCTGCCGAGCAAGGCTATCCTGACGCGTCTTCACTGCAAGCCAGAGGTCCTGCTCCAGGATGCGCTGTCTCGGCATCTCAGCGATTTGCCAGCCCTCTCTGGGAACCGGTCGAGGCACACGCTTGGCAGTCTTCGGATGTTTCGAATAACGAAGCCGCCCCCAAAGGTAGCGACCAATATACAATTCGTTGTTCAGGATCCAATGGCCCGCGCCCGGTTTCCATTGATTGTGTTTTGCTTCCAATGGCCTGATCCGGCTCCGCGTCCTCTTGGGGCGGGAATGCCGTCGTGGTTGAGGCCCTCTGCTATTTTTTGAGGAGATTTCCCGTTTGCGTATTCCTGGAAAATCCGACGGATGATCGCAGTTTGCTCATCCACGATTGCAAACTCTCCCGTGAGAGTTTCACCGTATGAGCCGGTCGCTACTCGATATCCGTAGTAAAGGCCGCCTCCGCTCTTGCCGCCTGCGACCTTTCCTTCCAGTCCTCGGCGAGTTTTCTTTCCCAACTCTTCCAGGAAGAGCGCGGCAAAAGTGGAAAGGACGCCGACATCCATCATGCCAAGCTTACCACGGCCAAGTTGATGGATTTCCGTGTCGGCGTGGGTTGCGGTTTTATAGAATGCCCAGACCAACTCGCTATCGCGTCCCAGGCGGTCGATGTGTTCAATCAAAACACATGTCGAACTTCCGATCACGGACGGATGAAAGCAGCCTTTGATACTCCGGCCGGTCGCCGGTTGCACCTGAGATCCCACGATCTGCGAAAGTGTCATCAACCACCCAGCCCTGGCGTTCCGCGTGGCGCTTGCATTCCCGAAATTGGTCATCGACAGACTTAGGGTTCTGCATGTCAGTGGAATAGCGGGCGTAAAGGGCAACGCGTGGCTGCTGCATGAAAATGCCACCGTTCAATCTTCGTCAAACATGCTCAACTTTATGGCAAGGCTTCAAGTGAAAAAATCCCGCCAAAGACGAAAATGCTCTTGGAACGCCAAGCGATTCCAATATGATAGGGAGCATTGCATCCGGAGCCTCCTCTCTCGAGTTTCCCTCCTGGGACCCTTGCTTTGCGGCGACTTCGGCGATCAGGTCTATCATCTTCGAGAGGTTCATTCGGTTCTCCTTCGACTGGGACATTCAAAATGCAGCACGAAAGAGCCTTGAAACCTGAAGCATAGGCATGCGGAAGCCCGCGCCGTCTGTGACGGTGCGGGCGATTCTTTTGACCTTTCAAAAACCTCGTAGAGCGAGCGAAAAATGGGGTGCCGAAGGCGGGGCCCTATTTTTCCATAGTGAGCTATGAAAAACCAGTTTTGTTTTGTGAGCGCTCTCTGGGAACCATATCCCTTGTATGAAAGCAGTTTTGAATATTGAGCGGATCGGCTTCAACGCCCTCAAGGCGCATGCGCAGCATGAGCGCCGAGAGATTGGGGATCAAACCCACACAGATAAGGCTAAGACCCATCTCAACGCTTCCATCGGACTCGATAAGTGCCCTGAGACGGCTGTCAGGAAATATCTGGATCAGACAGGGGCGAAGATCGACAAGCGCAATGAGAAACCAATCACACGCGTATTGCTGTCAGCTTCGCCGGAGTATTTTCGCCCCGGTCGTCCAGACCAAGGCGGGGAATACGACCGAGAGAGGTTGAACCCCTGGGTCCGTGAAAGTGTCAAATGGCTCAAGAAGGAATTCGGCAAGGACGCAGTCCATATTTCCACACACCTCGATGAAACCACCCCGCATATCCATGCAGTGATTGTTCCAACCTATAACAAGAAAACCAAGCGTCGGACGGTCAAACAGGTCAGCCACCAAAAGCACCCAGCGTTTGCGGCGTTGAACAGCTATGAGCACCTACACGACAGGTATGCGGCGGCGGTGCAGCCTCTGGATATTCAGAGGGGAGACAAGCTCCCGGAGGAACTGAAGAAGGAACGCCGCTCTAAGACCAAGAGGGAATGGCTGAACGGGCGTATCAAGGCGGCTTCGGCCCAATTGTCGTTGCTCGATGGCGAGATCCGCAAGCATCTAGGGAAAGACGATCTCCAGACTCCAATACTAACTCCAGTGAGCGCCGGACAAACTACCACAAGAGGTGCCAATGGCAGCATTGCGCAGATAGCGGACCAACAGCCTGCTCAGTGCCCTCGACAAGGATCACAGGATAGATCAGGGCGGCCTTCGATTGGTTCACACGAAGACAAACCCTTCGATTGAACTGAAATAAATTGCGGCCCTGTAAGATATGCCGTCACTTTGGAGGAGTTCAACGGTGCCGGACATCGAACTCGGATCGCTTGGATCAATAACCTCGTCGACAATGCGATACGGACCGAAACCAGTCAGGTGCAGAATGTCGTAGTCATCCCCCCCTTCGACGGTGTCCCCATCGCTATCCTGAAATCCGAACAGGAACGTGTCGTTGCCATCGCCACCAACCAGACTATCACGACCACGACCGCCCAAGATGGTATCATTGCCACTTCCACCAAGGACTGTGTCGTCGCCATCGCCACCATCCAGACTGTCCCGATCACCCCCCCCTGAGATGGTATCATTGCCATCTCCACCCAGGACTGTGTCGTCGCCAGCTTCAGCGTTAACCGAGTCATTGCCTTCGCCTGCCTCGATATAGTCATGGCCCGATCCGGACATGATCGTGTCATTATCCCAACCGCTAAAGATTGTATCGTCGCCGCGGCCCGCGGTGATCAAGTCCTTGTCATCGGCAGAAAACGCGAAGTCGTCAGAGGAAAAAATGTAACTTCCCTCATTTCCGCCGTTGATGGTGTCATTTCCGTCGCCGGATCGGAGGACGTCAAGCCCGGCGAGACCCACAATGCTGTCGTCACCACCACCCGTGGTGATGCGATCGTCTCCCGAGGCCGTCATAACGGTGTCGTTTCCATCACCGGTGTCCACAGTAGAGTCGCCTGCACCAGTCTGAATGAAATTGTTGCCGCCCTCAGAGCGGAAGTCGCTTTCGCCAATGCCGTTGCCATCGCCGGCGATGATCGTGTCATTGCCAAAGCCGGTAGAAATGTCGTTATCGCCATCGCCTGCATCGATGTAGAGGCTATCCAAGGAGGTCCGCGCGTTGAAATCATCATCTCCTACACCCATGATAAATCGCTCTATCTCTTCAAAGGTTGTAACTTGGGCACCAGCCGTCAGCGTGCCCTGTTCTGATCCTGTCAGAGTGATTCTGAGATTGCGGGAATCAGCGCTTGCATCCAGCGTGTCGCCGCCGCCGTCCTCATCGGTTTCACCGCCGATGATCTGGTCCGCGTCGATGCCCGTTCCATCTGGCACGATCAGGAAACGATCATCCCCTGCGCCCCCATAAACGGTATCACGGCCCCTACCGCTTGCGATTGTATCGTCGCCCCCATTGCCAAAGATAATGTCGTTCAGACCATCAGGCCCGTCTATCTGGTCGCCCTGCAGATCGGTATAACCCACCTCCATGAGTTCACCGGTCTCCAACCCGTCGACAGGATCGGGATCAACACCATGCAATGTCACGCTTACGGTTGCGGTGTCTGTTCCGCCGTTCCCGTCTGAGATCGTATATGTGAAGGTATCGACCGCTGTTTCACCAGCTAACAGGTCAATAAAGGCAGAATTCGGGTCATAGGTGACAGAGTCATTGTCCGCATTTATCGTGACCGACCCCAGTGTGCCTGTTGTATTGATGGAAAGGATCTCAAGATCATCTGCCACCTCGGGATCGGTGTCATTGCCGGTGAGGTCAATGTTGATGGCACCTGTCTCGTTGCCCGAACCGGTGTCATCCACCGCGGTCGGCCCATCATTGGTACCGAAGATTGTGATGAGAACATTGGCGGTGTCCGTTCCGCCATTATTGTCCGTCGCGACATAGGTGAAAGTCTCACTACCTATTTCACCTTCACCCAGGTAATCGAACGCCCCATTGGCATCATAGGTGGCCCCGCGTCTGTCAGGGTTTATCGTCACATTGCCCAATACGCCGGTTGTATTGATGGACTGGATCTCAACAACATCCGATGTGTCGGGGTCGATGTCGTTGTAAGACATCGACAATTGCGTAACGTCGCCCTCACTTAGATTCACTGATGTTGGGTAATCGTACGCGACTGGCGCGTCGTTTTCCCCGTGAATAGTGACGCTGACCGTTTCTGTGTCTGTGCCCCCGTTGCCGTCTGACACGGTGTAGGTGAAAGTGTCGATTACAAATTCACCGACGGCCAGATAGTTAAACAGACCATTGTGGTCATAGTCTACGGAAGCATTGTCCGCGTTAATCGACACAGTCCCCAGCGTGCCGGTGGTGTCGACCGACTGGATGGCAAGCACATCCGACGCGTCAGGGTCGATATCATTGCTCGTGAGGTTGATATTGGTGGGTGACGTATCGTCCTCGCCCACTGTCGCGCTATCTGCGAGAGCAATTGGCAGATCGTTTGACCCTGTGACTGTTACAGAAACCGTAGCGGTGTCTGTAAAGCCTTCAAAGTCTTGCACCGTGTAGGTGAACGTGTCGATTGCGGATTCGCCAACGCCCAGCCACTCGAATGCGCCATTTGGATCATAGTCTACCGTTTGGCCGTCAATGTTTATCGTGACCGATCCGTCCGTACCGGTTGTGTCGACAGACGCAATGTTGAGGGTGTCGCCAAAATCCGGCTCGTAATCGTTGTCTGTCAGATTGATTTCAGTGGCAACGGTGTCGTTTTCGCCGACGGACGCGGAGTCATCGACGGCAACCGGTGCAGGCGTCAGGATATGCTCAATTTCTGAGAATTCCAGCAGACCGGATACCTCGTCACCATCAAGGAACTCAACAGTACCCGAGGTTGAATCGCCGTCGGCGTCCAGAAATTGACCGACGATCCGAAACAGCTGTTGAAAGCGCGAAAGATCCAGCGTGTCGACATCGTCACCACCAGTACCGCCGTCAACCGTGTCGCCATATGCATCTGTGGACACGCCATAAACAATCTGGTCACGGTCATCGCCGCCAAGCAGGCTGTCGGTACCGACACCACCCCAGAGCGAGTCGTTGCCTTCATTGCCATGAATCGTGTCGTCTCCGGCGTCGTCCACGATGCGATCCCCGCCGCCGCGCCCGGATATCAGATCATCGTTCGCGCCGCCACGTAGAACATCTGTGTCTGCGCCACCTTCCAGCGTATCGTTGCCGTCGCCGCCGTGAATGGTGTTCTGCCCATCCCCGCCCAGAATACTGTCATTGCCCGTACCGCCCAGCACACTGTCGTCGTCTCCGCCGGCGTTGATAATATCGTCGCCGGACCCAGCATCGATGGTGTCTTCGCCATCGCCAGAGTTAATCGTGTCTGCGCCTTCGCCGGTGGTGATCCTGTTGTAACCAGAGGTGGTATTCACCAGATCCCGGTCATCATTGGGGTCTGCTGTCTCTACGCCGCTGGCTGTGTTGATTGTATTGTTGCCGGTGCCGCCATCCACCGTGTCACTGCCTGCGCCGGTGGTAATGTTGTCGTCGCCAGATCCACCAAGGACGCTGTCATCGCCAGCGCCACTATTTATGGTGTCGTTGTTGTCACCCCCATCGACAGTATCATTGCCGTCTCCGCTAGTGATGCTGTCGTCCTGATCGCCACCGTCAATGAGGTTGTTGCCATTGCCCGCGTCGATCGTGTCGCGCCCAAAGCCACCCATCAGGGTGTCGTCGCCGTTGCCCGTTACAATGCTGTCGGTGCCGTCATTGCCGTCGACGTAAACCGCACTGTCAAAGCCCGCGCCAGAAAAAGTGTCATCCCCATCTCCAAAGATGAACCGTTCGATTTCAGAGAAAGTGGTTGTCTGTGCACCTTCTTGAAGCGTACCAGCCTCGGCCCCGGTCAGTGTCAGGGTCAGATTGAGAAACACGCTGTGCGCATCAAGGGAGTCGCCACCGCCGTCTTCATCGGTTTCGCCGCCAATGATGACATCGGTATCAATGCCCGGTCCCGCAAGACGAATTTGAAAAAGATCATCACCGGCGCCGCCATCCACGGTGTCGTTGCCAAGCCCACTGTAGATCCTATCGTCACCACCGTTGCCAAAGATCGTGTCGTCATTGCCATCGGTGCCGTCAATCTGGTCGCCCTGCAAGTCGGTGTATCCGACCGCCATGTTCTCTGCGCTTGCCAATCCATCAACTGGAAAGGGGCCGTCATTTGTACCGGTGATCGTTACACTGACGGTGGCCGTGTCGAAACCGCCATTCCCGTCAGTCACGGTGTATGAGAAACTGTCCACAGCGGTTTCGCCTGTTGGCAGCGCAGAAAAACCGCCGTTTGGATCATAGCTTACCGAGTGTCCGTCTGCCCCCAGCATCACAATGCCAGTTGTGCCCGTGGTGTCGAGCGCAGCAATAGTAAGATCGTCCGTTGTGTCCGGATCGCTGTCGTTACCAGTCAGGTTGAGGGTCAGGCTGTCGCCCGCAAGGCCATTGGCAAAATCGTTCTGCGCACTCGGTAGGTCGTTGGTGCCGGTGATGGTGACCGAAACCGTTTCGGTATCAGTGCCACCGTTGCCGTCAGACACCGTAAAGACGAACGTATCCAACGCCGTTTCGCCCGCTGCTAAGGCCTCGAATGCACCGTTAGGATTGTATATCACGTTGCCATCGGCGGTAAGCGAAACCAAACCCCCCGAAGCACTTGCCAATACACTGGTAGTCTCCAGCGTATCACCATCAGGATCTGTAGCCCCAGCCAACAAAGTGTCGATTTCAAGCGGTGTATCTTCATCGGTATTTGCTGTTTGCGGCAGAATGACAGGGTCTCTGTTTGCAGAAACGAGCGACAACTGAGCGTCGTCAAACTTCAGCATTTCGACGTGACGCACAACGTCTCGACCGTCCCGCCCTACAACCAACCATTCAAATTCTGTTCGTTGGGTGATTGTATAATTCTCGATTGCCCCTGTGAACACCGCAACGTCATACCCGGTCCCACCGTGTAGGAAATCGTTTCCGGAGCCACCGTTCAGGACGTCATCATCGCGCCCACCATAAAGCCGATCGCGCCCTTGGTCGCCGTGAAGAATGTCGTTGCCCTTGTTGCCCCAAATTCGGTCGTTGCCCGATCCACCACGCACGTAGTCCGATCCGGAACCAGCCCAAATCCGGTCGTGCCCGCTATCGCCATAAAGTTTGTCGTTGCCGCTGTTGCCCCACAACCGATCGTTCCCCGACCCGCCGCGCACATAATCTGACCCGGAGCCGCCCCAAATCCGGTCGTGCCCGCTATCGCCATAAAGTTTGTCGTTGCCGCTGTTGCCCCACAACCGATCGTTCCCCGACCCGCCGCGCACATAATCTGACCCGGAGCCGCCGCATATCCGGTCGTGCCCGCTATTGCCAAAAAGCCTGTCGTTGCCGCTGTTGCCCCAAATGCGATCGTTTCCTGTGCCACCAAAGACCCGGTCAGCCTCTGCTCCTGCACGAATTCTATCATTTCCGAAACCGCCAAAAATAAAGTCTCGGCCTATTCCGCCAATCAAGAGGTCGGAGCCAAATCTTCCGAAAGAAAAATTGAAGTCCATTCTATATGAGGGCTCGCCCCATGACGCGAAGAGATGGGACCATTGCGCATGATAAGAAAGTACAGTTTTTCCAGCTGGGAATAGAAGTTTCACGCGCCACCCTTTTATACAAACGGGGGCTCCGTGAAATTTCACGCCACCCCCAAAAGAGGCTCACCTTACAAGGATTTGAAGCGTTTTCTCCTGTTTTCTTGTTTTGAGATGACCCGCACCTTTACTTGGGTACAATTGCGAAGGCAAAAAACTTGCTAAATTAACTGTTAATGCGACCATTTCTTGATTGCTGCGCATTTGGAAATTCTGCGTTTCCCAAGTGTGATTTAGGTAAAAACGCAAAGTGCTAAACACTTTAGTGCGATGCGAACCTGATTTGGTCTGGAAGCACACTGATGCAAATTTATACGATTCGCCCATCGAAACGAGGCGGCAATTACCAACTTTTACTGGGGCAAAGGACGCGTCAAATTGGGGGTATGCTCGGCTTGGTACAGTAAGCTTGATTTAGGTGCGTCGCTTATAATCGCCCCGACTTAGCAACGGGTTCAAACGGCTCGAGTGGTCTCTGACGACGAGCGAAGCGGAGTTGGCCGACTGGTTGTAAAGTTCTGAGATCGACACGTGGATCGAAAATGAAATGACGACCCCTCACTCATCCACTTACTGAAAAGCTCGGAAGCTGAGGCGCAGATAGCCGCCCTCCCCAAGTTGATGGTTTGCCCGATTATTCATAATGGGAACAGTTGGCATCTGGGCCGAGATGAGGCCCTGCAAGAAGATCTGCTTTCAAGCTTAGATCCTGTATCCCAACGAGAAATTGGTTGGCGACGCGCGGCTTGAATTCGACAGGAGAGTCGCCACCACTTGAGATCAAGTGAACGTCAGCTTTTGGCTGGGAGGGGGCGGGGGCATCCGGCGTGGCAGATCAGACCACTGGCGGTGGACTTTTGGTGTATAATCAGGTGCTGCAAACCCGCCAGTCGGCTTTGAGACCAATTCAGCACCTGGCGCCAAAGTTAGCTTTTCACCTTACACCACAACGAGAGTGCATGCGCCGTTGCGGCAGTTGATGTCTCTGATGGAAACAATCCTCTGTTATTGAATTTTTCCCTTTACCTCAACTTAGGTAGAGGATGCCTCAGGGAGGCTGTCAAAGCGTAGGAGGTAATGATGGCGGTAATTGATGCTGACAGTTTTGTATCATGGCGAGAGTTCCTGACGAGCTCTTGTGCGTCGTCTCTGGCACTGGTTTGCCTTGCCGTCTGGTTGCATGCAGCCGACGGGCTCATTGTTGCCACCATGCTCCCCTCGATTGTCCCCGACGTTGGCGGGGCTGCGTTGGTCGGATGGTCGGTGTCGCTTTATGAGATCGCGTCCGTCGTGGCTGGTGCCCCGAGTGCATTGATGACGATGCGACATGGGCTGCGAGGGCCCATGAGCGTTGCGTCTGCACTATTTGGGATTGGGTGCCTTCTGAGCGCCGTCAGCCCTTCGATGGAGCTAATACTGGTTGGACGCACCATGCAGGGGCTGGGTGGTGGTGGGCTTACTGCTATGGCCTTCGTGGCTGTGGGGGTGATTTTCCCACGCCGCTATACGGCGCGGGCTATGGCCGTGGTGTCGACCTTCTGGGGCATTTCAGCGTTTCTCGGCCCCCTGATTGGCGGCGTCTTTGTGGAATATGCCACATGGCGCTGGGGCTTCGGCTTCTTCGCGCTTCAGGCCTTCGGATTGGCTATCTGGATTGCCCTGCGACCGAAACAGGTTGCCGCTCAAACCGCGGCCCCCGGTAAGTTTCCCATGCGGCGGCTCGCCTTGTTGTGCCTGGCGGTCCTGTTGGTGTCCTCGGGGGGCATTGAAGTCAGACCGTTGAAGACCTCGCTTCTGGTGGTAACGGGCCTGTTGTGTCTAGTCTATTTCCTTCGCCTTGATGGCCGTGCCGTGCCAGACAGGTTGCTGCCGATCCACCCGTTCGGACTGAGCACAACAACGGGGGCCGCTCTTCTGATGATCTTGTCATTGTCCATCGCCACCGTCGCTCTGGCCGCTTTTGGCCCGTTGCTGGTGATCGCCATTCACAGTGTTTCTGCATTGGCTGCAGGCTATATCATTGCCTGTTCCTCCATCGGTTGGTCGATTGCAGCGGTCCTTGTAAGCGGGTCGCCCGAACGATTTGACTGTCAGATGATCGCCGCCGGAATCACGCTGGTTGTTTTGAGCATCGCAGGGTTTCTCTATTCAGTTCCCAATGGGCCTGTCTGGCTGATCTCGGTATTTGCCGCAATGGATGGCGCCGGGTTTAGCCTGGACCTTCATTCTTCGGCGCACGACATCGCTGGCGCAACCGGGTGAAGTGCAACGCATTTCGGGCGCGATGCCTACCGTTCAGAGATTAGGATACGCTTTAGAGGCTGCCTATATCGGGATCGTCGCAAACGCGTCTGGCTTTGTTTCCATGAATACGACTCAGGAGGCAGTAGACGTTGCCAAATGGGTGTTCCTTGCCTGTTTGCCTTTTGGCGTTCTGGCGCTTGCAGCAATGTGGAAACTCGTGAAGAAACAGCCCGCTTCGTGGGAAGTGTCAGCATGATTGTCTTTCCCAATAGGAGGCATTCCTTCAGCGGAAGCTTTGTCCACACTGCAGACCTCCGAATACCGGAAATGCTGCGCTGTGCGTCGAATGTCAGGTTTAGTGGCTCTGCGTCGCGGCAAAAATGGGGTCGGCTTGCGGCAGCTTTGGGCCGTTCGCGCGATTTGCAAAATACTGCTCAGCAGCCAGCCGAAGCGGACGTTCGCCGTAGGTCCGCCACTTAGTCTGTTTGAATGATCGGAATGCGGACAAAGCTACCGTTCGTTCCATGTCCGCTTTTGCGAAGCCTTGTCAATTTGTAAAGTTGCAAGTGCGGGCTTCCCACGTTTGGTCAGCGAGAGCATTCTGGGTGGCCTCGGCAAAGGTACAACGTGCAAGCCATTTGGATATCGTGCGTGCTATGAAGTCCTAGCCTGAAATTGTGATGTGCTCCGCAGCGATCTCGCCCCGAAAAAGAATGCCCCTCCAGGCCGATTAAAATACGCGCAGGTCCGCTTCGATGCTCAGGTCGATATCAAATTTCAGGCCAACAAAGCGCAGGTCGGATTCCTCGCTTGGTTTGGCGACCTGCCAACAGTGAGCGCCCTCTCTCACGCGTGTCTCGGGCCAATGGCAGTTTGCTCTGATGTCTCTTGCTATGGCTCCACTCCTTCTTCGATTTGGAGCCTCTTAAAAAGCTGGAGTGGTTCATGACACCAGCGACATGTCCCTTTGCCCATCGTCACTGCCAACAAAAAACGTGCTCTGAGGTTGAGAAAAATTATTATTGTATACCCCAAATAATTTTTTTAGGGTCCTGACTGCGTAACACCACACTGTGGCGTGGCGATATCTGCAAGCCTGAACTTTAATCGGCAATCACCGAGATGGGGCGTTTCTTGTTCCAAAAATACAAGCGACCCGGGAGACCAATGAGTGCTTCTTTGCCGAACAATCTGATCAGAAAAAACAAATACAACTGCTTGCGGAAAACACTTACTAACAGCGAGGTCATCATGAAAAAGACACTAACACTCCTGACGGTTGCGGCGCTAATGTCGTCAACTGCCGTGGTCAACGCCGAAACCCTTAAATGGGCTCGCGCGGGTGACGCCCTGACATTGGATCCGCACTCGCAAAACGAAGGCCCCAGCCACACCATGCGTCACCAGATGTATGAGCCGCTGATTATCCGCGACACCAGCGGCGCGTTCGTTCCGACTCTGGCGACTGACTGGGCCCCCAGTGCTGACAATCCGAACGTCTGGGTGTTCAACCTGCGCAAAGGTGTGAAATTTCACGATGGAGCAGATTTCACCGCCGAGGACGTGGTGTTCAGCTTTGAGCGTGCGAAACAGCCGAACTCGGACATGAAAGAGCTCATCGGCTCGATCACCGCCGTGCGCGCAGTTGGCGACCATACTGTTGAGATTGAAACCGACGGTCCAAACCCGATCCTTCCGTCGAATCTGACTAACCTGTTCATGATGGACAAGGGTTGGACCGAGGCGAACAACACAGTCGACGTGCAAGACTTTGAAGGTGGCGAAATTACCTTTGCGACCACCAATGTGAACGGCACCGGCGCTTACAAACTGGTCAGCCGCGAGCCTGACGTGAAAACCGTCATGGTGCGCAACGAAGAGTACTGGGGCCGCAACGACTTCCCATTGGAAGTCAGCGAAATCGTCTATACCCCGATCCAGAACGCCGCCACGCGTGTTGCTGCACTTCTGTCGGGTGAGGTGAACTTCCTTCAGGATATGCCGGTACAGGATTTGGCCCGCGTGGACAGTGCAGATGGTTTGACTGTCAAACAGGCCCCACAAAACCGTGTGATCTTCTTTGGGATGAACCAGGGCGCGGCTGACCTTGAAGCCGACAACGTCGATGGTAAGAACCCACTGGCAGACGTACGCGTGCGCAAGGCGATGTCCATGGCGATCAATCGCGATGCCATCCGTCAGGTCGTGATGCGTGGCCAGTCTCAGCCTGCCGGTATGATCGCACCACCTTTTGTGAATGGCTGGACCGCGGCGATGGACGGTGAAAGCTCCACTGATATGGACGGCGCCAAAGCACTTATGGCCGAAGCCGGCTACGGCGAAGGCTTCTCGATCCGTCTGGACTGCCCGAATGATCGCTACATCAACGACGAAGCGATCTGTCAAGCCGCAGTCGGCATGCTGGGTCAGATCGGCATCAAAGTGAATCTGGACGCCATCCCCAAGGCACAGCACTTCCCCAAAATCACGGACGGCAAGACCGACTTCTACATGCTGGGCTGGGGTGTTCCGACATACGATTCGGAATACATCTTCAACTTTCTGGTGCATGGTCGTGGAAGCGATATCGGAACCTGGAACGGAACCGGCTTTGACAAAAGTGACGTGAACACCAAGATCAAATCGCTGGCTTCCAACACCGATCTGGACGCCCGGAACGCGGATATCGCCGCCATTTGGCGGGTTGTTCAGGACGAGCAGCTCTATATCCCAATTCACCACCAAGTGCTGAACTGGGGCATGAGTGACAGTGTCGGCATCGAGGTTGATCCCGAAGATCAGCCCCGCGTCAAATACTTCACCATGAAGTAAATCAATCTGGGCCGCTTGCCTATTGCGGGCGGCCCGTTTCTGACGGGCGTCGTAGGAATTCCTCGCCCCGGCCCCCTTCCGTGACCCGCCAATTCAACGCGTGACCCCACGTGTATTGGCACAAGAAAGCCTCTGCGATGTTGCCATTCATCCTAAAGCGTGTGTTCCAATCTATGCTGGTTCTGGTCGTTACCGGCGCTATTGCGTTTTCTATGTTCACCTTTGTGGGTGACCCGATTGACAACATGCTTGGCCAAGAACGCACGATGGACGACGTTGAGCGTCTGCGCGCGCAGTTGGGCCTCGATAAACCGCTTCCTGTACAGTACTTCAAATTCCTCAATGAAGCGGCACAAGGCAATTTTGGCATCAGCTACCGTCAGGGTCGCGAAGTCTCTGAGATTATCAAGGAGCGCGCTCCGGCCACGCTGGAACTGGCCGCTCTATCGGCGATCTTTGCCGTTGTGATGGGCATTGCGCTGGGTGTGTTTACCGCCATTCGCCGCGACGGTTTCGCCGCCCATTTCATCATGTCTGCCTCCCTGATTGGGGTGTCCCTGCCGACCTTCCTGATTGGTATTCTGCTGATCTACCTGTTTTCAGTTGAACTCGGATGGCTGCCTAGTTTTGGCCGCGGTGAGGTGGTCAAGATTGGCGGCTGGACCACCGGTTTATTGACTGAATCCGGTCTCAAGGCGCTTATCCTGCCGGCGATCACCCTAGGACTTTACCAAATGACCCTCATAATGCGGCTGGTGCGTTCCGAGATGCTCGAAGTGCTGCGCCAAGACTACATCCGCTTTGCCCGCGCGCGCGGGCTGAGCGACCGAGTGATCAACTTCCGCCACGCGCTCAAGAACACAATGGTCCCGGTCATCACTGTGATCGGTTTGCAATTGGGGGCAATCATCGCCTTTGCGATCATCACCGAAACTGTCTTTCAGTGGCCCGGCCTCGGGCTTTTGTTCATCAACGCAATCCAGTTTGTCGATATCCCGGTCATGGCCGCATATCTGATGATGATTTCGGTGATGTTCGTCGTCATCAACCTCTTGGTTGATATCCTCTATGCCTTCATCGATCCACGTTTAAGGGTGAGTGCCAAGTGACCGATCAACCCATTTCTGCGCAAAAAGAAACGCAATCGGCGCGCCCATCCCGGCTACGCCGCGCGCTGGACAGTGACCTCTATTACGCTTTCCGCCACTCGCCCGTCGCGATGGTGTCGGCCGCCGTGGCGATGCTGTTGATCCTGTCGGCCATATTCGCCCCTTTGATTGCGACAACCAACCCGTTCGACCCCACATCGTTGAACTTGATGAACGGTTTCACACCGCCGATGACGCCAAATGCCTTTACGGGCGAGACCTTCCTGATGGGCACCGACGATCAGGGGCGGGACGTGTTTTCGACCATCCTTTACGGTATGCGGATTTCGCTATTCGTAGGCTTTGCAGCCGTTTTGTTCGCAGTGGTTCTTGGCATCTTTCTCGGTCTTTTGGCCGGGTATTTCGGGGGCTGGACCGACAGTTTCATCATGCGCGCCGCCGACGTGCAGCTGACCTTCCCGTCCATCCTTGTTGCGATGCTGATCTTTGGTATTGCCAAAGGCATCACTCCGATCGAACACCGCGACCAAATGGCAATTTGGGTACTGATCCTCGCCATTGGTCTTAGCGACTGGGTGCAGTTCGCTCGCGTTGTGCGCGGCGCGACGTTGGTGGAAAAGAACAAGGACTACGTGTCGGCGGCCAGGTTGATTGGGCGGCGCCCTTCGACCATCATGTTGCGTCATATTCTGCCCAACATCCTGTCACCCGTGCTGGTGATTGCCACCATCTCACTGGCGCTGGCGATCATCGCCGAAGCCACGCTCAGCTTCCTCGGAGTGGGTGCCCCCCCCACGCAACCATCTCTGGGTACGTTGATCCGCATCGGACAGGGTTACCTGTTCTCCGGTGAATGGTGGATCCTTTTCTTCCCTGCCTGCACCTTGCTGGCGCTGGCGCTCAGTGTGAACATGCTGGGTGACTGGCTGCGCGACGTATTGAACCCGAGGCTGAAATGACCGAACCCGTATTGTCCATCCGTGAACTAACGGTCGAAATTCCAACGCGCCACGGGCTGTTCAAACCTGTACAGAATGTCAGCTATGACATCTACCCCGGAGAAATCCGCGGTGTTGTCGGCGAAAGTGGCGCGGGCAAGTCGATGACGGGCAACGCCATCATCGGGCTCCTGGACGACCCTGCCCGTATTGCTTCCGGAGAAATCTGGCTTAAGGGACGCCGCATCGACAACCTCAGTGCGGAGGAAAAGCGCGCCATTCGCGGTCGCGAGATCGGCATGATCTTTCAGGATCCCCTGACCTCGCTCAATCCGTTGTTCACCATTGGTGAACAACTGGTCGAAACGATCCAACTGCACCTGAAAGTCTCTGCCGCCGAGGCAAAGGAACGCGCGCTCGCCCTGCTGGACCGGGTATCGATCCCGAACCCAACCGCGCGGTTCAACCAGTATCCGCATCAATTCTCGGGCGGTATGCGCCAGCGTGTCGTTATCGCGCTTGCTTTGTGCTCCAATCCTTCAGTCATCGTTGCGGATGAGCCGACAACCGCGCTGGACGTGTCCATTCAGGCGCAGGTGCTTGACCTTATCAAGGAACTGGCCTCGGAAACGCAGGTGGGCGTGATCCTTGTTACGCACGACATGGGTGTGATCGCCGACACCACCGACCAGGTCACCGTCATGTACTCTGGCGAGGTTGTCGAGAACGGACCAACCGACAAGGTTCTGAGCACCCCGGAACATGAATATACCAAGTCGCTGATCTCTGCCGTGCCGCGCCCGCAGGTCAAGTTGCACCGCTTCCAGCAGGTCAGTTATGGCGGTCGTGAAACCACCTTCAAGATCGAAGACCTCGCCCGCAACTGGAAAAAACCGGCCCTGTCCAAATCCGGCGCACTGCTCGAAGTCGAGGGGATCACCAAGAAGTTCTTGGAAAAATCCGCTATCCTACCGTCCCGGCGCACCTACTTCACCGCCGTAGATGACGTGTCGTTCGACATCAATGATGGTGAGGTTTTTGGCCTTGTCGGAGAAAGCGGATCTGGGAAATCCACAGTTGCGCGCATGATCGGCACGCTCCTGCCGGTTGACGGTGGCAAGATCAACTTTGACGGAGATGACGTCACAGCCATGTCCACGGTCGACATTGCGAACTATCGCAAACAGATCCAGATGATTTTCCAAGATCCGTTCTCAAGCCTGAATCCGCGCATGAAAGTGGAAAACATCGTGGCCGAGCCGTTGATACACCACAAACTCTTACCGCCGGATCAGATTAGCGGGCGGGTGCACGAATTGCTGGATCGTGTCGGTCTGACTCGTGCAGCAGCGGCGAAGTACCCGCATGAGTTCTCAGGTGGCCAGCGGCAGCGAATCTCGATTGCCCGTGCCCTGGCAACGCAGCCACGGTTCCTAATCTGCGATGAACCCACCAGTGCGTTGGATGTGTCCATTCAGGCGCAAATTCTAAACATTCTCAAAGATTTGCAGGAATACTTAGGCCTTACCATGTTGTTCATCAGCCATGACCTGCCGGTGGTGCGTCAGATGTGTGACCGCGTTGGTGTGATGAAACAGGGCCAGTTGATCGAGGTGCAGGACACTGAAACGCTGTTCGCCAACCCCAAGCAGGAGTATACCGCCCATTTGCTTGATCTGATGCCCCGATTGGCGCAGTTGTCAGGCTGACGGAATGCGTCCTTTTTTCATATCACCTGCCTCCTGCGTGGGCCTTACACCTGCAATCAGGAGGTGTGTGACATGATAGCATCCGAAAAGATCGAACCGGCAAAGCTTGGCAACTTGATTCGCAAGTGCCGACAGAAGCGCAAGTTGACCCTTAAAGAGCTCTGCGACAAGGCAGGTGTGTCCGTCGGCTACCTGTCGCAGGTCGAAAGGGGCAATGCTACGCCCTCGCTTGGAACCTTGGCACAGATTGCCCGTGCGCTTGACTTGGGCCTTGACTACTTTGTGATCACGCCCAAACCGGGGGATGCTGTCTCCTATGCCGACCAGCGGCGCAAATTCTCGATCTCGGACACCGGCGTAACTTATGAAGCGCTCAGCACCGAGTTCCCAGGTCACGAATTGTCAGCCTTCATCGTGAATTGTCCCCCGGGATTTCAGTCCGAAACTTTTCAACATGAGGGCGAGGAATTCATATACGTCCTCAGTGGATCGATCGAAAAAAGCTTGGATGGTGAAACCTTTACACTGCGTGAGGGCGATAGCTTGCATTACAATGGAATAACGCCCCATGGGTGGAAAACCGTGGGCGACATCCCCGCGCGTATGCTGTGGACCGGCACTTTGGTTGTCTTGCAGGACGCTCAGAAAGGCCGTTTGCCCGGGCATCGCGGCTGACCCCACCCAACGTATTGCCACTGAGGAGAGGCTCTTTGTCTGATATTGTGGAAAGCAGGTTGGCGCGATTGCGCCAGCGAATGGTGGAAACCAACACTGATCTGGTCGCCATCGGGCCGGGCAGCCACATGCAATGGCTCTTGGGACTGAACCCACATGGCGATGAGCGCCCGGTTATGGCGATTGTCACCGACAATCAAGTTGGCGTGCTCATGCCCCTCCTGAACGCCGAGGCGTCACGCGCCCAATGTGCCAACGTTCCTTTTTTTGAATGGAGCGATGCTGACGGTCCGCTGGGCGCCCTTACGCAGCTTTTGACCGAGGCAAACGTCAAACGCCCCGGCCTCAGCATCGTGTTGGACGAGATGATGCGTACTGATTTTTCGTTCCTGCTCCTTGATCAGTTGGACACCCCGACACATCGCTTCACGCTGGATACGGTTGGCCTTCTGCGCGCTGAAAAAGATGCTGAGGAACGACAACTCTTGAAAGACAGTGCACTTTTGAACGATGCTGCCTTTGAGCGGGCGTTCGAGGCCTTGCACACCGGTATGACTGAAATCGAAGTGCGCGATATCATCAACGATCATTATGTGGGAAATGGGGCAGAACCCGCTTTTTGCATCGTTGCTTTTGGAAAGAACAGCGCCTATCCGCACCATCACACGACCACAGATACCCTGCAGCCTGATATGGCCGTGCTAATCGACGCGGGATGCCGCTTACGAGGCTACCCTTCAGACATGACACGCTGTGCCTGGTATGGGGACAGGCCGAATGCCCGGTTCTATGAAGTGGCTGGCATCGTTGAACAAGCTGTCCAATCTGCGCAATCGGCCGCCCTGCCCGGCACCCTGTGCAGTGACGTTGATAAGGCCGCCCGTACGGTGATTCAGGACGCTGGCTTTGGCCCGGAGTTCCTGCACCGGACAGGTCATGGACTGGGCGTTGACGTACACGAACCTCCATATATCGCCGCCAACTACCCCGAACCCTTGAGGGTCGGAAACGCGTTTTCCGTTGAACCCGGCATCTACCTGAAAGAGGAGTTTGGTATCCGGCTGGAAGACGTGGCCTTCCTGCATTCAGGCGGCGTCGAAATCCTTTCCGAATTGCCGCGCACTGTGCGCCTACTGCCGGTAAAAGACTGAGACCCATACAACACGCAGGTTTTGGCCTAAACGCGATCCCAGACAGATGATCTAGTCCAATGTATCTGGCTGGTGTCTTTAACAGGTCAGGCTTTGACACCTTTCTGCCCAAGGGTGTCCTAAGTGAATATATCCACTGCATCCGTGGAGGTCTTTGGTAGGTCTCGCCATACCATTCGCCGACCGCGCCAAGGTTCGACATTCTAACAGACCACAATTGCTGCCATTCACGCGCAAGGCTGCATTTTGGCACGTTGGGCGAGTTGCGGTAGGCCGCTTCGAGCCCAAACTGCTGGTTTGACTTGACGCTTGCCATAAGCCAACTTCTCGCCGGACCAGCATAAAGGAAGCTGACATTGTCTGATACGAAATCAGATCAATTGGATAAGAAGATTGATCGCTTCGCGGAGAAGTACAAGTTGCGGTTTGTCATCCCGTTGGCGATCTCCGGCCTAATGGCGCTCAAGAACCCATACGCTGGGTTTAGTTTATTTTTGTTTTTTGTCTCTATTTGGTTCATCGGAAAAATACTGAATGATTTTATTAGGTTGTTGCCAAAATCACTAACTCAATACCAACACAAAGCAATTGGCGAAGCAGCGGGCGCAACACTGTTCTTAGGCGGATTTGCCATTATCGGGATTGTCTTACGCGCCGACAATTTTGTATCGGACTGGTTAGAAGAAAAGATGCCGGGCGAGGTGAGCCTTGAGTTTATTGACCCTGTTTTTGCAGCAGTAGTTCTTCTATGCATTTGGATCTACACAGGATACCGCGTCAGCCGCTGAAGTAAGATTCTTCTCCGGCAGTTTCGTCCCGCAACACCAACGTTCGTTGAAACCTGATGCGAAGGGCGCTCCCCAGCCCAAAGTTGACATGTCATTTTGACATCAATGGCGGATTGGAGCGAACTCGCTATCACTGAAGTCATCGTAGTGATGCCTGCATTGGCCTTGAGCGGACCATCGCTTTGGGTCGATTTGTCGTACGGAGAGGCTTGCGAGTATTTGTGTTATTATGGGCCATGTTCAAACAGGATATTACAATGAAATACGCATATTTTGCTATGGCGTCGGTGCTGGTTTTCGCTGCAAATCCAGTGCTTGCAGCGGACGAATGCACCGATCTATGCGGCGCTGAATTCTACTTGTCAGCGACAACCGCAGGTGTTCAACAATTGATCGACCAAGGTGTCAATGTGAATGCAAGGGATGAAATCGGAAAATCTGCCTTGCACTGGGTTGCGGGAGCAAAACCAGAAGTAATCTCTGCATTGCTTGCTGCAGGTGCAGATGTAACCGCAAAGGATCAATGGGATCGAACGCCGCTTCATTTCGTGGCAGCAACCGGAACAACTGAAAATGTCAGGTTGCTTCTCGATGCAGGGGCAGATGTGGATGCGAAAACAGCAAATGATTGGACGCCAATACACGGCGCGGCGAAATTTGGATCGCCAGAGAATATCATAGCTTTGCTCGAAGCTGGTGCAGATGTTGCTGCCAGAACCGAAATGGGCGAAACTGCATACGAACTGAGCGCGAACAACCAAAAACTGACAGGCACCGAGGCACATAAGATGCTAGAAGATGGCCAGTAACTGAGCGCATTCTCTCAGTCTGACAATCATCTCAATCCCGAACTACAGCACGGCACTTGAACGACAAGAACGCGTAAGTTGCACTACGGCGCGAACTTGGCCAGCCAATGTTTGCTTTGGGCTGGCTCCAGTCATCCGTGCCAGACACAGCGGGCGTAGCCTTGGAACCCAACGCAAAGCCGACAAAAGTCTTTCTAAGACTAGCTTGAATACACCTAAAGCGGGCAAAATTAAGTAGCAGCGTATCAGCCAAAGGCAGTAAATCCGTTTTGGGAAATACTCTAACGGTCAAGCTTGAAAACACCGGTAAGAAACGCCAAGCCAACATATTTTCAAGGCACCTGGGATATGTTGGTGTAGTCATCAACGAGTGCGCCGCCAAAATCCCGCTAATGGGCAGCTTCTTTTTCATACGGCGGGAAGCCGCGACTTTTGTCCCCAAAACAGCTGTTTTTCATTCTCCCGGACCCCAGGCGGGATCAGCTTCGGGATCATTTTGATGCACGCACATACTTTTTCTTTCGAATTCGACTCGAATGATCTAGCCGATCTTGTTGTCGCTCTGTTTCAGTCTCAGCCCTCTGTTCACGCCGGGGTCAGCTTTGCTCCTGTACTGGCCGACGGAGGTAATGAAGGCAATGAGGAGAACGAAGGCAGCTGAGGTCTGTAGGCATCAGACCTTTTTCCCTGAATTGGCCGGCCAACGCAGGTCCGGATTGCTTCCGCCAGGCGTCACTTCCTGAGGGGCGTGCTCGCCTCTTGGGTTGGCGTGCGTGTCCAGCGAATTGCACCAAGGGCCGCCTTGTTCGCACGCATCTAGATCCGATCCTGATGTCGGCCTGCAACCCGCCCTGATTCTTGCATTCACGCTATCGCAAGGTACCGCCATGGCCGTATTGCGCAAGAAGTGAGCTTTGCAAAGTCGCGGGCAACCATTCATCCGATCAGCTGACCCATATTCGCCAGCAGGATCAGGTGCCGTCCAAGACCCGCTATGAAACTAGTTTAACGATAGTAATGAGTTATCAATCCTGATGGGGTTAAGTCTAATGTCATCCAAGAACTGGACGGCAAAATTCGTAATTGTCGGGTCGATGCGACTTTAGGCAAGAGTGTGAAGAAGGCTAGGTAAGTATCGTTGGTGTCGAGCTCCCGAAACCAAAGTAAAAACACAATATCAATACCTTAAAACTCGCTTCGGCGGGGCCGTTCGCGTTCAGCCTCCAACACTGGAAGCACTGTGGAAGCAAACGGAGCCAAGTCGCGCTGTGCTGAGCTTGGAATACACTAAATTCTGAGCAAGTGGCCAGAAAATGCTTGAGCCCGGCAGTTGTGCAAGAACCAATAAAAACACCGATCACAGTCCAAAGCAGATTTTGAGTTGTGACAAGCGAAGCGGATTAGCTGCGATCAAAACGAGGGGCAAGTCACGTAAAGTTTTGCGTGTCCTCTTTTAAAATCACCCGTAACCTATGGCTAAATTTCTCGCCAAGAATACGGAATCCTCATGTCGAACATCTCTCCTAAGCTTTTGTCTGAAATAAGAAACCGGTTTGCCCAGATCGATCATTGCCCCCAGCAAGGCCCTCGGATTTTCTTTGAAAATGCGGGCGGGGCTTTGACATTGAAATCTGTTGTCGAGACGTCTCAGACATATGCGGCGATCCCTGATAACCAAGGTCGAGACAATGTTGGCAGTCACGAATTGGTACGGGTGATCAACAAAGCCAAAGAGGACATGCGCGTTTTTATGAACGCGACATCCGGGCAGTTCTTTGTTGGTGAAAGTGGGACTGAGTTGTTGTTCCGGTTGATCATGAATGCCTGTCTTGGCGCCGGACAGGGACAGGTGCTTGGCAGTACGCTTGAACACCCTGCAACCCGTAGCGCCTGCGCTCGTTGGGCGGGGGTCGCTGGTCAGACGCATGTACTGGTCCCTCATGACGATGCAACGGGAACTGTTACAGCCGAGGCCTATGCCAGCAAAGTCACACCAGACACAAAGGTTGCGACGATCGTACACACGTCCCCTGTCACAGGCATGGGCGTCGATGTGGCAGCAGTGTCTGCTGCGACCCGTGCGGTTGCCCCGGATTGCTATATCATCGTTGACGGCATTCAGCATGCTGCGCACGGGCGCATGGATCTAACAGCTTATGATATCGATGGCTACGTTGTGTCGCCCTACAAGGTGTTTTCGCGCCACGGCTATGGTGTTGCTTGGATTTCAGATCGTTTGACCAAGCTGCCGCACAATTCATTGATCGACGGCCCTGAGGACAATTGGGAAATGGGTACGCGGGATACTGGATCTTATGCCACCTTGTCTGATGTGGTTTCGTATTTCGAATGGCTGGGTGAACAAGTCAGCAACACGACAGACCGGCGTGAAAAGTTCATTGCTGCGGGCGAAGCGATCCATGCGCAGGAAAAGGTGCTGACTGATGCCATGATACATGGAACCGGAAATCTGGCAGGTCTCAAAGATATGGAGAACGTGCAAATTCTGGGCGGGGTGGATAACCCAGCCCGTGAGGGGTTGGTGTCTCTGACCGTTTCGGGTGTGCCATCGGTTGATGTCGTCAAGGCGCTTAACGCGCATGGCATTCGGACACATCTGCGCAAAGCGGATCATTATTCCGGCAACATCTTAGATCCCTTAGGGTTGGATAGCTGTGTGCGTGTTTCTATGTGCCACTACAACAGCGCGCATGAAGTGGCACAGTTTTTGGCCGCGATGAAGGATATCTCTGCCTGATCTCTCTGTTTGCGACGCAAAGTGTCGGTTGCAGAGAAGTTAAGCAAAAAATCCGGTGGCTCACACCCTGATTATTTGTCGGGTGTTGGGCCACAGTCCGGGCTAGCTTCTCGCTTAGTGCATCAGGGAGAAGCCACGCCATGAAAACCCACGCTCAGGCCGTTGTTATCGGGGGCGGCCTTGCCGGTTGTTCCATCCTTTATCATCTGGCCAAACTCGGCTGGACAGATTCAGTCTTGTTGGAACGGGATGAATTGACATCAGGGTCCACGTGGCATGCTGCGGCCAACATTCATGGCTTGCATGACAACAACAACATCACCCGCATTCAGCACTATACGATGAACCTGTATAAAGAGCTGGAAACAGAAACCGGTCAGGGTTGTGGCGTCTTTCAACCCGGTTCGCTCTATCTAGCACAGACCGAAGAGCGGGAACATCAGCTACGCCTGCAAGAGGCAAAGGCCCGGTTTTATGGTTTGAATTTCCACGAAGTCAGCCGTGAGCAGGCCAAGGAGTTGCACCCGCTGGCGCAATTCGATGACATCCGTTGCATCATGTATGAACCCGATGGCGGCAATGTCGATCCCTCGGGTGTGACCATGGCTTATGCCGCTGGGGCGCGTAAGATGGGCGCAACGATTGAGCGGTTCTGTCCTGTGATCGGGACTGAGCAGCTACCGGATGGATCGTGGATTGTACGGACAGAAAAGGGTGATATCCATACGCAGTGGGTGGTGAACGCCTCTGGCCTCTGGGGGCGCGAAGTTGCGGCGCTGGCGGGATTGGAATTCCCGTTGCAGCCCACCGAACACCAGTACTTTGTGACTGAGAGCATTGACGAAGTCGCCAACATGGGGCGCCGTTTACCTTCAATCGCGGACCGGGATGGCGAATACTACTTCCGTCAGGAAGGCAACGGGCTGCTTATTGGGGCCTATGAGAAAGACATGCGGTTCTGGGCAGAAAACGGAACCCCGCTGGATTTTGCGCACGAGCTGTTCCCTGATGATTTGGACCGGATCATGGAAAACGTGATCCGCGCAACTGAACGTGTGCCAGCGGCGGCAACCGCTGGTGTGAAACGTGTGATCAATGGCCCGATGATCTGGTCGCCAGATTCCAATGCCCTTTGGGGCCCAGTGCCTGAACTAAAGAACTATTTCATGTGTGGCGGCATTATCCCTGGCTTCTCGCAATCCGGTGGTCTGGGCCTGTTGGCGGCGCAATGGATGATCGAGGGTGAGCCCCAGTACGATATGTTCGCCTGGGATCTCGCGCGCTTTGGCGATTGGGCGGATAAGAAGTTCACGAAAGCACGGGTCGAGGATCAGTACACCCACCGTTTTGCGATCCATTTCCCGAACGAAGAACGTAGCGCTGGGCGTCCGGCCCGTGTGCGCCCAGCGTACGAAATGCAGAGAGAAATGGGTGGTGTATTTGGCATGAACTGCGGTTGGGAACATCCCCTGTGGTTTGCTGGCAAACCTGGTGTCGTCGATACCAACAGCTTTACCCGCCAGAACTGGTGGGCGCCGGTGGGCGAAGAGGTCAAGATGTTGCGTGAAAACGTGGGCGTCATCGATATCTCGAACTTTGCCAATTACGTGATCAAAGGGCCCGGAGCGCAGACCTGGCTGGATCAGCTGGTCGCCAACCGGGTTCCGTCAGAAATCGGGCGGTCCTGTCTGACACCTTTGATCGGGGTGCGTGGTGGTATCGCGGGGGATTTCACCATCACCAAGGTTGCGGATGATGAGTACATGATGGTCGGGTCGGGCATGGCGGAACGCTATCACCAGCGGTTCTTTAACATGATCGAATTGCCCGAAGACACCACGTTCGAAGTGGCGACCAATCGTATCGCGGGCTTCAACGTGGCGGGACCGAAAGCGCGCGACATGCTGCAGCGGATGACCAATGCGGATCTTAGCAATGAAGCCTTCAGGTTTATGCGGTCTGCGACAATTGAGGTGGCGGGTGTGAGCTGTTTGGCGATCCGGGTTTCCTTCACCGGAGATCTGGGGTGGGAGCTGCACTGTGCCGAAGAGGATCAGGTGCGACTGTACACCGCGCTGATTGCGGCGGCCAAAGATTTTGATGGCGGACCGGTTGGCGGGCGTGCGCTGGGATCTTTGCGGATCGAAAAAGGCTATGGCTCTTGGGGTCGTGAATATAGCCCAGAGTATTGGCCACAAGAGGTGGCTCTGGAGCGCCTGATCAAGCTGGACAAAGATTTCCTGAACAAAGACGCCTATCTGGCGGTGAAAGACAACACACCGCGCGAGGTTCTGTCGGTCTTTGCCATTGAGGCAGACAACGACGCAGATGCTAGTGGCGGTGAACCGATCTTCCTAGCGGATGGCACACCAGTTGGGCGCGTGACCTCAGGGGCTTATGGATATTCCGTGGGGAAATCGCTGGCGATCGGTTTTGCCAACCCTGCGGTTGCCAAGCCCGGTGATACGGTTGAGGTTTTCATCTTGGGTAAGCCGCACAAGGCGACCCTGTTGGCTGAGCCGCCGTTTGATGCAGCGGGGCAACGCCTGCGGGCGTGAGCCTACGGCTGCGTCTGTGCCGCTGCCTCCATCAGCCAGGTTTTGAACACTTTGACTGATGGGGTTGGCGAGCGGGTTTTGAACCGCACACAATAGACCCAGGGGCTGTCGATATCAGTCTCAAAGGGTTCCACGACCATCCCACGCTCGACATACGGTCTAACGAGCGAGCGTGGAACAACCGCGCAGCCAAGCCCCTGAACCGCCAATTCAATGGTGAGTGTGGATACATCCGTTTGAAACCCACCAGACAAATCCAAGGGTGGAAGATCAAAGTAAGCCGCGACTTTTTCCCAATAGGCCAACCGCCCCAGAATACAGAGCAGATCGGCCTGCGCCAATTGCGCAGGGTCAATCAGGTCAGCACCGTTTACTTGGTATCCGGGCGCACAGATGATTGCCAGTTTCTCGCGCCACAACGGTGTCGTCCCATCGGGGATTTCGTCCTGATGATTGATGGTGATTGAGACATCAGAAATATCCCCTTCGACATCGTTCCAGACCGTTCCGTGTACGGTCACCTGCACCCCGGGATGTGCAGCGTGAAATCCCCGCAAAACTTTGGCAAGCCAGAGTCCCGCCAAACTAGTAGGGCTAGATACGACCACTTCGCGTTTTCGGTTTTGTGTCAGGATCGAGGATGTCGCGATATCGATTTCCTGCAGCGCGTGGCGGACCGATGGCAAATAGGCCTCACCTACCTCGGTCAGTGATAGGGACCGCGGCAAGCGCACAAACAAGGGGCGGCCGATAAATTCCTCAAGCGATCGTACGTGATTACTGACGGCAGATTGGGTGCAGTTCAGTTCATCCGATGCGCTGGTAAAGCTCAGGTGACGGGCGGCGGCTTCGAACGAGCGCAAGAAGGTCAGGTGGGGCAGGTTTTTCATACTGCCACCCTATCGCGCATATCTGCGGAGTGCGACTGTTCCGTCCCCGCCGTCAGATGTCGCAAAATCACGACGAAGCGCCGATATTAACGTGCGAAATTATCCGGGGCATAGGGCCAATCTTCTTTGCGTGTGGGTTTGGTGGGAAAGCTCTAACTTTTTAAGCAGCAGGTTCACCGTGCCCGGAGGAGATCCCATGAACGCAAACTTTGATAGTATTGCTGATTTTGCGCTGGATTTAATGCCTGATCAAATACCAGCCTCTACGCGAGAGGCGGCAGCGCTGATGGTGCTGGATACATTAGGCATCACGATTGGTGCTGGGCCGATGGAGGCGGGCGTAATCGCACGTGATACCGCCGCGTTGCTATACGGCTCGTCAGATCCGAATTTTACGGCCCGGATGATGTTTGACGGACGCAATGTCAGTGTTGCGGGATCTGCCTATGCTGCGGCGACACAGACGGATAATTTGGACGGTCATGATGGCTACAATCCAACCAAGGGGCATATCGGGGTTGTGGTTATCCCGACCTTGGCGGCTTTGGCTGAGGTGTCCGAGGATATCTCGGGCGCTGAGGCGCTGGCAGCTGTGACCATTGGGTATGAAATCGCAGGTCGCGCTGGTCTGGCGTTGCACGATACCGTCAGCGATTATCATACGTCAGGGGCTTGGAATGCATTAGGTGTGGTTGCCATGGCGGCGCGGTTGCGGGGAATGACCCGTGATCAGATGCGCCAAGCGCTTGGCATTGCTGAATATCATGGGCCGCGCAGCCAGATGATGCGGGAAATCGCAAACCCCACAATGTTGCATGATGGGTCAGGCTGGGGGGCGATGGTCGGGCTGTCGTCTGTTGTGTTGGCCGAACAAGGCTTTACTGGCGCGCCCGCGATCACCATCGAGGCAGATGAGGCGCAGAGCCATTGGCAGGATCTTGGCACGTTCTGGCAAATGGAACATCAGTATGTGAAGCCCTATCCGATCTGTCGTTGGGCGCATGCGGCGATTGATGGTGCACGCGCAATCATGAAAGAGCATGGCCTGAGTCATGGGGATATAAAGCATGTGCAGGTAAACAGCTTTCATGAGGCGGCTTGCCTGTTTCAGGACCTGCCAGATAACACCTCTAAGGCGCAGTATTCGCTGCCTTTTGCCGTGGCCATTCAGATTGTGCATGGGCGGATCGGGGTCGAACATATCTCGGGCGCGGGGTTAAAAGACCCCACTGTCGCGGATGTGATGACACGTATTTCTGTCACAGAAGCCGAACATCACAGCAAGCGGTTTCCGGTGGGGCGTTGGGCGGATGTTGAGATCACCACCACGGATGGTCGGGTGCTGGAGTCAGGTGATACCCATGCCCGCGGCGGCCTAGAGGCCCCGATGAGCCGGGATGAGGTTATCGAGAAATTCATGGAATTTGCGACCCCGTCATTGGGGGTTACCCGCGCAGCAGCCATTCGGGATGCGTCGTTGGGTCTTACACGTCCTGACAGTCGGCTCTCGGACCTGACGCAACATCTTTTTGACGCCCCGGAGGCATAACCCAATATGGCACGAGATCGACGCAGCGGCGGGCGCCGCGGAAAGTCAGACCGCACAGGTGGCAGCATTGACCAATTGCCTTGGCAACAGGTGCACAACACCTATCCGGCGTATCAACTGTTGAACCCTGATCAGATGGATCAGCTGCATGCCACGTCGATGCGGATATTGTCTGAGGCGGGCATTCGCGTCATGGGCGACAATGTTCTGGATATCTTTGAACGGGCCGGGGCGATTGTGGATCGTGATACCAAAACGATCCGGATAGACGAGAGTCTTGTCACTGAGGCGTTGAAAATGGTTCCGGCCGAATTCACGCTGACGGCGCGCAACCCTGCCAAGCGGATCACCTTGGGCGGTACGCATATGAATTTTGGCCTGGTTGCAGGGCCGCCAAATGTGCATGACCGGATCAACGGGCGACGACAGGGGAATTACACGGATTACTGTAATTTCATCAAGCTGGCGCACCATTTCAATGCGGTGAACCTGATCGGAAATCAGGTGATGGCCCCGATCGAAATGCCGGCCAACAACCGCCATCTGGATACTTATCTGGCCAACCTTGCCTATTCTGACCTGTCGTTCCACTGTACGGCAATCGGGCGCGGTCGGGCGTTGGACGGGATCAACATGATGGCTATCACGCGTGGGCAAAAGCCTGAAGAGATGCGGGATGACCCCGGTGTTATCACAATAATCTCAGTCAACTCACCGCGTTTGTTTGACGATGCCATGGGCGATGGGTTGATCGCGATGGCTGAATACGGCCAGCCGGTGACGGTGACACCGTTCACCTTGATGGGCGCGATGACGCCTGTAACTTTGCCAGCAGCACTTGCGCAACAAAATGCAGAGGCGTTGTTTGGAGTTGTTCTGACCCAGTTGGTACAGCCCGGCACGCCGGTGATGTACGGTTCTTTCACGTCAAACGTAGACATGCGTTCTGGCGCACCCGCATTTGGGACGCCCGAAAACGCCAAGGCCAATATCGTCGGCGGACAACTGGCACGCCGGTATGGCATTCCCTATCGGACCTCGAATGCTAATGCGTCAAACGCAGTGGATCTGCAGGCGGCGTATGAAACGATGATGGCCACTTGGGGCGCTGTGTTGGGCGGAGCAAACATCGTTTATCACGCAGCGGGCTGGCTTGAAGGGGGGCTGACCGCCAGTTACGAGAAGTTCATCATGGACGTGGAAATCATCCAGAACATGATCGAGTTTCTTAAACCGATGAAGTTTGACGAGGATGAGCTGGGTTTTGATGCGATCAATTCTGTGCCAACCGGTGGGCATTTCTTTGGCTCGGACCATACAATGGCCCGATACGAAACTGCGTTTTACCGCCCGATGCTGTCGGATTGGCAGAACTATGAGAATTGGGAGGCCGCAGGCGCCAAAGACGCGTTGGAGCGCGCAACCGAGATCTGGCAACAGGCGTTACGCGATTACGAAGAACCGGTGATGGACCCCGCCATTCGCGAAGAGTTGGACGCCTATGTTGCAAAGCGCAAAGAAGAGATCGGCGCAGGTGAACCCTAAGGATACTATGTGCCTACTCACAAAAATGGGTGGGCACGCTAGTCAAAGCTTAAGCTTTATAAATGATCAAACAGCTTTCCCGGTAATCTATCATGGCGAGGTAAATCCAGCGCCTGCATCAGGCAAAACATCATTGCCTGGTTAGAGGTAACAACCGGTTTGTTAAGTGTTGCCTCGACCCGCTCGACTGCTTCTACCGATCGCATATCGGTACAGCTGAGAACGATCGCCTGAGCATCTGGATGATCCGCTTGGCAGGCCAGTTCAAACACGTCATCGGGTGTCAGTTCGCCTTGCCCATAATTGCCCAATTCGCGTCCCACATCTGTGCAGTTAACGGTGTCGATGCCGTTTGATTTCAAAAAGGCCATTGCTTGTTCATTGATTTCGCCCAGATAGGGGGATGAAAAACCAATGCAGGTGGCGCCAAGCGCTTTTAGACCGGCGATAAGGGATCCGGCCGCCGTTAGGGAAACCGCCCCAGACCCAGCTTTGATTTTGTCTGAGAGGTCGGAATCAAATGATGGACCGTGTGTCAAGGTGGCTGACGTGCAGCCGTACAAGACCACATCTGGTCGAACGCCTGAAATCATCCGCAAATCATAACTGATGTCCGAAGCACCCAATCCTGCCATTTGGTCAGAACCGGGAATTTCATCCACATCATACCCACCCATGCGCTGGAAATGTATGGTGGTATTCGGTGGGCGCATCAGCTCGAAATCAGGCTCTAAATTGGTATTTGTGAAGGGGACAAGAACGCCAATCTTGGCCGCAGTTCTGTTTTCGGTCATGTCAGAATTCCTTTTAGAACGGTCAGGGCGCGATCCATGATGTCTGATTCGCAGATTGTGGCGCGTAGACAGTCAGGCAACGCGTAACCGTTCATGCTGCGCATCAATAAATTGTCGGCGCGTAGGGCTTTATCTGCCTGTTGCGCCTGCTCCGGTGAGGCGAACCGCAAGAGTACAAAGTTGGTTTGGCTTGTAGGGACAATCAGGCCAAGATCCCGGCACTGAGAGGCAAACTGATCCCGAATTTTCGCTGTCTTTGTGACCACGTCTCGCATATGTGTTTGATCACGCATAGCCGCAGTGGCCATTGCCTGAGATGGGATTGAGATGTTGTTAGGGTTGAGCAACTTGCGCACTTGGTTCGCAACATCTGGTGGAAAGTAACCCCACCCAACTCGGGTACCGGCCAGACCGTAAGCCTTGGAGAATGTGCGCACGACGACTGTGTCGCCTCGACCCACTAAGGCAAAGGTGTCTGCTGGATCATGCGTTAGATCAGAAAATTCAGCATAAGCTTGGTCCACGACCAACAAAACATCTTTGGGCAGCTCATGGCGAAGGCGTAGAATTTCAGAGTTCGGGATAACGGTGCCCGTTGGGTTGCCGGGATTGCACAAAAAGACGATCCGGGTCTGGATATCCACGGCGGCAAGAATATCGTCAACTGAAACCGTCAGATTGATTTCGTGCGCTTTGACATATTTTGCCTGAACCTGCGCCGAGGCTGATGCCACAAATGCATAGCCATAATCCGTTCCCAACACGTGATCACCTAAGCCAGCATAGGCCCGGATCAGGCAGCCAATCAGCTCCATCGAGCCCGCACCACACAGGATCATTTGTGGCTCTAACTTGTGGATATTTGCGATTTCCGTGCGCAATTGCGACCATTCTGGATCAGGATAGAGTGGTATCTGATCGATGGCCGCCTGTCCTGCTGCAACGGCTGCGGGGCTTGCTGCAAAGGCACTTTCGTTTTGGGCAAGTGAGATGGTGTTTGCCCCACCAAGATCAGCCAGAGCATAGGCGCCCATCGCCTCGACATGTGCGACCGGTTTTATCATTTCGCGCCCCCATAACTTTTGGCGCCATCCGCCGTCACCAAACCTCGCATGAGGTCTAAGGCCAATGCATCTTGTGCGCGCTCTGTAGGTCGCCCAAAGCCACCCCCGCCGGGTGTTTCAAAGATCAGGTAGTCATCCCCTTCGACTCGTAATTCACCTTTGCCGGGAATATCTTGGGCTTGTCCTTTGATGCGGATGCGACCCGGCGCGCCCGGTTGTCCGCCCATGCGCCCCAAGGCCGGGAATTTCAAACGCTCCACTGACAAGAAGACGATGAAGGGCGCATCGTTCGCAGCACTCATTTCAATACGTTGGCCTAATCCACCTCGGAACTGTCCTGCACCACCTGAGTCGGGACGTAATTCGCGTTTCCACATCACCACTGGGGCAACTGCTTCGGTGATTTCAACCTGTGAGCCAAATACGCCGGACGGGTAAGCGGTCGCCGACAAGCCATCGGAATGAGGGCGCGCGCCCGTGCCGCCATTGTGCACGGGTTCGATTGCAAATTCCCGCCCGCCGTTCGCCGCCACCTCGGGCGCATGGCGCATTGGCAGGTCAAACATACACGAGGCCCCCTCAGCCGGGACTTGATCTGGCAGGGCTTGATGGAGACAGCCAAGTACCAGATCGGGTGTAACCTGTCCCAAGGTATGGCGCATCGCGACGGGCACCGGGCGCTGGGCGTTCAAAATGCATCCTTTGGGTCCATCAACGGTGAAAGGTTCTAGCGATCCTGCGTTGTTGGGGATGTCTGACCCTACGATGCAGCGCATGGCAAAGACAGTATAGGCCGTCGCATAGTTGAGCGGGACATTGATACCCTTTTTGGAACACCCTGACGTTCCCGTAAAATCAACATGCAGGCCTGTTTTGCTTACGGTCAGCGTGGCGTGAAGCTCAAGTTCGGCTTCGTACCCGTCCATCTTGAGCATGTTTGAATACACGCCCTCTGGCACCTCTGCGATTGCGTCCAAGGTGCCCCGGCGTGAGGTGTCGATGATATAAGTTGCCAGCTCTTCGAGATCGTCGATCCCGAATTCGTCCATCATCCCGACCAACCGTGTCACGCCTGCTTCGCAACAGGCCACCAGCGCGTAAATGTCGCCTTCGTTGGCGATGGGTTCGCGTGAATTCGCGCGCACGATATCCATCAAAAGCGCATTCAATTCGCCCTGATCGACCAATTTACAAGGGGGGATCAACAGCCCTTCATCATAGATATCCGACCCTTCTGGCCCCATACCAAGGCCACCGAGATCCACTAGATGAGAGGTGCAGGATGTGAAACCAACCACTTTTCCGTCTTTGAAGGCGGGCATCATCAGCAAGAAATCATTCAAATGTCCCGAGGCAAGCCAGGGGTCATTGGTCATGTATATATCGCCGGGTTTCATGGTCTGAATAGGGAAACGTTCGCGCAAATGCAAAACTGCCTCGGCCATGGTGTTGATATGGCCGGGGGTACCGGTCACGGCTTGGGCTAACATGCGCCCGTGCACATCAAAAATCCCGGCGGAAATATCACCGCATTCGCGCACGATCGGGCTGAAAGCCGCCCGGATCAACGTTTGTCCCTGTTCTTCGACAACGGCGAGGAGACGGTTCCACATCACTTGCAAGCGGGCGGGGGACATCACAGTCATGCTGCACCTCCTTTTTGATCTTGGATCAGGACAAGGTTTCCAATGGAATCGACATGCGCCGAGAAGTCGGCAGACACGAGTGTCGTTGTTTGCGGTTCCGTAATCAGGGCAGGGCCTGCGATCCTTTGGCCGGGATGTAGCCTGTCACGCGCGATAAACGCGGCCTCTTTTTTCGTTCCATCTACATCACAAAGGATCAGCCGCGTTTCTGCTGGTGTGAGTGTGCTTAGCTTGGGTGTTTCTGGTACTTTGGGGATCTCACCATTGGGGGTGGCGACTTGAACGGACCAATTCAATATTTCGATCTGCATTCCCGGCACTGGGCGCGAGAACTGTTTTCCATATTCTGCTTCAAAAGCCATTGTTAGAGGCTGAATATCACCACTCGCTAGCGGGCGATTAGGCAGGGGAATTTCGATCTCATGGCCTTGTCCATTGTAGCGCATAAAGGCGCTGCGTCGGGTTTGCATGGTGCGATCTCCGGCCCCTTGGGTGACCACGTCTTTGGCCTCGGAAATCATGTCATCGAATAAAGTGTTTATTCCGTTCATGTCGAGGGAATCGAGCATCGAAAAACGGCTGCGTACAATCTCGAACGACACAGGCGCATATAGAAATCCCACTGCGGATCCGACCCCGGGATTCGGCGGAATGACAATACGGGATACGCCTGCTGAACGAGCCACCCGGGTGGCGTGCAAGGGGCCGTTGCCACCAAATGCGATCATGGTGCGACTGCCCAGATCCTTGCCAGACTCCACCGCATGCATTCGCCCTGCGCTGGCCATGCTCTCATCAACGATGCGGCTGACGCCATCCGCGGCCCCGGTGCCATCAACGTCTAGGGGGGTACCAATTACCTTTGTTAGAGCCTTTTTTGCGGCAGTAGGATCTATGCTGATATGGCCTTCGGCAAAAGTTTCAGGAACAATGTAACCCAGCGTTATATCGCTGTCGGTCACAGTGGGTTCCGTGCCACCACGATCAAAGGCGACCGGTCCGGGTTCTGACCCGGCGGATTTGGGCCCAACTGTTAGTCGCCCCAAACGATCGACCCCTGCGATAGATCCCCCTCCGGCGCCGATTTCGATCATCTCAATGACTGGGATGCGGACAGGCATGCCGGATCCCTTGATGAATCGCGCGGCGCGGGCGATTTCAAACTGGCGCGAGGTTTGCGGACGGGCATTGTCGATCAGGCACAATTTGGCGGTGGTGCCGCCAACATCAAACGACAAAACAGACTCTAAACCGGACCGCGCAGCAATCCGGGCGGCAAGGATTGCCCCACCGGCTGGGCCGCTTTCAACCAGACGGATCGGGAATCTAACGGCGGTTTGGATTGTGCACATTCCACCGCCTGCGGTCATCATCAAGATAGGACAGGTCACGCCTTCGGCGACAAATCGTGTGGCAAACCGATCCAGATAGCTTTCCATCAACGGCTGGATGTAGGCATTGGCGATTGTTGTGCATAGCCGATCAAACTCGCGGGCTTCGGGGCTGACGTCCGAGGAGATAGAGATTGTTAGATTGGGACGCTTGGCACTCAGAACATCGCGTAGGCGGCGTTCGTGTTCCGGGTTGGCGTATGAGTGGATAAGGCAGACCGCGACTGCGTCTGCACCGCTGGCATCAATATCTGCCAACAAGGCGTTGATTGCACTGTCGTCCAAAGCAATTAGGACGTTCCCTTCAGAAGACATGCGCTCGCGTATGGTCAGGGCGCGCTCTCTCGGCACCAGAAGATCGGGTTTTTCCAGATTTATATCGTACTGCGAATACCGCCGCTCATAGGCGATTTCGAGAATATCGCGAAACCCTTCGGTCGTGATTGTCGCAACGACTGCGCCGCGCCGTTCGATCAAGGCGTTGGTCGCCAGGGTTGTGCCATGGATGAACCCGCTGATCTCATCCAAGGACCGACCTGACTGCGCCATAACGCGTGCGGCTCCTTCCATGGCGCCGTCAGCTGGATTGGCATGGGTTGTTAACGTCTTGGTTGAGGCGAGGATATCTTCGTCGCCGCGTACCAGTACCGTGTCAGTGAAAGTTCCGCCAATATCGATGGCGAGTCGCAGCATATCGTTAGCCGTCATAGGTCCGTCCAAAAATCAAAGATTATCGAGTCGTGATGTCAGTCCCCAACAGGGGGCTTACATCGTAACGAGGTCGCAGCCTGTGGCGCGTCGATCTGTGCGTTTTGGAGTGATTCCTGTCATGCTATGGATTCTGGTCGCAACTGATCGGGCTGGTCTGTGCCAAATGCGACTTAACAGAGCGCAAGCGACATCAGCGGATACTCGATCGTGAACTTGCCCAAAAAAAGATTGGGTGAAAAACGATCTGAAGCGGCAAATGGTTCAATTAGAGAATGACATCGGCAACCGCCTTGGGGTGATCATGTCACCCGACGCGATGATCTGTAGGGAATGTGTATTTAGCGACATTGGTGGGGCCTGATAGTGGGCCTTTAACAACTCAGTGGCCATTTGGTAACGAAGGCCTTGTATCAGGGCGTTTGCAAAGGAGCCCGGCTGGGGCCTAAATCAGAAATACGATGCTAAATGGTCGTTGGCAGCCTTATTGTGACCGTAAGAATTGTCTTAAAACGATGCGCTGTGGGTGAATTTTTTTACAGTTTTACCTGTTAGAGCTCTCTTAACACCTCGCCTGATATCCCGGTTATGGGTGATTAAAATAAGGTGGTGGAGATGAGTGCGCAGGCTAATGTCGCGCCGGTCATCATCAAACGTAAAAAGGTAGTAGGTGGCGATGGCCACCATGGCGGAGCCTGGAAGGTCGCTTATGCGGACTTCGTGACGGCGATGATGGCCTTTTTTATGTTGATGTGGCTGCTGAATGCGACGACTGAAAAACAAAGAAAAGGGTTGGCGGATTACTTTTCGCCAACAATTCCTATTAATCCCGTGTCTGGTGGCGGAAGCGGTGCCTTTGGTGGCCAGAACATGTTCTCAGAGAGCACAATGGTCATGGATGGATCTGGGGCGGTTAGTCGTGCCCCATCCAATGCCCGACGGTCTCGCGGTGCTACAGGAGTGGATACTCGGGGGGATGAACAGAAGAAACATGATGAGTTCAAAGCCCTCGAGGCAGCGTTGCAAGGACGCGGTGGTGAAAGCCTGGTTTCAAGCAAAGCCCTAAAACACATCGTGACCAAGGTGACGGACGAAGGGCTGATAATCGAATTGTTTGCGACTGAAGGGGCCCCTTTGTTTGTTGCAAATACGGACAAGCCAACGCCGCTGATGAAGGAGTTGGCCCAAGTGATCGTGCGTGCGTCTGATCTGGTGAACAATGGTGTCGCGATTGGTGGACACATTCGGGCCCATCCCGTGGTTTTGGCCGCTAGCCCCGTGTGGGAGTTGTCGACAGCACGCGCTGCCCGTACGCGCACGTTGTTCGAAGGGCTTGGATTGCAGGCGGAACGCGTACAACGTGTGACGGGTCATGCAGACCGAAAGCTAACCGACAAGAATCCGATGGCTGTTCGCAACAATCGCATCGAAGTCGTGTTCCTGCGGAACCTGTGATTCAGAATTACAGAGCTTTTTAATTGTTAGCCGCCTGTTAAGTGGTCGCACGCTACCTGTTGCATCAGACGAGTTTTGATGCAGCAGAAAGGCGTATCCATGACTATTTCCTCTTCGCTTAATGCCGGGGTCGCGGCGTTGAGAGCGAATGCCAACCGCTTGGCAACGATTTCCGACAATATCGCGAATTCTTCTACCTTTGGGTACAAACGGGTGGAGACCGATTTTCATTCGATGGTGAATTCCAGCACGGGGGGGACATATACAGCGGGTGGTGTGCGAACCAGCACGCAGCGCATGGTCGATTCGCGTGGCTCATTGGTTACAACTGCAAATGCAACGGATTTGGCAGTCCGGGGCCGTGGCATGCTGCCTGTGACACGCGTTGCCGAGTTGGAAGGCGGCAACGGGTCTGCCAACATGTTGCTGACGACAACAGGGTCATTTCGAACGGATTCGAATGGGCGATTGGTCACTGAGTCGGGGTTGACTTTGTTGGGGTGGCCCGCGCGAGCTGATGGCAGCATTCCAACCTTTCCAAGAGATACCTCTGATGGGTTGGAGCCTGTTAAGTTAAGCGTAAATCAGTTGTCTGGATCCCCGACAACACGCATGTCACTTGGAATCAATTTGCCGGCAACTTCAACGGATGCGGGATCGACTGTCGGGGCACAGGATCTTTCGGTTGAGTATTTTGGCAACCTTGGCAAATCTGAAAGCATTCAGATTGAATTTGTGCCCACAGTCCCGGCAACAGGGTCATCGAACGAATGGACGATGACGCTGCGGGACACGGCCTCTGGGAACGCAGTGGTTGGCGAATATACGATGACCTTTACAGACAGTCGGACCAATGGGGGCACCTTAGACAGCGTAACTACCGTGTCTGGTGGAACCTATGATGCTGCATCGGGTGCATTGGTTGTTGCCACTGCGGGTGGCCCAATTGAAATCAAAATCGGAAAACCCGGGGATACCAGCGGTATCACACAGTTGAGCGACCGCTTTGCCCCAGTTTCGATCAGCAAAGATGGATCAGCGGTCGGCAGCATGACACGGGTGGAAGTCGATGAGAACGGCTTTGTTCACGCCTTCTTTGATTCTGGTGCCAGCCGCCGGATCTATCAAATTCCGTTGGTTGATTTGCCCAATCCAAATGGCATGATCGCGATGGACAAACAGACCTATGCGGCGTCTCGCGAAAGCGGGTCTGTCTTCTTGTGGGATGCGGGTGATGGCCCAACTGGTGATCTGGTGTCGTTCGCTCGAGAGGAGTCCGCCACGGACATTGCCACAGAGTTGACCGCAATGATCCAGACACAGCGTGCGTATTCATCAAGCGCCAAGGTTATCCAAACGGTCGATGAGATGTTGCAGGAAACCACCAATATCAAACGCTAATCTAACGGGTAATCTGATCGTTTCCCCTAAAGGAGGGTCCTTATGACCATCTCTGCTGCCTTCAATAGCGCCATGAGTGGACTTACTGCTGCAAGCCGTGCTTCGGGACTCGTTTCCGAAAACATCGCAAACGCTCTGACACCTGGGTATGCGCGGCGTTCGCTTGAATTGTCGCCAAATTTGGTAACGGGCAGGGGTGTTCAGGTCGTAGGGGTTACACGTCACTCGGATCCTGTACTTGTGGCCAATCGGAGAGCGGCGGATTCAGCACATGGATCCGCCAGTACGCTTTCTGATTTTCACTCCAATCTGGAAAACTTGATAGGGCGTTCAGGGTCCGTCAATTCGATCTCGACGCGTCTCTCAACGTTTGAGAACAAGTTACTCACAGCTGCAAGTATGCCAGATTCGGCCACTCGATTGGATGGCGCATCAGCAGCGGCGAAAGATTTAGCGCTTAGTCTCAACAAGGCATCTGATGGGTTACAAGCCTCTCGGACACGTGCTGATAAGAGTATCAATACTCAGGTAAATCGTCTCAATGACGTGTTGCAAACGGTTCAGGATCTGAATGCGCGGATTCAATCTGTTGGGACCCAACAAGGAAATACGGCAACGTTGCTTGATCAGCGCCAATTGTTGATTGATGAAATCAATGAAATGATCCCGGTCAACGTGATCAATCGCGAAAATGGCAAAGTTGCCCTGTATTCTGAAGGCGGTGCAATCCTTGTGGATGGGAGTGCCACCCAGCTTTCGTTTGCACCAGTTAATGCGACCAAGCCTCATATGACAGTTGGCAACGGGCTGCTGTCAGGCCTTAAAATTAATGATATTCCGGTTCAAACGAGCGGGGATAATACTGCGATCCGCGGTGGGACCTTGGCAGCGCAATTTGAAATTCGTGATGTGCTGTCGACTGAAGCGCAACAAGATCTGGACGCGGTGGCGCAAGATCTTATCGAACGGTTCGAAGCAGCAGGTGTCGATCCGACACATACCCCGGGCCAGCCGGGACTTTTCACAGATGCGGGCGCAGCACTGGGATCACCGACAGCCTCCGGCCTTGCGGGACGGTTGGCTTTGAACGCAGCGGTGGATCCGTCTCAAGGCGGGCAAAGCTGGAAATTGCGCGCTGGGCTGGAGGCGACAGATCCAGGCGCCCCCGGGGATGCTACGCTTCTCAAAGCTTTTGATAAGGCGCTGACCGATGCGCGCGCCATGTCAACGGATCGTTTTGGGACCGGCGCCTTGACAGCAGGAGAGGTCAGCGCGGGGCTTCTATCCCGGGTGGCTCAAAATAGTAATTCGGCAGCGCAAACCTTGACGTTTTCTGCAGCGAACAAAACAGAAATGGAGCGCCTTGAGCTGGAAACAGGCGTGGATACCGATGCGGAACTCCAGTCATTGATGCTTGTTGAAAGAGCCTATGCCGCAAATGCCCGCGTGATTGAGACGGTCAACGGGCTGATGGACACATTGCTGAGGTTGTAAGGATGAGTATGAATTCTATCGGAGATTTGGCACAAAGCCTCACCCTGCGCGCTCGGAGCGTTCTGATCAAGAATGAGATCGAGACGTTAACGCAGGAAATGTCGACGGGTGAAACGTCGAATATCACGCAACGCCTGGCAGGGGATTACTCGCATCTGTCAGATATTGATCGCAACCTCAGTCGGATTGAGGGATTTTCTGTAACAACTGCGGAAACAGGTTTGTTGTTTGCGACTGCGCAAAATCACCTTGAAATCCTGCATACCCGAACGGACGAATTGGCAAATGCGCTAACGGCTGTCGGCTCTTTCGGTCAGACAGTAAACCGTGAACAGGTTAGCAAACAGGCGCAGGGTGATCTGATCACAATGGTGGCATCTTTGAACGGGGCAGTCGGGGGGCGCAGTCTTTTTGCTGGCGTTGCAACAGATACAATTGCTTTGAACTCTGGCGATACATTATTGGCGAATCTGAAAGCCGCTATCATAGGGCAAACGACTGCGGCCGATGTGTTGCAGGCAGCTGAAAGTTGGTTCAACGATCCAACCGGCTTTAAATCAAGCATGTATCGGGGATCGGACCAAACGCTTGCTGCTTTTGAGATCGCCGAGGAGGAAGAGGTATCCTTAAAGCTTAAGGCGGATGATCCGGCGTTTCGGGATATGTTAAAATCTACAGCTCTGGCGTCTTTGGCGACTGACTCAGCGGTGGGTCTGAGTCCTCAGGAACAGGCAGAGTTGCTGAAACAACTTGGAGGTCAGCTGGCGACCAGTCGGGATGCTTTGGTGGGCGTGCGTGCGGATATTGGGTTCTCTGAAGCTCGAGTCGAGCAGGTTGAAACCCGGAATGCAGCCAGTAAAACAAGCCTGGAATACGCCAGACGAGAACTGTTGGAAGCAGATCCGTTTGAAACCGCAACGCGCCTCAAGGCTGTCCAGTTTCAGCTCGAAAGCCTATATGCTGTTACGGTTCGCACATCCCAGCTGTCCCTTGTGAATTTCCTGAGATGAGTATTTTTCGCATATTGGCCCTGTGTCTGTTGCTGCCTACGGCGTTACAGGCGGGTACGATCCGTCTTAAGGATTTGGTGAACTTCGATGGTGTGCGCAGCAATGATCTTGTTGGGTATGGTCTTGTAGTCGGGCTGAATGGCACCGGTGATGGATTGCGAAATTCACCCTTTACCGAAGAAATAATGTCCAACATTCTGGAGCGTTTGGGTGTGAACATAACGGGCGAACAATTTCGACCTAAAAACGTGGCTGCGGTGTTTGTAACGGCCGAACTTCCACCCTTTTCCCGTGTCGGAGGGCAGATTGACGTCACCGTGTCTGCCATTGGGGACTCAAAGGGCTTGTTGGGTGGTACGTTGATCATGACACCTTTGAATGCCGCTGACGGTCAAATTTATGCAGTTGCGCAGGGAACTGTCCTTGCCGGGGGGGCCTCGGCCGAGGGCGAAGCAGGGTCAGTCACACGCGGGGTTCCTACGTCAGGGGTTATTCCATCCGGAGCGCGGGTGGAGCGTGAAATTGATTTTGACCTCGCCACGTTGACCCAACTCAGGTTGGCTCTTCGAGAGCCGGATTTTACCACAGCGGGCCGCATAGAAAACGCCATCAATCGTGAATTCAATCGCCGGGTGGCAATCATGCGCGATTCAGGCACGATTGAGTTGGACGTTTCTGCCACGAATGTCGCTTCAACGGCGCATGCGATTGGCCGCATCGAAAATATAAGGGTAGAACCACAGCGTAAGGCGCGGGTTGTGGTGGATCAGCGATCAGGAACCATTGTTATGGGGGACGATGTGCGGATCTCCCGGGTCGCAGTCTCGCAAGGGAGTCTGACTTTACGTGTTGAAGAGACACCCTTGGCAGTGCAGCCCAATCCGTTCTCTGATGGTGAGACCGTTGTGGTGCCGCGAACCAATGTTGCGATCGAAGAAGGGGAGGGTATTAAATTGGCCGAAGTTCCAGAAAGCACGTCTTTGGCCGAAGTTGTTGCGGGCTTGAACGCGCTGGGCGTTTCGCCGAGAGATATGATTGATATCTTAAAAACTATAAAAGCCGCTGGTGCATTGCATGCAGAATTTGTTGTTCGATGAGGGTTCTACTTTGTAATTTGACACATTCAGAGAGTTTCGTTGGACACTGTTTGTAATACTATTCAGATGGGTTGGGTTTTTCGTGAAAGCCAACGTTAGCTGGCTGCCATGTGCTACTGGAAACCAAAGGCTTTCAGCACCAATCACTCGCAGTCGACAATGGTGCCCAACGGGAACGTGTTTCTCGACCGATCTATTGATTGGCCAAATCGGCAACGTGTTGGATAGTTTGGGTTGTCACTACTTCAGAATGCACCAACGAGTGCGCCTCTGAATCAAGCTTTCTGATAAACTGGGCTTGGAGACTATCTCTGCTGGAACTGGCCGGTTTGGGTTCGGCGGTTTTTGTATTTCTTTGAGGGCCATATCAGGATCATCGTCCCCTCTTGGAAGATTGCTTTGCAATTCGCTCGGCCAATGGCGTCGCTGCTCATGATACATGCATGACGCGATTCCATTGCGGATGGGAGTACCAGTACTGCAGTCCTGTGGAGAACCGTCCGGGAACCAATCGGCAATCTGGGCTTTGTAATTGCGTCTATCGAGGTCAACTCATCAAAATCATAGGGGCAGTAATCTGGATTGCTTCGTTGTCTCTTTTGACTTCGTTAAATACCCCCAATGGCACCCCTCGCTCAGAAAACTGGAGGTAACCAGTGCCCGCGTTCGCGTGAGGCGCGCGCGCACTGCGGGGCCTAAGTATTTGACCGAGATCACCAATTTTATACATCATCAGCCTGTGCGGGTGCGCAAAGGCTGTGAATCCTCAAGTGCTAATGGATGTCAATATTGACATGTTTATCTCGCAGTAGAGTACATGCGTTCAGACAAGGACGAATAGCGCTTCGTCGATGTTGCCTTGACGGTTTGTCATCAGAGGTTTTCCAGCGTGGACATAGTCAGTGGAGGCAATGATCTGATCGAGCGGCTTGTCATCGGCGTAGCCCGCCAAGATGTGACCAAAGGGCACTTTCCTGCTGGCATAGTTGCCGCTCCAGAAATAGCCACGCACGATCCCAGCCAGCAGTTTGGCCTCACGGTCGGGATGGCCTGCTATGCCGTCTTCGCGAAACAGCCCCGGGTAAAGCGGGATGTTTGAGACGGTCTTAACCACTTTATTTCTCAGCGCGCAAAGATAGGTTAGATAGGTTCTGATGTTCACGTCCAGCGTCATCGGCTGGTTATGAGCAGGAGCATGAGGGCCAACCCAGAATGAAGTTCTACTGGGCAGTGGGAACAGCCCGATCTCTCCGTTTGAATGCACGAAACCCGGGTCTACGATTCCGCCCTTTAGACCCGCCTCGGCCATATAGACCACGGCGACATCAGTCAGAGTTAGCGGTTGCAACCTAGCGCCGAGGAGATTGCTCATCTGTGCATTAGCCTGGGTGATCTCGTCGATGAAGCGGGCGCGGTTGTCCTGAAAGAACTGGGTTTTGTTGCGCCGTCCAACCAGCCAGTCTGACGTTGGGTCCGTGCTGCTGTAACTGGGCACGGGCAAGGTTTCACGGAGGGAGTTGGGAGACAGCCCTGCCCGCGCCAGCATCAGGTGAAACGCGTCGTCAACAGAAAGTCGCTCTCCATTTCTGGCAGGCGTATTCGGCAGATCGGCAAGCGATAGGCGCAACGCGATGGGGCGATGATCCGAGGTCTCCTTGACGAACCGGCTGACCGTGCGATCAGTTTCGATGATGTAAAAATCATCCGCATTGGCTACGCGCGACATGGAGTCCGAGACAAAGATATTGTCGATCAGGGTTTTGTAGGGCGCCTTGAGGTAAGTGAAAGCACCATTATTCTCGTCTACAGCGCCAAACGCGGTGAAGCCGCCTTCTTCCAATGCGTCAAAATCGCCGCTTTTCAATGAGGCGTTCACGTCGCCCAAAATAATCCAGTCGCTGTCCTTACCGTGAATCTGGATCATCTGATCGACAGCATAAGACAGAGCTTTAGACGCCATCTCGCGGCGTAGGCTGCCTTCCTTTTTTGCCTTCAGGTGCAGCGGCACGAGGTAAAAATCAAAGTCCTTCTCTTCGCTCTTCAGGTTGATCCGGAAAAGACCGGGGTAGCGGTTGAAGATTTTTCCATGCACCGCTTCGAAAGGCAGATCATCGTCTTCGCTGTGAGAACGGAACAGAGCATCCAGGTCCTCTGGCCAGTCTTCGCGCGTGCATTCGACCACGTTAGGGCGCCAGATGATGGCTGTCGACTGCTTGCCGGTGCTGGAATCGGGTTCGTAATAGGCGGCTTCGAACTCCTGCTTGAACGTGTCGCGCAGAACCTTGATCAAACCGTCAACAGCGGGGACGGAGACCTCGGACAGCGCCCAGATATCAAGGTTCAGGTCAGAAATGACGGTGGCGACTCGATGCAGCCGGTCTGCGTTATCATAGTCTCGGTTTAGCCATTCGATGTTCCAGGCACCAACGTCGATATCCTGCTCTCGGCCCTGATAGACAGTGACAACCTTTTCATAGGCCGGCGCCGTTGTTTCGCCGCTGTGGCGACCCAAGCTGCCAAACATTCCGGTCAGAGTGTCCGATCCGTCAAAAGCTTGCAGAACGGTCGCCGCATCACGTGCCTTTGTGTCACCCATGGCAATACGGCGTTCCAGATCGATGGCCATGGCCGCCAACTTGATTCCTTCGTTGGCATGGCCGGTGATATTGCCATCGTTCAGCCGTCCGGTAAGGTTTGGAAATTTCGCCCGGAGGCTTTGAATGGGCCACCAAGCGTGGTGTAAGCCTGCCAGTTGCCCATGCTTGTTGAACACAGGTGCCCCCGACGATCCCCCTTCGGTATCCGCTGCGTAAAGCAGAAAGCTGGAATTCACCGACAGCAATTCGGTGTCGTCCACCGACGCTTTTTGCGGATGCCCGTTGGGGTGATGCAGGATAAAGGTCGGCTCGGTCTGGCGGATCAGAAACGACCCGCGCGTCATCTGGATCGTGCCGAACTGCTCGGCCGCCGCGCTTTCGATCCAGACAAATGTATAGTCGAAATCTTCGAATGAACTGGTGATGAAAAGCCGCTCGGGCGTCAATTTGAAGTGTACGGCGGAAGGGGTGGAATTGGGTGGCCCGCCCAGCAGATCCGCCTCCGAGGTGCGATAATCGAATTCGGCTACGGCTTTGGACGCAACCGTTTCGTCATTCAGAACGTGGTGGTTGGTCAGCAAGATATTCGGCGCCACCAGAAAGCCGGTGCCATGCCAGCCACCAGTTGCCATTTGCCCTCTGAAATCAACCTCGCCTGCCGGCACAGTCACTCGGCACACTGCAAGACTGTGCTTGGCTAGGAGGGAAATCAATCGGGCATCAATCATTTCCTTGCGGCCCACGGTCTTTTCCGCGCCGCCGCGCAGGCCGTTAGAAAACTGATCCAGCATCCGCCGCGGGCTGTCGACCTTGGCAACTGCGCCGAGATCGTTGAAGGGATCCAGATTGTTCCAGTCTGCTTTAAAATCGATTTGGGGAGCACTGTTGGACGATGAATTGGACATTGTCTTTTCCCTTTGCTTGCCCGGGATCGGCTAGGCCGATCCCCAACGTTCAAATTTAGAAAATTCAGGTGTAGCGGGTATCGATATGGACGAAGTTACCGCCAGCATAATCTTTGATGAAGCCTGCGAACCGACCGGGATCGGACGCCTGCAACTGTTCGGCGACCTGACGCCAATGAGCGCGATCATGCGCGGTGCAGTACCAATCCAATGCGTTGAACCGCATGTGCTGGGATGCGCTGGCGCCGCCGATACAGGCGTTGTATGGAGGCGAACGGTAGGCAGAGGTGATAAAGACAGGCGCGTTTAGGCGGTCGCGGATCCTGTCGACCAGCAACGCCGTGTTCGCGATATTTCCCCACAACGATTGCGGGGGCAGGGTGTTCTTACCCGCACATTTGCCAGATTTATTCTGCCCTCCCAGAACCAGAAACTCGGACGGGCTGAAATAGCGCAAGCCCAGGCTGCGGATGAAGGCTTCGAAGTCGCTGTGGGAAAAGCTTGTGCTTTCCACTCTGCCAAACACGTCCGCCAATACCGTCACATTGGCCCCGACATCAAAGGAATGAGAGCCGAAAGCGCGTTCAATGGCAGGATCCCGTTCCGAGGTTTCGTGGCCTTCATCCGGACCGTCGATGACGTGGCCTTGACCTTTGGAAAAGCGGGCTTCGATTTCGGCCAGTGCGTGCAAGAACCCTAAATTGCCCTGAGCAACCGAATCCACACCCAGCAGATGACCATTGGATACGTCATACGTTTCGAAACCACACTCGTCAGCGTCGTCTGAGGTATCTCGCCATTCGAACAAATGTTCAGCTGCAGCGGAAAAATCGCTTTCAACTTTGGCCAGTTCCACTGCATCTCCCAGCTCGATTTCGGCGGCACTAAAGTTTTCGACCGGCGCTATTCCTGTCAGGTAGGCCTCGACCCCGTCTGCCAAGGCGATGGCAATCTTGCGCTTGTAAGACACCTTTGAAAGCCGCTCTTCTTCATCGGCTCGATCCAAAAAGCTGACTTCGTGCAGGACTGCTGCGGTTTGCTGGGCATGATGGTGCGGGTTTAGCACACCAAAGCCGCCGGACTTGGCACCCAATGGAAAACCCTTATTGCGGTCGCGCAAACCCAAGGCGGCCACCATTTCCGATTGCACCGCGCGGCAGAGAGCTTTGGAAGGATGCGCTCCATTTGGCAGAGATTTATGCACGAAGGTCTCTGTCCCTTGGGCGTTGTGATTGGCCGACCCGTTGAAATGGATCGAGACAAATGCCGCAGCCCCCACCGACCGAGCGACCGCAGCGCGCGCAGAAAGACCAAGATTGACATCGCTGCTGCGCGTCAGAAGGACGTTGTACCCCCGATGCTCCAAAACTGTTTTTGTGCGCAGCGCCACATCGAGTGTCAGGTCTTTCTCCAAGGTGCCGTGAGGCCCGGTGGCGTTGTTGGCACTGGAGCCGCCAACCTTTGTGGTTCCACCGTGACCGGGATCCAGAACCACAGTTCCGGCCGCTTTGCTTCGCTCGGGAATAGCCTTAGCAGTCAAGTGCCCGGGCGTGGTTTCCAACCCGCCCAGCATGCGATCGCGGATCACTCTCTCGATGGCGGCGGCGGCGCGGGTGTAGCCAGCGTTTTTGGGGTGCAACTCATCGAACCAAGAATTCAGTCCGCGATCGACCTCGCCTCGGAGATCGCAAAACACCATGTTGGAATGACGCGCTTCCAGCGTCACCATCTCGGCATTGAACATGTCGAGGATCACGTTCAGCACCCCGCGTCCGATGTCGAAAGGAATGCTGCGCGCTGTCAGTGCGGGTCCAATCCATTTACCGTCGTCCAACGGAAACGGCAGATCATAGCCGTGGGTGAATATGCATACGTCGGGAAAGGATGTAGCAACGTCGGTCAGGATTGTCTCGTAGTTCTCAGTCACTGTTCGCAGGATTGGACCAAAAGCTCCGTGATTAATCAGATCTGCAGGGCTGGCACCGTCTGTGTAGTCGACTAAAATGTCCTGAAGGTGGCCGAACATGTCATTGCCACCACCCGACACCAGCAACACCGCAGCGTCAGTGATCTGCAAAGCGCTTAGATATTCTTTTTCGTTGGCCATGTCGGAAACCAAATCGCCCGCGCCCCCCACGGAAAAGACCGCGAAATCGTCCTGAGCCTGCAATTGGTCACCAATATCCTCAAGCAAGACTGGGTATTGTGTCCAGCTGTCGCCGTCTTCGACGATACGCAGCCCGTCAAAGCCGAACAACGTCTTGAGTCGATACTCTGCCCGGCGTTTCGCCCGTGCAATAGCGTTGGCTGAGTCCAGGGCCATGCTGCCGATGAAGCGGCCAAACTTGCCTTCTGCGCCCCCCTCAGGCGCCTGTGCATAGGTGATTTCAAACTCTGTCGTCATCTCGAGCGCGGGCGCATAAGGCAGCGCCGAGGCTTCGGCTTGGACGAACCCATCTTTGAGCATCGCGTCTAAACGCTCGATTGCGTCAGTCAGGCTATCCTGATCTACGGCGGTATCCGCCTGAGCAATGACCTTTGAAAGCTCTTCGTTGATCTTATTCATTTTTCGCCTCCTCGTAAGGATCTGAAAGAGTTCGGTTGAAATCGATGAAACGCCGAACCAACAATTGACGAGGGGTGTAGACTGGGCCTGTGATTGCTGCGTGATTTATGTGTGACACGCTGGGTCACAGAAAAATCACAGCGCCGTTTTAGACCTCAGAGCCAATGGGGCGTGACTGGTAGGAAAAATAAGCGGAGGGTATCAGCAGCATGGATTCACCCAGAACTAAACCCACGTATTCGAAGGCGGTAGCCACAGAAGCCAACCAGCTAATTGCGCATTGGAGCCGCCATGATTGGCGTGAGGTTCTGACGGCTCCCAATTTGTGCGTCATCCAAGCTCTTACTTTGGACGGTGCAACGGCGAGCGGTGCGGGCGAGACTCGCGAAGATGCCCTGGCATGTTGCTTGGGTGAAACCGCCGAGATTGTGGCCCTTGCTACATTGCGTGATGCGGGTAAGGCCGCGATTGCCAGGGCATATTCGGGCGTTGCTGCGCACTCGACAAACCAAAAAGCACTGCGGCTGGCCATATTCGAAGCTCATGAACGCACAGCCGTATGGGCGTGGTGGTTGGGGCAATTGGCTGCCCAAAAGGTGACTGCGGATTGGTTGCACAAGCAGGGTATAACCCAATGGCTGAAACGGGCGCGCCGGGGGAGCATGTTGCGTCGGCACACTGATGTCTGGTTGCTTGACTACCCCGGCCCGGTAACGGTCGCGGTGGGTCGATCGCAAGGGACCGTTGCACAGGACCCGATCTTGGGTTTTGGCGCTGATTCAGAACCGGTTCAGGCCGTGCGCAAAGCGCTGCGCGAAACGCTACTGATGGAGATTAACCTAGGCGAAGTGCTCGCTTCGCGTAGTGGGTACAGTGTGCAAGAAACGCGTTTGATCGAGGAAAAGATCGCCAACTACGCCGAGCGCTGCCCAACCTTGCTTGGAGACGATAGTTTGATCGAGCCTCGTGATTCACAGACCGCAGTCGATCAGATCACTGAAGAGGGGCTCATGTTGCAAGACATAACGCCAGCCGGTCAGCTGCGCCGCGTTTGGAGATGTCATTTGCCCAACAGCCAGAACTACGGATCAGGGGGCGAAAACTCGCCGTTCATGTAACTTTGGGGGGGGATAACGAATGAAAATTACTGCAACCGCCGACGAGACTATTGCTGCCTTTGAGGGCGAAGTTGGCCACCGCAAGGATCAGAGCTGGGTCAGTGGTACCGGGTGTCCAATTGCAGGTGCGATTTGTCACGATGCATCACCTTCAAGGCAGCCAAAAATCGACTTTGCCGCACATAGCTGGAGAGAGGCCTGCATCGTCGACAAAAAGTGTATTCCTGCGGGTTACACCTATCTGGGCCAGTTGATTGGTCACGACATGGGCCACGCCGTTCCGATCAATCAGGTGCCCTACGCAGTTCGGCCCGGCGACCCGTTCAGCAGCCCACCGAAACGCCATAACGCCATTGAGAACCCATTGACGCTGGAAACGCTTTATGGAGCAGGTCCTCGCGTCTTGCCCCACCTTTATGATCAAGAGACGCTGCTATTTCGAATTGGCCGAAAGAGTATAATAACTCTGGCCCATAGGCGCGACGATCCCAGCATTCGCGCCATAGCCGACGCCCGCAATCGGGACGTGCATATCTTGCACCGAATAACTGCGATCATGATGCGATACCATAATCGCATTGCCGAGCGATTTTTTGAAGTGCTTTCCGTGAACCTCGCGGATCGCCGGATGTTGGCATTCTGTATGGCTCGCAATCATGTCCTTCACAGCTGGCATGCCATTATACGCACGGATTTTTTACCGCAGGTTCTGGATGCTCAGATTGCAGCACTGTCGAATGAGGAGCTTAGGCAATACCCGGTCATAGACGCGATCACCATGCAGCATGGCCTGATGCGCGCGTTTCATGCAATGCCGCGCAAGAGTTACAAATTCCCTGAACAGCGGGATCTTGGCGCGTTGGTGCTGCGTTCGCCACAGGACAATGAACACAAGCTCAGTCGTTGGCCACTGGATTGGGCATTGTTTTTTGGCCCTGACGAGGGTGGTACAAAGACGGGCATTTCGGCCAGTTTCTCGCCAGCCTTTCGACCCCGAGGCGGGGTGACGATCGACCAGCTTGATGCGCGTACGGCCCGAGACCTTGGGCCTCAAGGATTGGATGGTCCTGATATCAAGGCGGTTCTGGCACAGATGCCGTCCGAATGGTCTAGCCGTCTGGAACCCGGTTCGTTGGCTCAGGATTTCACCAACCAAGTGGCTGCACCTATGGGGCTTGAATTGACGGAAGTCGAAGTACAACGCTGTCATATCCATTTGATCTTGATGATCGAGGCCCAACTTTACGGCAAAAATGGGCGTTTTGGTCCGCTGGGCAGTTTGCTTTTGTACCGCAAGATCGAAGACGCGATTGCCAATGTGCGGATGGTCGACCCCAGTGCTGTCGCGCCGGATCTTCCCCGGCCCAACCGCTTTATCCAGATAATTAATGAAGTGAATTCCTGAGGAGGAGGGACAAGATGGACAAGTACATTATCGTTGGTCGAAAGGTCGATGGCGGCGGGACGAAATTTCTGCATAACGATGGATCCGTCACCACCGACCCTGCCAAGGCCGGCGCAGCTGGCCGAGCACTGGATGTCGAATTCATTGGGAAAACTGTAGTTGAACTATCACGCAGGGGGCCGCTTGATGAAAATAGTCTCGAATATCAAAAGGTAGCCGAAGTTTTGCGTCAGGCCATGGCGATTCTGCCGATGGACTCAACGCATGACTTGAATGACCCTGAAATTGAGCGGATCCATGACAACATTCAGGTCAAACTGGTTTGGGATCAACGCGTTAAAAAAACTGACGAAGCCGACGCGAACACCCGAACCTTGGTGGTCCCTGTGCAGGACACACTGGCCGAGCGAGAGGATTACTTTAGCACGCAGATCAATCAGCCGGGCTTTGAACCGCCCCTGACCTACACGCTTGATCAATTGATGATAAAGCACTTTTTCGACCGAATCCTCGACGAAGCAATGAACGAAGCGCAAACGGCGGGTACAGACCTGCCCGACGCCGCGAAACAGGCGATCAAAACACGGGTCAACGCTCAGTGGAGCCAGAAGACGAGCATCTTCGAAGACCTCGGTTCCGAAGATGAAGAGGAAGACCCGACCCGCAAATCCATGGCGCGCATCCTTACGTCGCCTGTGTCAGCTTTTCACCGTGCTGTGGGTATTTACATCACCAATATGTGCGACTAGGGCGCTCGTTCTTAAAGGCTGCGCCGCAACATCGTAGAGAGTACGGCGCAGGTCCTCTCGAACCGACTCGTTGCGCAACGGGAAACATGTGACGTACCAGTCAATCACATCGTGCAGCCCTGGCTCTTTGGGTCCATGCCAAAGGGCGCTGATTTCCTGATGGTATTGCTCTAGCCGCTGGCGTGCTGTTTGTGATTGACCCAGCTTTGCCAGAGCTGCGCTGTGCCAGCCGCCGGTTGTAGACATCAGACCGTCCCCGCCCACGCAGTGTTTTGCAGCCGCGGCGAAGTCCCCCAGTAGGTAGCTGGCCGCTGCGAGATAGATATCATGAAATGGTTGTAGAGTCTCCGGCAGCCGCTCTAGCTCTGATAACATAGACCGCGCCCGGGGTGCGTTGTCGCAAAACACAAACCCCAGCACACTCGACGCGAGGGTTTGGGTATTCTGCGCGTTAAGCTGCAGCGATTGCTCGAAATGGAACTCAGCTAAGTCGAACTCGCCTTTGTGGCAATAGCACCAGGCGAGCACCCGATGCGCGCGCGTGTCCATCGCGTCCGCTGCCACCGCATCCAGCGCATGTGTTAGTGCCTTGTCTCGCAATTTAGGGTCCTGCTGGGTGCCGGGGCGCAGTATGTGCCGAATGTTGTAGATCCCTGCCAACTCGGCATGAGCAGGACCGAAATCCGGCGCTTCTTGTGTGATGCAACGCAACAAAGCCACAGCGCGGGCTTCGTCTTCGTGTGTCCAAGTGCCCTTTAGCGCAAGCGATTGCAGCCAGCGATCATAGAGCTCTGCCCGGTCATCTTTGCCCTGCCGATCCGCGACTACAACCCGTAGCGCGTTGCCGATATTCAACAAAATAACACGAACCTTGCCGACCCAGTCGTTGTGCGGATCCTCTATCATCTCGGACCAGATCAGCTCCCGGTTCTGCGGATGTATGATCTCAACCAGAAATCTGCATTGCTCGTCCAACCGAAACAGCCGCGGTCGAATCAAAAGAAAATCACTGTCTTTGGGTTGTGACGCAATGACTTGCCACTCGCGAAAGCGCCCCAAACGGCCTCGCAGGTCTGTCGCCAGAACCGTTTGAAAGCTGCTATCTCGATTGTCCAGCAATCCCGGTTCGGGATCCTCGACTACTAAGGTAACGCGGTTTGAACGCGGTCGCTTGGCGCGAGTTTTGCCCGTGCCACCATCTGGGTTCAACTTGATTGCAGCCAATAGTTCGATCGTCGCACTTTCCGGATCCTGGTCGAACATCTCATCAAGAGCTTGGTACAAAAGATTGTACAGTTCTATCGCCTTGTGTGCAGCGCCGCTGTTCCAGTAGTGCAACATTAAGTGGCGGGTTGCCGCCTCGTGGCAAGAGTCTAGAGACAGTAGGAATGTTGCGGCATCCCGCGCTAGCGTTTCGTCTGGACAATTGATCAGCGTCTCGAGTGCGGTGCTGATTCCGGACAGGGTGTGGTTCTTGGAAATCGCTAACCAGCTGTCGAAATTGGTGGAAATTCCTAACAGTTGCTCGAAAAGATCCAGCAAATCCAGTGAAGTTCGACGAGCAGCTTGGAAGGTGTCAGGAGTTGAAAAAGCCTGCGCCAGATCTCTGAATAGCGCCCATTCACGAGGATACTCCAAAAAAAGAAGTCCATTGTTGGCCCGCAACGGAAAACTCAACAGACCGTCAGAGGTAGTGCGCAAATGTCTTATGGTTTGACGCAGGGATGCTCTTGCTTTGTCCGTTTCAGATGCCTGCCACAAAAGATCTATGACAAGCTCGCTGCGCCTTTCCCGGCCCGGTTCTATGGCAAGGTAGAGGGCTAATGCTCTTGCCTTCTTGAGTTTTAGCGCAGACAGGAACTCAACAAATTTATCAGGCGCAACAAACATAATAATCACTATGTCACTAGAAATTCGAGCATGCAATGTACCCGAATTTAGGTTCCGGCCTTATTACCAGACTATGTTGGGTGCGAGGTTTGTCATTTGTGAAGTCCCAGGGTGTGACTTTATTGCGTTGAAGCAAGGCATTGCTTTCACGACGATAAGGGCTCTACGGCATCCATCGGCATCATGGCCACGATGAATTGCCGGCAACTTATTAAAGCTCTTGCCCCAGTATATTCCCTCACTTGACTGGCGACTTTGAAGAGCGGAGTGAGCCAGCCAACCGTTTCTAACGAATTTTAAGCGTCGTATGTGGGGCACATATCAGTCTGGTGACTTACCTCATAAGCACCAGGTGTTCTGGAGAGGCGCAGTAAGAACTTGAAAATATATATTTATCAAGTAGATACCTAGTTTTTTGAATCGCAACCAGACAGCTTGACCACACCTAGCGTCAAGTTGTGTTTTGTCACCTTAAGGATTGTCTCTCTTGACCGATGAAATCAGGAAGCGGCTCAAAATGGACGTTAGTTCAGGGTGCATAACTAACCTACAGTAGGGTAAATATGGGTAGAAACTGTTGTTTGCTCTAAGTGCGAGCAACTACAAATACGCGCATTGAAGTGCTCATCCCTTCTTGATCATCCTGGCTCCAATGTATGCACGTCATACAAGCAGCTACATCGCTTCCAACGTGTGGGTCAGGCCTTTGTTGATGTGATCTTCGAGATATTTTGTTGCCGCTTCGGGGTCACGCCTAAGAGCGGCATCAAGCATACCTTGATGCTCGGCTGCAGCTGCTTCGCCACGAAAGGTAAAGACTAGCATCTGATATCGCAGATACTTGTCGTATATCGTGGAATGAAGTGACAGCAGGTTTTGTGAATTACACGCTCGTATGAGCGCTAAATGAAATTCCCAATCGTAGCGTTTCCACGCTTCTTTTTGAGTCTCGTCACCGGCCTGCATCTGTACTTCCATTCGGTGTAGCTTGTAATGGGCAGCTACAACCTCCCCTTCCCATTCGGTGTCTCCGTTTGCGATGGATTGTCGAAGAGCATGACTTTCAAGCAGAATTCTAAGGCTTGCGATTTCACGCAGATCATCTTTGGACACGGGCGTAACAAAAAATCCGCGCTGCTCTTCTGCGGTTACGAAACCATCGCTGGCAAGCCGATTGAGCGTTTCACGCAGCGTCGAAACGCTTGCAGAGTAGCGCTCTTTCAAACTGTCTAGTTTCAGCTTTGAACCGGGTTCGAGCGTACCAAAAATGATATCGCGTTTGATATGTTCGAATGTTGAAGAGCCAACCGTATGTGGCTGCTTGGTCATGGTGAAAACCTGATCAGATAAGGAACTTCACCTGAAATACCACCTCTTCGATGACCATACAATTGCATATAATATATGTTGAAAATAAAAATATATGATATTATTGATTTGATCGATCATAATAAGTAGGCGCTCAAAACCGCAAAAACGATACCTGACTAGTATAAAACGGTTGCGACTTAAGGAGGTGACCATTGGTGTCATCTGAACAAAGCAATACTCCACACGGTGCAAACCCCGAATTGAGGTTTGCCATCGCAGGCTTCGGCCTTGTGGGACAGCGCCATGCTGATGCCATCAAGCAGGTGGTTGGGACATCCGTTTGCGCAATTGTCGACCCGAGCGATGCAGCTAAGGTTGCAGCACGTGGACTCAATGTTGCCTGGTACGATGACCTGCAGAGCATGATCCATGCGGAAGCGCCCGACGGAATCATTCTCTCTACACCGACAAAGCTGCACGTGATGCAGGGGGTCGCCTGCGTTAATGCAGGAATTCCAGTCCTGATTGAAAAACCTCTGGCAGATGATTTTAACGCGGCAATCACATTGGTCGAACTGGCGGATCGGGCAAATGTTTCCGTGTTGGTCGGGCATCACCGTCGCCATAACCCGCTTATCCGCAAGGCACATGAAAGTATCAAAGGTGGGAAAATTGGCGCAGTACGAGCTGTGCAGGCCACTTGCTGGTTTTACAAGCCTGACGCTTACTTTGATGTGGCATCATGGCGAAAGCAGAGCGGTGCGGGGCCAATTTCCGTCAATTTGGTGCATGACATTGATTTGATGCGATACTTGTGCGGGGAAATCGTGAGCGTCCAAGCCCAAGCTGCCCAGTCAATGCGCGGATACGAAAACGAAGATGTAGCAGCTGCTTTGTTGACGTTTGAAAATGGAGCGATCGGCACGATAACCGTATCAGACAGTATCGTCGCACCTTGGAGCTGGGAGATGACATCCCATGAGTATCCTATCTACCCGACAACATCGCAAAGCGCCTATCAGGTCGGCGGCAGTCATGGCGCGCTTTCTATCCCTGATTTAACGCTGTGGACACATGAAGAGCAGCGGGATTGGTGGACACCCATCTCGGCCACATCGTTGGCATGGGATACGTCTGACCCTTTGATTAACCAGATGGTTCATTTCGCAGCCGTTGTGCGGGGTAAAGAGGCGCCATTGGTTTCGGGTCGCGAAGGGCTGCGCAGTTTGGAAGTTGTGAATGCGATCCAAGAATCTGCGAAATCCAACAAACTGGTACGCCTAATGGATGGCGGCCCGGAAACAGCATGGCCTGATGCCGCTGGTGAGCTGACGGAAGTTAAAGACAACGAATCGAAAATCGCAAATTAGGCACAGTGAATGTGCCAAACTATCGTCTCGGGAGGACACAATATGATCACGAAACTTACACGACGTGCTGCACTCGCGTCTTTTGCGGCACTTGGTATTGTCGCAAGTGCCGCGACCACTGTTGCCGCGGATGGCGCAGCATTCACGATGGCAACGTCCGGCTCGGAAACAGACCAGCGCTCTGTTGCTTTGGCTGACGTGTTCGCACCGATGGTTGCGGGCTTTGCTGAATACAAACCGGGCTATAATGGCACGATGTTCGCCCAGGGCACCGAACTAGAAGCCATCGCCCGCGGCAACCTGACAATGTCGATCACATCTGCGCAAGAGCTGGCACAGTTCTTCCCCGAATTCTCGATCTTCGCCACGGGGTATGTTCATCAGGATGCTGCACATCAAGTACGTGTCTTCAATGACCCACTAATGGACCCGTTCAAGAGCAAGGTTGAAGACGAACTGGGCGTCAAGCTGCTGTCGGTAATGTATCTGGGCAAACGTCATGTAAACTTGCGCTTCAGTCGTGAAGAAAAAGATATACAAACGCCTGCAGATCTGGCGGGGGTGAACCTGCGCATGCCCGGCACGGACGCTTGGCAATTCTTAGGCAAAGCCCTCGGTGCCTCCCCGACACCCCTGGCCTTTACTGAAGTCTACACGGCACTATCTACTGGCGCAGTTGACGGTCAGGACAATCCACTTCCAACCGTGGTCGATAAAAAATTCTATGAGGTGACAAAGCAGATTGCTCTGACTTCTCACTTAGTCGACCTGAACTACATCGCCTTTTCGAAAGAGACTTGGGATGCTCTCGCACCTGAGCACCAGTTGGTTGTCCAACGTGCCGCAGATGCAGCTGCTGCTTATGGCCGTCTCAAACAGCTAGATCAGGAAAACAACTTGGCTGAATTCATCCGCAGTCAGGGCGTTGAAATCTATACTCCAGATCTGGCAGCTTTCCGTGACCATGTTCAGGCCCAGTATGTTGGATCTGAGGCAGCGGCAAGCTGGCCCGAGGGTGTTCTTGATCGCATCAATGAGCTTGGCAACTAAGCATGATTTGCGAGAGGGTTGAAGTGATGAATACATTTCTTACCAAGCTCTCGCGCCTTGCAGAATTCATCGCCGCCATGGCTTTGGTGGCGGTGTTTGTTACTTTTCTGATCCAGATCTTTTCCCGCTACGCTGCCAAGATCGCGTGGCTCATGCCGATCCCGCCGATATCCAACTGGATGGCGTCTCTGGAGCCGATTGGCTGGACCGTAAACCTGATCTCTCTGCTTTGGGTTTGGATCGTTTTCTTTGGTTGCGCCTTCATCGTCAAAGCGCGCGATCACGTGACATTCGATGTGCTCTATCTGGCAACACCGCGCAAAACCCAACGTGTGCTCGCGCTGTTGTCAGCATTGGGATTGATTGCTGCGATGCTTTACTCGTTCCCGGCGACGTGGGATGCGATTTTCGGAAACCGACTGACGGATCTGAAGAAAGTTCCAACTCTGAGAGTGCCTATCACCGGCGACAAAATCGCAATCAAATGGTTGTTTGCTGCCTATATCCTTCTCATGGTCGCAACCATAGTCCGCTATGTATGGCGCCTATTTTCCGTTGGTCGGTATGGGCCTCCTGAATCCGAACTTTACGAGTCGTTGTCGGACAATGCAGGTAAAAGGGATTCTTCGTGAGCCTCGAACTTCTCTTAGGCCTAATTGCATTGTTTGGCATGGCGGCAATCGGTACGCCGGTCGCGTTTGCAATCCTTATTGGGGTCATTGTCTATCTTGGCGCGGCAGGTCAGGATCTCGCGATCGCCGGGCAAACCATGGTGCAACGTCTGTTTGATGGCTTCCTGTTGCTAGCAGTACCGCTGTTCATCGTTTCGGCCAATATCATGAATGCCGGATCTATTTCTGACAGGCTGTTGAATTTTTGCATCGCCGTTGTTGGGCGGTTCCGAGGTGGGATGGGGCACGTCAATGTCGTTGCTTCCCTGATCTTTTCAGGCATGTCTGGGTCTGCCGTCGCGGATGCAGCTGGTATCGGAAAAATCATTATCGAGATGATGGTAAAAAGTGGCAAGTACACACGCGGCTACGCAGCCGCAATCACCGCCGCAACTGCAACCATCGGCCCAATCATCCCCCCATCCATCCCCATGGTGATCTATGCACTCGTGTCTGGTGCTTCGATCAAGGACCTGTTTCTAGGGGGGATCATTCCGGGTTTCCTGATGGGGCTCGTGCTAATGGCGCTCAATGTGCTCATGTCCCATCGACGCGGCTTTGGCCGTGAAGAACCGGTTCCGCTGCGGGACTTGCCAAAGCTGACGGTGCAAGCAACACCCGCTTTGCTGATGCCCGTCATACTGCTCTTTTGCCTTTACAGCGGGATCACAACACCGACCGAAGCCGCGGCCATTGCGGCGCTCTATGCGCTTGTTATTGCTGCGGGTCTCTATCGCGCCATCAAACTCAAAACGCTTTATCAGATCTTTGTTGATAGCGCCCGCGCTGCTGCATCTGTTGGTCTTGTAATTGGCGCCTCAATGATCCTGACGTATATTGTTGTACAAGAGAATATCCCTCAGGCGCTTTCGGCTACGCTAGATGGCGCAGACATACATCCACTTATCTTCTTGTTGCTGGTCAATGTGTTGGTACTTCTGTTGGGTTGCATTCTTGACGCGACAGTAATCATCTTGGTGATCGTGCCCTTGTTCATTCCAACCTGCCAAGCGCTTGGAATAGATCTGGTTCACTTTGGTGTTCTCATCGTAGTCAATTCCATGATCGGATTGATCACGCCGCCATATGGCATACTTTTATTTGTAATCAATGCAGTCACGGGCATTCCGCTCAAAGAAATCATTGGCGAGATATGGGCTTTTCTCGGTGTATTGCTTCTGGCTCTGCTTGTGATGATCCTTATCCCGGATATCGTTCTCTGGTTGCCGCGTCTGTTTGGGTATCAAGGATGAGAAAGTCGCTGAAAACCTCGATCGCAACGGTCTCGATCTCTGGCAATCTGAGAGAGAAGCTCGCCGCGATTGCCTCGGCTGGGTTTGATGGTATCGAAATCTTTGAAGCCGATTTCATCGCAGACTATGGCAGCCCTCGCGATGTCGGGAATCTGGTTCGTGATCATGGGTTGGAGATTATGTTGTTCCAACCCTTTCGTGATTTCGAAACCTTGCCGGAACCGGCCCGCTCCCAAGCGTTTGACCGGGCTGAACGCAAGTTTGATGTAATGCAGGAACTCGGCACCGATCTGGTGCTTATCTGTTCGTCTCTACATCCTGCGGCATTGGGTGGCATCGAACGCGCCGCGAGCGATTTCAATGAACTAGGTGAGCGGGCTGCAAAACGCGGATTGCGCATTGGGTACGAGGCACTTGCCTGGGGCCGACATATAGATGACCACCGTGACGCATGGGAAATCGTACGCCGCGCAGATCATCCCAATGTCGGTTTGATCGTCGATAGTTTTCATACACTGGGTCGCAAGCTTGACCCTGACAGCATTCGCTCTGTCCCCGGCGACAAGGTTTTCTTTGTCCAATTGGCGGACGCACCGTTGATCGACATGGATCTGCTCTACTGGTCACGCCATTTCAGAAATATGCCTGGTGAGGGCGATTTGGATGTGACTCGATTTATGCAAGCTGTCATGGCGACTGGTTATGACGGGCCGATCAGCCTTGAGATTTTCAATGATCAGTTTCGCGGTGGCAATCCGCACACGATAGCCAAAGACGGGTACCGCTCTCTAATCGCGCTGATGGATGACGTCAAACGTGCTGAACCAACTTTGGGCTTCAATTTGCCTTCGATACCGCCTCGCATCGAGACCAAGGGTTTTGCCTTTGTTGAGTTCGCTACGCGCGGGGATGAAGCTGACGCTTTAAGAAATGATCTGACTACTCTTGGTTTTGAAAAAGTGGGCCAACACCGCAGCAAAGCCGCAGGTCTTTGGCAACAGGGCGATATCCGTATCGTACTGAACGAAGAAACCACCAGGCACGCCGCAAGCAGTTGGAATGCCCGCGGCACCTGCGTGTGCGATTTGGGTCTAAAAGTTACCAATGCAAAATCGGCGGCGACGAGAGCATCGGCCCTTGGCGCTGACGTATTTACGCAACCCATTGGTGCTGGCGAGCTTGCGATTCCGGCTGTTCGTGGATTATCAGGATCTGTTCTACATTTCCTGGATGACAGTTCGGAGCTTGGGCGCGTCTGGGAAATGGAGTTTTCTGCAGAGCGTGTGCCCGTAGGTGCTGGACTGACCCATATTGACCATGTCGCTCAAACAATGAGCTATGATGACATGCTCAGTTGGTCGCTGTTTTACACCACGTTGTTCGACATGGCCAAGGCTCCTATGATTGACGTGATTGACCCTGACGGCCTCGTGCGGAGTCAGGCCGTGGAAGCTGTCAACCGCTCGGTGAGGGTTACGCTCAATGGAGCGGACAGTCACAGGACGCTGGCCGGTGCGTTCCTGTCAGATAGTTTTGGTGCATCTGTCCAGCATATCGCTTTCGCAACCCAAGACATTTTCGGAACGCTAGAGATGCTCAACTCAAGGGGCTTCAGAACGCTACCGATCTCTCCCAATTACTATGAAGATCTCGCTGCTCGGTTTAACTTGGCTGATGGCCTCATAGAGAAGATGCAAGCCTGTGACGTTCTTTACGACCAAGATGATGGCGCTGATTTCTTTCAAGCGTACTCTCTGTCATTTAGTGGAAATGTGTTTGTTGAGATTGTTCAAAGGAGCCAGAGTTACTGCAGTTACGGAGCTCCGAATGCGCCCTTTCGCATCGCTGCTCAAAAAAGGTTGTCTCGCGCAAAGGGCATGCCGAAAGCGTAGTTGTTTGTTAGATGATCTTTAGCGACGATAAGTCTTCTAACTACGTGAATACACGCTTCTCCAATGATTATATTGCCCATTTGCGTCTATTGCTAATTCTCAGTTCCCTCTGTTTGCACAGCCCGCCTATAGCGCATTGCGGGCGATGGCTCCGGCGCCGCCCAACTCAACCTGACCAGCCGCAGCAGACTCTGGGAGACCCCGATTGTTTTACAAAGCGGCAGGCCAAACAGAGCTTTCAGTGTCAGACAAGACAGAATGGACGGCGTAACTGAATTGTTGCTGCCAACCGCGCTTGCTGTTTGGCGGTGGTGTCCAGATCATTTTGGGCCAAATCAGATCGACAACTGCCCGTGCCCCTTCAAGCTGTCATCGTAAGGTGACCAATTCTCGGCCTTGTAAATTCTAGCGCCCAACTGCTCATACCGCCGGCTATCGCACTCGATTCATACTGTGAATGCGGTCACAGCATTCGTGCAGCAAAACAAGGGGCCTTGCATCAGTGATGTTGCTGAATAGGAATTGCTGAACGTGTTTGGTTGCATACCCAAAAGGTTTGTGGCGCGATTCGAAACATAAAGGCCAGAATCTTTTTGTGGATGGATTTTTCGAGACAGAATTCTAAATTTGGCCTACCTTTGAAAGTCAGTGGTCGTCAAAATAGTTCAGTTCTGCGGACCGGGCATATAAATTCGAACTTTGAAGTACTTTTTCTCGAGGGGTATCGGGCGTGAATAAAGCGGGCATTTCATTCCTTTCAATGGGAATTAATATCTTATCTTTGGCGTTACCGCTCGCCTTGTTGCAGGTTTATGATCGGATCGTTCCCAGTCAGTCCTTTGGGTCTGCGATCGTCATTTTTGCGGGCACGGGTTTTGCTTTGATAGGAGCGGGCTTCTTGCGTTATGTGAGATCCACGGCTTTCGCCCGTACCGCTGCAATCTCCGGGCACGCAAAATCTCTGGACACAACGCGCTCATTGATTGGTTTCAGTAGGGAGAGGGTCGACAAGCGTAGGGTGCTAAACGCGCTGGCTCAGTCACGTGACATTGATGTCGGGCAAGGTAAAGTCGCCTATTTTGATGCGCCGTTCGCAGTCGTTTTTCTTATCCTTGTTTGGTATCTTGGCGGTCGCATTGTTCTGGCTCCTCTGGTTCTTGTCGCGGTTGTTTCAGTTTATTTAGCGATAAGGGTTGGAACCTACCGTCAACGTGTTGCCGATCTTGCGGTCGCCAAAGCCAATGTTGAGGATGCCATAAGTGAATCAGTGGCATATGCCCATCAAGCTGCAACGTTGGATTCCGTGGGACCGTCGTTTTTCGATCTGCTCAACTTGAAAAGAATCGAAGCCAACGCGAGCCAAAAGCTTGACCGTTTCAATGCCGCCTTGATGGATATTCAGCAATCAGCAGGCTTAGCCATCACGGTCGCTATTGTTGGAGTGGGTGCATTTTCTGTTTTGAATGGGGATTTGACGACGGGCGGGCTCGCAGCCTGTACCCTGCTTGGTTCGCGCGGAGCCAACCAATTGTTAGGTGCTGTCATGGCCTCGTTTCGCCATCAGGCAGTCAAAGTCGCTGCTTCCGAAGCTAAATCAACGGTTAGCTATACGCCATCTGGAAACGTTCAGGATATTGCCAAAGGGTATCTGGTTATCAATCCGGATGCTGGAACTTCAGAAGTGGATAGGTTCAAGACATTGGTGAACGATGGAGGGGGGCAGCACATACATCATGTGCCCAGAAACCCCAATTTGATGTATGGGACAATTCTGCAGAATATTTCTTCGTTCGAAGTGGAAAATGAAAATGATGCCCTGCGGATTTCAGCCTTAATAGGTCTGGATAGATTGGTTGCAGAACTGCCCGACGGATATCAAACCGCAATAGGCGAAGGCCCTTCGTCGCCGTTGTCACAGGGCGCGTCTAAGCTTGTCGCTTTGACTCATGCGCTGTCGTCGAAAGAAGACGTTCTCGCTCTGGAAGACCCTTCGTTCTCTTTGGACAATGCCGCTGTTGAGGGGCTAGTCAGCGTTTTGCTGGCACAGAAAGACGCGCGCGCAATAGTTGTTTTAAGTGCCGACAAGCGACTTCAAACACTAGACAAGGCCGAAACGACGGAGGCTCAGGATGAGTAATTCTAAGGCTATCAGTCGGGCCGCTGAGACGTCCGGTGGGTTTGACGTAAACAGTTTTGTTGCGGATGTGCTGTCCACTCTTGGGAACAGCAGGCAAGCCAGTGAAATTCTATCTGCGCACCGTGGAAAGCTTCACGCAGAGAATGCTGAAGATATCGCTTTCTTGTTTAATGTTTGTGGTGCGGCTGCGTTCACGACTAAAGGCGTGCCTGATGCGTGGAATGATGGGGTGGACTGTGCGGTAGTCGCAATTTCGGACGGTCAATGGCACGCTATCGTGCGTCATGGTGACAGAGAGACGGTTTTTCCTGAAGGCGCGCGTGTATCAAGCGAGAGCATACTGCAGGCCGAGACCAAGATTTGCGTTCTCGACGAGTCTGAAGCTGACGCCGCAGAGCAGATGTACGCGGTGTTTATTCAACGTAGAAATAGGTTTTTCCGAGAACTGTGTTGGCAATCTCTCGCGATCAACCTTTGCGCTCTGAGTGTTCCGTTTTTCACGATGGCTGTTTACAGCCGAGTGCTAGGTGCCGGGGCTCAGGGGTCGTTGATGCCACTTTTGACTGGAGCAATCATCGTTTTGTCGTTGATGTTTCTAATGCGTAGAACCCGCGCGGGGTTGATCGCAGCTGAAAGACCGCGTCTTGCGGCAACGCTGTCCATGATGACTGCGCTCAAAATACTACGTCGCCAACCCTTAGCGAACGCAGCGCTGACTGCGCCGCGTGCGGTGTCACAGATCCGCACAGCTGAGCGAGCGGCAGATTTGTTTGCGTCGCAAAACGTAACGGCCATCTTCGACGCGCCTTTTATTGCGTTGTCTCTAATTGCGATCCTGTTTGTCGGAGGCTGGATGGTGATTATTCCAGCAGTCTACTTGGTGTTGTTTCTTGGGTTTGGCTACGCGTTTGGGTCAATACGGCCCAACACCAGCCCTAACCAAAGCCGGTTGTCTGCTGAACGCCAACATCTGATGGAAGAGTTGGTACAAGACGAGGGTGAAATTGTATCCCGGAACCGAACTGAAAAGTGGATGAAACGTCTGGATCAAGTTTCGCGTCAGGTCACGCGGGATGGCCTGGTTGCGCAATCGAGAAGCGGCGCGATGCAGGCGATTGGATTTGTTTTGGGCACCGGTACAGCGCTTGTAACTTTGATAATTGGACTAGATCTTGTCCTAACAGGTCACTTGCAGGCGGGTGTGCTGATCGGGATGATGCTTTTGACATGGCGCGTAACAGGACCGGCGCAAGCGTTGTTTCTTGGGTTTCCCAGAATTCAGTCGATCCGCACCGCATGGGCTCAACTTCATCAAATACTGAAAACACCAACCATTGCGGCGCGTGCGCACAAGCAAACACCATTTCCTGAGCAACCAACTAGCATAAAGGCAAGTGGCTTGTATTTTAGGTTTCCGGGTGCTGTGACACCGGCGTTGTCCGGGGTGAGTTTTGACATTCCGGATGGGTCTTCTGTGATTGTGATGGGTCCGAATGGGTCTGGAAAAACCACTCTTCTCAAAATGCTGGCCGGGCGACTAAATACCCAGTCTGGCATGCTTTTGATGAATGGATGCTCAATCGACCAATATGACCCTGATTCAATGGCTCAGTTCGTCCAATTCTCGGCAGACGAGACGTCGATCGATCAGGATGGTAGACTGGAAATTCCCGCTGATAAGTCACTGTACCTTTTAGATAACCCAGACGGATTGGGTAGCGAACGCGAACGACACGCAATTCGTAACTTAATGAGTGATGACACAAGACAAGCAACTTTAATTGTGTCGACGCATGACACCTCGCTGGCCGAAGTCGCTGATTTGGCGATTGTTTTGGACAAAGGTGGTTTGGCCTATTTTGGGCCCGTCGCAAAACCCGATGACAATTCGATTGAGACTATCAAAACGGAGACGATCCAATGAGCAATCAGTACGGCGATCATGACTTCGAGCTAAGTGAGACAGCTGGGGCGAAGTGGGCCAGACGTTCTGCAATGGTTTTAGTCGTGGGTCTCGCAATCTTGATCTTCTGGATGGTAAGGACTTCGATTGACGAAGTGACTAAGGCGCGAGGTGCTATCGAACCGATTGCCAATGTTCAGCGTGTTGAGAGCTTCGCTGGAGGTCAGGTCAAGTCGGTTCTTGTGACACCGGGACAAAAGGTCCAGGTGGGTGATCTGTTGGTTACGCTTGACCAGACCGAAGCTCTTTCGGATTTGAAGAACATCAGATCTAAATCCGCCGCGCTTTCCTTGGAAATTGAGCGGTTGACGTCTTTGGTTGAACGACGAGAGCCGGACTTCTCTAAGTTTGAAGAGGATTTTGCAGAACTTGTAACCCGAGAGGCAGCAGCTCTTGACGCTCAGTTGGCCTTTCTTGAGGCAGAGCGGAGCGTGACACGTTCACAAATAGTCGAGAAAAAAGCTGAATTGGCTGCTATCGAGGCGGAGCTTCCTGAGCTGATGTCAGAGCTTCGAATTGCTAATGACGAGCGCGCAATTCAGGAAGACCTTTTTAACCGCAAACTCGCGCCGCGTACCAGATTGGCAGAGTTAAACACGCAAGTGGCTCAATATCGATTTGAACTGGCCAGACTTGCAGGCAGACAGTCGGTGACCGAAGCTGAAATTGGAGAGTTGGAACATTCAATTGAGCGTATAAATCTAGAAGAGACTGCTAAAGCCAGATCGCGGATTGTAGATGCTATTACGGAAAGACGCACTCTGTCCGAGCAGGCAGCTAAACTCAACAAACGCTTGAGTGAGACCGAAGTTGTCGCCCCGGTTGCTGGTGTTGTTCAAGCGATCCCGGATGAGAAAACCGGTGATGTAATCGAAGCCGGCGGGGTAGTCGCTGTATTGGTGCCTTTGGATGGTGGATTGCAGTTCGTCGGAAGCATCACGCCGCGGGATGTGGCCTTTGTCAAAGTTGGGCAATCAGTTCGGTTGAAAGTCGATAGCTTTGACTTCAGTCGTTATGGGGCTCTGCAGGGTACTGTGACCGAGATTTCACCGACGACACGTATCGATCAACGCGGGAATGCATTTTACGATCTTGAAATCTCACTTCAGAGCAGCACGTTTTCGCAGACCGCTAATGATGGATTAGATGTGCTGCCGGGAATGACTGGCGAAGCTGATATTCGGACGGGTACCAAAACCGTTTTCGAATATGTGTGGAAACCGATCTACACAAATCTAGATTTAGCACTTTCTGAACGCTGAGGTGTGGTTATGAGCATTGATCCCAAAAAGAGTAAACTCTCCGCTATCAAAGGCGTTGATCCTGTCTCAGAAGAAGCATTCGGTTGGGTTGTTGTTGATCAAAGTCCAGTTCAACGACAGTCGGACACAGACGACGGTGCGGCGCAAGTTTCCAACGTAGCTGATAATGCAGATGCAGGCACATCAAAGTTCGTTGTGTCTGCAGATGCTCTGGCACGGATAATGTCGGTCGAAGATCAACCCGCTCCAAATGCTCTGCATGGGGCCGAAGCTCCCGTGCAGCGGCAATATTCCGATTCTGGTGCCAGTCTTTTCAACTCTGGTTTTGAGGTTCATGGTTTGTCAATTTCAGCACACGCGGGTCTGACAACAAACCGAGGCTCAAGCAATACGATAACGGCAGTTCCGGGCGCACGACCGGGTGAAGTTGCTGGCCATATCGCGACAGGTTCATCAGTTCAGGGGCCATCAGTGGCTGCGCTTGCCGCCATCGGGCGTGAAGACCACCCACTTGCACTTCATATTTCTGCAGTAGACGCGTTGCACCATCGTGGAACCGTCGATTTGGTTGTCACTGGTATGCCACCGGGAGCCACCTTAACACACGGGCATTCAGGTCCAAATCACAGTTGGATACTTCCGCACAATACTGACCTGACGAGTTTATCGCTGATCCCCACTCCTGACTGGTCCGGTTCGGGGACCCTGCATATTACAGGGACACAGACGAATGGTTCAACAGCCAACGCGGTTCTTCCATTTCAAATTGGCCCACTGCCGGATGGCGCGATCATTGGTGGGATCGCAACTGGTTCAACAATAGAGGACACAAAGACTTCTGTGTCTGGCGATCTCACAGTGGTCGACCCGGATCCTGGTGAGGCTTCATTTGTTTCGCATTCATACACGCTTGGCCACGGTGTGTTGGCTATAGATAGTGCCGGACACTGGACCTTTGATCTGGACAACAATTCCGCAGCGGTACAATCGCTTTCTGTTGGGGAAATAATTCATGAAATGGTTGCCGTTCAAACAGTTGACGGAACTTCGCATTCAATCTCGCTGACGATCTCGGGTCGCAATGACGGTCCTGTGTTGTCGGGGTCTGTTGCGTCTGCGGTTGAGGACGGGGCGCCTGTGTCGGGTCAGATGGCTGCGACGGATGCGGATCGCGGGGATCAGCTTGCCTTTGCGGCTGTGGGTCCGTTGCCTGCKGGTTTGACGGTGCACGGGGATGGCAGCTGGACGTTTGATCCGGGCCAGAGCGCGTATCAATCTCTGGGCGTTGGGTCGCATCAGGTTCTGAGTGTGCCTGTGACGGTGACGGATGGCCATGGCGGCAGCGACCGTCAGGAYCTGGTGATCACGGTTGTGGGCTCCAATGACGGGCCGCAGGTTGGCGGCAGCGTGACGCTTGCGGGGGGTCGCGAGGATCACCCAGTGCAGATCACGGCGGCGGCGTTGTTGGGTCAGGCCACGGATGTGGATCTTGGCGATCATCTTGGTGTGTCGGGTCTGAGCGTGGATCACGGCARCATTCATGCGAATGCGGATGGCAGTTATACGTTGATACCGGAGCTGAACTAYACGGGCGCGGTGCAGCTGAGYTATCAGGTGACGGATGGTGCGGGCGGGTCTGCGCCTGCGCATGCGGTTGTGACGCTGAGCCCGACGGGGGACGCGGCGGTGATTGGCGGTGCTGACCGGGCGGGTGTGACCGAGGATCTTGGGGTTGATGCGGCGGGGTCGCTGACGGTGTCTGGGGA
>OMPR01000009.1 GCA_900313015.1 Rhodobacteraceae bacterium EL53 | reverse complement strand
GCCTATGTGTATCTTATGCCAAATACGCCGTTTAGCCCCGCCATGCTTGCGGGCATTCCATTCGCCTTCTCCCTCGGCCTTGATACCTGTGCTATCGATGAGGAGGTTCAGCGGCCTTGTGGCCCTCCACGATACGGCAGGCTCACGTTCAGTGTTTTCTGAYGTCGGCAAAGGGTGCTGAAATCCGGCGCCGTCCAATCCAGCCCGACCAATCGCAGCAGGCTCTTCACGAACCCAGATGTCTGTCGAAGTGGCTGGCCAAACAGGACTTTCAGCGTCAGGCAAGTCTGAATGACGGCGTCACTGAATTGCTGCTGCCGACCGCGCATGCCGGTTGGTGGCGGTGTCCAAACCATCTCCGGATCAAACCAAATTGACAACGACCCGCGACGCTTCAAGCTATCGTTGTAAGACGATCAGTTCTTGATCTTGTACTTCGTCGGTAGGGGCCCAATTGCTCATCGCACTCAGCTATAACGCTGGATTCATACAGTGAACACCATCAGGCCATTTGTACAACAAATCCTCTTCAAGCTATTGAAGTCAGCCTTCCAACTATCCCTTTTCAAGGGCGCCAACGGATTTCGCCTCGACGGGGTCAACGCGGGGGACAAAGGCAGTTATTCAGTTGCTCTGCCGGGGAGGTGAACCGCGATGGGTTCGATGACATTTTCATTGGCCCGGAGAGTGCCGACCCAAACTGGCAAGACTGCGTAAGAGTGAGCTGTGAGGTGCTTGGCGCGGCAACCGGATTGGTCGCCACGCTGTCTTTGACAAATCAAGCGTGTCCACCACCGATCAGGCCGATCCCAGCGGTCAGACCAAGCCATGCTTTTATCCGGAGCCCAACCGCCTTGATGATACCCATAGCTTCGATCGCATGAGCGACCACTGAGCCCTCCATCTCACCATTGAGACCACCGTTGTAGGATTGAACAATACAGCCACTTCCGGGAACCAGAAGTGCCCGGTGCTCTGGGTAGACAAGGTCAAGATGTACGACAACTTGACCACGTTTTGCCTTCTCACTGGGTTCGATCAAGCGTCCGCTCGGCGCCAGTTCCCCTGACGAGATTGGTTCTTGAATGCGTACGATCCTTGCAGGCAAAATTGTGTTTCGCATCGATATGTTAAAATTGCTTTCACATGCCACTTCAGCAGCCATACCTTCATACAATTCAGTGCGCGAAACCTGCGAAAAACCAGCCACAATACGACCACGGACTTCATCATTTCTATCAGGAATGATGAGCATGGAAGGGCTCATTGCCGCTTGCGCTGCACGGGAACCGATATTCAGCGTGACTTGTTCAATGGTTCCGTCGACAAAACTATGTGTTACGGTTTTCCCCAATTCCACCTCAGCCTGCTTCAGTGAAGCACGTGCAGAGGCAAGTTGCGCTGGAATGATGGCATTTGCTTGGACTTGAGCTACGCCCAACTGTGTTTCCGCCGCTTCGACCTCGGCTGTGCGAGTGTCTAGCGTCGCCTGAGCCCGCTCAAGTTGGCTTACTTGAAATGCTGCGGATCCTTTGGCTTGCAGTGAGCGATGATCCATTAGACTAAGTTCAGCTTGTTCCATCAGGGTCACAGCTGCATCGAGAACGGCTTCGGCAGTTGCGACTTGAAGCTTTGCCGCGAGCTTGGCACTTTCGATTTCTTCGACTTTGCGGGATGCGAACTCAACCGCGGCTTGTTCCGATGCGTTCTCGACAGCAAACAATGGATCACCAGACTTTACACGGTCGCCCCCTTTGACAAACACCTGTGTGACGGTACCACCGCTCTCAGCGACAACAGGAACCGTGCGAAATGGCACGAGACCCGTATAGGATTTTGGATAGTAGTAGAAGACTGCAAAGAACACTGCCAAAGCCAAAATAAACCACAGAACAACTGCTCTATGTACATTGTAAAGGGTTATGGGCATGCCGCGCCAACGCAAATAGATCACGCGCAGAACAAAAGGGAACGAAGTGACAAGGATCTCGATCATCTTACTGCCTCCTCATTCAACGGACGCCACCACAACATGAAATCACGTGCAATTGCGGTCAAAAGTAAGGCTCCGGGTAGCAAAATGCTAAAGTGGCCAAGCGCAGGCATCAGTTCGTAAGCCAGTGCTACGGTCAACATTGCGGGAATAGTTGTGCGTAGAGGCGTACCAGTTGCCTTGTGTTCGGTGTAGCGGTCAAACCGGGCGTAGAGATGGGCGACCAGCAGTATAATCAAGAAAAAGATGATCAGCCCAACCCATGCATAGTCATCAGACTGACCAGGTGCGACCCACCAACGGGGATCGCCCCCGGCGGCAATTGCAGGAGTTGAGATGAAGCCGAATAAAGGCGTCATCCATAACACTGGAAGTTTCATTTGTTTGGTTCCTATAAAGATATGGCAGTTGGGCTACATGGAAAGTTTTCGAACTTTGATGGCATCTGTTGACGCGTTACTGAGACGTATTGAGTGTAGGCTTCTTAGTTTCGTACGGTGGGTCCCATCGTTGTTCCCCGCGCGTTTTCTCACCAAGAGTTGGTGCGTGTCGTTTGGTGACTTCGTCACCCGACCGTTCAGTTCTACCGGACGATTGGATTGCCTTAAGAAGACGGTAATATCTTGCGAAGTAGAACATTGGTCTTTTCCTTTTTGATAATCAGGAACTAACCGCGACCACTTTCGCGATCATTAGGGTTCTGGACATTTCTTGTTGGGTTTTGGACAATAGATTCAGCCGGTTTTTTAGAAAACGTAACGGGCCAATCAAAGGAGGGCCGAATAATGCCACGTGTCAGTGCAAGCAGGTTGCAGCATGTCGGTCGCATTTTTGCACAAGAACCGGCGTCGCTTGTTTCCTTCCCTGAACTTCTTAAAATGGCAGGTACATCTGCCGAAGCGATCGAGGGGCCGGACGCAAGGGTAGAATTGCTTCACGAAGCGGGTGTGATTGAGACCGCTTGCCATGCCCTTGAGGACAAGACATTCGCCGCTCGTGTTGGTCTTGGCGCACGAGGGCCTGGTACACTTGTGACATATATCGTTCGAGCATCTGAGACGATTGGAAGTGCAATTGCCCTGACGCAACGCTTCTACGCGATGATCGACCCGGACCTCAGGTTGGACGTAATTGAGCATTCGGATGCACAATGGATCACGCTTGATAGCAACGTGATCCCAGCGCACCAATATCCCCGGCATCGCGAAATGTTACTATTTGGCCTTTACAATCGCATCCAGCAATTTACGTTCGGTAAACTTGGTCCAATATCGATTGAGCTGGAAACAGATGACATCGATCATTGTGCGTTGCTGTCGACACTCGCGGAGTGCGATGTCGAAGGGTTTAAATCAGGCTATGCCTTACGTTTGCCGCCTAACAGTACGAGCTTTCCAATCCCCACGGCTGACCCGGTATTATTAGGTCACTTGCACAAACATGGAGAAGAACAGTTAAAGTCACAACCTGATACGCTTAAAAGCCTTTCTGACAAGATTGTAGACCTGCTCGGAAAGCGCCTTCCAGGCCCCATCCCTCATGGTGATGAAATTGCCGGGGTACTTGGCTTGACGCGCCGTACGATGACGCGTCACCTTTCTGCAGAAGGGACGAGTTTCAAAGCGCTTCTGGATGGTGTCCTATGCGACCTATCAAAACGTATGCTTCGTGCGGGCGAAGGAGTCGCAAGAGTTGCCTTCATGCTTGGATTTGCTGATCAGGCTGCCTTCTCGGTTGCGTTCAAAAGATGGACCGGAGGCACACCGGCGAGATTCAGAAGAGCCGGTCGATAATCTCTCGATAGAGATTACTAGAGATACATAATATGTTTCCGAAAATAGATTAGACCGTATTTTCATAGGTCGCCTGCCTGCAATGCGGTCGTTAGTTTTTTTACGGCTTTTGAACCGCAAGACAAGATCTTGGCGTTTTAAAAGATGTCCAAGATCAACAAAACCTTGTCTCATCGCCAAAAGAAAGCGGGCGTGAGTTCCACCTAATTTGATAGCACAAGGCAGCCACATTGGTTGCCTGCTAAAAACAAGGATGAACCCAATGAAAAACCTTATTAAAAACGTCTTTATCGCACCCCTCTCAGGAGCAATCTTGATCGCTATGACCGCAACTGCCCAAGCGGATTACGTCGCTGATCAAGCGATCAAAGGCGCGGTCGTCGGCGGCACTGTCGCGGCGGTAAGTGGCGGAAGCGTCGTCGGAGGCGCCGTTGCAGGTGCAACGGTCGGTGCAGCAAATGGCGCGGTCAAACAAAACAACTTCGAAGATGCGCAAGACCGTGCACAAGACCGTCGTGACGATGTCAAAGATGATCGCCACAACCACCGCAAAAATTAGAGAAACGAAGAACACACATTCGGCCCAAATGATATCTGATCAGCTTTAGCTCATAATCACGTGCAGCGACTACGCTGGCAAAGTTTAGGCTGATCAGGATACATAGAAATTGCACGACTTTTAGCAGGTTGTCATGCGGTTCGGTTTTGGGCCGCAAGAAGCCAACACACACTAGAACCTTTGAAATCATCACATCAAATGCTCTGAACCATCAAGATTGAACCGTTAGTAAAGACCTTTTTCTGACAACCGAGCAAACTTTGCGAAGTCCGCATTCGGCGCACAGCCGACATCTGCGCAGATCGGGGCAATTGACCACTACTCGCCCACCGTGGTGGCGTGCCATCTCCGCTTTGGGCTGCCAGCAGCCTTCGCGGCAGGACCCAACGAAGGTCGACTGAGCGGACACAGCCGCCAATAGCAAATGCAGTGGATGCCTTTGCGGAGAGCCTATTTCTACACTCAAATGCGAAGCTGCAGCTTTTTTACTGCATGGCTTATCTCGGCGGAGCGACCATTGAAAGGTCGTTGAAACGCGATTTTCTTACCTCCAGATCGTTGAGGTCGGTATTGAGGGTCAAGGCGCTGAAAACGCGACCATTCGCGGAAATGTTCGCATATCCGCAGACAATGCTTCTATGCCCCCTCACAAAAAAAGGCCTTTCGGCGGCACCGTTGGCTTTGCCGGGAACAAAAACTTGATCCCTCCATTTTGGATTTGAATGTCCTCACTTATTATTCAATCACCAAGCTGCGCTATTAGCTCTCGGGCGTTTCTAACGTCAACCGAGTCGGCACCTTCCGTGAACCAGTCATAAATCGGGCGGATGGTCTCCAATGCTCGCTGGTTTTCTCCACGGTCCGCCCATAGTTGTCCTAGGGAATTAGCAGCGCGAAGCTCCCAATATTTGGCAGGCTGCCGCCGGGCAATTTCCATCGCCGTTTGAAAATGTGTCTCAGCCATGGCAGTATCAATGGGATCGATACCCAGAAGAATCTGGCCGCGCAGCCGGTTCAGTTCGGACGCCCAGACATTTTCGCCGGTCCGTTTCACGGTTTCGAGGCCCTCATCGAGTGACGCGATTGCGGCGCTTTTGTCGCCCTTTCGACGATACTGTTGCGCCTGTAGGACCAGCCACCATGGTCGCGCAATCTCGGCACCCGCACCACGCCATCCGGCCATTCCCTTCGATGTCAGCGCTATACCTTCTTCAATTTGACCCATCTCCGAAAGCGCCCAGCCTTTCATGATGTAAGCCTCGACCAGCCTGGCTGGAATACCAACCTCTTCACACACTTCGATGGTCTGTTCGGCGTAATCCAGCGTTCTTTTAACGTCGCCAGCCATCGAATAAAGCAGGGACGCGTGCACTAATCCACTGGCAAGGCTAAGTGGATGACCCAGATCCTTGGCGGTTTGATTGGCTTTCGCGTAGCGGCGGTCGGCGACGTCAGCATAGCCAAGCAACCAAGCGGCCCAAGAACCGAAGTCCGCGCACCAAAGCCCGGTGTCCTGACCATACAGCGCGACAAGTTCGCCGTGGTTTTCGACGTCGTCGGCGGTCCAGCTTGCGTCGGCAAAGTCCAGACTTTTCTGCGGCTGCCCCATGAACACGCAAGAGGTCGTCGCTGCTGCCAGTGCCGCGTTCATTTCGTGCGCGACGCCGGAGTTCTGCGCCAGTTGAAGCGATTCCGAATAGACGCCAGCGGCCCGGGTGTGATCAACTCGCATGAGATAATAAGCCCAAACGCCAAACATCGCCGGGCTGCGAAACGGTGTCCCACGAATTCGACGCGCGATCGACAGTGCGTTTTCGTAGTTCTCGCCCAACTCTGGCGCGCCGTAACCTCGGGCTGTGAACTGTGCGACACCCAAAGTTGCCCGTAACACCAGCTCTTGCTCGTCGCGGGCGCTATCCTGTGGCTGGGTCAGCAGGCATTCCAGACCGGTGTTAAGGTGGTTCAAAGCCTCTTCGTTTGCGAATTTACCAATCCCCACGCGCCCTGCAGCCAACCAGAAGGGTACGGCATAGGCCATTAAGCCGGCCTTGGTAAAGTGTTGCGCTGCAAGTTCAGGTTCAGTCTCCAGCAGAGCGGCAAAGTCTCTTTCCAGAACTTGGGCGATACTAGCGTGCAACTGTTGGCGACGGCTACGAAGGATACTGCTGTATGCGGCGTCCTGCACAAGGGCGTGCTTGAACGTATATGTCGCCTCGGGCGGCGTTCCACGCGAGAATATCAACTCGCTGTCAACCAATTGAACCAGCGACTCACGCAACTCACTACTGCGCAACGGGGATACAGAGGCCAGCAAATCATAAGGAAACTCGCGTCCAATACACGCCCCGATCTGCGCCACTTCCTTCACCGGGCTCAACCGGTCGAGCCTTGCCATTAGAGAATCCTGCAAGGTCGACGGGATTGCCAAGGGTGGAAGGGGACCTTCCAAGACAAATGCATTCTCGGTCTCAGTCAGAAACCCGGCTTCCAGAATTGTCTTTGTCAGCTCTTCTACAAATAACGGGATTCCGTCCGTCTTGGTCAGAATTTGAGCGACAATTTCATCCGGCAGCGATCGGCCGCCGGTAACCTCGGTGATGATCGAAAGGCTGTCGCGCCTCCCAAGGCGGTTCAGGGTGAAGACAGTGACATTGCCATAGCTCAGCCATGGCGGCTGGAACTCGGGACGGTAGGTGATCAGCAATAGGACCGGTACCCTTTCCGCCTTTTGAACCAGCGCGGTCAGCATTTCCAAAGTTGTCGCGTCACACCAATGGGCGTCCTCGAAGCGAACCAGCGACGCGGAGCGGTTGGACGTTGCGGCAAAGAAATCAACGATAGCAGCGATCGTCAGCTCCTTCTGCCTGAGAGGTTCCAGGCCCAGTGGTGGAAATCGATCCAATGGCAAAGTCATCATCGCCGCCAGCAGTGGAAAGGCGCGTGCGTCGTCTCCAAGTATCCGGAGCAACAGTACCTCCAGTTTATCTAATTTCTCTTCGGCATTGTCGTCGCGGTCGAACCCAGCCATTCTCTCGAAGCACCCGATCACGGGATAAAAAGGCGAACTGGAATAATAGGGCGAACACTGCAATGTCAGGGATTCCGCACCCTGCTCGGCGAGTTGTTGCTGTAGACCAGCGCCAATCTGGCTTTTTCCGATACCCGGCTCGCCGGACAGTAAAAAGACCTGTCCCTCGCCGTCAACAGCGCGGGTCCATCGATCCATCAGTAAAGAGATTTCGTTGTCGCGTCCGATCATGCGGTTCGTCGTTCCGATGCCTTCGAGCAAAGACCCTGTCCCCGCACTATGTTCGCCGAGCACCGCGTAAGCATCAACTGGGCCGGAAATACCCTTCAGATCATGGCCCCCCATATGCGCGACATCGAGAGAATTGCTCAATAATCTTTGGGTAGCGCCCGAGACCACAACCTGACCCGGCTCGGCGATGCCTTGAAGGCGGGCTGCGAGGTTTGGCGTTTCGCCGACCACGGCTTCCTCTTGCGCGCCGCCTTCACCGACAAGGTCACCGACGACCACCAACCCGGTTGCGATGCCGATCCGAGCGACCAGAGGTTCACCATTTGGCGCTGTCAAAGGCGCAAGAGCGTTTATCATCCCCAGTCCTGCACGTGCTGCGCGTTCGGCGTCGTCCTCATTAGCACGGGGCCAGCCGAAATAGCACAGCACACCGTCGCCCATATATTTGGCAACATGACCACCGAATGTATTGGTGACGTCGGTGATTGCCTTTTGATAGAGTGTAATGGCATCACGTACGTCTTCTGGATCCAGACGGCTCGCAAGGTCGGTCGAGCCGGCCAGGTCGGCGAACATAACGGTTAACTGACGCCGTTCCGCCGAGGAGGATTGGCTAGTCGGCTGGCTTTTTGCCGGTTCTGGTGCAACCGGCCCAGGTGTCTGCGCTTCCTGTGTCTGAACAGCTTCCGAAACCCGATCACCGGCGTTGCTAGGGTCAGCTCGATCCGCCGCCACAGCCCTAATTAGACTCTTGCGGTGGCCCATTGCGGCCATGCCAAGCTCCTTCAGATCGTCCTCCGACAACTCGGGCAGATCGGCAAGCTCGACATAGTTTTCCTCGAAAGCATCGGCGTACTGGCCGAGGTTCTTGCCCTCAAGCCAAACTCTGATTTCGGTTGCCATCTGCCCCCCAGTTGCGAAAAACCTCGGCCCGAATTGGTATCAAGGTGCGCAGTTCCGCCATCATCAGCACAGAAATTTCCCATTTCAGCAAGAAATTAGATCCGAACCCTAACGCATTGTAGCGGTTTCCGAACCGTGGCTTGAAGCCGGATCCGCCGAAATAGAAAAAAACTGTGATCTTATAAGGTGATGATTTCGCGAACCAATTGCTAATGGCTACTACAGACTCACTGACGCCATTAGATCGTTTGCAGCATTCGTGGTTTTGACCTCTCATTGAACGGCCGCTTTCGCCAGATCGCCCCAGAGCCCGCGCATTTGCAGCGAAGCTCCGGTTCCCGCCCGGCGTGTCAAAATCCGTTGTCTGCTTTGGGCTGGCATCAGCCTTCGCAGCAGGATCCAACGAAGGTTGGCTGAGCGGACGAAGCGGGCTTGTGCGGTTGCAGCTATTGCTTACACAGGTTTTCTTCGCGCTTGTGGCGACGTGCTATCGGTGACGCGGTGGTTTCACCAGACCAGTCGTTCGATCAGTTCGGTCTCGATTGTAAAGAACTCCTAGGGGCTAAAGCTGATCGGGGCGCGTTGGAGTGGATGCAGCTTAGCTGGTTGCGCCAACACCAGTTGTGGCATTGGCAGCCCGGCGACACTGAACGTCGCAGCGTGACAACGAGTCTGTATCGGTGATCGATGGTTAACTGCGGCAACCTGAGGCTGAGCGTTCCCTTCTATCACCGACCGATAACGCGATCTTGGTTTCAATCGTAGCCCTGACGTGACATGAATTGAGCCAAGGCATCTGCGCTAATCCACTATTTATAGAACAAAGGATCCACTTATGACCTCTGCCAAACCAAATGTCGGTGCGCAAATCGAACAAATGAGCTTTTTAAGGCTAGGGTCCGAGGACAAGATTACGATCGGTCAAAAAAAGGACCGTTGGACAATGCTGTTTGTCTATCGGGGCAAACATTGTCCGCGCTGCAAGCGTTTCCTGAACAAGTTAAATGCGGCATTGCCATCCTGGCTTGATGTAATGGACGTGGTTGTTGTTTCCGCGGACAACCAAGAGAAAGCTGAGGCTGACAAAGCTGAATTCGGTTGGGGTTTCGATCTCTGCTATGGAATGACCGAAGCGCAAATGCGTGCGCTTGGTCTTTATGTGTCATCACCTCTATCTGATGCAGAAACGACAGGTCTGTTCGCCGAACCCGGCGCGTTTGGTATCCGTCCGAACGGGACGCTGATGCTGGTCGATATCTCAAACGGTCCTGCGGCACGTCCCGATTTGGAAGAACTTCTGGACGGTATGAAATTCAATATTGATAATGACCGTCCGGAACGAGGTACGGCCTAAAATCAACAGGTTGCTTGGCTCCGGTTACTCGAAGTAACCGGGGTGCGTTTTGTGAATGAAGTCGATGGTTTCGTCGAGGCGGGACAGGTGCTTTCTGACTGAGACTTGCGCTTGCTCATTGTCGCCTGCCGCCATGGCCTCTGCAATCTCTCGGTGATCGGCGAGAATAGATTCTGCGGCACTGCCCTTTTCAAGACTGAGCATACAAAGCCGGTCAACCTTTTGCTTTGATTCAAGCATCACCTCAAATGCCATCGGATTTCCGCTGAGCACGTAGATCAGTTTGTGAAAATCATAGTCCAGTGCGTGAAACGCTGATAGATCACCGTCACTGATCGCATGCTCTTGTAAGGCGAGATTTTCTGCAAGTTTTGCTGCACGTGTTGCGTCCCAAACTTCCATTGCTCGATGGATGATCTCCAGCTCCACCGCCATTCGAACCAATCGAGCGAGAGCCACGCGCTCCATCGAAAACCCGCGAACTACGGTCGCTTTTTGTGGTCGTATGACGAGCAGATCTTCGTTGCCGAGTCTTGTGAATGCATTGCGAACAGGTTGGCGTGAGACGCCGAATCGGCCCGCAACCTCAGTTTCGGACAGCTTTGTACCGGGAAGAATTTCAAGCGAAACGATCTCGTCGTGTAGCGCTTCATAGACCGCGTCGGTCGTGGTTCGTCTGACAATATCTTCCACGGTATGTTGCTTACGCCCTCTATCTTGGTCAGGTTTCAAATTGCCGTTTCACCATTAAGGCATTGAAACCAATGTAACAATCCATTGATATGTGCTTGAGTGAACCAATGTATGCCTTTCACCTATCAAATGCTCTGAGCTTTCCAGTGTCAAGCAATCTGACATACTAGATGCCCACAGTTGACAGAACTTGGATACTAGTGTCCCTATGGTGACAGCAGCGATTCTGGTTCTTGGGGGAAATCGAAAGCTATATGGCTTACGATTTCCGACTCGCCATGAAGGCCAAATCCTGTCCAAAATTAAACGGGGAGGAGAACCCATGACTTTCACGAAATCGCTCTTTGCGACTGCGACCGCTGTGGCGCTTACTGCAACTTCAGCTTCTGCCGATACCTGGCGCGCTTGGAACATCCACAACGATGGCCATCCTAACACGGCTGCGATGGACAAGTTTGCCGAATTGGTTGACGCTGCTACAGACGGCGAAGTTACCGTCGATGTCTTTCACGGTGGCGTTCTTGGTTCCCAGCCGGATGCCCTTGAACAGGTTCGTATCGGCGCAATCGAAGTTGGTAACTTCAACCTCGGTCCCATTGGCCCGATGGTGAAAGAAGCTAACCTTGTATCGCTTCCTTTCATCTTTAAAAGCGTCCCGCACATGTTCCGCGTATTGGACGGCGAGGCCGGTGAAGTTGTTTCAGCAGCGATGGGTGACGCAGGCGTTCTGCCACTGGCATGGTTTGATGCCGGTGCGCGTTCTTTTTACAGCCAAAAGCCGATCAACACGCCTGCAGACGTTGAAGGTCTGAAGATCCGCGTGATGAACAACGACCTTTATACATCGATGATTTCTGCTATGGGCGGGAACCCGTCGCCAATGGCATTCTCCGAAGTTCAGCAAGCTCTGAAAACTGGTGTTGTTGATGGTGCGGAAAACAACTTCCCGTCGTTTAAGAATGTCGGTCACTATGAAGTCACGACACACTATTCATTGTCCGAGCACCTGATCATCCCCGAGTGTATCTGCGTGAATACTGCTAAATTCAATGCGCTGTCTCCTGAGTTGCAAGCCGCCGTGCGTGGTGCAGCAGAAGAGGCCGCGTTGGTCCAGCGTGAACTGTGGGCTGTTGGCTCTGAGCAGGCACGGAAAGATGTTGAAGCAGCAGGCATTGCGGTTAATGAAATCGCTGACAAGAGCCCATTCCAGTCTGCAATGGACTCAGTTTATGCAGATTACCTAGCTGCCAACCCTGATATGAAAGCGTTGGTGGAAATGGCGCAAGCCACTGAATAAGTTGTCTTAACAGTTCAACTTTGAGCGCCCGGCTCCACCAACTGGATGCCGGGCGTTTTGTCTCAGAGGAAACCCAATGCAAGAGCCCGACACCCCGCCTGCCGCCATGCGCAACATGGACAGGATTCTTGATCTGCTCGCAAGAGTTTGCATGTTCCTAGCTGGCGTCGCCATTGTCGTTATGACTGCGATCTTTGCCTGGCTGGTATTCGGGCGCTACGTTCTAAACGACACGCCCACTTGGGTCGAGCAGGTTTCGCTGCTGCTGGTCATGGTCATCGCCTTCCTCGGTGCGGCCGCGGGTGTGCACAATCACACGCACCTCTCTGTTGTCGTGTTTCGCAATATAGTCCCGCCCTCTGTTCGAACGATTTTCGTCGTGGTCTCTGATGTCCTGATGGCTGGTTTCGGTGGCATGATGTTTTGGTATGGGATCGAGTTGACCAAATTCAAATGGAACACCCTGATCCCGCTCATTCAATGGTCAGAGGGCTTGCGTTCCTTGCCTCTGACAATCAGCGGCGCACTAGTGTTCCTTTTTTCCACTGGCCATCTGATCCGCCTGTTTCTGGGCCGAGACGAACGCCAAGACAATATAGATCAGGGATAGTCATGGGACTCATGGTTCTGTTGGGGGTTTTTGCCCTTTGTGTCATCATCGGTGCTCCGGTGGCCTACGCCCTTGGTATCGCTGCATTGTCCGCCTTCTGGTTTGAAGGATTGCCACTGTTTGTTGGATTTCAGCGTATTGTGTCGGGCATCAACGTCTTTTCCTTGATGGCGATCCCGTTCTTCATCTTTGCGGGCGAGCTGATGTTTCATGGTGGTATCGCCATCAGGTTGGTTCGGTTTGCCCAAGCAGCCGTGGGCGCGGTCCGCGGTGGTCTTGGTATCGTCAATGTCTTCTCGTCGATGTTGTTTGGCGGCATTTCCGGATCGGCAATTGCTGATATCTCAGCGCTTGGGTCGATCCTGATCCCGGTGATGAAAGACAAAGGTTATGATGCCGATTACGCGGTAAACGTCACAGTGACGTCATCAATTGCCGGGATTATCATTCCACCCAGCCACAACATGATCATCTTTGCCCTTGCAACAGGCGGTGCAGTTTCAATCTCAAAACTGTTCCTGGCTGGCGTCGTTCCCGGTGTCCTGATGTGTTGTTGCCTTGCAATTGCCGCCTATGTCGTGGCGGTCAAGCGTGGCTATCAGGCTGAACAGTTTCCGGGTTGGACCGCACTGGCCATTGCCTTTGTTGGCTCGATTCCTGGTTTGTTGACAGCCGTGATCATTGTTGGAGGGGTCTTGTCAGGCGTCTTCACGGTGACTGAATCTGGTGCATTTGGAGCGATGTATGCCTTTGTGGTGACGCTTGTTGTCTATCGCAGCCTGTCCTGGGAGAACTTCAAAACCGCAGTTGTCTCTTCGGTGCGCACAACTTCCATGGTGATGATCCTAATCGCCTGTGCCGGTGCTTTTGCTTATATGCTGACGTTCAACCGGGTGCCTACAAAAACAGTCGAATTCCTTTTGGGCATTACAGAAAACCCAATCCTGATCCTGTTGATGATCAACGCAGTCTTGTTGCTGTTGGGGATGATCATGGACATGGCAGCGTTGATCCTGATCTGCACGCCGATCTTCATGCCGGTGATGAATATGCTGGGCATCGACCCTCTGCAGTTCGGCATGATCCTGTTGGTGAACCTCGGACTTGGTCTTTGCACGCCACCTGTCGGGACCTGTCTCTTTGTGGGGTGTGCTGTTGGAAAACTACCGATGGAGAAAGCGGTCAAAACGATTTGGCCTTTCTACTTGGCAATTTTTGCAGCGCTGATGCTGATTACTTTCGTTCCGGCAATTTCACTGACACTGCCGAACCTGATTATTGGCCCGTAAATCAAAGGAGAATGAAGCGATGCTGACAATAACGCGCCTGGACATCGATGATGCGGGCAAGTTGATCGCGGGAGCGCGAGCCAAAGCGCAGGAAATCGGCGTACCGATGTGTATTGCCGTCACAGACGAAAGCGGCAACCTCATCGCGTTTGAACGGATGGACGGCGGCAAGATCACCAGCATCAACCTGGCGATCGACAAGAGCTTCACTGCAACCGGTATCCAAAAAGGTACGGACGCTCTTGGAGAAGCCAATCAGCCGGGTATGGCCGCACATGGAATATCCTCAACGTTGGGGGGGCGAATGGTGACCGTTGCAGGTGGCCTTCCCGTGTCGTTTGACGGTCAGGTGGTAGGCGGGATCGGAGTGAGCTCGGGCTCGCCAGCCCAGGATCTTGAAGTCGCGCAGGCAGGGGTCTCGACGCTCTGCGAAGTCGAACTAGGAAGAGTTTAAGGAGTCAGATATGACAAAACCCGTCATCGGTTTCATCGGCCTCGGCCTTATGGGCGGCAACATGGCAGAATGCCTGCAAAACAACGGTTTTGATTTGGTTGTCATGGGTCGCAACAAGCAAGCAGTCGCCGCTACAGTCAACCGCGGTGCTGTTGAGGTTACGACGCCACGAGAGCTTGCTGAGAACAGCGATATCGTGATGCTGTGCGTAACGACATCGGACGTCGTCGAAAGCCTGATCTATAGCGATGATGGCATTCTGGCAGGCATCAAAGAAGGTGCTGTGGTCATTGATTTTGGGACTTCCATCCCGGCGTCCACGCGTAAAATCGGTGCTGATTTGGCCGCCAAAGGTGCTGGTATGATTGACGCGCCATTGGGACGCACGCCTGCGCACGCTAAGGATGGCTTGCTGAACATCATGGCGGCCGGCAACACAGACACCTTTGAGAAGGTGAAACCTGTCCTGGATGTACTGGGGGAAAATGTTTTTCACCTCGGCGAATTGGGTGCTGGCCATGTGACCAAGCTCATCAATAACTTTATGGGTATGACCACCGCTTGCACAATGAGCCAAGCCTTTGCAGTGGCTGAACGCTCTGGGGTAAACAAACAACAGCTCTTTGATATCATGTCAGCTGGTCCGTCCAATTCCCCCTTTATGCAGTTTTGTAAGAACTACGCGGTGGATGGTGTCAGCGATTTGGGGTTTTCGATTAACAACGCCAACAAGGATCTTGGTTATTTCCTGAAGCTGGCCGAGGACGTGGGTACTCGCGCCGAGATCGCTGAAGGAACTGCGAACAACCTTCAGGCAGCCGCAGACGCAGGCATGGGCGATGGCAACGTGCCAGAGATCTTCGACTATTTTGCCAAGCTTTAGCGCCGGATCCATCAGTCATGCGTAGCAGCACCAATTGAACGGGAAAGAACAACCATGAGACTTCAGGGAAAGACCGCAATTGTCACGGGTGGCGGCCGCGATATCGGGCGCGCTTGCGCTGTCAAGCTCGCCTCCGAAGGGGCCAATGTCGCGGTGAACTACTTCGCCAGTAGCGCAGGCGCCGAGGAAACCGTGGCTGAGATCAACAAGATCGGTGGCAAGTCGTTTGCAATGCAAGGCGACCTGAACAAACCCGAAGAGGTCGATGCGTTGATCACCAGGACGGTCGATACCTATGGCGGCCTGAGCATTCTGGTGAACAATGCCGGCGGTTTGATCGCGCGCAAGAAAATCACCGAGATGTCACTTGAGCATTGGCAGGCTGTCATGGATCTCAACTTGACCAGCACTTTTCTTATGGTCAAAGCGGCGCTGTTTCATATGAAGTCCGGAGCGATTGTAAACATCGCCAGTCAGGCTGGTCGCGACGGTGGTGGCCCGGGTGCCTCGGCTTATGCAACGTCAAAAGGCGGGGTCATGACTTTCACACGCAGCCTTGCAAAAGAACTGGGCCCCGACATTCGTGTCAATGCAATCTGTCCAGGCATGATCGACACGGATTTCCATAACATCCATACTCCCGATGCAGGCCGTCGCGGGTTAGAAGCTGCTGCACCGCTCAAGCGGCAAGGCCGGTCTCAGGATGTTGCGAACCTCGTGGCATTTCTAGCAAGCGAGGACTCGGCTTACCTGACCGGGACCAACGTTGACATCAATGGTGGGATGCTTTTCTCGTGACCGCTGCGGCGTGGATCAGGTAATTGTCGGACGCTACTGTTCGTCAACCTTCACAGGACAGGAAACCGGAATATGCGTATTCTCGCGATTGGTGAATGTATGGCCGAAATGGCTCCAACTGACGCGCCGAGCACATACCAAATGGGGTTCGCCGGTGACACGTTCAATACGGCTTGGTATCTTGCCCAGCTTTCACCCGAAACGCCGGTGTCCTATTTCACGGCCGTTGGGGATGATGCCATCTCGTCCCGGATGCTCGGTGTTATGCGCGAAAGTGGGGTCGACACCCAGCAAGTGCGGATCGTGCCAAACCGTTCAGTGGGGTTGTACCTTATCACGTTGGACAACGGGGAACGCAGTTTTACCTATTGGCGCGGCCAGTCGGCCGCTCGACTGTTAGCCCAAGACAAGCAAGCACTTGCGCACGCCATGAAGCAATCAGATCTGATCTATTTTTCTGGGATTACTCTGGCAATCTTGGACCCAGAAGGACGCGATGCTTTACTCGAAGCTGCTCGGTCTGCGCGGCGCGCCGGAAAACGGATTGCCTTTGACCCCAACCTGCGCCCGCATCTTTGGGCCAGCCCAGCTGAGATGACCGAGAATATCATGCAGGCGGCCGCCGTCTGCGATATCGCCTTGCCATCGTTCGAGGACGAGGCACGTTGGTTCAGCGATATGAACCCGGCTGCCACTTTGCAACGATATGCAAATGCCGGTGCGGATACGATCATAGTCAAGAACGGCGCAGAAGCGGTCCTCTATCGCACTCGCAATGCGGAGGGCTCTGTCAATGTTCCGCCCCTTGCCTCGGTTGTTGATACGACTGCTGCGGGTGACAGTTTCAACGCCGGTATTCTGGTAGGGTTGGCAACAGACAAGCCCTTGCCCGACAGCATAGCGCTGGCGTGCAAACTGGCAGGGCATGCCGTGCAGGGCAAAGGCGCACTTGTTCCGCTCGACCAAAGCCTGCTCGGCAATTGCCAATAACCTTTGCAGAAGGATACAGCCCATGCCGAACCCTCAGCCTGCCGAAATGATCAAACTGCATCCGGATACACTTGATCGCTTGTCAGAGGTCAGTACAGCGACCGTGGCAACGTTGCTATACAAACGCGGTTATCAAAACGCCTTTATTCAAGGCGTGGCCCCATTGAACAAGGGTAAACCCCCATTAGTGGGCCCGGCTTTTACACTACGCTACATTCCTGCAAGGCCTGACACAGATCCGATCGAGGCGTTTCGCGAGCCTGATCACCCGCAGCGCGTGGCCGTGGAAACATGTCCTGAAGGTGCGGTACTTGTCATGGATTGTCGGCAGGATGCCTCGGCGGCCTCGGCGGGGTCTATCCTTTTGACACGACTGGAAATGCGCAGAGCAGCGGGTGTTGTGACCGATGGGGGTATCCGCGACGCCGACGGTGCCGCTGCGCTTAAGATGCCTGTATTTGCTGCCAAACCGTCTGCCCCAACCAACCTGACGAAACATCATGCGGTCGATATCGGTTTGCCAATCGGGTGTGGTGGCGTGGCGGTCTATCCCGGCGATATTGTTCTGGGCGATGGTGATGGTGTCATGATTATCCCACGTCACCTTGCCAATGACATTGCGATCGAGGCGGGCCCAATGGAACAGTTCGAACGCTTCGTTCTGGAAGAGGTGCGAAAAAACACCCCTGTGATCGGGCTTTATCCTGCAACTGACCCAGAAGTTCTTGAACGATTTGAGGTCTGGCGCGCGGGCCTCTCTGACTAATGTCTGAATCGCAGCCACGCATTGCCCAATACAGGGACTATCTCAATGCCTCTCAAAATTTGCCCGCGAAGAGGATCGTCGCCATGGGCACAAATTACTACGAAGAACTGAGACAAAAACGGGTTAACAGACAAATCGGACCACCACGATTGACAGTTGTTAACGCGCTTAACGCTACGGGCCCCAGTTTGCTTGACAACCAGGTTACTACCACCAAACTATTTACTACCTCATCTGGCTTAGAAAACGCCCTTTCCAAATCGTTCCGCATTACCGTCGGATCAGGGAACCGATACACGCACCAAAAGGAAAATAGACTCAGATGACTATTCCTCCAATAGAAGCGAGCCAACGGATCAGAGAAATCTGCGCTCTCGCGCCAATTGTGCCGGTTTTGGTGATTGAAGATGCCGCGACAGCCCGACCATTGGCGGAAGCGCTTGTCGCGGGCGGTTTGCCCTCGCTGGAGGTCACTTTGCGCACCCCTGCCGCTCTTGAGGCTATCCGGGTCATGAGCGATATCACGGGGGGCCATGTGGGCGCTGGTACACTGATAACTCCCGAAGATGTCCGGGCCGCCAAAGCGGCAGGCGCTTCCTTTGGCGTCTCTCCCGGGGCAACGGATGAACTTCTGGCTGCTTGTGAAGCCGAAAATTTACCGCTCCTGCCTGGGGCCGCGACCGCGTCCGAGGCGATGCGTCTTTTGGCGCGCGGCTATGACATGCTCAAGTTCTTTCCGGCTGAGGCCTCGGGCGGAGCACCTGCTCTCAAGGCCATTGGCGCGCCATTGCCACAGATTTCGTTCTGCCCAACAGGTGGGGTAAGCCCGTCCAATGCGGGTTCTTATCTTGCGCTTGCGAATGTGCTTTGCGCCGGAGGCAGTTGGGTTGCGCCCAAAGACCTTATTATTGCGGGCGATTGGGCGAGTATCGAAGCTCTGGCACGGGACGCAGCCCAGTTAAGGAAGGGAGCATGAGGTACCAAGCGATGACCCACAACCGCAAGTCGGGATTGCCCCAATTTTCCTGCAGGAGAAGCGAAAATCGGGTGTCTGACGACCCCTTGTCCGCTTTCATCTCATAACCATGAAAATTTCCGAAATCCATACGCATCTGCTCGATTACAAGCTGAAAACCGCTTTCGAGAGCGCATCAATGCGCTTTGTTCAGCGCCAACATGTTTTGGTCGAGATCGTCTGTGACGATGGTACGACGGGTTGGGGAGAATGCTTAGGACCAGCGCGTCCAAACGCAGCGATTGTGAATGCCTACGCCCCTCATTTGATTGGTCGCGATCCGCTGGACACCGAAATTCTCTGGCAAAACCTCTATAATCTCCTTCGGGACCAAGGTCAGCGTGGGCTGACCATGACGGCGCTTTCAGGGATCGATGTCGCCTTGTGGGATATCAAGGGTCACCACTTTGGCGTTCCGGTTTCGGTGTTACTTGGGGGACGCGTTCGGGAAACCGTAAAGGCCTATGCAACCGGGTCTTTTCGGCGCGATGGGGTCGATCGCGCTTCGGATAATGCTGAAGAATGCGCAGCCCATGTCGCTGCGGGATTCCACGCGGTTAAAATCAAGATTGGCTTCGGAGTGGAAGAAGACCTTGCGGTCATCAAGGCGGTCCGGGAAGCAATCGGCTCGCATACCCGGCTTATGATCGACGCCAATCATGGGTACACTGTTCAGGAAGCCATCAATCTAGGTAATCGGGCTTTTGAGTTCGATATCGACTGGTTCGAAGAACCGGTCATTCCCGAGCAGCTTGGCGCGTATCGCCGTGTACGTGCTGGCCAACCTATTCCGGTTGCTGGAGGTGAAACTTGGCATGGAAGGTTCGGGTTTCAAGAGGCTTTTGAAGCCGATTGTATCGATATCGCTCAGCCGGACTTGTGCGGAACTGGTGGTTTTTCAGAGATGCGCCGTGTCGTTGATATGGCAGCTCTGCATGGCGTGCGTATTGTTCCGCATGTTTGGGGGACTGCAGTACAAATCGCTGCAAGCCTTCAGTTTGTTTCGGCTCTGCTACCAGACCCACCACGGCGCGACCCCATCGAGCCAATTTTCGAGTTTGATCGGACGCATAACCCATTCAGGCAGGCGATTATCGCTCACCCGATCGAACATGAAAACGGCGTGATCACAATTCCGAACAAACCGGGTCTGGGTATCGAGATCAATCGTGATGCATTGGTAGAGTTCGCCATGGGAGACTCCGAATGATTGAGCGCCGCTTCACCGGCCTTGCCCCAGAGACCAAGCTGCCTGCTGGCACGATTGATACACACTTGCACGTCTATCTTTCCGGATTTCCAGCACTGCCAGGAGGGCCTGATCTGCCAGTGGGACTGCCTGAATTAAAAGAGTACCGCCAACTCATGGACTGGCTTGGCATCGATAGGTTTGTCATCACGCAGGGAAATGCGCATCAGACCGACAATGCGAATTTGCTGGCGGCACTCAAGGAAACCAGGGACGTGGCACGCGGTGTGGCGGCCATAGACGGTGAAACCTCTGATGGAGAGCTTGAAATGCTCATGGATGGAGGGGTCGTTGGGACGCGTATCGTGGATCTACCCGGGGGCGCAGTTGGGCTAAACCAGCTCGAAGAAGTTGACGCCCGTGCTTTTGCCGCGGGCTGGATGATTGCAATTCAGTTCGATGGCTCAGACATTTCGGACCACGTTGATAGGCTCGCAAAACTGAGATCCAGATGGGTGCTGGACCACCATGGCAAATTCTTAAGGGGTGTGGCGCCGGGTGGAGCTGATGTTGCAGTACTCAAGCGCCTTGTCGACGGCGGCAGATGCTGGTTCAAGTTTGCGGGTTGCTATGAGTCATCCATCGAAGGTGGACCCAATTATTCAGACGTAGCCAAAGTTTCGAAAGCCATGGCAGCCCATGCTCCCGAGCGCATTGTGTGGGGGACAAATTTTCCTCACAATTCAGCGACAAAAACCTCAGATTACCCCGATGACGCCGCGTTGCTCGACACGGTTCTAAACTGGTTTCCAGACGACCGTGCGCGTCACCTCGCTCTCGTAGAAAACGCCGAAGAGCTCTACTGTTTCTAATCTGTAGCGACGTAATCGCCGCCTGCAAAAAAGTGAGATATACAAAGTGCTAAATAAACTTTTGATAACGGGCGCGGATGGCAACCTTGGGTCTGTTTGTCGGTCCCGCTTGCAGGGCTTCGCCACTACCATTCGTCTTGGCGCGCGCGAGGATGTGGGCCCTGCCGGTGAAAATGAAGAAATCGTGTATTGTGACCTAGGCGACAAAGATGCGGTTGAGGCCATGGTTGAGGGGTGCGATGGGATTGTTCACATGGGGGGGCAATCGATCGAAGCGCCCTGGGAAACTATAAAGCATTCCAATATCGACGGTGCATTCAATCTCTATGAAGCGGCCCGAAAATCGTCGGTAACGCCGAGGATATTTTTTGCCAGTTCAAATCATGCGATTGGCTTTCATGAACAGACGACGAGGCTAGATGCTAACGCACAGGTACGGCCCGATGGTCTTTATGGCGTGTCAAAGGTCTTCGGAGAAGCTCTCGCGCGGCTTTACTTCGAGAAGTTCGAGATCGAGACAGCACTTGTCCGTATTGGTTCGTCTTTTCCGGAACCAAAGAACCACCGCATGTTAGCAACGTGGCTGAGTTTCGATGACCTGATATCTCTTATCGAGAGTGTTTTCGCAATTCCACGCTTGGGATGTCCGATTATCTATGGTGCTTCGAACAACGACGCTTCTTGGTGGGATAATCGTGAAACAAGTTTTCTGGGGTGGAAGCCAAAAGATAATTCCGAGGCGTTTCGCGCCCGTATCGATGCAGAATGCATCCAACCTTCGAACCACGAAGTATCCGCAGTATATCAGGGCGGGGAATTTTGTGGGCAGGGCATTCTTGAGGAATAGTGTGAAAAAGATCGGACCATTTGTGTAGACATTCTGAAAAGGTAAATTGATGCGACCAAACAAAATTAGAGAGCATTGGGCCGCTGGACGGCCCGTCGTCAACGGATGGTTGGCAATCCCAAGCGGCTTCTCAGCCGAAACCATGGCGCACCAAGGATGGGACACACTTACTGTTGATATCCAACATGGCTTAATCGACTACCAGAAGGCGGTCGAGATGTTCACTGCGATCTCGACAACCGATACTGTCCCAGTTACGCGAGTGCCATGGCTCGAGCCCGGTATTTTAATGAAGGTGCTCGATGCCGGGGCTTACGGCGTTATTTGTCCAATGATCAATAGCCGCGAAGATGCTGAGAACCTTGTGGCGTGGACACATTACCCACCTGAAGGAACAAGAAGCTTCGGGCCGATCCGAGGGCTCCTCTACGGTGGCCCGGACTACCCAGAGCACGCCAATAACACGATCGTCGTCTTCGCGATGATCGAAACCCTGCAAGGCCTCGACAACCTCGAAGAAATACTATCGGTTCCTGGTCTCGATGCGGTGTACATCGGACCTTCGGATCTTTCCCTGGCACTAGGTTGCCGCCCGGCATTCGATGATGTCGAGCCTCCCGTGGCCGAAGCCATTGAAATGATAGCGGCTAAGGCAAAAGAGTATGGAAAGTTCGCTGGCTGCCATAATGGAACACCGGAATATGCTTTGAAACGCATCGAAATGGGTTTCCAGTTCGTCACAATCGCGTCGGATGCCCGCTTGATGGCAGCCGCTTCAAAAGACGCCTTGGCGCAGGTTCGCGATGGCTTGACATGATTTGCTGGCGGTGAATTTTGGGAATTACGTTTTTAACACGTCAAGCCAGGCAGGCTTAGGCTATGACGAACTGCTCAACGTTGAAAACACGCTTTTGGCGCTGTTTGAAATCATCAATGGTCGAAAGTTCTAACCGACACAAGACCAAGATTTAGGAGGCACCTGTGTCACGTATGAAGCCCGAAAACCTTAGATCACGCCAATGGTTCGCCAATCCGGGAGATCCGGAAATGACCGCGCTCTATTTGGAACGCTATCTCAATTACGGGCTCACGCGTGAAGAATTGCAATCCGGCAAACCTATCATCGCCATAGCACAGACAGGCAGCGACCTAAGCCCCTGTAACCGCCACCATCTGGAGCTGGCCAAACGGGTGCGCGACGGGATCATCGCAGCAGGAGGCACAGCCATCGAAGTGCCGGTCCATCCCATTCAGGAAACCGGCAAACGCCCCACCGCCATGCTCGACCGCAATCTGGCATACCTTAGTTTGGTTGAATCGCTGCATGGTTACCCGATTGATGGCGTGGTGTTGATGATTGGCTGTGACAAAACCACACCGGCGCTTCTGATGGCAGCTTCAACGGTCAACATCCCAGCCATCGCTCTTTCCGTTGGGCCGATGCTCAATGGTTGGCACGAGGGGAAGCGCGCAGGGTCTGGCACTGTTATCTGGAAGGCCCGCGAACGTCTTGCTGCCGGAGAAATCTCCTCTGATGAATTCATGGAAGTTGCCGCAGCCTCTGCTCCCTCGGTGGGCTACTGCAACACAATGGGAACCGCGACCACCATGAACAGCCTGGCCGAAGCACTCGGTATGCAACTACCAGGCGCGGCGGCCATTCCAGCCCCGTACCGCGAACGCGGTCAGATCAGCTATGAGACCGGACAACGCATCATTGAAATGGTGTGGGAGGACCTGCGCCCGTCTGACATCATGACCCGCGCGGCTTTCGAGAATGCTATCGTGATCAATTCCGCCATCGGTGGATCCACCAATGCGCCTATTCACTTAAATGCTATTGCCCGCCATCTGGGTGTGCCGCTTGACAATGATGACTGGCAGGTCTTGGGGCACGATGTGCCACTTTTGGTCAACCTACAGCCGGCGGGCGAATATTTGGGCGAAGATTATCATCGCGCTGGCGGTGTTCCTGCCGTGATCGCAGAGCTGATTGCTGCTGGTCGCCTACCTCATGCAGAGGCCACAACTTGCAATGGGCATAGCATAGCCGACAATTGTACGCGCCAGCGCAGCACAAACTCCAACGTCATCAAATCCGTTGATGCACCGCTGAAAAACAAGGCAGGGTTCATCAATCTAAAGGGCAATCTATTTGACAGCGCGTTGATGAAAACCAGTGTAATCGGGCCAGAATTTGCACAAACCTATCTGTCCAATCCCGATGATCCCAATGCGTTTGAGGGTCGTGCTGTTGTTTTTGATGGACCCGAAGATTTTCACAAGCGCATTGATGATCCATCTCAGGATATCGACACCAGTTGTATTCTTGTTATGCGCGGAACCGGCCCCAAAGGGTATCCCGGCGGTGCAGAAGTCGTGAATATGCGCGCGCCTTCCTATCTCTTAAAGCAGGGCGTTCATGAATTGCCCTGCATTGGTGATGGGCGCCAATCCGGCACCTCTGGCTCGCCCTCAATCCTGAATGCTGCACCGGAAGCGGCCGACAATGGTGGTCTGGCAGTTTTGCAAACAGGGGATCAGATCCGCGTTGACCTTAACGCCTGCACGGTCAACATTCTGATTTCCGACGCGGAACTGATACGCCGCAAAGACCTGTTAATACAAAACGGTGGATATCCGGTGCCAGAAAGCCAATCCCCTTGGCAACAGTATTTCCGTGATCTGGTGCAACCTTTTGACAAAGGTATGACCCTAGAGGACGCTGACACTTATCGTGACATTGCGCGCAAATCACTGCCTCGAGACAATCACTAAGTTAAATAGGTTACGGGCCCGCAGCGGGGTCGTTTGCGGCATCAAACACGCAATTCGAGTTCTTAATTAGATTTCGGTGATGACGACGATCACCACTATTAGGATACCTCGGGTCGAGATAGACCTGATTGCACGCATGCGTGGGAGCATCGAGGTTGGCGTTCTTTTCGTATCATGTTGTTACAAAATTTCCGTTTCTACCGATGGCAAACGAATTTCCCCAAATGCCTGCCTCACAACGCACTATTCTAAGGGAAAACGGCGTGTCCAGCGCTCTTGCTTCTGAAATGAAAGAAGCAGCCCAAGTGTCCCGACACCAATAGACCGGACAATGAAAGAGGCCCTCCATTTGCAATGCAGAATTTTGGGTGTTCGATGGCCTTCCAAGGGGGACAACGGCGTTGATTGCGTTCGCTCTTCCCGGGCTAGCCCAAGAAATCCCCCTGCAATCTGAGAAGGAATTCTAACAACTCATGCCGCCAACAAGCACGGAGGATACTTTCTCTGGTAATTTCGAATTGGACCACAGCTTTCCTGCGGTGGGCGAAGCCGAGTGTCTCCACGACATCCTCGACCACTACCGAGCGACACAGTTGTATCTATGGGGCCTTCCGTTAGTCGCCATGACGCGCTGGCATTAGGATTATGTGGGCGCGCTGGAGGACCACGACTACAACACCATTGTCCATGTTCGTACGTATAATGAGCGCCGTGGTATTCTGCCCCCGAACGAGAGTACCTAATACTTTTGGGGATTTGGAGACACTCGCGAAGCGCCTGTTGTTTTGGAAATGCCCAAGGGTGTTGCTGTCGACGTGATAGCCGATATGTGGGAGCAAGACCCAAGTGGTATCGGGCTTTTCGGCCCCAATAATGGTAAGGGTGGCGTTCACGTGATCGTCGGCCCGAATACACCACCCGACACGCTCCCCTATCCGGCGAATGACCAGCGGAATGTCCGGGTCGAAACCGATCAGGCATTTGTTCTGGCTCGACTGATCGGCACACCCGACGAAGTCAAGGATCTCAGCGAACAGGTCAAATTCTACAGTGCTAGTGAGGAGCCGGTGGGCAAGATCATCTCGGGTGAGGACAAGTACGTGCCCAACTATCAGCCGCGCGGTATGGCCTATTGGGAGTTGCTGCATCTGGCTATCAACGAGGAAACCGTGCGGGATCAGGATCGGTTCTTCATGTATTGGCTAAAGACGCAAGGCATTGAGAAAGGCAAGCCGTCCGAGCCGACCGAACGGCAGGCGAAGATCGTGTTCGATGGAGCCAAAACGGGCGAGTTGATGGCCAAGTCGTTTGTGTATGACGAGCGCATCGAGGGCGTGTTGCGCCAGAACAACCGGCGCATGGTACTGGGCGGACCTTGCGGAGAAGGTATCAAGTACACGCCGCGCATGCCTAATTATGATACATTCGATCCACGTGCACGCAACACCTATGAGGCGATCGTTACATCGCCAGCCATGACCGAGCCCTATAAGGACAAGGGCAAGGCCTATATTGCTAAGTTTCGTAACGATGGTGGCGATCGTATGATCGGAGGCAGCAACTACGTCACCACAATCACAAAGGATCCACCGACCCAATTGTTTTGGTCCATAGTGGTCTACGACACCGACACCCGGACAATTTTAGACAACTGCAAAGTGACCTAGGGTGGCAAAACCACGGTTGGCAGCCGGACGGATGGTCTACGCATCAATGAAGATGGACACATCAGGCCCGGATGCGCCGCCCGACGGCTGGAGCCAACTATGTGCGCAGCCAGCCGGGGCGCGGCTTGTTCCCGTACTTGCGCAGTTTTGGAGCCGAGCCGTCGTTCTTCAACGGCGAGTACAAGCTGTCGACGGGTGTAGAGGTCGAAGATATCTCGGACATCACAAAATGACCCGAAGGCCGCAGCGCTTAGACGCGGCGGCTTGATACTTGCGTATTAAGGGTCATCGAAACATGCTAAGAAGACTAGTTCTGTCAGCTGCTCTCTTCGGCGTTCTCTCGTCTCCTGTCCGGACCGAAACCAATCCATACACCTTCGAGCGTGGTTTTCCCGCCAACGAGGAAACGATTCAGGGCCCACGGGATGCGACAATGCTGCGGGACGCCATCGAAGCGGCGGTGCAACAATTCGAACCTTTCGGCGCCCGCCCGAACAAGGTGGGCATCATCATGCCACAGGACCCCGAACAGCAGTTCTCGGTTGCCAATCCGGGCATGCCCTATGTGATAGGTGTTTTTGATTTGAACCAAGCCGGTCCCATGGCGGTCGAGGTTCCCGAAGGCCCCTACATGGGCACGCTGGACGACCACCACATGGAATGGTTCGGCGACATGAGCACCATCGGATCAGGCAAGGGTATGAGCGAAAAGGACTTGCTGATCCCGCCCGGCTATGGCGGTGATATTCCGGACGGGAACACACCGCACTATAGTCAGACTAGGAAACTAATACTGTTGATGCGCGTCACCGTCCCGACCGGTAACTATAATGAGGCAGTCGCGCTTGCACGCAAGCTAAAGGTCTATGCGCTTGGGAATGACGCCAGCGAGCCGACCTACGAAATTGTCGACGTCAAGGGCAATCCGGCGCCTTTGCCAATGCTAACTTGGGAAATGTCGATGGACTCCTGGCGCCAGTTTCACTCCGTCATCGGCTATGAGATCGCTCAACCGCGGCATCGCTTAATGGCTGGTTTGCTTAATTCAGGTGGCATCCAGAAAGGCCAGGCGTTCGAGCCAGACGCCCGCATGGAGACTATTCTGACCGACGCGGCCATGACCGGTTGGGCCAAAATGAACGTCAACATCTTTGCCAACGGACACCCCGAAAGTCTGACCTGGCCTGACCGCAACGGGGAGTTCATCCCGTTGATAGGCCTTTGAACCCGGAAATCAAAGATTTCGGAACAGTCAACTACCGGGACTTGGATTGGAATGATCACTTCTTCTTCATGGCATTTGGAGCATCCGACGGGATCGGTTGCCGTGAAGTTGGACCTGGATCGCTCTATTTCTACACTCCGTGCGGCTCTAACAGCGCCTATTTGGACGGAGCAAAGGCCTACAAACTCACAGCTCCCGGCCCGGTTCCCACAAAGCTCCTCTGGTCGGTGACAGTCTGCGCCTCCGAAACGAGGACGATAATCGACACCGATCTTGGTCGCGGTGCAGTGCGCAAGATGTTCAAAAACCCACAACCGAACGTAGATGGTTAATATGACATCTTCTTTGGACCAAACGCGCCTTCAAGGGAAAGAAAACCAACGGGTCAAGACGAACCCGGGCAAAGGCTGGTTCACCTTCCTGCGTATCTAAGGCCCACAAGAACCCATTTTTGATGACACTTGGGTTCTGCCCTATATCGAACCTATGGAATGATGAAGTGGCAATGGTGTTGAAATTGACTCCATTTACCTCTTTTTGCAGCCCCTGAAACAACGAATACTCAAGGTATTGAGGGCAGAATGCAGATTGGAACTCTGAACTGTCTTCTGTTGCGCAAAGCTTGTCCAGATCCGCGGAGACTTGGAAGTTGGCTTTCACTGTTAATGTAAATTCGCGCCGTCCAAGCAACGAACTTCTGTTTCTCGCTCATATCGACGAATGCTGCGGTTTGCCTCTACGGCAACATTGGGCTCAAAGCCGCCTTGCGGCGGTGCGGCAGCACATCTGCAGCGAAATTACGTGTGACCTCAGGTGGCCAATGACTGGTGCCAGCCCAAAGCAGACATGGCTGCCCTACACGCCGGGCGGATTGCTGACTTTCTCTGCAAGTGCGAAGCAACTGTGCCAAGACGTCGGGAGCCGACATTCAAGCAACCCTGAAACAACGTAATTCGCTGCACCGCCGCAAGGCGGCACTGAGCCCTTTCACGACATTGATGCGTGATGCCGCATCGGACGCGAAGTGCGGAAAGCTGACTTTCCATTTCTCCTTCTGCGGGGTTAAAAAAGGATTAATCGCTGCCCGCAATACTGCGTCTTCGCATTGGATGGAGATTTCGTTAGACCACACATACATCGACGGCAAAATCGGTCAAAAACGGTAAGTGCTGCTTAGTACAAACCGGTCTGAGTTTTCGCTGTAATTGTACTCTCCGGACACGGCAAAACCTTGAATGAAACCGATGTTTAGACCGACAACCACAGCCCATTTGTCCTCATTTGAAATCTTCGCTTTGTATCGCACTTCAAGGTCATCACCATCCGGGAAGGCGTCACGTAGGCGCGTTGTGCCCTCAACGACCTGATCGATATCCAAGTAAGACACGCCTACGAACGGGGAAATGATGTGACCGGGGCCGAACGCCCAGCGGCGGCCCACGCGGCTACTTACGGAAAAAGACCTGACGGCGTCTTCGGTATTGCCTCCAAAACTGTCAGTGATTGAAGCTGTGCCCGACACAAACCAGTTATCCCAGCCGTATGCTCCGGTGAGACCAAGGGTTGCGGTGTTGGTATCAACACTTGCATCGAAAGACGCGCTGATTGTGTCACAGGTTATGATGGGAGGACACAAGCCGGTTTCGTTCACGTCCACTACAACATCAAGCGGTACGGTGCCATCCACAGTACCAACGCCAGCGAAAACGTTCAAAAACGGAAGGACCCAGACATCCGCCCTTATCTGACGCGTACGCGTGTTGCTTTCCGCGTTCTCAATCTGAACGAAAGGTAAATCTACGAGATCTGTTTCTGACGGCGGTATAAACCCTTTGCCCAAGGCGACCGAAAGGTCTTCAATATTCTGAGCTTGGCTGTTGTCGATATAGGAAAGAGATATGCCCCAAGGTTTTGGCAGGATCGCGCCTCGGTCAATCGCCGCTTGAGCGCCTAACGGCAGCCTGCGTGCGTATGGAGCGCGTGGTGCCGAGGGATCAATCTCCGCAGGAAACTTCAAGCGCAACGGGCTATCAGGTGGCAGCAATGTGCTGAGAGAAGGTAGAATCGCTCTGGTCGTCTGTTCCTTCACTTCCGGATTACCGGCATTTTGAAGGTCTTGTGCAGTAACATCTGATGGAATAACTGCGACCCAAAACACGGCCAAACAGGCCGACCATGCCAATGAGCAAGTGCGGTGCTTCATAAGCGGCCCAACCCAAAGAATAAAATCATCATTAGATGTAGTTAAGCTGCTTTGTGATCCAGAACAGGATTTCAGCCAGAACCGAGATAGCACCAGCCTTATCCGTGATCACTAGGGCGGTTCCGGATGCACCAAGTTTTGCGCTTTCCGTTGGCAGGCCTTCCGGGATTTCAATAGTGACAATGTAACTGGATGCACCTGAAAGCTCGCGCAAGCTCGGCAGCCCGCCTCTCGCGTCCACGGCACCCTCGCGTGTTCCGGGAGGGATTGACCGGATTTTCGCTTCAAACTCCTGGCCCGGCATAGTGCCCAATGCAATCCGAATTGCATCTCCGACGGATACATTAGGGTAACTGCTTTGGGGAAGACTTGCGACGAGCAATCGGTCTGCAGGAACCACAAAGTTTACTGCACCTTGCAGCGTCGTGACGCGATTGCCGGGCCGGAGAGAGAGAGCCGCAACTATACCGTCGTCGGGCGCGCGTACAACAGTCTGTTCCAGGGCCCATTCAGCCTGTGCCAGCGCCTCCTGAACTTCGACAACGCCAACATCAACCCCGTCAACCTGAGCGGCGATGCGGCGCTCAAGACTGCTTTTGCGTGCTTCCGCTGCCCGCATTCCCGCTTCTAGCTGCTCAATGGTCGACACTGCTTCCTGAAGTTGGAATTCCGCGGCGGCGCCTCGCCCCGTCAGTTGGATGATGTCATCGCGACGCTGCACGCCAAATGCAAGTTGCGCTTTAAGGGAGTCGATTTCTGCAAGTGCCGCCTGATGATCCGTTTTCAGTTGGTCTGCTGCCGACTGCGCCGAGGCAAGGGACGCCTTGAGACGGGCAACTTCTGCAGCTTGGGTCGTATTATCAATTCGAAACAGGACGTCACCCTTTGCCACTGCTTGGTTCGCCGTTACCGCAACTTCCGTGACCGGACCGGACACGTTTGGGGCTATGTTGATGACTGCGCCTTGTACAGACACAGTTCCGGATGGGGTCGTGTGGTTCAATGCGCCGATTACTACAAGTGCTATCAGTAGAGCACCGCCGTAGACGATAGTTTTGAAGAATCCATTCCATGGCAGAACTTTCAGCTTCGAGAAAAGAAGCCAAACCAAACCAAAATATAGTCCGAGTACGATGAGCATTGTTGAATATCCCTACAGTGTTTTGGCTTGAACGCCTTTGTCAAAACTCGCGTGTGTAACTGATCCCGAAGAGATCGCGTTGCCCAAAAGAATTGTCGATGTAGCTGCCAAACACGCTGACGCTGTCGTTCGCGGAAGCATTGAGCGTAACACCAGCGCCGACGCTGAAACCTGAGTAATCGTCAGAGCCAGCAGAAAAAACGCCACCCGCCTTCACGACCCAACGTTCAGAAAGCGGTTTGAGGCCCAGCAAGCCAACGTAGCCACCCTTGCTGGAAATCTCGGTCGGGAAAGCTTCGGCGAAGTCGAAATCAACGCCGCTGGCGTCGCCTTCAGTATAATTGGCACCCGCGGCTGGAAACAACAGCCACCCTCCCGGCTGGATACCCAAGGCCACAAGCGGCACGAAAGTGCCGATCGCATATTGCGTCTGCGTTACGCCGCTGTCCAACTCCTGCTCGGACGCTGAGACATTCACGATGCCGAAACTGAAAAGATAAGACCCGCCTATGCGCCATTGGTCCCCCTCAGAGACCGAAAGATTGACCTTGGTGACCGGGCCGAAAGCAACAGACCCAAAAACCGTGCCGAAATCGCTGTAACGCGCGCCGATTTTCGTAACCACCTTGGTTGGATCGTCAGGCAGCTTCTCACCAGACGCGGTCTGTGCCGATGCCCCCGAAGCATAAAACCCAAGTGCGACCGCAACGATAACGCCAAAGGCACTGTGGTTTCCGGTCATGCCCCGGTACTCGGTTCTACGTCCGCTTTACGGGCGCGCCGTTTCCGGGCGACGGCACAAACAATCGTCAGCACCAGGTTGCATGGCACCATCAGCGCCATGAAAGCCAGGACGCTGGCCGAGTAAAAGGGGCTGAAACAGCACGCATCTACCAGCAGGTAAACCAGACCAACGTTCCGAACGTTGGTGCAGATTGCGAGGACCTGACGGAACTCGGGGTCACTGCCACCGAGAAACCAGCCAAGCGCCATGAGCGCGAGGATGAATGTCAGCATGGCAGCCAATGTCGTGACGCCCAGATCGGCGGCGGCGTCCTGCCGCAGACTGAGGCTCAGAACCACCGATACGATAAATGAAACGGTCGAGATCAGCATGGCCGGCTTGTAGACGTGGCGGGCAACTTCCCGCGCAAAGCGCCTGATGAGAATTCCGATCACAAGAGGCACGCCGATGACACCGACGATCCTGACGACCAATTGTCCCCATGCCACGCGTTCAAGAGCATCAATCGGAAGCACTATTTGTACGGCTGCCGGCACCAGGACCAGACCAATCAACGAAAGCAACACCAACAGCCCTCCGGCAGCAACGGTTTGCCCCGGTGCTTTTGTGGAAAACTGAACTGCGTTGATCCCTCCGGGCGCTACCGCCAACAGAAACAAAACGATGCTCGCTGGCCGTGGCAAAGGAAAGACCAGAATAATCAAAAGCGCCAGTATTGGTGGAATTAAGACATTTGCCGCAAGCACACGCGCAAGCTTTTCTCGTTCAAGCAGGGAGTCGCCCATTTCACGCAGTGTTGCACTCATTCCAATGCAGAGCATCGCGAGCGATATAAAGATATGTATGAAAAGTGTGACAGACTCTTCGAACGGGACGGGGGCGTCCATCAGAACGGCTCCAAGTTGAGCAGAATGTTCAAGGTCGCGTAAATTGCCACCAGGAAAATCAAACCCGCCGAAATCAACGCAGGCGATATTGGGAAGGGCTTGCCGGAGATATCAGACAGCCGCTTTAGGAAAGTGATCTGTTGCACGATCGCGATAGACAGCATCAGGACGGCCAGAACCAGCATGAATATGCCAATGAAACGAGCGCGTTCCACCGGCGCATCTTCGAGGCCCGGCACGTCGGTCAGCACTCTGAACAGCGCGGGTATAGAAAAGCCGAAACCGATAAGTGAGGTGGCTGTTCTCATATAGCCCATTGTGGTTCTGTCCGACGCCAAACGCGAGCGTTCGAAGGCAAGATCTGTCCTGTCTGCTGCCATCGCCGTGGTCGAGCGTTGCGGTTCATCATCGTCATCAAAGTCCATAGTCGGCCTCAGAAAAGTAATCAGGTTTCGTTTGGTTTGTCTTCGACCCGTTCCTCGCGAATTTCCCGCACCAGAAAGTAGTCCAGAAAAGTCCTGACGAACGCGATGGCCGTCAGTTTTGCGAGTTCCTCAAGCGTGGGGTCTGTTGCGGTTGCAATGATGTCTGCCCCAAGCTGCAGTTCGAGTGCTACGATCAGGTACTTGCCCAGAATGCGCCGGGCGATTGGCTCAGCATCCGACTTTCTGTACAGAAAGAATGCCCGGGCAAAGGCGATGCCGCCGGCGGCGACAACAATGACGCTCGCCGCTTCGAATATGATCTGAAGATAGCTGGCAGCTTGGACGATCAGGGTCTCTATCTCGTGCATAGGGATTACCGCGCCGCGACAGGCGCGCCCTTGTTGTCAGTCACCGATACACAAGTCGCCACACAGCCGTCAAACAACTCGCCCAGATGCGCCGGGTCGAGGGTCGATTTATGGGCAATCGCAACGATCCGGTTGGCGCGCGCACCAGTACCCCAAGGACGATCTCTCGTCAGTTCGATGCGTCGCCCCACGACCTGCAGCAAGTAGCGGTGATCCGGGTCGTCGGCGAGGTAGACGAAGCCTTTGCATCGATAAATATTCTCCGGGAGTTCACGCTTTATCATCCGCTCAAAAGCCTTGCGGTCAAAAGGTGCGCGCTCGGTAAGGCTCCAAGTACTGAAGAAAGATCCGTGGTTGTGGTGACCGTGATCGTGATCGTGGGCTTGGTCCGATTTAGTCTCGGTCACAACGCGTGAAACATCGAAACGTCCCACGGATAGCAGGATTTCCAAGGGAACCTCGCATTTGATGGCGGGTACGATCCGCACCCGCGAGAAAAATCCGTCGATCCAACGCTTCACCTTCGCGGCCTCCTCAGCGCCAGACAGATCGACTTTGTTCATGATAACAAGATCGGCGAAGCCTATTTGCTGTAGCTTCAGCTTGCCCAAGTCAGGATCATCATCCGCAAAGACCTGATCGGTGTCGACCACGCAGGTCACGCTATCCAGCCGGATCATATCGCGATAGGCCGAGTCAACGAAGGTCATGTAAATGCTGGCCGGATCGGCCACGCCACTCGCTTCGAGAATGATGTACTCAATCGGATCGTCCCGCTCAAGGAGCTGTGCCACCGATTCAATCAAATCGTCGCGGATTTGGCAACACACGCACCCATTGGCGAGGCTGATCATGCCATCCTCGACATCAACCACCAGTTCAGCATCGACATTGATTGACCCGAAGTCGTTGACAAGAATACCGACTTTCAACCCGTGATCCCCGGTGAGGATGTGGTTGAGGAGCGTCGTTTTCCCAGCTCCCAGAAATCCTGTCAGGATGGTCAGTGGTACGGGGTTTTTTGTCGCGGTTTGCACATCATCACCATTTTTCATTTCGATGGCACCGCGCCCACTTTGTGGCGCGGTGCAAGTTTCAAGGCCGTATAATCAATCCGTATGCTCGCGTGCGGCGATCAGTGCGTTGATATCCACGCGGAATTTTTCCTCGTCGTAGTGCTGCGTTAGAGGACGCTCAACATCCGGTGGGTAATAGAGGCTTGGATCCAACTCGCGGTCACGCAGATAGGCATCCTGTTGCTCTTCGCGCGGTCGACGTGGTTTCGGCATTTGCACGTAGTCAGGAAGCTCGCCGCCGGGAAAGTTTTCGACTGGAAGCGTTCTGGGATTTGGCGGCTGCATCGCCGGTGTTTCAGGCCGGAGGGCCATGCGCTCCCAGATCCGGTCCTTGGTGACGTTAACGACCTTGATATCAGGCCCACCCCACAAAAACAGACCGTCCCAATGCGCGCGAATTTCCGCGATTCCTTCGCCTTCTGACTCTTCCGTGTAGTGACAGATCATGCCAACGCGGGGTTGGATCTCGTTCATGAGATACCCTGCCGCGTAGTACGGCGTATGGTAGGTATCAAGTGTGAACTCCAAAACTTCTTTGGGCGTGCCATACTTATAGTTCAGCAGTTGCGGCAAATCGGCCTGACCTTCAGTAACGAAAACGTCACAGCCTTTTGCAAACTTGATCGTGCTTTCGTCCGGGCGACCATCACCAGTCCAGACAAATGACAACCCGGCTTCTTCCCAGTCAACGCGGAACGCGGAAGCACCGTTTTTGACGTGGCTGCGCCCCCAATGGGTTACCTTCAAACCTGGTTCTTCAAGGCAGACACCGCCATCTTCCTTGTAGTCAAATTCGACGACTTCGGTGTCATAACCCGCTCCAATTGGACAGTGGTCAAAGTTTTCCAAATGCCACGTCATCATCTCGTGCATCTTGTCGACCATATACTGCGTGCCTGTCTCGGGACGGTCGCCAGAGGGCCCAAAAATTCGCAGGCCGTTGCGCCAGCCTCCACCCCATGCGCGGAACGGCATGAAATAGGGCAGGTCGGCGTAGTGATCGACGTGCAAGTGACTGATAAAGATATCACGCACCATCGGCGGCAAAATACCCAGCTGGATAATGTTCTTTACGCAGCCGTTGCCGAAATCAAAAAACAGACGCCGTGGGAACGGTGTCCCGTTACCAAGCTCCAGTACAATTGATGTGCCGGACTGTTTCAGCGTTGGTGGCCAAGGTGTACTGCCGGTGAAACAGATGCGCATCTCGCCTTTGGGCAAAAACTCGTTGGGTGGAAAGAAGTTGTTGCTGCTGCATCCGGGTGTCGGCCGAAAATATTCCGGCAGAGTGATCCCGCCGCCCGGGCGTTTTCCATATGGGTTGTTTGGTTGGCTCATTCTTGAATCCTCCGAGTGAGATTGTTGGTTTTCTGTGGAAAAACGTCTTTTTGCTTGCCGACGGTTTGAACCGAATGTGCTGCGAAAGCGCTCGCGTCATCGTTGATTGACGAGTTTCTGCGTCAGACTTCGGATTTCAGTCAGCAGCTCGTCTCGCGTAGTTTCCCAGTCCTTTCGTGCGGCAGATTTCTCCTCACAGCTTTTCAGATGCCTGAGGGATTCATCGAGGTCATACACCGCCTCGCGGACGTTCTCGTGCAAAAGAGCTCTGGAAAGGGTGTTTTCCGAAAGCTCTGGGATGAGTGCGTGAAGTTCCTTGCAGTTCATGGACCGGACTGACCTGATTTGTATTTCCTTTTTCCTTGATGAAAGGTTAAACATTCGTTGGCGACTGACGGTAGTGAGTTAAGGTGAGCTACATTGAGACATTCCGAAATCGAATGCGAAATAAGGCGCGAGAATATTGAGAGAAATTGCTGGTGATGGCGAGCGGTTGCCAGACCGTGAAGAAGTAAGGCACGCGCTTGCACGCGTTCTTGCGTCAGAGGCTTTCGTCGGTTCACCCAGGCTGCAAGCCTTCCTGGCTTACATTGTGGAACAGGAACTCGATGGCCTAGGCGACGCTATAAAAGGCAAGATAATTGCAACTGACGTTTACGGAAAAGAGCTCGACGAAAACGGGGGTGCACTGAACCTGGTGAGTGTCGAAGCCCGTCGTCTGAGGCGCGCGCTGGATGACTATTACGCCGACGCAGGTCGATCCGACCCAATGCGGATAACTATGCAAAGCGGCGGTTATCGACCGCAGTTCGAAAGTATCGCTCCGGCAGAGCCACTTGTCGATGACAGCCAGCAGGGGTCTCATTTCCATATCGGATTACAACAACACAAACTTGCCTTCTTGATCGGTGCCGTGTCACTCGCGTCGGTTTTGGTTGTTGGATATTTCAGCTTACAAAGCGCTCCAACTAATGCTGTCGTCGCTGCCTCGAGCAGCTCCGCTAAACTCGCGGCTGTCAGGGAAGAATCGCTCGCGAGCGTACAGGCAGTTAACCTCGCTGAACAGACGCGAGGAATGTTCTTTCCCCTGTTTGATGCAAGACGGCAAAGCATCAACTTGGAAGCTTTCCAGCACGTTATCGATCTCGATCCCAACCTCAGCGCCGGGTACGCGGGATCCGCCCAAGTGCTGGCGCTCCAGTCGATGGTAACTACCGACCCTGCCGAAGCTGCCGCTCTCGCCAAGGAGGCTCTGGAGATGGGAGTACGCGCGACAACATTGAACCCAACCAGTGGTTGGTCGCAAGCCGCGCATGGCTGGACGCTTGTCGTAACGGGAGATATGGAGGCAGGGTTGAGACGCGCTCGAATTGCGGCTGGGCTTGAACCTCAAGATGGTAACGTTCTGGACTTGATTGGTATTTCAGCTCTGCTGGCAAATGAACCTTCGCTGATGGCAGAGGTATCCCATCCTGAACGAATTCGAGTTGGAAGCGGTCGCTTTGCCTACAACAATATTTATGGTGCGTCGCAGTTGATGCTGGAAAACTACGATGAAGTCATAGATGCCTTCTCGACGGCGGCTGAACGTGGGCATCCGGTGAGCGCCCCCAGTCTGTTTTTGCTTGCGACCGCGCACCACGAGAACGGCGACACATCCAAAGCACAGCGAGCAATAGAAGAGATGTGGGCGACTTGGCCTGGTTTCTCCGCACGCGAAATCGTCGCCCGCTTCTTTGAAAATGATCCGGTGACACGGTCGCGCGTCCTTGCCGTGCTTGATGCCAACATGCCTGACTAGCTTGGTTGATATCGAACGACTGCGACTGAGGTTTTCGGTGAAACCTCGGCATGAATGGCAGCTTTAAACCGATTGTTCCCGTTTACAATTTTTGCGATAAGGTCGGCTTCGTCCGCACTGCCGACCTTCAAGCTGAAATCGTGCCGCATTGTTCGATGAACGACCGCTTTTCATGCGGCGGTGCAGAGTGACTTACTCCAATTGAGGACAAGCGACAAAACTTTGCAAAGGTCACTCTGCGCGAAGCTGCCGCTCAATCCGTCCAGCCAGCGTGGGTTGGCTGACAGTAACTGTCAGATGACTGGAGACAGCCCAAAGCAGACATGGCCTTTCGTCAGGATCGGGCGGAGAGCTGCCGTTCTCTGCGGTTGCGAAGGCAGAGCTTCGATCTGGCTAAAGAAGCCATTCAAGCCCTACCAGAGCGGAATCCACCTGCTGCGCTGCGCACCAAGGACGGCAATGCGCAGATAGCGACCTTTGCAAAGCGTGGCTAACGGCCCTAACCGAATTTTGACGGCAAGGCGAAGAAAACTATCCAAGGCGGACACGGGGTTTAGTTCACAAGAACGGAAAGCTAATTGGCTTCTTTTTCTGGCGACCTCCCCTGCGTGGAACGACTAAAAGGTTATGCGTCGCGCTTGCAGCTGACCATATGGTGGTGGCGACCTCGCCGATCGCGCTTGAATTGGGTCAACCAAAACCGCAGTGTGGCTAAGTTTATAGACAAACAGAGACGAAACCATTCTAGACTTCGCATGCAGACGTTTGTGAAAAGGGAGAATCCGGTGCAGTACCTCATAAAAGGCTTAATGGCGTTGGGTACAATTGCCCTATTTTTAATCTGTGCAGCCTGGCTCATTCTTTCGTCGTCCATGTTTTCGTCGATGAGGACTGCCTTTATCGAAAACATGATAGCTAAGAAACTTGGCCAAACTGTTTTGATCGAAGATGATGTGCGAATTGGCATCGGTGCCAAGCTAGAAGTCTCAGCGACTGGTTTGCAGCTTCCCAGTTCGTCAATTGAAGGTGTCGACCTCGCGGTTATCGACACCTTGCACTTTGATATTTCAACAAAAGACTTATTGAAGGGCAAGGTGTCACTTAGCAAACTTACTGTGGTAGGGGTTCACCTGAATCTCTTCACCAATGCTGACGGTGCCACCACTTGGCAGGCGGTTTCCGAAAATGAAAACGGTCAAAAAAAACCCGCCAAATCCCCTGATAGTTCGGTCACCGAAATGCTTTCAGATCAGGAAATCGGTCTGAGCGACGTGATAGTCCTTTACCAGAATGCTCAAAACGGTCTGGACTTAGATATTCAACTTTCTGACATGGTTCTGAACAGAGGCACTGCCACCGAAGATGCTACTGCGATTGGGGCCGGTACATTGAACGGTGAACCCTATAAACTGAAAGGCCTCTTTCCATCCGAGGACCCGTTTCATGTCTCGATTGAGTTTGAACACATTTCTATAGCCGCAAACCAAATCTCTCAGACCACCGGATTGGAAGTGAAAACGACGGTCGAGATCGTCGAACTTGGGCAGTTACAAGATTTGCTCAAACTTGATCGCGTTTTGGAAGGAACAGGGAGCATTAGTGCAACCTATAAAGTCCAAGAAGAAGTGGCGCGTATTGATGATCTCGATGTCGAGGTGCAACTGGCCGGTGGGCAAAGCCTTGGCGTGATGGGACACATCGGCGAACTTGGAAACCCCGCAGACGTTTCGCTAACAACCCGGATCAGGCTTTATCCAGAGGACGATGAGCCCGCAGCTACCAATAGGCGCAAAGATCTCAAACTTATCGCTGTTGATATGACCATTGACAGCGTCCCTGGGCAAACGCCTCAGCGTCAGATGGTAATTAAAACCAATGGCTTTACTTTGGACACTTCTGGCGAAGGGCCGCCGCCAATAAAATTCTCCGGAATTTCCAGAACGCCCAACGGCGCCCTGCGGGTCGGCAACGTAAATTTGCGAATTGGGGTGCCATCCGATCCTATCATTATTTTGAATGGGTCCATCGAGGACGCTTTGCAGTTACAGGGTATTTCTGCGGAGGGTGTGCTGGACATTCCAGCCAGCAGCCTGATTTCACCAGAGCTGTTGGGGGCAGATGATCAACTGGGCAAGTTTACCGGTCTCTTTCGTCTAGATGGCGACATCGACCAACTCTCACTCTCCGACTTGAATGGTAAGACTAGTGAAACAGATCTTTGGAGCCTCAACGTTCATGGAACAGTGAACAATGTCCTGAAATTTGAGACCATAGATTTGGGAATAAGCGTCAAGGTACCCTCCGGCGCAGAGCTCTTACAGGCATTGTCCCTTGAGCCGGTTGAGACAGGGCAGGCCAGCTTTGACGTTAACTTACGCAGTCAAGGTACCGATTGGAGCACAAGTGCCAACGTGGTCGTCGCTGAGTCAGGGTTGAACATTTCAGCTGAGCTTGATGACGCAACAACCAATCCCGTTTTGCAGGCAACCATCCATAGCGACCTTATAAAGATTGACCAAATTCGCACGATTGTATTGGCTGCCCTACAATTAAGGAAATTAGGAAATTCGGATGACGCGAACACCCCGAGCGAAGACGCGGAAACGCCCGAAGGAGCTCCAAACCCTCTTCGCGATGTAACCCTCACTCCGATCGGTCGATCCATTCTTTTGTCCGGATTGGACATGGATGTCGACGTCGATTTGCGCCAAATCGAAGGCGCCAAGGGCATCAGCAGTTTGCAGAGCGAGGTGACTTTGGACGAAAAGAACCTCAGCTTTGGACCTTTGGAATTTGAATATGGCGGCGGCCACTTCCACGTGGACGGCCATATGGACCTTACCAATGATGCGCATCTACTAACAATTTCTGGCAAAGCTGGGGGATGGCAATTAGATGACATCCTGCACAGCCTGAATTTCAAAAAAGGGGCGAGTGGCACTATTCATGCCGATTTCAACCTCACAGGTGGCACAGAGTCGATCAAAGGCTTTGCACGTTCTATCTCAGGCAACGCGACAGTTTCCATGTCCAACGGATCGATTGAAACTCAGCTTCTCGACTTGGCTGGTCTAGGGGTATTGCCTTGGGTGTTTTCCAAAGAGAAACAAAAGGTTGCGCCCATTGTCTGCTTACGCGCGCCTTTGAGCATTTCCAATGGAACGATCTCAACCAAAAAGACCACGTTGGAAACGGATCAGGTGCAAGTCGTTGTCTTTGGAGGGGTGGACCTGAGGAAGAAACAATTGGATCTCAATCTACAGCCTCGCAAGATTGGTGATCCCCTTTCACGCAGCCCATGGCCAGCCACGTTAAAGGGGCCAATAAACCAGCCAAAGATCAAAGTTAAGGATGGGCCAAGAAAGTTAAAGCGTTCGGATGGTGCAGATCAAATGCCTGCAAAAAGACAACCCTGCGTTCCCGACATTTTACAGCTTCAGTGACATCCAAGGCTCTGATCTTGGCTGCAGCTTTCCACTCACTCTACATACTTCGGTTTGTGGGATTGCGGCAATCTAGGACGCTGGTCGGCAAGCTAAACTATGATCGGCAAAGCAACGCGAGTGCTTTGACAAGTTGTTGAGCGCAGGAGTTGGCGCAATCGAAGGTTCATTTCGAGAATCCTCCCTAACATCTTGCGCCGCCTGTTGATCAGGATTTCACGACTGGACCGCAATAAATCATTGGCGACGTGGGCCATAAGAAATGCCGGAAGCAACATCATGCCAGGGTGGTCGTTTCATAGGCCAAGCGTGAGCGTTGCGCGACCACTGGACCGTCAAGCGCCCCATTCATCAGGTTAAAGAGGAATATACCAACAACTGCTCCCTCCCTGCCCTCAGCAGGATTTAGTCAGCATTTTTTCTACATGTCGGCTTCCAAACTCCGCGCGCACTGTCGAATCATGGGCTTCACATTTGACAAAAAAGATCTTGCTTATATGAATACCTTGGCGGAATCCTTCTGCCCGCCAACCTCTAATACACTTCCTAAAAGAGGCCACATGCAGTCCAATACGTGAAAATGCGTGAAACATTGCGCATTCTTGCCACATGGCGTCAAGCTAGAGGATGTAGGGATTTTCTTTATTGCTTTGAGCGAATTAGATCTACACCACGTGAAGCCGATCTAATAATGGTGCGGTCGAGAAGACTCGAACTTCCACGGGTGTTACCCCACAGCGACCTCAACGCTGCGCGTCTACCAATTCCGCCACGACCGCACAATCTAGGCTTGGTGAGGGGCGTATAGACGCTCTGTTCTGGGATGTGAAGAGAGAAATAACACATCAGCTTGATTTCCTTACCCCTCTGAACCTCCTCCACCGAAATGGCCCGCTTTTAGAGTTAAGAACCGGATAATCAAATATGAGAAACAAGCGACACAATCCGGAAAAGGTTGTCTCTAAACAAAGAAATGTAGAGGTTCTCTGTGCACAGAGAACGCTGCTCGTTGATGCAATCAGCCAGGTGGAAACAACAGGATATATTGCTCACAACCGATCCACTCGAGCTTGCATTCGTCCATACTCCCCCCTGCCCTGTCCAGTCCCAGCTTGCGCCTGGGTTTCCGCAAAGCGAACGCTGATCCGCCCTAGCAAGGGGGCGAATCTGATTTCAGCCCGTAGCCGTAGCACCCACAGGGCATTTTCGCAGGACCTGCCTTAGAGGAATCTTCCTCAAGATCCGCACCGAGCCCATGAACGCTGAAGAATAAATCGCGAGTGCCGCGCCAATTTCTTGAGACGGAGGAGTCATATTCCAACTCTTTGCGAACCACTCCCTCTAACGAGATCGGCTTAGTATCACCGTGCTCAACTCTTACGCGCCGCACTTCGTCGAAGATGTCTTTTGGGCTGACTTTGCCGCCAAGGTTCTCAAGTGCCTGCTCAACAGCTGCCCACAACTTCACTGTCCGCAACCTTCATTAGCTGTCTTTACTTGAAGGTTAGCCGTTCCAACCATCTGATTCTTGTTAAGAACTCCATGGCCATCTCACTAGACGCACATTCTTTCTCTCTGGGAACACACGGCGCTCCCTGCAATAGAGGCGTCGCGTTATAGAAGCACATCCTTGAGGAATACTAAGTTGTCGATCAGCGGCAGATATGACGGCATACACCGCAGCACAAAAGGCAGAGATTTGATGGCCGCTTAGGGCCGATCCCGCTCCGCAAGTGCGAGCGTACCTCAATGAGTATAACATTTCTTTTAGGGGGGCGATTCTTCTCGCAGCGGCTGTCCGATCCAGCAAGACTGCCGCTGTAGAATGGATGGAGCGTGATAAATCGAAATGAAAGTCTACGTAGCAAATCTCGCCCGGCAGAACTACGAATGGTCAACATGTCGAGAGCGTGGAACAGTCGCAACTATGAACGACATCGACGCCCAAAAGTTTTGGGAAGCGAATGACCGCGAGGTTTATGTTGCTACTCGAATGGCCAAAGACACCACTGCAGCAGGAAAAAAACCGACCAAGGCAACAGCTTCTCGCTGGTTCAACTTGATGACTACCGTTGTTGAGACAGCAGGCGATATTTGGGTTCCCAAGGACGGGGACGAACTTTGGTGGACAACCTCCCGTAGTGACGCACCTTCTTTCGAAACTAAGCAGGAACCCATCGAGCGAGGGCGTGACGTCGTAATTTGCCATAAGCTCTGTGAGCCTTGGTCAAACAAGTCAAAGAAGGACGTTCCACTGAGGTGGAACGAACTACACCCTAAGGCGAAAGACTTCTTGTCCACTGAGGCTACGCTATAGTCTCTTAGCCCTTTGTACCGAGACTATACATTGGCACTGATCGCCGGAGATGACCTAAGCCAATGGCACGATACTCCACTTTGGGCAAAACGAAGCGAAACCGCCAAGAAAGGGTACGCACCGATCATGTATGGGTCGCAGGCAGACAAGATTGCGTACCAACGAGCTTCGGAGCTGTTCGAAGCGGCTGATGCCGCAGAACGCATGGCCCGTACCGCCGTTGCCACCACCAGTTCAGCAAATGGTCAGACGGTTGAACGTGTTGTGAAAAAGAAGGACATTGGCTTTCCGTCGGCAGCAGCTCTTCAGGACTATATCCTGGAATTAGTGGGGGCACAGGAGTATTTCTGCGAATTAACAAATCTCCCGCTGGAACTGGATGAGGTCAACGGCGATCCTGCGATGTTCGCTTCTTTGGATCGCATCGACAGTAGTGGACATTATGCACCAGGCAACCTTCAAGTTGTCTGCCGTTTCGCAAACTTCTGGAAGGGTGCTTCAGATAATGTGGAATTTCGACGCTTGATCGAATCTATTCGGTCATCTGTGAGCATTTAGTTGGAACGCGATTGCGTAAATGTCAGCAAAGCGAACGGCACCTGCAGCATTTCTAACGCTCGGAGAATGGCTGGTTTGGACTGTTCTCGCAACTTTGCAAAGATCTCTTTCTAGGCCTAGCTGTCATTTTGGACTTCACAAGATTGATTGCTTTGGTCCACTTCGGCCAGATGGCAGCTCACAGCCCAAAGCGGGCCTTAGTTGGAGACATGGCACTCATAATGCCGCTACAGCAAATCCTTATGTCGATTTTCCCGAAAGCGGACTTTCATACGCTTTGGACTTTAATCTCCAGTGTTGCGGTCAGCGCCAAGGACAGCGATGAGCAGATAGCAACCTTTGCAAAGTTGAGCAAGCGCTCCAAAATCGGAATTAGCGTATCTATCTTTATGCGATTGCGCCAATTATTAGATTGTTTTCCCGCTTCAATTTAAAAACCTCGAGAGCATGGCACACTAAGATAAGTAGATCGGCTTCCCTTCGTTATTCATTTTTGCTTCAACGAGGCGAGTAATACTCCGATCACGCTCGAACATGTTTCTAAAACCTTTTAGGTCTGAATCGGCAGGGCAGTTATTGCAATAACCTCATTACAAACAGTTCCTAAGCGTACCTTTACCCAAAGCTATACTTTCGGATAGCTCTACTATCCTTAATACCTGACATGGGCCTCGTGCGATCCGTTGACAGGAAGCAAGCTCTACTTCAGGTAAAACGCTAGCAATCGAAACCTTATAGTTTCCAAATACAAACACATAGATATTGGTGAAAAATATGAACACCGCAACCAGCCTGAAGCAGGCGATTAATAGTATAAAAGTTGTATTTTGATGCGCTTCATTCAGGTCGTATTGGCAATATTTTTTGTCATAAATTCAAGTTTCTCTGCATATGCTCAATCAACTCCTGTTAGCGTTTTTGAGGTTCAGAACACCGTAAACGATCTTCACTCTCAATTGAATGAAGAACAATTTGACGCTTTAGCGCACTTTCTAAAAATCGTGTCTGTCGAACAGAATATCGTGGCGACTCCGGCGGGGGCAAAGAAACCCGGTTTCTTGGTGATGTTACGTGAAACGGGATCGAATTTCGCAAACTCTGCAGGTAAGAATATCCGCAACATGCCGGGGTTGGTTAAAAGCACTGTAATTCTTGGATCTGATTTTTTTGAGTCCCGCGGTATGGGTGGCATTTTATTTTTCTTTGGAGCTTTTGCCTTCGTTGTTGCGCTTGGTTTTACAGCAGGCCGTTTGGCTTCAATGGGAATCGGCAGGCTCAAACCTCATGACAAAGATCAAAAGACAGACAATCTGACCTCTCAACTCAAGGTCTTAATCTCCCGCTTGGTTGCAGATTCTATTGGACTTGTAGTGTTTATCTTTACATCTATTTTTAATCGCGAAGTTTGTTTTTCCTGAAGGGGCAGACAGAAGCCTCGCGACGGCCCTAATCCTGGTTGTTTTAACAATGCCGTTGGTTGCCCGTGTTGTATTTCGTTTTATCCTGGCACCGCACCGTCCTGATTTGCGAACTGTCACGACCGATGACTGGACAGCCCAGTTCATCTACAGGAACTTTGTCGCGTTTGGTATTGTGACTGGCGTTGCTTTCTTTTTAAATACCCAGTTGGGTGCCATCCCTTCTGATGACAAGGATAGTCTTCGGTTTAGCATCGGTCTGCTTCTCCATGCTTGGATCGTGTACATCACTTGGAGAGCAAGAGGCGGATTAACTTCGATGCTGTTGGGAGAGGACACAGCTCAAACCTCTGGCCTCGAGCGTATGGCCAGTTGGTGGCCAAAAGTTTCAATGATCCTCGTATCCCTAAATTGGTTGACCCAGCAACTATTGTTGGCCAACGGCGTCACAACGATTCCTCCAGCAAAGGCTTTGGCAGGGCTTGTATTGGTGGCTGCCGCACCATTTTTGGACACTATGTTGCGCGGGTTTGTCAAACATCTTGTGCCAAAACCTAAGGGAACAACTGCAGTTGCGTTGAACGCTGTCGAGCAAATCAAGTTTAGTTATATTCGTGTTGGGCGGGTTGTGTTGGCAGCGTTTATTATTCTCGCCGTTGGCAAGCTTTGGGGGCTTTCAATGGGAGATTTCAGGGAGGGTAGCCTTGGCCAGAATGTAGCTGCAAATGGTGTGCAATTCTTGTTGGTCATTGCCGCCGGTTACATTGTTTGGGAATTCGTCAATCTTTGGGTTAACAACAAACTAGCAGAGGAACAGCCTGCCGACGAACAGGGTGAAGACGTGGAAGCGGGAGGAGCTGGAAAAAGTCGCTTGGCTTCGGTTTTGCCGCTAATTCATATGGCTCTTCAGGTTACAATTGTGACAATCACTGTACTTTTGGCGATTTCACAACTTGGCATTAATATTGCTCCTTTGTTAGCGGGTGCAGGGGTCTTGGGACTTGCAATCGGGTTTGGTGCGCAGACCTTGGTGAAAGACGTCGTTGCAGGTGTGTTCTTTTTGTTGGACGACGCATTTCGAGTTGGCGAGTTTGTTGACGTGGGCGGGACGCTCGGTTCGATTGAACAAATCTCGATCAGGTCATTACGCCTTCGTGATGCCACGGGTCCTGTTCACATCGTTCCCTACGGAGAAATTGCTAAGCTCACAAATCATAGTCGCGACTGGGTGATTATGAAGCTCAAGTTCACGGTTCCCTTTGATACAAATCTCGAAAAAGTTCGTAAGATCTTCAAGCGTATCGGACAGGAGCTAATGGAGAACCCAGCACATGCTGAAAACATGCTAGCGCCCTTCAAATCTCAGGGTGTCGCTGATGTGAACGATGTGGGGATCGTTTTGCGGGGCAAGTTCACCGCCAAGCCTGGAACACAGTTTACTATCCGCAAAGACATCTACAACAAGGTGCAGAAAGCCTTTGACGATAATGGTATCGAATTCGCCCGTAAGGAGGTGCGTGTCAACATGCCTGGGAGCGAGAACGGGAACCTTTCGAATGAAGTCAATAAACAAGCCATTTCCGCTGCTGTGGCAGAGGCTGCCGAAATTAGCGATGGTAAGCACAAATGATGAATTAGAGGGTGCATGAATCTGCAGACTACCTGATGAGTGAATACGCAGCGGCAAGGACAATGAGGCTAATTGTTGCTGTGTTACTCTTTCTTCGTTGAACAAGCGGGATTTCAGCAGAGACTACATCCTATCTAAAGGAATGCGCGCGCGCATACCTAATATCGATATGTGTTCGCTAATAATATCCACATTTAGAACTTATCATCGAACTATCGGACCCGAGAAACGCACGGGCTCTCGAGACTTAGTGTATGCTATTTTGGGCTGAATTGGTATTTTCAGTTCTTATGCGCACCCAAAGTCGATTGCATTTCCTCAGGGTGGTAATTGGCATGTCTGCTTTGAAATTGTGGGGGCTATCGAAATCGCGGTATCAAGAATCATCTGCCTATCAGATTTCTCGCCTTCGTTGCCTCAACCAATTTCATGCTTTCGCAATCAAACACGCTCCCGATCAGGTGTGTCACAGATAGCTGCTTCTTTGCGATCTTGTTCGTCGCGGTGCGGGGAAACTCCTCGACAAAGGCGAAATATCGAGGTCGTTTGAAAGCGGCCAGCCTCGTGCTGTGGTCCAATAGTCGCTCGGCTGTGAAGTCATCTTCACCAAACCCGTCGGCCAGCTTTAGGACCACCATTACCTCTTCCCGCCTCATCTCATCAGGAACAGAAATCGCCGCCGCTTCGGCAATTTCAGTGGCTTCGCGCATGGCAGCTTCGATCTCAGTCGCCGAGATGTTCTCACCCGCGCGTTTTATCATTTCTTTCAGGCGCCCGACGATACGATGGTAACCATCGGCATCCTTGACGAACAAGTCGCCCGAGCGGAACCAGTCGCCATCGAAATTATCGGCATTGGCATCAGGCCTTTTGTAATAGCCCAACATGATCCCTCGGCCGCGGATTTGTAGCTCACCCGGCTCTCCGGGTGCACATTCCGCGCCGTTCTCATCTACAACACGGGTTTCACGATAGGGGGCGGCCACACCGCAGGTGTTCTGCTCCAGCTTCTCCCCACTTGCCTCGGGGCAGATGATCGCGGGGCCGACTTCCGTCATGCCGAAACTGTCGCGCGCCACCAGGGTGAAGCGGGCCTCGGCCTCGGCCCGGGCAGAAGGGCGCCAGCCAAATGCGTGCACGAATTTCAAGGGTATCTTGGCATCTTCAGTGGTCGGGGGAACCGCCTTCAGGATCGGTTCCGGCAGGACACAGTAATGAGCGTCTTGTTCATGCATCCAGCCAAGGAACTTCGTAAGGCTCATCTTCGAAGCGATAATCGCGGTGCCTCCGGTCGCCATGGCGGACAGGAATGACCATTGCCCGTCCATGTAGAAAAACGGGGCCCAGAAGAACAGGCGCGTGTTGCCGTAGTGATTGTGCACCTGGGCAATCGAGTGGCTGAGCACGAGCCAGTAGTCCTGGGCCAACATGCAGCCCTTGGGGAAGCCGGTGGTGCCTGACGTGTATTGCAGATTGGCAAGGTCGGTCGCTATGACCGGATAGCCGGGGTCGAATTTGACCAGTTCGCCGCCGTTTTCCAGGCCACCCAATTCGCCGCTCAGGACGACAATCGGATCGCTCAGCAGGTCGGGGCAGGCTTTCATTTCCCGGAAGGCTTCCTGGAACTGGTCCCCGATAATCAACGCCTGTGCGTCAGACTGGTTGAGGATGAAATCGAGCTCCTTGCCGCGATAAGCGGTGTTCACCGGCACGATCACCGCGCCGATCTTCATGATCGCAAACCAGATCAGCACCGAGGCCGGGCCGTTGGGCAGCATCACCGCGATATGCGCACCTTTGCGGTAGCCGCGCTTCAGCAGGTTGGCGGCCACTCGGTTCGACCTTTGGTGCAGCGCGCGATAACTGAGCTGCACACCATCCTGGAAATAGTCGATGGCAATCGCATCGCCGTATTTTTCTGCCTGAGTTGCGCAGAAGGTGGGCAGGTTCTCAGGAAAGCCGGTCGCATCCAACTCAGTAGCCAGACTCTCCACTTCAATCTGTCCGGGATGTGTCATCATTCCTCCGCATCCTGATCGGCCAGAGGTGGCTGGGCTGGCTGCACTGAGCGTGCCAGACGGTACATGTGGCCGGCCATGGCCATGCTGTCAGAACGGCTCATGTCAAAGCCACGCTGATAGCTTTCCATCTCGACCCGAATACCCAAGGGAGGATGCGAAGCGATGCGTTCGGCAGCCGCCTGCGTTTTTTCCATCAGCTTGTCGGGGGCAACCACATCATTCACCAGGAACAGTCTCTGGGCTTTTTCAGCGTCTATCTTCTCGCCCAGAAGCAGCAATTCCATTGCGGCGACATGCGGGACCATCTTGCCCAGTGACAGGGCTGCGCCGGCTCCACCCATCCCATAGGCGATTTCGGGCATTCCAAAAACTGCGGTGGTCGCGGCATAGCGAATGTCGGTGAGCAGGTTGAAATAGATGAAACCCTGCCCGAAACAGTATCCGTTCGCGGCACCAACGATGGGCTTGTAGCGTTGCATGGTCATGACCTCATGCTCCCACCCTGGATATTCCTCGGTGTCGAAGGACCGTGACGGGGTCAGATGACGTTCGACAACCTCTTCGCGGGTGCGGTCGGGGCGTTTCGATTTGATGTCGTCTCCGGCGCTGAAAGACCGGTCCCCGGCGCCAGTCAGGATACCGCAGTAAACATCACGGTCTGCGTTGAATTCCTGCAAGATCTCAAACATCTGCTTGTGCATCGCAGGGGTGAAGACATTCACCGGCGGGTTGTCGATTGTGATCGTGGCGATATGGCCGGATTTTTCGTATCTCAGCATGTCGGGTCTCCGGTCTTATGCGGTCAGGCCGCGTTTTTCTTTTCCGCGCGGCGGCGCAGCAGTTCGGTGCTTGACATGGCGACGGTGGTCACCAGCACGAAGAACACGCTGACGGCAGCAATGGTAGGGTTGATTTCAAAGCGCAGGTCATTCCAGGTGCGCATTGGCAGGGTTTCGGCGCTCGACATCAGGAAGAGCGAGATGATCAGCTCGTCAAAGCTGACGAAGAAAGCAAAGATACCTGCCGACAGGATTGCCGGCGTCAACGGCGGCAGAGTGGCCGTTAGAAACGCGCGCACCGGACCGGCCCCCATGATCCGCGCCGCGCGCTCCAGCGTTGGGTCGATCTGGCGATAGGCCGAACCGACCATCAACACCACGAATGGCAGGCCAATCGCCGCATGGGCGCAGACCAGGGTGAATTCATTGTCGCTGACACCAAGGCGAATGGCGAAGATGAACACACCCAGCGCGACGATGATGTTGGGCACGATGGCGGGGGCCACAAAGATGGCGGTCAGGAAGCCGCTTGTCTTGGTGCGGCGACGGCCAAGTCCGACAACCGAAAGCGTACCCACAAAGGTGGCGAGGATGCTGGCCCCCAGCGCCACGCGCAGCGAACGGAATGTTGCCGACATCCACACCGGATCAGAGAAATAAGCGCGATACCAGCGCAGGCCGAATTCTTCCGGGGGAAAGCTCAGAAAGCGCCCGTTCGAGAAGGAGATTGGAACCACGATCAGGATCGGGAAGAACAGGAAGAGAACGACCAGCAAGTAGAAGACCGGCAAGAGGAAATTTCTGTCACGCATCAGTGGGCCTCCTCATGGTGGTGCACCAGCTTGGCCGAGGCACCGCGCACAAGTGTCAGGATCAAAAGGGTAGCGGCCAGAAGCACGATGGCCAGGGCGGCGGCAAAGCCCCAATTGGTCTGGCTGACCTGTCCGCTGATGACGTTGGCCATCATCGTGTCCTTGCGTCCGCCTATCAGTGCGGGGACGATAAAGAATCCCATCGACAGGATGAACACGATCAGCGTGCCGGTGATTGCGCCCTCGGCGGAAAGGGGCAGGAACACTTCACGGAAAGCTTTGCGTGGGCTGGCGCCCATGATCCGGGCCGCGCGCAGCAGCGATTGGTCGATCTCGGTCATGGATGAAAAACAGGTCACGATCAGGATCGGTAACATGATCTGCACCATGCCCACATAGACCGCACCGGTGGTGAATAGCATTTGAATGGGTGTGTCGATGATGCCAAGTGCTATCAGCGTCTGGTTGATGATGCCTTCCTTGCCCAGCACCACCATCCAGGCATAGGTCCGCGCCAGGATCGACATCCACATCGGCACCAGCACCAGGAACATCAGGAACGGGCGGCGTGCAGTGGGCTGGCGGACGATGAAATAGGCGATCGGATAGCCGATCAGCAGACAGGCCAAGGCGACCACCGCCGACACCTGAAGCGTGTTCCAGAAAATCCGCATATAGGCGCCGCGGGTGGCAAAGCGGGTGAAATGCTCGATCGTGAAAGCCGGATCGAACAGCCCCTGCTGAAACACGATCCCAACGGGGATCAGGAACAGTATGAGGATCAGCGCAATGCCGGGCAGTAATGTTAGCCGTTTGCTCATCGGTCAGCTCCGAAAGGAAAGAGCGGGCCATCGTGGAGTGGTGGTGACCCAAGAGAGAGGTGGATTATTCTAGGATCCAGTCTTCCCAGCGTTCCTTCAGGGGCCCCAGGTTCTTGCCCCAGAAAAGGGCATTGGTGACGAACTGATCGCCCACATTGTTGGGGTGGGTCGGCATCATTGTGCCTTTTTCAGCCGGGATATGGTCATAAAGACCCTTCACCATGCCCGGGTAGGGCACCATTGAGGCGAACTGGGCGGCGCGTTCGGGGCTGGTCATCATGAAGCTGATGTATTTCTGGCCGGCTTCAACGTTCTCGGAGCCCTTCACGATGGCCACGTAGGACGCCTTGATGCCACCGCCATTCCAGTTGATCGTTACCGGCACACCTTCGGCTGCCAGCTTGGCGATGCGGCCGTTCCACGCAGAAGTATAGGCAACTTCGCCATCTGACAGCATCTGTACCGGCTGCGCCCCAGCGGTCCACCAGACAGCGATATGCGGCTTGATCTCGTCCAACTTGGCAAAGGCACGGTCCTGGCCTTCTTCGGTGGCCAAAACGGTATAGACATCCGCCGGGGCCACGCCATCGGCGATCAGAGCAAATTCAAGATTGTCGATCGGTTGGTTCTGCAACGCGCGGCCACCGGGAAAGCCTTCTACATTCCAGAAATCTGCCCAGGAGGTCATCTGCTTGCCCTCGGGCAATTTGTCAGTGCGCACGGCCATGACGGTCGAGAAGGTCGCCGCGATCCCGGCATCCGCCAGTTTGGCGTCATCCGGCAGCGCGTTGTTCGGGTCCATAACCGACCAATCCAACGGGGCCAGCCAGCCCGAAAGCGAAGCGGTGGCGTATTCGATCGGGTTCAGCTCGGTCACGTCCCAGGTGACCTTACCCGCGACCTGCATGGCCTTCAGCGCCGAAGCGCGGTCAGAGGTGGCCAATGCATTCACGGCAATTCCGGTTTCGGCAGTGAACGGGTCGTCAAACACGCCTTTCATCACCTGGGCCAGGCCACCGCCCGACCCTGCATAGGTCAGGGTGCCTTCAGCAAAGGCAGCACTTGCCGCCATGGTCGCGCCCAGCGTGAACGCGGTGAGGGTCTTGGTGAGTTTCATGGTTCTCTCCCGTTGAACTCTGAAAAATCAGTCAGCCGCCAGAGGCGCGGCATCCGCTGGATCGAAAGCCAGCCTGATGGTTTCGCCTGCATGCGGCAGGCGGTCATGCCCCGAGCGTTGACTGCGCACGTCCAGCACCCGGCCAGAGGCCAGGCGCACTGTTTGCGCGACAACGGGGCCAAAAAAGGTCTCGTCCTCCACGACCCCTTCGAAAACGGATTTGTCAGCCGGTGCATCGCCAAGGACCACGCGGATACGTTCCGGGCGCAGGCTGATTGCAACGGCGTTTGCGTCGACCACGGGGATGGTGATCCCCATATCCGGCACATCGGCCTGCCCGTTTTGCACAGTTGCCAGATCAAACATGTTTGACTGGCCAATGAAGTCGGCGACGAACCGGGTACGCGGACGGTCATAAAGCGCCTCGGGTGCATCGATCTGTACAATCTTGCCGCCTTCCAGGATAGCAATCCGGTCGGACATGGTCAGCGCTTCGGTCTGGTCATGTGTCACGAACAGAACCGTGGTGCCGATCTCGCGGTGGATGCGGCGGATTTCGTCTTGCAGTTCTTCACGCAACTTCAGGTCCAGCGCCGAAAGACATTCATCCATCAACAGAACCGGCGGCTCGAACACCACAGCCCGCGCCAGAGCGACACGCTGGCGCTGACCTCCCGAGAGAACCGCCGGCTTGCGCGCGGCGAATTCGCCCAGACGTACCATCTCCAGCGCGGCTTTCACTCGGCGTTCGATTTTGGCCCGGGGCACCTTACGCATCTTGAGCGGGAAGGCGACATTCTCAGCCACCGATTTATGGGGAAACAGTGCAAAGTTCTGAAACACCATGCCGACGTTGCGGTTTTCAGGCGCCACGCCTGTCATCGGACGACCGTCTATGTAGACCTCGCCCGATGTGGCGTCGGAAAACCCAGCCAAGATGTTGAGTGCGGTAGACTTGCCCGAGCCCGATGCCCCCAGCAAGGTCACGAACTCACCCGGTGCAATGTCGAGATTAAAATCAGAAAGCGCAATGGCGGTACCGAAGGACTTGGTGACTTTTTCGAAGTGAATGCGTGATCCTTGCATAGGTGATCCATTTTTGAACACTGTGTCTAATTTTCTAAGGTTGACCAAAATTGGACAGTATGTCAATAAAATTTCATGCAGATCAATCATACCGTTTCGCTACAAGAAAAAGTGCCACCTCCTGAGGGGTTTAGCGTTGCCGAGATTTTGGAGGAACGCGCCCACGCAATGCAAAGCCGCCGGAAAAGAGTGCGCACCCGCGCAGCCTTGCTGGCGGTCGCCGCCCGTGAAATCGAAATAGTCGGCTACGATTCTCTGACCGTTGATCACCTGGTCAGCTCCGCCGGAATGGTGCGTGGCACCTTCTATCTCTACTTTCACAGTCGATCAGACATCATCAAGGCGGTGCTGCGCAAATACTGGGCCCTGATGCGCATCCACCGGCCGCGCGGCGGTGGCCTTGGCCTGCGCGAGTCGATACACCGGGCCAATACCTACTCGGTGATGCTCGCTGCCCGTAATCCCCGTCTTCTGGAAGCCCGAGAGATATTGTTGCGCGAAGACGCCGACGTTGCCTCTCGCATGGCGTCGGTAAACCGTATCTGGTCCGAACGAATTGTGCGCGACCTGGAGCGCCGCGGTTTGACAACGTCTGAAGACGCCGACCATGCATTCGTGCGCCTGAAGGCGCGTGCGGTGATCAATATGTCCGACACGCTGCTATCTGACGTGAACAGATTGTCGGGCTGGGACGAGAGCGACGGCCCCATCGATCTGAATCTGGTCATCCGTGTCATGGATGATCTGTGGCATCGCTCTCTCTATCTTCCTGAAGCCTGCCAAACTTGATTTGCTTCGCATAAAGCGGGCTTTGATGCGACGCGTAGCGAATATCCAGTCTCGGCCCATACTCACGTGGGGTTATGACTGCTTTGGGCTGACTGCAGTCATCTGACAGTTTCCGCCAGCCAACTCACTCTGGCGGGACAGATCGAGCTGGCGGGACGGATCGAGCGGCAGGTTCGCGCAGAAAGCGGAGTTTGCAAAGTTCAGCGAACGGCCCAAACCGGACCTTGGCCCGATGTACAAGTGCTGCATCGCAGCTTCCCCGAAGCAGCCGTCCGACACATTGCGCAGAATTTTTGCTGGCCAGAGGGCAGCTATGCGGACGGAGCAGACTTTTGCAGGTGCGGCTATTGCTGGCGCAACATTTCTTCGCAAGTGCAGCGTAAAGCACATTACGGTGCAGCGCATTGCAGGAGAGCTGCCATCGGGAAGGTCAAAATCAGGTACTCCCTGACCACCTTTTTTCTGCGCGCAGTTCAAACAATCAGGTCGCAAAAACTGCCGTCATAAATACGTTAGATGCAAAGGGCCGCCTTGGTGCGCCGGCGGGACTTACATTGAACGGGATAGTTATTTGCTCGTTTTCTCGTCATAGGCCTCCCGCGCTCCATCAATCTTGGCGAGGTTATCTAAAGCCCAATTGCCCAATGCGTTTACTGGCTCACGAAAAGACTCGCCCATGTCGGTCAGATTGTATTCAACCTTTGGCGGGATCCTTGGGTGATAGGTTCGGTTCACCAGACCGTCGCGCTCCAGCTCTTTCAGCGTCAGGCTGAGCATGCGTTGCGAGATACCGAGGTTGCGTTTGAGTTCATTGAACCGCAGCGTTCCGTATTCCGCCAAAGAGATCACGACAAGCACGCTCCACCGATCACCGACGCGCGACAAAACTTCATTGATGCGTTTGCAATCTGGGCAACGGTCGTCGTCCAACATGGTGGTTCCCTTTTTGTGACCAAGGCTCAGACATGTGCCTTCTTGCGGCGTGATCCAGTGTTCATTAGATCGTCAGTTACAAATGTATACCGCCCCCAAAGGGGCCTGACAATAGGATGAAACTCATGACAGCCAAGCCGCTGAACGACCTTTTGAACTGGCGCTACGCGACCAAAAAGATGGACCCGACCAAAGCTGTCCCACAGGATAAAGTTGATGCTATCATCGAGGCGATCCGCATGTCACCCACATCCAGCGGCACGCAGCCGTTTGAAGTGTTTGTTGTGACCAACCCAGGCATTCGCAGCAAAATTGCGGAAGCCGCTGGTGGACAAGCTCAGATCACAGACGGCTCTCATACTTTAGTTTTCGCGGCGTGGGACAATTACACGGCTGAGCGCATCGACGAAGTTGTTGATCTGAATGTTGAAGCGCGTGGTGATCTGCCAATGTTGCATGCATATTATGACAACCTGAAATCCAACTACGTTCCCCGCAACGCAGACGTGAACTACGCCCATGCAGCCCGCCAAGCCTATATAGCCCTCGGTATCGCCCTCGTCGCCGCGGCCGACCAAGAAGTCGACAGCACACCGATGGAGGGCTTTAGCCCAGACGCTGTGGATGCGATCCTTGGCCTGAGGGAACGTGGTTTGCGTTCCGTCGTTTTGATGCCTTTGGGTTATCGTGATGAGGCCGGTGATTGGTTAGCGCCAATGGATAAAGTCCGCAAAACCCGCGACACCATCGTCACAGAGGTCAATTAACATGGGTATCTTACGCAAACTTTTCCGTGCAGCACCGACACCTACAGCCGACGGCGCGTTCAGCCCGTCGCCCTTGGCTATCAAATTGGGCACATCGTCCACCACGAATTATGATGGCGGCGTTTATGCCAAACCCAACGCAGGCACCAAGAACCGCGTGCTGATGGTTTGCACCGAAGAACGCAATATGACGATGGCCAATGGCAAGAAATTCTCGACAGGGAACCACCCCGTCGAGATGGGGTTGCCAATGCTGCATCTGATGAACGCGGGGTTCGAGATTGATGTGGTCACGCCAACGGGCGCGCCGGTTGCGATCGAAGAATGGGCGATGCCCGCAGACGATACGGACATTGAAAAACTGTTCCGTGACTTTGAGGGTGCGTTTCAAAACCCCGGTAGCCTTGCAGACTTCGCTCAAAACAACATTGCGGACGACACACAATACGCTGCAGTTTTCATTCCCGGCGGCCATGGTGCTATGCTTGGTCTGCCAGACAATGCGGACCTCGGGAAAGTCCTTCATTGGGCGCATAATACGGGCCTTCATACCCTCGCGCTTTGCCACGGCCCTGCCGCGTTGTTGGCTGCAAAAAGCGAAGCAGGTTTCTTGTATGACGGGTATAAAATCACTGTGTTCCCTGATGCAGTTGACAAGCAAACGCCGATGATCGGCTACTTGCCCGGTCCAATGCCATGGTGGGTTTGCGAAAAACTGACAGCGCTCGGCGTGGAAACCATAAACAAAAAGGCCGACAATTCGGTCCACGTTGACCGCCGCCTTGTGACCGGCGCAAGCCCACAAGCTGCCAATGATTTCGGAAGACTGGCGGCAACGACCTTGCTAAAGCGCACTGAAGCAAATTCTTAGGTCAACGCGTAACATATATATACAAAAAGGCGCACATCACGGCTGAGGTAAAATCACGCTCCGCAGTGATATTTTCTCGGACGTGATGTGCTCTTGGTGCATTACCCTTTATGCATCCACGCACATTTGAACTGAAAACGTAGTTCTAAGTGAGCCGGCTTTTCAAGAGGTCACCAGACTTAAGCAGGATGGGGTGGCCTACCATCGAGAATGCCGTGTTGATTTGCTTCAGCGCTCGGAGCGTTTCCTGATGGATGTTGCTCGTCTCGATACTTTCTGCGAGCCCCTCGCGTAGGCGGCCGATGTGGTTGCGTTGAAGTTTTTGTTCGACTTTTCGCACTTTCTCCTTGGCTGCGACCAACTCGCGAGCTTCGGCCGGATTTTGGTTCATCATCACATTCAGGGCGAGTTGCACATTACTTTGAACTCGGTCCGTAAAATCACGGATTTCTTCGCGACCTTGGGGCGAGAATTGTACGTTTTGCAGATCCAGACGCTTGGCGAGTTCCAGTATGATCCGCGCGATGGCATCAGATGCAGAATCGAGACTGGATGAAATCGAGGCAAGTTCCATAGACCGGCTGCTCAGGTCTTCATCCATGCCCTTTTGCCCAAGGCGTGCGAGATAAAGTTTGATCTCCAGATGCGTCTGTTTGACGGCCTTGTCCTGATCCACGATCAAGTTGGCGGTTGCGGTGTTCCATTGGTCGTAAAGGGGTTCGACCGTGATCAGCATCTGTTCAATCTTTTGGCCCATCCCCAGCAGTTCGCGCGCCGCACAGTCAATGGCACGTTGAGGGCGGTCCAGCAGAGCGGGATCAAGGGCGCTGGTGACCTCCAACCCACCGAGCGAGTCGGGTCTTTCAGGTATGAAATATGACACCACGGCAGTAATAGGCCCCACAAACGGAAGCGCCACGAGCGCCAAAGCGACGTTAAACGCAAGGTGCAAATTGATAGCTTGCCGAGCGGGCGTCGCACCGAGTTGGGTCAACAGGTCGGGCATCGCTGTAATCAGGAGGAGGACCAGTGCAGCGCCGCCACCTCGTAGGATTAGATTGGCCATAACCATCCGTCGCGACGCTATCGGTGCAGAATAGGTAAGAACAAATGCAATAAAACCCCCGCCCAGGTTGGCCCCAAGGATCATGGCGGCGGCGGCAGGGGTTGGAAGGATGGATTGCCCTGCCAATGTGACAAACAGCAATACTGCAGCGACGCTCGAATGGACGCCCCATGCAAACACAGCGCCAATGACGAAAGCGGTTAGCAGATCGCTGCCCAGATAGGCCATGATGGCCTGCGTACCGGGGTTGGATATCATCGGTTCGGTGGCACCCCGGATCATGTCCAGTGACACAAAGATCAGGGCAAGCCCTATCAAAATTCGACCAATCTGGCGCATGTTGCTGCCATCGCCGCGCAGAAACACCGTGACGCCAATAACAAGCAATAGCGGGATCAGGAGGGGCTGGCGCACCATCAAAAGCTGCGTCACCACAGCTGATCCAACATCGGCCCCCAATAAGATCGCCAGCCCTGTCGCAGTCGCTAGCCCGCCCTTTGAGACAAAATTGGACACAAGGACGGCAACCGCAGTCGCGCTTTGCAAAAGCACCGCCGCGCCCATGCCAGTACCCGCCGCCAGTAATCGGTTCTTGGTGGAATGACGCAACCAGATGCGCATTGGGGCAGCAAACCCGCGCTCGACCCCCGTGCGCACCAGGCGCACGGCCCAAATCAACAGGGCCGCAGCGCCTGCGATTTGAATGATAATCTGGATCGCGTGTGGTTCACTCACAGGTTTTCCTTTCTGTCAGATGTGACGATCAGAACGGAAAGGGGCCTGATCCTGCCATCGGCCCGATCCGGATCGATTGAAACCCTGCATCCCAGCGGTGCAGAAGGCATCCATCTTCTTGGGTCATGAATCCAACAGGCGCACTTGGGCGACGATCATAGGCGAAAGTGCTGGCGGGTGATGGCGCTGAAATGGCGATGTGGCCCGCGATATCGCTAACGATTACGTTGTGGATATGACCGCAAACGATACGCAGCGGGCCCGCGTGACCGGCCAAAACATCACGTAGGGCATGACCGTTGGTCAACCCGATCTCGTCCATAAAGCCGATACCGCAGGAAAAAGGCGGATGATGCAACGCCAGAAGCACAGGCGCTTTTCCGGCCTTGGACAACGCGTCTTGCAGGAACGAAAGGCTTTCAGGGGCAAGCGTTCCCGCGCCTTGACCTTCAACCAGTGTATCAAGCCCGATCAGGTGGATGTCGCCAATCTGGCGCGCCCAGTTCAGCGGGCCGGCATTCGGTAAAACGTCGACAAAGGCGGTTCGCATCGGGTCGCGTGCGTCGTGGTTGCCCGCAATGACATAAGTCGGCAGGTCCAGAGGCGCGATCATCGTTTTGAACTGCGCATAGCTTTCCGCGCTGCCGTCATCGCTCAGGTCTCCACTGACCAGCAAGGCATCAATCGGCCCAATCTGCTCGCGGATGTTACTGATCCGGACGACCAATCGTGCCAGAGCGTCTGCCGTATCGAGCCGCCCCGACACCAACGCGCCCTTTGGCAAGATATGCGTGTCAGAGATTTGCAGAATGGTGGTCATTTGATCCCTGCGCGCAGGAAGGCTTGAACGAATTGGCGCTGGAAGATCAGGAAAGCGATCAATAACGGGGCGACAGACATCAGTGTTGCGGCCGAAATGATACTTATATCGACGCCGTTTTCTGGCGCACCAAAGATCGACAGACCCACGGTCAAGGGCCGTGTTTCAGGTGAGTTGGTCACAATCAGCGGCCACAGAAAATTGTTCCAATGGGTTGAAACAGACACCAGCGCATAGGCGAGATATGTGGGTTTTGCGAGCGGTACATAGACCCGCCATAGAATGCCCAGCAATCCACAGCCTTCAATCCGCGCGGCCTCGTGCAGCTCAATTGGGACCCCTTTGAAGGCTTGGCGCATCAAGAATATGCCAAACGCGCTGGCCATATAGGGCATACCGACGCCGAGGATCGTATCGAACAGCCCAAGCCGCGAGATCATCGCATAGTTTTCGACGATCAACACTTCGGGCAGGATGAACAACTGCATCAGCACCAGAATGAACACATAGTCCTTACCCGGGAACTGCAACTGCGCAAAGGCGAAGCCTGCCAATGTGGTCAGAATAAACTGGCCGATCAGGATCACAGTCACCAGCATGAAGGTGTTGATGAAATACTTCAGCCACGGCGCGCCATCCCAAGCAACGCGAAAGTTATCCAAGGTCCAAGGTGAGAACAGGTTCAGATTAACCGCATCCGAGGTGGAATGCGTTGCAGCCCAAAAGGCAAACAGCAACGGCGAAATCCAGATGATTGCAAGCAGGATCGCGCCAAAGCTGTCCATGAATTTGGTCAAGCTCTTCATTGGTAATGCGTCCTTTTGTCGAGGTAGAGGAACTGCACGGCTGCGACGATGCCCAGCACACCGATAACCATCATCGTCATGGCCGCCGCACTTGGCGCATCAAAGAAGGCGAAGGCCATCTCGTAGATGTAATACAGGATCAGTTTTGAGGCATCCGACGGCCCGCCCTTGGTCAAGATGAACAGGTGGTCGATCAGCTTGACCGAGTTAATCATGGCGTTCACGGCAATGAAAAGTGTCGTCGGCATCAACAGCGGCAACACAATGCGGCGCGTATAGGTCCAACGGCTGGTGCCTTCGATATCGGCGGCTTCTTTGAGGTCCTCGGGGATCGTCTGCAGCGCAGCGAGGTAAAAGATCATGAAAAACCCTGCCTCTTTCCAGATTGTCACGATGATAATCGCCCAAAGGGCCGTTTCCGGCTGGCCCAACCAGTTCACGGACGGCAGGCCAAACAGGCTGCCAATCTGGTCCAGCACCCCAAGGCCGGGAGTGTAGAAAAACAGCCAGAGGTTCGCAGCAGCGATCATCGGCAGAACGGTCGGAGTGAAATAGGCGGTGCGCACAAAGCCACGGGCGCGAATTTTCCCATTGGCCCAAAGCGCCATCGAGAGTGCGATGAAAATCGACACAGGGATTGTGACACCCGCATAAAGCAGGTTGTTCTTGACCACGATCCAGAAGGTCGGGTCGGCGAAAAGCTCGGCGTAGTTTTCAGTGCCAACGAATTCGGTGGGGTTGCGGCGGGTGCCGCGCGAAAACAGGCTCGACCATAGGGTCGCGACCGACGGGTAGAACGCAAATAGCGTCAGCAGAGCAGCGGCAGGCGACAGCAAAAGCCAGCCATAAATGGCCTGTCTGCGGCGTTCATGATTGGCGTGGGCTGACATGGTGCGTCTCCGCTGCGTGACAAAAGATGGGCCGGCACAAACAGCGCGCCGGCCCTAACGGTATACTTACTGGTAGTCTTTGAGCAGGCGCACAGCGGCGGCTTGTGCCTCGGCCAGCGCTTCAGCTGGTTCTTTCGCGCCGGTCAAAGCTGATTGGATCGCATTGTTCAGGCCATCACGCACGCGGGCTGTCTCGAAGGTGGAGAATTCAGCCACAGCGTTTTCCAGCTGGTTGCGCGCCACCAAGGCAGGCGGGAATTCAGCCGTGTAGGCCTTCAAAGCATCTGTCTCGTAGGCTGCGGATGACACACCCATGTAGCCTGTGCCGATGGACCATGCCGCGGCCTGTTCAGGCGACGTCATGAATTGCATCAGCTTGAGTGCTGCGGCGCGTTCTTCATCTGTTGTGTCTTTGAACATGTAGAAGTTGCCGCCACCCGTTGGGGAGCCTTTGCGCACATTTGCAGGCAATTCCGCCACACCGAAATCAAAGCTAGCGCCTTTTTTTACCGCAGTCAGATTGCCGGTTGAATGCCACATCATCGCGGTTTGGCCTTCAAGGAATGCCTGACGTAGTGTGCCCCATTCAACGGTGCCTGTTGGCATAATGCCATGTTCAGCTGAAAGCGATTTCCAGAACTCCAGTGTTTCCACAACGGTTGGGTCGTCGAAATAGGTGGTCAGACCATCGCCGGACATGACCTCTTTGCCATTCTGGATCGCAAGTGCTTGGAACATCCAATAGGGATATCCGGTGGAGGGGATCATCAGGCCGTAAGTGTCGCCCTGGGTCAAGGCCTTACCCATCGAGATCATCTCGTCCCACGTCGTTGGTGGTGCTTCCGGGTCGAGGCCTGCCGCGCGGAACAAGTCCTTGTTATAATAGGCCACAATCGTGGAGCGCTGAAACGGGATACCCCATGTCTGGCCTTCGATCAGGCCGTTGGCCATCAGTGCAGGATAGAAACTACCCAGCCATTCCTTGTCAGCATCAGATGTCGCAACGTCTTCTAGTGGGATAACCAGTTCCTGTTCGATCAGGTCATAGGCATCGATGGAAAACATCACCGCCAATTGGGCAGGTTCACCAGAGGCAAGCGCTGAAAGCGCACGGACGCGCGTGTCATCGTAGTTGCCCGAATAGATCGCGTTCACCTTGATGTCAGGGTTCGCGGCTTCAAAGTCGGCCACGATGCCATCCACCACTTCGGTCAATGCGCCCCCGACAGCAATCGGGTAATACATCGTCAGTTCGGTTTCAGCGCTTGCTGGCGCGGCAAGACCAACGGCCATAGCCGTCGCCAGACCCAATCCTGTTGTCGAAAATAGTTTCATCTCTCTCTCCCATTGTTTTCGTTCATTGTCGTGTCAGCAGGTGGTTTTCACCCCGCCAGTCGTTGGCCCGCAGCGTCGAAGACGTGCAGATTTTCGTCGTGAAAGGAAATGTCGATCTCGTTGCCTTCGGCCATCATCGAAAGACCCGGCTTAAGCACACAGAGCCCCGCAGCGCCTGCGTGATCCAGACCAATCAGTGTCTCTGCCCCCAGAAATTCGCTTTCATTGACGGTGCAGCGCATCCGTCCTTCGCCCTTTGGCACAATCTGGATATTCTCGGCTCTGATCCCGATTGTCTTGTCCGCGCCGAACCCGTCCAAAACGGACGACTGAAGCAACGCCATCGGCGGCGCGCCGACAAACTCGGCCACGAAGGTGTTGTTGGGCCTGCTATACAAATCCTCGGGCGAACCGACCTGCTGGATATGCCCGTCCTTCATGAGCACAACGGTGTCCGCCATGCTCATCGCTTCGGTTTGATCGTGAGTAACGTAAACCACTGTGATGCCCAGATCGCGCTGAAGCTTTTTGATATCCTTGCGCACAGCATTGCGCAGTTTTGCGTCCAAATTCGACAGCGGTTCGTCCATCAAGCATAAACGTTGCCCCGCCACGATCGCACGGGCCAAGGCGACACGTTGGCGCTGTCCGCCCGACAATTCGCCGGGCTTGCGGTTTTCAAGCCCCAGCAACCCGGTGATTTCCAGAGCGCGGTGCAGCTTTTCAAGCCGCTCCTTCTTTGGGACGCGCCGGACCTTTAGGCCGAACATGACATTTTCGGCGACCGACAAGTGCGGAAACAGCGCATAGGACTGAAACACCATCGACAGGTTTCGGTCCGATGCCGCACTTGTTGTCACGTCCTTGCCATCAATCTCGATCTTGCCCTCGTCGGGCAATTCCAGCCCCGCCAACAGGCGCAGCGTTGTAGATTTCCCGCATCCAGACGGGCCCAGAAGCGCGGTGAAACTGCCCTCGGGAATATCCAGCGTGATGCCTTCAACGCCCAATTGGCCGTTCCAACGCTTTGCTACGCCGTCGAGCTTCACAAACGGTGTTGTTGTCATGTTGCATGTCCTTCAGCCACAAGCAGGCGATCTTTGATGTTGTTCAGCAAAGGCGCAAATTGCGCCCCCGGCCGTCGGTCGATGATGATCCGGTCCATGTCAGCTATATTGTCGCCCAATGCAGGGGCTTGACGCCCGAACTTTGACCCGTCGATCACCAAAAGAGATTGTTTGGCATTCTCACAAATCTTTTGTGTCGCGCTTACTTCGGTTGTGTGAAATTCCAGCAACCCGCCGTCTTCCGCAATTCCGGCAGCGCCAAAAACGGCGAAATCCGCGCGGAAACGCCCAAAGAAATCCAACACTTCGTTGCCCAGAATATCGCGATCCGGCAAACGCAACTCACCACCGGGCAGGATGATCCGGTTTGAGACTTCTTCGCTTAGCGCCATCGCTGCACTCAGGTTGTTAGTGATGACGGTCAGCCCTTTGCGACGACGTAGTGCCTGCGCCACACTAAGCGGGGTAGATCCGATGGAGATAAACAAACTAGATCCATCTGGAATCAAATGGGCGGCGGCCTCTCCGATGGCGCGCTTACCCAACAAGTTCGTGCCAGCACGTTGATCGAAGGGCGTATTCAGAAATTCTTCGCTAAGCTCGATGCGGCCATGGACACGGTGCAGCATGTCGCCCTCACAAAGGGTATCCACATCGCGGCGGATCGTTTGCATAGACACATCAAATCGCTCAGCAAGTGAACCAACGGTCACAGCACCTTGCTCAAGCACCAAAGCCGAGATTGCTTCGCGTCGTCTTTGTTTTTTTGATGACATTCCACCCCCACGGCCTTGAGTCTTCCGCAACGATAATCCCTGAAAAGCAACAAAACAACATTTTTGTTCTGCCGCCCAACCTGGGTTTTGCAGCGCGCCGACTGAAAAACTATGAAAATCAAGAGAATCGATTGTCGACGACTTTCAAATTAATGTTGTTTTGTTGTTTTGACTTTCGCTTAGGGGAATTTTCTTTAAGGTAATACCCAAGTGAACGATCAGAAAACGAAATGGGGAAGCATGCTGACAACGCAGTCGATTTTTGATCGTTATGAGGAAGTGCGTGCACGATTTCCGGACGTGAGCGCCCGCGAAGCCTCGCTTAGTATCAGGTCATTGCTAGAAATCGCCGATCAAGTCGATGCCTTTGTTTTTGACGCATTTGGCGTACTGAACGTGGGCGAAACGATGATCCCCGGTGCTGATAGACGGCTGGATCAGCTGCGCGCACGGGGCTGCGCCATCCGCATCCTCACCAATGCCGCCAGCTACGACCGAGAGGGTGCCATCGCAAAATTCAAACGACTTGGATTGCGCGTCGAGGACGACGAAATCATCACCAGTAGGGAAGCAGCCCTTCAAAACCTGAGCGAGGGGCATTGGGGCGTTATCGCCGCCGACACTGATCCGCTGAATGACCTGCCTGGCAGCGTGACGCGCCTGAAAGACAATTCCGACCACTATGACAAAGTCGAACAATTCTTGTTTCTGTCAACTGCTGACTGGACCACCTCGCGTCAAGATTTGCTGGTATCAGCGATGCAGCAGCGCCCGCGAAAGGTGTTGATCGCAAACGCAGATCTGGCCGCTCCTCGCGACAACGGATTTTCCATTGAACCGGGGCATTATGGCCACCAGATTGCCGACCAATTCCCAGGCTATGTACATTTCTTTGGAAAGCCTTTCCCAGAGGTTTATGACCTGATCGAGGCGTCACTGGCATCGCTGACCCCTGAGCGGATTGCCATGTGCGGTGATACTCTCCACACGGATATTCTGGGTGCCGCGGCACGTGGGTGGCGCACGGTGCTTGTCACGCAGGATGGCTTGTTTGCGGGCTACGATACGCAGCCATTCTCAAAACAAGCGCACCTTTTTGCAGATTGGCGACTCAGCCGAATCTGATCGAATGGATTTCAAGATGTTTGTGGAGTTCAAGATTGGGCTTGTTGATGCGTATTCGCCTGTCCAGACGGGCAATGTCAGCAAAGAGATTCACCATGGTCACTTTCAAATCGTTTTCTGCCAAATTCGTAAAACAAAAAGTAACCTTTGGCGTAACTAAGCGGAGGTTAGTTTGGTCTGCAAATCAGCCCTTGAGTGTATTGTTCTCGCTGCGGTTTGCATGAATGACCGGTTTTTCTGCCGCTCAGCGGCGTAGAAATTTGCGCAGTTGCAGCAATATTCGTTCTGCGAGCGCAAGCAGCGAGAAAATCAAATTTACAGATTGGGCTCAGTGCCGCCTTGCGGCGGTGCAGCGAATTACGTTGTTTCAGGGTTGCTTGAATGTCGGCTCCCGACGTCTTGGCACAGTTGCTTCGCACTTGCAGAGAAAGTCAGCAATCCGCCCGGAGTGTCGAAGCGCCATGTCCGCTTTGGGCTGGAAACAGACCTTCCAAGCCTTCGATGGTTTAGTGCAACCTTCATTGGACATTGGCAACGACGGCTTTGCCCAGATAGCGCCCTTTCCAAAGTCGCGTGATCTGGCGACATCTCTTTGGCTGCATGCCGCATCTGCATTGGAAAGTGCAGACCTTCGCTGCAAGCGCGGCCAAAAAAAGCATGATCGAATGGTAGAGGTGCGGGACTAGGCAGCTTTTGGGTGCAGGTTAACGCATTACTTCATTCAGCGTTTCACGATCCGCTAAATAAGGAAGCCGTGTTTGCGCGGCTGACACTTTGTCCAGTTGCAACGTACCATAGATTATCTCGGGATGTGCACCTGCGCGTGCCAGTTCTTGCCCGTCTGGCGTTGCGATAAAGCTTTGCCCCAGAAACTCCATGCCGTGTTCGCTGCCAGCACTGTTGGCATAGGCTAGAAAGACTCCGTTTTCAAAAGCACGTGTCGGGATCATGCGTTGCGCCACCCAATCCCACTGAGCGCCAAGGGCGGTGGGCACCAGGACAAGCTCTGCCCCCATTGAGGCCACATGCCGCGCCGTCTCCGGGAATTCGGCGTCATAGCAAATCAGTGTTGCTATTCGCACATCCCGATAAGAGAAAAGTGCGCACTCTCTACCGGGTGTGAAATGATCCCCCTCTAAGCCCGGCGGAATGACCAATTTACGGTGCCCGCCCAAACGCGTGCCGTCCGGGCCGATGCACTGCGCCGCGTTAAAGATCACCTCTCCATCGACTTCGGGAAACCCATAGTGGATTGCGACCCCGTGGATTCTGGCAAGCGTCGCAATGGCATGCGCAATGGGACCGTCAGCAGGTTCAGCCCGCGCAACGACCTGCTCGCCAATGTTATAGCCACTGGCAAAAAGCTCGGGCAGCAGCAGAAGGTCGGCACCCTCGGCGGCGACTGCGGGCATCACGCCCGTCAGCCAATCCAAACGATCACGCACCGTGGTCAATTTTGCGGGCGATTGACCGACTGCAAGTCGAAACGAGCGGCTCATCCTTAACTATCCGTAACCAGCAATGTGCGGGGATACTCGGTGATGTAGTCAAACCCCGTCTCTGTCACCACGACGGAATCGCCGATGCGCCCTGCAGTCACCCCATCAATCGAAATGCCCCCATCCACGGCAAAGGTCATGCCGGGTTGCAGAATGGTGGTGTCGCCGGTTTTTAACTCTGGTGCCTCAAGGTAGGCCACACCAATCGACCGCCCGGTGCGATAACCGGTCTCATACCCGCGATCAGCATAAACCTCGTTTGCAGCCGCGGCCACGTCCTGTGCTTCGATGCCAGGGCGAATGGCGGCGATAGCGGCCTGTTGGGCGTCAATGGCGGCCTGTTGCACACGGGCGGCGTCATCGTGCACCTCGCCAATATGGAACATCCGGTCAAAACCCAGTTTGTATTGCTTGAACTGCGCCATGTTGCAAAAGCAGAAATAGACCGGATCGGCACGCTGATAGTGACGCACCGAGGCACGGCGGTGCACCATGGATGTGTCCTTGCCACTTTGCAGGATCTGCAGATTGTGGATCATCGGCGAGACGAACCTGTCCCAACCCTTGTCCGTCAGAAAGGTTGCCGCCTTGCGCGACCCGGCCTCGATCACGGCCAGTGCGCTTTCATATTCCTGAGTACCCTGTTGCAAGCTGCCATGCGCGGCCTTCATCATCGCACCTGCGATCTGGCCTGCTTCTTTCATCACCTGAATTTCAAATGGGGACTTGATCATCCGCATGGCCCCCAGAACGGGCGAGATATCCTTGATTGGGACACTAGGATAGGTGTCGTCCAAATGGTTTCGCACAATTGCGGGGATGCTGCTGCGTTCCACCCAGATCTTATCCGGTTTGTCACCCAGAGCACCCGCAAGGGCACGTCCCCAAGTACGCTGGCCCATGTCCTCCCAAGTGCGAACATCTTCGACCCATGTCATTGCGCCCACCATTTCGCTTTCCATCAGAGGCGTGATCACAACAGGCGCCTCATCAGCATTAACGACCAGCATAGTGGGGCGACCAAATTCAATGCCAAGATAGCCCCAGAACCCCGCGAGATAAGCGATTGAGCTTTCATCCGTGAAAACAGCAAGCTGGATGCCCTGGTCCTTCATGCGCGCCTGTAGGGCAACGGTGCGGGCTTTGGCTTCGTCGAGCATAATAGTTCCCTCAGTTTTCTAGGTGGAAGGTTTCCCATACGGATAGCTGTATACACCTAACGAGTCAAATTTAATAATTGGGCCAGTATTGTATCTTATCTGCCTTTGGTGTATGCATCTATAACCAAGGAAGTTTCTTATGTCCCTCGCTCAGAAAACTACTGCGACTGAACTCAAAAGTACGGTCGAAGACATCCAGCTGGAAATTGTGCAACGAATTTGTTTTCTGGATTACCCGCCAGGCGAACAGCTGAAAGAGGCTGAACTGGCTGCGGAATTTGGTGTCAGCAGAACCCCGATTCGCGATGCGATCAGCCGGATCAGCCATCTGGGTCTGGTGGAAACCCGAAATGGAGTGGGCACGGTCGTTGTCGCGTTGTCTGCCGAGCAAATCCGCCATGTCTATGAGATGCGGCTAGAGATCGCGGCGCTAATCGGCACCATGTCACCCTGCACGATCACCGAAACCGATTGCGAAATGGGTCGGACATTGCTGCAAGAGGCAAAAGCACTGCGCACTGATTTCGGTCCCCGGCAATACATCGAGATCAATCATCGCCTGCATGTTCTAATCACCAGCCTGATCGGCAATGGGACCCTAAGATCATTTTGGTGGCAGACCTATTGTCAGGCGGCCAGCACCTGGTATCGGCAGAGCAACCAAAGAGGTTCTGAAATGGCCCAAGCACTGGTGGCGGAACTAAGCGACATCAACACCGCGCTAGAACTCGGCGATGTTGCTGCAATCGGGTACATCCAGCGCACCCACATCGGATACGGCTACCAACGGATCAAAACCCACCTTCTGGCGAACTAGGCACGGGACTCATAACTAGAATATTACGGTTGCGGCGAGAGCGATGGTCGAAAGGAACACCTTTGGGCATATCTGTCATAGCGGGTTGCCACGCGCCTCCAATCTTTCAAGCGGCCAAACATGATCTCGATACGATTGCGGCGTTAATATCGACGTTTGTCATATTTGACGGCCTTGCCGCGTGACTTTCGTCCGGGGATGCAAGGCGTTATTCCCATATCTACAAGGGCTTCCCGGAACCAATCCGCATCATAGCCACGATCCCCAAGYAGCCAGTCCGCTGATGGCAGGCTACTCACAAGAGCTCTCGCCCCAGTGTAGTCGSTTGCTTGACCGGCGGTCATGAAGAACCGAATAGGCCGCCCAACCGTGTCAGTCACAGCATGCAGCTTTGTGTTCATACCGCCTTTGGTACGCCCGATCAGGCGTCCGCCCCCCCTTTTTGRCCGACAAGCTGGAAGCTGTCCGGTGGGCCTTGAGGTAAGTCGCGTCGATTGAAAGCGTTTTWTGGTCAGGCGCTTCAGCGGCAAGGCCCTCCATAATTCGGGCAAACACGCCCATATCGCTCCACCGCTTCCAACGATTATAAAGCGTCTTAGGTGGAGGATACTCCTTTGGCGCATCAGACCAACGTAAGCTATTGCGATTGATGAATATAATACCACTCAGCACGCAACGATCATCGACGCGTGGCACACCTTGGCTCTTCGGAAAATAGGGCCGAATCCGTGCCATTTGATCTTCGTTCAGCCAGTAAAGATTGCTCATATAGCCCCCGCAGTTTAGGAGCTTGAATCACGCCGAACCAGCAAGTCAGATTAATAGATCCCGTGCCTAAGTAAAGACAACCGTTCTTCTCCGATGTAACCGGAAAAACGGACATACTATTCCATTTTGGATGTTCCCAACAGTGAGGAAATGGCATTTTAAGTTGTTGATTGAGTTTTTAAACGACCGCTTCGTCGCTTTCTTTCCGGCCAAAACTCGTCAACGACCACGTAAGCCACGATCACAAAAATCGAGGCACTAGCAACCTGCAGAACACGCGTGATACTTTTGACGTCTGCATCGTCTGAGAAGGGTGCAATTGAGCCACCATAAACAACCAAAGCAGTCGTAATTGCCGAACCCGCAGCGGATGCGAATAAGTTTTGAGATTTACCAAGCGCCCCCAATGACAAGCAAAAGAAAAAGCAAAGGAGGATTGGCGTCATGATGACTGGTGCAATGACATTGATCTCGTAACAGATTATCGAAACCGCTGCACCTAATAGGTTTGCTGTCAACATCGCCTTGGCAACAGCTTTCCCTGCTGCAGGCAAGGCGGCAAGCTGCTGGCTCAACAAGGCCACAAAAAACAACACCAGCAAGGCTGACGCACCGGACAAAAAGAACACCAACGCAAACGGAACCGTGACCAGCGACATCCTGACAATACGCCGATATGGGTCAAAGTCCTGCGCTGCGGCAGCCGCTTTTTTCTGAGCATTGGTAGGTGGTGCAGCAGGAATGAGTACAAACATTAAGGTGGAAGCAAACCCGGCTAGAAACAGATTTGCCGGAATCCAGAGCACCAGGACAAATGCAAGATCCGATGATTGTAAGACAAGATTGGGGATCATCAGCGCGCCCATCAAGGCGATGACACCCGGCAAAACTCCGGCCCCTGACACAGACCAAACAAACGATAAAATGATCGCACTTGCCACCAGAATGAGAAACACAGCCGGATAAGGCGCGGTGATAGACGCCAATACAAACGAAACGAACATCAATCCGATCGAGAATACGAAGAGTTTTCCGAATGCGGCCAATGGCAATGCGTTGGGTGCTTGCAGAAACAACGCTGCAAATACCGCCCCGATGACAGAAAGCGGCCACCCCAACAGCAAGCCAAGGGAAAAAAGGCCCGTAACGCCGATTGCGAGCCTCAGAACTGATCGGCGATCTTCAATACGCATAAGACAGAATTGAAACCACCCGGATGTAGGCGCGTCCAACCAAGTTCAACAAAGAGTTGTCGCTGAGATACATGATCACATCAGCTTGGCCGTTCAATTGAAACCTCAGATCATCCTCAGCGTTTCCGGCTTCGTATCCCGGCAACACAATACGCACTGGGAACCGCTCTGGTTCGCGTAAGAACCCTTTGGTGCTAGGTGGGCTGGCCAATTGGCCTGGCACGTCTCCACCGCTCATTGATACGGCAGAACTAAAACTTTCGATGACACCTGGTATGATCTGACCGGGATGCATATCCAACACCACATCAACAGGCGACCCCACTCCGGCACGACCAAGGTTGTTTTCGGTGAAATAGGCTTCGATCCAAATGTCCGTTGCATCAAGGAACGTAAGCAGATCCTGACCTGACCGTGCATAGGTGCCCGGCGCAATGAGCAAGTTAGACACGACCCCTGTCGCCGGGGCGCGCAATTCCGTCCATTCAAGATTCAACTCTGCATCTGCCAGTTCGGCAAGGGCACGTTGAATCTTTGGATTGTCCTGCCCTTTTGACCCTAGCCTTTGTTTGGCCTTTTCCAGATCGGCCTTGGCATTTTCCAGATTGGCCTCTGATTCAGCCAACTGACCGCGCGCGTCATCTGCGCGCGTGAGGGCGATCAACCCCTTCTTTTCAAGCGCGAAAACACGTTCCGTTTGAATGCGCATGGTGTCCAGGTCGCTCTGCGCCCGGGCCAATTTGGCCTGCGCGCCGCTGACTTCGGCCGATGATGCACCCACGTCCTGCGTCGCGGCCTCAAGATCAGCTTCGGCCTTGGATTTATCAATCTCGTAAGGACGCCGATCAAGCCGCAGCAAGACATCGCCCGCATTCACAACCTGTCCGTTTTCCACCAGAACCTCGGTCACAGTGCCCGTCACCTGTGGTACTATCTGGGTCGCAATAGCCTTAACTCTGGCATTGCCGGTAAAGGGAGTTTTGCGATCCGCAACCAGATACCAGACAAGGAAAAACAGAATGACCGCAAGTGTCGTCCAAATCGTCTTCCTCATTCTGCCGCTCCCTCGGCAGGGGTTTCGGCCTCTGGCGACTCATCGATCCAGACTTTGAACAATTCATAGAAGACCGCGAACAAGACTGGGCCCATGAATATCCCTATCAGACCATAGGCCATCATTCCGCCAAGAACGCCAATCAGAATGACAAGCATCGGCGTTTCCAGCCCTTTTGAGATAAACACCGGACGCAGGAAACTGTCCATAATCATCGTAGGGACAGCAAGCACTGTAAACGCAAGCGCCGCGCCTCCAGACATGGAGCTCCAAGCGTAGATGATCACTGGTATCAGAACCAAACCGGGGCCAATCTGAACGATAGACAGGATTAGGCTCACAAACGCCAGCGTCGCCGCAGATGAGATTCCGAACACAGCAAGCAATGCCCAAACGACAAAGGCTTGAATTGCGGCAACCCCGATCACGCCTTTGGTCACATTCCGGATAGTCGCGCCGGCCAATGTAACAAACTCACTGCCACGCGGTGCAAACACGCGATCTGCAAACCGCTGCAGCCCCTGAACCACTTGCGGTCCGGGAGAAAACAGAGCGCCCATGATGATAACCGACAACGCCAGCCCAAGTAGGCCGATCCCAATTCCTAAGACTTTCCCAAAGAGCGATTTGGTGACTTCCAGAATTTGAGCGCCATATTTTGCAAGCGCACCGCTTAGGTTGCTTTCAAACATTGTCCAGACATCGGACACCTTGCTGCCGACCAACGGAAATTCCTTAAGCCCCTCTGGTGCGGGTGGAACTTTCAACTCTCCGCTTGCGGCCTGTTCAGCAAATTCTGATCCAAGCTCGGCGGCCCCTGAGACCGCAGTTGCAACCGGGCCTAATGTAAGTAAAAGTCCAAGCAAGACTAAAATCGTTGTAGCCAGCGATTTGCGCCCGCCCAATTTTCCTTGAAGCCAATCGAATGCAGGGTAAAGGGCAACGCACAAAATCGCCGCCCAAATGACCACGCTGGCAAGCGGTGCGACCATTGCAAGCGCGCTATAGAGAAATAATCCAAGGAACAGCAGGCGTATTGCGAGATCGATGATCTTAGCGTCTTGGGTCTTTTCCATTCCGTCCCTCCAGAACATTGTTTTCTAAATGTTACACTCAAAAACCTTGATATGTATATGTTTTTGATTTTTTACATCAGGTCCGGGGCGAAATCGAATAGCATACAATCATCGTTTTCGGGACGATGAAACCACCGACAGACGTTAGAAAACAGCAAGGTAAAACTGACGTCAGTTCTGTATATTATTCGTCTTCCTCTTGAGACAGGATCGCGTCTGCAACTGTGGTGGCTGCCGTCACAAAGACACCCAGACCGACAATAATGTAGAACATGGTAAAGATCTTACCTGCCGCCGTTTCGGGGGAAAAATCACCAAACCCCACAGTCGAAATAGTCACGACAGAAAAGTACACAGAATCAAGCCAACTCCACCCTTCTACATATCGATAAAAGATCGACGCCCAACAAATCATGCCAACAGTAAAGGCCAAGATACCTTTTACCCTTCCGTCGCTCAGCGCGACGCCGACCCCTCGTGTTATTTTAGCTATTGCGTTCATGGCGCCCTCTTTGTTCCACGAATCTATTTGTATCAGGTTCTTTAAGAATATGAAGAATAGGCTGAAATATAAGTGATTTGTTCAAGGAATCGCCTCTTTGCTTCCATTCTAGAATCTTCTCACTGCCAACGCTGGCTTTTCTAATTGAACAATTGGTTCAGGTTTTTCGTTCGTGAAATCATTGCCACTCAACTAGGAGTTCGACCTGAGATCAGGCCGAGCAAAAACGGTCCAAGCATCTAGTCACCTTGGATTCCAAAGTGTAATTCAGACGTTCCAAAAGATGCACTATTTGCGCGCCAAGCATCCGATGGCTTTGGGACATCCTACCGGCGAAACAACAGCGCAGCCAAACAACCCAGCCAAAGCTGTTTCAACGCTCAAACGCTTCCGGCGTCCCAAATTTGGGACGCCGGACACTTCTGAATCTCGATACGTTCTGTCGTGCTGTGCGGATGTGTGTTCAGCTCTTAGACCAAAGCCAGATCCCAAATCGTTACATCCATGTCGTCAAATCGGAAATACTCCACGTCGATTAAGCTGTCATTTCCATCCGCCCCACTAACCGACACTTGGTTCGCTGCGGTCCTAGTGAGCGTGTAGTCGGCCCTGTTCCCATCAAAAAGAGCATAATCCGAAGATCCACCGCCATTGATCGTATCGTTACCAGCGCCCCCCTTGAGATAATCGACATTGCCATATCCGAACAAGAAATCATCTCCGTCCAATCCTGACAACTGGTTGCGCTCGTTCGATCCCGTTAGGTTGTCGTCAAACTCAGACCCAACAAGGTTTTCGACTTCAAAGTACAAGTCCCTTGCCGCCCAACCTTGAGTACCGTAGCCCGTTTCGCCGCCATTGACCGTGGCCCCATTTCGAAGACTGGCTGTCACCGCCCCCGGCGCGTTGAAATAAGTGACCGTGTCCACGCCGTCGCCACCGAAATACCGTTCACGACCACCATCGGAAGATACGAACCAGTCAAAATCGCCAAGGCCCCGGAAGTCGTTTTGGTTCGCGTCGCCGTAAAACACGTCCTGACGCCCTGACCCCGTCACTCGCTCAACACTGTTCAGTGTTAAGCCCGACGCTAGGTTCGTGTTTTCTGAGGGGTTTTCCAGATTCACAACAACACCAGTAGCTTGTGTGCCTGAGGGTGGAGCGCCAGTTTCGGTGAACGCATCTCCGATGACGTTGGCAGCTGTGTTCATCCATTCGAGGAACGAAATCATGTCCTGTCCGGTGCCGCCATCGATCGTATCGCGTCCCTCGGAGGCAACGATCCAGTCATAGTCACCCAAGCCTCGAATAGAGTCGTCACCTGACGTTCCGTGGATGCGGTCTGCAAAAACCGTGGCCGTCAAACGTTCTATATTTTGGAACATAATACGCTCCATTCCGTCGTGGCTGACAGCGGTGCCCGCGTCCATATCAATTTCGAGGCGATATTCCGTGTTTGTACGTCCTGGTGTGTCTGGTAGGTTGAAGAAGCTGAGCATGTCGTTGCCACTTCCACCATCCACAGTGTCTGACCCACCACCTGGTGAGATCCAATCAGCGCCTCCCAGCCCGTTCACGACCTCTGCCGCTGTCGTCCCATTCACGTTTTCACCGGCGTCGGTGCCGTTGACGATGCTGGGGATTGTACCCATGAGAGCCCCTGCAGCAGCAAGTGTTAGCGTCCCATCATTGAATTGGACCCTCTCAATATCTGACGCTAGGAAGTCAACGCCTTCGGAGGACGTCAGTTGGATGCCACCTGTAACCGTTTGGCCAATGACATTTGCTTGAGATGTGTTCAAAACTGCCGTGTCATCACCAGAACCGCCGGAAAGTGAATCATCGCCGAGCCCGCCTATCAAAGTCTCATCACCGGAACCCGCGATCAGAGTGTCATCACCGGAGCCACCGTCAAGTTGGTTCATATCGGTTGCGGAGGAAGGCGGTATCGTTATTCCCGTGGCCGAGATATTCAACGTTGCGGTCTGGGTGTTTGAAATTGGACCGCTGGAGTATGGGTGCAATGCGATAATATAGGTGCCGTCAGCAGTGAAATCGTATTGTATGAACGAATCCCGCCCGCTCGTGGATCCGCCGGCTCCGGTTGAGGCGCTGCTGTCGTCGTTCGTGGTGATTTGCACCCCGGCAGAGTCATAGAGGGTCAACCGAGTATCATAGTCCGCCCCATCAACATCAAAGGTCCATTGCTGACCTGCTGTTGCGTCAAATTGGAATGCTTCGTGGGTATCCCCTGATCCAGTAATGACAAGTGTTTGGTTCGGCACAGTGGTTGGATTTTCGACATCTGAAAACGGAGCAAGCGACCAGTTCGTCGGCAGGGCCATTGGGCTTGCTACTGGATTACTTACGGTGTCGCCGATTTCCGTTGTCGCACGTGTTTCGGAAACACGCAGCACATCGTTGCCATCTCCGCCAAGCAGAGTGTCCTGACCACCACCACTGAGAAGCTCATCATTGCCGAAACCACCTTCAATCAGGTCGTCACCGTCCAAGCCCGATACCGTATCATCACCGTAGCCGCCCAGCAAAGTGTCGTTGTTCGGTGTGCCAAGGATTGTCTGGTCCCGCAATGCAGCGACATCCGCGATAGACATGCTCCCATCTGTAAACCGAACGTTCTCGATGTTCCTTAAAGTGACAGTACCTTGGTCCGTCTGGATACTGAGCTGACCTTCGGGGCCATCGACTACAGCGTTTTGACGTGTAGCATCTATGACAACGGTATCGTTGTCCGCGCCACCATCAAGGGTATCGTTACCTCCACCACCTGACAATTCATCCGCGCCAGCGCCGCCGTTGACCATATCATTGCCCAAGCCGCCGTTCAGTGTATCGTTGCCGCCCAACCCCTCTAAGGTGTCGTTGCCACCACGCCCCCAGAGCCGATTGGAGAGTTCATCACCCTGCATCAAATCATCTCCGGCGCTGCCGAAAGTGTTGGTGCCCGCCAAACTGTCAAGATTTGCAAAAGCGACAGTCCCATCAAGGAACCTTACATTCTCAACGTTCCGGATTGTGACATCACCGTCAGCGCTTTGAATGACGACTGGATCGGTAGAACCGACAACATTGACGTCCCCTCTGTTTGCATTGACGATTGCCGTATCATCGCCTGCGCCGCCATCAATGGTATCATAGCCGGCGTTACCGCGTAGGCTGTCGTCGCCGTCGCCACCGCTCAGGAGGTCATCCCCTTCGCCACCCGACAGAGTATCGTTGCCTCCTAACCCGTCGATGGTGTCATTCCCGCCTAGGCCGCCAATTGAGTTGGCCATAGCGTCACCAGTCAGAGAGTCCGGGCCATCCGTGCCCGAACTTGCATTGATCGCCGCGATTACGTTTTGAGCAGCCTGTGACGGATCACTTGATGAGGCATTAAAAACTTGCCCGTTGGTTTGATCAGCAAGGGCTTCGAGGTCGGCATTGGCAGTGCTGGAGTTGCCAATCACAACTGGGAGGATCTGTAGGGGACTTGGACCATAGGGATCTGAGAAGGGCTTGTCAGTATAGTCTACAAAGCTAGCCGATCCAGCCGGCGCACCTGCGCCCGCTGTTGATGAGGCACCTGACAAACCAGACGGGTCAATTGCGATATCCCCACTCAACGATTTTGCAACGACTTGCGCGCGCAATTCTGGGTCGTCCGCGTCCTCATCTGTGAATACGATGATTTTGTTAGATTTGTTGCCAATATCCCAAGTTCCTGCATTGCCGTTAAGTGCGTGCAGTAGGGCCGTATTGAGGTTTTCCGTGCCACCCTGTGTTGACGTTGAAAGGGCATCGAGCGCTGCGAGCGCTGCGGCCTTGCGGTCTGCCACACTGGCTTGCTTGGTAAAGCTGAGATTGGTTACAGTATTGCTATCCCAGTAGGTGACGATAGCCAGCGTACTTGCCACCGGCTTTTCCGTGGTACCAAACAGGGCATTTGCGATTTCGATGGCTGCGGCCTTGGCAGCCGCGATATCGTTGTTCATCGACCCGGTCCGGTCAATCACGATGACAACATTTTGCCCAGGGCAGGCAAATTCGCCTGTTGTAAGGTCTATCTCGCCGTCCGAAAACCGAGCGAATTCCACATCTTTAAGGGTATCTGTACCATCGGGGCTACCCGCACGGATGTCGGTTACCGTGATCGTCCCATCGGCATTGTTTGTGAAGGAATAATCCTCGCACTTGCCACTGAAAACTGCACGGTCTGTTCCGGCGCCACCATTGACAGAGTCATTTTGACCACCGCCCTCGAGCACATCGTTACCGCCATTGCCGTAAAGAAAATCTGTACCATCACCAGACTTGAAGTAATTGCTGCCATTGCCACGCCCCCAGAGTAAATCTTTGGTAGCGGGATTGTTGGTAGACGTATCTTCGTTGCCCGAACGCGCAAGAGCGATATCAATGGCCGCTCCACCAGTATATTCGGTGCCCGGTACGATCGCAGTATCGATATCTACACCTTCATAGGATAGCCGGTTAGGCAATGAGAGCTGATCATTGATTGCCTTTTCGAACACCAATGTCGGTCCCTTGGCATTATCTGTGCTCGCGGTGCCTCTTGGCGTATCAGATAAAGATTCAAGTGCATGTACCAGCTCGTGACGCAGCACATGTTCGATCTCGACTTGAACACCTTTGCCATTGGCGTCGAAATATGAAAGATCTTCAACGGCGGCAAAATCAAACTCAACCCTACCGGTGCCTCTAAAGGCTTGCGCCTTTCCATTCACAAATTTGATGTTGAGAGGCAAAGCAGCTGAAACGTTGTCGAGCAGAGTTTTACCTGTGGCCGAACCCGAGTACATGCCTCGTAATGCGGCCTCAAGCGTCGCCTGCTGCGCTGCTGTGTAACCAACGAATGTTGTATGTGATAAAACTGTTTCAATGGTCATGGAAAGTCCCTTTCCCTTAAAAATGTGGGGCAACGCTGCCGCACCAACAGATTGTTGGTCTTATTGCCCTTCGACACCAGGTAGCGAAAGGCGGTCTAAATTAGCTGGTGGCTTCGCGCAGGGCTTTGTGCCACCAGGTCAATTCGGTGCCAGCCTCGTGGTTCAAAGCTGAAATCCCAGACCGGATTAATCCGACGTACAATCGTTCGTAGAACTTCATGCTCTCGTGACGCTCAGTTTCAATCCGGCCCATCACGGATATCTCGAACGGAGCAAAGAAATTTTGAGGCGCTGATTGAAACAGCCACAGAAGATGAGAGACAAAGCTTTTTGGTACGCAATCGGTGCTGATCTTGATTTGCTCCGATATGCGTTCTGAAGTGACCTGTGTCACATATTCTTCAGTGGCTTGGGCTAGGCAAGTGTACGGCATCACCGCCCACTCAGGCCCCGTCTGATAGCTTGTAGGCGCTGCCCCGCGGGCACGCAGCGCACTGTCCGCAATCACGCGTAAATCTGAAACAAAAAGTGTCAATCGAATTGTGTCAGAGCCCTTTTTGGTCATCGCCAACCACGGCGATATCATAGTCTCGCCTAAAGGCGGCCACGGTATAGGTCCTGAATCCGCATCAGTGAATGCGTCCGCGAAGACAACTGACATATCTATCTGAGAAGCATCGACACCCCCATCCGCAATCGCGGCTGTAATCACTTTGGCATGCCTTTGTGCCAAAGAAATCGCATCAGCGTCCAGGTCGCTCTGACCGTTATGCACGTATTGAATTTCGTAGGGCATTTCCCAAGCAGCCATTCCTATATTTGATCCTTTGTAAAATGTGTCTGCCGCATCAGCACTGATGCATCCCAAGTTTAACACTAACGCGGATGCAAAAAGATGCTGGTGTTTAAAGGAAGCAGTCCGGAAACCTTCACGTGCCGAACAAAGGCGGCGAGCCAACTGCCCTAGCCATAAAATGTTCAGCCTATTTTTCACCGACCCAAACTGCATTCGTGTTAGTTTACCCATGACACCTCCCCCCCCAAAGAGCCAATTAACATAATATTACAACAAATATCCCCGGTATCGCTTGATTCAGATCAATTTCTGGATGATCCATTCAAGATTCTTAATATAAGTTGCCTTATTGCACAGAATAGTTGCAGGCCGTTCTTACCTGTTTCCCAAAGGGGTTCACCCGGTTTCCCAGTTGCCAGATAGGCCAAGCGCGGTGTAGCGGTTGAGGGGGAACATGCGGGTTTGGACCTCTGCGAGTTATCTTTCGAACTCCCCTCCCCTCCCATCACTTACACGTCAGATATGTGTGTCTACTGCCCCGCAGGCGTTTACCTGCATACCATGCGAGGGCGGCAATTACCTCGTGGAAGACACAGGGGTCATACCAAGCTTTCAGGACGTTGTTTCGCGATTCTCCATAGGAAAATGGGTCGAATATGACCCGCGCGGCGCTGAAATACCAACGTCGGCTTTTAAGTTTGTGGTCTTGAAACACGTAAGAGCCAAACTGCTCGTGCCTTCGCGCCATCACGCAGGTTTGATAAACTGCATCCCATCAGTCGATTTGTGCACCAAAGACCTAGAAAACAAATGGTTTTAGATTCTTGAACCTATGAATGCGTTCTGTGCTGTTGATTTTTTGACACCAACAGCAGCCTAAACGAAGCGAGAAAATCGAGGATCTGGTTGATTTGAATTTGCACACAGGAAACCTTCGCCCAAGGTCCTTCATGATTTGATCTAAGCCAAACAAATTGTTCGCTCTGCGGCGTAGCTCTTTGCCTCCATTGATCTTAACCCGAGGGGCGTTATGGCTAGGCACCGGATGCTCTGTGTCTTCTTTCTCGCCCCAATGGCTTTGACCGCGAATATGCAAGACATCCCTTCTTGTGTTGAAACATGCACAACCAACCAAGCTTGGACTATTTGCAATAGGCAGATTCTTTGCAACTAAACGCGTTTCGCGTTTGATTTTGACTAGCCTAGGCTCTGCCCTAATCCGGTGCTTCATTACGACTTCGATGTTATACCCAAATAGGCTGTTATGGGCTTTGTGAGCAACATAAAGTCATGGCCCTACACCCCAATCAGGCGCCACAGGCGTCCTGTGAAAACGTTTTTTTCCACATAATTGGAACCGTAACAGTTCGAATGCACCCGCCATCGTGTTCGACGCTTGGCTGGTTCTCAAACTCAGCAGAGATTAACAGATCACATTCTACCAAACACACCATTTCACCGTAACCTTGGAACGGATGTTGTAGATTGGCTATCATTGTAAAGCGTATTTGGTGTTGGGCTCCACAGGTAATGTGTCAGTCAGATGGGGCTAAGAAGTTGCATGTTGGTTGGCCCTTCAACCGTTAGTATGTTGCACGTGCGTATCTGTTTCGCCTTCATATGCGTTCCGGCTAAACAGTGGCTACTGGCCGCCCTTCAAAACGCTTGTCAGGTCCACTGTATAGTACAATTCCCACGTTTTGGACACCACGAGGCAATCCACTCCAAACCTTTCTAGCTGCAGTGCAAATTGGTGGTGCGGATAGAACAAGAGCCTCAGCCAAAACCACCCATCTATATGGGAATTCAGTAACTGGTTGAGGGCAACTCTATAGAACAATGGCGGTCCAGATAGGATTCGAACCTATGGCCTTCGCCTTCGGAGGGCGACACTCTATCCAGCTGAGCTACTGGACCGCATTATTCTCTCGGACCTTCTGAGCGGGTTCGCCCTGCAAGGATACCATGGTTCGGGCTATAAAATACCAGCACAGATACCGCAATCAGAAAAGCCAAAATTCAATGCCTTTTCTGGATGTTTTTGATGTGACTAAGCAAACAGGTCGTGCGCAAGCTCGAGCGCATCAATCAGAGTGTCGACCTCGGCTTTGGTGTTATACAAGCCAAAGCTGGCCCGACACGTTGCTGTCACACCTAAGAAATCCATCAACGGACCCGCGCAGTGATGTCCAGCCCGAACAGCCACTCCCTTTTTGTCCAGAATTGTTGAAATGTCATGGGCATGTGCGGCACCGTCCAACGTAAAGCTGAATATGGCAGCTTTGTCATGGGTCGTGCCCTGAACATGAAGCCAGTTCAAACCATTCAAACGCGAAACGGTATAATCCCTTAGCATTGCCTCATGCGCGGCAACGTTTTGCATCCCAAGGTCCATCAAGTAATCCAACGCAACACCAAACCCTATGGTTTGAACAATACCCGGTGTCCCAGCTTCGAATTTCATTGGGGGATCGTTGTAAGTTACCGCATCTTTGGAAACTTCGCGGATCATATCGCCGCCACCAATAAAGGGGCGCATTTCCGCCATTCGTTCGGACTTGATGTAAATCGCACCTGACCCGGACGGTCCATAAAGCTTGTGACCCGTGATCGCGTAGAAGTCACACCCGATATCCGCGACATTCACAGGCATATGAACCGAACCCTGACTGCCATCCACCAGAACAGGAACACCCTGAGCATGCGCACCATTCGTGATCGCCTTGACGTCAACCACTGTTCCCAGAACGTTGGAACACTGTGTTACAGCAATCAATTTGGTTCGCGGAGTTATCGTGTCCAATACCGCTTGGGGATCCAAGTTGCCCTCAGCATCGACATCAACCCACTTCAGCACTACACCCTGACGTTCACGCAGGAAATGCCAGGGCACAATATTAGCGTGGTGCTCCATAACACTCAGGATAATCTCATCACCAGCTTCCATCCTGGGCATGGCCCAGCCATAAGCAACCAGATTGATACCCTCGGTGGTCCCTGAATTCAGAACAATTTCGGATTCATCTGAGGCGTTCAGGAACGTGGCGATTTTTCCGCGTACGGATTCATATTTGTCCGTGGCTAGATTCGACAGAAAATGCAAGCCCCGGTGGACGTTGGAATATTCCATCGAATAGGCTTGGGTGACGGCATCGATAACCACCTGCGGCTTTTGCGCCGAAGCCCCATTATCTAGGTAAGTCAAAGGCTTCCCGTTCACTTCTCGTGAAAGAATTGGGAAATCAGCCCGGATTTTTTGGACATCATACATAAGGAGTAGAACCCATTATCGGCCCTCCGATGAGGGACAGAAGAATGAAAAACGTAGCAGCAATCGCAAACAGGGACGCCAGCAAAACCCCACCAGCGCGCATCATAGAGCCGAGGCGATGTGCCTGGTCTATGAAATGTAGAAAGATAAACAACCCAACGATGGTGGCACCGAATATCAAAAAAACCGACAAAACTGGTATCGTGAGAACCAGAAGCAAAGCTAGCGCCTGTACCGTCACGCGCAAAAACTGCATCCAGACCATCAGGATCATAACGTCATCGAACGATCCAGTTCCGCCAAGCATCCGACCAACTCGATGGAGGGAGAAGATCGTTAGAACCAACCCGCCACCGACAAACCCACCGTAAAAGACGGGATTGTCTAGCAATCCCGGAATTGGCGACGGCCCAGTTGGCAAAACTATATTAGACAGTGAAAAGATCAGCGTGTTCAGCACCACCGCTAAAGCAAGAGCAATCCACAACACATCCCTGCCAACATTCAAAGTCAGGATGACTTTAGCGGCTTGAGCAGGTTGCTTGATCGTCAACAAGGCCAAAGAGCCAAGATTTTGAAGTGTCATGCCCGAGACCTTTCTGCCTGTCGCAAACCTGATATCCAAAACCAACTGAAGACCGCAACCCAAAGTCCGCCAACAATATTCAATTCCGTTCCCGGACCGATGAACCCCGCAACCAAACCCTGCAACAACAACAAGGGTGACGCTGCGAGCAACGCCCAGAACAACGCTAACCGCGCCCCATACCATTCGCCTCGCCCGCCAAAAATTTGCGCCACGATGTGGCTGACGGCCGCGATGATATAAAACATCAAAGGCGCAATAATGATCCACCCCAACAACGCCCCACCCAAAAGCATGTTCAACTCTTGTCCAGTCAAGTGCGCCTCGCGGGCCAAGCGTGGCATCTGGGCGACGAACACCATGCTGCAGCCTGCAATCAAAATGGCCAGCGCGCGATCTTCGCGCTGCCCCATTTCAAGCAAGCGGTTGATGACGCGTCCGGGACCCCGATACGTCGCCAAAATATCCGTTGTTACCGGCATCAGCTTCGACGTTTAAGCCAGGCTTCAAGCCGCGCTACGATATCCTCAGCCAAAGCTTCGTCTTCGATTTCTTCGACAGCTTCCGCAAGGAAGGCCAACGTCAGCAGATCGATGGCTTCGGAATGTGGCACACCGCGAGACCGCAGATAAAACAACGCAGTTTCATCAATCGCACCAGATGTTGACCCGTGAGAACACGCAACATCGTCCGCGTAGATTTCGAGTTCAGGCTTGGCCAAAAACTGACTGTCGTCATCAAGCAAGAGCGATTGGCTAATCTGGTACCCGTCTGTTTTCTGAGCGCCAGCTTTAACTAGGATTTTGCCTTGGAAAACGCCAGTGGCCCCGTTTCTTAGAACTTTTTTAAAGACCTGACGGCTTTCACAATTCACTGCATCATGTGTCACGAACACTGTGTCATCATGCAGAAAATCACCATCACCAACGCAGGCACCTGCCACATGCGCCACCGCATCATCACCGGTCAATTCAATAACGCATTCATTGCGGGTCAGGACACCGTTGACGGTCAGCGTAAAGCTCTTGAAGACTGACTCAGTGCCCAACCGCGCAAACATATGCGTAACGGCTCGGCGTTCGTGGTCGCGGCCCTGCGCACGAATATGGTGCAATTTACCACCATCGGCGATGTCAATTTCCATGCACTTGTTGAACCGTGACGCCGCTGGGCCATTTTCAAGAATGGTTACTTCGGCACCTGTTTCTACACGCACTACATGATGCAGAGTGGCGTCCGAAGCGGTATCTTTATGAACATAGATCAAGCTGATTGGCTTGCTTGGTTTACCTGTTACATGGATCGCAACACCATCCGCAGCGAATGCAGTATTCAATGCTGCCAAGGGACGCTGAACGGGCGATTGTCCGCGCTCTTCCAATACGCCATACAGGTCTTTTGCCCAATGGATATCGGTACAACAGATGTCTTCTAGTCGGTCAATTTCAACACCCTCAAGCGACAGATCATCTGACACTTCAGGATCAAAGATTCCATCCACGAAAACGATCTTCAACCGATCAAAGGTGCTGAACATCATCGCTTCATCGTGTTCAAAAACAGCAGCCTCTGGGGCTACGGGTTGCACGAGGGTGTCGGGACGGGTGTATTTCCAATACTCGTCCCGGCGATCTGGAAGCCCCATTTTGCGCACACGGGCCACTGCCGCCTCTCGGGCCGCTCTGGTACAGCCAGCATTTGGGAACTCCATCGTGGCCAACCGGGCCTCGGTAGCCGTTTGTTTCAGTTCGGGAAGTGCCATTAGCCCACCTCAGCCAAAATGTCGGCATAACCGTTGTGTTCAACTTCCAGAGCCAATTCTGGTCCGCCCGACTTCACGATACGACCATTGGCCATGATGTGAACGACGTCTGGTTTAATGTGGTCCAACAAACGCTGATAGTGAGTAATAACGAGGAAGCTACGACCCTCGTCCCGCAACGCGTTCACGCCTTCGGAGACCAATTTCATTGCATCTACGTCCAGACCTGAGTCTGTTTCGTCCAAAATGCACATCTTTGGTTCTAGCATCGCCATCTGCAGAATCTCGTTACGCTTTTTCTCACCACCTGAAAAACCAACGTTGACCGGCCGCTTAAGCATGTCTGCATTGATCTTGAGTGACTTGGCCCGCTCGCGTACGATTTTAAGGAAATCAGCCGCGCTCAGCTCTTCTTCGCCACGGGCCTTGCGCTGCGCGTTTACCGCCGTCCGCAGGAACGTCATGTTGCCGACGCCAGGGATCTCAACTGGGTATTGGAAAGCAAGGAACAAACCCGCTGTTGCGCGTTCCTCTGGTTCCAGATCCAGCAAGTCTTGATCATCCAAATGAGCGGATCCATCGGTCACTTCGTAGCCATCACGACCGGACAAAACATAGCTGAGAGTTGATTTTCCAGACCCGTTCGGGCCCATGATCGCATGCACTTCACCGGCACCAACTTTCAGGTCAACACCTTTGAGGATCTGTTTTTCCTCATCTTCAAGTTTCACGTGCAAGTTTTTGATATCGAGCATTTTTTCCTCGTTTCTTTTCAAGCCATAACCTAGGTTAGGCGGTATTTACTGACGTCCCTAAAGACGCCGGGAAGGTGTTGATCAGGTCGTCACACGCACGGGCAACCCCGTCACGATAGATAAGACCATCATTGTCTTTCAGTGACTGCAGCAATTCTGGTATGTCGGTCAGTTGAATCGGATTGATCATCGGACGACCAATTGAAGCTGCATAATCGTGATATTTCAGATGCGATTGCTTGCCAGGGCTTAGCCAAGTATTTGGAACACCGTAAGAATCCGCAACGATCAGACCATGCAGGCTAGCCGAAATCACATGCCGGCACTGCGCAATTTGACGACAAACCGTTTTTGGACTTTGTGCCACATCAATAACTTGCAACGCTGGTTCATCCTGCGCGAGGCGTGCAATCTCAGGATCGTCCATTTGGCTATGATGGGGCACCAGTGCGACACGATCGTTCCTACCTGTGCGCTCACGTAAAACCTTTGATGCCAATAGCCCTGGATCACCGAACTCAGTTCGACGCAGCCCAAGCAGCGCGGCTGTGATTGGCCCACGTACAAGCGCAACGCGAACATGTTTCAAGAAATCACGTGGCACGGGGTGCAACAACCCTGCCCCCCAGATCCAAGGTTTAAAACCGCCTGCCCTAGCTTCGGTGTGATTTCTGCGCATGACTTGAATTAACGATCCAATGCCAAGCATATCACAATCCAAAGGGCCCCCGTGTGCAATCTTTCGATCAGACACATGCGCAACGATCACCGAGGACAGCACGTCGCCGAAATTCGGTTCGCCTCGCCACCAGTACAACCGCAACGGTCCTGCATTTTGAACTGTCTCACCCATACTCATCGCACCTACGGTTGCGTCATTTGCCGGATCACCTTGGTCAGGCGATTGGCCGGGATAATTGTGGGTTCAACATCAAAAACGCCGAGGCGTCCAATGATGGTAGGTGTGCCTAGAAACTCCTCGACGCGGTGCATCCATTTGCGAGCTGCATAATCATCGAACAGCAATGTGACGGGACGAGTGATATTGAAAGCAGTTGCCAGTGCGCAGCCAGTCCGAAAGCGGCCATCGACCAGAACAACATCAGGGTGACGAAAGCCATCACGTTCCCAAACGCCCAAAGGGTAATTAGGATAGGTCCGCCAATAATCGTCGGTCTCAGGGTGGCCCCAATCGCGTGTGGGTCCAATATCGACCCAAGAAATGTCAATTTCGGTGCCTTGCGCCGGTGGGTTCGCCTTAAACCATTGTTTCATCATGTTGGCCCAGTCTCGGTCACTTTCGACCGAGGTGACGTGTTTTCCTGCTAGTTCCGAGGCCAGTACCGTGGATCCACCAGATCCATATTCAAGGATCACATCTGATTCTTCATAGGCCATTTGCAATGCCGCCGATTCAGCCGGCGGCATTGTCAATTTTGGGCGGGTCATGGTTTCAGAAAGGGCAGTCACAGGACCCCCTTGACCGGTCTCACCGGCTCCTGAAAACGCAGCCCGCAGAGGATCATCCAACCGACCCTTCGAGCGAGATCGCAACCAGCTGCTGTGCTTCCATCGCGAATTCCATCGGCAACGCCTGCAACACGTCTTTACAGAACCCGTTTACGACCAAGGCAACGGCCTCTTCCTCATCCATTCCGCGTGAGCGGCAATAGAACAGCTGATCGTCATCCACTTTGGACGTGGTTGCTTCGTGTTCGACACGGGCCGAGTTATTTTTGACTTCGATGTACGGAACCGTATGAGCCCCGCATTTGTCGCCAATCAACAACGAGTCACACTGCGTGTAATTCCGGCCATTCTTGGCTTTAGGGTGCATGGAAACAAGCCCGCGATAGGTGTTCTGCGCTTTCCCTGCGCTGATCCCTTTGGACACGATACGGCTCTTGGTGTCTTTACCGAGATGGATCATCTTGGTGCCCGTGTCAGCTTGCTGCATATTGTTCGCAATCGCGATCGAATAGAACTCACCTTGGCTCTCGTTGCCACGCAGAATGCACGATGGATACTTCCAAGTCACGGCCGACCCGGTTTCAACCTGAGTCCACATGATCTTGGCACGATCACCACGGCAATCCGCACGTTTGGTCACAAAGTTGTAAATGCCGCCTTTGCCGTTCTCATCACCGGGATACCAGTTCTGAACTGTTGAATATTTTACTTCTGCATCTTCTTCGATGATGATCTCAACCACAGCGGCGTGCAGCTGCGCAATATCGCGTGCCGGAGCAGTGCAGCCTTCCAAATAGCTGACATAGCTACCTTTATCCGCAATGATCAGAGTGCGCTCGAACTGGCCTGTGTTTTCCGCGTTGATACGGAAATATGTGCTCAGTTCCATTGGGCAACGTACACCCGGGGGCACGTATACAAACGATCCGTCTGAAAATACGGCCGAATTCAGCGTCGCGTAGAAGTTATCGGATACTGGAACAACAGTACCAAGGTATTTCTTGACCAATTCCGGGTGTTCTTTGATCGCTTCTGAAATGGAGCAGAAAATAACGCCTGCCTTTTTCAGCTCAGCTTGGAAGGTTGTCCCGACGGACACGGAATCAAAAACCGCGTCAACCGCAACTTTGCGACCTTCGGCTGGCATATCCTCAGCACCTTCGACGCCGGCCAAAATCATTTGCTCTTTCAGTGGGATGCCAAGCTTTTCGTATGTTGCCAAAAGCTTAGGATCGACTTCGTCTAACGATTTGGGTTTGACTTCCATCGATTTGGGGCGCGCGTAGTAGTATTGATCCTGAAAATCGATTTCGGGATAATCTACCATTGCCCAAGTTGGCTCTTCTTTCTGCAACCAACGCTCATAGGCCTCAAGACGCCAATCCAGCATCCACTGGGGCTCTTCATTCTTTTCAGAAATCAGCTTCACAATATCCGTGGTCAGCCCTTTGGGGGCATATTCCATCTCAATATCGGTCTCCCAACCATATTTGTATGTACTAACCTCGGCCACCGCTTCTACGGTTTCCTGATCAACACCATCTTTTACCTGTGTCTGGTCCAAAGCAGCCATGACAAACCCTCCGTCAGATCACGCAGCACGCGCGCGATGCTTCTTTTCTTTTGCAAGCCACGCATCCGCAAAGCGCAGCACATCCGTTTCTGTTGTCAAAGGCCCGAGTGACACGCGGATCGCGCTCTCGGCTGTGGCCTCATCATACCCCATCGCGCGCAACACACCGCTGGCACGAACCTTTCCACTAGAACAGGCGCTACCGGCGCTAATCGCAAAGCCGGCGAGATCCATCTGCATCACCTGTGTTCCGCCCTTCCACCCCGGAGTCGCAAAGCACAACGTGTTCGGCAGGCGCTGTTGTTCTTTCCCGACAAAAATAGTCTGTACAGTTGTGGTAGCAAGGGCCTTTTCTAGAATATTTCTAAGTTCTGCAACCCGTTCCCATACGCCATCGGCTAAATCTTTCGCCGCAGACTGGGCCGCCGCACCAAACCCTGCAATGCCGATCACGTTTTCGGTACCTGAACGCCGTCCCATCTCTTGGCCGCCGCCTTTGATTTGCGCAGGCAAATCAGTGCCCCGTCGCATAACAAGCGCGCCGATGCCTTTTGGGCCGCCAAGCTTGTGGGCAGAAACAAGTGCCATTTCCGCGCCGCACCAATTAAACGCCACCGGCAATTTACCAAAAGCCTGCGTCGCATCCGTTAGGGCAATACCCTGTGGCAGTGACTGAATCACACCGGTTTCTGAATTGGCAAGTTGCATTACTGATCGTGCAGGATCGCTTACTGTTACGAGTCCCTGTTCGTTCACAGGCAGCCCGTTCACAGCCCAGGCCCGGACCGCATCGTGTTCAATTTCGGACCCCATTAGGTCTCGACCAGCCATAGCCAAAGCGGCGCCTTCGGTTGAACCCGAGGTGAACACAAGATCAGCGCCATCCGCGCCAAAAGCTGTGGACACCTGTGATCGTGCCTTTTCGACGATAGCTTTGGCTGCGCGCCCTTCAGCATGAACCGAAGACGGATTGCCGCACAGATCCATAGCCTTGATCATTGCCTCTCGAGCAGCCGAACACAGCGGCGTCGTGGCATTATGGTCAAGATAAACACGCATTATAGAAACACCATTTCAGTGGCACCCCTGCACATATCAAAAGTTAAGAGTGGCTCAGACATCAGTCGTCGACGATCGCAAACAAGGTAGGAACAGCGGGACATGGTGCCAGATCATTCTTGATAACATCAGACAACCGCGTTTGGTGGAGAAAGACATATACATTTGCACTTAGCCCCTCCCACAACCTGTTGGTCAGAGATTGTGCACGGCTCCCCGACGCGCCCCCCGAGGCACCTGCCCCTTTGTGCATCGCATCAACGGTCTCATCCACGGCTGCCAAGATCTCGACAACGCGAATTTCTGAAGTTGGGCGAGACAGACGATAGCCACCACCTGGACCACGCACCGAGTCAACCAGACCTGCACGCCTCAGCTTGACGAACAGTTGTTCCAGGTACGGCAGTGAGATATCTTGCCGGCTAGAGATTTCACCCAAAGTCACAAGTGCTTCAGCAGGTTGCAGGGCAATATCGGCAAGCGCCACCATGGCGTATCGACCCTTTGTGGACAATTTCATATGGCGCCCCTTACACCTGTGACATTTACGCGCAATCATTGACCTTTTGGCTGCCAATGCGTATTCCGCATCTACAGCGTAGCCAGTCGGTGCGCCGCATTTAGAACCGTTCTAAAGTGCCTTACAGATTTCGTCAAGAAATTCTCGGGTACTCCCGAAAAAGAAACAGGATAAACGCAAACATGCCCGAGGTGATTTTTCCCGGACCCGAAGGCCGCCTTGAAGGCCGCTACCACCCACAAAAGGAAAAAGACGCACCGATTGCTATCGTTCTACATCCCCATCCTCAATTCGGCGGGACCATGAACAATAAGGTGGTCTACAATCTCCACTATGCGTTCTACAACATGGGCTTCACCGTGTTACGATTCAATTTCCGTGGAGTCGGACGGAGCCAAGGTGAATACGACCAAGGTGTTGGCGAACTTTCTGATGCCGCCTCGGCGCTTGATTACCTGCAATCGATGAACAACAACTCAAAGCATTGCTGGGTTGCGGGTTTTTCGTTTGGAGCATGGATTGGCATGCAGTTGCTTATGCGCCGCCCAGAGATCACAGGATTCATTTCTGTTTCTCCACCGGCCAACATGTACGATTTCTCGTTCCTGGCACCCTGCCCATCTTCTGGTTTGATCATCAATGGCAGCTCAGATCGCGTTGCACCGCCAGCCGACACCACAGCGTTGGTGAACAAGCTGCATGACCAAAAAGGGATCACCATCACTCATCAGGAAGTCGAAGGCGCTGACCACTTCTTTCAGGATCCTCACATGGACACCCTGATGAACAGCACCACAGATTATGTGAAACGCCGCCTGACCGAGAACACCCGCTAATGGGAACAATCGAAACCTTGGCCGCTAAATTGGCCGAGGACACCCTTAAGGTGATGGACCAAATCGGAGATGACCGGTTTTATGTCGAGGTCGGCAATGTGCTGGCTGCGTCATCCCAATCGCTAGAAGAAGCCTTTCTAACAGAAATTCGTGTTCGTTTATCTGAACGTATCGCACGTCGTTTTCTGGTCAAGAAAGTGACGGAATACAAAGCCTCGTTAACCCAGAAAGATCCCACCGAATGACCGACCGCCTGTCCGCCCAAATTGAATTCCTCAAAACAGCGGACAGGTTAAAAACGGTGGAACGGGCAAGCACCCTGTTGGATCAGTCACGTCCTGAGAATTCTGCAGAACACAGTTGGCACCTAGCTCTTTATGCGCTGATACTGTGCCCTGTGAACGCGCAAGGGGCATCTGTGGATCGGGCAATCCGAATGTTGCTCCTGCATGATTTGGTAGAAATTGTGGTCGGCGATCACCCCATACACGAAGAAACAGACTGGGCTGCTGTGGCCAAGGCAGAACGCGCCGCGGCGGTTGAGTTATTCAATATTTTGCCCAACGATCAAGCAGACACGTTTCTGGCGCTTTGGCTTGAATTCGAAGCAGATGAAACCGTCGATGCGCGATACGCCAAGCGGTTGGATCGCTGCCAGCCCATGTTTCAAGCTCTTTATGCTACGCCTCAACAGGCTGATCACATTGACGTTGTACGCGATAACATTGCCAGTGGGCGCGCTGCCTATTTGCAAGACACATTCCCTGAAGCCTTTGTCCTTGCGTCCTCTCTCCTAGGCAATCCGAGCACTATCGATGTAACCGCCCTGACGGATCGGCTAGCGTTTCTGAACGAAGCCGACCAGCTGAAACGCATCCAACGCGCATCCAGATTGAATGACAATTCACGGTTTGAAAACTCAGCCGAGCACTCTTGGCATATCATGTTGCATGCTATGGTGTTGGAAGATCAAGCAGGATCTGGGGTTACATTAGACCGCGTTCTCAAGATGCTGTTGATCCACGATATCGTTGAAATAGATGCAGGCGATGCCCCCATCCATGGTGTGGTTGATCACGCAGTTATGGCCGTGAAAGAACAAAAGGCAGCTGAGCGCCTGTTTGGCTTGTTGCCAGACAGAGAAGGCCAATCCTTGATCGCATTGTGGCAGGAATTCGAGGCAGCAGAAACTTCCGATGCCTTGTTTGCCAAAGCAATTGATCGCGTTCAGGTCCCTATCAGCAATCTTGTGAATGGTGGCGGATCATGGGTCACGTATCAGGTCTCTCTGGCCCAACTCGATCAACGGGTAGGCATACCGGTAATTCGAGGCGCTCCGCATGTTTGGGCTTGGTTGCGCCCTCAATTGAAATCCTTCTTTCGTGAACATCCTGCACTGACAGAATAACTGGCTAACATTTCAAATTTTCCAGGTCAGAAGAGTTGTAATTATTCAATTGTATACCATTGCATACTTTGTTAGTTGAGCCGTATTCTGCTAATAGATCGTCGTCTGACGCTCACAGCCCGAAGGACCAACCCATGTCCAAAATCAAAGTTGAAAACCCGATCGTCGAAATGAATGGCGACGAGATGACCCGGATTATCTGGCAGTTCATCAAAGACAAGCTAATCTTGCCATATTTGGATGTGGATCTACTATATTTTGATCTGGGTATAGAAGAACGAGACCGCACCGAAGATCAGATTACAATTGATGCCGCTGAAAAAACCAAGGAAGTTGGTGTTGCCATCAAGTGCGCCACCATCACACCGGATGAAGCACGCGTTGAGGAATTCGGTCTGAAGCAGATGTGGCGTTCGCCCAATGGGACCATTCGCAACATTCTCGGTGGAGTTGTGTTTCGCCAACCTATTATTTGTAAAAATGTTCCACGTCTTGTTCCCGGTTGGACCAAACCGATCGTAATCGGCCGCCATGCCTTTGGGGATCAGTATAAAGCCACCGACATGAAGTTTCCTGGCCCCGGTAAGCTGACCATGAAATTTGTCGGCGAAGACGGCACTGAAATCGAACAAGAGGTCTTTGATGCCCCATCAGCTGGGGTTTTCATGTCGATGTATAACCTCGACAACTCAATTCTGGATTTTGCGCGTGCGTCGTTGAACTACGGCCTTCAACTCGGGTGGCCCGTCTATCTTTCAACCAAAAATACAATTTTGAAACAGTATGACGGGCGTTTTCTCGAGCTTTTTCAAAAGGTCTATGAAAAGGAATTTGAGGACAAATTTAAAGCTGCAGGCATTTGGTATGAACACCGCCTGATCGACGACATGGTCGCCTGCGCGATGAAATGGAATGGCGGGTTTGTTTGGGCTTGCAAAAATTACGATGGCGACGTGCAGTCGGACACGGTTGCGCAGGGGTTTGGCTCACTTGGTTTGATGACTTCACAACTGATGACACCCGATGGAAAAATCGTCGAAGCCGAGGCGGCCCACGGGACCGTCACACGCCACTATCGACAGCACCAGAAAGGCGAAGCAACATCAACAAATTCGATCGCATCAATTTTTGCTTGGACTGGCGGCTTGAAGCACCGTGCAAAACTGGATGGGAACGATCAACTCAAACGTTTTGCCGAAACGATGGAACGGACTATCGTTGATACCGTTGAAAGCGGCCACATGACCAAAGACTTGGCTTTGCTTGTCGGGCCTGATCAGAGTTGGCTGACCACAATGGGTTTTCTTGAGAAGGTCGAGGAAAACCTGAACAAAGCGTTGGTGGGGTGAACAATCGCGACCTGTGATATGAATTCACAGGTCGCGCACACTTTTATCGCTAAAGGTTCAACCCGATCCCGAACTGTAGTGTTGCAACGTATCTGGGACGTCTAGTTTCGCCTCTCGTTGATCGGCAAACCATCCCCCGATGGCAAGTAAGGCTGATAGCAAGACAACTATTTTTGCAAAAGGTGGCATAACAAAACTCTACAATAGAAACATTTATCAATCAAAAACGCACTTAAAACTACAAAACAAACCCTAAACCGCAAAGTCTGGTTTTCATCACCTCCAAGGGATTTTGTATTCTGATATCCCATTCCTACTTGCCGAACCGGCCGTGAATGTGCTGAGTGACCTAGCAAGGGATCATGTTCCTTGCCCTGTTCTGCTCGAGTTGGATCAAAGTGATGCCCAAAGCTCTTATCATTCTTTTCTTTGCCGTAATTGCTGAAACAATTGGCACCACTGCATTGCAGGCCAGTCAGCAATTTTCTAGGTTTTGGCCTTCTGCTCTGGTGGTCGTCGCCTATGGAGCCTCTTTCTACCTCTTGGCGTTGACGCTCAGAACGATGAATGTCGGCGTTGTCTATGCCATTTGGTCTGGCTTAGGCATCGTCCTAATCGCCATCATTGGTTTTTTTGTATTTGGACAAAAACTAGACCTACCCGCGCTGGCTGGCTTGGGGCTCATCATTGCAGGTATTTTGATCATTCAGCTTTTTTCCACCTCGGCCGGCCACTGATCAACGACTGATTTCGCAACGTTTGGGGGACTAGAATCCTTATTACCCCTTCGAGATGCGTATTTTCGCTGGTATCTTTTCCCGTGCCGCGGTATGGGCGCGGCAACATCCCGTTCAAAGGCTGACCTCTCATGGACCTGCGTAATATCGCAATCATTGCTCACGTGGACCACGGTAAAACGACCCTGGTTGACGAGCTTCTCAAACAATCCGGTACATACCGGGAAAACCAGGCGACGACTGAGCGCGCTATGGACAGCAACGATCTGGAGCGTGAGCGCGGCATCACAATCCTTGCCAAAGCGACTTCAGTCGAATGGAAAGGCACCCGGATCAATATCGTCGACACACCCGGCCACGCTGATTTCGGCGGTGAAGTTGAGCGGATCCTGTCTATGGTTGATGGTGTTGTTCTTTTGGTGGACGCGGCCGAAGGCCCGATGCCACAGACCAAGTTCGTGACCTCCAAGGCGCTGGCTCTGGGTTTGCGCCCCATCGTGGTCCTGAACAAAGTCGACAAGCCCGATGCCGAACCTGATCGTGCGCTGGATGAATGTTTTGATCTGTTTGCCAACCTCGGCGCCGACGACGATCAACTTGATTTCCCATCCATGTACGCGTCTGGCCGCTCTGGTTGGGCTGACATGGAGCTGGATGGCCCACGTAAAGATTTGAACGCGCTGTTTGATCTGGTCGTTGATCACGTTCCTGCCCCCAAGCAGATCGAGCAGATGGACGAACCGTTCCGCATGCTTGCGACCACGCTTGGCAGCGACCCGTTCATCGGGCGCCTACTAACTGGCCGTGTAGAAAGCGGCACGCTGAAGGTTGGCGAAACGGTCAAAGCTCTGTCCCGTGACGGCACCCAGATCGAAAGCTTTCGCGCCACCAAAATTCTGGCGTTCCGCGGTCTGGCTCAGACCCCGATCGACTTGGCCGAAGCGGGTGATATCGTTTCGCTGGCCGGCATGACCAAAGCAACGGTTGCGGATTCCCTCGTGGCGCCGCAGGTCGAAGAGGCCCTGCCCGCACAGCCAATCGATCCACCCACCATCACCGTAACCTTTGGCATCAACGATTCGCCGTTGGCGGGCCGCGATGGAAAAAAAGTTCAGTCTCGCATCATCCGAGATCGCCTGATGAAAGAAGCGGAATCGAACGTTGCGATTCAGATTTCTGACACTCCCGGCGGTGAAGCCTTCGAAGTTGCCGGTCGTGGCGAATTGCAGATGGGCGTTCTGATCGAAAATATGCGCCGTGAAGGATTCGAACTGTCAATTTCACGCCCGCAGGTTTTGTTCCGTGAAGAAGACGGCAAACGGATGGAACCTGTCGAAGAAGTCACCATTGACGTTGACGACGAATACTCCGGCGCTGTGATTGAAAAAATCACTGGCGTGCGCAAAGGTGAGCTTACTGAAATGAAGCCTGCCGGTGCTGGCAAGACCCGCATCATCGCGCATGTACCTTCGCGTGGTCTGATTGGCTATCACGGCGAATTCTTGACTGACACCCGCGGTACCGGCGTTCTGAACCGTGTGTTCCACGGCTGGACCCCGCACAAAGGCACGATCCCAGGTCGTCGCGCTGGTGTTCTGATCTCGATGGAAAACGGCACTTCGGTTGCCTACGCTCTGTGGAACCTCGAAGAACGTGGCAAGATGATGATCGGCGCACAAGCCGACGTTTATCAGGGCATGATCATCGGTGAACATTCACGTGAAAACGATCTGGAAGTGAACCCGCTCAAAGGTAAGAAACTGACCAACGTGCGTGCTTCGGGAACAGACGATGCTGTCCGCCTGACAACGCCAATCACATTGTCTTTGGAAGAAGCGATTGCCTACATCGACAATGATGAGTTGGTTGAAGTAACACCAAACGCTATCCGCCTTCGGAAGCGGTATTTGGATCCGCATGAGCGCAAGCGCATGGCCAGAAGCATCGCCTAGTACTGCGATCATTAGCTAACACAACGGGGCGCTCTGAGAGCGTCCCGTTTTTGTTTGGAAATAACCCAACATTTACGTGTGAACCTATTCCATCCCTTGCTGGAAAAAGAAAAAGGCCCGGTCAAACCGGGCCTTTTCCTTCACTGTCACCTCTTATTCCGAGGTTTCGATTACCATCAGTTCTCGCTCTGATGCGCCTCGTGCATGGTTCAGAGCCTTCTGATATTCTGGTGAATGATAACAAGCTACAGCCACGTCAACAGACGGAAATTTTGCAACGACATTGCGGGGCCGCTCTTTGCCCTCAAGCTGCACGAATTTACCACCTCTTGCGACAAATTCGCCTCCATGCTTGGCAATGGCAGGCCCTGCCAGTTCCGCATATTTGCTATACGCATCAACGTCTGTAACAGTCACATGCGCAATCCAAAGTGCACCCATTTTATTCTCCTATCACCTGTTCTGCGGCTTTGATGGCTGCGTCGGCATTGCTGGCATCTTTACCACCGCCCTGTGCCATATCAGGACGACCACCGCCGCCTTTGCCGCCCAATTCAATGACTGCAGCCTTGACAAGATCAACAGCAGACAGTTGCTTAACCAAATCCTCGGTAACGCCAGCCGCTACAGCAGCCTTGCCACCGGTGTCCGCAATCAACAAAACAGCACCCGACTCAATGCGGGATTTGTGTTCATCAATGAGGGCAGGCAGATCTTTTCCAGTTACGCCGCTCAAAACCTGAGCTAGAAATTTAACACCATTGATTTCCGCAGCTTCCGGATTTGACTGTGCACCTCCGGACATCGCCAATTCACGGCGCAATTGCGCAATTTCATTATTCAGATCTTTGATTTTGGATTGATCGCCTTTGATCCGCTCCAACAAACGATCAGGAGAGGTTTTCAACTCAGTTTGGACTGCACCAAGAACGGTTCGCTGTTGAGCTGAATGCGCTTGCGCATCGATACCTGTTAACGCTTCAATCCGACGCACACCTGCGCTGCTGGCACTGTCGCCCAGCAGTACAAACTCACCAATGTCACCCGTCCGCTTCACATGGGTCCCACCACAAAGTTCGAGCGAATAGGTTTCGCCATCAGCCCCTTTGCCAGAGCCCGGCTGCACACCCATCGAAACAACACGCACTTCATCGCCGTATTTTTCGCCAAACAAAGCCTGTGCACCCAAAGCGCGAGCATCATCAGGGGTCATGATCCGGGTTTCAACGGGTGTGTTCTGGCGGATAAACTCGTTCACTTCGATTTCAACTTGTGCCAGTTCATCCTGGGTCAATGCCTTTGTATGGCTAAAATCAAAACGCAAACGGTCTTGTGCATTCAAAGAACCGCGTTGAGCAACATGATCTCCGAGGGCACGACGCAGTGCTTCGTGCAACAAGTGTGTCGCTGAATGGTTTGAGCGGATAGCTGTACGACGACCATGGTCGACCTCCAACGTTGCAGCAACCCCAGCGGAGATTACACCCTCGACAACTTCTGCGAAGTGTTGAAAGACACCGGCCGTTTTGCGTGTATCTGTTACCTTCGCCAATCCAGCATCTGTCCGGATCAGGCCACTATCGCCAACCTGACCACCTGACTCAGCATAAAACGGTGTTTGATTCAGAGCGATCTGAACCTTACCGCCCAGCTCAACCGTTTTCACCTCAGCGCCGTCTTGTATCAAAGCGACGATCTGACCTTCCGCAATTTCGGTATCGTAGCCAAGGAAATCAGTTTTGCCATGGGTATCAGCGATATCATACCAGATTGTCGCATCTGCTGCTTCACCGGATCCGGACCAGGCGGCACGTGCTTTGGCTTTTTGTTCCGCCATCGCAGTTTCAAAACCTTCGGTATCTACATCCCGGCCCTTCTCGCGCAATGCATCCTGCGTCAGATCGAGAGGGAAGCCAAAAGTGTCATACAACTTAAACGCCGCCGCACCAGGCAACGGCGTCCCATCAGGCAAAGAACCCAGTTCATCATCAAGCAGCTTCAAACCCCGATCCAGAGTTTGCTTAAACCGCGTTTCTTCAAGTTTCAGCGTTTCTTCAATCAGCGACTGCGCCTGTCCTAGTTCAGGATAGGCCGCCCCCATCTGTTGAACAAGCGATGGAACCAAGCGGTACATCACCGGGTCCTTAGCCCCTAGCAGATGAGCGTGGCGCATAGCGCGACGCATGATTCGGCGCAGAACATACCCACGACCATCGTTCGATGGCATAACACCGTCTGCCATCAGGAAAGAAGTTGAGCGTAGGTGATCCGCAATCACCCGATGATGAACGTTGTGATCACCATAAGGATCGACACCCGTCGCATCCGCACTTGCTTCGATCAAGGCTTTGAACAAATCTGTGTCATAGTTATCGTGGCTGCCCTGCATAAGCGCGCCAATCCGCTCAAGCCCCATGCCCGTATCAATCGATTGCATGTCCAAGGGAACCATAGATCCGTCTTCGAACTGCTCATTTTGCATGAACACGACGTTCCAGATTTCGATAAAGCGATCGCCGTCTTCGTCAGGAGATCCCGGAGGGCCGCCCCAAATGTGTTCCCCATGATCATAGAATATCTCGGTACACGGGCCACAGGGTCCGGTTGGGCCCATTTGCCAAAAGTTGTCACTGGTGGCTATGCGGATGATGCGATCTTCTGGAACGCCAACTTTTTTCCAGATTTCATAGGCTTCATCATCCGTGTGATACACGGTGGTCAATAGACGGGACTTATCTATCCCAAATTCCTTGGTGATCAGATCCCATGCAAAGGTAATAGCCTCTTCTTTGAAGTAATTCCCAAAGGAAAAGTTCCCCAACATCTCAAAAAATGTATGATGGCGCGCAGTATAGCCCACATTATCAAGATCGTTGTGCTTGCCACCAGCTCGAACACATTTCTGCGCCGTCGTCGCCCGGTTGTAATCTCGCATTTCAAGACCAGTGAACAAGTTCTTGAACTGGACCATACCCGAGTTCACAAACATCAAAGTAGGGTCATTTCGTGGGACCAAGGGGCTAGAGGACACGATTTCGTGCCCTTGCTTGGCAAAGTAGTTCAAAAAGGTGGAGCGGATATCATTCAGCGTCGGCATGAGGCTCTCTCGGCTGGCAATCTATTGGTTCCGAGCAGGTTTATCGCCCTGCCAACAGACTGTCCACAGTCCGTAGGCCCTGAAACGAAACAAGACGACCTGCTAGGCCGCCTTGTCTTGCCTAACAATAATAGGCAGTCAATATCCTTCGTTTTTCAGGCGTACCGCCCAACGCAGTCATTACCCTTCAAGGATATCATCCTCTTCCGCTGTTTCAGGTGGCATCTCAAAATCCAGCCCATGTGCTGCGCGGATTTTGTCTTCGATGTCGAAGGCCATTCGTTCGTTATCACGCAAGAACTGCTTTGCGTTTTCACGCCCCTGCCCGATCCGTTCGTCGCCATAACTGAACCACGAACCCGATTTCCCGACGACCCCCGCTTTGACACCAAGATCCAAAAGTTCACCCATTTTAGAGATTCCTTCGCCATACATGATGTCAAATTCAACCTGCTTGAATGGTGGCGCGACCTTGTTTTTAACAACTTTTACACGGGTTGCGTTACCAACAACCTCGTCACGGTCCTTGATCTGACCAATACGACGAATGTCCAAGCGTACAGAGCTATAAAACTTCAGCGCATTACCACCAGTCGTCGTTTCTGGTGAGCCAAACATAACACCGATTTTCATCCGGATTTGGTTAATGAAAATGACCATACATTTAGAGCGGCTGATAGAACCGGTCAACTTACGCATAGCTTGGCTCATCAAGCGCGCTTGAACACCAACGCTGCTGTCTCCCATATCACCTTCAAGTTCTGACTTTGGGGTGAGAGCCGCAACCGAATCCACAACAACCATGTTTACCGCACCGGACCGGACTAACGTATCAGTGATTTCCAGAGCCTGTTCGCCTGTATCTGGCTGCGAAATCAGCAGTTCATCGAGATCAACCCCCAACTTGCGGGCATATTGGGGATCCAGAGCGTGTTCCGCATCCACAAATGCACAAACACCGCCTCGTTTTTGTTGTTCAGCAACACAGTGCAACGTCAATGTTGTCTTACCAGAACTTTCTGGGCCGTAGATCTCAACAATACGCCCCATCGGCAAACCGCCAATCCCAAGCGCAATATCCAACCCCAAAGACCCGGTAGAGCTGGCTTCAATTTCCTGGATGGCATTACCATCCCCCAGCTTCATAATTGACCCTTTGCCAAACTGACGTTCGATCTGTGCCAGAGCGCTGTCTAACGCCTTTTTCTTGCCTTCGTTCTGCTTGTTGCTCATCGTCAGAAGATCCGCCATTATCTCGTTCCTCTTCCTTGTGTCACACCCGAAGTCGGGCGGCAATCCTAGGTTTGTTCCGCTAATGTTCTTGATAGGACCAAAGCAAGAACATTTCAAACAAATATTGAATTGTGCGCTATCTTTTTCACTTCGCCAGTTCTCTCCTAGTCGGATCACACGCCAATTCTTCCAAAAAGTTTAGGATACGAGGGTTAAGACTTCATAAACCTTAAACGAAGACAGCCGCAAAAGTTCTTCACCCATACTCCTCATCAGAACTTTACAAGAGTGAACCCACCGGAAATCCATTGCCTATACGACGAGCTTGGGCCAGTATTTGGAGTAGCGATATCCTAACAAGGCTCAGCAAATGCTTGTTTTCTTTAAAGAACGTTTGGTTCTTTTTTCCGTGCCTAAAACTGGCACCACTGCGCTTCAAACGGCTTTGCGGGATCGTGCAGAAATTGTCATAGCCAATCCGCCTGAACTGAAACACACCCCCCTTTACAGGTACAACCAGTTCTTCAAACCCATGTTTTCAGAAGTCAGCAGTGTTGAAATGGAGACCATGGCAGTGGTACGGGAACCCATAGATTGGCTGGGCAGTTGGTATCGTTACAGGCGACGCCAATATATGAAGGGCCGTCCCAATTCGACGCACAAGGTCAGTTTTAACGACTTTGTACTAGCCTATATGAAGGCTCCGCGCCCTGGATTCGCAAATGTTGGTAGCCAAGAACGATTCTTGCGGCCTCCTACTGGGAGCGCACCTGTAACACATTTATTCAAGTATGACTCTCTGCCTTTAGCGATACAGTATCTTGAAGGACGACTTTCCGTGAAACTCACCCTAGAACGCGAGAACCTGTCGCCCGAGATGACGTTGTATTTGTCGCCAGAGATTGAGCGCAAATTTCGTCAGCACCACGCTAAAGATTTCGAAATCTACAATTCGGCTTCGTAAAACCCACCTACAGAGCGGTGACGATCAACCACCAAATAGTTTTTCGAAGCCACCAATAATCCTGATGGGTTTGAATTGACCGCCCGCCAACAAAGTCCCGCTTAGACACAGGACCTGTTAATCTGATTGAGGTTGCCGGTTCGGCGTGATTCAAGCTCCTAAACTGCGGGGGCTATATGAGCAATCTTTACTGGCTGAACGAAGATCAAATGGCACGGATTCGGCCCTATTTTCCGAAGAGCCAAGGTGTGCCACGCGTCGATGATCGACGCGTGCTGAGTGGTATTATATTCATCAATCGCAATGACTTACGTTGGCCTGATGCGCCAAAGGAGTATCCTCCACCTAAGACGCTTTATAATCGTTGGAAGCGGTGGAGCGATATGGGCGTGTTTGCCCGAATTATGGAGGGCCTTGCCGCTGAAGCGCCTGACCAAAAAACGCTTTCAATCGACGCGACTTACCTCAAGGCCCACCGGACAGCTTCCAGCTTGTCGGTCAAAAAGGGGGGGGCGGACGCCTGATCGGGCGTACCAAAGGCGGTATGAACACAAAGCTGCATGCTGTGACTGACACGGTTGGGCGGCCTATTCGGTTCTTCATGACCGCCGGTCAAGCAAGCGACTACACTGGGGCGAGAGCTCTTGTGAGTAGCCTGCCATCAGCGGACTGGCTACTTGGGGATCGTGGCTATGATGCGGATTGGTTCCGGGAAGCCCTTGTAGATATGGGAATAACGCCTTGCATCCCCGGACGAAAGTCACGCGGCAAGGCCGTCAAATATGACAAACGTCGATATTAACGCCGCAATCGTATCGAGATCATGTTTGGCCGCTTGAAAGATTGGAGGCGGGTGGCAACCCGCTATGACAGATATGCCCAAAGGTGTTCCTTTCGACCATCGCTCTCGCCGCAACCGTAATATTCTAGTTATGAGTCCCGTGCCTAGGCCGAACTGGGCTTTACCACCTTGACGCAGAGCATGTTTTCGCATCCTTTCTCGTGCGTCTCCAGACCAACCGTGAAAGACTTGATCCAGAGTATCTATGTGCATTTCTAAATGCTCCCATTGGACGCCGCCAAGTTATGTCTTTCGCAACGAGAGGTGTCAGCCAGACTAATGTTAACGCATCAAATCAAACTCGGATCTTGATACCCCTCCCACCAATCAATTTTCAGCGTGAAACCGTAGAATTCATCCGTCAAAGTCACGCCAAATCTTCGACACTTAGTCACCGAATGAAAAGCCTGGGACAAATAATCTCAGAGGTTACGCAACAAGGTATTTCTGGATGACATTCAACGAAGCCAACACCGTCGAAGCCTTCATCCGGGACCCTCTCAACGCGATGAACGGCCCCGCTACCGTCACAACCGGCCTCGCCCGGCAGGGAAGCAAGATCTCCGGCCTCGGCTTGCATTTTGTCGGCCATGCCGACCTGCCACGCCAGTCGCAGGAGGCACTGGTCGAACCCTTTCTGCGCGATGCCCTGATCCGTCTGAACCCCGACATCGCCGCCAATCCGGGCTGCTTGGACGACGTGCTCTATCGCCTGCGCGTCATTGTCATGAACGCGCGGTCGGACAGGTTGGTGAAGGCGAACGAGGAATTCGGCGCCTGGATGCTCGGCGAACGCTCCATGCCCTTTGGCATAAATGGCGAGCATGTCACCATCCGCCTGATCGATTTCGACGACATCGAACAGAACAGCTTTGCCGTCACCCAGCAGTTCACCTTCCACGCTGGCAAGACCGAAAAACGCGCTGATCTGGTGCCGCTGGTCAACGGCCTAACGCTTGTCTTGATCGAGACCAAGACGCCGGTACGCTCCAGCCAAAGCTAGCTCGACGCTGTACTTCAGGTCCATGACAATTATGAGAAGAACATACCGGAACTGTTCGTACCGAACGTTTTTTCTGTCGGGACCGAGGGCAAGGAGTACCACTACGGCTCTGTCCGCTTGCCTGTCGATCTCTGGGGTCCATGGCGGGCGGATGAAGGTGCGTTACAATCCGTGGGCGAGATCAAAAAGGCAGTCACCATCATGCTCCGCCCGGCGATGGTGCTGGAACTGCTCGCTAACTTCACCGCCATCGCGACGCAGAAGGGCAAGCAGCGCATCAAGATTATCGCCCGCTACCCAAACAGGTCGAGGGCGTCAACAAGATCGTCGAGCGCGTCGTCACCCGTCAGGTGCGCGAGGGCATGATATGGCACTTCCAAGGGCCGGGCAAGTCGCTGCTGATGCTATTCGCCGCCCGCAAGCTGCGACTGCACCCGGCGCTCAAGATCCCGACCGTTCTGGTAGTGGTCGACCGCATCGACCTCGACAGCCAGACCGCTGGCACCTTCTACTTTGCCAACGTGGCCAACCTTGTGCGCACCAACATCCGCGAGGACCTGGCTGATCTGCTGTCCAAAGACACCAGAAAGGTCATTATCAACACGATCCACAAATTCGGCGAGGCAGATGGTGTCCTGAACGAACGCGACAACGTCATCGTCATGGTCAAAGAAGCGCACCGCACGCAGGAAGGCGGTCTGGGCCGCAAGATGCGTGAGGCGTTGCCGAACGCGTTTCTGTTGGGCCTGACCGGAACACCTTCTACGCCTTCGGCGCCGAGATCGATTAGAAGGGCTACATGAGCCGCTATTGTCTGAACGACTCGATCCGCGGCTTGTGGATCTGCACATTGACCAGCAGGCAATCGAAGCGGCCTATGCCGAACTGACCGATCGTCTGACGGACGAAGACAAGCTCGGCCGTGCCGCCTCCAAGATGTCGATCCTCGTGAAGGCCCCCGAACGCATCCGCGCGATCTGTGGCGACATCGCCAAGCACTATTATGAGACGGTCGCGCCAAACGGTTTCGGCGCGCAGGTTGTCACCTTCGACTGTGAAAGCAGCCTGGTTTACAAACAAGAGCTCGACAAGTCGTTGCCGCCAGAAGCATCCGACATCGTCATGTCAGTGAACAGCGGAGAGGATCAGTATGCCGCGGATGCGGAAGAGAAGCTGCTTGACCGGTTCAGCGACTCCAAAGACCCACTGAAGACCGTCATTGTGACATCAAAGCTGCTGACGGGGTTCGACGCTCCGATCCTTAAGACGATTTAACTAGACAAACCGCTAAGCGATCACACACTGCAGCAGGCGATCTGTCGGACAAACCGTCCCTAAAGCGAGCAGAAAACCCACGGTCTGATTGTGGACTACCTTGGGATTTTCGATGACGTCACACAGTCGCTGAAATTCGACGAAAAGGCTTTCGGAAAGCCTTTTCCAACATTTCTGAACTGGCGGCGATGCTGCCCTCGGCCATCCAGAAATGCCTGGAAGATTTCGCTGGCGTCGACTGAATCCTAACCGGGTACGAGGGCCTGATCGCCGCGCAGGACTGCCTGCCCAATGACGAGCGGCGCGACGCCTTCGCCCCTGACTTCAGTATCTTGAACCGCATTTCGGAGGCACTTTCGCTGGATCCAATTTTAACATCGTACGAAAAGGACTACCGTTAGTTGACGCAAGTGTACGATTCGCTGAAGCCGTCAACCGGCATCGGTCGACTTCTCTGGCATCGCCCTGGTGCAAAAACTATTGAGCTGATCCATGAGAACGTGCACGTCGATACCGTGCGGGATGATCGCGACACATTAGTGATGGGCGCGGAACTTCTTGAGGCGGTTCTCGGCAATCCCGACCCTGAGAAAAGACGAAGGAAATCTCCGTCAAGCTGACAGGTCGCCTTCGAAAGCATACAGGCAATCCTCAGTACAAGGCACTGGCCGAGCGGCTTGAAGGCCTGAAAAACCGGCATCAGCAAGGTTTACTTCTCAGTGTTGATTTCCTGAAAGAGCTGCTCAAGCTCGCAAAGAATGTCGTCAAAATGGAACGCGAAACCCCTGTCGAGGAAGACATCGACCGTGGCAAGGCGGCACTCACCGATCTTTTTGAGGAAGCCAAGAACGGAGAGATCCCGATCATGGTTCGGCGCATCGTCGACGACATCGACGAAATTGTTCTCGCAGTCCGGTTCGGTGGATGGCACGCCATCCATGCTGGCGAACGCGAGGTGAAAAAGTCTCTGCGGCAGACCCTGTTCAAATACAAGCAGCACGAGGACGCTGAGCTGTTCGAGCGAGCCTTCGGCTACATCCGGGAGTACTACTGAGCATGAAGAAACTGCTCGAGAACGCGGTTCTGTCCATCGAACTTGGCGTAGAGGATTTTGAGGCCGACGATCAGCGCCGCTTGCTCTTGGCAATCCAAAACCTCTACGCGGGCGTTCTTCTACTCTGCAAACAGTCTCTAAAATGAATCATCTGTGGGGTCGGAAGTGACCCTGATCTACAAGGATCTGGTGCCGGAAAAGCAGGCACACGGCACCGTGCTGATGAAGCCCAAGAAGGCACACCGCAACACTATCGATCGACGCTTCATCGAAGAGCGATTCAAAAGGCTCTATCTCGACCTCGATTGGAATCGACTTTCGAAGTTGGCGAATATCCGCAACGACACAGAGTACCTGTTCCTTAAGACAACACCCACCTGCCCGGGAGGCCCTGGCATCCGCCATGCCCCTATTTGAACGGCTGCTGGTCGAGCATCTCGAAGAGGAGCCGCTCGCGGTGTTTAAGGACGCAGTCTGGCAGAAGCTTCTGGAAAACAGAGAGGTTTTTGACGCGCAACAGGCTCGGTGCCTGCATTGTTCGTCGCCACTGGTTCGGTGTGTTGAGACTGAGAACATGGCTTTCAACAATCTCTGGACCGAATGTGCTGAATGTGGTCAGGAGATCGAGCGAGAAACTCTGTTCGAAAAAGCGTTTGACGATTTGAATGACCAAGAGGCCTATTCTGTCGCGAAAGACGGCGGAATGCCTTAGGTCACAACTTGTCCGATTTGCGACCGGGTGTCATGGAGTCGCTGGCGTCGCAAATGTGTCTTTTGCAATGAGGACCGGTTGATCTGCGAACTTTGCGAAACCGAGTGCGATCCGGAGGACTACAACACCCTCGATGGTCTATGCTCCTCGTGTTCATGGGGAATGCAAAAAGAGATGCGCGATGACTGAAGCGGCCTTCATGCAGCCAAGACATTAGACGCGTGGTAGTTCGACGTATGTTCCACCTATCGGACACGACCTGTGTCGAAGCGCTTACCTTCCGTGCTCAATAAGTCACACGTTTTCATGTGCTTGCAAACAATTCACCAAATCTGCACAGTCAACAGGTCCAGAGAATATCGGCTTGTGGAGAATGCTTTTGCCCCTAATTGCGCCGGGGCCAGTGAACAGCCCCTCCCGCATAACCTTTGAATATAACGGAAAACTCCGGCCGAAGACGGTTCTGGACTAAGACTTCTCAAGGGCAAGTGGCGGAGGGAACGGGACGCTCGTCGAACCTTCTCTGAATGTGGGCATTCCCATCGGCACCTAAAAGTGCTCTTCAGAGACCTCAAGAATCAGCTTGAAATAATTCAAACTCGTCTCGTGAGTTTACTCTTTCCATCAACAGTTCATGCTCCACTCGGATCGCCAGTAATTGCGCCCTAGGGTTTTGAACAATTGTCAATTGCGCTTTGTCGCGTTGTCCAGACGAAAAACTAACGCGATATGCGAAGTAGCGGTTTCCCAACTTCTCCGCCGCATCCCATTCATTTCTTGTAAAACGAACCGCCCCAGACTTCGTTTCAATGAAACGATCCACTAGTTCAATTTTCCCAGGGTCATCCTGAAAAGACCTCAGATCATCTTCAGAGACAAAACTTAAGCAATCACACCCAAACGCGCCCTTCCCCTGCAGGTGTGCAACCAACAGTGGATATCGTTTCTGGCTTACCTCAAATGCGACTGTCCATTTTTCGGCATCCGCGGCCTGCTCCACATCTTTCGGGTTTCGGTTGCCCATTCGGCCAGTAGCTCCAGACACACGAACCTTCGCGCGCCCTGAATTCTGTCCGAATGCTTGATCAATTTCTGGTGATGGTTTTGCCTTGGCCTTTAATCTAAGTTCTCCTGGCTCAACATTTTTTCTTTCATCAATACTATCGTTCGCTTCCGGGGCCTGCGGGATGCTCTCCTGATCCTGCATGGCATCTCTTAGCGCCGTCGTCTTGTTTTGAGAAGGTTCCGATGGCCCCTGTGCCAACATTTCGGCGTCTACGCCAATCTCCATATCGGTGCTTTCGACATAGCCGACCCCTGATAGCGCAGCCTCCAATTCGTCGGAACTTATTCTCGGCAGAGCGCGTTTCAAATGGCTCTTGCGAAGAGCCGGCGAGGACGCAGTCAGAAGCGATGTGAAATCAGCATTGGATTGAAGTTCGAAGAGTTCCGCCAAGCCATCAGAAATGGCGTGAAGGCCAAGATCAACATTTTCTTCGTTGGGACGAGTGCTATCAATTGCGACAATTAACTCACCGTCTTTCAGGGTATGCTTGAAAGGTTCTAAGTCGTTCACAATGTGCCGATCGTTGATAGATAGCTCCATTTCCACTCGACTCGCGACTGCGAGGTCTAGTGCTTTCAATCGGCGCAATGCCCCTTCCTCTGGAGAGAGATGGTAACGAAGAGCCAAAATGAAGGGACGAGCTTGGTCAAAACGGTAATTCAAGTCTTGGGCCAGGTTTCCACTCTCGGCTTCGACGGAGAGCACGCGGACACCCATATTACCTTTGCGCAATGCCGGGATTCCAAACCGGGCTTCAACCTGGGTTGCATTGCGACGTGAGGGCAGATCAATGAGTGTAAGGTGAGGTCGGGCCGCTTCGGGGAGGTCGTCACGGTGGGCATAATAGGTATCGGCCCGAGCGCCCCAACTGCAACCTTCTTCGGTCTGCACCGGAACCCGACCTTGTTTGAGGAAGGCTTCACGATCTGCTCCACCCTTTTCGGGATCGAATACTTCCCGCTCCAGAAGTTGGAGATACAATCGACTGGCCAATTCTGGTTTAATTTTCCGCATAGGAAGAGACAACAACAGTCGATAGACTTGAGACTCAGGTATATCGCCCAATCCCCGGGCCACACCCGCGCGTTCGAGGCCCCTCCGCAAAAGGTCAGGAGACAAACCAAAGTCTGCCTCGCTTTCAGCGCTGATTGCTTTCGGGGAATTGAAGAGTACAGAAAGCGCCCCGGGCTGGGTCATCACATTTTGCGGAGAATGCTTCTTTTTATCCCTGCAAACCAGCCATTCGCTTTGTTGAATGCTGTGTCGTACAATGTTCGGCAGTGGTCCTTGATACGCACGAAATGAGGCATTTCCGCTGCTCCGACCCTGTACTGAAACCGTAAACTCTGACACCGGAGCTATCGGGTCTAGCCGTTCATCCTGTGACAACCAGGCGAGAATTGCGTCGGATGGCGCATGCGACAGAATTTCATCCAGCTTTTCGACGGTTTCAAACTCTGCCCTGATCGTGTAGCCCCATTGCAGTTGATCACGCTGAAGTTCTTGAAACTTATTTCCATCTGACACTGTGAAAGAGGCGGGCAAATCCTGCAGGATTTGCGCTTCCCACCTGCTCGGAAGTGGCTCCGTCATTTTTCTTGGCCATTGATTAATTCCCAACCATATCAAGAATTCAGTCAGATCTACGCCTTCATTCGCAAGCCCATTCTGGTCGGGAGCCGCAACCAATAACTCCGGATCGGCTTTGTACAACTCGGCATTGATCCGACCACTTTGGCCATAATGCTCTGAGAGATGAACAGTCGTGACGTCCCTCCAACTTCCATCCTTGCATCGAACGTTCAACAAACCTGTGGGCCGGTTGCGTTTCTCGTCATACAAAATCAAAATTTCGGTCAGAAATTCAGATTGTATCCTGTCTGGTTCAGGATGGCCGGACTTTAGCAGTTCCCCCAACTTGGTACGCAGGGCACTGATGACACTATCCACGCTGAACTCGGTTACCCGAAAACCTTTTAACTCAGAGAGCTTTTCGCGAAGCGTAGAGCCTGGCGCCTGATCCACTAGCTGTTCCCAAAGCTCGGGGTGGATGAAGCGAGCGGACGACCAGGCAGGAAGACTGCGGCGCTGTTCGTCCTTGCTCGGCGGTGGAAAGGGGATAACCGCTGCCGGCATCTGATCACTGTTTATATCCAGAAAAAGGCGGCGATCATGATGTTCCTCGGGCAAGGACGATGCAACACCGACGATAGCCCGAGCTCGTTCCTGGATATTCAGACTTCCTTCACGAAGACGCTTAAGGATCTTCTTAGGATTGATTTCAGGAACGTTTATCTTGTCGCGGAGCAATTGTTCCACATTCTCATCTTCAACTTTGACCAGTTCGCCAAAGAGACGGGAAGGAATAAAACTCGAGTATCCATGCGGGCCGATTTTGCTCTCCGAGGCCGTACGCCACACCCCGTCCAAACCCTCTATCAAAGGAAGCTCACGCGTTCGGCGCCATGTACTTTCTGCCATAATTTCTAGAGAATCCGGAAACGTGGCCCCCTCTTCCACGACTAGCCAAGATAGTGGGTTTCCATTTAGTCGCTCCCCCTGTCTCAACTCATGGAGAGTTTCGGCGTGAAACTCACCAAGAGCAGTCAGTACACCTTCATTGAGATCAGAATCTTCTTGTATTGTCTTGCGATTTGAATCGAGCTCAAGAGTGGCGTGAAACAAGCCATTAAACGGCAATGGTAGTGATGTCGGAAAGTAACTGTGCAACCGTCCAAATTTGCTTTCTTCATCTAGCCTTAAAGCAATCGCCAGTTCGTATTGCCGCTCGGCCTTTCCATCACCTATAGATCCCTGCTTGTGGCGCAAAATCCAGCTTTGAATTCCAGTGTCCGGCCCGCTTTCCAAATAGAGTGTTACATCACCATTTTCTTCTATTTCTTTACTCCAAACTCGTGCTTGCTCGTCAGGAAATCGAATACATATACTGTCTAGAGATTTCACAAAAAGAAGAAAACTCGGTTCAAACTGGCTCGCTTGTTCAATGGCCCGATCGAATGCGCGCCTTTCATGGAATGGAGCAGCTACAACGGTATCAAACCCTTCCTTTCGCAATGCACGGGTATGTAGCAACATCGTTGCAACATGGTCGTCACCAAGTCGCTCCAACTCTGCTCCAGTCGCAGGAAAGACAAGTAGAGGGGGAGATTCTTCACTTTTGGTGGTGAACAAATCTCCGATTTTTCTATTTTGGATCGCCAAAGCGGAAACTTGCGCATTCGCAAAAACACGAGAGAACCCGATTTCAAGTTCGCCGCTGCTTATCAAGGGTGCTTCCGTCCAATTTAAAATCGCGCGAAAACCAAGGCCTTTTGCACCAATCATCTTGGCGGCACGTGTAGGCTTGTCGCTGGTATGCGCTGTCATAAGAGACGAAACGCCCCCAGTTCGAAATGGCTGGCCGCTATTTGCGACAAAAAGGCCATCCTGAGTCACCTCAATCAGGACTTTCCCAGCACCGCCTGCCTCCGCCGCCGCATCAGCGGCATTTTGCACCAACTCCAATAGCTCTCGCCCAGCGTAATCTGCTGAAGTCTGACGTTCCGTCCGAGAATGACCTAGAAGAAAATCAGGTTTTTTTAAATATGCCTCGTGCGTATCATTTAGCTCTCTGGCGACAAAGTTCGCCCAGTCTTCGGGCGAAGCCAAAAGTGTTGGATCTTGTTTTTCTTCAGAGGCCGCTGTTTGCATTAGCTGTGTTCCCAACCAGTTTTACCGTGTTTCTTAGTGGCCAATTTAGAAATTCGCATTCAGATCCCTTTGCCCAGAGTGTTAGTTTGAAAGGCACACAGCGTATTCACCAGCTGCATTTGCTCAACAGTGTTGCACTTCACCTCACGCAATCGCGGCGCTCCAAAAACCAATGCGAGTCCCTTGGCGCGTGACACCGCGACATTGATGCGGTTCAGCGAAAACAGGAACTCCATCCCTCGCGCGGTTTCTTCGGCGGAGGACGCTGTCATGGATACAAGGCAGACCGGGGCTTCCTGTCCCTGGAACTTGTCCACTGTGCCAACGCGGACACCCGAAGGAAGGGCGTCCCGTAGCGCGTTCACCTGCGCGTTATAGGGGGCCACGACGATGATGTCCGTCTCGCGCATCGGCCGTGTACTGCTCTCCTTGCCTGTCCAGTTCCCGCCAAGCAGCTCAGCTATGCTATTTCCAATAGCAACAACTTCTTCCTGAGCGATCTGGGCATTGGCTTCATGGGCAACAGGAACCCAAAAAGCTCCGGTTTCAGGCAACTTAGTATCGGTCACTCGTTGCAGAGCCGTATCGGGGTGGCTGGTCAGCCTGCCCTCATAGACCTGCTGGGAAATGAACCCACAGACATCCGGATGCATCCTCCGCGATATAGGCAGGAAAATGCCCCGGTCGGCCGGGATTGTCGCTTTTTCCGCCAGCATCCAGTCAAGGCAGGACATGTTTGCTGGCTCGGGATGCGAGCCCTGGATAACCTGCGGCAATTGGCGGGGGTCACCGACCAGTACAATGTTCCTTGCCGCCCGTCCCATAGCAGCCATGTTGGCAAGGCCGACCTGACCGGCCTCATCCACGAACAGCCAGTCGAAGGCCTGAACATTCTCATCGCGCGCAAAGAACCACGCCGTGCCGCCCACCACATGCCCGCCATTGGCGGCTTCTGCGTTGTCGGTCGTACGATGAACATCGCAGTCTTCGGGATACCCATCCTCGCTGCCAGAAACCTTGTGGATGAGTTCGAGATTGATCGGCAGGTCTTCGTCTTCCAACGCCAAAAGGCAGCCCATCAGCACATTCCTGATCGCCTCGTGGCTGTTAGAGGTGACACCGACGCGATGGCCCTTACGGACCAAAGAGAGGATTGCGCGGGCACTGATATAGGTCTTGCCGGTGCCCGGAGGCCCCTGGATTGGCAAGACGGTCTCATCCATGTCGTTTACCACCTCAATGGTGCCCAAAACAGGGTCAGCCCCCTCAAGAAGGTCGGTTCTCGGCCCGGATCGAAGTTTCGGCGAGGCGCGCGAAAGCAGATCATCCACCGCAGTGAATCGGCGCGGACCGCATTGATCAGCAATCACGTCTCGCAGGGCTGAAGCTATGACGCCCGTATTCAATGGCCAGTCCGGGTGCAAAGATAACCGATCGGCCAAGAGATGCGCCTTGCCCGGTCCCGCCTTGACGAAGATTTCGCGTGCACGCCGGTCCAGGCTCTCAATTCCGACCGTCGTGGGCGGCGCGTCAAAAACTGGGACAGTCGCCCTTTTTCCATGCCGCAACTTGGTCTCTTGAGGCGGAAAACTGTAGCTGCGGGCATAGGATCGCTTGACCGGCTCGACGGGACCGACCGCTACCAAGCCGGCAAGAGCATCGAGATCGTCGATCAGGTCATCCTCGTCCTTGGCAGCACTGTCAAACACCGCCCATTGAGCGGGCTTCACCTCGCGTTTGTGGAAAAGTCCAAGGTTGAATAGCATCTCCTGTCGCTCATCCGGCAACGCCGATGCCGCGATTGCGTTCCGTAGCGCTTGGGTGTCGGCATCCTCTTCCGCCTCTTTGTCTCCGGCATCCGGAGCAAGCACCGGCCATGGGCCGACGGGGCGACAACCAACCAGCCAATCACGCAATTCTTCCGTCGAGACGCAGTCGACGCGGTTGTAATCTTCAATCTCATCGAGGATCTGCTGATCCTGCGTTTCGCGCCAACGCTCATAGGCCACGACCGATCCCCCCGCCGTCTTGACCTCGCCATCCCGCTTGCGATCATAGAAGGCCTCCATCGATTTGATGGAATAGTTTGGTTCCGACCCGATCAGCCCGCCCCGAACCACTGCAAACAGATCGACAAAGCGACGTTCCCGCAAAAGCCGATCAAGATAGGCCTCACCAATCCCATATTTCGTAGTCAGCCGTTTGAGCGCGGTGATCTCGTAGGGCGCGTAGTGATAGATGCGCGCGGCGGGGTATTGCGTGATCCGCGCACGAAAGAACGCCAACAAGTCGGACAATGCCCGCGCTTCGGCATCATGATCATGGACCCAGAAAGCCTGGAACTGCCCGTCGAACCAGATCCCGTGCAGATATTCGAGACCGCCGTCAAAATGCGGATCGCCTTCGATGTCGTAGAACAGATCACCCGGCTGCGGCTCCGGCAAAAGATCAAAGCCTTTGCCGGGCTCCGGAGCCCGCAGTTCAAAATCTGGCTCTCCGGTTTTGCGGGCCTACTGCAAGCGCGCCTGGACGACAAGCCGGGCCAGCGTGTTTTCGGACATGCCACGGATCGGGCAATCCAGAGCCGAAAGAGCTTCCAACGTATCAACGCCAGCGGCTTCCAGCTTTTTCACCTGACCACGGCTGATATTGGCAACATTGAACAAGCTGTCCTCGGCCTGCCAGACGCTTTCGCAATGATCGGCCCAACGGCAAAGACCGCAATCGGCACAGGGCATCGGACGTGTGGGATGCGGACTAGCGACAAAGGCTTCCAGCCGCTCTCTCGCCATTCGGGCGTAAGCGGAATAGTCGGCAAGGCGTAGCGTCGCGCGGGTGCCGTCACCCAATTCGACATGCGCGAACTCGGGCGCCACGCCCTGAATCTCTGCCAACAGATCGGAATAAAGAACCAGTTGCAGTACATGTTTTGGGTCCGCGCGACGCTTCAGCTTGGAGTCGGCCACCTCATAGCTAAACGCCCCAAGTGCCGAAGGTGTCTCGACCCGCTCCAGGAAGTCCGACCATCCGCCCCAATTTCCTGACAAGAACGCGCCCTGAAACACCACGTCGGGACCGTCGGCGAGAGCCAATCTCGTGGCTTTGGCATTGTCTGCCAGACAGCCGTGTTCAATCTCGAAAACACTGCGCCCTGCCTTCTTGAGCCGGCTCAGATGCGCCGCCTCGTGTGCATCACCCTGTTTTTGCAGAAGAGCTGCGTCTTCTGTGTCTGCACAGGGAACCGGCCCGGTGCCCCTCATATAGGCCAGATCAAGAGTCGACGCGTGAGAACACCCCATGAAACGCATGAGGTCGGTAGCGGATAAAAGAATTTTGCTGGCAATAGTACGCATTCGTCGGCCTTGTTTGATCTTAATGAAACCTACAAACGGAATCCCGCGCGTTTCAAAGGTACTCTTAACTCCTAAGCGCGAACGACTCTCAGGCCCTTCGGAGAAACCAATGAAGCCCGTTGCCCCTTTCCGACCATTCGCAGTGAAAACCCCTTAGAAATAAGCTCTGCTGCTTCATCGAGTGTTTTTACAAATACTGAATTCTTGGCATGGTGTTTTTCAGCCCCGAATTTTGGATCCCCGAGGCAGTAACCCTTCGCACTCCATACTGGCTCCTCGGCAATGCCACCCCTTGGCGACACCCTCTCAATCTTGATTACATTAGTAGTCATCCAAATATCCTTTTATCCAAATGGCCGTCTCAAAGAGAATCATCTCGACAGGCTTCACTCTCAACTTTACCGTGTGACGGTGTCAATTTCTGGCATGGAGGTCAAATGTCTTTCGCCAAAGCGCAGGATCTGCTTCGTCTGGCCCAAATGGCAGCGTCCCGCCGGGGCGGTGTCAGCCTCGAAGATATCTGCGCTGAGTTTGACGTATCGCACCGCACGGCTCAGCGGATGACCGAGGCCTTGGATGCCACATTTGACAATGTGACAACCATGGATGATGCCGAAAGGCGGCGCCATTGGCGGCTGGAGACACCAATTCCAGAATCCCTTCAACCCCGGCAGGAAACTGCGATTGAGGCTCTGGAAATCGCCACCCGTACCGCACACGGAGACGGTCGGCTACGCCATGCACGCAGCTTGGAATACTTTCGCGACAGACTTCTCGCGCGCCTGGATACACGCGATGCACTGCGGTCTGAAACTGACGCGGAAGCGGTTCTGGCAAGTTTGGGGCAAGTAACACGACCTGGACCCAAAGTAGCTCTCATGCCTGCGGTGACGGATGCGGTCATCGAGGCGTTACGCGGTCCATTTAGGCTGCGGGTGATTTACGGTGCAACGGACGCAAAACCGCGGGAGATTGAACCGCACGGGATGCTATTAGGCCACCGCAGCTACCTCGTTGCCCGCCAGCCGGGTCGTAGTGAAACCATCTTGAATTTCCGCATGGATCGGATCCATGAGGCAAAAGTTCTGGACGAAGCTTCCCTCTTGCCTCGGGCTTCTCCCTCGAGGACCACGCGTCACGGGCCTTTGGCGTCTACCAGGACCCCGAACAATACGGTGAGGTCGTGTGGCGCTTCGCCCCCAAGGCGGCCGCGCGCGCCGCCGAATTCCGTTTTCACCCCACTCAAACTGTCGAACCACAAGGCGACGGCAGTTTGATCGTCAGGTTTCAAGCTGCAGGCTGGCTGGAAATGGCGTGGCATCTCTATCAATGGGGCGACAAGGTGGAAGTCTTGATGCCCGAAGGTCTCCGCGATTTGGTGGCGGGCCATCAGAGGTCGGATTTCGACGCTCTGCCTTGATCATTTTGAATAGGAATTGGCGATGAAAAATAGTCTCGACCATGCGACACTGAAAGCAAAACAACGCGCCATTCGTGACGCTTTTCCCGAAACGATGGGACTGCGCGCCCATCGAGCCATCAGTTGGATCGGTCGTGCAGAGGCTTGTGATGACGATGATGACGCACGCTTCATTTTCCTCTGGATCTCTTTCAATGCCGCCTATGCCGACGAGCAGGAGTTCCAGACTGCGACCTCAGGTGAACGCGCCGCATTTGTCGACTTCTTTGGGCGGCTTGTCGCTTTGGATAATGAGCAGCGCATTTACACGGCGCTCTGGCAGCAGTTCTCGGGGCCGGTTCGGATGCTTATGGAAAACCGCTATGTTTTCAATCCGTTCTGGCAGCACCACAACGGAATCGATGGCTTCGAGGATTGGGCGGACCGCTTCAAAGCTTCTGCCAGATCATTCGCGCAGTCATTTCAGGCCGGTGATACAGCACGTGTTTTGAGCTTTGTCTTCGATCGGCTCTACGTTCTGCGCAACCAGCTTGTTCACGGCGGTTCGACCTGGAACAGCGGAGTGAATCGGGCGCAGGTTCGGGACGGCGCGGAGATATTGGGTTTTCTGATGCCTGTTTTCGTCGACATCATGATGGACAACCCAAATGAAAACTGGGGGCAACCGTTCTATCCCGTCGTTGAATGAGTGCGGGATCAGATGTCGGTTCGACAGGCTTAAATTGACATGCAAACCCGCGCCTGCTCCCGCATGACCGCGTAGTCGCCCATCATTTCTACGACAGTCGACCCATCCGGCAAAACCGCCAATTCTTCGGCAGCCCGTGCCTGAAACTCTCTGCTGTATTCCACGACCGGCGGGCATGCCGAGGCACCGTTCGCATCAAAACCCGCCGTCGCGCAGCCGGTCAACCAGCTCATCGCGATCACGAGGACGGCTTGCCGCCGCTTCCAGCATCCGCCGTTGGATTTCATTGGCTTTCTCCGTGGTTTCGAGGCGTTCGATGAAACGGCCAGTTCGCTCTCCGGCGCGGCGCATCGACAGCAGGAACAGGACGATGGTGAAGGCGATCGCACTGTAGCGCAGCGCGACCCGCGCCCATGGACTGGCAGCAATCCCGCTGAGCAAAGTGGCAATCATCGCTGCCCCCGCTTCCAATCATCCAGCCGCGCGTAGATTGTGACGGCGATCCCACCGAGCGCCACGGCAATGAACACCCAGCGAAGCGTGTCGAGATACGGGACGAACGGCAGGACGGCGGCTTGGGTCTCGGCCAGAACACTCTGCGCGACCTCGACACCAGCAGCACCCAGAGTCGCTACTCCCGCCGCGCCGCCGCCTTTCATGGTACGGCTTTGCGCCAGAACCTCGCGCGCAGGCGGTGTGTCCTCGGCGAATGCCGTCGCCCGGACCGGGAAGCGTTCGCCCCATTGCCGGGCCGGGCCGAGATCGACATGCATGAAGCCCGAGCGCGGATAGAAGCCGTACCCAAGGAAACCGACCGCGCGTGCCGCCACCTCGAACGCGACCGGGTCATGGTTCTACATGGCGATGTCGAAGGCTGCCCCATTCATGTGCTTCGAGCGGGTTGCGCCGCCCACGGCGCGGTTGTGCTCCGGGCTGCGATAGGCGGAACGAAGGATCAGCGGCTTGCCCAGTCGATCGCGCAGTGCCTGCAGCTTGTCGAGCGCAGGTTAGTTGATCACCAGCTTGCCGGTGCCGCGGCAGGCGAATTCTGCGGGTGAGAAATTGGGCCAACGCCAGATGTTTTCCGGTACGTCGCGCCAATGGTTGTGAAAGGTTGTGGTCATGGTGTCCTCCAGAAACGAAGAAACCCGCCACATGGGAGGGTCTGTTTGGGGGTTAGTCTTGTTCAGGCGAACGGCTACGGGCCGCCGCCGAAAATCTTCATCTTAATCGCAACCCCGGCGAGCAGTGCCAGCATCACACCGGTGGTGATCATGCGCACGGCAGTCTGCATGGCGGTACGGCACACCAGTCGAATAAAATCGAGCAAGGAGCGCAGGTCGCGGATATCGAGCGCGGCTTCTTCGCCATCGAGGCCAACATCGGCGAGCGCGCGTTTCGCGCCTTTCTCGGCGGCCCTGGCGTCGATCAGGGCTTTGCGGATATCCTCGAGGCTGGTTTCGGAGTTGAGAAAGCCCGCTGCCATATGCGGCTGATCGGCAAGGTGGCAGAGATCGGCAACAGTTTTGGCATAGGTCATGGCCTCGCAGCGGATGGCCGCGGGGTCCGGATCGGGGTTTGGCTTGGCCGCTGGGTCAGGATTTGGTTCGGGTTCAGTGAGCACTACTACTGGCTCATCGGCAGCCTTCACCGCCTCCACAATTTCCGGCGGCGTATTCTGGAACCGGCTCACATCAAAGCTGGCAGCGATTTTGACCGGCTCGGACATCGTGTCGGCAAAGCCCATCTCCAGCGCCTCGGCGGCATCCAGCCATGTTTCCTTGGCCATCAGTTCCGCGATATCCTTTTCCGCCTTGCCGGATTTCGCCGCATAGCCGCGCAGCAGGCTGGCACCGATCTTGTCAAGCGCCTCAGCCATGGCGCGCATGTCTGCCGCCGTGCCCATCACCATGCCCGAAGGATCGTGGATCATCAGGGAGGCGTTTTCCGGCATGATGATCTCGTCACCCGCCATGGCGATGTAGGAAGCTGCTGAAGCGGCAATGCCGTCGATACTCACGGTGACCTTGCCTGCGTGCCTTTGCAGGGCATTGTATATCGCCACCGCATCGAACACAGAGCCACCCGGGCTGTTGAGACGCAGGATCAACGGGGCCTTGTCAGGCAGTTTACCGATTCCAGCGAGAAAGGTTTTCGCCGAAACGCCGTAAGTGCCTATTTCATCATAGATCGAGATTTCCGCGCCATCATTGAGGGCGCAGATCGAATACCAGTTTTTCATGGTGGTTCCCTATTGGTTCGATTGTTTGGGCGTTTGCTTGGGGTCAGCCTGCTTTTGCGGTGAGGCCCGTGCGCCCTGCGTCTCGCTGGGGCTGGTGCTGTAATTGAGGCCGAGAGCCGCTGCGCGCTCGGCATCCGCCGCATTCTCACGGTCGATCTCCTCGATATCGTAGCCGGTGGCCTCGACCGCCTTGCGGCGAGACATCAACCCGGCTTCGATCCCGAGCAATTGCGCCTGAATATCCTTCAACGGATCGACCCAATCCCAGCGTGGCGGGATCCAATGGACCGGTTTGGCCCTGGCCATGTCCGGCAGATCGAGCGCGCCCGACAGCGCCGCCGCTTCCAGCCAGCGTTGCCAGACTGGACGGCAGAACTGATGTGCCATCACCCCGTGTTGCAACTGGCCAATCCTGCGGCGGAACTCGACCAGCTCGGCGCGCAGGCTGGAATAATTCGCCTGCCGCACATCGCCCGTGACCAGATGATACGGCAAGCCAAGAGAGGCGGAGATTGCCAGCAAGGTGCGATACTGAAACGCTTCAAAGCCGCCGCCCACATCGGCGGGGCTCGAGAATTTGATGTCCTCACCGGGCAGCAGAACCTGCAGAGTTCCCGGTTCCAGACTGGCGATAACAATACCTTCACCAGTATCTTCCACTTCTCCCATCAACGCTTCTTCTGGCGCATTCTTGGTGATGAAGCCCGCAGACATGGCGGCGGTTTTCTTACGGTCGAGTTCAGCGTCATCGTATTGATCGAGCAGAAACAGCCGCACCATGGCCGGTGCCACATGCAGCAGACCCCGTATCTGCCCCGCATCAATGGCGCGGTAGATGTGCAGAACATCCTTGGCGGGCACTCTCGCTGTGTCTGGAATCACGTCCCGTCTGTCCGTGCTGTCGCCCGGATGGCGGCGGCGAAAATGGTAGGCAACGCGCCGCCCGATCAGGTCGAATTCGATGCCGCAGCGGATGCGATTGCCATTGGGGGCGGTTTCGGTCTTCTCAAACGGCAGCATTTCCGATTGCAGAAGCTGCAATTGCATCGGTGCAGGCAAGCCGTCTTCTGCTCGACGTGGCCGGATGCGCACAAAGCATTCTCCGGCTACGAACATCTCGCGCGCAATCATCGCCTGGAGCCCATAGAAATCCGTCAGTCCGTCGGCATCCGCCTGATCGGTCCAGGCCAGCCACTGGCGTTGGACCTGGTCCCGCAATTCCCCGTCCTCGATCAAAGACGAGGGTTTGATCCCGTCCCCTACCAGATTGGCCGCGTAAGCCGCACAGGCATTGGCGGCGTAGCCATTGGTGACAACCAACTCGCGCGAGCGTGCCAACAAGCGCGGCCCGCCTGAAGCCACCAGCGAGTTGATGTTTTCCAGCGGTGGTTGCCAGCCCCTCAGACGACGCCGCGACATGGCCCCTTCGAGACGGGCGCGCACGCCACTGGGGCCGCCAGTCTCCCGGCGGCGAAAAGCATCAAACAGGCCCATTACAATCCCTTGGTTGTGGTCACTCGGACCTGCCGGATCACCCTGCGGCCTTCCAAGGCGGCAATCTCACGGTCCAGCACATCGATTGCGCGGTCGATTTCGGCAAGGCTGTTGTATTCCACGGTTTTGCCGTCATAGCTGACCCGGGCCACACCACTGGCGCGCGAGGCCGCCAGGGCTTCGCGCCGGGTTTGCAGTTCTGCCAGTGTGGTCACGGTTACCTCATGTAATTCGAGCGCACCGAACGGCGCTGGTTCGCGGGGCGGTTTTGGCGCACGGCTCTCACCGTGCCTGTGCCGACCTCGGCATCTGGAGCCGCCACCTGCCGCTCTAGCTCATCCCACTGTTTGTCCGACCAGCGATCCGCTCCAAGGATCCACGCGGCCGCACGGGCATAAACCCGGCAATCGAGCGCCTCGTTGCGTTCACGCAGTTTCTGCCATTCCAGCCGGGCAAAGCAGCGTTTGTTCCTCACCGTCACCAGTTGCTCGGCGACCAGTTGCTTCAGCCATTCGCTGTCGATCCAGCCCGGCAGGTGCAGGGTTCCGGGCGGATAATCCGTTCCGGCTGCCAGCTCCTCCGGTGTTGACCGTTGCAACCTCAAGAACCGGTAGGTCTCGGATTTGAACGTCGAGACCGCCACGGTCCACAGCCGCGCCCCACGGCGCAACCGTTTGCCTGCAATGGTCGTATCCACAAACGTCGGACCCGACACCAGGCTGGCGCGATTGAACCCTTCCATACCCTTCACTGGCGCCACCTGGCCAAAGCCAACTTTCCGAGCCCAGCCATAAACCGCCGGGGTTTCATAGCCGGTGTCGACGGCCAGCCGTGCGATGGTCATCTGGCTGCCATTGGCATGTTGCCATGTCCGGCCAAGCAAATCGGTGAGGCCATTCCAGCAGGCTTCCGATCCCGGACCACCCTCGATGACGATGTGGTCGATCAACCAACTTTCCAGCCCACGGCCCCAGGCCCAGACATCGACCTCAATCCGGTCCTTTTGCACATCCGCGCCCGCCGTCAGGAACAGCGCGTTTGAGGGCACGGTGCCTGCACTCCACTCTTCCTTACGGTCGAGCAGCCGCTGCCAGTCCGGCGCTTCGCCGCTCTCCACCCAGGTTTCACCGAGGATGGTGTTCTTGAAAGCACGAATGGCATCATCCGATCCCTGCGCCGCCTCCCAGCTGCGTGCGATCCTTTCCCAGCTGAGCCAACCAACCGGGGAATAAAGCGCCGAGAGGTGATAGCCAACCGTGGTCGGGTCCGCGCTTTCCGTTGTTGCCCGCCAAACGCCTGCTTCCAGCATTGCCGTCTTGTGGTGTTCGGCAATCGGTTCTTCGCAGGTTTCGCATTGATAGGCTGCCGTTTCCGGCTGGCCCTTGTCCCAGCGCAACCGTTCGAACTTCAGCCATTGCCGTTCCCCGCAATGCGGGCACGGCACAAAATACCGGCGCTGGTCCGAAGCCTCATATTCCCGTTCGATCCGGCTCACCCCTTTTACCGTTGGCGTTGACACCAGAAATACCTTGCGCCGGTGCGCGAAGGTCAGAGACCGCGCCTCAGCCAAACTGACCGGATCGCCTTCCTCGTCGGCCGAGGCCGGATAGGCGTCGACCTCGTCGAGAAAGATGTAACGAGCCGGGGCCGAACGCAGGCCCACGGCCGAGTTCGCCCCGGTCATGATCAAAATCCCGCCCGCGAATTCTTTCGAGAGCATGGTATTGCCGGAATCCTGAGCCCGGGATGGCCGCACCCGTTCGCGCAAGGACGCGCTTTCCTCAATCAGCGGGTCGATCCGCTGCCGCGAATTACGCTTGGCCAGTTCCACGGTCGGCTGCACCGCCAGCATCGGACCCGGCGCATGGGCAATCACAAACCCGATCATATTATTGCCCGCTTCTGTCGCACCCACCTGCGCCGCCTTCATGAACACCACCCGCTGGGCCGAATGGCTGGGCGAGAGCGCATCCATGATCTCGCCCATGTAGGGTGTGCGCCCGGTGCGGTAACGTCCGGGCTCGGCCGAGGCGCGCGAGGCCAGCATCCGGTATTGATCGGCCCATTCGGACACCGTCAGATCAGCATCGGGTTGCAGCCCTTCCGCCCAGGCACGGCGCAGATCATCGTGTCCGTCGAATTCCCCGATGCCAGTTGTGGTTTCAGGTGAGATCGAACCGGGCATGTGCACCAAGTTCTTCCAACTGGGCTCGCACATGGGTCTCGAGGATCTTCTGCATCAGACTTGTCTCCAGTGTTACATCCTGCCCGGCTTCCGACAGCGCGGCCGACAATTCCGCCGCCATCAATGCCGCCGCCCGTGCCGGCCAGTTGATCCAGGCATCGCGTTCCTCGCGTGCCAGCCTGAATACCAGCGCCTTGGCGCGAGCCTTGTCGACCAGCTCGCCTTTCATCTTTTGCAGCTTCAGCCGCCGCTCCTGCGCTTTCAACACCTCGTTGGCGGTCTTGGCTTGCAGGAAGGTGGTGTTCCCGCCCGAGGCCGGGGCCGAGAGCCCCTGTTCGCGCAGGGTTTCACCAACGGCGGACAGCGCCGCATCAGGCACCGGTTTGAGTTTGTCCTTGGTCGTGCCACGTTGTTTTGACGGATCGGTCATCGCCGCCCGATTCCGGTCCGAGGCCGCTGCATCGATCGAGCCGTCAGCATGCAAAACCAGCCGCCCGGCCGCCTTGGCCTTTTGGATCGCACCGCGCGACAGGCCTGCTCGGGCGGCGTATTTTCGTTCACTCAGGCCTTCCATTTGCAATCAAGCCCTTCCGTATAAAGCACTGTTATTGCTTCGATTGTCGTTGATAGAACACGCGAACAGAGCGATTCTGATTGCACCGAAAAGGAGCCAGACCATGACAGGCAAGACCACCCAAACCGCCCCCGCCAACCTGATGGCCAGTATTGCCAAAGAACACCTCTTCATCGAGACGCTGAAAGAGCGCAAAAGCGACAGCCTCGATTTTCACGAGGTTTCGGTCTGGGACGTCAAAGCCGCGCTTGAAGCCGCCTACGCCGCAGGGCTGGCCGCAGCACGGGAGACAATATGATGACCCGCAGCAATGACAAAGCACTGGCTGCCTTCCTGACCCGCAAAGCCGAGATCAACACCATGCTCGCCCGCTTGCAGACACTGAGCGATGAGCATTTCCAGGCCAACCCCGACGAGATTCACTGGGGCCATGTTGGCGATCTGGCCGACATTTCAAACAACCTGCGCGAGATTTGCGACCGCGCCTTTCAGGAAGGCGAATACGCCGAATGATGCACGGCCTTTCCTGCCCGCCCCGCCACGCGCGGGGCTTCAAGCGGTAGAAGGGCCGCGATAGTCGCCGCCCCGCACCACGGAGACGAACGATGTTTTTGATCTTTGATGCAAACAGTTCCACGACCCAGATCTGGGCCAACCGCGAGAGTTACGGTTGGGATTTCTTCGTCTACGGTCTCACTGAATCCGGTGATCCTCGTGTTTACCCTTCGCTGGCCATGGCCTGCGAACTGGTAGGCACCGACCCTCGGCCGATCCTGAACATCGCCCCGTTTCTGTCCCAAACGAAGGCAATTACCCAATGACCAAACTCACCGAAACCCAGACCCTCATCCTGTCCCGTGCGTCCCAACAGGACGATCGCATTGCCCTGCCGCTGCCGGATCGTTTGCGCGGTAGCGCGGCCAACAAGGTGATCGTGCCGCTTATCACACACGGCCTGTTAGACGAGGTCGAGGCTGACATCCGCAAGTGTGAACCCACATGGCGTAAGACCGGTGATGGCCACGGCACCACGCTGTTCACTACCGATGCGGGGCTGGTAGCGATCGGCATCGAGACGGAAACCCCGCAGCCTGATCCGGCACAGGCCAAGCCGAAAACCCGTACGGGCGCCAAACAGGCGCTGTTGATCGAGATGCTCGAAGCACCCGACGGGGCAACGATCGCCGAGATTGCCGCAGCCACAAATTGGCAGCCTCACACGGTTCGTGGAACGATGTCGGGCGCGTTGAAAAAACGCCTCGGCCTGACTATCACCTCCCAGAAAGTCGAGGGGCGCGGGCGAACTTACAAGATCGCATCCTGACCCATGTCATTCATTGCCGCTGCCGCTACGTTGGGGCGGCGGTTTTCCGTTTGCCCATACGAACCCTGATCGCCTCGAAAACCCGACGCAGCGTGAACGATCTGACGATAGTCAGCACGGTAAACACCATGCCAAGTTTCAGGTTCTGCACCAGCATCACCTGCAAACCAAACCCCGGGAAGATCAGGATCTGCGTCAGTACAGCAACCCTGTAACCGACGATCACATTGGCGACGGACTCGATCAGCGACATGATACGCGACTGCTTCATGTCGCCACCTCATCCATCGGCCAGCAATTCAGCCGCCAGAGTTCTGAGCGCATGCGCAGCAACCAGTGGGAACACGCCGTTGCCACAGAGCCGAAGTCGGTCCACCCGGTGGGCCAGCCCATCAGAGCCTCGACGAATGCTGGGTTCAGCGTCCGGCGCTGCTCGCAAGTATCGCTCCCAGCTGTCGGCCAAGCCGGCCGTTCACCGGCGTGTTCGCCAAAATCGTCGCCCCATCCTTGTGATCGCGCGCCGCCGGCGTCATCCATAGCCGCCTCATCGAGGCTTGTGCCGACTTCTCGACCGAATGGATCACGAATACTTGAACGCAACTCAGGGGATACCTATCTTTCATCTATTGCCAGACCTTAGAGCCAACAAATGCCTTTACCTTTTCTCGCTATTGCCATTCCAGTCATTCACTCATCCGGCGCTTGGATCGCCTCCACGGGAGCGGCGGGATATATCGCAGGCACGTTATCTAGTACATGGATCGGGGCATTTGTCCTCGGGAATAGCACCTTGCTCGGCAGTCTTGGTCTGGTATCGGCTGCCGGGATATTCGGCGCCACGGGCGGGCTGGCAGCATTCTCCTCGAGCGCTGCTCTTGGAGTAGGTTCAGCTCTCACGGCAGTCGGTCTCGGCGGAGTTGCCAGCACGCTCGGAATTGCCCCAGCAGCAACTTTCCTGGGTCTCACACCCGTCGGATGGGCTGTCGCCGGAACGGCGGCGACCCTTGCCGCAACACTAGGGTACTTTTTCACACGTAAGACGATGCGTCACCTCAATGAAGAGCGTGAAAAGGGTGGCTTGGAGCCGATCACTCTGGCTCAAATTGTAAAGGAAGTACGGCTTCTAGAGGCCCAGTCTTTAGAAACGATCCTTGCCCGACTGGACACCGAGTTAAACAATGTCTCCCTGTCCAGTGATCACAAAGAAGTTTCCGTCGATGGTCAGCTATTTTCGCTCAACCGGTTAAAATACGTGGTCAACAAAGACGGATCCGAAGAAGTTGTGTTTGTCACCAGGACGGGTCGCAAGAAAAGGGTTCTACTGGTAAGGGCTGCACCCGGCCCAGATGGCCACCCAGCCTAGTTTCTTCATTCATGCGGTCAAACTGCGCCGTCGGTTCCCTACAATGTCGGGGCCACAGCCAAACGCTTGGCCTCAACTTTCGCGAAGCTTTCGCCGATCCCGTTCAGAACGGCCTCTTGACCGGTGAACAGCTGCCAGCGCTTGACGGCCACATCGACATAAGCCGGGTTCAGCTCGATTCCGAGGCACACCCGCCCCGTAGTTTCGGCTGCGATCAGCGTCGTGCCCGATCCCATGAACGGCTCATAAATTGCCTGACCGGGGCTTGAGTTGTTGAGAATCGGCCGACGCATACATTCGACCGGCTTTTGCGTGCCGTGCACGGTTTCCGCGTCCTGATCCTTGTTGGCGATTTGCCAGAACGTCGTCTGTTTACGATTACCTGCCCAGTGGCCATTGCCGGTCTTTTTCACGGCATACCAGCAGGGCTCGTGTTGCCAATGGTAATCGCCCCGGCTCAGCACCAGCCGATCCTTGGCCCAGATGATCTGCGAGCGGACATTGAACCCGGCCGCCTCGAGGCTTTCGGCGACGGTGGTTGCGTGCAGTGCCCCGTGCCAGACATAAGCCACATCGCCAGGGAACAGCGCCCAGGCCTCCCGCCAATCCGCGCGGTCGTCATTCAGCACCTTGCCAGTGCGCTTGGTGGTCGAAGCTCCCGTTAGGCTGCGCCATCCGGGATCGTATTCCACCCCGTAAGGCGGATCGGTGATCATCAACAACGGTTTCACATTGCCCAGCACCCGCTCGACATCGGTGGCCACCGTCGCGTCACCGCAAAGCAGGCGATGATTGCCAAGCACCCAAAGGTCGCCCGGTCGGCTGATCGGAACCTCGGGCGGTTCGGGAATGTCATCTTCGCCCTCTGCGTCGGTTTCGTTATCAAGGCTGGACAGAAGAGCGTCCAATTCGCCATCGTCAAACCCGATCAGCGACAGGTCGAAATCCTCCGATGCCAGCAACTGCAGTTCACCGGAAAGAACCACCTCGTTCCATTCTCCCAATTCCGTCAGCTTGTTGTCGGCGATCCTGTAGGCGCGGCGCTGTTCATCCGACAGATGCCCCAGCACGATAACCGGGGCTTCCTTGAGCCCCAGCCGTTCGGCAGCCAGCACCCGACCGTGGCCCGCAATCAGATCGCCATCATCCGCTACCAGACACGGCACGGTCCAACCGAACTCGGCCATGCTGGCAGCGATCTTGGCAACCTGGTCCGCGCCATGCATTTTGGCATTCTTTGCATAGGGTTTCAGGCGGTCGAGCGGCCATTGCTCGATCGCGTCTGGGGCAAAGCTCAGGGTCATGCGGTTCGGTCCGCCTCTATCGGGTGGACTCCGGACACCGGCAGCCAGCCTGGACTCCGCAAGGGTCCAGCGGCCACCGGGGTGTCCGGCTCCAAAGGTTTGTTTTGTTGTGGTTTTCAGTAGGTCGCAGGTGGATGCCCGCCGGGGTGGCTTCCCAAAAAACGGGCCCTGTCGCTAGCGATATTGCGCGCTGCGCCCCCCCGTATACGTTTACGCCCAGGAAGGACCCAATGTTCGTTTAGACGGGTGGCTCGCCTGCGCCGTGTTATGTCGGGGATTGCCCGATTGTGACGGAGCAGAGCCCCATACACGAGGAGACGAACCATGGGAGATAATACAGCATTTGTTGGACTTGATGTGCATAAAGAGACGATTGCAGTTGCGATTGCCGAAGACGGGCGTGGAGGCGAGGTGCGCTTTCTTGGTGAAATCGCCAACAGCCGCGAGGCGATCAGGCGGCTTGTCACCAAACTCACGAAACGACACGCCACGTTGCATTTCTGCTATGAAGCCGGGCCTTGCGGATACGGCATTCATCGGCACCTGACTGACATTGGGCATGATTGCACGCTTGTTGCGCCCTCGATGACGCCCGCGCGACCGGGTGATCGTGTCAAGACCGATCGGCGTGATGCCGTTTTGCTCGCCCGTTTGCACCGCGCAGGTGAATTGACAGCGGTGTGGGTTCCGGACGAGGGCCACGAGGCCATGCGGGATCTGGTACGGGCGCGCACCTCGGCCATGGAGAACCTCAGACGCGCGCGGCAACAGCTTTCGGGCTTTCTTCTACGACACGATCGGATCTTTCGGACGGGCAGAAACTGGACCAAGAAACATCGTGTTTGGCTTTCCAAGCAGCGTTTTGAGCATCCGGCCCACCAAATTGTGCTGCAGGAGTACATTGCAGCGGTCGATGATGCTGCGGATAGGCTCGCGCGCATTGAAGGTCAGATCCAGGATCTGATACCGGAATGGACCATGGCGCCCGTTGTGATGGCCATTCAGGCCATGCGTGGTGTGAGCTTTGTCACAGCGGTCACGGTTGTTGCGGAAATCGGTGATATGCGCCGGTTCAACACACCGCGTGAATTGATGAGCTATCTCGGTCTCGTGCCATCAGAATATTCCAGTGGCGGCCGCACAGCCAGAGGCGGCATCACCAAGGCGGGCTCAAAGGACGCGCGCCGGGTTCTGATTGAAGGGGCTTGGACATACCGCCACAAAGCGGCAGTTGGCCCAGACAATCTTGCCCGCCTAGACGACCTGCCCAAAGCGGTGCGCGACATTGCATGGAAAGCGCAGGTCCGGCTCTGTGCGCGCTATCGTCGGCTGGCCGCGCGCGGCAAAGCGCAAACGGTGGTGACCACCGCGATCGCCCGCGAGATGGCGGCATTTATCTGGGCCATCGCACGACATGTGCAGCCGGTTGAGCCCAGCTTCTCCTGAGAGATCCCGACAAACAGAAAACAGCAGGAGAAAGTACGACAACAAAAACCAACGCGCGTTGCCGGGGGCAGAGCTGCCCCGGGAACCCTCGAGGGTCCTTGGTGGCCGGCCGGCTCACACCGCGCCGATGCCCGCAGGAAGACAGAAGGCAAGCCCAAGACGGATCAACGGTCCTGCGGTAACCAACCCGCGCATCAGAGTGTGATCTACCGTCGTCTCGAAAGCTCTGCCTCCAGCAACGCGCGTTGATCATGAACTCAAGACCGGACGAAAGTCTCGACCGGAACCATCAGCGCGAAAAAAACTTGACAAACGAACATGAGAGGACCCGTAAAGTCAGTAGGTTAGACGCCTGGCCCCCCGATGGACCCTTGGTTGGGCCCCGGGGTCCAGCGGCGCGGGTTGTTTTGCTCGCGCCTCTCCCGAGTATGCCAGATTTGTATCCCCTGGGAGCGAAAGTGTCACGCGCTCCGGTGTACACCCGAAAATTGCCTCACAGGACGATTTTTCTTGACAGGCCGTTGGCGTTTTCGATCACGAACCGCTTTGAGCGTCTTGCCGAGGGCACCCGCCCGTTGAGCCGCCAGGTGATGAGCGCGATGCCGTAGTGCCAGTGACGTGTCGCGGCGGTTCGGCTGAGCCCCATCTCCCAGCAGATAGACTTCCACGCCGTGCGCTCGGCCCGCAACCAGACGATCCGGGCATCGTCCCGTTCCAGCCAGCGCAGCCAGAGCAATGCCTCCTCTGCCTCAGAAATCTGGCGCGGGCCCGGCCGGGGGCGACGCATCTGCGGCTCCTGACCGACCTTGTCCGCGAAGCTGTGGAAATACTCGGGTCAGGCATTGAAGAAGCCCTGTGGCATGACGCTGGGCAAGACACGAAACACGTCGGCCGCACTCTCCAACCGGTCCTCGACCATCGCGGTTGTCCATTCACCCATTGTGCGTCTCCTGTTTGCGTTTGCCATAAAGACGCTCGCCAAGTTGGCGGACCAGCTCCCGCTCCGGCCATGTAAGCCGGTCGTCATCCAGTGACACCGCCAACAAACCCTGTTCTTTCCAGCCGTCGCGTTTGACCTGATCGGGTTGGCGACGATACCCACCGTAACCTCTGGGCGTGAAACTCATCCCAGTCATGCCACGCCTCCATCGGTCTCGATGGCCCAAAGCAGGATTGCGATGGCGTCGGCCTCGTTGTCATCCGCCGGGCTGTACCCGCGTGTCCTGGCGGCGGCGATCATGGCGGCCTTGTTGGCGTTGCCTTTGCCGGTGGCGTGTTTCTTGATCGTGCCAACGGGAACACCCTGATACGGCACGCCTCGCAATTCAGCCCATGCTGTCAGCGTGGCCATCAGACCGCCGTAGACATGCGCGGCGTCGGTTCCTGCGTGGCGACGGACCTCCTCGAACCAGATGGCAGCGATGGGACCGGACAAACGTTCCAATTCGCCCAGCCAGTTCGTGAAGCGCAGATATCGCATGCCGCCACCATCGAACCGGCCATTGCGGAAGGATGCTGTACCGCTGGTGATCAGCCCGTCGGAGGTCCGCAGCGCCCAGCCGGTCTGCGTTCCAAGGTCCAGCGCCAGGATGCTTCCGGGACATGAATGTTCTTGTCGTGCCGGTACGGGTTCAATTTGATTGTGGGACATCGTCATCTCCATTGCTGCTCGAAACTGATCTTGGGTGCAAAGCAAACGCCCGCACGCGATCGGCGAAATCAATGACCGGCTGAATGAACGCTTCACGGTCAGACTGGCGCTCGATCCCATTCCTCATCCATAAGCACCCCAAACGCCGCCCGGGTTTTCGCTGCGATCCTGAGCAATGCGCCTACCGCGTGTTCGATCTCCGTTGGCATGGATATCGTTCGGAACGCGCGATTGGGTTTTGGCGGGGTTCGAAGTCAGGTCATTGAAATAGCGTGAGAAAAGAGGGCCGAACCGCAAAGGGTGAGGTTCGCCCAAACTGAGACTGAGGGCCATTCTGAGCCCAGCCTTGGCCTGGCAGCGCGTCTATGAGGTCCGGTCGGTTCCCGCAAACCCCTTTGATAACACGGAAAAATCCGTGCCCGTCAGGGCGGTGTCACTGGTTCGCAATGGGGATAATGGCGGACAGACAGGGATTCGAACCCTGGAGACGGTCTCCCGCCTACACACTTTCCAGGCGTGCGCCTTCGACCACTCGGCCACCTGTCCACTGTGGCGTTATCTGAAGTATACTGCGCCGGTTTGCAAGAGGCTTTTTTGTACTTTTATGCTTCAAGATGCAGGTAAATGCGGCGGTTTACTTTTCCCTTTTTCTCAACCTTGCCCAAACGGATTTTTCCAATCTCTCCGGTACGAGTAACGTGCGTTCCGCCACACGGTTGAAGGTCGACCTGAGCACCTCCTTCTCCAATGCGGATCAAACGAATGTGTCCTGTTCCGCGTGGTGGAGAGACGGACATAGTTTTGACTAACCCTGGGTTAGCTTCCAATTCTTCGTTAGTGATAGAATCTGCTAGAACAGGCAAGTCTTGGTCGATCAATGACTGCAGTTGTGCCTGTAAAGCCGCCTTGTCCTCAGGGGCGTCGGGCATATTGAAATCTAACCGCCCTTTTTCAGCACCTATAGACCCACCGGATACAGGCAAGGGGATCACAACAGACAACAAATGCAAGGCGGTATGCACACGCATGTGCCCATGACGTTTGCTCCAATCCAGCTCCATGCTGACTTCTGTTCCAACAGGCGGCAGGCTCTGCCCATCGACCGGGACTAACGCAATCGCTCCACGGTCAACCTTGATAGTAGTGGCTACGATCATTTCGCTATTATCCCAGCAAAGAGTTCCACTGTCCCCTGGCTGACCGCCGCTGGTGGCATAGAACAGGCTTTTGTCCAGGACAACACCGCCCTCGGGCGTATGGGCAATTACAGTTGCCAGTCCCGTCTTTTGATATGCATCTTTAAGAAATAACAACTCAGTGCTCATCCGGGGCCTCCACGCTCAGGTCTGCTTCGGTCATCTCAATCGGCTCACCGACCAGATTTGTCGTTTCGGTCTTTTCTGATGGCACACCGCCGCCAGCCAACGCTTCGGGATTTCGCAACCAGATATCACGTTGCGCAAAGGGAATTTCCAACCCAGCCTCAGTAAACCGCTTAGCAATTTCATGGTTCATGTCAGACTTAACTGAGAGAACCCAATTCACATCTCGCAGAATGGCGCGAATTTCGAAGTCCAGAGAATCTGCGCCAAACCCTTGGAACACAACGCTAGGCGCTGGATTTGCGAGCACCATAGGATGCGAATTGGCAACTTCACCAAGGATTTTCTCAACCAAACGAGTGTCCGTTCCGTAGGCAACACCAACTGGTACGATTACGCGACCGACAGTATTCCCGCGCGTGTAGTTCACAACTGACCCACTAATCAGGTCCGAATTGGGAACAATGACATCGGTCCGATCAAAGGTTTCGATCCGGGTCGCACGCACCGAGATATCACGCACATACCCCATTCTACCACCGACATCGATCCAGTCCCCTTTGGAAATTGGGCGCTCGACAAGGAGAATAATTCCCGAGACAAAATTCGAGACAATCGTTTGCAAACCAAAACCGATACCAACAGAGAGAGCACCTGCAACGATGGCCAGAGAAGATAAATCAAGCCCTGCACCAGTCACAGCCACTAAGGCAGCAAGAAAAATGCCGACGTAGCCGGTTCCGGCAACAATGGCATTTTGCCCCCCCGGATCGATGCTCGTTTTTGGCAACAACGAGTTTCGTAAACCGCCCTGCAATAAGCGAGTCAAGGTATAGCCAAACATGAAAAGCGCTGCGAAGGTCAAAAAGATTGTTGGAGAAATCCGAGTTCCACCAATCTGGAACCCCTCAAGCAATTTGCTCCAGAGTTCGGTCATGACCTCACCTCTTGCCCCCCAAAGGAGCGCAAGAATTGGTAAAGAAAGAAGCGCTAAGGCAAAACCAATTAGAACCGTAAACAGTGAATCACGCGCAGTGTCTCCGCTGCGGGAAATCCAAACATAAAGATTTACCAAAAAGCGTTGTAAGATGATCATGATTGCGATCAGTGCTAATGACGTGACAGCCGGATAAATCAGAGCTTCGGCACCGTGGACATAACCTGCCGCCGCCAAAATGGGTGCAATTAGGCCCAGTAAATAAAGTGCGCGGCGAATAAGTTCGATGAGACGCGAAAACCCTTGCGGGCTTTTTTCTCTGCCGCCCGTGAGTGCGTCTTGTCCTGCATCCGTAGACCGCAGGCGTTGCATCCGCAATAAGATCAAAGCAGTCACACAAACCACAGGAAACCCGATGACCGCACGCGTCGCCTCTGATATATTCTCAACAGTGCCGAGTAATTGAACCAAACCATGCAGAATGAGCATTGTTGACAGAAGATCGATCAACAACCGCAATTCGGCGATACGCATCGACGCAAGGACTTGTAGTTCTTCTTGACGGCGCAGCAGAAAAATTTGCCGCCCAATCCAGTTAAAGACGAGAAAAATGGCGGCCCAGGCTGGAATCCCTTGTAAAACAAGTTGCCCACGCAGCCCCAAAAAACCCGCCAACGAAACCGCCTGCACCAATAGCATTGTTCCAATGAAGGGCAGAAGGATACGGGTCAGCGATACGACAAAGCTCCAAACTCCGGTTCCTGCCCCTCCAAAGCTGCGCAAATAATCCCCGAACCGTTCAGACCATTTGCGTCCTCTGAAAATCAATACAACGCCAGCGAACAGCAACCCCAAAATCATAGGCAACTGATCTTCAATTTTTTGACGCACAACATCGGACCGCAAATTGTTCGCCGTTTCATTGATCAAACCCGAACTGGCTCTTTCGAGGCTTGTCCATGCATCTGGCCAATATGTGGGGTTTAACGGTGATGGGCCACGTGAAAGCAATTTCGCAGCCTCACGCTCGCGAATGATGCGATCAACTTCTGTGATCAAACCATTTGCGCGGCTATAGGCTTCTTCTGATACGATCCGCGGAACTCTCAGCACATCTAACTGTTCAGTCAGTATTTTTCGGAGATGAGCAATATCCGAGGGCTCTTCACCGGTTTCGGGCTTGGGGCCAAGAGCTTTGAGCTGAGACTCAAGCGTATGAATACGCTCTGAATTTTTAGTTCGCGCAACCGCAAAAATCTCTCGATATTCGGAAATTTCACTGCGCAATTTGCCAAACGCGGCACTTGAGGCTCTGGAGTTATCTACAGCTTCTTCAGCACGCGCCGCTGTTTTTAACCAGGCCTTGTAATAGTCGCGGCTGGTTTCAGAAAGCTGGGCCTCTGCGATACCGCTCAGGCCCAGCATAAATACGGCAAGCGCCGCGACGACTATGCGGCGCATCAAGATCACCTCAAACGTCCTCGAACACACCAGGAATACTAGACGGAGCTTTTGTCATCCAGTCTGGAACCGGCAGATCTTTTTCGCGCAGGAAATCGGGATTGAAGAGCTTCGACTGATATCTCGTCCCATAATCGCACAACACAGTCACGATTGTATGGCCCGGTCCCAGATCCTTTGCCAAGTGGACCGCACCTGCGATATTAATCGCAGAAGAGCCACCCAAGACCAACCCTTCTTCATGGAGTAGATCAAATACGTAAGGCAACGCCTCGGCATCGGGTATCTGATAAGAGAAATCAGGTTTGAACCCTTCAAGATTCTTTGTGATGCGAACTTGCCCGATGCCTTCGGCGATCGAACCACCTTCCATGGCTAGTTCACCTGTCGTGTAGAAACTGAACAGCCCTGCCCCCATCGGATCCGCAAGTCCAATCTTGACGCCCCTGGGCTGCAGGACATCTGCGATACCGGCCAAGGTTCCCCCCGATCCAACCGCACACACAAACCCATCAATGTTACCTTCGGTTTGTTCCCAAATCTCCGGTCCGGTTGTTTCGATATGCGCCTGACGGTTCGCAACATTGTCAAATTGGTTGGCCCAGATGGCGCCGTTTGGTTCCGTTTTGTTAAGCTCGCGCGCCAGACGCTCGGAGTAACGAACAAAATTGTTGGGATTGCGATATGGGGCTGCGGGAACCTGCACCAACTGAGCACCAGCCAACCGCAGCATATCTTTTTTCTCTTCGGATTGCGTTTCAGGGATCACAATCACGGTCTTGAACCCCATCGAGGCCCCAACAAGCGCCAGACCAATCCCAGTGTTCCCGGCAGTCCCCTCAACGATTGTACCGCCCGGATTCAACTCTCCACGCGCAATGGCATCCCGGATGATGTACAAAGCGGCCCGGTCTTTGACTGATTGGCCCGGGTTCAGGAACTCGGCTTTCCCAAGGATCTCGCATCCGGTTTCTTCGCTAACCCGACGGAGCCGGATCAAAGGTGTCTTTCCGACTGCGTCTGCCAGATCGCTCGCAATGCGCATGATGACCTCACTTATGATATTCGTAGCTCAGGTGTACTCTTGCTCCGATGTGACCTCAAGCTGAGATCATCCGAAACTGTTCAGCAAATCGCGGCCCGTAGGCGTGAACGATGTCGATCCAGCCATTGTGCAACAGCCAAAAGGTGCAAACTTTTTATCTGTTGAGCATCGACCATAGCCATCAATCCATCGAATGAAATGATTTGACTTCGGATGTCCTCGCCCTCGGCATCAATCCCCGCGCCACTTACCGTAGCACTAATATCTGCCAAACCGACAAACAGATGGCAAAACTCCCCAGAAGACCCCGTGCTAGAATAGACCTGACCAGCTTCCTCTAACCGCGACAGTTCCAAGTGTGCCTCTTCGATGGTTTCTCGTTTGGCTGTTTCTTCAGGTGTTTCGCCTGGATCAACCAGCCCGGCCACAGCTTCCCAAACCCAAGGGGCCGGATCCCCAGCAATAAACGCTGGGGCGCGAAACTGCTGTATCAAAAGAACCGTGTCGCGCACAGGATCATACGGCAGAACAACAACGGCCCGTCCCACCAATAAAGCGCTGCGATTGACAACCCGACTCAGACTGCCGTCAAACTGGCGAAATTGAAGATCCATTTCATCTATCGCAAAAAAATTCAGAAAAGGTCGTTCATGCTTGTGTACAACAACGTCCTTATGCACGTCCCATTCGGCGTCTTTCGCCCTCGCCTGTGCGGCGACACGCGCGGCAGCCCTAATACGGATGGAAGGAAACCGTTCGGCAATTTCTTCTGCAGACTTTTTCCCATAATGGCACATAACTTCTTGCGCGGCGGCCAGCGACATCGCCCCCCATTTGTCTATCCAGCCCTTTAATGACCATGGCTCGCCAGCTTTCCACAGTCCGGGAGCCGGGAAAAAGACTTCTCCTGCTGCAGTGTCTCCCGTTTCGGTCATGAGGCTGTGTTGGCTCAGATCATAATCAAACCCGCCCTCGTAATATACCAGTCGCGCTATATCATCGTCGCTTAACCCACGTACCAAAACCCCCTGAGCCTTGGCGTTTGACATGTGTAAGATCATTGGAAAGGCCTGATCTACGACAGCGTGCACCGCATGATCTGGCAGATGCGCCTCTATCATATCTATCTCGGAGGCCTCTCGGCCCAAAACAATTTCAAGCAGCGGAGTGTACCGCAGCGAACCATAAAAAAAGAGATCAGTCACAGGATCCGCTCACCTAGATCAATTATTCGAAATTTACGTTTGTATTCAACGCCATTGGCGCCAAGCTTGTTCAGTCGCCAGCCCAGCCAATACACTGCCGACCAAAACAGTAGCAATAATATTGGGAACAAAAATTGTTGTTCCATACTCAAACCCAATCTCAAAGATCGAAAGCAACGCTTCAAAGGGGCCATCGTACCGGTTTTTCATAGCTCGACGGACCATTTCATACGTTCCCTGAACGAAAAGCCCCCAAAAAATCAAAGCAGCCCCGCCAGTCAAACCGTTATTGATTGCCCCAGTAAGCCCATGTCCTGCGCGCTTGCCCATCACAATCCAACCACAAAGCACCCCCAAAACGACGTTAACCCAAGTGAAATATCCAAAGTCCATCCCCTCAGGCATCAAAGGGATGACCATACCCGACACAAGAAAGGCAATCAGCGCAAGGCAAACTGCGGCGACGAGACGAGCGGCTGTGGGCATTTTGAGTGGTCCTGAATTATTCTGGTCTTACGATTGTAATCTGTGTCACATCGCAGTTCCCCGTGTCAAAGGCTGCGCCGCAGGATGTCAGGTAGAAATTCCAGAGCCGCCGAAACCGGTCATCAAATCCCAACTCGGCAATTTGGTCCCATTTTCCGTTGAAGGCATCATACCAACGGCGCAGCGTTTGATCGTAGCTCTGCCCAAATTCACGAGATCGGACCACTCTCAAACCGGCTTGTTCGATCTGTCCCTTCAAAATCTTAGGGGATGGCAACATCCCTCCGGGGAAGATGTACTTCTGGATGAAATCCACGCCGTTTTTGTAAACCTCCCAACGTCGGTCCGCGACCGTAATGATCTGCAAGGTTGCCTGCGCACCGGGCTTCAACCTTTTGTTTACAGTGTCAAAATAGATTGGCCAGTACTTTTGCCCAACAGCTTCGAACATTTCTATCGAAGCGATCCCGTCGTACCGACCTGTTTCATCGCGATAGTCCTGCAACTTGAAAGAAACTTGGTCAGAAAGTCCTGCATTTTCAATTCTCTGCTGCGCAAAGTTAAACTGCTCCTGACTAATAGTAAGCCCGGTCACTCGTAACCCACGTTCTTTTGCTGCATATTCAGCAAATCCGCCCCAACCGCAGCCAATCTCCAAAATGTGGTCACCAGGCTGAACACCCATCTCGTTGATCAAGCTTTCATATTTCGCAATCTGCGCCTTTTCCAAGCTTTCCTGTCCAGTTTCAAAAATAGCGCTGGAATAAGTCATCGTATCATCCAGCCACAGGCTGTAGAACTCGTTTCCTAAATCGTAGTGATGTGAGATGTTCTTTTTCGCCTGTTCTTTATGATTGCGCTGTAACCAGAACCTCATCCGTTCATAAGCCCGAACCAACCCCATACCCGGAAAGTAATCATAGACCGTATCTGTCCCCAGATGCATCAGATCCATAAACGCTCTTAAATCGGGCGTGCTCCACCACTCTTCTAGGTATGCTTCTGAAAAACCAAGATCGCCTTCGCGTATCAACCGGGTGAACAAATCAGACTTGTGTACTTTGATCATTGCAACGGGGCCGGGCTCCGTCCCTTGAACAGCAAAAACGCGCCCATCAGGCAATTCAATTTCCAGCTTACCGTACTGCAGGTTTTGCAGCATTTGCATGACACGGGCGAAATACCGTGGGAGGTTTTCCTGCCCTTCCGTTGACGTCAGGATCATCCGCTTCCCCTTGAAAGTTCAGTAAGAAGCTAGGACGAGATCCACTTTCTGGCAAGTTTTGTGTGATTATGGGCAGTTTTCCGCTATTGCCAGAAACCCCATTATCACTTGCGCAAGGCCACCCCTTAGGGGCAGCCTTATTTTGTACGGTTACAGCACTTTATCCAAGGCAGTGATCAACTGGTCAACCTCTGCTTTTGACGTATAATGCGTAAAACTAAGGCGCAACACGCCTTGCGTCGGATCAACCCCCATGGATTGCAAAGCCCGCACGGCATAGAAATCGCCGCCACCGGCCATAATGCCCTCTTCGGCCAGTTGAGCCGCCACAGGTTCTGCCGCTTGTGTCAAAGACAGAGAAACAGTTGGCGCGCGTTTTTCAGCCTGATCAGGACCCAACAATCGTACTGAGTTACGATCCTTGACCGCGTCGAGCAAAGGTTGAAGCAATTCAACCTCATGCGCCCGCATCAGATCATGTACGAACTCGGCCCGACTTGTGAGATCCCCTTCTGACGCACCATGGTGGGTCGCCAACAGCTCAATATAGTCTGCCATACCCGCACTCGCCGCGATCTGCGCATGATCCGGTCCAGCTGGCGTAAACCGCTTGTAGAGGGTGTCGGCGTTAAAGAAGTGCCCTTGATTGGGTAGTAATTCCGCCAAAGCCCGCCGGATCACCATACACCCTTGGTGCGGACCGTAGGTTTTATAGGTCGAGAATAGATAAATATCGGGGCCCAGATCACTAACATTCGCAAAACCATGCGGTGCATAAGAAACCCCATCTACACACACAAAAGCCCCTGCCGCATGCGCAATAGCAGTGATTTCTGTGACGGGGTTAATCTCTCCAACAACATTTGAACAGTGAGGGAAACAAACCAGACGGACAGTTTCATCCAACAATGAATCAAGATCTTCTGGGTTAAGATGCCCGGTTTTGGGGTCAATCTGCCATTCACGAATTTCGATACCTTCGTCGGCCAAACGGCGCCAAGGTCCGGTATTTGCCTCGTGATCCTGATTGGTCACAATGATAGCATCACCCGGTTTCATCCACTGCCGGAAAGCCTGGGCCAGGACATAAGTGTTTTGGGTTGTTGATGGGCCAAAGCTCAGCTCATCGACTTCAACACCCAATATCGCCGCCATGCGCTCACGGGCTTCGTCCATCTCAGCCCCTGCTAAGCGGCTTGCCTCGTACGGGGCATAGGGTTGAACCTTGCGTTGCGAATAATACCGCATCAGCCGGTCTATTACAGGCTTGCAGGTATACGACCCACCTGCGTTTTCAAAGAAGGCCTGCCCTTGCAAGGACGGCTCGGAGAACGCCGGGAATTGCGCCCGGACAAAATCAATATCCAGTGTCATGCGCACAGTCTTTGCTTCGTTTCGCGCCTTCGTCAAGCAGCCTTCACAAAGCGTGCAAGGTATTGTGACACGGGTCAGAACCGGGATCGGCAGTATTTTCAAAGGACGTGGTCGGAATGGCGAATGACACCACCCGACCTCCGTTCGGTTAAAAGCTCAATCGAGCATCTGCAGCCAACAATGCGCCGGCCATCTCACCCGGTTTTGCAACGCCGATACCGTCTAGCAATACATCTGCCTTAGCAGCTTTTCCGGGCAGATATAGCGCACAAACGTCAATCTTGGCGCCCGGTTGCTTCAATATCCCCATCATCAGTTTTTGCGGGCTGACGTCCATCGGCGGTTGCCCTGCAGTCACGGTGTCAGGGGCCGATTTCAACGCAATGTCCCCAGCGGGACCACACAGCAGCACATGCGGAGTTGCGCCTTTTTTGGCTGCCTGCATAGTCAAAACCATCGCCATCAACTGCGTTTGAGGCTCAGCAGTAGTTACAACCGTGACCAGTGATTTAGACTCACCTGAAAGAGCAGCAGACGCAACAAGGCTGCCTGCAACAACGGTCATCGCCAGCAATCGTTTCATAACTCAAGTTCCTTTCGAACGAATTTCAATCGTGCTGCCTCAAATTCATCCATCTGAGATACAGCTTTGAACGTCCTATTCGGATCTTACTGAGCGAGATTTGATTTAGATCACTAATATTCCAAACTTAGAATTCATTTGCAGAAAAGTTACGCGAGATCTCGCCCGCGCAACTTTTGGCAATCAAAAAGCATTCAGGCGTTTACATCGACGACAACACGCCCTTTGACTTGGCCTTGCAGAATATCGGCGCCCAATTGAGGCAGATCGCTCAAGACAGCTGGGTGAACCATGGCTTCCAATTTATCCATTGGCAGATCGGTTGCGATCCGTTGCCACGCACGCAGACGATTGTCAAAGGGTTGCATCACACTGTCGATCCCCAACAGATTCACACCGCGCAACAAAAACGGGATAACCGTTGCAGGCAAACCGGCACCGCCGGCCAGACCAACCGAAGCAACAGAAGCCCCGTATTTCATCTGTCCTAGGACACGGGCCAGCATTGGGCCGCCGACCGCATCAATACACCCGGACCAGGTTTCGCTCTCCAACGGGCGCTTAACAGTTTCATTCAACTCTTCGCGTGCAACGATCGAAGTTGCACCCAGAGATTTCAGGTAATCCCCTGTCTCAGGCCGTCCAGTAACACCGGCCACTTCATACCCCAAATGCGCCAAAATCGCCGTGGCAACCGAGCCTACGCCGCCAGCTGCACCTGTTACCAACACTGGACCATGCCCAGGCTGCAGCCCATGATCCTCAAGCGCCATAACTGACAGCATCGCCGTGAATCCAGCGGTTCCAACGGCCATTGCCTGACGTTCATCGAGCCCCTCTGGCAACGGAACCAACCAATCAGCGCGCACGTTCGCTTTTTGAGAGTAACCGCCCCAATGCGCCTCACCCACGCGCCAGCCGGTCAGAACGACTTTGTCACCCGGCGTGTATCGCGCGTCCGAGGACGCTTCGACGGTGCCAGCGAAATCAATTCCCGGAACATGCGGGTACTTGCGCACTAATCCACCGCCGTTTGAGCTGAGGCACAGGCCGTCTTTGTAGTTCACCGTCGAATATTCGACAGCAACGGTCACTTCACCCTCAGGCAGGTCTTCGAGACCGATCTGTTTGATCGAAGCCGTGGCCTTGCCGGTTTCTTCATTCTTATCAACCACCAATGCGTTGAACATCTTGCTTTCTCCTACTGTATTGAAAAGACAATCAAATCCAGAATTTCTCGCGTACGGTCGCCGTACGCATGCCTTCGGGCGTTTCCACTTCCAATTTGGCGCCAGAATCCCAATGGGTCATCCGCACCATACCAATCGCTACATTGGTCCGAAAATCCGGAGACCAGGCTGCAGATGACACCCGCCCCACCCGTTTTCCTCCGGCATAAAGCGGCCAAAACTCTGTGCAGGCTGGCACAGGGTCCCCAGCAATCGATATTGCTCTGATCTGTTGAACGGGCCCTTCCTTGGCCACCCGCAACAAGGCATCACGCCCGATGCAGCCAATTGCGGTATGGGTATCGCAGAACCGACCAAGCCCGCATTCATGAGGCGTATTGTCATCGGTCATATCATTGCCGTAGCTCAGCAAACCGCCCTCTATACGTTCAATCAGGTTGGGGCAGCCTGCGCGCACCTCCAGTTCTTCGCCCGCCTCAAACAGCTTGTTCCACAAAGGCATGCCGATTTCCCCGTCTTCGACATAGATCTCAAACCCGCCCTGTTTGGAATATCCTGAGCGCGCAATCACCAGATCTCGCCCCTGAAACTGAAAGATGCCAAACCTGAAGAAGCGGATCGAGCGAATACTCTCGCCAAAGACTCGCTCCAGAAGCGTTTCGGACTTTGGCCCCTGGATCGCCAACGGCGAGACATCCGGCTCATCCACCAGAACATCCAATCGCCAGCCGTTGGCAATGCCCTTAACCCAATAAAGCAGATCACTATCCGCAATTGAAATCCACCAGCGATCTTCCGCCAGCTTTACCGCAACCGGATCATTCAGCATGCCGCCGGTTTCATCAACGATTGGAACGTAAAAACACTGCCCCGGCAACATTCCCCGCAGATCACGCGGCGTTAGCATCTGCATCAGTCGCCCGGCATCTGGCCCCCGCAACTCCACCTGACGTTCACAGGAGACATCCCAGACCTGAACATGTTTTTTCAGGTGATGATAATCCGCCTCAGGGCTCTCGAACACCGTCGGCAGCAGCATGTGATTGTATACGGTATAGGCCTTTACATTGGCTGACTCGACCCCTTCTGAAAAAGGGGTTCTGCGCAACCGTCGCGACGGTGAAATCAATGGCATAGCTCATCCTCCTAGCTACTGTTAACGGTCTTTGGTCAGGTATTTCGGCGTAGATCACACATTCTGGCATGATGGATCTGAACTTTTCTGGACTGGATAACAGAAGTGCGGGCAGATCCTCAGTCCCCCTTTAGATGCTCAGATTGCTGCTGCCCAGTGGTATTCATGACCGCCTCCAAGTAGAAATAGACCCGACTCACCCTTGAGCGATTAAATGTCAGACTTTCAATTGTCTGACAATTAAAAAGGACTGCAACCAAATGAAAATTGATCCCAAGAGTCCTTCAGACCTGTCAGCACAGATTGCACAGGCCATCCGGGATGCAATCGTTGCAGGTGAGCTCATCGTTGATCAGCGCCTTCCTTCGGAAACTGAACTCAGCGAACAGTTTCAGGTGTCCCGCTCTACAGTTCGCGAAGCGTTAAAGCGTTTAGCGGCGCAATCCCTGATCCGAACACAGCGCGGGGCTACCGGTGGCGCGTTTGTCAACAGGCTCAGCTTTGAAGATGCCTATACCCAACAGATAACCACATCGACACTGCTGCTCAGCATGAATGCCGTCAGTTTTGACACCGCTTGCGAGGCTAGGTTTGCGCTAGAGCGCGCGTGCGCGCCTTTGTCTGCCATTCGACGCACAGCGGATCAGTTGGCCACTATGCGCGCAGAAATCTTTCGTCAGGGTCAACCGGGGTTAACTGACGAAGCATTCTGCGCTTCGGATGTTGCTTTTCACCGGGCACTTGTTGACGGGGCGGCCAACCCTATCTTGTCTTATCAATTGGCAGGCGCAGTTGAGGCAATGCAGCCGCTGATGAATATGATCACCTTTACCGCACGATCCCGCGAAGAAATAGTTGCGCTGCACACGCGGATCACCGATGCCATCCAAAACAAAGACAGTATGGTCGCAGACGCAGCTTTGGCTGAACTTATGACGTATACCATTGCCCTCAAGGACAATGTTATGGCCGCGCGTCGCAGCAAAGCAGATCTTTCTTCGGGCTGACCTTGCATCTGTTAGACAAACAGGCTTTGTCGCCCAGGCAAATTGAAAAGAGGAAATGAACTTTGCGCGCGACCGATCACCTTTGTCAGCTTGCCGCGGCGGACTGGAAAGCAGCAACGACCCACCCATTTACCACAGAATTGGCTGCGGGCACCCTGCCCTTAAGCAAGATGCGCTGGTATCTTGCGCAAGATTATCAGTTCATCGATGGTTTTGTACGCCTATTGGCCAGCGCCATAACGCACGCGCCCAGTCTCGCGGTTTCAGTTCCAGCGGCACAATTTCTGGCTGTGATTACGGGACCTGAGAACACCTATTTCCTACGTTCATTTGATGCGCTGGATATGGGTGAGGCAGCACGCAATGCGCACCCAGCAGCCGCGACCCGAGATTTTCAAGACCTAATGGCCGAAGCCGCTGCATCAGGTCGGTATGAGCTGATGCTGGCGGTGCTGGTTGTGGCGGAATGGACCTATCTCAGTTGGGCAACGCCGGTAAACCCGCCGCGAAATGATTTGCCGTTTTGGTTTGCTGAATGGATCACGCTGCATGCGGGTGAAGGGTTCGAGGGTGTTGTCGAGTACCTACGCGCCCAACTGGATCAGGTCTGGCCAACTCTTTCCGCGCCCGCGCAACAAGAGGTAGAGACGCTGTTCATCCGTGCCGTTGCTCTGGAGTGTGCATTTTTCGATGCCTCCTACGCCGCCTGCCCTCAAAGTTAAAAATTTTCAGAACCGAGGTCTGCAACCCTTTGCATCCCCCGGTCCGGTCACCTATATAGAAGATGTCCTTCGGGACTATGGACATAAATGCGCTCGTAATAAACGGATCGGACCCGGGGGCGGTACCCGGCGACTCCACCAAACATGCTTCATTTGGGCATCATGGGGTCGAAATAGGATCGACGGACGTCTAAAGGGGTTAGCGTTGTCTCGGCTGTCTGCCACCGTTATCGGCGAAAAATGTACAATTGCAAATGACAATCGTGCTCCGGTAGCAGTCGCTGCGTAAGCAGTGCCTAACACCGAAAATTAAGTCCTAGTGCTTTGCAGCGCTAGGCGGGGTTCGCAGGTACCTGGCAACAGAAACCTGCACTTCCACAAAAACGTGATCTATCGTTCAGGAATTGTTCACGATTGTGTCTCATTTTGGGCCTTGCAACCCAGGAGGGACAACATGAAAAAATCCCAGTTGTTAAAAGAATGGTATGACCAGGTTTGGGTCCACGGCGATCTTGATGCGATCGACAAGTTTTTTGATCCGAGTGCGATGGCAGAAGGGATTATTCCCGAAATGCAGGTCGGGCCGGATGATTTCCGAGAACTCGTTATGGCTTTCCGCCATCATGTCGGCGAGATCAAGGTCACGCTGCCGAAAACAATCGAAGATGATGAATGGGTCTCAGCCATTTTACATGTTCACACGTCGCGTGCTGACAACGGCGCCCCGATAGAAGTAACCGGCCAGGTCATGGCCAGGTTTTCCGGGGACAAACTGGTGGAAGCGTACAATCAGTTTGATTTCATTTCGCTTTTTGAGCAGTTGGGACAATTGCCCGAAGATTCACTGCCCATCTGTATGACCGGTCAAAAGCTAGAGTGGGCATAATCCGGCACTGGTTCCGGTCACCAGATCGGATCTTGCCCCCAATTACGCCACTTTCGGTTACCCGTGGCGTTGGGGGCAAGGCATTCCCAGCACACTAATTTCCACCTTCACTCGATTTCCACAAAACAAACTCTGTATGTGATGATCTATTCAGCCCCATGTACGCGTGCGGGACATCACCTTCGGCTCTTTTAACACCGACGCTCAGAACAAGAGTCGCTTTCCGAACGTGGCGGAGAAGCCGGATTCTTAGTCTTGTTCTTCATTTCAATTTTCGACATAGATCTATGAGAACCCCACTTATAAAGAGGCGGGGCACTTAGCCGTGACCTGAGCAGATCGGACCAATGCCACGACTGACCCCGAGGTCACTGACATGACCCCCAGCTATCTTGAAATGACACAAATATTTGGCCGCATCGGCCTGATGTCTTTTGGAGGTCCAGCTGCTCAGATCGCCTTGATGCACCGTGAACTGGTGGAAGAACGTCCCTGGTTAGACGAAGACACGTTTCTACGCGCGCTCTCGTTGTGCATGTTGTTGCCGGGTCCTGAGGCGATGCAGCTTGCAACATATGCTGGCTGGCGTCTGCGTGGAACCATCGGGGGATTGATTGCTGGCCTTCTTTTTGTGGTACCTGGTGCGGTTGTCATCGCTGCGCTTGTTGGCCTCTACGCGGCCTTTGGTGAGCCTTCTCTAGTGCAGTCGGTGTTTCTGGGTATCAAAGCCGCGGTTATTGTTATCGTTCTTCAGGCACTAAAGGGTCTCTCGAAACGTGCCCTTACATCCCGACAAGCATGGGTCATCGCAGGCCTTGGGTTTCTTGCAATTTTCGCATTTGATCTTCCATTTCCAATCATCATCGGAGGTGCGGCATTGTGGGGGTACTTTACTGTGCCCTCGGCTCCCCCCAGACCTGCAGTTTCCATTCGAAATGGCCATCCAATAAGAACCGCAATGTTTTGGCTTAGTCTGTGGCTACTGCCTTTGGTTGCCATAACAGTGAGTGGTCCTGTTCTGCTGGCAGACATTGGCTGGTTTTTTGCACAGTTGGCGGTTGTCACTTTTGGTGGAGCCTATGCAGTCCTCGCCTATATGACGCAAACAGTTGTCGATCAGTTTCATTGGATTTCAACGGCTCAAATGATTGATGCGCTTGGACTGGCCGAAACCACGCCAGGACCTCTGATTCTAGTCACCCAATTTGTAGCCATGCTAACCGGACAACTAAACGGTGGCCCTCAATTGGCTCTCGCGGCTGGGGCTGTTGCGCTTTGGGCTACGTTTGTCCCTTGTTTCTTATGGATTTTTCTTGCTGCACCCTATCTCGATCACATTGCAGCACGCCCACGTCTGGCAGCTGCGCTCAGGGCAATTACCTCGGCAGTAGTTGGTGTTATCCTCAACCTTTCGGTTTGGTTTGCCCTCCATGTGCTGTTTGATCAGGTGTCACCATGGAATGCGGGTCCTATATCAATACCTCTGCCAAACTGGGAAAGTTTAAACCTGCTTGCCTTACTCCTCAGCTTCTTGGCGGTCATGCTCATGGTGCTGACTAAGCATCGCCTAGCACTGGTGCTTGGGCTCATGGCAGGAGCCGGTGCATTGGCGCACCTCCTGTAGGTGAAATATGTGAGGGTGGCCTTTTGTTTCCGCTAGAATCCACTATGCTAGGGCCAAGTATTTTTTGGGGAATTACAATGTCGCAAGACATCGACTACGGAAACCTGATGCACAGTGCGATGCGCGGTTTGATCAAGACCGTACTAACGGATGTGGCTGAAACAGGCCTGCCCGGAGCACACCATTTTTTCATCACGTTCGATACAGGGCATCCTGATGTAGAAATCGCCGATTGGCTGTCAGATCGCTACCCAGGCGAGATGACTATCGTAATGCAACATTGGTTTGAGAACCTAGTGGTGACGGATATTGGTTTTGCCATAACGTTGAACTTCGGCGATGCCCCGGAACCCCTTTATGTTCCTTATGATTCTATAAAAACCTTTGTTGATCCTTCGGTTGAATTTGGTTTGCGGTTTGAAACTGCCGAAGATGACGATGACGTAGAAGATACATCAATCGAGCAGCTCGAAGAAATCGCAGCCGAACCGATTGAAAAAGGTGATGCGGAAATCGTATCTTTGGATAGTTTCCGTAAATCCTAAGGAACCTTGACCGTCTGCAAGAAAGCATAGGCCTGCTACGTTGCGAGCCTTACTCTTTCTCCAGAAACGTCTGAACTGATTTCGCTTTTTCGCCGTTGCTAAGCCGTGAAAATTCCAAAACCAGCCCATTTTCAGCGAGCGTTCGGTCAAATTGCTGCATCTCATATCCTCCATTTGCATCCACAAAGAGTGAAAAGACAGTCAACGTATCACCGATGATCCGTCCCCAAACAAAGGGCTCCCCCTTCATTGGGTCCAATTGAACAGCGTGACCAAATACGTTGCGCTTCATCGCTGCAGAAAAAATGCCATCGCGGCTCGTTGGCAGAAAATCGACTGAGTACGCGCTTTCTTTTACCCGTCCGTCGGTTTTATAGCTGATCGTTCTCCAGCTGACGTTAAATCCATCTCCTGTTTCCACAATTTCAACGCTCATATCTCGCGGAGATTTGGAACCATCTGCGTTCACGACTTCGGCAGATCCATGGTAGGTACCAATAAAGGGATCGATCCCAGAGGCGGTTGAAGCCGTTGCCGTGAGCAGAAAGACAACCAGCCCCAATATGCACGACCATGTTAGGCCACGCAGGTTTGATACGGTCAATGTATGCATAGTCGCCTCCAGATTTTCATTCCTGTCATCTTACAGCTGCAAGTACCATGAACAATGATGCAGTTCTAAAAATTGGGAAAAATGACCCACTTGCCCGTCTATACCTTCACTTCGGTTCAACCTATGCTGCGCGCAACTGGCCAATTGCGTGATTGTCGCAGGATGGTTAAACGGCATACAACAGCATACCAGACGGAGTGACGAGATGTCCGCAACCCGCACCGAAACCGACAGCTTTGGTCCCTTGGAAGTCCCCTCAGACAAGTATTGGGGCGCTCAGACTCAGCGTTCAATCATGAACTTCCCTATTGGTTGGGAAAAACAGCCCATCGCTATTGTCCGGGCGCTCGGCGTGATCAAAAAAGCCTGTGCGCAAGCAAATAAAGCAAACGGTAAGATGGACACGACCATCGCGGATGCTGTCATCCAAGCCGCAGGTGAAGTGATCGAAGGAAAATTCGACGACAACTTCCCATTGGTTGTTTGGCAAACTGGGTCTGGCACTCAATCCAACATGAACTCAAACGAGGTCATCGCGAACCGCGCCATCGAAATACTGGGTGGCGTGATTGGCTCCAAGGATCCGGTTCACCCTAACGATCACTGCAACATGGGTCAGTCCTCGAACGATACATTCCCAACAGCGATGCATATCGCCACAGCCATGTCTGTCCGGGATGTGTTGTTGCCCGGTTTGGAAAAGTTAGCGTCTGGTCTTGAACAAAAATCAGAACAGTTCAAAGACATTATCAAAATCGGTCGGACTCACACACAAGACGCAACACCTTTGACGTTGGGACAAGAGTTTGGCGGTTACGCGCATCAGGTTCGGCAGGGTATCTCCCGCGTACATGCGGCAATGCCTGGCATTTATGAGCTCGCGCAAGGTGGCACAGCCGTTGGAACCGGCCTAAACACACAAAATGGCTGGGGTGAAACTGTTGCCGCGAACATGGCTGAAATTACCGACCTGCCGTTTGTGACCGCGCCAAACAAATTCGAATCCTTGGCCGCACACGATGCTATGGTCTTTTTGTCGGGCGCTTTGGCAACCATCGCCGGTAGTTGCTACAAAATTGCAAATGACATTCGTTTCCTCGGTTCAGGTCCTCGGTCCGGTTTGGGGGAATTGATTTTGCCCGAAAACGAGCCTGGTTCGTCTATCATGCCTGGCAAAGTGAACCCTACGCAGGCTGAAGCACTGACCCAAGTTGCGGCACACGTAATGGGCAACAACGCGGCGATGACCTTTGCAGGATCGCAGGGCCACTTCGAGTTGAACGTCTACAATCCGATGATGTCTTACAATCTGCTGCAATCCATCCAGTTGCTAGGCGACGCAACCGCCAGTTTTACTGAGCGCATGTTGATGGGCATTCAGGCCAACGAGGCTCGTATCGAAAAACTGATGAAAGAATCACTCATGCTAGTGACGGCATTGGCGCCTACTATCGGGTACGACAACGCAACCAAGGTCGCGAAAACGGCACACAAAAATGGCACGACCCTTAAAGAAGAAGCGATCGCCTTGGGGTTCGTTGATGAAGCGACTTTTGACGCCGTCGTTCGCCCCGAAGATATGATTGGTCCCAAAGACTGATGACGCAACCGGTCAATCTGAACCGGTTTCGCAAAGATAAGGCACGGGTCGACAAAAAGGCTCGTGCCGACAAAAACGCTGTAAAATTTGGGCAAACCAAAACCCAAAAGGCGGCAAACAAAACCAAACTGAAAAAGGCCCTCCAAGATTTGGACAGGCACAAGGTCGAAGAATGAGCGGGCCACCGGCCAAACGTTCGTTGACACTTAAAGGGCACCGTACTTCGGTGTCTCTTGAAGATGAGTTTTGGAACGCGTTTCGCGATATATCAAAGAAAAAAAACATACCAATCAACGTTCTAGCTTCCGAAATAGATGTAAATCGTGATCCCGGAACTGGATTAGCTTCAGCGATACGCGTATATGTTCTAAATTGGTATAGAACGCAATCCAAAGGTTGATCTCGGATCCGAATTCCAGCTTGGCTATAGGAACAAAAATGGATCAAAAATGAGCAAGGTTACCCTAGGCCCGGATGGTCTAAATCGGTGTAATTGGAGCAATTCTGCACCCGAGTTTCTTGATTACCACGACAGCGAATGGGGTTATCCCGTCGATGACGATCAGCGCCTGTTCGAAAAATTGTGTCTAGAGAGCTTTCAGTCCGGGTTGAGTTGGCGGACAATTCTGAACAAACGCGACAATTTTCGTTCTGCATTTGCTGAATTCGATTTCAACCGTGTCGCACAATTCACCGAAGACGATGTACATCGCCTTCTACACGATGCGGGTATAATCCGCCACCGAGGAAAGATTCAAGCCGTCATAAACAATGCAAAACGTGCACAAGAAATGGTCAGATCTGAAAGTTCGATTGCAGCCTATGTTTGGCGTTTTGAACCCAAACCCGAAAACTGTCTTGAACCGCAAACCGCCTCGACCTCAGCTGAATCTATTGCAATGTCTAAAGATCTCAAAAAGCGCGGATGGAAATTCGTTGGACCGACCACGGTTTTTGCCTTTATGCAGGCGATGGGTTTGATTAACGACCACGCTCATGGCTGTTGCTGCCGAGTCAGAGCCACCGAGCAAAGGCGCCAGTTTGTTCCACCCAGTTGATAGGCCCTGCTGTCATTGTAAATCAGATAAAACCAGCAGTATTTTCATCAACGCTTCAACTTAATGAAAGCTACACTTCTCGGCGTCGTTTTTTCTGTCGCTTAATGATCGCAACCGTCCGCCGGCTTACAAAGATCGCATCAATCCAAGCAACCATATGCTTCTCTTCATCGCTTAGCTCAGGCCCATGACGTTGTGCGCAAGCTAAGGCTGCCTGCAAGCGATTAATATAGCTCCAAAGAGACTCAGAATGGTCAGCATACTGCGACCCCTCTTCATTCGATAGGAAACTCGTATGGATATCTTCGATGATATAGATGCCGCCTGCTGGTAGCTTGGAGAACAAGGTTTGCAACCCAATGATCTGATGCGACCAGAAATGGCTGGCATCATCCAAAATGATGGACGGCTGCCAATTTCGCGCGACCCGTTTTAAAAACCGAGGTCTGGAGGCGTCCCCAATTTCTACAGCAATACGGTCTTCTTCAAAGTTCTTAGAAACCTTTTTTATATCGACCCCAACGATCTGTGCTTTAGGGAAAAAGGCCTTCCACGTCCGCAAAGACGGGGCTTTTCGACTTGGAATTCCGACACCCAACTCAAGAAATGTGAACGCTTTGTCACGATATGGCGCCAAGAGATATTCATAAAACCGCATATAATCATGCCGTTTAGAACTTTTATCTGTACCCGCAGCAAGCGCCAATCCATCCAGTTCACCCAAAGGAAGGAGTGGCACTATCTCATGATCGTTCTCGACTTCTCCAACCTGAGTATCCGTCACAAAGACTGTGCGATCTCCCAAATCAAAGCTATCCGATGAACTGTCCAGTACTTTAGTGGAATCCATTGCGTTTACTCGCCTGCTACTACTATCGACCGTCTATTTTTAAGGAGATGCGGCCCTCAAAACAAAGGATAAGCGATCAAACAGCATTGGTCTATTACCTATGTTTCGAAGGAACCGTTGGTGAGGTAAACGCGCAAGCTCTGACTTACACTCTGAATTGCTAATGCAATTGCTGATGTACTGTTTCAGTCAGTTGGCTCAAGGAAAACGGTTTGGGAAGGAACACAGAATTTGGAATCTTTTGACTGGATTCATCAAAGGCACCTTCTGCATAACCTGAAACAAAAACAACTCTGACTTGCGGCCGGTCTTTGAGAGCTTGCCGCACCCAAGTTGGTCCATCTAAACCAGGCATAACAACATCCGTGACAAAAACGTCCACGAGCAGATTTGCATCCTCAAGTGTTTTCAAGGCTTCCTCTGCGGATTCAGCTTCTAGTACGGTATAGCCACGCAAACGTAACGCTCGTGACGCAAAAGCTCGCACAGGCGCTTCGTCCTCGACTAACAAAACCACCCCTTCTGCTTTTTCCGTAAAATTGGTCTCACGCACAATCTTAGAGGTCACTTCAGTAGACGTTTTGACTTCATGAGTTGGGAAAAATAGATTAAATTCAGTACCCTTACCCAGGATACTGTCCACAAAAATAAACCCACCGGTTTGTTTGATAATCCCATAAGCAGTCGAAAGCCCGAGTCCGGTGCCCTCGCCAGTCCGTTTTGTTGTGTAAAACGGCTCAAAAATCTTTTGCAGCTTATCGGGTTCAATCCCAACGCCTTCGTCGAGCACTTTGACATTTACATATTCGCCGGCCGCCAACACTGCGCGATCTCGTTCGAGAGGCTCATCAAGGATAACGACCTCGGTTTCGATTCGAATTTCACCACCTTGAGGCATCGCATCTCGTGCATTAACAACGAGGTTCATCAAAACCTGTTCCAACTGCCGTTTATCTGCGCGAATTGATTTCAATATCGGGTCGTGACTGAGTGTTAACGTGATCTTTTCGCCGACCAAACGGTTGAGCAAGTGAGTCAGATCAGACAAAGTGTCCCTTAAATCCAACGTTTCTAAGCGCAGGGTCTGTTTTCTGGAAAAGGCAAGCAGCTGGCTCACCAAAGCAGCGGCGCGATTGGCATTTTGGTTGATTTGAACCAGATCCCCAAAATCTTGGTCACCTTGATCATGTCGCAACAACAAGAGATCACAATGCCCTGAAATTGCAGTCAAAAGGTTGTTGAAATCGTGAGCAACCCCACCAGCCAATTGGCCAATGGCTTGCATTTTTTGACTTTGAACAAATTGCGCTTCAAGTGTTTTCAGCTCGGTTGCATCATTCAAAACAGCGATTAACTCACCGTCTGTTACGCGGCTAAGCGTCACTTGCGCGAACACTTCTTTGTCTTTTCGCGTCAGACGCAAGAACTCCGAAGACTGTCCCTTTCGACCAAATGCAACGTCACCCAGCCAATCCGCAATGGGACGACCCAATCCCTGCATAACGACTCCAAGCTCCATGCCAGTCTCCGCTCTATGACCTAGAAACTCAGCCGCCATTTGATTAATTTCGAGGATCTTCCCAGAAGGGGCGATCTTGATCATAGCAACCGGTAAAGTGCTGAAGTCGGCTCCAAGATCAGTTGCATTTATTTCAACTTCAACTGAAGTTTTTACATTTTCGACTGGAAACATGTAGTATTCTCGCCGAACACTCGATGTTGCGCCGAGCACCACGGTGACTTGGATTGGACCTTGTTCTGTCGTCAAAGTTTGTAGGGATCCGGTTTCCAAATCTTTTGTAAAAAAAAGCCGGTCCAGAGATTTAACACGTCGTCCAACAAGCTTTAGCGCTGCTTCATTCATAAACAGCACAGCTCCTGAACGCCCGACGGTCAGCATTGGAACAGGAAGCGTATCCAGACTTCGACCAGACCCGTTTCTTTCCGTCAGTGCTTCCAAACGCCAAAGATATTTTTTGTCTTCAAGAACGTGCACAGAAATCCGCGATTGCCCAACCTTGGTGACGACGTCCTCTCGCGCATTTCCATCGATCTTTGCTTTGCATTGCAGCCGAAAAAGAACCGCAGAAGGATTCGCAAAAATTGACCGCATCGCTGTGGCCAGCGTTTCATCCTCTTTGGGTTCAAACCCAACAGATGCGGCAGAGTTTTTCGCCAAAATGACGCCTTCATCATCCACAACAAAGCACGGTGCCCCATCCTTTTCGATATAAGATGCTACGGCGTCACGGCCGCTCGGGTACCATCTTAGGAATGTCATCCCCAAAACAACGGCGAACATGACAGCCCCTGTCCCCAAAAGCGCGTATTGGGTCGCCCCATCGACCAGCCCCGCAACAGAGGCGCCCACGAACCCCGTTCCCAGAAACAGGAATAAGACTTTCAGTTGGCGCTCTAACCCTTCGCTTCTCAAAGGTGTTGTTTGGGTCGTGATATGAGACAAGTCGACAAGGCTCCGTCAAAGTAGCTGCTGGAGTATTTCGCGTCCAAAGGGTTAAGTCCTGCTTAATGAACGCAAAATATCCCGCATAAGTTGCTACCTCGCGACGAGTTATCGCGTCAAGTGTGCTGTGTAGAACCCATCCCCATCTTCGAGGGGAGTCCAGGCTTTCGAAAACGTGCAGGCCCATGTCGAGTGAGCTGATACAAACTTCTCAACTTGCTGAGTATTTTCAACGTTCAACAGCGAGCAGGTAGCAAAAGCCAGCACACCTTCGAGCGAGGTCAATTCCGCACACTGGGACAATATCTGTGACTGAATTGCTACCAATTCATCCAGACGTGCCTGTGAGAGCTCCCATTTTCCAGCAGGTGCACGACGCCATGCGCCGCTCCCCGAACACGGGGCATCCACAAGCACGATGTCAAATGGCCCCAACTCACCCAGATCGGCGGTAGAGACACATTGAATTTCGACGCCTGCCCGGGCGGCCCGCTTGGGGATGTCCTTCATCCGTTGTGGCGCAATGTCATGTGCCACTACCGTCACTCCATCATGAGCAGAGAGCGCAAGAGCCTTACCACCTCCACCTGCGCAATAATCCAGGACACGCATGCCGGGCTTGAGAGACAAGGCCTCTACAACAGCTTGACTGGACGCATCCTGAAGCTCGATCAACCCCTCTTGGAAACAGGCTGAATTGTTGATTTTGCGTGCACCTTCAAGAACATTCAATGCGGTTTCTACCGTTGCATGTTTAACGGTTTCGATACCTTCATCCTGCAATTTTTTCTGGACGTTCCCACGGTTAGATTTGCCGATGTTGACGCGTAATTGGACTGGGGCGCGGTTTTGCAAAGCCAGGGCGACATCATCTGCCTTTGCCCCTAGGTCTGCCTGAAAGGCGGGCCACAACCAAGTCGGAATATCGAGCCGATCTGTGGCCTCGCGCGCCTCTGCTCCCGCCTCTTGTTCGCTGGGCTCAAGGGGGGATGGGCCATAACTACCGCCGGAAAACGCCTCATCAAGCGAGACATCATTTGCACGGCAAGATCCAATCATAAGTTGGCGTCCTGTGTTGCCGCCCCCCAGTGCAGCAAAGGAGGACCGGCGGCGCAAAACGTCAAACACATGGTCCCGGATTGCGGCGCGATCTTTGGATCCCGCAAACCTGCTGCGCCGCGCCCAAGCGGTCAAAGCTTGTTCTGCGGGTTGCCCTCCCAAGATCGTATCGAGAATTTCAATTGCCGTCTGAATGCGTGCTGCAGGTGTCATGGATCCGACCTTTAAGATGAGCCACCGGAACATAATATCCGGCAGGTTGAGCTTGAACACGCCGGGCAGCAACCATTCAGAAAACCCAAGAACCCTGAGCCGATCCAAATTATCTCGCGAAACGTGATTTGGGCGATCTATACCTCACCATAGGCGATTGAAACCACAATTTCAGGGTACATCTGACAGATAATCAAGAATAGATATCGTGCGAGCCGCTTGTCCGTTGCAGGCTATCCTGTACGTTTTCCACACGTTTTCCACACGTTTGCCCACTGACCCTGGTTGCCGCACCAACACTCTTGGGGCTATTTCCGTCTTACGACCTCTTTCCCACCAACAGTCGAGATTTTCAAACATGCATACGTTGGACGCATCCGAACGCAAAAAACTGGAAGGGCGGTCATTGGTGATCGGCATGTGGGGGAATTTGTTCATGGGGGGTGCTGGTGTGATGGCCGCCATCCTGTCAAATTCGAATGCGATCCTTGTGGATGGCCTATTTTCACTAATTGGCTTCACCGCTGCACTGCTAGGTCGGAACGTGAGCCGAAATGTAGACGCCGGTCCCGATCGTTTGCGCCCCATCGGATACGCAGCAGACGAAGCAATATTCACCACATTCCGGGCTCTTTCCCTTTTGGGGCTGTTGCTGTTTGCGATGTGTAGCGCAGTAATGAATATCTATAACTACGCAACAGGCCACCCGCCCGAACCATTGATTTTTGAACCCCTTATTGTCTATTTTGTAGTGATCGGGCTGACGTGTTTTTTGTTGTGGTGGGTACATCGCCGTTCTTGGTCAAAGACAGGCCGAAACAGTGATGTCTTGAGGCTCGAAGCCAAAGCCGCAGCCTTTGACGGGGTTATTACCGCGGCGGCGGGACTTGGGATTTTGGGCATACTGTTATTGCAGGATACAGCACTGGGCGTCATCACCCCAGTCGGGGATTCCATTATCGTTCTGCTCTTATGCCTGACCGCTGTGACACAATATTACAAGGACTTCATGTCAGGTCTGGGGGAGTTGGCCGGGGTCACCGCAGGCCCCGAACACATTGCAAAGGTGCGTCGCGCCATTCGGAAAATTCTGGCCAAAGATGGGGGGCGACTGGTGGATCTGTCTATTCTCAAATTGGGGCGTAGTTTTCACGTTTCAATCTATTACGACCCGATGCGTGCGCTGGATGCGCAAGAATTTGACAAGCTGACACTTGACCTGGAGCATGAGCTTGTAACGGTTATGCCGCTGGTCGAGGTCGTTGTCTTGCCGACCCAATATGGCCGCCGATGGCCCGATGATGTGAATCCACGGAAGAACCCACGAACACACCAGTGAAACCCAAACCGGGCAACTGAATGATGTACCACTCGGTTGCCCTGTTGATACAGGTTTTGCAAAACCTAGGTTTTCACCCTCTGATTTTCAGGATCATAAGGCCCAGCTGCGATAACCGTTGCTGGGACATTCATACCAATTACCTCCACTTCTAACGCGGCTCCGACAAGGGCGTGTTCAGGGGATACATAGGCCATAGCCAAGTTCAAACCTGTGCGATGCCCCCAATCCCCGGACGTGACGGTACCCACCACCTGCCCCGCATTTGTAACAGACGCTCCTCCATGGGCTGGCGCCTCACGCGTTTCTAAACTCAGCGTCACCAACTGCTTTTGCACGCCCGAAACCTGCCGTTCGATCAGCGCCGCCTTTCCAACGAAATCCTTGTCCATTTTTACGAAACGCCGCAATCCGGTTTCAAAGGGATCGAATTCAGTTTGAATTTCTGCCTTCCAATGGAGGTACCCCTTCTCAAGCCGCATAGATTCAACAGCACGGCTACCAAACAAGCGCAGATCATAATCTTCACCTGCGCTACGCAATACTAGATAGGCGCCATACAGTTGATTATTCGGCACATGGATTTCATAGGCCAACTCGCCAGAAAAGCTGACCGCCATGACAACCGCTGGGGCGATACCAATAAAGGCCTCGCGGACGGACAACCATGGGAACGCCTGGGCGGACCAATCCCCGCGTGAGACGCTGGACAAGACGTCACGTGCTTTGGGACCGGCCAAAACGAGGATCGTGTGTTCGTTCGTTAGCGACCTGATTTGAACATTCTCATCATCCTCCAGATGGGCCTCTAACCAATCCATATCATGCCACTCCGACGCGGCTGCAGATCCATACCAGACGCGCCCATCAGGCAAATTTGCAATCGTCGCCTCGGATTTAACCATACCATTATGATTGAGCATATAACCCAAACCAACGCGACCTGCCTTTTTGGTCACGCGCCCGCAAAACATGCGGTCCAGAAAACTGTGCACATCGGACCCAGTCATCTCAAACCGATTGAACCCGTTCACTTCGGTCAAGCCAACGCTGTTTTGTACAGCGCGCACTTCTTCAGCAATGACATCGAACGTTTCATTGAAACGAAACCCGTGTGTTTCGGTAAAGTCTCTGCTGGGCTTGATGTAATCCATCCGCTCCCAGCCATTGACGACTCCAAACTCAGCCCCTTCGGCAGCCAAGATCGGGGTCAGCGGCGTGGTCTTCATCGGGCGCCCCGCAGGGCGATGTTCATGTGGAAAGTGAAAACGGAATTCATTCTGGTAGTCTTCGATCGCCTTGAGCGCGGTCAGTTCGACATTACAATGGCCCGTGAATCGGCGGGGATCTATGCACCAAGTATCATAACAAGACTCGCCGTGAACGATTTGCTGCGCCAACAACAACCCATGACCACCGCCTTCTCCAAGACCAGCGCGCAAACCAATGATACAAAACGCATTTCTCTTTCCAGGAATGGGCCCAACCAATGGTGCGCCATCAATTGTATAGGTGATTGGGCCATTCACGACTGTATGAATGCCTACCTCGGCGAGCGCGGGCATGCGTTCCATGGCCCCCTCTATCACATCTGTTACGCGTTCCAGATCATCGGGACACAAAGCATTGACAAAGTTTGGATCGATCCCATCCATCCCCCAAGTTTTGCAGTCCTGCTCATAAAACCCCACAAGCAAGCCATTCTTTTCCTGACGGGAATAATAATCACTGATCGGGCAACGGATTAGCGGCATGCGATGCCCAGCGTCTTTAATCGCCGGGATCTCTTCGGTCAGGAAATATTGATGTTCCATCGAAGCCACTGGATGATGGACCCCCATCATGGCGCCAACTTCATTTACCCTGTATCCACAAGCGTTTACGACAATCTCTGCATGTATATCACCTTTTGGTGTTGAGACTATCCAGCTGTCGTCAGCCTGTTGTTTCAGTGCGGTGACTGGCGTGTTTCGATGCACTTCGGCGCCAGCTTTACGCGCACGTCGTGCTAAGGCCTGACATAACTGAGCCGGATCGATGTCGCCATCCATTGGATCCCAAAGTCCACCAACCAAATTATCTGTTGCAAGCAAGGGATGCCGCCGTGCGCATTCTTTGGCATCAATGACTTCAAACTCTACGTCCATGCCCCGCGCCATTGACGCAAAATGACGGTACCCATCCATTTGAGCTTGGGTGTTCGCCAGCCGAATGCCGCCATCGGCATGGTGGTAATTGATTGGATACTCCGGGTCCTCTGACAACTCTTTATAGAGTTTTATGGAATGGCTCTTCAGGCCAACCATCGTCTGGTTCATTCCGAAATTTGTCACCTGTGCGGCAGAGTGCCAGGTCGTCCCTGAAGTCAGCTCATTGCGCTCCAGCAACATGACATCTGTCCATCCTTCTTGCGTAAGATGATAAAGGGCAGAACACCCTGCTATACCGCCACCAATAACTACCACTCGAGCTGTTGAACGCATTTGATCCTCCGTTTGTTGCGCCGAAGAAACGCTCAGATACAACTCAGGTCAACAACACGGTGACTGGTTTTCAAACACCTCATGTTAATTTCGTTTTATGAAATCTAATTCGACCTCCACAACCTCAAACTAACATTCAAATCAATTCTTAACACATTGACATTTAACAACAATAAAGAAAAATACCTTCAATTGGGTTTGTGCGCTACGAAAGGCAATCCAAATTGCTACAGCGCTACGTTAAACTTGGCTCCATTTTCCATTGCAAGCTACACAAAAAAAGGCCGGGCTTTCACCCGGCCTTTTTGTAGAGGTGAATTCTAGGATCAAGCGCGACGACGGCGACCACCAGCGCGACCACCACGACCGCGGCCTTCTTCGCCTTCTTTAGCCGGGGCTTTGTTGAACTTAATCCATTCACCGCCATGCGGATCATTGTTGGTTAAGAAATTCGCAGCACGAATGGCTTCCATTTCTTTACCCGCACGCGCTTTGGTCGAACCCAAACCGAACATCTGGCAAAATGCTTCGTCGTCCATATCTGCCGGCAAAACGATCCCTGTCGCTTCGACTTCGGCGCGCTTTTCCGCGATTTTCTTCGGCCCAACGGGCAGTGCAACCGGGTTCATAATCGCAGAAGTCATGCCTGCACCCATCGCCATTGGCAGGAACGCATTGTTGATGCCGTGACGGTTTGGCAAACCAAACGAGATGTTTGACGCGCCGCACGTGGTGTTCACACCCAGTTCTTCGCGCAAGCGACGCACCAGAGCGAATACCTGCAAACCAGCAGTTCCCATTGCGCCGACAGGCATTACCAGCGGGTCGACTACGATGTCATGAGCGGGAATGCCAAAATCTGCGGCGCGTTCAACGATCTTCTTTGCAACCGCAAAACGCACATCGGGATCTTCGGAAATGCCAGTGTCGTCATTGGAAATTGCCACAACCGGAATGTTGTATTTTTTAACCAGAGGCAGGATTTGCTCAAGACGCTCTTCTTCACCCGTAACCGAGTTCAGCAAGGGACGACCCTCAGCAACTTCCAGACCTGCCTCTAGTGCGCCGGGAACCGACGAGTCGATGCACAAAGGCACATCAACCAAGCCCTGAACCAGCTCAACGATCTTGCGCATCAGCGGCGGCTCGGTCTCGTTCGGGTTGGGGTTGGAGTTGTAAACAACGCCAGCATTGATATCGAGCACTGTTGCACCGGCCAGAACCTGTGCAACCGCATCTCTTTCAACAGTCGAAAAGTCGCCTGCTTCCAACTCAGCCGCCAGCTTTTTACGGCCAGTGGGGTTGATCCGCTCGCCGATCACGCAGAACGGCTGGTCAAATCCGATAATTGCTGTCTTGGATTTGCTTTCAACGATGGTGCGGGTCATGTCAGGCCTTTCAGGACGGGTTTACGGGGCGAGCATTTTCGCCGCCATTGTTAATTGCCCAATTAGCATTGGTCTTAATACCGCCAAGTGGGAAGAAATGAACGGATTCAATGTTGAAATCCGGGTTTGCAGCTTTGTGTGCCGCCAGTTCAGTCAGAACGTCAGTGGGTTCGTAAGGCAGCAGCAACTTGGTCACATCCATAGCGCGTTTTTGCAAAACCTTAAGCGAAGGACCAACGCCACAAGCAATGGCGAATTTGATCAGGGTTTGCAGTTTTGCAGGACCCGCAATGCCGATATGGATCGGGATATCAACGCCCGCAGCTTTGACCGCATTCGCCCATTCGATGATTGGACCCGCTTCAAAAGCAAACTGAGTGGCCAATGCCATCTGCGCATCGGTGCGTTCTGAAAAATTCTGTTTCCATTGTAGCGCTTCGTCAACCAACTTGGTCGATCCATCGGGATCGATGTCTTTGTTGCCTTCGGGGTGACCAGCGACGTGCAAACGCTTGAATCCAGCCTTGTCGAACAGGCCAGTTTCCAACAGTTGCATGGAGCTGTGGAATTCACCGTGGGGCTTATCAACACCACCCGCCAACAACAGCGCTTGGTCAACACCAGCTTCACCTTGGTACCGTGCGATCCAGCCCGCCAGGGTCGCTTCGTCCTTGATGATGCGTGCCGGGAAGTGTGGCATCACAGGATAGCCTTCGTCATTCAGACGCTTGGCTGTGGCGACCATCTCATCAATGGGCGTTCCTTCGATGTGTGCGATGTAAACGCGTGTGCCTTCGGGCAGCAGCGCGCGGAAATCATCGACCTTGGACGCCGTGCGCGGCATCACCTCGATCGAGTAATTCTTGAGAAAAGCTTCAACGGTCGGGTTCACCGGGCCTTTGTCAGCCGATTCACGTTTCTTGAAATTCAACAAAGCCATTGCGGCCTCCCATAGTGCATTCAGGCTCATGCCCAACCGTCATTGCCGATCAAAACCTTCAAACGATCTTGGTCGTACTCAGTTTCAAGACGCACCGCTTCGGCCTCGGCAACTTCGGAGGGGTCTCCGTCGATGGTGTAAGGGTCTGCTTTGCGCCACTCAGCCAGATAGGCATCCGCATCCTTGGCGTTCACCTTCATGGCTGCGCGGTCGATGGCTTGCTCGAATCGCTCTTCGAGCGGTCGTTTTGATCCGCGTCGGCCTTTGCCAACGATGACCTGAGCCGGGATGTCGCGCCAGTAAACGATGGTGACGTCGGGCATTGGGATGATTCCTCTTAACCTGGTTGAATCGGTTCTAAACGCGTATTTATTGCTGGGTCGGTCGAATTTCGACACCTGTAAGCTGTGCAGCGACCTTTCTGTTCTTAGTCCCCTCGCACACCCTTCAAGGGGGTCTACACTGAAACTAATCTCTAGGCTGCCCCGAAATCTTCAGGACAATCATGAAATCGCTGCATATTTTAACGCGAAAAGCCCGAGGTCATTACCCCGGGCCTTGCTATGTCTTAATCCGTTACGGACCCAGGATTGGAAAGGATTGTCTTAGCCGACCAAACCACCATCTTCGCGAGTTACAGCGATAATTGCAGAACGAGGCACGGTGTTGCCACCATCCGGCCAATTGCTGTTGCCCCTCTCGCCTGGGTGCTGAATGCCGACAAACATTGTCTTACGATCGCCTGACCAACACAAACCGGTCACTTCAGCTTCTCTCGGGCCGACCAAGAAGCGGCGGATCTCGCCCGTAACCGGGTCCCCCGCAAGCATTTGGTTGTTGCCCTGCCCTTCAAAGTCACCTTCGTTGGAATATTTACCATCTGTTTGGATCCACAGCAGTCCAGTGCTATCAAAAGCCAAACCATCCGGTGAATTGAACATATTGCCGAGATTCACATTCTCGGACCCGGCTTTGTCATCCGAATGTACCTTTGGATTGCCCGCCAACACATAGAGGTCCCATTTGAACTCAGCACTCGTGTGGTCGTCGTTCATTGGTGTCCAGCGCACGATCTGACCGTATTTGTTCTTCTCGCGCGGATTTGGCCCACCTACGGGAGTTTCATCCCCGCCCTTGTTCGTTTTCAAACCACGGTTCTTGTTGTTTGTAAGGGCGCAGTACATTTCGCTCGAATTTGGGTTCGCAGTTAACCATTCGGGGCGATCCATAGTTGTCGCACCAACTTTGGAGGCCGCGATCCGTGTATGGACACAGATTACTGCTTGCGTCATGCCCGTTGTTTCTGGCGTCAGCGCCAACCACTCGCCTGCGCCTGTATCGTGAAATTTGGCAGCAAAAATAGTACCGTTTTCCATGAGTGCATCAGTATCTACGCCAGCCGCGTACGCCCCGTCAGACACATAGCGGTACAGGAATTCACCGCGCTCATCATCACCCATGTAGATAACGAGGCGGCCATCATTGTTCACCACACATTCCGCATTCTCGTGTTTAAACCTGCCTAGTGCTGTCCGTTTTTTCGGAGTGGAGTTAGCGTCGCGCGGATCGATCTCTACAACATAGCCCGCCCGGTTGGGTTCATTCGGATTTTTCGCCACATCAAAGCGATCATCTATTTTGGCCCAGCCATATCCCCAATCGCTTGCGGAAACTCCATAACGTTTCAGTTCTGCGGATACCTCGTGGTTCTCATCTTCGGCTGAGAAGTAGCCATTAAAGTTCTCTTCACATGCCAAGTACGTGCCCCAAGGGGTTTTACCTGATCCGCAGTTATTCCAAGTCCCCAAGGTCGTTGCACCTGCCGGATCAGCGTCAGTCTTTACCAGTGCGTGACCCGCGGCCGGTCCGGTCAAAGTCATCTCGGTGTTCGGTGTGATGCGACGGTTGAACGGGCTATCAATCACGACTCCCCAGCGGTCCCCATCATGGCCTATTTCAACCACGGTCACGCCATGTGCCAGCAAACCTTTTTCGATGTCATCGTCGTTTTCAGGCTTAGCATCAGCGCGATTGCCCCAGATGATAGACCGGTTTGTATATTCGTTGTTGATCGTCAGCAGCGTGCGGCCTTCGTGCATGAAAATCTCCATGCCGTCGGTGTTATCGCCAAATGTCCGGGCTTGAGTCGTTGCCGTACCGCGGGTGCCCTGATCAAAAGCAACACTGTCTGACCACATAGAATCGGCCCAACGAACGACAACTTCGGCCTTATATCCAGCTGGTACACTGATGGAATCAGACGTCGAAACCGGCACAGCATCAAATGCGAAACGGTTTACTGCGGCTTTCACACCAGTAGGTAATACGGCCCCACCCAATGTGGCAAACCCACCCACCGCCAGAACACCGCTTAAAAAGCCACGACGCGAGAGTGCCTGTTCAACAACAGTGTCAAATTCACAATGTTCCGAACGTGGGTTCACTGTCTCATCAAATTCATCAAACGACAGGGTGTGATCGTCTTTCATGGCGTGCTCCGACTTGGCTAGCATTCAATATGGGAATCCCGAAATGGGAATTCGAGGATCACGTCGCATTTTTGTGTGAAGCCGATGTGACAGGAAGGATCAACACGTCATTGAATTCTCTTGCGCGTTTGTCAACGCGCGCATAGTTTCAAAGCAACTCGAAATCGGAGGGCGTGAAGTCATGGCGCCCAAGCGTCCCAAAGGTGCGGGCGTATTCCCGAAAGCGGTCGAAAGCCCCGCGCCTCACCGGCCTGATCCTGATGCGCTGTATGCTGCGCTGGATCTGGGTACAAATAGCTGCCGAATGCTGATTGCCCAACCAAAGGGCAGCGGCTTTCATGTGGTGGACAGTTTTTCCAAGTCCGTGCAATTGGGTGCGGGTTTGGAGCGGACCGGGCGTTTGTCACGGTCTTCGATGGCGCGCACCGTGCAGGCACTACGAATCTGTCAGCAAAAACTGAAGCGTAATAAAGTTCAACAAATGCGCTTGGTCACGACCGAAGCGTGTCGTAGGGCAAAAAACGCACGTGAATTCATTCGACAAGTTAAGCGCGAGACAGGCCTGACACTTGAGGTTATCCAACCCGAGGAAGAGGCTCGGCTGGCCGTTATTTCGTGCGCCCCTCTTGTTTCTACGAATACGGAACAATTGCTTGTTGTTGATATTGGCGGCGGCTCAACTGAATTGGTTTGGATAGATATCTCATCTGTCCCTCGTCGTGATCGCCCTGCTGCAATCATGCGCCTGCATGCTGGATTTCATCCACCGGAAAGCCCTTTTCCGGCTGCAAAAGTGGTTGATTGGATCAGTGTCCCGCTAGGGGTTGCAACCCTACGCGATCAATTCAGTGACGTCGAAGATGACTCCGCTCGTTTTGCCTTGATGAGCTGGTTCTTTGAAGAAAACCTCGCGGATTTTGCGCCTTACAAAAACATCCAATCTCGCGAGGGGTTTCAGATTGTCGGAACCTCGGGAACGGTCACAACCGTTGCAGCTAGCCACCTTGGCCTGAAGCGGTATGACCGCACCAAGGTGGACGGATTGCGTATGACCTCCGATCAGATTGATCGTGTTATTCGTGGCTATCTGGATCTTGGGCCGATTGGTAGACGGCGGGATCCTCGCATAGGCGAAGATAGGCAAGCCCTGATCATGTCAGGATCCGCTATTTTACAGGCGCTTTTGCGCTGTTGGCCCACGGATAGATTGTCAGTTGCGGATCGCGGTCTGCGCGAAGGTCTGCTATACGCGCAGATGAGCGCAAACGGCGTATTAGAAGACGGACCATTCTGATGGCAAAAACACCAACTGGAAAAAACACCTCGGGACGCGGGCAACGCGACCTAAAGGTCAAAGTCAAAAGCGCTCGTGGGCGAACAACAAGTTCGACACGCTGGTTGCAGCGACAACTGAACGACCCCTATGTCAAACGGGCACAGGTTGAAGGCTATCGTGGTCGCGCGGCCTTTAAAATCATGGAGCTGGATGACAAATTCAGATTTCTGGTTCCCGGCGCACGCATCGTCGATCTGGGCTGTGCTCCAGGTGGGTGGCTGCAGGTTGCAGTTAAACGCGTCAATGCGCTGGGCGAAAAGTCAGGAAAGTCTGTTGGAACCGTTCTGGGGGTCGATCTTCAAGAAGTTGAAGCCGTCGCGGGTGCGGAGGTCCACCAATTGGATTTCATGGACGACGGCGCCGATGACGTGGTGAAAGGCTGGCTTGGCGGTAAAGCCGACGTCGTCATGTCAGACATGGCGGCCTCTTCTTCGGGCCACAAGCAAACCGACCACCTGCGGATCATTTCATTGTGCGAAGCCGCAGCTTATTTCTCTTTTGATGTGCTGGAAGAAGGCGGCAGTTTTGTCGCCAAAGTTCTGGCAGGCGGTGCAGAAGGGGAGCTTCAGAAACTCCTGAAGCAAAAATTCACCAAGGTTGCGAACGTTAAACCACCATCATCGCGATCAGACAGTTCTGAAAAGTTCGTCATTGCTACGGGGTTCCGCGCTTAGCGTGTGACCCTGTCCCAATTGGCGGTGTCTGGGCCCGAAAGGATGCTACGGCTTGGCTTTGGATCAAAAGAGCATCAGCATGGCTGATCGCCTTTTCTGACAGCGTAGAAACCCGGTTAGCCCCACTATTGTTGAGTTCTTGATGCCTCAAAAGGTCAAAGAGCTGCGCGTGCTGTTGTAAATGTGTGTCTCGGGGCATCATCACCTCATGAATGTAGGGCCAGAGAGCCAGAGGCTCCTCCCTACAGTAAACACACAGAAATTGATCACAGGTTTGGCAGCTTTCAGGCCATCATATGGCGGTGCCCCTAGCGAAGCTCTTGTTGCAGTCTCAACAATTCAGGGTGGCCCGGCACAACGCTCAGGCCGCGCTCTAACACAACGCGCGCGGCGTCGGGTCCCCGATTGATGTGTGCCAAACGCACCAGCATTGGCCAAGCTTCAGCGCGTTGAGGATCCATGTCCACGACCTCTGAAAAGGCCTGTTCAGCGGCTTGGGCATTTCGCATCGTCAACGCCATACCGCCGAACACAAGATGGGTTTCCGGAAAATCCAACCTTGTGCGCAACGACTGCTGCCAATCCTGCATGCCTTCGTCAATACCGGCCTGCTGACTGCGCGAAAGAGTTCCCGTATCCGCCCCTAAAAATTGCTTGGCCGCAGCGATGCGAACCGAACGCATAGGATCCTGCAAGACAGGTAACAAACGCTCCACTCGCGTCTTCAAAGGGGCACCCCGTTGCAAGCTTGCGGCCCCTGCGCGTAAGAGTGGATCTGGATCGCTCAACAAAGGCGCTACGGTCGCTGCGAGCGGTTCACTGGCAGACGGTTCCAACATCGAAAGGGCCGTTGCACGCACGATACCAGCTTGGTTAACGTCAAGCGCGATATCGCGCAATTTCGGCGCTTCTATGCCCGGGTTCAACCGTGCACGGGCAAAAACTTGACCAAAGTGAGGCTGCCGGTTCTTAGGATTAGGAAACCAATTGGCAATTTTATCAGCCGCCCAGTCTTGCCCTTGGTCTTGATGACAATCCGTACAAGCATCTGGTCCGCCCGTTTCCGCGCCCAGATCCGGACGCGGAACCCGAAAACTGTGATCACGCCTACCGTCAATGCCCATATAGGTGCGTTCAATCATATGGCAGGATTTGCACTGTGCGCCTTCGCTGCCTTCAGAATGTCGGTGATGCTCTGGTGTATCATAGTCGTATAGCGGCAAACTGGAAAAATCCGGATTTCCGGCCTCGGAATGACATTGCGTACAAACCGCATTCCCTTCGGCCTTGAGCCCAGCACCGTGAGGTTCATGGCAGTTTGTGCACCCAACGCCTTTTGAGTACATTTTGGACTGCAAGAACGATCCATACACATACACTTCGTCAAGGATCTGACCGTCAGCATGGTAAAGACCGGGCCGCAACAAAGCCAAAGCATAGCTGTCTGCATAGGGTGTGCCTGGGATTGGATTTCCATCCAACTGCGCCTCGCGGCGTGAATGGCAGCCAGCACATTGTTGAATTTCTGTTTCGGCATTGCCCCCACTAAAGGACATAGTAAATCCGAAAGGGTCCAAATTTTCAGCAGGTACTTTGCCAAGGGTCCATTCTATATGAGAGGATCCCGGACCATGGCACGACTCGCACCCTACTCCGGTCTCAAGTTGGGTGCTGGAATAACTCTTGCTGCGTGGCCCGTAATTTCTCTTATAATTCGTTGCATGACATTCCGCACAACGCGCATTCCAGTTCTTATATGGCCCCGTCCAATGCAACCCATCCTCGGGCGGCAGGTCTTGATCCGGATAGAGATGAAACCATTCTTCTTTTTCCGTGTCCCACACCACATCAGCGCTTTGCAATCGACCCTTTTCGGTCTCAAACAGGTATTGTTGCAAAGGTTCAACGCCAACAACCGAATGTAACTTGCGGTCCGTCTTCGACCCATCGGCTTCTGTTGTCTTGGCAAAATATCCTTGGGCATCCTGACGAAACTCCGTAACGACACCTTTGTGTTCAAAGCGCGTTCCACCGAAATCAGCAAGGACTGTTGCCTGATCAGGGGCATTCCAAGCCAACGCATGATGGGATGTGGCCCAATTTTCGGCTACATCCTCATGACACGCAATGCATTCCTTAGACCCGACATATTCCGGTGTCTGCGCCAGAACTGGGGCCGAAATAAGGGCAAATACAACACTAAGGCATCGAAACATAGTGGCCAAGATCCTCGAAGAGCACGTTCGTTAAGAACGGAAAATGGAAAGAAAAAGAATATCTTACCTAATCGTCACAGGTCAGAGATTATTGGAGTTAGTTTCGGTCATTTAGGGCTGGCGTCAAGTCAGGAAACCTTTTCCGCATTATCGCCCCCGCCCTCTGTTGATCTTAGTTCGATCAACGCACCATTGAACTCCGCTCCCCAAATCAAAATCGCCGAGTTCAAATACAGGAAAATCAAAGCCGCCATCGCCCCGGCCAAGCCTGCATAGGTCGCGCTATAGCTGGCAAACCGACCAATATAAACGGAAAATGCCCAACCTGCTGCGGTCCATAAAACCAAGGTCAACACCACGCCTGGAAGGATTTGAAGCAAGCTATGCCGCTTTGCAGGTAGGATAGCATGACAGGTCAAAACGGCCCCTGCGGGCATCGCAACTATGAAAATCCAGCTAAGGCGTTCGAGCGACAGCCATTCAGGTGTCTCTCCTGGCAAGACTTCACCAACCAAATGCGCATAAAGCGGCAAGATGACCTCGAACGCAGCAGTCGCCAACACGATTGCTCCTCCTGCAATAACAATTGCAAGGCATAGCAAGCGCGTTTTCCAGAACGGCCGTTCGTCAATGTCGTGATACGCCCGCGTCATTGCTTCGCGGACAGCATCAACGCCGTTGGAGGCAAAATAGATCGCAACAACGCCACCCAAAGTCATGACCTGTTTGTTTGCACCCGCAAGTACCGCTTTGAGTTCAGCAATAATTGGGTTTGCAACAGCTTCTGGCCAAGTCCCAAAAATGAGCTCGATCAGGTCATCATTCACCAAATCCTGTGACAGACTCCCCGCCAGGGCAACCACAAACAAGATAAACGGAAACAGGGCCATCATCATGGACATCGCCACATGGCTGCTCATGACAAAGCCACTTTTTTCTATAAACCTGTTCACAGCAAGCCAAAGCGCGCGCGGGAACAATGCAATTACTGACGTGTCTGAGTATTTCATCATTCATTCCTATCGCGACCATTCGAAAGACCCAAGAGTTAACACCGCTTGCAGTTGTACAAACACGAGGCTCGGTGCACACTCGCCTCCAAATGCTCTTAACGTGATCAATGCACAGCAAAGAGCGCGCGCGTGCATGCGCGACATCTCAAGATTTGACTTACCCGCGAGCGGGCGACGTCGTGTTACGAAAGGATCTTTTTATGCTACAAACCGAGCTCAAACAGTCCGGTCGGATCCGCCCAACATTGTCAGCCTGCAGAGACGTTTCGGTCATCGCGACCCTTGGTGTTTATGGACTCTACGCGGGATCCGGTTTTCTTATCCCTCTGAGTTTAGCCTTACTCGTTTATGTGTTGATCATCGCTGTGAGTGATCGGGTAACAAACATCCTGCCCTTGCCCGTTTGGGCAGCCAACATCATCGGGGTCGCCGTTGTGTTAGTTGGCTTGTTCATGGTGATGTTTGTATTGGGAAATCAGGCAACCCATTTCGCGCGCGCCATTGGCACATATGAGACCCAATTTGACAATGCGTTGTCACGGGTCGTTGCGTTGATTGGCAATGATGTAGCAATCTTTATTCGCGACAATTTGGTTAACATAGATATGTCATTGGTCGCACGATCTGCCTTTGGTGGCGCGACCTCCTTTTTGAACACATTCCTTCTCATCAGCTTGTATGTTGCATTCATGATGGCGGAACGCACCATCTTTCGCAAAAAGATACAGTTGGCCGCCAATGACCAGGAATTGGGGCGAGATCTTACATCAATGATGGTTGCGATCTCAGGCAGTCTACAAAGCTATGTAGGTGTCAAAAGCTTTGTCAGTGCTTTGACCGCGTTGATCAGCTACACTGTCTTTCGACTTTTAGAACTAGAATACGCGGAAACCTGGGCGGTGTTAACGTTCGCGCTGAATTTTATTCCATCGATTGGATCGATTGTCGCAGTCATTTTCCCTGCCTTGGTTTCCTTGGTTCAGTTCGACACGATGACCCCCTTTCTGGTCATCGTGCTGTTCTGCGGAACAATTCAATTCCTGATCGGAAACGTCCTTGACCCCGCCCTGTTGGGAAAATCACTGAATATGTCAACATTCATGGTCATTCTTGCGCTAACCTTTTGGAGCGCGGTATGGGGCTTGACTGGCGCATTTCTAAGTGTCCCGCTGACCGTCTGTATCCTGATTGTATTCAGCCATATCCCAGCCCTGCGTCCCATAGCGATTTTGATGTCTAAGGATGGCGAGTTGATGTCGACAGAGCCGCCAAAGGAAGAAAATCGAACAGGAAGTTAACCAGCCTCAACATACAAATCGCTTCCGGTCTGGTTACCGCAATGATGCAAAGCCCCTGCCGAAACAACTTGGTGACGCGATTATAGCCACATTCCGCTCAGTCACTATTGATTGATAAAATCAATTTGGTGAGAATGAAAGAACGACCTAAGGTTAGTGAAATTTTAGAATAACTTCACGAACTTACGGGGAATTTTGGTATAGATCTCCGCTAAACGTAACGCGCAACACTTGATACCTAGGCATTATCCGAACGAAAAGAGATTGATATGACAGCCCACGCTCAGATTTTAGACCTGAAATCCCGCATGGCCCAATCCATTATCGGTCAAACAGATGTGATCGATAGGCTTTTGATCGGACTGCTCGCCAACGGAAACCTATTGGTCGAAGGGCTGCCGGGTTTGGCCAAAACGCGCGCGATCAAAGCAATGGCAAAAAATCTGGCTGCGGACTTTAGTCGCATTCAGTTTACTCCTGACCTGCTTCCCTCTGACGTCACAGGAACCGAGATTTACTCTCAAACAGAACAAGGTGGAATCTTTAAGTTTTCGCCGGGACCTATCTTTGCCAACATCGTGTTGGCGGATGAAATCAACCGCGCCCCGGCCAAAGTGCAAGCAGCACTGCTGGAGGCCATGGAAGAACGACAGGTGACTGTGTCCGGGACCACTCATACAATGGAACCCCTATTCATCGTTATGGCAACGCAGAACCCCGTTGAACAAGAAGGCACATATCCATTGCCCGAGGCACAGATGGACCGCTTTCTGATGCACGTGAATATCACCTATCCCCCGGTTGAGGATGAGGTCGAGGTGATCCGTTTGGTTCGCGCAGAAGAAATCGCGGCTCTCCAAGATCGAACCGAAACCGAAAAAGCAGAAAAACCCGATGCAATCCCGCAAGATGCCATTTTTCAGGCTCGCGCAGAGATCGGGCGCATCCATGTTTCGGATTTGATGGAACGCTATATGGCGGATCTGGTCTATGCGACGCGCGAACCCGAAAAGCTCAGCCCAGATCTGGCACGTTGGATAGACATCGGTGCCAGTCCGCGCGCTTCGCTTGCGCTAGACAAGTGCGGGCGCGCACATGCTTGGCTCGCGGGCCGAGATTATGTTGATCCGTTGGATGTTAGAGCTGTTATTCCAGATATCTTTCGCCACCGCCTCACCCTCAGCTTCGAAGCCCAAGGCGACGACAAACACGCAGATGACGTAACCGACGAAATCGTCAAACTGGTCGCATTGCCCTGAGCCGGAGGTCCCAATGGCACAGCCAGATCCCCGAAAAGACAGAGACCCGCGGATCCACGTGACCGTTGATCAATTGCGCAGGCTCGCTCATGGAGCACGCGCTCTTAGTCTGTTGCCGCGTCAACCTGCGAGCTCGATTCTGAACGGCCGCCATGGCTCGCGTCTGCGGGGACGCGGTTTGAATTTCGAAGAATTGCGCGGCTATCTGCCTGGAGATGATATTCGCACCATCGACTGGAAAGTCACAGCCCGCACCGGCGAACCTCATGTGCGGGTTTATACCGAAGAACGCGATCACTCTGCACTTCTCGTCATTGACCAACGCATGTCCATGTTTTTTGGCAGCCAAGTTTACATGAAATCCGTTGTGGCCGCCGAAGCCGCAGCCATTGTTGCCCATCGCATACTGGACCAAGGGGATCGGATTGGCGGACTGGTGTTTGGGGAAACCATCATAGCCGAGCATCCACCACAGCGACGCGCATTGGCTATGAATCAATTGGTGAACTCCATAGCTCAAGCTAATAATCTGCTTCATCCAACCCAAGCTGTGCCAGCTAAGCCGATACACCTCAACACGCTGCTACAACGCACTGTCCGGAACGTTAAAACCAATGCGCTTGTAGCGTTGTTTTCGGATTTCGAAGGGTTGAACGACGAATCTGAAAAATACTTGCGCAAGCTTGCCCTTGCCAATGATCTGATTGTTTTCAACGTGTTTGACCCAGCATCACGAGGTTTGCCTGCATCTTTGAGGCTGGCCATTTCCGATGGCACGCAACAGGCTGACCTAGACGCCTCTGATCCCGCTGTGCGTGCACGCATAAATACCGCACTCGTGAACAGATTGGATATACTGCACGCGTGGTCGCGGAAATATGGCTTTCCGGTTGTCCCACTTGAAACCGATAAACCGGCGCTTGATCAAATGCTGGCTCTGTTTGGACACAGGGGGCGTAAATGATTGAAGAGTATTCTGGCAAATCGCTTACCGAATTGCTTGACATGTTGGTCCCCATCACCGAGCCGCCCGCTATTTCGATGATGCCGCAAACAATTGGCTGGGCTTTTCTAGGAGGCGCGATCGCCCTGCTTGGGGCTTGGGCTGCAAGACGGGTCATCAAACACCGTGCAGCAAACGCGTATCGGAAAATCGCATTACAGAACCTTGAACACTTGCAAGATGACCCTGCCCAAATCGCCGTTCTTTTGCGACGTACTGCATTGGCTGCCTATCCGCGTAGCAGGGTTGCGGGATTGTATGGAAATGAGTGGCTCACGTTTTTGGACCGGACTAGCGGGAATTGCGGATTTTTGTCAGAAACCGGGCAAAACCTGATCTCTGCACCTTATCGGGCGCCTAAGCCCAATAAAGATGTGACCAAGTTGGCCCGTTTTTGGATCAACAAGCACCAAAGTGAGGTGCCGCAGTGAGCTATTCCATTGCCATGCCTTGGGTTTTGATCCTGCTTCCACTGCCATGGCTCGTCTGGCGTTTTTTGCCGCCGCACCGGGATCAGGTTGCTGCCATCCGTGTTCCTTTTTTTCGTCAAATTACTGAGGCCGCTGGGGTCGAAGCCCGCGCTGGTGCGGTCGTGCTACGGCGCAAACGGATACAGGTCATAGCAGCGATTGCTGTCTGGGTGCTCGTCCTTGTCGGGCTCTCTCGCCCCGAACGATTGGGGGAACCCATCGTTGTGGAGACTGCCGCGCGCGATGTGGTTCTTGCATTGGATATTTCCGGTTCAATGGATGAGCGCGACTTCAAAACTGCTGATGGATCACGTCAACAAAGACTGGAGGCCGTCAAATCCGTTATCCGCAGCTTTATCGCCGAGCGTAGTGGTGATCGTATCGCGCTCATTATTTTTGGAACACGGGCCTACGTTCAGGCCCCCTTTACCGAAGATTTACAAAGCCTAAACGGCTTTCTTGATCAGGTCGTTGTGGGAATCGCTGGGCCAAACACCGCTTTAGGCGATGCGATTGGTTTGGGAATTCAAACCTTTGAGGCCAGCGAAGTCGATAAAAGATTGATGATTCTGTTGAGCGATGGAACCGATACCTCCAGTCGTATGACTCCAATCAATGCTGCTCAGATCGCGTCTGACAAAGGTGTGGTTGTTTATACGGTCGGCGTCGGGGATCCCGACGCGACGGGCGAAAGTCGCGTTGACCTTGCTACGTTGAAAGAGATCGCCAATCGCACAGGGGGGCAGTTCTTTTTCGCCGACGATGAAACCGCTCTGACCGCGGTGTATTCAGAGATCGACAAGCAAAACCCGCGCGCCACCGAAACGTTATCTTATCGCCCCAAACGCAGCCTTACACATCTCCCTTTCGCGCTCGCGCTTCTGATCATTTTAGGAACGGTTGCAGGGTTCACGTTATCTCAGCGACGCAACGTGCGGGCACGCCAATGATCGAAAGCTTTGATCAATTTCATTTCCTTAGACCGCTTTGGCTATTGGCGCTTCCTGTCATTGCCTTGCTATGGCGTTTTGCCCGACCGAAGCGTCAGACAATCGAACCCGCAGTTCAGGGGATCGCCCCGCATTTGGCCAAGGCCCTGCAGGTCGGAAGTGGTCAAACGCAACGGCTAGTTCCGATTGATGGCGTTATGCTGTGCGGTTTGCTTATCGGTTTAGCCGTTGCTGGCCCCACATGGAGCCGGATTCCCAACCCTTTGGTCGCAGAAACCGCACCGCTAGTCGTGGCATTAAAAGTTACAGAGAGTATGGAGCAAAGCGATTTAGCGCCATCCCGTTTGGAGCGTTCAAAATTCAAAATACTTGACCTGATTTCGGCGCGAGCCGGGGCGCGAACAGCTCTGATAGCCTATTCCGGAACAGCACATCGCGTTGCCCCGTTAACCGAAGACCCCAATATCCTTAGACCGTTGTTGGAAGGGTTATCGGCTGCTGTCATGCCAGTCTCTGGAGACGCGGCTGGTGCAGCACTTGAATTGGCTGTCGACAACATTGGAACAAAGAACTCTCCGGGGGCTGTTCTGTTTGTTTTGGATGATATGAATCCAGCTCAGATTGCCACCTTTACAGCAGACCGAGACCCACCACGCCCACCGGTTATTTTCCTGACCGCTCTGCCCTCTGGCTCCAAACTGTCTCAGTTGGACAAAGTCCCGAATGCCAAAATTGTAGAAATGACAGCAGATAACATTGACATCTTACAGATCGAGCGCGCCGTACGATCGGCATATGCTGCAGCGTTGGCCGATGACGATCGATTGGATTGGGATGAACGCGGCTGGATTTTGGGATGGCCTGCCCTACTATTAATTTTGTTTTGGTTTAGACGTGGTTGGACCATGAAATGGCTTAGCATTGGGATGTTCGGAGTTTGGGCGCTGGCGCCGCAAGCGAGCTATGCTGAAGGGTGGCAGGACTGGTTCTGGACCCCAGACCAGCAAGGGCAACGCGCCCTAAATCATAAGGAATTTTCAAAAGCAGCGACTTTGTTTCAAGACCCCTATTTGAAAGGCTATTCGGCCTACAAAGCGGGGCAATACGCCGAAGCATCGGAAATATTTGCCGCCCAAGCTACTGCAGACGCCGCCTTTGCTGAAGGAATGGCCCGCATTCGAAACCGAGAGTATCGGCCAGCTATCGCCGCCTTTGACAAGGCATTAGAGCGCAAGCCAGGGTGGCAAGAAGCAGAACAAAATCGCGACCTAGCCAAATTTATTCTCGACTATGTGGAAACCAGCCGAGAGCAATCTGACACCGGTGAAGACTCTGGAATCGGGGCTGATGATGTTGTTTTTGACAACGCCGAGGCCAAGGGGAAGGATACAGTCATCGAAGCCTCAGATCTCGACGCCGCCCCTTTGACATCAGAGCAATGGATTTCCAGCATCGACACCGATATGGGCAAATTCCTGCGCAGCCGGTTCCTGCTTGATAATCAAGGGGTGCGCGAATGATGCGGACTTTGATCTGTTTCTGTATGCTCGCCAGCCTAGGCTTGCCAGCCTTTGCACAAACTCAGCAACGCAGGTCCTACCCGCAGCCATTGGCTCAGGAAAACGTGGCACCAACGCCAGACAGTACGCAAAATGCCCCCACATCTGAAGAAACGGCCGCCAAATCGAACCAGATCGAACCATTAATCCGTGTCGAAATACCGGAAGAAGACATAATCGTGGGCCAACCAGTCGTTGTTCGGCTGACGGTTCTGGTCCCGACTTATATGCCCAAGCCGCCAGTTTATCCCAATTTTGAAGTTCCTAATTTGATGGTCCGCCTTCCCGAGCGCGCCACCCAGCCAATTAGCGAGAGGATTGATGGGGAAACCTGGTCCGGAACAACCCGCAGCTATCGATTATACCCCTTGGTCGCCGGGGATTTCGAAATTGCAGGTCAAGACCTGATAATCACGTTCTCCGACCCCACATCCACAGGGGCAGAAAATCAGGTCAACGCCCCGATTGAACCGATCCAATTTACTGCAATACTTCCGTCGGGTGCTCAAACACTCTATCCTCCAATTTTGGCACAGGAATTCACGCTCAAACAAGAGATCGAAGGCCAACAAAACCTTAAATTCGGTGACGCGTTTACCCGACGCATAACTGCGACGATCAGTGGAACAACAGCTGTGTTGATCCCAGAATTGATCCCCGCTCTAGAGCCAGGTCCGCTGCGCGCTTATCCGAAGTCCCCTCAGGTCACAGAAACCGAAAACCGCGGTGTGCTGTCCGGTACCCGACAAGAAGAGACAGTATATATCGCTCAGGAAGGTGGAACAGTACAGCTCCCCGAAGTGTCATTCCAGTGGTTTAATCTCCAAAGTCAAACGCTCGAAACAGTTACAGTCAACGGAATAGAACTCAGCCTCGCCGCTCCCCCATCTCCGCCCATCAACACACGCTCAATGGCAGTTTTCACGCTATTTCTGTTCGGTGCAGCAGCTTTGGCTTATGGAATTTTTCGCAGATACCGACGCACAGTTTCGCTTTGGTTTAACGCGCTTCATGAGCAGCTTCTTGCAACAGAACACCAGGCCCATCGTGATGTGTTGAACGCAATTCATCAAAAAGACTTAGGCCCGTCGATTGAGGCGCTACGTCGTTGGAAAAGCTTCTATTCGTTTCTCGACTCGCGCTTAGAAAATAACGTAACATCAACCCTGACGAACATAGGAGGAAAGGAATTCAACTTCCCCTCCTCGCCTGTTAGCACGCAAGATTGGGATGCCCTTAAACGGTCCTACCTGACAGCTCGCCACGATGCGCTTCAACAAAACAAAAGGTCAAAACACGCGAGTAGACTGCCAAAACTGAATCCTACCGGGGTGCAGTAATTGAAAAGAACAATCCCACAGGTCCTACAGACCTGTACAACCAAACCGCTCGACTCAAATATCGAAGAAATTTTCAAGTTCAAATTGCCAAAAAGGAGGCTTAAATGAACCTTATCCGAAACAGCCTAAAGCTTGTTTCGATTGCTGTCACCGCAACCGTGGTTAGTGCCACGGCTGGATTTAGCGCCGATGGCGACAAACCAAATATCCTCGTCATTTGGGGCGACGATATCGGGCAATCGAACATCTCAGCATACACTATGGGTTTGATGGGGTATCGCACCCCCAACATCGACCGTGTTGCAAACGAGGGCATGATTTTTACCGACTACTACGGTGAACAATCCTGTACTGCTGGGCGATCTTCCTTCATTACCGGTCAGTCGGTCTTTCGGACAGGTCTGTCCAAAGTCGGCATGCCCGGCGCACCTGAAGGCATGCAGGTCGAAGATCCGACAATCGCTGGCTTGCTCAAGGCGCGCGGCTACGCCACCGGTCAGTTCGGCAAAAATCACTTGGGCGACCGGGACGAAATGCTGCCAACCAATCATGGCTTTGATGAATTCTTTGGCAACCTCTATCACCTGAACGCCGAAGAAGAGCCCGAGCTGGAAGACTACCCAACCGATCCCGCATTCCGCGAACGCTTCGGCCCTCGCGGTGTGATCAAATCCAAAGCAGACGGCACCATCGAAGACACCGGCCCGCTCACCAAAAAGCGGATGGAAACTGTTGATGACGAAACCGTTGCTGCGGCTTTGGATTTCATCAAACGTCAAGAAGAGCAGGACGTTCCTTGGTTCGTCTGGTGGTCTGGCACTCGGATGCATTTTCGGACACACGTCAAACCGGAATTGCGCGGGATTTCCGGGCAGGACGAGTATGGCGACGGCATGGTCGAACACGATATGCACATCGGTCAATTCCTGGATATGCTCGATGAAATGGGCATCGCGGATGAAACTCTGGTGCTGTATTCAACCGACAACGGTCCGCACATGAACAGTTGGCCAGATGCGGCGATGACCCCGTTCCGCGGTGAAAAGAACACCAACTGGGAAGGTGGCTGGCGCGTGCCTGCAATGGTTCGTTGGCCCGGAAAAGTTCAATCTGGTACGGTTTCTAACGAGATCATGCACCACATGGATTGGTTGCCAACATTTGTTGCTATGGCGGGTGAACCACAGATCAAGGAACAGCTTCTTGAAGGTGGTGTCGAAGCCATTGGACGTGAATACAAAGTGCACTTGGACGGCTACAACACCCTGCCCTACTTGATGGGTGAAGAGGAAACCACACCGCGCAAAGAAGTGTTCTACTTCTCGGATGATGGCGACCTGACGGCTCTACGTTATAACGATTGGAAGGTAATCTTCCTTGAGCATCGTTTCCCGCAGACCCTACGCGCCTGGGCTGAGCCATGGACTGAACTGCGTATTCCATTGCTGTTCAACCTGCGCCGGGATCCCTATGAGCGTTCGAACATTACGTCGAACACATATTGGGATTGGTATCTGGATCACGTCTTCCTTCTGTTGCCAGCGGCTGACTATGTTTCGCAGTTCCTTGCAACATTCGAAGCGTTCCCGCCGCGCCAGAAACCCGGCAGCTTCACCATTGGTGATGCGAAAACAAAAATCTTGTCTCAAGTCGGCTCCAAGTAAGCCGCTGAAACAATTGAGGTGCAGCGGTTGTTGCGCCTCAATCAGTATTACCGACCCTTCGGGCTGTTGCTTATTATACCAATGGAGATTTCCATGATCAGCGTTGATTTCAAACTTCTTACAAGTGCAACTGGGATCGCAATTCTTTTCGCAACAAGCGTTCTGGCGGATCCCTTGCCCTCTTGGACCGACACCGAGGCCAAATCACGGATCATGGCTTTTGTAGATACGGTAACCGACCCTGATGCAGTCCAATATGTCACCCAGTCTGATCGCATTGCCGTTTTTGACAATGACGGCACCCTCTGGGCTGAACAACCTGTTTATTTTCAACTCTACTTCGCCATTGATCGCTTACGTGAACTGGCTGAAAAAGACCCTTCGATATTAAAGACTGATGTCCTTCGATCCGCTGTTGCCGGTGATTTGGAAACTGTTGCCAAGGGCGGAACCGCGGCCCTGTTCGAGATACTTGATGCCTCTCATTCTGGTATGGCTGTCGGGGATTTTAGCACCGCCGTTCGCGATTGGGTAAATACTGCCAAACATCCGGACACCGGGATGGGCTATGATGAAATGACCTATCAACCGATGACGGAATTGTTGCGGTATTTGCGCGATGAGGAATTCAAAACCTACATCGTTTCAGGCGGTGGCATCCAATTCATGCGTGTCTTCGCAGAAGAGGCCTATGGCATCCCCCCGGAACAGGTGTTGGGGACTTACACAAATGTTGAATACCAAGTGAACGAGGGTAAACCCGTTATCGTCAAAACACCGGGTATTGCGTTTGTTGATGACAAAGAAGGCAAACCTATCAACATCGAACGCACCTTGGGTAAGCGCCCGATCTTTGCGGCAGGCAACTCAGATGGAGACTTTGCGATGTTAGAATGGACCACTGCTGGGGATGGTCCGCGATTTGGGATGTTGGTCCACCATACCGACGCACAACGAGAGTACGCCTATGATCGTGACAGTCACATCGGCCGGTTGAATGACGGGTTGGACAAGGGGCCGGATCTGGGTTGGCTCATAGTAGATATGGCAAAGGATTGGTCTCGCATCTACACTGGGACCAAATAACACCTTTCACCGTGGGGAACCATGTGGGCTTTTCTTGCCTCTATTTTCGTAGTTGTACTTTATCTGGCAGCGGTAATTTCCGCTGTCCAAGCAGCAAAGACAGCCCGCACACCGCAAGGCGCGGTCGGGTGGGTGGTTTTCCTACTGACAATACCTTGGCTTGCTGTCCCGTCTTATTTATTTCTCGGCCATCATCGGTTTAGAGGGTATCGGATATCACGACGTGAGAGCCAGCGTGTTATGCAAGGGCTCAAGTCGTTTGCGGCGCAAAGGGCACCCCAAGCTCATACTCTGACCATGAACGTACGCCCGTTTGAGGCGATTTCTAATCTACCAGTCACTTGTGGCAACAACATGGATCTTCTGATTGATGGTGACGCGACCTTTCGCTCCATCTTTGCGGCGATAGATGCTGCGCAAAACTACATCTTGGTTCAGTTCTATATCGTTCGTGATGATGATTTGGGATTGGATTTGCAAGATAAGCTGATCGCTGCGGCAGCGCGTGGCGTTCATGTGCGGTTTCTGACGGATGCAGTCGGCAGCTACTCCCTCCCTCGCACTTACTACGAAGACCTACAAGATGCCGGCATTGATGTCGTTATCCCCTCAGAACAACGCGGCCCCAAATTTCGCTTTCAACTAAATTATCGCAACCACCGAAAAACGGTTATTATTGATGGAAACGTTGGTTTTATCGGCGGCCACAATGTCGGCATCGAATACCTTGGGCAAGATCCTCAAATGGGGCACTGGCGTGACACGCATGTGCGATTGACTGGACCTATCGTATTGCAGTTACAGCTAATTTTTGCAGAAGACTGGCACTGGGCGAATGACGAAGAACTGTTGGATCAACTTAACTGGCAGACCACAATAGACGCAGCAGATAAGAATGCATTGCTGGTCGCAACCGGTCCCGGGGATCAAACGGAAACGGGATCGATGCTGTTTTTTTCAGCGATCGCTGCTGCACAGGAACGGATCTGGATCGCATCCCCATATTTCGTTCCAGACATTGATGTAATGGCCGCGCTGAAAAACGCTGCATTCCGTGGGGTTGATGTGCGCCTGTTGGTTCCAGATAAAATCGATCACAAAACCCCATGGCTTGCAGCCTACGCATATTTTGATGAGATATGTGAAACTGGGGTTCGGGTGTTTCGGTATACCGATGATGGCTTTATGCATCAAAAAGTATTCCTGGTTGATAATTCTTTGGCCGCTGTCGGTACAACAAATTTGGACAACCGCTCGTTCCGTTTGAATTTTGAGGCGATGGCACTGTTTTTCGATGCTGACGCTGCGACCCAGATCCAAGAGATGCTGGAACGTGATTTCCTGCAAAGCAAAGAGATGGTCAAACCTTTGTCGTTGCAACCTGCCTATATTCGCTACGGTGCTCCTTTGGCGCGGTTGTTTTCACCGATCCTTTAGCGTGGCAGCTTACCCTCAAACAGGCGTGTCATCAAAGCAACCATATAGGCCGTCGATAATCCAAAGGCCAACAACCCAGCAACCGAAGCAAAAGCCCCAAAAATCCGAAGTCCCGGCCCAAGAACGATATCGCCATAGCCCAAAGACGTGTACGTCACGAGCGAGAAATAGAGCGCGGAATTCCAATCCGGCATTACATCTCCTATCATCCATGCCCCAGCCCAAATCCAAACCTGAATCGTATGCGCCAACACAATGCAAAACAGGGTAAATGCAATGGGTGCAGCAATTCGGATTGTGTGAGAATATCGGTGCCAATGATGGGCAAACGCCTGAATCGTGAGCGAGCACCACACCAAAAGAGCCAACTCGACGGCAAAGCAAACGCCAAGGTAAAAACTACCCCACATAATTTGAAGCGGTAACGACACGCTGAATTTGCTCCTGATCGGGTTTCTCTGAGACACATACTTCCTGTTGTATCACACAGATCGCAAGCCCAATCCGTGTGCAAGCCCGCGCCCAAACGCAGCATGCTGCCCAATAGGTCTGGACTGGCAAGGGAAATGCACCACTATCCCTTTAAGCAAACGATTAAAGGCCACGATACCATGCTGTTGTCTGTTGACCGGATCAGTAAAACATATCCCGGATCACGGCCGGTGCTGCAGAATGTTTCCATCACACTTGGACAAGGAGACACACTGGCACTGACTGGCGAAAGCGGCAGCGGGAAAAGCACCCTTTTGAATCTGGTGGCGGCGCTGGATGAATTTGACGAAGGTGAGATTACGCTAGGGACAAAGACATACTCTATGCTAAACGATGTGGGACGCGCTGAATTGCGGAGAACGCAAGTTGCGTTGGTTTTTCAACAGTTCAATCTGATCCCTTCTCTGACTGTAAAACAAAACCTGTCCTTTCATGCGCGCCTTGGAAACAAGAACGGCCCTGAATGGATCGCACATCTTACAGAACGTCTGGGCCTTGAGGCTTTGGTATCGCGATACCCCGAACAGTTGTCTGGCGGCCAGCAGCAACGGGTCGCAATTGGGCGTGCTCTCGCGCTTAAACCTGCACTTTTGTTAGCTGACGAACCGACCGGAAATCTGGATGATACAGCCAGCAATGCGGTCATGACCTTGATGCTGGACTTGGTTCGAGAAACAGGCGCGGCGTTACTCCTCGTCACTCATTCAAACGCAATCGCGGCCCAACTGGACCATCGCATTCATCTGGCAGGTGGTCGGATTACATGATCTGGCCCGTCCTTTCAGCCCTTTGGTCCCATTGGAGGCGACATACTAATCAATTGATCACATTGTTGACCGGCTTGGCACTGGCGACTGGGTTGTGGTCGGCAGTGCAGGCAATCAACACAGAAGCTCGTGCTAGTTACCAACGTGCCAATGCGCAACTTTCCTTTGGGCAGCTGGATCGATTGTACCCCACAACCGGATCGATACCGCTATCACGCTATGTAGACTTACGCCGCAACGGCTGGCAGGTTGCGGCCGTCCTAACGGATACACTTCGGGTTTCGGGGCACTCTTATGACGTGTTAGGGGTGGATTTGCTGGCTTATCCCACCTTGCCTGCAATCGCCGAAGTTTCACAAACAGTCGGGGTTGCACCTGTTGATGCGCTGACCGCACCGGGGCGATTGTTCATGCGGCCAGAAACGGCGCAAAACCTGCGCAAACAAGGCAGTTGGCCGCCGATAATCGAAACCGCGTCAGTCCCTCTGGATACGATATTGACGGATATTGGCGTTGCCGAAAATTTGCTGAATAGAAAAGAGCAGATTTCATATCTGCTTGTACTGCCAAACCAGCCAATGAACCGCCCTTCGTTGAGCCAAATCGCACCTGAATTGAGACGAGTCGCCACTCAAGGAACAGATCAGACCACACGCCTTACGGACAGCTTTCATTTGAACCTGACAGCATTTGGATTGCTCTCCTTTGCGGTAGGATTGTTCATCGTCCACGGAACCGTCGGCTTGGCGTTTGAACAACGCCGCGGCATGATCCGAACCCTGCGTGCTTTGGGGGTTCCATTGCGCTTGCTTACGCGGATTTTGCTGGCCGAGTTGCTTGTCTGCGCCTTGGTCGGGGGCGCGATCGGGTTGGGACTTGGGTATGTAATAGCCGGTATTTTGCTGCCCGACGTGGCTGCAACGTTGCGGGGGCTCTACAGCGCTCCGATAGAGGGCACGCTTAGTTTACGCCCAACTTGGATTGTCGCCGGCTTTGGAATGGCCATCTGTGGAACGCTCATTGCAAGTTTTCAAGCCTTGTGGCGTGTTTCACGATTACCATTGCTGGCGGCTCCGGGGGCACATGCCTGGGTAAGCAAGGGCGTTGATCGCCCAATTCAAGCAATCGCTGGAATGGGCCTGATCCTTGGCGGTATCAGCATATTCGGCGTATTAGACGGATTGATTGCCGGGTTCATCATGCTTGCCGGTATTATGATAGGAACCGCCCTTTTACTCCCTTGGTGTTTAGAACAGGTCCTAAAATTCGGACAAGGTCGCGCCCGGTCCCCGCTGAGTGAATGGATTTGGGCTGATATGCGTGCGCAACTCTCTGGCCTTTCATTGGCCATGATGGCGCTCATGTTGGCTCTCGCGGCCAATATTGGCGTGGGAACGATGGTGTCCAGCTTTCGCCTTACTTTCACGGGCTGGCTTAACCAACGCTTGGCGTCTGAATTGTACGTGACGGCAAAAGATGACGTACAAGGGGCGAAAATCGCGATGTGGCTTTCAACGCGAAGCGACGCTGTTTTACCCATTCGCGCAAGCAAACTACAATTTCAAAACAAGCCATTGTTTGTTTACGGTATCGTTGATGATTCCACGTATCGAGACAACTGGCCTCTGATCGCTCAAACCCCTGCGGTCTGGGATAAAGTTGCGGCTGGTCAAGGGCTTCTGATCAACGAGCAATTGGCAAGGCGTGAACAAATATGGCCCGGGGATCATATTACCATTTTGGAGAATTGGACCTTTTCCGTTGTGGGGGTGTACTCCGATTATGGAAACCCAACGGCACAGGCAATTATCAGTTTGCCCAGTCTACTGAACCATCTACCAGACCTCCCCAATCAACGCTTTGGGGTGCGTGTCGCACCAGACAAAGCTACTGCGCTCGCAAACGACTTGATCACCCGGTTTGATTTACCGGCTCAGGCCGTTGTTAATCAGGGTGATCTCAAAGCACGATCGTTGTCAGTCTTTAACAAAACCTTTGTTGTAACAGGTGCTTTGAATGTTTTGACATTGGGTGTTGCAGGGTTCGCGATACTCACCAGCATGCTCACGATGTGGACACAGCGTTTGCCCCAAGTTGCTCCGGTTTGGGCTTTGGGGATCACGCGAAAACAGCTCGCCAAACTCGAAATTATCCGCAGTGTTGCATTGGCTGCAATGACCGCGTTGTTAGCTCTCCCGCTTGGTCTTGTTTTGGCTTGGGTGCTGCTTGAGATCATCAACGTCGAGGCTTTTGGCTGGCGCTTGCCGATGCACCTGTTTCCCACAGATTGGCTCATATTGGGTTTGGTTGCCCTCTGCGCCGCCAGCATCGCCGCGGTGCTGCCAGCGTTGCGCCTGAAACGCGGGCCACCATCTGATCTGCTCAAGGTGTTTACCAATGATCGTTAAGTTGTCGATGTTTCTGATGTTGTTTCCCTTTATGGCCGTTGCACAGGGATTTGCAGGCTTAGGGCAAGATGCCGAAGGGTTCGACGTGCCCTTTAAGGGCCATACTCTGACTTTCCCCAAAGACCATGGCGCCCATCCAGGGTTCCGGATTGAGTGGTGGTATGTCACGGCCAACCTGTCAGATGACACAGGATCGCAATACGGTGTTCAGTGGACCTTGTTCCGTTCAGCACTCAGACCACTACGTCAAAGCGGTTGGCAAGATCCAACGGTTTGGATGGGACATGCTGCCCTAACCACCCCAGAACATCATTTCTTCGGTGAGCGTCTAGCGCGCGGCGGTATCGGACAGGCTGGTGTAACCCCTGCCCCTTTCAGCGCCTGGATTGACGAATGGCAGTTGCAAGGACCCACATTCCAAGACTTGTCGATGACAGCCGCGACCGAAGAATTTTCTTATAATCTACAGTTAACATCTCAAGATCCGCTCATCTTACACGGTGAGAACGGATATTCGGTCAAATCCGAACAAGGCCAAGCGAGCTATTACTACGCTCAACCGGCCTATCAAGTTCGTGGGACTCTGAATCTTCCCGCAGGCCCCATTGCTGTGACAGGGACAGCTTGGCTTGACCGCGAGTGGTCTTCGCAACCGCTGTCGGCGGATCAAACAGGGTGGGACTGGTTTTCTCTCAGCTTTAATGATGGCACGCGCCTCATGGCGTTTCAATTGCGAGGCGAAAAATTCGATTTTATTTCAGGGACATGGATTACGGAAAAAGGCGAAACAACGCCGCTCAAATCCAACGAAATTCTTCTAACCCCTCTTGCAACAACCGTGGTTTCAGAACGTGAAATCCCTACCCAATGGTCCTTGAGCGTTCCCGAACATCAGGTTGATGTCACAATTTCTGCTCTAAATAGAGAGGCATGGATGGAAACCTCATTTCCCTATTGGGAGGGGCCTGTCAACGTCACAGGCAACCGGACCGGCGTCGGATACCTGGAAATGACGGGCTACGAATAACCTTGATCAAAAACCAACAACGTTTCAACTCAACGGGCAATAACGATGTCCGCACACAGGCCACCCAAACGCTTGCTGTCGCCCAAACGAAGCGTTCCACCATGGGCGCGTGCGATGTCAATTACAATCGCCAATCCCAGCCCTACACCAGACCCACGGTTTTGATTGCGGGCGGGGTCAAGTCTGGAGAACGGTTTTATCGCCTCTGTTCGCTTGTCGGCTGCAATGCCGGGTCCGTCATCTTCGACACGGATACGCAAAGACTTCGACGTCAAAACAACGCTCACCTCCGCCTTTGTTCCATATTGCACAGCATTCCCGATGAGGTTTTCGACGGCGCGGCGCAAAGCCAGCGTACGCAACATAACAGATCCATCACCCTCACACGTAATCAGATTAACGTCTTTACCCGACCGTTTTGCGTCTTCCACAATCAGTTTGATGAATTGACAAGGAATAACAGGTTCGGGTTCGGCCTCAGAAGTGCCCCGCGAGAAATCTAAAAAGGCGTCCAACAGCCTCTGCATTTCATCTACGTCATTCAACAATGGTTCAATATCATCTTGGGTGTCCAGCAAAGCCAACCCGAGTTTGAGCCGTGTCAAAGGGGTTCTTAGATCGTGACTGACTCCCGAAAGCATCAGAGTGCGCTGTTCTATCTGGCGCTCGATCCGAGCGCGCATATCCAAAAAGGCACTGCCAGCGGCGCGAACTTCGGTCGCACCAGACGGTGAATATGGCACCGTCCGACCGCGCCCAAATGCCTGCGCGGCGGTCGCAAGACGCGTAATTGGTCTTAACTGATTGCGCATGTAGAGAAACGCAATTGAGGTCATAAGAACCCCAAAAAAGACCATCGTCACAAACAGCTGATGAGGCGCCGCCGGAGAAAGTCGGCGACGATCTAGGGCGAGTTCTACGATCCCCTGTTCTGACTGGAAAAAGATAAAAGCCATCAAATTATCTGGCAGAACCACCTGCAACGTGTTCGGCAATTGCTCGGTCAACGTCTCTTTGGCAATGCGACCAGTATAATCATACCATCGTAGCTTTGACGTTTCAGGAACCTCCCCAGTGTTCACAAAGCGCATCTGAATTTGAAGCGCTGAGAGGTAGGGCCGCAGTTGCGCCAGAACTTCTTGTTGGTTCTCAGCCTGATCTACTTGGCCTGAGATCATGAGAATTTCGCGCACGACTGTTTTGGTCATTTGTTTCGTAACGTCGTCAAGGTTTCGTTCGAGAAATGCGACTGATACAACCAGTTGTAAAACAACGACTGGCAGTATCAAAATGAGCGCGGCGCGCCCATAGAGGCTGCGCGGCATATAGTTTTTCAGCCATCGAAACATAACGCGTTGAACCTAGCGACCAGAACAGCAGAGAGAAAGAGCCGATGCCCCTTCCGCCTGACAATTTCAACCCACTAGTTGGGCAAGCGATTCAATTATCAAGGGGTCTTCGATGTATTCTGGCCCCTAACCCGTCCCCGATGACCTATCGTGGTACCAATACATACCTGGTTGGTGAACGAGACATCGCGGTCATTGATCCTGGTCCTTTAAGTGAATCACATTTGGACGCGATCCTGAGCGCCTTGTTGCCGTCTCAACGCATCAGCCACATAATTGTCACCCATACGCACTTGGACCACTCACCCTTGGCTAAACCGCTGTCTGAACGGTGCGGTGCGCCCATTTATGCGTTCGGCGGTCCAGAATCCGGGCGAAGCGAAATCATGCAGCGCCTCGTGCAAAACGGATTGCGAAGCGGCGGCGAAGGGATTGATCTCGCGTTTCGACCTGACATTGAAGTTGAGGATAAGGATCTCATCGAAGGGGAAGATTGGGCGTTCGAAGTCATTCACACACCAGGGCATCTTGGCAATCATATTGCATTGGGATGGGGGGAACTGTGTTTTACAGCGGATCACGTCATGGGATGGGCCAGTTCCCTAGTGTCTCCTCCGGACGGAGACCTTACTGATTTCATGCAAGCTTGCCAGGATTTGCGGGCGCGGCCCTGGTCAGTGTTCCACCCTGGCCACGGTGCGCCAGTCACAGACCCAGCGGCCCGAATTGACTGGCTCATCCAGCACCGTCTGAGCCGTGAAACTGGGATTCTTAGGGCGTTAGAAGACGGGCATGCAACCGCTCACGACCTTGCCAAACGTATCTATACCGAGACGCCGGCGTCATTGCTCGGCGCGGCAGAACGAAACGTTTTTGCACACCTGATCGACCTCACAAATAGATCTCTGGTCGTGCCAACTCAGGAGCTATCAGAAACCTCAGAGTTCAATCTTTTAGCCTGATGTTTTTTTTTTGCAAAAGAGTGCAAAATCCCTCTGGACCTTGGAAAAATCGATAGCTATACGATGCGAACCGTTCCGGCGTAGCTCAGCGGTAGAGCAGTTGACTGTTAATCAATTGGTCGTAGGTTCGATCCCTACCGCCGGAGCCAATTTACTGCTTGTTAGTAAAGCAAAATGGGCGAACCTATGGGTTCGTCCTTTTTCGTTTTTGCCGAGCAGGCGGGAGCCGCCAGGTTCACAGCCTATTCACCCGCGTAAACGACATTCAGTAGCACCAAAGAAAGGTGCTACCAAATACTGCCAACTAAACACTTCAGTTGGCAGTATGAACTTCATCGCGTTAGCGACCGACAGAAACCACACGATGGTTACTATACTCTCTGAGCCCCCCCAAAAAGTGGTCTGCGCCGATAATTATGAGACCAGAGGACCATAGATGGCGATAAAGAACCCAAACCCGAAGAGAGAGTCGTGAAGTTACGGCAGGTTGAAGTCCTATTGGGGCAACGTATGCCTTGGATAGACGCGATCAGACAGATCAATGTAACAGAACAACTCAGTGAACTGGAACGGATCGATAAGAATAATGAACGATTTCGTCAAGCCGCTTCAGATCTGGCTCTAGACAAATTGATCCTGTCGGAAGCCATTCGGAGAAACTTCTGAGCCCTTCGCGTCATCGCGCCTGTATCGATCTCTTTCGCAGCAAGGTCGAGGTTTCCGAGCGTCGCCTTTGTCGTGAACTAGGCCAGCATCGATCCCTACAACGGCGATTGCCGCCGTATGTTGCTGGCGAGAAGCGCTTGGGCGCGCATATGATCGGACTAACCCGCCAATATGGCGAACGTCGAGTTGTTGCCTTACTGCGAGACACTAGCTGGCAAGTGAACGACAAATGTGTCGAACGCCTATGGCCACGTGAGAGGTTCAAAGTGCCTATGACGTAACCCAAGACGGGGCAGTTATGTCTCAAAAACGGGTCGTGTGTCCGGCTGCGACCGGAATATCGCAACCACATTTGGTTGTATGACTTCGTGCATCATCAAATTTAGGACGGCAGGGCTTTCAGGCCATTGAATATTCTGAATGAACACGGTCGAGAATATTTGACGATCCGGGAAAAGCGAGAACTAAACTCAAACGAGGTCATCGAAGCACTGAAGGGCCTGTTAATCGTTCGTGACGTACTTGCCTCTATCATGTCGGACCACGGGCCTGAACTCATAGCTGAGGCAGCCAGGGACTGGATCAAAGCTGCCCGGGATAAGACCACGTATATAAAAGCTGGGTCACCCTGAGAGAACGAGGACTGCGAAAACTTCAAAGGGCCAATGCTGAATAAATTGCTAAATGGCGAAATTTTCCACCTCTACGCAAAGCCCAAATCATCATCGAAAACTGGAGGAAACACTCCAACACCAGCCCCCCCCATTCCTCTGGGCTATCCCCCACCAGCGCCTGAAGCCATCGTGCAGATGGCCCAATGCCCAACCATGCACCAACTTTCAAATGGGACCATTCAAATGAGGCTACTCAGGCCGCCTGGCAATCTCCCATCTAGATAGATGTGTTGCCCGAAGTTTGTACAACAACCGCCTTTTCATCCTCCCTAAGTATCTGAAGGTAGGCGCTCAAGCCCCGAGGTTTCGCCACCAGAATCTCAAAAGGGGCGAAGATTAACCCCATCCGTTAAGGTGTTGAAATATCTCGCTGTCTCGGCAATTCGATTTTGCGGAGGTCGAACACCCTGTTGGGTTCAGCTCAATCGATCTTTTTTGTCTCCAAAGAGATCCAAAATATATCAAACCAAAGGAAACAAACTCAGATCACTCCCATCCCCCAAAAATTTCCCGAATTAAGTCAATTGCTTAGGGTGAAAACAGGGCATATTTATTCGTATCCGCCTATTGCGTGCCTCTAAGTGGGGCCCATAACTTGTTGTTTAGATTTAGGCCCCAAGACACAGGCATTTGCATCAAGGTTAAACGGTTGGGAAACGTTTAACACGATACCCTCTCATCCTTATTGAACCGATTGTATCTCATTGCGTGTTCAGTTTTACTATTGTTGATCGAAGCGGAGGCAGCGCTGTCCATTTCAGCATTCAGAACGAGTGATAGCTATGGACGTCCGTTGAGGCGCGCCAAAGGTGGTGTTAGTACAAAGTTGCATGCCTCCCCTGAGCCGATCGAGCGACCAATTCAGGTCGTCCTGTTTGCCAATCAAGAGATTGAGTATACTAGTGCCAGCACGCTGGTGAGAAACCTTCCCGCAACCGGCCGGTAGCTTTGGAATCGTGGTGATTGGTCACACTGATTGCTAAACGGATGTTGAAACAAAATCAGCGATTTCAAGTCTCTAGGAAGAAACTTGAAATCGCTGATTTTATTTTGATAAACGGTCGGGGCGGCGAGATTCGAACTCACGACCCCCTGTACCCAAAACAGGTGCGCTACCAGACTGCGCCACGCCCCGGACCGTGTCGCCTTCCTAACTATACTGTAGGAGAATGAAAACCCCTAACATGGCCAAATTGCAGGTCCCTTTGAAAAAACTTTATGGCGCAGGACTGTGCCCTTAGAAATTCCATATCTCCGGGCGAGACCAGTATTGATTTCAAGCACGGCAAAGACGGAATCCCCCCCCGGAATCGGGGTTTCGTTCCCAGGAATCGCCCCTTCGTGCACCAAGGTTATGGTGCCGGTCTTATCAATAAAGATCATATCGAGGGGAATCAGTGTGTTCTTCATCCAGAACGCCACACGCTGCGGCCGTTCAAAGACAAATAGCATTCCTGAATTTCGGGGAAGGTATTCGCGAAACATCAAACCACGAGAACGCTCGGGTTGAGAATCAGCAAGTTCGATATTGAAGCTTACTTCGGTGAGGTCGTTACGAAGCTGGACCTGATCAAGTCTGCAAGGAGCTGCGTGTGCGGCCCCCAGACCTGTGATCAAAAACCCCAGTCCCACGGCCAACGCACGTATACCCATGTTTATTCCTCAGTGTTCAGCGCGGCCTCCCAAGCCAAAACTTCAGCAGCCATGCGCCCGCGTTTTCCATCGATTACACGCATAGCAAGGGCTTCGCCCGGCTGTAAATCGGCAAGTCCTGATTGGCGCAACACTTCAATGTGTACAAACACATCTTCGTCTCGGCCAAAGACGTTGGCAAATCCAAATCCCTTGCCCTTGTCGAACCATTTGACCCGCGCGGGTTCTAAAGGCGCATCGGATAATGCTTCTACATCCAACTCGGCAAAATCGGATAATACCGCAGTCTCACCACGATCAGGTGGAACGATCGAAACGACTTCGACGGCTTGAACACCCCGATCAGTTCGGTGGGTCGTAATCTCGATTTGGGCCCCATCCGCCACCGAACTTTGGCCAAAGTTTCGCAACACATTCACGTGCAGCAAAATATCAAGGCCACCATCTTCGGACACGACAAACCCGTACCCTTTTGTTGGGTCAAACCATTTCACGTGACCACGCACATGATATAAACTGCTCAGATCTTCAGCCACGTGTTTTCCCGTGCGGTACTTGTGTTATTTAGGCCCCAGATGTGCCGGATTTTCACGGCCAATATCAAGCGAAAAAATCCCTTCAATTTCAACATGATGCACTTCACGTTACGTGAACATCACGGATTCAAGCGCCTTATGTCCCAGGTTGAGAGCTCATTTTGGCGCCGCCACACAAACCGATCATGCAAGCGAAATGCCCCATCAGCCCAAAACTCGATCTCGGTTGGCATCAGTCGAAAACCACCCCAAAAAGCCGGACGTTTAGGGTTGGTGCCTTGTACAGCGGTAACCTTGGCAACTTCGGCGACCAGCGCGGCGCGACTGCTTAGGGGCTGTGATTGTTTTGAAGCCCACGCACCAAGCTTACTTTTCAGAGAGCGGGACTGATAATAGTCATCAGCCTGTGCCCCCTCCTCGCGCGTCACAACGCCTCGGACCCGAATCTGACGGCGCAGGGATTTCCAGTGCATAACAAAAGCAGCCTTGCCAGCTGTCTCCAACTCGACACTCTTGGCGCTTTCGTAATTCGTATAAAACACAAAGGCGCTTGCTTCAATTTCCTTCAAGAGAACCATGCGCGCATTGGGCAAGCCATCTTGATCTATTGTCGAAAGCGCAATGGCATTTGGGTCATTCAGTTCTGTCTTCTCAGCTTCGGCCAACCAACGACTCGCGATTACAAACGGGTCGTCACCAGCAAAGATGCCGCTGCGGTCTGTCATGTCCATCCCCTTGAACGTAATCCAGCAACCCTAAGACGTCCTGTTCTGTCCGGCAAGCCCACTCACCCTTGAAGCAGAGGGGCCAATGGCTTAGACCACAGGTTCATAACGCGAAGACAGGCGGAGAACCGAACATGTCAAATCAGTTGATGGCAGGCAAACGTGGCCTCATCATGGGGCTGGCGAACGATAAATCCATCGCGTGGGGCATCGCAAAAGCGCTGGCTGACGCCGGTGCAGAGTTGGCTTTTTCCTACCAGGGCGATGCCCTCAAGAAACGGGTCGACCCATTGGCTGCCCAATTGGGTAGTGAAATTGTACTGCCGTGTGATGTTGGCGACGAAGCATCCATTGATGCGTTGTTTGCTGCATTAGAACAGAAATGGGGCAAGCTGGACTTTATCGTTCACGCGATCGGTTTCTCGGACAAAAACGAACTACGAGGTCGCTACGTCGATACCAGTCGATCAAATTTCCAGCTGACTATGGATATTTCGGTCTATTCCTTTACTGCCGTCGCTTCACGCGCAGAAAAGATGATGACCGAAGGCGGCTCTATGCTGACGCTCACTTATTATGGCGCTGAGCAGGTCATGCCACATTATAATGTCATGGGCGTCGCCAAAGCAGCGCTGGAGGCGTCGGTCAAATACCTGGCTGAGGATCTTGGCAAAGACGGCATTAGAGTGAATGCCATCTCAGCGGGTCCAATCAAAACACTGGCCGCCAGTGGAATTGGAGATTTCCGCTATATCATGAAGTGGAACGAGTATAACTCGCCTCTGCGCCGGAATGTAACCATTCAAGATGTAGGCAATTCTGCACTCTATCTCTTGTCAGATCTCAGCTCAGGTGTGACAGGCGAGAATTTGCATGTGGATGCCGGATATCATGTGGTCGGTATGAAAGCCGTCGACGCCCCAGACATTACGAAGTAAGCACGAAAATGACTCTCACGGCTTTCTTAGCCACTTGGGCGATTTGCTTTTTGGCAGCCGCCAGTCCGGGGCCAGCCGTCTTGATGGCTGCTCGTATTGGGTTGACCGAAGGTTTTCGGACCGGCTTGGCGTTAGCCGTGGGAATCGGACTCGGCGCCATTATCTGGGCCATGGCGGCGCTCTTTGGTCTGTCACTACTGTTCGAGTTTGCACCGGTCTTACTCACCGCCTTCAAATTCGGCGGAGCCCTGTTTTTGATATGGATTGCTCTTAACATGTGGCGATATGCAGATGCGCCCATTGCTGAACCAACCACCGGTGCAGCCTCCCGGTCTATTCCCGGAGCGTTACGCTTGGGCGTGATCACTCAATTGGCCAACCCAAAACCAGCCATCTTTTTTGGCGCCGTTTTTGTTGGCATGGTGCCGACAGATACGCCGAACTGGATATTGGTTGCGCTCTTGGGGTGCATTTTCTTAGGCGAAACCTTGTGGACTGCTGGCGTCGCTCGGCTTTTCTCTCTTGAGAAAACACGCCTCTTCTATATCACCGTCAAACATCTAATCGACCGCGCTTTTGGTGGGATTCTTGCGCTTCTGAGCATCAAGATTGCAACCAACTGACGCCAAAACGACCTCGTGGGGAGCTTAAACATGACTGACCGTCTGCCACATGAAAAAGGGTTCCACATAAGTTGGGATCAAATTCACCGGGATAGCCGTGCCTTGGCATGGCGGCTTGATGGCCAAGGCCCTGCCGAAGGCGGTTGGCGCGCGATTGTTGCCATCACACGAGGCGGCTTAGCTCCGGCCATGATCATCGCCCGCGAGCTTGATATCCGCACTGTTGATACCATTTCTGTAAAATCCTATCACCATCAGGACCAAGGCAGAGCACAAGTCCTGAAGTCCCCTGATGCAGAGCTGATGGGCGATGGCAGCGGCATTCTGGTCATCGACGATTTAGTCGACAGCGGGAAAACACTCGAGCTGGTTCGGGAACTGTTCCCGAAGGCCCATTTTGCAACAGTTTATGCAAAACCCAAAGGCCGTCCTATGGTTGATACGTTCATCACCGAGGTCAGCCAAGACACATGGATCTTCTTCCCGTGGGACATGGCGTTGCAATACGTCGAGCCCTATCGCGGCACAGATTGATCGGCAGAACGCGCCCCATTCCGGTCGCGGTTTTCTTTTCCTCTTAATCATTTACAATTCCAAGAACGCCTCTGGCGCTCTTACAGCTGACAGGATCAGTCTATGTCTCAAAGCCGCACCGCCACCACGTTCCCTCCACCGGTTATGGAGGCCCGACGTTGGCTCGAAGGTGTGAGCTTTCCAGTTGATCGTCCTTTGATCAATGTGAGCCAAGCCGCCCCTGTGGAACCTCCCACACCGGAACTCCGCAAGGCCATGGCTGATTTTGCCCTGAACGAAGACAGTGCGCATCTTTATGGCCCGGTCCTAGGCAATGACGACCTGCGCACTGAACTGGCCCACCAAATTTCAGAGCATTATCATGGGCAGGTGGCCCCGTCGCAGGTCGCGATTACCTCTGGCTGCAACCAGGCCTTTTCGGCGACAATATCCGCACTGACGACTGAAGGGGACGAGGTAATCCTGCCAACACCATGGTATTTCAACCATAAAATGTGGTTGGACATGGCGGGTGTCACTTCGGTCGCGTTGCAAACTAGTGATGATCTCTTGCCCGATCCCACCAAAGCCGAAGCCCTGATCACCCCGCGTACCCGCGCCATATCCCTCGTTACCCCGAACAATCCCGGCGGTGTCGAATACCCAGCCGAATTGGTGCAGGCGTTTTTCGACCTAGCCCGCAAACATGGAATCCGTTTGTTGGTCGATGAGACCTACCGCGACTTTGACAGCCGCGATGGTGCTCCGCACCCCCTATTCTCGATCCCGAATTGGGACGAAACGTTGGTCCATTTATATTCTTTCTCCAAGGCCTATCGTTTGACAGGTCACCGCGTCGGCGCCTTGGCGACCAGCACTACGCTTCTCGCAGAAATTGAAAAGTTTCTGGATACCGTCGCGATTTGCCCCGGACAAATCGGGCAACACGCGGCCCTTTGGGGTATGCAAAACCTCGAAACCTGGCTGGCAGGCGAACGGCAAGAGATATTGGATCGTCGCGCGGCTATCGCTGACTTCATGCCCGATATCGAGGCCAAAGGATGGAAACTACGCGGATTGGGTGCGTATTTCGCCTATCTGGAGCATCCTTACGACATGCCATCCGATGAACTGGCGCGACGTTTGGTGTCTGATGCTGGCGTTCTATTGCTGCCGGGGACCATGTTTATGCCCGCTTCAGATGCAGCAGGTCAACGACAGGTGCGCATCGCTTTTGCCAATCTTGATCGTGCGGGACTGCGTCAACTGTTTGACAGATTGCAAAGCCTCAGCTTCTGACCTTGCCCACCGGCACAGCCCATCGTAGACAAGGCAACGATCAATAAGGCACAAATTGCCGAACAAGGGGGCGAACCATGGCTGCAGGCGTTAAAAGTCTATCGAAAACATTCGTATGGATCCTGATGGGCCTACTCATGCTGGGCCTTGCTGGGTTTGGTGCGGTGAACCTGTCCGGCACCGCCCGCACTGTGGCAGTCGTGGGCGATCAAACAGTAAGCGTTGACGCCTACGCCCGCGAGTTGCAGCGCGAAATACGTGCCGTCGAGGCGCAAACCGGTCAAACCCTTCCGATTCAACAGGTGCGCGCGCTTGGTATCGACCAACTGGCGCTTTCTCGTTTGATTTCCCTAGCTTCTATCGACAATGAAGTCGCTTCATTGGGCGTTTCCATCGGTGACGAGAACCTGCAAAAGGAAATCGTCACTATCCCTGCGTTTCAGGGCGTCGACGGCAGTTTTGATCGTGAAGGTTACCGTTTCGCATTGGAACAAGCAGGTTTGAGCGAACCCCAGTTCGAAGATGATCTTCGTCGGGAGTCGGCCAGGACTCTGGTTCAAGGTGCCATCATCGGTGGTGTGCAAATGCCAACAGTAATGACCGACACGATCGCCAACTATGTTGCTGCACGCCGCAGCTTCACAGTTGCGACCCTCTCCTCGGAATTGCTGGATGCCCCGGTGGCCACGCCAACCGATGCGCAAATCCAAACCTTCTACGATGAAAATACTGAACAGTTCTTTCTGCCCGAAACCAAACGTTTGACCTATGCCGTATTGTCCCCTGACATGGTTTTGGATCAAGTCACCGTAGACGACAGTGCCGTCAAAAAGTTATTCGAAGACCGCGCAGTGGATTTCAATCAACCCGAACGGCGTTTGGTAGAGCGTTTGGTCTTTGGCGACACAGCCAAAGCAACAGATGCAAAAGCGCAACTGGAAGTCGGCGGAACAACCTTCGAACAGTTGGTTCAAGACCGAGGTCTTGCGCTGTCGGACGTCGATCTTGGCGATCTGACGGTTGAAGAGCTTGGCGAGGCAGCAGAGGTGGTATTTGGCGCGCAGGTTGGCGATGTAGTTGGCCCCTTGACGTCTGACCTTGGGCCCGCACTGTTCCGGATAAATGGCACACTGGCAGAACGCATCACCCCGTTTGAACAAGTCCAAGCGGAGTTGCGCGATGAGTTAGCATTTGAACGCGCACGCCGCCTGATCGAAGCACAATCCGAAGACGTCAACGACCTCTTGGCCGGAGGTGCAACTTTGGAGGAGCTAGAGGCAGACAGCGGGATGAAAGTTGGAACCATTAACTGGACAACTGAAACCACTGAAGACATCGCGGCTTACGAGACGTTCCGCACCGCAGCCATGTCAGTGACCGCTGAGGATTTTCCCGAAATCGGATTCTTCAAAGACGGATCCATTTTTGCGCTGCGCCTTGACGAAGTTCTGGCTCCGCGTCCCGAACCTTTAGTTGACGCTCGAACTGCCGTGCAAAACGCCTGGATCATCGATCAGACACAGCAGGCGCTTCAAGCAAAAGCGAACAGTGTCATTGCGGGTTTAGAAGCGGACGGCGACTTTACCAATTCAGGCCTGCCATTCCGGGTTGAAAATGCTCTTACACGCACTGCCTTTCTTGAAAACACACCCGCCGATTTCATGAATCAAGTTTTTGATATGGACCTTGATCAGATTGTCGCAATTCCCGCTGAAGGCACTGTGTTGATCGTTCGGCTAGAAGAAACGCTGCCTCCGGCAGAAACCGATGAGTTGATCCAGATGCAAACCGCATTCCAGCAGCAGATGAATCAAGCGTTGGCGCAAAACCTATTTGACGCCTATGTCCGTGATGCGCAGACCCGTAGCCAACCAATGTTGGATCAGGCTGCACTAAATGCCGTGCAGGCAAACTTCCAGTAACGAAGGCAGACCCATGGCCCTGACCCCTGACTTTGACGGCTTCGCCCGCGCCTATGAAGCGGGCGAAAATCAGGTTGTCTATACCCGCCTCGCGGCGGATCTAGATACGCCAGTGTCGCTGATGCTGAAACTGACTGGCGCGCAAAAAGACGCCTTTATGCTTGAATCAGTCACCGGCGGCGAAGTCCGCGGACGCTATTCCATCATCGGTATGAAACCGGATTTGATCTGGCGGTGTCAAGGTGATCAATCAGCGTTGAATCGTTCGGCCCGCTTTGATGCCGACGATTTTGTCGTGCAAGACGGCCATCCGATGGATAACTTACGCGCCCTGCTCGCAGAGTGCCGGATTGATCTACCCGATGAAATGCCCCAAGCCGCAGCGGGGCTGTTCGGCTATTTGGGCTATGATATGGTGCGGCTGGTCGAACATTTGCCCAATGTGAATCCTGATCCGCTTGGCTTACCGGATGCTGTTATGATGCGCCCTTCGGTTGTTGCGGTGTTGGACGGCGTTAAAGGCGAGGTCACAGTGGTATCGCCCGCTTGGGCAAGTGAGGGTCAAAGCGCTAAGGCCGCTTATGCTCAGGCCGCTGAACGCGTAATGGATGCTGTGCGAGACCTAGAACGCGCAATGCCGGCGGAAACCCGAAACTTGGGCGAGGCCCACGAAACCAGTGCACCAGTTTCGAATTTCACGAAATCCAAGTATATGGAAGCGGTTGAAAAGGCGAAAGATTACATTCGTGCAGGTGATATCTTTCAAGTTGTTCCCGCGCAAAGGTGGACACAGGAATTCCCGCTTCCTCCCTTTTCTCTTTATCGGTCTTTGCGACGGACCAATCCATCACCATTCATGTTCTATTTCAACTTCGGTGGATTTCAGGTCATCGGGGCCAGCCCTGAAATCCTTGTGCGTGTCTTTGGAAACGAGGTCACTATTCGACCGATTGCTGGGACGCGCCCACGCGGAGCAACCCCTGAAGAGGATCGTGCACTCGAAGCGGATCTACTTGCAGATAAGAAAGAATTGGCCGAGCATCTCATGCTGCTGGACCTTGGGCGCAATGATACCGGACGTGTTGCTAAAATCGGCACGGTAAAACCCACCGAGCAGTTCATCATCGAACGCTATAGCCATGTGATGCATATCGTTTCAAATGTGGTTGGTGAGTTGGCAGACGGCAAAGACGCGCTTGATGCATTTTTCGCAGGTATGCCCGCAGGTACCGTCTCAGGTGCTCCTAAGGTGCGCGCGATGGAAATCATCGACGAACTGGAACCCGAAAAACGCGGCGTCTACGGTGGCGGTGTTGGCTACTTTTCTGCAGGTGGCGATATGGATATGTGTATCGCGTTGCGCACAGCAGTCGTGCAGGACCAAAAGCTCTACATTCAGGCCGGTGGTGGTGTTGTCTACGACAGCAATCCCGAGGCTGAATATATGGAAACAGTCCACAAATCCAATGCTATACGCCGGGCAGCAGCGGATGCAGCCCGGTTCGTTGGCAGCGGAAACAACTAATTCCCGTTGGGGCTCGAAACTCAATTTTGTGGCGTAAGGCAATGCCGCTTTACGCTACACATGTTTTTTAAGCTTGGTTCGGGCAAAGACCATTCCCAACTGAATCCGACCATTCACCCAGACGAAATATTACTCTCGCGTCAAAACGGCGGAAACAGGGGCAAGTGCTACGCGGCTGACACGATCTTGCAATCCCCACAGCAGCAACGCCGACACAGTATCAGGACGGACACGGCCCAACATAATGACCGCCCCTTCCTGTCCTGCACGAAAGGCCGCTTGATCTAAGAAGCGACGCATGATGGTGGGTGTTTGCCCTGCGCCATCAAAATCGCGAAACACAACTGCCGCAGGAACACCGGCCCGAACGGCCAGCTTTTGAACTGTGTTCAATCCATTGTCCTGCGTGATCAGCCCACGGCCCGTATCCCCTAGGATGGCGGACACCTGCCCTGATAGTTCCCGGTTTCCTTGAATGCCGCTTTTGGTGCCCTCAAGAATCGCAACGGTTTCTGGCAACGCATCGACCCAAACGGACAACGAAACCTCAGCATCCTGAGCCGTAGCTGCTGCTGGTAGGTCGGCAAGGAGCACGACTTCAAACCCAGATTCTCGATAACGCGCCATTTTTTCCTTGGCTAGCGGGTCAGTGGGATCAATCGCAAAGCTCAGGGGATAGGGAAAATCTTGCAAAGCCTCTGCACCCAGCCCCTTTGCATCATCCATCAAAACGATCGCCATCAAGGGTTTGTTTTCGGGGTTGTCGAAAGGTTCTGCATAGATCTCAATCGGACGCTCTTCAGGATTGAGCGCTGTCGCGGTTTCACCCGTCGCGACTGGTACTGTATTGCGTTCGGTTAGGGGCACCACAGGTGTGCCAATTTGCGGCCGCACAGTACTGGTCTCATCACTTCCGATCTGCGGCAGAGCTGCAATTTCAGGCGCCGCATCAGAGGTTTGCGGGGCAGGACTTTCGTTTACCGGTATCACAGCCGATGATTGCGTATCTACACTGGGGGCTTGATCGCTTTGTGCAGCCGGCGTCGGTGCCGCAACTTCTTCCGTGCTCAAATCAGCATCAGGCTGAGACGCAATGACTGGATCCGCCTCGATTTCAACGGGCGATACCAAGCCGGATCCGGTTTCCGAAACATCGGGCGTCAAGGGTTGCGTTGGTTGATCTTTGGAAACCGCGAGCTCAGCTTCATCTGTTGGAACGCTCGGAGCCTCACCCGGTGCAGACGACATAACTGGGGCTTCGGTCTCAACCGTAACGGTTGCGGTACTGGCAGTGTCGGGCTTGTCCAAAGCGCCGGTTGCCGCACCAACTTTTGGTTTGTCTCCTGGCTCCGTGATCTCAGAGTCCAGCGAATTTAAGCTATCGGATGGCTGTTCTGTCTCAACAGGCGCGCGCGGGGCCAGTTCGACCAAATCAGCGTCTTGACCGGCAGGATCTACGCCACTGCCCCCGGTATCTGGTTCAGAGGATTCCCCCCCTGTCGTGGCTGGTGCAACGCTAGAAACGTCCGGACGTACCGGCAATGGTGATGTCAGCGACACATAGGCCGACACAGATCCAACAACGAGAATCCCTGTCAGAGCTCCCCCAAAAAATCCACCCATCCCCGTCTCGCCCCTTTTGGTCCCAGTTGCCCGTATGTATGGTCTTCGCCGTCTCAGCGGCGTTGATGAAGCATGCTCGGAATCGCCATGGCCCTTGACGCTGCCGCGCAACCCTGAACATGTATGTCCCGACTACTATACTGCGGCTGAGGCCCTCGCCACCAGCCCCTAATGAACGTGTTAAAATGCTGCTGCTGATCGACAACTACGACTCTTTTACCTATAATTTGGTCCACTACTTGGCCGAGCTTGGGGCGGATGTGGAAATTCGCCGCAACGACGCGCTTGATGTCCGGGAAGCTATGTCCCTAAATCCAACCGGCATATTGCTCAGCCCTGGCCCATGTGACCCAGATCAAGCGGGAATTTGCCTTGCGCTGACTCAGGCGGCGGCTGAAACGAAAACGCCTCTAATGGGTGTTTGTCTTGGGCATCAGACAATCGGACAAGCCTTTGGCGGCAAAGTTGTTCGGTGTCATGAAATCGTGCACGGCAAGATGGGAACCATGAAACACACAGGCAAAGGCCTTTTTGAGGGATTGCCTAGCCCATTTGAAGCCACACGCTACCATTCGCTGGTTGTTGATCGGGACACCCTGCCCGACTGTCTGGAAATCACTGCCGAGTTAGATGATGGCACCATCATGGGGTTACAACACAAAGAGCTCCCCATTCATGGCGTGCAGTTTCACCCCGAATCAATTGCTTCGGAACACGGTCATGCCTTGCTCCAAAACTTCCTGAACGAAATGAAGGTTTCCGCATGAGCGATGCCCTAAAGCCCCTGATCGGTGCTGCTGCTGAACGGTCCCTTACACGCGTCGAAGCGGAAGACGCGTTTGGCATCCTTTTTGCAGGTGAAGCGACTCCCAGCCAAATCGGCGGGTTGTTGATGGCCTTGCGCACGAGAGGCGAGACCGTGGATGAATATGCGGCCGCTGCGGCTGTTATGCGATCCAAATGCAACGCAGTCAAAGCCCCAGCTGGCGCAATAGACATCGTCGGAACTGGTGGCGATGGGAAGAACACGCTGAACATTTCGACCGCGACTGCCTTTGTAGTCGCTGGTGCAGGCGTCGTTGTCGCGAAGCACGGCAACCGCAATCTCAGCTCGAAATCTGGAACGGCTGACTTGCAATCTCAGATGGGCATCAATGTCATGGTTGGCCCCTCAGTTGTAGAACGCGCGCTGAACGAAGCCGGGATCGGCTTCATGATGGCCCCAATGCACCATCCTGCTACGGCCCATGTCATGCCGACCCGGTCAGAGCTAGGAACGCGCACGATCTTTAACATCCTCGGCCCCCTTACCAATCCAGCTGGCGTGACACGCCAGCTGACTGGTGCCTTTTCGCGTGATTTGATCCGGCCGATGGCTGAAACGCTCGGCGTGTTAGGATCAGAACGGGCATGGCTTGTGCACGGTTCTGACGGCACTGATGAGTTGACGATCACTGGCATCAGCTGGGTTTCGGCCTTGGAACATGGCGTTGTGACAGACGTCGAACTCCACCCAGAAGACGCTGGTCTGCCTGTGCATCCCTTTGAAGCAATCGTTGGTGGTACACCGGCCGAAAACGCCGTTGCCTTTCGCGCCCTGCTTGATGGAACCCCATCAGCCTATCGTGATGCCGTTTTATTAAATTCTGCGGCAGCTTTGGTCGTTGCAGATGTGGCGAGCGATTTACGCGAAGGCGTTGCCATGGCAGTCGAGAGTATCGACAGTGGAAAAGCCAATGAAAAGATCGCCGCCCTGGCCCGTATCACGCAGGATCCCGCATGACCGATACCATTCTCGACAAGATCAAATCCTATAAACTGGAAGAAGTTGCTGCGGACAAAGCGACCAAATCCCTTGATGCGCTTGAGAGCGAAGCACGCGACGCTAGCCCCGTTCGCCCCTTTGCGCAGGCTTTGCTTGATGCCAGTCGTGATGGGTATGGGTTAATTGCGGAAATCAAGAAAGCCAGCCCATCCAAAGGCTTGATCAGATCCGATTTCAATCCTCCTGAATTGGCCAAAGCGTACCAAGCCGGGGGTGCAACTTGTTTGTCAGTGCTAACAGACACTCCCAGCTTTCAGGGCGCCAAAGATTTTTTAACAACAGCGCGTGCAGCCTGTGATTTACCGGCCTTGCGCAAGGATTTCATGTACGACCCCTATCAGGTGATCGAAGCACGTGCACTTGGAGCAGATTGCATCTTGATTATTCTTGCCTCTGTTTCTGACGCTCAGGCCTCTGAGCTGGAACAGGTGGCTTTTGATTGGGGCATGGATGTTCTGCTCGAAGTTCATGACGAAGCTGAACTTGAGCGTGCCGAGAAGCTGAAAAGCCCGCTCATGGGGATCAACAATCGCAATCTCAAAACGTTTGAAACCACCCTGGATACCACACGCCGCTTGTCAAAACTGGTATCTGCGGAACGGACCATTGTGTGCGAGAGCGGCCTGACAGAACCGGCAGATTTGGCTGACATAGCGCGCTATGGCGCCCGCTGTTTCTTGATTGGCGAAAGCTTGATGCGGCAAGAGGATGTTGCGACCGCGACACGTGAGTTGCTCGACAATCCCTTGGTTCCAGGAGCTATGTAATGTCACTGACACATTTTGACGGCAAGGGCGATGCCCACATGGTTGATGTGTCAGACAAGGCCGTGACCTCGCGGATCGCCACGGCAGTCACTTGGATCAAAATGAGCCAAGGCGCCTTTGATATCATCTCTGAAGGACGCGCCAAAAAGGGCGATGTTCTGGGTGTGGCCCGTTTGGCAGGCATAATGGGCGCGAAAAAGACCCCAGAATTGATTCCACTGTGCCACCCATTACCTATCACCAAAGTCGCAGTTGAACTGACACTTGATCCTGAACTGCCCGGTGTTCAAATCGAAGCAACGGTTAAAACCACAGGACAGACTGGCGTTGAGATGGAAGCGTTGACCGCAGCATCAATTACCGCGTTAACCGTCTATGACATGACGAAAGCTGTTGATAAATCAATGGAAATAGGTGGCTTGCGTGTGGTTCTTAAAGACGGTGGTAAGTCAGGGCGCTACCAAGCGATCTGATACACCCAATGTCAAGAACCCCCGTAGACAAGGAAGACACATGATCACCGTTGAAGCAGCGCAGGATCTCCTTTTCGGCTTAGTGTCCCCGCTTGAGGTGGAGTTTGTGCCACTTGCAAACGCTGCGGGGCGCGTTCTGGCGCAGGATGTTGTGGCAACGCGCAATCAACCTCCCTTTTCAGCCTCGTCGATGGATGGCTATGCCATGAAAAGCGACGAAGTAGAGTTGCATGCGATGTTCAAAGTTGTCGGGGAAGCGGCGGCGGGGCATGCGTTCCCGGAGATCGTTGGTGCGGGCCAGGCGGTCCGAATCTTTACTGGGGCGCCTGTGCCTGAGGGAACCGACTTTGTTGTTATTCAGGAAAACATTACCCGCCGAGGGGATTTGATTACAATTACGGATGATCCCGGAACCAAAAGCAACATTCGCGCTGCAGGCGTTGATTTCAAGGTTGGCACGACTCTCGAAAGCCCTCGTCAGCTTGCTCCGCAAGACATCGCGTTAATGGCTTCAATGAACATTCACCAAATCCCAGTGACCCGAAAACCTGTTGTCGCACTGATCTCGACCGGGGATGAATTGGTTATGCCCGGCGAAACGCCTGGCCCGGATCAGATCATCGCATCAAACACCTTTGGACTTAAGGCGATGCTTGAGGGTCTGGGGGCCGAAGTACGGGTTTTGCCCATCGCACGAGACACCGAACAGTCTTTAATAACTGCATTTGGGCTGGCTAAAGACGCAGATTTGATTGTTACGATTGGTGGGGCATCGGTTGGCGACCATGATCTTGTTGGCCCCGTGGCCAAGGATCTAGGCATGGAGCAGTCCTTCTACAAAATCAAAATGCGCCCCGGCAAACCTTTGATGGCTGGGGGTTTGGGTGATAGTGTTTTGATTGGCCTTCCCGGAAATCCGGTGTCGGCCATCGTCTGTGGTCACGTCTTTCTAGCCCCCGTCATCCGCCTCATGTTGGGTTTGAAAGACATTGTTCCCACCTTGCAAACAGCGACACTGACGCACGCCTTGGAGGCGAACGGTCCGCGTCAACACTATATGCGGGCGCATGTCGACAACGGTCAGATGACTGTGTTCGAAAACCAAGACAGTTCATTGTTGACGGTCCTAGCAGATGCCAACGCACTGGCTATACGCCCAGCCTCTGACCCAGCTTGTGAAGATGGGCAGCGCATTCACTATCTGCCAATATAATTTCACCAATCACGCCCATTGACACAAAACAAGAACATGCGTAGAACATTTGTAAACAGATGATCAAGAGGTGTGCACCATGCTGACCAAGAAGCAACTGGATTTGTTGGAATTTATCCATAAGCGGTTGCAGGCGGACGGTGTTCCTCCCAGCTTTGATGAAATGAAGGTCGCTTTGGATCTTCGCTCCAAATCCGGAATTCACAGATTGATTACCGCGCTCGAAGAACGCGGTTTCATTCGACGTTTGGCACATCGTGCGCGTGCAATCGAAATTGTCAAATTGCCTGAAAGCCTTGGTGGCGCCTCAACCAGTGGGGGATTTAGCCCGCGTGTTATTGACGGCGATAAACCTCAAGCGGGTGCACCCGCAAATAGCGATCCCGTCGTTGTCCATGCAATTGAGTTGCCGGTTATGGGACGGATTGCAGCCGGTGTCCCAATCGAAGCAATCAGCCAAGTGTCACATCAAGTTGCCGTGCCCGGTGGCATGGTTTCTGGAGCCGGCGAACACTACGCACTCGAAGTCAAAGGCGACTCGATGATTGATGCTGGGATCAATGATGGCGACGTGGTTGTCATTCGAGACACAGCCACCGCCGACAATGGCGATATTGTTGTCGCTTTGGTCGAAGGTCACGAGGCAACTCTAAAGCGGTTCTTTCGACGTGGAAATGCCATCGCTCTTGAAGCCGCTAACCCGGCTTATGAAACCCGTGTTTTTCCCGAGGATCAGGTTAAGGTGCAAGGGCGTCTGGTTGGGTTGATCCGTACCTACTAAAGTAAAGTCACCTGTTCTTTCTGTTCCACAATCTGTTTCCAGACAAAGATTCTGCTGTCACGATCCCTTTGGGGCCCAAAGCTAGGCTGCCAGTTTGTAAGAGACGTTTGCTATCGTAGATCTCGCAAGGTCCATCTAGGGCGAATGGGACAGCGGAAATAACCAAGTCTTTGACCGAACAGGTTGTAAGCGATTGCGCTGCTTGTTTTCCGGTAACGTGGATGATTTTTGCATTATCATAGTCGATGAATCGGAGCTTTCCCTGCTCGTCTGGCCATCGCTGTGCTGCCGCATTCTGGTTCGCTCCATCGCCGTCGTTTTCCAGCCAAACCTTTGCAAAAAATCCGCTCCCTTTGGATTTGCTAAGGGCCCTGCCCTCATTAGTCATGACCCCAATCAGCCCACCAGTGCCTGCAATCAAAACGTCCGGGCGATGTACTAAACTCCAGCTAACGAACGCGCAAAAAATCGCGACAGACCCTGCCCATCTCAACCTGCCCCGCCAAAGGATGAGCCACAGGAACCCAAAAGCAAGCAATGGCAAAATCCAAGGTGTTGGTGTCGGGACATAACCTTGCGTTCCTGGTAAATTTGTTACCCATTCAGCTACAGTCAGAATCCAAACCAAGCCAAAACCCATCAGATCAAGTCCAACCCAATCCAAACCCAATGGGAAAAGCACAACTGCCAAGACGGCTGCGGGAATAACAACAATCCCCATCAACGGAACTGAAAGCAAATTGGCCAGCAATCCATAGTGCGTTAGGGTGTTGAAATGCGCCGCTCCAATGGGCGCCGTTGCCAGCCCTGCCACCGCCGAAGAAAGCACAACGCCCAAGATCGCCGATATCCATTTTGGCCCCAATGAAATTTCGTTCTCTCGGATCACACCAAACACTGCCACCAATGCAGTTGTCGCAGCAAAAGACATTTGAAATCCGGGGCCCAACAAGGCTTCTGGACGAAGAAGCAAAACTATAACCGCTGCAACAGCGACGGCCCGTAAGGATAGTGCACGCCGATCCACCAACACAGCGCACAACATGACCGCTACCATTACAAATGCCCGCTGGGTTGCAACATTGCCGCCTGATAAAACGAGATAACCCGACGCAACGATTAACGCACCGCAAGCGGCAAGTTTCTTTACCGGCAAACGCAATGCCATTGCCGGAAACAAAGACAGGCCTATACGCAACGAAGAGAAGATAAATCCGGCCAAAAGCCCCATATGCAATCCTGAAATGGCCAACAAATGCGCTAAGTTACTGGCTCTAAGATACCCCATTGTTTCCTGACTAATGGCACTGCGATCACCGGCGGTTATAGCCGCTGAAAATCCACCGACATCCCCTAACAATCTGCTACGCACGCGTTCCGAAATTGCCAGTCGCATCCGCAAAACTAACAAATCACTAGAGGACTGGCCGGCTGGTTCAAGAGTCAAAACAGGTGTTCTTGAATAACCCACGCCGCCCAACTGTTTAAACCAAGCGTATCTGCGAAAATCGAACCCGCCGGGTTCCACTGGCCCTTGCGGAGGCGATAAATGGCCAGTCGTCATAATCCGTTGCCCCGGCTTTAGATCGATCCCGCCACCATGCAAAGATATTCGAACCCTCTCTGGTGCTTGGTCAAAGGAAATTCTGTTCAGGCGAACTTGATCTAAGGTAATCCGTTGGGCATCTGAGGCAGACCGGTCTAGGGCAACAACGCGCCCCTCAATGGGTCCATAATAGCGCCAAGCCAGGCTTGGTGTTCCAATTGCATGGCTTCGCCCCCCCGCCCAAATCAAGCCACTTACACTTAATGCTACGGCCCAAACCAAAGGCGACCACACACCCGGCCAACGCATTGCGAAGGTGGTGGCAGATGCGGCCACACACGTCAGCAGCACATAGCTAACTAAGCCCGGCTCTTGCGGCAGAACAAAGTATCCACCAATCCCAACTGCAAAGAATACCGGCACCCATGGGAACAAATATCCCTGCTGATACAATACTGTCGCTTTGAGCTGCAGCAATATGCGCATGGTTGCTCCCGTCGGTCCGGCTCGCTAGACAGGCCTTAACCCTATCCGCTCCACAGTTACCAAAAGGTAAACGACAACAATGTCAGACCAAGTCGTCACCCGTTTCGCCCCTTCACCCACTGGCTTTCTACACATCGGTGGGGCACGTACAGCTTTATTCAACTGGCTTTACGCCCGTGGACGCGGCGGCAAATTCCTTTTGCGGATCGAGGACACAGATCGCGAACGCTCGACACCCGAAGCGACAGCAGCGATTCTACAAGGAATGGAATGGTTGGGATTAGATCATGACGGGGATGTGATCAGCCAATTCGAAGGTGCCGCGCGTCATGCCGAAGTCGCGCATGATTTGCTATCTCAAGGCAAAGCCTACAAGTGCTTCTCAACACCGGATGAAATTGCAGAGTTCCGCGATGTCGCGCGGGCCGCGGGAAAATCCACCCTGTTTCACAGCCCTTGGCGGGATGCGGATGCCGCAACCCACCCCGAAGCACCCTATGTCGTACGGATCAAAGCTCCCTTAGAAGGGACAACAATCATCCACGATCAGGTTCAAGGTGATGTAACGATCCGCAATGATCAGTTGGATGACATGGTTCTTCTGCGGTCAGATGGAACGCCAGTGTATATGCTGGCAGTTGTTGTTGATGACCATGATATGGGGGTTACCCATGTAATCCGTGGCGATGATCACCTCAACAACGCGGCGCGGCAGATGATGATTTACAACGCCATGGGATGGGACGTCCCTGTGTGGGCGCATATCCCGCTGATCCATGGCCAAGACGGCAAAAAACTTTCAAAACGCCACGGTGCGTTGGGCGCCCAAGAATATCAGGCGATGGGCTACTCTGCCGCGGGTATGCGCAACTATCTGACCCGCTTGGGCTGGAGCCATGGGGACGACGAGTTCTTTACCGATGCACAGGCACAAGACTGGTTTGATCTGGGGGGAATCGGCAAAAGCCCTGCGCGATTTGACGTCAAAAAGCTGGAAAATCTCTGTGGACAGCACATCGCGATTTCAGATGACGCTGCACTGCGGCAAGAGATTCAAGCCTTTCTGACCGCTGCAGAACTGCCCGCTCTCAACGAGACACAATCAAGTGATCTGGAACGTGCGATGTATTGCCTCAAGGACCGCGCGAAAACATTCCCTGAACTCCTTGAAAAAGCTGAGTTTGTATTGGTTTCACGCCCTATTTCACCAGACGAAAAGGCGTGCAAAGCCCTGTCAACAGTATCCAACGGTATACTGGATGAATTGACGCCGCAGTTGCAAAATGTTAGCTGGACCCGAGATGAACTGGAGGCGGCTCTGAATGCTTTTTCTGAAGCTCAGGGTACAAAGTTCGGGAAACTAGCGGGTCCACTGAGGGCTGCGCTGGCGGGTCGAGCTGTTACACCTTCGGTATTTGACATGATGCTTGTTCTAGGACGCGATGAAACCCTAGCACGGCTCTCAGACGCAGCGAAACGAACCCGAACTTCATAATCGGGTGACGCTGCTCCGCTACGACCGGTCCTGCGCCTTGATGCGCAGGCACTGCCCGCACGGGTCAGGCGATGCCCCGCCCCGTGCCTGTAAGAGGAAGGGACATCTATGACCGAGAACAATAAATCAGCCACTCTAAATCTGAATGGCGAATCCTACGAGCTGCCAATTTTTTCACCAACCGTCGGCCCCGACGTAATCGACATTCGCAAGCTATACGCTGCAGCTGGCGTATTTACTTACGATCCAGGTTTCACGTCTACGGCCAGCTGCGATAGCACCATCACCTATATCGATGGAGAAAAAGGTGAATTGCTTCACCGTGGTTATCCGATCGATCAACTCGCAGGGAAATCGCATTTCCTCGAGGTTTGTTACCTGCTGTTGTACGGTGTTCTTCCAACTGCAGAAGATTTGGAAAATTTTGAAACAACAATCACTCGTCACACAATGGTGCACGAGCAGATGATCAATTTCTTCCGTGGATTCCGGCGCGACGCACATCCGATGGCTATCATCGTCGGTGTTGTGGGCGCAATGTCTGCATTCTATCACGACTCGACGGATATCAACGATCCCCGCCAGCGGGAGGTCGCATCGCATCGCCTGATCGCGAAGATGCCGACGATTGCAGCCATGGCCTATAAGTACACAATTGGTCAACCGTTTGTGTATCCGCGCAACGATCTGGATTATGCGTCAAACTTCCTGCGCATGTGCTTTGCTGTTCCTTGTGAAGAATACGAAGTGAACCCGATCCTGAGCCGTGCTATGGACCGGATCTTTACGCTTCACGCCGATCACGAACAGAACGCATCAACATCAACCGTACGCTTGGCGTCGTCTTCTGGTGCAAATCCCTTCGCTTGTATCGCTGCTGGTATTGCCTGCCTTTGGGGTCCTGCACATGGCGGTGCAAACCAAGCCTGCCTAGAGATGCTCAAGGAAATCGGCACTGTTGATCGCATTCCCGAGTTCATTGATCGCGCTAAAGATAAAGACGACCCATTCCGTTTGATGGGTTTCGGCCACCGGGTTTACAAAAACTTCGACCCGCGTGCGACTGTGATGAAGCAATCCGCAGACGAAGTGTTGGATCTGCTGGGTGTTGAAAACAATCCTTTGCTGCAAGTGGCCAAAGAGCTGGAGCGAGTCGCGTTGAGCGATCCGTATTTTGCTGAGAAAAAGCTGTTCCCGAACGTCGACTTCTATTCGGGCATCATTCTCGAAGCGATGGGCTTCCCCACGTCGATGTTCACACCAATTTTTGCGCTGTCGCGTACTGTTGGCTGGATTTCCCAGTGGAAAGAGATGATTGGCGATCCTCAGAACAAGATCGGTCGTCCTCGTCAGCTGTATCTTGGTGAAACACAGCGCGACTACATTGATATCGAAAACCGCTAAAGCTTGAACTTTTGAGTTTTGAAGGCCCCGCAGAGACCACTCTGCGGGGCCTTTACTATTTACACAACATTTTCACCAAGTTTTACAAAAAACGCCGCATTTCCCGGATCTAGTGTTCTGGACAACCTCTCTTCTCGCGGACGTAACTTATGCTTTTACTTATCGGTCTTATCAGCGCTGCAGCAGTCAGCGGAATCGTCGGTTATATCGACGAACTTGGCCCGGACGGCATTCCTCAGGAGGACGGCGGACCTGGCGAAGTGATGCGGGGGACTGACGATGATGACTTCATTACCGGGTCAAACCAAGATGATTTGCTGGCTGGGTTAGGTGGCAACGACCAATTGGTTGGAGAGGCCGGAAATGACACCCTGAAGGGCGGTACCGGAGATGACAACCTGTTAGGTTTCGATGGAAATGACAGCCTGTCTGGCTCAGATGGAAACGACTCATTGTTTGGTCAAGCCGGGAATGACACTCTGTTTGGCGGCAACAATAACGACACATTGAACGGTGGTTCAGGAGATGACGCGCTGGGTGGAAGTCTGGGTCGCGACCTGTTGCAGGGCGAGTCGGGTGACGATTTCTTAAACGGCGGATACGGGCAAGATACACTGGAAGGCGGAAGTGGCAGCGATTCACTGCAAGGGCACGTCGGACGAGATATCCTGTCAGGCGAAGACGGAGAAGATCAGCTATCTGGCGGCGCAGATTCGGATATCTTGGATGGGGGAAATGACTCAGATATTCTGTATGGAGATCAGGGCAATGACATCATGCGCGGCGGCACAGGTAATGACACCTTGGACGGAGGCACAGGCCAAGAGATCCTAGAAGGTGGCGCCGGTTCTGACACCTTGTTAGGTGGGGATGGTGCTGACCTGTTAGTGGGTGGAACCGCGTTTGCGGATGGCACGTCATTATCGGATTTGATCGGCCTGAGATCAAATCTTGATGCAGGGATCGGCTCCACTTCACCCAACGCCCGATCACAATTCGTCGACGATGGTGAGGCAGATCATTTAGACGCGGGTGCCGGCGACGACATCATCGTTGCTGGTGACAATGATATCATTCTGACCGGAGATGGCGCTGATGACATCATTGTGCTGGATGGAATCGGTGATAACGCCGCCGTTATTGAGGATTTCAACGCTGCGATAGATGAAATCCTATATTATCAAAATGCCAACGACCCCGAACCAGACTTTGCGTTGGCCGCTAATGATGATGGGTCTCAAACCTTGTTCGCGGACGGTCAACCGTTTGTGGTGATCAAGGGAAGCATCGCAAGCCTGACAAACATCCGCGCGGTTATTCAAGCCGCGTAATACTTAAAAGAAACTCAGTTGGTCACCCGCTTGTTTCGGCAATGCAAATAAATCGGTTCGTAAAGACGGTGTGTTTGTTGCAAACCCTAACCGTTTTACAGCGGTGGTAAACCTTTGTGCGATGATACGCGCATAAGGCCCCTCGCCACGCATACGATGCCCCCATCTAGGGTCATAGTCACGCCCCCCATGCATCTCTCGCAAACGGGACATCACTTTGTTCGCGCGCCCCGGCTCGTGCTCTGCAAGCCAATCTTGCCAAAGTTGAGAGATTTCGCGCGGTAGACGCAGCATGATCCAACTGGCTGCATCCGCACCAGCGGATCGACCGGCTGCCAACAACGCCTCTAATTCATGATCAGTCAGTCCGGGGATCACAGGCGAGGTCATCACCCGCACCGGAATGCCCGCAATGCTCAGACGTTCTATCATTTGAAGCCGTCGCACAGGCGACGGGGCTCTTGGCTCCAACTTTCGACTTAAACTGGGGTCTAGCGTCGTCAACGATACCCCGACACGCGCAAGACCGCGTTCGGCCATCATGGCCAGAACATCGATATCGCGCTCGATCAACGCCCCTTTGGTTACAATCGCGACGGGATGACTAAATTCGGCCAGAACCTCAAGACAAGCGCGCGCAATGCCGCGTTCCTTTTCGGCGGGTTGGTAGGCATCGGTATTGGTTCCAATCGCAATGGGCGCCACCTTATACCGCTTTGATGTCAATTCTTTACGCAAGACATCCGCAGCATTGGAACGTGCAACCAATTGCGTTTCAAAATCCAAACCCGGTGACAACCCAAGATAGGCGTGGCTAGGTCGCGCGAAACAGTAAGCGCATCCATGTTCGCACCCACGATACGGATTGATAGAGCGATCAAATGGCAGATCTGGGGAGGTATTGTACGTAATAAGCGTACGCGCCTGTTCGTCCCTTACCTGTGTTCGAAAGGCCCCGCGTGATTCTGGGATGTCCCACCCATCCCAAATTTCGCGTCGGTCCAGATCAAAACGGCCAGATTCATTTGTGGTAACGCCACGGGCCTTACGCCGGTCCAAAGACAAAGAGAGTTCTACATTCATACCTAAGCATAGAACAAAGAGGGAACATATGCAATCTCGGCAAGATCATTCTGCATATTTCTCATTATCAATGTAGGAAATTCCACCCTATAGGTCGGTTGCAGAACCGCCAATGTCGCAATCGACGCAGTCGAAATCCGACCAACACGCAAAAAAGAAAACAACGGCCAATATCGGGGAATCCCCGTCCAGCGTAAGGAATACCACCATGTCGGAAGAAGAAGACATCATCCTGTCGGAACTCGACGACGAAGAACTGGTCCAACAGATGTTCGACGACCTTTATGACGGTCTCAAAGAAGAGATTGAAGAAGGCGTCAACATCTTGCTCGAACGCGAGTGGGCCCCCTATGACGTACTGACCAAAGCGCTTGTGGGCGGCATGACCATCGTTGGTGCCGATTTCCGCGACGGGATTCTGTTCGTTCCAGAGGTTCTTCTTGCTGCAAACGCAATGAAAGGCGGCATGGCCATCCTCAAGCCACTGCTGGCAGCCACAGGCGCGCCACGTGTTGGTAAAATGGTAATCGGCACCGTCAAAGGTGACATTCACGATATCGGCAAGAACCTAGTTTCCATGATGATGGAAGGCGCTGGTTTCGAAGTTGTGGATCTGGGCATCAACAACCCTGTCGAAAACTATCTTGAAGCGTTGCAGAATGAAGAGCCCGACATTCTGGGCATGTCCGCCCTGCTGACGACCACCATGCCTTACATGAAAGTGGTCATCGATACACTGGTCGAACAAGGCATTCGCGATGACTATATCGTGCTGGTCGGTGGTGCGCCCCTGAACGAAGAGTTCGGCAAAGCCATCGGTGCTGACGCCTATTGCCGGGACGCTGCTGTCGCAGTGGAAACCGCCAAGGATTTTGTTGGCCGCAAGCACAACCAAATGAGCGCCTGATCCGATGGTCAGACGCAGCAAATCGGCCCGCCCGCAAAGGCGGGCCGCTTTGCCTCCTGCCGGGCAGTCTTTTGATGATCAAAGCCTGACAGAGACAGGCCTTGCAGCGCCGGAAAAGAAAGTTGGCCGCATACTTTTGATAGCCTGTGGTGCGCTCGCGCGCGAAATCCTGACGGTGAAAACACGCAATGGGTGGGATTATATGGATCTGACCTGTTTACCCGCGATTCTGCATATCCATCCTGAAAAGATCACCCAAGCGGTGCGGGAAGCTGTGGAGAAACATCGTGAGGTCTACAACCAAATTTATGTTGTCTACGCTGATTGCGGCACCGGCGGTCTGCTCGAGGTGGCCTGTAAGGATCTTGGCGTTGAGATGGTCAAAGGTCCTCATTGCTATTCATTTTTTGAAGGCAATGATGTGTTCGATGCTCGAAAAGAGGATGAAACGACGGCGTTCTATCTGACGGATTTTCTTGCGCGCCAATTTGATGCATTCATCTGGAAACCCATGGGTTTAGACCGGCACCCTGAATTGCGTGACATGTACTTTGGGAACTATACAAAGGTAGTTTATCAGGCCCAGTTAGATGACCCAGACCTCACAGCGCGTGCGAAAAACTGCGCAGACAAAATGGGTTTGGCGTTTGAACGCCGGTTCACTGGGTATGGGGATCTGGAAACCACGATGGCGCAATGGGCGCGTACAGCGCCCACAGGTGGTACCCCCAAGAAATCGGATTGACACGTAGCTTGTCTGCCCTGCCCTTTGTCACCCGTTTGCTGCCAGGTTTTCTGTGGCAACTTGCTGAATGCGCTCAATCATCGAGCGAAGCCCGTTAGAGCGTTGCGCGGACAAGTGGTCATTCAAACCCAGACGCGCCAATTCACCGCGTGCATCCGTTTTCGTAACGTCCAGAACAGATAGATCGTTATAGAGAGACCGCAAAACAGCAATCAGCCCCTGAACAATCATGGCGTCACTTTCACCATCAAATCGAAACACTCCGTCTTCGACAATGGGGTGCAACCAGACCTGACTGGCACATCCATGCACTTTAGTGGCAGGAACTTTCAGGGCCTTGTCCAACGGCGTCAGGGCCTTGCCCTGTTCGATAACGTAGCGATAGCGATCTTCCCAATCTTCCAGGAATTCAAAATCCTCGACGATCGCTTCGAATGCGGGGCTTGCCATGAATTTTCCTCTCAGAACGTGTTAGGTGTGACCTAAGCCTCTGACTGGGGCCTGTCCAGCCCTGCGATGCCTTTTCAATAGGGACAGGATGCGCTAACCGATAGACAGGAAAGTTTAAAATCGGCAGGGTCCTTATGCGCAAACCTCTGACAGTTCTTTTGACAGCCAGCCTGTTGCTATCTGCCTGTGGCGGGTGGAGCACTTCTCGGGTTAACCCAACCAATTGGTTTGGCAGCAGCAGCTCAACGCCCGTCCCTGCGACTGAGGGTACAACCGTTGCAGCAAACCCTCTGCTCCCGGCCAATGCTGACCGAAAAGGCGTTTTTTCACGCCCCGATCAAGTAGATAAAAGCGTTCCAATTCAAACAATCAGCGCATTGTCTGTAGAACCGACAACAACCGGGGCAATCCTGCGGGTAACAGGGTTAGCCTCCCGTCAGGGCGCCTATAATACTCGCCTTAAACTTGATCTGTCTGAGGAAAATATCGCCAACGGGACACTCAGCTACACATTCCGCGTGGTTTACCCCAATGAGCCGACCCCTCAGGGGTCTGAGCGAACACGCACCATCACAGAAGCCGTCAGCCTGTCCAACAAAGACCTGGAAGGCATCAAACTTATCCGTGTTATTGGCGAATTAAACGTGCGTGAAACGCGTCGCCGTTGAGCGACGCGTCTTAAGCGAAGCAGATGCGCTTGCTAAAGGGTTACAACCTTTACAGTTTGCCCTTTGGCAGCCAATGCAATCTTGCCATCGCACAGACGTAATGCATCTTCGCCAAACACTTCATACCGCCAGCCGGACAAAGCTGGCACATTGCGCTCACCCGCAGCGATCTGATCCAGATCTGAACTGGGTGCAATCAGTTTAGCAGCCACGCCCGCGCTTTCGGTTTTAGATTTCAATAGCACCCGCAACAGATCAGCCAAAGCGGGATTCACCTGAAGTTTTTCACGCGATTTATCAACCTTCGGATGCTTTTCCGGAGGGCAGTCAATGCCCCGTTGTACAGCCGCAAGAATACCCTCGGCAATCACGCCTTTTCTGGCCTCGCGTAGCAATAGCCGAGACCCACCCAAATCCGATATTGTGTGCGGTTTGGTCGAGGCCAGCTCGACCAATGCATCATCTTTGATAACGCGATTGCGGGGCACATTGTTTGTCTGTGCATGCGTTTCACGGAATTGAGCAAGCTCTTTCACGACCGCAAGGAACTTACCCGAGTTCGTACGCGTTTTAACGCGCTTCCATGCTTCTTCGGGCTGAATGTCATAGGTGGCTGGATTGGTCAGAATCTGCAGCTCTTCTGCAACCCAATGACTGCGCCCTGTCTTAGCTAATTCGGCCGCCAAGTATTCATAGATCTGACGCAGATAGGTGACGTCAGCCAGGGCATAGGTTTGTTGGGCCTGTGTCAACGGGCGACGCGTCCAATCCGTAAACCTAGAGGTCTTGTCCAAACCTTGTTTACAGATCTTTCGCACCAGCGTTTCATATCCGGCCTGTTCACCAAACCCGCAAACCATGGCAGCCACTTGGGTGTCAAACAAGGGTGTTGGAAACACACCGGATTCGACCCAAAAAATTTCGAGATCCTGTCGCGCAGCATGAAACACTTTAACGACATTTGGATTACGAAACAAATCCAACAATGGATCCAGCGACAGCCCCTCGACCAGCGGATCAACCAAAACGGCGCTATCTTCGCTATCTGAGGGGTACGCAAGCTGCACCAGACAAAGTTTGGAATAATAAGTCCGTTCCCGTAGGAATTCTGTGTCAACGGTAACATAGGGATGGGCGGCAGCCTGTTCGCAGAATGCTGCCAGCTCTTGCGTCGTGGTGAGGGTTTTCATTCAGGTTTGGCTTCTTGTTTTTGTTACTGATCAATCCGCCAATTGTTGGCGTGTCCGGTTATGCATGCAACCATAGGCCGATGTTGGGCGCACTGCAAATCGCGGGTGTATTCTAACATGTGACACTTTCTAGCTCAGGAGTATCGGTGTCCGATCCCCTTGTGCAAACCGGCGCAAAACCGCCGGGTAAAGCAGGTGTTCTTTTTTAAGAACTCGAGCTGCCAGAAGGTCAGGCGTATCTTCTGGCAATACATCTACAGTTGCTTGCCCCAAGATCGGACCATCATCCAATGCGGCAGTCACTTCGTGCACAGTACAGCCATGATGTGCATCACCAGCCTCTAACGCGCGTGCATGGGTATGCAGGCCTTTGTATTTAGGCAGCAGTGAAGGATGGATGTTCAGCATCCGGCCCTGAAACTGGGTCACAAAATCAGCGGTTAACACCCGCATGAACCCAGCCAGACACACGATATCAGGTTCAGCTGCCATCAAAGGCTTTATCAATTCCGCCTCGAACGTAGCGCGATCGCCTTTGAAGGGGCGATGATCCACTGCAGCGGTTGCTATGCCTCGTGCCGCGGCTTTCTTGAGGCCACCGGCCTCAGCATCATTGGACATGACTAGACTGGCACGTGCAGGGTGATCGCCAGTCATACTGTCCAGCAGCGCGACCATATTGGAGCCGCCACCGGACAGAAGTATTGCAACCTTTTTGTGACTCACAACAGCGCGCCTGTATACTCAACACCCGGCGTGCCTGTCACGACACCCAGGCGAGAGACCGTCTCGCCCTGCTCACTCAGCAATGCGGTCAACTCATCTGATTGATCCGCAGCACACACAACAATCATGCCAATGCCACAGTTAAACGTTTTCAGCATTTCAGCTTCAACAATACCGCCTGTTTCCGCCATCCAACGGAAAACGGCCGGCAATTCCCAGCTGCTTAAATCAATCGAGGCACCTAGGCTGTCAGGCAGAACACGTGGCAAGTTTTCAGTCAAACCACCGCCCGTGATATGAGCCAGCGCATGAACGCCCCCTGCCCGCACGGCAGACAGAACGGATTTTACGTACAAACGAGTTGGCGTCAGCAAATCCTGTCCCACAGTTCCCTCGCCAAAGGGGCTTTGCGAATCCCAATCGAGACCCGAAACCTCTACAAGGCGCCGGACGAGAGAATAGCCATTTGAATGCACACCGTCGCTTGCAAGGCCAAGAAGAACGTCCCCTTCCTGCACCCCTGCGGGCAAGGCGTTTCCGCGCTCCATGGCCCCGACAGAGAAGCCGGCAAGATCAAAATCGCCCTCGGGATACATGCCCGGCATTTCAGCCGTTTCACCACCGATCAGGGCACAGCCGGATTTCTCACACCCTGTAGCAATGCCTTCGATGATCCGGGCTGCAGTTTCTGTTTCCAACTTTCCAGTCGCGAAATAATCAAGGAAAAACAGAGGCTCAGCACCCTGACAGACCAAGTCATTTACACACATTGCAACAAGGTCGATCCCGACCCCGTCCACATTTCCAGTATCAATGGCAATCCGCAACTTGGTGCCGACACCATCTGTCGCGCCTACCAAAATTGGGTCATCATATCCTGCGGCCTTGAGATCGAAGAGCGCTCCAAAGCCACCCAATCCGCTCATCACGCCCGAGCGATTAGTGCGTTTTGCCGCCGGCTTGATCCGATCGACCAAAGCGTTGCCCGCATCAATATCTACCCCAGCCTCGGCGTAGGTCATGCCGTTTTTGCCCGCTGTCATTGGTCCATCCTCATCATTGCTTTCGCGCGAATTATTCGATTGTGGCATCGTATGCAACGGTCAGGCTTGACGCGGGCGCGGATCATGGTACGGAAGGGACAAAGACGGGCCTGTAGCTCAATTGGTTAGAGCAGAGCGCTCATAACGCTTTGGTTGCGGGTTCAAGTCCTGCCGGGCCTACCAAATTTCCGTCTTTTGCTATTCACTGTGCACTATTGATCTGCAACTAGCGCAACTCACAATTTTGAGTTTCAATGAGATGCACACAAAGGGTCCCTCGGCTCTTAAACTTTCGCAAAAAAGCACAGATGACAAACATACGATTCGCTTAGTGGTGCAACAATCCGCGCGGATACTCCTTAAAATCCGCGCCCCTTTCTGCTGTGTGAATGACCGCCCCGCCAAAAGCTTTACTACGGCCGTCTCACACACTGAAGAAACCGATTTAAGCGGCGTGGATCACAGTCGAGCCATTGACGGATAGAGCATTGCGTAGCTGCGTCCCGAAAGCTTGGATCGATCCAGAGACGGGCTAGAAATCGCCACCAACTGGCAAACGGGGTCGACAGCAGAAATTTAGTGACGCCGCCATTCAAACTTGTCTGACGTAGGAAACCCTCTAGTTGGCATGTTGTTTTGCCAACCAGCTGCGGTCGTCTAGAGATAGCGGCGGCTGTTCGGGATGGACAGGGAGTTCCGGGTTTTATTAACTTATTTCGACGCTGGATCGGAGACCATTGAAGAATCCGCATCGAAACGGACCCTCCCATGGTTTGCAGGCAAACTAAAACCAGACAGTGGATGCACTGCCTGACACTACTCAGCAAGCCACTGATGACGAGAGTCTTTGAAAGAAAGATCGCGAATAATCAAATTCGCCTCTTTGTCCTCTAACAAGATAGGGTTCTTGGCGTACCAGTGTCTGTGATAAACGGGGAATTCCCTCTGGGAAAAAGGTGAGAACGCCCTGCAACAGGATTATTACTAAATGGCCCATCAGCATCAGGCTGGCGCTGGTGTCATATAGCACGCTATCCTCTTCTCAAGTATTTCCTGAAACAGACCTATAAAGAAGCTTACAACTTTTGAGGATAGCTCCGCACAAAGTTTGGGGACGTCATTCATGAAGAGCCCAACCGGCTCTCCAAGCGGGTTTTTTCGTCTTTCCAAGCAACATTCAACATTTGCTCCAGCTGGCGTAAATCAGAAGATCCCGACTGCAGTTCATCTTCCAGCTGACCAAGAAATCGTGAGACAGCATCACACCCCAAAACCGAAGCAGATCCTGCACATTTGTGTGCTAGGGTCGCAAGTGCAACGCGATCAGTTTGCGTCTTAGTGGTGTTTGAGAGCGTGGAAGTTACCTGATCCATGCTTGTAATGAATTCAATTACAAGATCACGAGCAGCTTCAGGACCTTTGCGGGCTTTAATAGCTTCCAAAACGCTTTCAATCCCTCGATCGGACCGTGCTTCCATACCTTTTCCGACACCTGCATGTGTCTCGATTGCTCGCAGTAACACTTCAGCGGTCAGTGGTTTGACAACAGTTTCCGAAATACCCGCATTCCGAAACCGGTCCTTATCTTGCGGGAGCGCATGAGCCGTCAAAGCCAGAATTGGTGTCGTACAGTTGGGACCTAACCCGTTGCGAATAATGCCGGTCGCCTCGACGCCATCTAATTCAGGCATGCTGATATCCATCAATATCAGGTCATACGCGTTTTCATTTGCCATGCGGACACCTTCGACACCGTCCTGGGCAACGTCAGGAGAATGGCCCGCCTGTTCAAGCATATCTATGGCTACTAGGCGGTTAATCTCGTTGTCTTCAACGACCAGAATTCTGACCGGAGTAACCGCGAACCTTTCTTGCGAAGCCTTGATTTCGTCAGCCCTCTTAGAGCGCTTATCCTCTTCACTCAGGTCCCGCTGCCCGATTGGTAACCTTATCCAAAAGATGCTGCCAACCCCCAACTCACTTTCCAAACCAATCGTGCCACCCATCGCCGTTACAATGCGTCGTGAGATCCCAAGGCCAAGACCGCTTCCTTCAGCCATCCGGCCATAGCTTGTATCCAGGGTTCGAAAATCCTCAAAAATTGTATCGTAATGCTCAGATGCAATCCCAATACCCGTATCGGTCACACGGAATTCTACGGTTTCACCATCTGACAGCTGATCACAATCAACAGAGATTGCACCGTTTTTCGTGAACTTATTCGCGTTGGCAACAAGGTTCAGAACAACTTGCAAAAGTTTAACCCTGTCGACCCAAATTCGATCAGGTGCGTGGTCCACATCGTAGATAATAGTGTTGCTGTTTGCTTTGAATGCGGGGCGCTGGCTCTCGACCAACTCTTCCAAGAAGGCTGAGGGTTCAAGTTCCGCATTTTCAATTTGCATAAAACCGGAATCTGCCCGTGACATGCTCAGTACGCCGTTCACATGATGCAAAAGCAGGTTGGCCGAAGTCTCCATGCCAGAAAGATACTTACTTTGCGTGGTGTTCAGTCCTGTTCCCCCCAATAGCTCCATCGTGCCAATCAACCCATTCAAAGGAGTACGCATTTCATGGCTCATAACAGCGATTAGGTCTGCTTTTGCTTTTTCTCCCGCAACCGCCTTGTCGCGCGTTTCAATCAGTTCTTTCTCGACTTCAACACGACTGGAAATATCCCGCAGATAGGACACAAAAATCGCTTTTCCATTGGCGGTCGCCGAAGAGATGGACAATTCAACCGGAAACACCGAACCATCTTTACGTCTGGCTTCCAATAGCAACAGACCCTTCCCAACAACATGATGCTCGCCGGTTTCGCGAAATCTTGCCATCCCGGCTTCGTGTGCATTTTGCAAGTGTTCTGGAATGACCAATTTGCTCATCAATTGACCAATGGCTTCTTGTCGCGTGTAGCCAAAGATCCGTTCAGCAGCACCATTGTAATCAAGAATGTGCCCATCTGTATCGATGGTAAGGATGCCGTCGATCGAGGTCGAGATGACTTCCTGAATATGGTTGCGAGATTCCGCAGCTGCAGATTCAGCGCGAACGCTACGCTGCACAAGTTTAAGCAGAAATAAAACCACAACAAAAATTATGATTACTAGAGCCAAAGTCAAAAAGGCGATCCGACTAAGCAGGGTTCCAACTGAAGCTCTATGCGTATCGGCCCCTTCTGCGAACTCTTGTACCCCAGCCAGTGAGAATCGTCGTGCTTCTTGTGCGAGTTTATGAAGCTCTTCATCAATTTCAGGCAATCGTTTGCGTATTTGTTCCTCATCGCCATCAAAAACGGGGGAGAAGGTATCCAAAAAGTCAGTCAGAGACTTCAGAGCATTTTGTGCGTTGGCTTCCCTACGAAGTCCTGCGAATTGCTGACCATAGGCGATTGTGACGACTCGGCTGTAAAAGATGTCGAAACGGTTCCGAAGCTCTTTGAATGCTATGCCTTCGTCATTCATTGCCTCTAGAACAGCAAATTGTAAACGCCTGAGATCAACTTCTGTTTGGGCAAGAGACCATTGCGTCGTATCTGCTGTGGCCGTCGCCTGATCGTCAATCTCTTGACGCAGGCTGCCTGCGACCACAAAGATCATGACTGCAATAAATGCAATTGCTGTTGCGGACGCCAGCAAACCAGCGCCCTGAATCCCTCGGATTGGAAAAGTGGAAAGGCTTTTTAACAAGTTTAGAACACGCCTTTGATAAGAGGGAGCGGGGGGCAAATCTATTCGCTCACCACAATCCTATCAAGTTGCCATATACTACGGGAATACACAATTTCAGTCCGAAATTTGGCATCGGAATCATAAGGGTAAACAAGCCACAGAGGCCCCTTTTCACGAACCGACATACGCTTGTCATTTTTAAGGTACGCAATTATCGGGCCATCAAACAATGCTTCTGAAATCGGGATCTCGACTGCGTAGTCATTTACAGCCGTAGCTTTCAGAACGCCTGCCTTAAGATCCAACGAAGACACAAACGTTGCGAGGGGCACGCCTGTGAATGTCTGTTCTCCCTCGGTCCAGGGCGTCGTCGTGGAAAAGGTTATTTCTCCAATCCGGCGGAGCTCCTCCAGCTCGAACTCAACCGTCAATTCAGAACCAGAAGCCGCAGGTAGGCCGGAAACAGTCAATATGGTTTCACTGGCTACCGTCGAAATCGCAGAAAGGAAGAGGAGCGTGAAGGCTACTGCACATTGAGTTACAAATCCCATTGGTCTTCCCCGCAACTAATTCATGATGACGCTGAAAGTGCCAGAAACTTTCGCGCAGGTCACAGACGCATACGATGGTTCGAGCTATACTTTAGTATAGGTGCCCCGGCGAATTCGTCGGATATGCCTCCGTTTGGCCAGAAGAACAGAAAAATCGTGCCTGCTACACCTTTATTGAACGGAAAACCTTTAACGACTCTAACGAGTGCAAATCGGAGTAGGACCGGCTATGCATACTCAAGACATTGAAACCCAACCGCTTACGTATTCTCAAGCGGAGCAAGCAGGTAAATTGACGATGCGGGTACTTATTGCCGATGATCATGATCTCGTTCGCGAAGCGATCGCTTCGTTATTGGTGCAAGAAGGCATCGAAAATGTTGAAACCGTCTCCGATCTCAGTGAAGCGATCACGCGTGTGAACGAGACCGGTACGTTTGATCTTGTGCTCCTCGATTACAAGATGCCGGGCATGAATGGCCTTGAAGGGCTGACCAAAATGAAGGTTGCCAATGACGGCAAACCTGTTGCCCTTTTGTCCGGCAACATGTCCCGGGCTGCGGTACAGGACGCCATCGATCAAGGCGCTGCAGGGTATGTTCCTAAAACGATGTCCTCCATGTCCCTGAGCAACGCAGTAAAGTTCATGATCGCAGGGGAAACCTTTGCCCCTTACAATTTCATGCAAGAACCCGATTCAGCAGTCGGTAACTTAAGTACCCGCGAAACTGAGGTCCTTCGCGGTTTGTGCGATGGTCTGTCAAACAAAGAGATTGCCCGCGATCTGGATTTGCAGGAGGCGACGATAAAGCTGCACGTCAAGACATTGTGCCGGAAACTAGAAGCCCGGAACCGAACCCATGCTGCCATGATCGCAAGGGATCAAAACCTCTTGTGACTTAGTCCAAGGTCAGTGATCCCATTTTGATCACTGCTAGGATCGCATTGTGCTGCAAAAGTACTTAGTAGGCACCCTGACCGTCGAGCACGGCGCCAACTGTTCGCAAGAGGATGCGAACGTCGGTCAGCACCGAAACCTGTCGAACATACTCCAGATCCAAGGCAATCATTTCGTCAAATCCGATCTCAGCGCGACCCGATACCTGCCACAAGCCCGTAATCCCAGGCAAGACTTCGTGCCGTTGATGAGCGTATTCTGGGTATTGGGCAACTTCGCAAGTCAAGGCGGGACGTGGCCCAACGAACGACATATCCCCCTTGAATACGTTGATAGCCTGAGGCAACTCATCCAATGACCAGCGGCGTAGAAACCGGCCCAATGGTGTTACGCGGGGGTCTCGTTTTACTTTGAGGCATATCCCTTCGCGGTCACTGAGTAGCGCGACTTCATCGCGTCGACTTTCCGCATCTGTGTACATCGACCTGAATTTGTACATTTCAAAGGTTTTTCCCCCCAATCCTACGCGCGTCTGAACAAAGAATGCCGGTCCGCGCGATGTTGTTATGACTGCCAAAGCGACAAGAGCCAGGACTGGCACTAATATTGGAAGGGCGATCAAACAAAACCCGATGTCCATAAACCTCTTAAGGCTCCAGACCAGAAACTTTGGTTTTGAACAGGCAGAGTTCACGGTCATCATAACCATTGGGAAACCTCCATACGGGAAAACTCAGGTACGAACAGCCAGCCAGGGATCACTCGGCAGGGCATTTCTCATCACTGCGACGGTGCCATTGGCCGGCAAACTGTCGAGCTGCTCGACAAGATTCAAAACTGCTGCATGATTGTCGCTGGGCGTGAGATAACAAACGCCGACATCAGCATTTGAGAGGATGAACTGGGCGGATAGGCAGTCCAGCATTCCGCCGGTTGAAACGATAACAACGTCAAATGATTTTGCAGCGCGTTTAAGTGCTGACTGGACCATTCGTGCGGATACGTCGCTGTCTCCCACTTGATCAGCAGACCCCTTGCCAACAGTTGACAGTCCCGGAATACCGCTCGTGGAACGCGGCTTGATGCCGGCTCCAAGCAACAAATCGCTCCAACCTGCGGGTTCGATTTCCTGGTTCGACGTTGTTATATCTGCGTCAATGAACAGAACCTTCATGCGAGCGCGTGAAAAGCTCTCAGCGAGGGCACGCGCGCAATCCAAGCCGCCCCCGGAATGAAGACTGGTTACCGCGATAACTGGGGCGGTCCCCACCAATCTTGGCTTTCTAAGGCTTTGCAATTGTAATTCATTACGCAACAGATCCGCAGCATGAGAGTCATCAGCAGGAGCGTCTGAAACCTGACGGATGGGCAGCTGTCCTTTGACTGACAAAAGACTTTCAGCATACCGAACACGCCGCTCACGCAGTCCAAGCACCAGCATAGTAACCAGCGCAATGGCAAGGCCACAGGCGAAACCAGTCGCCATCATTAGCTTTCGTGTATCTTCCGCCGGCTTGATCGGGCGCGAGGGTGGCGACATCACAACCGCATACCCCGGAAGCGCGCGCCCAAACTCAAGCCGGATAACCTCTAGGGCCCTGCGCGTTTCTTCCAAAAGCCGTTCCGCAGCGGAAATTTCTGTTTCGATCCCATCCAGATCGATACGGCGTCGATTGAGATCTCTGGCTTCACCACGAGCTTTACCCAATTGCCCGGAGACCTTTTCGAGCAGAAATCTGATCTCTGCAAGCGTGGTGTCCTCGCCGGTATTACTTGCGGCGGTCAGAGCACCGGTTTGGCCCAAAACGCGGATCTGATCTCGGCGATTGGATATTGCCTGTTCAATGACTGCAATCTCATCGATTTTTGAATCGACCTTGCGCTGAAACCTCAGGTTGGTTTGGTCTCGATATCCGGCACGCAGGCCGGCAAGTTCGCTTTTAAGTTTTGCCCGCTCAAAGCTGAGATCCGCCATAGCGCGATCCAACAGCGTTGCACGCATGATTTCTTGATCTGAGGTATCCGCCGAAGAAGAAACATCCTCTGTCTCAAGAGCTGCGAGTGTTGCAGCAACTTCTGATTTACGGGCGGCCAATGCATCGACTTGAGCAATCTTTTCGATATGCGCCTTGGCCAAGGCATTCAGTCCGAACTCTCCTCCTGTTTCGAGTTGATTCATGCGTAAGCCCGCAAGACGTTCAATGAGATCCTCTTCACGTGAGCGCAGTTCGGACAATCGCACGGACGTACGAACTTCTTCGGCTTCGGACTTTAGCGCCAGATAAGACGCAATAACCGCATCAAGTTTTTGACTGGCAAAAGCTCTATCCCTGCTAAGCGTCGTTAAAACAATAAGGCTGTCGGATCGTTTGATATTCACGGAACGCGCCATGTCAGTACCAGTCAACCCATCAGCCAAATCAGGTCGCGTGACCGACAACTCCTGCACTGAACGTTCCATGACTGGGTGTGAAGCGACATAGGTCGCTTCCGCTTTCACAAAGCTCGAGAAGATCTTGAGAACCGAGTCTTCGCCCGTCGAATAGAGGATGTTCGATTCTTGCGGGAAAACGCGCAGAATCGCTTGTGAATTATAGAGTTGGCTCCCAGAAAAGTATCCTAGCCCTGCAAAGGCGGGCGACAAGATCGCGCCAAGGGCAATCGTTTTAAACCATCTCCCCCGCATCGCTCGAGCGACAGAAGCAAATGGATTTGCCTGAACCGGTTCTTCGGCAACAGCGGCCTGAGACTCAAAAACATCGTCAGAATTGATTGCAGCTACGTGGACCATCGCGTCACCCGGCAGAACGGGTCGTCAGATCCCGTTCCCACAAATCATCATGAGCCACTGATCCTGCATTCCGTACCAAAGAAAGCCGGGCCCAGGCGTTTACGAAGGTGTAAACAATGGTCGGAAGCGCCTTGGAAGGGTTTCGAAATGCGCGCATGGCCACCGTACCAGGGCTACCCCTCTCGGGGCTTGGAAGGCCAAGCTTTGTAAGGGCACGGGTGCCACGCAAACTGCGCCGCCGTACGCAAATCAAGCTACCGATTGTTTTTGGTGCGCGTGCCATGAACCGGCATTCAGGAACAAAGGCAATTTCTTCGCTTGGGAAACTGCGACGAATGTATTCATCGTCAGCAATGACGTTGGGAAGGGGAAAAACCCGCCTGGCAGCTTTAGCGGAAAGCACAAAGAGGCCGCCGAATTTCCCTTTGTCAAAATAGGGGTTCGTGCGCCAACCTTTGTAGTAAGCACGTACAACTGAAGAAGTATCACTTGTTTGAACATCCATTTGTCCGCAGGCCGCATGTATTGAACTGTCGCGCAGCGCCTCGATAAGTGCCGTCAAACTTTCAGAAGTCACATCTAGATCAGCGTCGAGACAAACGATCGGTTTGTCCTTGGTGGCAATTTGGTACCCAAGATTGAGTGCATTGCATTTACCCGGCATGTCGGTCTCAATGACAGTTGCTTCGGGCTGCGCTGATAAGACCTTGGTTGCTGTCGCATCCGTACACGCGTTCGCAATGACGACAATGTGGAACCTGTTCAATGGCAACCCGCGCGACATGTGCTGCAAGGTGCGCCCAATGACTGCCGCTTCGTTATACGCAGGAATGAGAATGGTAGCGTCGATCATGGCGAAGTTGCCTGGTTCTGGAAACCCATCGCCGTCTCAAGTGATGGGTCGGCCCACACAAAATCGCGAATGACATCAATGAGCGGGTCCAGCTCGGTTGGCACAATCTCTCCATCGCTTAGAATACTGCGAGCCTCCTGAGACACTGCGAAGTCCAGAGCACGGTGCAAGGCCTCTTGGTCCTGGACAACGGTCACGTTTGACAGTCGGGACATCTCTTTTGCGGTATCCTGCTGGTGATCGTTCCGGTGCTCGTTGAAACACGCACGTCGAGGCAAAAGAATGACCGGTTTACCAAGCTCAGCAGCCGTCAAGATCGTGCCCATGCCAGCGTGGGCTACAATGAGAGATGCGGCTTCAAAGTGACGGCGGAAGGCGCTGACGCCCAACGTGGGAGTGGTGTCGATGTGAGATATCCTGGCCTTGCTCAAACCACATTGCGCAAAAACTTGAGTATTTGGATTGCGCTCGGCCCAGCTGTCCAGACCCGTTAAAAGGCGATCAAATGGTAACTGCGTGCCAACGGTAGCGAAAATCATGACATTGCCCTAACTTTGGTTTGGATTTCAGATGACCGCGCCGCGATATTCAGCACCAGTTTTTGCAGCCACGCCTGGCCATTGCGACAAGACATGATCAGCCACATTCAGGGCCAATCGGGCAGAAACAGACAGGTTCCGCGCGTTTGCAATTGAGTCTATGAACATCGTCCGTGCGCCAAAAATCCGCCCGAGCCGGATCGCAAGGAACCCACCTGCAGCACCTGTTGAAACGATCACGTCCGGGCGTACACGCAGAACGATCCAAGCCAATGACAGGGCGCAGATCAAGAGGCGCAAAGGCGTGTCTTTGTTGGCATCAGGAAAGACGTGAAAATTACGCGTGCTTACTTGCTCAGACGCAGTTTCGTCGGTCGTTGCGTAGTGCACTTCGGCACCGGAAAAAGCGGGAGCCAGTCGTTGCATTTGCGTCCAGTGACCGCCGCTAGAGGAAACAGCGAGAACGACAGGTGCGGTTTTCTTTCTTCCAAACATTTTGGGTTTTCCTCATTTCAGATAATTCGATCTGAAATCAGGATACCCCCAATTAAATCATTGATGTTAATGTGGAAAAGTCTTGCCCACGGTCACAAAGGGGACGCGTAGCTATCCGAAAGTAGTAGGTCGGATCCATTTGGCTCATGCACGACTGACCTATAGAGCGTGACCAACCTGTCTGCTTTGTGATCCCAAAGACCTTCACGCAAAACTTTGCTGCGCGCGCCAGCGCCAAGCTGAGTTCGGATCGCAGGATTGCTCGCCAATACATGCAACGATTCTGCGATATCACGTGCATATGTATCAGGGTCGCTGACAGGAATACGAATACCAGATGCATCATCAATGATCCAACTTGGACCACCTCGGTCCGCCGTGACTGTGGGCAAGCCATGACGCATAGCTTCGTACAGAACACCCCCAGCCGGTTCGCGAAACGACGGGAAACAAAAAACATCATGCGAGGCATAAAGCGCTTCGACGTCTTTTCGTGCGATCCTGCCTAGAAAATTCACCCGCTCCTGGACACCTAAGCGCGCAGCCTCAGCTCGACAGAGGTCTATCTCCTCCCCTGCCCCTGCGCTGGTCAATGTGATACCTGGCAAATTCTTGAGATGCGCCAATGCCCGCACAGTATCGCGCAGGCCCTTGGTTCGCACAGCGCGCCCGACATGGAGAACACGTAACTGGCCCACCACGCGTTGACGCTGCTGTATGGGTTCAATGTTATCAATACCCAATTCCAAAACTGGTTCAAATCGCTGCAACGGAATGTCTTTCAAGACGTCTCGGACGTAAGGTGCAACCCCTAATACACAGGCAGCCCGTTTATAGGTCTCGCGCAAAAACGGGTCATACTTGAAGCGAAAACGATCCAACTTCCGCAAACGGGTAAAGAGCGGAGCGCTGGCTGCTTCGGACTGAAAACTTGCGGGCGTATCCAATGCCCCTCCGAGGGGACCAATTAGGTATGGAATTAGAAAATGGCGCAAGGGTGATGCATAGCGGGCGGCTTGCGGCATCAACTGATGGGCAAGATCGAACTGCATGCCCCCCTTAAGCGCAGCTCGAAGCCAATGGCGAACACAGTGGGAAAAATATGGCCAGGCCGGTTTCAGCATGGCATTAATCCGCTCGTTTTTGCGCGCCCAAGCTGGCTCTGCCCATGTTACCACGTGAGCCAATGGCAATTGGGTTTGCAAATCGGGACGCCCCGGTCTTTGGAATGCCAGAACGGTCAATTCCACCCGTTCGGACAAGACCTTGGCCCATTTATACGCCACAAAAGCTTCACCGACGTCGGTGGCGTCAATATTCGGTGCAATAAGCAGTACTCTCATGAACCTATCGCCCTTTCCCGTGCAGGCCATGCCCTAGGAAGGTCTACAACAACGCGTGAAAAGTGGCGCGCCCGATCTTTAGCGCCGGGGCGATCCAAGGTGCTGAGACATGCCCAAAAAACGGCTCGCGAAACATTGTGCGCCGCCAACAACAGGTAACAGATCATGCCCGCGAACAGGCCCCCGTGTTTCAGATGCAACCTTGTCGTTCCTTCTGTCATCAGCACATCGCGTTTATGGTTCAGTTTTCCCGCAGATCCATTACCAAAGTGTGTGATTTCTGGAATGGGTGAAAAAACGACGTTCCAACCGTGTCCCCTGAAACGACGGCACCAATCAGTTTCTTCACCATAGAAGAAAAACGCTTCATCCAATAAACCGACTTGCTGCATCGCTGAATGTCGCACGAACATAGCTGCCCCGGAAATTACGTCCACATGGCGTTCCGAACTACGGTTCCAACCGGTCATTCGATACCGATCAAATTGACGAAACCGCGTGAGTCCAGCCGTTTGCATAGCAAGGTTGCGCAGGCTGGGAAAAGCGCTGCAAGAGGGTTGTATAGTTCCGTCAGAATTGAGAACCCGCGGACCCATGATACCGGCACTCGGATGGGCGTCCATCCAGCTGATAGCCGTTTCCAATACTGACCCATGCACCAGTGTGTCAGTATTCAGCAACATTACATAGCGTCCACAGGCCCTTCGCAGTGCCACGTTATTGCCCCCTGCAAACCCTAGGTTTTCTCTGTTTTCAATCAACTTCACCCATGGAAACTCGGTCTGAACCATCAAGGGTGACCCGTCATCCGAGGCGTTGTCTACGACGAAGACCTCCGCCTGCAACTTGCCCAACCCAAGTTTAACCGAGGACAGGCAATCACGCAGGAGATCTTGGGTGTTCCAGTTTACAATAACAATAGACAGATCCATGGGGTTTCCTGTGCAATGACTGGTTAAAAAAGACGCGCCTGACGCGCAGCGAGCAACGTGACAGGACGATGCCGTTTGGTTCTGTGTTCTCTGGGCGAAGTATCCAGCATCCAGGCACCTGTCCCGATCAGGAAAAAGAAAAGAACAAACAGAGCATTCCAAAGATGCACGGTGGCTGCCGCGACACTGATGCCAAACAAGGTAAAGGCCCACGCGTGCCGTGCTCTTCTCCAAGCAGGTGAGAAATTCGGCATTTGCCCTACCGCCCAAACAATCCCGAACAGCAAGCCAACCTGTAGGAACAAGGCTGGCAGACCATACCGCACAGCTGTCACCAACCAAAAGTTGTCCATGCTATCAGACATCCACACTGGACGGATCCAGTCGCCCAAGCCAATGCCGAACAAAGGGTGTCGCGCGACCTCAGCGGTTCCGTATTCAAAGATGAGAATCCGGTTATAGGCCGACTCTTTGGAAAAGGTGAGATACTCAACAAAGACATGAAATGGTGTGCGATTAGACAAAAGGTCGATGCCGAAATAGACTATTGCAAAGAACGAAAACAACGCAGCCCACCGCCCTTGCACAGCCCCCAACACGCGCTCCCACGTGCAAACAAAAATCTGTGCCATGAGCACAACATACGGGCCGCCAGAAGCAGACATGAACGTGGCCAGCCCGACGCCGGCGACCTTGGATAAGTTACCGAATTTAGACAGTTTTCGCTCAGCTATGACAAAGTAAGCCAAAGAGAACGCAGAGGCAGAAAACACTCCATAGAGAATGGGGTGATCAAAGGGGCCAAATGTGCGTTCGATCCCCATGCGCGACTCGATATAGGCAGCTTTGGGGCCTCCAAATACCGCCGCAAGACTATCGTGCAGGATGTGATTGCCAGTCAGAGCTTCGGGCACGGTAAACACCAGAGTTGCAAGGACAAGCCCAACATAAGCCCGCGTCATGGCGGCAAAATCTTCGTACGATCGAATGTAAAGCCGTCCCATCAGATAAGCGCCCGCACATTCAATCACATAGATCCCGCCGGATTCAATTCCTTGCGCAAGCCCACCCCACTTGATCAAAGCAAGCAACGCCCAACCGCAATGCGCCAGCACGAGACCATCAAAGATGTGCATTCGACCACGCTGGTTGGATAGAAGTTGCGACAACATCGGAACGAACATGACCAACAGAACCAACCTGTATGCTGATAAGCGTAACCCGCCTAAGTTTAGCGATACCGCTGTTGGCAACATTATTGCGAACAGGAAACAGGCAACGGGGACCGGCACCCCAAACACGGTTCTGGATTTTGCACGGGCTATGGTCATGGCTTATATTTCCACCCTGCGCCAAATTACGCTAGGCCGCTCAACATAAGTCCAGCTCACCCAAGCCAGTGGGTAAGTGGCAACAACGCTAACAATAGCCAGCATCTCTGGACGAAGTCCCGGCAAGAGTGCGACCACAGCTTGCGCAACTGGCCAGCCATAAATGTACATCCCATAAGAGACATCTTTGAAAGGAGGAGCAATGGGCGCGCGCAGAACTAAGACCACAAGCCCACCTGCAACGATGCCTGTAGCGATTGTCCAAGGAAGCAAGACAGCCAGCACCCCCCCGGCGAGTGGAAGCAGTGGGTTAAGCCTAATCTGATGCCGAAATACATGTGCCGCCATTCCCCAAGAAAATGCGGCAAACAGTGGTGCAAAAGTTGAAAGACGTCCCGGCAAAGCCTGATGCCACAAGGCGGCGAAACTCGTTGCCATGACCAAAGCTACAGCCAGCGATTTCCTTCGCGAACCACCGACCATAACGAAGACCGCGCAGAGTGCGTAAGCGACCCCTTCGTGAAACAGGCTCCATAGCGGGCCGTTGACAACTTCGGGGAATGGGTTCTGCGCAAACGCATCTGTCAGACGATATTCGATCGACACGAGTGTTAGCGCCCGCACATACCATTCGATCAACTCTTGCAAGCTCGCGGTTGAACCGCTGGCTACGGCAAGACCCCCGGTGAAAATCAATGCTATCGCCAATCCCGGCAGAATTCGACGGGCGCGCGCATACCAAAAGTCAGTTAAGTCCCTGCGCTCGGCGCTCGCTGTAATGAGCAAGCCTGACAGAAAGAAAAAGACGCCTACCGCCCAGCCCCCGAGTGATCGCCCGGTGAAGTGCTCCAATGGTTCCAAAGTACCTGCGCCGAGCGCAAGCGGCCAAGCGTGACTGATGATAACAGCAACCGCCAACAGGATGCGAAGTGTGTTCAGGTTGCTGTTCCTTGGGGAGTGCAGCGCCTCTGCCAAAGTCATCGCAGTCTCTCCGAAATGCGGACGCCACGCCAAAGGCGTTCTCTGATCACCCGTTTCCACGTCCCTAAAAAAGACTGGAACTTTTGCTTGGCTGGCAAACTCATCCAAAAGGAAAACAGTTTCTGACCCTCGTCTTTTGGCGTATCCAAGCCAACCATTCGCATCGCCGTTCGCCGTCCCCAGACTGCGCTATTGGTCGTCAACAAGTTTGGCTGAGCGCGCGCGATTACATCCCGACCTGCGGGCTGTGCAACCACATGACCTTTGTTTATCGCGTCCTCGATGAACCGCTGACCACGTGCAGTACGGGCGATAATTAGAGATTGCCCAGCATCTGTGTTCCCGTTTGGGGGGGTGTGCCAAGGATCTCCTACGGAAATATCGGCAAAAGCACCGGTGTGATCTGCACAAATACGGCAACGCCAACGTCGGCTCGCCTGCAAGATCGCGCCCCATCCTTCGGCGTAGGAAATTCCCTCGCTAACATGCTGGTCACCCCTTGAAGAGTCCCACCAGGCCTGCATAAGCCCCGGCCATCCATTACCGCGATATCTAAGATCTGTCAGCCTACCGTCTTTGGGAACGGACAACCGGTCCAACAAACTGTCCGTTGCTGCAAGGTTTGGCGCACCGGCACAGAAGATCGCGATGGTCAGCGGAATGCGAGCCGCCATCTCCTGATTATGTACAGTAGTCTTATATACGGATGCGACATCACACGGTTTTCCAACAAAAACAACGGCCTCATCGCTCTCAGAGATCTGGTCCAGCACCTCAGCAGGGCTGGCTTGCGCATAACGGGAACCTGCCCCGCGCAACAGCCCTGCCCGGTCCTTACTGATGACAGTTTCATTCAGCCGCGGGTCATCCTTTCTGGCTACGATGTGGGCAACTCCGGATGCAATTCCGCTTGTCATTGCATGGAACGCTAAAGCAGTCACAACACCGCCAGAAGAACCACGATGCCTGATTTCATCGTCCTGAGCGTAGCCTTGCCAGACCGCGCGTACTGGACCCCAAGCCTGGTCAATATTGTCAGCTATTTCTAGTGTGCCCCAATCTGTCGAAACTCCGGCGCAGCGTTTTTGTGCCTCTTGCGATGCCCGCAGACCTTGCGGGGTCTGGCTCACAACCGGGCGACGGCCTTGTTCAGGATCATCCACCATTCGGATAAGCATGTCCTTTCCGATCGCACATGCACCACATCCGGTGCACAAGTTCTTCGCTACAATGGAAGTGATTGGATCTGTAGTCATGCCAAAACCTCTTGAGATTTGCAGGGACGTCTCGTTTCAACCGCTAAGAAAAATGCGCGAAGTGTTGCGCCGGCTTCACCTAGGGCAGCCGCGGCTGCTATCGCGATCAGGGGGAACCCCGCCATTGCGAATACCGACGCCGGAAGAATTGCCATCGCCCTAACTAAGTTAGCCCGCCCAGGGTCAGACGTGCGACCAACGGCAATTGCCAGTTGCGAAAAAGGCGTGCGTAGGATCCGGAACCCCGCAGCACATGCAAAAGCTAATGCCAGCCCAAGTTCCGGCCGGAGGTCTTCTCCGTAGACGATTTCGATGATCGATGGCGCAATCAAGGCAAAGCCAAACACCATACAGGCAGCCAGAGCGACATGCACAGCGAGTGTTTGTGGCCAAACCTGTGTGAGTGTCTTGCTGGCCAGTGCGATCCGAAACCGCGGAAGGACCAGTGAGCCAGCCGCACGTCCAACGATCTGAGCAGGTAACATTGCCAATTGAAGCACAACTCCATAGAGCGCCAGAACATCCCAGTCAAAAGCTTGCGCAACGATCAAGCGATCCGCATAAAACGTCAGAAACATTAAGCCTGCGTTGAAGATCAGAGGCGCACCAAAAGTCCATGTGCGACGCAAAAAGCCAAAACACATTTGTACCCTGTATGGCCGGGATGCCACCAAATGAGAGAGCGCCAGAAACGCCGCGGCATGAGTAACTAGAACGGCTGACATTGCCCGATGATCTTGGAAAACCCAAAGGGCTGGACCAAGAGCAAACAACATTGCGAGGGTTGCTCCGCCCTCAACCAATGCCATGCGCAAATACGAAAATCGACGCTCAGCGCGTTTGAAATCAAGGTGTCCAAATCCGCGGAACACAGGGATGAGTGCCAGCACCGCATAGGTGCTTGCGTTTGGACCATCTTGAAAGGTCATGGCCAATAACGGTGCCAGAGCCAGCAAAACGACCCCGCCAACTAAGCCCCGCAAAACGGCTACACCTTGCAAGGCTGATTGAAAGTTAACCTCGTTTCCGTCTGGAGCCTGTAATAGCAAGCGATCAACACCCAGATCGCTGACCATTTCGACCAAACGTACCGTCAGGGCCAAGATCATTGCACGTCCCAGTTCTTCCGGACCAATGGCCCAGGCAAAGGCGATAGATCGGCCGAGCGCAGCGGTTTCGGCCACAATCGGTATGCCCCACGGCAGGGATTTTCCTGAAAGTGACAAACGCCTCATTAACTCAGACCCTAGCTTGAGACGCGATACAGTCCATCTCGCGCGTGGCTCGTTCATGAATACCCGCTAGAAGCTCTCCCAGCTGTCCTTGGACCCGATCCCGTTCAGCAAACGAGGCCACAGCACACTCGGCGAGCGCTCCGGGCGTCAGACGGCGCAGATCAGCGACGTTTTTGCCAATCTTACATTCATCGAAAACACCTTGGGCCTTGTCCGTGTAACCAAGGCCTAGAGTCGGTACACCAGACGAAAACGCGCCAATAGTTGCGTGCATGCGTGCGCCGGCGAACCAGTCGAGCCGGGCGAGCACCCATTTCAATTCCATAGCGTTCAAATTTTCTTCGACGACTCGCACGCGCCCCTCAGCAATGGGCCCCAACCGTCGAACGAGGTTTCGCGCCGCAGCCAGATCACTTTCGACTTCTGTTTCAGGCTTGTGGACGTGCGAAATCAGAAGAAGTCGCAGGTTTGGCTGATTGCTGAGCAAGCCTCGCGCCAGAGCTTCGATTTGATCGCAATGTGATGCGGCAAGGCCAAACGCATTTCGCGCATTTTCCGCGTCGTTGCACAAAAGCCCTGACACGTTCAATCCCGCCAGAGAAAAGGGTCGGGAAGCAGACAACCAGGCCTTTAGATCGCTCGATAACGTGGCGGGTTTTCTTTCAGGCAAGGCAACCGCGACATCAACCCCAAGTTTATGTTTCTGTGGGTCAAAATGCGACCCCAACTGGTTCTGAAGAAACGCAAAGCTTTGAGCATCCCTGACCCAGACAGCCTTGGCGCGGCGTAGAATGTCCGTTGCCTGCTCGGCTAACTGAGGTGACTTAAACGGCCCAAGCTTCTGGGGCAACAGGATCAAGGGGACACCAGCATCAAGTGCCATCTTCTTGGTCAGGACCATTGCCTCAAAGCGTTTGGGACCATAGACATCCGTAAAACTGTCACCGCCTGAAATATCTAAAACAGCGCGCGCTCGTGCGACTGCTCGGGCAGAGGCACTAAAACCGCCGCCGGTCCGTACCAGTGCGTGCGCCGTGCGCAGACTTTCCCCCCGCCAAAACCGCCGATTGTGCGTCAGGCCGACCAAGTTCACCGACGCATAGCCCCAATTTGCGCGACGCAGGCCGCGCCCGTGATCGGCAACAGTAACGGACTTTGCACCTCGTTTCGTCAAACCCGCCACAACGGAGTGGCACAAGGCGCTTACACCTTGATTACCGGTATCCGGTGCAGCATTCAGCAATGTAATCATTTTGAACCTCATTCACTAATAACAGGTTACAGGATCCTTTCTGAGTCGGGTTTTGCGCATCGGCCGCAAGCAAGTGGCGAAAGCACAGCAAGGCCTATCCAAAAGTAGTAGGCGCTGGGGCAAAGGGGGATTATCACCCCAGCGAAGACCTTATGTTTTCATGCTGAGCTTTCGCACCCCGAACGCCGTCGAGGCGAATTGGTTCTATAAAAAAGATATGTTGGCGACTTCGATATCGTCATAGGTTAAGCCGCAAAACAGAACACTGTTTTCATCATCAAGGATTAGACGCGAGCCCCGGCTCTCCTCAGCCCAATCGACCGAATCCGCCTGAATGCCAATCAGATGAACCATATCCTCTGTGATATCAAAGGTTCGAATTTCGTCAGTTCCTTCACCTGCGCGGAACTGAAATGTATCGGCACCAGAATCGCCGCATAAAAAGTCGTTCCCGGACCCGCCCGATAAGATATCGTCTCCGTCCCCCCCTGCCAGCGTATCATTTCCCTGACCGCCTGAGAGGGTATCATTTCCACTACGACCCAACAGCTTATCTGATCCGGCACCGCCCGAAACAGCATCGTTGCCTGCGCCGCCATCGATATGGTCGTTACCCCCATTGCCTGACACGATGTTGTCGCCGGAATTGCCGGTTATTCTGTTTGTGCCATCGTTTCCGGCTCCCAGAGAGTTTCCGTTTCCAAGAAGGACGAGGTCTTCGACATGGTTCGAAAGCGTAAAATCGACAAAAGCATGAACGACATCGTGGCCTTCATCGGCGTATTCGACAATTGTGTCGAGCGTGTCGGACACTTTGTAGGTGTCATTGCCAAGTCCACCATAGGCCGTGTCAGCGCCCGCATTACCGGAAAGCAAGTCGCGTCCGTCGCCCCCGTACATCACGTCGTCTCCATCACCAGGGCAAAGGATGTCATCGCCATCCCCACCGTGTACGGTATCATTGCCCTTTCCACCATGCAGCTTGTCCTTGCCAGCGTCTCCGAAAAGTAAGTCCGCGCCGTCGCCGCCATGCAGCTTATCGTGATCATCCCCTCCATACATGGTGTCGTCACCACCACTACCCATCATGTTATCGTTGCCTGCCACCCCCCGTAGGATGTTGTCGTTTTCGTTGCCAACGATCATGTTTCGGGCCGCGTTTCCTGTTCCAACAGCGGCCTCTGCCCCCTTTAAGAGCCAAAGGTTTTCCAGCCCCTCGCCCAGCACAAAGTCCACTCTGGACTTAACGGTGTCAGTCCCATCACCGCCCATCTCAGAGACCTGATCCCCTACCGCATCCACGAAATAAGTATCATTGCCCGTTCCACCGAACATCTGATCATTCCCGGACCCGCCATCCAGAACGTCCCGCCCCGCATCTCCATAAATGACGTCATACCCCGACTGCCCACGGATAAAGTCGTTTCCGCTGCCACCGTAGATGTCATCGTCTCCTGCTCCTGCGAAAATTTTATCATTTCCGCCGTAACCAAGGATCACGTCATTCGGGCCATCCCGCCCATCGATGTGCGTTCCGTCTGCATCAACGAAACCCACCATGTGATCGTTCTCAGCGGTGCCCTGAACCGGTGATGTTTGGATTGTCAGTGAGGCGGTATCGGTGATCCCGCGCTCGTTAACGATGCTGTAAGTCAATTCGACTGAGACATCCCGCGGCAGGCTTCCGGGCATTACGAAAACCTGACCATTCCCGAGATATGTAACAACCTCCCCGTTCTCCAGAATGATTTCAACACCCGTCTCTACAGCTTCCCCGTTTAGGTGTGTCAATGTCAGCGCCTCGCCTTCTGACACTTCGTCATTCGCCAAGAGGTCTACGGTAACACCATCACCCTTTGCGGCAAGTTGAACCAAATCATCTTCGGCAACAGCGACTGACACGACCGGAGTCCTAAGCAGCACCGTAGAAGAGGTATCGATACCTAAAAACGGGTCCACCCCGCGGGTATCCATCGCGCCATCATTGCTGCCGACACGTGGGGCATCGGCCAGCAGTTCCATATACAAGCTGCCATTATCACCAGAAACGACGCGATAGAACCCTCCGGATGCGGGCGTCGAGCTGTCCAGATCATGATCTGTGTTGTTCGCCCCGATATAGACGTTGCCGTCACCATCAACGATCGTTGCTCCAAAGGCGCCAGTTGGAATACCGTCTCGTATTTCTCCGTCGACTATAATGCCTGAAATTGTTTGTGTCGTAATTGTGGGGTCTCCGCCCAAGGCAACCTCGGAAATGTCGATAGAGACCAGCGTGCCGGGCTCGCCAAGTAACCCGGAATGCGCCACGCCGAAAAACGTCTGCGACGATGCGTGAAAGGCCAAATCAGCAAGCCCAATTGTAGCAATTCCAATGGCAGGCAACGAAAGAGTCTGGTGAACCAGAGAACCATCCGCGTTTGTGTTCGAAAGGTCGTAAACCACGACTTGCCGAAGATTGCCGCTGAACGTCCAAAGGTTTCCCTGGTCATCAACATCCCCGATGTAGGAGCCCATCACACCATCCGAAACTGCATAAGTTGCACCTCGGGCGTCGATCGCAACAACATCGTTCCGGGCAATGGAATTGCCCTCTGCGTCCACCCCGTTTGATCTTGCAATGCCGTAGATCAAATTGTCTTCGCTTGAAAAGCCAATAGCATTCACGTTCACCGCAGCGGGAACCTCTGCTTCTGTGTAACTGTTAGTCTCAAGATCAAACTTAACCAATTGCCCGTTCAGGACCTGATAAACAGAGCTCTGACCGGGCGCGAATGCGTCTACGTTCACTTCGGCGCCCATAAAGTTCATCGTTTGGGTGTAACTTGGCACAACCCCGGACGTGTCTAGTTCACCGCCCTCGCCGTCTGACACGCTGGTTATCTGAAACGAAAGTTCAGCTGTGCCTCCAGTCCCCTCAAAGTCAAAGACATAAGTCTCGAAAACGCCACCATCATGTACGATTTCACCGATGTTTTGGCCGTTGAAAATAACCTCTACCGTGACTCTTTCGACATCTGCCGATAAATTAGCGGCGAGATTAAATTCAAGTTCGTAAGGGACACCTGAGACGGTTTCAACAGACGTTGACAGAGTAGCAACACCATCTTCGCCATTTGCACCGACCCAATGGTCGGATACAGCGTATTGCTCAAACGTCAGACGTTCGTCCACGTCGTTCAACAAGTTACTCATATCGAGGCCGCCTTTTCAAAAACCAATCAACGTGCTCAAGCGATCCCGACGAACAGTCGGTCATATTTACCTAAGCTTGACCAAATTGGCGGGTTTATTGTCTGTAGGCACGGACGCAAACGGTTGATGAGCATCAAAAATGGAGCACCAACCCACCCAAAATTGACGCTGACTTATACATTCGACTCTAAAAGCTAACCTTTGGAACGCAGCACTTTGTTTCAGCAAAGCTCATAACTTTGCCGCAAAGCGAAAGGCTAGAGGGTACAAGAGTACTTTCCGCGATCAAACGGTCGACGTGATTTGGCCGACTGCGAAGGTCATTTTGTTAGGAAATTAGGCTATCAAGCACGCCAAATGCATGGATGGAGCAATCATTCAGAGTACTCAGCCAGCGACTCGCGCATTTCAAGTGAGGTTTCGATCAAAATTTTGTCCTGCCCCTCTTTCTTGCTGACCATATTGATCAGCATGCGCGCCGCTTCTTTTCCCATGCGGCGATGCGGAACATGTACCGTCGTAAGAGAGGGAGAAGAGATTTTGGCGATCTCAAGGTCATCAAAGCCCGTCACTGAAAGATCCCTGGGAATGTCAATTCCCAACTCCTTGGCCTTGGCAATTGCGCCAACAGCCAGAACATCGTTGCCACACATTACAACAGAAGGTCGCGAGGGTTGAGACATGAGGTGTTCCAACGCTATCCCACCCTCGGCGATACCATATGTGGTCTCAGCAATTGACAAAGTTTCTTCAGGTATCCCCTCGTCTGTCATTGCGCTGCGTATACCCCTCAAGCGTTCGGTAGATCTGTCGTTGTCTTGAGTGGCCCCCGTAATCACGCCAATGCGGCGATGTCCCAAGCGGATCACTTTGTTCGCCAAGGCTTTCATTGCTGAAAAATTGTCAAACCCAACAGTTGGAAACTTGGCTTTGGGATCAAAAACCCAAGCGATAACAACAGGAACCCCCTGACGGCGAAGAAACTCGTAAATTTCAGGATCCCGATGATATCCAATAAGCAACAGAGCGTCGGCCCCACGTGATACGAGTGTTCTGATCTGCTCTTCTTCGAGACCGCTCTGGTAAGAGGACGAAGCAACCAACAAAGTCGTTCCATTGCGTCCCAGTTCTTCCTGAAACGCCTGCAACCCACGTGCAAAGATTGCGTTTTCCATAGTCGGGATAATTGCGCCGATGGTGTTCGTGCGTTTCGCTGCAAGCGCACGTGCATTAAAATTGGGTGCGTAACCCAGCTTTCGAACCGCCTCTAACACTTTGGTGCGCGTCTTCTCAACAACTTGATCAGGTGAATTCAAACACCGCGACACCGTAGCTGTAGACACTTTTGCGTGCCGAGCAACATCAGCAAGCGTGGGCGTTAGGTCTCTTTTTGATTCATCCGCTTCCATTGCAAAATCTTTATCCTGTTTTCTCAAATGTCGCACTTCTAAATTTGAAATGTTGTCTGCATTTTCAAATTCCCAAATGTAAGCGCTTGCATGATACCATTGTAAGCGCTTACATTATCCAAACGAATCAGGATTTTTACTGTTCCACAGGAGACATCAATGCTTTTGACCATTGCCTTACTGTTGTTTGCCACCTTTGGCGCAAATGTAGTTATGGGATCCATGGGTCTGGGAGGGTTTCTTGGGGACGTATCCGAAATGCTGACTTTGTTTGCCGCCACGATCTTCTTCGTCGCGGTCATTTTGCAAAAAGAAGCCGCTGAAAAAAAATCAAAATAACAGTTGAGCTGATGTGTCCATCGGGAGGAAAACATGGATCAAAACACCAAAGAACTTGCGTCATCTGCACGCCGTAACTTTCTAAAACTAGCCGGATCAGGCGGTTTTACAGCAGCGTTGGTTGCAGGAGCCGCGGGCACTCTCTGGTCCACAGAGGCAGCAGCTCAGACCAACAAAGAAGAGCGCGACCGGGAAAAGGCCGCTGACCATGTTATGACTTTGGCGACGGCCTATGTATTGGGGGCTTCTCGCAGCTACCCTATCATGCAGCTGGACCTGAAAGAGAACATCCAGAACGCAACCAATGGCAAAGTTTACGTCAAACTGGCCCCCGGCGGTCAACTTGGTGCAGGTGGAGCGCTGGTTCAAAAGGTGCAAGGTGGCACGATCCAAGCCGCGCAGCATTCGCTGTCGAATTTTGCGCCCTTTGCCTCGACCGTTGACTTGATAAACATGCCGTATCTCTGCGGTTCCAATCAGCGTTTCACCAACCTTGTGAATTCAGAACACTGGAAATCCGAAGTACACCCCAAGGTCGAGGCCGCCGGGTTCAAGGCGCTGTTCTATGTCAACATTGATCCGCGCGTTGTTGCGGTACGCAAAGGTGGCGCCGGTGCGGTGATGAGCCCATCAGATCTGTCAGGCGTCAAGTTCCGCGTACCCGGTTCGAAAATGCTGCAACAATATTACCGCTTGGTTGGTGCAAACCCGACACCAGTTGCTTGGGGCGAAACCCCCTCGGCGATCAAACAGGGGGTGGCCGACGCGCTTGATCCATCCGTTGGCGCGCTCTTTGTCTTTGGGTTCAAAGATATCCTTAGCCATGTGACCTTTACGCAGGCTGTACCTGACAGTCAGGTCTATTCCTGTAATCTGGAGTGGTTCAACAGCTTGCCTGCAGATGTGCAAGAGGGCGTAATGTGGGGATCTGAAATGACCGCACACCAGAACCTTTCCAAAGTCCCTTCTGCCCGCGCCTTTGCAATGTCTGAATTGGCTAAATCCGGCGTGCAATTCCACTCGCTCACCGATGACCAATTGGGCGAATGGAAGGCTGCTGGTGGATATCAGCGTCCTGAATGGGATGAGTTCAAGAAAGAACTGGCCGGTTCGATGGATGCATTTTCCAAACTCGAAGAAGCCGCTGGCACCCAAGGGAAATACTACGTTCACGACGCGTGATTGTACCCTTTGAAGGCCTGATCCCAGGCTCTCATTTTCCCCATAGCATTCAAGTCAGCGCTCAAAGTGGCGCTGACAATGCAATCCTCTGACCTCGGGGTAGGCGATGAATTTCCTAAAACATATTGATCGAAATGCCGAACGTTGGCTGCTTCTGGTCTTCTACGTGATGCTTGTCGTGACTATGGCCGTTGAAGTACTCCGACGAGAGCTGTTTTCCTATTCCTCAATTTGGGGCGAGGAGATCGTCAGATACTCCTTTATCTACCTTGCGTGGATCGGGGCTGCGGCAGCAGTCAAAGAACGCGCCCACATTCGCATCGATGTGTTGCTGCATTACCTTGGCCCTAAGCCAAAAGCGCTTGTGTATATCTTTGGCGATCTGGTGATGTTTGTTGTCGCTTTAGTGGCTCTTTTCTGGTCGGTTGAAACCGTTCTAGTCTCAGCAAAATTCGGGTCCGTCACAGATGGACTGCGCATTTCCAAGGTCTGGTTCCTTGCTGCTGTCCCGGTGGGCTTCTCACTCATGATCTTTCGTCTCGTGCAATCCTTCCTGCGTGATTTCCGATCTCTTCGTGACGGCACCCCCGTCTACGAAGGCGACAAACTGTTTGATTGAAGGACAACACGATGCTTTGGAACAATCTTCAACAAACAGTCGAGCTCGGCTGGGATTTTTACCTGCCCGTCCTCCTCTTCGTGGGCCTTATCGCAATGGCCGTCCCCGTCTGGGCCTCTATAGGGTCCGCCGCGATCCTAATGCTGATCATGTCTGGCGACCTGCCACTCAGCCTTGTCGGTGAAAGCCTCTTTTCCGGCATTGATGCCTTTGCGCTAACAGCTGTGCCACTGTTTATTCTGACTGGTGATGTTCTGGTGCGAACGGGTCTTAGCCGCAAGTTCCTTAACGTGGCTGAAGCTCTGACATGCTGGGCCAAAGGTGGCTTTGGATCTGCAACAGTTCTGGTCTGTGGGATGTTCGCTGCGATTTCGGGATCTGACGCAGCCGGTGCTGCTGCGGTTGGGCGCATGACTATCGACCGGCTGGTCGAAAGCGGTTACCCCCGTCCCTATGCCTGCGCCTTGGTGGCTGCGGGTGCCTGTACCGGCATCCTGATCCCGCCGTCGATCGCCTATATCATCATCGGCCTTGTGCTTGGCATCTCTGCATCGACCCTGTTTTTGGCGGCACTGATCCCCGGTTTGGCCATTCTTACCTCCATCCTGATCACAAACATCGTAGTGAACCGGATTTACGGATACGAAGGCGGCGGCAACCTGTCCTTTGGGGAATGGTTCGCCAATCTCCGCCGCGCACTGGCGTCGGACTGGTATGCCTTTATCGTCCCCGGAATCATCTTTTACGGCATCTTTTCCGGCCGTCTCACCCCGACCGAAGCTGGTGCAACCGCGGTTGTCGTGACCATCATCATGGGCTTTATGCTGCGCACCCTAAAGCTATCGGATTTCCCGGCGATGCTGGTCAGCTCGGCCAAGGTCAACGGGATCATCCTGCCGATTATCGCCTTTTCGGCCCCCCTTGCCGAAGCGTTGGCGATCATGGGCGTCCCACAGGGGTTTGTCACATCTGTCACCTCTCTGACGGACGATCCCTATGTGTTGATCCTGCTAATGATCGGCATCCTGATCGCTGCTGGTTGTGTGATGGAAACCACGCCCAACATAGTAATCCTTGCACCGATCCTCAAACCGCTGGCCGACAACATCGGCATGAACGAAATCCAGTTCTGCATCATGATGATCACAGCGCTGGGTGTCGGGTTCATTACGCCGCCACTTGGCCTCAACCTGTTCGTTGTCTCAGGCATCACCGGTGAATCGATCCTCAAGATCGCAGCCCGTGCCGTTCCCTTCGTTTTCTTCATGCTTCTGGTTGTCTTGCTGATCGCTTATGTGCCCGCAGTTTCGACATCCTTGCTCCCCGATATCTACAAATAGGACCAACTTAAAATGGCTCGTGAATACCTTAAAAAGGCAACACTAACGTCGAAATCTGACGCGTCAGACGTGCATGATACCGTTGTCAAAATCCTTGCAGATATCGAGGCCGGCGGAGATGCAACGGCGCTGGAGTATGCTGCTAAATTCGACAACTACGACGGCAACGTACTGTTGACGGCAGAAGAGATCGAAGAAGCCTGCGCGCTGGTTCCAGACAAACTCAAGACTGATATCCAGTTTGCCCATGACAATGTGAAACGATTTGCTGAGATGCAAAAAGCCACAGTTGCAGACGTAGAGTATGAAGTCGTTCCCGGACTGACCGCTGGCCAAAAAGCGATCCCCGTTGATGCCGCTGGCTGTTATGCCCCCGGTGGGCGTTATAGCCACGTCGCCAGCGCAATCATGACTGTGACCACCGCCAAAGTGGCAGGCTGCAAACACATCACAGCTTGTTCGCCCCCTCGCCCGGGCGTAGGCATAGCACCCGCCATTGTTTACGCCGCACACATCAGCGGCGCGGACAAAATCATGGCGATGGGTGGCGTACAGGGCGTCGCAGCGATGACATTTGGGCTGTTCGGATTGCCCAAGGCAAACATCCTCGTCGGTCCGGGCAATCAATTCGTTGCCGAGGCGAAACGCATTTTGTTCGGCCGTGTTGGCATCGACATGATCGCAGGCCCCACCGACAGTCTCATCCTGGCCGACAACACAGCCGACCCGCATATCGTCGCGACCGATCTCGTTAGTCAGGCTGAACACGGCTATAACTCGCCCGTCTGGCTGGTCACAGATGACCGCGCCTTGGCCGAGGATGTCATGGCCCGTGTTCCTGCGTTGATTGACGATCTGCCAGAAGTGAACCGGGACAACGCCTTTGCCGCATGGCGCGACTATGCCGAAGTGATCGTGTGTGACGACCGCGAGGAAATGGCGGCAACATCGGATGACTATGCGCCAGAGCATTTGACCGTTCAGGCCGAGGATCTTGATTGGTGGCTTGAGCGTCTGACTTGCTATGGGTCATTGTTCCTGGGCGAAGAGACAACAGTGTCTTACGGCGACAAGGCAGCAGGCACCAACCATGTTCTGCCAACATCGGGTGCAGCCAATTACACAGGCGGACTTTCGGTACATAAGTACATGAAAATCGTCACATGGCAGCGCGCAACACGCGAGGGTTCAAAACCAGTGGCCGAAGCCACAGCCCGCATTTCCCGTCTTGAAGGCATGGAGGGGCATGCCCGCGCCGCTGATGTACGTCTGGCAAAGTACTTCCCTGATGAATCTTTTGATCTGACCTCCAATGGGTGAACCGAGCAATCTGTTCTCTGTAAGAGGCAAAGTTGCCTGTGTGACCGGGGCCAGTTCTGGCCTCGGACGCAGGGCGGCGACGGTGCTGGCACAGGCTGGCGCGCATGTCATCGGTGTGGCACGCCGCGCAGACGCGCTTGCAGATTGGCAGAACGAAACCCAAGGCAACACACATGCCGTAGCCTGCGATATCCTAGACCGCGACGTACTCGGAGATTTGGCGCACGACATGTCCAAACCCTTTGGTGCCCCAGATATCGTGATCCATGCCGCAGGGATCAACACGCGACAAGTCGCAGATGACGTAACCCCGCAAGGTTGGGACACCACCCTAGGGTTAAACTTATCAACCCCCTTCTTCCTTAGCCAACATCTTGTGCCGGGAATGAAGGCAAAGGGATGGGGCCGTATCGTCAACTTTGCGTCCCTACAAACCACCCGGGCTTTTCCCGGCGGTATTGCGTATGGCGCATCAAAGGCGGGCATCGCTCAGCTCACACGCGCAATGGCCGAAGCATGGTCGCCCGATGGCATAACTGCAAACGCGATTGGACCGGGGTTCTTTCGAACCGAACTGACTGCAGCTGTTTTCAACGACCCGGAACGCGCCGCAGGCAATGCGGCGCAAACCTGCATCGGGCGCAATGGCGAACCAAACGATCTGGATGGTCCACTCCTGTTTCTCTGCTCCGAGGCGTCCGCCTATGTGACGGGACAAGTGCTCATGGTTGATGGAGGATTCACCGCAAAATGAAGGCATTAATTTACACCGGCCCAGAAGGTTTGGACTATATTGACGTCCCTGACCCGGCTCTAGAACTTGGGGACCAACTGATCCGGGTTGCATTGGTCGGGATCTGCGGTTCTGACATGCATGCCTATCTTGGCCATGACAGCAGGCGCCCTGCCCCTCTGATCCTTGGTCACGAAGCAGCGGGTCGCATCGAAGGTGGCCCGCGAGATGGGGAACGCGTCACAATCAATCCGCTTGTAACATGTGGCGTGTGCAATGCGTGTCAGGACGGGCGCGACAACCTGTGCCCCGTGCGCCAAATCATATCGATGCCCCCCCGCGAAGGTGGCTTTGCCGAATTGGTCGCAATGCCAGATCGTAACTTGGTTGCTGTTCCAGACTCGGTTCCCCTGTCCAAGGCCGCCCTTGCAGAGCCGATTGCATGCGGTTGGCATACCGCGCGTCTTTCACTTGAGGCCCTGCTGGGCACGCGTGACAAGGCACTGGTGATTGGCGGTGGCGCAATTGGGCTGGGTGCGGCGTTGAGTTTGAAGGCACAGGGCGTTTCAGAGGTCACAATCATCGAACCCAACCCAACCCGCCGCGCGCACCTTATCAAGCGATGCGGACAAACTGTGTTATCAGAGCCCCTGCAAGACACAGTATATGATCTGGTCATCGATGGCGTCGGCTATGCCGCCACACGCGCGACGGCCTCTGCCTGCGTGCGCCCCGGTGGTGTTATTGGACATATCGGGCTGGGCGAAGACACTGGCGGCCTTGATATCCGCAGGATGACCCTGCAGGAAATCACCTTTATCGGGACGTACACCTATACCGCCGAAGATTTCCGCCAAACTGCGCAGGCGATTTTTGATGGACGGCTTGGCCCGCTTGACTGGGCCGAAATCCGACATCTCTCCGAAGGAGCGGCCGCGTTTTCAGATATTCGAAATGGCACGGTAGCCGCACCGAAGATTTTGCTGCAACCTGCAACCACACCAGAAAGGACCTGATCGATGTATGATAAAATTATCCTCGCACTGTCCCTAGAGCATGGGTTTGCAGAACAAGCTTTGGAAACAGCTAAACGTTTGGGCGGCGCGGGAGCCGATGTAATCGCCGTGCATGTCTATGTACCACCTAACGCATCCGTAAGCACGTATCTGGACGAAGACTTGGTTCGCAAAGCGTACGAAGATTCAGAACGCGAACTCAACGCGCGTGTCGCGGGTGTGCCAGGTGTTAAGTCTGTGATGCTCAAAGGGCATTCCAGCCGCACCATCACCGAATATGCCGCCAAAATTGGCGCAGACGCCATTATTGTCGGATCCCACAAACCAGGCTTAACCGACTATTTTCTGGGTACAACAGCGGCCCGCGTTGTCCGCCACGCCCCCTGTGCAGTCGTAGTTCTGCGATAAACCATCATTTTCTAGGAGTTCTCTTTTTTGTCTATCAACACGAAAATCGTTGGTGACCTCGTCGCCAACGATATCAGCTTTGTCACCACCGTTCCGTGCAAACAACTGGCCGGCGTCATTGACGAGATCGACGCCCACCCGGACGTTCTGCACATCCCATCCAACAAAGAAGATGAAGGCATGGGCCTTTGTGCTGGTGCGTGGATGGGCGGAAAGCGCCCTGCAATCATTATGCAAAACACCGCTATTGGTGTGACCATCAACACCCTAGCGACGTTGATCCAATACTACAGAATGCCACTGCCAATGCTCATCTCATACCGAGGCGAATTGCGCGAACCCGTTGCTTGTCAGGTTGAAATGGCCGTGCACACCAAAGCGCTACTGGCGCAGATGAATATCCCAACTTACCACTTTCACACCCAATCAGATGCAGACGAGCTGGATGCGATCCTGAAATACACGTTCATGTGCAATAAACCTGTGGCTATCCTGACCGATGCCAATTTTTGGGGAGGCTACGGCGACCAATGATCCGCTCTGATATTCTGAAAGAAATCGCGCCTATTCTTCGAGAGCAGATGGTGGTTTGCAACATCGGGCTGCCCAGTCAAGAACTTCACATGATCGATGATCAACCAAGCAATTTTTATATGCTGGGAACAATGGGATTGTCGTCGTCAATTGGGCTTGGGCTTGCCTTGGCACAAAACAAGAAAGTCATCTCCATTGATGGAGACGGGTCGGTCCTGACCAATTTCGGCACCCTGCCAACGATAGCAAACAACGTGGCCGATAACTACATTTTGTTGATCATTGATAATGGCAGCTATGGCTCTACCGGGGATCAGCCGACTTATGCAGGCAAAAAAACATCATTAACAGCTGTCGCCCGTGCGTGTGGTTGCGAAAATGTCGTTGAAGTGGCGGCCAAGGACACCGGAAAGGCGCTGCAAGCAGCCATTGATGGGGACGAAATGACTATCATTGTCGCCAAATGTGAAAGCGGAAATATCAAAGTCCCTGTGATCACCATGGACCCTGTTGTGATCCGCGACCGTTTTATGAAAGCGGTCCAAGCGTAAGGTCACGCAATGCTCTTTGACACAGGTATACATTCAACAGCTGATGCGCGCCGACTGGCGCGCAAACGCCTGCCTTGGATGGTTTTTGACTACATAGATGGCTCAGCGGGCGAAGAGCATGGTGCAGCGCTCACCCGTAAGGCGCTCCAAGATATTCGATTGTCCCCGCGCGTTTTGCGAAATGTCAGCGATAGGGATTTGTCGGTAACGCTGTTTAATACACCGATGCAGCGCCCATTTGGTATCAGCCCGATGGGGATGTGTAATCTATCAGCACCCGGGGCTGATCTGATGTTGGCCCAGATAGCGCGGGAATTCCGAGTCCCCCATGGCGTTTCGACAGTGGCATCCACCGACATGGAAACCCTACTCGACGCGTCAGATCGTAAGGCTTGGTTTCAACTCTATTTTAGTGGTGATGGAAGCGGCACCATGCAACTGGTCGAGCGCGCTAAGCGGACGGGCTATGACACCTTGGTCCTAACGTTAGATGTTCCGGAAGTTGGCCGTCGGCCACGTGAATTGCGCCATGGCTTTAAGATGCCGTTTCGAATTGGCCCGAAGCAGTTTTTTGATTTTGCAATGCATCCGCGTTGGTCTTTGACGACATTGGTTAAAGGCAGCCCAACATTGGCGAACTTCGACGGCAAAGAATACGTGTTTGATCGCACAGAAAGCCGGGCAGCTGCGGATTGGAGTTATTTCGACAAACTGCGTGCTGCGTGGCCTGGAAAGTTGGTTATTAAGGGGGTCCTGCATCCTGGGGATGCACGTCGCTTACGTGATGCTGGCGCGGATGCAATTCAAGTATCTAGCCACGGATGCCGACAACTCGATAGCGCACCTCCTGCCATTCTGGCCCTACGCCACATTCGCGCGGCGGTCGGCCCGGATTTCCCATTGTTTTATGACTCTGGCATTCGGACAGGCGAAGACATCGTCAAAGCGCTCGTGATGGGGGCCGATTTCGTTTTCCTTGGTCGGGTGTTGCTGTTTGGTATAGCAGCAGGCAAAGCCGAAGGATTACGTGCTGTATGGGATATCCTAAGTCAAGAAGTCAGCCTGACCATGGCGCAACTTGGAGCATCATCTATTTCTGACCTAAAAACCCTAAATCACCTGTGGCAGAATGAGGCCGTCTGACGGATTGACTTCTAACACCAACAAAAAGCCCTGCCCGTGCCCAGCAAGTGACATAGAGATCATATGCTGGGCTGATCAACTCACCTACACTTGTCAACTCACCTACACTTGCACAGGTTATGAGGATATTTAAGCCTGCACTGAAACACGATAGGCGCGCTGTATTTGCACACGCGGGCTTCGACTCATTAGGCCCAGAGGGCACTATTCATAGGCAGCGATGAACGTGCTGAGGCTTTGGGGGGTGTCTTCTTTAGCGCCAACGCTCTTCATTGTTCTCTGGGAAATCCTCCTGAACCCTGTTGGTATTCCTCAAGAATACCGATCCTAAAACCCCGTACGGCGTCTCTTAATAGCTTGGCAAACATCAAACTGTTCCATCCTGGGCTGCCTTTGACATTCCCTAAATAGATGCAATGGTGGCGTGTGGTTCGTATCCCTGTTCGTCAACGTAGGCTCTTTGACGTGTGCCTTTGGGCCCAAATCTTAAATTTACGAGATATTGGACACATTTGGAGACGCCCAATAGGCAGAACTCAAAATTATGCTTGGATATGCCACTAAATCTCTCATTCAATGAGAGAAATGGCTCCGGCGGTAGGGATCGAACCTACGACCAATTGATTAACAGTCAACTGCTCTACCGCTGAGCTACGCCGGAACGGTTTGCACGATATAGCCCCAACGAATCTCTACGTCCAGAGGAAAAACAAAAAAACATAACATGTTGGAAAATAATCATTTTCCCCCTACTAATCTCTCTCCTCACGATCAAAAGCGTTCGACAGCGGACCCTATAGATCGATGCGTCTAACTGTGATTATTTTTCGTGGCGCTCTCCAATCAGATCAGTTCACTGCCGCTACTATTTAGAGGTAGACGTGCCACTCTCAATGAGAGTGATCAAATCCGGTGTCCCGTAAAGAATACGACGTGGTTTGAGCTGATCGTCTGTGGTTGGCTCTGTTGAGCGCCCCAAAAACTGCGCGATTGCGCCCGGAGAGAACAGCATAACGCGCGGAGGCGGAATATAGTCCTCCCGCCTATTTTTATACGCGATGTTAGACCGCCCAAGCGCATTATCGAGATCGCTTGCTAGGATATCCGGATTTATGGATGGAGTCTCTCCCTCCAATTCCAACATCCATAAATACCGCTGGGTCGTGCCCCCGCATTCAAGGGTAACGCCTGCATCTCTAAAAGTAATGCCCCTCAGCGACATAACTTCGGACAAGGCCTGATCTATGTCGGCTTCCGTCGTCATTTCGTGCACTGCTGACAACTGCCCACCACGACGGCGCAGGAAAGTTAGCCTTGGCGCCGAATTGTGCCAGCCGGTGATCCGAACAATATCGCCGATATCATAGCGCATAAGTCCGTGAAAGTTGGTGGTGACAATCCGGTACTCTTCGCCAACCACTACCTCGTGTTCAAGCACCGTTTCAGGGTTTGAAGCATGCCATTGACACTGGGGGATGAACTCGAAAAAACCTGTGTTAACAGCCAAGGTTGCAGATCCATCATCCAGGTCCGTATGAATTCCAAAAATTGCTTCGGTAGACGAATATAACCCACCAAAGATAGGCAGTGGACCAAATGCTTTAGCGATCCTCGGTAAATAGGGGTCCGAGGCAACCCCACTTGAGGTGCACAAAGCAGATAAGCCAGGCCAGATATCCAAAGGTTTGAGCGTCTGTTTGGTTTCAAGAATTCGTTCCAGAAAATCTGCGCGGTTCGGATCAGCTGGCAACATGCGGTTCAGGCGTTTGCGGGTCGGGCCATCCAGATCTATACCATCTGGAACCCCGCCTTTGCGCAGCATAGATATCAGCAATGGCGTTTCTTCAGACAATTGCCCAGCGATCTGCAGCAAGAACGGCGGAAAGCTCCCTGAAATGAAGCGCAATTCTGGGTCCCGGATCGCGAAGAGAAAACTCATGATGTGGCGCTGGCGTACATTAGGGATCGCCATCACATCAAAGGGATAAGGCGTCACGACACGGGCCGAGTATTTGCTGCGGTTTAAACTGTGCGAACAGGCGCTGGTGTATCCAAATGGCACGCCGCCCTCTGTTTCCCCCATCATGGCGGCACTGCTCGTAACCATAAGACGCCCATGTGAAAGGGCCTTGTTTCGTAAGGCCCGCACCAAATAACCCGCCGCGGCAAGTCGTGCTTTCTGTCGCACGGCATGTGATTTCCGGGTGATCGGGATCATTTTGCGTTTTCCCGTCGTTCCACTGCTTGAAGCCAAGCACAGAACATGCTGGTTCGAGGTGATCCCTTTTTCCCCCTGTGCAATCCGGTCTGCGAAGGGGGAAAATCCGTCATAAGTATGCAGCGGAATCTGACGGCGGAAAGTATCTACATCCATTCCCAATCTAAGACCCAGAGCCCGCCCTATTACAGAAGGAGCTGAATACTTTAGAATTTCTTGCAAAGTACTTGTTTGGGCCTGACGACTGTAATGAGTGTTCTTTTCGAACCGCGCCGCCTGATACAGCGATGCCTTCATCAGTAGAGATCTTAGTGGTAAGGACATTCTTCACATTACTCGTTCAACGTGGTTAGCCTCTAAATTTAAGAACCCACATTTCAAAAAGGAACGAACCTAAGAGGTAACTCGACCCGTCCATCCCACAAAAACAGCCCACCCCAAAGCACCGCCAATTCGGGTAAGATGGTGCAAAGCCACCAACACTGGGCTTAACCCGAGACTAAGGGCAATTACGCTCAATTCTGCAACACCGCCGGGCGCAAAGCACAAGACGAGGGCCTCAAAACTTGCTGTGCTAAACGGGTGAACGCACCATGCAGCGAAGAACGCCAGAGGTAAAGTCACCCCCACCACACATAGACCATTTATGAGTCCAGAGACCAATGCGTTAGCAGACGTTCCTGCGTATCGTACACCCAGGCTGACGCCGACAACAATTTGCGCTCCGGCAATCAACCACGCAGGTGGGTCAATTTGAACGTTCCCGCAAAGACTGAACAAGACCCCAACAGCCACCGGCCCAAGCAGGTGTGCCGAAGGCAGGCGCAGATAACGCGCCGCACTCATCCCCCCAAAAGCGATCCCTATCAAAAGTAGCAAATCCAACATCTTAAACGCATCAGATGGTTCGTTTATCGCCTGAGCAACACGCAAGCTTTCCCCCGACATTTGGGAAAGGAAAATCGGCACGGTCAGGACAACTAACATGATCCGGACAAGATGCTGCAAGCTGATGCAAGCTGCGTCTCCACCAGCTTTTTCCCCTAATACCGAGGCTTCGATCAGGCCACCTGGTAAGCTGGCAAAAAAAGCGGTCGTGCGATCGTATTGCCCCAAAGTTCGAAGGACGGCATACCCCGCCCCATGCATGACCAACATGAGCGGTATCACTAGCATTAAAGAGATTGAAAGGCCGCTCATGTCTAACATTTCAGTCTGAGAGAACAGTACGCCAATCATTGCCCCCAAAATGGCAACCCCAATTTGACGAAAAGCGACAGGAAAGAAGGGCATTACATCCCAGATTGATGAAACCACGATGGAATAAGCGGCGACAGCCAGCAAGCTCCCTAACAAAAAGGGTAAAGGACCATTAACCCAGAGCAAGCCCGCACAACCCAAAGCAGCCACTGCACAACAAACAAGTACATTGCCTGCGTTGGTTAGTGTTTTCTGATCAAATCGCAAATTCAAGAAGGCCCATTTCTACAAATTGATAGGAAAACTTGATTGCCCCGACCGGTTTATTTTTGCCAACTGTGATCGATAGCGAACAGTTCTACAGTTCAGAAATGTGGTTCAGTTTAGGTTCAAATGCAAACAATTCTCTAACACACACACGGGAATCGGCTCCTCGCGAAACAGGTACAACTCACATACTTAGAACAAACCCCACTGACATCAGAAAGTGTGATATGGCTAAAAAAAGACAAAAGGTAGAATGGAAACGTGCCTCCTATTTTCATCCTCTCCAGCCCAAGGTCCTATTCGTCCCTGTTTGGCACAATGCTTGGCGAACACCCCGATCTTTTCGGTTTTCCCGAAATGCGCCTTTTCGCGGCAGAAACCGTGGGTCAGCTTCAACGCAGGTCGCGTTTGTATCGAATTTTTACACTAGACGGGATACATCGCACGATCTCGCTGTTGGAATTTGGGGGGCAATCCGCTGAGCAGGTTCAGGCAGCCATCGAATGGTTGAACAACCGTCGGGATTGGACAACCGCTCGCCTTTGGGCGCACCTCAGCGAACGGGTTGCACCGCAAACATTGTTGGCAAAGGAACCCATTTTAACGGCGCACCCCAATTTCCTGCATCGAACGGAACGCATTTGTCCAAACGCCCGATATATTCATCTGATCCGGGATCCCCGGGACGTGCGTTTGTCCATCCAAGAGGCGTTCAAAGGCGTTAAACAAAGGTTCGGGATCCCTCTGCATTGGTTTGTCAAGGACGAGGCTGTCTGGACCTACTGCAACAAAAGGATCGTGGACTTCCTGCACACAATTCCGGAAGATCGCAAAGTCACGGTCAGAGGCGAAGATCTAATGACTCAGCCCGAAGCCCTCTTTAAGGATCTTACAGCACGCCTTCACCTGCCCTTTCACGCTGACATACTTGACCAAATGCTGCATCCGGAAAACGGACCTTTTGCGCATGTCGGGCCGCCGAACGCACCACTGGGAAATGATACAAAATTTCTGCACAACCCGGTATTTCGCCAAGGATCTACGAGATCAAAAACACCAACAGACGGGTTTAGCCCGTCGTCTCTCGCTCTGGCTACAGAATTAGGGTACCAAATTAACACATAAGCTAGGTTTACACGGGCCATCAATTGGCCCTTTTATAGATCAAACTTTAACTCAAGACGGTATTGATGTTCAGAAAAACGTGGATCTCTTGGCTTCAGTTACGCCATCAAAAGGCGCAAACGGTTTCTGCTGCTTTAGGTATCACGTTCATCACCGTTCTTCTTTTCATGCAGATCGGGTTTCGCTCTTCTTTTTTAAACACGTTGCTGGATCTTCCCGCCAGTTTTAACGCCGATGCTGTGATGTTGAATTCATCTGCGGTTACGGTTCTTCGTACCCCCACATTTTCAGAACTGCGCCTAAATCAAACTCTAGCCTTTGAAGAAGTCACTCGCGTCGCTCCGGTTTACTGGTCCAGTGTTTTGATGCGCGACCCTGAAGGGGGCGAAAAATATCTGCGCAAAGTTCAAGCCATTGGTCTGCCACTGACCTGGGATGTCATGTTACTAGACAGCGTCTATGAGCAGTATGACAAGCTCAAGATAAAGCGAAATGTGTTGATCGACCAACGCTCCAAGCAGTCGTTTTCCAAGATCATCGAGGCAGTGAAATCTGACGAAGATTATAGTATCGAAGTTCGCGGTGGTCGCCATCAAGCGCGCATTCGCGTGACTGGTTTGTTTGATGTTGGCGTGAACCAATCCGCGAACTCCCACATCATTACCAGCGACGAAACCTTTATGGAGGTATTTAACCGCCCGCGCTCCAAAATTAATCTGGGGCTGATCCAACTGCACCCCGGATCGGACGCCACGCAAGTCGCCGCGAGAATGAATGCGTACCTGCCAGAAGATGTAAAAGTTGTGTCGCTGCCAGACTTATTAGACCAAGAACGGGATTTTTATGAATTCCAAACTCCGATTGGGATCATCTTTCGCTTTGGACTTGGTGGGGCCGTCGCGGTTGGGATCGTCATTCTTTACCAAATCCTGTTTCAACTGATCTCAAAATACATCCGGGATTTTGCAACCCTAAAGGCCATCGGGTTCAGCAACGGACAACTGCGCAGGATCGTTCTGGGATCTGCTTTGATGTTAGCCGTTCTTGGGTTTTTACCTGGCCTCGGGCTTAGCTTTTTAATGTACGATGTCATTGCCAAGGCAACCGCGCTACGTTTCGAAATGACGTGGGAGGTCGCAGCTATCGTCTTTGGGGCCATCGCCTTCATTTGTGTTATTTCGGCCCTGTTGGCTATTCGCAAACTCAACGACGCCGATCCGGCCGATCTTTTTGGGTAGTCCAGACATGTCAAACACAGATGATACAATCGTAAAAATCCGCGGCCTCAAACACAGCTACAAAGACGCCTCTGTCATGAAGCAAGTGCTGCACGGAATCGATATTGACGTAAGGCCCGGGCAAAACGTGTTCCTCACAGGGTACTCCGGATCTGGCAAAACAACTCTGATATCTTTAGTTGGTTGCCTTCGTTCCGTCCAAGAAGGCAGCCTTAAGCTTTTTGGCGCTGAACTCCACAAAGCCAGTCCCCGAAAACTGTTGGAAATGCGCAAACGCGTTGGATATGTGTTTCAACACTTTAATCTTCTCGACTTCATGTCGATCCGGCAAAACGTACAACAAAGCCTTGAAATACAGCCCGATTACAACGCAAAAACAGCCCGGGCGCAGGCAGAGGAGATGCTGGATGCGGTTGGTTTAGGGGATCGGGTCAATGACTACCCTGCGGATTTGTCAGGCGGGCAGAAGCAGCGCGTTGCCATCGCGCGCGCGCTGGTCCACCGTCCCAAACTGTTGATCGCAGACGAACCTACGGCCGCTCTAGATACCTCTACCGGGCGTGACATTATTGACCTCGTCCAACGTCTGTCCAAAGCACAAAACAGCGCGGCCATCATTGTCACGCACAATATGAGAATCCTGGATAGCGCTGACGAGATCCTTCATATGATCGATGGGCGCATTGGCACGGCGATCACGGAACAAATCTCTCTTGTTTTGCCAAACCTTGATGATCGTCACCTTGCCGAAATTGCCTCAAAAGCTGTGTCGCGCGAATTCCAGCCCGGTGAACAGATTCTGAAACAGGGCGATCCGGCTGATGCATTCTTTATTTTGGTCAAAGGGGCTGTGAACGTGTTCCGCCAAGAAACCAATGGAAGCCGAAGCGATCTGGCCCATTTCCACAAACGCGGCACCTATTTTGGCGAAATGGGGTTGTTAACTGAGAATGGCCGTCGAAATGCGTCGATCGAGGTCCGTGGCGATCAACCTGTGCGCGTTCTAGAAATCAAAGCCGCGGATTTTTCGGAAATGATAAGTCGGTCACGTGCTACACGGGCCGTCATCACCGACGAGATGTGGTCCCGTTTCAACGTCGATACGCAGGCCGAGCAATCAGCGCCAATTTCAAGGATGAATGACGACTGAAACCTGCAGGTTTGTAAGCCCCGCGACATGGTGACTATCTTCTTCATTCAAAAGAATTTTCACCTCCACCACGCGGGCATCTACGTCCGCAGTGGGATTGTTCGACAACAGTTCATTACGGGAGACCGTCAGGCCGATTTTCTTCACGACGCCTTCGATTTTCTGCTCGATTCCATCCGCAATAACAGAGGCGCTTTGCCCCGGTTGCACTTTCAAGATATCACTTTCGTAAATCTCGGCTGACACCCACATGCGTTCTACAAATCCCATATCGACCAGCCCCGACGGGCCGATCCGTTCACCGGCTGTCGCGTGAACCTTTAAAATAGTTCCATTGGTCGGGGCGCGCACAAAAGTGCCCTCTAAAGCGACCCGCGCATGCCCAACGTTTGCGCGTGCACTTATCAATTCCGCTTCTGCGATCAAGATATCTTCGGGACGAATGGTTGCAACGGCGGCCAATGTCGCCTCGGCTTCGTTGAGGCGTCCCTCGGTCACATCAACGCGGTTGCAGTTTTGCAAGAACACCGCCTCTGAAATGATTTTCCGTTCATATAGATTTTGCTGGCGAATGCATTCTTTTACGACGTTTCCAAGTTCTTTCTTTAACCGATCAACGACTGCTTTCTTGGCGTCCAGCTCACTTTTCATCGCGCCGGCCTGTACCCGCGCCAATTGAGCCTCTTGGACTTTAACCCTTGTTTCTGCTTGAATAAGGGCCGCCTGCATCAGCGCATTGTCCCCCAGTACGGCAATCAGATCTGCTCGTTTAACGGTATCCCCTTCGGCGACTTTTAATTCGTAAACAACGCTGTTGCTGATGGACGGACCTCCGGCAACTTTGGTAACGCCACCTTCGGGTTCCACATAACCAAGACCCGCAACAAGCGTTGGTGATGCAGGGGTTTGTGCCAAGCCACTATTTGTCGTTGCCACCGCAATGGCCGCACACATCAATAAGGTTTTCATCGCCATCCGCCTACTTTCTTCCTTTACTTTAGGTCCGCCCATCCAATGTCCGCTCGAACATACGATAGGTTTTATAGTGACGCCCTGCGGCACCGCGGATCAATCCCAAAGATCGTGCATTGTTTTCCCAAACCCAGGACAATTCCGCCCGTTGGTAAGGGTGCCCGCCAGATGCCCCGCCATCCATTCCCAGGTAAACAAGGGCCGGCCCCAAGGCGTAACGCGGTTTTTGAAACTCAGGTAGGATCGCAACAGCTAACACGCGCGCTGAATCCAGCCTACGTCGTTTCCATAACAAATGCGCAAACACAAGCGGAGTTGGCCACCCGCGTGAGGCGCGCAATGCGCGATTGATGTCCGGCAAACCAAGCCAGAACCCGACCACTTTTCCGTTATATTCAGCAACGGGAAATAACCTGGGGTCGATGATGTGCCTCATCTGCTCAGCTTCATCTACAAATTCAGAGACATCTCGCTCAGTTGCGCTCCAATTGTCTTCAAAACTGGTGGCGAATATGCCGTGTATCGCGCGCAGATCACTGCGCATTGCCTCACCTTTCGTATGAACCGCGCGAAAGGTGATCCCCGCCCGTAGCGCCAAACGATACGCCCGCTCAAAGGCCGGGGCCAGCGGTTCCATGGCAAAATCGAAAGCAAATGCATCCCGGACTCCGTGCCATCCCGCGCTTTCAATCAAAGAGGGATAGTAGCTCGGGTTGTAAGGCATTCTTATATAGGCAGGCTCATCAAACCCATCGACCAACGTGAGCCCACCGATGTGCGTGGACAGGTCAATCGGACCACGACCCAAAACACATCCCTGCTCTATCAACCAAGTTGTTGCTGCATCAAACAAGGCATCCGAAATATCGTGATTATGAATGGTCTCAAAATACCCAAAGCTACCAATCTGCTTGCCTTCTTTTGCACAAAGTCGCGAATTAACCGAAGCAACGATCCGTCCCAGTAGCTCCCCGTTATCAGTTTGGGCGAGAAACGCCTGAAACCGACCGTATTGCAGAAACTTTGACTCTGGTCCCAATTGCCCCTTGATGGCGCCTGGCATGTCCGGAACCCAATTAGGGTCATCGCGATATACAACATTAGGAACGCGTTCGAATCGCCTAAAATCGAACGCTTTTTGGATGGGTCTAACACAAAAATTCATACAGCATTGACCGCTGCAGAGTGTGGGTAAAACACTGAACGCATCTGATCCAAAGCATCAACTAATTTAGAAATTTCAGCGTTTGTATGTTGGGCCGAAACGACAGCGCGCAATCTTGGACGCGCGATATACCAAACCGGCGAGACCCAAATACCATGTTCTTCAATCAAATACCGCGCCACATGTTTGGGTGGCACCCCTGCAGGTAAAACCATGGGTAGAACATTCGTTTCTCCCAATACCTCAAACCCTGCCTGCTTCAAGTTTTCGCGCGCATAGGAGGCATTTTGCATCAACCTTGCCACCAATTCCGGGCGCCCGCGGAGCTGTCGAATGGCTTCGGCAGCCGAAGCTGCAGCTGAAGGAGGCAATGAAATTGTCCCAATCGAAGTTGGGCAAGCATTCAACAGCCTCTCTAACCCTTTGGAATAAGAGCTGATCGCGGCTCCGGCCGACCCTGCAAACTTGGAAAACGTCGTCAGGATCACAGGATTAACCCCTTTGGCCATCAGCATCTCTGGCGTCATTCTATGATAGTCAAATATCCCGCCCCCACGAGGCCCGATAGCACCTGAGGCGTGCGCCTCATCCAACACCAAGGTGGAACCCGGATAATCCGCTAGGACATCAACGAGCTCCGGCAGCGGAACAATTGTCCCATCCATAGAAAAGACAGAGTCAGTTAGTAACAATACCCTGTCCTCGGGACGAGCCAGACGCTTCAGCTTTTTCCTCAAATGATCCATGTCGCAATGCTTGTAGCTTTCCACGCGAACCTCGGGACTGTTGGTGAGCAACTTCCCTGACCTAGATCCTGCATTCACAACCGCAGTGGTAATGCAGCCGTGATTTAAGATGTCAGTCATGACCAAAACGGGCCTTGTGTTGCTAAATCCAGGCACCGGTATCGCAAGATGACAAAATCCATCCATGAAAGCCTGCAACGCCATCCAAGCATTCAGAAACAGGTGAGTATGCGGAACCCCTTTAAAATTGGCGATCTCTCGCTCCAATTCTTCGTGAGGGGTGCTGCGACCACACAACGCCATACACCCACTGTTTGAGGTTCCAAAATCCTCGATAGCCTGTATCGCAGCGTCTTTGACTGCCCTGTCTTGGGCAAACCCCAAAATGTCATTGTCGCAGAAATTCAGGACCCGATGCACCCTGCCCGTTCGCTTGCATTCCATGACAACTGTATTGCCCTGCTTTTCCCGAACAACAAATTCATCAGGGTCAAGGTCGGCTGCAACAACGCTGTGGAGATAGTCATCAACTACTTGCATGAAAACTCAAACTATTCAGGGACAAGGCAATCCTTTGAAGCCTACAATCGAACCTACATTTAAACAAGGATGAGCAAATGTCAGAGCTAAAGACGGCTTTTGTGACCGGTGCAAACGGGTATGTTGGATCACATGTTGTGCGGCACCTCCTTGCGCAGGGTTACGCCGTGACCGCCATGGTCAGGACAAATTCAAACTTGGATTTGCTTGAGGGTACAAGCGTGACCCGCGTTGAGATTGATCTAGCTCTGCCTCAACAGACTGGCCGTTTGACCAAAGTTTTACACGGGATTGATCTTGTCATACATACAGCGGCCTATGTGGATCTCGGAACAGTTGATCGCACCTTGATGAAACAGGTTAATCTGGAAGGAACTCGCGTTCTATTAGAGGCAGCCCAATCCGCTGGTGTTCCTAAATTCATTTATTGCTCCACGGTTCGCACTCTGGGGGATACCGCTGGGGCCCGGGTAGATGGAGACCATGTTCGTACAGATACAGACTATGCCTCTTGCTATGATGAAACCAAGACCCAAGCTGAGGCCTTGGTAATCACCAGAAATCGAGCCGGATTCTCTACATATTCTGTTCTGCCGCCCGGAATTTTTGGGCGCGACGAACCTCACTTTGGCAGAGCTTTGCGCGCATACCTGAACGGGCACCTCCCGTTTTGGCCCGCACAAGATCGCCCCTTGGGTATGGTGCACGTAGAAGATCTGGCTGAATTGTTCTTCTTTGTGGCTCAACATGGTATACCCGGAACGCGCTATATTGCGTCCGCCGGTGAAGCTACCATGGGAGAAATTTTTGGAATTCTTGGGGAAATGACTGGGCGCAAACCTCCGCCTGACATGCCTGAAAGCTTGGTTAGGGCTGCTGCCATGGTTATGGATTGGATCGGATCATGGACGGGGCGTAATATGATTTTGAACAAAGAACGCATTGTCTTTCTTTACGACAAAGTCGTCAGGACCGATCCAACGCGCAGTTACTCAGATCTGGGCTGGAATCCACGAAAACCACGCGAAATTCTGGCAGCTATCCTTCCGAAAACTGAAGATTAGGTGCAAAGGTATTTTTCTGTTACCTATTCCCTACAAGGCCCAGTAATCCGCAAAGATTTTCAAGGTGGCGCGATATGAAGGTACTATTGATAAATCCCAATTTTCCTACGTCTTTTTGGTCTTTCGAAGGCGCTCTGAAACTATTGGGACGCAAAGCGCTCTTACCGCCTTTGGGTTTGCTGACAGTTGCCGCATTGCTGCCACAGGATTGGGAATTCCGATTGGTCGACCGAGATTTTCAAACCTTGGAAGATGCCGATTGGGACTGGGCTGATCTCGTAATCATATCAGGCATGATCGTGCAACGCGCAGATATGCTTGGGCTGATCCGGGAATCAAAGCAACGCGGCAAGCCTGTTGCAGTTGGTGGCCCCTACGCAATGTCCCTGCCGGATGAAGTATTAGAAGCCGGCGCTGACTTCGCTGTTTTGGATGAAGGTGAGCTCACAATTCCCATCTTCGTCGAAGCGCTTCTAAATGGAGCAACGTCTGGAACTTTTACCGCAAAAGGGCAAAAGGCTGACATGCATACCAGCCCCAAGCCACGTTTTGATCTGATCAACATTTACGACTACAACAGTCTGTCTATTCAGTTTTCCCGTGGGTGCCCATTTTTATGTGAATTTTGCGATATCATCACTCTTTTCGGGCGGAGACCTCGGACCAAAACTCCCGCCCAAATTCGCGAAGAGTTGGACCAACTGTATGATCTAGGGTGGCGCGGTGGCATCTTTATGGTGGATGATAATTTCATCGGCAATCGACTAACAGTGAAACCTATGTTGGACGAGGTGATCGCGTGGCAAACAGAGCATGGATTTCCGTTTACATTCACGACTGAGGCATCAGTGGATCTGGCCGAAGATCCGGGGCTTATGTCGATGATGCGCAAGGCGAATTTCACTACTGTCTTTGTAGGAATTGAAACGCCGGATGAAGACAGCCTTATCCATATCAAGAAAAAGCAAAATGTACGCGGGTCACTGGTCGATCGGGTTAAAACCATCAATCAGTCAGGCCTAAAAATCATCGGAGGGTTCATCATTGGGTTTGATGGCGAGAAACCCGGCGCGGACAAGCGCATTCTCGAATTTGTTGAAGATGCTCAGATCCCCATGGTGATCGTCAGCTTATTGCAAGCCCTGCCCAAAACAGCCCTAACAGATCGCTTACGCGCCGAAGGGAGATTACTGCAAACAGAGCGCGACGCGGATTTGAACTCAAATCGATTAACTAATTTTGTCCCCACACGCCCCCTTACCGAATTGGCCCAAGAACACACCGCGATCTATGAAAACCTATATGAACCGAGGCATTACATGGATCGCGCCTATCGTCACGCCATGGCAACCAAGGACGGAGTTTGGCCAACCAAAGGTATCCCGCCAAGTTCATTTCCACTGAACTTCAAGCAAGTGATGACGATGCTCAAAGTCCTATCGTTACATGGTTTAATACGCTCTTCGCGTGGTTTGTTCTGGCGCGCCTCGCTTGATCTTTATCGGAACAACAAAGCCGGTCTCAAAGGGTTTTTCTCCATGCTGGCAATGTTCGAACATTTCTATGTCTTTAGAAATGACGTTCAGACGGAAATAGAAGGCCAGCTGGCACTACTCTCCGAAGAAGACCAAAACCGCACGTGGAGTCCCCCGGAACATGGTGAGGCAAAAGTTGGTTGATTGCCGGCAAATCTAATACCCTCCGATGCCACGTTGATACCAAGAGATCTGACCGTACTATGGGCCACAATCACATGATGAGGCGTCTCACACACGTTATTCTGACCATCCAAACTTTGACGATGCTCTCACATGCCCAAGCTGTGATGGCCGAAACACGGCTGTTTGACGTTCAGATGATGGGCCGCACACTCGGGCAGGTCACCTATAGTCGCACCCAGAAAGACCACGGTTTACACAGCACCCTAACTGCACGTCTCAACAATACTCCAATGGGAGTTTTTGATGGTGTTTTCATAGGCGTACGACAGCCGTCCACCGGTCCAGACGGTAGGCAGGCCTACGAATACCGCGTCAGTAACGAATCCCCGAAACGAACGCGAAAAGTTTCCGTTCTGTTTCGAAACAAACGCGTTGTTCAAACCCGTGTCACGCCCCCATACAAAAATGCGATGGCTCTCGATTTGGAAAACGCGCCCCTCATCGCCACCGACATGATAGACGCATTTGGCTCTGTTTCGGCTCAGACCCAATGTCCGGGATCCCTGCGCATTTATGACGGCAGGCGCCTTATTCGTGTTTCGCCCAAAAGTTCTATCGTGCAGAGCAAGCAACTGACCTGTTTGATGACTTATAAGGTCATCAAGGGCCCCGGCCACCTGCATCCCTTCAACTTCAGATCAGTTGGGGTTTCGCTGACTTATAAGACAGATACATTAGGTCGAAACGCTCTGGATCAGATCGACTTGAATGCAGGAGTTTTCAATATTTCACTTCTTCAAAACAACTGAAGAAAGCGCAACAAAAATCAAATCAAAGAATCCGAATGGAATGAAACAAGGCCCAATGCGTTTCCGCATCGAGCCTTGTATTCGAAGCCTAACTATCTGACGCTAAACGTCTAAATAGATTGGTACCCAAGGCCGGACTCGAACCGGCACGCCCGTTAAGGCGGGGGATTTTGAATCCCCTGCGTCTACCATTCCGCCACTTGGGCTTCTGCGGTAGGGATTACCGTTACCGAACAGAAAGGTCCATAGGCAAAAACCCACTTTTTAAAACTCTTGTCACACGCGCTTGGTTGACCTGCCCTCACGTACATGGTTCTTCCTCATAAAGCCCCTCTCTGAAGGCGAGTAAATCCATGTTACAGCGACTTTACGACAAAACCATCAGTTTTGCCGAACACCCGCATGCGCTCTGGGTTCTCGCTTTTGTCGCTTTCATTGAAAGCTCTGTCTTTCCGATTCCTCCGGATGTGCTGATGATCCCAATGATTCTTGCCCGGCCGAAGCAGGCCTGGCTCATCGCAACCGTGGCGTTAACCGCTTCAGTCCTTGGCGGGTTGTTAGGATATGCGATTGGTGCGTTTTTCTACGAGAGCATTGGCCAACCCATCCTTGCTGCTATGGGAAAAGCGGACGCAATGGCAGAATTCAACACGCGTTTCAACGATCTGGGGTTCTGGGCCGTCCTAACTGCGGGCGTGACCCCCTTTCCTTACAAGGTCATCACGATCATGTCTGGCTGGACGGGCATGCCTTTGGGAACCTTTATCGCCACCTCAATTCTGGCCCGTTCATTGCGGTTCTTTCTTGTCGCCGGGCTACTTTGGAAATTTGGCGAACCGATCCGAGACTTCATCGAAAAGCGGCTCGGTCTGCTTTTCACCCTCTTCATCATCCTTCTCGTCGGGGGATTCTTACTGGTGAAATACCTATGATCACTCAGAAAAGCCTTGTCCTGATGGCCGCTTGCGGCTCTGCCGCATTGCTTGCAGGTGCCTTTTTCTTTCAATCGCTCGGCTGGGCGCCTTGCGAAATGTGCCTGTGGCAACGTTGGCCACATGCAGCAGCAATTGGCGTCGGTTTAATCTACTTCCTGTTACCCGCACGCGCCTTTGCATTGCTGGGCGCACTTGCGGCGGCGGTTGCTGCCGGTCTCGCGATCTTCCACAGCGGAGTCGAGCGTGATTGGTGGGAAGGCCCAGCTAGCTGCACTGGCAGTTCGGATGCACTCTCAGGACTTGATGCAACTTCGCTATTGCCCGGTGGATCAGATGTGCCAGCATTGGTCATGTGTGATACGTTGGAACCCTTCTTCTTGGGTTTGACAATGGCAAACTGGAATGCGCTCGCATCACTCGGGTTGCTTGCGATTTGGATGATGGCAGCACGCGCACGATGACCGAGCCAGTTTAAGTCGACTTTTTGGTGGAAAGCAGCAAGCTGGTTTCACTGGATTGCACGCCTTCGAACATCCGTATCTTAGCCAAAGCAGTATCGAGTTGTTCCAACGTCTCGGTACCCAACTCAACAATCAAATCCCAGCGTCCATTGGTGGAATGTACTGCCCGAACTTCTTTCAAGCCATGAAGTTGCCGGGTAATGCGGACTGTTCCACGCCCTTCAATTCCGATCATCATCAGGCCACGCACCGGATCGTGCAGGACGTCTTCTTTGAGGACGACAGTAAAACCAAGGATATCCCCGCGCTGTGTCAATCTTTCAATGCGCGCACGCACAGTTGTACGTGATAGGTTAAGCTGCAACGCCAGATCCGAAAGCGACGCACGCGCGTCATGGCGCAATGCAGCAATTAACCGCTCATCCGTTTTGTCCAAATTAAGCTCCAATTCGTTAAATTGACCTTCATTATGGTCGATTTAAGCAGTGGATTACAACACGAAATGCACAATTATTGGGTCATCACAATTTTTCCTGAGGCGGATGATGACTTCAAAACACTGTATCATAATCGGCGCACCAGTCGATAGCGGTAAGCGCGGAGCGGGCTGTCTTATGGGCCCGGATTCTTATCGCACAGCTGGATTAGGCGACGCGTTGCAGGACTTGGGTCATTCGGTCAAAGATATGGGAAACTTAACGCCTGCCAATCACCAACCTGAATCAGAAAGCACACACCTGAATCAGCTAAATGAAACAATAGGTTGGACACACCGGCTCATTCGTATCGCCGAGAATTCGATGGAACACGGGCTACCAATTTTCTTAGGGGGTGACCACGCTCTTGCCTTAGGCAGTGTTGCTGGCGTTGCAAACTATGCGGCCAAAAGGAAACGGCCCCAGTTCGTGCTTTGGTTAGACGCGCATAGCGATTTCCATACCCCCCAGACGACAGATTCCGGAAATTTGCATGGGACGCCATTAGGCTATGTCACAGGACGCGAAGGTTTTACAGGGTTTCCGGCTGTCACATCACCAATCCCACAAGAAAACATTTGCATCCTCGGCCTACGATCCGTCGATCACGCAGAGCGTGAAGCGTTGCAACAGACCGCCATCCGATTTCATGACATGCGCCAGATTGATGAAACAGGGATTTCCAAGCCCCTCACTGATTTTCTTGCACATGTCGCTGAACAAAATGGCCTGCTTCATGTATCATTGGATGTTGATTTTCTAGACCCCTCAATAGCACCGGCTGTTGGAACCACTGTTCCCGGTGGCGCGACGATGCGCGAAGGGCATTTGGTCATGGAACTGATCTGTGACAGCGGTTTGATGACCTCTTTGGATCTTGTTGAGCTTAACCCCTTTCTGGATGAACGCGGCCGGACAGCTCAATTGATGGTGGATCTTGCCGCCTCAGCGCTTGGGCGTCGTGTCTTTGACCGCCCCACGCGGAGCTTTCTATGACCACGATTCAAGCCCCCGCAGCCGTCGTTATGATTCGCCCCCACAATTTTCAGTCCAATCCCGAAACACGGTTCGACAACGCGTTTCAAACGTCTGATACCGCTACAAACGTCGCCCAACACGCGCTTGAAGAGTTCGACACTGCCACCTCTTGCTTACGTAAGGCGGGCGTTCAAGTGCATGTCTTTGATGATTTCGGGGAAAGGGAGACACCAGACAGTGTTTTCCCAAACAATTGGTTCTCCACCCACACTGGAGGGCATGTTGCTCTCTACCCAATGCATGTGGAAAATCGCCGGCGCGAACGGCGTACGGACGTCATCGACATGCTCAAACAAGACTATCGAGTTTCCGACGTCGTTGACTACAGCGGCCTAGAACAAGACGGGCTGGCATTAGAAGGCACAGGGGCAATGGTGCTGGACCACATCGGGCGCATCGCCTACGTGGCGCGATCCGATCGGGCAAATCCCATTATACTGGAACGGTTTTGCACCCACTTTAACTATGAGCCGCTCTGCTTTGACGCCACTGATCAACTGGGACGCGCTATTTATCACACAAATGTCTTGATGGGCATTGGAACCGAATTTGCATTGATCTGTCTGGACATGATCAAGGATCTGGATAGACGTCGCACCATTCTGGACCGCCTTAGCGAATCCGGGCGCACAGTGATCGATCTTTCAGCCGAGCAAATTGCCTCTTTCGCAGGAAACGCGATTGAATTGACTGGCAACAAACGCGTTTTGGCATTGTCAGCACGTGCACTTGACGCTCTACGCCCTGATCAGATTGCCATCATCGAACGCACTGCAATACCCCTTCCATTAAATATCCCAACGATCGAAACCGCCGGCGGGTCTGTCCGCTGCATGATCGCAGGTATCCACCTCACTCGCCGCCCCAAAAGGACCGCAGCATGACCCACACATCCCTTTCTCCCTCCGACAAAGCTTTGGTTCCGTTTGTGTCAGTCGATCATATGATGCAACTCGTTCATCGCATCGGAATCGAACAGATGCTGACAGGGATCGCGACATACATCGAAGCTGACTTTTTGCGTTGGGATCTGTTCGACAAAACGCCGCGCGTCGCCAGCCATTCTGCCGAGGGCGTGATTGAGCTGATGCCAACCTCTGACGGTGAAGTTTATGGGTTCAAATACGTCAATGGTCACCCCAAAAACACCAAAGAAGGGCTGCAAACAGTAACAGCATTTGGCCTACTGGCTGATGTCGCGACCGGCTATCCCGTTTTGCTCAGCGAAATGACTTTGCTGACAGCGCTGCGCACAGCGGCGACCTCAGCCCTTGTTGCCAAACATCTTGCCCCCAAAGGGGCGGATACGATGGCCATGATCGGAAACGGAGCCCAATCCGAATTCCAAACTCTGGCGATGAAGGCAATCTGTGGTTTGAAAACCGTAAGGCTCTACGACAAAGATCCTGCTGCAACTGCTAAATGTGCGGCCAACCTGGCTGGTCAGGGGCTGACAGTCGTTAGCTGCACCACTCCTGAAGAAGCAATTCAAGGTGCGCAGATTTTGACGACTTGCACAGCCGACAAACAATGCGCAACGATTCTGAGCGACAACATGGTAGGTAGTGGGGTTCACATCAATGCCATTGGTGGCGATTGCCCCGGCAAAACAGAATTGGCCGAGGCCATCCTGCATCGTTCTGACATTTTTGTAGAATATCCCCCTCAGACACGTATCGAAGGTGAAATTCAACAATTGGCAGACGATCACGAAGTCACAGAATTTTGGAAGGTCATTTCAGGAAAAGTTGCTGGCCGGACTTCAGAGACCCAGATCACCCTGTTTGACAGTGTTGGGTTCGCGATCGAAGATTTCAGCGCCTTGCGTTATGTTCGCGATCAACTGGAAACGACAGGGCTGTTTCACGCATTGGACTTGCTCGCAGATCCTGACAACCCTCGCGATCTTTTCGGAATGCTCCTAAGATCTTCAGCAAACTCGAACAACCACTAAGGCTTAGCAGACTCCTGCAATGAAGCTGCCAAGACCAGAAGAAGCGGAAAATTTTTAAGTCTTGGCGGCATTCTAAAATCCATCATAGGTATTTTGGTTCCGTCACCAGTTCTTGCACGATAAATGAGATGTGCCTCGCTTAACCAATGAGGAGCGAGCTGCCTAAGCAAAGATCGTGAGAAAGCGGGAGGCAAACCGAGATCTCATCAACTGAACACCTCAACGCGTTGTTTAACATAAGCTATCACTACTCGTTTTCCTGATTGAAAAGATCCAACCCCTTCAGGTTAGGCTATTACAAGGGCTGACACACAAGCTGAAAAGGCCCCCTGCTTTAGCCAAAAACCTGAAGGACCGCGGCCAAAAAATACCAGGAAATCTTGTTAAACATCGAAAGCAGCCGTTACGATAATCTCTACTTTCAATTCAGGTCTCGCAAGCTTTGCCTCACCACATGCGCGCGCAGGTGCTGCACCCTTTGGAACCCAAGCGTCCCAGACAGCGTTCATTTCTGCAAAATCATCCATATCCGCGAGCCAAACGATAGCTTGTAAGATTTGCTCATTCGAAGACCCAGCGGTGGTCAACAATGCCTCGACGCGAGACAGGCAATCTTTTGTTTGATCTGCGACAGACTCGCCAGCGCCAACTTGCCCACATAGATAGGCCACACCGTTGTGCTTTACGATCTTGCTCATCCGAGCGCCGGTCTCGATACGTGTTATTGTCATAGTCTGCTCCATTTTTTGTTCAGAGTACTTTTCGTTCATAGCGATCTATTCGAAAGGCCTTGAGATCAAAGTCGGTTTTTCCGCTTAAGACCAGATCGGCCAGCACTTTTCCGACAATTGGTCCCAGTTGGAAACCGTGCGCTGAGAACCCAAAGGCATGAAAGGCATTCTGTGCATTCACGGCCGGCCCAATCACTGGGAGATTGTCCGGCATGTATCCCTCAATTCCGGCCCACATCCGGTTAATCGACGCACTCGCCATAATCGGGAAAAACTCAATCGCTGTTTTTGCCGCGGAAGCCAGCTTTGAATAGTCTAGGCGGGTTGTGTTTTGATCGCGATCTACATACCCCTTGGCCCCACCGCCAATCAAAACCGTTCCGTTTTCAAACTGCTTAAAGCTCAGCTGGCGACTTACAGCCCCAACCACTGGCTTTGCAAAATGAGGCAGACGTGCCGTGATCATCAACATTGGTGCAGCAAAACTAAGTGGGACATAATCTCCAATTCGCATCGCAACCTTATCACCCCAGGCACCCGCGCAATTGATAACCGCACCCGCTTCATAGGTCGTTGTTTGCGTTCGCCCAATCCAAACAGGACCTACATGACGAAGCGAAGAGAGCACCTCTCCTTCGACAAAGCGGGCACCATACTGCATTGCTGCCTGACGAAATGCCATTGTCGCCTGATAGGGCAACGCATATCCATCAAGTTCAGACGTCACGCCCCCAACACAAGAAGAGTGCACATGAGGCAAAACCTCACGCAGTTGCGACTGATCCAGAAGATGTTCGTGGAAGTAGCCGGCCTTTTGCATAACTGTTTGGCGCGATTGCAGCATCGCGATGTCTGCCCCATCTGCCGCCACATTTACCAATGTTCGTCTACGGAATCCTGTCTCAAACTTAAGCGTTTCGTCCAGTGTCTTCCACATCTCCATTGAGGCTTTTGACATTGGTATCTCCGCCATGTCCCGTCCCAACAGCCGAACACCCCCGGCATTCACGCCCGATGCATGTCGCGCGATGTAATCTTTTTCAATCACGATGGCAGAAACGCCCTGCAACGCTAGGTGGTAAGCAGTTGAACAACCCTGAATGCCGCCACCAATGATCATTACATCCGCATTCATCCCGACACCTCTGCCCCGGTTCCAGTTTCATCATTATTCTGAAAACGGCTAAACTCCGCCAAACTCAGCAAGCGTTGCGGACTGCGCAAACGGTAATAACCAACAGCCTCTTCTGGTTCTTGACGCCAGCGCGCCAACAGCGAACTGACGATAGGCCCGCATTGTCGCCCTTGGCAGGGCCCCATGCCACACCTGGTCAGAGATTTTAGAGCATTTGGGTCGCGCGCTCCTGCTTCATAACCAGCGCGTAGATCCTTTAACCGCTGTTCTTCGCACCGACAGACGAGGGTCTCTGGATCTTTAGGAAGTCTCAGCTCTTCGACAGGCTGATACAGGCGATCAATGAATGCCCGAAAGGGTGTCATCCCAATTAGCTTAGATTGATCTTCGCGCGCACGTTGGTCTCGTTCACTCAGCGAAAATACATTCAGCCGATACAAAATGTTAAAGGCCGCAAGCCGCCCGGCGCATTGGGCACCATCTGCACCAATGATCCCAGCCCCATCCCCAGCGACAGCTATATGCGGGATTGAGCTCTGCCCCCATGAATCCGTCTTCACTTGCCAACACTGCTGCGCTTCGTTCCAAAGGTGCTCAAGACCCAGTGATCGAGACATGTTTGAATGAGGAATGACACCATGATGCAGAAATACTGTTTCCGCCTGAATTTCCTGAGCTCCGTTGCATTCGAATGCAAGGCCTGTGGCGGCTGTTTTTCCCAATATTGAAAGGTTTGTCGCGGCTTTGAATACCGGCACCCCAGAATTAGATATTTCGCGCATCAGGTTCAAACCCTTGCGCAGCATCGGCCAAGACCTCAGCGCAGCTGCACCACCGGGAAGAGCGGCGAGATAGTTCGCTTTGGGCGTTGTATCTATAACGCCAGCAACTTTGACCCCAAGCCGAAGGTATTGCGCAACGATAAGGTAGAGTAAGGGGCCGGATCCCGCAAAAATTGCTTTTTCGGCAACAACGGCATCTGACTTTAGCATCACCTGAGCCGCGCCTGCGGTCATAACCCCCGGCAATGTCCAGCCTGGAATTGGCATCGGCCTCTCAATTGCACCGGGACACAACAGAATTTCACGTGCCTGCAACTGCCGCGTTGTGCCATTTAGGGAATAAAATATCATGCCGTCTTCACCGATGTGCCAGACGTCTGCCGCTGCGATGTGGGTTGCTGCGCAAGACTCGAACGCAGTGATCAGCGCAACGCCTTCGGTGTAATCTAGGCCCAGTGCTTCTGGCCTCGGCAAAACACTGTCCGCTGCAGAACGATAGACCTGCCCACCCGCCCGCGCAGCTCGATCCATGATCACAACACGGACACCGGCCTCAGCCAACAAGATGGCAGCGTTCATCCCGGCAGGGCCACCTCCGACAATAGCGCAATCATAGATCATCAGTTGATGCCTCGGACCGGATGGTGAGATTTTGTGTTTCGATGTTCATGCCCTCTCGAGCGCGCCGCAAACAGGCTTGCTGATTTGCCATACCGTCAATTTCAACCAAACACTCAAAGCAAACACCCATCGCACAATAAGCGCTACGCGCCTCACCAGAAATAGCGGCCTGACGTGTCATGGTTTCTCCACACAAAGCCATCGTTGCCCAGACAGTTTGCCCTTCGGGTGCAGATATTTTTTGACCGTTTACGGTCACGGAAACAGTTTTCTCGGGCGAAAGCCGAAGCGACCTGAACATGAACGAAGCATCCTTGATAATGTTAGATGAACAGGGCGACCCAAGAGATGGCCGCCCTGTCCAGTATCACGCATCAGGGGAGGAGCTATTGCGCGATCTGGTCTAGAATGGAATGCCCCCAATCCTGCCCTACGTCGGCCAAGACCTGCGGCCAGACTTGCGCGCGTACGTGATCAGCTGTTGCGGCAAGTTCTGCATCGCTCAGCTTCACGATTGTGGCACCGTTATCAGCAAGCTTTTGTTCAAAGGCGCCTTGATCCGATTCAGCTGTGGTCCAACGTTTTGCTTCGAACTCCAACGCAGCGGCTTCCAAAGCCTCACGATCACCATTGCTCAGGTCAGCTAATGCACCTGAGTTTACGATCATGTACCAAACCTCAAAGTGAGTATTCACAGGCACATAGGCTGTGGTGACATCTCGAAAAGACGCATAATATCCCTCGGCACCAGACCCCACGACACCATCAACTACTCCGGTTTGAACTGCTGTAAAGGCTTCTGAAAACGGTATCGGCGAAGAGATGTAACCCAACGCGTCTGCCGTCAACTGGAAGCTCTTAATGCCGGGCACGCGCACCTTAATGCCTTTGGCCGCGAGCGGGTCGCCAGGAGACACTGGATCGGTGTGCAGGGCAACACCACCAAAATACACGGGATACGCCGCCAGCATGGTAATGTCTTGCTTGGAATACAAATCTTTCATCGCGCCGTGAATTGCGCCACCGGGACCATAGATATTTTTGGCTTCTACCCAGTTTGCTGCCACATAAGGAAATGCGCTGATCTGCATACGCCGATCCACAGCGGTGGCAGCAGGTTGTACAGCCATGTCAATCGCACCAACTGAAATGCGTTCCTGTACCGATGTATAGTCCCCAAGTGCAGAAGCCGGAAACAGCTTCAGATCCAGCGAACCTCTAGTGGCTGTAGATACGTTTTCCGCAAAAGCCCTCAGCTCATTGTCGATGGTCGCGCCTTGAGGGCGAATGTGGCTCAGTTTGAGCGTATCAGCCGCAGCAATACCCGCTGTCGCAACGACAGTTGCTGCAAGACAAGTTGATTTCAGAAAGTTCATCATTTTTGGTCTCCTCCTAGAGTGTTTGAGATGATGTGTGTGAGTGGTGGGGAGGGTTAGTAGCCAAAGAACCGAGGCAGCCCGAGCGACAGGTCCGGCCAAAAACTGGTCAGAAAAACAACAGGCAGATACCCTAGCAAGATCAACGTCATGGCAGGGCGGATCACTTTGGTAACCGGGACCTTGCCGATACGAGCACCTAGATACAGGATCGATGCATATGGCGGGGTCACGCCTCCCATTGCTGTATTAACCCCCATGATCGCAGCGAACTGGACTGGGCTAACACCGATGGCATGCATCAAGGGCAGCAAGAGTGGGGCAATCAAAATGATGGCGGTGACATCGTTTACGACCATGCCAACCAGAAACAACAGGACATTGATCAGGATCAGCAAGATCATCTTGTTGTCTGTGATAGAGAAAATCGCTTCAACCAAAGCTTGCGGGATACTCTCCAGCACAAACATCTGGCTCAAGATCATCGAGAACAGGATCATCAACATGATCGCACCGACCGAAGTCGCTGCTTCGCGCCCTGCCCCAAGAAACGTTTTCACGTCCAGTCCGCGATAAATCAAAAACCCAACCGGGATGGCATAGATCACGGCCACAGCCGCGGCTTCGGTTGGTGTCATGATACCACCATAGATCCCGCCGAGAATGATCACAGGCATCAACAAAGCAGGTGTCGCTTTGAACCCCCGGCTCGTAGCTTCGGCCACGAACTCGGCACCTTTAAGGGGTTCATTCAGGTTCAACGGAAACTTGCGGGCCATTCGAATGTTGACGATCGAAAAGCTAAGCATGATCAACAAGCCGGGCCCCAGCGTTGCCAGAAAACACGCCAGGATTGATGTGTCTGTGACCCAGCCATAAACAATCATCGTGACAGATGGAGGGATCAGCAGCCCCAGCAGAGATGCATTGGCAATCAAAGCCGTCGCGTATTCACGAGGGTACCCTTGCTTTTCCATCTCAGGGATCAACAAGGGGCCGATAGCCGCAACCCCTGTCAGGCCAGATCCGGAAATCGCACCAATCAGCGCACAAGATACTGTAGCAACAACACCCAATCCGCCGCGCAATTGGCCGATGAAGATATTAACGAAATTGAGCAGCGACGCGGCAATGCCAGAGACACTCATGATCGTGCCGGCTAGAACAAACAAGGGGATCGCCAAAAGAACAGGATTGCCCAATTGCTGGAAACCCCAAAGCATATTGCCCTTCATCACAACATCACCGAGGTAATACATGACGATCAGGCCAGCACCAAAACAGTAAGGCAACGGAACACCAAGTGTCAGCAAGACAACAAGGATCAATACCGCGAGGAGAGCGATTTCAATCATCAAAACGGTCCTTTGCAAAAATGGTGCGCAGGTGGGTAATCAGGTGACCTGCGGTGAACAGCATCATCAGGGTCAGCCCCAAAACGAGTGAGACGTCGACCCAAAATGTCGGCAAATAGAGAGTTGGGCTTTCACGCCAAACGCGCATCGAATACTTAGCATAATCCCAAGCCCAGTACGTTAGCCACACGCCGATGATCAGGCTGATAACTTCACCTACCGCTGCCAAAATCTGGTTGTGACGATCCGTTGTGAGGAAGATCTCAAGAACGTTGGCGCGGATATGCGTGTTTTCCCGAGAGGCGTTCACCGCCCCCAAAACATACAGCCACAAGGTCGGGAAAAGGAGACTTTCCTCTAACCCCATAACTGGAATTTCCAGTACATATCTAGTGATGACCTGCACAAACTGACCCAGCGCAACAACGCAGATCAGAACTGTTAACAGGATGTTTGCAAGCCGCGTCATGAACCCCTCCGAACAAGCGCAAATGCGTCTGCGCTGATGATCAAAGGGTCGCGGGGTCAGCCCATTAAGTCAAAACGATTAAATTGATAAAAGTATAAAGCAAGCTTATGGTTTGCTAAATTTTTATGGAATTACAATCATTATGAACCTCAGCTTTCGACAGCTTCAGGCCTTCAGAGAGGTCATGCGCACAGGATCAGTTTCCGAGGCGGCGCGAATCCTTGGCCGAACGCAACCCGCAGCCAGTGCGCTGATCGCCAATTTGGAAGCCGAATTAGGTCTGTCTTTGTTTCGCCGCCAGCGTGGGAAAATGGTTCCAACCCCCGAGGCGCGATATTTCATTACGGAAGCCGAAGCCATTCTAGACCGATTATCTCTTTCAACTCGGACCATGCGTGAAATCGGTGAGCTGTCACAAGGACGTCTGAAAATTGCATGCATGCCGGCTGCATCACCCGTTTTAATGCCTCAACTAGTTGCTGAGTTTTTACACGACAAGCCGGACGTCAAAGTCTCGCTCATGATGCGGGCCTCTTCGGTGATCGAAGAATGGATTTCATCGCAACAGTACGACATTGGTCTTTCAGAAACGCCCGCGGTTTCGGGGTCTTTGGATACTGAAGATTTCCGGCTATCCTGTGTTTGTGCCTTACCCGCCGATGATCCACTTGCAGCAAAAGATGAAGTTACGGCAGCTGATTTGGATGGACGACCAATGGCGGCGTTGCAAGACGGGCATCAAAACCTCATCGAAACAATGAGAGCGTTTGAAGAGCAAAAATCCGTTTTCTTTCAGAGATTTGAGCTGCGCAGTTTTCAACCGGCAATGACATTGGTTGAAAATAGCCTGTGCTATTGCATCTGCGATCCGATCACAGCCGCAGGCTATATTAAGGGTCACGCCAAACCTCGAACCGTTGTGTTTAGACCATTTCGACCCAGTGTCGTCTTGGCCGTTTCCATTCTACAGCCCGCCCATCGCCCACCATCGACCTTAGCGACAAGCTTCGCCCAAAGTCTCAGCCAAGAGTTGCAAGAACTTCAGGCCGTTTTTCATAAAGCAGATGGCGTGACAACAACGCCCTAAACTGACGATTGCAAATCAACCGATTACGGACCTGAAAAGAGCGCTAACCCATCTAGATTAACGCTCTCAATTTCTAAACCTAAAGGGATAGAGTTCCGGTCACCCCATCAAGGTGTTTTCAAACTGGTCTCGCAATGTTCGCTTAAGAACCTTGCCTGTCGCGTTGCGGGGCAAAATTTCCACGAAAACCACCTGATCAGGCACCTGCCATTTCGCAATTTTATCATCATAGAACGACAACAATTCGGCTTCTGTCGGGTCTTTGCCTTCGGCTTTGACTGCAACCAACAAAGGTCTTTCGTCCCATTTAGGGTGAGGAACGCCAATAACGGCAGCGTCCGCGAGTAATGGGTGACCAACTGCAATGTTTTCCAGTTCAACCGAACTGATCCATTCACCACCAGATTTTATGATGTCTTTGGACCGATCGCGGATTGTCATAAACCCATCAGGATCCAGCGTGGAAACATCGCCAGTTGCAAACCAGCCATCTTCCAAGAGTGCCTCGTCTTGTTTGCGGAAATAGCTATCCAACACCCAATGGCCGCGCACCATCAAATCGCCCTGTGTTTCACCGTCATTTGGAAGTTGATTGCCCTCATCATCGACAATCTTAAGCTCTACGCCAAACGGTGGGCGCCCCTGATTTTCGCGCAATTTGTTTTGATCTTCTTCAGAAAGGAGCGCGTGTTTGGCTAGTGGCATATTTGTGGATCCCAGGGGGCTCATCTCGGACATGCCCCACGCATGAATCGTTTCGACCCCGTATGTTTCTCGGAATTCTTCCATCATCGACGGTGGGCACGCTGATCCCCCGATAACCGTCCGCTCAAGGCTGTGCAATTTCGAACCGGAACTGCCAGCATATGTCAAAAGACCCTGCCAAATCGTTGGCACTCCCATCGCGAGTGTGACGCCGTGATCATCTATCAGCTTAACCAACGCCTCTCCGTGCAGATCAGGACCCGGCATCACCATCCGGGATCCCGACATGGCACATGCATAGGGTGAGCCCCAAGCATTTACATGGAACATCGGAACAACGGGCATCACCACGTCAGTTGCTGAATATCCAACGCAATCCAAAGTGTTAGACGCAAAAGCATGCAGCAATGTTGATCGATGAGAATACAACACGCCCTTTGGGTGCCCGGTGGTGCCTGAAGTATAACACAGGCTGGACGCGGTGTGTTCATCGAGGTCGGGCCAGGCAAAATCAGCATCCCCGGTTTCGATCAACTCATCATAGAACTGCAATCCGGGCAATTGTTCAGCGGCAGCATCATCGCGCGGGCCCATTAGTACTACATGCTTCAAATCCGGAAGCTGATCCCGCAAATTCACTGCGATCGGCAGAAACGTCGCATCCAGAAACAGAACCTGATCCTCAGCATGGTTGATGATATACACCAACTGTTCCGGGAACAGACGTGGGTTGATTGTGTGACAAACAAAGCCTGCTCCGGACACTGCATAATAGATTTCTAGGTGACGGCGGTTGTTCCACGCGATAGTAGCCACCCGCGCTTGCGGGTCCAAGCCAAGCTTGGTCAGCGCCGAGCCTAACTTGCGTGCATTGATGCCAACTTGTCCCCAAGACGTTTGCTCGACTCCGCCCGTCGTATTCACTGACCAGATTTCCGTTTCCCCGTGATATCGCGCAGCGTGATCGATAAGCGACGAAATCAGCAACGGCTGTGTCATCATCTGTCCAAGCATGACAGATCCTCCCAAAATAGTGTCGGATCGCATTCAGTCCGACAGTTCAATACCTTATAAGTCCAGGAACGCATGAGACGTTCTTTCTCGTTTAATCAAGCGGCACAGGACTTCCCCTCACCGTCAGAGCCTGCCAATGAAATACCTATATTACAATAACCTGCTTGCCCAATCAGACTGCGACAGATAGCAGTTTGCCCTATGACCCTGCGTTACCACACCCCGCTTAGCTCAGACGACCAGCGCGCGAATGGTTTGCTTGAACCGCAGCCCTTGGCCATTGCGGATCGCGTGCGGTTCGCCGAGCTTGATCCACTGCAACACGTGAATAACAAAGCCTACATTGAGTGGTTTGAAACACTGCGCGTGAGATATTTTGATGTTCTCTGTGCGTCATACTTTGCAGATGGTTTGCCCCCGCGGTTGGTCATTCGCAATGCAAATGTCCACTATGTTCGAGAAATGGTCGCAGACGAAGATTACATTGTCACTGCCCGCGTCACAGAATTCCGAACCACCTCTTTCGTTATGGAGCAACAGCTTTGGGCGGGTGACCTGCGCGCAACCTTAACAGCGGTCATGGTTGTGATGCTCCCTGACGGCTCGGGGAAATATCCTATCCCTGATAAGCTTCGCGCTGTGTTTGAAACGCGCGATGGTGCCAAAGCCGTTTAGACATCTCTATGCTTTAACACGTAATCGACAAGAGCGGCGGTTGACCCATCCTTTCCTGTCGCTGGCATTTCACCCGCAACGACAGGCACTAGCGACGTTGCCATGGTCTTCCCTAATTCTACACCCCATTGGTCATAGGAATTAAGACCTAACAACGCCCCTTCAACAAACACACGATGTTCATACAACGCAATGATCTGGCCCAAAACATAAGGAGTTAGCTTGGGATAGATCAAAGTTGTTGAGGGCCGGTTCCCTTCAAACACGCGATGACGGACCTGTCGTTCCAGATCCACTGCGGACAGGCCTGGCTCTTGCAACAAAATACGTGTTTCATCGGCAGAACGACCGCGCATCAACGCCTCTGATTGCGCTAGGCAATTAGCGACAAGCAATTGATGATGAGATTTCAAATCTTTCTCGTGCCCAAGTGCCCCAACCAGAAACTCACATGGCACCACAATGGTCCCTTGGTGAATGAGTTGGAAAAAGGCGTGCTGCGCGTTTGTTCCAGGTTCGCCCCAAACGATTGGCCCTGATGGTTCGGTCAAATCTGAGCCGTCCATGGCAATAGACTTACCATTGGACTCCATCTCAAGCTGCTGCAGATATGCCGGGAGGCGAGAAAGCCTTTGTTCATAGGGAATTACGGCCCGTGTCGGGTAACCGCAAATCTGATGATGCCACAGCCCAGTCAGCGCCAACATCACGGGCATGTTCTCACTCCAAGCGGTGGTACGGAAATGGCGATCCATGGCCTGCCCCCCCAACAAGAAGGCATTAAAATCTTCACACCCAATCCCTATCATCAATGATAAGCCGATCGGTCCCCAAATTGAATATCGGCCACCAACCCAGTCCGAAAATCCAAACACCCGTTCACTCGGGATTCCAAACTCCCGCGTTTTATCGACAGCCGTTGAAAGAGCTACAAACTGTGCTGCGGGATCACCGCCCCCTGCAAGAACCCAGTCCCGTGCCGCTTTGGCATTCATGATCGCTTCGACCGTTGTAAAGCTTTTTGAGGCCACAATAACTAGCGTTCGACGGGGGTCTAAGTGGTGCAATGTGTCCGTGATATGTGCTCCATCGATGTTTGAAACAAAATGACATCGAGGGCCATCTTGATAAGGTGTCAAAGCCAATGCTGCCATTGCCGGACCTAAGTCAGATCCACCGATACCGATGTTGACTACATCAAGAAAACCGCCACCGGGCCCAGTTATTGCCCCACTGCGCACCGATTTGGCAAATGCCTGCATCCGTTCCAGCGTGGCCAACACCTCTGGCATCACATCCTGGTCGTCACAATATACCGGGTCGCCATCTAAATTGCGCAGCGCTGTGTGTAAGGCTGCACGCCCTTCTGTTTCATTGATTAGAGCGCCAGAGAAAAGGTTCTCACGCATGACATCAAGCTTACGCGCCTTACACAACGCCCCCAATTCTTGCAGGATGTCTTCATCAATCTGAGTTTTGGAAAAATCAAAACGTAGATTGTCCGTGTCAATTGAGAACTGCTCAGCCCGGGAAACATCGCGCTGAAACAGATCGAAAATAGATCTGTCCTTCACCGCTGTATGAAGCGTTCTCAATCGTTCAAACATAAATCAATCTACTCCGCCCAATGCACAGTCATACTGTCTAATACAGATGTAATCGGCGCTTCTTCCGGGGGCAAGGTCAGCGCGCGCTCAAATGCATCACGTTTTTCTGTCCCAAAAACAACAAGATGTTTAGAAAGCGCTCCGTTTAGAACAGGTGCAGACATGGATATACGATCTTCTGGTTGCGAGTTCGGTTGTGCCAAAACCAATACCGGAGCGTTTGCAGACAAGGCCGCCTGCAAATTATCCATCCCCGGAAACAGAGACGCCGTATGCATATCGGCCCCCATACCTAGTAACAGCACGGACAATGGCAATTCGCGTTCCAATATCACTGCAGGAGCCTCAGGCTGTTCATCAAACGGATCATACAATGGCAAAAACGTAGCCTCTGCCGCTTTACCAACGAACAACCGATCCATAATCATGCGCCCATTCGACCGCTCATCCGTGACAGGGACACACCGTTCATCTGTTGGAAGAACATGCACCCTATCCCAATCAAGCAGTGCCGCGCACAGGTTGTCAAAAATGGCCCCTGGTGTGGTTCCCCCGGGAACAGCTAGCGACACCGTTTCGTGATGCAGCAATGCCCCCTTCAAATCACCGGCAATTTGATTGGCCACATCAATGGCCAACATATCGCGATCCGAATATTCCAGAAAATTCATGGATTAATCCCCTGCCACTTGCGTCCGTCTCGTTTCATCAAAAGCTCAGCATCCCCCGGGCCGGTACTTCCACTGTCATAGGGTTTCGGAACGTCCCCCCTAGCCTGCCACCCCGCAATAATTGGGTCTGTCCACCCCCAGGCAGCCTCCACCTCGTCACCGCGCATAAACAACGTCTGATTACCGCGGATCACATCCACGATGAGCCGCTCGTAGGCATCTGGCGGATCTTCGCCTTCAGCCCCCAGCGCTTCAGCGAAGCTCATATCCAGTGGTACATCCAACAATCGCATGCCCCCCGGTCCCGGCTCTTTGATCGTCACCTTAAGCGTAATTCCCTCGTTAGGCTGCAACCGAATGGACAAAACATTAGCATGGCGCCCTGCTTCTTGGCCAAAAATTGCATGGGGTGCGTCTTTGAACATAACATTGATAACCGAAGATCGCGCTACCAAACGCTTGCCTGTACGCAGGTAAAAAGGCGTGTTGGCCCAACGCCAGTTGCTAATGTGAGCTTTAAGCGCAATATAGCTTTCCGTAGTCGAGCGCGGATCCTCGACAGCTTCGCGATAATTGGGATGCGCATCTTCGTCACCCGGAGCGGCGTTATATTGCCCGCGAACGATATGGTGTGGTTGGACCGGATCCAGCGCCCTGATTACTTTTAATTTCTCATCTCGGACGGCATCTGGATCAAACTTGGCGGGCGGCTCCATCGCGATCAAACACAATAGCTGCATCAGATGGTTCTGCATCATATCACGCATCGCACCGGCGCGATCATAATATCCACCGCGCCCACCAACGCCGACGCTTTCAGCGACCGTAATTTGAATGTGGTCGACGTACTGACTATTCCAGAGCGGTTCGAACAGCATGTTCCCGAACCGGATTGCCATCAAATTCTGAACCGTTTCTTTGCCGAGATAGTGATCAATCCGGTAAATTTGGCTTTCATCAAAATTGTCCGCCAATATCGCGTTCAGAGCGCGCGCGCTGGTCAAATCGTGTCCGAACGGTTTTTCAACGACGATTCGAGACGTTTGCGTCGAAAGACCATAGCTGTTGATGCGCTCTGCAAGGGGTGCGAACAGGCTTGGCCCAACAGAAAAATAGAATGCACGAACACGGTTGCCCTGAATTCGTTCAACCAGTGTTTCCCAACCGTCTTTGCCCGTCGCATCTATAGCAACATAATCAATGATTGCTAGAAACCCGGCGAGCGTTCCCTCTTCGCAGGCGCGATTGGGAACGAACTCATTCAAGGCCTCGGTCACGAACCCCCGATATGTCGCCGTATCCAATGCACTTCGCGCCGCAGCAATGATTTGCGTATCAGGTGACATCTGCCCAGCACAAAACCGCCTGAACAATGCAGGCAGTATTTTGCGGCGTGCCAAATCCCCGGTGCCACCGAAAATCACCAGATCAAAGGGGTCGACTGGAATAAGTCGAGATACCATTCTGTGTCCTTTGTAGATTATCAAACGAGAGCCTTCTGACCAACGCAGCCTTTGACCACGACTACATCACAACTCCGTCAAACCTTTTGTGACGACTTTAACTTCTCCCCCAGAATAGGCTAGATCAAACCGGAATTACCAAGCCGGAATGCGTCAATGAAAGATCTGAACCCATCAACAGCCAACGTCGGGAAGTTCCATGACCGTTTTGTGACTGCAGATGGGCAGACCCGAGCCTCGGTCGCATTGTCTCATCCTCAAACCCTTTGGTTCAACACAGGAACCCTGTGTAACATCGAATGCCTCAATTGTTATATTGAGAGCAGTCCCACAAATGATGCGCTTGTATATATCACTGCTGATGAGGTCCGTACCTTTCTAGACCAGCTAAAAGACCGTAAATGGCCAGTGCGTGAAATCGCTTTTACGGGCGGTGAACCGTTCATGAATCCGCAAATGATCGCCATGGCACGTGCATCGATGGAACGTGGGCATGAGGTTTTGATCTTAACCAACGCGATGCGTCCGATGATGCGCAAATCTATGCGCGAAGGGTTGCTTGGGTTGAAAGCTGATTTCGGCGAAAAGCTTACACTGCGCATCTCCGTTGATCATTTTCGCGCTGATCTGCACGATGAAGAACGCGGCGTGGGAAGTTTTGAAAAGACGCTGCAGGGTATGATCTGGCTGCGTGACAATGGAATCAAGATGGCTGTTGCTGGCCGCACACTCTGGACTGATAGCGAAGCCGATAGCCGCGCTGGGTACGCACATTTCTATGAACAACACGGTTTTGATATCGACGCACATAATCCGGGACAAACTGTTTTGTTCCCCGAAATGGATGAATCCATCGAGGTGCCTGAAATCACAACGGCCTGCTGGGGGATCCTTAACAAATCCCCAGAGGCAATTATGTGTGCCAGTTCCCGAATGGTCGTGAAACGCAAAGGCGCAGAAACGCTAGCTGTTCTGGCCTGCACACTTCTGCCTTACTCCCCTGAGTTTGAGCTGGGGAGCACGTTGGAAGAGGCTGAACAAGATGTTCAGTTGAACCACCCCCATTGTGCAAAATTCTGCGTTTTAGGTGGCGCGAGCTGTTCTGCCTGACAACTAATGCACTTTGAATTCACCAACCATGTTTTGCCATTCGCCTGGCCCAATCATCTTGCGGTGGGTAAAGCGGACCGAATGTAGCGGTCCGTCGATCTCTCGCTGCCAGTATTCGATGAAATCAAACAGCTTACGATGATCCGGTGCCAGATCGTAATCCTGCCAGACAAACGTATTCAGCACATGGATGTAGTCGGGCATGTGGTAGAAAAATTCGGCCGTGGTTAAACCATAGCCTTTGAGCATCAGTTCTGTTTCGTTCTGCTCCATTATTGACCTCCAGTTTCTGGTTCGGTCTCTTTAGAGTATCATAAGATTGGTTAATGATGCACAAAAACAAAGTGTTACTGATTTTTGAATGGTAAATGACACCAGATCAACCTGCTGGCTTGCACCCCATATGCCCAGTCTGATATGATGCATACACTATATATAGACCCTGCACAAAGAACGGGCTGCATACGTGAGCGATACGCCAGAAACCCCTGAAAACATGGATGAAACCCCACCGGCACGCCCCGCGTACGATGGGCCAACCGTTTCCATCGAATCTGAGATGCGCACATCGTATCTCGATTATGCGATGTCGGTTATCGTCTCTCGTGCCATTCCAGACCTGCGTGATGGCCTAAAACCGGTTCATCGACGCATTCTTTATGCGATGCACGAAACCAACAATACACACGAAAAGTCTTATCGTAAATCAGCGCGTCCAGTTGGCGATGTGATGGGTAAATATCACCCGCACGGCGACAGCGCTATTTATGACGCTTTGGTTCGCATGGCTCAAGATTTCTCGATGTCCTTGCCGCTTTTGGATGGCCAAGGAAACTTTGGTTCGATGGACGGGGATAACCCGGCGGCCATGCGTTACACCGAAGTTCGGATGGATAAACCTGCCGCCTTCTTGTTGTCTGATATCGACAAAGAAACTGTCGATTTCCAAGACAACTATGATGGCAAGGACCGTGAGCCAACGGTTCTGCCGGCCCGTTTCCCAAATATGCTTGTGAATGGCGCGGGCGGTATTGCCGTTGGTATGGCCACCAACATCCCCCCGCACAACTTGGGCGAAGTGATCAATGCCACATTGGCTCTGATTGATGAACCGGATCTGACCAGCGAACAATTGATCGATTATGTCCCTGGGCCAGATTTCCCGACCGGCGGTATTATGTTGGGCCGCACAGGCGCGCGCAAAGCCTATCTTGAAGGACGCGGTAGCGTTGTTATCCGGGCCAAAACCCGCGTCGAAGAAATTCGTCGTGATCGTTATGCGATCGTCGTAGATGAGATCCCCTACCAGGTGAACAAAGCATCGATGATCGAAAAGATCGCCGAAGCAGTGCGCGAAAAGCGGATCGAAGGCGTGGCGCATGTACAGGATGAATCAGACCGCAATGGTGTACGTGTTGTTGTCGAACTGAAACGCGATGCAACGCCCGAAGTTGTTCTGAATCAACTGTTCCGCTTCTCACCAATGCAGACCTATTTTGGCTGTAACATGCTAGCCTTGAACGGTGGCCGTCCCGAGCAATTGACACTACGGCGTTTCCTGACTTCGTTTATCGATTTCCGTGAAGATGTTGTTGCCCGTCGGACAGCGTACCTGTTGCGCAAGGCTCGGGAACGCAGCCACATATTGTGTGGCTTGGCCGTCGCTGTAACGAACATCGACGAAATAGTTGCGACCATCCGCCAGTCGGCCGATGCCGCAGAAGCCCGTGAAAAGCTAATGACCCGTCGTTGGCCCGCGCAACCGATCCTTGAATACATCGCGCTGATTGACGATCCAACCCATACAGCAAACGACGATGGCACCTATAACCTGTCCGAAACACAGGCCCGTGCCATTTTGGAACTCCGTCTACAGCGTTTGACACAGATCGGGGTCAAAGAAGTCACCGACGAATTGGAAGAGCTCGCAGGTAAGATCAAAGAATACCTCGAAATTCTTGGGTCACGTGAGCGTATCATGGGGATCATCGGCGATGAATTGCGCGAAGTTCGCGATCAGTTTGCTGTGCCGCGTCGGACTGAAATCGTCGACTGGTCCGGAGACATGGACGACGAAGATCTGATCGAACGCGAAGACATGGTCGTGACCGTCACATCCGGCGGCTATATCAAGCGGACCCCTCTGGCAGATTTCCGGGCGCAAAAGCGCGGCGGCAAGGGTGTTTCGGGTATGCAGACCAAAGAAGAAGACGTGATTACCACGCTCTTTGTTGCAAACACCCATACGCAGCTGTTGTTCTTCACAACAGACGGCATGGTATACAAACTTAAGACGTGGCGCCTGCCCCAAGGGGGGCGCACTGCCAAAGGCAAAGCCATCGTCAACATTCTACCAATCCCGCCAGGCGTTTCGATTGCAGCAATCATGCCTGTAGACGTGCCAGAAGATGAGTGGGAAAATCTGCAGATCATCTTTGCCACCAGCGCCGGGGATGTTCGCCGTAACGCATTGAGTGATTTTACCAATGTGAAACGGAACGGCAAAATCGCGATGGAATTATCGGACGAGGTCGAGCTCGTTAATGCGCGTATCTGCTCTGAAGACGACGATGTCATGCTGGTAACCAACTCTGGGCGTGCGATCCGTTTTCAAACCACAGATGTGCGCGTCTTTAAAGGACGTAAATCCACAGGCGTGCGTGGAATCAGACTGTCGAGCCCTGATCGCGTTGTTTCGATGTCAGTCATTCGCCATTTCGAAGCCACCTCAGATGAACGCGTCGCCTATCTAAAGATGCGCCGTGCAGTTGCGGGTCTGGCTGACGATGCGGAAATGCCTGACGAAGAAGAGGGCAACGCGATGGCGACGATTAGCCAAGAGCGTTATGCCGCTATGGCCGCTGCTGAAAATCTGATCCTTACCATTACTAAAGGTGGGTCCGGTAAGCTCAGCTCGTCCCATGATTACCCTGTTCGGGGTCGTGGGGGTATGGGTGTAACGGCCATGGATAAAGCGATGCGCGGCGGGGATCTGATTGCATCTTTCCCTGTTGAGATGGACGACCAAATCATGCTTGCCACCTCAAAGGGGCAGTCTATCCGGGTGCCTGTCGACGGAATTTCCTTCCGATCGCGAAGTGCTGGTGGGGTCCGTGTCTTTAACACGGGCAAAGGTGAAGAAGTTGTCAGTGTCGCCTGGATCGCAGATCAAGGTGACGAAGAAAAGATCGACGAAGAATAAATGATAAAGGGTGCCTACTATGGCACCCTTTTTTTCTTGAAACCTCGGCGTTTTAGGTCCGCCAACCTGACATGCGCTCAAGTTTACGCTTCTCTAAATCGCACTGACCCTCAGACCAAATTTAATATATTTCAGCTACTTACACGCATACGTGAAAGTGCTTCTCTGAGTTGCGAGACACTGGTCTTTGCCTTCGCACCTTCATCAGCTTCCATATATTTTTCAACTTTCTGAAGGGCTTGAACACACATCAATGGATCCAAAACAGATCCTGTTGCAGAAGACCGCCGCCGGATCGTCAGATAAGAAACAGGGACGTCCTCTGCGCCTAGCCTGTATTTGTATTCCGCATCGCCATGACCAAAATCATAACTTGTACATTTGGCACGGATCGATTGGCGAATGGCATAGTGATGAAGCAATGTTCCAACGCCAAGATCCGCACAGTCAGGATCGCGCCCTTCGAGTACACTGTGCAATGTCATGGTGTCCCGATCGACAAGATGGGCCATTGACCCAAGCATCTTTTCACCATCCCAAAGGCTTACAAGAAACAGCATTCCCAGCCGATGGGATCGGTCCAAAAAATCACGATATTTGGCAGTCAAGGCTTTGACTTTGCCTGTGGATTTCTGCCCATCCCATTTCAGGCCCCAAAGTTCTAGCAACTTGTCCCAATCCGTTTCAACTTGCTCGCCTTTGGGAACGGAAAATCGCGGAGCTTCCAGGGCTGCCAGTCTACGCTCGTACCGTTTCAGTTGTTTGCGAGATCGACGCCCTAACCCAGTTACAAAGGTTTCATAGTCCGGCGGCAACGCTAATACAGGGCAAACCAATTGGTTTGTTTTTCCTTTGTTGATCCGATAATCGGGCCAAGTGACAGCGAAATCGTCATTCTTCTCAAACACATCCGCGAATATCCGAGATCGACGTTCGGTAGGTTCGTATCGTAAAGATAACCGGGCCCAAGGATCTTTGGCTAGGTGTTTGCCCAATGCTTCGATGGCCGAGGTTTCGAAGTTTGGTTCACAAACAAACCCCACGTAATCGCTAAGGCCCAATCGGCCCGCCGCAGAATAATAGGTCTGGAGTTCATCTTTAGTCTCGCTCCAATGCAGCGTTCGGGCCACCGGAAAGAAACCTGAATACCCAGTGGGGGCCTCGGAATTCTGAACGGCATACAACCGCCACCCACCTTGATTTTTCGAAAAAATATCGAATAGCCATTCCCATGACAGGAACACCCCCGAGTCGGGATCGCGTTTTTGAACGCTCTTGTAAGCCTCGCTGAGCGGGAGAAGCTCTTTTAGGTCATCAATAACAATCACCTTAGACAACGGGCTAACCCGCGCTGGTGAAACACCGTCCACACGCTCAAGAATACTCATGCGAAATCCCCGCCACTCATAATACCGGGGGCAAAGATCACAAAAAAATGCGGCACAAATTTGGCCGCATTTCGCAGGTTTCAGGACAATAAGGTCAAATTAGAGCCCGTAAATCTCAGAAAACTTAGCTTCGAGATAATTCAAAAGTGGCAACTCTGACGGAGCCATTCCGCTGGCTTTTTCGATAACTTCACGTGGTGCATAAAGCCCCCCATGGCGTTGTAAATTATCACTTAACCAACTTGTGGCAGCGCTGGTTTCGCCCTTGGACAATTGAGCATCCAAATCCGGAACTGAAGATTTGAGCGCTTCGAACAAGCAACCGGCGTACACATTTCCCAACGAATAGGTTGGGAAATACCCAAACAGGCCAACCGACCAATGCACGTCTTGCAAACACCCGTTTGATGGTTTGTCGACCGCATACCCAAAATCAGCTTCAAACCGATCATTCCATGCGGCTTCCAACTCTGAAACTTGCAAGTCGCGCTGCATCAAAGCCCGCTCAAGATCAAAGCGCAGCATGATATGGAGGTTGTACTGAACCTCGTCAGCTTCGGTTCGAATGTAGCCGTTATTCACCTTGTTCACGGCGGCATAAAAACCATCTGCATCTGCGATACCGAAATCTCCAAAAACCTCAGACATTTCTTCAAAGAGCCACCCGGTAAAGGCCCGCCCACGCCCTAGTTGGTTCTCGTAAATACGGCTTTGGCTTTCATGTACACCCATCGACACACCGCGCCCCAATGGGGTCAACAAATACTGGTCGTCAATGTTTTGCTCGTAACAACCATGTCCGACCTCGTGGATCGTCGAATAAAAGCAATTGAATGGATCCGTTGGGTTTGTTCGGGTCGTAATACGCACGTCCTGACCACTGCCAGAGCTGAATGGATGAACCGCCTTATCAACCCGACCACGGTTCATGTCATAGCCAAAGGTTTTCGCAAGCTTACGCGTTAGCTTCATCTGCTTGGATTCATCAAAGGTGCCTGTCACCCCTTTGGGCGCTGCCTTTTCAAGAACCCGAGATCTTAGATTCACGAGACGGGGGCGCATCGCCTCAAAGATTGTCGCGATCTCGTCACCCGTGGTGTTTGGTTCGTAATCTTCGACCATCGCATCGTACAGGGTGCCGCCATTGGCAAGAGCTGCACCTTCTTCGCGCTTTAGGGCGACAACCTCTTCCAAAACGGGTAAAAATGCAGCGACATCTTCGTCCGCTCGGGCTTGCGCCCATTTCCCCTGCGCCTCGGACGTGACCCGTGCAAGTGTTTTAGCCAGATCAGCGGGGACTTTGCTCGCACGCTCATAAGCGCGGCGAATTTCTCTCAATTGAGCCGCACCAACTTTGTCTGATGCCTGTGCTGTTTCAAGTAACTCACCGACACGTGGGTCAGAGCGACGGGCGTGCAAAACCGCCTCGATCGCAGACATTTCCTGCCCGCGTTGCGCGGCAGACCCGCGGGGCATCATGGTTTCCTGATCCCAGCCCAACCGGCCTGAAATCTCGCCCAACGCGGCAGTTTCACGGGCAAAGCCCATCAGTTCATCAAATGCGGTCATACTGCGTGTCCTCGGACAGATGTTGCAATGGGATACAGGCTCAGGAAGCGGGCGCGTAAGATTAGCGCCCACATGATAACGGCCATCAACTGGTGAGTGATAGCAATTTGCCACTGTGCAGAATACAAAACAGTCACAATGCCCAATACAACCTGTAACAGCAACGCACAGAACACAGCATTAAAGGCAAACTGTGTTTGCGTATGGGCACTTGCTCGACCACGCAACCAGACCACGACGCCAAAGGCAAACAACAGATACCCGGCACAGCGATGCACAAACTGGACCAATCCAGCATTTTCAAAGAAGTTGCGCCAAATCGGTTCAAAGACGAATGGATCGGGTGGGATCATCTGCCCAGCCATCAGTGGCCAATCCGAATATCCGCGCCCGGCATCGATCCCTGCGACCAGCGCCCCCAATAGAATCTGCAAAAAGGCGAAATGCAGCAACCCCGTAGACAGTCCAAAAAGCTTAGCCTCTTTGGCACGACGCGCCTGTATTAGGTCTCGCTCACTGCGGCCCATCATGTAGAAATACCAGGCTATGAAACCTAGAATGACAAAGGCCAATCCAAGATGCGTTGCCAAGCGATAGCTGGCAACTGCAACCATGCCCTCGCCCTGTGTGACACCAGATGCAACCATCCACCAACCGATACCGCCCTGCGCGCCCCCCAAAAGGCCCAGCAGGAATAACCGTCCGGTCCAACCCGTAGGGATTTGGCGTGCAATAAGAAAGCCAAAGAACCCGAGCGCCCAAACTAGGCCAATCGCACGGCCGAGTTGACGGTGACCCCATTCCCACCAATAGATGGATTTAAAGTCAGCCAGTTCCATCCACTGGTTCTGAATTTCCCATTGATCGATCTGTTTGTATTTGTCGAACTCAGCCTGCCACTCAACTTCGCTGGTTGGGGGGATGGCGCCGGTCAATGGTTTCCACTCGGTGATCGACAAGCCGCTGTCGGTCAAACGGGTCAAGCCGCCAACGACAATCATTGCCATGACCAGAACAAATAGCGCCATCAGCCAAACGCGGATACCCCTGCGGGCACCGCCGCGACCGCGGTCAATCATACCCGGTTGTACGGCCTCGAGTTTGCTGGTTTCTGATACGTCTTCAAAGATGCTGCGCTTGCCGCTCATTCCATCCTCTTTCCTTGATTTCACAACAAGCTAGGGCGCACTGACCAGAAGGTCCAGCATCACTCGTCGCCGCGTTCTTTCCAACGGACCATCTGACGCATTACACCGTGCATCATTTGCACATCGGCGCGCGTCAAACGCATACGGCTCCAAAGGTTGCGCAAGTTGACCTTCATACCTTCGGCCTTTTCTGGCGGATAGAAAAAGCCAGCTTGATCCAGACGGTCTTCGTAATGTTCCACCAATTTTTCGACTTCTACGCCGGTGGCCCAATCGCCTTTGCCCAAATCGGTCGCCTCGTGAGTCACCTGAGCCGATTGCCGCATCCACTCGTAAGATGTCAAAAGCACGCATTGTCCCAGATTGAGCGACGCATAAAGCGGGTTCACCGGAACAGAAATGATGGCGTTGGCTTTCGCAATATCTTCGTTTTCCAAACCAGCACGTTCGGGCCCAAACAGGATCGCAACCTGCTCACCCGCTGCTATTTTCTCTGCTGCCAGCTGCATTGCCCGTTCAGGGCTGAACACAGGTTTGGTCAAACCACGCTGACGTGCCGTGGTAGCAAAGGTAAACGTCCGATCCCCTAGCGCCCCTTCGAGATCGTCAAACAACTGCGCCTCATCCAATAAGCGCCCTGCCCCAGATGACATAGCTACGGCTTTTGGATTGGGCCAACCATCGCGTGGTGCCACGATCCGCATACGATCAAGCCCGAAGTTCCACATCGCCCGCGCAGCTGCGCCAACATTTTCACCCATCTGCGGGCGGACAAGGACAATCGCGGGCTGTGGGGTATCGCTGGGCATGGTTTTCTCCGAAAATCTTGCCTGCTCTAGTCCGACAAAGCGCTTTGAGCAATCCCCTGACCCGGTCTTGGCTATCAAATCCAAAAATCCGAGGCAAAAAAGTTTTCATCCCAGCTCCAATCCGCTACACCGCCCGAAAGTCAACGCAAGGATCCGTCCCATGGATAACCCAGAGCAGCCACAGATCTACCTCATTACACCGCCCAGTTTGGATCTGGCCAGCTTTCCCGACACGCTGGCCCGTGTGTTGGACGGCGCGGACGTGGCATGTCTCCGGTTGGCAATGGCCGGCAGTGACGAAGACCAAATATCCCGGACCGCAGATGCTTTGCGCGAAGTTGCCCATGCCCGTGACATCGCATTGGTCATTTCTGATCATGTCTTGCTGGCGCAAAGGTTGGGTCTGGATGGGGTTCACCTGAATGATGCGTCTAAATCGGTGCGCCACGCTCGCAAAGAGCTGGGCTCAGACGCCATTGTTGGCAGTTTCTGCAACAATTCCAGCCACGAAGGTTTGAATGCCGGTGAAGCAGGCGCAGATTACGTAAGCTTTGGTCCAGTGGGCACTTCCAACCTTGGCGACGGATCTATTGCCGATAGTGACTTGTTCCAGTGGTGGTCTGATGTCGTCGAAGTTCCCGTCGTGGCCGAAGGTGGTCTGACAACGGACCTGATTAACACTCTAGCGCCGCGCACGGACTTCTTTGGTTTGGGCGAGGAAATCTGGTCTACAGAAGATCCCTTGGCGACCCTGAAAACGCTCATCACAGCAATGACCTAAATCGCCCCGATCCGTTCAACGAACCAAAAAAGACCAATCATCGCAATCACGACCGAGGCGGGAATCGCAATCCTGCCGCGGTACCAATATTTATTGCGAAACCAGATCCCAACTGTCAAGAATGCAACAGCGATAACCGCGAGTTGCCCCAGTTCAACTCCGACATTAAAGCCGATCAAAGCAGGCAGGAATTGCCCCTGTGGCAGTCCAAACTCGCCTAAGACGCTCGCAAACCCGAGCCCATGCAGCAATCCAAACCCAAAGATAACCACCGGCCGCCAGGGGTGGAGCTTGCGCACAAAGATATTTTCGAGCGCAACAAACACGATTGATACAGCTATGAGCGGCTCCACTATGGCTGGATTAATCGAAATCCAACCTGCCGCCCCCATCGCCAGCGTGACGGTATGCGCCAGCGTAAAGGCGGTGATTTGCCAAACTAACGGCCGTAAGCGCGCGCTCAGAAAAAATAGTCCCAAAACAAACAGGATATGATCCAGGCCTTTGGGAATGATATGCGTGAATCCAACTGGAATGTAGGATACTAGACTGTCCCACGCCCCAAGGGATGCGCCACCACCCAGCGGGATGCTTGGGCTGGTTTCCCCACCTTGCAAGTACCCTGTGTAGGGATCGGTGACATCATGTTGCCGCAAAACCAAGGCGCCTGCCCCTTTGGGCCAAGTCACAGTAAGACTTTGTGCCCCGGTAGGTAGCGGCGCCTCAAACAAGAGAAACGAAGCGCGTGGCAGATCCACGTTCCCGACAACCGGTATACGCGCGCCCTCATAAGACAAGCTTAGCATGTTGCCCGCAGTTATGGTGATCTGATCTGCCCAATCAACCGCGTATTCGCGCACTCGTGGGCTAAGCTCAGCAGACCCCAAAGCCCGTAGTGCATCATAACGCGCAGATTGATCATCCTCATCGGTGTTTTCCAAATCATCGAGGTCTATCCCTGCCAAAAAGGCTTCGATATTCAGTCGAAGTTCGAGTTGGACCAAACCACCTGTCACCCTAAGATCGCCAATAGCCGGCGTAACCTCATGGGCCGTCGCCATCCCAATGAAAACCCACAGGCTTGACATAATCGCTACAAAACGCAGCTTGAGCCCTGTCCAATCAAAGGTTCGCCCCATGATACCTCGTCTATTGTTTGCCATAACCATTTGTACGGCCTCGGCTTTGCCTGCACTTTCCCATGAGTTTTGGATCAAACCCCAGAATTATCAAGTCGAAAGCGGGGCACCCCTATCGATGGATTTAATGAATGGTGAAAAGTTCGAGGGCGGACCTCAGGCTTTTTTCCAAACACGGACGGCGCGTTCAGAGCTTATCCAAGGGGACCAAACCATCCCATACACAGGCAGAATGGGGGATGTGCCGGCCATCCAAACGATCGTACTCAATGAGGGGTTGGCCGTTTATCTACACCAAACACGCCCCGCCACGCTGAAATACAAAACTTGGGAGAAATTTGCAGATTTTGCGAAGCACAAGGATTTTCCTGATATTCGTGCCCGTCAAAGGGCTCGAGGCTTTCCAGAAAAAGATTTCTTTGAAACCTACACCCGATACACCAAGGCGCTCATCTCCGTTGGGCATGCCGGGGGTCAAGATGCTCCAACCGGAATGGAAACCGAATTCGTCGCATTGTCCAACCCATACATAGATGATGTTGCCGCTGGATTGCCCGTTCTGCTCTTGTATCAAGGGAACCCAAGACCCGATGCGCAAGTCGAGATTTTTGAGCGAGCGCCAAATGGTCAGGTTGCCATCAGCTTAACCCGCACAGATGAATTGGGTCAGGTGTTAATCCCGGCGGTTTCAGGGCATGAATACCTCTTGGATGCCGTCATTTTGCGCCCAGCCCCTAAAGGGCAGCAAGCCGTCTGGGAAAGCCTGTGGGCAGCAATGACGTATCTTGTTCCGTGAGCGTTAACGACCTGCTCTTGCGCCGCCTCAAATCCTGCGTCATGACTGCCTCATGACCAAAGACACTGATATTCTATGTATTGGCTCTGTATTATGGGATGTGATCGGCCGATCAGCCAGCCACATGCAACAGGGCTCTGACGTTCCCGGACGCATCACCCGCCTACCGGGTGGGGTCGCGATGAACATTGCGATGACACTTGTGCGATTTGGCATGAGCCCCACACTGCTGACGGCGATTGGCCAAGATCCAGAAGGACATGAACTTGTTGATTCCTGTCGCCAGCTTGGCATGATCACGGATCACATCTATCGCTCCGAAGATTTGCCAACAGACCGCTATATGGCGGTCGAAGGGGCCAACGGGCTGATCGCAGCGATCGCCGATGCGCATTCTTTGGAGGCCGCCGGAACAAAGATTCTGCTGTCGCTACAAGATGGATCACTTGGATCTGAAAAAGCTCCATTCCAGGGTTTGGTTGCTTTGGATGGCAACCTCACCCAGCAACTTCTACAAGACATCGCTCTGAGCTCTACATTCGCGCGTGCAGATCTAAGGGTCGCCCCTGCCTCGCCCGGCAAGGCGGAACGTTTAATGCCGTTTTTGGCGCAATCCCGCGGGACCCTGTACGTCAATCTTATCGAAGCCAATATCTTGTGCCAAACCGAGTTCGAGGGGTCCACTGCCGCAGCACAGGGTCTTCTGAGCCGTGGGGCGCATCGAGTTTTGGTAACAGATGGTGGCAATCCAGCGACCGAGGCTGATGCAACCGATCTTATCACTCAAACACCGCCAGAAGTCCTAGTCACCCGTGTGACAGGTGCTGGCGATACTTTCATGGCAGCGCACATTGCAGCCGAGGCCGCAGGGGAAAACCGCGATGCGGCCCTCAACCGGGCCCTGCTGGCCGCGGCTACTTATGTTTCAGGAGAAACCCCACTGTGATCGACCTCCAATTTTCAACCGAAGTGAAAGCAGCAAAAGAAGCGGGAAGCGCCATTGTGGCGCTCGAAAGCACCATTATCACTCACGGCATGCCTTATCCGCAAAATATCGAGGTTGCTGCCCAAGTTGAACAAGACATCCGCGATGCAGGAGCTACCCCTGCAACCATCGCTGTTATCGAAGGCCGGCTGCATGTGGGTTTGGAACCTGAACAACTGAGCGGTTTGGGGCAAGCCAAAGGCGTCGCAAAGCTGTCACGCGCAGATATGGCTGCATGCATGGCCACGGGCGGAACCGGTGCAACCACGGTCGCGGCAACAATGATCGCAGCCCATCACGCAGGCATTAGCGTTTTTGCAACCGGCGGCATCGGAGGCGTTCACAAAGGTGCCGAAACAAGCTTTGACATATCCGCTGACCTGCATGAACTCGCTCAAACACCGGTAACCGTCATTGCAGCCGGAGCTAAGGCCATTTTGGACTTGAATAAAACGCTGGAAGTTCTTGAGACCCTTGGCGTTCCAGTGATCGCATTTGGTCAAGACCAATTTCCCGCCTTTTGGTCCGCGCAATCGATACTCGATGCCCCGTTGCGCATGGATGACAGTGCTGACATTGCTAAATCCCATGCGATGCGCCGGGCACTTGGATTGCCCGGTGGGCAACTTGTTGCAAACCCCATCCCGACCCAAGATCAAATCCCAGCAAGCGAATTGGCCCCGATAATTGCGCAGGCTCAAGCAGATGCCGATACCCACAATATCTCAGGCAAAGGCGTGACGCCCTATTTGCTGCAGCGAATTTTTGAACGCACTGAGGGTCGGTCACTAATCGCAAACATTGCGTTGGTGCGGAATAATGCACGTCTTGGCGCAAAAATTGCACAGGATTTGCAAAAAATTGCGTGAAACGGGCGCTTGGGCTGCGACCATCCATTGCAGCCCTTGTTCTGAATCCTTACTTCTTGCTCTGCAACAAGCGGAATCCCGATGAACACCCCATTTGACGAAGAACCCACCCGAGGTCCCGGTCTGTTTGCCCGGATACGATCATCGTTTTTGACAGGTATTGTCGTCATTGCCCCTGTCGGGGTAACGATTTGGCTGATCTGGACCGTCATTGGGTGGATTGATGGGGTTGTTTTGCCATTCGTGCCGCAAACGATCCAACCCGAAGAATACATCGGTATCAACTTACGCGGTGTAGGTGTAATCATCTTCTTGATTTTCACCGTTTTGGTCGGCTGGATCGCCAAGGGAATTCTGGGGCGATCCCTGATCCATTTCGCTGAAGGTTTGGTCAATCGGATGCCGGTTGTTCGATCAATCTATTCCGGGATCAAACAGATTTCGGAAACTGTGTTTGCCCAGACAGAACGTAGTTTTGAAAAAGCTTGTTTGATCCAATACCCGCGCCGTGGCATTTGGGCGATTGGTTTTGTCTCAACAATGGCCAAAGGGGAAATTGCAGAACGTGCCGAGACTGGCACCGGTTTGATGAGCGTCTTTCTCCCGACAACCCCAAACCCTACTTCGGGTTTTTTGCTATATTTTCCAGTCGAAGACGTCATCATTTTGGATATGAGTGTCGAAGATGCTGCGAAATTAGTGATCTCTGCTGGATTGGTCTATCCAAACGATAAAGATCCAACACAACCGCCTGAATAGTCACCCAAACATATCGGCCAGATCTACAGTCGCACGTTGCCCTAAGTCCGCTTTGTGATCTTGCAGGAACCGGTCCGTCGCATCGCGCCCAGCTTCTTTTAGGCGCGCCAACACCATCGGAGTGGGAACCAGTTTCGTTGCCACCGATAGATCCGTCATCAAATCATCGTCCGCAATCATATGGACCAACACGCGACTCATTGTCCCCGCCTTGATTGTCCCGTCTTCAAGCAATCGCGATACGAAATTGATGGCTCGGAGTTCTCGCAACAAAGATGAGTTAAAACTGATCTCGTTGACACGGTTCTGGATTTGCTGGGGTGTCACGGGCAATTCTGAACGCTCGAGCGGGTTGATGTTCACAATGACCAGATCATCCGGCAGGCCAGTGTTAAACAGCGGGTACAAAGCCGGGTTCCCGGTGTATCCGCCATCCCAATAGGGCTCCACTTCACCCGTCTCAGGGTCTGCGATCTCAACAGCTTGGAAAATGGTTGGCAAACAGGCCGACGCAAGAATGGTATCTGTTGTGATCTGATCCCCTTGGAAAACACGAATTTTTCCCGATCGAACACGTGTTGCACAAATAAAGAGCTCTGGCCCGGAGTCGGAACAGACTCCCTCAAAATCAAAAGCATCCACAACAGGGCGCAGTGGGTTGCGGTAAAACGGTCCATAGGCGTAAGGCGAAACCATGCGAGAATAGGCATCCGCAAACGAAAACGGAAAGGAATGTTCGATGGCCTGCGCCACTTGTGCGGGTTCCAATCCGCGCATCCAATTGGCAACCCGCATGTCCCCGACAGCGCCCATGCGCCCCCACAGACCATCCAGATTTGCGCGGGCGCCCTCGCGTCCTCCATTGACCATGCCGGCCTTAAAGGCCGCCCCGTTCAGAGCCCCAGCAGAGGTACCTGAAATCCCGGCGACTTCAACGTCTGGTTCATCCAGCAAACGATCCAGAACACCCCAGGTAAATGCCCCGTGTGCCCCGCCACCCTGTAGCGCCAAATTGATCTGTTTCACTGGCTTTGATCCTTAGCTTGCCCAAGAGCTCCCGGGCAGAAATTGGCCCCTGTGGGGCCAAGAGAGGCGTATTGCTTTTTTGCTTAAAGTGCCGTCCAGCCGCCATCGACAGACAAAGTTGTACCCGTTATCTGGGCAGCTGCGTCAGAACACAGGAACACTGCTGTGCCACCAAGTTGTTCAACGGTAGCAAATTCTCGGCTTGGCTGACGTTCCAACATAACCTTTTTGATCACTTCTTCGCGGCCCATATTGTACTTTTCCATGGTGTCAGGGATCTGTGCCTCGACCAACGGCGTCAAAACATAGCCTGGGCAGATCGCATTACAGGTGATCGGTTGCTCGGCCGTTTCCAGCGCTACAGTTTTGGTCATTCCGACAACACCATGCTTCGCAGCGACATAGGCCGCCTTGAACGGGGATGCGGTCAAGCCGTGCGCTGACGCAATATTTACAATACGTCCCCATCCGGCCTCGCGCATCATTGGCAACGCAGCCGCCATAGTGTGGAATACTGAGTTCATGTTAATGGCGATAATCGCATCCCATTTTTCGACAGGGAACTGGTCAATCGGCGCAACATGCTGAATGCCGGCGTTATTAATCAAAATATCGCAACACCCGGCCTTGTCGATCAACGCCCGGCAGTCATCCCCCTTGGACATATCCGCTTGAATGTAGCGCGCAGTCACACCCGTTTCAGAAGCAATCGCGGCCGCAATCTCGTGATCTTCTTCACGGTCAGTGAACGAATTCAGAACAACATCAGCACCCGCGCGTGCCATTTCCCAAGCGACACCCAAACCAATCCCAGAGTTTGATCCGGTAATGATTGCCGTTTTTCCAGTGAGCGACATGGCTCTTCCCCTTCTGCAGATCTGAAATCGTCAGCACCCTGACATGCTGCAATTGCAAAGTGAACGGGGAAATACGCACGGGCGAAACCCTGCTTGTTTCCACAGACAAATGACAAACCACTTGCACCATCAAAATTGAAGGGCAAAAAAAAACGCCCGCGCGAAGCGGGCGTAAAGTTATTGAGGCAGGTTTCATACAGGCAAGAAACCTATCGAGCAGTGAGACCTTTATAAGCAATTTTACTCTCACCTCCAAGCTAAAAGTTTGAAAAGACGTGAAACCCCCGTTAGGCTAAAACGCAACAAAATAAGGCCAGAGCAGGATTGTTGCCAAAGTGCGACCAGATAATTTCCGCCTCAAACAGGCGCTGACGACGGGAATCGCCGTCTTTTTTACCGCGAAATTTGCAGCCGCAGAATCGGTTCATGGCATAGCTATGTATGGTGACCCCGCGTTGCCACCTGATTTTGTGTCTCTCCCCTATGCCAACCCAAATGCGCCCAAGGGGGGGCGGATTGTCTTTGGTAACACTGGTGGCTTCGATAGTCTGAACCCGTTTATCCAAAAAGGAACCGTGCCTTGGCAACTGCGGTTTTGGGGATACGAAGGATTGATGGGCCGTTCGTGGGACGAACCTTTCTCTTTGTACGGGCTGTTAGCCGAATCGATTGAAACCGCCCCCGACCGTTCTTGGGTGGAATTTACCCTACGCCCTGAGGCCCGGTTCTCGGACGGGAGCGTCGTCACGATTGAGGATGTCATCTGGTCATACGAAACTTTGGGGACTAAAGGGCATCTGCGGTATCGCGGACTGTGGAACAAAATTTCTGCCATTGAACCAACTGGAGACCGTTCGGTTCGGATTACATTTAGTGAACCAGACCGTGAGTTGGCGCTTATTGCCGGGCTGCGTCCGATCCTGAAAAAGGACCAATGGCTTGGCATAGAGTTCGGCCAAGGTGCATTGGCTGACATTCCAATCGGTACGGGCGCTTATGTCATTCAGAACTACGAAGCAGGACGCCATGTAACACTGGCCCGAAATAAAGACTATTGGGGCAAGGACATTCCGTTTCGCCGAGGGACGCAAAATTTCGATGAAATGCGCATCGATTTTTTCGGTGATGGGACCGTTTTGTTCGAAGCCTTCAAAGCTGGCGACCTATCGGCAATCCGCGAGTTCAATGCGGACAAATGGAATGGTCAGTATGGCTTTCCCGCTGTTGTGCGCGGGGATATCGTCAAAACTGAAATCCCGCATCAAAAACCATCAGGCATGACGGGTCTCGTTATGAATACGAGACACGCACCATTCGACGATTGGCGTGTGCGCGAGGCAATGTTGCTTGCGTTCAATTTTGAATACATCAACGACACTGTAACCGGTGGAGTACAGCCCCGTATCTCATCCTACTTTTCCGGGTCTCCTTTGGCTGCGCAGGCCGGAGCAGCCACTGGGCGAACTCAGACTCTGTTGGCACCCTTTAACTCAGGCCTATTACCCGGGACACTCGAGGGCTATGCACTGCCGCTAAGTGACGGGTCTGCACGAAATCGCAAAAACCTACGCAAAGCAGCCAAATTACTGGGCCAAGCCGGATGGACTGTACAAGACGGGCAATTGCGCAACGATACGGGTGAGCCGTTCTTAATCTCTGTCCTCTTGCGACAGGGTGACACTGACATGCAAACCGTTGTCGAAATATACGCGCGTGCTTTGGAACGGTTAGGCATTTCTATGACCGCCGACAAAGTAGACAATGCACAGTATGCAGGTCGTGTTGCAGAACTTGATTTCAAGATGACCCCCTTTCGACGCGCTCTCTCGCTCTCGCCCGGGAACGAGCAGCGGATTTATTGGGGAAGCGAAGTTGCCAACACTCCCGGGACACGGAATTTGATGGGCATGGAGTCACCCGCAGCGGATGCGATGATTGACGCCATGTTGGCCTCGGAGACGCGCGCAGATTTCGTTGCTGCAACGCGAGCACTGGATCGAATTCTGACTGCTGGTCGCTATGTGATCCCAATCTGGAGCTTCGATGTCGGGCGCATTGCCCATATCAAGGAGTTGAGACAGCCAGAAACGGTCCCGATTTATGGGGATGGCCCTCAGTACATGCCTGATTTGTGGTGGCACCAAAAGTAAGCCCACCCCAGAAACTGGAAGCATCAAGAAGCACCACACGCAAAAGGAGAGTGAAGCGTTAATGAAACGCCTAAAATTCGTGCGACCTTTTGCCAGATCCTTACTCAACTGTTACATTCTTAGGCTGCAACTTGGGAGGAGCGTTTCGACAAGCTCATAGAGGAATGCTCAAAATGATGAATTGGACAGAACTGACCCTTGATTGGGCTGCTTCTTTTCCACGTGTGAAAGATCGGTTTCCGCATCTGGACGATGGGGCTATGCCGTTCTTGGAACTCGACCAAAGCCGGTTCGAGGCCTATTTGGCTGACACCCACCAACTCACCCTCAACGAAGCGCGCGAGGAGTTTGCCGATTTCTTGTTTGTAGAGTCGCTCAACCGCGAGCTCGACACCTAAATCTGAAGTCTTTGAAACCTCAGGCCAGTGATGTAACCCAGAGTATAAGCGCGTCTTCGTCACTGACAGAGATCACGTTATGGCCCATGGTGCTGTCGTAATAACAACTGTCGCCCCGGCGCATTTCAATCGGTTCGTAAAACTCGGTAAACATCTGCACGACACCCGTTAGGACATACAGGAACTCCTCGCCGTCATGGCGAACCCAACCATCAAACTCTTCCATCGATCGCGCCCGAACACGGGCCCGGTACGGTAGCATCTGCTTTTTTGTCAGCGTGTCCGCCAAAAGCTCATGTTCATACGTGGCCGTTGCATGGGCCGCGCCCTCACCGAATTTTGTAACAGCCATGCGCCCGTTGATTTGGTCACGCTCTGGTTGAGTGAACAATTGCGGAACCGAAATCTGCAATCCCACTGCCAACTTTTTGAGAGCATCGTAAGTGGGTGACATTTGACCATTTTCAATTTTGCTCAGCGTTGAACGCGCCAAACCAGCCTGAGTTGCGGCTTGTTCGAGTGTCCAATCGCGCGCTTTGCGAAGTTCTCGTACGCGCGCGCCCAGATCCAAAGGTTCGGCAGCGGTTTCAGCACCGGTGTCATGGGCAATGCGAATAAGCGATTTTGGATCACGGTTGGTCATGGCGCACTCTATAAGGTGATGCAGGGCAGCTTGCAACGCGCGCGCGGGCGCGATAGCCAAAGCGTATGTTGTCGATTTTTGACCAAGGCCCGCCCGATCCCTGCCCGTCGCCCTTTAATTTGGCGGCGCATGTCCTGCGTCACGCTCCGCATCAATCGGACAAAATTGCATTGTCTGTTATTGGCGCAAATGAATCAGACGACTGGTCATATGCGCGTCTAGAAACAGCGATTAGAGGAACGGCAACAGGGTTACTGAAAGCCGGAATCAAACCCGGCGAGATCGCATTAATGCGACTGGGGAACACCGTTGAATTTCCGATTGCCTATTTGGGCGCGATTGCAGCGGGAATTGTGCCCGTTCCGACGTCTTCGCAACTCACCGTGGCTGAAACCCAAAAGATTATTGATGAACTCGCGCCGGCTGTGATCCTGCGGGATCGAAATGTCGCCTGCGCCGATCATCCCCACCAGATAGATTTATCCGCACTGGAAAACATGCGTGACTTGCCGCCGGTGTCGTATGATATGGGGGACCCAAACCGTATGGCCTACGTGGTTTATACATCAGGGACCTCCGGTAAACCGCGTGCCGTTGCACACGCACATCGTGCCATCTGGGCACGTCAGATGATGGTGGATGGGTGGTATGGGCTGACTCTGTCTGATCGACTTTGTCATGCCGGGGCATTTAATTGGACCTATACCTTGGGAACCGGATTAATGGATCCTTGGGCGATTGGCGCCACCGCCCTTATCCCGGCTGCCGAGATGGATATCAATAAGTTGCCTGCACTCCTTCGCGACCATGAAGCAACTATTTTTGCTGCCGCCCCCGGTGTGTTTCGGAAAATTCTCCAAACCGATGAAAGTTTGCACATGCCAAAGTTGCGGCATGGGCTGTGCGCGGGTGAAAAGTTGTCGCGCCACTTGCACGAACACTGGCAACAAGCGACCGGAACCGGGCTATATGAAGCCTATGGCATGTCCGAAGTTTCGACATTTATCTCGTCGAACCCCGATCAACCGGCACGCGGCGACGCCCTTGGTCAACCGCAAGTCGGGCGTCGCATTGCAATCCTTGGACCCGATGGGCCAGTTGCCCAAGGTGACGAAGGAACCATTGCCGTGCATCAGACAGACCCCGGGTTGATGCTGACATACCTAAATGCCCCATCCGAAGCAGAGGCAAAAATGCAAGGAGATTGGTTTCTTACTGGAGATCAAGGCGCAATGGCCGTCGATGGCCAAATCACATATCTTGGCCGTGATGACGACATGATGAATGCCGGTGGATACCGGGTTTCACCTGTCGAAGTAGAGGCCGCCCTGTCAAAACACCCCGGGATCACTCAGGTTGGTGCTGCAGCCGTCGAAGTGAAAGAAGACACCTATGTCATCGCCGCATTTTATACCGGCCCACAGAAACTGGACGATGCGGATCTGAATGCCTATGTGCAAGAAAACCTCGCACGGTATAAACAGCCCCGTGCGTTCATCCATTTGGACGTTCTGCCCGCAGGCGGCAACGGCAAACTTCTGCGACGCGCCCTGCCCGCATATTTCAAGGTCTAAACCTCATGACTGAACAAACCGTCAAACTTGATATCCTGTCTGATCCTATCTGCCCTTGGTGTTTCATTGGTAAAACAAATCTGGAACAGGCCTTGGCCAATGTGCCCCACCACCCGTTCGTAATCGAATGGCACCCGTTCCAGCTCAACCCCGAAATGCCAGACGACGGAATGGACCGCCGCGCTTACCTAGAGGGTAAATTTGGGGGCAAAGAAGCGGCCGTAAAAGCCTATGCGCCAGTTGTCGAATATGCCGAGAAGCTTGGCTTGAATATCAACTTCGAGGGCATGAAGCGCACTCCAAACACGTTGGACGCGCACCGTCTTATTCACTGGGCTGGGATTGAGCAGAAACAAAATCAAGCGGTTGATGCCTTGTTCACGGCATATTTCGTAGAGGCGCGCGATATTGGCGATCATGATGTACTGGCGGATGTTGCAGACAGCATCGGTATGGATGCATCGGTAGTACGCAAATTGCTCAGCTCTGATGCGGATCGTGATGACATCCGCAATCGTGATGCCCATTCACGCAAAATGGGTGTCAATTCAGTTCCAACCTTTATCGTAGCCAGTCAGCATGCCGTACCGGGCGCACAACCCCCTGAAATGTGGGAAAAAGTAATTGCGGATATCTTATCCCAACTTGAGACTTCCCCTGCATAAAAACACAGAGGTGTGTGCAATTCTATCTCTGGTCCCAGTCAAAGGCGCGTGATAGCGCGATTGGGTAAGGAGTTCCCTATGCCCAGCCGAATTTCCAAATCCGAATTCATCTCTCTCATCGCGGTGATGTTCGCCACCATTGCATTCTCAATCGATGCGATGCTGCCTGCCTTGCCAGAGATCGCGGCTGAGCTGAGTGCGGGCGACGTTAACCAAGCCCAGTTGATCCTGACATCCTTTGTGCTTGGCATGGGGATTGGAACTTTTTTTACCGGTCCGCTTTCGGATGCGTTTGGACGCAAACCCGTCGTTCTAGTTGGTGCAGGAATCTACATTTTGGGTGCCTTTATCGCCTGGATCAGTTCCTCTCTCGAGATTGTTCTCGCCGCCCGTGTTTTACAAGGGTTGGGTGCTGCAGCCCCGCGGATCGTTGGTGTTGCAATTGTACGAGACTATTATTCTGGACGCGAGATGGCGCGCATTATGTCAATCGCCATGATGATTTTCACCATTTTCCCAGCCTTCGCCCCGGCTTTGGCACAGGGGATCATCATTTTCACCGGATGGCGGGGGGTTTTCGTCGCCTTTATCGTCTTTGGAGTTCTCATTAGCCTGTGGGTCGCGCTCCGCCTAGAAGAACCCTTGGCGCGCGAAAACCGACGCCCATTTCAGGGAAAGCTCCTCTGGAGCGCAATGGTCGAGATGTTACGCCATCCTACCGTGCGCCTGTCGATTGTAGTTCAGACCCTGTGCCTTGGTGCTCTGTTTACAATGCTAACGATGGTTCAACAGATTTATGGACAGATCTTTGATCGTGCCGACAGCTTTCCATTCTGGTTTGGTGGCGTTGCCTTGATTTCTGGCAGTGCCAGTGTTTTAAACGCCATCCTTGTGGTCAAACTGGGTATGCGGCGCATTGTAACCTTAACCTTGGGCGCTCAAATCGTTTTGTCCACCGCCATGGTGCTTTTGGAGGGTGTAACCTTGAACGATACGCTCAGTTTTGCGCTATTTGTCGGGTGGCAGGCCACTGTGTTCTTTATGGCAGGAACCACTCTAGGTAACCTAAATGCTATGGCGATGGAGCCGATGGGGCATATCGCTGGCATGGCTGCCTCGGTCATAGGCGCGATTTCGACTGTGTGTGCTGCCGCAATCGCTGCCCCCGTTGGCTTGCTGTTTGATGGTTCTCTTCTGCCGTTGACGTTTGGTATTCTCACCATGTCAGCGATCGGGTTTCTTCTCATGCTTCGCATGGCCAAAATCGAAGACCGGCAGCTTGCGTAACTTTTGAAATCACATACGCTCCTGATCAATTGGGAGAGATTTCATGGATTCATATTATGATCTTGGCCACCACAGCTGCGCGATAACAACCACCTCAGCGGACGCGCAACTGTGGTTTGATCGTGGCCTTATCTGGACTTTTGCCTATAACCATCAAGAAGCCGTTGCTTGTTTCAAGCGCGCTCTGACCCATGACCCTGACTGTGCAATGGCACATTGGGGTGTCAGCTATGCCGCTGGACCGAACTACAACATGCCTTGGGAACGGCAAGACCCCGCGACACAAGCAGACTCTCTGGCGACGGCGTTTGACGCCTGCCAGCACGCGTTGGCCAATGTTGAGGGGACCACTGCCGCTGAACAAGCGTTGATCCGCGCCCTTCCAGCCAGATACCCTCAACGTGACATCCTTGATGACATGCACGCTTGGGATCAGGATTTTGCCGTCGCGATGCGCGCGGCCTTTGCTGAGGTTCCAGATCATCTAGACCTGCGCACGATCTTCGTTGAATCTCTGTTGAACCTCACCCCTTGGCAAATGTGGGATCTCGCGTCAGGCGCGCCTGCTACAGGGGCCGCAACTCTCGAAGCGCAACACGTTCTCGAAGACGCGATGTCCAACATAGAAAATGCAATGTCCCATCCTGGCTTGCTACACCTCTACGTGCACCTGATGGAGATGTCTCCCACCCCAGAAAAGGCGCTCAAGGCTGGGGATGTGTTGCGCACTTTGGTACCCGATGCGGGACATTTGGTCCACATGCCCACCCATATCGACGTGTTATGTGGGCATTATCAAAACGTGGTGCACTGGAATCAAAAGGCTGTTCAAGCTGATTTGAAATATTATGAACGCGAAGGCGCCTATAACATCTATACCGGGTACCGACAGCACGACTACCACTTCGTCATTTATGGTGCGTTGTTCTTGGGCCAGATGCAGCCGGCCTTGGATGCCGTGCAAGGGATGTGGGACACGGTGCCCAAAGAAATGCTTGAGATTGAGAGCCCGCCAATGGCGGATTATTTTGAAGCCTATATGGCAATGAAGCCCCACATCCTGATCCGCTTTGGCCGTTGGGAAGAAGCCATCGCATTGGAAGCGCCAGAAGATCAGCGCATTTATCGCACCCTGACAGCAACCACGCACTATGCCCGCGCCGTTGCATTTGCCGCCACTGGCCGTGTTGCCGAAGCTGAAGCTGAAGAGCAGGTCTTTCTAGCCGCTAAGGCGCGCGTTCCAGCCACTCGGCTACTCCACAATAACAAAATCTTAGATCTCCTTGAAATCGCAACGGAAATGCTGCGTGGTGAAATCGAATACCGTAAAGAAAACTACGATATTGCCTATGCACATTTACGCAGGTCCGTCGCATTAGATGACGCTTTGCCCTACGATGAGCCGTGGGGGTGGATGCAACCCACGCGCCATGCTTTGGGCGCTTTGCTCTACGAACAGGGTCATGTCGCCGAAGCCGAAGCTGTCTATCGCGAAGACCTAGGCTTAGGCGGACAACTTAGCCGCGCATCGATAAACCCGGACAATGTCTGGAGCCTAAGAGGATTACACGATTGCCTTAAGTCCAGAAGTGAAGTCATTGAAATTATTCAGATCAAACAAAGACTAGATCTAGCTTTGGCGCGCGCAGACCAAGCCGTGGCTGCTTCGTGTTTTTGTGCGCAGGCTGCTATGCACGGGGCCGCATGAGGACCTTGGCCATAGTGCTAGGTGTCGCACTGACACCACCCGCTTTTGCAGACCGTCAGCAGTTTCCACCTCTAGACCAAGCGACCCAAGACCCAAGCCTTGTAACCTTTCGCGAAGAACTGAAACAGGCCGTAGCAGCGCGCGATATCGAACGGGTAGTCTCTGTGGCATGTCCAGATATATACCTCAGCCACGGTGGCGATGGTGGCCCTGCAGAACTGCGCCAGAACTTGACCCGCCCACTTGAAACATCAGGTGAGCCAGAACGTGATCAGGCAGATGCGCTGCGAGAAGCATATTGGGATAATCTTGCCGAGACGATCTCAAGCGCAGGGTATTTTGACGACGAAGGCGAATTCTGGATGCCGACACAGTGGGGTATTCGTCTGCCCCCTGAGCTGGATCCGTTTCAGACCTATTTCGTTGATGGCACTCGTGTTTCCCTGCGCCAAGGCGCAGGTCGGGATAGCCCACTGTTACAGACGATAAGCCACGAACTTGTCACTGTTTCTGCGTTCGACCTCGAACAGGACTACCAAAATGTTTTGCTTACGGATGGAACCACAGGGTACATGCATCGGGATTTTCTGTGGTCGATGGTGGGACACCGTGCTGCGTTTTACAAAACCCGCCAAGGTATCTGGCAGCTCTGTACCTTTGTCAGCGGCGACTAAGCCAAGGCGCATCACCTTGGCTTAGCCCCCTTGTAAAGGCCAGTTCAGCTCTTTGACTTGGCTTTGGCGCGTTTACGTTCGGCAACTAGTTTTTCTGCCAAATCGCGCGCAATGGCAAAGGCACCTTTGATCTTGTCGCTGTCTTTTCTCCAATCCCGACGTACAACAATCTTGTTATCTTTGACCTTAGCCAAGCCATCCTGGGACTGAATGAATTCAACCAGCCCCTGTGGCGAAGCAAACTTGTCATTGTGGAATTGGATCGTTGCTCCTTTCGGACCGCCATCAAGCTTTGCTATGCCAGCGCGTTTACACATCGCCTTGATCCGCACCACCAACAGCAATGTGTTGACCTCTTTGGGCAGGGCCCCAAACCGGTCAATCAATTCCGCAGCAAAGCCTTCAAGCTCAACTTTGGTACTGAGACCACTCAGTCGGCGATAGAGCCCCAGTCGCACATCCAGATCAGGAACAAAGTCATTCGGAATGAGGACCGGTACACCCAGATTGATCTGCGGCGCCCACTGATCATCGGCCTCGGACAACCCTTCCATTTCGCCGGATTTGATTTTTGCGATCGCCTCTTCCAGCATGGATTGATAAAGCTCATACCCCACATCCCGCATCTGTCCGGATTGCTCTTCGCCCAGCAAATTACCTGCGCCCCGGATATCGAGATCTTGTGATGCTAGTGTAAAACCAGCCCCCAAAGTATCAAGCGACCCAAGGACACGCAGACGTTTCTGGGCGGCATCTGTCAACTTGGCGCGTGGTTTGGTGGTGAGATACGCATAGGCCCGCGTTTTCGACCGCCCAACGCGTCCCCGAATTTGGTAAAGCTGCGACAGGCCAAACATATCAGAGCGATGCACGACCATTGTATTGGCAGTTGGAATATCCAGGCCAGATTCAACAATAGTTGTTGCCAGCAACACATCATATTTGCCGTCGTAGAACGCATTCATTCGATCATCCAATTCACCCGCTGCCATCTGGCCATGGGCAACGACATAGCTGAGTTCGGGCATTTGATCCTTTAGGAACTCTTCGATCTCAGGTAGATCTTTGATGCGTGGCACCACGTAAAAGCTTTGCCCTCCACGATAATGTTCCCGCAGCAATGCCTCGCGGATCGTGACCGCATCAAATTCGCTTATGTAAGTCCGGATCGCCAAACGGTCGACCGGCGGGGTGCCAATAATGGACAGGTCTCGAACGCCGGTTAGCGACAATTGCAGGGTCCGTGGGATCGGCGTGGCGGTCAGAGTCAAAACATGGATATCTGAGCGCAATTGCTTCAGGCGTTCTTTGTGACCAACACCAAAATGTTGTTCTTCATCAATGACCAACAAGCCTAAGTTATTGAACCGCAAACCCTTTGCCAACAACGCATGGGTTCCTACCACGATATCCACGGTCCCGCGCGCTAGACCATCGCGGGTTTTTTGCGCCTCTTTGGCAGAAACAAATCGGCTCAGTTGGCGTACTTCGAGCGGAAAACCACGAAATCGATCTGCGAAGCTGGCAGCGTGTTGCCGCGCAAGCAATGTGGTCGGCGCAACGACAGCAACCTGCACACCAGACATGGCCGCAACAAAGGCCGCACGCATGGCAACCTCAGTCTTTCCGAACCCGACATCCCCACAGATCAATCGATCCATCGGTTGGCCAGAATGCATATCGTCCATCACTTCAGAAATTGCGCGCAACTGATCGTCGGTTTCCTGATAGGGGAACCGGGCACTGAATTCTTCCCAAGCATGCGCCGGAGGGTCCATAATCGGCGCTTTCCGCAAAGCCCGTTCTGCAGCGATCCGTATCAGTTTATCCGCCATTTCGCGGATACGTTCTTTGAGTTTGGCTTTTTTCGCCTGCCATGCGCCACCACCAAGGCGATCTAGCAGACCCTCATCATGGCCGTACTTCGACAGCAGTTCTATGTTTTCGACCGGCAGATACAGCTTGGAGCGTTCCGCGTACTCCAACAGAATGCATTCGTGCGCTGCCCCCGCAGCTGTGACCACTTCAAGCCCTTGGAACCGCCCAATGCCGTGATCGACATGCACCACGAGATCGCCGGGGCTTAGGGATTGTGTCTCGGTTAGGAAGTTTTCGGCTGTGCGGCGTTTCTTTGGGGCCCGGATCAAGCGATCCCCCAGCACGTCCTGTTCTGCGATCACCGTCAGATCCGATGTTGCAAACCCGTGTTCCAGCGCCCAGACCGCCAGGTGGAGACCGCGCTTTCCGATCCGCGTTCCATCCGCGATACTGATGGTTTCAGCAAGCCCTTCGTCTTCGATCAGTCCTGTCAGACGCTCGCGCGCGCCCTCAGAATAAGAGGCTATGACCACTGGCCCTTCAGACAACCGCGTCTTAATGTGGTCTGCCAAAGCCCCAAAAAGGCTCACACTTTCCTGCTGCCGCTCCGGAGAGAAGTTGCGCCCAATGCGGCCGCCTGCATCGATGACACCAGGGCCAGTCGCCTGTGGCAACGGATTGAAATTCAGTCGGCGACGCCCTTGCAGCACCTCAACCCACGCCATGTCATTCAGATACAACAGCTCTGGATGCGTCGGTTTGTAGACACTATCCATCCGCGTTTTGGACTGAAGTGCAAGTTTGCGGGTTTCGTACTGATCGGCGATGCTGTCCCAACGGGCCAGTCGACTGGGTGTAATCTGGTCATCCAATGTGACGGTTGCATCTGGCAAGTAGTCAAATAGCGTCTCTAGACGCTCATGGAAAAACGGCAACCAGTGTTCAATACCTTGGTGTTTCCGCCCTGCGCTAACCGCTTCGTACAATGGATCATCTGTCCCAGCCGCCCCGAATTCGATGCGGTAGTTCTGGCGGAACCGCGTTATCGCGGCCTCGTCCAAGATAACCTCGGACACCGGGGCCAGTTCGATCACATCCAGTTTCTCAGTTGTCCGCTGGGTCACCGGATCAAAACGGCGCGCTCCATCCAGCACGTCCCCAAAAAAATCCAGGCGGACAGGGCCGCCTTCGCCCGGTGGGAAGATGTCAATGATACCGCCCCGGATCGCATAATCCCCTGGTTCCATCACAGTCGGACTTTGCGTGAAACCCATCCGAACGAGAAATCCACGCAGGGCGGCCTCGTCAACACGCCCCCCCACCTGAGCGGAAAACGCTGCCTCGCGCAGGATCTTTCTGGCTGGGACCTTTTGCGTCGCGGCGTTCAAAGTCGTCAGTAAAACAAAGCGCGCGGGCATCTGGTGCACCAAGGCTGCCAATGTCGCCATCCGCGCGGCCGAGATGTCAGCGTTTGGGGATACCCGGTCATAAGGCAAACAATCCCAACCGGGAAACACAAACACGGGCAGATCAGGCGCGAAAAAGGCAAGGGCTGCGCGCATTGCCTCTAACCGTTTGTCATCCCGCGCAATATGAAGGACCGGGCTGCTTTGGCGTTCGATCTCTTTCAAGATCAACTTTGCGTCGAACCCTTCGGGGGCTCCGCCCACGATGATTTGTTCGGATGCCATTTTACTGCCTCGCGCGGGAAAGGGGTAAGAGAATTAGCCTAGTACACCAATTGACAGGTTCTGGTACATACCCCAGAGCGCCGTTACAAAAATCGAAACCATACCGATGATCTGTGTGTAAATCCGGCAGCGGTTCAACCGCTTGATGAGATCCACCCCTTGCAGATCCTCGGCCCTAATCCGGCGCGCACCCGCCAAATTAACCAAACCAACAAGGGACATAGGAAACCCGATCAGAAACACGGCCTGAGCAAATTCGACAAAATAGTAAAAACCCAAGACCGCCAAGGTGGACAGGACAAAACAGATCACTCCCAATAACCACATGCCGGACAAGTGGTTGATATAGAGCATCCGATTTACGTTGACGCGAACAATGTCTTGCAGGTCAACCATCGCCTGCCCCCCTGTCCGACGAGCACGCACCACCATATCAAACGGAACACCAATGATCCAATGACTGGCGGTTGACCATCCTACAGCTAAAGCAATCCAGAACCAAAGGTTCGAAAAGCTGCGCATATCGATCAGTTCAAAAATCGAATTATACCAATCCAAATCCCCTGCCCTTTGTTATCACGGTCCGTTTTTCGGCCCGGCCCATGCATTCAACAGCACGCGACGATTGTTTCTCTTGAGACCATCAGGATTCCATGCCACCCACAACACAATAGTTCAAGGAGCCGCGACCATGAAACCTACGATTGCCCCATTTCCCGCAGCCCGTCCAAGACGCACGCGAAAATCAGAGGCCATTCGCGGACTGGTTCGGGAAAACTCGATCAGTGTGGATGATCTGATTTGGCCGGTTTTTGTGCGCGACGGCGAAGGTATAGAAGAACCCGTCAATTCCATGCCGGGCGTGATGCGTCGCAGCGTCGATAAAGTTGCACAAGCCGCAATTGAAGCGGCCGCATTGGGAATACCAGCCATCTGCTTGTTTCCATATACTGATGCCAGCCTCAAAACCGAAGATTGTGCCGAAGCCTGGAGCCCTGACAATTTGACCAACAAGGCGATCCGAGCAATCAAATCGGTCGCGCCTGATCTGGCAGTTATGACCGATGTCGCACTGGACCCTTATAACATCAACGGGCACGACGGGTATGTTGTGGATAGAGAAATTGTCAACGATGCCACTGTCGAAGCGCTGGTTAAAATGACACTGGCCCAAGCCGATGCAGGGGCCGATATCATTGGCCCCTCAGATATGATGGATGGACGGATCGGTGCCATGCGGCAGGCCCTCGAAACGACAGGTCACCACAATGTCATGATACTCAGCTACGCAGCTAAATATGCTAGCGCCTTTTATGGCCCGTTTCGGGATGCTGTTGGGGCATCTGGTGCTCTGACTGGCGATAAGAAGACCTATCAGATGGACCCAGCCAATTCAAACGAAGCGCTGCGGATGATCCAGCGTGACCTTACCGAAGGCGCAGATATGGTCATGGTGAAACCAGGCATGCCTTACCTAGATATTTGCCACCGGGTCAAAGACACATTCGGCGTTCCGACCTATGCCTATCAAGTATCCGGCGAATACGCGATGATCCAGGCCGCTGCCCAGAACGGATGGATCGACGGCGAAAAGATCATGTTAGAGAGCTTGATGGCTTTTAAACGCGCCGGTTGCGATGGTGTTCTAACCTATTTCGCGCCCGCTATTGCCAAATATTTGCAAGCATAACGCGCGGGTCGCAAAAATTTCATGGCGACAACCCGCCGAATAGGCGCTCTGCCCCCGTGACAGGGCACCGCATTCTGCGTATGTTCCCCATCAAGACCGGAAAACCGGCTTTTTCAGGCACGAATACAGAGACAGAAAATGAGCAGTTCCAAATCCCCTCGACTAACCCGTCGTGGCTTTGCCCTTGGTGTAGCGGGTTTATCCATGACCGCAGCCTGTGGAAACGGCGTCGGCAGCAATGCGTCTGCAACAATCGACGCCCGCGTAAACGCTACTCTTAATGAAATGTACAATCAGTTTCCCAACACAGTCGACATTGCGAACAAAGCCGCCGGAATGTTGATCATGCCCCTAATCACCGAGGCGGGGTTTGTATTCGGCGGTGGCTATGGTCGGGGCGCACTCCGAGTGAACGGCGTTACCCTTGATTACTACTCGGCGATCAAGGGCAGTGGGGGGTTTCAGATCGGGGCGCAGCAATATGCACACGTTCTGTTTTTCATGACCGATGATGCACTGCGCGATTTCCGCCATTCCAGCGGGTGGGCTGCGGGTGCCGATCTTGAATACGTGGTGAGTGATCAGGGCGACTCGCTGGCGGCTGACACGAACACATTGCGCTCGCCAGTTCTGGCCGCCGTGTTTGGTCGCGCCGGATTGCGTGTCGGGGCGACCTTGGAAGGGACAAAATACACACGGATCATCCCCTGATTTCCGAGGAAATTACCGATGATTTTCAAGGGTGAAGCCGAATGGGCCTCACCCTTTTTCTTTGACCTCACGTAACCTTAGTGAATTCTGGAACATGGCATGATATATTTTTTGACTGCCAAAGTTTTGCATTGAAAATAGACAAGCTCTCACCTTTTCCCTGAACACCAGTTGATCTAGGGTGCCGAGCAACGTCACCTATACAAATGGATCACCCATGGCATTGTTGTTTCGCTGGCTAATGCGGCTTGCAGCCGGGCTAATTGCTCTTGTTGTAGCCAGCGTGGCGTTGATTTATTATCTGGCAGGTCAATCCTTACCTGACTACGATCAGACTGTTGACGTGCAGGGCCTATCCGCTCCCGTCGAGATCGTTCGCGACAACGCCAACGTGCCGCATATTTTTGGGGCAAACGATCCAGACACTTATTTTGGCCTTGGCTATGCGCATGCTCAGGACCGGCTGTGGCAGATGACGATCTTTCGTCGCACGGTTCAGGGGCGATTGTCCGAAGTTTTTGGGGAACGCACTGTCCGGATCGACCGATTACTCAGACGATTGGATCTGTATCGTCTTGCCCAGCAATCTGTCAGTGTGCAAACCGACTACACTCAGGCAGCCTTGCAGGCCTACTCTGCAGGTGTGAATGCCCGTTTGGCGGAAATCAACGAAGAAGCATTAGGACGCGGAGCGCCCGAAATGTTTCTATTCAATGCCCCGGTTGCACCGTGGCAGCCTGCGGATAGCATCGCGATAATCAAGTTGATGAGCTTGCAACTGTCTGGTCATCTGGAAGAGGAAGTCCTACGCGCGCGCACCTCGTTGATGTTGAACGACGCTAAGAGGCTGATTGATATTTTACCAGACACGCCCGGAACGGGCATCGCGGCGTTACCTGAATACGCAATGATTTTCCCCGAAGCCCCTAGGTTTGCCCAAAGCATTCCGATGCCATCTGATCCTTTATCCCCTTTTCCAGCCCGCGGATTGGCAGGTGCGTCTAACGCCTGGACCGCAGCGCCATCCCGATCCGCATCGAGTGGCACACTTTTGGCCAACGATCCTCATCTTGGGTTCAGCGCTCCAAGCACATGGTTCTTGGCCAGACTGGAACTGTCTAAAGGCGGGGTCATCGGGGCTTCGATCCCCGGTTTACCCGCAATCCTTACCGGGCGTAGCGATCGTTTGGGCTGGGGCGTCACATCTTCTTATGCAGATGATCAGGATCTATTCATTGAGCGTTTGAACCCAGAGAACCCCGAAGAATATCTGACACCGGATGGATACAAAACATTTGAAACGCGCCCCTCGATCATAGAAATCAAAGACGCGCGCCCCATTACACTGACACTCCGGTGGACAGAAAATGGGCCAGTTTTACCGGGTAGCCACTATTCGCTCAGCACTATCACCCCGCCGGGTCATCTGGTTGCTTTGGGGTGGAGCGCGCTTAGCCCCAAAGACACAACTCTTTCTGCAGCTCTGGACCTGATGCAGTCCAAATCAGTACGCGAAGCAATCGCGATTGGCGAAGGTTTCATTTCCCCTTCGCTTAATCTCTCGCTCGCAGACAAGACAGATATTGGCATGAAACTGGTTGGGGCTGTGCCCCGCCGCGATGCCCGTCACCAAAGCAAGGGCCGCCTACCCAGCCAGGGTTGGCGCATTGCAAACCGTTGGCAAGGACGTGCGCCTTATGCAGCCAACCCGCAATTTGTATCGCCCCGTGGCGGGTTGTTGGGAAACACTAACAACAAATTGATTGAACGCCCTTTCCCAAACCACGTGTCCTATATTTGGGGCGACAGTCAGCGCATCCAACGTTGGCAGCGGTTGATGCAATCGCGTCAGGTTCACACCCGCGACAGCTTTATCGAAGCGCAACTAGATCCCGTCAGCTCTACCGCCAGGTCTTTGCTCCCTCTGATTGGGGCGGACCTTTGGTTCACTGGGGAAGCAGCGCCCGAGGGGACTCCTGCTCGGCAACGTCAAATTGCCTTGGCCCTGCTTGCCGATTGGAATGGTGAAATGAACGAGCATTTGCCAGAGCCACTAATTTATGCGGCGTGGATACGTGCCCTTCAACAACGCCTCGTTGCAGACGAATTGGGACCGCTAGCCGAGGAGTTCAAACATGTTGAGCCGCTCTTTATCGAGCGTGTTTATCGAAATGTAGACGGCGCTGCGAGCTGGTGTAACGTACGACACAGCGCTGCCGAGGAAACATGTACGGAAATGGCTCGCCTCGCCTTAGATGATGCCCTGATCTGGATAAGTGAGCGATATGGAACGGCCCTTGAATCTTTGCGGTGGGGGGATGCCCATCAAGCAACCCACGATCACCCTACCCTAGGTAAAGTTCCTGTGCTTCGCTATTTTGTAAATATCCGTCAATCGACCAGCGGCGGGGACAACACATTACAACGAGGCCGGACCTCTGGCGAAGATCCGTTTCCGTTCCAGAATGTTCATGGGGCTGGTTATCGTGGCGTCTATGATTTTGCGGATCCCAACAGCTCCGTCTTTATTTCATCTACCGGTCAATCTGGCCACTTCCTGTCACGATACTACGATGATCTTGCCCAACTCTGGCGGCGCGGCGAATACATTCCCATGTCCCTGGATACCAATTTGGCACGTGCCGCGGCGGTGGGTATAACGACCCTGACCCCCAAAAATTAGACCTCTAATTCAACCCCATAGACGTGAGCCCCAACTTTGACGTAGCCTAAGGTTCAATTGGAGGAATTCGTTTATGGCAAGTGCACGTGATATTTTGCAAACCCTCGCGCAGGAATATGCCATCGCGTGGAGTTCTGGCGATCCTGCGGCAGTCGCTGGGTTTTATGCTCAGGACGGGCAAATTTGTATTAACCGAGGCGAGGTTCTGAAAGGACGTGCCTCGATTATTGAGATGGCCGCCGGGTTCTATGCTGAATTTCCAGATTTGGAGGTCCGATGCGATTTAATGCGTCGTGCCGGGAGCCACGCAATATTCATATGGACGCTTGAGGGGCACCACGCGAAAACCAAAAACCACGTTGTCGTTGGTGGATGGGAGGAATGGGAGTTGAACAGTGACTACCAAGTCGTTTCGTCGCTTGGTTGGTTCGATGCCGATGATTATCAGCGCCAGATTGAAGGGCGCTGATCGTTTTTACAAAGAGTCAAACTGCGCCTGTTGGACGGCCGTCCATTGAACGGTCAACACAAATCCATCTTCGGATTGAGTTTCCGAAATCACCAAATCTTGTTGAAACAGCCACGCCCGTTTTTTGCCTTCGGAAAACCCCAAGACCATTTCAGTCAAATGACGTGCACCCTGGATTTGCTCGGCGATCGTCTCCAGAAGCGTATCCAGACCTTCGCCGGTGACCGCCGAAATACCAAATACAGCCGGATCGCGCTCTGCCCGCGCCCGAATGGCGTCGCCTTCCTCTGCGTCCAGAAGATCAATCTTGTTCCAAACTTCGAGCCGTGGACGCTCTGTATCAATCCCTAGGGTGCTAAGGATGGTTTCAACGTCTGTAGCCTGTGTTTCGGTATCCGCATGACTGATGTCGCGGACATGAATGATTAGATCAGCCCCCAAGACTTCCTCAAGGGTCGCACGAAATGACGCGACCAATTCAGTTGGAAGACTGGAAATGAACCCCACAGTGTCAGACAAGATCACCTCGGGCCCATCAGGCAAAACGACCCTGCGCATGGTTGGATCAAGTGTGGCAAAGAGCATATCTTTGGCCATAACATCGGCACCAGTCAAACGGTTGAAAAGCGTCGACTTTCCAGCGTTGGTATAACCAACAAGCGCAACAATTGGGTACGGAACCTTGGCCCGTGCCGCCCGGTGCAACGTGCGTGTTTTCACAACCTTATCCAGTTGACGACGCAAGCGGACCAGCTGATCATCGATGGCGCGACGGTCCGCTTCAATCTGGGTTTCACCCGGCCCCCCAACGAACCCAAGTCCGCCACGTTGACGTTCCAGGTGTGTCCATGCCCGAACCAATCGCGTCCGTTGATAGCTGAGCGCAGCCATCTCGACCTGCAAAACACCCTCGCGTGTCCGTGCTCGGTCACTAAAAATCTCAAGGATCAGGCCGGTTCGGTCCAGAATTTTAACGCCCCAAGCCTTCTCCAAATTGCGTTGCTGCACCGGTGTCACCGGTCCATCGATCAAGACCAAATCAATCTCGGCCGCGTGCAGCGTATCGTGCAGTTCTTGAATTTTGCCAGATCCGAACAAATGCCCAGCATGCGCTTTGGGCAAGCGCACGATATCTGACCCGACCACATCAAGGTCAGGCAAAGCCGCAGCCAGAGCGACAGCTTCTTGCAGCGCCGGTTTGGGGTCGCGGCGGTCTTGGTCGGATTTTATTTCTGGGTGCAACACCCAAGCGCGGGTGAGGACCCTATCATGTTCCATCAAGAGGCGTCTTCGCCCTCATAAAGACTGATCGGCTGTGCCGGCATAATTGTCGAAATTGCGTGTTTATAGACAAGCTGCGACTGTCCGTCGCGGCGCAAAAGCACACAAAAATTGTCGAACCAGGTGATAACACCCTGCAATTTCACGCCGTTGATCAGGAAAATTGTGACCGGAACTTTGGTTTTCCGCACATGATTCAGGAACGCATCCTGCAGATTCTGTCTGTCCGAAGCCATTTTATTGAATTCTCGCCTTTGTTCTTACAACGCGCTGCGGATCAACGCGTACCCTGTGAAAAGAGTATGGAGTGCCATTAAGAGAGATTCCAGCCGAAAAAGCGATTGGTCAGCCGGAATGACCCAGACACAAAATTAGTTTCTCCACAAATTTGGCGTGATCAATGCGATGATCGCGAGGGTTTCCAGACGTCCGATAACCATGGCTGCACACATAACGCCTTTGGCTGCGGGCCCCAGATCCGTCAGTCGAATCGGAACTTCGCTGGCTAACTGGATCAGCGGTCCCGTTGTTGTCAGCGCCGAAATCCCAAGGATCAACGCCTCGTCAAACCCGGATCCAAGCGCAGACAGAGCAAGGCAGATCACTGCCAGAGACAACGCGAACATCATAAAGAAAACCCACGCAATAAACGCACCATCTTTTTGAATGCGACGGTTACCGCCGCCTTCGCCACTGACAGACGACGGGTGCACAAGTCGCTCCATTTCGCGCAGCCCATTCAAGTATAACGCAAACACACGTAACAACTTGACGCCGCCCGCGGTTGTGGCGACCCCTCCTCCGATCATTGCAAGACCCATCAGGATCAGACCCGGTGTCCCCAAACCCGACCACTTCCGGGCCTCTTCCCAATCGTTGCTTTCAAAGCCGGTCGTGGTGAGAAAAGACATTACCGTGAACATCCCTCCCCACAACGAGCGCAATCCGAGCCATAAGTTTTCTGAGGTACTGATCTCGTAAGCCGCCAGCCAGTGCCGCAAGAACAGCAAAATGGGGACCCCGACAACTATCATCAATCCGATGCGGAACTCTGGATCTTTGTCTAGCCGGGAATACCCACTCGTTGCGGTGTCTGATGAGAACGTCAAACGTGACAGCGCAAAGAACATAAACAGAAACAAAATCACTTCACCTGTGATGCCTGCGGTTGACCCGTTCATCCCACCCACCGGAGAAATCCCCGAGGTCGCCAAAACGGACATAGCATGACAAATTGCGGTTAACGCCTGCTCGCCTGCGATTAACAACAAGACCCAGACAACAGCCGTGAGCGCCACGTAAATCGGGGCCAGGGTTCTTACCACGCGCAATAATCTACCCCTAGGATCGGCACGTTCAATTTGCGCCAATCCCGCCACGGCTCGTCCCGGTTCTCCTCGCGTCGTAACCTCAAACCCACCAAGGGATAAAGGCGCAAGGATTGCAGAGGCCGCTATCCACATCAAAAGACCGCCCATCCATCCGACCATGGCCCGCCATAAATGCACGGCCGATGGCAACCGGTCTGGATCTGGAAACATGTCCGCCCCAGTCGTCGTGATGGCGCTTACCATATCAAAGTAGGCGTTCAGAAAGCTGGTGGTTTGCAGGGCATCATGTAGGGGCACAGCCAAGAACACAGGCAGGAACGCAAAAGTTGCCAACAGTGCCAAAAGTTGCCCGAGAGTCCCGTACCGAGGGACCCGGTTTTGCATCGAGATCGCGATCATCGTCACGATGATGATGCCCAGAATGCCAGAGTAGAAGAAGGACCGAGAGACCGGGTGATTGTCTTGGTTCAGTGCAAGCAATGCAGGGATCCACATCGACAACGCCGTCACGCCCCAAATCAACAGGAACAGTGGCAGCCGTCTTAGGGTCGACAGGTTTTGTTGCTTGCTATGCCGCATTAGAAAAAGTCGATCGAAACCTGCATCAGACGTTCTACTTCTGGAACATCATCGGCCATTGCAAAGATTGCGACAACATCCCCCGCTTCAATCCTGAGGCTTCCAGTGGGCCGCAGCACCTGATCGTCTTTGCGCACAGCCCCCACCAAAACTCCTTCTGGAAAATCAATATCACGTAGCTTTTGCCCCGCCATGGGTGACGTCGAAAGCACTTCGGCCTCAATCACCTCAGCTTCGGCATCACCGATAGAGTAGACTTGCCGCACGCGCCCATGGCGGATGTGCCGCAAAATCGAACTCACGGTCGTGGCCCGCGGATTGATATATGCATCAATCCCCAAGGGCCCCATAAGCGGAACTAAGGTAGGGTCGTTGATCAAAGCAATGGCAAGCGGACATCCTTCTGCTTTAGCTCGGACAGCAGCCAACATGTTGGTTTTATCGTCATCTGTAACCGCCAACATCGCATCCGCTCGTGCGATTCCCGCCTCGCTCAACAAAGACGAATCCAGCCCATCCCCAAACAATACGATCGTCCGCTCAAGAACCTCGGCGGCACGTTCGGCACTGGGGCGATCTCGCTCGATCACCTTTGACCGAATTCGACCTTCCTGTTCTTCCAGTGTTTTGGCCACTTCCAACCCAACGTTCCCACCTCCAACGATGACAACACGATCCTGTTTTTTCTGCTCTTTTCCAAATACTTCCATCGTTCTGTTAACGTCATCTACGTGAGTAAAAACGTAACATTCATCATCAACGAACAATTGATCATTTGGCTCCGGTGCAAACAGCGACCCCTTGCGGCGCACACCGACAACTATTGATCGCAATGTGGAAAATAGGTCGGTTAACTGCCGCAACGGCGTGTTCACGATGGGGCAATCTTCCCCAATCGAAACACCCAGCAACTGCGCCTGTCCATCCATGAAGACTTCGGTATCAAATGCAGCCGGGGCCGAGAGGCGTCGCATTGCGGCCGCCGCAACTTCGCGTTCAGGGCTGATAACGACATCAATAGGCAGATGATCCCGTCGATAGAGATCCGAATAAATGGCCGTTAGATAACTCTGAGATCGCAAGCGCGCGATTTTCCGTTGGATTCCAAACACTGAATGCGCCACTTGGCAGGTCACCATATTGACTTCATCCGAATACGTGGCTGCAATGATCATGTCAGCATCCCGCGCACCCGCACGGTCCAAAACATCAGGATAGCTGGCAAATCCAGCAATACCTTGAACGTCTAAGGAGTCGGTGGCACGGCGGACCAGATCTGGGTTGCTATCAACCACAGTGACATCGTTGTGCTCTCCCGAAAGGTGGCGCGCAATTTGCCATCCAACCTGACCTGCACCGCAAATGATTACCTTCATGGTTCTGGGCCCTTTAATGCCTGAATGTTTTGAATGGCAGATGCTATTTGGAGCGTCAATTCAATTGTCAAATCGCCCCCAACCTCGCACAATAGCACAATGAGAGTTTCTATTCATTTTCTACCGCTTACGCTTGTCCTCGGTGCCTGCACCGGGCCGCTTGATGTATATTACAAACCTGGTGCCACTGTCACACGGCTACAAACTGACGAGACCAATTGCGAAGTCAAAGCTCTGAAGGATGTTCCGATATCCGAGCAGATCCGGCAACGCCCACCTATCTACTATCCCGGTTCATCGATCTGCAACGGAGCTGGTAATTGTTGGTATCGCCCAGGGTATTGGGTAGATGGCGGGATTTATTCAGTGGACGTCAACAAGGATTTGCGCAATCGCGTGCTGACTCAGTGCATGGCAAACAAGGGATATTCACCGGTCTCAATCCCACTCTGTAGTGCCGGTGTGAAAGCAAGCGCGCCCATTGCTACAACGACAACCCTGCCCTCGCTGACAGAAACTTCCTGTTACATCAAGAACGAGGACGGTGGTTTCCAAATCATCTCGCAAGTTAAGAGCAAACAGGGATAACCAACTTTGGGTCTCAGTCTCTTAACCAATGCACGCGATCTGCCTTAGTGGCGGTGGGTTATTCCACCGCCTCTGACACATCATCAACATGCGCGACCCGCGCTCCGGCTTTGTTTGACGTTACAACGCCGAGCGATTTTAGCTTGCGGTGCAAGGCACTCCGTTCCATCCCAACAAAGCTGGCGGTGCGGCTGATGTTACCCCCAAAACGGTTAATTTGAGTAAGTAGGTATTCTCGCTCAAAAGCTTCGCGAGCTTCTCTTAAGGGTAGTGTCGCAAGCGCCCCCGACAAAACGACCCGGCCATCTTCGGCGGTTTTCTCTTCGTCATTTGGCAACTCCCGTGCTTCAATCGGACCCGTGCTGTCGCCCAAAATTAGGACCCGTTCGACCAAATTCTTAAGCTGGCGCACATTGCCAGGCCAAATCATGGTTTGCAGCAAAGCAATCGCTTCATCGCTGAGCTCGCGTAGTGGCAGGCCTTGGGTCCCGTTGCACATTTCAATGAAATGCTCTGCCAGGACAGGAATATCTTCGCGGCGCTCTTCAAGAGATGGAACAGCAATCGGGACAACATTCAAACGATGGTACAGCTCTTCGCGGAACCGATCCGCCTGAATTTCAGTATCTAGATCCTTGTTGGTCGAGGAAATAACACGCAAATCCACCCGCACCTTGTCTGCCCCCCCAACACGCTGGAATTGCTGATCAACCAACACACGCAGGATTTTAGATTGCGTACCCAAAGGCATATCCGCGACTTCGTCGAAATAAACCACACCACCATGGGCCTGCTCCAACAAGCCCGTTTCAACTCCGCGTTCTGACGTTTCGCGCCCGAACAAGACCTCTTCGACGCGATCTGGTTCGATGCCTGCACAGTTCACTGTCACAAAAGGCGCACTGGAACGGTTGGAGTTGGCGTGTATATACCGCGCTGCGATCTCTTTGCCGGATCCTGCCGGCCCCTTGAGCATAACGCGCCCATTGGATTTGGTGACTTTGTCCAGTTGCCCTAACATAGTGCGATAAGAGGCTGAATTCCCGATCATTTCAGCATTTGTCACTTCGCGCCGCTTAAGCGAACTGTTCTCGCGACGCAGGACCGATGCCTCCATTGCGCGTCGTATAACTACCATCAACTGATCAATGTTGAAGGGTTTTTCAATGAAATCGTAGGCGCCCTGTTTGATCGCTGCAACGGCGATTTCAATGTTACCATGTCCCGAGATAATCACGACCGGTACATCCGGGTTGTCCCGTTTGACCGCCTTCAGAATGTCGATCCCGTCCATGCGGCTGTCTTTCAACCAGATATCTAAGATCAATAGGCCCGGAGGTTCATCATTGATCGCAGTCATGCAATCATCTGAATTGCCCGCAAGACGTGTAGAATACCCTTCATCCTGAAGAATGTCAGAAACCAGTTCGCGAATATCGCGCTCATCGTCAACGATCAGAATATCACTCATATTACCCTGCTTTCACTGTTTGTCTTTGGCACCAGAACAGTTGGTGCTTGTTTGGGCTGCCGGTCCGTTTTCGGAAGACGGATCACCGCCTTCGCCCCGAAATGGCTTTGCCCGTCAAAAATCGGCGCATCCTCAAGAACGAGTGTGCCACCGTGTTCTTCGATAATTTTCTTAACAATTGGGAGACCGAGGCCGGTCCCTTCGTCGCGAGTTGTGACATAAGGTTCAAACAACCGCGCCCGATCTTCAGGTAGGCCAATCCCGTTGTCGGCGATCGTGATGACGCTTCCGTTTTCAACTGCTTCGAGTATAACTTCGATTTGTGGCGTCAGGTCTTGAACTGTCCCCGCGGCCTTTAATGTCTCGATCGCTTCGCCTGCATTCTTGATCAGGTTCGTCAACGCTTGTCCAAGCATCGTCGCATCGATATCCACAGGTAATTCCCGATCAGGCAAAACAGAACGTATCTGCACATCCGGTTGGCCGGTTTGTTGCAACAAAACTGCGTCACGGACTAACCTTGTCAGATCATCTTCTCGCTTTTCGGGGGCTGGCATACGAGCAAATTTCGAAAACTCATCAACAATGCGACGCAAATCATTGGTTTGACGAATAATAACATCCGTCATGGATTCCAACTTGTCCCGATCCTCGTCCGGCAGCATACGAGCGAACTTGCGCTTTATACGTTCCGCACTCAATTGAATTGGGGTCAAAGGGTTTTTGATTTCATGCGCGATCCGGCGTGCTACATCGCCCCAAGCCGCCATGCGTTGGGCACTGACCAAATCCGTCACATCATCAAAGGCGACAACATACCCCTCTAAGCCGTTGTCTTCACCACGTCGCGTTGCCATACGAACTAGCAGATTTTCCAACTGCCCTTTGCGGGTGACTTTAACTTCGTCCTGAATGCTCTCGGATCCACTTGTTTGTAGCGCATCGAAGAGTGGCAGGAATTCGGGCACAGCGACCCCCAAGGCCAAAGTCCGCTCATCCCCATGCCAATCCAACAACCGCTCTGCAGAACGATTGACAAAGGTCACACGGCCATCAGAGTCCAACCCCACCACACCAGATGTGACCGAGGACAAAACGGAGTCAAACATTCGACGACGCATTTCGATTTGATGCGTGTTTTCAAGCAGGGCGTCGCGCTGTCCTTTGAGTTGGCGGGTCATTTGGTTGAAATAACGCCCCAGCATAGCGATCTCATCATCTCCATCCTCTTCGACAACCTGCACGCCCAAATCCCCGGCACCCACGCGTTGCGCAGCTGTGGTCAAACGCCCAACAGGGCGTGACAATCGCTCAGCGAACCACAGCCCCAACCAGACAGCCGCCAAGATCAAAATCACAGCAAACCCCAGATACAGCAGGCCAAATTCAAACAGCACACGCCCTCGGTCGCTTTCCAATTGTTGATACAGGCGTACGGTTTCTTTGGTGTCATCCAGCAAATTCAAGATCTGCCCATCAACGTCACGGCTGACATACAAATATCGATCAACATACGCTTGTAACGGCACCAAAGCCCGGAATTCGTTGTTATCCCAATCTTGGATAATCAACTGTCCGCTCTTGGTTGCATCGCTAATTTGCTCTTTCGTCGGCTGCTCAAAATCAAAAAGGTAAGACCGGTCACCACGCGCGCGAATTTCACCCACGCCATCAATCACGTAGGCCTCACGCAGCCCTCGTTGAATTTGGGATTGGCCTTGGGCTAGAACACTTCGCAGCTCAGCATCACTAATGAAAAAGTTGCGCCCTCGTGCCTGATCCAGAAAACGGGCTAAGGCAAGCGCATCCTGACTAAGTCCTTGCTGATGTTCGTCCTCGTACGCTTCGGCTGCGGATAACGACGATCCAACAACCTCGCGTACGCGGTCAGAAAACCATCCTTCAAGGCCGATATTCACGGTCAAACCGGCAAAAATAGCCACAGTTACCGTTGGAATAAGCGCTAAGAGAGTGAAAACACCAATCAACCTAAGGTGGAGCCTGGACCCGGCAGATTTGGCCCGACGCGCAGCTACCAATCGCCCCACTTGCCCCAGTACCAAGGCAGCTAGAACAAGAATATAAACAAGATCCGCGAGTAGAATAAATCGCAGAGCCGGCGCGGAAACGCCCAGATCAAATGGCCCAAAGACGAGATAGGTTGCCAACGTCAGAACCGGGCCCAAAACAACCAACCCTAATGTCCCGATACTACGGGCCCTTCTGGTTTTTCGCACCCGGCTGATCCAATTGATCGGCCCTTGCTGTGACCGAGTTGCCACTTGCTGCCCTCATTCTGATGTGTTGCTCGCGCAACGAACCGCCATATATCGTGGTCTTTACCATACTGAAGCATGGATGCCACGGTTTGTGTGGCGATATTACATCAGTTTGCGGCGCCGTGTCACCTGAATATCGAGGTCAGTGATTTTTTTCCGCAACGTATTACGGTTAATGCCTAACAGGTCCGCGCATTTTGCCTGATTTCCCCCTGTAGCATCTAACGCAATCTCAATCAGGGGCGCCTCAATCTCACGTAAGATTCGCGGATACAGCCCCGGTGGCGGCAACATGTTCCCATGCAGATCAAAATAGCGACGCAGGTGCCGTGCAACCGACGCCGAGAGTTTTTCGCGGTCCCCGCCCCCAAGCACGGGCTCGACCTCGGGCTGACTCCCTAAAACCGCCTCAACTTCAGCTCGGGTGATTTCATCTGCACGGCTGGTTAATCCCAACCGCCGGATGGCATTTTCGAGCTGACGAACATTGCCCGGCCAAGAATAAATCCGGAACAAGTCCGCTGCATCTGCGCTCAACCAGCGTTTAGGCATGCCTTCACGCTCAGCTTTGGCTAGAAAATGCTCTGTCAAAAGAGGAATGTCATCTACGCGCTCGCGCACGGCTGGAACATGCACAGGTGCGCCACACAACCGATAATACAGGTCTTGCCGAACCTGTCCGGCCTCCATCGCAGCTGCCAAATCGCCCTGACTTGTCGCCATGAACCGCGGCACATGCTCGCCCGGGGCGTCTATCATACGCACCAAACGTGCCTGCGCCTCGTCGTCGAGATCGGCAATTTCATCCACCAGCAACGTGCCACCCTTGACGCGTGCCAAGACACGCGCAGGCCCTTCTAGATCTTGCAAGTCAGCGCCAGTCACCGTCACAAATGGCAGGGTTCTGCGGTCTGAAAAGTCGTGTAAGGCCCTTGCAATCAAAGATTTACCGGTTCCGCTTTCGCCAGATATCACAACGGGCAAATCGGTATTCATGACCTTGGCGATCAAACGATAGAGCGATTGCATTACCGGCGTCCGCCCCACAAGAGGCAGTTCTTCAGGGCGCTCAGAACTGGTTTGTTGTGTCGGCGAGCTGTGTCGCTGTTTTTGCTCCAACGCACGCGCCGTGCGTTTCATCAAATCAGGCAGGTCAAACGGTTTGGGGAGGTAATCATAGGCCTCTGCCTCAGCCGCCTGAATCGCTGTCATGATCGTGTTCTGAGCAGAGATGACGATAACCGGCAACCCTGGCCGATCCTCAGCAATTTTCGGTAGCATTTCCAAACCGTTGCCGTCCGGCATAATGACGTCGGAAATGACCACATCGCCCTTTCCTTCGGCAACCCAGCGCATCAGTGTTGTAAGCGAACTGGTTGCATGCACCTTGCACCCGGCGCGTGTCAAAGCCTGTGTCAGCACCGTACGAATTGTGCGATCATCATCAGCGACCAGAACAGTACCATCCATCAGAGCGACTCCTCTTGTGATTTGGGGCGCGGAACACGCGGTAGGGATAGTCGAAACACCGTTTTTCCCGGAACCGAAGTGACCGATATCCAGCCGTCATGGTCCGAAATGATCTTGCTTACCAGAGCGAGGCCAAGACCGGTTCCGTTCTCACGCCCCGAAACAAACGGATCAAAAATATCGGCCCGGATTTTGTCCGGCAGTCCGGGACCGTCATCGATGATTTCGATTTGCAAAGGCAACGATTGACCACTGCCATCGCTACGGCGCATCCGGAACGAATGCTCGTAATAACTCCGCAGCCGAATTGTTCCGCCTTTGGGGTTTGCAGCTTCAGAAGCGTTCTTGAGCAGATTCAAGACCACCTGCAGCAACTGATCAGGATCGCCATAGGCCATTGGCAACGAAGGATCATAATCCTCGATAATGGTCATATGCGCGCCGAAACCTAATACCGCTGATCGGCGCGCGCGATCTAGAACGTCATGGATATTTACAGGCTTGAAATCCGGAGCCGACAAATTCCCAAACTGTTCCACCTGCTCCAAAAGCTTAACAATCCGACGGCTCTCTTCAACAATAAGATCAGTTAATTCAAGATCTTCCGCCGAAAGGTTCATGCCAAGAAGTTGCGCGGCGCCGGTGATACCAGCCAGCGGGTTCTTTATTTCATGCGCCAACATTTCAGCCATGCCAATGGCAGATTGGGCCGCCGACTTTACGGAATGGTTTTGCGTCATGCGCCCCGCCAGCTCTCGCGGGGTGATGATCAAGATCATGGTACCCGGGTGCCCTTGCAATGGCGCGATCTGCAAAGCGCATTGCAACGGTGCACGTTGACCTGATCCAACATCGATGTCGTTTACAAACAAGGGCGTCCCGTTCCATCGCGCCCTCTCAAAGGCTTCTTCTATGGGCGCATCAATTGCAATCTGATCCCATACAGGATTGCCGGTGATTGCTTTGACCGAAGCGTTCAGGAACCCTTCGCCTGCTGAATTTACATCAGCAATGCGATCCCGATCGTCGATCAGAAAAGCAGGGACCGGCAAAGAGGCCCAAATGGCGTGATCTGACGTCATACCGCTTCCTCCGGGGCGAACATCAATGCCTCTGGCAACAGAGACAACACTTTGTCCGGGGCTTTGGCCGTCAATACCGCCCGTCGCATTGGGGCTGGGGTTGAAGCTTCGTCCATGTACCAGCCCAAATGCTTGCGCGAAACCCGAAGACCGAGATCGACTCCATAGAAAGCAAGCATCGCCTCATAGTGAGCGCAAACCAAATCAACCAAGTCTTGCCCACCCGGGATCTTGGGCGCGGGCTGCCCCCAAAGATCATGTGCAATCTGCGCCAACAACCAAGGGCGCCCCTGCGCGCCCCGGCCGACCATCACGCCATTGGCTTGTGACTGGACAAGTGCGGTGCGCGCGCGCTTGGTGCTCGTGATATCCCCATTCGCAATCACCGGGATGGTCACGGCATCTTTGACTGCACGGATCGCCAGCCAGTCCGCTGACCCTTTGTAAAACTGGCATCGAGTGCGACCGTGGATTGTCACCATCTGCACCCCAGCATCTTGGGCACGGCGGGCAACATCTGGGGCGTTCAGCAATTTGTCATCCCAACCCAATCGGGTTTTCAAAGTCACCGGCACATCGACGGCCCCAACAACGGCCTCGATCAATGTGAGCGCGTGGTCCGGAGTTTTAAGCAAAGCAGAACCAGAATACCCATTTGTGACCTTTTTGGCGGGGCAGCCCATGTTGATATCGATCATCTGAGCGCCACGATCAGCAACCTGTCGTGCGGCCTCGGCCATCCAGTAAGCCTCGCGGCCGGCAAGTTGCACCGCGGTGTTTTCGACATTCGCACTCAGTTCGGCCCTTTCCCGAACACCCGGTTTGGATTGCACCATTTCTTGACTGGCAACCATTTCACTCACCACCATCCCAGCACCGAACCCCATGACGAGATCACGGAACGGACGATCGGTGATTCCAGCCATCGGGGCCAGAACCACCGGAGCGTTGATTTGTTTATCGGCAAGACGCAGGGTCAATGTGCCTAATCCTTGTGCAAGTGAGGCTTTTCTATCGAGAGGGCTGTAACTGCACAATGGAACGGTGTGTTTCAAGGCTCACCAAAACAGCATTTGCCTAAAATTTAAGCACGTTGACGCAGGTGATTGCTCAGACAGTCAGCACAGCCTAAATACAGGCGACACGTAACAGAGAGACATTCGATGACCACAGCAGCTCTGATTGTCGCCGCAGGTCGCGGACAACGCGCCGGAGGCGGCGTTCCCAAACAATGGCGCCCTCTGGCCGGAAAGCGGGTCGCCGATTGGGCATTACAACAATTTACATCGCTGAAGGTGGATCACATTGTTCTGGTCTTAGCGGATGACGATCGCCAAGCTTGGACCGAGTTTGAGGGCACCGATTTTATTCTTGCGCACGGCGGGGCCAACCGGGCTGACTCCGTTCAAAACGGACTGGCCGTTCTTTCAGGGTATGGTGTGACCAAAATTCTGATCCACGATGTCGCCCGCCCCTGTGTATCGCACCGCGTAATCAATGACGTTCTGGACGCGTTGGAGCACTCACCTGCGGCGGCACCCGGCTTGGCGATCACAGATGCCTTGTGGACTGGCGAATTCGATAACGTGACTGGCGTGCAAGATCGCGATGGCTTGTATGCCGCGCAAACACCACAAGGGTTTCGCTATGATGCAATTGTAGCTGCACACGCTTCTCATCCGGGCGGAGCTGCTGATGATGTCGAAGTCGCACGCGCTGCAGGTATGACCGTCACAATCGTTCCGGGCGATTCAGATAATATCAAAATCACACGGCCCGAGGATTTTGCCCGCGCCGAAAGACTATTAAGGACAGACATGGATATCAGACTTGGCAATGGGTTCGACGTGCACCGCTTTGGACCAGGTGACCACGTGGTCTTGTGCGGCGTTGCTGTTCCTTATGAGCGCGGACTGCAGGGCCATTCTGACGCCGATGTCGGCATGCATGCGGTAACAGATGCGATCTATGGCGCCTTGGCTCGTGGAGACATTGGACAACATTTTCCTCCCTCAGATGCCCAATGGAAAGGGGCTGCCAGCGAGATTTTTCTGCAGCACGCTGTCGAGTTGGCACATTCAATAGGGTACCGCATTTCAAACGTCGACTGCACGCTCATCTGTGAGTTTCCCAAAGTCGGACCACATGCTGTAACAATGCGTACTGAAATGGCCCGCATCATGGGACTGAGCGTCGATCAAGTTTCAGTCAAAGCGACCACATCAGAAAAACTGGGCTTCACCGGGCGCGGCGAAGGCATTGCTGCGCAGGCAACCGCCTGTCTGGTGTCGGCATGAACATCGCCACATTAATCGGCACCGTTGGCGGTGTTGGCTATCTGCGCCCTGCCCCCGGTACTTGGGGGTCTTTCGCTGCTCTGCCCATAGTTTTGGTTTTGCACTCATTGGGCGGTTTTCCTCTTTTGCTCATTGCCACCTTCATCGTGATCTTTGCAGGCATCTGGGCCACGGGTGTGATGACAGCAGGTAAGGAGGATCACGATCCCTCTGAGATTGTAATTGATGAGGTCGCTGGTCAGTTCATTGCCCTGATGGCTATTTCTTACCCGGCATGGGCAAATGACATTCCGATCACTGCCCTGTGGCCAGGATGGATTGCAGGTTTCGCACTATTTCGCCTTTTTGACATTACCAAACCGGGACCGATTGGTTGGGCAGACCGCCGCGGTGACGCATTGGGTGTGATGCTAGATGACTTGATTGCAGGTGTTTTTGCCGCAATCGGAGTTATTCTGCTTGCAGGGTTTTCACACGGGGTGCTCGGACTATGACGGTTACCGATCTCTTGAACAGAGCGCGTGACCTGGGTGTCATGATCGCAACCGCTGAAAGTTGCACAGGGGGCCTCGTCGCTGCCGCTCTAACCGACATTCCCGGTAGCTCGTCAGTCGTAGAGCGCGGTTTCGTAACCTATACTAATTTGGCCAAGCAAGAAATGCTGGGCGTCAAACTGACAACCCTTGATGCACATGGAGCAGTTTCCGAACAGGTCGCTCAAGAAATGGCAGAAGGCGCCTTGAACCATGCGCCCGTGCACCTGACGGTTTCAATCACGGGCATTGCTGGACCGGGAGGGTCCGAACACAAACCCGAAGGGCGTGTTTGCTTTGGACTGTCAGGTCGCGGGATCGACACGCAGGTCGAAACCATCGAATTTGGCGCCATCGGACGGGATAATGTTCGACTAAAAGCCCGCAATCATGCGCTGACCCTGTTACACAAGGGACTTTTACGCATCGGTGAAAAACGAGGCGATACAGCCTGAAAACGCCACATTTTTAGTCAATTCAAAAAATGCGTCAAGAACTGGCGCATTTGTGAGCCCTTGCCTCTTTTTTCTACAACCTCCTTTCGCTTGAACGCTGAGCAACCCATACGCGGATTGCAAAGGAGAGGCCCATGAACGGTGCCGATACAGCCTGGATCATAGTGGCGACAGCCCTGGTTCTTTTCATGACATTGCCTGGATTGGCATTGTTTTACGGTGGACTGGTGCGAGCGCGCAATGTGCTCAGCGTGTTTATGCATTGCTTTGCTATCGCCTGCTTGATGAGCATACTGTGGATGGTCGCTGGCTATTCCATAGCTTTTGGCAGTGGAACAAGCGGCTATTGGGGCGGCTTGGATAAGCTGCTTTTGATCGGGATCACAGCGGACAGTCTCAGCGGTACTTTACCCGAAATCCTGTTCTTTGCCTTTCAAATGACATTTGCCATTATTACGCCTGCCCTGATCGTGGGCGCGTATGTGGAACGCGTTGGATTTGGTTTTGTTCTGTTGTTCTCGGGTCTGTGGATGCTGGTCTGTTATGCACCTGTTGTTCACTGGATCTGGGGCGGCGGTTTTCTATCTGATGGTGGGCTCTTTGGCGAAGTCGGCGTGAAGGACTTTGCCGGTGGTATCGTCGTTCACGAAACTGCGGGTCTGGCGGCGCTGATCATCGCCGCGTTCCTTGGTCCACGTCGCCACCGCACAACCCCACCGCATAATCCTGGATTTGTTATGATCGGTGCCGCGATGCTCTGGGTTGGTTGGTTTGGCTTTAACGGCGGGTCTCAGCTCGCGGCAGATGGCGGTGCAGCCATGGCAATGACTGTAACCCATATTTCAGCTGCAGCCGCCTCGTTGTCGTGGGCTCTCTGGGAAAAAATCAAATACGGCAAAGCCTCTCTTGTTGGTTTGGTAACGGGCACAATCGCGGGTCTGGCGTCTATCACTCCGGCGTCCGGTTTTGTTGACCCGATCCAGGCCCTGATCATCGGCGCTGTCGCCGGTATCCTGTGTCAGGAAGCAGTCAATGTTGTTCGAAACATCCTCAAGATCGACGATACGCTGGACGTCTTTGCCGTCCACGGGATCGGGGGCATCTTTGGCACAATCATGATTGCGGTCTTTGGTTTGGGCACATGGACGGCGCAGCTGGGCGGATTGGCAATTGTCGGTCTCTTCACCACCGTTGTGACCGTTGTCTTGGTAAAAGCGGTTGCACTGGTGACCCCGCTTCGCGTAGACGCCGAAACCGAGACAAATGGCCTAGACCTAAGCGTTCACGGAGAACGGGCCTATGACATGAGCAGCTGAGCCCACCTCAGCATGTTCTGCCCTTACGGGGGTTGGAAAGCGGGCCACATTAACGGGCCCGCTTTTCTTTTTATCAGTCCCTGTTTGCGGACCTCGAGTGCGGGTCCGATGCGCGGCTCAGCCATAGGCACACTTTCCCTTGCATCAGACTTACGACCATCTCGTGTTAAAGAAGCAAAGATGGGTTGGACCTACCCGCAGCAGCCGTTCACGGATGGGTCCCAATGGCAGCAACAAGCGCGTTTGCAGAGCTTTTGAACGAGGTTTCAAAGACCCTTTGAAAAATCCCCACTTGGCCGTTGTGAACGTTTTGAAGAGACAAAGTAGGACACTTGATAGGGCAATCACTGAGCAAAGAAATCTCGGAAAGGTAACAGCTTGAAATTGTTTGCCATCTGAGCGTTATGTTTCGAAGGAAGAACGGGTGGTGATTCAATGTTTAATCGGTTCATAAACGGTCAATTTGCTTTGGGTCTATCGATTGGATCAGGAATAGCGCTGCTAGCTCTAATGTTCCTTATCGAACCGAACTACTGCCCGGACCCGCCCTGCCAGCAAACGACCATGTCCGAAAAAGACCCTCTTTCATGGATTCCTTTTCACTCAGGACCGAGATCAGCTCTTGGAGCAGAGGTTTTTGAAGATCCTGAACATAAGGATTATTTGTCTGGTAGAGACCTAATAGCCCAAGAAAACATGGCTCGAGCAACGAATACGATTGCTGTTCTAACGGCAATTTCAACGTTGTTCGGAACACTTGGAGCAATCTTGTTGCTCTGGACCTTACTGGAAACTAGGAAAACGACTATAGCAGCGCTCGAGAACACTCAGTTTATGCGTCAGTCTCATGAGAGAGAGTTGCGTGCCTATCTTAGCCTCAGCAAAACAGAGGTTTCAGTGGATCATGGTAAAGTTAAGATAATACTCAAAATTACAAACGGTGGCATGACGCCAGCCAAAGATGTTATTTTTTCCATCACAAGTACATGGACAAGTCACCCAGTGGATACTGCCCCCAAATTGAACTTCGGGCCGGTCGGTACCAGAACCACACTCGGCCATAAAGAAACCCTTATTATTAACAGCATAAGGATGGCCAAACCTCATTCCTCGGCAACGACAGTATTTGAACACGGAATTGCAGTGGCAGCACTCATTAGTTATCGCGACGTGTTTGGAAGGCTACGCAAGACTTTGTACTGTGGCTTCATAACTGCTGAAGAATTGAACGATGAGAAGCCGATGCTCAGCGTTAGCCCAAAACACAACAGGATCACCTAAGCCGCTTCTTGCAAATAACTGTTTGCTGCAAATATCTTTGTTATAGTTTGCAAAAACTCCTGTCGCGCTACAACCGCTTCCCACTATGCCCCTTCCCGTAACGTCATATGTCACGTTCCGTTGACGACCTACCGGGTAGTATGTTTGCCTAACTCCATCGCATCGTCAATTTCAAGGCAGCTATATCGTGCCCCAAACTGCTCTTTCTCCACGCAATGATCGCTCTGAACGTTACGAAGAATTGCTGTTCGCAGCCGCGCAGTGTTTTCAAAGCAGGGGATTTGCTGCGACTTCGATTGACACGGTGGCGCGCCACCTAGGGGCCACCAAGGGGCGCGTTTATCACTATTTTCCGTCCAAAATGGATCTCTTCAACGCGGTTCGTGACCGCGCAATGGATCACGTTTTTGATGGCACGCGCGCAGGGTTTAATTCCGATGCGCCTACGATTGATCGTTTGATTGCCATGGCACGGGGTCATGTTCAGGCCATTCTTTACCAACACCCCTACATGCAGGTGCTGATGGACGGTTTGCAGATGAACCGGTACTCCACCACCACACAATTTCAGCGCGAAGAGATGGATCGGCATCTGGCCCGTCGGGACGAGTACGAAAGCCAATTTCGGGACGTTATTGCCCAAGGCGCTGCCGAAGGGCAGCTCCATGTCGGCCCGTCGCAATCCATCACGGTCCAAAGCTTTTTTAGCGCCCTAAATGGGCCTGTTTTCTGGTTCCGTCCCCGCGATACCGACACAGCAGAAAGCCTGCACGCCATCACCGAAGATGTTCTGCGCTATTCTCTCTTGGGGCTTGGCGTCACCACTGAAACACAAAGTTACACCACACAAGAGGTTCCCTCATGAGTTCTGTCCCTGAAACGATGTTTGCTGTTTTGCAACGTCACGACGGTTATTCCGGCAAAGCAACGGGCCCAGCCATTGCAGATGCGGCTGATTGGTTAGAAGGCGCAGACATTGCGGTCCCCGCTCCTGGCCCCGGTCAGGTCCTGATCAGGCTGCGGATGGCGTCAGTGAATCCGTCGGATACGCATTTCATCAAAGGCGAATATGGACAACCGCGCGTAAAAGGGGCCCCCGCTGGGTTCGAAGGTTGCGGCGACGTTGTTGCCACTGGCAAAGGTGCCGACGCTCTGATGGGGCAGCGGGTGGCATTTGTCGCCTCTGGATCAGGTGCATGGGCTGAATATGCTATGACCGAGGCCATGATGTGCATCCCTTTGCGTCCCGACATCTCTGACGAGGACGGTTCAGCACAGATCGTGAATCCAATGACTGCCATGGCCATGGTAGATATTGCGCGATCCGAAGGTGACGCATTTGTTGTGTCTGCGGCCTCAAGCCAATTGGGGAAATTGATGTGCGCCCTGGGGCGGGACATGGGTCTCAAACCCATTGCTCTTGTTCGCCGTACCGAGGCTGTTGAAACGCTCAAAGCCCACGGTGCTGCCGAGGTTTTGGTGACGACTGATCCCGAATTCCTCAAGCAGTTCTCCACCCTTAGTGCACAAATGAAGCCACGTGTATTCTTGGATGCGGTGTCTGATCAGCTCTCGGAACAAATCTTTGTTGCTATGCCAAACAGAGCCCGCTGGATCAGCTACGGCAAATTGGATGCCGAAGTGCCGAAATTGACGCAAATGGGTCAACTCATTCTAATGGGCAAACGGATCGAAGGATTCTGGTTGACCGCTTGGATGCGGGATACACCACCCGCTGATCAAGCTCGTGTCGCAGGCGAAGTTCAGGCACGGTTTGCAGATGGGCGCTGGAAAACCGATGTTTCAGTCCACGTACCACTGCGTGACGTTGTGTCAGATCTCGCCGATGCGCTGAAAAAGCCAGACGGAAAGGTGATGATCACGCCATAGTGGTTACCAGGCCCCCGATGAAGTGAGGAGCGTCAGGGGCTTATCAACAGACACCGGGATACCGGTGCAGGGAGGAAAATTTTGGATAACTTGCAGCTGCTGATCAGCGGGCTGGCGAATGGCTGTGTTTATGGCCTTATCGCGCTTGGCTTTGTGTTGATCTACAAGGCGACCGAAGCCGTGAATTTCGCGCAGGGCGATTTCATGATGCTGGGGGCCTTTGTCACCATCGGACTTACAAACACCGAATATATGGGCCTGCCATTTTGGATGGCTTTGCCACTATCAATGGGCCTGATGGCGCTACTTGGCTATTTACTTGATCGCTTTGTCATCCGCCGCATGTTTGGAGAAAGCCAAACGTCAGTGGTTATCCTGACGATCGCGCTTGGGTTCGTCATCCGGTTCTTTGCTGGTCTGATCTGGGGACATGAACCGCAAACCTTACAAAACCCATTGGCCGGAAAAGAGCTGGCTTTTGGCGGTCTTGTACTCGGTATGGAAGACGTTGCGGTTATCGTCGTTACGCTGCTATTGACGTGGGGCTTATATGTCTTCTTCAGCAAAACCAAACTGGGCCTTGCCATGCAGGGTGCATCACAAAACCAGTTGGCAGCCTATTACATGGGAATTCCGGTAAAGCGGGTTCAAGGACTTATCTGGGCCCTTGCCGGTGTGGTGGCCTGTGTTGCTGGCATCCTATTCGCTGCAAAAGGATCAGTTGATCCCAACGCAGGATTGATGGGGATTAAAGCCTTTGCCGCCGCTGTAATCGGCGGGTTCGGCAGTTTACCAGGGGCCTTAGCAGGTGGATTGATAGTTGGCGTAATCGAACCATTTGCCAGCCGCTATATCGCTGCAGGTTACAGCCAGATTGCACCATACGCATTGCTGCTAGCCGTGCTGATCTTCCGTCCGCACGGGCTTTTCAGCCAAGTGCGCGTCAAGAAGGTATAAGCCTATGCGGATAGTTTTCAAAACCGACTACATGCAAGACATTCGCCCATGGAAAGACGGATATCAGCTCAGCCTCTATTTGCTGCTCTTGGTAGCTGTAGTCATTGCCCCATGGGTCTTGGACGACTTTTACCTTGGCGAACTCACCAACGTCTTGATATGGGCAATCGCTGGGTTGGGTCTTATGGTTCTGACAGGTCATACCGGTCAAGCGAGCCTCGGACATGCCGCCTTTCTGGCCTTTGGCTGCTACGCAAATATCATTCTGATCGAAGCTGGTGTGCCTTTCATGCTGGCCTTTCCCCTCGCCGGTCTGATCACCGGGTTAGTCGGCGTTATTGTTGCCATCCCAGCTCTCAGGTTGCATGGGGTCTATCTGGCTATTGCGACCCTTGCCATGTCGATCCTTGTCGACGATATCATCGTCCTGACCGAACCCTGGACCGGCGGTGTTGGCGGTAAATACGCGCCAGCCGTGAATGTTTTTGGCATCATGATTGATCGTTGGAGCACTCCTAAAGAATTCTATTGGCTCACATTGGCCGTCACCGTCATCGTAACGCTTGGATACATAAATCTGCTTCGGGCCCCCCTGGGACGCAGCTTTATCGCGGTTCGTGATAGCGAAGTATCTGCTCAAGCGATGGGCATCGATGTCTCTCGCACCAAAGCCATCTCATTTGGACTGTCGTGTGCCGTGACCGGTTTGGCTGGGGCCCTGATGGGGCTTTATGCGACCGCGTTCAACAACGAAACCTTCAGCGTCGTGATTTCAATCCAATTGCTGATGATGATCGTCATCGGTGGGCTTGGTTCAATCCATGGTGCTTTCTTTGGTGCGATCGTTATCGGCTTCCTCCCTCAGTTTCTATCCATCTCGAAGGAGTATGTCGGCGCTGTGTTTGGAGGATCGACCGTGGCTATTCCTGGTCTAGAATTTGGTATCTTTGGTATGATCCTGATAGCCTTTATTCTGTTTGAACCGATGGGGATTTACGGCCGTTGGCTGAAAATCCGAACATGGTTCGAATTGTTCCCCTTCTACCGCAAAGACATGTTCAAGCGGCAGAAATCCTACCTCAAGACGGAGCGCCTAAGATGAGTCTGCTTGAGCTTGAAAACGTCACTCTTAAATTTGGTGGTCTGACGGCAGTTGACGATCTGTCATTCTCTGTCGAAGAAGGTGAAGTGTTTGCGATCGTGGGCCCTAACGGCGCTGGTAAATCGACCGTCTTTAACCTGATTTCTCGTTTCTATGATCCCTATGCCGGAAAAATCCGATTTGATGGACATGACTTGTTAAAGGTGAAACCATCTGGCGTGGCCGCCTATGGGGTGGCGCGCACATTCCAGAACATCGAACTGTTCGAACATGCCACGGTTTTGCAAAACCTGTTGGTTGGTCGACACCGGCATCGCCAAACAAACCTGCTGAGTGAGATTTTCTTTACCCCGTCGGCCAAACGGCAGGAAATGGAGAACCGGGAAAAGGTTGAAGAGATCATCGATTTCCTTGACCTGCAGGCCTATCGCGACAAAATGATTGCAGGCTTGCCTTACGGTGTGCGCAAAGTTGTCGAAGTTGCCCGCGCCCTTGCCACGGATCCCAAATTGCTGCTGTTGGACGAACCCGCCTCAGGCCTTTCGGTCGAGGAAACCACCGACATGCGTTGGTGGATTGATGACATTCGCCGTCAAATGGGGATCACTGTCTTGATGGTGGAACACGACATGGGGTTGGTGTCGGGTGTTTCCGATCGCGTTCTGGCTATGGCCGATGGCGCAAAACTAGCGCTTGGCACCCCTGCCGAAGTGCAAGCCCACCCCGCTGTTATCGAAGCCTATCTGGGGAAAGCATCATGAGCGAACCCATTCTGAAAATCCGCAATATCGAAAGCTTTTATGGCCCAATCATGGCCATACGCGGTGTGTCTTTGGATGTGCATCCCGGTCGGATCGTGTCAATCCTTGGGGCCAATGGTGCCGGCAAGACGACGTTGATGAAGACAGTGTCGGGCGTGATGGATCCAGAAAAAGGAACCATCGAGTTTGACGGTCGTCAGATCCAAGGCTCAGAGCCGCACAAAGTTGTTCAACAAGGTATCGTTCATGTGCCTGAAGGCCGCGAAGTTTTCCCATTGCTCACCGTTGACGAAAACCTGAGCCTTGGGGCCTACACGTCCAATGACAAAGCCCAGATCGAACGTGACCGTGAACTGGTATTCAACTATTTCCCGATCCTGAAAGAACGCCGCAATCAAGAATCCGGCACGCTGTCAGGTGGGCAACAACAGATGCTCGCCATTGGGCGAGGATTGATGGCCAACCCAAAAATCATGCTGCTGGATGAACCCTCGTTGGGTCTGTCCCCATTGTTGGTGCAGGAAATCTTTGAGATCCTGAAACGGCTCAACGAAGAACAGAACATGACAATGATGCTGGTTGAACAGAACGCCAGCGCGGCGCTCAATCTGGCCCATGACGGGTATGTCATGGAGGTCGGGCGCATTGTTATGGACGGCACAGCTGCGGCCCTGATGGCCTCTGAGGACATCCAGAATTTCTATCTGGGTGTGCAGGAGGAAGGCGCACGGGAAACCCGCCGCTGGAAACGCAAGAAAACATGGAGGTGAGCGATATGGTTGCACCCACCCTGCCCGCCCAGACCGAGATCAACGGGGTTTCATTCAATGCAAATCCCGGACAACGCCCCGTTTTTGTCGACGGTTCCGACACCATTGTCAGCCTGTTCCAAAAACGCTGCGCTGATCTGGGCAGGCGCACCGCACATCGTGAAAAAGATTTCGGCATCTGGAAAACCTATTCCTGGGCTGATTATTGGCAGCACGCCAAATGGATCGGCATGGGCCTGCGCAAGCTGGGCCTGCAAAGGGGTGAAGTCGTGTCGATCTTGTCCGAAGATCGCAAGGAGTGGGCCTATTCTGATCTGGGTATTCAATGCGTCGGAGGCATTGCTTCGGGAGTGTATACAACCGATTCCGCCAGTCAGTTGGCCTATCTGATCAACGACAGCGACAGTCGGTTTCTGATCCTTGAAAACGAAGAACAGCTAGATAAATTCCTACAAATCGAGGCAGAAGTTCCCGGCCTGCTGAATGTCATCATCCTTGAGGACGAAGGCTTGCACGATCTAGAGCATCACCGTTGCATCATGATCGACGACCTGTACGAGATTGGTCGTCAAGCCGAACAGGATGAGCCCGGTGTTTTTGAAACAGAAATCGAGTTGGCTCGCCCCGAAGATACCGCGTTGCTGATCTATACCTCGGGCACCACGGGCAAACCCAAGGGCGGGATGCTGTGCCATGAGAACGTCATGTCCGGGATTGAGGCCGGCGCGCACCGCCTGCCCACCTATGACACCGACGAACAGCTGTGTTTCTTGCCGCTGTGCCATATCTTAGAACGTAACGTATCGATCTATTTTCCGCTTGCGGCCAAATCGACGGTGAACTTTGCCGAAAGTCCGGAAACCGTATTTGCCAACCTGCAAGAGGTATCGCCTGCAACCTTTGTGGCGGTGCCGCGTGTTTGGGAGAAGATTTATTCACAAGTTCTGATACTGACACAAGAGGCCACACCAACCGGGCGCATTGCCTTCGGCCTTGCGATAAAGGCTGGAATGGAGCGCGCCGAATACCTGTTAGCAAACAAACCAGTGCCTGCAGGTGTAGCGGCCAAATTTTGGTTCTGGGACCAGTTAGTGTTGCGTAATCTGAGACGGATGCTGGGCATGGACAAAATGCGGCGTGGCGGCTCTGGCGCGGCGCCAATCTCACCCGAATTGTTGAAATGGTACTGGTCCATTGGTGTGCCTTTGCTTGAAGGTTGGGGCATGACTGAAACCGCTGGCCTTGGGTCCATCAACACGATGGAGGAAAACAAGGTCGGCACAATTGGCAAAGCAGTGCCCGGTTATGACATCCGTATTGCCGATGATGGCGAAATCCAGACCAAGGGGTTGAACAATTTTCAAGGCTATTGGCGCAACAATGAAAAAACCGCTGAGACCTTTACCGCCGATGGCTGGCTGCGCACCGGCGATGTTGGGCGCATGGATGACGAAGGGTTCCTAACCATCACCGGGCGTCTCAAGGACATCATCATTACGGCGGGTGGCAAGAACATCACCCCGGCCGAAATTGAAAGCCGACTCAAATTCAGCCATTTCATTTCTGACGCGGTGATCATCGGTGACCGGCGCAAGTATCTGACCGCACTGATAATGATTGATCAGGAGAACGTTGAGAAATACGCTCAGGACAATAAGATTCCGTTTTCCAACTTTGCGTCGCTCTGCGCGGCGCAAGAGGTCAAGGATCTTATCGCCAAAGAAGTGAACGCGGTGAACAAGGAATTCGCCCGTGTCGAACAGATCAAGGATTTTCGCCTGATCGACGTGCTTCTGACTGCCGAAGATGAGGAGCTTACGGCAACCATGAAGTTGAAGCGTAGCTATGTCGAAAAGGCGCACGCTCATCTGATCGACGACATGTACTAAAACAAAAAGGTTCCATAGGGAGGAAACACATGAAAACACTTATCAAACGGCTGGCGACAGCCACCGCCCTGACGGCAGCAGCGACGCTGGCGCAGGCGGATACGCAGGGTGTCTCCGATACCGAAGTGACCATCGGGTCGGTCAATGATCTATCTGGCGTGTTTGCGGCTGTTGGGGTTCCAGCCACCAAAGGGGCAAACCTCTATTTTGACAAGGTGAACGCCGCTGGTGGCGTCCATGGGCGCCAGATCAAATTCATCGTCGAGGACAATGGTTACCAGATGCCGCGTGCAATGCAGGGCTATAACAAGCTTTTGAACCGCGACAAAGTTTTCGCCATGCTTCAGAGCCTTGGCACCCCGATGAACCTAGCCGGTTTTAAACTGCTGGATCCCAAGGGCATTCCCAACGTTGCCCCGCTGTCCGCAGCACGTCAGATGCTACAGGAACCGGTGCGCAACAAGTTCGTCTCTTTTGCGGATTATTTCGAACAGGCCCGTATCGGCGTGAAATTCTTGGCGGGTGAATTCGACGCGAAAAATGTTTGCACCATGTACTTGCCGACAGATTTCGGTAAAGAAATCCTTGAGGGATCGAAAGAAGGCGCCAAAGAAGCTGGCATTTCCTTTGCGGCCGAAACCACTCATAAACCTGATGAGTCCGATTTCGTCGGCTCGCTGTCCAAACTGAAATCCGAAGGTTGTGACATCGTTTCCATGGCGCTGACTGTGCGTCAGAGCATTACCGTTGTGGGCACTGCCAAGAAGATGGGCCTGAGCGACATGAAGTTCATGAACACCTCGGCCGGCTTCCTGACCGTGATTGCCAAGGTACCGGGTGGCGTGACTGAGGGGCTTTATGCCGCGGCCAGTTGGCAGGATCTTTGGGCCCGTGCTGATGAGGCCGCCCCAAAAGCGTTTATCGAGGAATACAAAGCAGCCAATGGCGAAGACCCGGTGGGTTTCGCAATGCTGGGCTATGCCTCGGCCGCACTCATGGTGCGCGCACTTGAAGCCGCAGGCCCAGACCTGACTCACGACAGCTTTATCGCAGCGATGGAAAGCCTCAAGTATGAGGATGAGCTGGTGGGCAACTATATCGATTTTGGACCCGAAGATCATCAGGGGGCGGACACCGTCTATGTTTCTGTTGTCCAAGATGGGAACTGGAAGAAAGTCCACGAAGAATAAGCCGTAAATAGATTGGGCGCCCGACTGTTTCGGGCGCCCTTTTTTTATCTCTTATCCCAGCTATTTCCCCGCGAGGACCCCATGCAAGAGCCGCAAACACAACATCGCACCTGCAATATCTGCGAGGCCATGTGCGGCCTGATCATCACCCATGATGGGGATCAAGTCTTGTCTATAAAGGCGGATCCAGATGATCCCTTGTCACGCGGCCATATCTGCCCCAAAGCCGTTGCATTGCAAGATTTCCGTACTGACCCTGACCGGATAACCAAACCTTTGCAAAAAATTGATGGCGCGTTTGTTGAGGTTGAGTGGGAAGACGCATTAGATTTCGCCGCTGAGCAGATCCGAGCCGTTCAAGATGCCCATGGGCGTGATGCTGTCGGCGTTTATTTAGGCAATCCCAATGCCCACAAATTTGGTAATTTGATGAACTTGCCGGGCCTGGTCAAAGCGATTGGCACCAGCAACCGTTACAGCTCTGCGACCGCTGATCAGATCCCGCATCATGTGGCGTCGATCCATATGCTGGGCCATCCCATGTTGATCCCTATTCCAGATATCGACCGGACTGATTTCATGGTGATCATTGGTGGCAATCCTCTGATTTCGAACGGATCAATGATGACAGCTCCGGGGTTTGGCCGACGGATAGAAGAGCTTCAAGCTCGCGGTGGGCGCGTTGTTGTCATCGATCCGCGTCGCACTGAAACGGCTGAAATAGCAGACGACCACCACTTTATCCGTCCAGAAACTGACGCAAACCTGCTTTTGGCAATGATCCACGTTATTCTTGCCGAAGGGCTAGAGCATACTGATCACTTAGCCCCCCTAATTGATGGCATCGACGTACTGCGTACGGAAGTCGCCCCGTTCACCCCGGACCATGCCGCCAAATCCACAGGTATTGATGCGGACACTATCCGCAATCTTGCGCGCGCGTTCGCTCAAGCCGAAAGCGCGGTGTGTTATTCACGAATGGGGGCGTCGACCCAAAGTTTTGGAAGTCTCTGCCAATGGGCCACCAACGTTCTAAACATTATCACCGGGAACTTTGACTCCCAAGGCGGAGCGATGTTTACCACCCCTGCCCTAGATTATGTTGGAATGACATCACGCAAGGGCAAAGCGCGCAGCTATCCTGAACGCCGGTCTCGGGTGTCTGGCCTACCGCTCTATAACGGAGAGTTTCCAGTTTCTGTGATGGCCGAAGAAATGGAAACCTCAGGAGAAGGCCAAATCAAAGCGTTGGTCACTGTGGCTGGCAACCCCGTTTTAACTGCCCCGAACGGACGCCGTATTGATCGGGCAATGGAGAAGTTGGATTTCGTGATGTCCATCGACATCCATCTAAACGACACGACCCGCCACGCTGATCTTATCCTACCCGGCACGGTTGCTTTGGAAGAGATGATCTATGACATCGTATTTCACAGTTTTGCAGTTAGGAACACAGCCGCCTATGCACCAGCCGTGTTTGCTCCGCCAAACAATAATCCCCAAGAATGGGAGATCATTGCCAGACTGCAGGCGAAACTGATGGGGGCCAACACCATTGGTCCGGCACCAGAGCAGGTTCTCACTGCTTTGTTGGCCCGTGGCTTCCATGCAGACGACGTGACAATACCAAAACTTGAAGCCACACAAGGATCCGTTGATCTAGGGCCATTGGTGCCCAACCTAAGCACCCGCCTGGAAACGCCAGAAGGTCGAATAGTGCTCGCGCCTAAAGTCTTTTTGGACGATCTGCCACGGCTTCTGGCACAAGGCGATGTACAAGATCCAGAACGTCCCTTTATCATGATCGGCCGTCGCCAAGCGCGCAGTCACAACAGTTGGACGCAAAACAGTGCACGACTCGTCAAGGGGCGGAATCGTTGCACGCTTCAAATTCACCCTCAGGACGCCAGAAATCTTGGCATAAGCGATAGTGACAGCGTTCAAGTGTCAGCTCGCGTTGGAACAATCGTCCTACCCGTAGAACTGACCTCGGCAATGGCGCCGGGCGTTGTTTCTATCCCCCAAGGATGGGGGCAGGAAAAGGGGCAACTTGATGCGGCAACGCGTGTTCAAACTGTCTCAATCAACGATTTGACAGATGACACCCGTGTCGATCCTGTGAGCGGCAACGCTGCTTTCAATGGAGTATCTGTCGCCCTTGCCCTTGCGTAGTTTCGTTTCGGAACTGCCAAGGCTTCAATCTTGCGGTTGCTTACAACCGCAAGATTTTTCCAGTTTCAATTTTTCGCAATTGCGCTGCTAACAAACTGGGGTTAGGCGAACTAACTCCCGAAAACACCCCATAGCCTGCTTCTGGGACGTCTTGATTGTTTACTAGCTGGACCATCGAGCCACTCACCTTGAGCCGTTTGATTGTATCGCTCGCAATAGACGCCCTGTTGAGGCTTTGCGTGCCACTCGACGATTTTGCTGAGGCTAAACACGAACTGCTCAGTTGGAGGCGACGAGCCCGTTTGGATGGACACACATTCGCTATTGAAGTTACACAGAACGTTCAATGTTCGAATTGATCTATCGAAAGCCAGCTGGTCGGCCATGGAACCCATCGACGATGTCGCATCTGTTGTGTGGGTTTTCAATGATCAGGCGCTGCCTCATACAACCAAAGCTCTTGAAACCAGATGGCACAGGATTGACCAACTCAATCAGATCACAGGGGCCAATCTTAGCAGCACTGAAGGCGTCCAAAATGGCCGCGTCGATTAGTTGACGAGCCCAAACACCCACTGCCGGACCCTTCGATCAGTAATCGGATCACGCAGAAAGAAGAGTATGGTCAAACTGTTAGCCTTGACCGCAACGCTCTTTCCCATCATGTGAAAGAGCGCCCTGCATTCATCTATGCGCATCCCACCGAATTGAAAAAACTGCATCACTGGCCCGAAGTCTCTGCTCGCCTAACTGGACACTCCGCACGACGTCCTTCATTGTCTAAATCGTATTATTCTTTGCCAGAGTTCGCGTTACGCGATCCCTGCCTATTCTTCTCAATAGTGTAAGCTTTAAAATGACCGATAGTCCCGACCTGCGCGCCTTTCTAGAAACCGTCACCAATTTTACGCCTGTTGCGCAAGCCCACGCCATCATACATGCCGCCAAAACCACTGATGGTGGCAAAATCATCTTTCCAGAGCCAGACAAACCCATTGATGATCAGCCAGGGTGGCGCATCACGGTGTTCGAGGTCACGGCAAGCGGCAACACTCAGATCGAAATGATCGCAAACTGGATCCGCCGTGCTAACAAGCTGGCTCGCCCTGAAGTGGAAGGAGATGGTAGTATCACCTATTCTCCACCTTCCTTCAAACCGCACAGCGACAGCGATTAGGTTGCCAGTTAATGCGGCAATCCGCCAAGGCCGCTAGAGTCTACTCACTCAAACAACCATCGTCCTAACGAAACCTAGGCCAACGATGCACCAACATACAAACTGGATCGTTCACATCGGGCGGTCCAGCTGGATGAAACGGGCTGATTATTCAAAATATTGGTAAGTTACTCAAAGTTGAGGTCCAATAGGGAGGATTCCTAGAAAACCGGCCCAGATATGCTGAAATAACGAGCCTGTTGGCTCCCCCCGAAACAAAGATGTCGCCTTGTCATCTCGTTCGGTCAGCCAGATAATTCGATCTTTTTCGGTCAATTTCAGTTGATACGTATTTCTTGGCAACGCTTCTTCCAACTCACCAATTGTCCGCGAGACCAAGCGTGGAGAGTCGATGACAATGCCCATTTCTGTATTGATCCTGACTGACCTTGGATCAAAATTGAACGATCCTACAAAGAGATACCGGTCATCGATTGTAAAAGCTTTGGTGTGCAGACCAGATCGAGTGGTTTCCCAGTTGACCCCCAATTTCTCACGTTGGTCCGCATCCGGCCGAAGTTCGTACAGCTCAACTCCTGCGCGCAGCAGTTCTTTGCGTTTTTTAGCGTAGTGAGCATAAACTACCGCAACATCGTTAGACGTGATCGAGTTAGTTATGACTTCAACATCTACGCCGCGTTCCTCAAGTTCAGAAAGCCATTTTACACCGCTGTTGAGTGGTACGAAATAGGCAGAGATAATGTGCACTTCCTTCGATGCATTCTCAAAATAAGGCAGCAATTGTCGGGCAAGAATCTCATTCTCTTCGTTTTCGCGGGCGATTTTTGAGACCGGATCGGCGTATACCTTTGCTGACACCCACTCCACCCTAAAATTCTCACGTGCAAATGCGGTGCTGGCGGATTTAACCAAAGCTTCTGCAAACTCGGTCTGGAGGGCATCCTCTTCCAACTGTCGCAGTCGCATACGCACCTCAACCAGAGCTAAACCTTCGGGTTCGCCAGTAACAACACGTGCTGGAATAGCGAAACGACTATTCCAGTACTCGTCGAAACTATCAGAGACCTCACGGACAACGGGACCTGTAGCAAGAACATCAAGATCCTTGTAGTTGCTTGTATCGTTGGCAAGAAAGTACTCCGCCCCAATGTTTCGACCACCAACGATTGTGAAGGCATTATCGAAAGTCATCGATTTGTTGTGCATCCGCCGATTCACACGTTCAAATTCAGTTAAAGCGTTAATAACCTTTCCTTTTTCTCGCCAAAACGGATTGAAAAGTCTTATTTCCAAGTTCGGATGCAGATCGAGTGCAGCGGTCATTTTGTCATAACCCGAAGTGGCCATATCATCTAAGAGAAGCCGCACCCTAACTCCGCGATCTGCGGCTCGGAGCAGACTAGATACAAATAGGTGACCGGTCGGGTCATCATGCAATAAGTAGTATTGCGCATCAATGGTTTGCTCTGCTTTTGCAGTCAAAAGCAATCTGGCAGCGAGGGCTTCCTCCCCGTTTGACAACATGCGCACGCCAGATTGGTCGTCACCGGGGTTGCCCAGCGACCTTGAACGATTTTCTAAATAACTTTGCGGCGGCGCTGTAATCGATCGCGTTACAGTTTTCTCAAATTCCCGTACTGAAGGACCACACCCTGACAAAACAGCCGCACTCAGAAAAAATAGAAACATCAATCTTAGTTTATTGATACCTTGCGCTGCGAGGCAAGAAACTAACTGTTTACACATAAAGTCAACAGATCCTTAAGTTCAACTTCTGCGAATATTACATTTATCGAAGCCCTTGGAAAGATGACAAAAGATCTTTGAGGTTTCAATTTTTGATTGGTGCAAATAGGCTTTCGTGAACCGACCTTATATGTGTCCTAACGCGACACTGGGGTTTTCTTAATTGGAACAGTAAATTTTGCTTGAGCGGGGAGCTGATCCGGTAATCCCCCCTTATAAGCACCTCAATTTACACAACCATGAGTAAAAATTCTTGACAATATGCACCAAGAACAGCACCAAATATTCCTAAATTTAGGAATGGTGATTTTATGCGTGGTTTCCGCAAACGACTTGGCACTGCCATACAATCTTCTGAGCAATACAAAGATAAAATCTGGGCCCTTTCAGTGGATGCTGGCCTAGGGAAAACCCTCTACAACACCCTGAACGATGAAGGCTTGGACATTTCTCAAACCGGCCCTGGGCTTTTTGGAATGGCACGTGTTGCAAGACTTCTGGGCGTTAGCTTGGACTACCTTGCTGGAAATGCGCCGCCGACAAATATTGAGCGTGACCGGGAATCTTCTCAGGCTCTTGTCCAACACATAACAAACGCGCTTCATTCGCAAGCCTCCCTTCCAAATGTGAGAGTGTCAGCTGATGGCCTCTTGCGCCTATACGCAAAATCGGGTGGCAAACTCGAAGGGTTTCATCAGGTTATGGATCAATGCGACCAATACACCGCACCCGAAATCCGTGAGGATCATCTAACAGTCATAGCAGTGGGTTCACGAAGTTTATCAGCAATTACAATAGGCAGTAACGACAGGCATTTGCTCCAGCAAGCCCTCATCACGGTTCCTGATGAACCCCTGAAGAAACGATGGCTCCAAGATTATCGCGAAGCTAACGAGCGGGGGTATTTGGTGACAATCGAGGAACTCAATGTCCAAATGCCCAACCACCCGGTATTAGTAAAGATGGAATTCCTTCGTGTACTAGTTGCAGTAGATGATCAGGGCGGAAAGAGAACCATTTTGAACTTCTCTTTACTTATGGCCTAATGACAAGTCTTTCGAAATCGTACGGACTACAGCCTCGACAGATTCATCTAGACTTTGCCTTGGTAACGTAGCCAGCCATTCAGATCGGTCCCGTGGCGCTGGAGGCTCATCAACCCATTCAAAGGGAGACGGGTAAACTTGAGTAAAGCCATAGTTAGCAGAAGCACCTCTCAACACATCACGTTCGCGAACAAAACAATATGTCCAATCTGGATCCCATTTTAAGGAAACCGAAAGATGGCCCAGTGCAACAAACGACCTAAGCGCTTTACGCGACCCACGCACCCTAGGGTTTACAAAGAGATCGCCAAAGTAAACTACCCTTCCTGAAAAACCTCGTTCAATATCTCGACGCACACCACGAATGACTGGCCCAGCTCTTACGCCACCATATGCGCGACCGAAGCTTCGCCCCCAGTAAGATGAAATCCCCTCATCCCCGAGGTCCTCCAGACGAGCGCACCCCATGAATGCAGGTTCATCACCTTGCCAACCAACCAACCAAAGCGCTGTTTTCTGAGTGAAGTCATTGTGTTCTGGGGAAGAAAACGGCGTCAGGTACCGCTTACCTATGTTTTGAGTTAAGTCTAAAACTTTCGCAGGGTCTTCCACCTCTGCTACATCAAAACCGCAACTTCGAAGATGCTGGTGCAAAAGCCCTAAGTTCACGGCACGAGATACAGTTTTCATTGTTTCCTCACATGTATTTTTTCACCTCCTTTCCGCGCGATAAGTCTCCGTTTTTCAAGACACTAACGGGAGGGTTTCTGAAAACTGCCTCTCTAAGCATTCGCTTTGTGAGCCACATGATATCGAGTAGCCGATAATTCGGATGCAAAACTTTCCACGGTCCCCGCCGATGACGCCCAATCAAAACAGCCACCGTGTGAAACCGACAGGAAATCGCTCAACTTGTCTTAGATCTGATATCGCCGCGGGGGAACAAATCAACTCTCACTCGCTCGCTCGGTCGGTCGTATACCACGCGGGCATTCACGCCACCAACCCCTACTGACGGGGACCTTCAGAAAAGCCTCTAGAAACTCATCGCGATGGTACATCATGCCGGCGACCATTCTTTTTTGTGAATGAGACGCACCTCTATACGATACAAATCGACCCTATCCCATTCGAACCTTGCTAGGCAACGGCTCGCACCACACATGCAAACGCAAGCCGAAACGCTTGAAACGCTTCTACTCTCTTCTTGGATCAGGACCTCTTAGTTCAGTTGAGGTTGTCGTGTGCGCATGCTTCCAGCTTCCAAAATAAGGCGTAAACACAAGTATTCTATTCAGGCTACGCGGAGACAAATGGCGGCTGTCCAGACCGAATAAACAGGTCGACAGTCTGCAGCATGGATACCAGAAGGGTTTCGAATTTTCCTCCAGATAGATTGGGCACGAAGGCCTCCGGAATGATTTGATTTGCAATCGGCCAAATGTCAGAAGTTTCTGCTAAAAAACCGAAGAAAAGCATGAGTTCCAAACCCGCCCGGACCCTAAATGAGCATTCTTGGGCCAAGTAGAAGGTAACCGCACCCTAAAATGCATATCCAAAGGGACCGGTTCATTCAGCGTTCAATATGCGTTCCTGACTCTGCCCTTCTGAATTCAGGCCTTTGCTATGCCAGGTATCTGCGCAGGTAGGCGATTGCGTCGCGCAAATTTGCGAAGGTGCACCTTCAGCCTCACTTTCACCCCGATCCGAGGACGAAGGTTGGCCTAAAGCTAAACCTTCGAGGACAACACTAAAGCCGTTTACCGCCAGTCAGTTTGTCCTAGCAAACCAACTCGGCACAGTATTCCATGGTAAATTCGCGCAGAATTGCGGACAGGCCTGCCTAGGCTTTGGATTATGTTTGGCGTGAGCAAGGTGGAGAAGGCGAGTGAAAGAGCCGTTTTGCCCAATCAGTTCTTTCTTATCGGGGCTAGTACGGCCGCCCGTGTGACTGCATCCACGGGCGGGTCGCGCGGGGTTGGCTGGAACGGGTTTTTTGTGACTGGGCTGACGTTGAATGTTAACGTCCACTCTTCGGCAAAGGGATCGGGTCTGACAATGTTCTTTTCGACAGAGAAATTGAACTTGACAATTTGCTCGCCAATGGCTGTCGTTTTGGCCAACGCCAATTGAACTGGGACTGTCCATTCCTGCCCAGATGGTGCCTTCCAGTCATAGGACAGGGTCGGACCTGTTCCGATCTGCCATCCATTCCCAAGGCCATAGAACAAGAAATATTGCAGCGATGTGATCGAGGTGTCAGCGCCACTCCCGCCGATTTTTTCGTTGTGAAACGGGAAAATACCCGTCACGCCCCAGTCCAGCGTCTTCACTGCGAGAAAGCTTGGACCCAAAAGCCAATTGTCTGATGAAGCATCCGAACCAACCGGGACGCTCCCCACGATACCTGCACCGACAGTCCATGTCCCGGCCTGCCAGGAATAGAGAAGGTCATAGGGTATATCGTTCCATGAATTCAGCCCGTTAAACGAACCTATCGAAGGATCCTGACGCGGAGAACCCCAGCCATAGCTGAAGGCTGGGCGAAAGATCAGGTTGTTGCCGTTGTTCAGAACGAATGGCAGCACTGGCTGAAAGGTCAGCGTGGTGCTGTCTTGCTCACTAGCACCGGGCAAGTCGCCATCATAGCTTCGAAATTCAAGCTTGAAATTCATCGTGGCATTGGCGGCGCCCGGATTGGCCAGTTCGCGCGCTAGGTCGTCGATATTTGGCCCGACCTGTGCATTTGACTTGGGTGCAGCCACTAGCGCCAACACAAGGGTGGCGGTCGAAAAAGCAGTCTGGAAGGTGGGGTATCTCATACACTTGGCCTCATTTTCTGCCATTTTGGCAAGGGAGGTTGCAGGGCGGCCGAGGTAACGAAACCGCCCTGCTTCGGTATTATAAGTTACCGAAATAGGCGTCCCGTTTAGGGCCGGCTGGCGTAAATGCAGGAGCATTATCATCCGGCAGCCAGTTCTTATGAACAAGGCCATCTTTCATCACGAAATCGACGTTGTCGCGCTTCAGTGCGTGGATGTCCTCGAGAGGATTACCGTCGATCAAGATGATGTCTGCGTAACCGCCTTCGGCGATCGTGCCAAGCGTGCCGTCCTTGTAGGGGTTCATGCCCCCGGACCAAGTCAGAACTTCGGCAGCGTCGCTCGTTGCCGTCTTCAGTGACAGATGGGGGTTTTGGGCAATTTCATCGTTAAACCAGATGATGTTTTCTGCCTGACGTACGACATCGGGGCCGAACATGTCACCGCCAGTCACAATGATTAGCTCATGCTTCACGGCCCATTCCAACATCTGTCGAGCACCGGTATTTACCTGCGTGGCCTTAGCTTTTTGATCGGCACTGAAAAAAGTGATGCTTTCAGGGTTACCAAAGGCCTCAAGCGACATCACGGCCTGAACCGAGAGCGCAACGCCCTCTTCCTTCATCCGAATAATTGTATCCTCGGAAACGAGGAAATTGTGTTCGATAGTTCGAACGCCGGCATCTATTGCGCGGTTGACAGCTCGGTCGTGGTAGGCGTGCACTGTAACATAGCTGCCATAGTCTTTTGCAACTTCGACAATTGCCTCCATCTCTTCAACGGACATCTGCGTCATGTGAAGTGGGTCAAATTCACTTGCAACGCCCCCGCCGGCCATGACTTTGATCTGTGTGGCGCCACCTCGAAAATTATGCCGGGCAGCGCGCCGGGCCTCGGTCACCCCATCGACGATATAGCCCCAGCCGTTCCTTTCGAGTTCGTCCATGTCGCCCGGCCGGTCATTGAAGAATCCAATGTCACCGTGTCCGCCCGTTTGGCTTAAAACACCCCCGCTAGGGTAGATGCGCGGCCCCGGAATAATACCATTGTTCACGCCCTTGGCGACACCCAGCACATTGCACCCCGTATCGCGCGCAGTGGTGAACCCCTGATCGAGATATTCGAGTAAGACGTGGGCTGTGTAAGCGCCCGCCAACATCTGATCGTAATCAGTGCGGGCCCAAGGAATGCCGTCCCGCAGGCACAGATGCGAATGCATGTCGATCAGGCCAGGCATCAAGGTGCGCCCCTCACCGTCAACTTTAAAGGCATCCGGTGCTTCAATCGTCTCGGCAGAAACCGACTTGATCAAATTGCCCTCGACCAGAACCGAACCGTTCTCCATTAATTCGCCATCCACGCCGTTGAAAATGTTGACGTTGGTGAACAGAACCTGTCGCGGCGCTTCATCCGAAGCCGCTGCAGCAAAAGCATTGCAGGCCAAAAGCCCTGCAATGAGTGAGGCTTGCAGTACATTGGCTCTTTTCATAAATCTTCTCCCTGTTGAAACGGCCGTGTGGCAGCGGATCACGTAATATGATGGCACATAAGGCCATAGTTCACAGGTCATTTTGGGACAAGATCGTACGAATTTTTGTCAAAAATGACCGACATTGATTGACCCAACCGCTCCATTTTGCCTGAATGTAGGCATGAACACCTGAATAGGTCGCTTGTCATGCCCGATTCCCTTCCGCTGGTTCAGCTTCAGCTTCTGATCCCGTTTCTCAACGGGCTTCGGTCTTGCGGGGTGGATCCGGAACCGGTTCTTGAAAGTGTCGGGTTGACACAAGCCGCTGTCGATCAAGAAGGCGCCTCCGTGCATGTCATGGTCATACACCAATTTGTCGAGAATTGCGCAAAAGCGGCAGGCGACAAGACCTTCGGCGCCAAGATCGGATCCCAGCTTGACCCTTCAGGCTGGCCTATGATCCGCATGGCCATTGAACAGGCCACAACACTTGGGGATTTCCTGAACATATACGTCGCACAGGTAAACAAGTTCGCCTCATCCGTCACGCCCTATGTCGAGGTGAGAGGGAGTACGACCAGTTTTGGCGAAATCCGAAAGTTCAAACCGCTGATCGAACCGGCGCAAAATGACGGGTTCATGATTGCCCTTATGCTGTCCATGCTGGAACGGGCAATGGGTGATCAGATGGATCCCCAGCGGATCATATTGGTGGTGAGTGATCCGTCCGTATTGCACAGCCGCTTTGCCCCTTTTCAGACTTTGCGGGGTAAAAACATGGGCAGCCGGATCCAGTTCCCGTCTGAATGGTTGTCCGTTCCAGTTTCTGGCGACCGAGCCCCGACCGAAGTGTCCGGGCAACCGACAGAGACCCGTCAGGATCCTTTCTTAACAGGATTTCAAAACCTGCTGATGCAGCATATCGGACATGGCGGGTTAACCGTGGGTCAGGCCGCAAATCTAGCGCACTTGAACACACGTAAACTGTCCCGGCAACTTTCAAAATTTGGAACCAACATGTCCAGGGAACTGACCCGGGCAAAAATAAATTATGCCAAAGAGACCTTACAGTATAGTGAGCGGTCGATAGAGGAAATCACCGGTGCGCTTGGATATTCAGACCCATCCAACTTCGCCCGCGCTTTTTCCAAAGAGGTAGGGATTTCACCCTCGCAGTTTAGAAAAAATGAAAAGAGCACGGATCTACCTGTTCCTTCGAGCCGTGCGACCTCGAAGTAAAGTCAAGGCTCCAACAGCGACAAAATCCAAGCTGCGGGACGGGCACAAACGTCATCTGTAGGTATTCTCAGTGGCGACGTTTATTGTGCTTTTTCCTAGCGATACTGCAAGCCACAGAACACCTAAACTATCCCCTACTCTCTTTTCGAGGAGCCGTCCAAAAGTGAAAGAAACATGGAGTAACACCGAACGGCAGGAGACTCTCACATACCTGATCAGACCTAAGAAATGCTACACTTCGTCTCTAACGGCCGCCTCCGGGAAGACGTATGCTCGCGTAGTCGTTAGTGAACCATTGGAACTCTGCGAACCTGAGAAATAGCTCATTTTCCTTCTCGGTGCGGCATTTGACAGTTGGGCTCACGGCAGACTTGCGTCGATGCAGCAGGCAACTTTCTCCCTGACTGCCTGTTTGCTGATCTCTGACCTTTAGACAGATTGCTGGTTCCAGCCCAAAGCAAACATGACTGTCCTGCACCTCGGGCGGAAACCGGACCTTAGCTGCGTCTGCGAAAATTCCGTGCCAGACAGGCAAAAGCGGCCATTCAAGCCCTAGCAGATCGAAACCCACATGCTGCCCTGCGCACCTAGGTCAGCTAAGCGCAGATAGTGCCGTTAGCAAATTCGTGCGAACGGCCCAAACCGGACCTTGGCCCGATGTACAAGTGCTGCATCGCAGCTTCCCCGAAGCAGCCGTCCGACACATTGCGCAGAATTTTTGCTGGCCAGAGGGCAGCTATGCGGACAAAGCTGCCCAATGCTGATGCAGCGAACATCGCTGTCGCGCGCCCATCAAATCTCAAAGGAAGATGCAGCACCGTAGCGCGAATGCCCGAAAGCTGTCATTGACCGCCACCAAGCTTGATCGGCAGCTGTCCAAACCGCTGTCGAAACTCTCATATGCGGCCAAAGCGGCGCTTCGCTGAACGCTTATTCGTGCTCGCCATTAATGCGCCGACCCAGATTATTTGCGAACAACTCAGGGCGCTCCGCAGCAGCAGAAAAGGTTGCAACCGTAATCGCTGCAGCTGCTATCAGAACAGTATGCCCAAGAATACTTGCAGCCAACACCGTGTAACTTCCAATAGCAGTGGCAAAAGCAACTGCCCACATGAATGCCAGTCCCTGCAGTACGTAGTGCCTTGTGGCAACATCCGGAATGTTACGAAGAGGACTCACTTCAGCATCAAATATTGAGTTCCATCCGTTTACGATAAATTGTCTCATCTTCAGTTCCCTTCCAAAACGACCTCCCAAAATGGAACGCCAAGTGTGTTCGTCCGCAGATTCTTGAGGTAAACACTATTTGTTACGGACTCACGTTTCCTTTGGATCAATTTGACTTCCGGTGAATGCAGACGTTTGTGCGTTGACGATTGCTCTGCGGACATTTCAGACCTTGTCAAAAATTGGCCCATTTGCAACCCAAACCGGCCGTGCATTTTCTAGATTATGCGAGAAGCATCAGGCGATTAACTGGAAACAGGTTGCAAAGTAAGGCGTGTTGTCTTGAAGGCAAAACAAAACGGTCCGTACGGCAAGTTGCTATTTGTTATTTTATAAAATAACATTTCTTGCTCAAAGGAGCTTTTCAAATGCGCAAACAAGCCTCTAGGCGCCAGTCTGACATCCTCAGTGTGCTTCGATCGCGCCACCGCCCAATGACGGCCTATCAAATTCTTGAACAGCTTCAGGGCGATGAGCCCGATATAGCTCCACCAACAGTTTATCGGACATTATCGGCATTGACGGATCAGGGACGAGTGCACCGGCTTGAATCGATCAAGGCCTTTGTCCCATGTCGTTGTAACCATACCGAAAGCATACCGGTCCTGGCAATCTGTGATGATTGCGGATCCGTCGAGGAACATGACGGAAGCGGTCTCATGCCGTCATTGAATGAACTCGTTGCGCCGAGTGCCTTTCAACCGGAGCGGCACATCGTCGAAGTCCGTGGGCATTGCCGTACCTGTACGGCCTGACACAAAGTAATCAACCCAAAGGAAATAATATGAAACATACTTTCCCTCTTGCATTAGCCGTGGTCATTGCTCAGCCGACTTTCGCCGAGGACACCCGCCAGTTGGATGCCCATGAACATGGAGTTGGCGAGCTGAACATCGCGTTGGAGGGAAAGACCGTTGCGATGGAACTCCATGCACCTGGCGCTGACTTAGTGGGGTTCGAGTATGAGGCCAAAAGTGCTGAAGATCGAGCTGCGATCGATGCCGCTGTCGCCATGCTTGCCAAGCCACAGGAACTGTTCGTGCTTTCTGAAAGTGCAGAATGCGCTGTGATACAAGCCAGCGCGGAACTTGAGAGCGAAGAAGAACATGAAGAGCAAACCGAGGACGAAAAGCACGATGAGCACGCAGAAGGGGAGCATGAAGATGAAGAGCATGAAGAACATGCAGAAGACGGACATCACGAGGAACATGAAGCCGAAGCCAGCCACACCGAGTTTCATGCTGAATACGTGCTGACATGCGCGAACCCTTCAGCCATTAACGAGATTACATTCGCATATTTCGAGGCGTTTCAGAATGCGCGTGAACTAGAGGTACAGATCGTCACAGGTGCTGGCGCTCAGGCCTTTGAAGTTGAAAGAGATGAGCCAATCCTCGATTTGCGTGGTATGTTCTGAGTATGTCCGGGAGCGCTCCAATTCTGAACATGAGGGACGTCCAGTTCCAGTGGCCGGGTCGGAGTTCGTTCTCGCTCAATGTACCGGCATTTCGTCTCGAGGAAGGGGAAACTGTTCTATTGCTAGGAGAAAGCGGGTCGGGGAAATCCACGTTGTTATCATTGATCTGTGGAACCCTTAAACCTGCTTCCGGCATTATCGATGTCTCGGGTACGGACATGGCCGCACTTTCAGGGGCGGGACGCGACCGGTTACGCGCAGAACAGATCGGTGTGATTTTCCAGCAGTTCAATCTGCTGCCATTCGCGACAGTTTCTGACAACATTTTGCTGCCTCTCTGCTATGCGCCAAATCGCAGCGCGCGCGCCAAAAAGCCATTGGCGGAAGCGACCAGTCTCTGTCGATCATTGGGTCTGTCCGATGACCTGTTGGGGCAACGTGCAAGTGCTCTAAGTGTCGGACAGCAGCAACGTGTGGCAGTCGCGCGTGCCCTGATCGGTCAACCTCCACTCATGATTGCGGACGAGCCCACGTCGTCGCTGGATGCAAGCAGCCAAAACGCCTTTCTTGACGTGATGTTCGGCCAACTCGGGGAAATTGGAGCCTCCTTGTTGATGGTCAGCCATGATCCCAGGCTCGGCAAACGATTTGACCGTGTCGTTGAGTTGTCGGACATTGCCAAATTCGAAAGCCATGCGGCATGATTGTCCGCCTTGCCATTGCCTCGCTTTTGGCCCGGGCGCTGACGGTTAGCATGACAATTCTGGCAATTGCGCTCTCTGTTGCCTTGTTCCTAGGTGTAGAGAAAGTACGCACCGGGGCCAAGATGAGCTTCGCAGACACAATTTCAGGAACGGACCTCATCGTCGGGGCACGCTCTGGCTCGGTTCAATTGCTGCTCTACTCGGTCTTTCGAATTGGCAATGCAACTAACAACGTTACCTGGGAAAGCTATCAAGAGATTGCCCGGCGTTCCGAAGTCGAGTGGATCGTCCCGATCTCCCTTGGTGATAGTCACCGCCAGTTTCGCGTGATGGGAACGACCAAAGCGTTCTTTGAACACTACAAGTATCGTCAGAACCGCGACCTTGAACCCGCTGAAGGCGCTCTCATGACAGACTTGTTTGATGCTGTGATCGGCTCTGACGTCGCGAAGGCACTTGGATACTCTGTCGGGGATCCGATCGTCGTCGCACATGGGCTTGCTTCATTCACTGAACACAAAGATCAACCGTTCCGGGTTAGTGGAATCCTCAAGAAAACCGGCACTCCGGTGGACCGCACAGTCATCGTCAGCATGGAAGCGATCGAAGCAATCCACGTAGATTGGAAGAGCGGTGCAAAGGCCCCCGGCCAGGCAACCCCTGTCGAAGCGATCCGGCAAATGGATCTGACGCCGAAGTCTGTCACTGCCGTCCTCGTTGGGGTCAAAAGCCCTCTGCAGACCTTTGCCCTGCAGCGCGGCATCAATGAGTATCCGCAAGAGCCATTGCTTGCGATCTTGCCAGGGGTCGCGCTACAGGAGCTTTGGGGCATCGTTGGCATTGCTGAAACCGCGTTGGTTGCGGTCTCAGCAATGGTTGTTGTCACTGCCCTGGTCGGAATGATGGCCACCATCTTTTCCAGCCTGAACGAACGTCGCCGGGAAATGGCGATCTTTCGCGCCATGGGGGCCAGACCATCGAATATCCTTGGGATGCTTGTGCTGGAAGCCATGCTTACAGCGGCTGTTGGGGCGGTGCTTGGGCTTTGTTTCCTTTACCTTGGCCTCGCAACTGCGCAGCCAATTCTCGACAACGCTTTCGGTCTTTGGCTACCAATAGAGCCGCCCAACTGGCGAGAAATCGGCGTCATTCTCGCGGTTGTCGTTGCTGGCGCAATCGTGAGCCTCGTTCCCGCATACCGTGCCTACCGCTTGTCCCTGGCAGACGGTATGATGGTCAAGTCATGATGAGGCCAGATGAAAGTCACTCGAACTGGGATGGTTTCATTAATCGAGCAAATTACATCGCGAAATTGGAGCGAAACGAATGACCAAGCATCGAATATCGCGCCGAAGCGCCTTTGTGGGAATTGCCGCCTTTTCGTTCGTTCCCTCTAGGGTTTTGGCGGCAGAAACTATCGAACTTGCATGGGATGATCTTCTGCCAGAAGGAACATCGACAATTCCCAATTCACTACGCGGTATCGTGGACCATGACGGGGCTTCGCTCTCTAGCCAACAACCGGAGTCCACTGGGATCCGCACCGACTGGAATGGTAAAACCGTTCAATTGCCTGGTTTCGTGGTTCCGATCGAATATGATGGTACAGGTGTCACGACGTTCCTTCTCGTCCCTTATGTTGGCGCTTGTGTACACGTGCCGCCGCCTCCGGCAAATCAGCTCGTACTAGTCATCTCCAAGCGACCATACGAACTGGAAGGTATGTTTGAGGCCGTGAAGGTGACCGGTAAACTTGGAACGGCTTCGACATCTACGGAACTCGCTGACGTTGGCTATGTCATGGAAGCGACGAAAATCGCGCCATTCGGTTGATCGCTGCCTCAAAGCATGACTCTGTGAACTTGACCTGATGGTACTTGGCTAGTGCCGTTTCAGGTTTGTTAGTTATGCAGAAAAGACGTCGCAGTTCTCATTATTCAACATGCCCTCGATAAATCTGTTTCGCGGCCTTCTTTCCACTCCTTTCGGAACACACGATTAATCGCTTTGGTTTAGACCAGCCATTCGCTGCAGGTGCGCAGGAATTGAGCGAACCAACGGCAACATTGGGCTCACAGCCGACTTGCGGCGGTGCAGCACCTGATCTTGCACAAAAAGGCCACCGCCAGTGGTCTGATCTGCCCCACCGGATGCCCGAAGTCAGCCCAAAGCTGACATGACGTCTTGTCATGAACGGGCGGATTGCTGACATTCGCTGCAGTCGCGAGCCAACCTGGCCGCAATTATCAAAGCCGCCATTCATTGGAAGCAATTTCCGGGCTCAGCTCTGCACCGCCGCAAGTCGACTTGGAGCCCAAAGTGCCGGTTTCTGCGACTTGCACGACCTGGAAGAATGCCGACCCTGCGGACATCCGAGAGAAATGGTCGGATGACCGCTTCGGTCGGATAACGAGCATTGAGTATGTGGAGTGCCCCCAATGCCAAGGACTTTAGATTCGGGTGACTAGTACGTTGCGAGGTATTCCCGTAGTTTCTTAGGGTTGGCGATTTTCACTTTGCCATATGAACGCGTGATCAATCCAGCTTTCTCAAATCGGTCGAGGTGCCCCGCAATCGTGGCGCGCGACAAAGTGGTAAGGTGAGATAGTTCGAACTGTGTCGCATCGATTTCAGGTTCCAGTTCGTCGCGGTTGTCGATGCTTCGAACACCTGCAAGACGCAAGAGTAACGCTGCAATGCGCCTGCTCGGGTCACGGATTGTCAAGTCGTCCATGATACCCATGGCCGTCATCAGATGGTCTGCCGCCAATGAACCGATCCAACGCCAGGTTTCCGGGTTTGCCAACGCTAACTCCTCGATATCAGACGTCGCAATGTGAATGTAAGCGCCTGGACGGGTTGCCTTGACTGATACGACGTTCGGCAATCCCTTGATCAATTCAATTTCCCCCATCCAATCGCCGGTTCGAAAGAGGTGTAGAAGGTTCGGCCCGCGCTCGAATGGCGCCATTTCAATGGCAAAGGCTCCGGAAAGAATACCACGCAACCCGTCCTGAGGATTGCTGGCTCGATGGACATATTCTCCAGTGTCCGCCTTCCGGAGCGCGCCGCGCGAGACGAGTTCCCTACCAAACTCATCCGGTACGCCCGACAGCCAACCCTGCCGTCTCAAAACGACATAATTGTCTTTTCTTGTCATTTATCCCTCCAAATGACTGCTGCTGACAGTCTTGGCTGGTGGCCCATGATATCCGACAGTTTACGGAGTGCTCATGACGGTCGGCGTCAACTGCTGAGGAGGAATGATAGCGTGAGAATACCGAAAATGGAATTCGTGGCGATCGGCTTGGGCGCATGTTTGGCAACGACCACCGCGCTTGCAGCTGACGTGTCGATCACCGAGGACAATGTAAAAATCGGTGCGGCGCAGTATTCCCCGTATCTCTACCGAGGGCATCCAACACAAGTCTTCTGGGGCGATACGCATTTGCACACGTCCTATTCGACCGATGCAGGCATGATCGGAAACCGCCTGCCTCCTGACACTGCCTTGCAGTTCGCAAAAGGTGAAAAAGTGGTATCCTCGTCCGGCGTGGAGGCACGCCTGATCCAGCCACTCGATTTTCTCGTCGTGGCGGATCACGCGGAGAACCTTGGTTTGGCTGTGATGATTGAGGAGTCGGACGCAGCGCTGCTTCGCGACCGATGGGGCAAGGAAGTCCACGATCTCGTCAAGGCCGGGGACAGCTACGGCGCCTATGGAAAGTGGGGCGAAGAAGGGGTGGCGACCGGCATCAACCCAATGCCAAACGTTGCTTTGCAAAGGAACATGTGGGAGCGGCTCATTGATGCCGTCGAACACCACAATGAACCGGGTGTCTTCACTTCATTACATGCTTTCGAGTGGACTTCATCCCCTAGCGTCAGGAATCTGCACCGCGTGGTGTTGTTCCGGGATGACGACGACCGTGTAAAGCAAGTGCTGCCGTTCTCAGCATATGATTCAGAAGATCCGGAAGATTTGTGGGACTATCTCGAAGGTTATGAGGAGAAAACCGGCGGCCAGGTGCTCGCCATCCCACATAACGGCAACTTGTCCAATGGATTGATGTTTGACGTTGAGACCCGAGCTGGCGAGCCCATCGACGCAGCCTATGCAGAACGGCGGATGCGTTGGGAACCAATCTACGAGGTAACTCAGGGCAAAGGCGATGGAGAGGCGCATCCCTTCCTTTCGCCCGAAGACGAGTTCGCCGACTTCCATAATTGGGACAAGGGCGATTTCGGCCTCGAAGCAAAGACACCGGATATGCTTCCCAAGGAATATGCCCGCAGCGCGCTGAAGCTCGGGTTGGAGCAGGAGGCAGAGCTTGGCGTAAACCCTTTCAAATTCGGCATGATTGGATCGAGCGACTCCCACACCTCACTTGCCGGCACACGCGAAGAAAACTACTTCGGCAAATTCTCTGGCGTGGAGCCTGGCACTGGTGACTTCCGCTACGACGACGACGTTGTTTCAGAACGACGCCCTGAAGGTGACGGAAGCGTGCAAGTCAAGCACTGGGAGACAACGGCCGGAGCGTTAGCAGGTGTCTGGGCTCGGGAGAATACCCGGAGAGCGATATGGGACGCGATGGCCCGCAAGGAGGTCTACGCTTCGACCGGCACGCGACCGGTGCTCAGGGTTTTCGCCGGATGGAGCTTCACGGAGGACGACGTGTTTACGCCGGACTTCGCTACCATCGGATATGCAAACGGTGTGCCAATGGGCGGAGACATGACCGCGGCACCCGAGGGGGGCGCACCCAAACTGATGGTCCGCGCCTTGCGCGATCCGAATGGTGCCAACCTCGACCGGATCCAGATTGTGAAGGGCTGGCTTGATGCCAACGGAGTGTCCCAGGAACGGATATACGACGTGGCCTGCTCGGACGAACGAGCGATTTCGGACAATAATCGCTGCGATCGCCCTGTCGGAGACACAGTCGATCTGGAGACCGCGACCTATACCAACACTATTGGAGAGGCGGCATTGGCAGCCTATTGGGAAGACCCGGATTTCGATCCGTCCAGCAGCGCCTTCTACTATGTACGCATCCTGGAAATTCCCACGCCAACGTGGCTTGCCTATGACCGTGTCAAGCTTGGCTCAGAGATTCCGGCCGAAGGCGTCTTGAAGCATCAGGAACGAGCCTACACCTCGCCGATCTGGTACACGCCGGAAGGTTGATTATTGGCTTTTCGGATTTACCATCTGAGAGTAGTATTTCTTTAGGTGGTCAAAGCATGAAGACGGCAACGACTACAAGGAGGCGCCGTTTTCGACTGCTTTGGGCTCAGAGCCGAATTGCTGTGGTGCAGCGATAAATCTTCGGCTGTGACCCAAGGGCAGTCTTCTTAAAGGCGTAGAAGCGGCAATCTCTTCAAACAGATAGCATCGAGATAAGATAGGGGGACACGAAGTATGAAAAGTTTTTTTTTACTAACCGCGGTTGGGTGTTTATTGGGGTCGACGGCACTTGCCTTTGAACCCACGCCTGAACCGTCGAGCCTGACCGACGCCTTCCCCGGAAAATCTTATTCCCCCTACGCTCAGCGCGGCATCCCAGACCGCCCGCTGTGGGGCGATACACACCTGCATACCTCGACATCCTTTGACGCAGGCGCCTTTGGAAACCGGCTGGACGCGCGCGCTGCATACCGCTTCGCGAAGGGGGAAGAAGTGCGGGCCACTACCGGTTTCATGGCGCGACTGTCCCGACCACTTGACTGGCTGGTTGTCGCAGACCACTCGGACAACATGGGCCTGTTCGACATGATCTTCGACCAAGACCCCAGCATCATGTCCGATCCCGAAGGCAACCGCATTGCGACCATGGTTGCCAATGGTGGCGACGAGGGCGTCACTGCGGCGCTAGAACTGGTCGATGCCTATTCGCGCGGCGAGGTGCTTTCTCCAGCACTGGCCGTCGAGGCTGGCTCGAAACTGTTCCGTTCGGTCTGGCAACGTCAAATCAAAGCAGCAGAGGAAGCTTACGAACCGGGTCAATTCTCTAGCTTCATAGGATACGAATGGACTTCGCTCATACAGGGCGCCAATATGCACCGCGTGGTGATGTATCGTGACGGTGGCGACAAAGCTGGCATGATGGACCCGTTCACGACTGAAGCGCCGAACGGTTCGATCAATCCGCGCGATCTTTGGAACTGGATGGCGAATTATGAGGAGGTCACACGCGGAGACGTTCTGGCGATTGCTCACAACGGCAACCTGTCCAATGGCATCATGTTCCCTGAGACTGCACAATTTGATGGCCGTGAACTGGATGCAGATTACGCGGCGACACGTGCGCTCTGGGAGCCTGTCTATGAGGCCACGCAAATTAAGGGTGATGGTGAGGCCCACCCCTTCCTGAGCCCAAACGACGAGTTTGCCGACTACGAGACTTGGGACACAGGTAACTTGAATTTGTCCGAGGCAAAGACCGAGGACATGTTGGCCGGTGAATATGCCCGCGAGGCGCTAAAAACTGGGCTGATGCTTGAAACATCACTCGGTACCAATCCTTACAAGTTCGGTATGGTCGGCTCGACCGACAGCCATACGTCCCTCGCCACCGCGCAGGAGGACAATTTCTTCGGTAAGCATTCTGGTGCAGAGCCGAGCCCACAGCGACCAAAACATGTTGTTGCCCAATTCGACGATGTGCAGCTTATCAGTTGGGAGATGGTGGCCTCGGGTCTTGCGGCTGTCTGGGCAACTGAAAACACCCGCGAGGCAATCTTCGACGCGATGGAACGCAAGGAGGTCTACGCCACGACGGGATCACGAATGGGTGTAAGGTTCTTCGGCGGATGGGATTATACCATCGAAGACCTCACATCGCGGACGCCTGCGACGCATGGATACGCGAAGGGTGCGCCAATGGGAGGCGATCTGCCAGCGGCACCCGAGGGCGTCGAGGCACCTAACTTCATGGTATATGCGCTCAAAGACCCGATCGGGGCAAACTTGGACCGCATTCAGATCGTAAAAGGATGGTTAGATGCTGACGGGGCGACCCAAGAGCAGGTCTATGACGTGGCATGGGCTGGTGACAGACAGCCCGATGCCAACGGTAAGCTACCTGCAATTGGCTCGACAGTGGACGTTGAGCGCGCGACGTGGACAAACTCGATCGGGCAGGCCGAGATGGGTACAGTATGGACCGATCCCGACTTCGATCCTTCCCAGTCGGCTTTCTACTACGCTCGAGTTATCGAGATACCGACTCCGCGCTGGACAGTTTACGATGCCTTCCGAATGGGCGCGGAACTGCCCGAAGAGGCGCCCACGGAAACGCAGGAACGCGCCTACACGTCACCCATCTGGTACACGCCGGGTTGAACAACTCATTGTTTAAGTGGGAATCGAGGCGGCCCAGCCGGCCGCCTTTTTTTGTCGGTAGGAGCAATTCGGCGAGTAGTCTGACGGCGCATCAGTGAATTGCACCGCACTGAGATCAAAAAGACCGGACCAAAAGTGAAGTAGACATTGCCCCAAGTCGCCCAACGTCGCCTTTGCGCAGTGAGCGGTCGACTCAGCAGATTTTGGGAAGGTCTGCAACGTTCGCACTGCCATCACTCGCTTCCCGAAATTGCTGCGCGTTAAACGAATGGCTTGTGTGGATAGCTGCTGCATAGCAAGGCATTTTTCGAACTGATTTTAGCACTGGTCAGAAGCAGACGTGTGTCCGGCCTGTTTGCGCGGCACACGTGGCCGCTGGCCCTGATGGTTTCCGCAAACCAAGTCCCAAACCGGTCTACGGACAAGTGATGTCCCTGACATTCGACGGGGTGTCTCGGCTGACGGGCTGACTGTGCTCCATCATTTAAATGGTCTTGCTGTCTCGTGTGTTCTCTTTTCCTCAGTTTAGACCGTTTGCGGTCTGTAGTATTC
>OMPR01000008.1 GCA_900313015.1 Rhodobacteraceae bacterium EL53 | reverse complement strand
GTGTTCACCAGCCTCTCAGCCGGGTCGCTGGCAGCCACGGCCTTCACTGCAAACACCTCAGGCACGGCACAGGACAGCGATGATCGGATCATCTACGACACCGACAGCGGCGCTCTGCTCTATGACGCCGACGGCAACGGTGCCGGAACGACCCAACAGTTCGCGACCCTCACCACGGGGCTGGCCTTGACAGAAACCGATTTCATCCTCGTGTAATCATCGCAAAAACCACCATTTGAGGACGAGAAGTTAGGTCGGACCTACGAGCTCTGCCAGCGCCAATGACTTGGAGATTCACGTGCAGGCTATCCTCATCTTCAGCAAAACCGAAGATTGCGGGGGTTTGACGTTTAATCTGTTTTGGCAGTCGCATTGTCGGCGTTTGGCGTACTTTACAAAGGGGTATCTTGCGGCGTGTTGTCACTCGCCGCGGTGATCTTGAACGCAGCAGAGTCAGGCAGGTCGCGCCAGAACGCCATGTTTTCGAAACGCTTGAAAAGATCCGGAGGCAGGATTGTTTTGCGGGGACGCGGCGCGACCTCTGAGTGCACTTTGTGCAGACCTTCCAGCCCAAGTTGGGTGTCAAACGATGGGGCATCGTATTCGACTGCACTGAAATCGTGTTCGAAGTGCTCTTCTCCAAGAAACTCATAGAGCAACCGAAAAACTTCTTTTGGACGGTGGGTTATCAGATCGTATTCCACAATGATGATCCGGCTTGCGAACTCCGAATAACAGGCCTCACGCAAAGCGTGCCAGGGAAAGCCGACAAGACGTGCAGCGCCGGCCAGCGCTTCAAGCCGAGTATAAACGGTGGAACGTTCTCCCTGCGAATTGAACAACAACGTATTCTCGAACGGATTCTGCCGGTATTGACGCTCCATTGAATCCATAATCCAAGAAACATCACGTACCAAACAGATAACCTTGGCCTGAGGAAAAACCTGCATCAATGCGGGAAGTTTCGTTGTCCAAGCCCGGTTGGTGTCAAAAATTACGGGTTCGGTTTGCTCGGCGTAGTAGCTCTCGAAGAGCCCGCGCAGCAGTCGAGCACGTTGGTCTTGCGAAACCATAGCCGAAAGCTCGGTTCCGGCGGAGACTTGAGCGATCATCCCATCAAAGAGCCCTGCAATCGGACTCGACATGTTGGCACTGAATCGAGGGTTTTGCCGTAATATCGCTGCGGTCAATGTCGATCCGGACCGCGGCAGGCCAGAGATGAAATGAAAGCTGCGATCTTTGGCTGGCATTGCGTGGCCCCGTTTGTCTGGTCCAAGTCAAAAGTTAGCGCATTGTCGGCAGGTGGTCCATGAAGAAAACGGCTTTGCGTTGAAGCGTTCGTTCTGTGTTCGCCGCAACGATATGTGCGAGAATGTGATCTGCAGATAGTTCTGTTCGCACGAGCAGGCCGGGATCAAGAATGACCGGACAGTTTGAATTCGAGAGTACCCTGATTGCGCGATAGCCGCGAATGGCCGGTCCGGTGTTGCTACAATGTGGCAACAAGAAAATCGGGCACGGCCTATAAGCGCCGTCCATGCGACGTTGTAAAGTTCCCTTCCGGCGCTGCGCCGCACTCATCATGATCTTTTTGGGCCACATCCACAGATCAACCTCCCTCTGCCACCTGACACAGAGCGGTTGAAGATGTGTTGTTCATGGGAGACCAGTGCCTTGAGGAAAGCGCGGGATTACCGTTGTGGCGCTGGAGGTGGGGCATTCGGGCGCTCCACCAAATCTGAGCGGACGCAGCATGAAGCGCTGCGCCGGGTAACTTGCCCTAGGCCTGTCCGAGCTTTGCTTGCCGGGCATCTCGCAGTTGAGCGAAATCATCGCCTGCGTGATAGGAAGAACGGGTCAACGGTGTGGCCGAAACCATCAAGAAGCCCTTGCCATAAGCGGCCGTTTCGTAGGAGGCGAACTCCTCAGGTGTGACAAAACGATCAACACCATGATGTTTGGGCGTGGGTTGCAGGTATTGACCGATGGTCAGGAAATCGATGTCAGCGGCGCGCATGTCGTCCATGACCTGTCGCACTGATTGCTCATCCTCGCCCAAGCCCACCATGATGCCGGATTTGGTGAACATAGAGGGATCCAGTTCCTTGACCCGTTGCAACAGGCGTAGCGAATGGAAGTACCGCGCACCGGGTCGCACCTGCGGATAAAGGCCCGGAACGGTTTCCAGATTGTGGTTAAAGACATCAGGGCGCGCTTCGACCACAAGTTCCAGCACCGAGGGGTCACATTTGATGAAATCGGGTGTAAGGATTTCTATGGTGGTATTGGGTGAACGATGACGCACGGCGCGGATGGTTTGGGCAAAGTGATCGGCGCCGCCATCAGTGACATCGTCGCGATCGACCGATGTAATCACCACGTGGTTCAGGCCCAGCTTTTCCACTGCATGGGCAACACGACCGGGTTCGAAAGGATCCAGGTCCTCGGGCGGCTTCCCAGTGGCGATGTTGCAGAAGGTACAGGCGCGTGTGCAAACCTCGCCCATGATCATCATGGTGGCGTGCCCCTGGGACCAGCATTCGCCAACATTGGGGCAACCGGCTTCTTCGCAGACCGTGACCAATTTGTTCTCACGCATGATCTTATGTGTCTCGGCATAGCCCTTGCCGCCCGGCGCTTTGACGCGAATCCAGCTGGGTTTTTTGGGCTGGGCATTGTCGGGACGATGGGCTTTTTCGGGGTGTCGTTGCTCGGGAATTTTCAGATCACGCACAGAGATGGTCCCTTGGCTTGGGCAAAATTGGGTCAGCTTGCTTTGGAATAACATAACGCAGCGTCGGAAAAAGGACCAGTGACGCATGGCCGCTATGCAAGGGTGGAGCCGCGGGGTCGTTTTCTGGCAATTTTGCGCATTGAATCAGCATCTTTGCGACATTCTTTACCATGAATGCGCATGCGGCATTTCAAGCGTTGAAGACTGCTTAGAATCGTTTTAATTCACGTTTCAGATACATCTGATTCACAGGAGCCTGATGATGAAAGCCGGAGCAACCCTGCCCAACGTAACCTTCCACACCCGTGTACGTGACGAGGCCATCGAAGGCCCCAACCCGTTCCGTTGGGAAGATAAAACCACCGCAGATTATTTCGCGGGCAAACGCGTTGTTTTGTTCTCGTTGCCGGGCGCGTTCACCCCGACCTGCTCGACCTACCAGTTGCCGGGCTTTGAAAACGGCCACGCCGATTTCATTGCACAGGGCGTTGATGCGATTTACTGCATGTCCGTAAACGACAGCTTTGTGATGAACAAATGGGCCGAGTCGCAGAACCTGTCCAAAGTTGATGTGATCCCAGACGGATCCGGCGAATTCACTCGCAAAATGGGCATGCTGGTCGACAAAGACAATCTGGGTTTTGGCATGCGTTCGTGGCGCTATGCAGCAGTGATCAACGACGGTGTTGTTGAAGCATGGTTCGAAGAGCCCGGTCTGGCCGACAACCACCCCGAAGATCCCTATGGCGTGTCGTCGCCCGAAACCGTTCTGTCCTATCTGGTCGACAAAAAAGAGCCCGCGCTGGCCTAAGCTCGCACGACAAGTATTCAGAGAAGAGGCGCGCCGTTGGCGGGCCTCTTTTTCGTTTGATCGGCTAGTGATCGGTACGACAGCTGGACACGATGTCTTGGCCAACCTGTCGGATCAGATCTCCGAGATCGTCAAACCACCCTTCGGCGCGAGTCGTATCGCGGCGCACAAGACCCACGGTACGAGCCGGTTCCGGATCTGGAAACCGGATCAGTTTCAGCCCCTGCACCGCGGCGCATTCGGATTGAGCCGCCAGTTCTGGCATCAGAGTGAGGCCAAACCCTTCGGCAACGAGGCGAGACAGGGTGCCAAGGGATGACGCCCCCATGTTGATCCCGGCGCCGGTACGATCCTGGCCACAGACCTCGAGTGCTTGATCGGTCAGGCAATGGCCGTCTTCGAGTAACATCAACTGTGCCGCCTTTAGATCCGTTGGACGGAGGGTTTCGGGGCCATGGGACAAGCGATCGAGCCGGGTTGCAGACCCAGCAAGTAAAAAGCGATCCTGAAACAGAGGACTGCTAAAAAGACCGTCTCCTGCTGCCGGGAGCGCCAATACTGCCGCATCGATTTCACCCAGCCGTAATGCATCAAGCAGCGGTTCGGTCCGGGCCTCGCGCACTTGAACTTTGAGCGAGAGATCGCCCGCACGCAGGGCTGCAAGAACACCGGGCAACAGATAGGGTGCCATGGTTGGAATCAGGCCCAATGACAGTGACCTTTGACCAGATCTATCTTGAGACAGGCGTTCCAGACGTTCGGCGGTGGCAAGGACATCTTGGGCCAAGCATAGTGCATCCCGGCCTAAAGGGGTCAACACCACATCGCGGGCGTGGCGTTCGACCAAAGGGCCGCCCATAAGCTCTTCTAGACTACGAATCTGGACCGAGAGTGCCGGTTGCGACACGTGGCAAACCGCTGCCGCACGCCCAAAATTGCGCTGTTCGGCTAACGCGCGAAAATATTCGAGTTGTCGGAGTGTGAACCTCATAACTCAAAATTATAGAAATTCAAAGAAAGTGCAATTGGTGTTTATCGGAACCGAATAGCAAGCTGGTTTTCATTGGTGCTTGCACATCAGATGCGTGACCAAATCGCGTAGCGCGTTGTGCATGCAAAAGACCGTCGCGCACATGGGCCCTTAACAGCCACACGCCTTTTCGAAATGTAGCAACTCCAAGCTGTTTTCAGAAGTGAGCAAGTAGGCGCCCATGAATTCCCGAACCTCAACCCATGCGGGTAAATTCTGTGCGGCAGACAATGATCGCGATGTGCGTGATTATACCCTAAAGTTCAATATCGAGGAAGGCAATTGGGATCTTTTGGGAAACAATACGCCAGTTTCCTCTTACATGGCCCATACAATTTCTAGGATTCCCCCTTACACTGAATCGTTATCCTCGTACCAACTCGCGGTCTGAAACCGCATTGTGGCTTTGTTAGGCTCCGGGTTCGCGGCTGCCCTACCACTATCCTTGCACTAATTGGTGGGGGGTGGACAAATTCCTCGGCTGGACACGAACCCTGCCGAGTCCGTGATCGGTGTACCCGATGAGATCACCACTCGCACATCGAGCAGTTTAAACTGACCAGCCACACTTATTGCGATTGCATCCGAGACGCGCGCAGGAAACTAGGTAAAATAGAGCCCGCCGCTGCATTTTTGTGCGACGGCGGGCTTTTTAATCGAACAAACTCGGGAGGAGTGTTTATCCGATCATTCGGTCTGATTCTGTGAGTTCTTGGTAATGGCGCTTGAGCCGTTGCAGGGCGATGCGCAGGACGATTTTACCCGATCGTGCTGACCATCCCATTCGTTTTTCAGCCAATTCCAACCCTTCGAGATAACAACAGCAGCGCAAAGCCACATCGCTGAGTCCCGGTCCCAGATCGGACAGCGCTTTGGCCACCCGGTTCCGGGCATCTGCCGGGCCCTCACAAGGAGACCCTGCAGAATCAAAGGTGCTGCGCCCGCCCCCGGTTAGGAAACGATCCCAGTTTTGAGTGACGTTTGGGCCCATCTGGGCTAATTCGAAATCTTCGCGCAGACGTTCACCCGCCCGCACCATGGCTTCGTCCAAAAAGGGTTGGCCATCACGGTCTTTGCGACGAGCAAGAGCGATCAGCGGGCTTTCAGCCATGTTGTAGCGCACGCGACGGGAGCGTTCACCAGCATCGCCAGCGACGGTTTTTTCGCCCATGATGCGATGCTGAGCGCCAAAAGGGGTTTGGGATTCTGCAAATCCCCCTTCGTTATCTGCGCGCGCCTGATTTTCGGCCTTGGCCAGAATATGCCCCAGCGCGGTTCGCCCCGCTGAGGTAATGTGATAGCGGCTAATGCGTCCAGGTTTGTCGCATGAAATCCAGTCTTTGAGCGCGAGCGCCTGTGCAATCGCGCATTCAACAACGGCTGTGCGGGTGTTTGCACCCTGCCCGTCATCGCGCACAACTACAGCCCTGTCCATATCTTCGGCGACGGCAAGGACGGCTCCGGATTCACAGAGGCGACGCAGAACGCGCATCGCCTCGCGATCAAAAGTGTCGGAATCGGGCGTGTCTTCGGTGCGCGGTTGTTCTGGGGTCATAGAAGGGGCAACCTTTGTTCTGGCCCCCGCTCGGCGCGCCGTTACCGGTTTACCCTTAAGCGGGGGGAAATGGGCGGCAGCCAGTGCTTGCAGGGCTGCATCCACCAAAGGATCATCGCGCCGCATTTCTACTCGTCTAATCTGTCGCAACACAGTCGAGGCATGACACCCCGCCCCCCGGGCCAGATCGCGAATGGATCGCCCAGCCTCTGTATGCGCCAAGTAACGCTGTGCACCTTGGGGAACCCAACCAGGCACGGAAAATGCGGAAACTTCATCCATCGTGTCGCATCCTTAATGGCAAAAGAACTGACCCTGTTATCCAGCAGTTATCCTCGAGTTACTCACACAACCTAGGGCTGCACTAGTTACTCATTCGTTAATTTCTGCCGTGTTACCCAATATTGTTTCCAAATGATAAACAGTAATGAAAGCAGCGCACGGTGGTATTGCGCACCCGGCAACACCCGGCAAAGTTGTGGCATAACTGTGGCAGAAATCTGATCGCCCTTGAAAGGACACGACATGCAAGATGTAATGACAATGCTTTCCGCCCTGCGCCGTCCCCAGTTGCTGATCCGGGCGGCCCGCTTTGGTCAACAGGACTACAACCGGTCCCGTCATCTGCAACGGATCCTGGGCTATGGCAGCCTACCTGGCCCTGCGGCAGCTTTGATGCGTCTGATGGAATTGGAGCGGGGTTTGAACGAACAACGGCGCGAAAACGATGCGGGCTATTCCCTGACCCGACACGTGGATCTGATGATCGCTATGATGGGCGAAGCGCAGTTGTTGCGCGCGAACCGTGTTTCAGTCGTGCAATAAAGGGTCCGCTTTGAGACAACGGACCCTTTGGTTGATTTACATGAACGCGTCGGGCATCGAGGCTTTCTTGGCAGCCACATAATCGGCCAGAGCCTGTGCAATCGCCGGATCAAGGGCTGGCTGCTGATAGTTGGTCAACAGTTTCTCAACCCGTTGGGTCGCAAGGGTTCGCGTATCACGCGCGCCTTCCTCTTCCCAGGTTTCGAACGGTTTGTAGTCCAACAGGTCGGATTTCCAGAACGCCGATTTGAAGTTTTTTTGCGTATGCTCGCAGCCCAGATAGTGGCCACCGGGACCAACTTCGCGGATTGCGTCCATGGCTTGCGCATCTTCGTCCATCTGGACGCCTTTGGCCAAACCATGCAGCGTGCCAAGTTGGTCGGCATCCATCACGAACTTTTCAAAATCAGCAACCAGACCGCCTTCGAGCCAGCCGCATGAATGCAGCATGAAGTTCACGCCAGACAGTAGACCCATGTTGAGCGAGTTGGCTGTTTCATAGGCAGCTTGGGCGTCGGGCAGTTTCGAGCCACAGAACGACCCGGCAGAGCGGTACGGCAAGCCCAAACGGCGGGCCAGCTGACCTGCGCCATAAGTAATGTGCGACGCTTCGGGTGTACCAAAGGTCGGTGCACCAGAGTTCATGTCGATCGAGGTCACCATCGCGCCCATGATCACAGGAGCACCGGGGCGGCACAGCTGGTTATAGGCGATACCGGCAAGGCATTCCGCCATCACCTGCGTCAGGGTCCCTGCAACCGAAACAGGAGCCATTGCACCGCCAACGATAAAGGGCGAAACGATGCAAGCCTGGTTGTTTTTGGCATAGATTTCCATCGCGCCCATCATCACATCGTCGAAAGTCATCGGCGAGTTGATGTTGATGAGCGAGGTCATCACAGTGTTTTCCTGCACGAACTCTTTGCCAAACAGGATCTCGCACATATCGACAGAATCTTGTGCACGGCTTGGTTCGGTCACAGATCCCATGAACGGTTTGTCGCTCAGGGTCATGTGCGCTAGTAGCATATCCAAGTGGCGCTTGTTCACCGGCACATCGGTTGGTTCGCAAACTGTACCACCCGAATGGTGCAGCCATTTGGACATGTAGCCCAGTTTCACGAACTTTTGGAAATCGTCCATTGTCGCATAGCGACGGCCGCCTTCGACGTCACGCACGAACGGAGGGCCATACACAGGCGCCAACACCATGTTCTTGCCACCGATCACAACCGATTTTTCAGGATTGCGCGCGTGCTGGGTAAACTGCTTGGGCGCAGTCGAACACAGTTTCTTGGCCAATCCACGTGGGATACGAACCCGTTCACCTGTGACGTTCGCACCAGCTTCGCGCCAGCGGTCCAAAGCCGCGGGGTTATCAACAAAGTTGACTCCCACTTCTTCCAGAATGGTTTCGGCGTTCGCCTCAATGATATCGAGCGCTTCTTCGGTTAAAACTTCGAAGTTGGGAATATTGCGTTCGATGTACTTGGCGGTTTCAATGGTGACAGCCGTGCGTTCGGCTCGGCGCGCGGCCCCGCCGCCGCCACGTGATCTACGGCGTGTAGTTGCCTCTGTCATAGGGTCGTCTCCCGGATTGGTACGGAATTGCGTTTGACAGATGTGATACCCCAATCTGTTCAGCTTTCGAATGTGGATAACGGCGCATCGGGGGGAAAAGCGACATGTTGCAGGGTTCGAAACGACAGGGCCTCGTTCCATCCTTGTATTGCTTAAATTTTCAGCACTCCCTAAGAGCTTCATACCCCTTTTCAACTCTGTTGTACTTCTGACTCAACAAAACCAGATGGATCCAAGACATGAGCGAAACAGACTCCGAGCGCAAAACTCTTAGCGCAGCTGAAATCGGTGCTATTGCTCACTTGTATCGCGGAGAAGTGTACCGCAGCACGATTTGGCGTACCCGCCTGGATACCACGACCAATTGGGCGGTTGTAACTTTGGGGGTTGCCTTGTCGATTTCGTTTGCCTCGCCCGGGGCATCGCCGCTGCCTTTGGTATTGGTTGGCATTTTGATGCTGTTCTTTCTGGCGATGGAGGCCCGTCGCTATCGCTACTTTAATGTCTGGCGTGCCCGTTCGCGATGGATGGAGACGCATTTCTATGCGCCGCTGCTCCATGATGGCGATCTGCATATGGAAGAGAACTGGCAAAAGGTGCTGGCCGAAGACTACATGCGGCCCGTTTATCACGTGACATACCTTAGTGCGCTGGGCCGTCGCATTCGACGCAATTATCTGTGGATCCTCTTGATCCAAGCCATTGCGTTTGCAGGCAAAGTGACCATTCACCCCGCTCCCGCACAGAGTTTGGAGCAGGCGTTGGGGCGTGCGACGGTTGGCCCCGTTCCCGGTATCGTCATGGTGGGGTTGGGTGTACTCTATGTTGGCACCATTTCGTTCCTTGCTATCTGGAGCTATCAATCAGACAAGCGGCGCGCCAAAAAGCGGGGCGTTGATCCCTCCGCCTCGATGGGATGATCAGGTCTGCGCAGTGCTGCAAAGCTCTTGCGCAAAACCGCCCTGCATCATATGAGCCTGTTGCATGAGCCAGACATCCCATGACCGCCTATTGATCATAGACTTCGGCAGCCAGGTTACGCAGCTTATTGCGCGTCGCCTGCGTGAGCTGAACGTTTATTGCGAAATCCACCCCTATCAGAAAGTCACTGCTGACTTTGTGCGCGAAATGGCGCCAAAGGCCGTGATCTTTTCCGGTGGCCCTGACAGCGTAACCCGCGACGGCAGTCCGCGCGTACCACAAGAGGTATTTGAGATGGGGCTGCCCATTCTCGGCATTTGCTATGGCCAACAGGTGATGATGCACCAATTGGGCGGCAAGGTTGAATCCGGGCACGGCACGGCTGAATTTGGACGTGCCTATGTCACCCCGACAAAAGAGCAGTTGGGCATTCTGGGCGGCTGGTTCGCTGATGGCGATGAACAGGTCTGGATGAGCCACGGCGATCACGTCAGTGAAATCGCGCCCGGCTTTGAAGTTTATGGCACTTCACCGAATGCGCCGTATGCGATCACGGCTGACATTGCGCGCAATTTCTATGCGGTTCAGTTCCACCCTGAGGTACATCACACACCCAATGGTGCAAAGCTGTACGAAAACTTTGTCAAACTGGCAGGGTTTTCCGGTGATTGGACCATGGGCGCGTATCGCGAACAGATGGTGGAAGCGATCCGAGAACAGGTTGGCGACAAGCAGGTGATCTGTGGTCTTTCTGGTGGCGTTGATAGTTCGGTCGCGGCTGTATTGATTCACGAAGCGATTGGCGACCAGCTGACCTGTGTGTTTGTTGACCATGGATTATTGCGCAAGGGCGAGGCCGAAGAGGTCGTCACCATGTTCCGCGACAACTACAACATGGCGCTGATCCACGCAGACGAACAGGATCTGTTCCTGGGCGAGCTTGAGGGGCAATCCGACCCTGAGACCAAGCGCAAGATCATCGGTAAACTGTTCATCGATGTGTTCCAGAAACATGCCGACAGCATCGAGGGCGCAGAATTCCTAGCGCAGGGCACATTGTATCCTGATGTGATCGAATCCGTGTCTTTCTCGGGCGGGCCTTCGGTCACGATCAAATCGCACCACAATGTGGGCGGTCTGCCAGAAAAGATGGGCTTGAAGCTGGTCGAACCCCTGCGGGAACTGTTTAAGGATGAGGTCCGCGCGTTGGGCCGCGAACTGGGACTGCCAGCGTCGTTCATTGGCCGTCACCCATTCCCCGGCCCCGGCTTGGCAATCCGGTGCCCTGGTGAGATCACCCGCGAAAAATTGGACATTCTGCGCGAAGCTGATGCTGTCTTTATCGACCAAATCCGTAAACACGGGTTGTACGATGACATCTGGCAGGCCTTTGTAGCCATTCTGCCGGTACGCACCGTAGGTGTTATGGGCGATGGCCGGACCTATGACTTTGCCTGCGCCCTGCGCGCGGTGACATCAGTCGATGGCATGACTGCGGATTACTATCCGTTCAGCCATGAATTCCTCGGCGAAACCGCAACCCGGATCATCAACGAAGTCAAAGGCATCAACCGGTGCACTTACGACATCACGTCGAAGCCTCCGGGAACGATCGAGTGGGAATAAAACCTACTGGAGGCGACCCTCGAGTATGAGAATTGCAAAGTGGTGGCCCAAACGGGCCGCCACTTTTTTTTGCCCGGTTTTTAGGATCAAACCACCAAACCATTATGTTCCGTTACATCATGGTTGCTCCCAAATGGCTGGCTAAAGACGAATATATTTGCCTACACTCACCCGTGTTGATCAAATTTCATTGGCTAAACCTCAAGGGGAAAAACATGACCGTTTCATTGCAAGTTCTCTATCCAACGGACAACGAGACCACATTTGACCATGCCTATTATGGTTCTAAACATATGGAGATAGTTGGTGAACACATGGGCCCTCATATAAAAAGCACAACTATTGTCAAAGGGTTGGCGGGTGGTCCTGATACACCTCCTGGGTTCCATGCAATCGCGACAATCACGTTTGAAACCCAAGACGCGCTGAATGCAGCCCTTGCAGCGGGTGGTCCGGCTATGGCTGACATTCCGAACTTCTATAGCGGCCAACCGCAGGTCCTGATTGGTGAAGTCACCGGCTAATCCGCGTCCATTGGGCGTGCTAACGTGACAGTTCATCGCCGTGTGCAGATCGTTCTAAGCGACCTGTGCGCGGCGTTTTAACGTTTGAGTGTGAAATCTGGTTGACCTTGCCCAAGCAATCGGGTCCTCGTGTCCGACGGGAGAGACCAAATGGATCAAGACAAGCCACAAGTGGCCAAAGCCGCACTTTGGATGACTGGCGCTATTGCGTCGTTTTCTGCGATGGCTGTCGCCGGACGCGAAGTGGCCTATGCCCACGACACCTTTGAGATCATGATGTATCGCAGCCTTGTTGGCGTAATTGTGGTCTGTGTGGTGTTAACCCTGACCAAATCCTGGGCTCAGGTGACGCGGCGGTCGATGGGCACACAGGTGGTGCGCAATGCGCTCCATTTTGCTGGGCAGAATCTATGGTTGTTTGCTGTTACCGCCATTCCCTTGGCACAGGTCTTTGCGTTGGAGTTCACATCTCCCTTATGGGTGATTGTGTTGTCGCCCCTTCTGTTGGGCGAACGTATAACATCTGTGCGCGCTGTGGCCGCCCTGATGGGGTTTGTGGGTATTCTGATCGTTGCACGTCCCAGCCCAGACACAATGAATATCGGCATCGCCACAGCAGCAAGTGCCGCAATCTTTTTTGCTCTGACAATTATTCTGACCAAACGGTTGACCAAGACCGAGGCGATTGGCTGCATCCTGTTTTGGCTGACGTTTATTCAGTTGTTTTTTGGGCTTGTCGCCGCTGGCTATGATGGCGACATCGCTTTGCCCGGCCTGCACACCGCACCTTGGTTGGTGTTGATAGGCTGTGCCGGATTGCTGGCGCATTTTTCACTGACCAATGCATTGGCCATTGCTCCGGCAAGTGTTGTAGTGCCGTTTGATTTCACCCGCCTGCCCGTCATCGCGATCATCGGTATGGTATTCTATGCCGAGCCACTGGATTTGTGGGTGTTGGTTGGCGCCGTAGTGATCTTTGCCGGGAATTACATCAACATCAGGGGCGAAACCCGAAAACCGCAATTGGCCTGACCATGCGCTGTGCCAATTGACCCCGCCCGCGCTGCAAAGTAGCAAAGGGAAAAAGTGGACGGTGGGATATGATCTACGGCTCAGCTCAGGAATGGCGTGACTCGCCGCGCAAAAAAGTGCTGTTTTTCGGCATGTCGGGACTGGGTAAGACCTATGTCAGCAATATCCTGAGGGATCAGGGCGACTGGTTCCACTACTCGATCGATTACCGTATCGGCACGCGTTATATGGGTGAGTACATCACTGATAACGCCAAAGCCGAAGCCATGAAGGTACCGTTTCTGCGGGATCTTCTGCTATCAGATTCGATCTACATCGGGTCCAACATCTCGTTCGAAAATCTGACCCCTGTCGCGACCTATCTGGGCAAACCCGGTGCGCAGACCCAAGGGGGTTTGGAAATCAGCGAATATCGGCGCCGTCAGGAACAATTCCGGATGGCTGAGATCCATGCCCTGCTGGACACCGAGTACTTTAGCGACCGTGCTGAACGTCTGTATGGCTACCCGAATTTCATCTGCGACACTGGCGGTTCCATCTGTGAATGGGTCGATGCGGCCAACCCGGATGATCAATTGCTGGCCGAACTTTCCAAACACACGCTGATGATTTGGATTAAGGGCGACGAGGCGCATACCGAATCCCTAATCAAGCGGTTCGACAAGGCCCCCAAGCCAATGTCCTATCAACCTGAGTTCCTGTCGCGCGTCTGGGATCAATATCTGAGCGAACAGGATTGCGCCCCGCACGAGGTCAACCCGGATGCCTTTATCCGTTGGACTTATGCGCAGGCGCTGGCCCATCGCCAACCTCGGTACGAGGCGATGGCAAAAAACTGGGGTGTCACTGTCACCGCAGACCAGATCGGATCGGTACGTGACGCCGCTGATTTCGAACAGTTGATCGCGCAAGCTCTTGAGACCAAGGCATAAGGCGCCTAGGTTCCCGTTTCCACCCGCAAATGCAAAGCTGAATAAATGCCTATTAAAATCCCATCCGACCTGCCCGCTTATGACGTTCTCACCAAAGAGGGCGTTATGGTCATGTCCGAGGATGAGGCAGGCCGTCAGGATATTCGCCCCTTGCGCATTGGGTTGCTGAACCTAATGCCCAAGAAGATTCAGACCGAAAACCAATTCGCGCGCCTGATTGGGGCGACGCCGTTGCAGATTGATCTGAGTCTGATCCGGATGTCCGAACATCAGACCCGCAATACCGCCGCCGAACACATGGCCGAGTTCTACCATCCCTTTCAAGAGGTCAAAGACCAGAAGTTCGATGGTCTGATCATCACCGGTGCGCCGATTGAACATCTTGAGTTCAACCGCGTTACCTATTGGGACGAGTTGCGCGAAGTGATGGAATGGACGCAGACCAATGTGCATTCCACCTTTGGTGTGTGTTGGGGGGGCATGGCGATGATCAACTATTTCCATGACGTCAAAAAGCACATGCTGGATGCCAAGGCATTCGGGTGTTTTCGCCATCGCAACGTTGATCCCGCATCGCCGTTTTTGCGCGGTTTTTCAGATGATTGCGTTATCCCTGTCAGCCGCTGGACGGAAATGAAACAGAATGAGATCGACGCTGCACCGGGTTTGAAAACCCTTCTCAGCAGTGATGATGCGGGGCCCTGTCTCGTCGAAGATCCGGCGCATCGGGCGCTCTATATCTTTAACCATTTTGAGTATGACAGCGACACATTGAAACAGGAATACGATCGGGATGTGGCCAAAGGCACACCCATTAATGTGCCGATGAATTACTACCCCAACGATGATCCGTCCCAAACACCGCAGAACCGGTGGCGCAGCCATGCGCATCTTCTGTACGGCAACTGGATCAACCAGATCTATCAGTCCACGCCGTTTGATATGTCTAAAATTGGTCAGTAAAGCGCTGATAATACTCGCTGCTTTGGGGGTCCTGACTGCTTTTGTCACGCTTTGGCTGGCTGCTGCGCATGAGCGCGATGTCGAAGCAGCATATCCGCCCCAGGGGCAGTTTGTGATGGTGGATGGCCTGCGCGTGCATGCCGTTGTACGCGGTCGTGGGCCTGATCTGGTGATGATTCACGGATCAAACGGCAACACCCACGATATGAGCTTTGCCCTAGCGCCCGCGCTAGAGCAGCAATTTCGGGTGATCCTGTTTGATCGGCCCGGTTTGGGATATAGCGATGCCATTCCCGGCGGTGGGTCAATCACACAGCAGGCTGATGTTTTACAGCGCGCCGCGCAGAAATTAGGCGCGGACAGCCCGATTGTTTTGGGCCAAAGTTATGGTGGAGCCGTGGCTTTGGCATGGGCGGTAGAGGCGCCTACAACCCTGTCTGGATTGGTTCTAGTTGCGGCTCCCGGCATCCCATGGACCACGCCTTTGGACCCGGTGTATCTGGTCACCTCACATCCAATCGGTTCGGCCCTAGCGGTGCCTTTGCTCACGGCATTTGTGCCAGACCGCACTGTGGTGGCGGCCTTTGAAGACGTTTTTGCGCCACAAGCGGTTCCCGAAACCTTTGCTCAGCACTTTGGAGTTGGCTTGGCATTGCGGCGCGGATCCATGCGAGCGAATGCAAAACAACGCGCGAACCTGCTTACGGAAATCACAGCGCTCGCCCCGCGTTATACCGAAATTTCTGTGCCAACAGGTATTGTGCATGGCACGGCCGATACTACGGTCAACTACGACTTGCATGCAGTTAATTTGGCGCAACGCATTCCGCAGGCACAACTGCACACCCTGCAGGGCATTGGTCATATGCCTCACCACGTGGCCACCGCAGATGTCGTTGCGGCAGTCGAGGCTGTGGCGCAACGCTCGGATTTGCGTTAATCGGATTCACATCCCATATTAAGATACGGAATTCATTGGGAGTCAGCGGATGACAGAACACCACCAAGGCGAAATCGAAGCGTATTTTCGCGACAAGGCTCCAGAAGAGATCCGCAAACAGATCAAATCTGCTGACAAGAATGACGTGCTCAGCCCCAGCTACCCATATTCCGACCGGATTGGGCGCAAAGACTATGAAGGCGAAATTGAAGATCTGCAGATAGAGCTGGTCAAGTTCCAAGCCTGGGTCAAGAAGACAGGGCAGCGGGTTGCCATCTTATTTGAAGGGCGTGACGCAGCCGGAAAAGGTGGTACAATCAAAAGGTTCCGGGAAAATCTTAATCCACGCGGCGCACGTGTTGTTGCGCTCTCCAAGCCCTCGACCACGGAACAGAGCCAATGGTATTTTCAACGCTATATCGAACATCTTCCGGCGGCGGGTGAAATCGTGTTCTTCGATCGTAGTTGGTACAACCGGGGTGTGGTCGAAAACGTATTTGGGTTCTGCACGGAGGAAGAACGCGAGCGGTTTTTCCGTCAGGTACGCCCGATTGAACAAGGGTTGGTTGATGACGGTATTCACCTGTTTAAGATGTGGTTGAACGTCGGCCGGGCGGAACAGTTGCGTCGTTTTCTGCAACGTGAAACTGACCCCCTCAAACAATGGAAACTGAGCCCCATAGATATCAAGGGGTTGGACAAATGGGATGCCTACACGCAATCCATCAGTGAAACGCTGACCCGCAGTCATTCTGAAATCTGCCCCTGGACAATCATCCGATCTGATGACAAGAAACGCGCCCGTTTGGCCGCCATTCGGACAGTCCTTTCACAGATGGAATACGACGGAAAAGACGAGAAAGCCCTGCGTGAGATCGACCCTGCCATCTGCGGAGGCCCGGAGATCTGGGATGCCTAAACGCGGATATCACCACGGCAATCTACGCCAGGCTTTGATTGAATCGGCACTGGTTTTGATCGAGCAGAAAGGCCCGACTGGGTTCACCCTGTCCGAGGCGGCAAAAGCGGCTGGTGTTACCCCTGCAGCTGTTTATCGTCACTTTAAGGGTCGCGAGGATCTGATCGCCGAGGCTGCACGGCAGGGGTTCGACATCTTTGCTGATCTGATGCAATACGCCTATGATAACGGGCAACCCTCATCACTCGCTGCTTTTGAGGCGACGGGACGGGCCTATCTTGCCTTTGCCCGGCGGTATCCCGGCCACTACATTTCCATGTTCGAAAGCGGCATATCTGTCAATCGCACCCCAGAACTTGCGACATCGGCGCAACGGGCCAAGGGTGTTCTCGAACGGGCGGCGGCGGAATTGTCAGAACATATTCCTGCTGAAAAGCGCCCTCCGGCCTCTATGTTCAGTGCGCATATCTGGGCCATGAGCCACGGTGTTGTGGAACTGTATGCGCGGAACACCGGTACAGCGTCGCCGTTCCCACCCGAAGATTTGTTGGAGACTGGAATCGGTATTTATTTGCGCGGGTTGGGTCTGATTTCACCTGACGCATAGGTCATCTGACGTCTTTTGCGGTTTATCCAAGCCACGCACAGCCAGATGTGCTGTTCCGAAAACGAAAAGGCCGCGCACTGCGCGGCCTTTTGCAAATCTTTCGGTACCAAACTTAACGCTTGGAGAACTGGAAGCTCTTACGGGCTTTCGCTTTACCGTATTTCTTACGCTCAACAACACGCGAGTCACGGGTCAGGAAGCCAGCGGCTTTCAGAGCACCGCGCAGGGCTGGGTTGTACAGCTGCAACGCTTTGGAGATGCCGTGCTTAACCGCGCCGGCCTGACCTGTGAGGCCACCACCTTTTACGGTTGCAACAACGTCGAATTCACCTTCGACGCCAGCAATCTGGAATGGCTGACGCAGGATCAGCTGCAGAACGGGACGTGCAAAGTAGACGTCCTGGTCTTTGCCGTTCACGGTGACCTTACCGGAACCCGGCTTGATCCAAACGCGAGCAACAGCGTCTTTACGCTTGCCAGTTGCATAAGAGCGGCCCAGTTCGTCACGAACCGGCTCACGTGTTACGATTTCTTCGGCCACGGCTTCGATGCCAGCAACGGCGCTGAGTTCTTCGAGAGTGTTGATCTGATCAGACATCTAACTTAGCTCCGGGTGTTTTTCTTGTTCATGGACTTAACGTCCAGAACTTCGGGGCTTTGCGCCTCGTGGGGGTGCTCAGCACCAGCATAAACGCGCAGGTTGGTCATCTGAACGCGGCTCAGGCGGTTGCCTGGCAGCATACGCTTGACGGCCTGGGTCACAACACGCTCGGGGTGTGCACCGTCGAGGATCTGCTGCTTGGTGCGGGATTTGATCCCACCCGGGTGGCCAGTGTGCCAGTAGAAGTTTTCTTCGCGCTTCTTGCCAGTCATCTGTACCTTGTCGGCGTTGATGATGATGACGTTGTCGCCCATATCCATGTGCGGCGTGAAGGTTGCTTTGTGCTTGCCACGCAGACGCATGGCAATGATCGAAGCAAGACGGCCCAGAACAACGCCTTCAGCGTCGATCAGGATCCATTTCTTGTCGATATCTGCAGGGGTCGCAGAAAAGGTTTTCATGTCAGGAGAGTCCTGTTTGATGTGTTAGACCGGCCCGATGGATCGGTCCGAATTCGATTTGGTGGTTTTAGGGACCTAGCTTATCCGGGTCAACCCACAAGCGCGTTAATTAATAAAGCAAAAACAACAGCTTAGTAAATAGGTACTATAATACCCCAAAAATTCATATGCTCGCTTCGCTCTTTTTGGTGCAATTTTACCATACTAAAGAGACGCACCACATATAACGCGATTAAATATTGAATTCACTCGCCTTTAAGGAATACGTGGCTGAGAGATATAAAGAAAGCTGCATGTAAATGAACATTTTCTCCAAAACTTCAATTGTTGCCATTCTTGCCCTTGGGGCTTGCTCAGAGGCTTCGTCAATCAAAACCCCGCCAGTCGAAGTTGGATTGAAGAATGCAAGCGTCAACCAACAACGCATTTTGGGTGTGACTGAACCAGTCGTGCGCACTTTTATCAGAGAAGAAGAGGAAAACACCCAGCAAGGTTTTTCGGGCGCAAGCGATGTCGAAGTTAAAAATAGCAAAAAAATTGAGATCGTCGGTGCACTGTGTACGCTCGATTCCGGTGAACTCAGCGCGAGCTTTACAACGCCGGCAGTTTTGCGCGTCCCAAAGTTCAAGGGCAAGCCAACCAAACTGCGTATCAATTGCCAAAAGGGCGACTTGAAGACGGATTTTGAAGTTAAACCACAGTTAGAGGGGGCTATTGTCGCTGGGCCATCTGTTGCTGGGTTGGTCGCTGCCGCTGTCTCAACCGCTGTTGCCGTTGGTAAAGACAGCTGGTCCTATGGCTCCAACGATATTACCGTTTGGATCCAGCTCGACAAAAAATAGACCACTGAAACCTCTGCCGAGACCGCTGGGTTGTGGCAGAGGTTCACTGCCATTTGAGACAATTAACTTTACTCGGTGATTGAGTTCATGCAACCGTTTGCACGTCCCTATGAGAATGCGAACATGAAATCAGTTGATACAGTCCTAACCGCTTATGGTGCCGCATGGCACGAGCGCGATCCACAAAAGCGCATGGCACATTTGGAAACATGCTGGGCCGAAGATGGTCGATATGTTGATCCCAATGGCAATGTGACTGGCCGGGACGGGCTCGCTACTTACATGGATGCTTTTCACGATCAGGCCAAAGGCTCGAAGATCATCGTGACCAGCCAGCCCAACCCGCACCATGAGGTTGTGCACTTCACATGGGCCATGGTGGCTGTGGGTGGCATCCCTCTATTAAAGGGGCATGACTTTGCGACACTGGATCAAGATGGCCGGATCGTACAATTGGTTGGTTTTTTTGGGGACCCGGAGCCGTTGAGCAAGAAGAAGGGGGTGCTGAGCTGGTTCAAACACTGATCTGCTCAGGCGGATTGTCCAACAACGAACGTAAGCGCATCATCGCACCCTCAAACGCCTCAAGCGAAACATGACCATTCATGGCGATCCGAACCGCATGCGGCGCGCGTCCATCGCGCAGGGCGAATTCATCTGCCGACCGGATTTGAACGCCCTGCCCTTCGGCAGCGCGACAAAACGCAGCCGCGCGCCATCCTGACGGTAACTTGAGCCAGACAAATGGCACCTCCGGGTCCCAGTTCAAATCAAAACCACCCAAGGCATTCACGGCCACGCGAACGTATTCAGCCATCGACTGCCGGATTTTCCTCGCCAGCTCAGGCGTTCTGGGGTCAGTCAGAAGAATCCGGGTCAATTCCGCCAATGGCTGCGCCAAGCCGAAATACCCATACTCTGCGGCGCGCCTAAGATCGGTACTTCGTCCTTGTGGTGCAATGGCAAAGCCAACGCGCAAAGCAGGTGTCAGTGTTTTGGAGATAGAGGACACATGCCACCCTCGTTCCGGCGCCAAAGCCCGAAAGCTGGGTGCACGAGCTTCGCCCATCCGATAACAATCGTCTTCGAGAATCTGCAGATCATGACGCTTCGCCACATCCACAATTTCTTTGCGTCGAAACAAGGGGGTGTGGCCGCCGGTTGGGTTATGCACTTCTGGTGAGACACACAACAATTGCGCGCCATGTTGACGTGCAGCTGCATCCAAAGCTTCTGGAACAATGCCATATTGGTCCATCTCGATCCCGACAACTTCGGCGCGCATTAATTCTGCAGCGCGCCGAAATCCGGCATAAGACAGGTCCTCGACCAGAACAACAGGGCGTTGACCACGCAAAACAGCCTGAAACACCACACACAATCCGTTCTGTCCACCATGTGTCAGGACGATGTCCTCGGGTACCAAAGATCCCAGCGGCAAATCCGATAGCCAATCCACAACCGCTTGTCGCACGGGTTTATAGGCGTCCCGAGTTGGGTAATTGAGAAACAGCCAAGGGTCGGCCTCGGCAACCTGACGCACTGCATCTTTGATGGCAGCCACCTGCCCCACATCAATCAGTCGAGGGCTGAACAGGCTTACGTTATGAGTTTTAGGCGGCTCAGTTTGTCTGGCCCAGACATCATCTAATAACGAAGTTTTGGGCGGCGCAACAAAGGTTCCGCGACCGACGCCGGCTTCGAGCAACCCTTCGTCGGTCAAAACTGTATAGGCGCGTGCTACGGTGCCCGGCGTTATGCCCAACTGATAGGCCATTTCGCGCACAGGGGGTAACTTTGTGCCTTCGGTCAAAGAGCCACCGTCAATGGCCCCTCGGATGGTTTCAGCAACAGCTTTGTATTTCGGACCCTTTGAGCTCGGCAGGGCGTCAGGCCAAATTGTACCCATTACAATCTTTCCTTTGATTTCGACACAATTCGCAATGTATCAAACAAATGTACCTAAGTCACAACATTGTGTCAATACAATATGGAAAGGACCCCACTATGACACGTGCAATCTCGGCCCACGATCTGTCCCTGCTCAGCGCAAGCCCACGGCTGCCTTTGGTGGCAAAGCTGGCGGTCCGTTTTGCTTATGCAGTCACAGAGTGGGACACCCGCCAACGTACAAGAAAAAAATTGAAAAATCTGGATAACCACCTACTTGAAGATATTGGTGTTTCCCGACTTGAAGCTGATCGCGAACGCGCGCTCAGATTCTGGCAGCTGTAAGATATCCCCGTCCGGAAACGGACCTCTTCACTGGCCGGGGCTAGTCCCCGGCCCTTTTTTGTTTCATGTGTGCATTGTATCAAATTACATTACCCAGCCACGGCCGCTGCTGAGCCCTGCGGTGGAATTGAATAAGTCATTGTTGCCCGCGCAACGGGCTTATCGCTCCCTTCGGAAAACAGCAAAATGTCTCCGACAGCCAACGAGCGACCCAATTTCAGCAATCGAATTTCCGCAATCATATCAACAGACCCATCCGGCTTGCGCATGAAATCCATCGAACACCCGGTGGTGACCGCCAAGGCCTGTCGACCCACGCGCGCCAAAACCATCGCATAAGTCGCACAGTCTGCGAGAGCGAACATAGATGGCCCTGACACCGTTCCGCCCGGGCGCAAATGCCGATCTGCCACCAACAATCGCATGGTCAAACGATCCTCGGACAGCGCATCCAAAGCAAAGTCATCGGCCACCTGTGGGAACACTTCGGACAGATAGGCCATCAATTCTTCTTTGTTTAATGCCAATGGCATGCTTTTACTCCTCGCCTCTTCCTTTTAGAGTTGGGCCAATATTAATCGGGAGAGCAAGATGACAATTTTGGAACGTCGCGACACAGGCGCCATTGCCCATCTGAAATTAAATGCGCCAGAGCGCATCAACGCCTTGTCCGATGAAATGTTGGCAGCCTTGCAAGAGCAATTTGATCTGCTCAAAACAGACACGACCATTCGCGTGGTTATCCTGTCAGGTGAAGGCAAAGCATTTTGTGCCGGCCATGACCTGAAACAGATGACAGCCGGACGCCAATCCGAAGACGGTGGCAAAGCCTATTTCAAGGATCTGTTTGATCGTTGCGCCCGCATGATGATGTCGATTCAAGCGTTGCCACAACCCGTGATCGCGCAGGTCCATGGCATTGCTACAGCTGCCGGTTGTCAAATGGTTGCATCGTGCGATTTGGCCATTGCAGCCGAAGGCACCCGGTTTGGCGTCAATGGAGTGAACATTGGCCTGTTTTGCTCTACGCCGATGGTTGCGTTATCGCGCAACATATCCCACAAGCAGGCATTTGAGATGCTTTCAACGGGGCAATTCATTGATGCATCGCGCGCGGCGGAATTGGGGCTGATAAACCGGGCCGTTCCAGCGCAAGATCTTTCACAGGAAACACATGCGCTTGCAGAAACATTGGCAAGCAAGCTTGGTGCAGCGGTCAAAATCGGCAAACAGGCGTTTTACGAACAGATTCAAATGCCGCTGGATCAGGCCTATGCCTATACCGGTGACGTGATGGTTGAAAACATGCTCTATCGCGATACCGAAGAAGGAATCGCCGCCTTTATCGAGAAACGTGACCCCGATTGGGACCAATAAATTCGGAGGATTGGACCCAAAGTGATGATCGTTTCCTATATCTGGTAAAATTGTTTCCAAATTTGAACTTTCAAATTGGGCAGGAACATGGCAAACATTGGGCAAGGCAAATGCCTTGGACGCTTTTTGGGTCGCCGCCGGCGGAAGGTCCCTCCAAGCCAGGCTCTCTCTCTGGCGTTGACATTCCCGCACCGGCGACCCCAAAACCCCCTGCCATAATTTAAAATTAACCCCTCCCAGGGGCCCCAGTCGCTTGACAGGTCGCTGAGATGTTGCGCGTTAGCTCTGGCTGGCCTATGTGGCACATCATGACACAGACATTGCATATCGTGGGCGGCGGCATGGCCGGGTCCGAGGCGGCCTGGCAGGCAGCGGAAATGGGCGTTGACGTGGTGATCCACGAAATGCGTCCCAAGGTCGAAACCTTTGCCCATAAAACCGGCAATCTGGGTGAAATGGTATGTTCCAATTCGTTTCGCTCGGATGATGATGAACAAAACGCCGTTGGATTGCTGCATTGGGAGATGCGCACCGCTGATGGTTTGATCATGACCACCGCAGATGAACACCGGCTGCCCGCGGGTGGTGCTTTGGCCGTAGATCGTGATCCTTTTGCCGAAACTGTAACGGCCAAATTAAAGGCCCACCCGCGCATTTCCGTGTCGTACGAAGAAATCACCGACCTGCCTCAAGACGGGCATTGGATCTTTGCCACGGGTCCGTTGACGTCAACTAATTTGGGGGCCGCCATTCAAGCGGAAACAGGCGCTGAGGCGCTTGCCTTCTTTGATGCGATTGCGCCGATCCTTTATGCCGAAAGCATCGATATGTCCAAGGCATGGATGCAGTCGCGGTATGACAAGGGCGAAACCGAAGAAGAGCGTACCGCTTATCTGAACTGCCCAATGGACAAAGATCAGTACGAAGCGTTTATAGATGCGTTGCTTACGGCAGATAAAACCGAGTTTCACGAAGGTGAAACCGCTGGGTATTTTGACGGTTGTCTGCCCATCGAAGTCATGGCCGAACGCGGACGCGAAACGCTTCGATTTGGACCGATGAAGCCAGTTGGCCTGACCAATCCACATAACCCCGAGAACAAGGCTTATGCAGTTGTTCAGTTACGTCGCGATAATGCTTTGGGGACGTTGTTCAATATCGTCGGGTTCCAGACAAAGATGAAGTACGGCGCACAGACCGAAGTGTTGCGTATGATTCCAGGACTGGAAAATGCCAGCTTTGCACGTTTGGGCGGGATTCACCGCAATACGTTTTTGAATTCGCCAACCTTGCTGGACAACCAGATGCGTCTGAAATCCAAGCCACACATTCGATTTGCAGGCCAGATCACCGGTGTCGAAGGATACGTCGAAAGCGCTGCGATGGGTCTGTTGGCAGGCCGGCTTGCGGCGGCTGAGATATTGGGTATCGATTTGCCGACCGTGCCACAGGACAGCGCCATGGGTGCATTGATCCATCACATCACCGGCGGCGCAGAAGCCAAGACCTTTCAACCCATGAACGTAAATTTCGGCCTATTTCAACCTGTTGAGGGGCTCAAGGGTGGGCGTCGTGGACGCAAAGATCGGTACAAAGCCTATACTGATCGCGCCAAAGCGGCGTGGCACGACTGGCTCTCGTATTCCTGACTGGACGGGTATCGGAACCTGCGCGTAACATATCGGCATGAGCGACAAATTCCTGAACAAGGCTTACGGGCTTGAAAGCGTAGAAGAGACTCTGGCCCATTACGACAAGTGGGCTGAGTCCTATGAGACTGAATTAGCGGAAAATGGTTATGCGACGCCGACCCGATTGGCTGCCGCGTTGTGGGATCATCTCAAAGACCCTGCCATCGAGATCCTTGATTATGGGTGCGGCACTGGTCTGTGTGGGGTGGAACTGCGGCGGGTTGGATTTCATATCGTGGATGGTGTCGATCCGTCCCCCGAAATGCTCTCCAAAGCCCGACAGCACAATGTTTACCGCGACTTGAGTGCGCTTGATATCTCATCTCCAACTCCGGTTGAATCTGGGCGTTATGCCGTCATTGTCGCCTGTGGCGTGATTGGTGTTGGCGCTGCTCCACCTGAAACTTTTGATCTGGTGATGAATGCCTTGCCCAAAGGCGGTATTTTGGCCTTTTCTTTCAACGATCATGCTATTGCAGATCGTGCTTTCGAGGGGCGCCTGAACGGGTGGCTGGATCCGGGTGCTGCGCGTTTATTGGTGAAAAAATACGGACCTCACCTGCCGAATATAAACTTGAACTCCAACATTTATATTGTTGAAAAAGCGTGACATTCACCACTCGGTTCGCCCCATCACCAACGGGGCCTTTGCACTTGGGGCACGCCTATTCTGCATTGCTTGCGTTTGACATGGCTCAGGCTCAGGAGGGACGTTTCTTGCTGCGTATCGAGGATACAGATACCGGCCGGTCCAGACTTGCTTGGGAGCAGCAGATATACAACGATCTGACTTGGCTAGGCCTCACGTGGGAGTATCCCGTGCTTCGTCAGTCAGAACACCTACCGCATTACAATACAGCTCTGATGAAACTGGCAGAGCGTGGACTGATCTACCCCTGTTCGTGTCGGCGCAGCGATATCAAAGCCGCCCTATCCGCGCCGCAAGAAGGTGTACCGCTTGCGCCGGGAGTTTATCCGGGCATGTGCCGGCACCGCAAAATGGATACGCGCCAATCCGGTGATGCCTTGCGCTTGAACTTGGCGCGCGCCTTGAAAACCCTTGGCCCGCTTAACATGATCGAAACCGGCGCAAAGCACTCGGGAACCCATCAATTAGATCCTAAACAGTTGATGCGAGATGTCGGGGATCCGGTCTTGGGCCGAAAGGAAATTGAAACCCCATCTTATGTACTGGCCGCCGTCATCGACGATGCAGAGCAAGAGATTACGCATGTTGTAAGGGGTGAGGATCTATATCAGACGACATTTCTGCAAATGGTGTTGCAGGCGCTATTGGACCTGCCAACACCGATTTACCATCACCACGGATTGATCCGAGATGAGCAAGGCAAACGGCTCGCGAAACGCGATGATGCGCGTGCGATTTCTAAATACCGAGCAGACGGGGTGAGCCCGTCAAAGATCCGGACCCTCGTCGGTTTGTAAACAGCCCCAGCTATACCATTGGGGCCATCAACTCGACCTCTTCACCCGATTGGACCGAAGTATAAAAACAGCTTCGCCGGTTTGTGTGGCAGGCTGGACCAGTCTGGCGAACGACAACCAGTAAACAATCACGGTCACAATCCACCCGGAAATCCACCAATTCCTGCACATGGCCCGAACTTTCGCCCTTGACCCAGAACGATTGGCGCGACCGTGACCAATAGGTGACGCGATGGGTTTCAAGCGTTTTAACGACCGACTCGGCATTCATCCAGGCCATCATCAGCACCTCTCCGGTGTGTTCATCCTGCGCGATTGCTGGAATCAGGCCAGCGTCATTATAGATCAAGCTCGTCGGGTCGAAGGACATCTGCGAAAACCTTTTGCATCGAGAATTTCCGGTACTATGTATGAGGAATGTCCAAAGAGGAAAAGCCATGTCCGGCGACACCGACCTGATCAAGCTCTATTCTGCCAGAATTCTGGCCCTTGCTGCTGATATCCCCCATATTGACCGTCTTGATAGTCCAGATGCGACGATCAAGCGTCGCTCGCCCCTGTGCGGGTCGACCGTTACGGTCGATGTGAAGATGACGGATGGCAAAGTTTCGGCCTTTGGTCAGGATGTCAAAGCCTGTGCCTTGGGACAGGCATCGGCATCGGTTGTTGGGGGAGCGATTCTTGGAGCCACGCGCGAGCAGGTTCAAACCGCGCGGGATCAGTTGAAAGCCATGTTGAAACAAGATGGACCTGCACCCGATGCCCCATTTGATGGGTTAGAAGTTCTATTGCCTGCACGTGAATATAAAAACCGTCACGCATCAATCTTGCTCGCCCTTGAAGCGACGCTGGAAGCGATGGAACAGGCAGAGCAAACGCACTGCGCTTGAAGCGCATCCCTCTTATCAAATAAAAAACCGCCGCACTCTTTGACAGGAGAGTGCGGCGGCCAGTTGTGCGGGTCTTGTGTGGGATCCGACCATTATAGAACCGAGGCAGGTTCTAGATGGGTATGGACAGGCAGGTCACCCTCGCATCGAATGGGACAGGATGCAGTTTGAGTCGGCACAAGAACGCAGGCAGAAAAACAAAGGGCGCTATGGCCCTGAAAAGTGGTTAGATTAATCCCGGCAAATGAAGACCAACCAACAACATCACGACAAGGGATGCGGCCCCTAGGGAATCTTGGATCAGCGTGTGCTGCGTCCGGGACAGAACAGATTTAATCTCGGTCAACATGGTTAAACTCCGGGCTAGAGGGTTAAACTTTTGTTGACCTTTTGTTCTCATTTCTAGAGCGCCCTGTAAAGAACTTTTAGAGAACATTTGCGAACATTTGAGGTATTTCAAGGTAATACACTGGAACTTAACGAATTTTTCTTTTTCGGCTTTCATGGCATTGAGACCAAAATGTGGAACACATCAAAAGACATGTTCCACACCAGATTTTAGCCAACAGAGATCAGCTTGATCGCTTGATCCTGCTTCATCAACCACAACAGGGCTCGGGCCGCACGACCACGTTCGCTGCTGAGGTCCGGATCAGCCGTCAACAGAGCCCGCGCATCTGATTGAGCAATAGCCATCAAGCCCGCTTGCCGTTCCAAGTCGGCGATCCGAAATTTGGGCAAGCCGGATTGGGCGGTTCCGATCAAATCTCCGGCACCACGCATTTGCAAGTCGGTTTCCGAAATCTGAAACCCATCCTCGGTTTCGCGTAAAACCTCGAGCCTTTTGCGTCCATTTTCGCTAAGCGGAGGTTGGTACATCAAAAGACAAGTCGAGGCCGCTTCGCCACGGCCAACGCGCCCGCGAAGCTGGTGCAACTGTGCCAAGCCAAATATCTCTGCACGTTCTATGACCATAATCGTAGCATTCGGAACGTTTACGCCCACTTCGATCACGGTGGTTGCGACCAACACGCTGGTTTCGCCAGCCTGGAACGCCGCCATGGCAGCGTCTTTTTCAGCGGCAGGCATCTGCCCGTGCACCAGCCCCACGACCCCATCCCCTAAAATAGCGCGCAGACGTTTGAACCTCTCTTCGGCAGCGGTCAAATCCACCAATTCAGATTCTTCGACCAGTGGACACACCCAATAGCATTGCCGACCATCATGGATAGCTTTGCGCAAATGGTCGACCACGTCCTCCATTCTCTGTGTACTGATGACGGCGGTTTTGATCGGTTTTCGACCTGCTGGTTTTTCATCCAGCACTGACACGTCCATATCCCCATACTGTGCCAAAGAGAGCGAGCGCGGAATCGGTGTTGCGGTCATGACCAATACATCGGCGCCCATACCCTTTTCCGCCAATTCCATGCGTTGTCGCACGCCGAAGCGGTGTTGCTCATCCACGATCACAAGACGCAGGTCATGAAAGGCAACGTCGCTTTGGAACACTGCATGGGTGCCAACCAGAATATGGATATCTCCGCGTGCCAAAGCCGCTAGTTTCGCCTTGCGTTCACTGCCTTTGTCACGCCCGGTCAACAGATCGAGAACAACGCCGGCGTCTTCAGCTAACGGGCGCAGCCCTTCTAGATGTTGACGGGCCAGAATTTCAGTTGGGGCCATCATGACCCCCTGCCCGCCTGCTTCTACAGCGACAAGAAGCGACATGAAGGCCACCAGCGTTTTACCGGAGCCCACATCGCCCTGCAGCAAGCGATTCATCCGCATTTCACCCGCCATATCCGCCGCTATTTCTTCGATAGCGCGCGCCTGAGCATGCGTAGGGCGATACGGCAGGCTGGTTAGAACCTGCGATTGCAAACGCCCATCGCCAACACTTACAATCCCACGGGCTTTGCGTTCCCGACGACGTGCCAAAGCAAGGGTCAGTTGGTGTGCCATAAGTTCATCATAAGCCAAACGCGCACGCGACGGGGCAAAGGGGCTAACATCATCCAAGCCCATTGGTTCATGCGCGGCCAACATCGCGTCTTGCCACGTCGGCCAGTTCTCCTGAGCGACCTGAGATGGATCAATCCATTCCGACAGATCTGGTGCCCGAGCCAGCGCACTGCGCGCCGCTTTGTACGCCGTTTTTTGCGTCACCCCTTGGGTCAAGTGGTACACAGGCTCGAATTCAGGGATATCACCGGCCTCTTGAACCGGTAGCATATGATCAGGATGCACCATCTGCGCAGTGCCATCGAACAGCTCCAACTTACCAGAGATCACCCGTTTTTCACCTGAGGGTAAGATCCGATTCAGGTATTCGCTACGGGCATGGAAAAAGACGAGTTGGAACTCTTCTTCCATATCCTCCACATCAATCCGATACGCACCCCCTTTATTTCTAGGAGGGTGATGCGCCCCAATTGTCACCTCGACCGTTAACATCGTGGGAAAATCAGCCCCACGGATCGTGTCACGCCGGCGGCGGTCGACCACCGCATAAGGCAACGAAAACGCCACATCTCGGGGGGTTTCGATATCCATCTGGCTTAAGAGTTGCGCGGTTTTGGGACCAACTCCATCCAATGTCTCCAGCCCGGCAAAAAGCGGAAACAGCTGTTCAGGGCGCCCGCTCATGCCCCAGCTATCAACGACAACCAGCCGTCTTCGTCCAATGTTTCGATCCCCAGATCAGCTGCTTTTTTCGCTTTGGATCCAGCGCCCGGACCAGCCACCAACAGATCCGTTTTCTTTGAAATTGATCCCGACACTTTGGCCCCCAAGGTTTCTGCGCGTGCCTTGGCTTCGGCACGGGTCATTTTTTCCAAGGTTCCTGTAAAGACCACGGTCTTCCCCGCGACCGGGCTGCCTGATGTATCGGGCCGTTTTGCGTCGGCCACGTTGAGTTGTGACACCAACCGGTCGATCGAGGCTCGTTCGTTGTCTTGCGCAAATGCCGTGACTAACGAGGTCGCCATTACCTGCCCCATGCCATCTATGCCAACCAAATCATCCCACGCAGCCCCTTCCAGATTGGATGCTTGCGTAACCCCGGTTTCAAAAGCAGCCCATGAGCCATAGTGCAACGCCAGCATATTTGAGGCGGCTTCGCCCACGTGTCGCAAACCAAGCGAAAAAATCACACGTCCCAAAGGGATTGTGCGTTTTTCATCGATAGCATCAAATAGGTTCTGTGCAGATTTTTCACCCCAGCCTTCCCGGTTCTTCAACTGTTGCATGCCAGAGGAAAACCGATCTCGGAGCGTAAAGATGTCGGCCGGTTCCGCAATCCATCCATCAGTGTGGAACTGCTCCACCTGTTTGGCCCCAAGTCCCTCGATATCAAAGGCACCGCGTGACACGAAGTGCTTTAGCTTTTCTACGGCTTGAGCCGGGCAAATCAATCCGCCAGTGCACCGACGTACGGCATCGCCTTCTTCCCGTACCGCGAGGCTGTCACATTGCGGGCACGTTTGCGGAAACACAAATGGAACAGCGGACTCACTGCGCTTACTCAGATCCACATCGGCGATCTTTGGAATGACATCTCCGGCGCGATAGACCTGAACCCAATCCCCCACACGGATATCTTTTCCATCGCGAATTGTTTCGCCTTTGGCATCCTGACCGCGAATATAATCTTCGTTGTGAAGCGTCGCGTTCGACACCACGACACCGCCTACGGTGACAGGCGTCAGGCGCGCAACTGGACTGAGCGCCCCGGTTCGTCCAACCTGAATATCGATTGCCTCCAGCCGGGTCCAAGCCAGTTCTGCCGGGAATTTGTGAGCGATGGCCCAACGGGGCGTGGTAGAGCGGAAACCCAACCGAGCTTGCAGCCCAAGATCATTTACTTTGTAAACAACGCCGTCGATATCATAGCCGAGTTGCGAACGTTGGGCTTCGATATCCTTGTAGTGCCCAATCAATTCGTCTGGATCTGCGCACAATCGTGTCAGCGGATTGGTTTGAAATCCGAACGATTGAAGGCGTTGCATAGCCTCCCATTGCGTTTCCGCCAAGGGTTCTGAGAGTTCGCCCCAAGCGTAGGCAAAGAATTTCAAAGGCCGCGACCGAGTGATTTCTGAATCCAACTGACGCAAAGAACCCGCTGCAGCGTTTCGTGGGTTGGCGAAAGTTTTACCACCTCGTTCGGTTTGGCGCGCATTCAACGCTGCGAAATCTGGGTGCGACATGTACACTTCGCCACGGACTTCGAGAATTTCGGGCGCGTTAGAGATTTGATGCGGAATATCCGCAATCGTGCGTGCATTGGCTGTAACGTTTTCACCCGTTTCCCCATCCCCCCGGGTCGCAGCCTGAATCAGAACCCCGTCTTCGTACCGTAGAGACAGGGACAGCCCATCAATCTTGGGCTCGGCTGTGTAAGAAAGGGAAGTTGCCTCGGATATCCCCAGGTATTTGCGTATTGAAGTATCAAAACTGACAACATCGTCGTTGTCGAACGCATTGCCCAGCGACAACATACGCACAGCGTGGGCAACTTTGCCGAATCCCTCTGATGGTTTGGAACCAACCCGTTCTGAAGGGCTGTCTGATCTCTTTATTGCCGGAAAACGTGCTTCGATTGCAGCATTTCGCAATTTGAGCGCGTCATAATCTGCATCTGAGATCTCAGGCGCATCTGCCCCATGATAGGCTTCGTTCGCCTGCAACACCATCTTAGCCAAGCGCGCAAGTTCTTGCTTGGCTTGCTCTTTGGTTAGGTCTTGAGTGGGTATGCTGTCGGTCATGGCCTCGTCCCGCCGTTTGTCGTTGGGACAAGTGATAGGACGAGGCCATGGTCAGGTCCAGATGTTGTCTTCGTGAGTGGTAGCGACCACTCTGGACGGGTGGTCAATTCAAGATGCTCTAAATGCTAGGCGTTAACCGCAATACGTGAGTCAGGCATGTCGACCGGTTGAGGGTCACGAAGAACATACCCCCGGCCCCAAACCGTTTCGATGTAGCTTTCGCCATTTGTGGCATTGCTGAGTTTTTTGCGCAGTTTACAGATGAACACATCAATAATCTTCAATTCAGGCTCATCCATACCGCCATACAAATGGTTCAGGAACATTTCCTTGGTCAGTGTCGTGCCTTTGCGAAGGCTTAACAGTTCCAACATTTGGTATTCTTTGCCAGTCAAATGTACCGGTTGCCCTTCCACATCTACTGTTTTGGCGTCCAGGTTCACCGAAATCATCCCCGTTTTAATCACCGACTGAGAATGGCCCTTGGACCGTCGGATGATGGCATGAATACGCGCGACCAACTCTTCACGATGAAAAGGCTTTGTCAGATAATCATCTGCACCAAACCCAAAGCCCTTAATCTTGTTATCGGTGTCGTCTTCGCCTGACAGAATGAGAATCGGTGTTTCAATCCGAGACATCCGCAATTGCCGCAAAACCTCATGTCCGTTCATATCCGGAAGATTGAGGTCTAATAAAATGAGATCGTAATCATAGAGCTTGGCCAGATCTATCCCCTCTTCCCCCAAATCCGTGGCGTAAACATTCAGGTTCGCGTGGGTTAGCATCAACTCAATGCTTTTAGATGTCGTTGGATCATCTTCAACCAGAAGTATACGCATGTCTATTTCTCCGCCTTAAACTTAGTCCCGTGTTGAGATCAACCGTGGCCAATAAAGGTTAACCCCGCGTTACCGATAATTAAATTATGTATCATCAACCTAAAGTTGTCGATATTTTTTTATGGAAGTTGTTTTTAGCGCATCTTCACCATGATCTGCCAATGCAGACACCCATCCATTGAATTCCTCATCACTGAGGCCATACATTTTCTTGGCATCTGACAGGGTAATCAGACCGTATAACACCCCCCTGACAACGGCAATCTTGCGTGAGGCAACCCACCTTGACGTGCCAGGAGACGGCAAATCAGATCGCGTCATAATTGTGCCATCTGGCAAAGTTACGGCCCCTGGGCCTTCGACTTTTCGCAAAAACATCACCTGTCCTTTCTGCTAGTGATGAAACTTTCGAACAGCCTACTTAACGTGCGGTGAAACCGCCCCTTGAGAGTGTCTAGGATTTTCCTATATTCTGCCAGTCTTCCTTAACTCGGACTGGAGCTGCCCCATGGCGCTTGATGCAGAACACCCGCTGAACTCACTTGGATTTGCCAAGCCACCTGCTGAAACGCGGGTTGTTGTGGCTATGTCCGGTGGCGTCGATAGCTCTGTAGTTGCAGCATACTTGGCCGATCAGGGCTATGATGTCGTTGGCGTGACACTTCAGCTTTATGATCACGGCGCGGCGCTAGCCAAGAAAGGTGCGTGCTGCGCAGGCATTGATATCCACGATGCGCGTCGCGTTGCTGCCGAACGTGGTTTCCCTCATTACGTCCTAGATTATGAGAACATTTTTAAGGATGCGGTGATTGATGAGTTCGCCGACAGCTATTTGGCGGGTGCGACACCTGTTCCATGCATTCGCTGCAATGAACGAGTCAAATTCAAGGATCTGCTGGAGACTGCCAAAGATCTAGAAGCGGACTGCATGGCGACCGGTCATTACATCCAGCGTAAAGTCGGATCCAATGGGTCTGAATTGCATTCAGCCGAGGATGCAAACCGCGACCAAAGTTACTTTCTGTTCTCAACCACCCCAGAGCAACTCGATTATCTTCGCTTCCCATTAGGTCACCTGCCATCGAAAGACGCCACACGCGAAATGGCCGCTCAGTATGGTTTGGCGGTGGCGGACAAACCAGACAGTCAGGACATTTGTTTCGTGCCTGATGGAGATTACGCCAGTGTCATCGAAAAATTACGCCCTGGTGCCGCTGAGCCCGGTCAGATCGTCCACAGCGATGGCCGCATCTTGGGCGAACATAACGGCGTCATCCACTACACGATTGGACAACGCCGTGGTCTCGGCATCGGTGGTTTGAGCGAACCGCTCTATGTTGTGCGGCTGGATGTAGATAAAAAGCAGGTTGTTGTGGGCCCCAAAGAGTTGCTGGTCACCCGCACCATTCCCGTCCGCGAAATCAACTGGTTGGGCGACGCCCCGTTTACTTCGCAAAAGGAATGGCATGTTTCGGTCAAGGTCCGATCAACACGCCCCCCACGTGAGGCAATCATTCGCCCGCTGAGCGACACAACAGCCGAAGTTGAACTGTTGACCCCCGAGGAAGGCGTATCGCCCGGTCAGGCCTGTGTCTTCTATGATTCTGATAGCAGCCGCATCTTTGGCGGTGGATGGATCTGGCGCGGGTACTAACCCGCCTCAGAGCCCATCTGTACCGCTATCGAGCAAGACGTACAGCCCCGCACAAATCATAACGTAAGGGGCAAGTCTTTCAAACTTGCTGATCCACGAACCCGTTGGTCTGGCTGTTTTTGTAAACACCAGCCCGATCGCCCCAAGCAACACCACAGCCATCAAAGCTCCAATTAGCGCTGCGCCGCGATAAACCGGGCTAGACTCGACCAAAAGCGGCGTCATCACTGCGAAACTGTCCAAAGACAGGCTGAGAAAAAGAACCGTTGTCATCATTAGGGATGTACGGCCAGAAAAACCTTGCTCCGCGCTATTTTCTGCCGACCCGAACTGCTTCCAGACACCGCGCATGCCCAAAAAAAGCGGGATCAGCCCAAGCAGCCCAGCCGACCCGAATTGCACCTGATTGGCCCCTAGTGCCACGCCCATAGCAGCGGTCAGGATCAGCCCTTGTGCAAGCATGTATGCGAGGATGGACCGCCAAGGCCCCATAACAAGGCTTAGCCCCAATAGGGCAGCAAGATTGTCAATGTTTGTTAAAATTTGCGCCAACCCAGCAGAGAGCGCAAAGGCCAGGATATCCATGCTCCGTTACCCTTTTGGCAGTCTGGCCAAAACCGCACGCGCCGCCCGAAGGCCGGGATCTTCGCCACCGCGACCGAGACGTTCCATCGTGATGCGCATCGCCTCTGCCTGCTCTTCTGGGTTTTCGAATACATGCGTCAAGCCTGCTGCGATATTCTCGGGCAAGCAGGCTGGGCCAAGGTTTTCGGGAATGGTCCGGGTCTCACTGACAAGATTGACCAGTGTGACGGTATCAATCAGCGCCATCTTTTCCATGATGGTATGGGTCAGCCAGCTGAATTTGTACGCGATCACCATTGGCGTATGTGCAGCGGCCAATTCAAGCGACACAGTACCAGAGGCTGCCAAGGCCATCGAAGCAGTAGCGAACGCCGCTCGTTTATGGCTCTTGGCAATGTCTTGGTCAAATTCACTAGGGTTGATGACAACCGGATTTCCCGGCCAATCTTTGACAAGCTCAGTTACCAATGCCGCGACGTTTGGCGTTGCCGGCACAACAACGCGCATGTCTGGATGATTGGCAAGGAATGGTTTCAACCCTTGCCCAAATATCGGGGTTAGCTTGCTCACTTCACCACGTCGCGATCCGGGTAACGCCAGCAGAACAGGCGCATCGCCCAAACCATAATGCGCGCGGAATGCGGTGATCTCTTCTTCGGTTGCTTGTGGTTCACCAACCACTGGGTGCCCCACGAAATCACAGGCTGTGCCAGCCGCCTCCATATATGGAGGTTCAAACGGCAGCAGAGCCAGAACATGATCAATGACAGCCGCCATCTTGTCCGCCCGTTTCGGACGCCATGCCCAAACACTGGGCGCAACATAGTGTACGGTATGGATGTTACTGGCTGCTTTGACGATCTTTGCAACCCGCAGGCAAAAATCCGGGCTGTCGATTGTGATCATCACATCGGGTTGGGTTTCCAGCACCCGTTCCGCAGTTTCAGCAATCCGCTTCTTCAGATGAAAATACTTGGGCAACACTTCAGTCAGGCCCATGATGCTCAGTTCTTGCATGGGAAACCGGCTGACCAGCCCCTGCCCTTGCATCAGTGGTCCACCGATCCCATCAAAGCGCACATCAGGACAGAGGGTTTTCAAACCCTCCATCAATGCCGCACCAAGCCGGTCACCCGACGGTTCACCGGCCAGGATAAAGACACGCATCAGACGGCTCGCTCACGAACCCATAGAAATAGGCCAAGGCGGTCACATTCGCCCACCACATGGTCCCAATCCAAAACTATGACACCACCTTGTTCTATCACAATGCCCGCTAGGCCCGCGGCTACAGCAGCGGTGACGGTTCCCGCTCCGATGGTTGGCAGGTCCACCCTGCGGTCTTGATCAGGTTTTGGGGCTTTGAACAAAATACCGCCGCCCGCATCAGGCCGTTGGGTTAGCGATTGCAGCATCCAATCTGTTCCAAACACCCCTTCGATCGCCAACGCCTGACGACGCAAAACGACACAGGCCTGCCCCACGTCAGCGGCACACATGCATTGCACGATTTCAGATCCTCGGGAGGCATCCGCGTGATCCGTGTCCGAAGGCTGCGCCTTCGTTGGGCAACCAACCTCAGGCAGCAGGTCTGGCGCCAATTCATGCGCCGCGCGCACATGCAACCCAGCATGCTCGAAAATCTCGATCACCGCGCGCAAAGCCCCGTCATCCCCGGCCATCAACGCCTTCTGAATGATCGGCACCAAAGGCATCGTTGCAGCATCTATCCGCGACGGATCAACTGGTGGTCGCTGAATAGAGCCGACAAAGCACACATCAGTGACGCCTTTGTCTTTGATCTCGGCAATCAGGGTTCCAAGAGTTTCCAACCGAAAGGAACGATCAACCTGCACCTCGTCGGGGGTAAATCCCTCGAGGGCGAAAACCAAAGGCGCATTTGGCAAACGCGCCACAACTTCGGCAGGCAACCCACCCGATCCGACGATGAGTGCAAGCATGGTGTTAGCTCCCCGGCGTTAGGAAGGACCGATCAGAGTCGCCCATCACAAATTCCACTATCTCGCGCACATAATCGCTTTCGGTTTCATCACCCAAACGCTTGGCCCGCTCGTGAAACGTGCCCTCGCCTTGCGCCAGCATTTGAAACGCCGCCCGAAGCGATGTGATATCCTGTCGCGAGACACCACGTCGTTTGAGGCCGACAAGATTCAACCCATCCAACTCCCCACGCGGGGCCTGAACCAAGCCATAAGGAATGACGTCATTTGTGACCATTGTGACAGCACCAACAATGGCGCCGCGCCCGATACGAACAAACTGGTGAACTCCGGACAAGCCCCCAATAATGACATTGTCATCAATAACGACATGCCCAGCGATTGCCGCTGAATTTACGATGACCACGTGATTTCCAACGTGTACATCATGGGCGATATGACATCCGGCCATCAGCAGATTGTCATTCCCAATCCGTGTGATGCCGCCGCCGCCTTCGGTACCGGCATTTACGGTTACATGTTCCCGAATCCGGTTTCTTGCCCCGATCACGACTGAACATTGTTCACCTTTGAATTTCAGATCCTGTGGGATTTCGCCAATCACAGCAAAGGAGAAGACAACGGAATCATCGCCGATTTCTGTATCCCCGGTCACAACGACGTGGGACTTGAGTTCAACCCGATCCCCCAAACGAACGTCCGGGCCAACAACGCAGAAAGGTCCAATCGTACAATCGGCCCCGATAACAGCGCCGTCTTCAATGACCGAGCTGGGATGAATCTGCGACATGGGTCAAGCCTTTTGAAGATCAACGAGCGCGGAAAACTCAGCTTCGGCTGCCACTTCGCCCTCTACGGTTGCAAGGCCGCCAAATTTCCAGACTTTGCCACCCGGCTTGCCGCGCAGGGTCTTGAGCTCCATCTCAAGCACATCGCCGGGAACTACTTTGCGGCGGAATTTGCATTTGTCGATCGACATGAAATAGATCAGCAGCTCTTTGTCCGCCAAATCCAAAGCCGTACCAATCATAACACCTGCAGTTTGCGCCATGGCTTCCACGATCGTGACGCCGGGCATAATCGGCACACCCGGAAAGTGTCCTTGGAAATGAGGTTCGTTCATCGTCACGTTTTTGATGCCACGTGCGGACTCATAGCCCCGAATGTCCAAAACCTTGTCTACCAGCAGAAACGGATACCGATGCGGCAAGATACGCTGAATCAACTGAATGTCGGCACTTTGGGTTTCGGTCGTCATGTACAGGTGTCCTGATTTTTTTAGTTTTTCTAGGATCTGACTAACAATACAAGCGCGTTAGAGCAAGGCGCTCACTGTTCGGGAGCTGGCAGGCGAATATTGGATCCATCTCCAATTGTCGCATCTATGCGCGAAATGGCAATATCCGTGATATCTGAATCCTTCGAACGTAAAAACACATTGGATCGCTCTAATACTGCTACGGCGCCGGCTTCTTGCATAAGGGCTTCGAGAACAGGTTGCGCCAACTGCAGAAAGACACTTCCGGCCTGCTGTTGCTTACGATCCAAGTCTTCCAGCTTGGCCCGCTGCCCATTTCGATGGCTTTGTACCTTGCGATCAAACGCATCCACCAGAACCCGAAAAGCCTCGGGTTCCATTTCGCTGCGCCGCTCTGTTAGGTTCTGTTCTTCTTGACTGAGTTCAGCAATGATCCGCTCGTTTTCAGCAGCAAGAACAGCACTTTCCGCCTCAATTTCATTGGCGATACGACGTCCGTAAGCTGACCGCCCATACATCGTTTCCCACGAAAGGGTCAGGATCTGACTTTGAGGGACGCCCAATTCCTGCGCTTGTAGACCTTGGGAGGGAAGGCAAAGCAAAAGACACAGAGCCAGAAATAGGCCCTGTGTCCAGAAATGTTTCTTGAGGAGCTTACGTTCCACTGTTTAGAACCGTGCCTGGATGGTCAGGTCAAAGCTCTGCTCCTTGTCGAATGTTTCTTTCTTGAGAGCTTTGGTGAAGTTGAAACGCAGAGGACCAAACGCCGTTGTCCACAAGACGGAAAACCCGACGACGTGACGCAAAGACCCATCCGCACCAACAATATTGCCACCGGCCGTATTGACGTTCTTAAGGTCCCAGAGATTACCAACATCATAGAACAACCCACCCCGGATCCCGAGCTCTTCGGGGAGCCCAAGTGGGAATTCCGCTTCAAAACGGGCGGCAGCGAAGTAGTTGCCGCCGATCGCATCATCCTGCCCGCCGGACAGATCGCGTGGACCAATACCCGCTGGCTCAAAGCCCCGAATGACCTCGGAGCCGAGAATAAAGCGGTCAATCGTCCGGCTGCTTGTATTACTACGCCAGCTCAACGCACCAACTTCGAAAGATGCCCGCAGAGTTACTTCTTCATGCAGAACCTTGGTTTGCGCAATCGCCTTCGCCGCTGTTTTTATGAACTCGTTGTCACCACCCAGCCCAGCAGCATCGAGACCGACTTCGAACAACACACCAGAATTTGGGTTCAATCCACCGAGGCGGCTGTCGTACGAGTATGTTAGACCCAGAGAGCTCGAAGATCTTTTTCCTTGCGCGATCTCTGACGTAATCACTGCACCGGTTGCAATGTTTGTACGGGTCAACATTTCTGTGTTGTTCCATCCGTAACGGACCTGCAACGTAGATAGCTCACCAAGTTTGAAGGCCAGCGATGGGTTAAAGAACCGGCGAGACGTGTCATAGCTGGCAAAACTGGAGTTTCTGGTCGAAAGCCCCAGGTCAACATTGAAGGCGAGATTTCGGCCAAGCAAATGTGGTTCACCGAACCCTAGAACATAAGATTTAGAATCCTGAGCCGTCGAAATTTGAAGGCCCAGACGTTGCCCCCGCCCAAGGAAGTTTTCTTCCTTCAGACCGATCGCCACCCCAAAGCCGTCAGCCGCCGAAAAGCTACCACCGAGATTAAGCGATCCTGTTGGCTGTTCTTCAACATCAACGTCTACAATCACGCGGTCGGGCGTTGTCCCTTCACGGGTTTCCACGCTGGATTCCTTGAAAAAACCAAGTGCTCGAATACGTTCTGCGCTTTCACGAATTTCGCGAGGGTTCAGAGGATCCCCCTCAACGCTAGTAAACTGTTGGCGAATGACCCGGTCGAGGGTGGTCGTGTTTCCTTCGATGTCGATCCGTTCAACAAAGACGCGCGGGCCCTTAACCAAAGCAAACTCAACATCCAATGTCAGATCCCGGTCATTTCGGGTAATCCGGGGTTCAACTCTCAGAAAATCCACGCCATCACGAAGGGCGAGACGTTCCTGACGTGCGATGGAATTTTCGACCAGAGACGGCGAGTAAATTACGCCGGGCTTGATCTTTAGAACTTCGTTATATTTCGGAGCTTCCACGCCTTTGATTTCGCTAACGGTTGAAATTTTACCAAACGAGAACTGCTGACCTTCCTGAACGTCCATCACCAGAAAAAACGCATCGCGTTCGCGGGTGAACTCTACGTTTGCGCTGTTGACCCGGAAATCGATGTATCCGCGCGACAGGTAGAAATCGCGAAGCAACTGCTTATCAAACTCAACCCGGTCCGCAATAAATGTGTCGGAGCGGATAAATGTACGCAACAGACCCGCCTGCTTGCTCGCCAGAATGCGACGCAAACGACGATCAGAATAAACACGGTTCCCGACAAAGCTGACGCGTTCAATCTCAATCGTGGTCCCTTCGGCGATCTCAAATACCAAATCCACGCGGTTGTTTGAGCGGCGAATGATCCGAGGAACGACAGTTGCTGCAACACGGCCTTGCGAAGAATACACTTTGGAGATTTCACTGGCATCTTTTTCGGCTTGCTCAGGCGTGAAAACGCGACGCGATTGTGATGAAACAACACCTTCAAGGGTCTCATCTTTGATGCGCTTATTGCCTTCAAAGCTAATTTTGTTGATCGTCGGGTGCTCTTCGACGGTGATGAGCAATGTGCTTCCACGAGGTGTCAATTCGACTGATCCAAAAACACCACTGTCAAGGATGCGCTTATACGCGTCGTTCAATTGACCTGCTGTCACCTTTTCACCGCGGGCGATTCCCGTTCGAGCGACAATCGTCGATGTCTCGATTCTCTGATTTCCTTCCACTTGCACAGAATTGAAAGTGTAGGTTTGAGCCATCGCAGGCGTCGCCAATCCGGTAAAAACCGTTGCCAAGAAAAGAAAAATCCCTCCTAGAACGCGATACAAGATGTAGTCGCTTGAAATTTTCCCTCCGCAGGATGTACCCGCGCATCTCCCAATAGACATCAAATCATCAACCCGAATTTTTTAGACCTTGGGATGTGAGTAACGGCATTGGCGTGAGTTGTCAAAAGCACAAAAAGACACGCGGCCCTGTGAGCCGCGTGTTGCTTGTCAAATGTCCTAAAGATGTGAAGCGGAATCAGAGACTGCCGAGAAATGCCCCGAGGAGCAGCGCAAAACCAATTGCTGTAATAAACAGCACACGATCCCAATTCAGGGCCACTAAAAGGCCCAAGCCACGATATGAATGCTGCAATGTTTGCATGCCCAAATCCTCTTAGAGCTACTCGTTTAGCCCAATCTAGACATACATTGTGGCCAGACTTGGGCGTTAGCTCAGAGAGGTTGGGAAAATTTTAGCAAAACAGATCGTTGCCGAGCGAGAAAACCATCAGCGAAAGGATCATGGTAATCCCAATCGCCATCAAGAAACGCAACACAGTATCGCTTGGTGGTTTGCCTGTGACAGCCTCGTAGGCATAAAAAACCAAGTGCCCCCCGTCTAGTGCAGGAATTGGGAACAGGTTCAACATCCCGATAGCCGTGGACAGAACCGCAATAAACCAGATGAAGCTTTGTGCGCCCTGGCTTGCCATCGCGCCTGATGTCTCGGCAATGCCTATAGGTCCGGAAATGTTGCAGGTGCTGATTGCCCCAGTCACCATATGCCAGAGGCCCGACAGCGATCCTTGAATGATTTTCCCGGTCTGAACGACGCCATCTGTAAGCGCCATGCCAACACCACCCGCCTCGGTCGCAGGCACCAACATCATGCCGCCGACGATCCCCACACGCCAATGTGTGACAAAGCCGCCTTCGGGTTGCGGTTCATCCGTACGCCGGGGTGCAAGCGCAAATTCCAGCATTTCGCCATCGCGCCAGACAGACAATAGCAACACTCGTCCGTCGGATCCTTCGACAGCCTCTTTCAATTGCTCGAACGCAAAGATGTCTTGACCATCAACAGCCGTGATAACGTCGCCAGAGGCCAGTTCGATATCCATCGCCGCGCTACGGGGGGCCACCTGTTGCACCAATGGCGGGAACAACCAAGGCCCGGTAACAGTCTGCGTTTGGCCATCGCGATTAACAGTAAACTCCAGTTGCTTCTGCGCCTCAAGGGAATCGACATAGTCAGTCCACCCGTCTGCATCATCAAATTTTGGCAGAGTTTTGCCGTTGATCGCCTGTATCTCATCCCCGATCTGCAGCTCTTGTACTGTGTTCGGAAGAGTCTTGAGTTCGCCAATGGTCAGTGGATCAGTCGCAACACCGCGCGCCATGAAAATGCTGGCAAACACCAAAATAGAGAGCGCAAAGTTAAAGACAGGTCCCGCAGCAACAGTCGCAGCTCGGGCCCAGAGTGGCGCACCATGCATGGTCCGACGCAGCGCGGCTGGATCTTGTTGCAGATCGGCCATCGTGTCTTCGTCTTTTCCAGATGCCGCATTCGCGTCACCCAAAAACTTCACATAGCCACCAAAGGGTAACAGCGCGATTTGCCAGCGTGTGCCGTGTTTGTCATCGCGGCTCCATAGAACCGGACCAAACCCAAGTGAAAACACTTCGGCGTGAATACCCGACCAGCGGCCAACAATATAATGTCCGTACTCGTGAACCGCTACGATCACAGAAAGCGCCAGCACAAAGGCCACGATCATGTAGATCAAACCACCAAATTGGGGGATCAACGCTGCAATATCCAAAATTCTACCCTGCTCTGTTTACCATGGCGTCATCTGTCCATTGACGCGCGAGATGGTCCGTTTCGGTCACATTATCAAGGGTCATTGCGGCATCAATGAGACCCGAACCTGCCTCAAACCGGTTCAGAACCTGCTCAACAAGGATCGCCATGTCCAGGAATCCTATACGCCCGGCGATAAAGTGATCCAAGGCACGTTCCTTGGCCCCGTTAAAGACGGCACCCGACAATCCGCCGCGTTCCATAACCCACCGTGCCAGACGCAGCGCCGGATAGCGCGCATCCTCTGGAGCGCGGAAATTCAGCTGGCCGAGTTTGGCAAGATCCAGTCGTTCGACTGGCAGGTCCAGCCGATCAGGCCAATGTAGCGCGTACCCAATGGCATGGCGCATATCCGGTGCACCCAGGTGCGCCATCAACGCACCATCGCGAAACCCAACCAATGCGTGAACCATGGATTCAGGGTGAACAATCACCTCAATCTGGTCAGGAGAAACACCAAAGAACTCTCGTGTTTCAATGACTTCCATCGCCTTGTTGAACATTGACGCGCTATCGATGGTGATCCTTTGCCCCATATCCCAATTGGGATGGCTTGAGGCTTGGTCAGGCGTTGCGTTTTCCAGATCCACCAACGGCCAATCCCGGAATGCTCCCCCGCTGGCCGTGATAATAATCCGTTCGACCGCTCCCATATCCTCCCCCACGAGGGCCTGAAATATGGCAGAGTGCTCGCTATCGACCGGTAACAAACAGGCATTATGCGCGCGTGCTGTGTCCAACATCAAACTGCCCGCGCACACCAAGGATTCCTTGTTGGCCAACGCAAGGGTCGCCCCGTGTTTCAAAGCCTCTAGGCCCGGTGCCAACCCTGCTGCCCCAACAATCGCAGACATCACCCAATCGGCAGGTCTGGAGGCGGCCTCAGTCAATGCCGCCTGCCCCGACGCAGCTTCGACCCCGGTGCCGGCCAAGGCATTTTTCAAATCATCAAGACGGGCATCAAAGGCTGTAACAGCCAAATTCGCCCCCACACGTTGGGCATCAGCAGCGAGTTGTTCAATGTTATGGCCCCCTGTCAGGGCGACCACATCATAGCTCTCAGGCGCACGGGCAATCAGATCAATAGTATTCTGACCAATCGACCCTGTTGCCCCGAAAATCGAGACCTTACGCATTACATATCTCCGGGTGCCAGAAACAATCCGACGATCAGAACAAACACTGCGGCCCCCATCATACCATCAAAACGATCCAGAAAACCGCCATGTCCAGGGATAAGGTTCGAGCTGTCTTTGATCCCTGTTTTGCGTTTGATCGCGCTTTCTGCGAAATCCCCCGCCTGAGAGGCCATCGAGGTTAAGACCGATATCACAACCAATGGCAGGCCAAACCCACCGATGATCGCAAAACCAACCCCAACAAGACCTGCCGCGACCCAACCTCCAGCCGTTCCCGACCAGGTTTTCTTAGGGCTCACACGGGGCCAAAACTTTGGTCCACCAATAGCTTTGCCAACAAAATACCCGGCCACATCTGTCGCGACAACGACGCAGATGAGCCAAAGCATCCAGTCAAACCCCATGTTTTCGCGGATTGAGATAAAACCCAAACCCGCTGCGGTGATCCAAATGGAAAACACCACATACAAACCCCGGTTTTGTCGCAACTGCCCCATACCAACCAACGCGGGCGCCAGGACAACAGGCAGTCGGAAAACGGGCGGGATATGATAGCAGGCCATCACTGCGACACCGGTAAGAACCGCCAGTTGCACTGCAACACCAGATCGTTCGGGGTCGAGCATGCGCACGAGTTCCCAAATCATGATTGCAGCAGCAACCGCGATGAAGCTCTCAAACCACAAGCCGCCTTGCCAAACTTCGATGGCCCCAATCCCAACCAAGACGACGGCTGAGGTTACACGTGCTGCAAGATCAGACCACCGACTGTCGCTCATGTTTTGACCGCTCCGAACCGGCGATCACGCGATCCATAGCTTTGGCACAGGCGCGTCAGCTCAGCCGCAGTGAAGTCTGGCCAAAGCGTGTCGATGAATTCGTATTCTGCATAGGCTGATTGCCATAACAGGAAATTGGAAATCCGCGCTTCGCCACTGGTTCGAATAACCAAATCAGGATCCGGCAAAACATGTGTATCCAGATACCGTGGCAAGGTTTCTTCGTCTACATCCTTGGGCAACAGCTTACCGTCAGCAACGTCCTGCGCCAGCCGTTTGGTTGCGCGCGCAACTTCGTCGCGACCGCCGTAGTTAAGCGCAATCGTCAGTTGGACCCCTGGGTTGTCCTTGGTCAAGTCTTCGAGTTCCCCCATCAACCCAACCAATTTGGCATCCAACCGCAGCCGGTCCCCAATGAACCGCACCCGCACGCCGCGGCGATGCAGTTCACGGGTTTCCTTAGTGATATAGCGGCGAAACAAACTCATCAGGCCTGCAACTTCGACCTGTGTGCGTTTCCAGTTCTCAGTCGAAAACGCAAAAATCGTCAGATATTTCACCCCGATGGTTGGGCAAACATCAACAACCTCGCGCACGCGTTTTGCGCCCGCGTGGTGACCAAACAATCTAGGGCGTCCACGAGCCTGCGCCCAGCGTCCATTGCCATCCATGATGATCGCGACATGACGCGGGCCGACTGCGGGCTCTGAATACGGGTCAATGGGCATCAACTCGACGCTCAGACCTGCATAATTTCGGCTTGTTTCACTTCAAGACCATCGTCGATGACCTTGATCATCTTGTCCGTCAGTTCCTGAACTTCGGTTTCCCAGAACTTCTGGTCATCTTCGGACATGCCGTCAGCTTTCGCCTTTTTGATCTGGTCCATCCCATCACGCCGCACATTGCGCACAGAAACCCGTGCATGTTCAGCATATTGGCCTGCGACTTTGGTCAGTTCGCGGCGACGTTCTTCGTTCAATTCGGGAATGGGCAGCATGATGATCGTGCCATTCAGCTGCGGGTTGATGCCAAGGCCGCTTTCACGGATTGCTTTTTCAACCTTGTTGACCAGACCTTTGTCCCACACGTTGATCGTAACCATGCGCGGCTCGGGAACATTCACAGTTCCCACCTGATTGATCGGTGTCATTGAGCCATAGGCATCAACCATCACCGGCTCCAACATCGAACCCGAGGCACGCCCGGTGCGCAAAGATGCAAATTCTGTTTTCAAGTTTGACATCGCACCGTCCATACGGCGCTGAAGGTCGTCAGTATCAAGAATAAAATCGTCAGACATGCTGCCCACTCCCCTTAAAAGGATTATTGGTTGCCGAGGTCTATAAACCTAGCCGACCACCTTTGTATAGGTGCCCCTACCTGCAAGAATGCCACGGAACCCACCGGGTTCGTCCAGCGAAAACACGATGATGGGCAAATTATTGTCTCTTGCCAATGCAATGGCCGAAGCGTCCATAACCCCCAAACGTTTGGCTAGAACATCATCGTAAGAGACGGTGTCATAGCGAACCGCATCGTCAAATTTGACCGGATCCTTGTCGTAAACGCCATCTACTTTGGTGCCCTTGAAAATCGCTTCACAGCTCATCTCATTCGCGCGCAAGGTGGCCGCTGTGTCAGTCGTGAAATATGGGTTCCCGGTGCCTGCGGCAAAAATGCAAACCCGCTTTTTCTCAAGATGGCGCACAGCGCGGCGGCGAATGTAGGGTTCACACACCTGATCCATTGGGATGGCCGAGATGACCCGTGTAAAAACGCCCAGCTCTTCCAGTGCAGATTGCATCGCCAATGCGTTCATGACCGTGGCCAGCATACCCATGTAGTCCGCTGTAGTCCGTTCCATACCCTGAGCCGAGCCACTGAGACCGCGGAAAATATTGCCGCCCCCAATCACCATACAGATTTCGACCCCCATATCGTGAACCGACTTTACCTCTTCGGCGATGCGCTGAACGGTGGGCGGATGCAGGCCAAAGCCCTGATCCCCCATTAGGGCCTCACCGGAGATTTTAAGCATCACTCGATTATAGGTGGTTTCGTTGATCTCGATGGAGGAGGAAGAGGTCATGTTGCGCTCCGCTGCGGCACGGGGTTATTTTCCCGGCGAAAATGAAGCAAAACGCGTTGGGATTCAATGCTGCATGATGCAAATATGGGTGGGAATGTGATGGTTTCGGAAAGCACAGCATGGGATTGATAGATCAAGTGCCTCCAATCCCCGACGCGGCGCCCGTTTTAATTGCCGGTCCCACGGCATCCGGCAAGTCGGCACTTGCTCTGGAAATAGCGGACCGGTTCGGGGGTGTTATCGTCAATGCAGATGCCAGTCAGGTCTATGACTGTTGGCGGGTAATCACGGCGCGACCTTCGGCCGAAGAAGAAGCACGCGCACCTCACCTTCTGTATGGCCACGTACCCTTCGACACGGCGTACTCTGCCGGGCACTGGCTGCGCGATGTGCAACCTCTTTTGAAGAGGGGAGAACGTCCAATTATCGTTGGTGGCACGGGGCTCTATTTCTCAACGTTAACAAAAGGGATGGCGAACATACCACCAACCCCGGCCGCGGTTAGAACGACCGCAGATGCTCTGCCTTTGGCAACAATGCTTGGTGATCTGGATCAAGAAACAGCCAGCGCAATTGACCAGCTCAACCGAGCCCGCGTACAGCGGGCATGGGAAGTACAGGCGGCAACAGGACGCTCGCTGTTGAGTTGGCAAGCCGAAACACCCCCACCTTTGTTGTCGATTACAAAGACCGTCCCACTCGTTTTCGATGTTGAAAAGGAATGGTTGCTGGATCGGATCATGCGAAGGTTTGATATGATGCTGGACCAAGGCGCTCTGGACGAAGTTGCTGCGATGCGATCTCGGTATGACCCCAACCTGCCCGCTTGCAAAGCCATCGGGGTGCCTGAATTGATGTCCTATCTAGATGGCACCTGTTCATTGGATACGGCCCGCGAGCGCGCAGGCATATCAACGCGGCAATTTGCAAAGCGCCAACGCACATGGTTCCGTTCAAAGATGAAAAACTGGCACCACGTTGCCCCGAATCAGTGATCGGGTTCGCTGTTTCATTTTTCTGCTGAAATCGTACAAAAAGTGGAGTACATCTACCTGATACCCTTAAGCGTGTGCGATTTTCGAACATATGGCAGCCCCTGATCTAGAAAGAATCCCGATTCGGAACGTCGCTTTGGCGCAGTTAACCCCGTTCGGGCCCTGGCAGCTGAACCTGTCACATGATCGTGATCACCACCTGCTCTTGTGGATCACCCGCGGTCAGGGTGTGGCGCTTTTGGATGGGGTTCGGTCAGGGGTCAGCTTGCACAGCGCCATCTTTGTTCCGGCACATCACCTCATGGCCATTGATCTGGGGCGTCAGAGCTTTGGGCAAGCGGCGTTAATCTCTAAAGATCAAGGTGAATACTGGCCCGACCAGCCCGTGCATTTAAAGATTCGCGAAACTGGCAAACAGGCTGAACTCGTGGCGTTGCTTGATGCGGTTAATCGAGAACACACATTGGGCGATAATCTCCTGTCTCAAAGCTTGCAGTCTTACGCCAGTCTCATCGGGATTTGGCTCCAACGCTATCAGACAGCAGCGCCGCCAGATCCTAAAAAAACCGCTGCACGCAAGTTGATGCAACGATATTGCCACCGTCTTGTTCACGCTTATGGCGGCGGGGAATCGATGGCGGATCATGCCAACGCGTTGAACGTAACACCCACCCATTTGACCCGTGTTTGTAAATCAGAAACCGGGCATACTGCGGCTTCCCTGCTAACTCAAAGATTGCTTTATGCCGCCCGCACGGAATTGATCAGCACACCAGATCAATCCAAAGATATTGCACAACGTTTGGGGTTTGGCAGCTCTGCCTATTTCAGTCGGTTCATTCAGGTCCATACGGGCCAATCCCCGACGGCACTCCGTCGAGCAGCACAGCAACCCGTTTCCGGATCCTAAGCGGGAATCACCCTGTCCAGTCGTTTTTCTTCTCAGGAAATGTCGTTTTTGGTACAGGATATGACGAAACCAATCATTGACCTCTCACAAAATCTGGTGCGGAATGAAGGGCATGGGGTTCAAAGATATCCACATATTGCGAAATTAGGTCCAAACCGGACCAAGAGGACCGATGCTCTTCCATCGTCTTCCAATAAAATACGTCACAGGGAGTTCTACATGACAAAGCAAACACTCACAGGCGGCCCCGTACACTGGGCTGTAGAAATGCACGCGAAAGAAGTGCGCGACGGACAACTCAGCCGCCGCGAGTTTCTGACCCGCGCCACGGCTCTTGGTGTTACGGCGACAGCAGCCTATGCGATGATCGGCATGGCATCCCCCGTGCAAGCGGCCGCGCATGCTCAAAAGGGCGGCACACTGCGTATGCAGATGGAAGTCCGCGCTCTAAAAGATCCACGTACATACGACTGGACCCAAATCGCGACCTTCTCAGCAGGTTGGCTGGAATATCTGGTTGAATACAACTCGGATGGATCGTTTGAGCCCATGCTGCTTGAAAGCTGGGAAGCCAACGCAGACGCCACCGAATACACATTACATGTACGCAAAGGCGTGAAATGGAATGATGGTTCTGATTTCACGGCCGAAGACGTCGCACGCAACATCGAAGGTTGGTGTGACAAAGGCGTCGAGGGCAACTCGATGGCTGGTCGTATGGCCTCTTTGATCGATGCGGATACAAGCAAAGCGAAAGATGGCTCAATCTCAGTTGTGGATAGCCACACCGTCAAACTGACCCTGCCCGTTCCGGACATTACGATTATTCCAGGCATGGCGGACTATCCAGCGGCCATCACTCCGGCAGGTTTCAGCGCTGATACGATGCTAGATAAGCCTGTTGGCACCGGTTACATGGTTCCAGCTGAACTCGAAGTTGGCGTCAAAGGTACTTTGGTGCGCAACGAAGACCACGAATGGTGGGGCTACGCGGCAGGCAAAGGCGGGCACCTCGATCGCATTGAATTCATTGACTACGGCACTGACCCAGCTGCGGTTGTTTCGGCTTATGAATCCGAAGAAATCGACATGAACTGGGAATCCGAAGGTGAATTCATCGAAGTTCTCGATGGCTTGGACCTGACCAAATCGACCGTTGTTTCTGGATCTACCATTGTTATCCGCCCCAACCAGCTTGCCGAAGACGAAAATGGCAACAAGATCTATGCTGACAAACGTGTCCGTCAGGCGATCTCAATGGCCGTAGACAACAATGTTTGTCTCGAGTTGGGCTATAGCAACAATGGCGCTGCTGCAGACAACTGCCACGTTGGTCCTGTTCACCCAGAGTACAACCCAGACGTAAAGCGTTTGCCGTTTGATCCAGCCAAGGCCAAGGCCCTGATGGAAGAAGCTGGCATGCTAGACTATGAGCACGAGTTGATTTCGATCGACGATGGCTATCGTCGTGACACCACTGACGCCGTTGCCGCGCAACTGCGTGACGCTGGTATCAAAGTGAAGCGGACAGTCCTGCCTGGGTCTACATTCTGGAACGACTGGGTCAAATATCCGTTCTCGTCCACCAACTGGAACCACCGTCCCTTGGGCACACAGGTTCTGGGTCTGGCGTATCGCTCCGGTGAGGCGTGGAATGAATTTGGTTGGGCAAATGCTGAATTCGACGCTTTGCTGGCCGAAGCCAACTCCATCGCGGATGCAGATGCGCGTCGCGTTGTAATGGGCAAAATCCAGGCCATCGTGATCGAAGAAGGCGTGACCATTCAGCCATACTGGCGCTCAATCCAGCGTCACCACACAGACGCTGTTGTGGGCGTTGATATGCACATCGCCTATCTGCCGCAGATCTACAAATGGGGCCTTAAAGCCTAATTTCCTAAACCAAACAGGACCGCGCCACCTGGCGCGGTCCATTTGTCCGATCCAATCGGTCCAGCAATAAAATAGTGACATCTCCTCACGTCGGGCGTTTGTCGCAGCCACCTACAGGGGCAGCCATGGGACTCTTCATCCTACGCAGAGTCGGGGTCATGATTTTGACCGCGCTTTGTCTGACATTCATCGTCTTCTTTATGACGAACCTCTATCCGAACCTTGAAAAGCTTGCCAAAACACAAGGCAACTTCCGTATGTCTGACGAGGCGGTCGCCTCTTGGCTTGAACGCGGCGGATATTTGCAATCCACACCCCGGAAATACGCCGAATGGATCGGTGTTGCTCCCTCTTATCGGCACACAGCCGAAGACGGAACTGTTACGGGCCGTTGTATTGAACCCGGAATGGAGGCGGCTGACGCCCCTAACTTCTGTGGAATTCTGCAAGGGTACTGGGGCTATTCAACCGTTTTCAAAGACAGTGTTGGCAAGATCGTCGGAACACGCTTGGCCCTAACCGGGAAGTTGATGTTATGGGTTATGCTTCTCATGATCCCCAGCGCGCTAATCTTGGGCGTTCTGGCGGGCATGAAAGAAGGCAGCAAAACTGACCGTACCCTTTCCACATTCGCCATCACTACAACCGCTACACCTGAATATGTATCAGGCGTCATCTTCATCGCACTCTTGGCATCATCGAAATTCGGGTTGAGCCCAATACTGCATGAATGGGGCTGGATCGAAAGCAAAACTCTGTTCAAGGGCACCGCAACATCCGCGATGAAGGAAGCCAATTTCAGCAACTTCTTTTTGCCTGTGCTGACAATTGCACTGTATGGCATGGGCTATATCGCCCGGATGACACGCGCGTCGATGGCCGAGGTTATGACCGCGCAATATATCCGGACGGCCCGGCTCAAGGGCGTTACGTTCCCCAATATCGTTATGAAGCACGCCCTACGGAATGCTTTGATTGCCCCCTTTACGGTGATCATGTTGCAGTTCCCGTGGCTGTTGAACGGTGTTGTCATCGTGGAAACCCTGTTCAATTACAAAGGCTTCGGCTGGGTTCTTGTACAGGCTGCCGGTAACAACGATATCCAGTTGCTGCTTGCCGTTTCCGTTGTTTCTGTTGTCGTGGTTCTGGTGACCCAGCTGATTTCCGATATCGGCTATGTCTACCTCAACCCACGCATTCGAATTTCTTAAGGGAGGAGACGGACTATGGAACCTCTCGGTACATTCGAAATTATCTGGCGCATCTTTTACCAACTGTCTTCGGTATGGATTGCCCTTGTCATCCTGTTTGCCCTGTCGATCGCCTTCAAGCGTCGGCTCGGCCTGTACGGGAAACTCTTTGACAGCCCCATCGGCATGGTCGGGTTTGCTTTGGTTATGTTTTGGGTCTTTACCGGCATATTCGGGGCAATGGATCTGATCATTACCCATGACCCACTGGCGCAAGCCTCAGGCATGAAAAACAAAGTCCCAGGAACGCCGCTGCGTGGCGCAGAGGAAGGTGAATACGCCTGGTATCTACTGGGTGGCGACAATCTTGCACGCGACGTATTCAGCCGTGTGATCAAAGGTGCTTGGATCGTTGTTCAAATCGCCCCCTTGGCCACTCTGTTTGCCTTTATGGTTGGCATCACCCTGGGCCTGCCAGCGGGATATTATGGCGGTCGTTTGGACACGTTGATCTCTTTCATGGCCAACCTGATCCTCGCCTTCCCTGTGATCCTGCTGTTCTACCTGTTGGTAACGCCGGAAATCATCACAGCCGGTGTGCCGAACTATATGGCGACGGTCTTGTTCGTCTTTCCCATCATCTTTCTTGCGGTGCTGCTCAACTCTCGGTTCTACACACAGCCAAGGTTGCGCACGCCTCTGTTGATTGGGGTCCTTGGGGTCGCGATCTGGCTGTATCTGTCGTTGATCTCGACCAATGGCGACGTGGTTGAAAACACCATTCCCGGCTTGCCTGCTATTTTGGATCTCTTCGATGTCCCAAGCGGCGTGCTGGTGGTCTTTGTGTCAGTTGTCTTTGTGAACTCACCCACGGTCTTTCGTATCGTGCGTGGTCTGACATTGGACATCAAAACACGAGACTATGTGGCAGCCGCGCAAACCCGGGGCGAAGGTCCTTGGTACATAATGCTGTGGGAAATCCTGCCCAACGCACGTGGACCGCTGATCGTCGATTTCTGTCTGCGCATTGGCTACACCACAATCCTGCTGGGAACCTTGGGTTTCTTTGGTCTGGGTCTGCCACCGGAAAGCCCGGATTGGGGATCAACCATCAACGAAGGCCGCAAATTGCTTAAGATCTATCCGCACCCAGCCCTGCCGCCCGCTCTGGCCTTGCTGAGCTTGGTGTTGGGTCTGAACCTACTGGCAGATGGTCTGCGCGAAGAAAGCCTGCGTGACTGATGATAACGTGTTCGGGGGCAATGCCCCCGAGCCCCCGATAAATTTGGAGCGTCAGGCAGAGACCAAGGTTTCACCCGCTCCAACAGGGAGACAAGAAAATGAATAAGCTGGCAGAATATGACGGCCCCATTCTAGAGATCGACAAACTCTCGATTTCCTTTTTCACCCGACTGCGGGAAATCCCAGCGGTCATGGATTTCTCAGTCGCAGTCCAACCCGGCGAAGCCGTCGGCCTTGTTGGAGAGTCCGGCTGCGGTAAGTCCACGGTGGCCCTTGGTGTTATGCAAGACCTTGGAAAGAACGGTCGTGTCGTAGGTGGCTCGATCAAATTCAAAGGGCGTGATCTGGCCAAAATGACACCAGATGAGTTGCGCGATGTCCGTGGCAACGAAATCGCCATGATCTATCAGGAACCCATGGCATCGCTGAACCCAGCCATGAAAATCGGCAAACAGCTGATGGAAGTCCCGATGATTCACGAGGGGGTCAACAAGGAAGAAGCCTATCGTCGGGCTTTGGAAGTTGTCACTGACGTGCGGCTGCCCGATCCTGAACGGATGCTGAATTCGTTCCCACACCAATTATCTGGTGGTCAACAGCAACGGATCGTTATTGCGATGGCGTTGATGTCCAAACCAGCACTGCTGATCCTTGATGAGCCCACAACAGCTTTGGATGTAACGGTCGAGGCTGCGGTGGTTGAACTGGTCCGGGATCTGGGCAAGAAATACGGCACATCGATGCTGTTTATTTCGCACAACCTTGGTTTGATCTTGGAAACCTGCGACCGCCTCTGTGTCATGTATTCTGGTGAAGCGGTTGAGCGCGGTTCGATTTCGGACGTCTTTGACGAGATGCAGCACCCCTACACACAGGCTTTGTTCCGCTCGATCCCTCTGCCGGGCGCTGACAAGAACTCGCGCCCGCTAGTGGCCATTCCGGGCAACTTTCCCCTGCCCCATGAACGCCCGCCTGGGTGTAACTTTGGTCCACGATGCGACTATTTCGAAGAAGGTCGATGTGACGCTGGTGACATCATGATGGACGCGGTGCCTGGAAATGATCGACACCATACGCGGTGCCTCAAGTTCGATGAAATCGACTGGAACGCCCCAATCTCGGTCGGAGAGCAGAAAGAAAAAGCCCCCGTTGGTGAGGTTGTTCTTAAGATGGAGAACCTCAAAAAATACTATGAAGTTGCGGCCAACGCTCTCTTTGGAGGGGGCGACAAAAAGGTTGTCAAAGCCAACGAGACCCTGTCGTTCGAAGCTCGGGAATCTGAAACGCTCGCAATTGTTGGGGAATCTGGCTGTGGTAAATCCACATTTGCCAAAGTTCTGATGGGATTGGAAACCGCAACCGAAGGCCAGATATTGCTGGACAATCGCAACATCGAAAGCACGCCCATCGAAGAACGCGATACCAAAACGGTCTCGGACGTGCAGATGGTGTTCCAGAACCCGTTTGATACATTGAACCCTTCCATGACAGTGGGTCGTCAGATCATCCGGGCTTTGGAGATCTTTGGCATTGGGAAAAACGAAGCAGAACGGCGTAAGCGGATGCTTGAGCTGCTTGACCTCGTTAAGCTCCCCCGAGCTTTTGCCGAACGCATGCCGCGACAGTTGTCAGGCGGTCAGAAACAGCGCGTTGGTATCGCGCGTGCCTTTGCAGGCGATGCCCGGATTGTTGTTGCAGATGAACCTGTGTCAGCCCTCGACGTTTCCGTTCAGGCGGCGGTGACTGATCTTCTGATGGAGATTCAGCGGGAACAGAAAACCACGCTTTTGTTCATCAGTCACGACTTGAGCATTGTGCGTTATCTATCTGATCGTGTTATGGTTATGTACCTTGGGCACGTGGTGGAACTGGGCACGACGGATCAGGTATTCAGCCCACCATACCACCCGTATACCGAGGCCTTGCTGTCCGCTGTTCCCATCGCTGACACCTCGATCGAGAAACAGCATATTGTTCTCGATGGGGATATTCCTTCGGCGATGAACCCGCCTTCAGGATGTCCATTCCAAACCCGTTGCCGGTGGAAATCCGAAGTACCGGGCGGCCTGTGTGATCAGGAAATTCCTCCGGTTCGGACACTGGAAGATGGACATCAGGTCAAGTGTCACCTTGCACAGGATATCTTGGATCGGATGGAACCTGTCATCAAAATCGCAGCTGAATAAACCTATCTACGAACACCGAAAAAGGGGCGCCCGAAATCCGAGGCGCCCCTTGTTTCATACTACCCTATGGTCAATCAAGCAGGTGCTCGTATTTAGCGTCTGTGAGGGTCTTCATAAACGCGACCAATGCATCGATGCGCTGATCATCCAGCGCGGGCCCATGTGTTAGGTCCGAAACCGATAGGTTTTGCGGAATTTCAGGCCTTGCCCAAGGTTTCCCTGTTTCGGGGTTAATTTGGCGCCTCTCATTCAAAGTGTTGTATTTGTTGTAAAATAACACAACAGTTCGCAACTCATCGAACATTCCATTGTGCATATAGGGCCCGGTCACGGCAACATTGCGCAATGTAGGAACCCTGAATTTGCCTCTTTGCGCCGGGTCATCCACGACCGGGTTGGCAAACAAACCAACATCTTTTGTTTCAATCGGAACGCCATTGGCTGAACGCACAGACCTATTCGTTGGAATCCCGATGTTATGGTATTCGTAGTTGGTGAATGTCTCAGCCGGATCAAGAAGCGAAGACTTGAGCTGATGGCACTGATTGCAATTCGTGAACTGCTCGGAAAAAAACAACAACCGGCCCAGTTCCTCGTCTCGGGTTAGCTCATACTCACCACGCAAAAACCGATCATATTTGCTATCAAATGGGGCAAAAGCCGCGGTCCGCTCAAATGCAGCCAGCGCTTTGGACATAGCCGCATACGTCATGGGCGGATCGTTCAAAATGTTCGCACCAAACAAGACTTGGAACGAGGTGACATAGGCTGGATTTTCAGCCAACCGAGCAACGACGGCCGCCTTACTCTCCATCCCCATTTCGATGGGGTTCAAAGGTGGTCCACCCGCTTGATCCTCTAACGTAGTTGCGCGCCCGTCCCAAAATTGCCCACCAATCCACTCGCCCTCGACGTTTTTGTGAAACTCCGGGGTTAGGACTGCATAAGAAGCCGTCGGCGCATTCCTATCCCCCAAGGACAAACCATCGTCCCCTAACGATACGGCCTTACCAGCGGCAGTCACACGTGGATCAGAAAACCCCTGATCCGGGCTATGACAGGACGCACAGGACTGCGAACGGTTTGCTGACAAATTGGTATCAAAAAACAGGGCTTCGCCCAATTGTTCCAGCGTGTCAAAAGGTTCAGCTAAGGCGGGTGTGGCGGCGAACAACAAGATTGCCGAGAGATGTGCGGGCGAAGTCATTTGAATTCCCTGAGAGTGAGTCGGTTTCAATCAAGTTATCGGACTGAAATACTCGGAAATTGATGCAACGCAAGGTGACAAATATTCTGTCAGCTGCCCCAGATCTTTTTGACGTAGTTCTTTGTCTCTTTATAGGGTGGCACCCCACCGTATTTAGAAACCGCTTCGGGACCCGCATTGTAGGCAGCCAAAGCCAGACGCCAGGATTTAAATTTGCGGAACTGGCGCTGAAGGTAGCGCGCGCCCCCATCAAGGTTCTGATAAGGATCTGTCGGATCGACGCCCAGTCCCCTGGCCGTAGCAGGCATCAACTGAGCCAAACCCAATGCGCCTTTGTGGGACTTTGCGTTAGGATTCCAATTGCTTTCCTGTTGAACCAATCGCAGAAAAAGCTCTTCGGGCACACTGTGACGACGTGCGGCCTCGCGGGCCATGTTCAGATAAGCCCCCCGATAACTGCCGGTGTAACGCTGACTTGTTGTGCTCTGAGAGGACGATGGCTTGAGCCGTTTGGAACCTTTGTATTGGGTAGCCCCACGCGTATCGAGCAAACGAGCCTGATTTTTAAACAGGTCGCGTCGATTCTTTGTCGAAAACATATCGGCCGACGCCGGCATCGCTGCCATCGCAAACGATGCAAGAACCACCCCAGAAATGAGCCTGCGCATTCTTAGAACCTGTTCGTTCATCCTCGCCCCGCACTATACGCGTTTCAAACAAGATTGAAAGTATCCCCAATTTTCAAATTTCCCCGTCGGCATAAAGCTGCAGGTGCTTTCGCTTGTCTCGCCTTGGCGTGGCACATTATATGATCTTAAGGCCGGGTCCCTCAGATTCGGACATCAGTATAACAACACACGGGGAAATCCATGGCGGGCTCAGTCAATAAAGTCATTCTAATCGGTAACCTTGGCCGAGACCCCGAGGTTCGGTCGTTTCAGAACGGCGGCAAAGTCTGCAACCTTCGCATTGCCACCTCGGAAAACTGGAAAGATCGCAACACCGGCGAACGTCGGGAACGTACGGAATGGCATTCGGTTGCCATCTTTAACGAAGGTCTTGTGCGTGTCGCTGAACAATATCTGCGCAAAGGCTCCAAGGTGTATATCGAGGGTCAACTGCAAACCCGCAAATGGCAGGATCAATCCGGTCAAGACCGCTATTCCACCGAAGTCGTACTGCAGGGCTTTGGCTCCACACTGACCATGCTGGATGGCCGCGGCGAAAGCGGGGGCCAAGGTGGTGGCGGTGGCGGCTACGGTGGCGATAACCAAGGCGGAGGCTACGGTGGCGGTTATGACAGCGGTCCCCAAGGCGACCCATATGGCGGCAGCTCCCCCCAAGGTGGCGGTGGTGGTGGCCGTGGACCTGCGTCAGGTGGGATCGACGATGATGAAATCCCGTTTTAACTGACAATACTCTGCGAGTGTAAAAAATCACCGCTTGTACGCGCAGAATAATAGGGTTGGCACTTGCCAGCCCTTTTTATTTGCCAGCAGTGTAAACCAATCTCACCGAGTGACGTTCGAAGTGTAACCGGTTCGTCTATGCTGGCTCTTCAATCTTCCAGTTCAGCCCCCCAATAGAGATAGTCCATCCACGTTTGATGCAACTCACCGTTAACCAAGGGTTGCCGACGCGCGGCGGCATCTAGTTGATAACCTGTTGGCGCATAGGGTTGACGCAACAGCTTCATACCTGCTTGCTTGGGTGTCCTGTTTGCTTTTCGCAAGTTATCTTTACTGCAACAGGCGACGATATTTGACCAATTTGATCCCCCACCTTTGCTACGTGGAACAACATGATCGAATGTCAGTTCTTTCACTGGGAACCGGTGACCGCAATATTGGCACCTGAATTCGTCCCTTAGAAATAGATTGTAGCGGGTGAAACCAACCCGCTTTCGTTTGTGATAGTTTCTGAGCGCGACCACTGCTGGCACTTCGAACGACTGCGTCGCCGAGTGTACGATGCAATCTTCATAAGTCTTGATCTGGATCACCCGTTCTTGGTGCACCGCAACAAATGCGCTCTGCCAGCTCCAAACTGACAAAGGGGCCCAGCTGAGTGGTTGCATGTTCGCATTCAATACCAGGGTACGCAAATGAGAACCCACCTGTTTCATTCGGTTTCCTTCGATCTCTGGGCTGCCATCGTTGGCGCTTGATTGGTGTGGGCCTTGGTGGAAATCGGGCCGGGTTTCATATGTGTTAAGGGACATCCTGCTCACCCCTCCCTAAGAAAAACAAAAGGCGCGTGTTGCACACGCGCCCTATCTCGTTTCAAAACTGTAATCAGACTGGAGTCCCAACTGGCACTAACAATGGCCTCAGGGTTCGGATTTTTCTCCTGCATCCCCGGACTTGGCAACACTGGCCTGTCACTGAAATATCGCAAAACTATATTCGCCAGAGATCTGAAATCCGCAGGTGAGCAAACTATTCGACGGCGCAGGCTCCCATCAGACGGGCAACCGATACCTATTTCGCCATAGGAAATAGGTTCATTGTCACAAGCTCTACTGTGAATTGCACCCTTCAAAGACTCTCTCCTCGCCCTGCGTCGCCACTGATTGACCCCAAGGCGGGGAACCCCGCCCCGGCATATTGATAACTATATATCGTGGTTGGATCATGACAAGTCCCGTTGCACCACAATATCTCGGCCTCAGCTAATCGGCTTCGGTAACATCCACATGACAGTTATCCACAGGATCAGAGAACAGTTGCTTTTTCAAAGCGCAAAGCGGTATGGCACGGGGCATGACCAAATTGATCCGTTTCAACAAACCCTTTGATGTGCTTCCGCAATTCACGGATCGTGGAACTCAGGGCACTCCCCGTCGCACGCTGTCTGATTTCATCGAAATGCCCGGTGTCTATCCCGCTGGTCGATTGGATCGTGACAGCGAAGGCTTAATGTTGCTCACGGATGACGGGGCACTTCAGGCCCGGATCACGGACCCCAAACATAAGATGCCAAAAACCTATTGGGTTCAGGTTGAAGGCGAACCAGACCAGTCAGCGATCGAGGCCCTCTGCTCAGGCCTAGTGCTCAAGGACGGACCGACCAAACCTGCACAGGCAAAACGCATCGCCGAACCTGACATTTTATGGCCCAGAACACCGCCCATTCGGGTACGCAAATCCGTCCCTGACAGTTGGATCTCCTTGACGATCCACGAAGGGCGCAACCGGCAAGTCCGCCGGATGACAGCAGCTGTTGGGCATCCGACTTTGCGATTGATCCGCTACCGCATCGGAAACTGGACGCTTGACGGGCTCGACACTGGAACCTGGCAAACCGTAACCTCCCCAACGCACACCGACCGTCGGCAACGCTGATCCGCAGTGGTGCGACGCGGACCTCTCGGATCGCGAAAACCTATCTTCAATGCGCAAACGCAGCGCGCCTTCAGGCGCGCTGCGTGGCCCAACGTGTCTGAAACAATCTATTGATTGATCCACAAAACGGCGGGAGCGTTCTGTTTAAAAACTCAGCTTGTCGCGAATAAAGGCCAACGCCACGCTAAGACCATCCGGCGCAATCCCGTGAGCTGTTCCTTTCATCACATGCGCATAGACCTCTTCAAAGCCAGCGGCCTGCAAACCCTCGGCGGCTTCGGGCAACGACTGCGGTGGGACCACGTCATCAGAATCGCCATGCACCAACAACACAGGCATGCGGCTGACCACTTGCTCTGGCAAAGATTCCGGGTCCAACAGACGTCCAGAAAAGGCAACGACCCCCGCTACGGCATCTTCTCGACGTGGGGCCACATGCAGGCTCATCATCGTACCTTGGCTAAAGCCAAACAAGACGACCTGTTCGGGCAGAACATCTTCGTCCACCATCAAGGCATCTAAAAAGGCATTCAGATCGTCTACAGCCGAGACCATTCCCCGCATGGATTCCTCTTCCGAAGATCCATCAATCCAAGGGATCGGGAACCATTGAAAGGCACCAGGCATGCCGGGAATCGTTTCCGGCGCATCGGGCGCGACAAACAACGTGTCAGGCAGATGTTCCCCCAAAGGGTCGGCAAGCCCAAGTAGATCGGCACCATTGGCGCCATAGCCGTGCAGAAACACGACGATTGACCGTGTGCTTCCTGAAATCGGCTCTTTTCGCCCTGCATTCAATACTCTGGTCATCGGATACCTTCTCTGTCTTTAACAATGCGGTAATAGGCCCACAAAACGCGCGCCGCAACCGATCGCCATGGCGACCATGCAAGCGCCATATGACGAAATTCTTTTTCCGTTGGTCGCCCCGGCAAATCGTACAAAACACGCGCAGCTTCCTGCAGTGCCAGATCGCCGGGTGCAAACACATCAGCCCGCCCCAGCGAAAACATCGCATATACCTCGGCCGTCCACGGACCTATCCCCGAAACTTGGGTCAACGTCGTGATCACCTCATCATCTGGCACGTCTCGTAGGGCTTTGAAATTGATCCCTGCCCCTGCGAGCGCCCGCGCGTAGCGAATTTTCTGTCTGCTCAACCCCACCGCACGCATGTCATCGTCGCTAGCCCATTGGATTTTCCGAGGACCGATCAGACCCGCATCTTTCATGCGCCCCCAAATCGCATTGGCCGACGCTACACTCACCTGTTGGCTGACAATCGCGCTCAGCAGTTGTGCAAAGCCATCCGGTCTGCGTCGTAACGGCAGCGGCCCCGTTTGATCGATCGCATAGGCCATGCGAGGACAAGCCAGAGCCAACCATTCCGCCCCTTCAGACACACATTCTGGCGTCTCGATGATCCGTCCCACCGTCATTCCACGCCTCATGTTTTATCCGGGATGTTGGCTCTGTACCCTAAGTCACTCAATTTGAGATTCAAGCTGCTTGTGCACAAACAGATTCACCGATACGCATGCGTCATGACCATGTCCATATCCGCCCCCGACGATAGCAAGGCCAAACGCAACGTGGCCGTTTTGGTAGCTGCCCAAGCTTTCTTGGGTGCGCAAATGCCTATGATATTCACCATCGGTGGCCTTGCGGGGCAGTCGTTGGCAAGCAACGTGTGTTTGGCGACTCTGCCCATCTCGTTGATTGTTCTTGGATCAATGCTTTCGGCAACTCCGATTTCCGCGATCATGCAACGTTGGGGTCGGCGGGCTGGTTTTTTGATCGGCACTGTTGGCGGTGCCGGAGGCGGTCTGGTTGGCGCCTATGGCCTGTACCTCGGGTCGTTCCCGGTTTTCCTTATCGGCAGCTTCATGACCGGTATCTATATGAGCGCCCAAGGGTTCTATCGCTTTGCAGCGGCAGACACCGCCTCTGATGCGTTTAGACCCAAAGCGATTTCATATGTCATGGCCGGTGGGCTAGCGTCTGCCATCATTGGACCACAGCTCGTCAAAGCCACCAGCCAAGCCTTTGTTGTTCCCTTTCTGGGAACCTACCTGACAGTGATTGCCATTAACGTATTTGGCTCTCTGTTGTTCTTTATGATCGACATCCCAAAACCACCGGAACCCGCAGCGGACGCCCCCAAAGGACGCACCCGTTGGGAATTGATCACGACCCCTCGCATTGCTGTTGCAGTTATTTGTGGCATGGTTTCATACGCCCTGATGAACCTTGTTATGACATCAACGCCCTTGGCTGTGGTCGGTTGTGGTTTCACCGAAGGGGATGCAGCAGACGTTGTGACATCTCATGTTCTGGCAATGTTTGCGCCCAGCTTTTTCACTGGACACTTGATAGCAAGATTTGGCGTTGAAAAGATTGTAGCGCTTGGATTGATCATTCTTGCGGGGGCCGGTGCCGTCGCATTGCAGGGCGTTGACCTCAACAGCTTCTTCATTGCCTTGGTCTTACTTGGCTTGGGTTGGAACTTTGGCTTTATCGGGGCCACGACCATGTTGGCTGGTGCTCACGAACCTCACGAACGCGGGCGCATGCAGGGCCTGAATGACCTCTTGGTCTTTGGCGGCGTCACCTTGGCCTCGCTCGCTTCGGGCGGGTTGATGAACTGTTCCGGCGGCACCCCTGTCGAAGGCTGGACAGCAGTCAACTTGGCGATGGGTCCGTTTCTGGTACTCGCTGGGGGGGCGCTCATCTGGCTCGCCCTGCGTCCGGCCGAGGATTAATCAAGCACCTGTCCAACCGGTGCCAAGCCACCTGATGCAACAGCCGTGTTCATTCCATTGTCTATATGGGCACGGTAGATCACCCACATTTGGGCCCGTAATGCGCGCCCCTTTTCGGTGATCCGCAAAACCTTGCCACGCCCATCCCCATTCGCAGACTCTCGGCTTAACAAACCCTGTTCTGCCATACGTGCCACTTGGCGGGAAAAACTGGATTGATCGAACAACAATTGTTGTTCCAGCTGAAACGGGCGCAAACCATCAGGGTTTTGGTCTAGCTCCCACAACACATCATACCAGTTCAACTTGGGCAGCCCCGCCGCCGCCAAAGCACGCTCTGTGTCGTGAAAAATTTGTGTGCGAACACGGTTTAAGGCAATCCACGCCGCCTCGCGCGTTTTAAATTCGTCCATTTCACAACCCTGTGACACGCTCATCAACTCCTTGCCGGACTACTCTCACATATATACATGCATTTACATTCATATCCTGAGGGAAACGAAATGAAAACGCTCTCTGCAACCGCCCTTCTTTTTACCATGACAGTCCCAGTCATAGCAGAAACATATCATCTAGATCCCACTCATACCGAGATCCGGTTTTACTACAACCACGCTGGGCTGACTGAACAATCAGGGGAATGGACGGGCATGTCCGGCACGATCGACTTTGATCCAGAAAACGTAAACGCCACGTCTGCAAACATCAGCATCGACACCAGCAGCCTTGCCACAGGCGTTTCACCGCTGGATGATCACCTGAAAAGCGCTGATTTCTTTGATATTGAAGCCTTCCCAAAAGCGACTTTCGTTTCTACATCTGCCATCCAAACCGGGGCTCAAACCCTGCGGCTGATCGGCGACCTGACGATCAAGGATCAAACAAAGCCTACAACATTGGATGTGGACATGAAGTTCATGGGCACGCACCCATTGGGTGGGTTCTTTGACTATTACAAAGGCGATTGGGTCGGCGTTGAGGCCTCGGGCACATTGTTGCGAAGCGAATATGGCGTTGGCATGTTTGCCCCAGGAACATCCGATGTCGTGCGTTTGGAGATTTCGGCTGAAATGCGCGCTGGTGGCTGGAACTAACTCGCCTACCAATACCCGGTCGCCGCACCCCACATCAATCGGGTGCGGCGGCGAAATTCACTTTGACCAAGTGCACCTGCGGCAACCCGTTCGGGTTGAGCAATCGCCTGTTTCAATACGGCCCGGGTTTGCCACCCAGTCAGCAAGGCTGGGGCCGCATCTTTGGAAACCAGATTGCGGCGGGCCTGCGCAGCGTTCAAACGCTCAAGCGCCTGTTGGGCCAATGCCTGAACCCCTGTCGTAGTTCCATCCACCAGAGGAATCCGGCCGCGCGATTCGAGCTCTGGAATGGCACGCAACCAACTGGCTACACCTGATGCATACCCAAAGTCCCGCACAACTTCTTCGTCCGCAGGACCAAGCGATTGCGCCGCCACCAGCATCAACGTTCCCGCGCTCTGATCAATATAATTCTCAAAATGCGCAACATCTTCAAACGGATCTTTATAAATATCCCAGCGCCTTACAGCGACATATTCATCCAAAGACTCAGCGAGATGCACTGAAATTTCACGTGCCAAAGGCGTCGCGACCTGATGTCTGCGCACAGCCCCACCTTTGGCAATTTCTTCAGCTACGTCGCGCCACCATTGAAGGCGCATTTCGGCAATCATCGGTTCCTGCGTGACCCAAGGGGCCCGCGACACCTCGACATTCATCGCATAAAGCGGGAACAAGACAGCACGCGCTTTCGCCGGAGCAGCCATCGCCGCCAAAAAGCGATCTGGATCGCTCTTCTGAACAAGTTCGGCACAGGATTTTAGATCATCATCATAGATCATTCAGGAACTCGCTGATCGCCGCTGCAGTCGCAGGGGCATCCACAACCCCCAGGTGATTTGTATCGGGGACTATTCGATAAGCGCCCTGGTTGGTCGCTACAGACATCAAAGGCTCATATTGGTCGGCAGCAAATGCTTCGTCCTCTGCGCCTGCTATCAATAGAAACGAGGGTAAAGCTGCGATGTCTGACATGTAATCCATGCGTGGCGCATAGGATGTATTCAAACGGTAGGAATACGACAGCGTGGCCAAATCCCCATACGGCCCATCCAACACCGATTTAGGCATATTGAATTCAATGACCTTGAGATGGTTCAGCGCCCTGATGCCAACACCGTTCAACATCGACAAACCGATGATCCGCCGCGTCAGCGCACGCGCCCATCCCCCGACTTGAACCCGTGTCGTGGGCGCATTGTATTTCAGGAACGGAGCCAACAAAACGGCCGCATCAATTTGGTTGGCATATGCCCCACCCGCCATCCGCACCACCAAGCCGCCGCCGGATGAATGCCCAAGCAGCACGACCTTTTGTCCCTCTTTGGTTTTGGCAGAGATCAGATCAGCCAGATCTTCCTCTAGCTGCCCAATGTGGTCAACATCGCCGCGTCGACCGGGCTTGGCCCCATGCCCCCGTAAATCAGGGATCAGGATTTCGGCCTGCAAAGACCGCGCCAGCCCGTCGAATTGCAACCCATTCCAACTGGATCCATGCACCATCACCACCAGCGGACCCGTATTGGCCGGGATATGACGCACTTGCAGCGCATAGCCATCGCGCATGATCACATCCTGCGGATCAGAAAGCAGTGCACCCGTCTGAACGCCCGAAAAATCCAGCGTTTTTCCAGCCCCACCCCCGTTTGGGTGCTGCGAAGCGATCAGACCCAAGGCGACCAATCCGGCGCCCCCAAAACCGATACCTACCGATTTCAGGATCATTCCAATCACGCAACCACACCTCGATCACGGATCAGCTTCCACTGGATAGCATCCAACAGCGCCTCGAACGAGGCATCCACTATGTTTGCCGACACACCGACCGTAGACCAACGCCGCCCCTGACCATCTTCGCTGTCGATGATCACACGCGTCACCGCCTCGGTGCCGCCCTGTGTTATGCGCACCTTGAAATCGACCAGCTTCATGTCGGTCAATGTCTCGGAATATTGCCCCAGATCCTTGGCCAACGCTTTGGACAATGCGTTCACCGGGCCGCGGTCGTTGCCCGTTTCATCCATGGATTCACTGACCGACAGTTTCTTTTCACCGTCCACTTTGACCACAACTACTGCCTCGGACAGGCTGACCATTTTGTTGTACTTATTCTTGCGCCGTTCAACGGTGACCTTATACCGCTTCACCTCAAAGAACTTTGGCATCTGCCCTAGCTCTTCGCGCGCCAACAACTCGAACGAAGCCTGCGCGGTATCATAGGAATATCCCTCACCTTCACGAGCTTTGATCCGGTCTAAAATCAGACCAAGCGCCGGATCGCCTTTTTCCACGACCATGCCCGCATCAGACAACCGCTTGCGCAGGTTTGATTGACCAGCCTGATTTGACATCGGGATGATGCGTTCGTTTCCAACCACCGACGGATCAATATGTTCATAGGTCGAGGGGTCTTTCAGGATCGCACTCGCATGCAATCCCGCTTTATGAGCAAAGGCCGACGCCCCAACATAAGCCGATTGCTTGCTCGGCACCCGGTTCAGCGTGTCATCCAGCATCCGGCTGATGCGCGTTAGACTTGCCAGCGACTCCCGATTGATCCCGGTTTCAAACTGGCGGGCATACGGTTCCTTAAGCAACAAAGTCGGGATTAACGACGTTAAATTGGCATTGCCACAGCGTTCCCCTAACCCGTTCAGTGTTCCTTGGATTTGACGCGCACCTGCGTCTACCGCGGCTAAAGAACAGGCAACCGCCTGTTCTGTGTCATTATGCGTGTGGATCGCTAGATGATCACCGGGAATACCCGCCGCGATCACCTCGGCCACAATGCGTCCGACCTCTGAGGGCAACGCGCCCCCATTGGTGTCACACAGCACAATCCAACGCGCCCCGGCCTCTAACGCGGCTTTGCACACCTGAACCGCATAGGCAGGGTTGTCCTTGTAGCCGTCAAAGAAATGTTCTGCATCATACAACGCTTCGCGTCCAAGACTGACGATATGCGCCATCGAGGCCCGCACGTTTTCAACGTTCTCGTCCAACGGAATGCCAAGCGCCTCGGTCACGTGATAATCATGCGCCTTTCCAACCAGACACACCGCCCCGGTTCCAGCATTCAGGACTGCAGCCAGAACATCGTCGTTTTCCGCCGAACGCCCGGACCGTTTGGTCATGCCGAATGCGGTCAACTGCGCCTTTGTCTTGGGGGCCGCGTCGAAAAACGCCGAATCCGTTGGGTTCGCTCCGGGCCAGCCCCCTTCGATGTAATCAATGCCCAGACCATCCAGCGCCTCGGTAATCTGCACCTTTTCAGCGGTCGAAAACTGAACGCCCTGCGTTTGCTGCCCGTCACGCAGGGTAGTGTCATATAGATAGAGGCGTTCCTTGGTCATGGTCTTTTGGCTCTCTGGCTAGTTCGGGCAGCGCCCGTCCGCGGGTGGGTGCAAAGCGCCCGCCCATGGGGCGGTCGGACGCTGCCCGGGCGGGCCCGGGCGGGGCAACAGCGACTAGGTAGTCAGTTCGGCGAACTGCTTCTTCAGACCTGCGCGAAATGTTTTCATCCGATCCAACGTTTCGTCCCATCGGTCTTTTTGTGTGAATGTTCTCTCAGTGTTTCCGGCGCTAATGCGCGTTTCACCAACGCTTCGGAGCTTTGAAGTTAGTTCCCATTCATAACCGTCCTTTGTATCCTTTATTTCGAATCCGAAGTGAGGAAGGTCATCGTCTCGCATTGCATCTGCCCAAGTGAAGAACAGACCACCGTTCTCTTTGTCTCCGGCTTTCATGAATTCTTTGGCCTGGCTCTTGAGATTTGCCCTCAGAACCATCCACTCTTCGATTTCCTCTGCAAAAAAGGACTTATCCAATTCTTTCTCGCGCTCCAGCCAAGAACCCAAATCTTCTGTCAGCAAACCCAGCGTCTGAGCCGAAGCCAATAACCCGGCTGCGTCCCCTGCAGCTGCCAATTTGTGCAGTTCTGTCATAGCGCCGGCGGTGTTCAGATCATCCGACAGCGCATTAATGACTGCGACATCAGGGGTGGGCGCGGGCTCGATGCCCGCGGTCAGCGCTCGCCATTTACGCAGCACAGCCTCAGCCTCTTGGGCTTTCTTCTCGGTCCAATCCATTGGCTTGCGATAGTGCGTCGACAGGAACACAAAGCGGATCACCTCACCGGGAATGCCCTGCTCTAACAAATCGCGCACAGTGAAAAAGTTGCCCAACGACTTGGACATCTTCTTACCTTCGACCTGCAACATCTCATTGTGCAGCCAGTAATTCGCAAATCCGCCGTCGGGATCAGCACAGCAGCTTTGCGCGATTTCATTCTCGTGATGCGGGAACATCAAGTCATTGCCGCCGCCGTGAATGTCAAAATTCACCCCCAGCAGCTCTTTGGCCATGGCCGAGCATTCGATATGCCAACCGGGGCGCCCCCGGCCCCATGGTGAATCCCAACCCGGTTGTTCATCGGTTGACGGTTTCCACAATACGAAATCCATCGGGTTGCGCTTATAGGGCGCAACCTCAACCCGGGCTCCGGCGATCATATCGTCAACCGAGCGGCCCGACAGCTTGCCGTAATGTTCTTTCCATGAATCAACCGCGAACAGAACATGTCCCTCGGCAGCATAGGCATGGCCCTTAGCAATCAGATCTTCGTTCATCGCGATCATCTGCGCGATGTATTGCGTGGCGCGTGGCATGTGATTGGGCTGCATCGCGCCCAACTCGCCCATGTCCTTCAGATACCAATCAATGGTCTCTTCGGTCCGCTCGCGCACCAACTCTTCCAACGTGCCCTTAGCACCCGCCTCTTTGCGGGCCTGCGCGGTTGCGTTGATTTTGTCATCCACGTCGGTGAAATTGCGCACATAGGTGACGTGATCGGCGCCATAGACCTCGCGCAGCAATCGATAGAGCACATCAAACACCACAACGGGGCGCGCGTTGCCGATATGGGCGCGGTCGTAAACAGTTGGTCCACAGACATACATCCGCACATTGTTGGCATCGATCGGAACAAAGTCTTCCTTCTTCCGGCTCTTAGTGTTGTGCAGTTTGATCGTCGTCATGTCTTTGGTCCTTACACAGGCTCAGGCCACCACAGGGCGCTTATGGCCGCGGGCTTAGCAAGTTGTCTCAGCAATGAAAACGAAAGAAACCAGCCCGCGAAAAATTCAGCAGGTAATGCAGCAGATAATAATGCAAATGCTCTGGTTCATGAGGATCGGATAACACGAGAATTCCCGTTCGCCAAGCCTTGAGTACAGGTGTGCCCTGCGTCACACTGCTTGAATGAGCCGAAAGATCGTCAATTCCATCTGTGAAACCTTTCCGGGGGCCGAGGTCTCTGACCCTTGGGGCGGTGGCCATGATGCATGGAAGGTGGGCGGCAAGATGTTCGCCTGCATTGGGACGGCCGATGACGGTGTGTCTGTCAAAACAGCTGATGTTGAAACAGCTGCGATGCTGATCGAGGCCGGTGTTGGCGTCAAAGCGCCCTATTTCCACAAAAGCTGGATCCGTTTGCCTTGGGGCACAGACGCTGATGAGATGCGCCACCGTCTAGAGGTCTCATATGATATCATCCGGGCAAGCCTGACGAAAAAACTGCAAGCGACAATGCCGGCGCGAAGCTGATTGACAAATCAGCGCACCTCTGCCCCTCTCCGGTCAATTCGGTTTTGAGGAGGTCAACATGCAGTTGTCACATCGCATCACACATCTTACCGGCGGTGGATCTGACGGGTGGGAGGTTTTTTATCGCGCACGTCAGATGAAGGCCGACGGTATTCCCGTGACAGAGCTGACGATCGGCGAACACGACATTGGGACTGACCCTTCGATTTTGGCTGCGATGAACGCGGCTGCGGTCGGTGGGCATACAGGATATGCCATGGTTCCGGGCATCGATACCCTGCGTGATACCGTCGCCGCCCGCGTTCAGGCCCAAAGCGGCGTGCCAACGACCCGGCACAACGTATTGATTACGCCCGGTGGTCAGTCTGCCTTGTTTGCAGCCCATAACGCAACCTGCAACGCGGGCGACACCGCATTGTTCATTGATCCCTATTATGCCACCTACCCCGGCACAATTCGCGGTGTTGGTGCTGTTCCTGTCGCGGTTCAAGCGCACGCCGATAATGCGTTTCAGCCGCGCGCCGCGGACATTGCCGCCGTTGCGAGCAAAGGCGCCGCGTCGTTGTTGGTCAACTCACCCAACAACCCAACCGGTGTCGTGTATTCCCGCGAAACTTTGGAAGGGATCGCTGAGGTTTGTAAAACGTACGATTTGTGGCTGATTTCGGACGAAGTTTACGACACGCAGGTTTGGGAAGGCGAACATATCTCACCGCGTGCCCTGCCTGACATGGCGGAGCGCACACTGGTTGTTGGGTCCATGTCAAAATCCCATGCGATGACCGGATCACGCTGTGGCTGGATTGTTGGCCCCGAAGAGGTGATCGAACATCTCATCAACCTGGCCACACACACCACGTATGGGGTGCCCGGGTTTATTCAGGATGCCGCCGATTTTGCCCTGAACGCAGGGGATGAATTGGAAAAAGAGGTCGCTGCGCCCTTTGAACGACGCCGTGCGTTGGCACGGGACCTATTGGCGAACCAGAACACCGTTGGATTGGTGCCAGCCCAAGGTGCGATGTATCTGATGTTGGATATGCGCGCGACCGGCCTGAGCGGTGAGGAATTCGCCAACATGCTACTTGATACGCACAAGATTGCGGTCATGCCCGGCGAAAGTTTTGGACAGGCCGCGCACGGACATATTCGTGTGGCGATGACTATTCCTGACGACCAGTTTCTAGCGGCACTAAAAACACTCTGTGATATGGCGGCAGAAATATCCAACAAACGCGCAGCTGAATAAGATCTGGCGCGGCCCTTCTCAAAGGCCGCGCCATTCAAGCCCGCATCGGTTCTGTGTCAGAACCGGAACGAGGCCCTAAGATTGAACGTATTCGTGTCAAAATCAGAACCAGAGCCGTTCAAATTGCTAAAGTCATGACGCAGTACTTCGCCGCTGACCGTCCATTGATCGGTGACTGGAAAAGCCATCCCGATTCCATATACCGCGCCGGTGTCGTTACCGAATGATGTATCGGCCCGGGCCGCGCCAACGACCGCATAGCCAAGGGCCGGGCCGAAATCATATCCACCTTTCAGCTTAAACCGTCCGATATTGTCGATCGAGCCGCCGGCTCCACCCAGATCGATTCCGACCCGGTCATATTCCAACTCAGCACCCACGACGATATTGTTGCCGAAATCATAGTTGTATCCGATGTGACCACCAAATGTTGCGTTGTCTCCGTCTTGTGAGCCAGGGCCATCCGTGTCGCCATAACCAACGCCAAAACCGGCATATGCGCCTGTCCAGTCTGCCGCCATAACCGGGGCCGCAGCCGCAATGGACAGACCTGTAACTGCAGAAATCAAGAGTTTCATATTCTTACTCCACCTTCGTTAGGACGAACACGGTGGGCCATCTTTTCAATGGCTTACTTCTACTCGGTTCGTCATGTCAGACAGATGGGAAGAGGTAGGCAGGCATTCAACCAACATCTCTGACTGCGCAAATCAGAGCGTCGGTTATCCGCCGATCCCTCAGCAAAAAGCTGCGCAGAACCGGAAATTCAATTGGTCGCAAACAGGACAGACCGGGTCGGTGTTGAATGCCATCGTGTACATCAAGACAAGGGAGAAACGATGCACAACGAGCAGTGGAAAATCTGTTTGGTCAGCCGCACGATTGGTGCGGACCGTGGCCGTGCCGCGCGTGGGCGTCCCTGTGTGAGTTGAGTCAAAACATCTAACTTTTACTCTACTCGGAATTCAAAAATGAACGATCAATCTCGTGCCTCTGCTCGTAGCGGTGGGCGCTCTGCCCGTCGTGCTGCTCGTGCCGCAGCTCTGCCCGATCACCTCCGCCCTATCCGTCCCGGTTTAGAAGGCGGTGCGCTCAATCTGCTGAGCCAACAAGACATGGAACGTATCCACAGGGGTGCATTGGATGCATTGGAACAGATCGGGCTGGCGGATGCCCCCCCGAGCGGCATTGAATATCTGGTCAATGCCGGGTGCAGTCTTGGCGAGGATGGACGCATTCGATTTCCCCGAGCCTTGGTAGAAGATACACTGGCTAAGGCAAACCGATCGGTTGTTCTGTACAGCCGGGATGGCAAGACCGATTTGGACCTCTCTGGAACCAAAGTCCATTATGGCACTGCTGGGGCTGCTGTAAGTATGGTCGATGTGCATGGCCGCAATTACCGGGATTCAACAGTTCAGGATTTGCATGACGCCGCACGCATCTGTAACCACCTGGACAATATCCACTTTGTGCAGCGGCCGATGGTGTGCCGTGACATCCCTGACAACCGTGAGATGGACCTAAACACCATTTACGCCTGCACTTCGGGAACCTTCAAACACATCGGCACGTCGTTCACTGAACCATCGTATGTCAAACCCGCACTGGAAATGTTGCACACCATTGCAGGTGGAGAAGACAAGTGGCGCGAACGCCCCTTCATGTCTAACTCAAATTGTTTCGTTGTTCCCCCAATGAAGTTTGCCACCGAAGCTTGCGAAGTGATGGAGGAATGTATCAAAGGCGGCATGCCTGTGTTGTTGCTCTCTGCTGGTATGGCTGGCGCGACAGCACCATCCACCATTGCAGGCGCCATTATGCAGGCAACAGCTGAATGTTTGGCGGGTCTGGTCTATGTGAACGCGGTAAAGCCCGGGCACCCGGCCATCATGGGCACGTGGCCCTTCGGCCTTGACCTACGCACTGGTGCGATGACCGTAGGGTCCGGTGAACAAGCCCTGCTGAGTGCGGGTTGCGCCCAGATGCACCGCTTTTATGATTTGCCCGGTGGGGCTGCAGCTGGGGCGGCGGATTCAAAACTCCCCGATATGCAGGCAGGCTGGGAACAAATGTGTTCCGCTGTCATGACCGGGCTTTCAGGTTTGAACATGGTTTACGAAGCGGCTGGAATGCACGCCTCGCTCTTAGGGTTCTGTCATGAAAGCCTAATTCTAAGCGATGATCTGTTGGGGCAAGCCATGCGATGTGTTCGCGGAATCGAAGTGAGCGACGAAACGTTGGCTCTGAATCAGATTGCTGAGGTTTGTCTGGGTGGCACAGGTCACTATCTGGGAACAGAACAAACGCTCAGCCGGATGCAGGCAGACTATGTATACCCAACTCTGGGTGATCGGACGTCCCCCAAAGAATGGGCAGAGCTGGACAAACCTGACCTGATAGAAAAAGCCATCGCCAAGAAAGAAGCGATTTTGGCCGAACGATCCCCAGCGCGGTTTGATGCGGATCTTGACGCTCAACTCAGAGCGCAGTTCAACATCCACCTGCCCACATAAAACAGTTCGGCCGGTCGGGCCTGATCACCGCATCAAAATACCCTGACCGGTCGGCAAACCCATGATTGTCCGCTCTTTACGGCGGGCGAACTCATTCCATGCTGTATTCTGTTCTTCATGCCCGCTTAAGCCATAATCATCGAGCACAATGATTCCACCCGGTGTGATCCGATCCCAGATTGCCTCAATAGTCCCCATTTCGGCCGAGGTGATATTAAGATCGATCGAGATATAGCTCAGGCTTTCAAACTCCACCTGATCGATGGATCCCGGCAACAAACCCTGGACCAAAACCACATTCGGGTGCGGCGCGAATTGCTTTCGCGCAAATTCGATGATGTTGGTATTCGCCGGATTCCCAGTGTACATATTTTTGTTCATCTTCGCGACACCAGCCATTTCGGCCTCGCTGGCCATGTCCACCGGAATGCCCTCGTAAGTGTCGAACAAAAAGAACTTTTTCCCGCTTTGATCGAAATCGCTATTGCGTACAATCATCGTCGAAAGCAGCCCCGTGTTCACACCGAACTCAGCAAAATCTCCGGGAATGCGCAGACAACACTCAGCAGCCCATAGGCACACATGGATCCGCCAGCGAATGTCCGGAGTCCCACCAATCCAGTGCGGTGCGCTCTCTTTACACACCTGATCCCAGCTGCCTTGAAATTTGTCATCGTGCAAAAACGGGATGTACTTTTTCCGGACCGCTAAATGATCCCCAAAATAGTCATACCGATAAGGAGCACCGGTCAGTGCACGGCGCAGAAATCGTATGGTCGATGTAATTGGGTCCATCTGGGTCTCCAAGTCTTTCAAGTCTGGATCTTCTCAATATCACGCCTCAGCGCGCTTTGAGGATCTGCTTATAATACTGAATGCGGTCTTTCATTGTCTCATGAGGTAGAAACTTTTTCCGGATATACTTCAACTCTTTCCGTCGCAGTTCGGGGGAAACACTTGCACTGACCTGGCCCATATGCAGCCGGTTCAAGACGAGAGTGTCTGGTACAACACAAGGCGCACCGTATTTTTGCGCAAATCGCTTGTAGATATCGACATCCATCAACCAAATCAGCTCTTCATCAAAGTCCAGCTTGTTGATTGTGCGAAACGCCAGAACTGACGGGCTGCTTATCGTGTTCTTTCCAAACTGAATTTGTGGATGCAGATGCGGAACCATAGGGCGCTCAATCATCTGCCCATCGCGCGTCACCCCCGATCCACACACCAACCAAACCACACCAGAGTCCGAAAATGCATCACTCATTTTTTGTAAGGCGTCTGTTCCGTTTATGAGGTCATCTTGGAACAGAATTTTGAGGATTTCACCACTGGCATGACGCATCGCATTGTTGGAATTGGCCGACGCCTGTTTAGGCCCATCGCGAAACCACACGTGATGAACTTTGATCCCCTCAACCCCGGCACATATTTTCTGAACGGCATCATCTTTAGACTGATCCGATACAATCACTTCGAAATCGCGAAAGGTTTGTTGCTTCAGGCGCTCAAACGACTCTGCGAGAAATTGCGCACCGTGTCCGCCCATATCATATGCAGGAATACAAATGCTGAGTTTTGGCATGTTCGCGACCTTGTTTATGGCACCTGATTGCCCCTTCATATCAAACGAAAAATGGGGAGGCACAAGCCCCCCCAGTTTCGCCATCCAAGCTCATTTTATTAACCGCCCGGTGTTTTTTGCCTGCGGCCTGGACGTCGCATGGAACGAGCGCACCCGTTCCGTGACAGAGTGGGAAGGACAAAGCTGTCGCCCACCCATTCATAAGGAACAAAGTTATCAGAGCGAACTCAGTCCCTTACGCGCCATTCCTGACGCGATTTTGTAATGGAGCAGCTTTAGCTGCACCCGCTTGTTGAGCCGCAGGTATTGCATTTCATGCAAGTCCCATTGCGCACCAATGTGTAGTTTCCGCATTCCCCACAGGCTTCGCCTTCGTAGCCCTGCATCTTGGCCTTTACTCGTGCATCCATACCACCACCAACGGCCGTGGTAGGAGCTGGCCCAGTTTCAGGGACCAAAGTCTGCAGGTTCGATACCGGATCTGTACCCGTCAAACCCGTTTCGGCCTGACCACCCTGCAACACAACCAAATCCTGAGGCAGACGTTTCCGAAGATACCCTGTGGAACTGATTTGCTTAAGTACTTCCAATGACTTGGAGGCCGCAGTTTCACTCACCTTGTCGACGTTTGACAGACCTTCATCGACCCCACGTCCGATGTCATCGAACGATGCCCCTTCGGGTTTCACATGTGCCAGATCGGTTCGGTCCAAATAGCTGACAGCCAACTCACGGAAAATGTAATCCAGGATGGATGTGGCGTTTTTGATCGAGTCATTGCCCTGCACCATGCCAGCCGGTTCGAACTTGGTAAACGTAAACGCATCCACAAATTCTTCGAGCGGGACGCCATATTGCAGCCCAACAGACACAGCGATGGCGAAGTTGTTCATCATTGCACGAAAGCCTGCGCCCTCTTTGTGCATATCGATGAAGATTTCACCCAATGCCCCATCCGAGTATTCGCCTGTCCGCAGATAGACCTTGTGGCCACCAACGACTGCTTTTTGCGTATACCCTTTGCGTCGTTCGGGCATCTTTTCGCGGTGCGAGCGGATTACTTCTTTGACGATCACCTTTTCGATGATCTTTTCCGCCAAAACAGTTGCCTTTTCAGTGGGTGTACCACTTTCTAGAACGTCTGCGGCATCGTCATCATCTTCGACCAGTGCGGCAGCCAATGGCTGGCTCAACTTGGATCCGTCGCGATAAAGTGCGTTCGCCTTTACCCCCAAAGACCAGCTCAGCTCATATGCTTTTTGACAATCTTCGATTGTCGCATCGTTGGGCATATTGATGGTTTTGGAGATCGCACCCGAAATAAAGGACTGCGCTGCAGCCATCATAGTGATGTGGCTGTCAACATTCAGGAACCGCTTGCCTTTTTTCCCACAAGGGTTTGCACAATCAAAGATGTGATAATGCTCTTCCTTGAGGAACGGCGCCCCTTCCAGCGTCATCGTTCCGCAAACATGATCGTTCGCGGCATCAATGTCAGCCCGGGTAAAGCCCAGATGACGCAGCAAATCGAAAGTCGGGTCATTCAATTTAGGTGCAGGAATACCCAGCACCTGAGTGCAGAACTCTTCGCCTAGTGTCCACTGATTGAACACAAACCGGATATCAAACGCGCTTTCGAGAGCGGCATCAATCTTGGACAATTCGTTGGGACCAAACCCGTGCCCGGTGAGCGAGGTGTGATTGATTGCAGGCGCATTTCCGATGGACCCGTGTCCCACAGCTGAGGATACGATCTCTTCAATCTCGGACGAGCTGTAGCCCAGGTTTTCGAGAGCAGACGGCACAGACCGGTTGATGATCTTGAAATAGCCGCCGCCAGCCAGTTTTTTGAACTTAACAAGCGCAAAATCCGGCTCAATCCCCGTGGTGTCGCAATCCATAACCAGACCAATGGTCCCGGTCGGCGCGATCACAGTCGATTGAGCGTTGCGATAGCCATTTTTCTCACCAAGGCTCAGCGCTTCATCCCATGCGGACATGGCAAGATCGATCAATCGTACATCCGGGCAATTGTCATGATCCAGAGGGACCGGCTTGACCGCCAGTTTTTCGTAGCCAGTGCTTGCACCGTGTGCCGCTTTGCGGTGGTTTCTGATCACACGCAGCATGTGTTCTGCATTGCGTTCATATCCAGCAAACGGTCCCAGCTCGCCAGCGATTTCAGCCGATGTCGCATAAGCAACACCTGTCATGATCGCGGTCAGCGCACCACAGAGCGCTCGTCCCTCGTCACTGTCGTAGCCATGACCCATGTTCATCAACAGGCCACCGATATTTGCGTACCCCAGACCCAATGTCCGGAAATCATAGGAAAGCTGCGCGATTTCTTTCGAGGGGAACTGCGCCATAGTCACAGACACTTCGAGCGTCAGCGTCCACAGGCGTGCCGCATGCATGTAATCCTCTGCTTGAAACTTCCCATCTTTGAGGAAAGTCAGCAGGTTCATGGACGCAAGATTGCACGCAGTGTCATCAAGGAACATGTATTCGGAACAAGGGTTTGAACCGCGAATTTCACCGTCTTCGGGGCATGTGTGCCATTCGTTCACTGTGTCGTGGTACTGAATGCCAGGGTCGGCACAGGCCCACGCAGCATGCCCAACCTGAGCCCAGAGGTCGCGTGCTTTGACGACTTTGGCGACTTTTCCGTCGGTGCGGTTGATCAATTCCCAATCCGCGTCTTTTTCAATCGCTTTGAGAAAACCGTTTGTCACCCGGATTGAGTTGTTCGAGTTTTGCCCTGACACAGAGCTGTAGGCTTCGCTGTCCCAATCTGTATCATAGGTTGGAAACTCAATGCTTGTGTGACCTTGCTTGGCATAGTCCAGCACGCGCTTGATGTAAGTTTCTGGAATTGCGACTTTTTTCGCTTCGCGGATCGCTAGTTTGAGGGCGTCATTGTGCGCAGGGTCATAGGCGTCTTGCGCCTTTCCATCCCAAAGCTTCAGCGCATCGAAAATACCATTCAACTTGGCTTCGTGCATCTTGGAGCCAGCCACGATGCTCGCAACTTTCTGCTCTTCTATGACTTTCCAGTTGATGAAATCCTGAATATCCGGGTGATCTGCGTCAACGATAACCATTTTCGCTGCACGCCGTGTGGTGCCGCCGGATTTGATGGCTCCTGCAGCACGGTCACCGATTTTCAAAAAACCCATGAGGCCTGAAGATTTGCCACCACCCGACAAGGATTCCCCTTCGCCACGAAGGTGCGAGAAGTTGGTGCCAGTACCTGACCCATATTTAAACAGGCGCGCTTCGCGCACCCACAGATCCATGATGCCGCCTTCGTTTACCAGATCATCCTGCACACCTTGAATAAAGCAAGCATGCGGTTGTGGGTGCTCGTAAGAGGATTTGGACTTTGTCAGTTTACCAGTTTTGTAATCGACATAATGGTGTCCCTGTGCCGGACCATCGATACCGTAAGCCCAGTGTAAACCCGTGTTGAACCACTGCGGGGAGTTCGGAGCGGCACGTTGTGTCGCCAGCATGAACCGCATCTCATCATAATAAGCGCGCGCGTCATCTTCGTTGGAAAAATAGCCCCCCTTCCAACCCCAATAGGCCCAAGCGCCTGCGAGACGATCGAAAACCTGTTTGGAGGACGTCTCGCCGCCAAACTCGACTTCTCCGTCTGGAACCGACCGCCACAAAAACTCAGGAACATCTTTTTCCCGGACTTTCTTCAGGCGTGTTGGAACACCAGCCTTACGGAAATATTTCTGCGCGATGACATCGCTGGCGACTTGGCTCCATGTGTTGGGAACCTCGATATTCTCAAGCCGGAAAACGATGGTGCCGTCTGGGTTGCGAATCTCTGAAGTTGCCGAGATGAAATCCAATTCTGCATAAGCGTCCTGCCCTGCTTTCGTGAATTTTCTATCAATTTTCATAGTCCGCTGCCCCTACATTCCAGCTATTCGTCTTGGCCGAATTGGCCCCCCAGTGATGCACCAACCTCTTAGGTCGATTTGACAGGACAAGCCTTCTGTGTGCACTGCTTGCAACACAGCACAAAATCGACACGGAGTGCCAAAGAAGCTCAGAAGTAAAAGGTCCCATCCTTGTTACCGACCAGGCTCACGACACTAGATATAGTGCCACCGCAATCGACATCCACAATTTGGCGTACTTGGACATACTTGGTCAACGCAAAATTCACACTCCGAAGCGAAACTTTTCTGTTGACCCACCCCTGTCGCAATTGAGTTATGCGGCAAAACCCGATTCCTCCACAGGATAAACCTAGGGTTGTGCCTTGCACGTTTGCCAGTGAAGGCACGGAAATTCCTTGATTATATTGGCCAGCCGTAAAAATTACTCACAAGACAAACGAGCGAAATACCTCGCAAAGCTTCCGAATCCAGCTACATACCTTGTGTCATAAATACCTTACGTTTGATCCCAAACTGGATTCTTCTGTTCACTTCGAAAGACACCATGAATCACGTCAAAACCATTATCCTATTGTTGGCCACCAGCGCCTGTGCACCACAAATAACGGGATCATCGTCACAAGCAGCGGTGTTCGAAAGCAAGCCTGAACCGCTGATTAATGCTTTCACACAGCGGTGTTCGCAACCGCCAGCCAGCTTTATTCGTAAATCCGAATCGCACATTCAATGCAGGATAAACATGTCCCCCGATGAAACCGCCGCTGCGATTCTATCTTATGATGGTCACATAGATGATTTGCCTCAGATCGTTATAGATCTTACGACCACACCACACGAAAATGGCGTTATTGTTCGGATTGAAAACTATCTGAATGTCCCTCAGAGGGCCGGGCCAGACGTCCATGTTGTTGTCGCAAATTCCCGCACGGAGCGGATGTTGTCTCGTCTCTTTGCTGGCTCAGGAGGGAAACCTCTCTAACCAAGTTAGAGAGGCTGGACTTTCCTGTGCGGACCGCCCCCCTCTGGGCTGGTGGTGAACGCGAAAAATATCTAGCCCCGGCAACTCGGCCTGCGATATTTGCATGATCCTCGTTTCCGGTGACCTACAGTGCTTTTGACATAGCAACTTACCGAGAACTGCGACCCCGTAGTTACCTGGATGTGTAGCTACACCTGAGGGGCAATGTTGTGATTTATGCGGAACAAATTCTTGGGGTCATACGTGTTCTTTGCCTGGATCAACTTTTCATAATTTGTGCCATAAACATCGGCCATACGCTCGGGTTCGTCATCGGGGACGAAATTCACATATGCTGTACCCGCTGAAAATGGCGATACATCGTCAAACAGGGTCCGCGCCCATGTACGACAGATGTCATCATCATCTGGGCTATGCCACCTCGTGTGTACATTCATGATAAAGTGAGAATTCCGCTGAGGATAAGCTGTTGCTCCTGCCTCCACCTGAGACATTGCACCGCCCAGATGCGCGAGAAAAATTTCACAATCTGGGCTGGGCGTATTTCGCACAGCCTCAATTATGAGGTCCGTTGCGTTGACTGGTAGCGAAATCAAGTCATGGCTTTTCCAGTAATTGCGAGCACCGGGTGTCAATAGCGGGTCAAATGCCGCTTCCCATCCGACAAACGGATTGGGACCCATGACATCGACAATTGGCTCTCCCAGTGCCTGGAGTTCAGTTAAAGATTTCCGACCTTCTTCTGTTTCTTCGCAGAGGCAGGCTGCAAAGATTAACACGTCGCGGCCATGCCATTCGGGTGGAAGGAACGGAAGAGGTGGTGCCTTGCGCATGACGACCCACACCGTCAGTTCGTCAGGGGCCGTATTGGCGATACGCTCGTAGTGCGGCAATAGATCGGCGGCCGCCTCGAGCGGATGCACAATAAGGCCGGCCGTCACCTCTGGACCAACCGGATGAAGCATAAATTCGAAGGATGAAATGACGCCGAAATTTCCCCCTCCACCGCGGATTGCCCAGAACAAATCAGAGTTCTCGTCCGCGCTGGCCCGGATCATTGAACCATCCGCAAGCACGACATCTGCTGATATCAGGTTGTCGATTGTCATGCCGTATTTACGAGTGATCCAGCCAAAGCCGCCGCCCAATGTCAGGCCCGCAATCCCAGTGGTAGAGTTGATCCCCACTGGTACTGCCAAACCATGAACCTGCGTTTCTTTGTCTACGTCCCCCAATGTTGCCCCAGGTTCAACACGGGCACGACGCGAATTCGGATCGACATATACCGACTTCATGTTTGAGAGATCCAACATCAACACCCCGTCCCGGACCGCATGGCCTGCAATCTGGTGACCACCACTGCGGATCGAAATTAAGAGACCATTGTCGCGTGCAAAATTCACGGCTGTCTGGATGTCGCTGGCACCAAGTGCGCGTATTACTAGCCCGGGTTGGCGATCATGCATAGCGTTCCAGATAGTCCGCGCTTCGTCGTACCCGGGGCTACCCTGGGTCACCACGTCACCGCGTAGGGACATATTCAGTGCTTCAATCGTGTCTGTCGAAATCTCGACTGCGTTGCCGTTGCTAGCAGTAACTTCAATTGTCATTTTCGCCTCCAATAAAAAGTGGAGGTTCATTACCTGGTGAATTTTGCCTCACCAAAGATGGGATGCGCCAGTTCTGCGACCGGCATCATGGATTGCGTTCAATTTTTCGAAACAAGGGGCTAATCGATACACGCCAAATCGACGTATTCAGATCAAGCAAAAATCGCAGGATCAAACTCATCAACAGAAACGATTACGTCCGCAGGCACGCCTGCCCGATTTGCAGCGCGCTTGATTGCGGCGGCGTCTTGCGCTTCGTAAAGACAATAAGATTTTCGCTGATCTGCACTTAGAAATGAAACGATCCAGCGAACTTCTTCGTCATCGTTGATCCGCTGGATACCCGCCGTGTCGTCCGCAGTAAGGACCAATTTCTCGGCAAAGTTTCGTTCAATAATAAACTTCGGCATTGGCATCTCCAATCAATCAGGGGTCAGTCCGGTTTCGCAAAAGTCAAAATTTCAATAGGTTTTCACAGTTTTTCGTTAATCTAACCATACTCAACTTAGCCGCCACGTCTATAGAATCGTTAATTGCGGCGTCAGCTCTGTTGCGATCTTCGGGCCGGCCGCGCCTCAATAACATCTCGGCCAAATCGTATTTTGCCCAAGCTTGCCAGGGCGCTGACCGCATTCGTTGGTTTAACTGGAGCGCTTCTTCAAAGTGCCGCTCTGCTCGTTGCCATTCACCGAGTGCAGATGACAGTATCCCTAGTTGGCGAGCGGCTGCGCCCAGACAAACCGTGGTCACACCCGCCGTTATCGTCATGTCTTCGTAAGGGGTCAAAAGATCGTAGAGTCGCTCTGAAAGATCCCCTGCATCCGATACTGCGCTAACCTCTGCAAGATAAGCCAAGGTCGTGCTGTATTTGGCATCCAAAGCAAAAGAAAAGTCATCTTCTGCCATTTCTCGAAGCATACGACTGGATGCTTCTCTATGCCCTAAATCGCTAGCGACAATGGCGAAACCGGGCTTCCACGTCGTGTCAGTCGGATCATCGTCCAGCATTTTCTTGATGATTGGCGCGATCTGCGTCAAACGCCCCTGCTCGCGGCGAATGGTGAACATTTGCATCCCATGTACACCTTCCATCGCTCCACCGTATGTTTTCTGACCAAGGTCAAATGCCCTGTTCGTCAATTCTTCTGCCGCTTGGAAATCGCCGTCCAATATCGCCTTCATTGCCATCCCATGAGACAATATGACTTCGAAATGCATGTGTTGCCGGTTTTCGCCGAGCTGGGCCAAATGGGTCAGTGCTTGATCCATGCGGTCGCGGTCGCCCATTTCAGCGCACACGAAAACCTCTAAAGAGCGCGCGCGCGCACGTTCCGTATCATTGACCTCATCAGAAACAAGAAGCATTTCGTCCAATTTTGAGCGCCATGACCCAAGTTCAATCACTTCGCGTACACTTATTGGAGTCAGAAATTCAGAGAACAAGAGACTACAAAGAGATGCCTTGTCGTCCAATTGGCGCACGAGCGTTAGAGCCTCTGCACGATAACGCGCGCTCTTTCTAGGAGCGCCTTCCATCTGGCAACCGCGGGCCAATGTGCTGAGCAGCTGGCATCGCAATTTCTGGTTATCCTTGGGTGTCCTTGCCAAAGCCTCTTCGAGAAGGTCAATCGAGGACGAGACGGGTAACGAAGACAGAAACAGCGAGCTACTAAAATGTATGACTGCATCAGCGAAGCGTTCGAGATCAGCGTGCTTATCTGCTAGGTCGACAGCTGCTTTTAGCACCTGGCACGCCTGGTGTATCTCACCTGCACTATCAAGCGCGCGGCCCAAAAGAACACCCGTGGCGATTTTGGCGCTCAATTGCTCAGCTTTATCTTCAAGTTGATCTGCAAGTGATATCGCAGCTTTTGCATGTTCAACGGCCTCGAAATTGGCTGAGCGCGCAAGTGCCCGTTCAGCGGCCTTGATCCAGTAGCCTATCGCGTCTCTGGGATTACCCGCCTCGGTAAAATGACGAGCGAGAACCTCGGGTTCACGCTCAACCACACCACCGATACCTGCTTCTAGTGCTCGGCCAATGGCCAGATGATGCGCCTGTCTCGTGCGAGACAAAAGCGATTGATATGCTGTGTCCTGTATAAGCGCGTGACGAAACATGCGGGCTCCCGGTCCAGACACGCCAGACACCAGAATACGAGCACGAGCCAGCTCTCCTAGATGGGGTTCTAGCTCACCGACTTTTGTGGAAAGAACGCTTGCCAGTAACTGTGGCTCAAAATCGCGGCCTATGACAGATGCAACTAAGGCAACGTTTCTCGCACCGGATGACAGCTTGTCCAACCGCGCCATCAGAGAGCCTTGCAGCGTATCCGGAATGGTCGCATCGCTGTCACTATCGCTGCGTTCAGCAACAGAGCGGGTTAATTCTTCGACAAATAGAGGGATGCCTGCGGCCCGGGTTTCCATGTAATCAATAAATGTAGTGTCAGGCGTTTGCCCCAAAATGCCCGACATCATTTCGGCAGTCTGTTCCCGGGTCAGTAAGCCAATCGGTAGCTGCGTCGCATTGTCAAAATCTAGCGTCCAGTCAGATGCGCCTTCTGGTCTTTGCGTAACAACCACTAGAGCAGGAAGATCAGAAATTCTTGATGCCAATCTTTCAAGCACTTCTTGTGTTGATGGATCAATCCAATGACTATCTTCTAGCACCATCAGAACCGGTTGGTTATTGGCCATCGCGGCCATACGTTCGACAATTGTTTGTATTGTTAGATCTTTCAGATCTTGCGGTGCAAGCGACAGGGTTTCAGGAGATTTTGCCAGTTCAATAGACAGCAATTCAGCATAGACCTCTACGGCATGCGGAACCTGCGGCGGCGCAACCTTCAACATCGATTTGATTTTCGCAGCCCTGATGTCCGCTGCGTCATCGGGCTTAATTCCCGATAATCTAAGGATGCGCTCGGCGATGGGGTGAAACGCGCTGGTAGAATGGTAGGGGGAACACTGCATTCGCACTAATTCGTGTGGTGTTTGAACCACCGCTCGCATCAGTTCTTCGACTAGGCGGGATTTGCCAATACCAGCGTCGCCAGAAATCAGCACCATCTGGCCTTTGCCTTTTAACGCGCTCTGCCAACGATCAAGCAAAATCTGCAATTCGCCGACCCGCCCCACCAATTCTGCTGAACCAGATCTAGTTTGCGCCGAAAATCGGCTTTCCAATTTCTTCAACTCGACAACACGGTGCGGTACGATTTCATTTTCGTACCCTTTGAGACGCGTTTCGCCCAAGGTTTCTAGTATGAACTCTCCACCGCAAAGCCTTTGGGTGTCGGGCCCGATTACAACTTCGCCTGGGCGAGCCTGAGCCTGTAAACGAGCTGCTAGGTTTGGCGTGTCTCCTGCAATTGCGCCTGTTTCGATGCCGCCTGCGCTAACTAGATCTCCAACCACGACGTGGCCCGTTGCGATACCCACCCGTGCCGACATCGCAATATCATTGAACCGAATATCTTCTATTGCTTCAATGATTTCCAAACCAGCGTGGACTGCCCGGCTAGCATGATCTTCGTAGGCCGTGGGCCATCCGAAATAGGTTAAAGCCCCATCGCCCAAATACTTTGCGACGTAGCCGCCATATTTTGAAACGACGCCGGTCACAGCATCCTGAAAACTGCGCAGAATTTCCCGCATCTGCTCAGGCGTTAACTGCTGAGATAATTCTGTGGATCCAACAATGTCAGCGAATAGTATAGTTAACAGCCGGTGTTCAGCGTCATCAGTGGGGGTCGTTTCCAGTTTCGGTGCAGCAGCGGTTTCGATCTCTGGTATGTTCTCCGGAGGAGACTCAGATCCAATATTGGCGATCGCAGCCAGCAGAACTTTGCGATGACCAAGGGAAACTCCCAATTCGCGAAGATCGGCTTCCTCCAAAAGCGGCAAAACGCGCATATCGACATCGTTTTCGGAAAAAACCTCAGCATAAACGCCGAGACCCAAGTGACCCAGCCAACTTGAAACAGAGGAACTCATACACAATCTTCTCAGAAAAATCGTGATCGGGAAACATGTTTGTTTGTCCACACCCGTCTGTCACGCTTGATCGCCAAATCGCGCAGCTTCCAAATTGGAATGCGGCGCTACTTATTGCTCTTGCAACGCGGATAGAGTTGCCAACTGGGAAACACCTTCAGATGTGATTACAAATCGACGTCGCTTTGACGATCACATCGGTGAAAAACCTTGGTCAAAACCTGATCTGCGATGACCGTAATCTCATCCATGCAAATTGCCTGACCTACTTGATTGATCACGGTACCTTGCAACGCTGAACGCGGAGTCGTGTAACAGCTTAGGTCGTGTTTAGTACCTCTGGTTGTCGCTGTTTTGAAGCCGCAAGGCGTACTGCATCGCGGTTACGAGACTTGCCTCGCTCGCGATCCCCTGCCCTGCGATGTCAAAGGCAGTACCGTGATCAGGACTGGTCCGTATAAACGGCAATCCAAGGGTAATATTCACCCCTTGATCCAGCCCCATGTATTTGACCGGTATAAGCCCCTGATCGTGATATTGTGCGACGACAATATCGAAATGCCCCTGACGGGCTTGCATGAATACAGTATCTCCAGGCCAAGGGCCCGAAGCATTTATTCCTTCGGCTTGAGCGGCCTTAATCGCAGGTGAAATAATTTCGATTTCCTCGCGCCCAAACAGCCCCCCTTCACCAGCATGGGGGTTTAGTCCCGCCACGGCGACACGCGGGTTTTCATAGCCCAGTGCCCGTGCCCCCTGATCCGCCCAACGTATTGCGGCCATCTGGGCCTCAAAATCCGCACCCTTGATCGCATCCAAAAGCGAACAGTGAATGGTTACCAAAACCGTGCGGATAACGTCATTTCCAAGCAACATGGCCACTTTAACTGCGCCGCCTAAATCCGCCAGCATTTCCGTGTGACCAGGGTATTTCACCCCGGCAGCAGATAAGGCTTCTTTATGAATGGGAGCAGTTACGATGCCAGAAACGCTGCCCTCTAACGCGCATTCGATACCCGCTTTGATGGCATCAAAAGCCGCCTGCCCACAATCTGCGCGGATTTCACCAAAGGGTGGTAAGGGGGCAAATCGGGTTGTCTCGACGACGTCTATCGTCCCGCTTTCGAATTGCGCGTCTTGAACCCGGTCACGCGCTTGTATGGCGAAATTGGCACCAACGACGTCAACTGCCCGCTGCATGACATTTGGGCATCCAAAGACCACATATCGTCCCGTTTCCGGTGCGGCAGACAGCAATTTAACGATAATCTCAGGGCCAATACCCGCCGGGTCGCCCATCGTGATAGCCATCGGTTTAGCAGTGTGGATCATCTAAAAACCTATTTCAGCAGAAGCGGCACGCCTATTCAGCTAATTCTTACCTGCCTTCCGCACCTATCAACAGTCTCTTTCGTGTCCAAAATCGCCGAATTGTGTAGGTCTCACATCGACCGATGTGTGATATTCACTGTAACAAAAATGGCCCCGCTGAAACCAGCGGGGCCATTTCTTCAAATCTGTAACCGACTGGTTAATAATCTTATTAGATCGAAGCTTGGTAGATCTTGTCGATGTTGCTGCCCAATGCAGTGTTGAATTCCGCATCAGACATTTGCTTGGAAAGACCTTCGGTCAAAGCCCGCGAGAAAGACGCGATCATTTTGCCATTCTGGCTGAGCAGATCACAGGCTTGTTCTGTGGAATACCCACCCGATAGTGCCACAACACGCATCACGCGGGGGTGATCGGCGAGTGCATCATACAGGTTGGCTTCGTTCGGAATGGTCAATTTCAGCATGATATCCTGACCCTCATCCAAGGTATCGAGGTTCTTAAGGATCTCTGCCTTCAGGATGGCTTCGGCTTCTGATTTGGTTGCCGAGTGGATGTTCACCTCGGGTTCAACGATTGGAACCATCCCGGCAGCAACAACTTCGCGCGCAACGTCAAACTGCTGCGCAACGACGGCAGCAATTCCTTCGGCGTTTGCTTCGTTGATGACAGAGCGCTCTTTGGTGCCGAACACGCCGGTCGCCTTGGCCAGTGTATCTGCCAGACCCGGGATTGGCTTCATCAGTTGAACGCCGTTTGCTTCGTCTTCCAGACCTTTGTCGATCTTCAGAAACGGCACAACGTTCTTTTCGGACCACAGGTAATCTGCAACAGATTTACCGTCGATACTTTCACCCAAAGTACGTTCAAACAATATGGCTGCGATGACTTTAGCATTGGTAAAATCGTCAGCCAGAATGATCCGTGCGCGCATGTTCTGCACTTCTGCGAACATTTCTTCTTCTGAATTGTAATCAGAGGCATCCACACCATAGAGCGCCAGCGCTTTTGGAGTTGAGCCACCGCTTTGATCCAAAGCTGCAATGAAGCCTGCGCCATTCGTCATCTGTTCACGCTGATCTGCGTTCGCCATAATAAATTCCTGTGAATTGATTCCGCTTTGCGCCCCGCATACAGCAAGGCTCTGACAGATGGTAGTTTGTTAGCGCTCAACCAAACGCAACCAGATACCATCCGCCGCACGAACAGTCAGATGTGCCACAGGAACCGGATCTTTACCCGCCACACATTCTATTCGGAAACGACGTAAAATCATCGACAGGATCAGTGGCCCTTCGACCATGGCAAAACCTGCCCCCGGACACACACGAGGACCAGTGGAAAACGGGATATAGGCCGTGCGTTGACAGGTTTTGCCGTTTTCAGTTTGCCACCGGGTGGGATCAAACCCATCCGGATTGTCCCACAAACGTTCCTGACGGTGCAAATGCCATGGGCTCAATACAATCTGGGCCCCTTTGGGGACCGCGCGATCCCGAAACTTCTCAGGACAACTGGCTTCGCGCACCATCATTGGAACTGGTGGGTAGAGCCGTAGTGCCTCGCGAAACACATCACGACTGAGGCGGAGTTTGGACATCACGCCAAACCCTTCTTGGTCAAGAGCGGTCGCCTCTTCTGCCAGTCGGTCCTGCCAATCAGGGTAAAGAGCCATCAGGTACAAAGTCCACGCCAAAGCTGACGCGCTGGTTTCATGGCCCGCCAGAAAAAAGATCGCAACCTGATCAATCATTTCTTCGGTATCAAACCGTTCGCCGGTTTGGGGATCTTTGGTAGTCATGATCTTGGTCGCAAGATCATCTGGGGCCGTTCCCGCCTCGATTTCAGCCATCCGCGTGGATGTCAGCTGCGCAATCAAGCCACGGATTTCCTTGGCTGCCCGTTTGGTTTGACGCGCATGAAACCGAGGCATCCAACTGGGCAAAGGCACGAAAGCCGCCAAGTTCAACAAAGGTTGCTGACGCTGATAGTCGCGAAACCGCGTAAACACTTGCCCGGCGATTTCATGCTCTATCGGGATAGAAAACAGAGTACGAAAAATCACATCTGCAGCGGCGTGACTTGTCACCTCTTCAAATTCGACCTCTTGCCCAACCTGCCCTTGCAAGCGCGTCACACAAGCCTGTGCCGCCTCCCTCATCGCAGGAAAAGTATCTCGCAAACGGCCCCCTTCGAACGAGGGGTCAATAATCCGCCGCTGGCGTTTCCACGTCTCACCGTTGGTCAAAAACACGGAATTTCCCAACAAAGGTCTGAGGCCCTCGCTGATCCGGCCCGATTTGGGAAAATCATCAGGACGCGTCTTGAGAACCGTTTCCACAAGATCCGGCTGGTTCACCAAAAAAGACCGGAAAAACGGCGTGCGAAACTCAGCCATCCAAGCGCGATACAATCGCTTGGGCTGCGCCGATAACAAATCCTGTCGAAACAAGCGAAGGTACCGAAACAAGGACACTTTGTCCGGGCGCGCGGGGGGTTTGGGAGGGAGCATCAAGAATCAACCGAAGTATATTTTGAGATTGCCACATCTATCCGAGATTTTGACGGTGCACGGTCTTTGTATCGTTCTGCCAACGTCATCGGGCCGGCTGTGATACGAAAATAATCATAGTCGCCGGGCTGATCAAAAGCACACAGATATTGAAAATGTAGTCTAAAGAACCTCCACCGCAACTCTGCCCAGCGTTTAGGTGACAGTGTTTGGGTAAACGCTGCTGAAAAGACCAGTGGCCATCGCTTATCTGCCGGAGCCACACCGCTGACCGTGACTGGATCACAAAGTGCAAAGGCACATCCATCGCCCGGCGCAGACACATCCACCCAATTCAACTCGGCGCGCGCACTCAGATACTTGAGATCCGTGCGAAGCCGTTCGGCCTTTGGCAAAAATGACACCATTGGAACCACCTGCCCCAGCGACAGAAACCCCAATGCAGGTCCTGACGGTGGCACACGTCCGGCGCGGATCAAATCGGCCAAAACACTCACCCCCACATGGGCGCCAGAGCTGTGGCCAACAACCAGAACCTCATCGACGTCTTGCGTCAGTGCTTCGGCAATCAAATCGGTAAACTCAGCGATCCGGGCTTCCAATTCGGGTGGGTTCGCGCCGTTGGATTGCGCGGAATACGCATAATCGTGCATGAGGTAATAGGCAAAGAACTTGCCGTCTCTTGCGCGAAACCACCGCAACACCGCAACGCCTACGCCTGCCCCCGCGCACAGTGCGACGATCTGTAAAAGAAGGTTCGGAGCCATCGGTAACCAAAGGGCCGCCGTGAATAGTGCGCTATAGACCCCAAAAGCAATGGCCAGCGCCAAAACCAATTGTAACAGTAACATTCCCACAGGATACAATGCGGCAATCACCGGCCCTTTGCGTAGTTTCATCAACCGCCACAACGCCCCCGAACCAATATAGGTCCAAGCCGTCTGCACCAACTGAATATAGGTGGCCGGAATTGTGGACGACATGCTGTCGCGAACGATATCTGACCAAACGAGAACCTCGATATCGGCCTCGACCCGCGCGCCCTCCTGCGTCGCAGTCACATGCCAACCATAGGGACCTTTGGTTGCTTTAGGTTTGAGGCCAATGTCATATCCAGAAAGCTCAGCCTGTTCGGCCCCTTCTTTTCGGTAGAGTTCGCGATAGCGGCGTGGATGAATCGGGTCATAACCAGGAATGTAAAAAACCCGGCGACGTTTCACCTGACTTGCCTGTTGCTGCTCGGACGCCATGACACCCCTCTTGCTTTGAAGGGGATCATAAAGGCTTATTCAGGCGAGAAAAAGTCAGCCAAGTGTCGCCAACGAGGGAAAGATTTCAAGCAGCCAGAACGAAACGCTTGAGAACAGACCGGTGACCAACATGATTCCGACGAGCAAAAGCAACCCGCCCATACATTTTTCGATCAACCCCATATGACGCTTAAGCTTGTTCATGATACGCATTGACCGGCTCAGAAACATTGCAGCAAGTAGGAATGGAATGCCTAAACCAGCGGCATAAACCCCCAAAAGCAATGTCCCGCGCGCCACCGAGACCTCTGTCGCCGCGAGCGAAAGAATCGCGCCCAACTGAGGGCCGATGCATGGTGTCCAACCAAAGGCAAACGCAAGCCCAAGCACATAAGCCCCAAATGTCGACCCACCTGCGTCACCTGTTTCCAAACGCGCTTCTCGGTCCAGTAAAGGAATACGAAAAACACTCAGGAAATGGAGGCCAAAGATTATAACAACAACGCCTGATATTTGCGCCATAAGCTCTTGGTTTTGCAAAAAGAACGAACCAAAAACCGACGCTGTAAAGCCAAGCAGCAAGAACACAGTGGACAGGCCCAGCACGAAAAACAACGCGGCGATGATAGACTTCCGACGCGCACTTGCTTCGCTCTGCATTTCGCCAATGGAGACACCACTCATATAGGCCAAATAAGGCGGTACAATGGGCAATACGCACGGGCTTAGAAAGCTGAACATTCCAGCAATCAGCGCCACAGTCATGGCAGGGATCAGCCCCGCATCGATGATATCAATTCCGAACATGCATTAGCACATATGCTATCCCCAGTCCGAGGTCACGGGGCCATCCGGTCACATCCTTGTGGGTGCGTTATGGACACAGGCACCAAGGCAGAATATTCCCTATCTCATGACTGATACACCTGAAAAGCTCGACGCGCGCGGGCTGCTTTGCCCTTTACCCGTCCTCAAAGCGCGCAAGCGTCTCAAATCACTTTTGCCGGGTGAAAACCTCTGCATGCTCGCGGATGATCCCGCAGCCATCGTGGATGTTCCCCATTTTTGTGCAGAATCGGGCCATACTTTAGTGGAACAAACCGATGCTCCAGATCACCAAATTTATGTGATCCGCAAAAAGGCCTGACACTCAGGTGATAGGTGGGCGCTCTGAGAAACAAGGCAGTGAGGGGATTCAAGGAAAGATGCACTAAGCCCTTGGTTCGATTTCACAATCAGAGATTTTCTCGGTTTGTTTCTTTATCCAAACATTTTGGCAGAACTCGAAATCGGCCTTGAAGTTTAGCTGTTGTGGAATTCTCATTCGCGAACGAGGCAACAAACTACTCATAAAACTCACTTAGACTATGCCTCAGGGTGATTCAGGCTGAAAATACATAATGCATTACTTGCCACGACAGTGGTGAATACTCTTTATCATCAACCCTTCTCGTTCATTGAACAACAAGATGGCCTCCATTAGCAGACTGTTAGAGAGGCAAGAATTCGAAAATTCACAACTCTGGCACCCTATTGGGAAGGTTTTGCGGAAGGACTTTCGCCCTCTCTAACTTCGTTCTTACAGAAAAGAGAAAAACCTACCGAGAAAAAATCTCGATAGGTGTATTTGTCGTATCCCGTATTCCGGAATGAGCCAAAATTGAGGTTTGGCCCTTATTCTAGCTTCCTAAGGACCACCAACCGCGCCGTTTGGGCTTGGCAGGTTCCACCGCCTCAGGTTCAGGTGCTGGCTCTTCTGCAACTGGTGCAGTTTCCTCAGTAGCAGCTTCAACAAATGCCACGGTCTCTGGTTCAGCAATCTCGGGCTCAACAACAGGCTCTGCAGCAGTCTGAGAGCCGGCCGCCTCGCTATGTGTGAACTCAGGCACCTCAACCTCTTGCACCGCTTCGGCGATCACAGGTTCAGCCACAATTTCTATCGAGCTGTCTGATGCTGGTGTTTCGCCCCCTTCAGATACGCTTTCAGCGGTCTGTTCAGGTTCGGTAACTGGCGTATCAGCAACAACCTCAACAGGTGCCTCAGTAGTTTCAGCAATTGCCGGCTCTTCCGTAACACTTGTGTTCTTGCGACGCGGCGCCCGCGTCCGTTTACGCTTGGGCTTTTCAGCTTCGTCCTCTGAGGTCTCTTCAGCTACAGCCGGAGCATCGGCGCCTTCAGCGTTTTCTTCGACTTGAGCAGACTTCTTACGAGACCGACGCCGGCGTTTTGGTTTTGGTGCATCTTCTGTCACCTCACCTTCGACCGATACTTCGTCTGGGCTCTCATCTGAGGAGTCAGATGAGTCGGCATTCCCATTGGCATCGGAATTGCCATTTGCTTCTTCGTCGGCCCCATCTTCGTTGCCATTCCCCTTACGCCGACGCCGACGCCGACGTTTGCGCTTGGGTTTGGTTTCACCCTCGTCTTCCACAACTGGCGTCTCGGAAACGTCTTCAACTTCTGCTTCCGCTGCTGGCTCTGCCGCGTCGATCTGTTCCATCAACGACGTATCAACCGAAACAACAGGTGCTGGTGCTTCTGGCACCGTGCGTGTGGCCGTTTTGAACTTCTCGATCGAGAAGTCGGGGCTCACCAAATGCACGTCTCCTTCGATCCGTATCGACAACCCATAACGCGCTTCAAGCTGCGCAATGTGCTCCCGTTTCTGGTTCATCAGGAAGTTGGCGATATTCACCGGGCATCGAACAAGCACTTCGCGTGAGCGACGGCGCGTACCTTCTTCTTCGATCTGACGCAGAATGTTCAATGCCATGCTGTCGTCTGAACGGATCAAGCCCGTTCCGTGACACGCCGAACAAGGCTGTGTGGTCGCTTCGATCATGCCGGGGCGCAGGCGCTGGCGTGACATTTCCATCAACCCAAAGCCAGAGATCCGGCCGATTTGGATCCGTGCCCGGTCTGTTTTCAGCTTGTCTTTGATCTTCTTTTCAACGGCGGCATTGTTCTTGCGTTCATCCATATCGATGAAATCGATCACGATCAGACCGGCAAGGTCGCGCAACCGCAACTGGCGAGCCACTTCTTCGGCAGCTTCTAGGTTGGTCTTGAGTGCGGTTTCTTCGATCGACCCTTCTTTGGTCGCCCGGCCCGAGTTCACGTCAATAGCAACCAGCGCCTCGGTGACGCCAATCACAATGTACCCACCCGAGCGCAACTGAACCGTTGGGTTGAACATTCCCGCCAAGTAGCTTTCCACTTGGTAACGCGCAAACAACGGCAAGCCGCCTTCGTCGTGGCGTTTCACGTTTTTAGCGTGAGACGGCATGATCATTTTCATAAAGTCTTTGGCGATACGGTACCCGCGTTCGCCTTCGACAATCACTTCGTCGATGTCCCGGTTGTACAGGTCCCGGATCGACCGTTTGATCAGATCGCCTTCTTCATAGATCTTTGCTGGCGCTATGGATTTAAGCGTCAGGGCACGGATTTGTTCCCACAACCGTTGCAGATATTCATAGTCACGTTTGATTTCTGCTTTGGTCCGTTTGGCACCCGCGGTGCGCACAATGAGGCCTGCGCCCTGCGGCACATCAATCTCGGCGGCAATTTCCTTGAGCTTTTTGCGATCAACCACATTGGTGATTTTACGGCTAATGCCACCACCCCGTGCGGTGTTTGGCATCAGGACGCAATACCGACCTGCCAAAGACAGGTACGTGGTGAGAGCCGCGCCTTTGTTGCCGCGTTCTTCTTTAACAACCTGCACCAGCAAAATCTGGCGCACCTTGATAACTTCTTGAATTTTGTACCGGCGCGGGCGGGGCTTACGTGGCGGGCGAATGTCTTCGCTGTCATCTTCGTCCGCGACGGACTCGATACTTTCGTCCTTGGATGTCGCATCCGAGCGGCGACCGGTTTCCTCAGGCGCCGCCTCTTCAGATTCAGCGTCTTCTTCAAGCGGATCAGCTTTGGAGGAAGCATCCGTGTTTTCAGGTGTTTCGGTTTGCTCTACAGCAGCGGCTTCAACTGCAGGCTCTTGCGTGTCATCAGCAACCGCCTCGGGCTGTGAGCTTGCTTCAACTGCATCTTGAGGGGTGGCCTCTTCGACGAGGTCAGAAACCACCTCTTCCGCCTCTGCTTCAGAGGCCTCTGCCTCGGGGCTTTGATCCTCGGCTTTGGCATCTGTGTCAGAGGTGACGTCGTCAGAAGCAATGACCGCATCCTTGGACACGATGTCCGCAGCCATCGTACGGCCGCTACCTTGCGGCTTATCGTCCGCATCGGTTTCACTCGTTTCAGACGCGTCAGCAGACTCCGTGTCAGCCACAGCAGTTTCATCAACAGCTACCGGTGCAACGTCTTCCGCAGCTACAGATGCTTCATCTGAGGCAACGGCGCTTTCCGTTTCTTCAACTTCAGCGACTTCAGCGACTTCAGCGACTTCAGCGACTTCAGCGACTTCAGCGACAGGTTGTTCACCAGCTTCGCTAGCTGAATCAAGGGGTTCTTCTACCGGAGTTTCAGCAACCCGTTCCATCGGTGAGCTACCCTCAAGGGTGTCAACGATGTTCGCATCGTCCCCTTCGGTTAAATCGATGGTTTCCATTCCGCTGATCTGAGGCTCAGCCTCTTTCGAAACAGCGTCCTTGGATTCTGCTTCGGTGACCTCGACCGCTTCCACGGGTTTTGGAGCCGCGGTTTTCGATTTGGAACGCGAGCGAGATTTCCGCTTGGGCTTTGGTTCATCATCGTCGTCCCGAGCGCGCATTGCATCCGCGTAGGCACGTTCTTCTTCCATCAGAGCTTCGCGGTCCGCGACAGGAATCTGATAGTAGTCCGGATGAATTTCGGAAAACGCGAGGAAGCCATGACGGTTCCCGCCATAGTCAACAAAAGCAGCCTGAAGAGAGGGCTCAACCCGTGTTACTTTTGCCAGATAGATGTTGCCAGCAAGCTGACGTTTGTTTTCGGATTCAAAATCAAATTCCTCGACCTTGTTTCCGTCGACCACCACAACGCGGGTTTCTTCCGCGTGGGTGGCATCGATAAGCATTTTCTTAGCCATGTGTCCTTGGTGCACAACCGCAACCGCGCAAATCGGCCCTGTCCAGGCGGACGGGCGCGTTTGGGGTGGTGTCTTGTCAGGGCGATGTTAAACGGCGCGCCGAGGGGGTCGGCCAACTGGCCCCCTGCCTCTGTGCTCAATGCGTTCGCGCGCGTCATCGCGGTTCTTCTCCGACAGGTGGGGTCTGTCCCGGCACCTGCCCATTTATTCCTTTCGCCCATTTGTAGACGAAGGCACTACGTTACCCCATTTGGGGCACAATCGGTCTGCTCAGGGTGGCGGATCAATGCCAACCAGCACCTGAAACAGCGAAACTCAAAACGGGCCACATAAGAACCAAGTTGGTTCAGCCCGTCTTACCAACATAAGGGCAGTCCTGTGGAAAAGACAATGGGCAAACGTCACACGTCAGATACAACAATCGTTAAACGTGTGACGGTTAACAAAGAACTCGCGGATCAAAGATAGTCAGAGCGCTGAAGCCCGTACTTGGCCATTTTCTCGTTCAGCGTTCTTCGCGGCAGACACAGTTCTTCCATGACCGAAGCGATAGAGCCCTTGTGTCGACGCATCGTGTTGTCGATCAGCATTCGTTCAAAGGCTTCGACATATTCTTTGAGCGGCTTGCCTTCGGTTGTCATAACCGGTTGCATTTCTTCGTGATCAGACATCAACAAGGACGCAATCGTTCCTGAGCCGCGTCGAGCCTGCAAAACGGCGCGCTCCGCAATATTGATAAGCTGACGCACATTTCCAGGCCAAGGCGCCTGCAACAACTGTGCTGCTTCTTGGGCACTGACTTGGGGCGCGTCACAACCATATTCTTCGGCGAATTGTTCGGACAATCGGGTGAACAACGACAAGATATCTTCCCCCCGCTGGCGCAGCGGCGGCATCGTAATCCGCAGCGCGGCCAACCGGTAAAACAAATCCGGACGCAGGACGTCTTCGCAACTTTTTCCCGCTTCTTGCAAATTTGAAATCGCAACAATCCGCGTTTCCGCTGGCGTGCCCTGCTCGTTCATCACGCTTAGAAGACGCGCCTGAAGCGTATCGCTCAGGGCTTCGATGTCTTCCAACACCAACGTTCCGCCGCGCGCTTCTTCGATTGCTGGCAACTGGGCGTCTTCGGGCAACATTGGGCCAAACAAGCGCTTGGACAGCGCTTCTTCTTCCAAGGCTGCACAGGAAACGAGAACGAACTTCCGACCTGCCCGGCTGCCCACCGCATGTAAGGCATGGGCCACCAGTGTTTTGCCAGTCCCAGTTTCACCGTCGATCAAAACATGGCCGTCCGCTTGACCCAGATCCAGAATGTCTTCCTTCAGACGTTCCATCACGGGGCTCGCACCAATCAACTTGCTCATCAACTGCGTGCCATCGCTCAGCTCACGGCGCAGCGCCCGGTTATCCAACACCAGCCGGCGAGCAATCGTCGCACGTTTTGCCAACTCGGACATACGATCCGGGTTGAATGGTTTTTCAAGAAAATCAAAGGCGCCCACGCGCATCGCTTCGACCGCCATCGGGACATCGCCATGTCCCGTGATCATGATCACGGGCAAGGTGCTATCAGACCCCATCAACTTTTTGAGGAACTGCATTCCATCCATGCCAGGCATTTTGATGTCAGAAATTACGATCCCCGGATAATCAGACCCAAGGACCTTAAGTGCGTCTTCGGCACTGCCAAACGTTTCGGTGTCATACCCGGACAACGCCAGCCATTGGCTGATCGATTGGCGCATATCCTGTTCGTCGTCCACAATCGCAATTTTCATGGCCTGTGCCATAAGCAATCCTCGTTATTCCGCAGCCTCAAGGCTGTCTTCCAAAATCGGTAGCTGCATTTCAAACACTGCACCTCCGTTCTGCCCATTGCGCGCCGTTAGACGCCCCCCTAGGTCGTTCACGATCCCCGAAGAGATAGCAAGCCCCAAGCCAACGCCATCACCGGGCTGTTTCGTGGTGTAAAAGGGTTCAAACAGGGCATCAAAATCTTCGATCCCTGCCCCGTTATCCCGCACCGTCAACGTCGCCGTTTCACCATAGGCAAGGATGATTTCCACCTCAGGGTCACTTACAGATTTGGTGGCATCCAAGGCATTGCGCAAGAGGTTGACCATAACCTGTTCGATCCGCATCCGGTCACCCATGACCCGCACCGGCGCTTCGGGTAAAATCTGGCTGATCTGAACGTGCCTCTGACGCAACTGTGGTTCCATCATGGACAGTGCAGATGCCAGCGCATCACCCATATTCACAGGCGAAAACGTATCTGCACCTTTGCGGGCATAGGATTTCAGCTGTCGTGTGATCGCACCCATGCGTTCGATCAAATCATCAATCCGCCCGAAACTCGCCAGAGCCTCTTCAGCGCGATTACGGCGCAACAACAAGCGCGCTCCAGCCAGGTATGTTTTCATCGCCGCAAGGGGCTGGTTCAACTCGTGGCTCACGGCCGCTGACATCTCTCCCAAGGCGGCTAATTTCGAACTTTGCGCAAGGCTCTGTTCCGCCACTTCCAAGGTCTTTTGAACGCGTTCCCGCTCGGCGATTTCTCGCTGTAGTCGCGTGTTCAGCACGCGAAGCTCTGCCGATTCCCGTTGGAACAAAGCCATCCGAAGCGCGGTCTTTCGGCTAAGTGCATAGAACGCCAGCGCCAACAGAATCGCGAATCCCATGATTTCTAAAGCCAACACCCCATTCACACGCTCACGGATAGAGGCATAGGTCGTATACGAGGTCATCTGCCAGCCACGAAACGGGATACGGCTCTCCATCCGCATCACCGCTTCGCCTTGCAGATAGGCATCCGCAGGCAACGCGGTCCAATCTGCCGTTGCCCGGATCGCACGCTGAATCGCACCTTGCGGGGTTTGGCGCCGTAGCGCCTCTTTCTCATTCAAACCGCGCCACCGGGGTTCGGTTGCTAAGATGATGGCACCTGTGCTGTCCGTGACCAGTACCGCATCCGAAATCCCAGCCCAAGCCCGTTCGAATTTGTGAAGATCCACCTCGACAACAATAACGCCCAGAACCTGTGACCCTGCTTCAAGCCGGCGCGCATAGGTAAAGCTGTATCCGCCAACTTCGCGCTGCATGACAGAGAATATCGTGGCGTTTGATCTGATCGGGTCGACAAAATAGGTCGCGTTGCGGTGTTGTTCCCCCAACCTGTTTCGGTTGGTTGCTGCAACGGTTCGCCCCTCTTTATCTAACAACATCAAAGAGGCAGCCCCGATTTCTTCTACAAAAGAAATCAATCGCTGTGTGGACTGTGAAAAATCACCAGATTGCAGGGCACCGATCAGGGTAGGATCACGCGATAGCAGCTGGGGAACAATTGCATTCCGCCGCAACTCACTCAACAAGTTACCGGAATATAGCGCCAGCCTCAGCTCAGCATGGTTGCGTGTGCTTTGCGTAAAACGATCCGTCAACAGGCGGTTGGTCACCCACACGGTGGTCGAGGCAACCACCAACAGCACTACAAGCGCAATACGGACCCGCCATGAGATGGGACCGGATCGAGGCCAAGACAGGGCTTGCCCTCGTGTCTTTTTAGGAGTGTCAGTCATGACCCCAAGCTACGCGCCCCGGGCCATGAGCTCAAGTCATGCTGGTGTCAGAACGCCAGCCAATGCGCGAAAGAACGCCGCCCCGTCGGTACCGCCATGTGCTTCGTCAGCGGCGCGTTCCGGGTGTGGCATCATGCCGAGAACCCGGCGGTTTTCTGACAAAATGCCTGCGATATCATCGCGGGACCCGTTCGGATTTTCAGCATAGGTAAAGGCAATACGATTCTGATCCCGCAACTGAGCAAGCGTTTCGTCATCTGCGAAATAGTTGCCATCGTGGTGCGCGATTGGAATATCGATCACCTCATCAGCGGTATAACCTTCGGTGAAGGCGCTGTCGGCGGTTTCGACCTTAAGCCCAACAGTTTTGCAGATGTACTTCAGACCCGCATTCCGCAGTAATGCGCCTGGCAGAACACCGGTTTCTGTCAGAACTTGGAAGCCGTTGCAGATTCCCATCGCATACCCACCGCGATCGGCATGTGCCGCCACGGCTTTGCAGATCGGTGATTGGGCCGCAATTGCACCGCATCGCAGATAATCGCCATAAGAGAACCCACCTGGCACCCCAACAATGTCCACCCCTTGGGGCAGCGCATTGTCTTTGTGCCAGACCATCGACACGTCAAACCCGGCGCGTTCGAAAGCAACCGCGAGATCGCGATCACAATTCGATCCGGGGAAAACAACAACCGCGGCCTTCATCACAGCATCTCGACGCTGTAGGATTCAATCACGGTGTTGGCCAACAGCTTTTCGCACATCTCATTGACGTCCGCTTCGCTCGCGCCTTCGGCCAGGTTGAGATCAATCACCTTGCCCTGACGCACACCTTCGACCTTGTCAAAGCCCATGGCCCCTAGCGCGTGACGAACTGCTTCGCCCTGCGGGTCCAGAACCCCGTTCTTCAGCATCACATGCACCCGTGCTTTCATGTCGCGTCGTCCTTCGGTTCAGCTTGGAGACCCTCGGGGCTCCATCGTTTTGCAATTGGTCTTGGTTTGGACCCAAAGCCGGGCCCAAGCTCATCTCAGTTAATCAAAGTGGGCTTTGTAACCGGCGTTTGGTTCTTGGGCATTACACCCAACCGGCGCGCAACCTCGGTATAGGCATCCGTAAGGTTGCCCAGATCACGGCGAAACACATCTTTGTCCAGTTTCTGATTGGTTTCCATGTCCCACAGGCGGCAGCTGTCCGGGCTGATTTCATCCGCAACGACCAGACGCTGGAAATCACCGTCATAGACCCGGCCGATTTCGATTTTGAAATCTACCAGCTTGATGCCGACACCAAACATGATTCCCGAAAGGAAGTCGTTCACCCGCAAAGCAAGGCTAAGGATATCTTCCATGTCTTGCTGGCTGGCCCAGCCAAAGGCAGCGATGTGTTCTTCGGTGACCAGTGGATCGCCAAGGCTGTCGTCTTTGTAGCAATACTCCACAATCGGGCGCGGCAACTGCGTGCCCTCTTCGATGCCCAAACGCTTGGACATGGTGCCCGCAGCATAGTTGCGAACGATCACTTCCAAGGGAACAATTTCGCAGGACCGCACCAATTGTTCGCGCATATTCAGACGCTTGATAAAGTGCGTCGGAACGCCGACCTGTCCCAAGCCTAGCATGAAGTATTCGCTCAGCAGGTTGTTCAAGACGCCCTTGCCTTCGATCACGTCTTTCTTTTCAGCATTAAAGGCAGTGGCGTCATCTTTGAAATACTGCACGATTGTGCCCGGCTCGGGACCTTCGTACAGGGTCTTTGCCTTGCCTTCATAGATTTTCTTGCGACGCGCCATCTGTGACCCTTTCAGGCTAATATTGGGGAATGAGTCCCCGTTCTTGCCGCCCTCATAGTGCAAGCAACCCTGTGTCGCAAGCTGGGCGCACGTCCCTGGCTCGCATTCCTGAATGGAAAAGTCGCCGCTTGCTTAGTCCAAAGTGCGATGCAAGATCACTAACACTTCAAACATATGCAGAAATCGGTCTGACTCGATACCGAGGGCCATCGCTATCTCAAAAAGCTTGTCGTGTTCGATTTCGTCATACGAACCGTCTATCAACACCACCTGCATTGCCAAGCTCAAGGCCGTTTCCCGCAACGGCAAGCTCAACGATTTAGAAACATTGGCACAGGTCTGCTCAACATTCATTTCAGATTTTGCTTGGACGCAATCGTGAATTAAACTTTGCAACTCGTCCTCTGGATACCCCCGAAAGATTGGGCTTATCTTCAAGAGTTGGACAAGCTGATCTACATCCCTTTCACCGGGCGAATTCGACCCTGCGATGACCAACAGTGGAATCGCCAGAACGAACTGGGGGTCTTCGGATGCCTTATCTTCAGGCCAAGCCTCGTGCTGACGCGATTTTACAAAAAATGCCACCAATGATTCCCGATGTTCGCGTCCTGCTCGTTTATCTTTTAGTGTCAGAACAGTCTGCACAATAGACCCCAGCTGTCATTTCCCAGCCTATCTTTGTTGCTTTGTGGTTCCCGGGCGGCTTTGCCGCAGACTTATCCCCTTGCACGCCTGCAGTAGCATTGTCATATCTTTGAACAAAGATATCACTTTTGAAAGAGGTCCGATTCAATGACCACGTTCGACGACCGCGAAAACGCGTTTGAGTCCAAGTATGCACATGACGAAGAGATGCAGTTCAAAGCCGTTGCGCGCCGCAACAAGCTTGTTGGTCTCTGGGCTGCAGGTTTGATGGGTAAATCTGACGCAGACGCTGCTGAATACGCAAAAACCGTTGTTTTGTCCGACTTCGAAGAAGCTGGCCACGAGGATGTCGTACGCAAGGTCGAAGGCGATCTGAACGGTTTGGCTGACGCAGATGCAATTCGCGCGAAAATGGCCGAGCTGCTGCCACAAGCACAACAAGAGATCATGAGCGAAACAGACTGAGCACTGCGCTCTGACCTTTTGCACTCGGATTCATGATCATCATGAAATATCCGAATTTGATTTGACGCCTCGTTCATGACAGACGGGGCGTCTATTTGTATGTGTCGCCTGCTCGCGACATTCAGACCGGGAATAAGACCATGACCAACGCTTTTGCTGACATGCTGCAAAGTCACGACGTCATCCTTGCCGATGGAGCGACAGGAACAAACCTGTTCAACATGGGCCTGCAATCAGGTGATGCACCTGAATTGTGGAACACAGACGAACCCGCCAAGATCACTGCCTTGTATCAGGGGTCTGTGGATGCGGGCAGTGATATGTTCCTGACAAACACCTTTGGCGGCACCTCTGCGCGCTTAAAACTGCATGACGCGCAGGATCGCGTGCGCGAACTCAGCCGCGTTGGGGCCGAATTGGGTCGCAATGTTGCCAACAAGGCAGGCCGTAAAATCATCGTTGCAGGGTCCGTGGGCCCGACTGGCGAAATTATGGAACCTGTCGGATCGCTGAGCCACGCCGCAGCAGTCGAGATGTTCCACGAACAGGCCGAAGGCCTGAAAGAAGGCGGTGTTGACATTCTATGGCTCGAAACCATTTCAGCCCCCGAAGAATACCGTGCAGCGGCCGAAGCGTTCAAACTGGCAGGTATGCCATGGGCAGGTACGATGAGCTTTGATACAGCTGGTCGCACCATGATGGGCATGACTTCAGCCGATATGGTCCAGATGGTCGAAGCATTGGATTACCCGCCGTTGGCATTTGGTGCCAACTGCGGCACCGGTGCATCTGATATTCTACGCACAGTTCTTGGATTTGCAGCCCAAGGCACTGAGCGTCCGATAATCTCCAAGGGTAACGCTGGCATTCCAAAATATGTGGATGGTCATATCCACTATGACGGCACGCCTGAGCTGATGGGTCATTACGCCGTAATGGCGCGCGATTCCGGTGCAAAGGTCATCGGTGGCTGCTGTGGCACTATGCCCGAACACCTGCGTTCGATGCGCGCTGCGTTAGATTCCACTCCACGCGGAGATCGCCCTACACTGGATCAAATCACCGATGCCCTCGGCCCATTCAGTTCAGCCTCGGATGGAACGGGTGATGATGAAACACCAGAGCGTCGCAGCCGCGGTGGTCGCCGCCGGCGCGCCTAACTATTCATCAAATCAAGACAAAGGGCCCTGCATTGCGGGGCCTTTTTCTTTTCGCCCAACTGCTGGTTTCCGGCCTAGATGCCCACTGGGTTCAATTCCAACACAAATAAAAGAGGCGAAAACGACAACCGCTTCCGCCTCTCCCGAATAATCTTGCCGTAGAAGATTTAGCGCCCCTCAAAGATGGCCGGTCGCTTCTCCATGAAAGCCACAACGCCTTCTTGGAAATCACGACTACGCCCGCACTCGCCTTGCAAATGCGCTTCGGTCTCTAACTGATCTGGCAAAGCCTTTTCGTATGTTCCCCGGATCGCATTTTTGATCGCGCCAAATGCTGCCGTAGGCCCATTGGCCAAAAAGGCCGCGCGTTTGCGCCAATGGGTATCAAATTGATCGTCCGGGACAGATTCCCAAATCATGCCCCAATCCGATGCCTGACTTGCACTGATCTTATCCGCAAACAAAGCCGCGCCCATCGCTTTGGCCATGCCCATCTGACGTGGCAAGAACCATGTTCCCCCCGCATCCGGCATCAAACCAATACGCGAAAACGCCTGCAAGAAATACGCACTTTCAGTTGCAATCACTACATCTGCGCACAACGCAAGATTTGCACCTGCTCCTGCCGCAGGACCGTTGACAACGGCCAATGTCGGCACAGCGCAATCATAGATCGCCTCGAGCATAGGTTGATATTCATCGCGCAATGTCCGTTCCAGATCGATGCTTCCTGACGACCCTGCATCCCCCAGATCCTGCCCTGTACAAAAAGCACGTCCCGCCCCAGTTAACACGATCGCGCGCGCATCCTTTGGGGCCTCTCGCATGGCATGAGTGATCTCAGCCCGCATCTGTGACGTCAACGAGTTCATTTTGTCCGGGCGATTCAGCGTCAGAACAGCCAGTCCGTCGGTGATCTCAAGTGTAATGGTTTCGTACTGCATAGCCAAAGCCCCTTAAAAAAAGCGGTATCTCGGCCAAGGTGACCGACAGATTAGATTAGGAAAAGAGCGGACCCAGCGTCACTCGTCAAGAATTTGACGCAGTCGCTCCTGTTCTTTGCTGCTTAGTTCATCATCCTGAGCACGAGGCGTTTTGGCGCGACCACGCAGATAGATCAGCCCAATTCCCGCAGCAAGCAAAAGCATCGCTGGCCCAGCCCCCCAAAGCAGCCAGTTTGCACCGGTTGTTGTCGGCTTGAGCAAGACATATTCACCATAGCGGTCGACGATGAAATCAATCGCTTCGTCATTGCTGTCCCCTGCAACCAAGCGTTCACGCACCAGCAATCGCAGATCCCGAGCCAACTCGGCGTTGCTCTCATCAATGCTTTCGTTGCGACAGACAAGGCATCGCAATTCTTGGCTTAAATCCCTAGCGCGGGATTCCAGCACCGGATCGTCCAGCACTTCGTCAGGCTGGACGGCCCAAAGTGGGCCGGCCAGAAAACACATGATTAAGATAAGCCGTTTCATTCAGCCGGAACCCCATCTGTTGGAACTTTACGCGCACCGGCAGCCACTCGGAACCGTCGATCAGACAGGCTGAGCGCTCCACCAAAGGCCATCAACAAACAGCCAGCCCAGATCCAATTTGCAAAGGGTTTGATATAGGTTCGCACGGTCCAACCACCATCGTTTTGCTGATCACCGATCACCACGTAAACATCACGCATAATGCGATAATCAATCGCTGCTTCAGTCGTGGGCATCCGCGCAACAGGGTAGTCACGTTTCTCCGGGAACAACTCGGTTACTGTCTGGCCGTCTTTCTCTAACAAGATCGTACCCATAGTGGAAAAGTAGTTCGGCCCTTTGACCTGTTCGACTTTCTCCAACGTCAAGGTGAACGCACCTACATCAAAAGGTTCACCCATTTGTGCAACGCGAATATCTTCGGCCTGCCATGCGGTCAGCCCTGCGATTGCGAACATCGATATGCCAAGCCCGGAATGCGCAACTGCTTTGCCCCAATCCGCACGCGGCAAACGCACTAAACGCCCCCAACGATTTGATCCACGTCCGGTTCGAGACCACAGATCAAGAAACGCCCCAATGGTCATCCAGCTGCCCAAGAAAAGCCCAACTGGCCCCAAGGCACTGCGCCCTGTCTGCATCGCCCAAACCAACATCGCTATGGCGACGGACAAAGCAAACGCATAGCGCAATGACCAAGCCGTGCGCCCGATTTTACCGCGTTTCCATGGTAACATAGCCCCGATCGGCATGACCAAACCAAGCGCAACCATGAACGGCGTGAAAGCTGAGTTGAAGAACGGAGGTCCGACGGACAGTTTTCGGTCGAAGAACATCTCGGCCAAGATGGGCCACATGGTTCCAAAGAAAACCACAAAGCACCCCACCGCCAATAAGATGTTGTTCACCACCAGTGCGCTTTCCCGGCTTACCATGCCAAAAACGCCCTTGGCTTCCATGGCCTGCGCACGCATCGCAAATAGTATCAACGCACCGCCGGTAAACACAGCCAAAATCATCAAGATGAACACACCACGCTCGGGATCGTTGGCAAAGGCGTGAACAGAGGTCAGCAAACCAGACCGCACAATGAACGTTCCGATCAAAGAAAACCCAAAAGCCAGGATCGCCAACAAGATGGTCCAGCTTTTCAACGACTCCCGCTTTTCGACAACAATAGCGGAATGCAAAAGTGCAGCGGCCAAAAGCCATGGCATGAAGGAGGCGTTTTCAACTGGATCCCAAAACCAGAATCCCCCCCAACCTAATTCGTAATAGGCCCACCAAGAGCCCAACCCGATCCCGATTGTCAGGAAAATCCAGGCCGCAAGGGTCCAAGGCCGCACCCAACGTCCCCACGCCGCGTCAACGCGCCCTTCAATCAAAGCCGCAACAGCAAAGGAAAAGGTCATCGAAAGCCCGACATAGCCTAGATACAAAAATGGGGGATGAAGCGCCAAACCCGGATCTTGCAGCAAGGGATTCAAATCTTGCCCATCAAACGGCGGAACGGCAAGACGCAGAAACGGGTTCGATGTGAACAGGATAAAGGCAAAGAACGCGACCGCAATCGCGGATTGAACAGACAGCACCCGTGCACGCAGCGTTGCTGGCAATCCTGCGCCAAACCACGCAGCCATCGCCCCGAACAGTGTCACAATCAACAACCAAAGCAGGATCGACCCCTCGTGGTTCCCCCAAGTTCCGCTGATCTTGTACAGCATTGGCTTTGCCGAATGACTGTTCAAAACCACCAACCGTAGAGAGAAATCAGAAGTGACAAAGGCCCAAACCAAAGCCCCAAAGGCAAAGGCCGTCAGAAAGAACTGGGCATTGGCGGCTGGTTCGGCCACCGCCATCCAACTGTTCCAACGTTTCTGGGCACCAATCATGGGAACGACCATCTGAACAATGGCAACCATAAAGGCAAGAATAAGGGCGAAGTGACCGAGTTCTGTAATCATAGACCGAGATATAGCCCCCCCGCTTGATCGGGCCAATGCCTTTCGGCAAGGCCCTCACGCCATAGTGTCGCGGACGCTAGGCTTGCCGCAATGTGCGCCAGTGCGTCAGTGCAGGATTGCTATCAGGCTGAACAGTCGCCAGATTCACTGACGCCTCAGGGCCGAGGTCAGCCGCATTCGGATCATCTGACCGTAACGACCGCAGGGCCGAAATATTCCCGATCACCTCGGGCGCACGCGTCACACTCGCAGCAAGATCACGCTGCAATCCTTGCATTTTTGCCTGATGACGCGCCCCAAAATAGAAAGAGACAATCACCCCCAGCAACCACCAAAGAGGTTCGGGAACCAAGGCAATCCCTTGCATGCGCGCAGCAAACCACAAAGGGTCAATCATTGCTGAAACGAACAAACCCAAGGTTCCCAACGCCAAAGCAGGACGCGGTAGCCGGTTCAAGCCGTCGATAAAGCGGTCAAACGCGCCCTGAGTGGGCTGCGCAAATTCCGAACCAAACTGCATCATCGCCTGTTCTTGAATGCTGTGGGAGCGCTGCGCCCCCGCCTCGCGGTTCTCGCGAAATAGCTCTGCTGTTTCCCGCACTACATTCCGATTTCCGCCAAACAGCAAACCCATCACACTGCTTATCAAGCCCATCCTGCAACCCTCCGTTTGAATTCGGCATCTGACATTTTGAATTTTTCAGAAATGAATTCCTCTGCGCGGTTGATCCAGCCGCCCTTACCACCTGATCGGCTGCGCGCATATTTCCTGCTTCGGACTCGCTGATCAGCCAAACGGAAATAATAGTTGCGGCGTGCAATACCGTAAGAGTCGCGAAGGGCTATTGCATCAGGCACTGCCGCATCAGAAACAGCCGCCAGCGTTTGGGGGCCGATGAAACCATCAATAGAAACGTTATACCCCATGTCGGTCAAAAGACGTTGCAAGATCTTGATAGCATTGGCCCCAGCATTCACATGCATATCAAAGACCGTCGCTTGCAATGCTTCAGGCAAATCATTGATTTTTGGATTAAAATAATAATGTTGCACAAATATGCCGGCGGCTTGATCTCTCGTAAGTTGCTTTACGTCTCTCGCATCGACACGATCATCGCCAGTCAGGTCTAGACCTAAGCGCCGCATTGTATGAATCGTCACACCATATTTTGTTGCACCGCCCGGATCGTCAGGGTCATCCACGTACCCGCCTTCTCTTGCAACAATGTTTTCTGCGATCTGTCTTACCGTTTGCATTCTGGGATACCTCCATCAGATACGCCCGACAGCAAACCCTAAAATTATTAATCTACTCAAACGACAACGGGCGCTGCACAAGGGTCCTGTGCAACGCCCGGAATTTAAGACCAGCAGGTTGACGGTTTAGTCAGTCAACAAAGTCAGCTATCGCCTGCCTCTTGGTAAACCCCTTGCTCCTTCAAAGCATCAACCACTTCCTTTGGCATGTAACTTTCGTCATGTTTAGCAAGGATTTCAGATGCTTCAAAGACTCCATTGATGTACTTTCCTGTCCCGATCATTCCCTGATTTTCATCAAAAAGGTCCGGTAAAACGCCTGCATAGCTGACGGGAACACTGGCACCACCGTCAGTCACTACAAACGTGACAATACCACCCTGTCCACGCACCAATGACCCTTCTTCAACAAGGCCGCCAATGCGGAAAACTTCAGTCGGAGCCGGTGGCTCCGACATGATTTGGCTAGGCGCGCGAAAGAAATTGATCCCATCGCGCATGGCATACCCAATCAACCCCGTCGCCAAAACCAAGGCAACCACTGCCACCGCGATTACTTGGATACGACGTTGTTTTTTAAGCGACTTCATGCCGTCCTCATGGGAATAACGGAGCCATCATCAGCCCCTGCGTTTCAGGTTCACCTAACATCAAATTGGCATTCTGCAAGGCTTGGCCACTGCTACCTTTTGTCAGGTTATCCAACGCACCAATCACAATGGCGCGCCCCGCAATCCGATCAGCCGTCACCCCGATATGACAAAAATTCGAACCCCGGACATGATGTGTAGAGGGCGCTTCGCCAAACGGCAACATTTCGATGAACGGTTCATCCGCATAGGCTGCACAGAGGGTATCGTAGATCTCTTGGGCATCCCCACGCACATAGGTCGTCGCCAAAATACCCCGGTTTGCAGGAACAAGATGTGGCGTGAACTGGACCTGCACGGGCCGACCCGCAATCTTGGAAAACTCCTGATCAAACTCCCCTAGATGACGGTGCGTTCCGCCAACAGCATAGGCATTGTAGCCCTCACTCAGCTCAGCATGTAGCAGGTTTTCTTTTAACGAACGCCCTGCCCCTGACACTGCACAAATCAGATCCAGAATAATGTTATCCAGGTCAATCACACCCGCAGCAATCAAAGGCCGCAAAACAAATTGCCCCGTTGCCGCATTGCACCCGGTCCCAGCCACAAGCCGTGCGTTCCGAATGTCTTCACGGTAAAACTCGGTCAGCCCATAGACCGCTTCGCCTTGCTGCTCGAGCGCGGCGTGACTGTTGCCATACCACTTTTCATATTCCGCGGCGTCCCGCAGGCGAAAATCTGCGGACAGATCAACGATTTTCAAAGACTTAGGTAAGTCGCGGATCACTTCTTGGCTGGTTTTGTGGGGCAACGCGCAAAAGCACAGGTCGACTTCGGAGAAATCAAACTCGGAAATCTTGCACAAGCTTGGCAAGGTCATGTGACGCAAATGCGGGAAAACCTGTGCCATTGTCATGCCGGCCTTACGCTCGGCGGAAAGGGCCACGATTTCAAGGTTTGGGTGCTGGGCAATCAGCCGAACCAATTCAGCACCGGTATAACCAGAGGCACCTAGGATTGCGATTTTATGGGTCATGTCAGACCTCTTTTCTTGGGAGTAACAATGTCAACAATCATCAACGATGATCAGAGAAGAAATGGGGATAACGTCCGCTATTCAGGACAGTCTCAAGCGGACTGGAATGAGATTTGTCGTCGAAGGAACTGCGTCGCACGATCACTCACACGGGCCGGGTTGCCAGTGGTTAGATATCCAGCTTTTCCCAAGCCTTCCATATCAGGATGACGTCTCAGATAATCAGCAAGGCTGTCAGCAACCAGATTACCCTGGCTATAGACCGAAACATCATCGCCCAAAGCTTGCTGGAAAATCTGCTCCATCAAAGGGTAGTGCGTACACCCTAAAATAGCCGCCTGAGGAAGGGGCATTTTGCGTTTCAACGCATCCACGTGAGACCTGACCAAGGCTTCTGCAAGGATCAGATCCCCATCTTCGATGGCATCGACAACACCACCACAGGCTTGCGCTTCGACATCGACCCCGATGGCCCGAAATGCCAGCTCGCGCTGAAAAGCGCGGCTCGACACGGTTGCAGGTGTCGCAAACAGGGCGACGTGTTTGACCTCGACCTCACGCGGTGGGGAATTGTCTCCCCATTCCCGCTCAGTCATCGCTTCGATCAAAGGGACGAACACACCCAAGACCCGCTTACCCTCGGGAACACCTTCTTCCTGCATTCGACGCAGTGCCGCAGCACTTGCAGTATTGCAGGCCAAAATCACCAGATTGCACCCAGCATCCCACAGATGATGAACCGCGCGCTTTGTCAGCTGGAAGATATCTTCGGCATCACGAACGCCATACGGGGCATGAGCACTGTCTGCATAATACAGGAAATCCACGTCCGGCAGACGCGCTTGTACTGCGTTAAGGACAGTCAAGCCGCCCAATCCTGAATCAAAAATGCCTACTGCCATGTGCCCCTCAGGCGCGATGCCGTTCCTCAAAGTCAAAGCCGTAATCGTAAGATTTCAGCGGTGTCGGTGACAGCTCATACGTGGCTTTGCGCAGGAAATCCATCATCTTGCGTGAGTCTTTCGCCAACGGGTCTAGAATGTCGCGCCCAATCGGCTCTCCGATCACCACTTTGACCGAGGTATCCAAGCGTTTCTTAAACTCTTTGAGCAACAATCCCATACGCAAAGTGCTATGCATGTGGCTGGCGATCTGGAACAATCGGCTCGTGTGCCCCTCAAAGAACACCGGTACGACGGTTGCGTTTGATTTCCCCACCATGCGCGCCGTAAATCCACGCCAGCCGGGGTCCATAGGGTGTGCAAACGGGTTCACACCTGTGCTGACCGTTCCACCGGGAAAAATGCCAATGGCCCCGCCTTCGCCCAAATACTCCAGTGCATTTTTCCGAGTTTCCAGATTTTGCTGCATTGCCTCTTTAGATTGATCAAACGAGATCGGCAAAATGACACTGTTAAGATCTTCGGCTTTCCGGAACACGCGATGCGCCAGGATTCGGAAATCACCACGCGCTTGCGATAGGATATGCCCCAACATCAACCCGTCTAGAATACCGTAAGGGTGATTGGCGATTAAGATCACCGGACCATCTTGAGGAATATTTGCCAACGCCCCGCCGACCACGTCCAACGACAACCCATATCGTTCGACCATCACAGCCCAGAAATCACGCCCCGATGCCACATCCACTTCATACCCGTTGGCGCGCTTAATCAGACCTAAACGACCCGTAGTATTTTCCATCAGGCGAATGACGGTGCGTCCACTCGTGGTGGCCGCCGAATGGGCATATGAGATATCGCGAGCGATGTGATGGTGCGAAAGCATGGTGAACTCCACTTGTTGTCCGCAACCTAGTTGCGGACAACATATATGCTTAGTCCTTGTGACACAGATGTGACAGGTTTACTCTGCAGCCGCTTTCATTGGCGTATCACCTTGCCGAAACGCTGCGAGCAGTTCCTCCCGCCGTTTCGCAGCTTTGGCTTCATTTGCGAGCTTAACAGGACCAAATCCACGAATATCCAAAGGCAACCGAGCCAGAGCAATAGCGATCTCCATCGTCTCAGAACTTACGTTTGTCAGTACCTCTTTCATATCCTTTTCATATTGCTTGATCAGGGCGCGTTCCATCCGACGTTCGGCGGTATAACCAAACAGATCCAAAGGTGTCCCACGCAAACCTTTAAATCGGGTCATCAGTCGCAATGGCCCCGCCATCCAAGGCCCAAATTCACGCTTCTTAGGACGACCATCCGGCCCTTTCCCCCCCAAGATGGGTGGTGCAAGGTGGAACGTCATTTTGAAATCACCATCAAACTCAGAAGCTGCCTTTTCCTGACTGCCCAGCAACAAGCGAGCCACTTCGTACTCGTCCTTGTAAGCCAGCAATTTGTGATACCCGTGGGCCACTGCGTCTTTCAGGTCAGCGTTTTCGATGACATCCAGAAATTTGGTAAACCTTTTGGCCAACCGTTTGCCTTGATATGCCGTCAAGTGATCCACGCGATAAGCGATCTTGTCCTCGGCTGATTTTGGCAATGCCACAACATTCGGAGTCAGGACGGCAGCGGCGTCATCGGGATAAAGAACCGCCCAACGCCCGATATCAAAGGCACGCAGATTTCGGGCCACTGCGGCCCCATTCAATTCAATCGCTGCTGTGATTGCCTCAAGGCTCAGTGGCAACAAACCTTTTTGCCACGCTGCACCAAACACCATCATGTTCGAAAAGATCGAGTCCCCCATCAATGCACGCGCCAAATCTGAGGCATCAAACAGGTCAAGACGATCCTTCAGCCGGGCCTCTAGCGCCAGCTCCAACCGATCCGTGGGGATAGAGAATTCAGTATCCCGTGTGAAATCACCGGTGATGATCTCATGACTGTTCACCACTGCGCCGGTTTTACCCGTCTGCATCAGCCCCAGTGTTTTCGCGCCCGCAGAAACAACAAGATCTCCGCCGATAACGGCATGTGCTTCTCCGGTTGCCACACGAATGGCACTGATATCTTCAGGCCTGTTGGCTAAACGGCAGTGAATGTGCACAGCACCGCCCTTTTGGGCAAGGCCGGCCATCTCCATCATACCGGCACCTTTACCATCAAACTGAGCCGCTTGTGCCAAAACCGCGCCGATGGTCACAACACCTGTACCACCAACTCCCGTGATCACAACGTTATGGGTGCCATCAATTTCGGGCAAAGTCGGCAAAGGCAGATCCGGCAGCTCGACATCTGTCGTCGCCTCTTTACGAACAGTTGCACCTTCCAGTGTTACGAACGACGGGCAAAACCCTTTGAGACAAGAGAAATCTTTGTTGCAGCTCGATTGGTCAATCGCCCTTTTCCGACCCAATTCGGTTTCTTTGGGGACAATCGAAACACAGTTCGATTGCACGCCGCAATCGCCGCAGCCTTCGCAGATGTCAGTATTGATGAACACCCGCTTATCAGGGTCGGGGAACGTGCCCCGCTTACGCCGGCGGCGTTTTTCGGCAGCACAGGTCTGGATGTACACGATAACCGACACGCCTTCCAAATCGCGATACCGGTTTTGCACGTTCATCAATTCAGCGCGTTCATGGGTTTCCACCCCTGCAGGAAGTGCCTTGAAATCAACGTCTTCCTTTTCATCATACACAACAGCAAGGTTGCGTACCCCCATGGCTTTGACTTCGTGCACAATACGCGCAGCATCCAGATCACCTTCGTTATCTTGACCACCGGTCATAGCCACAGCGTCATTGTAGAGGATTTTGTAGGTGATGTTGGTTTTGGCCGCGACCGCAGCCCGAATGGCCTGAATGCCAGAATGGTTGTAGGTGCCATCGCCAAGGTTCTGGAACACGTGTTTGGTGTTTGAAAACGGCGCTTCACCAATCCAGTTTGCGCCTTCGCCCCCCATGTGGGTATAACCGAGCGTTTCCCGGTCCATCCACTGCACCATGAAATGGCACCCGATCCCGGCGTAGGCCCGGCTGCCGTCTGGAACCTTGGTTCCCGTATTGTGCGGACACCCAGAGCAGAAGTAAGGCAACCGCGCGGCAATCTCCTGAGCGTTATCAGCCCGGCGTGCATCATCCAGAGCAGCCAGCCCGACGCGCACACCATCGGTTTCGTGCCCTTCTTCAATGAGAATTTGACCTAACTTTTCTGCAATCATAATCGGATCAAGCGCGCCGCGGGTTGGGAACAACTCTTCCCCATGCATCGACCCGGCACCACCACCTTTGTGCCAACCCCAGACCCGACGCCCTCGGCGGTCGTCAAAAATGGCCTCTTTGATTTGCACTTCGATCAGCTTGCGTTTTTCTTCGACGACAACGATCAGATCCAGATCTTCGGCCCAATCGTGAAAACCCTTCATATCAAGCGGGAAAACCTGCCCCACTTTATACGTGGTGATCCCCAGCCGTTCTGCCTCGGCTTCATCGATGTTCAGCAAAGACATGGCATGCGCAAGATCCAGCCAATTCTTGCCAGCTGCAACAAACCCGATCTTGGCCCCGGGTTTTCCCCAGACCCGCTTGTCCATCTTGTTGGCATGACTAAAGGCTTCCGCCGCGAACCGCTTGTGATCAATGATCCGCGCCTCTTGCGGTGTGCGATCATCCACCAGACGTATATTCAAACCACCTTCCGGCATATCATATTCGGGCTTCACCAGCTTTATCCGATTAGGATCGCCATCCACGACCGAGGTCACCTCGATCGTGTCTTTCATCGTCTTCAGGCCAACCCACAAACCGGAAAACCGAGACAGGGCAAAGGCATATGTTCCGTAATCCAGAATTTCCTGCACACCAGCAGGGCTGACGATTGGCATATAGGCATCCATCAATGCCCATTCTGATTGATGCAAAACAGTCGAGCTTTCGCCAGTATGGTCGTCGCCCATAGCCATGACAACGCCGCCCAAAGCCGACGTACCAGCCATGTTCGCATGCCTGATAACATCGCCCGACCGATCCACACCGGGACCTTTGCCGTACCAAAGTCCAAACACACCGTCGAACTTACCGTCGCCGCGTAACTCAGCCTGTTGTGCACCCCACAACGCGGTCGCAGCCAAGTCTTCGTTCAAACCAAATTGAAACTGAACATCGGCATCCGCTAGTGGTTTTGCAGCGCGGGTCATCTGTTGATCCACTGCGCCCAATGGTGACCCTCTGTATCCAGTGACCAAACCCGCAGTATTATGCCCATCGGCAACATCACGTGCCTTTTGCATCAGCATCAGGCGCACAAGCGCTTGGGTACCATTCAGTAGAATCGGGCTTTTGGTCAGATCGAAACGGTCGTTCAGCGAGATTTTTGGCTGACTCATCAGACGTCTCCCCTCGTCAGATTTGTTTGCGTTGAAATCACAATAGGTCATAAATGCTGACCTGTATAGGCATATTTTTATCCCAACCCCGCAAGAAGGTTGATTGTGGAGACCAACTTCCCTTTGATATAGGTCGTCGGCTCTAGATCGGAAAGAGATGCCAATGGACTGGGACAAATTGAGAATTTTTCATGCGGTGGCTGACGCTGGCAGCCTGACGCATGCCGGTGACAAGTTAAATCTGTCACAATCTGCTGTCAGCCGTCAAATCCGCGCTCTCGAAGAGTCATTGAATTCAACCTTGTTCCACCGTCATGCGCGTGGATTGATTCTGACCGAACAAGGTGAATTGCTTTTTGATGCGACCAGCGCCATGTCCAAACGACTGGACGCAGCGGCGGCACGCATCCGAGACAGTAAAGAAGAAGTATTCGGTGAACTGCGCGTCACAACGACCTTTGGCTTTGGAACGCTCTGGCTAGCTCCTCGCTTGCCGCACCTGTACGAGAAGTATCCCGATCTCAAAGTCGACCTGATGCTCGAGGAACGCGTGCTTGACTTGCCCATGCGCGAAGCGGACGTGGCTATCCGAATGAAAGAGCCAAGCCAGGCAGACCTTATCCGCAAACGCCTGATGACCGTTCAAATGCAGCTTTACGCGTCGCGCAGCTATATCGAAAGTAATGGCATGCCGACCGAGCTCAGCGACATCTCTTCGCACCGGCTTATTTGTCAAAACCCATCAGCGGCGCAAGTTGGTGCAAGTGCTTTGCTTGTTCAAAATCTAATGACGTTCAACCCTTCATCGCTTTTGACGGTCAACAATTATTTTGGCGTATTGCAGGGCGTCCTGCACAACCTTGGCATAGGAGTACTGCCTGATTACGTAACTCAGGATTTTCCCGATTTGGTTCACGTATTGCCTCAAATCGAATCCGCCGATGTGCCCGTCTTTCTCGCGTTTCCAGAGGAGTTGCGACATTCGCAACGAATTGCGGCATTCAAAGAGTTTGTTCAAGAAGAGATCATCTCACACCGCAAACAATTGAGGCAGATGGGAAAACTCTAGGTATGCACGTAGGGCATATCGGAAATTACCCAGGCGCAGTGTATTATTTCTTGTGCAAACACACTCTGCCACCTAAATCGACATTCGAAGGCGATGATGCTTAAACGCTCATCACTTTCACCTCCCTGTTGGACTTCGGCCGAGCTTAGTGCTCGGCCTTTTTTTTGCGGCTGCTTTCAACCGGTGATGGCATTGCGCGCCAAAACGCCCAAAATTTCTAGGAAATTCTCTTTAGGTTGAGTACACTCACCTCGATGAATATTTGATTTTCGAGGACATTTTTATGTTTCACCTAAAACGGGTACTGGCTGCACTTGTTGCAACAGTACTTTTAACCCTGCCAGCACAAGCTCAACTCGCAGGCCTTCCCACTGGGGGGGGCGATTCCGCGCCTTCTGCGGTTGTCATTCCAGAGGACCTGACACCAGAGATGGTCGACGATATGGTCGCCCGGATGTCAGATGATCAAGTCCGATCGCTCTTGCTGGATCGCCTTGATGCCGTCGCTCAGGCCCAACAGGCACCTACTACCGAAAAAAGCATCGTAACCAAAATTCAAGACACCGGGATGGCGGTTCTTGTCGGCTGGGGGAGCGTTCTTAGCAAAGTTCCCGAGCTTATTTCCGGACAAGGTCTGGTTCTCGAAAACTTTAGTAACCGCTTCGAATCCGGCGGTATGTTGAAAATGTTCGGATTTGTATTGCTGGCCTTGCTCGCCGGTCTTGCAGCTGAGCGTTTGACCATGCTTGTGATCAAGCGCTGGCAACGCCCGGAAACCGGCGAAGAAGGCGAAAGCCTTTGGGCAACAGTTACTTTTCTGTTCCGCCGTTTTTGCCGCGAGCTGCTTGGGCTTGTCGTGTTCTATGTGGTGCTACGCACTGTTGGCCGACAGATATTGTCGCCAGAGGCACTCTCTTTTGCCGGACCTTTCGTATTTTACCTGATCTGGATACCACGCCTAGGGGCAGCGATTTCGCGGTTTGTCCTCGCCCCTGCCCGTTCTGATCTGCGCTTGGTTAATATTTCGGATCACTGGGCAAAATATCTGCACCGCAACCTGATTGGGTTGTTCCTGCTCGGCGGTTTCACCCTGTTTATTGTTGGGTTCAACGTGGCCAACGGGTTGCCGATGGGCGAAACGCGCCTTGGGTTCTGGTTGAACACGTTTGTGCATCTCTATGTCATCGTTATCGCATGGCGCGCGCGTGAAGGCCTGACCGATATGATGCTTGGCACGGATCCTGATCGTTCTGAATTTGATGTCCGCGTTGCCAATATTTACCCCTACATGGCTATTGGTGTTTCAGTGATCATGTGGTTGCTGGTCGAAGTCATCGTCTACGCAGGAACCCCAGAAACCTTGGCGCTTTTGGGTAAGGCCCCACATTACACCACTATGTTCTGGCTCTTGATGGCGCCGGCTTTGGATACATTGATCCGCGGCATGGTCCGCCACCTTCTTCCCCCGATGATCGGCGAAGGGAGCATTGCAGAAAAAGCCTACCGTTCAACCAAACGCAGCTACATTCGGATCGGTAGGGTTCTGGCTGGAATCTTTGTTATACTCCAGATTTCAGACGCTTGGAATTTGGACCTACGCAGCGTCGCAGCGGCAGGTGGCGGTGCCGATTTTGGCGGCGCTATAATTGAATTCCTGATGATCATTGCCATCGGATATATTCTGAATGAACTGGTTGCGCTCTGGGTCAACCGTCGCCTCGCTAAAGAGCAAACAGCGGCAGCAGGTCCAGATGATGCGGCTGGCGAAGGAGGTGGTGCCGGTGGATCACGTCTTGCCACAGTTCTTCCCTTGGTTCGCATATCTGCACAGGTTGCAATTGCCACCATATTTGGTCTCTTGGCCCTTGGGGCACTTGGCATCGACATCACGCCGCTCTTGGCCGGTGCCGGTATCCTTGGCCTAGCGATTGGTTTTGGCGCCCAAAAACTGGTGACCGATATCGTTTCAGGTGTCTTCTTCCTGATCGATGATGCCTTCCGTGTCGGTGAATATGTCGACGTTGGTGGTACCACAGGCACCGTTGAAAAGATTTCGATCCGCTCAATGCAACTGCGCCACCACCGGGGACCCGTGCACACAATCCCTTATGGTGAAGTGCCCAAGCTCACTAATTACAGCCGCGACTGGGTGATTATGAAGCTCAAGTTTACCGTGCCTTTTGATACCGACCCCAACAAGGTTAAAAAGATCTTCAAACGGATTGGTGCGGACATGATGGCTGACCCCTTATTCAACGAGGGTTTCCTCGAGCCGTTCAAAAGCCAGGGTGTCTTTGACTTTGATGATGTTGGCATGATCATCCGAGGTAAGTTCATGGCTAAACCCGGAACTCAATTCACGATCCGTAAAGAGATCTACAATCGCGTTAAGGCGAACTTCAAAGAGAACGGTATCGACTTTGCCCGTCGCGAAGTCCGTGTTGCAATCCCTGGTCTGGATGACGCCGAGCATCTGACCGAAGAACAAAAAGCAACAATCGGGGCTGCCGCAGGCGAAGCTGTAAACCAACAGATCAAACCCGAAGGCTAATTCGGCTTTCGATAGGATCTAAACCCAACGACCCGCCATCGATTTTCGATGGCGGGGAAAAACGAGTAGAAATATGTTTTCAAAGAGCCTTGCCAAACCAGCCGTGCATCTTGCCAGCCTAACGGGCCTGTTTGCATTGATGTCTGCCGAACCGGCAGCCGCTGGCCCGACAGTCACTGAAAACCATATGGATCAAATCGATACCATTCAAAACGAAGAAGCTATTGGGTTTCGCAATGGGTCTGTCGTTGTCGCCCCTATCCCCTTTTCGAATCCAACAATCGGCGCAGGTCTTGTTTTAGGTGCAGGGTATCTTTTCAACCTAGATGAAACCTCCAAACCCTCGATGATCGGGCTTGCGGGATTACGGTCGGACAATGGGTCAACTGGATATGGTCTTGCGGCAAATTTTGCCTTTGACAACAATCGCTGGCTTATCGAGTCCATGTTTGCAAAAGCAGATGCGCGGTATGATCTGTATACGTCTGTTGGAAAACTGCCGATTGGTCAAAAAGGAACGCTCGCAAGACTCAGCTTCGCGTATGGTATCAGCCGTGAGATGTCTTTTGGCGCGTCTCTGCGGTATTTAGACACCGTCATCACTCCGTCGGTCAATGGGCTGCCGCCTATTCCCCCGCCGCTCGATCAGTTCCTTAATACTGAAATCGCGACACTGGGTCTGTTTATGGATTTGGACAAACGCGATGACACACTTTACCCAACAAAGGGATCCAGCCTGCACATAGAAGTCGCCAATGGCTATTCGCTTTCTGGTATCGCAAGCGATTACACCACAGGTTATATGACCTATGCTCATTTTCATTCCATTTCGAAAAAAGGCGTCATTGCTGCGATTGTATCTGCCTGTGGCGCGTCCTCCAGCACGCCCTTTTTTGATCAATGCGGACTGGGAACAATTGACGGATTTCGCGGCTTCTCAGCCATGCAGTTCTTTGATGCAAGATCAGCAGCCGCCCAAATCGAATACCGCCATCGTTTCACCGATCGCTTTGGCGCCGTTGCCTTTGCTGGCGCTGGTCAAGTCGGCCCAACACTTAGTCAGCTTTCGGCGAATGGAACCCATAGTGCGGCCGGGCTTGGCATCCGCTATCGTGTTTCAAAGAAATTCCCGGTTGATTTTTCAGTGGATTACAGCCGCAACAATCTTAAAGAAGAGCAACTTTATGTCTATGTTGGTCAGCGTTTCTAACGTTGTCAGGCGGGTTCTGCGCTCTTGACCCTTTCCACGGCGCATCCCATGCCCTAAAAGGCGCGAAATATCGCACACCTTGGGGACAGGATATCCGATGCAAGAGCCAGCCATCACGCCCGAACTGATTGCCAATCACGGGCTCAAGCCCGACGAATACGAAATGGTCCTCGAAATCATCGGTCGCGAACCTACGTTCACCGAGCTGGGTATCTTTTCAGCCATGTGGAACGAGCATTGTTCTTACAAGTCATCGAAAAAGTGGCTTCGCACACTACCCACCGAAGGCCCTCAGGTCATCTGTGGCCCCGGCGAAAACGCAGGCATCGTTGATATCGGCGATGGTCAGGCGGTTGTTTTCAAGATGGAAAGCCACAACCACCCCTCATACATCGAACCCTATCAAGGTGCCGCGACTGGTGTTGGCGGCATTTTGCGCGATGTGTTCACTATGGGCGCGCGCCCGATTGCATCAATGAACGCGCTCAGCTTTGGTGAACCCGATCACCACAAAACCCGTCAATTGGTCAACGGCGTCGTCGAAGGCGTCGGTGGGTACGGCAACTGCTTTGGCGTTCCCTGTGTTGGCGGCGAAGTACGCTTTCACCCGGCCTACAACGGCAATTGCCTGGTCAATGCTTTTGCCGCTGGTCTGGCTGATACCGATAAGATTTTCTATTCTGCCGCCTCCGGTGTTGGTATGCCCGTTGTATATCTCGGCGCTAAAACTGGACGCGACGGCGTAGGTGGCGCAACCATGGCTTCCGCTGAATTCGACGATACAATCGAAGAAAAACGTCCAACGGTACAGGTCGGTGATCCCTTCACTGAAAAACGCTTGATGGAAGCGACACTTGAGCTGATGCAGACAGGTGCTGTGATCTCGATCCAGGATATGGGCGCTGCAGGTCTCACATGCTCGGCTGTAGAAATGGGCGACAAAGGCGGACTGGGCGTGAAGTTGAAGCTCGAAGATGTGCCGCAGCGTGAAGAAAACATGACGGCTTACGAAATGATGCTTTCTGAAAGTCAGGAACGCATGCTGATGGTTCTCAAGCCCGAGCTTGAAGCCGAAGCCCGTGCAGTATTTGAAAAATGGGATCTCGATTTCGCAATCGTTGGGGAAACCATCGCCGAAGACCGCTTCTTGATCACCCATAATGGCGAAGTTAAAGCAGATCTGGTTCTGTCGAAGCTCTCTTCGACAGCCCCTGAATACGACCGACCATGGATTGAAACACCAGCTGCTGAACCTTTGGCAGATGTACCTCAGATCGATCCCATCGATGGCCTGCGAGCCTTGCTTGCGTCACCCAATTACGCCGGCAAACAATGGGTCTATGAGCAGTATGACACCATGGTCATGGCTGACAGCACCCGCACCCCCGGATTGGGCGCTGGCATGGTCCGCGTTCATGGCACGGACAAGGTGCTAGCGTTTACCTCAGACGTGACACCGCGCTATGTGCGTGCAAACCCGGTCGAAGGCGGCAAACAAGCTGTTGCCGAAGCATACCGCAACCTGACAGCCGTAGGCGCGACTCCTTTGGCTTCGACCGATAACCTGAACTTCGGCAACCCAGAAAAACCCGAGATCATGGGTCAACTTGTGGGCGCGATCAAAGGGATCGGCGCGGCGTGTTCTGCTTTGGATATGCCGATCGTGTCGGGCAATGTATCGCTCTACAATGAAACCGACGGTCAGGGCATTCTGCCAACGCCTACAATCGGTGCCGTCGGCTTGTTGGCCCACAGCGATGACATCATTGGTAACGAAGTTCGTGAAGGCCACGTGGCGATGATCATCGGCACTACCGAGGGGCATCTGGGGCAATCCGCTTTGCTTGCCGAAGTCTTTAACCGTGAAGAAGGCGATGCGCCTGCGGTCGATCTGGACGCTGAAAAACGCAATGGCGATTTCGTTCGGGCAAACCGCGAGTTGATCAAAGCTTGCACAGACATCAGTGATGGTGGACTTGCATTGGCCGCGTTTGAGCTGGCTGAAACCGCCGGTGTTGGAGTGCAACTGGACGATGGCTCAACCGACTTCGTATTTGGCGAAGATCAGGCCCGCTATCTTGTGGCCTGTAACTTTGATCAAGCCGAAGCACTGATGATCGCAGCGGGCCAAGACGGTGTAACTGTCACATCCGTTGGCCGCTTCACAGGCGAGAACGTAAAAATTGGTGGCTCCGAAGCTCCACTGGCAGAATTGGCGGGCATCTTCCGTTCCAGCTTTGCCGCAGCCGTCGCCTGATCCACTCGTTTTTTAGAAACTCAGCCCTCGCATACCTTTTCCAGATTGCGAGGGTCACTTGCAAGTCCGGTCGCGCCCCTTGCGCCCCTGCGCTTGCCGCCCTACATTTTCACCAACACCATCACGAGGATCAAACCACATGCCCATGACCGCCCACGAAATCGAAGACCTGCTGCGCGAGTCCTTTCCAGACGCAGAGATCCAGGTTGGTGGCAACGATGGCGTCCACATGGCGGCAATGGTTATTGACGAAAGCTTTCGCGGCAAAAACCGGGTTCAGCAGCAACGCGCAGTCTACGCAGCCCTAAAAGGCAAGATGGACGGGTCGAATGGCGATCTGCATGCCCTTGCGCTCACAACCAAGGCCCCCGAATGACAACAACAAATTGGGCATATCTTATCGGTGGTGGAATTATTTTATTAATAGCTGTCGCTGCGATACTTGAAGCCTATTTGAAACGAAACTCCAAACGCCGATTGATCGATACTCAGCCAAGCAAACAGAGTATGCGGGGCACAGAACATGACCCCAACTCTGTAGCGGCGGCGTATGCGAAAAACCTTCGCTTAGAAAAAGAAAACAAACGCCTTACTCGGCGGCTATGACAACAACCTCCTTATCGACGAGGAGGCCCTGCACAAGGAAGCGCAAAATGACTGACGCAAACACCCGCATCGACGAAACCGTCAAAGGCAGCGACGTAGTGCTTTTCATGAAAGGCACCAAAGAAATGCCGCAGTGCGGGTTTTCTTCGCGCGTTGCTGGCGTCCTGAACTACATGGGCGTAGATTATTCTGATGTGAACTGTTTGGCCGACGAAGAAATCCGCCAAGGTATCAAGGACTATTCAGACTGGCCCACCATTCCACAGCTTTACATCAAAGGCGAATTCGTCGGTGGCTGTGACATCATTACTGAAATGACCCTGTCCGGAGAGTTGGACACCATGTTTGATGACAATGGTGTTTCCTATGACAAAGACGCCGCAAACAAGATCCGAGAAGCCAACGGCTAAAGCCGACGGTAGATCCAGAATCACAAACGCCGGGTTCAGCACCCGGCGTTTTACGTTTTAGATACTGATTTCTCAGTCAGCGGACTTTTCTTCAACCTCAGCCGCCATTGCTTCGGCACGTGCAGCCAATTCAGCAAGCGTGTCCGTCACCGAAGGGGGCACGACGGCAACCTCAACCCGCTCAGGTTCTGGGGCCGGCATGCTCCGCAATTGCGCCAACTCGGCCTCTCGCTCAGCCAATGTGGCCTCAACTTCTTTGATTTTGTCTTCTACGGCAGCGGTTTTATCCGCCAGCATCAGCCCGGCCATCAACAACATCCGGGCTTCGGGCATCCGCCCGATTTGATCAGACAGAACCTGTGCCTCATCATCCAGCATCTTGGCTGCTGAATGCAGATAGCTTTCCTCGCCTTCCTGGCAAGACACTTCGAATCCACGACCGCCAATGTGGATGGTCACTTCGGGCATCATTCGTCCTCCCCTTCCGCAAGGTTGGCCTGCGCCAGCAAAGGCTCAAGCTTGGCCAGAACTGCATGGGCTTCTGCCGCATCCGTGGCGCGAGCCGCGCGCAGAGCTTCAAGTTCGGCCAACATGGCTTGGTTGATCAAGTTCGGGTCTCCGACATTGGCTTCGTTGGCCTCTCGCAGGTCATTGTTCGCCTGACGCATTTGATCATTGGATTTGCGCAACCGCTGCAAATCCATATCCAAACGCGCAGTCGCCTCGGATTGGCTCACCCGTTCGGCACGCAACATCTCAAGTTCGGATTTCAGATCGTCCAGCCGCTCAGAATTTTTCAACTCCGCTTTCAGCGCTGCAACCTCGACGTGCAAGCCATCAATTTCTTCTGTATTTCCAGCCTGTTCTTTCAATTCTTCAAGCTGTTCTTTGAGGGTATCCAGCTCTTCAGTATTCGCCGCCTCTGCTTTTAGCGTTTCAATTTGGGCCCGCAACTCATCTGTGTCACCAGCCGCATCTAATTGTGCCTTTAAGCTATCGATCTCGGCTTTGAGCAACTGGCTTTCGTCTCCAGCTTCAAGCTCGGATTTGGCCTTGGTCAATTCGGTTTTTGCCGCTTCGGCAGCCATCAGCTTAGCTGTTGCTTCGGCCAATTCAGACTTCAAACCGTCAACTTCACCGGTATCCGCCAGCTGTGCCTTCAGCGCGTCCAGTTCGGATTGCAAGTCCGCCTGCCCTTCGCCGGCAACAGACCCAGCCTGTAGCGCCTCAATCTCAGCGGTGTGCTTCGCCTTGATCGATTTCAACCGTTCTTGCAGCTGTGCGTTCGCTAGTTTCTCTTCTTCGAGCTCAAGGCTCAATTCCGCGTCCGCCGCAGCACTGCCTGCACTGCGTTCGGACATTGCCGTGATCCCGACGCCGATGCGTTCCATCGCGACGGTAATACGGCTTTGTAATTCCTCGATCTGGCTCATGCCCCTCACCTCAGTTTCTGCCGTTCTTAATTTTTGGCCATGGTTCTGCTCACCTTCGGAACAGACCTGCCCGAATCAGGCATGGCACTGGTTAGCTGTAGTCTAACGAAACAGAGCGTAAAATACCCCCCCTTTGCTTTCAAGCACTTGGAGCCCGCTCCTGATGTACACTAACAAAGTTTCGCCCGGTTCTGCTTGATCTTTGGGGGCCGAGTGGTATTGAGCGGCAAACTCGCCCGAACTCCAAAGGAACAAAACCCGTGGATCTCAACGCGCTGCGTACTGCAAACCCTGATCATTGGTCCAAAGCCACTGCCATCCGAGCCCTGACCCTTGACGCCATCGCCGCTGCCAATTCCGGTCACTCCGGTATGCCCATGGGCATGGCAGATGTTGCGACTGTGCTGTTCGAAAAGCACCTCAAATTTGATGCATCCGCGCCAAGCTGGCCTGATCGCGACCGGTTCATCCTGTCTGCGGGCCACGGCTCAATGCTGATCTATTCCCTGCTTCACCTCACAGGTAACGCCGATATCACGCTGGAAGAGATCAAAAACTTCCGCCAAAGCGGCGCAAAAACTGCCGGACACCCAGAAAACTTCCTAGCTTCGGGGATTGAAACCACAACTGGTCCTCTGGGTCAGGGAATTTCCAACGCCGTTGGTTTCGCCATGGCCGAGGAAATCCAGCGCGCGCACTACGGCAAACGCGTTGTTGATCACTATACTTACGTAATCGCAGGTGACGGTTGCCTCATGGAAGGCGTCAGCCAAGAAGCGATTGGCCTTGCGGGTCGTCACGAGCTGAGCAAACTGATCGTTTTCTGGGACAACAACAACATCACCATCGACGGCACCGTAGATATTGCTGACCGTACCGATCAGGTTCGTCGTTTTGCCGCCTCAGGTTGGAATGTCATCGAAATCGATGGACATGATCCCAAAGCAATCGACGCTGCAATCACTCAAGCCAAGTCATCGAACAAACCATCGATGATCGCCTGTAAAACGCACATCGCTCTGGGCCACGCTGCACAGGACACCTCCAAGGGTCACGGCGCGTTGACAAACCCCGAGCAATTGCTGGCCGCCAAAGAAGCCTATGGCTGGAGCCACGGCCCATTTGAAATCCCCGCAGATGTCAAATCCGCATGGGAATCAATCGGGTCACGCGGCGCCGAAGATCACGCAGCCTGGAAAGAACGCTTCGCCCAACTCTCTGAGCGTAAGCAAGGTGAATTCAACCGCGCCTATGCGTTTGAGGCCCCCAAGAAACTCGCCAGCGCAATTCGCGCGTTTAAGAAAGACACCTCAGAAACCCAACCGAAACTGGCCACCCGTGCCAGCTCGGAAAAGGTTCTGAATGTTGTGAATCCAATCATGACCGAAACCGTTGGCGGTTCGGCTGACTTGACCGGATCTAACAACACCAAAAGCGCAGATATGGGCGTGTTCCTGCCCGAGAACCGCAAAGGCCGTTACGTTCACTGGGGCATCCGTGAACATGGTATGGCTGCTGCAATGAACGGCATGGCCCTGCACGGTGGCATTCGCCCCTATGGCGGTACATTCATGTGCTTCACCGATTATGCGCGCCCAGCAATGCGCTTGGCCGCTCTGATGAAGATCCCGACAGTGTTTGTAATGACCCACGACTCGATTGGTTTGGGTGAAGATGGCCCAACACACCAGCCGGTTGAGCATTTGGCGATTTCACGCGCGACGCCCAACACTTGGGTGTTCCGCCCAGCCGACACCGTTGAAACGGCCGAAGCTTGGGAATTGGCGCTGACCACGTCTGAAACACCTTCTGTATTGTCACTGACCCGTCAGGGTCTGCCAACAGTACGGACCGAACATAAGACAAAGAACCTGACCGCTCAGGGTGCATATGTTTTGGCCGAAGCGACCGGAAAGCGTCAGGCGATCTTGATTGCAACAGGATCCGAAGTCGAAATCGCCATGCAGGCCAAAGAAGCGCTGGAAGCCGAAGGTATCGGCACCCGTGTTGTCTCCATGCCGTGTATGGAACTGTTCGCCGCTCAGGACGAATCCTATCGCAAGCGGGTTCTGCCTGCGGGTCCGGTTCGCGTAGGTATCGAAGCCGCCGTTCGCGAAGGTGGATGGGATCGCTGGTTGCTCGGCGAGCGCGGCCGCGAAGCGAAAGCCGGATTTATTGGCATGAACAGCTTTGGCGCATCCGCGCCCGCAAACGAACTGTACGAAAAGTTCGGCATTACGGTGGAAGCAACCGTCGCCAAGGTCAAAGACCTTTTGGGCTAAGTGACTCAGCCTGCCCCGGTCATCATCCGGGGCAGGCATTCACTCAGATTTTAGACAAAGATCACGACGGATTGCATACCTTCGATCACAAGGTCTCCGTCCGTATTCCACACCCGCATCACCTGAGAACTAAAGCCATTGCTTGCAACGCTCAGTTCGTTCTCGAGCATCCACCAGCCATCACGGGTGGTCAGCTTTTCGGTCATGAAATTGCAGATCCATGTCATGGATGAATTCGGGCCGATCTTTTTAGCCTTGGAAAACACGGCGGGCGGCAACACATCAGCGATGCTCATCAATCCCTCGGGCTGGCCCCAAATTGCTGGATCTTTGTGACGCGCCCAGGCCCGCACGTATCCGCGATCTGCTCCGGTAAAGGGGCGTTCCCCTTCGATCAGTTTCACATCAAAGTTCTTGAAAAAATTAATCGGCAGCTGAATGTTGGGCGGTAAGAAGTCCTCGGTTGCCTCTGGTTCCTGTGCCTGTGGCGCCGGCAGGGATTGCCTCACGTGGCTGTCCTGCGCGACCCCAAACGAGAACGTACCCTGCGCACAGAGCTTGCCTTCGCAATGGGCGTCCGCTTGTACCGTCACCACGTTGCGCCCCTGACGCAAGATGGTTGTGCTCACCAATGGGGGGCTACTGATCGGGCCAGTAAAATTGATCAAGACAGATCGCAACGGGGGCAATTCATCGGCGGCCTGCCGTGCCCCTGCCAATAGCAACGAGGCAGAATACCCCCCAAAGGCCGTGCGCCCCTGCTTCCAGTTTTCGGAAACCGCAAAAGTGATGCCATCGGGCGAACTGTTTGCGCCCTTTAGAATTGTATCAAGGGTTAGGTCGCCCATCTATCGTGCTCCGAATGTCGATTTTCTCAACACTACCGGCCCTATACAGATCAGCCAGTCGTAACCTCACGTCAGAAACCAGTTCAGTTCTGGGCAGATTTACCCGTAAAGAGCCCTACAATGGGCGCGATCACCTTGGTGGCCACCGGGATCAAAAGCATCCCCAGAGTAAGGCCAAACACGCCATCCATCGTGGCCTTGGCCGCCCATTCAACAAAACCGCTATAGCTTTCCGTAACCATGTGTCCCACAGCAGCGGCCCAATCATGAATCAGATGGCCCAATGTTCCAAAGCCCATGACCTCGAACCCATGGATGATGATCGACCCACCAACCCACAGCATCGCAGCCGTGCCGACGATCGTCAGCAGTTTCATAAAACCCGGCATTGCCCGGACCAACCCACGCCCAAGACTGCGCGTGAGAGCAAAGTTGCCGTTCTGAGCCGCATAAAGCCCTACATCGTCGGCCTTTACGATCAAGGCCACGGCTCCATACACCGCGACAGTAATTCCGATACCCACCAACGCCAGCGTCGCCGCTTGCATCCAGATGTTCGATGGAGGAATTGCTGCGAGCGCGATAGTCATGATCTCAGCTGACAAAATGAAATCAGTCTTGATAGCACCGGATGCTTTCGCCTCTTCCAAATGGGCCGGGTCCCCCGGTGCATCTTCTGGAAAGACATGATGTTCATCATGAGGCGCTAAGACGTGATATATCTTTTCCGCACCCTCAAAACACAGATAGGCCCCCCCAAGCATTAAAAGGGGGGAAATTAGCCATGGCGCAAAACTGGACAGCAACAACGCTGCTGGCAATAGAAACAGAAGCTTGTTTTTGAACGACCCTTTGGCGATCCGCCAGATAACGGGCAACTCTCGGTGCGCTGCGAAGCCGTGTAAATATTTGGGCGTCACCGCTGCATCATCAATTACAGCCCCAGCGGCTTTGGCCCCTGCTTTAACAGCCTGTGCCGCTACATCATCAATAGAAGCAGCAGCTACCTTGGCGATCCCCGCCACATCATCCAAAAGCGCCAGAAGACCACTCATTTACGCACCCTTATTCTCGACTTTACCTAGGTAGCACCCCACACGGCCCCTGTCATTCCTCAATCGTTAGCGCAACCGACCGAAGTTTGCGCTAACTTACCAAATTTACGCCCTTTTTACCCTTTCTGCATGAAGTGTGCGGGTCTATATGGCAAATGATTTTATTGTCTTTCGGAGTCGTACTATGACCATCAAGGTTGGCATCAACGGTTTTGGCCGTATTGGCCGTTGCACCCTTTCTCACATTGCGGCTTCGGGCCGTGACGATATCGAAGTGGTCAAGGTGAACGCGACTGGCCCGCTGGAAACCGCCGCCCATCTGATCAAGTACGATAGTGTCCATGGTCGTTTTCCAGGTGATGTGACCATCGGCGACGGCACCATGAACTTAGGTCGCGGCGACATGCAGATGTTTTCGACATATGACATGAACGAGCTGGACTGGGACGGCTGTGACGTTGTTCTGGAATGCACCGGCAAGTTCAACGACGGTACAAAAGCAAACGCCCACTTCGAGCGTGGCGCCAAAAAAGTCCTCTTGTCGGCTCCCGGCAAAAACGTCGATAAGACCATCGTCTATGGCGTCAATACCGGCGAACTGACGGCTGCTGACCGTATGGTTTCTAATGGATCGTGCACAACGAACTGTCTGGCCCCGCTTGCCAAAGTTCTTGATGACACCGTTGGTATCGAGCATGGCATCATGACGACTATCCACTCCTACACCGGCGATCAGCCAACGCTGGACCGCCGTCACAAGGACCTGTATCGCGCGCGCGCCGCTGCGATGTCGATGATCCCGACTTCAACTGGTGCTGCGAAAGCATTGGGCGAGGTTCTGCCAAACCTCAAAGGTCGCCTGGACGGTTCCGCCATTCGCGTTCCTACGCCAAACGTTTCTGCGGTAGACCTGACTTTCCATGCCAGCAAAGACGTCACCGTAGCAGAGATCAACGACGCAATGCGCGTGGCTGCTGAAGGCCCGATGAAAGGTGTTCTGGGCTATGAGCCCGCGCCATTGGTGTCCACCGACTTCAACCACTCCCCTGAAAGTTCGATTTTCGCACCCGATCAAACCCGCATCGTGGGTGATCGGTTGGTGCGCGTTTTGGCCTGGTATGACAATGAATGGGGCTTTTCTGTCCGTATGGCCGACGTAGCTGTTGCCATGGGTAAATTGGGTTAACCAACCTAATCCCTTGAGATTTAACGCCCGCTCAGGTTATCTGAGCGGGCGTTTTCTTTGAACCGAGGTCAACATGACAAATCAAATCGCCATTGGGCTTGGACTGTTCATCGTATCAGCGCTCATTTTCGATTTGATGTTGGTTGGGGATGAACACGTCTTGTTCTTAGGCAAGAAACTCTTTGAGTTTCTGCAGTGGCTCGCTTTTTGGCGCTAATGCGCTGCTTCGGCAAGCACTTTCAGATAGCAGGTTCGACGATCCAAGGGGACACATTAGTGCCCGCACCAAAAGTGCGTGCACTATAACCACGCCTTAGCGTGCCAGACGTTCAATCAATGCTTCGCGCACTTGCGGTGTCACAAATTTTGAAACGTCTCCGCCAAGCCGGGCGATTTCTTTGACCAGCTTAGACGCGATCGCCTGATGACGTGCCTCGGCCATCAAGAACACGGTTTCGACCGAATCATCCAAAGATCGATTCATTCCAACCATCTGGTATTCGTATTCGAAATCAGCCACCGCCCGCAGGCCCCGCACAATAATTTGCGCACCAACATCATGAGCGCAATTTATCAGCAAGTTTTCGAAAGGATGCGCGACAATTTCAGTACCTGTTTGTTCAGACAGTTTCGCGCATTCCGCCTCGAGCATCGCAACGCGCTCTTCAAGTGTGAACAACGGTCCCTTGTCACGGTTGATCGCTACACCGATCACCAACTTATCTACGAGCGCGGCAGCGCGGCGAATTATGTCTACATGCCCCAATGTAATTGGGTCGAATGTTCCAGGATACAGACCGATACGCATGAGATCCTCCCACTTTGAGCTTTATGCTGCGCACGCAAACACATGTGCGCAGCAGGTTCAAGTGCCGGATATCAATGCCCCATGATCATTCCCTCAAGGGCATTCTTCTCCATTGCCAGCTCTTTGAGCTGTGCCTTGACCGCATCCCCCAACGTGACAATCCCAACCAATTTCCCATCTTCCACCACTGGCATATGGCGAAAACGGCCCTCGGTCATTTGAGTCAGAACATTCTCAACACTTGCTTGGCTGGTGCAGGTAACCAATTCAGTGGTCATGTAATCGCTCACACACTGCGACAAGCAACCGCTACCTGAATTGGCCAATTCCCGCACGATGTCACGCTCAGACAAGATCCCTGTGGCCGTTTCCCCATCTTCAGAAACAACAACTGTCCCGATTTTCATCTCAGACAGCAGTTTAGCCGCCTCTGAAACAGTTGCAGAGGACGAAACCGTCACAACATTGGAACTGGATTTTGATTTCAGGATCGTCTGAACGAGCATAGTACCACCTCAGCAATAATCTTTCGTATCTCAAAGCCTTGCCGCAACAAGCTGATATGTCAAGACAACCCCTCCAACCGCGCCACCTCGTCGCGGAGGCCTTCGTTCAACGCATGTGCAAATCGGTTCAAGCGGTCGCTTTTCTGATCTCCTTGATGACGCACAAGATAAAAGCTTCGGGTCAGGCTCACAACATCCGTCAGGATTTTGCGCAGTCGAGGGTTATAGGGCAGCGTGAAATCATGGGCCATACAGATCCCTGCCCCGTTAGTGGCATGCCGCAACTGTACCGAGACTGAGTTCGACGACAAGGAAACCCTCGGGACGCCTATGTCTTTCAGATAATCTAACTCCTGATCAAAAATCATATCGGGAATATAGCCGATCATTCGGTGGCTCTTGAGGTCCTCGACCTTAAGAATCTCATCGTGTCGTCTTAGATACCGGCGAGTTCCGACAAGGTGCAGTTTATAGTCCGTGATCTTCTGCACCAAGAGCTGCCCCGCCGTTGGTGCGCTCACGGTTACAGCCATATCTGCCTCGCGCCGCGACAAGTTAATCATCCTCGGCAAAGCTAGAATCTGAATATCCAGATCCGGGTTTTCATCGCAGATCTGCGAACACACCTGCGGCAATAGATAATTGGCGCAGCCATCCGGTGCCCCGATCCGGATTTGTCCGGACAGTGTATCCGCCGACCCAGAGATGTCTTCGGCCGCAGCGCGCATTGCGTCTTCGGCTTGTTCACCATGCGTAAGCAGACGCTCACCAGCGCTGGTCAACGCATATCCTTGGGGAGATTTGACAAACAATGGGGCACTGAGCGCGCTTTCCAGTCTTGCGATACGCCGCCCAACCGTTGCCGGGTCCAGTTTCAGTATCCGACCCGCTCCCGAGAGGCTTTCCTCGCGGGCGACTGCCAAAAAGACCTTCATATCGTCCCAATGTGGTTCCATCCTTGCCCCTCATGCATCTTTGCAAAACACTTTTGAAATCTTGCCTCTTTTCAGGTTATTTTTGCAAGCCTATTGTTCCCGCAACATTCAGAGGAGATGTCCCATGCAGGAACTGACGCACTACATCAACGGCGAGCACGTCAAAGGGACGTCGGGTCGTTTTTCCGACGTCTTTAACCCCGCCACCGGCGAAGTGCAGGCCAAGTGCCCGCTGGCCAGCAAGGAAGAGATGGACAAAGCGGTTGCTGTCGCAGCTGCTGCTCAGCCCGCGTGGGCTGCAACCAACCCGCAGCGTCGCGCCCGTGTTTTGATGAAGCTGGTTTCGCTACTGAACCGCGACATGGACAAACTGGCCGAGGCTCTGAGCCGCGAGCACGGTAAAACTCTTCCAGACGCAGCCGGTGACGTGCAGCGCGGTCTCGAAGTTGTCGAATATTGCATCGCAGCCCCCCAGATGCTGAAAGGTGAATTCACCGACAGCGCTGGCCCCGGCATCGACATGTATTCCATGCGTCAGCCCCTGGGTGTGACTGCGGGTATCACCCCGTTCAACTTCCCAGCTATGATCCCAATGTGGATGTTTGCCCCTGCGATTGCCTGCGGCAACGCCTTTATCCTTAAGCCATCCGAGCGCGCGCCATCTGTTCCCTTGATGCTGGCTGAACTGTTCGAAGAAGCCGGTCTGCCCAAAGGCATTTTGCAGGTGGTGAACGGTGACAAAGAAGCCGTTGACGCGATCCTATATGATGACACCATTCAATCGGTTGGCTTTGTTGGATCGACCCCGATTGCGGAATACATCTACGGTACAGGTTGTGCCCAAGGTAAGCGTGTTCAGTGTTTTGGCGGCGCCAAAAACCACATGATCATCATGCCCGACGCCGATCTGGATCAGGCCGCTGATGCGCTGGTTGGGGCCGGTTACGGTGCAGCCGGCGAACGCTGCATGGCGATTTCGGTTGCTGTGCCCGTTGGTGAAGAAACCGCTGACAAGCTGATCGAAAAGCTGATCCCCCGTGTTGAGGCGCTTAAAGTTGGCCCCTACACTGCCGGTACAGACGTTGATTACGGTCCGGTTGTTACCGCCGCTGCTAAATCAAACATCGAAGCACTGGTGCAGACTGGCATCGACCAAGGTGCCAAGCTGGTGGTTGATGGACGTGATTTCAGCCTGCAGGGCTACGAGGAAGGGTTCTTTGTCGGCGCGCACTTGTTCGATAACGTGACTCCCGACATGGATATCTACAAGAAAGAGATCTTTGGCCCGGTTCTGTCCACGGTACGCGCGCAAACCTACGAAGAAGCCATTGGTCTTGCGATGGATCACGAATACGGCAACGGCACCGCGATCTACACTCGTGATGGCGACACCGCGCGTGACTTTGCCAACCGGATCAACATCGGCATGGTCGGCATCAACGTACCGATCCCGGTTCCGTTGGCCTATCACACCTTTGGTGGCTGGAAGAAATCGGCCTTTGGTGATTTGAACCAGCACGGTCCGGATGCGTTTAAATTCTACACACGCACCAAAACTATCACTGCGCGCTGGCCCAGCGGCATCAAAGAAGGCGGCGAATTCTCTATCCCTGTTATGGAATAGGCCCCTTTTTATGTTATAAATAGAAACGGCCCGGCAATATTGCCGGGCCGTTTTTCTTAGTGCCCATTGGATCTGATTGCGCTCGGATGTCCGTTCGTTAGAGATTTCTGATGAGCGAACATAAACGCCTTGGTCACCGACCACGTATCATCAGGTGTCCAATCTACTAAAAGGCCGGGTTTGGCCTTTTCGGCGGATGTTGCCGGTTATGGCGCGATTGCTTCAAACACATTCCAATACTCACGCGTCAAATCAATCGACTCGAGCGTGTAATTCGTACAAAACAACGCGAGTTTCGTACAAATCAAGCCTCTCAGAAACTATACACACAAACGCGTGAAACCTTGGAATTTCGACCAAGAGGGGCTGGTTTTCACACTCCATCATTCCTAGTTAAGTCGAAACGTCTGAGCAGAATTCGGAGAACCCTCATGTCTCGGTCCATCATGACCCGCCGTAGTGCGCTTTTGGGTGTTGCAAGCACTCTGGCCGCGCCCACATTGCTATCAGCTCAAAGCACCGATGCATTTCCGCAGGTCGAGGCTCCAATCTCGGATCAACCAGCGGTTCGTCGGAATGCCTCGTCGTTCAAACAACAGCATTGGCAGGATCATTTTGATGAGTTGGGTGTGGGCTGCTTGTTGGCTGACATCACCAGCCGTGCCGTGCATTATTGGGATGGAGACGGGGTAACCTATCGCCTGTACCCTTCTTCTGTGCCTATGAGCGAAGAGTTGACAAAACGCGGCTATACAAAAGTCGTGCGCAAAGCTGAAAACCCCAGCTGGACCCCGACCGCTTCGATGCGCGAACGCGACCCATCGCTCCCGTTGCGCATGGACGGTGGCGAAGGGAACCCACTGGGTACACGCGCAATGTACCTCAGCTGGCCCGCGTATCTTGTACATGGCACACATGACACGCGCAAAATCGGACGGCAGAGCTCTTCAGGCTGTATTGGATTGTACAATCAACACGTTGAAGAGCTCTATCCTTTGGTCAAAGTCGGCACCAAGGTACGCCTGCTTTAATCAGGTCTTGCGGATCCAAAAACTCTGAGCCCGACCAGCTGCTAAAAACGGAAGCGCCTTGATTGCATCGGGGCGCTCTTGTTGCAAATAATATCCAGGCCAGAGAAGCTGATAGCCGCTAGTCTGGATCAAAGTATGCAAGACATATTGTTCGCCCCACGACGGGCAATCGTGGAAAAACCGGTTCGGATATTCATAGGGCAAAAAGACGTCGTGCACATGGATCACCACCCCCGGTGCCAATCGCGGAATGATCCGACAGAACAGATGCGCTACATCATTGCTCATGCGGACCTGATGGCTTGAATCAATAAACAACACATCCCCAGGCCCAAGTGTATCAAACAGGGTTGGGTCCACATCTTCCAAGCGCTTCTGCTCAAAGTCATCCACTACATGGGCGATGTCAGCGCGTGGATAAGGGTCAATCGCCGTGATCTTGGTTTCTAGCGCGCCGTCGCGAATGGCTTGGCGGGTAATACGGGTCGAATTCCCACACCCCACCTCGATCACATGTTTGGGCTGGAACCTGCGGATCATCAGATACAACGCCTCGGCATCCGGGGTGTCGTAATACCCGTTGTTCGAGCGGTAGCCGGTGGTGTTCTGTGCAGGGTCGTGTAGCGCAGCCAACGCAGCTTTGTGGGTTTCATATTCCCGCACCAAGCCGGAAATGTCGAACCCCTCCATTCCGGAACTGAGCGCATAGGCAGGTTTTTCTAAACCCCCTCGCCGTTCAAACGCAACAAGGCGTTCTTTTTCAGCAATCTCTTCTGAGCGATCAATGATCTTAACGTCTAGCGGATCAAGCAAAGCGTTGATCTTAGGAAATTTTCGTTTCTTCACGGCCCGACACCTTTTCATCTCACACTCACCAAGGTTGAATAACGGCCTTCGCGCGCTGTTCCAACCCCAACAGCGCGAAACTGCCCCATTGGCAAAACGATCCATTCGGGTTTCACTGGTTTCACAAGACAGGAGACCGCAATGCAGCAGGAATTTACACTCGGCATTGAAGAGGAATATTTGCTGGTCGATCAGGATTCACTGAACCTGGCCATCGCCCCCGAGGCGCTTATCCAAGCCTGCCAAGCTGATTTCCAAGGTCAGGTCAGCCCCGAATTTCTACAGTGTCAAATCGAGGTGGGGACACGCGTTCATACCACAATCGCCAGCGCGCGTGATGATCTAAAGCGCCTACGCGCCTGTGTTTCCAGCCACGCAGCAGACTATAATCTGGCTCCGATTGCGGTGTCTTGCCACCCTTTCGCCGACTGGAAAGACCAGCATCACACCCGGAAAAGCCGTTATGACGCACTACAACATGCCCTTGGTGGCGTCGCGCGTCGCATGCTGATCTGCGGCATGCATGTGCACGTCGGGATTGAGGATCAAGCCTTGCGCGCCGATCTGATGCCACAGCTGAGCTACTTCCTGCCCCATTTGCTGGCGCTTTCCACTTCCTCGCCCTTTTGGAACGGAGAAGACACCGGTCTGTCCTCCTATCGTTTGACCGTATTCGACAATCTACCCCGTACAGGTCTGCCGCCCAACTTTAGTAGCTGGGCGGAATATGAACGCACCACCGGCGCGCTGATCGAGTTGGGGGTGATTGAGGACACGACCAAAATCTGGTGGGATTTACGCCCCTCGCACCAGTTCCCAACGCTTGAAACCCGCATCATGGACGTTCAACCCCGGCTGGAAGACGCGCTCGCTCTGGCCGCGCTCAATCAAGCGCTGCTGCGTATGTTGTGCCGCCTGAAAGAAGGCAACCTTCGCTGGCGGCAGTATGACCGTTTTCTAGTTGGCGAAAACCGGTGGCGCGCGCAACGCTATGGCGTGCGCGAGGGGTTGATTGATTTCGGGGACCGGTCGATCAAACCCATGGTCACTCTCTTGGAAGAGTTGGAACAGATGCTTTCTGAAGATATGGAAATGCTGGGCACCGTTCATGAAATCGCCCGCTTGAAACAAATCGCAGAGACTGGCACCTCTGCTCGTCGCCAAAGACAGGTTCATGCAAACGCCGTGACCAACGGTGAAGACCCCGGCCGCGCGGTGGTGCGACATTTGATCGACGAATTCCAAGCAGATCTCTAACCCGGCCTCTTTCTGATCTTGCAAAACTTCTGTAAGGATTACGAAATAAACACTCGTTCAATTCATCACGCCGGGAGGGAGACAGGCATGGATTTCGCACTGACAGAGGAACAGAGCGCCATTTTCGATATGGCACACGCCTTTGGACAAGAAAACATCGCCCCGCACGCGCAAACTTGGGAATCTCAAGGCACGATTCCAAAGGAACTTTGGCCTCAAATTGGGGAACTCGGGTTTGGCGGCTTGTACGTTTCCGAAGAATACGGTGGCTCTGGTCTCTCTCGTTTGGACGCGACAATGGTGTTCGAGGCCCTAGCGATGTCCTGCCCCGCCGTTGGCTCGTTTTTGTCGATCCACAACATGTGCGGCGGCATGATCGACAAATTCGGCAGTGAAGAAACCAAGCAGAAATGGCTGCCTGATCTCTGCACCATGAACAAAGTGTTTTCGTATTGCCTGACCGAACCCGGCAGCGGGTCTGACGCATCCGCCTTGCGCACGCGTGCTGAGCGCGACAACGAAGGCTATAAGCTGAACGGAACAAAAGCGTTCATCTCGGGTGGTGGCTATTCCGATGCCTATATAACAATGGTTCGCACCGGCGAGGATGGACCCAAAGGGATTTCAACCGTTGTTGTTGAAGATGGTGCCGAGGGTCTAAGTTTCGGCGGGCTCGAAGATAAGATGGGCTGGAAAGCACAACCAACAGCACAGGTTCAGTTTGATGATTGCAAAGTTCCCGCTGGCAATCTGATCGGTGAAGAAGGGCGCGGTTTCTCGTATGCGATGGCTGGCTTGGACGGTGGTCGCCTGAACATTTCCGCCGGGGCTTTGGGTGGCGCACAGACTGCGCTCAATCTGACGATGGACTATATGTCCGAACGCAAAGCATTTGGTAAGACCATCGACCAATTCCAAGGACTTCAGTTTCGTCTGGCCGAATATGAAACCAAACTGCAAGCGGCGCGCACGTTCCTCCGTCAGGCCGCTTGGAAGTTGGATAATGGGGCGCACGATGCGTCAAAGTTCTGCGCGATGGCTAAACTGATGGTCACTGATGTCTCATTTGAGGTCGCCAACGGGTGTTTGCAGCTGCATGGTGGCTATGGATATCTGGCGGATTATGGCATCGAAAAAATCGTACGTGATTTGCGGGTTCACCAAATTTTGGAAGGCACCAACGAAATCATGCGCGTGATCGTGGCGCGCCACATGCTGACCAATCGGTAACGGAGCTGACATGAGCGATATCGACATTAGGGTTACCGGCCGCGCGGGCCGGATCACCCTAACCCGCCCCCATGCCTTGAACGCGATGAGCTATGACATGTGCATGGCCATCGACACGGCCTTGCGGAATTGGCGCGAAGACGACGCCGTAGATCTGATCATCTTGGATGCCGAGGGCGACAAGGCGTTTTGTGCCGGCGGCGATATTGCCGAACTGTATGAAACTGGCACTGTCGGGAATTTCGATTTTGGCCGCACGTTTTGGCGCGACGAATATCGAATGAATGCGTTTTTGTTCGAATACCCAAAGCCAGTGATCAGCTTCTTGCAGGGTTTCACGATGGGTGGTGGCGTAGGCATAGGTTGCCACGGATCACATCGAGTGGTTTGCGAAAGCTCAAAAATCGCTATGCCGGAATGCGGCATCGGCCTTGTCCCCGACGTGGGTGGCACGCTCATCCTTGCATTGGCCCCCGGTCGTTTGGGAGAATATCTGGGCATTACTGCGGGTCGCCTTGGGCCAGATGATGCAATCCTCGCTGGGTTTGCCGATACGTATATCCCGCAAGAGCAATGGGCTGATCTAATCGAACTGCTCGAAGCCTCGGGCGACCCTGCGCATATCGCAACGCATGCTCAGGACCCTGAGCCCGGTCCCCTGCGTGCGGCTCAGATCGATATTGATCGACACTTTGCAGGTGAAACTCTGGGTGATATTCAAAACAGCCTTACTGGCGATGAAAGTGAGTTTGCACAAAAGACTCTGAAGGCAATCAACCGCAACAGCCCGATTTCAATGGCCTGCACCGTTGAGATGATACATCGTTTGCGCGGCCCATCTCTGAGTATCCGCAAAGCGTTGGAGTTGGAGTATCGCTTTACTTATCGTGCCATGGAGCACGGTGATTTTCTGGAAGGCATCCGCGCCCAGATCATCGACAAGGATCGGACACCCAAATGGCAGTTTGCAGGAACATCAGTGCCAACTGTTGCGGTGTCAAAAATGCTGCAGCCTCTTGGCGCAGACGCACTGACATTTGAAGAGGAGAAAGCCATGAAAATCGGGTTCATCGGATTGGGTAACATGGGCGGCCCAATGGCGGCTAATCTTGCCAAAGCAGGCCATGACGTCGTTGGGTTCGACATGGCAGAAGTCAACATCGACGGTGTAACAATGGTGTCCTCTGGGGCGGAGGCAGCCGCAGGTGCGGATGCAGTTATCACCATGCTGCCCAACGGCAGCATTCTGCGCGCTGTTGCGGCCGATGTCATTCCAGCGATGTCTAAGGGTGCCGTGTTGATTGACTGTTCAACCGTAGACGTCGACAGCGCCCGTGCTGTTGATGCAGACACACAAGCAGCTGGGTTGTTATTTGTCGATGCCCCTGTTTCAGGCGGCATTGGCGGCGCGGCTGGTGGCACGTTAACGTTTATGGCTGGCGGGTCAGCTGAGGCGTTCGGCAAAGCGGACCCATTGTTCGATATCATGGGTCAAAAAGCCGTGCATTGTGGAGATGCCGGTTCCGGGCAAGCGGCCAAGATCTGTAACAACATGATCTTGGGAGTCACCATGATCGCCACATGTGAGGCATTTGCCCTTGCAGACAAACTCGGTCTGGACCGCCAGAAGATGTTTGATGTCGTTTCCACATCATCCGGCTACAGCTGGACCATGAACGCCTATTGCCCTGCACGCGGTGTGGGGCCGCAATCCCCAGCGGATAATGATTATCAGCCCGGGTTTGCCGCTGATCTGATGTTGAAAGATCTGCGACTAAGCCAGCAAGCGGCTGAAAGCGCTGATGCTGACACCCCAATGGGTGCTTTGGCACAGGCACTTTATGCTCAGTTTGTTGAAAACGAAGATGGATTGGGCATGGATTTCTCAGCCATGTTGCCACGCTTTGAAAAACGCGGGCGCGAGTAAGAACTAAGAATGCGACGCGCCAATGCTGGCGCGTCGCACTTGCAAATTCAGTCTTTGGCCCAACGATAAGCAGCCCAAGACAATCCAAGGTGTCCGGGCGAATTGCGTCGTTTGATGTCGCAAACCGGCAGTTTCTACAGGGTGATCAGCCTAGTCTGACTTGACCAGATTGGAGAATGCCCGAATGCCCCTTCGCTTTCACGACTTCACCGCCGAGTTGACCTATGATGCTTTGCCCGAGTCCGTGCTGAAAGTATTGCGTCGCAGTTTTACCGATACGATGGGGGTCGCAGCAGTTGGGTCCACTACTCCGTTGGCAGATATTGCCCGAAAGGGGGCGCAGGCAATGTTTGGGGTGACCCAGGCGGGACCTGCCCGCATCCTGATGAATGGCGCGAGCGTCAGTCCAGCTGGCGCAGCCATGGCTGGCGCATTTACGGTCGACAGCATAGACGCGCATGACGGGACCTCTCCCTGCAAAGGCCACGCTGGGTCTGCAATCTTTCCTGCACTGATGGCTGTTGCGGATGCAAATGCTTCTTTGGGTAAACCGGTTGATGGTCGCAGCTTTGCTGTCACGCTCGCGGCGGCCTATGAGGTAAGTTATCGCGCGGGGCTGGCTCAACATGCCACCTGCGCCGATTACCATACCTCTGGCGCATGGACGGCAGTAGGAGTTGGCGCAGCCGTAGCACAACAGCTGGGCGGCTCTGCCGAACAGATCCGACAGGCTGCAGGTATCAGTGAATATCATGGGCCGCGCAGTCAAATGATGCGTTGTATCGACCACCCGACCATGGTTCGAGATGGTGTTGGCTGGGGGGCGCCGTCCGGTGTTACAGGTGGTTATTTGGCACTGCTTGGCTTTACAGGCGCACCTGCACTCACCTGCGAGGGACCCGATGCACGCCAGTTCTGGGAGGATCTGGGAAGTGGCTGGCGGTTGGTTGAAGACACGCATTACAAGCCGTATCCGTGTTGTCGCTGGGCCCACCCTGCATTGGACGCTGCCGCAGATTTGATTGCTACACACAACCTAACACATGATCAGGTTGCCAAGGTCGAGATCCGTACATTCCACAATGCAACACGCTTGGCCGGCCATACACCTACATCTCCGGATGAATTCGCTTATTCTATCGCATTTCCTGTGGCGACGATGATTGTACGCGGCCAGGTGGGTGTATCTGAGCTAGACACCGCCACTTTGACGGATCCCGACATTTTGCGCCTGAGCAAAGCAACAACATTGATTGACGATGATCACTTCACAGCGATCAGTGTTGGCAAACGCTGGGCCGAAGTGACGCTGGAATTGACAGATGGCAGACGCTTGACCGCAGACCCGCGAACACCCCGAGGAGACACAGACTTGCCGCTGAGTGATGCAGACATATCAGATAAGTTTCACCTGTTCGCTGACCCGGTTGTGGGAACAGAACGCGCAACCCGTATCGAAGACCTCTCTGGTCGGTTTGACACACTGGACGCAGATAGCTTTGCAGAGCTTATGTCTCTGTGCCTGTCTGAAACGAAAGTTCGGTAATTCGCGGTCCCAACCCGCTTCACAGCATCAACGTGGGGGTCGCCCCCCACGAGCTCTCATTCGGCAGCAACACGTTTCTGTTTCAGCATCGGTTTCAGATACTGGCCCGTGTGACTGCCCGCGCATTCTGCAACCTTTTCAGGTGTCCCTTCGACGACAATCATACCACCGCCATCGCCACCTTCGGGGCCGATATCAATGATGTGATCTGCTGTTTTCACCACATCCAAATTGTGTTCGATGACAACAACCGTATTTCCCTGATCTACCAATTCATGAAGAACTTCCAACAGCTTACGGACATCTTCAAAATGAAGTCCCGTGGTCGGTTCATCAAGAATATAGAGTGTTCTCCCAGTCGAACGTTTGGCCAGTTCTTTAGACAGTTTTACACGCTGCGCCTCACCGCCGGACAATGTCGTCGCTTGCTGCCCAACCTTGATGTAGCCAAGTCCAACACGCATTAACGCATCCATCTTGTCCCGGATTGATGGCACCGCCTTGAAGAACTCTTGTGCATCTTCAACTGTCATATCCAGAACGTCAGCAATACTCTTGCCTTTAAAGGTCACTTCCAGTGTTTCACGATTGTAGCGTGCACCTTTGCACGTTTCGCATGTGACGTAGACGTCAGGCAAAAAGTGCATCTCAATCTTGATCACACCATCGCCCTGACAAGCCTCGCACCGGCCACCTTTGACGTTAAATGAAAAACGGCCCGGCTTATATCCACGGGTTTTTGCCTCGGGCAGACCCGCAAACCAATCTCGGATGGGTGTGAAGGCCCCGGTATAGGTCGCTGGGTTTGAACGCGGTGTACGTCCAATTGCGCGCTGATCGATATCGATAACTTTATCCAGATGTTCAAGACCCTTAATCGTTTCACACGGCGCAGGAGTTTGGCGCGCGCCGTTCAATCGCATCGAAGCCGTTTTGAACAATGTCTCAATCGTTAGCGTGGATTTCCCACCGCCAGAAACCCCCGTCACGCAAACAAATTTTCCAAGTGGGAATTCAGCGGTGACGTTCTTAAGGTTATTCCCGGTCGCTTTGACAACCTTTAGCTTTTTCTTGTTCCCCTTGCGCCGTTTGACAGGCACAGAGATCTCGCGGGTACCAGAAAGGTATTGCCCTGTAATAGATGCAGGGTCGGCAGTGACATGTTCCGGAGTACCATGGCTAACCACCTGCCCCCCATGCACACCCGCCCCCGGCCCAATGTCAAAGACATAGTCGGCTTCGCGGATCGCCTCTTCATCGTGCTCGACGACAATGACCGTATTGCCCTGATCGCGTAGATTCTTCAGCGTGCCCAGCAAGCGGTCATTGTCACGTTGATGCAAACCAATCGAGGGTTCATCCAAGACGTACAATACACCGGTCAAACCTGATCCAATTTGGCTGGCAAGACGGATCCGCTGGCTTTCCCCGCCAGACAAGGTCCCGCTATTTCGCGACAGTGTTAAGTATTCCAGTCCAACATTGTTCAGGAATCCCAACCGCTCGCGGATCTCTTTCAAGATTGCGCGCGCGATTTCATTCTTTTGTTTGCTCAGGTGATTTGGCGCATCTTCGATCCAGGCCAGGGCCTCGCGGATCGACATCTGAACCACCTGCCCCACATGCATTTGGGCAATCTTGACCGCTAGCGCCTCTTCCCGCAGTCGATAACCCCCGCACGCACCACAGGATCGGTTGTTTTGGTAACGCTCAAATTCTTCGCGGATCCAATTCGAATCCGTTTCACGATAGCGGCGTTCCATATTGGGAATGACACCTTCGAACACGCGACTGACCTGATAGACGCGCCCACCTTCGTCATAGCGGAAATCAATCTCTTCCTCACCAGAGCCATATAGGAAAACCTGTTTCACGTGGGCAGGCAGGTCTTTCCAAGCCGTGTTCTTGTCAAATTCATAGTGTTTGGCGATAGCTTCGATGGTTTGCAGAAAATATGGAGATTTCCCCTTACGCCAAGGTGCAAGCGCCCCGTCGTAAACCTTGAGCGATTGATCAGGCACAACAAGGCGTTCGTCAAAAAACAATTCAACCCCCAGCCCATCGCAATCGGGGCACGCGCCAAACGGTGCGTTAAACGAAAACAATCGGGGTTCAATTTCCGGAATGGTGAATCCGCTGACAGGACAGGCGAAATTCTCGCTGAATGTAATCCGCTCTGAATCCCCCTCACGCGGCGCTGTTTCCAGAATTGCGATGCCATCAGCCAGATCCAGAGCTGTCCGTAAGCTATCAGCCAGACGCGTCTCCATCCCTTCGCGTACCACCAACCGGTCCACGACGACGTCGATGTCATGCCGGAATTTTTTGTCCAGCGTTGGGGGTTCATCCAGTTCATAGAACGCGCCATCGACTTTGACCCGCTGAAACCCTTGTTTACGCAGCTCGAGAAACTCTTTGCGGTATTCACCTTTGCGATCGCGAACGATGGGGGCCAGCAAATAGCCGCGGGTGCCCTCCTCCATCGTCATGATGCGATCCACCATGTCCTGAACTTGCTGTGCCTCAATCGGCTTGCCGGTTGCAGGCGAATACGGCGTTCCAGATCGTGCAAAGAGAAGACGCATATAGTCGTAGATCTCGGTCACGGTCCCGACGGTCGAGCGCGGGTTCTTCGAGGTGGTTTTCTGTTCAATCGAAATCGCCGGGCTCAGACCACTGATGTGATCCACATCAGGTTTTTCCATCATATCAAGGAATTGGCGGGCATAAGCACTGAGTGATTCAACATAGCGTCTTTGCCCTTCGGCATAGATCGTATCAAACGCCAGAGATGACTTGCCTGAACCAGAAAGGCCGGTGATCACCACTAGCTGATCGCGCGGAATATCCACGTCGATCCCTTTGAGGTTATGCTCGCGCGCGCCGCGCACCTCGATGTTTTTCAGTTCAGCCATGATGCCCTCGGTTCCGGTTATCTATGAAATAGGACAGAGGCGCCGAGTCTCCAAGCCAAAAGAGTGAACAAAGTGTGAACTTTTACATTTTGCTTGCGTTTATTTACATTCCATTATTCGAATGTTAATTACATACAAGGATACCAGACAGCGAAACGGGATACTTACATGTTTAACCTGAAAGCCCTTTTTGGCACAGGACTCGACGCGGCGGATGCGATCGAAAAGCATAGAAACGGAACAATTACCGTAGTTGATGTACGTGATTTGACCGAAGTTCGGACGTCGGGATTGGCGAAGGGTGCCTTGCATATCCCCTTGTCATACTTAAAGAAAAAAGCGGACCCCAAGAACCCGGAATTCATCACAGATCTGCACGCCAACGCGTGTATCGCGCTCTATTGTGCATCGGGCGCGCGCAGCATGGCTGGTAAGCGTATTCTCAAAAAGCTCGGGTATCAGAATGTGCACAACATCGGAGGTCTCGATCACTGGCGGCGTGCAGGTGGTGTCGTAGAAGCCATCTAAGACGGACGAACAAAACGCACGGGGCCTTTGTCGGACTCGTTCAAACGAAAATGGGCCTCCGCACAAACTGGCGAAGGCCCAAGACACAGAACGGAAAATTAGGTCTTACATATGAATGACCCGGTCGTAGGCGTCCAAGACGCTTTCGTGCATCATTTCCGATAGGGTTGGGTGCGGGAAGACTGTGTTCATCAGGTCTTCCTCAGTTGTTTCCAACTGACGACCGACCACATACCCTTGGATCATCTCGGTCACTTCAGCACCGATCATATGCGCGCCCAGCAACTCTCCGGTCTTGGCATCAAAGATCGTTTTGACCAACCCGTCAGGTTCTCCCAAAGCGATGGCTTTGCCATTCCCCATAAACGGAAAACGACCCACTTTGATATCATAGCCAAGCTCTTTGGCTTTTGCTTCAGAGTACCCAACGCTCGCGACTTGCGGATGGCAATAGGTACAGCCTGCGATGCTTTCTGGTTTCACGGGGTGCGCGTGCTTACCCGCAATCAAATCGGACACCATGACTCCTTCGTGGCTGGCTTTATGAGCCAACCAAGGCGCACCCGCGATATCGCCAATCGCATAGAGACCTTCGATGCCCGTACGACAGAATTCATCGGTCACGACATGGGTACGATCAATAGTGACACCCAGTGCCTCTAAACCCAGACCTTCGACATTTCCGACGATCCCGACTGCGGAGATCACGGTGTCAAACTCTTGCTTTTCAATTTTGCCGTTGGTTTCGATATGTGCGGTGACTTTACCGTTGCCGCGATCCAATTGCTTGACCATGGCTTTTTCCATGATCTTCATACCCTGCTTGGTAAACGCCTTTTTCGCGAACGCGCTGATCTCAGCATCTTCGACCGGCAGCACCCGATCCATAACTTCGACCACGGTGGTGTCCGCCCCAAGCGTATTATAAAAACTGGCGAATTCGATACCAATCGCACCCGACCCAATCACCAACAACTTTTTGGGCATCCGCACAGGATCAAGCGCATGTTTGTAGGTCCAAACCAAATCTCCGTCCGCTTCTAGGCCGGGCAATTCACGCGCGCGTGCACCGGTCGCCAGAATGATATTCTTGCTTACCAGTTCCTCTGTCCCCTTGTCAGACTTCACCGACACTCGCCCTTTGGCGGGCAGCGTTGCCTCGCCCATCACAACAGTGACTTTGTTCTTTTTCAACAAATGTCCAATGCCGCCTGACAATTGCGCCGCAACACCGCGCGAGCGTTTCACAACTGCATTCAGATCATACCCGATGTTGTCAGCCTTAAGTCCAAAATCCTTAGCGCGTTCCATCAAGTGAAACACTTCGGATGACCGCAACAGAGCCTTGGTTGGGATACAGCCCCAGTTCAGACAAATTCCGCCAAGATGCTCGCGTTCAACCACGGCGACAGACAAACCCAATTGTGCGCCACGAATTGCGGCGACGTAGCCGCCTGGCCCCGCGCCAACAACGATCAGATCAAAAGATTTCGAAGCCATGGTATCCCCTCGACGCAGGTCGTTTCAAAACTAGTTTACCGTTAAACTAACTTTACACACACATCAACAGAGACCTTCCGCGACAAATGCGACGCAAGGTTACAATGCTAAATTCGGCTTTCTTCCAGCCTATACCCGCTCTACTTGAATGGCTACAACTGAAACAAAAAACGCAATTCTGATGCTCACTCACTAAGAGAGCACACCAAAATTTCAGAGGTTCATTATGACGAAAACCCTTAAAGACCTTGCCTTGGCCTTGCTCAACGCAACACTCATTCTTGTTGCATTATGTTTGTTCTTAGCCTGGAAAACGACAGCGGCTGTTGATGCAATGACGGAGAACTTTGCCCTTACATTGCAGCGCGTGACCCCATTGCGCGACGAGGTCAAAGCCACTCGCGAGGAGTTAGCCGGATTACGTCAAGATCTTGCTGCCCTTAAGTCCAGTGGATCAGAGCTGACCTCTGCCGCTGCGCAAGGCCTCATGAACAGGGTAACAGTTATCGAAGCGAAAATTGACGCCGCACAGGACAAAATCACCGCCCTTGTAGATGCACCGGAAAAGCTGATCGACTATACAATTGAGACCGCTGCGGACACAGCAGCCCGCAGCATTTCTGATTTTAGGGGGTGCACACCAGTGAGTTAACCCACAGCAGCTTGTAGGCTGCGTACTGTTTCACCGTAACCGCCCTGCGTAACAAACGTCATTTCGCATGCAGTTGTTTCCCGTCGCAGCGCTTCGTTGCGATATGGGAAACGGCCAAACTGACGGATAACTTCGCGATGCGCGCGCGCGTGCAGCAAATTCGATTCACTCGATTTGGACATCCTTTTACACATCAGTCGAACACACCGCTCTTGATCGCAGAGATTTTCGGAATGCATTAGCGGAAGGTAAAAGAACTGACGCGCCGGTTCGTCAATTCGCAAGTCCCATTTTTTGTCGATGGCCGCCTTGGCTGCAGACAAAGCAGCCCGATCCGTGGAAAAAGCCTTGCCATCGCTGCGGAACATATTGCGCGGAAATTGGTCTGTTAGGATCGTGTAAGCCAGAGCACCGCTAGGGTATGTCAACCATAACGAAAACTTGCCTTCGCAAGCCGCTTCCCATGTGCTTAGGAAGCGTTTCCGGATTTCAGCGTCTAGCACCTCATCCTGTTTATACCACCCGTCCGGACCAACTTCATCCAGCCAGAAACTTAAAACCTCTTCGGGACCGACCATGGGTCTTTCTCCATTTGTTTCCCCCAAGCACATGGGTATTAAAGATTCTTTTACAAAAAAATTACAGTAACATCTTGCAACACAGGCGACATAATTCTATTCGCTATGCGACATCTTGCGAGTTTTGCTCCTCCAAATCGGCCTCGATCGCAACCTCCTGAGCAACCTCTACGGCAACTTGCGTCGCCGAAGGGTACATCGGCATAATCGGGCTGGTCTCTTCCACTGGGATCGCAGCGCGTTGCGTTTTGCGGTACACCGCATAGGCCGCCAGCGTGAACAATAAGATCCCCATGAACAAGAAATAGCCTGATGGCCCAAATACATTTTCCCCCATCAGCCACCCGGTAATCAACGGACCAGAAATTGCGCCCAACCCGTTGATGAAAACCAATCCACCCGATGCAGCGGCCATATCGTCATGATCTAAATAGTCATTCGTGTATGCAATAAGCAATGAATACAACGGGTTACTCATCCCGCCGATAATGCAAGCCGAAACGAGGAGCAAAATAATTTCGGTTCCAAAGATCATGCCCAACATTGACCCGCCCCCGCCCGCAGAGGCCACTAACAAGATTAATGTCCGACGATCCATCCGATCTGAGATCCAGCCCAGAGGGTATTGCGCCAACAAAGCACCAACATAGAAAGCGGCTACAAAGACGGAAATTTGGGGCAGATTGAGGCCAACTTTTGCACCATAAACCGCGCCCATTCCAAATTGTGCGGAGAAAACTCCCCCTAGCAAGAACATCCCGATGCAACCCAAGGGAGACGTTTGGAGAATTTTGCGAAGCGTCATGGGTTTGGCTGTTTCAAATGCCGGTGTGGGGGAAATTGACAACAGAATGGGCGCGAATGAGATCGAAACAAGGATCGACGCAATTACAAATGTTTCATAACCGGCAGGGTCTCCGACAAGAATCAGGCCTTGCGCACTGATGATTCCGATCATTTGAACAATCATATACAGGGACAACGCCTGACCACGGTTTTCGTTGTCTGCAGCATTGTTGAGCCAGCTCTCAGCCGTGACATACACCCCAGAGAAACAAAACCCGATCATCACACGCCCGATAAACCACGCAACTGGTTCTGTCAGAGCCGGGTACATGATCATGACCGCCGAGATGAACGACGCTAATGCAGCAAACACGCGGACATGGCCCACACGTCGGATCATATCAGGGGCAAGCCGCGATCCCCCCAGAAAACCAATAAAGTATCCGGACATGACGACCGACATTTCAAAGGTCGAAAAGCCTTCGATCTCTCCCCGAACACCAATCAAAGTGCCTTGAAGGCCGTTTCCGACCATCAATAAACCCATGCCAAGCAATAGAGCCCAAGCGTTTGACAAAACCTGCAGCATCGGGCGTCTCCGTATTATCCGACAGCGTTGAAACTCCAAGTGTCATCAGACACCCGAACTAGCGCGCTTGTCTACGACATTTGCAGAGTCGGATTTCGTGGAAACGGCTAAGATGGGAACAAAAGCGACGCATCCCCATAAGAGAAAAACCGGTAGCGGGAATTTACCGCGTGAGCATAAATCTCGTCCATTTGGCCTTTGCCCATCAGCGCTGAAACAAGCATCAAGAGGGTGGATTTTGGCAGGTGGAAATTGGTCATCAATGCATCGGCGACGTGAAATTCAAACCCAGGGTAGATAAAGATATCGGTCTCTCCGTCCCAAGCTTGGATCCGACCAGAGCGTGCGGCGCTTTCGATCAAGCGCAAGGCGGTTGTCCCGACTGGAATAACACGCCCACCGGCGGCCTTGGTTTCGTTTATCTCGGCTGCCGCCTGCTCACTGACATGGCCCCATTCGGCATGCATTTTATGGGTTGTGACATCCTCAACCTTGACTGGTAGAAAGGTCCCCGCGCCGACATGTAGCGTTACATGTGTAAACTCCACGCCTTTTGAAATCAGCTTAGACAATAGAGTGTCATCAAAATGCAGGGACGCCGTTGGCGCAGCAACGGCCCCCGCGTGGCGGGCCCAAACAGTTTGGTAATCCGTTTTGTCCTGTGCATCAGCTTTGCGCTTTGCCGCAATATACGGAGGCAAGGGCATCGCGCCCGCCTCGCTCAGCGCGCCGTCAAAATCTGACCCAGTCAGATTAAACCTTAATACGCCCTGCCCTTCGATCACATCTTCTAGAACGGCTGAAAACTGATCGGTGAAGATGATGCTTTCACCAATTTTTATTTTCTTCAGTGGTTTTAACAAAGCGGTCCAGGTGCCGCTTGCTTTGGGATCAAGCAACGTAACTTCGATCGCGGCGGACACCGGTCCCTGTGCGCTATCGCGATGACGCTTACCGCTAAGCCGCGCTGGCAGAACTTTTGTGTCATTTAGAACCAAACGGTCGCCAGAGCGCAGCCATTCCGTCAGATCGAAAACATGGGCATCAGTTATCTGCCCTGCGTCGGCCACAAGTAAGCGCGCCGACGAACGCGGAGACGCCGGACGTGTGGCAATCAGATCTTCTGGAAGATCAAAATCAAAATCACTGAGTTTCATGCACGGCGCTATAATGTGGCTGGAATATGAATGCCACTCCTTATCGCCCTCAGCGGTTCCCACCTGGGCTCGACTTAGGGCTAGACGAAGGGCCCTTTGTAGGCGCCGGTGCTGGCGAAATAGGCGGTAAATCTGATGGGGCTCGCAAGAGATTGCGCAAGAAACCCGGAGCCAAACCAGACAGCGGATTGACCCAAACATCAGGCCGGTCCATTGGGCCTGTTAGGGTATAATTGAAGCCGATAACGCCTTCGCCCTTGCGGGTCAGAACGCTGCCAATGGCATTCAGCAAATAGATTGGAGAGACCACGCCGCGCAGATTTAGGCGTTTACGCTCAGTATCAACAGACCCATCTACAGACAGCCCGATTGACGGACCCACCGCGCTGCCCTCCAGGATACGAATGGAATTGGGGCTGATACGCATTTTACCATCAATTTCAGAGAAAAGTATGCCCTGTCCCGCCATTTGATCGACCAGCCCAACGACACTGATCGCATTGAACAGAGCCGCCATCGCGGGTGCATCCCGAATTCTGGTTTTGTTAATTTTCAAGCGCCCATCGTAGAAACCTGCGCCTTTGAGAGGCTCAAGCGATAGTTTGAAATCGCCTCCGAATGCCTGATCCATAATGCCTGACGCGCGTAAAATACCTCCCGCATCGTCGGATTGCAGGAATACACCCGTCCCTGACTTGCGAGCCAATACCTGCCCCTGCAAGGATGTTTGACCATTCAATTGTGCTGTAAAGTTTCCGGACAGAGCCCCCTTGGCTGAAAACTGCCCTGTGAAAGCCGTCAGCGCAATCGAGTCGGTGACCTGGAGGCGATCCAGTTTCACATCCATTTTTTCCGACGTCTGGCCGCTCGAAACGCCAGCACCGGCCCCTGATGTCTCGGGTAATTTTCGTAAATCGATCACCCCGCCCAGAATGCGAATCTGCGGGGCATTCCCTTTGCCTTGCCCAATAAGTTCAACTGGTACCGCGACAGACTGGCCTAGTTCAAAAGTTCTGAAGCGCGCGCGTTTCAACCCGCTGGATTCGTCAAACGTTAAGGATCCATTGGCTCGTAACCCATTCCCCGCAATTGAGATCGTCTCGATCACGCCTGTCTTACCCAGCGTTGCTTTCAGATCCAAACTCCCTTTAACGTTCGGAGGTTTCACCCAATTCAGATCAGGTAGTGCGAGCCGAACCCCTTGGAGATCAGAGAGAACAGACAGGGTCGTCGGCTGCTTACCCCCCAGTTCGAGCGTGAGTTGAGCCTTTCCGGTGCCGGAAACCATTTCAGGCGGTAGGCCTGTTTCAAGCTGCTGCAACAAACGTTGGGACACCTCGATTTCCCCGGTCAGGCGGCTGCGCTGACCACGAACTTTTCCGATAGGCTGATGCCAACTGGCGGTTAACGGAACAGCCCCGAAAAAACCGTCCCCTGACAATGTAAGACCTGTCTGATTTCCGGAGACCTGCAACAAAGGCGCACTGATATCAACGCCCGGCACCAGTACTGAACTGTGCACGTTTGAAACATCACCAGTCAGATGAAACTCCATGTCATCAATCGTGACACGATCTTTGAGAGGCAAAGCCAAGGTACCGCGGACATTCACCTGCCCTTTGGCCAAATCAACCGGAAGGTTGGCCTCTTTCATTACATTCAATGGTGGTCGGTCCAAGAGGGACAAAAACGAAGCCACACTGCCCGATCCTATGATCCGAGCGATTCCTGGCGCAGCCTTGGGGATAGTAATGTTAGGAATGATGAATGATGTTCCGGTCGCATCAATCGTGTCGCCATAATCGGTGACAATCGTGCCCGCGTGGGCAAGTAAAGCGAACCGTTTCCCCGTTAAACTGGCTTGCCCACGACCACCGACAACAGGGGGTAAAGTCTTTGCAAACTTGACCTTAGCATTAGAAAAATCAAAGTTCCCAAAAAGTTTGGGTTCAACACCGGGTCGTATCCGCAAAGCGAGATCTGCGTTGGTCGCCTCTCCCTCCATCAAGTTCTTCTGAACCCATAATCGCGGCTTTACCGCCAAAGATGGTGGCCAGTAGGACAAAATATGAGCGGGTGTTGTGCGATCTAGCGCACCATCAACATCTAACAGCCACCCAGCGGGTTTCGCGGCCAATAGCCCAGAAAGTCGGAGTGTCTGATCCTGATCCACGATGTTCATTTGGCCAACTTGGAACCGAAACGGATTCAGTTTCATCTGGAAATCGACATCAACCCGATCCAGTGAGATTGGGTCTTTGAACAACCCGGCGGGGTTTACACTTAGGCTTGCAAATTGAAATTGCCCGACAAGGTTTTCCAACTGACCTTGCTCAACCCCATCCAGGTACGCCTTCCCTTCGGCGTTTGCGCTTCCCCAAGCGCTATCGACAGAGAGCTCATTGAAGTCCAGTTCGTTTTTGAGCGGGTCAAATGTGAAATATGTGCGTGCCCCGTTAAATGGGATTGGTTTTGTTTTTTCATTTGGCTGCAACACCCCAGCTGCAATCTGCAACGTTGCCGATATCGGGCCTAGGGTGCCGGCCTCATCCACGCTGCCGCGCAAAGCCCCGGAAATAGGGGCGCGCAGTACCTGCATCCAAGCCAACGCAGGGGTTTGGAGCGCAATGTCTGCAGCAGGCAAATCCGTGACGGACACACCGAAAAACGCATCGGGTTGACCAAGCTTACTTGAATAATTCGCCTCAATTGCACTGACGGTATCCCCGCCACTCAAAAGGGTGAACCCAGTTGCCAAACGCAAACTGTCTTCTCCCAGAGTGATTTGAATGCGCCCACCATCCAGCGTCCACGCTCTTTTGTGTCGCAAATCCTCGTAATTCAGATTTATGCCATTCAGCTCTAGGGAGGAAAGCGACGCAAAATGCGGACGCAGAAAAACACGATCCCATTCCTCGATCAGCTCTGCCATATTCGGCGCACTGTTGACGGGGCGATCGAAGTTATCAAAGGCTAGCGTAAGGTTGCCGTCCTCCCCCCGGCGCAGCGTGATGAACGCCCCATTCATTTGGACGCGTTCAGGTTGGATTTGTCCCGAAAGCAAAGGCAGCACGGCAATCGTCGCTTCGACATCTCTGAGCTGTATGATTTGGCGGCCTTCTGAATCCTTTAAATTCAGGTTTTCCAGACGCACACGTGGACGCCACCCTTTATTGACGATCACGCTGACCTCACCAAAGGACAGATCCATGCCTCCTAGGTTCTGTTCGATTCGCGATTCAACTTGTTGACGCAGCCATTCAGGGGCATGAATTTTTTGACCCATAGCCATGGCGACGCTCAGCGCCATCAACACAATCAGTGCCAATGTCCCTCGCAGAACCCACAGGCTACTTGAACGCACCCGAGATCGCTTGCGAACCACTGGCGTCGCATCGTTTGCCTTGGTCTTTGCCAAGGAATTGTGTTGGGTCTCTTTCAACTTTTCAACCGCAACCTATGATGCGCGCACCAACATCTGAATCCTTGCCGGAGTTTATTCATGCTCGAAATTTCCGATCTCGCCCCTGATTTTTCCCTGCCACGTGACGGGGGCAGCGACGTAAATTTATCGGACCTGCGTGGAAGTGCCGTTGTCCTGTTTTTCTATCCTCGCGATGATACCCCGGGCTGTACCAAGGAATCCATTGGCTTTTCACATGCCTTGCAAGCCTTTGCCGACCTTGGCGTTCAGGTTTTCGGAATTTCCAAAGATACGGTCGCCAAACATGAGAAGTTTATAACGAAACACCAACTGACCACGCCGCTTCTTTCGGACGAAAATGGCACCACATGCGAAGATTATGACGTGTGGAAGGAAAAAAACCTCTATGGCAAAAAGCACTGGGGCATAGAACGATCGACGTTTCTGATTGGCAGCGATGGAAAGATTCTGCGAATCTGGCGTAAAGTCAAAGTACCCGGTCACGTTGAAGAAGTTCTAGAAGCGACAAAAGCCCTATGACACTGACCCTTGCACAAATGGCCGTCGATGTTCTGCAGACGGCAGACGGTCAGGCGAAAACAGATCTGTCTCGAAAATATGCCAAAGCTTGGCGAGACTTCAGAGCGGGTGAAGGACCAAACATTGAAATCGGGACCGCTACGCCTCCGATTCACCCTAAGCGCCCAGACAAGCCCGAGCTTCTATCGCCGCGTGATGTACCGCGCAGGCGTCCTGGATCAGACGCTGGTCGGATCGCTCTTTTACATGCGGTCGCACATATCGAACTGAACGCCGTCGACCTGCATTGGGATATCATCGCGCGGTTTGGTCATGTGCCAATGCCGATGGGGTTCTACGACGACTGGGTCAAATGCGCCGAAGAAGAATCTCGTCATTTCAATCTGGTTTGCGGATGCTTGGAAGATTTGGGCAGTTTCTACGGAGCCCTGCCCGCGCATGCAGGCATGTGGCGCGCAGCCGAAGACACCGCCGAGGATCTTCTGGGACGTTTAGCCGTTGTTCCAATGGTCCTCGAAGCACGTGGTTTGGATGTAACCCCAGGGATGATCAATGTGTTTAGAAGCGCCAAATTGCCTAAAGCAATTGAAGCTCTGGAAATCATTTATGCCGAAGAGGTTGGTCACGTTGCCTATGGGTCCAAATGGTTTCACTTTTTGTGCGGACGCGACAACATCGATCCCAAAGACGCCTTTCATGACCTTGTTCGGCGCTACTTTCAAGGGGCACTAAAACCTCCTTTCAACGAGGAAAAGCGCGCTGAGGCCGGAATCCCCCCGGATTTTTATTGGCCGTTGACCGAGACTTTGGAAAAAGAAAATCCCTGAGCCTGTCTCTCAATGTTTGTGAGCTGGCTGGATCGGCGATTTTTCGCCGGTTGATGTTACAAAATGCGGCTAACCCTGCCGATCTTGTTAACAAACTTGCCCAATCGCCCCCTCACAGGTATTCACACGCCTCAGGACCAACAGGCCTCAGCCCTGTGGTCTTGAATGGGGAAACAAAGGGTGGACGCGTGCGAACACGTCTTGCAATAAAAATACACGGGACCCTGGAGAAGCTTTTTCCAGAGCGTCGCGTTTTTCTTAAATCGGACAATGACACCCGATTTATCCGGCTCAAACCTGAAACCCAGTTGTTGGCCTTTGCGGGCGTTGCTGGAGTTGTCGCTTGGAGCATCGTTTCAACCGCGATCCTGCTCATGGACAGCATAGGCTCTGGTAACTTTCGAGAACAAGCCAAACGGGATCAAGCCACCTACCAAGAGCGTTTGAACGCTCTGTCGCTTGAACGTGACAGCCGGGCCGTCGAAGCGCTGGCGGCGCAGCAGCGGTTCAATGCTGCCCTGTCGCAGATTTCGGTGATGCAATCGGATTTGCTAACCTCAGAAACGTTGCGACGTGAGCTTGAGACGGGAATCGAGGTTATCCAAACGACCCTGCGCAGCACTATGAAGCAGCGCGAAGCCGCACGCCAATCATTGACGCAGCTGACGGAGCAGACTGAAAGCGACCTTGCCAACAATGGGTCCGTTTCTTTTGACCCGATACAGATGGATTTCATGGCCGAGGCATTGGCCAAAACCGCCGAAGAGCGGGATCAAATTCAGACGGACGCGCAAGCTGCGCTAGACGACCGTGCGACGCTTGAACAACATATCGCCCTGATGAAAGAGCAAAATGATCAGATCTTTCGCCAGTTAGAAGAAGCAATGACCATTTCGGTTCAACCATTGGATAAGATGTTCCGCAGCGCGGGCATGCCAACCGACCGGATCTTAGAACAGGTCCGGCGCGGATATAGCGGTCAGGGCGGTCCGTTGACCCCTTTATCCTTCAGCACGCGCGGTGAGGAACCTTCAGCTGACGAAGCGCGTGCGAATAAATTGCTACAACAAATGGATCAGCTGAACCTATACCGAATTGCTGCGGAAAAGGCGCCTTTTGCAAGCCCTGTCCGCTCTGCTGTTCGGTACACAAGCGGCTTTGGGTATCGCCGTGATCCCAAAACCGGTGGACGTCGGATGCACAACGGATCCGACTTTGCTGGTGCGCATGGTACCGATATCTTCGCCACGGCTGATGGTGTCGTCTCGCATGCGGGTTGGCAGTCCGGCTTCGGACGTTTAATCAAAATCAAACACGCCTTTGGCATTGAGACACTTTATGCCCATAATACCAAGATCCGCGTAAAGGTCGGCCAAAGGGTCTCGCGCGGGGATCATATCTCTGATATGGGCAGTACCGGACGGTCAACCGGCACGCACCTCCATTACGAAGTGCGGGTCAATGGAAGACCCGTAAACCCCATGATCTATATCAAGGCTGCACGCAATGTTTTCTAAGAGCAAAATCAACGAGCCCGCACCAAAAGCACCTGAGGCGACCAAGCCTGCCGCCCCTGCTGCTCCAACCAAGACATCTCCGAGCGATTTCAAAGCTTCTGCCCCAAAGCCCAAGCCACCAGCATCGGTTCTGTCGTCTGACCTGCACATCACTGGTAATCTGAAAACCACCGGTGACATTCAGGTTGAGGGCACAGTCGAAGGCGACATTCGTGCCCACCTGCTGACCATCGGCGAAACCGCCACGATCAAAGGCGAAGTGACAGCAGACGACGTGGTCATCAATGGTCGCATCGTTGGTCGTGTACGTGGCTTGAAAGTGCGCCTGACATCGACTGCGCGCGTCGAAGGCGACATCATTCACAAAACTATCGCGATCGAAAGCGGTGCCCACTTTGAAGGGTCGGTCCAGCGCCAAGATGATCCGCTCAACCCTGGTCGTTCAACCAAGCCTGCTGCAAACCCTGCTGCAGCTGCTCCGGCTGCAAAGCCAGAAGGCGCCTAAGGCCCTTTGCGACCCAAGACATTTTAAAGCACGCGCTGTGGTCCCCCACGACGCGTGCTTTTTCTTTTGCGCCAGATTTGAGAAATTCAGGATCGTTGTCTAAGGAATGAACACGAAAAAAGCCCGGCATAAATCCACCGAGCTTGGTCTATTCGCAAAATTAGGTTCCGGCGCCCAAACAAAAGGGCAAGCGCCGGAAACTGGATTATTTAGTCACGGTAACCTTCTTCATTACGTCAGGCTGCCCGACAACAGATCCGTTCTGGCCTTTGCCCAACTTGATCTTGTCCACGACATCCATGCCACCTGTCACTTTTCCAACCACGGTGTATTGACCGTTTAGGAAATGACCTGGTGCAAACATAATGAAGAACTGAGAATTCGCGCTGTTTGGGTTTTGAGAACGTGCCATTCCGACAATGCCACGTTCGTAAGGCACGTCTGAAAACTCTGCTGCGAGATCCGAGCGATCAGATCCCCCTGTACCAGCACGGCGCATATCGCCACCCAGTTTACCAAACTCAACATCACCGGTTTGCGCCATGAAGCCATCGATCACGCGATGAAACACCACACCATCGTATTTGCCTTCACTCGCCAGAGCTGCGATTTGTTCAGCATGCTTGGGCGCTACGTCTTCAAGAAGGTCGATAGTGATGATGCCATTGGCCTCCCCTTCAACTTCGATTTTAAGACCGGTTGCGAGCGCGGGTGTGCTGCCAATGATGGCAAGCGCGGGGCTTGCCATCAAAGCAACGGCTGCTGCCAGCTTACGCATCTGCAGCAACCTTGACGCTGATCATGCGGTCAGGATTCGCGGGTGGCTCGCCACGCTGGATCGCATCAACATGTTCCATGCCTTCGATCACACGGCCATAAACAGTGTATTGACCGTTCAAGAAGCTGTTGTCTTTGAAGTTGATAAAGAACTGTGAATTCGCGCTGTCTGGGCTTGCAGAACGCGCAGCACCGATGGTTCCACGATCATGTGGCAGCTTGGAAAATTCAGCAGGGACATTTGGCAAGGAAGATCCGCCGGTACCTGCCATGCGCAGGTTAAAGTCGTCTTCCATGTCGCCGTTGGCGACATCACCAGTCTGCGCCATGAACCCATCGATCACGCGGTGGAAAGCCACGTTGTCGTATTCGCCGCCACGGGCCAGTTCTTTCATACGCGCACTGTGCTGAGGCGCGACATCGGGCAACAATTCAATAACAACGTTGCCGTCTTTCAGTTCGATGATGATGGTGTTTTCGGGATCTTTGATCTCGGCCATGGGGCTCTCCTGTGAATTTACTTGAGCGGAAACTAATCAGTGGGGACCGGATCGACAAGGCACGCCATTGACCCGGACGCACTTTCCTTTAGAGAAATGCGTAAACCTTGTATTTCAGGAGAGTTATAGGTCATGAGCTGGAAGACACTGGACGATATGGATCTAAACGGTAAGCGCGTGCTTGTGCGTGTGGACATCAACGTGCCGATCGTCGACGGCGTTGTGACTGATTCCACCCGCATTCGCCGGATTGCTCCCTCCGTTCGCGATATTCTCGCAGCTGGCGGCAAGCCTATTCTTCTTGCTCATTTTGGCCGTCCAGGTGGTGAACGCCGCGAGAATCTCTCGCTGAACCAACTGATTCCAACGCTGGAGCGCGCGTTTGAAACGCGGGTTCTGTTTGCAGCTGACTGTGTGGGGGCCGGTGCTCAGGCGGCGGCTGATGCGCTACAGCCGGGCGAAGTTTTGTTGTTGGAGAACACACGGTTTCACGCGGCCGAAACCAAGAACGATCCAGACTTGGCAGAGGGCATGGCAAAGTTGGGTGAAATTTACTGCAACGATGCCTTTTCGGCAGCCCACCGTGCACACAGTTCAACGGAAGCGATTGCGCGCCTGTTACCGGCCTGCGCAGGCCGCCTGATGCAAGCGGAACTTGAAGCCCTGGAAACAGCATTGGGTGCTCCCAACCGCCCTGTGACAGCCGTCGTTGGCGGCGCCAAAGTTTCCTCAAAACTTGAGCTTCTGGGGAATCTGATCGAAAAAGTGGATTACCTGATCATTGGCGGCGGCATGGCCAATACATTCTTGGCAGCCAAGGGGATGAACATCGGGAAATCGTTGGCCGAACGTATCATGAAAGAAACCGCGCTTGAAATCATGGCTAAAGCCGACGCGCTGAATTGCAAGATCATTCTTCCAAAAGACATCGTCGTTGCAGAAAAGTTCGAATCTCATGCCCCGCATTTGATTGTAGATGCTGACCTCTGCCCTGATGAAGGCATGATCCTGGATGCGGGCCCTGAAAGTATTGCCGAGATCAGCCGGGTCCTTGAGAGCAGCAAAACTCTCATCTGGAACGGACCACTGGGGGCATTTGAGCTGGAACCTTTTGACGCTGCTACAAATGCAGCTGCTTTGAAAGCGGCCGCTTTGACGCGATCAGGGCAAATTGTTTCAGTTGCCGGCGGAGGCGACACAGTCGCAGCCCTTAACGCATCAGGGGCGGCGGCGGATTTCACGTACATTTCAACCGCTGGCGGCGCCTTTTTGGAATGGATGGAAGGCAAAACCCTACCCGGAGTTGCTGCACTTAGCTAATTTCCTCGCTAAATGATCCTCAGAGGTCCTGATTGATCTTGGGGCGTTTGAAACGCAAACAATACCGCAGTTTTTGATCCCCCGATTTGGGGATTCACAAAACGAATCGTATGTGTCATTGTGAATAAAGACGCCCGCAAAGGGTGCATGTAAGGCAGTGAAATAGGCAGGTTTCCCCGTGTCCCGTTCTAATCGACCCAATATCGGCTCTCTCTTGTTTTTCGCCTCTGCATTTGCACTTGGCGTTTATTTTACATTTGCCGCTGTGCAAGGGGATTTTGGCCTGTTCCGCCGTGTCGAGATCACAGCTGAAAAAGACGTTCTGTCCCGAGATCTTGAAGCGCTGACCGCCGAAATCAAAGAATCCGAAAATCTGACCAGGCGCCTTTCAGATACCTATCTGGATCTGGACCTCTTGGATCAGCAAGCGCGTTCAGTCTTGGGATTGCTTCGCTCGGACGAAATTGTCATTCGCTAAGCAGAAACGGCGAATTTCCCCCGCGTCATAATAGCTCTCGCCAGATCGCCCCAAATGCATTAAAAGATAGTTTAACGCTAAACTATCTTGCCGCAAGGGGGAGATCGCCACGATGGCTGCGCGAAAAAGTACAAAGAAACCAAATGTTTCTGCCGAAGAGCTGACCACTTACTATCGGGAAATGCTGTTAATCCGTCGATTCGAAGAAAAGGCGGGGCAACTGTATGGCATGGGCCTGATCGGAGGGTTCTGTCACCTATACATCGGACAAGAAGCCGTTGTTGTTGGTCTTGAGGCTGCAGCCGAAGAAGGCGACAAACGGATCACCTCTTATCGTGACCACGGCCACATGCTGGCTTGCGGCATGGATGCAGGTGGCGTCATGGCCGAACTGACTGGTCGCGAAGGCGGCCTGTCTAAAGGCAAGGGCGGCTCGATGCATATGTTCTCCAAAGAGAAGCATTTCTATGGCGGTCATGGCATTGTGGGTGCACAGGTCCCACTCGGGGCCGGGTTGGCTTTTGCCGACAAATACAAAGGCAACGGGCGTGTCACCTTTACCTATTTCGGGGACGGCGCCGCAAACCAGGGCCAAGTCTATGAAGCCTTTAACATGGCGGCGATTTGGGATCTGCCGGTTATTTTCGTCATCGAGAACAATCAATACGCCATGGGCACCGCACAATCGCGTTCTACCTCGACCCCAGACATTTTCACCCGCGGAGAAGCCTTTGGTATTCCCGGCGAAGCGGTTGATGGGATGAGTGTTCTCGCGGTCAAAGAGGCTGGTGAAAAAGCCGTCGCACACTGCCGTTCAGGCAAAGGACCGTATATTCTTGAAATCAAAACCTATCGGTATCGTGGCCACTCGATGTCAGATCCCGCCAAGTACAGAACCCGCGAAGAAGTTCAAAAGATGCGCGAAGAGCGCGATCCGATCGAACAGGTGCGCGAATTGCTTCTGACTGGGAAACACGCGACCGAAGATGACCTCAAGGCCATCGATAAGGAAATCAAAGATGTGGTAAACGCCGCCGCTGATTTCGCCAAAGAAAGCCCAGTGCCTCACATTGATGAGCTCTGGACTGATATTTACGCCTGAGGGGAAGATTAGACATGGCAATTGAAATCCTTATGCCCGCCCTGTCGCCGACCATGGAGGAAGGCACATTGGCCAAATGGTTGGTCAAAGAAGGCGATACCGTATCCTCGGGTGATATTCTGGCCGAGATCGAAACTGACAAAGCAACGATGGAATTCGAGGCCGTTGATGAAGGCATCGTCGGCAAGATCTTGATTGCAGAGGGCACCGAAGGCGTGAAAGTGAACACTGCTATCGCCATCATGGTCGAAGAAGGCGAAGAGGTGGGTGATCTCGCCGCTGCACTGGCTCCTGCAACCGCCCCTGCTCCAACCAGTGCCGCGCCAACGGTTGCTGCTGCACCAGCTGCACCTCAGGTTGATCTGACACCAGATTGGCCCGAAGGCACATCAATGAAGCAGCAAACTGTTCGTGAAGCTCTGCGCGATGCGATGGCCGAAGAAATGCGAGGAGACGAGGACGTCTACCTGATGGGTGAAGAGGTTGCGGAATACCAAGGCGCCTACAAGGTCTCCCAAGGCTTGCTTGATGAATTTGGTTCTAAGCGGGTGATTGACACCCCTATTACAGAACATGGGTTTGCCGGTATTGCAGTTGGAGCGGCCTTTGGCGGGCTGAAGCCAATCGTTGAATTCATGACTTTCAACTTTGCGATGCAAGCGATTGACCACATCATCAACTCGGCAGCTAAGACGCTCTATATGTCTGGTGGTCAGATGGGAGCGCCTATGGTGTTCCGTGGACCGAACGGAGCTGCGGCGCGCGTTGGGGCTCAGCACAGCCAGGATTATGCAGCTTGGTACATGCAGATCCCCGGTCTGAAAGTTGCGATGCCCTATTCTGCATCCGATGCCAAAGGCCTTTTGAAATCAGCCATCCGCGACCCGAACCCGGTAATCTTTCTGGAAAACGAAATTTTGTATGGCCGCAGCTTTGACGTGCCAGCAATGGACGATTTCACTGTCCCGTTTGGCAAAGCGCGTATCTGGCGTGAAGGCGCAGATGTGACCATCGTGTCTTTCGGGATTGGTATGCAGTACGCGTTGGAAGCTGCGGACAAGTTAGCCGAAGATGGTGTCAGTGCTGAGGTCATCGACCTTCGGACTTTGCGCCCAATGGACACAGGTTCAATCATCAAATCGGTGATGAAAACAAACCGGCTGGTTACTGTGGAGGAAGGTTGGCCCCAAGGGTCTGTCGGCAGCTACATCTCATCGGTCGTGATGCAGGAAGCGTTCGATTACCTTGACGCACCCGTCATCAATTGCACCGGCAAGGACGTTCCTATGCCTTATGCCGCAAACCTAGAAAAGCTCGCGCTGGTGACCACCGATGATGTGATCGCAGCCGTGAAGCAAGTCACATACCGGTAAGGAGTTTATCAAATGCCTACCGAAATATTGATGCCGGCTCTGTCCCCTACGATGGAAGAAGGCACTCTTGCAAAATGGCTGGTCAAAGAGGGCGACACTGTGTCTTCAGGTGATCTGTTGGCCGAAATCGAAACCGACAAAGCGACGATGGAATTCGAAGCCGTTGATGAAGGCGTGATTGGTAAGATCCTGATCGCCGAGGGTTCCGAAGGAGTCAAAGTCAACACTGCAATCGCCGTGCTCTTGGAAGAAGGCGAAAGCGCCGACGACATTTCTGCCGCCCCTGCCCCTGTGGCGACTTTACCAGCGGCCGTAGCTGAAACAGCCACCCAAACTGTTCCTGCGACAAGTGCCGAGGCATCCGCTGCTCCGGTCTCGCGTGACGGGAATCGGATCTTTGCCTCTCCTCTGGCGCGCCGAATTGCTGCCCAAAAGGGGCTCGATCTCGCGCAGCTTCAGGGCAGCGGACCACACGGTCGGATCGTTAAAGCCGATGTTGAAGGAGCTTCGGCCACCGCACCGACCCCTGTTACAGATGCAGTTCAAGCAGTTTCAACGCCAGCAGCGGCGTCTGCGGCACCTACCGTTTCTGCGGGCCCGTCTGCAGATGTGGTTGCACTCATGTATGCCGACCGTGAATACGAAGAGATTTCACTGAACGGTATGCGCAAAACAATTGCCGCACGTTTGACCGAAGCAAAACAGCAAGTTCCGCATTTCTATCTGCGTCGTGATATCCAATTGGATGCTCTGCTAAAATTCCGAGGCGATCTAAATGCTCAACTGCAGGGACGCGGCGTCAAGCTGAGCGTCAATGATTTCATCATCAAAGCCTGCGCTTTGGCGCTTCAATCCGTGCCTGATGCCAATTCTGTTTGGGCCGGAGATCGCGTCCTAAAACTAAAACCTTCTGATGTAGCAGTCGCAGTAGCCATCGAAGGTGGGCTGTTTACCCCAGTATTGAAAGATGCTGACATGAAGTCTCTTTCAGCGCTATCTGCTGAAATGAAAGACCTCGCAGGTCGCGCACGAGATCGTAAATTGGCACCTCATGAGTATCAGGGGGGCAGCTTTGCCATCTCGAACTTAGGTATGTTTGGAATCGATAACTTTGATGCAGTTATCAATCCACCTCATGGTGCAATCCTTGCGGTAGGTGCGGGCGTTAAAAAGCCAATCGTTGGCAAGGACGGGGAACTTGCCGTTGCAACGGTAATGTCTGTGACTTTGTCGGTCGACCATCGTGTAATAGACGGTGCCTTGGGTGCACAACTTCTTCAATCCATCGTCGAGAACTTGGAAAATCCAATGGTCATGTTGGCCTAGAGATCTGACATAACCAATAAAAACAAAGGCCTGACTGATACTCAGTCAGGCCTTTGTTTGTTCTTACGCATTTCATGTCACTTAACAGTCAAAATCGAAGTGACAATAACCTTCAGCCTTTTGGCCCCAACATATGGTTCATACTGACTGCAGGTTGATCGCACCCAGCTTCGCCAACGATCTTGGCTGGGATACCAGCAACAGTTTTACACGGTGGAACATCTGACAATACAACAGATCCAGCAGCAACACGGCTACAATGTCCCACACGGATGTTACCTAGCACTTTTGCACCAGCTCCAATCAGGACACCATCTTCGATCTTCGGATGGCGATCTTCTTCCTCTTTACCAGTACCGCCCAGAGTCACTGAGTGAAGCATAGAAACATTATCCCCAACAACTGCGGTTTCTCCGATCACGATCGAATGGGCGTGGTCAATCATGATCCCGCGCCCAATTTTTGCAGCCGGATGGATATCAATGCCAAAAATTTCTGAGATCCGCATCTGAAAAAAATAAGCTAAGTCATACTTACCTTTCGACCAGAGCCAGTGCCCGATACGATATGCCTGAACGGCCTGATACCCTTTGAAATACAAAATTGGTTGCAGCAGCCGATGACAGGCGGGGTCGCGTTCGAAAATAGCAACCAGGTCAGCGCGCGATGCTTCGACCAAAGCGGGTGAGTCTTGATAGGCTTGATCTGCAATCTCGCGCAAAACCAGCATTGACATCTCATTTGATGTCAACTTAGCTGCGATCCGGTATGAGAGAGCCTTTTCAAGGCTTTTATGATGCAAGATACAGGCATGCACCAGTCCCCCCATCAGAGGCTCCTGATTTACAGCTTCATGCGCTTCGTGTGTGATCTGCGTCCAAACGGGATCAACTGACGAAATTTGTGCCTTGGTTTCAGCCATGGGTCTCGCGTCCTTCATTGCGACTTCTTCTAATGTAGCGCACGAACAAGCAAACGAAAACCTCTGGCCTAATAATTCCATCCAACAAACTTCCTAACCGTTTGTTTTGGATATCTTTAAATCAATTCCCTCTGTGTCGACCTCTTGGCGAATATAATCCAAGATCAATATCAAACACTGGCAATAATCAGCATTGTTTAGGGTTGGTTCATCGGCCAGTACTCTCTTGCGCGCTGCAGACATCAACGATCCATTTCCGAACGTCGAATGCACTTGTCCTGTGAGGCGTACAAAAGTGTCTGCCGCCGCTGCTTCTTTGAACAGACGACGACAGAGCGACCTTCTCTGTGCAGCGGGTGCGTGCAACAACGCCCGCGCCGCACAGGTAATACCCCCATGAAAGATTGGGCGCATCCCCAACCTATTCAATCATGATCGACTGGGCCCACAAACCCGGCCCAAATCGTGCCGAAATCTGCGCAACTTCGATCTCAGCAGGAAATACCACATTATCAGAATCTTGCATTGCTGCATCATAGGTCCACATGGGTGATTCAACAGTGTTTTCGCGGATGATCGCACCGTCTTTCTTCACGCGAACAAGGTACGCCTCGCTCTCTTCCCCTAACGGTACTTCGATTCCGTCCCAATCATCGCCATCAATACGTGTTCGCCGTATCCAGCTAAATGAACGCGTCCCGTCGAGACGAATTTCATTTAGATGCACGGGCGCGTAGGGACGCAGACCATTCCCGTCAAATGCCTCGATGCGATGTACGTAAGACGGGTCATCATACCCCCGCTTTGCTGGTCCAATGCGATAGTGCTTGGCTTTTCTGCGATCCGATGCAGCGAGACCCAATTGCACGGGTTGCCGATCCAGAAGAACGAAAGTCGAACCCGCAGGCCAGACATCAGGCATTAGCCCATCACTGCCAAGTTGCCCCCTTAACCGCCCCGACAGCAGGTAGGTATCCGCATCAAAAAGCTCTGCCTTTTCAAATTGGAACACCTCCCAATTGCCGCTTGTCCCATCCCCAATGGCTGCGATGTTTGCTCCATTCAAGATGGCCTCTTTTGACCGGCTTTCCAACGAACCGCTAGACAGCTTAACTTGCAGTCCCTCACCTCGATCCCAAAGGCTAGGTACGGCCTTTGCAAGTGGGCTTTCTGTAAGCCCGATGGTCGACCGCGAGGCAATGATTTCATCCAAAGAATAGTTGTCATCAGACGTCGAAGAATATACCGCAACGCTTCCCGGCCAAGGGTCCGCGCTTATGGCAATATGTGGCGCATGCGGAATTTCATCTCCTGTCAAAAGCGGCAAGTCCAAGAAAACCGGGAACACTGGCAATGGAGGAACAAAAGCTTTGCTGGACGGAATGTCATCTTCAGCTTGCGCGTTACGGTATACATTTTCTTCAATTCGAACGGCTTCAACCGTACGAATTTCCGACTGTTCAACCCTATCTACCCGAAAAGTTGCTGTTTCTGATCCGTTTGCAGCGGGCAAATTTATAATGTCCCCTGCCCCAATATCCGTCCGTGATGGGGGTAATGCGAAACGAACAGTCTCTCGTGACACACGCGCTTCAGTCAACCAGCGTTCGACAGTTTGACGCCCCTCAGAACGCGTCATCGCAAGCGGAATCTCGTTTGTGGCAACTGCATGGGTTGCTTCGTTCGGTAAAACTGCTTCTTCGGCGACAACTTCATGATCCGCACCAACTTGTACAAACCGCAAACGCACGCGGCCACTCATTTCGGCCTCTGCCTCGCGGGAGTATTCAACTTGACCCGAAATTTCAGAAGATTCAGCAAAAGAGTCAGGGTTAAGCGCAATGGGCCTGGTGCCGCTCCGCAATTTGAATGCGAGTACCCCATCACGCTCAATCGCATCAAACCCATACCTCAGCATCAGAGGTTGCAAAGCTGAACGCGCATCAGACACTTGATCGACGGTATAACCACTCACCGTTCCCCATAGTTCAGAAACATCGATGTCTTTTAGGCCAGACGCATAACAAATCTCTGTCACGACAGAAGCCAATGTACGATTGCCTGATCGGCCAGTTAACCAATGCCCCCGCGCATGATTGCTCCCATCACTCCATTGATCCCGATTGTTCGGAAACACGGGATAAGGACGCGCATCCCAAGACCAAACATAGCTATTGGCCAAATCGATCATTCGCCCGTCGTACTCAGTCGAGGTCGGGTTGTTTTCTGACTTGCCCCAATATCCGACGACTGCTTTCAAATATTGGCCCTGGATTAAATCATCTCTGGCCCCGTTAGAATATTTTGGCAAACTTGATTCAGAGGATTTGGGATCCAAAAATTTGTTCGGTTGATTTGTGCCTTTGTCGACAGCAGCACATCCCAATTCAGTAAACCAAACCGGTTTTGACTGCGGAACCCAATCCGTCGCCGCGGCCTGACGCACGCCGTCAATGCGTTCATGATGCTCATGGGACCACCACCCCTGAATATCTTTATACCGCCACAACCAGGTTTCATTGTGCTGCGCATCCGTTATCGGCGTGCGAATTTGAGCCTCTGCAGCCTCTTTCGAATGGTAGTACCAATCGAAACCTTCACCGCCTGCGACATTGTTCTCCAGATAGTCCAACTCATAAATGCTCGACGCACCGCCTTGTGCATCTAAGTGCGCATCGCCCTCTCGCCAATCAGACAACGGCATGTAATTATCGATCCCAACAAAATCGATATTGGGATCGGCCCACAGCGGGTCCAGATGGAAATACCGTGAGTTTGCCTCAAAACTTGGCGCATACCCAAAATACTCGGACCAATCTGCCGCATACCCGATTTTTGTCGTAGGCCCAACCAATGCACGTACATCGGCAGCCAGCGAACGCAGTTCTTGAACTGCTGGAAACCCTTCTGGCCCACGAATCTGGGTAAGACCGCGCATCTCTGAACCAATACAAAACGAGGAAACACCCCCTGCAGCAGCACATAGCGCCGCATAGTGAAGAATAAACCGGCGCATGCTCCACTCCTCTGGTCCAACATAGCTTACGTTGCCGTCAGAGATCACGAAATCCGATGCTGAGGCTGTGCCGAAAAAGTTTGAAACTTCGATGTCAGCAAGCGGTGTTTTGTCGGGCGATCCATCCCGACCCGGCGCGGTGTTCAAAGTAATTCTGCCGCGCCACGGCAAATGAGGTTGGGTATCTGCTTCAGACCAAGGATCCGGCAAATCATTGTTCAACTGTTGATCCATCAACACGAAAGGATAAAACATCACGTTCTTAGCTTCACCATTAAGATGCTTAATCGCCTCTATGACAGCAGCATCAGCAGGGGTTCCGCCATAAATTGGTCGGTCATTCTCACGCGCAATTTCCTCGGCCGAAGAACGCGTCAAACCGGATACCGTCCAGGGCATATTTGAGCCATCGACTTCTTTGCGCTCAACTTTAGGCTGTATCTCACATTCACCACAGCGCAAATCATCCCCAAACCAAGAGACTACAAGCGAAACTGCATCACAGTTGGGTAGTTCCTGCGCAAGCGTATCAACCGAAGTTACAAAATCTGTTTTACCCGATGGGCTGTGTGCATTAGCTGCCCAACTGCTTCCCAGACCTTTGGTGTAGTTCACTTGACTGGTCGCCAGGGTGTATTCCCCGGTTCCAGGCATCATAGCCACACCTCTGACAATATCACCCAAGCGATTCTCATAATCAGGCATGTCTGGCTGTTCTGCACGCACAACCTCGAACGAAAGCTGAGGGATCCGGTTTCCAAATTGCCCAAGTGGCAAATCCTCGGCCACGACATAAGCCGTGCCACGATAAGCTGGCACTAAGCCCGCGCCCTCAACAGCTTCCATTACGGGATCTGGCAGCTGGTCTTGCGAACCCAGGTAAACACGAAGGTTCAAATCTTCCAATGACACTTCTTCACCATCAGCCCATACGCGACCGATCGACGTCACCTCACCTTCGCACACCGCCACGGCCAGAGACACCGAATAGCTATATTGTGTCGTCTGAGGCTTTGGCGAAGACCCTTTGCCACCACCACCTGAGGTCGCTGTAGTTTCTGTGAATTTGGAGGCCCAAATAATCTGTCCACCGACCCGCATGCGCCCATAGACTTTGGCCACCGCTGCGCCTTCACCTGCCTGCGTCAAACGGAAACGGTCAACCTTCCCCGTTTCGACCGGGGCGCCACCACTCCCCATCAATCTTTGATCAAGAACACGTCCAACAGTTGCCCCGGCCGCACGACCAAGAACTACAGAGGACAGGCCTGCTGCAGTACCACCGATTGTACCACCGATTGCAGCCCCAGCTGCAGAAAGAAGTATTGTCGCCATCAGAGCACCTCCAAGGGAAATTCAAACAAAGTAACGACCCGTCTTTTCCACGGGTCACTCAAGGGGCTTTCGACTACACCGTGTCCGGAGTACGCATGAATGAAACTAGGAGATTTCCCATTTTCCGCCGCGATTCCAACGTGCTTTGCTACGGAATTAGATCGCATCCGAAACAACAAAACATCACCGGGGCATATTTCCCCCATCGGTTTTTCGACAAGATGACGCCGCGCCGAATGCCACAGCTCTTCAACGCCCTGCGGCTCAGACCAGTCCATAGAATAGGCCGGAACGACTTCAGGCTCCTGTCCAAAGCACTCGCGCCAAATGCCCCGAACCAATCCCAAACAATCACTCCCAACCCCGATAGAGGAAGCCTGGTGATGGTAAGGGGTTCCAATCCACCGTCTTGCGACAGACACAATGCGCGCTCGGTCAGACATCACCGGCGACTCCCACCGCTGTTGCTACCGTCTCTTTTCGGAACTGCAGCCACCCAATCCTCAGATGGAAGGTCAGGAAACCCTTGGTAGTTTGCAAGATTATTGAATTTTAACCGACAGGTTCCCATCAACTTGTCGCATCCCGCGGTCAACTTAATCTGGTCACCGACAACCAGTCCACCGCGAATGGGCTCCCACAATTCAACAATGCGACGCCCATTTTCAACACGGTCCTGCTTGATCGAACCCCACAAACCGAAAGCCTGACCAGACGTTACGGTCAAACGACCCCGTGCAAACCAGCCGGGTTCAAATCCATTCAGATCACTCCAAGAAAATACCCTTGCCTCTTCCACCGCTTCGATCGCGCACGTTTCCGTGTAACCTGGCTTCTCCAGATCAAACAGACACCCCGCCTCCCCCAAAACTGCGGTACAAGCTTTTTGATAGATCCGTCCTAAAGGCCGGTTTAGCGCTTCTGCCAAACCACGAAGCTCTGCCTGAAAGGCACCACCCTTACGGCGCAATTCCCCAATAGAGCCGCGAAATTGTAACCAACGCATCGAAGGGTCGGCCCAATTAACCATCCAAGCTTGGACATCCGCACCATCAAAACGACCAGACTCGATATCCTCCTCACGGACAGCCGCATCACTCAACGCGCCCAAAGCCTCAGTATTGTCGACCGAAAGGCCCGTGCTTTGATCAAGTGCCAGAGCCGAAAGTCCAGAGTCAGCTTTGAATGCAAGACCATCAAACGCAAGCGCGCAGTCATGATCAGTAAAGCCGAATGTCACGCCATCTTTTCGCGTAATCAGCCAGCACCGACATAGCGTTGTTAGCCCATTCTCGATATGTGCTTGAAAAGCTTCTTGTAACTCAGCCATCAGACCCGCACCTCAACAACAGGAACATTTGGCACATCACCCGCCTGAAAGCTTGCAACACTGGTTTGGATACGATCCGTATCGAACCGAACCGGCACATCGAATTCAAACCCAGCCATAACTTGCACACTTTCAGCCGGCGCATTGGACAAGGTGATCAACCCAGTGGTGACATCCACCTCATAATCGACACCCTCTCTTAGCTCTTCACGTTCCAGCCCCATTCGCACCGTTCCAAGCACAGGTTTTGTGATCGGACGCGAATACTCAAAAGACCCTGAACGGTACGTTTTAGAGATCTGGAACTGCGTTTCAGCGCCATTACCTGTTCCAATGACCTGATCATCAAACGAATGCTCAGCAGAAGCCCGACCAGACTTAAAGTCAGACCAATCCTTCCAGCGGAATGCAAACATCTGCCCGCGCCGTGCTTCAAAGAACGAAATCAGATCCTCAACATCATCCAAAGACCTCATTCCCAATCCTGCGTCATAGCGGCGACGTGAATGAGCCCAAGGCGTGTTTCGCTCTTCGAATCCATTCGCCAAGGTAACAACATCCGTCCGGCGCTCCGGCCCACCAACAGAACCAAAACTCAGGCTGGCCGGGAACCTCACTTCATGAAAATTCATCATTTCTTCCCCGTTTTATCGATTGCGGTTTCCACGACCCAATGCACGACTCATTTGAGCGGCAATCTGACCCTGGCTGCGTTGAAATCCCTGAACGTCAGGTGTCGTGATATTCATCACAACGTTGACCGACCGCCCGCCACCTGAATCTCGCACGCCCAGCTTTCCATCTGAACCTCTTGCCAAAGGCATGATCGCTTCCGGACCGGCTTCGCCCATCAACCCCATGCCGCCTCGCATGGGAAAGGCCACAGGGCCGGATACGATACCGCCATTGGCAAAGGGCATAACCCGTCCCTGGGAAAAGCTCCCGCCATCGGCAAATGGCAATAGCCCCTCGACCAGACCACCAACCCCTTTTGAGATCAGACCACTTACATGATTTGTCACAGGTTTTATTGCTGCTGAATATGTCGTCTGCACCATCGAGCGCGCCACGCCGTCTAAGGCATCGGACAATTTCATCCCATCAAAGAGCACACCATCAAACGCACGGCGAAGCCCCTTGGACATCCCCCGTTCCAAGGTTGCCATGTCTTTCCCGGTTGCAGCCAACGATTCCCGCACCCTACGCAGTTCATTGTCGAACCCTGCAGCCATCGTTGCTGAACTGCTCAGCGTATCGCCAAGTGTTTCGCCGCTGTCCTGCAGGTCAACAAAACCATCATTCTCCGCCATAACGTTCTCCTTGTTCGTTATCTGGATAAACCGCCAACAACGCCTCCAGACCCGACCTATTCATGGCCGCTTGCCCACCCCCTTGCCCCAGCATGAGCTGCAGTTCGGCAGGCGTCAGACCCCAGAATTGCTCTGGTGTTAATCGCAACCCGTGGATCCCGGCCCGCATCAAAGCGGGCCAGTCAAAATCTTTCATGCTTCCCCCGGCACCATAAAGGCGCGAGCCAAAAGCTCGGCAGCGGCCTTTGCTGCAGCCATCGGCCCACCATCTATGTCGGCCTGCAACAGATCAGTCCGCGAAATGTCCGCACCACTGCCTCGCAAGCCGGCTCCAATAACCGCAAGAATATCTCGGCTGGAAAACTCTGAACCTTCGAACCGTTGGACCAGTTCGACCAGAGATACCGTCTCCAACTCTTGTTCCAATTCGGCCAATGCGCCCAGCGTAAGCTTGAGCACCCGGCGCTGCTGATTGATGACCAGTGCCACCTCACCCGTCCACGGATTGGCCATCAGATCACAGCGCCGTAAAGGTCAGCGCACCAGCACTGGCCAGCGACAACTCATAGGTCGCTTCGCCATTGTGACTGCCCGCATATTCAATTGCAGTCACCTGAAACGGACCTTCGATCGTGCCAAAATCTGGAATGATCACCTGAAACGCAGGTGTTTCGCCATCAAAGAACAACTGTCGTGCGCGTTCATCCGTGCCGGCGTCTTTAAAAACGCCAGATCCCGAAATCGCAGCAGACTTGACGCCAGCACCCGACAGCAACTCACGCCATCCGCCCTGGCTCTCCAGGCTGGTGACATCAACGCTCTCGGCGTTAAAGCTCACCCGCGTTGCGCGCAGGCCCGCGATGGTTTCGAACAAACCACTGCCGTTCATATCGACTTTGACCAACAGGTCTTTTCCGTTCTGGGCACCCATACCGTATCTCCAAAGATTGGTTGATTAGTTGTCTTCCACGCGCGCGCGAAACCTAAGATCGATGCGACGGGTCTGGCCCGTCGAACCTGTTCGATTAGCCACGGCTTTCTCGAACCAAAGCCCAACCAGTCGCCCCCGACTTAAGGGCGGAATAGAAGGGCTAACCAGTGCATCCGTGATGGCGGCGGCCAGCGTCTTGGCTGTGGCAAAACCTGCTGCTTCTGACATCACAGAAATTGTGAACCTGTGCAGTGCTCCGGTGCCAGTGCTATCTGACGCCTCACGCACTTCCTCTGCCCCTAGGGTCACATAGGTTTGTGGCAAAGTACCTGCTGGAACAGCGTCGTAAATTGCCGATCCAACAAGGTTACTTACCTCAGTATCTGCCAGCAAATGCTGGTAAACCGCTGCTTGCAAAGCCGTTGCCATGCCATAGCTCATGCCGCTATCTCCTCATCTGCAAAACAAGTTAGGAACCGCCCTTCCGGGTCTCGCTCCGCCACTGCACGGATCAGAAAAACCCGCGCACCTTCTCGAAACCGTTGCTCTGGCGCAGGCCGCATAGACGACCCGACAGGAGCCCCCCGGATCACAATCCGATACCCGGTTCGCGAAATCGCTACGCCCGACAGAGATCTCTCTGATCCCGTTCGCGCGGTAACATCCGCCCACAGCGCCCCAACCGTTTCCCATGTCTCATTGAAACCACCCGCGCCATCCGCACTTCTCAATGGCGTCTCAAGGATCAGCTTCCGGGCAAGGTGTGGCGCTCTCATAGCCCCGCCCCCAACCCAAGACGCACCTGTCGAAACCTCTGGATCAGGCTCGAGACGCCAAACGGCATACAGCCATCACTCAAGCCGGTTTCATTCCGGTATTCGTAGTAATGCGCAGCAAGCAACAACACAGCCTGCGCTAGATCCGCCGGCAATCCGCCCCAATCCGTGGCCATCCCCGCGGTAAAACTCACCTTGATTGAACCGCCGACCGCCACCATCGGAAACAGCGATCCAGCAGGACGCAATCGCGGGCGCTGGCTGTCTTTTTCCAGACGGTAATCCTCGGTCGCCAAAACCGTTTCAACACCCATCGCATCGACAAGCACCAGTTGCTGAACGTCGCGAACAGGCGCCACCGGAAGCACCTCGCCCCCACGATCCCGCCACCGATGCAGCGTCAACGAGAAATCGCGCGCTATCAGAACCTTCCCTGACCTCGCCTCAATCGCAGCCACAGCAGCGCGCAGAAAGCTTACTAAGATCTCATCCTGTAAACTGTTCTCTGCGAAGCCCGTTCCAAGACGCAGATGCGCCTTGAACTGGGTGATCGGCAAAGCCACCTCAGGAATTGTTGTCTCTTCGATCAACATCATCAATTCACTCCGCATACAGCACCCCCTCGGACAGGGGCCGGATCCTGTGATCTGCAGACACGCATCGCCCCACGTTGCTCGGACGGAGGGGAGCAGCTAGACAACGCAGGGGATCTCTTTCCGACGCGTGTCTGCACCCAGGACCGGAAACCCGGCCCCGCCTTCAACACCGCTTACGCAGTGCCGAATTTCAGCAATTTGATCGCAGCAAAATCGCTTACGTCACCGCCAACGCGCTTGGTGGCGTAAAATAGGACATGAGGTTTCGCGCTAAACGGATCGCGCAAAATGCGCAGGTCTGGGCGTTCAGCAACGGTGTAACCCGCGTTGAAATCACCAAAGGCAATGGAATAACTATCGGTCGCAACATCGGGCATGTCCTCAGCGATCACGACGGGATAACCCATCAAACGCGCAGGTTCAGCCGCTGCCAGGCCATCCGACCACAAGAAACGGCCATCCGCATCTTTCAGCTTACGAACAACGCCTGCGGTTTTAGAATTCATCACAAACGCACCATTGGCGCGGTATTGTGCGCCCAGCGAATAGACCAGACCAACGATATCATCGCCGTCCACACCGCCAGCCGTCCCAGTCGCCACATAGCCGAGATTGCCCCAACTCCAGCTGTCGTTTTCAACTTTTGGATGGTTCAAGAAACCACGCGGTTTGTCCGCACCATCACCGTTTACAAAAGCATCGGCCTCAGCGCGGGCAAACTTGTCGGCGATCCGCTCTGCCAACCAGTTTTCAATATCAAACGCACTGTCATCCAACAGGCGCTGCGATGCCTTCGGCAATGCGGACAGCTCGTGCAAAGGGATGGTAATCCGGTCAATAGACGGGGTGCCCGTTTCCGCCGCAGGACCGGCTTCGGTCGCCCACCCGGCACCAACATCCGTATGATCAATGAGCACGTCAAAAGACGTCGCCTCAACATTCACAACAGATGCAATCGAACGGATCGAAGCGGTCGATTTCAAAACCGATTTCACCACATCCGCAGTCTGTGGATCGACCAGATAACCGCCGTCACTGTTTACCGCAGTCGACAGCGATTTGCCTTCCAGCTCCAACCCGCGCAGCCCATCATCATCGCCTGATCGCAGGTAGGAATTGAACGCCTTTTGATGCGGCGCGCCGGTGTCAATACTCGCGGCTAGGTGCGGACGTGCCGCGATTTGTGATTTACGATCCAGCATGGTCATTCGCTCTTCTGACTGTTTCAATTTAACTTGCACTTCGGACTGAAAGCTCTTGAACTCACTTACAAATCCAAACACGGCCTGCTTTATTTCTTGAACCAAAGGCACATCTTCTCCGGCCAAGGCCGAGAACTCGGTCTTGCTCATCTGCACATCCCTCTATGGGTGAGTGTTCAGCGCGTTATCGACGCGCCATTTCTAACTGGGCACCGGTCAGCACCTCAGCAATCTGGCGCCAGGTGTCTTCAAGCTCCAAGAAAGATCCCTTTGCCGCCACCCGCGCACTGGGCAGCATCGGGAATGTCACCAACGAGACTTCCCAAAGCTCCAGTTCGGTCAAGAGCCGCTGGCCCTTGTCAGTCTTTCGCGCGCGCTTTGTGCGGTACCCGATCGATAGCCCGTCAATCGCCCCCGCCTGTATCAAGGCCGCCGCCTCGCGCCCACGTTGGGTGCTTTCCAGCAACCGGCCTTTGACCCACAATCCCTTGCTGTCTTCGCGCACCTCATCCCAAACCCCGATGGGTTGGGCAGGGTCATGTTGCCACAACATTTTGACACGCTCCCCGCGATGACCCAGCGATTTCAAAGACACGCAATAGGCGCCTTTTTCTACGCAATCGCCACCTTGGTCCGTCTGACCAAACAGGCTTGCATAGCCTTCGATCACGGCCTTATCCGAAACGGTCAACCCGTCCCCAAACCGTGCAAATTTATGTTCCAAACCGGTGTCCAAAGTCATGGCACACTCCTCGTAGCTCTATGAAACGTCAGGGTGAAACCGACAAAAAGGATTGAAATGCCTGGGCAAAGATCCCAGCAACAACTCCGTAAACCGTCAGCCACAAACGACGCTCCAACCGCTCCATCATTTCTTCTAATCGATCCAAACGCCGGCAGAGATTATCGTGCTGGATTTGGGCGACCCGTTCATGCGCTGCCAATCTCAGGCCGGGCGCACAATCAAAGGGCGGGTATCCGGGACCATCAGCCATCAACGTCAGCCGCCAATGCTGGTAGTCCCAACAACGCCCGCTTTTCTGAATCCGTCAGAAAATCTGCTTTCGCCACACGGGCCCACTGGGCGTCTCGCTCTGCGGACAATGCCGGGACTTGATCCAAATCTGGCTTTAGCTCGACAACCTCGCCAGAGAATTCAGACAACCACTCCGACAACGTCGCCGCCACCCGCGTCACCAAGGGCAATACCGTCAGACGATAAAACGCCCGATTGGCCTCTTGATAATTCGCATAGGTCGCGTCGCCTTGAATGCCCAGCAACATAGGCGGAACACCATAGGCCAGCGCGATCTCACGGGCAGCGGCTTCTTTTGTCTTTTGAAACTCCATATCTGACGGTGAGAAACCCATTGGCTTCCAATCCAAACCGCCCTCCAGAACCATCGGTCGCCCGGCATTGCGCGCGCCCTGATAATTCGCCTCGATCTCGTCACTCAAACGTCGAAACTGGTCCTCAGCCATCACCCCTTGGCCATCCGACCCTTTCCAAACCAACGCCCCCGAAGGCCGCGCCGCATTATCCAACAGCGCCTTGGACCACCGCGAGGCTGCATTGTGAACGTCCACCGCCATGGCCGCCGCCTGCATAGGCGCAAAGCCATAATGATCATCCTGCGGGTGAAAGCTCTTGATATGACAGATGGGCGAAACCGCACCACTGGCATCAAATCGGTGTTTCTTGCCGCCAACCGTGTATTCATAGGCAATCGGCCAACCATCCGCGCCCGGCACAACCGCCATACGATCCGACCGCAATATATGCAGCTCCAAAGGCAAACCGCCCTCGCCCTGAACCGCTTCGATGTACCCGTTCCCTGACAGCAAAAGCTGACCGAACAGCGCCTCCAGCAGCTCTGCGCGCCCCTGTGCTGCATTCGGTCGTTTCACCAGGGCCAACACAGGATGAACATCAAACCGCTGGTCCTGATCCTGCAAGACCAAGGGCAGCGCTGCGGCGGCTTCAGCAATCAACTTAACCGACCGGAACCCAACTGGATTTCCAGAAAACCCTGTCCGCGTCAGCGACACAGCATCCCGCGGGCTCCATGCAACACGGCCCACATTGTGCCATGCCACAACAGGGCCCGTTGCGCTTGCCTTCGTTTCTGGCACATCGGACCCAGTCCCACGGCGCAAGAAATCAAAAACCATGCTTGATACTCCTATCTGCTCGCCGCTGTCCCCGATGGGCTGCTCGGCTTGTTGAGAAGAGTTATCCGCTAAGATTGTTCAGGTTATGGAAACAATGCGTACGGTGCTTAGGCAACACTTACAGCGATCGGATACGTGGCCGTTTGAATTGCGCCGCTGGTGCAATCATCAATTCATGCAAAGCCCAAACCAGCGCATCCACGCGATCCGGCGATCCTTGCCCCTCGTACCCACGTGATGTCATCTGACACATCTGTTCCTCCAGATCAGCCAGTCCCCCCACATGGCGCACCCTACGCTGCTCATACAGCGCTGCCACAGGTTCCGCCCGTGCCGCCTTACCGCGCGAGGCATGAACAGCCTTAAACGGCACCAATGGGTCCACCTGCCGCACAACCTCCTCGACCAGTTGTCCACCTTGGTTCACCTCTGCAACCAATCGCTCTGCATTGAACTCATCCATCGCTGCAATTGCGGCACGTGCCCACCCGGCCGGGCCAACACCCTGTACAGTGCGGTCCGCCAGAACAAATCCGCGCCAGTCCTGTGGCGGCCCCTGCAATTGCGCACCCACCACCACAATCCCGCACTCATCCGCCGCAGAACCAGAACTCACAGCAGGATCAAGCGCCACAACCACGCGATCCATCTTGGGTGCCTCTTTCAAACGGACGTCTTCTAGATCTTGCGAATTCCACAACGCACCATCAGCATCCGCCAACAACACCCCATCCAGCTCCTGCCGTCCCAATCGCGTCCCCGCATACCGCACCCGTACCTCTTCCAGAAACGAGGCCGCCAAATTCGCGCGGTTGGCTTCTGTCGCAGCATGGGTCGTCACCGTCGAAGGCGACGCCAGCAAATCCTTTAACACGCCAACATTGCGCGGTGTTGTCGTCACACACACACGCGGCTGATCCCCCAACCGCAACGAAAACTGCAACATATCCCAGGTGTCTCTGGCCTTTTTCCACTTCGCCAGTTCATCGACCCAGGCGGCATCAAACTGCGGCCCTCTTAACCCTTCGGGATCATGCGCAGAAAAGGCCTTGGCCTCGGCCCCATTCGGCCAAATCAACTTATGTTCACCCGCCTTCCAAGTCGGTCGCCGGTCCGGTGGGCTGCACGCCATTATGCCACTATCACCGAAAACCATGACATCGCGCACCTGGTCATAGGTTTCGCCAATCAACGCGACCCGCTTCGCCTTGCCCTCCTCTAAGGGAAGACTTCCCTCAACCATCGACCGAACCCATTCCGACCCCGCACGCGTTTTTCCCGCGCCGCGTCCCCCCATGATTACCCAAGACCGCCAATCCGCCTCCGGAGGCAGCTGATGCGGCATCGCCCAGAACTCAAAAAGGAAAGGGAGGGCACAAAGCCCCCCCTCCCCAATCTCAGTTAGAAACGTCTCTCTTACTGCAGCAGGTGCGGAGGCGAGCCAACCTGCACCCGACCTCAAATCGGGCTTTGTCCAGGTCGAGTGCGTACCCACCCTGAGCAATCCCGGCTTGTTTGTTATGTTGTTCAACAAAACTCGTCTCCACTTTTTGACAGTTTCGGATCAGGCCCTCTACCTGACCCAATTGCTTGCCGGACCCAGCAAGGTCTGCATCCTCCCCGGCCTTGATCTGTCGGCGCAAGTCTTCCGCCATTTGCCGCAGATGGCGAATGGACTCCTCAAGAGACCGGAGCAAACCAGCCGTTTCAGAAATCCGCTCTTCCGGGGTAATCAATGTCATGTTGCCCGTTGACCTCATGCATGAGTGATCTCCGCACGAGAGAAACAAAAAACGACCGACAGGAGGGTATCCTGCGGCCGTCGCCCACTTCTTCTAGCATGACAACACTTATAGCTTAGACCGTGCGCAGAGTCAAGATTTTCCGCACCACACGCAACACCTAAGCGTCCGGTAACATTAACAAATTCCTAACACCGAAACGAAAAAGGGCGGATCCAAAGACCCGCCCCTCGTGTTCAGTTGTTGTTCCGTTGCGCTTCGATCTCTCGCCACTTTGCAACGTTACGATTGTGCTCTTGCAATGTCTCGGCGAACGCATGGCCACCTGTTCCATCAGCCACAAAGAACACGAAATCCGTCTCGTCCGGATTGACCGCAGCTTCCAAACTTGCCTTCCCAGGGTTGGCGATTGGTGTCGGCGGCAAACCGTTGATCAAATAGGTATTCCAAGGTGTGATCCGCCGCAATTCACTGCGCCGCAGCCCACGCCCCAAAATGGAGCGCCCCTTTGTAATACCATAAATCACTGTCGGATCCGTCTGCAGCTTCATCCCCTGGTTCAAGCGGTTAACAAAGACGCTGGCAACCTGACGGCGCTCCTCAGGAACCCCAGTTTCCTTTTCGATGATCGACGCCAGCACCAGCATTTCTTCCGCAGATTCCAGCGGTAAACCGTCGGGACGTCCTTCCCAAATCGCATTGACCAGCAACTCTTGTTTTTCTTGCATCTCCGCCAAAACAGCGGTGCGCATTGTTCCCGGCGTCACCTCATAGCTATCGGGTGCCAACAGACCTTCTTTCGGAATATCTGCGACATCACCTTTCAGCACATCCATCGCCTTCAGCGCTTCCACAACCTGCCAAGAGGTCACCCCCTCAGCCATCGCAATCCGATACCGCGTATCTGGTTCAGCGCGCTTTTCAGCATAAGCCGCAGGCGCGTCCCCCTCGGCAGGGTTGAACGATGCCAATTCCACGAACTTCTGAGTGACAGGATCCAGCTCCCGGATCAGTGTCTGAGACCGCGTTACGCCAATCCGATAAACAATTTCGGTTCCACAGGTGCTGGCACCACCGCGTGTGATTTCATCGACGATGGCCTCCATCGAGGCCCCCTCAACCACCAAGAAACTGCCAGCCTTCAACCGACTTGCTTTGTCACTATAGTCCGCTCCAAGCCGAAAGATCGCGCCGCTCGTAACAGCACCCTGCTCTTCTAGCTTCTTGCTTACCTTTGACAGGTTCGACCCGCGCTCAACCCGCAGGCAAATTGCAGACTCCAGCGGACCGGCATCGGTATACTGTGACTTACCCCAAAGGATCAGCCCGGCACAAAGAAACATGCCAACCGCCAAAACACTCAGCATGTTCGAGGCGAGACTGCGCCACATTTAGTCGGCCTTCCCGAAGATCACACTGGCATTGGTGCCACCAAATCCAAATGAATTGGACAGGGCCACATCAATCTTGCGCTCGCGTTTTGCATTCGGGGCCAAATCCAAAGCCGTCTCAACTGCCGGATTATCCAAGTTGATTGTAGGTGGCGCCACCTGATCCCGAATAGCGAGGATCGAAAAGATTGCCTCAATCGCGCCAGCAGCACCCAGCAGGTGTCCCGTCGCAGATTTTGTCGACGACATCGTGGTATTTGCGGCGTGATCGCCCAACATACGCTCTACAGCGCCCAACTCAATGGTATCCGCCATGGTCGATGTCCCATGCGCGTTGATATAATCCACATCCGATGGTTCCAGACCTGCACTGCGCAGCGCTGCGCGCATCGAACGCTCTGCGCCATCCCCATCTTCAGCCGGGGCTGTAATGTGATACGCATCGCCTGACATACCATAGCCCAGCACTTCGGCATAAATCTTGGCACCACGTGCTTTCGCATGTTCGTATTCTTCCAACACGACAATCCCCGCGCCTTCGCCCATGACAAACCCGTCTCGGTCAGTGTCATAGGGGCGGCTCGCAGCTTTGGGATCATCCGCGTATTTGGTCGACAGTGCCTTGCATGCGTTGAAACCAGCAATGCCAATCTCACAAATGGCACCTTCCCCACCGCCAGCAATCATAACATCCGCATCGCCCAATTTGATCAACCGGCTCGCATCCCCAATCGCATGCGCACCTGTGGAACAGGCAGTCACGACAGAATGGTTCGGACCTTTAAAGCCAAACTTGATCGAAACCTGACCCGAGATAAGGTTGATCAGTGCGCCCGGAATAAAGAACGGAGACACCCGACGTGGGCCACGATCCCGGATCAGGTTGGCGGTGTCGGCAATCGACCCCAATCCCCCAATTCCGGACCCGATCATCACCCCCGTGCGAATGCGTGATTCTTCGTCTTCCGGCATCCAATCGGCGTCGCGACAGGCCATCTCGGCAGCAGCAACGCCATAAAGGATGAAATCATCAACTTTACGCTGCTCTTTTGGCGCCATCCACTCATTTGGATTGAACGTGCCCTCAGTGCCATCCCCACGCGGCACTTCGCACGCATAGGTTGTGGTTACGCCCGATGCTTCGGTATCGAACAATGTGATCGGGCCTGCACCGGACTGCCCGTCCAGCAGCCGTGACCAGCTCTCCTCGACCCCACTGGCCAACGGAGTGACCAACCCAAGACCGGTTACAACTACTCTGCGCATGACTGCCCTCTTGCCTGCTTGCATTTAGGAAATGCTCATACCCCGGCCAAGGGCTCGGGGGCAAGAGCAACGGCCCCCTTGACCCTAGCACTTTTCTGCCAGTGGCCCGGAAATCAGGCAAAAAATCGCATTTTCTCCCTGATCAGATGTTTTTCCAGCCCTGTTACTGCAACTCAGCCACTGGCTCTGGGCCTGGCTGTGCAACGGCCAAAGCTTCGGCCAGATCCACAGTTTTGCGATACAACGCACGACCGACAAGAACACCAGCAATGTTCGGGATGTAAGTCAGACGCGAAATATCATCGACACAACGCACCACACCGCTTGCAACCACAGGTGATTTCGCCTTTTCGGCAACCCCCGCGATCAGCCCCAGCTGCGCTTCGACATCTTCCATGTCACTGTCGATATCGGTCACGATAATTGCAGCAAACGGCGCATCCGAAAAGGCTTCGATAAACGCCTCAGGGGTAAAGGCGCTGGACGACCGCCAGCCCTCGGTCATGACTTGCCCCTGCCATACGTCAACTGCCAGAACGATCTGATCCGGGTGGTGTTTCGCCAGCTCTTTGATCAGCTCTGGATCACGCGCCGCAAGCGTTCCAACGACCACCCGGCCTACGCCTTTGTCGATCCAATGTTCAATCGCTTCGCGGCTGCGCATTCCGCCACCCAGCTGAACAGGGATGCCTGCGGACCGAATGATCTCTTCAATCAGTTCTGCATTGCCATCTTCACCTTCGATTGCATCGAAGTCAGTGATGTGCATCCATTCGGCCCCCGCCGCGGCAAACCCGCGGGCTGTTTCGACTGGATCCACATGCCACAGCATGGCTGAATCCAAACGCCCCTTGTCAAGCGTCACACAACGCCCCTTCTGGAGCTCCATAGTCGGATATATCATCATGTGCCATTTCCTCTACTAAAGGCCACATCGAACCAGTGTAGCATATCCAGCCCGAATTTCCGAAAGCCGATCAGAACGGCATCACCTGTCCTAATTGCGGCGTGATCGGATCAAACTTTATTTGGCGGACCATTTCGGCGCATCAACTGCACAGGCGTCCCCTTAAACTCGGCCGGTCGCAGCACGTCATATCCAAGCTTCTCAGCAACCCGAAACGAGGACACGTTTTCCTCGTCGATAATGGCGACCAAGGGCCCCGGCATGATCCGGTCAAACCAATCGTGCGCCGCGCGGGCAGCCTCATAGCCCAAGCCCTGCCCTTGGGCCATCGCTGACACGATCCAACCCGCTTCAGGAAACGAGTCGAAATCTTCACCCAACTCACGGTTGGTGAAAAAAAACCCTGCCTGACCGATCATCTGACGCGTACTTTGCTGAACTATGGCCCACTGGCCAAACCCCGTCATTTGCCAATGCCCGGCATTGCGCAAAAACGCATCCCAGGATTCGCCCCGTGTACGCGGTTGCCCACCAATATGGCGCACAACATCAGGCGAAGCCCAAATCTCTGAAAATCGGTCAAAATCTTCCGGTCGCATTGCACATAGTGTCAAGCGAGCGGTGTTTATCATTGGAATGGAACGGATCATTGAACGCCGGTTCCTTTTATCTGCCTCAACCCTAGGGTGCAGATGCAAACCGCTCAATGCAAGCACGATATAGGTGCCACAACAAAAAAGGCGCCTCCCTGCCGGGAGACGCCTAGCTTTCGCTCACGCGAAGTGTCGCTTAGGACGCTTCGGTGATGAATTTGACTGCATCGCCAAACGTTTGGATGGTTTCGGCTGCGTCATCAGGAATCTCGATGCCGAACTCTTCTTCGAAGGCCATAACCAGCTCAACAGTGTCGAGGCTGTCTGCGCCCAGATCGTCGATGAACGACGCATTCTCGGTCACTTTATCTTCTTCAACACCCAGGTGCTCTACAACGATCTTCTTTACCCGATCTGCGACGTCGCTCATGGTCATTCCTCATTATTCAGGGCATTGTGCCCGGTTCTGCCCTTGCCCGCACGGGGTGGCTTGGTTTTGCCCGGTTCGGGCGGTTAAGGTCCCGGGTATCCGGGGGTGCAAGGATCAGCCCCATCGACCGACCCCGTAAGATTGTGCGCCGCCTATAGCACAGACAACGACAGAGGCAAACGCTTTCCCGTCTGCCCCTAAGTGGCTCACAACATGGCCATGCCACCGTTAACATGCAAGGTCGAACCCGTCACATAAGCAGCTTCGGGGCTTGCCAAATACAACACAGCAGCCGCAATTTCCTTGGGATCGCCCATCCGGCCGGCTGGCACCTGTGCCAGAAGACCGCTCTTTTGATCATCCGTCAACTTTTCAGTCATTGCAGTGGTGATAAATCCGGGGGCCACTGTATTCACAGTGATTCCCCGACTCGCCACTTCGTGTGCTATGGATTTTGCCATGCCAACCATACCTGCTTTTGATGCGGCATAGTTCGCCTGCCCCGGGTTACCAATGGCGCCAACAACGGACGAAATATTCACGATCCGTCCCCAACGCGCTTTCATCATGCCGCGCATGACGCCACGGCACAAACGCATTGTCGCCGTCAGATTCACGTCAATCACACGATCCCATTGGTCATCTGTCATGCGCATGAACAGATTGTCTTGCGTGATGCCCGCGTTGTTTACCAAAATATCAACCGACCCCATCGCCTCAGCCGCTTGCTTAGGCAGCGCTGTGACAGCTTCGGCATCGCCCAGATTACACGGCAACACATGCGCGCGCGCGCCCAGATCATCCGCCAACGCCTGCAACGGCTCAACGCGTGTGCCCGACAGCCCTACTGTTGCACCTGCGGCATGCAAGGCGCGCGCAATATCGCCACCAATACCACCCGAAGCACCAGTAATCAGCGCGTTTTTTCCGGTCAAATCAAACATAACGTGTTCCTTTTCGCGCCCGCAGTCAGTGCTGCGGGTCTTGTCGTTCTTGTTTGCGCAAGCCCTGAATTACAGCAGCTTTTGCACATCATCCGGTGTTCCAACAGCTTTAGAGGCAATCGACCGGTCAATTTTGCGGATCATACCCGACAGTGCCTTACCTGCACCAATTTCCCAAGCCTCAGTAACGCCCTGCGTCGCCATGTACTGCACACTCTCACGCCAGCGTACAGAACCGGTCACCTGCTCAACTAGCAACTGTCGGATCACATCCGGATCAGTCACGGTTTCAGCCCGTACATTTGCGATCAAAGGCACAGCCGGTGCTTTGATTTCAACTGCGGCCAACGCTTCTGCCATGACATCCGCCGCTGGCTGCATCAATGCACAATGGAACGGGGCACTCACCGGCAACATAACAGCCCGCTTTGCACCCTTTTCCTTGGCAATCAGAGCGGCCCGCTCAACCGCAGCCTTGGACCCAGAGACCACAACCTGCGTTGGGTCATTGTCGTTTGCCGCTTGGCACACGTCACCTTGCGCGGCCTCCTGTGCAACCGCCTGTACCGCGGCCAGATCCAGCCCCAAAATTGCCGCCATAGCCCCTTCGCCCACAGGCACAGCACTTTGCATGGCTTGTCCACGGGTGCGCAAAAGGCGCGCGGTGTCGGCGACCGAAATCGCGCCACTTGCGGCCAAAGCGGAATATTCGCCCAACGAATGCCCTGCAACAAAGCCCGCTTTGGCAATGCCTAGCCCTTCGGCCTCGAGCGCCCGCATGGCAGCCATGGATGTGGCCATCAACGCAGGCTGTGCATTTTGTGTCAGCGTCAACTCGGCAATATCGCCTTCCCAAATCAGCGCGCTCAGTTTCTCACCCAAAGCTTCGTCAACTTCGTCGAAAATAGCCTGCGCAGCCGGATAGCTCTCCGCCAGTGCCTTGCCCATGCCAATAGCTTGTGCACCCTGTCCGGGGAAAACAAATGCGATAGTCATACGTGACTTCTCCCTTAAAATCGTTGCCAGCGGGTTTAGACTGTGTGCCACCTCCGCACAAGCTCTGCATCCAGACACTGCGCCTGTGCAACAACGCAAGTTGCAGACCACTCGGCAGGCGGTAATGTGCATATAGATAGCGTTACAGGAGCCCCCATGCCCTATTCCAACACTCACAGCACCTATGGAGGCGTTGCCAAGACCTTTCATTGGCTCACTGCCCTGCTGATGTTCACCGTGATTCCCGTTGGGTATTTCGCCAACGATCTGGCCCATGCGATCACAGATCCGGCGATCACCACAACCGAGGCCGACCTGACACAGGCTGCCTTCCTGTTCTCGCTGCACAAAACCTTGGGCGTGATTTTGTTCTTTGTGGCAATCGCCCGCGTTCTCTGGGCCCTCACCCAGCCCAAGCCCGGACTTTTGAATGCCGATAACATCCCCGAAGCCTTTGCCGCTGAAACCATCCACTGGCTGCTCTATGGTTCCCTGATCCTCGCCCCGCTCAGCGGCTGGATTCACCACGCCGCCACGACCGGGTTCGCTCCAATCTGGCTGCCCTTTGGGCAATCTCTTCCCTTCGTTCCCAAGGACCCAGCCTTTGCGGAATTCATGTCCGGGTTACACTATGTCTTTGTGTGGACTTTGATTGCCGCCTTGGCGCTGCATATCGCGGGGGCCCTCAAGCATCACATCATAGACCGCGACTCGACACTGCGCCGTATGCTTCCCGGTGCGCCGGACATCCCAGAGCTCAGCCCACAGACCCACAGCGGTATGCCGCTTGTCGCCGCGCTTGTGCTTTGGGGGGCAGCCTTTGGAGTCGGCACATTCATCGGCGTTTTCGACCACTCCGCATCACACACCCAAAGCGCTGAGCTGGAAGCCGTTCAATCCGACTGGGTCGTGCAGGACGGAAAACTCGGACTCACCGTCACTCAAATGGGCAGCCCAGTCACCGGCAGTTTTGCCGACTGGACCGCTGCAATCACATTTGACGACCCAGACACATCGGGTCCGGCCGGTGCAGTAGATGTCACCATTGCGATCGGATCGATTTCCCTTGGATCCGTCACAAGTCAGGCGGTTGGCAAAGACTTCTTTGACGCCGCTACCTTCCCAACCGCCACTTTCCAAGCAGACCTGTTCAAAACGGAAACCGGATACGAGGCCCGCGGGCTACTCACTATTCGGGACAAGTCAGTCGATATCATCCTGCCCTTTAGTTTGGACCAGCAGGAGAACACGGCAATTATGACGGCTGAAACCCACCTCAACCGATTGGACTTCGGGGTTGGCAGCCATATGCCCGACGAGGGCTCATTGGCCTTTGGCGTTACAGTTTCGGTAACCTTGACCGCTACACGCAGCGAATAAAGCCAAGCCACACCATTCCAAAACAAAAAAGACCGCCGACAAATTCATGTCGGCGGTCTCTTAGATTAAAACAAGTATATCTGGGTTACTCAGCTTTCATCGCTTCAACCGAGATATTCAGGTGAACTTCATCACCCACAAATGGCGCGAATTTGCCGACGTTAAAGTCTGACCGCAGCAAAGTCGTGGTCGCATCAAACCCGGCCCACGGCTTGCCCGCCATCGGGTGATCACCGGCTTGGTTCAGCTTTGCATCCAAAACAACAGCTTTGGTGACGCCATTCATGGTCAGGTCACCTGTGATATTTGCAGTGTTTTCACCCGTTACTTCGATCCCGGTTGAGGTAAACGAAACAAGATCCGTGTCTTTGGCACCAAAGAAGTCGTCAGACATAAAATGCCCATCACGCGCTTCCCAGCCGGTGAACATCGACTTTACAGGCATTGAAACCTCAACCGAAGAGGCCGCAGGATCTTCCTGATCAAACATGATCACGCCTTCGAATCCGGAAAACATTCCATATGTGGTCGAAAAACCCAAGTGGTTGTAGTTGAACAGAACCTGGCTGTGGCTGGAATCCAGAACGTATTTTTCAGAAGCGGCCAAACCGGCAGTTGCGAAAGTGGCCAAAGCAGCGGCGAGCAGAGTTGTTTTCATGGAAAAGCTCCGTAGAGAATAAGTAAATGCACGGCCAAGCATTTGGACGCGCTCTTAAACAGATGGGCCACCAACCGGTGGCACTCAACTCTCTATTCTCTAACAGACTGTGTGATCAAATGAACATCACGTGAGTTACGCGGAAATTGTGACGTGATCGCTCAGTTGCGTACGAAGAGTGTGACGGATCTCTGCGGTTTCGATGGGCAACCGCATCAGCAAGCTGCCATCCACATCAAAAAGTTCTACAAAATGTTCGTTGAATCGTACACTACCCAAGCTGTCATAGCTGCGACGAAGAACTGTCTGAGGGCGTCCGCGATTGTTTTTCTGTAGCACCCGAACTTCACGGCGGATGGAATCGAAATACGCTTCGGGCTGATTGTCGACATGATGCATCATCAGCAAAGCCAAACCGCACAGCAAGAAAAACAACGACGTTCCCAGCTTCATCAGCGCCAAATCAGCCGACAGGTTCGATCCGGGAAAAATCCACATCGTCGCAGATCCCAAAATCAAGGCGGTGCCAACAATTCTGAACAAAACAGTGCGAATGGGCCAGTTCGGAGCAAAACAAATCATCAACGGCACTTTGTTCTCATATGAGGAAAGTGCGGGCAAAGTCTGAAACGTTTGGGTCTGAACGGCAGTCATATCATTTGCACCCTATACAGCGGTCATAAACGTCGTGGGATAAATCCCGTCATGGTTAATGATTGCTAAACAAAACGTCAGGAATGGGGCACCAAAGCGGTCAAAGGGCGGCATGCCTGTCCTGTAACACCGCAACGTCTACGGGGCTTGCTCCCGGCTCCCAACCGTGTATATGGAGCCATCCGTTTGCAAGACAGATCGAACCGCGCAGTCTCTCGTGGTGGGGCCGCAAACGGCATTTGCCCCGCCTTTGAAATGCGCCTTGAAAGAAACAGGAGTTCACATGCCCCTTTATGAGCATGTCATGATTGCGCGCCAGGACTTGTCCAACACGCAAGCCGAAGGCCTCATCGAACATTTTGGTGCCGTACTGTCCGACAATGGCGGCAGCCTTGTCGATCACGAGTACTGGGGCGTCAAAACGATGGCCTACAAGATCAACAAAAACCGCAAGGGCCACTATGCCTTCCTGCGTTCGGATGCACCTGCTCCGGCCGTTCAGGAAATGGAACGCCTGATGCGCCTGCATGACGACGTGATGCGCGTTCTGACCATCAAGGTCGACGAGCACAAAGAGGGCCCTTCGGTCCAGATGCAGAAGCGTGACGAGCGCGAAGGCCGCCGCGAGCGCCGCTGATCTTAGCTTGAGAAAAGGACACTAAACCATGGCTGCAAAACCATTTTTCCGCCGTCGCAAAGTCTGCCCCTTCTCGGGCGACAACGCACCGGCGATCGACTACAAAGACACTCGTTTGCTGCAACGCTACATCTCTGAGCGTGGCAAAATTGTTCCCTCGCGGATCACAGCCGTATCGGCGAAAAAGCAGCGTGAATTGGCTCGTGCCATCAAACGCGCCCGCTTCCTCGCCCTGCTGCCCTACGCCGTGAAGTAAGGAGACCTGACAATGCAAGTTATCCTTCTCGAACGCGTTGCGAAACTGGGCCAGATGGGCGACGTCGTAGACGTTAAATCCGGTTACGCACGCAACTTCCTGCTGCCTCAGGGCAAAGCTAAAACCGCTTCGGCAGCCAACCTGGCCGCGTTCGAAACGATGAAAGCTCAGCTCGAAGCACGCAACCTGGAAACCAAAGCAGAAGCCGAAGCATTGGCCGAAAAGCTCGACGGACAGCAGTTCATCGTGATTCGCTCTGCTTCTGACGCGGGTGCGCTTTACGGTTCCGTTACTCCACGTGACGCTGCCGAAGTTGCAACTTCCGAAGGTTTCTCGGTCGATCGCAAGCAGGTTGTTCTGCTGGCACCGATCAAGGATCTGGGTCTGCACACTGTTCAGGTTGTTCTGCACCCTGAAGTTGTTGCAAACATCGACATCAACGTGGCTCGCTCGGTTGAAGAAGCCGAACTGCAAGCTTCGGGTAAATCGATCCAGGAACTGGCTGCTGAAGAAGAAGCCGCTGCAGAATTCGAAATCTCGGAACTGTTCGACGATATCGGTTCAGCTGCATCCGACGACGACGATGCGCCGGCTGCTCCTGCAGAAGACGACAGCAACGCCTGATCGGCCTGCTCACGTATTTCAAAGAAAAGCCGCGCAAACCCTTGCGCGGCTTTTTTTGTTTCATGAATTGGGATGGATTACCCCAGAATGGAATACGGTTCTTCAACGCCATAAAACACGCCCGCATCAACATCCACAGTGTCGATCAACGTGTTCAAAATGACGACCCGCCCAACTTGATCTCCGTCGTGCGCGCCCCCATTGCCGCCTTGGTTGCTCACAAACGTCAGGATGGTGTCCTCACGGCCATTTCCATCGAAATCCGTATGCGTCACAGTATCAAGATTCACAGTATGACCCGCAAACTCTAACGTATCCCCTTGGTTAGCGCGGAAATCTTTGACGATTTTGGTGCCCATCGTCTCGACCCAATGATCGTGTACATTGTCGTTTTCCCCGGCAACGCCATTCATTGAATAGTCGATATTTCCGGTGTCATCCGTGTGTTTGTCCAAAATTTCCTGCTTTGCATCGATCAGCCACCGAAATTCAAACCGATCCGCGCCGCGGCCGCCGATCATAACATCCGTATCACTCAGGGGTTCATCGGCGTTTACAAGCGCATTCGCGTCTTGTGCCGGAATGGGTTCACCGCCCCAGCTAAAACCATATAGCAGATCATCGCCCTGCCCCCCTTTCAGAGTGTCATCCCCGGCGCCCCCTTCCAGCAGGTCATTGCCCTGACCGCCGATCAGTACATCCTCGCCATCGCCTGCAAAGAGCCGGTCATTCCCTGCTCCGCCCCGAAGCGTGTCATTGCCCGTTCCGCCGCTAAGGTCGTCAACGCCCTGACCACCCCAAAGCTGATCATCACCATCGTCTCCAGCAAGGTAATCATTCCCCTGTCCGCCGCGCAGTAGATCGTTACCAGCCCCGGCAAACAGAAAATCATCGCCAGTCCCGCCGCGCATATCATCGTCGCCACCGCCGCCATCCAAGATATCGGCCCCTTTGCCACCGCGCAGTTGGTCATTGCCTAACCCACCGGATAGGTAATCATCGCCCTGGCCACCCCTGACATCATCATTACCCTCGCCACCCTTTAGAACATCGGCACCTTGACCGCCTTTCAACAGATCATCGCCCTGCATCCCAAAGACAAGGTCATCGCCAGCGCCGGCTAGTACCACATCCGCACCAGCCCCGGCATCTACGGTATCATTCCCGCCCCGACTGCGGAGGCGATCATCACCTTCTAGGCCAAGAATTAGGTCTTCTAAGCTTGTTCCTTTGAGGATGTCGTTGTCGACCGTTCCGGTGATTTCGCCCATGAGTTGTCCTTTTTCAAATTTCAACACGCCAACAACACATTACCGGCGTGCATGTTATGAATTATATACAACCTTAGATTGTTAAATCAACCGATATTGATTTCGACCTGAGGCGACTTAACCGGAAAGCCTGCGCGCAAAATGGCTCGAACAAGCAAAGGGGCCACAAGGTGGGTTGCGCCCGCTCCAAAGGCCGATATTTTCTAGGCAACAATAAGGGGCTCCTCATGTCACATCTTAATCGTCGCACATATTTACTGTGTGCTGGCGCCGCGTTTACCCTTGCTGCATGTGGCGGGAAATCCGAACCTGCGCCCAAAGCGGCCCCCGAGGGTCCACCACTTTACCCCAATGAAACACCCGAATTGCGTAAGTCGATCAACTATTGGGCCGACCACTATGAGCTGCCGCGCGAACTGGTGCACAAACTGGCTATCCGAGAAAGCACCCACCGCCCATGGGCGGTCAATCGCCCATACTACGGCCTGCTTCAGATCCTGCCAGCGACTGCCCGCTCTATGGGTTTCCGGGGTAAACCAAACGATCTGCTAGATGCAGATACAAATCTGGAATTTGCGGGGAAATATTTGCGTGGGGCGTGGCTCTTAGCAGATGGCGACCAAAGCAGAGCGATCCGCCTCTATGCATCGGGATATTATTACGAAGCCAAGAGACGCGGTATGTTGGTCGAAACAGGTCTGGTGCAGCCAACATTACAATGATTTGCAACCAGCAGAGGCGATAATTCCGCCCCTGCTGGTCAAAGGTAAGCTTAGTCCTCAGAAGACATGACTTTCCAGATGACAGCCCCAATTGCTGCCCCGATGAGGGGTGCGACCCAGAACAACCACAACTGCGACAAAGCAGGTCCCTCTGCGAACAGAGCGACCCCGGTAGAGCGCGCCGGATTAACCGACGTATTGGTAACCGGGATTGTAACCAAGTGGATCAACGTCAAGCCCAGACCAATCGCAATCGGTGCAAACCCTGCAGGGACACCAGACGACGTTGCACCCAAAATGATGATCAAGAAGAACGCAGTCATAACAACTTCGATGATCAGGCCGGACATCATGGAATAGCCTTGTGGCGATGCTTCGCCATATCCATTCGTGGCGAATCCCCCGACACCAGTGAACCCTTCGCCCCCTGAAACGATCAAATAGAGGACAACCGCCCCGCCAATCGCCCCGACAACCTGTGCCACCCAGTAAGGTAACAATTCTTTTGCGTCGTGGCGCCCGGCGATAACCAGTCCCAACGTAACGGCGGGATTAAAGTGCCCTCCGGAAATTCCCCCAACAGCATAAGCCATTGTTAGCACCGTCAAACCAAACGCGAGGCTTACACCCAGCCAGCCAATCCCAACGTCAGCGACGCCAGCGGCCAAAACAGCACTGCCACAGCCCCCGAGCACCAACCAAAAGGTTCCTACAAATTCAGCCATCAGTTTGTTCATCATTTACACTCCTCCCAAAGCGGTATCACTATGGTAGCACCATTTTTGTAAATTTGCTGAAGGATAACGTACACCGTTGACCAATCTTGGATCTTCGTTGCGTTCATGCCAGCATACGAGCTGCGATTTTTTAACATAAACACGGCATTCCAAGACGCTGTTTAAAAACCGTTTTCCTAGCCACGACTATGACCTGCAAAAATTCCGTTACGTCACCTCACAACCAAAGCACGAAAATATTGATTACTATTACCCATTAGGTCAATGTTTCGCGCGTAACTTAGGCGAATGAAGCGTAGCCCGTTCCACCTCTGGGCGACATAATGGACAGCTCTGTTTTCTAGGGCGAAAGTGTATTTAGTAAAAGGTAGTAACATGGAAACAGTCGATACCCTCGTTGGGCAACGCATACGCGCAAAACGCTTGTCTGCAGGTATGAGCCAGGCAGAGCTAGGACGTGCAATCGGTGTCCGGTTTCAGCAGGTTCAAAAGTATGAATCTGGTGTAAACCGAGTCAGCGCATCACGACTCTGGGCCATTGCCGAAGTGCTTGATGTACATGTTAGCCACTTTTTTGAAGGCATCCGCCCCTCAAAAACAGGTACGATTGATGGTTCCGCCCCTCCCAAAGATGATCTAGACTTTCTTAAAGACCAGGATGCCATGGAACTGGTGTCCATCTACCGCGGCCTTCGAGCAACCCACCGGCATGCGGTTTTGTCCTTTGTGCGAAGTTTAACGCAGGATGACAAAAAAGAAGAGCTCAGCGCGGTAACCTGACCCAACCGGGCTGCTGCCCGAATGAGAGGTACGGAACGTGAATCTGATTGATCTTGGCACACTGCCGCAACCGGAAACTCAGTATACTGAGTTTCTTCGGCAAGTTTGCGAGCGATTTGAAATGGATCACGCGGCGTATGCGGGCCTGAACCCATGGGAAGGCACCATTCACGGTCATGTGACTTACAAGGATGATTGGAAAGATCATTACACCCAAGAGGGTTTTCATCTGATTGATCCGACACTTCACATGACCCAACGCAGCATCGCACCGGTTGATTGGGTCCGCCTAGAACGCAATGAAGACTTCAAACGGGTTTTTCGGGATGCCAACGATTTTGGACTATGCGACCAAGGTCTGACAATCCCCGTTCGCGGACCTTACGGGGATGTTGGCCTGCTCAGTGTGACCAGAGACTGTAGTTCTCGGGAATGGGGCAAGTTAATTCCAAATGTGATCAGCGATCTGCAATCGATGGCCGTTCACATTCATGATTCCGTCATGGGATCAGAAGCGTTGAGCGGTATTTTGTATCACCCATCGCTTTCTTCGCGTGAAGCTGAAATCCTGCAATGGATAGCTGCCGGTAAATCGCAGCAGGATGTTGGCGACATTCTCTCCATATCGCATCGAACCGTCGAGGTTCACCTTCGATCCAGTCGAGAGAAACTTTGTGCCTTGACGACAGCGCAAGCAGTTGGCAGAGCAATCGGCATCGGCCTAATTGTGCCCAGCTAACCTCAAAATAGACCCAACTACGGGAATTCCCCAATAGTCCTCGGCCCCAAGTTAAGTAACGATTGGTTAAACACACCACTCGTAGGGGGACACTATGATTATTGTAATCGACTCATTGAACAAACACATGTTCACAGAGGTTCTTGACGAAATGTTTCGTCTGAGGGCTCGCGTTTTTGGGGATCGCTTGGGCTGGGATGTCAACATTGTTGACGGCAAGGAAATTGACGAATTTGACCACCTTGATCCTGCTTTTGTCGTGGGGCTGGACGACGAGGGGCACGTCGTAGCAGCAGTTCGCGCACTTCAAACGACAGGTCCGCACATGTTGTCGGACGTTTTTCATGACATTCTAGATGGCGAGGCACCACTTCGCAGTGCAACTGTTTGGGAATCTACTCGGTTTTGCGTCGACACTCAGCGGCTCAATCGCGGGAAATCCAAGAACTCAGTCTCTTATGCCACGTGTGAGCTGATGATCGGCTCGCTGGAATATGCCCGCCGTGCTGGCATACAGGACATCATCACCGTCATCGACCCGATCATGGATCGCGTTCTCAAACGTTCGAACAATGCTCCTTACGGATACGTGGGCAAAACCGTTCCCATGGGTAAGGTCGCGGCTCTTGCAGCCATGCTTGATTGTTCAGAGGATCGCATTGATCGAGTTCGCGAATTTGCGGGTATCACCCATGACGTATTTCTAACCGAGGAAGAAGCGTTGAAAGTTTTTTCGAAATCCCACCCAATCACTACCGAGGTCCAAGACCAACCTACCCCTGCAAATCAGGACACTAAGCCTCTGACCATGCTCGAAAAATACTTTGCTGAGCAAATGCAGGCGGCCCAGTCTGAGGAAGATGTACAAGCGGTTCTTAAGCTGATCGAAGCGGTATCCGCGACAAATCCCCCAACACAACGTCAAGTGCTCTCACAGGTTCCACAAGCGCTCACAAACGAAGCCTGACACACCAAAACCACTCACGAACGATCCACTCACGAAAAGAGCCGCCCCTTGGGGCGGCTCTACTCTTTTGGAAAAACGACTGCGCCGGTTTGAACCGGCGCTTTCGTCTAAATCTTATTCTTCTTCCAGCGCTTCAACAGCCTTCTGAAGGTCGTCTTTGCTCACTTCTTTGTTCGAAACTTGAGCCAGTTCGAAAACATAATCGACAACTTTGTCTTCAAAGATAGGCGCGCGCATCTGCTGCTGCATCTGAGCGTTCTGCTGAACGAACTCAAAGAACTGGCGTTCTTGACCAGGGTACTGACGCGCCTGGTTCATGATCGCCTGAGTCATTTCCGCGTCAGTCACTTCGACTTCGGCTTTCTGACCAAGCTCTGCCAGCAACAAGCCTAGACGAACGCGACGCTCGGCCAGTTTTGTGTGCTCTTCTTTGGTTTCGACTTCAGGGTGATCGTGACCCTCAACTTCGGGGTTTTCTTCGTGCCACAGCTGGTGAGCGATTTGACCCGCTTCAGCTTCAACCAAAGAAACGGGCAGTTCAAACGACACTTTGTCATCCAGCGCATCAAGCAAGGCACGCTTTTGAACAGCGCGTGCTGCACCCGCGTATTCCGCTTCCAGACGCTCAGAAATCTGCGATTTCAATGCGGCCAGATCTTCGGCGCCGAACTTGGTTGCCAGCTCGTCGTTGATTTCCGCAGCAACAGGCGACTTCACCTCTTTGATGGTGCAGGTGAACACGGCTTCTTTACCGGCCAGATGCTCGGCCTGATAATCTTCTGGGAAAGAAACGGTGCAATCTTTGACGTCTTCGGCTTTCACACCAACCAGCTGCTCTTCGAAACCGGGGATGAAAGAGTTCGAGCCCAGTACCAGCGGGTAATCTTCGGCTGCGCCGCCTTCGAACGCTTCACCGTCAACCTTGCCTAGGAAGTCCATCACGACCTGATCACCGTCCTGAGCCGCTTCGCCTGCGTCACGCGCAGCGAAATCCTGTGCGGTTTCTGCCAGGTTGGCCAACGCTTCGTCGACAGCTTCGTCTTCGGCTTTGACAACCATTTTCTCGAGCAAGATGGACTTCAGGTCAACTTCAGGGATCTCGGGCAGCGCTTCATAAGACATGGAAACGTTAACGTCGTCGCCTTCTTTCCAGTCGTCGTCGGTCATTTTGACGTCGGGCTGCATGGCGGGGCGGTCACCGGTTTCTTCGAAATGTGCGTTCATTGCACCATCGATGGTTTCCTGCATCGCTTCGCCCAGCACGCGCTGACCAAACTGCTTTTTCAGCATCGACATCGGCACTTTGCCTTTGCGGAAGCCTTTCATTTCAACTTCGGGCTGCGCCTCGACCAGCTTTTCGTTTACTTTTTCGTCCAGCTCGGCCGCAGTCACGGTAATGGAATAGCCGCGCTTCAGACCTTCGTTCAGCGTCTCGGTAACCTGCATCTGTTAGTCCCCATAGGATTCGGGGCGCGCAAATCAGGCGCGCCGGGCAAATTTGACGCCTTCTATTTGCCCAGCCCCGTCGGCGCAAGGGGCATTGCTACAGTTGAGGCAGTTTGCGCCGACAATTGCACGTTTCAAACAAAAACACGCCCTGCAAGCAGGGCGTGTTTCCACAATTCACAAAGGGGTGCGTCTTAGAATTTCCAGCGCGCACCAAACAGAATCGAACTCGCATCTTGGTAAGCAACAGTTGGGTCGCTCAGCTCATATTCACGGTAGCCGAGATAAACCTGTGTGCTAATGCTATCGATATCTTGGTTTACACCGATACCCATCGACTTGGATTTCCGTCCAACAAGTCCAAAATCGTTCCCGTTGTAGTAATCGATCGCAAACGATGTTTCCCCAAAATCAAAGAACGTAGCGTCGTAGCCCGCCTTGATATAGGTATAATCACCGTCGTTCTTTCTTGAACCTGCGGCAAAGGCGAAGTTCAACCCTGACTGCAAGCGGACTGCAGCCGATCCAAAGGTATCCTCAGTTTTGGTGCCATTCGCAAGATCACGGCGCGAGAAACCCAAAGCACCCGTGACTTTGGTACCGCCAAAATCATTCGCATACTTCAATGCAGCATCGTAGTAATCATCACTGTTCGTTTGAGACAGGATTTCCTGTCCAGCGGCAACAGAAACGGTGAACCCGCTAAAGGTTGGGCTATCATAACGAACACGGCCGCGACGGCCTCCGTCCAAGCTAGATATTACATCGCCAATTGTTACTGTCGAAAGAGCGCCCGTCGATGTACGGAACGCGAAACTACCTGCGGTGTCACTGATACCGACATACGTCGTCATGCCTGTTCCGCTGAAATCACTTTCAGCCACGCCGTCTGTCGCCATCGAACCTTGACCGACGTAAATCTTACCATAGGAATTGGTGTCGAACGCGAAATCAATGTGACGGAGGTTTGAGCGCGACCAACTGGCCCCGTCCGGCGTAGTATTGATAGTTACTGCATCAGACGAGCGCAGACCAAATGCTGTTTCAAATTTGAAACTAAACGTCCCTTGATCATAGGGCTGCAACAGCAACAAGCCGACGCGGCTGTTCGAGTTCGCGTTATCCACGAAAGTGCTCTTTGATTGAGCACCATCATCGAAATACTGGTAGGCAGGAGAGAACTGACCATAGATCTTTACTGATCCACCGCTTTGGTTCTCATATTTCAGTTCCGCTGCTGCAGGAGCAGCAAATCCAACAGTTGCCAGAGCAAGTGCGGATGTAATTTTGGTTTGTAGTGTCATAATTTTCACCATGAGGAGTTCTGGTTACAACGTGTATTTGAGATGGAAACACGGTGGCAATCTTCCAGAGTGAGACCCAAGCACAACCCTAACAATGGTTTTTGGGTCACACTTCAAAAATTCAATCGTCCCAAAAGACCTGTTTTTTATGGCTTTTGGGTATTTTCAAAATCCCCACCCAAAGGGGTTCAAGGAAAAAATTAAGCCAACGCATGCACCTAGCCAATACCAGCCATGCACTATTCACATCTACTCTTGTGATGAGCCTACCATGTTAGCAACCTTTGAGCAATTTATTGCTGATCACAGTCAATTTTGTGGGGTTTCCCGCCACAAGGCAAAGCAGAGTTTTTCATAACCTCTATGTAATTGCGACTGGGGTATAGATAATGGGGAAAAAAGCGTTTTGAGAACCATCTACTCCAACGGGTTATTTGAATTGCCTTGGAGCAGATTGCAGTGACCCCCAAACAGTTTTGCAACCGATGCGTTTAACTGAATATCACTAAGACAGGGCATCTTTGAAACTTGGTTGGATAGCAGATGCTTCTGCATCGGGGCTCAGCGCAATAGATTGGGCATCAGGCATGCCTAAGCCCTTCAAAACCAAGTCTCTGTAAGAGTTAAGGTACTTATCCAGTTACTCGGATACGGCATGCATGCCCTCAAACCAGCAGGCAGCCCCTAATCCAAAGTTACCGCTCCTGCCCTCTACGCCCGCAAACAGCCAGATTCAGCAATTCGCAAGGGCGTCTGCCAAAACCTTGTGAACAGCATCGCGCGGCACATCTGCCGTCACAAACGCCTGCCCGATCCCCTTGGCCAGGATAAACCGGAGCTGACCATCCACTACTTTTTTGTCTTGCGCCATGAGCTCTACTAGATGGTCTGCATCTGGCAGATCCCCAGCAATGTCCGATAGATCGGTTTTCATTCCCATAGCTTTCAAATGAGCCCGCACACGGCTTGGATCTTCTTGACTGCACAGTCCAAGACGCGACGACAATTCAAACGCCAGCGCACAGCCAATGGCGACCCCTTCGCCATGAAGCAATCGATCAGAAAAACCGGTCGCGGCTTCCAATGCGTGGCAGAACGTATGGCCCAGGTTCAACAGCGCACGATCCCCCTGCTCTGTCTCGTCACGGACAACAATGTCTGCCTTCATCTGAACAGATCGGGTTACGGCCTCGACCCGCTTGGCCATATCGCCAGCCGCCAACGCAGGGCCTTGCGCCTCGAGCCAGTCAAAGAACTCGGAATCGCCTAACAAACCGTATTTGACCACTTCGCCGTAGCCAGCAAGGAAATCGCGCGCAGTCAACGTGCCCAGAACCGAGGTATCCGCCAAAACATGTGATGGTTGATGAAACGCCCCGATCAGGTTCTTCCCTTGCGGGGCATTGATCCCAGTCTTTCCCCCGACCGAGCTGTCAACCTGCGCCAACAGCGACGTCGGTATCTGAACAAACCGGACGCCACGCCGCAAAACGGCCGCCGCAAATCCAGTGAGATCCCCGATCACACCACCGCCAAAGGCAACGACGACATCGCGCCGCTCAATTTTCTGCTCCAACAGCCATTCAACCGTTCGGGTGAATTGTGGCCAACCCTTGGTCGACTCGCCCGCCGGCAGGCTTAGCGACACCATGTCGATGCCCGCTGCAGACAATCCGGCACGCAACGTTTCCAAATGCAATGCCGCGACCGTCTCATCCGTCACAACAGCAACACGAGGGCGCACTAAAAACGGAGCAATCCGGGCGCCAGCATCGACCAACAGGTCTGGACCGATTTCAACATCATAGGCGCGATCGCCCAACGCAACGTGCACAGTTTGCAGCATTTACTTTGTTCCCAAGACATCAGGGCGGGCTTGCAATGCCTCAATCACCCGATCCACCATTTCTTCGATTGAGGCGTCCCCATCCGAGGCAACCGCCACACCCGCTTCGGCATAAAACGGGACGCGCGCATCATACAGCCCCGCCAATGTCGCACGTGGGTTCGCAGTCCGCAGCAAAGGGCGCGTATCTTTGTGGCGCACGCGCTGCCACAAAACATCCAGATCCGCCTTGAGCCAAACCGCAACGCCACGCTCTGAAATCATGCGACGATTGTCTTCTGAGAGAAACGCGCCGCCGCCCGTAGACAACACGCCACGCTCTTCATCCAGAAGACGCCCGATCACCTGACTTTCCTTCAAACGAAAGAATGGTTCGCCATCGCGTTCAAAGATTTCCGGGATCGACATATTGGCCGCCGATTCGATTTCAGCATCGCTATCCAGAAACGGAACGTCCAAACGCGCAGCCAATGCCCGACCGACAGCGGTTTTTCCGGCCCCCATCATACCAACCATAACTATGGTTTTCCTGACTTTCAGCCCGGAGTGCGTAGGGTTATGTGCTGGGGTATGCTCAATTTCGCTCATTCCACCGTGAATGACGTGATCTTAGGAAAAAGGCCAGTTATAACTTGGTCAAAAGAACAAATTGAGGCACCGCACCATGATAAGCCGTCTGATCAAATTTCTAGTGTATCTTGTATGTTTATGCGTGATTGGGCTTGTGTTTTATGCCTATGTCGGCCCGTTCTTCGGGGTGGATTTTTCTGCCCAACAGAGCGAGGTGCGCCTTCCGGTGACCCTGAATGCCGATTAGACACCTGATCTTTGCACTTTTTCTACCTGTTACGGCTTGGGCTCAAAGTCCCTTGTCTGAAATCGAATGGCTCGACGAACCCAGCCCAGTCAGGTTGCCAGGTACCGTCCTGTTAGAACCGCCGGTGACACAGACCGGACTGGGACCCGAGATCGACGTAAGCCCTCTCGAAGCCCTGCCCCCGCTTTTGGGGCTTGTTTCGCCTTCGGTGACTGGGCTGCCGATTGATCTGTGGCGCGGCAGCGCCCCTGCGCGGTTAGAGGCGCTGATATCTACGGTCTCTGTCCGGCAAAACCCGGCAATGCAGACCCTTTTGTATACGCTGTTGTTGTCTGAAACACGTGCCCCTGTGGGGTCCGGGGATCAACTGTTGCTCGCCCGACTTGATCGGCTGATGGCGCTCGGCGCAACAGATCCGGCGCAGGCATTACTCCAATTGGCAGGCCCGACCGATACTCAAGATCGGTTCCAGCGCTGGTTTGATGCAACTCTGTTGACGGGCGACGAAGATCGCGCCTGTGCTGCGCTGACTGCGGCCCCTCACCTCACGCTTGATTATGCAGCACACATTTTCTGCAAAGCGCGCCGCGGTGACTGGCAATCTGCGCTTTTGACCCTCGAAGCGGCCCACGCTTTGGATCTGTTGCCTGCAGACGAGCTCGCCTTGCTGGACAGATTTCTAAGCCCTGACATCTATGATGGCGCACCACCCTTGCCGCAGGCATCGCGCCCTGACCCACTGACATTTCGATTGTTCGAAACCATTGGCGAACGCCTGCCAACCGCCTCGCTCCCGCGCGCTTTTGCAACGGCTGATCTACGCGACATTGCCGGATGGAAAGCACAACTCGAAGCCGCGGAACGTCTGACACGCGTCGGGGCCCTGACACCAAACCACCTTCTTGGTCTTTACACGGAACGCCGCGCCGCCGCTTCAGGCGGTGTTTGGGATCGTGTGCGAGCCGTGCAACAGTTTGAAACAGCTCTGCAAACAGGCAGCGAAGCCGCCATATCCAAAACGCTTACACCTGTCTGGGAGGCGATGAAGGCGGTGAACCTCGAGGTCCCCTTTGCGGATCTCTTTGCAGACCAGCTTGGGCCTCATTCCTTCAACGATGCCGAAATTGCCGAACTGGTTTGGAAAATCCGCCTGCTCTCACCCGCTTACGAAGACGCCGCACGTACACCGCTCGTGAACACTCGCGAGAACGCATTTCTGGCCGCCCTCGCTATGGGGGAACCAAACACAGCGCGCCCCTCTTCGCCCCTTGCCCGTGCCATCGCAGATGGGTTTAACCCCCAAACCCCGATCCCTCAGGAACTTACCGAGATGATCCAAGACGGCCGTCTTGGCGAAGCCATTCTTGAATCCATGGCTCTTTTTGCCAATGGGGCTAAGGGAAATCATGGCGATCTGACATCAGCCTTTGCCACGTTTCGCCACGTAGGTCTCGAGGACATGTCACGTCGTGCCGCCCTGCAATTGTTGCTTTTGGAACGGAATTGACCTGATGAGCGGCCCCGCCACACATGACCTCTGGATCTCATCCTTTCTCGAAGCTCAGGCTGCTGAACTGGGGGCTGCCACCAATACGCTCTTGGCCTATGGCCGCGACCTACAAGATTTTTCTGGCTGGCTTGTTCACAACAACCAGACCTTTGACAGCGCAAGCCAAGACGAGGTCGAAGCCTATCTGATCAGTTGTGACGCTCAGGGATTAGCCAAATCCACACGTGCGCGCAGACTGTCCGCAATCAAGCAAATCTATCGCTTCGCATTTGAAGAAAGCTGGCGAGAAGACAATCCGGCCATTCAGATCAAAGGGCCCGGCCGCGAAAAGAAACTGCCCCAGACGTTGGACGTGCTTGAGGTGGATCGGCTCTTGGACGCAGCACGGCAATCAGGGCGCAATATTCGGGACCGTCTACGCAACACCTGCATGATGGAACTGCTCTATGCCACCGGAATGCGGGTGAGCGAACTCGTCTCCTTGCCGGTGTCGTCGGCACGTGGGGATCCGCGCATGTTGCTGGTATTGGGCAAAGGCGGCAAGGAACGTATGGTTCCGCTCTCTCCACCCGCGCGCGCGGCCCTCGAAGCGTGGGTTGCAGAACGCGATCTGATGCAGGAAGAGGCCGCTGCAAATGGCCTGCCAAATTCTAAGTACCTATTCCCGTCGCGCGGAAAATCCGGTTTCCTTACCCGGCATCGGTTTTATCTATTGATCAAAGAGTTCGCGGTGTCCGGCGGAGTTTCCCCAAACAAGGTGACTCCGCACACATTGCGCCATGCCTTTGCCACGCACCTGTTGGCAAACGGTGCGGACTTGCGATCAATTCAGACACTCTTGGGTCATGTTGATGTGGCAACAACCGAAATCTACACTCATGTTTTAGAGGAACGCCTGGCGGAATTGGTTCTTGAACATCATCCGATGGCAAAAGATCCCCCAAAAGACAAGGGCTAAGCCCTTGATCCGCAGTCTTGCCATGCTCATAACAGAGATAGCTTTAAGGACAAGATCGGCCCAATGGACCCTACCACCTCTATGATCGACAGCACATTCTGGATAACAACAGGTTCAATCCTGTTGCTGCTTGTTTTGTCTGGATTTTTCTCTGGCTCCGAAACCGCGTTGACGGCAGCCTCTCGGGGCAAACTGCGCACGCAGGCCGACAAAGGCTCGCGCGGGGCGCAAAAGGCGCTGGACATCACCGAAGACAACGAGCGACTGATCGGGTCCGTCTTGCTGGGCAACAATTTGGTCAACATCCTGTCCGCCTCCCTCGCGACGGCCCTGTTTACACGCTTGTTTGGGGAAAGCGGTATCGCCTTGGCAACGCTTGTGATGACCCTGCTCGTGCTGGTCTTTGCCGAAGTGCTGCCAAAAACCTATGCCATCATCCACGCCGAAAAAGCAGCCGCAGCCGTGGCGCCAATCATCGGGGTGATCGTCACTCTGTTTTCCCCCATCGTTGCCGCCGTCCGCTTTTTGGTGCGTGGTGTTCTCAGCCTGTTTGGCGTCAAGATCGATGCAGACAGCCACATGCTCGCCGTGCGTGAAGAGATTGCTGGCGCGCTGCATCTGGGGCACTCCGAAGGGATCGTTGAAAAAGAAGATCGCGACCGAATTCTGGGCGCATTGGACCTGAGCGATCGCGCCATCGAAGAGATCATGCTGCACCGTTCAAACATCGAAATGATCGATGCAAATGCCGACCCTCAAACCATCCTGCAGCAATGTTTGCAAAGCCCGCACACGCGCTTGCCCGTCTTCCGGGATGAACCTGAAAACATCATTGGTGTTGTTCACGCAAAAGACTTGTTCCGCTCGATGTATGCGCAGGTTGGCGGTGCCGAGGGCGATACCAACAGGTTGATGGCCTTTGATATTTCCAAGGTGTCCAACCCCCCGTATTTTGTACCCGAAACCACGACGCTCGATGATCAGATGCGTGAGTTTTTGCGCATTCGCAGCCATTTTGCCTTGGTCGTGGACGAATATGGCTCATTGCAAGGCTTGATAACGCTTGAGGATATCCTCGAAGAGATCGTGGGTGAAATCACCGACGAATTTGACCCCGCCGCAGAGATGCAGGTCAAGAAAACCGATGACGGTCAGTTTCTGGTCGACGGCGCAATGACCATTCGTGACCTCAACCGTGCAACGGAATGGTCGCTGCCGGATGACGAGGCCAACACCGTGGCCGGGTTGGTGATCCACGAGGCGCAGATGATCCCCACCGTGGGTCAGGTCTTTGCCTTTCACGGCTTCCGCTTTGAGGTTGTCACCCGTGAAGGGAACCGCGTCACCGGCCTGCGCATTCGCCCCCTCTAATGTGGTTTTCCAAGAACCAAAAGCCACGCCTGCACCGCCTTTAGGCGGTAGCGGGACACTGGGATTCTGGCTCCGGATTGTGTCAACAGCTCGTGACCTCGCAGTTCGATCACTTCCTGTCTCGCCACCCAATATGAGCGATGCGTTTGAATACCGTCCGACAGCAAGACCTGCCCTAATAGATCTTTCATACGCGCCCGCAGCCGCACAGTGCCCATCGTGGTGTTGATGATAAGATAATGGTCTTCGTTACGGACCAGTTTCAAACTGTCTATGGGCAAGCTTCGCCCGTTCAACCGAATGAACCGAACCTCGGCGTTCGTCTTCTCACGATGCCTTGCCAGTTGGAACTGTGGATACAACCACAAAAACGCGGTCATCTCGCTCAGATGGGCCGCGACCAGGTTCTTGAGAAAAGTATGTTCCAACAAGGTCTCCCCTTGTTCGGGTTCCACACTCCCCGGGACTGCAGGAAACCAGGACGCAAACACCGTAAGTGCAAAAACCAAAGGCCCTGTTGCAAGAACCAAGGGCAGCGGCACAGATGTCAGCTTGCTCCAAAGGAAACACGGGACAGCAATCCAATGCGGTAGCAGCAGTACATAAAGACAAATGCACCCCGCCCAGTACAAAGCGCGCACAGCAACGCCAGCGACCCCGCCAATGGTCTGCGCATCCCCCCAGACCATAACAAACATCAAAATCGCGAACAAAAACAGCATGTTCAGGCTTCTTATAAAGGCGTTCAATTCACGTATCGTGAAATACACAACCTTTCCATTCGTGAGCATAACGCGGTATTCGCGACTATCTTCTTTCTTCATGACAACTCTCAAGGCGAAACTATTACACCTTCAGAGCCGATGGTTTTCCTAAGCAAAAAACGCGCGGCCTCTCTGGGTCGGTCAGAGTCGCTAAGTGTGTTTTTTTGAGTCACGATTCAATGGGGACACTGGCCGCAGTTTTCCCCCACGCATTCTAAATGTAGCGGGAAAATGAGCCCCCGGAACCCCTTGTCAGGAGCACCGGGGGCTAACCCCGCAAACCAAACAATCACGCCACTCTGGATTCCTGTTGCGACATGTTTTGTCGGAAACGGATGTGCGCCCCCTATCGTTTCAGGGAACGGTACGGGCAAACAAGGAGGGAATTCATGAAAACCACCACGCGTGTGGCCGTCATTGGCGGCGGTGTTGTCGGCTGCTCAGTTCTGTATCATTTGACCAAACTTGGATGGTCAGACGTGATGCTGCTTGAACGCTCAGAGCTGACATCAGGCTCAACCTGGCACGCAGCAGGCGGTTTTCATACTCTCAACGGCGACACCAATATGGCGGCGCTTCAGGGCTACACCATCCGGCTCTATAAAGAACTCGAAGAGATCACTGGCATGTCCTGTGGCTTGCACCATGTGGGCGGTGTGACACTCGCCGACAATCAAGATCGATTTGACATGCTGCTAGCGGAACGCGCCAAGCATCGGTTCATGGGGCTTGAGACTGAAATCGTCGGACCCGAAGAAATCATAAAGATTGCACCTGTCACCAACACAGATGGCATTATTGGGGGTCTTTACGATCCTTTGGATGGGCACTTGGACCCATCGGGCACCACACACGCCTACGCCAAAGCCGCGCGTATGGGTGGGGCGACAATCGAAACCCACTGTATGGTTCAGGAAACCAACCAGCGCCCGGATGGGACTTGGGATGTTGTCACCAACAAGGGCACAATTCACGCTGAACACATTGTAAATGCTGGTGGCCTGTGGGCGCGCGAAGTTGGGGCTATGGCTGGGATCTATTTTCCACTTCACCCAATGGAACACCAATATCTGGTCACAGATAATATCCCTGAAATCGAAGCAATCATTGATGGCGGCGGCGAACATCCCCACGTCATGGATCCAGCGGGCGAAAGCTACCTGCGCCAAGAAGGCCGCGGCCTGTGTATCGGCTTCTATGAACAGCCCTGCAAACCTTGGGCTGTGGATGGAACCCCGTGGAATTTCGGGCACGAATTGTTGCCGGATGATTTTGACAAAATCACTGACAGCATTGAATTTGCATATGAACGGTTTCCTGTACTGGCCACGGCTGGTGTTAAATCTGTGATCCATGGCCCCTTCACCTTTGCACCTGATGGCAACCCGCTCGTTGGCCCGGTTCCGGGAGTGCGAAACTATTGGTCCGCCTGTGGTGTGATGGCCGGGTTCAGCCAAGGCGGCGGCGTTGGCCTGACATTGGCGCAATGGATGATCGACGGAGAACCCGAACGAGATGTCTTTGCGATGGACGTCGCCCGGTTTGGCGACTGGATCGGCCCCGGCTACACCCGTCCCAAGGTTATCGAAAACTATCAAAAACGCTTCTCGGTCTCTTATCCAAACGAAGAACTGCCGGCCGCGCGTCCCAACCGCACAACCCCAATGTTCGACACCTTCAGCAATCTGGGCGCCGTCTGGGGCCAGCAATTCGGGCTAGAGGTCGCGAACTATTTCGCGCAGGGCGATGAACCAACATACGAAACACCATCATTCCGTCGTTCCGACGCCTTTGAGGCCACTGCCCGCGAAGTACGCGGCGTTCGCGAATCTGTCGGCATCAACGAAGTACACAATTTTGGCAAATACCTGATCAAAGGCGCAGGCGCACGCGCTTGGCTGGATCGGATCATGGCTGGGCGCATGCCCAAGCCGGGGCGCTTGTCTCTCACCCCTATGTTGTCGCCAAAGGGCAAGCTGATCGGGGATTTCACCGTCTCTTGTCTCAGCGAAACCGAGTTCCAGCTCACCGCCTCTTATGGCAGTCAGGCGTTCCACTACCGCTGGCTTCTGCAACATGCAGATGACAGTGTAAGCATCGAAAATATAAGCGATAAACGGAATGGATTTCAGATCGCAGGGCCCAAAGCCGCCGCCGTCCTGTCGGCCTGTACACGTGCAGATCTGAGCGACTTCAAATTCCTGGATGTCCGGCGCATGACCATAGGCATGACCGACTGTATCGTTCAGCGCGTCAGCTATACCGGCGATCTGGGGTACGAGATCTACTGTGATCCGATGGCGCAACGAAACCTATGGGAAACACTTTGGGCGGCAGGAAAGCCCCATGGCATGGTGCCGTTTGGGATGCGCGCGATGATGTCTCTGCGACTTGATAAGTTCTTTGGCTCTTGGATGGCTGAATTTTCGCCTGATTACACCGCAGCAGAAACAGGATTGGATCGATTCATTTCGTTCAAGAAAAACGTCGATTTCATCGGGCGCGCCGCAGCAGAAGAAGAACGCGCCAATGGCACGGATCGCAAGCTGGTCGCCTTTGAGGTCGATGCAAACGACGCGGACGTCAATGCCTACGAACCCATCTGGCTCGAGGGCAAAGTGGTTGGGTTCTGTACCTCTGGTGGGTATTCTCACTATGCGCAAAAATCTATCGCACAGGGGTTCCTGCCGACGGATCGCATCGCAGACGGGCTAGAGGTCGAGATCGAAATTTTGGGGGAAATGCGACAGGCCCGCGTTATATCGACCCCGTTATTTGATGTGGATGGAGCCCGCATGCGCGGGTAATTCACCCCAACATTTTCCGGGAGGGGGCAAAACCGCTCTACTCTCCCGGCGATATCCTCCCTAATGTGGCGGCATGATCCATATTCTGATCCTTGCCGCCGGCCAATCCTCACGGATGCGCGGGGGCGACAAACTGTTGGAACAGGTCGACGGTTCCGCCTGCCTGACCACGTTGGTACAACGCGCGTTGCAGAGCGGGCGACCGACCAGTGTTGTTGTCCCCGATCTGAACCACCCGCGCGCCAGTATCGCGCAAGGGGCCCGGCTTATCCCATCCCCCGATGCCCATTTGGGCATGGGCCATTCGATCAAGGCCGGCGTGACAGCCCTGCCCGAAAATGCAACCGCGGTAATGATCCTGCCCGGCGACATGCCAGATTTAACGGCCCAAGACATTCAGGTTTTGGCCGACACTTTTGATGCATCCCCTGAGATCGACATTCTACAGGCCGCCACCGAAGACGGCATTGCAGGTCACCCCATCATTTTCCGTTCAACCTTGTTTGACGACTTTCAAAATCTGACCGGAGACAAAGGCGCCTTTGCCATCCTGCAGAACAACAAAGAAAAGCGAAAACTACTTTCGCTGAAAGGGCAACGCGCAAGGTTGGATTTGGACACGCCCGAAGACTGGGCGAACTGGCGCCAGAAACGCAAAAGTCAGGACGCCGAAACGTCCTGACCCAGCCCGCGCACCCCGAAAGGCGCGGAAAAAGTGCTGCATAAGCGGGGTTAGACCGAGGCCCGGTGCTGATTACATCAGCAGGCGGGCTTCGTGTTTCTTAAGCGACCGGCGCGCTGCGGCATAGGCATCCAGCCCTTCACGGGTCTTCAGCTCTGGGAAGAGTTCAAAGATTTCCGTGCGTTGCGCGTTGCCCATACCGGCCAAGGTCTGATCCCCAGGCTGGAAGCTTTCGGTCCATGCACCGTCTGACAACACGACTTCGTGCTGATCGAACATAAAGTGCACGTAGGTCACATTCGAGACCTCAACCACATCGACACCTTCCAGACCAGTCAGGTGCTTGGCAGCAACTAAAACTTCGCGGTCTTCAAAGTACAGCGCCGTTTTGTCGTTGGCGACCAAGACGCGGTGGTTCGGACTGACCATCATGTCCCGCTCTGGCAGACCGTTGCCCAACGCGCCTTCGCGGATCAGGATCGGGTTCAGATGCGCGGCATGTGCCAGCTCTTTGGTATCAAGCTGACGCGTGCCAATCCATTTGATGTCCTGAATACCATTGTCACGGGTAATGACACGGTCCCCAACCTGCAGATCTTCGACACGACGCTCTCCTTTCGGAGTGGCGATCAAAGTCCCGGGTGTAAAGCAGGGAATAATCGCCTCAATCTCACGGAATTCAGAGGTCCCCGTTTCATCACCATCCGCGTCGAAGAACCGGACAATACCGTTCTCTGGGTTTCCGGCATCAAGCTCAACCGTCAGCGTACCACCTGGGTTTGCTGCTTCGGCTGCACCGCGCAGATCCAGTGTATCGATGTCCAGCCCATCGGCGTCTTCGCCACCAATGATGACTTCGCCTTGACCAATGTTCACAAAGGTATCGTCATCGCCCTGACCAGACAGAATGTCGCCACCATCATCTGCATCGTCATTGCTGCCGGAAATGGTATCATCACCATCCCCACCAACCACGATGTCCCGACCTGCGCCACCATCTAGGCTATCGTCACCTGCGCCACCGTCGATCGCGTCTCCGCCGCCATTACCAAGAACGGTATCGTCACCACTCCCTGCTAGGATGACGTCTTCATCATCCTCGCCTCTGACGCTATCATTTCCTCCTCCGGCAACAATAACGTCTTGCTCACCCACCAATGGTACAACAGCGTCGTCACCGTCGACAAGGTCGCCTTCGGGATCACCCATATAATCAAGGTCGATGACATCGTCACCGTCAGTGCCTTCGACGACCCCGTCCACGCCTTGTAGCGAAGGCCCATCAGGTCCACCTCCAGTTTGCGTTGGCCCACCGATTACCAGAGCATTTTCTATCTCTGAGAACTCGGCCGTACCAGCAACCGTCAGATCTTCATTATAATAAGTAACAGTGCCGGATTCGCCTGTTGGGTCAGACTCGTCATAGTCAATAACAGCCAAACCGGAGGCTATTAGCGTGTCAAAGTCATCACCACCCTCGCCGCCTTCAATTGTGTCTCCAATTCCGGCAGCGATCACATCGCGATCATCACCACCAAAGACTTGGTCAGCACCTTCCCCACCATAGATCCGGTCATTTCCGAACTCACCGTAGAGAGTATCGTCACCTTCACCTCCGGAGATAGTGTCGTCACCAGGTTCGATAGCCAGAGCCGCGTCTATATCTGGAGCAAATTCCATGCTGATATCGCTATCGCCGTATACGACATCGTTGCCAGCGTCACCACTCAGTAGGTCCGCTCCAATACCGCCGTAAAGGGTATCTTCATCGTCCCCCCCGTCGATTGTATCATCACCCGAACCTGCAGCCAGTGCGTCATTGCCCGCACCACCGTCAACTGAGTCTGGCGATCGACCAATGGATGCCACCCCGGTGAAGGCCGGATCATAAGCGACAACAACGTCATTACCGCCGCCTGCAATAACCGTATCTGCACCGTCACCGGCATAGATGGTGTCATCTCCGTCGTCACCAGAAATGGAGTCGTCGCCAGTTCCTGCGTCGACAAAATTGTCTCCCAAGCCGGCATCAATTGTATCACTACCATCGCCGCCTTGCAGTGAATCGTCTCCCAATCCACCGTCAATGCTGTCGTCACCTTCACCGCCATCGACCGTGTCGCCGCCTAGGCCACCAATGACGGTGTCGTTACCGCCATCACCTTCGATGATATCGTTGCCTTCGTTCCCAATGAAGCGGTCATCACCTTCGCCGCCGTACATCAGGTCCGACTGAACGCCACCTTCAAAAGTGTCGTTACCTTCGCCACCGAACATCCGGGAAACACCAGCGGTATTGCGGAGAATATCGTCGCCACCTTCGCCAATGAGATCATCACGACCTAAGCCACCTTCAAGGACATCGTTGCCTTCGCCGCCATAAATGACATCGTCTCCGAGGTCGCCTAAAACTGTATCATCGCCACCTCCAGCAAGGACGGCATCCCGCATATCGTTTGTGAACGGACCTCCGGGCAGTTCTACAAAGGTATTTGGCGTTCCCGAGAACAAATCGGTATTCGTGATGTTGTCGAAGCCGTCAAAGTTGTCGATCCTATCGCCTTCTGGATCTCCAGTGTAGTCAACGTCAATAAGCTCACCAGCCTCAGTGCCCTCGACGACACCATCACCAGGAAGGATACGAATAGTAACCGTTTCTATCTCTGAGAAGGTCAGAATATCGCCAGTGCGTACCCCGTCTCCATCTAAATAGTAAACCGTTCCTGCCTCTGTAGCGGGATCATCGTCAACGTAGTCAATTTCGGCAGGGCCGTTTACAATTAGGGTGTCAAAATCAACGCCGCCTTCGCCGCCGACAACAACATCGCCAGGCGTACCGTAGAAGACATCTTGGTCATCTCCACCAAACAATTCGTCACTACCACCGCCAGACGAAAGTGTATCGTCGCCCGCACCACCAGTTGCGATATCGCTGCCAGCCCCGGCAAGAATGATATCGTCTCCGTCACCGCCGGTAAGGTCATCATCGCCAGCACCACCGATTACGGCGTCGTCACCACTGCCGCCAGAAACCGTATCATCACCGTCGTTGCCGAGAAGTGTATCATTACCCTCGCCACCGGAAAGCTCATCATTGCCAGTGAAGGCGTCGGCAAAGTCATTACCTTCACCACCTTCTAGCGTGTCATCACCACTACCAGTGGCAATGAAATCGTTACCCTCACCACCTAAAGCAACATCGTTTCCGTCACCCCCGAACAGGGTGTCGTCTCCGTCACCTCCGTGAAGTTCATCGTCATCCTCGCGACCGTCAAGATAATCGTTTCCGTCGCCGCCTAACAGCGTATCTTCGCCAAAACTTGAGTCAACGATATCGTTTCCGTCGCCAGCAGCAACGAGGTCATCACCTAGGCCCGCAATAACCGTATCATCACCAGTCTTAGCGACAATAATATCATCATCGCCTACTTGGCCGGGTAACAAGGCATCATCATTGTCAACAAAATCGCCATTTGGATCGCCGTCATAGTTGACGTCGATAACATCGCTTTCAAAAGTACCTTCGACTATTCCGTCAGGATCCAATGGCTCATCGATCAGGACATTCTCAATTTCTTCAAACGTCAAAACATCGCCGGTAGAGCCAATGACGGCTACGCCATCCTCGCGATCTTCGGAGGTATAAACAACTCCAACAGCGCCTAGGCCCCGCAGATCCAATGTATCGAAATCATCGCCACCAGAACCACCATCGACTTGATCACCATTGTCACCGCCGATAAAGGTATCGCGATCGTCACCACCCGAAAGTATGTCCGCCCCGATTCCACCTTCAATGCTGTCGTTTCCAGCGTCACCTTCGATGGTGTCGTTACCCTGGCCACCCAACAAGGTGTCAATGCCGTCCCCACCTTCAAGAAGGTCGTCGTCAATGCCACCGTCGATCAGGTCGTCGCCTTCGCCACCCATGATGGTGTCATCGTCATCTTGACCGTACAGGGTGTCGTTGCCCGCACCGCCATCGATATAGTCCAAACCGTTGGTCTGCTCGACATCCGCTGGTCCGTCAGTCCCATCATCGCGAATGTTCAGACGATCCGGGAAAGATGGATCCAACCCGCCGTAGACCATATCGTCGCCATCGCCAGCGTCGATCGAGTCCGCGCCTTCGCCGCCAACGATCAGATCGTTGTCCGCTCCGCCGGAAATGGTATCGTCGTCCAGACCGCCATCAATGCTATCGTCACCGGTTCCACCTGTAATGACGTCCGCATCATCACCGGTCAAAATGATATCGTTGCCATCACCACCATCAACAGTGTCTTGGTCGTTAAAGATATCACCGTCCGCAGGAACCGCTGGGAGACCATTATATGAAGGGAAGCCACGATCAGGCAGATTGCTACCGATATCGCCCCCTGTGTTGATCACATCATCGCCGTCGCCACCGTCGACACTATCTGAACCATCACCGCCGTCGACCGTGTCGTCACCGCCGCCGCCGTAGATTTCGTCGTCGCCGTCACCACCTGTCAAGCTGTCATCGCCATCCGGGCCTGTGTCAGCATTTACCACATCAAAATAAACATCGGTAAAGCTGACTTCGCTATCACCAGTGCCTACGACGCTATGGTCAACAACCACCCGACCCACTGGGCCAGGAATGGTGACTAGAATGGAATAGACAGAGTTGTCAGGATTGGCGTGTCCGCCGTCACCCGTTGCAGTGTCATCTCCGGCCACACCATCGGAGTCGCTGAGTGTGACACCAATCCCCCCGGCAACATTGACCGTGATCGGATCACCGTTAGGAGCAAAGGCCTGAACCATCACTTGCCCATTGGCATCAACATCATTCACGCGGAACGATACATTCGAAACAGGGTCAGAGAACTCCAGCTGATACGCGGCAGCGTCGGTTGGATCCACCAAATCGGAATTTAGAGCACTGTTGTCGTCGGCATCAGGTCCGTCAGTGTCGATATTGGAGACAAACTGCTCCTGGGTCGAAAAATCGCTTCTGGCCGCAGGAGTCTCATCGAGAACGGAGAATGTCACATCAACGGTGCCCGTGTTCTGAACAAAACCACCACTCAGGTCATCGCCATTGTCGACTTCGCCACCGTCATCCGGATCAGGTGCCAGATCCCACTGGAATGCTTCACGGGTTGCACCGCTTGCTCCGCCACCGGGCGCCGAACCATCGCCATACAACACGTCGTCGCCTGCTTCGCCATCAACGGTGTCGTTGCCGCTGCCAGCATAAACGGTGTCATCTCCTTCGCCAGCAGAAATGCTGTCATCCCCAGCACCGCCATCAACGACGTCGTCATCGGGGCCATGGGTTGGATCGGCGGCGTCACCACCATCAATCACATCACCTTCGGGATCGCCAGTATAAGCCAGGTCAATCAAGTCGTCGCCAGCAGTCCCGTCAACAATGCCATTGCCTTGGCCCACTACGGGTTTGTCCAACACGGCAACGTAGTCGATACCACCGGTGAACGGCTGATCAAAGTTATCGTCCGATGCTTCACGTCCACCGATAGAGAAGCTTTGTTCGGTATCCGTAGTTACATCCAAAGTCAGACCGGTTACGTCGCTTGTCACGACCGCGGATGTGCCTTGGGTCTCGTTCTCAACCTGCAAATGGGGACCTTTGTCCGCAGACCAAGCATAAACAACCTTGAGGAAATCGCCACCAGCGAAGAACCCGTCAGCCGTGCTAAGGGTCACCTCGTTGCCGCCATCCCGATGCTGCACTTCAACTGCACCATCGCTTGTGACGCGAATTTCGAAGAAGCCGCTGTCTACACCCGTTCCGCCACCGGGACCATCTGTGCCGTCGGCACTTTGCTCAACGCCGCGACTGACAACTGTATTTGTTTCTGAGCCATTGTCGCCAAAGGGGCGGAATCTCGTAACGATAGAGCCTTCGTTCAGGTCAAACTCCTGATCGTCTCCGTCGTCGATATCCAAGCGTCCTCTGCCTTCGGCCGAGCTGAACATCCAACCTGAGTCAAACGTTGGATCGTCTGCAGGTGTACCATCCTGGGCAATGCCATCACCAAGACCGGTATCAGCGGTCTCTGCAGTTGGTCGGAAATCCCACAAGCCGATTACTTTGGCTGAATACGGGTTGTCAAAATTCGTCGCCATCACATTCTCCTTTTCGGCATACTGGATGCCGTCCCGCTTACATGCGGATCCCCCCACACACCGAGATGCACATGATGGTCTCACAGCAACCACAGCGTCCGCATGTGCGACAGATGGAGAGAGAGGTCCGCGCCCACGGTGGAGCACTCAGACAACTCATAAGAGCCGTCCGCTTGCGCAATCGTCACAATCAGCTTGGCAGCAGCTGCGCGAACACACATTTCTCTCGCATCGTCAGATGCAAATCGTTGTGGTCGCCCCCGTGACCAACAGACATCGCCCCCCAGTTGGGCTAATCTATAAATACCGGACCGTCGGATAGGGGCAAAGTGAAAAGACTCCTAAAATCGGCCAGACTTACAGCTTGTCAGCCAACCAATGCTTCGGAAGGCTCAACTACAATCCACCCATGGTTGTGCATTGTTTCAATTAAGGTAAAATATGTTTGTGTTTTTACTAAACCCAGTGGGCTTGAGCCTGCCTAAGCCCTAAGTAGCGGCAAATACACTGTGTTTTTGTTTCCAAACCATGAACAGTGAGATTCAAAACACAACCAAGAGGGACACCCCCTGCGCCCGTCATTATTTCGCCTCAGTTGGTTACATTTCTGGAACCAATCCTTGGAAATCGGGGGTATTTTGCAGGAATCACCATACAATTCGCCCAGTTTTCGTTCGAATCAACTTAGAATTTGACCGAAAACTGGCGTTCAGATTCGCAACGCGCCCTAAGAGCGTTTCAAACCTACTGTGAGCCTGCCCCGAACTGGCCCCCTCTAACCGATCTCTACTCGGCCCGGCTCCCGTCATTCCTCCAATGCACCCCAAGTTGAAGACTGCGCACGATTTCATTTTACTGCCCCACGCTGTCACGTTAGCTATTTTTCATTACAAGGAGACTTCGATGGGCAACGTGACTGTTTTTTCGGCCAAAAAGATCATTACAATGGATCCTTCCAAACCAACCGCCACACATGTGGCCGTTCAGGATGGAAAAATCCTCGCCACCGGGGGACCCGATTGCGCAGATGCTTGGGGCCCTGTCGAACACGATAGCCGTCTTGCCCATACCACCCTGATGCCCGGATTTGTCGAAGGTCATGCCCATCTAATGGCCGGGGCCATGTGGAACTATGCCTATGCGGGCTATCATGATCGGATTGATCCCCAAGGGGACCTCCACCCCGGAATGACCGATCTGGATGCTGTCATTGCCAGCTTGCAATCCTTTGAACAGACCCTCCCCCCTGGTGAACCTTTGATCGGCTGGGGCTTTGATCCGATTTTCCTGCCCTCTGAGCGGATGAACCGGCATCATCTAGACACAATCAGCACCGACCGCCCAATTGTTATCATCTATTCCAACTTTCACCTGCTCTGTGCCAACACCAAAGCCCTAGAAATGGCAGGCTACTCTCGCGAAACAAACGTCGAAGGTGTCATCAAGGACAACAAAGGCGACCCAATTGGCGAGCTGCAGGAAATGGCGGCCATGTTCCCCGTGATGCGCCGCACCGGGGTCGACTTTCGCGGTCTCTCCCAAACCGAACAAGCGATCCGATCCTACGGCGACGTTTGCTGTCGTGCGGGTGTCACCACCGCAACCGATCTCTATTCCCATATGGAACAAGAGGACCTGTCCGTCCTGTTGTCCGTCACATCAGACCCGAATTTCGGTCTGCGCCTTGTGCCAGCTTTGGGCGCCGCTGGCGGATCACCTGATGAACTGGCCCAACGCGCCTTATCCCTGCGTGCCGCGTCGACCGACAAATTGCGCCTCGGCGCGGTCAAGCTGATGACCGACGGCGCCATTCAAGGCTGGACCGCGCGCGTCAAATGGCCGGGCTATGTCGGCGGGCAACCCAACGGCATTTGGAACACCCCGCCCGAAACGATCTTTTCCTTGTGTGAATCCATGCAAAAGCATGGAGTGCAGATGCATATTCATGTGAATGGGGATGAAGCCTCCTCTGTCACCTTAGATGCGTTGGAGGCAGCGGCCCGCAAACATCCCTGGGCAGGCGCACGCCATGTCCTGCAACATTGCCAACTAATGGGGAGGGATCAGTTTCGCCGCTGTGCGGATTTGAATGTCTGCACCAATATCTTTTCCAACCACATTTATTACTTTGGCGACCAGCACGTGGCGCTCACAATCGGCAAAGATCGCGCCCACCGGATGGACGCCGCCCGCTCCGCTTTGGACGAAGGGTTGCGAATTGCCCTGCATTCCGACGCACCTGTCACGCCACTAGGTCCGCTCTTCACCGCATGGTGTGCCGTGAACCGTCAGACCATGACCGGCCAAGTGCTGGGCGAAAACCAATGTATCACCGTGGACGAGGCGCTGTATGCCATCACGCTTGGCGCGGCCTATACCCTGAAACTTGACAGCGAAATCGGCAGCATCGAAACCGGCAAAACCGCAGACTTTGCCATTTTGGACCAAGACCCGACCGAGGTGGATCCCACAGCGCTCAAAGATGTTGGGGTGCTTGGCACCGTCTCTGGTGGGAATGTGCGCCTGCTATGACCCGCCTGCCCCTTACGGTGATCAGCGGCTATCTTGGCGCTGGCAAAACGACCCTGATCAACCGCCTGCTGGCCGAAGATCACGGTTTGCGCCTATTGGTGATGGTCAACGATTTCGGCGCCATCAATATTGATGCGGCCCTGATCGAAACATCCGGCGATGATACAATCGCTCTGACCAACGGCTGTGTGTGCTGCACCATGGGGGCTGATCTGTTCATGGCCTTGGGCGATGCGCTGGACCGCCGCCCCCGCCCTGACCATCTGGTGATCGAGGCCAGCGGTATCGCCGACCCCGCCGCCATTGCCAACGCCGCCAAAGCCGAACCAGAGATGTCATATGCCGGGATCGTCACGCTGATAGATGCCTTGAATTGCGCCGATCTGCTAACGGACGACTTGATCGCACCCCAAGTCGCGCAACAAATTCAAGCGGCAGATCTGAAACTGCTGACCAAGGGGCAAACCCCCTCTGATGATTTGCTTGCACAGCTCAGCGCACATTCCCTTGGCACCCCAATTCCACTCCCGGATGGGCCTTTGGCCCCGTTGGTGTTTGGGGTGACACCCCTGCCCAATTCCCGGCACACGACCTCACACCCTATATATGCACATTGGAACGACCCCGCGCCTGACCCGCTCAACCGTGCTCAAATTGAGACCAAAATCCGAAACCGACCCGATGGGCTGTATCGTGTCAAAGGGTTTGTTTCCGGCCCCGATGGGACATTCGAAATTCACTGTGTCGGCACCCACACAGAAATCCGCACCTCAGACACGCAAGCCCAAGGGATCGTGGCGCTGGGCCTCGCAGATCGCATTTCTGCCGACCAAATCGCCACATGGTGGACCACATGACCCGCGACGCAGCCCAGTCTTTATCTGATGATGCCTTTGACACCGGAACGTTCTGGCAAGCCTTGGCAGATCTGGTCCGTGTCCCGTCCGAAAGCCAGAACCCCGCCGCCGCCCCACATCTGGCCACCTATCTCAGCGACCAGATCATCCCGCGCGCCGAACGGTTGGGCATGACCTGCAGCCTGCTCCCCAACCCAATGGGCGGCGCGCCATTTCTCTTGGCACAACGGATCGAAGACCCCACCCTACCCACCATCCTCTCCTACGGACACGGTGATGTCACCCGTGCACAAAGCGCGGATTGGGACGACGGCCTAACTCCCTTTGAGCTGACCCACCGCGGCGATCGGGTCTATGGTCGTGGCACCGCCGACAACAAGGGCCAGCACCTGATAAATCTCACCGCCCTCGAATCCGTTCTTAAAACGCGCGGGCACCTCGGCTTTAACCTCAAACTCCTGATGGAGATGGGCGAAGAGATCGGATCACCCGGTTTGGCAGACCTCTGTGAGACGGAACAAGACCGGCTGAAGGCTGACGTCTTGATCGCCTCAGATGGCCCCCGGCTAGACCCCAATACCCCAACCCTGTTTATGGGCGCACGCGGCGCGCTCAATTTCGATCTCAGCATAGATCTGCGACCCGGCGCGCATCATTCGGGCAATTGGGGTGGCCTGTTGGCCGACCCGGCAATGATCCTGTCACACGCGCTTGCAACGATCACTGACGTTCGCGGAGCGATACAAATACCCGAATGGCGCCCTGTTTCATTGACCCAAAACATACGTTCAGTGCTTGCCGACCTGCCAGAGCCCAAAGGCGCGGACCCCGATTGGGGCGAACCAGACCTCAGCGCCGCTGAGCGTGTTTTCGGCTGGAACGCCTTTTCCATCCTTGCCCTGCATGCCGGAATACCCGAGGCCCCAGTCAATGCCATCGCAGGACAGGCCCGCGCCACCTGCCAGCTGCGTTTTGTGGTCGGCACCCGATCCCAGGACATTCTGCCCGCTCTGCGCCGCCATCTGGATCGCAACGGATTCCAACGCGTGACCATCACCGAAACAGACGGAGACCCGTTTGAGGCCACCAGATTGGACCCCGCCCACCCTTGGGCGCAATTTGCCATCACCTCGATCACCCGCACGGTTGGACGCAAACCCCATGTGCTGCCAAATCTTGGGGGTTCTCTGCCCAATGCGTGTTTTGCAGAAACCTTGGGATTACCCACAATCTGGGTGCCGCATTCCTATACCGGGTGTAATCAGCATGCCCCAAACGAACATGTGCTAGAGCAGACCTTTCGTCAGGCTGCACAAGTCATGACAGGCCTGTTCTGGGATATCGCGGAACATCCCCCAACAAAATAAAGCCAGATTAACAAACCTTAATCTGGCCATCAGCAAAGGCACAGATTGCTCCCTTAGGTTCCTCATCAACCCCGGAACAAGACCCGGTAAGATCACAGGAGACTAAAATGAGCATTCGCAAATCCCCTCGCCTTACATCCCACTTGCCACAATGGGCTGGCGCTTCTGCGCTCAGCGCGCTGTTGCTGGCCTCGACAGCCCTGCCCAGTGCCGCCGACGAAGCCTTGGCAGATCTGGTAGAAGAGGTCGCACCTTCGGTTGTCACCATTCTCGCCACCCAGGATGCAAAACCACAACCCGCTGGCGCGCAACAGTTTGACCGCGACGGCCAGCCATTTGGTGAATTCTTCCGCCGCTTTGGCGCGCCCGATCAGATGCCCCGCGGCCAAGAAGGCCCCCGTCAGGGATTGGGCTCAGGCTTTATCCTCGAAGCAGATGGCCTGATCGTCACCAACCATCACGTCGTTGACGGGGCCGACACAGTGACCGTCCGCCTGAGCGATGATCGCGAGTTCGAGGCCCAAGTCATCGGCATGGATGCCTTGACCGACCTTGCCCTGTTGCGGATCGACGCCGGCGAGACCCTGCCTGCCGTTGAATTGGGCAACAGCGATGTGATCCGTGTTGGTGAAGACGTCGTAGCCGTCGGTAACCCATTTGGTCTCAGCAGCACCGTCACCACAGGCATCGTTTCAGCCAAAGGGCGTAATATTTCCGAAGGGCCCTATGCCGAATTCCTGCAAACTGACGCCGCGATCAACAAAGGCAACTCTGGTGGTCCGCTCTTTAACATGCAGGGCGACGTCGTTGGTGTGAACTCTGCGATCTATTCCCCCACCGGCGGCTCCGTTGGTCTGGGCTTTGCGGTCACTTCAAATATCGTCGACACCATTGTGGCCGACCTCAAAGATGACGGTCAGGTCAACCGCGGTTGGTTGGGGGTTTCGATCCAGAACCTGAACGCCGACATCGCAGCCGCTATGGGGCTCGAGGGAACCAAAGGCGCGCTTGTCTCTGACATTGTCCCCGACAGCCCCTCACAAGGTGTGCTGAAATCCGGCGATGTGATCGTCGCGTTCAACGGCACCCCGGTGAAATCCAGCGCCGATCTGCCCCGCCTTGTCGGCGCGACCAAAGCCGGGAACGACAGCCGGATCGAGGTGTTCCGCAATGGTCGCCCTGAAACCGTGACTGTCACGATCGGTACCTTTGAAACCGCTGCGGCAGAGATCGACACCCCGATGCAAAGCGAATCGTCGGCCAAGGTATTGGGCGTTACGGTTGCACCACTGACCGAAACCGCCCGGGCCGAGGTTGGTGTTGACGACACGGTTTCAGGGGTCGTGGTCACCTCGCTGTCGCAAGACGGTCCGGCAGCCAAGGCCGGGCTCAAGGTTGGCGATGTCATTGTCAAACTGGGCAGCGAAGAAACCAAAACGCCCACCGCTTTGAAAAAGGCGCTGAAGTCGGAAAAGACGGACCCCGCGCTGGTGCTGATCAATCGCAGTGGCAACCAGATCTTTGTCGCGGTGGAAATCGCCTGACCCACACCCTGATGCGCGCGCCAAGTTTCGAGGGGTTCTAGCGCGCGCCTGGGTCGGCGGACCACCACTCACGTCATTTCTGCCGGCCCGGCCGGGCGCGCCCCATCCGCGCCCGGCCATTTAGTGCGCAGGACGTGCAATCCATTTTTCCAGACTGTATATTCAAAACAAAAGGATGACCCGACATGAGCAGACGCCTTCTGATCGTCGAAGACGACACCGACACCCGCGAGTTCCTTGCCAAAGGGTTTGGTGAGGAAGGTTTTACTGTGGAAACCGCCCCCGATGGGCGCGAAGGCTTGTACCATGCCACGGATGGCGGATTTGACGCCATTGTTTTGGATCGCATGTTGCCGGGTTTGGACGGATTGGCGCTGATCAAATCCATCCGTGCCGCGGGATTAAAGACCCCTGTTTTGATGCTCACCGCGATGAGCGCGGTTGATGAACGCGTCAAAGGGTTGCGCGCCGGGGCCGATGATTATTTGGTCAAACCGTTCTCGTTTCAGGAGTTACACGCCCGGATCGAAGCCTTGCTGCGCCGTCCCCAAGACACCGAAGAAACCTCAACGCTGACCTGCCATGATCTGGAAATGGATCTGCTCAAACACAAAGTCACGCGCGCCGGTCAGGAACTGACATTGACCCCGCGTGAGTTCCAAATTCTCGAGTTCTTTTTGCGGCGCAAAAACCGCGTTATCTCACGCACCATGCTGTTAGAGGGGGTCTGGGAATACCATTTCGACCCCAACACAAATATCGTCGATGTCCATATCTCGAAATTGCGCCGTCAGATTGACGAAGGGAACACAAAGCCCCTGATCGAGACGGTACGCGGTGCCGGTTACATGATGTCCGATGCGTAAACCATTGATACAGTGGCGCAATGCGCGCACGCGCCTTGTCTTGGCAAGCGTCACCCTCAGCACGGTGATGACGGCCGCGGTCCTGACCTTGGTCTATCTGACAGCCAACCGCACCATCGCTAATGAGACCCGCAGCGTCGTAACCGCCGAACTGGCGGGCCTTGCGGATGAATACGAGCGGATGGGAACCATCGGCCTGATCCGGGCGATTGAGAGGCGATCCGAAGATGCGGCAGCGCGGGATGCTCTGTACCTTCTGGCCGACGCCCAAGGCAACGTTCTGGCTGGCAATCTGATTGGATGGCCCAAGGACGTGGAACCCGGCAGTGGCTGGGTTGAACTGGACCTGATCAAAACGGACTCCGGTGAAAGCGTCTCGATCTCGGCGGCGTCCATCAAGCTCCCCCTCTATGAACGTCTCTTGGTTGGCCGGGATGCTTCGGCAAGCCGCAAATTTGACCGCGTTCTATTGCGCTCGGTGGGCCTGTCCCTGCTGGCGGCGCTGGCACTCAGTCTATTAACCGGGTGGCTTTTAACCCGGCTGGTCTTTTCACGCCTCGCTGATATTGCACGCACATCTGAGGACATCGTGTCCGGCGACCTGTCGCGTCGCATCCCGCTGCGCGGGACAGGCGATGAATTTGACCAGATGGCGACAACGCTGAACGGTATGCTCGATCAAAACGAAGATCTGATCAGCAACCTGCGGATGACCACCAATTCAATCGCCCATGACCTGCGATCCCCCCTGTCGCGCTTGCGCCAGCGAGTAGAGCAGTTGACCGATGTCACCCGCACCGATGCCGAACGCGACACGGATGCCGCCCGCGCATTGGCTGAGGTCGACCACCTATTGCGGGTGTTTTCCCAACTGACCGAAATTTCGCGGGCCGAGGCAGGGTTGGGTCGGGACGAATTCGAACCCGTCGACGTGCCCGCATTGGTGCATGATGTTGTCGAATTTTATGAACCCGTCGCAGCAGACAAAAATGTGACCATCACAATCGAAGGCGACGCAGACCCGATACCCGCGCACAAAACGTTGCTGGCGCAAGCCCTCTCAAACCTGTTGGACAACGCCTTGCGATACGCGCCTGCCGAAACGACGATTACCGTCAAGCTGGCGCAAACCGACGCCGGTCTGTGTCTATCGGTACGGGATCAGGGTCCGGGCGTGCCCGACGCAGATCTGAGCCGCCTGTCCCAACCCTTTGTCACCTTGGACCCGAGCCGCACGAACAAAAACTCGGGTTTGGGCTTGGCTTTGGTCGCGGCCATCGCGCGGATGCATGGTGGTACGATTGAGGCCCGAAATCGTACGATTGGCCTAGAAATAAAGCTGACTTTGATGAACTAACGCGCGTCAGAAAACGTGGCAAAGGCCACTGCTATGCCTTTTGCCGCCAAGGCCAGCAATTGTTCACCGTGCTCAGGACGGGCCAAAGCCGAGTGCGATCCGACCCGTCCGTCCGGGAATTCGGCGCGGTGTTCATCGGGGGGGCCATGCTTATCCCCTGCGTGGGCTTTGATAAATTCAGGGCTTAGGCGCATCGGTGGCTGGGCCGCATCATCCTCGGGTAACACGCCTAGCAACGCTTGGGTGATTGCGATTTCAGAGGGGGTGGCGTGCATCCCTTCCCAATCCCCGTACAGGGATTTGCGCAAGGCATTGGCCTCAGGGGCGTCCCACCAACTCATGATACCAAGCGCCCTTTTGGGGAGTTCTTGCGCGATTTCGTACAAAGGGGCCAGGTTTGCGCCGTGCCCATTCACCACAAAGACACCTTGAAACCCTTGGGCCAACAACCCCTTGATAACTTCGTCGGCCATCGCCTTGAAAACGGGTTCTGACAAAGACACTGTTCCGGGAAAGGCAGTGTTGAAAGGCGCAGGCGTATAAGCAAGCGCGGGTGCCACAATCGCATCACTGTGATCTGCCGCCACCTGCGCCACCGCGTCGGCGCACATGGTGTCAGTTCCGATCCGCCCCATTGGTCCGTGCTGTTCGGTTGACCCGACTGGCAACAACACACAGGCGCCCGCCTCTAACTTGGTTTCGACCTGTCGCCACGTCATATCCATCAGTTTCATCGCACATTCCCAAGAGGCCACAAACAAAGAGGGCCGCGCATTGCTGCACGGCCCCGAATCAAATCATGGAAACCTCAGAGGCCCCATTTGGCTTTCGTCGCCTCAAAGAACCCTTTGGCCTGTTTCACTTTCACCCAGTTGTTGACGTAGTTGATCCAAACCTGATCGGCTTGTGGCAACAGCATAGCAATCGGCGTAGGCGCACGTGGTTCGGTGCCCGGAACCCGTGTGATCGGGAATTTTTTCTCCAACGTGGACCCTTCGATGTTGGAGGTAATAAAGACGTCTGCGCGTCCCGCCAGAACTTCTTGGAAGCCGCGTGCGGGGGCTTCTACGACTTTGATATCCGCATTTGGAAACCATTCCCGTGCCAGTTTTTCAAAAGTCGTTCCCAGTGTGGTCGCAACTTTGACACCGGGCTGGTTGATCGAGTCATAGCCATTAAATTTCTCGGCATTTTCCTTGAGCGTAAACGGGAAAATCTCAACAGAAATATAGCTTTCCGAGAAACCCGCCACTTTCATACGCGGTGGGGAAATCGAGGCAGAACCGGTCAGGTGGTACTTGCCCGCAACAACACCATTGACCAGTGTTTTCCAATCTGTCGGCACAAATTCGACCTTTACGCCGAGATCGGCAGCCAGCTCGTTCATAACGTCGATGTCGAACCCTTTGTAGCTGTTCGTTGCCGGGTCGCGCAAAGACATGGGGTTCCAATCCCCTGTTGTGCCAACCTTGAGCACACCAGTGTCCAAAATTTCATTCAAAGCAGATTGTGCCTGCGCTGCACCTGACAGTGCAAGTCCCACGGCCGCGACTGCGGCTGCCTTAAGGATACGTTTCATTCTCTTCTCCCGTTGGTCGCTTTTATTGTGGTCATCATAACCAGATTGTTGCTTGATTTAAGGCAAAGATGCACCTTACTCTCAAGAAAAAAATTTCCCCCCAGGAAAAAGCCTAAGGGAGTTCAACATGACTGAGACCGCAATCGAGCTCGTCGGAGTCAATAAATGGTATGGTAACTTTCACGTCCTGAAAGACATCCACTTAACAGTAAAAACTGGTCAAAAAGTTGTGATCTGTGGCCCTTCGGGATCGGGTAAATCCACCGTCGTGCGATGTATCAACCGATTGGAAGAACATCAAAAAGGGACCATTCGGGTGGATGGGATCGAATTGACCAATGACCCTGCGTCCGTTGCACAAATCAGATCCGAAGTCGGCATGGTTTTTCAACAGTTCAACCTGTTTCCACACCTGTCTGTGCTGGAAAACCTAACGCTTGGCCCGATCAAAGCACGCGGATTGTCAAAAAAGGACGCCGAAGACAAAGCCATGCAATATTTGGAGCGGGTGCATATCCCTGATCAGGCGAAAAAGCGCCCCGGACAATTGTCGGGCGGACAACAACAGCGCGTCGCCATTGCCCGATCTTTGTGTATGGAGCCCAAAGTTTTGCTGTTTGACGAACCGACCTCAGCGCTGGACCCCGAGATGATTTCCGAGGTTTTGGATGTCATGACCGATTTGGCCGACGAAGGCATGACCATGGTTGTGGTCACTCATGAAATGGGATTCGCCCGCAAAGTCGCAGACAACATGATCTTCATGGATGCCGGCGAAGTGGTCGAACATGGCCCCCCCGAAGAATTCTTTGGCGCGCCGCGATCCCCGCGCTGCCAAAAGTTCCTCAGTCAAATCTTGCAACACTAAGGACAGGGCGACAGTCACATGAAGAAAATACTCGCACTCACCCTGCCCTTTTTGATCCTTTCGGGGTGTTCCAGTTCCACGACGTGGGGTTGGTATGTCATTGATCCACGCACTGAAACCGGTTGGATCAACATCAAGTTTCTGATTTCGGGCATGGGCGACACCATCCTGATTTCGGTCATCGCAGCGGTGATTTCTATTTTCGTTGGATTGCTTGTGGCATTGCCCGGCCTGTCTGATCGCTGGGGTATTCGGATGATCAACCGGGTTTACGTTGAACTCGTGCGTTCGATCCCGCTGCTTCCTATGCTGTTCTGGGTTTTTTATGGGCTACCGATCATTTTCAAATCCATGGGCATGAACGTTCCGATTGACCCGTTTTGGGGCGCAATCATAACGCTGGCCTTGTCCGACAGCGCCTTTACCGCGGAAATCTACCGCGCGGGCATTCAGTCCATCGCCAAAGGCCAAAGCGAAGCGGCGCAGACCATTGGCCTCAACTATCTGCAAACCATGCGCTACGTGATCCTGCCACAGGCGATCCGTCGTATTCTGCCGCCCTTGGCAAACCAGTTCATCTATATCGTCAAGATGAGCGCCTTTGCTTCGGTCATCGGGATGCAGGAATTGACCCGGCGCGCGAACGAGTTGGTGGTGAGCGAATACCGCCCTCTCGAAATCTATTCCCTGTTGATCCTTGAATACCTGGTGCTGGTCCTGATCATCAGCGCAGGCGTGCGTTGGCTGGAGCGGCGCATGGGATCAGACGAACGCAGTTAAGGAGACCATTCAAATGGATTGGAACGCATTCATGGCCGATATCGAATCCGATATCGGCACCTACGCCAAAGAAGTCCCGGATACGATGAAGGGGTTTGGCGTCATGGGCACCGCAGCAAAGAAAAGCGGTGCCTTGGAGGAAAAAACAAAGGAAATCATGGCCCTTGGCATCGCCATTGCAACCCGGTGTGACAGCTGTATCGGGTTTCATGTGCGGTCGTTGGTGCGGCTTGGCCTGACCCGTGAAGAGCTGTGCGAGGCGTTGGCCATGGCGACCTATATGGGGGGTGGTCCTTCGATGGCGTATAGCGCCAAGGCGCTTAAGGCGTATGACACCTTTACGGATAAGGGCTGATCTTTTTTCACAGAATGTGCGTAAACGGCGGCTTATGTCGCCGTTTTTCGTTAGTGGCTTTGGGCCGCGAGTTGGCTGTTTTTGTAACGCGGGTCATAAGTCACATCTGCGCCGAACCAGTCAGGTGGCTCAAATGCGTGGGCCATCTGCTCTGTTTCGAATTCAACCTCAACCAACCTTAAGGGCGAAAGCGCGCCAAGGAAGACATCTAGCTCAAATGTATGCCCGTCGATTAGGGGGCCGGTCCAGCGCTCCTTTTCCAGCCGCCGACCGTTTGTCTCGGGCCAAAACGTGTAGAACTGGCTTTTGGAAATCTCACATTCGCGTTCAGTTCGGATCAGCCCCTCGCCGCCCTTGAGAGTCAGAAAATGGTGATCCCCCTTTTGACGCAGCCGCAGTTGGGTCGAGTCGCCCGTGACAGTAAGATAACCCTGACGGACCAAGGTTTTGGTGGCCCCCGTGAGATCCGGCATGGAATGGACCAGAAATTTCTTTTCAATCTCTTGCATTTTGGATCACTTCTTCTTGCCGCGTGCCTCCAGCTCTTGCCAAAGAGAATGGAACGCCTTTCCCGCGGGTCGTTTGGGGGCGTAGGTGCGCACGGGGGCACGGTGTATCCCCATGCGTTCGACATCTGTGGAAAATGGCATAACCGTTTTCAGGAACATCTTCATATAGTCCTTACGGAGTCGCTCCATCGTGCCGACATGCAAGGATTTTTGTCCCTGAACCATGGAGAAGAACGCCACGAGCTTTCGTTTGTTCAGTTTGTTTTCGTCAAAGAATGCAACCAGTTGCTCCAGCGTGCGTTCGGACAGTATCGTTGGGATAACCGGAACCACAACAGTGTCGGCGGCGCGGAAAACGCTTTCCGAGAGAACCGAGATGTTTGGCGGGCAATCAAGTAGAACCACATCGTAGTCGCCATCCACAGCGCGCAGCGCCTTTTTCAAACGCGACCTGCTATTGCGCATCCGGGATAAGAAGACGTCAAAATCCCTGAATGTCATATTGGCTGGCAAGATGTCGAGATTTTCAAAATCACTTGCCCGAATGGCTTTGGTAAACCGTTCCACATCCTCAAAAAACCGCGTTTCGGTCAGCTTTTTGGAAGGTTTCACGCGCAAATAGAAGCTCGACGCGCCCTGTGGGTCCAAATCACACAACAGCACCCTCGCCCCGGATTGCGCATAAGCATAGGCCAAATTCACCGACGTTGCCGTTTTCCCGACGCCGCCTTTGTTGCTGTAACACGCAATCACTTTCATTCTTTTGTCTCCGGTGCCGTCAGGATCTGGCGAAGGTTCTTTTGATATTCGGGGCTGCCGAGGCGGCTGAGATGCGCAACCGATTTCTCCCGCGCAATGCTCTGGCGATGAGTCAAAACAGTAACAACCCCGCCCACCGACAGGGCAATTTCACGACTGTCCGCTTTGCTCTTGGCGGCATGGGTGTTCAGAAACCTTTTTAGGGCATCTTGTTGAACCACACAGTCGTTGAACGCGCCCAGATCCTCTTGTGCTTTTTTCAACGATTTCAGAACCGGTTTTACGCCCTCGGACGGAAACAAAGGGGCAAAAAGCTCTAGGGCATAGCGTAAACGCTTACAGTGCACCCGCATATCGTGGAGTTGCGCGTCAGAGGCATGCTTGCCGCCCGCCTGCACCGCTTGCTGTAACTTCTTGTATCGCTTCAAGATCATCTTGCGGGCAAAACGTACCCCTGCCTGATCCGCTTTTGGGCCCGGTTCCAGCGCCCCAGCTTCGGACACTTGGGCCGCCAGAGCGCGGATCGTTTTCTGGTAAGGTCGGCTGGACAAATACTTGGCGAATTTTCTGTGCTCAGCCATTCGTTGCTTGTGAAAGGCGCGCGCCATGAGGTTCAAACCCGGATGCAGGTTTTCTGGCACAATTTCAAAATAGCCCGCCTGATCCAATTCCTGCACATCGAGATCACGTAAACGGCCGGTTGGGGCCATCAGATCGTCGAAACTTTGGTTCAGCGCGTTCATTTGACCAGGGGAATACACCCCCTTGCAGGCATTCAACACCGATCTGATTTTACGGATTGCAACGCGGTAATCATGTAGGAACTCGGTGTCATGATCCGCAACGATACCTGCCTCATTGGCGCGTACAACATCCAGAAAACCCTGGATGATTTCGGTGACGGCGTCATAGATTGGTGTGTCTGACCCGAACCCAAAGTTCGGCTTTGTAGTATAGCACGCAAGATTGGGTCTGATGGGCTGGAACGCATCAATAACCTGCGCTTTAGCTGTGGCAAGGTGTGTCAGCGCGGTTTCCAATACGGCGAAGGCTTTGTCGTAGCCCCGCAACCGTTGCATCAGAACCAGCGTAACAACGCCATCATCTGAGCGAAGGGTATGCACAACCGCCCGTGCCTGCGTTTTTTGCAAGGAATCCAACACTCCGATGCGGCGGATCTCGAGTTGGCCAGCGCCGGATTCCAGCAAAGCACGCAGAGGCGGCACCTTACGCAGCCCCTGTTTAACCGGCCCACTTTCCAAATCAGAAACAAAATTCCCTGATCGTTGGGCGGATTGCATCACACAACCGCCGCCGCCCGAAATCAGCAAAAACCGGTTGTCAAATTCGACCAAAACCTTACCGGCCTGACGAAGGGATTGATCAAAAAAATCCCAAAGTTGAAATGCAATCGGCGCAAGCGGTGAATCGACCCGCACACGCAGTTTCCCGATTGCGCCTTCCAATTGTGTTGCGTCCATCTCACCTGGAATAACAATCAGATGTTCAGAAGGAGTGGTCATGAGAGCGTATCAAACTTTCTTAATAAATATGGCTAAGCCAAAAATATGACGGTGTTTAATCACCATCATGACGCCGTCGCCATCAGGTCTCAAGGTGAACGCTAAATTGAATGGCAGAACATTTGGGTAAGAGACCAATCGCCCTGCCTTTGTCTCCTCTGCCTGCTTTAAAGGGTTGCTGGCAGAGAGGCGTATCCACGGAATCGAATTCGGCCCCCGGGCTGACGTCCCTCCAAGATGTGATAGTCTGGAAAACGTGCCAAGAACCGGGACAGCGCGATGCGCCCCTCTAGTCGTGCAAGTGTCAGACCCACGCAAACATGTGGCCCGCCCGCAAATGCTAGATGGCGATTGGGTTTGCGCGAAATGTCGAAGTGCGTTGGTTGGTCAAACATCGCCGGATCGCGATTGGCCGCGCCCATACACAGGTGCAAATTGGTTCCCGTCGGGATCGTCAGGCCACCAATCTCGATCTCTGCAGTGGTTTCCCGGTTGCCCATTTGGTTGGGAGATCGAAACCTCAATACCTCTTCGATACAGGGGTTTATCAGGTCAGGTTGATCCAAAAGGCGTTGCTTTTGATCGCTATGATCATTGAGCAACGCAAGGCTGTTCCCAATCAGGTTCGTGGTGGTTTCATGCCCGGCATTCAAAATGAAAATACAGTTTTGCAGCAGTTCGATTTCCGAGAGCTGGCCGTCCGCCCCATCCCCTTTGATCAGGCGGGTCAGCACGTCGGTTTCGATGTCTCCCGGCGTGGCGCGGCGACGCCGGACAAGATCCTCAAGATAAGTTTTGAACTGCGTCACCGCGTCTTGTCCTTCGGCCAACTGTGCCGGGGTCAGTGTGGGTTCGAGGGCTCCTAGGATAGACAGTGACCAATCCCGCAGGGGGCCGCGTTCGTCCATCGGGACATCTAACAAATTCCCGATAATTTGAATTGGGATGGTCGAGGCGAAATCTTCGATCAGGTCCACCTGCTCTTTGCTCGCCATTGCATCCAACAAATAGTCCACCGTCTGAACCAATCCCGGTTCCATCCGCGCGATGGCCCGTGGCGTCAGTGCCGAGGTCATGATTTTGCGCACACGGGTGTGCAGCGGCGGGTCTGAGAACACCAAGGAAGTTGTGTGATGTTCGAACAAAGGGGAATCCACCCCAAACTTTGGGCCGAACGCTGCCTTTTTATCCGACGAGTACAGAGTTGTGTCACGATAAATCCGATCCAGGTCTGCGTGACGGCTAAGCAGAACGGACCCATCGGGTTGCGTCAACACAGGTGCATAGGCCAACAATGCATCATAAAACGGAAATGGGTCCTCGGTGAATCCTGCAGGCGGATTCGCCAAATCAAAACGCGCGATCGCGTCGCGTGTTACTGTGTCCGTCATGTGCTCTCTCCCTGTCCTTACACAAATGCTTAGGCAGGGCATTAACCGACCGCAAGGTCTGGAATGTCGCAGACTGGTCGACACCCCTAGGATCACAGGTTAGAGATTCCCTATGACTGATCCTGTTTCCTCTATTCGAAATCTTGGCCCTGCATACGAGGAAAGCTGCGCACGCGCAGGGATCCATTCCGCACAAGAACTAAGAGAGCTGGGAGCCGACCCGGCCTATGCCCGATTGCTGCAGCACGGCAGCAAACCCCACTTTATCGGATATTACGTGCTGGTCATGGCGTTGCAAGGGCGACCCTGGAACGATTGCAAGGGGGACGAAAAGAAGGCCCTGCGCAAACGGTTCGACGCGATTGTGGCGTCTTCTTACGACAAAGGCCGCTCCGAATTCGAAGCGGCCCTTGACGCGATCGGTGTGATCGAAAAGCGGGTTTAGCCAACCAGCTCGAGACCTGAGAAGAAATACGCGATTTCTACTGCGGCGGTCTCAGGTGCGTCGGATCCGTGAACCGAGTTTTCACCAACAGATTCAGCGAATTCAGCGCGGATGGTACCGGCGGCTGCGTCGCTTGGGTTGGTTGCGCCCATGACTTCGCGGTTTTTCGCGATGGCACCTTCGCCTTCGAGAACCTGAGCAACGATGGGAGCGGATGCCATGAATTCACACAGTTCGCCGTAGAAAGGACGCTCGGCGTGAACTTTGTAGAACTCACCAGCCTGAGCAGCGGTCAGGTGGATGCGTTTTTGCGCAACAATGCGCAGGCCCGCTTCTTCGAACTTGGCGTTGATTGCGCCGGTCAGGTTGCGGCGGGTTGCATCGGGTTTGATGATCGAAAAAGTGCGTTCCAGAGCCATCAGGCCTCTCCTTAATCAGACAGCACGAGCCCTCTCGTGCCGATGTATATCGGGCGCCGCCGTAGCACGGTATCGGTTATATGAAAAGTGTTATGATGGATCTATCCACCTAGGCGGGGCGAAAACCTGTACCTTGGCCCCTCAAATCGCGTCTGCCAGTGGATCAATCTTGTCTACCCACGCCACATAAAACGCGGCAACAAGCCCTAGAAAGCTGGCCGCTGTCATCAGGCCGAGCACCATAAAAGGTGCGTTTTCGGGGCTAACCAGTGCGCCGTTCACAGTTGTCAGGATTGCACCGAGCCCGGACGTCATCGCCCCAGACAGCCCTGAGGCGCTGCCTGCCAGATGCGGACGCACCGACATCAGCCCGGCAGTGGCATTCGCCAGCGTCAGACCATTGCCGAAGCCAATGAAAATAGCTGAGATGAAAAAGACCCAGACATTTCCATATCCCATCAGGAACAGGATCAAACCACCCAACGGACCAACTGTGGCCACCACGCGGCCCACCAAGACCATGCTGATCAGCTTGGTACGGGCTGCAATCAAACCGGTGACAAAGTTCCCGGCCATGAAGCCCGTTGTGATGATGCCAATCCCCAAACCCAATTGGGATGGGTTCAGATCGAACCAAGCGGCGGCAACCAATGGGGCGCCTGTGATAAAGGCATAAAACCCCCCAACCGAAAACGCGGCACATAGGCTGTACCCCCAGAACCGGCGCGATGCGAACAATTCTGGATAGGTGCGAAATTGATGCCCCATCGTTTCTGAGGGAGATGTGTTGGTTTCCCCCAGATCGACCCAGAGCAGGATCAAGACGCCCGACCCCAAAGCGGTGTAAAGCACAAAGCTGGCCCGCCAGCCAAAGAGCATTTCAAGCGCGCCACCCAACATGGGCCCCAGCATTGGTGCAAGGGCCATCGCCATCGACACATAGCCCAGCTTGCTTGCCGCCTCATTCGCGGAATGCATGTCCCGGATTACGGCGCGCGACAACACCTGACCCGCCACAACGGCCCCCTGCAACAGACGAAACCCAAGAAACACCCAGATCGATTGCGCCAAGGCACAGCCGATCGAGGCCACGACAAAGATCGCAAGCGAAGCCAGCAAAATGGGGCGTCGCCCATATCGGTCAGACAGCGGCCCCATGATGATCTGCAACACCCCGGAAACCGCGATGTATCCCGCAATCGACAGGTTCACCACCGCATAGTCAGTCTCAAAGTCGACAGCCATATTGGCGAGCGAGGGCAGAAACATGTTCAGCGACAACACAGCCAAGGCAGTGCTGAGGATCAACGTCACGATATGGGGTGGGCTTTGAGCAGGACGCATGGGATGCTTTCGAAATCGAACCCTGCTTGCGGTATCACGCGGCAATTACTTTGACCATCCTAAGCCGCTGGTGGTGGCGCAAAGGCTCTGCTAAGAGCACGTCATGTTACAGATCCAAGATATCTCGTATGCGGTCGAAGGCCGTCTTTTGTTCGATGGTGCAAGTGCCACGATCCCCACAGGCCATAAGGTCGGATTGGTGGGGCGTAACGGCACCGGCAAGACCACTCTGTTCCGATTGATCCGGAATGAGTTGTCCTTGGAATCCGGTGATATTTCCTTGCCCAATCGGTCCAAAATCGGTGGGATCGCGCAAGAAGCGCCCTCGTCCGAGGTGTCGTTGATCAATACCGTACTGGCCGCCGACATCGAGCGGGCAGATTTGTTGGCCGAATCTGAAACCGCTCAGGACGCCAACCGGATCGCAGAGATTCAGACCCGCCTAACCGACATCAACGCCTGGTCTGCTGAGGGACGCGCCGCTGCGATTCTCAAAGGGTTGGGATTTGATTTTGAAGCTCAACTGCGCCCCTGCTCTGACTTCTCAGGTGGTTGGCGGATGCGTGTTGCTTTGGCGGCGGTGCTGTTTGCACAGCCCGACCTGCTGCTGCTTGACGAACCGACCAACTATCTGGATCTTGAAGGGGCGTTGTGGCTTGAAAGCTATCTGACCAAATACCCGCATACGGTCATCATCATCAGTCACGACCGTGAGCTGCTGAACCGATCGGTCAACGGAATCCTTCACCTCGAAGATCTGGGGCTGACCTATTATTCAGGCAACTATGATCAGTTTGCCCGCCAACGCGCGGCGAACCGGGCCAATCAGGCGGCACAGGCCAAAAAGCAAGATGCACGGCGCTCGCACCTGCAGGCCTTTGTTGATCGTTTTAAGGCCAAGGCCAGCAAAGCCAAGCAGGCGCAAAGCCGGGTTAAGATGTTGGAAAAGATGGAAACCATCCGGGCGCCCGAAGACGCGGCGCGGACTGTTTTCACATTCCCCGAACCCGAGGAACTGTCGCCGCCCATTATCGCCACCGAAGGCGCGTCTGTTGGATATGATGACACCACGATCCTGAGCAAGCTGAACCTGCGCATCGACCAAGATGACCGGATCGCATTGTTGGGGAAAAACGGCGAAGGGAAATCCACGCTGTCGAAGATGCTGTCGGGCCGGTTGGATGTGATGTCCGGCAAAATGACTCAATCCAGCAAGTTGCGGATCGGTTTTTTCGCGCAGCATCAGGTGGATGAGCTATTTATTGACGAAACGCCGTTGCAGCATCTGATGCGCGAGCGTCCGCATGAAGGGCAATCCAAGCTGCGGGCACGGCTTGCGGGCTTTGGTCTGGGCGCAAATCAGGCTGACACCGAGGTTGGGCGTCTGTCCGGGGGGCAAAAAGCCCGTCTGTCGCTGTTGCTGGCCACCCTGCCCGCGCCGCACTTGCTGATCCTCGATGAGCCGACCAACCACCTTGATATTGAAAGCCGCGAAGCCTTGGTCGAGGCGCTGACCGCCTATACCGGTGCGGTCATTCTGGTCAGCCACGACATGCACTTGCTGAGCTTGGTCGCTGACCGCCTGTGGCTGGTGTCAGGCGGTACGGTCAAACCTTACGAGGGCGATTTGCCGTCTTATCGCGATCTGCTTTTGACGCGCGACAAACCTGCGGCAAAACCGTCTGCGCCGAAAGCAAAAGCCAAACAACGCCCCTCGCGCGATGCAATCACTGCGCTGCGTGGCGAGGTGCGTAAAGGCGAGGCACGGCTTCAGAAAATCAGCGAGATGCGCGACAAGCTGGCAACAAAACTGGCCGATCCCGCGTTGTATGATGAAGAACGCAAAGACGAAGCTATCGTTTGGCAACGCAAGTATTCCGAAGTCATGGATGCACAAGATCGCGCCGAAGAGTTGTGGATGAAGGCCTTGGAAAAATTGGAAAAAGCTGAGGCCCTATGATCGACTACGCCTTTCTGGTCACCGCCTTTACCACCTTGTTTGTGGTGATTGATCCACCGGGTCAGGCTCCGATCTTTATGGCGTTGACCCAAGGGATGGGTCCCGCTGCACGACGCGGCGTAGCGATCCGGGCCTGTCTGACTGCCGCAGTCATTCTGGCGATGTTCACGGCGTTCGGGGAATCGGTTCTGGGGTTTGTGGGCATATCCATGCCCGCCTTTCGTGTCGCTGGCGGGGTTTTGTTGTTTCTCACCGCGATAGAGATGTTGTTCGAACGACGCACCAAACGCCGCGAAAGCAACGCGGAAGAGGAAGAGAACACCGATCCGTCGGTTTTTCCGCTTGCGATTCCGTTCATTGCTGGGCCCGGATCCATCGCCACCATCATTCTGCTTGCGGGGCAAGCACCCGGTCTGCAGGGCACAGCCGTTGTGATTGGCGTCATGGTTTCCGTCGTCGCGGTTGTGCTGGTTCTGTATCTGTCGTCGGGCGTTCTGGCGCGCTTATTGGGGAAAACCGGGCTGAACGTGATGACTCGTCTGTTGGGCATGTTGTTGGCTGCATTGTCCGTTCAATTTATCCTAAGTGGATTACGAGATTTTGGTTTTGCGGGCTGACACCCCATATTCCCACTACCACAACCAATAGGAGCAGACATGGACGGCGAGAATACAGCACGGCTGGTGTATCTAAGCTTGTTGGCTGCTGCCTTGGTATTTTGGTTTATTGCCCAGAATCGCGCCTCTTTGGGGAAAACGATGCAACATGCGTTGGCTTGGGTTTTCATATTCGTCGGTGTTATCGCTGTGATTGGATTGTGGGAAGATATCCGGACTACCGTCAGCCCTGCGGCACGTATGACGGCATCTGAAAATGCCATCACCGTCCCTCGTGGCCGCGATGGGCATTACTATCTCCAGCTTAAAGTGAACGGGACCCCGGTGGATTTCCTTGTTGATACAGGAGCCAGCCAGATCGTTCTGAGCCACGCAGATGCAGAAAAAATCGGCATCGATCTAAAAGAGCTCAACTATTTTGGACGCGCGCTCACAGCCAATGGCGAAGTCCGCACAGCCCCTGCCGTCATCGAAGAAATAGTGCTGGGGCCGTTCAGGGATCAAGACATTTCGGCCTGGGTCAATGAAGGGGAAATGGATAGATCCCTGTTGGGCATGGAATACCTACAGAGGTTTTCAAGCTTTGCCATTACCGATGGAAATTTGATTCTGTCGCGTTAGATCGTGACAATTTCAACATGATATTTGCGCCACAAGTCATTGTTAAGTATATAAATTTAGGGGGTCTATTTTTCGGCCTTCTTTTCCCAACGCCCAGACTCTTCAGACCAATATTGGGCTGAACATCCCGCATCGGTAAGCGCCTTCCACTGGGTGCGGGCGTGCTGGACCGCTTCGGGGTCGGTACCATCGAACAGAATACAAACGCGATCTAAGGCGGTCACCTCTTCTGCCGTCACAGCAGCGCCGACAACGGCCATAACACAGGTCGCATCGTTGGCGGCCTGCGCTGATGTGGTCAAAAGGATCGGCTGATCCGCATCGTGCGGACCCCCCGCTAAACCATGCGGCAGGAACGCGTCTTCGGGTCCCTGCCAAAGCCGCTCATCCAACCACGCCAGATGCTGCGAATCTGTGCCCCGCACGGCAATGCGCCAACCGGCCTGACGCGCTTTGCCCAAGAGGACAGGTAAAGTCTCCTCAAGTGGTCCGCGCGTCAGATGATAGAAATAAGCGGCTCCCATGGGTTTTACTCAAAGTGGTCCTGCACCAGACGGCTGAGTGCGCGAACGCCCCAACCAGTCGCCCCTTTGGGCGCATAGCTGGACTCGCCGGACAGCAAAGCAACGCCTGCAATATCCAGATGGATCCAAGGGGTGTCTTCTTTCACGAACCGCTGCAGGAATTGCGCCGCCGTGATCGAGCCTGCCGGGCGTCCGCCGATGTTTTTCATGTCGGCGATACGCGACTTTAGCAAATCGTCATAGCCCTTGCCCAAGGGCATTCGCCACGCGCCTTCGTCCTCGGCACTGGCGGCTTTGAGGAACGCGTTGCAAAGAGTGTCATCGTTTGAGAATACGCCTGCATTTTCATGGCCCAAGCCAATAATGATGGCACCGGTCAGCGTGGCCAGATCAATCATGCCTGCAGGTTTGAACCGTTCTTGCGCGTACCACATCACGTCACACAGAACCAAACGCCCTTCGGCGTCAGTGTTGATAATCTCGACCGTGTCACCCTTCATGGATTTAACAACGTCGCCGGGGCGTGTCGCTTCGCCAGAGGGCATGTTTTCAACCAAGCCAACCAGACCAACAACATTGGCCTTTGCCTTGCGCAACGCCAGGGCACGCATGGTACCAGCAACGACACCAGCCCCCCCCATATCCATGGTCATCTCTTCCATGCCCCCGGCTGGTTTCAGAGAAATCCCGCCGGTATCAAAGACGACACCCTTGCCAACCAAAGCCAATGGAGCCGCGTCTTTTTCACCACCGTCCCATTTCATCACAACAACTTTGGAAGGGCTGACAGAGCCTTGCCCAACGCTGAGCAATGTCCGCATGCCCAATTCGGCCAATGCGTCTTCTTCTAGAACTTCGACCTTGAGACCCAATGATTCCATTTCAGCCAGTCGATTTGCGAAATCGGTGGTTGTCAGGATGTTGGCGGGTTCGTTCACCAGATCCCGTGTCATGTGCACGCCTTCGGCTACCGCTTGCAGCGGCGCATAGGCTTCGGCAATCTCTTCAGACTTGGTGTGAGAGATTACGACATCACCTGCGGTTTCCGCATCGGCCGTTTTATGCGCATCAAACCGATAGTTTCGCAGAGCGATTCCCAACGCGACCTGCTCTGCCCGGTTCTGGCCACCCGCCATCAGATGCAGCGGTGCAGCGCCCTGAAGCTTGGCCAAGGATGCGCCCGCTTTGCGCGCTTCGGCTGCGTTGGCACGCCGTGACAGCACCAAAACATCCAACGCTTCGGCTGCCATGCCTGCCGGCCACGCCAGTGCAGTAACCTGTCCTGACTTGGCTTTGGTGAACTTTTCACTTTCGACTAAACGCGCAACGGCCCCTTTGGTCAGCCGGTTCGCACGCCGCGCGGCCGGATCCATTTTCCCCTCGGGCGGTATGATGATGGCGACACGGCCCTCGGCGGAGGCCATCGTATCCAAGTCGGTGGGTTGAAAACGGATCGGGGTCAGGCTGCTCATTTTATGGGGTTCCTCAACATGTGGTTTACAAACAGGTAGCGTGACTACTGCATATTGACCAGATAGCAGTTTTCCCCGGCGATCAATTGGACTAAGGTCACCAAAAATAACTTGGCAGGCTCCGGGGGGATCGCAGTGTCACGATACGACAGATACGTCCTGTCGCAATTTCTGCTGTTCTTCGGCTTTTTTGCACTGATTCTTGTTGCTGTGTTCTGGATAAACCGAGCGGTTGTCCTGTTCGACAAGCTGATTGGCGACGGTCAATCGGCGTTTGTTTTCTTGGAATTCACAGCACTGACGCTACCGAATCTCGTTCGAATGGTGCTGCCTATTGCTGCCTTTGCTGCATCCGTTTTTGTTACCAACCGCTTGAAGAACGACAGCGAACTAACCGTCATGCAGGCCACGGGATCCAGTCCGTGGCGCTTGGCGCGTCCGGTTTTTGTATTTGGTCTGATCGCAGCCGCGATGATGAGCATGTTGACCCATGTATTGTTGCCCGCGTCGATCAAGCAACTTGCCATCCGCGAAGCAGAAGTGGCGCGTAATGTGACTGCACGTCTCTTGAGCGAAGGTAGTTTTTTACATCCGGCTTCCGGGGTTACATTCTATATTCGTCAAATAGATGCGGATGGAACATTGAATGATGTATTCCTGTCCGACCGCCGTAACCCAAAGCAAAGTGTTATCTATACCGGTTCCAAAGCGTTCCTTGTTCGGAATGGTGACCAGAGCAACCTGATCATGGTGGATGGGCTTGCACAAAGCCTTGATGAGAAGAACAACACCCTGTCGACAACGGTTTTTGCTGATTTTTCTTATGATATCAGCTCTTTGATCAATAAAACCAAAGACGGGACCCGCAACATTCGAGCGATCCCAACCCTCGAAATGATCAACGAGGGCCCTCAGATCTCGGAAAAGGATGGCTATTCAGCCGGGCAAATCGCGGATGAGTTGCATCTGAGGTTCGCGCGTGCGCTGATATGTGTGGCTGTAACACTTATCGGGTACTCGGCCCTGCTGCTTGGGTCTTTTTCCCGATTTGGGGTTTGGCGACAGGCCATGGTGGCCTTTGTTATCCTGGTCTTTCTCGAAGTTCTGCGCGGCCTTGTGGCCGACCCGGTTCTTGAAAACCCTGATCTGTGGCCTCTCATCTACCTGCCTACCGTCTTGGGGATCATTATAGCTGTGCTCTTCATTCAGTTTTCCTCGCGGCCCTTGTCTGTGCTTTGGCGACGTAGACCAAAAGTTGGGGGTGTCTCATGATTCTGGATCGCTATTTCGCCCGTCGCTATTTGCAGAGTTTTCTGGTCATTGGGGCCGTTTTTCTGACCCTGATTCTGTTGATCGATCTGATCGAGCAACTTCGTCGGTTCGAAGGGGTGGACGTTTCCTTTGGGCAGTTGTTTGGCCTGACCCTGCTGAATGCCCCTGCTGCGATTAGTGAAATTCTACCCCTATTGATGATTCTCTCAACCATCGTGTTGTTCGTGGGCATGGCCCGGAGTTCCGAACTGGTTGTGACACGCGCCATTGGTCGTTCGGGTATCAGAGCCCTTGCTGCGCCAATCTTTGTGGCGTCAATCATTGGTGGCCTTGCCGTTACGACACTGAACCCCATTGTTGCCGCAACATCAAAGAGATACCAAGAACTGTCCGATACCTATCGAACGGGTGGACCCTCGGTTCTGTCGCTCAGCGGTGAGGGACTGTGGCTGCGCCAAGGCAGTGCGGAGGGGCAATCTGTTATTCACGCAACGGGGTTTGGTGGCGATGGTATTACTTTGTTCGGAGTTAGTATTCTAAGCTATGCGCCGAATGGGGGACCAATTCGTCAGATCTCAGCCGAAAGCGCGCAGTTGCAAGACGACAACTGGGTCCTGAAGACGGTCAAAGTCTGGCCCCTGAACACCGGTACCAACACAGAATCAGCTGCAACGACGCATGACACACTTAAAATTCCAACGACCCTTACACGCGAACGCATTCATGACAGCCTGGGGCGCCGTGAAAGTATCTCGATCTATGACCTTCCCAACATGATCCGCCAACTCGAACAGGCTGGGTTTTCGACCAAGCAGCATCAGGTCTGGTTTCAGGTAGAGCTGGCGCGTCCCTTGTTCCTTGTCTCGATGGTGCTTGTCGGGGCGGCCTTTACCATGCGCCACACGCGGTTTGGAGGTACGGGGTTGGCTGTTCTGGCGGCGGTACTACTGGGCTTTACGCTATATTTCGTCAGAAACTTCGCACAAATTCTGGGTGAAAATGGGCAAATCCCTGTGGCTCTTGCAGCTTGGGCCCCACCTGCTGCGGCGATAATGTTGACCCTCGGGTTACTTCTCCATGCGGAGGATGGCTGATGCGCCAAATTGCATCTCTTGTCCTATCTAGCGTATGCTTTTTGGGCCTGTCCGCCCCTCTGAGTGCCCAATCTGCACCAGCCGTGTCGTCGAATGGGTCCGCTGAGGCTGTGCAGCCCCCCGCGATGCTGGTCGCTGACTCAGTTTTCATCACGCCCGATCGTCAGTTGATCGCCAAGGGGAATGTCGAAGCGTTTCAGGGTGATACCCGGTTGCGCGCCCGTGAGATTGTATTTGATCGAGAAAGCGGCAAGCTAACAATCACAGGCCCCATTCGGATTGACCAAGGTGGAACCGTTACCGTTCTGGCCAATTCAGCAGAACTTGACGAAGGGCTTCAGAACGGGATTCTTTCTGGCGCGCGGGTTGTGTTTGATCAGCAGTTGCAATTGGCTGCCCTGCAAATGACACGTGTTGGGGGACGTTACTCTCAACTTTACAAAACGTCCGTAACCTCTTGTCATATTTGTGAAGATGGCAAGCCGCCCCTTTGGCAAATCCGGGCACAAAAGGTCACCCACGACCAACTGGAGCAGCAGCTCTATTTTGAGAATGCACAGTTTCGCGTGCTGGATGTGCCCATTTTCTATTTGCCGGGGATGCGGTTACCGGATCCCAACCTCAAACGCGCCTCAGGGTTTCTGATCCCATCCTGGCGCACAACATCACAATTGGGAACTGGTATCAAAGTTCCTTATTTCTTCAAGCTCGGCGATCACCGGGATTTGACGGTGACGCCCTATATCTCGTCGAAAACCAAAACGCTGGATTTCCGCTTTCGGCAGGCGTTTCGGCGTGGTCGGATTGAACTGTTAGGCGCTTACACGCGCGATGATCTGTATCCCAACGAAGACCGTGGATTCTTCTACGCGACAGGGGATTTCGATCTTGCGAACAGTTTCAAGTTTGAATTCGACCTGAAAACGGTTTCGGACAATGCCTATCTCGTTGACTACGGCCTGCCCAACCTTGACCGTTTGCGCAGTGAAATCGCAATCACGCGGGTAAAACGCGACAGCGCATTTCGCGCCAGCGTCATTCATTATGAAACCCTACGCGACAGTGAAAACGAAGATCAGATCCCATCTAACATTATCGACGTGGGGTATGAGAAACGACTGTTCCCCACCAGCATCGGTGGGGAGTTCCGGCTAAATCTGGATCTGCACGGCCATCAGCGCACTGCAGATATTGACGTCTTGGGACGCGATGTGACCCGCCTGACTGCAGATGCAGAATGGTTGCGCAGTTGGACCCTTGTGCAGGGCCTGCGAGTCGATTGGAAGATGGGCGTTTCTATCGATAAATCAGGGGTTTCTAACGATAGCACTTACCCATCAAGCTCGACCCGGTCCACGCCACGCGCGGCACTGACTTTGCGGTACCCAATGACGCGAAGTTCTGGGTCTGGCATGACCCACTTCATTGAACCAATTTTGCAAGTCGGATGGGCAAACACTTCGAATGCGGATGTGCCAAACGACGAAAGCAATTTTGTCGAATTTGATCAGGGGAACCTTCTGTCGCTGTCGCGCTTTCCGGCCCCAGACCGGCGCGAAGATGGGGCCTCGGCCGTGGTTGGTCTCAACTGGGCAGGGTATTCTGCCGCAAAGTGGCAAGCCTTTGCGACCGTTGGTCAGGTTTTTCGAGAAACAAATATTGCCGAGTTTTCCAAAACGTCCGGCCTGAGCGGCACCTCGTCTGACATTCTGTTAGCAGGTCAACTGCGTCTGGACGAGAAATTGGCACTGACAGCGCGTGGCTTGCTGAACAATTCTTTGAATTTCTCAAAGGCCGAAGTCCGCGGCGAATGGACGGGAACACGATCAAACTTAAGCGGTAGTTATCTGTGGCTTGGACGAGACCCCGCGGAAAATCGCGTATTGGCTGTCTCTGAATTCTGGTTCGATGGCGGATATCAAGTCACCCCAAATTGGAAGGCCAACGCCAACCTGCGGTATGACATCGAAGACTCGCGCGCGACCGGGGCCGGTGTCGGACTGGTCTATCAAAACGAATGTGTCACGGTTAACATTTCCCTGAACCGGCGCTACACCTCGACGACAAGTATTGAGCCCTCCACCGATTTCGGCTTTACCATTGCGTTGAACGGTTTTGCCGTCCAGAGCGGAAACAAAGAATACAGGCGATCATGCAGAAAATCCTGACTCCCTTGACCCGACCTATGTCCCGTCTGCTTAAATCAGCTACGGCACTTGCCTTGGCGGGCACATTGGCCGTTCCTGCAACCCCAAGCCAGGCACAGGGGTTGTTTGCACCAGCCATCCGCGTCAATCAGGATGTGATCACCCGGTACGAGCTTGAGCAACGTATCCTGTTCATGGAAATCTTGCGGATCCCGGGAGACGCCGAAAAAGAAGCGCGTAAAACCCTGATTGATGAAAGTCTTAAACGGCAAATTTTGGCTGATGTTGATTTTGCCATCGCACCCGAAGATGTCCAGCTGGGGATCGATGAATTTGCAGCCCGTGGTCAAATGTCTGCCGAAGAGTTTCTGAAAGCCGTTGGACAAGCGGGTGTATCAGCGGAAACCGTTCGCGACTTTGTCGGCAATCAGCTGTCTTGGCGCGATTACATTTCGGCACGGTTCTTGTCCCGCGCACGTCCAACAGAAGAAGAAATCGATCGGGCCTTGGGTCAATCCGGTGGTGGGGGATTGCGGGTTCTTTTGTCAGAGATCATCATCCCCGTTACTCCGCAAACATTGGATCAGGTTGATCAGCTTGCGCAAGACATCTCTGGTCTGAAATCTTACGATGCGTTTTCCTCAGCTGCTACCCAATATTCAGCCTCAGATACCAAACGCAATGGCGGCCGTATGGATTGGCTTACGGTAAGCAGCCTTCCCCCCAGCCTCCAGCCCGTCATTCTAGCTTTGAACCCCGGAGACATATCCGCACCGATTTCGCTGCCAAATGCGGTTGCTTTGTTCCAGATGCGCGGTCTGCAAGAGGTCTCGGGCGGCGCGCCACAATATGCATCAATTGAATATGCGGCGTACTATTTACCCGGTGGGCGCAGTCAGGAAACGCAATCCCTTGCACAGAGCTTGCGTCAAAAGGTGGATAGCTGTGATGACCTATATGGCATCGCCAAGGGCCAACCAGAACAGGCGCTTGATCGCGTCACCGCCAAGCCGTCCGAAATACCCAAAGACATTTCGCTTGAGTTGGCTAAGCTTGATCCAAACGAGATCTCTACATCGCTGACCCGGAACAATGGTCAAACTATGGTGTTCCTGATGCTGTGTGGTCGGGCGCAAAAGTTAGGCGAAGACACGTCTCGTCAGGACATTGCAAATGCGCTGACACAGCAGCGCCTTGAATCCTTTGCGACAAGCCTGCTGGAACGGCTTCGTGCTGACGCGGTCATTACGTCAGAATAAACCAACTGAAACGCGGCCAGTTCGGGTACGTTTTCCAAATCAGCCCTCTGTCAATCGGTGAGAGTTCAGTATGTTGCCCAAGCGGCTGCATGCTGATGATTGGGCGCGTGCATCGGTGCGAGCGCCCTAATCCCACATTTCTGTCGAAAAGATTGCGCCAATGGCACTAATTCACTGGTGCTTGCCCTATGGCACACACTACACCTCTGGGCATGAGCGCCATCGACACCCTCCCCCCGCTGCGCGAGGTCATTGCGACCCATCAGCTGTCTGCCCGGAAATCACTTGGGCAGAATTTCTTGCTGGACTTGAATCTCACTGCCAAGATTGCCCGCCAAGCCGGTGATCTGACCGAATGCGATGTGCTTGAAATTGGCCCCGGACCGGGTGGATTGACGCGCGGGTTGCTGTCTGAGGGCGCACGTCGGGTTCTGGCCGTTGAGAAAGACGCGCGTTGCATTCCGGCGCTGAACGAAATCGCGCAAACCTATCCGGGACGGTTAGAGATCATCAACGGTGACGCGCTGGAAATCGACCCGTTGGCGCACCTGACGCCACCTGTGCGGATTGCGGCGAACCTGCCGTACAATGTGGGAACCGAACTGTTGGTGCGTTGGTTGACCCCAAAAGAATGGCCACCGTTCTGGCAGAGCCTGACCTTGATGTTCCAACGTGAAGTCGCCGAGCGCATCGTGGCCCAACCGGGATCCAAAGCCTATGGTCGTCTTGCACTTTTGGCGCAGTGGCGCGCCGACGCTCACATTGTTCTGTCATTGCCCCCCGGTGCCTTTACGCCACCGCCAAAAGTGTCGAGTGCTGTAGTCCACTTAACCGCCCTGCCCGAGCCCCGGTTTCCGGCCCCTGCGGGTGTTCTCAGCCGGGTGGTGGCTGCAGCGTTTAATCAGCGTCGCAAAATGTTGCGCGCGGCGCTCAAAGGGCAAGCCCCTGATATCGAGGATCGGCTGTTGGCGGCCGGGATCAAACCCACAGAGCGCGCCGAACAGGTTCCGCTTGAAGCATTTTGCGCCTTAGCGCGTGAAATTGATAAGAACTGAGAAACAAACGTCTCTAATAGAAAAAGGCCTCCGAAATTCGGAGGCCTTTTGAATTCTAGAACCCGGTTCACTGAGCGGCTTATTCAGCCGCTTCTGGAGAACCGCCTTCATCTGGCGTAACCTCGGGGGCTTTGGCGGGTTTCTTAGCCCGTGCAGGCTTTGGCTTTGGTGCCTCGGCTGGTTGCTCAGCTGCAGGTGCTGTAGCTTCAGCAGCAGGCGCTTCGCCACCAGCTGCGTCTGCGTTCGGAGTCTCGGCCTTGGGCGCGGGTTTGCGTGTCCGGGGGCGACGTGGCGGTTTAGCCGGTTTGCTTTCCGGTGTTTCGACCAAGCCAGTATTTTCGTCCGAGCTGTCGTTGAGGTCCAACACATCAGGTTGCGGTGCATTTGCAGGATCATCAACCCGAGGTTGCCGCTGTTGCTGTTGTTGTGGCTGGTGGGATTGCTGGTGCGGCTGCGGTTGCTGCTGGCCGTGCTGATGCAGTTGCTGTTGGCCCTGCTGGTGCGGTTGCTGCTGGCCCTGCTGCTGTGGTGCGGGTTCGCGATCCTGGCGCTCAGCGCGCTCACGGTCACGCTCTGCCTGGCGCTCACGGTTCTGGCGTTCCTGCTCTTCGCGGCGGGCATCTTGCTCACGCTGCGCTTCGCTCAGCATCCGCATGTAGTGTTCGGCGTGCTGTTGAAAATTCTCCGCGGCGACACGATCATTTGCCAGCTGCGCATCGCGCCCGAGCTGGTTGTATTTATCAATTATCTGCTGCGGCGTGCCGCGCACCTTGCCTTCGGGGCCCGAGCTGTCAAACACGCGGTTGACGACGTTGCCACCAGAAGGCCGGCTGCGGTTGTTTTTCGACCGCGAACGGGATTTGGAAGATCTCATAATATCTTTTGTCAGCCTTGTTATGCGCTACCGATTGCCCCGTTTGACGCCTCGTGCGTTCAGTGTGTGCCGGGTCATCGACTTGTGGGGCTTGGCGTCGGGGATGAGCGGGTAAGCGTCAATCGCCGCGACACCCCTGAGTAATCACGTCCAGACGGTTCAGGCAAGAGGGCGCTTGAAAAAAGGAGTGCATTTTCGGCAGGTTTAGAGGTTTTCAGCAACAATTCGCCAAATCAGCCGGGTATTTGTGCGCTAACAACCCGATCCCGCCCATCCAGATCAGGGATAATGCGAATCTCACTCAGACCGGCTGCGTCAAAAAGCGCTGCCACTGCAGAGCCTTGGGTCGGCCCGATTTCGACAAGCATACGCCCGCCTGGCAACAAATAATCCGGCGCACCCGCTGCAAGCTCTCGATAGGCGCCCAAACCATCGCCCCCATCGGTCAATGCCATCTCCGGCTCATGATCGCGCACTTCTGCCTCGAGCCCGGCCATTTCATCCAACGCGATATAGGGCGGGTTGGATACGATCAAATCATATCGCCCTTCAATCGCAGAGAACCAATTTGAGCAGGTGATCTCGGCCCGATCCTGAACCCGGTGCAATACCGCGTTCGCACTTGCCTGAAGGCAGGCCGGTTCACTGAGGTCGGCACCGACGCCGGTTGCACTGGTCCGCTCGGCCAGTAGGGTGACCAAGATGCAGCCCGATCCAAGCCCAAGATCCAGAACACGGTCAAAAGTTTGAGCCAACGCCGCCTCAATCAAGGTTTCCGTCTCGGGACGTGGGTCCAAGACATCGCTGCTGACTTTGAAACGGCGGCCGTAAAATTCACGCTCACCCAACAGGTGAGACACTGGAACACGCACGGCGCGCAGCGAAATCAGTTGTTCATAGCGGTCCGCAATGTCCGGATCCAGATCTTCGGGCGCAATTAAGGTAACGCGACTTGCTTCGATCCGAGCGGCATGGGCCAACAAGATCCGCGCATCCCGCGCAGGGTCAGCCACGCCTGCCGCCCGTAATCTTTGGGTGGCTCCAACCATGGCCTGCGCAGCGGTTTGTGCGGTGCTCATTGCCCCATCTCAGCCAGTTTGCGTGCCTGATCATCTGCCGTCAGCGCATCAATCACCTCGTCCAAATCACCTTGCATGACCTGGTCCAATTTGTAGAGCGTCAGATTGATCCGGTGATCCGTCATGCGGCCCTGCGGAAAATTGTAGGTTCGGATACGTTCTGAGCGATCCCCTGACCCCACTTGACTGGCCCGATCCGCGGATCGTTCGCCATCAATACGTTGTCGTTCCGCATCATAAAGTCGCGTTTTCAAAACCTGCATCGCGATTTCACGATTCCGGTGTTGTGATTTTTCCGAACTGGTCACGACAATTCCGGACGGTATGTGCGTGATCCGCACGGCCGAATCCGTGGTGTTCACGTGCTGACCACCCGCGCCCGAACTGCGCATTGTATCGATCCGCAGATCATTTGCGTCGACCTGAATGTCTACATCTTCGGCCTCGGGCAGCACCGCAACGGTTGCAGCAGAGGTGTGAATACGGCCCCCGCTTTCTGTTGTTGGCACTCGTTGCACACGATGCACGCCGGATTCATATTTCATACGCGCAAATACATTCTCACCCTTGATGTGGGCGACAACCTCTTTCACGCCGCCCAATTCCGTGAGTTGTTCTTCGATGATCTCAAATTTCCAACCGCGCGCTTCGGCGTAGCGCTGGTACATGCGCACCAGATCCCCGGCAAAAAGCGCGGCTTCGTCCCCGCCCGTACCGGGACGGATTTCCAACATGGCCGGGCGCACATCTGCCGCATCACGGGGCAACAGCGACAATTGAAGCGCATGTTCAGCGTCGGGCATCTTGGCCCGTAACTCCGGCAGCTCTTCTTCGGCCAGTTCCTTCATATCAGGATCTGATAACATGTCTTCGGCTTCAGCTACGTCGGTCAGCAGCCGGCGCCACGCCGAAATCTGTTCAACTACAGGGCGCAGGTCTGAATACTCTTTCGCGAGCATCGCTATGTCACCACCGCTGGCCCCATCGGCCATTGCAGCCTCAAGAAACTGAAACCTTTGGGTGATCTGTTCTAGGCGTTCTTCTGGGATCATCCCGGCGGTGTCCGACATCAAGACGCATTGGTCAAGGGGCAAGACTGTGATACCATTCCCATATGAAACGACTGATCCTTATATCCACGTTGATCGCCAGCCCTGTTTGGGCCGATGTTGTTGGACCGGGGGGCAAAGTGCAGGACTGTTATTGCACCGATACCAGCGGGTCACGCATTGAGTTGGGTGAAACCATCTGTTTGCAGGTGGATGGGCGCATGTTCATGGCCCAATGCCAAATGTCACTGAACGTTCCCATGTGGCGCGAGGTACAAGAGGGGTGCCTGTCCTCAGAGCTGCATCTGCCCGAGCCAACGTTCAACCCGCTGCTTGTTTACCCCAAGATCTGATCGGCCAAACCTTAGCCGACCAAAAATCTTGAGCGTGTCGCCATCTTGCTGGGCAGTTGTGTAATCTGGGAATCCCATCACCTTGGATCGGGACACATAAGTCACCATGCCCTCTGCAACGGACCCGGCCAGAACCGTTGTCCGAGCTGTTGCGCGCGCAATCTCATCAAATTGACCCAGGCCGGTGGAGCCGGTTTTAACGACACGCACAACACCAAATTTCAGATCTTTGTCGACGTCGCCCTGCGGCGCAACATGCCATTGAATTGGGTCACTGGGGGCGAGACGGATATACCCCAGCCCAACAATCACGATTGCAATCAACACCCAAACAATAGTCATGACACGCCCCAGCACTTGTTTCCCTTCTGTGTATCTTGATCAGCCGCGCTGACAAGATGCCACACGGGTCGTTATCGTGACGTCACACCCGGCAGGACACAGATCAGCTCATACAGCAGATTTGCAGCCGTCAACGCCGTATTCCCCGAAGGATCATAGGGCGGGGACACTTCGACCAGATCACAGCCGACAATATTCAACCCACGCAGCGCATGGATCAGCTCCAATGCCTGCGGCGTCGTCAGACCTCCGATTTCCGGCGTTCCGGTGCCCGGTGCATAGGCCGGGTCTAAGCTATCAATATCATAAGTCACATAGACCGGCCTATCACCGATATCGCGACGTATTTCCGCACCCAAGGGGGACAGGCTGCGATGCCACAGCTCGTTGGCCGGGAACTGTTGGAACCCCCAGCCTTGCGCCTCGGTAAGGTCATCGGCCGCATAGCCGGATCCGCGAATGCCGATTTGATAGGTCTTGTCTGCCTGAATAAGCCCCTCTTCATAGGCGCGCCGAAACACGGTGCCATGGGTTTCGCGTTCGCCGAACATCTCATCATTCACGTCGGCATGGGCGTCCACATGGACCAAGGCCACGGGACCATGTTTGGCGGCGATGGCGCGCAGGATAGGCAAAGTAATCGAATGATCACCGCCCATTGCAACGGGGATGACATCATTTTGCAGAATCGCGTCATAGCTTTGCTTGATGATCTTCAGGCTTTCAGACAGCGAAAATGTGTTGATCGCCAGATCGCCAATGTCTGCGATCTGCAGGCTGTCAAACGGCGCTGCCCCTGTTGCCATATTGTAGGGGCGGATCATCGCGCTTTCAGCGCGGATCTGTTTTGGGCCAAACCGCGTGCCAGACCGCCAAGAGGTGCCGATATCCTGCGGGATTCCCAAGACCGCCACATCAACCCCGTCTAGCGCGTCAACCTGTGGCAGACGCATAAATGTGTTCGGTCCAGAAAAGCGGGCCAGATCGTTGCCGCTGATCGGCTGATTGTTCTTCGTCATTTGCGTTTATTCCAACCCAGTAAGCAGATAATTTCCGTCGCAATATGCGCCCCTGCAATCGCAGTGGCCCCTGTTGTGTCAAAGGGCGGCGAGACTTCGACGACATCCCCGCCTTTGATATTGATCCCGGCAATATCGCGCAGGATGATTGACGCCTGAATAGAGGTCAGCCCGCCCCAAACCGGCGTCCCGGTACCGGGCGCAAAGGCGGGATCAAGCCCGTCAATGTCAAAGCTCAGATATGTTGGGTGATCCCCCAAAATTGCTTTGATTTTCTGCGCAGTCGCAGCGGGGCCTGCTTCGTAGACCTCGCGCGCATCAATGATGTTCACACCCAACGTGTCTTCGTTTGTGGTGCGAATGCCCACCTGAACGGAACGCTTGGGATCAACAATTCCAGACTTCACAGCTTTGTAAAACATCGTGCCGTGATCAACGCGCTCCATATCGTCATCGGCCCAAGTGTCCGTATGCGCATCGAATTGAAGCAACGACATTGGCCCGTATTTTTCCGCATAGGCTTTGAGGATTGGAAAACTGATATAGTGATCCCCCCCCAAAGTGACAGAGGAGACCCCCGCGCCCAGGATGCCGCGAATATGATCCGTCACGGTTCCGGGAAACGCGGGCACGTTGGCATAGTCAAACGCCATATCACCGTAATCAACGATGGCCATTTCGCTCAACGCGTCAAACGGCCAGCCATATGGCGCGTCAGGCGATTGCAATGCGCTTGCCTCTCGTATGGCGCGCGGACCCAACCGCGTGCCCGGGCGATTTGTCGCAGCCTGGTCAAACGGAACCCCCGTCACCGCGATATCCACCCCTTCAAGATCCTTGGTATAAAGACGGCGCAGAAAAGAGGTCGCCCCACCAAATGTGTTCTCAAACGAAGGACCTTTCAGATCGGTCCGCGTAAAAGCTTCGTCTACCTGATTTTTTGCATCTTCTAATGCCATGACATGACGCCCTTTTGAGTGTCGGGGTGGGAGGGTGCGCGACGCTCAGAAGGGCGTCATTCCACTGGTTGTGCTGTTTCAACGATCCGCGCAAAGAACGACGCGCCAACCGGTGCGATTTCATCGTTGAAGTTGTATTTGGGGTGGTGCAGCCCGGCGCTGTCGCCCTGCCCCAGAAACAAATACGCGCCCGGACGCTCTTGCAACATGTACGAGAAATCCTCTGCACCCATTTCACGGCCCGAGTCACCTAGAACCTTTGCGTCCCCCGCCACTTCGCTGGCAACGCCAACAGCAAAAGCCGCCTTATCCTCATCATTGATCGTCGCGGGATAACCCACTTCGTAATCCAACGTTGCCTCAACCCCATAACTCGCCGCCTGCCCGGCCACGATTTGCGCCATCCGCTCCATCACCATTTTCTGCACTGCCGGATCAAAAGTCCGAATGGTTCCGTTCAGATAGGCTGTATCCGGGATCACGTTGTCCACTGTGCCCGTATGGATCTGAGTGACAGAAACAACCAAATCATCAAGCGCGCGGTGATTGCGGCTCACAATCGTCTGAATCGCCTGCGCAATGCCACAGGCCGCCATAACCGGATCGCGGGTTTCATGGGGCATCGCACCATGACCACCAACACCTTGAATATGAACCGTGAACGTATCAACTGCCGCCATCAATGCGCCCGGTGTCGTGTAAAATCCACCTGCCTCGAACCCCGGCGCATTGTGCAGGGCGTAGACTTGAGAAATATCAAACCGATCCATAATGCCTTCGCGCACCATCACATCCGCGCCCCCGCCATTTTCTTCAGCAGGTTGGAAAATCAACGCCACCCGACCCGAGAAATTTCGCGTTTCCGCCAGATAACGCGCGGCGCCCAACAACATAGTCGTATGCCCATCATGGCCACAGGCATGCATTTTTCCGGCATGGGTAGAAGCATAGTCGACGCCTGTCTCTTCAGGAATCGGTAACCCGTCCATATCCGCACGCAATCCGATGGTCTCCCCGGCTCCGCGCCCATTGATGATGGCAACAAGGCCGGTTTGTGCGATCCCTTCGTGTAATTCATCCACACCAAACTCTCGCAGCCGCTCTGCTACAAAGGCCGCCGTTTTTGGGCACTCAAGCCCAAGTTCTGGGATGGTGTGCAAATGTTGGCGCCATTTGGTCATATCTGTCGCATAGTCAGCGATACGGTTCACAACGGGCATTGAGGCTAGACTCCATAGCAAAGGTGCGGGATTGATGCATCTGACACCGGAATGAGGACCGCCGCAATGCCAGAAAACCCCCTAATCCTCGACTCTGACGCGGGAATCGAACGTCTGTTGGAAATCATGCGTCGCCTGCGTGATCCTGAATCCGGTTGCCCGTGGGATATCGAACAGGATTTTGCCACCATCGCCCCATACACCATCGAAGAAGCATACGAGGTTGCTGATGCCATTGAACGCGAGGCTTGGGGCGAACTAAAGGGCGAATTGGGGGATCTGTTGTTCCAATCCGTATTCCACGCTCAGATGGCGCAGGAAGCAGGGCATTTCAATTTTCAGGATGTGGTGCGCACAATGTCTGACAAAATGGTCAGCCGTCACCCGCACGTTTTTGGCGATGAAAACCGCGATAAATCTGCGGAACAACAAACCGCAGATTGGGAAGCCATCAAAGCAGCCGAACGGGCCGACAAGGCACAACAAGGCGCATTGGAGGGTGTTGCCCCGAATCTGCCGGCCTTGTTACGTGCCCTGAAATTGCAAAAGCGAGCCGCGCGTGTTGGCTTTGATTGGCCCGACGCCAGCCATGTTCTGGCCAAAATCACCGAAGAGGCCGCTGAATTGGTCGAGGCGCGCGACAATCTGGATGCCGACGCTATGGAAGATGAATTTGGCGATCTGCTTTTTGTGATGGTCAATTTGGGGCGTCATTTGGGAGTCGAGCCCGAAACAGCACTGCGCCGAACCAATGCCAAATTCACCCGTAGGTTTGAAAGCGTAGAGGCCGATCTTGCTGCGCAAGGTCGAACCCCACAAACCAGTACATTGGCAGAAATGGATGCTTTATGGGATGACGCAAAGGCCCGCGAACGTGCTGCAAAAGCCAAAGCTGCGCCATCAAACGCCTAAACCTTGCAACGTGACTAGACTTCCCGTGCACGAGTTGTAACTGTCCGATTTCGTTTGATCGGAGACAGGCATGAGCGCGCGCAAAATCATCATCGACACAGATCCCGGACAGGATGACGCTGTGGCTATTCTGTTGGCCTTGGCCAGCCCGGAAGAGATTGATGTTCTGGGAATCACGGCGGTGGCTGGCAACGTGCCGTTGCCCCTGACTCAAAAAAACGCCCGCATTGTTTGTGAACTGGCAGGCAAGACTGATATTCCTGTTTTTGCGGGATGTGACGCCCCGCTGTCGCGCAAGTTGGTCACAGCTGAACATGTTCATGGAAAAACGGGCCTTGATGGCCCGACGCTGCCTGATCCGACCATGGAGCTACAGACCAAGCACGGTGTCGATTTTATCATCGAAACCCTGCGCACCGAACCGGCTGGCACTGTCACACTCTGCCCACTCGGTCCTTTGACCAATATCGCCTGCGCCTTTGAAAAAGCGCCAGACATCGCGGAGCGCGTGCAGGAAATCATCTTGATGGGTGGGGCATATTTTGAAGTTGGGAACATCACGCCGGCTGCCGAATTCAACATTTATGTCGATCCAGAAGCCGCTGATATTGTGTTTAAATCTGGCGCACCGATTGTGGTCATGCCTTTGGATGTTACCCACAAAGCACTGGTGACAAAGCCACGCAATGACACCTTTCGCACACTTGGCACCAAGGTCGGTAGCGCAGTCGCCGAGATGACTGATTTCTTTGAGCGTTTTGACAAGGACAAATATGGCTCAGCAGGTGCACCCCTGCATGACCCCTGTGTCACAGCTTATTTGATCCGCCCCGATCTGTTCACTGGGCGCCATATCAATGTCGAAATCGAAACCCAGTCCGAACTCACCCTCGGAATGACCGTTGCGGATTGGTGGGGCGTTACAGATCGCGCGCCAAATGCGCTGTTTATCGGGGACGTGGATAGCGACGGCTTTTTCGACCTACTGACTGAACGTCTGGCCAGACTATGAGCGCGGCCCTGCATCTCGCCAAACCTGAAGATCTAGACCGGCTTATGACCCTAGTTGCGGCGTTCCACGCGGAAATGGCTATTGAGAGCACCGAAGAGTCCCGCAAAAACGCCCTAGCCCCGTTGCTAGACGGTATTCCGCTTGGATGCGTGTATCTGATCGGACCTGCCCGCGCGCCGTTAGGGTACATCGTGCTCACATTCGGCTGGTCGGTCGAATTTGGTGGCATGGATGCATTTGTCGACGAAATCTATATCCGTCCTGCGGTGCGTAAGCGCGGCATCGCCAGCGAAGTGTTGATTGATCTGCCCAAAGCCTTGGCCGAGGGCGGGCTAAAAGCCGTACACCTTGAGGTCGACCGCGAAGACGAATCCGCACAGCGCATCTATCAACGCGCCCGTTTCAAACCGCGGGAGCGATACATGCTGATGACCAAAACGCTCTGACACGGATATTGTGCTATTCTCTGAGTTCAATTGTCAGAACCAGAGGAATTTCACATGCCCAAAGGATATCTCGTTGCGCATATCCGCGCACATGACATGGAAAAGATGCAAGCGTTTCGGGCCTTGGCGGGACCTGCGATCGCAAAATACAACGGCACAGTTTTGGTAAACGCCCCAGATCCCGAAATCAAAGAAGGCCCGGAGAGCGGGATTTCTGTTGTGGTGGAGTTCGAGAGCCTCGATATGGCGCGCCAGTTTTATCACTCAGACGAATATGGCGCCGCCCGTGCGATCAGAGAACAAGCAGCTCAGACTGATTTGCTTTTGGCCGAAGGGCTTTGATCCCACGCACTTGTGGACAGCCAATTTCATTAAAAAGGCCCGGCGACTGACAGTCCCGGGCCCCTTTTGTCCATGCTGAAGGCGTAGATTACCCTTTCAGGATCGAACGGCCTGCGTATTCAGCCACTTCACCCAACATCTCTTCGATGCGGATCAACTGGTTGTATTTCGCGAGCCGGTCCGAGCGCGCCAGCGAGCCGGTTTTGATCTGACCACAGTTGGTGGCAACCGCGAGGTCCGCAATGGTGGCATCTTCGGTTTCACCAGAGCGATGCGACATCACATTGGTGAACCGTGCGCGGTGGGCCATGTCTACGGCTTTCAGTGTTTCGGTCAGGGTGCCGATCTGGTTCACTTTGACCAGCATTGAGTTGGCGCTGCCTTTTTCGATGCCTTCGGCCAAACGCGTAGGGTTGGTCACAAACAGGTCGTCCCCAACCAGCTGAACCTTGTCACCGATTGCGTCTGTCAGGGCTTTCCAGCCATCCCAGTCATCCTCGGACATGCCGTCTTCGATCGAGATGATCGGGTAATCCGCTACCAGCGCAGCCAGATAGGCGACGTTTTCTTCGGAGGTCAGGGATTTACCTTCGCCGGACAGAACGTATTTGCCGTCTTTGTAGTATTCGGTCGCGGCACAATCGAGCGCCAAATAGATATCCTCGCCGGGCTTATAGCCTGCTTTTTCGATGGATTTCAGAACGAAATCAAGCGCTTCTCGCGTGGACGCGATGTTGGGTGCAAACCCACCTTCATCGCCGATGCCCGTGCTCAGGCCTGCGGCTGTCAGCTCTTTCTTCAGCGTATGGAACACCTCTGCGCCCATGCGGACAGCTTCGCGGATGTTGGTTGCCGAGACGGGCATGATCATGAATTCTTGGATATCAATCGGGTTGTCCGCGTGTTCACCACCGTTGATGATATTCATCATCGGAACGGGCAGAACCCGCGCGGATGTGCCGCCTACATAGCGGAACAAAGGCTGGCCAGTATAGTCAGCCGCTGCTTTGGCGGCTGCCATCGATACGCCCAGAATTGCGTTTGCCCCAAGGCGTGCCTTGTTCGGCGTGCCGTCCAGTTCGATCATTGCCTGATCCAGCGCGACCTGCTCCAGTACGTCAAAGCCTGCCAGTTCTTCAGCAATCTCACCGTTGACAGCGGCAACGGCTTCCAACACGCCCTTGCCCATGTAACGGTTTTTGTCGCCATCGCGCTTTTCAACGGCTTCATGCGCCCCGGTTGAAGCCCCTGATGGGACTGCGGCACGACCCATGGTGCCGTCTTCGAGGATCACGTCGACCTCAACGGTTGGGTTGCCCCGGCTGTCGAGAATTTCGCGCGCGTGAATGTCGATAATGGTGCTCATTTGTCGATCCTTGATCCGGCCTAATTTGCCTGCCTCATAACAGGCCGAACCCAAATGGGAAACGGCCTCGCTATCGCTAACAGGGACTATTTCCGCCAGTTAGGGCTAACAGATCCGGGAATGTGTTCACTATACAAGACGTGTTGGCGCAAACCTGAGGCGTCACGCCGCAGCCAAACGCGCCGCTCTCGTTGCGCGTTGTTCGCGCACAACCGTGTACAAGCCGGATGCAATAATAAGCGCCGCCCCAAGCAAGGTCATCAAATCAGGGCGTTCGCCAAAGACGATCATCCCGATCAGAATGGAAAACAACAGGCGCGTATAGCGGAATGGAGTGACGGCCGAAGCGTCCCCAATGCGCATCGCCGCTACGATGCCATAATACCCCAACACCCCAAAAAGGACTCCGCCGCCAATCTGGGCCCACTCTAATCCATGTAACACCCGGGTTTCACCAGGCAACAGAGCCAACAGCGCTATCCCGGCTGGGATCAACATCAAAAACCCTTGGAAACTGATAACGCTCGAGGGAACCGCGCTATCCATCACGCGCGTCATCAGATCGCGTGTTGCAACACCGGCCACGGCAAGCAAAACCAGCAAGACCGCAGGATCAAAGGTGTCCAAGCCCGGGCGAATAATCATCAAAACGCCTATGAAGCCTACGCACACCGCACTCCATCGACGCCAACCGACTTGTTCGCCAAGAAACAGCGCCGCGCCCATTGTGATAGCCAAGGGGGTCGCTTGGAACACGGCGGCCACAGTGGAAATATCAACCAACGACAAAGCACCGGCAAAACCAAAGGCAGAAATCGCTTCGGTTACAGCACGCAGAACCGGTTGCATGCGCCACGCCCGTGGCATGAGCACAGAATGCCCCTGCACCCGTGCAAGCACGTAAAACATCGCCATGCTGCCGAGCCCCAGCATGATCAGCACTTGGCCCACGGCCACCGAAGACGACAGGTTCTTGATAAACGTGTCTTCCATCGTGAATGCCGCCATAGACGCCACCACCAGCAGAATGCCGTTGAGGTTGTTCATGTGTTTGTCTCTTGTCAGAAAGTCGCGCGGGGCCCGCATGGCCCTTGATAGCCCAGCAAAAGCCGACTTTGCACGGCACAGCAAGCACTATGACGCACTTTATCATGAATAGAATTGAAAGAATTCATCAAGGTTCGTGATGTGTCGCAATCAAACCATTCTGAATGTCGGTTTCGATCCAACCACCCGCATTAATAACGCTTTGAATGCCAAAAGACCCGACTGCGCAGTAAAGAATGATAGGCCGCTGAAACCTGCGCGTGACATAAAGTTCAAGACATCAGTCGCCCGAACGCTATTTGCGGATCGGCACACCGTAGAGTTCCAGCTTGTGCCCGCGCAGCTCGTACCCCAACTTAGCGGCAATCTTTTCCTGCAAGGCCTCGATGTCAGGATCAACGAATTCAATCACTTCACCTGTGTTCATGTCGATAAGATGATCATGATGGTCACGTTCAGCATCTTCGTAGCGTGCGCGCCCGTCGCCAAATTCCAACCGTTCCAGTATGCCCGCCTCTTCGAACAGTTTCACGGTTCGATACACCGTTGCGATCGAAATCCCGCTGTCGATGGCACTGGCGCGGGCATAAAGTTCCTCGACATCCGGATGATCGGCACTTTCCTGCAAGACACGTGCAATAACCCGGCGTTGGCCAGTCATGCGTAGCCCTTTTGCTTCGCAGCGTCTGATGATTGTGTCCGACATAGTGCGTTCCCTGATCGTCTGAGAATCTGGTTTATTACGTCTGAACCGCTACGGCTACCGACTTTTGCAACTTGTCCCCAGTTGACTTTTCCACAGGCAGGGGTCATTTGGCATCCCAAGCCCTGTCCTCTGCCGCGTGAGCAGACAAGAACCAAGAGCGCATAAAGCGCCCCGGCCATCGCAGGCCGAGACCAGGACAAGGCCTACTGTTCCCAAGATCACGCGTGGGGCAAAGCGCCGGACCGGCCCGAATTGGCATGACGCTATCGGGCCTGAGGATTCGCGCGCCCCAACAGCCGCGCGGATTGCGGCGCACAAGCGTTGTCCATGTTGGGTGGCGCGAAAGGACATGACGTTGAGCGATTTTGAAATGATGGGCCTGCCAAAGGCTCTGGTGAACCGTTTGAAAGAAAACGGGATCACCGACCCCACCCCGATTCAGGCCCGTGCCATCCCGCACGCCCTGAACGGCGAAGACATTCTGGGTTTGGCCCAGACCGGCACCGGAAAAACCGCAGCCTTTGGCCTGCCACTGGTCACATTGATGATGCGGTACGAACAACGCGTGCCCAAATACCACGTGCGCAGCTTGATTTTGGCCCCAACCCGCGAGTTGGCCTCGCAAATTACTGAAAACCTGCGGGGCATGATCAAGAACACACCGCTGAAGATCACCTTGGTGGTTGGCGGTGTTTCGATCAATCCACAGATCGGTCGCCTTGAGCGCGGAACAGACATTCTGGTGGCAACACCGGGCCGCTTGCTGGATCTGATGGACCGTCGCGCGGTTGATCTGCAGGCGTGTTCCTTCCTTGTGCTGGACGAAGCGGACCAGATGCTGGATCTTGGCTTTATCCATGCGCTGCGCAAAATTGCGGGTGTTCTGCCAACTGAGCGTCAAACTATGCTGTTCTCGGCCACTATGCCCAAGCAGATGAACGAAATCGCGCAGAGCTATCTTAACAAACCCCGCCGGATCGAAGTGTCGCCCCCGGGTAAGGCTGCGGATAAGGTCACACAAGAAATCCACTTTATCGCCAAGGCAGAAAAGTCAAAGTTGCTGATCGAGCTGTTGGACAAGCACCGCGAAGAACGTGCGATTGTCTTTGGGCGCACCAAACACGGATCAGACAAGCTGGCACGCGTTCTGGAAAAAGCGGGCTATGCCACGGCTGCGGTCCACGGCAACAAAAGCCAAGGCCAGCGGGATCGCGCCATTGCTTCGTTTAAATCCGGTCAGGTCAAAGTTCTGGTTGCAACTGATGTTGCTGCCCGGGGCCTGGATATCCCAGACGTCAAACACGTCTACAACTACGATCTTCCCAACGTGCCTGACAGCTATGTCCACCGGATTGGCCGGACGGCGCGCGCTGGTAAAGACGGTGCTGCGATTGCCTTTTGTTCACCCGACGAGATGGATGAATTGAAAGCAATCCAAAAGGTTCTGGGCACCCAGATCCCTGTTGCCTCGGGCCGTCCATGGGAACCTATTCAGGACCCGAACAAACCAAAACCAGCCAAAGGTGGCCGTCGTGGTGGCCGTGGCGGACGCCCGGGCGGAAACGGCGGAGGAAACTCTGGCGGCAAGCCCGGTGGCAATTCCGCTGGTGGCGCAGGTGGTGGCGAGGGCAAGCCCGGTGGCGCACGTCGTCGCCGTCGCGGCCCCGCACGTGGCAAAGGTGGCCCGCGTCAAGCGGCCTAATCACAATGGCATCGCGCGGTTTGATCCGCGCGGTGCCCTTACTCCAGCATCAGGTCAGCCCAAACAGGTAAATGATCCGATGCAACGGACGCCGGGCGTTTCTCGTGTACCCCATGGTCGAGGGCCGTGACCCCAGCGCTGAGTGCGATGCGATCCAAAGCCCCAACCGGGCGCGGCGCAGGAAAGCTGGCGACTGGCGCTAAGAAGCGCATACCTGGTGCTAGGTGGTCCAATATCGGCTGGTTCGACCACTCGTTGAAATCCCCAGCCCAAACCGTTGGCATCTTTGGTAACTTCTTCATTTCATTGCTAAGCTGAACAATCTGATGACGGCGCGACGCTGACAAAAGCCCAAGGTGCATCCCCATCACCCGGATCGGCCCATGCGCGGTTTCAAACTCAACCCGCACCGCCCCACGAGGTTCGAACCCCGGCAACGTGTGATGGCCCAGCGCGGTAACTGCCAGATCATCGCTTTTCCAGATCACCGCATTGCCATGCCAGCCAAGGCTGCCCGCACCGCCTAGATCTGCGACCTTCCATCCGGCTTCTTCCAACACAAAATGAGACAAAGCCGCCGGACGCGGTGGCAAGCGCTTGTCCGCCTCTTGCAAGACAACGATTTGGGCACGCATCCGTTCGATGACCTGTACGGTCCGTCGCGGATACCGCCGTAAATCCAGCCCGACGCATTTTTGAATATTGTAACTAGCCAAACGAAAATGAGCTGAATTGGGCATGAACACTCTTTAATCAGATACCGCCACGTATTTAGTGAGGCAACCGACGCAGCGGCGCAAGAGAGAACCCCCAACCTGCGCTTGACAGTCGCGTTTGCTGCCCATCCAGTGAACATATGATCGAAAAACGCCCTGTTGACGCCTCTGGCGCAGCCGCCCTCATCTCAATTGCTACGTTGCTGGCCTTTAACCAAGTTGTGATCAAAGTCACCGGGGATGGTTTTGCACCTGTTTTTCAGGCAGGGTTACGGTCTTTGGGCGCTATCGTCTTTGTGTTGATCTGGATCCGGTTTTCCGGCGGCAAGATCCAAATCCCCCGTTCCGCGATATGGGCTGGCCTTTTGACGGGCCTATTCTTTTCGCTCGAATTCATCTGCCTGTATCTGGCGTTGGACATGACAACTGTGTCTCGCACATCCATCCTATTTTACTCTATGCCCGTCTGGTTGGCTTTAGGTGCACATGTGCTGCTGCCGGGGGAAAAGCTGAATGGGATCCGTATTGTTGGCCTGGCGCTGGCCATGGGAGGAGTTATCCTTGCTTTGCTGGATCGCAAAGGTGGGCATGTCAGTTTCACCGGGGATTTTCTGGCCGTTTTGGGCGCTGTGTTGTGGGCTGGGATCGCCCTCGTTGTCCGAATGAGCGATCTGTCCAAGACCTCAGCAGAAACACAGCTCATGTCACAACTGGTTGTATCCGCGCCCGTCTTGCTTTTGGTTGCGCCCCTGTTCGGCCCCTTGATCAGAGAGCCCCAGCCGATCCATTATGCGGGGCTCGCATTTCAATCCATTGCTGTGGTCAGTTTTGGCTTCATCGCGTGGTTTCGCTTGCTCGCCGTGTACAAGGCAAGCGGTGTCGCATCGTTTAGTTTCTTGTCACCTGTGCTGGCCGTTCTCTTTGGCTGGGCCCTATTGGGGGAACATATCGGCAGCCAAGTCTGGATCGCACTGGGACTGGTGGCTGCCGGAATTGTCCTGATCAATCGCAAATAAGCGTCAGGTTCCACAGAAGGTCGCTTGAACGACCTCTTGCTGTGTCGGCGATGTTCGCAGGTCTGCGTATTCCGCGTTTTCTACAAACGGTTGGCTCAGAGCTGCATTCAAACGGTTGAATCGCGCATAATCCCCGGCAACAGCCGCCTCGATCATCTGCTCTACACGATGGTTGCGAGGGATGAGCACCGGATTTGCCAAACGCAGCGTTTCATCCACGTTCGCCTCTCGCTCAACTCGGGCGTGCCAATTCTCCTCCCATGTATCGAACACCGCGGGAGAGACAAATTGATCTCGTGCGTTCGGTTTGCCCAGCGCGTGGAACGTATTGGTGAAATCAGCTTGGTTTTCAGCCATCCCTTGCAACAACTGTGCTATCAGCTCTGCATCGCCGTCTTCAGTATTTATCAAACCCAATTTTGCCCGGAACCGTGTCAACCAATGGCTCTGCAACATATCAGGCATCGCGTGTACAATCTCGGTGGCTTCTTCGACTGCCGCCTCTGGATCGTCCATTTGACGGATCAAGGCCGTCGCAAGCTGGGCAAGGTTCCAAACCGAAATGTCTGGTTGGTTCGAATAGGCATATCGCCCCATTCGATCAATTGAGCTGAACACTGTGTTTGGGTGATACGCATCCATGAAGGCACAGGGACCATAATCAATGGTCTCTCCCGAGATCGAACTGTTGTCCGTATTCATTACCCCATGAATAAAACCAACAGACATCCAATGCGCGATCAACTTTGCCTGCGCATCCCGAACGGCGCGCAGCAATCCCATTGGGCCTACTGCTTCTGGGTAATGGCGCTCTATCGCGTATTTGGTCAATTGCGTCAGGCTGCGGGTATCTCCACGCGCGGCAAAGATCTGGAATGTCCCCACGCGCAAATGGCTTTTAGCCACACGAGTCAGAACCGCACCGGGATATCCTTGCTCTCGTTGTACGGTTTCACCTGTCTCAACGGCGGCCAGTGCGCGGGTGGTAGGAATGCCCAGCGCATGCATTGCCTCAGAGACAACGTATTCGCGCAATACCGGCCCTAACCAAGCGCGCCCATCCCCTTGCCTGGAATACGGGGTGCGTCCCGACCCCTTGAGCTGAATATCTCGGCGTATCCCATCGGTTCCAACCAGCTCTCCCAGCAAGACGGCCCGACCATCCCCCAGTTGCGGGTTATAGTTGCCAAACTGATGCCCTGAATAGAGTTGCGCTAGGGGTGTTGCGCCCTCGGGGATGGCATTCCCGGCAAAAACGCTGGTCCTTTCTTCTACCTCCCCCGGCGTGATTCCCATTACCGCGGCAAGATCAGCGTTCCACGCAATCAAATGCGGGTTCTTCACCGCAACCGGGTTCTGATGAGAGAAAAACACACCCGGCATCCGGGCAAAGCTATTATCGAAGGGTATAATCAGTGACATGCGCAGAACATATGCGCCAAATGCAGGATTGCCATAGCGGATCAACCTCTCATCGCGATAAACTGATCCAAATCACAAGAGGTCCTCATGACACCCGATCAGATCATCGCCCACCTGAACCTTGAACAACACCCCGAAGGTGGCTGGTATCGCCAGACATGGATAGCAGACAATGAGGGCCGGCCCAGTGGTACCTGTATCTACTTCCTGCTCAGAGACGGCGAATCAAGCCATTGGCACAAAGTGGATGCGACTGAGATATGGCTTTACCATGCAGGTGCTCCGCTGACCCTGTCGCTCAGCCCCACTGACACAGGGCCTGCCACCGATCATCTACTCACACCTGATCTGACACAAGGCTTTCCCCAGCTCATCGTCCCCGAGGAGCATTGGCAGGCTGCGCACACCACCGGAGCCTATACACTGGTCAGCTGTACCGTATCCCCCGGGTTTCAATTCGATGGGTTTGAGCTGGCGGCCCCCGGCTTTGACATCCCAAGCGCCTGAACAGGCCACCGCGTGTGCGACCGGCGCCAAACCTAGAATTGAGCGCCTGCGCAGCAGGCTCCGCTTGGTTGGGCTATTGCCAGAGCATCAGCCTCGCGCCATGCTCTTCCCATGGATCACCGTACACTTATCTCTTCGCTACCCTCTGACACCAAAGCGCGTCTCACACAGCGCTCCGACAGGGCTGGGCTAAAACACCTTGCGCTGCATTTTGGCCTGATCGCGCTATGCACCGCAGGCATAGTGGCACAGATCCCGTTTTGGCCGTTGCTGATGCTGCCTCAGGGGGTTCTTTTGGTGTTCCTGTTTACGCTCAGCCACGAGTGCACGCACCAAACCCCCTTTGAAACGTGCTGGATCAACGAGGCTGTTGGTCATCTGGTCGGAGCCCTTATCGCCCTACCCTTTATCTGGTTTCGCTATTTCCATCTGGCGCACCACAAATACACCAACGACCCGGACCGCGATCCCGAATTGGCAGGCAAACCCCGTCCGGACAATTACATCAGCTGGCTGATCTACCTTAGCGGTTGGGGATACTGGCGCGCGATGGTTATTACCCTCATAGCAAACGCGCGTGGTGACTTAGATGCGCCTTACCTGCCCACACGGCAACACAAGACCATGCAGCGCGAAGCACGGGTTATACTCGCCCTCTACACGGCAATGGCACTCAGCCTGCTCATTTCCCCAATGGTGATCTGGCTTTGGCTTATTCCCTTGCTGATTGGGCAGCCTTTTTTGCGGCTCTACCTGCTCGCCGAGCACGGGCTTTGCCCCCCTGTGGCCAATATGCTGAAAAACTCCCGTACCACCTTTACCAACAAAGCTGTCCGCGCCATCGCGTGGAACATGCCCTATCATGCAGAACACCACAGTTTTCCAAATGTTCCTTTTCACCTGTTGCCCGCCTTTCACGACTGGACAGCGCAACATTTGAAATCAACTTCGGATGGGTATGCGGCCTTTACGGCTGAGTATGTTCAGTCTCTGGAACGCTAAGGATCCCTCCACCCACCAGAGCCTTTACCCCCGTGGTTCCGGGGCACGACGTCGCCATCCCCCGGGCCACACGCACAGCCAAATAGCCAAAGGCCTGCGCTTCGAGCATATCCCCATCGAGACCAACAGCCTCTACCGGGTCGACGGGGCAATCCAGCGAGACACGCAACATTTCCATCAAGACAGGGTTGTGTCGCCCCCCCCCTGTCACCAGCACGCGCGCAGGTGGGGTTGGGCAATGTTCGATGCCTTGAACCACACCAGCGGCGCACATGCCCGTCAATGTCGCCACCGCATCGGGATCACTTAGCTCCTGCACCAGCTCAATCATTTCCGAGAAATCGTCACGGTCCAGCGACTTGGGCGGCATTCGTGAAAAGTAGGGTTCCGCCAAAAACAGCTCCAACGCGCCGGTTTCGACCGTGCCTTGGGCAGCGACTGCGCCGCCCTTGTCCATCTCAAGCCCCAGCCGGGCCTGCATCAGATCATTTATCGGCGCATTGGCAGGTCCTGTGTCAAAGGCCAACAGGGCACCAGCGTCTTCTGCACGCTCAAACGACGGGTCCACATAGGTCAGGTTCCCCACGCCCCCGAGGTTAAGAAAACACAGCGGCTCAGTCGCCCCAAACCATTTGGCGCAAGCGAAATGAAAGAAAGGTGCAAGCGGTGCGCCTTCGCCGCCCATAGCGACGTCATCACTCCGGAAATCCCAGACGACCGGAACGCCCAGAGCGCCCGCCAGAAAACCGCCATCCCCAACTTGCAGCGTTCTGCGTCCCTGCGGGTCGTGTGCAAGCGTCTGCCCGTGAAATCCGATCAACGCCACATCGGACGGTTCGGCCAAGGCCTCTGCATGAGCTGTATTCACAACGGCCGTGGCTGCTTCGACCTCAGGCCCGTGCCATTTCCCCAAGCCCTTCCTTAGAACAGACCGCTCTTGATCTGCGTATTCACGGTAGCCCACCTCGCCGAACCCAAAGATCGCGACCCCATCCGTTTCGATCACGGCCGTATCCACGCCATCCAGAGACGTGCCAGACATTGCGCCCAACGCCCGGACCGGACCTGTTTTACTGATGGCCTTGCTCATGGCCTGTTCCTTTTTGCCTGTCTGACCGGGCGCTTGTTCCCCGATCTGATCGCGTTTGACACGATATTTACTGTTCGAACCACCATAACGCAGAGAGTCGCACTTTTTTGCCCTGAATTCGGTTCCCACTCTCCCGATTGCACATTATACGGTGCCACGCATCTTTTTCTGTGTAATTCACCACAAAAAGGTGCACCGCAACACAAACCCGAGGCAAGACATGACCTACCATCCCAAATCGGATTTCATCGCAGTCATGATGGAACGCGGCTTTTTGGCCGATTGCACCGATTATCAGGGCCTTGATGAGGCGCTGATCAAAGGGGTCCAGCCCGGGTATATCGGCTTTGATGCAACGGCCAAGTCATTGCATGTCGGCAGCCTGATTCAGATCATGATGCTGCGCTGGTTGCAAAAGACCGGACACAAGCCGATCACCCTGATGGGTGGCGGCACCACCAAGGTGGGCGATCCGTCATTCCGCGCGGATGAACGCCCCCTGCTGACCGAAGCCCAAATCGACGACAACATCGCCGGCATCAAAAAAGTTTTCTCGGCCTATATCGACTATGACAGTGGCGCGGAAAACGCGGCCCTCATGCTGAACAATGCGGAATGGCTGGATAATCTGAACTACCTTGAGTTCCTGCGCGACATCGGTCGCCATTTCTCGGTCAACCGGATGCTGGCGTTTGAATCGGTAAAATCGCGTCTGGATCGGGAACAGTCACTGTCCTTCCTGGAATTCAACTACATGATTCTGCAGGCCTACGACTTTATGGAGTTGAACAATCGCTATGGCTGTATCCTGCAGATGGGCGGATCGGATCAGTGGGGCAACATCGTCAACGGGATCGATCTGACACGTCGCACCATCGAAGGACAGGTTTTTGGCCTGACCTCGCCCCTGCTTACTACCAGCGACGGCAAGAAGATGGGCAAATCGCAGGATGGTGCAGTCTGGCTGAACGCTGACATGCGCTCGCCTTACGAATTCTGGCAATTCTGGCGCAATACAACCGATGCTGACGTTGGTCGGTTCCTGAAACTGTACACTGAGATGCCCGTCGATGAATGCGAACGTCTGGGTGCCCTAGGGGGGTCCGAGATCAACGCAGCCAAGGTTATTCTGGCAAACGAAGTGACCGCCCTGTGCCACGGTGCCGATGCCGCAGCAACAGCCGAAGCCACCGCGCGCGAAGTCTTTGAAAAGGGTGGCGTTGGTGATGATCTACCCACCCTAACCCTCAGCGCCGGGGATCTGGGCGATGGTATTTCGATCGTTCAGTTGATCGTTAAGTCGGGTCTGGCAAAAACCGGGAAAGAGGCAAAGCGCCTGATCGCAGAAAATGGAGCCAAGCTGGATGATGCGCCGCTCACCGATGCCGGATTGATGATTGACGCGACTGCGTTGTCTTCCCCGCTCAAGCTGAGCGCGGGCAAAAAGCGCCATGCGCTAGTGCAGTTGGGCTAAAGATAAAGCCAGTCAATCAGGCTGAGCACCAGAAAGACAGGTATGGACAAGGCGGTTGCCCCTAAGAGGGCAGCCGCCTTTGTCATGCGTGGGGTTGAGGCGCTGTGACCATAGACTTTGTTCATGACGCCATTAACCACGCGTTAGGTTTCATCATGGTTAATCAGCCCATGTTTGATGCGCCCCCAACCGCCAAGTCATCCGCCCTGCAACAAAGTCCCGAATTCGCGGCAACTCTGCGCGACATTGGTCGCCCGCCCATGGTTCTGGATGATCAAACCCTTGCATTGCATCGTCGTCTCCCGATTGGCTGTCGGGTGGCTGTACTGTCTCGGGTACGGGTGAACATCAACACACTGCCCGGCTCCATTCGTCGCGCCGGGCTGCACCGGACGCCCTTGATCATTAATCCGGAAAAACCAACGCCAGAATTGTCTGAACTGGGGGCTGTTCCCTTGGTCAGCCCGGCCTCTGTGGCTGACCTAAGCCTGACAGGGGATTTGCACGCGCAATTGCATCAGAAATGGCGGAACCGCCTGACCTATGCGAAACGCCAAAACCTGCGCGTGACTCGTCAAAACATGCCGCTTAACTCCAAGCATTGGTTGTTCACGGCGACACAAGTGCAACAACGCGCGCGCAAGTACAAAACATGGCCTGTTCCGTTGACCCTTGCCTATGCTCAGGCGAACAAGGGACAAGCCAAGCTATTTACCGCCTTTGCAGGTACAACTCCGATTGCCGCCGTTCTGATTTTGTGCCACGGCGACAGCGCAACCTATCAACTGGGATATACCACGGCGCGCGGACGTCACCATTGTGCCCACAACCTACTGATGTGGGAGGCGATGGTCTGGCTGGCTCGCAAGGGGCACCAAAATTTGGATCTTGGCCTGATCTCTACCGAAGATTCGCCCGGACTGGCCCGGTTCAAGCTGGGAACCGGGGCCCAACCGCGTAGGTTGGGTGGAACATGGGGGTGGTGGCCCGTTTTGGGACGAACGCTGCGTCCCCTCGCCGCGATGGACACAAAGCTGATGGCGCACAGCTAGACACATCCCCTTGCTCATGATTATTTGAACAGATGTTCATATCATGGGAGAGGAGCCCCACATGCAACTGTCCACCACTGCCGCCGTCGTCACTGGCGGCGCTTCGGGTCTGGGTGAGGCCACGGCCCGCCACTTTGCAGCAAACGGTGCGCAGGTCACCATACTGGACCGCGACGCCGAGCGCGGACAACAAGTTGCTGATGAAATCGGCGGCCATTTTGCGCAAACTGACGTCACAGACGAAGAATCTGTCGCCGCCGCCATCGCCCATGCCATGGAAAAAATGGGAAAAATCACCGCCTGCGTTAACTGTGCCGGTATTGCCTATGGCATCAAAACCGTTGGACGCGATGGCCCGCACCCGCTGGACGCATTCAAACGCACCATCGACATCAATCTGGTCGGCAGCTTCAACGTCGCGCGCCTTGCCTCGGTTGAAATGGCGAAGAACGACCCCGAATCAGACGGTGGCCGGGGTGTGATCATCAATACTGCCTCTATCGCTGCGTTTGACGGCCAAAAGGGTCAAGCTGCCTATTCCGCCTCAAAGGGCGGTGTTGTTGGCATGACTTTGCCTATGGCACGGGATCTGTCATCGACCGGGATTCGGGTCATGACCATCGCCCCCGGCATTTTCATGACGCCCATGCTGGCTGGCCTCCCCGAAGAGGTGCAACAGCAATTGGCGGCTGATGTGCCAAACCCGGCGCGCCTTGGCGATCCGTCAGAGTATGGTCGTTTGGCTGGATTCATCGTCGAAATGGGGTATCTCAACGGTGAAGTCATCCGTTTGGATGGCGCGCTGCGCATGCGCTAAGACGATTTGAAACAGGAGGGCGCGGATGACACCGTTGCAAAAGATGCTGGCCGGGGATTGGTATAGTTGCCTAGATCCAGAGCTGGAAGATTTACGCGACCGCGCCCGACTTGCCTTGTACCACAACAATCATCGCGCGCCTGACAAGCGGCGTGATCTGGTGCCTGAACTGGTGGATCTGTTCAGCGCGGTTGGCTGTGATTGCTATATTGAGGGATGGTTTCACTGCGCCTATGGCATGAACATCACCCTTGGCGATCGCGTATTTCTAAACACCGGATGTACCATCCTTGATTCGGCTCCGGTCAGGATTGGTGATGACACAATGCTGGGCCCTGCGGTGCAGGTCTATTGCGCCCAACATGCCAAAGACCCGACTGACCGCAAAGCAGGGTTGGAAATCGCTCTGCCCGTGACCATCGGTGCAAATGTGTGGATCGGTGGGGGTGCCATTATCATGCCCGGCGTCACAATCGGGGATCGTGCAATCGTGGGCGCCGGCAGCGTGGTGTTAAAGGACGTCCCCGCAGACGCACGCGTTGTTGGCAACCCCGCGCGCGCCTTGCCGTAGATCAGCCTGCCGCTTTTTCCTCAAGCTCAAGCCATTCCTCTTCTGACGCGCTTAACTTCTCCTGGCGCTGAACCAAGGCTTCGGTGGCTTTTTGGAATTTAACAGGCTCGCGTGTGTACAGTTCGGGATCGGCCATCAGCTCTTCGAGTTTGGCGATTTCAGCTTCAAGGCGCTCAATCTCGGACGGTAGCTTTTCCAATCGGTGCTTTTCAGCAAAAGACAAACCCGCTTTGGCTTTGCTCTCTTGCTTCACCTTTGGCTTTGATGCCTTTGCTTTTTCGAGTTTTTCTTCTTCGATGGGGGTGCGTTGTGCAATGTAGTCGCTCCACCCGCCAGCATAAACCGTGGCCGTTCCATTGCCTTCCATAGCGACCGTCGTGGTGGCCACACGGTCCAGAAAGTCACGGTCGTGGCTGACCAACAGCACGGTCCCATCATAGTCATCCAACAGCTCTTGCAGCAGATCCAGCGTTTCCACGTCCAGATCGTTTGTTGGTTCATCCATCACCAACAAATTCGAGCTGTGCGCCATCAGTTTCGCCAACAGCAGTCGCGCCTTTTCCCCACCGGACAGAGAGCGCACCGGCGCACGGGCTTGACGTTCGTCGAACAGGAATTCTTTGAGATAGCCAACCACATGCTTGGGGTTGCCGCGCACCATGATCTGATCCGCTTTGCCAGACACACGCATTGATGGATCGCCCGTCAGGCTGTCCCATAGGCTCATATCCGGGTCCAGCTGGGCGCGGGCCTGATCAAACACCGCAACTTCCAGATTTGTGCCCTGACGCACCTGTCCGGCATCAGGTTCAACCTGCCCAAGCAGGATGTTGATCAAGGTGGTTTTGCCAACCCCATTGGGCCCCACAAAAGCCACGCGATCCCCGCGCTGCACCTTGAGATCAAAGTCTCGAATGATCTGTTTGTCGCCAAATGTCTTTGAAATACCCTCGGCTTCGATCACCTTGCGGCCCGACTTTGGCCCTGCCTCCAAAGCGAATTCCGCCGCCCCTTGGCGTTTGATTTGACCTGCGCGCTGTTCCCGCAAATCATTCAGTGCACGTACGCGCCCCTGATTGCGTTTGCGCCGCGCGCTAATGCCCTCAACTGCCCATCTGGCCTCGGCCTTGATTAAGCGATTCAACTTGTGGCGCTGAGTGTCTTCTTCGTCCCAGATCTGGTCACGCCAGGCCTCAAAAGCCTCGAACCCCTTTTCCTGGCGACGCACCATTCCTCTATCAACCCAGAGGGTTGCACGGGTAAGCTCACGCAAGAACGCCCTATCGTGGCTGATCAACACATAGGCCGTACGTGTGGTTTTCAGCTCGCTCTCCAGCCACCCAATCGCCTCGATATCCAGGTGGTTTGTTGGTTCGTCCAGCAACATCAAATCTGGGGCTTCGGCCATAAGTTTGGCCAAAGCAGCCCGACGCCGCTCCCCACCAGAGGCGGTGTTTACTGCGCGGGATGGATCAAACTTCAACCCTTCGCCAGCACGCTCAACCTTGTACAACTCACCCGGTTCCAACCCGCTAGAGGCATAATCCCCCAATGTCGCAAAATCGCCCATGTCGGGGTCTTGTTCCATGTAGCCAACCGATCGTCCGGGCGGCACGACGATGTCGCCCCGATCCGCTTCGACCAGTCCAGCCATGACCTTCATCAGGGTTGATTTACCTGATCCATTGCGCCCCACCAAAGCGACGCGGTCGCCGGGTTGAACCACCAAATCAAGATCCGAAAAAACCGGGTCACCGCCAAAGGTCAGCGAAATACCGGACATCTGCAATAAGGGAATACGTGCCATACCGTCGAGCTAAACCGCTGGATTTAGGGCGTCAACGCCTCTACCCCATCTTTTCCAAAATACTGCCCGCTCAGGCAAGGGCTCGCAACAATCGCTTGCGCGCGGGCGGGATCGCGGCGATCTCAAGCCCGGTAAAGACATGCAGCGTATTCAGATGTCGGTCGATCACAGCATGATCACTGACCCAGCCCCCCATCATCAGATAGGTCCGCAACAAGGGCGGCATTCTCAGCAACGCTTTTTTACTATCCGGTTTCCGGCGCAACCGTGCGGCATAGCGAAAGACATCCGGAGCTTTGACCCTTGGCACCCATCGATTGGGGGCCAAATGTCGATGTTTCAGCATCGCAAATGCATCCAAATAGGCGCTGGTTTCGGTCCCTTCAAAGGACGAACACCCAAACAGCATTTCTATTTCGTTTTGATCGACATAAGTGGTCATAGCCCCCCAGGCGACGCGCAAGATGTCGGGATCTTTCATGTCTGGGTCGATACAAAACCGCCCCATCTCCGCCATTTTGCCCGCAAAACCCTGCATGGCAGACAAATCATAAAACTGGGCTGAATAACTGCGACTGATATCAGCCCCACCTGCCAGCACCAGAAGACGAAAACAGCAGACAAGCGCATTGTTTGCGTCGGAATCTTCGACCAAAACATGCCGACATTGTTCATCAAATGGGTCTTGATCCAGCACGGCGGTGCCAAAGGCCCGCGTGCGCAAGACTTTCGCCGCGGCCATATCTGCCTGAGATTGGGCCAATCTGGCGCGAAAGCGTCCTTTGCTAAGTAGCTGTGCATGTGCCAAGGTATCGGCCTCTTGCAAGATCACCCGGTCCCGTTGTCCCGCTTGGCCTACCATACAGACTGTTTCAGCAAAATGACGCCTGATTTATTGGCCCAGAGCCGCCGCGGGGTTGAAATTGCCAAGGTTGCCCAAAAGCTGACGCAAGAAGGTGCTGCTTTCAACGCTCGATGTCGTGACACGACGTTGCAGAGTCACAACGCGCCCGTCTTCTAGCCCAAAACGCTCAACATTTTTGACAGTGCCCGACTGGTTGAAACTGATCGCAACCAATTCACGTGACACAATCTGTGGGGCACGGGGACCATAGTGACGCATGCGGGTGGCGACATAATACAGACCTGATTCGCCCAACACCCCTCCTGAACTGGGGGCACCGACCGCTTCGATTACGCTATCGCGTGTATCAACGCCCACTGTGATCTCGTTCAACTCATCGGGTGTAGGTGTATAACCATGGTTACGATAGACTGCTGAGCAGGCCGCCAAAGCCCCAACCGTAACCGCGACCAGTGCGAACCGTGTCGTAGATTTCTTCAGCTGAGTGAATGTGAACATCGCTGCCCCCTTGCCTTGGCTTCTTGCGCCTTTTATCCCGATTATAGAAACCGACGCTCTGGTTCAACCAACGAAAGCCCCTTGATGACCAACCCTTCTGCACTGCGCGTGGCCGATTTGCCGCAGAATACCTCTTCTTCCTTTTCTCTGCGCCCCGGCGCGGCAGAACTAAAGTCTATTGCCACCGAACTGAGCTTGCTTGGCCTGCGCAAACTCAGCTTTGAGGGGCACATCAAAGCGCAAGGTAAGAAAGACTGGCTCTTAACCGCCAAACTGGGCGCCACAGTCTTGCAGCCTTGTGTCGTAACCCTGAACCCCGTCAGCACGCGCTTAGATGTCACAATCCGACGGGTTTACATGGCCGACTGGGAAGAGCCCGAAGAAGACGATGTCGAAATGCACGAAGATGACGAAGTCGAAGCGCTCGCAGAATATATCGACCCTGCAGCTGTCATGATCGAAGCTTTATCCTTGGCCCTGCCCCAGTATCCGCGCGCCGAAGGCGCTGATGTAAGTGAGGCGGTGTTTACTGAGCCCGGCAAGAAGCCAATGACCAAAGAAGATGCCAAACCCTTTGCGGGATTAGCGGCTTTGCGCGATTCTCTTAAAAAAGAGGAATGACACCGCTGACAAAAGCTGCCATAGGGGGCGCCTGTAAAAACCGCTTGATCACAACGAGAATCGCAGTATTTTCGCGCGCTCATCGGATTTAAGGTTGGACATCGCCGGGGCTGAGGCCTAAACGCACGTCAAACTGCTAGAAACGAACAATGTAACACGGCCTTCGGGAACGCCCACCGGCCCAGATAGACAAAGGTTGAGACGATGGCTGTCCAACAGAACAAAGTATCCAAGTCGCGCCGCAACAACCGCCGTGCACACGATTCCCTGGTTGCTGCAAACCCTAACGAATGCTCAAACTGCGGTGAGCTGAAGCGCCCGCACCACGTTTGCGCATCTTGCGGCCACTACGACGACAAAGAAATCGTTGCACAGGTTGACGAGATCGATCTGGACGAAGACGCGGCCTAAGTCCCTTCTCAAGCAGGCCCAAAATGACGGCGCAACCAGATCAGACAGGCGATTCTAACGGTCGCATTATCATTTCGGTTGACGCCATGGGCGGTGACGCCGGTCCGTCGGCAGTTGTCGCGGGCATTGCTAAGTCGGCAGAGAAGAACCCGGATATTGGGTTCATTCTCCACGGCCCCGAAGACACGTTAAAACCGTTAGTCGCACGGCGACGCATCCTAGAAGGACGCGTCGCCTTTCGCGATTGTAACGACGTCGTCACAATGGACGACAAGCCCAGCCAGGTGGTGCGCCACGGCAAGAAAACCTCAATGTGGTCGACGTTAGAATCGGTCAAAAAAGGTGAAGCCAGCGGCGCGGTCTCCTGTGGGAACACAGGCGCGTTGATGGCGTTGTCGATGATGCGCCTACGCAAATTGCCTGGCGTGAACCGCCCTGCTATTGCAATTCTGTGGCCTTCCCTCAACCCACAGGCCTTTAATGTCATGCTGGATGTGGGTGCCGATGTTCGCGCCGACGCAAAGGATTTGCTCCAATATGCCTTGATGGGGGCTTCTTACGCGCGCAACGGGCTGGAGCTTGCACGTCCGCGTGTTGGCCTGCTGAACGTCGGAACCGAAGAACACAAAGGCCGCACAGAGTTGAAAGAGGCGCATACTCTGATTGCAGAGTTTGCCGATACCGCCAACTTTGAATTCGTCGGTTTCGTCGAAGGCAGCGATATCCCCGGCAATGCGGCGGATGTGATCGTCACGGACGGATTTACCGGTAATGTCGCCATTAAAACCGGGGAAGGCACTGCCAGCCTGGTGGGTGAGCTGTTAAAGCAGGCATTCAAATACTCCTGGTTGTCACAACTTGCCTCAGTCTTGGCGATTACATCTCTGCAACGTTTGAAGAAACGCATTGACCCCCGGCGGGTGAATGGTGGGGTTTTTCTGGGCCTGAACGGGACTGTTATCAAGTCCCACGGTGGCGCCGACGCGACCGGTGTTTCCGCGGCTGTCAAGCTGGCCTTTACGCTGGCACAATCCGGATTTTCGGAAAAACTGGCCGCGCGGGTTGCATCCATCGAAGAGCTTAAACAAGATGCAGCGACCGTTGCGTCACCAGAACCCCAAAAACAAGAAGGTAGATAACCCCCCATGACAGGCCGCGCAGTCGTCACAGGTGTCGGACACTACTTGCCAGAACGCGTTGTTCCCAATGCAGAATTCGAAGCGACTTTGGAAACCTCAGACGACTGGATTCGTAGCCGCTCCGGCATCGAACGCCGTCACTTTGCGGCCGACGGGGAAACCACCTCTGACCTAGCGATCAATGCGGCACGTGCCGCACTTGCCGATGCCGGCATCGACGCGAACGAAGTCGATGCCATCATCGTTGCCACCTCGACCGCCGACCTAACGTTCCCGTCCGCGGCGACTATGGTTCAATCCGGGCTTGGGATGACATCTGGCTTTGCCTTTGATGTTCAGGCTGTCTGTGCAGGATTCGTTTACGCCCTGAGCAACGCAAATGCTCTGATCGTTTCGGGTCAGGCCAACCGGGTTTTGGTGATCGGCGCGGAAACTTTCTCACGAATCATGGATTGGTCCGACCGATCAACCTGCGTATTGTTTGGCGATGGTGCTGGGGCTCTGGTGTTGGAATCTCAAGACACAGCTGAACAGGATCGCGGCATTCTTTCTGTCGATCTGAATTCAGACGGGCGCTACAAAGATTTGCTGTATGTCGATGGCGGTGTGTCAACACAAACCACCGGCCACCTGCGCATGCAGGGCAACCAGGTTTTCCGCCATGCCGTTGAAAAACTTGCAAAAACAGCAAACACCGCTTTGAAAAAAGCTGGACTTAGCGCTCAAGATGTTGACTGGATTGTACCGCATCAGGCCAACATTCGTATCATTCAGGGCACTGCCAAAAAGATGGGCCTCAGCATGGATAACGTGGTGGTGACGGTGCAAGATCACGGCAATACGTCGGCCGCATCGATCCCTCTTGCGCTGTCTGTTGGCAAAGCGCGCGGCCAAATCAAGCAAGGTGATTTGATAGTAACCGAAGCGATTGGCGGCGGTTTGGCATGGGGCGCAGTTGTCATTCGATGGTAGCTTTTTACCGCCGTTAACTTAACACTCGCAATTCATTGATATTGACAGGTAAATTCTCATACCCCTATGATTTATCAGCAACATGGGGGACGGTATGGGTGATAAAACTCTAACGCGGATGGATTTGAGCGAAGCAGTTTTTCGTGAGGTCGGTCTATCACGCAACGAAAGTGCGCAGCTTGTCGAAGGCATGCTGGAACATATGTCGGACGCTTTGGTCCGAGGTGAACAGGTTAAGATTTCATCGTTTGGAACGTTCAGCGTTCGCGATAAATCTGCTCGCATTGGGCGCAATCCCAAGACCGGCGAAGAGGTTCCAATTCAACCTCGCCGCGTTTTGACCTTTCGCCCGTCCCATTTGATGAAGGACCGGGTTGCGGCCGGGAACCGAAAATAAATTAGGAACTGAGACACATGAGCAAGTCACGCGACGCCTTTCGCACCATCAGCGAAGTAGCGGAATGGCTGGGAATTCAAGCCCATGTGTTACGGTTCTGGGAAAGCAAGTTTTCACAGGTCAAACCTGTAAAGCGGGCTGGTGGTCGTCGGTACTATCGCCCTGCAGACATGCAGCTGCTTGGGGGGATAAAAAAGCTTCTCCATGATGATGGGCTGACAATCAAAGGTGTTCAAAAAATCTTGCGAGAGAACGGTGTGGCCCATGTCAGCGCCCTATCACAAGGGTTAGACGAGATGGCCCACACCGTTGCGACAGATCAGGAAACGGTCGTAAAGTTTCAGGCCAAACCATTTCTGTCCAGTGAGGTTGCACAGATTGATATGGATCTGGGACCCGAACCCGCAGAAGACCCTGATGATACGGCTGTAGTCGTTCTTACGCCCCAAAAACCGGTGGTGATTACTCCGGCTGCGGCCCCTGTCGCTGATCCAGAGCCAAGCGAACCAGAACCTGTGGCCGTAGCCCCCATAGAATCATCTGCGACTGTTGAAATTACAGAAGAATATGTTCCTGGCCCCTTACAAAGGCTTAGCGGGAATTCCGTTTTTTCATCCGCAACGTTGGCCGCCATGCGCCCAATTGCCAAGGAACTAAAGGCCTGGCTTGATCGGCAAGAAACAAGTTCAACAAGTTCGTAAAAAAGCCTCAGATTACCTCTTGCCCCGCCCGTCAAAACCGTTATGAAAGCTCCAACGTCGGGCTATGGCGCAGCCTGGTAGCGCGTCCGTCTGGGGGACGGAAGGTCGCAGGTTCGAGTCCTGCTAGCCCGACCAAAAATCGCCGACGTTAGATGATGGCAAACCCCGGCCTCCAAGAACGAGAGGACTTGGGATGACCGGTGTTTGCCCAAATCAGAAAATCGAAGCTATGGTCGTGGATGGATCAATCCACGCCACTCCCTCTATTCTTCCTGAACAAGTACAGCCTGCCAGCCTAGATCTGCGTCTAGGAAGAACGGCTTACCGTGTGCGCGCCTCTTTCCTAGCTGGTGAAGGTCGCACCGTTTCAGACCGTCTTGACGAATTTGAAATGCACCGTATCGACTTGAGCCAAGGCGCTGTTCTGGAAAAAGGATGCGTGTATTTGGTTCCTCTTATGGAATCACTGGCCCTGCCCGCCGACATGAGCGCAGTGGCGAATGCCAAAAGCTCCACCGGGCGATTGGATCTGCTGACCCGCACGATCACCGACGGTGGCACCGAATTTGACCGAATTCCCTCTGGCTATACCGGTCCGCTCTTTGCCGAAATCTGCCCCCGCTCTTTTTCCGTCCTCGTTCGTCCGGGAATGCGGCTGAACCAGATTCGGTTCAGACAGGGTCAGGCCGTACTATCTGACGACGAGTTGACCACGCTACATATAGAAACACGGCTCGTTGACGGCGACGCGGTTATTCAGGATGGGCTCGGCTTTTCGGTCGATCTACAGCTGCCCGGAACGGACCTTGTCGGGTATCGAGCAAAACCACATACTGGGGTAATTGATCTGGATCGCATCGGCGAATACGACCCCGCCGATTATTGGGAAGAGGTGCGGACACGGGACGGCTGCATTATCCTTGATCCCGGTGCTTTCTATATTCTTGTCAGTCGCGAAGCAGTCCATATTCCACCGCTGTTTGCCGCTGAAATGGCGCCCTATTTGGCAATGGTTGGCGAATTCCGTGTCCATTATGCTGGCTTCTTCGATCCTGGATTCGGCCATGCCCAAGCCGGTGGCGAAGGATCGCGGGGGGTGCTTGAGGTACGCTGCCACGAAGCGCCCTTTGTTTTAGAACATGGCCAAGTTGTGGGGCGACTTGTTTACGAGAGAATGGCCGAAATGCCGACTCAATTGTATGGGGCTGGCATAGCGTCGAACTACCAAGGGCAAGGCCTGAAGCTGTCAAAGCACTTCAAAATCCCGACCTAACCGATTCTATTTAATGACAGATCGGCTTTCAAGATCATCACTGATCTCTGCCTGCACACTGCGCTCCAAGTGAGTGGACAGCGACACAAAAGTACGCGAGCCTCGAACCCCTTCGACGTCATAGATCTGAGCCAACAGCCCTTCCAAGGCCAAGGGCGACGCAACCCGAACCTTGATGATCAAACAGGTATCCCCTGTTACACCGTGGATCTCTTCGACCTCGGGTCGATCTTCTAACGCAAGCATCGCGCGGGTTTTACCCCATCCCGTCGTATCCACGTGAATGAACCCCAACAACGGCTTGCCTACAGCCGCCCCATCTAACTGAGCGACCGTCGATTTAATCACCCCACTGGATCGCAACCGTTTGACTCGCTCGTGCACGGCGGGGGCCGACAATCCCACCTCGCGACTGATTGAGGCATAGCTTTGGGTGGCATCCCGGCTCAACGTGCCTAATATCTTTCGGTCCAAGTCATCCAATGGCCGTATCATACCGGTAGATTTCCGAACACCCTCTGTTTTTGCGACAGCCATATCGTTTTCCTTTTGCCGTATGCCATTCCAAGGAATAGCACGAACACCGAACAAGATTCATGGATATTGTACATGTGGGCGCCGATTCTAATTCTTCTCAGTTCCATCGGTATCATCGGGGCGAATTCACTCCTCCTTGCGCCGATTGTCTCTGCCGTGGGTCAAACGCTGGGCGTACCGGCAGCCCAAGTCATGCATGCCGCCAGCGGCTATGGGCTTGGCACCGCATTCGCCGCACTGACCCTTGCCCCCCTGTCTGATCGCTATGGTGCTGGGCGTATGTTGCGCCTAGCCCTGATTGGATTAGCGCTCGGCTTGGCGGCCAGCGCCTGGGCACCAACTCTGATTGCCTTGATCGTTGCACAGGCGCTATGTGGGGTCGCGTCCGGGATCGCTCTGCCCGCTATTTATGCCCTGCCCGCCTCGATCGCTCCTGCAGGGCGCGAGGCGCAAGTGACAGGCGCAGTTTTGACCGGCTGGACTGTATCGCTAGTGCTTGGTGTCAGTGTCTCGGCCTATGCAACGGATCTGGTAGGGTGGCGAGCGGTTTATGCCGTTTTAACGGCTGCTGCGGCCCTGCTGTGGGTGCTGTCCTCGCCTCTGCGCACTATGGGTGTGGGCAGCGGTCGGTTAACATCGCCACTTAGCGCCTTGCGGGTCCCGGGCCTGAGACGTGCGTTAACGGCTGTATCCCTAATCATGACCGCTTTTTACACGTCGTACTTCTTCATGGGCATTCATGTGACCGAAGTCTTGCACGGCACCAGCGCAATGGCAGGTGCAATCTCGCTCAGCTATGGAATCGGTTTCGGGCTGGCGGTGCTGGTGGACCCGCTTTTGGACCGGGTGGGTCTTGCCCGTGCAACGGCGCCGCTGTTTGCCATGGTCGCGGTCAGCTATGGCCTGATGGGCTTGGCATCACCTAGTTACCTAGGGTTGGTGGGATTTGCATTTTTGTGGGGCATTGGCCAACACCTCGCGCTGAATCTCGTGGTGGCGCGGTTGACGGCCCTGGATCCGATCCAACGCGGTGCCATCATGGGATTGAACAGCACAGTCACCTATCTGTGCGTGTTCTTGTCCCCGTTTATCGGATCCGTACTATTTTCTCAGTTTGGTCTCATCGGGTGCTTAACCGCTTCAGCATTTCTCTGTCTTATCGAAGCGGTCGAAGCCCTAAGCCTGCGCCGGTCGGTTACATCCGGGTCGCCTGTTGTGCAGCCTTAGCTGCCCGGCGAGCCTGACGCATTTCCCGCTTTGCCAACCGCTCGGCCGAGGGCTGTTGCTGCGGTGCAGATTTGATGCCTAACTCAGCATCCATATCATGATGGGATTTGTTTTTGCGCTGCCCCCGGTTTGCAACCGCATCCATACCCGCGTTGATACCAGAGTTGACCAACCGCCGCATAACGGTGCGAATGACCATATTGATGACTTGATTCATGTTCATGTCAGATATCCTGTGTCGCTGCCCGAACCACTCGTGGTTCATAAAATAGTGTGAAAATGCGCCGTTTTCAGGGCATTTACATTAAGGATCCTCGAAAAGTTCGCTTTGCTCATCATCCTCATCGTCATCATCCCGCGCTGTCCCCAAAGGAAACATCCCCGGCGGGGGTCTGTTTTCCAACAGTCCTGCGGCGCGCAGTTCTTTCAAGCCCGGCAGATCACGTGCGCTTTCCAGCCCGAAATGATCCAAGAACTGAGGCGTCACAACAAATGTCACCGGACGCCCCGGAGTCATACGCCGCCGCCCTAGACGAATCCACTCCATCTCCAAAAGTTGATCGATCGTTCCACGCGACACCGACACGCCGCGAATTTCTTCGATTTCGGCGCGTGTCGTTGGTTGGTGATAAGCAATGATCGCCAAGGTTTCGATGGCTGCGCGACTCAGCTTGCGCTGCTCAACCGTTTCTTTTTGCATCAGAAAGCCCAGATCAGGTGCCGTGCGCATGGCCCATGTGTCGCCGATGCGAATAACTCTTACGCCGCGCCCCTCGTACCGGGTTTGTAGATGGATCAGCGCTTCAACCACATTGCAGCCATGGGGCATGCGCTGTTCCAGTTCCTTGACCGTCACCGCCTCGGGGCTGGCAAACAGAACCGCTTCGACCATGCGTTCCTGTTCGGCCATTGGGGGCGCTTCGAACAGGCTTTGTCCGGTGTCACTCACGCTTTTGCTCCCTTTTCCGCAGATGGATTGGGGAAAAGCTTTCTGATTGTTTGATCTCCAGATGCCCCTCTTTCACCAGTTCCAACGAGGCGGCAAAAGTGGCCGCGGTCGCAGATCGACGGCGTGTCGGATCACCGGACCACCCTTCGGGCAAATAACTGATCATATCCGTCCACGCCCCGGAAAACCCGATCAATCCCCGCATACGTTCCAATGCTTCTTCCATGGTGAACACCGAATCGCGATCCATTACAAAGGGGCGGAATTCATCACGGGTTCGGATACGCGCATAGCCCTGCATCAACTCCAACAGGGTCGCGGAATACGTCACCGTTCGGATTTTGGTGATGTCTTCCCCCTGACCACGCGCAAAAAAGTCTCGCCCCAATTGGTCCCGGGCCATCAAGCGCGCCGCTGAATCGCGCATCGCCTGCAATCGTTCCAACTGGAACGCCAGATGTGCAGCCAATTCAGCGCCGGTCGGGCCTTCTTCGCTGGGATCCGGCGGCAAAAGCAATCGCGACTTCAAAAACGCAAGCCACGCCGCCATCACAAGATAATCCGCTGCCAATTCGATACGCAACGCCTTGGCCTGTTCGACAAAGGCAAGATATTGTCGCGCCAAGTCCAACACGGATATCCGGCGCAGATCTACCTTTTGCGTGCGCGACAAAGACAGCAACACATCCAACGGGCCCTCGAACCCGTCAACATCGACAATCAGCGCTTCGGCCGCCAGTCGCTCGGCGACCGAGACCTGATCGTCCGAAAAAAGGTTATCCGTCATACACCTGCCCGCCCATAAGGCGAGATAGTTCCGCTTCGGCGGCCGCTGTGTCAAGGTTTTCAGGGGTCAACCGTGCTGCAATGGCCCGTTCGGCCCGCATCTGTGCCGCATCGGTCATGAGCCCTGCCGCGTTTGCGACCTCGGCGCGCTCTGACAGGGTACCGTTGCAGTGTAAAATCACATCACAGCCTGCCTCGATCGCTTGGCGGGACAAATCACCTAACGACCCACTCAGCGCCTTCATCGAGATATCATCGGTCATAATCAAGCCGTCAAAGCCGATATTTTCCCGGATCACGTCCATCATCGGTGCCGAAATCGTAGCCGGTGCAGCATCAATCTGATCATAGACCAAATGCGCCGTCATCCCCAAAGGCAGGTCATTCAACGCTCGGAACGGCGCAAAATCTGTGTCTTCAAGCTCTTCCAGATCCGCCGTTACATGGGGCAAATCAAAATGGCTGTCTTGAGTCGCACGCCCATGGCCCGGAATGTGTTTCACGACCGGCAAGACGCCACCGTCCAGGTGCCCCTGCGCAACGGCACGCCCAAGACGGGCTACAGTATCCGCCGTGTTCCCATAGCAGCGGTTGCGCAAAAACGCGTGGGTTTCTGGTTGCGCAATATCCACCATGGGCGCGCAATTGCTATCAATGCCCAAGGCATGCAGTTCATGTGCAATCAACCGATACCGCAGATATATCGCCCGCTCAGCGTGTTCGCCTGCTTGTGCGGCATGATCCAACGGGGCTTTCCAAACCCGTGCCAGCGGCGCGCGCAGGCGCTGAACGCGCCCGCCTTCTTGGTCGATTGTAATTGGGCAGTGCCAGCCAACCGCCTCGCGGAAGTCACCGCATAGGGCGCGGATTTGATCCGCTGTATCTATGTTGCGCGCAAACAGAATGAACCCAAATGGGTTCACTTCTCGGAACAGCGCCTTTTCGCCAGATGTCAGCCGAAACCCATCTGCATCCAGAATTGTGGCGCCGAAATTCATCGCGTCGTAACCGGTATACAATCCGCTTTTTCAGCAACCAGCGCCGAGCAGAACCGGCGTGCATCGCTCAGCCCGTCGAAACCCATGGCCCGCAGACGATAAAAAGTGCGACCCCCGCTGGAGGCTTTTTGCACAACCCGTTTTTTGTCATCCATGTAATCGCCGAACCGGGCATTGAGCCGATCCCATTCCGCGCGGGCGATTTCAGGGCTGTCATAGGCGCCAAGCTGCGCCAATCGCGTGCCAACCGGCAGGCTTTCGGCATCGATATCCAGGCTGGCCGCAGTGGCAACAGCAGAATTGATCGCTTCGTTCAATGTGGACGAGCTGACCGAGGCCTGCACAACACGGGCCGGACGGACGCGAGGGCGCAAGGATCGCTGTACACCCGGTTCATCCAGCAACGCGATCGCAGGCTGCTGCGCTACAAGATCCGCCGGATCAATTGCCGCCAATGGTTCTGGCTGAACAATCCCTGCAACCTGTGCTTCAGGCAACGCCGCATCTACGACCGACAAAGGTTCAACCCCTTCCGTCAATTCTGCCACCAATTCGTCGATGGACCCATTGCGGAAGGCGTCTAACGCATTTTCACCAACTTCGTTCAGGGCGACCTGGGTTGTTGCAAGTTCCCCCATCGGCGCATCTTCTTCCGCCAACGACACAGGCCGCGGAGCCAGCATCAACCGGTCTGCAGGTGCAGCTGCCGTGCCTTGCGCCGCAACATTGTTCACCGCAAGCCCCTGATGGTCCGCAGGTGTACCACCGGGTTTTTCGGGCTGAATGCGCATCGGACCTTCGATGGCGCGCACAACAGGGACTCCGCTGACGTCACGCGCCACCAGTTTAACCCCCCAAATGCCAATACCAACAACCAGCGCGAGCGAACCAACCGCACCCAACAGGGTGACCATACGGCTTGTAGCAAAGCCGGATGTCGCGGACCCATTATGGCCCAACGCATCGTGATCATCGGTTTCATAAAGAGGCTCAGGCGCCCCTTGTGGGGGCATCTGATAGGTATAATGCACCTGTTGCGGAGCAACCTGCCCCGTGTAGTCAAAACTCGCCATGTCCGCCTCACTGCCCTTGTGCGTCAATGCGCCAAGGTTGTCTTATGTCTGCCTCAGACCGGCGGTTTCGGGCGGTTTATATTACCGCATCTCCTGCGCCGGATTGACCCCTAGAATACCAAGACCCGCAGAAATAACAACGGCTACAGACTGTGCCAGTGCCATTTTTGCCTGACTTGTGGCTGCATCGCCATCTTGGATGAATCGCAGCTCGGTCAATTCGTTGCCCCGGTTCCACAATGCGTGAAAATCTCCTGCTAATTCATATAGATAAAAGGCGACCCGATGGGGTTCATTGGTGCGCGCAGCAGTCTCAACCAAGCGTGGCCATTCTGCCAGCTTCTTGGCAACAACCAGCTCTGCCTCGTGATTAACCTTGCTCAGATCGGCTGATTTCAACGTCGCTTCATCCGCAGCAATCCCGGCTTCTGCAGCACGACGCAGTACGCTCATCACCCGTGCGTGGGCATACTGAACATAGAACACGGGGTTCTCGCGGCTCTGCTCCAACACCTTGTCGAAATCAAAGTCGAGCGAGGCATCGTTCTTGCGAGTCAGCATTACAAAACGTGTCACATCGGGACCAACCTGATCCACCACATCGCGCAGGGTAATGAACGTCCCTGCCCGTTTGGACATCTTGAACGGTTCACCGTCTTTCCACAGCTTCACCAACTGGGTCAGTTTGATATCCAGCGGGACCGTGCCCCCGGACAGAGCCGAAACCGCCGCCTTCATCCGCTTGACGTATCCTCCATGATCGGCCCCAAACACGTCGATCAGCTCGTCAAAGCCACGGCTGACCTTGTCGTAGTGATACGCGATATCCGGCGCGAAATAGGTCCAGCCGCCGTCAGATTTTTTAACCGGACGATCCACGTCATCACCGTGCTCGGTCGACTTGAACAAAGTTTGTTCGCGGGGTTCCCAATCTTCGGGCTTTTTGCCTTTCGGGGGCTCAAGCACACCCTCGTAAATCAGCCCCTTGTCATCCAACGACTTCAGCGCCGCCTCGATCAGGCCGGTGCCATACAGCGATTTTTCCGAAAAGAACTTGTCCATCTTGATGCCCAACTGGGCCAGATCGGCCCGGATCAGGTCCATCATTGCGTCGGTCGCGTATTCGCGCACATCAGCCAGCCACACATCTTCGGGCTGGTTAAGATAGGCATCGCCCACCTTGTCTTTCAGCGCCTGCCCAACCGGGACAAGGTAATCACCAGGATATGTACCATCAACAAAAGCAACCTCTTGACCGTGCGCTTCGAGGTAGCGCAGATAGACAGACCGCGCCAACACATCGACCTGAGCGCCACCATCGTTGATGTAATATTCACGGGTGACGTCATAGCCAGCATAGTCCAGCAAGCTCGCCAAAGCATCGCCAAACACTGCACCTCGCGTGTGCCCCACATGCAGCGGACCGGTTGGGTTGGCGGACACGTATTCCACGTTCACCTTCCGGTTCTGGCCCATGTCGGATTTACCAAACTCGGTCCCCTGATCCAGAACGGCTGCCAAAACCCCCTGCCAGACCGTAGCGGACAAACGCAGGTTCAAGAATCCCGGTCCGGCCACTTCGGCACCGGTGATGCGATCATCTCCTGCCAGCTTGGCTGCCAGAGCTTCGGCAATATCGCGTGGTTTCATCTTGGCTGGCTTAGCCAAAACCATCCCTGCATTGGTCGCCATGTCCCCATGCGCCGCATCGCGGGGCGGTTCGACGGCAACATTGTCAAAGCTGAGCCCCTCAGGCAGGGTACCTTCGGCTTGCATTGCGGCCAGCGCATCCAGCACGAGGCTGCGGATCTCGGAAAACAGGTTCATTTTGGCGTCCTTTTGCTTGCTCGGCGGTTTAACACGCGCGGCGCTAAGGTCAATGGAACCAAGCCGTTTGCGTACAGATCACACCCGGTTTGGGTCTGATCCAGTCAAACGCGCGTGATCCTGCAGGGCAAACCGGTCCGTCATCCCGGCGATATAGTCCGAAACGATCCGCGCCAAAGCGGTTTCACAGGTCGCCGCCTCGATCTCCTCGTGCCAGCGTTCCGGCATTTGTTTAGGGTCATTCAGATAAATCGGGAACAAATCTTCGACCACTTTGGACACCTCAGCTCGCACCACCATCACCGGCGCGGCGCGGTACATGCGCGTAAACAGAAAGGTACGGATTTCTTTCTGCTGCGCCCAGACCTCAGGCGAAAACTGAACCACGGAATAGCCCAAGTTTCGAATATCCTCGACGCTTTGTGCCCCAGACCCCGCCAGCAAAGCCTGTGCAGTCTGAATGACGTCCGACACCATGACACCAAACACCCGGCGCAGCGCCTCGTGACGGCGGCGATTTTCATCAATCCCCGGATACAACCTGTCCACCTCGGCATAAGCCGGACCAACGATCGGCAATTCTGCCACCTCAGCATCGCTGAACAGACCCGCTCGCAATCCGTCATGCAGATCGTGATTGTTGTAGGCTATGTCATCCGCCAAAGCCGCCACCTGCGCTTCTGCGCTGGCATGGGTGTGCAGCTCCAAATCCAGAGCAGCGTTGCATTCGGCCAAGGCCCACGGCAGATCGCCCACAACAGGGCCATTGTGTTTTGCGATGGCTTCCAGCGTTTCCCACGTCAGGTTCAACCCATCAAACTCGGCATAATGGCGTTCTAACGAGGTGACGATGCGGATCGCCTGGGCGTTATGATCAAACCCACCGTAGGGCACCATCAGCTCATGCAATGCATCCTCGCCTGTGTGTCCAAACGGGGTATGGCCCAGATCATGCGCCAAAGCGACCGCCTCGGTCAGTTCGACATTCAACCCCAAGGCGCCAGCAATGGTCCGCGCTACCTGCGCCACTTCGATGGAATGGGTCAGGCGGGTGCGATAATTGTCACCCTCATGTTCCACAAAAACTTGTGTTTTGTGTTTGAGCCGGCGAAACGCGCTGGCGTGAATAATCCGATCCCGATCCCGCTGAAAGCAGGAACGAAAACTACTCTCTTCCTCCGGTACGAGCCGTCCCCTGGCACGTGCGGGATCCGAGGCAAAGGCCGCTCTCATGAGGTCTGTCCTTGTCGCCTGTCCTTGCACTTTCTATATTGTACAGCGAAGCATAAAGAAACATTGGAGTTCCGCCGTGAACCTGCCTCCCAAAGTCACCGACCGCGCGTTCGAACGTTTGGCCGAAATTGGTGCCGCCGATCAGGGGCAAGCCCTGCGCGTTGCCGTCGAGGGCGGCGGTTGTTCTGGCTTCCAATATGAAATCGCATTGGACGCCCCGGCAGCCGATGATCTGATCCTCGAAGGTCAGGGCCAACAGGTCGTAGTCGACACCGTGTCCCTGCCATTTCTGGAAAACGCCGTGATTGATTTCACCGAAGAATTGATCGGCGCGCGCTTTGTGATCGAAAACCCCAATGCCACCTCATCTTGCGGCTGCGGCACGTCTTTCTCGATGTAGGTGCCCCTGCGCCTTGCCCCCTGACGTAAGTTGGGGGATACATCGTCGGGCGTGCTAATCCGGGGACACCGCCATGAAAATTGCCACCTTCAACATCAACGGTATCAAGGCGCGTGCGCAGGCTCTGCCAGCTTGGCTAGATACAGCCCAGCCCGATGTGGTCCTGTTGCAGGAAATCAAATCCGTCGACGAAGGATTCCCTCGCGAACTGTTCGAAGAACGCGGGTACAACGTAGAAACCCACGGGCAAAAAGGGTTCAACGGTGTTGCGATCCTGTCCAAGCTGCCACTGGAAGATGTGCGTCGCGGTTTGCCCGGCGATGACAGCGATGAACAGGCGCGCTGGATCGAAGCGACGGTTATCGGTGAACAGGCGCTGCGGGTCTGCGGGCTATACTTGCCCAACGGCAACCCGGTGGAACTGATCGATGGCAAGCCCGTTGAGGGTGGGAAATACGACTACAAACTCAAATGGATGGAGCGTCTCTACGCTCGTGCACAAGAGCTTATGGCCGCCGAGGAACCGGCTCTGATGGCGGGCGATTACAACATCATCCCGCAAGCCGAAGACGCCAAACGCCCTGATGCGTGGCGCGAGGACGCGCTGTTTCGCCCCGAAAGCCGCGCTGCGTTTCAACGCATTTTGAACCTCGGCTTTACGGAAGCTTTCCGCGCCCGCACCCAAGGCCCGGGGCACTACTCATTCTGGGATTACCAAGCGGGTGCCTGGAATAAAAACGATGGGATCCGGATTGATCATTTTCTACTCACCCCACAGGCAGCAGATCTGTTGAACGAATGCAAAATCGATTCAGAGATTCGCGGATACGAAAAGCCATCCGATCACGTGCCGGTCTGGATTGATCTCACCCTCTGATCAACCCGATCCAGCGGTCACATCGTAGCCATAGAGCCAATCAAACTGTCGAACCATCCGTTCTGGCGCAACTGCACCACCCAATCGCAACACCAAATGCGCTAAGCCGCGCACTGGTGGGAAGCTCAAATGGTATTTCCACGCGTTGCCGTTTGCGGCCTCGATCACCCGACTGGCCCGTTGATGACGACGGGCCTGATACTGCGCCAAACCCATTTCGATATCTGGTTGCGTCGCCAATGAATCGGCCAGTACCCAAGCATCTTCAAACGCCATATTCGCGCCCTGCGCCATAAAGGGCAGTGTCGGGTGCGCTGCATCGCCTAAGATGGCCAAACGCCCCTGCTGCCAGACATCCGCCACCGGATGGCGAAACAGACCCCATTGGCGCACATCTTCGACCTGATCCAACAACGCACGCGCCACGCCTTGGAACCCAGCAAAGGCCTGACGCAGGTTTTCCGGATCATCGACGTGATGCCACCCTTCGGCAGCCCATTCCGCCTTTTCCTGAACGGCCACGATGTTCACAACTGATCCGCCGCGCAAAGGATAGCAAACCAAGTGCCGCCCCGGCCCCATGAACACATTTGCCTCGTTCGGCAAGTTCACTGTGTTTGGGACAATCGTACGCCAGGCCACCTGTCCGGTGAAAAACGGGGCATCCGCCCCATTCAGCGCTGCCCTTGTTGGAGAGTGTAATCCATCTGCACCAATGATCAGATCGGCCTGAACCTGTGCACCATTGGCCAAATGCAGCACCGGCTTAGGCCCATTTTCGACCAGCGCCACCTTTTGCAACAAACGCACATGAACGCCTGCAGCGCGCACCGCATCAGCCAACACATCAATCAGATCTGCGCGGTGAACAAAAGAAAACGTCTGCTCTGCCGCGTATTTAGCAAGATCCAGCCGCAAAACCTCGGCCGCACGCCGGTAATCCCGCAAAACAACAGACTGAGCCTGCACCGAGACCTGATCAAATGCGGCTTCTAAACCCAGCGCCTTTAAAACAACACGCCCGTTGGGGCTGATCTGCAATCCGGCCCCAACCTCGGTGATCGCCTCGGCCTGTTCGAACACCGTGACATCCGCCCCGCGTGCCCGCAGCGCCAATGCCGCGGTAAGGCCACCAATTCCGGCACCGACAACAATAATTTTCTGATCCAGTAGGTCCATGTATCCCCTTTAACGCAAAAACGCCGAGGCAACAGGCCCCGGCGTTTTTGCATTTTGTCGCGGTGTAGAACGAACTTAATCGTCGCGGTGAACTTTTTCGCGACGCTCGTGACGCTCCTGCGCTTCCAAGCTCATCGTTGCAATCGGGCGGGCATCCAGACGCTTCAGCGAAATAGGTTCGCCAGTCACATCACAATATCCGTATTCCCCTTCGTCGATCCGGCGCATGGCAGCATCGATTTTTGCAACAAGTTTACGCTGGCGATCCCGGGTGCGCAGTTCAAGCGCACGATCTGTTTCTTCACTGGCACGATCTGCAACATCCGGTATATTGCGCGTCCCATCTTGGAGGCCTTCGATTGTATCGCGGCTTCCTTCCAACAGTTCATTCTTCCAGTTCAAGAGCTTACGGCGAAAATACTCAACCTGTCGCTCATTCATAAACGGTTCACTTTCAGCCGGGCGGTAGTCGTCCGGCAGAATAGTTTCCTGCTTCATAGTGGCTCCCTCGGTATGGCCAGCAACGTCCGTCATCTTAAAATCCCCAGACATTTGGCTCCCCCTTCTGCCGCAGCATTTATCCGACCAATTCGTGATTGTCACTACACAAAGCCCCATCCAAGCAGCTGTAGCGGGTTTCAAGTTGATAGTTCCTGAACATTGCGCCGAACACTTTGTTTTTATGCACTGTTTCCTTAACATTCGAATACTGGCATCAAAGTGACGTAACGGCACCAACTAGCGCCAGCAAACATGAACCAACCAATACCGTGCACTGAAACAGACTGTTTTCAACCTAGAGTCGGCCTGCCCTACTAAACACCCGGCAAAAAGCGCCCTGAAAGCGCTTGCAATTGCGATCGGACACCAACGCTGCCCGCCCAGGGTAAAACGGCCCCTTCTGCCAAATCGTTTCGATTCTCGACGCAGCGACGCATCTTGTCAAAAACGCGCCACCCATTTACCTCGTGTCCCTAACGCGTCTGTCCGGCGCACGAAACACTAGAACAAGATGAGGGCCAGTTGATGACTGCACGCTTCCAGGGCACCGCCGATTACGTGGCAACTGACGATCTGACCATCGCGGTCAATGCCGCTGTCACACTGGAACGGCCCCTTTTGGTCAAGGGCGAGCCGGGCACAGGAAAAACCGAACTGGCCAAACAGGTTGCCAGCGCCCTTGGATTGCGGATGATCGAATGGAACATCAAATCCACCACTCGCGCACAACAAGGCCTGTATGAATATGACGCCGTCAGCCGGTTGCGCGACAGCCAACTCGGCGACGAGCGCGTCAACGACGTGGCCAATTACATCAAAAAAGGTAAGCTCTGGCAGGCCTTTGAAGCGGATGAGAAAGTTGTTCTTCTGATCGATGAAATCGATAAGGCCGACATTGAGTTCCCCAATGACCTGCTGCAAGAGCTCGATAAGATGGAGTTCCACGTCTATGAGACCGGAGAGACCATCAAGGCTCGTCAGCGCCCAATCGTCATCATCACATCGAACAATGAAAAAGAACTGCCAGACGCGTTCTTGCGCCGCTGCTTCTTTCACTACATCCGTTTCCCTGACGACACCACCATGCGCAAAATCGTCGAAGTGCATCACCCGGGGATCAAAGAAGCACTGCTCACCACCGCTCTGACCCAGTTTTATGAGATCCGTGACACCTCCGGGCTCAAGAAAAAGCCCTCAACCTCCGAGGTGCTGGATTGGCTCAAGTTGTTGCTGGCCGAAGATCTGACTGCAGACGATCTGAAAAAGAATGGCACTAATGCCTTGCCCAAATTGCACGGCGCCCTGCTGAAGAACGAACAGGATGTGCACCTGTTCGAACGCCTTGCCTTTATGGCACGCGGCCAACGGTAAGCTCGGAAAACCGAGCGATTCATGCAAAGTTAAACAAAGGCGGGGAATTTTCTCCGCCTTTTTTCATTGTAAATCAATGGTGCATGGTCCCTTGCCTTGGCACCGCCAGAATGCCACCATAAAACGGCCCTGAACGATCCGCAAAAGTAGCAGATTGATACCTTTTACCGATTTAGGATTTTTCCCGTGACCAATGCTCCGATTGTACGAGACCTGCGGACCACAGATCGCGCCGCTTGGGCCGAATTGTGGACGGACTATCTGGCATTTTATGAGACTTCTGTCCCCGACGCCGTGTATGACGCCACTTTTGAGCGCCTCATCGGTGACGATCCCCAAGATTTTTCCTGCCTCGTCGCAGAACAAGACGGCGCCCTTGTGGGGCTCACCCACTTCCTGTTCCATCGTCACGCCTGGAAGATTGAGAATACCTGTTATCTGCAAGACCTCTATGCCCGCCCCGAAACCCGTGGCACCGGTGTTGGTCGGGCCCTAATCCAAGCGGTTTATGATACGGCTGACAAAAAAGAGTGCCCCTCGGTGTATTGGCTGACCCAAGATTTCAACGAAACGGCGCGCAAGTTGTATGACCGCATCGGCAAGCAAACGCCGTTTATCCGGTATCAGCGCCCATGATCCGTCGCTCAGTCCTTGTTCTGGGCCTTGTTGCCGCAGGCTGTAACACTGTCCCGCTTGAAGACCCGCCGACGCGGGCTCAGATCTCGGACAGCACCCTGCCGCCAATGAAGTCTTTCGCCTCACCCAGCCCGTCCCGGCCGGTACGCTCGAACGCCAATATCGCAGCGGATTTTCTGTCGCTTCATTTCGAACTGGAAAGCGGCCGCGCCCTGCCCGTTTTCACCAGATTCGAGGCTCCGATCAGCGTCCGGGTTACCGGCTCACCACCGCCTAATCTACAAGCCGATCTCACGCGCCTGATTGACCGTTTGCGACGCGAAGCCGGGATCGACATCCAACAAGTCAGCGGTGGGCAGGCGCGCATCACGATCGAAGCCGTCAGCCGCGATGACATCCGCGAGGCCCTACCGCAAGCAGCGTGTTTCGTTGTTCCCAATGTTTCCAGCCTTGCTGAATTCCGACGCGACCGACGCAAGCCTAAAACAAACTGGTCTCTACTGCGCAAACGCGAACGGTTGGGCATATTCCTGCCTTATGACGCCAGCCCGCAAGAGGTACGCGATTGCCTGCACGAAGAACTCGCACAGGCCATTGGCCCCCTAAACGATCTCTACCGCCTTCCGGATTCAGTGTTTAACGATGACAACGTGCATACGGTTCTAACCGGCTTTGACATGTTGATCTTACAGACCACATATGCGCCCGAGTTGCGCACAGGCATGTCCCGCAGCGAGGTAGCCGCGATCTTGCCTGACCTGCTCGCACGGATGAATCCGGCTGGGTCCAATATACAACCCGAACCGGTCGCCCTGACACCGCGCAACTGGATCGATGCGGTCCAGACCGCGCTGGGCCCCGGCGCGACACCCCAAACCCGTCGCAACGCGGCAAGCGCCGCAACCAACATCGCGCAGAACCTGGGATGGAAAGACCACCGCCGGGCCTTTAGCCACTATATGCTTGGGCGCATGACCCAATTGAGTGACCCTGAATTGGCCCAACAGCATTTCGGAACCGCCCTGCACTTTCTTGCCCAGACGCCGGGAACTGAACTGCACCGCGCTTATATCACCACCCAGACTTCGGCCTATGCGATCTCTCGCGGTGACAGCGCCACTGCGCTACGCCAGATCGAACCCAACCTGAAAGTCGCTCGCCAATCCGAAAATGCCGCCCTGCTATCGACGCTGATGTTGCTGAAAGCCGAGGCATTGGAACTCGCCGGAAAGCCACAGCAAGCCGGGTCTGTCAGGCTGGACAGTCTGGGATGGGCACGCTACGGGTTTGGCTCGGATTGGGCGGTTCGTGCCAAGATGCAAGAGGCTGCATCCCTGAACCCCCACAACAAGTTGGGCGGATAAACACGCATGATTATCATTGGGATGGCACTGCTGGGTGCCTTTCTCGGCGGCATGAGCGCCAAGAAACGTAGCGGCACAAAGGCGGATATCGCCCAGTATGCAGCGGGCTATGCAATTGCTTTCTCCTTGGTTGGGATGATAGCAACATTGTTAATCCACCGTCTGATGATGTGAGCCAATGTTCCTACCTTTCTTCGAAAACCTCCGAAAATCTGGTATCCCCGTAAGCCTGCGGGAATACCTCACCTTTCTGGAGGGGATGAAGGTCGGGTTGGCCACCTATGACGTCGAGGCATTCTATTACCTCGCGCGTGTGTCGATGGTGAAAGACGAACGCAACATCGACAAATTCGATCGCGCCTTTGCCGCCAGTTTTAAGGGGTTGGAGGACATCTCGTTTCAGGACGTGATGGAAGCTGTCGATATTCCGGGCGACTGGCTGGAAAAGATGGCTGAAAAGCACCTCTCAGCCGAAGAAAAGGCTGAAATTGAGGCGCTGGGCGGTTTTGACAAGCTGATGGAAACGCTGCGCGAGCGTCTCAAAGAACAAGAAGGTCGCCATCAGGGCGGCAACAAGTGGATCGGCACCGCCGGAACCTCTCCTTTTGGGGCCTATGGCTACAATCCCGAAGGCGTGCGGATCGGACAAAAAGAAAGCCGCCACCAGCGCGCCACCAAAGTGTGGGACAAACGCGAATTCAAAAATCTGGACGACACCGTCGAGCTGGGCACCCGCAACATCAAAGTCGCCCTGAAACGTCTACGTCGCTGGGCCCGCGAAGGCGCGGTCGAAGAGCTGGATCTGGACGGTACCATTCAGGCCACCGCCGAACACGGCTATCTGGATGTGAAAACCCGCCCCGAACGCCACAACGCAGTCAAAGTGCTGTTGTTCCTCGACGTTGGCGGTTCCATGGACCCCCACATCAAAATCGTGGAAGAGCTTTTTTCAGCCGCTCGGACCGAGTTCAAGCATCTGGAGTATTTCTACTTCCACAACTGCCTGTACGAAGGCGTCTGGCGCGACAATCGCCGTCGTTGGGATCAACAGACCTCGACCGACGAAATCATGCGCACCTATGGCCCCGACTACAAATGCATCTTTGTGGGCGACGCGTCGATGTCCCCGTACGAGATCGCCTACCCCGGGGGCGCCAATGAACATTGGAACCCCGAGGCCGGACAAGTCTGGCTGCAACGAGCCCGCGAACAGTGGAAATCCAACCTCTGGATCAATCCGGTGCCGGAAAAGTACTGGGACTACACCCACTCCATCACCATGATCAAAGAGATCTTTGAAACCAACATGGTGCCGATGACCTTGTCTGGGTTGGAACAGGGCATGCGGGATCTGACGCGGTAAAGGGTCAAATCGAAAACTTATGCCCTGCCTCTACTGGTGTTAGTCCAAGAATATCCCACTGCGTTCAAACCGTTCGCAGTTAGTGCAGACGTATTTTTAGGTGCTGCTCTCGCGGCGGGAAACATCAGGGCCCCCACCTCTTTCCTTTGGCATAGATCCTAAGAACAGAGCCGCCAAGCTAACCGCCCCAGTTAAGTAGACTGGAAACCACAGAAGATTTTCCAGCCAAACCATTCCTTCAATTCCATCTGGAAAAGTAGCTCCTGCCACATAAACCCCAGTGAGAAAGTACCCGGTGGCAGGAACGCTCACAAAAAAGAACAAGGCACCGCCTACTAAGGCATTCGGCGGGCGGCTCAGCCATCGTGGGGTTGCAGGCGGTATCGCCAAAACAACGTTTAGTCCAATAGCAAGTCCGACAGCAGGCCAGAACGCCACATGCGCCTGTAAATTCTCCGGGACCGTGGCCGCACCAAAAATGAAGAACCCAAACAAACAAAATCCATACAATCCAAAAAGGCGTAGACACAAAACGTACATTTTTTGAATGAAGTTTCTTATGCTCTACCCAATTCACACACCTAAAACACAACCAAACTTTGATTAGAGAGCACCTTAGGAAAATACAATACCTGAACATGATCCACTGCAATGGGATTGCTTTGCCCCGTCCATACCACCATATCTAACCCATGTTGCGTTTTACCCCGATCCTTCTGGCGATTCTCTATGCCCTTGCCATGTACCGGTTTTCGGTCTGGCGGACTCATAAAGATCTGGATGCCAAATCGACGGAACTCGCTGATCCCAAGCTCAAACAGCTGACCGATCAGATGGCCGCTGCCCTTGGTTTGACACGTATTCCTGTGTTCATCTACGAAATCGACCCGGTGAACGGGTTGGCCGCACCAGACGGGCGTATATTTATCACCCGAGGGTTCTATCGCAAATTCCAAGCAGGCGACGTCAGCGCGGCTGAGATGAGCTCGGTAATTGCTCACGAGCTAGGCCATGTGGCCTTGGGCCATTCGCGCCGCCGCATGATCGATTTTTCGGGCCAGAATGCCCTGCGCACCGCTTTGGCGATGGTGTTGGGGCGCTACATTCCCTTTATCGGAGTGTGGATCGCGAATATGACAGCATCTCTGTTGATGGCGCGTCTGTCCCGTAGCGATGAATATGAGGCCGATGAATATGCCGCCGCCCTGCTGACCAAAGCCGGGATTGGGATTGCCTCGCAAAAGAGCCTGTTCTTAAAACTCGAAGAACTGACCCAAAGCCGGGCCGGCGTTTCGCCTGCATGGTTGATGAGCCACCCTAAAACCGCCGAACGGATTGCGGCTTTGGAAACCCTCGAAAATCGGTGGAAAACCCAAGGCTAACCCAGTGCCTTGGCCAATCGTGGTAAGCGCGCCTTTTTCAAAAGCGGGCGCATATCCCACGCATCCCCCGACAATCGGCGTGCCTCGGCCAGCACTTTTGCACCAACAAGCGCGACACTTTCCGGGTCCTCACGCCAAAAACTGCAAAGGAAGGCGTCAGGATCAATGCGATCCAACCCTTCCTCAGACAGGGTGCGACGGGGAAAATCCTTGGCGTTCAGGGTGACGATCAGATCTGCAGAACCCGAAATCGCCGTTGCAAGAACATGCACATCCGCCGGGTCCGGCAACCACAGCCGCGCCTCAACCCCGGGGGCTGGCGGCAATTCAGCCGCGGGCCAAGCCGCGCGCAGCAAGGCAATCTCGGCTTCGGCCTGAATCGTTCCAGTCGGACCTAACTTAACAGCCGCCCGCGCCCATTCCCCCAAGATCCGCGTTGACCAAAGCGGGGTAAAGTGGCCTAAACCGGCCACCCCCATCAGCATCTCGCGCATCACAGTTGGGAACAGGACGCAGGTATCAAGAACAACCTTCAAAGTCGGAAAAACACCGCTTTGAGGTAACCGCTTTCTGCCAGTTGCGGCAATTGCGGGTGATCTGCGCCTGCATATCCGGTGTGCAGCAATTGCGCCGACCTACCAGCCCGTCCAATGCCACGCGCCGACGCCGTGCGGAACTTGCTCAGGTTCGCCGCATGAGAACAGGAACACAGCCCGAGATAACCACCCGGCTTGACCAACTGTGCCGACAGCCGCGCAACCCGCTCATAGGCGCGCAAACCAGCCTCAAGCGCCTGTTTCGAAGGCGCAAAGGCAGGCGGATCACAAATAACTACATCGAATATCTCGCCCTCAGCGGACAAAGCAGACAACACATCAAACGCATCGCCCTGGCGGGTGGCAAACCGATCGCCAACGCCCGACGCCTCAGCGCCTTGCGCAGCCAACGCCAACGCAGGAGCAGAACCGTCAACCGCAATCGCCTCGGCCGCGCCATTCGCCAGCATTGCCAGACCAAAACCGCCCACATGGGAAAACACATCCAATACCCGCGCACCCGGCGCGACCAACCGCGCAGCAAAGGCGTGGTTCGGACGCTGGTCATAAAACAGGCCGGTTTTCTGACCACCTGTCAGGTCGGCCATATAGGTCGCACCATTCATCGGCACCGGCACAGGGGCGTCAGGCGCGCTGCCAATCAATACGGCATTGACGTCATCCAGACCTTCCAACCCACGGGTCCGACCCGACGCGTTCTTGAGAACAGTCTTCACCCCAGTGACCGCGACCAAAGCTTCGGTCAGCGCCTCTAGGTGCACTTCGGCCCAGGCCGCATTCGGCTGAACCACGCAGGCATCACCAAAGCGGTCGATGATCACACCGGGAAATCCGTCCGATTCCGCATGAACCAGACGATAGAACGGTGCATCAAACAAACGCTCCCGCATCTCAAGCGCACGCTGCAAGCGGGCCTGAAACCATGCCACGTTCAGCTCGGCTGCAGGATCGCGATCCAGCATTCGGCACATAATTTTGGAATCGGGGTTAAACGCCACCAATCCCAGCGGTGCACGATTTTCATCCTCGAGCACGGCCAATGCGCCAGCCGGAATGCTCTTGGTCCGGCGGTCGGTGACGATTTCATTGGCATAAACCCAAGGGGCACCATGGCGCACGGCACGCGCATTGGTTTTCGGTTTCATGCGAACAGTGGGGCGGGCAAAAGAAGATGAGGGCGCTGTCATAAGCGCCCTCTTACGGAAATTCTTGGGTATGGGAAAGCCTCAGAGGTTGTTCAAAACCTGGAAAAAGCCAAGGCTTGCGTTTTCATAGCCCTCGGGCTTGCTCAACTCCTGCCGGATCACTTCGGCCAAGTGGTTTGAAATACGCACCTTTTGGGTCTGACCATGGGCTACAGCGTTGATCGCCTGCTGGCCACCAAAGGCATCTAGATCTGCGCGCACTTGCCGGGGTTCTGTCAGGAATTCACCGTTTTTTGGATCGACCAGCGCCAGATCAAAGGTGATCGAATGAACGCCACCCGTGGTGTAACGCGCCTTCTCGGTCAACGCATGGAAGCGAACCAGATTCACAGCCAAGTTCACTTCGACCGGACCATTCAACCCGGCAACCCCTTTTGACAGTGCGTCCTGAACGATTTTCTGAACCTGAGCGTGACGGTCGCCGATTGGGTCTTCGCGCCAGACAATGTCACCACGCGGCAGGTATCGGTTGGCTTCAGACACTTTCAGCGAGCGTGGCACATAAACCGAAACGGATTTGACCGTTACCGGCGCATGACCCGGGTGTAATTGCAAAGGCGCGGCCAATGATGTGGCTCCGCTTTGCACAGGTGCTGCATTGGCAGCGGCCGAGGCGCTCGAGATCGGCGCCAAAGAGGTGGCGTCAATCGAAGCCCGGCCCACTTCTGTGGATTGGTATCCCACAGGCGCGGATACAGCCGATGTTGGCAATTGCTCGAACGGAACGTTCCGGGTTGGCACGTCTACGGCGGTACATGCCGAGACAGCCAGCCCCAAACCCGCAAGTAGGATCTTTTGCATGGATTTCATTGTCTCTCTCCTTGAACAAACCCCGAGACGCATTCCCGTTGTTTTGACATCTAAGGTTTGCCGCCCAATTGGGGCAACTTTTAGACAATTTCCGCTCGATTTAGCGGTGATTTCTTTTTTCGCGTCCTAGTTGCGCTCACGGGATCGCCAACCACCGCGGCGCTTTGGGGAGGTCATCGTCGTCAATCCAGCCTTTAAAACAGCGCTCATCGGGTGATCTGGCGCATCACCTGCATGGCGTTGAATCAGTGTTTCAATGGCATCCCGCTGGGCGACCCCTTCCGGCAGACTCAGCGCCCAGTCCAGAAAAATGCTGCGGCACTGAGAGTCATTGATTCCCTCGATTCTATACGCCTCAATCATCAGGCCTTTTTGATCAATCGGGTCCTTGGTCTGGTTCATCTGCGGCCTCCTTTATGACCCTGGCGATCACCGCTGCCGCGGTGTCATAGCTCTGCACAAGCGCCGCTTGCAGGTCTTCTATCTTGTCATACCCAGTGGTGCGGCACAAAAAAGCGGCCCCACCTTCGCCAATCTTATCTGCTTCAATCGCCTTGCCGGACAGCAACCGCGCCGCAGTTTGCACAGACCAGCATAGATCGTAGCAGTCCTTGAGCGTTTGAGCGTCCGCGACATTCAACCACCCAACAGCGACGGCCCCCTCCAGCCCCGAATGCACATCCCGTTCCGCAAGCCCCGCAAGCAAGGCACCGGCTTGAGCGACCAGTTCGATGTCCATCATCCGCCCTGCCCCGGTTTTGGCGTCCAACACCCCTGCCGGGTGTTTCGCCGCCGACAGCCGGTCACGCATATCCTGAACGTCGCGCAGAACCTTTCCGGTCTTTCTGGGCTTGACCAACACTTCTTGGCGGAAACTTTCCAAATCGTCACCCAGCTCTGCATTGCCAGCCACAACCCGCGCCCTCGTCAACGCAAGATGTTCCCAAACCCAAGCCTGGTCGCTCTGATAAGCGGTAAAGCTGGCCAAACTGGTTGCCACCGGCCCTTGTGTACCAGAGGGTCGCAACCGCATGTCGACTTCATACAAACGCCCCTGAGACATCGGCGCGCTCAACGCCGTGATCAACGCCTGCGTGAGACGGGCATAATAGGGTCGTGTGGACAAGGGGCGTTTGCCGTCCGACCCCTCCTGATCCAGTGGGTCATAGATCACGATCATATCCAGATCAGACATCGCATTGATCCGCGACGCCCCCAGCGACCCCATGCCCAGCACAACCAGCCCCCGTCCGGGAGGCGGCCCATGCTTACGCGCGAACTGATCGGTCACAATGGGCAGGATCGCATCAATCACGGCTTGCGCCAATTCAGCATACTGCGCCCCCGCATCTGATGCATCGATCAAACCGCGCAAATGGTGCACACCAATATGGAAATGCCACTCTTTCGTCCACCGGCGCGCCGTGTCCAATTGGGTCTCGTAATCCGCTTCAGCACCCAACAACTCTTGCAACTCTTGTGTCAGCGTCTCAAGACCCGGCCAGGGCTCAAAAAATGCCCCCCCGATCACCGCGTCAAACACCGAGGCATTCCGCGACAGATGATTGGCGAGCGCATGCGAAGTACCAACGATATCAATCAGCAGATCAATCAATTGCGGATTGGCCTCGAACAGGGAAAACAACTGCACCCCGGCCGGAAGACCTGCCAAAAACCCATCCAGCGCCAACAGCGCCTCTTCGGGCTTGGCAGTCCGCGCCAAACGGGACAGCAACTCCGGTTTCAACCGTTCGAATATCTGGGCACCCCGGCTTGATCGCAACGCAGGGTACGTTGTCCACCGAGCCAGAACCGAGGCATCAAATTCCACCTTGATCGTCTCTGGTTTAACCACAGCACCGGCATCTGGGGCAAAGAATCCTTCGGTCAATTCGTGCACTTCGGTCAGACGCGCAGTTAGATCCACCATCAACTCTTGGCGATCCACCCCCATCAAACAGGCGATGCGTTCAATGCCTTCCTCCGAATTGGGCACCTTGTGGGTTTGGGCGTCATGCACCATCTGAATGCGGTGCTCGACCTCGCGATGGGCGCGATAATGTTCACTCAATTTCACCGCCACCTCATCCGGCACCCAGCCTTTGGAGGCCAACGCCGTCAAGCCTTCGACTGTGCCACGCAGACGCAGATCCCGATCACGTCCGCCTGCAATCAACTGCCGCGTCTGGGTGAAAAACTCGATCTCTCGGATGCCCCCCCGCCCCAGCTTCATATCATGGCCCGGAATGTTCAGCGCCCCACCGGTGCCTTTGTTTTCACGAATCCGTAGCCGCATATCGTGGGCGTCTTGAATGGCGGCAAAATCCAAATGCCGCCGCCACACGAATGGCTTCAACGTCTTAAGAAAGCGGTGCCCTGCCTCGATGTCCCCTGCACAGGGGCGCGCCTTGATGTAAGCCGCGCGTTCCCATGTCCGCCCCAGACTTTCGTAATACCGCTCGGCCGCTTCCATCGCCATGCAGACCGGCGTGACCGCAGGGTCCGGGCGTAAACGCAGATCGGTGCGAAACACATACCCATCGGCTGTCTTGTCGCTCAGCGTGGCGCACATGTTCCGGGTGGCGCGCACCATAGACTGGCGCGCCTCATAAAAATCATCCGGATCATAACGGGTTTCATCGAACAGCACGATCATATCGATGTCCGAGCTATAGTTCAGCTCGTGCGCGCCCATCTTACCCATGGCCAGGATCACCATCCCTGCAGCGGTTTCAACATCATCCTCGGTCTGACCCGGAACTTTGCCCCGTCTAATCAAATTTGCCAGCTCAGATTTAGCCGCAACATCCGCCGTCAGGGCCCCGAAATCGGTCAACACATCGGTCACCCGTTCCAACGGCCAAACCCCGGCAATATCCGCCAGAGCGGTCACCAACGCCACGCGCCGCTTGGCCCGTCGCAATTCCGGCTTTAACTGATCCGGGGCCAGCCCCTTACAATCAGCAAACACGGCTTCGATCGCCGCATTTGGATCCGCCAACGCTGGTAGGATCCAATCACGTTCTTGTCCGATCAGGTTCTTCAAATATGGGCTCGACCCGCCAACTCCTTCGATCAACAGGGCTAAGTCCCCCGTTGCATCCGGCACCAAGGCGCGCGCGTCCGCCCCCAGATCTGCATCAAAAGGACGTGGAAGGCGGGTGATTTCAAACAGGTTGCTCATGTCGCCAAATTGCGCAGCCCACCGAGGCAGGTCAATGCGACAAAGAAAGGAAACAAGATGGAAAATCGTTGTTCGTCAAGGTTAATCAAAATCATTCCCGACCCAACATAAGCGACGACACTGGCCCAATTAAATCAGTGCACCCACTTTGGCAAAGTGAGCACCGGGGCCCAGATCAAGGCCGACAGCGTCATCACTGGGGAATCCGGCAACGTCATGGATACACGGTTGAAAAAGATCGAAACCGCGAACAAAAAAGCCACAAATGCGCGGCGGCCCCCACACACGGTCCCCTGCAACAGTTGGAATACGGTGCCGGCACCTTCAATGAGCGGATCAATTCCCGTGATCGCGTGACCACGCCGCCGCGACACCAGATCAGGCGTTTTGATCCGCCGACCACGCGAACACTTCAGTCCAAGCTGTATCACACTTGTCCCTCGCCAGCTTGCGGATGAGTCAGGGAAACGGTAGCTGATGTCACGATCCGGGCGGCGCGCCTCATCTTGCCCGCTAGATCAAGCGCCATAAACCAATCGCAGGACCACCCTCTTATGCTTACCCTGATCAGCTTGTTCTTCGGGGCGTTCTTGGCCGCAACCATTCTGCCCTTCTCATCCGAAGTGATGCTGACACTGGCTCTGACCTCAGGCGAGTTCAATACATGGCTGCTGGTTTCAATCGCGGCATTGGGCAATACGCTTGGCGCACTTCTCAACTGGTACTTGGGCCGGTTTTTGATGCATTGGTCAGATCACCGATGGTTCCCCTTTTCACAACCGCAACTGACACGCGCCGCGCAAGCCTTTAACCGCTATGGGCTTTGGTCGTTGTTGTTCGCGTGGGTCCCGGTGGTTGGCGATCCGCTAACCTTTGCGGCTGGGGCGTTGAACGTACGACTTGCGGTGTTCCTGCCCCTTGTCGCGGTCGGGAAATCGCTTCGCTATGTGGCGATTGGCTGGATCATCTAAGTCACTGGAACATCAAACAGAAAACCCAAAAAAATCCGGAAACCACGCCCAACAATCCGTCAGGCATGCATCAAATCCAACAACGATATACGAGAATTTGGTGGGTGATGAGAGGCTCGAACTCCCGACATCTTCGGTGTAAACGAAGCGCTCTACCAACTGAGCTAATCACCCGTGAGCAGCCTCTTACAGCTCCTCCATCGCCGCTGCAAGAGGTTCTTTTTCATCGCTCTGAATTACATTCTGCGAAACCAGACTCTGCCGCAGTTTACAGATGATGATCCGACCGTTGCCTTTGTCTTCTGTGCGGTTGATGCGCAGCTTGCCCAAAGGTTGAAGATTGAGTTCGCGACCTTCGGCAATTGTTTCGCCAAGAATAGCCAGCGCCGCTTCAATCGCAGGCTTCGCATCCTTTTTCTTCACACCAGACCGGGCCACAACCAGATCAATCAGTTCCCGTTTTTTCATTTCGGGTTCACCGGTTTCCACATCACTGGATTCTGGCTCTGAAACTTTCACAACCTTGGGCAAAGGCCCTTCGGAATCGGCTGTGTCCTTAAAGACTTCCGGGTCGGCAGCCACAACTGGTGCCTTGGGCTTCGCTTTGCTCGCCACAGGCTTGCGTGTGGTCGTCGCGGTCTTCGTCGCTCGTCTTGCCATGTCATGCCTCTATGATTTTTTGCTTTGTCTCAGAATACAGCTTTGTTTCCGGTTTTGCCACAATAACCCAAATATTTCTTAAACCTGTGACCCTCAGCTTTGGACCGCTTTGGTGACACGACAAAAAGAGAAAGGGGCGCGCCCATTGGCACGCCCCTTCAAATTTTTAAAACCAACCCGACTTAATGCGCAGTTGCCGTGGCTCCATCACCCGATGAAATCGCCGATTTCGCGGCGGCAGCTTTTTCTTCTTCTGCAGCCTCATCCCATTCAACCGCTTCGGGTTGTCTGACCAGCGCGTGCTTCAGAACTTCGGACACATGGCTGACAGGAATGATTTCCAAACCCTCTTTCACATTGTCCGGGATCTCAGGCAGATCCTTTTCATTCTCTTGCGGGATCAGAACCGTGGTGATCCCACCGCGCAGAGCAGCCAACAGTTTTTCTTTCAGACCACCAATCGCCAACGCGTTGCCGCGCAATGTGACCTCGCCCGTCATCGCAATATCTTTGCGCACCGGGATTTTGGTCAACACGGAAACAATCGACGTCACCATGGCCAGACCCGCACTTGGTCCATCTTTGGGCGTCGCCCCTTCGGGCACGTGCACGTGGATGTCCCAATTGTCGAACCGTGGCGGCTTAATTCCCAACTGAGGGGACACCGACCGCACATAGCTCGACGCCGCTTCGATGGATTCCTTCATCACATCGCCCAACTTACCGGTCGTCTTCATCCGACCCTTGCCCGGCAGGCGCAGCGCCTCGATGCTCAGCAATTCGCCCCCGACCGAGGTATAGGCAAGCCCGGTTACAACCCCGACCTGATCCTCTTTTTCGGCCAGACCATAGCGGAATTTCTTCACACCCAGGAATTCATCCAGATTATCCGACGTCACCGTGACCGAGTCCGCCTCTTTCTTGATGATCTTGGTCAGCGATTTCCGCGCAACCTTGGCGATCTCACGCTCCAGATTCCGCACGCCAGCCTCACGGGTGTAGACCCGAATGATATCGGTCAACGCTTCATCCTCAAGCGAGAATTCCTTGGCTTTCAACCCATGGTTCTTGACCTGCTTGCCTACCAGATGCTGCTTCGCGATCTCACGCTTTTCATCTTCGGTGTAGCCCGCCAGCGGGATAATCTCCATCCGATCCAACAACGGACCAGGCATATTGTAGCTGTTCGAGGTGGTCAGGAACATCACATTGCTCAGGTCATATTCGACCTCAAGATAGTGATCGACAAAGGTGCCGTTCTGTTCCGGATCCAACACCTCCAGCATCGCCGACGCGGGATCACCCCGGAAATCCTGCCCCATCTTGTCGATTTCATCGAGCAAGATCAGCGGGTTGGTTGTTTTGGCCTTTTTCAACGCCTGAATGATCTTACCGGGCATCGACCCGATATAGGTCCGACGGTGACCGCGGATTTCGGATTCATCACGCACACCGCCCAGCGAAATACGTATGAATTCACGGCCCGTTGCCTTGGCAACTGATTTCCCAAGCGAGGTCTTCCCCACACCCGGAGGACCAACAAGACACAGGATCGGGCCTTTCAGCTTTTTCGACCGCTGCTGCACCGCCAGGTATTCAACGATACGCTCTTTGACCTTTTCCAAACCATAGTGGTCATCATCAAGAATCTTCTGCGCACGGCCCAGATCCTTTTTCACACGGGACTTATCCCCCCATGGAATCGACAGGATCCAATCCAGATAGTTGCGCACAACTGTGGCTTCGGCCGACATCGGCGACATATTCTTGAGCTTCTTCAGCTCGCCTTCGACCTTTTCGCGCGCTTCCTTGCTCAGCTTGGTCTTGGCAATTTTGGCTTCCAGCTCGGCAACTTCATTGCCGCCCTCTTCACCATCGCCCAGTTCCTTCTGAATGGCCTTCATCTGCTCATTCAGATAATATTCGCGCTGTGTCTTCTCCATCTGAGATTTGACACGGGTCTTGATCTTTTTCTCGACCTGCAGAACAGACATTTCGCCCTGCATCAGGCCATAAACCTTCTCCAGACGCTCGCTGACGCTCAGGGTCTCCAGCAACTCTTGTTTCTGCTCGACCTCAATGCCCAGATGACCGGCCACAAGATCCGCCAGCTTCGCAGGCTCGGTGCTTTCACCAACCGCCGCCAAAGCCTCTTCCGGGATGTTTTTACGCACCTTTGCATAGCGCTCGAATTCATCCCCAACCGTGCGCAACAACGCCTCGGTTGTGGTCACGTCACCGGGCATCTCGGTCAGATACTCGGCGCGCGCCTCAAAAAAGATATCGTTTTCAAGGAATTCCGTGATCCGCACCCGCGCTTGCCCCTCGACAAGCACCTTTACGGTGCCATCAGGTAGCTTCAGCAGTTGCAGTACATTGGCCAGCACCCCGGCCTTATAAATCCCATCTGTCGCTGGATCATCCTCACCGGGATCAATCTGACTGCTCAACAGAATCTGTTTGTCGTCCTGCATTACCTCTTCCAAGGCGCGAACCGATTTTTCACGGCCCACAAACAGCGGCACAATCATATGTGGGAACACCACAATGTCGCGCAGCGGCAATACCGGGTAAGAGGAGTTCAGAGGCTCTTGCATGCTCTATCCTTATCATTGGCAAGACGGCACTGGTCCCTATTCAAGGCAACACTCGGCCATCTCCGGTCATGGGTTAACAACGTGGGGCACAGAGACCTGCATTTCAACCGCACCGGCAAATTCGTGAGCGATAGAATGACCTGTGTCACACCTGACCGCAAGGTGAGAACGGGCACATGATGAATTTTCATTCACACATAAATCCCGCTACAAAAATTCAATACGAGATGGTGGGCGGGGTGATGCACATATGGGCGAGCGGCCCACCGTCACAAGCACGCAACACTAGAGCGGTTCGATATCGCCTTGGGCGCGCTGAGCATGAAAATCCGCCTGCCAAGACGCAAAAGTGCCCGCCGCAATCGCGTCGCGCATGCCCTGCATGATCTCTTGGAAATAGTGCAGGTTGTGCCAGGTTAGCAGCATGCCCGAAATCATCTCGTTGGATCGGAACACATGATGCAGATAGGCGCGGGAATACTTTGAACAGGCCGGGCACGTGCAGGCCTCGTCCAAAGGGCGCGGATCATCCGCATGGCGCGCGTTTTTGATGTTCACCACGCCATTGCGGGTGAACACCTGACCGGTGCGCCCTGATCGCGATGGCAACACGCAATCCATCATGTCGATACCACGCGCGACAGCGCCAACAATGTCGTCAGGTTTACCAACGCCCATCAGATACCGAGGTTTGTCCTGCGGCAGGTAATCCGGCGCATAGTCAAGGCAGTCAAACATCGCCTCCTGCCCCTCGCCCACGGCCAATCCGCCAACCGCATAGCCGTCAAAACCGATCTTGGTCAGGGCCGCAGCGCTTTCTTCGCGCAGGTCTTGTTCCAACCCGCCCTGCATGATGCCAAACAACGCGTGACCGGGGCGATCCCCAAAGGCGTCTTTGGATCGTTCAGCCCACCGCATCGACAGGCGCATCGACTCAGCAATACGATCCCGATCCGCAGGCAGTGCCGGGCATTCATCGAAACACATCACAATGTCAGATCCCAACAACTTTTGGATCTCCATCGACCGTTCCGGTGTCAGTTCGTGCTTGGACCCATCCACGTGGCTTTTGAACGTCACGCCTTTTTCCGTCAGCTTGCGCAAATTCGCCAGCGACATGACCTGAAACCCGCCCGAGTCCGTCAGAATGGGCCGGTCCCAATTCATGAACTTGTGCAATCCCCCCAAACGGTCGATCCGTTCAGCAGTGGGGCGCAGCATCAGGTGATAGGTGTTGCCCAACAAAATATCCGCACCGGTCTCGCGCACGCTTTCCGGCATCATCGCTTTGACCGTCGCTGCGGTGCCAACCGGCATAAAAGCAGGCGTGCGGATGTCTCCGCGCGGGGTGTTGATCACCCCGGTCCGGGCTTTGCCATCGGTGGCATGCAGATCAAAAGAGATACGGTCAGACATCTGAGACACTCCAAATTGGCTCAAGCGGGCAGGATGTGCCCGATCACCGCGTTTTTTGCAAGCCGATTGCCCCTCAGGGCAATCGCGCCACGTGATCTGAGAACAGCCCAACAACCGCGGCGTGATCTATTCCCCGGCAGACCTTGATTTTTGGCCGCGCCGCATCCGTGCGCGTCGCGCCCAATTCAGGCCCCTCCAAAGCGACCGAAACCCCGACCTCAGCCAGATCAAAGAGATGCCGATGCGCACAGGCAATCACAGCGGTCGAGTCGTGCAACCCACAGCCCTCCAACCCAGCAGCCTCTTTGTAGAATTTTAGGTAGAACTGCGAAATATCACGCAAGAACCCGCCCATATCGAGAGATGCCCCGGCCAAAGTCTCAAAATCCTGCGGGGTATACAGCGTTTGCAGCGTCACATCCAAGCCAACCAGAACCGTCTCCATCTCGGTGGCAAACACCTCATCCGCGGCCCTGGCATCGTGATAGATATTTGCCTCAGCCGCGTCGGTGATGTTGCCGGGACAATACACCGCCCCGCCCATGATCACCAATTGCTTCAGATTGCGTCCGAACGCGGGATCCAACCGCAAAGCATCCGCGATGTTGGTCAAGGGACCAATGGCACAGACCACCAACTCGCCTTTGTGCGCCCGCGCCATCTCAACCAGATACTCTGCCGCTGGCAAGGCGTGGTTGCGGCCTACCTCGGGAATATCCACCATATCCCCATACCCTTCGAGACCATGTACATAGGCCGAGGGCTGATAGTCACTTGCGCCATAAGGCAATGCCGCCCCTTGCGCCACCGGCACGTCGACGCCTAAGCGGTCCAACAGATACCGCGCGTTCCGGCTGGATTGCCCAACAAAGGTATTGCCAAACACGGTGGTCAACGCCAGCAACTCGATCTCAGGGGCAGCGACGGCGTAGGCAATCGCCATCGCATCATCGATTCCCGGATCTGTATCAATAATCATTTTCATACCCTTCGATACGCCACAGGCCTCCGGACGCCAATCCCCAACGCCCCGCCCGACGCGGTAAATGAGTTGCGCACCCAGCCTTTCCCCCCCTACACATCTTGAAAATGCAACACACAACCCACAAGTGTATACCATTGTACACAACACCTTAGGAGCCCCTCATGACCGAAGATCAGCTCATCGGCCTGATTACCCAAAACATCCTTTACCTGCTTGGCGCGGTCTTCATTGTCGTCGTCATCCTCAAAGGTATACGCATCGTTCCCCAGTCAGAAAAATACGTGGTGGAACGTTTTGGCCGTCTGCATTCGGTGCTTGGCCCCGGCATCAACTTTATCGTGCCGTTTCTGGACGCTGTTGCGCACCGCATCTCGATCCTTGAACGTCAGTTGCCTACTGCGAGCCAAGACGCGATCACCAAAGACAACGTGCTGGTACAAGTCGATACCTCAGTCTTTTACCGTATCACCGAACCGGAAAAGACTGTCTACCGGATCCGCGATGTGGACGCCGCGATTTCCACAACCGTTGCCGGCATCGTGCGGGCTGAAATCGGCAAAATGGATCTCGACGAAGTGCAATCCAACCGCAACCAACTGATCACTACAATCAAAGCCCTGGTTGAAAGTTCGGTTGATGATTGGGGTATCGAAGTCACCCGCGCCGAAATCCTTGATGTAAATCTGGATCAAGCCACCCGCGACGCGATGCTGCAACAGCTCAACGCCGAGCGCGCCCGCCGTGCACAGGTGACCGAAGCCGAAGGCGCAAAACGCGCCGTCGAATTGAACGCCGACGCCGAACTTTATGCCGCCGAACAGATCGCCAAAGCCCGCCGCATCGAAGCCGATGCCGAAGCCTACGCCACCGAAGTCGTGGCCAAAGCCATCGCCGATCACGGCATTGAAGCTGCGCAATACCAAGTTGCCCTGAAACAGGTCGACGCTCTGAACGCCTTGGGCAACGGCACCGGCAAACAAACCATCGTCCTACCTGCCAACGCACTCGAAGCCTTCGGAGATGCCTTCAAAATGCTGAAAGGGGGTAAGTAATGACCGCTGAATTCTGGACACTCTGGTGGGTCTGGATGGCCGGAGCGCTGGTGCTTGGCATCCTTGAGGTGCTGATCCCCGGCTTTGTCTTTCTGGGCTTTGCCATCGGCGCACTCGCAGTTGGGCTTATCCTGCTGCTTTCAGGAATGAGCCTCAGCCTGTCGGTGCTCCTGCTGATCTTTGCCGCGCTGTCACTGGCCGCTTGGCTGATCATGCGCAAGTTCTTCGCCCTACCCAAAGGTCAGGTGAAACACTTCACCAATGACATCAACGACTGAGCCTTCCTCTTCTCCCCGGCCTTCGGGTCGGGGTAAAGACGCTAGCGCCTGACTGGGTGTGGTGATGGCTCCCTTCTGACCAAAGCACTTCCACAGCCAGAAAGGTGATGATGACACGAAACCGACGTGACTCCTGGCAAAATGCATCTGTTGCTAAGCGTGTCAGATCAGCCCTTTATTGGCTGTCGTAACCCTGTGTCATGACCGCATCCAGCTTCTTCTGCACGGCGTAATACGCGCGAATTTCTTCGGGCGTGAAACACGCAGCAAATTCACCAATCCGCGCCATCTCTGTCGCACGAATCTCTTCAATCAAATCGCGGCTTTCTTTTGTCAAAGTATAGTAATGCGAGGTCCGGTGCTTGGGATTGGGAATGGTCGTCAAAAGCCCCCGCTCGATCATCTCCTTGAGCAGACGCCCGACAAGCTGCCGTGTCACTTGCAGCATCTGGGTGATTTCAGGTCCAGTGGCCTGAGGGACCGATACCAGCACCTCCAGAATGGCCCGTTCGCCAACACCAACACCCGTCCCGTCCAAATCCGCCTCAAGACGCGAGGTGATATTACGCAACAAAGGACGGGTCATTACGATCCCGGCATACAGCATCTCAGCAGGCGTCATATCCTCTGTGTCGTTGGACATTTGAATGCCTCCTCAATTTATTCGTCAACTTAGTTGACATATTTTCTCCCACACCATAATTACCCTATGCAAGATCATGTTTCCAGACGCGGAGTGGCCCCATGGCTGACGAGAACCGGATACCTCTACCCAACCCAAGAACCAAAAACCCTTTGATCTTTCCGGATGGCTCGCATGATCCAGCCACGGTTTTCCTGTCCGAAGTCATCGACCACCCCAACATAGAAGTTGGGGATTGGACTTATTACAATGACCGTAGCTTGCCAGACGATCATGCAGGCGCTTTGGCCCCTTACCTGTTCCCCGGCGCGCCAGAGCAATTGCGCATCGGCAGGTTCTGCCAGATTGCGCAAGGCGTGCAATTCATAACTGCCACCGCCAACCACCCTATGGACGGCCTTTCAACCTATCCCTTTAGCGTCTTTGACCCAGACCGAATGGGCACCTACCGCGCGTCCCTCCCTCGGGGGCGAGATACGATTGTGGGACATGATTGCTGGATCGGACGAGAGGCCGTATTAATGCCCGGAGCCGAACTTGGCTGCGGCGTCATCGTCGCCGCAAGGGCCGTCGTGCGTGGCAAAATTCCAGATTATGCGGTGGTTTCCGGCAACCCCGCAAAAATCATCCGCATGCGGTTTAACCCTGCTGAAATTAGCCAGTTGCTGGAAATCGCTTGGTGGTCTTGGCCATCGGAAAAAATTGCCCGAAACCTCCACCTGATCGAACAAGGCGATGTTCTTGCATTGGCGGAGTAAAACGATGCTGACATCATGAACGAACCTCAAGACTAAGCTCAGACTAGTCCCACAGCACAAAACGGTCTCTCTCTGCGTCATTTTGCGCAGCCAAGAAGGCTGTCTCGCGCTAGCCGACGCCCCAACCTCCGCCCAACAGCGTTCCCTGATGAAACCATGTTTCATCGGCCGAAGGCCTGCGGGCCAATCAACCCCCTGCAGATGCCAGGGCAACCCAATCGCTTGGACGAAAACGCCCTGCGAACAACCTAGAAAGCAAAGACAATGAAGATCGCAACATTGACCGCAATCGCGGCCCTGCTTAACGCCCCGACCCTCGCCCTCGCAGGCGACGATTGGAACGGCTTTTACGCCGGCGTTCACTTTGGCGCCTCAGACGCTGACCTTACCAGCGGCACGGCCGGCCTTAGCGACCATTCCGCCGTCTATGGCCTGCAGTTGGGCTATAATCACAGCCTTGCAGACAAGTGGGTCATCGGGGCTGAACTGAGCTATGGCACCGCCGAATACAAAGGGTTAGGCCCATCCAAAGACATGGACACAACCCGGCTAAAACTAAAGGCTGGTTACGATTTGGGGCCGACCTTGGTCTATGGTATTCTCGGCTACGCAAATATTGACCTTGGCAATACCAACGAAAGCGGCGCAACCTATGGCATTGGGGTTGGGTACAAAGCAACGGGTAGCATTATCCTCAGCGGGGAACTTATTCGGGACAGTTTCGATATCAAATCCACGGGCGTTGATGCGGATACAACCTCTCTGGCGCTCGGTATCTCCTACCAATTCTAAGTCTCATCAGGGTCAGTTAAAAAGCCAAGCGCCCCCGAAGAAAGGTTGAGGACTGCAAAGCCGCCGTCCCAACCACAGCCGCCGTCCCTTGACGGGTAGAAACCACATAAGGAGACCCCTCATGGAGCCGGGTTCAATCATCTTATTTGCCGGAATTATCGTCGGCGCCTGCATTCTGGGTGGCGCGGTCTATTCAGGCCTTGCCAAAATAGCCGAGGCCATTGGAAAGTTGGAAAACTAACCAAAAACCGCAGGCGGCTCTTTCACCCAAAAAGGCGGCCTCCGGGTTCAGCTCTTCAGACCGAGGGTCGCTCAATTCTGATATCCCTATCGCCATCCATCAGGGTCAAATTTGCTGCACCGCGGCGGTGCACGGGGGATGCACGCATGTCACCCCCCGGTGATCCGCTATCCATTCTGCGAGTGCGACATGACACGCTGACCTCTGGACGCTCCACAGCTGCTTCCCTATATAAACACTCAGGAACCATACTGAGGCCCCCGATGACTCAATCGACCGAACCCCTAGAAGGTGCCCCTTTGATTGCACCCTCCTCTGTGACCCACCCGCTTTACGAGCTCGTGGTCGAAGCCTGCCGTACCGTGTATGACCCCGAAATTCCGGTCAACATTTACGAGCTGGGTTTGATCTATACCATCGACATCAATGACCAGAACGAGGTCAAGGTGCTGATGTCCTTGACGGCCCCTGGCTGCCCTGTCGCAGGCGAAATGCCCGGTTGGTTGATCGAAGCCATCGAACCCGTTGCCGGTGTCAAACACGTCGACGTCGAACTGATCTGGGAACCGCCCTGGGGCATGGAAATGATGTCCGACGAAGCCCGCCTTGAATTAGGCTTCATGTAACGCATTCAAGCGGTTACATGTGAAAACTTGCGGCACTGTCGCTACGGCTTTACAAAAAAGTAACGGGACCGTCACGGTCCCGTCGCCTGCCTGTCACAGTCTGCTGGCACCTCTCCGGGCAAACGAATATCGGAGATTTCAAATGCGTTTTCCTGCACTCTGCACCGCTCTGGCGCTCAGCCCCTCGCTAGCCTTTGCTGTCGGGTCAACCTCTTATGAGGTTCCTACAACCGGGCTCGATTATGGCCCGCGTCCCGCTTACCTGATCGAAAAGCTGCCCGAGGGTGCGCTGAAAACCAAGCTGCAATCCTGTGCGGGTCAAGCCCCAAAACGGTCGCTGTTTTCAATCGGTCACCGTGGCGCCCCGCTGATGTTTCCCGAGCATACCGTAGAATCAAACGTCGCCGCTGCAGGCATGGGCGCCGGGATTCTGGAATGTGACGTGACATTCACCAAGGATCTGGAGCTGGTTTGCCGTCACGCCCAAAACGACCTGCACACCACCACCAACATCCTGACCAGCGACCTTGCCCCCACATGCAAAACCCCGTTCACAGCTGCCACGGACGACACCCCGGCCACCGCTGAATGCCGAACCTCAGAGATTACATTGGCCGAGTTTCGGACGCTGAAGCCCAAGATGGACAGCTCCGACAAAACTGCCACGACTGCAGCGGCTTACCAGGGCGGGATTGCGCCCTATCGCACCGATTTGTTCACCGACGGCGCACAGCAAATGACCCACGCCGAGTCGATCGAGCTGTTCCGCGCCCTAGGTGCAAAATTCACGCCCGAGCTAAAATCCCCATCGGTTGAAATGCCCTTTAACGGCTTTTCTCAAGCTGATTATGCTCAGAAAATGATCGACGAATACAAGGCCGCTGGCGTGCCTGCATCCGATGTTTGGGCGCAGTCCTTCAACCTCGACGATGTGCTGTATTGGATTGGAAACGAACCTGAATTCGGCAAACAAGCCGTCTTTCTCGATGCCTCCTACAAGATCGACGGGTTCGACCACACCAACCCAGAAACCTTTCCGCACGACTTTGTTGATCTCAAATCCAAAGGTGTGAACTTCATCGCTCCGCCGATGTGGATGCTGGTGACCACCGAGCAGGACAAAATCGTCCCTTCTGCTTGGGCCATTGCCGCACAAGACGCGGGACTTGAGATCATCACCTGGACGCTTGAACGCTCTGGCCCCTTGGCCAGCGGAGGAGGTTGGTATTTCCAATCTGTCAAAGATGTTACCACCGATGACAGCATGTATTATCAGCTGCTGGATGTTCTGGCACAGGACGTAAAGATCAAAGGCATGTTCTCAGATTGGCCTGCGACTGTAACCTATTATGCCAACTGCATGGGTCTGTAAGCCAAATCGATCCCAATCAAATCGGGCCGTTTGCTCATCAAGCGGTCCTTTTTCGTGTTTCCCAGAAACATGTATCCAAAGTTGATCATTGCCCCTCTTGAGCCTGCGCCCTTGCGGCCCTAAGTTAAGGACAACAAGCGCGTGATCCGCGCATAGGAGTTTCCAATGTTCGGCATTCCCGGCAAACAAGCTGTCACCATCACCCCCAAGGCCGCTGGCCAGATCGCCAAACTGATGGCTAAAGACGGTCACACCGGCTTGCGCATCGGCGTCAAAAAGGGGGGCTGTGCGGGCATGGAATACACGATGGAATATGTCACTGAAACCAACCCCTTGGACGAGGTTGTTGAACAGGATGGAGCACGAGTCATGATCGCGCCGATGGCGCAGATGTTCCTCTTTGGAACCGAAATCGATTATGAGGTTTCACTGCTTGAAGCGGGGTTCAAATTCAACAACCCCAACGTGACAGAGGCCTGCGGATGCGGCGAGTCGATCAAGTTCAAAGATCAAGACACAGCCGCAGCCAACTAAATTTGACGTCCGATTCCTAGGTTGCCGGGGTGGAACCCGACCTATCTTGGAGGTGGATGTATGTTTCATCATACCGACGCGTCAGGTGGTCCCCAGCGGTGATCACTTGCCCGGATCCAACGGGGGCCACGTTTGTGTCATAGGCAGGGTTGAAAAACAGCGGCACGGAGATCCTCTCTTCTGATCCCCCTTTGACACGGTGCAATGTTGCTTTGACCTGACCAGCGGTCCAGAATTCAAGCATTTCGCCAAAGTTGATCACAAAAAGACCCGGCGACGCCGACACGGGCTGCCAGCTTTCATCCGGCATCTGCACCTCAAGCCCCGGAACCCCGTCCGTTGCCAGCAAGGTCAGACAACCGTAATCCGTGTGTGCTGCAATACCGAAATCTTTGTCGCCAGCCCATGCTGGACGTTCGGGGTAATAATTGCCACGCAACAATGCCATAGGCGTTCCAAAGGCATCGTCAAACGCAGTGTCGTCTTGGCCGATTGCAGCAGCGATGGCGTGCAAGATCCGCATCGCCACGCCCGCCGTCTCAGTATAATAGGCCTGAATATCAGCCTTAAAATCCGGCATGTCTTCTGGCCAGAGATTTGGGGCATATACGCTCAGCTCGCGCGCCGCGACCGGATCACCGGCGGGTAATTCATATCCGCAATCAAACACCTGTTTATAGTCAGGGTTTGCCCCCGGATCGACCTGTTCGGACTGCGCGGCGCCCCACCCTCTGTTTGACCCTGTAAGTGCCATATCCACTTTGCGCTTTATTGGCTCGGGCGAGGCGAAAAACGATCGATAGCTGTCCATCACCTGCCGCACGCGATCCGCCTCGATCCCAGTGTTCGAAACCGTCAGAAACCCCACATTTTTCACCGCATTGGCCAAACGAGTCATTTCACCTGTCTCGCGTGCGTCAAGCTTGGCCAAATCGAGATTGTCGATCATGTGTCTACCCTGCAAATTCTGCTCTGACCCGCGCTCTTAGAACAAGCAAGACCAATTGTCACTTGTACAGGGCAATGGTATCGGATGCTGATTGTTAAAAAGAACACGATCGTGAGAGGGATACGCATGCGGCGCAAATTGGCAGCAGGTAATTGGAAGATGAATGGCACCAGCGCGGCCCTCGCTGAGCTGAACACACTGGTCTCAATCCATCCGACCCCGGACGTGGATATCCTGATCTGCCCACCGGCCCCCTTGCTGTCTCGCGCAGCTGATGCGACGGCTCAATCACAAATCACTATTGGCGGCCAAGACTGCCATGCAGCCGTTTCAGGGGCGCACACGGGGGACACCAGCGCAGACATGTTGCTGGATGCTGGGGCGACCGCCGTCATCCTTGGCCACTCGGAGCGCCGCGAAGATCATGATGAACGCAACGAAGACGTACGCGCCAAAGCACGCACAGCGATGAATGCCGGCCTTGTTACTGTGATCTGCCTCGGAGAAAGTCTTGCGCAACGCGAGGCTGCCAATACGCTGGATATTATCGCTGGCCAGATGTCCGGATCGATCCCGGATCAGGCAACAGGCGAGAACTTGGTTATTGCCTACGAACCGATCTGGGCTATCGGAACCGGAATGGTACCAACATTGGAACAAATCGCTGAGGTGCACGATTTCATTCGTGTCCGTTTGGAACGCCGCTTTGGCGAGGGTGTGGGCCGCTCTGTCCGCTTGCTTTATGGGGGCTCTGTAAAGCCCTCGAACGCGGCCGAAATCTTTGCAGTGCCAAATGTAGATGGTGCATTGGTTGGCGGAGCGAGCCTGAAAGCAGCTGATTTTTCCCCGATCATCTCAGCGCTTGAGCAATCCTGAAGGAACGCTACTGAGCTGTAATCTCTTCCTCCAGATGGGAAGCAGAATACGTTTGTTTTGGGGCAGTCTCGCCCCAAAACAAACTTTCAGATTGTCCACATGTCATCAAAGGCGTTCGTCCTGAAGCGCGACGCGAACCAAGCACGAATGTGCTGTGGGTCCTTGGCTCAATCTGGATGTCCCTTTGTCCTTACACAAGACATTTGGATTGCCGCTAAGACAGACATCTGTGTCTGTGTCAGGCCAGAACCAAGCACCGGTACTGATCTGAATAACCCCGGGCACAATTGAATCTGAAACGACCGCCCCACACAAACATGCGCCACGGCCGTTGAAGACACGGATACAGTCCCCGTCACGAATGCCATGTGCGGCAGCGTCGTCGGGATGCAACATCGCAGGCTCACGCCCGCCAATACGGTCGCCCTGCGCCACTAGTCCCTGATCAAGTTGACTGTGCAGTTTGTTTTTCGGTTGGTTCGAAATCAGGTGCAATTGTCCCTGCTCTGCTCGCCCCAGCCATTCAACAGGTTCCATCCACGTCGGATGCCCCGGACAATCATCGTAACCAAAGCTTGCAATATTCTCTGAAAAAATCTCGATCTTACCGCTGGGCGTTCGCAGCGGCGACGCTTCGGGGTCTTGTCGAAATTTGCTAAGCATGATGTGCGGCTCGTTCGGTACCGGCATCTTGAACCATCCGGTTTTGCGCAATTCATCAAGCGGAGGCAGGTCAATTTTCGCCCGCGTGGCTGATTTGCGGGATTGCTCATACAGCCAAGTGATCCACTGGTCAGCGTCCCGCTCTTCGGAATATTTCCCATCGATCCCCAGATGGCGCGCGATGCCCCGGAAAATATCGTAATCGTCCCGCGCCTGCCCACTGGGCTCGACGACCTTGTCCATCACCACAAGATACGGATCACGCGGTGACAAGGTGATATCCGCGCGCTCTAACGGTGTGGTACAAGGCAATACGATATCGGCGTGTTGTGCCGCGCTATTCCAGCACCAATCGTTCACAATCACCGTATCAGGCCGTGCCCAGGCCCGGCGCAATCGGTTTAGATCCTGATGATGGTGAAACGGATTACCGCCCGCCCACCAGATCAGTTTTGTGTCAGGGAACTGGTGCTTCTTCCCGTTATAGTCAAACTCTCCGCCCGGGCTTTCCAACATCTCGGCAATCCGAGCGACGGGGATAAAGGTCTTTACCTTATTGCGCCCCTGCGGCACCGCCTGAAACCGGGGACTGGGTCGCTCAAGCCCGACCGTATTCACCGCCCCATACCCAAAGCCAACGCCGCCCCCTGATAGGCCGATCTGTCCCAGCATGGCGGCCAGAACAGTGCCCAGCCAAAAGTTTTGCTCTCCGTGGTCTTGTCGGGTCAGCGCCCAAGCCACAGAAATCATTGTGCGTCCACTGGCCATGCGCCGCGCCAGAGATTGTATTTCTTCGGACTGAATCCCACAAATTTCAGCGGCCCAATCAGCGTTTTTGACGATGTCGTCGCTGTCACCTTTCAGATAGTTTGCAAAACGATCAAATCCGACGGTATAGCGGTCTAGAAATGCGCGATCGAACAATCCTTCGCTCAGCAATACATGGGCAAGGCCAATCATCAGCGCCGCATCGGTCGAAGGTCTGGGCGCGATCCACTCGGCGCTAAGCGCGTCTGGCAGGTCCGATTTCAGTGGTGAGATATTGACGAATTCAACCCCCGCCGCCCTTGCTTCTAATAGGGCTGGCCGCGTGCGGTGTGCCCCCAGCCCCCCCTGGCCTATCATCGAATTCTTTATTGGAACGCCACCAAACGCGACCATCAGGTCGCACGATTCAATGATCGACTGCCAACTGGTGGCATCGTAGATGAGTTCTGCCCCACCCAGCACGTGTGGCAGAATGACTTCGCCAGAGGCAAGGCTGTAACTGTTCACAGACGGAGTAAAGCCACCAAGAAAGTTCAGAAACCTTTTGAGGTGGCTCTGCGCGTGATGAAACCGTCCGGCACTGGCCCAGCCATAAGATCCAGCAAATATGCTCTGGTTGCCATGGGTGTTGATGACCCGCGTCAGCTCATCCGCAACCAGTTGCTCTGCCTCATCCCAGCTAACCTCAACAAAGGCGTCTTTGCCCCGCAAAGACCCCTTGGTACCCGGGCCGCCCTCGAGCCAGCTTTTGCGCACCATTGGTGCGGTGATTCGATCTGGGCCTTTCAAGGCCCCCAAATACCCCTGCCCGATTGGCGAAGGGTCAGGATCTTCCTCGAACGGGTGCAAAGCAACAAGGTCACCGTTGCGGGCTTCGGCCCGATAGGTACCCCAATGAAAACTTGTTAGGGGGAAATCTGTTGCCTTGGTCAATCGCTGGTCCTCATCTTTAACACACGGGCGGTCATGTACTCTAACATCCAGCACTATCGGGATCGCGATCCAAATCGCAAGCCAAGGGCCCCACCCAACACGAAAATACCCTGCCAGATTTCCTCTGGCAGGGTACAATCAGTTTTGACATCGCAGCTTCACCCAAAAGAGGGCATCACCCGTTTTCGATGTCTAATTGGTAATGATCTCAGGTCCCATAACCGCGTTGGGGATCATCGTGCTGAGCCATGGAATATAGGTCACCATGATCAGGAACACGAACAGGACGGCCAAGAACGGCAGAGCCGCTCGGACCACCGACATCATTGGCATCCCTGCCACCCCTGAAGTGACGAACAAGTTCAGACCAACAGGCGGTGTGATCATCCCGATTTCCATGTTCACCACCATGATGATACCCAAGTGGATCGGATCAATGCCCAGCTCAATTGCAATCGGAAACACCAAAGGTGCAACGATCACCAACAAGCCAGAAGGCTCCATGAACTGACCACCGATCAGCAGGATCACATTCACAACCACTAGGAACATCACAGGACCAAATCCAGCGGACAACATCGCGGTTGCAATACTCTGTGGGACTTGTTCATCCGTCAGAACGTGCTTCAGGATCAGAGCGTTAGCGATCACGAACATAAGTGTAACGGTCAACTTACCCGCATCAAACAACGCGCGCTTGGTATCGGGATGCACCCACACTGACAGCAAAGCCAATGGGGCCTGCATCACAGACCGACGTGGGCGGTCGCCCTTTTCGGCCAGCGGTCCCATATCGCGGTAAACAAACGTCGCCACAAAGAACGCATAGACAGAGGCAACAGCCGCCGCTTCGGTCGGCGTGAAAATCGCGCCTTCTTTGTAAATGCCCAATTCGGTCGAATACCAAGGGTAGCCGTAGATCCCGACCATAATGATCACGATCAAAAACAGTCCCCAGAATGCCTCGCGGAAAGAAGAGCCAACTTCACCCCATCCGGCCCATTCGCCCTTGGGCATGTTTTTGATCCGCGCAATCACATAAATCGTCACCATCAGCATCAGACCCGCCAACAAGCCGGGAATAATCCCCGCCAGGAACATGCGCCCAACGGACACGTCCACCGAGGCTGCATAAACCACCATCACGATCGACGGCGGGATCAGGATGCCCAGAGTACCCGCGTTACAGATCACGCCTGCTGCGAACTCTTTCGTATACCCGGCCTGACGCATGGCTGCGATGACAATTGACCCAATGGCGACCACGGTCGCAGGGGACGATCCAGAAAGCGCCGCAAACATCATACAAGCAAACACACCGGCAATCGCCAACCCACCCTGAAAATGCCCGACACATGCAATCGAGAACCGGATGATCCGCTGCGCCACACCGCCGGTCGACATAAAAGTCGAGGCAAGAATGAAAAACGGGATCGCCAAGAGGGTAAAGTGACCTTCAAATGCTTCGAACAAGGTGCCCGCGACAGAGGCCAGCGAACTGTCGGAATAAACCAACAAAAACAAGGTCGAACTCAGGCCCAGCGACACAGCGATCGGCACACCAATCAGCATCAGGCCAATGACCATCCCAAACAACAGAATGACGTCCATCAGTTTTCTCCCTCGGTCGCGCGGGCCCGAGCCTCGTCCAACTCATCTTCAACTTCGTGGCTGGCTACCAAACGATCCGCCTCGCCCTTCCACACTTGGATTCCAGCCTGCGCAAAGCGCAGCACTAGCAAAAACATCGACAAGGGAAGGATTAGATACGGCACAACCTTGGGCAGTTTTTCATAGCGATCCCCGTAGTTGATCAGATCTTCGAGAAACGAGAACATGCCAACCATCGGAACATCCTGCACCTCGTAAAACGATTGGCTGCGCGCTTTCAGGTCAAACCCCGTCGGGAACCAACGCCCCGATGTGGGCGGCAGATCGGCAAAAACAGCCCAATAATCATACGCTCCCTTCAGCATCAGCAGCGAGAAAATCAGGCATGCGCCGACAGTGATCAATGCCAGCACACGACGCCCCGCGGTCGGCAACATGTTCACGATGGCATCAACGCCCAGATGCGCATGGGTTTTGACCGCATACGACGCGCCCAGCAAAACGAGCCAAGCGAACATAAAGACCGTCAGTTCCAAGGCCCATAGAATATTTGAATTGAACACAAAGCGTGCAATCACGTTGGCAAATGTCACCGCCGTCATCAGACCCAAGAGTACCGCAATAACGGTCTCTTCGATCTGGTCGATGACCCCGGGTGACCCGGATCTCGAACCAGACATCTCACTGTCCCCACATTGTTATTGAGTGATATTTTTTTAACGGCGGGCCATCTCGTGGCCCGCCTTGGCGGCTGCGTCGAACACTCCCCAGTCCCCGAATGCAGCAGCGCCTGTCTTGTTGGTTAGTGCTTGGCGTTGATCGCTTGTGCTGCGTCAATCTTGTCTTGACCAACGTCACCTGCGAATTTGTCCCAAACTGGGCGCATTGTATCTACCCAAGCCTGACGCTGATCTGCATCCAGCTGGACGATTTTACCACCAGCCTCTGTGATGGACGCTTTGGCCGCTTCGTTCACAGAAAACGCTTCTTTGTTGCGGGTCTCAGTGACCTCATTCAGGATAGTTGTGAACTGATCCCGTACCGCTGGATCCAGGCTGTCGAGCCAATCGACACTGGTCACAACCAGATAATCAATGATGCCATGGTTGGTTTCAGTGACACCGTCCTGCACTTCGAAGAACTTCTTGCCGTAGATGTTGGACCAGGTGTTTTCCTGACCATCTACAACACCCTGCTGCAGCGCGCCGTACACTTCTGAGAATGCCATTTTCTGGGGCGAACCGCCGATGGCTTCCATTTGTGCAACCAGAACATCGCTGGATTGTACGCGGAATTTCAGGCCATTGGCATCGGATGGAGAAATCAGCGGCTTGTTCGCCGACATCTGCTTCATACCATTGTGCCAGAACCCGAGCCCCTGCAGACCACGTCGCTGCATGCTGTCCAGCATAGCCTGACCATCTTCAGACCCTTGGAATGCGTCCACTGCGTCGATGTTCTTAAACATGAAGGGCAGATCAAACAGACGGAACTGCTTGGTGAACTTTTCGAATTTGGACAGCGAAGGTGCGGCCAGCTGAACATCGCCCTGCAGCATCGCTTCGAGAACTTTGTTATCGTTGTAGAGCGTTGAGTTTGGGTAAACCTCAAGGCACATGGTACCGTTCATTTCTTCGTTCACACGCTTTTCCAGCAACGAAGCAGCAATCCCCTTGGGGTGCTTGTCAGTGTTGGTCACATGTGCGAACTTCACTACGATTTCGCCATCATCGCATGCCGCAAAACCAGCCGTTGCGGTAACGCTCAATGCCAATGCCGTGGCTGCTGTTGTCAAAAGTTTCATCTGTCTCTCCCTCCAGAATAATTCATAGGCATACGCCGCAGCTGCGGCGCGCTGCGGTGAGTGAAACGAATCGCAGCCACGTACTCAACAACTCAGCAGACCTGACTTGCAGTCAGGTCATATCTGTTCATTTACAACATGTTATCTCGATTTACTGAGCGCAGATAAAACGGGGACAAACTCCGCTGTGCGGTTTCCCGCACACCTCGAACGCGCACTGTGCGAATTTCCGCACACTTCACCGAATCGTTCCGCGACTCACCTTAGGACCCAGACGGGCCGCAGTCCGGCGCAGTCGGGCTGCCCCGCCCAAGGCCTGTGGCCGCGCATCTAGGATGCGTGGTCAGGGCGCGGGAGTGTTTGGTTAACGCCGGTAATCTTCGGGGCGAATGCCATAACGCGCAAGCTTGTCGTAAAACGTCTTGCGAGGCAGCTTCAGAGCTTTAGCGGTATCGGACGCTTTGCCGTTCTGACGCCCTAGAGCCGCGATCAGTAATGACCGTTCCACCCGCGCCAATTGCTCCGCCAATCCCATTTCCGAGGCTTCCGCCACATCTTCTGGCATACCTAGAACAAACCGCATCGCCGCTGACATAAGGGATCTCGCATTCCCGGGCCAATCCTGTGCCATCAGCGCCGCCAGATGTTCTGGTGTGACCTCTGGCATTTCAATGCCAGCCTGCTCCGCCGCCTGTGCCACATAATGGCGAAAGATCACCGGAATATCTTCGGGACGTTCGGCCAAAGCCGGGATCCGTACCCGCATCACATCCAACCGGTAAAACAAGTCGGCATTGAACATGCCCCGTCTTACCAAATCAGCAAGGTCCACGGTTGTTCCGGCAATGATGCGCGTGTTTGGCCCCTGTTCGATCAATTCCAGAGCCGCGTATTGCGTGGCCTCAGGCAATGCAGACACTTCATCAATAAACAAAGACCCTCCCACCGCGTCCGTACAAAATTGTGCAAATTCTGTAGCATTCGTGCCAGCGGCGGGGCGCTTCACAAACGGCCCCTGACCCGTTGGTGACATCAGATGGATCACTTCTGCTACTTTGGAAATGCCGCTGCCAGGTGCCCCTGTCACCAAAACTTCGGCTCCTGTCGGCGCAAATCGCCGGACCCTTTGGCGCAATTCTTCGGATTGCGGAGAAGTCCCAAACAACATCCGCGCCGCCGGATCACCGGTTTCAAGCTGTTGCTTCAGGGTTCGGTTTTCCAAAACCAATCCGCGCGTTTTCAACGCCCGTTCCAACACAGGCAACAGATCCACCGCCGCGCAGGGTTTTTCAAGAAACCCAAAGGCCCCCTCTCCCATCGCCTGCACGGCCATCGGAATATCACCCTCACCGGTCAGCAAGATCACCGGCAGTTCTTCGTCCACATCTTTGGTGTAGTTCAACAGGTGGAACCCATCCCGCCCGGGCATGCGAATATCTGACAGGATCACTCCGTCAAATTCTGGCGTGATATGATCCTTGGCCGCGACAAATGACCCTGCAGTGATGGCATCTAGATCGGCCAGCTCCAAAGTTTGCGCCAAAGCCTCCCGCACAGCGACATCGTCATCAACCACCAGGATTTTACGGATCATACCGCCATTCCTTCTTTGTAATAGTCCAATTCGACCACAAACATTGCGCCCCGAGTCCGGTTAGACCCTCGGATATTGCCGCCGAAACTCTGAACCAGCCCATATGAAATTGACAACCCAAGCCCCATGCCTTCGGAACTGCCGACGGCTTTGGTGGAATAAAACGGATCAAAGATCTTTTCCGGCTCTTCTATCCCCGGTCCGGTGTCACACACGGCGACTTCCAAGCGCGCGCCCGGTGTCAGCTTAATCTCTATTTCACGCAGATCCGCCCCCGCCATCGCATCCGCCGCATTGTTCAACAGATTGACAAAGACCTGCACCAGACGCACCTCGCCGCCCCACGCATATACCGCTTGTGTGGGAGAGGCCCAGATCAAGTCCACCCCATCTGCTTTCAGGCGCGGTTCCGTCAACTCAACCGCTGTATTGATCACCTGCACCAAATCCACGCGCCCCATCGGCTCGCTTTCATTGCGGGCAAAGGCACGCAAGTTCTTGATGATCCTGGCCATACGTGTCGCCATTTGCGAAATCCGGCCCAGATTTTCACCCGCACGCTCGGCCTTGCCGCGCTCAAGAAAGGCAGTGCCGTTGTCTGCAAATTGCTGAATTGCCATCAAGGGCTGGTTCAACTCGTGACTGATCCCTGCGGACATCTGCCCCAAGGCGCTGAGCTTTCCAGCTTGGACCAACTCAGCCTGCGCTTTTTTCAATGCGGCTTCGGCCTCTTGACGCTCAGACACTTCACGCCGGAGCTGCACATTGCTGGCGGATAAGGCGCGTGTCCGTTCCGAAACCCGGCTTTCCAGCACCGCGTTGGCCTCGGCCAACGTACGTCGCCGTTCAGTGGCCAAAAACAACATCGCCCCAAACGCAAGGCAAATCGCCGCCACCGCATAGGTCTGCAACCACGCCAGTTGCCGCGCTGGGGCAACGTCAATCAACGCTTCGCCCCGCAATCCGATGACCGGTAGGTTCTGAACCAGATGCAGGGCGGTATCCGGCAAATATGGGCCCCAATCCAAGCGCCAGATCTCATGTGGGTCCAGCACCTGCGCCTGAAAGGGCAAAGCCCCGCCATTGGGTGGTATCAAACCAGCTCCCCCCGGCCCCCGACGCCAGAACAGAATTTCCGACCGGTTCGAGATAAAGACCTCTCCCCTTGTATCGGTAAAGAAGACCGCTGGCTTACTCCCGCGCCAATCCCATTCGATATTCGCAATATCAACCGCTATGACTAAGGCCCCGCGCACCCGCCCATCGGGGGAGAAATCCGGAGCAGCATAATAATAAGCACGCCGTTCCAGCGGATCTTTGATTCCGTGACCGCTGCCAAGCGCCCCTTGCATCGCCCGACGGAAATAGGACCGGGCATTCAAGTTCGGTGGGGCAAGACCACGCGCTGAAACCAAAACCGTGCCGGTTCTATCCGCATACATCAATTCAAGCGCCGATGTCTTATCCGCGACGCCAAGCAACAGGGCCTTTGCCGCCTTCAAACCCAACGGGGTATCCAGATGGTCCAATGCCGGATGGTCCGCCAACAACACAGCCGTTTCTTGAAACCGCTGCAATTGTGTACTGAGCCGGCCGCTGGCCAGTTCCAGATCAGCCTCGCCGCGTTTGGCCAATTGTCCAACCGCTTGACTGTAGCCATACGACCAAACGCCGGCGCTGAGCGCGCCGACCACCAACAGAAACCCAAGGATGATCCAATGTCGTTGCATATCAAGGGTCTTGCATCCAACACGCGTCAACGCAAGGGTGCGCCTTATGAAGACATTCGACCAAGACCCGACAGATCCCGCGTTTGTTCAGAACCCTTATGCCTATTATGCTGAGGCGCGGGCGCAAGGCCCGCTGCTGTTCTGGCCGCAGTACAAAATGCCCGCAGCGTTCACACATGAGGCGGTGCACACCATTTTACGCGACCGCCGGTTTGGGCGCGAAGTTCCCACTGAGATGGCAACTCAAGGACCCGATCATCTGGCCCCATGGCTCAAGGTCGAGGCCCACTCTTTGCTAGAAGCGGAACCACCGCGCCATTCCCGTTTGCGGGCTTTGATCCTGCGGGCGTTTACATCACGCACAATCACAGCCCTCACGCCGGATATCGAAACCCTGTGTCACCAGTTAATTGATCGCTTTCCCGATCAGCCCTTCGATCTGCTGAATGCCTATTGCACCCAGGTCCCGGTGATCACTATCTGTCGCCTTCTAGGGGTGCCTGAAAAGATGGCGCCGGAATTGCTACGTTGGTCACATGACATGGTCGCCATGTATCAAGCCAACCGAACCCGCGAGACCGAAGACACTGCCGCCAAATCCTCAGCGGAATTCACCGCATTTCTAACGGAATACATCACACAACGTCGGACCGATCCCCGCGATGATCTGATTACGCGATTGATTGCAGCCGAGGAAGAAGGCACCAAGCTGTCGACTGATGAACTGATCGGCACCTGCATCCTTGTATTGAACGCCGGTCACGAAGCCACTGTCCATGCCCTGTCAAATGGGGTCAAAACCCTATTGCAGACCAAAACACAATCGCACCTGTTTAATCCTGAAACATTAGACACAACTGTCGAAGAGATTTTGCGGTATGATCCCCCACTGCACATGTTCACACGCTATGTATATGAAGAACTTGCCCTTTTCGGCCACCATTTCTATCGTGGCGACCAAGTTGCGCTGTTGCTTGGGGCGGCCAATCATGACCCTACCGTGTGGGGCACCCCGGATCAGTTTACCCCAACACGTCCGATCCAAACCAATACCAGTTTCGGGGGTGGCCTGCATTTCTGTGTTGGCGCACCTTTGGCACGTCTGGAAATGCGCGTCGCCCTTCCGATCTTGTTTGAGCGATGCCCCAATCTGCGCCTATTCGAGCAGCCGCAGTATTCCGATACCTATCACTTTCACGGTCTGTCGAACTTGATTGTCCAAACCTGAAAAAACCAAAGGGGGCCGCCGCCCCCAATTATTTACAGCGGCAGCATCGTAGTAGATTTGATCTCTTCCATCGACAACAGCGCGGTTACGTTGTGTACGCGCACTTCGGAAATCAACGCCTGATAGAACGCATCATAAGCGCGGGCGTTCTTAACACGGACCTTTAGAATATAGTCGATATCCCCTGCCAGTCGGTGGGCTTCCTGCACTTCGGGGCGATCTCGCAATGCCTTAAGGAATGCGTTTTGCCATTCCGCCTCGTGTTCCGAGGTGCGGATCAAGACAAAGAAACAGGCCTCGTATCCAAGCGCCTCGGCGTCCAGAACCACGGTCTGCTGACCGATCACCCCAGCGGCGCGCAATTTACGGATGCGATTCCAAACTGGGGTCTTTGAACTGCCGACTTGACCGGCAATTTCATCCAAAGACTGGCTCGCGTCGCGTTGCAGCTCTGCCAAAATTTTCCGATCCGTATCGTCTATTCGTACAGACATTCTAGTTTCTTCCTTCTTTCGAGACTGGTGTTCCACTTTATTCAATAACCGGAACAAACATCCTTATCTTCTCCCGCATATAGCAGTTTGTAGGGAATATTTCCTATATTGAAGGTCAAGTCAAACACCACCGGGGGCCGCAATGCCTGATCAAATCACCACCACTGCACAGCCTATGCCAGGCCATGTCGACTTTGTCGGCGCCGGTCCTGGTGATCCAGACCTGCTGACACTCAAGGCCATGCGTGCCTTTGAAGCTGCGGACATCGTGATGCACGACCGCTTGATCAGTCAGGACATTCTGGATGTGGCCTGTCAGACGGCAACATTGGTTGATGTAGGCAAGGCAGGCTTTGGTCCCTCTTGGAAACAAGAAGACATTGATGCCCTGCTGGTCGAATACGCTTTGACTGGTGCACGTGTTGTGCGCCTGAAATCCGGAGACCCCACCGTATTTGGTCGTCTGGACGAAGAAATCGGCGCGGTCGAAGCCGCTGGCATCTCGTGGGCAATCGTTCCCGGCATTACCGCAGCCTCTGCGGCAGTGGCGTCGATCGGTCAAAGCCTGACGCGCCGGGGTCGCAATTCTTCGGTGCGGTTCCTGACCGGCCACGACATGCAAGGCTTTGCAGATCACGACTGGGCTGCGCTCGCGCAAGGCGGCGAAGTTGCGGCCATCTATATGGGCAAGAAATCTGCGCGTTTTGTTCAGGGCCGTCTGATCATGCACGGTGCCGACCGCGCGACGCCCATCACCTTGGTCGAAAACGCATCCCGCCCAAACCAGCGTATTTTGGCGACATCTCTCGAGAACTTGCCTGTTGACCTTGCTGCAGCCGAACTGAACGGCCCCGCCCTGACCTTTTACGGCCTTGCGCCCCGCGATGCGGCGCAGGCTCTGACCGAATTCAAGAAGGAACTCGCATAATGGCCCGTGCTTTCACTCCTAAAGTCGTCACCGCAAATCACCTTCTCGAAGGTGACGTGATCTATCTGACCGCAACGGATGACTGGTCCCGCACCCTATCCGAGGCCGAAGTCATCACTGATGAAGCCCACGCACAGGTGCGCCTGCTCGATGCCGAACGTCAGGCCAACATCATCGTTGGCGCGTATCTGGCCGATGTTGCTCTTGGTGCAACTGGCCCGGAACCTACGCATTTCCGCGAGGATTTCCGCCGCACTGGTCCGTCGAATTATTTCCACGGCAAACAAGAACTCCCCCCGCAGCCCCAGACCTGAGCCTAGATCTGCCCAAGATCGCTCTTCCCATTCCAAGGCCCTGAAATCTGGGGCTGCAACAAGGACAGCAAAACCATGTACCGCTACTCCGAGTTTGATACCGAATTCCTTGCCGAACGTAACGCCCAGTTCCGCGCCCAAGTGGATCGTCGCATCGACGGATCTTTGACCGAGGACGAATTCAAACCCCTGCGCCTGATGAACGGCGTATACCTGCAACTGCACGCCTATATGCTGCGGGTTGCGATTCCCTATGGCACACTCAGCAGCGACCAGATGCGCCAGCTGGCTTTGCTGGCCGAAAAGTGGGACCGGGGCTATGGCCACTTCACCACCCGTCAGAACATCCAGTACAACTGGCCGAAACTGAACGATATTCCGGATATGCTGGACTCGCTGGCCGAGGTCGGCATGCATGCGATCCAAACATCAGGCAACACCATCCGCAACGTGACAGCGGATCACTTCGCCGGCGCTGCTGCGGACGAAGTCGCCGATCCACGCCCCTATGCAGAACTGTTGCGCCAATGGTCCACCGACCACCCGGAATTCCAGTTCATGCCGCGCAAATTCAAGATCGCGATCACCGGTGCGGAAAATGATCGCGCCGTGATCAAAGCGCACGACATCGGCCTGCAATTGATTGAGCGTGACGGTGTTCTAGGCGCCAAAGTCATCGTGGGCGGTGGTCTGGGCCGTACGCCTATGATCGGCAAAACACTCAGCGAATATGTCGCCTTTGACGATCTGCTGGCATATCTGGAATCGACCGTGTCGGTCTGGAACCAAATCGGTCGCCGTGACAACAAATATAAGGCGCGCATCAAGATCACTGTGCATGAGCATGGCATCGACGCCATTCGTGCCAAGGTCAACGAACGGTTCCTGCAGGTGCGCCCACAGTTCAAAGGCGCTGATATGGCCCTGTTGGAAGAGATCAAAGGTCACTTTGCTCCGCCAACGTTCCGTGAAGCATCGGTTGCGTCGTTCGAAAGCGCCTACTCCAATGATCCGGTGTTCCGCTCTTGGGTCGATACGAACATTTCCGCACACAAAAATGCCGATCATGCAATCGTCACGATTTCGATCAAGAAACATGGCCAAACACCCGGCGATGCAACGGCGGATCAGATGCGGGCTATGGCCGATCTGGCGCAAGAATTTGGCTATGACGAACTGCGCATCAGCCACGAGCAGAACGTGATCTTGCCGCATGTCCACAAATCGGACCTGCCCGCGATCCATGCGCGTCTAAAAGAGCACGAGTTGGCCACCGCCAACATCGGGTTGATTTCGGACATCATCGCCTGCCCCGGCATGGATTATTGCGCGCTGGCCACAGCCCGTTCGATTCCTGTCGCCCAGAAAATCGCGACGCGCTTTGACGAATTGAAGCTCGAGCACGACATCGGTGAGATGAAGATCAAAATCTCGGGTTGCATCAACGCATGTGGTCACCACCATGTTGGCCACATCGGTATCCTGGGCTTGGATCGCGCTGGCGTTGAGAACTACCAGATCACTCTGGGTGGGGATGCGACCGAAACGGCCGCTGTTGGTGAACGCGCAGGCCCCGGTTTCTCGTATGACGAGATTGTTCCGGCCATCGAACGCCTAGTACTTGCCTATTTGGACGTGCGCAACAGCGAGGAGGAAACCTTCCTCGAGAGCTATCGTCGTCTAGGTCTGGCCCCGTTCAAGGCTGCCCTTTACCCTGAGGCCCAGGCCGATGCCGCTTGATGAAATCCAAACCGAGCTGGGAGCGGATCGTCAGGAACTGACCAACAAGGTCGACCTTTTGAACGCCCGCTTCCGCCACCACAGCGCCACCGATGTCATGCACGGAGCGCTGGAGGAGGCAGGCGATATCGCATTGGTCTCAAGCTTTGGGGCTGAATCGGTAGTATTGCTGCATATGGCGGCTGTGATCGACAAATCGACCCCGGTGCTGTTTGTCGACACGCAAATGCTATTTGCAGAGACGCTTGTTTATCAGCAAGACGTCAGCGAACGTCTGGGTCTAAGAAACCTGCGCATCATTCGCGCAGATCGAGACGACATTGACCGCGACGACCCTTATGGTGCGCTCAATTCACACGACACCGACGCCTGCTGCATGTTGCGCAAAACCTTGCCGTTGCAGCGCGCGTTGTCCGGCTATGACGGTTGGATCACCGGGCGTAAGCGGTTCCAATCCGGCACCCGTTCAGAGCTAAACTTCTTTGAGGTTGAGGACGGCACCGGTCGGATCAAGGTGAACCCGCTTGCCCATTGGGCCCCCGATGACGTGCGTGCCTATATGGAAGAAAACCGCCTGCCCCGGCATCCGATGGTGGCCAAAGGCTATCCTTCGATCGGCTGTGCGCCCTGCACCTCGCCTGTCAAAGAAGGCGAAGATCCCCGCGCTGGACGCTGGCGCAACGAAACCAAAGAAGAATGCGGCATTCATTTCGTCGATGGCAAAATGGTGCGTGTTGGAGCAAAAACATGAATGTAGTTGTAAATGACGAGGGCTTTCAGCCCGATGACTGGACCGATGGCTTTGTAACCCTGGACGATGCCGCCAATGATGTCGTCGCGTTGGATGTGCCTTCGGACACAGACCCAGATGATCTGAGCGAACGTTTGGGCAACGCCCAGATGGTGCGCGTTGATTTCCCATCCTTCGCGGACGGGCGCGGCTTCACGATCGCGCGTACCCTACGCTTGAAAGGCTACACTGGCCGTTTGCGCGCTAAAGGTCACGTTCTGGCGGATCAATATGCGATGGCGCGTCGCGCCGGTTTCGACGAAGTTGAGATCGATGGCATCTTGGCCGAACGTCAGCCCGAGGACCAATGGGTTGCCCGCGCCGATTGGAAAGCCCACAACTATCAAGCCCGCCTGCGCGGATAATCCTGCGTCATTGCCAGCAATTGAACCAAAGGGGGCTATTTGTCCCCTTTTCCTTACTTGTATCAAAGATTAATCAGAGGTGTCGGTTAAACAACCGGCAGTGCAACCGATGACAGAGATGAAATCCGTGACCGAAGCCACCAAAACTGCCGCCGCCGTAAAGGCGCCCGTTCTCCCCGATGCTCAGACTGTGACCGAGGTCAAGCATTGGACCGACAGCCTGTTCTCGTTCCGCGTATCGCGCCCCGCCTCGCTGCGGTTCCGGTCTGGCGAATTTGTCATGATCGGCTTGTTGGGCGACAATGGCAAACCGCTGCTGCGTGCCTATTCCATCGCTTCCCCCAGTTGGGACGAGGAACTCGAATTCTATTCGATCAAAGTTCAAAACGGCCCTTTGACGTCGAAACTGCAGCACATCAATGTGGGCGACCAGATTATCCTGCGCCCCAAACCGGTTGGCACGCTGGTGCATGACGCCCTGCTGCCCGGCAAACGTCTTTGGTTCTTTGCCACTGGCACTGGCTTTGCGCCTTTTGCCTCGCTGCTGCGCGAACCCCAGACCTATGAAGATTATGACGAGATCGTCATCACCCACACCTGCCGCGAAGTGGGCGAGTTGGAATATGGCCGTCAGTTGATCGAAAACATCAAACAAGACGAAATGTTGGCCGAGTTGATGGGCGAAGGTTTCCATGAAAAGATCCACTACTACCCAACCACGACGCGTGAAGACAGCCCCAAGATGGGCCGGATCACTGATCTGTTGAAAGACGGCACCGTTTTCAAAGATCTGGGCATTGCCCCAATCAACCCTGAAACCGATCGCGGTATGGTTTGCGGATCCCTGGAATTCAACAAAGATATCAAAGTTATCCTTGAAGACTTTGGTCTGCGCGAAGGTGCAAATTCCGAACCCAAGGAATTTGTGATCGAAAAGGCCTTTGTTGGCTAATCCAGCAAAGATTTAGAAACAAAAAACCGCGCCAGATTTCTGGCGCGGTTTTCTTTTTTGGTTAGAACTATTTGCTGATCGAAATCAGTTTCCAGTCACCGCATCTTTTGCAGCATCGGTTGCCGCATCCGTTGCGGCATCAGTGGCCGCGTCGGTCGCAGCATCTGTGGCGGCATCTGTGGCAGCATCGGTTGCAGCCTGCGTCGCATCGTTCAAAGCGTCTGTTGCCGCTTTGGCAGCACTGTCCATTGCGTCTGTTGCTGCTTTGCTGGCGCTATCTACGGCGTCTGCCGCGGCTGTGCTTGCAGCATCGGTTGCGCTCTCGACAGCCGAAGATGCAGCCTCGCCCGCTTCGGTGGCAGCGGCTGCGGCTTTGGCGGCTGCTTCTTCAGCCATTTTCTTAGCTTCTTCAGCAGCGGCGGCGGCGGCGGCCTCTGCGTCAGCTGCGGCATCAGCAGCCGCCTTTTCAGCAGCTTCCTTGGCAGCGGCAGCGGCCTCAGCAGCGGCCTTTGATACATCTGCGGCTGCTTCACTGGCTGCTTCCGAGGTTTCCTCTACGGCATCACTTACCGCGTCTTTAACTTTGTCCATCGCACCCTCAACTGTGGGGGCTTCTTCGGCTTGATTCATCCAAACATACCCACCTGCAGCGGCGGCAACGACGATCAATACTGCTATCAGAGTTTTCATCTTTTATTATCCTTTTTGCAAAGGCGGCCCCTAGATGGCCGTCTTGAGTGTCAAATGAGGGAGCACAACCAGGATCACAAGGGGGAAAGTTGTACGAAAATCCGCTAATAAGGGGCAATTTCACCTTGAATCACCTTAGCATGAAAGTTACGTTTCGCGCTCATCGAATTTAACGATCAAAGGAATGAGTCCATAGCTCGCAGACCTCACAATGCGCCGCCACAACGTGACACCGGCCCGCGCGTCAATGAAAAAATCCGTGCCAATGAAATCCGCCTAATCGGCGCCGATGGTGAAAACGTCGGTGTTGTTACGCCGTCACGCGCCATGCAAATGGCCGATGAGGCTGGCTTGGATCTTGTTGAAATCTCGCCCAATGCCGCTCCTCCGGTCTGTAAGATCATGGACTTCGGCAAGTTCAAATATGAACAGCAGAAACGCGAGAGCGAAGCACGCAAAAAGCAAAAGATCATTGAGGTGAAAGAGGTCAAGTTCCGGCCCAACACCGACACCAATGATTACGATGTGAAAATGCGTAATGTGTACAAGTTCCTGGAAAACGGCGACAAGGTCAAAGTGACCCTGCGTTTCCGTGGCCGTGAAATGGCTCACCAGAACCTTGGTCGTGAACTGCTGGAGCGTGTCGCAAGCGACATCAAGGAACACGGCAAGATCGAAAACATGCCTAAAATGGAAGGCCGCCAGATGATCATGATGATCGGCCCTCTTCCACAAAAATAAGATCTGATTTCAGATCTGAGAACGCGCCTCGTTTCCCTCGGAACGGGGCGTTTTCTGTCTTGCTCCCAGAAAATCATTTGGTTTCAAACATTTTCTTGCCTAAGCTGTTCGGTGAAACAACCGGGGAGAGACCGGATGAAGACCCGTAACTATTCAGCGGTACTGTTGTGTGCATTTCTGGCTGCGCACCCTCTGGCTGCGCAAGATACGTCAACAACAGCAGACACAACTGAAGCAACTCAGGAAGCAGACAGCAAACCTGCAGAAGAGGTAACGCTTCTGTCCCCTGACGAATTGCAAAAGCTTGTCGCGCCTGTCGCACTCTACCCTGATACCTTGCTGATACAGGTTCTTGTGGCTGCGACGTTTCCCCTTGAAGTGATCAAGGCCGACCGATTTGTTCAGGACAACAAAGACAAAGATGCCGAAACCCTGAAAGCCGAGATCGAGGGACAGGGCTGGGATGAAAGCGTTACGGTTCTCGCGACCGCCTTCCCTGATGTTTTGACGGATATGGCCGTTCATGTGGAATGGACCGAAACCATGGGCACGGTCATGCTGGCCCAAGACGACGATGTCATGGCAGCGGTGCAAGACATGCGCAAGATCGCCGCCGATGCCGGAACTTTGGCCAGCGGCGATGAGCAAACCGTTGAAGTGACCCAGGACGCCGGTGATGAAACCATCATCATTCAACCGACCAACCCCGAAGTCGTCTATGTGCCCCAATATGATCCCGAGGTGGTTTATGTCGACAGCAACGACTCGGACGCCGGGGATGCGCTTGCGACCGGGCTGATCGCCTTTGGTACGGTCGCACTGATTGCGGAAATCTTTGATGATGACGACGATTGGTACGGCTATTGGGGCTGCCATAACTGTGGCGGGTGGAACGGGCGTCCAATCATCCACAATCCGGATATCGACATTGATATCGATGGGGATGTGAACATTGGCGATCGCGACAACATCGGCTGGAAGCCGGATGATGACCGCCGTGACAAAGCCCGCGACGAAATCGGCAATCGCCGAGGTCAGGATGGGGTTACAACGATGCCAGTAGGCAAACCAGACCGAGGCGATGAAATGCGTCAACGTTTGTCCAAAGAAACCGGAGCCGCCGATATTTCGCGCCCCGGAGCCGCAAAGGATCTAGAACGGGCTAAGAAGGCCGGTGCCCAACGCCCAGGCGGCTTGCCTGCTGACGCGCGGAAAGATGCCGTAGATCGCACCCGTGCCAAAGCGCCTGCCGCTGCCCCTAAAGCGAAAGCCAAAGCTCAGGCGAAACCTCGCCCAAAAGCGGCCTCTAACCCCGCCAAAGCGCGTCCGGCACCGCGCAAGCAAGGCAGCCACTCAGGAGGAGGTGCCATGCATCAGCGCGCATCCGGTGCCCGCGCCCAAGCGGGCGGCGCACGAGGTCGCGCATCTGGTGGTGGAAGAGGACGGAGATAAGCCATGTATCTAACAATGAAACACACACTTGCCGCCCTAGCCCTGCTTGCAGCCACGCCCGCCATTTCCGCAGAGGAACCTGCCACCTACCAAGCACCACAAGACGCGCTTGAGGCGATGATGCAGGCGCTTTCCACACAAGACACCGCCGCTCTATTGACTGTGTTTGGCACCGATGCTGAACCTTTGCTGTCTTCTGGCAACCCTGACCGGGATAAGATCAACCGGCTCGAAATCCTTGTACTCGTTCAAAATGGGTATAGGTTTCAACCTGGTGAAGATGGAAAAACGACCCTGTTGCTAGGGGTGGACAGCTGGCCCTTTCCGATCCCACTGCACCACACCGAACAAGGGTGGTCCTTTGACATTGAGGCCGGTGCCAACGAAGTGCACACCCGGCGAATAGGGCTAAACGAGCTCGACACGATCGAAACCCTGCACGCCTATGTGGATATTCAGGCGGAATACCGCCTTGTGGATCATGACGGCGATGGGGTGATGGAATTCGCCCGCGCCTTGCTGTCCTCTCCGGGTCGGCAAGATGGCCTGTTTTGGGGACGCGCCGACAGCCCATTGGGGGAACGTATCGCACTTGCTTCGCTTGACGGGTACAATGACGGTGACGCGGATCAAGACCCCGAACCCTTTGGCGGGTATTATTACCGGATCCTACAGGGTCAAGGTGACGCGGCACCCGGTGGCGCTATGAACTATCTGATAAACGATCAAATGGTAGCGGGTCATGCTATGCTTGCGGTCCCTTCGGACTATGGCAACAGCGGTATCACCAGCTTTCTGGTCGCTGAAAACGGCACCGTTTACGAGGCTGATCTGGGTGAAGATACCCTTGATATTGCACAGGCGATCATACTGTTTGATCCCGATTCAGAATGGTCAAAGCAGCAATAACCGGTCAAAGGTAACTCTTTGATGAAGGTAATACTTGACCAGAACGTATCTCCCGCCGACCATAGCGTTGCCGGGAGATAGTCACGACAATATTCAAAATACCAAGATTTTTTCCTGTCTCCGGCCTATTTGAATGGGAGGACTCAGAATGAATTTACGACCCGATCCGACATTTCACCCCTCACCCAAGCTGGCGATGGAAGCCCCAGTGGAAACGCTGGCCTTTACGCTGATGCTGAGCCCGGATTTTTCACAACCCGATGGGCTAGCTGTGGTGAATGTAGATCCGTCATCAGATGATTACGGCAAGATCGTGCACAAGGTCATGATGCCCAACACAGGCGATGAATTCCATCATTTCGGTTGGAATGCCTGTTCTTCCGCTTTGTCCCCCCTAACCGGCCACGCCTTTCTTGAGCGGCGTTATCTGATCATTCCAGGCATCCGGTCCTCGCGAATTTATGTGATCGACGTCAAGGATCCGCTGGATGCCAAGATCCACAAGATTATCGAACCCGAGGAGGTCTTTGCCAAAACCGGCTATTCCCGCCCCCACACCATCCATTGTGGTCCCGAAGGCATCTATGTCTCGACTCTTGGCGGTGGTGGCGAGGATGGAACAGACGGCCCGCCCGGAATTTTCATCATGGATTGCGAAACCTTTGAAATCATCGGCCGCTATGAAATGGACAGGGGATTGCAGGACAAGCACTATGATTTCTGGTGGAACCTGCCTCGGGATTACATGGTCAGTTCAGAATGGGGCCTGCCACCACAATTCGAAAACGGGATCGTCGCCGAAGATCTGCTGAGCAATAAATACGGTCATTCAATCCATTTCTGGGACCTGCGGGCGCGCAAGAATGTACAAACCATTGATCTGGGTGAAAATCACCAGATGGCGTTGGAAATTCGCCCCGCCCATGATCCGGTCAAACAATATGGGTTCTGTGGAGTTGTGGTTGATACCACCAACCTGCAAGGCGCGATCTTTACGTGGTGGCGCAATGAGGATGGTACATTTGAAGCTAAGAAAACCATAACCATAGACCCGCAGCCTGCTGATCCTGATGATCTGCCCGATCTGCTTAAAGGGTTCTCAGCTGTGCCGCCCCTGGTCACGGACATCGACCTAAGCCTTGACGACAAATTCTTGTATGTCGCGTGCTGGGGCACCGGTGAAATGCACCAATACGATGTATCCGATCCGATGAACCCGGTTCTGGCTGGCAAGGTCGAAATCGGCGGAATCGTCAAAAAGACCAAACATCCCAATGGGCAGACCTTTGGATATGGACCCCAGATGGTTGAGATCAGCCGAGATGGCAAACGGGTCTATTGGACCAATTCGCTCTATTCGACATGGGATGATCAGTTCTATCCGGGCGAAGGTGGTGCCGCAATGGTTATGGCCAATGTTGGTGCGGATGGCGGTCTGACACTGGATGAGCAATTTTGGGTCGAATTCCCCGATGGCTACCGCAGCCACCAGATCCGGCTCGAAGGGGGCGACTGTTCAACCGACAGCTTCTGCTACCCTTCCGTCTAATCTGAGGCAGGGAAAAGATTGGAATACCTAATGTCCACGACGGCTGGCCTTTGGCTGGCCGTTGTTCTCAGTGGTTTGTATCATGGCTTGAACCCGGGAATGGGGTGGCCGTTGGCGGTATCCTCTGCCTTGATGGAACAACGCCCCGGTGCCCTGTATCGCGCTTTGGGGGCACTGGCGATTGGGCACTTTCTAGCCATGCTGGTGATCCTTTTGCCGCTCTCAGCGATGACGTTGCTGATCCATTACGAGCGTCAGTTGCGCCTTGTCGCTGGCGTTATTGTGGTGGGGCTTGGCCTTTGGTTGCTTATCACACGCAAACATCCTCGCTTTTTGTCCCGCATTCCGCCGACCCGACTGGCGCTGTGGTCTTTTCTGGTGGCTCTGGTGCATGGCGCAGCCTTGATGCTGGTTCCGATCTATCTGGGTCTCTGCCGGATCGAGGAATTGGACCAAGGGCATCGCGCTGCTGCTGATCTGATGGCCCGAAATGCGATGCTGACCCTCGGCGTTGCAGTTCTGCATACTGCAGCGATGTTATTAGCGGGAGGTGGACTGGCTATCGCAGTCCATCGCTGGCTAGGTCTGCAGTTCCTGTCGCGCAGCTGGTTTGATCTCGAAGCGATCTGGGCGCTCAGTCTGATTTTGGTTGGGGGATTAGGGATCTATTCCGCTCTACCTGCCTAGGCAATCGCACGATCCCCGCGCCACCATTTCAAAGCATCCACAAAATCGAACGCGAGAGAGATCGCGTCAACAACCAGTAATACCGCCAGCACTGTAATGTATGTCGGCCCCATATCGCCCCCATCACGCAACTGACGAAACAAGACAACAACCAAAGGAATCCACAGCAACAGATGCGGTATGGCCATCGCTTTAGACAATCCCTGCTCTCTTAGCAAAATAGGCAGGTTGAGAACCATTCCCCCAACCGCAAGACTGGCGAAAAGCCCCGCTCTGGGTTCTGACAAAAACGCCAAAGGCAGCAGATTCACCGGCATTAAAATTAGCCCCACCCAGATCTGCACCCAAACTGGCAGGCGGCGGAAACTGTTCCAGATATTAAGGATCATGCCTCACCTAAGTCTTTGAAACGCATAAGCCGCGCATCCAAAGATGCACGGCTTACAATACAAATTCACAATGCCCAGACTGTCAGCTTCAGGCGCTTGCTGCCTCGACAGCGCGCTTGGTCATGACAGACACCAAATGTGCACGGTATTCTTTGGTCCCGTGCAGATCCCCGATCATGTTCATCGGATTGATCTTAAGATCCATCAGTGCGTCACCCCGGAACTCTTTGTTCAGGGCTGCTTCAGCTTCGGACCAGCGGAACACTCCTTCTTCAGAGGCACCCGTTACGGCGACGCGCACGCCATCCGCATATTTGGCGACAAAAACACCGACCAGAGCAAACCGCGACGCAGGCTGCAGGAACTTTTGATAGCTCGCCGCCTCGGGCACTGGGAACCGGACGGACGTTACGATTTCGCCCTCGTTCAACGCAGTGGTGAACATACCTTGGAAATAGTCATCTGCAGCGATTTCGCGCGTGTTGGTCACAATCGTTGCGCCCGATCCCAATGCAGCCGCCGGATAGCAGGCTGACGGATCGTTGTTCGCCAAGGATCCCCCAGCAGTTCCGCGATTGCGCACCATCGGATCGCCAATATGACCCGCCAGGTCTGCCAGCGCAGGATACGATTCAGCTGCCCCTGCGGCGACGGCCGCATGCGTGGTGCCACCCCCGACGTTGACAGCGCCATCTTCTACGCACACCCCCTGCATTTCAGGAATCGCCGTCAGCGACACCAATTTACTTGGTGATGCCAAGCGTTGTTTCAGGGTTGGGATTAGGGTTTGCCCCCCGCCCAACGCCTGTGCATCCTCTTGCCCCAAAGCAGCAACAGCGTCCGCAATGGTCGAGGGCTTTTCAAACTCGAAATTATACATTTCGTCTTCCTTTCCGAAGAGACTGACCTTGGCTCTTCTTCTGGCTATAAATCATGCGGGGCCAGCGAGGGGTCACCCCCTCGCCACATCCCCTCATCTCAACTGTTCATCGCAGCCCAAACGCGTGACGGTGACAGCGGCATATCAATGTGGGTGACATCCTTGCCAGCCGACTGCAGCGCATCCACCACAGCATTCACCACCGATGGGGGCGAGCCAATGGCACCGGCCTCACCGCACCCTTTGACCCCAAGCGGGTTGTGGGTACATGGCGTTTGACAGGAATGATCCACATCGTAGAACGGCACATCATCAGCCCGTGGCATCGCGTAATCCATATAGGAGGCGCTCAGCAACTGACCATCTGCGTCGTAAACAGCCTGCTCCATCAACGCCTGACCGATGCCTTGCGCCAGACCACCATGGACCTGACCAGAAACGATCATTGGGTTGATAACATTGCCGAAATCATCAGCAGCTGCGAACCGTTCAATGGTGACCTTACCCGTTTCAGGATCGACCTCTACTTCGCAGGCATAGGCGCCTGACGGATAGGTAAAGTTCGCTGGATCATAAAACGCAGTCTCTTCGAGACCTGGCTCGATGTCCTCTAACGGATAGTTATGCGGCACATAGGCAGCCAAAGTCACATCGCCCCAAGCCACCGATTTATCGGTCCCCGCTACGCTGAATTGACCATCCTTCAGTTCGATATCCGCATCCGACGCTTCCATCAAATGGGCCGCGATTTTCTTGGCCTTGTTGATGATCTTTTCTGTTGCACGCACCATGGCAGACCCACAAACCGCAATTGAGCGCGATCCATATGTGCCCATGCCAAACGGGATCTTGGAACTGTCACCGTGGACGATATCGATCATCCCCTCGTCAATGCCCAGCATTTCCGCCACAACTTGCGGGAAAGATGTCTCGTGACCCTGACCGTGGCTGTGCGCCCCGACCATGACCGAGATTGACCCGGTCGCGTTCACCCGCACCGTTGCGGCATCATAAAGTCCCGCCCGTGCACCAAGTTGCCCAACAAGATTGGACGGTGCAATGCCGCAAGCTTCGATATAGCAATTGACACCTAGGCCACGCAGTTTGCCGTTTTCTTCGGATACGCTCCGACGGGCTTTGAACCCATCAAAATCGCCAATCTCAATCAGCTTATCCATCGTCGCGTTGTAATCACCGGTGTCATATTCCACCGCCACTGGGGTGGCATAGGGGAATTCAGTGATAAAATTCTGACGACGCAATGCAATCGGGTCAACGCCCAACTCCCGCGCGGCTTTGTCCACCACCCGCTCTAGCTGATAGGTTGCTTCGGGGCGCCCCGCGCCGCGATAGGCATCAACCGGAACTGTGTTGGTAAACACGGCTTTGACGTTCACGTAAACCAACGGGGTCTTATAGTTCCCCGCCATAAGTGTTCCGTGCAGCCAAGTTGGAACCGACGGTGCAAACGTTGAAAGATAAGCCCCCATGTTGGCGTGCGTGTCCGTACGCACAGCAAGGAAGTTGTTATCTGCATCCAACGCCAATTCAATCTTGGTCACATGATCCCGACCATGTGCATCAGACATAAACGCCTCAGACCGTGATGAAGTCCATTTGACCGGGCGGTTGATCGCGCGGGCAGCAAAGGTACAGAACGCTTCTTCGGCATAATGGAAGATTTTGGTGCCAAATCCGCCACCCACATCAGGGGCGACAACACGCAACTTGTGCTCAGGAATACCCAGAACAAACGCACCCATCAGCAACCGGATCACATGCGGGTTCTGGCTGGTGGTGTGCAGTGTGCTTTCGTCATTGGCGCGATTATATTCGCCAACAGCCACGCGCGGCTCCATCGGATTGGCGATCATCCGGTTATTGACCAGCTCCAACGTGGTGACGTGGGCAGCATTCTTGATCGCCTCGTCTACGGCCTCGCGGTTTTCTTCTACAAAACCCCAGTCATAACACAGGTTCGAAGTCAGATCGTCGTGAACCTTGGTGGCTCCATCGACCAGCGCCGCCTTCATATCAACGACGGCGGGCAGTTCATCAATGTCCAGCTCAATCGCTTCTGCAGCATCGCGGGCCTGTTCCAGACTTTCGGCGACAATCGCTGCAATCGGGTCGCCCACATGGCGTACCTTGCCTTGGGCCAGCACCGGGTGTGCCGGTTCCTGCATAGGCTCGCCATGGCGATCTGTGACCTGCCACCCGCATGGGATGGAGCCGACGCCCTCAAAATCGGCACCGGTAAAGATGCGCACAACGCCGGGCATGGCTTTCGCCGCGTCCAAACCGATGTTGTTGATTTTGCCATGTGCCACGTCTGAACGCAGGAAATAGACGTACGTCTGGCGGTGAATATTGATATCGTCGGTATAATTACCTGTTCCGGTCAAAAAGCGGACGTCTTCGCGTCGCTTGGAACTGGCTCCGATGCCACTGTCTTTGGGCATAGCTTGTTCTCCTCCCGTTGTCCCGGTTCCGCCCCATGGCGATCCGGTCGTGGCCTCGGGCGTTTCTCCTCAAAAGCGCCCGCGCCGAATGCGCGTGTTAGGAACGTTACTCTGCAGCGATAGCGCCTACATCCTGACCGGACGCAGCCAAGATCGCTTTGACGATGTTGTGATAGCCCGTACAGCGGCAGATATTGCCTTCGAGGTGCGCGCGCACTTCAGCTTCACTTGGCTTTGGATTGTCTTTCAACAGCGCAGCCGCTGACATCACCATGCCCGGCGTGCAGAATCCGCACTGCAAACCATGGTAGTCCTGAAAGGCCTGCTGAATGGTGTTCATCGTGCCATCTTCAGCAGCCTGGCCCTCAATCGTGCTGATCTCGGCTCCGTCGGCTTCGACGGCCAGCATATTGCACGCTTTAACCGCCTCGCCATTAACGTGCACTGTGCAAGCACCGCACTGGCCGGTGTCGCACCCCACATGCGTTCCTGTCAGCGACAGTTGTTCTCGCAAAAAACTGGATAGCAACGTGCGGCCTTCTGCTTCTCCGCTCGCAGCCTGACCGTTCACGGTCATTGAGACCTGTGTCATCTATTCCTCCCCTTATCAAAATCTTGTTGAGGAGAGTAAAACACGCCCCCCTGCATTTGAGAACTAAAACTTTTGACCATTTGGTATAGTTGATTTTTATACAGAATTAGGCTAAAGCGCGCCTCGAGTATGTAGAGTTCCCGTTGCGTCAACGTGCCTATTGGTGCCGTTTTCCCGCCCGTGGCTGCGGTCGCGTAGGTATTTCTTTGAGCAACCCACCAACACCCATCGCCGCAATATCGCGATCTCGAACGGTCAGACCACAGGCAACCCGGCTCAGCACCCAATCCGCCCCATTCAAGGCCGGCGCGCGCGCGCATCCCGGTAGCCCTATGATTGGACGCGTACCCAACTTGCCTAGAAACAAAAGATTTCCCGGATCCACCGGCATCCCAAACCGTTCAACTTGCCCGCCTGCCAGACGCACGGCACTTGGCGCGACATCTTCGGGGTCGGACGTAGCAGAGCCCGTCAAAATCATCACGAAATCGCCACTGATCCGTTGCACAGCGTCGGCCAATGCATCCGGATCATGGTCAGTGATCTGTATGTCTGCCATAGACATCCCCAAACCTTCGACCCGTGCACTGATCGACCGGATCCCCTTGTCGTTTGAAGGACCGCCCGAAATGTCAGAAATCACCAATCCCGCCGTTTTGTATATTGGTCGGCGCAAGCGGATCGTATCCAATGCCTCAGCACAGGCTGCGGCGACGTCCCGTTCAGACACTGCGTACGAAATGACCTTGATTGTCGCAACCATGCCACCGGCAGCCATTTGCTGAAACGGGGGCACGGTTGCCACTGTTATCATTGGGTGGACGAGATTGAACCGTTCAATCGCGGCAACATCCAGTTCAACAACACCCGGACCAGCAGCCAGCAAATTGACCCGCCCGGTGAAAGGATCTGTCACCTTTAAATGCGCCATCTCCGGGTCTGCAACAAGGGCAGCAGCCAGTCGGCGCGCGGCCTCATCTTCGTGCAGATCCCCCGGCTCCAACTGGGCCACAACAACCTCTGTGACCCCGGCTGTGCTCAACCGCTCCAGATGTCCGACTGTCAGTGTTACACCTTTGCGCAATCGGCCATCATCGACGGTCACCGAATGCGCCAATATGGCCCCTTCGGCCGCACCTACAGGCAGAGGTCCGAACTTCATGCAAGTTTACCTCGTAACACAGCCGTCATCTGCGCCAGAATGGATACCGCAATTTCGGATGGCCCCGCCGCGCCGATATCCAACCCAATCGGGCCATGAATACGGGCGATCTGAGCGGCAGTGAAGCCCGCCTCTTGCATACGATCGACCCGTTTGGCGTGAGTGCGCGTTGACCCCAGCGCCCCGATGTAAAACACATCAGCGGCAAGAGCTGCCTGCAACGCTGGGTCGTCCAGTTTTGGGTCGTGCGTCAACAATACCAAGGCTGTGCGTGTATCCAGCCCCAGCTTTGCGACCGCCTCATCCGGCCAATCGGTCAGGATACGCTCCCCCGGAAACCGCTGATCCGAGGCAAACGCCTCGCGCGGGTCAACCAAAACAGGATCATACCCGGCAATGCGCGCCATCGGGATCAACGCCTGAGCAATGTGCACCGCCCCAATCACGATCAATCGCAGCGGCGGATTGTGCACTGCAACAAAGGTCGCGCCATCCTCTTCAAACCCCGAGCGATCCATACGCATGCGATCTGGATAGGCTTCTGGAGATTTCAACTCACGGTGTCCCGTTTCGATATTGACCTCGTAAATCACGCCAGCCCGTTTCGCGCGAGCGACAACCAGATCAGCCAACATCGCCTCGCTCATTGCTTTGCCAATCGGTTCGACCAAGACGCGGATGGTTCCGCCACAAGCCAAGCCAACCGCAAACGCATCTTCGTCACTGACGCCGAACTCAAGCAACCGCGCCTCTCCGTCTTCCAGCGCATCCATCGCCTCGACGATCACCGCCCCTTCGACGCATCCGCCTGAAACAGAGCCTTCGATGCGGCCATCTCCGCCAATCACCAATTGCGCTCCAACCCGGCGCGGCGCACTGCCCCAGGTTTGCACAACAGTCGCCAACGCTGCCCCAACGCCCTTGCGGTGCCAGGCCAGTGCCGTCTCTGGGCTGTTGTCAAATCGGTCCATGCCAGTCCTCCCACAGGGATCACTCAAAACAAAAAATGTCCGCCTCACCATAGTTGCTTGGCGGACAAAGAAAAGCGGCCCGGTGAATAACATGTATTCACCGGGCCGCGAGCGTGAGGTCTGGACACAATGCACCCGACCCCACTCAAGGGCCCAGGTTCGGGCAAGGACCCTTATTCTGCTGGTTGCGCCTGAGCAGGTGACCCAACGAACCGTTCCGGTAGAGCAAAAGCAACGGCGATAAATCCAAGACCCAGGACCAAGCCCAGAATGTCGCCCGAGATGGCAGTCAGACCATCATATTTTGCCCCCGGGATGGTGCCCAAAGTCACCTTGCCACCCGCGATTTTATCCAGCATCCCCGACGCCTCCCAGCTCGGATATGTAACCATATAGGCCGCCGCGCCCAACAGACCACCCGCGATAAAGAACAACGCATCCTTGCGTCCCGTCGCAGCCGCAACAACACCTGTGCCGGGACAAAAGCCGGACAGTGCCCAACCGGCACCCAACAGCAAACCACCCAGAAAAACGCCAGCATAGGCAGTTTTGACTGACATATGACCCACATCCACAAAACCCAGCATCTGACCACCAAACATCAAAACCGATCCGACACCGATGGCCAAAAGAATAGATTTCGCAAGGTTCAGATTGGTCAGATTCAACATCGCGTTGATATAGGATGGGTTCGAGGCCCCGACCCGATCAAGAACAGCGCCAAAGGCTACACCGATCACGATCGCCAACAAAATAACAGTCATGGCTCAGGCTTCCTTTTTAAACAGCATCAGAGAAACAGGAACAGCGGCAGCAAAGGCCCCAGCCGCGAAAATGTATCCGCTCAGTGCGGTTTGCATCATACCCGACATCATATGACCGGATGTGCAGCCCCCGGCCAAACGCGCGCCATAGAGCACGACAAAACCCCCGAAAAAGGTCGCCACATAACGTTTCATCTGGTTGTCACCAAAGTTCACCCGCCACAGGGCCGGCATGATCCGCTCAGGTGCGCTTAGGCCACCGCGCGCCAGCGCGGACAGAAACCCGCCCACCATCATCGCAACAACAAACACAAAGCTATAGTTCAACGGGTTCGAGACCGCCTTGGCGTATTTGCCATTGGATTTCGCAAGATACGCATTGGTCGATGTGTACCCATCGTCGGTTTGTGTCACCAAATTCGGTGAGACCGCATCCGCCACGATCCCATCCAAAATAACAAATTGAGTCGAGACTCCGATCGGCTTGACCAGCAATACAGCAGCAAAGAACACCAGTCCCAGCAGCAGCCCCCCGGTTTTCCAGTTCAACGGCATGTGATTCCCCTTCGCACGTTACATTCAAACGCGAGAATACGTTTTACATTCCACTTTCAGAATGATTTAGATCAAACTCAGACTACGGATCTCAATGCAACGGCACAGGACCGAACGCGGCTTCAGCTGGAAATCAACGCCATCAAGCGCGCCTTTTCACCCACATCTTCCGGGCGCGAGATCACTTGTGCCAGCTCTTCCAGTGATGCGATCGAATGCCCAGCGCGAAAACTATCGACATGCGGCAGCATCGCCATGATGCCACGCGCCTTTGGGGCAAACCCATCCCAACGCAACAATGGATTAAGCCAGATCAGGCGGCGCGCTGATAAATGCAACCGCTCCATTTCACGGCCCAGCGCATCGGGGTCATCCCGATCCAACCCATCTGTGATCAGCAATACAACAGCGCCCTGCCCCATGACCCGGCGTGACCAGTCCCGATTGAAGGCATGCAAGCATTCGCCAATACGCGTGCCACCTTCCCAATCCTGCGCCTCAGCCCCCGCAGCGGCCAGCGACGCATCCACATCCCGGTGATCAAGATGGCGGGTGATGTTCGTCAACCGCGTCCCAAAAGTAAAGGCATGCACCTTGGCCCATCCCGCGCCCTTGGCATTGCTGACCGCGTGCAGGAAGTGCAAAATGATACGGCTGTATTGGCTCATAGAACCCGAGATATCGCAAAGCACCACCAGATTGGGCCATCTCGGTTTGGGTGTCAGACGGGCAATGTCATGAATTTCACCGCCTTGACGCATCGAACTGCGCAATGTGCGCCGCCAATCAATACGATGCCCGCGCAAACTGGCCTGCCCGCGTCGCGATGGGATCGGTTTAACCGGGAGAGAGAGCCGTGCCAGCATCCGCTTGGCCTGAGCCACCTCAGCAGTGCTCATCTGTTCGAAATCCAGACTGCGCAGTTTCTCTTCCCGCGACATGGTGAGCGAGGCGTTCACCTCGATCTCGGTGCCCTCTTCCTCTTCTTGTTCGGGGGCTTGCGGGACATCACGGTTGGCGCCATCCAACAACGCTTCGGCCGCGCGCTTTTCCGCAGATTGCGCATTGCGCTCTTCCTGAACGCCACGCACAGCGGGTAGCATCGCCGCCATCATATGTTCTAGGTATCGTGGATCCCGCCAATACAGCCGAAAGATCTGACTAAAGACAGCGCGGTGTTCGGGGCGGGTCACGAAACAGGCGTGCAGAGTCCAATAGAAATCACGCTTCTCGGTGAACCCTGCCACCTCAACCGCATGCACCGCATCAATCACCCGCCCCGGACCAATCGGCAATCCAGCCTTGCGCAACGCCCGTGCGAAATGGGTGATGTTCTGCGCCAGCTTTGGCTCGTCTGGTATTTCCAGCGGCAGCTGTTCAGCCATGACTCCTGCTCCCCCTCACGAACCGATGCCCCAGATCAAAACTCACGCGGGTACAAGCGTGGCTTTGGCCTGATCCAAAAGGCGCTTGGCCTCAGAGCCCTGCAATTTCTGAATATCATCCTGATATTTCAAAATTGCCCCCAACGTATCGGCGATGACCTCGGGGCTCAGATTGATCACATCCAAAGCCAACAGGCACTTGGCCCAGTCAATCGTTTCTGCCACCCCCGGCTTTTTGAACAGATCTTCGGTGCGCAGCTTCTGCACAAAGGCAACGATCTCACGGCTCAGGTTTTCCGCGGCCTCCGGTGCACGCGCATGCAGGATTTCCAGTTCGCGATCAAAGTCAGGATAATCCACCCAGTGATACAGGCATCTGCGTTTCAGCGCGTCGTGCACTTCGCGGGTTCGGTTCGAGGTTAAAATCACAATCGGTGGTTCTGGCGCTTTGATCGTACCCAGTTCTGGGATCGTGACCTGAAAATCGCTCAATGCTTCTAACAGGAACGCTTCAAAGGGTTCGTCTGTCCGATCCAACTCATCAATCAAAAGAACCGGCGCGCCATTTTCATCTGGCCGCATCGCCTCGAGCAAGGGGCGTTCCACTAAGTATTCCTCCGAAAACAATTCAGTTTGTAATGCCGCCCGATCCGCCCCACCCGACGCTTCGGCTGTGCGGATCGCCACCATCTGCGCAGGAAAATTCCACTCATAGACTGCAGATGACGCGTCCAGGCCTTCGTAACATTGCAACCGGATCAAGCGCCGCCCCAAAGCCGCGCTCAGCGCCTTGGCGATTTCAGTTTTCCCGACACCGGCCTCTCCCTCTAGAAACAGAGGTCGCCCCAGTTTCAGGGACAAAAAAACCACCGTCGCCAGCGCCCGTCCACAGACATAGCCCTGCGCGGTCAACATGGCCTGCGTGTCATCAATCGTCGTTGGATTTTGCATGCTCGGTCTCCTCGCCCCCTAACAGGCCCCAGACACAGAGCCGCGTCAACCGCCAACAAACCGTTCCGTTCCGGCAACATGCCCCTTGCCGTCACACCAGAGTGATCTTAGCGCAATGTTGACGGATTCAGCCCAAAATGTCATGACTTTGGAAACAAACAGAGCGCAGGCAAATACGCTCGACAGAGGCGGACACCAGTGAAAAGTACAGGTAACAGATACCCCACGTGGGGGAAAACATGCGGATAACAGCGGTAACCTGCATCAAGAACGAAGGACCATTCCTCTTGGAATGGATCGCGTTCAACCGATTGATCGGCGTGACCGATTTCCTGTTTTATTCAAACGATTGTTCCGACGCGAGCGACCGTTTGCTGGACGCTCTGGCAGACAGGGGCATCGTGCAGCACCTGCCCAACCCCGCCGAGGGGCGCAATTATCAAATGGAGGCCCTGAAAGATTCCCGGCAACAGGACGTGGTCTTGAACGCTGACTGGGTTTGGGTTGCCGATGTTGATGAATTCCTAAACATCCATGTGGGCGATCACACCATCCCAGCGCTGATCGAGGCCTGTGGCAACCCACAAACGATCAGCCTGTCGTTTCAGTTTTTCGCCAACGACGGAATCGAAACATTTCAAGATCGCCCGGTCATCGAACAATTCACCCGATCCCATAACCCTGACCTCTGGGGTGGAGAGAGCGCGATCGAAGTCAAGTCGCTGGTCCGGTATGATTTCCCATTGCAATACTATGGGGCACACCGCCCCTTCTTTCGCTCGAAACTGCCGCCCAAGAAGCGCCCCAGCTGGACCGATGGCGCAGGCCGCGATGTGCCCCACCGTTTTCTGGTCGCTGCAAATCCGCGCCGGATCCGCAAGTTCCCGTCTCGGGGCGCACGCGAATTCGCCACACTTAACCACTATGCCCTGCGTAGCCTCGACAGTTATCTGGTAAAAAATGACCGGGGCGATGTGAACCGTGAACACCGTGCCTTTGATGACAGCTATTGGCGCGACCGGAACGACCCTGCTTGGCAGGATCTTAGCATTCATCGCTATCTGCCTGAATTGGAACGTGAATTGCAGGCGTTGAGATCCGACCCTGAGATTGCCGCCCTTCACGAGGAAGCCGTCGCACTACACCGTGCGAAACGTGATGAGCTTCTGGTCCAGCCCGCCTATAAAGAGATGCGCGATCACCTGCGGGCAACCTCGACCCTGCCCCCGGCAGAAGAGGCGCTTTTGGAAAAACTCGGTCTTACGTCCGAGGTACCGGCATGAGTCGATTGCGCGTGGTGAATCTGGGCCTGCCAAAATCAGGTACGACAACCTTGGGCAAAGCGCTAAAAAAATCGGGCCTGAAGGTTGCGGATTGGCGTATTCGACGGCTGCAATCCACTGACCCGGATGTGGCGCGTCATTATCTGGGCGATTTGATGTACACGGATTACTTCGCCCACGGCGACCCGTTGCGCCGGCTGGATGATTTTGATGCCTTCACCGAAATCAGCGTGGTTCGCTATGGTCAGAACCATTGGCCCCAAATGGATTGGGGCTTGCTCAGTGCCATCATCCGCCACCACCCCGGCACCAAATTCCTCTACAGCCATCGAGATGCGGCACAGCTGGTTGAAAGCATGCAGCGTTGGACCAACCTAGGCAGCAAGCGGTTGCCAGAATTTGGCATTCCCGGCCTGCCTGCCGGGTATGGATCCAAAGCGGAGGAACTGATCCGTTGGGTCGAAGGGCATCGCGCCTTTTGCCATCAGGTCTTTGCCGGAAACGCTAATTTTCTGGAATACGACATATTGGATCCAGAGGCCCCCAAACACATTGGCGATTTCCTGGGGATGAAAATCCGATGGTGGGGTACGGCAAACCCAAATCGGGATTATTTGCTGGAACCAGACGTCCCGAAGACAGATTCTAAAATTGCACACACTGACATTCTGGATGCCGAAGGGCAGGCAAGCTAATGCGTATATTTCTTCATATCGGCCCCGAAGCCGCTGGTGCAAACCGCCTGCAGGACATTCTGAACACCAAACGGGAACAGCTGAAAAGCAAGGGAATACTCTTCCCTCGCAGCCCCGGTGGGCGCAACCACACCCGCCTGTTCATGGCCATCACCGATTCTGATCATGTCGACCCTTTGCGATTCAACCGTGGGTTCGCGGCATCCGACAAACAATACGACCTGCTGGCGGATGTTGAGCAAGGCCTCACCCGTGAGATTGAACAGCACAGCCCAGACACACTGATCCTGTCTGCAGCACAGCTCAGCACCTCATTGTACCGGCCCTCAGAAATCACGCGGCTGTATCAGCTGCTGTCCAAGTTTTCGCAAGACATCACAGTTGTTGCGTTCATTGATGATCCTGCACGCCTGATGATGACCCACTATGGAGATCAGGTGATCGAGGGCCGCGCCACCCCATTGGATCAAGAGCTGGAATTATGCACCGCCCCCAATTGGTGGCAGGCCGCGATCGACACCATGCCGGCAATTGACCCAATGGCGGGTGTGTTTGAAGAAACCCAAGGCCCCGCGTTCTGGCTTGATTTCCCCGCCCTGCAACGCACATGGGAAAGCGTGTTCGGAACCGGAAGCCTGCGTTTTCTTCGCTGTGATCAAGACCTATTTGACAGCCGCGAAGCGGTGGACGCAATCACCCGTGCCTTTGACATCCCGTTCAATATTGGCCGCGCAGAAGAAGCCACGCCCGAGGTCCCACCCTCTGCCGCGTCTTTGGCACGGGGCCGTCAATTCAATGAAATGTTGCTGCGGTTTCTAAAGCTCAAAAACAAACATGTGCCGCGTCAGCTGTGGCGTGGGTTGCAAGCGGAACTGCAGATCAACGGTCCCAGCCCTGACCCCACCATGCTGGGAGCCCTCTCCAAACGGTTCGAGGCGGCGAACAGCGCGCTGATGCTGGATCATCCAATGCTGGACGAAGACATTGTACCCAACGGCCCAGCCCAACCTTGGGTCGAAGCGGATCCTGATCGCGGATTCCGTGCATCCCAGTACCTGCTGTCTGCTTTGTTTCGCATTCAAAAAGCCACTAAAGAAAAAGGCGAGGAGCGCCGCGCTGAACTTTCGGAGCATCTCATCGCGCCTGTGGTAAAATCCGCGTCCTCTCCACCGCCACAGCACACGGCCGAGACCGTCGCTCCAACACCGATCAAACCGGCCCCCGCCCCTGTTTCGGAACCGTTTGAACGCCTCACAGCCAGCGCACGCGCATCGATGCCGCCCCAAGCCCTGCCAAATTTGGAAAAACTCAAAACCTCGTCTTTTGCGCCGCACAACCGTTTGGGTGCCGTAGACGAAGAACAGCTTGCCGCCGCTTATACCCCGATTGCCCCGCGCGATCTGCCAAAGAACAATTCAGGCAACGTGATCGTTGGCTGCATGAAGAACGAAGCCCCCTATATCACCGAATGGGTGGCCCATCACCGGGCGATGGGGGTTGATAACTTTCTGATCTACACAAACGATTGTTCCGACGGCACCACCGAAATTCTTGATCGCCTGCAGGACCTTGGCGTGCTCCAACATCGCAACAATGATGAATGGAAGGGCAACTCTCCTCAGCAATACGCGCTCAACCAAGCGCTCAAAGAACCGGTGATCAAAAACGCGGAATGGATCATCCACATCGATGTTGATGAATTTATCAACGTGCGGACCGGCAACGGCACCTTACAGGATTTCCTAGCCGAGGTTCCCGACGCAACCAACGTTGCCATGACATGGCGGTTGTTTGGTCACAACGGCGTCACCCATCTGTCGGATGAACTGGTGATCGACCAATTTGACACCTGCGCCCCAAAATTCTGCCCCAAGCCCCATACGGTTTGGGGCTTCAAAACCATGTTCAAGAACATCGGTGCCTATGAGAAGATCAGCTGCCACCGGCCCAACAAACTGGACGATGCGCACCGCTCACAAGTGCAGTGGGTCAACGGGTCGGGAAAAGACATGACCAGAGAAGCCGCCGACAAAGGCTGGCGCAGCTCCAAGAAATCCATCGGCTATGACCTTATTCAACTCAATCACTATGCCCTGCGCAGCGCGGAAAGCTATCTGATCAAGCGCCAGCGGGGCCGGGCGTTGCACGTCGATCGCTCCATTGGGTTGAACTACTGGATCCGTATGGATTGGTCTGATTTCCGCGATGTCACCATCAAACGCAACCTGCCCCGCTTGCGCGCTGAATATGACCGCCTGATGCAGGATGACACCTTGCGCGCATGGCATCAAAAAGGATTGGAGTGGCATTTGGCCAAGGCCAAAGAGCTGCACAAAAACCCCGAATTTGAGGATCTGTACCAACAGGCGCTGACCCTTAAGATGACCGAAACAGAGCGCGTCGCCTATGCACTGGCGCTGGATTTGGAAACCTGAGACAGTGATGCAACCCCTTCTCCCTTTTTCGAGTATCACTGGGTCATGGCGACGACCCAGCTTTGCAATAAGGTCTCGCTGACATGCGCTTTCTTGCTGTTCTGACCGTCCGCAACGAAGCCGCCTTTTTGCTGGAATGGTTGGCCCACCATCAGGCCGTCGGTTTCACCGACTTTCTGGTGTTGTCCAATGACTGTCAGGACGGCACCGACAAGATGTTGGACCGGTTGCAAGAATTGGGGCATCTGACGCACCTGCGCAATGACGGACCCTATGACAAAGCAGGTATCCAGTTTACCGGCCTCAAGATGGCATCCAAACATCGGCTTGCCCGTCAGGCAGATTGGATCCTGCCTCTGGACATCGATGAATTCGTAAATATCAGCACCGGGGATGGCACCCTACCCGATTTGTTAACCGCCCTGCCCGATGCCACCGCCATCACTCTGACATGGCGTTTGTTTGGCAATGGTGAAACAGTCCGCTATGGGGATACGCCGGTCACTGAAACATTCACCAAATGTGCCCCGCGGGTGATGCACTGGCCTTGGCGCGCCTCGATGTTCAAATCCTTTTATCGCAATGATGGAACCTATCGAAAACTGGGGGTTCACCGGCCACGCTCACCCGATCCCGACCGCGTTGATGCCGCGCGCTGGTTTGATGGGAATGGGCGCGAGTTGGGCGAGGCGTTTCATACCAAGCGGATCTTTTCCAACTATGGCCGCGACAATTACGAGCTGGTGCAACTGAACCACTATCCGCTTGGCGCAATGGAAAGCTATGTGCTCAAGGCGGATCGCGGGCGCGCCGTGCATTCCGATCACATGCTGGGGGTGGATTATTGGGTTGAACGGAATTTCAATGCCGACACCGACACCTCTATCTCGCGCTACGCCACCCAAAGCACTCACTTGCGCGACCAACTTTTATCCGATTCAACACTGGCAAGGTTGCATGACCGCGCGGTGCAGTGGCGCAAATCGCGATTTCAAAAGCTGATGGAACAGGAACCCTTTCGCGCCTTGTTTGCGCGTCTGATGATGACCCCACCGTCGCGGTTGGTGAATGCGCAATCCGCCCGCACCTTGACCGGTTTTGCCAATATCGGACGCATGAAAACCAACCAAGACAGCGAAAAAAACGACCCGAAACCGACCTGAGTTTTGCCCAATTTGGCCTTATTTCACCGCTAGACATGGTTCTCATAACCAGCCCGAAAAGCGGTTGGAGTTTTGAGGACCAGTGCAATGCCGGATGAAAAGAGCAGCATAGATGAGTCGATTGCAGGTTTCCGCAAGGGGATCTGGAAATCCAAGCTCCTTGAGCAGGCCGATGCCGAGGGCATGTCCCAGGAATTGGGTGAGCGTCACTTTGCGACCTTCATTGACCGCAGCAGCACCCTGATCGTTACCTTCGAAACCCAGCAAGGCATCCGTGCGATGTCCGAAACCCAACAACCGTTTGGGTTTGAGCTGGTCAAAGCACAAGATTGGTCGCACCTATGCATCATCTCGGACGGGGACACATGGTTCCGCGACGCCAAAGTTTATGGATTTTTCGACCGCCTGATCGACGATGGCTTTTTCGAAGACTTTGATCACGTTGTATTTTATGGCGCTGGCCCCTGTGGCTATGCCGCGTCGGCCTTTTCTGTCGCCTCGCCCGGTGCCACGGTTGTCGCGATCCAGCCCCAAGCAACGCTCGACCCGCGCATGACCGAATGGGACGACCGTTTTACCGATATGCGCCGAGTGTCTTTCACAGACCGGTATGGCTATGCCCCCGATATGCTGGATGCCGCTGATCGTGCCTATGTTGTGTACGATCCCACCCAAGCGCTGGATGCCATGCACGCCACGTTGTTCAAACGCCCCAATGTAACCCGTCTGCGGATGCGCCACATGGGCGGAGAGCTGCAGTCCCGCTTGCTCGACATGAATCTGCTCTATCGTCTTTTGACGCTGGCAGGCACACAAAAGCTGAACGCACACGCATTCTATCGCCTGTACCGCGCACGTCGGGCCTATCCTCGGTATCTGAAATCCATGGTTGGGCACCTTGATCGTGAGGGTCGCCCCTATTTGAATATGCTGTTGTGTCGCAATGTTCTGTCTCGCATGCCCATGCGGCGCCTGCGCAGAAAGTTGGAAGAACTCGAAAGCAAGGCCAAGGATGGGGCCTTTACCCCACCCCCACCGCCCGCCGAATAACTCTGAATTCGTGCCAAATTACAGACCCAGCCGCGCGCAGGGTCTTTCCCGTTCTGCCCAGCTGTGCTAGCGCACCTCCATGACCCAGAGCCTCGTGATCCGCCGCCCCGACGACTGGCACCTGCATCTGCGCGATGGCGCAATGCTGGATGCTGTCCTACCTGAAACAGCACGCCATTTTGGCCGCGCCATCATCATGCCGAACCTTGTTCCGCCTGTGGTGACCGGCGATCAGGCCGCCGCCTATCGCGACCGCATCCTTGCGGCGCTGCCCGAGGGCATGGCGTTCGAGCCGCTGATGACACTCTATTTGACCGAGTCGACCGACCCGGCAGATGTGGCCGCAGCCCACGCCAGCGGTTTGATAAAAGCGGTCAAGCTCTATCCCGCTGGGGCGACCACCAATTCGTCAAGCGGCGTCAGTCATTTCGACAAGGTGCGCCCTGTTCTGGAAAAAATGGCAGAGATCGGTTTGCCCCTGTGTGTGCACGGCGAAGTTACCGATGCGGATATCGACATCTTTGACCGCGAGGCGGTGTTCATTGACCGCGTGCTGGACCCGATCCGCAAATCCACCCCCGGTCTGCGAGTTGTGATGGAACACATCACCACCGCCAACGGTGTGGACTACGTCAAATCGAACGAAACCGATCTGGGCGCGACCATTACCACACACCACCTGATCATCAACCGGAACCACATTCTGGTCGGTGGGATCAAACCACATTACTATTGCCTGCCCGTCGCCAAGCGCGAGGAGCACCGTCTGGCCCTTGTGACCGCCGCCACCTCTGGCGATGCGCGCTTCTTCCTTGGAACCGACTCGGCCCCCCACACCGATGCGAACAAAGAAATGGCCTGTGGCTGTGCCGGGTGCTTTACCGCCACCAACACCATGTCCCTTCTGGCCGAAGTCTTTGAACGCGCGGATGCGCTGGACAATCTAGAAGGGTTCGCCTCGCGCAATGGGCCCGGCTTTTACCGCCTGCCGGTGAACGAGGACACGATCACCCTGACTAAGGGCGATGCCGTCACTTACCCCTCCAAGATCGACACCGACGATGGTCCCGTCACCGTCTTTGACGCCGGTTTCCCCCTGCACTGGCGCGTCGACTGATCTCGCCTCTTTTCTCTATCCGCTGGGGGTGCCACGCGCACCTCTGGCACCCAGCCTCAGGATGCCCCGATGATCCCTACATCTTACCCCTCGCCCGAAGAAATGGCTCGCCTCACAGCGCGGATGCTGCTTGAAATCAAAGCTGTCCATTTTAACGCACGCGAACCGTTCACGTTGGCCTCGGGCCTGCCCAGCCCCACGTATATCGACTGCCGCAAGCTGATCTCCTATCCGCGCATCCGCAGCACGCTGATGGATTTCCTGACCGTCACTGTCATGCGCAACGCCGGGTTCGAGGCATTCGACAACATCGCCGGTGGCGAAACTGCGGGCATTCCCTTCTCTGCCTTTGTCGCGGAACGCATGGCGCTGCCCATGACCTATGTGCGCAAAAAGCCCAAAGGCTATGGCCGCAACGCCCGTATCGAAGGTGTCATGACCGAAGGCGAGCGTGTTCTGCTGGTCGAAGATCTGACCACCGATGGCGGATCAAAGCTGTCGTTTGTGGATGCCATCCGCGAAACCGGTGCCACCTGTGGTCACACGGCTGTGATCTTTTACTACGGCATCTTCCCAGAGACTGAAAAGACACTGGGTGACCACGGCGTGCAATTGCACCACCTGTGCACTTGGTGGGATGTTCTGGCCGAAGCCAAGGCCCAAAGTGCGTTTGACGCCGAAACCTTGACCGAGGTCGAATCCTTCCTCAACGATCCGCGCGCTTGGCAAGACGCCAACAAAGCCTGATCTGCGAACAAAAAGAAACGTGGCGGAGTTTTGCCGCCATTTTTCTGGATACAGCCACAAGATATTGACGGATTGGCTTGGTTTCCTGCATCATACAGGAGACCAAGATATGCACAGCCTATCCACAGAAACATACAATTTGTGTGCTCGGCAGGCGCTGCGCTAGAACAGCGACCCAAGGGGCGATGGGGACACTATGAACGATATCAGCACGATTCCGGCCGTTGCAGGGCAACAGGCACCAGCAGCGATTCAAAACCCCGATACCATGCCGCATTCGGTCGAAGCCGAGCAGCAATTGCTGGGTGCGATTCTGACCAATAACGATCTGTATGACCGTGTAGCCTCGGTCATCACGTCGCAGCATTTCTATGACCCCGTCCATGCCCGCATCTACGAAGTGGCCGCCGCCCGTATCGCGAAAAATGCCCTCGCCTCCCCCGTTACGCTCAAGGCATTTATGGCCGATGATGCAGGTCTGAATGAAATCGGCGGTGCCGCTTATCTGGTCAATCTGGCGGGCGCGTCGATCAGTGCTTTTGCCGTGCGCGACTATGCCCAGATGATCTATGATCTGGCGATCCGACGCGAATTAATCCGCCTTGGGCGCGATATTTCCGACAAAGCGGGCCGGGTGGATGTCGCCTCCGAGCCCAAAGAACAAATCGTAGAAGCCGAGCAGCAACTTTATAAGCTATCCGAGCAGGGCCAGACCGAGAGCGGGTTCAAATCCTTTCTCAAGGCCGTCACCGAAGCCGTGAACGTCACCAACGAAGCCTATCAGCGTGGCGGCGGCATGGCGGGAATCTCAACCGGTCTGGCCGACCTTGATAAACAGCTTGGGGGCTTGCACCCCTCTGACCTTTTGATCCTTGCGGGTCGTCCCTCGATGGGAAAAACCTCGCTCGCGACCAACATCGCCTTTAACGTGGCCAAAGCCTACAAGCGCGGCATCAAACCCGACGGGTCCGAGGGCGCCATTGATGGGGGTGTTGTCGGATTCTATTCCCTGGAAATGAGCGCCGAACAGCTGGCTGGTCGTATCCTGTCCGAGGCTTCTGAAATCAGCTCTCACAAAATCCGCCAGGGTGACATGACCGAAGGTGAGTTCCGCCGTTTCGTCAATGCTGCCAAAGACTTGGAAGCCTGCCCCCTGTTCATCGACGACACGCCCGCCCTACCCATCGCGCAGCTGGCGGCACGGGCCCGTCGCCTGAAAAGAACCCATGGTCTCGACCTGTTGGTCATCGACTATTTGCAGCTCTGCCGCGGGACCGCTGAAAACCGGGTCAACGAAATCGGTGAAATTTCGATGGGCATGAAGGCGATCGCCAAGGAACTGCAAATCCCAGTTGTCGCGCTGTCCCAGCTGTCGCGTCAGGTGGAAAACCGGGAAGATAAACGCCCGCAGCTGTCTGACCTTCGGGAATCAGGTTCGATCGAACAGGATGCGGATGTCGTGATGTTCGTCTACCGCGAGGAATATTATAAAGAGCGTGAAAAGCCCGGTGATCACGAGCTGGACAAGATGGAAGAGTGGAAAGCCGCGATGGAGCGGTTACATGCCAAAGCCGAAGTCATTGTCGGTAAACAGCGTCACGGTCCCATCGGCACCGTCGAGTTGTCATTCGAGGCCCAGTTCACCCGCTTTGGCAATCTCGCCAAGGCATGGCAACAGGGTCAAGCTGACGACGGGTATTGATATGACCGGCCGCCTGCAGACGCGCCGCGCCCTTTTAGGCCGAGCCATTGCAGCGACTGCGCTCACGTTCGGAGGACCGCGCATGGCCCTGTCAAACACAGGCTCTCGCGTTCCCCCCGAGGAATCGCGTCACCAACGCACCTTTATGCAATGGCCCGTCTTCAAACAGGTCTACGGGCGCGGGCAATTTTTACGCGATGTACAAGCCACGATTGCTGAAATTGCAAACACAATCGCTGAATTTGAACCCGTCACAATGTTGGCGGCCCCCGGTCACCATGCGGCCGCACGCAAACTGCTCTCAAATTCTGTCACCCTCTGGGACATCCCCACCGATGACCTGTGGTGTCGCGATTCTGGGCCTCTGTTTGCTAAAAACGCAACGGGGCAACTTGCTGTTCATGGCGTGAACTTCAATGGCTGGGGCGGTCGATATCCCCTGCGCAACGACGAACACATCGCCATACGAGTCGCAGACCGGCTGGGCCTGCCCTATGTGGACAGCGGCCTAGTAGGCGAGCCGGGCGGGGTCGAATCTGACGGCCACGGCCTGTTGATGGCAAATGAAAGCAGTTGGGTGAATTCGAACCGCAATCCCGGGCTCAGTCGCGATGAAATCGAACGCCGCCTACTCACCGCTTATGGCGCGGACAAAATGATCTGGGGCAAAGGTGTCAAAGGCCAAGATGTCACCGATGACCACATCGACGGGTTGGCCCGCTTTACCGGCAAGGGTCAGGTTCTCATGATGTTGGATCCAGAGCCCCCGCAAAATGATCCTTACAGCAAATCAGCCTACGCTCTTCGCAAGCGGCTCATCGATGCTGGATTATCGGTCGAAACCATCACACCGGGATACGACGGACGTATTCGGGACGTCGACGCGATGAGCACCTATCCCAACTACTACGTCTGCAATGGCGCAGTCATTGCCTCACATACCGGGGATTCCTATGCAGACCCCCGCGCCCGCGATGCTCTGTCCCGTCATTACCCGGGGCGAGAAATCATCATGCTCAACACCGATGTTTTGGGCGAACTCGGTGGGGGCATTCACTGCGCCACGCAGCAAATGCCAGCTTAAGTCCCCAAGGCGCAAAAGCCAGATTGACAAACCGCCTGTACACAGACCAGATGCAGTCATGAATATGGTCCCTTTCATTTCTCTGGTGGTTCTTGAACGCCACTCCGAGCATCGCCGGAAACGCTTCGAAGGATAGCGAGGCTTTGTTGCCTTTTCTTCCTGACAACAAAGCGAGACCAAAATGACCGAATTCACCGAAATCCCCGTCATCCGACTGGGCGACCGTCCCGATTCCGAAATAGCTGCTGACTTCCGTGTCACCTATAGCACCACCGGATTTGGCTATGTTCAGGACCATGGCGTCGACCCTGCATTGATCGAGGCCGTCTTTGACGCCTCGGCCCGCTTTCACGCCTTGCCGCTTGAGGCCAAGATGCAGGTTGCTGTTGATCGCTCCCATCGCGGTTACATTCCGATCAACAGCTCGACGGACGTCAACTCCACTCTGGCTGATGTCACCAAACCAAACCAATCCGCCAGCTTTATGATGATGCGCGAAGACGCGACTGCGGACCCGGCGACCTATCTGTCTGGCCCAAACCAGTGGCCCGATCTTGAGGGGTTCCGTCCTGCGCTCGAAGCCTACAGCGCCGCCATGTGTGATTTAGGTCGCCGGTTGATGAGCATCGCACTGCAAGCCGCTGAAATTACGGATACATCTATCCTATCTGCATTCGGCACGCCCACTACATGGTTGCGCCTGCTGCACTATCCACCGCAGCCCGCAACTAGCGCCGGTGATCTTTACGGGTCTGCGCCACATACGGATTTCGGCTGTCTCACGCTGCTGGTGCAAGACGATGTCGGTGGGTTGCAGGTCAAAACCCCAGCGGGCCATTGGGTCGACGTGCCCAAACGCGATGGCACCTTTGTGGTCAATGTAGGCGACATGCTTAACCGGATGAGCAATGGACGGCTCCTGTCCACGCCGCATCGGGTCATTAACCGATCAGGCCGTGAACGCTACAGCTGTCCCTTCTTCTATGATCCACACGTTCAGACCGTCATCGAACCCTTGCCGGGCACGGGTACACCCCGCTTTGAACCACAAATTTTTGGGGATTTCCTGCGGGGTGAGCTTGAAGCCGCCTATGAGGCGCATAAACCCGTGCAAAAATAGAGGATTTCCCCCTTGACCTGATGCCTGCCCCTCGCAACAACGGCGCATGAGCACAGCACACCTGACGATTGACCTAAATGCGCTCGCCGATAACTGGCGGGCGCTTGACGCAAAAACCTCTGTCGAGACCGCCGCGGTGGTCAAGGCCGATGGCTATGGCTTGGGCGCGGATCGCGCTGCCAAAGCCCTGACTCGGGCGGGCGCGCGCAAATTCTTTGTTGCCGCGGCCGAAGAAGGCATAGCTGTGCGCGACGCTGTTGGGCCCGGCCCTGTGGTGTCTGTGTTTTCCGGACATATGGAAGGCGACGCGGCGCTGTTGCGCGATTATGACCTTACACCGATGATCAATTCGGTCGACCAAATGCTGCGCCATGTGGAACAGCTGCCACACCACAGCTTTGGTATCCAACTGGACAGCGGCATGAACCGGCTCGGGATTGAACCCGCCGAATGGACTGCCCTGCGTGACATAGCTCTCCGCCAGATGCCAACCCTCATCATGTCTCATTTGGCCTGCGCGGATGATCCCGATCATCCGATGAACCAGCAACAATTACAGACCTTCAAAGGCATGACCGCTGATATCAGCGTACCTTTGTCGCTGGCCGCAACGGGGGGCCTGTTGCTGGGTCCTGACTATCACTTTGATCTCTGCCGCCCCGGCGTGGGTCTCTATGGGGGTGAACCTTATGACGAGGCTAAGGCCGTCGTCACCTTGGATTTGCCTGTTATACAGGTGCGCGATCTGGAAGTCGGGGAAACCGTTGGTTATTCCAACATGTGGCAGGCCAAACGCCCCTCGCGCATCGCCACCGTAGCCGCTGGATATGCCGATGGGCTGATCCGGGCAATTGGTTCCGGGATCGAAGTTTACGCCGACGACACACCCTGTCCCGTCGTTGGGCGGGTGTCGATGGATCTGATCACGGTCGATGTTACCGATCTGGACGCCGTTCCCGACAGTCTGCAAATGTTGAACCGACTTCAGACCGTCGATGATCTGGCCGAGGCAGCCGACACGATCGGCTACGAAATCCTGACCTCACTGGGCGGGCGCTACAAACGGAGCTATCTTGGATGAATCCTCTGGCGATCTTGGCGCGGCTCGGGGCTGCGGTCCTGTCGATACTGGCGGTTTTTGGGCGCGTGGCGATCTTTGCCTTTGACGCTCTGACCCACATTGTCCGCCCGCCCTATTACCCGCGCGAATTCGCCCATGCCCTGCTCAACATCGGCTGGTTGTCCCTGCCTGTTGTTGGCCTGACCGCAATTTTCACCGGCGGTGCCTTGGCTTTGCAAATCTACGCAGGTGGCGCGCGCTTCAATGCCGAAGCGGTTGTACCCCAAATCGTCGCCATTGGTATGGTGCGCGAACTTGGCCCCGTTCTCGTGGGCTTGATGATTGCCGCGCGTGTGACCTCCTCCATCGCTGCCGAAATCGCGACCATGAAGGTGACCGAACAGATCGATGCGCTGGTCACCCTGTCGACCCACCCGATGAAATACCTTGTCGCACCACGGGTTCTGGCCGCTTTGCTGACCGTACCCGTGCTTGTGGGCATCGGCGATATCATTGGCATCGCGGGCGGTTATACCGTTGCCGTTAAAAATCTTGGCTTCAACTCAGCCGCCTACCTGCAAAACACTGTCGACTTTCTCGAAACACGGGACATCGTATCTTCGCTGGTCAAAGGTGCTGCCTTTGGCGTCATCGCCTCGATCATGGGGTGCTATTACGGCATGAATTCCGGCCGCGGCGCACAGGGTGTGGGCCGCGCCACAAAATCCTCAGTCGAAGCCGCCGCCGTCCTGATACTTGCGGCCAACTTTGTCCTCACCGGAGTGTTCTTTTCCCTATGACCCGACTGACCCTTACCGCATTGACGCTCTGTTTAACCCTGCCTCACGCCGCTTTGGCACAGGATGCTCTGCTCCAGGAATTCAATACCTCCCGGCTTGAAACCACCATGGGCTTTGATCATGAGCTCCAACACGTGGCGTTCAAATTCCTCAATGGCAAAACCAAGGCCGAAGCCGAGGCTTTCCTGCACGGTGAAAAATTCCGCTGCTTTGAAAACGTCTGTGAGCGGGTGATCTTAGACAAAGAAACCTCGCACGACATCAATAACAGCAGTGATCCGAACAAAGGTCAGGTGTTCGGTCTGCGCCACACCGCGCGCGCCACCTTCTCGATTGAATTGCTGGCCGAGGTCATCAAAATGCCCGCGGATCTGCGCGCCAACTTCCGCTATGAAATTGGCAAAGTTCCGTGGCACCGTCGCCCCAAGGATTCCGATTTCACGGTGCGCTATGATTAAGCTGGACTCAGTCTATAAATCCTTTGGCGACAACCACGTGTTGCGCGGCACATCGCTCGAGATCGCCCAAGGCACATCCATGGTCATCATCGGCGGCTCTGGCACCGGGAAATCCGTAGCGCTCAAATCCGTGCTGGGTCTGATCACCCCGGATGCGGGCAAGATCTATGTAGATGGCAAAGATGCCTCCAAAGGCGACCGCGACGCGTTTCTGGCCCGCTTTGGCATGCTGTTTCAGGGCGGCGCGCTGTTTGACTCCCTACCCGTCTGGCAAAACGTGGCCTTCCGCTTGCTGCGCGGCTCGCTCAAGCGTCCACAGGCCGAAGCCCGTGAAATCGCTATCGAAAAGCTACGCCGCGTCGGTCTGAAATCCGATGTGGCCGACCGCCTGCCCGCCGAACTCTCAGGCGGCATGCAAAAACGCGTTGGTCTGGCCCGCGCCATCGCCGCCGAGCCTGAGATCATCTTTTTTGATGAGCCCACCACCGGCCTTGATCCCATCATGTCCGGCGTCATCAACGACCTGATCCGCGAGATTGTCGTCGAAATGGGCGCCACCGCGATGACCATCACCCACGACATGTCATCCGTGCGCGCCATCGCCGACAACGTCGCTATGCTGCACGACGGCGTGATCCAATGGACCGGCCCCGTCGCCGACATGGACGCCTCAGGCGATCCCTATCTAGACCAATTTATCCACGGCCGCGCAGAGGGGCCGATTGAGGCGGTGCGGTAAAAATGGAAGCTACTTGCGTCACACCTTCTCAACTTTAAGGAGCATTTGGCTCCGGACCGCTTGAAGCTGTAGCGGCTCTCTCAGCAATTTCCCTATTTCTTCTACCGTTTGCAGTGTTCACAGCACACTTGGCGAAACAAGCGACACAGATGAAAACCAAGGTCAGTAAGGTCGGGATTACCACCTTCTGCATTGTTATTATTTTGTTGCAAACCAGGCTAGTTTGGTCATCGGCTTCGAAACCTGGCGATGTTGTCTTTAACTACTACGGTTCGCTCATTTACCTAATTGTTTTTGTTCTTTACCTGTTTCAGTTTTTTGTTTGGGTAATAGCTAGCTATAAGACGCGTTGGAGGCCGCGCGTTTTTGATGCAATCCCCGCATTGCTAATCCTAACTTTTGTCATATCAGGGTCGGTCTTAGGATATTATTCATACCAAAGAGCACAATTGTTACAGTTCCCCCGTTGCGAAAGTCAGAACAACATCGAGAATGAATGGTTTAACCAAAACGAAGACGGGTAACGCTAAAGGGCAAAGTACACACTCAGCACATTCTCAGATCTTGTAGTGCCTCCGGTAACCCCCTAAGTCACTCGCATGATCCTCCGCCTCGCAACCCTCTCCCTGCTCATCGCCTATCCCATCGCGTGGTTCGCCCCGCTGATGCGCGCCGGATTACTGCCAATCTTTGGCCTATCCGAAATCAGCGTCATCACCGGTCTGCAGTCTCTTTGGGGCTCGGACGTGGCGCTGGCCTTAATCGTCACCGGCTTCGCCGTATTTGCTCCCTATATCAAAACAATCGGGCTGGCGTTGGTCCAATGGGACCTGCTGGACAGGCGCACGCTGCCCGCGTTGCACGTGCTCGGCAAGCTCGCCATGGCCGACATTTTCCTGATCGCGCTTTACATCACCCTCGCCAAAGGGATTTCTTACGCCACCATCGAAACCGCGTGGGGATTGTACATGTTCACCGCCTGTATCCTCACGTCGATCGGGCTTGGCCTGTTGACGGAACGCAACATAAAATCGGTCCACTCCAACCTGTAATTGATTGAAAAGAAATATTTGTGTAAGATGTTCTATATTCGAGCAGAGCATTTAGTTTACAGATCCGGAATTCCAGCGGAGCACCCAAAATAGGCATAGGCTTATTTTCGCCCATTCCGGTCCATTGAACGACCCATCCGGGTCGCGTTTGGAAAGGATACATATGTTCGCCCTACGCAAGGTGATTCTAAATATTCAGGCGCTGTTCATTCGCCTCACACTTTTCCTGATTTGTATTGCCGCCTTGATCGGTGTTGTCGCCACCTCTCTCTCTGCTCTTGGCATCTGGCCCTGGCTCAGCCTTGATGCCGGCGTAGATGGAACCCCCTACCCACAGGCAGGAATGATCGCCCAAATTGGTCTGACAGTGCTGGCCTTGATGTTGGTCTTCTATCTGCCCGCCAACGCCCGCATTCTAATGCTCGAAAAATCCCATCGCGATTTCAGTATCCATATGGATGACGTCACGCTGGCCTATCACGCCGCCCATGCTGCGGATCGGGCGGGCACGTTTCAAATTGCCTCTGAATTTGATGCGGTCAAAGAACGACTGGTCTTTTTGCGCGAACACCCCACACTGGGCGAACTGGAACCGGACGTTTTGGAACTGGCCGCGCAGATGAGTCAGGTCAGCCACGATCTGGCCGTGACCTATTCCGATGAAAAAGTTTCACGGGCCCGTACTTTCCTCAAACAACGTCAGCAGGAGATGGAGCAGTTTACCACCCGGATCGACGAGGCGAAAATCATCCTGCATGAGCTGCAACAATGGACTCGGGACGTCGAAATCGAAGAGTCCATCGCCAAATCGCAACTGTCCCGTCTGCGCGAAGAACTGTTCGAGCTGTTACCGGAACTGTCAGCCCAGCTTCAGGCCCCGCCAGATGGAACCGACCCCGACGAAGGGTCCGTTGTGCCAATGCAAAGCCCTCAGATCCGCGATTGAACCACCCCTCACCCCATCTGCTGGCTAAGCCACAGCAGATTTCGCGCGACAATCATTTTGTGGGCGGGCGCGACGGGCACCATGTACAGGCGCCCCACCCAATTGTGAGTTATCACACTTGACGTAATGGACAACGTGCGATCCTGCACACTGATGCAGGTCATGACATCCAGATGCGTATCGCGTTCGGTCAAGGTCAAAACCTGCGGGCTGATGTGCTCCACCAAAAAGAAATCTAATTTCTGCCCAACCTCGACCTGCGCCGGGGTTGTCCCTGAAAATCCACCAATCCGCTTAACGCCGAACTTGGAAACCACCGCATCGCGAATGGCAAAGGCCCGTTTAACCACAGGCATGGGCTGGCGCATGACCTGTCGCCACGCCTCCAAAGCCGTCACTGGTTGGGTCAAGGTAACGGACTGACTGTCCAGAAAGTTCAAGTCCGTCTCTGGCCCAACAATTTGAATGTGTGAGCTTTTCCAATAAAATGTTGGATCATTTTCCATTGGCTGACCTTTCTCGTGTCCTGCGCAGACACTCATCACACTTCTCAGGTCCAGCAAGGCCCCAAAACGCCACAGCTTTTGGGTGGCACGTGACCGTGCAGCCCACCCCCAAGGTCGCACCGATGGCCCCTTTTGGGGGCCTGAGGCGCGACCTCCCCCTGTGATTACTCCGTTTCACAGTCAGGGCTTGAGGCCCCGCCTCTCCTCAGGCACTAAAGCTCCATGGCAAAGAAATCATTCTCCTGTTCCGCCTGCGGAGCCTCCTTTACGAAATGGTCCGGGCGTTGCGAAGGCTGCGGCGATTGGAACACCATTTCACAAGACAAACCATTGTCCGCCGGACCTGCCTCCAAATCGATTGGCAGCAAACGTGGCAACACCATCGAATTGACCAACCTGTCCACGGAAGAGGCCCCACCACCACGCACGACCTGCGGGCTAGGCGAACTTGATCGGGTGTTGGGCGGGGGTTTGGTGCCTGCCTCTGCAATTCTTGTGGGCGGTGATCCCGGCATCGGGAAATCTACCCTGTTGTTGCAGGCCGCAGCACAATTCGCCAACGCAGGGCTGAAAACCATCTATGTCTCGGGCGAAGAGGCCTCTGCGCAGGTGCGCATGCGGGCCAAACGTCTTGGGCTCAGTGACGCGCCGGTGCAACTGGCTGCTGAAACCAACCTGCGCGACATCCTCACCACGCTTGAGGCCGAAAAACCTCAGCTCGCCATCATTGATTCGATCCAAACCATGTGGGCCGACAATGTAGAAAGCGCGCCGGGATCAGTCAGTCAGGTCCGTTCCGCCGCACATGAATTGACCACATTTGCCAAACGCCACGGCGTATCGGTGATTCTTGTGGGACACGTCACCAAGGACGGCCAAATCGCAGGCCCCCGCGTGGTCGAACATATGGTCGACACAGTGCTCTATTTTGAAGGCGAGCGCGGCCACCAGTTCCGCATCCTGCGCGCAGTGAAAAACCGCTTTGGTCCTGCTGATGAAATTGGCGTCTTTGAAATGACCGGCGCCGGACTGGCCGAAGTCACGAACCCCTCAGCCCTGTTTCTGTCAGAACGCGGCGAACCCAGCCCCGGGTCGGTTGTCTTTGCCGGGATCGAAGGCACCCGCCCCGTTCTGGTTGAAATGCAGGCGCTGGTTGCCCCCTCACCGCACAGCCAACCCCGGCGCACCGTCGTTGGATGGGATGGCGGACGTCTGGCGATGATTCTGGCCGTTCTCGAAGCCCGCTGTGGCATCCCTTTTACCGGGTTGGATGTCTACCTCAACGTCGCCGGTGGCATGAAAATTTCCGAACCGGCAGCCGATCTGGCCGTCGCCGCCGCCTTGCTCAGCGCGCGCGAAGACGCAGCACTTCCCGCAGATACGGTGGTTTTTGGCGAGATTTCTCTATCTGGAGCCCTCAGACCGGCCCCTCAGACGGAAAACAGGTTGAAAGAAGCGCAAAAACTTGGTTTCACCGCAGCCATCGCTCCTGCAGGTGGCAAAACCGGATCTGGTGGTGGACTGAAACTGTCTCGGCCCTCGGATTTGACCGGATTTGTTGGCGAAACATTTGGAGCAGGATAATTTGGCCCAGCTTGGGCAGAGATAATAACGGGCGAGGACCATGGAAGGTTTTACCATCATAGACGGGGTCGTTGCCCTTGTAATTTTCTTGTCAGCGCTGCTGGCTTATTCACGCGGCTTTGTGCGCGAGGCGATGGCAATTGTCGGCTGGATCGCAGCCGCGATTCTTGCCTTTTTGTTCGCCCCCAAAGCGATGCCCCTGATCCGCGAGCTACCCGTTGTCGGAGAATTTCTGGCAGACAGCTGTGAACTCTCGGTGATTGCATCCTTTGCTGCCGTGTTTGCACTGGCGCTGATCATCGTCAGCTTCTTTACTCCACTGTTTTCCTCGCTGGTGCAACGGTCGGTTCTGGGCGGTCTCGATCAGGGCGTTGGCTTCCTCTTCGGGGTCCTGCGCGGCATCCTCCTCGTGACGATTGCGTTCTTTGTCTATGACACAGTGATGACGGGTCAGAACTTCACCATCGTTGATGAAAGCCGCTCAGCTCAGGTCTTCGCTCGCATGACCGGAAAAATCGAAGCTCAGAACCCCGAGCAAGCGCTGGGTTGGGTCACGCAGCAGTACGAAGAGTTGGTCGGCACCTGCACCAAATAAGCGGTTCGCGCTGGCTATCGGCGCAGCAGTTTAGTCAAAAACACAACGGCCCCCGATTCGGCGGGCCGTTTTTTATGGGCTGATGCCCCCTGACACACAGGTTTGATCCCAATTTCGTGCGGATGTCCGCCCCTGCGGCAAAAAGATTTGTGATCCTTTCGTGACACAGCGCCTTTCAGGCACTATGTGGGGGCCAACCCTCTCAACGGAAACGGAGCTGCTTGCCGTGACTCGCCCGCAGACACCCCCCGCTCAGCGCACTGAGATCCCCCCTCTGAAACCCAGTAGGCCAGAGATGGATTAACGACGCCACACTGGGCCGCGTTACCTCTAACGCACGCCCTGCAGAGAAAAGCCCAATTGGGTCGCTGATTTCCCACCGTCACTCTCACCGCTGCAAATGACACATCGGAAATCACCCTTTTCTCTGTATTCCAAAGCTCAAGCGCGCTAGGGAGCGCGTGCCGAGACTAAGTTGAACAGCCAGCAGCAAACGAACTCTGTGGAATTGGAGCCCTTACATGTGCGGGATTTTAGGGATCGCAAGTCGGAACAACGACGTATTTGCGGAACTGTACGAAGGTTTGCTGATGCTCCAGCATCGTGGTCAGGATGCATCAGGCATCGTTACTGACACCGGCGAATTTTTCCGGGAAAGCAAAGCCAATGGTTTGGTCAAAGACGTGTTCAAAGCCCAGGATGCCGAAACGCTGACCGGGCGCATTGGCATGGGTCACGTCCGCTACCCAACAGCCGGTTCTCTCAGCGCCGCTGAGGCACAGCCATTTTTCGTGAACGCGCCCTACGGCATCTATCTGGTACACAACGGCAATATCACCAACACCGAAGAACAACGCGAAAAAGTCACCGCCAAATACAGCCGTCACCTGCGCACTACCTCTGATTCAGAGATCATGCTGAACGTGCTTGCGGACAAAGTCGCCGACGCGATCAAGGTCAACGGCAACGCTGATCCCGTCCGCAACGTCTTTGCTGGCGTCAAAATGATGATGGAACGGGTTCAAGGCGCCTACTCGGTGATCTGTTTGATTGCTGGGGTTGGCATGCTCGCCTTCCGCGACCCCAACGGTATTCGCCCCTTGTCCGTCGCCAAGCGTGACGCAGACGGTGACGGCGATGATTTCGCCTTTGCCTCGGAAGACGTTGCATTCGGCATCAACGGGTTCGAAAAAATCCGCGACGTCAAACCCGGCGAAGCGATCCTGATCGACCACGACGGCAATATGCACGAGTTTCAGGCGGTCGAAGGCAACCTGACCCCCTGTATCTTTGAATACGTCTATCTGGCGCGTCCCGATTCGCTGCTGGATGGCATTTCGGTCTACAAAACTCAGCTGCGCATGGGTCAGACACTGGCAAAACAGATCCAAGACAGCGGTCTGGACATCGACGCCATCATCCCCGTCCCCGACAGCGCCCGTCCTGTGGCGCTCGAAGTGTCAAACGCGACCGGCATTCGCTACCGCGAAGCATTGGTTAAAAACCGCTACGTTGGCCGGACTTTCATCATGCCCGGTCAGGAAGAGCGACAGAAATCCGTTCGTCGCAAACTGAACGCCATTCCGCTTGAGATGAAAGATCGCAACATTCTGCTGATCGACGATTCCATCGTGCGTGGCAACACCATCAAAAAGATCGTGCAGATGTGCCGTGAAGCCGGCGCAAAAAAGGTCTACATCGCCAGCGCCTCGCCACCTGTGATCTATCCCAACGTCTATGGCATCGACATGCCGACCAAACACGAGTTGATCGCCAACGGTCTCGACATCGAAGAGATTCGCCAAGAACTGGGCGCAGATGCCCTGTTCTATCAGAAACTCGACGACCTGATCTGGGCCGCCAAAGAAGGCAATCCAAAGATCGAACAGTTCGATTGCTCTTGTTTTGATGGCCAATACATCACTGGCAGCGTCAGCGAGGACTATCTTGATAGCCTCGAAAGCAGCAACCGCGTCAGCAAAAAGATCAAAGACATGCCCGCGACTGGCGCGTCGTGGAATGCGGCCAAGCTGGCCACCGGCTAAGGACTAATGGGTCGCGCGCATTTTTCCGCCGACCTTGACCCATCTAAAATCTCGAATGATCCAAGGGGCCTACGGGCCCCTTTTCTCTGCCCCAAAGCAGGCATAGCGAAACCCTGCCGCACCGCAGCAAATCTGCTTTTACCCATTTCCCGGCTCTGATACCTCCCCGCTCTGACATTTGTGCAAACGGCCATGGCCGGGATAGGATCAAACATGTCGAATACTAAAGTAGGCTCGGCAGCCACCCAACAAGGGGTGATCCGAAAGAACCAGATCGCTATCTTGGGCGTCTTTGGTCCCAAGGACGCATTGCGCGCCCTTGTGCGCACCTCAAACGGGCGGGTCAAACAAATCGAACGGGGCGATCATGTCGCATCGGGCGAAGTTGTGGCGATCGACGACAAGGGCATCATCCTGCGGCAAAGAGGCCGGACCAAGCGCATCGACATCGCGGGCAGCTGATCCCCCCTTGACCCAAGCCCTGCATCAGGTCAAACCCCGCTCATGACCGATACGCCCAAACTCGCCCTGATCACTGGTGCCTCGCGTGGCCTAGGGGCCGCCCTCGCCGAGGCGCTTGCGCCCACCCACCACATCATTGCTGTGGCCCGGACCACCGGCGCCCTCGAAGAGCTGGATGATCGCATTCAGGCCCTAGGTGGTTCAGCCACGCTGGCCCCCATGGACATCACCGATCCGGCTGCCATGGCCACGCTATGTCGCGGTATTCATGACCGGTGGGGCAAACTGGACCTTTGGCTGCACACCGCCATTCACGCAGCGCCGCTTTCGCCTGCCCCCTTTGTTGATGCCAAGGACTGGACCAAATCTTTGGCGATCAACACAACAGCCACCTCGGTTCTGATCCCCTATGTCGCGCCCCTGCTGGGCGCCGAGGGTCAAGCGGTGTTCTTTGACGACCCCAAGGCAGGCGAAAAGTTCTACGCCACCTACGGCGCCACCAAAGGCGCACAGATGGCACTGGCACGCAGCTGGGCTGCGGAAACCGTCAAAACTGGCCCCCGTGTCACCATCGTCGAACCCGCGCCGATGCCAACGGCACTGCGCGCGCGTTTTCATCCCGGCGAAGACCGCGAACCGCTTGCCAATCCTCCAGACGAAGCCGCCCGCATCGTTGCGATGCTCTAAACGCGGACTTGTTCCAAGGCTCAAAGAAACCCGCAGTTTCAACCCTCTCATTCGGGTCGTGTTGAAACTGAAACCAATGCCAGCACCATTGAAAAGCTGGCGACCTGCAGTCAAAGACGACGCACCACATCCCTAAAAAAAATCTGCGACGGAAACCCTGACGAGAAACGTGCAATCGATATCTTTCTCAAAAGGATATTGAAATGTTCTCGCGCATCTCCCCCTATTGGCTGTGGGTTCTGCTGGCCTTACCCGCCTTCACATTCATCTCTGATGCATTCACCTCGACCGACCCCAAGGTGTTTCGTCATCTGCTCCACCCCACGGGTGAATTTGGCGCTCGGCTATTGATTATCACGATGCTGGCTTCCCCCTTGGCGCTTGTTTTTCGCGGGTGGCGGGGTCCGCGCTGGCTCAAAAAGAACCGCCGCTACTTTGGTGTCGCCGCCTTTGGCTATGCCGCGCTGCATCTGGTGCTCTATTTTATCGACCGAGCCACATTGGCCAAAGTGTTTGGCGAAGTGACGCAATTGGACATCTGGACTGGCTGGCTCGCGTTTGCGATTTTCCTTCCCTTGGCCGCCACTTCTTTTGATGCGGCGCTCAAGGCCCTTGGACCTCGCTGGAAAAGCTTGCAACGCTGGGTCTATGCCGCGGCAGTCCTGACCCTGCTCCACTGGGCCGCTCATGATGAATTCAAAGGTCTGGCTCCAGCGTTGATCAACTTTGGCCCGCTGATCCTGCTTGAAAGCTATCGGATCTGGTACTGGTATCTGCGTCCTCGTCCCGCACATGCCTAGTGCCTTTATATCGAACGCGTCAGGCGTTGGTGACAACGCCCGACCTGCCGCGTCTATTTCAGTGCAATACCATGCCGCCCGGCCAGATCACAAAAGAACTGCCACGCCACCCGGCCAGAGCGGGAACCGCGTGTTGCCTGCCATTCGATCGCCTCAGCCCGCAAGGTATCTGCATCCACACTCAACCCATGCGCGGCGCAATAACCATCGATCATCGCCAGGTATTCATCCTGATCACAAGGGTGAAATCCCAGCCACAACCCAAACCGGTCTGATAGCGAAACCTTCTCCTCAACCGCCTCTGACGGGTTGATCGCGCTCGAACGCTCGTTTTCAATCATATCGCGCGGCATCAGATGGCGCCGGTTCGAGGTGGCATAGAACACCACGTTCTCCGGGCGTCCTTCGATCCCACCGTCCAGAACTGCCTTGAGGCTCTTGTAATGCTGATCATCATGGCTGAACGACAGGTCGTCACAAAACAGGATAAACCGCTGCTCGGCACTGCGCAACAGGTTCAACAACTGTCCGACCGAGGGCAGATCCTCGCGTTGCAGTTCAACAAGCTTCAACCCATCAAAATCCGCCTGAACAGTGGCATGCACTGCCTTGACAAGACTTGACTTTCCCATTCCACGCGCGCCCCACAACAAGGCATTGTTCGCCGCCAATCCAGCCGCAAAGCGTCGGGTGTTTTCCAACAGCGTATCGCGCGACCGGTTGATCCCCACCAACAGATCCAGATCGACCCGATTGATCTCAACCACTGGGCTCAACCGCTCCGGTTCCACATGCCAGACAAACGCACTCGCTACGTTGAAATCAGGTGCTGGCAAAGGCGCTGGCGACATCCGCTCTAACGCTTCGGCAATGCGGATCATCGGGTCTTGTGTCACAGGCTGGCCTCCGGGTTTTGTTGCCAGATTTCAAAGCATGTTCCGGTAAAGACAGCAAGTGATTGCGGCCAAAATCCCGGCATTCCCCTTTAGCATCCGAACAAAAAACGCACATCTGCCTAAACCCAACCCTAGGTAAGATTACCGGGTGCATCTGCGATCAAACGATGGAGTAAACTGGACAACTCATCCAAATCAGTGTCCGACCAACGGTCTCGGAACACATAACTCGCCTGCTTAGCAAATGTCGCTCGTGCCTCTTTTATTTTTTCCAGACCAGCATCAGTCAAAACAACAAAGGCCAGCCTTGCGTCTCGACTGTCTGCCTGACGCGAAACCACGCCAAGCTTTTCAAGTGGTGCCGCCATTCGTGTTACTGTGGACGCGCTAAGGTGCATTCGTTTCGCAAGTTCCACACGGGACATTCTACAAAGCGGGGCCTGCTCCAAATGCATGAGCAGAAACACCTCGTTGACCGACAATCCATGGACGGACGCAAAGTCACCAGACAGCCGTGCTTTTATTTGATCAGCAGACTGCAAAAGCCGGAGCGTGTTTGTAAGGCGTAAATCATTCATGCCGCACATTACATCCAATATGCTTGCATATGCAAGTACCCTGCAATAGATGCCGCCTAAATTGATCATCCAAATTTTAGGAAAACAACATGAACCTTGAGATTCTATTTTCTATGGCAGGCATACTCTCAATGGTGGGTTGGGTTGTTCTGCTGGCCTCACCACTCATTCCAGATTGGTCTGACCGCATTTCTGGCTACATCATACCGTTGATGCTTTCCCTTGCATATGTGGCCCTCATCACCCTCTACCCATCAGACGGTCGGGGTGGATTTGGCAGCCTCTCCGACGTCATTGCGCTCTTCTCGAACCCCAACGCGATGATGGCCGGGTGGATTCATTATCTGGCATTCGACCTTCTGATCGGAGCATGGATTTGCAGAACCGCAAGGCGTGATGGCGTCAGATTTTGGGTTGTTGCCCCGTGCCTGCCCCTGACATTCCTATTCGGTCCAGCTGGGTTTGTGGCGTTTTCCCTAGTCGGCATCTGGCGCAAAGCGGCTGCATCCCAAACTTAACCTCTCAAAACCAACCACATCCAACAATCAAAAAAGGGCGCGCAGGTTGCCCCGCGCGCCCGATCTTTAGATCTCAAAGGGATTACTTGCCCTTATCATCCGTATCTTCGTCGTCGAACTCGGCCAGCATCGGATCATCAAAATGCGTGTCCTCTTCGTCGTCGTAGTATCCTTCAGCCCGCAGCTTGGCTTCGCGTTTGGTTTCCACCCGACGCACAAGGAAGATTGAAACCTCGTAGAGCCCATAGACCACTACAAAAAGGATAACCTGCGTGATTACGTCCGGCGGTGTCACCAACGCGGCCAGAACCAGAATGGCCACCACCGCGTATTTGCGCACCGCACCAAGGCCCTCGGCACTGACCAGACCGGCCTTGCCCATCAGCGTCAGCAGAACAGGCAGCTGGAAACACAGACCAAAGGCCACGATGAACTTGATCGTCAGGTTCAGATATTCCTGTGCAGAGCCCTGAAACACCACGCTCAGCGGTGCAGCAGCACCCTCAGCGACGGCCTCGCCCCCGGTGCCAAACTGCTGGAACCCAAGGAAGAAATCATAAGCCAGTGGTGTGACCACGTAAAACGCAAAGCTCGCGCCCAGCAGGAACATGAACGGCGATGCGATCATGAACGGCAGGAACGCGCCCTTTTCGTTCTTATAGAGCCCCGGCGCCACAAACCGCCACATCTGCATACCCAGATACGGGAACGACAGGATCAACCCACCCAACAGCGAGACTTTGATCGCAACGAAAAAGCCCTCTTGCGGTGAGATAAAGATCAGGTCGCAATCCTGCCCCCGCTCGGCCAACACCGTACACAACGGATTGGTGAGGAAGTTAAAGATCGGCGTTGCCACGGTGAAACAGATGATCATCCCGATCAGGAACGCCACCACACAGTGGATCAACCGATTGCGCAACTCGGCCAGATGCTCGATCAGCGGTGCTGAGCTGTCTTCGATCTCGTCTGTGTTGCTCATGTTTTGGTCTCGGTTTCTGTGTTCAACGCCGCTTCGGCCTCATCTGCCTTGGCCAACGCCTCGGCTGCTTCGCGCGCTTTGCGTTCTGCAGCGGCCCGCGCTGTCGAGGCTTGGATCTTTTTCGCAGCCTCAGCCCGCTCTGCCGCCAATTTGCCGGTTTCGCTATCAGCGTCGAACTTGGTCGGATCAATGGCTGAGGTCATCTCTCGCGCGGCGTCCTTGACGCCATCCATCGCCGCCCCAACCGGGTTGCTTGCGGTTTTCAGCCCCTTGGCGATGTCATTGACGCCCGCCTCGTCCGCTGCGTCGTTCATTGCGGTGCTGAATTCACGCGCCATGCCTTTGGCCTTGCCGACCCAGCGTCCCACATTGCGGAACAGCACCGGCAAATCCTTAGGCCCTACGACAATCAGCGCCACAACGCCGATCACCAAAAGCTCGGTCCAGCCCAGATCGAACATCTGCGCTTAGACCTTGTCTTTGTCGGTCGCAGAATCAGCCGCAGGGGTCACGTCTTTGGCGTCGTCGTTCAGGTCTTGCTCCAGCTCAGCAGTGCCTTCGTTCACACCCTTTTTGAACGAGGTGATGCCTTTGCCCACTTCACCCATCAAAGAGCTGATTTTACCCCGCCCAAACAGAACCAGAACGACGACGGCAATCAGCAGAAGGCCAGGCAGGCCAATATTGTTCAACATGTGATGTCTCCTCATGGAGCCCTGCGCATCCCCGCGCCGGGCTGAATTTCGCCTATGGGTGTAACGCGCGTCCCCAATCCTAGGAAAGGGACAGCGGTCCAGAATCCCGCACTGTTCACGCAATTTGTGAGCTTTCTCGGCACGCCACAAACCCAACTGACAGGTTTATGTCAGTTGCCCTCTGCTAGGTCCACCCCATCAACCACAGGAGATTTGATATGACCAAAAACGTCGTTGAAACCGTAAGCTTTGAGCTCGCACCCGGTGTTACAGCAGATCAGTTCATCGCACTGAGCCAGAAATCCGAGGCATTCGTGCGCCAAAACCCCGGGTTTATCTTTCGCCGCCTCAGTGCGGGTGAAGACGGACGTTGGACCGACACGGTGATCTGGGCCGACATGGAAACCGCTCAGGCCGCTGCTGCCGATTTTCCGAAACAGGACTTTGCGCCAGCGCTGATGGCCGCCATCCTCCCAGGAAGTGAAACGATGCGACAGGAAACCATCCATTGGACCGTCGCCCCGTCTTGACGCGCGCCCGGTGCCTGCGCCAAGGATAGCCCATGCGCCGCACTGACCGCCTCTTTGATATCATCCAGATTCTGCGCGACGGTAAACTGCACCGCGCGCAGGACATCGCCACCCGGCTCGAGGTGTCGGTGCGCACCATCTATCGCGATATGGACACGCTGACCGCTTCGGGTGTTCCAGTCGAAGGCGAACGCGGCGTCGGCTATATGATCCGCGAAGCGATCACCCTGCCCCCGCTGACCCTCACCACCGAGGAACTCGAGGCGCTGAACCTTGGCATGGCCATCGTCGCCGAAGCCGCCGATCCGGCGCTTAAATCCGCCGCTCTCTCGTTAGCTGACAAGATCGACGCGGTCCTGCCGACCCAAACAGTGGCCGAGGCCGACGCCTGGAAATTTGCGGTCTACCCCTTTGCCGATGCCGCGCGCGGCTTCACCCACATGGCGCCGCTCCGGGCCGCTATCAAGTCTCGTCAGAAACTGCGCCTCGTGTACCAGCGCATTGATGGGGAACTGACCGACCGCACCATCCGTCCGCTGCATATGGAATACTGGGGGCGCGTCTGGACCCTGACCGCTTGGTGCGAAAACAGGAATGATTTCCGAGTGTTCCGCGTTGATCTCATCCAAGAGGCAACCCCGCTGCCCGAGTTGTTCGTAGATGAACCCGGAAAGCGGCTAGAAGATTACGTACCCTAACGCCTACTGCGCGTTGGGAAAAAACAACTGCTGGCCTTCCAGCTTGTAATTCGCAATCGCTGCTTGACCATCGGCGCCAATCAACCAGTCAATGAACGTCTGCCCGGACTCAGCCCGCACACCGGGGTGCTTTTCTGGATTCACCAGAATAACACCATACTGATTGAACAGGCGCGCATCACCTTCGACCAGCACCTCCATGCCCGCCTTGTTGGCAAAGGCAATCCATGTGGCGCGATCGGTCAGCACATAGGCCCCCATGCCCGCCGCCACGTTCAACGTTGCACCCATGCCCGACCCGGTTTCGCGATACCATCCACCAGACGCGCCGGTTAGATCCACACCGGTCGCGGCCCAATGCTTCAACTCGGCTTTATGAGTGCCGCTATCATCCCCGCGCGAGGCAAACGGTGCCTCGACGTCTGCAATCGTCGTCAAAGCGACAACAATGTCAGAGCCACCCGCGACCCCTGCCGGATCTTCGGCAGGACCAACCAAAACAAAGTCATTGTACATCACATCGTGGCGCTGCACGCCCCACCCATCAGCGACAAACTGGTCTTCGGCGGCCTTGGCGTGCACCAGCAACACATCGCCATCGCCATTAGTTGCGTTGCGAATGGCCTGCCCTGTGCCAACTGCCACCACCCGCACATCAATCCCAGTTTCGGCCTCAAACCATGGCAGGATCGAATCCAGCAACCCCGAATTCTGCGTCGAAGTCGTGGATTGCACCACAATAAAGCTTTCGTCCGCATGGGCGCCCGTTGTCCCAAGGCCAAGCGTTATCATAGCCGCTCGGATCCAGTGTGCGATCATTTCCTGTCTCTCCGGATTTCGTCTTTTATCACCAACGTACCGGCCAAATACCGGCGTTTCATTTCATACCTTGGATGCCGTAGCATCTTTGCCGCCGCTTGTTCCATCACGCGGCCCCTCTGCAGACCAATCACATCTTCGGTCAAACGGCGCGCTTGTCCGATGACATACGTCACCACCACCCGCTTCCCTCAAGAGGCCTTGAAAATCAAGGCCTCAATCGCCTTCGCTGCGGCCGGATCCAACGAGCGGGTCGGTTCATCCAATAACAACACCCGCAACCTACGGACCTGCACCTACTGACAACAATCGGGTGGGTCGGCGGGTTGTACCTTCCAGCCCTGTCTCTTGCAACAGCTCAACAATTCGCATTTTTCGAGCTTCGTGCATCATGACCCGACAGCGTGGAGGGCAATTTAAATTAGCCGCCCCCATACCTCCCCCGTGGTGATCAACCCATTGAACACCAGCGCAGGCACATCCAGCAAAGAGCTAGGGAAGCCTCAAAAACGCTCCTCCGAAATTTCCAACCCGCATTGCATCGCCTTCACGTCAGGTTGGATACAAAATTTCTGCACTGGACATGCAACTTCGCATTTCACCAAATTCCTTAGGCAGGGCGCCCCCAACACCCCAAAATCAACCGCATCAGAATCGGCATTTGAAAACAAAAAACGCGGCCCCCCAAAAGAGGGCCGCGTTCTGAATGCCAGTCACAGAAGCTTACTTCAGTGCCGCATCCGTAATCACATGTGTCCAAGCCCCTTCGGGTTTCTTGGTGATCACAGGATCTGATCCGCCACCCAGCAAGGTAGCAACGGTGCGATCAAAGTCGGCAGGATCCAAGGCACCATTCGACCCAGCGGTCAGCTTGGCGATTTCACCCATCATGCGTTTCTGATGCGCTTCGGTCTGTGCACCTGACGCGTCATTGTCCAACACGATCTCAGCTGCTTCATCAGGATGCTCTTCAGCGTATTTCCAGCCCTTCATCGACGCACGCACAAAGCGGGTCATCTTATCGACAAACGCCGGATCTTGCAGGTTCTCTTCCAGCGCGTAAATGCCGTCTTCCAACGTCGCTACGCCCTGCTCTTCGTACTTAAAGGTCACCAACTCATCCGGGCTGACGCCTGCATCCAGAACCTGACCATATTCGTTGTATGTCATGGTCGAGATACAGTCTGCCTGACGCTGCAGCAGTGGATCCACGTTAAAGCCCTGCTTCAGAACGGTCACGCCATCCTCACCCCCATCGGTGCTGATGCCCTCTTGGCTCATCCAGCTCAGGAAGGGATATTCGTTGCCAAAGAACCAAACGCCAATAGTCTTGCCTTTGAAATCCTGTGGGCTGGTGATGCCAGTGTCTTTCCAGCAGGTCAGCATCAACCCCGAGGTTTTAAACGGCTGCGCAATGTTTACCACCGGCAGACCCTTTTCGCGTGCCGCCAGTGCAGACGGCATCCAGTTCAGCATCACATCGGCGCCACCACCCGCCAAAACCTGTGGCGGTGCAATGTCAGGACCACCCGGCAGAACCGTTACATTCAGGTCCTCGTCTGAATAGAATCCCTTGTCTAGGGCCACATAGTACCCCGCAAACTGGGCCTGCGTGACCCATTGCAACTGCAGCTTCACTTCATCGGCTGCCAGGGCCGAGGTCGCCGCAAAACTTGCGGCCAATGCGGCACCACTCAGTAGCTTTTTCATATCTTCACTCCTTGTTGAACGTTGTTTGCCTCATGTTTACCCGAGGTCTTGTTAAAAAATCTCTCTCCTTATCCGCGCTGGGACGGGTGCCAAAAGGTCACGACCTTCTCAACCATTGCCACGACACCATAAAAAAGCGATCCCGCCAAGGCAGCGACCACAATTTCAGCCCAAACCATATCCAGTGCCAATTGCCCGACGCTGGTGGAAATCCGAAATCCCATGCCCACAGTGGGCGATCCAAAGAACTCGGCCACGATTGCACCGACCAACGCCAATGTGGTTGCAATTTTGAGCCCGTTGAAGACAAATGGCATCGCAGCCGGCAAACGCAGCTTAAAGAACGCCTGCCAATAGCTCGCAGCATAGGTTTCCATCAAATCGCGCTGCATGGCCGTGGTTTCCCGCAACCCCGCAACCGTGTTCACCAGAACCGGAAAGAACACCATGACCACCACAACGGCCGCCTTGGATTGCCAGTCAAAGCCGAACCACATCACCAGAATGGGCGCCGTGCCCACAATGGGCAAGGCCGCAACAAAGTTCCCCACCGGCAACAAACCCAACCGCAGGAATTCCCACCGGTCCACCGCAATCGCCATCAAAAACGCCGCACTGCACCCGATCAGGTACCCACTCAGCGCGCCTTTGATGAATGTCTGCGCGAAATCCACCCACAGGATCGGGATCGAACCCGCAAAGCGCACCGCGATCAGCGACGGCGCAGGCAAAATCACCAACGGCACTTCTAAGCCGCGCACCACAAGTTCCCAAACCAACAGAAGCGTCACGCCAAAGATCGTAGGGATCAGCAACTTGACTGCACGGGTCTGCGCATTTGGCCCTTCGGCCAGCCGTGTGTTGATCCACCACCCTAGGATCCAAACACCAAAGGCCATCACAACCAACATCATGACGCCATCCCCATCCGTTTAAGCACCGCTTTTTCGATCAGCCCCAACAGGCCAACCAAACACGCGGCCAAAATCGCGGCAGCAAACAGCGCCGACCAGATTTGCACGGTCTGCCCATAATAGCTGCCCGCCAACAAACGCGCGCCCAACCCGGCCACCGCCCCAGTTGGCAACTCACCCACAATGGCCCCGACCAATGATGCAGCGATCCCGATCTTCAGCGAGGTGAACAGATACGGCATCGAGGCCGGCAATCGCAGTTTCCAAAAGCCCTGAGCGTTTGACGCGCTATAGGTGCGCAACAGGTCCAACTGCATATGATCCGGGCTACGCAGCCCTTTAACCATGCCAACAACCACCGGGAAAAACGACAGATAGGCCGAGATGATCGCCTTGGGGATAATGCCCTGCACCCCGACGGAATACAGCACGACGATGATCATCGGAGCCAAGGCAATGATCGGAATAGTCTGACTGACAATCGCCCAAGGCATCACAGACATATCCATGACTTTGGAATGGACGATGCCAACGGCCAGCAAAACGCCCAATCCCGTGCCGATGGCAAACCCCAACAAGGTCGCGCTCAGCGTCACCCAACCGTGATAGACCAACGACCGCTTCGAAGTTATCTTTTTCCCTAACGTGGTTTTCCACAATTCAATGCCAACCTGATGCGGCGCGGGCAAACGCGGACGATCCTGCGCCCATGTCGCCGGAATGGCAAAGCGGTTGTCCAGAACCAACCCCACCTCGCTCATGTCACGGCGGTCCCTTGCACCCGGGGTCGAAATTTCGGCCCCCGCGCGCTCGGCCTCAACCAAAACTCCCTTGATGTTCATCGGAACACAGGCGGCATACCAAAACGCGACCAACACTGCTATCACGGTCAAAACGGCCAATGCTGATTTCATCGGCTCCCCTCCGAAATGCTGCGTCGCGGCGGTGCACAGGGGGTGCACGCAAGGTGCACGCATATCACCCCTCTGGTGTCGGTCCATTTATGCTGCATCTGCATGCCCCGCCCTCAGACCTTCGCGCACCCGATGTGCCACCTCAATAAACTCGGGCGAGTCCCGAATATCGAGTGGCCGCTGTTTAGGCAGTGGGCTTTCGATCACATCCGTAATCCGACCCGGCCGAGGGCTCATCACCACGATCTTGGTGCTGAGATACACAGCCTCGGGGATCGAGTGCGTCACAAAGCCAATCGTCTTGTTTGTCCGCGCCCAAAGATGCAAAAGCTGTTCATTCAAATGGTCGCGCACGATCTCATCCAGCGCCCCAAACGGCTCGTCCATCAGCAGGATATCGGCATCAAATGCCAGTGCGCGTGCAATGCTAGCGCGTTGCTGCATCCCGCCGGACAATTGCCAAGGGTATTTCCCACCAAATCCTTCTAAATCAACGAGTTCCAGCACGTCTTTCACGCGCTTTTCCTGATCTGATTTGGAGTATCCCATGATCTCCAGCGGCAGCTTTATGTTCTTGGAAATGGTTCGCCACGGGTAAAGGCCCGCCGCCTGAAACACGTATCCATACGCCCGGTTCCGCCGAGCCTCATCGGCAGTCATGCCATTGACCGACAAGGTACCGCCAGTTGGAGTTTCCAACGCCGCGACACAGCGCAGAAAGGTAGTCTTACCGCACCCCGAAGGGCCAATAAAGCTGACAAAATCGCCCTTATCGATAGATAGGTTCACATCCTTGAGCGCATGAACCGGACCATCATTAGTTTGAAAAGTCAGATCCAAGTTCCTTGCCTCGATCACGGGCTGGGTATTGGGTTCAGTATTCATTCTATCGCCTTGAAAAGACGAGATTTTGGGCCACCACAGTGATGGCCCAAAATCTCAATTATACGCCTGTTGCCGGAATGCCCGAACGTTCAACCGGACGAGGTGAAGTCAGCTCTTTCCAGCTGCTCAACGCCTTGTTCACCGGGGTATTGGCCTGACGTTCAACAAACTTACCATGGCCTTCTTGCGTACGGATCTCGCCGTCATGCACAGCCACTTGTCCGCGCGTGAGAGTAAAGCGCGGTAAGCCTTTGACTTCTTTGCCTTCAAAGACGTTGTAATCAATCGCGGATTGTTGCGTCGTCGCCTGAATTGTTTTTGATTTTTCAGGATCCCAAACCACCAGATCCGCGTCAGCCCCAACCAAAACCGCGCCTTTTTTCGGGTAACAATTCAGGATTTTGGCGATATTTGTCGATGTCACCGCGACAAATTCATTGGGTGTTAACCGCCCTGTGCTAACACCATACGTCCACAGCATCGGCATCCGGTCTTCCAACCCCCCCGTGCCATTGGGGATCTTGGTGAAATCCCCCACGCCATAGCGCTTTTGCTCGGTGCTGAACGCGCAGTGATCCGTTGCAACAACAGACAAAGACCCGGCCTGCAAACCGTTCCAAAGGCTGTCTTGGTGTTGCTTGTTGCGGAATGGTGGGCTCATCACGCGCCGCGCAGCATGGTCCCAGTCGGGATTGAAGTATTCGCTTTCATCCAGTGTCAGGTGCTGGATCAGGGGTTCACCCCACACCCGCTTGCCCTGCATCCGTGCACGGCGAATGGCTTCATGGCTGTCTTCACAGGATGTGTGCACAACATACAGCGGCACACCCGCCATATCGGCAATCATGATGGCCCGGTTAGTGGCCTCACCTTCGACCTGGGGCGGACGGGAATAGGCATGAGCCTCGGGGCCATTGTTGCCCTCGGCCAGCAGTTTGGCGCTCAGCTCCGCAACAACATCACCGTTCTCGGCATGCACCATCGCGATGCCACCCAATTCAGCAAGCCTCTGAAAAGATGAATACATTTCGTCGTCATTCACCATCAATGCGCCCTTATAGGCCATGAAGTGCTTGAACGTATTGATCCCGCGCTGTTCGATCACGGTCTTCATATCGTCAAAGACCTGTTCCCCCCACCATGTTACCGCCATGTGGAACGAGTAATCGCAATTGGCACGCGTCGACTTGTTATCCCAACGCTTCAGCGCGTCCAGCAGGCTTTCACCCGGATTGGGTAGCGCAAAATCCACCACCATTGTGGTACCACCGGCCAACCCCGCCCGGGTTCCGCTTTCGAAATCATCCGTGCTGTAAGTGCCCATGAACGGCATTTCCAAATGCGTATGCGGGTCAATCCCACCCGGCATAACGTAACAGCCCGTCGCGTCCAGCTCTTCGTCCCCACGCAGATCTGGCCCGATCTCGGTGATCACGCCGCCCTCGATCCGCACATCCGCCTTGTAGGTCAGATCAGCGGTCACAATGGTGCCGTTCTTGATCACTTTGGTCATTCTCTCTCTCCCTTTCCTCAGACCGAACTGAAGCAGCCGATCGCTTTCCCATGCACTCCGATATCCAATGGTCCGATCTCGGACTCGACACAGAGCGAAAAATACCCTGCCGTTGGCAGGAACAGGACCCGATAAGCCCCGTTTGAATAGGTGACAGTCCAGCAGTCCTGCGTTACGCCACCGCTAAAATGGGCCGTCACCTGTTCCGGTTCACACAGCGCCTGACGAAAAGCCCGCACCGTTGCCGCCCCCTCGTCAGTGGTTTCGTCAAACTCCGAAACCTCAAGCGCAATCAACGATTTGATCTGTTCAACGATCCGCAGTTCGCCCGTGTTCACTCGACGATTTCCGCCGTCTCAACAACAGCATGGAACAACACATCTGTACCAGCTGCCGCCCATTCTGGGCTGATCTCTTCTGCCTCATTGTGGCTCAGCCCATCAACGCAGGGACACATGATCATCGCTGTAGGCGCGACACGGTTGATCCAGCAGGCATCGTGACCGGCCCCGGATATCAAGTCCATGTGGGACAACCCAAGCCGTTCAGCGGCGCCGCGCACGGCAGTGACACATCCCTCATCAAAGGCAACAGGGTCAAATCCACCAACCTTTTCAAAGGCGATCGACAAACCCATGTCATCGGCGATCTTTTGTCCCTCGACACGCAGCCGTGCCTCCATATCCTCGATCACCGACAGATCAGGCGACCGGAAATCAACTGTGAACACGACCTTGCCGGGGATCACATTGCGCGAATTTGGGAACACATCAATGTGGCCCGCCGCACCCACCGCATGTGGCGCATGAGACCAGGCGATTTCATCCACCTTTTCCAGTACCTTAGCCATGCCCAGTCCCGCGTTTTTACGCATTGGCATTGGAGTTGATCCGGTATGGGAATCCTTGCCTTCTATGGTGACTTGCGTCCAGCTCAGCCCCTGTCCGTGTGTCACAATCCCAATGTCTTTACCCTCGGCCTCGAGTATCGGACCCTGTTCAATGTGCAGTTCGAAAAACGCGTGCATCTTGCGCGCGCCGACTTCTTCTTCACCGCGCCACCCTATACGTTTTAGCTCATCACCGAATTTCTTACCTTCAGCATCTTCCCGATCATAAGCCCAATCTTGCGTGTGAATGCCGGCAAAAACACCTGACGACAACATCGCCGGGGCATATCGCGTGCCTTCTTCGTTGGTGAAATTGGTGACAACGATCGGATGCTTTGTTCGAATGCCCAAGTCATTCAGGGTTCGCAGCACTTCCAAGCCGCTCAGAACGCCAAGCACACCATCATATTTTCCGCCCGTTGGTTGCGTATCCAGATGTGAACCAACATAAACCGGCAGAGCCTCTGGGTCGGTTCCCTCTCGACGCGCAAACATATTGCCCATCTGATCCAACCCCATCGTGCATCCCGCGGCCTCGCACCAACTTTGGAACAAAGCCCGCCCCTCGCCGTCTTCATCGGTTAGGGTCTGGCGGTTGTTGCCGCCCGCCACGCCGGGGCCAATCTTGGCCATCTCCATCAGACTGTCCCACAACCGTTCCCCGTTGATCCTGAGATTCTGTGCTGGCGCCGCCATGTCTTTCCCCTTCGTCGCTCGCGATTTGGCTCGCGTTTCGTATGTGATTTGACCAACTGGTCAAACTCACGCTATCACGGGTTCGTCACCAGTCAAGAAATTGCGACCACTCAAGACGAAAATGCCCAACTTTATTGCTTGTTTGAAAAGAAAGTAGGCACAAAAAAATGCCCAAAGACCGCGCACCTACCCGAATTCAGAAAAAAAACCGCGCTGCCATCCTTGAGGCTGCGTTGAATGTCTTCTCTGCCAACGGGTTTCGCGGGGCTACCGTCGACCAAATCGCGGCCGAGGCCGGGTTATCAAAACCCAATTTGCTTTACTATTTCCCGTCAAAAATCGAGATGCACAACGCCCTGCTTGCCCAATTGATGGACACGTGGCTAGACCCTTTGCGCGACTTGAATGCCGAGGGCGACCCACTGAACGAGATCATGGCTTATGTGCGACGCAAACTGCAAATGAGCCGGGATTTCCCACGGGAAAGTCGTCTGTTCGCCAATGAAATCGTCCAAGGCGCGCCCCGGATTCACGATGCTCTGAACCATGATTTGAAAACGCTGGTTGATGAAAAGAAAATTGTACTGGAAAAATGGATGGAGGCAGGGAAAATCGCCCGAGTGCATCCTTACCATCTGCTGTTTTCAGTCTGGTCGTTAACCCAACATTATGCCGATTTTGATGTTCAGGTGCGGGCGATTTTGGGTGACGAAGACCCATATGACGGCGCTGAAGCTTTTGTCGAAACGCTGTACCAACGTCTGCTTACCCCATAAAAAAAGGGCGACGCCTACGCACCGCCCTTTGGAAATAGTTTTGCCGTAAGCCTATTCAGCCGCTTGCGCCGAAGGATTGTTGGGGTGGGTTGTCCAGTTGGCGTATTCCTCGGTCACCGTTTTACCAGTGCGAGGATCAACGAGACCCGGTTCCATGGTTTCCATGGTGATACAATTGTCGACCGGACATACATTCACGCACAGGTTACAAGCAACGCACTCATCATCGTTGACTGTGAATGTGCGATCCTCGGACATATCGATGGCCTGATGCGAGGTATCTTCGCACGCCGCATAACAGCGGCCGCATTTGATACAAGCGTCCTGATCGATAACTGCTTTAGAAATTGCATTCAGGTTCAGATATTGCCAATCGGTCACATTGGGTGTTGCCATACCGATGAATTCATCGGTTGAGGTATAGCCCTTTTCATCCATCCACTGCGACAGGCCTGAAATCATCTCTTCGACGATCTTGAAACCGTAAGTCATCGCGGCGGTGCAGACCTGCACGTTGCCAGCCCCCAACGCCATGAATTCAGCCGCATCGCGCCATGTGGTGATGCCGCCAATTGCCGAAATCGGCAGACCGTTTGTTTGTGGACACCGGGAGATTTCCGCCACCATGTTCATCGCAATCGGCTTGACCGCCGGACCGCAATAACCGCCGTGGGTGCCCTTGTCGCCAATCATCGGCTCGGGTGCCATCGCATCAAGATTAACAGACGTGATAGAGTTGATCGTGTTGATCAAGCTGACTGCGTCTGCACCACCCGCCTTGGCCGCACGGGCCGGAAAACGGACGTCCGTGATATTGGGTGTAAGTTTGACGATGACCGGCTTGTCATAGTTTTCCTTGCACCACCGGGTTACCATTTCGATGTACTCCGGCACCTGCCCCACAGCAGACCCCATGCCGCGTTCGGCCATGCCATGCGGACAGCCAAAATTCAGCTCGATCCCATCAGCGCCGGTTTCCATCACACGCGGCAGAATGGCTTTCCAGGCCGCCTCTTCACAGGGAACCATCAAGGACACGATGATGGCGCGATCCGGGTAATCCTTTTTGACGCGCGTGATCTCTTCCAGATTGGTTTCAAGCGGGCGATCCGTAATCAGCTCAATGTTATTTAGCCCCAGCAACCGCCGGTCCGCGCCAAAGATCGCACCATAGCGTGGACCGTTCACGTTCACTACGGGTGGCCCTTCGGCGCCGAGTGTTTTCCATACGACACCACCCCAGCCTGCCTCAAATGCGCGGCGGACATTGTATTCTTTGTCGGTAGGTGGCGCGGACGCCAACCAAAACGGATTTGGGCTTTGGATACCCAAGAAGTTTGTTGTTAAATCAGCCATTTGTTCGGCCTCCCTGATGCACAACCGGCATCTTCATTTTGTCCAAAATATTCAGATTCCAGCCTGCGTCAGGCGCTGAGGCTGGCGTGAATATCCATTGCGGCGTCACGACCTTCGGCCACGGCCGTTACAGTCAGATCATCACCCCCGGCGGCGCAATCACCCCCAGCCCAGACGCCGTCAACCGAGGTCCGGCCCACACCCGAAACAGCGATTTTACGGCCATCCAACGCAACCGTATCAGGCGCGCCCTCTAGAGTTTGACCAATCGCTTTGAATACCTGATCTGCCGTCAGGCGGATCGTTTCTCCTGTGCCGCTCAGCTCGCCGTCCGTGCCAGAGGTATATTCCAACTCTATCTCGGCAGCCGCACCATTGCCATGCACAGCAATGGGTTGAACGTTGAACATCAGTTTCACGCCCTTCGAACTTGCCAAGTCTTGTTCGAACCGACTTGCACCCATGGCATCACGTCCACGCCGATAGGCAACCGTCACATTTTCAGAGCCAAGCAATTTGGATTGAACCGCTGCATCAATCGCGGTCATCCCGCCACCGATCACAACAACGTTCCGCCCCACTGGAAGCGCCCCCAAATCATCAGCTTGACGCAGATCGGCGATGAAATCGACTGCATCCCGCACACCATCTTTGTCCTCACCATCAACGCGTAGGGCATTCACACCGGTCAGACCAATCGACAAGAACACCGCATCATGGTCGGCCTTTAGCCCGTCCAACGTCAGCGCGTCACCCAGTGCTTTGCCGGTCTCGATACGAATGCCGCCGATTTTCAGCAGCCAATCAACCTCGCGCTCGGCAAAACTGTTGGTGGATTTGTAAGCGGCGATGCCAAATTCGTTCAAGCCGCCCGATTTAGCGCGCGCCTCATAAATCACTACATCATTGCCAAGCATCGCCAGGCGATGTGCGCAGGACAGACCCGCAGGCCCTGCACCAACGACGGCAACAGTTTTGCCCGTCGCAGCAGCGCGTTCAAACGGATGCACCCCAGAGGTCATCAGTGTATCAGTCGCAAACCGCTGCAGACGCCCGATTTCAACTGGCTTGCCCTCTGCGGTTTCGCGAACACAAACTTCTTCGCACAAGGTTTCGGTCGGACAGACCCGGGCACACATGCCCCCAAGAATGTTCTGATCGAAAATCGTGCGCGCTGCGGCTTCTGGTGTTCCTGTTGCTATCTGACGAATGAACAGCGGAATATCAATGTCGCTGGGACATGCCGTTACGCACGGCGCATCATAACAGAAATAACAACGATCCGCTGCCACCGCTGCCTCGTGAGGGGCATATGCTGGGTGAAGGTCGTCAAAGTTTCCGGCAATTTCATCGCTGGATAGCCGCCCGGCCTGAATGCCCGGAGCTGTCTGGCCCTGTGCCATCTCTCTCTCCCTGAGATATGTTTTTATGCGTCCCAGATTGCCACATTTGAATTTTTTATCAATTGGTAAAATTTTAAAACTTGGCCAAAAACGCAAAAACCGGGCTGAGGCGCCCGATTTTTAAGCATTTTTTCTGTGTTCCGAGTGCAGATAAGGCGGTTAAATCATGCCCAATAAATGTCCTGACTTGATCCAGACCCGCGCACCAGCAACGCCCGCAGTGGTCAAAAGCTGTGACCTAGGCGGCAGTCGAAGCCAGCTCCAAGTCGCAAACTCTTCGGTGGCTTCAACAAAGCTTCCGTCTAGAACGAACACTTCGATCCCACCCGGCGCATCGATTGAAACCGACGCACCCGGAGCCCAATTTTCAATGCGCACGTCCTCATGCGCATCTTGGTGCAAGGGTACAATGCCAGCGCCGTCCATTGATTTTCGCACTACGGTTCTGTCATCCGGATCAAACTGATGAAGTTTAACCAAGATTATCGCGCCCGGTTCCGTCGCCGGTGTATGCGATGACGTTGGCGGATTGCGAACATAAGTACCCTTGAGAAAATCACCCAACTCGTCCTGAAACACCCCATCCAGCACCAAATACTCTTCGCCGCCATCATGGGTGTGAGCTGAAAACGCACTGCCCGGCGCAAACCGAACAATCGAGGTTGCGCGCGCAACTTCATCGCCGATTCGATCCAACATCTTTCGCTCGACGCCCGCAGCCGGGGACGGAACCCAATCTGTCTGATCAAAGTGAACAGAGGCACGTTGGGTGAAATCGGCATTGAGTCGCATGTTCGTCTCCAGTCTAATTGCCTCCGTCAGATGGGGGCAGTCACATTCAAATGAAACACTTTACCGAAGAAGTGACCAGATTGTGAGGTCTTCGTTTTCTTCTGGGTCCTTCGCTATTCCCAATCAGTCTAGGCAAACGACCCATTCAGATTCTTGCCAAAAAAGCTTGACAAACACACATGCTTTAACCTTAAAATTTCATACATGAAATATTTATCGCCCCCTTCTGCACCAAACCCGCTCTTGCCACGGAGGCCATGGGTATTTCGTTTTTCAATACCAGCATTCAGACAATTCTCTTGTCATTCACCCTCTCGCGCACCGACGCTGAGTCAAAGCCCCACCGGGCAAAACGGGAGGAAATAGACCAATGGGACGCCTGAGCGCCTTTAACTTTCAAAAATGGATTGATGAGCACAAACATCTACTAAAGCCACCTGTTGGCAACCAGCAGGTCTGGGAAGATGCTGATCTTATGGTCACCGTTGTCGGGGGGCCAAACAAACGCACCGACTATCACGACGACCCTGTCGAGGAATTTTTTTACCAACTCAAAGGCGACATGGTACTCAAGCTGTTTGACGACGGGGAGTTCTACGATGTTCCCATTCGCGAAGGCGAGATTTTCTTGCTGCCGCCGCATGTGCGCCATTCCCCACAGCGTCCGCAAGAAGGATCGATCGGGTTGGTGATTGAACCGAAACGGCCCGAGGGCGCCCATGATGCAATTGAATGGTTCTGCTTTGGATGTGGGACCAAAGTCCACCGCGCCGAACTGATCCTGGAAAGTATCGTCCGCGATCTGCCGCCTGTTTATGAACAGTTTTATGCATCGACTGAAGCACGCACCTGCCCCAGTTGTAACGAGGTTCATCCGGGAAAAGAACCACCCGAGGGTTGGGTCACACTCTGAACCACCCTTACACTCAGAAAAAACGAATGATTCTATCAGGGAGAGAGAGATGACATTCACCTTAAAAGGGCTCGTAAAAAGCGCCGCCTGTGCAGCACTGGCGCTCACTGCCTTACCCGCTGCGGCCAAAGATTTTCGTCTAGGCCTTATCACGCCACCACCGCATGTTTGGACCAAAGCTGCCCAAGCATTCGGCGATGAACTGGCCGAAAAATCTGGTGGTGCGCATAGCGTGACGGTCTTTCCAGCCCGTCAACTCGGTAACGAAGCACAAATGCTGCAACAACTGCAGACTGGCGCACTGGACATGGCGTTCATGACTGTTGCCGAAGTCAGCAACCGTGTTCCCAACATGGGGGCGTTTTATGCGCCGTATCTAGCAAATGACATGAGCCATGCCGCTGCCATCCTGCGCTCGGACACCGCTAAAGGGATGCTAGAAGTGTTGCCGCAAGAGGCCGGCGTGGTTGGCGTTGGCTATGGTAGTGCCGGCATGCGTCAAATCCTGAGCCGGGGTGAAGTCAATTCAGCGGCTGATCTGGCTGGTGTGAAACTGCGGATCACCCCGTTTGACCCGATTCTTGATTTCTACAACCTCTTGGGGTCGGCCCCCACACCGATGCCTTTGCCAGCCGTTTATGACGCATTGGCCAACGGACAGGTTGACGCCATTGATATGGATGTCGAGCTGATCAATGTTCTGAAATACTATGAACATGCTGACACCTTGCTGATTTCAAACCACATGATGTTCCCAATGGTTGGGCTGATTTCAGCGCGCGTTTACGCAGGGATGTCTGCCGAAGACAAAGCCATGGTTTCAGAGTTGATGGCAAAGCACGTGGATACCACGTTGGACGCCTATATCGAAAAATCCCCCGCTTGGACTGAAAAGCTGAACACTGTCGGTATCAATGTGCACACGGTTGATGCGGCGTATTTTGGCGACGTTATGGGCAAATGGGAAGAAATCTGGGCGGCTAAAGCCCCCTCTCTTCCTGATCTGCGCGCTGCGGCTGACGCAACAAAATAATCCAAACATCCAATGCACGACGGGCCGGGCGAAATCCGGCCCGTCGTGTGTCAGACAAAGGCAGGCACATGCTTTATCGGGCTTCCCACCTCTGGGCACGTATCGAAGTTTTTTTGGCTGCGACCTTCGCGGCTCTTATCACAGGTCTTATCCTGCTTAATGTTGTGACCCGATCAACGGGCAATGCAATCTATTGGGTCGATGAAGCCGCAATTTATGCAATGGTCTGGATGTGTTTTCTGGCGGCTTCTGCCGCTATTCACTACCGATCCACAATTGCCGTTACCGTCGTCAATGAATTCGTCCCCGCCCCAGTCCGCTATTGGATGGAACGCGGCGTAGATGTCGTCATTTTCATGTTCGCCTGCCTGATGGTCTGGATTTGCCTGCGTTGGTTCATGCCCCTGCAGTTGATGGAGGCCGGATGGGACATCAAAGCGTTTCAAGGGAATACGTTCAATTTCATCTATGCCGAACCGACGAACACGCTGGGCATCAAAAAGGTCTGGGTCTGGCTGGTAATGCCTGTCTTTACCCTTGGTGCCTTGCTGCACACCACTGCCAACTTGTTTCATCCCGGCCATGCCGCCCAAGTGGAGGCTGCTGAATGACGCCCCTGATTTTTATTGTTCTCCTGTTTGCATCCGTGCCGATTGCCCTGGTACTGGCCCTGACTGCTTTGTGGTACATTCACGAAAGCGGCAACACGGTTTTGTACGATAGCTTCGCTCAACAAGCCTTTGCTGGCGTTGAAAATTATGGCCTTCTTGCCATTCCACTTTTCATACTGACAGGGGAGTTAATGAACGAAGGCGGAATGACCCAACGCTTGGTCCAAGCCGCCCGTGTTTTCGTCGGAGGGTTTCGTGGTGGGTTGGCCTATATCAACTTGCTGGCCAATATGTTCATGGCAGCCATCATCGGATCGGCGGCCAGTCAGATTGCCGTGATGAGCCGCGCCATGGTGCCCGCCATGACCAAAGAAGGTTACGACCCCGGATTTGCCGCTGCAACCACTGCGGCGGGGGGATTGCTGGCCCCTGTCATTCCGCCGTCGATGCTGTTTGTGATCTACGGCGTCTTGGCCCAACTCCCGATTGGGGATCTTTTCATTGCCGGGATCATCCCGGGCCTGATCATGGCCGGATCTTTCTTTATCGTGATTGCCTTGATTGGGCTCGTCAAAGACTTCCCCAAAGGCGAATGGATGACGCTCCCAGTGGCGCTGCGCGCGTTGCGGGATGCTCTGCCTGCTTTTCTGATACCAATTGCCATTGTCGGTGGCATACTCTTTGGGATAGCAACGCCAACGGAATCAGCTGCTGTGGCGTCCCTTATCGCTTTGGCCGTGGGATGGGGTATTTATCGTGAAATCAAACCTGCTGATCTGGGGCAGTTGTTTTTACGCACTGCGACCAATTCTTCGCTGGTTATTTTCATGATTGCTGCCGCCAATGTGTTTGGCTGGGTGGTGATTTACGAGGAATTGCCGCAGAAACTGGCCGCCTTCCTTGCCACTGTGACATCTGATCCCTTTACGTTTTTGTTAATCGTCAATGTCTGTCTGCTGTTTGTAGGGATGCTGATCGATGGCATCGCCGCCCTGATCCTAATCACGCCAATCTTACTGCCAATTGCGATGAACACCTATGACATCAACCCCTACCAATTCGGGGTCGTCATCAGCCTCAACCTCGTGCTTGGGTTGCTCACCCCACCTGTGGGCGTCGGATTATACATTGCATCGGCCATGTCAGGCGTGAAACCGTTCACAATCTTTGCCGCCCTCTGGCCCTTTTTGTTGGCCGTGACAGTGGTGTTGCTGGTGCTGAGCTATTTTCCAATCCTAAGCACAGCGCTCATCTAGGGCTTCAGAACTGGAATGACAGACCCGCCAAGACACCTTGTTGGGTCGCGTCATAAAGAAAGCTACCGTTTTGCCGGTCAACGGTCATCCAACGGTAGCCTAAAACCCCGGCGGTGGTTGGTGTAAACTGATACCCGACCCCGCCAAACACATCAGCCATATTTTCAGATCCGGCCCCAAAGCCACCAACATAGGCCCAGCCGGTTACAAAACTACGCTCTCCGATCTCACGTCTACCGCGCACACCGATGATTGGATCCACCCAACTGTCTGCCCCATTCGCAGTACGCCCCGGTGCGGTTCCCGGCGTTAGGGTGATATCGTTTTTGACCCGCCAATACCGCAAGCCGCCTGACACCCAGACCTCATAATTCGGCGCCTGCGCGAGTTCATAATCTGCCATCAGCGACACAATGGTGTTTTCGATTTTGACCACAGCCTTGCCAAAAGTGGGTGCCAGCGATCCGCTTTCGGCCGTCAATTTCACGTATTGCAGATCACCGGTTATCCCCCAGCGACCGTTCCGCCCGTGGCCCACCACCATGCCAGCAAAATCGAGGTTATCCAAGATATCACTGAAACTGGCATCGACATCAGCGGGGGGAACGCCTGGCACCGTCGCGACACGCCCTTGCAAAGAGGTGGCCCACAAATAGGGGGCGACGCGCCATTCCCAATTGTCTTGCGCCTGCGCTACCTGTGTCGCCGAGCCCAAAACAATTAGAGTACCCCCTAAGCATTTAAGAGCGGACACAATTATCCTAGTTTCACCAGTGTCTTTCATTCTAAGTCCCCCAGTTAAATTCTCCGATTTCCAAGCGTTAAATACTTCGACAAACGCTATGCCGTGATCATTTTGTTCAAGCCTCAGGGAATTTGCACCCCTTTGCGATCAAATTGAGCAGCTTCCTCGCTCAGGTCATCATAAACCAGTTCCACCGCGATTGTGTTAACAGAACTCAGCGCAAACGACCGATAAGGTAGACCATCGCTTTCAAGGATCATATTCGGTGCGGGTTGATCGTCGTGACAGATCGGCAGAGGCCAAATTTCAGGCGCAGCCCCATTGATTCCGACACGCATCTCAATCAAGCCACACCGCCAAGACCAAAGGTGTGTCACATAGATCAGATCCTGACCGTTGAATTCGCGTACAGCAACCCAGTTGCCCTTTGTCATCCCCAGAATCGGCTTCACTTCGGTCGCTGTGGTGAATTTTCCTGTTGGGATCTGCGGTTCCGCCTGTCGAGAGGGAGCCAGGAACACAGGGGCTGCTGTCTCTGGTTCCGGTGTCGGAGCTAAAAACACTGGTGCGACGCTTTCCCCCTCAGAGGTGGCTTCCGCCACGTTTTCCACCGAGGAAGCAGCGGTGGTGTTTGCTACGTCTGACGCGGACGACGCCCCCTGTACCGCCATAGCGATCATGAATAAAATGGTTTCCAGCATAATAATCCTCCCGAAGGGGTCGGTCTTTCAATTCAATCTTGGCACAAATCCGGGCTTTTGAGATCGACCGGTGCGTTCTATAGTGCCATCCAAGGCAGTTCCCGCATTCAAAAATCAAGCGGTTAGTAGAGAGTATGGCAAAAATGCAGGCGTCTCGCCAACCTTTCAATATCGTGGTCGTCGGACAGAACAATCGGCTTCAGTTTGAGGCCGTGTTATTTGCGGCGTCGCTGCGCCATTGTTCGCCTAATTTCAACGGGCAGCTTTTTGTTGCGTCACCGCAACCCGGTCCCAAATGGGACACCGATCCTAGCCTCCGAAATCAGGACGTCCTGCAAGCGCTGAATGAGCTTGGCGCCGAGGTTTTGCCGTTTCAGAACCGGGTGTTCGGCCAGTCTTACCCCTATGGAAACAAAATCGAAGCCCTACAGGCCCTGCCCAAAGGCGAACCGTTCGTCTTTTTTGACACTGACACCTTGATCACTGGCGACATCATGAGTGTCCCGTTTGATTTCAATCGTCCCAGCGCATCATTGCGCCGCGAGGGGACGTGGCCCCAACCAACGCTCTATGGACCCGGGTACACTGAAATCTGGAAAGCGCTTTATGACCGCTTTGGCCTCAATTTTCGAACCTCGCTGGATCTGGGGCATCCCGATGAGTATTGGGAGCGGTATCTATATTTCAACGCCGGTTACTTTTATGGTGCCTGCCCCCGCGCCTTTGGCCAACGGTTTCTAACCTACGCAAAATCAATCAAGCAAGATCTCCCGATTGAGCTGGTTTGCCAAAGCTTGGACCCTTGGTTAGATCAAGTGGCATTGCCCTTAGTCATTCATTCGTTTGGCGGAGGCCGTGATACCCTGCCGTCAGGGTACCTAGATGGCGAAGTGAGCTGCCACTACCGTCACTTCCCACTGCTTTATGCGCGCGAAAGCGATCATGTGGTCGAGGTATTGGAAACGGTCTCTGCCCCGAACAAAGTCAAAAAAGTGCTCAAGCAATACGATCCAATTAAGCGAACCGTTTTTCAGGGACGTGGTGCCAAAGCGCGCGCCTTGTTTGACCGCGACCACCTTCCACGCAAGGAACAGGCCATTCGCAATCGGATCAAATCCGAAGGTCTTTGGATGCGTTGACAGTTGTATCTGACGGTCCGGCTCCTTATGTGCTGGTCGTCAAAGGGTAATTTGTCATGTTTGATAAAAAAGAGTTGTCTCTCGTCACGTTGCTAAAAGTGTTTCGATGGAAAGTCGGTCTGACATGGCTTTTGACCATCCTTGAGACAGGCTTGATGGCGCTCATTCCACTGTTCATCGGTCTTGCCATTGATGGTCTAATGACTCGGACCTTTGAACCATTGTACATGTTGTGTGGAGTTCTGGCAGCACTTTTGGTCGTCGCCACAGGTCGCCGCGTCTATGATACGCGCGCCTATGGAACCATTCGCGTCGCACTGACTGCTGAAATGGCGAACCGAAATTCCACGCTCAAAATCTCCTCGCTCAGCGCTCGGGTGCACATGGCACGAGAACTGGTCGATTTTCTGGAAGGCGAACTGCCTGCAATCATGACATCTGTCTTGCAATTGGTCGTGGCTGTCAGTGTCTTGGCATATTTCAACTGGGTGCTTGCCGCATCCGCTCTGACCGCCGGGGGTCTTATGCTTGTGATCTACGGCCTGTTCCATCGCCGTTTCTTTCGTCTGAACCGCGCCTTAAACGCGCAATCTGAAAAAGAAGTATCTTTGCTCGAACGGCGAGATCCCCCCATTTTCCTCAAGCACCTTAGATCTTTGCGTCGATTTGATGTCCAGCTCTCCGACACCGAAGCCGCCGTGTATGGCATGATCTTCGCTCTGCTGCTGTCTGTCGTTATTTTCAATCTTGGCTATACCGCGCTTGTAATGGCGGCGTCCGCGGGCGCGGTGTTTGCAATTGTCACCTACAGCTGGGACTTTGTGGATGGGGCTGTCAGCGTCCCGATGGCTTTACAAAGCTGGTCACGCCTTAGCGAGATCATTGAGCGGATTAACAAGACAACCTGAGCTGTTGTGCTGGGACGGTCAGTCCTCTAACTCTGTTGCCAAGAATTTGACTTAGGGAGACTATGACTATGTCCGATGGCCCAACACACGGCTTTGATACACTGCAAATTCATGCAGGCGCCCGCCCCGATCCGGCAACTGGCGCGCGGCAAACCCCAATTTACCAAACCACTGCCTATGTTTTCCGTGACGCGGACCATGCCGCAGCTCTGTTCAACCTTCAGGAAGTGGGCTTTATCTACTCTCGCCTGACAAACCCAACCGTGGCCGTTTTGCAGGAACGTATAGCGACGCTCGAAGGTGGCGTTGGCGCGGTTTGTTGTTCGTCTGGGCATGCAGCACAGATCATGGCGCTGTTCCCGTTGATGGCGCCAGGGTGCAACGTTGTGGCTTCGACCCGTTTGTATGGCGGGACTGTCACCCAGCTGAGCCAGACCATCAAACGGTTCGGTTGGAACGCCAAGTTCGTAGATTTTGACGATCTGGATGCGGTACGTGATGCGATTGACGACGACACTCGCGCCGTCTTTGGCGAATCCATCGCAAACCCCGGCGGGTATGTGACCGATATCCGCGCCATTGCAGACATCACAGATGCGGCTGGTATTCCGCTCATCATCGACAACACGTCGGCCACGCCTTACCTGTGTCGCCCCATCGAAATGGGCGCGACGCTGGTTGTGCATTCTACAACGAAATACCTGACCGGCAACGGCACGGTCACGGGCGGTTGCGTTGTGGATTCGGGTAAATTTGATTGGTCCGCCAACGACAAGTTTCCTTCGCTCAGCGCCCCCGAAGACGCTTATCACGGTCTCAAGTTCCATGAGACCTTTGGTGGCTTGGCCTTTACCTTCCACGGGATAGCAATTGGTTTGCGCGATCTTGGCATGACGATGAACCCGCAAGCGGCCCACTATACGCTAATGGGGATCGAAACACTGTCTTTGCGGATGGAACGCCATGTTCAAAACGCCGAAAAGATTGCTGCCTGGCTCGAAAATGATGATCGCGTGGACTACGTGACTTACGCGGGCTTGCCTTCGTCGCCCTACGCAGAACGCGCCAAGCGCGTGTACCCCAAAGGTGCCGGCGGATTGTTCACCTTTGCAGTCAAAGGCGGCTATGACGCCTGCGTGAAATTGGTGAACTCTCTTGAAATTTTCAGCCACGTGGCCAATCTGGGCGATGCGCGGTCATTGATCATCCATTCAGCATCAACCACCCACCGTCAGCTAAGCGCCGAACAACAAGAAGCAGCCGGCGCTGGCCCGAACGTTGTGCGGGTCTCAATCGGTATCGAAGACCCCGCCGATCTGATCGCGGACTTGGATCAAGCGCTGAGCACAGCTTGCGCCTAAGACGTCACCTAAGCATAGAAAAGGGGCCCACGGGTCCCTTTTTTCTTTTCGCACATCAGACGTTGTTAGTCTTGAATTGCAAACACCATCGAGACCGAGGTTTCGACCGACACTTCGCCGCTTGCGATCGGAACGCTGCCACCTTCGGACATCGCAGCCATACGCATCATCGGGCGCCCACCACCGCCATGTTCCGAGATTGAAATAACAGGGCCTAGCTTGACACCTGCCGCCGCAGCCAATTGTTGCGCCTTGTCAGTTGCATCCGCAACAGCCTTAGCACGTGCCAAATCTTCAAGCGGTTTAGGGTCTTCAACACTGAACTGCAAACCATTGAAATCATTTGCTCCATCTGCAATCACCTGATCTAAAACCAACCCCAGTTTAGACAAGTCCCGAACGTTGACAATCACACGGTTCGACGACACAAATCCGGTGATTTTGGCATCCTCTCCTGACGCGCCATATTTGTTGGACCAAACCGGAGCCAAGGACAAATCGCGTGTTTGCACGTCGCGGGCATCAATGCCCAATTCCGTCAACCGGTTCAGAATTCGGGTCACTGCGTCTGATGTTTCGCGCAAGGCTGGAACGGCTTCCTTGTCTTGGCTTGTCACGCCCAAGGTAATGAGCGCCATATTTGGCGGCGTTTCGACTGTCCCCGAACCGGAAACTGAAATTTGCCGCAGACCTTCAGCCTGGGCCAAACCGGCTGCCGTGACCATCAATGTGGCCACAAGAAACACAAGTGTCTTCAATGGTCTTACTCCCCGTTGTTAGACTCACAAAGTGGGGGCGCGGACCTTTGCTCAACAAGGGGGAAGTTTGGTGTTTTTCTTTCCCTCGGCAGAATCCTGCTTTAATGTCATCCTGTCGGCACTCTGAGTGCCTTAATGCTTTTGACTTGAACGGTATTGCCAAGACATGAAACCTGCCTTTGCGCTCTCTTTGTCGTTTGAAGGGATCTCGTTGTTGCACCGCACAGCGGGTGGTTGGCGCTGTGTTGGTGAAGTGCCTGTTGATTCCTCCGATTTGCAGGCCGAACTGAGCGATCTGCGCACGCGTGCTCTAATGTTGGACTCGGCGATCCAATGTAAAGTTATCATTCCAGACGATCAGATCCGTTATCTGTCAGTTGATATCGGAGAATTTCGCGGTGAGGCAGAGCAGAACATCATTGAAAACGCGATTTCAGATGCAACGCCTTATGGTCTGAGCGAGCTGAAATATGATGTCGCAATGGATGGTCCCATCGCGCACGTCGCGGCCGTTGCATTGGAAACTCTTAGTGAAGCAGAAGAATTCGCCATACAAAATGGGTTCGAACCCGTCAGCTATGTGGCGGCACCACGCGATGATACCTTCCCCGGAGAGCCATATTTTGGCCCATCGAGAATCACGATAGGCCTAACCGGTAGCAATGCGGTCGAACCGGATGGTGTGGCAGTCATGGATTTGGGTCCGGTTGAGTTCCCTGAGCCAACACCGCCTGTGGCGCCACCAGATCCCCCAGATACGGGTAATTCTAACGCCGCCGCCCTAAATTCGGAAATAGAAAAGGCAAACCCGCCTGCCCCGGTCGCCGAACCTAAGGCTGCGCCACCAGCACCAGACATCAATGTTGGGTTCAGCAGTCGCAGAAATCCACAACCGGCAAACTCACAGCCAACGCCAAGCGTGAGACCTCTGCAAGAGACACAGCAAGCCTCAAAAAAACCGAACGCCTCCTTATCCAAAGAAGCACATGCGACGGCAGATGATCGTTTGGATACTGCTTTTACCAGCAAACGTAGCCCAGTCGTTACGGCAGCGCCCGCAAGTAGACCTGTTCAACCAGAAACGACCCCTGTCGTTGCGCAACCGATTGCGGACGTCGATCCCGCACTTGATTTTGCAAGTCAGAAGAAACCAGAAACAGCTGCACTGCGCGACGAAACAGACCGCATGACAGTGTTCGGGGCTAGGAAACCTCAAAAGGTTGGAGGCAAGCCGAAGTATTTAGGGGTAATTCTTACAGCTCTGCTAGTGCTGCTAATTGCCGCTGTTGCAAGCTGGGCTGCCTTATTTTCCGACATTGGGTTTCTGGGCCTGTCCCGCACACCAGATGCACCACCCCAGACGCAGCCGCAGTATGAACCGGAACGCCCTGACACACCTTCGCCTGTCGCCCCAAAGCCTGACACAGCCACTGATCCCAAACCTGAACTCCCGGATCTGGTTGCCTCTGTCCCACGCGAAGTGGATGGGCCGTTTCAATCCGAAACACCCAGCTTAACCGATACTGACTCTGCTGTTTTGGATGCGCTTCGGATCAAGCCACAGCAGGTTGAGGTAGCCCCGATCCCGGCGGAACCGTTAGTCGGAGAGGCGTTGTATGCCGCAACAGGGATCTGGCCCCAAGCCCCCCAAAGTCCCCCATCACCGGGGGTGATTGGACTGGATGATCTCTATGTTGCATCAATTGACCGGACCGATTTGTTTCAGGATGCAATCGCGCTGCCTACTTTGGAATCTTTTGATACAGACAAATCCATTGCCCGCTCTGCGTCTCCGGTTGCGGCTGGTTCACGGTTTGATCTTGATGCGCGGGGACTGGTCAAACCCACCCCCGAAGGCACGCTATCCCCAGATGGTATTCTGGTCCACTTAGGGCGCCCTCCTGTGGTTCCACCAACTCCACCGGTCCGGTTTGAAGCCGAGCCTGAGCAAGCAGACACGCAGCAAGACTATCTTGCAACGTTGCGCCCGAAGCTGCGCCCTGACAATTTGGTTGAAAATAACGAACGCACGCAGCTCGGTGGATTGTCACGTGCAGAACTGGCAAAAGTACGGCCAAAACTGCGACCCACAGCACTGGCTACAGCCTACGCAGAGGCCCAAGTAGAAGCCGAGGCAGAAAAACCCGATCCGGAAACCATCCCGGAAGCCGAAGCAACAGCTACGGCAACAGCCCTTGCAGTGGCACAGTCCCCGCTCCCCAAACGGCGCCCCAAGGGTTTGGCCTCTCGTGTTAAACGCAATACCAATCTAGGCTCTGTGGCGGGTCTCAGTGATGCGCCGAATGCACCAGAACCAGGTACATTTGTCGCCCGAACTGTTACCCCAAAGAAACCATCCACGGCCTCAGTCGCGCGACAAGCAACGCTTGAAAACGCGATCAACCTGCGTCGTCTCAATCTGATCGGGGTATATGGCACCCCCGCCAACCGCCGTGCGCTCATCCGGTTACCGAGTGGACGTTATAAAAAGGTCAAGGTAGGCGACCGGGTTGATGGAGGTCGCGTAGTCGCCATCGGAGACAGCGAGTTGCGGTATCAGAAGTCTGGCCGGAACATGACACTCAAAATCCCAAAAGGGTAACATTTGAGGTCTTGGTAAAACAAAACTCTGACCGCCACCTGAAGTCACGCTTACGTTTCCCGCGATCTTCTCATCAATGTTATTGCTTTTTGAAATTTTCCGTACCGCCTCACAGGATTCGCGTCTTTTCTCTCTAAACCTCGTTTTATCTGCGGGAATTGCGCACTATGTTGGACAAAACAGAGGGAAATCCGCAGATGCTGGACGCTATCGACACCCGTCTTCTGGCCGCGCTGCAAAATGATGCCCACCTGACAGCCCATCAGTTAGGTGGGATGTTAAACTTGTCACCCAGTCAGGCGGGTCGACGGCGTCAACGGCTTGAATCGGATGGCTATATTACCGGGTATTCTGCGCGACTGGATCCCTTGCGGTTAGGCCTGCATGTACAAGGATTCGTACAAGTTCACCTTGCCTTGCATGGCCCAGAGCAATCCGCCAGCTTTTCCCGTATGATCAACACACGTCCAGAGATTACCAGCGCATGGACGATGACAGGTGAAGCAGATTATCTGTTACATGTCTTCTGTGCCGATCTTCCCGCGCTCAATGCCTTGCTTCATCAAGTCATTTTGCCTCACCCTGCTGTCGCACGTGTGCAAAGTCAGATTGTTATGGATCAGTTGAAACGGGACGCACCCCTCCCGACCTGATTCCGCCCCCCTTTGCCCCTTGAAAGGACCAAAATTGGAAAACTTTCTATACCAAGCAATGATTTACCTAGCCGCTGCCGTGATCGCGGTTCCGATCTCTGCGCGATTGGGGCTGGGGTCGGTTTTGGGCTATCTGGCCGCCGGCATTGTTGTTGGCCCGGTTCTGGGACTGGTCGGGGCAGAAACCGAAGAGTTACAGCATGTGGCCGAATTTGGGGTGGTCATGATGTTGTTCTTGATCGGGCTCGAGTTAGAGCCTCGGGTTCTATGGAACATGCGCGATCGCCTGATCGGTTTGGGTGGGTTGCAGATTTTGGTATCCACCCTTGCCCTAATGACTGCCGCCTTGGCTGCGGGTCACCCCTGGAATGTGTCGCTTGCGGTTGGCTTAACGCTGTCGCTGTCCTCGACTGCGATTGTGCTGCAAACCTTGTCCGAAAAGGGGTTGATGAAGACCAACGGTGGGCGTTCCACATTTTCTGTGTTGCTGACACAGGACATCGCCGTAATCCCAATCCTGGCCTTCCTACCATTGCTGGCAATGCAGGAAGCTAGGCATTTCAATGTTGATGGTTCGATTGATCGCGGATTGGAGCACAGTCCATCCGCGGCTGAGCATTCCCTGTCCCTTGTTGAGGGCCTACCTGGATGGGCTGTTACATTGGTCACACTTGCGGCCATCGCATTCGTCATTCTGGCCGGGGTATATCTAACCCGCCCCCTATTTCGCTTTGTCCACGCAACGCACTTGCGAGAGATGTATACTGCACTTGCCCTGGTCATCGTTGTAGGCATCTCCTTTCTCATGACCCTTGTTGGTCTGTCGCCGGCTCTTGGAGCTTTTTTGGCCGGAGTTGTTCTGGCAAGCTCGGAGTTTCGGCACGAACTGGAAAGCGATCTGGAGCCCTTCAAGGGCCTCCTATTGGGGTTGTTTTTCATCACGGTTGGGGCCGGCATTAATTTCACCGCCTTTTTCGAAGAACCCCTAGACCTGATCGGATTGGCGTTGCTGGTTATCGTTGCTAAGGGGGCCATTCTTTATGTTGTCGGACGCGCATTTCAGCTGAAAGGACGTGATCGTTGGCTGTTTACATTGGGGTTGGCACAGGCGGGTGAATTTGGTTTTATCCTCTTAGCGTTTTCCACCCAACAAAACGTCATTCCGCAAGACCTGGCAGAAAAGCTGTTGTTGATCATCGCCTTAACCATGCTGATCACACCGCTCCTTTTCATCATCTACGACATGCTATCCCGCAACATTAGAGATTCCGTCCCGGAGCATGTCGCTGACAAAATTGATGAACAGGGTCCTGTTATCATTGCCGGGATCGGTCGTTTCGGGCAAATCGTCAATCGGTTGGTGCGGGCCTATGGCTTTAAAACTATTGTCTTGGATAACGACATGGAAACCATCCAATTGATGCGTCGCTTTGGGGTGAAAGGATTTCTTGGGGACCCGACGCGACCTGAGCTGCTCAAGGCGGCTGGCATCGACAAAGCCCATGTTTTGGTCGCCGCCATGAATGATCCTGAAAATATCACCAAACTGGTGAGCTACGCACGGCGTGTCCGCCCTGATTTGCACATTATCGCACGTGCCTGCCACCGCAGTCATGTTTACGACCTCTATCAGGCAGGGGCCAATGACATCGTGCGCGAGACGTTTGACAGTTCATTGCGGGCGGGACGCTATGTGCTCGAAAATATCGGTCTTAGCGAATACGAAGCGGCCGGCGCGGAAAAAACATTTTATGCCCATGATCGGAAAACAATTCGCGACTTAGCACAGTTATGGAAGCCCGGTGTACCTGCATCGGAGAACCCGGAATACATTGCCCGCGCGCAGGAGCTTGAAAAAGAACTGGAAACTGCTCTCCTTGCGCTAGCCGACGCTGACCCACCAAAAGAGACCTGAGCTGCTGGGGCACCTGCCCTGGCAACTCAGGCACAGCAAATATCAACCGTCTGAGACACCTGCTTCGGCAAAGGTCGCCATGCCCGAGTGGCATGCGATCGCACTTTTGACGATGTTGATAGCCAACGTACCGCCGGACCCTTCGCCCAGACGCAACCCGAGCGTCAACAACGGTTCTTTGTTGAGGTGACCCAGCAAACTGCTGTGGGCCCCTTCGGCACTCTGATGTCCAGCAACGGTGTGGTCCAACGCGCCCTGAGACGTTTTAGCCAGACACGCCGCAGCCGCACAGCAAATAAATCCGTCCAGGATAACAGGAATCCGCAGAACCCGCGCCGCTGCAATCGCACCAGCCATGGCAGCAATCTCTCGGCCGCCAAGGCAACGCAATACCTCTAGCCCATCTTGTGTATCGCCATGCAATGCCACACCTTCTGCGACAACACGGGTTTTATTGGCAAGACCTGCGTCATCGACACCAGTGCCCCGACCAGTCCATTCCTCGGCATCGCCGCCAAACAAGGCACAGCCGATTGCGGCAGCGGGCGTTGTATTGCCAATTCCCATCTCGCCCACAACCAATAGGTCGGACTCTGGATCAACTGCGTTCCACCCAACCTGCAAAGCGGTCAACAGCTCAGCCTCGCTCAACGCAGGGGCTTGGGTGAAATCGGCGGTCGGATTCTCCAACTCCAGCGCGTGCACATCCATCTTGGCCCCGGCGGCCTTTGCCAATTGATTGATCGCGGCGCCGCCATTCTGGAAATTCATTACCATCTGCACAGTCACTTCGGCTGGAAAGGCCGAGACGCCTTGCGCCGTTACACCGTGGTTGCCAGCAAACACAATGACCTGAGGCGCCTCTACCGTGGGTCGAGGGCTCCCACGCCAGCCAGCGTACCAGATCGCCAGATCTTCCAACCGCCCCAACGCGCCGGGGGGTTTGGTCAATTGTCCGTTACGCTCTTGCGCTCCGGTGGTTGCAGCCCCATCCGGGCCCGGAGCCCCAACAAGAAGGTCGCGGAAAGTCGATAGGTCAGTCAATTCGGGCAGCATGAAAAGCCTCGTTGCATCAGGGTGGTCCTGTGTGTTTAACCAATGTATCCAATGCCACAAGACCCGGAGAGGCCAGGAAGTGCCAAAAAACGACAGTCCTGCCGTCTCGGCCTGGGATATTCCACTTGCGCTGGTGCTTTTGACCCGCTTGCCCCTACCGGAACTGCCAAGCCGCGTGTTTACCCGGCAATCCAACGCATCCTGGGCATTTCCTTTGGTGGGCCTTGTCCTTAGTGCGATGGCCTGTTTGGTGGGCTGGATTTTAAGCGGGCTCAACCAACCACCGCCCGTCAGCGCGGCTATCGTACTAACCCTTTTAATTGTCACCACCGGCGCAATGCACGAGGATGGGCTGGCCGACACCGCCGATGGATTGTGGGGCGGGTTTACCCGTGAACGGCGGCTGGAAATCATGAAGGACAGTCATATCGGCACTTATGGTGTTTTGGCGCTGATCCTGAGTCAGTTGTTGCGTTGGGCGCTGATTACCGCCTTGATCACGACAGGCATGTTTCTGGCTTTGATCGCTGCCGCCGTATGGTCCCGCGCCTTGATGCCGGTGATGATGGCAGCTCTACCCAATGCTCGGAAATCAGGGCTTAGTCATGGGGTTGGCGCACCAACGAAGAAAACCTGTATCGGCGGTTTGCTCCTGGCTTTGGGGATAAATGGCGTTCTTATTGGCTCAGGCAGTCTGATGCCTGCTGCCATTTCCGTATTACTGTTCATTGGGCTAGCTCTGATTGCAAAGGCAAAAATTGGCGGTCAAACCGGTGATATTCTTGGGGCAACGCAGCAGATAACCGAGATTTCATTCCTGATGACCATATTAGCCGTCACCTAACCTAAGCCACCAGTCTCGATTTTAAGCAATCCACCACAGTGCTTGCAATGAACCGCATCTGGGTCGTGTCGAAACAAACCGCAGTCTCGGCATTTATGGCGCACCTTTTGCGGCATAAAAATCGCCTGAGCCAGACGGACAAACAACGCCACCCCCACCACCATGATGAAGACCGAAAACAGCTTTCCGCCCGGCGTTACTAAGGTGACATCCCCGAAACCAGTGGTCGTTAGGGTCGCCATCGTGAAATACAGCGCGTCAATATAGGGAGTTTGACTTACTTCTGGGTCAATGAAGAAAACGAGAACCGCGGTGGTGGTTGCAAACACAAAGACCAGTAGATTGATCGATGCAATAACGGCGTCCTCGTGGGTGCGAAAAAAATGGCTGTCCCGGCGAAGATCCCGCAGCAAATGATATGAATGGATCAAGCGCAATCCGCGTAAAATTCGCAAAAAGGCAAGGTTTCCAGTCAAAAACGGATCCAGAAACAACGATACAATCACAATAATATCAGCAATCGTATAAATCTGTTTCAGCAGTTCAAGGCGGTGTTTCGAAATCCAAAGGCGGGCCGAAAAATCACACAAAATGACGATGCCAACGAGGAAACTTATCAAATTCATCCCTGGGCCATTCTCAAGATGAGCCGTGCCAGCCAAAAACAGGATCGTCAATGCATCAAACAGGATCAGCGCATAACGGAAATGAACAGAGACAGACCCTTTGCCAAGGTACAGTCCCCTAACCAGATTTTTGAATGTGGCCATTCCAAACCCCGTTCCGCCAATAATATCTAAGCGCAGAAAAAGGTTAAGATGCAAGCCTGCATAACTGACAGGTACATTTAGGATGAAACGATAAAGGCCGCCCCAAACAGGAGCGGCCATAATTCAGCATTGCAACCTATGATCAGGCGGCGGCTGGTGCCACGCGTGAAGCCAGTACATCACCAACTTGTTTCGCCGCCAAGATTTCATCGCCACCGGATACGGCAGCAACTTCGCGGGTCAATCGCTCCAACGCGGCTTCGTAAAGCTGACGCTCGGAATAGCTTTGCTCGCGCTGGTCATCGGTGCGGTGCAAGTCACGAACCACTTCGGCAATTGCAATCAAATCGCCCGAGTTGATTTTCTGTTCGTATTCTTGCGCCCGGCGCGACCACATTGCGCGCTTAACCTTGGCCTTGCCCTTTAGGGTCTTCATCGCCTGATTGATCACATCTGGCGAGCTGAGGCTGCGCATCCCAATTTCGGTTGCCTTGTTTGTTGGCACCCGCAGGGTCATCTTGTCTTTCTCGAACGAAATCACGAACAGCTCAAGCGCATAGCCGGCGACTTCCTGCTCTTCAACAGAAATGATCTGTCCGACTCCGTGCGCCGGGTAAACCACATAATCGTTGGGGCGAAAGTCGAGCTTCTTCGATTTTGACATTCAGATCTTTCCTTGCTTCGAGTCGGGTGCAAACGACAAAAAGTCCACATGCAGGAGAACATTTCCCCCGGCAGGCGGTACGATTATCAATAAGTCTAACGCTCCAAAGTGAGCAGACTGTTGGAGCACATCCCGATCGTTAACATCATGTAGAGGTGTATGTTAGCACAAAAATAGGTGGTCCGAAAGCCGACCTAAGGTTAACTTTCGGATATATCTTTGCTTTCAGCACCTTATCCACAGCATTTCATCTGCAAAAAGCCGAAGTTGAAAACGAATCGCTTAACCGCCTTCGCCCGGCGCCTCAGAGAAATACTTCTCCATCTTGCCCTCTTCACCGTCACGCTCTTCGTGACCTGCCATTGGCTCTTTCTTGGTGACGATAACCGGCCACAGCTCTGAATACTTGCGATTGAAATCAACCCACTTGTCCATTCCGGGCTCAGTATCCGGGCGAATTGCGTCAGCCGGGCATTCCGGTTCGCACACGCCACAGTCGATACATTCGTCCGGGTGAATGACCAGAGTGTTTTCACCTTCGTAAAAACAATCTACCGGACAAACCTCGACACAGTCGGTGTATTTGCAGGCAATACAGTTATCAGTGACGACATAGGTCATGGTTTGCTTTCCACTTACGCTTTGGACGACTAGCTAAATCAGCGAGGCCTTTTCTTCAAGGGATGATCACAGGTCAGACCTGCGAGAAAGATCAAGCGCGCGCCTTTCACGTTTGGACGGGCGACCTTTTCCCTCATATTTGGGATTGTCGGGTTTCTTTTCCCGTTTTTCTGTCAAATCATCGAATAACGTTTGCGCCTCTGGGGCCGGTCCACGTCGTTCCCCCAACGCAACCACACGTACAACACGCACATCACGACCTTGGGCAAAGGTCAAAACGTCTCCGGGCCCCACCGCGAAAGCAGGTTTAAGGGCCCGGTTTCCATTTACACGCACATGCCCTGCACCGACTTGTTTGGCTGCCAGGCTCCGGGTCTTAAAGAACCGGGCCTGCCAAAGCCATTTATCAAGTCTGAGTTTCGGCTGAGCCTCGCTCATCGACGATTACTTACCGTCTTTAAGACCCATCAGCGCTGCTGCAAACGGGTTATCAGGATCGATCTTTTTCTCTGGACGCGCAGGACGGGACGAGAAGGTTTTTGCACCCTGTTGCGGACGCCCACCTTTTTTGCCCTGTGGTTTGCCACGGCCACCGTCTTGTTGACCCTTACCGCGCGGCTTGCCTTTCCCTTGCGGGCGAGCGCCATCGGTCTGATCACGACGTGGACCCCGGTTTGCCGGACGGTTCACACGACCCCAAGTGAAGGTGTAGAACACCTCCATTTCAGCGGCTGCCTCAGCAGATGGCGCTTCTGCAGCGTCACTTGCTGCTTCAGCGGGGGCTGGTTCGGCGGCTGCCTCTGCGACTTCAGCGGCCACTGTTTCAGCAGGCGCTTCAGCTTGCGCAGCAGTGTCAACTTCGGGCGTGGCATCAACGGTAGATGTCGCCGTTTCCACAGCAGCTTTGACTTTTGCCCGCTCACCTTTTTCGGCTTTGTAGCCAAGGCCCTGCATCAGTTCAACGAACTGCTCCAGAGTCATACCAGTGATCGACAGCATGTCAGCCTTGGCTTCAAACCCACCACGGCTGTCTTCGGACCGCAGCATATCAGCAAGGCGTTCAAGCATATCAATCCGAATCGACCGATCACCGGCATCCCGATACCCGCTCATGGTGTCATACCCTTGAGGCGCGTCCTTGATGGCTGGAACTGTAACCAAGCCCGGAGGCGGTGCTTCGGGAAATTCCTGAAGCCCCTGCGCCAAAGACCACAACACCAGACGCAAACGTGTCGGCGCTGGTTTCAGCAGCAACGGCATAAAGATCGTGAATTGGCCAAACCGGATACCATGCTTACGCAAAGCACCACGTGCGTCCTGATCCAGATCTTTCACCTCTTGGGCGACAGCGGCACGCGGCAAAATGCCAAGCGCTTCGACCATACGGAAGGCAAAACCGCGGGCCAGCCCGCTCAGCTCTTCATCGCGCTGAAGGTTGGTCAGCGGCTCAAACAGCGCGGCAACCTTACGATCAATGAAGTGTTGCAGGCGGCGTTGCACTTTTTGCGCAACATCAGGGCCTGCAGCTTCATCAACAAACACTTCAACCATCGGTTTGAGCGGCTCAGCACCCGCGACCAACTTACCAACAGCGTGTTCGCCCCACATGAGGCCACCCTGTTCAGTATAATCGATCTCAGTATCTGGTGCGTTATAAAACCGATCTGCGCGCAGATGGAACTGCGGCGCGAGGGCTTGGAGCGATGCGCTTTTCAACGCTTTCGCCTCAGCACCCTGAGCGCTTTTGTCCGGCGAGAACCGGAACCCTTCGAGACGACCAACGAATTCTCCTTCGACGGTCACTTCACCCTTGTCATTCACTTCGGCCAAAAGGGCCTCCTTCTGTTTGAGCCGGCGCAAGAGCACGGATGTGCGCCGGTCCACAAATCGCTGGGTCAAGCGCTCGTGCAGCGCATCTGACACTCGGTCTTCTACAGCGCGCGTTTCCCCGCGCCAATGGTTTTCGTCTTTAACCCACCCACGACGTTGCGCGACATATGTCCACGTCCGAATATAGGCCAATCTCTTACTAAGTGCATCAATATCACCATCAGTACGGTCAATTCGCTTAATTTGGCGCGCCAACCAATCATCAGGTAGCGCGCCATTCTGGTGAAGGTAGTTAAAAATCACCTCAAGTAAGTTTGCATGCTCCGAATGGCTGATTCCACGAAAGTCAGGGATTCGGCAGACATCCCACAACAGGCGCACCGACTCACCATCGCTGGCACGCGCCATCACTTCGGGAATTTGCGATAAGGTCTTGAGCGTATTCAGGTCATCTGCAGGCCGAGCTTTAAGCAGATTTTCGTTATCTGGGCTTTCCTCAAGCGCGTGGATCAATGCATCCACCGTGCCAAATCGCAAAGCCGCATTCCGCCAGTTGAGTTTTTTCAACGGCGTAAACCGATGCTCCATGATTGCCTGCGCCATACCTTCGTCAAGCGGAGGCGCCTCACCCGTCACTCCAAACGATCCATGCGACATCCCGCGTCCCGCGCGACCCGCAATCTGCGCCAACTCATTCGGGGCCAAAGCTCGCATTCGACGCCCATCGAATTTGGATAGCGAAGAAAAAGCAACGTGGTCGATATCTAGGTTGAGACCCATCCCAATGGCATCTGTAGCCACCAGATAATCGACCTCACCATTTTGATACAATTCGACCTGCGCATTCCGAGTTCTAGGGCTAAGCGCCCCCATAACCACAGCGGCACCGCCCTTTTGGCGGCGCAAAAGTTCAGCAATCGCATACACATTCTCAACTGAAAATCCTACAATTGCACTACGGGGCGGCATTCTGCTTATCTTTTTCGAACCACCATAGACCAATTCAGACATTCGTTCTCGACGCACGAATTGTGCTTCAGGAACCAGAGCTTGAATGGGGCCACGCATAGTGTCCGCGCCCATAAATATGGTTTCGAGCAACCCACGCGAACGCAACAACCGATCCGTAAACACATGCCCCCGTTCAGGATCAGCGCAAAGCTGAATCTCGTCGACCGCAACAAAATCTGCGCCCATCCCTTCGGGCATCGCCTCAACTGTGCACACCCAATACTTGGTCCTGGGGGGCACGATCCGCTCTTCCCCCGTGACCAAGGCCACAACGGAAGGGCCACGTATCGCAACGATTTTGTCATAGACCTCGCGGGCAAGCAGTCGCAATGGCAGGCCGATGATGCCGGTCCGATGACCCAACATCCGATCAATCGCGTAATGCGTTTTGCCTGTATTGGTCGGGCCTAACACAGCCACGATTCGGGAAGGTGCGCTCATCTTTGCCTCTGCCCCTTACTTTAGGACTTTAGAGTGACTGTCCCCGGACGCCGGACTTCAGTCGTTTCACCGCAGTGGTTACTTGCTCATGATGGGGATGTATAGACAGGGCTCGCTGATAGATTTCATAGGCACGTTCAGGCCGATCCAGTGCTTCAAATATCTGTCCCAACCCAAAGATGGCATTGTAATTGTGAGCATTCAAAGCAAGCGATCGCTCAAGATCCGTCAGGGCCACCCCGAAAAGGTCCGATGCATAAAAAGCGGAAGCCCGGGCGTGCCACCCTTCGGCAAAGCCAGGTGCGTGATCTGTCAAGGCCGTGAGGTGCTCAATCGCAGCAGGCATATTCCCTGCCTCCAGTGCATCCCGCCCCCGTTCCAAAAGCAAATCTGCCGACACGGACCCTGATTTTGCCCACAGCGCCTGTAGTTGCCGATCCAAATGCCGTGCCTCGTCCGGCCCGGCCTGAGACAGCGCCGATAACAACGCGTTTTCATCTGTCGAATCAGCCTCTTGGGCATGTCCAGTTCCGGAAAACGTGACTATCGCTGCAATTGCCGCCACGATACCTTTGAGATTAGGGTTTGCAATGCTCATAACAAAAGTCAGTGTAGCGTGGTGCAAAGCATTGTCCAATGCCTGTACCCAGAGAAAGATGAGGGAAACCATGAGCGATATTCTTGAACAGGCTGCGGCCGAAATGAATGACAAACTGTCCGGCGGCGGATTTGACGGTTCTGCCAAATTCGCAATCGCGGATTTGGGTGCCATTGTTCTGGATGCCGACGGCGCGCGCGTCAGCGACGACGAAACCGATGTCACCCTGAGCGCCGATGCAGAAACATTCCAAAGCATCATTTCCGGCGAGCTCAACCCTACCAGCGCCTTTATGACAGGCAAGCTGGCCGTGGACGGAGATATGGGTATCGCGATGAAACTGGCGTCGGTGCTGGCCTGATGACGATTTCGCCGGCCCCCCTTTTCGAAGACGTGGCCGGCGGTCCCGCCGGTGGAACAGCCCATTGGGTAACTACATCGGACAACATCCGTATTCGCGTGGCGGCCTGGGCCCCCGAATCTGACGCCAAGGGGGCCGTACTACTGTTCCCCGGACGCACTGAATATATTGAAAAATATGGCTCCACGGCCAAGGAATTCGTTGATCGCGGCTATGCGGTTCTCGCCATTGATTGGCGTGGACAAGGTTTAGCCGACCGGTTGCTCGATGATCCCCGCGTTGGACATGTGGCACATTTCACCGATTTTCAAAAAGATGTTTCAGCCGCGTTGCGGGTCGCGCGCGACATCGATCTCCCCAAACCATGGCACGTTGTGGGCCATTCAATGGGCGGTGCTATTGCGCTGCGCTCTGTCATTGAAGGGCTATCTGTCCAAAGTTGTGCCTTTACCGGGCCGATGTGGGGTATCTACTTTAATCCAGTGATGAAGCAACTTAGCCGTCTCACCACTTATTGGGGTCCAAAATTTGGGCTTGGGCACAAAAACCCGCCAACGACGTCGCTCGAAAGCTATGTGCTCTCGCAAGAATTCGAAGGCAACGTGCTGACACGCGACCCTGACATGTACAAAATGATGCAGGCGCAATTGGAAGCCCACCCAGAGCTTTCTTTAGGTGCTCCATCCACCTATTGGCTAGGTAATGCGTTGGATGAATGCGCCCATTTGGCCACCCGCCCTTCGCCAGATCTGCCCTGTCTCACCTTTCTTGGCACACACGAGCAGATCGTTGATCGAGACGCAGTACGCGCACGCATGCAAAATTGGCCGCGCGGTCAATTGGTCGAAATTCCCGGTGGTGAGCACGAAGTATTGATGGAAGCCGCCGAAGTGCGGAACCCCGTGTTTGACCAACTCATCTCTCTTTTTGCGGGCAATGAACCCAAAGCAGGCTCCACCACCTTTCAACGCAGCGCCTGATATTCAGCTCTGATCAGAAACAGCGGCAAACCAAGAGCACATCGCTTGTGGTGCCCTGTGGAGATGCCTAGATATAGCGCAACAAAGATCACTGATGAGGCTCACATGTTCCAACTTCCCTTTCCTGTCCGCGATGCAAATGCAGGTGGCGGCGCTGATGCTCTGGGTAATTTGCCGGAATGGGACCTGAGCGATCTCTACGCCAGCGAGAGCGCACCTGAGCTCAAACGTGATTTGGATTGGCTGGAACAGGCCTGTGCCTCTTTTGCAGCCGATTTCGAAGGCAATCTGGCGGGACTGGACTCTGCCGGACTGCTCGATTGCGTTCTGCGCAACGAACGGATCAACGCCATCGCGGGCCGGATCATGTCATTTGCCGGTCTGCGTTATTATCAACTGACTACGGACGCCGAGCGGGCAAAATTCATGTCCGACATGCAGGAAAAAATCACGATCTTCACCACCCCGCTGGTGTTTTTCACACTCGAATTGAATCGGATCGACGACGCGGTTTTGGAGACACATTTCGCGTCCAATGTTGATCTTGCCCGATACAAACCCGTGTTTGACCGCATTCGTGCGATGAAACCTTATCAGCTTAGCGATGAGTTGGAAAAGTTCCTGCATGATTTGGGGGTCGTAGGCGATGCATGGGAACGTCTGTTTGACGAAACCATTGCCGGGCTTGGGTTTGAGGTCGACGGAGAGCCGCTCAACATCGAAGGCGCGTTGAACCTACTGACCGACCCCGATCGCAGTAAACGCGAGGCTGCCGCGCGCGAGCTTGCCAGTGTTTTCAGCATGAATATTAAAACCTTCGCACGCGTTCATAACACGCAAGCCAAGGAAAAAGAGATCGTGGATCGTTGGCGCGGCATGCCCACCCCACAAACTGGTCGCCACCTGTCTAACGATGTCGAACCCGAAGTCGTCGAGGCACTGCGCTCGGCCGTTGTTGCCGCCTATCCTAAACTCAGCCACCGGTATTACGAGCTGAAGCGCAAATGGTTGGGTCTGGACGTGATGCAAGTTTGGGATCGCAACGCCCCCTTGCCGCTGGAAGACACCCGCATTGTTGATTGGGCCACCGCCGAAGATACGGTGATGGAGGCTTATAACGCTTTTGATCCGCGTATGGGTGAAATCGCCGCTCCATTCTTTTCCAAGGGCTGGATTGATGCGGCTGTGAAGCCCGGAAAAGCCCCCGGTGCGTTTGCCCACCCCACGGTCACCGAGGTTCATCCTTATGTGATGTTGAACTATCTCGGCAAACCACGCGACGTGATGACATTGGCACATGAACTAGGCCATGGTGTGCATCAGGTGCTGGCCGCAGGTCAGGGCGAAATGCTGTCTTCGACTCCATTGACCCTGGCCGAAACTGCCAGTGTTTTTGGTGAGATGTTGACCTTCCGCAAGATGTTGGACAAGGCCGAAACGCAGGAACAGCGTAAGGTGCTGCTGGCCGGCAAAGTCGAAGACATGATCAACACAGTTGTCCGGCAGATTGCGTTTTATGACTTCGAATGCAAACTGCACGAAGCCCGCAGCCACGGCGAATTGACCCCAGATGACATCAACCAAATCTGGATGAGCGTTCAGGGCGAAAGCCTTGGCCCCGCATTTGAATTCATGGACGGCTACGAAACGTTCTGGGCGTACATCCCACACTTCGTGCACTCGCCCTTCTATGTCTACGCTTATGCATTTGGCGACGGGCTCGTGAACGCGCTCTATTCGGTTTACGCCGAGGGCGGCGAGGGTTTCGAAGACAAATACTTCGAAATGCTGAAAGCTGGCGGGTCCAAGCATCACTCCGAACTTCTTGCACCATTTGGCCTAGACGCCTCTGATCCCAAGTTCTGGGACAAGGGCCTCTCGATGATCTCTGGCTTCATTGACGAACTGGAAGCGATGGAAGACTAGTCGGTCGAAAAAGGCAGCGCAGGATTAAACCTGCGCTGCTTATTTGCTCAATACGGCATCGGATGCGCGCGATGGGCCGTAGTGATCTCGTCCAGAACCTCTTGCGACAGCTCCACATCAACCGATTTCAGGGCGTGCTCCAGTTGCGGCAAAGTTGTTGCCCCAAAAATCGCACTCGCCATAAAGGGTCGCGTCCGACACCAGGCAAGCGCCATGTGGATTGGATCCAATCCATGCCGCGTGGCAATTTCCAGGTAGGCTGCAACCGCGTCATACACCCGATCAGAATGCCGCCCACCCAATTCAGGATTGATCGCCTTTCGCGATCCTTCGGGCACGGCACCGCCCTGATACTTACCAGTCAACAACCCTGTCCCCAACGGGGAAAAAGCCATTAAAACAACATCTTCGTTCACGCTCAGCTCAGCCAGATCGGTATCATACATCCGGCAGAGCAACGAATACTCGTTTTGAATCGTTGCCACGCGCGGCCCTTTGCCCGCTTCGGCCAGCCGCAGCCAGTGGGCCGTGCCCCATGCGCTTTCGTTGGACAGACCAAATGCCCGAATGTTGCCTTTGTCGACTTGTTCCTGCAACGCGCCCAGACACTCTTCCATATTGGCGAGTGTTTCGTCACGGTTCTGCCCGGATGGGTCAAAGGTCCAATTCTGCCGAAACATATAGCTGCCCCGATTGGGCCAATGAAACTGATAGAGATCGATGTAATCCGTCTTGAGCCGTTTCAAGGACCCCTCGATCGCTTCTGGGATCGTCTGCGCCGAAATCGGGGCCCCGCCACGGGCATGGGCAAACCCGGCTCCGGAATGCTTGGTCGCAAGGATATAGTCGCCCCGCCGCGCCGCATTGGTGGCATTCCAATTGCCGATGATGGCCTCGGTATGGCCAACCGTTTCCGCCGAAATCGGGTTCACTGGGTACATTTCAGCGGCATCAACAAAATTGATCCCCGCCGACAAAGACAGATCAATTTGCGCATGCGCCCCTGCTTCGTCTGTCTGGGTGCCGAAGGTCATTGTACCCAAACACAGTTCAGACACCTCTAGGCCTGTTCGGCCCAATGGGTTCATCTTCATGAGAAATCCTTTCGCTCGCGTTGCCGCAAACCCTAGCGGGCCTGTTCCCAAGGGCAAGTCCCCCTTGAGATTGCGTCACATTTCCGGCAGCTTTGCCGAGACTTTAGAGGAGAAAGACATGCCGCAAACCATCACCAAAGGAATCAAGGCGTTGCTGGAGGAAGCAAACGCCGTGGTCGACACCCTGCCCGTGGCACAGGCCAAAGACCTGTTCGAAGATCCTACATACCAATTCATTGATTTGCGTGACATTCGGGAATTGCAACGCAGCGGTATGATCCCCGGCGCGTTTTCCTGCCCACGTGGCATGCTTGAATTCTGGATCGACCCCGACAGCCCCTATCATAAAGAGGTCTTTAATCAGGATAAAACCTATGTCTTCTACTGCGCCAGTGCATGGCGTTCGGCACTGAGTGCCAAGATTGCCCAAGAAATGGGGCTGACCCCTGTGATGCACCTCGAAGGGGGCTTTGGAAAATGGGCGAAACAGAACGGCCCTGTGGTAGAGAAGTCCAAATAGGTAACGCGGATTGACAACCCGGTGAACAGTGCGAACTTGGCTCCCCTTTTGAACAAACTTGGATACTCTGTTGGGCAAGGAGACTTAGATGCTCAACTTATCCCGCCGCTCGGTTCTTTTATCTGTCCTTAGCTTACCCTTGGCGCATCCACTGCTCGCTGCCATGCAACCTTACAAATTAGATGCGCGCAAATCATCCGTCGGCTTTTACTTCAACCTCTCTGGCACAAATCAAAAAGGCACGATGCCTGTCCGTAATGCCCAGATTAGGATTGACCCGGCAGATCTAACGCGCAGCACGGTTGATGTGTCCGTAGATGTCACTCGCGCCAAAACAAATTTCGTTTTTGCCCGCAATGCTATGTTGGGCGCTGAGGTTTTGGATGCAAAGCAGTTTCCGACAATCCGCTTTGTTTCGACCCGTGTCCAATTGGGAAAAAGTGGCCGCATTTCCGATGGCGCGCGAATAGCGGGTGATTTGACTGTACGCGGTGTGACCCTCCCTATCACTTTGGATGCAGACCTCTATCGTCGCAGAGGCAGTGCATCCGCAGATCTGAGCACCCTCGACATTCGACTTCGGGGGCAGATAAGCCGCAATTCCTTTGGGGCCAGTGGCTACAAAGAACTGGTCAAAGATACCATTACTCTGGATATACGCGCGAAAATCCAGCAGGGTAAATAAAACACAGAAACGGGTCAAAATCGACACCACGCGTCGATAAACGGCTTGCCTCTTTTTTCAAGAGGCTCATTTTGAGACAATTATGCGCCTGATCATTTCGTTTGCCGCCCTGTTCCTGTCTGTCATCCTACTCCAACTCTCGACTGGAGGGGTGGGACCGTTGGATGCCCTGTCTGGTATTACTCTTGATTTCAGCAACGAGCAGATCGGTTTGCTTGGATCCGCTCACTTTTTCGGCTTCTTTATTGGGTGCTGGTGGGCTCCTCGTTTGATGGGGACTGTTGGCCACTCACGCGCTTTTGCGGTGTGTACCGCTTTGGGTGCTATGGGTTTGATCGGACACACTCTGACAGAAAACCCATATGCGTGGGCTGCGATGCGGATCGCGTCCGGCCTATGCGTTGCTGGGTGTTACACTGTGATCGAAGCCTGGTTGAATGCCAAGGTCACCAATGAAAACCGTGGCCGCGCCATGGGCACCTACCGAATTGTTGATATGGGCGCGTCACTGGCAGCCCAGTTGATTATAGCCGTTCTGCCCCCAGCAAATTACGTGTCGTATAATTTGCTCGCGATTTTGTGCTGTGCGGCCCTTTTGCCACTAACATTGACGCGGGCAAGCCAGCCTGAAACACCATCAGCCCCGCGTCTACGACCGAAATTGGCCTGGCGTTGTTCACCTTTGGCTGTCGTAGGGGTGATCGTCGCCGCCCTCAGCTCCGCGTCTTTCCGGATGGTTGGACCTATTTATGGGCAAGAAGTTGGACTGCAAATCGACCAAATTGCCTTTTTCCTAGCGGCTTTTGTCTTTGGTGGTGCTGCTGCGCAATATCCGATGGGGTGGTTGGCTGACAAATATGATCGCCGCTGGGTGTTGATCTGGCTCTCAGTTGCAGCGATTGCAAGTTGCGGCCTTACGATGGTTGCAGGTCATGCTGGTACCATTGGCGTTATGTTAGCTGCTGGCTTCTTTGGCTTTACATCTTTTCCGATTTTCTCAGTTTCGGCCGCACACGCCAACGACTTTGCGACCTCTGAACAACGGGTGGAACTGTCTGCCGCGCTCATGTTCTTTTACGCACTGGGCGCTATCGCCAGCCCCTATGTCGCATCCAATTTGATAGATCTCTACGGCCCCTCCGCGTTGTTTGCATATGTTGCTGTTGGCCACCTAATGCTGATCATATTTGGCCTCACGCGGATGCAGGCGCGTCCCTCGCCCGAGGATCGCACCAACTATGTCTATGCGCCACGCACCTCGTTCACGATTGGTCGCCTGTTAAAACGATCCCGCGAAGGGCGCTGACCCCGTGCGCTTATTTCCGCGTGATGGCTCTTTTGCTGGCCCGTCACATGCGATAGACGAGCAAAAAGACAGATACGCGGGTACGGTACGGATATGGCACGGATTCTCATCACCTCGGCGATCCCCTACATCAACGGGATCAAACACCTCGGCAATCTGGTGGGCTCTCAATTGCCTGCCGATCTTTATGCCCGGTACAACCGGGGACGCGGGAACGAGGTAATGTTCCTCTGTGCCACCGATGAACATGGCACCCCCGCAGAATTGGCTGCGACCAAGGCTGGTAAACCCGTGGATGAGTTTTGTGCTGAAATGCACGGTATTCAGACGGACATCGCCAATCGTTTTGGCCTGAGTTTTGACCACTTTGGCCGCTCGTCCAGTCCGCAGAACCACAAATTGACCCAGCATTTCGCCGGGAAACTGGCCGAGGCTGGATTGATCCGCGAAGTAAATGAGAAACAGGTATACTCCAACGCAGATGGCAGGTTCCTACCCGATCGCTACATTGAGGGCACCTGCCCCAACTGTGGCTATGACAAAGCCCGCGGCGACCAGTGTGAAAATTGCACCAAACAGTTGGATCCGACTGACCTGATTGATCCCCGGTCTGCTGTATCCGGCTCCACCGACCTAGAGATGCGCGACACCAAACATCTGTACCTGTGCCAGTCAAAGATGAAAGACACGTTGGACACTTGGATCGATGGCAAGACTGACTGGCCGGTGCTGACAACCTCGATCGCGAAGAAGTGGTTACATGACGGCGATGGGTTGCAGGACCGCGGCATCACCCGCGATCTGGACTGGGGTATTCCAGTCAAAAAAGGCGATCAGGATTGGCCTGGCATGGAAGGCAAAGTTTTCTATGTTTGGTTCGACGCCCCCATCGAATATATCGCTTGCGCAGGCGAATGGGCAGAGGCCAATGGCAAAACCGACGCCGATTGGGAGCGCTGGTGGCGAACAGACAAGGGTGCGGATGACGTGAAATACGTCCAGTTCATGGGCAAAGACAACGTGCCGTTTCACACGCTTAGCTTTCCGTCGACCATCATGGGCTCTAACGAACCCTGGAAACTGGTGGATTACATCAAAAGCTTCAACTACCTGAACTATGACGGTGGCCAGTTCTCGACCTCACAGGGTCGCGGTGTGTTTATGGATCAGGCACTTGATATTCTACCTGCGGATTACTGGCGCTGGTGGTTGCTAAGCCATGCACCCGAAAGCTCCGACAGCGAGTTTACTTGGGACAACTTCCAACAATCCGTGAACAAGGACCTCGCAGATGTTCTTGGCAACTTTGTAAGCCGGATAACCAAGTTCTGCCGATCTAAGTTTGGTGAATCTGTTCCGGGCGAAAGCGAATATGGCGAGCAGGAACAAGCCCTTATTGCCGATCTAACCACCCGGGTCCGGGCCTACGAGGCGCACATGGACGCCATGGAAGTTCGCAAATCAGCGCAAGAACTGCGCGCGATCTGGGTCGCCGGCAATGAATACCTGCAAAGCGCAGCGCCCTGGTCGACATTCAAAACCGATCCAGCAAAAGCTGCAGCCCAAGTACGCTTGGGGCTGAACCTGATCCGCCTCTATGCGGTACTCAGCGCGCCGTTCATTCCCACGGCTTCCGCAAGCATGCTGAGCGCGATGAACACTTTGGACACCAGTTGGCCAGAAGATGTACAGACAGCCCTAAACGCGCTGCCTGCTGGTCATGACTTTAAAGTTCCCGAAGTTCTCTTCGCCAAAATCACAGATGAACAAAGCGAAGAGTGGCAAGCGCGGTTTTCAGGAACCCGCGATTGAGCAAATAATAAGGGCACCAGAAATATCGGTGCCCTTTCATCGTTTTGGATCAGTCTATGATCGGCTGATTCAATACAAACGGCTCGGATGGTGTCACTGGTCCACCTTCGGCCTCACGAACCTCATGCCCGATATCTGAACAGACAGTGTAATTTCCACCTGCACAGGCAGATTTTTGTGATTTCACACTGTCAGGTAAGCTGCGCATGGGATTTGCACACGCAGCCAGCAACACAGGTATCAAAGCACAGAAAAGTACTTTTCCCATTTCAGTCCCCCTTCAAATTTGACGCTATTTTGCGCCAAAACTCGAAAAAAGCCAACTCTTCCATGATCAGAAGCGATGGCAATTGAAATTTTTCGCGAATACTGTTTCGGATAACCCCCAAATAACCAGCATCAACCCGCAATCGTTGCTCATTTGCGAACAAAACTAACTCCCAAGGAAACGAGATTTAGGGCTAATCGCCGAATCCGGGTCTCCTTTGCTCCCTAATAGCAGCGGTTCACAGCCCATGACCTTAGGGTCACCGCTTGAGAAAACTCAAAAATGCGGCCATCCTATTGGAAATACAGCTCGACTCGGCTGCAGCAGCATTCGTGAGAACCGAATGTTGTCAAATAACTTGTAAAACCAATGAGGCGATTTGCATGCCAATCTTTCTTTCTGACTTTTCCGTAGGGCACAGGAATGCTCTTACAAGGCTACGCGCCACTGGATTTGCATTGCTTTGCGTCGCCTTTGCCACGCCAGCACTTGCTCAGGACGGTTCAAACCAACCTGCTCCAAAAGTTTCCGTTGCTGCAGCCTATTCCAAAGAAATCACCGACGAAGCGGTCTTTATAGGCCGAGGCGAAGCCATTGATAATGTCGACATCGTCGCTCGTGTCAGCGGATTTCTAGAGGAAAGTGCCGTGGACGACGGCGCATCCGTCACCGATGGGCAATTATTGTTTCGTATCGAACCTGACTTGTATCAAGCGACGCTGGATGCCCGCAAAGCGGATCTTGATAAGGCAGAAGCCAATCTTGAACTCGCCCGGGTCGAATTAACCCGGAAAGAGGAACTTCTAAAACGGGATGCTACACCGGTATCAGAACGTGATATCGCGCGCGCTAACGAACTGGTTGCCGAAGCGCAAGTCAAAGCAGCCCACGCCGCCATTCAACAAGCCGAACTCGATCTCAGCTATACCGAGATCCACGCCCCATTTGATGGGCGCATCGGGCGCGTCAACACCAGCGAAGGTGACGTGGTCGGCCCTAACAACCCTGCTCTGGTGACTTTGGTGCGGGATACCCCCATTTACGTGACATTTTCGCTGAACGAGAAACAATTGGTGGATGTGTTGCAGGAACTGGGTCAGACCAGCGGTTCGCTGGCAGAAAGCGGCAAAAGCCCCGACGTATACCTGCAACTGCCCAATGGCACTCCCCTGAAAGAAGTCGGGCAAATCGTCTTTGTCGACAACCGCATCGATCCACTGACCGGTGCTATCTCTCTGCGGGCTCAATTCGACAATACGGAACAGCTGATCATTGATGGTTCCTTCCTTCATGTACGTATTCAGGCCCTACAACCGACCAACCGTGTCCTCATCCCGCAGGCAGCTCTGCAACGAGATCAACGCGGTGAATTCGTTTTGCTTGTGAATGATAAACAGATGGTCGAACAACGCTACATCCAAACTGGAGATCCAGTGGATAGCGCCATCATCGTTCTGGATGGGCTGCAAGAAGGCGAAAGCGTCATTGTCGAAGGTCTGCAACGAGTTCGTCCCGGTGTCGCCGTGGATGCCATCGTCGCGACCGACGGGGAATAATCAATGTTTTCAGCTATTTTCATTAACCGGCCAAAAATGGCAATCGTCATTTCCTTGGTTTTGACGATCATGGGAACGATTGGGTATTTTGCCCTGCCCGTCGCCCAATTCCCTGACATCACCCCCCCTGTGGTCAACGTCACAGCCAATTACACTGGTGCGAGCGCTGAAACCGTCGAAAACGCAGTTGCAGCTCCGATTGAGGCACAGGTAAACGGCGTCGATGACATGATCTATATGACCTCCACGTCTTCGGACAACGGCGGTTATTCCCTTCAGGTCACATTCGAAGTTGGCACCGACCCTGATATTGCGTCAGTTAACGTTCAGAACCGAGTGGCACAGGCGATGGCTTCGCTCCCGTCCGAAGTTACATCGTCTGGCGTTGTGACACAAAAAGCGTCCACCAACATGTTGATGGTTGTGACGCTTACTTCGCCCAACGAAACCTATGACGATGTGTTCCTGTCAAACTATGCCTCAATCAACATCAAAGATGCTTTGGCCCGGGTAGCAGGCGTTGGTAAAGCAGATGTACTCACCGATCTACAATATGCGATGCGTATGTGGATGGATCCAGACAAGATGGCTGGCTTAGGGATTACCCCCGGCGACCTGATCAACGCTATCCGTGAACAAAACCTCGAAGTCTCGGCCGGACAAATTGGCTCTCCTCCGGTGCCAGGCGATCAAACGTTCCAATATACGATCAAAAGCAAGGGCCGATTGGATACGACCGAAGAGTTTGAAAATATCGTCATCCGAACCGGGGATGCAGGTGCCATCGTCAAAGTCAAAGACATTGCCCGGGTCGAACTGGGGGCACAGTTTTATACCGCATCTGGATATTACCAAGGTAACCCCGCGACAGTCATGGGCATCTACCAAGCTCCTGGCGCAAATGCGCTTGCCGTGTCCGAGGCTGTTACTGCAGAACTGGAACGCCTGTCGCGTGCCTTTCCCAGTGATCTTGACTATGAAATTCCGTTCAACACTACCGATTTTGTTGAACAGTCTTTGAATGACGTTGTTTCAACGCTGATGCTCACCTTTGCACTGGTGATTTCAGTGGTTTTCGTCTTTTTGGGATCGTGGCGAGCGACCGTCATTCCAGCAGTTGCTATCCCTGTCTCTTTGATCGGGACCTTTGCCTTCTTGTTGGCCTTTGACATGTCGCTCAACACCATTTCCCTGTTCGCGCTTGTTCTGGCCATTGGGATTGTTGTGGATGACGCTATCGTGGTAGTCGAAAACGTCGAACGCCTGATTGCTGACGAGGGCCTCGCCCCAGCCGAAGCAACGCGCAAAGCGATGGGCCAGATCACCGGTCCAGTGATTGCGACAACGCTCGTTCTGTTGGCCGTGTTTGTACCTGTTACCTTTATGCCAGGGATTACCGGACGCCTGTATTCCCAATTTGCAGTCACGATTTCAACTGCTGTTGTGATTTCTTCGATCAACGCCCTAACACTGTCACCGGCCCTCTGTGCGATTGTTCTAAAGGCCCGTTCTGGTCCCCCCAAAGGGATTCTGGCGAAGTTTGAAAACGGTATTTCCGGGGTCCGGTCTGGCTATATGGCGTTTGTAACCAGAATGCTGCGCCTCCCGGTGATTGGGTTGGTTCTAGTTGGAATCTTTGTTGTTGCTACTGGAACCCTTTTTTCGAACACATCCAAAGGCTTTATTCCGTTGGAAGACAACGGATACCTCTTTGTTGACGTTCAACTCCCAGACGCGGCTGCTTTGAACCGAACCGAAAAGGTCACCGCCCGTGTGAACGATCAAATCCGGGCAATTCCGGGTGTCGATAACACAGTTTTGGTCAACGGGTATTCATTGCTGAACGGTGCGGCCCCTAACGCGGCCATGGTTATCGTCGTGTTGGACAACTGGTCTGAGCGAAGCGAGGAAGCACTCAGCGCAGATGGCATTTTGAAACAGATCCTTGGCGTGGCCTATGGCGAAGCAGCGGCCTCGATCGTGGCTTTCAACCCGCCCCCCATTACAGGTTTGGGCATGTCTGCGGGTGTCGAAATGGAAGTCCAGCAAACCGGCGGTGGCACAGCACAGGATCTGTCGGCAGCCGTTGGTTCATTTGTCTATGCCGCCAACCAACGTGAAGAAATCGCCCAATCCTACACTACCTTCCGGGCTAACGTTCCGCAGCTTTTCGTGGATCTCGATCGGGAAAAAGCCAAAACGCTGCAAGTCTCCGTGGCCGAGGTGTTCCAAACGATGCAAGCGCATCTAGGATCGTTTTATGTCAACGACTTTAACCTCTATGGTCGTGTCTACCGCGTCATGATTCAAGCTGAAGGCAGCTATCGTGACAAAGTCGAGGACATCTCCAACCTTTATGTCCGCTCAACCAAAGGCGAAATGGTTCAGCTCGGAACCTTAGTGGATGTAGAAAACGTTTTGGGGCCAGTTCTTCTCAAACGACATAACCTGTTCCGATCAGCGACCGTGACAGCGGTGCCTTCGGCGGGTCTGTCATCGGGGGATGCCATCCGGGTCATGACGGAAGAATCCGCAACAGCCCTGCCGCCCGGATATGCATTTGAATGGACCGGGACCGCGCAACAACAGCTTAGCTCTGCAGGTTTGGTTCAGGTCATCATGGGACTAGCTGTGTTGTTTGGGTATCTGTTCTTGGTGGCTCAGTACGAAAGCTGGACTATGCCTGTGTCCATTCTGATGTCGGTCATCGTCGCCCTGTTTGGTGCGGTGGCGGCGGTGGCCATCGTTGGCAGTGATATCAATCTCTACACCCAGATCGGGATGATCATGTTGATTGGTCTCGCCTCTAAAAACGCGATTCTCATAGTTGAATTTGCAATGGACCAACGGGCTCAAGGTCTCAGCATCCGCGAAGCTGCTGCCGAAGCTGCGACCCAGCGTTTCCGGGCCGTCATGATGACAGCTTTGTCCTTCTTGTTAGGGGTGGTTCCATTGCTGACGGCAAACGGCGCGGGCGCTGCCAGCCAAAAGGCGATCGGCATTGCAGTCTTTGGCGGGATGCTTGCGGCAACTGTGATTGGTGTGATGCTAGTGCCTGTTCTCTATGCGCTCATGCAGGAACTGCGCGAATGGGTCAAAGGGTTCTTCAAAGGCGATTCCCAACCACCGGCGGACCCTTCTACTCCTGCTGAGTAGCCGCCAAAGGCAATACCCAAATACTGAAGAACGCCCTGCCTTGTGCGGGGCGTTTTTTTTTGCACTAGCCTTGGCTGCCTTCCAGAGGATCTTGCGTTAGACTTGAAATATCCCCCCTGGGGGGATAACATCTTTTCATGACAGAACACACTTCACATCCGAAAATCGTTGCCCGTCTCAAACGGGCCAATGGGCATTTAGCCAGTGTCATCGACATGATAGAACAGGGCCGACCCTGCACTGAAATAGCACAACAAATGCAAGCAGTTGAAAAAGCAATCACCAACGCCAAACGGGCCTTGATCCACGATCATATCGATCACTGCCTCGACAGTGCAGAACCGGGTGACACCACCGGGTTCAAAGAAATCACACGATACCTGTAGCCCATGTTACGTGTTCTCAAGCATCGCACCTATCTGCATCTCTTCCTCGCTCAGGTGCTGGCCCTCATGGGCACTGGCTTGGCAACTGTCGCCCTCGGATTGTTGGCCTACGATCTGGCAGGGGATCAAGCAGGGTTGGTGCTGGGCACCGCGCTCACCATCAAAATGCTCGCCTACGTCACGCTGGCGCCTATCGCTGCTGCGTTTACAGAAAAACTCAATCGACGCTCCATGCTGGTTGTTCTAGATCTGATCCGCGCAGGCGCTGCGTTCTGCTTATTGTTTGTGGACGCGATCTGGCAAATCTATGCGTTAATATTTGTGCTACAGGCGTCCTCGGCGGCGTTCACCCCTACTTTTCAGGCAACCATTCCCGATATTCTGCCGGATGAGGCAGACTATACAAACGCGTTGTCGCTTTCACGTCTGGCCTATGATTTGGAAAGTTTGCTCAGCCCTATTCTCGCGGCAGCCCTACTAACGCTCGTGCCGTTTGATACATTGTTCTTAGGGACCGTTCTGGGTTTTTTAGCCTCGGCTATTCTGGTCCGCACCGTATCGTTGCCCTCGCCAAAGCCCTCCAAACGGCGGGGCGTTTGGGATAGGACTACGCGCGGGCTGCGGATCTATCTGACAACACCACGGTTACGCGGACTTTTGGCGTTGTGCTTCACACTGTCCATGATCGGCTCCATGGTGCTGGTCAACACCGTGGTTCTAATCCGTGCCACACTTGGATACGGTGACACAGCCGTCGCAGTAACTCTGTGCGGTTTCGGGGCCGGATCCGTGACGACGGCTCTGATAATGCCGCGTGTTCTGCAAATCCATTCAGATCGCGCTGCTATGCTCGCAGGGGCCTGGGTCATGTGCCTCGCCGGACTGGGCCTGACTGTCTGGGCATCGGTGATCGGCTTTAGCTTAGCAAGCATCATCACGGCATGGTTTGTGTTGGGGATGGGATTCTCGGCCATTCTGACCCCATCAGGCCGCCTTTTGCGCCGCTCTGCACCTGCAGCAGAGGATCGCCCCGCCCTCTTCGCAGCCCAGTTTACCCTCTCGCATGCCTGTTGGTTGATCGGCTACCCACTGTCCGGTTGGCTGATGTCGCGCATGGATGGGGCAACAACCCTTGGGATACTCACACTAGCTGGTTTTGTGGGTTTGGCCTGTGCCACCCGCCTGTGGCCTACGGCGCCATTATCTGCTCAATCAGCTCCCTAGGCCACGCTTTCCGCGCAATCCAAATAAACGCAAATGTCTAGGTGAAACGCTCAGGAGGGAAAGCTGCTCACATCGACCCCAGCCCCTCAGCATTGCTCCTTCACAACCGATATCGACACAGGGAATGTTTCTCATAGACATAAACTTTGGTGTCACAGTCGATCCTGCTTTAGCAGTTCAAGAACACAACCAGCCTTTCAGCAACGCGTGTCAGAAACATCTGCCCCCTGATCCGCCTGCGTCACATCAGCTGGAAAAGTTCTATACAAGTACGGAGCCATAGAGTTTCCAACGTCGTCTCGTACTAGCCTCCAAACTATTTCTGCGCAGAAACGATTGCCGCTCCTTGCTGGTGAACGGTGACCTTTGGTCAGAATGGATCAGTAAGCGGTTGCCAAGAATATTACTTCAATCACTCAGTGTTTTCTGAATGAAATTCGTCTGTTGCACATCTTGAGGCCCACGCTGGCTTAACTGTGCCTTAAGCCAATCGTCTACATGTCTTGGGGAAACTCAAACTTCTGCTCACACGAATAGAGAACCACCGCGAATGGAGATTACCTGAAAAAGAATGGCCCCGCTAAAAATAGCGGAGCCATATCCAAAAGTTCGGAATGCGCCAAGAAAGCGTAAAGGCACTCTTTGCTACTGAGACACCGCGGTCAGGCCACGCTTTCCTCAGTGCGCCGTTTGCGGCGCATCTGGATCAAGTACACAAAGCCCAACAACAGGAATGCAGGGATATAGAACACTTCTTTGCGGATCCGTTCCGCCTTGATATCCAGTTCAACGATTTCCCAATCAAAGTCGATCCCGAGCTGTTCTGCTGCACCACCAAATTCAAGGTTATCGATAAAGAACTTCCCGTCTTCCTCACGCAGCTCAATGCCGGCTCCGTTCAACAAACGCCCGGCGCCGTCTTCACCCATTGGGCCAAGCGGCAACAGATATTTCGCATCCACGGCCTTGCCATTCAGATCCTCGCCCATCAGGCGCACACGCAGGCTGGTATCATCTGCGCTCTGCTCTGCCATCTGGTAGATCGACGTCGCAGGCATCGCCTCAAACTCAGGCGCGATTTGGTTCAGGAAGAACCCTGGCCGGAACAGCGTAAAGGCCACCAGAACCAAGGCGACGCTTTCCCAAAGCCGCGACCGGGTCATGAAATACCCCATCGTCCCCGCCGCAAACAACAACATCGCTATCAACGCCACGATAAAGACAAACACCGCCTGTATCGGCCCCACGTCAATCAACAACAGATCGGTGTTGAAGATGAACAGGAACGGCAGCAAAGCAGTCCGGATCGAGTAAAAGAATGCCTGGAACCCGGTTTTAAGCGGATCGCCCTTACTGATCGCCGCCGCCGCAAAGGACGCAAGCCCCACCGGAGGCGTCACATCCGCCATGATCCCGAAATAGAAACAGAACATATGCACGGCTACCAACGGCACGATCAGACCTGATTGCGCACCCAGCTCAACCACAACGCCCGCCATCAGTGATGACACCACGATATAGTTCGCTGTTGTTGGCAGCCCCATGCCCAGAACGATTGAGATCACCGCCACAAAGAACAACATCGCAAGCAGGTTGCCCCCAGAAAGGAACTCAACAAACTCGGCCATTACCTGCCCGACACCGGTCAGTGTCACCGCGCCAACGATGATCCCAGCCACACCCATGGCAGCCGCGAGGCCAATCATGTTGCGCGCGCCAATCACCAGACCTTCGCCGATCTCTTTCAGACCATCCGACAGCCCTACCATTACGCTCTGTTTCTTGCGGAAAAAATCCTTGAGCGCATTCTGCGTCAATAGGATCAGCAACATGAACGCCGTGGACCAAAACGCCGACAAGGCGGGCGATTTCCGCTCAACCATCAACAGATACATCAGCAATAGGATAGGTAACAGATAATGCACGCCTGTTTTAAAGATCTCTTTGGTGGGAGGCAGATGCTCCATCGAATCACTGCTCATCTCAAGGTCGGGCCCGCTGGCCGCAAACCGCACGGCCAAGACGTAAACCGCCATCAAACCCGCGACCAATACAGGTGTCGCTGCGCCGCCCAGCATCCCTTGAACAATATCAACAAGGTATCCGGTCAGAAACAAGGTTCCCCCTGCGATAACAATGCAACTTGCGATGATGAAAATAGCGCCCAGCATGAACTTGATCGGGTTCATGCGCGATGTCCCGGTCATACCCATTTTGAGGGCTTCGAGATGAACAATATAGACAAGCGCCATGTAAGAGATCGCCGCAGGGATGATCGCGGTTTTCACAACCTCAACATAAGAAATGCCGACATATTCCGTCATCAGAAACGCAACCGCCCCCATAACCGGTGGCGTCAAAACCCCGTTGATCGAAGACGACACTTCGATCGCCCCCGCCTTGGCCGGGCTAAACCCAACTTTTTTCATCAACGGAATGGTAAAGGTTCCCGTCGTCACAACGTTCGCAATCGAAGAACCCGAGATCAAACCCGTCGCCGCCGAGGCAATCACCGCGGCTTTGGCTGGTCCGCCACGCAGGTGGCCCAAAGTGGCAAAGGCCAGTTTAAGAAAATAATTACCTGCCCCGGCTTGGTTCAACAACGCACCGAACAACACGAAAAGGAACACAAACCCGGACGAGACCCCCAAGGCGACACCAAAAACGCCCTCAGTCGTCAGCCACATATGGCTCATGGCCTTTTGAAACGAAGCCCCTTTCCAGCGTACAACATCTGGCAGGATCTCACTTGATCCAAAAAAGACATAGGCCAGAAAAAACATTGCGACACCCATCAACGGGAAACCTAGCGACCGGCGTGCGGCCTCCATCAATGTTACAATCCCGATGCCCGCAACCACCAGATCCACCGTGTTCGGTGCCCCAGTTCGGTTGGCAACGCCCACATAGGCGTACCACAGATATGACGCCGCAGCGGCCCCAACGGCTGCAGTGGCCCATGTCAGCAAAGGAATACGGTCCCGGGGGCTCTTGGCGAATGCTGGAAAGGCGACAAAGGCCAGAAACACAGCAAAACCAAGGTGAATGGCGCGGGTCTGCGTGTCATTCAACACGCCAAAGCGCAAAAGAAAAGGCAGTGGTGACGCGATCCACAGCTGGAACAGCGACCACGTGAGCGGGATATACCACAGGGCCTTACGCGAGAACGCATCGTGTGGATTGCGCCCCCCTGTGTCGGCATCCGCCAGAATGTCCTCTAGATCTGTATCATTGACAGCTGCATTTTCTTTTGAGCTCATGGCCATCCCTCATCCGAATTTTTTCGGTTCTTTTTAGACGCAAGCGCCCCCCTGAGCGATCAGGGGGGCGTCAATTTCGGTATCAGGTCAGAATATTACTTCCAGCCTTTTTCCTTGTAGTACTTCTCAGCACCGGGGTGCAGAGGCGCAGACAGCCCATCGGTTACCATCTGCTCAGGTGTCAGGCGGGCAAACGCAGGGTGCAGCTTTTTGAACGCGTCAAAGTTTTCAAACACACCAGAAACCAGCGCATAAACAACCTCATCCGAGGTCTGAGCCGAGGTTACGAACGTTGCTTTTGGCCCCCAGGATGCGATGTCTGTATCGTTGTTTGGGTACATGCCACCGGGGATGGTTGCCGCAGCATATGCCGCGTTCTCAGCCAGTACAGTGTCGGTGCCCGAGGTGGTCAGGTCCAGGATTTTGACTTCGCAAGTAGATGTCGCTTCCATCGAAGAACCATTTGGCAGGCCAGCGGCCCAGATGGTTGCGTCGATTTTGCCATCGCACAGAGCAGCGGACTGTTCTGACGACTTCAGCTCAGCAGCCAGCGCAAAATCAGCAGGTGTTACACCTGCAGCGGCCATCAGCGTTTCCGCCAGAACACGTGTACCGGAACCGGGGTTCGCGATGTTCACGCGCTTGCCTTTGAAATCAGCGACCGAATTGATGCCAGCATCAGCACGGACCATGACATGCAGCGGCTCAGGGTGAACCGAGAATACCGCACGCAGGTCTTCGTAGGCGCCATCATCTGCAAATTTGCCAGTGCCAGCAATTGCAGCGGACTGAACGTCAGACTGAACAACACCAAAATCCAGCTCGCCTTCGCGAATGGTGCGTGTGTTGTAAACCGAACCACCGGTAGATTCCACGGAGCAGCGAATGCCGTGTGTTTTGCGGTCTTTATTTACCAAACGGCAGATTGCACCACCTGTTGGATAATAAACGCCCGTCACACCGCCGGTGCCGATTGTGATGAATTGCTTGTCAGCAGCAACAGCGGCAGAACCGATTGTCAGTGTTGCGCCAGTCGCGAGGCCCAGCAAGAACTTCATAGGTTTCATTTTTTTCTCCCATCTTGAATTGACTTGAAAGTATCGAACCTAGGATTCCCTAATACTGGCTCATCCTTTCAGGCTGACCAAAGGGTGAAGAAGCCGACAAGGATTGTCATCCAAAAACTAATGTTATTTCACGTGCGTCCAATATGCTTCAACATCTTCACGCAGAGCCTTATAGGATTCGATCCGGTTTTCTGCCGCTTGCCCGCCCCGTTCAACAAGCATGGCCAGAATATTTTCAAGAACAGCCATCACTCCAGAATAGCAGGCAAAGAAATGGGTCGTAATCGTCGACGCTGTAACCACTTCAAAAGGGGTCAATTCGGGTGAAATCCGGTCGGAGTCAGAGATCATGATCAGCTTCACGCCTTTGCTCTGCGCAAACCTACAAGCTTGAATCGTCTCTTTGGAATACGGCGAAACGCCGATCGCGATCAACAGATCCTGATCGCTGGCATCGTTCAACTCATCCACTGCGCTGTTCATATGCCGCGGGATCAGCTGCAACGTTGGAAGCGCCATCCGCCCAACATAGTGGAAATAATAAGCCAACCCATAGCTGGCCCTGACACCTGTTAAATAGACATTTCGGGCTTCAAACATGGCATCAACGACCGATTTCACCGTTGCTGGATCCAGTTGATGCAGGGATCGCTGCACAACCGCCAACGTATTGCGACGTGCTTTAGCCTGTGGTGCACCCGTCTCTGGAAACTGCTCAACCGTTTCCATCCAGTCCATCGTGTCAGACAGTTCAGCGCCCGAAACCAAGGCAGTCCGAAACGGAGCGCGCAGTTCTTCGAACCCATGCAACCCAAGGTGCTTGGCCATTCGAACCAAGGTATAGGTGCTGACCCCTGTTTTCCTGGCTGTCTCTCGAATGGAATCCAGCCCAAAATCCGATGGGTTATCAACGATGTATTTCGCCACAATCGACAGCCGCGGCGACAGGTCATCAAACCCCGTTTTCAGGGTAGCCAACATCTTTGTTCGTTCGGCAGGATCCACGCGGCGCCTCTCAGATTAGAATCACAAAAATAACGAATGTTTTTTATCCTGTCGATTATCAAGAATTCCGACAAAACAAAGGGGAGAAATTGCCTTCAAGGACCCCAAAATAGAATCTGATATCGGAAACCAAAATGAAAAACGCAAAAAAACACCCGGAACATCTCTGCGCCGGGTGCTCTTGTGATCATTCTTGGTACGGGCTTGCCGCTCGAAAGAGCTTAAAGCTGTTCCATGACTTCGTCAGAGGCTTCGAAATTCGCAGTGACGCGCTGAATATCGTCGTCATCTTCCAAAGCATCGATTAGCTTCATCAGTTTCTGCATGCCAACAAGATCCATATCGGTGGATGTCGTCGGTTTCCAAATCAGTTTGGTCGACTCTGATTCCCCCAAAGCTGCTTCTAATGCGTTGGAGACATCGTTCAGATCAGAATCGGCACAGTAGATCACGTGCCCATCATCCGAACTTTCGACGTCTTCGGCGCCGGCCTCAATCGCCGCTTCGAACACGGTGTCGGCATCGCCAACCGTCGCCGGGTAAACAACCTCACCTTTGCGATCAAACATGAAACCAACGGACCCAGTTTCGCCCAGATTGCCGCCATTCTTTGAGAATGTCGAGCGCACGGTGGATGCGGTCCGGTTGCGGTTGTCGGTCATAGCTTCGACGATCACGGCGACACCGTTGGGGCCATAGCCCTCATACCGGATTTCTTCGTAATCATCACCTTCGCCCGCCTGCGATTTCTTGATTGCGCGATCAATCACGTCCTTGGGAACAGACTGCGATTTGGCTTCTTTCACCGCCATACGCAAACGCGGGTTCTTATCGGGATCCGGGTCGCCCATTTTGGCGGCAACGGTAATTTCTTTGGACAGTTTCGAGAACAGCTTGGACCGCACGGCGTCTTGACGGCCCTTGCGGTGCTGGATGTTTGCCCATTTGGAGTGGCCGGCCATGTGATGCTCCTGAAGAATACGGTTTTGCGGGCCTCTATAAAACAAGCTGGGTGTCGGGTTCAAGGTTCCGACACCCTCCGTTTGACCTTGATTAGCGATCTGGGCTGACGTTTTTGGCAATTGCCTGTAATGCGGCCACCATTTGCAGTTCGGTTTCTGGCTTTTCGTTATAGTCAGGATAGGCCGAATTCATCACAATCACCACGCCACGCGCCGGATTGACGTACAAAAACTGACCGTAGATGCCGATGGCGGTGAATTCACCCCCGTCTCGGTTGGTCGGAATCCACCACTGGTTCTTATAGCCCAGCGCGTAGTCAGATTTATCATGATCCCCCGGTTTTGATTGCGGCGTATCCGTAGTGGTAGACCGGAGCAGCCACTCGGATGACACAACCTCTGCCCCTGTCATGGACGTTCCCCCATTTGCCAGCATTTGGCCAACACGGGCCAGATCCCGCAAACGCAGGTTCGCCCCGCCAAAGGCCACTGGAACGCCGGTTTGATCCACCAGCATTTCCGCATTCCCTTCGGCCCCGATCTTGGACCACAGCTTTTCCTGAAAATACGCTTCATAGGATTGGCCAGTTGCCCGGCGCAAGATCCAAGCCAAAACCTGCGTTTCTATGCTGGCATATTGATTGAACGTGCCCGGCTCCCGTTGCCGCACCATCGTAGTCGAAAATTCGTCCAATGATCCACGCAGGGTCGCCACCACAGTCAGCACGATATCGGAATTCAGGTCATCATAGTCTTCGACATACCGAATACCCGAGGTCATATCGAGCACCTGCTGAATCGTCACCCCGTCATAGCCAGTCCCCTTAAGCTCTGGGATAAAAGCTGTGACCTGCGCATTCAGATCCGGCAGATACTCCTCATCTCGGGCCACGCCGATCAGGATTGAAGTCAACGATTTAGTCACTGACATCTCAATGTGGTTGGTTTCTGCACTGTTGCCACGGGCATAGGTCTCATGGATCAATTTTCCATCCCGCAGCACGATCATGCCGGTCCAGTGGAACTCCTGAAACAAGGCATCCGTGGGCAGAGCTTTTCCGTCAAAATCATAGGTTGCCGGGAAAACATCTGCCTCTGTCTCGACCGCAAAGTCTGCTATGGGGCCGGCCCTTTCAATCGTTATCGACGGGTAGGTTTGATAAAGCGTGCGAAAGTTTTCGTCGATGGTGTCAGCTTCGAAGACGGCGGCATAGGCCATCAAAGCCCGCACATCTTGGACCTTACTCCAAAATGCACCCACGCCGATCACGCCCATTACCGCCAAAGCCAACGCCCCGCGTTTGATCCATTTCATGAGAAACTCCCTCTTCCCTCATTCTTTTGATTAAGGCCGCAGCAAATGACGCGCGGCGTTGCGTATTGTTTCTGGGTCACGCGGGACAAATCCGATCTCTAAGAACGAAGCTGCTCCAAACCCCAGCGAAACGATGCCATAAGCCCGTTGAAACCTATCGGCGTCATTCGCCCCGATCCTAGCCGCCGTCATGCGTTGGGTCAGCTCGTCACACAGTCGTTGGTAAAGCCCCGTCAGACGCTCCTGAATGCGCACGTCTTCCCCCGCATATGGCCAAAGCTCGTCAACCATTCGGCTTAAGGATTCGTCAGCCAGCAAACCGTCCAGTACCAGGTCAACCACCTGATCGACCGTGAGTGTATGCTGCTCTGCGTTCTGCAACGCATTTAGCTTGTCCTCGCCTCGTTCAATCAGCCGATCAAACAGCAGCAGGATTAAATCAGCCCGGTTTCCCGCAAAGTAGCGCAGCAAGGACCGTTGTAGCCCCGATTCCTCAGCAACCTTGGCGAGTGTTAACTTGGCCAACCCATCGCGCAGTACAATACGTTCCAGCGCATCCAGAATCTGGGCCTTGCGCTCCTGCTCTTTCTTGGGTCGTGCCATTGGGCTCTCCATTTCTAGTTTCTTGTCGGAATGACAATAATGAGGGTTAAGGTAATTCCTGTCACACTGACAAGAATGAAATTTCACGACCCCGCGTCACAACATACTGATCCTGACTTGTGTCAATTCCCCGTCGCACCCTGCTAAGGAACCCGCTAGGGTGCCTAAATGACACCTGATCAAATCATCCTGTTTTCGCTGTTTGGGGCCGTATTCGGTCTCTTACTCTGGGGCCGCTTTCGCTATGATCTCGTGGCTTTTTCCGCGCTAATGGTCGGGGTTGTTCTGGGGGTCGTCCCCGTCAACGACGCTTTTTCAGGCTTTGGCCACCCTGCCACCATCGTTGTCGCACTGGTATTAGTGGTCTCTGCCGGTCTTGTCCGATCCGGCGCGGTGTTTTTGATCACCCGCACATTGGTGGATGCGTCTCGCGGGTTGGGCAGCCACATTGCGCTGATGGGGGGCATTGGCGCGGTTTTGTCTGCATTCATGAACAACGTCGCCGCATTGGCTTTGCTGATGCCCGTTGATATCCAAACCGCCCGCAAGGCTGGGCGGGCACCGGGCCTGTCCCTAATGCCGCTCAGCTTTGCCACCATCCTCGGCGGCATGGCCACTTTGATCGGAACGCCGCCCAATATCATCATCGCCTCGATCCGGGCAGAGTCGCTGGGTGAGCCGTTTTCGATGTTTGATTTCGCCCCGGTTGGCGGGATCGCCGCCCTTGCAGGGCTGATCTTTGTCGCGCTCATCGGGTGGCGGTTAATCCCAGATCGCGGAACCACTGACGACCATTCCGAAGCTCTGGCACAATACATTGCGGAACTCACCATCCCCAAAGAGTCCCCCCACATTGGCAAACGTCTGGCAGAACTGGATGAGACCGCGGACAAATCCGATGTCGCCATCCTGGGCCTGATCCGCGACGGAAAGCGCCGATATGGCCGCGCGGCCAACGCGATCCTGCGCGCCGGCGACGCCCTTGTGCTTGAGGCGGCTCCCGAAGCCCTGGATGAATTCCGCACCGCCTTGAACCTCGATTTCTCAGACACCCGCCGCCAAGAGGTGCTGACGGCCGCAGGTGATGGGTTAGAAGTGATCGAGGTGGTGGTCACCGAAACCTCACGCATTCTGGGAAAAACCGCGCAGGCGATTGGCCTCGCTTGGCGTCAGAACACTGTGCTGATGGGCATTTCACGCCAAGGCAAACGCATCACAAAACAGGTCCGTAAGACCGAGGTCGAAGCTGGCGATATCCTACTGCTGATGTGTCCGCGTGATCGCGGACCCGATGTCACTGACTGGTTGGGGTGTTTGCCGCTTGCGGAACGCGGGCTTTCTGTAACCGCGAACGAAAAGGTTTGGTTGGCTATAGGTCTCTTTGCCGGGGCGGTCATGGCGGCCAGTCTCGGCCTGATCTATTTGCCCATCGCTTTAGGGCTGGTGGTGGTGGCCTATGTACTGACCAAAATCATGCCCGTTAGTGAGATCTATGATCACATCGAATGGCCCGTGGTGGTTTTGCTGGGGTCGATGATCCCGCTGGGGTCCGCGCTTGAAACCTCGGGTGGGACCGAGCTTATCGCAGGCAGCTTGATTTCCCTCACCAACGGCCTGCCCGCTTGGGCGATTTTGACCGTTCTGATGATCGTGACCATGACCCTGTCGGATGTGTTGAACAACACCGCCACCACCATTGTCGCCGCCCCCGTTGGCATTCAGATGGCAAACACGCTCGGGGTGTCCGCCGATCCATTCTTAATGGCTGTGGCCGTCGCTGCCTCTGCCGCGTTCCTTACCCCCATTGGGCACAAGAACAACACGCTGATCCTAGGTCCCGGCGGCTATCAATTTGGCGATTACTGGCGCATGGGCTTGCCGCTGGAAATCCTGATCATTGCCGTTTCCATCCCCGCCATTCTGGTCTTTTGGCCTATGTAGGAGCCTGTGACCCTCTGCACCGTTGCCAAATCGTACTCGTGCACGGTAAAGCCGCGCCTATGAAACCCTTTCTGATCTTGCAGTTGCGCCCCGAAACCGATGCGGCAGATGCCGAGTATGCCTCGATCCTCGATAAATGCGGCCTGACAGCAGACCGCACCTATCGCATTCGTTTGGATTGCGAAGATCTGCCCAAGGGTCTGAACGTCACAGATTATGCCGGCGTCATCGTTGGTGGAGGACCCGGATGCGTCAGCGACGACCCGACCACAAAACCAGAGACCGAGGCCCGGATCGAAGCCGCTATTCTAGGCCTGATGCCACAGATTACTCAGCACGATCACCCTTACATGGGGTGCTGTTATGGTCTTGGCGTTCTAACGGCACATCTGAACGGCGACATGAGCAAGGCCCAATACGGTGAACCCGTTGGCCCTTCGACCTGCACGCTGACAGCTGAGGCCGCAACCGATCCCCTTACCCGGGGCCTTGCCCCCCGGTTCGAAGCCTTTGTCGGTCACAAAGAAGCCGTGCAAAGCCTGCCGCCCGGTTGCGTGCACCTGATCGCCTCTGATCCCTGCCCATTCCAAATGATCCGCTGGGGCGAAAACGTCTATGCCACGCAGTTCCACCCCGAGGCCAACGCCGATGATTTTGAACAACGTATCAATATCTACAAAGACCACGGCTATTTCCCACCCGCAGACGCAGACGCCTTGATCGCTGCGTGCCACGCCAGCGACGTGACCCAGCCTGGTGAAATCCTGCGTCGGTTTGTGCAACGCTATGGCTAAGGGCATGAAAACCCCCATTGCCTGATCCATAACCCTGCGGCTAAGCTGAACAAAACGACTTTGGGAGGGTTGTTTTGGATCTACTTATCAGTGTTGGATTGCCGCTTGCGCTTGCGATCATCATGCTATCGCTGGGTGTCGGGTTAGAGGCAGCGGATTTTCGGCGCGTGTTCACCCGTGGGTTTCCCTTTGTCATCGGCGCATTCAGTCAGGTTGTGCTGCTACCGGTAGTGGCCTTTTGTATTGTCACACTGTTTGCGTTACCCCCTGAAATCGCGGTTGGAGTCATGTTGCTCAGTTTTTGCCCCGGTGGTGTCACCAGCAACATCCTGTCCAAACTGGCCCAAGGTGATGTGGCTCTTTCGGTCACACTGACCGCCGTAATCAACCTGTTATCTATCGTGACGGTACCCTTTCTCGCAGCTAGCTCGGTGGCCTATTTCATGGGCGACAGCGCACCAATTGTTTCGGTCACCGATATCGCCATCGCCATGTTTTTGATCACTACGCTGCCCGTGGCACTTGGCCTTACCTTTCGCCACTACTTTCGTGGCCTTGCCATGATGATCGAGGGGCCCCTGTCCAAACTTGCGACTTTGCTGTTTGTGTTGATCGTCGGCGTCGCTTTGGCCGGAAACTGGAAATTGTTCGTGGACAACTTGGGCATCATGGGTGCCGGATTGATCACCCTCAACCTGTCCCTGTTGCTGCTTGGGCTCATGCTTGCCCGTATGGCCGGGCTGACGTGGCAGGAAAGCAAAACCATTTCCATTGAAACCGGTATTCAGAACTCGACCCTCGGCATTACTCTGGCAGCTCTGATCACTGGGACCACAACCGGCTTTAGTCCACTTGCTCTACCCGCCGCCGTCTACGGCATTACTATGTACCTTGTTGCCGCCCCCTTCCTCCTTTGGTTCCGTAGCCGCTGAAAGGTTCCCCCATGCCCGCAAATACCGCAGATGCCATCATTATCGGCTCAGGCCTTGCAGGTCTGGCCGCCGCCGCCGAATTGGGCGATCGGGGCAAACGCGTGATCCTGCTGGATCAGGAATCCGAAACCTTTCTGGGCGGTCAGGCCTTTTGGTCCCTTGGAGGGTTGTTCATGGTCAATACCCCCGAACAGCGCCGTATGGGCATAAAAGACAGTCCAGACCTTGCGATGCGTGATTGGATGGGCAGTGCCCAGTTCGACCGGCCTGAGGATCTGTGGCCGCGCAAATGGGCTGAATCCTATGTTGAATTCGCCGCCGGAGAGATGCGCCCTTGGTTGTACCAGATGGGGCTGCGCTGGTTTCCTGTCGTGGGTTGGGCGGAGCGGGGTGGATCATACGCGGATGGGCATGGCAATTCCGTCCCACGGTTCCATATCACTTGGGGTACCGGACCGGGCGTACTGGAACATTTCGTGCGCCGGGTACGCGAACATGCCGCCAATGGTTTGATCGACATGCGCTTTCGCCACCAAGCAAGCCATATCATTATGCAAAACGGCAGCGCGACGGGCGTTTCCGGAGAAATACTGGCACCTGATACAGCAGATCGTGGAGTGAAGACCAACCGCGACGAGATCGGCGAATTCGAAGTATATGCTCCTTCGGTCATTGTCACTTCTGGCGGGATTGGCGGCAACTTTGAAATGGTGCGCAAAAACTGGCCGCGCGACCGTTTGGGCACACCACCCAAAGACATGATCGCAGGTGTCCCTTTCCACGTAGACGGCCGCATGATCCCGATCAGTCAAAAAGCAGGCGGACATGTGATCAACAACGACCGCATGTGGCACTATACCGAAGGCGTCAGAAACTGGGATCCGATTTGGCCCTCACACGGTATCCGCATCCTGCCCGGCCCCTCATCGATGTGGTTCGACGCCACTGGCAATCGCTTGCAACCGCCTTGCCTGCCCGGCTTTGACACATTGACCACCCTGCGGGAGATCCTGAAGACAGGATATGAATACAGCTGGTTTGTTCTGACCCAAAAGGTGATCAAGAAAGAATTTGCCTTGTCCGGCTCCGAACAGAATCCTGATTTCACCTCTGGCAAGTGGGCTGAAGTCATCCGCAAGCGCATCCTAACTGGTGCCAAAGCCACCGCCCCTATCGAAGCTTTCAAAGAAAAAGGCGAGGATTTCGCGGTCGCCAATACGCTCGGGGATTTGGTGCGCTGCATGAATCAGATGGGCGATGACCTGATCGACGAAGACCACCTGCGCGCCCAACTCGAAGCCCGTGATGCTCAAATCGATAATCCGTTTTCCAAAGATGCCCAAGTCATGGCCATCCATGCGGCGCGCAACTATCGCGGGGATCGCCTGATCCGCACCGCCAAGCCACACAAATTCCTCGACCCCGCAAATGGACCACTGATCGCTGTTAAACTGCATGTCCTCACCCGCAAGACACTTGGCGGGCTTCAGACCAATTTGGACAGCCAGATGGTCGGCGCTGATGGTCAAGTGGTGCCAGGGTTGTTCGCTGCCGGCGAAGTCGCTGGGTTCGGCGGTGGCGGATACCACGGATACAACGCCCTCGAAGGAACGTTCTTGGGCGGTTGTATCTTTTCCGGGCGCAACGCGGGGCGATCCCGCGCGATCGCCTGATCCGCCTTAGCGCATCAATCGCATCCGCAACACGATCTGGCCTGCCTCATCCGTAAACGACAGCTCCTCGCCAGAGCGATCAAAAGCGACAATGCCCGCCAGAGTCTTAAGGAACGCACGTTCTTGCGTATCCAGGTCCGGTGGGCACGCCATCAAAGTACCCGCCATTTCGCTGGGAAAACTGACTTTTCCCCCAGTCAATTCCGGTTCGACCTCTACGGCCCCCATGAATCGATTGCAGCCCCCGGTGGCCCCAAATCGCCCTTCGCCCGCAAACTCAATTTCGGGCAAACGTGGCCCATCCAAAGCATCGCCCTGCATCTCATAAGCCTGCCATTTTCCGGCTGATAAATCGTTCAAAATGGGAAACACCTCAACATCTACAGTGTCCGATGCGCCGCGCGTCAGGACCGGAACAACTGATGTATTGGTAAACAACAATGTGCCCTTGTTCAGGATCTGCGCTTGGATCGCATAGCTCATACGATCATCAATCAGCGCATCGTCATACTCCAACGCGAATTCGGCGGGCAATGCATCCACTTTGTAGCGTTTACTGGATAGAATCTCGGCGGCCACGTCTTGGCGCGAAACATCAACCAACCGCACATCCAGCACGGAATGCTCTGGCATCTCAGCCGGTTTAACATTGCTGATCGTGCCCGAAACCGTTCCCGCCATGGCGGCTCCGCTCAAACCTGTGCTCATCACCAGTGCCGCTAAAATTCCTCGTACCATCCGACCAATCCACCTAACTAAACATGCTTCATTTCCAAATAGATCGGAACCCATTTAGCATTTTCAAGTCAAGGAAACTTTGATCAGCAACAGGTCGCTCAGAACACTCTGTTTCACGCCCTACAATGCCCCCTAAAGAGGCCAGATCACAGGGATTAAGGCCGAGGCTAGTAACCCAACCGTCAGATTCAAAGGGATCCCCACCCGCATGAAGTCCGTGAACCGGTATCCGCCGGGACCATAGACCAACATGTTAGTTTGATACCCAATTGGGGTCGCAAAAGAGGCCGACGCCGCAACCATCACAGCCACCACTAAGGGGCGTGCATCGATCCCCATCGCATCCGCCAATCCGATCGCGATCGGTGTCACCACCACAGCCACCGCATTGTTAGACACCAATTCGGTCAACACCGAGGTCAGCAAATATATCGCCCAAACCACTAAAAACGGCGGCACCATCCCCAGCGATGGTGCAAGCGCATCCACAATCAGTCGCACCGCGCCCGAGCTTTGCAAAGCCGCGCCAATGGCCAGCATCGCAAAAATCAGCGCAAGCAAACGGCCATCGATAAATGAAAACGCCTCATCCGCGTCGATGCAGCGCGTGATCAACACCAAGGCAACCGCAAGAATGGACAACAACAGGATCGGCGCCACCCCAAGTGCCGCCAGCACCACAATGGCCACCAAAGCGGCAATCGCAATCGGAGCATGGCTGCGTCGGTAGGCACGCGCTGAAGGTTGCGAAATATCGACCAATTCCGTGTCAGCCGCCAAACGTTGGATATCGCCGGGGGCCCCTTCCAACAGCAAAGTATCCCCGACGCGAACCACAAGATCATCTAGCTGCAGGCCGATATTCTGATTCCGGCGGTGCACCGCCAATACATACACGCCATAGCGACGGCGCAAGCGTAGCGCGCCCAATGATCGCCCGACCATCTTACATCCAGGGGTGATCAGCACTTCGACAGTTGCGGTCTCAACCTCGGACACCTGATCGATGGTCTGCACTTCTTTGTTGGTCTGCAAGCCCATCAACTCGGTCATCTTGGTGCGCAGGACCACCCGATCTCCCGCCTTCAGTTCAACCGATTTCAAATCACGGCGCAAAGACAAATCGCCTCTAACTACGTCTACCAAGCGCACGCCTGTCCGTTTAAACAGCGCCACATTGATCGCCATGTCACCAATCAGGTTGCTGTCGCTGGGAATGATGACTTCGGTAAAGAACTTCTTGCGCGACCCATCCCCCAACAAGCTGGCCATGCTATCGCGATCCGGCAACAGGCGCGGCGCGATAAAGCGCAAGTACACCATACCGTAAATGACGATCACAATCCCCAATGGCGTAACTTCGAAAATCGAAAACGCCGCCAACCCCTGTGCCCGTGCGACCCCATCAACCAACAGGTTTGTTGAGGTGCCAATCAAGGTCATCGTGCCGCCCATGATCGCGGCATAACTGAGTGGTATCAACAACTTAGATGCTGAAATCCCCAAGGTGCGTGCAATCTGCACAAACACCGGAATCATCACCACCACAACCGGGGTATTCGACACAAAGGCCGAGGCAATGACTACAAAGGCCATCAGCAAACCGATCGCGATGCGCGGATTCACCTGCGCCTGCTTCTGAGCCACTGACGTGAACGCATCCAAGGCCCCGGTTCGCACCAAGGCCCCCATGATGATAAACATCGCCGCAATCGTCCACGGCGCGGGATTGGAAAGCACCGGCAAGGCCAACTCGTACGGCAGCACGCCTGTGATCAACATCACCGATACACCCGCTATCGCAACCACTTCGGTCGGAAAGGTCTCACGCAGGAACAGCACAAACATGCCACCCACGATCAACAGCGCGACAATCGCGCTGGCTGTTTCAGAAATCTCAAATAGCTGCATTTAGGTCTGTCGTGCCCTATCGTAAGTATCAGGACCTATAGCTTTGCTGATCTGCCCCGGGTGAACAAGCCAGATCAGGGCGCAGACTGTTGCAATCGCCCGCCAATTCGCACCATGCTGATTTTTTTGGCTTCACCCGTCCGGTCATCAGTATCCACAAATACGCCAGAAAGGGTCGCTTCACCCGTCGCAGGCGTAAACCGGGATTTGGGCATACCAGTGATAAAGCGCCGCATCGGTTCGCTCTTCTCCATCCCAATGACCGAGTTGTAATCCCCGCACATGCCAGCATCGCTCAGATAGCCAGTGCCACCGGGCAATACCATCGCATCCGCAGTAGGAACGTGCGTGTGCGTGCCAACCACAAGGCTGGCACGGCCATCGCAATAATGCCCCATCGCCATCTTTTCCGAAGTCGCCTCGCAATGTACATCAACGATGATTGCCTGCGCCAACCCACCACGTGGATGGGATTTCAGGATTGGTTCGATTGCCGAAAACGGATCATCAAAGGCACGTTTCATGAACACCTGCCCGAGTACCTGAAGCACCAGAACCTTGCGCCCACAGGGGGCCTTGAACAACCGGTACCCTTTACCCGGTGCGTTCTTTGCAAAATTCACCGGCCGGATGATGCGCTGCTCTTTTTCAATGAACTGCAGCATGTCTTTCTGATCAAACGCATGGTCGCCCAGCGTCAGGCAATCGGCCCCGGCATCCAGCAGAGTTTTGGCATGCTCGCCCGATAACCCCATGCCGTTGCTGGCATTTTCGCCATTCACTACAACAAAATCCAACCGCCAGTCTTTGCGCAGACGCGGCAGGTGCTCGCTTATGGCCGTGCGTCCCGCACGCCCCATAACATCGCCTAGAAACAAGATCCTCATGCCGATGGTCGTATGCGGGGGACCACCATGTCACAAGTCTTAATCGCCTAATGCGGCAATAACCGCGTCCAAGTGTTGCTGCGCAAAGCCTTTAACATGATCCACGCACAAAAAATGCGCACAGGGTCAGATCAGAAGGTCAACACACGGCTTTCGGTCACCAACATATCCAACTGCTGGTCTGTCGGTTCTAGGGGCAAGCCATCCGCCTCTTGTGCGTCAAAGGCAAATCCAATCGCCAATGTGGCTCGTTTCGCCCGTAACCCTTCCAACGTGCGATCATAAAAACCGCCGCCATAACCAAGCCGTCCACCCGTCCGATCAAAGGCCACCATCGGCACGATCAGAATTTCAGGTTCAAAGAAATCATCAACCTCAGGGACTTTGGCCCCAAAAGGTCCATCTTTCAGTACGCCTTCTGGGCTCCATGTTGAAAACTTCAACGGCTGTCCTGCGGCTTGAATGACCGGAACACCAACAGGCCCATAAGCGGACGCCTCAGCCATCGCCGCAATCGGATCAATCTCTGTTCGGATCGGCATGTAACCCGACAAAGGAACGCCCCGATACCCTGCAAGGATTTCAGACAACCGTCCCGCCATGCCCGGCAGTCGCGTATCAAACGCAGCCTTGCGTCGCGCAAACCCATCCTTACGCGACTGCGCTTTGATGTCCGTCAGATCGGTCATGTGGTGCTCCTAGATCAACACTGCGGCCGCAAGGCCAAGGAAAGCAAAAAATCCAACCACATCCGTCACTGTCGTCACAAATGTACCAGAGGCCAACGCTGGATCTACGCCCACTTTCTCCAAAATCACAGGAATGCCCGTCCCTGCGAGCGCGGCAACGACCAAATTGACCACCATTGCGGCGGCGATCACCAGTCCCAATAATGGCAAACCAAACCACGCCCATCCGATCACGCCCATCACGATGGCAAAGATAAACCCATTGGCGACACCCACCATCACCTCACGCCGGATAACCCGCCACAGGTTTGACCCAGTCAGATCGCGTGTCGCCAGTGCGCGCACGGCAACAGTCAAGCTTTGAGTCCCCGCATTGCCACCCATAGACGCAACAATGGGCATCAAAACCGCAAGCGCCACGAAGTTCGAAATCGTCTTGTCAAAAATCGAAATAACCAAAGATGCCAAAATGGCAGTCGCCAAATTTACAGCCAACCACGGCAGACGTTGCTTCGCCGTCTCAACCACTGAATCCGACAGGTTGCTTTCGCCAACCCCCGCCAAGCGCAATATATCTTCCTCGTGTTCGTCATCCAGAACGGCCATCGCGTCATCAATCGTGATGGCCCCGACCAAACGCCCTTCATCATCCACCACAGGTGCAGAAATGAGGTGATACTGGTTGAATGCATAAGCCACGTCTTCTTCATCCTGCTCAACAGGAATGATCTGAAACGTCTCTTCGGCCAAATCAGCCAACATCGCATCCCGTGGCGCGCCCATGATTTTGCCCAGGGTGACGTTTGCGGATGGATGCAGCCGAGGATCGACCAAAACCACATGGTAAAACTGCTCCGGAAGATCGTCTGATTCCCTCATGAAATCAATGATCTGACCGACATTCCAGTGTTCGGGCGCCATTACTACTTCGCGCTGCATCAAGCGCCCGGCAGAATTGTCCGGATAACTCAGCGCCTGTTCAACCGCAACCCGGTCAGCGTCTTCTAGAACCTCAAGAATCGCTTCTTGCTGCGGTTCCTCCAGATCCTCGACCAAATCGACAACATCATCACTGTCGAGGTCGCGCACCGCCTCGGCCAGAACCGCAGGGTTCAGAACCTCGATCACCTCTTCACGGATGCTCTCGTCCAGTTCCGACAGGATATCCCCGTCAAACTCACGATCATAGAGCCGCAACAACCGAGCTCGGTCAAACGAGTTGATCTGCTCCAAAAGGTCGGCGATATCTGCCGCATGCAAATGATCCAACAGCTCGGTCAGCTTGGCGCGGTCGTCTACGTCAACGGCATAAAGGATCGCGGCAACTTGCTTGCGATCCAGCTCATAGGCATCGTCATCGCGCACATCGTCGGGATCAACGTTGTGAATACCTGTGGTCATGCGCCTGCCTCCGGGGTTGGATTGGGCGCAAAATAGTAGAAGCTGCTACCGGAAAACAATGACAATAGCGCAATTTACCCAAACCAACTGCATCGTTATTCTACGACCTTCTGATTGACGGGCACCAAAGGGCTGAAAATGGCGATGCAAACACTCCTCAAGGGACGGATTTTGTCCTTTTCCAACTCGCCTTTTGACGGCGATCCAGTGGCGGCAACACAGCAGGACGAAGCACTGGTGATCTCAGACCACATCATTGCCGCCGTCGGATCCTTTGATGACCTGCGCGCTGCCTATCCTCAGGCTAATGTAATCGATCACGGCAATCGCGTCATTCTGGCAGGCTTTGTTGATGCTCATGTGCATTTCCCACAAACCGCCATGATCGCCAGTTGGGGTAAACGCCTGATCGACTGGCTCAACACCTATACCTTTCCCGAAGAGATGCGGTTTGCAGATAGCGCCTATGCGGAAGAGATCGCCAACCGCTATCTCGACCTGACCGCGGCCCACGGCACCACCACCATGTGCAGCTTTGCCACCATTCATCCCGCCAGCGTTGATGCCTTTTTCACCGCGGCGCAGTCCCGGAGCCAACGGGTGGTGACAGGCAAAACCTGTATGGACCGCAATGCACCCGAAGGGCTGCGCGACACGGCTCAATCCTCCTATGATCACTCCAAGACTTTGCTGGATAAATGGCACGGGGTTGATCGATTGTCCTACGCAATCACGCCCCGTTTCTCGCCCACTTCAACTATCGAACAGCTCGAGGCTATGGGCGCGCTATGGGCCGAACATCCCGATTGCTTGATGCAAACCCACCTCAGCGAACAAACCGATGAAATTGCATGGGTTAAGTCCCTGTTTCCCAATGCGAGGGATTATCTGGACACCTACGAAACCTACGGGCTATTAGGCAGGCGCGGTCTCTATGGGCACGCCATCCATCTGGAACAACGCGAGCGCGACCGCCTGCGCGAACATGACGCTGCGCTGGTGCATTGTCCAACCTCAAACACCTTCATTGGCTCGGGCCTGTTCGACATGACCGGGTTGATGGCCGACGGGCACCGGATCGGGTTGGCCACGGACACAGGCGGCGGCTCCAGCTTTTCGATGTTGCGCACCATGGCTGCTGCTTACGAAATCGGCCAATTGCGCGGCACACCCATGCACGCGGCGCAATTGCTGTGGTTGGCAACCGTTGGGTCGGCCCGCGCGCTGCACATGGATGATGTGATCGGCAATATCGCACCGGGGAAAGAGGCGGATCTGGTGGTGCTTGACCTTGCTTCCACCCCTGCAATCTCCCAGCGTTCAGATCGCGCATCAGATCTATGGGAGGCGATCTTCCCGACCATCATGATGGGCGATGACCGCGCAATAACCGAGGTTTGGATCAACGGCAAACGCCGCTGATCCTTTTTGCAACGTTAAGATTGCAACGCTTGCGCCAATTGGGTCTGGCGTTCAATCACACGCGGCAGATCAATCGTCGCAATCTGCCCCGCATTGACCACCTGACGCCCCTCAACAAACAGATGCTTCACCCGCGTTGGCCCGGCTAGCAGTAACGCTGCTGGATCCCAACTGCCCGCGCTGTCGATACCTGTAACATCCCACATCGCAACATCTGCGCGCTTGCCCACTTCTAGCCGCCCGCAATCTGGGCGGTTCAACACGTCCGCGCCGCCCCGTGTTGCGATCTCTAACGCCTCGCGCGCGGACATTGCATCGGCCCCGTTGGCGACACGTTGCAAAAGCATTGATTGCCGCGCCTCGGCGATCAGATTGCCGCTGTCATTACTGGCGGACCCATCCACACCCAGCCCAACCGGCACCCCCGCGTCCCGCATTGCACGAACGGGTGCAATACCGCTGCCGAGCCGGCAATTCGAACAGGGGCAGTGGGCCACACCGGTCTTACTGCGTGCAAACAGGTCAATCTCTTGCCCGTCCAACTTGACACAATGGGCGTGCCAGACATCCGAACCGGTCCATCCCAGATCTTCGGCATATTGCCCCGGACGACAGCCAAAATTAGCGAGTGAATACGCGATATCTTCTTCGTTTTCAGCAAGATGAGTGTGCAACATCACACCTTTGTCCCGCGCCAAAATCGCCGCGTCTCGCATTAACTCGCGACTGACCGAAAACGGCGAACACGGTGCAAGGCCCACCCGGCACATGGATCCCTCAGACGGATTATGGAACGCATCAATAACGCGGATCGAATCCTCCAAAATCGCGGTTTCCTGTTCAACCAAACTGTCAGGAGGCAAGCCACCATCGCTTTCGCCAATGCTCATCGCGCCCCGCGTCGGGTGAAACCGCAACCCCAACTCTGAGGCCGCCGCGATAGTGTCGTCCAATCGAGATCCGTTGGGATAGAGATACAGGTGATCCGAGCTGAGTGTGCATCCCGACAAAGCCAATTCCGACAAACCGATCTGGGCCGAGATATACATCTCTTCAGGACCAAAGCGCGACCAGATCGGATAGAGTGTCTGCAACCAACCAAACAGCAATGCATCCTGCCCGCCAGGCACAGCGCGCGTCAGAGATTGGTACAGATGATGGTGCGTGTTCACCAAACCGGGCGTAACAACACAACCCGCTGCATCAACCACCTGCCCCGCTGTTGTCAGGCCGTGCCCTACGGCAACGATCACACCACCACGGATCAACAGGTCTGCCCCTGCCAATTCGCGGCGGGTCTCATCCATTGTTAGGATCGTATGCGCATTCTTTATCAGGATTTCGGACATGCCGGTCACTCCGCTTTATGCCCGTCTCATAACGAAGTGATCGCGTGTCAGTGGAAAACGGGAGAAAGAACCAACACTTTTGAAGTGTTTACACCCTTAAGGCTTGCCCCTCAAGTCTCTCAATAAGACTTTAGGATTTCTAAGGCCTCGGCATGGATCTCGGGGTTGGCAGCAGCGATAGCGCGGCCACCCATATGGGCCGGACTGCCCTGCCAATCCGTGACAATCCCCCCTGCGGCCTGCACAACGGCAATGGGCCCTTGTATATCATAGGCGTTCAACCCCGCCTCGATCACAAGATCAACTTGCCCGGATGCTAGCAATGCATAAGCATAACAATCCATACCATAGCGTGTTAGCTTGGCATGTCGGGCAACTGCATGAAACGCAGCGCCTTCGTCCGCGGTGCCTACTTCGGGGAAAGTTGTAAAAACAATCGCTTGGCTCAGCGGCGCTGCTGATCGTGTCGTCAGGTTCTGAATTCCCATAGGGCCGGTCATACGGGCCGCTTCGGGCGACCCAACGAACCGCTCACCAATATAGGGTTGGTCAATCGCCCCTAAAATCGGCCCCGTATCATCTGACAACGCGATCAAGACACCCCAAGTTGGCGTCCCGCTGATAAACCCGCGTGTTCCATCAATGGGATCCAGCACCCAAGTGCGCCCCGATTGGCCCGGCGTCTGTCCGAATTCTTCACCCCAAATCCCGTCCTCAGGTCGGTGGTCTGCCAAAATAGCACGCATCGCCAGTTCGCCCGCCCGATCCGCCACGGTAACAGGGTCAAAACCGGCTTCCAGTTTGTTTTCTGCAGTTAATCCGGCTTGGCGGAAAAACGGCAAAATGGCCGCACGCGCAGCGTCGGCCATTTTGTCTAAAACTTCGAGGTCTGTGAGCTTTGCAAATGTCATATCAATCGATTGCCATTCGCACACCTAAATTTCAAGTACTTGTGGCTTGATCAGGCCACATCACTCAGAACACGGGCCAATTCAAACAACCGGCGGCGCTGATTTTCTGGGATCGCGTAATACGACCGCACCAGATCCAGCGCTTCTTTATCGCCCATCAGATCTGCAGGGACACCGGGCTTACCGGATCCTGATTTGGCAGTGTCGTCCAAACCCTCAAAGAAGAAACTGACCGATACGTCTAGCGCGTCGGCAATATCCCATAACCGTGATGCACTAATGCGGTTGGCACCCGTCTCATATTTCTGAATCTGCTGGAACTTGATACCGACCTGTTCAGCAAGTTGCTGTTGGGTCATGCCAATCAACCAACGACGGTGTCGCACACGTTTGCCCACATGGACATCAACCGGATGAGTCATGGGTTTTCTCCTCTGTTTCACTGACAACCGTCCGGGATTCAACACGTTGGGCACGGCTCTGCACAACTTGCAGGAACGGCATTAAATTTCCCCTAAACTCCCAAAGCACGACCCGAACCGCACCACTTTATATATATTACGAAAACCGCACCTAAATTCAACCCGGTTGTTTCCGGCTGGGTCTACACATATTTGTGGTTGCACTTCACAAACCTTTGACCCTTTGAAGTATTCAGATTTTCACGGACACCCTTCGATCCGAAACGATCCCAGTATCAGCCGAAGTTTACGACATTTGACTTTACATCATATTTGACCGCTTATGCGCGGGAAACAAAGGGGAAATCAGATGCGAGCTTATCACATTTTCGGATCAAATCAGGCTGCCGCCCTGGTGGAATTACCGACCCCAGAACCGGGACCAGATCAAATACGTATCGACATCAAGGCCTGCGGATTGAACTTTGCAGACCTCCTCATGCAAAAAGGAACCTATCAGGACACCCCTGAGGTGCCTTTTACACTAGGGATGGAAGTTGCCGGCGTGGTAAACGCAATCGGCTCTAACGTGCATCAAGTCTCAATCGGAGATAGAATCGCTGTCTATTCCGGTCAGGGTGGATTGGCTGAACAAGGCGTGTTTGATGCGAACCGCAGCGTCCCCCTTCCCGACGCCATGAGTTTTGAAGACGCCGCAGCCTTTCAGATCGCTTATGGGACCAGTCACATGGCCCTTGATCACCGAGCTCGTTTACAGCCCGGTGAAACCCTTTTGGTGACCGGCGCTGCGGGTGGCGTTGGCCTCAGCGCAGTTGCAATAGGCAAGCTATTGGGCGCGCGCGTCATTGCCCACGCGCGCGGACAAGACAAGCTTGCTGTGGCTAAAGCCGCCGGAGCTGATCATCTGATTGAGGATTCCGAAGATCTGCGTGCGCGGGTCAAGGAACTGGGCGGGGCCGATGTAGTGTATGACGCCATTGGGGGCGATGTATTCAAAGCCGCGTTTCGCGCCACCAATCCCGAAGGCCGACTGCTCCCGATTGGGTTCGCAGGCGGTGACGTGCCCCAAATCCCCGCCAACCACCTACTGGTCAAAAACCTGACCGTGATTGGCTTTTACATCGGCGGATACCTAAACTTTCGCCCCGAAGTGGTTCGCAACAGCTTTGAAACCCTGATCGGCTGGTATCTTGAGGGGAAGGTCAAACCCCACATCTCGCATGTCTTGCCATTGGATCGCGTGGCTGAGGGAATGCAATTGCTCAAGGATCGCAAATCCACGGGCAAGGTGGTCATTACGCCCTAACAAACTCCGGCAGGCACGAAATTTCCTCACGCCATTCATTAAACCGGTCATGGCGTGAAAGGCCCTTACAGGCAAATGACCACGGACCAAAGGTGAGGTCTCTATGGACCGACATGCAAACGGTTTTGAGGTCCCCCAATCCCAGCTCCTTCAGCTGACCGCTTTCAGATGTGTCCCGCGCAACAGACGGAAACTGTCTCGCACCATATGCACCAGCGCCTCGGTCACCTGCCCCTTACCGTTTTCATGCGCATACAGATTGATCTTGTGGACGGCCAATTCTGGCAACACCCCACCTGCGTCTATCTGCACCAAATGTGGAGGTTCCGTTCCCTCCAACATTGCGTGAATAGCTAGATCCGCACTTACAGTCGCCTCGATCGTGCGGTCATTTTCAGTTTCGACCGCCAAATCCCATGGAATTCCGGCGTTATCCAGCGCCTCGATCACGTTCGAGCGGAACAGACACCGCCGCCCCAAAGCCAAACGCAACGGGCGTTGCCGCCAGGCTGAACCATCGGGCGCCCCGATCCACCGCAAGGGCAGCTCTGAAATCGTCTCGCAGCCAGGGTATGATTTGGCCTCGGTTGTCAGAATAATATCGCACTCGCCCTTTTCGAACTGTTCTTTCAGCAACTTAGAATGCGAGGACAGCAGTTGCACTTTGACCCGTGGGTAGGCCGCATTGAACTGCTTTAGCACGCGCGGTATGGCGGGATAGACGATATCGTGGGGCACGCCCAGGACCACCTCGCCTTCAAACGCCTGATCTGTCAGCCGTCCAATCACCTCATCATTCAGCGCCACCATGCGCCGGGCATAGGCCAACAACTGATCCCCTGATGCGGTTAGCGCAATGCCACGCCCGGTGCGATCCAGCAATTCCAGTCCCAACAGCTCTTCGAGCCGCTTAAGCTGCATGGAGACTGCCGATTGGGTCAAATTCAAAAAACCAGCCGCCCGCGTGACGCCGCCACTGTCCGCCACCGCCACAAATGACCGCAGAGTTGTGATGTCGAGATTTCGCATTATCACGATCCTTGATGATTCAAATCATAAACATTCGTTTTCATAATGAACCACAGGATGCCATATACATCAAGGAAATTGATTGAAGACCCCGCAACCATCAAGAAACACGGAAAGGACACATCTTATGACCCTTATGACAGCGAACCGCCCTTGCGCCCCCAGCCGTTTTTCACTGCTGCGCGTGCTGACCAGTGCTCACGGTACATGGCGTCAGCGTCAAACCCTGCGGGCACTCGATGCTGATGCGCTCAAAGACATTGGCATTTCCAAATCCGAGGCACAGGCGGAAGCCAAGCGCCCGCTTTGGGATGCCCCTGAAACCTGGCGCTGCTAACACCACCGGGCAACGCCTGCCCCAGCCTTATCCCGACCAGAAAGCGGCGGTTTGCAACAGACAAACCGCCGCTTTGTTATGTATTTATGCTATCAATCACTCCGGAATTACTTGAATTCCCCCCCAACCTCTCCGATATTCAAATGGAAGGTTGCTGACTCCGCTTAGCGACCACAGAGTTTTGGATGGAGACCTTGAATGGCACAATTCGACACAATCCGGACGGCGGCCGGCACCCGCACGGCTGAGATTGACGCGGGCCTACGCGCCCACATGAACAAAGTCTACGGCACTATGTCCGTCGGCATGCTTATCACGTTCGCTGCGGCTTGGGCCATTTCTGGCCTTGCTGTAACGACCGATCCTGCAGGTGCCTCTGCTCAAATGCGCGAAGGTCTGTACCTGACGTCGTTTGGCTATGCCATCTATGGCTCTGCTCTTAAATACGTGATTATGTTCGCCCCACTGCTGTTCATCTTTGGCTTTGGAGCTGCGATCAACCGTCTTTCAGCTTCTGCTGCACAGCTTATGTTCTACACATTCGCCGCAGTTATGGGTCTGTCGATCAGCTCCATCTTTCTGGTCTTTACTGGCCAGTCGATCATTCAGGTCTTCTTGATCACTTCAATCGCCTTTGCTGGCCTTTCGCTAGTGGGTTACACCACCAAAAAAGACCTGTCCGCAATGGGCACATTCTTGATCATGGGTCTGATCGGCCTGATCGTAGCGTCGATCGTCAATATCTTTCTGGCGTCTTCCGCCGTCACGTTTGCGATCTCAGCGATTGGTGTTCTGATCTTTGCTGGTCTGACCGCATATGACACCCAGAAAATCAAAAACACCTACTTGGAAATGGCTCACTCAGGCGACCAAGAATGGTTGGGTAAAGCGGCGATCATGGGCGCTCTCAGCCTCTATCTGGATTTCATCAACATGTTCATGATGTTGCTGCAGCTGTTCGGCAACCGCGAGTAAAGCTTACTCACACCTGCTAGAGACACAGAAAGCCTGCCTAGATTTTGTCTTGGCAGGCTTTTTCATTTTCTAATGGTGGCTAATTCGAAGGATTATAAGTTCAAACTAGAACCTGCATGGATCGCGCCATTCCTCTGCTGCTTCTGATAAAACGGACCATACATGTATCACCTCTAATTGGCGGTCTCTACCAAGCGCAACTTTCCACATCTACTATTTCATCTTCTTTCGAAACTCTACATGTCACTGTTTACAGTAACCCTTAAACTCAGCGCTCAAAGCAAAGCCCGCCCCCCAAGTCATCAGCAACCTACACAACCCCAAAGCACCGATGTCGCCCCCTCTCCAGCTGCCCAACCGCCCTAGGCCGAGACAATTAATGCAGAGGTATTGGCGGAAAGGCCTGAAAAGATCACAATCAGATAATTCCAAGAGAGCGATTGTACCTAGGATCGCGGATTCGGGCTGCCTGCGGTCATAGCGCGAACTAGTATAATGCTCCGAGGTGGCGACACTCGCGCTGCACCGCAATAAGCCCGCCCTATCCCCAATTCGACCGATGCTGCAAATCGCACGAAGGTCTGCTATGGTTTTGCAAAGCTTAAATCAGCATCTGCGCCACCTGATGCGTTTCGTGCCTCCGCTGCGCCACCTTAGGCAACTGCAAAATAAGGGATTTTCCCGTACTGCAGGATGTGTTTTTCGGGATCACGAGTTCACCGCAAGCGACTAAATCGTCAATGAGACACAGGTGCCCCATCAACGCACCAGCACCAGCCTTCGCTTCCTCAACAGCGAGGCTGTAGAGCGAGAACTTTGGACCGTTTTGTACATTTTCGACTGGGATTTCGACGGCCTCGCACCAAGTCTTCCAATCGTCCACCCATGTTTGATCATGAAGAAGCGTAAGGCTATCGAAACCTTCATTTGCAAAACGATCCAATAGGACTGGGGAGCAGACAGGAACAATGTCGTCGCTGCAGATAGAGATTTGATTGGCCGTCCCATCTGGCTCACCAAAGAAGATCGCGAGATCAAACAACTCGCGTGACAAACTTGGTGCCGTTTCTAACGCGGTTACGGAGAAATTGATCATAGGGAGTTGCACCCTGATTTTGGCAAGGCGTTTCGGCAACCAGAGTTGAGCAATCGACGGGAGGGCCGCGATCTGAAAGTCTGGATTGGGATTGAGGTTCCGCAAGGCGCGTGTGGCATTGGCCACGCCGTCAAATGCAGCAGTGAAGTCTGCCACAAGCGCTTGTCCGGCTTGCGTCAACACGACGCCCTGAGCGTTTCTTCGGAACAATGGCATTTCTGACCAAGCCTCCAAAGACTTAACGTGCTGCGAGATTGCTCCAGGGGTCACATTCAACTCCTCGGCGGCGGAAACAAAGCTCACATGTCGCGCGGCAGCTTCAAAAGCACGCATAGCGTTCAAGGGAGGGCCTTTAGGTCGTTTTGGTGCGACGGTCATATCTAGCCTTAGTTTTTCTACGGTCAGAAATAGCTATTCTGGTTTGCGTTGTCACCCATGGTCACTGACACTAAACGAAACAAAGGAGAACTGGCCATGACACTTGCACATCGGGACTGGGTGCCCACCGACAGCGAAACCCTTGTTCAAAAGATTGCGCAAAATGCTGCGTCTCAAACCTCTGATGCCATCATGGCTCGGCTTGAGCGACTCTCTGAGGAGAACCGTCAGATCCATGAAGAAGAATGTTTCAACCTCAACCCTGCTACCAATGTGATGAACCCGAAGGCTGAGGCGTTTCTCTCTTCCGGCATAGGATCACGTCCGTCTCTCGGATACCCCGGCGACAAGTATGAGATGGGTCTGGAAGCAATCGAAGAGATTGAGGTCATCGCCGCCGAGCTTTGTGCCGAGGTGTTTGACGCACAGTTTGCAGAAATTCGCGTGCCGTCCGGGGCGATTGCCAACCTTTATGGCTTCATGGCAACATGTAAACCGGGTGACACGATCATCGTACCACCTGCGAGCATCGGCGGGCACGTCACGCACCATTTGGCGGGCTGTGCCGGGCTGTACGGCCTTCGCATTTTGAACGCCCCGGTGGATGCCGACCACTACACGATTGATCTGAATCAGTTGCGAGACATGGTACGCGTTGAACGGCCAAAGCTGATCACCGTAGGGTGCAGCCTAAACCTGTTTGAACATCCTGTTGCCGAAATCCGAACTATTGCAGACGAAGTTGACGCCAAGGTCATGTTTGACTCGGCTCATCAGTGTGGGATTATCGCGGGCCGTGCCTGGTCCAACCCTTTGGCCGAAGGCGCGCACTTCATGACAATGAGCACCTACAAAAGCCTCGGAGGAGCAGCAGGTGGTTTGATTGTCTCGAATGACGCTGAAATGGCAAAGTCTCTCGACACCATCGCTTTTCCCGGTATGACTGCGAATTTTGATGCCGCAAAAGCGGCAGCTTTGGCCGTGACCATGCTAGATTGGCGAGACTTTGGCCAAGCCTATGCAGCCGAGATGATTGACATGGCCCAAACCCTTGCCAAGGCATTGGATGCCGTTGGCGTTCCGATTTTCTCTGGGAAAGACGGATTTACAAACTCCCATCAGTTTGCTGTCGAGGCAAAAGGGTACGGCGGTGGACAAGCTGCAGCGAAACAATTGCGCAAGGCCGGCTTTCTGGCTTGCGGAATTGGCCTTCCCATTCCTCCGGTAGAGGGCGACTTAAATGGTTTACGGATAGGGACGCCGGAGCTTGTTAGATGGGGTATGACGATAGCGGACACAGATCAGTTGGCCGATTTGATCCAACGTGGGCTCAAAGGCGACGCGATTGCAGAAGAAGTTGCAAACTGGCGAAAGCACTTCTCAAAGTTGCATTTTGTGCATTGAGCCCAGCATAGCTGCCATTGGGCACAATGCGCCTAATGGCGGCAGCGACCGCTGAGCAGCCATACAGCTTGACTTAATGCCGGAAGTCGATTGATCTGCCCATAAGGAGACTGCTTCATGATGATCTACGGTTTGAATACGTGCGCTGTTACCCAAAAAGCTCGGAAGGCGTTAGAGGCAGTGGGTATGAATGTTGAGTTTCGAGATGTACGTGCTGACCCGTTGAGCGAAGCAGAGCTTGCCGAGTTGATTGCTCAATTTGGGGATCGTTTGGTTGACCGAACCTCGAACGATTGGCGAGGGCTAAGCGATTGGTTGAAGCACTCGGAAGCAGAGGATCAACTTGCAGCCAAGCCCAAATTGATGGCTCGCCCAGTGATCCGGAATGGCGATACGTTCCATCTTGGTTGGGATGAAGTGGTACAGAAAGCTTTGCTTCCGAGTGAGTGACTGAACGGGCAGATTTGAGATTGACCGCGACGACAAATGAATGAGTGTTTCAACAGAGTTAATGTTGAATCAACGCCCCTTTGTCAGCGTTTATCTTCCACAATACCCAGTGCATAGAAGGCAACATGGCACGATATACGGCCACCAAATTAAACAGCACTAGATAGACTGACTTTCGGAGATCCTCAGACATTGAGAAACTTCATTCTTGGTCATTCCTTAGCACACCAACGTCCGGATCTGTTGGACCTTCAATCGGGCAGTAGGTTTCATGGCTTTGTACCGCCCTTCAGCTTTTACCTTGGCGGTACCTTCACGCTGGCGGTCTGACATCCTGCGCCCCAACTGTGCTTTCGGGACGCCCGCAGTATTTGTAAGAAGGACCCCCTGCCGCCCTTCTTTGCAGTTAAGCCGAACGGCCGCTTCGACGCCGTAGCCAAAGCCTACTAAGGCTGCAATCTGCGCAAGCCCGCCACGCGACGCTGTCCTGAATAGTTGAAGGAAGATCCATCATAAATCGCACCAAATGGCTGAGGTACAGGTTTCGCGAATTTTTTGCCCAATAGCCTTGGTGGCGGTGGTGCGACCGTAAACAGCCAACAGCCCCTCAGCCCCCTTCGAGTCGGCGGTTCGCGCCGCGAACCACGCAATGACACTGTGGGGTCCAATCGATCCCGTCGCAACGCAGCTTGCGGCCACCCGTGATGCGCTCGGCCGTGCCGGTTTTCAATTGCATCAAAATCAGCGTTCAAATGATACGTTGACATGGCCACACGCCAGCAAGATTCTCAAACTGAAACAGAAAATCTCAGTTATTCTGAGCGACTTTGGACTTACGAATGCAACAGCAAAGGCCCCAACTCTGCTTGTCTTCGAAGGGCATCCAACTATTTCATCAAAGATGAGAAAAGAGATAAAACTGCCACCAGAACATATCAGCGAAATCATAGAGATGGCGTTGTCAGATCACGTTAGTTTTGCGGATATTAAGGCTGAATACGGGATCAGCGACAAACAGGTAAAAACGCTGATGCGCGATGAGTTGAAAAGCAGCAGCTATAAGGCTTGGCGTAAACGTGTGCGCGATTTCGGGGAGCGCAGGGAAGCCTATAAATAGGTCGCTGCAATTTAGAAGGCCAAAAATCGATGTCACACGTACCCAGTATTGTTTGGTTCAAACGTGATCTTCGGATCCATGACCACGCTCCTTTGATGACCGCATCACAGTCGAATTCCCCGACCATTCCACTTTACATAGTTGAACCAGAGTATTGGCAGCAGCCTTTTGCCTCACGGCGTCATTGGAATTTCATCCATGATTGTCTTGTAGATCTGAACATTGCTTTAACTGGCTTGGGACAGCCGCTTATTGTTAGGGTAGGTGATGCACGCGATGTTATCGCTCAACTTCACGAGCAACACGGTGTTGGCGACATTTATATGCATGAAGAAACAGGCAATGCTTGGACTTACGACCGAGACCTGAAAATTGAAGACCTATGCCTGAGGCTCAATATTTCTGCTCACGAATTTCCCACAAACGGCGTTGTTCGGAGATTGCGCCGTCGTGATGATTGGTCAAAGATCAGAAACGCGCGCATGGCTGAAAACATCAGTGCTACGCCGGACAGGCTTATTCCAACACCGGGATGCGTTTCTAACATTCTGCCAAATAAAGATCACCTCATGTTTGGGATCACCCCAATCGGCAAGGTTCAAAGGGGTGGGCGAACAGAGGCGGTCACGGATCTACGAAGCTTTTTGAACCATCGCTGTCAGAAATATCTCTACCACATCTCTGCTCCCGGTTTGTCCGACGTTCATTGCTCAAGACTATCCGCTCATCTTGCATGGGGTTCGTTATCTGTTCGCGAGGTCGTACATTCTGTTGCTAAACGCCGTGCCCAACTTTCTCCGATAGAAAAGAAAAACTTTGGGCGTAATCTAAGCGCATTTGGGTCGCGACTTGCATGGCGCTGCCACTTTGTTCAGAAGATTGAGGACCAGCCCGAAATAGAAACTCATTGTATGCATCCGGCATTCGAAGGCTTACGAGAGAGTAACCATGATGAGGCTCGTTATGCGGCGTGGGCGACAGGGAGTACGGGTTACCCATTCATTGATGCGTGCATGCGCTGCTTAATAGCAGAAGGCTGGATTACCTTCCGGATGCGGGCCATGTTGGTGAGCTTCGCCAGCTATCAACTGTGGTTGGACTGGCGCGTCACTGGTCATCACTTAGCACGGTTGTTCACCGACTATGAGCCGGGAATTCACTACAGCCAGCTCCAAATGCAATCGGGGGTGACGGGTATCAATACGATGCGTGTGTATAATCCTATCAAGCAATCTATTGAGCATGATCCAGCTGGCGCGTTCATTCGAAAATGGGTGCCAGAACTTAAGAATGTTCCAGATGAGTTTATTCATGAGCCTTGGACCTGGGAAAAGAACTTGGTTGACCAGAGTGATTTCGAACTTGGGCAAGACTATCCAGCGCCAATTGTTGAACATACGCTTGCTGCAAGAACGGCCAAACAAAAGATTGCAGCTATCCGCGAGAACCCAGATTTCCATCTCGTGGCCAAGGCAGTTTTCTTGAAGTTGGGAAGCCGGAAGCCCTCAAAAAAAAGAAAAAAGACAGAGAGTAAAGATACCAATCAGTTGTCTTTGTTCTAAAAGCCATTGCGAGTGAGATAGGTGTCGCACCAAAAACAGCTAGTATATTGTTTGATGCTGAGGTCCGTTTTGTCTGGCACATCAACGTTCGTTGGATCCTGCTGCGAAGGCCGCACCCAGCCCAAAGCGGTCCTTGCCTACTGAAACGTCCGGCTGTTTGAGGACATTCTCTGCATGTGATCTGTTCTTCCCAAGATCACTGAATGCGGCCATTCAAAGCTCGCAGGAATTATTGCGGATGCTGTAAGGCAGCGAAGCGCAGATAGCTGGGTTTGCAATTTCTGAGTGACTTCCCGACAACTGACATTCGTGGGTAAAGCGGCGAACGGCGACCTTGAGCCCACTTTGCTGAATACTGCATTAGACCGAAACGCCCGCTTTTTCGCATACTTTCGAACATCACGATCGGTTTTTCGTATTCGAATGCCATGTCGGCTAACGCCGATTGGAAGGCACCTTCAAGGGATGACAATCGTTTGCGCGGACTTCCAGCTAAGCCAGATGTTTTCTCCCTCTGACAGATTTGGAACATCCTGATCGCGCGCGACCATTTTGTAGGTGTGGCTACCACACTGTACGATGCAAGTTGACATGGCTCCCGCAAACATCCGCTGAACCAACCTACCATGAACTTTGGAAAGGCCCTCTTGTTCGGGCTCTGTTGCAGAAATGCTCAGACTTTCGGGACGCACGGCCAAAGCACTGGCTGTTTCGGCGCCCTCTGGGATCTTAATGCTTGGGTTGCCGGACACGTTCAACCGCCCATTTCCATCATTTTCAGCAACGATGTTGGCATCCCCCAGAAACTCAGCGGTAAACCGATCAACCGGGTTGTTATAAACAGAGCGCGGTGGCCCGGACTGTATCATTCGGCCTTCGCGCAGAATACCAATCTTGTCAGACAGTGTCAGGGCTTCTTCTTGATCGTGGGTCACAAAGATCGTCGTGATGCCGATCTCGTGCTGAATGCGCTTTAACTCAACCTGCATATCCACCCGCAGTGATTTGTCGAGCGCAGAGAGCGGTTCGTCCAAAAGCAGGACGCGTGGGTTGGTGACAATAGCCCGCGCCAAAGCCACGCGTTGGCGTTGACCACCGGACAACTGATGTGGTTTGCGATCCCCAAGAGTGCTAAGTTGCACCAACTCAAGCGCTTCGCCAATGCGCCGCCGCTCTTCGTCAGAACTTACTTTGCGAACCCGCAGGCCAAACCCGACGTTGTCGGCAATAGTCATATTTGGGAACAGAGCATAATTCTGAAACATCATGCCGATTTCACGTTTTTCGACCGGGATAAGGTCCACAGATTTGTTCCCGATGTGGATTGATCCGCTATCTGCGAACAGAAAGCCTGCTATTGTTCGTAGCAAAGTGGATTTGCCACTTCCCGACGGTCCAAGCAGGGCAAAGAAGCCACCATCTGGGAACTCCATGGACACATCATCCAATGCCGTAAAGTTTCCGAATTTTTTGGTGACGTTCTTGACAGACACTTCAGCCATCAGCGTTCTCCTCCGAAGTTCGAAAAGCGTGCCGCAATCAACATCACAACCATGGATACGGAAATGATGATGGTCGATATTGCGTTGATTTCAGGCGTAAAGCCCTTGCGGATCGATGTGTAGATCAGAACCGGCAGCGTGCTGTCTCCGGGCTCGGACAGAAAGTATGATATGACAAACTGGTCAAAGCTGACGGCAAAGGCAAAAAGAGCGCCCGCAATGATACCGGGAACGATCCAAGGGAAGGTAACGCGCCGCGTAACGGTCCATGCATTTGCACCCAAAGAGCGTGCCGCCTCTTCCAAAGTGGCGTCGAATGTAGCCAGGCGAGCACTGACCACCACGATGACATAGGGAATGGCCAATGCCACATGTCCGATAATCACGGATGGTGTTCCGCGACCCAGTCCAATGCCAAAGAAGAAGATCAGCATAGCGGTCCCGGTGATAAGCCATGGGATTGCGATCGGAGGGAAGAGCATCACTTGTAGGAAACGTTTGCCGCGAAATTCAAAGCGAAACAACGCAACAGAGGCTGCTGTTCCCAAAACCGTGGCCACAACAGTCGTCACGATTGCGATGGCGATTGAGCGGGTCGCCGCGTCCAAAATCTCGGTGTTTAGTGCCAGTTTTTCGTACCACTTCAACGAAAACTCAAACGGCAATTGATAATATTGCGAGGCGTTGAAGGACATGAAGGCCATGACCAGAATTGGCGCATAGAGAAAGAACAGGATGCTAAGAAGCCAGAGTTTACCCAGCCGCGTGAGCAAGACGCCACTCATGTTTGCGCCCTCCTTAAAATGGGACTGGCCACGGCCAGGATTATCAGGACCACGGCGAGCAGAATGAAGGATAAAGCGGCTCCGAGGGGCCAGTTGAAGACGGCAACAAACTGATCTTCAATCACTGTGCCAAAATAGGTTCCAACCCGCCCCCCTAGAATGCGGGGTTCCATGAATGACCCGACAACTGGCACAAAGATCAGCACGGCACCTGCCAAGAGCCCTGGCAAAGACAGCGGCAGGATAATGCGCCACAAAATCGTCAACTTGTTTGCGCCCATAGAGCGCGCAGCATCAATCAGGTTGTCATCAATGGCTTGCAGCGCCAGATAAGAGGTCAAAATGACATAGGGCAAATAGGAATGAACCAGCCCGATGACGATGGCGGGGGTCGAGAACATCAGGTTCACATCCACCTCAAACGGAAGAATGGTGTTTAGCGCAATCTCAAGCACGCCGTTGCCGCGCAGAACAATCGCCCATGAAAAAATGCGTACCAGAGAGTTTGACCAAAATGGCAGGATAACCAACAGAAACAGAGCTTCTCGCGAACGTCCCTGAATGCTCTTGGCAAGCACATAGGCACATGGAAATCCGACCAACACGGCGCAGCCCGTTACCATTAATCCCAAATTGATCGATTTCCACAAAAGCTTGGCATAGGTCGTTGTTTGAAAAAACGCCTGGTAGTTTTCAGTGGAATAAAACCATTCTTTTTGACCGAAAGGGACATCGGACAAAAAGCTAAAATAGAACATGGCTGACAGAGGCAGAAAGATTGCCACTGTCAGCCACAGGTATGCTGGGGAAAGCAGGCTGAAAATTTTGATGCGTTGTTGATTGGCCAGCGTCATGGACATCAGAACTCTCCCCGTTTGGTGACTATTGTGCGGCCTTCAACTCTTGCCAAAGAGCAAGATAGGCTTCGCGGTTTTCAGTAGACACAGGGCGCTGGAACTGAACCCGTGCAACAACCTCTGCGTCCCCTAGGACGCGCTTGTTGAACGCGTCATCAGGCAATGCAGCGGCGGCCTTAGAATTGGCCGACGCAGGGGCGCCATCCGCAGCCCACTTCACGTAAAACTCGGGATCAATCATCCAGTTGATGAACGCATGCGCCGCGTCCTTCTTGGTTGAGGACGTTGGGATAGACAGGCCGTCCAGCCAACCAATAGCCCCTTCCTGCGGCACGATGAACTGGACAGGCAAACCAGCGGCCATTGAGCGGCTGGCAGACCCAGACCAGAATGTTGCGACTTCCAGATCTCCAGCCGCCATGAACTGGTTCCAGTCATTTTCGGAGCCCCAGTAGGTTTTGATCTGCGGCATCAAGGCTGTAAGTTTGGCTTTTACGGCATCAAGATCTTTAATGTCGTTGATATCCTGACCGGTCGCAATTGCAGCGAATTGCACTGCTTCCAACGCGTCGTCGCGAATAGAAACTTTGCCCGCGTAATCGCCATCCCAGAACACCTCAATTGAGGTCGGCAACTCTTTGAATTCATTGGTGTTCACAGCAAAGGAAGTCAGGCCCCAAGTCCATGGCACCCCATGCAAAGAACCTCCGGCATTCAAATCAACGTTTTCTGCCATGTTGGCAGGTACATCTGCAAGATTGCCAACCATTGATACGTCAATTGGGCCAATCAGGCCTTCGCTTTGGGCTTGTGGTGTGAAGGCAGCGTTGATCAACACAACATCATAGGCACCCGGATTGGTGCGTAGTTTCGTGAGCATCTCTTGTTCGGAATTGAAATACTCGTGGATCACCGTATGCCCACTGCTTTCGGCAAACGAGGCAACAGACCAATCAAGATCAGTGCCGTAGCCTTGCCAGTTCAGGACGCGAATTTCATCAGCGCTTGCAGCAGACCCGACTATGGCGACCGCGGCAGCGGTGGAAAGAAAGAAAGGTTTCATCATCGTCTTCTCCGTGTTGAACTTATTTTGTCTTGCTTGCTCTTTGGCCTGCTTCGTTATTGGCTGAGGACTCGGTTGATTTGCTCTGCTGTTGGCGCAGTGGCTGGTCCTTTGATGGTTGTCGAAATCGCAGCCGCCGTATTGGCAAATCGTGCTGCGAGTTCTGGATCTCCGGTCTGGGAAAAATTTGCGATAAAGCTTCCTACATGGGTGTCGCCAGCCCCATTGGTATCAATCACCTGCACTGGAAATGCAGGTATCTCGACACAGATTTCGGCCGTTGCGACAACACAACCCGCTGCGCCATTGCGTACAATGGCACCGCCGGGCCGGTCTTTCGCGAGAGCTTTTGCGGCTGTTACCGGATCAGAGTGTGCGGTTAGAATGGCTGCTTCGTGAAGGTTCGCGCTAACCCATTCAGCCCGCGACAACACTACCTGCAAATCATTCGGCGCCAACGACGCAACAATCGGTGCCGGGTCAAACACCAACCCCGAGATCGAAGGGGTTTTGTGCAACCAATCCGTCAAAGCGTCGCGGGAATTGCGGTAATGCAAAGCGTAGCCTGAAAGCAGGGTCCACTCAAAATCAACAAAGTTGATCTGAGCAAGCGCCTCGGGCGTGACATGGCCTTCGGCCCCGTCGCTGGCGATAAAGGTGCGCTCCCCGTTTTGATCGATTAGCACCGTACAGCATCCCTGATCACGGTACATGTCCTGGGTACGCAGGAAAGGTATTTCCTCGGCGCTAAGACCTTCCCGAACAAGGTTTGCAAAAAGACCAGACCCGATGGAGCCACCATAACAAACACGCAGCCCTGCCCGCTTTGCGGCAACCATCGCGTTGAACCCACCCCCGGGTGCAATTTTGAAACTGCTTACAATAGCCTCTTTACCGGCAACCGGAACTTGATCGACTTCGTAGAGCAAATCGGCGACGATCCCTGACATTTGCAAGAAGCGCGCAGTCATGAGATGGCCTCACCTTTAGGTTGACCCTGAGATGCACTGCGCTCACGGAGCGTCAAAAGATCTGTAGCGTATTGTTCAATGGGCAGCGTGTTTGCCTGGCGAACCTTGACGATTTTGTCGGTAGGAAAACCCGAAGCACCAATACAAGCACCTGCCATAGCGCCAGACATCGCACCAATCGTATCGGTATCATCTCCGATATTTGCCGCAATCAACGTGGCTTTCAACGGATCGCCTCCGGCCATAATAACAACACCAAACGCCGCCGGAATGGCTTCGTGGGAAGCGACAGACGTGCCGATTTTGTCCGCAAATTCCTCTACTGACACACCGCTGCGCGCGAAAGCAATAGCGTCAGAGATCTTCCGGGCTACCTGACGGTCTCCCTCAGCATAGCCCCGCTCCTGTCCCAGTTCAGCTGCTTTGATCGCTTGCGGAAGTGTGGCATCGAAACTCGAGCCTTCGATGCCAGAGCTGATAACGGATGCGACTGCTGCCGCGGCTGCAATCGCTTCGCCAGTATTGTGTGTTAGCCGGCAAGCCAACTCAACCTGGTCGATCAACGCGTTCAGCGGCAAACACGGCGTGGCGAGGCCAACCGGCGCGATCCGCATCGCCGCGCCATTGGTTGTACCGTGTCGTCCTGCCTCAGCGGGCGATGTGCCGTTCAACATCGCTTCGAGCGCCGTCTTGGTAGACGGCCCGAGTAGATCGCGAAGCCCACGTGCTCCTACATCGGCTTCCCATGCTATCAAATCTTTGGCCCAAAGCCTTTCGTCAAGCACTCCGTTTCCGTCGATTAACCGAGCCGCCAAAAGCAGAGTTTGTTCGGTATCATCGGTGACTTCTGCCGCGGAAAGACCATGCGACACCGGATGATCGTCAACTGGCGCGACGAAATCCGTGATTTGCCCATAATGACGGATGATATCGGCGCGCTTCAGCGTTTGCGACGGCATTCCAAGCGCGTCACCGATCGCCATTCCGATCAACGCACCACAAGCGCGGTCAAAATCTTGGCTTTGCGCATTCATTTCATCAGAACTCCATGTGCAACCCGAACAAGTCGGGATCCAGAATGCTCTCCACGTATTCGATGATTGTGCGGTCTTCTTCGCGTGTTAGCCTCCGTAGCCGTAACATAGCATCGCCAGCTTTACGGCCCATCACGGCAGCGTCGTCGGCGGACAGAGACGGCTCGACACCGGCCCATTCTGCACCGTTTGCAATCATCAAACCACGATTTTGCAGGGTAGTATTGAGCGATCCGTCGACAAGGCCAACCTGCAGAACCTCCTTCAGAGTATCGCGCCAAGGCACCCTGCTCCGCTCAAGCGAAACACCCGTGCCTATGTTGTCCAAATACCGGAGGCGATCAACAATCAGACAGTCCGTTCCAAGTGGAATTTCAGCGCACTGAATGTCCATCGGCCCGCGCTCCAAACGTAAAACACGGGTGGATAACTGAACTGTGGAAGACGAAAGCGCCAGCGTCCAACCTGTCTGATCATCAATCGTCACGCCATCGAATGTCACAAACGATCCAATCCCACTTTTGGTCGTGATCAAACCTTTACTGGACAACATTTCGAGACTTTTTCGAACGGTGCTGCGACTGACCGCAAACCGCTTAACCAGGGCATTTTCGCTCGCTAGCGCATCGCCACGGCTAAGCACACCCGTGCGAATTTCACTTTCAAGGGCATGGGCAATGCGCTTCGATTTTGAAGCGCCAATCAGCGCCAGTCCTGTTTTATCATGTTTATACTTGTCCATACCTGTATGCTATCTTGATACACTGCCATCTGTCAATGAGAGAGATTGCCGAGGGGAATTACGCTCAAACCCCAGCACACCTTCCGATTTACACGCAAAAAAGGCGTAAGCCGCCGTTCAAGCGAATGCACCGAATTGGACCTGGGTCCAGCACCTTTCCAGCTTGCACCTTGCGCACCGAAGGTCAGGTATTTCAAATTCGCGCCAACGGGTCTGCGGCCGCTCTGGGCTGAACACTACCATTCGTGCCAAGTCAGAGAATTTCGCGTTGAAACTTTAACCATTCATCCAGCAGCCCTCTGAAAACTGTGTTGCGATGCGGCTTCGTTTCGAGTTTCTTCACTTAGGAATGGCCTTGTCCGCGGCCGGAACAGTAAACCAATCACTTTCGAGGAACATGAGTGCCGTGAAACCTGATAGACCGCACCACCACGCCAGGAACGGCACCTTTCGCAATCCGCCCGGCAGTCCCGTGCGGGATGCCACCTTTGGAGAGATGTTCAGGTTCATCATCGGCGAACTCTTTTCGTCCTCCAAACAGGCGGTTCCAAAGGATCATGTCCTGACACAAGCCGAATTTGATCGACAGCTCGCCGCGGTTGGCAACCCGAGCCTCACTTGGCTTGGTCATTCAGCTTTTATCCTCCGCCTGGGCGGGCGCGTTATCCTAACGGATCCCTTTTTGGGCAAAACGGCAGGACCGATGGGGTTTGGGCCTAAACGCTATGTACGGGCTCCTATGACAGGAGCAGGTCTGCCCAAGGCGGATGTCCTGCTGGTTAGCCACAACCATTACGACCACCTAGATGCTCCGACAATCGAGGCCTACCCCCACAAGGAGCATACACAGGTTATTGTGCCACTTGGGTTGGGCGCGTTTTTTACCAAACGTGGATACAGAAAAGTTCAGGAGCAGGACTGGTGGGACGTATGGACATCCGGGGACCTCAGGATCGAAACTCTGCCAGCCATTCACCACTCAGGTCGCGGGATAGGTGATCACAGGAAAACACTCTGGGCCAGCTTCGGGATCACCACAGCCGAGGGAAAGGTCTGGTTTTCAGGCGATACCGCCAACGGAGAGATCTTTGAAGAGATTGGCCGTCGTGCCGGGCCATTTGATCTCGCGCTGGTTGCGATTGGCGCTTACATGCCGCGCAGCCTTATGAAATCGGTCCACGTTACGCCGGAAGAAGCCATAGATGTCGTGCGCAGGCTCGGCGCCAGCTCAACGATCGGTATGCATTGGGGCGCGATCGCACTGACGCCGGAAAACCCTTTCGACGCACCCACTCGTTTCAAACGCGCGGCAGAGGCTCAAGGATTTTGCGCCGGGAATGCGGTGACCTTGCGGATCGGTGAAAGCCGTAACCTGAACAGTGCAACCCTTGGTCTTATTAACGGAGAGCACAGAACTTGATCCACCTTTGGGGGAAGACCGTGTTGGGATGGATCCAGTCAGCCCGTGATGCAGAACAGAGCAGCGGAGGCCTGCATTTGGTGCAAGATCAAGCGATGTAGAGCGTCAAACAGGCTTTGCACTCAATGCACCATATGTTCGAAATGCGTGTACGTCAGATTTGAATGCGGGATTAAGAATGCGCTGGCCAAGTTTTGTTTGATCCGCAAAAGTGACAGCTTGACCATTTTTCAAATCCCCATCCCCTTGAGGCCCTCATGCAACCCCAATCAATGACATTCAAAGAGAAGCTATTTAACCCAACCATACGACTGACAGCACATGTCTGCACCATTCCCTCTGCAGCAGTGACGCAAGCCATGGCAGCCGCCCGCAGCGACGCAGTCATAATTGATATGGAACATGGCGCAATTGATTACGCGACAGCCCATGCAATGATCGCTGCAACAGCAGGTACATCTTGTGCTCCGCTTGTCCGCGTCACAGAAAACGATTCAGCGCAGGTAAAACGCGTTTTGGATCTTGGCGCTGAAGGTATCGTATTTCCGTTGATACGTACTGCTAGGGATGCTGAGCAGGCCGTTGCGTCTCTGCGTTATCCACCAAATGGCACGCGTGGTTTCGGACCCTTCCTCGCACATTCCCGCTGGGGTACCTCATTGATGGAATACCGCGAGGCGGTCGATGGTCACCTGGTATGCTGTCTGCTGGTCGAGACGCGGGATGCAGTTGAAAACATTGAAGCAATTTGCGCAGTGCCAGGGATCGATGCAATCATTCCAGCGCAGTTTGACCTGTCGACAGATTTAGGTGTTTCTGGTCAATTCGACCACCCTGATTTTCTCGCTGCCGTCGCAAAAGTCGAAGACGCTGCGAACTCTGCAGGCATCCCACTGGGTAACGTTGGTCTTGCTAAACCTCAGGCTGATGCGCTTCTTGCAAAAGGTTACCGCATTATCGCTGGCTTTGACATTCTGTGGCTCAAGGCAATGGCTGCAGAAACTCAATCCTGGATACGATAAGGCCGGGCCGTTCCGGATATCTGCGCATCTCTGACATTGGTTCAGTTGTGGTCTAGACCTCTTGTCCCGCAAGCCCGCATCGAGGACTATGGACAAGGAACTTCGCATGCGCAGTAAAGTTGATACTGCATTTTTCGCAAATGCCATGAAAGTGCGGGAAGCGGCATTAGAGGCGAGTTGAACCCCGACGATTCTGACTACCAGAACCGCTTGAAGGTCGGCAATGCGATGGGCACGGGCTTTGCAAAGCGTAGGAAACGGGCCAGGCGCCCATCTACTGACGAGCTTAACACTTAGCATTTTTGCCGCTCAGACCAAGGCATTGCAGAGCAATTGAGACAATTATTTTTCACCATCACGCAGCGCGAGAAGATCGACTTCGGACGGCATTATTTTTTCGACGAACGCCTTATCGCCTCATCAACTGGTCCTGCCTGGTAAGAAACGGCGATCGCGGAGAAGAGAGCTAGAAGGTGTTTTGCAATGCGATCGAGTGAAGAGGTCTGCTCGCACTGTCATTTTATGCAAACCAGAGAGTGTTGATGGCTATCACCCATCGCTTTAGCAGATCTTGTTTCGGCGGTAGCAGCAAAAAATAAAGAGTTTACGCGCGATAACTTAAATCTTTACATGCTCTGTTTTTTCGAGCAAATTCAAACCAGAAATACCATAGCTCCAACGGAAGTTTTCGCTAATGAGCGATCCAAAAATCAAAAATATGGAGGATTTCGCTACAGTTAGCGGAATTTCCCGTCCGACCCTTTCAAAGTATTTCAACGATCCGGAAAGTGTTCGTAAATCCACGCGTGAGAAAATTGAAACTGCGTTAAAGAAACATGACTATCGGCCAAACGTTTATGCCGTCAATCAGAACCGACGTCAGACCAAGAATATCGGGCTCGTGGTCCCCAATTTAACTGACCCGTTTTTTGCCGGAATTGCACGAACGATTGAGGGGCTTATCGTCAAAGCGGGTTTCAATCCATTATTGCTCAGCTCCCATGGCGGACCGGAACAAGAGATTTCCAACCTTGAGAGCCTTCGTTCCATTAAGCCAGCGGGTGTGTTGTTGGCGCCTCTCGGCCGAGCATCGCTTGTTGAACAGGTCGCGGCGTTCGCCAATGAAGTTCCTACGGTACTATTCGACGCCAACCTCGAAAAGGTCGGCGAGGCGTTCTTTGGCTCCGACAACAATCAAAGTATCAGCTTGATTGTCGACTATTTATGCCGTTCCGGAGAGCCGCCGCTGTTTTTCGAGTTGAAGACGCCGATAAATCCAAATGCCTACAAACGACGCTCGGCCTATATAGCCGCGATGGAGAGATTGGGGCATGAGCCGCATTTGATCCAAGTTGATGGGCAGGGTTGGAATTTTGAAGAAATCGGCTTTCGCGAAGGCAGGCGGATTCTGACGCGCCAGAAATTGCCCACAAATACGATATTGTGCTCAAACGACAGGCTCGCAATCGGTTTGCTGTCTGCGGCATTTGAGAACGGTATCAAGGTTGGTTTGGATGCGGGTGCTTCACTTAGGATCGCGGGACACGACGATCACCCTTTCTCGCGGTTTACCTGCCCCAGTCTGACTACCGTCTCGCAGGATTATGATGCGATCGCCGCAAGAAGTGTTGAGACGATTTTATCGCTGATCCAATCCAAAGAGTGCATGAAGACGCGCGAGGAAACGTTATTTGAGGGCAGATTGGAGATGCGTGGCTCTGCATAAGGTCATGAAAGCATGGTGGGAATTTTTATATATTTACGCGCGTAAATAATTTGATTGACGCGAAGCAATCATGATTGCTAGCGTTACACACCACATCCAATCTAGGGAGGAATCGGATGTCTTTTAAGAAAGCACTTTGCGCAGCTAGCGCTATTGCTCTTATGTCGGGCTCTGCCGCGACCGCTGAAAGCCTCACAATCGCGATCGTGAACAACGGCCACATGATCAACATGCAAACGGTTGCAAAGGCGTATACGGATGAAACTGGTGTCGAATTAAACTGGGTATCTCTGGAAGAAGGCGTTTTACGCGAACAAGTTACATCTGACACCGCGACGGGTGGTGGTCAGTACGATGTCATCAACATCGGTATGCAGGAGGCACCCATTTGGGGTGCAGCAGGATGGATCGAGCCGCTGAATTTTAGCGCTGACTACGATGTGGATGATATCCTGCCCGCGATGCGCAATGGCCTGTCACACGAAGGCACACTCTATGCCGCGCCATTTTATGGTGAATCGTCGATGGTGATGTACCGCAAAGACCTGACCGACGCAGCTGGCGTGACCATCGCTGACAACGACAGCTGGGACAACGTCAAGGCAGCCGCCTCTGCGATCCACGACCCGGACAACGGCGTTTATGGTGCATGTCTGCGCGGCAAGCCCGGCTGGGGTGACAACATGGCGTTTATCACCACAGTTGTGAACTCCTTTGGTGGCGCATGGTTTGACGCGGACGGACATCCGCAGCTGGACAGCCCGGAATGGAACGCAGCCATTAACTTCTATGTTGACCTTTTGGGCAACTATGGCCCTCCGGGTTCTGAAGGAAACTCGTTCAACGAAATCCTCGCGCTGTATAACGAAGGTAAGTGTGGCTTGTGGATTGATGCAACCATTGCAGCGTCGTTCCTTGAAGTTGACGGTGTTGCATACGCTCAATCGCCGAACGCCGGTAACCCAGTTGGGGCGAATTGGCTTTGGGCATGGGCAATGGCAATTCCCGCTGGTTCTCCGAACGCCGAAGCGGCTGCAGATTTCATCGAATGGGCAACGTCGAAAGACTACGTTCAGGCCGTAGGCAACCACGCTGAGTTTGGCTGGGGCTCTGTTCCCACGGGTCAGCGCGCGTCAACCTATGCGATCCCTGAGTTTCAGGCCGCGGCAAGCTTTGCAGCAGCTGAACTGGCTGCGATCGAAAGCGCCGCACCGGGTTCAACTGATCTGAAACCTTACGTTGGTGTTCAGTTTGCAGCGATCCCAGAATTCCCGGAAGTAGGCTCGGCAGTTGCACAGGAAATGGCAGCCGCTTTGTCTGGTGCTAAGTCGGTTGAAGACGCTCTTGCTGCATCGCAAGAAGCAGCTGATGCGATCATGCGCGAGGCTGGCTACTACGAGTAATCGCACAAAAGAGAGGGCTTGGTTCGATCAAGCCCTCTCCCCTACCCCGTCCCCCTACCCCGTCGCTTGTAATGTATAGCCAACCTAGCGACACTTAGATTCAGAAATTCGCAACAAATAAGTCACGAGCAACGCGCACTTAACGTTTTGCTGGGAGGAAAGATTTATGTCTGACAGAAAGCTTCCTCGGCTTCTTCAAACACCTGCGGTACTGCTGCTCTTAGTTTGGATGCTGATCCCACTTGGGATGACTTTATACTTCTCTTTCATTCGGTATGTGCTGAACAACCTGCGCCGCCCGGAATGGACGTCACCAAGCCCGAGCAACTGGCGCGGTTTCGGCAACTATGAATTTGTTCTGAAATCCAAAGACTTCTTTCTCGCCATCCAGAACAGCCTGTTCATTGTGTGCAGCATATTGTTCCTGACTGTAATTCTGGGCATCTTGATTGCGGTGCTGATCAACAAGACTTTTCCGGGACAGGGAATTGTACGTGTATTGCTGATCTCACCCTTCTTTGTCATGCCTGCGGTCAATGCTGTTCTCTGGATCAACATGATCCTTGATCCTGTACTGGGTTTGCAGGGGATCGCCATCGCCGGGATAAATGACGTTCTCGATGGCCTCAGACAAATACCCATTTTGGGGGCGTTCTTTTCACTCTGGCCAGAATTCGAACCGATTTCATTCCGCGCGACACAAACATCGGCCATCGCTGTGATCATGATGGTGACGTGGCAATGGACACCCTTTGCCGTCCTCATTTTCATGACCTCGCTTCAATCCGAAGATCAGCAACAGAAAGAAGCGGCTGTTTTGGATGGCGCGAACACGTGGTCTCAGTTCCGCTTTTTAACTTTGCCGCATCTGGGTCGACCAATTGCGATTGTGGTAATGATCCAGGCGATTTTCCACCTGTCACTTTACGCGGAAATCGAAATTGTGAGCCGGGGCAACGGCAACAAAAACTTGCCCTATTTGATTGGTGAATTTGCCAATAACAACATCGGTGCAGCCAGTGCCACGGGCATCTTCGCTGTTATCCTTGCCAACATCGTAGCCATATTTTTGCTTCGTATGGTCGGCAAGACCTTGATGGAATAGGGGATAAAATCATGGCAATCGTAGCGCAATCCTCTAAATTTAGCACTTATGGGCGACCGGTTTTGGCTTGGGGTATCGGCCTGCTCTTCTTCTTTCCTATCTTTTGGATGGTTGTGACGAGTTTCAAAACGGACGCCGACGCGGTGAAACCCGAGCATCTGATCTTTTTTTCCCCGACGCTTGATAACTATCTGAACATGACTGACAATTACGACTATTGGCGGTTTGCTCGAAATTCGATTATTACCGCGGTTTCGGCGACCATCTTTACACTTTTTGTCGGCGTTCCAGCTGCTTATGCAATGGCATTCAACCCAAGCCGAGCAACCAAAGACGTTCTGATGTGGATGTTGTCGACCAAGATGCTTCCGGCGGCAGCAGTGCTTTATCCGATGATATTTCTCGCCAAAGGCATTGGGCTTTATGACACGCATATTCTGATCATTACCGTATTGAGCCTGATAAACCTGCCAATCGCAATCTGGATGCTGTTCACCTACTTCAAAGAGATCCCAAAGGATATCATCGAAGCGGGCAAGATGGACGGCGTCAACACTTGGGGTGAGATCAAAGAGATCCTTATTCCTCTTGCCTGGGGCGGTATCGCTTCAACCGCTCTGTTGGTTTTCATATTTTGTTGGAACGAAGCTTATTGGACCGTCCGCCTTACCACCATCGACGCGGCAACACTCTCCAAACTCATCGAAGGTAATCGGGCACCAGAAGGCCTGTTTTTCGGGCGGCTATCGGCCGTCTCAACGGCCGCCGTCGGACCGATCGTTATCCTTGGGTGGTTCTGTCAGAAACAACTTGTCCAAGGCTTGACCTTCGGCGCAGTGAAATAAGGGTAAGATCATGGGACGTATAGTACTTGATCAGGTGTCCAAAACCTTTGGCGATGTAGAGGTCATTCCACCGCTGGACCTGACCATAGAAGACGGCGAGTTTACAGTGTTCGTCGGCCCGTCAGGCTGCGGTAAATCCACACTGCTGCGCATGATTGCCGGACTTGAGGATTTGACCTCTGGCGCCATCGAAATTGACGGAGAAGACGTGACTGAGGTCTCGCCCTCGAAACGGGGCTTGGCCATGGTGTTTCAATCATATGCGCTTTACCCGCATATGACTGTGCGCAAAAATATTGGCTTTCCCCTTCGAATGGAGAAAATGCAGCAGACTGAAATCGACAAGCGCGTTGAAACAGCGGCGCAGTCGTTGAACCTGATGGATTATCTGGACCGCAAGCCGGGCCAGCTTTCCGGTGGACAGCGTCAGCGGGTGGCCATTGGTCGGGCCATTGTACGTGATCCTTCTGCTTTCTTGTTTGACGAACCTTTGTCGAACCTTGATGCGGCTTTGCGCGTCGGCATGCGGCTTGAAATCAGCGAAATGCACGAACGAATGCGAACAACCATGATCTATGTGACGCATGATCAGGTTGAAGCGATGACAATGGCCAACAAGATCGTGGTGCTTCAGGCGGGCAGGATCGAGCAAGTCGGATCACCACTGGACCTTTATCACAAACCCCAGAACGTGTTCGTGGCAGGTTTCATCGGCTCGCCAAAGATGAATATCTTTTCTGGGCCAGAAGCGGAAAAGAATGGCGCGCATACTATCGGCATCCGGCCAGAGCACACCGATGTCAGCATGACCGCAGGCACTTGGGAAGGCCGCGTCGGGGTCGCTGAACATCTGGGTTCTGATACGTTTATCCATGTCAATGACACCGGATTGGCAGACATGTTCACGGTACGCATCACCGGGGATATCTCGGTGAAACACGGGGATAAGATCTACCTGACACCGCGAGCGGATCAGATCCATAAGTTCGACGTTCAGGGACAACGGATCGAATGAAACTGCGCGATGCAACACTAAGTGAACTGCCTGAAGGTGTCTTGCGCCCCGATTATGATCGCGCACAGCTGAAACCGGGCATTGTTCACATTGGCCTTGGTAATTTCCATCGCGCCCATCAAGCATGGTATCTGCATCGCCTGATGCAACAGGGCGAGGCGCTTGATTGGGCGATCATTGGAGCTGGCATTCGACCGTATGACAGCACCATGCGGGAAAAGCTGTTGGCGCAGGACTGTCTGACAACTTTGATTGAGCTGGCCCCTTCGTGTTCGTCTGCCGAAGTGATCGGGTCGATGATAGATTACCTGCCAATTGAAGACGGGAACCGGCCCTTGATCGAACGGATGGCCCAACCCGATATCCGCATTGTTGCAATGACGGTGACTGAGGGAGGGTATTTCATTGATCCCGCTACAAAGGGATTTGATCCAACCCACCCAGACATTGCCCATGACAGCAACAATCCTGATATACCAAGAACTGCGTTCGGTGCGATTGTCGCGGCCCTACGTCTGCGCCGCGAAAACGGGATCGGTCCGTTCACCTGCCAATGCTGCGACAACTTACAAGGCAATGGGGATGTGCTGCGACAAACGGTTGTGTCTTTGGCGCGGTTATCGGACCCGGCACTGGCAGACTGGATCGACACCATGTGCAGCTTTCCCAACTCGATGGTCGACAGCATCGTGCCGGCAACCGGCCCCAGTGAATTGGCGTTGGCGCAGCAGTTGGGCATTGACGATCAGGCCCCGGTGACCCACGAAAACTTTCGCCAATGGGTGATCGAAGACGACTTTTGTGCTGGACGGCCCGACTGGGACAACGTCGGCGCAACATTCACCGACAATGTTCATGGATATGAGGCCATGAAAATTCGCATTTTAAACGGGGGGCATCAGGTGATTTCGGTGCCAGGCGAGGTGCTTTCCATCAAGACGATTGCAGATTGTATGGAGCACGATCTGATCCGTCGGCTGTTCACCAAAGTCGCCGAGAATGAAATCGCCCCGTTGATCAAGCCAGTTTCGGATATGACCACCCAGGGCTACGTCACGCTGATCCGCCACCGGTTCTCGAACCCGAAAATCGTTGATACTACGCGCCGCGTGGCCTTTGATGGGTCGTCGCGTCATCCGGGTTTTATCATCCCATCGATCAGGGACGGATTGGCAAAAGGGATCGAAGTCGAGGGGCTTGCCTTGGTTGAAGCGGCTTGGGCGCGAATGTGCGAAGGCACTCGTGAAGATGGCAGTGAAATTGAACCCAATGATCCACATTGGGTCGAATTGAATGCAAAAGCCCGAGAGGCCCGAGGAAATCCACGTGCATGGCTTGAGATGCGTCAGTTTTATGGGGATCTAGCAGATGAACCGCAGTTCGCAGATTGCTTTGTAAAGTGGCTTAGTATGATTTGGGACGACGGCATGGAAGTTGCAATCGCATCCTATCTGACGCCCTAACACGAACAACAAATAGTACCACCATGTGTGCAAAAAAACCCCACAAATTTGCTCATTGAGGAAATCCTATGATCCTGTGCTGCGGAGAAGCTCTCATCGATATGATATCCGAACAAACCCTGCTAGGGTCGGATGGGTATGTACCTCGATCAGGTGGTGCGATCTTTAATACTGCGATTGGCCTTGGGCGGCTGGGGTGTCGAACTGGCCTGCTTAGCGGTATTTCGACCGATATGTTCGGACACCAGCTTATGGCTGATTTGAGAGCAAGCAATGTCGATACCCGGAATGTAATTCGATCAGATCGCCCATCGACGTTGGCATTTGTCAAATTATCCGATGGTCACGCATCGTATTCGTTCTTTGACGAAAACTCGGCTGGGCGGATGATAGCACCCGATGATATGCCCAACACAATAGACGATGTTTCCGCTTTGTATTTCGGCGGTATCAGCCTCGCTTGTGGGCCGGGTGCCGACACATACAGAGAATTTGCTGAAACCCACGCGCGCAACCATATTGTGATGGTTGATCCCAACATCCGGCCCAATTTCATCACAGACGAACCAAGCTTTCGGGACCGCATTGAACGGATGGTCAGGTTAGCAGACATTGTGAAAGTCTCCGACGAGGACTTAAACTGGATCGTTCCAAGTACGGATGCTCAAGAAGAAAAAGTAGCTCAATTACATAGGCTTGGCCCTTCAATTGTCATCTTAACACGGGGTCAATCCGGGGCGCATGCATGGTTGCCGGATGGGCGCTCAGTCTTTGCCGCCAGTCAGGCTGCCGATGTTGTTGACACGGTTGGCGCGGGGGATACGTTCAATGCTGGCGTGCTTGCAAACCTGTCTGAAGCAGGCCTTCTTACTAAAACCGCTATTCATTCGGCTTCAGAAAAAAACATCGCAGAAGCAATAGGCTTCGGTACACGAGTAGCAGCGATCAACGTCGGCCGAGCTGGCGCAAACCCACCTTGGCGCGAAGAAGTTTGAGACAGGAACTATGTGGTCGAGCGTTCTGCGTATCCAACACAGATATTTCGCCGGCTCCTAGCAACGATTGTTCGCACCCTTAATCAGAAACCCACGCTGCGTTAGGGCGAACAAACACGTGCCATGTGTTCTCAGAAACGGTCCCTGTTCCAGAGTTTTAGAAACTTTTTGTGCAGGTCGGGCGGCTGTATCAAGCAACGCCTGTTTTTTGGCAGGTGAATGTCCGATGCAGCCGTCAGCCGTGAATTACACGCAGTCAGGACATCCCCGAAATGCCCCCTACTTGCTGATTTCGGAAATGCGGCAGTTGTGAGAATGGCTCCGAAAATGCCGTTTATAGCCATCAAGCGCGCTGCGGCCACATATTCTCGTAGATAGCACTGCACATTTCAATTTTTCCAAAGGGGTGGGTAGAGCTGTGTCACTGGACAAAGTGTCGCTCATCACTTTAGGATTCACACCGCAGCCCGAAAGACGGCGAAGCGACTGTGACGCGTCATATTTGATGGAGCTGGACATCATGGAAAGTAGACCAGAGATCACGCCTGAGACACTTACGAAGTGGCAATATTTGGTCGACCAGATATCTGAAATAGCAGACGTGCCCGCCACGCTGATCATGCACACAAGCGATCAACACAATAATGTTTGTGTAAAAAGTACCGGTAACGAGAACCCCTATATTGAAGGGCAATCCTTCCTGCTTCATGATAAGCTGTATTGCTTTGACGTGCTCGAAAATGACGCCGAGCTTTGCGTCGAAGATGCAACCCACGACCCGCATTGGCACGACAACCCTGACATGGAATACGGGATGAGCTTTTATGTCGGGCTGCCCCTAAAATGGCCGGACGGTTCGGTTTTTGGGACCATTTGCATGTTGGATCGATTTCGAAACAAGCGCGCTATGTCATTTCGCAATGGGCTACGTCAGTTCTCTCGCATTGTCGAAGACGACTTGGCCATGCTGGAGGAAATCGAACAACGGAGAAAGGCAGAGGCTTGTCTACAACAGGAGCTGGAATCGCGTGAAGAAATTATCAAGAAACGGACCCAAGATCTAGAAGATGCGAACACAGCACTACGGGTCTTGCTGAAAGGTGTCGAAAATTCGAAAAGCGAAGTCGAGGACCGTATCGCGCAACAGATCAGAGGGCTTGTTTTGCCCCATATCGGTCGGTTGCACCAACTGATCGAAGATGATGATCGTGCAATCGTTCACCTCGATATAGTTGAAACCAACCTCAAAAATATCACATCAACGTTCACCAGCAAGTTGGCACAAGCTTTGGTGGAATTGACGCCAACAGAGGCCGAAATCGTACAACTGATCGCTCAGGGACGCAGTACAAAAGAAATTGCCAAGACGTTGTCACGCGGCACCAGCACGGTCGATTTCCATCGCAATAACATTCGCCAAAAACTTGGCCTAACGCATCGTGGAAAAAACTTGCGGCAACACTTGGCGGCGTTGAGCTAATATGGGGATTTCCCCCATATAAACCACATATTCTTCTAGCAGTGCAGTCCGTCGTTTGATCTCTAAGCTTGCCTTACTCCGCTTGTGTCGCGGTTTACAGCAACAGGGAGACCCTAGAAAGATGGATAAGAAAAACTTAAAACCAATCAAACTGAACGGGCAAAAAGATGCGTTGGCTCCAGGCCTCTCGCGACGTTCGTTTTTTATGGCCGCAGGTGCAGCAGGTGTCGGAACTGCAACCAGTTTGCTTACATCCACGTCGGTTCAGGCCCAGTCCACAGATTGGACACAACCCGGTAACAACAATCATGTCATTGAGTTGCAGAATGCAACCAGCCTTCCCGACGGCGCGATAAGCATTGATTACTTTGGCCATTGTTCATTCAAGATTACATCACCCGGCGGTGCATCCGTCGTAGTTGACCCATGGCGCGATGACCCATCAGGTGCTTGGGGTTTGTGGTACAAGTACAAATACCCTGAAACCGTCACAGACATTACTCTTTCAACGCATACACATTTTGATCACGATGCCATCGACAGGCCCGTTTCAACAATGGTGTTGGACCGTATGGTCGGTACCTTCGAGTTTGCAGACCTGAAAATTACAGGCTTCGCCGATAAGCACGTTTGCAAAGCGCCGGGCTACTATAACTGGACCAATGCGCTTGCTGAATTTGGCGTTGAAGCCTGTGCGCCTAACAATGTCGGCCACATGGACATGGTCGTCTATCTGATCGAGACGGGTGGCATTCGAACTCTGATATGGGGGGACAACCGCGCCGATCCCGGCCCCGGCTTCTGGGAAGCGATCGGCCAGGTAGATGTCCTGACACTGCCTGTGGATGGCTCGGAACATATCCTGTCGTACGAACAGGGCAATGCGATCGTTGACCGGCTAAAGCCAAAAGTTGTCATTCCTACGCATTACCTCAATGAGACGACAACCTACACGCTATCAACATTGAGAAATGCCGATGACTGGGTCAAAAGCCAACAAAGCTTCAAATTTCTGGATAGCCCCAATCTTTCGCTAAACGCTGCGGATGTTGGGAATATGGATCGCGAGTTTATGTATTTTGGCAGTAACGTGGTCACCACTTAGGCTGTTCCTAAAAATGGCAAAGAGCCAATATCGGCTCTTTGCCATTGACGCAGGGCTGTGTTGCGAAAATCGAGTGAAGGACGATCTCCCCCCTACTCCGGACGGATTCATCCCACGGCTTCGGCGCCTGGTCCTGTTGTTTGACAAAGCGACACACCAATCAGGACTGGCAGCGCCACTGACAACATGAATGGAGCACAATAGTGGCAGACAATTGATGGCAGTGTTGACGTTGCTCGACCTTGGAAAAGCAGTCGCAAACCTGAACCTGAGCCTGAACCGCGACGTACTCTTCGATGGATACTCTGAGAACGTCTAAATTCCTGTCCTTATGCCGCGCAGGAACTGGACGGTTGATGTCAGGAACTGCAACGCAGTCCCCCCCTCCCCACTTTGAGCTTGTTTCCATTATGTGCATTCGGTACTCAACCCGCACGCAGGGGAGTTCCAGCCAAGGAACTGAGAGGCGAATAGCAGCAACGCTGCAGTGTCGCGACCCTTTGAACCTGACCCAGTTGATACTGGCGTAGGAAGCTAAGGGCGCACATCGCCTCATACTACTGATGTGCAAACTGACAAGGGCAGTCGTGTATCTGCCCGTTTCCCAAGCCGAAACTCATCTGGTGTCTTTTTGAGTAAGCTGCTTGAGGAGCACCATAATGAACGTCCCTAATCCCAAAATCACCACAGGTGAAATGCCTGCATCGCGCAAAATCTATGTAAGCGGCACGATGTTTCCAGACATTCGCGTGCCGATGCGTGAGATTTCGGTTCACCCCACCGCAGGAGAAGCACCCTTACCGGTCTATGACAGTTCGGGGCCCTACACTGATCCAACTGTTCTGACCGACATTCGGCGCGGCTTGGAACCGCTGCGACGCGAGTGGATCAAAGCCCGTGCCGATGTGGAAGAGTATGAAGGCCGTGATATCAAACCTGCCGACAATGGCTTTGTCCAAGGCGATCACCTAACCCCGGAATTTCCCGTGAAACCGCGCCCACTGCGCGCGAAAGATGGAAAATCCGTCACACAACTGGCCTATGCCCGCGCGGGTTTTGTCACCCCTGAGATGGAATTCATTGCTATTCGCGAAAACCAATTGCGCGAGGCCGCGCCCCAAGCACGCGATGGAAATGACTGGGGCGCGAATATACCCGATTATGTGACCCCCGAATTTGTCCGTGACGAAGTGGCGGCAGGACGCGCAATCATTCCCGCGAATATCAACCACCCAGAATCCGAGCCGATGATTATCGGGCGTAATTTCCTCGTGAAAATCAACGCCAATATGGGCACCTCGGCTGTCACCTCTTCGATGGAAGAAGAAGTAGACAAGATGGTGTGGTCGACCCGTTGGGGCGCAGATACCGTTATGGATCTGTCAACCGGTCGCAATATTCATAACACCCGCGAATGGATCATCCGCAACAGCCCTGTGCCAATCGGGACGGTGCCAATGTATCAGGCGCTGGAAAAGGTGAATGGCATCGCCGAAGACCTGTCGTGGGAGGTGTTTCGCGACACACTCATTGAACAGGCTGAGCAGGGTGTTGATTACTTCACGATCCATGCTGGCGTCCGTCTGCATATGGTCCCGATGACTGTGAAACGCGTGACGGGTATCGTCTCGCGCGGTGGGTCCATCATGGCCAAATGGTGCCTACATCATCACCGCGAAAGCTTTCTGTATGAACACTTCTCTGAGATTTGCGATATCTGTCGACAGTATGATGTGTCCTTCAGTCTTGGAGACGGGTTGCGCCCCGGCTCGATCGCTGATGCCAATGATGAGGCACAATTTGCTGAACTAGAAACCCTTGGCGAGCTGACCAAAATCGCATGGGCAAAGGACTGCCAGGTGATGATCGAAGGGCCGGGCCACGTCGCCATGCATAAGATCAAAGAGAATATGGACAAGCAACTCGCGTGCTGCGACGAGGCACCGTTCTACACACTTGGCCCCCTTACGACCGACATCGCACCGGGATATGACCACATCACCTCTGGCATCGGTGCGGCCATGATCGGTTGGTTCGGCTGCGCGATGCTGTGTTATGTGACTCCCAAAGAACATCTTGGGTTGCCTGATCGCGATGATGTGAAGACCGGCGTCATCACCTATAAGATTGCAGCCCATGCAGCCGATCTTGCCAAGGGCCTGCCAGGGGCCCAACGGCGGGATGATGCGCTGTCTCGGGCACGGTTCGAGTTCCGCTGGGAAGACCAGTTCAACCTGTCATTAGATCCGGACACTGCCCGGGAATTCCACGATCAAACCCTGCCAAAACAAGCGCATAAGGTGGCCCATTTCTGCTCTATGTGCGGGCCCAAATTCTGCTCTATGCGGATCAGCCACGACATCCGGGCCGAAGCGCAGAAAGAGGGAATGGAGGCTATGGCGGCAAAGTTCCGTGCCGGTGGCGACCTTTACATGCCGGTAGATGAATCTGGCGCTAAGCCAGACGAATGATCACCAGAGCAGGAGTGGGCGTTGCTCGTCACGACATGTGAGAAAAACAAAGTAAAGTGGGGCAACGCGTATTCGTTGTTGCCCCACAGAACCGCAGCTTCGAGAGCACGCCCAAACGTGGCGAACAGCGTAAGTACTCTCCGTAGGTGCCTGCATCACCATTGATCCGTATGAGCTTTTAGCAATCACTCGCCACACCCTGATCGGATGTCTGAGCACGCGTGCGGTACGCCCGAACGACGCCTTACTCAGCTGGCAGCGCCTATGTTGATTTCATGCCCCAAGGCGAAACGTTCAGCGTTTCCCGGCGCGGCAGACGTTCAAAACTTACCAGTTACGCAGTGCTGGCATCGTCTAGATGAGCGTAAATCAATCACCGACCAACTCACACTCCGCATGAATTCCTTTTGTTGGTAGATCACTTGGGATTTCAGCGACACAGGCTTTCCAGCAAATGGAGCTTGCGCCCAATAGGAACTCGGCTGCGTATGACCGCGACCTAAGTTAAAATGTGGAGGCCAAAATACAGCATTGATTGCAAATCGCTTGAGCTTTAGCCATCTTCTACAGCATGGATTTTCTGACAGTCAATCATAGCAGTTTCCTGATCGTGATGTCGTGCGTCGTTGCGCTTGTCGCTGGATTCACAGGGCTTTCGCTCACGCGCGATCTTTCAGATAAGCCAATGTTTCAGAAAAAGGCATCGATCGCGCTTGGAGCCATCGCTCTGGGTGGCGGCATCTGGGCTATGCATTTTGTGGCAATGCTCGGCTTAAAACTTCCAATCCTTTTCTACTATGACGCGGCAATCACACTTGTATCGGCGCTGTCTGCGATCCTCATTGTTGGTGCGGCGCTGATCCTTTTGCACTTTGCTGATCGCACACCGTTCATCATTTCCCTATCAGGTGTCATCGTCGGGATCGGCATTTTGGTAATGCACTACATTGGCATGGCTGGATTAGAACTATGCCGTGCCGTCTATACGACCTCAGGAGTTATTTATTCGTCGCTTGTGGCCGTCGCTTTGTGCATTCTCGCCTTCTGGATCGCCTATGGAAAGCGTACCAATCGCAACATCGTGTTGGGGACGATCTGTTTTGCGATCGCCGTCTGCTCAGTTCACTTTCTGGCCGTCGCAGAAACTAATTTTGTACAAGAGCCTAACGTCGCCGAATTTGGCCCCGCAATGAGCAACGAAACCCTGGCGCTTGGCGTGATCTTTTTCAGCTTCATAATCTTCGGGGCGTGTCTGTGGGTCAGCGTAACATATTTGGTAGCTCCAAGTACCGAAGACCCCGTGCCGGAAGACCCGAGTGAAAAGCCAGAGCCCATAGCGGAATTGCAGATCCCTTGCGAAAGCGACGGGACCAAGGTTTTCGTACGGGCACGGGATGTTCTGCTTGTGCGCGCCGATGGGCACTATACCCAAATTTACACTGAGCATGATCGCCTGTTTTGTGTTTGGTCAATCACGGTTGCCTCCAAACGTCTTTTGCCTCGGGACTTCTTGCAAACGCATCGCAGCTATTTGGTGAACCCAATTCGTGTTTCGCGCTTTGAGCGAACAAAAGATAAGGGGCGATGTTTGTTTGATGGGGTCGATCTTCCGCCTGTTCCAGTAAGCCGTTCCAAATTGAAAGCGGTTCAAGATGCGCTTGCATCGCAGCCCGGCGTCGTTCGTGCATAGAGAGGCGCATTTCGTGCAAAAGACCCGTTTTTCGTTGATTTTTTAGTGCTGTAGGTAAGCCCGGCATGCAGTCTCTCCCCTAGCAAGAACAACTGCTTTTTAGGGAGGAAAGCTGATGATTCCAGCCGCATTTGAATACTATCGCCCCAAGGATATGGCCGGAGTCCTGGCTGTCTTAGAAGAGCATGGAGATGATGCTCGTGTCATGGCAGGCGGGCACAGCCTGATCCCAATGATGAAATTGCGTATGGCCGACGTGCCCCATTTAATCGACCTTCAGGATGTAGGCGGCATGTCCGACATCGAAGTCGGCACAGACATGATCCGGCTCGGCGCCTTGGTGACTCAGGCCGACATTATCGATCATGCCGAGCTCTCAAATGCTGCTCCCATCCTGCGCGAAGCTGCTTTGCAAATCGCTGATCCGCAGGTGCGCTACATGGGCACTGTGGGCGGGAATGTCGCCAATGGAGACCCCGGCAACGATATGCCCGGCCTGACGCAGTGTCTTAATGCAATCTTCACAGTGGTTGGTCCAAATGGCGAGCGCGATATTCCAGCCCGCGCGTTTTACGAGGCTGCTTATGTTACTGCACGCGAAGACGAAGAGGTTTTGACCCACGTCGCGATCCCAATGCCCAACGGTGGGTACGCCTACGAGAAACAAAAACGCAAGATTGGTGACTATGCGACGGCTGCTGCTGCAGTTCAGATCGTTAAGGACGGCGGCATTTGCGTCAGCGCCTCCATCGCAATGACAAACCTGAGCGACACACCAGTCTACTCTGAGGCTGCAGGCGAAGCGCTTCTTGGGACTTCAGTTGATGCAGCCGCGCTTGATGCCTCAGTCGCAGCAATGCTGGGCGACATCGAACCAACCGAGGACAACCGCGGTCCGGTAGCTTTCAAAAATCATGTGGCAGGCGTCATCCTGCGCCGCGCAATTCTGACCGCCTGGTCGCGGGCGTAAGGAGAACACCATGTCAAAAAAGATGCACATCAAATTGAACGTGAACGGAAAAGACGAGGAATTCCTCGCTGAGCCCCGAGAACTGCTGATCTACACATTGCGCGAACGTCTGAATATTACAGGGCCGCACATCGGTTGCGAAACTTCGCATTGTGGGGCGTGCACAGTCACAATCAACGGCAAGTCCGTGAAATCTTGTACCATGTTTGTGGCACAAGCTGACGGCGCCGCGGTGACAACAATTGAAGGTCTTGGCGACCCTGACAACCTGCACCCCCTGCAAGAAGCGTTCAAAGAACACCACGGGCTCCAGTGCGGGTATTGCACGCCGGGCATGATCACCCGCGCAACCAAACTTCTGGAAGAAAACCCAAACCCAACCGAAGAGGAAATCCGCTTCGGTATGGCAGGCAACATCTGCCGCTGCACGGGCTACCAAAACATCGTGAAATCAATTCAGGCCGCTGCGTCTGAAATGAATGCAGCCAAGGAGGCCGCAGAATGAAGGACGAAATCACTCGCGAAGAACGCGTCGATAACCTCAAAGGCATGGGCTGCTCTCGCAAGCGGGTCGAAGATGCCCGCTTTACACAAGGCAAAGGCAACTATGTCGATGACATCAAGCTGGACGGGATGCTCTTTGGTGACTTTGTCCGCTCGCCTTATGCACACGCGCGGATCAAGAGTATTGATACCGCCGCTGCACTCGAAGTGCCCGGCGTATTGGCAGTACTGACCGCTGCCGACCTGGAACCTTTGGGCCTTCACTGGATGCCAACGCTCGCTGGCGACAAACAAATGGTGTTGGCCGATGGCAAGGTTCTGTTTCAGGGCCAAGAGGTTGCCTATGTGGTCGCCGAAGATCGCTATGCTGCCGCAGATGGGATCGAATTGGTCGAGGTTGAATACGAAGAGCTGCCCGTCATCGTGAACCCTTTTGAATCGCTGAAATCCGACGTGGTTCTGCGCGAAGATCTGGTCGCCGAAGATGGTTCCATCCCCGACGGAGCGCACGGACCGCGCAAACACCCCAACCACATCTTTACATGGGACGCAGGTGACAAAGACCCGACCGAAGAGGTCATCGCCAATGCCGAGGTCGTGGCAGAAGAAACCATGTACTACCATCGCACCCACCCCTGCCCGCTTGAGACCTGCGGATGCGTAGCGTCGATGGACAAAGTGAACGGCAAGCTGACACTTTGGGGAACATTCCAAGCCCCCCACGCGATCCGCACCGTAGTTTCGTTGATCTCCGGTATTGAAGAGCACAACATTCGTGTGATCTCACCCGATATCGGCGGCGGTTTCGGCAACAAAGTTGGCGCCTATCCGGGCTACGTCTGCTCTGTTGTGGCTTCCATCGTGACGGGCAAGCCCGTCAAATGGATCGAAGATCGGATGGATAATCTGATGACCACCGCTTTTGCGCGGGATTACCACATGACAGGAAAGATCAGCGCCACCAAAGAGGGCAAGATCACTGGGTTGCACTGCCACGTGACGGCTGACCACGGCGGTTTTGACGCTTGTGCCGATCCCACCAAATTTCCTGCAGGTTTCATGAACATCTGCACCGGGTCCTACGATATCCCAACAGCGTATTTGGAGGTAGAAGGCGTTTACACTAACAAGGCCCCCGGTGGTGTCAGCTATCGCTGTTCATTCCGTGTGACCGAGGCTGTGTATTTCATCGAACGCATGATCGAAGTCCTGGCAATCGAGTTGAACATGGATGCGGCAGAGCTACGCCGGATCAACTTCATCAAGAAGGAACAGTTCCCCTACACCGCTGCCCTTGGTTGGGAATACGATAGTGGCGACTATCACACGGCGTGGGATAAAGCGTTGAAAACTGTCGGTTATGACGGGTTGCGAACCGAACAGGCGCAACGGGTCGAGGACTTCAAAGCTGGCAAGACCCGCAAACTGATGGGGATTGGACTGTCTTTCTTCACCGAGATTGTGGGCGCTGGCCCGGTAAAGAACTGTGATATCCTTGGGCTTGGCATGTTCGACAGTTGCGAAATCCGCATCCACCCGACTGGATCTGCGATCGCGCGACTTGGCACCATCTCTCAGGGTCAGGGCCACGCAACGACATTTGCGCAGATCCTAGCCTCGGAAATTGGACTGCCTGCTGACAGCATCACGATTGAGGAAGGCGATACAGACACCGCGCCCTATGGCTTGGGCACATATGGTTCGCGGTCCACCCCTGTTGCGGGTGCGGCGACAGCAATGGCTGGACGCAAAATCCGCGCCAAGGCGCAGATGATCGCGGCCTACCTGCTTGAGGTGCACGACAATGACGTGGAATTCGATGTGGATCGCTTTGTCGTAAAGGGTGCCCCAGAAAAGTTCAAAACAATGAAGGAAATCGCCTTCGCCGCCTACAATCAGGCCATTCCGGGGATCGAGCCGGGTCTAGAGGCAGTCAGCTATTACGACCCGCCCAACATGACCTACCCGTTTGGGGCTTATGTGTGTGTGATGGACATTGACGTTGACACCGGTGTGACTGAAATCCGACGCTTTTATGCACTGGACGATTGCGGCACGCGCATCAATCCGATGATCATCGAAGGTCAGGTGCATGGCGGCCTGACCGAAGCTCTTGCTGTCGCTCTGGGTCAAGAGATCGCATACGACGATATGGGCAACGTGAAGACGGGTACGTTGATGGACTTCTTCCTGCCGACAGCGTGGGAGGTCCCCAACTACGAAACCGACTTCACTGTTACCCCCTCACCCCATCATCCAATCGGTGCCAAGGGCGTGGGCGAAAGCCCTCATGTGGGCGGTGTGCCCTGCTTCTCCAACGCGGTGCAGGATGCGTTCCGCCCCTTTGGCAATCGTCACACCAATATGCCGCATGATCATTGGCGGATTTGGCGGACAGCCAACGAACTAGGATTGCACGACTGATCCCTTGGGTAGGGCTGGTTAAACCCAGCCCTACGGAGACCAAAATGACCTGGATAAACTTAAAAACCGCTCTTGCAGACGAAGGTTATGTCGCCTCGGATGATCTGGCCGTTGCCTTGCAACTTGCCCTGTCATTAGGTCGACCCCTGCTGCTCGAAGGTGCGGCTGGCGTTGGCAAAACCGAAATCGCGCGCACTTTGTCGGCTGTTAAACACACGCAACTCATCCGCCTTCAATGCTATGAGGGGCTTGATGCAGCTCAGGCTATTTATGAATGGAACTACCAGCGTCAGCTTCTGACAATCCGCGCAGCTTCTGAAGCTGGGGAAACCGGGAAGGCGGTCGAAGATCGCATTTTTTCAAGGGAGTTTTTGCTGGAAAGGCCTCTACTGGCTGCGATAACCCAAGACAAAGCCCCGGTTTTGTTGATCGACGAAATCGATCGCGCCGATGAGGAGTTTGAGGCTTATCTTTTGGAAATTCTCTCGGATTTTCAAATCTCTATTCCAGAGCTAGGGACAATTAAAGCTACGACACGGCCCATAGTGATCCTGACTTCAAATGGCACGCGCGATCTCTCGGACGCTTTGCGCCGCCGTTGCCTCTATACATACGTTCAATACCCCGACCGGGTGACCGAACTGGCGATACTTAAGGCGCGCTCGCCGGATGTCGAAGAGCGTCTTGCCGATCAAATCGTAGGGTTTGTGCAAAAGCTTCGTGAAGAAGAGCTGGAAAAGACCCCGGGTGTGGCTGAGATGCTGGATTTCGCAGCAGCATTGATGGGCTTGGGAATCGCTGATCTGACAAGCGATCCAGCGACTTTACAGTCGACGCTGACAACTTTGCTCAAAACTCAAAGCGATCAAGCACAGATAACGCCAGAGGTTGCGGCGCGTATTGCGGGTAAAGCCGCATGAGCCGTGTGACAAAATTCGCCGGGCGTGACCCCGGCCCCGCCGCGCGGGTCACTGGATTCATAGCTCACTTGCGTCACAACGGGCTGCGCCTCGGCGTGGGAGAAGCCGATCTTGCCATGGCCGCTTTGGGTGCAGTGGACAGCATTCACCCCGATGACAGCCGCCGAGCATTGCGTGCCGTTTGCACCGGTTGCAAAGAGGAAGCGGATCGTTTTGACGACTTGTTCGACAGCTATTGGATGGACATGGGCCGGGTTAGACAAAAGGTGATCCCGACACCATCGGCATCTGTAAGCGATGACGTTCACTCATCCCGTCATGCCAAAGGCCAAGATCTGGGCAGTGCCGGCTCTGCCACAGCTCCTGATGACCAAAACGGTGAAGCAAACAGCGACGGCACCGGCAAGCTGATAGCAACAGAGATACGTAACCTGAACCGGCGCGATCTGCGCGACCTTGTGCGTCCCGAGGAAATAGCCGAAGCCGAAGATGTGGCTCGCCGCATCGGAGCTTCCTTGCGCGATACGCGATCCCGTCGTCGCATAGCCGCTCGCAAAGGTGATCGGCTGCATTTCCGTAAAATCATCCGGCACAGCCTTGCGACAGGCGGAGAACCGATGCGTCTGTGGCGCAAAAAGCGACCTGACCGAACACGCAAGATCGTCGCCTTGTGTGATGTATCTGGCTCCATGTCTGTTTATGCACGGGTGTTTCTGGCCTTCCTTGCTGGTTTAATGCGGGCTGATCCGGCTGCCGACGCTTATCTGTTCCACACACGCCTTGTGCGTATAACCGAAGCTTTGAGGGACAAAGATACGATGCGTGCCATTGGTCGCATGTCCCTGATGGCCGACGGATTTGGAGGCGGCTCCAAAATAGGCCCCTCCCTGACACGTTTTGCAGACACCTACGCAAAGCGTTTCGTAGACGGGCGCAGCGTCGTGCTGATCCTGTCCGACGGCTATGACACGCAAGCGCCTGAGATGATCGCAACCGCTCTGGAAAAACTGCGCAAGCGCGGCTGCAAGGTGATTTGGCTCAACCCGCTGAAAGGTTGGGCTGACTACACGCCTGTGGCTGAGGGAATGGCTGCGGCGCTGCCCTTTCTGGACGCGTTCAAAGCAGCCAACACATTGAGCGACCTGGCCGCACTAGAACAGGATCTGGCAAAACTATGACCCCAGCTGAAATCCTCTCCACCGAACTCGCCGAAGCCGCACAGGAACTGCGCGACAAACAAGAACCTTTTGCCTTTGCCACCATCGTACGTACGGCTGGATCTACCGCGGCCAAACCGGGCGCCAAGGCTCTTCTCAGTGCAGATGGGACAATTTTGCAAGGATGGCTTGGTGGCGGTTGCACCCGTGGGGCGGTTAAGCGAGCCGCTTTGCAGGCATTGCAAGACGGTGCTCCGCAGCTTGTCTCTGTCGCGCCTGAGGAACTGTTGGCTGAAAAGGGTGTGGCTGCTGGCGATGAAATTGACGGCACACGATTTGCCCGTAACGGCTGCCCTTCTCGCGGGACAGTCGACATTTTCATAGAGCCCTGCTTGCCGTCACCACAACTCGTAGTGATGGGCGCATCGCCCGTTGCGCAATCGCTCTGTGCACTCGCGCCCCAGTTTCACTGGTCTGTTTCGTCAACCTTGGGACAGGACAAGCCCCATCAGCAGTGCTTTGTTGTGATTGCCACGCAGGGGCAAGGTGATCTTGACGCGCTTAAGGCGGCGCTGAATGCTCAAACATCTTATGTGGCCTTTGTAGGAAGCCGAAAGAAATACGCTTCACTAGCCAAAAAACTCGCCACTGCCGGTTTTGACCGCCCCACCCTAGACCGCGTCAAAGCACCCGCAGGCCTTGATCTGGGCGCTGTCACACCCGAAGAAATTGCTTTGTCTATCCTTGCGCAGCTGGTTCAGGACCGGCGTGCTACCGTGAAGCAGCCCGATGCCTGAAGTGACTGCAATTATTCTGGCCGCGGGGCTGTCGCGGCGCATGGGCGCGCTCAACAAGTTACTACTGCCTGTCGGCGATGTGCCATTGATCCGCAAAATGGTTGATGTCTACAGCACCGCAGTGGGATCAGTTTTGGTTGTTACAGGACATCAGGCATCCGAGGTTGAAACCGTGCTCGCTGGGAGCAGCGTCAAAACGGTTTTTAATACGGAATATCGAAACGGTCAGCCGACGTCTGTGGCTTGCGGATTGCGGGCCGCGTCAAATGCGAATGCGGTGTTGATCGGTTTGGGCGACCAGCCGCTTCTCTCAGCGGATGACATCCGCGCCTTGCTGGTGACCCATTTTTCAGCGGATAGATCACGCATTTCCATTCCCATGAATGGTGATCAACGCGGCAACCCAATTGTGGTTCCCGATAACCTGTTCGCGCGTCTTCTCGCGGACCCCAAGTCACCGGGGTGTAGGAAATTCACTCGTACCCACCCTGAACATGTCCAATTCCACCCTTTGGCTTCAGCTGGGTATTATACGGACCTGGACACCCCTGAGGCCTACGCCGCCCTCAAAGCAGGAACGCTGGAGAAAACCACATGAAAACCATTCGGCAATTCGCAGCACGTCTGCGCCAAAAATTCACTTTGACACCTCAGCAGGCCGATCACTTGGCCACGATCAAATTTCCCTGTTGCTAAAAGGACATCCCATGGAATTAGCAGACGAAATCATCATCAATGCACCGCAAGACCAGGTTTACGCAGCGCTCAATGACCCCGAGGTCCTCAAACAATGCATTCCCGGCTGCGAAGAGTTGGTCAAGCACTCCGACACTGAACTGGAGGCCAAAGTCGTGCTCAAGATTGGGCCGGTTAAGGCCAAGTTCAACGGTGATGTCGTCCTAGAAACAGCAGGTGCACCCGATGCGTTTTCGTTGACTGGGCAGGGCAATGGCGGCGCGGCAGGGCATGCCAAAGGCGGAGCAAACGTAACACTCACGGCCGATGGACCTAACAAGACGATCCTGCGCTACGAAGCAAAAGCCGCGATAGGCGGCAAATTGGCCCAACTGGGCAGCAGATTGATCCAAAGCACGGCAAAAAAGCTGGCAGCAAAATTCTTCAAGTCCTTTGCTGATGTCGTCAACGAAGACGCCACCGCCTAATGGCAGTCATATGTGCCTAGGTCCTTGACCTTGGCACTCCCCCCTCCACTGGCGTTCCAGCATCGTTGCCAGCTCAATTTATACGCCTGAAGGCGAAAGCAAGAAGGACGACACCCAGCGTCAGGACGCAACACATTGCAAATGTCCCGGCCATCGCAAAGCTGATCCCATACGCCTCGATCCCTGTGCTTGTTTTATAATGCGCTAAGGACCAAAAGGCGGCACTCAATACACCAGCCCCCAGAATGAAGCCAAAGTTTCGGCTGAAAAAAAGCACACCCGAGGTGACACCTCGCTCATGTTCGGGCACATTCTCCATTACAAAGGTGTTCAGCGCCGCAAGAAACAGTTGATAACTTGGCGCCAAAAGTATGAACGCCACGATGAAACCACCAAGCCCAAAGACATAAGGAAGACCCGCCATTGCCGCGGTCGATACCATCATTGCGAACGCACCCAAAAGCACGGCATTGCTCGGCCCGGCTCTTTCGGTCAACCGTCCCGCCGGAATACCACTCAACGCCGAGGAAATAGGGCCAACGGACATAACCAACCCCATCTGAGCCGTGGTCAGCCCAAGACCCCGAGTAAGGTAGAATGGTCCAACGATAAGAATGCCCATCATGATGAGGGATATCGTTGCGTTCATGGCAAGACTGAAACGCATATCTATCGAACGCAGCAGTTCGGGCGGTATGATCGGGAACAGCGCGCGGGACTCAATCAACAGAAATCCCGCGAATGCACCGACCGCAACAACAACAAGACCGGCAGTGGTGGCATCAATGCCCTTGGCAACATCAGAGACGAGCAACGTGACGGCTGCGAGGAATAGAGCCAATGCGCCTGCCCCCGGCAGATCGATACTGGTGCGTCTATCAGCTCGTTTGTTATTTTTGAGATAGACCAAACAGAGGATGAAAGCGGCAAGCGTCAATGGAATTTGGAAAAAGTAAACGGCGCGCCAGCCAAAGACGGCCGCAACGACACCCCCTAACGCTGGACCTGATGCGGTTCCGATCGCCGACATCGTTCCCATCAATCCCATCCAGCGCCCGACCTGCCCGGGCAGAGCAAAATCGCGCACGAGCGCCAGTGGCATCGCCATCATTGCAGCTGCACCCGCCCCTTGCACAACCCGGCTGGCAACCAAGATCGGCAGTGTGGGCGCAAAGTATGCGAAAATTGCACCTAGAAGATAGAGGCACAATCCAACAACCAGTACCGTCCGCTTGCCAAACAGATCGCCCGCACGTCCTGCCGGAACAATGAGCGCCGTCGTGGCGAAAACATAGGTTGAGACCACCAACGTTGCGTCGAACCTGCCCCCCTGAAAATCGCGAGAGACTTCTGGCAAAGTGACGGCTGCGGTGCTTGTCCCCAAGGCGGCAAGCATCAGTGACAGGCTAGGTCCAGACAGGGCAAATGCCGCTTTATTTTGGTGCTCGTTTAAGGCCGTTTCTTTCATCGCAAAATGCTCCATTGCAATAACTGAGCACCGAGCCTACGACTTGAAGTCAAGTTTAAGTCAAGAGGTGTCTGTATGGAAAAACTTCTGGATATTGCCGAGGTGTCTGATCGGTCCGGCGTAAGTACTTCTGGCCTTCGTTATTATGAGAAAAGAAAGCTAATTGGCTCAGTGTCCCGAAACGGGCTGCGGCGGCAATACGAACCGGAGGTCGTACAAGAGCTTGCCTTCATCACCTTGGCGAAGTCGGCAGGTTTCACGCTCAACGAAATTGGGGATGTAATTCGCACTCCGGGGGCAACCATAGTTCCTCGCACTACGCTCCTCGGTAAGGCCGATAGCTTGGAACAACAGGCTGAGAGACTGGTCAATCTCGCGCGTATGTTGCGTCATGTGGCGAACTGCCCTTCAGATAACCACTTTGAGTGCTCACGTTTCCAAAAGCTGTTAAAAGTCGCAACCAAGATCACGAATAATAAGAGTGTAGCAAACTGAAAGCAGGTCCTCGCGACAACTGTGCGAAAGGGAGGAGTGCCGCAAATCAGCCATCTCCGTTAAACGAAGCTAAGATCAATTTCACCGCTTGAGATGCAATATGGCGATGTCTACTAAGGGCTGTCTTCAATCATCGAGCCGGCACATTCTCTGATGATTTCTCTGCAGACATGTTGCCACGCCGCCGTTAAGCAACTTCGGGCCCTGAGCATTGGGATCCAAATCACGCCCTTTGCTAGTCCGGGCATCTTAACCAACCCAAGTGATACGCTGCAACATCGGCCATGAAAGCGGCTGTTCTAGTAGGTGCAAAGAAGTCTAGAGGGAGCAACCGAGTAGCTTGCTTCAGCCTGCAACAGGCGTTCTGGCCAGTCTCCAAACCTATCTAAACGACTTTTGAAAAGAATGAATACTGTCATACATCCAAACTAGAAAATCGCGTGATGTGAACAACAAATGAAGTTAACTGCAGTTAGCGTTGCTACCTTGAGCATCATTATCGCTTCGACGAGCCCTGCAACGCCCACCCAGCCAGTTGAGCTTGGCGAAACTGAGTTACGTGACTTCTTTGAGCGGTCCTACCAATACGTCGCGATGCTCAATGTGAACAACGATACGCTTTATGCTGGAGCCATGGTCGATGTGACCGAGGGGCCAATGGTTATGACATTCCCCACTTTCTACTCAGTCTATGCATCGTTGATGGTCACCGGATATGACCATTACGTAAACATACCTTTGTCCAAGGTCGCTGGGGACATTGCTAAACCAACGTCGATCCTCTTTTACAGTGACCGAACGCCCGCCTACCACAGATCCCAGTCAACTCGGTTGATCAAATATTCGAGGCGTCAGGAGATTTTCTTAGTGCTGTGATACGATTGATGCCCCACGCAGCAGTGCCCAAACGAGTGGCAGGCAATGTTGCGACTATGCAAAGCAATAGGATCATGCCGCTTTCCGAGTTTGTCGGCGAAACCCTGTTGATAACAACTTCCTGCCTTGGGGCTGCACAAAAATTGTTGATCGAAACTTGTCTCTGAAAGAGGATTTGGCGCGTTTTCCCGGGTTCGGGCCGGATTTTGAGATTTTGAGGACCGGCTCCTAGAAACAATGTAGTTCGTTTTCAATCACACAACGTTTGATCCCAGCGATGAGTTGGATGCTGCATTTCTTGCTATATACGATCCACTGGGCGCCAAGCCAGGCTAGACCCATGATCCTGAGACGGTGGCAGAACAGGTCGGTACACAAGCGTTCGCGACAATGTTTGACCCGATTTTCATCGCTGCGAATACAACCGATCTCTTCAAACCAAAGCGTGAGATGTCTCTTGAGTTGCTGACGATACAGTCGGTTGTCGGCCCAATTGGACAACCGGCGACCGAGACAGTTTATCCACCGATTGTAACAGAGGATGGGTCCCCAATGAATGCAATGCACAGCCATGAAGTAACCATGTCAGCTGATGCAATACCACCCGCCAAGGCTTTCTGGTCAGCAACTCTTTATGGTTGCGAAAACGGTTTCTTTCTTCCCAATGAACATTTCAAACACCGTGTTGGCGAAAACGCCGAATTCAAGCTCGATAGTGAAGATGGCATCCGCATCGTGATTTCTCCCGAACGGCCTGAAGGCGTTCCACAGGAAAACTGGCTTCCGACACCCCGAGGTGACTATGGTATCTACATTATCATGCGGCCTTACTCGCCAAATTTGGAACTATTTTCCAATTGGTCTCCTCCAATTGCACGGAAATTGGACTGAGAAATACGTCGGGTTCGATTGGCGTCTAGGAACTAAAGCGCCCACACATTTACGGTTCGAAGCAAATCTAACTGGGTCAGGTTACAACAGCTAGGTTGGAAGAAGTGTTTTTGACCGGCTTTTAGGCTCGCGATGCACCAGAACGGCAGGTTTGCCCGCTTTACAGCTCTTAGAACGGTGTGCAGCGAAAGCCTGCTTCCCGCCCGCGGGGTAGAACACCAATGACCGCTTTGGGCTGAATCCACTCATCCGGTTAGGCGGACCAAAACACCCGTCGCGACCTAATTGGTGCCTGATCAATTGCTGCACCGCGGCAAGGTGAATTTGAGCTCATCACTCAAAATAGTGGACAAGCACCATTTATTAGAAGCGGTGTCTGCGCTGTATGTTGGCTCAGTGTTGCGAGCACTGGAAATTGTTGAGTTGATCCTTTGATTCCACTTAATATATTCAGCTCCCACTCAAGAAGGCCCTTTGTGAAAGAGCCTGCGCAAACCGTTATCCTTGATGACTTGAATACAAATGCGGAGCTGCAGGGTAATCTGGGAGTGGGCACTCTTGGTTAACGAAGCCTTGCCTTTGTTCATCCAGAGCATTCAGGTGCAACTGTCGGCGCATGCTTCGATAAATTTCCCCGAGGAGCTTTTGTAAGGGAAAAAATGGAGGGCGCATTATCGAGTATGCGTACGCTATAGATCTCCAGTCTCGCGTTGTTTTGACACCACGCGAATGACCTACAACTACCAGAGACGGATCTCGGCAGCATACTCGGCATACACCTGCCGGACAGTGGCTGGCTGATTGATGAACCAGAACGGCATATCCATTGTCAGAACCCCTAAAAACAAGGTGACAAACGACAGTGACCACAAATTCAGCATTGCGCCAAACCGGTTGAATCGGCACTTCGCAGCGAAGAAACCAAACCAGAAAAGGGCCGGCGACCTGAACTATGTTCGGGCCCGAGAAGGTTGATTGTATCTCTATATGATTCTGGATCGGCATTCTCCACGGGTGATCGACTGGGCTGGAAAAGTCCTGCCGCCTTTGCACAAAACGCAACTTAACTTGGCACTTGGAGCGGCACCAATGCCCGACAGGCCCATTGCGAGCCTCCCAAATCGGAATTTCCCTATCAATCTTAGGTGGCGCAAAGCCTGTACTTTGCGCAGCCCCCCCCTTGCGACAAAGATCGTACGAATATCAATTTATAGCTATGACTTGACGCGTTTACCTTGGCCGTGAAAGGTGCGATCGAACCCGGAAATTTCCGCGCAAGCGTGTGAACTTCCCCTTACCTCAACTCAGCGGTCATTCAAAACCCGCCGCCTTACGCCTGTGTGGTTGCTCACAGGTGCTCGTTTGCGAGGAATATCGCTTGGAAAGTTTAGTGGATCTCATCATTCTCTTAATTGCCGCATTTCTGGCCGGAGGCCTGAATGCAATCGCTGGCGGAGGAAGTTTCTTGACGTTTCCCGCGCTGGTGTTTGTTGGCGTCCCACCGATTGCAGCCAACGCAACCAGTGCAGTCGCTGTATTCCCGGGGTACCTCAGTGGGGCGATGGGGTTTCTAAAGGAGCTCCGTGAATTTGATCGCAGAGAACTGGCCATCTTGCTTATTCTATCCGTTATCGGCGGAGTTTCTGGAGCGTTGCTACTGCTGGTAACCCCTTCAGAAATATTCACATTTATTGTGCCATGGCTGTTGCTCTTTGCCACGCTTCTTTTCGCATTTGACAAGCAAGTTCGCTCTCTCGCCACCGGCAAAGGTGACGTTCATCCCGTTAGCAAAACCTTAGTAACATTGGGGGTCACCACCTATGGCGGCTATTTCAACGGTGGTCTGGGGATTGTTTTGTTGGCGTTGTTCTCAGGGTTGGGGTTTCGCGATATCAACTTGATGAATGGTCTCAAGAACGTGCTGTCATTCATCTTGTCCGGCGCGTCGGTTGTTACCTTTTTGTTGGCGGGGATCGTCTATGTACCCGAGGCCATTGTCATGATGATTGCGGCGACGGCTGGTGGATATGTAGGCGCGAGGTTGGCGCGGCGTATGTCCATGCATACGGTCCGCACCATCGTTATCGTCGTCGGCCTTGTAATGTCTGTGGCCTTTTTCCTGCAAGGCTAAGCCACAAACCTCAGACCGCTTATCAGCCTGAGGTTTCTGTCAAAGTCATGCCGCGTAGAGCGACCCCGTCGGAGTAGATAAGAACGTCTCTAACGGGATGTCTTCTTGTTTCAAGAAGCCCTGACTTGGCAGCTTTCCGTCACGAACCATTTCGATAATCGCGACCACCGACCCGGCCGTTGTCCAGGCAATCGCTGTGCGCATCTTCCCAGCCAGTTCTATCGGGCGATACCCCCGAACGAACTCTTCGCGCTGCAATCGACCATCGATAACCCCCTCAGCAGCGGCGTGAACATATACGACGTCATCGTTGACTGGTGGCTTGGCATTCACCAAAATTTCACCAGCATCCTTACGGCGTTCACGCATTAAAAGCTCGTGAAAGAAAAAGTTCATCAACTGCCCATGCCCCGGATAGCGCATTGTTTTATAGTCCATATTGGCAACGCGCCCCAAATAGGTTTCGCACATCGTGCCCAATCCACCAGACGTCGTGAACGCTTCTAACTTGATGCCATTGATGTAAATATCTTCAAACCACTCCATGGCCGAAACCAGTTTACGGCTCCCCTCTTCGATGACTTCGCAATCATTTAGGTATTCGTTGACGACCCCTTCAGGTGACCAATTAAACGAATACCCCATCAAGCCCGTCGGATGTTGCGGCAAGGCCCCTACCCGCATTTTGCAACTGCGGCAGTCATCGAATTTTTCGATCAGAGACGCTCCTACGATTCCGATAAACCCCGGAGCCAAACCACATTGTGGCGCCATCAACCCCTTAGCGGTTTTGCTCAACTCGATAATGCGATTGGTCGTTGGCACATCTTCGGTGAGATCAAAATAATGGATACCCACTTTGTGCGCGATCTCAGCAAGCTGCGTATTTAAATGATACGGCAGACACGACAAGACGGCATCTTGGGCAGAGAATTCTTGTTCCACGCCGTCAGCATTGCTCAGATCCAACGCTTTGACCGAAAACGGCAGCGTGGCCTTGGGGGCCACCTGATCAATGCCAGTGACTTCAAAACCCGAGGCATGCAACAGTTCAGCCGCAAGGGTTCCGACCTTACCCAGGCCGAGTACAGCAATCTTTTTCATGTTCGTCACCTCAGATATCGAATGTAATGCCCTGCGCGAGGGGGAGGTTGCGGGAGTAGTTGATGGTGTTGGTCTGGCGCCGCATGTAGGCCTTCCATGCGTCCGAACCGCTTTCACGCCCGCCGCCGGTTTCCTTTTCGCCGCCAAAGGCCCCACCGATTTCCGCGCCAGAGGGACCGATGTTGACGTTGGCGATGCCGCAGTCTGATCCGGCGGCTGACAGGAAATACTCGGTCTCGCGCACATCTGTCGAAAAGATGCACGACGACAGGCCCTGTGGCACCGCGTTCTGCATCTCAATCGCCTGATCCAGATCGCTGTATTTCACCACATAGAGGATCGGCGCAAAGGTTTCGGTGTGCATGATCGCCGACTGATCGGGCATTTCGAAAGGCGCCGGGTGGGCATAGGCCGCCGCGCTGTGGCTTTCAACCAAGGCCTGACCACCGCCATGCACCACGCCGCCCTCGACCTGAGCCTGCGTCAGGGCAGAGCCCGTCGCCGCCAGCGCGCCGGTGTCGATCAGCGGTCCAACCAAGGTTCCGCTGGCCAGTGG
>OMPR01000005.1 GCA_900313015.1 Rhodobacteraceae bacterium EL53 | reverse complement strand
GAGGCGTTTCCTCGGACGGTTTCCCGAACACCGAGTAGCCACAGACCAACGCCAGCGCCGCGTCCCAGCACCAGGGCGGGACAGAGAAATTGAACGCCGTGATCACGCCGCAGGTTGCCATCGGGGGCCTGGTTTCGCGCATCGCGTGGCCCGGGCGTTCGCTGGCGATGGTCAGACCGTACAGCTGCCGCGACAGGCCCACGGCAAAGTCGCAGATGTCGATCATCTCCTGGACCTCGCCCAGCCCCTCTTGATAGATCTTGCCGCATTCCAGCGTCACGAGCCGACCCAGATTTTCTTTTTCGCGCCGAATCTCTTCGCCCAGCAACCGCACCAATTCCCCACGCCGCGGGGCGGGCACTACACGCCACGCTTTGAATGCATCCTTGGCGTTGGCAATCTGCGCTTCGGCCTCGGCTACGCTGTGCATCACGAGCGCCGCGATCTTGGACCCATCCACCGGCGTGCGCACCTCCAGCGGGCCAGAACCCAGCTCAGCGTCGCTGAAACCAGCAGAATGGAGAATTGAGGAATGGGACATGTCTATGCTGTCGTATTGCATTGGGAGAACCCTCTTTCGCGCGTATTTGCATCTTGATGCGAAGAGTGAACAAAACCCGCGCGCCAATCAGAACGACAGAAATCCTTGCAATTCGTGAAATTGCTGACAAAAAGTCATTCACCAATTCACATGAGGGTCGACCATGGATGATCTGGATCACAAGTTGCTTTTGCGGCTGACCAAAGACGCGCGGGCCACTGTCACCGATCTGGCGAGAGATCTGGGTGTTTCCCGGGGAACCGTTCAAAACCGGATCGACAAGCTACTGCATTTGAAGGTTATTCATCGGTTTACTGTCGAATTAGGATCGTCAGAAGATGACCACCAAGTCAGCGCGTTCACCCTGATCCGCCTCAAAGCCGATGACGGGCGCGTGACCCAAGCGTCTTTGCGACGTATGGAAGCTGTCATGGATATTCATACCCTGAGTGGGAACTTTGATATTGTTGTCGAAATCCGCACATCATCATTGAAACGGTTGGACGGAATTCTGGATCAGATCAGAACCCTGCCTGATGTTGCGGAAACCCAAAGTCACATTCGATTATCCACGGGTTGAGCGCACAGCCTGTATGGCGTGCACTCAACCGGAAACTAAACTGCGGCCTCTTCCTGCTCTGTCAAATGGCATGCAGTAAGGTGGCTTGTTCCAACGTTTTGCATCATGGGCTCTTGCTCTTTGCAGATCGGCATCACGTGTGGGCAGCGGCTGGCGAAACGGCACCCCGCAGGCAGGTTGACCGGGTCGGGCGGATCACCCGGAATCAAAATGCGCTGACGCGCTGCCCGATCTTTGCGCGACACAGCAGGCACCGCCGACAGCAATGCCTTGGTGTAGGGGTGGCGCGGGGAATTAAACAGGCTAAGGCGATCCGCAAGTTCAACCACCCGCCCCATATACATCACCGCAATGCGATCGCTGACATGTTGCACAACGCCCAAATCATGGCTGATGAACAGGAACGTCAGGCCAAATTCGGTTTGCAAACGCCGCAGGAGGTTTAGGATTTGCGCCTGAACAGCCACGTCCAGTGCTGATACCGGTTCATCACAAATAATGACTTCGGGTCGGGTCGCCAAGGCCCGTGCAATACCGATCCGCTGGCGTTGCCCACCAGAAAACTGATGCGGAAACAGGCGTTGCTGCTCTTTGCGCAGTCCCACGGCTGCAAACAGTTCATCAACGATCTGCTGTTTCTCAGCCTTGGTATTGTCCGTCAAACTGTCAAGCGGCTCCCGCACCAGATCTTCGGCACGGCGGCGTGGGTTTAGGCTGGAATATGGGTCCTGGAAAATGAACTGAACCCGTTCGCGCATGGCTCGTAAAGCATCGCCCTGAACACCCAGAACATCCTCGCCGTCGAGTTTAACCGATCCGGCAGCAGCGTTGACAAGCTGCGCCACGGCCAGAGCCGCCGTTGTCTTGCCTGATCCGCTTTCGCCAACGATCGCAAGAGTTTCCCCCCGCCCAACGCTAAACGACACATCATCGACAGCTTTCAACACTGACTTTGCGCCAAACATGCCTTTGCGTTTGAGGGCAAAGTGAACGGACAAGTTATCAACCTGCAAAAATGGATCAGCCATCAAATAGCCTCCGCATGCCAGCAATCGGCAATCTGCCCGCCTTCAAAGGAAACCGGCTTAGGTCGTGCCTTGGTACAGTCGGAAGTTCGCCAAGCGCATCTAGACGCAAATAGGCATGAATCGGCGCCAAAATCGTTGAGCGATGGAACAATGCCCGGAATTTCCGTCAACTCCTCGCGCTCTTCGGTCAAGGGGGTGTGGATATGCGGGACGCAAGAAATCAACCCCTTGGTATAGGGATGGCGTGGGTGTTCGATGATCTGTTCGACAGGTCCGATTTCAGCCTTTCGACCGGCGTACATCACGATGACCCTGTCCGCCATTTCCGCGACCGCCCCCATATCGTGCGTAATCAGGATTATCGCTGTCCCGGTATCCCGCCGCAGATCCCGCAGCAGATCAAAAATCTGCGCTTGGACCGTGACATCCAATGCTGTTGTCGGTTCATCCGCGATCAGGATCTTTGGTTTACATGCCAAAGCCATAGCAATCATCACACGCTGACGCTGCCCACCCGACATCTGAAACGGATAAGATGAGACCCGACTTTTCGCATTTGGAATACGCACGGCATCTAGCAGCTCAATCGCCATGTTCCAGGCGGCCCTGCGCGACAAACCCTGATGGGCCCGCAGAACTTCTGCGATTTGTTCCCCAACTGTGTAAACCGGATTGAGCGAGGTCATCGGTTCCTGGAAAATCATCGAAATATCGTTACCGCGTAGATCCCGCAATCTCGGCCGGCTCGCGGTTGTCAGTTCTTCCCCCGCAAATTGAATTGACCCGCTGGCAACACGGCCGATCCCCTCGGGCAACAACCCCATGATGCTGAGTGCAGTCATAGACTTGCCACACCCTGATTCCCCGACGAAACTGATCGCTTCGCCTGCTGCCAGCTCAAAGGACAAATCGTCGATAACCGGTGCGACCCCTGCGCGGGTCTGCAATTCGATCCGCAAATTTTCGATTTTCAGTAGCGGATCCATTAGCGTTGCCTCAACTTGGGGTTTAGGGCATCGTTCAATCCGTCACCGACCAGCGAGATCGCCAGCACAGTCACAAATATCGCTAATCCCGGAATAGTTACGGTGTACCCAGCATCCAGAATGTATTGCCGGTTCGATCCGATGATCTGCCCCCAGCTAACGACGTTGGGATCTGTCAGCCCTAGAAAAGACAGGCCCGCCTCGAACAAGATCGCAGATCCGACCATTAGCGCAGACTGCACAATGATTGGCGGCATAGCGTTTGGCAGAATGACCCCAAACATCAGGTTCATCGGGCTGGCCCCTGCGGCGCGCGAGGCCGTGACATATTCCAGCTCGCGGATGCGGAGGAATTCCGAACGTGTAATGCGCGCCACTGCTGTCCAGCTTACAATACCGATGGCAAAGGTAATCATCGTTAGAGATGCCCCAAACAAGGCAACAATCACCATCGAGAAAAGCAATGTAGGGAGCACCTGAAAGAACTCTGTGATGCGCATCAACACCTCTTCGACCCAGCCGCGATAAAACCCGGCGAGCGCGCCAACCGTGACACCAATCACAACCGAGACCACAGCCGCGGCGAGGCCAATCAGCAAGGACACCCGCGCGCCGTTGATGATCATCGCCAACAAATCCCGACCCAAATAATCAGTGCCCAACAAGAATCCCTCTTCACCCGGTGGGGAAAACGGGGCCCAAACCATTTCGAACGGATCGATTGGGTAGAGGTAAGGTCCAATGATCGCACCCAACACGATCAGAAACAGCACACCTAACGCAGCCACAGCCGCATGATTGCGCAGGAACATGCTCCAAGCCTCTGCAAACGGTGAACGGGCTTGTTCAACGGGGGCCTCGGTTGGAGTGTTCACGGGGTCATTGTTCATGGTCATGCTCTCTCCCTCATGCGGGGATCAACCAGCCGCAGGGCCAGATCAGTCAACAGGTTGCCAACGATCACAACCAAAGCGGAAAAGAACAGGATTCCCAGAATAGTTGGCGTATCCCGTGCGATGATCGACTGGAACGCCAGAGTCCCCAAACCGGGCCAGCTAAAGACGGTCTCAACCAAGACGGCCCCGGACACCACAGCAGAGAGCTGCAAGCCAGCCAGTGTAATCACTGGAGAAAGCGAGTTTTTGAGCGCGTGTTTGTAAACCACCTGACGCTCTGTCAGCCCTTTTGCTTTGGCTGTGCGTACATAATCGGAGCCCAGAACCTCCATCATCGTTGCGCGTGACAGACGGGAATACAGCGCCAAGAAGATCGAAGAAAGCGTGATTGTAGGCAACACAAGGTGTCGGGTTACATCCCAGAAATGAACCCAAAATCCCCCGCTGATCGTCACATCCCGCATTCCCGCAACTGGGAACCACTGAAACTGGAGTGAAAAGCCGATCAACAATAGGATCCCAGTCCAGAAGACCGGCGCGGAATACCCAAACAGAGCCAAAAAGGTAACAAGGTGGCTGCTGATCCCGTTGGGTTTACGTGCCGAAATGACCCCCAACAAGACCCCCAGGAACAAGGCCAAGACCTGCGACGTGATCACCAACAACAACGTGGCTGGCAACCGTTCAAGAATAAGCTTGGTTACAGGCTGATTGTAAAAGAAGGAAAACCCTAAATCGGCTTGCAGAACGCCACCAATATAGCGGCCCAATTGAACGATAAATGGTTGGTCCAATCCATAGTCCGCTCGAATTTGGTCAAGCACTTCTTGATCTGCACCGCCCATCGATTGGCTAATCGTATCAGCCACATCCCCCGGCGCGAGGTGCATTAACGAGAAATTCAACACCAACACCGCCAACAAAAGCAGTACAGCATACATCACCCGGATCATCGTAGTCTGGAGAAATTTCACACGCGTGGCCCTTTGCAAGACAAAGCCGTGGCGACATCTGCCGCCACGGCTGTTCAGATCACTTTTTCAAGTAGGTCATGTCGATTGGCGTCGACGTGCCCCAAATGCCCAAAGGTGGGTTGCCGACTTTGTCGGAATACACCGTGTGATATGGGAGAGTGTTCGTGTGATAGACAGGCAGTTCATCCGCGATGATCTGTTGGAACTCACCATACATCGCTTTGCGCTTTTCCGGATCATTTTCGCGCGCGGCCATATCAAGCAGTTCATCAACGCGTGCGTTGGAATAACCCTGCGTATTCGACCAAACACCTTTGCCAATGTTATCTGACACATATGTCCGGTGCACGCCGATAACAGGATCACCCCAGTTAAAGACGGTATCCCAGCTCATGTCGAAATCCATCTGGCCCATGCGTTTGGCCCATGTGGGGAAATCGGCACTTGCGCGTACCGAAACATCAATGCCAACTTTTTTCAGCGCTGCTTTAACGTATTCAACCTGCGGCTTCACACCCGGCCATCCAAAGTCGATGGTCAACGAAAACCGCTTGTCCCCGTCCATTGGGAACCCGGCCTCGTCCAGCAGGGCGTTGGCCTTGTCCAGATCGACATCATAGGCTTCGACATCGGCACTATAAAACGGGCTATCAGGGTGAATGCCTGTCCGGCTATCTTCGGACGTACCCAGCATCAGGGCTTTTTGGATGAAATTCTTGTCAATCGCGTAAGCTATCGCTTTGCGGACACGAACATCCTTGAGCGGACCCGATTGCGTGTTCATCGCCAGCCAATCAAGCGGTCCAATAGCGCCGTACCCTTCTGGAGTCACGCTAAGACCATCCACCTTTTTCAGCCGGTTGATGATACGCGGCAATGACTCGAACGCTCCCATGTGCAATTCGCCATTTTCATAAGCGATCGCTCTGGCTGCAGGGTCCGTAATGATGCGCATCACAACCTTATCCAGATACGGACGCCCCTCAATGAAGAAGTCATCGAAACGTTCGAGGATAATGTGTTCACCGGATTTGTATTCCACCAGCTTGAACGGACCTGATCCCACAGGGTTCTCGTTATTTCGCGGATGTGTTTTTACTTCTTTGATGGGGACGTCGCCATACACGTGCTGTGGAATGATCGACATCAGCTGACCAGACATCGCCAGCATTAAAGCAGGGTGCGGTTTAGACAAGTTCAAGACCGCGGTATGATCGTCTGGCGTATCAACCGAGGACACGGGAGCGAACATCGATTTGAACGGATGGTTCTCTTTGATCACTTCGACTGAAAACGCCACATCTTTGGATGTGATCGGGACACCATCGTGAAACTTGGCATTTTTAACCAAATTCAGGGTCACAGTCAGGCCATCTTCGCTGACTTCCCAGCTTTCGGCCAAGTAAGGCTGAGGTGTCCAATCTTCGTCATAACGCAGAGGCGACGCAAACAGTTGTGACCCGGGATATCCTGTTGCGATCCCCGACTGTACGGAAGAATTCAAATTTCGTACATTGGTCCCGATTACCGTAACCAAGGTGCCTCCCCGCACCGGTTCTTCGGCCGCGGCCTGACCTCCAACAACAACCGCGCTCAGCGCAGCAGAGGCTACCAGCCCCTTAATAAAGTGCTTCATGGATCATCCTCCCAGATGTTCTTTTGGTTATTGCCATGAAGCGTAGCCCAGCATTGTTACACCAGAAAACAGATTTAATATGTCACCTTGTTTGGTTTTTTAGGGTTACTGGTTTTCAGTGTCCCAGACAGTCAACGTGTCAAATGCCCCTTCTCGCTGCAACCTTTGGCAATTCGCAATAAAAGCTCGCACAATCTTAGGTTCTCTCGCACCTGCCAGCGTAGCGATGCCAAAACTCTGCGCCGTTGGGGCTCCTTGGATTGGCAATGCGCGATATCCGACCTTTTCTTCATAGTAATCTGGCGGTCGAATATTCAGAATTGAATATCCAAATCCGCCTGCCACCAAAGCCCTCGCAATCTCGGCAGATCGCGTTGTATGTGCGATATTTGGGCGTAGGCCTCGGCGCTCAAAAAGCCCCGTAAAATAATCGCGTGTGCGAGGCAGGTCCAGCAACACCATTGGTCGATCAACCAATTCATAAAATGTCACTGATGGTTGCTTTGCAAGTGGATCATCCAACCCCACCAAGGCATAGGGCGGAGCCTCGAACAGAGGTTGAAAAGCGTGGTTTTTTGTAAGCCCCTCTGTGTAGGTGAACACCAGATCGGCTTTACCTTCGTTGAGAAACTCCAGAATAGTTTCGAGGTTCCCCTCCAGCACCTGCACCGACATTCCCGGAAATGAATCCGATATATTTTTAAGAATCGGTGGCAAGAATGCCGGAGCCGCAGTCGCATAACATGCGATCCGCACATGTCCGGATGTGTCTCCACCAACCGACGTCAGCTCAGTTTCGAAATGGCGCGATTGATGGATAAAGGCCCGAATCAAATGCAGGGCTTCGTCCCCCGCAGGAGTCGCCCTGATTCCCTTGGCAGGTGTGCGCACAAACAAGTCATACGTCAGCGACGTTTCAAGCGCATCAATCGCCGCGGTAATGGAAGATTGGGAAATAGACATTTCGCCCGCAGCTTGTGCAATCGACCCCAGTCGCCCTGCCGCTTCTACGTACCGAAGTTGCTTTAACGTGAAATTCATCGCCAATCGCCTTTCACTATTTTTCCGACCTTATAGCGCAATAAAAACCATTTTCCCAATCTTGCAAAGCCCCCTACCGTTTGTTGAGCACGCCCAAATCAGGTTCAACGCACGAGGTTTTCCATGGCAGACATCACGATTTTTCAAGCAAGAACCATTGTCACGATGAACCCCAGCGCACCCAAAGCGACCCACGTCGCAATCCGGGATGGCCGCATTCTGGGCGTCGGGGCTTTATCAGACCTGCAAGGCTGGGGTGACTACGAACTTAACACCCAATTTGCCGACATGACCCTGATGCCCGGCTTTGTCGAAGGCCATGCCCATGCAATGGAAGGAACACTCTGGCGCCACGTTTATTGTGGCTTCTTTGACCGGATGGACCCGAATGGCAAAGTCTGGGATGGGTTGAAAACTCTGGATGATGTGCTGGATCGCCTGAAACAGGCCGAGGCGGAGTTGACCGATCCTGATGCACCATTGACCGGGTTTCAGCTCGATCCGATTTATATGGATAACATTACGGTCACACGCCACGATTTGGATCAGGTTTCAGCCACGCGCCCCATCGGCATATTGCACGCCTCGGGGCATATTTTGAACGTGAATACAAAGGCTTTGGAACTAGCGGGAATGATGCGCACCGGCCTAAACCACCCGGGCATCGAACTGGGCGCAGATGGAATGTCGATTGGTGTCCTCAAATCACCCGAAGTTTATATGCCGGTTGGACCGATAATTGGCTTAGATCGTGCCGCGACAGATGCAGATGAACCGGGCTTGCGTGATTTTGCCAAGCTTTGCGTTCGCACCGGTACGACGACTGTGACGGATCTGGCATCACGATTGGATGACAATGCCGTTGGAATGATGCTGCGAGTCACGGGCGAACCGACGTTTCCTGCTCGCGTTGTACCGTTGAAGTTTTTTATGGGACACACACCAGAAGAGCTGATTTCCATAACTCTGGAGCACAAGAAAAAATCAACGGATCAGCTGCGATTGGGGCGGATCAAAGTTATTGCTGATGGGTCGATCCAGGGCTTCTCGGCCCGCCTGCGCTGGCCCGGATATCACAACGGCGCACCGAACGGTCTTTGGTATATCGCTCCTGAGCAACTGTCTGAGATCTACCATCGAGCGTTAGAGGCAGACATTTGCGTTCATACACATACAAATGGGGATCAAGCCACCGACCTTGCGCTCGATATGCTGAGCCCTGCCCTAACTGCCCACCCGCGCCCCGATCATCGCTTCACGCTTCAGCACTGCCAATTGGCTGATCAGGCTCAGTTCCGCCGTATGAAGTCACTGGGCATGTGCGTCAATCTGTTTGCCAACCATCATTTCTATTGGGGGGACGAGCATTACCGCCTGACCGTTGGACCTGAACGCGCGGAACGCATGAATGCGTGCCGAACGGCTTTGGATATTGATGTGCCGATGACAATTCACTCGGATGCACCTGTAACACCGCTCGCACCGCTGTTTACTGCATGGTGTGCGGTGAACCGCATTACCGCCAGTGGACGTATTCAAGGAGAGGCTGAAAAAATCAGCGTGGAAGAGGCATTGCAGGCCGTCACCTTGGGCGCGGCCTATACATTGCATCTGGATGGGGAAATCGGGTCTATCGAGGTCGGCAAACACGCGGATTTTGCTGTTTTGGATGCTGATCCGACGACATGCGATCCCATGACCCTAAAGGATATCGGCGTCTGGGGCACTGTCCAAGGTGGGCGCATTTTTGCTGCGGCTGATCTGTGATACCGGTTACGACAATTGGCGGGTATCTTGGTGCTGGCAAAACCACTTTGATCAATCATCTTCTGCGCCACCCTGACGGACAGAAACTGGCCATTTTGGTCAATGAGTTTGGTGCCCTATCAATTGATGAGGACTTGATAGAAGCTCAGGATGACGACCTGATTTCTATCGCTGGTGGCTGCATTTGTTGCTCTTTCGGGGACAATCTTGTTGGCGCATTGATGGACTTGATGCAACGCCAACCACGCCCTGATCATATCGTGATCGAAGCGTCTGGTGTGGCCATTCCCGGAGCAATCGCCGCCAGCCTATCGTTAATACAGGGGCTAAAACCAAACGGTGTTGTGGTTCTTGCCGATAGCGAAACCGTGCGCGACCTCTCAAACGACACATACCTTGGCGACACAATCCTGCGCCAATTGAAGGACGCAGACCTTGTTATTGCCACCAAAACAGATCTGGTGGCAGAGTCTTGGTCTCATGACCTTGGGAATTGGCTGGCGACCGTATCGCCGCGAGCAGCGCTTGTTCACGCCATTCAAGGGCGTGTTTCTTCAGACATCATCCTTGGCCCCAGGTCCCCCGGGATGCATCCTGAACAAAATCGGCATTCTGATTCATTGTTCAAAAGCAAGGTTTTTCCCATCTCTCGCCCTCTTGACCTAAAAGCGCTTGTGACGGGTCTGATCTCTCCTGAACTCGGCATAACGCGGGCCAAAGGGTTTGTTCTGACGCCAACAGGTGAAACCGTTTTGGTCCAAGTCATTGGGCGGCGCGCAGAAACCTCAACGTCCCCGAACAGATCACAGCACGCAGTCGTGTGCATTGGCCCAGCACACACAATAAACACCCAAGAATTAGACCGCTTGTTTAACTCAGTCTGACTCTGCCCAACAGTGGGCTCCGTCTATTTGAAGATGAAAGCGTGTGAGTTTTCCTGATCCTCACGTTTGCCATACCCCCTCGCCTTGAAAAAATATTCGAATTTCTCAAAAATCTTGAAATCAACACTTGCTCCGGCAAGTTCGAAACCCTAAAAGCGCCACACAGCAAGAGTGGCCCGTTCGTCTATCGGTTAGGACGCCAGGTTTTCAACCTGGAAAGAGGGGTTCGATTCCCCTACGGGCTGCCACTTCTCCCCACAAGTCATTGTAATTGGTTGCAATTCTGCGAGCCACGGCCAAGCTGTACCATCCATTGCACCAACACATGAATTCAACCCAACACGACTGGCAGCCCCCTTCCACTCCAAGGCACAAGCCAGTCACAGCAGGCGCTCTAGGCATGTTGGACCGCCAACGCACAAGTCGCCCCCTCTATCAGGCTTCAACACAGTTAACTCCTACATTCAGCACGCTTGGTCACTATCAGCCCATTGCGGGCATGTTGTCTGAAACACAGGGGAAAGTTTCCGAGCCTAGAAGCCTTGGTAGCAAATGGTGATATGAAACTTATTCCACTTGGCGGAAGTCGCATCACTCTTTGGCGCGACACAATCAGAGTTCAATTTGGGTTAGGATTTCACCGGCTAGTAGGGCTAATTTGGAGAAAGCGGCAACGCAATATCCCTTGCCTCTTTCAGAGACTGCGAAAAGTCGTTTGCGAGGCTTTTCCAAGGTAGCTAAACCGCACACTCTTCGATCCCATTGCATTGTTCACTTAAGCCAAGCCCCCTCCCGGCATCAGACGCCACAAACTTGCCGCGTCAGATCCTGGTGGTTGGACAAATTCACAGATGTCTCGGCAGACTTTTAAGTATCAGCAAGCAAAAGTTCTTATGACACCTTTGAACAGACACTTTTCCAAGCTTCTGCAAGACAAGCCTCATAGTTCATAGCCGAAATAAAGTGCGCTGATGGGTAACCCTTGGGAAAGGCAAAGACCCAATTGCTGCGCAAGCTGCGATAGACGCGCTCTGTGTCGCGAAAATACAGCAGGAGATGATGGGTTACGCTCCAACACTAAACTGATCTAGGGCACCATCCACGCGCGTCAGGATCCCTCGATCCCCAGTCATGCAATAACATTCATACTGCAGCACTCTAGTGGAGCTGTTCAACGATCCCTATCTATGGTCAAACTCTAATCCTTCCTCTGAGACAGGACCCAAATATGACCGAACAAATCACCCGCCCTAAGGTTCAAATCGACATCGTGTCTGACGTGGTTTGCCCGTGGTGCATTGTCGGGTTCAAACAACTAGACCAAGCGCTCTCAGATATTGGCGCGCAAGCAAATTTACTTTGGCACCCATTTGAGTTGAATCCAAACATGCCCGCTGAAGGTCAAAATCTTGGTGAACACATCATAGAGAAATACGGATCCTCTCCGGAGCAAAGCCAGCAAGCTCGGGCGCAACTCACACAATTGGGATCTGATTTGGGATTTGCTTTCAATTTTTCAGACGACAGTCGTATCGTTAATACGTTTCATGCACACCAACTGCTGGATTGGGCCGCCCTTCAAGGACGTCAGCACGTCTTAAAACTGGCATTATTCAGCACTTACTTTACGCAGGAGCAGGATGTATCTGACAGCGACGTCCTTATCCGCTGCGCCGTTAGCGCGGGACTGGATGGCGACGCTGCGCAACAGGTCTTAAGCTCAGGCAGCCATGCCGCGTCTGTAAGAGAGAAACAACAATTCTGGACCGAGCGTGGCATTTCGGGTGTGCCCTCCATGGTGTTCGAAGGCAAATTCTTGATTACGGGTGCGCAAGGGGTCGAAACCTACACACAAGTTTTGCAACGCGTACTAGAAGAGAGCGCCTGAGCCCCCTTCCCCCTTTTCCTCCAACCAGATAAGCAGCCGCCATGGAATGGATTACTTCAGACGGTTTGACCGATTACGACACGGCTGTTGCCTTTATGGAATCACGGGCTGCGGATATCGCCGCAGGCGACGCAGACGAATGTATCTGGTTGGTCGAACATCCCTCACTTTACACAGCAGGCACATCCGCCAAGATAGAAGATCTAACGGATCCGGATCGATTTCCGGTTTATCCCAGCAAACGCGGTGGGCAATACACCTATCACGGTCCCGGACAACGTGTGGTGTATGTCATGCTGGATGTGGGCAAACGCGGGCATGACGTGCGCCGCTTTGTGAAACAGCTCGAAACTTGGGTCATCGCAGCGCTAGCCGAGTTCAACGTGGTTGGGGAAATCCGAGACGGGCGTGTCGGTGTGTGGGTTCAGCGCAATGACAAACCCTTGACCGCCACAGGGGCCAAAGCCGAAGACAAAGTCGCGGCCATCGGTATCCGGCTGCGCAAATGGGTAAGTTTTCACGGTATTTCAATTAATGTCGAACCAAACTTAGATCACTTCACAGGCATAATCCCCTGTGGCATCACCGAACATGGGGTGACTAGCCTTGTCGATCTGGGGCTCCCAGTGACAATGGACGATGTTGATGTTGCTTTGAAACGCAGCTTTGAACGCGTGTTCGAACAAAACAACGATTAGCGGCTTAAGACATGCAAGGCTCAAGGCCGGCGCATGCACGCTGAGGTTCTTGCCTCCTAGCGGGTGATCAAGTCACGTATCGCCCCTAGAACAACGTCGGGCTGTTCATAGATGAGAAATTGTCCAGCCTCAGGGAATAATCGAAATTCCATATTTTCGTGGTCAGCCGTAAATCGCTCTGTTGCACAAGCTGGAATGACGGGATCCCGGCCTCCATGCAGATGCAGGACAGGCGTCTTTGACCCGTCCACTTCAGGCACCCAATTTCGTACCATCATGTGACCGTCTGATACAAACCCTGTTGACCCGGATTGCACGGCAAAACGGTACCCAGCATGCATCAACTCCGCGACACCCAAATGGTCGACAACTATCCGTTCATGCGATCCAGGTCTATAAAGAGAGTCCATAAACTGGCCGATTTCATCACTGTCAACCAACGCCACACCCGCCCGCACAAAGAACGGCAACAATGCCGGTGCAAAGCGTGCGGTATAGGTCATGACACGCTGACGCGGCGCCATTTTTGAGATCTGTTTCATGCGCAGGACGGGCCCCCCTGCGGCAACGGCCACCATGCCTGCAACACGGTTGGCCAACCTTTTGCAAACGAAATGCCCATGCAAGGCCCCGGCCATATGGCCAAGCACAACTGGGCGTTCGAGTTTCATCCGCGATATAAGCTCATCAACGTGGCGAACGATCATTTCGACAGCGTCTTCCGGGGTTCCGACCCCGTCCGATAGCCCATATCCCGGCCGCACAGGGGCGATCACGCGCAGTCCCTGCTCTTGGAACTGCTTTTGCAGATACTCAAGTGGCGCCATACCGTCCAACATGCCGTGGAGGTAAACCACAGGATAGCCTTTGGGGTCGCCACATTCGAAAACCTGCATTTTCAATCCGGTTTCCATCTCGAGCATTGTGCTTTGCAGAGAGACCACGCCAGGGTGTCCGGTGTTAGGGCGATCTTCGTTGTCGATCAAAAACGCAACCAGCCTTATTAGATCTGCCTGTCCCGGGGCCCCGGTCTTGGCCAGAACGGATTTTGTTTGATTTCGGATGGTATGCTCGGACCGCTGAGAAATCTCAGCGATGCGACGCAAAGTGTACCCTGCCATTAGATTACGAACCACATCAACTTCGGCGCGTGATAAACCAAATGACGTAATCAGCATTTGTTCAGCTTCCGCCGTCCACTGATAATCCAAGCCTTCAATAAGCACCTGCACGGGCGCACCTTCGTCAAAAGCGATCCGCGCAATCAAGTGACGTGGTTGAATATCTGTCGTTAAAACAATCGGCGAATTGACCTTGTCGTGTTCGCATCGTGCTTTCTCGCACAGATCTTCTAGCATGCGAACGCCATTGACTGTCAGGTGTTCGGTTAAGTCCGATAAGGAATGTGTCTCATTCACTATGTCACGCGCTGCGAGCCCGGCTGCCACGACCTGGCCATCAGGGTTCGATAGAATTGTGAAACCGGCACTGTCGATGACTCTCTGTTTCAACTCAGATCTGGGAACTTTGCGCCCAAGCTGTTCCAAAATATCATAGGCTCGGGAAAAATGCGCCTGGAGTTCTGGGTCGATCTCCATCCCGCCCTGCAAATCGCAGCGATCCAACCGCATCGCCAGGTCCGGTTCGCTTAGGATATTGGAAATGTGGTCTTCCCATGCGGACATGAAGAGCTCGTAGAGCTCAGGACGCAGCACTGTCTCATAAATCGCAGCGATGACTTGGTCCCGTGAAACCTGCCCCTTATTTTCCACATCGTCTCGAATGAGTATTACCCTGCCTTCGTTTCGCGCCCGCGCCTGCCTCTGGGGGTCTATTGCCTTACGACCCACTCTGAGAAAGTCGGGAAACATAACAATATCGTAACCCATGATCCATATGGGTCATGCCGCGATGCCCGAAACGTGATTTAATTCCCATACCGTTCTGTGAGTGAGTGGTGTTTTCAAAAAAGTCCCTCAGTCCATGACTTCATGTACTATGGGTTTTAACATTTTCTGCCGCCCTGTCCCGAACAGGGCGGCAATTTTTTAAGCCAGATCGCATCTCAGCAGCGAAACCACAGAAAACATGCGAAACCAGCTAAAGCTCAATAAGATCAAAATCTTACAACGCAGAGCGGATTTTCTCGGCCTGACTCGCTATCAAATCGAAATCCCCCATGGTGCCCGGTGCGCGCACTTTGACACCTTCGTGGCGCGGCAAAACGTGGAAATGAAGATGAAACACTTCTTGGCCACCCGCAGCTTCGTTAAACTGTTGAATGGTGACCCCGTCGGCCGCAAAAGCCGCCATCACCGCGTTTCCCATCTTTTGAACTGTCTTCATTACAGCTGACAACTGTTCGGGCGTTGCATCCAAAACGTTTCGGCACGGTGTTTTGGGAATCACCAACAAATGCCCATCTGCGCGCGGCATGATATCCATGAAAGCGAGCGTTTCATCATCTTCGTATACCCGCGTTGCGGGGATCTCTCCACGCAGGATTTTGGCGAATATGTTGTCAGTATCATAAGCGATCATCGGTTTAGCCTCTTGAAAGGGGTGAATATCTTGGCTTGCGTGTTTTGGGTGTACAGCGCGCCTGCGTCAAGGAATGGGCCGATCATAAGGCCAACGGCAGCTCCAAAGCTTCGGCGTAGATGCGATCCCGATGAGAAATAAGCGCCGGATCAAGCGCCGCGCGCGTTGCCTCATCCAACGTCTCAAAGGCACTGCGCGTGGCCGGCTTCATCGCACATTGGTCTTCAGGCAGGGGTTTGAACAATCCCAAGAACGTCGCAGCGTAGATATCAGCCGCTGTCAATCTATCCCCAAAGTAGTAGGTTCGCCCACCTGCAAGGGTCGCCGACATTTCCCCGAGTATCGCCTGCACCATAGCACCGGCCCCTTCCCCCCGCTCAGGTGAATATCCATATTTTGAAGCGAGATATTGAGACACTTTGGGGTGAAAGCCCTCGGCCCCCATCATACCACTATGCACCAGCTGCAGACGGCGCTGCCACCCCAATCCACCCGGAGCAGCCAATCGCGCAACTAACGCACGAATATCTGTTGCATCGGCTTCTGGCACCAGATCGACATCAGGGGCGATCCGTTGGGTCAGGTCCAAAATTTGCAAAGCCTCTGTCAGAGGCGGTTCATCCTGCCAGAAAACCACAGGAGCGGATTGCACCCCAGCCCATTTTGCTTGCGCCGGTTCGTCATACGCCAAACGAGTTGCGTACCAAGACAGGTTTTTGACATGAAACAGCCCTTTGGCGGCCTCTCCCCAAGGGCTTGGCACACCTCCGACCACGATCATTCTGAGTCCCGAATCCTGTTGCGCTTGGGCAGTGCTGACATAGGAGAACGACATCATGGGTCCTTTTTTGTTGCAAATCATCTTGAAAATGCACCCTGCACGACCCCATATCCGTGCTCAAGCGTGCCCCCGCGACAATTATTCTTGATCCAGATCAAACTCCGCCATTGAAGGCGGCCCCCCTGCATTCTAAAACCAGCATTAATCCACGCGCGTCGGGAATCCCGTCTACGCGTTCATTTGCAACAGGAGGCACCAAATGGCAGACGCAGCCATTCATGGTCACGAGCATGAGGACAACCGGAGTTTCTTTACCCGGTGGTTCATGTCGACAAACCACAAAGATATCGGGATTCTGTACCTGGTCGTTTCGGCTCTGGTCGGTCTGATCTCGGTAACGCTGACCGTTTTCATGCGACTGGAGCTCATGGAGCCCGGCGTTCAATACATGTGCCTCGAAGGCTTCCGCCTATTCTCGAGCGATGATGTCTGTACCCCGAACGGCCACCTTTGGAACGTGATGATCACCTATCACGGCGTTCTGATGATGTTCTTCGTGGTCATTCCTGCGCTGTTCGGCGGCTTTGGCAACTACTTCATGCCGCTGCAGATCGGTGCACCGGACATGGCGTTCCCACGCATGAACAACCTGTCGTTCTGGCTCTATGTCGCTGGTACGTCCTTGGGTGTGGCTTCGATGCTGGCCCCGGGCGGCAACGATCAGCTCGGTTCAGGCGTTGGCTGGGTTCTGTACCCGCCGCTGTCCACCACCGAAGGCGGCATGTCGATGGATCTGGCGATCTTCGCCGTTCACGTCTCGGGTGCCTCGTCCATTCTGGGTGCGATCAACATGATCACAACCTTCCTGAACATGCGTGCCCCTGGCATGACCCTGTTCAAGGTGCCGTTGTTCTCATGGTCGATCTTTGTCACCTCGTGGCTGATCCTGCTGTCTTTGCCAGTTCTGGCGGGCGCGATCACCATGTTGCTGATGGATCGTAACTTTGGCTTCACCTTCTTTGATCCTGCCGGTGGTGGCGATCCAATCCTGTATCAGCACATCCTTTGGTTCTTTGGTCACCCCGAAGTGTACATCGTGATCCTGCCCGGTTTTGGTATCATCAGCCACGTCATCGCAACCTTTGCCCGCAAACCAGTCTTCGGTTACCTGCCGATGGTTTGGGCGATCATCGCGATTGGTGTTCTGGGTTTCGTCGTTTGGGCGCACCACATGTACACCGTCGGGATGTCGCTGAACCAACAGTCTTACTTCATGTTGGCCACCATGGTCATCGCGGTACCGACTGGGGTTAAAGTGTTCTCGTGGATCGCAACTATGTGGGGCGGTTCGATCGAATTCAAAACGCCTATGATGTTTGCTTTTGGCTTCCTCTTCCTGTTCACCGTTGGTGGTGTAACCGGTGTGGTTCTGTCACAGGCAGGCGTTGACCGTGCGTATCACGACACGTACTACGTTGTGGCCCACTTCCACTACGTGATGTCTTTGGGTGCGGTATTCGCAATCTTTGCTGGCGTGTACTTCTACTTTGGTAAAATGACTGGTCGTCAGTATTCCGAAATCTGGGGTCACATCCACTTCTGGATGTTCTTCATCGGTGCGAACCTGACATTCTTCCCACAGCACTTCTTGGGTCGTCAGGGTATGCCACGTCGTTACATCGACTACCCAGAAGCATTTGCATACTGGAACTACATCTCCTCTTGGGGTGCGTTCATCTCGTTTGCGTCATTCCTGCTGTTCTTTGGTATCATCATTTACGCTCTGCTCCGCGGTGCAAAAGTGACCGAAAATAACTACTGGAACGAATATGCAGATACGCTGGAGTGGACACTTTCGTCGCCTCCACCAGAGCATACCTTTGAAATCCTGCCCAAGCAGGAAGAATGGGACAAAGGCCACGCGCACTAAGCGCTGTGCTACTAAAAAATGGATATCCGGACTGGTTTCTGGATATCTGCAAAAAGACAAAACACCTGTCGTAGATCTCTATGGCAGGTGTTTTTTTGTCTTGTGACTGTCTGGGGAAACCACGCACGACATTGTGAGTTCGTGAAGGTGTATCATTCTGGTTGCTTGCAGACGGTAACGCTAGGGTTTTCAAATGGCGTTGGATGCTGGACCAGGGAAAATGGGTGCCCCATTTCTTGATCTGCCTTGCCAACCTGATTCGATACCGGACGGACCTATGAAAAAGATACCAACCCAAGCGGAATGGGCCGCACGTGCCAAAGAGATTTTACCAGCCGGAGGGCTGGGGAATTTTGATCCTTCAATCTTTATCAGCCGCGGCAAAGCTGCCCGTGTCTGGGACGAAGACGGCAACGAATTCATCGATTATCTGATTGGTTCGGGTCCAATGTTGCTTGGTCACGGCAACGAAGAAGTTCAAGAAGCCATCTTTGAGCAGATCCCGAAAGGCATGACATTCTTTGCCAATAACAGTGCAGGTGTCGAACTGGCCGAAGAGATTTGCAATGCTATGCCGTGCGGCGAGAAACTGCGCTTTGTCGCTTCGGGAGGCGAGGCAAACATGTACGCGCTACGGTTGGCACGCGCCTTTACCGGGCGCACCAAAATCCTGAAGTTTGAAGGCGGCTATCACGGCATGAGCGCCGAAGCTCAGATGAGCCTTGCGCCAACGCAACAAGCCAATTTCCCACAACCAATTCCAGACAGCGCCGGTATTCCCGACAGCGTCGCATCTGAAATGGTAATCGCGCCTTTCAACGACTTTGACTATGTCAAATCCATTCTTGCAGAATATGGGACCGATATTGCAGCCATTATCGTAGAACCGTTGCAACGTATCGTTCCGCCCCTGCCCGGTTTTCTGCAATTGTTGCGGGATGAAGCGGACAAACACGGAATTATCCTGATCTTTGACGAAGTGGTGACTGGCTTTCGCTTTGCCTATGGTGGGGCTCAGGCCCATTACGGTGTCACGCCTGATCTATGCGCCTTAGGAAAGGTGATTGGCGGCGGCTTTCCTTTGGGGGCTGTCGTCGGGCGTGCCGACATTATGGCCCATTTCGATGCCCAGATCGTCGGTCGCGACAAATGGCTGATGCAAATGGGCACCCTTGCAGGCAATCCGGTTGCCGCTGTCGCAGGATTGAAAACCCTCGAAATCCTGCGGCGCCCCGGAACCTATGAAAAACTAAACTTATTCGGGAACAGTATTATGGATATGACGCGGACGGCACTGGACGCCGTTGGCCTTCCCTATCAAATCGTTGGCGAACCCAGCCTATTCGAAGTTGTGTTTACCCCACACCCAGTGCGCAATTACCGAGATGTGCTGAATGCCGACACCACAGCGACAAACCGGTATCACGCCGCTTTGCACCAACTCGGTATCTTCAAATCAGCAGGCAAAACCTATCCATGTCTCGCATTGACTGACGAAGATCTCGCAATCACAGAGGCCGCAATTACTACGGCATCAAAATACCTCATCAATTAACCCATTTCCTCCTGTTTAGTGTACAGGGCAAAAGTATAGTGCCCTGTTCACTAAAATGCGGATCCAGAAAAGCGATCTAGAGTTCCCCCAATTCAGACAATTTCCGAAAATTGATAAAATGCGTTACAGTCTCTCAAACACAATGGATCTCGGAGTGTTCGTATGCCTGAAATCGACTTCTGGTACTCGATCGGTAGCACCTACAGCTACCTTACCGTTATGCGATTGCCGGATTGGGCGCGCGCTAATGATGTGACGGTGCGCTGGCGACCTTTCAACGTGCGAAGCGTCATGATCGATCAAAAGAATATTCCGTTTGCAGGCAAACCCGAAAAATCCGCCTATATGTGGCGCGACATTGAACGTCGGTCTGCGAAATACGGAATAACAGCCCGCGTTCCTGCGCCATACCCCATTCCCGATCTCCAGCTTGTAAATCAAGTCGCGCTTCTAGGGCTGAAAGAAGATTGGGGCATTCCCTTTACACGAGAAAGCTATCGTATCTGGTTCATTGATGGATTACCTGCGGGGAGCGAACCCAATCTGTCCGAGGCGCTGCATCGATCTGGTCAGGACCCGGCCGAGGCGCTGATCCGGTCCAGATCAGACGCGATTGTGAAAGAACTGGCTGATGAAACAGATCGGGCCGTTAGATCCGGCGTATTTGGCGCCCCCAGTTTTGTCGTGCGCGACGAGGTGTTTTGGGGTGATGATCGCTTGGATGACGCGTTGTCTTGGGCACGACTGGGTCATGTAACTTAGGCCTGTTTTCCTCTCGACAGTTTCCGCCATCGTGTTAGGTCTTGGCTGAAGCAACATGCCTTATACTTGGTCCATATCCCCTACAGCGCATTCCGAGCGCGCACCTGACGCCACAGACGTGCAGGAATTGAAACTGTGGCCCCATAATTCACTGCCCCCGCGCGGCGCAGCTGCATTGATCCTATCCTTGTTCACCCTCGCCATTATCCCAATGTTGGGTTTGCTGGGATCCGCCGTTTTGTGGGGCCTGCTGCCTTTTGTTCTCATAATGGTAGCTGGCACCTGGTATGCACTGGAGCATAACTACCGACAGCGCAGAATACTTGAGGTGCTCACTCTTTCCCGCGACAACGCTCATTTGGTGCGGACCAACCCAAATGGGCAAACCCAGGAATGGGAATGCAACCAATATTGGGCACGCGCTGAAATGCATGAAAAAGGTGGCCCCGTCCCATTCTACATCACCCTCAGTGGGGGTGGGCGCAAAGTAGAGATTGGGGCGTTCCTTGCAGAAGATGAACGAAAAGCGCTCTATCCCGAACTCGTTCGCAAACTGCGTCGCTGATCCGTAATACGCTCTAAGCGCAAAACGCAGATTTTTCCAAAAACAAAGGCTCCGCAATCGCGAAGCCTTTGGTCACAATCTGCGGATTTTTATCGGGATCGATCTAACATTGCCCCGGTGAGGCCGCGCAGAGCTGATCCTTGACCATGGGCCCTACCTTGCCAAAATCCATCTGGCCGGTGAATCGCCCTTTGAGCTCTCCCATGACCTTGCCCATGTCGCGGATCGACTCAGCACTGGTCGACGTAATCGCAGCAAGAATCGCTTCTGAGACCTCTTTGTCACTCAGTTGCTTTGGCAGAAATTCTTCGATGACATTGATTTCCTGCAGCTCACGTTCTGCCAGATCCAATCGCCCACCCTCTTCATAGGTGCGGGCACTTTCCTGCCGTTGCTTGGTCATTTTTCCAAGTATCGCAAGGACTTCTGCATCGCCACAGCATTGGGCCTCTTCACTGCCAGCCCCGCGTGCCGCGATATCTTTGTCTTTGATAGCTGCATTTATCAGCCGCAAAGTTGACAAGCGATCAACCGCTTTGTCTTTCATCGCTTGTTTCAGGGCGTTACCGACCCGAGTGCGCATATCCATACTAATTGTCCATCCCCATGGAAACACAAGACCCCGAACATACCCAAAGAAAAACCGCGACACAACAGCATACGAATATGGCTAAGTTATTGAAACCATTGAAACCGGGCATTTTTCTACGCCCTTGACCCAACGGCCTAAGCCCCTTAGGTATCCCTCGATTTACCCTACAGGAGAGTCGCGTCATGGCCCTATCTGCCTCGCCCAAACCCACTGCCTGTCTGGCGCTGGCTGACGGAACAGTATTCTACGGAACCGGTTTTGGTGCGACAGGCCAGACGGTTGCAGAACTCTGTTTCAACACCGCCATGACTGGCTATCAAGAAATCATGACAGACCCCTCGTATGCGGGTCAAGTTGTGACATTCACCTTCCCTCATATCGGCAACGTCGGCGTAACACCCGAAGATGACGAAACTGGTGATCCGGTAGCAGCCGGCATGGTTGTTAAGTGGGATCCAACAACGCCATCGAACTGGCGCTCGACCCAAGATCTTCAGAGTTGGCTGGCCGCCCGTGGGCGAATCGCCATCGGCGGGATCGATACACGCCGCTTGACCCGGGCCATTCGACAGCAAGGTGCCCCGCACGTGGCATTGGTGCACGACCCCGAAGGCAACTTTGATGTTGAGGCACTGGTCGCTGCCGCGCGCGAATTCGCAGGTCTAGAAGGCATGGATCTGGCCAAAGACGTCACTTGCGCCCAAAGCTATCGTTGGGACGAAATGCGGTGGGCTTGGCCCGACGGCTATACCCGGCAAGAGGCTCCAAAGCACAAAGTTGTTGCTCTGGATTACGGTGCGAAACGCAATATCTTGCGCTGCTTGGCGTCTGCTGGTTGTGATGTTACGGTTTTGCCTGCGACCTCGACCGCTGCCGAAGTTCTGGCGCATGATCCCGATGGTGTTTTTCTGTCCAACGGCCCCGGTGATCCGGCAGCCACCGGCGAATATGCTGTTCCTATGATCAAAGAGATCCTGGAGACGACCCAACTGCCTGTTTTTGGGATCTGCTTGGGTCATCAAATGCTCGCCTTGGCGCTGGGTGCTAAGACCGTCAAAATGAACCACGGCCATCACGGCGCCAACCACCCAGTCAAAGACATGGACACTGGAAAGGTTGAGATCACGTCGATGAATCACGGCTTTGCTGTTGATGCGCAATCTCTGCCCGATGGCGTTCTAGAAACGCACCGGTCTCTGTTTGACGGTTCAAACTGCGGCATCCGCATGGCCGACCGGCCCGTTTATTCAGTGCAGCACCACCCCGAGGCCAGCCCTGGTCCGCAAGACAGTTTTTACCTGTTTGAACGGTTTGCTGAAGCAATGGATGTGCAAAAGGCAACGGCTTGAACTGCAGTTCCCAACGCACGTTAACTCTGTGTTAACATAACTCGCGCAACCCTAACGGAAACTTTCTTCCGTTAGGGTTTTTTTATGAGCGAACAGCATCTCAGGCTTGTTTCTTCCACACCTGCGCTGGCGCTTGACCAAACCCACCAACGCCTTGGGCGGCATCTTGTTGGCAATGGCATCATCACCCAACAGCAGCTCGTCAAGGCGCTTCATTTACAGTTGCGGCTCAAGGCTCCGATTGGTGAGATTATCGTGGCTGAAGGGTGGGCCAGCAAACGTGACATCCTTGAAATGTTATCGCTTCAATTTGGCGTTCAATTGGCTGATCTAGAGGAAACACCACCCACAAAAGAATTATGCGACGTCATGCCTGCTGAATTTTGGCTCGAACACCGCGTTGTTCCCTGGATGCGTCTTGGGCCGATCCTTTTGATTGCTACTTCTAGACCTGATCATTTTCATCTCTCAAAAAGCACACTGCAAACCGCTGGGGTGATTGCACTTCCTGTTTTAGCTGACGAAGAACAGATCGTTGCGGCCCTTGCCGCTCAATACAAAAAGTCACTCGCCGCTGCCGCTGAAGAGCGTGTCGACCGAGTTTATAGTTGCCGAACCTGGCAATCAGAAACCCGCATACCAGCCATTGTCGCAAGTATATGCCTGGCTGCTGCGACCTATTTGATACCCACCTTAGTTCTGACGGCGCTCTTTCTTGTCGCTGTTGCTACACTGCTTCTATTTTCGACCCTCAAACTTATCTCTTTTGTGGTTTACCTGCAGTCCAAATTTCGCGCATCCAGCCAACCGGATACTGGCCTCTCTTCCAAAGGCATTGGATTTCGCCTGCCAAAAGTATCGGTCATGGTTCCACTCTACAAAGAACGAGAAATCGCTTCGGCATTGATCACCCGCTTGGGTCGCCTCACCTACCCTAAGGCATTGCTGGATGTTGTGCTGGTGTTAGAGGAAAAAGACCACATCACAAGTGAAACAGTGGCGCGCACCGAGCTACCCAGTTGGATCCGCGTAATTCGGGTACCTGAACATACGGGCTTAACAACCAAACCAAGGGCGATGAACTACGCGCTGGATTTCTGCAAAGGTGACATTATCGGTGTTTGGGATGCCGAAGATGCCCCAATGCCTGACCAGATACAGCATGTCGTCGAACGATTTAATAACGCACCCGACGATGTTGTCTGTTTGCAAGGTATTTTGGACTATTACAACCCGCGCAGCAGTTGGCGTGCCAGGTGCTTTACAATCGAATATTCCAGCTGGTTCCGCGTTATTCTACCGGGTATTGCACGGATGAAACTTGTGGTCCCTCTTGGCGGTACAACCTTGTTTTTCAAACGCAAAGTTCTTGAGGAACTCGGTGGATGGGATGCACACAATGTCACTGAAGATGCGGATCTTGGGGTTCGGTTGTGCCGAGCTGGTTATCGGACGGAACTGATCGATACCGTCACATTCGAAGAAGCCAATTTCCGCACGTGGCCTTGGGTAAAGCAGCGGTCACGTTGGTTGAAAGGGTTCATGGTCACCTATCTGGTGCACATGCGGTCCCCGTCCAAGCTCTGGGCCGATCTAGGGGCCCGTCGTTTTTTTGGGCTGCAGGCATTCTTTCTTGGCACACTCGGTCAGTTCCTGTTGGCTCCGGTCCTTTGGTCTTTTTGGCTGATCTTGTTTGGCTTGCCCCATCCCGTACAGGCTGCGCTGCCCGCATCCTTTATGACATTTTCAGTTGGGGTATTCGTCGCAACCGAGTTACTGGCGCTTGCGGTCGGGATCGCCGCAGTCACCTCGTCCAAGCGACACTTCCTCGTGGGATGGGTGCCCTCAATGGTATTCTATTTCCCATTAGGTGTGCTCGCGGCTTACAAGGCTCTTTACGAATTGGTGAGTGATCCGTTCTTTTGGGATAAAACCCAACATGGTCAGGCCGTAGAAGAGGTCACCGACCCTATTTAGCCGCGAGCGGCGCTATTTTCGTTCGCGTTCGCCAGCATCCAGTTTAAGCCGCGTCATGAAGGCAATCGATATGTGTTCTTGCAACGCCGCCTCTGCGCCTTCTTCATCCCGCGCTTCGATCGCCTGCACGATGCCTTTGTGTTCACTCTGTGCGATTTCGCCACGCCCTTCTGCTGCCAAAGAGGTCGTCGCCATCAACGCCATGGTTCGATGAACAAGATCCAATTGTTGTACAAGGTATCGGTTGTGTGATGCCAAATGGATCTGTTCATGAAACCGGCGGTTTGCACGACTCAAAGCTTTGGGATCATCGATCAAGGCATCATCTCTTTCGACCATATCGTAGAGAACCTTGATCTCTTCTTCGGTAGCATGGCGCGCAGCTAGGCGCGCTGCCAACCCTTCGAGCGCCCGTCGTACCGCATACAACTCGGACATCTGGTTATGCGTAAGCGACGCGACGATAAGGGATCGCCCGTCTCGTTCCAACAACGACTGTGTTTCAAGACGTTGTAGCGCTTCACGAATCGGAGTTCGAGACACACCAAAGCGCTCGGCCAGATCACTTTCAACAAGCCGATCCCCCGGTTTATAGACCCCAACGTCAATCGCATCGAGGATCAGGTGATAAGCATCTTTCTGCGGATGTCGGCTCTGGCTCATTTGATCTGCGCTCCCTATTCGAACCTGTCTATCCCTGTGCGATGACTTCAATCAAGCCTTGCCATTGATCCAAACACAGCTTTGGCCTAGATCACTGGGATGGTCAAAGATGCTTTCTCTCATGTTTCTCACTGGGTATTCGATTTGGACAATACCCTGTATCCGCCGCACATGCGCCTGTTCGATCAGATCGAGGTCAAGATGACAGATTATGTGATGACCACCTTGGGTGTGTCACAAGTAGAGGCCGATCACCTAAGATCGCACTACTGGCGTGAATACGGGACAACCCTGGCCGGCCTGATGCGTGAACATGATCTCGATCCGGTTCCTTACCTCGATGCTGTGCATGCGGTTGACATGAGCCACATGGAACCCGACGCTGCATTGGCAGCGCACATCCGCGCCCTGCCCGGCCAACGCATCGTTTATACCAACGGCTCTGCACCCTATGCCGAACGTGTTCTCTCTGCCCGTGGTTTGAGCGGTTTGTTTGATGCAGTTTATGGCGTCGAACATGCGGACTATCATCCCAAGCCCGAAAAAAAGGCCTTTGAAATGGTTTTCGCCAAGGCAGATGTCATCCCGACAACAGCTGCTATGTTCGAAGACGACCCCCGCAATCTGGCGGCCCCCCACGATATGGGAATGCGGACCGTTCACGTCGCTCCAGACCCACACAAGGCCGACCATATCGAACATCACACAGATGATTTAACCCGGTTTCTGGCGCAGCTGTCCTGATCACGACCTGCGACGAAAATACACCTGATCAATGCATCTTTTTACACCTACCTGCAGCTTATACTTCTCAACCAAGAGGCTCCAATGGCTGCCACAGATTTCCCCATCCGCCCACCGCTACTGAACCGTTTGGTCTTTGCTATTCCACTGTTTGGCTGGATGGCCAAAGAAATGGCCGAAGGTGGCGCGGACATCTGGTTTTTCGCAATTGCCGCAGTTGTTTGCATGTGGGGATGTTCCACTTTGCTGTTCGGGTTACCCGGATTTTATTTGCCGGCGGTCCTGTTTGTCCCCGTCATGTTCTTGATCCTCATTCTGATTTCACGCGGAAAATAAAGCAGGACAGGATGCCGCTTGGCCTTGGTGTCCGTATCGGCCTAGATTGCAGCCCAGAAAGAAGGGAAAGCTCATGACCGAGTCTTGCGACATCCTGATCTCCGGCGGAGGTATCGCCGGATTGACTGCGGCAGCTGCGTTTGGTGCAGCTGGGTTTGACGTGATTTGTGTTGATCCGACGCCGCCCGTGACTGAACGGGACGTCGAAGGGTCGGACATGCGCACCACTGCATTTCTGCAACCGGCACAAATGCTGTTGGAACAGTGCGGCTTGTGGGCGCGACTGAGTGATCATGCCGCGCCGTTGCAGATCATGCGCATTGTGGACGCGGGGGGCGAATTACCAGAACCGCGGATCGTGCGTGATTTCAACGCGGCTGATCTGTCAGATCTACCCTTTGGATGGAACCTGCCAAACTGGCTGCTAAGGCGTGAAATAGTAGCGTGCTTGGCTGACCTTCCCAATGTCGATTTTCGACCCGGAACCGGTACAAGCACACTCTTTACACGTCAGGCCGAGGCACGTGTCGGGTTAAGCGATGGCACACGTGTTCGGTGCAAACTGGTACTTGCAGCCGACGGGCGAAGCTCCCCAATGCGCGATGCGGCCGGGATCAACGTCCACACCACCCGGTATGGTCAAAAGGCGTTGGCCTTTGCAGTCACCCATCCCATCGCCCATCAAAATGTGTCGACCGAAATCCACCGATCCGGAGGCCCCTTTACGCTGGTCCCCCTGCCCGATTGGCAAGGGTCGCCGTCATCCGCCATTGTCTGGATGGAACGCGGTCCCAAAGCGGTTGAGCTGTCCAAGCTTGATCCGGCTGAATTTGAGGCTGCAATGACCGAAAGATCTTGCGGATTGTTCGGCCCGCTAAAGCTCGCCTCACGCCGCACCATCTGGCCTATCATCAGCCAATCCGCGGATCGTTTGTCAGGGGAACGTATCGCCTTAATGGCTGAAGCCGCGCATGTGGTCCCCCCGATCGGTGCCCAAGGGTTAAACATGTCGCTTGGTGATTTGCGCTGCTTACTGGATCTGGCCACCGCGCGCGCCGAGGGTCTGGGCGATCAAGAGATGCTGGATACCTATCACAAAGCCCGCATCCGTGACATCGAACTGCGCGTCAAAGGGATCGAACTATTGAACCGAGCTTCGATGGTTGAGGCGCGCCCACTGCGCGATATGCGTGCCGCAGGTTTGAATGCGCTCTATTCGATGGCTCCTGTTCGCAAGACATTGATGCAAATGGGATTGGGCGTGCGCTGAGCATGCATGGCCTTATCCGCGGACACTGGCAACTACTTGCGCTGACTGCGCTGTTGTTCGCGCTATGGCAAACCCCAGTGGTTTTGCCGTTAAAAATATTGATCGTTTTTTTACATGAGCTCTCACACGCTGCCGCCCTATTGTTAACGGGTGGCACTGTGGAAAGCCTGACCATTGTGCCACAGGAAGGTGGCGCAGTCATTGGGCGTGGCGGTAGTCGGTTTATTACTTTGAGTGCTGGGTATTTAGGTTCGCTGCTGATTGGGGCCACCTTGCTGATCGTCGCGGTTCGAACTCATTTGGACCGGGTGGTTTTCGCCGGACTGGGCGCGCTCATTCTCGCGGCGACTGGCTTGTATGTCCGCGACGGGTTTGCACTTGGGTTCGGGTTGATAACTGGAGCAGGCATGATGGCCTCGGCAAAGTATCTACCGCGTGATCTCAACGACTTGTTCCTGCGTGTGATCGGCCTCGCCAGTATGATCTATGTACCATATGATATTTTCGACGACACCATCCGACGGTCATTTCTGCAATCTGATGCACGCATGCTCGCCGAAGAATTTGGCGGTTCAACTCTGCTTTGGGGCGGCAGCTGGTTAGCGCTTAGCCTAATCGTTATAGGCCTAAGTTTACGGTATGGCCTTGGGGCGGACAGTAATTTCCGCCCCGACCAAAAGCATGATCAGAGAACCTGATCCAAGACACGACGCAAACGCGCGATTGTGCCATCTACATCATACAGCTTGTCGAGACCAAACAGGCCCAGCCGGAAGGTGCTGAATCCCACAGGCTCATCACACTGTAACGGCACACCCGCCGCGATCTGCATTCCCAGAGCCGCAAACTTCTTACCATTTTGGACCTCCGGGTCCGATGTATAGCTCACCACGACACCCGGTGCGCCAAATCCGTCTGCTGCAACCGATGTGATCCCATTTTCAGCCAGCATAGCACGCACGCCATTGCCCAAAGCCCACTGTGCATCGCGCAGCTTGTCAAAACCGTAGTCTTTTGTTTCCAACATGGTATCGCGAAAATCGCGCAGCGCGTCAGTCGGCATGGTGGCATGATAGGCATGCCCGCCACCTTCGAAGGCTTGCATGATTTGGCGCCATTTTTTCAGGTCTATGGCAAAACTGTCTGAGGTCGTTTCTTCCAAACGCGCCTCAGCCCGTTCGGACATCATCACCAAACCAGCACAGGGTGAGGCACTCCAGCCTTTTTGCGGGGCCGAAATCAACACGTCAACGCCTGTCGCCTGCATATCAACCCACGCACAACCCGAGGCAATGCAATCCAAAACCATCAGCGCGCCAACTTCGTGCGCGGCTGCAGCCATGGCGGTCACATAGTCATCTGGCAAAATCACCCCTGCAGCCGTTTCCACATGAGGGGCAAAGACTACATCAGGTTTGTTTTCGCGGATCGCCGCAACAACTTCGTCAATTGGCGCGGGTGCAAAAGGGGATGCATCCACATTGCCAGACTGACGCGCCTTCATCACGGTTGAGGACGCCGCCAATCCGCCAACTTCAAAGATTTGGCTCCAACGATAGGAAAACCACCCGTTGCGCACCACTAATACGTCTGCACCACGCGCGAACTGCCGGGCGACCGCCTCCATCCCGTAGGTGCCACCGCCCGGGATCACAGCAACAGCATGGGCGTTATACACCTCACGCAACATCCCCGAAATATCGCGCATCACCTGCTGAAACGCAGCGGACATATGGTTCAGTGAGCGGTCGGTGAACACCACCGAGAATTCTTCTAGACCTTCAGGGTCAACGGTATCGAGCAAAGCAGCCATCACGTTCTCTCCAAAAATTTCCCTCCTGATCTAACGAGGGATCGGGGTTCACGCAAAGCCTACTCGGATCGTTCTAAGACTTGCACTGCTCATTTGCGACACACATCGGAAACTTTAGTCCCCCAGAGAGACGCCCAAAGGTCCGGGCAAACGCTCTTCGCTGAGCAAAACGTTCGCTTCGACATCGCCGGCCCCCGGTAAGGTCATGATGCGACGGCGCAAAACGCGTTCAAAGTCAGGCAAATCCCGTGCCACCACCCGGAGCCGGTAATCATACAGACCCAAAACATGCTCCACCGTCTGCACCTCTGGGATCGCACTCACCGCTCGTTCGAAATCATCAAGGCTAATATGCCCTTTGCGAGCCAATTTAACGCCCAGAAAAACAGTCACGCCAAAGCCCAGAGCCTCGGCATTCAGTCGCAGACGGTGCCCCTTGATGATCCCTGCATCCTGTAAACGTTTGATCCGTCTCCACGTTGCAGGCTGCGAAAGCCCAAACCGCCGCCCTAATGCTCCGGCGCTTTGTGTGGCGTCTTTCGCCAAAGCGAACAGCAATTTCCGGTCTAGATCATCCAAATCGATCATACGGGCAATCCCTCGCTACTTTTGACGCGCGCTATGTGCATCAAGGCTTCGATGTCTGCGATGTGAGGCAAAGTCAGAATACGGTCGCGATAAATTTCCTGATAATGGCGCATGTCCCGTGCGATCACGGAAAGGCGCACATCGACACGACCCAGAAATGTTTGGATTTCGATCACTTCGGGTACAAGCCGCGCAGCAGCCGTAAATTCATCAAAGGCACGCGCCTGTGTCTTGTCTAACGTCACCCTCAAGGACACCTCGACCGCATAACCCATCGCCCCCCAGTCTATCACCGCCTCTTGTGCAAGGATCACCCCAGTGGACTGCATCTTTTCTATCCGACGCCAGCAAACCCCAGACGTGATCCGACAGCGTTCCGCCAGATCGGACGTGCTCAGGCTGGGATCGGCCTGATAGTGCCGTAGAATGCGTCGATCAATGTCATCAAGCATGAAATTTACACGAACCTGACTTTATGCGAATTATTCTTCTCACCAACCACAAATAATCAAGCCGCATGCCCTCGTCAATCAACGATGGCAGGGGTACAACCTCTGCAATTCAATTCGAAAAAGGACGGCTGACATGCGCGTTTATTATGATCGCGATTGCGATATTAACCTGATCAAAGACAAAAAAGTGGCCATCCTGGGCTACGGTTCGCAAGGTCACGCGCACGCGTTGAACCTGCGTGACTCAGGCGCTAAGAATCTTGTCGTCGCTCTGCGCGAAGGATCTGCGTCTGCCAAGAAAGCCGAAGGCGAAGGCCTGCAGGTAATGGGCATCGCCGAAGCCGCAGCTTGGTGTGACGTCATCATGTTCACCATGCCCGACGAATTGCAGGCAGAAACGTACAAGAAATACGTACACGACAACATCAAGCCCGGTGCAGCCATCGCATTTGCCCACGGCCTGAACGTACACTTTGGCCTGATCGAGCCCAAAGAAGGCGTTGACGTGATCATGATGGCGCCTAAGGGCCCCGGTCACACCGTACGCGGCGAATACACCAAAGGCGGCGGCGTGCCATGCCTTGTTGCAGTAGACAACGATGCAACAGGCAAAGCGCTGGAAATCGGCCTGTCCTACTGTTCCGCAATCGGCGGCGGTCGTTCCGGCATTATTGAAACCAACTTCCGTGAAGAGTGCGAAACCGACCTGTTCGGCGAACAAGCTGTTCTGTGTGGCGGTCTTGTTGAACTGATCCGTTGTGGTTTCGAAACTCTGGTCGAAGCTGGTTACGCACCAGAAATGGCTTATTTCGAATGCCTGCACGAAGTGAAGCTCATCGTTGACCTGATCTATGAAGGCGGCATCGCCAACATGGACTACTCCATCTCGAACACCGCTGAGTTTGGTCAGTACGTAACCGGCCCACGCATCCTGCCTTACGAGCAGACCAAGAAAGCGATGAAAGAAGTTCTGAACGACATCCAGCAGGGTAAATTCGTTCGTGACTTCATGCTGGAAAATGCGGTTGGTCAGCCAACCATCAAAGCGTCTCGTCGTGCCAACGATGAGCACATGATCGAAGAAACAGGTGCCAAACTGCGCGGCATGATGCCTTGGATCTCGGCCGGTAAGATGGTCGACAAAGAAAAGAACTAAGCACTCACAAGTTGACAGCTTTTGGCCCTCGGTTTCGACCGGGGGCCTTTTTTGTGGTATCCCCTTATTATCTTAAATTCCCAGCCACCCTTTAATTTGTCACATTTGATCGTTAATTGAAGGTCAAGCTAGGAAAGGATACCCATGCCAGCGCAAATTTTGCCCAAAGAGGCATATTATTCAGACGAATGGTTCCAACGTGAACAGGAAACCCTCTTCGCTAACTCGTGGCAACTAGTGGCTTTTGACAGCGATTTTGGCCAGGCAGGGGATTATGTCACCGCGCGTATCGGCGTGCAGCCCATTGCGGTTGTTCAAGACGTTGAAGGCAATCTGAACGCCTTCAAAAATATCTGCCGCCACAGGGGTACTGAGCTACTCGAAGGCAAAGGCAACGCTGGTAAAACGCTAGTTTGCCCTTATCACCGCTGGACCTTTGGCCTAGACGGTCGCCTGCGTGGAGTGCCTGACCGGTCTGAATGCTTCCCTGATCTGGACCGCAAGTCTCTGAATCTGCACAATGCGGCCATTGGTTGTTGGAAGGGCATGGTCTTTGCCAACCCAAACCCAAATGCTCGTTTTGATGAGTGGATCTCTCCGCTTGATGCTGCACCTTTTCCTCACGATATCATCTCAGAGAAATTGGAGCGCAGCGAAGAGTTCGTCTATCGGATCAAATGCAACTGGAAGGTCTTTTTTGAGAACGCGATTGATGGGTATCACCTGGCCTACCTGCACGAGAACACGCTGGGCGGACCCAAAACGGGACTGAATGTCTGGGACCAACACGGCGAACATATGGTCTGGTATTCGACAGAACGCAACGGCATCAAAAACCGCATCCCAGTGTTTGTTGAGAAACAGGCAAAAGGAGGTGGAATGCCCACGTTTAAGGGGGCCAAAGATCTTGGTTATGGGGGTGTTTACATGATGTTCCCAACCACGCTGATCGTGCCGTCGCCTTGGTCGCTGACTGTCTCAACAATCGAACCAATAGATGGCGACACAATGATCATGCGTTCGCGCACATGGTCCCCCAAAAGTTGGTGGAGCTACAAAGAGCCGCTCAAAGGGACACCGGGATACGATCCCGAAAGCGGTCTGATCGAATCCAAGAACTGGACGCAGCCCGCCCTCGAAACAGGGGATTTCCAGACCGAAGATGTCTGGGTGTGCGAAAAGATGCAGCGTTCTCTGCGGTCCCCGGATTATTCAGTCGCCGCCTTGGCCGAAGGGTTGGGCGGAGAGGTCATGTTGGCTGAATTCCAAAAGATGGTCCGCGACGCCTGCACTTAATGCCTAAGATAGACCAGTCATAGGTTTCCGCGCTTGACGCCGGCTTTGGTCCGGGGTCAAGTCGCGCTATGATACAACCCCCCGAAATTTCCCGCCGAGATTGGATTATGGTCGCTGCCCTTGGGGTGATCTGGGGGGCGACGTTTCTGGTCATTGAAATCGCCCTTGAAGGGATCACACCCTTTTGGCTGGCGACAGCGCGCGTTGTATTTGCGACTGCATTGGTTGGGCTGATCTGGCAAGTTCGTGGTGGGACCCTGTTTGCAGAACGCCCCACCCCTGCAACCGTAGGCCTGACGCTTGTTATCGGCGTGATCAGCACTGCCCTCCCTTTTTTGTTGATCAGTTGGGGCCAGCAATTCGTCACCAGTGGCTTCACGGGGGTGTCCATGGCGTCTGTTGCTCTGATGGTTCTTCCGCTTGCCCATTTCATGGTTCCCGGCGAACAGCTCAGCTGGCGCAAGGTTGCAGGATTTGTCATCGGGTTCGCCGGAGTCGTCATTCTGATCGGCGGGCAGGCTTTTGAAAGCTCTGCTTCAGCAAATGAAACCTTTGGCCGCTTGGCTGTTCTGGGGGCTGCAGGGTGTTATGCCATATCCAGCGTTTTGTTACGCAAGCTCCCTACCGTGGACTCAACCGGCTTGACCGCAATCACTTTGGCGATTGGAACGCCCATCGCCTTGATCTGTGCCCTTCGTGTCGAAGGCCCGCCCCCCGCCGTGGATTCGCGTACATTTCTAGCACTCGCCCTGCTAGGGCTGGTGCCCACAGCAGGCGCATTTTTGCTGCGTGTCATGGTGGTGCGCAGGGCCGGCCCAACATTCATGAGCTTGACCAATTATCAGGTTCCACTGTGGTCGGTCTTCTTTGGGTGGTTGGTTTTGAACGAACCCCTGCCCCCGTCATTGCTTTGGGCTCTGATCCTGATTTTGCTCGGTGTCGCGCTCAGTCAATATGGCGCGTTCAAGCGGCTTTTCTCCCAATCAGACGCGTAGCGTTTTACGATCAGCGCACGGCCTGCCACAATCGAACAGCCTGCATCGTCTCTGCCACATCATGAACCCGCAGAACCTGCACGCCTTGGCTCAGCCCGGCAAGCCCAACTGCAATCGACCCCGGTGCGCGTTGGTCAGCGCGAGGTTCTTGACCAAGCTTTCCTATGAAACCCTTGCGTGAGACACCCAGCAATATCGGAGCGCCTAGCCCGTGAAACAAGCTCAGGTTTTGCAGCAAGGTTAAATTGTGGGTCAGCGTCTTCCCAAACCCGATGCCCGGATCCACCAGTATGTGAGAGCGTGACATGCCGCGTCGTTCAAGTACCTGAATCTGCCCTTCAAGAAAATCGTACACATCGAGCAGGACATTGTCATAAGCAGGCTCATCCTGCATCGTAGCCGGGTCCCCTTGCGCATGCATTACACACACAGGAACGTTCGCTGCCGCGCAAACAGGAGCCAGCTCTGAATCAAAGGTAAACCCGGAGACATCATTCACCAGCGACGCCCCCGCTTCCAAAGCAGCCTGCGCCACCGATGCCTTACGCGTATCCACTGAGATCACAACATCAGAGTTGGCGCGAATGGCCTTGATAATTGGGGCAGTGCGCGCGATCTCTTCCTCGGCAGGCACAAACGCAGCACCCGGGCGGGTCGATTCCCCACCAATATCCAGGATACTTGCGCCTGACCGGGTCATATCAGCAGCCCCAGTACAGGCGGCCTCAACACTGTTGTGCAGGCCACCATCTGAGAAACTGTCAGGGGTCGTATTTAATATCCCCATGATCTGAGGCTGTGCCAGATTTAATCCTGCAAGTGGAGCGCGGCCAGAACAAAGACGCGCCAATTTATCTGCAGGCACCTCACGAACAGGTAGAACACGAGCAGGCGCGTTTCGAGTCAGCACCTCGACGTCGCGAAACCAAAGTTCGGTCCCCACCAAAGGAACTGCAGAATCCGGTCGCGCTTTCCCCTGTTGCACCAACGGACGGTAATATTCGATCACAACTGCGCCTGATCCAGTGGAACCCGACGCAGAGGAACCCCCGGGTTTTCAGGCAGCTCCGCATCAATCACCAACATCTCGTCGGCTTCAAATGTGGCCGCAAACCATGCCGCCAACGGCACAGCCTCCGAGGGCGCCGCAGAAGGACCATCGACCGCATCCAAAACGATTTTGGACGGAGCCCAAACGCAAATCTGACCGTTCTTCATCGCCCAGTCCAATTCGGTCCGTGTTGCGACGACAACGCATCGAGGGTCGCGCGATGCCAGTTTCCATGCATTTTGCTCAATCGCCAGAAGGTCAATCCTGCGTTGGGTCATCGTGTGCCCTGTCTGAGGGGCCGCCAAATCCGCAGCCCCGACACACAAGATCAACGGACGTTCTCGCGCTTGCAACTGATCGATCCAGCCACCGAGATTTTCATGCGTAATCGCATCATTGGACAAATAAACAAGGCGCGGATGGGGACCTTCATCTTCGGTGATCTCATGTGCAACTTCGCCTGAACGCACGATTTCCACACCCAAAGCACCAGATCCACGATCCAGCTTTTCAATCCGAACAAAGGCTCTTACGGCCTGAGGCTCAAGCAAAATCCGCTCCGCCACGCGTTCGGCTAGAGTTTCCAGCAGGTTCAGCCGCTCTTCGGAAAGCTCATGCGCAATCGCTTCGGTGACGCGGTCATAGGACAGGATTCGATCCACATCATCATCAATCGGACCGGTTAGCGGTGTGACCTCGACCACGACATTAAAGCAGATCCGCTGAGTGGTTCCACGTTCTGCTTGGAACGCGCCAATCTCAACCTCGACAATGTAGTCGCGTAGAGAAATCCGATCGAGAGGCCCGCGCGGAGCGGTAGCCTCGGATCGTTCGGATGGATGCGCAAAAGCGAGACGGATCTCAGAGCTCATGATGATGCCCTCCGGGGCTCGGGAAACAATGTGCGCAAACTACGCAGTGCGCGGGCCCATAGCAGCCTCACATGCGCCACACCAGAGGTCGAATGCGTCGTTCTTCCGGTCCCTGCAGATCTGAATCGCCTGACCTACGTTAGCTCCGCCCGCTTAGTTGCTCGCGGTGCGATAGTTATGACGGTAGAACAGGTGAACACCGATTTTTGCGGTGCGTTTATACACTTTGGCCCAGCTGGGACGAACTGCGGTTGTGTGATAATGCGTAGCACCGTTTGTCAAAGACTGCGTCACGCCATCCATCGTGGCGCGGGCGACCTTTGAGACACGTTCAAACGCGCGTTTTTCAGCAATCACTTCTTTGCGGCCATCACAGGTATAGGTGAATTGGCATTGGTATTTGCGCCCCGTTCCCTGACGGATCACCCCACAAACAGAATCAGGGAACCGGCTGCTTTTGACACGGTTCATGATGACTTCTGCAACGGCGAATTGGCCTTTGACGGTTTCACCGCGAGCTTCAAAATACAAAGCTTCGGACAGGCATTGCCAATCTGCATTCCCGTCTGGGGCTGCACGTTGGTCTATCCAAGCCCGGGTATAGGTCACGTCAACCGGTTTTACCACAGTGTTTGCTGCGGGCGCTTTGGGTCGGATCGCTTTGAGATACTCGCGAAACCGCGCACCTGGTAAAGAATTCAAAGAAGACTGTTCGTTCTCCAGAAGAGTCACCAGACCTTTGTCCGCAACAGAAACCTGAGGAACCATCATCGCTGCCGAAAGCACAGCAATTTTAAGCAACCATTTCATTTCAATACTTCCCACGACACTCGTTCCGCAAAGGCAAAATTAAGCCAACGCTCGAAGCGCATTACATCAGAGCGCCGCGAAGGTCCAGTTTTGTCGAAAAAGCAAGGTAGTAGTTGGGGAAATCTCTCGTCGGTCAAACGCCAGAAAAAGTCTAAAAACTACTATATATTGCGGTTATTTAGGGATCGCCCCCCAATTTATGAGCTATGGCCAACTGGGCTGCGGCCAAACGCGCAACAGGGACTCGGAAGGGCGAACAGGACACATAATCAAACCCAGCATCGCGGCAAAACGCGATTGATTCGGGGTTGCCACCGTGTTCGCCACAAATCGAAAGAGTCACATCGGGCTGTGCTGCACGACCGCGTTCTGCGCCCAGTTTCAGCAATTCCCCCACACCTTCGGTATCCAATACATGGAACGGGTCTTCGGTGAAAACGCCTTGTTGCACATACGCCGACATGAACCGGCCTGCATCATCACGCGACAGGCCATAGGTCATCTGCGTTAGGTCATTTGTTCCAAAGCTAAGAAACGCTGTATTGGGAGAAATCTCGTCAGCCCGCAAACATGCGCGCGGCGTCTCCATCATGACACCTAAGCGGTAGTCAAAGTCTGTTCCCATTTCGGATGCAACCGCCGCAGCAACAGTGTCGATACGCGCCTTCACAAGCTCGACCTCACGCTTGGCGCTGACCAGTGGGATCATCACCTCGGGCACGACCGCCGCGCCATGTTTGCTGGCCTCTAGCGTTGCCTCAAAAATTGCACGCGCCTGCATGTCATAAATTTCGGGCACCGTGACACCCAAACGTACGCCGCGCAGACCCAACATCGGGTTGTATTCTGACATCGCCTCGACACGTCGCGTCACATCACTAACTTGCAGATCCAACGCTTCGGCCAATTCGCGTTGTCCAGTGCGGGTTGCGGGCAGGAATTCATGCAAAGGCGGATCAAACAAACGTATGCAGACTGGCTTGCCCTGCATGATCCGGAAAAGCTGTGTGAAATCATCCCGTTGCATCGGCAACAATCGTTCCAGTGCCGCCGCACGCCCCGACGACGTTTCAGCAAAGATCATCTCGCGCATTACCGTCAAGCGCCCAGGCTCAAAGAACATGTGCTCAGTCCGGCACAGGCCAATCCCCTGAGCATCAAAGTTACGCGCGGTCTGTGCATCGGCAGGGGTGTCCGCATTTGCGCGAATGCCGATGTCACGTTCCTTGTCCGCCCATCCCATGAGTGTTTGAAAACTATCATCCAAAGCGGCTTCCAGCATGGCGGGCTCGCCTACAAGAACCTGCCCTGATGTGCCGTCGATGGTGAGAACATCACCGGTTTTGAAAATGCGCCCATCCGGGGCCATCAGTGCTTTTTTCTTGGTTTGGAACCGCAAACCAGACGCTCCAACAATACACGGCAGCCCCATCCCACGGCCAATCACAGCCGCATGGCTCGTGATGCCGCCCTTTTCGGTCAAGACGGCGACAGCGGCATGCATGCCACGGATATCTTCGGGCGAGGTTTCTCGACGGATCAAGATACAGGGTTCAGACCGCGCCGCACTTGCCTGAGCTTCTGCGGATGTGAACACGATCTTCCCGGTAGCCGCGCCTGGGCTTGCAGCGATTCCAGTGGTCAGAACATCACGTTCCGCTTCTGGATCAACTTGCCTGTGCAACAATTCGTTTAACGTATGCGGATCAACCCGCATCACCGCTTCCTGTTCTGGAATAATGCCATCCTGCGCCAGACGCACGGCGATACGCACAGCGGCACGCGACGATCTCTGCACCCGAACGCCATCCAGAATATGGACACTTCCGTTTTCGATAACAAATTCCACTTGCATCTCTTCGCGCAATTTCTCGCGCATCAGAGCTGCGTGCGTTTTCAAATCATCAAACGCACCGGGTGCTTTTTCTTCAAGGGATGGGCCACGTGGATCACACCCCAGATATAAGGACGGAGCCCCTGCCCCCAATGCATCACGGCCCTGCGACTGGCTAAGGTACCGACCCGTAATTTGCGGAAGTCCCGTTGTTGAATTCGCCAGTTGCAACACGCCAGATCCGCTTTCGCCCAGCCCAAGGCCAGGGATCATTTCCTGAACGACCAGACCCAGCCCCGCATCTGCGGGTGCGCCTTTTGCCTGGCGCAACAGGCGGGCCGATGTCCCCTCCCACGCGCGCGCCATCGTGCGCAAAACCGCGCCCAATTGTTCGCCCGGTTCTTGCGGGAACACTTCGTCGGTTTCGGTTTCATAGGCGTGCAACATCTCAGACAGGCCCTGCGGGCCTTCTTCGACAACATCGTCAAAGACATCCGGGTCCAAACGCGCAACATGCACCGCATAGGTTTGGACAAATCGCAGATACAACGCAGCTGCAGCCGTTGGCCCCAACGTATCGCAGAGATCTACATACCGGGCATCATTCATGCCGATGTTCAAAACAGCACCTGGTCCGCCCCAATCGGGGTCTTCGGAGCTGGGCCGAACACACAGCAAAGATGTGGGGTTGAACTGTTCCAGAATTGCTTCGATATCAGGCAGCTGCCCTTCGGCGATCTGATGCACCGCATCAAAAGACAAGGCCACGGTCCGTGGCACCGGCAGGTCCAATCGCACCAATCGTTGCAGGCATTTGGCCCGACCACCATGAGTGGTTGCTGCCACCGGAGCGTCAGGCGTGATGAGGGTGGTATCTGGATTATTCTGCACTGCGGCACCTTTTGAGTTCCCCGCAGCATAAGAGGGATTCAGCGTGGCGCAAGGGTGTTGTAAGGCGCGTTTTTTAACGCTGCCTTACGTTGGCGCGAAGATGCGAGGCGACGCGGGGTAAGCGCGCCGCGCTGGCTTAACCTTCGATACGGGTCAAATCCGCCACGCTGGAACAAATGGTTCTGATCTGGCTCAGCAAGTTCAGACGATTGCGGCGCAGCACCTGATTGTCACTGTTCACCTGCACATCATCGAAAAACGCATCAATCGGTCCGCGCAAGGCCGCCATTGCGGTCATAGCGGCTGGGAAATCCTCGGCCTCAAGCGCGGGTGCGATCTGTGTCTCGGCCTCAGCAAGTGCCCCAAACAGAGCCCTTTCGCTGTCGGTTTCAGAAAATTTCAGATCCGCGCCATAGGAGTATTCAACGCCATCCTTGTCCTCGGCTTGGGTCAGAATGTTGTTGGCGCGTTTGAAGCCTTGGACGAGGTTTTGACCATCTTCGGTCGCGATCACTGCGTTCAACGCACGGGCGCGTTTGACCAGCAGGTTGAGGTCATCGTTGCCCTCCATCGCGATACAAGCGTCGATTACATCATGACGGATGCCTTCGTCGCGCAAGAAGACCTTGAGGCGGTCGTGGAAGAAGGAAAGGATATCTGAAGCGATAGCATTAGCGCGCTCGAACGCCTCTTTGCTTGCATCATCGAGTATACTTGGGTCAGTCGGTTGAGCATACTCACGGGCGGCATCAACCGTTTTTTCGTCTTCTGTGCTCAACGCAGCAGCCATGAGCTCACCAGCGCGTTTACCTTTGGAAACCCCAGCTAAAAAACCATCAATATGCGCATGTGATCTCATCACAATTGAACGCAAAGGCAGCCGTAGCTCACTCTCCAAAACCAACCGAATAACCCCCAAGGCCGCACGACGCAGCGCAAACGGGTCTTTAGAACCGGTGGGCTTTTCATCAATTGCCCAGAACCCAGTCAGTGTGTCCAACTTGTCGGCCAGTGCGACAGTCGCAGACAAAGGCGCGGTCGGCACGTCATCGGATGGGCCAAGCGGCGAATAGTGTTCTTCGGCCACGGCGGCGACGGCGGCGTCCTCGCCCGCGGCCTCGATGTAATAGCGGCCCATCAGGCCCTGCAGCTCGGGGAATTCATAGACCATTTCTGAGCTCAGATCGGCCTTGGCCAGACGCGCGGCCTTCTCGGTCTGATCGGCATCCGCGCCGGTCACGGGGGCCAGTTCACGGGCCAGCGCGGCAATACGCTCAATCCGCTCGACCTGGGTGCCCAGCTTGTTGTGGAAGGTCACGTTGCCTAAGGCATCGGTCCATGCGCTCATGCCGGATTTGGCCGTGCGCAGATCGTTTTCCCAAAAGAACTTGGCATCCGCCAGACGCGCCGACAAAACCTTTTGGTTGCCTGCCAGAATGGTCGCGCCGTTGTCGGTGGTTTCGCGGTTGGCCACGGTGATGAACTTTTCGATGCGGCCCGTCTTGGGGTTTTTCACCGAAAAGAACTTCTGATGCTCTTTCATCGAGGTTTGCAGTACTTCGGGCGGCAGTTCGAGGAAATCGTCGTCAATGGATCCCATCAACACAACCGGCCATTCGACCAAACCGGCAACCTCGGCCAACAGGCCCTTATCCTCAACCACTTCCAACCCGGCGGCGAACGCCTGATTAGTGGCGTCGTTCCAGATATGCTCAGCTCGCTCAGAGGGCGACAAGACCACAAAGGCGCGTTTAAGTTTGGTTTCGTAATCCTCGAACGAGGTCACGTTAAACCGCCCCGGAGCCATGAAACGGTGGCCTTCGGTCGTGTCGCCCGAGGCAATGCCATCTACGTCCAGCGGCACGATTTCCGCACCGGCCTCGTCATTTAGAATGCAAAGAATCGAGTGCAACGGGCGCACCCAGCGCAAACTGCCACTGCCCCAGCGCATGGATTTGGGCCATGGGAAATTCCGGATTGTGTCGTCCAACACTTCGGCAATGATCTCAGCAGCGGGGCGTCCGGCTTTTTCGATCATCGCGAAATAGACCGCGCCTTTGGGGGTCTCACGCTCCTCCAATTGATCACGGGTCAGACCCGCACCGCGCAAGAAGCCTTCGATCGCTTTGTCAGGCGCGCCAACCTTGGGGCCTTTGCGCTCTTCGCGAATAGTGGGGGATTCAGCCAATAAACCTTGGATGGTCAGGGTCAAACGACGAGGCGTGGTCAGCGCCGCAGCGCCAGAATATGTCAGACCCGCGTTGACCAAACCATCAGTCACCCGCTTCTTCAAATCCTCACCGGCACGGGTTTGCATCCGCGCGGGGATTTCTTCGGAAAACAGTTCGATCAGCAGGTCGGGCATGGTCGGTCCTTAGAAGTTCACGATCGCCTGAATGACGACGGCATTAGCGATATCCACGAAGAAAGCGGATACAAGGGGGAGCACAATAAAGGCAATAGGCGACGGGCCATATCGCTTGGTTACCGCGGTCATATTCGCGATTGCGGTTGGGGTTGCGCCCAAGGCAAAGCCGCCAAAGCCAGCCGCCAGCACAGCGGCGCGGTATCCGCCGCCCATGATGGGGAACAGAACAAACAGCACAAATGCGACGGTAAAGGTGGTCTGTGCCAACATGATCACTGCAATCACGGCGCCCAGCTCGGCGATGGTCCACAATTGCAGGCTCATCAATGACATCGCCAAAAACGCCCCCAGCGCGAATTCCGAGATCATCGCAAGCGCAGGCGTGCGGGAAACTGGGTGCGCCTCGGGCCAAATGGCGGACCGCAGGTTGGCGATTACGATGCCCATGATCAGGCACGGCACAAACAACGGCAGTTTAAGGCCAGCCGCGGCAATGGCTTCGGATAAGAAATATCCGGAAATGATGGCGAGGTTCAAATGGAGAAGCACGCGCATCACCGTGAGATGGTCAATGTGTTTACTGTCAGCAGATCCTGTATCGGGCAGGCCAACGGTGTGCTCTTCGGTTGGTCTGTTGGGGCTGAGATTGTGCTTTTCAACGAGGAATTTCGCCACTGGGCCACCGACAAGAGCGGCGAGAACCAAACCCAAGGTCGCGACAGCAACGCCCAGTTCTGTCGCGCCGTCCAACCCTGTCGCGGTTGCCACATCTGGGGCCCATGCGATTGCGGTGCCATGCCCACCAATCAGGGACGCAGAGCCGAACAGGACCCCTGATTGCCATGGATAGCCAAACATAAAGGCACCAGCCGCCCCAATCACATTTTGCGCAAGAATAGTTACAAGGGTTAAGACAAGAAGCAGTAACAAGGGCTTACCGCCTGATATCAAGTCGGACAGGCGCGCATTCAAACCGATGCCTGCAAAAAACAGAACCAGTAGAAAATCGCGGGTCTCCATCGCAAAGGCGAGTTCAATATTGGCAACCAGATACAGGATCAATACAACAATCGAGGCCAGCAATCCCCCAGTGACAGGTTCGGGTATGTTGAACCGACGCAACACCGGAACGCGCGCGTTTATCTCTGCCCCTATTAGATAGACGGCAAATCCCAACGTCGCAGTCAGGAAGTCAGGAATGATCACAGCGCCGGTCATTGTTTTCTCTCAACTCCGATCAGTTTTCAGGCCGTTGCGGGCATTCTTCTCCCACCACGGTCCCGTCATACGCTTTTTCGCCACAGTCATTGAATTCATGCCAGATGTATCCATCCCCTTGATCGGTGATCGCAACCACCCGATCGACGCCAAACCCAACATTCTTAGCACTCAAAAAGGCTATAGCGCGCCCCTCTTCCAGCGCTGCGCCGATCTTTTGCGCATCGAAACAGGTGAACCAATCAGGCGCGGTGCGGGGCTCCACCTTGGCAGATGCCGAATACTCCTGCTTGAGGTCCTCAAGGTTCAGATTTGTTTTAAAACAACCCCGATACCGGATGGGGGAGCTATCGGCGTCGATTGCTTCAAAATCAGTGTACGCAATGGCAACAGGTGCGGTGCCATCTTTAGGCATCAGCTTGACGTCTTTGCCCGGGGTTGCGACCACCTCGAAGTAGTAGCCATAGATTTGCAAATAATAGATCGCGCCCCCGGCGATCGCTGTGCTGAGCACAAGCAAGATGACTAGGAATTTTCCCATTGTACCCTCAAGCCTTTTGTTTGTATTGCCTCTTTCGCTAGTGCCGAAATTCGGTCACCGTGCGAGGCAGTATATATCTGATTATCAGGATGCCCGCCGTGGACACCACATTTGCTGTAACTTTTTTCGGTGCTTTGTTTGCGATCATGAACCCGGTCACGAACCTGCCCATTTTCTTGAGTGTAACCGAGGGTGCCAGCGTCGCGGAACAACGCAAAATTGCCCTGAAGACCGCGCTGTATTGCTTGATCCTTGGCAGCGCGTTTGCGGTTGCAGGAACTCAGGTTTTGAACATGTTTGGCATCAGCGTCGATGATTTCCGCCTTGCTGGAGGTTTGGTGGTTCTGCTCATTGCGCTGAATATGCTGAATGGCACTGAAAGCAGTTCGCATCACGGGACTAAAGGGGAAAAAGACAGCTACCCCGCGCCGGAAACCGTCGCCTTTTATCCACTGACATTCCCCATCATCGTGGGACCGGGCACAATCACGACCCTGATCATCTACGCACATCAAGTGAAAGACACTGCCCACCTGACTGGCTTTGCTGGTGTTTTTTTGTTTTTGATCGCTTTGCTTGCTTTCACGTTTTATAACGCCCCAAACTTGGCCAAGCACCTTTCGGGCACCGCGCGCGTCATCATGAGCCGCCTCATGGGCATGATTCTTGCAGCCATAGCTATCGGAATGATCACTGATGGGATCAAAACACTGCTGCCCGGCCTCGCCTGATCCGGTGGGTATGTCTGCGTGACGACCCATTCGGCCGGTGCTCCTGTGCCTTCAAATCCAGTCGAGGTTGACCTTACTGGTCGAGAACTCTTGCGCGATCTGGGTTTTCAACGTGCGAAAACGCGGACGTAGTTCCGGAAACTTACGTTCGTGGGTTTCGACGAGGGTAATCCGGATTGGATCGAACAGACGACGGGATTGCATAACTTCTAGGATATCTAGCTCCGCTCCCTCAATATCCATCTTGAGCATCGCGATATCACCCGACGTCGCGATCAAATTCGTCAGGAACGCCGGAAAATCAATCATTTCCACATCGATAACATCAGAACCATCCGTGCTGATGCCTCGCCCGCCGGGCAGAGTCGTGCTCATCACCGTGTTTTTCTTGGGATCGTCATCAAAGGTGGCTGAACGCATCAACCCGATGCTGCCGGCCTCGATACCCACGGCCTTGTTGTGCAGGTGGACATTTTCAGCCTTACCAAAACGATCATGCAACAACCCATAGGCATAGGGATCGGGCTCAAAACAATGCACCGTTGCCCCGGTCGCACAAAGCACGGCAGTCACATTCCCCACGTTGGCACCGCAATCCACCACCACATCGCCCGGGCGCAGCATCGCAGCGGCCCCCATCATAAAGCCTTCGCTTTGAGCGGTGCGCATCAGTCGTTTTGTTCTACGCCGTTGTTTGCGCAGTTTCTCTTCATACTGTTCGCGGGTTGCGTCATCCATGCTGGGCCTGCCTTTTACACTGCCTCAGCACGGTAACCGCCCGCAGTGGTTTGCACAAAGGCATCCGCACATTGTTTGGCAAGGGCACGAACGCGCCCGATATAGGCTTGGCGTTCGGTGACCGAAATCACGCCGCGCGCATCCAATAGGTTAAATATGTGCGAGGCCTTGATGCATTGATCATAGGCCGGATGTGCCATGATGATGCGCTTTCCGGTTTTCGGGTCGTCATGATCCTGCGCCAAAATGTTAGCACATTCGGCTTCGGCCTCTTCAAAGTGACGCAACAGAACCTCTGTGTTGGCCGTGTCAAAGTTCCAACGCGCGTATTCTTCTTCGGTCTGCTTGAATACATCACCATAAGTCAGCGCCGTGGGCGATTGGGGATCATTGTATGGCATGTCCATCACGTGATCGACGCCGAGCACATACATAGCCAAACGCTCAAGACCGTAGGTCAGTTCGCCCGAAACAGGTTGGCAATCATGGCCGCCAACTTGTTGGAAATAGGTAAACTGGCTGACTTCCATGCCATCGCACCAGACTTCCCAGCCCAAACCCCAAGCCCCCAAAGTTGGGCTTTCCCAGTCGTCTTCAACGAAACGGATATCGTGCAGATCCATGTCCACACCAATCGCTTGCAAGGAGCCCAGGTACAGCTCTTGCAGGTTGGGCGGGCTGGGTTTGATCAGCACCTGGTATTGGTAATAGTGCTGCAAGCGGTTGGGGTTTTCGCCGTACCGCCCATCGGTCGGGCGGCGCGAGGGCTGCACGTAAGCTGCGGCCCACGGCTGGCTCCCGAGGGAGCGCAAAGTGGTTGCCGGGTGAAAGGTCCCTGCCCCAACCTCCATATCATAGGGTTGCAACATCGCGCAGCCTTTGGAGGCCCAATAGGATTGAAGCCGCAGGATAATTTCCTGAAAAGAGCGCGGTGCGCTGGTCTGATCGGTCATGGCATTCCCTCTGGGCCCGAGGATGGGCGCGCTATCGACAAAGTCGCGCCTTTCCTATGCAAGCTACTCAAAGGCGTCAACGGCACATCTTTTACTCTTGTCGCAATTGGTCTTCCAGATCTTCAAAGTATGTTTTTGCTGTGTTGATTTCGACGCGAGCCCAAACTGGGCAGTGATCAGACAGCTGATAGGTTTTCCAATCCCTGTAGTAGCTACAAAGCGCCGGGTCCGATTTTCGAGCCCCGTTCGGTGTTTCCGCCGCATCAGGCATGTAAGCCTCGGCGTCGGCCTCGGTCAGGATCATTTCAAACAGCTTGACCACCCCCGCATTCGGCTCTTTGCCCTCCTCACGATAGGCAATGATCGCAGGGTCTGTTTTAAACGCGATCTGATCGTAGAATTTGTTCTGCCTATAATTGGAACGGGTCTTGAGCACTTCTGGAACAACAAATCCTTCGTCTTCCAGCAATTGCACGACTTGGTGACCAGGATAGACAATATTGAAATCCCCCAACAAGATCATTGCAGATTTCTCTTTTAATGCACGATCCGCGCGTTGTGAAAAATATCCAATGACCTGCTTCATCTCTTGCATGCGCTGGCGCAACTTATCACCGATTTCGGCTCCATAATTGAAATGCGCAGTACAGGTCGAAAACCTAAGCCCTTGCGTGCAAAAATGGGCCGCATAGGGTGGGCGCGAAAATTGTTTTCCCTTGGAAAGCAGATCACGTGCACCGTGCTCTGCGGCCTCTGACAGCCCCAGAGTGTTCGGGAGTGCGATTTCCCCGGCACTGTTCACAAACTGAACTTTGCGCCGGTCGAACACGAACATCATTCGTCGCCCACTTCCGCCCAGCATCTCATCCTCGGCTTCTGAACAGATATAGCTGTAATCCGGGCCCAAGATTTCCATAATCTCTAGCCATTCATTGAGCTGATGAACCTCTTGCACCGCAACAAAATCAAATTTTGACAAGACTTCTGCAATGTAAAACAGCATTTCGTCCAGACGTGGCCCATATCCACGACGATCCGCCCGGTCGAAATCCCGTAAATTCCATGTCGCGAACAAAAGTGTATTTTGCGCCTCTTTTGGTGGGATCACCGCCTCTAGACGGCCCCGCAACCCTTTCAGAGTCCTAACCGCGCGCAATCGGTGCTGCTCAGAGCGAATCTTTGTCTTTAAATGGAGATAGGATGACACGCAGCGCCCTCAAAAATATTAGTGTAAAAATAATGGGTCTAGAAATCACGGCCATCGTACACACGTCATCTAATTTGGGAACTGAATTTTTCTCTTTGTCAGCCGGAAGTTACGGATCTTGCTCTTTCTTGACGCGTTTACAGCAATGCCATTCGTGTCGTGATATCGACACACATGATTTTCCCCGTCGTCTGAGGAGTGGTGCATGTTGCAGGATCACGAGTAAGCTGCGCTTATGTTAAGAATTTCCCAAGCTAGAGACCCCAGATGATAAGAGTTTTCGCTACCTTTTTTCTAACGCTTATGATTTCCGTGAGTGCCGTGAGTGCCCAACAGAGCTCCGAAGATGTCGTCTGGATTCAAATCGAAGCCCATCCAAATCTGCGCGTTGCCCAAGAGCGCGCCAAAATCTACTCAGACGCGCTGGCGGACGTGAACGGTTTTTCGCTAGGGGGCAGCTGGTACGGGATTGTTCTGGGCCCCTATGCACGCGAGGATGCCGAACGCGTGTTACGCGTCTATCGCAGAGAACGGCAGATCCCCAGAGATAGCTTTGTCGCCCGTTCCTCAGCGTTAGATCAGCAATTCTGGCCTATTGGCGCCAATGTCCTGAACCGCGGGGTTGTGGTGGCATCCCCGATTTTGCCCGCTGAAACGCCCGAACCGGCTGAGACCATTGCAGCAGCCCCTAAACCTGCTGCAGACGAAACGCCCAGTGAAGCCCGCCGGAGCGAACGCGCGCTGAACAGCGAAGAAAAGAAAGCTCTGCAAATTGCGTTACAGGCATCTGGATTTTACAATGCCCGGATAGATGGTGCCTTTGGACCTGGCACACGACGCTCCATGGCCGAATGGCAGACATTCAACGGGTATGAACCCTCAGGGATTTTGACCACTGTTCAGCGCCGTGTCCTGATGGATGCATACAATGCTCCGCTGATCAGTGTTGGCATGGCCCGTCGGTATGACAACCAAGCCGGGATCGAACTGGATATGCCCTTGGGTGCCGTTCGGTTTTCAACTTATGAACCGCCATTTGCCCATTACGACAGCCAAAGTGACCTTGGCGCCCGAGTGCTGCTCATCAGTCAGCCGGGAACCAAAGCCACCTTGTTTGGTCTCTATGAAATCATGCAAACGCTCGAGATTGTGCCGCTAAACGGTCCTCGCGCCCGAGGAAAAGATAGCTTTACGATCGAAGGCCGTGGCAATGGGATCGTATCCTACACACAGGCCGCGTTGAAAAATGGCGAAATCAAAGGGTTTACCCTTATTTGGCCCGAAGGTGACGAGGATCGCCGCACACGCGTTCTAACCGAAATGAAGGCCAGTTTCACCCGCACCAACGGCGTTTTGGATCCCGCAACAGGGTCCAATATAGAACAACAGGTTGATCTCATTTCCGGACTTCAGGTCCGCAAGCCACGCCAGTCCCGATCCGGATTCTACGTCGACGAAAGAGGCACAGTCGTAACCGTCAGCGAAGCCGTCAAAGGATGCGCGCGCGTGACCTTGGATCATGATTATCAAGCCGAAGTCGTAAGTTCAGATGATGCTCTGGGTGTTGCGATTCTGCGCCCCAAGGTGGCGCTTGCCCCAATGGCAGTAGCCAACTTTCGTGACGGAGCGCCGCGCCTGAACTCAGGCGTGACTGTCTCCGGCTTCTCCTACGAAGGCTTGCTGGGTGCTTCAACTCTGACCCGAGGGACCTTGGCTGACCTACGTGGCTTGCGTGGCGAAACCGAACTGATCCGCCTGGCAATGACCCCACAAGACGGTGATGCAGGCGGGCCAGTGATGGATGCAGGCGGAACAGTCATTGGAATGTTGTTACCAGATCTCCCAACTGGGCAAAAACTCCCCAAGGACGTGAGCTTTGCCGCTGATGCACGCGCCTTGCTGGATGTGTTGGACGCAGCAGGACTACGCACACCCACCGTCTCAGAAGGAGCAAATGTTTCTCCTGATGAACTTGGGCGCCGCGCGAATGGTATGACGGTTCTGGTAAGTTGCTGGGACTGATCGTTCCCAAAAAATTTAAAACGAACAAAGGCGCGTGACTTTCACGCGCCTTTACTTTTCGCAAAACTGATCCTCAAAAATCTAACGCGGCCGCTCCCGCTCGTCGTCGATACCCAGGCTCGGCTATGTTCTTTCGCCGGGCTGTGGAGGCATTCCTTTCAAGACACGCTGTAGGCTTCAGATACACGCCCTCAGGCGAGAACTTCAGGCGTCAGGTAAATCAGAGTGGGCCCGCTGGCAGAAAACGCAACCTGAACCGCACTCACCATTTCATCCAATGACACAGGTGCCACGGAATTCGCGCCAAAAGCTTCGGCGAGTTTGCAGAAATCGGGATTTCGGGCAATCACCGCATTCGGAGCAATTTGCGCGCGAGTCATACTGTCTTCGATCTCTTTCAATTTGCCATTGTCCCAAAGGATAATCGGTAACGGCAATCCCAGCTCAACAGCCACCCCCAATTCGGGCATGGTATAATGGAACCCATAGTCCCCTATGATAACAGCCGTGGGTTTACCTTGGCGGGCCACCGCTCCCCCAATTCCGGCGGGCAGCGCATACCCCAAAGTCCCAAACCCAAACGGGTGGTGCCAATGATAGGGCCGATGCATGTCCCACACCTCTTTGGCGACATAGGCAAATTGGGTCATATCCGAGAAGATCATAGTGTCTTCGGGCATCGCATCGCGCAGAGCATTAGCAATAGGAACAATACCGGGGCGCTCCATATCCGTTTCCGCATGCCACCCCGCACGCGCCTTTGCCACTTCCTCTTCACTCCAACCCGTCGCTGGCTTGAACCCTTCGGTTGCTGCCCAAAGTGATTTGGCAAAGCTTTCGCCATCTGCTTGCAGCTTGACCGATGCCCGCTGCCCGTCTGACAAAACCGTTGGATCAATGTCGACGCGCACCAGTGTCGCGGTATGCCCAAGATCCTCACGCCAGATATCGACTTCGGCCAATTCAGTGCCAACAGCGATGACCAGATCCGCCGAGGCCACGATTTCAGCACTCCCCGGTCGTGCTAGAGCGGCTCCAAAATCCAGTTTATATCCGGCCCCGACCATACCACGGCCTGCATATGTGGTCAGGCTTGCGGCCCCCAATTGCGTCACAATTTGGCGCCACAAATTAGACCGAGCTCCGCCGCCCAGAACGAACAAGGGGCGCTGTGCGATATTCAACAGGGACAAAACGGGGGTGATATCAGGCTCCAACGCTTTGGTGCGCAAAGCAGGGACATTCGGAAAAGGGGCCGGATCGGCATCAGCCTCGAGCTGAGCGATCGGCACCTGAATGTGTTTGGGTCGCGGACGCTGTGTTTCAAACTCTTCAAACGCACGCTCAATCAGCCCATATGCTGCGGCGGGCGAATGCGCTGTGTGCGACCAGTCACACACCGTTGCAGCCGCGGCTTCTTGATCTTTCATTTGATGCAACTGCCCCTTACGCGCAGCCGTTTCATCAAGGCAAGAAGAGATCACCAACATCGAAACGGAATCCGAATAGCCCTGCCCCATCGGCGTCATGATGTTGCACACGCCCGGTCCGGTAATCACATAAGCGACCCCTGGCTTACCCGACGCGCGTGCATAGCCATCGGCCATGAAACCGGCCCCTTGTTCGTGGCGCGCCAGAACATGTGTAATGCCTGCCTCTTCGATCCCACGGTACATTTCCTGGTTATGAACACCGGGGATGCCAAAGATAACATCCACTCCACGATCTTTAAGTGCATGAGAAATCTGTGCACCTAGGGGTCTTTTCATCGGGCTTACTCCTCAAGCTCTCCAGAATTGTACGGTCAGGATGGCATAGACAGCCATCAGCTCTAGTCGGCCAATCAACATGGCCACGGTCAGCATCCATTTCGCGGTATCATTTAAACCTGCGAAATTTCCAGCCGGCCCAATTTCACTGCCCAACCCCGGCCCCACGTTGGCAACGGCAGTTGCCGCGCCTGAGACTGACGTGATCATATCCAAGCCGGTTAATGCCAATCCCACAGCCACGACACCGATAGTGACGATGAAGAAGACAAAGAATGACATGACCGAGCTCAGCACCTCGTTGTCAACACGTCGTCCCTGAAACCGTGGAACAAACACGCCATTGGGCGAGCGGATACGCTGGATTTGCACCCAGACCGATGAAAACAGCAATTGATACCGAAAGATTTTGATCGAACAGGCCGTCGATCCCGCGCAACCGCCGATAAGACCAATGAAGAAAAACAGCATCACCAAAAAGCCGCCCCATTGCATATAGTCGACGCTGGCGTAGCCCGTGCCCGAGGTGATCGAAACGATGTTAAACAAAGCCTCTCGTAAGGCCTGCTCCCAATCGTGGGGGAAAACATTGGTTAGGATCGCAACAGTCAGGGCCACAAGCGCCGCAATTACTATCAGGAAGACGTGGATCTGGCTGTCCTTAAACAAAGGTTGCGATTGCCCATTGATCAACTGAACATACCGCACAAACGGCAAAGCCGCGAGGATCATGAAGAAAGAGGCCGCATATTCAGCAGGTCCAGAAAAAGTCCCGAACGACGCATCATAGTTGGAAAACCCACCCGTCGCGATTGTGGTCATGGCATGGACTATCGCATCAAACGGCAGCATCCCCAAACCCAGATAGGTCATACCGCACGCCACAGTCAGACCAAGATAGATCATCGAAATCTGGCCTGAAATCGCCTGCGCTCGTGGCAGGATTTTCCCGAATGTATCAAACCCTTCCGAGCGAAAGATCTGCATCCCACCGACCCGCAATTCAGGCAGGAACACCATAGCGACAACAATAATGCCAATGCCACCAAGCCATTGCAGCAATCCACGCCACAACAACAGACCGCGCGGCAGGTTATCCAACCCCGAGATCACCGTAGACCCGGTTGTGGTCAGGCCCGACATGGCTTCAAATATTGCATCCACGAAACGGAGCTCAGTCTCGCCCAGCATAAAAGGGATTGCGCCAAACATAGGCAGCGCAACCCACACACCAGTTGTGAGCAAAAAAGTCTGTTGAATGGTCAGCCCTTCGCGGACACCATTGGCACAGCTAAGCGCGATTAGCCCGCCGGTCAGCACCGTAACTACGGCACTTTCCAAGAATACATGCCATTCACCGCGCCCTTCAATCAGGTCGGCAAACAAAGGCAGCAACATGGTTCCGCCAAGAATGGCGACCAATAGGCCAATCACATATCCAACAGGGCGAAAATCCAACATGGTTCGCAGCGTTGGCGTGGTCGGGCAGAAGTGTCAAGCCGTCCTGCGACGCCTTAGCTTTTCGTGGGCGAATTGCCTTTGACTGGGCGGCCTCGATTTGTTGTAGCACGGGCGCGGCGCGGGGCTGGTTTAGTACGTTTCGCAGCAGCTTGTGCCGGTTTGGTCGGGGCCGGCTTTGTCGGCACCACAGCAGGTTTTGCAGTTTCGGCCTTAGCCGGTGCAACCGGGGATTCTGACCGCGTTGGTGCCGCCGCTGGCTTAACCGGTTTTTTGGCTGGCGCCGCAACAGCAGGTGCTGGCTGACTGACCGCACGAGTTGCCTGGGCGGTCTTAGTCCCTTTTGGCGCTGTGGTATACACCGGCTTTTTGGTTTCAGCTGTTTTGCGTGTACCAACAGGCGCTGCGGCAACAGCAGACTTTACCGGGACAGGCTTTGTTTCAACAGCTTTTGTAGTCGCAGGCTTGGCAGCAACTGCTTTACGCGGCGCCTTTGTCACAGGCTTAGACGCCCGAGCTTTCGAAGCAGATTTTTCAGCAGTCTTGACCGGAACTGCCTCAGCATCAACTGGCGCAGCATAGGCGCGCCAAGCTTGGGTTGAGTAAATCGGAGACTGCAATGCGGTCTCTGTCACGATTTGCATTATCTTTAGGTGTGAAGACATCGCGTAACCAGCAAAGCGAAAAGCTGCAGCCTGCATTTCAAACGGATTAGAGAGTGCGGTCATCGGGGAAGCTCCTAGAAAAACTGAATTCGTGAAAACGCGGTCAGGGGAACCTTATCCAGCCCGCCAAGGCAGGATCTTGTGGCTGGTTGTCCAATATGGGTGCGCATTGCACTCCCCTTCCGTTCCATCCTGTTGTCATGGTTTGAACAACACGATTCTTACGTCACGAGATATGCTACAAGATCAAACTTGCAAGTGCAGCACAATTTTGCTGCGGTGCAGCGTCACACATTCAAATGAGTACTAAACGAACAAAACGCATGGCGCCTGCCAAAACATAAGGCAGCCGATGCGGTCTAGCTCTGTGATTGATCTTAACCGACGTGGAACAAGGTGTTGAACAATTTAGGATCAAGACTCTGCGCCGCAAAGGTTGGACCTTCGGTTAGAATGCTCACCGCATCATGGCTATGCAGGCTTTCCTGGTGACTTGCCACAACCCGAAAATCACCGATATGATGATCCGCCAACAGTGCCTCGCAAAACAGACGAGCTGCGTCTTCGACAAAAATTGGGTTCGCCGCATTTAACTCGGCAAAAGCTTGTTCGTCTTCCCGTTTTACCATCACTTGTGTTTCCGTCGGCACAGCTTGACGACACAGACCAATCAAGTCCTCGAACCACAAACAATCTGTGTTGCAATCCACCTCGACCGATATGCGCGCCACAGAACGTTGCGAATGCGGTGTGGCTAACTGTCCTCGTGTAACACGCGCATGTTCGCTCAGCTCCAATGAACACGGACAGGTTGACGAATAGACATAATCGAGGTGCATAATCTTTTGACGCACACCATTGGTTTCCACCAATTCCAACGCGATATCATAATACTGATACCCCGACAGACCCGAACGCAGGCTATCGACGCGCGCGGGATAGCTAAACCGCATCTGGATCCGGGCATCAAAACTATCCAGATCCGTAATGTAATCATCCAGTGCTGCTTCGATCACTTCAAAACTAAAGGTCCGTTCAGCGTGTTTATAGAACGACCGCATGATCCGAGACATGTTGATGCCCTTCTTCTCGGCCTCAAGACTGACCGTACCCGTAACGGATGTTTCGAGCGTGAGGTCCGCGCCTTCTTTGCTATGAAAGCGGATCGGCAGTCTAAAATTCGAAATCCCGACATGTTGGATCTGCTGCTTCGCCCCACGGATTAGACTGGACGGGCCATTCTGCAAATCAGGCAGCGTGGCTTTGTAAGCCTCATCAACAGCAAAATTTTCGGGGTATTCCCGCGACAACGAAGGATAGTTCACTGGCAGCAACCCGGGAACCAATCGCGCCACTGCTGGATCCAATTGCGTGATTTCTGCTTCGCTAGCCGTTTTGGCCCAGGCCCGCAGCGTTTCCAACGCGGCGGCTGCCTCGTCACGATCAGGTGTCTCGTTCACGTCACGGGTGTGAAAGTTCATCAACGCGTTTCCTTCGAGTGGTCACCCTTTATATAAGGGCGGACAAGACGGCTGCCAATCCAATCGTCTGCTTGCAAGTAACACTCAACCTCGAACCGTAAGGTCGGGAATTCGTCATAATTCATCAAAAAACGTCAAATTGGGTTTATGTATCAGGTTATTACGACCAAATGGCAGCAAACCGCCGCTTACAACTAACGTAGCGAAAGCGCCCTTTATACGCCTTCTAAGAGGGTGTTTTGCAAGGCAATCAACCGCCGAGACCGCGCTTGATGATGGGCCGAGATCATCACATAAGGACGCGGCATTGGCAAAAAGGCATCTGAGCAACGCACCACTTGGCCTGTACTTATAGCCGCCCAGATCACCTGTTCAGGCAACAGTGCAACACCTACTCCGGCCTTCACCAGCGCCAAGGCTGACGGCACCGAGGGCGCTGAAATTTCCGCCACTGATGCCATTGCTCTCCCAGTAAGCGCACTCCAGTGCCGCCATCCGGGCACCGAGGTGATCGCTTGCCCCCAGTCGATAGCAACCCGTCGGGTTTGGCAGGGATCACACCTAACCGCCGCGACGGCGACCAGTTGATCCTGAAACATCGGCTGTGTCCGGTAATCTGGCAGCTCTCCACCATAGCTAAGGCGCAGGTCTATGCCCTGTTGTTCCAGATCCTTATCTTCGGCTTCGATCCTAAGCGTTATGGGGACATCTGGATGCTGTACATCAAACCGCGCAATCCGGTCGGGCAACCATAATTCAGCCAATGCCGGGGGTGCACTGATCACCAATGGACGCCGACTGGCGCTTTCCGTCAAAGCGTCAGTAAAGCGCGCGATTTCTCCAAGAGCAGCGGCGGCATTTTGGTAGTAATCGCGCCCCGCGTCGGTCAGGCGAACCTGATTAGCCCGTCGTGTGAACAGTTGGCGCCCCAACCAAGCTTCCAAATTCTTGACCTGCAAACTGACAGCGGCTGGTGTCACTGACAACTCTTCCCCAGCGGCGGCAAAACTGCCGGTTCGTGCGGCACATTCAAAGGCGCGCAAAGCATTTAGCGGAGGGAGTTTCATTAGCACCCTTAATTTATCTTATGCTGACCAAGATATTTTATAGTGGTTGTTTCGACAAGTGCCACGCACACTGGTCCGTAAAACAGCCCAAAGGGACACCCATGCACGATATACTGGATCTTGATCGCTTCCCCCTGCATCGCCCGAACAGCCCAGAATGGCGCACTTTGGTGAAACAGTGCCGTGCCGATCTACGGGCCGAAGGAATGTTTAATCTTGATGGGTTAATGCGCCCAGCCAACGCGGCACAAGCTGTGAAGGAGATGGAGGGCCCGTTTCAATCAGACGCATTTTTGCACGAACGGATGCACAACATTTACTTCAAGCCAGTGGAAGATTTGCCGCCAGACCACGCTGCTTTGACCACATTCCAAACGTCGAACAAAACACTCTGTGCGGACCAGATTCCTGGGTCAGCTTTGTTGCGTCTCTATGAATGGCCCGAGTTCGCTCAATTTCTCGCGACAACTATGGAGATGCCACAGCTCTATGTAATGGCCGACCCGTTGGCCCGAGTAAATGTTATGTCCTATCAAAAAGGACAAGCCTTGAACTGGCACTTTGATCGGTCTGAATTTACCACTACACTGCTGTTGCAAGCCCCAGACCACGGTGGTGGGTTTGAATACAGAACGGACCTACGCAGCGATACGGATCCCAACTATGACGGTGTCGCGAAACTGTTGCGCGGTGAGGATCCGACCTCCAATATCATTACCCTCACCCCCGGCACCTTAAACGTTTTCAAAGGTAAAAACACCGCCCACCGCGTAACGCCAGTGCAAGGTGATACAAATCGGGTGATCGCCGTGTTTTCTTTTTTCGAACAACCAGATGTGCAGTTTTCTGAAAGCGAACGCCTGGGCTTTTATGGGCGCGCGTCATGACCGATAGCGCACCCTTCAAAGACGACCGAAAACTCGCATATCTCAACGCAGAAGGCGCAAATCGCCCCTTAAAAAGCCCGTTGCCACAAACGGTTCTGGATCGCGCCCGTGCCTTTCGTCTGTCTCGATTACGCGAGGTGATGGACCAACACGAGGTTGCGGGTCTATTGCTCTATGACCCGGTCAACATTCGGTATGCCTTTGACAGTTCGAACATGAGTGTTTGGACCAGCCATAACCCCATTCGCTACGCAATGTTGCTGAACGGTGGCCCCGGAATCATGTTCGAATTCAAGGGGTGCGAACACCTGAACGATGGTCTGCCCGGCATTGATGAGCGGCGCAATTCGATTGGGTGGATGTTTATGACCGCAGGCGATCGGGCCGGTGAACGCCTGAATCTTTGGGCTGACGAAATCGCCGCGGAACTGCGCACCCACGGCGGTGGAAACATGCGCCTCGCAGTGGATCGATTGGAGCCCGAAGGCGTGGCTGCTTTGAACGCACGCGGAATTAAAATCATCGAAGGCGGTCAGATAACCGAAATTGCGCGTTCCATAAAATCAGTCGACGAAATCGAACTGATGCGCTGGACCATTCGGGTTTGCGAGGCTGGGATGGCCCGCATATATCAACATTCTGTTCCCGGCGTCACAGAGCGCGAACTCTGGGCGCACCTGCATTTTGAAAACGCCCGGTCTGGTGGGGAGTGGTTGGAAACCAAATTGCTGACCTGCGGGCCGAACACCAACCCATGGTATCGCGAGTGTTCAGATCGGGAATGTCAGCCCGGCGAGATGATCTCTTTTGATACTGATATGATTGGTCCCTACGGGTACTGCGCAGATCTAAGCCGATCATGGACTTGTGGCGGTGCCCCTATGACGAACCAGCAAACCCGGCTGTATTCTGCCGCTCGGGCTCAGATTGTTCACAATCTTGCCCTGCTCCAACCAGGGCTCAGCTTTGCAGAATTCAATGCCAAAAGCTGGCAAATTCCCGAAGCCTATCAACCCTTCCGCTATTCCTTGGCCGCACATGGGGTTGGAATGGCAGATGAATGGCCCGTTGTGTCCCTGCACCCGGATTTTGAGAGTAACCATGGTGGTCGGTTCGAAGTCGGCCAGGTGATTTGTGTGGAAAGTCTGATCGCAGAACGCGGATCAGAAAGTGTAAAACTCGAAACGCAGGTGCTGATCACCGAAGACGGGCCCGAGCGTTTGGACACATTTCCTTGGGAGTTTTAACAACACCTTAAAGTTAAAGTTCGGACGCAACTAAGCGCCCGAACTACCTGTAATCAAACAGACAATGCTATATCTAAAGCTTGATGAAAGTCAGTGATCAGATCATCTGTATCTTCGATTCCTAACGATATGCGCACCAAGCCGGGGGTAATGCCCAGCTCACTGCGCTGATCTTCGCTGAGGCGTTGATGCGTAGTCGTGGCCGGGTGCGTCACAATCGTTTTCGCATCACCCAAGTTGTTGGAGATTTTGCCGATTTGCAGCGCGTTCAAAAACGCAAAAGCCGCTGGTTGCCCCCCCTTTAGGTCCAGTGAAATGACAGTTCCACCTTTGCCCATTTGTTCCAGACACAAATCGTACTGGGCGTGGCTTGGATGACCGGGATAAATCGCACGTACAAGTGCCGCGTGTTCGCGAACTGCGCTGACAACGGACAGCGCATTTTCGGCCTGCGCATTGACCCGCAGCCCCATCGTTTCCAACCCCTTCAGCATGACCCATGCCGTGAACGGGCTCATCGAGCCGCCGGTGTGTTTCATGTAGGGTTCAACAGTTTTGCGGATATATTCGCGCGACCCTAGGATCACCCCGCCCAGTGTGCGCCCCTGCCCGTCGATGTGCTTGGTCGCAGAATAAATCACCACATCTACGCCCAGCTCAACCGCTTTGGAAAAATGCGGAGTCGCAAAAACGTTGTCCACCAGAACCAAAGCCCCAGCTTCATGCGCGATCTCACAAACAGATTTGACGTCAATCACTTCCAGTGTTGGGTTTGAAACAGACTCAAAGAAAACCGCCTTGGTGTCAGGGCGCATTGCCGCGCGCCATGCGTCCAGATCAGTGCCATCTACAAAGGTTACTTCGACCCCGAACCGGCCCAGAACATCCTCCAGCACATACAGGCAAGAGCCAAACAGCGCCTTGGCCGACACCACGTGATCTCCGGCTTTGAGCATAGAGGTCAACGCGCCGGAAACCGCAGCCATGCCTGATGCCGTCGCAAAAGCATCCTCGGTCCCTTCGAGGCTTGCAATGCGGTCTTCGAACATTTTGACAGTAGGGTTGCCGTAGCGCGCATAGATGAACTCATCATCGCCCGAGTTGATAAAACGAGCTTCGGCAGCCTCGGCGCTGTCGTACACAAAACCTTGCGTTAGAAAAATAGCCTCGGAAACCTCACCATACTGGCTGCGGCGGGTCCCGCCGTGAACGGCACGGGTTCGCTTGTTCCAGGTCTCGCTCATCTTTTTCTTCCTTTCCTACGCCCAGTGTTGGCGCAAATAAAAAACCCCAGACGCGGTCAAGCGAAAGGGGTCTTTCATCCTGACCTTTTAGCGGGAATGTTTAACGTGGCCCGCAATCCGGTAACAAATCACCACGAGAGAATGTTTTCTTAATAAATCCAGACACTTAAAGAACATTTTCGTTCTCAAAGTCCTATATTCACCTTAGACATTCACCTTTATATTTTTGCGTTTCCGATAGTTTCCGTTTGACGCTAAGCCCCGAAGGCATATCAATCCAACTAGGGTATACCGGGGATCTCTTATCAAACGAACACTTTCAGATGGTCGCAACGCGTATAACGCTCAGATCACCATAAAACGCAAGGGATAAGTTTCCCGCCAAGCCAGAGAGTTTCTGAGGTGAACTACAGCGAAAGTTTGGATACAAACCCGCGAAAAAGAACGACAAAACACGGTCGAATAGAGCTTCGGCGCAGCTTAACACATACTCTTACGACGGTGATTGATAAATACATTCAATGTCATAGGGACTCCTACGGCTTTTCAAAATCAACCGTTTTAGTCACCTCGTTGGCCAGAAACGCTCGCTGAAACCAAAGCATATCTGGTCTAACAGGATCAGGCAGGAACCTGCCGAAAACCATCGTGATTTTGCCTTCTCTAATTTGGCGATTGATAGCAAACTTCGCGGCTGTGACCTCTGTCAGATGAAAGCCGTCGACGTTATGGCATCTGGCCAGATCAAGGACCGGGCGTCGGTGCTTCAAAACAAAACTCAAAAACCCGTACGGTTCGAAACGGGAAAAATCACAGTGCTTTTGTTCTCTGGCTGGAGACACATTGAGGGTGGACGCGTGTTTCGTGATATACTTATGTGAAGTCATGACAAACACCGCTTCTGCCACTTCATCCACGGATCAGGTCCTTACCGGTGTCGCTCTAATGCTGGGGTTTTGCCTGACTGCTCCCTTGCTTGATGTAGCTGCCAAACTCGCGTCAGATAGCGTACCAGTCGGACAGATTACGGCCGCACGCTTTTTTGTACAGTGCGCTTTGATGGCACCGTTTGTCTGGATCATGGGGCTTTCGTTGCGCGTAGCGCGTGAGCAATGGGTGGCGTTGGTGTTGCGCGCAGTGTTTTTGTTTGTGGCGACGTTTTGTTTCATCGCCGCGATCCGCGTGATGCCCCTTGCAGATGCGTTGGCAATTGTATTCGTGGCCCCGTTCATTGTGTTGCTGGTGGGCAAATTCTATCTGGGCGAAGATGTGGGCCCGCGTCGCGTCGGAGCGGCGATTGTGGGATTTGTCGGTGTCTTGTTTGTCATTCAACCCAGCTTTGCCGCGTTTGGCACCTTGGCACTATTTCCGCTTGGGACGGCAGTCGCGTTCGCACTCTATATTCTTGTGACACGCGGACTATCGCGCAAGTTTCATCCGGTGACCTTGCAATTATACACGGGCCTGATCGCCAGTCTGTTTTGCATTTCCGTGATGATATTGGCCCAAGGTTCCGGGTCTGAGCTGCTTGATCCGGTTTGGCCAGTGGGCATTGTGTGGCTGTGGCTCTTCGGAGTTGGTTTCTTTGCCACGCTGTGCCATATGATGATGACCTATGCGCTATCGTTGGCGCCTTCGGCCACGTTGGCTCCATTACAGTATTTAGAGTTACCAGTAGCGACGCTATTCGGGTATCTTGTCTTCCGCGATTTCCCGAACACCCTAGGCTCCAGACTCATTGATTTACAGCCAGAATAGGACTGTAGCAGCGAGAGCGATGGGCGAGAGGAATACCTTTGGGCATCTGTCATATCGGGTGGCGACGCGCCGCCAATCCTTCAGGCGTCCGAACATGATCTCAATGCGGTTGCGTCGTTTGTAGCGGCGCTTGTCGTACCGGACAGGCTTGTCGCGTGACTTTCGACCTGGGATACAGGGCTTTATTCCCCTGTCATTAAGGGCTTCGCGGAACCAATCTGCGTCATAACCTCGATCTCCGRGCAGCCAGTCAGCCGATGGCAGACTGTTCACCMWGTCTCTTATA
>OMPR01000004.1 GCA_900313015.1 Rhodobacteraceae bacterium EL53 | reverse complement strand
CGCACCGGTGATCATGTTTTTGACGTAGTCGGCGTGGCCGGGGCAGTCAACGTGGGCGTAGTGGCGCGCTTCGGTTTCATACTCAACGTGGGCTGTTGAGATGGTGATGCCGCGGGCTTTTTCTTCGGGTGCGCCGTCGATCTGGTCGTAGGCTTTGAAGTCACCAAAGTATTTGGTGATCGCTGCGGTCAGCGTGGTCTTACCGTGGTCAACGTGGCCGATTGTGCCGATGTTGACGTGCGGTTTATTGCGTTCAAACTTTTCCTTAGCCATGGTGGCCTCCTTTAACATGTAGAGGATGTGCGGCGCCCGCACATCCTGCTATTTTCTGTCGCTTACGCGAATTTCGCTTGGATCTCTTCCGAGATGTTACCCGGAACCGGATCGTAGTGATCAAACTGCATCGAGAACTGGGCACGGCCCGAGCTCATGGAACGCAGGGTGTTGATGTACCCGAACATATTCGCCAGCGGTACAAACGCATCGATTGCGATTGCGTGGCCGCGTGCTTCCTGACCGGACACCTGACCCCGACGAGACGTCAGATCGCCAATGATACCACCAGTGTATTCTTCTGGTGTGATCACTTCGACTTTCATGATCGGCTCGAGCAGTTTTGCACCCGCTTTGCGCATACCTTCACGCATGCACATGCGTGCTGCGATTTCAAAGGCCAGAACGCTGGAGTCAACATCGTGGAACTTACCGTCGATCAAAGCAACTTTGAAGTCGATCACAGGGAAGCCAGCCAATGGGCCGCTATCCATGACCGAGTTGATGCCTTTTTCAACACCGGGGATGTATTCCTTAGGAATAGACCCACCAACGATGCGCGACTCAAACGAGTAACCTTCGCCAGGCTCGGTCGGCGAGATGATCATCTTCACTTCGCCGAACTGACCAGAACCACCCGACTGTTTCTTGTGGGTGTAGGTGTGCTCAACTTCGTGACCGATGGTCTCACGATACGCAACCTGAGGCGCACCAATGTTCGCTTCAACCTTGAATTCACGCTTCAGACGGTCAACCAGGATGTCGAGGTGAAGTTCGCCCATGCCCTTCATGATGGTCTGACCCGATTCAATATCGGTTTCGACACGGAAGGATGGATCCTCGGCAGCCAAACGACCCAGACCTTGGCTCATCTTCTCTTGGTCAGCCTTGGTTTTAGGCTCAACCGCGATTTCGATAACCGGATCGGGGAAGGTCATGGTTTCCAGAACCACTGGATCGCTGGTTGCACACAGAGTGTCACCAGTTGTGGTATCTTTCAGACCAGCCAGCGCAATGATGTCGCCCGCGAATGCTTCCGTGATTTCTTCACGGTCATTCGAGTGCATCATCATCATCCGGCCAACACGCTCTTTACGACCTTTGGTCGAGTTCAGCAGTGTGTCACCTTTGTTCAGAACGCCAGAGTAGACACGCGTGAAGGTCAGCGAGCCAACAAAGGGGTCGTTCATGATTTTGAACGCCAGACCCGAGAACGCCATGTCGTCGTCTGCACGACGCGCAATGTCACGAGTTTCTGTTTCATCGCCGGGTTTGAAGCCCATGTAATCAACAACGTCCAGCGGGCTGGGCAAATAGTCGATTACGGCGTTGAGCAGAGGCTGTACACCTTTGTTTTTGAACGCAGAACCACCCAGAACTGGAACGAATGCCAGCTCGAGAGTACCCTTGCGAAGCAACTTGCGAAGGGTCGCTACGTCAGGCTCTTCGCCTTCCAGGTAAGCTTCCATCGCGTCGTCGTCCATTTCGACGGCCGCTTCAACCATTTTACCGCGCCATTCGTCGGCCAGGTCTTTCAGGCTGTCACGGATCGGTGCTTTGATCCATGATGCACCAAGGTCTTCACCCTGCCACAGCCATTCTTCCATGGTGACGAGGTCAACTTGACCTTCCAGCTCGGTTTCGGCACCGATCGGGAACGCAACAGGCACAGCACGTGAGCCGGTACGGTCTTCGACCATAGCCACACAGTTAAAGAAGTCCGCGCCGATTTTGTCCATTTTGTTGACAAAAACCATGCGTGGAACTTTGTAACGGTCAGCCTGACGCCAAACAGTTTCAGTCTGAGGCTCAACACCGGCGTTGGCGTCAAGAACACAGACGGCACCATCGAGAACCGCCAACGAACGCTCAACTTCAATGGTGAAGTCAACGTGGCCGGGGGTGTCGATGATGTTCAGGCGGTGCTTTTCAGAATCCGAAGTTTCGCCATCTTCGGTGCGTTCCCAGAATGTGGTGGTCGCCGCCGAAGTGATGGTGATCCCGCGTTCCTGTTCCTGCTCCATCCAGTCCATGGTGGCTGCACCATCGTGCACCTCACCAATGTTGTGGGATTTGCCGGTATAATACAGGATGCGCTCGGAGCAGGTAGTTTTACCTGCATCGATGTGCGCCATAATACCGAAGTTACGGTAATGGTTGAGTGTATACTCGCGTGCCATTGGTCTAATGTCCTCTGGAAATTACCAACGATAGTGGCTGAAGGCTTTGTTGGCTTCGGCCATTTTGTGGGTGTCTTCGCGTTTCTTAACTGCGGTACCGCGCGACTGAACAGCGTCCAGCAGCTCGCCAGCAAGGCGCTCTTCCATGGTGTTTTCGTTGCGAGCACGCGAAGCGTTGATCAACCAACGAATAGCCAAGGCCTGACGACGCTCAGGGCGAACTTCGACGGGAACCTGGTAGGTAGCACCACCAACGCGGCGCGAACGAACTTCGACGGAAGGCTGGATGTTGTCCAGTGCTTCGTGGAAAACTTCGATCGGCGAGCGTTTGATTTTGCTCTCAACGCGATCCATCGCGTTGTAAACAATACGTTCTGCGACCGACTTTTTACCGTCGATCATCAGGTTGTTCATGAATTTGCTCAGAACCAGATCGCCAAATTTGGCGTCGGGCAGAATTTCGCGTTTTTCAGCGGCGTGACGACGTGACATATCAGCCTCTCCTTCTTACTTAGGACGCTTCGCGCCGTACTTCGAACGACGTTGCTTACGGTCTTTGACGCCTTGGGTATCCAACACACCACGCAGGATGTGGTAACGGACACCCGGAAGGTCTTTTACACGACCGCCGCGGATCAGAACCACAGAGTGTTCCTGAAGGTTGTGGCTTTCACCTGGGATATAGGAGATCACTTCGAAACCGTTGGTCAGGCGAACCTTCGCAACTTTCCGCATCGCGGAGTTCGGCTTCTTAGGTGTGGTGGTATATACGCGCGTACAAACGCCACGCTTCTGAGGACATTCCTGCAGGTGCATGGATTTCGAGCGTTTTACTTTCGGCTGCCGCGGCTTGCGGATCAGCTGTTGGATCGTTGGCATTCCGGTTCTTTCCCCGTCTCATCAACACATTTCATGCACACCGAGGTGTGCGGTTCGAATTCTCTGCAACTTACGTTCCCGCAAGCGCAAAACCCGCGATCGTTCCCATTCCGAGGTGAACGACGCGGTGGGTTATCAGAGGATCGAGACGATAGGTGTCTGGATCTTGACCACTAAGTATAGAAATCGACGACGGAGTTCCCCCCTATGCCGAGATAACGCGCGTATAGGGGGAGTCGCAGGTGGTGTCAACAGTGCAGCCCCTACAGTGCCGCACTCGTTTAGAACACGGCACGACCGGGCCCAAACCCGTTACATCCAGCCCGCTATTGCGCTGCCCGCGCAAGCGCTCTTTCCCGGAACAATGTGAAAATCCCCGTTGCAACAACAATAGCTGCCCCAGTCATCGTCAACGCATCCGGCCAGTCGCCAAACATGACCCAGCCCAAGATCAAAGCCCACACCAAACTTGTATAGCGAAAGGGTGCAATAAACGCGATGTCACCGCTGCGCATGACCATTACGCTGCACAAATACCCGATCAGAATAAAAATGGATGCACTTGCGATCACCCCCGCCGTACCAACGGAGACAGACTCCCATGTGACAGACATGGATGCCAATGCAGCCGCAAGCGTAACTGAAATCGCCGTAAGCAATGTCACCGTCAATGACGGGACATCTGGCGACATCCGTCGGGTAACCAGATCTCGCAATGTCACCATCATCACAGCTGCAACAGCATAAAGGGAATAGATACTAAAACCATCTGGACCCGGCCGAACGATAAGCAGCATTCCTACAAAACCGATCAAAATCGCGACCATCCGCCTCCAGCCAACCCTTTCGCCAAAAAAGAGCGCCGCCCCCAGCGTGACGGTCAACGGCAATGCCTGCAAGACAGCGGTCAGATTGGCCAAAGGCATGTGCAACAAAGCTGTTAGAAAGAAGTAGGTAGTCACCACCTCCCCCAAGCAGCGAACCCCTATCAGACCCCAGTCGCGCTTTTGAATATTGAACCGCAATCCACCTACACGAACGGCCAACAGAAAAATAAGAACAGTCGCCAGCACACCACGCAAGGTTACCAACTGAAACAAGGGAACTGACGCACCTGCGAACTTCATGAGTGAATCGTTGATGGTAAATGCCGCCATGCTCGCCATCATCAACAACGCGCCGCGGGTGTTTGGTGTCATATGTGCAAGTCCATTCTTATCATCACACCCTTAGGCAAATCCTGCCTATCAGCTACAACCATGCGGCGCGCATATCCTCGTGGCAAGCTGCGACTGCCTCAAAAAGAAAAAGGCCCCGCAGCAGGATGCTACGGGGCCTTTCAAATTCAATGTCGCAATCTTAATCGCGGCTTTCCGGGGTATCGACCAACGAGTCGAATTCTTCACCCAGAATATCACCATCCATCACAGGTGCGGCCAAGGCTGCAGCAGCTTCGGCTTCTTCGCGACGGGTTTCGATCACAACACTATCACGGTCCTGAGCAACACGACGCATCTGCTGCGTTGCACCACCGGTACCGGCTGGGATCAAGCGACCAACGATAACGTTTTCCTTGAGACCAACCAGTTTGTCTTTCTTACCTTGAACCGAAGCTTCGGTAAGAACACGGGTGGTTTCCTGGAACGATGCCGCCGAGATGAACGAACGAGTCTGCAACGACGCTTTGGTGATACCGAGCAAGATTGGCTCGCCTTTCGCCGGACGTCCGCCCTTCGACAGAGCCTTTTCACAGGCCGCATCGAATTCCTGTTTATCAACGTGTTCGCCCTTGAGCAGGGTGGTGTCACCGCTGTCTTGGATCTCCCACTTTTGCAGCATCTGACGAACGATAACCTCGATGTGTTTATCGTTAATCTTAACACCCTGCAGACGATAAACGTCCTGAACTTCGTCGATCATGTAGTCAGCCAGCGCTTCAACACCCATAATACCAAGGATGTCATGCGGCGCAGGGTTACCATCCATCAGGTATTCACCCTTCTGGATGAAATCACCTTCCTGAACAGGAATGTGCTTACCCTTTGGCACCATGTATTCCACGGTTTCCATCGATTCATCCGCTGGCTCGATCGAAATCCGGCGCTTGTTCTTGTAGTCACGGCCAAAGCGCACATAACCATCGATTTCTGCGATGATCGCGTGATCTTTTGGACGACGGGCTTCGAACAATTCCGCAACCCGCGGCAGACCACCTGTAATGTCTTTGGTCTTGGTGCCTTCGCGCGGGATACGCGCAACAATGTCACCAGCCTGAACATCTTGGCTTTCTTCCACCGACAAAATCGCATCAACCGACATTGGATAGTGAACTGGATTGCCCGCATCATTACGGACAGGTTCGCCATCTTCGCCAACCAACAGGATTTCTGGCTTCAGCTCGTTGCCTTTGGGGGCAGCACGCCAGTCGATCACGATCTTCTGAGTCATACCGGTGGCTTCATCGGTCTCGTCACGAACAGCAATGCCCGAAACCAGATCGACATACTTAACCTTACCAGCTTTCTCAGCGATGATCGGCAGCGTGAAGGGGTCCCATTCAAACAGCTTGTCGCCGCGTGCAATATTCTGGCCTTCTTTGACGAACAGCTTGGAGCCATAACCCAGCTTGTGGCTGGCCCGCTCTTCGCCGTGCTCGTCGTTGATGACCAGCTTCATGTTCCGGCCCATAACCATGGTCTCGCCTGCGGCGTTTTCCAAAGTTTGTGGGTTTTCGAACACGATCACACCGTCTTGACCCGCTTCCTGGAAGGACTGCTGGCCACCCTGAGCAACACCACCAATGTGGAACGTCCGCATTGTCAGCTGTGTACCGGGTTCACCGATCGACTGAGCAGCGATAATACCAACAGCTTCACCTTGGTTGACCATTGTACCGCGTGCAAGGTCACGACCATAGCACATGGCGCAAACGCCTTCTTCGGCCTCACATGTCAGTGGCGAACGGATCCGCGTAGACGCAACACCTGCTTCGTCTACAAGATCCGCCATCCGCTCGTCGATCAACTGGCCCGCAGCAATCAGCACTTCGTCAGTGCCCGGACGCAGAATGTCATCCGCAGCCACACGACCCAGAACACGTTCTGCAAGCGACGAAACAACTTCACCATCGTTTACAGCCGCTTCTGCAGTGATCGCGGTTTCGGTACCACAGTCATGCATGCGAACGATGCAATCCTGTGCAACGTCAACCAGACGACGCGTCAGGTAACCCGAGTTCGCTGTTTTCAAAGCCGTATCTGACAGACCCTTACGGGCACCGTGTGTCGAGTTAAAGTACTCGAGAACGGTCAGACCTTCTTTAAAGTTCGAGATAATCGGGGTCTCGATGATATCGCCGTTCGGCTTTGCCATCAAACCGCGCATCCCGCCCAGCTGTTTCATCTGCGTAACAGAACCACGCGCGCCAGAGTGGGCCATCATGTAAACCGAGTTTGGTTCCATTTCTGCGCCAGCTTCGTTGCGCTGAGACGCCGAAATCGACCCCATCATCGCATCAGTTACGCGGTCGTTACACTTCGACCAGGCATCAACAACTTTGTTGTACTTCTCACCCTGAGTGATCAGGCCGTCCATGTACTGCTGTTCAAAGTCTTTCACCTGATCGCGGGTTTCGTCCACGATGGGCCATTTGGTGTCTGGGATCAGCATGTCGTCTTTACCAAACGAAATACCGGCCTTGAACGCCTCACGGAAGCCCATGGTCATGATCTGGTCACAGAAGATAACCGACTCTTTCTGACCGCAATAACGATAGACGGTGTCGATGACCTGCTGCACTTCTTTCTTCCGCAGCAAACGGTTCACCAACTCAAACGGAGCTTTGGCGTTCTGCGGCAGAAGCGCGCCCAGACGGACACGACCTGGTGTGGTTTCAAAGCGCGTCGGAACGGCATTGCCTTCGTCGTCGTACTGGGTGATCCGTGCGGTGATCTTGGTGTGCAGGTGAACGACACCAGCATCCAGCGCGTGCTGAACTTCTTCGATCGAGCCGAACACCATACCTTCGCCGGGCATACCTTCGCGCTCCAGAGTCACATAGTAGAGACCCAAGATCATATCCTGCGATGGAACAATGATCGGTGCGCCGTTTGCAGGCGACAGAACGTTGTTCGTGGACATCATCAGAACGCGCGCTTCCAACTGTGCCTCAAGGCTCAGCGGAACGTGAACAGCCATCTGGTCCCCATCAAAGTCAGCGTTAAACGCCGAGCAAACCAGCGGGTGCAGCTGGATGGCTTTACCTTCGATCAGCGTGGGTTCGAACGCCTGAATACCAAGACGGTGCAACGTAGGCGCCCGGTTCAGCATGACAGGGTGTTCGCGGATGACTTCGTCCAAGATATCCCAAACTTCGGGACGCTCTTTTTCAACCAACTTCTTCGCCTGCTTGACAGTCGAAGACAGACCTTTGGCCTCAAGACGCGAATAAATGAACGGCTTGAACAGTTCCAACGCCATCTTCTTCGGCAAACCACACTGGTGCAGTTTGAGTTCCGGCCCCGTCACAATCACCGAACGACCCGAGAAGTCGACGCGCTTACCCAAAAGGTTCTGACGGAAACGACCCTGCTTACCTTTCAGCATGTCGCTGAGCGACTTCAACGGACGCTTGTTGGCACCGGTGATGACACGACCACGACGACCGTTGTCAAACAGCGCATCCACAGATTCCTGCAACATCCGCTTTTCATTACGGACGATGATGTCAGGCGCGCGCAGTTCGATCAGACGCTTCAGACGGTTGTTCCGGTTGATCACACGACGATAGAGGTCGTTCAGATCGGAGGTCGCAAAACGACCGCCATCCAGAGGCACCAGTGGGCGCAGTTCTGGTGGAATGACCGGAATGACAGTCATGACCATCCACTCAGGACGGTTGCCAGATTCCAAAAAGCTCTCAACCACTTTCAAGCGCTTGATGATCTTCTTAGGCTTCAGCTCACCGGTGGCTTCGGCCAGATCGGCACGCAGCTGGTCAGCCTCAGATTCCAGATCAATCGCAGCCAGCATTTCGCGGATCGCTTCTGCACCGATGTTGGCGGTGAAAGCGTCCATGCCGAATGCATCCTGGGCATCCATGTACTCTTCTTCGGTCATCATCTGACCGTAGGTGAGGTCCGTCAGACCGGGTTCGATCACAACGTAGTTCTCAAAGTACAGAACCCGCTCCAGATCACGCAGAGTCATGTCCAGCATCAGGCCGATGCGGGATGGCAGCGATTTCAGGAACCAGATGTGTGCAACAGGCGAGGCAAGCTCAATATGGCCCATACGCTCGCGGCGCACTTTCTGGAGAGTGACTTCGACACCACATTTTTCGCAGACAACGCCGCGATATTTCATGCGCTTATATTTGCCGCACAGGCATTCATAATCTTTGATCGGGCCAAAGATACGCGCGCAGAACAGACCGTCCCGTTCAGGCTTGAACGTCCGGTAGTTGATGGTTTCCGGCTTTTTGATTTCGCCATACGACCACGACAAAATCCGCTCTGGCGATGCCAGCGAGACTTTGATCTCGTCAAACACCTTTGGGGGTGTCAGCGGATTGAATGGGTTATTCGTCAGTTCCTGGTTCATTTTGCGTCCTTACAAATTGGGATGGGATGAGTGTGGGGCGTGACCGCCCCTACTCTTCCTCCGCATCCAGGAGTTCCATGTTCAGACCGAGGCCACGGACTTCTTTCACCAGAACGTTAAACGATTCTGGAATGCCCGCTTCAAAGTTGTCCTCGCCCTTGACGATCGATTCATAGACCTTGGTCCGGCCTGCAACGTCATCCGACTTGACGGTCAACATTTCCTGCAGGGTGTATGCAGCGCCATAAGCTTCCAGAGCCCAGACCTCCATCTCCCCGAAACGCTGACCACCGAACTGCGCCTTACCACCCAGCGGCTGCTGTGTGACGAGCGAGTACGGACCAGTTGAACGTGCGTGGATCTTGTCATCGACCAAGTGGTGCAGTTTCAGCAGGTACTTGATGCCAACAGTCACCGGACGGGCAAACATTTCGCCTGTACGACCGTCGAACAACTGCGACTGACCGCTTTCCGAGAACCCGGCACGCATCAGGGCGTCGTTAACGTCAGCTTCTTTCGCACCATCAAAGACCGGCGTTGCAATCGGCACACCACGGGTCACGTTACCCGCTGCTTCGACCAATTCACCCTCGGACATGTCTGCCAAACCTTCGGCATACACATCATCGCCATAGGCGTGGGTCATGGCTTCGCGAACCGGTGTCAGATCACCCGAACGACGGTATTCCTGCAGAGCCTCGTCAACGTTGATGCCCAGACCGCGTGCGGCCCAACCCATGTGGGTTTCGAGAATCTGACCAACGTTCATACGCGACGGAACACCAAGTGGGTTCAGACAGAAGTCAACCGGCGTACCATCGGCAAGGAATGGCATGTCTTCCATAGGTACAACCTTGGAAATAACACCTTTGTTCCCGTGACGACCGGCCATTTTATCACCCGGCTGCAGCTTACGCTTCACCGCGATGAACACTTTGACCATCTTCATCACACCCGGTGGCAAGTCATCACCACGGCGGACTTTTTCGACCTTGTCTTCAAAACGGGCATCCAAAGCGCGCTTCTGCACTTCGTACTGCTCGTTCAGAGCCTCGACCACCTGTGCGCTCTGCTCATCTTCCAGAGCCAGCTGCCACCACTGACCACGGATCAACGTGCTCAGCAGATCTTCGGTGATTTCGGAACCAGGGCGAACGCCTTTGGGGCCTTTGACCGCTGTTTGTCCCAGCACCATGCCTTTGAGACGCGCGTAGATGTTGCGATCCAGGATCACCATCTCATCGTCGCGGTCACGGGCAAGGCGTTCTACTTCCTCACGCTCGATCTGCAACGCACGTTCGTCTTTTTCAACACCGTGACGGTTAAAGACGCGGACCTCGACAACAGTACCAAAGTCACCCGGCTTAACACGCATTGACGTATCGCGCACATCCGAAGCTTTCTCACCAAAGATGGCGCGCAGCAGCTTCTCTTCCGGTGTCATTGGCGATTCACCTTTGGGGGTGATCTTACCAACCAGAATATCGCCAGGCTCAACATCCGCACCGATATAAACGATACCAGCCTCGTCGAGGTTGCGCAGCGCTTCTTCACCAACGTTTGGAATGTCGCGTGTGATCTCTTCTGGACCCAGTTTCGTGTCACGAGCAGCGACTTCGAATTCTTCGATGTGAACCGAAGTAAACACGTCGTCACGCGCAATACGTTCCGAGATCAGAATGGAGTCTTCGTAGTTGTAACCGTTCCAAGGCATAAACGCGACAACCACGTTTTTACCCAGAGCCAGTTCGCCCATATCTGTCGACGGACCGTCAGCGATAACTTCGCCCTTCATGACGGTGTCGCCTACTTTCACCAGCGGACGCTGGTTGATGCAGGTGTTCTGGTTCGAACGCTGGAATTTGCGCATGCGGTAGATGTCCACACCCGCGTCACCCAGTTCCAGATCCGACGTCGCACGAATAACGATACGCTGCGCATCAACTTGGTCGATGATACCCGCACGTTTCGCCATGATCGCCGCGCCAGAATCCCGCGCAACAACTTCCTCGATGCCAGTCCCAACCAGCGGAGCTTCGGCCCGCAACAGCGGAACCGCCTGACGTTGCATGTTCGAACCCATCAAGGCCCGGTTCGCATCGTCATTTTCTAGGAACGGAATCAACGAGGCCGCGACCGAGACCAACTGCTTTGGCGAAACGTCAATCAAGTCAACGTTTTCACGTGGCGCCAAGGTGTAATCCCCGGACTGACGTGTAGACACCAGATCGTTGATGAACTTGCCATCTTCGTCCAGCGTCGCGTTGGCCTGCGCCACAGTGTGACGCATTTCCTCGGTGGCTGACATATAGTGCACTTCGTCAGTCACTTTGGCATCGGTCACAACGCGGTAAGGCGTTTCGATAAAGCCGTACTTGTTGACGCGTGCAAAGGTGGCCAACGAGTTGATCAGACCAATGTTCGGACCTTCGGGCGTTTCAATCGGACACATACGACCATAGTGCGTGGCGTGAACGTCACGTACCTCAAAGCCAGCGCGCTCACGAGTCAAACCACCGGGTCCAAGCGCCGAGAGACGGCGTTTGTGTGTCACTTCGGACAGCGGGTTGGTTTGGTCCATGAACTGCGACAGCTGCGATGAGCCGAAGAATTCGCGAACAGCAGCAGCAGCTGGCTTGGCGTTGATCAGATCCTGCGGCATCACAGTGTCGATTTCGACGCTGGACATACGCTCTTTGATCGCACGTTCCATGCGCAGCAGACCGACGCGGTACTGGTTTTCCATCAGTTCGCCAACAGAACGCACACGACGGTTGCCGAGGTGGTCAATGTCGTCGATGTCGCCTTTGCCGTCGCGCAGCATAACCAGAGCTTTGATACAGGCAACGATGTCTGCTTTGCGCAGGGTCCGCTGAGTATCTTCGGCATCCAGAGCCAGACGCATGTTCATTTTCACCCGGCCAACGGCGGACAGGTCATAGCGTTCGCTATCGAAGAACAACGTATCAAACAGCGACGAAGCCGCTTCAACGGTGGGTGGCTCGCCCGGACGCATGACGCGGTAGATGTCCATGAGCGCAGTGTCGCGACCCATGTTTTTGTCCATCGCCATGGTGTTGCGCATGTAAGGGCCAACATTGATGTTGTCGATGTCGAGAACGGGAATCTCGGTCACGCCAGCATCGATCAGCTCTTTGACAGTGCCGCCGATCAGATCGCCGTCCTTGTCATACTCCAGCGTCAGCTCATCACCAGCTTCAACATAGATGGCACCAGTTTCTTCATTGATCAGATCTTCGGCAACAAATTTGCCAACGATATGCTCAAAAGGAACCAACAAGTCGGTGACTGTGCCTTCGTCGATCAGCTTTTTAACAGCGCGCGGTGTAACCTTCTTGCCAGCGTCGGCAATGATTTCACCTGTTGCCGCGTCAACCAGATCATAAGTCGGTCGCGTGCCACGAACACGGTTCGGGAAGAACGGTGTGACCCAACCTTTGTTCTTTTCAAGCTTGAAGGACACGGTGTCATAATAGGCATCCATGATCGCTTCTTGGTCCAGCCCCAGTGCGTACAGCAGGGTGGTCACAGGCAGCTTACGACGACGGTCGATACGCGCGTACACGATATCTTTGGCGTCGAATTCAAAGTCCAACCAGCTGCCGCGGTACGGGATGATGCGGCAAGCAAACAGCAATTTGCCCGAAGAATGCGTTTTGCCCTTGTCGTGATCAAAGAACACGCCTGGCGAGCGGTGCATCTGGGATACGATTACACGCTCTGTGCCGTTCACAACAAATGTGCCGTTCGGCGTCATCAGAGGCATGTCGCCCATGAACACGTCTTGTTCTTTGATGTCCTTGACCGATTTGGCACCGGTATCTTCATCAATATCAAACACGATCAAACGCAACGTCACCTTCAGCGGCGCGCTGTAGGTCATGTCGCGCTGCATGCACTCTTCGACGTCGTACTTGGGTTTTTCCAGATCGTATTTCACGAACTCCAATACAGAAGTTTCGTTGAAATCTTTGATCGGGAAAACTGACTGAAACACACCCATGATGCCTTCGCCGTCAAGCGGCTGCAGCGCATCACCAGAGCGCAAGAAGAGATCATAAGATGATTTCTGAACCTCGATGAGGTTAGGCATATCCAGCACTTCGCGGATTTTGCCATAGTATTTCCGAAGACGTTTCTGGCCAAGGAACGATTGAGCCATGTCTGAGGTCACCTTTTTAGTTTCTCACCGGTCAAGGACGCCGCCGGGCTCCGGCGCCTTGCCCATACGAGACAGCATGTTTGGATCAATTCATGGCCACCGTCCCGATTGGCGGCCTCCCGATCCTTTCAAACTTGCCTTAGAAAACGCTTTTCCACGAAAGCCTTTTCTAAGACAGGTTCGGCTGGACCCGGATTTCTCCGGGCCCAGCCAAATTCTTGCGGTGGGAAATTCCCACCAAGCGGCTTAGGCCACTTCTACTTCGGCGCCAGCTGCTTCCAGCTTGCCTTTTACTTCTTCGGCTTCGTCTTTCGACACGCCTTCTTTGATCTTGCCGCCAGCTTCGACCAGCTCTTTGGCTTCTTTCAGGCCAAGACCGGTGATGCCGCGAACTTCTTTGATCACATTGATTTTCGAAGCGCCGGCGTTCTTCAGAACGACGTCGAATTCGGTTTTTTCTTCTTCAGCAGCGCCACCTTCGGCGGCTGCCATGACAACTGCGCCGCCAGCTGCGGGCTCGATGCCGTACTCATCCTTCAGGATGGTTTTCAGTTCTTGTGCTTCCAGCAGGGTCAGACCCACGATGCTTTCTGCGAGTGCTTTCAGATCAGCCATTGTATCAGCTCTTTCCGTTTACAGTGTGTGTGTTCCAACGTCAGGGCACGTGCCCCACATCGGTCATTCAGTGCCAACCGCTTACGCAGCTTCCGCCTTCTCTTCGATGGTCGAAAGGATGCTTGCGATGTTGCTTGCAGGTGCGCCAATTGCGCCAGCGATGTTGGATGCCGGTGCGCCAATGCAGCTTGCGATCTGAGCAATAAGCTCGTCCCGCGAAGGCATTTTCGACACGGCGGTAACGCCAGCACGATCCAGAGCGTTTTCACCCATTGCACCGCCAAGGATTTCGAACTTTTTGTTCTCCTTGGCGAAGTCTTCGGCTACCTTGGCTGCTGCCACGGGATCCTCAGAATAGGTTAGAACGGTCATCCCTGTCAGCAGGTCAGAAATGCTTTCACATGTCTTACCCTCAAGGGCGATTTTGGCGAGCCTGTTTTTGGCAACACGCACAGATCCACCCGCATCGCGTGCACGCGCGCGCAGATCTTGCATTTCAGCAACTGTCAGACCGACGTAGTGGGCAACCACTACGACGCCAGAGCTTTCGAAGATTTGGCCGAGTTCCTCGACCACTTTCTCTTTCTGGGCTCTATCCACAGTTCTCTCCAAGTTTGGGATGTCGAACATCCCGGCTCAATTTTGCCGGGCGCTAACCCGGCGTTCAGGTCCGTTATTACGGGGTGGAGCCAAAAATCGCCCGAAGGTAAAACCCTCGAATAATCTGGTCTTTCCCGTCTCTGGCAGGAATTATGATTTTGGCACGTTCTTAAGTTGACCTAACAGCCCACTTAACAACAAACACCAGCCTCACCCACCGTCTAGGACGAAACGCAACACAGCGCACGACGAATCGCACGCTGAGTTGCGCCTAGAGCATTAGGCGTTTTATCAGGGAAATCCAAGCGGTTTTTGAGGTGAAGCGTTAGGCCCTGTTTCCGTCCAGGAATTTGGGCCTGTTGACCCTCAACATCTTAAGACGAAGCCGAGGCGCATTTAACGGTATGCTTGATCTGCGTGCTGGAAATATCAGGCGTGCGTGGCAAATACAAAACCTCACAATGCGCCTTCAGATCATCAAACTCACCCGCCCAATCATCGCCCATCACAAACAACTCAGCACCATGCGTTTTGATATCGCCCGGCTTCTGATCCCAAGCCGTCTCTGGAATGACCAGATCCACAAACTTGCAAGCATTCAGAACCTCAACGCGGTCTTCGTAGGGAATGGCCGTAACCTTCCCCTTGCCCGAGTTGAACTCATCAGTCGAACACCCAACAATCACATAAGATCCCAAAGCCGCAATACGCTCCAACAAACGCACATGCCCCGCATGGAACAGATCAAACGTGCCGTAGGTCAACACGACCCCATATGGTTTCTGCTGATACATCAGTTGGCACCCTCACGCATTTTGCGGAACTCTCTCACAAGAACACGAAAGTACTTAAATTTCGCTTCGCCAAAATCGAAACGATAATGCGGATCAGGCGTCTGCCATCCGGGTCCATAGTTCAATTCCAGCATCTTTTCAGGTTGCGCCGGAATGGGCGCGCCGGAAATTGGGCACGATTTGAGCGGGAAAACTTCATCCTGATGCAACTCTCCCTTGGTATGAGGGTACACAAAAACCCGCTCTTTCCGGATCCAACCCGGAAACAAATCAACCGAGAACCCGCCAGCGGTTTTCAGCTTGTGAATGCCCCCCATGCGACCCGCCTTAGGGAGCAAAATGCCATCGTCCTGCAATTTATCCCGAAGTTCACGCCACTCGTGCGCAACACGAACTTGGTTTTTCGCCTGCAACATACAGGCAATATCAATATCATCGTCGTGGTCGATCAACCGTCCGTCACGCACCATGCCCAACAAGGTTCCAGAATTGATGAAAACCTTGTGTCCGGCGTCTTCGAAATATTCAATAATGCCTTTCAGGTCCTTCCAGATGGCATCGTGGTCGGCCTCGGCAAAACGCTGGGTGCCAAAGCCATGCACCGCCATCGTTTCCCCATCTAGGTTCTGATCAACCAGCGCGATCAGGCGATCACTGCGCGCGACATCCCCTGCCGCTTCGCACAATGTCTTGAGCTTGTGCAGGGACTTCGTCGCCTTTCCCGGCCGAATACGTCCCGCCACACAGGTCGCGACAACGGCCTCGTGCCACGCCGCAACTGCCTCCATGCGATTGTCGAACAATACATTGTAATGCACCCAGGGATCGAACCCCTCAGGTGTGCTTTCCAGTGCTGCGACACACACGTCTCGGGTGTCAATCACCTGCTGTAACTCGGCCGTCACGTTGGACCCAGCCCCATCGACCAATTCGTTTGACATGCCTATACCTGTTTCGTCACCCACAAGGGCGCAAGGGTTGCTCAATCTCTATTCACCGCTCTCAATGTCCGCCCTTTGGGCGCATAAACCTGTCAACTTCAATGAAACACAGGGCGGCTATTTTTTTCAATTCTATAACACACCGCCTATTACTTACATAGAGAGGACTTACCGCCCTCTTAAATTTCCATTTTCTGAGGTATTTTCGACAGCGCATCTCAAAACGAAAAGAGCGCCCCCAAAAGGGGACGCTCTTTCCAATCAGTCGCAGATGAATAAATTATTCAGCATCTGTCGCGTTGTCGACCGAAACGGTCAAGCCAGGACCCATGGTCGAGGACAGCGCAATTTTCTTCATGTAAGCACCTTTGGCGCCCGAAGGACGAGCCTTCTGAACAGCACCAACAAAGGCACGGATGTTTTCAACCAGCTTGGCTTCGTCGAAAGACGCTTTGCCGATGCCCGCGTGAACAACACCACCTTTTTCAGCTTTGAACTGAACTTCGCCACCTTTGGCTGCTTCTACGGCCGCTTTCACGTCCATAGTCACAGTGCCAACCTTTGGGTTTGGCATCAGGTTACGGGGGCCCAGAACTTTACCCAGACGACCTACGATAGGCATCATGTCAGGCGTAGCGATACAACGATCGAAATCGATGTTGCCGCCCTGAATGGATTCCATCAGGTCTTCTGCGCCAACGATGTCTGCACCAGCGGCCTGAGCTTCTTCAGCTTTCGGGCCACGTGCGAAGACTGCAACGCGCATGGATTTACCGGTGCCGTTAGGCAGGCCGATTACGCCACGAACCATCTGGTCCGCGTGACGTGTATCAACACCCAGCGACATTGCGATTTCTATGGTCTCGTCGAATTTTGCAACTGCATTTGCTTTCAGCAATGTTACAGCTTCTTCAACGGTCAGGTTTTCTTTGCCAGCGAATGCTTCGCGAGCGGCGGTTGTGCGTTTACCCAATTTAGCCATCTTACTTCACCTCGATGCCCATAGAGCGGGCAGAGCCCAGGATAATCTGCATCGCGGCTTCGATATCGTTCGCGTTCAGATCTTTCATCTTGGCTTCGGCGATTTCTTTCACCTGAGCCGCGGTCACGGAGCCAACAGTTTCACGCGAAGGAGTTTTCGCGCCAGACTTAACCTTGGCAGCCTTCTTCAGGTAGTAAGACGCAGGTGGCGTCTTGATGTCCATGGTAAAGGACTTGTCCTGATAGTAGGTGATCACGGTCGGGCAAGGAGCGCCGGGCTCCAGGTCAGCTGTCTTAGCGTTGAACGCCTTACAGAATTCCATGATGTTAATGCCGCGCTGACCCAATGCGGGGCCGACTGGCGGGGATGGGTTTGCCTGACCTGCAGGAACCTGCAGCTTCATCGAACCAACAAGCTTCTTAGCCATTTGGTTTTCCTTTCAACAAGGATAGGACGCGTCCTATCCACATTTGGTTGCGTGGTCCGATCAGAGATCGCGATCTCCGAATCTCCCACAAGAGAATCTCGCCCAAAGACGATAGAGCCGGCTAGTACAGTGGAACCACGAGATTGGCAAGTGGTCTGAGATAGGGCGACCCAGCAACATCAGCGATCTGAATACGAGCCTAATACCAGCGCTCACCACTCAAAGCCTACCGCCGCACCCTTCAAATCAGGTCTAACCTAAGCAACACCCAAGCTCCCACTGTGAAGGAAACAGCCTCCAAGAGAGTTTTGCGCTTTGACATTCCGACGTCACATCCACTTTTTACCAGCCCAGCCCAAATGACCCGCCCCACTTGAACCAAGGAAAAAGCACAAACACAAAGCCCCGACGAAGCCAGCAGAACGAAAGTAAAAACTGTCCAATCTTGATGCATAATAAGAAAAAGTGCCCCAACCGCCATGAGGGCAATCCCAATCCAGCGCGCGATCTTTGCCTGTGCCGCCGCAGCGCTCAATACGACTATTCGCGCCGCGCTATCAGACATGTGCTTTTGAAGCTGCCTAAAAGACAAAAACACCCAAAGCAAGGTTAAGAAAAAACGAAACTCGATATCTGAATTGCGATCATGTGGACCTCGAACTTGTCACTTTGAATTGGTAAACGAGCACAAAAAAACGCCACAGTGCTTAAAGCACTGTGGCGTCAGAAATTTCCAGGCAAAGCTTGTTAAACTTGCTTGGTAACCTGAGTGAAATCCAGCTCGACCGGAGTTTCCCGGCCAAAGATCGATACAGTGACCTTCAGCTTTTGGCTTTCGTCGTCCACACCTTCGACCATGCCGTCGAAATCTTCGAACGGACCGTCATTGACTTTGACCTTTTCACCAATCTCGAACGAGATCAGCGTGCGTGGTGCTTCTTCACCTTCCTGAACACGGTTCAGGATCTGGTTCACTTCGGCATCGCGCATTGGCATCGGGCGACCCTGAGGGCCCAAGAAACCGGTGACGCGGTTGATCGAGTTTACCAAGTGGTAACCCTGGTCGCTCATTTCCATATGCACCAGAACATAACCGGGCATAAAGCGGCGCTCAGTCGTAACCTTTTTACCACGACGGATTTCGATCACCTCTTCGGTGGGGACCAGCACTTCGCCAAATTCGTCTTCAAGACCGTGCTCCGCGACCGAGGTCCGGATCTGTTCCGCGATCTTCTTTTCGAAGTTCGAGAGTACGCTCACCGAGTACCACCGTTTCGCCATGCCGCTGTCGTCCTTGTTCTGCGTGGATCACCATCGATTGGCAGATCCCGAATTCACTAAATCTCTGGCAAATAAATTGCCCGCCCCCGGCCCAATTCAGCACGCAACTCGAATCGCTGCACACCATACCAGAGGTATCGCGTCACCTACTCTGCCAAGACCCTTTGCGCAAGAGGGCGCTGTGTCCTGACCGTCTAACTTAGCCGAATGATGTAAGGATCATCTGCAGACCACCACGGATCAGCAGGTCGACCATGGCAAAGAAAACAGCTGTCAACGCGGCCATGATAAACACCATAACCGTCGTCAGCAGTACTTCGCGACGTGTCGGCCAGACAACCTTGGAGATCTCAGCACGGACCTGCTGGACGAATTGAACTGGATTGGTGGTGGCCATGAGGCTGCATTTCCTTCTTTACCGACTGAACGGCACATAACGGGACTACGTGGCGAATTCAAGGCCGCTTTGTAGCCCACCAATTTTCGAACATCAAACGATGGCGCGCACGCCACCGTTTTGAACGGGCCTCAATCCGCAGGCATCAGATAGTCGTCATCGCTGACCTTTTCCAACCAATCCGCAACCTGACCGTCTTGTGCTTCTTGGATGGCCAGATGCACCATCCCCGTTTCGGGTGTGGCCCCGTGCCAGTGTTCTTCGCCCGGTGGGATCCAGACCGTGTCGCCTGCCCGGATATACCAAGGGGCCTCATCGCGCAGTCCAACCAAACCAACCCCAGACAACACATGCAGCGTCTGACCCAACGGGTGCGTGTGCCATGCAGTTCGTGCGCCCGGTTCAAATTCAACACGCAGCGCGCGCACTCTTGCGGGCTCTGGCGCTTCGATCACCGGGTCTTGCAAAACAGTCCCGGTAAACCACTCCTCATTCGCACGGCGGGTTGGCCGTGACCCTGCTTTGTAGATGTCCATAACCAGTCAGTCCCTTTTATGCCCCAAACTGGGTGCGGTTCAATGATCAGGGTTTGGGATGATCATCCCATTCATCGCTCAGAATGCGCCGCGCGTCCCCTTCTGGGTCGTCGTACTGATTCGAACGCACCGTGTAGATAAACGCGGCCAACCCGGCACTGCCGAGTATCAGGGAAATTGGGATCAAATACGTCAGGACACTCATCTGGTCACCTCAACCGCAATGCGTTTAGAGAAACGGTAATCGAAGAACTCGACATCGCCAAGGCAGCAATCAACGGAGTCGCCAATCCAACAACAGCCAGCGGCACCGCAATCACATTGTACAACGTCGCGATCCTGAAGTTTTCACGAATACGTTTGGTAGCCCGAACAGCCGTATCACAGGCATCCGAAATCGGTGACAGATCAGACCCCAACAATACGATGTCAGAGGCCACGCGCGCCGCGTCCAAAGCTGAGGCCGGTGAGATCGAAACATGAGCCGCAGCCAAGGCCGCCGTATCATTCAACCCATCCCCAACCATCAGAACCTTACGGCCTTCGTTTGCCAAGGCTTGAACCCGGTCGGCTTTCTCTTCTGGCAACGCTTCGGCTACCCAATCCGTAATGCCCAACCGTGCTGCCAAATCTGACACTGCCCCAGTGGTATCCCCCGAAATCAACAACACCGACTTGCCAGCTGCCCGTAGGCCTTGCACCGCCTCTTCGGCTCCCGGACGCAACGCGTCGGTGAACAAAAAGGCAGCTGGGGCTCTCTCACCAACCGCAAGCCAAGCAGACGTCTGCGTCCCTTGATCGGCGCCTGTCCATGCGGCACGCCCCAATCGTACGCGCTGACCTCGCAACATGCCTTCGGTGCCGAATCCGGGCACTTCGCGGATATCGCTGACATCCGCCGGTTTGATCCCGGCGGCCCGCGCTGATCGCGTGATCGAAACAGACAAAGGATGCGATGATCCCTCAGACAGTGCCAAGGCAATCTCAAGATCCTGCCGCCCATGATCCCCAAGATTGACCAATTCAGGCGTGCCCGCTGTCAACGTGCCGGTCTTATCAAAGACGACCGTATCGACCTCGGCCAGACGTTCCAGCGCCGTTGCGTGTTTAATCAGCATCCCACGGCGAAACAAACGCCCCGACGCCGCTGTCGTCACCGCCGGAACCGCAAGCCCCAAGGCACACGGGCAGGTGATAATCAAAACCGCCGCCGCAATGTTCAGAGCGACCCGAAAATCACCAGAATACAGATACCAGCCAACAAAGCTGAGCGCTGACAGAATATGCACCCCCGGCGCATAAAGCTTGGCGGCGCTATCTGCCAACGAGGTATACCGCGACCGGCCGCTTTCCGCGATCGCCACCAAATCAGCCATCCGATGCAATGACGTATCCTGCCCCACAGCAGCGGCCCGAATGGTCAACGGTCCTGTCAGGTTCACCTCACCTGCGTTCACAGCCAAACCCGGCTCGGCAAAGACGGGCAAGGTTTCCCCAGTCAACAAGGACCGGTCCAATTCCGACTGCCCCAGAACGATTTCACCGTCCACCGGCATCCGCCCACCCGGGCGCACCAGTATCAGATCGCCCACTTCCAGCGAGGAAACTGCTACTTCCTCTTCAACTCCATCAACCACACGGATGGCGCGTGGCACCTCCAACGCCGCCAGTTCTTCGGCCGCAGATCGCGCAACCGCCCGCGTGCGGTAATCCAGATAGCGCCCAATCAGCAGCAAAAACGTCAACGTTAGGGCCGCATCGAAATAGGCATGTTCCCCAGACAGCGACGTTTCCCACAGCGATGTCACCAACGTCAGCACGATCGCCAACACAATCGGCACATCCATGTTCAACTGACGCACCCGCAGCGCGCTCCAGGCGTTGCGGAAAAACGGCTGCGCGCTAAAGGCAATCGCCGGCAAAGTGATCACAGCCGAGATCCAGTGGAACATATCCCGCGTGGCATCTGTGGCCCCAGCCCAGACCGAAACCGACAACAGCATCACATTCATCGACGCAAAACCAGCAACCGCCAGCCGCATCAACAGATCACGCCCTACTTTGTCGTTCTGTGTCGCCGACAGCGCCCCGGCGTCCAGCTCATGTGCCTCAAACCCGATGCCCTCCAGAACAGGGATCAAATCCCGCGCCTGCACCTCGGCCTCTGCCTGAATCATCGCGCGTTTCAGCGTCAGATTAACTCGCGCGGATTCAATCCCCGGATAGGCATTCAGCGTGCGTTCCACTTTCGAAATGCACGCCTGACAATGGATCGTCGGCAAAGACAGTGCGATTTGCACGTCTTCGGGGATCGGCCGTACCGCCTCTGCCGGGGCGGCCAAACACCCAGGACACGCCGCCGCAGACGGAGGACTCAGCTGAGCCGTCATGGTCCCTACCCTTTCACGTGCAGAATAACGCGCTGGCTGAACTCAGTCCCATCAAGCGCCTTGGCCGTCATGCGAATGTTCCAATTCCCATCGCCCAATTCCGCCTTGGCAACATAGGTCGATCCGTCAAATTTGAAATCCGGCTTTTGATCGTCATTCACATGGGTTGCCCGACCCAAGGTAGCCTTTAACTCAGACAACTCAACCGGCTGGCCCGCCCGATCTGTGATCGACAAAAAGACCAATCCCCCAGCTGCGTCAGCGCGGACATTCCAGCCAAGCGCCTCTTGCGCGTCACGCCGCACATCGAATTCCTGCGACGCAACGTACGAGTTCTTGACCTCCAGCCCCGGGAAGGTTTTCACCGCACTATAAGCCAACACAAGGTTCACAGAAATGATGACCCCAAAGGCCCCGACAAACACAGCCAATGCATGTTTGCCGGTGAATTTACGCTCAGCCATGGTCAGTTCCCTCGCCCGTTAAAGGTGGTGTCCTTGTAGACACGTTCCCCATTGGTCAGATCTTCAACCCAAATCCGCACATCCGTCGCCTCGGCACCAGATGGGGCCGCCGTCTTTGGTGTCACAATATAAACCCGCTGCAAGTAAGATGCATCCGGTGGAACAGGAACAGATGTATAGGGCGTGCCTTCCAGCTGGATCCGCATCGACGGATCCCCTTTCAGAGACAGTTTAAACTGGCGCTCTTCCCCATGCTTGTTGCGCAACCGCACATCATAGGTGTTGCGGATCGATCCATCAGACAAGGTCACAAACGTTGGGTTTCTCTCAGGCGCCACCGTCAATTCGATCTCGGGGCGAATAAACAGAGCAAAGACCAACGCGATCCCAACAAAGGACCACAACGATGTGTACATGATCGTACGCGGACGCAGGATGTGTTTCCAAATGTTCTTAGGCGGCTTGCCAGCCCGTTCATTGGGCTCATCACTCAGTGCCATGTAATCGATCAGACCGCGTGGCTTGCCCACTTTGGCCATCATGTCATCACAGGCATCAATGCACAGCGCACAGGTGATGCATTCCATCTGCTGCCCATCACGAATATCAATGCCAACCGGGCAGACGTTCACGCAGGCCATGCAGTCAATGCAATCGCCCAATTCCGTATCGGTGGTCCGTTTCCCTTTACCGCGCGGCTCACCGCGCCATTCGCGATAACCAACGACCAAAGTGTCTTCGTCCATCATCGCGGCCTGAATACGCGGCCATGGGCAGGCGTAAATACAGATCTGCTCGCGCGCAAACCCACCAAAGAAAAACGTCGTCAGCGTCAGAACCGCAACCGTGCCATAGGCAATCGGATGCGCATTCAACGTAAACAAATCAACCAACAACGTCGGTGCATCCGCAAAGTAAAAGACCCAAGCCCCGCCCGTTGCCAGGCCAATGAACAGCCAGACAATCCACTTGGTCATCCGCAGTCGTGCCTTGCGAAAATCCATTTTCTTTTGGTGATGCAATCTCAGACGCGCGTTTCGGTCGCCTTCGATCCATCGCTCCACAAGAATATAGAGGTCAGTCCAAACCGTCTGGGGACAGGCATAGCCACACCACACACGCCCAAGGGCCGAGGTGAACAAAAACAATCCCAACCCGGCCATGATCAACAAGCCCGCAACAAAATAGAATTCATGCGGCCAGATTTCGATCCAGAAGAAATAGAACCGCCTGTTGGCCAAATCCAAAAGCACCGCCTGATCCGGTAAACTTGGACCGCGATCCCAACGAATCCACGGTGTCAGATAGTAAATGCCCAGCGTCACAGCCAGGATCAACCACTTCAAATTGCGAAACATACCAGATACCCGACGGGGAAAAATCGGCTCCCGGGCGGCGTATAAGCTAGGGGTGGGATTGGAATCGCTCACGGACTCACTCCAGATATGGGGCTCTTCTCAGCGTGTTCTGTCAGATCCTATTCTGTCAAACTTTGACATGGGTCAAAAAGCGCATCTGAGTCACACGTTTTAGAAATCTGAGCACAGCACGCCCGCATGTATAGCATAAAACACTATGATTGCTCTATATTGACGCACACCGGCTTTGCCTTTGACTGAAAGGCCTGCCCAAAAAACAAAACTCCGAAGCAGTTGCATCGGAGCGGCGTTGTAAGAGAAATATGTAAATCAGCGTTGGCTATTCAGGAAACGCGCGAACAGATCGAATAGCCAACGCCGCACCTTCGGACCCTTAGGTCCGAAGGTATCTCTTTTACCCGTTATTCACCGCCACCAAGCTGGTGAACATAGATCGACACGGCACGGATCTGTGCTTCGGTCAAACGAGTGTTCCATGCAGGCATCACACCGTAACGCGCATTGTATACGGTTTCGGTCAACGTCTCGTGATCCCCACCATAGAGCCAGATCGCATCCGTCAGGTTTGGCGCGCCTTGCTCGCGATCCCCGGTGCCGTCTTCGGCATGGCAGGATGCACAGTTGTCAGCAAAGACCTCAGTCCCTGCGGCCACTTTGCTGGCATCCATCGGTTCACCCGACAGTGACATCACGTAATTCACAACCTGATCGATTTCTTCATCTTCAAGCAGTTCATCACGACCAAAGGCTGGCATCTCAGAATAGCGCGCATCGTCGCTATCTTCGTTGCGGATACCATGGGTGATCGTGGTGTGGATCGCCTCAATGTCACCGCCCCACAACCAGTTGTCATCCAACAGGTTGGGATACCCCTTGAACCCAGCAGCACCAGAACCGTGACACTGTGCACACCAGGTCTTGAACACAGCAGACCCGGCAGAGGTTGCATAACCGTTCAGCTCAGGATTTCCTGCGATCGAGGCCAACTCGACAGTTTCCAACTCGGTGTTGATCGCTGCGTTGGCTTCTTCGGCGGCTGCAATCTCATTTGCAACGTCAGCCCGTGTCGACCAACCGAGCACACCAGCGGTGGCTTTGTTGACCATTGGCCACGCCGGATAGGCAATCGAATACAATACAGCCCAGATGATACAGGCGTAAAGCGTGTACAACCACCACCGTGGCATTGGGTTGTCGAATTCTTCGATCCCATCCCACACATGGCCGGTGGTGTTTGGATCGCCCTCTTGTTTCTTGGACGGTTTGGTCATTGCCTCGCCTCCTTGGATGTGGCGGGTTTATCTTCATGCCGGAACGGAATGTTGGCCGTGTCCTCGTAGGTTTTGCTGCTACCTGGGCGGAACGCCCAGATAACGACAGCAACAAAGACCGAGAACAAGAACAGCAACATCCAGCTGTCAGCGAACTGTCTCAGGATTGTATAGAGTTCCATCCATCGCTCCCTTAACGGCTCGCGTCCGGCGTGAAGGTCGAGAAATCAACCAACGTACCAAGCATTTGCAAATAGGCGATCAACGCATCCGCTTCGCTGACACCGGGTTTGCCATCAAAGTTACGCACATTGATCGCGTCACCATAGCGTTCCAACAACCCATCATAGTCGCTGTCGGGATCCGCCTGTGCCAAGAAATCCGCCTGCGCAGCATCGACCATTTCGTCGCTATACGGTGCCCCCAGCATGGCATTTGTTGCCATAACGTCGCCAACGTATTTGCCATCGATACGGTTGTTTTCCAGGAAGCCATATTTCGGCATCACCGATTCAGGTACCACGGATTGTGGATTGCGCAGGTGATCCGCCTGCCACTCATCCGAATACCGGCCACCCACACGCGCCAGATCAGGTCCGGTCCGTTTGGACCCCCACTGGAACGGGCGGTCATACATCGACTCTGCAGCCAATGAATAGTGACCATAGCGTTCGACTTCGTCCCGCATTGGGCGGATCATCTGGCTGTGGCAGGTGTAACACCCTTCACGGATGTAGATGTCACGCCCTGTCAATTCGAGAGGGGTGTAAGGGCGCATGCCCTCCACCTTCTCGATGGTGTTTTCCAGCCAGAACAACGGTGCGATCTGTACGATGCCCCCGATGCTCACAACCAGTAAACTGAGGACCAGCAGCAGGGTCGCGTTGGTTTCGATAAGCTTGTGTTTGTCGAGAATAGACATAGCTACCAGGCCTCCTTATTCAGCCGGAACTGCAACGGTCAGGCTGGCTTCTTTTGCCGGCGCCTTTCGTACAGTCATCCAAAGGTTGTAGCACATGATCAGCGCACCAGAGAGGAACATAACCCCGCCCAGACCACGAACCACATACATCGGGAATTTGGCGGCAACGGTGTCAGCGAACGAGTTCACAAGGAAACCATTGGCATCAACTTCACGCCACATCAGGCCTTCCATAATACCGGTTACCCACATCGACGCGGCATACAGAACGATACCGATCGTCGCGAGCCAGAAGTGCCAGCTCACCAGCGACAGCGAATACAGACGCTCACGCTTCCACAGAACTGGAACCAAGTAGTACAGCGCACCAAAGGTGATCATGCCGTTCCAACCCAACGCACCGGAATGCACGTGGCCAATGGTCCAGTCAGTGTAGTGCGACAGCGAGTTCACAGCGCGGATCGACATCATCGGACCCTCGAATGTGGACATGCCGTAGAAACCAACCGAGATAACCATCATCCGGATAACTGGATCGGTCCGCAGCTTGTCCCATGCACCCGACAGCGTCATCAGACCGTTGATCATGCCACCCCAGCTGGGCATCCACAGCACGATCGAGAACACCATACCCAAGGTCGACGCCCAGTCAGGCAACGCGGTATAATGCAAGTGGTGAGGACCAGCCCAGATATACAGGAAGATCAGCGCCCAGAAGTGGATGATCGACAGCTTGTACGAAAACACCGGGCGCTCGGCCTGCTTCGGAATGAAGTAATACATCATGCCCAGGAAACCCGCAGTCAGGAAGAAACCCACAGCGTTGTGACCATACCACCATTGGATCATCGCATCCTGAACACCGGCCCAGACGATAACCGACTTGGACCCCCAGATGCTGACAGGGATGGTCATGTTGTTGACCAGATGCAGCATCGCAACGGTGACGATAAACGCGAGGAAGAACCAGTTCGCAACATAGATGTGCGGCTCTTTACGTTTGATCAGCGTCCCCATGAAGACCGCCAGATAGGCAACCCAGACAATGGTCAGCCACAGGTCAACATGCCATTCGGGTTCCGCGTATTCTTTCGACTGGGTCGATCCCAGCAAATAGCCGGTCGCCGCCAGAACGATGAACAACTGATAGCCCCAGAAAACGAACCACGCGAGGTTGCCGCCCCAAAGCCGTGCGGCGCTGGTGCGCTGCACAACATAGAACGACGTTGCAATCAATGCGTTGCCACCAAAGGCGAAAATCACCGCCGAAGTGTGCAACGGACGCAGACGCCCAAAGTTGCCGTAGCCGTGTAAAAATTCAAAGTTGAGCGACGGAAACGCCAACTGAAAAGCAATAAAGGTCCCGACGAGAAAGCCGACAACACCCCAAAAGGCGGTGGCGATTACGCCGTAACGAATAACTCCATCCATGTATTCACCAGCAAGATCTAGCTTGCCGATTTCTGGCTCATCTGTGTGGCGCAGCGTCCAGAGGAACAAACCCACTGAAACTGCTGTCACAATCATGGCATGCACCATGTAAGCCACATCTCGTGCATAGTTGGCCGCAATCATCCCGAAGATGGCGACCAAACCAAGCACGATTAGCTTGATATAATTTGACATTTTGCGTCCCTTTGCCATGTCCCGCGCGATTCTCTGTGCCGCGCCAGACAGATTTTGACTGTGCGCTTATTGGAGAAGGAGGCGGAATTCTGCTTTGATCTGTATCAAGACGATAACCCGAAATCTATGGCAGGCATAATGCAATCAAATGGCGCACCCCCAAATGGGGACGGTGATCGCCGTGTTTGCAAGAGGTTCAAATGGCTTACAAATCCCTGCTTACCGTTCTGACTGATCCAAAATTGACGTCTTCAGCCCTTCCACACATGGTTGCACTGGCCGAAGCACAAGACGCACATGTCGAGGCGCTCTGTCTTGGTGTTGATCGCACACAAACCGGATATTACTACGCCGGCGCCAATGCGATGATCCTGCAAGAAACCCTGTCTCGGGCAAACGCCGAATCGGAACAGATTCTCGCAGCAGCCAAAGAACAGCTCGACAAATCCGGTGTGCGCTGGTCCGCCGAAGACGGCGTCGCGCAAATCGCTGATTTGGGCCGTCATGTCGCCCACCGCGCGCGGTTCAGCGATTTGGTTGTCCTGCCCCATCCCTATGGCAAAGGGCGCGGCGCCGAAGCAGAACCCATCGTTGAGGCCGCGATGTTCGAAGGGCACGCCCCGGTTCTAATCACCCCCGAAGATCGCGAACCTATCGGTCACCCCAAAACCATTATGGTTGCCTGGAACGAAAGCGTCGAAGCAATGCGCGCGATACGTCGGGCCATGCCATTCCTGAAAGCCGCCGATCTTGTCCGCATTGTCGTCATCGACCCACCACAACACGGCCCCGACCGCTCTGACCCAGGCGGGCTGTTGTCACAAATGCTGGCGCGCCACGGCGTACGCTGCGAAATCGATGTACTCAGCAAAACCATGACCCGCGTCTCGGACATTCTGAACCGTCACGCGGCAGATACAGACGCTGATATGATCGTAATGGGCGCCTATGGTCATTCCCGCTTCCGCGAAGCGATTTTGGGCGGTGCCACGCGCAACATGCTGGAAAAAGCCCAAGTGCCGATCTTTATGGCGCACTGAAAAATGAAAAAAGGACGCATCATCTGATGCGTCCCTTTTCTAACCCTGCTTGATTTCGCAGAACCTGAGATCAGCCTCAAAGCTTCAGGTCAGGAAACCGCCGTCGCTGTCATCTCCGGCTTCTTCAAGCAATCGCTGCATATCGGGAATTGTCACGTGACGCTTCCCTTCTAGCAGGATCACACCGTCCTTTTTCAGGGCTGACATTTGTCGGCTCACTGTTTCAAGTGTCAAACCAAGATAGTCCGCCATCGCTTCACGCGTCAGTGGCAGATCAAACACCTTGCCCCCACCCGAAGTGGTCGCAGCAAGTGATGCATCCCGGCGTGCAATGATCGACAATAGGCTCGCGATCTTTTCGCGGGCCGTCTTGCGTCCAAGCACCAACATCCATTCCCGCGCGGCATCCAGCTCATCCAGCGTCATTTGCAACAACCGGTGTGCAATGTGCGGTGTCTTGCTCATCAGCTCTTCGAATGGGGCCTTGCGGAAGCAGCACATGACAATATCTGTCGTGGCCACCACATCATAGGCCGCGCCATCGCGGCCCGGACGGCCGACAAAATCCGACGGCAACAGCAACCCAACCATTTGGGTGCGCCCATCTTCCATCGTCTGCGTCAGAGTTGCGATTCCCGACACCACAGAGCCAACAAAATTCATCTTGTCACCAGACCAGATGATCGTTTGTCCCGCCTCAAAACTGCGATAATATTTTATTTCTTCAAGTGCGACGAGCTCATCATGATCGCAATGCGCACATACGGCGCGATTACGAATGGGACAATCTCCGCAGTTGGAGGGCACAGGCTGTTTCAAGGCAATCATAAAGCGTGTCTCAATTGATCTGGGTCAAAGCATTCCAGTGAGCGCACATATTACAGCTTTCGAATGATAGTGAAATCTCAATTCGCCCAGCTTGGACTATTTGACGCGAAGGTGCCGCGTTATACCAGCTACCCAACGGCCCCGCATTTCAGCAATGATGTGGGCTCAAACCTGTATGGTGACTGGATTTCGGCGATCAAGCCCGGCAGCGCGATTTCGCTCTATATCCACGTTCCATTCTGTCGCCGTTTGTGCTGGTTCTGCGCCTGTCGCACCCAGGGAACGCAATCCGACTCACCGGTCATTGCCTACCTTGAGACGCTCAAATCCGAGCTGCGCATGCTGGCGGATCGCTTGCCGGCTGGGGTTACACTATCCCGCCTGCATTGGGGCGGCGGCACCCCTACCCTGTTGCAGCCCGCAATGATGGAAGATCTGGCAAAATCCATTCTGGACGTGGTCCCTCTGGGTAAAAATGCCGAGTTTTCGGTCGAAATTGACCCCAACGAAATCGACGCCGACAGATTAGATGCGCTGGCCGACGCGGGCATGAACCGCGCTTCGATCGGGGTGCAGGATTTCGATGACGAAATTCAAAAAACCATCGGTCGTATCCAAAGCTATGATATCACCCGCGATGCGGTGGACATGATCCGTGAACGCGGCATCGCCAGCTTGAATGCCGACATTCTGTATGGCTTGCCACACCAAACCAAGACCCGCATGACCGAAAGTGTGCAGAAACTGCTCTCGCTCAGTCCTGATCGGGTCGCGTTGTATGGCTATGCCCATGTGCCATGGATGGCCAAGCGACAACAGCTGATCCCCTCGGACGCGCTACCAACCCCTGAACAACGGCTCGAACTATACGAAACCGCGCAGCGCCTTTTCCTCTGGGACAACTACACTGAAATCGGCATCGACCATTTCGCCACTCAGGACGATGGCCTGACGCATGCCCTCAAAGCGGGGCGGTTGAAGCGAAATTTCCAAGGCTACACCGATGATCAGGCCGACGTGCTGATTGGTGTCGGTGCTTCATCAATCTCGCGGTTCCCGCAGGGCTTTGCCCAAAACGCACCAGCCACGTCGGTCCACACCGCCGCGATCCGGGACGGTCGGTTCTCAACATCGCGTGGACATTTGTTCAAAGACCAAGACGTGCTGCGCGGCCGCCTGATCGAGGCCCTAATGTGCGATTTTCGCATTAATGCCGCAGAAATCCTGCGGGATCACCCCATCACCGAACCACAATTGCAGGCGCTCTTTGCGCAGGCGGGGAAAGAGTTCCCCGACCTGCTCAAGATTTCAGCCGAGGGGTTGTACATCCCCCCTCAGGCACGCGCCCTGACCAGAATGATCGCTCGCTGCTTTGACGCGTACGATCTCAGCAAGGCCGGGCACAGCTCGGCCATCTGACCCAGAAGGGGAGAGCTGGGTCCTGACGGCGGATCAATATAGGGTCCGCCGTTTGTTCCCCCGCCTTACTTCGCCGCAAAACACTTGACGCAATCCGTTAAGCTTCCCACACTTGAAACACCGCGCAGCAGCCCGTTGTCCGTGCAAGCGACAAACGCTCCGCGCGCCCGAGGCAGGTCACCAGAAAGATCCCCCAAGCGAGCATCAAAATGTTCGCCTATCCAATCGGGTAGCGTCAAAGCAATGGGATGATCACATGCGCGTCTTCACAGTTTTGGGCCCTGCCCACTCCGGCAAATCTACATTGGTTCAGGCGCTCAGCCGTCTGGATGGGCAAGACATCTCGTTTACGGTTTCCAACGTCGTAAAACTGCACAACTTCTCTTACCTCGATGACCCTTGGTGCGCGATTGATGTCGATGGCGGCAGCGACTCCCTTGCCTATGTTGGCCCTGCTCTCGCGCTCAGCGACGCGGCCGTCATCATTGTGCCGCCAGACCCTAACGCCGCTGAACTCTGCGCGCCCTATCTGCGCCTTGTAGAAGAGGCCGGGATCCCCTGCTTTCTCTTCCTCAACCGTATGGATGCCCCGAATGGACGCATCCGTGACATTGTCGCGGCCTTGCAAACCTACTGTCGCCATTCCATCGCCCTACGCCAAGTGCCCCTGCGCGAAAACGATCAGATCGTCGGGGCCGTCGATTTGATTTCCGAACGCGCGTGGAAATATCAGGAAAACCACCCCTCAGCCCTGATTGAACTTCCCAACGCGGCCCAAAACCGCGAACAGGAAGCCCGCGCAGACCTGCTCGAAACGCTCTCTGATTTTGATGATCATCTGCTCGAACAACTGATCGAAGACAAACGCCCCCCCACGAAAGAGGTTTATGAGATCGCGGCGCAGGTCTTGCAAAACCATCAATTGATCTCTGCCTATTTGGGGTCAGCCCTGCACGGCAACGGCCTGACACGCCTGATGAAAGCCCTTCGTCACGAAGCCCCAGAATACTCAGTCGCCGCTGACCGGGATGCTGCCGAACCGCAGGCGTTGGCCATTACGGGGTTTGCTGACATTAAGAAACACATTGGTAAAATCACTGTCCTGCGCGGGTTGGGCGATGGCGTGACAACTCAAACCCCCTTGGGCGGAGATAGCATCGGCAGCCTGACAGAATTGGACGCAAAGACCCCCATCCAACGGGTTGAGGCCGGGCAAATCGCGTTGGCGGTTAAATCCGATCATCTGCGCCCCGGACAAATCTATGACCCCCAATCCGGTCACCCTCTGCCCGACTGGGCCACCAGCCATCCCGCTGGAATTCGACAGCGCGTATCGCCCGCGCATGATCGCGACGACGTGCGCCTGTCCAATGCCCTGTCCCGCTTGGCCGAAACTGATCCCGGATTACACCTGTCCCAGGATGAAACAACCGGGCAGGCCGTGCTTGGGTGCCAGGGCCCCCAGCATCTGCGCCGGATCACTGAAAAACTGGCACAGGATTTTGGGATCGAGATCACAGCCGAACCCGTCGCAACCGCCTATCGCGAGACAATTTCAAAAGCCGTTGAAACCCAATACCGCCATCGCAAACAGTCCGGCGGTGCAGGCCAATTTGCTGACGTCGTGATCGCCATTGAACCCACCCCCCGCGGCACTGGCTTTGCCTTTAGCGAAACCGTCAAAGGCGGCGCAGTCCCAAAGAACTATATCCCATCCGTTGCCACCGGCGCGGGCGAGGCTTTGGCACGCGGCCCCGAAGGGTACCCCGTCGTCGACGTCAAGGTCACCCTCAAAGACGGCAAGCACCACAATGTCGACAGTTCTGATTATGCCTTTCGCACTGCCGGAAAGGCCGCCGTACGCGAAGCCATGACCCAAGCGCGCCCAGTCACGTTACAGCCGGTCATGCGCGCCGAAATGCATCTGCCCTCAAAATTCGTTGGGGACATGGTGCCCGCAATCAGCGGGCTCCACGGCCAGATTCTGGGGTTTGAAAACAATCCAGACGCCGCCGGGTGGGATATCTTCAACTCCCTCCTCCCCGCAGGTGCCCAAGATGAATTGCACCGGGCCTTGGCCAGCGCCTCTCGCGGGACCGGTTGGGTGGAATTCAGCTTTGATCACTATGAGGAACTGCGCTGAAGGGGCTCACATCATGGCCCCCTTGAGATCGCGATGACGCTTAGCCCGCCGCCGCGATCAATTCACGCGTATATTCGGTCTGCGCATTTTCAAACAGATCCTGCGCCGCCCCCATTTCGATCACATCGCCCTGCTTCATGACAAGAACCTGATGGGACATCGCGCGCACGACCTTCAAATCGTGTGAGATGAACAGATAGGCCAGCCCGTACTTGCGTTGTAGATTCCGCAACAGTTCAACGATTTGTACCTGCACAGTCATATCCAAGGCACTTGTCGGTTCATCCAACACCAACAACTTGGGGCGCAAGACCATGGCCCGGGCAATCGCAATCCGCTGTCGTTGTCCCCCTGAAAACTCGTGCGGGTAACGATCCATCGCGGCCGGCTCTAACCCGACCTCTTCCATCACCTCGGCCACCAATTCACGTGGGGCGCGGTGGGGGTCAATGTTGTGCACGGCCAAACCTTCGGCAATTATCTGCGCGCAGGTCAGGCGTGGGCTCAGGCTGCCAAACGGGTCTTGAAACACGATCTGCATGTCTTTGCGCAACTTGCGCAATTCGCGGGTGGACCAACTGCGCACGTCCTGCCCCCGATAGTTGATCCCCCCCTCAGATGAGATCAGCCGCATCATTGCCAGCGCGAGCGTGGTTTTGCCCGACCCCGACTCGCCCACAATTCCCAATGTTTCACCGGCACGGACCCGAATATTGGCGTCGTTCACCGCCTTCACATGTCCAACCGTCCGCTTCAGAAACCCGCGCTGGATCGGGAACCAAACCTTTAGGTGATCCGTCGTTGCGATCTCTTCCGCGTCATCGGCAATTGGATCTGGCTTGCCCGTCGGCTCTGCCGCCAGCAATTTGCGGGTATAGGGGTGTTGCGGGTCGTCAAAAATCGCAGCCGTCGGGCCGGTTTCAACAATTTCGCCGTCTTTCATCACACAGACCCGGTCAGCAATCCGCCGCACGATGCCCAAGTCATGGGTGATAAACAAAAGCCCCATGTTTTCTTTGCGTTTCAGATCCGCCAGCAGTTCAAGAATTTGCGCCTGAATGGTCACATCCAAAGCCGTTGTCGGTTCATCAGCGATCAAGACATCTGGCTTGTTTGCAAGCGCCATCGCGATCATCACACGTTGGCGCTGCCCCCCGGATAACTGATGCGGATAACTGTCCAACCGCTCGGCAGAGTCGCGAATACCGACCTTATTCAACAGCTCAATAATCCGCGTTTTTGCCGCCGCACCCGTAATCCCCTGATGCAAAGCCAAGGATTCGGCCATCTGCTTTTCAATCGTATGCAACGGGTTCAACGAGGTCATCGGTTCCTGAAAGATGAAACTGATGTCATTGCCGCGCACCTGCATCAGGGTATCTTTGCTCGCGCCAATCATCTCTTTGCCAGCATAGGTCACCGACCCTTCGACAACAGCGCTGTCTCCCAGCAAGGACACCGTGGACAGGGCAGTCACCGATTTGCCCGACCCGGATTCACCGACCAACGCAACCGTCTCACCCCGATCCACCGTGAACGACACGCCTTTGACCGCGGCGCTCAGCTGACCGTCCTGCCGGAATGACACCCGCAGATCGTTCACTTCCAAAACAGCACTCATGAGAAAGTCTTCCTTGGATCAAACGCATCCCGCACGCCTTCAAAGATAAAGACGAGGAGCGACAACATAATGGCAAAGGTGAAAAACGCGGTGAATGCCAACCAAGGCGCCTGCAGGTTCTGTTTGGCCTGCAAGGTCAGCTCACCCAAACTGGGCGCCGAAGACGGCAACCCAAAGCCCAGAAAATCAAGACTGGCAAGCCCACCAATGGTTCCGGTCACGATGAACGGCATGAACGTCAGCGTCGCCACCATCGCATTGGGCAACATGTGACGGAACATGATGGTCATATTCCCCACACCCAGCGCTTTGGCCGCCCGCACGTATTCAAGGTTCCGCGCTCGCAGGAATTCAGCCCGCACCACACCAACCAAACCCGTCCAACTGAACAGGATCATTAGCGCGACCAACAGCCAGAAACTGCGCCCCAGAATGGCAAACATGATGATGATGACATAAAGCGACGGCGTCGATGACCAGATCTCGATGATCCGCTGGAACACCAGATCAACCCAACCGCCAAAGAACCCCTGAATGGCCCCCGCCAACACACCGATCACACTCGCCACCCCGGTCACAACCAAGGTGAACAGGATCGACAACCGGAACCCATGAATGACCCGCGCCAGCACATCGCGCTTGGTGTCATCCGTACCCAACCAGTTCTGGCTGTTGGGCGGCAACGGCGCCGCCCCCGGACGATCCACCGTGGTGTTGAATGAATACGGAATCAACGGCCAGATCGCCCAGCCTTTGTCGAACCCGTCCGCCTCAAAAGTGCCCGCGCTGATCTGTTCCAACATCTCGTCAGGCTCGTCAAAGCAGTCTTCCAACCCACCCGATGCGATCAGGCACTTCACCTCAGGATCGCGATAGATCGCTTCGGTTTGGAAATCGCCACCAAACGCCGTCTCGGGATAAAAGTTAAAGATCGGCGTGAAATATTCGCCCCGATAATTCACCAGGATCGGCTTGTCATTGGCCAAAAACTCAGCAAACAGCGACAGCCCAAACAGGATTGAAAACAGGATCAACGACCAGAATGCCCGCCCATTGCGACGGAAATTGCGCCAGCGACGCTGGTTCAGAGGGGACATAGCCATCAGCCTTCCCTCCCTTCGAAATCAATGCGCGGATCAACCAGCACATACATCAGATCGGACAAAATCCCGACCACAAGGCTCATCAAACCAAAGATGAACAAGGTGCCAAAGATCACCGGATAGTCGCGCGCCACCGCGGCCTCAAACCCCAGACGGCCCAACCCATCCAGCGAGAATATGGTTTCGATGATGATCGAGCCAGAGAAAAACACCCCGATGAACACCGCAGGGAACCCCGCAATCACGATCAGCATGGCGTTGCGGAACACATGCCCATACAACACCTTGCTTTCGCTCAACCCTTTGGCCCGCGCCGTCATCACATAGTGCTTCTTGATCTCGTCTAAAAACGAATTCTTGGTCAGCAAGGTCAGCGTCGCAAAGGCCGAAATCGTCGATGCAATCACAGGCAAAGCAATATGCCAGAAGTAATCCAACACCTTGCCCAACGGGCTCAGCTGATCAAAATTGTCTGACGTCAGCCCCCGCAGAGGAAAGATCTGCCAATACGATCCACCCGCGAACAAGACCAGCAACAGGATCGCAAACAAAAAGCCCGGGATCGCATAGGCGACAATAATCGCGCCGCTGGTCCATGTATCAAAGCTGGACCCATCACTCACGGCTTTGCGAATGCCCAAGGGGATCGAAACCAGATAGGCGATCAAGGTTGACCACAGGCCCAGCGAAATCGACACCGGCATCTTTTCCAGCACCAAATCAATCACACTGACGGATCGGAAATAGCTCTCGCCGAAATCAAGACGCATATAGTTGCCCAGCATCGACAGGAACCGCTCCAACGGTGGCTTATCAAAGCCAAATTCTTTTTCCAGCTCGGCAATAAATTCCGGGGGCAGGCCCCGCGCACCGATGTATTCCTCGTTTGGCGCACCGGATTGCGTTTCGACATCACTGCCGCCACCGGCAAAGCTTTCAAAGGCGTCACCTCCGCCTTGCAGCTCGGCGATGATCTGTTCAACCGGGCCACCGGGGACAAATTGAACCAGCGTAAAGTTGACGATCATGATGCCCAACAAAGTGGGGATCACCAGCAACAGGCGTCTTAGAATATAGGCTCCCATAAGACTGGCTTACCTCAACGCGCCAGCGGATTTCAGTTTCCCCGCTTTGGCCGCATCAAACCACCAGAAATCAAGCTCCCCTAGGGCGTACTCTGGCAATGTCTCGGGGTGATCATACTGATCCCAATAGGCGACCCAACTGGCATCGTTATACCAAACCGGAACCATCATCCGCTCATACCGCAGCGCCCGATCAAGCGCCATCAATGCGGCAGCCTCTTCTTCTTTGTTCGTGCTCTGCAAGGACCGTTCGATAATGGCATCAACAAGCGGACTGGCCAATCCTGCCGGATTGAACAGGCTAAACTCGGCCTCGCCCGATCCATACATCTGCATCAATCCCGTGCCCGCCGATAGAAAGGGGCGGTAGTTGTCGAACACGATGTCGTAATCACGTTCCCGATTGCGCAGGGTGTATTGCGCAGAATCGATTTTGTCCGGCTTTGCCTCGACCCCCATGGTGATCAAATTTTTGGCAAACCCATCAATCACAGCCGTCAGAGTCGGCGAACTGCTCGATGTATATGGGATTTCCAGCACCATCTTTTCGCCCTTGGCATTGCGCCGCATGCCATCATCGCCAACGGCCCAACCTGCCTCATCCAACAATTTCATCGCTGTGCGAAGGTTGCGCCGATCATTCAGCCGCTTTGCCTTTGAACTATGTGCCAATACCGCCGCGGTGCTCAGCATATCCGCAGGCACCAAATCGCCCAGTGATTGCAACAGCTCCAACTCTGCCCCAACGGGCGCATCCCCCGCCATATGCGGTGCGTTCTCAACAAAGGAATGGCGCTGCTTGAACAGCCCGTACTGCAAGGATTCATTGGTCCATTCAAAGTTGAACGCCAGTGAAAGCGCCTCGCGCACGCGTTTGTCTTTCAAGGCCGGACGACCCAGATTGAATACAAACCCTGTGGGCGTCGGTGGGGTCAGATCGGGAATTTCTTCACGTTTGACCCAGCCTTTATCAACCGCTGGAAACGCATAGCCAGTCGCCCAGCGTTTTGAATTGCCCTCGGCCCGAAATGTATACTCGCCCGCTTTAAAGGCCTCGAACCCGGCGGTGTCATCGGCAAAATATTCGACCCGGATGCTGTCAAAGTTATGCCGACCTACGTTGATTGGCAGATCTTTGCCCCAATAATCCGGATTGCGCCTGTAGGTGATACGCCGATTCACATCATAGCTGTCCAGCTGATAAGGGCCGGACCCCGGTGCCGCATCCAAACGCGGTTCATCCAGACGGGCCTCGTTCTTTTCGTACCATGCCTTGGGAAACACCGGCACCGATCCGGCCTGATCGATCAGCGACCGACGCGAGATCCCGGTGGCAAAGGTAAATTTCACCGTGTGATCGTCCAGCGCCTCAGCAGACAGAATCCGTTTTTTGACTGCCTGCGCATACGATGGCAGGCCCTGCTCTAGAAACAGATTGTGGCTGAACACCACATCATGCGCGGTTACGGGCGACCCGTCGGCAAATTTCGCCTCGGGGCGCATGTAGAAAATGACCCAGGTTTTACCTTCGTCATATTCCAACCGTTCGGCCAACAGACCATAGCTTTCGCCGATCACATCCGCAGGCAGGCTGCCGCCTGTGGCAGGCATTTCGCCCAGCAGGCTTTCGTAAACCATCCATGAATACCGCCCGGCCCGGCCTTTGCGGCTGTAGGGGTTCATCGAATCAAACGTCCCCGGCGCTGAAACCGAGATTTCACCCCCTTTGGGCGCATCCGGGTTCACGTAGTCAAAATGTTTGAAGTCCGCTGGGTAGGTCAGATCGCCAAAAAAGGAGTATCCGTGGCTCTTGATCACATCCCCTTCAGCACGTGCCAATCCTGTGGCCGCCGTCAACAGCATCAGTGACGCTCCCAACACAGCCAACAGTTTTGGCCTAGGATCCAGTGCACGGGCGCGGGTCACGACGCGGGGGGATGTCATCAGGCTCTACCTCCGTTTTGGTTCGGCTATTCCGATTTCGGAACCAAAACCAATTTTTGTTGCTGCTAGCTAAAGGTCCAGAGCACCAAGTTTCAAGTTTAGAATATGTGAACGCTTCGTGAAGACGCCATTCCCGCAGCAAACACCCGCACATCTTGCAAAACCTAGGCACAAAAAAACCGCCACCCAAAAGGCAGCGGTTTTTGAATTTGCAGAGATCAGGCCCGACTTACTTGTCGAGGCTGTCCAGATAAGCAATCAGGTTGATCCGGTCGTTCTGCTTCTTCAGGCCAGAAAAGCCCATCGAAGTGCCAGATACCGATTTGCTTGGCTTGGCGATAAAGTGGTCCAGCTCTTCAACTGTCCAATCGCCGCCCTTGGCTTCCATCGCGCCCGAGTATCCGAAACCGGCAACCGAAGCGACAGGACGGCCAACAACGCCATACAAGAAGGGGCCAGTGCTGTTTGCACCATCTTCGACCTTGTGGCAGGCCGAACATTTTTTGAAGACCTTCGCGCCTTTTTCGACGTCTGCGGCCATCATCAACTCATCATAGTTGATTTCTTCGGCTTCGGTCACTTGATCCGAGCCTGTGTCTGTTTCGATCACGTAAGAGGCTTCACCGTGCCCCCCTACGTGATACAGGCTCTCAGCGCCCCATTTGGCAAGAAGAAGTACCAGGAAGGCACCGAACAGGCCGGCTGCGGCCTTGGTAACTGTCATCGTGTCGAACATTGATCGCGAGTCCATTTCAGCTGTCTGGGCGGGTGTCTAAGGGTTCCCCTTGCAAGAGGCAAGGTATAGACACCGCGACTAATCGCCCAATTTACGAACCTGTTGCATGGATACCGACAAATGAGCAATCGCATCGCCTTTCAGGGAGAGCCCGGCGCCTATAGTCACGAGGCCTGTCGCAACGCGCGACCCACCATGGAGGCGCTGCCCTGCCGCACCTTCGAGGACGTGATCGAGGCCGTCAAATCCGGGGCGGCTGATCTTGCCATGCTGCCGGTGGAAAATTCCACCTACGGGCGGGTTGCTGATATTCACCGACTGTTGCCCCACAGCGGCCTGCACATCATTGACGAGGCCTTTGTACGTGTGCATATCAACCTGTTGGCGGTCCCCGGTGCCACGCTAAATGATGTCACCGAAGCCCACTCTCACCTTGTGTTGCTGCCGCAATGCGCCGGGTTCCTGAAGCAACATAACATACGGGGACGGGTCAGCCCGGACAACGCCCGCGCCGCCCGCGAAGTTGCCGAAGCAAATGACATCCACTCTGCCGCACTTGCGAGTGAATTGGCCGGTGAAATCTATGGGCTTCACGTACTGGCCCGCCACATTGAGGACCAAGGCAATAACACCACCCGATTCTTGGTGATGTCCCCAACAGCCGACGAATCACGTCGTGGCAAGCAGGGCATGATCACCAGTTTCGTGTTTCAGGTCCGCAACATCCCTGCCGCGCTGTACAAAGCCATGGGTGGATTTGCCACCAATGGCGTCAACATGATCAAGCTGGAAAGCTATATGGTTGACGGCTCATTCACCGCAACGCGGTTTTATGCAGATATCGAAGGGCACCCAGACGACGCAAACGTTCAGCTGGCGATGGACGAGCTGGGGTATTTCACAACAAATGTGGAAATCTTGGGCGTGTACCCGGCCGCCCGTGAACGGGGCTAACCCTAAACATCGAGCACAACACTGACCCCGGCAATCGACGGGGTCAGATGCAAACAGAACGCCTCAGGCCCGACGGGTATGACGCTCTTCTATGTCACGGGCGAATTCAGCCAGCTTCAGGCGGAATCGCTGACTCAGATTGGCCCGCGCCAGTTTGAGCGATTGCAACAGCAACCGCGCCGCCAGCGTATTTGCCGACAGGCTGACGTCAAAGCTCAGCCGGGTCCGACGTGATGACAGCGCCAGCAATTCAATGACAACTTTCCCTTCAACGCCCTTGCTGTGGGATTCAAACCGCATCATCGTTGGGGGCGTGTATTCAACAAGCTCCAGATGCATTTCTCGCGGTTTGCCGCGCACCATAAAGACCGTGTCCCAGGCCAGCCCAGCGCCCTTGGGCATTGATGCGTCAACGCGCTGAACCTCAACCCCACGCCGAAGAGCTGATCGTTCGAAACTTTCAAACTCGGACAACAGCTCAAACACCTCTGCGATCGGCGCCTCAATATCTTCTTTGCTGGAAAACTGCATCAAAAACTCGCTGTGTTTTAGGTCGCGCAAGCATCCCCTTAATCGAGCGTATCCGCAAGCCAGTTCTCTAACAAGAAATGCGCAATTGCACCTTTTCTGGCGGGCAGAACAGTGGGGTGTTCCCCAGCAAAGGCTTGCAACATTTCTTCTTTGGTCATCCACATTGCGTGTTCGATCTCGACGGGATCAATAGTGATGTCGCGGCTCAAGGCTTCGCCAGCACACCCAAACATCAAAGAGGCCGGAAACGGCCAAGGTTGACTGGCCAAGTAACTGACTTGTCCAACCGGCACACCTGCTTCTTCCATCACCTCACGACGCACCGCCGCCTCAAGCGTTTCGCCCGGCTCCACAAATCCGGCCAGCAACGAATACATCCCCTCGGGCCATCCCGGCGACCGCCCCATCAGCACACTGTTCCCATGCGTGATCAACATGATCACCACCGGATCGGTACGCGGGAAATGCTGCCCGCCACATTCGGGGCAACTGCGCTGCCACCCTGCTTGCACCATTTCACTTTTTGCACCGCAACAGGCACAGAACTTATGCGTCTTGTGCCAGGACATCACCGCTTTGGCCGTGGCCAACAGCTCTGCATCCCGCGGGCTAAGGCGTGTCATAATGCGGCGCAATTCCACAAAAACATGGCCCGGCGCGATATCTGGGTGCTGTTGTTCGCTGCGATCGACAAAGGCCCCAACACTGCTCAGATCCTGCCCCGCAGGCTCCCACTTGGAAATATCCAAGGCAAAACAGGGGGCGCCGTCATCTTCAAAGCCTAAGAAAATCGGAAACGCGACATCGCCACCTGGCCCAGCCTTGATCAAAGGATGTGCCATCATGATCCACGACAGACGTTCAAAGTGCTCGCCATGCATCAAAACTTTGCCACGCCACAGTAACAGACAAGCAGCATCAGGATGCGCCATCGCTGCAGCCAAAGCAGCTTCATCACCGCGAATCTCGGCAGCTCGGTTCAGGGCCGATCCACCAAATGTCACCTGTTCTGCACGCTTCATTTCTGCTCTCCATCTGGCGTTTGTTACAGGGCTGACACGGCGTGAGCAGTGATACAATGGTAAAAAACATTGTGACATTTTGGCCGAAACTCTGGAACTGACACAAATTGTATCAATCGTGCCCCTTGCATCCGCTGGTCTTTTTAATCTCACATGCACCCACAACCATAGCGGGCATTTGAGATCGGATTATGTTGACTTCACTATCGGACGCCAAGGTATCGCTGGACGATCAAGATCTGGCTCAACCCTGTCCGAAAAATGCGATCGCCCGGCTTCGTGTGTTGGCCACCACCGATCTGCACATGAACATGGCCAGCTTTGATTACTACACCGATCGGGCAGATCCGACTGTGGGTCTAACCCGCACAGCCAGCCTTATCCGGCAGGCCCGCGCCGAAGCAGACCACGCAAACATCACCACTCTGCTGCTGGACAATGGCGATACATTGCAAGGCACCCCGCTTGGCGAATTTGCCCAACCTGACGATGGCCAACCCCATGTGATGGTCCAAGCCTTGGATTTGCTAAAATATGATGCGGTTGGTTTGGGGAACCACGATTTCAACTTTGGATTGCCAGCATTAGACACCGCCCTGGCGCATTTGAAATGTCCGGCCGTCAACTCCAATGTGCATCGCTTGGACAATCAGAAAAGCTGGGTGCCCTACACCATCCTCAAACGCAACGTTACGGCAGATGGGCAGGACTGGCCCCTCAGCATCGGTGTCTTTTCCGTCTTGCCGCCTCAGGCGATGGATTGGGATGCACACCTTCTGCGCGGCAAAGTTGAAATTGACGATATCCTCAGCGCCGCTCAACAGGCAATCTCGACGCTCAAGGCGCAGGGGTGTCATCTGGTCATTGCCTTGGCCCATACCGGGCTGCAAGAGACAACTGCCACGCCAAATCTTGAAAACGCCGCCATCCCTCTGGCCGCCCTCAAGGGGCTTGATGCGATTATCGCCGGACACACCCACTTGCTGCTGCCCAGCCCGGCCCACGCAGGTCTGAAACACGTCGATGCCAGCACAGGCATGGTTCACGGCAAACCCACAGTCATGCCCGGGTCTGCCGGATCGCACCTGGGGCTAATTGATCTGGCTTTGATTGCCGATGGGCAGGGCGGCTGGGAGATTGACAGCGCAACAACCGAGCTGCGCCCGATATTCGAACGCACGGACACCGGTCAACCTTTCCCTCTTGTGCCAGAAGACGCCGAACTAACGCAGCTGATCACCCCATTTCATACAACCACACGGAAAAACATGCAGCGCCCGGTTGGTGCCAGCACACACCCTTTCCACAGCTACTTTACCTACTTTGCGCCGGACCGGGGCCTCACCCAGGTTGCCGTCGCCCAAGCCGCCGCGCTGCGGGCCTACATCAGCGGCACGTCCTACGCCGACCTGCCACTACTATCCGCTTCTGCACCGTCGAAATTCGGCGGCCGCGCAGGTCCCGAGCATTACACCAACGTTCCCGCAGGCCCCATCCTGCTGCGCCATGTTGCGGATCTGCATGTTTTTCCCAATGAACTGCATGGGCTCATCGTGACAGGCGCACAACTGCGCGACTGGCTCGAGATGGCGGCGGGCCTCTTTCACCAGATCCAACCAAAGACCGAAGGAGCGCCTCTCATCAATCCCGACGTTCCCGGACACAATTTTGATGTGATATTTGGCATCGAATACCAAATCGATCCGTCCCATCCCGCCCGCTTTGATCTGAAGGGGGACTTGGTTGATCCATCCTATCATCGGATCCGCAACCTCAGTTACAAAGGCCAACCCGTCAACGACAGCCAAGAGTTTGTCGTCGCGTTGAACAATTACCGCGCCAATGGCGGTGGCCACTTCAAAGCCCTCACAACCGCGCGGCCCGTTCCAGTGCCCTCGCGTCTGATTCAACATATTGTCCGCGATTACTTGATGGGGCGCCTGCCACGCGACCCAATCGCAGACCTGCCGTTTCCATGGCACTTTACCCCACAGAATCAGACCCGCACGACGGTCCACACCAGCCCCTCAGCCGCACTGTTCCTGGATGAGGTGCAATACATGGCACCCATCGCCCTTGAGCAAGACGACGAAGGGTTTGTCCGCTACTCTCTCATGTTGTGACATCGCAGAAGACCAAGGATGCGGACCAAGGGTTGCCAACCCCAAAACTGACGACTATATCACCCCTTGAGAGGTTGGCGCGGGCGAGCGCCTCGCCAACCTGGTCAGATCCGGAAGGAAGCAGCCACAACGAGCCCCGCTTGGGTCGATGTCCAGCCTCTCACCATACCTCCCCCGCTCCAAATTCATGTTTTTACAACGAAAAACATAGCTCGCGGTAGAATGGCTGCACCTCCGCCCCGAATCTCATTGACCAACGCCCCTCCAAACCGATAGCCGTTACGCGATGGTTCCCGAGTCACCTCAGACGTGGCCGGGATGAAAAGGGAACACGGTGCGGTCCACTCGGGACCAATGCCGCGACTGCCCCCGCAACTGTGAGCGGAGAGCGACGCCGAAAGCCACTGACCGAAAGGTCGGGAAGGTCGGCCAAGCGTTGACCCGCAAGTCAGGAGACCTGCCATCGAAACTGTAACTCGAACTCGGGCGGGGTGTCCGGGCGCGGTCTGGTCGCACATCGCAACCTGTCCCGTCCCCTCCCCCGTCCAGCGCGGAGGGCGCGACCATGACCAAGATATCCCACACTCAATCCCTGATGGCGACGACCTGCAAACACACTGGCAAAACCTGCCCGGCCCTGTCCCGCATGGCCGAGAAACTGGCCCAAGCCATGGAAGCTGCACGGCCCATGACCGCCGAAGACTTCGAAATAGCGGGCAACAGCGTTCTGAAACATTGCCCGCAACACTGCCCGGCCTACTTTCATGCCAGTCACGATCGCATCCGTATATTTGCCGGCATAGCCGAGGGCGCAAACACTATTGCGTTGGATCAGATGGCCGATGCAATGTTTGACGCGGGTCACAAATCGGGCTTTGCCGCCTCACCGCAAAAAGCCCCCTGTGCCATGGTGGAAATCAGGCCACAGATGTACCCAAGCGACCTGTTGAAACCTACACCTGAAAACCTGCTGCATTCGGGCTGAATTAACCCAAACTTCAAAAACCTCACTTGGCGGTGCGCTGTTTTCGCCCCGCCAAGGCCCAAGCCATCTGCGCGTCAGTCTCGACCGCACAAGGTCGTACCCCACGCAATCTTGCCAACGCATCCGGGCCCTTTTCGCCGCATTCTACCATCAACCGCAAGGCCACCATGCCCGATCGGCCACATCCGCCACGGCAATGGATCAATACCCGCCCACCGCCTGCCAACGCTTGCCGGGCCGAGCGACTGACCTCGTTCCATTGCTCATCAACTTCAGACGAGGGCGTCCCGAAGTCATCAACAGGTAAATGCGCCCACCGACTTGCACGCCCTTGAATGTCTGCCCCAAATGTCCGCGCCCCAAATTGAAACATCTCAATTTCGGTGGTCATGGAGATAACCAAGCCCGGACGCCACGACCCGATCAATTCAACATCCGCTGCATATTGACCACTGAGGCCGGGCAAAGGGCTGATCGCCAGCGTGCCGCCGCCAACCTGCAAGGCATAGATCACCAACCCGCTTTGTGCGTCGGTCTGTTCCGTTCCGTTGCCTTGCATTACATCCCCGGTCGTCTCGGCCTGATGGTCCGTCATCCGCACCTACCTTGCCGCAGAGGTGCCTGTAGACAAAGATAAATCGACCAAAACGCCGTCTGCGCGGACAGATAACCGCAACGACTGCAAGAAACAGCGCCCAACTGTGTCCAAGCCACCACATTTGGTGGACGCCGCAGGCCGCGCGCTTTACGCTGTCACTCGAACACGAATCCAGCAGGGCAAAGATGACTGACACCGCACCCGTCCCCTATCAGGTCCTAGCCCGCAAATACCGCCCCGAAACCTTTGCCGATCTGGTTGGTCAGGGCGCCATGGTGCGCACCCTCAAAAACGCGTTCGAAGCCGACCGTATCGCGCAGGCCTTTGTGATGACCGGCATTCGCGGAACCGGTAAAACCACGACGGCACGGATCATTGCCAAAGGCATGAATTGCATCGGCCCCGATGGCGAAGGCCAACCCACCACAGAACCCTGTGGCCAGTGCGAACATTGCGTGGCCATCATGGAAGGCCGCCATGTGGATGTGATGGAAATGGACGCCGCCTCGCGCACAGGTGTGGGCGACATTCGCGAAATCATTGATTCCGTCCGCTATCGCGCCGCCTCGGCCCGCTACAAGATCTACATCATCGACGAAGTGCACATGCTGTCGACGTCAGCGTTCAACGCGCTGCTGAAAACGCTGGAAGAGCCGCCCGCTCATGTGAAATTCATCTTTGCGACGACCGAGATCCGCAAAGTGCCGGTGACCGTGCTGTCCCGATGCCAACGCTTTGACCTGCGCCGGATCGAACCCGAAGACATGATCGCGCTGATGCGCAAGATCGCCGCCGCTGAAAGCGCCGAAATCACCGACGATGCATTGGCACTGATCACTCGCGCGGCCGAAGGGTCGGCACGGGATGCGACCTCGCTGCTGGATCAGGCAATTTCCCACGGTGCTGGCGAAACCACCGCCGATCAGGTCCGCGCCATGCTGGGCCTTGCCGATCGCGGTCGCGTGCTGGATCTGATGGACATGATCCTACGCGGCGACGCCGCTGCGGCCCTGACCGAACTCAGCGCACAATATGCCGAAGGGGCCGACCCGCTGGCCGTGCTCAGGGATTTGGCCGAAATCACCCATTGGGTCTCGGTCGTGAAAATCACCCCGGATGCCGCCGAAGATCCAACCATTTCACCCGATGAACGGGCGCGCGGATCACAAATGGCCGCGGCTCTGCCGATGCGCGTGCTCACCCGCATGTGGCAAATGCTGCTCAAAGCGCTGGAAGAGGTTGCAGCATCCCCCAACGCGATGATGGCCGCCGAAATGGCCGTGATCCGCCTGACCCATGTGTCTGATCTGCCCAGCCCCGAAGAATTGATCCGTAAACTGCAGGATATGCCCCCTCCACCACCAAACCCCGGTGGAGGGATGCCTGTGCACAGCCCAGGTGCGCCTGCGGCGAGCGGGGGAATGCCCGCCCAGAACGCGGGCACGCCTGCGGCGGGCGGCGGCGGGGCCTCGGCTTACGCCTCGGCCCCGCGTGGCAGCGGTGGCGGACAAAATGTAGCCTTGGCGCAAGAGGCCAGCGCGGCCTTGGCCCGATATCCAACCTTTGAACACGTGGTCGAGCTGATCCGAACCCACCGGGACGTCAAACTGTTGGTAGAGGTCGAAACCGGCGTACGTCTTGTGGCTTATCAACCCGGTCGAATTGAATTCACCCCATCAGACTTGGCCCCAACCGATCTGGCCCAAAGGCTGGGCGCACGATTGCAAAACTGGACTGGCAATCGCTGGGCCGTCTCTGTGGTGTCAGACGGCGACACAAAAACCATCGCTGAGATCCGCGACGCTGCCGAAGTGGCTCTGCGTACCGAAGCAGAGGCGCACCCTCTGGTGCAAGCGGTCCTGTCGCAATTCCCAAAAGCCAAGATCACCAAAATCCAGACCCCACAGGAATTGGCCGCCAAGATCGAGACCGAAGCCCTGCCAGAGGTCGAAGACGAATGGGATCCGTTCGAAGACAGCTAACCCAAGTCCCAAGATGGGCTGTCTTCTTTGACCTAACCCTGTTGGCCCTCTTTGCGTGGCCCTAACAGACCGTAATTGCCCACCGTTAGGGCACTCATCCCGCCCACGACTTCAAACACCAGCGCCCCTTAAGCGCACCGCATGTGTGGCCCCTTGTTTCAACCCGCTTTGGGCCGTATCTAAGCGACAACCCTCATTTCAGGAGACACGACATGCTTAAAGGACTCGGCGGCCTTGGCGATATGGCCAAGATGATGAAATCCGCACAAGAACTGCAAACCAAGATGGCTCAGATGCAAGAGGAGCTGAACAACGTCCTCGTCACCGGTGAATCCGGCGCGGGTCTGGTCAAAGCCACCGCCTCAGCCAAGGGCGACCTCAAGGGACTGGACATCGACCCGTCGATCTTCAATGGCGATGACAAGGAAGTGGTCGAAGACCTGATCCTTGCGGCCATCAAAGATGCACAGGTCAAAGCCGCCCAAAAAGCGCAGGATGAAATGGCCAGCCTCACCGAAAGCATGGGCCTGCCCAAAGACATCAAACTGCCGTTCTAATCACACGCGCAGGCCCGGCCCCGCAAAAATAAGCAGCCGGGCCTGCATGCTTTGATGCGCATTCCGCATTGAGGTAGATAAATACGCTCTGTCCCCGCCCGATCCTATCCTCGCGGCACAGCGGCAAAACGTGGGGATGACACAACAGCCCCCCGGACACACCTCAAAACAAAACCGGAACACACACCCCAACATGGCTTGCGTTTCATGGCCGAACACAGCCAATATCCCACATCCAGCAAAAGGCCACCGCAGCGCATGACGGACCGAAACCTCACTGACATCGACGCTCTGATCGAGCTGATGGCAAAACTGCCCGGGCTTGGTCCCCGCTCAGCCCGGCGTGCGGTCCTGCACCTGATCCGCAAACGGGCGTTGCTGCTCACCCCGCTGGCAGATACCCTGCAAACGGTCGCCGAAACCGCGCGTGAATGCCTGAATTGCGGCAACATCAGCACCTCCGATGTCTGCGACATCTGCACCTCGAACAAACGCGCCACCGGCGAAATCTGTGTTGTCGAAGATGTATCAGACCTCTGGGCCATGGAACGCACCGGCGTGTTCAAAGGGCGCTACCACGTTCTGGGCGGCACCCTGTCTGCGCTTGACGCCATCGGACCGGATGAATTGCGCATTCCCCGCTTGGTGGATCGGGTTGCGGCCGAAAACATAACCGAAGTCATCCTCGCCCTCAATGCAACGATCGACGGCCAAACAACGGCCCACTACATCGCTGATCAATTGCACGGCAACATCCGGCTGACATCCCTGGCCCAAGGCGTCCCAATCGGGGGCGAACTCGATTACCTCGACGAAGGGACCATCACCGCTGCACTGCAGGCCCGCAAAGACATCTGACACCGCGCGCCCAACTCCATTTGCAAGAACACACCGCGATAACACAGCGGCGGGCACGCCAAACCTGCCAATTACGCTGACATCAGACCCGCCGCCCCACCAAACCCTCTGCTCCCAGACACAAAAAAACCCGGCACAAGGCCGGGTCTTAATACACGTTGAAACGATGTCAGATCAGAACCGTGGATCGTCGCTGTCATCTTCTTCGTCATCACCGCCACCTGCTGGCAGGTTAAAGAAGCTATCCGCATCGCGAACGTCTTCTTTGTCGGCTTTCTCATCGTCAGATGTATTGCCCAGGGTAAATGTCTCAAGCCCTTCGATCGCCGATGGGATCTTGGGTTCAGCGTCCATTTCCAGAGACTGCTCAGTGGATACCAGCTTGCGACGCTCGTCATCGCTCATCACGCCACCTTCGGCTGCGCGCTTGGCGGCTGCCTTCTGAACCGCCTGATCCAACTCAGACTGCTTACACAGGCCCAGCGCAACCGGGTCGATGGGCTGGATGTTGGAAATGTTCCAATGGGTCCGCTCACGGATCGCCTGAATGGTTGGCTTGGTGGTGCCCACCAGCTTGCTAACCTGACCGTCGCTCAATTCCGGGTGGAACTTGACCAACCACAGGATCGAGGCCGGACGGTCCTGACGCTTGGACAGCGGCGTATAACGTGGACCGCGACGCTTTTCTTCGCCCGAAGCTGCCGGATTGAACTTCAACTTCAGCTTATGCATCAGGTTGCCCTGTGCCGCGTCGATCTCATCCTGAGTCAGCTGGTTGTTTGCAATCGGGTCGAACCCTTTCACGCCAGTCGCCACATCACCATCAGCGATGCCCTGAATTTCCAGCTCGTGCATTCCAACGAAATCCGCGATCTGCTTAAAGCTGATCGTGGTATTGTCCACCAGCCACACAGCGGTTGCTTTGGCCATCAACGGTTTTGCCATGCGCTCATCTCCTTAAAACACATCTTCCCCGTCGCCTGAAACCGGCTGCCCTGCGATCAGAGCGAGTTTCCATTGTAGGGGAACTTCAGTTCTATATAGTCGCGCCAAGACAATAAGGGAAGAGGCGAATGCGCTGGTTCATTTTCTGGGTGCTAAGCGCCCTTCCGGCACTGGCCGATGGCGAAAAATCTGGGGAATTTGACTATTACGTGCTGGCCCTCAGCTGGTCGCCCAACTGGTGTGCCACCACCGGGGATGCACGTGCGTCAGAACAATGCGATCCGCGCGAAGATTACGGCTGGATCCTGCATGGGCTTTGGCCACAATTCCATCGTGGCTGGCCTGCGTACTGCCGCACAGCCGAGGCCCCGCCAACCCGCCGCATGAGCCGGGAAATGACGGACATTCAAGGCAATGCAGGTCTTGCTTGGCACCAATGGAAAAAGCACGGCACCTGCTCGGGCCTGTCTGCCCAGCGCTACTATGACCTTGCGCGCACCGCTTATGACAGCGTCACCCGCCCCGCGGTGTTTCGTAAGCTCGACAAACCTGTGAAACTGCCCGCCTCATTGATCGAAGACGCCTTTCTCAAGGCCAATCCAACGCTCAGTAAGGATACCCTCACCGTCACCTGCCGCGACGGCTATATCGAAGAGGTCCGTATCTGCCTGTCAAAAACCCTCGATCCGGTACCCTGTGGGCGCGATACCATTCAGGACTGCCGCCTGAAGAGCGCCATCTTTGATCCGATTCGCTAATCCCCCCAACGACACGCCAATTTCGGGACCGGTGCCACGGTGCAGACGGTGGTGCAGACGGTGGTGCAGACGTTCCCGCCAAAGAGAGCCCACTAAGTCCTCGCATGGTTCCGCTTACGGTGGATCACCCTGCACTTTTCCCCATGCAGACCAGATCCAATTCGGATAGAGTCTCCAAGTCTTTTTTCCGAAGGAGCACCCCATGCGTGCGTTAAAAGTGTTTTCCGGTCTAGCCCTTGCGTGCAGTGTCGCAGCCTGCGCAAATTCAGGGGCAAATTATCAGCCTGTCATCGATGGCCCGGTTGGGGCCAACTACCAACAAGATCTTGCCGAATGTCAGGCGTTGGCCGCATCTGGTGCAACTGTTGATGGCAAAACCGCCAGCTCTGCTGCAATTGGTGCAGGCGTTGGCGCCGCATCTTCAGTTCTGTGGAATGGCAACAGCAGCGAACTGGGCGAAGCCGCTGCCGTTGGCGCACTGGCTGGGATCACCTCCAGCGCCATTGAAAAGAACGCGCAACGCGAATCCATCGTGAAGAACTGTGTTCGTGGACGTGGCCATAACGTCGTCGGCTAACCCTCGCAGTGAACACACGCTCCTTCGCCTGAAACCGGGCGAAGGAGCGCTGGGTGCTAAAGTATCGCCCACATTCCTCTCGCCACGGCATTGGCCCAATCTGTTGTGACCATCCCCCCTGCACGATAGAATCGCAGCAGCTTTGACACATCACATGATAGGCCAGACATGACGCACACGGTGGCACATTTCGATTACATCCATTGCGACGTCTTCGCATCCGATCCCTACAGCGGCAACAGCCTAGCCGTGGTGCCAGACAGCTCTGGTCTGAACGGCGCGCAGATGCAGGTGATCACGCAGGAACTCCGTCATTTCGAATCGATATTCCTGTGGGAAAAGGACGGATCCCATCACGCCCGTGTCTTTGACCAGAACACCGAACTGCCCTTTGCCGGTCATCCGCTGATCGGGGCTGCTTGCGCGCTGCACCGCCAATCCGGCGATCCTCAGCCACAGATCTGGCCCTTGGTGTTGCAGGGGGACCGTCGTGTTCTGGTCGAAACAGAACTGCTGGGCGCTGGCTATCTCGGGACATTGGATCAGGGTCGCCCGGATTTCATAGCGCCCCTGCCCGATACAGACAAACCCGCCTTTGCCCGCGCCTTCAATCTGCACCCCGATCAGATGTCACCCCTCCCACTCGAGGTAGTCTCAACCGGCCTGCGGTATCTGGTCATTCCGGTGACGGGGGGCCTTTCCGAGGCCCGGATCACCATCCCCGATCTCCAAGAACAGCTCGCAACACACGGCGCCGAATTTGCCTATCTCTTTGATGTGACCACTTTTGAAGGACGGCATTGGGAAAACGATGGCAGCGCCGAAGACGTCGCCACCGGCAGTGCCGCCGGGGTGATCGGGGCCTATGCCCTGAAACACGGCTTGGTCACCGCCGGACACCGCTTTGTCCTGAAACAGGGCCAGTTCATGAACCGCCCCAGCCAGCTCCACGTCACCGCCTATGGATCACCCACTGACGTCACCCGCATCACCGTCGCGGGCAAGGTCGCCTTTGTCGGAACCGGATCGTTAATCGCACCCTAGCCCTGTTCTTGCTGACAGGTCCGCGCATATTCCAACGCTTTGGCCGTGCCCTTCAGGTCAATCGCCATCACCTCTTGTCCGGTCTGGCCATAGATCTTCATCACCTTGCGCTGTGCAATCGCATGAACAAACTCCCGATCCTTGAAGAACACAATCGCCCCGGGCACCTTGCCCTGCTTGAAGCCGGTCGCATTGGCATCAAAGCTTTCGCCATCCAGCTCAAACCGGATCGCATAGTTTTCGCCCTGTTTGATGTCACCCCAAGCCTTGTTGAACACCACGAAATAGCCCCGGTTCCCGGTCGCATCATAGCCCAAACGCACCAGCGACAGATCCTGATACACCGTCTGGATCAGACAGCCATTACCCATCGCCGGATCCACCATCAGGTTCCAGCCATGCACGAACCCCTTGTCGATCAGCTCTTGTGCCTGTGCCAGCCCCGCACTCACGCTCAACGCGGCGGCCAAAGCCAATGTGGTCAGTTTCTTCATTCCGAAGCCCTCCAAAAGGCAAAACCCAAGTCCCCCATCTGTGTAGCGCAATCCCCACCAGAACCAAGCCCCAACCCGCTTGCAGCTGATCCAATTGCACCGTAGGGACATGGCACAACCACGAGGTCCCAATGCTTACGATCCTGTCCAAACTCTTTGGCCCCCATCGCGCGGTCACGATCTATGCCTTTCTCCAGACACGCGGCATCGCCATCCTTGGCGTGCTCGTGCTTATCGCCATTGTCTCCGGGATCTACCTGTCCGCCTCGGTCGAGGATCACGAACACGAGGCGTTCCTGACCCTGCCGGTCCTGTCCGCCACCCCAATCAACGGCGATATCAAAACCGGAATCATCATCTCGGTCCGCCTCCCCGAAGGGGGCGCAACCTCGATCACCTCAACCGAAGGACACATCGCACGCACCGTCACCACCCAGGCCTGCGTCGAAAAACGGGTCTATGTGGCGTCTGGCGAAGCGCGCTATCGTCTGAAACTGCCCAACAAATGCACCGCAGGCGAATAACGCCCACACCTCCTACCCCAAATACAAAAAACGCCCGACGCTGCCGCCGGGCGTTTTCTTGTTTCAATCTCGGCGATCAGACCATCTGGAACACAATGCCAGCGACAATCGCCCCGCTGATCCCCAGCCCCAGATACATCGCAAACACCTGCGGCTTGACCAAGGACCAGACCGCGGCCATCGCCGGGATCGAACTGACTGCACCGCCAACCATAAAGGCCATCGCGGCACCCGCACTCATGCCCTGCTCCATCAAGCCCGCCAACAACGGCGGCGCGACGTAAGAGTTCAGATAGGCCGGCATCCCAACCAAGGCCGCCGTGACAATTGGCAACACACCTTCGCCGCCAACCACTTGGGCAATCAGATCCGCCGGAACATAAGACACCAACAACGCCTCCAGAACATAAGCCAGCGCAAGCCACTTCAGCAGGAACAATCCGTTCTGCACAAACTCGGCCCGAAACCGCACCCGACGCTCGGGCGACTGCCAAAAGGCCCACAGGGGTTTCTCGTCCTGTTTCGGTCCGGCGCCACAGCACCCGGCAGGCTTGTAGACCTTCAACGGCTGGGCAAAGGCCCCGCGTGTCATCAGGGCTTTGATCGCAAAACCGCCAAACAGACCCAAAGCAACCGCAACAACCGCTTTCCCAATGGCAAAGGGCCATCCCAACGCACCTGCTGTGATCAACAAGGTCGGCGGATCAATCAACGGCGAACTCAGCCAGAATGCCATCACCGCAGACAGCGGCGCACCCAAGGCCAACAAGCCCGCAATGAACGGAATGACTTCGCACGAACAGAACGGCGCCAAACCACCGAACAACGCCGCCAGAAAGATCATGCGTGTCTCGCGCCCAACAAAAGCGCGCGCCACCAACACCTCGGCCCCGGTTGCCTTGAGATAGGCAAGCAACAGCACCGCAAACAGAATGTACTGCCCCGTGTGCGCCAGTGCCTTGATGGCGAAGGTGACGATTGTCTGAAAGTTGTCAGAATCCAAAATCCCGACAGCCAGCAACAGCGCAACAATCACCGCCCATGGGGTTTTGAGCGCGCCAGAAATCGCAGGCCACACCCGCGACGGGTTTTGTGTCAGATCAGCCATCGTTCGCTGCCTTCTTTGGGGCGTCCGCACAGCATTCACTCAGAATGAATTCTGCCAGATCACGCAATTCACCAAAACAAGCCCGGTTGATCGTGCTGCGACCGACCTTTTCCTGCGTCACCACTCCGCCCCCAGCGAGGGATTTCAAATGATGCGCCAATGTGGACGGGGCGATTCCCGTACGAGTCTGGATCTCTCCAACGGTCAATCCTTCCTCGCCGGCGCGGATCAACGTCTTGAGAACCATCAATCTGGCCTCAGACCCCATCGCCGCGAATCCTGCTGCTGATTTTTCCCACATAATGGGCCTCCTAACTAAACTACAAAACTAGTTATATAGATTCGTTAACCTTGGCAAGCCCAAATGCACTCGGGGAAATTTCCCCCTCGTTAACCGCGATTCGCCGCAACCGAAATCTGGATTTGGTTAATCGTACGAAATCGCGTAGGAATTCCCCAAACCTCTGAAATCAGGGGGCAAATCCGCCAATTTTCCCAGACCATTTCGTACAGAATCACGTAGTAACTCCCCAAAAGAGCCCGTTTTAGACCCCAGTTTCAGCACCCAAAACGCCCCATTTCTGGGGTTAACACAGCGGTCGCCACAATTTCCTAAGTCCAGATTGTGCCCCACTTAAGTCCACTCTATGGTGGCGCTCATGGGAATATCCGTAGATACATTTTTTCTTAAGCCAGACGCGCAGGGCACGCTTCAAGCTCAGATCCAGCAAATGATTGCCGAAGGCATCTTGTCTGGTCGTTTTCATGTTGGGGAAAAGCTGCCGTCCTCGCGCAAGCTGGCGACCCATCTGGGCATCAGCCGAATTACCGTGACGCTGGCCTACACCGAACTTCTGGCCAATGACTATCTCACCTCTCGCGGACGATCGGGATATTATGTATCCGACAACGCGCCGGTGCCCCCGACCTACACGCCGATGCAGCGAACCCCTGAAACGGTCGACTGGAACCGGGCCATCGCGCGCCGGTTTACCGGCGGCGATACTCTGCACAAACCGGCGGATTGGCGCGAATACCGCTATCCGTTTATCTATGGTCAGGCCGACCCGACCTTGTTTGATCACGCCAACTGGCGGCTCTGTGCGGTGCGTGCCTTGGGTCAGAAAGACTTTGCCTCTCTGACCACCGACTATGTGGATCAGGATGACCCGCTGCTGATCGAATTCATTGCCCGTCACACCCTGCCCCGGCGCGGCATCACCGCCAAGCCCGAAGAGATCCTGATCACGCTTGGTGCACAGAATGCACTTTGGCTTGCAGCGCGCGTGTTGTTGAACCGCCGTCGCAAAGCCGCCATCGAAGACCCGTGTTATTATGCCCTGAGGGAGCTTTTAGTGCAGGCCCGCTGTCAGTTAGCGCCTTTGCGGGTGGATGTTGATGGGCTTCAGCCGGATGCCATTCCCCCCGATACGGACGTGATTTTCACCACGCCCAGCCACCAAAGCCCGACCACGGCGACCATGCCGCTGAACCGGCGTCATGATCTGTTGCGCAAGGCACGTGAGATTGATGCGATGATCGTCGAGGACGATTACGAATTCGAAATGGCCTTTCTCGGCGCGCCGTCTCCGGCGCTGAAATCTCTGGATCGGGACGGGCGTGTTGTCTACGTGGGCAGCTTTTCCAAGTCGCTGTTTCCGGGCTTGCGGCTTGGCTACATGGTGGGATCTGAACCCTTCATCCGCGAAGCCCGCGCGCTGCGCTCACTGGTCTTACGCCACCCGCCGGGACACATCCAACGCACCGCTGCCTACTTCCTGTCTTTGGGGCATTACGATGCCCAGATCCGCCGCATGTCCGCCGCCCTTCTGGAACGCCGCAAAGAGATGGAAAGCGCGATCTCCAAACATGGGCTCTCCATCGCCGGGCGTGGGGCATATGGGGGGTCGTCCCTCTGGATGCAGGCCCCGGTTGGCACGGATACGACCCAGCTGGCAGAGAAGCTGCGCCACAAAAGCGTGCACATCGAACCCGGCGAGCCGTTCTTTTCCGGCACAGAACGGGCCAAGCACTATTACCGCCTTGGCTACTCTTCGATCCAGACAAACCAGATCGAACCCGGCATCAAACATATCGCCCACGCCATATCTGACCAGTAAGTCCAGATTCTGGACATAAGCGGATACCCTTTTTGGCCCTAACGCCAAACCACCCCTTCCGCCTAAACCCAATCCAAACCTCCGGTACGTTGTGCCGGATAATTCTTAACCTTTTGGAGTGCGCCCTCATGAAAATGACCACTGAAGAAGCCTTCGTCAAAACACTGCAGATGCATGGCATCGACAACGCATTTGGAATCATCGGCTCCGCCATGATGCCCATTTCTGACATCTTCCCCGATGCCGGCATCAAATTCTGGGACTGTGCCCACGAAACATCCGGTGGCATGATGGCTGACGGGTACACTCGTGCAACCGGCAAAATGTCCATGATGATCGCACAAAACGGTCCGGGCATCACCAACTTCGTAACCGCCGTGAAAACTGCGTACTGGAACCACACACCAGTTCTGCTGGTTACACCGCAGGCTGCGAACAAAACAATCGGCCAGGGTGGCTTCCAGGAAATGGAACAGATGAACCTGTTCGCTGACTGTGTTGCATACCAGGAAGAAGTTCGTGACCCGTCACGTATCGCGGAAACACTGAACCGCGTTATCATGCAAGCCAAGCGCGCATCTGCTCCTGCACAGATCAACATCCCGCGTGACTTCTGGACCCAGGTTATCGACATCGACCTGCCCGTCATCGTTGATTTTGAACTGCCGCAGGGCGGCGACGTAGCCGTACAAGACGCAGCTGACCTGCTGTCTTCCGCCAAGTTCCCAGTCATCCTGAACGGTGCAGGCGCAATCCTGTCCAAAGGTGGCATCGAAGCGTCCCGCGTTTTGGCTGAAACACTCGACGCACCTGTCTGCGTAGGTTACCAGCACAACGACGCATTCCCTGGCAACCACCCTCTGTACGCTGGCCCTCTGGGCTATAACGGCTCCAAAGCCGGTATGGAACTGATCGCCAAAGCAGACGTTGTTCTGTGCTTGGGTACACGTTTGAACCCATTCTCGACCCTGCCCGGCTACGGCATTGATTACTGGCCCACAGACGCCAAAATCATCCAGGTCGACATCAACCCTGACCGTATTGGCCTGACCAAGAAGGTTTCTGTTGGTATCGTTGGTGACGCCGCCAAAGTTGCATCCTCCATCACTGCAAAACTGGCAGACGGTGCAGGCGACGCAGGCCGCGCCGAGCGTAAGAACCTGATCTCCACCACCAAATCGGCATGGGCTCAGGAACTGACCTCCATGACCGAAGAGCAGGACGATCCCGGCACCGACTGGAACGTGCGTGCACGTGCAGCCAAGCCTGACTGGATGGCCCCTCGTATGGCGTGGCGCGCGATCCAGGCAGCTCTGCCTGTTGAAGCGATCATCTCATCCGACATCGGCAACAACTGCGCCATCGGTAACGCCTATCCTTCGTTCAACGACAGCCGTAAATACTTGGCACCCGGCCTGTTTGGTCCTTGTGGCTACGGTCTGCCTTCAATCGTTGGTGCGAAAATCGGTCAGCCTGATGTTCCAGTAGTCGGTTTCGCTGGTGACGGCGCATTCGGTATTTCTGTCAACGAACTGACAGCGATCGGCCGTGGCGACTGGCCTGCGATCACTCAGATCGTATTCCGCAACTACCAGTGGGGTGCTGAAAAGCGTAACTCGACACTTTGGTTCGACGACAACTTCGTTGGTACAGAGTTGGACGAAGGCGTTTCTTACGCTGGTATCGCGAACGCATGTGGCCTCAAAGGTGTTATCGCCCGCACTCAGGATGAACTGACTGCTGCTCTGGCACAAGCGATCGAAGACCAGAAGAACGGCATCACCACGTTGATCGAAGCAATGATCAACCAGGAACTTGGTGACCCCTTCCGTCGTGACGCAATGAAGAAGCCAGTTGAAGTTGCCGGCATCAGCGCCGACGACATGCAAGTACAAAAAGTCTAAGAACGGAACGGACGGGACACATGACACAGCTTCCTATTGAACTCCTGCGGTCCTGTGCCCCGGCCAACCGTCCGACGATTGCCCTAAGCGAAGGCAGTGATCCCCGCATTGTTGCGGGGGCACTTGCCGCCCATCAGGCCGAATTGGCCGACATTATTCTCATCGGCGCAGTTGCCGAGGTAGAGGCCACGTTACAGGCACAGGGTGCCTCTGCTGGTCCCGGCATTGCTGTGCACGATCCCGCGACTTCGGATCTGACCGAAGAATTTGCCAGCCGTTATCATGAGCTTCGCAAACACAAAGGGGTGGATGAAGCCAAAGCGCGCGCAGCCGCTGAAACTCCGCTAGTCTATGCCGCGATGCTGGTCCGTTCGGGCCGCGCACTTGGCACAGTTGGTGGCGCGGTTCACACCACAGGTGACGTTGTGCGCACCGCGATTCAGGTCATCGGCATGGCCCCCGACGCCGCTATGGTTTCGAGCTTTTTCCTGATGTACCCGCCTGCAAGTGCCGATAACGGCCGCGCAATGCTGTATTCTGATTGTGGGTTGGTCATTGACCCGTCTGCCAAGGAATTGGTTGGCATTGCCACTGCGTCCGCCGTTTCTGCGCGCGCACTTCTGCAAGTTAAACCCAAAATTGCCATGCTGTCCTTTTCCACAAAAGGCAGCGCCCGCCACCCCGCAGTCGACAAAGTTATCGAAGCTACCAACGCCCTGCGCACAGATCATCCAGATCTGAACGTCGACGGTGAACTGCAGTTCGATGCCGCCTTTGTCCCTTCAGTCGGTGAACGAAAATCGCCCGGATCTGCAGTTGCAGGTCAGGCCAATGTCATGATTTTTCCCAACCTTGATGCGGGAAACATCGGCTACAAAATCACCCAGCGCATTGGCGGATACGCCGCCATCGGTCCCGTGATGCAAGGTCTGGCCCAACCCGCCAATGACCTGTCACGTGGCTGTATTGCTGAAGACGTGACCCAGATGATCGCCGTCACAATTCTGCAAGCGCTTAATAAATAATACCGGCAGCGCGCGGCCTTATAGATTCGCCGCGTCGCAACCTATTCTAGTTTCGAAGGACCAAGTGACCGCTATGGCGTCCACAACCCAGCCGCATACTCCATTTCTTGAGAATGCCAAAAACAAAATCAATAGATTGTTCCCGGGCATTATCGTGTCCGTTCTTGTGGCAATGACCGCAAAGTTTTTGTCTGAACATTACGCAACCCCAGCCATGCTGCTGGCTCTTTTGTTGGGCATTGCCGTTGGCTTTTTGGGCCAGGAAGGCAAAGCCGTTCCCGGTATCGCATTTACTGCGCGCACATTGTTGCGCTTAGGCGTCGCCTTTTTGGGTGTACGCGTTTCAATGACCCTGATGATGGGCCTCGGCTGGGAATTGATCGCTTTGGTGATCTTTGGCGTTGTGGCGACCATTGGGTTTGGTATGTCGATTGCCCGCTTCTTGGGCCACAAATGGCGGTTTGCCTTCCTGACCGCTGGCTCAGTTGCCATTTGCGGAGCTTCAGCCGCCATGGCCATCAGTGCGATCCTGCCAAAGGATGAACGGTCCGAAGAGCGCCTGATCTTTACTGTATTGGGTGTGACGGTTCTGTCGACCATCGCCATGATCGCATATCCTATTTTAGTGCAATACCTGGACATGAACGATGTTGCAGGCGGCGTGTTCCTTGGCGGGACTATCCACGATGTGGCGCAGGTTGTTGGGGCGGGTTTCTCGATCTCGGAACAAACCGGTGACACCGCAACTTTGGTAAAACTGATCCGGGTTGCCATGTTGGCCCCCATCGTTCTGGTTGCCTCGATCATGATCCGAACCTTTGCCGAGGCAGACCCTGATGGCGGTCGCCCTCCACTTCTCCCCAGCTTTGTAGTCGGTTTCCTCGTGCTTGCTACATTCAGCTCATTTGGTCTGATTCCAGCTGCCGTGACCGAACTCATGAGCCAAACGTCACGTTGGCTCTTGCTAACGGCCATCGCTGCGGTTGGTATGAAAACCAACCTGAAACAAGTTCTTTCAGTCGGTGGTGCCGCCATCGCCCTGATCGTTGTCGAAACCCTATTTATTGCCGGAGTGATCCTAACGGGAATTACCTTCCTGACCTGAGACACCGCCCCAACAGAAGGACGCCAGATGACCATCCAGCAACCCAAGATTGACACCAGTCCCAAGATCTCGGATGAGATCAGACGGACGACGTGTTATATGTGTGCCTGTCGGTGCGGCATCAACGTCCACATGAAAAGCGGTAAGGTTGCCTATATCGAAGGCAACCGCGACCACCCGGTGAACAAAGGCGTTCTGTGCGCCAAAGGATCCGCCGGAATTATGCAGGTAAACGCGCCCTCGCGTTTGCGTGCGCCTCTGAAACGCGTTGGCCCCCGCGGGTCTGGCGCGTTCGAGGAAATCAGCTGGGAAGAGGCGCTGACCATGGCGACCGACCTGCTGGAACCGATCCGCAAGGACAACCCAGAAAAATTGGCATTCTTTACGGGCCGCGATCAGTCGCAGTCCTTTACCAGTTTCTGGGCTCAGCATTTCGGCACCCCCAACTATGCGGCGCACGGCGGATTCTGCTCGGTCAACATGGCGGCCGGTGGCATCTACACCATGGGCGGCGCGTTCTGGGAATTCGGCCAACCCGACTGGGACCACACCAAACTGTTCATGATGTTCGGCGTTGCCGAAGATCACGATTCCAACCCGATCAAAATGGGTCTGGGCAAGATCAAGGCCCGTGGCGCGCGCGTCATCGGTGTGAACCCAATCCGGTCCGGCTATAACGCGATTGCGGACGAATGGGTTGGCATCACGCCCGGCACCGATGGTCTGTTCATCCTTTCAATGATCCACGTGCTGCTGAAGGCGGGTAAGATCGATCTCGATTACCTCAGCCGCTATACGAACGCACCCGTTCTGGTGAACGCATCTGAGGGCGCCGAAAACGGTCTGTTCCTACGCGATGCAGATGGCAAGCCGCTGGTCATCGACCGCAACACCGGTGAACTGACAGCGTTTAACAAGCCCGGCGTGCGCCCTGATCTGTCCGCAACGCACACCATTGACGGCGTGACCCATCGCCCGGTGTTCCACCAGATGGTTGAACGCTACATGGCCGACGAATACGCGCCCGAGGCGATTGCAGATCGGTGTGGCATCCCCGCCAAGCGTATCCGCGCCATCGCCGGTGAACTAGCTCGTGTTGCCTTTGACGAGGCTTTTGAGCTCGACAAAGAGTGGACCGATTTCCGTGGTGAAAAACACACCAAGATGATCGGACGCCCTGTTGCCATGCACTCGATGCGCGGCGTTTCGGCCCACGCCAATGGTTTCCAGACCTGCCGCGCCCTGCATGTGCTGCAGATCATCCTGGGCACCGTCGAGGTTCCCGGTGGGTTCCGGTTCAAGCCGCCCTATCCCAAGCCGGTCGAGGCACACCCGAAACCCCACTATGGCGTCACCCCCGGCAAGCCGCTAGATGGCCCGCACCTGGGTTATGTCACCGGTCCCGATGATCTGTGCCTGAAAGAAGACGGCAGCGCCGCACGCATCGACAAAGCCTATACTTGGGAAAACCCAATGTCCGCCCACGGGCTGATGCATATGGTGATTTCAAACGCCCATGCGGGTGATCCCTATAAGATCGACACGCTGTTCATGTATATGGCCAACATGTCGTGGAACTCCTCCATGAACACCAAGGGTGTGATGGAGATGTTGACCGATAAGGATGAAAACGGCGATTACGTGATCCCGAACATCATCTATTCCGACGCCTACAGCTCGGAAATGGTGGCCTATGCCGATCTGGTCCTGCCCGACACCACCTATCTGGAACGTCACGACTGTATCTCGCTGCTGGATCGCCCGATCTGCGAAGCGGACGCAGCCGCCGATGCGATCCGCTGGCCCGTGATCGAGCCTGACCGCGATGTGCGTGGGTTCCAGTCGGTGCTGTGCGAACTTGGTGCGCGTCTGAACCTGCCCGGTTTTGTGAACGAAGACGGCAGCCAGAAATACGCCGACTACGGCGATTACATCGTGAACCACCAGCGCAAGCCGGGCATTGGCCCGCTTCATGGTTTCCGTGGCGATGGCACCCAAGCTGGCCGGGGCGACGTGAACCCAGAACAGTTGGACAAGTACATCGAAAACGGTGGTTTTTGCGTCACGCATATTCCCGATGGCGCCGATTACTACAAACCTTGGAATGCGGCCTATCAGGATTGGGCGGTGGAAATTGGCCTGTATGACAGCCCGCAGCCATATCTGTTCCAGCTCTATTCGGAACCGATGCGGAAATTCCAACTCGCTGCCGAAGGTCACGGTGACCGCCAGCCGCCCGAACATCTGCGCGAGCGGATCAAGGAAACGCTGGACCCACTGCCGATCTGGTACGAAACCGACCAAGAGGGCAACCAAGGCTTTACCGTCAACGCGCTCACACAGCGTCCGATGGCAATGTATCACTCGTGGGGTACGCAAAACGCGTGGCTGCGTCAGCTACACGGGCGCAACCCGCTTTATGTTCCGACCAAACTGATGCGCCAGCATGGGCTCTCGGACGGCGATTGGGCCAAAGTCACCTCTCCTCACGGGTCGATTACCGTGCCCGTCATGGAAATGGCGGCGCTGAATGACAACACCGTCTGGACCTGGAACGCCATTGGGAAACGTAAGGGTGCCTGGGCCTTGGAAGAGGACGCACCAGAAGCGACCAAAGGCTTTCTGCTGAACCACCTGATCCACGAATTGCTGCCTCCCAAAGCTGACGGCATGCGGTGGGCCAACTCGGATCCCGTCACCGGTCAGGCGGCGTGGTTTGATTTGAAGGTCAAAATCGAAAAGGCCGGTGCACCCGACGATCTGCCTGAAAGCCAGCCCGTGTTTGAACCCATTAAGTCACCGGTCGGAACCGGCCCCAAAAACCTCGCGTGGAAGGTAGGCAAATAATGACCCAACTCCCCCAATCCACCGACCGTAAAATGGGTCTGGTCATCGACCTTGATACCTGTGTTGGCTGCCATGCTTGCGTGATCTCATGCAAAGGGTGGAACACTGAAAACTATGGTGCGCCGCTATCGGATCAGGATGCGTATGGCAGCGATCCGTCGGGTACCTTTCTGAACCGCGTGCACAGCTTTGAGGTGCAACCAACGCCGTGTCAAAGCAACCCAGCACCCGAAGCACAGCTGATTCATTTCCCAAAATCATGCCTGCATTGCGAAGATGCGCCTTGCGTCACCGTATGCCCAACCGGGGCCAGCTATAAGCGGGTCGAAGACGGCATCGTACTGGTTAACGAATCTGACTGCATCGGCTGTGGCCTGTGCGCTTGGTCCTGCCCCTATGGTGCACGCGAACTAGACCAAGCAGAAGGTGTGATGAAGAAATGCACTCTCTGTGTAGACCGGATCTACAACGAGAACCTTGAAGAGGTGGATCGTGTCCCGACTTGCGTTAGAACTTGCCCCGCAGGTGCGCGGCACTTTGGCGATCTCGGTGACCCCAACAGCGACGTTAGCCAGTTGGTTGCCGAGCGCGGCGGTATGGATTTGATGCCTGAAATGGGCACCAAGCCGGTCAACAAATACCTGCCCCCTCGCCCTAAGGACACGATTGAAGAGCAGATCGATATCCTCGCCCCTCTGCTCGCCCCCATCGCAGAAGAGCCTCAGGGCTTCTTGGGATGGCTCGACAAAGCGCTCGACAAATTGCCCGGAGGTAATGCCTGATGCATCCCGCACCTTCAGTTATCGTATTTACCACCCTGTCTGGCCTGGGTTTCGGCCTATTGCTGTTCCTCGGCTTGGGTATGCCTGACGTGACAGGTTGGGTCGCCTTTGTCTTTTTCGCCATTGCCTATGCTTTGGCGGTGGGTGGTTTGTTGGCGTCGACCTTTCATCTTGGCCACCCAGAGCGCGCGCTGAAAGCGTTCACGCAGTGGCGCTCCAGCTGGTTAAGTCGCGAAGGCTGGTGTGCTGTCATCGCCTTGCTTGTGATGGCACCTTATGGGGCAGGATTGGTATTCATGGGCGAAAGCTATTCCATTCTAGGCCTGATTGGCGCACTTTTCAGCCTGCTGACCGTGTTCACCACCTCAATGATCTACACACAGCTCAAAACCATCCCACGTTGGAACATGAAACTAACACCTGCGATGTTCCTGTCATTCAGCCTTGCTGGTGGCGCGCTGTTGTCGGGTCAGATCAAGGCAGCAATGGTTTTGCTGGCCGTGGCTGCCGTCGTACAAGTGGTCTACTGGAAACAAGGCGATCAGGCACTCGCCGCGTCCGGTACCGATATGGGCACCGCAACGGGACTGGGGTCCATAGGAGAGGTGCGTGCGTTTGAACCGCCACACACCGGCACTAACTATCTACTGCGCGAATTCGTGCATGTGGTGGGCCGCAAACATGCAGCCAAACTGCGTATCATTGCCTTCACGCTGGCTTTCGTTGTGCCGCTGCTGCTGCTCTATCTTTCGCCCCATCACCTTGGCGCACTGATTGCCGTACTGTCACATCTGGTTGGTATCGCGGTGTCACGCTGGTTGTTCTTTGCTCAGGCCGAGCATGTGGTAGGCCTTTACTACGGTAAACGCTAACTTTTAGAGGGGCCATCCCCCTCTGCACAAACAAAAAAGGGCGGCGTTCCGATTTGGAACACCGCCCTTTTTGATAATTACTTCAGATAATCAGATCAGACCGGCATGTGCCATTGCTGCGTCGATCGCAGCTTTGGTGCTGTCTTCCAGACCTGTCAGGGGCGAGCGGACCTCTTCGGTGCACAGTCCCAGTTTGGACAGGCCATATTTCGCACCCACCAAACCCGGCTCGATAAAGATCGCCTCGTGCAGCGGCATCAGCTTGTCCTGATATTCCAACGCTTTGGTGTAATCACCTGCCAATGTTGCTTGCTGGAAATCTGCACACAGCTTCGGCGCGACGTTGGCGGTCACAGAGATACAGCCCACACCACCATGGGCGTTAAAGCCCAACGCTGTCGCGTCTTCACCAGATAGTTGACAGAAATCAGAACCACAGCTGGCGCGCTGCTGGCTGACACGTGCGATATCACCCGTCGCATCCTTAACACCGATGATGCGCGGCAGCTTGGCCAGCTCGCCCATCGTTTCGGGGGTCATATCAACAATAGACCGTCCAGGGATGTTGTAGATGATCAACGGGATATCAGCGCAATCATGGGCTGCAGTAAAATGAGCCACCATGCCGCGCTGAGTCGGCTTGTTGTAATATGGTGTCACAACCAGCGCCGCATCGGCACCGATCTTAGCCGCGAATTCAACAAAGCGAATCATTTCCACTGTGTTATTGGATCCGGCACCTGCAATCACCGGCACGCGACCAGCCGCCGCTTTGACCACCTCGGCCACAACGGTTTCGTGTTCATCATGGGTCAGCGTCGGGCTTTCGCCTGTGGTTCCAACCGGAACAAGGCCGGTAGAGCCTTCGCTGATTTGCCATTCAACCAAGTGTTTGAGCGTATCCAGATCCAACGCGCCGTTGCGAAACGGGGTGACGAGGGCTGGCATTGAGCCTTTGAACATGGGTACGCTCCCTAGGTTGGATCATGGTGGGCAAAACCCCACCGGATTTGCGCGCTGCCGGGATTGTGTTTTGATCCGGACGGCACACGGTTTATCGTGAAAGGCACTAGCCTTGGTTCGTTGGGAAATGCAAGTGATGACACGAGTTCTGGCCCTTGGTGTGGCCCTCTTTTTCTACACATTCTCTCTTGTTGGCCCTGCTTTTGCGGATCAAGCGGCTCAACTCGCCTTGGCGCTCAAGGAAATGCGCGCCGAAAACTGGAACGAAGCCCTGCGCGTTGCGGGCAAACGCGGCTCGGTTTCACGTGATATCATTGTCTGGCACTGGCTGCGCAAAGGGTATGGCGAATCGGGGGATGCCTTGGTTTTTCTCGACCGGCGGCCCGATTGGCCCGGACAGGCATTCTTGCGTCGTAAAAGCGAGCCATCTTTCACCAATGCAGATCCACAACGCGCGCTCAAATTCTACTCTGAACAACCTGCCCAAACCGCCGAGGGGGCGTTAAATTATGCCACAGCGTTAATCACCACCGGCAAACGTGGTGAGGGCGAGGCAGAGTTGGTCGTTGCCTGGCGCACAATGCCAATGGGCAGCGGGTTGCAAAAAATCTATCTGCAGAACTATTCCAAATTGCTCAAACCACACCATGCCGCCCGGTTGGATCGGATGCTGTGGGAGGGGCACAAGATTAGCTCGAAGCAGATGTTGTCTTTGGTCAGCGCCGACCAGCGTAAACTGGCTGAGGCGAGGCTCGGCCTACAGAATATGTCCCCCGGTGTCGACCGCCTGATCGAAGCAGTTCCAGACAGTCTTACCTCAGCGCCCGGACTTGCGTTTGATCGGTTCGTCTGGCGCGATCGAAAAGAGTTTGACGAAAGCGCTGTGGATCTGATGTTAGAACGATCCACCGGTCCCAAAGCCCTAGGCGAGCCCGACAAATGGGGACCCCGACGCCGCAGGCTGGCCCGGTTGGAAATGCGCCAAGGAAAGGACAAGCGCGCCTACAGCGTCGCCGCGCACCACCATATGACCCCGGAAATGGGCTATGCCTACGCTGATTTGGAATGGCTTGCGGGCTTTATCGCATTGCGCAAATTAGAGGACCCAGCAACCGCAGCAAAGCACTTTGAACGGTTTGAGGCCGCTGTCGCTTCGCCGATATCCAAAGGACGCGCGGGCTATTGGTTAGGCCGGGCCTATGCCGCACAGGGAAATACAGACAAAGCACAGGCAGGATATGCTTTGGGCGCAGAATATCAGACATCCTTTTATGGGCTATTGGCTGCTGAACAGATTGGGCGACCTTTTGATGAAACATTGGCCAATCCCCCACAGAACCCACCCTGGGCCCAAGCGGATTTTACCAAATTATCGGTATACGAGGCAGGGAGTCTTTTGCTGCAGGCCAACGAGCTGAACTTAGCAGAGCGGTTTTTCACCCACCTGACCGAGAGCTTGGATCCGGTACAAGCGGCACAATTGGGAGATATGGCAATTGAACTGGGACAGTCGCATTTAGCGGTCATGATCGCCAAACGGGCAGCCCGCACAGGGGTCGTTCTGCCTGCCGCATATTATCCATTGCATTCGGTTGCCAAGCTACAACTGCCCATGGCCAAGGAAATGACGCTAGCCATCGCCCGCCGTGAAAGTGAATTCGACCACATCGTGATAAGCGGGGCCGGGGCGCGGGGCTTGATGCAGGTTATGCCTGCAACCGCCCAACTGGTCGCCAAGGATCTGGGTATTCTTGGGGCGCACCAAACCGGTCGCCTAACTTCAGATTGGAAATATAATGCCAAATTGGGTGCGAATTACCTTGCGGGGCTGTCGGCCGAATTTGTCGGCAATGTTGTCATGATGGCCGCCGGATATAACGCGGGGCCCAAACGCCCAATCCGCTGGATGGGCTTGTTTGGTGATCCACGCACCGGCTCTCCCGACATGATCGATTGGATCGAACATATCCCGTTCAACGAAACCCGAAACTATGTCATGCGAGTGACCGAAAGCCTGCCGGTTTATCGGGCGCGGTTGGGTAAAGACCCTCTGCCCATTCCGTTTTCGAAAGAGTTGAACGGATCAACGCTTGAGGCTTTCGCGCCATAACGTGAACAGCCCCGCCGAGATGATCAACCCGGTGCCGATGATGACTGCAGTACGCAGATCTTCGCCAAAAACTGTGATCCCAAGGATCGCGGTCCAAAACAGATGGAAATAGGCGAAAGGTTGCACCGCGCTGGCCTCGGCCATTTCATAGCATTTCATCAACAGCCAATGACCGACCACACCCGATACACAGAGCAAAGCCATCCAGCCCCAATCCTTTTGCGCCATCGGCTCCCAGAACCAGATGCCGATTGCCGTCATCATGATTGAGCCCACGATACCGGTCCAGAAAAAGCTGGTGGCAGTGCTGTCTTGGCGCGCCGCATATCGCGTCAACAGTCCGTATAGGGCGAACATAAAGGCCGAAATCAGCGGAATGATGGCCCAGGGATTAAACACCCCCATACCCGGCTGAAGGATAATAAGAACACCAATGCAACCCACACCAATCGCCGCCCAGCGACGCCAGCCGACCTGCTCCCCTAAAATGGGACCGCTAAGCGCCGCAACTATGAGCGGATAGCCGATAAACACAGCTTGGCTTTCGATGAGACCCAAAATGGTAAAGCCATAGACTGCGACACAGATTTCCCCGGCCAACAAAACACCACGCAGGATTTGTAGACCCCGTTGGTTGGTTTGCGCCGCCGCCCGAATCCCGCCCGCACTGCGCAACGCGAGAAAGATTACAAAGGCTGCGAAGAACCAGTAGCGGATCATCACCACCATATAGGTGTTATAAGCCCCGGCCAGATGGCGCGAGATCCCGTCCTGCAACGCGAAAACCACAGTCGCCCCCAGCATGAGTGCGATACCCGCCGGGACATTGTTCTTCTGTTGGTTCACTACTTTACCGCCTGCGTCATATGCCGTTTGTGCCCAAAACCCGGAGTTCTAGAGACGGTAAACCCAGCCTCTTGTAGTCCGCGCCGCACAAACCCTGCTGCCGTGTATGTCGCAACTGTTCCGCCTTGTCTGGTGTGGTTTGCGACATCAGCCATCAAACCCGACCCCCAAAGTTCCGGATTCTTTGCAGGCGAAAATCCATCCAAGAACCACGCATCAGCATGACCCTGCCACAGAGGCAGAGTTTCTCGCGCATCGCCCTCAACCACTTCTAGCCGGAGCGTCCCAAGATCACAGGTGCCCCCTTGCCAAACCGCCAAAAACCGCTCGGCCCATGGGGCGACTTCGGGGAAAGCCTCTAACGCGCGCGCCACATCATCACGCGCCATGGGAAAGGCCTCAAAACTGGTAAATTTCAGCGGATCGGAGCGACCGTTTTTTTCCCATTCAGACCAGACGGTCAGCAAGTTCAAACCGGTCCCAAAACCCAGTTCGGCAATATGAAAACCGGGCGCGAACCGCGCGGGCAAATCGTTGCCATCCAGAAACACATGCCGCGTTTCAGCCAATCCGTTCTGGAGCGAAAAATATGGATCATCGAACTGATCCGATACCGGCACCTGGCCCTCGGCCCATGACAGTTTTGCGCGCTGGTCAGTCATGCGATGATCCCTTAGAGCCTGATGTGAAACGGCGCGACACTGGCGAAGGACAAGGGGATTGGCAATGGTTGATGTGACGATACGTGGTGCGGGCATTTTCGGTCTCTCCATCGCTTGGACCTGTGTCCGTCATGGCGCAAAAGTCCGCGTTGTTGATCCGCATGGCCCCGGTGCGGGCTCTTCTGGTGGCTTGGTCGGCGCATTGGCTCCCCATGTGCCGGAAAACTGGAACTCCAAAAAGGCGTTCCAATTCGAGAGCCTGATCATGGCCAAACCCTTTTGGGCCGAGGTCGAAGCCACCGGAGGTGTATCCCCCGGATATGGCCGCTTGGGGCGTCTGCAACCCATCGCTGACGAGCGAACGCTGGCCCTTGCGCATCAGCGCAGCGAAACTGCACGCGATTTATGGCAGGGCAAAGCGACTTGGTCTGTGCGTTCGTCAACCGATCTGGGGGATTGGTGCCCGCCCAGCCCAACCGGTTTCGTCATTCACGACACCCTAAGCGGGCGTATGCACCCGCGTCGCGCCTGCGCCGCTTTGGTCGCAGCGTTGCAAGCCATGGACGTCGAGATCACCCATGACGCCCCAAATGAAGGGCGGGTGCTACACGCCACCGGTGTCACCGGGCTCAAAGATCTTTCAACTGCTTTGAAACGCCCAATTGGCAATGGAGTGAAAGGGCAAGCCGCGTTGCTGCGGTTTGACGCTGGGCCGGTTCCACAACTTTATGCCGATGCATTGCACCTTATCCCCCATGCGGACGGAACACTGGCCATCGGCTCAACCTCTGAACGCGAATATGACGATCCAGCCAGTACAGACGACGCGCTAGAGGACGTCATTGAACGCGCTATGCTGGCCCTACCGCTGTTGCGCGGTGCCGAGGTAATCGAACGCTGGGCTGGCGTGCGGCCACGCGCCAAAAGCCGCGCGCCCATGTTGGGCGAACATCCCCTTTATCCCGGACAATTCATTGCCAACGGCGGTTTTAAGATCGGCTTTGGAATGGCCCCAAAGGTTGCACAGGTGATGACCGAATTGATGTTACACGGGACCGACACGATCCCCGAGACCTTTAAACCCCAAGCTTCGCTTTAGATCGCCACCGCCGTCGCTTGCATACACTGGCGACCATCCGGTCCGCGCACCCATAGATCAGCCCCGTTCCGACACAGTTCTGCTGTTTCGAAATGCATCAACGGCGAAGAGGCGCGAAACGAAAACTCGGCAAGTGGTCCGATTACCCGTTCGGCAAGCAACATCAACTTTTGTGCCAGCAACGGGCCGTGAACAACCAATCCTTCGTAGCCCTCCACATCGCGCGCGTATTCTTGGTCGTAATGAATGCGGTGCCCATTGAATGTCAACGCCGAATATCGAAACAAGAATGTAGAATCGAACGCCACAGACTGGCGATCCGTCTCGTCCGTGCGCGCCATGGGTGCCACGGGGCGCGGGGCATTGGGGTTCGGATCCTCGCGATATACAAGGTCCTGCCATTCTGTCAGACACAATGTGCCGTCTTGCCAAATTTCATGACGCAGGGTGGCAAAAGCCAGCGGTCCAGTGCGACCAATTTTCTTGCTAGATGTTTCTAGAACAGACCGCTTTTCTGCCCGAAACCCCGCCAGCAAGGGCCGATTAAAGCGCAGTCGCCCACCAGCCCACATTCGACGTGGCAATCCAAAATCTGGGATCAACCCGCCGCCCCCAACACGAGGATGGCCATCGCGCCCCAGCTGACCGGGTGGATGCGGAGACCAAAAATAGAGCTGATGAAAGAACGGCGGCAAGACCGACCCTTCTGACATCTCAGCTATCTGCCCCATTGCAATCTGAAACGCCCCTGCGCGAGCAGGGTCCATCACATCGCTTTGACTTTCGGTTGTAAGATCGGTTTTCATGTCGCAACCTTACGCCGCTTTGCAGAAAGAACAACCGATGCCAGTCCTCTCTTCGCTTGATCATCTGGTGCTGACAGTTACGGATATTGCGGCCACCACGCGGTTTTACACGACCGTCTTGCAGATGGAGATCGAAGAATTCCACCCCGCAGATGGATCAATCCGCACAGCACTGAAATTCGGGCAGCAAAAGATCAACCTGCATCCAGCATCTGCCCCCTTTGAACCCAAAGCTCAAAATGCAAATCCCGGTTCGGCTGATCTGTGCTTCTTAACGCAAACCCCACTGGCCGATTGGCAAAGCCACCTCCACGCACACGACATCCAGATCGAAGAAGGGCCGGTGCCCCGCACAGGAGCAACCGGCCCAATTCTGTCTCTTTATCTACGTGATCCCGACGGCAATCTTATCGAAATCAGTACCTTGTCTTAACGCCCAATCTCGGCGCGCAGCTTTTCCATCAACGCCTGCAGAGATTTGGTGTATTGCGCGCTAATAAGCTGACCCGCCTCATCAAAGGCAGATCCGCTGCCCGCCAAATGAACTTCAGGGCCCTGCAAGATACGCGGTTGAAACGGCACCATGAATCCACGCAAAACCATCTGTGCGCGTTCCCCACCAGCCCGGCCGGCGGCCGCGGACATGACGGCCACGGGTTTATTCGCCCATGGCGATCCACTGGTACGGCTCACCCAGTCCAACGCGTTTTTCAACACGCCAGAGGGCCCCTTGTTGTATTCAGGGGTCGAAATCAGCACTGCATCGGAAGCAGCGATTTGATCTGCCAACGTTTGAACCAAAGCCGGGACCCCATCTGCATCTTCGGCATCGCCATCATACAAGGGTAGGTTCAGGTCCGCCTCTGCGTAGATACATGGGCCGAACAAACGGGCCGCTTCACGCAGCAGTTTCCGATTAGTCGCCTCTTTTCGCAATGACCCAGATAGGCCCAGCACTACAGGTTCAGACATGAATTTCCCTCATTTGGTAACAACAATTCGGCGAGACGCGTATGAAACACCAAATATTTAAGTGCTTTTCGGTATCACAACGATTTCCACCCGCCGGTTCGCGGCTTTACCCGCCTCGTTCAGGTTCGAAGCGATTGGATCGTTTTCCCCCTGACCCAAAGTAGAAATCCGGTTGTACGTAACTCCGCCTGCCTGAATCACATCAGCCACAGAGCCCGCACGCCGTTCGGACAAACCCTGATTGTAGGTCGCGTCGCCATCGCTATCGGTGTGACCGATGATTTGAACATTTGATTCAGGATAGCGCAGCAAGTTCTGCGCCACTTTTTCAAGATCGGACCGCAAAGCAGGACGGACGGTATAGCTGTCGGTGTCAAAAGTGATGTCATTCGGGACAGAAACGATCAACCTATCACCGGTGTTTGTGACAGTGATCCCGTCATTCGCCAACTGTTGCCGCAACTCTGCTGCTTGCTGATCTAGATTGTTCCCTATAAGCGCACCAGCACCGGCGCCAACAGCACCGCCAACGACAGCGCCAAGCGCTGGGTTAGAGCTATTCGCCAAAGCTCCAACACCCGCACCAAGAAGCCCACCAAAAATCGCACCCTGTTTGGTATTCTGTTTGGGATCTGTCTGCGCACCCAAAGTGGCCGGATCAGTACAAGCGCTCAGCGCAACGGTGGCGCTTAGCACAGCCACCAGCGAAATTTTTGAGATCGTCATAGGATCACCTTCTGCTCATTAGGCCCGGTTTGTTCCGAGACCCTTTGGCCTAGTATATCCTTTGATCTCGGCTGACGCTCAAGCCTGTGCCCCAAAAATTCGGCGGAACCTTGCGCAAATTACCAAAGAACGCGCACCTATTCCTACATTTTCTTCGCTCAGTCGTTCTTACGCTTCGGCGCGGGCCGCCTCATACGCAAGCATTGCCCGCTTAACTGGCAAACCCCAGTGATAGCCGCCTAGCCCTCCGGATTTCCTGAGTGCCCTATGACAGGGGATCATCCAACTGATTGGATTGCGCCCGACAGCTGTTCCAACAGCGCGCACCGCACGTGGGCTTCCGATGGCGTCGGCGATTTCTGAATAGGTCGTCACTTGTCCATCCGGGATCCGCAGCAGCGCCTCCCACACTTTGATTTGCATAGGTGCCCCTATCAGGAACAACGGTGTTGGTTCCAGTTTATCACTTGCCGCCCCAAAGGCGCTTAGCACCCAAGGGCGCAAACGCATCGGATCCTCGACAAAATTGGCTTTGGGCCAGCGTGCGACCAAATCTTCCATGGCCGCCTCCTCGCCGGTTTCGGCGGCAAACCCCATCCCGCAAATACCTTTGTCTGTGCCCATCACCAAAGCCGGACCAAAAGGACTTTCGAACCACCCCCAATAGATCGTCAGCCCGTCCCCCTTGCGAGCAAAATCGCCGGGACTCATCGCCTCCCATCGCACAAAAAGATCATGCAGACGCCCCGTTCCAGACAAGCCAACATTGTGCGCCGTTTCCAAAGTTGTGAACCGGTCGTGCATAAGAGCCTTGGCATGGCCAAGCGTGAGATATTGCTGAAACCGTTTGGGAGAGACCCCAACCCAACGGGAAAACAGCCGCTGGAAATGGGCCGGGCTCATGTTCATCTGCGCGGACAATTGTTCCAACGACAGAGTCTCGCCGCCTTGGTCGATCAATTCGATGGCCCGACGCATTACCTCGTAGTGATACCCATTTTCGCGTGCTTCAATATTCATGGCGTACCTCCTGTGTTGCGCCATCCTAGCTTTGCCTAGGGTCTCAAGCGACCCGAAACATGCGAAATGCAGCAGGACCGCTCGCATAGCCTTGCGTTGCATAACTGGGACGTTTGGGATGCCTTCAAGCGACACCCCTTGCCTCGCCTCTTTACCCGACAGACATCCCACGGCATTACACTCTGCATGGCCAAGCAACTAGATTATCACACAATCCGCGAGATATTTTCGCGTTTTCAGGCAGCCGAGCCCGAACCCAAAGGGGAATTGGAGCACGTCAATGTCTATACTCTTGTCGTCGCTGTCGCTCTGTCAGCGCAGGCAACAGACGCAGGTGTAAACAAAGCAACCCGCGCATTATTCAAGATCGCAGATACCCCTCAAAAGATGCTGGATCTGGGCGAAGAAGGCGTGACCGAACACATCAAAACCATCGGTCTGTTCCGTCAAAAAGCCAAGAATGTCATCAAACTCAGCCGCATCTTGGTGGAAGATTATGACGGCAAGGTTCCGAACTCTCGCGCGGCGCTGCAATCTTTGCCCGGAGTTGGCCGAAAGACAGCAAATGTGGTTTTAAACATGTGGTGGCACCAACCTGCCCAAGCGGTCGACACGCACATCTTTCGCGTCGGCAACAGATCCGGTATTGCGCCGGGTAAAGATGTCGATGCGGTCGAGCGGGCCGTCGAAGACAACATTCCTGCTGACTTTCAGCTCCATGCCCATCACTGGCTGATTTTACACGGCCGATATCATTGCAAAGCACGCAAACCGCTGTGCGGCACCTGCCTCATTCGCGACTTGTGCATGTTCGAGGACAAGAACCTATGAAAACTTATCAACTCGTCGGAATTGGCAACGCCGTTGTGGACGTCATCAGCCAATCTGACGATAGCTTTCTCGATCTGATGGGAATTGAAAAAGGTATCATGCAGCTGATCGAACGGGATCGCGGCGAAGTGTTGTATGCCGCAATGGAAGGTCGCGTTCAGACACCCGGCGGGTCTGTTGCAAATACCATCGCAGGTGCCGGTGCTTTGGGCTTGGAGGCTGCGTTTATCGGGCGCGTGCATGACGATGCTCTTGGACATTTCTATGCGGATGCGATGAACGAAGACGGGGTCGATTTTGTAAACCCACCCGTGGCGGGGGGCGAATTGCCCACATCGCGCTCAATGATCTTTGTCTCTCCGGACGGTGAGCGGTCAATGAACACCTATCTGGGGATTTCGTCCGAGCTAAGTTCGGCTGATGTTCCCAAAGAGGTTGCTGGCAAGTCGCAAATCATGTTCCTCGAAGGCTACCTGTTTGACAAAGACAAAGGGAAATCCGCGTTCCTAGAGGCAGCTCGTGATTGCCGCGAGGGCGGCGGGAAAACCGGCATCGCAATTTCCGATCCATTTTGCGTCGAGCGCCACCGTGCGGACTTCCTGTCTTTGATCGAAAATGAGCTGGATTATGTGATCGGTAATGAAGCCGAAATTAAGTCCCTGTTTGAGACAGACGACCTAGAAGACGCGTTGGCCAAAACGGCAGCCATCTGCCCCCTGGTGATCTGCACCCGATCCGGTGACGGGGTTTCGGTGTTCCACGAAGGAAAACGCATCGACGTCGCCGTTGAAAAAGTTGTTCCAGTGGATGCAACTGGCGCTGGTGATCAATTTGCCGCTGGTTTCCTATTTGGCCTCGCAACAGGTCGCGATCTCGAAACCTGCGCCCGCATTGGCTGCGTTTGCGCCCGTGAAGTTATCAGTCACATTGGTCCACGCCCGGAAGCGAATCTACAAGACCTCCTGCGTTCCGAAAACCTACTCTGATTGTACGGGCGGGCGTCCTCCCGTCCGTCGTCAACATGCCTAACGGCATATTTCCTCCCGTTGGGCGTAGCGGCGCGTGGCAAAGCCACGCGCCGCTACGCAGCCCCGCCGTCCGCAGGACGCGAGACCGAAGATCGCGCAACCCCTTAACAAACCAGTGCGAAAAAAACGTTAACCTAGGTGTGCAGAAAACTCGGCCAGAACCGCGGCGTAGACGTCGCGTTTAAAAGGCACGATTTCCGCGATCAGCTGATCAGGTTCCTGCCATTTCCATCGGGCGAATTCAGGATATTCCGTCGCGATATTGACTTGGTCATCGGCTCCGTTGAATCGCAGCAAGAACCATTTTTGTTCTTGTCCGCGATAACGCCCTTTCCAGATAACTGGCACGATATCATGTGGCAAATCATAGGGCAGCCAGCCAGCAGTTTCAGTCACGACCTCGACCAGATCAGACGTCACCCCGGTTTCTTCCCACAACTCCCGCAATGCAGCGTCCTGAGGCGCCTCACCTTCATCAACCCCGCCTTGCGGCATCTGCCACGCATCAGCATGGCGATCATTGCGCTGGCCGACAAAAATCTTGCCTTGCGCATTCATCAACATCAGCCCCACACAGGGGCGATAGGGCAACTTAGCAATCTCTTCGGGGGTCATAGTCCGGGCCTCATCTTCGGGTTTTGCACTGTCTAACAAGCCAACCCCAGCACCGAAAGAGGGTGACGTCAGGTTTCGCGTGACTTCGCGCTGCCACGCAGCAATCTTACGCTCCAACATTAGGGAGAGTGCAATGACTGTGTACCCAAACATGCTGGCCCCGCTGGATCTGGGCTTTACGACTCTGAAAAACCGCGTGCTGATGGGGTCCATGCACACCGGTCTCGAAGAAACAAAAGACTGGAACCGAGTTGCCGAGTTCTATGCGGACCGTGCACGGGGTGGTGTTGCCCTGATGGTAACAGGGGGCATCGGTCCCAACCTAGAAGGGTCTGTTCTGCCGGGTGCATCGATGATGACCAACGACGAAGATGTCGCAAATCACTCCATCATCACCGACCGAGTCCACGAAGCGGGCGGAAAAATCGCAATGCAGATTCTGCATGCAGGTCGCTATGCTTACGGGCCAAAATGTGTTGCCCCCAGCCCGGTCAAATCTCCTATCTCGCCTTTCCCTCCGAATGAGTTGGACGAAGACGGCATCGAAAAGCAGATCGCCGACATCGCGAATGCAGCTGTCCTAGCACAAAAGGCTGGTTACGATGGTGTCGAAATTATGGGCTCCGAAGGCTACTTCCTTAACCAGTTCCTCGTCACCCACACCAACAAGCGCGACGACCAATGGGGCGGCTCATACGAAAACCGGATGCGACTGCCAATCGAAGTGGTACGTCGTACCCGCGCAGCCGTCGGCACCGACTTTATCATAATCTATCGCCTGTCGATGATCGATCTCGTGCCGAATGGCTCCACCCATGATGAAGTGGTCCAGCTGGCCCGTGAAATCGAAAATGCGGGTGCGACGATCCTGAATACGGGTATTGGGTGGCACGAAGCGCGCATCCCGACCATTGCAACCAGCGTGCCGCGCGCTGCGTTTGCTTGGGTCACCAAACAACTAATGGGCAAGGTTTCAATCCCGATCATCACCTCTAACCGGATCAACACTCCCGATGTTGCAGAGCAAGTGCTGGCCGATGGCTGCGCCGATATGATTTCAATGGCCCGCCCGATGCTGGCAGACGCAGACTTTGTGAACAAAGCCGCGGCAGATCAGGCCGCCAAAATCGCACCCTGCATCGCCTGCAACCAAGCCTGCCTGGATCATACGTTTAGCGGAAAACTCACCTCGTGCCTTGTGAACCCGCGCGCCTGTTTCGAAACCGAGCTGATCATCACCAAAACAGACACGCCCAAAACCGTGGCTATTGTTGGCGCAGGACCTGCGGGCCTGTCCACCGCCATGGCCGCTGCGCAACGCGGGCATGATGTCACTCTGTTTGACCGTGCTGACGAAATTGGCGGACAGCTCAACATCGCCAAACAGGTTCCCGGCAAAGAGGAGTTCTGGGGCCTCGTCGATTGGTATCGCACCATGATTGCGGATCTGGACATCAAGGTTGAATTGGGCCGGAATGTCTCGGCGGCAGATTTGACCGGCTATGACGAAGTGATCATCGCCACGGGTGTTACGCCACGCGATCCCGGAATCCCCGGTCAGGATCGGGACAACGTGCTCGACTATATCGACGTGCTGCGCCACAAGGCCCCCGTCGGGAAACGCGTTGCGGTGATCGGCGCCGGTGGTATCGGCTTTGATGTGTCTGAATTCCTGCTGCACCAAGGGGACAGCCCAACAGAAAACCTGCCGCTGTGGATGAAAGAATGGGGCGTCGCTGATCCATCTGAACATCGCGCGGGTTTGGCCCCAGAGGGACCGCAACCTCACACCCCAGCGCGTCAGGTCACCCTGCTGCAGCGTAAGAAACAGGCGCACGGCAAGGGTCTCGGCAAAACTACAGGCTGGATTCACCGCGCCACGCTCAAGATGAAGAACGTGGAATTTGTCGGCGGCGTGAATTACGAGCGGATCGACGATGAGGGTCTGCATGTTTCCTTTGGTGAAGCACGCGAAAACCCAACAGTGATCGCATGCGATACGGTCGTGATGTGCGCCGGACAACTCTCAGATCGTTCTTTGGCGGATGCTCTGATCGAACAAGGGATCACCCCACATGTCATCGGGGGTGCAGACGTGGCGGCCGAATTGGATGCCAAGCGCGCCATTAACCAAGGCACCCGCCTAGCGGCAGCGCTGTAATCAAAGGGGCACGTTTTGCCCCTGTTACCTCGCGCGGTCATCGAAGACGACCACCGCGCGAGGTAAAGCCTATTTCACTTCGATCGTTATCACATCAGACACAATCGGTTTGGCATGTGGAACATGACCATAATCTCCCAACACCAACTGCAAGGTATGTGATCCGGGGCTCAATTCGACACTGACCTCGGTTTGACCGCCTCCAAAGTGCCGATGATTCTCATCCGATGGGATCCCATTGGACAGTTCATCCGCACCATCTTCACCTTGGCCAAGCGCAGGACGATCAATCAAAAGGTGATGGTGACCTGTATTCTCCTGCTCTGTTCCCGCAGGGGCGACGCCCATTCCGCGCAGTCCGAATACCACAGTCAAAGGGGATTGAACCGTATCCCCATCGGCAAGATTAACAAAATACACCTGAGCATCAGGGTTCGAAGGTGTTTCCCCGCCCGCCCAGACGGGCCCGGCAAGAACGAGGGAGGCAACGGCGGCAATAAGGGTTTTCATCAGTTTTCCTCTGAAAAATTACGCAACACCTTTATTGTAGAGGTTGTTCTTCGTTTGTCGCGCTTTCCAACCCACACTTGGCGCAAACGTGAGACCGTGTCAGATTTACCAAACCCTAGAATCGCACATTTACCCTTTGGAAACGATTGTTTCCCCGTTTCCAAGTTGCGGACGATCTGGGATAAAACCCTGATATTATCCCACCACCGCCCCGTTTCCGCCCAGATTGGACGCGATACCTGATCCTCGACGCAGAGGATAACCCGAGGACACGCGAATGGATCGACTCACTGAAATGGAAGCTTTTGCCAACGTGGTTGACCAAGGTGGATTCACGGATGCCGCAAAAAAGATGGGCATTTCGAAATCAGCCGTGTCCAAACACGTCTCAAGCCTTGAGGCGCGATTGGGTGCCAGGTTGCTAAACCGGACGACACGCCGGGTATCGCCGACCGAAATAGGCCTGGCCTATTATGATCGCGCCCGTCGCGTTCTGAATGACGCAGGTGAGGCAGATGCACTTGTCACATCCATGCAATCCGCCCCCTCAGGATTGCTGCGGATCAGCGTGGCAACTGATTTTGGCGTTAATCACCTGTCCCCTGTTCTGTCTGAATTTCTGTCCGACTTCCCCGATATCACCGTCAACATGGTTCTGAACAACCGCTATGTTGAATTGATTTCAGAAGGGTTCGACATGGCCGTCCGCATTGGTGAGCTAGAAGACAGTACGCTACGCGCCCGCAAGTTGACCGAAACAACAAAACGCATGATTGCGTCGCCGGCTTACTTTGAGAAATACGGACACCCACAAAAAATTGACGATCTGAACGAGCACAAACTGCTGCATTATTCTAGCCAATCCAGCGGGAATGTCTGGCGCCTGACCGCCCCTTCGGGTGAAAAGCGGCAGGTGCGAACCGCTGGCTGGCTCAGCGTCAATGACGGGCAGTCCCTGTTGAACGCCGCCATCTCTGGCCTTGGGATCGCCTATCTACCCAGCTATCTGTATGCAGATGCGATGGAGCAGGGTTTGGTCATGGACGCGATGCCGTCTTTGCCGGACGAAACGCAAGGTATCTATGCCGTTTATCCGCCGGGCCGGTTCACACAGCCCAAGGTCCGCGCCTTTATCGACTTTCTGGTTCACTCCTTTGCCGACAAAGGCCCAATGGAGTGGTAACCGCCAATTTTCATCTTGTTGCTTCCCTTAGCAACGCTACTTGCCCTGCACATCACGTGCGGGGCTTTTTTCTGCGTGCTTAACGAGACAGGGTTACGACCTCGACACGTCGGTTGATATCGCGACCTTCTGCGGTTTCATTCGTTCTGATCGGGGCCAAATACCCCATACCTTCGGCCTGAACCCGATCCGAGGCTATGCCATAACGTCCAACCAGCAATTCCCGCACGGCCTGCGCGCGCGCTTTGCCAAGCTTAATATTCGCCTCTAATGCACCGATGTTATCGGTATGACCGACCAAAACGACCCTTAGATCGGGATCGGTTTCAAGAGCATCCACCAGCGCTTGCAGAGCTGGGACTTCCTCTTCCTGCAACGTGTTCGCGCCTTCTTTGAATGCGAGGCCATCAAGAACCGCATGTCCATCGCTTTTCAGCAAGTCCGAAAACGATTTCTCACTTGGCGCAGGACGCTTTGCTTCGGCCACAATCGGAACATTCTTTTGCTTTCCCGCAGAAACCCGGATGATTTGAATATAAGCATCTGGCGATTGACGACTAATCAACAGGCTCAACGCCTGGTCCCCTTTGGTCGCAGATAAGAACCGATAATCCCGCACCGCGACGAACATATCAGGGGCAGGAATCACGTCGGTCCCAAACCGAAAATCAAATCCTCCACAGGCGCGCGCGGCACAATCCAGCAGAATATCATATCCGGCCTCCTGCAATTGGGTGCGCAGTGGGGCAAGAACCTGCAATGTTGTTCCCGCCCCGACACCAACACGCCAAGACCGTTTTTCAACACGTCCTTCCAGAGTGCGAACCGGAAGGGCATCATTGGCAAAGGGACCCGTTGGCAAATCATAAGAGGTCAACGGATTGACCCGATCTGTCAGTTGCTTAGCCCCAACCGGTAGCTGCAACTCCTGCGACGCGACAGGCATCGCCATCACCAAGGCGCAGGAGAGCAGAAACCGCATCATCTGTACTGAGAATGATATTCGGCGTTGGGCACCATTGCAGTTGCGCTCGCGACCCGGTTGGACATGTTATAAAAACCCGCAACGTTGGCGATATCCCAGATATCCCGATCCGAGAACCCAACATCACGCAGCGCCTGACGGTGTTCTTCCTCGATCGTTGCGCTTTCGGTGGTCATTTTGGCAGCAAAATCCAACATTGCACGCTGGCGAGCATCCAATGGTGCTACACGGTAATTCATCACCAGCATCTCACCCAATACCGGGTCGCCCGAAAGTCCGCGCACGGCAGCCCCGTGTGCAACCAGACAATAGAAACACTTGTTGATGGCGGAAACGACCACAGCGATCATCTCACGCTCGAGCTTGCTCAACCCACTGGGGGCCAGCATCAGGTCATTATACATCGCTGTAAAAGCATTCAGCTTGTCGATATCAAAGGCGTTGGCCTGCAACACGTTTGGCACCATGCCCAGCTTTTCAACGCAGATATCAAAGTACTTCTGCGTCTCCGCAGGCAGCGGATCCATCATTGGCAGGTCTAATGCGGTGGGCTCTTTGTTCTCAGTCACGTTTGTCTCTCTCCCCTAGACAAGATGGCGATAATGATACTCGGAAACCGGGTCCATCCCCAGCGACCGATACAGCGCATTTGCACCCTCATTCGCCTTTGTACACATCACGCTAAGCGTCTCTGCCCCGTTGTCCAGCGCCCAAAAAGCCGCGCCTCGCATCATCCACTTAGCCAATCCCTGCTTACGCTGAAAGGGCACGATCTCAAGCGCATGAAGCATCGCAATACCGTCATGGATGCCCACAAATCCCGCGCCCCCCCGTTTATCGTTAAACCGGGCCAACAATCCCGTTTTTGGACCTTTGACCCGTTCCATAACGTCAAGCCGCGCAGGCCCAATGCCACCCTCTGCCCAGATCTCGCGCATGATCGACAGTGGTTCCCAGATAGTGAAAATTGTAACGCGCGGGATGACCATATCCGTCAGCTTCTCGGCTGGGCAGGCATAGATCGTGACCGCATCCACGACGTCATAGCCACGTGCTTCAAGTTGGGCATCTAACTCCTCGTCGCCGGGCCGGATCATGAACAAGCGCTCCTGTCCCATTTCCAACATTGCATGTTCGGCCGCATCGATATCAATCGCATTGCCATCGGCCGAAGTGGTGGCTGCCGAAACCCGACTTCCGCCACCTTGCCCCTCGCGCAGGGTAAAACCGCCAACCGTTTTCTGATCTGCGGCGGGCCATGTCTGATCAATCACATCAAACCAACGCACGCTCATAGATCCAAATCCTTTGCCAATTGGGTTACGGCTGCATCAACCCGTGCGCCATCTGTTCCACGCACAACCACATTCGCCCCATAGGCTCCGTTTACCTGAAACGGATAGCAGCCAACCGATAGATCTTCAAAAGCCTGCGCCGCTGCTGTCAGCGTTTCGGCAATCTCACCCTCGCCACGGTTAACGCGCAGGGTCTGTGACAATAGAGGCGCACCGCCCGTCAAGGTTGGCAGGACACTTGCCACCATAGCCTGAAAGATGTTCGGCACCCCCGCCATGACATGCACGTTCTCGATTGTGAAACCCGGCGCCGTCGATACAGGATTGTCAATCAAAGAAGCCCCATCCGGGATTCGTGCCATACGCAAACGAGCCTCATTCAGCTCGAGCCCCGTTTTGTCATAATGAGCTTGCAACAACGCCCGCGCATCCGCCCGAACATCTATGTGCACTCCAAAGGCACGCGCGATACTATCTGCCGTGATGTCATCATGGGTCGGGCCAATGCCCCCACTGGTAAAGACCTGATCATGCGCCTTGGCCAACGCCTGCACCGCAGTCACAATCGCAGCTGGATCGTCGCTAACCACCCGGACTTCTTTCAGATCAATGCCTTGCTTGGTCAGCTCGCCTGCCAAAAAGTACATATTAGCGTCACGTGTCCGCCCAGACAGGATCTCATCCCCGATCACAAGCATCGCAGCAGTTGGGTTCGACATATCCTGTCTCCTTTTTGGCAGCAGAGCGTGCAAGATATCCTTCCACGTCGGCCCTGCAAGCCCAGAACGGGATCAAATCCCCGCTTGATCCGTGATCTGATCGAACAAGTCCATGTCCTGCAGACTGCGTGCAAGGATCATTGCCCCTTCAAGGCGTGCAATCAGCGCCCCCGCGCCAGCCCGCGCTTGCCCTGCTGTATGGCCCTGTAATACGTGAATTTCCGTGACCCAAGCCATATTTCGTTCAAAAAAAACACGCGTTTTCAGCGCGACAGGTTCCGGCAAATGGCTGATTTCAGCCCCGAACATCCCACACAAACACATCAAACCATCCTCTAGCAGCGCGGCCCGGTATGCGGCGACATAGCGCGCCAACAACTGTTCAGGAGGCGCGCTATCAGGGGCGCCTAGAGCTGTAAGAAAGCGATCTGTGTACCGTTCAGCAATCGCTGTCCCCAAGGTTTCCTTGTTAGGGAAGTGATAATGTACACTGGCGGCCTTGATGCCAATTTCTGCGGCTATTTCGCGAAAGCTAAACGAATTGTAGCCTCCATTTCGGGCCATGCGTTCAGCAATATCAAGGATCTGCGTAGCTGTGTCTGACTGAGCCATAGATCCCCCTTTTTCTACCTACCTATAGATAGGGGTTGAAACAAAGGCGTCAATTCCCAATATATCTACCTATCGATAGATAGGTAGTAACTTCATGACCACACAAACCACACTCATCATAGGGGGCACCAGCGGTATGGGCCTTGCCACCGCACGTTTAGTCGCCGCCAAGGGCGAGCATCTGACACTTGTTGGGTCATCTTCGGAAAAGTTATCAGCTGCCAAAACTGAACTGGGCGATGCGGTTGAGACGCTTCAGGTCAATCTGCGGGATGCGACAGAAACAAACGCCTTCCTCGAAACACTCCACTCAACCCCGCGCCATATCTCCCGATTGGTGAATGCAGCAGGTACCTTTGCGCCCAAACCTTTTCTTGAGCATGACGGCGCGAACTATGACAGCTACATGGATCTGAACCGCGCGACCTTTTTTGCCACTCAAGCCGTTGCGCAAAATATGGTGAAATACGGCGGCGGGGCGATCGTCAATATCGGCTCTATGTGGGCGAAACAGGCTATCAAGGCGACCCCATCATCCGCATATTCAATGGCTAAGGCGGGACTACACTCTTTAACACAACATCTCTCGATGGAACTTGCCGCGCATAATATCCGCGTTAACGCCGTATCTCCTGCTGTTGTTGTCACGCCAATCTATGGCGCATTCATTGCCCCGACTAAAATTGAACAGACTCTGACAGCAGGCTTTGATGCCTTTCACCCAATCGGGCGCGTCGGGCAGGCCGATGACGTAGCTCATACAGTGGTCCATCTGTTGTCAGATCAAACATCCTGGGTCACGGGTGCGGTCTGGGATGTCGATGGCGGGGTGATGGCCGGGGTTGTCTAACCTCTTTTCCAATGGGCGGGGGTGCGATAGGCAGGAAAGTATGCAGTTTCCCACCCCTCTCATCCCAGCTCGCCTGATCCGCCGTTACAAACGCTTTCTGGCAGATTGCACATTAGAAGATGGCCGCGAAGTGACAGCTCATTGCGCCAACCCCGGCTCGATGATGGGGCTGGCGGAACCGGGTATGAAAATCTGGCTGGAACCAAATGATGACCCAAAGAAAAGGCTGAAATTCGGTTGGCGCCTTGTGGATCATGAAAACGGCCATTTCACGGGGGTGGATACCTCGGTTCCCAACAGAGCCCTGCGCGCTTCACTTGAAGCTGGCGAAATCCCCCAGCTCGCAGCTTATAAAACCGTCCGCCCCGAGGTCAAATACGGTGAAAAGAGCCGGATTGATTTCCTGCTCAGCGAACCCGGCCTGCCGGATGCCTATGTCGAAGTCAAAAGCGTGACCCTGTCGCGCCAAACCGGTCTGGCCGAATTCCCAGACAGCGTCACAGCCCGAGGCACCAAACATCTGGGGGAACTTGCGAACATGGTAGATCAAGGCCACCGCGCCATCATGCTCTATCTCGTGCAGCGCACCGATTGCACCCGTTTCGAATTGGCTGACGATATCGATCCTGCCTATGCCGCTGCATATCAAGCTGCCAACGCGAGGGGTGTTGAACGGCTAATCTATGACACCTTGATCACCCCAAACGGCGTCGCAGTGGGGAAATCTCTGTAAAGGTCAGCTGTCGTCCCCCCTCTAGCTCTTTCTGCACAAGCAGCGTAAAGAGAGCTAAGCGCTGAAACGATGGAGACTCCGTTGAAGAAAGACCTACGCGGCCGTGTCACAAAGGACGGCATCCGTATTTACGAACCGTCCGATTTTGCCGGCATGAAAGTCGCGGGCACCCTTGCTGCGCGTATTCTGGATGACATCGGGGCGCATGTGTTCCCCGGCCAAGCCACAAGCGAGATCGACAAGATCATCACGCAAATGGTTGAAGATGCAAACGCTACCTCGGCAACGATCGGCTACAAAGGCTACCAGCACGCCAGCTGTATCTCGGTCAATCACGTGGTTTGCCACGGCATTCCCGGTGATAAAAAGCTCAAGGATGGCGACATCCTGAACATTGATGTCACCGTGATCGTTGATGGTTGGTTTGGCGACACAAGCCGAATGTTTGTGGCCGGGAAACTACCCCGCAAGGCAGAACGGCTTATTCAAATCACCCATGATTCGCTGATGAAGGGGATCGAAATGGTCAAACCGGGCAACACGTTCGGTGACATTGGCCACGCGATACAGTCTTTTGTCGAAGCCCACCGCATGAGCGTCGTGCGCGATTTCTGTGGGCACGGCCTGGGGCAGGTTTTCCACGCGCCGCCAAACGTGCTGCACTATGGCCGCCCCGGTACTGGCGCAGTTCTTGAAGAAGGCATGTTCTTTACCATCGAACCGATGGTGAATCTGGGCCGCCCGGAAACCAAGACTTTGGCCGATGACTGGACCGCCGTCACACGCGACAAATCCCTGTCAGCACAGTTTGAACACTCCGTCGGTGTGACCGCCACCGGGGTTGAGATCTTTACTCTCTCACCCGCTGGCACCTTCCACCCGACCTACACAAGCTAATCAGACGGTCCCGGTTATTGCGCCAGCAAAGCCGGGACATCGGCCATATCGTGAAACACTTCGGCCCCAAGCGCGCGTAAATTAGCCCCATCCGAATGTTCCGCATATCCCAAACAACGCATCTCGGCCCGGATCGCAGCGGTTACGCCGCTGGGACTGTCTTCGATAACGACCGGGTTTGACGCCCCGAACTGTTTAGCTGCAGCCAAGAACAAATCCGGCTCTGGTTTTCCAACACCAAGGGAATGCGCCGAAAACATGCGCCCCTGAAATCGATCCCAAAGTCCGTTCTGGCCAAGCGTGATCAGCATCTTATCTTCGCTACCGTTTGACGCCACACAGCAGGAAATGCCCTGTTCGTCTAGATATCCCAATAGGGTCGAAATACCAGCCACCAGCGGCACCCCGGCGCGCAAGCCTGCATAGGTTTCGGCATAGATCTCATCGATCCAGTTTTCTGGGAGATCCGCCCCCATGCTTTGCGCCTTTTGCATCACGCCCCGCATTGTCCCGCCGACAAAATGTGCCATGCATTCAGACAGAGTCAGCGACACGCCGTAGCCGGCCAAATTGCCCGCCAAAACTTGGTTCGACACCACTTCGCTGTCGACCAATACGCCGTCACAATCGAAAATCACCAAATCATGCATCAATGCCGTCCTTACAGGTCTGTCCCCTGTCTAAGTCGCCTTGCAAAATCTGCCAAACTTCCACTCGGCGCATTCCTGCCAGACGTGTTTCAGTCCGAAACATCCCGCCACATCAATGCGATATGCGTGTCACCGTATCTGCGCGTGTCTTGCAACGAGAACCCATCCGGCGCGGCCATCGGCTGGCTTTCTTCCCAGACGATCAGCGCATCATCCGCGATCCATCCGCCTTCTACAGCCAAGGCCAACGCCTTTTGGCCCATGCTTTTGCCATACGGCGGGTCCAAAAACACCAGATCATAAGGTGCGTCTGGATTGGGCCCCAAACGCGTGGCATCGCGCCGTGCCAGCTCTGTCTGCTCTTTGCTTCGAGTTATGTCTATATTCTTGCGGATCAATCCCTGCGCCACGCGCCCATCATCCACAAAGGTCACGTGTTCGGCCCCACGCGACAGAGCCTCTAGCCCCAGCGCCCCGGTGCCTGCAAATAGGTCCAGCACACGCGCCCCGGGTATGGCTCCCGTGTGGGTCAGCACATTAAACAAGCTTTCGCGCACACGATCAGTGGTGGGGCGCAAATGTGCGCCCACATCCCCTTTTCCAACCGAGGCCAACGCACGGCCCCGGAAATCTCCGGCTATGATCCTCACGCTTTCAAAAGCGGTTTCAGGTCAGCTTCGGAATCGGCCACAATAGCGCGATCAGCGGTCTTACCCGCATCAATCAAGCGCTTGCCGATCATATAGGCGCGCGGATCATTCATCGCATCCACCGCCAAAAGCTGATCGCCTTTGTAATACCAGAAAGAGTTGGTCAGCCCCTCGCCCTTGCGGGTGACAACGTTATCGAACCCTGTGTTCAGACCCGCAATTTGCAGTTTCACATCATACTGATCCGACCAGAACCAAGGTGTCGCAACATAATCCTTGTCTGCACCCATGATATTTTGGGCCACGATTTCGGCCTGATCGATCGCGTTGGGTACGCTTTCCAGACGAATACGGCCGCCTTTGTACGGGAATGACGCACAATCCCCCGCCGCCCAAATCACAGCGTCCGAGGTCCGGCCGTGCGCGTCGGTCTTGATACCATTTTCCAAAGTCACCCCAGCCATTTCGGCCAACTCAACCGAAGGTGCAATGCCAACCCCAACAACGGCGAAATCAATCTCAATCTCACTTCCATCGGTCAATACGGCCCCGGTCACTTTGCCGTCCGTGCCGACCAGGTGATCCAGGCCAACGCCTTCGCGAATGTCCGCGCCATGACTGGTGTGCAAATCCCGGAAATAGTCGCTGGTTTCCGTCGCCGCGACACGTTGGAGAATACGACCAGCCATCTCAACCAAAGTCACTTGAACGCCGCGTTTGGCACAGACCGCCGCTGCCTCTAGCCCGATGTACCCGCCGCCAATGATCAAGGCTCGCGCGCCGTCTTTGAACTCTGGCGACATTGCATCCGCATCCGCCAGATCCCGGACCAAAAAGACGTTCTTCAAATCGCCACCGATCTTGGCAGGCAACCGGCGTGGGTCTGATCCGGTGGTCAGCACCATGTGATCATAGGAAATCACCTCATCGCCGACCGTAACCGTCTTGGCTACGGCATCAATCGCAGTCACCCGCTGGCCTAACTTCACGGTGATGTTCTGATCCTCATAGAAACTGGCTGGGCGCAGAAATAGCCGCTCCAACTCCATATCACCCAACAGATAAGCTTTGCTGAGCGGCGGACGCTGATACGGCAGAACCGGCTCGGCTCCGATCAGGGTAATCTCACCGTCAAATCCATCCTTGCGCAATTTTGCGACCAAAGAGGATCCGGCCTGACCTGCTCCAATTACAACAACATGGCTCATGGGTATTCTGCCTCACAGGAATTTTTGTGGTCTCTGGGTTCCGCTCAGCTATATGCGGCATGAAACGAAACCGCAAAAAAAACGTGAGGATATTTCAGATGATTTCGATTGGTGAGCACCTGCCTGAGGCGACTTTGACCCAAATGGGACCCAATGGCCCTGAACAGGTGTCGATTTCGGATAAGACCGCTGGCCGCAAAGTTGTGATCTTTGCTGTTCCCGGCGCTTTCACGCCGACCTGCCATTCGGCCCACGTTCCCAGCTTCATTCGCACCAAGGACCAGTTCACTGAAAAAGGCGTCCAAGAGATCATCTGCCTGTCGGTCAATGACCCCTTTGTTATGGCAGAATGGGGCAAGGTCACAGGTGCCTCTGAGGCCGGATTATCCATGATAGCAGACGCCGAATGCACATTTACCGATGCAATAGGCATGCGCTTTGATGCGCCCCCTGCGGGGCTGATCGCCCGCTCGCTGCGCTACGCAATGTTGGTCGAAGATGGTAAGGTTGTGGCCTTGAACATGGAGACGCAGCCCGGCACGTGTGAGCTGACTGCAGGCGAAGGATTGCTCGACGTCATTTGATTTGGGGGGCTGCAATGTCGCCGATCTAACCCAAGACACAGGGTGAACCCTGCCCTGCTCAACCGCTTCTGCGCGGTTGGGCAACATTTTCCCTAAACACCGGTTAGGATGGCAGATTTCGGCCCTTTGGAGGTCATTTCAGGCGAATCAGAACGCTAAACCATGGCTTCCATCTTGCGGGCCAACTTAGCATCCAGCGCACTCAACCCATCCACTTCGTGCGTAGTCAGCACCACGGTGACCGTTTTGTAGACGTTCGACCATTCCGGGTGGTGGTTCCATTTCTCGGCCCAGATCGCCACGCGGGTCATCCAACCAAAAGCGTCAACAAAATTCTCAAAGACAAAGGTCTTGGTAATCGCATCGCGACCTTCGATCATCTGCCAGCCACATTTGAACAGCGGGTCCAGCAAAGGGCCCCGGGTTTCGTCGGATAATCTTTCCGTCATTGCTGTTCCTCCACTTGGGCCCGCTTGAACGGACCATAGTCCGTCAATAGCTCTATCTCCTGATCGACCGCCTCACGCTCGGCCTGCAAATACCTGTCGATGGCATCGGCAAACCCCGAATCCCCGACCCAATGCAAACTGTGCGTCTGGGTCGGCAGATAGCCCCGGGCCAATTTATGCTCACCCTGCGCGCCAGCTTCGACTCGCTGTAAACCCTCTGCGATCGCCAGATCAATCGCCCGATAGTAGCACAATTCGAAATGCAGGTACGGATGATGCTCAATACAGCCCCAATATCGGCCAAACAGGGTTTCGCGACCAACAAAGTTCAACGCCCCCGCCACATATTGCCCATCTCGTTCAGCCAGCATCATCACCATGTCGTCAGCCATGACTTCGTGTGCGATGTCAAAAAACGCGCGCGTCAGATAGGGTGACCCCCATTTTCGTGCGCCTGTATCCTGATAAAACGTCCAAAAGGCATCCCAATGCTCTGGCTTCAGGGTGTCCCCGCTAAAGCTCTCGACTGTGCCACCAAAGGCGTTGGCCTGCGCCCGTTCCTTGCGGATATTCTTGCGCTTGCGGGACGACAAAGCCCCCAAAAATCCATCAAAATCCGCATAGCCATCGTTCAGCCAATGAAATTGTTGCGTCGTCCGGGGCATCAACCCCATCTGTATACCAATATTGGCCTCTTCTTCGGTGCAGAAAGTGATGTGCAGCGAAGACACCTGATTGTCCGCCGCCAGCTGCACCGCCCCTTGGACCAGCGCGGATTGGCCGATGCCTTCGTACCCTGGCCGGACCAGAAACCGCCGCCCCGTCGCAGGCGTAAAAGGCACCGCAACCTGCAATTTAGGATAATAGCGCCCCCCGGCTCGCTCATAGGCATGCGCCCAGTTATGGTCGAAAATATATTCGCCCTGGCTGTTTGACTTGGCATACATCGGCGCAATCCCGATCAGCATCCCGTCCAGATAGGCGGTCAGATACTGCGGTTGCCATCCGGTGCCACGTCCCACTGATCCACTTTGTTCAAGAGCCAGCAGAAAGCGGTGGGTTGTAAACGGGTCAAGCGGACGGCCCCCATCTGCAGCCTCAGGGCAGGCACAGGCGTCCCATTCTTTGGCGGCAATCTGTGCCAAAGACCCGATAACCTGAATTTCGATCTGTGCCTGATCCATACTAACCCCATGCCTTCATTGATTATGTGTGGTGCAACACCACACGATCAAGCAGGATGTGCGGCCAGATACTGTTCAAACGTCACGTTTGCGGCAACTTTCCGCGCCTTTGCCTCTGCTTTGGGCGAACAGACCGTCCAACACAGAATCGCAGCCCCTTGGGCTTTGAGCTCGGCAACCCTCGGACGCTCAAGATCTGGCGCTTCGTGGCTGATGAAACTGCACCCCGCGCGTTCATAATCCGGGATTTCGCGCAGGTGATCACACGTGGCCGCCGACAAGGGCCATTCGGCCGGGTCATACGCGCTGGTCACCAGACCGCGCGCGATATTCGGAGCCAACTCGGCCATCAAAGCGGTGCTGTTTGGATTGAACGACATCACAGCAACAGCGCCAGAATACCCAACCAAGGCCGCAGCGGTTGCCCGCTCCAAGGGGCCGACATTGGGGCCCATGGCCCCATCTTGGTCCTTGAGTTCAATCAACAAGGGCACTTGGCCCGCGACCAGCTCCAAGATTTCGGGCAATGTCGGAATACCTTCGCCGTCACCCCCCGCCAGCGCCACAGCTTGCGCCTGTTCCGACGCCAGACCTCGGATCGGTCCAGCCTGCCCGGTGAGCCGTTTCATATCATAATCATGGAACACCATGGCCTGATCATCACGAGTCAACTGCAGGTCAATCTCGATACCGTAGCCGGCAGCGATCGCCGCGCGAATAGCCGCGCGGCTATTCTCAGGCCGCCCTCGTTTGACGTCATGCAAAGCGCGATGCGCCAGCGGCGCACCCAAAAAGACCGAGGGCAGCTGAGCTATCATTTGATCTGAAAAATCCCGTCGATTTCAACAGCAACACCCAGCGGCAACGACGGCGCGCTGACTGCAAACCGTGCGTGGCTGCCGATCTCATTCCCCAGTGCTTCGACCAGGAAATCAGAAGCGCCATTGATCACCTGAGGCTGGGCAGTGAAATCAGCGGTCGAATTTACAAACCCGCCCAATTTCACAACCTTGACCAAACGCTCCAGATCGCCACCACAAGCTGCTTTGACCTGCGACAACAAATTGATGGCACAAACCTTAGCGGCAGCCGCGCCCGCATCCACATCCATATCGTCGCCAACCGTGCCAGTGATCAAACCACTGTCGTCTTTAGAGATCTGTCCAGAGACATAGACCAAATCGCCCACCTGCACATACGGTACATAGTTGGCAGCAGGTGCAGGGCCATCCGGCAATGCCACACCAAGGCTTTCCAGTTTTGCTTCGATACTCATAGCTCACGCCCTCCCAAAATCGAATTCAGGCGGACGCTAACCGGGAATGCCAAGCACGAAAAGGCAAAACCTCATCCCTCACGAAACGCTTTGGTGAAATAGTCAGCCAGCGGTTTCAGCAAATACGACAAAGGCGAACGATCCGCGGTGCGGATATAGGCCTCGACTGGCATGCCCGGGATCAAAACAGCACCCTCGGGCAATTTGCTTTGCTCATTTTCATTCAACTCGATCTCAGCCCGGTAGTACGAAATACGACTGGCTTCATCCTCGAAGGCATCAGGGGACACCAATTTAACTGTTCCCTCCAGTTCAGGCGTTTCGCGCTGATCAAAGGCTGAAAACCGCAAGGTCACGGTCTGACCAACAAACAGCTTATCGATGTGAATGGTTTCAATCCGTGCTGCGATGACCAACGGGCGGTCTTGCGGCACCAGATACAAAACAGGATCCGCCGGGCGAATAACAGAGCGGGGCGTGTGCACGCTCATCCCGTAAACAATCCCTGAAACCGGGGCGGTGATATCCAGCCGGTCCATTTGTTGCTTCAAGGATCGGCGCTGTTCGGTCAATTCTAATTCTCGGAACTGGAGGTCACGCAGAGTTGTGATTGCTTCCTCGCGCCGCCCAGTGTCCAACTTGAGCATCTCAATATCGAGCTCGGTTATTCGCCCTTCGGCGGAGGCCTCGCTGGCGACAAGCTCACCCAAGGTGCCCTCGAGATTAGCAACAGTGCGCAACAGACTCAGCACGGTGCCCGCCTGCGCCAACCCTTTATCCAACAGCGTTTTTTGGTTGGTTAACTCTTCATGGATCAGCGATAATTGCGTGTCGAGTGAGACTTGCTGCGCTCGAATGCCCTCGATCTGGCTCTGGATTTGGCCACGGCGCTTTTCCAATTGCTCGATCTCACGCGCAGTGGTGTCGCGGCGCGCAAAAAACAATCGCTGCTGACCCTCAATCAGATCGACCACTTCCGGGCGCTCCAAAGCAGCATCCAAAAGCACCCGACTAAATTGGATCTTGTCACTTCCGTCACGCTCGGCCTCTAAACGTCCACGTCGCGCAAGGAATTCAAACAGCTGCCCTTCAACAATCAACAACTGAGAGCTCAGCATATTGTCATCTAACTGGATCAGAGGCGCGCCAACTTTAACGCTATCCCCCTCTTCGACTAGGATTTCAGAAACAATCCCCCCATCTAGATGCTGGACAACCTGACGATTGCGATCAACTTCGATCCGACCACTGGCGATAATCGCACCTGCAATTTGCGATTTTACAGCCCAGACCCCAAACCCGCCAACCAGCACAGCCAAACCAAACACCCCAAGCAGGATCGGACGTCGCGCGGACCATTTGTTCTGGCTCATTGCACACCCCCTTGGTTTGTAGAATTCTGAATCGTTTTGTGGTTGGTAACCATCTCGCGGAGCACCTCGTCTTTAGGGCCAAATGCAACACGCGAACCAGAATCCAGCACCAACAACATATCACATTCCTGAATCGCCGCGGGTCGGTGCGCCATGATTAGCACTGATTTTCCATTGGCTTTGAGAGTCTTGATTGCTTGGTTCAAAGCCGTTGACCCTTGGTTATCAAGATTGGAATTGGGTTCATCCAGGATCACAATCACCGGATCATCGAACAGTGCCCGCGCAAGACCAACACGTTGCATCTGACCACCAGATAAGCGTCCGCCACCTGCCGACAAACGAGTATCATATCCATCCGGCAAGCTGACGATCATGTCATGCGCAGCGGCCATCCTTGCTGCCGCAATCACCTTCTCGGGATCTGGGTCCGCACCAAGTCGCGCAATGTTTTCAGCCAACGTCCCCTCAAACAGCTGGACACGCTGTGGCAGATACCCAATGTGTTTGCCCAAATCATCGGGACCATATTGTTCAATCGAAGCCCCATCCAATCGAATGGTTCCTCCCGCAGGTCGCCAAACCCCGGTCAAAGCCCGCGCAAGGGTCGACTTGCCAGAACCCGACGGCCCAATAACACCCAAAGCCTGACCTGGTTTGACTTCAAAGTTCAACGTTTTCAATTGCGCACGTGTATCCCCGGGCGGGACAACCGTCAGCGCCTGAACCGACAACTTGGCTGCAGGTTTTGGCAAAGCGATCCGCTGTTTTTCAGGTGGCATATTGCCCAATAACTCGGACAGGCTTGTCCACCCTTTCGAAGCGCGTTGCGCAACTTGCCATTGGTTAATGAGCATCTCGACAGGAGCCAACGCCCGGCCCATCAAGATGGACGCAGCGATCATCGCTCCGGGCGTGACCTCATTTTGCAACACCAAATACGCACCGAGGCCCAACATGGCAGACTGCAAAAACAACCGCAGCGTTTTGGTAAGCGAGGTAAACGATCCGCTGACATCTGTTGCTGCAATCGTTTCATTCAACGATTCATCGCGGGCAACTTTCCACCGATCGAAGGCGGCGCTTCGCATTCCCATCGCCTGAATCATTTCGGCCTCGACCCGCAATTCCTGTGATGTAATGGCCGCACGGTTTGTCGCCATTGACGCCTTCATGGCCGGAGACTTGGAAAAGAACTGATTCAACAGGGCGATACAGATCAATACAGCACCACCACCGATCGCCAACATTCCCAACCAGGGGTGGAACAACGTAATTCCAAACAAGAATATCGGCGTCCACGGAAGGTCAAAAACTGCCGTCAGAACCGGCGAGGAAATAAATCTTTGAATAGACTCCAGATCAGCCAATCCAGTTTGCGCCGAGGGAACCGGCTCGACGGCCGACTGGCGAATCATCGCGTCAAAAACACGTTGATCCATCGCTGACTGAAATCGCGCTCCAGCGCGCGCCATAATTCTACCACGGGTGTGATCCAGCACCCCCATGACACCATAAAGAAAGACAACCAAAAGCGACAAGGCCACCAAGGTTTCCTCAGACCGGCTCCCAAGCACTCGGTCATAAACCTGCAGCATGTAAAGCGGGCCCGTCAGCATCAACAGGTTGGCGAAAGCACTAAAAATTCCAACAAACCAATATAAATGGCGACTTTCACGCCTTGCAGCTCTTAACTCTTCAATGCCATTTTTATCAGTAACAGATCTCATTAAATTGAATTCCACCTTTTGCTATGTGCACCTGCTTAAGGTAAGCAGGTGCAAAGATAAAAGACTGCTGTCTCTAGGCCATGAATTTTTGGTTCCTGTGTCTGTCGTGCACAAGTGATCCACGTGGTTTCATGTTCTAATAGGGTCTGATAGTCAGGCAGCACCTCGTAACTCGGATTTGAAACTGAATGAAAATTCCCTTTGGACCACTTGGCCGCGCAGTTGCGTTGTTCGTTACCATGGGTTTGACGGCTTGCGCGCAACAATCCCCTGAACAAAAGGCCAGCGGCGAGATCTTTGATCCCTACGAAAAAACGAACCGATCCATCCATTCTCTGAATCGAGGCATCGACAAAGCGTTCTTTCGCCCCGCAGCCAAGGGGTATGTGAAAATCATCCCTGACCCCATGGTGACAAGTTTCAATTCCTTTGCGGAAAACCTGTCGTTGCCGGGACAAACCGTCAACTATCTGCTGCAGGGCAACCTGCGTGAATCCGGGGTTGCCCTGGGCCGGTTCGTGATCAATTCCACTGTTGGATTCGCGGGTCTAGCTGATCCTGCCACCGATTTTGAACTCCCCCCTGTGGACACAAATTTCGGCGAAACCCTGCATGTCTGGGGCGTCGGCGAAGGGGCCTATATCGAACTGCCCCTCTATGGCCCTTCAAACTCCCGGGATGCCGTTGGTGTCGTCGCGGATTTCTTCACCAGCCCTCTCAAATTTGCACCGACCAACCCTGTCGACAACATCGGATTTTATGCTGACGTTGTCCGCCGCATGGGTAATCGTGGTCGATATTCCGATACAGTCGATTCTATTTTGTACGGCAGCGCAGACAGTTACGCCCAAGCGCGCTTGATATACCTCCAGAATCGACGCTTTGAACTGGCAGGCGATGACGAGGATGCCTATCTAGAACTTTACTCGGACCCCTATTCAGACCCGTATGAGGACCCTTATGCCGAATAATGCCTTTTCCCGCCGGGCTTTTATAAGCACGTCACTTGTTGCCGTCTCGACGATTGCCCTGCCGTTCCCGGCATTTGCTCTGTCTGAAAGCAGCGCCAAATCGTTGATTGAAGCGGTTGTGACAGACATCAACAAAGTCATCGATTCCGGAAAATCAGAAAACGCCATGCTGCGCGACTTTGAAAAGGTCTTTGTGCGTTATGCAGACGTGCCAATTATGGCCCGCTATGCCCTAGGTGTTGATGCCCGAAGCGCCAGCAAATCAGAGCTCAAAAGCTTCACCAAAGCCTTTCAAGGCTACATTTCACGTAAATACGGCCGCCGGTTCCGAGAATTCATTGGGGGCCAAGTGACCGTCAAAAAAGCGCGTAAGATCAAAGCGGGTTACGAGGTTAAGAGCTCTGTAAAACTCCAAGGTCAAGCGCCGTTCAACGTGACCTTTCTGGTGTCGGGCAAATCTGGCAAAGACAAATTCTACAACATGTATATCGAAGGTGTGAACCTGCTGTTGACCGAACGCACTGAAATCGGCGCGATGCTGGATCGCCGCAAGGGCGACATCAACAAGCTAACCAAGGATCTGTCCAAGGCTGGGTAATCCTTCAGTCACCTTAGACACAATATCAAAGGCCCCTGTTCAGGGGCCTTTTTAGTTCCCGCCAAATATATCCTTGAGCAATTTGTCGACCGCCTGCCCAAGGTTCTTTTTCTCTTTCTTCGGTTTGGGCTGAGGCTCTGGCGTGCGGGTTGCAGGCTTGGGTGCGCGCATCGGCAGCGGGCGTGGCGTCAAACCTTCGTGCACCCGGATCATGGTTTCATGCCAGATTTCAGCGGGCAAGCCGCCCCCGGTTACCCCTTTTAGCGGGGTATTGTCATCATACCCCATCCAAACCCCGGCGACATAGTCTGCACTAAACCCGATAAACCAAGCATCCCGCGCAGCCTGCGTTGTTCCAGTTTTGCCAGCGATCTGCCAGCCCGGCAACGCCGCCCGGCGCCCTGACCCGTCAGACACAACCTTTTCCATCATCCAGATCAATTGCTGGGCCGCTTCGGCTTGAATGACACGTTCACCGATGCCGCCGCCTGCATCCATCAAAGACGCATCATCGCCCATCAACTTGAGCTCAACCAACCCATAGGGTGTCACCGAAGATCCCCCATTCAGGATACCTGCATAGGCCCCAGTCATTTCGATCAAGGTGCTCTCAGAGGCACCCAACGCCAAAGCGGGTCCAAGGGCCAGATCACTATCGATGCCAAAATCACTGGCCACCCGACGCACTAGATCCCGGCCTACAGATTCCGACACCTTCACAGCAGGAACATTCAACGAATCCTTAAGCGCCCGCACCAGCGTCACCTGCCCATAGTATTTGTTGGTGTAATTCTTTGGGCACCACTCACCCGATCCCGGAATATTCTGGCAATACGGCGCATCCATCACCGTATCCAAAGGAGAATACCCCAGTTCCAAAGCCGTGGCGTAGACAAACGGCTTGAACGCTGATCCAGTTTGACGCATCGCCTGTGTGGCTCGATTAAAGGCGCCCGTGACCCGCGTCTGACGCCCCCCAACCATGGCCCGCACAGCTCCATCCGCTGACATCACCACAATCGCTGCCTGCGCCTTGGACCCTGTGCGTACCTTTTCCTGAAATACAAACTGCATCGCCTCTTCCGCCGATGTTTGCAGGCGCTGATCCAATGTGGTGCGGATAATCACATCTTCGGTGGTGTTGCGAGTAAAGAATTCAGGCCCGCTCGACATGACCCAATCGGCAAAGTACCCCCCCGCGCGCGCGGCTGCCGCTGCAGACAGTTTGGCCGGATTGTTCCGCGCGCCTTGCGCCTCAGAAGCGGACAGATACCCCTGGTCCTCCATCAAGCCCACGATCACCCGCGCCCGATCTTGCGAGCGTTTCAGGTTGTTGGTCGGCGCATATCGCGTAGGCGCAACCAAAAGACCCGCCAGCATCGCGGCCTCAGCAGGTCCAACCTCGGCGGCCGATTTTCCAAAGTATCGCTGACTGGCCGCTTCAAAGCCGCGCGCGCCCGCGCCCAGAAACGCCCGATTGAAATAGATCGTGAGAATGTCGTCCTTGGAGTATTTGACCTCCATTGCCATCGAATAAATGGCTTCTTTAACTTTGCGCCACAATGAACCTTGACGACAGTCATCCTCATACGCTTTCTCAGACTCCCAAGCCTCCGGGTCGAATGGCACACCCAGACACAGCAGCTTGGCCGTTTGTTGAGTAATCGTTGAGCCACCATGACCCGATAGCGGGCCACGCCCTTCACTCAAGTTGATGCGCACAGCGCTGGCCACACCGCGCGGACTGATGCCAAAATGGCTGTAAAACCGTCTGTCTTCGGTCGCGACAACAGCATTCTTTAGATAGGGGGACACAGTATCTGTGGTCACAACGCCGCCGAACTGATCCCCGCGCCAGGCAAAAACCTGCCCCTCGCGATCCAACAACGTCACCGACCCGCGCGCGCGCCCATCCAACAAGGCACTCAATTCTGGCAACGTGGAATAAACCAGCCCAACCGCCAGCGCGATCAACAATCCAACGATCAAACTCAACCGCCACGTAAAACCCCAAACCAATCCCCAGACCCAAGAAAAGAACCGCCGGATCAAGCCCGACAGACCCCCACCAGTTTTCCGTGGCTTTTTGCCGGCTGGTTTGCGCGTGCCCTTACGCGCGCTCTTTTTGGCCGGTGCTTTTTTGGCGGGCGCCTTGGTCGATTTAGGGCTCGCAGTTGATTTGCTACGCCCACCAGAAGGGTAGCGTTTTTCCGCCACCAATGGTGGCTTTCGTCGTTTAGACTCACTCATGCTCAGCCCTGCCCGGTCTTTGCTTTTGCTCCACACTAACGTGATCCTCGACGGGTGTTGAGGTGTTAATGCCGCCCATTTCCCCTTTCTTTTACGCTCAAAAAATGCGCAATCTCCAGTTTTTGTGCAAAAATTGTGCGAATTTTTCACTTTTGAGCCATTCTTCCCTTAAGCAACCGTTTCCATAGGGCGGAAGACGGGTCTGAATTGCTGCAACTGCAAACATCATTGTTGCATACGCAGCACGAAGGGGACCCTATGAAACTCATCATTGCGACCATCAAACCATTCAAGCTGGAGGAAGTCCGCGAAGCCCTGACCGACGCAGGCATCCGCGGCATGATGGTGACAGAAATCAAGGGCTTTGGCTCACAATCGGGCCATACCGAAATCTATCGCGGCGCTGAATACGCGGTGAACTTTGTCCCGAAAATCAAACTTGAGATCGTCGTGCCCGCATCCATGACCGATCAGATCGTCGAAACAATCTCGTCCACGGCCAAGACCGGCAAGATTGGCGACGGCAAAATCTTTGTCCTCGACGTCGATCAGGCCGTCCGCGTGCGGACCGGCGAAACCAACGACGACGCGCTTTGAAGGAAACCGTACCTATGACTTTGATGAAAACCCTTACCCCCGCCGCGCTGCTGATCGCGCTGCCCTCGCTGGGCTGGGCCCAAGACACCGCCGTTGATCCCAACGAGGTCGCCCTGCACACCAAATACATCCTGACCTCGCTGCTGTTCCTGATGGGCGGGTTCCTTGTGTTCTGGATGGCCGCCGGTTTCGCCATGCTCGAAGCAGGCCTCGTGCGGTCCAAAAACGTAACCATGCAGCTGACCAAGAACATGGCGCTCTTTTCACTGGCTGCCGTGATGTACTGGCTGGTTGGTTTTAACCTGATGTACCCCGGTGATGGCTGGACCGTGACCGGCTTTATCGGTGCGTTCTCACCCACCGTTCTGGAAGCGGTTGGGCTGGAAGCCACGGAAACCGATCTCAGCTATGCCTCGGTTGGCTCTGACTTCTTCTTTCAGTTGATGTTCTGCGCCACCACAGCGTCAATCGTGTCCGGCACAATGGCTGAGCGCGTCAAACTGTGGCCCTTCCTGCTGTTTGTTGTTGTCCTGACTGGCTTTATCTATCCGATCGAAGCATCCTGGCAGTGGGGCGGTGGCTGGCTCAGCGAGCTTGGCTTTAGCGATTTCGCAGGCTCGACCCTTGTCCACGCAGCTGGTGGTTTCGCAGCCCTTGCAGGTGCCATGGTTCTTGGCCCACGTATCGGCAAGTACAAGAAAGACGGCCGCGTTGTTCCCATTCCCGGTTCTAATCTGGCACTTGCAACATTAGGCACATTTATCCTGTGGCTGGGTTGGTTCGGCTTTAACGGCGCCTCGCAGCTGGCAATGGGTACCATCGGTGACGTTGCTGACATCAGCCGCATCTTTGCCAACACCAACATGGCCGCTGCGGCCGGTGCGATCGCCGCGCTGGTCCTGACCCAAGTGATGTTTGGCAAGGCCGACCTGACGATGGTTCTGAACGGCGCGCTGGCTGGTCTGGTGTCCATCACCGCTGAACCGCTTGCACCATCCTTGTTCCAAGCGCTGCTCATTGGTGCTGTTGGTGGTGTGATCGTCGTCTTCGCCGTACCGTTCCTGGACCGGATCAAGATCGACGACGTGGTCGGTGCCATCCCGGTTCACCTGATTGCAGGTCTGTGGGGAACGCTGGTCGTGGTCTGGAGCAATTCCGACGCCTCACTCAGCGCCCAGCTCATCGGCTTCTTCTCGATCGGTCTGTTTGTCTTTGTTGTCAGCTATGTGTTCTTTACCATCATCAAAGCAACTATCGGCCTGCGGGTTAGCGAAGAAGAAGAGATCAACGGTCTCGACATGGCAGAACTGGGCATGGAAGCATACCCTGAGTTCTCTAAAGGCTAACAAACGCACAAAATCCAAACAAAGGCCCGGGCATGTGTCCGGGCCTTTTTACGTCTAAGACCCGGCCTAAAGAATGACGCGGTGCAGCAGATTCGACAGGCCAAAGTCAGGGGTAACAGGGCGTACGCAGGGATAACCGCCGCAGTGCGGCACGTTTCACCCCGCCCGCCCGTCTGAGTCGTTCCCCCGGTTTGGGGAATTTGACTGCTCTTTCGTACGATCCCCCTATGCCGAAACCACTAATTTGGCATCGAGATTTTTCTGTTTGGGGAGTTTCTACGTCTTTTTGTACGATTGCCCCAAATCACGAAGGACGGTGGTTAACGCGTCTGAAATTTAAGCACATTTTGCGAAATATTTTGATGACTTCAGCGTCCCAAAAGTTCCATTCTTTCGCCGCATTCGAAATCTAAATGTTTCTCAAGAGTCGCAGTGCTGGTTTGTTGAATGAGTAAAATGTGCTTTGAGCGCACCGTTCTTTTGGCAGACCGCAGAGATGATGCGCTTTTAGCTACAGGAACGATTTGAAATGCCCGCTTTTAGTATAATCAACGGTAATTCGACGACCTTTACCGATACGACTCCCGGCGGCGGGTTGGTCATTGATTTCGTCGCACTCGACAACAGTGTCAGTGTGACAATCAATGGCGTGGATCTCTTTATTGGTGGCCCTTCGGGAGCCCCGAATGAGCTCCAGTTTCAGGTAAGCGGCACCTCAGGTCAGACAGTTCGATTTGCTGACGGAGACGAATATGAAAGCGACACACCTGCGATCTGGCAACTCGGAAATACCGGATCTGCGCCGGTATTTCGACTAGAAATAGAACCAGACGGTACGATCGCAATGTTTGGCGTGAAAGCCAACAATGGGCCGCTCGAACCGCTAGAGGTTTTTAACGGATTGACGGTCAACACAGCAGCGATTGACGCCGCTTGGAATGACAGCGGTGACAATACGATTGTCATTGATCAGCAAGTCACCGGACCGACAAATGCCAGTGGGGAATTTGTTGACGTTGTCTGTTTTTCATCAGGAACCCTGATTGAGACGTTGCAGGGTCCCATGCGTGTTGAGACCCTGACGACGAGAGATCAGGTTCTGACTTATGACCGTAGCTATGAACCCATTCGTTGGATTGGCTCGCGCCGATTGAGTTCTGCCCAGCTTGAGGCCAATCCAAAACTCAAGCCAATTCAAATACGCGCCGACGCATTGGGTACAGGATTCCCACTGCAGGATTTGAGCGTGTCGCCGCAGCACCGTGTTCTTGTGTCATCACGCATTGCCATGCGGATGTTTGGGTCCAGAGACGTGTTGATCCCTGCGCGCAAATTGCTTCCGTTGAGTGGCGTTGATATCGTTGAGAACACGGCAGGTGGCGTGGAATATTGGCATATTCTGTTTGATGATCACCAAATCATCTGGTCCAACGGAACCCCTTCAGAAAGCCTGTTTACAGGGCCCGAAGCGCTGAAGGCGGTATCGCCCGACGGGCGTGAAGAGATACAAAAGTTGTTTCCGCAGGTTTGCAAACCGGATTTCAAGCCAAATGCGGCCCGGCACATACCCGAAAAGGGGAAGCGGGTGAGAAAGCTGGTGCAGCGTCATCAGGCGAATAACATTCCTTTGTATTGTTAAACCTCCGTCCCCCTGCGTGAATGCAGTAGCCATTTGGCGAAGATTGCCCACAAAAAAGCCGCCTGTTTCGGGAACAGGCGGCCATTTCTATTCTAGGAATTTGGGTCTGTTGGATCAGATCCCGGAGTCGATGATCGCTTTGGCCAAAATGGGCACGGATTTTGCGTTCAGACCAGCGATGTTCATGCGGCTGTCGCCAACCATGTAAATCCCGTGATCCGCGCGCAGTTTTTCGACCATCTCGGGCGTGGTGCCCAGACGCGAGAACATGCCGCGGTGTTGTGCAAGGAAACCGAACCGATCCGAGCCGGACAGGCGCTGCAGCTCGTCCGCCAGTTGCTGGCGCAGGGCCAGCATCGACAGGCGGGTTTCTTCCAGCTCAGCTTTCCAATCGGCGCAGAGTTCGGGGTTGTTCAGAATGGTGGTCACAACGCGCGCGCCGTGGTCTGGCGGGAACGAATAGTTCTGGCGGTTCAGGAACGACAGGGTCGCCTGGTTCAGCGCGGTCTGGCTAGCGTCATTGCTGACAGCCATCAACAGGCCGGTGCGTTCGCGGTAGACCCCAAAGTTCTTGGAGCAGGACGCCGCGATCAAGCATTCCTTGACCGAAGAGGCCACCAGACGCGTCGCCTGTGCGTCTTCGTCGAGACCATCGCCAAAGCCCTGATAGGCAATGTCGATCATCGCCACGAGGTTCTTTTCGTTGATCAGATCAATGACCGCCTGCCATTGAACGAGGTTCAGGTTGGCGCCGGTCGGGTTGTGACAGCAGCCGTGCAACAGCACAACGTCGCCTGCGTTGGCTTGGCCCAGATCCGCGATCATGCCGTCAAAATCAACGCCACGGGTTTCGCTGTCGAAATAGCGATAGGGGGCCACTTCGATGCCCAGATAGTTGAGGATCGAAATGTGGTTGGGCCATGTGGGGTTGGACACGAACACGCGCGCCACGGGGCTGGCCATTTGGATCAGTTCAAACGCCTGACGACACGCGCCGGTGCCACCGGGGGTCGCGGCTGCGCCAACGTTTTCACGCGCAACGGCATCGCCAAGGATCAGTTTGATCATCGCGTCTGAATAGGCCGGATCGCCGGTCAGGCTGACGTAGGCTTTGGATTCCTGTTCTTCCCACACGATCTTTTCGGCTGCTTTGACAGCACGCATGACGGGCGTCACGCCATCGGCGTTTTTGTAAACGCCCACACCCAGATCGATTTTCGTGTCGCGCGGGTCTTCGCGATACGCTTGCACAAGAGCCAGAATCTTATCTGCTGGCTGCGCCTTGAGGTTCTCGAACATCAGTTCTCTCCAGTTGCGACGGGCAGGGTTGGGAATGCACCCCATTCAGCCCAGGAGCCGTCATAAAGCGAGTAGTCGGACTTGCCCAAACGATGCAGGGCAAGGGATAGAATCGCGGCGGTCACGCCGGACCCGCAGGATGTGATGGCGGGCTTTTTCAGATCGACACCGGCAGCTTCAAAGATCGCGCGGGTATCATCGACGGATTTCATCGTGCCGTTGCTGTTGAGCAGGTTGCCAAACGGAACGTTCTTTGATCCCGGAATGTGACCCGAGCGCAGCCCCTCGCGGGGTTCGGCGGCTTTGCCCTGAAAACGGTCAGCAGCGCGGGCGTCGATGATCTCATGATCGCCCAGCTTGGCCGCTGCTGAGACCTGTGTCACATCGCGCACCAGATGGTTTTGCACCCGCACTGTCATGTGACGATCCCGAATCACGGGGGGCAGATCTTCGATCTCGCGCCCCTCGGCCTGCCACTTGGGCAAGCCGCCATCCAACACGGCGATGTTTTCCTGTCCCATCAGTTTGAACAGCCACCAGACGCGCGCCGCGGACATCAGCCCAGCGCCGTCATAGACAACAACCTGATGCCCGTCCCCGACGCCCATAGCGCGCATACGGGACATGAATTTCTCAACCGGGGGAACCATATGCGGCAAATCAGAGCGATGATCGCTGATGTCGTCGATGTCAAAAAAGCGCGCCCCGGGAATGTGCGCGGCGTCATATTCCGCTTTTGCATTCCGGTTCTGTGCCGGCAAATACCACGACCCATCCAAAATCCGCAAATCCGGATCCTTGAGATGAGCGGCCAGCCAGTCGGTGGACACAAGAGTTTTCGGATCGTCCAGCATGAGAGCCCCTCCTATCGCACGCTTTGTCCCTACAACCGCGCGGGTGTAGGTTCAAGTTTAGATGCCCCACCGAGGTCGGTATTCAAAAGATCAAATCAAATCCAGCACGCAATCCGCCGCAATCGGGGGATTTCAGCCCCGAAACGTCACATGCGGCGGGGGATCACCCCTTTGGCCTGTAGCGCGTTCAACACATCCAGAATCGTTGCCGCGGACACGTCCACCGAGCCCTTCAATTGCGCCCCAACGCCGCCATCGCCCATTTCACGCGTCCCGCCTGTGAAGTTCTGCGGCGTGAGCGAGGCCAGCTCGGGCGGCAGGGTCAGGCAAATGGGGTGCTGTTCAAGAAAGGCATCACTGGTCTCAATGAACAAATCCTGTGCCTTGGTCATGAATTCGCGTTGATCCGCGACGCCATCCACCGGATCCTTCAGCGCCAGAGCCAAGTCTTCGACACCGAAATACAGGCACTGCCCCCGCACATTCAACGAGGCCGCCGCCGTCAGGCTGATGACTTCGGAAAACACCTGTTCACCGCGATCAATTGGGCGCAGCTTGTCCCGATCACAGGCGTAAAATTCCGCATGGAACTGCCCCTCAACCGACAGGCTGTCGCCATTGGCAGAGACCAGAAGCTTGGGATTTGACAATCTGGCATTGCAGGTGTCGATAAACGGCTCTTGCGGAAAGGCGCTGCGCGCACCCTGTTGCAGCTGCCGCAGGTCCAGCACCACATCAAAGCCAAGCCGGGATGGGGTTTCGTCGGACAGATCCAGATCCACGGTATAAGGCAGTTGGGTACCCTGCACCTGAATCGTTTCTGTCAGGCGATAGCTGACCTCATCAGCCTGTGCGGCTGTTCCCCAAAGGCCAACAGTCATGAGGCCACAGATCACGTTCCCGCCCAAACAGCGGGGCCACATCATAGCAAACATCATTGCGTCCCTTCCTGTTTTTTTGCCTGCGCCAGCAACAGCAGATCCACCAATGTGGTCGCGCTGACATCGACCGACCCGTTCAGGTACGCCCCGATACCGCCTTTGCCGATCTCATGCGTGCCACCAGATCGGAAATCAGGCTCTAACATGGCCAATTCGGGTGGCAGTTCAGGGCAGATTGGATGCTTTGCCAGCACCTCGGCGCTTTTCTCTAGGATCAGCGTCTGCGCCTTTTCGGTCAGGTTCAACACATCCGCCACCCCGCCCAGAAACCCGGTCGGGTCCAGCGTCACGTCGACCAGTTTCAGAACAAGACACTGGCCTTTGACTTCGGCACTCGCCTTGGCTTGGAAATTGACGTTTTGCCCCAACAGCAAGGCCCCCCGATAATGGGTCTTGGGATCATCATCGTCGCACAAGAAGAACTTGGCCTGAAACTGTCCGCTGACTGCGACGGCTTTTCCCTCGGCGTGGGCTTCGGCAATCGCGACGGCATATTTCGCCTTGCAGGTTTCCTGCAAAACGCCGGAAAACAACCCCGGCACATTGGCCTGCACGTGGCGCATGTCCAACACGGCCGCGATCCCCATCCGGGTCTTGCCCGCCTCGCGCAGGCGAATGTGCAACGCATAGGGTATCTGCGCGCCTTTGGCGGCCACTGTACGGGATATCGAAAGGTTAAAATCGTCCGCATATGCGACGCTGGCCATCCCCATCAAAACAACGGGAAGCACCCGCATCCTGAAGAGCAAAGCAATAATAAATCTGGTCAATTTCCGGGTCAGAATGAAATCAGGCAAAAGCGACCTCGCACAAGAATACGAGTGTGAGCCTAGCAGCGATGGCCTGTACAAGTCATCCCGAAAGGACCAAGCACAGATTTTATCAGCTGTGGTCTTTCATCAGGCGTGATTTCTGTCGCGACCAATCGCGTTTGGCTTCGCTGGCGCGCTTGTCGTGGTTCTGCTTACCCTTGGCGATGCCGATTTTGATCTTGGCCATGCCCTTGTGGTTAAAATACATAACCAGCGGCACCAAGGTCATGCCTTTACGCTGTGTTGCGTTCCACAGATCAGACATCTGTTTGCGCGACACCAACAGTTTGCGCCGGCGCCGTTCTTCGTGTTTGAACACTTTGGCCTGCGCATAGGGCGCGATGTACGAGTTCACCAACCACAGCTCTCCATCTTCGACGGTGGCATAGCTTTCGGTGATGTTTGTCCCGCCCACGCGCATGGATTTGACCTCGGACCCTTCCAGAATGATTCCGCATTCCAGATCGTCGTTGATCGCATAATCGTAACGCGCACGCCGGTTTTCGGCGATTACCTTGTAATTGGGGTCTGATTTTGTCTGAGCCATAATACCGGCAGACTTAGGCCCCCCTGCGCCCCTGCGCAAGTCGCACCTGCGGCATTTGTATAATCCCGTGTCTTGGATGCTTGACAGTGACGCGCGCACGGGCGACCTCTGCGCCACGGTTTCTGATGGGGTTCGTGCCCCTGACGAATGAAAAAGGGAATCCGGTACGGCCTCGCAAGCCAATTCCGGAGCTGCCCCCGCAACTGTAAGCGGTGTGTCTGCCCAAATTACCACTGACCGAGGACGCCGGTTGGGAAGGTTGGGCCAGACAGGACACCGCAAGCCAGGAGACCTGCCGTATTCACGGGCTTTGCCCATCCTTATCCCCCCGGGTGATCCGGGGCCAAACCAATGCCGTCGGGTGTGACGGTAAGGAGTACAGACTATGCATATCGAACCTGGCGTCGTGACCGGCGCAAAACTGTTGCTCAGCTATGGAACGGCTGCGGGCGCGGGCCTGATGGGCCTGAAAATGACCGCCGACAGCATCCGCGACAGCGGTGCGGCGTCCTTGATCGCGCGCAGCTTGCTGACCACCGGATTGGTGTTTACCTTTTTTGAAATCCTACCGCATTTTCCGGTGGGCGTATCCGAGGTGCATTTCATCCTCGCCTCGACCCTGTTTCTGCTGTTCGGGGCTGCGCCCACCGCGATCGGGCTGGTGGCGGGTCTGTTCATTCAGAGCTTTTTTCTGGCGCCGTTTGACCTGCCGCAGTTTGGCATGAACATGACCACCCTTTTGGTGCCGCTGTTTGCGATGCAGATGCTGGCGAAAAAGATCATCGCCCCCAACACCGCCTATGTGGATTTGAAATACACGCAGGCGCTGGCGCTTTCGACGGCGTATCAGGGCGGCGTTGTTGCGTGGGTCGCGTTCTGGGCGTTTTACGGTCAGGGCTTTGGTGCAGAGAACCTTGCCGCTGTGTCCGGTTTTGGCGCGGCTTACATGCTGGTTATTCTGATCGAACCACTGGCGGATCTGGCCGTGCTAGCCGGAGCAAAATCCTTGCGTGACATGACCCGGTTTGGGTTGTTCACACCGCGTCTGCACAGCGCCGAGTAAACCAATCAGCGTGCCGCGTTATGTTGCGCGGCGCGCCTTTAGGGCCTGTATGATCCCGATAAGGCTGATGATGACCCAGAACCCCTCCATCAACACCGAGGGCAGGTTGAAATTGTGGCTGAGCGAATAGAGCAGCAACAGCGCGCCAAGCAGATTGACCACCGGAAACATCAGATCCTCGGAATTCAATATCCGGATCTGCGTTGCAAAATAGGCAAACGCGATAAATAGCGTCCCCACAGTTCCGACCAGATCTGGCCAGCTTAGCGATTGAAACATTTCCGTCCCTCTTTCGCGCGTCTCGTTTTCTGCGCGACATCTAGCGTGGGGGTGCGCCCTTCACAACGCCAGAGGAGGCGACATCCTGCGCTAGAAAATCCGCCAGCAAATCAAACACCAAACGGATGCGCCGTGCGGTGTGCAATTCGCGATGGGTGGTCAGCCAAACGGGGAAACTGACCGGTTGCAGGTCTGACACAACCTGCTCTACCGCCGTGCTGCGGCGGGCCACTTGGTCGGCCATCAGCGACAGGCCCAGCCCCTGTTCCACCATCGCCCAAGCCGCCACCCCCGAGGCCGAGCCCATGCGGAAATTTTCGGGCTGCAACGCCACCCCCTGATCGGCAAAGAACTCCACCATGCGGGGCACCTGCCCGAATGACACAAAGTCATGGGTTTTCAGGTCCTCGACTGAGGTCGGGCGCCCGCGCCGGTTCAAATAACTTGGCGCCCCGTATAGCCCCGCCGTCGCCTCGGCCACCAGCCGTGCAATCAAATCCGGTTGTTCCGGGCGCACGTGGCGAATGGCGATATCCGCCTCGCGTTGCTGCAAATCCCGGACATCATCGGCAGACACCAGGTCCACCACCAGCTTTGGCGCGATCTCACGCAGGCGTAACAAGACTGGCGGCAAGACAAAGGCGCAATAGACCTCGGACGCAGTGATGCGCACTGTCCCCTCGATCGCTTGTGACTGACCGCTTGCGACCAAAGACACCCGCATTGCCGCATCCCGCATGGCGCGCGCATGATCCAGCAGCTCAGCCCCCGGTTGGGTCAAGATCAAGGCCCGACCCGTGCGTTCGAACAGGGTCACGCCCAACTCTTCCTCTAACGCGGTCACTTGCCGGCCCAAGGTAGGTTGCGTTTGCCCCAACACCCGCGCGGCCGCTGACAGCGACCCTTCTTCGGCCGTGGCCAGAAAGGCGCGGATATGGGACCAATCAAATGAGATGCTCTGCCAATTCATGCATTTGTGTATAGCAACCGTGCAGATTTCAGCAATTCATCATTGATCTTCGCATAGGTAAAACCAGCGCAAAGGAGATTTGAACATGACAGAGTCGACAGCATTCTGGGACAGCATCGCGGAAAAATACGCCAAGCGTCCGATCACGGATCTGGAGGCCTATCACTATTCTCTGGATCGGACCCGGTCTTACCTCGCCCCAACCGATCACGTGCTTGAGCTGGGCTGCGGCACCGGCTCAACCGCGCTTTTACTAGCCGACAGTGTGGCCCGCTATACCGCCAGCGATCTGTCGCCCAAAATGATTGAAATCGGCCGAACCAAGGCCAAAACCCAGGGAACAGACAATGTGGAGTTCATTGCGACGGATGTATCAGATGCGCAGCATGCGGGCACGGTTTATGATACAGTGCTGGCCCTGAACCTGCTGCATCTGCTGCAGGATCTGCCCACGCGCCTGTCTGAAATCCACGCCATGATCAAACCCGGTGGTCTGTTGATTTCGAAAACCGTCTGCCTGCCCACCAAGGGCCTGCCGCTGAAGTATCGGCTGATGAAGGGCATCCTGCCTCTGGCGCAGATGTTGGGCAAAGCCCCCTATGTGAACTTTATGACCACAACCAAGTTGGAACAAATCATTACCGCGGCTGGGTTTGAGATCCTTGAAACAGGCAACTATCCGGTGATGTTGCCGGGCCGCTATGTGGTCGCGCGCAAGATTTAGGACAAAGCGCGCTGTGCGGTGTTGGGGTTAACGGCGGCTAAAAACCGCGATCATCTCTTGTCTGAGACGTGCAACATCTTCGTCCACGGTGGCGGTTAGATCGCACTCAAAGGGCGGCAACACCTCGATCCGGACGGTGCCACTGTGGGGAAAGAACTTGCCGCGCGGCAGCAGCCTGTCTGAGTCCAAAATGACAATCGGGCGGATGCTGCGTCCGGTTTCCCGCGCCACTAACACTGCCCCGGCTTTGAATTCGCCCAGCGTGTCGGTGTTTGTCCGGGTGCCTTCGGCGAACAGAACCACAGACCGGCGCTCTGGCATATCGCGCACTGCCTGCGTCAGTGTTTCTAACGCCACCTTGCCGTTGCTGCGGTCGATTTCCACCAAGCCAGCGCCCGTGAACCCGGTGCGCAGCAACGCGGCATCGCACAGCTCTTTCTTGGCGGCGAAGGTGAACCATTTTTTGTCCGGCACCACATCCATCAACGTGAACCCGTCCAGATGGCTGAGGTGATTGATCACGATCAGGCTGCCGGTGTCATCGCCCAACGCGCGTTTATGCGCCTCGGACATTTCGACCCGAATGCTGAGCAACCACAACAAGCGCGAACAGGCCCGTTTGACCAATCGCCAATACCAGCCCCGAAACCCGGCGCGGCGCACGCACAGCAACGGGACAAAGGCAATGAACAGGAAATTGAGCGGCCCAAGGACCAGCAGCACGCCACGTTTGGCTAGGTGAGCGATCTTCAAAGCCCCCGCGCCCTGCGGATTGGGTTGATCTGCCATGGCATGCGTTGCTTTCCCCCGTCGGGATAGTCAGGCGATAAAGAGCACGCAATCCGTAAGCCGCGTGTTCAGGTCGGATTCAGCACCTAGACTAGCCCAGCTTGGCGTGCACCTCATCCAGGTCAATTTCAGCGATCGGCATCTTATTTCCAGGGTTCTCAAAATCGTATTTGAACAACTGGAAATCGCGTTTGAAGATCTCGTACACCAGATGCATCGACAAATCGTCAAAATAATCTTCGACCGGGTGTGCCCGTTTTGGGCCGTGACCTTCTGATTCGTTGAACCGGGGGATTTTTTTCAAATCGACCGCATGCGGGGTCTCGATGCTGTTCAACACCCTTTGCATGCCCTCGTTAAAGCTTTCGGTCCAGACGATTTCGTCATACCGGCCACCATTGGCGATAAAGGTCGACACATGGCCCGAGACCGCAGACCAGTGAATGTCCGGGTCCATCGGGCGGCGCCAGCGAATGGTATCGCGCGCAAACAACAGAAACCGGCGGAAGCTTTGGATCTGGTCAAACTCTTGTTTGCCATCATCACCGCCAACTTCGATCCCGTATTTGTAGATCAGGGTTGGCACCAGATTGCCGCGATACCGCCGCCCGTTGCGCTGAATGCCGCAAATTTTGTCGAAAAACGAGCTGAGGATGCGCGTGTAGGGATTGCGAACGCAGGTGAACGCATAAGATCTGTGCGCCAGCACGTTGCGCGTGATCGGCCCCTGACTGTCGTCCCGCGCCCATTTGTGCATTCCGTCCTTGGCGTCGTGAATATCGCCGTCGAAAAATTCACCATGGTCGGAATAATACATGATCTGACCAATGGTCGAGCAGGCGCACTTGGGCACCACGCGATAGACCACACTTTCGCTTTCCGTCATCCAGACGCCGGGAAAACCCATCTGCCTTGCCTCCTATCCCTGTTTCGCCGTACCGTGGCCACAGGTGTGCTTACCTTAAAAAAGCAAATAAATGCTGTTTATTCAATCGGTCTTCACCTTTATCAACGTAAACAAAGAACACAAATAGGGATTGATCGTTTCCAATATGGCAAAAATTGCCTACATCCTGCTGTGCCACAAAGATCCGGATGCAATTATCATGCAGGCCGAGCGGCTGACTGTGGCCGGCGATTACATGTCGATCCACTTTGATGCCCGCGCCAAGCCTGAGCATTTCAAGAAGATCAAAGACGCTCTGAGCGACAATCCCAATGTGACCTTTGCCCGCAAACGGATCAAATGCGGCTGGGGGACATGGTCGCTGGTTCAGGCGTCGCTATATGCGGTGCAGGCAGCGGTCGAAAACTTTCCGCGGGCCACGCATTTCTATATGCTGTCGGGCGATTGCATGGCGATCAAAACCGCCGAATACGCCCACAAGTTCCTGGACGAAAATGACAAGGATTTCATCGAAAGCTTTGATTATTTCGAAAGCGACTGGATCAAGACAGGCTGGAAAGAAGAGCGGCTGGTCTATCGGCACTTTTTCAACGAACGCACCCAGAAAAAGCGGTTCTACGCTGCCTATAACCTGCAGCAACGGCTGGGCCTGAAACGCGACATTCCGCATGACATCCAAGTCATGATTGGCAGCCAATGGTGGTGCCTGCGTCGGCGCACCGTGGAATGGATTCTGGATTTCACCCGCCAACGGCGCGATGTCATGCGGTTTTTCCGCACCACCTGGATTCCGGATGAAACCTTTTTCCAGACCCTTGTACGCCACCTGATTCCCGAAGACGAGATCGAGGCCCGTACCCTCACGTTTCTGATGTTTTCCGATTACGGCATGCCGGTCACTTTCCACAATGACCACTATGATCTGTTGCTGGCTCAGGATTTTCTATTCGCCCGCAAGATCAGTCCCGAGGCCAAAGAGCTCAAGGCCCGTCTGGGTCGGCTTTATGCGGCCCATGATGTTGGGTTCCAGATCTCAAACGAAGGCACCAGCCTGTACAAGTTCCTGACAGGCCGCGGCCGGATGGGCCGGCGGTTCAGCATGCGGTTCTGGGAAACCGAAAGTTCGCTGGGGCGCGAGCGCGAATTGTTGATCGTCGTGTGTAAGAAATGGCACGTTGCCAAACGCCTGCTGGAGCAAATCCGTCACGTCGCAAATGTTCCGACAATTGATTATCTGTTCAACGAAGAAAGCACCCCCCTGCCCGATCTTGGCGGGATCCAAACCTCGCTGGAAAAACGCACTCGACATCGGCGCGCCCTGATGCGGATGCTGTTTGAATACTACAACACTGACCGGTTGGTGATCTGCATGGATTCCTCCAATCTGGATCTGATGAATGATTTCTATTCGGATCGTTCGGTCAGCCGGCTGTTGGAAATCGATTGCCACTTCAGCGATGAATACCTGACAGGACACGCCCATCGCGTCGGACTGGCCGGGGAGCGCACGCCGAAAGCCACGCTAGAGCGGTTGCTGCCCACGATCCGCAATGACATGAACCATGAATCGGATTTGATTAGAGACGCGGGATTCAGCCGGTATCAACGTATTCGCGAAACCGCCACCGCCGAAGAAAATGCCCCAAAGCTGGCCGAATTCCTGTCGATCAGCTGGGATCAAGGGCTACGGCTTGCCCAGACGGATCACCTCTTTTCAGACTAAGACCCGAGGGCGGTTTCGCCCCCGGGTCACAGGGCCTATTTGAACGTCGCAACACCGCTATAGCTGGCGATCAGCGGCTGTTCGTAGGGGAATTTGATGACAAACGTGTCGGTCTGAATGTTCTGACCTTTGTATGTCTCAAGCTTGTAATCTTCGGTCATGCGCCCTGTGACAGTCACCGAGTCGCCGGTTTTCTTGGCGTCCAGAATTTCAAAATCCCGGCCCAGCTCTTCGTAGCCTTTGAAGTATTCGAGGTACTCTTCGGGGATTTCCATATCGGCGTATTCTTTGACTTCTTCGGCGGTGAAGTTGAACACGTCATCCGGGATGCCATAGCCGTATTTGGTGGTGTAGACCGCGGTTGCAGCGGGCATGAACATATTGATCATCGGCGGGTAATTTTCCGCGATCAGGTTGGTGTAGAAACTCTCGACCAAACCTTTGGCATCCGAAACCTCATCCGCCGCAGCGGAGTGTGCCGCAACCAACATGGCAAAACCAACACCTGCCGCCGTAGCTTTTGCACCCAGACCTTTAAAGAGGGCCATCATAATACTCCTGAATCATTATCTGTCTAAAATGACAAATAATAACCCCTCAACGCCGCAACAAGATGCACAAAACGGATTTCTCAAAAGGATCGGCAGACTAACGCCAACGGCCGCCCAGTTTCCAAGGCGGCCGCGTAATTTCGAATGTGTTTCAATGTCTTCTGGTTGGCGTTATTTGCGCCATGTATCCAGCCACCGGCGGAACCGACCGCGTTTTTCATCAATGGCATCGCCCGCCGCATATAGGCTGTCTTCGACGCTTTCGACCATCGGATCAATCCGGGCCTCGCGGAAGCGACGCCAGCGCACATAGATCGCCCACGCCAGCGCCCCGAACACCACCAGGAAGAGGATATTGAACCACGGAATGATCCGCACGTCCGGGCTGTCTACCTGCCAGATCTTCACCGCATTTGGAAAGATCGAGATGAATTCATTGCGCCAGCCATAGTGCCGCATCGCCACCCATTTGGGGGCCTCGGCCGAGGATTTCATATCCGCGGCTTCGGCCTGTAGATTGGACGAGTTCAGTTTGAAATACGGCGGCCAACTCCAGCCTGTGTCTTCGTTGCGATAGACCATGACGTTGCCATTGGCCAATCGCGTCTGAATGAAAAACACATCCCGGTTGGGCGTGGTTGCATCGCTGCCCACGTCCTGCGCGGCCCAAAACAGGCTGTTCTCACCCGGATCAATCCGCTTTTCATAGGTGTCGGTGACGCGGACGATATCATGATGCGGCAGCGTATAGTGCAGCGCCGCTACAATTGTCCCCCAAAACAGAATGATGAACGCCCATTTGATGTAAGCCATAGTTCAGGCCCTCACATGAAATTCGAAAAATATACAAGGAACGCAATCAGCGCCAAAGGCACCACATACACCCCCAAGATCAACTTGCGCCGGAACGAGGCATCGTATTTCTTTAGCCCCCGCGCAACAAAGGCCTCGCGATCGCCGGTCACACCTTTTTTGTCCCAATACGCCTCTAACTTGTTGCGGCGCACGCGGCGGGAATACAGCGACACCCCAATATAGATCACCGTCAAGACCACCAACAAGGGGACAAGCAAGCGCAGCATTACAAACATTTACGGCCTCCTTACAGCGCCCCATGGGCCAACACGGGCGATCAAATCTTCGGTTGGTGCGGACACCTCGCCCTGCATGTCCGGTTCATGGCCAAACAGCGCCTCGCGCGCACCTTCTTTATCCACCTGATACTCCCGTGCAAGGAAATCAGCAACATAGGCCTTTTTCGCCTCGGGCCAGCCCGCATAGGTGCGATAGAACAGCTCTTTATGACATATGAACAGCTGGCGCACATCCAAGGGGCACAGTTCCGCCAGCAGCATATTGACCAGATCGCGGTGATCCGTGTCTGCCGCGCGCAGGGTGTAGAAATACGCCGGATGGTCGGAACTGATCCGCGGCCACCGCCCGCCCGAGCGCGCCCAGCTCTGGACCTGAGCCAATGCGTGGTATTCGTCGGGCAGCTGTTCCACATGGCGGCGCGCCAGACGGCGCATGTCGCTGCGGTCCAGATTGCTGAGATCAATGCCGGCGCTGGCGGCTGTGTCGATGGTGATAAAGTCCATCTTTTGTTGCAGGATCTGGGCCGCATCCACGCCGCGCGCTTTGACAATGGGTTCGACCAGATCGTTGTAGTCAAAGAATTTGGCGATCCGGTTGCGCTGGCTCAGGTCAAACACGTATTTGATCGGCAGGTCGTCGTCGGGTTTGTCCCCGCTTGCGATGACTGCGGGATGTTCCAGATCCGAAAACAGATAGAGCCCGCCATAATGCGCCGTCCAGAACGCGCCCTGTTCAAACAGGGTCTGGCTCAGGTGCACCGGGTTGCGTGTCACATCGCCGGTCTGTTTGGCCGCCCCGATCATATCCGCGATCAGCACGTCATCGAACCAGGCGTCCTCTTCTGTTTTGAAGCGGTCGACCATATTGCCCAACTGTGTGGCGGTTTTCAGGGTGCCGCCGACGGTGTCGGCCTCGACCTCGACCTTTTTGAGATCAAAAAGGCGCCGGGGCGAGGTCACTTTGAAGACCGAATTGACCAGCTCCCCGGCGACCGCATCCGTTGCAGTCAGAGCAAACAGCTGGCTTTCATTGTCTTCGATAAACTGGCGCAGGATGTCCCGCGAGGTGGAGAATTTGACGTTCAACAGCGGCGCGCGTTTCTGTTCGGTGGTCAGCAGGATGAACTGCCGGTTGACCCCATTGGGGTTAAGGTACAGCGCATCGCCCAGCTCATCCCCCACCTCGGGGGAATAGCCCGAGATATCGACGTGGAAGTCGGTTAGGGTGGTGGTCTTACCGCTGAGATGCTGGAGCGCGCGGTTATAGCGTTCGATCAGGGCGGGGCTGGAGATGTGGACGAGGTTTCCGAACATCAGGCCGTGTTGGATGAGGCGTTTCATGTTTCTCGCTCCCAGATGTCCGCTTCCAACAATGCCGAAATCGACGCATAGGAGGTTTCTACTTTCCAAATTTCCAACTGAAGCTTCCTATCCTCCGGCAACCTTTCCTTTAGCGCGAGGATGTTTTTCAACAGTTTACAAACATCCTCTACATCTGATTTTCTTCGTGACTTCTCAACAACTTGAACTTTGTCTTTGTTTCCGATCATCTGATTTTCTACCGATTTGGTTTGCGCTGCTAATGTGCCAAAAACCAAACGTGGCTTGTGAATTTCGTTGAACTGAGAAGCGACAAATGGCGACAAGTTACCTGGGCTATGAGGTGCCCTACCAGTTTTGGAAACCTTCCAAATAACCCCTCTCAAATTCCCCTGTGCAAGCTCTTGAAGAAGCAACTCAGAATATCCGTCCATCTGGCGCGCCGCTGTTTCTCCCTCACGCTGCAACTGTTCTTTTTTGAAAATACACGCTTGCGCTCTCTGAGCATCAGCCATTGCCTCAAACTCTACGCGCTGCTCTCGCAGTTCTTTAGATTGAAGAAGAACTGTAACAACCAACCAAACAAAGGCCAAAGAACCCGCAAACCCTGCCAGCGTATCTCCGATTTCGTTTGGTGAAGATGAATATCGCAAATATTCCCAATTAGTTCTACACGGCCCATTTCCAGAGCAGTCGGGCCAAGATGTCATCGAGATGCAAAATAGCAATAAGACGGTCGCGGTCAGCACATACCCAAGAACCATCGGTCCACTAAGCAAAACTGTGCTTTGTTTGGTCCTTTTCGATTTATCATTCTTTTTCTTAGTCACGCATTCACCTGAAACTCTAAATCTCTAATTAACGCTCCAATCACCACCCAAGCCCCCTCCCCATGGGGGGAGGGAGGGGGCTGCGCGGCAGGGCCGCGCTGGTTTGGGGTCGCGGGCGGTTTGGGTTAAGCGGAGCGATGCAGTGGGTCATGCTTTGCGCCGCCCCACCCAATACCCGCCGCCGAAACAGAGCAGACTAAGCGGCACCAGCACCACCACTGACATTCCCAGCATCAAAGACCAGACTGTCAGGAACTCCTCACCTCCAGTGATCTGCCCTTCCATCTCGATGCTCAGGCGATACGTCCCCCACAACAGCACCACTGCAGGGGGCACGACGACTGCTAATCCCGTTTTAATCGACGCGGCCCGCCCGGACACCGTGCCCTTACCAAACCGCGCGCCCAGAACCAGCGCCACAGGCACCGCGACCAAGACACAGGCTAGACTGGTGTAGAGTGAAACCACCAACAGGACCATTTAGGCTTTGCCCCCTAGATACCGCTTTTTCGCGGCCTCTTGCCGACCAAAATCACGGACCAGTGCGTCGATGGCGACCTCGTCGGATTTGTCGGCATAGCGGAATTCGCTGTCGGCGTAGCGGTTGATTTCCTGCACCACCATATCCACCGTGATCGGCACCCGCAGGTCGGCGATCATGGCGTGTTTGGTGTCATAGTCCTGAAACAGGAACAGGTCGGGGTTTTCCATCCATTCGTCCGGCAGCTCAAAATCCATCGCGCGGACTTTGACCGCGTCGGTGATGTTCTTGATGGCGCGGCCGGTGAACCGTTCATCCGCCTGTTGGATCGCCTTCAGATACGTCCCCAGCTTGGCAATCGTATCCAGCGCGCCGATCTGGCCCTCGACCCGTTCATAGACCCGCAGCAATCCGTCCTCATGCGGGCGGGCGTGGCCTTCGAAACTGGCGGCGACGGCGCGTTTAATTTCCTGCGCGGCAAAGGCGGTGTGATCGCCCAGCGGAATGTCGTGGTTCTTGCCCATCAGCAGGTTAAGGATGTCGATGTAATCTTCGCGGGTTTGGGGGCCATCGACCAGAAACCGTGCCCCGGCACGTTGGCGCAGGGCGTCATCGACGTTTTCGGGATAGTTCGAGAACATGCCAAAGGTACAGTTGCCGCGCACAACGGTGTTGGCGCCTGCAAAGCTCTCCATCAAGACAGCGGTGATTTCGAGCTGCCCGGCTGAGGACTGACGATCGCCGCGTTTGCCTGCCAGTTGGTCGATGTCATCAATGGTGCCGAATCCAATAACCGAGGGGTCCAGAATGGTGTTGATGAATGCCTTGGCATTTTGGCCTGATTTGCCCTGATAGCTGTCGATGTTGTCGGTGCTGAGATTCTGGTATCGGAACGGATAGCCCGCGTTCAGGCAATAGTCGTTCAGCAGCCCGGCCATCATCTGGATCAGCGTCGTTTTCCCTGTGCCCGGTTTGCCATCGCCCATAAAGGTAAAGATAAAGCCGCCCAGATCGGCAAAGGGGTTCAACCGGCGGTCAAAGTCATAGGCCATCAGCATCTTGGCGAGCTTCATCGCCTGATATTTGGCGATGTGGTTGCCGACGACCTCGTTCGGTTTCTTGAACGTCATCGTCAGGGTGGTGGATTTCGCTTTCGACGCGGGTTCAAACCCGCGCAGGGTTAAATCATCTGCCTCCACATGCCATGCGGACCCGGCAAAACCTGCCAGTTGTGGCGCGCCCTGCGCCCGTTGGGCGGCCTTTTCCATCAACTGTTCGGCGAAACCGCTGGCCGCTGCGATCAGATGCGCATCATCGGGGGCTTTGGTGGCCAACACCTGATCCAATTCCCACAGGGCCCCATGCAGGGCGAGTTGGCCATTGTCGGTCAGCAGTTCCTCGACCTCACCGACCTCGACCGTGACCTCGGACAGGTGCGAAGACAGGACATAGGCCAGCGCATTGCCCAAGGTGTGGGCGGTAATCAGAGCCTCGCCGGTCAGCAGGTCAGAGAATTCGGACTTGCGCGCAGGGGGCAAATCCCCCGCCAAATTGGCGCGTTTCAGATCGCCCAGCGCGGTTTGATCGGCGTAGATCTCGCCCATCGCGAGGGCAATCGCCACGGCCCGGCGCAGGGCATGCTGCACCGTCGCCTGCAGCGGAGAAGTCAAGGCATCGCCATCATCCGCCGCCTCGATCCGGTCGATCAGATGCACCCCATCAGTGCGCGCCGTGCGCCGTGTCACCAACCCCGGCGTGGTCGAACGAAACCGCCGCCGCGTGCCAACGCCCGGGCTGCGTTCAGCCGGAGCGTTTGTGGATGGCGCAACCGCCGTCGCAATCCGGGGGGCATGTTCGAACCCTTCGAGCAACACGGTTGCGGCCGGGTAATGTTTGAGAATGTCCGCTTCGGGCAATTCCATCTGGTCAGAATTCAAGCTCATGTCACGCAACCTCTTTTAACAATCTTCAAATACGGAAATTCCGGACGCGGCAGTCAGTACCGCAACACCTGCCCGGTGGCGCTGACCACAAATTTGCGCACGTCGCCAAACCCCGGTGGATTCTGTTCCGCAAGCACCTGAAACGGGCGCTGTGGCAGGATGATGGAGCGCTGCATCCGGGTGGTGCCCGTCTCGGCGCCCTGCCCGCCAAAGGGATCTAGGGCAAAGACCTCGCGCTCAACGGTCGAAAACCAGCCGGCACGCTCTTCAATCACCTGTTCGCTTTCCAGCTCTTCGGTGGTCCAGGCCAGCGCCCAATCTTGGCCTTCGGGGGCCTCGGCCTCGGACAGAACCCGGCGCAGGGGGCCGGACTGTTCGGTATAGGCAGAAGAATACATCGGCCCCACGTGAATGCGTTTCAGCGACTTGGGGTGCAGATCATCAAAGTCCTGATCAAACCCCTTGGCAATCGTCAGCAGTTTCAGCCCCGCCATCGACTGCGCCATCAGATGGGCCTGCACCTCGGGCCAGCGGCGCTGATCCTTGGGCAGGGTGATCTTACCGCTGTCCTCAAGCTCCATCAGGTAGATGACCGGCAGATTGATCTGACTGTCATAGACGGCCCAATGCAGCATAAACCGCCGCCGGTCGCCATCATTTCCGATCCAGAGACATTCCGGGTCATTGCGCGCCCAGAACAACTCGCCCTTGAGCAGTTCCTCGTAATACTGCCGCTGGGACAGGGCGAATTGCAGCTTGGTCGGCACCTGTTGTTGGCCGATGATGGTGCGCACCATGTCATCCTTAAGCTCGGCCTCGGACGGCATGTTGGCCAGATGCCGCTGCGCCTGTTGCGCGTCATTGGCCATGGTCAACAATTCAGCCGCCACCGGAAACCCGCTGTCGCGCTTGTCCATGTTGAGACTGCCAAAGAACCGACCCGTGTCGCGCCCGACCAGCAGGTACTTCATGCTGAGCGCGCGGAAGGTATAGAGCAGCCCCGAGAGATAGCGCGAGATGATCTTGACCTCTTCTTTAGAGACCGCGCCATCGGCTTCCATATTCGCGGCGACGCGCAACAGATGCACGGTAATCCCCTCAAACTTGCGGAAATACCGGCGCGAAGCAAAAGTGTCGGTCAGCCCAACGTGGTCATTGGCGGGGTCAGTCATGCGTATCCTTTTTTTCTGCTTGCAGGCGATTCATCACGCCAACCGTTATTCCGGCCACACCCCCAGCAACAGCAGTGTGCACCCAGAATGCGACGTCAAAAGCCCATCGCACCAAAAGCCCCGTCAAAACACCGAGCACAATGGCAACCGCATAGGATTTCAAAGCCGTCTTCATGATTGGCTCACCTCACGCCCATCTACGGGTCAAAGCACCCATCGTGATAGAACCCACGACCACAGCTGCGGCTGTTTGAACAACGATGCCCGGGTCAAAGGCCCAGTTTACCAACGCCCCGAGCAAAACGCCGGCGCCGATACCGATCGCCAAATTCTTTTTCGCTTTCATCGCCTTACCTTTTCACCGGCTCTCGCTACGTGGCCAAACACGATTAAATAGCTGCAACGAAATCATTCCAACCGCTCCAAGACTAACAGAACGCCACAGCGTTGATGTCACCCAATCCAGCGTATTGAGCAGCAAGACCCCGCAAGAAAGTGTCACGAAAATAAAGAGAAATAGGGCGACACCACGAGTCATCCCTTACCCACCATACAGGTTCTTGTCGTGCTTCTCGACAATCGCGGCAAAGCGGCGAGCAAAGCGTTCGTCGGCTTTGGCTTTCTTCTCTAACACGTCGCGGGCAAAGACCATGTGGTCCTCGTGGGCGTCCAGCATGTCGGCCATTTTCTGGTTGGTTGCGGTGCCGATGGCGGCCATGGCGGTTTGCGCCTCTTGGTCGGTTTTGACGCCGATTTCGTTGATGCGGTGCGCGACATCCTGTTGTTGTGCGGTCTTCAAAGAGCTGGTCAGCGCATCATATAGCACCACCCGCTGCTGGGTATCTGTCTGCAGCTTGTTGATCAGCACCATCTGTGTCGCCGCTTGGTTCTGCAGGGAATCGACCCAGGTCTTGCCCTTTTCGATATAGCGTTCCAGCGTCTGGCTTTTGGCCAGCTTGACCTGCTCGTCCTGCACCAGAGCATTATAGCTCTTGTTCATTTCAGCCAGTTCGGTTTCCAGCTTGGTGCGCGCCGCCGCATCCTGTTCCACCGCGATTTTGTTTTCCAAGGCGATGATCGCCGGGTCCATGCCCAGAATGTCAGCGCGGACGTTTTCCAGCTCTTGCACCGTGAATTCCCGGTCATCCAGCGTCGAGGTCAGATTTACCTCGACCTTTTCGCGCTGCTCTTCCAACACCGCCAACTGCCCTTCGAGCAGCTGAACGATCACGTCCGACTTGGCGATCAGGTCTTGCAGCTTGTCATCAATGTTCGCAGACCGGATGCGTTCCTGACGCATGGAATCCGACTTGGCCCCGGCAAAAATGCCGACAAAGCTCTCCCACCCGGTTTTCGAACGCATCTCGTCGAAATCTTTGGAAAACGCGCTGGTCACATCATCCAAGCCCATAATCAGCTCGGCAATATTAGCGTTCATCACGTCCGTATGGGCATGCACATCCTCTAGCGTGGCATTTTCGATATCAATGTCAGCCTCGCCCGCATCAATTTTGGACCGCGCGCTTTCAATTCGCCCGGTCAGACCCTCGATCTTGGCCTGACTTTCTTTTACCTTCTGCTGCGTTTCTCGAATGATTGCATCAAATTCTGAGTCAGACACGGCTCAAATCCCCTTTTGTTACTGTAATACTCACTAGTTAGGTAATGTAACGACGATTTACATCCCCCCAACACACTCTTTCCGCGAAAGTTTTGCAAACCTGCCTCAGAAAGAAAACCTATATCTTTGACGACACAGAGATGTGGCAGGCGTGCACGTAGATCCGCTTATAAAGGACTTTTTTCAATTTGCCCCTTGAACGAATCTCTTTCCCGTTCCATATCAAGTCCGCTTACGTTATTCCTATTCGACCACTGTCTCCCGTTTACCGGCACTCAGTCTTTCGATCCAGGCCGACTATGCAGGGCTACCGCACTCAAGCAGGTAGCAACATTATGGAGACTACGGATATGGCCACTGGCACCGTAAAATGGTTCAACTCTACTAAAGGCTTCGGCTTTATCGCACCCGATGGCGGCAGCAAAGACGTGTTTGTACACATTTCTGCTGTTGAGCGTTCCGGCCTGACAGGTCTGGCCGACAACCAGAAAGTTACTTTCGACATCGAGCCCGGCCGTGACGGTCGTGAGGCAGCGGTAAACCTCGCACTGGCATAAGCCTTTTTCGAGACCGAAATTTTGAAACGCGGCCCCTCTCTGAGCGGGCCGCGTTTCGCATTTTAAGACCAAACTGTCGGATGCGCCCCATTTTGGCGAACGTAGTGTATACAAAGGTATCCTGAATTCTGTCGTGAATTGTTAACATTGTTAGCGCAAAAGGTCGCATAATAGCAGATTTAGACCGTATACATACCTTCTCAATCCCCTCACATGCCGCCAATTGGGAAAATCACGACAGAGGAGGTCGCGCGCATGTCCGTCAAACAACCATTCACCGAGCTGGAGATATCCAAGGCTAAATCAGGGTTCTACGAAGGGCACAGCGTGGAAATCGCCCTGCTCAGCAAAGGAATTATGGTCGCTCTTGTTCTCTGGGCTCTTATCTGGCCCGCAAACGCCCAAGGCGTTCTAGGCAGCCTGAACTGGCGCCTGCTCGAAGATTTTAACGCGTTCTACATCGTCATCGTTGGTTTCTTTGCCTTCTTCCTACTGGTGATCGCGCTTTTGCCCCAAACTGGCAAACGCATCATGGGTACCCCGGGTGAAGCCCCCGAGTTTTCAAACTTCTCATGGTTCTCGATGATGTTTGGCGCCGGTCTGGGTGTCGGCCTGATGGTTTTCGCCACCGCCGAGCCACTGGGTCTGTGGGGATCCAACCCCGTTGTTGTTGGCCAAGAGGTTGCTGGCAACTCAAAAGAGGCAATCCAATCCGGGTTCCGTTACACGTTCCTGCACTATGGGTTCCACGCTTGGGCGATCTACGTCGTAACCGGCCTATCACTGGCCTATTACGCTTATACGCGCGACATGCCACTGACCATCCGCACCGCTCTGACGCCGCTGTTTGGCAAACTGATGAACGGTTTCCTTGGTCACATCGTTGACGTTCTGGGCGTTGTTGCAACTATCCTTGGTGTGTCTGTAACCATCGGCTTTGGTGTTTCGCAATTTGTTGACGGCGTGTACGCCATCACAGGTGCGGAATGGATGATGGATATGTCTGGCGATGCACCTGCACCCGGCACTGTTGGTCTGATCTCAGGTCTGGTCATGATCATGGGCCTGTCGATCCTGTCGGCTGTGTCCGGTGTTGGTCGCGGCGTTAAGTACCTATCCAACCTCAATCTGGTTCTGTCGCTGATCCTGCTGCTGACCTTTGTTGTCTTTGGCTCGTTCCTGTTTGCCATGACAACCTATGCAACTGCCTTTGTTGACTACATCCTGAACTTTGCCGCGCTCAGCTTTGGCCCTTACACGCCGCTGTCCGCCGCGGACTTTGCCTCTGCTCTGCCTGCCGAAGCAACAGCGCATGCTGATGCCCTGCGTGGTGGTGCAACCAATGCATGGGGTTCGTTCTCTGGCTTCAAATCCGGCCTCGAAGGCGATGCAGCTGCTCTGTCTGATGATGTTCTGCAGGCTGCCTATGCAGCTGGTGAGCAGGGCCGTCAGTTCGGTTGGCAAGCGGGTTGGACAACCTTCTACTGGGCTTGGTGGATCGCATTCTCGCCCTTCGTAGGCTTGTTCCTTGCGCGCATCTCGCGTGGTCGTACCGTGCGTGAATTCATCGTCGGCTGTGTATTTGCACCAGCGATGGTCTGCTTTGCTTGGATGACCATTCTGGGCGGCACCGCGATTGATCTGGAACTGAGCGGCAACGCCGAGGGCGCCATCATTGGTGCATCCAACACGGCCAAATTGTTTGTCACTCTCAGCCAGATGATTTCAGGCGGGTTCCTGACCGGTATCACCATCATGTGTGTTGTTCTGATCATGACCTTCCTGGTCACTTCGGCTGACTCGGGCATTCTGGTGATGAACACCATCATGTCTGGCGGCGAACAGCACACCGGCATCAAGCATCGCATCGTTTGGGGTCTGATCCTGACAGCGGTCATCGCCACCCTGCTGGTCGCGGGTAAGGCAAATGATGCAGGCGATCCGATGGAAGCGCTCAAAAGTGCCATGATCATCGGCGCGCTTCCCTTCACTATGGTGATGGGTCTGATGTGTATCTCGCTGACCAAAGCCCTGTATCGGGATGGCAAGCGCGGCTAACCCTCGCCTCGCTGATATCAGCCTTTGAATTTGCGCCGGGCCTGAGAGATCAGGCCCGGCGTTTTTGTGTTCGGATCAAACACAAGCCACGCCCATACCAAAGCACCCTGGGACCATAGCCCAAAGGTTTTGCGGTACTCATGTCTTTATTGGGGAATGCCCGTCATCTCGGCCAGTGCGGTGCCACGGCGGTGTACGGAAAGTGCACAGGGGGTGCGCAGATGGCACCCCCCGGCTGTTAGGGTCGCTAAACCCCTGTAACGCAGCGCGCGGCCTTAGCCGACAACGTTGAATTCCGGCCCGTATGGGTAGCCGGTAATGTTCTCATTGCCATCGTCGTTGATCACCAAGATGTCGTGCTCGCGATAGCCACCGGCCCCCGGCTCGCCATTTGCAATTGTCAGCATTGGCTCCATCGAGATCACCATGCCCGGCTCAAGAACTGTGTCGATGTCTTCGCGCAGTTCCAGACCCGCTTCGCGACCGTAGAAGTGCGACAGAACCCCAAACGAGTGGCCATAGCCAAATGTGCGGTACTGCAGCAGATCCCGTTCTTCGAAGAATTCGTTGATCTTGTGAGTCACTTCAGAACAGCTCACACCCGGCTTGAGCAGGGACATGCCGTATTCATGCGCGGCGACGTTGGCTTCCCAAACCTTCAACGAGGCCGGGTCAACTTCCTGCACAAACATGGTGCGTTCCAGCGCGGTGTAATAGGCCGAGATCATGGGGAACGTATTGAGCGACAGGATATCGCCCCGCTCCAGAACACGGCCCGTGACCGGGTTGTGGGCGCCATCGGTGTTGATGCCCGACTGGAACCACACCCATGTGTCGCGGTATTCCGCATCCGGGAACCGCTTGGCGATTTCAGCTTCCATCGCATCACGACCGGCCATCGCCACGTCGATTTCGCGCACGCCAGCTTTGACCGCATCGCGGATCGCATAGCCGCCCACGTCAGCCACGTTTGCACCGTGCCGGATCAGGGCAATCTCGGCCTCGGATTTGTGCATCCGCTGACGCATGGTTGTCTCGAACAGGTCAACCATTGTGGCAGGTTTCAGGAAATCTTCCATCTTGTCGCGCTGCATCAGCGTCAGGTGGTCGCCTTCGTACCCGATAACTTGACCCGGACCTGTCACCGACAGAATCGCACGCCAGTAATTGTCGCGCTGCCAATCGGTATAGGTGATGTTGTCGGCAAAGCTGCGGCGCCACGGCTGCCCGGCATCAATCCCGGCGCTAATCGTGACACACTCGGTTTCGGTCACAACCAGACCGTAGGGGCGGCCAAACGAGCAATACAAAAAGCCCGAATAATACGCGATGTTGTGCATCGAGGTGAAGACAGCGGCAGTCGCGCCAGCAGCGTCCATACGCTCGCGCAGCTCAGTCAGGCGCGCTTCGTATTCAGCTTCGGCAAACGGCAACGGGGCCTTTACACCATTGTGATAACGGTAAAAATCCGGACGCGGTGTGGTAGTGGTCATGGGTTGACCCTCCTCTTCAGAAAGGTCCTGGCGTTCAGGACAGAACTTGGGCGCATCCCCTGCGGCATGCGGCGACGCCATCGCCTGAGCCCGCGCGCAATCTGCCTGTGTTCGACGAGTCGCGCAAGCCCTTCATTTTAGTGTTCCACGCGCCACTTAGTGAACGCTCACCTTTACGTGGACCTAAATGAACAGTACTAGGTGGACCTAGACAAACCCCGCGCCACCTGTTTTGTCGGTACGCGAACAATTTTTTCTGCCGGAGACACCTACATGCTCGATGCTACCACCGATCTCAAATCGCTCTTGAAAGACCCAGAGCTGCTGGCGACCAAAGCCTATATCGGCGGCCAGTGGGTCGACGGAGACAATGGCACCTTTGATGTCACCAACCCAGCCCGTGGCGATGTGATCGCTCAGGTGGCCGATCTTAGCCGGGCACAGGTTGCCGGTGCCATCGCACAGGCCGAAGCCGCCCAAAAAGAATGGGCCGCCATGACCGGCAAAGAGCGCGCCGTTATCCTGCGCCGCTGGTTCGACCTGATGGTTGAAAACGCCGCTGATCTGGGTGCGATCCTGACTGCAGAACAAGGCAAACCCCTTGCGGAAGCCATTGGCGAAATCGGCTATGGTGCCTCGTTCATCGAATTCTTCGGCGAAGAAGCCAAACGCATCTATGGCGAAACCATTCCGGGTCACCAGCGCGACAAACGGATCACCGTTCTGAAACAGCCCATCGGTGTGGCCGCGTCGATCACGCCGTGGAACTTTCCCAACGCGATGATCACCCGTAAAGCCGCGCCCGCGCTGGCAGCTGGCTGTGCCTTTGTCGCCCGCCCAGCCAAAGAAACCCCGCTGTCTGCGATTGTGATGGGTGTTCTGGCTGAACGCGCTGGCATCCCAGCCGGTGTGTTCAACGTTGTGCCATCCTCCAGCGCATCGCAGATCGGCAAAGAGTTCTGCGAAAACCCCGGCATCCGCAAACTGACCTTCACCGGCTCGACCGAAGTGGGTCGTATCCTGATGAAGCAGGCCGCGGATCAGGTTATGAAATGCTCGATGGAACTGGGCGGCAACGCACCTTTCATCGTGTTTGATGACGCCGATCTGGACGCCGCGGTCGAGGGTGCAATGATGTGCAAATTCCGCAACAATGGACAGACCTGTGTTTGTGCCAATCGGATCTATGTGCAGGCGGGCGTTTACGATGAATTCTCGGCCAAACTAAAGGTCGCGGTCGAGGCGCTGAACATCGGCGACGGTTTGACTGCTGGCACCACCACCGGCCCGCTGATCAATTCTGAGGCCATCGAAAAAGTACAGGAACACATCAACGATGTGCTCAGCAACGGCGGCGCGGTTCTGACCGGCGGTGCGGCGCACGAGCTGGGCGGCACCTTCTTCCAGCCAACCGTCGTCACCGGCGTGACGCAGGACATGAAGGTCGCACAGGAAGAGACATTCGGCCCCCTTGCGCCGCTGTTCAAATTCGAGGACGAAGACGAAGTCATCGCGATGGCGAATGACACAATCTTTGGTCTGGCGTCCTACTTTTACGCCAAAGACCTGAGCCGCGTTTACAAAGTTGCCGAAGCTCTGGAATATGGCATCGTCGGCGTCAACACTGGCATCATTTCCACCGAAGTCGCCCCGTTCGGCGGCATCAAGCAGTCCGGCCTGGGCCGCGAAGGCAGCCACCACGGCATCGAAGACTACCTCGAAATGAAATACATCTGCATGTCCGTCTAAATCAGACCTCGGGTGGGGCCATCATTCCGGTTAAACGGGTGATGGCCTCGTTCCACGCATCGTCTTCTTCTGGCGATAGCTTCGCCCCCATCACATCCCGCAACGCCGCCATCAAAGAAGAGGCTGCGCCATCCAACTGACGGGATGTCAGGTTGAACCGGGCATGGCTTAGGGCCAACGATTCACCAAACCGCTGAAAACTATCCCCATCAACCAATCCGCGCACTGTGCTTGCCAGCATGGTCGCGAACATCTCTTTCTGCTTTGCAAAATCCTTGTGGAACAGCTCTTCCACCTCGGGAAATGTTAGAAACAGATGATGATAAAATCGCTCGGTCAGCTCGCCTTTGCGGGAAAAAACGCCGGCGAACCCATTTTGAATGAGTTTGATTTGATGGGTATTCATCGCGCCATAGCCTTTGATTGCGCAGCTGCGCATCTGGCGGCGCGGCTTAGGTCAGCAATTTACATCCCCTCTGTTAACGAGAGGTTTCAGAGGCTCCACCGTTGCTGAAAATCTTTGCCCTAAAAAGTGAAAACCGCCCTGCACCAAACAGGTACAGAGCGGCGCGATACCGAGGGAGGGAATGATATCGCCTTGGGAACCGTGCGTTCAATAGTCCGCAATAAACGCACGGCCGAGGTTTCAATTCACGGATTTAGCTTCGACCAGATCCGTTTCAACAGGAGTGCCGTTCGAAATTTCGATCCGGCGGGATTTCAATGCTTCGGGCACTTCGCGCTGCAAGTCGATATGCAGCATACCGTCCGCATGGCTGGCCCCGGTCACACGCACATGATCTGCCAGCGTAAAGCGGCGTTCAAAGGCGCGAGTGGCGATGCCACGGTGCAGATAGGTGCGCTCGGTTTCTTCGGCTGCTTTCTTAGCCGCAATCACAAGCGCGTTTTCTTTCACCTCGACCGTGAGGTCGGCATCCGAGAAGCCAGCAACCGCAATCGATATCCGATAGGCATCAGCGGCCGTTTTCTCAATATTATAAGGCGGGTAGCTCGGCTGAGTTACGTCGCTGTTCAGGGTCCGGTCCATCAGATCAGCGATCTGGTCAAAACCAATACTGGCGCGGTGTAGCGGAGCAAAATCAAAAGTACGCATAGGTCGTTTATCCTCATCCTTGAGCGATGTACGAAGGTGCCCTCCAGTCTGGACGGGCGGTGTGTCGTCATCAAATCCCGTTAGCGGCGATCCGATGATACTGAGATGGGGCGCCCCTGAACGGGTTTCAAGACCCCCCGGGGCGAACAAATTTAGCACCCGATTCAGACAGGCCCGACCCGACGCGCAACCGTCGAATGGTGGCCTTGGGCGCTTGGGCATCGCGGCGCAATTGTTGCTTTAACTGGGCGACAACGTTGGGCAGGGCCATGCCATACCCCACATCACGCCCATCAACCGTGCCCACCGCGGATACCACCGCCAGAATGCGACCCCGGTCCCCAACCCGCGCCATCAACGCAGACCCCGATGATCCAAAAGTCACATCGCAATCAAAGGCAAACAGCTCAGCGTCCTGCCACAGGATCTGACACGAGCGCTCCCGTGAAATCGCCTCGCTTCGACCGCGCCCAAACGAGGACACGCTGACCTCAGCGTTGCTGATATCCCCAGAATGCAGTGCAAAGGGATTGGCTTGCGCCACTGAAATCGGCTCTGCCAATCGCATCAGCGCCACATCAACCCGGATGCGGCCGCGTGAAACCGCCCCTTTGGGTTCGAATTCTGGCGGGACAGCAACCTGTGCCACACCCCGGTCTGCAATCGAAACCCCATCCCGCAACCCGGCGCGAAACACGATTTTTTCACTCGGATAGGGTTGCCCGGTTGTTGAATCAAAGGCGCAATGGGCCGCGGTCAAAACCAAATCCGGCGCGATCAATGTCCCGGTGCAATACCCAGCCCCTTGGATATCCAGACGGCCAACCGCTTCCCATCCTAACAAATCGCCGCGATCTGAGAGCCGTCGCACCCCGTCTGCCTGTACCGCAAAGGCGCAAAGTACGCTCCATAGAATTGCGGCCAATCGGATCATGGGCGCACGAATTTTGCACCGGTTTCATTGCGCTTACCGCCAACGGTGATCCGGCTCACACCGGGAGGGGGGTCTTGGTGAAACCCATGCCCTGCCGCCAACTCTGCACGCAACAGCACCAAGGACTCCTCGAGCGTGGTGCCCAGCGCCACGCGATCGCCCTGTACTTCGGCTTTGGCTGACACCACCGAAACGATTTGCGGGCGTCCTTGAGAAAAAGAAAAGATAGGCGCGCCTGACGATCCAAAGTCAACGTCACAGGACATCACTAACACACCTTGCTGGCGCGCCATGACCGAACAGACTTTTTGCAAAGAGGGCGCCTCTGCGCGGTCCTGCGCATAAGACACGACCCCAACATCTTCGCCCTTTTGCGGGCGTGATCCGGTTTCAAACGGGATCACTGTTGTGTTTCGGATCGGTTGTTCCAGCTCTAACAAGGCGACATCATTGCGCACCCGTTCTGTCGACACCACGCCGTCATACACATAATCCGGATGCACCACGGCCCGGCGAATATTGCGATAGGCCGAGGCCCGGCCCCGCCGCCAACCGGCCAGAAACTCCATCTGGGCAGGGTCATACCGCTGCTTGGTTGATTTATCGAACATGCAATGGGCCGCCGTCAAAACAAGGTTCGGCGCAATCAACGCACCGGTGCAAAACCCGGCGCCATTGACGTCCAATCGTCCCACCGCCATCCACTCGCGTCCCGCATCGCTGGTATCGAGACTTTTCAGCCCCGTATCCTGCGCAGCCGCTGTAAACGGGAACACCATCAGCACCATCGCTTTGATCAAATTGCGCACGTGTCTCTCCGTTCATCATGTTGTTTAGGTTTGATACGAACGGCGTTGGGCGAAAATAGGGCGCAGGCGGGGCATCTCTTGATCACGCTGTTATCCTGGAGGCTTTGCCTCTGAAACGCTTTTTGGTCAGGGGACAACGGCGTGCGCGCGCGGGAAGGGAAAACTTGGCCCAAGAATAGATTGCCCTATGCCCGAACACACAATTTGCGACGCCGCAATTGAGTGATTGTGAAATGTTGAAAGTGAATAAGGTTTGGGATGAGCAGGCGAAGCGAATTCTTATGGTTCAAGAAAACGGCTTCGGACAGGGTACCTCATCTTTGGATTTGTGCACGCGGTGGCGGTCAACACCCCCTTTTCTACAAATTGAGTTTCGACTGAACACTGTCTCTGCCGATAAAATTCCCGCAGCGCTAATCATCACACCGTTTCTGATGGCCACTGCCATAATCTACGAAGATTTATACTTGAGATAGCGGACACATCTAAAGACTAAGCGTCTTTTTCACTCACTTTTCCAGATTTTCCATCCCTCTATCCCGCACGCGCGGCCAGAATGAGAAGCCCCCAGAGATGCGACTCTGGATCCCACACGGCGCGCGCTGACATTTGCTCCAAGTACAAAACCCCCACTCTATCTGAGCGGGGGTTTTGTACTTGGTCATTCGGCAGGCCGATCTCAGCGCAGGATCGGCACCTCGGGCACGCGTTTTCCCTCAATGGTCATGGCGGGTGGTTGCGGTCCCCCGGTCGCCCAATCCAACAGCTCAACCGTGTGCACAATTGGCAGTTCGGTCCCCGATCCGATCTGCATCATACAGCCAATGTTTCCTGCCGCGATCAAGTCAGGCTTCTTGGCCTCTAACGTGCGGATCTTACGCGCCTTGAGCTGTCCCGAAATCTCGGGCTGCATCAGGTTATAGGTGCCGGCGCTGCCACAACACAGATGTGAATCCGCAGGTTCCACCACTTTGAACCCCGCCCGTTTTAGCAAGGTCTTGGGATGTGTCTTGATCTGCTGCCCATGTTGCAAGGAACACGCCGCGTGATAGGCGACGGTCAGATCCTTGTCGGCCCCCTCGGGCAGGTCAAGCGTCATCAACAGCTCGCTGATATCCATGGCCAGCCCCGACACCCGTGCCGCATCCGCTGCAAGCTTGTCATTGCGGAACATGTGGCCGTAATCCTTGACGGTCGTGCCGCAGCCCGAGGTGTTGATGACAATCGCGTCCAACCCTTGTCCATCCATCTCAGCCGTCCATGCCCGGATGTTCTTGGCAGCGATTTTGTGGCTTTCGTCAGACTTGCCCATGTGATGGGTCAACGCGCCACAACACCCGGCCCCCTCGGCCACAACGACCTCGCAGCCCAACCGGGTCAGCAATCGGATCGTTGCGTCGTTGATATCGGTGTTGAGCGCTTTTTGCGCGCACCCTGTCATCAACGCCACCCGCTTGACCTGTTGCCCATCGGGGGCAAAGCTTTGCGGATCGTCATTGCGGCTGACCGGCGGGATCGTCTTGGGTGCCATCTCTAGCATCGCCTTGAGCCGCGCATCCGGCATCAGGAACTTGAACGGGCGTCCTATTTTGGCCCCCAGCAACGCAAGGCGGAAGCGCTTGGGATACGGCAAGATCTGCGCCAGGATCCAACGCAAGGCCCGATCCGTAAAGGGACGCTGGTAATTCTGTTCAATGTATTCGCGCGCATGATCCACCAGATGCATGTAATGCACCCCCGATGGGCAGGTGCTCATACAGGCCAAGCAGCTTAGACACCGGTCCACATGTTTCACTGTGGTTTCATCCGGGACCCGCTCGTTTTCCAACATATCCTTGATTAGATAAATCCGCCCCCGCGGGCTGTCCAATTCATCCCCCAACACCTGATAGGTCGGGCAGGTCGCGGTGCAAAACCCGCAATGTACGCAACTGCGCAAAATCTCGTTCGAGCGCTGGATGGCGGGGTCCAGCAACTGTTCTGCCGTAAATGTCGTCTGCATGATTTACCCCATCAATCCGGGATTGAAGAGCCCGCGCGGATCAAACCGCGTCCTCAGCCCCTGTGTAATCGCCGCCAGCGGCGCCGGTTCGGGGTGGAACATCGGTTGCACATCCCGCGTGGCCTGATCAGCACGCACCAGTGTTGCATGCCCCCTAAGCGACCCGACCCGAGACCGAAGGTCCGTGCCCGCAGGCACACGCGCCCAGATCAAACCGCCGCCCCAGTCAAACACCAGCCCATCAGCCTGCAACGCTTCGGCCACCTCGGGCGCGTCCGTTGGTTTGACTGAAATGCGCCAGACGTCTCCTTCGACCCCATGAAAGGCTGCAACATCGCGCACCCCAGCCCACATCGCCTCGGCAGCGCCGATCCGGGTCACTACGCCAAAGCCGGCCACCACATGTATCATCTGCGCAGCGCGATATTGCACTGACTCGGTAAAGCCTTCGATCCGCAACATCACATGCCCCTCGGCCGGATCATACGCCGCCCCCGACACCTCAAAGGGGGAACTCAGCGCTGCCGACATTGCCTGCACCGCTTGGGTCACGTCAGGAACGGCCACCATCAGCGTCTCGGTCACTTCGGGCTGGGGCAGCACCTTGAACGACACCTCGCTCAGAACCCCCAACGTGCCCCACGACCCCGCCATCAGCTTGACCAGATCATAGCCGGTCACGTTTTTCATCACGCGACCGCCGTTCTTGATCACCTGCCCCGTGCCATCGACATAACGCACACCCAGCAGGAAATCGCGACAGGCTCCGGCTTGCACCCGGCGTGGGCCGGACACATTCGCCGCCACAACCCCGCCAATTGTCTGTTCACCCGTGGTGCCCAACAACCCGCGATGATCCATCGGCTCAAACGCCAACCTCTGCCCCTCTGCCGCCAATGCAGTTTCGATCTCGGACACCGACGTCCCGGCTTTGGCTACCAAGGTCAACGCGCCCGGTTCATACAGCTCGATCCCCTGCAACCCTGAGACGTGCAGCGCGGTCTCTGGCCCCGGCACACCCCGGGTGCCACCGCCAACGATACGCACAGGTGCTGCCAACCCGGCCACGATCTCGGCCAATTCGGTTTCTGTTTCGGGTCTCATGTCACTCATCTTTTCAAAACTCACTGCGCCGCCACCTGCGCCACACGTCGGTCTTGCGACACCGACAAAGGAAACACCTTGGCTGGGTTCAACAACCATACCGGATCAAACACATCCTTGATCGCCATCTGCGCTTCCAGATCCTCGGCGGTGTACTGATGCAGCATCAGATCGCGCTTTTCGACGCCCACCCCATGTTCGCCCGTCAGACAGCCGCCAACATCCACGCACAGCTTCAAGATTTCCGCGCCGAATTCCTCGCACAGTTCCAGATCACCCGGCATATTGGCGTCAAACAGGATCAGCGGATGCATGTTGCCGTCCCCGGCATGGAACACATTGCCCACCGGCAGGCCGTATTGCTCGCTCAGCTCATTGATCCGGCGCAACACCAACGGCAGCGCGGACACCGGGATGGTGCCATCCAGACACATATAGTCATTCATCTGCCCCATTGCACCGAACGCCGATTTGCGCCCCAACCAAATCTTGGCGCTTTCTTCGGCGGATTGGCTTTCGCGCAATTCGACCGGGTTGTGCCGTTTCGCGATCTCGATGATCTTGGCCAACTGGCTGTCGATCTCGGCCTCAGATCCTTCGACTTCAACAATCAACAGGGCATTGCAGTCGGGATACCCCGCATGGGCGAAATTCTCACAGGCCTTGATGCACAGCGTATCCATGAATTCGATCGCAACCGGCAGAATGCCCGATTTGATGATGTCGCTGACGCAATGGCCTGCGACCTCATTGTCATCAAAGGCAATCAGAACAGGGCGCGCGCCCTCGGGCTTGCGCAGAATGCGCAGGGTCGCCTCGGTCACGACCCCCAACTGCCCCTCGCTGCCGCAGATCACACCCAACAGATCCAAACCACCCGCATCCAGATGCGCACCACCGATTTCAACCACCGTGCCGTCCATCATTACCATGGTCACACCCAGCAGGTTGTTGGTGGTCACTCCGTATTTCAAACAATGCGCGCCGCCCGAATTCATCGCGATATTGCCCGCAATCGCACAAGCCAACTGCGACGAGGGATCAGGTGCGTAAAAGAAGTCTTCTTCTTCGACCGCGCCTGTGACGCTGAGATTGGTGCGCCCCGATTGAACCCGAATGATCCGGTTCTCATAATCGGTGTCCAACACATCATTCATCCGCGCCACGCCCAGAATGGCGCAATCCGCTGTGGGCAACGCGCCCCCGGCTAGGGATGTGCCCGAACCGCGCGGCACCACTGGCACGCCTTCTTCATGGCAGATGCGCAGCACATCAGACACTTCTTGCGTGGTGGAGGGCAACACCGCCAACATCGGAGGGCACTTGTACGCGGTCAGCGCATCACATTCATACGCGCGCGTCTCTGCCTCTTCATGAATCACCGCGTCTTTTGGCAACACGCTTAACAAGCGGTCCACAACCCGCGCCTTGCGGGCAAGAACCGCTGGGTTTGGTATCGGCATTTCCATCAGGCATCCTCCGTTTGGTAAAGTAATATTACCAATTGGGTGGTCTGGCAAGTCCAACTGGTAAAGCGTACTGTTTGCCCATGACTTGGATTGATCGCACCCTGCTGTTTTCACCGCTGGATTACGCAGCTGTTTTCTGCCTTTTGACCGCTTGGCTCTGGATTGGCTGGCGCATTGAACATCCAGCCACCAACAAACCTTCGGTCACGATCTTGATGGCGGATTTTCGGCGTGACTGGATGAAACAGATGGTCACCCGGCAACCACGCATGTTTGATGCGCAACTGATCGGAAACATGCGTCAGGCCACCACGTTTTTCGCGTCGACCTCCATGATTGCAATTGGGGCCGGGTTGGCCCTGATCGGCAACACCGAACGTCTTGCCGGTGTGGCCGCTGATCTTGCGATTGGCAGCGCGCCCGCCATGGTGTGGGAAATCAAGATCCTGATTGCACTACTTCTTTTGTCCAATGCCTTTTTGAAATTCGTCTGGGCCCATCGCTTGTTCGGTTATTGCGCCGTCTTGATGGCTGCAGTCCCGAATGAGCCCGAATCAGAGCTGGCCTATCCCCGTGCATCCCAAGCAGCCGAGATTTCGATCACAGCGGCGCGCAGCTTTAACAAGGCGCTCAGAACCATCTATTTCGCGCTCGCCTCTGCCGCATGGATGCTTGGCCCGATCGCTTTGGTCGCGGCGACGGTGGTCACGCTGGCGATCCTCTATCGGCGTGAATTCGCCTCGCACTCCCGCAGTGTTTTGCTACAGACCCCACCAGACACGCAGACGTGAATGGTACTGCCAGAAACCATGACTAAAATCGCACCCATGAAACACCTCATCCCCATCTTGTTCCTCGCCGCGCCCGCCTTTGCAGATGCGCCAGTGATTGAAAATGTAACCGCGCGCGAGTCTGGATCAGGCTGGCGATTCGATGTCACGCTGAGCCATCCAGATACGGGTTGGGACCATTACGCCGATGGGTGGCGTGTGCTGGACATGCAAGGAAACGAGCTGGGCTTGCGGGTTCTGGCGCACCCACACGAGCATGAACAGCCCTTTACCCGTTCGCTCAGCGGTGTGACGCTACCAACCGGAACAACACAGGTTCAAATCCAAAGCCGGTGTATTGTCGATGGCTGGAGCGATGAGACCGTAACGGTCACCTTGAACTAAAGAAGCCTCTTTTAGCCTATCACGCCAGTGAAAGGCACGCGTCCGCGCGGGCGAACGCTCAGCGCCTCACCGAAACGTCACCGCGACGCGGACCGCCACTCAGAACAAACCCATACTTAACCCAGCGGCCAGACCCATCCCCAGATCGCGGCACAGGTTCAACTGGTCCTCTGGGATCACCTTTTCCGCCAATATCTGTTCTTCTGTCTGTGCATGAGTGCAGACAATGATCGGCTCCTGCACCGCCTTCAATCGCCAACCCGTGGCGATCCGGGCCATCTGCCGCACCGCGTTTGCGCCATCCGATCCGGCACACACCATCTGCGCATAAGGGCGCCCCTCGATCCGGCCCAGCACAGGGTAATAGCAGCGATCAAAGAAATCTTTCATGACGCCGGACACCGCCGCCAGATTTTCTGGCGCGCAAAACAGATAGCCATCGGCGCGCAACAGATCGTCCGGCCCGGCCTGTTCAGCCGCCAGCAAAGTCACCGTCGCCTCGCCTTCGGCCCCCGCAGCGGCAGCCTGGGCCATTTGCTGGCTGCCACCAGTGCGCGAATGATAGACGATCAGTAGCTCAGCCATGTCACACCCGGTGATATGGCCCGCCCGACAGAATCGTCGACGCGCGGTACAATTGCTCGGCCAGCATCACCCGCACCATCATGTGCGGCCACACCATCTTACCGAAAGATATGGAAAAATCGGCCTCGGCGCGCAGGCTGGGATCGATCCCATCTGCCCCGCCAATCACCAGCGCCAGATCCTGACGTCCAGCATCGCGCCACTTGCCCAGCCGATCCGCAAACTCGGGCGAGGACAACACCTTGCCCCGCTCATCCAGCGTACAGATCACCGCGCCCTTGGGCAGCGCCTTACGCAGCAAAGCGGCCTCGGCCCCCATCCCTGCGTTCTTCTTATCCTCGACCTCAATCATCTTCGCAGGGCCAAGGCCCAAGGCCCGCCCTGTCCGGTCAAACCGGGTCAGATAATCGTCGATCAGGGTTTTCTCCGGTCCGGCCCGTAAGCGACCGACCGCGCAGAGACTTAAGCGCATCTCACTCCGCCTCCGGCCCGCTTATACGGGCCAGGTAGGCGCCTCAGTTCACCGAGGCGCTGCTTCCCTGTGGCATCCACATCTTTTCCAGCTGATAGAATTCGCGCACTTCCGGACGGAAGATATGCACGACCACATCGCCAGTGTCGATCAGGACCCAGTCGCCGGAATCTTTACCTTCGACCTTTGAGGTAAAGCCAAATTCCTGCTTCAGGCGATCCGTCAGCTTTGAAGCCATCGAAGATACCTGACGAGTCGACCGACCGGTGGCAATTACCATGTAATCGCCAATCTCCGTTTTGCCGCGCAGATCAATCTGCACCACATCTTCGGCTTTGTCGTCGTTTAATGAGGAAAGGATACGCGCAAGTACGGTATCACTGGTACGTTTGGTTTGGGCCATCATTGCGGCCCGACCATCGACGGGCACAGCCGTCTCGATATGCGTTGACAGGACATTGTCCTCCTTTGAATACGCCGACAGACCCCCGGCGCTGGGGTGCCTTTAAGGTAACAACGCAGCGGTGACAATTCAATGAATCTGCATAGCAGCCACTCACACCTGTGCCGTTACGGCACCGTTTCGGGGCGCAAGACCTTGATAGACTCACTTTCCGCCTGTATCTGGTGCCCTATGAGACCCGTTTATGCCCCCTGCATTGCACTGCAAGATCGCGCGCGCCTGCGCGAACGCTTCTATGGGGCTGCCCGCACGGTACTGGCGCGCCTATAAACGCGCCCAGCCAATCGCCAGCTATTTTTCCTACATACGGGGAGTGGACCTATGTCCCCCAAGACGCTTTACGACAAAATCTGGGATGCGCACCTTGCGCACGAAGCCGAAGACGGCACCAGCCTGCTTTATATCGACCGCCATCTGGTGCACGAAGTCACCAGCCCTCAGGCTTTTGAAGGCCTGCGCATGACCGGGCGCAAAGTCCGCGCACCAGAAAAAACCATTGCTGTTCCTGATCACAACGTTCCCACCACCGAGGGCCGCGAAGATCCTGCACAGATGACCGAAGAATCACGCATTCAGGTCGCAGCGCTAGACACCAACGCCAAAGAATTCGGCGTGCACTATTACCCTGTGTCTGACGTCCGTCAGGGCATCGTGCACATCGTTGGACCAGAACAGGGCTGGACCCTGCCCGGCATGACCGTTGTCTGCGGCGACAGCCACACCGCGACCCATGGCGCATTCGGCGCTTTGGCGCACGGCATCGGCACCTCCGAGGTCGAGCACGTTCTGGCCACGCAGACGCTGATCCAGAAAAAGTCCAAAAACATGAAGGTGGAAATCACCGGCAAACTGATGCCCGGTGTGACCGCCAAGGACATCACACTGGCCGTGATTGGTGAAACCGGCACCGGCGGCGGCACCGGCTATGTCATCGAATATTGTGGTGAAGCGATTCGCGACCTGTCGATGGAAGGGCGCATGACCGTCTGCAACATGGCCATCGAAGGCGGCGCGCGCGCTGGCCTGATCGCGCCAGACCAGACCACATACGACTACGTCAACGGTCGCCCGCACGCCCCCAAAGGCGCCCAGTGGGAAGCCGCTCTGACGTGGTGGAAAACGCTCTTCACCGACGAAGGCGCGCATTTCGACAAAGTTGTCACGTTGAAAGGCGAAGACATTCAGCCCGTCGTCACATGGGGCACCTCGCCCGAGGACGTTCTGCCCATCACCGGTGTTGTGCCCAACCCCGAAGATTTTGAGGGCGGTAAAGTCGAAGCGGCCCGTCGCTCGATCGAATACATGGGCCTGACCCCCGGTCAGAAATTGACCGACATCGAAATCGACACTGTGTTCATCGGTTCCTGCACCAATGGCCGTATCGAAGATTTCCGCGCCGTGGCTGAAGTGGTCAAAGGCAAGAAAATCAAAGACGGTATGCGCGCCATGATCGTTCCGGGTTCGGGCCTTGTTCGTCTGCAAGCCGAAGAAGAAGGTCTGGCTGATATCTTCCGCGAGGCTGGTTTCGAATGGCGTCTGGCAGGGTGTTCGATGTGTCTGGCGATGAACCCCGACCAGTTGTCCGAAGGCGAGCGTTGCGCCGCAACTTCGAACCGCAACTTTGAGGGTCGTCAGGGCTACAAAGGCCGCACGCATCTGGTCAGCCCTGCAATGGCTGCCGCTGCGGCACTTACAGGAAAGCTGACAGACATCCGTGAAATGATGTAAGCTCCTCTAAGAGTTGAATTCTTGAGAGGGACTAAGAAATGAGTGACTGGCTAAAACTGCTCCTACTGGGGCTTCTGTCCATTGTATTCGGTGTTTTCGTACTGGGCGCACCGGTCGTGGCCTCTATCGCGATCACCGCAACCGTCGGCATTCTGCTGCTGATCAGCGGTGGTTTGCAGGTCGTCGGCGGGTTCTCCGTCGAAGGCACAGGCAACAAGATCCTGTCCATTCTGATGGGCGCAATCATGTTGTTCCTGGGCTGGTCGTTCATTGCTCATCCGCTTCAGGGCACGATCTCGCTCGCCATGCTGGTGTTGATCCTGTTCCTGGCCGGCGGCATCGCACGGGTCTTTTTGTCGTTCCAGATGCGCGGCACTGCGTATTTCTGGCCGACACTGATCTCCGGCGTTCTGTCGATCCTCTTGGCCGGATATCTCTGGTCCAACGCAACTGCGGAACTCGCCGCCAGTTTCTTGGGTCTGCTCTTGGGCATCGAGATGCTGTTCAACGGCTTTGGTCTGGTCTTCACGTCGCTGTTTTTCCGCAGCGCCGACAAAGGTAACGCAGCGGCCTAAGGTTCGGGCCGGACGTCTAGTCCGACCCGCGGGGCCGCTGAAACGTCATCGGGGAGTGCACAGGTGGTGCACGCCCGGTGCACGGATATCACCCCCCGCCCTGATGCGGGGTACCCCCCACATCTAGTGGGTCGAAATTAGGAGTCTGGAAATGGACAAATTCGAAAAACTCACCGGCATCGCCGCCCCGATGCCGCTGGTCAATATCGACACAGACATGATCATCCCCAAGGTGTTTCTGAAATCCATTCAGCGCACTGGCTTTGGTGTGAACCTGTTTGATGAAATGCGCTATACGCGCGATGGCGCTGAAATCGCTGACTTTGTGCTCAACAAACCACAGTATCGCAGCACCGAAATTCTGGTCGCGGGCGACAACTTCGGCTGTGGTTCGTCGCGTGAGCACGCGCCGTGGGCGATCGCAGATTTCGGCATCAAATGCGTGATCTCTACCAGCTTTGCCGACATCTTCTTTAACAACTGCTTCAAGAACGGCATCCTGCCCATCGTCCTGCCCCAAGAACAGGTCGACGTCTTGATGGCTGACGCGGAAAAGGGTGAAAACGCCCGCATGACCGTGGATCTGGAAGCACAGGAAATCACCACCTCGGACGGTGAAGTCATTTCCTTTGAGGTCGACTCATTCAAAAAGCACTGCCTTCTCGAAGGGTTGGACGATATCGGCCTGACGATGGAGAAAGCTGCAGCAATCGACACCTTCGAAGCGGCCGCTGCTCAGGCGCGTCCTTGGGTCTGATCCCGATCTATACAAAATAACGATTCTAACCGTTGGGGCCTCGCAATCGCGGGGCCCCAATAGGTTTTAGATATATCATCGAACTCTACCACAAGATGTGGTTTTCTCTCACACGCCCGCCCCAAATATGCGCCCAAATTGATGCAATCTCGCACCACTTCCGCCACATTCTCGCCTAAAATCAGGTATTTCGTGGGTCCGCGACTTGAGTGAGTGACGAAACAGCGGCACAAATGGGGCCAAAATGAGGCACTTCAGCCAGAATTGGTTGGGATCAAGTTGGAACAAAGGCTCGGCAAAGCATCGGCCTGTCCAGTTTGAAGGGATCGGACAGTGATTGCACGCATCACAGGCGCGGCATTGCGCGGATTTTTAGTGGCCATGATGGTCGCGACTCCGGCGCTTTACTTACCGCGGATCACAACTGAGTCGACAGAAATCGTAGCTTTGCTTGCGATCTTGGGGTTCGTGCTAACCTTTGCGGAATACAATTCTACCTTTCCAAGCTTCATCGAATTTCGGGATGCCCCCCCTCTGAACAGGTTGCGGTTTTTGGCTCTGCTGACAATGGTCACTTTGCTAACCTTGATCTGTAAACATAAGTTCGAACCATCGAACGTCACTGCCTTGTTTGCAGGGCTCGGCACGCTGTTTGCCCATATCATGGACATCCCCTATTCGCCGGTCCGTCTTGTCGTATTAATGCTCCCGGATCAGGCAACCTTAGAAACGATCAACGGTGTACGTATGGCTGCCAGCATTTCTTATGTTGTCGCGCTCTGCACTGTCGCCGCCTTTTTCTTTGCTGTGCGTGTACAAGGGTGGCCGACCGGGAATGGTGCCTTCAACGTCTGGATCAACCTGCCTTTGTTTGACCCAACAACAGGCGGGGACGTGGTGACCCGCCTGCAACGGGATGGGCGCATCAACGTGGCTTTGGGTTTCCTTTTGCCCTTTGTGATCCCGGCGCTGGTCAAAGCCACATCCGAGTTGATCAATCCAATCAGCTTGGACGACCCACAGACCCTAATTTGGACCATGAGCGCGTGGGCCTTTTTGCCGGCAAGCATGATCATGCGCGGTATGGCGATGTTACGCATAGCTGAGCTGATCGAAGAAAAACGCCGCCGCGCTTATGCCAACGCCGAGGCAATGCAAACCGCATGATGCGATGGCTCATCCTGCTTCTGCTGCCTTGTGTAGCGGCAGCCGGACCTGACACTTTGCGTGTCGCGACCTTCAACACCGAATTGCAAAGAGACGGTCCCGGCTTGATGCTGCGGGATATCCGACGCGACAAAGACCCACAAATTGCTGCGGTGGTGGAGGTCATTCGCCAAACTGCCCCAGACGTTTTGGCCCTGCAGGGGATCGATTGGGATTATGAAAACCAAGGGCTGAATGCCTTGGTTAAGCGGATTGAAAACACTGGCTTGATCTATCCCTACCGCCTGTCGCTGCGCCCCAACAGTGGCTTGGCCAGCAAGCTCGACCTTGATGGCGATGGACGGCTTGGCGGCCCCGGAGATTCCCAAGGGTACGGGTCTTTTACCGGCCAAGGGGGGTTGGCGTTGCTGTCACGCTATCCGATCGATACGGACGCGGTACGCGATCTGTCCCCGCTTTTATGGCAGGAGTTGCCGGGCGCAGTTTTACCGACCCATCGTGGGGCTCCCTTTCCATCAGCCCAGGCACAGGCCGCACAAAGGTTATCGTCGACCGCGCATTGGATTGTTCCGATCGACCTGCCATCTGGCCCGATGCAGTTAATGACATTTCAAGCTGCACCCCCCGTTTTTGACGGCCCCGAGGACCGAAACGGTCTGCGCAACCGGGACGAAATTCGGCTGTGGCGGGTCTTGATCGATGGGAAATTGGGGGCGCCCCCCAGCAAACGTTTCGTCATCGCGGGCGGGGCCAATTTGGACCCATGGGACAGCGACGGCCGGTCAGAGACAATTCGATCCCTGCTTGCTGATCCACGCCTTCAGGATCCAGCCCCGCAAAGCGACGGCGCCGCCCAAGCCACCGACCAAGGGCACAAAACCCCTAATGCACGCGATACAGTGGATTGGGAACGCGCAGGGCGGTTGCGCGTCGACTACATCCTGCCCTCGTCAGATTGGACTATCGCGGACAGTGGGGTGTTTTGGCCTGCCTCGGACGATCCAGGCCATGATGTAGCTCTACAAGCGAGCCGGCACCGTTTGGTTTGGGTGGATCTGCGTCTGGATTAGGTCAGCAGGAATTGCCGCCGCCAGCGCCGTCTCCAAAGGTGTGGCCCGGAAATTCGGCAAGAGATCTGCCATCATCGTTCCGCCCAGAGAATGTGGCGTATCCCAGAGATATCGCATTTCTAACAGACACCTTGCCAACGGCCAGAATGGGCGCGCCACTTGCAGCGGTAACCAGTTCATCGCCTTTACCCGTATTTCCTGCCCCAACACCCCAGATAGTGCTTGTGCCATCTCCGCACCGCTCAGCGTGAAGCCTGCAAAAGGGATATCTGTATATCGCGGCAATTCATGCCGCATTTCCGCCAGCTCAACTGCCGCGCGGCACAGGTCAGGCAAATAGGCCCAGGCATGTGGAATGTGCGCATTTCCGGGGTAGGTAAATTGCCCCTTGGGCAGGTTTTTGGTCATGATCTGGTCAAACCAGTTTCCTGACGCTTGGGTGTCGATAAAATCCCCGGCGCGCAGCACGATGGTGCGCACGGTTGAGGCCTTGTACGCCTCCTCCATATCTATTCGGATTTGCGCCAGTGGATTGGTTGCCAGATGCGGCGTTGCCCCTGACCAAGGCAACGGGGCTTGCGACCCAAAGACATAGACATTGCCGGGGACAATCACCGTCGCGTTGCTCAGCTCTGCCGCTTCGATCACTTGGGCATATAACTTGGGCACCTGTTTCGCCCAATCTGGGTAAAGCGGGTTCCACGCGTTGACGATCACATCAGCGCCCTGCGCGGCGGTGTTCAATTGATCCCGTGCCCGGTCAAATGTCCGCACATGCCAACCCGCTGCGCGAAACTGCTGGGCGGCATTGCGTCCGAAACGGCCAGTGGCCCCAAGGATAAGAACGGTCTGTGTCATGGGTAAAGCTCCTGTTCTGGTGCCTTCACCCTATCCATTCAAAAATTATATATAAATTGCATGAAATCGCAGATCATGTATTCAATAATGAATGGAAAAATCGCTTACCCTATCTGATTGGTCTCTGATCCAAAGTTTTCTGGCTGTTGCTGATACCGGTTCGCTCAGCGCTGCCGGGCGGCAGCTGCAACGCAGTCAACCCACCCTTGGGCGACAGATCCAAGCCCTTGAGGATACGCTTGGCGTTTCTTTGTTTGATCGCCACGCCCGGGGGTTCCAGCTCAGCGACATTGGCGCGCGGTTATTGCCAATGGCGCGGCAAATGCGGGACGCGATGAGTGCGCTGACATTGACGGCTGCCGGGCAATCCCAGCAATTGGATGGAACCGTGCGATTGACGGCTTCGGTTTTTGCATCTCACCACGTTCTGCCGCCAATTCTTGCTCAGATACGGGCGGCAGAACCAACCATTCAGTTGGAATTGGTGCCAACGGATTCATCAGAAAACCTGCTGTTCCGCGAGGCTGATATTGCGGTTCGCATGTATCGCCCCACGCAGGTCGACATCGTTGCCCGACATGTGGGCACGATTGAACTGGGCGCTTATGCGGCACGGTCCTATCTGGAGCGCGCAGGCACACCAGAAAAGATGGAGGATATTTTTGAACATGACATTGTGGGCTATGACAAAAGCGATCTGATCATCACCACAATGCGAGACATGGGCTGGCCCGCCAGCCGAGAGAACTTTCCGGTTCGATGCGATAACCAAACGGCCTATTGGCAGCTCGTTCGGGCGGGATGTGGCATTGGCTTTTGTCAAAAAGCCGTGGCCCGCGCCGACCCTCTGGTTCAGGCTTTGGAATTTGATTTTCAAATCCCATCGCTCGAGGTCTGGCTGGCAGCGCCCCAAGCGATGCGCCAGACCCCACGCATTCGCAGGGTCTGGGATTTGCTGGCCGACGGGTTAACCCAAGCCGATCTTTAGTCCGGCAGATCACCGGTATAAGTCCCGCGGGGGGGATAGTTGTTCGCAAGCGCCCACTTGATGCCGCTCAACATGTCAGCACACGACGGGCGCGCAAACGGTGTGGTCTGCAACCAGCCAAAGTACAGCGTACCGTCAGGCGCGATATAGAAATGCCCCGGTTCAGCAAATAGATCCGCCTCGGCCGATCCTTCACGTTTGGACGAGATATAGAGCCCCCAATCGTCGCGCGCGCGTTTCAAGGACAGGCTATGGCCAACGCGCAATCGAGACGTACCCGATTTCTCAACCGTTTCAGCCGCGCGTGGCTCTGTATCCGTGCTCAGCATGATGACTTCGATGCCCTGTTCCGCAAAGTCATCCAGTGCCGCTTCGACCTCGCCCATTTGTCGGATACAGATCGGGCAGTGCAGCCCGCGATAGACGATCACCAGTGTGCCGTTTTCCCCATGATCCCGGCTGAGATCAAAGCGCCCATGCCCCAAAGTGTCGAGTGTTAGCGCAGGAACTGGGTTTCCTGGTATCAGCATTGTCATTTCCCTTGTGTTTGGCGGGATCGTCTCATTGACCCCTCAGGCCGCACACGCTAGGCCGATTGCGACAAAACGCAAGGAGAGCCCCCGATGTCCAACCCTTCGCTCCTCATCCTTCCCGGTGACGGAATTGGCCCTGAAGTTATGGCCGAAGTGCGCAAAATCATTACTTGGTTTGGCGATAACCGCGGCCTTCACTTTGACGTGAGCGAGGACCTGGTCGGCGGCGCAGCCTACGACAAGCACGGTGTTCCGCTGGCGGACGAAACTATGGCCAAAGCGCAAGAGGTCGATGCCGTCCTGTTGGGCGCTGTTGGTGGCCCTGCTTATGACGATCTGGATTTCAGCGTCAAACCCGAGCGCGGCCTGCTGCGCCTGCGCAAGGAAATGGATCTGTTTTCCAACCTGCGCCCCGCGCAGTGCTTTGACGCACTGGCAGATTTCTCGTCGCTGAAGAAAGATATTGTTGCCGGTCTGGATATCATGATCGTGCGCGAACTGACCTCGGGCGTCTATTTTGGCGAACCCCGCGGCATCTTTGAGGAAGGCAACGAGCGCGTCGGCATCAACACCCAGCGCTATACCGAATCCGAAATCGAACGCGCGGCCCGCTCGGCGTTTGAACTGGCGATGCGCCGTGGCAAAAAGGTCTGCTCGATGGAGAAGGCCAACGTGATGGAATCCGGTATTCTGTGGCGCGAAGTGGCCACCCGTGTCGGCAAAGAATACCCTGAGGTCGAGCTGAGCCACATGTATGCCGACAACGGCGCCATGCAGCTGGTCCGCGCGCCCAAGCAGTTTGACGTCATCCTGACCGACAACCTGTTTGGCGACATCCTGTCCGATTGCGCCGCCATGTTGACTGGATCGCTGGGCATGCTGCCGTCTGCAAGTCTGGGTGCCCCAATGGCGAACGGTCGCCCAAAGGCAATGTACGAACCCGTACATGGATCTGCCCCAGACATCACAGGTCAAGGCAAAGCCAACCCAATCGCGTGTATCCTGAGCTTTGCGATGGCGCTGCGCTATTCGTTTGATCAGGGCGACGAAGCGGCCCGTTTGGAAGCTGCGATTGAACAGGTTCTAAGCAACGGTGCCCGCACCGCTGACCTGCTGGGTGAAGAGGGTGCAACGCCCCTGTCGACCTCAGAAATGGGCGATACCATCATCGCGGCCCTCGACAAGAGCCTGTAAAGACCTAAGCCCGCTGCAGTTTTGCTGTGGCGGGCGCACCTTGTTCTACCCGAGCTTGATATTCCTTGGTCCGCGCAGCGTGATACAGGCTGCGATCGAGCCAACGCATCGCATCAGCATGATGGAACACATCTTCGAGCGAATAGATCCCGGCGTGCTCTCCCAGCATGAGCGACCGCCGATGACGTTTGTAGCGATTTCCAACCAGGCGCGATAAGCGCTCTAGCCGTTCGGTATCTCCACCAGCTTTTGCAGCTTCTCGCAACGCAGCACCTACGGCGATCGCTGGGCGCTGTAAAACACGATCATGCAGAAGGGTATCAATATTTTCGCGCTGCTGACATCGCTCGTACAGCCGTAACATATGATCCGTTTGATGCACCAAAGCCGCAAAGGCCTCTTCCTGCTCATTGTTATCAGCTGCCAGCCGGATATCAGCCAAATACTCTTTGAGCTCCGCAATCGCCTCCGTACACACTCCGAGAGCTGCCAAACCGCGTAAATCCGGCCGTATCTGCAAACCAGACCCCAATGCACCAAACAAGCGCTGTGCAATTGCGTTGGCAGCCACTTGTGCAGCCAGCAAGGCCGACCCCGCGTCCGTTAACAGGTTGCGATCCAACGAGATGAGAGAGGCCGGCTTGCGTTCCGGCATCAACCGCTGAACCAGTCGTGCAAATTGTGGCGTAAAGGGAAGGAAGATCAGCGTTCCAACCAGATTGAACCCTGTATGAAACACCAGCAGCGCGGTCATATCCCCAGCCGTTTCAGCGATATGGGTCAGGAAAGTCCGGCCAACCACAAGCAATGGAAAAGCCAGAATAGAGGTAATGATATTGAACCCCAGATTGGCAACAGCGGTCTGTCGCATAGGCTGAGAGCCACTGAGCGCGGCAAGCAACGCCGTGAAGGTGGTCCCGATATTCATCCCCAGCACGATCATCGCCGCCTGCACCAACGAGATGGCCCCGCCCTCAAGCAAAACAAGGGCCAGCGCCATGGCCGCGCTCGAAGATTGCATCAGCGCAGTTAGCAGCACCCCAATCCCGACCAACGCAAACAGCCCAACAATGTTTGACCCAGGGAGCAGATCCGGCGTTAAAACATCGGTGAGATCCTTCATCCCGAACTGCATAAGCTCCAAGCCAATCAAGAGCAGACACAACCCCGAGAATATCCGACCGATCCGTGCCCACATCCCACGCCCAAGTAGATCCGCGAGCGCGGCTGGAAATAGCAAAGCCATGGCCAAATTGCCCAGCTGCAGCTTGAACCCCAACAAAGAAACCATCCACCCCGTAGCGGTCGTGCCAATATTGGCCCCGTAAAGAATGCCCAACGCTTGCGGCATGGTCATTAATCCCGCGCCAACAAACCCAACGGTCATGACTGTTGTTGCGCTCGAAGATTGAATCACCGCCGTTGTGACCGCCCCGGTTGCGACCCCGCGCAAAGGCGTAGTGGTAAAGCGTGCCAACAAATTTCGAAGATTTTCACCAGCTGCATCTCGTAAAGCAGCCGTCATGATCTCCATTCCGACAAGGAACATTCCAACGCCACCGATCAGGAAATAAAGCTCTTCTGCCATGACATGCCTCCACCCTTCCAAACACTTCACCCAGCGACCAAGTGCAAGTCAAAATGGTAGCCCAAAAAAGCGCTTAACCTATTGCAACCCATCAAGCCCAAGTATAATCCCCGCGTACGGTCGGAGTGTAGCTCAGTCTGGTAGAGCACTGCCTTTGGGAGGCAGGGGCCGTGAGTTCGAATCTCTCCTCTCCGACCAAATTAAATCATACACTTACGAGAAATCTAGAGGTCATTTATGCCGGTACACATACGGGGTATCTGAAGTCTTTCCCGACTCTTATCCTGCTCACATTTTGGCTCTGAGAGTACACCTGAAGAGTACCGAATTCAGGGTCAAAAAGCTGCGATTTCAGCGGACACGACCCGATACAAAAATTGGGTTCAGCATGCTGCATTCAAGGTCGGCAATAATGTGGGTGGGGTATATGGTGGGTGATGAGAGGCTCGAACTCCCGACATCTTCGGTGTAAACGAAGCGCTCTACCAACTGAGCTAATCACCCGTTGAGCCGGAATTACCCAAGCCCGCTGGTGGACACAAGAGGAGAATGGCATTTTTTTCATCTTTCTCGAAAAAAACCGATCACGCCAATAGAGCCACCCGCGAACAGCACACAGCCAAGCGAACCGAACGCTGAGAATTATGGATTTCGAACGGGCGGATTTGGCGACCTGCAAAGTTTCTTCTTCTACGGAAAGAGCATCTGATCTAAGACTTCTACCCCATGACCCAAGCAAAAACTCAGCACTTTGGCTTTCTTCTAATGCCTAACTTTCCGATGGCCTGCTTGACGTCAGCCATCGAACCCATTCGGGCGGCAAACGAGATCTGCGGGTTTGATGCCTTCAAATGGACACTGATCTCGGAAACCGGCGACAAGGTGACAGCCAGCGCCCAAGTGCAGTTCCAACCGGATCAAACATTGGATCAGGTCGAAGGACTGGATCGTCTGTTCATTCTTGCGAGCCCAACCAGCCAATTCCAAGACCCGAAGCGCAGCAATGGCACCCTGAGAAAACTGGCACGACATGGCATGTCCATCGGCGCCGTCAGTGGTGGGGTTTTTCCGTTGGCGCGTTCTGGCCTGCTGGACAACCAGTCGGAAACATCTGTTCACTGGTGTTACAAAGCTGCGTTTGTCAACGAATTCCCCCAGATCAAAACCAACGATGATGTTTTGGTGTTAAACCCCCGTTGTATGACCGTCTCGGGGGCCGCCGCCGCATTTGACCTGATGTTGCATTTGATTGCTGAACAACTGGGTAAAATGGTGATGACCGAGGTTGCCTGTTGGTTTCAGCACCCCTTGGTGCGCTCCGAGGGGGTTAACCAAGCGCTTCCGTCATTCACAACCGAAAGCACCGCTGATGGCCTCCCCAATATCGTCTCTGAGGCCATTCAAATTTTCACGACTCACATCGAAGATCCGCTTTCTATAGCTGATGTGGCGGATCTGATCGGCGTTTCTGCAAGACAATTAGAGCGGACGTTCAAAACCTCGACACAACAAAGTCCGGGCCAGTACTATCGAGATCTCCGTATGCGGGCCGCGCGCCAGTTGCTGATCTACTCACGCGAGTCGCTCAATTCGATTGCGAATTCAGTGGGCTACGCCAAAACTTCTGCACTGACCCGCCACTATCAAGAAAGTTTTGGGATCACCCCGCAAGAAGAACGCAATCGCATCAACGTCTTCCGAGTAACGGATAATCGCCCCATTCCGTCGTCCTGATCTGGCCTATTCACGCGTGAGAGAAACAGCATTTGCTCCACTCAGCCCTAGCATGACTTTCTATTGGTCAAAAATCTGGATAGCCTGCTTAGCATGACAAAACCCATGGATCCTCTCGAACAGCACCGCCCCCTTGATCAAGTCGTCGGTTCAGCAGTGAAGAACGACCGAACCATGGCGGGCCTGACCCTATCGGAATTGTCAAAACGCTCGTCTGTTTCAACAGCCATGATTTCCAAAATCGAGCGCGGCCAAGTTTCGGCATCCTTGTCTACGCTGGACGCATTGGCGCAGGCGATTGGGGTTCCCTTGGTTAACTTCTTTGCTGGCACCACGGGCAAAACAGATGTGTCTTTTGTTCCTGCAGGCGAAGGCATCCATGTGCAACGCCAAGGCAGCGCTTTTGGGCATTTCTATCGCATGATTGGGCGCGCAGCAGCCAACCATGTCAGCTATGAAAGTTTTGTAGTCACGTTGGAACAGCCTTTGGCCGTCCGTCCGTTTTACCGTCACCGCGGGGTGGAATTCATTCATGTCTTATCCGGTGAAATGGTCTTTCGGTGTGGCGATGGGTCATTCGATATGGCTCCTGGCGACAGCTTGTCGTTTGATTCCTGCGCAGCCCATGGCCCGACTGAGCTTAAGACCGAAACGGTGACGTTTCTGACCGTCATCAGCAAAGCGGACGGGCTTGAAATGGGGTAACGGCGCAGCCCGCCCACAATTGTTCTTGATATGAAATTTTTTTCTTGGTAGTAAAATTCTGTCGGAATGCCCGACGGGATGCCTTCCGACACCCTGTTTCCAGAAGTTTCCAGATATCCGGGGGTGCGGAATGCAAAAAGATCTTATTGGTGGCCCTGCTTTTGTGCGCGAGAGTTGGTATGTCGCGGGACGAAGCGGCGACTTTGACCAAACACTAACGGCCACAACACTCCTCAGCGAAGAAATCGTGATTTTTCGCGGTGAGTCTGGCGCACCAATCGCGCTGGAAGATGCCTGCCCCCACCGCAAATTACCGCTGTCACGTGGCCAGATCCAAGGCGATACCGTGGTGTGCGGCTATCACGGACTCACGTTTGATTGCACAGGGTCCTGTGTTTCTGCCCCTACACAGGAAAACGCCATTCCAAAGCGTGCTGTTGTGCGCAGTTACCCGGTTGAGGACCGCTATGGATTTCTCTGGATCTGGATGGGGGACCCGGACAAGGCAGACCTCGCTGATATCATCGACATCCCGAATTTCGACAATCCATCCTGGGGTAAAACCCAATGCGGCGCGATGGCGATGGCCTGCAATTACCTGTATATCACAGACAATCTGCTCGACCCTAGCCACGTGGCCTGGGTACACGTAACCTCTTTTGGGGGTGCTGGCACAGACAATCGCCCGCTTGAGCTGGAAGAAACTGACGACGCCGTTGTCATCTATCGGTGGATCGCCTCGGAACCCGCCCCGCCCTATTATGCTGCTATGCTGCCCTTCGGGGATAATTGTGATCGAAAACAGCACTATGAATGCAGGGTTCCTTCCACGGCCGTTAATATGTCTGTCTACACCCCGCCGGGCTTAGGAGGCGCTGACAAACCCCTGTCGGATGAGGCGTTCGTCAATATTTCGTACAATTTCATTACGCCAGTGGACGAAGAAAACGCGCTCTATTTCTGGTTCCAACACCGCAACATGCACCCAGACGACACCGCCCTGAACCAACGTATGTTCGAAGGCGCGATCATGGCCTTTAACGAGGACAAAGAGATCCTCGAAGAGGTCCAGCGCGGTATGGCCAAACGTAAAACACCCTATCTGAATCTTGGCCTAGACGCTGGCGCGATGCGCTTTCGGCAAAAAGTCGACCGCCGCCTCATCGCTGAAGCAGACACTCAATCCTGAAAGGACCCTCCCCATGACCGCATGGATTGAAATGATTGACGACGAGGCCGCTGACGGCCGACTGAAAGAGCTGCTCGACAAAGCACGCACCCCGCATGGCACTGTAGATACCGTTATGCGCGTCCATTCCCTACGCCCCGAAACGATGAACGGTCACGTAACCCTTTATCGGTCGGTTCTACACAGCAAGGACAATACCCTGCCCTTTTGGTTCCTTGAGGTCATCGCCAGCTACACCTCAATCATCAATGACTGCACGTATTCGCTGACACATCACTTCATGAACGTGCGCAATCTGATCAAGGACCAACCCCGCTCAGACCGCATTTTTCTCGCTCTCAAAGCCCATCGGCCCGAAGATGAATTCGAAGGCAAAGAACTGGAATTGCTGCGATATGCGGGGAAATTGACCGCAAATGTAGGGAAAATGGTAAAATCCGATTTCGAAGCCCTTAAAATTGCGGGCTGTTCGGATGGAGAGATTTTGGAAGTGAACCAAGTCTGCGCTTACTTCAATTATTCCAACCGCCTGTTGAATGGGTTGGGCGCTACGACGGATGGTGATATCATAGGGTTTTACACAGGCGACGAATAACACCCACCCCCGGCGATGGACCACTCACAGCCATCGCCCGTCCGGTTGCGGTGCCAAGGTATTTTCCACGCCTCCAGATATTTGCTCACCAATCTGGAGGTGGCGTCAGGGTTTCTCTGACAGGGTGGCCGAGGCGCCGCGACCGACGTTAAGATTTTTAGCAGCCCGCGATTTGGCTGGATAAACTACGTAGCAAATTCACATAGAACCCCTGTCCCGTTTCAATGCCGACCCCGAGTGGATCCAACACGGCAGAATTCGCCTGACTGTTTTCGATAACTGTCGCAACAATCTCGACATTGAACTGCGGCTCGGAAAACACGCAAGTCACGTCCAATTCACGAACATTTTTCTGAACCGACTGTACCCGCGCCGGGCTTGGGTCGCTTGCGTCACTTAGTGAAATTGCTCCGATTGCGTGAATACCAAACCGCTCTTCAAAGTACTGATAGGCATCATGCAACACAACAAAACGGGTTGAAGTGATCGATGCCACCTCGGTTGAAATGTCGCGCATCGCGTTATCAATGTGCGCTTTTCCTTTTGTTGCGTTTTCTTGGTACCGCGCCGCGTTTTCTGGGTCGAGGCGTGCCAGCTCAGCTGAAATCACATCCAGCCAGTGCTTACCGTTCTCTGGGTCAAGCCAGGCATGTGGGTCTATTCCGTCGTGATCATGCCCATGTTCATCGTGCGAAGCATGGTCGGCGTGCTCTTCATCCCCATGATCATCGTGACCGACATGACCTGCGTCATCCGCGTGATCATCGTGATCGTCATGGCCCGCATCATCTGCATGATCATCGTGATCATCATGGCCTGCGTCATCTGCGTGATCATCGTGATCGTCATGGCCTGCGTCATCCGCATGATCGTCGTGATCGTCATGGCCTGCGTCATCCGCATGATCGTCGTGATCGTCGTGATCAAATATGGGCCCTTCTCTGAATTGCAAACGAACAGTCCCGTCTGCATCCAACAAAGACACAACCGTCGCATCTTGCGCCAGACGCTCTATCGACCGATCCAACCAAGGCGTCAGCTCATCGCCAATCCAGAACACAACATCTGCCTGATCCAATGCCCCAGCTTCCGACGGACGCAACGCATACTCATGCGGCGAAGCCCCCGGGCGCACGATCAAATCCGGAGATCCAACCCCGGCCATAACTTGCGCAACAAGCGAGTGAACTGGCGCGATGTCCGCTACGACTCGTGGCACATCAGCCTGTGCCACAACGCCCACCCCCATGCCGACACTCAAGGCAATTGGAAAAATTCTACGCATGTCGCGCTCCATGTAACTTTATAACACATCTAGGGAGGGGTTGTTAAGCGTCATAGTATAACATATCAAGCCCCAAATGAGGGCTGACACAAAAGGAGCACAATCATGGCCGCGATAGGGTTCACCCATCACGATCACAGCTGTTGCATTCAAAACACCGTCGATGTCGCCGATAAACACTGCAAGCAGGCCGGGCTACAACTCACCCCGATCCGCAAACGTGTTCTTGAAATCCTGTTGGAAGAGCATCGCGCGCTCGGGGCCTATGAAATTCTCGACCGACTGCGCCAAGAAAACCTGGGCTCACAGCCCCCGGTGGCTTATCGCGCTTTGGATTTTCTGGTCAAAAATGGTTTCGCTCACAAAATTGAACGTATGAATGCCTTTGTCGCCTGCACCCAGCCAGGGGAAGTCCACACCCCTGTGTTTATGATCTGCCGGGAATGCGACACAGTGGCCGAGTCCGCCTCAGAACTCAGTAAGAGCCAACTCGGACGCACCGCGAAGGATCTAGGGTTCACGATCGAACGGATCGTGATCGAAGCCGAGGGCCTATGCCCAAATTGTCAGGATGCCACCGCATCATGAGTCTCGTTGATTTGCAGGGGCTATCGGTCCGTTTTGGCGGCAGAACGGTCTTAAGTCACGTAAACCTGACCCTGAATGCCGGAGAAATCGTTACCGTTGTTGGCCCAAATGGATCGGGTAAATCCACCCTGTTGCGGTCCATCATCGGCGCCGTGCGCCCCAATGGCGGCAAGGTGTCAAAACAGGCCGGTCTACGCATTGGCTATGTCCCGCAAAAGCTGCACATTGACCCAACTCTACCGCTCACCGTTCGACGGTTCCTAAGCCTGCCAAACCGGGTCAGCGACGCAGATGCCGAGGCTGCTCTGGCCCAAGCGGGTGCTGGCAATCTGATGGGGTCGCAAATGTCCGCGCTTTCCGGTGGGCAGTTTCAACGCGCGTTGCTTGCACGAGCGTTGTTGATGCGCCCCCAACTGCTTATTCTGGACGAAGCAACCCAAGGATTGGATCAACCCGGCTCTGCCGCTTTCTATCGTCAAATCGAAGACGTTCGCAAAACAATTGGATGCGCCGTTTTGATGGTCAGTCACGAATTACATGTCGTTATGGCCGCCTCTGATCGGGTGATCTGCCTGAACGGTCACATCTGCTGCGAAGGTGCGCCCGAGCATGTCGCCTCGGCCCCGGAATACCGCGCTCTGTTTGGGACCGGCACCCAAGGCGCGCTGGCACTGTATCGCCATGAACACAATCACCACCACGATCACACGCACGAGACTTCAGCATGAGCGTTTTCCTCGACAGTTTTTTGATGCGCGCCGCACTTGCCGGTCTTGGCGTTGCGTTGGCCGCAGCCCCTTTGGGGTGTTTCGTGGTTTGGCGGCGGATGGCCTATTTTGGGGACGCCACCGCCCATGCGTCGATCATGGGAGTTGCGCTCGCACTCAGCTTTTCAATGTCTATTTTTGTGGGCGTCCTCGCTGTGTGCTTGATTATGGCGACGACAATCTCAACACTCAGCGGACGCGGATATGCGATGGACACCCTGTTGGGGGTGATCGCCCATTCCTCCCTTGCGATTGGCCTGATCGCCGTATCGCTTATCCAAGATGTGCGCGTTGATCTGATGTCCTATTTGTTTGGCGATATCCTTGCCGTAAACAAAACAGATCTGATGGTGATCTGGGGCGGAGCACTGCTGGTGCTTGTCCTGATTTGGTGGCGTTGGTCTGGCTTGTTGCTATCCACACTGAACCCGGACCTTGCACGCGCGTCCGGCATTGACCCCAAGCGAGAGCAACTGATTTTGACGCTGGCCTTGTCAGTGGTTGTTGCGGTCGCAATCAAAGTGGTGGGCGTGCTCTTGATTGCCGCGATGCTGATCATACCGGCCGCGTCTGCCCGACCTTTTGCCAACACGCCCGAGCGGATGGTTTTGATCGCCGCCTGTCTTGGAGGCCTTGCCGCACTGGGCGGGCTTCAGGCGTCATACCACTTTGACACCCCCACCGGTCCATCCATTGTTTGTCTTGCCGCAATCTTCTTTACAGCGTCGGGAATGACCCATTGGATAAAAACAAGGCTGCACGCATAATTGCGGGCAGCCCCAAAACAACCAAATAGATCGAATGGACGATCAAAAACCGTGCATGCGTTTGGCCCACTGATACCCCACGATCAGACCCTTCATCCGAGGCAACAGGGCCAGCGCGCTCCCCACTGCAAGCACTGACATTACCAGCGCAAGCTCAAGCGGCTCTGGGCGCCATTGGGTGAACGCGATGTGCAATGCAAAGCCCAAAATGTGACCCACGATTAGAATGGTCAGGTAAGCCGGACCATCATCCGCCCGCTGGGGCGTCAGGTCCAAACCGCAATTAGAGCAGCTATCGTTCACTTTGACATAGCTATGCAGCAATTTGCCCTTACCGCAGCGCGGACACTTAAGCCGCAATCCATTCAGGATCGCCGGCTTCACTTCGCGTGTTTCTATTTCCTGCGCGGGTGCATCCGTCATCGCATTCTCTCCTTGAGTCGCCGGATACATAGATTGAACCCAAATTGATTGCAATCATTATTGAGTACAATGTGGTTGCAATGTATGCACGCCCCCCTTAATGATCGTGCAGCCATGAAAAATGAGGCCCCCTCCATGACTCTCTGGAGCCCTGTACTAAGCGACACCGGCAATCCCCGGTACATTGAAATTGCCGAAGCCATCCGCTCTGACATAGACAAGGGAACCCTGTCTCCGGGTGACCGGCTTCCCGCACAACGCGCGGTCGCCCAAGTTTTGGGTCTGGATTTTTCGACAGTTTCGCGGGGCTATGCCGAAGCAGTCCGACGTGGCTACATCGAAAGCTTTGTCGGGCGCGGCACCTTTGTCCGCGCCATCGAAGCGGAAACAGAACACCCCGATCCCAGACGTTCATCGGAAGAAGACCCGATGATGAACATGCCGCCAGAACCGGATGATCCAGACTTGATCGCCCGCATGCAGCAAGGGCTTTCGCATGTGTCAGCAAACCTTGTACCGCTGCTGCGATACCAATCCGTCACCGGCAGCCCCCATGATCGCGACATCGCAATTGATTGGATGCAACAACATGGGCTGTCCCACACCCCGGACCAACTGACCATCACTCCCGGCGCACACGCCAGCCTGTTTGCAATTCTGACGCTCCTCAGCGAACCCGGCATGACCGTGCTATGTGAGGACTTGACCTATCCCGGCATCCGATCGATTGCATCCCGCCTTGGCATCCAGCTTGAAGGGGTCGCCAGTGATGAACACGGCATTCTTCCCGATGCTTTAGAAGAGCGGATTACGACGCTTTGGCCCTCAGCCCTGTATCTAAACCCCACATTGCAGAACCCGACCACCACCACCATCCCACCTGAGCGTCGCAAAGAGATCGCCGCCGTCTTGCGCAAGCATGATATCCCTCTGATCGAAGATGACGCCTATTGCTTTGTGACGCCCGAGGCGCCAGTCCCGATCTCTCATCTAATTCCGGATTTAGGGTGGCATATTGCCGGTCTGTCCAAAGCGTTTGGTGCGGGGCTGCGACTGGCCTATACGACGGTTCCAAGACAGGATCTTATGGGGCAATTCTCCCAAATTCTGCGCAGCATGAGCGTGATGACCTCACCGCTGACGCTGGCCTTGATGGGACGATGGATCGAAGATGGCACAGCTGCCGAGCTTCAGACGTTTATTCGAAAAGCCGCAAAAGAGCGCCAAGATCTGGCCGCATCAATCCTGAAAAATTGTTCGTTTCGCAGTGACCCATACGCATTCAACCTTTGGCTCACGCTGCCACCTGGCACCAGCCGCGCCGAATTGATGGGTCGGATGGCAACTCGTCAAATTGGCCTGATGCCAAGCGATGCCTTCGCGGTCACATATCTACCATTGCCGGAAGCCGTGCGGGTGTGCCTTGGTGGGCCAACCCCAATCCGCCAACTCAAAGAAGACCTGATCGCCCTCAACGATGCCGTTGTTCGCAAAGATTGGCTCGGCTAAGACACCACGCCTACCACCGCTTGATCAGTCGTCTTCGTGCCCTTTAAGAATATACAGGCAATCGCAATACGGACATTCAACGCGACCGGTATCCTCGGGGATTTGCAACCAAACGCGGGGATGCCCCAAAGCACCTTCGCTGCCATCACAGGCAACACGGGCATTTTCAACAATTTTGGTTTCCGGCGCTTCAATTGTCATCGCTGGCGGTCCTTCTGGTTGTCGGCTTCGCGGGCATGGAATAGATGCGTTTATGAGCGATGGAATGCACAGGGGCAAGAGCCGCAGATGACACAGGACGCGATCCGGATCCAGGGGTTGACCAAAACCTACAGTGGCGGGCGCAACCAACCCGAAAAACATGCACTCAAGGGTATCGATCTTTCCGTCCCAAGGGGATCAGTTTTCGGGCTGCTTGGGCCAAATGGGGCGGGGAAATCCACCCTGATCAATGTCCTTGCAGGTCTTGTCGTCAAATCCAGTGGCTCGGTAACGATCTGGGGGTTTGATCAGGATGCCAACCCGCGCCAATCCCGCGCCTCGATTGGAGTGATGCCACAAGAGCTGAACCTTGATCCGTTTTTCACCCCACGCGGCGCGTTAGAGGTACAGGCGGGACTGTATGGCGTCCCTAAGGCACAGCGCCGCAGCGATGAAATCCTTGAGATGATTGGCCTGACAGACAAAGCCGAGGCCTATGCCAGAACTCTGTCCGGCGGTATGCGCCGTCGTTTGTTGCTGGGCAAAGCGCTGGTTCATCGCCCCCATATTCTGGTGCTTGATGAGCCGACTGCTGGGGTCGATATTGGACTGCGCCAAATGCTGTGGGCCAATGTTCGCAAGCTGAATGAGCAGGGGATGACGATTATCCTGACCACACACTACCTCGAAGAAGCGCAGGAAATGTGTGACGAGATTGCGATCATCAATCAGGGTCAACTGGTGGTACAAGATAGCACCGCCAACCTGTTGGGGCGCCTCGATAGGCGCACCATGGTGATTGTCCCCGATGAACCCGCCACGACATTGCCACGGGCCGAGGGGATTGATGCATCGTTCGGATCCGATGGCACTATAGCGTTGCACTATCACAGCCAACAGCTGAGCGCGGAACAGGTGCTAGAGGCGGTGCGGGCCGCAAATATCCGGATCCGCGACGTCAAAACGCAAGAAGCCGATCTGGAAGATGTGTTTCTTGCCCTGACGTCGGGCGCAGCCTGAACACAGCGTTCGCATTGGCCCCTCTGACCTGCTGGGGCCCTTGGCCATGGTGCCTTAATCAGGCGGCACACCTCCTTCTGCATCCAATGCCTCTCAAAGCTTTTGGCAAAATCCTGTTCAAATTCGGGGGTCACTGCGCCCTGTACGATTGCGGATCGCACTCGGATAACGGATAGAATGCACAGACACCGATGAAACTGAGCGGATAGGGCAGCACACCATGAGCAAAACAGAATTTGGCAAAGGCTGCCATTTGCACTTGATCGATGGCTCGGCCTTCATTTTCCGTGCCTATCACGCGCTGCCGCCGCTGACGCGAAAATCCGACGGCCTGCCGATTGGCGCCGTGTCCGGGTTCTGCAACATGTTGCAACGCTATGTCGAAAGCAACCACGGCCCGGATGCCCCGACGCATGTCGCGGTCATCTTTGACAAGGGGTCCCATACTTTCCGCAACGATATGTATGACCTCTACAAAGCCAATCGCGAGGCAATGCCCGAGGATTTGCGCCCACAGATGCCCCTGACGCGGGAAGCGACCCACGCCTTCAACATCGCCTGCGAGGAAAAAGAAGGGTACGAGGCCGACGACATCATCGCGACCCTAGCTGTACAAGCGCGCGCGGCCGGTGGCCGTTGTACCATCATCAGTTCGGACAAAGACTTGATGCAATTGGTCGGTGACGGTGTCGAAATGTACGACGCGATGAAGAACAAGCGCATTGACCGGGATGGAGTGTTCGAGAAATTCGGCGTGTTCCCTGACCGGGTCGTGGATGTGCAGGCGCTGGCCGGGGATAGCGTAGACAACGTGCCCGGCGCGCCCGGCATTGGCATCAAAACCGCCGCGTTATTAATCAACGAATACGGTGATCTGGAAAGCCTGCTGGATCGCGCCGAAGAGATCAAACAACCCAAACGCCGCCAGACTTTGGTCGAAAAACGCGATCAGATCGAGCTGTCCAAGCGGCTGGTTCAACTGGACGAAAACACCCCGCTCGATTTCACGCTCGAGGATCTGGAGGTTCGTGATCCTGATCCAGACAAGTTGCTGGCCTTTCTGGCCGAAATGGAATTCCGCACTCTGACCAAGCGGATCGCGGATCAACTGGGGGCCGAAGCCCCGACCATCACCGACAAGGTCGCCCCCGAAGCCGAAGAAATCGCCGTCGCGGACATTCCGTTTGATGCCACAAAATACGAGTGTGTGCGCGACGCGGCAGCGCTGCATAAATGGGTGGATCAGATCCGCGAGCATGGTTGGGTCGCTGTGGATACCGAAACCACTGGCCTAAATGAAATGATCGTCGATCTGGTCGGCATTTCGCTCTGTGTTCAGGCCGGCACCGCCTGTTACATCCCCCTGACCCACCGCGATGGATCAGCGGACGATCTGTTCGGCTCGGATGAGCTGGCCGAGGGGCAGATGCCGTTGAACGAGGCGCTCGATATCTTGAAACCCGTGCTTGAGGATCCCTCGATCCTGAAGATCGGGCAGAACATGAAATACGACTCCAAAATCTTCAAACGGTACGGCGTGTCCGTTGCCCCGATCGACGATACCATGCTGATGTCATCAGCCATGCACGCCGGGGAACACGGACATGGTATGGATACCCTGTCGGACCGATACCTGAACCACACACCAATCCCGATCAAACCCCTGTTGGGCAGCGGTAAATCCGCGATCACCTTTGACAAGGTGCCAATTGACGAGGCCACCGCTTACGCCGCCGAAGATGCCGATATCACCCTGCGTCTTTGGCAGCATTTCAAGCCTCAATTGCACCGCGCGCAGGTCACCACCGTTTACGAAACGCTGGAACGGCCACTGGTGCCTGTGTTGGCTGAAATGGAAATGCACGGTATCAAAGTCGACCGCGAGGTGCTCAGCCGTATGTCCAACGCGTTTGCCCAGAAGATGGCAGGGCTTGAGGCCGAGATACACGAATTGTCGGGTGAAACATTCAATGTCGGCTCGCCCGCGCAATTGGGCGAAATTCTGTTTGAAAAGATGGGGCTAGAGGGCGGCAAAAAGGGCAAGACGGGCAAGTATTCGACCGGTGCGGACATTCTGGAAGATCTGGCAACCGAACACGAATTGCCCCGCCGGGTGTTGGATTGGCGTCAGCTGAGCAAGCTGAAATCAACCTATACCGATGCGCTGCAAACGCACATCAACCCTGATACGGGCCGGGTTCACACGTCGTATTCGATCACCGGGGCGACCACCGGCCGGCTGGCCTCGACCGACCCGAACCTACAGAATATTCCCGTGCGCACTGAAGAAGGGCGCCGCATCCGCGAGGCATTTATTCCTGAACCGGGCAATGTCTTGCTGTCGCTCGATTACAGCCAGATCGAATTGCGCATCCTTGCCCACATCGCTGGCATTGATGCCTTGAAACAAGCCTTTGCGGATGGGTTGGATATTCACGCCATGACCGCGTCAGAGATGTTCGACGTGCCGCTGGACGAGATGACAGCCGACATTCGCCGTCAGGCCAAAGCCATCAACTTTGGTGTGATCTATGGCATTTCCGGGTTTGGACTGGCTCGCAACCTGCGCATTCCGCGTAGCGAGGCGCAAGGATTCATTGACCGCTATTTTGAACGCTTTCCCGGCATTCGGACCTATATGGATGACACAGTCGCCTTTGCCAAAGAGCACGGATATGTTCAGACGCTGTTCGGGCGCAAGATCCACACGCCAGAGATGTCCTCAAAGGGTCCGCGCGCTGGCTTTGCCAAACGTGCAGCCATCAATGCCCCCATTCAAGGCACCGCCGCGGATGTTATCCGCCGCGCCATGATCCAGATGCCTGCTGCCATCGCACATTTGCCCGCGCGGATGCTGTTGCAAGTGCACGATGAACTGCTGTTCGAAGTGCCGGCTGACCATGTCGATGAAACCATTGATGTGGCCCGTCGCGTGATGGAAGGCGCATCAGATCCCGCTGTCAAACTGGACGTTAAGCTCACAGTGGATGCCGGTCAGGGGGCAAACTGGGCCGAGGCGCATTAAGCGCCTGGTCCAAAGGTAGGGTTCAGGCGGTCAACTTTGCTACGAATTTGCGTGTCGCCGGACCCACAACCAAAATAACGGCAAAAGCAATCGGCCAGCTAAAGGTCCACGCCTCGATCCAGGTTCCTAAAACCTGATCTGAAAACCCCAAGGTTTTGAGGGTGGCAACACAGGTTACGGTACAAGACATCAGGCCTGAGATCAAAAATGCAAACAAGACTGGCGCAAAACGAGCTGGAAACATGGTGGATCATCCCTTCTTACCGCCATCACAAGCAGCTTGATGGATGTGATGTCCAGTGCATTTGCGCACAGGTTATCTCATCCAATGCAGGGATTGCACCGTACGCGGCGTGCTGGGATCATACTCAGCACTGACCCACCCCCGATACCCACACCCGTCCATCGCCGCAAAAAGTGACGGAAAATCAATCGGTCCCGGCGCAGGTTCGCTGCGGTCTGGCGCTGCCCCAATTTGAGCATGAGTGACTAAAGGATGAAACCGCTCCCAGATACCTGCGGCATCACCGTGGATCACCTGTGCGTGATAGCTGTCAAATTGCAGGCCTACATTGACCCGATCGACCGCCGTCAGGATGTCCGCAGCCAGATCATAATCGTTTAAAAAGTATCCGGGCTGAGCGCCTGCATTCAAAGGTTCGATGGTAAACTTCTGATTGGGATGCTGATCTGCCGCCCATTGCAAATTCCGCACGAAACTAGCCTGCGCGTCGGGGCCCTGTTCATAGCCTGCCATGATATGAATATGCTCGGGTTTAAGCTGCTCAGCGTATCGCATCACGCGCCGAATATCACGCTGGAACCTGTCCTCACCCCCCGGAATGGCTGCATACCCCGGCGTGCCCCCTGTGTAATTGGGCGGCGGCGCATTGATCAGCACCAACTCCAATCCATTCGCAAGCAGGGCACGGCGGGTGTTCTTTGCTGCAATGTCATATGGAAACAAAATCTCCACCGCTTCGAACCCCGCATTTGCAGCGGCAGAAAAGCGATCGAGAAAGGGCAGCTCGGCAAATAATAATGAAATATTGGCGGCAAATCGGGGCATCGGGGCTCTCATTTGTTTCGCTAAAAGGAATAACTTGGAAAACAGTTCGCCGCCAAGGGACTGAAAACGACACATTGTCGAAAACCGGCCAGACTTGGACACGCATTCCGGGTGATTTGGCCCCACAGCATCGAATCTGGTGCGATTCACATACCACATAGAAAGACGTCGGGATGGCCTACAGCCCTGATCCCGCACAGGCACTTGCGCCCAGCGCAATGTCCGAGCGGCGAACCTTGATTTCCGGAAATGCGCTTGGCACGTCCGCCATGCTGTTCTGGGCCGCTGGTTTTCCCGCTGCAGAAGTCTTGTTGCAAAACTGGCCGCCGCTTGTTGTGATCGTTGCCCGGTTGGCTTTGGCCATGGCCGTCATGATTCCGCTGTGGATCTGGCTCGACGGCCCCGCCAAAGTGCGCAATGCCCCGTGGCGCAAAGCCATGTTTGTGGGCGGGTTTGGGTTTGGGTTTGGCACCTATTTCCTGTTGGTTGCCCAAGACCTGACCGATCCGGTGACCGTTGCTTTGGTTGCATCCTGCGGTCCGCTTGTCGGCGCCCTGCTCGAAGTGCGCGCCCGCACCCGCCGCCTGACTTGGAGCTTTTGTTTAGGCATCGGCATTTCAATCCTCGGCGGCATTATCGCAACCAATGCCTTGGCCCCCGCACAGTTGGGGTTGGGCGCGGCCTTTGCGGTTGCCGCCACCGTTCTGTTCACATGGGCCAGCATGGCAACCGTGCGCGAATTCCCCAATCTGGGCCGTATCGGTCAAACAACCATTACCATGACCGGCGCCTTGGTGATGAACTCGGTCCTCTTGATCGGATCACTTTCGTTGGGTTTTGTTCCCTCGATTGCCACCCTGCCGTTTGATTTTGAACTGGGCGGCATGCTCGCGATTTATGCGGTTATATCCCTGTGCATTAGCCAAGCGATGTATATCGGGTCCATTGGAAAACTGGGCGTCGCGGTGGCGTCTGTTCATATGAACATCGCCCCCTTTTATGTGATGGTGATCATGATGGTCCTCGGCGCAGCCTGGAACTGGTCCCAGGCCGTTGGTGCGGTGATTGTTGCACTGGGCGTGGTACTGTCCCAGTACAAACGTGCCTCTAAATCCCGTCCAATGCCTCTGACGGAATGATGCGAAAGAACGTGCCTGAGGACCAGATCCCGAACCATCCGTCGTGATCTACACCCAGATCCACAAGACGATAAAACGTCTTGCGATCAATCAGCGCCTCTAGCCCGGCGCGGATCATGACATAGGGCGCGGGTTCTTCGGTTTCAGGATCGCGAACCACACGTATCGGATGATCCGGTCCGGCGATTGCCGTGTCATCAACATGAGTGGTGAATTCCAGCACCTGATCTTGACCTGTCCCGGTTACTTCAACATCTGTCGCCACAAAGGGGGCATCGTCGACCGTGATGCCCACCTTTTCAACAGGTGTCACCAACACGTATTTGTCATCTTCGAGCTTTAGAATAGACGAAAACAACCGCACCAATTGAGGTCGGGTGATTGGTGATCCCTGATAATACCATGTCCCATCCCGTGCGATCCGCATATCCAAATCCCCACAAAACGGAGGGGTCCACAGATGCACAGGCGGTAATCCGCGTGATTTAGAGGCACGAACCGCCTCTGCAATGCCATCTGCCGAGGGAGTCACAGCTTTTTGTCCACTCATTGTTTTTGCCATTTCCTCTCAACGCGATACACTTAGTATTATATACGTCCACGGAAAGGAAAACCATGTCCGAACCTGCCGATTTGGTCGCTGAGATTGAAGCCCTTGAAGATAAATTGAGATTGGCCAAAGAGTCGATTACACATCGCTTTATCGGTCAAGAGCGCGTGGTTGACCTGACGCTGACCGCCCTGTTGTGCGGCGGACATGGCCTGTTGATTGGCCTGCCCGGGCTCGGGAAAACCCTGTTGGTTGAAACGCTTTCAACTGTCATGGGCCTGAATGGCAGCCGTGTTCAGTTCACGCCTGACCTGATGCCCGCAGATATTCTGGGGTCCGAGGTTCTGGATACGTCTGATGATGGCAGCCGCCAATTCCGGTTTGTGCCCGGTCCGGTGTTCTGTCAGCTGCTGATGGCAGACGAAATCAACCGCGCCAGCCCCCGGACGCAATCCGCCTTGCTGCAAGCGATGCAGGAAAAGACAGTGACCGTAGCGGGGGAAAATCGCCCCCTCGGTGCCCCGTTCCACGTGCTTGCGACCCAAAACCCGATTGAACAAGAAGGCACGTATCCGTTGCCCGAGGCACAGTTGGACCGCTTTTTGGTTCAAATCGATGTGCCCTATCCAACGCGTCAAACTGAACGCGATATTTTGACGGCCACGACTGGGATAGAAGACGCAAGTGCCACACAGATCTTCACCCAGACTGAATTGCTCGACGCTCAAACTTTGTTGCGACGCATGCCGACTGGGGAGTCGGTCGTTGAGATGATATTGGATCTGGTGCGTGCCTTCCGACCCGAGGAACCCAGTGCCTCAGATCGTGTCCGTGAAACCGTGGCTTGGGGGCCAGGCCCCCGTGCTGCGCAGGCGCTGATGATGACAGTACGCGCCCGCGCTCTGTTGCAGGGTCGCCTTGCCCCAAATGCCGAGGATGTCATTGATATGGCGCGCCCTGTGCTTAGCCATCGTATGGCATTGAACTTTGCGGCCCGCGCCCGTGGTGACAGTCTGGCAGAGCTGATTGAAAGCACCGCCGCTGGTCTGACACGATCCGAGGTCGCGGCGTGACACCTGCCCTCACCCTTCGTGAACGATCCGAAGCGGAAGCCGCCCGATTGCCCCCCCTGTTGGCGCGTGCGGAACAACTGGCGGGCACTGTCCTGCTGGGGGATCACGGGCGTCGACGCGCGGGATTGGGAGATGATTTCTGGCAATACCGACCTGCGCAGTTGGGCGATAGCAAGCGAATGATCGACCACCGTAGGTCCGCGCGCGGGGACCAGCAATTCGTTCGTGAACGGGAATGGCAAATCGCGCAATCCGTCATGTTCTGGATCGATCAGGGCGCCTCGATGCAATTTGCGTCAGACAAAGACATCCCCACAAAAATTGACCGCGCCCGACTGCTGGGCCTCTCGACCGCGATCCTGCTGGCCCGAGCAGGGGAACGCGTTGGTTTGACAGGAACCACTCTGCCACCCCGTCGCGGCAATGCCCAAGTCATACGATTGGCCGAAGCATGGTCCGTGGATCACCAAACCGACTATGCCCCTCCAGAACACAAAGCCCTTATTCCCCATGCACGGGCCGTGTTTATCTCTGATTTTTTGGGGGATCTGACCGAAGTTGAAACAGCCCTGACCAAAGCCGCAGATCGTGGCATTCGCGGGGTGATTATGCAGGTGCTGGACCCCAGCGAAGAGGCGTTTCCCTTTCAAGGTCGGACTGTCTTTGAAAGCGTCGGTGGCACATTGCGCCACGAAACCCTTAAGGCGGGTGACCTAAGGACTCGGTATCTGGATCGGCTGGCTGAACGCCGCGACCACCTGCAACGGATCTGCAACGCCACAGGTTGGATGTTTGGCCGTCACGACACCGGGCATTCGGCGCAAACTGCACTTGTCTGGTTGTATCAGGCACTCGAAAGAGGGGCGCGATGAATCTGCTGTCTGGCATCGCTTTTACCACGCCTTGGCTGTTGCTGGGGCTCGTTCTGCTTCCCATTCTCTGGTTCATCCTGCGGGCCGTGCCTCCCACTCCGACGCTCCGTCGCTTTCCTGCGGTCAGCCTACTCTTGGGACTCAAGGACGACGAAAGCATTTCAGATCGCACGCCATGGTGGCTGTTGGCTTTGCGACTGCTTGCACTGGCGGCTGTGATTATTGGTCTTGCCGGTCCGGTCTTAAACCCATCCCGTGATCAAGCAGGGTCAGGTCCGTTGGTGGTCGTTTTGGATGCCAGTTGGGCCGGGGCCACCCACTGGCCAACCAGCACACGCCAGTTGGATGCCGAGCTGACCAAAGCAGGCCGAATGGGGCGCACGGTCGCCGTGTTGCAGCTCACAGATCCGCAGCCTTTGGTGTTTCAGTCTGCTGAGGCATGGCGCAGCCGATTGCCCGGATTGACCCCAATGCCTTGGGCCCCATCCCCGGATCAGGTTCAAACCGCACTTGCCGATATGCAAACAATCCCTGACTCCTTTGACACGCTCTGGTTCAGCGACAGCCTCAGCTTTGAATGGCAAAGCGATCTCTTATCCGCGTTTGAAACACGCGGCACGGTCAAGGTCTTTGAATCCGGCCAACCCGTTATCGGCATAAAGCCAGCCACCTTTGAAGACAGTGCGATGCAGATTTCTGCCCACCGTTCAGCCGCAGCATCAGATCAGAATATCACCATATTGGCACAGGGTCGCGACCCTGCGGGAACGCAGCGCACGTTGGCTTCGGTCGATCTTTCCTTTTCGGCCACCGAAACTGACGCCCAAACTGCGCTGTCATTGCCAACAGAATTGCGCGCCCGGATCACGCATTTTGAAATTCAGGGCCAAGCCTCTGCGGGTGCAACAGCGCTCACGGATGATAGCCTGCGCCGACGCGAAATCGCTTTGATCGCAGGCCGGGAAAACCGCGAAGGGCTCGAACTGCTGTCGCCTTTGCATTACCTCACCAAAGTCGTCACCCCAAGCGCGGACATCATCGAGGGCTCTCTGCTCGAAGTTCTGCCTGCCAATCCAGATGTGATCGCCTTGGCAGATGTCACAAACCTAACCGCCCTTGAAACAGCCGAAACTATTGCTTGGGTCGAAAATGGCGGGCTGCTCTTGCGGTTTGCCGGGCCACGCACCGCCAACAGTGACCTTGGCCGCAAGACCGAAGATCCCCTCCTCCCCGTTCGATTACGCGGTGGTGGCCGGTCAGTCGGTGGCGCCATGAGCTGGGGAGAGCCGAAATCATTAGCCCCTTTCCCCGACACATCGCCCTTTTATGGCCTGACCATCCCCGACGACGTCCGCGTTACCACACAGGTTCTGGCGCAACCCGATCCCAACCTCGCCGATCGTGTGATCGCCTCTCTCAGTGACGGCACCCCGCTGGTAACGCGCAAATCGCTGGGCCTAGGCCAAGTTGTGTTGTTCCACATCACGTCAGATGCGGAATCCTCGACCCTGCCGCTGTCCGGCCTGTTTGTTGAGATGATGGAACGGTTGACCGTATCCTCTGGCACCAAATCCACCCCAGCCAGTGTCGAGGGCACAGTCTGGAGCCCAACGCAGGTTATGGATGGCTTTGGCACTTTGATGAACGCCGACACCCTGCCCGGTATTGACGGCCCAGAGCTGTTGTCTGGCCGCATTGGCCCCAATCTGCGCCCCGGTCTATATGGCAATGAAAAAAGAGTGTTGGCCCGAAACGTGATGACGACAGACACGATCTTAGAACAGGCGAGGTGGCCCGCGACCATCCAAGTGCAACGCCCCAGCGCGCAACAGGAACAGCCCCTCGGGGGGGCCTTGCTCAGTCTCTCACTGATCTTGCTCTGCTTGGATGTGATCGCGTCTTTGCTATTATCCGGGCGCCTGCGCAATGCTCGGGTGGTGGCCCCGGTGATTGCCTTGTTACTGTTCACACCGCATCTTAAAGCTCAAGATGCCTCTGATTTTGCTTTAGAGGCCGCGCATGAATTGGTTCTGGCCCACGTGCTAACGGGTGACCAGACTGTGGACGAGATCGCCTTGGCCGGATTGCGGGGACTATCAGACACCCTGTACTTTCGAACCTCAATCGAACCGGCTGCACCGATTGGTGTGGACATCGAACGGGACGAGCTTGCCTTTTTCCCCCTCCTATATTGGCCCGTCACGCCATCGCAACCCGCACCGTCCGAGGCTGCGAATGCAAAACTGAACGCCTATCTCAGGTCTGGTGGCATGATCCTGTTCGACACGCAGGATGCACATTATGCACGCTTTGGCGGCACCAGCCCGAATGGCCAGAAATTAAGACAACTTGCCGCGCCGCTTAACATCCCCCCACTGGAACCAGTGCCCAAGGATCACGTGCTGACACGCACCTTCTACCTGCTACAGGATTTCCCCGGCCGCCACATCAGCCCGGATGTCTGGGTCGAGGCCGCGCCTGCCGATGTGGAACAAATCGAGGGCATGCCGTTTCGCAATCTCAATGACGGGGTGACGCCAGTGGTGATCGGAGGCAATGACTGGGCAGGCGCCTGGGCAGTGGCCCGCAACGGCACTGACATGCTGCCGGTGGGGCGTGGCTATGCTGGTGAGCGTCAGCGCGAATTGGCCCATCGGTTTGGGGTCAACCTGATCATGCATGTGCTCACCGGGAATTATAAATCTGATCAGGTCCATGTGCCTGCATTGCTGGACAGGTTGGGCCAATGACCGGAGAACTCATTTTCGACCCTCTGATCCCGCTGCCTGTGCTGATCGCGCTGGCCCTGCTGTCCTTGGCTGGCGTTGGGCTGGCTTTGTGGCGAGGAATGTCGGGCTGGGCCTTGCGCGGGCTTGGGATGGCGCTTCTCTTGGCCGCTTTGGCCGGACCTGTGTATCAAATCGAAGACCGTACGCCGCTCACTGATATCGTCGTGATGCTCGAAGATGAAAGCGCAAGCCAGTCTTTGGCAAACCGACGCACACAAACCAATGCCGCCGCTGAAACGCTGGCTGAACAAATTGATAACCGTCCAAATACCGACCTGCGGCGCATCCCGGTTGGGGACGGCAAAGGCGATGCTGGCACGCAGCTGATGACCGCCCTGTCCGAGGTGCTTGCCGAGGAACCCAATGCCCGGATCGCCGGCATCATCGCCCTGTCTGACGGGTTGGTGCACGATATGGAGCGCGCCCCGGTCCTGCCTGCGCCGATGCACCTGCTGCTGACCGGCGAGGCTGAGGATTGGGACCGTCGTCTGGTCGTTGCCAACGCCCCGGCGTTTGCCATCATCGGTGAACCCGTAACATTGACACTGCGGATCGAAGACAGCGGAGCCGTGCCGTCTGTTGGACCGTTGGCAAGGCTCGAGATCTCGGTCGATGGCGCGCGCCCGGAACAATTCGATGTGCCGACCGGACGAGATATCGAATTGCCCGTCACGCTGACACATGGCGGGCGGAATGTGATCCAGTTTTCAGTCCCCGAAGCAGACGGGGAGCTGACGGACCGCAACAACACAGCCCTTGTTCAGATGAATGGTGTTCGCGACCGTCTGCGCGTGCTTTTGGTCAGTGGCGAACCCCACGCCGGTGGCCGCACATGGCGCAACCTTCTTAAATCAGACAGCTCGGTTGATCTGGTTCACTTCACCATTCTGCGCCCACCTGAAAAGCAAGACGGCGTTCCAGTGGATGAACTGTCCCTGATCGCCTTTCCCACGCGTGAGCTGTTTTTGGAAAAAATCGACGATTTCGACCTGATCATTTTCGACCGGTACAAACGACGCGGGATCTTGCCTGCGATTTATCTGGATAACGTCTCAAACTATGTCTCCAAAGGCGGGGCGGTGTTGGTTGCTGCAGGCCCTGACTTTGCGACTGCGGATAGCATCTATCGCTCGCCCCTTGCCCCGATCTTGCCGGCGGAACCAACAGCACGAGTAATCGAAGAGCGTTACCTGCCCAAAGTTACCGACCTTGGGCAACGCCACCCCGTGACATCCGACCTGTCCCAAGCCGATGAATGGGGGGCTTGGCTCCGCCAGATCGAAGTGGAAGCACGGTCCGGCAATACAGTGATGACGGGCACCGATGATCGCCCCCTCTTGATCCTTGATCGCGTCGGAGAGGGGCGCGTTGCCTTGCTTGCCTCGGATCATGCTTGGCTGTGGAGCCGAGGGTACGAAGGCGGTGGGCCGCAACTCGAATTGCTGCGTCGCCTTGCCCATTGGATGATGAAAGAGCCCGAACTTGAGGAAGAGGCGCTGTGGGCCGAGGCCAATGGCCAGACAATGCGCATCATCCGGCGCACTTTGGACACCGAAATTGGGTCCGTTACCGTGACTCCACCAACAGGTGACCCGGTCACCGTGGATTTGACCGAGGTTACTCCGGGCCGGTTTGAAGCAACCTATGTAGGTCCTGAAATCGGGCTCTATCGCCTGTCCGAAGGTGCGCAAGAGGCGGTGATCGGGTTAGGCCCCTCTGCCCCTCGCGAATTTGAAGAAACCATTGCGACAGGGGACAGACTAGATCCTTTGATCACGGGATTGCGCGGCGGAGTCCTACGCTTGCAAGAGGGCCTGCCCAATTTGCGCAATGTGCGCGAAGGGCGACCCGCTGCTGGACGTGGATGGATCGGCCTAACCCCGCGCAATGCGTATGAAACCCGCGATGTGACCCAAACACCGCTATTGCCCGTTTGGTTGGTTTTGCTTTTGGCCTCTGGTCTTATTCTAGCCGGATGGCTGCGCGAGGGGCGGCGTTAACGCCCCCGCCACCCTGTTCAGTTGGGCTGGTTCTATTTAAAAACCACTGACACAGACGGGTTCCCCGGCAATCCCGTGTATGTGACAGACGCGCCGCCCTTGCCTTTGACCGGCGGGAACAGGGGGCCAAACGAGCCAACCGACACCATGTCCCCCGGTTTCAGCTCAATCCCTTTGGACCTCAGCCACAGCACCGAATTCACAGGATGACCCATCACCGCTTTGCCCGGCACCTCGACCAGAACTTCGCCGTCGGCAGCGCGCAGGGTCACTTGCATATCCGCCAACGCTTGCCCCATCTCGACGGGGTTCGTCACAGGGATTCCCGCGCCTAAGACGCCAAGACGTGGACCCACACCCATAGCTGTCAAAGTAACGCCTGTAATTGGTTCCCCCTTGGCCAGTGTCAGATCAGGCAACTCCATAAACGGATGCACTGTAGAAATATGCGCCATAGCTTCGGTGACGGTTGTGGCTTGGTTTATCGCCTCATCCCCTACAACCAAAATCAAATCCGATTCAAAAACAGGTCGAGTGCCCCACCCAGCGGGCAATTCAGCACCATTTTCCAGCATCATGTCACGATAGAGAACACCTTGAACAGGTTCGCTGACCTTGAACCGATCCTGTGCTGGTTTGCTCGTCAGCCCTGCTTTATAGCCCACAACAGGACCCATGTGCGGCTCTAACGCTTTGGCAAGTTTGGCTTGGGTGCACAGCGCGTCATCCATGCTGCCGCCCGCGTTGAGTGCTTTCGCGGGCTGCTTTTGTACATAATCGTCCACAAATTGTACGATTTCATCATCCGACGCGCATTGCGCCCATACTGACGTCCCCGACAAAGCCAAGGCAAAAACCAATAACAACCGAAACATGTGACCCTCCTAAAACCTAGTCTTCCAAACGGACCGCAACACGGTCAGAACGCCCTGCAGTATCCACAACAACAAACGTCGAAAATCCGGCCCCGGGGTTTGGGACTTCGAATTCCCATTGATACAACTCCGTTGCAACTGCGGCCCCATCGGTCAGCACCATAAAAGGGGCCACTCCGCCGCGTACTTTCAGCGTGACAGGATCCATGCCCAGCGCCAAACGTGCCCCATTCGGTGGAAACAACAGCTGAGGCGCATCTTGGGCAGCTTCGAACGCCGCCGAGCGCGGGCGAAAACGGCGCAACGGCAACGGCAGCTCGGCCGCGCCTAGGATCAGTGTCGCAGCAGGGGGGGCAGGCAATGGATCAAAATCTGGTTTCAAACGGCCAAAGGCCTCGAACAGAACCGGGGCCGCCAGACCCCCACCAAACGCCCCCGGAACCGGCGTACCATCGGCGCGACCCAACCAGACTCCGATGACATGACGCCCATCATAGCCAATCGCCCAAGCGTCACGGTGCCCATAAGACGTTCCGGTTTTATAGGCCAAAACATGCGCTTGAGCTCCGGAAGGGGGAGCGAGACCCCGCAAAATATCGCTTACATGCCAAGCCGCAACATCCGAGATCATACGCCCTACCGGTACAGACGATTGCCCCGCCCGATGGTGCAATTTCAAACCCTGCCCCGCGTTGGCCAAGCCTGCGTAAAGCTGAACAAGATCCTGTAGGTTTAGCCCCACCCCGCCCAGCGCAATAGCCAAACCGGGCACACCACTTGGCAATTTTGGGCTGGCTCCGCCTTGCTTAAGTGTCGCGACCAACCGCGCCGCACCCAGTTCGTTCGTCAATCGCACAACCGGGATATTGAGCGACATTTGCAATGCATCCCGGATCCTGACATCCCCGCGAAATTCACCGTCAAAATTGCGCGGCGCATAACGTCCAAACATGACGGGGCCATCATGGATCAGCGTCTCAGGGTGTATCATGCCCTGATCGAACCCCAAGCCATAGATCAGCGGTTTCAACGTCGATCCCGGCGAGCGCACGGCCTGTGTCATATCCACGAACCCTTGTCGCGCAGATTGATAGGCAGGTGATCCGACCGAGGCCAAGATTTCACCAGTTTGGTGATCTGCCACAATCAAAGCACCCGAAACCTGAGGACCGGCTGCAGCAGCGGCGCGCGCGACCAAACCCTCGACCTTGCGTTGTAGATCAGCGACTAATGTCAATACATGTGTAGCTTTTTCTGGCTGTTCCAGCCGCACCCGATCCGCAAAATGTGGTGCCAATTGCGGGAACGGTCTTTGTGCATCCGGGATTGGTTCGCTCAAAGCGGCGCGCGCTTCGGCCCCGTCCAGAACGTTGTGCTTTTGCATCCGGTGCAACACGCGATCCCGTGCTGCTAGCGCTTGATCGGGATATCGATCTGGTCGTCGTCCTTCGGGCCGTTGAGGCAGGGCAACCAACAAAGCAGATTGCGCAGGCGTTAGTCGATGCGGCTCTTTTCCGAACCATGCCACCGTCGCTGCGCGCACGCCTTCTAAATTGCCCCCATACGGCGCGTGCGTCAGGTAAAGCCGCAGAATATCGTCTTTGCTGAGGCGACGCTCCAAAGCCCAAGCCACGCGCATCTGCCTGAGCTTACCTGCCCAGCGCCCGGTTGTGCCATCTTCCAACAGACGCGCGACCTGCATCGTCAAGGTTGACCCCCCAGACACCGGACGCCCATTCCAGATGGCTTGCCGCACGGCGCGCAGCAAAGCCCAGCCATCGACACCGGAATGAGAGTAGAACCGTTTGTCTTCGTAACGGATCAACATCGCTGTGAAACTAGGATCAACCTTCCCCGGGGCCAAACGCCAGATGCCTGTGCCCACTGGATAGGCCCGGAGCAAAGCACCGTTTCGATCCCGAACTTCGGTGGATGTTTCGGTCAGGATCAGTGGTAGGTCGGTGTCAGAAATCCACTGGTCCCCTGCATCCCTGAGCGCCCCTGCGAGAAACAGGAGCATCCCCAGAAACAGGAACCCAAATCGTTTCATCTGATCATCAATCCTGAACAGTCACGCGCGATGTGTCTGTGCGCGCACGAAACCGGGGGCGATACATATCTTCGACAGATGCTGCAGGGTGATGGAACTGACCGGCGGACACAGCCCGGACCACATAGGCCAGCGTCACCGGATCGCGGCCACCGATATCCACAGCCGCAAGAAAGCTATCCGCTCTGAATTCGCTATGGGTGGCGTCAGACAGGTTTAGCCACTCAAGCGCGCGCACATCGCCAGATCGCAACAGGCTAGGATTGTCTATCTCAAATCCAGCGGGTAGCGGGTCACGCACCATCAACCGAGCGCCAGAGTCTTCGAACGGTTGAACCGTGACCACGGCGACAAAGCGATCACCAACGACAAAAGAGGGTCCATTGATCTCTTCCCCATCCATAGAAAAATATTGCCGCTGAATACTGTAGCCTGTGCCCCCGGCGGGGGGGGCGACCTCGGGGATTCCGAGTGTGGTCAGAGTAATGTCCTGATCCCCGCTGCCTGTCGTGGTTATATTCATCGCCTCCTGCGTCGCATTAGACAATATTTGTACAAACGGCCCTTCAACCGGCGCACCGTTGACCCTCAACCCTGAGGTTTCTGGTGATTTCACCAATGCCTGTGCCGCGAGCAGGGTCCAGGCGGACTCTTGCGTCGACATGGTTTCGGTTTCTTGGCTGATCTGGGTGATCAGACGGTTACGGTCCACCACTGCGCTGCCCGCTTCGACGGCCAAGGCAAGAACCCCGGCAGAATCGCGGACAGATGTTCCGTAATCCGCCCGCCAAAACGGCCCCTCGTGCCCTTGTTGACGGTCGATCAGTTGAGCCGCGCGAGAGAACATCCGGTCCGCGCGGGTTTGATCCCCGTAGGATGCGAGGGCTGCCCCCAGTTGGGCGGCGGCAAGCGGCGTTGCAAACCCATCCCCTTTGACATCCGCATAGTATCGCAGGTCGCCCATGGCGGCCGCCCCTTCGCGAGCGAGCACCATCAGGGCATAGGCAATGTCTTCGCCTCCGATATCAAAATCCGGCGCGTAATTGATACGGTTGCGCAGATTATCCATCGCTTGGGTAAAGGCCCGGTCGGGGACCACGTGCCCCTCGGTGCGGGCTCGGCTCAGGAAATCGCTGGCATAGGCATCCAGCCAGAAATCACCGCTTTCAGCGCGCCATAGGCCAAAGGCCCCGTTCGACGCTTGCCGTGTCAACACCCGCGCGATCGAGGCATCAATACGCGCCCGGACCGCTGGACCATCCCCAAGCTCCGCAGCCTGAGCAACAGACGAAAGGTACAGCAAGGGCATCGCTTGGGAGGTCACCTGTTCCGTACATCCGTACGGATATCGATCCAGCGCCGTCAGCAAACCCGGCGCATCAAAGCGCGCCAAAGCGCCCGCAGACAAGATTGCCTGTGCAGATCCTGTGCGCAGCCCGGTAAAGACATCCTTGCTGAACAGGAAACTGTCCCCCGCGCCCAGTGTGAACCGCCGCGTTTGCGCGACAACCGGATCATTCGACTGAACAGGTAAGCGCAATGTTTGACGCGAGACACGATCATCTGGTGTGGTCAGAACAACGTCGATGTTCCCCACCCCAGATTGCACAGCCTTGACCGGCACCCGGAACATGGTTTTGCCGCCTGTCTCGAGCGTGAAGCCGCCTGGCTGTGTGGCCAGTTGCAAGGTGCTGTCACCAGTCAAGGTCATTGTCATGTCACCAGCAGGGCCATCCGCATGCACAATCTCAAGCAAGATCTGGCTGTCATCACCCGGCGCCAAAAAGCGCGGCAAACTTGCGGTTACAACCACAGGATCGCGCACAATCATGTCCCGCTCGGCCTGACCAACTGCTGTTTTGCTCCATGCTACGGCCATCAATCGCACGGTGCCATTAAACGCGGGCAGGTCGATGTCGACAGTGGCCGTGCCATCTGCGCCCACCTCAACCGGGCCGCTAAAGCGCGCCATCAAGTCTTGGGTTGGCGGCGGGGATTGCGAGCGCATGCCTGCGTTGGCATCCCCGCCGGATCGCACAGAGCCAACAGCGCCGTTCAACCCATCAATCAAACGTCCATAAACGTCGCGCAGCTCAACGCCCAACCGACGTTGGCCAAAGTAGTGCCCATCGGGGTCCGGGCTTTCAAAGCCCGTCAGGTTGAGAATGCCAACATCCACTGCCGCCAACGTCATCCAAACCTGTTCACCGGGTGCTGCACCGGAAACGGTAACTTTCGCCTGCTGGGTTTGGCGGGGTTGCGACGCATCTGGCACCTCTAGAGAGACCGCAAGCTGTTTCCCGATTGGGTCTACTGTTGCATGGGCAAGCCCAAGTGCGCGGGCCGGGTTTTGACCTGCGGAGACATCCATCGGACGGATCACCGACGCCGTGACATAGGCGCCGGTGCCCCAATCTTTGGTCACTTCAAGGGGGACCACACTGGCACCGGCGGGCACCTCGACCGCCTCGCGATGAATGACCTTGTTCGACATCACTGTAATCAATGCTGTGCCAGCCGCCCGTGGGACGATGCGCAATTTGGCTGTGTCCCCGGGTTGATAGCTGTCTTGATCCAAGGAAAGCTCTAACCGGTCTGGCGTCGCGGACGCATCCGCTGCTTGATACCAACCTGCGTAGAAATCCGCTGAAGCGGCGACATAGCCGCCATCAATACGTTCAACCACCAGCTCGTACGTGCCCCAATCCACGGGATGGGACACAGACAATGGTTGCCCTTGTAGCGTCGCATCGCCTGTCGCGATCCGGGTGCGTCGGGTCACCGGTTCCCAGTTCCAATTGCCATACAGCTGATACCACTGATACCGGGTTTCGACCCGATTTAGGGTCCAGCGCACCTGCATTGGGGTGGGCGTTAGGTCTGGAGTTAAGCCAATGATCTCGAACCCGGCTTCTGTACCCTCAGTCACCACACCGTCGAACAGGGGCTTGATCCCCAGAACAGGCGTATCCGGCAACACCGGCGCAACCAAACGCCGCTCAACCGGGCGCGATGATCCATCTGCAACGCGCGCGATCACGGTCGCTTCGAGCGGTTTGCCCGCCGAGCTGAGACGCGGAATTTCGACCGGAACAAAAGCCTGCCCTTTGTCATCCGTTTTCTGATCTCCGAAATAGCTGCTCTGCGCCGATGCGCGCTCATCATGGCGACCGAACTGATAACCGGGCCACTCTGCCAATTGTGAGGCCGCGCGCAGCACAACCTGACCGTCAATTTTCAGATCAGACCCCGGCGCACCAAAGAGATACTTTGCCTGAACCTGTAACGGGGGGCTTTCGCCCGGGCGCAACGGTGCATTCGGCAATGAAAGCGTAAAGTCGATCCGTTCTGGCAGGAAATCTTCGACCAAGACCGTTTGGGTCGCGACGCTTTTTCCTTTGGGGTCGGTCTTGATATCCAACCGCCACGCCCCGCGTGGAACGCTTGGTCCCACGGGAAACGAGAACACGTGCCCCCCAACATTGCCACCGCCGGAAACAAGGCGGCGATACTCCACTCCATCAGGACGGCTGAGGACCGCCGTCAACGGCACCCCTTCGAGGGCCGCAACCGCATCATCGCGCGTCAAAACCGTTGCATGGATCACTTCACCTGCCCGATAAGCGCCGCGATCCGTGGTCAAAAAGACATCGACCGGACCCGCAGGTGCACGCCCTTCAACGCCGCGATCCGACAAATCAAAGGCCGGGTCTGTCAGAGACAGGAACCCCAGGTCCGTGTCCTCAAGCGTTGCCAAAACCATTGCAGGCGCTGCTGATCCATCCCCGCGCACCAAGCCCGGTTCAAAGCGGGCGTACCCACCTGTATCCGTGGTCAGTTTTCCAAGCACCGCATTGGCCCGAGACACCAGTGTCACCTCGACCCCGGCTTTGGGTAACGCATCCCCCAAGCCACGGACTGTGACGTGCAACCCATCTGTACCCGACATCGTGCTGATTCCCAGATCGCTGAGAACAAACCACTGTGTGGCGCCCGGGTCGTCATAGGGATCCGCCCCCGGAACTCGTGCAGTCAGCGCATAAATTCCAGCTGGTTGCCCGGCAATTGCCTCGCCCATAGGTAATCGGGTTACCATGTCTTGGTTCAGCTCATTCTGGACCTCACCCGTACCGACCCACACATCCTGTGCAATTTCACTAGCAAAGTTCTGATCCTGCCAGTGGTTCAGTGGGCGGCCAAAATACCCATCCTGAACAGCGCGCAGCAAATTCCGATCACTCACCCGACGCAATTTCAACTCTAGCCCGGTCAAGTTAACCGTTTGAACGGGCAAGGCCGCATCAGCGGATTTGGGCAACACATAGGATCGCCCCGGAAATTTCACCGACGGGGCACGATCACGTACGTAATGCGTCAGCTCAACATCTTTGTGCAGAACCTCACCCGATGCGGCGGGCAACCCTTTGCGCAGCAGAATGCGATATCTGCTGCCATGCGCGACCCCATCAACGCACAACTGTGAGTCATCAATCTGTACCACCAAAGAAGACGATGGCAGATTGACGAAGGGTTCATAATCCACCCCCGCTTTGACCAAAGGTTCTGAAAATTGCGCACAAATTCGCGGCGCTGTGGAATCGCTTTCCACCGTGCTGTCGACGACCCGGAAGCCGTATTTCAAAATCGCGGCTTCCAATGCGCGGGCAATATCATCCCGGGGTTGCAGCGTATTGGCCAAACGTAAGGCAGCCAGCATATCCCGACCACGCCCGGATTTCTCTAAACCCTCTGAAAGCACCTGCAGTGCAGAAACTTGCGCGCCTGTATTCTGCGCCCGAAAATATCCGTTCACTGCCGCAGATAGCGACCGCGCATTATACTCTTTTTTGCGATTGCTGTTGCTGACATCGATTGCAAGCAAGGCGTTGGCATATTCTGTCCACAGATCCCCCCGGTCACTGAGAGAAACAGCAACCCCGATCCATTGCATATACCGATTGGCATCGCGAGAGGCCGCCCGCGCGGCATCCAACACAAACTCCAAATTCTGACCGCCCGCTGCATGACGCAATCCCAGGTTTTGCCTCATCACCCGAGCTGAGTTCAGATCCTCAGCTTTAAGAAACCCAAGATCCTCTGCCCGCGTTTGCGCCAGGTTTTGTACGTCTGCTGCAGTCGCCACTTTGAGCGCCGATACCGCGCCTTCGTATGGCGTTTGCTCACTTACACCTTGTTTGGGAAAGCAGGCGTTGGACCGAGCGTTAAACGTAAACGCCTGACAAGACGCTTGCGCTGAACACGCCTGCACGCAGGCAGACAGATCTGTATCAAACAGAGAATCCAGATCTGAGCCAAAAAAATCCATATCTCTTGAAACAACATACCGGAAATCGGACAGGGCCTGTTGTGCCACCGCGCCTTGGGCAATCGAAAAAAACATAGCAAATAAAATAAAACAAAGACGTGGCATGCGGCCCTCCAATCTAGTCAGAGCGTGACATGAGTCCCATCGCAATGGCAACGATTTCCCGCAACAGCCAAGGGTTTAAACACTTATTCACCGATTCATCCGATGGTGAGCGCCACGAACCGCTAAGGACCACCGGAATGAGCCTTGTCAACAAACTGGCCGAGGAACGGCGCGCACGTCTATCTGCCGAACGTTTGCTTGAGCTCAAGCAGGCTGAGCTGTCGGCTGCAAACCGAAAATTGGGCCGTCACGCACTTGCTTTGACGAAACAGATTGATGCCAAGCAAGCCGAGGTTGCAACCGTTCGCGACGAAAACGAAAAGGTGAAATCTGACCTGACCGTGGCCCATGCCAAGGTTGAAATTGCAGAACGGCGGTTGTGGCATTCCATCCAAACGATTCAGGATGGGTTTGCCTTTTTTGATTCTGATAGCACGTTGATTGGCGCCAATGCTGCCTATCTTAATGCGTTTGATGGGCTCGAAGAGGTCACGCCGGGGATTTCATACGCTCGGATTCTACAGCTGTTCACCGACGAAGGCGTTGTAAACACCGAACAACTCAGCCCCGAAGAGTGGCGTGATATGATGACCGAGCGTTGGGTTTCGCCGAACCCGGAACCCTTTGTCATGCGGATGTGGAATGACCAGTACATCAAGCTCGTGGATCAACGCGGCCACGGTGGTGATGTGGTCAGTCTGGCACTGAACATTACCTCCACAGTCCGATACGAAGCCGAATTGCGTGCTGCACGAGAACGCGCTGAAAGTGCAAACCGCGCAAAATCCGCATTTTTGGCGAACATGAGCCATGAAATCCGTACGCCCATGAACGGGGTCGTGGGCATGGCAGAACTGTTAACCGACACGACTTTGAGCGAGGAACAAAGGCTTTACGCCAACACGATCAAGAACTCTGGCGAAGCCTTGTTGGTCATCATCAACGATGTTCTGGATTATTCCAAAATCGAAGCAGATAAACTTGTGCTTCATCCAGAACCATTTGATCTGGAACACTGCATCCACGAGGTTGCGATGCTGTTGCAGCCTTCGGTGCGCGACAAAGATCTTACCCTTTTGGTGGATTACGACCTGTTCCTTCCGACAATATTCTCGGGCGATCCCGGGCGCGTGCGTCAAGTTCTAACAAACCTTGTGGGGAATGCTGTCAAATTTACCAAAGCTGGGCACGTCCTTGTTCGCGTAACCGGTGTGCCCGATCCCGTTTCGCAAAGCTGCGCGATTCATGTTGCGATCGAAGATACCGGGATCGGAATTCCGGCCAGTAAAATCAATCATATTTTCGGTGAATTCAATCAAGTTGAAGATGAACAAAATCGCCAATTCGAAGGGACCGGGCTTGGCCTGGCTATTTCTCAGCGGCTCATTGAATTGATGGGTGGGTCTGTTTGGGTTGAAAGCGAAGAAGGCAAAGGATCATGTTTTGGCTTTCGGGTGCCGATGCCGATGGCCGAAGGCCCACAACCCGCACCACCGCAACTGGTCCATAACATGCGCCACGTGATGGTGGTTGAAAACCTATGCGTCAATCGTGCAATCCTTGAGAAACAGATGTCTCAAATCGGCGCTAAGGTGACCTCTTGCGCGACAGCCGATGAAGCGCTGGAACTCTTGGATGATACAGTTGATATCATTCTAAGCGATCAAAACATCCCTGACCTGAATGGCCTGGAGCTTGCGAAGAAAGTCAGGGCCAAAGGGTGGAGTGACATTCCGTTTGTGTTGCTCAGCTCCAACCAACGAGAGGCACAGGCAGACCCTGCCAGCAAACACCTTCAGTGCATTTTGCAAAAACCCGTTCCACGCGCTGAATTGTTTTCACGTCTGGCTTCACTCACGCCCCCGTCTGGAGAAAAATCCAAACTCAGCGAAACCGTCGGCAATGCAGAAGTTGTGGAACCCAAACCAGAGCCTAGCGTTCCAGTCACGACAGATGCTCCTGACGAGCCGCAAACCGAGAAACGATTGATGCGGATCTTAGCTGCTGAGGACAACCGTACCAATCAACTTGTTTTCCGCAAAATGGTTCAAAAACTCAACATAGAGCTCAAGTTCGCAAACAACGGTCTGGAGGCTGTCGAGGGCTTTACTGCGTTCAAGCCTGATCTGATCTTTATGGATATTTCGATGCCCAAGATGGACGGCAAAGAAGCCACGATTGAAATTCGGAAACTAGAAGCCGGAACCGGACAACACGTCCCGATTGTGGCATTGACCGCCCATGCGATGACGGGCGATTCAGATGGAATTTTAGCTGCTGGTTTAGACCACTACCTAACCAAGCCACTGCGCAAGGCGTTGATTCATGAACGCATATTTGCGTCAGCGCCGAAAGATGCAGATCCTGTGCAGCCCCCGGACGCGTGAACCAAAAAAGCGCCGTGGCTCATTTATCTTGATAGGGGCGCACAAAGACAGGTTTGTTCTGCTCTGACAGATCAGCCCGGAATTCATATCCGCCTATATCAAAGTCTTTGAGCGCCTCTGCATCCGTCAGCCTGTTCTGAACAATATACCGGGCCATCGCACCGCGCGCCTTTTTGGCAAAGAAGCTAACAATTTTGGGGGCCGCGCCTTTGTCTTCCATGAAGACCGGCGTCACGACGCGTAATTTCAGCGCTTTGGGGGCAACCGCGCCAAAGTATTCCTGACTCGCACAGTTGACCAAGACATCGGTCCCGATTTCCGCCGCCTGCGCATTTAAGCCCTTACTCAAGTCATCGCGCCAATAGTCGTACAAAGACTTGCCCCGCCGGGTTTTAAGCTTGCTGCCCATCTCCAAACGATAGGCCTGAATGAGGTCCAGAGGGCGCAACAAACCATAGAGACCTGACAAAATTCGCAAATGATCTTGTGCCCAAGCCATCTCATCGGCGTCCAGTGATGCGGCCTCTAGACCTTGATAGGTATCGCCAGCAAATGCTAATGCGGCAGGGCGCGTTACATCAGCTGTTGGCTCGGGCTCAAAGGATTTGAAACGATCCCGGTTCAAGCGCGCCAAATCAGGGCTGATATCCATCAGCTTTTGTAGATCGCCAAGGGTCAGATTCCGCGCGGTTTTCACCAGACGGATCGCATCCTCTTGATAGTCGGGTTCGGTCGCAAGCACGTCACGCTCTGCCCAATCCAGCCGTTTGGCCGGAGAAATCACCACCAACATTTCAGTCCCCTAACTTCATCACTCAAGTTGATCTAGCTTGCCGCACGCAACACGTCCAGAAATGCAGCTGCAAAACGTTCTGCCCGACGTTCACCCAAGACGCGTACCACCCCTTGTGAGTCATCCGGGCGCATCTGTGCGACTTTGGCCAATTGCGAGGCAGAACAGCTAAGCGGCTTGTCTACCCCATCCATGCCGCGTGACAATTCCGCCTGTACTTCAAGCAATTGATCATACACCTCTGCGGTGCCGCGCCCTGCCAATTTGCGACGCGCCGGATGAAGCTCTTCGATCGCCCCGGTGATCACTTCGAGAAAAAGCGCGCCATAGCGTTCAAGTTTTTTTGCCCCCACGCCCGCAACGCGCGCCATTTGATCCAGCGTTCCCGGGCGCGTTTCCGCCATTTCGATCAGCGTCCGATCAGGAAAAATCACATATGCTGGAACTTTGGCGGCTTCGGCCAAGAACCGGCGCTTCGCCTTGAGCGCAGATAGCAGTGGTGCATCCTCGTCTGAAACCATGGCTTTGACCGCGGGTCGCCGCGTTGCCTTGCGGATCGTGTCACGACGCAACTCGATACCCGCCTCACCCCGTAGGATCGGTTTCGCGGCCTCTGTCATGCGCAGCGCCCCATGGCGCTCACGATCAGGCCGCACCAGATCATGCCCCATCATCTGACGAAAAATCGCCTGCCACTGCGGTCGTGTATATTCTTTGCCAACACCGAACGTTTGGATCTGATCGTGACGCCGCGCCAATACTTTGTCGGTCTCATTGCCCAACAAGATGTCGATCAAATGACCGGAGCCAAACCACTCTTCGGTGCGTAGAATTGCGGACAGGGCTTTGCGCACCGCCATTGTGCCATCGAACACATCGGCTGGGGTATCACACAAATCGCAATGCCCGCATTTTTCGGCGGTTTCCCCGAAATACCCCAGCAGTGTTTTACGACGACATTCCAACGCCTCAGCCAGCCCGAGCAGCGCATTCAATCGCCCGTGATCGGCGTCGCGTCGGTCAGCGGGCGCCAAACCTTCGTCGATCTGCGTGCGGCGCAGGCGAATATCATCAGGGCCGAATAGCGTCAGGGTTTCAGCCGGGCCACCGTCCCGTCCGGCCCGTCCGATTTCCTGATAGTAAGCTTCGATCGATTTGGGCAAGTCCGCATGGGCCACCCAGCGTATGTCAGGTTTGTCGATCCCCATCCCAAACGCCACGGTGGCTACCACAATCAGACCATCCTCACGGGCAAACCGGGTTTCAACGATACGGCGATCTTCGGCTTCCATCCCGCCGTGGTAATAACAGGCTGTATGGCCTGCTTCGCGCAACCCCTGTGACAGGGTTTCCGTTTTGTTACGCGTGCCACAATAGACAATGCCAGATTGCCCTTTGCGGGCCGCAGCAAATTCAAGGATTTGGCCGCGCGGGCCATCTTTGGCCGTGAACGCAAGATGGATATTCGGACGATCAAATCCACGCAAAAAGGCGCGTGGGGGGGACCCATCGAATAGTTTTTGAACGATCTCTTCTTGGGTTTCCGCATCAGCCGTGGCTGTGAATGCCGCAAGAGGCACATCCAGCGCGCGCCGCAATTCGCCGATCCGCAGATAGTCCGGGCGAAAATCATGGCCCCACTGGCTGACGCAGTGGGCCTCGTCTACGGCGATCATGCTGACACCGATACGACGTAACATGCCCATGGCGGATCCGGCAGCCAAACGTTCGGGCGCCATATAGAGCAATTTCAGGCGTCCGGCTTCCAAAGCGTCCCAGACGGCTTCGGTTTCTTCGGGGGTATTGCCCGAGGTCAACGCCCCGGCGGCGACGCCTGCTTCTTGCAGGGCGCGCACCTGATCCCTCATCAAGGCGATCAGGGGGGAAATTACCACCGTCACACCCTCGCGCATCAGGGCAGGCAGCTGAAAACACAACGATTTACCCCCGCCCGTTGGCATGATTGCCAACACGTTTTCACCCGCAGTTACGGCTTGAACGATCTCTTCCTGCCCATCGCGGAAAGCGTCGAATCCAAAGACATCTCGCAACAGGGTCGCAGAGTCGGACATTATTGGCAGGCCTCGTATGTGATTTGTCTATCTGCTCTTGCGAAACACAATCACACACTAAGAATCAGGGAACAAGAGGGTGCGCGCCCTCTTGTTCTTTCAGAACGTTTGGGGGGATTCCAACCGTCACATCGTCGGGTCAGTAGAAAAACGCAATATTATTCGTCAGGATAATGCGGGCTGCAAAAACCCCCAGCAGCACGATCAAAGGCGCCAGATCCAAACCCGACATCGGCGGTAGCATACGGCGGATCGGACCATAAAGCGGCTCTAACACGCGATTCAGCCCGTACCAGACCTGCGAAACAAGTTGCTGGTTCAGGTTAAGCACCTGAAAATTGATCAGCCAGCTCATGATCACATGAGCGATAATGAAGAACCAGACGACGTCCAGGATCAGCATCAGGATTTGGAACAGAGATTGCATAGAAGCTCGCCTTTATTTGAACCGTCTCAGACCTAAGCAGCCAAGACAAAAAGGGCAAGGGTTTCGCAAGGTTGTGGTTGACGTCACGCCGCATTGCGGCATGAGAGGCGCAAAGAAAGGTCCCATTCCCATGTTTCCGATTGTTCGCCTGATCAAAGATCTGATGGTTGCCCGCCGCATGCCACCTTTGAACCTGACTGAAACCCACGTGTCATCCCACATCTGTTGGCCCTGGGATTTGGATATCTGGCTGGAGCTGAACAATGGCCGCGCTATGACTCTCTATGATTTGGGGCGCAGCATGAATGCACAGCGCGTCGGGTTGATCAGCGTTATCACCAAAAAGCGCTGGGGCATGACAATGGCAGGCAGCACCGTACGCTTTCGCCGTCGTATTCGGGGGTTCGAACGGTTCGAAATGCGCAGCCGGGCCGTGTGCTGGGACGACAAGTTTATCTATCTGGAACAATCCATGTGGAAAAAGAACGGCGAATGCGCCAGCCACGTTTTGTTCCGGGCCGCAGTCACCAATTCCAAAGGCATTGTAGCGCCAAGCAGGGTGTTGGCCGAAATGGGGCAGGTGGGCAGTACATCACCAGACATGCCCGAATGGATTGCTGCGTGGTGCGCGGCTGACGTGCAACGGCCTTGGCCGCCCATGCAAGAGAGGCTTGCTTAAAGAGCGTAGAACTCGTCATATCAAGCCAACTCTGTCGGGGATGCGCATGACAACGATTTCAACACGCAAGCGGATTTGGGGTTGGTGGTTCTTTGACTGGGCCAGCCAACCGTTTCACACGCTGCTGGTCACCTTTATTTTCGGCCCTTTTTTTGCCGGGGTCGCTGCTGGTTATTTCATCGAAGCCGGCCTTGATAATCAAGCCGCCGCCGCCAAAGCCCAAAGCGTCTGGTCGCTGTGCCTGACAATCACCGGGTTGCTGATCGGTTTTGGGGCCCCGTTGATCGGGGCCTTGGCCGATGTAACGGGACGCAGAATTCCTTGGATCTTTGGGTTTTCGGTGATGTACGTCGTGGGATCGGTGATGTTGTGGTACACCGCGCCTGACGGATCAAACATGTGGCTGATGCTGTCCGCCTTTGGATTGGGATTTGTTGGTGCAGAATACGCCCTGATTTTTATCAACTCCCAACTTCCCGAACTCGGGGACCCGAGCGAAGTTGGTGAAATCTCTGGTTCAGGGTTTGCCTTTGGGTATTTCGGTGGATTGGTCTCGCTTGCCATCATGCTGTTGATGTTTGTGGAACAGCCAAATGGGAAAACACTGATCGGATTGGATCCTTTTTTCGGGTTTGATGCCTCTCAGAAAGAAGGGACACGCTTTGTCGGGCCGATGACGGCTGCTTGGTACGTGATCTTCATGATCCCGTATTTCCTGTGGGTTCGGGATGCCAAGGCAACCGGAAAACGCGGTTCCTTTTCACAGGCGCTTGGCGTTCTAGGGAAATCTATTTCCAACCTCAAAACCCGTGTCAGCCTGCGCAGTTATCTTGGGTCTTCGATGTTCTATCGGGACGCCCTGAACGGACTTTACGGGTTTGGCGGAGTCTATGCCAAGCTGGTGTTGGAATGGGACATCGTCAAAATAGGCGTTTTCGGGATCATCAGCGTTTTAGCCGCCTCTATCTTTGCATGGATTGGCGGCAAGATGGACAAACGTTTTGGTCCCAAGCCGGTCATCATCGTTGCAATTTGGGTCCTCATCTTTGTCTGCACAACGATCATCAGCATGGACCGAACACAGGTATTTGGCATTCAACTTGCGCCCGGATCAAACCTGCCGGATCTGCTGTTTTTCGGCTGTGGAATCCTGATCGGCGGCATGGGGGGCATTCTGCAAGCCTCGAGCCGCAGCCTTATGGTTCGCCATTCTGATCCCGAAACACCGACCGAAAGCTTTGGTTTATATGGTCTTTCGGGCCGTGCGACGGCGTTTATGGCCCCCATGTTGATCGGCATCGCCACAACAATGACAGGCAGCGCGCGATTGGGGGTTTCCCCAGTCATAGGGTTGTTTATCATCGGCCTTATCTTGTTACATTGGGTTAAACCCGAAGGAGATGGTTCCGAGTGAGAGTTCCCCGTTTTGTATTGTTTTCTTGTTTCCTGCTGGCTCTGACAACGCCCGCTTCTGCTGAACCTCTGGCAAAATCTTTGTTCGGTGCGAAAACCACCGGATCACAGCAAGCTGCAGCGCCTTTTGGCAGCTATGCCAAGGGGTGCGTTGCCGGAGCTGTTCAGTTGCCAGAAACCGGGCCGACGTGGCAAGCGATGCGTCTGTCGAGAAATCGAAACTGGGGCCATCCGGAAACCATCGACTATATCAAAAAGCTCAGCACCTTTGCGCGTAATCAACGCGGGTGGAGCGGGTTGTATATCGGCGACATCAGCCAACCCCGTGGCGGGCCAATGTTGTCAGGACATCGCAGTCACCAAATTGGGTTGGACATCGATATCTGGATGTTGCCAGCCAACAATCTGAACTTATCGCGTAAGCATCGCGAAAACATCTCGTCGATTTCTATGCGCCGGTCCAAAGGGGCCTTTGTGAACAGCAACTGGACCCCACAACATCACGCGATCCTGCGCGCCGCTGCCAAAGACAAAAGAACAGCGCGGATTTTCGTATTTCCCGGGGCCAAGGTCCAGATGTGCAAGGATGAGAAAGGCAATCGGAAGTGGTTGCGTAAAATTCGCCCTTGGTATGGCCACCACTATCATTTTCATGTTCGGCTCAAATGCCCCCGTGGCATGAAAGGCTGTGTAAACCAAGCTGCTCCGCCCAAAGGGGATGGATGTGCCGATGCCCAGAAGTGGGTGAACGACATTCTCAGCCCTCCTCCGCCAAAACCGCGGGATCCGAACGCGCCTAAGCCTAAGCCTCGTCGTGAATACGTTCTGTCTGATTTGCCAAAACAATGTCGTTCCGTCTTGCAGTCGCAGTAGTCCTTGCGGTTCTGCTTAGCAGTTCAGCAATAGCCGTCAGCACACCAAAGGCGGTTCTGCTTGGCAGTTTCCCTTGGCAGGGGAAACAGGCGTGGTTTGGCGGTTTTTCGGCCCTTGAAATGGCACCTGATGGGGGGTCGATGACCGTCCTCAGCGACCGGTCCACAATTGCGACCGCCCGCATTCAGAGAGACGGTGATCAAATCACATCCGTACAGTTCACGGCCAGCAACAAATTGAGATCCAGTAAGAACAAGATCCTGTCTGGGGGCGCCGGAGATTCAGAAGGATTGGTTGTCACGGGAAACGGGGATCTTTTCATTTCGTTTGAGGGTGTACATCGGGTCGCTAGATACGACACCCTGTCCGGCATTTCCAATGTTCTGTCCCGTCCCAAGGCATTTCGCACGCTCTCCAGAAACGGCTCGTTTGAATCGTTGGCTATGGATGCGCAGGGGCGGCTTTATACCATGCCCGAAGCCAACCGTGACATTAATGGCAATATCCCGGTCTATCGATGGGATGGTCGCCGCTGGTCTACTCCATTCAGCCTGCCAGCAACCCATGGCTTTCTACCGGTGGGGGCTGATTTTGATGCCCAAGGGCGGCTGTATGTCTTGGAGCGTGGAACCTCTGTGCTTGGGTTTCGCAGCCAACTGAGACGCTGGACGGTGACCAACGCTGGTCTGTCTCAGCCAGAAACACTGTTGAAAACCGGGTCAGGGGTCCATGATAATCTAGAAGGTGTTTCAATCTGGCGAGATGATCGCAACCGATTGCGTGCGACCATGATATCGGACGACAATTTTATGTTTTTCCAGCGCACAGAGCTAGTGGAATACGTCTTGCCCAACTGACTTGCGAAAATAGACCAAGACGTTTAAGGGGGACGCTTGCCCGGATCTATGACCGGGCCAAGTCGCCGCTACCTTGCAAAAACGGGCATACAAAATGACACGCGCACATCTCCCTGGCATTCTTGCCATGGCCATCATCGTGGTGGCCTCGAATATTCTGGTACAGTTCCTGTTCGGCCAATGGCTGACATGGGGTGCCTTTACTTATCCCCTCGCTTTTCTGGTCACTGACCTGATGAACCGCGTTTATGGCGCGGGTCCTGCTCGCAAAGTTGTCGTAATCGGCTTTGTCGTGGGTTTAATCTGCTCTTTGATTGGCACACAAATCATGGGTGAATTTGGCCCACTGGTCACGCTTCGCATCGCTCTGGGGTCTAGCCTTGCCTTCCTGACGGCCCAATTGATTGACGTCAGCGTCTTTGCTGCCCTGCGTAAGGGCGCATGGTGGCGGGCGCCTCTGACCTCTACGCTTGTGGGCTCAACACTGGACACAGCGTTGTTCTTTTCCATCGCGTTTTCAGCACAGCTGATGTGGCTGGAACCGGGCAACGACGTCAGCTGGGCAAACGAAGCCCTGCCTATTTTGGGTATGGGTCCAGTTGCTCCGCTTTGGGTGTCACTGGCAACGGCTGACTGGATGGTCAAGCTATCGCTGGCCCTGTTGGCGCTGATCCCATTCCGGATGATCGTCGCCTATCTGGATCCGGCCAAACGCACCGCCTAAAATTACCGCTTGGTGATTTTCCAATCCCGTGGCAAGCTTACCTTGAGTTCAACAAATGAAAAGGAGGTGATCCAGTGTCAAGAAAGGTATTGGAGAGAGGCGTCGGAACAATTCAGGAGAGCGCCCGTTAGGGCAACCCTTGGCGCAGCGCGCCACCTGAATTGATCTGAGATCAGGTCTAACCGACCCGACCTCCTGAAAACTTTCGAAGGGCCACCTGTAAGGGTGGCCCTTTTTGATTGCAGCACAACAGTCTATGGTCACCCCATGTTGCGGATAACAGACACCATACTCATCCAAGATTGGGAACTCAGCGAAAGCTTTATGCGGGCTTCGGGCCCCGGCGGGCAGAACGTGAACAAGGTCTCGTCTGCTGTCGAGTTGCGGTTCGAGGCTGAACGGTCGCCTGCCCTGCCCATCCCGGTCAAAAACCGGCTGCGTCGCCTTGCTGGACGACGGTGGACCAAGGATGGCGCAATTATCTTGCAATGCGACGAAACTCGTTCGCAGACACGCAATCGCGAGATTATTCGCGAACGGTTGGTCGACCTCATTACCCAAGCACTGGTCGCCCCCAAACGCCGCATCGCAACCAAACCCACCAAGGGATCCCAACGTCGCCGCATCGCATCGAAAAAGGCACGCGGCGAGATCAAAGCCCTGCGTGGCAAAGTCGGGGACGAATAGGCTGGCGTCTCAGTCTGGGACTGCTAGGGTCATCCCCGAGTCGCACTTTAGGGGAGGTGAAGCGTATGAGACTGCACGGAAAAACAGCGATCGTAACAGGTGGAGCATCTGGTTTCGGCGCCGGTATTGTCGCTAAATTTGTGTCCGAGGGCGCGCATGTGATGATCGCTGATATCAATGGTGAGGCCGCCGAAAAAGTGGCCGCTCAGATGGATGGTGATGCCTTCGCTCATCAGGTTGATGTTGGCAACGGAACCTCGGTCGAACACATGGCTGAAACCGCCATTCGCACCATGGGGCACGTCGATATCTTGGTGAACAACGCAGGCATCACACATATGCCCACCCCGCTTGAAGACGTCAGCGAAAGTGATTTCGACCGCGTCTTTAACGTAAACATGAAGTCCGTGTATTTCACCGCTCGCGCCTTGGTTCCGCATATGAAAGAGCGCGGCAAAGGCGCGATCCTGAACGTTGCATCGACTGCTGGCGTGTCCCCGCGTCCCAACCTGAATTGGTACAATGCGTCTAAGGGCTGGATGATCACGGCGACCCGCACCATGGCGGTGGAACTGGCCCCCTCTGGCGTGCGCGTGAATGCGCTGAACCCTGTGGCTGGGGAAACCCCGCTGCTCAAGTCATTCATGGGCGAAGATACCCCAGAAATGCGTGCCAAATTCCTGTCCACGATCCCGTTGGGCCGGTTTTCAACGCCCGAAGATATGGGCAATGCCGCCTGCTATCTTTGTTCTGACGAAGCCGGAATGATTACAGGCGTCGCGATGGAAGTTGACGGCGGTCGTTGCATCTAATCCAAAGTATTAAAGGACGCTCTTTATGATCCCCGGCCCTCGCAATTTGATCACTGACGTTCCCGGCCTTTTGGTGGGTAATGCGCAGGATGATGCCCTTAAATCTGGCGCGACCGTGCTGACGGCTGCGGAGCCGTTTGTGGCCTCGGTGCATGTGATGGGCGGGGCGCCGGGCTCGCGAGAGACGGATCTGTTGGCCCCGGATAAATCAGTGGCCAAAATTGATGCACTGACCCTGGCCGGGGGATCGGCCTATGGGTTGGATGCCTGTTCGGGTGTTTCGGATGCGTTGCGGGCCCAAGGGCGCGGGTACAAGGTGGCCGAGGCAATCATTCCCATCGTTCCTGGGGCGATCATTTTTGACCTCTTGAACGGGGGCAACAAAGATTGGCAGGACAATCCATACCGGGCTTTGGGGCGTGCTGCATTTGAAGCGGCTGATCCCGATTTCGCCCTTGGAACAGCAGGGGCCGGAACCGGCGCCCTGACTGCGATGTTAAAGGGCGGGCTGGGGTCCGCCTCTCTGGTTCTGGACAGCGGAATAACCGTGGCTGCCTTGGTCGCGGCCAACCCCATGGGCAGTGTCACCACCCCCGGAGATCGCCATTTTTGGGCGGCTCCGTTTGAGGTTGATGGCGAATTTGGGGGCATTGGACCCGACCCTGCCGCCGGTTTGGGGCGCGTGCTGGGAAGCCGAAAGATGAAAACCATGCTGGGGCAGGCACAAGATCGGGCAAACACCACAATTGCCATCGTCGCCACCGATGCCATTTTGTCAAAGGCGCAATGCCAACGCGTCGCAGTGGCCGCCCATGATGGCATTGCACGTGCCGTTGTACCGGCCCACTCGCCGGGGGATGGGGATCTGGTATTTGCACTCAGCACCAGCGCCCAAGAGATGGCACTGCCAGAGCGGGACCTGACGCATATCGGACATGCAGCATCAATCTGCCTTAGTCGCGCGATTGCACGGGGCATCCATCTGGCCACACCCGCAGCCGGAGACCCCTTGTTGTGTTGGTCGCAAGCAAATTCCAGCGCCTGATACTAAGACCAAAGTGGCTGCGACACAGTGCCTGCACGTGGCAATCTGCCGGTTGACTCTTGGTCTACTTGCGCTCTTTTTTGCCACAGCTATTTTGTTAGGAGACTAGCCATGAACCGTATCGTTGCGACCGTGATCGTGGGACTATTGGCGTTCCCGGCGTTGGCCGAAGGTGACGCTGAAAAAGGTAAAAAAGCATTCAACAAATGCAAAGCCTGTCACACAATCGTATCCGATGAAGGCGAAACCATCATCAAGGGCGGCAAAACGGGCCCGAACCTGTACGGCGTTGTTGGCCGCGCGGCTGGCTCTGTCGAAGGGTTCAAGTATGGCAAAAGCCTTGCTGCAGCCGGCGAAAAGGGTCTTGTTTGGGACGAAGAAACATTTGTGGCCTATTCCAAAAACCCCAAGGACTTTCTCAAAGCATACTTGGATGACAGCAAAGCCAAATCGAAAATGTCGTTCAAGCTGAAAAAGGGTGGCGAAGACGTCTTTGCCTATCTCAGCAGCGTCGCACCTGCTCCTGCCGCCGCTGAAGAAGCGGATGCAGAACAGCCTGCTGACTAAGCCAATACCCAGTGAATTCCGAAAGGCCGCACCCCCTGCGGCCTTTCGTGCGCTTGATTGGTGGCCAGATCATTGCCACGTTAGAAAAAACGCAGGGTCAACTTAGATCTCTTGCACCCCAATCACCGCAGCGATCACAATGACACACTTTCAACATTCAGCCTGCTACAGCCCCTGTTTACGCACTGCGGCCTCAGGAGCATCGACATGGGCATCTTGATCCCCGCCTGGGTTGATGGAGAACTCGCCCCCGTTGACAAACTGGAAGCCCACGAAAAGGGCCTGAAACACAAGGCCGTTTCGGTTTTCGTAGTCCGCGGCATGGATATTCTAATCCAGCAACGCGCCATGGGGAAATATCACACACCCGGATTGTGGGCGAACACATGTTGCACACACCCCGATTGGGATGAACCCTCTTCAACCTGCGCTGTACGACGTTTGGACGAGGAACTGGGCATTAGGGGTATTTACCCTGAATTCCGCCATCGATTGGAATACCATGCGGATGTGGGCAACGGCATGGTTGAAAACGAAGTTGTGGATGTGTTTCTGGCCCATGCACGCGGACATTTACCGTTCACACCGAACCCCGAAGAGATCATGAATACGCGCTGGATCGACTATCATGATCTTCTGGCCGAAGTGCGCCGCCATCCCGAACGGTTCACGCCTTGGCTCAAAATTTATCTACATAACCATGCAGATACGATCTTTGGACCTGATCTGATCATTTCTGCCAAAGCCTAGGACTTGCCGCCCGCCCTATTCGCTGGTTGTGTGTTGGCAACGTGGGAGAGAGACAATGACCGTATTGATCGCCGGTGGCGGAATCGCTGGCCTGAGCCTTGGGTTAACCCTACACGAAATCGGTGTCCCGTTTCGTATCTTTGAAGCCGTCGATACGGTCAAACCGCTTGGGGTCGGGATCAATCTGCAACCCAATGCGGTGCGTGAACTTATTAACCTGAATCTTGAAACAGAATTATCGGCCATTGGCGTGCGGACCCGTCAGTACGGGTTTTATTCAAAGCTGGGCAAAACCATCTGGGAAGAGCCGCGCGGAACTTCAGCCGGATATGCCTGGCCGCAATACTCGGTTCATCGGGGGGAATTGCAGGTGATGCTGTATCAGGCCCTCATCGCGCGCGCTGGTTCCACGTGCCTTGAAACCGGTGCTCGGGCGGTTGGGTTCGAAAATACCGCAGATGGGGCAACGCTATTGCTAGAAGATGGTCGGCGAGAAACGGGCGCATTGCTTGTTGCGGCGGACGGTATCCATTCCGCCCTGCGCGCCCAGATGTACCCGTCCGAGGGCGCACCAATCTGGAACGGCCGGGTTTTATGGCGCGCAACAACCAATGCGGACGCCTTTTTTGGTGGCGGGGCGATGGTGATGATTGGTCACAACGATTTGCGTCTTGTCGCCTATCCGATCTCGAACACCGACAGGCACGGTCAGGCAACCATCAACTGGATTGCTGAAAAGCGGTTTCCTCTCAATGCGTCGTGGAAAAAAGAAGACTGGAACCGGGCGGCTGACATCGGGGACTTTTTGCCGGACTTTGAGGAATGGGGCTTTGACTGGATTGATGTTCCAGCCCTGATCACAGGCGCTGATGTGGTCTATGAGTATCCTATGGTGGATCGCGACCCCCTACCCAACTGGACCGAGGGCAATGTAACGTTGATGGGCGACGCGGCGCACCCGACCTATCCCGTTGGATCAAATGGTGCGAGTCAGGCCATTCTGGATGCACGCCTCATCGGGGCGCAAATATTGGAACACGGTGTAACGGCGCAGGCCCTGACCGCGTTCGAGGCCCAAGTCCGACCAATCACAACCGGCGTGGGTCTTGCCAATCGCGCAGGGGGCGGCCCGGATGGTGTTTTGCAGCAAGTCGAAGATCTGTGCGGCGGTGACTTTGACGTCATTGACGACGTGATCCCGATTGCAAAGCTAGCTGAGCACGCGGAAAAATACAAAACCCTCGCGGGCTTTTCCATTGCCGAGCTGAACTCACGCCCCCGGACAATCCCCGAGGGCGCAAAGCTAACTTAATACGTCATTGCTGCCTGCACTGCGCGCTGCCAGCGCGCATAGGCGGCATCGCGATCTTCGGATGGCATTTCAGGGCTGAACCGCTGATCCAATGCCCATGTCTGGGAAAAACCATCCTGATCGGGGTAAACACCTGCCTGCATGCCCGCCAACCAAGCGGCCCCCAAGGCGGTGGTTTCCTGCATCACCGGGCGATCCACTGGCGCGCCCAGCAGATCTGCCAAGCCTTGCATCGCCCAATCCGACGCGCTCATCCCGCCATCAACTCGCAAGATCATATCGGCATCCGCACCCCAATCGCTCTGCATGGCCTGCCACAAATCTCGGGTTTGATAGGCAATGCTTTCCAGCGTCGCTTTGCACAACTCAGCCGGGCCTGTGTTGCGCGTCATGCCAAAGATCGCCCCACGGCAGTCCGGTTTCCAATAGGGTGCCCCCAACCCGGTAAAGGCAGGAACAAGGACGACCGATTGCGCGGGGTCTGCATGTTGCGCCAATTCACCGCTTTGGGCTGCGGTTTCGATAATGCCCAAACCGTCGCGCAACCACTGCACCGCAGCGCCCGCGATAAAGATCGATCCTTCCAATGCATAAGTGCGTTGACCGCCCAATTGATAAGCGACCGTCGTCAACATCCGGTTTTTCGACGTAACAGGCTCGGACCCTGTGTTAAGCAAAGCAAAACACCCGGTTCCGTAGGTCGATTTCATCATACCCGGCGCAAAACAGGCCTGCCCTATTGTGGCGGCCTGTTGATCGCCAGCAACGCCCAAAATCGGGATCGCACCGCCCAACAAAGTGGTCAGCCCAAAGTCTGCGGCGCAATCCTGTACATCGGGCAGCATCGCCATCGGCACGTCTAGCAAATCGCAGATCTCCGCGCTCCACTGACCCGCGTGGATATCAAACATAAGGGTTCGCGCCGCATTGGTAGCGTCAGTGACATGTCTCTGCCCCTCGGTCAGGCGCCAGATCAGAAAACAGTCGATGGTCCCGAACAACAATTCCCCAGCCCTTGCACGGTCACGCGCGCCGGGGACCGTATCCAGAATCCATTTCACCTTGGTGCCCGAAAAATAAGGATCCAGCAGCAACCCGGTTTGCGCTGTAATGTCATCCTCGCACCCAGCTTGGCGCAAGCGTTCGCAGGTTTGTGCGGTGCGTCGGTCTTGCCAGACAATTGCATTGTGGATCGGTTTGCCTGTGGTGCGATCCCAAACAACCGTGGTTTCGCGTTGATTGGTAATCCCGATCCCAGCGATTTGTTCGGGTCCAACACCCTGTGCCGTCATGACCTCGCGGCAAACGCTCAGTGTGGTTTCCCAAATCTCTTCGGGATCATGTTCCACCCATCCGGCTTGGGGGAAATGCTGGGTAAATTCCTGTTGGCGGGTCCCCACCCGTGCCATCTTGTCATCAAACAGAATGGCCCGGGACGATGTCGTCCCCTGATCGATTGCCAGAATATAGCTCATGCCTGCTCCTCATCGCATTTTGAGCGAGACTAGCCCGAGGGCAGGCATCCAATCCAGTGCCGAAATATCAGAGTGCGGGAACCGCGATATTATCAATCAAACGCACGCCGTCCATCCACGCAGCTGCCAGCAGTCGCGCCGGGCGTGTGGGCGTATCCAACGCGGCAAGCGAAGTGGCACAGCGCAGATCGAAATATTCGACATCCTTGAAACCCGCATCGACCAACTGTGCTTTGGCTTGTTCTCCAAGTACGGCAAACGTGCCGCCCTTGGCCAGTTCATCCGCGACATGTTGCATGATCGGGTTCAAACGAGCGGCCCGCGTCAATCCATCGTTGGACAGGCGCAGATTGCGCGATGACATCGCGAGCCCAGAAGGTTCGCGCACCGTTGGGCAACCGACCACCTCAATCGGGATGTCCAGATCCCGTGCCATACGAGTTACCAACATCAACTGTTGATAATCCTTTTGCCCGAAATAGGCACGATCTGCGGCGGTTTGCAGGAACAGCTTGGCAACCACTGTCGAAACACCATCAAAATGCCCCGGGCGAAACTCGCCTTCCATCACATCGGTCAAGCCAGTGACTGAAACGTTGGTTGCGAACCCATCTGGATAGATTTGATCGGGACCCGGCACATAGATGGCATCCACCCCAACCGGGGCCAACTTGGCCGCATCATCAAATTCCGTGCGGGGATAATTTGCCAGATCTTCGGGATTATTGAATTGTTTTGGGTTGACGAAAATCGTCACGATGACCCGATCACAGCCAGCGCGCGCAGCCTCGGCCAACGACAAGTGCCCTGCGTGCAGTGCGCCCATGGTTGGAACCACACCGATGCTCTGACCCGCGCGGGACCATTGCGTGGTTTTAGCGCGCAACTCATCCAAGTTACGCAAAATTGGGGCTGTCATCAGGTATTTCCTTTGGCCGGAACGGTATCGGCAAAAACATGTTCAGCAGCCGGAAAACTGCGGTCTCTGACTTCTGCTGCGTATTGGGCAATCGCGGAATCCGCTTGCGCCCCAAGATCAGCATAGCGTTTGACGAACTTCGGCTTAAAGGCCGTGAAAAAGCCCAGCATGTCATCGACAACCAAAATTTGCCCATCACATCCAGCTGACGCGCCAATCCCGATGGTTGGAATGGCCACTTCGGCTGTGATCTGATCTGCGAGCACCCGCGGCACCTTTTCCAACACCACCGAGAACGCCCCGGCATCGCTCACCGCATGGGCATCTGCCAATACAGCGTCAGCCTGCGCATCCCGGCCCTGAACCTTGTAGCCCCCCAAAGTATTGATGGATTGCGGTGTCAGGCCGATATGCGCCATCACTGGAATGCCACGTTTGGTCAGAAAACGAATGGTTTCGGCCATCTCGACCCCGCCTTCCAATTTGACCGCGCCAGCGCCGGTTTCCGCCATCAGCCGCGCCGCGTTGCGGAAAGCTTGGGTCGGTCCCTCTTCGTACGAGGCGAACGGCATGTCGATCACCATCATCGCGCCGTTCAATCCCCGAGCGACAGCTTGGCCGTGAAGGATCATCATCTCCATCGTCACGCCAAGGGTCGAAGTCAGCCCATGCAGCACCATTCCAACGCTATCACCCACCAAAACAAAGTCACAATGCGGATCCATGACCTGTGCCATTGGCGTCGTATAGGCGGTCAAACTCACCAAAGGTTGCCCCCCTTTTCTGGCACGAATATCTTCTGCGTTCGGGGCTTTTTTGCGGGCGGTGGCGCTCATCGTCAGTCCTGCTGGCGGTTTATGTTGCAGTGCAGCATAACATTTACTTTGCGCTCAACAAAGACCGATTGCGCCAACATTTCCTTGATTGCCCCTAAGTTTACGGGAACAGTGAACAAAGATACGCCGGATTCTGCGATTCAGGCGGTAATTCATTTCGTGGGGAGACGATTATGAGACCAAATTTGAAACGGAGCCTGGTATCGGGCTTGGCGCTTGGCGCGACCCTGCTGGCCTCACAGGTCTGGGCCAAAGATGACATCACTGTCGCCATGCAACTCGAGCCGCCGCACCTGGACCCAACCAGCGCCGCAGCTCAGGCGATCGACTCTGTTGTGTATTCCAACATCTTCGAAGGGCTGACCCGTTTCATGGGGGACGGCGCCATTGTTCCGGGCCTCGCCGAAAGCTGGGAAATCTCAGAAGACGGCAAAACATACACCTTCAAGCTGCATGATGGGGTGACTTTTCATGACGGCACTACAATGGACGGCGAAGACGTCAAGTTCAGTCTGGATCGCGCCCGTGGAGAAGACAGTGCAAACGCCCAAAAGGCTCTGTTCGCAGGCATAGCCGATGTGACTGTGGTTGACCCCTTGACTGTTCAGGTCACTTTGTCCGAGCCCAACGGCAACTTCCTATTCAATCTGGCTTGGGGTGACGCCGTGATCGTTGCGCCAGAAAGCATCGAAAACATCAAAACTGCCCCTGTCGGCACTGGGGCCTTCAAGTTCAGCAACTGGGTGCAGGGCGATCGCATTGATCTGGAACGCAACGCTGAGTATTGGGGCGCACAACCCGCACTGGCCAAGGCAACCATCAAGTTCATTTCAGACCCCACCGCCGCCTTTGCTGCCGTGATGGCCGAAGATGTCGACGTGTTCTCGGGGTTCCCGGCGCCAGAAAACCTGCCGCAGTTCGATGCAGACCCGCGGTTTCAGGTGCTGGTCGGGTCCACCGAAGGTGAGACGATCCTGTCCACCAACAACAAGCAGCCTCCGTTCGACAACGTAAAAGTGCGCCAAGCACTGGCCCATGCCATTGATCGTCAGGCAATCATCGATGGCGCCATGTTTGGTTACGGCACGCCTATTGGCACGCATTTCGCACCCCACAATCCGGCCTATGTCGATCTGACCGGAAATTCAGCCCACGATCCTGAAAAAGCCAAGGCGTTGCTGGCCGAAGCGGGCTTTCCCGATGGATTTGAAACAACGCTGCACCTGCCGCCCCCATCGTATGCCCGTCGCGGTGGCGAAATTATTGCCGCGCAATTGGCCGCTGTTGGTATCAAGGCCGAGATCACCAATGTTGAATGGGCCCAGTGGCTTGAAACCGTATTCCGAGGCAAGAACTTTGGTCTGACCATTGTCAGCCACACCGAGCCAATGGATATCGGCATCTATGCCCGTCCCGAGTACTATTTTCAGTACGACAACAAAGCGTTTCAGGACTTGATGGCTTCGCTCAATGAAACCACCGATCCCGCAATGCGGACTGAAATGCTGCAAAAAGCCCAGACCGTGATTTCCGAGGATTATGTCAACGGTTACCTGTTTCAGCTCGCCAATCTGGGCGTCGCCAAAGCCAATGTTCAAGGGCTCTGGGTCAATGCACCAACGGCTGCGATCGATTTGACCGGCGTCAGCTGGGCCAACTAAATCAACCTTACGGGGCCCCGCATGCCGGGGCCTCGGCCTTTTCTTACACACTCAAGATAGCTCATGCTCCGCCATATATTTTTCCGGCTATGCCTGCTCATCGGGCTTGTGGCCCTCATAGGTCTTTCGCTCAGCCCGAATACAGCCCAGGCACAAGGGCTGTTGCGCTCGGATATGGGAGTAGCAGTTGGCACCCCTGAAAAGCCGCTGGAAGTCGCGATCGGGATACAGATCGACCAAATTTCTTTTGTTGATCAGAAATCAGAAAACTATGGGGCTGTCGCAACCATTCGCGTCAAATGGACTGACCCGGCGCTTGCATTTGATCCCAATGACGTTGGGCGCGAAACCCGGATCATAAAACCCGAAGCTTTTGTGGATTATGCGACCAAGTTGCCAACTATCGTCCCTGCTTTTGTAATCGAGAACCAACAAAGCAACCGGTGGATCCATCAATCGATCGTGGCAGTGCATTACTCCGGTGAAGTGACCTATCTGGAAAAATCATCGCTCACTCTGCAAGCTCCTTATTTCAACTTTCGGAAATATCCGTTTGATCAACAACAGTTCTATTTCGAAATCGTTTCGGTCTATCCATCAGACATCGTTCATTACACAGTTTTAGAGGAGCAATCCGGCCTTGGTCCTTTGTTGGGCGAAGAAGAATGGGTGTTGGAAAACGCCGTAATGGAGCAATCCACAGTCATTGGCATGTCTGGTCTGGAAAGCGAAAAAGTAGCGCTGGCGTTTCAAGGTCACCGGCATGTTATGTACTATGCGATCCGGATATTCATGCCGATGATGGTGCTGATTACAGTCAGTTGGGCGTTGTTTTTCCTAGACGAATATCGCAAGCGGATAGAAATCGCCGGAGCAAACCTATTGGTCTTTGTCGCCTTCAATTGGGTGATCTCTGATGACTTACCCAAATTGGGTTATCTGACCTTCCTTGATTTCATGTTGCAATGGATGTTCGTCGTCACAGGAGCAATCATTGTTTTCAATGTCCTACTCAGGCGAATGAAGGTTGCCGGGCGCGAAGCAGCAGCCCGCAAGTGGGACAACTATGTCATCAAGTGGATTTACCCGCTAGGCTACCTTGCCATCGTGGGCTTTGCCGTCACGAACTTCCTGATCGTTTAATAGAGACTGGACCACAGAGAAACACGCGCCTAACGTGCCAGAATGATACGTTATTCGTTGAAGCGATTGCTCTCTTTGGTCCTCAGCCTCGCCATCGCGTCGGTGGTCATTTTCGCTGTGATCGAGGTGGCACCAGGTGATCCCGCGTCCTTTATGCTGGGTGTGAACGCACAAGAGGACACGCTTGCCGCCTTGCGCGCTGAATTGGGCTTGGATGTGTCCAAGGCACATCGATACCTCGCTTGGGTCACGGGGATGTTGTCGGGTGATTTTGGCACATCTTATACCTACCGAACCCCCGTCGCTGAAATGATTTCTGATCGCTTGTGGGTTTCGCTACCGCTCGCGCTATTTGCACTCGCGCTTTCAACTCTCATCGCGTTCCCCGCTGGCATTTACGCCGCCGCCCGCCGGGGCAAGGCAGGGGACATGGCCGTCATGGGTGCCACCCAGTTGGGCGTGGCAATCCCAAATTTCTGGTTTGCGATGATGCTGGTTCTGATTTTTGCCATCAATTTACGCTGGTTTGGCGCTGGCGGGTTTGCCGGATGGGACGATGGGCTATGGGTTGGACTGCATTCCCTGACCCTGCCTGCGATTGCACTGGCGTTGCCGCAGGCCGCAATATTGGCAAGGGTCATGCGATCCGCTCTGCTCGATATATTGGGCGAGGACTTCATGCGCACCGCCCGCGCCAAGGGACTGAGCCGGCGCCAAGCGTTGTGGCGTCATGGTGTGCGCAACGCCATGATTCCGGTTCTGACCATCATTGGGCTGCAGTTTTCATTCCTGCTTGCCGGGTCCATCATCATCGAACAGGTGTTCTACCTGCCCGGCCTTGGGCGATTGGTGTTTCAGGCAATTTCCTCGCGCGATTTGATCGTCGTTGAATCCGTTGTCATGTTGCTGGTTTTTGCCGTCATCACCGTGAATTTCCTTGTCGACCTGGCTTATGCATTGGTTGACCCCCGCCTAAGGAGCCGAACATGAGCCGCAATCTGGTTCTGGGTGGCCTGCTGTCCTCGCTCGTGGCTTTGGCGGCGTTGGTGTCGTTTGTCTGGACCCCGTTCGATTACGCCGCCATCGACATTCCCAACAAGCTCAAAACGCCGACTGGCGAGCATTGGCTGGGAACGGATCATTTTGGCCGCGATATGATGTCGATGTTGATGGTTGGTGCACGCACCTCTCTTGCTGTGGCGTTGGTCGCGGTGGGAATTGGCATGGGTTTGGGCGTGCCATTGGGGCTGACTGCTGCTGCACGCAAAGGGTCCTGGCTTGATGAGGTGATCATGCGGGGCAACGATCTGGTGTTTGCGTTTCCCTCGCTGGTCATCGCGATCTTGATCACTGCCGTGTTTGGGGCCGGTGCGGTCAATGCCATCATCGCCATCGGGATTTTCAACATTCCGGTGTTTGCCCGTATCACGCGCGGTGCCGCGCTCAGCCTCTGGGAACGTGAATTTATCCTCGCGGCCCGTGTGGCCGGAAAATCAAGCGCTCGCATTTCTGCCGAACATATCCTGCCCAATGTCATGAACCTGTTGATTGTACAGGGCACCATCCAATTCTCACTGGGTATTCTGGCCGAGGCGGGTCTGTCCTATGTTGGGTTGGGCGCGCAGCCCCCCACCCCCAGTTGGGGCAGGATGCTGGCCGACGCGCAAACAATGGTCAGCTTTGCACCACACCTTGCGCTGATCCCCGGTTTTGCAATCATCCTTACGGTTCTGGGTCTGAACTTGATGGGGGATGGGTTGCGCGACTGGCTTGATCCCAGACTGCGGGTGGCCCGCACATGAGCCTGCTACAAATCCACAATCTATCGCTGTCCATCCACGCTTTTGACGTGTTGAAAGGTGTATCGCTGACTATCGCCCCCGGTGAAATCGTTGCGGTCACGGGCGAAAGCGGGTCCGGCAAATCGATGACCGCGTTGGCCGTTATGCAACTGTTGCCAGATTCCACCCGGATCACTGGATCTATCACACTAGACGGTGTCGATCTTTTGACCCAGTCCGAGGGCCAGATGTGCGCCGTTCGGGGTGCGGCCGTGGGGATGATATTTCAGGAACCCATGACCGCGCTAAATCCGGTCAAGACCATTGGTGATCAGGTGATGGAGACGATCCTGATCCACAAGGCCCTGCCCAAAGATCAAGCACTGGCCCGGACTATCGAAGTTCTGGATCGTGTCGGTTTGCCCACAGACCGGTTCCCCCTGTCCCGATTTCCGCACGAACTGTCCGGAGGGCAACGCCAGCGTGTCGTCATTGCGATGGCCATTGCGCTTCGACCAAAACTGTTGATCGCGGATGAGCCCACAACCGCCTTGGATGTCACCACACAGGCCCAGATCCTCGACCTGCTGAAAGGTTTGGCAAAAGAATACGGCATGGGATTGCTGATGATCACCCATGATCTGGCGGTTGTTGCGGATATGGCAGACCAGATCACCGTCATGCGCCACGGCGAGGTGATTGAAACAGGCGCCACGCAACGCCTGCTGAGGGACATGCAGCACCCCTATACCCGGATGCTTTTCGAGGCGTCGAACCATCAGGTCACCCTGCCGACCGTACAAGACCAAACACCTCTGTTGACCGTACAGAATGTGGTGCGTGATTACCGCCTGCCCCGCACCAAACTGTTTGCCACGCCGGGCCATCACCGCGCCGTCGACCATGTCAGCTTTACCCTGAACCAAGGGGAACGCTTGGGTCTGGTTGGCGAGTCCGGGTGTGGAAAATCGACCCTGACACGGGCTATTCTGGGCCTTGAGCCGGTTCAAAGCGGACAAATCCAGATGCAAGGGCAATCCGTCTTTACCGGCCATTCCCCCAATCTGGCGGTCCGGCGCGACATGCAGGTTGTGTTTCAAGACCCCTTCGGCAGCTTCAATCCGCGACACCGTGTCGACCGCCTGGTCACCGAACCTTTTCACCTGCTCGATACCCCGCCCAAGGGGCAAGAGCGTTCTGACCTGATTGCCGAAACGCTGCTGGCCGTGGGTCTGTCCGCCAGCGACGCCACCAAGTATATTCACGAATTTTCCGGGGGTCAGCGACAGCGCATTGCTATCGCGCGCGCGCTGATCATCCGTCCGCAATTGATCCTGTTCGACGAAGCGGTCAGCGCGCTGGACGTCTCGGTTCGGGCCCAAATTCTGGATCTGCTCGTCGAGTTGTGCGAGGCCTACAACCTAACTTACCTGTTCATCAGTCATGACCTGAGCGTTGTACGCACCGTGACGGATCGTGTGCTGGTGATGAAGTCCGGCCAGATTGTCGAACAGGGCGAAACAGAGCAGGTCTTTAGCAATCCCCAACACCCCTATACTGCGTCCCTGATCGCGGCGGCTCCGCAACTGCCCGAACTACACGCCCTGCAATCGGAGCATTCCTGATGACCACCCCTATCTGGTTCGACCCCTCCTTGTGTTTAATTGATGGCGCGTGGGTGCCCAGCGCCTCGGGCCAAACGCTTGCCCTGGTCAACCCATCTGATGGCTCCGAAATCTGCCACATCGCGCGCGGGGGCCAAGAAGATATCGATCGCGCGGTCATCGCCGCCCACGCAGCCCTTGACGGACCTTGGGGCAAGATGAGTGCGCTGGAACGCGGCCGCATCCTAACCCGGATCGGACAGTTGGTCTTGGAGCGTGTCGATGACCTTGCCGCGATTGAGGCGATGGATGTTGGCAAGCCCCTGACACAAGCCCGCGCGGATGCCGTGGCGCTGGCCAGATATATGGAGTTTTATGGTGGGGCCGCTGACAAGGTACACGGTGAAACCATCCCTTATTTGGATGGCTATACTGTTTACACCCTGCGTGAACCCCACGGAGTGACCGGTCACATAGTTCCATGGAACTATCCGATGCAGATTATCGGCCGCTCAGTGGGTGCGGCCCTGACCATGGGCAATGCAACCGTTCTGAAACCCGCAGAAGAGGCGTGCTTGACCGCCCTCGCCTTTGCTCAGATCGCGCAAGAGGCCGGTTTGCCCGCTGGTGCGTTAAATGTCGTGCCCGGTTTGGGCGCCGAAGCGGGCGCGGCATTGTCTGCCCACCCCGGCATCCACCACATCAGCTTTACCGGGTCCGTCGCAACGGGTGCGCTGGTACAGCAGGCCGCAGGGCGCAATGTGGTTCCCGTCACCTTGGAATTGGGCGGCAAATCCCCCCAACTGGTGTTCAACGATGCTGACTTGGATGCCGCCCTGCCCTTTTTGGTCAACGCGGGCATTCAAAACGCCGGGCAAACCTGCTCCGCTTCCTCTCGGATCTTGGTGCAACGGGATGTTTATGAAACCGTCAAAACCCGCATGGCACAGGCCTACGGGGCGCTGACGGTTGGCCCAGCCACCGAAGATCTGCGTCTGGGGCCGCTGATTTCAGATCGTCAAAAGGACATCGTGACCGGTTTATTGAACAAAGGCGCGGATCTGCCCATTGCCGGACAAGGTGTTATCGTGGACCACGCCCCAAAATCCGGGGCCTATGTCCGGCCCACGCTGTTTGCGGATGTTCCCCCTGATCACCCGTTGGCTCAACAGGAAATCTTTGGTCCTGTTCAGGTCCTGATCCCATTTGACACCGAAGCAGATGCCGTTCGAATTGCAAACAGCACCGAATTCGGTCTCGTGGCCAGCATTTGGACCCGCGACGGTGCCCGTCAGATGCGTCTGGCAAAACAACTGCGCTCGGGTCAGGTGTTTATCAACAATTACGGCGCTGGGGGTGGGGTTGAATTGCCCTTTGGTGGCGTTGGGAAATCCGGACATGGCCGCGAAAAAGGGTTCGAAGCACTTTATGGGTTTTCGCAACTCAAAACCGTGGCTGCCTATCATGGATAAATCATGACGCATTCCAAAGACAACGTCACCTTAGCGATCATCTTGTCGCTTGTGGCGTTGTTGCTCTTTGATGTCATGGGATTGATTATCAAATACCTGCTGCCCCGGTATTCTGCGGCCGAACTGTCTGCCTATCGCAATTTCTTTGGTATTTTTCCCAGCCTGATTGCGCTCTGGTCGTCTTCTGGATGGCACGCGGGTGGGCGGGTTCTAAAGATGCGCCAGTGGAAACTGGGCCTAGCACGCGGGTTTATCGTCACTTTCGCGCAATTTTTGTTCTATTTTTCACTCGGCACGATGGCCTTTGCCACGGCCACGACAATCACCTATGCAAACGCCATCTTTATGACCGCACTGGCCATTCCCCTTTTGGGAGAGCGTGTGGGCCTGATCCGCTGGTCTGCTGTTTTGATTGGATTTGTTGGGGTTATGATGGTCATGAACCCAACTTCGGACAGCTTTTCCACTGCTGCTTTTGCCCCATTGGGAGCCGCCTTTTTATACGCACTGGCCGGTGTCACGGCGCGCCGCATGGATCCTGATGTTCCCAGCCCACTGATCAATCTCTATTCCGTTGCCGCCGCGCTGATTGGGTCGCTCAGCCTTGCGATTTATGCCGGAGGATTTTCGACGCTGGCGTCGATGTCCGATCTGTTCTGGATCATTGCCATGGGATCATGCGGTGGAACCGCTGTGCTCTTGCTTGTCGTCTCATATCGCATGACCGAACAAAGCAACCTCGCGCCGTTTAACTATTTTGGCATCCCAATTGCCTTTGCGGCCGGATGGCTGGTCTATGGCGAAACCCCGTTCGAGGACCTGTTCCCCGGCGCCTTTTTGATCATTGGTGGGGGGCTGTTGGTGATCTGGCGCGAACGCCAGGTCAAACGGTCCATTTTGCGGGGGGTGCAGCCACCCCCCAATTGATCACACGACGACTTTGATCGCCTCTTGTTGACCGACCCCAAACACCCGCTTGTAACGGTCGATTTCGCTTTGCGGACCCATCGCCTTTTCCGGGTTGTCAGATAGCTTGACGGTCGGTTTCCCATTCGCCGTAACAGCCTTACATACCAGAGAAAATGCCGCCAGCCCGTCGTCTTTGACCAGACCGCGAAAATCGTTGGTCAGCAAGGTGCCCCAGCCAAAGGACACATTCACCTGCCCGGCAAACTGTTTGTGCAGCTCTTTGATTTTGTCCACATCCAAACCGTCCGAGAAAATGACCCGCTTTTGGGTAGGGTCTTCGCCACGAGCTTTCCACCAAGCAATAGCCGTTTCCGCCCCTGTCGCGGGATCACCACTGTCGATGCGGATCCCGGTCCATCCGGCTAACCAATCCGGCGCACTGTCAAGAAACCCCTGCGTGCCATAGGTGTCTGGCAGGATAATGCGCAGATTGCCTTCGTGTTCGTCATGCCAATCGGACAACACCTCATATGGAGCGCGCGCCAGAGCGGCGTCCCCTTCGGCCAAGGCAGAATACACCATCGGCAACTCGTGAGCGTTTGTCCCGATCGCCTCGACCTCGCGACGCATCGCGATCAGACAATTCGACGTTCCGGTAAATTTGGGGCCAAGCCCCTCGAGCATCGCCTGAACACACCAATCCTGCCACATGAAACTATGACGACGACGCGTCCCGAAATCAGCGATCCCCAATCCTTCGATCTCGCGCAAGCTTTCGATCTTGGACCACACACGCGTCATCGCCTGCGCATACAGCACCTGCAATTCAAACCGGCGCATATCATGCAAAACGGCCCGTGATCGGAGCTCCATCAAAATCGCAAGCGCGGGAATTTCCCACAGCATGACTTCATGCCATTTGCCTTCAAAGGTCAGTTCGTACTGATCCCCTTTGCGTTCCAGATGATAGGGTGGCAGTCGCAGGTTCTCGAACCATTCCATGAAGTCCGGGCGGAACATCTGTCGTTTGCCGTAGAAGGTGTTGCCGCGCAGCCATGTGCTTTCGCCGCGGCTCAAACTCAGGGACCGAACATGATCCAGCTGTTCGCGCAGCTCCCCTTCGTCGATCAAGTCCGCCAACGGGATATGCGTCGACCGGTTGATCAGTGAAAACGTTACATCCGTATCCGGCTTGTTGCGGAAAACAGACTGACACATCAACAGCTTATAAAAATCAGTGTCGATCAGAGAGCGGACGATCGGGTCGATCTTCCACTTGTGGTTATAAACACGTGTTGCGATGTCCAAAGCGCGCCTCGTCAGTTAGGTCAGGCATGGATACGCCAGACAAACCGGCAAAGCAATTTCATTGCTTGGTACACCCTTCACGCCGGGGGGCATGCACCAGCAATCGCGATATGAGATCCGCACGACGCAACGGTTTGCTCATGAAATCATTCATACCTGCTTGGCGACAGGCTGTCTTGTCACTGCCAAACGTATTGGCCGTCAGCGCAATGATGATCGGTTGCTCCATGGGAGAATCGCGAATGACACGCGTTGCCTCCAGCCCGCCCATAACGGGCATGGACATATCCATAAATATCAAGTCCGGTTTGAATTCAGAAGCCATTTTCACCGTTTGTTGCCCATCGTGAGAAAACTGCAAATCCACGGGCAAGGCCGCGAGGAACTTCTTAATCACCAAGCGGTTGACCTTGTTGTCCTCGGCCACCAGAATTTTCATACCCTTTAGCGCACACAGGTTGGTTGGCCCCAGTTTCAACAGGTTTTCACGCCACTCTGGCTGATCTTCTTCGGCATGATCCACCGGGAGGGTTACGGTAAAGCGCGAGCCCTTGCCCATAACCGATTGAACAGCGATCTCTCCCCCCATCATCCGCACCAATTCCAGCGAAATCGTCAGCCCTAACCCGGTCCCGCCGTAGTGCCGGGTTGTCGCAGCATCCGCTTGAGAAAATCGATCAAACACATGATCCAGATTTTCTTTTGCGATGCCGATCCCGGTGTCCGCAACAACCAGCGTCAGAATATACCCATTTTCCCAACGATCGGTGGACAGTGTAACGGTTATTTCACCTTCATGGGTAAATTTGATCGCATTTCCAATCAGGTTTAGCAAAACCTGTCGTAAGCGCCCATCATCCCCCCGTATCTGAGAGGGAATTGAGGGGATCGGATTAAAGGTGAGGGCCAAACCTTTAGATTTCGCCTCTGGCCACATCAACCGGACCGTATCTTCACAACACTGCCGAAGATCAAAATCCACCGGGTCCAATGCCATTTGGTGGGCGTCAAGTTTGGAAAGATCCAAAACGTCATTTATGATCGTTAGCAACGCCTTGGCGGAACTCTTTATCGTATCCGCATAAACACGCTGGTCTTTGTCTAAGTCAGTTTCCAGTAACAGATCCGTCATTCCAACAACCCCATTCATCGGGGTGCGAATTTCATGGCTCATGGTTGCCAGAAACTCTGCCTTTGTACGCGCTCCATCCTCGGCCGCATCACGGGCTGCCTTTAGATCCCGTGCATAATTTCTTGCCTCTGTGACATCCCGTTCCACGGCCACAGACATTTCCACATTTCCAGCCTCATCCAGAATTGGAACAAGATTGGTTTCCACCCAGATGTTAGCCCCGGATTTGGTGACGTTTTGAACCTCGCCCCGAAAGGGTTGCCCGTTTTGAATTGCGCTTTGAATGGACGCAATCGTGGCGGGATCTGTCTGCGGTCCATTGAGCAATTCACCCGGGCTGTGGCCCTGTGCTTCGCTAAGGGTGTACCCTGTTATCCGGGTGAACGCTTCGTTAACCCAAGCAATGGTTCCGTCGCCATTAGAGACAATGACACTGTCATGCGCGTTGCGGGCTACAAGCGAGAGCTGATGAGCCTCTTTCTGATGCCGCACCAACGCCAGGCTTTGCTTCGTCAGAGCAAGTGTCGTATTCCGATTATCGCGAAACCCCCAATTGACGAATTGAAGAAACAAGGCAACCATATACGCTAACAACGCTGTCCCCACAGCGTCGAGAAGCCATGTATTCAGAACGGTTTCCGGGCCAAAAAAATCAATCGCATAGAGCCCAACAGCCGTCAGGGAATAAACGGCCAATCGCATCACAGCTGCGAGTTTGTGAAAGGGCATAACCAGCCCCGCATTGATTGCAGCACCAGCCAAAAATGCCGTGGCAAACAGCGGGGACACGCCACTTTCTGATCCAAACCAGGCAAGAAAAACACAAGCAGAGATTGTACAAGCCTGAAGGAAAGCCGTAAGCGTACTGACCGCCCTTGCCCACTTACAGGAGCGCCCGGCAGCCAGCCGCTTCAAGATCCAAAACAAGCACAAGCAATCCAGCACCTCGCCCAACAGGGCAATCCCGACCGCAAGCAGCCCGATTTCCAATCCATTGGTCGCGCCGACGACAACACCACCGGTGAGTGTCAAAATCTGGCGGCCAGAAAAATGTCTGACCCGGCCTCGCGCGTATCTCTTCAACAGTCCCTCAGGACTGAAATGTCGTTCATAGTCGGCGAGCCGGTCGACGGTCGGCGAAGGGGTATCCCGCATTATCGACCTTTGGGATTAGTTTCGATCCCAACACCCTAGGCGCGAGCTAGTTAACAAATTGCAACCAAATCTCAGATCAAGACCACTCCTGCATCGCACATCGCCTGCTTAGCAGCCGCCATAGACCCATCCATATCAATGGCCCGACACGCCCGCGTATCCACCGTAACCTGATACCCAAGCTTCGCCGCATCCAAGGCTGAAAACTGCACGCAAAAGTCCGTCGCCAGACCCACCATCGTCACCTGTTCGACACCCCGTGTACGCAAATACCCATCAAGCCCGGTGGGGGTGGTTTGATCGTTTTCAAAAAACCCTGAATAGCTGTCGATGTGCGATCGAAACCCTTTGCGCAGAATCAAATCCCCATCTGTGCGCAAATCCGTGTGAAACGCCGCGCCCTCGGTACCCTGTTGGCAGTGATCCGGCCACAAAACCTGTGGTCCATATGGCATTTCAATCATTTCGAACGGGGCTTTTCCCGCATGTGTGCTGGCGAAAGAGGAATGCCCCGCCGGATGCCAATCCTGCGTCAGGATCACGGCGTCGAAGCGCTCCATCATTCCATTGATCAGCGGTACGATTTCATCCCCACCGGGCACAGCCAAGGCACCTCCGGGGCAAAAATCATTCTGAACGTCGATGACTAGCAATGCATGGGTCATGCTCTTTCTCCTCTGGTATCATATGCCTAGGCAGACCACTGCCCCGCGTCAATCCGGGCTCTTGCACAGGTCCGGACACAGGATTAAACCGCCGCTCATGTTTACTATCGCTGCGCTCTATCATTTCACCCGGTTCCCTGACCCCGCTGCAATTCAGCCGGCCCTGCTTAGGCTGTGTCAGGCTCAATCCGTGCGGGGCACCTTATTGCTGGCCAAAGAAGGCATCAACGGCACCATCGCGGGCCCGCGTGCGGGCATCGATGCGGTGCTCGCGCATATACGTGCCTTGCCCGGTTGCGCCGATCTGGACTGGAAAGAAGCCACCGCCAAAGACGCCCCATTCGGCAAGATGAAAGTCCGTCTCAAGAAAGAGATCGTGACCATGGGCCAGCCCGACATCGACCCCAAGGCACGTGTCGGCAATTATGTTGAGCCCGAAGAATGGAATGAGTTGATCCGGTCAGACGATGTGGTCGTGATCGACACCCGCAATGATTACGAAGTTGCAATTGGCACATTCGAGGGTGCAATTGACCCCGAAACCGCGACTTTCCGCGAATTCCCCGCGTGGTGGGAAGACAACAAAGACCGGTTTCACAACAAACGTGTAGCGATGTTCTGCACCGGGGGCATCCGATGCGAGAAATCCACCAACTTTCTGCTGGGGCAGGGTGTTGATGACGTTTACCACCTCAAAGGTGGGATTTTGCGCTATCTCGAAGAAATGCCTGCAAATGACAGCACCTGGGAAGGTGAATGTTTTGTTTTCGACAACCGTGTCTCTGTTGGGCATGGCTTGGTCGAAGGCCCGCACGAGTTGTGCCATGGCTGCCGCCGCCCGATCCTGCCTGCAGACAAAGAGCGCACTGAATTTGAACACGGCGTCTCGTGTCACCAGTGCATCAATGAGAGCTCGGAACAGGACAAAATGCGGTTCCGTGAGCGTCAGAAGCAAATCGTGCTCGCCCGCGCCCGTGGTGAGGAGCATTTTCGTATTTCCTGAACTGCCTCAGATCAAACCGAAACCCAAGACACCAACCCGGCGCTTCACGTCGGGTTGTTTTGGTTTCAAGGAATGGCCGCACAGAGCGTCCTATGCGCCGCGATTGACTGCGACCAAATGATTGTCCCACGCAACGCCAGACAGCCACAAACGGGTGGCCTGCTGGCGGACTTGGAACACTTCTCCGGTTCCAGCTGTGGCGATCAGCGCGTCGCTCAAAACGCCCAAGCCACAGACGTCTTCCAGCTCCAGCTTGCCATCCACGTGCCGACCCGCCACATCAAACAGCTGCACACGGTTCCCGCGCGGCGAAGACACGGCCAAACGCTGTCCTTTCCCCCAAAACACTACGCTGCCTCCATACCCTTTCATCGTCAGGGCCTCGGCATGGGTCATTGACATCAGCTCAGGCCCATGTCCGCGTTGATGCACCCCCAAAACAGGCCGCGCTGCACTCAGATCGCCCTGCCATTGCATCGCAAACGCCACCAACCCATCCGAACGCACATCCAAATGACGGATCGAATTCAATCGCTCGTCGGCTGATAGGGTAACTTGCTCCTGAACCTCTCCTTGCAGAGACAAATACGTCAGGTTCGGCAGCATGGTCGGAAGGTTCAACTTAGCGCGCCCACTTTCGGGGTGCGTTTCTATACCGCCATTGGCAACCACCAACGTCTGACCATCGGGCATCAGTCGCACGTCATGTGGGCCAACACCGCCCGAACTGAACTCACCGACGCGGGCATATCCGTTTGTGATGTCCCAAACGCCCAAGCACCCTTGCCCGGCCTCATAGTCGTTTTCCGTGGTGAACAAGGTATCGCCTTGCTTGGAAAACGCTCCATGCCCATAGAAATGCCGCCCCTCAGGGGCCTCCAATCGGGCCACCTCACGTCCGGTGACACAATCAAACACAATCGCAAACCGCCCCGGGCGGCGTGCGAAGGCCACCGCCTGCGGACGATGCGGGTGCGCCGCTGCCGCGTGCCCGCGTGCGGGTAGAGGGATCTCAAATATGGGTTGCCCGTCACGACCCAAACCAAACACTGCATAATGCCCATTGGGCGCGCGGCCTGCCGATAAAAACGCTGGCCACCCGGCGTCCGCCCAGCTCAGCCGCGGGCACGCCCCGGCTGCAACAAGTCCTGCCATAAACCCGCGGCGTGATGTCATGCTCAATCGCCATCCAGGGAATTGAAGCCGCCTGAAACCCCCAACAGAGGCCCAAGATATCCTGTCGAAACGGCGCGAATATCATTAACCGTCCGTTGCAACACCTCAACCCGGAACCGGCCACTGGGGTCTGACACCCTGGCAAAGCGCGGGTCATCCAACCCCTTGGCTTCGGTCAGGGCGGTGGCAAAGCTGTGTCCCAACCGCGCCTCGATCTCTGGCTCAGTATTCGCCAATTGCATCGCAAGACGCTCCAACGCTTCCAACGACAAGGTCACATTGCGCAGCGACCGGTCTGATCGCCAAGCTTCGGCGCGCTTTGGTCGCGGTGCATCATACGTCCCCAATGGACGCCCCAACCGCATATCCGCGGTGATCTGCAACCCTGTGTTCAACGCCTTGAAAAACTCCTGCGCCACCTCGGCCTCTGATTGATACACACCGCCATCAGTTGGGTTGCGCATCAGCTCTGCATACCGTGTGTGCCAATCTGCGGCCAACTCTTGCGCCGTCACCGAAATGTCGGCAGCCACGGCCTGCGTCAGGGCGCAATGATATTCCGCACTGCCCGCTGTGCTGATCGTTGCATCATACAACAAAAACTCCATCGCATAGAGCCCGCGCCCCGCAATAGAGACTGTTGCAAAGCTCTCAGCGGTATCAACAACTGGGTCTTGGGAGGCAATCAGCGCATCCAACGCGCGTGGGGTTTTGCCCCGGCTGTCTGGCCAGAACGCAAGCGCAAAGCCACGGTTTTCTACCTCTGTCGGACCAAACCGGAAATGACTGACCGCAGTCCAGGCATCCAATGTTTCACCAAAGGCTGCGCGCAACGGTTCGGACTCGGCCCCGCAATCCGCTTGCGCCGCCGCATCCAACGCCTGTCCCCTGATCGCGAGTTGGTCAAATCCCGGCAACACGATGTCATCCAGAATGGTGTCCGCAAGATTCGCATGCGCAATCGAGGTGGTCAGCGCCAAAACCAAAGCTGAAATTCGCAACATTCAAAGACTCTCCAAAAATCGAATAAGGGCCGTACGGTCCGCTTTTGACATATTGATCACAGCGTCCCGTTGATCCGCCGCCTCGCCGCCATGCCACAACACCGCCTCGAGCAACGAACGGGCGCGACCATCATGTAGGAATTGCGTATGACCGCTGACTTGTTCAGTCAGCCCGATACCCCACAGCGGTGGAGTGCGCCATTCCCGACCCGTTGCGCGGGCTTCAGGGCGATTATCTGCCAACCCCTCGCCCATATCGTGCAACAGCATATCGCTATAGGGCCAAATCAGCTGAAAACTCTGCTCAGGCTGATCCACCAAGCGATGGGTGACAAACTTAGGCGTGTGACAGCTGATACATCCCGTTTGGTAAAAGATCTGCTTGCCCTGCAAGACTTCTGGGTCCTCAACATCGCGGCGTGCCGGAACGGCGAGATTGCGGCTGTAAAATGTCACCAACTGCATCCCCACCACATCCACTTCTTGGCCGCGCGAATCGCCGTCACCGTGTGGGGCGGCTTGACAGTCCTCCTGCGCCTCGGTGCAGTCCCCCCATGCCAAGGGATACAGCGGGGTCGAAATCCCGATGTCGCCATTGAACGCCGCCGAAGATTGATCATTCACCGTGGGCGATCCGGCTTTTAGGCCAAACCGGCCCAACATCGGTTTGTCAAACTCACGAGACCACACAATATTTGCCCGCCCCGATATGCCATCCCCATCGTCATCATTAGGGTCCGCGCCTTTCAGAATGTCAGCCGCAGGAATGGCCTCCAGCAATCCAAGACCAATCATCTGCGGTGCGACGCGAGGGCTTAGCATTGCGCCGGCTTGCATCGGGCCATAGCCCAGATCCAGCGCGCGATACGTGGGTTGCCGCAGCGATACGGTTTCCCCATCACCAAGCGTTACGGCGATCTCTTCATATTGGATATCCAATCGGTATTCTGCCGCATGACCGGGCAGCGAGAAATCCTGAAGCTGCCCGCCATACGTGGGCTCTGGCTGCGTCGCCAGATAGTCTTTGATCTCGGTAATTGCCTCCCCGCCGGGCACAGACACACGTAAGAACATAGAGACCGAACTATCATCCGGGCCATTTGGCGGATGACCCCGCCCATCCTTGATGTGGCACCTCTGGCAGGATCGCGCATTGTATAGCGGTCCCAACCCATCCGACGCCAGAGTCGACGAAGGCGAAGACACCCACAGCTTTTTGAACAACCCGTTGCCCAGCTTGAAATCCAGCTCGCGCTCGAACTCCATGTTGCCTGAGGGTTGCGAAAACGCATCTGCATTTGACCGCACGCGTACTGTTGCAGCCCCGGCTGGTTTTTCCTCAAACACTTCGGCTTGGGTGAAATCAACGGCCGGCGCCGTGACATCACGGATCCGCGCGATTTCTGCTTGGGTTCTCGGTAAGGTATCAAGATGCGGGTCACTCAGATCCCCCGCAAGAGCGGTGGTCGCTGTGCTTACAGCAACCACCCAAGCCAGTTTATTCGGCTTCGTCCATTTTGACCGCATTGAGATGCGCATAGTTTTCAGGTCCAACCCGATCATGTAGTTCCAGCTGCGTTTCAAGAAAATCGATGTGACCCTCTTCGTCCGCAATCAGTGTTTCAAACAGTTTCATCGTGACGTAATCGCCAACTGTGCTGCAATGTTCCCGCGCTTCAATATAGAGCGCGCGCGCATCTTGCTCTGCGGCCAAATCACATTCCAGCGTTTCCTTGGGTGTCTGCCCAATTCTCAGTGAATCCAATTTCTGCAGGTTAGGGTGGCCCTCAAGGAAAATGATCCGTTCGATCAATTTGTCCGCATGTTCCATTTCCTCAATGGATTCTTCGCGGCTTTTCTTGGCCATATGAATCAGGCCCCAATCCTCCTGCAACCGGTAATGCAACCAATACTGGCTGACCGCAGTCAGCTCATGGCGCAGCGACTTGTTGAGGTATTCGATTACCTTGGGATCGCCCTTCATGTCTTCTCTCCTGTGTTGCTCCGACTCGCAAAGAGCGGAGGTGCATTGGGACTTCGAGACTATCACTCGCGCGCATCGTGTCTAGAAACAGCGGCATGCATCCGCCACAATCAGCCGACTTGCCCAGCGCGTGATAGATTTTTCCAGGTGTGATGATCGTTTCGGGATCTGACGCGCGCATCCAATCGATGGCGGCGCGGATCTCGTGATCCGTGATATTTGTGCAATGGCAAACGATCATATGGGCGTATCCTGGAGTTCGTCACATATTCCTGACTATATTGATCGGATATTTAGCAAGTTTGGTTGCAGAGTCCAGTGTGGATTTATCTTTTCCAACAAAAACTGTCGGATTTAAAAAGGGCCGCAAAACTGCGGCCCAAGTCAAAGACGCGTCATCAAGAAAAGACGCAACCAAGGGAAGTCTGACTGGGTTTAGCTACCCAGCGCGATTTCAAAGTTCACACCCAGAACCTGATCTGTAACAGCACCTTCTTTGACCTGTGCCAATGCAGCACCGATCAAATAGCGCTCGCCAAATTCATATTCCGCACCGATCGACAGGACCTCTGTCTTTTCACGATTAGTAATATCCCGCAGCGCATAGGTGCCCGACAATGTGACCTCACCAATTGCGTAGGCCGCATTCAAGGTCGCATAGGTTGCCTTGTCTGCTGTGCCTTCAAAGCCTTCAAACTGTGCAAATTCAGCAAAGGCATCCAACGGCAGATTGGCAAAGGAATGCTGCACACTGGCCACAACGCCGGTCTCATCTTTGACATCGCCAATACCGGCGCTCAGACGCCGCACACCCAGACGGACTTCGGTATCATTAAACCCTTTGACCCAGGTCACGCTGCCGTTGTTCAGCTTGCCAGTATTTCCGGCCCCACCTGCGGCTGTCGTGTTTTGCGGACGGCGGAAACCAACGGATTTGCTCAGTGCAGTATCATCGGCAAAGAACAGACCGAAATGCAACGCACCCGCATCGCCCAGTTCTACTTCGGCCAAACCACCTAGCTGTTCAGTCAGCTCATAATCTTCGGCCAGATCCGAAGCAAAATAGCCCGCTGTCGCATCCCACGCGATACCAAAGACCGGCGAAACCTTACCAACAGCAAAAGTGGCGTGCTGTGTTGAAATGGTGAATCCCAACTCTTTGACGTACAGACCCCAGTCGGTGAAATGCTTGTCCGCAGGTGTGGCGTCGTTCAGGTTTTCACCAGTCAAAGCCCCAAAAACACCAAAAGTCTCATTGAACTGATAGGCGGCGCTCAAGTCCAAAGTAGCGCCCGTTGCGCCGAACTCTTTTGTCGGGTCATCCGACTTGAATGTGTTGTCGTGGGTGAATTCCAGGGATCCTTCCCATGTGAATTCCTGTGCTTGCGCGGCGGTCGCAACAAATGGCGCAGCGCATACCAGCGCCGCGATCAGCTTCGTGTTCATTTTTCTACTTTCTTAGAGGAAACGTTTGGCTGACCGAGGTACTGGCTGAACGTTATAACATAACGCTTACTGGAATACGGCGCTTGGGTTGTCAAGGGAATCTGACCCTTCAAACTCAACGCTATCCAATTTCAAAGAGGCGACGATCCGTTGGATGGTGCGCGTCTGATCCGTCAGGCCATTCACACCGCCCATGATCAACTGCTCGCCACCGGCATTTCCACGTTCCAACATCTGGTCATAGGCAAATCCAGCTTCGGCTGCGGTTTTGATCCGCGCCAGCGCCATCATGGTGGTCGACAGCTTGGTTTTCATTTCCGTGTCCAACCCGCTGTCGGTGTCCACGACCAAATCAGACAATGACGCACCTGACACTAGTTCACCGGTCACGCGGACGTATTGACCCAGGTAAACGTTCTGCACACCTAGACCATCAAAGTAGTGGCTGTTGTGTGTGTTGTCGGAAAAACAATCATGCTCTTCTTCGGGGTCGTTCAGCATCAGGCCAAGACGCATGCGCTCACCTGCTTGCTCGCCATAAGACAAGCTGCCCATGCCTGTCAGCATTGCCACGATACCGGCGTTTTCGTCCTGCATCACGCTCTGACGCGCTTCGCCGCCTGTGGCCCATTGTTCGCTCATCCAAGCCAGATCGTTCACCAACAAGTCAGTTGACGCCTTCAAATACTCACCTCGGCGATCACAGTTACCGTTGGTGCAATTCTCACCCGCAGCATAGTCTGTCCACGACCGGTTGCCCGCGCCTGCATTGGTCCCATTCAGATCCTGACCCCAAAGCAGGAATTCAATCGCGTGATAGCCAGTCGCAACGTTTGACTCGACACCCTCTGCCTCGTGCAATGTGTCAGACAACAGCGCCGGTGTGATATCGGACGCATCCACGGCTTTACCGGACAGTTCAAAGTTGGGGGTCGCCACAACATTCAAAACCGCATTCGCGTTTTCATCAGTTGCGCCGCCATAGCTGGCGTCGACATAATCGATCAAACCTTCGTCCAATGGCCAGGCATTCACTTTGCCTTCCCAGTCATCCACGATCGCATTGCCAAACCGGAACACTTCGGTCTGCTGATACGGAACACGCGCAGCAAGCCATGCAGCTTTGGCGGCTTGCAACGTTTCGGCAGACGGCGTCGCGATCAGAGCATCAACAGCGGCTTGCAATGTTTTGGCAGTGCTCAGGCTGTCTTCGTACCCGGCCTGCGCGATATTGGCATATGTTTCCAGAACAGCGGCCTTGTCGTTAGCCAAAGCTGGAACAGCAAAGGAAAGCGTCAGCGCCGTGGCCGCGAGTAATCTGCATGTCATTTCGTTTTGTCCTCAATATCAAGTTCAAAAATCTAGCAGCCAGTGTGCGGCTCAGATCAGGATTGCGCCTTACCTGATTAAAATGATCAGGCTTGTCAATCCTGAGTTAAACTATCGCCTTTACTTTTTTCCAACCGTGAACCGCCTCAAAATGGTCCCCTTGCCTTTAGTTTACGGTTCGGGTCGTGCACTATAGGAAAGAAAACCAATTCAAGCCGATACGACACTTGATGAGCCATCACTTTGAACGCACCATCCCGTCATTGGCGTAAAGGGAACAGGACCCAAATGATTCATCCCATTCTTCTATGTGGCGGCTCGGGCACCCGGTTGTGGCCCTTGTCGAGAAAAAGCTACCCCAAGCAGTTTGTCCCTCTGGTTGGGACGGACACCCTGTTTCAAGCCTCGGCCAAGCGACTGTCCGGCCCAGATTACGCCGCCCCTATGGTTCTCACGAATTCCGCATTCAGGTTCATTGTGACCGAACAACTGGCCGAGATTGGGATCGATCCCGGCCCAGTTTTGATTGAACCTTCGGGGCGCAATACAGCACCTGCAATTCTGGCAGCAGCCCTTTGGCTGGCAAAATCCGATCCTGACGCGCTGATGCTGGTGGCCCCGTCGGATCACGTTGTTCCTGACAGCGCAGCCTTTCGTAACGCTGTAAACGCTGGCCTCAAAGAAGCCAAAGAGGGCCAGTTGGTTACATTTGGCATTACCCCAACGAGACACGAAACCGGATACGGATACCTCGAGCTAACTGCGGCACCTGAAAGCTGCGCAAACACGTCAATTGCACTAAAGCGATTTGTCGAAAAACCGGACGCCGAAACAGTTGAACAGATGGTCGCCTCAGATCATTTTTTGTGGAACGCTGGGATCTTTCTGTTTTCTGCGCGCGCCTTACTCGAAGCCGTCACTGCTTTTGCACCGCAATTGATTGACCCTGTTGAACGCGCAGTGACAGAGGCAAAACCTGATCTCGGATTTCTACGACTAGATCCAGAAGCTTGGGATCAGGTTGATGATATTTCAATCGACTATGCCGTCATGGAACACGCAACAAACCTGACGGTTGTACCGTTTTCTGCGGGCTGGTCTGACTTAGGGGATTGGGATTCTGTCTTGCGTGAATCCAACCCCGACGAAAGGGGCGTGGCTATTTCCGGGCCAGCCACTGCCATTGATTGCGACAACACCCTCCTTCGGTCCGAGGATGACTCCCTCGAGGTTGTCGGGATCGGGTTAGAGAATATCGTTGCCGTTGCCATGCCCGATGCGGTTCTGATCGCAGACAAATCCCGCTCACAAGACGTCAAACAAGCTGTAAACGCCTTGAAAGCCAAACAGGCCAAACAAGCCGAGTCCTTTCCAAAAGATCACCGTCCTTGGGGGTGGTTCGAAAGCCTCGTAGTCGGAGAGCGATTTCAGGTCAAACGCATCATGGTACATCCGGGGGCCGCGCTTAGTCTGCAAAGCCACCACCACCGGTCCGAACATTGGATCGTCGTCAAAGGCACGGCCAAAGTGACGGTCGATGACGAGGTTAGACTGATCAGCGAAAATCAATCCGTATACATTCCGCTTGGGGCCGTACACCGCATGGAAAACCCCGGCAAAGTGCCGATGGTTCTGATCGAAGTTCAAACCGGTGCCTACCTGGGCGAAGATGACATCATCCGATACGAGGACATGTATTCGCGCGGATAAAGGTGACGGCGGGTGCTCTCGGGCGCCCGCTTAGCCATTCTGATCGGCCAAAACGTACGTTTGCCCCTCATTTTCGTACAAAGTAAAGCTATAATGGTGTGTGCCTTTCTCGGTTCTTATCCGCTAAGCGAAACACCTGGGGCATTCACTCTGCCAACTTTCAGGGCTGTACCGCGTTCCAAAACGCCCCCTCTTTCCAATCTCTAAAATCGAAACCGGAGCCTTCCAAAAGGGTAGGAAAAATAAGGAAGATACCCCCAACGGAGCCATTAACTTATGACCGCGCAACAGGCGTCACCTGACTTTTCCCACTCACACATTTGCGTCGCTAATTACCGATAGATGCAAACATGCGTTGCTTCTGATAACGCAGCCCATCACATCAATCCTGCAATGTTTCCAGGTATTGCGCCAACGTGATTAACGCCGAGGGTGTCGGAATCTCCCGACCATCGGCTGCCGTCCAAATGACTTGTGGACTGTCCAACACAGGGCCAAACTCTGGCATCAAAGCATCCAGATCTTTGCCACGATATCCGTAGATTTCTATCATCACTTGCTCGGTCGGAAACACGCCACCATTCGCCTCGGCCAACAGCCTCAGATTAGCGGGCGCAATCGGCAGGTCACCAGCATTCGGTCCGTCTCCTGCCCCTGTACGCCCATGACAAACCTGACAGTTCTCCCGGTACAGCGTCGCTCCTGATTGAGGGGCCTGAACCGAACACGCCGTCAACCCAATCATCGCAGCAAGAGTAAGGCTTAGAAAGTTCAACACTTTCAAAATGCTAAAGACCTTGGCTTGCCCATCTGCGCCCATCTCGAAATACACTCACCCACCTCCAATTTCATGATGTTGAGTGTATCGCTCTATCCCGGCAGGGTCATCGGGGCCTTTGAATTAATTCAGGGACTGTTATGTCGTACCCACAATAATCACAGGCACCTGCTTCAAACTGGCAAACTCCATAATGCCCCCCTTTAGCCTATGATAAAGATCACAACAGTTTCTTATTCCAAAGGAATACCCTGACCTTGGATCTTGCCGGTTTCCTTATCACGCTCGGCGTTCTGTTTCTGGCCGGATTGGCCGCTGACGAATTTGGGCGCATCACTCGCTTTCCGCGGGTGACTTTGCTTCTTCTTCTTGGTTTGGCTGCTGGAAATGCAGGGCTTGGATTGATCCCAGAAGGGGTCGCAGCCTGGTTTGATGCGCTCTCAATCATCGCGCTGACAATGGTGTCCTTCCTGCTGGGCGGATCAATTTCACACGGGAACCTCATGCGCCACGGGCGCGCAATTCTCGCGATCTCTTTGGCGATCGTGACCTTTACGATCCTGTTGGTAACGGCCGGCCTGACGGCTGTTGGTATGGATCCGGGGTTGGCGCTGTTGCTGGGTGCAGTTGCCACCGCAACCGCCCCAGCCGCGATGACCGATGTAATCCGGCAGTCCGGCGTCGAAAACGGATTCACCGATACACTCAAAGCCATCGTAGCCATCGACGACGCGTGGGGATTGATCGTTTTCAGCGTCGCACTTGTTCTTGCTGGCCAAAGCGACGGATGGATGGGCGTTCTGTCCGGGACGTTTCACGAATTGGGGGGGGCCGTCGCCCTCGGCATCGGGATTGGCATCCCGGCGGCTTTTCTCACCGGGCGTCTGAAACCCGGCGAACCCATGCAGGCCGAAGCCATCGGCATTGTGTTTCTGACGGCGGGCATCGCGCTCTGGTCCGAGGTTTCATTTCTCATCGCTGGCATGACCGCAGGCGCCATAATCGCCAATTTCGCACGCCATCATGATCGCGCTTTCCACGAAATTGAACACATCCAATGGCCTTTCATGATCTTGTTCTTCTTGCTGGCTGGCGCATCGCTCGAATTTGACGCGCTCAGAATGCTAGGACTGACCGGCGCAATGTTCGTGGTTTTGCGCATTCTTGGACGTCTTGCAGGTGGCATTGTTGGGGCCCGTCTTGGCGGGGCTCCATGCAATGAGGTACTTTGGTATGGTCCCGCACTGCTGCCCCAAGCCGGGGTGGCCGTTGGCATGGCGCTGGTCGCTGGCGAGCGGTTTCCGCAATGGGAGACGGCGATCATGGCCTATACCATCACCAGCACCGTCATATTTGAAATCTTGGGGCCTCCTGTCACGCTCCTCGCGATACGCCGCGTGTCCCGAAAGCCATCAGATCATCCATGAAAAGCGCAGTGCCTGAAACGCCGAATATCCTGCTCTGATCAGCGAACCGGTTGAGGTCTATGAGTTACGAGGCATAGCTGCGCACAAGCGCGCTCGCGATCAGCGACCAGCCATCCGCCACCACAAAGAACGCCAACTTGAACGGCAGCGAGACCGTCGCCGGAGGCACCATCATCATCCCCATCGACATCAACACCGCAGCCACAACGAGGTCGATGACCAGAAACGGTAAAAAGACCAGAAATCCGATCTGAAAGGCTCGCGAAACCTCCGACAACATAAAGGATGGCATCAAGATAGACAGGTTCGCATCCGGGCCTAGATCCTGAACCTCAGTCCCGGGCCGCAAAGCCGCCATCGCTTGAAACGTGTCGGGATCTATCCGCGCGGCCATAAAGGCCTTAAACGGTTGAACCGCCCGGATCATGGCCGGTTCAACGGCCATGGTTTCATCCATCATTGGTCGAATACCCTGTTCCCACGCATCCATGAACACTGGCTCCATCACAAAATAGGTCAGGAACATCGCCAGACTGACGATCAACATGTTTGGCGGTGATTGCTGCAACCCGATGCCTTGCCGCAGGATCGAAAGAACCGTCACCAGAAACGGAAAACACGTGATCATGATCGCAAGACCCGGTGCTATCGACAGCACCGTGATCAACAAAATCAACTGGATGGAGCGAGCGGAAATGGACCCCCCCTCTCCCAATGACAAAGAAAGCTCCTGTGCCGAAGCGGCACCAGCCCAGACCAGCGTCACCAAACAACAGCTGAACAGACAGAGTAGTGTCCGTTTCATCCCAGTCCGTTCTGCAAATCCGAAATTTCAGTGAGCCGGACCGCCAGTTGCCCGGCTTGATCGCCACTCATTTCTTCCAGCTGCCCACGCGCAACCAGTTGGTCCCCAACATAGAGCTCAACCGGATCTTCGACGCGCTTGTCCAACGGCAGAACGGCGTTTTCACCCAGACCAACCAATTCGCGGATCAAAGGCCGTGCGCGGCCCACCGAAACGGTGATTTCGATTGGAACCGAGGTAAACGGAGAGGCCGCGCCTGTTTGTGAATTTGATGCATTATCCATGTTTTGAATCCTCTTTGGCCTGATAAACAAAGGCGCTCATTGCTGTGGAAATTGTCTCTAACAGCTCGGAACAATTGACTTCTCGTTCTGCAGTTCCGACCCGCAGGCTGGCTTGCCCCGGTGGCAAAGTTGCCTCTTCCACCAGTTGTATGGGGAAAGAAAAATCGCGGTCAAGAACAGGCTTAAGTGCCCGGCTCACGCCTTTGGGGACAATCAGAAGGGCCGGTTGGGCCACCTGTTCGGTCGCCATTTCGGTCAGTTGTTCAACAATATGCTGGCCAAAGCCCTGTGCCATCGTGTCCGGCAATACCTGCTGCACCAGGGAATCAAACATTGGCTCCAACGATGTAGCCATCTGTGACAGGGCTTCGTTATAGGTAAACGAAAGATCCTCCAGATTGTTGGACAAGGCGGCCACCAATTGGGCTTGGGATTCCCCCTGCGCAGAAACCGCATCGTCCCATCCAGCTGAATACCCCTGTTCGAAGGAGGCCAGTCTTTCATCCTCCAACAGCTCCTGGCTGATCAATTGCATCCTGCCAGCCGTGGTCATGCTTACTTCAAAATCTTCCAATAAGTGGGCAATAGACATCAGACCTTCTCCTCACCTTCTTCGAGCCAGCTGCGTAGAATTTCGACTGTTTCTTCCTGACGCTCCCCGATCATCGATCGCAAGCGGTCAACCGCATCATCGGTTCCGCCCCTATTCGGAAGCGCCCCGGGCGCACCATCCAGTGACAGAGGAACTGACGTGGGAAACCCTCCGGTGCCGTCTTGAATTTCACCTGTCAGATATGATGTGGAGCTATCAGTTGCTGGGGCGAACTCAGGCAACGCACTCACAGCAGGTGCTGGCAGTTGCGCAGCGTTGGACAGGATGGGGCGGATCACAAAAAGCCCTAAAACCATAGTCACAACAGCAAGTGTCGCCATTTGGATCAAGTTCATAACGTCCAAATGGATGTTTTGTAGAAACGACGACCCAACTAAAGTCCCTTGAGGCGCCAGCGATGGCAGCTCCATAGATTTAAGCGTAATAACATCGCCCCGCTCAGCATTGAATCCAACCGCTGATGACACCAGATCCCGGAGTGCTTCCAATTCGGCGTCTGGCCGCGGTTCAAAGGTTGCAGTTCCGGTATCATCAACGACCTGTGATCCGTTCACCAAAACCGCCACGGAAAGCCGCTTGACCGCGCCGGGAACGCGCAAAATTTCCAGCTCCGTTTCCGACACTTCGTAATTCACACGCTCACGGGTTTCGCTTGTGTTGGTGTTCGATTCGTCCCCCGCAGCCCCATCGCCATCAGGCAAGTTCGAGGCCACCGTGACGTCCGCAGACTGGCTTTTCGACGCATCAGAGCGTTCTTCGACGTCTGTACTGATGGCCACACGTCCATTGGGATCAAAACGGCGCTCGCGGATGGATTCGGTTTCGGTCACAGTATCGACGCTGATCTCGACAACCGCGTTGCCTTGACCCACGCGGGCCTCGACCAGCCGCAACACACGTTCTCGCATATTCTGGGCGCGGTCATCGGCGGTACTGGCCGCAGCGGTTGTTTCAGGCGACCCAATCACCGTGCCGTTGGTATCAATCACCGCTACATTATCCGCTGAAAGCCCCGTAATCGCCGACGCAACCAGAAAGCGAATCGCATTCGCCTGCGACGGCGTGATTTGCCCCCCTGACGGGACCACAGCAACAGAGGCTGTTGGCTCGACCCTTTTTTGAAACGGATTTGCTGTGCTGTTTGCAATGTGGACCCTAGCTTGCGTGACATGTCGGCTGCCAACAATTGTTCGCGCTAGCTCACCCTCTTTTGCGCGCCAATACGCGGCATCAAACATTTGCGACGTAGTTGAAAACCCGCTGAGGGAATCAAGTAATTCATAGCCCTGCCCACCATTAGCAGGCAGCCCTTCACTTGCCAAGGTCATACGAAGCTCGTCGCGCTGACCACCGGGAACATAAATGGAACCGCCCCGCACTTCATAAGGAACGCCACGCTGTTCCAGCGAGCGGACAACATCGCCAGCCGCCCCATTCTCCAAACCCGCATAAAGCAAGGTCATCGACGGCGACGTTGCTATTCTCGACAACACACCAACGCTTAGAACCAACGCAAAAAATGAAGCAATAATAATTGCTTGGTTGCGTTTTCCTAGATTCGTCCAGATCGTTCTAATCTGCTGCACATCTACCTCCGATTCACCGACATTCTGCTCGGCTCATCTCTGGTTTTGAGCGATCTGGCTTAATAATTAGTTAGTCCCTGCGGTGTTAGGAATGATGCATGACGTTTGAAGAGGCGCAGAATGACCGATGCCACAATAGAAGACGAATTAGAGCCCCAGAAATCCAGTAAAACTGGTCTTTTCTTGGGTCTGGGCTTGGCGTTGGCGGGCGCTGGCGGCGGCTATTATGCCACCATTTCCGGGTTGATTCCTTTAGGGGAAAGTCACGCCTCGAAGGCAGACAAAAAAGACCCAGATTCGCATGGCTCAGCCATGGCGACGACAGCGGCTCAGGACATCGCGTTTGTCGACCTCCCTCCCATCATGATCTCACTCACAGGGGGCGGTGACCTTCGTCATCTGCGATTTCACGCTCAACTTGAAGTTGCTTCATCCGCGGCTTCCAACGTGGAAAAAATCACCCCACGGATCATAGATGTGTTGAATGGATATCTGCGCGCGCTTGAGTTGTCAGATCTACGGGACCCAAAATCACTTGCCAGCCTGCGAGGGCAAATGTTGCGCCGAGTCAGCCTCGTGGCAGGAGAAGGCAATGTTCGTGACCTTTTGGTCATGGAATTTGTCTTGAACTAGGAGAAAACTATGGAACTTATTGCAGATATTCTTCTGGTCGCGGGTGCCCTAGGTGCGGGCATGTATTGCTTTGTGCTGGCACAGCGGCTGAAGCGATTCAATGATCTTGAAAAGGGCGTCGGTGGGGCGGTTGCGGTGTTGTCAGCGCAAGTTGATGATCTGACAAAGACACTGGCTGCGGCACGGGACTCGTCAACAACCTCGAATACAGCCCTGAGCGAATTGACGGACAAGGCTGAATCGGTGGCGCAGCGTCTAGAGCTGATGATGGCATCAATGCACGATGTGCCAGAAACGGTGCCCCCCACACCACCCTCTGCTCCAGCAGTTGAACCCGAAAAAGAAATCCCGGTCGAAGCTGGAATACCGTCACCACCACCTAAGCAATCAGGTGTTATGTTTGTTCGCCACGACCGGTCCCAGGCTGGGGCCGCATAATGAGCACAACCAAGACACCCAAGCGGCGGCTGCAACCGCGAAGCAGCACGCTGTTGCTGATTGCCGGGCTAATGCTGACGTCTGCGGTCATCCGCATCTCGCTTGAGGCGGGACCAGCATTTGCGAAAGGAACCAGCGATGAAGCGATGCAGGCTGAAACGCAGCCCGAAAACACGCCTGGGACCCGGACCTCTTCTGCCGAATTTCAGCACCTTTTAACCCTGTTTCAAGAACGTGAACGTGCCCTTGAAATGCGAGAGAAAGAGTTTGAAGACAGACGAATAGCCTTGGAAATTGCAGATGAAGCTTTGGAAAGAAAACTCGTGGCATTAACCGAAGCTGAACAGAAACTGCGTAAGACTTTGGCCTTGGCAGACGTCGCTGCCGAAGACGATTTAACCCGTCTGACCGAAGTTTACGAAAAGATGAAACCAAAGGAATCCGCCGCTTTGTTCGAAGAAATGGATTCAAGATTCGCAGCCGGATTTTTGGCGCGTATGCGACCCGAGGCAGCAGCCCAGATCATGGCCGGTCTCAGCCCCACTGTCGCCTATACAATCAGTGTGGTTCTGGCCGGTCGAAACGCATCAGTCCCCAAGAATTGACCATGAGAAATCGGAGATAGAAGATGATAGGAATTGTCGGAATCGTAGTGATCTTCGTCATGGTTTTCGGTGGGTATCTTGCTGCCGGTGGCAAGATGGCGATTATTTTCAAAACCCTTCCGTTTGAAATGATGATGATCGGAGGCGCCGCCGTTGGGGCCTTTTTGATCAGCAATGACATGGGTGGAATCAAACACACCACCAAAGACCTTGGCAAAGTTTTCAAAGGCTCAAAATGGAAGCCTGCGGATTACCAAGATCTGTTATGTTTGTTGTTTGCGCTAATCCGAATTGCGCGCGCAAATCCAATCGAGATTGAACAACACATAGAAGATCCAGATGGTTCGAGTCTGTTCTCAAAATACCCCAAGATTCTAAAGGACCGGGAAGCGGTCGAGCTAATTTGCGACACGATGCGATCAGCTTCGATGAACTATGACGACCCCCATCAGGTCGAGGAGGTTCTGGAAAAACGGATGGATGCCAATTTGCACCATGCCCTGCACTCCAGCCACGCACTGCAAACGGTCGCAGATGGCCTGCCTGCTCTGGGCATTGTTGCCGCGGTTTTGGGCGTGATCAAAACCATGGGCTCAATCGATCAACCCCCCGAAGTTTTGGGAAGGCTGATTGGCGGTGCCTTGGTTGGTACGTTTTTGGGTGTTTTCCTCGCCTATGGCTTGGTTGGCCCCTTTGCATCCAAGGTCAAATCGGTTGTTGAAGAGGATAGCCATTTCTATCATTTGATCCGCGAAGTTCTGGTCGCAAACCTGCATCAGCATTCGGCCTCAATCTGTATCGAAGTTGGTCGTCAAAACACACCGGCCCACATTCGTCCTAGCTTCGCTGATCTCGAAGAAGCCTTGAAAACTGTGAAACAGGATGTCGCATGAAGTGGCTGGCTGGATTTTCTCTGCTCTTTGGGGTCTGGGCGGCGACCCTGCCCGCTCAGACGCTCAACGTGCGATCAGGAGAGCACGACACATTTACACGATTGGTCATCAAAATCCCGGTTGGTACAGAGTATACCCTTGAAAACGCTAAAAATACAGCGCAACTGAAACTGGCCAATCCCAACCTTAAATTCGATGTCAGTAAGGTGTTTTCCCGCATTGGGAACAACCGGCTCGCCGACATTCAAGACGAGGGTGACAAGGGCCTGAACATGACGTTTTCCTGTGATTGCGAGGCAGCGGCGTTTGTTGATGCGCGGAATCTTTTGGTTGTGGATATCAAGTCCAGGCCGGAAAATGCCATCGCGCAAGTTGCAGAACCTCTGTCCTTGATCAGCGAAAGAGCCGGCCGGATCAGCCGCATTCAAACCCGAGAGGTGCAAGATGATCCAACCCTTCGTCTGCCCACCCCCGGAGCCGTGTCTGCGGCCCCCCTTCAGCACAATTCCCTGACTGAAGAGCGCTTACTGTCAGAACTTGGCCGCGCTGTGCAGCAAGAACTATTGGTCAGTGACATTCCAAGTGACCCGCGTTTGGCACAGTTGGTTCTGGACCAAGCCCCCACACCCTCTGCAACTGCGCTCACACCCAAAAACTATGCGGTGACCACAGTGATAGATCGTGATCTTGGGTCTGCTTTGTCCTTGTCGCAAGGGAGCACAGAACCCGCGGACTGTCATCCATCTGATGAGTTGGATATCGGCAACTGGGGCAGTGATCAGGCTCTGTCCGAACACATCAGTACCTTGAGGTCCAAGTTATTCCGGGAATTCGACACCGTTGATCAGGCCACCGCTCTGCAACTGGCCAAATTCTATCTGCATTTTGGCTTTGGTGCAGAGGCAATTGTCATCTTGCAATTGGATCCGGGTTTAGCTGCTGATTACCCCTCTTTAGTAGCCTTAGGGCACATTCTGGACAATGGTTCTATTGGCTCCGTAAATCCTTTTCGCGGTCAGCAACATTGCACCCAAGACGTGGCATTGTGGGCGCTATTATCTGAGCCCGATGTGGATTCAAAACTGGCGACAAAAGCCTTGCAACAAGCCTTTTCCCGGCTCCCGTCCCATTTGCGCACATACCTCGGCCCGCGGATCAGTGAAAGATTGGCAGACGCTGGCCATAAAGCCTCGGCCAAAGCTATTTTAAGGGCGATCACCCGAAGCGGAAAAACCGAGGCTCCCGCGGTGAAAATGGTCGAAGCCAAACTGGCCAATTTGGACGGCGACACTGACTCATATGATGCAAAACTCAAAGAGGTCATATATGCCCCGTCAGACTCTGAGCAGGCTCCCAAAGCTCTCATAGCGGTCATTGAAAAGGCGTGGGAAACCCAGACCAGCGTATCGGCAAAAGAATCAGAACTGGCGGCTGCTTTTTCACTAGAATACCGAAAAGCCGACATTGGTCCGGCTCTGCGCAATGCACATCTGTTGGCCCTCGGTCTGGCCGGGGATTTTGACAAAGCGTTCGATCCCGACACGACGGATGAACCCGCCACAATGAGCCCCGAGGGGATCCAAACCCTTAATCGATTACTGCAATTGCTGTCTGACCGCGCCGACGATGTAACGTTCCTGCGGCATGCACTGCACGAAACCGATGTTAGGTCCAAACATGTCACGATTGAAAGCCGCAGCATGGTGGCGGAACGGTTGATTGAACTGGGGTTCGCAGAATCTGCTCTGGAGGTACTCGATAGATTGAATTCCCGCCACATCGGGAAACAACAACGCCTGTTGCGGGCCAAAGCTTCCCTACAGATACGCCGCCCCCATCGCGCCTTACTGGAATTGCTGGATATCACTGGTTCTGAGGCCGCACAGCTCCGCGCTCGTGCCTTAGAATTGAATGGGAATCTCCAAAAAGCAGGCGAGGAATTGTTGGCCGCAGGAGATCCGGATCAGGCTGCCCGAAATTTCTGGTTGTCCAACACCTGGGACCAAATACCGGAAGAAACCCAGTCAGAATATCCGATCTTGGCCACCGTCGCCACAAAACTGAAATCCGAAGACGATTGGGGCGGACTGGCACCGTTAGAACAGGCGCGCGCCCTGCTCAAAGACAGTGAAAATACCCGGGGGGATGTCTCTGATCTGCTGGCGGTTCTTGAATAAAATATTGTTTACGCATGGTTCAGAGCAATTGCTTACCAAATGTCAATAAAGCGCACTTAGTCGTTGCTTTATAAATACTTACACCGGAGTCGCAGAATGCACTACTGGCCGATCAGTAAACTTGATCCCCCTGAGAATCAAGGCAAGCACTTAAGCCGCTTTGTGACCCTCACAGTGGCGCTTGCTGTGCTGTCTCTGGTCCCGAATGTTGCACGCTCAGCAAACAGAATATGCGATTCCGCCGCCACCAAAGCCGCGCATCAATTCGACATTCCCACAGATGTGATGCTCGCGATCACAAGAGTTGAAACCGGACGCTCAACCGACACCGGATTGGAGCCTTGGCCTTGGACCGTAAACATGGAGGGCAAGGGCCTTTGGTTTAAGTCCAAAGACACGGCGATGTCTTATGTTTTCAAAGCCTTCAAAGAAGGCAAGCGCAGCTTCGATGTGGGCTGTTTCCAGGTCAATTATCGTTGGCACGCCAAAGCATTTTCATCAATTGACGACATGTTCGACCCCACATTGAACAGTGAATACGCGGCGAAATTCCTGAACAAACTGTTCCGCGAACATGGCAGCTGGACCAAAGCAGTTGGGGCCTATCATTCGCGCACGGAATCCCTGTCTGACATCTACCTGAGCAAATACGAACAGGTGCGCCAACAGCTCAACACCTCCCCTGCGCAGCCCCAAAGCGATATGCGGGTGGCCCAAGGCGGTTCAATTCTGTTGCGCAGCACAGCCCCGCTGATTGGGGCGGGTCAAAGCACGCACGCCTCTCTTGTTCCCCTGACCCAGACAAAGGGTCGACCTTCCCTGTTCCGGATGAAGTAACCCCAAATGCCCAAAATTTCGGCCCAATCTCTGTTCAACCCAACAATCCTGCTGGCTTTGGCGCTGATGGCGGTCATTGTCATGATGATCCTGCCGGTGCCTGCGTGGATTTTGGATGTTGGCCTTGCCGCCTCTTTTGCCCTCGCGGTCCTGATTTTCACAGTGACCCTGTTTATCGAACGCCCCTTGGATTTTTCTGCGTTCCCAACAATCTTGCTCGCCTCGCTCATGTTGCGCCTGTCGCTCAACGTGTCCTCAACCAAGTTGATCATCGGCCAAGGCCACACTGGTCCAAATGCAGCCGGTAACGTGATCGAAGGGTTCGCACAATTCGTCATGGGCGGCAGCGTTTTCCTAGGGCTCGTAGTCTTTGGCGTCCTGCTGATCGTCAATTTCATGGTGATAAACAAAGGCGCGACCCGAATGGCCGAGGTCGGCGCGCGCTTTGCCTTGGACGCAATGCCGGGCAAACAGTTGGCCATCGATGCGGATATGTCTGCCGGCGCAATCGACCACAACCAAGCACGGGACCGCCGCGAGACCGAACAACAAGAAACAACCTTTTTCGGCTCGCTTGATGGCGCATCGAAATTTGTAAAAGGCGACGCTATTGCCGGCCTGTTGATCACATTGTTGAACCTCGTGATGGGCTTGATCATGGGTATCGTTGTCCATCAAATGCCAATCGGTGCGGCGTTCGAAACCTATGCTATTCTCACGGTTGGGGATGGATTGGTCTCGCAGATCCCAGCAGTGATCATTTCCATTGCCTCTGCGCTGCTCCTGGCGCGCGGGGGGACACACGGCGCAACGGATACCGCCATTTTCGATCAACTTGGCCGCCACCCTGCCGCCCTTGGCACCGTTGCCATTCTGATGGCTTTGTTTGCCTTGGTTCCCGGGCTGCCCTTTATGCCCTTTATTATTGGCGCGATCACATTGGGCGGGGCCTCCTACTACGTCCATATGCGGGCGTTGGAACGCGCAGCTCAAGAAGAGATGCCCGACGACGCTCCCTCGGATCTTCCCAGTTCGCGCGCCTTGGGCGATATCCTCGACCTCGATGATGTGCACCTTGAATTTGCACCTGACCTCGTTGGCATGGTTCTCGACCCCGGCACTGGACTGGATGCCCGCATTGCCAATATGCGGACCCACGTGGCCTCGGCCTTTGGGTTGATCCTGCCCGATATTCGACTCACTGATCAGGCCGAATTGCCCACCGGGACCTATCTGATCCGGGTTCAGGGCGTGGAACAGGTCCGGGGCGTTTTACACCCCGATCTGATCCTAGCCCTGATGCCAGACGGACCCGATATCCTACCTTCAGGAACCGATGTAACCGAACCGGTTTACGGCGCACCTGCTCGCTGGATTACCCCCAAAGACCAAGAAGATGCCGCCCTGTCAGGGGCGACATTGGTGTCCCCTCCGGAAATCCTCGCCACTCACCTGCTCGAAGTTATCAAACAAAACTTTGGCCGCTTGTTGACACTAAAATCTCTGCGCCGATTGCTGTCTGAACTCACACAGCTCAGCGACCCTGCGCGTGCCGAGGCAAACCGAAAGCTGTTGGACGAGTTGATCCCTGACAAGGTTCCGATCGACACCCTACACTCGGTCTTACGCCTACTCTTGGATGAACGGGTTTCGATCCGAAACATACCCCTGATCCTGGAAACCATCGCCGAGGCCCGCCTGACCGTCACCAATCCCGAAGCCATTTGTGAACAAGTCCGACAACGATTGGGGTTCCAACTGGTTGCGGAGATGAAGCGTGAAGATGGCAGCATTCCTTTGGTCCAGCTCGCACCTGAATGGGAGGAAACCTTCCTCAGCTACCAAATCGATGGGGTGCAGGGCGGTCTTGATATCGCACTGCCTCCGGATGTTTTCAATCGGTTGACTAATGGCATCTCTGATCGATTGTCACTGACTGCGGAACAGGGCTTGTTCCCGGCCCTTGTCACCTCAAGCAGGCGCCGACGCTTCCTGCGCACGATCATGCGCGCCCGTGGGATTTCCAACCCTGTCCTCTCGTTCGAAGAAATCGGCATCGAAGCACATCCCGCATTGGTCGGAATGGTTGCTGCATGATCCAACTGCCGCCCGGATTGATTGAAACACTGTCCGCCGAAGTCATCGGCGTCTTTTTGGTGTTTCTCCGGGTGGCGGCGATGTCCTCGTTGCTGCCCGCCTTTGGCGAACGCACCCTGCCCGTACGGGTGAAGCTTGCTGTAGCGAGCGCCTTTACGCTGATCATTTCCCCTGCCGTCCAACCGGCATCAACGTCTCCCGATTTTACCCAATTTGCGGGGCTCGTGTTGACCGAGATCCTGATCGGTCTCGCCTTTGGAATTGGGGTACGGCTGTTCATCCTTGCCTTACAAACCGCGGGATCTGTTGCTGCTCAATCGACCTCGCTGTCGCAAATTCTGGGCGGTGCTGCGGTCGAGCCAATTCCCGCGATGGGATATGTTCTCGTCATGGCGGCCCTAGCACTCGCCGTTGCCGCAGGCTTGCACGTGCGGGTCGCTGAATTCCTGATCCTCAGCTATCAACTGCTTCCAATGGGAACAGTGCCTGCCGCCCCTGATTTGTCCCATTGGGGCGTGCGCCGCATTGCCGATGCCTTTGGGTTTGCAGTCGGGTTGGCCGCCCCCTTCTTGATCATCTCACTGATCTACAATTTGACACTTGGCGTCATCAACAGGGCCATGCCGCAATTGATGGTCAGCTTTGTGGGTGCGCCGGCCATTACCATGGGCGGCATGCTCATGCTTCTGGTCTCCTTTCCGGTCATGCTGTCTGTCTGGGCAGACGCCCTGTTCGGGTTTTTCCAGGATCCTCTTGGGTTAATTCCATGAGCAATGACGACGATACCGATAAGTCATTTGACCCGACGCCAGAGAAACTCCGAAAAGCCCGCGAAAAAGGCGAAATTGCCAAATCGGCTGATCTGTCGGTGGTTGCAGGATATGCTGGCCTTGTTCTGGGCCTCATCATTGCGGGCCAATCGGGGATTTTCGATTTTGGCACTGCGCTGATGATACTGATTGATCAATCCGATCAGATCTCTGATCTGGTTTTCGATGGATCCCCCAGCGCGCCTTTTGGAGGTTTTTTTGCCCAAATCGCGCTGTCCTTATCCCCGATCTTTGTCTTCCCCGCCTTTGCGGTCATTATAACGATCATAGCGCAACGCGCCTTCGTTGTGGCCCCCACGAAACTGAAACCCAAGCTGTCGCGACTGTCCATTATATCAAATGCAAAGAACAAATTCGGACGCTCCGGTTTGTTCGAATTCGCCAAAAGCTTTTCAAAGCTCCTGATTTATTCGTTTTGTCTCGGCCTGTTTCTACGGGCAAATCTGCCAGACATCGTGGCGTCCAGCAGTGTTGATTTGCGACTGTCCGCCACGCTGATGATGACCTTGTTGATCCGGTTTCTGTTCATCGTGGTGGCAATTTCGCTTGTCATCGGGGGCATCGATTACCTGTGGCAATATCACGAGCATCAGCGCAAAAACCGGATGTCTCGCAAAGAAATTCAAGATGAAACTAAAGATTCCGAAGGCGACCCGCATATGAAAAATCAGCGGCGTCAGCGCGGGCAGCAAATCGCAATGAACCAAATGATGGCGGATGTGCCGGATGCAGATGTGATTATTGTTAATCCGACCCACTATGCCGTCGCGCTCAAATGGGCCCGCACACCTGGCACCGCACCGGTCTGTGTCGCCAAGGGTGTTGATGAAATTGCCGCCGCCATTCGAAAATCAGCACAAGAGGGCGGCGTGCCAATCCATTCCGATCCCCCCACCGCTCGGGCGTTGCATGCCAGTGTCGAGATCGGCGAAGAAATCCTCGAAGACCAGTTCCGCGCTGTGGCCGCCGCGATCCGGTTTGCCGAAGCAATGCGGCTCAAGGCAAAGTCCCAGATATGAAACAGGCGAACGCACTCTTTCAACTGAACCAGATCGCCGAAGCGCAATATCTGCGTGAATTTCAGAAAATCCAGGCCGCGCTCGAAGCCGAGTCGCAGGCGCAACGCCGCCTCCAGCAGCTGGATGACCAAACAGTGCAGGCAAATCAAACCTTGGAAACCGGCCATGCCCTAGCGAATATCGGGGCGGACGTGGCCTGGCAAAAATGGGCCGCGCAAACCCGCGAGCAACTGATGCACAAATTGGCGCATGCGCGCGCACGACGGTTGCAGGAAATGGACAAGGTTCGCGTGGCTTTTGGCCGCAAAGAGGCGCTCCAATCGTTAGACAAATCCGCCCGACAGGCCGCAGCTGTACGCCGCCGCCGTAAGATGCAAGAAACCCTTCTGAGTGGTGCCCTTAAATAAAAAAAGGACGCGCCCCTCAGGGTACGTCCTTTTGTTGGCTCTCATAATCGGCGGATCAGTGCGTATCTTGTCGCGCGATGTCTGAAATCAGCACACCGTGGATTTCATCCCCCATTTCCCGCTTTGCCACTTCGGACAAAGCCCCACGCAACACCTCTAGGTTTTCCGGGCGCGTGAATGCACCGTTGAACCCCCCCATATTTGCGTGATCAAAAAGCACCTGCAGAAAAGCATCCCGCAGCTTTGGCTCCTTGGCATAGAACGCATCGCTGTTGCCCGGCGTTGCCTCCAAACTCAGAGACACCGTGACCAAACCCTCCACTCGATCCTGCGCCACAAGCGGCACCACGAACTGTTTGGTCAATCTCAGGTAATCATTCTCTGTCACATCTTCATGAGATGCTTCAGCCTTTGTCTCGTGCTCCGCCGCGTCGAGTTTCGCGTCCTCATGGCTTTGGTCCGCTTCGGACACCTCGGGCGGCTTGCCGCCCATCATGACGCCCGCCCCGACGCCTGCACCAAGGCCGACTAAAAGGAAAACAATTGGGAGTAACTTTTTCATGCCTTTGTCCTTAGAACGGCAGAATGGTGTCTAGCACCTGCTGGCCATAACGGGGTTGCTGAACGTCGGTGATCTGGCCACGTCCACCATAAGACACACGCGCCGACGCGATCTTGTCATAGGTGATTTCGTTCTGACGCGAGATATCTTCGGGGCGCACAAATCCGGACACCAACAGCTCTCGCAATTCGAAATTCACCCGCAACTCTTGTGACCCCGAAATCGACAAGACCCCATTGGGCAGAACATCCACCACCGTCGCAGCCACCCGCAGCGTCAGCTTTTCCTTGCGTTTCACCGACCCTTTGCCAGCGGTTTTGCTGGTTGAATCTATCTCCACCGCATCTGCCATACTGGCCCCGGCTGGCAGGCTTTCGTCGATCCGCTGAGGAACCCCAAACAGGTTGGGCACACCCAAACTCTCGGATCCGACACGCGAGCGGGCAGTGTCATTTGAAATCTCGGCCTTTTCGTCGATTTCAATCACCACGGTCATGATGTCACCCTTCTTAATTGCGCGCCGATCGCCCAACAGAGACCCTTGACCGGCGCTCCACAACGATGCCTGATCCACGGATCGCTGCGGCTGGCTGTGCAACGGCAGACCCGGCCACAACATGGCAACCTGCTCAGGTGATTCTGTTGTTGGGGTAAAGCTTGGCGGCTTGCCCAGATGATCCAACCGTCCACATGCACTTATGGCAAACAAGGTGATCAGAAGGGTTTGGGAATAAGCAATTTTCATCAATGCACCTCAATTGCGCCATCTGACCGGATACGGCCTGTGACTGTTGAACGAGAAGTCAGGTTCATCGCGCGGATTACATCCCCCTCAGATCCACGCCCCAAGGCGCGTCCTTCGGTTGAAATGCTCAAGCCGCCGCGATCGAAAATAAGGGTCACCAGATCGTTCCTGCCGATGATGGCCGGAGGACCGACATCGCCGAATCGAATGGGGCGCCCGGGGTACAGAGCAACACGGGCCTCTTGCCCGACCACATCAGCCAGATCGGCAATCGCGCCATCGACGGTCGCCGTTTTTAGCACAACATCTTCGGCCGAGATGATTTGTTTGGCCCGGATCGTCCGCGCAGGCACCAGTATTTCGGCCCAGGCAGGCATCGCAAGACACAGCAGTAAGGAAAGAAATACCCGTTTCATCAGCGCACCTGCGTGGTGGCGCTCATCATCTGGTCCACTGCTGAAATCACCTTGGCATTCATTTCATAGCCACGTTGCGCCTCGATCAACTCGGTCACCTCGCGCACAGCATCGACCGAACTGTCTTCCAGATACCCCTGTCGCAAAGTTCCCAAACCATCCTCGCCCGGGGTTGCCACCACAGGGGCGCCCGATGCTTCGGTTTCCTTGAACATATTGCTGCCAATTGCCTCTAACCCTTTGGCATTGGAAAAACTGGCCAGCGTGAATTGCCCCAACAATTGCCCTTCGGAATTGTCATCAAAATAGGCATAGACCTCACCCGCAGGGTTGATCGAGATCTGTCGCGCATCACTGGGAATGGTGATTTCAGGGGCCACCGTGAACCCGTCTGACGTAACCACCAGCCCCTCGGCAGACCGCTTCAGGCTGCCATCGCGGGAATAAGCCGACTGCCCAGACGGCAAGGTGACCTCCAGATAGCCGCGTCCTTCGATGGCAACGTCCAGATCGCTGCCGGTTTCAGACATCGCCCCCTGCGCCAAATGCATCGAAATGGCCGCCGGACGCACCCCAAGCCCCAACTGCACACCGGTCGGCAACACTGTGCCATCCGCCGCATTCACCGTCCCGGCGCGGGACATCTGTTGATAATGCAAATCGGCAAATTCAGCCCGCCGGGCATTGTACCCAGTGGTGTTCATATTCGCGAGGTTGTTCGAAATCGTTTCGACCCGCAGCTGTTGGGCCGTCATGCCGGTGGCGGCAATTTTCAGAGCACGCATTTGGTGCCTCCTTCTCTCTGTGGGTTAACGCATCAAGTTCTTGACCGCATTTCGGATGCGCTCATCTTCGGTTTTCAGGAAACTCTGACCCAGCTCATAAGCCCGCTGGATCTCGACCAAACGCGACACCTGTTCGATGGCATTCACGTTTGAACCTTCTAAAAACCCTTGCATCACTTTGGCCTCAGCGGTCGCTTCAACCCCATCCTCGGCGCGAAACATAACGCCACCTTCGCGGATCATGCCGCCGGGATTGTTGGGCCTGAACACCCCAACCTGCCCGATCAACCGTCCATCAGCGCTGATGGTTCCGTCACTGGCGATATGAATGGTCTGTGCATCGGGTGGCACAAAGATCGCCGCTCCATTGCTGTCCATCACACGATAGCCTGACAGGTTGACAAGATTGCCAGCAGCATCGGGTGTGAAACTGCCCGCGCGGGTCAATCGATCGCCCGAATCCGTATCCAGCATAAAGAAACCTTCGCCCTCGATCGCCAAATCGAACTTGGCATTGGTCTGGTTCAGAACGCCTTGCTGTAAGTTAGTATTGCGCACCTCGGCCCGCGCCATCGACAAAGACGGTTGGTTGCGCGCCTCTTGGATGTACTCGGAAAAAACCAACCCCTCTTGGCGATACCCTGTAGTGCTTGCGTTGGCGATATTGTTGGCCACCACCCGGATTTCATTCATCAATCCGGACTGGCGTGAAAGGGTCGCATAACTCGCTGATTCCATTAGAAACCTCCGGAAATTATAGGAATGATTGTGGTTTGAAAGAACGACACGAGGGTCTGCGTCATGAACCCCATCGACACCCAGAACACGATGATGATCGCGGCCAATTTGGGCACAAACGTCAGCGTCATTTCCTGAATCGATGTCAGGGCCTGGAACAAGCCGACCGTCAGCCCCGTGACCAGAGCAACCGTCAGAATCGGGATTGAGATGATGACCGCAATCCACAACGCCTGACGCAGAGTGTCATAAAACAGACCTTCGCTCAGCATGGATCAGACCGGCATCCGCAGGATTTCTTGATAGGCCTCGACCACCTTGTTCCGCACAGTGACAGCGGTCTCGACCGCCAGTTCTGTCTGCGCCAACGCTTGCACCAAAGCATGGGGATCAGCCTTGCCCACCATTGCGGCCTGCGCTGCTTGTTCACCCTGTTGTAGGGTCGTCGCGAAATCATGAAACGTGTTGCGCAGACCTGCTGTCACCCCTTCGTGGGTGGGGTCAACTTGGGTGGCCGAGCGGGCCGAAGTATAGCTTTGTGCAGCTGAGAGAGAGCGGATATCCATTCTGGTTTCCTTTATTTACGTAGAAGATCCATCAGGGACGACGACATTTGCCGTGCCTGATCGAACATTTTGAGATTGGCCTCGTAGCTTCGCTGCGCTTCGCGCGCGTCCGCGATCTCGATCATCAGATCCACATTGGATCCCTCGAAATGACCACTGGCATCGGCCATCGGATGTGCCGGGTCATAAATGCGTGTCAGGTCGCTGCGGTCCAAATTGACCTTGCCGGTCTGCACTGTGGTGGTGCCATTCATCCCCTCGCGCACAGCCTCAAACGGAACCGTTTTCCGGCGGTATCCGGGCGTGTCCGCATTCGACAGGTTTTCCGAGACGTGGCGCAGACGCGTGGCTTGAGCCCGCAGTGCACTTGCTGAAACGTTTAGTGAATTTCCAAAATCGCTCATCAGGCTGCTCCTCAGGACGCGTTGATGCTGGCGCGCAGCAGTTTCATTGATGATTTGTAGATCGCCAACGCGCGGTCATGCTGACGCTTGACCTCGACACCTTTCAGCATCTCCTCTTCGACTGAGACGCTGTTGTTGTTGGGATCGCTGGGCAAGTTGGGCGTGTATTCGGCCCACTGCATCTGCCCACTTTGCAGACCATTCAGATGCCCGGCACGGGTGGACTGCATTCCGGCACGCGGACGCTCTTGCAAATAGGTGCTGGCAAACGGCTCGATCTCGCGAGCCTGATATCCAGGCGTATCGGCATTCGCCATGTTTTGGGAAACGACGGATTGCCGTTTACCTGCATGTGTTGCCATGGCGTACGCCATCTTAAAGACGTTCAAGTCAGAGAACATCGGGGCTTCTCCCTCGATTGATTTCAACCAAGGCTTAACCCCGATTCCTTTAAAAACTGTTTTCAAGAAATTTGTGGAGAATCCCGATGTCTGCCCTCAATCCTCTGTCCCTTAAGGCCGAACTCGACGCCGCAAACCTTGTGCGCCACATCGGTCGCGTGGTCGGTGTTAAAAACGGAATGATCCAAATTCAGGGCCTCGCCCAGCAAGCAAAAATTGGCGATCAGCTTGAATTGCATAGAAATTTTGGCCCGCCCCTGATTGGCGAAACCCTTCAGGTCGATCAGGACCTTGTGAATATGTTGCCTGATTCTGCACCCGAAGGCGTGTCAGTCGGCAGCCGGGTCATTTTGCGACAGGCACCGGGATTCGCGCCGGGTAGCCATTGGTTGGGCCGAGTCGTTGATCCCTTTGGTCGCCCATTGGATGGCAGGCCACTTTTGCGCGGCAACTTGCCCCGCGACCTGATGCAATCGCCACCGCCTGCCGTCACACGCAAACCTTTGGGCGAACGGATGGAGACCGGGTTGGCCGTGCTGAACACCATGCTCCCCATCGTGCAGGGCCAGCGCGTAGGGCTGTTTGCCGGGTCCGGCGTTGGGAAATCCAGCCTGATGGCGGGGTTGGCGAAAACCATGCAAGCCGATGCGGTGGTTGTGGCCCTGATCGGGGAACGTGGCCGCGAGGTGAACGAATTCGTCGAAAAAACACTGGGCCCCGAAGGGATGGAACGCGCCATCGTGGTCGCCGCCACTTCGGATCAATCCGCTTTGGTGCGCCGCCGCTGCGCGTGGGCCGCCATGGCAGCGGCCGAATCGTTGCGGGATGAGGGTATGAATGTGCTGTTTCTGGCCGATTCCATCACCCGATTTGCCGAAGCCCACCGCGAAATCTCGGTCGCCATGGGCGAAGCGCCAGCCCTGCGCGGCTATCCACCCTCGGTCACCCCGCTGATCACCGGCCTGTGCGAACGCGCCGGTCCGGGGACCGAGGATCAAGGCGACATCACCGCCGTGTTCAGCGTTCTGGTCGCCGGTTCAGACATGGATGAACCCGTCGCAGACATCCTCCGTGGCGTTTTGGACGGTCACATCGTTTTGGATCGCGACATTGCCGAACGCGGTCGATACCCGGCCATTGACGTCAGCCGCTCTGTCTCGCGCAGCCTGCCCGCCGCTGCTACCGATGCCGAAAACCAGATGATCTCAAACGCCCGGCGTCTGCTCGGGGCTTATGAACAATCCGAGGTGATGATCAAGGCGGGCCTCTATGCCGAAGGGTCTGACCCCTCTGTCGATCAAGCCATTCGCGCCCATAGCGAACTGGATCAGTTTTTTGCCCGAATCGAAACCAACGGTGCCAAAGGCAGCTTTGATCAGCTCAACCTCATCTTGCGCCGCGCCGGGGTTCAATTGCACTAACCCAAGAAAAAGGCCCCGCTCGATCCACTCGAACGGGGCCTTTCTAAATATCTAAAATTGTACCTTACTCAGCAGGGACCGCAGTCTCTTCCACGCTCAGCGGCGCTTTCAGGTGAACCAGCATCTCCTTGGGACAGATCTGCAGGAAATGACCCTTTTCCAGTTCCCAATGCTGCAGGATATCCGCGGCCTTGCGGCTGCCGGTTTCGTCCAGATGTCGCTCGATCAGACCCTTAAGCTGATCTTCCCAATGGGCCACGGTCACGGGACATGTCACCAAGGTTTCCATGTTCATCAGCATCTCGGCCTTGCCCTCCGGGTCATAGATATAGGCCATGCCGCCGGTCATGCCCGCGCCAAAGTTGGCCCCAATCTCACCCAAGATCACCGCGATCCCGCCGGTCATGTATTCACACCCCGACGCGCCACAGCCCTCGATCACCACTTTAGCCCCCGAATTCCGCACCGCAAACCGCTCACCCGCGCGACCAGCAGCGAACAGATAGCCATCCGTCGCCCCATACAGGACCGTGTTGCCGATGATGGTGTTGTTGGCCGCAACCAACGGGCTGACCTGCGCAGGACGCACCACAATGGTACCGCCTGACAGACCCTTACCGACATAATCATTGGCATCGCCCGACACTTCGAGCTTGAGCCCCGGAGCCGCAAATGCGCCCAATGACTGACCCGCAGAGCCTTGCAATTTCACCGTCAAATGATCCTCTTGCAGCGTGTTGCGCATGCCGAAATTGCGCACGATGTGGCTAGAAGTGCGCGTGCCCACGGTCCGGTCGGTGTTCTGAACCGCATATGACAGCTGCATCTTTTCGCCATCTTCCAAGAACCGCGCCGCATCGCGCACGATTTCCGCGTCCAACGTATCAGGCACAACATTGCGCGCCTTGGTGCGGTCATAAACGATGTCCGCAGACCCATCGACGGTAATCAACAGCGGATTCAGATCCAGATCATCCAGATGCGCGGAACCCCGTGAAACCTGTGCCAACAGATCCGCACGCCCGATCACATCATCCAAGCTGCGTGCCCCGATTGAGGCCAGCAATTCGCGCACTTCTTGCGCGTAGAAGGTGATCAAATTCACAACCTTATCCGCGTTGCCAGTGAACTTATCGCGCAGCGCTTCGTCCTGCGTACACACGCCAACGGGGCAAGTGTTGCTTTGACACTGACGCACCATAATACAACCCATCGCGATCAACGCAGCCGTACCGATACCGTATTCTTCAGCCCCTAGCATCGCAGCAATCACAATGTCCCGACCAGTGCGCAAACCACCATCGGTCCGCAGCGTGACGCGTTCCCGCAGGTTGTTCATAGCCAGAACCTGATGCGCCTCGGTCAGGCCCATCTCCCACGGCAGACCCGCGTATTTGATCGACGTCGCTGGCGAGGCACCGGTGCCCCCATTGTGGCCCGAGATCAGGATCACGTCCGCCTTGGCCTTGGCCACACCGGCAGCAATCGTGCCAACACCGCTGGACGCAACCAGTTTCACGGTCACCTTACAGCGCGGGTTGATCTGTTTCAGATCGTAGATCAGCTGCGCCAGATCCTCGATCGAGTAAATATCGTGGTGTGGTGGCGGCGAGATCAGGGTCACACCTTTGGTCGAATGACGCAGGCGCGCAATCAGGTCGGTGACCTTCATGCCGGGCAGCTGGCCACCTTCGCCGGGCTTGGCACCCTGCGCGACTTTGATCTCCAACTCTTCGCACTGGTTCAGGTATTCGGCAGTGACGCCAAACCGACCCGATGCGACCTGCTTGATCTTGGCGGATGGGTTGTCGCCATTGGGCTCAGGGTGGAAATGCGCCGGATCTTCACCGCCTTCACCACTGTCCGACTTTGCACCAATCCGGTTCATTGCGACGTTCAGGGTCTTGTGCGCCTCAGGCGACAACGCCCCCAACGACATGCCCGGAGTCACAAACCGTTTCCGGATCGAAGTGATGCTTTCCACCTCTTCGATGTTCACGGACTGACCCAACGGTTTGATGTCCAGCAAATCACGCAAATGGATCGGCGGATTGCTCTGCATCTTGGCAGAATACTGCTTCCACATCTCGTACGAGGCACGGTTACAGGCCATTTGCATCATGTGCATGGATGTGGCTTCCCACGCGTGGGTTTCGCCAGATTTGCGTGCTTTGTAAAAACCACCAATTGGCAACACATCCAGACCATCAACCCAGGCCTTGGCGTGTACTTCTTCGGCTTTGGTCTGAATGCCGGTCACACCGATTCCGGAAATCCGGCTGGTCATCCCGGGGAAGAATTCCGCACACATCGCGCGCGACAGGCCCACGGCCTCAAAGTTCAGACCACCACGATAGGACGAGATCACCGAAATCCCCATCTTGGCCATGATCTTAAGCAGACCCTGATTGATCGCCTCGCGATAGCGCGCGATGTTTTCAGTCAGCGTGCCATCCAACAGGCCGCGCTCAATACGATCCGCAATCGAATCTTCGGCCAAATAGGCGTTTACCACGGTCGCACCACAGCCGATCAGCACGGCAAAGTAATGCGGATCAATGCATTCCGCCGCCCGCACGTTCAACGAACAGAAGGTCCGCAACCCTTTGCGTGTCAGATGCGAGTGCACCGCGCTGGTTGCCAATATCATCGGCATCGCCACACGACCTTCACCCGAATACTGATCTGTCAGCACCAGATGACCGGCGCCTGAGCGCACAGCATCTTCTGCCTCGGACCGGATCCGCGCCAAGGCCACGCCCAGCGCACCGGGACCAGGTTCAAAGCTACAGTCGATTTCGGCCAGCGTGGCGTTAAAATTCTCTGCCAGCTTTTCCCACTGGGCGTTGCCAACAAAGGGGCTTTCCAAAACCAGAATCTCGGTCTGGCTGCTGTCTTCGTCCAACACGTTTTTCAGGTTACCGAACCGTGTCTTCAACGACATCACCCGGTATTCACGCAACGAATCGATCGGTGGGTTTGTCACCTGAGAGAAGTTCTGGCGGAAAAAGTGGCTCAGCGGACGGTACATCTTGGACAGAACCGCCGACGGGGTGTCATCCCCCATCGAAGCCAGGCTTTCCTTCCCATCTTCGGCCATGGGCGACAGGATCTGTTCCAGCTCTTCGATGGTATATCCGGCCGCAATCTGACGCTTGCGCAGCGCCTCGCCGCTGAACAGCGCGGTTTCCGTGACCTGATTCAATGCCTCATCCAAGGTGTTGATCTTGCCGACCCACTCGCCAAACGGACGCGACGCTGCCAATTGATCCTTGATCTCAGTGTCGTGGAACAATTTGCCCTCGGCCATATCCACGGCAATCATCTGCCCCGGACCCAGCGCGCCTTTTTCCACCACGGTGGCTTCATCAATCGGCACCATGCCCGCCTCGGATCCCGCGATCAGCAGACCGTCACCAGTCACAACATAGCGCATCGGGCGCAGGCCATTCCTGTCCAGACCAGCGCAGACCCAGCGGCCATCAGTCATCGCCAAGGCAGCCGGGCCATCCCACGGTTCCATCACCGAGTTACAGTAGGAATACATGTCGATCCACGGCTGTGGCAGATCCACCGCCTGCTTGGACCACGATTCGGGCACCATCATGGTTTTCGCCATCGGTGCATTCCGCCCCGCACGCACCATCACTTCGAACACCGCGTCCAACGCCGCCGAATCCGATGATCCGCCTGCTACTATGGGTTTGATATCATCCGCCATATCGCCAAAAAACGCCGACGCCATGCGGATCTCGTGGCTTTTCATCCAGTTCAGGTTGCCCTTCAGCGTGTTGATCTCGCCGTTGTGGGCCAACATGCGGAACGGCTGCGCCAACCACCACTGTGGGAAAGTATTCGTCGAATACCGCTGGTGATACAGAGCAAACCCGCTTTCAAACCGCTCGTCCATCAGGTCGGGATAGAAAACCGCAACCTGTTCGGCCAGCATCATACCCTTGTAGATGATCGACCGGCACGACAGCGACGCGATATACAAGCCATTCACATGCGCCGCATTGGCCGCCTTTTCGATCCGACGACGGATCACATACAGCTCACGCTCAAACGTGTCTTCGTCCACGCCTTTGGAGTTCGAAATCAGGATTTGCTCAATCTCAGGGCGGGTCGCGTTGGCTTTGTCACCCAGACAGGTCACATCGACCGGCACATGACGCCAGCCGTAGATGTAATAGCCCATCCGCAACACTTCGGTCTCAACAATGGTCCGGCAAGTTTCCTGCGCACCAAAATCGGTCCGGGGCAGGAAGACCTGACCCACCGCCATCAACTGATCCTGACGCGGCTCGTGACCGGTGCGCTTGATCTGGTCGTAAAAGAACGACACCGGGATCTGGACGTGAATGCCCGCGCCATCACCGGTTTTGCCATCCGCATCCACAGCACCGCGGTGCCAGATCGCTTTCAGCGCGTCGATACCGGCCTCAACCACTTTGCGGCTCTTCTTGCCGTCAACCGATACGACCAGACCCACACCACAGGACGAATGCTCTTCTTCCTCAGCATAGAGACCGTTTTCGGCCATAAACGTGCGCTTGGCTTCTTCGGCCTTTACCCATTCTGCATCATATTTGGTCATTGCTTGTCTCCTTGGTCGTGCGAGGCGTCCTCAGGCGCAAACAACGCCAGAGTTTCCGCTTCGGTAAACTGTTTTCGGTCTTTGGGCAGATCGTTTGCCGATGTTTTGCGATCCACGTAAAATTCGTATCCCAACGTCATGTCGCTGGTGTCATCAAACAGGCCCAGGGCCAGATTGGTCGTTCCCGTTGTGGGGCCTTCTGCAGTGATCCGATACCATAGCGGTGACCCGCATTCGGCACAGATCGCGCGTTCAGCCCAATCAGAGGTTTGGATCCGCTTGATGTGACCCTCTCCACTCAGCTGCAAATCCTCGGACGGCACCGGAACACCGTTGTACACATTGCCAGACCAGCGTTTGCACATGTCACAATGACAGGCCCCGAACGTTTCGGGCACGTTGCGCACAACAAAGCTCACACATCTGCACATACAATGGCCGGTCTTTGTCTGGCTCATTGAGCGTCCTCATTCGGGGTTGGCGCATATGCAGCACTAACGTCTGCCTCGGTCATTTGACGTCGCTCTCCGTCGAACGCATAGCCTTCGGGCTTTTTGTCGATAAACAATTCCAGTCTCAGGGCGTTACCACCCGCATTCTCAAACAGGCCCGCCGACATCTGCGTGTGCCCGTGCATCTCTCCTGGTGTGGTCATCCGGTACCACAAGGCCGATCCGCACTCTTCGCAGAATGCGCGCTCGGCCCAATCCGATGATTTGTGCGTCTTGACCGGTCCCAAGGCCGCATATCCCGGCTCCGCCGCAAAGGTCATCAACATAGAACTGGTCCAACGGCGGCACTGATCACAGTGACAGGCGCCGATAGAACCGTCTGATGAGGTCGCCGTGACGCTGACCGCGCCGCACATGCATTGTCCGTTCAGTACTGTCATCACTGCTCTCCTTACCCGTCACAGCCGAATTCAGACATCGGCGCAAGAAACCCTGCGTCGCCCTCAAATCGGATGGATTGTGGCTCTTGGGAAATTTCAAAATCATCCCGACCCTCTGCTTTGTTCACAACGGATCCTTCGATGAACAAATCCAACTCTTCTGACACCAGAATATCGAATTCAAATCCCAACCAGCTGCTAGCAATGCCTTCGCGCCCCATTTCACGGCTCAACGTGCCCTTGCGAAACACATGTCCGTCCAGATCAACGGTTTCGCCGGTCAGGTCATACGACCCGCGCAACTGGAACTCTCGGTTCTTAACCACGCGTGTTGAAAACAACATGATGCCGCCTTCGCTGTCCGCACCGTCCTTGATCAGATCCGCCAAAACAAAGGTTTCCCCAAAGCCGGGCTTCAAATCAAACCGGGTTTCGGCGTTGGCCTGATACAAGAAGCCCTGCAACCCCCAGTTGGCATCAAACAGATGAACCTGATCCAGGTTGCCCTTTTTGTAAGACAAAGCCTGGCGTTGATCATCACCACAGGTCAACAATGTGGTCACGTTACAGGCCGTTTGATGAACCGTCGCAAAAGGTGTGCACCCTTGTGGGATCACAATCGTTTCCTGTGCCCATGCCAGTGAACCCATTAAGCTGGCGATCAGAGCAAGCGTCACTCGTTCAATCATCGAACTGTCCTTTGGCGGGTGGGTCATTGATTGTGACCCTTTGGCTGCGATGCGGCGCCAACGTTGCGCTGCGGCGGTGTACGGGGGGTGCACAGGGGCTGCACGCATGGTGCCCCCCGGTGTCTTGGCTTATTCTGCTGCGATTGCAGCCTTGGCATTTATCTTGTCCAGGATTGCTTCAGCACAGTCGCGCCCATCCTTGATGGCCCAAACCACAAGCGACGCACCGCGCACGATATCCCCAACTGCATAAACGCCTTCCATCTCGGTTTCCCCGGTCAAGAATTCCGCCTTAACAGTGCCCCAACGGGTCACAGGCAAATCAGCCTGACCGAACATTGTTGGCAGGTCCTCAGGCTCAAAACCCAGTGCTTTGATGACCAGATCCGCCTCTTCGACGTAATCCGCGCCCTCAATCACCTCGGGGGCCTGACGACCGGATGCGTCGGGCTGACCCAACCGCATTTTCTGCACCATCACACCGGTGACATTGCCGTCGCCAACAAAGCCTTTGGGGGCGCTCAGCCATTCAAATATCACACCTTCTTCTTCGGCGTTCTGTGTTTCGCGCAACGACCCCGGCATGTTGGCCCGGTCCCGACGATACAGACACTTTACAGAGGTTGCGCCCTGTCGGATCGAGGTCCGAACGCAGTCCATGGCAGTATCACCGCCGCCAATGACAACAACCTTTTTGCCATCAGCATTTAGACGGCCATTGTCGAACTCCGCAACCTTGTCACCAAAGCTCTTTTTGTTCGACGCAGTCAGGAAATCGATCGCCTTTTCAATGCCATTGGCTCCGCTGCCCGGCATCTCCAGATCACGCGATTTATAGACACCAGTGGCAATGATGATCGCATCATGCGCGGCACGGATTTCGGCAAACTTGGCCGCATCCACATCACAGTTCTGAACGAACTTTACGCCTCCCTCGGCCAGCAGATCATTGCGGCGCTGAACCACGTCTTTTTCCAATTTAAAGCCCGGAATGCCGTACATCAGCAGACCACCAGCGCGGTCGTGACGGTCGTATACCGTGACTTGAATGCCGGCTTGGCGCAGCATGTCCGCCGCCGCCAACCCACCGGGTCCACCGCCGATGATACCAACGCTTTCGGCACGTTCCTGGGCTGGTGACACAGGTTTAACCCAGCCTTTGTCCCACGCCGTATCTGTGATGTATTTCTCGACCGAACCGATGGTTACGGTGCCGTGGCCCGACTGTTCAATCACACAGTTACCTTCGCACAAACGGTCCTGCGGGCAAATGCGACCACAGATTTCGGGGAATGTGTTAGTGGCTTGGCTCACCTTATACGCTTCTTCCAACCGGCCTGTTGCAGTTAGGTGCAACCAGTCGGGGATGTTGTTGTGCAGCGGGCAGTGGCTCTGACAATAGGGAACACCACATTGGCTGCACCGGCTTGCCTGCTCTTCTGCCTTGGCGGTTGCGTACTCAGCATATATTTCGTTGAAATCTTCTTTGCGTACAGTGGCATCACGCTTCTGGGGCATGTCGCGATCGATCTGTACGAATTTGAGCATCGGTTGCTTGGCCACGGGGCAGACTCCATGAATTGGCTATGTCGCGACTGTGTACTAGACGCTGTTTCGGATTAAAAGTCAGTCATGCTGACCTTTTATTGAGTTCTAAAGCTCTCACTACGAGACACTTGGTGCTTTTGCAAGAATTTTAAGCATCGAACCGGACCTAAATCATAGCTTTCTTTTTGTGACAATGACTTATACCCAGAGATCATCGTCCAAATTTGATCTGAGGCCCGATGAATGCCCCTGTTCCAATTGATCCTTGTGGCCTTGATACAAGGTATTACCGAATTCCTGCCAGTCTCTTCCTCTGGCCACCTGATTCTATTGCCCGCGCTGACCGGGCTGCAGGATCAAGGTCAGATCATTGATGTCGCTGTGCATATCGGAACCCTTGGCGCGGTGGTCCTCTACTTCTGGCGCGATGTCCGAGTCGGCCTCGCAGGGTTACCGCGCGCCCTGACCGGACGAACAGACACCCCCGGGTCACAGTTGGCGTTTGGCCTGATCATCGCAACGGTTCCCACCGTCATCGCCGGGGCTATCCTGCACTTCACCGGCCTCAGTGACATGATACGCTCTGTCGCTGTGATTGGCTGGACCATGTTGATTTTCGGCCTCGTTCTTTATTGGGCCGATCAATCCGGCGCGACCACGAAAGACAGCTCAGACTGGGGACCTAAGGACGCGCTCAAGATGGGCCTGTGGCAGGCCATCGCTTTGATACCGGGCACATCACGGTCCGGCATCACGATCACAGGCGCACGGCGTCTGGGCTACAATCGCGAAGATGGGGCCAAAATCGCGATGCTGATGTCGATTCCGACCATCATCGCCTCCGGTGTCCTGCTGGGAACAAAAGTGGCTATCGACGCCAATGCAGACATTGCAAGAGACGGCGCAATTGCTGCCGTCTTTGCCTTTGTCTCTGCCCTTATCGCACTGACGCTGATGATGCGTCTGCTGCGCAGTGTCAGTTTCACCCCATATGTGATTTACAGGGTGATCCTTGGTGTTGTTTTGCTTGTCTACGCTTACACTTAAAACGGCCCAAAGGTGCCTTTAGGCGCGCAGATTCTTCGCCGAGTCTTTGATCTCGTCATACTGACCAGAGGGGCGGAACTTCCACAGATACTCTGGCAGAACTGATGCCATCGTAACGGGTTCAATCCCTAAAGCGTCAAATCCCTTGGCCCCAGCTGAAACCACATTGTCGATCTGCAGGCATTTGACCTGATCCCGGGTCAGCAGATTATTCGGAAACAACCCAAAGCTGGCGAACTTTGCAAAATCAAAAACAGACGCCATAAGACGCGCTGCAAATCCCGGCATACCGAGAATAATCCGGCGGCGGTGAATGATCGTCAGCATCATCTGCAACAGCGACCGCAGGCTCGCCACATCAGGTCCGCCCAACTCATAGACATCCGGCTCAGCCTCGCCCATCACACCCTTCGCAGCAGCCTGCGCAACATCATCAACAAACACCGGCTGGAACTTGGTCTCAGCTCCCGGTGCCGCCAAAATAGGGGCCAACCGGGTCATCCCAGCAAACCGGTTAAAGAACTGATCTTCGGGACCAAAAATCACCGACGGACGCAAGATCATGGCTTGCGGCATGTGCTTCAGAACCGCCGCTTCACCCTCAGCCTTGGAGCGCAAATAGTCACTGTCTGATTCCGCATCTGCGCCAATCGCCGACAGATGAACCATGCGCAAAACACCTGCCTTAGCAGCCGCGCGCGCAATACGTTCTGCGCCATCTACCTGAACGGCATCAAATCCATTCTTCCCACGCTCGTTCAGAATGCCAACGCAATTCACCACAGCATCTGCACCCTTGAGCGCAGCCGCCACCGAAGCGTCATCCCGAACGTTGCACAGCACAGGCTCCACCTGCCCAACCACACCATAAGGCTTGACATGCATGGCTTCATTTGGCCGACGCACAGCTACACGGACCCGCCATCCTTCGCTTGCCATACGGCGTGCGATATAGCGACCGACAAAGCCTGACCCGCCATAAATCGTGACCAGTTTGGACATTCTGTGGCTCCTGCAAACAATTTGTTATCCCGATGTACCGCTGTAAAGCCTTTCAAACAAGGCGCAATAACGCCGCGATTGCCCTTACATGGAAAGCGCTCCAACATCGAAAGAAACCGGATGTGACGGACAATCAGAGGGGTGTAGAAAAAATATCCAAAAATCTTCAAATTCTGGTTGACCCTCCCCATCCACATGCTTAAACGGCCTCTACGACACCTGCCCAGGTGGCGGAATGGTAGACGCGCTAGCTTCAGGTGCTAGTGTCTGTATGGACGTGGAGGTTCGAGTCCTCTCCTGGGCACCAAAAACCCCCTAAGTTGCTCATAATTATCAGGTAAGTGGTTGAAAGTAAGTGATTTACTGAACCTAGAACCGAACCGTTTTTCGAACCACTTTGTCGCAATCGAACCACGCCTTGTCAGGAATTGAAACACTCCTCTCCGGCTCTCTTGTTAAGGTTGAGCCACACAGCAATAACGACCACAGAGAGGTGTTACTGTGACGACCAAGCCCAAAAGGAAGCTACCGAAGTATGTCCGGCAGAGGACTTGGGGAGCGTACCAGTACAAAAGAAACGTGCCAAAACGCCTCATTGGTGACGTTGGCAAAGAGACAATCTACCACAGTCTAGGTAGCAGCTACTCTGAAATGATCACCGCCCTCCCTCTGGTTCACAACGCTGTCGAGGCTCTGTTTAACCGTCTAGACGGGCAAAGCACCGCAGACCGAACCCTTGCGTTGGTAGAGGCACGCTACGGCAGGGAGGCAGCAGACCAACTGGAAGCGGGTGATATCGATGAGAACCTAGAAATGGGTCTTTGGGACTTGGGTCACCAATTAGAAGATGAGTTAGAGCCAGAGGTGTTTGGCAACCTGCTTGGTGCCTCTGACCCGAAGAAGATTTTCACTCTCAGTGATGCCTACGACCTGTACGCTGAGTACAAAGACGCCGCCACAAACAAGAACCTGAGCAAGTACTTAAACCGATCGAAAGCCGACCTGTTGGCAATCCTTGGAACGCACAAGGTAAACACTGCAGGACTGACAAATCTGACGCGCAAAGACGCAACGAAATACCGGGACGCCCTGATGACTAGGGTCGCTCCCAGCAGCGTGCACCGGTACAACAACACGATCAAAGCAGTGATCAATCACGCGATCACCGAGCTTGGTATTCACACCTATCTCAACCCGTTTAACAAGCTCAGGATCAAAGGGGCGGGTAGCACAGCGGGAGACCGCAAGAGCCTCACAGAGACAGACGTTGCAGCGGTTCGTGACGCCTATCCCTACAGGAGACCTACAGGCTCTCTTTGTGGCACTCTGCGACACTGGTGCTAGGTTGGCAGAGGTGTCTGGTGCGTTGTGCGGTGACATCAATCTGCAGGACCGTAGCCTGACCATCCAAGCGAACCACTTTAGGTCACTCAAGACAGACGGCAGCAAGAGAACGGTTCCCTTGTCCGAGCTAGCCTACAATCTTTTGTTCGAATTGAAGCATGGCAGGGAAGACAGCGAACCACTGTTTGTCCGGTACGGGAAGCTCGGCGGCAACACCAACGCCTCTGCTGCTCTGATAAAGCACCTTAGAAAGGTGATCGATGATCCGCTAAAGAGCATACACTCTTTAAGGCACCGAAAGAAGGACCAACTGCGATCAGTCGAGGCACCAGAAGAGATTTCCAAGGTTCTGCTTGGCCACTCAAACAAGGATGTCGCCAGCCGCTACGGTGACGGATTCCAACAGGACGTTCTGCGGAAGTGGTTGTCTAAAACTTGGTAAGTTGCCGATGACACATTAGCCGCGCGCCGCGTAACAGCAAACACCTAGCCTGACTGCGACGCAGCTGGTAGCGGCCTTGACCCAAGGGGTCTGCTCCCTTGGGTCGTTAGTTTTAAGCGAAATCACGGAGAACTGGCTCCAACGGGTAGAGTCTAACTGACCGATAATACCATGTTTTAATGAAATAATATTCTTCAATAGGAGACAACATGGTCCAGCGCGCGCCCCTGGACGGCTTTATGTTGAGGTAGTCAAGTAGTCAGCTAGTCGGAGTGAAAGTTAAAACCTAAGGACTGACCCCCCCTGAAATGGACAGTATTCCGAATTTGGCCGATCGCGCCAAAGCAGACTTTTGTCACAGCAGTATGTAGTGACCACTGTGCGGGCTTTCCGGACCTTCGTTCGGATTGGCCCGACGGCGGCTTCCGGCCCAAACCGGACCTTGGCCAGATGTCCAAGTGCTGCATCGCAGCTTCTCCGAAGCAGCCGTTCGACACATTGCGCAGAATTTTTGTTGGCCAGATGGCAGCTATGCGGGGCAAACCTGCCTGACGCTGATGCAGCGAACTACGCGGCCACGCGTCCATCAAATCACGGACTACGTCGCAGTAGTGCAGCGCAATTTCCCGAAAGCGGTCATTCAAGTCCGCTAAATCGGCGCAATTCAAAATCGGTCGTTCGCTGCGCTGGTGCTGGATGACCGAGTTGCGGACAAAGTGGCCAGTGGGTTTCGCTACTCCGACAGTCGCTCTCAACTCAAACGGCCCCCTTGGCGCTGCTCAAGTCAGTAATGTTTTTGGGAAATTGAAAATCAGACGAGTTTACGGTTTGGCAAACTGCGGGTTGCAATCAAGCCCAACGAAGACAGAAATACCAGAAACCACACACCGATCTTAAATGACTGAGTTCGCTCATTACTGTACGCTTTTAAGATAGCCGTACTTTGTTCAACGTTTGCTCCGGCGTCCTGCATTGCTTCAGCCAATTGGCTGCTTGAAACCAGCTCAACACTGTTCTGGAGGGCCCGGGTAATTTCGACTTTTGCTTCGGCCTCAAGATCCGGGTAGGCCATAACTCGATCCTGTAATCCTGTTGTTAGTGTGCCAAGCATTATAGTACCGACCAAAGCCACACCTATTGAGTTTCCTAACTGTTCAAACGTACCGTTCAAGCCCGATACTTCTGCGGCTTGATCTGGAGCAACAGAGGAAAGCACCAAGTTTAGTATTTGAGATGCAATCAAGCCAACTCCAGCCCCAAATACCACTCCGGTTGCCATGTCAGAAGGCTCTGCATCCGGCGAAACAGTTATAGCGATCAAAACTAGTCCTGCGATAGCCAGCAAGAACCCCGTTTGAATTATTAGGCGCGCTGAAAATTGAGATGACAACCTTGCGCCGCCGAGTGCTGAAACCAACAGGGCAAGTGAGAACGGAATGAGAGCCAAACCAGTTTCCATCGCGGTGAACTCGAACGAGAGTTGTAGTAACAACGGCATCGTGAACAGAAATGCCGCCATTACAGCCATTTGTATGAACCGAACAGCAATACCTGCTTTCAATCCAGCGGTACCAAAGACCGATGGTCGAAATATTGCGACATCGCCACGTTCATCTCGTCCAGCGGTCCAGCTGAAAAGCGCAAAGATGAGTGAAACTCCAATTAGAAACAGAAATGGAACCACTGAAAGACCTAGCGGAGCCAGCTCCGTTGAACCGATAACGAAGGGCTGTTTCGCTGACCAGAAACCATAGCTTTGTCCAAGCAATACCGCCATCACTATCGTCGACCATCCGCAAACCGACAGCACAGCACCGGTATAATCGAACTTGGAGCGGCTTCCCTGACGAAGATCAGTTGCCATATACCGGCAACAAACGAGAACAACGATAACAATTGCGACTTCTAACCGAAAAGCCCATCGCCAGCTGTAGTAAGTTGTAAGGAAACCTCCGACGATGGGCCCCATAGCTGCACCAACAGCCCCTACTGCACTGATTACACCGTAAGCCGTGGCTCGGTCTTTGTCTTCGTAAGCCTCACGAAGAATGGTTTGAATGTTGGGCATCATCAGCGCTGAGCCGATGCCTTCTATCACAGACCAGCCGATAATCAGCATCATCAACGATGTGCTGATTGACGCAATTGCCGTGCCTACACCAAAAATTGCCAACCCAAGCACAAAAGTTCGTTTCTTTCCAATCACATCAGCAAGTTTACCCCCTATGAGAATAAAAGATGCCATCACCAATGCATACAAAGATATTGCAGCTTGGATGCCAGTTACCGAAGTGTTCAGATCAATCACTAGAGCGGAAATCGAAACATTCATAACTGTGGTATCGATAACAATTATGAACATTGATAGAGAGAGTGTTAGTAGGACCATCCACTTGCGCATAGTAACCGAACCTCAATACCCTATGTCGATCTTTTAGAGGTTAGCCGAGTGGTCCATCACAATGCACGGTTTTTTTGATACGGCCAAAAACTTCCTTACAACATCCATTCGATAGGCAACCATCTGGCAAACACGGTTAGGGTTCTTTGAAGCTTGGTGGTTTCTGGGTCGAATGTGTAGATTTTCGTTCCACCCGACTCTGATTCTGCTGTCCATACAAGGGTGCCATCGTCAGAAACTGTGACACGATACGAAATTTTTGGCCGCTGAATCTGTGATGCTAGTGTGGCTGCGATGGACGGGCTTTCGATCAGAAGGCCCATTTCCGTGTTTAACTGAGCTGATCTTGGATCGAGATTGTATGACCCTATGAAAACCCTTTCTTGATCGAAACCAAAAACCTTTGCGTGCAATCCAGATGCAGACCCGGCCAATATCTCAGGAATGCTACGTTTGCGATGTTCTTCTCTGAGTGAGCGAAGCTCGAACAGCTTAACGCCACTATTCAACAAATCTTCACGGTAACCCATATATGCTGCGTGAACGGGCATTACGTCCGTTGCATCAAGAGAGTTGGTCAAAACGCGAACATCTACCCCTGATCGAGCTAGGCCTTCCAATATCTCCGCCCCACGCTTTCCGGGTATGAAGTAAGCAGAGACCAGATCAATAGATGACTTGGATTGCTGGGCCACTTGTATGAGACGCTCCACCAACAAGTCTTCAGCACTTGCTTCGCCCAGCCCTTTCGATGGGTTATCGGCAAATAGGGTGACGTCGCTCCATTCAAACTTCAATGTCTTTTCGGCAAGTCCTGCGGTCAAAGTATTTTCTTTGATCGCTTTCTGATAGCCAACACCGCCGGCGGAAGCCCTTGCCGCATTCGCCAAGTTCTCCAAATCCTTATTCGTTGATGGAGCTAGAATTACTGCGGCATCGTATGCTGAACCGCTGTTCCAATATGTGTCAAATGCATCGGAGACCTCTTCAACAATTGGCCCAATGGCAATTACATCGACATCCAAATAATGAGTGCCAGATCCATAATTGAAATATATGTCACCGATGTTGCGGCCGCCGATGATTGTAGCCACTCCATCAAATGTTATGGACTTGTTATGCATTCGGCGGTTCAAACGATTGAAGTCAAAAATATATGACAGATATTTGGGGCTTCTTAGTGTAAATGGATTGAACAAGCGTACGCTTGCCGTCGGCAAATCGTCAAGTTCGGCTAGCAATTCGTCGAGTCCGTTTATTCCGTTGTCGTCAACCAACAGCCTTACGCGAACACCTCTCTCTGCGGCCGATCTAAGTTCATCTAGAAGCATTAGGCCGGTGACATCATCTTGCCAGATGTAGTACTGCGCATCGATTGACGATACCGCTTCCCTAGAAAGAATTGCGCGCGCTGCAAATGCAGCACGGCCATTTCGCAGTGGGCGGACACCATCTCTTCCCGGATTGCGCGACATCGCAGCATCAATTACCGCCCCAAGTGGCCCATCCCACGAAGGCGACTTCTTTGAGGTCTGATGCGAATAATTGGATACTGGCAAAGGGTAAGCTAATCTCAAAAGTAGAATGCCAACCGCACAAGCTGCAACAACCACAACGAAAAATTTCACCAGTCTCATGCAACATCCCTGCTTCGAAGATGAAAGACATCTTCGCAATAATCTTGCCATAAGCAAACTTGATTTTTCAAGAATACCAGATTGGCATCCGCAAAAATAGCAAAGTCGCGTGTGCAAGTTTCGTTATGAAGTTAGTTCTCTCTTTGTCCGCTTGAGCATTCGTTCTTAAAAAAACCAAGACAAAGCACTGAATTTTGAGCTACCCCCCGAATTTCGGACACTGACATAAGCTACGAATTGCAGTTTGCTGATCTTCGACGAGAAGGAGATCAGAGATGTCGAAACGCAAGCAGCACGCGCCCGAGTTCAAGGCGAACGTCGCGCTGGAAACCCTGAAGGGTGAGGAGACCGCGGCGGAGCTGGTGAGCCGGTTCGGGGTGCATCCGACGATGATCCATCAATGGAAGCGGGCGCTCCTCGAGGGCGCATCAGGCGTGTTCGAACGCGGGGGCCGCAAGAAGCCCGAGATTGACAAGGAGCAGGTGAAGGAACTCCACGCTAAGATCGGGGAGCTGGCGGTGGCCAACTCTTTTTTGGAAAGAATGCTGAATCCTTGGGGCGGGAAGTGAGGCGCGGCATGCTTGATCCTGACCACCCCCAGCTGTCTATCAGCCAGCAGTCAAGCAGTTGTCGATTGCGCGCTCGTCCTTGTACTACACGCCCAAGGGCGAGACGGAGCAGAACCTCGACCTGATGCGGCGGATCGACGAGCAGTTCCTGGAGACTCCGTTCTTCGGTGTCCGGCAAATGACCTGGCACCTGCGCTACGACGGGCATCTGGTGAACGAGAAACGGATACGCCGGTTGATGCGCCTTATGGGACTGATGCCGATCTACCAGAAGCCCAATACCAGCAGGCCGGCGAAAGGGCACAAGACCTATCCCTACCTGCTGAAAGGGTTGCGTGTGGATCGCCCGAACCAGGTCTGGTGCTCAGACATCACCTACCTGCCAATGCGGCGCGGCTTCCTCTACCTGGTGGCGATTATAGATTGGCACACTCGAAAGGTTCTGGCCTGGCGCATCTCGAACACGCTGGAGGCCGACTTCTGTGTCGAGGCATTGAACGAGGCCATCCACAAGTTCGGGCCGCCCGAGATAATGAATTCCGATCAGGGATCGCAGTTCACGTCCTTTGCCTGGTCAGACCGACTGCGCAGGAGCGGTGTGCGGATCTCGATGGACGGAAAGGGGCGCTTCCTGGACAATATCTTCATCGAGCGGCTCTGGCGGACCCTGAAATACGAGTGCGTCTACCTGCATGCTTGCGAAACCGGATCAGAGGCGAAAGCCGGTGTCGGCAGGTGGATCGAGTTCTACAACCGCAAACGCCCCCATTCCGCCCTTGGCGGCAAACCCCCGGCCGTGGTCTACTGGCTGAGAAACGACGAAACCCAAACCGGTCAGCAGGTGCAACGAGTAGCTTAATTTACGCCAGATCCTGCCCAACCGGCGGGGATTGGCTCAGACATAGGTGTCTTAAAACTCGCTGCGCCATGAATGAGCGTCCGCTTTTCTTTCTGCATCGCGGCTGACGGCTTCGGTCGGTAGCGTTGCTGCACCTGCGAGAGTTAATAAAGGAGCACTTCCGGTATGGGCTCCAAGCCGACTTGCGGCTGTGCAGCACTCGATTTTGGGTTATCAGTGCCCCTTGGAAGTCGCTCTGATGACCGCTGTCAGCCCAAAGCAGCCCTTGATACATCCCGCAGAGAAGGGCATTTGCGAGCCGCATTTTACAGGATGCTGCAACCCGGGTGCTCTGTCAGGGATCGTTTAATCGGACATTCGTTAAGTGAAGGCTTTGTGACCAGGCACGTTACGAAGCATTCATTAGGTTAGCACTAGGGCCGCCCGATTGCTTTCTCTGATATGAAAAGCGGCCACTATGAATTCTGCAGAAAGGATCGTGGATATACGGCAGGTCATTCATCTCCCTCAGGCATGCCGGCAAGTCGCAGCCCTTCATAGTATCGGCGGGTGCCGGGGGTATCGGCGAAAGCGTTGCGCTTCCAGCCCATCTGGATTGTGTCGCCCGGATTGATCCGCTCATTTTCCCGTTGAGCCTCATAGGCCTCCTCCATCCGTCCAAGGTGGGCGGCGGCTGAGGCAATGACCCGATGCAAGGTCGAGAACTCCGTCGTGAGTTCGAGGCCGCGCTTCGCTTCTAGGATTGCCTCCTCGTCCTCGCCAGACTGGAGCAACGCAAAAGACAGCCCGGCTGCCGCTGCTGCAACGAACGGGCTAAACCGGATTGCTCGGTCATTTTGACGAAAACAATCAATTGCTGGCTCTGGTTCCCCCATCCAAGCATACCCCCAGCCGCTGAACAAAACGACCTCGATGGTGAACGGGGCCCGTCGCAGCGCCGAACGGATCGCTCGCCGCAAGGCCGTTACGTCCCCGGCACGCCGGAACATACCAATTCCAAGCGCGAGTTCGATCATCGGTGATGCTTGGACATGTGCAGTGGCTGCGGTCATCCACTGTCCGAACCGTTCGCCATAGAGCTCGGTCAGGTCCGCATAGCCGATGCTGCTTGCCGCAAAATAATAGACAATTGCGTCCGAATAAGCCTCTGTAAAGGAGGGATCCTTTTCGATGGCGGCAGTAAGGCACTCTAACGCGCTCGACATCGCGTCCCAATCGACGAGCTCAACACTCATCAAACCTGAGACATAGCATTCCTCCGCGGACATCTCGTCCAACGTCTTGCCAGCCAGCCGCGCACGCTCGTGGTCAAGAAGTGCTGTCAGAGTTTCCGACGCAACCTCGCTACCAATTTCGTCCTGCCAATCGAAACTGTCGACCAGGCTGCCGTCATATTTCCTAGTCCATAGTTGCGCACCGTCCGGCGTCAACACCCGCACCTCCAATCGCAGCCGGTCGCCGCGAGCCCTTAGGACTGTCTCAAGCACATTGGCATTTGGAGACGGATCCTGCTGAACCGAGGATTTCAACCATCGCGCACCGCCAAGAAAATCGGCAAAGTCAGCTGTTAAGGCGCTGGCGAGTTCACTGATTTCCTCTCGCGCGTCCGAAGAAGAAACAGGAAGGACCGCAAGTTGCGGAAAACCAGTTCGAGAGGACCGCGCATTCCCTGACACACGATCTGCCGAAACTGATGTGTTCTTACCTCGGCCCCAAACCTGAATGGGCCGCGCAATATTCTTGAGCTCCTGGGTGCCTAGATCATCGAACGAAGGCTGTAACGTTCCATCAAGACTGCCAAACACGGCGTCAGAAATCGCCACCGTCCCGGGATCAGCCAATGCTTCGAGCCGGGCGGCTACATTGACCCCATCGCCGAAGACATCCTCATCCTCATGCACAATGTCGCCAATGTGGATTCCGATCCTCAATCGGATCTTATCTTGCCCAGCTACTCGGTCCTGCACCTGCATGGCGCACGTCACAGCATCTACGCTAGATCCAAATTCGACCAGCCAACCGTCACCCATCGACTTGACGACTTTTCCCCGATGCCCGGCCACCGTTGGGCTAAAAACCTCTGACCGCAACGATCGGAGCGCTGTCAATGTTCCTTCCTGATCGGCTCCCATCATGGCTGAATAGCCGACAATGTCAGCGGCAAGGATGGCAGCTAAATGGCGCGTCATTTCGATCTCCCAAGATCAACGCACTCTAACAAAGCATAACTGCGCGTCCAATAGTCATCGCGCAAACGCCGGAAATGTCACTTGGCACAAGGAATCGAAATGGCGCAAGTCGCAAGTCGGCCCAATGTCGGTTTTCGAAACCTGGGCCAAGTACAAGCGCTTTCGCTGGGCGTAAAAAAGTCTGCTCAGCCAAAAATTAGACAAACTTTGCAAAGGTCACTATCTGCGCAAAGCGGCCATCCCCAGCGAATGGCTGCTGCCAGCCCAAAGCAGACAACGGATTTTGATACGCCGGGCGGAGAGCTGCCGTTCTCTGCGGTTGCGAAGGCAGAGCTTCGATCTGGCTAAAGAAGCCATTCAAGCCCTACCAGAGCGGAATCCACCTGCTGCGCTGCGCACCAAGGACGGCACTGCGCAGTTAGTGACCTTTGCAAAGTCGTGCGAACGGCCCCAACCGTACCTTGGTCAGATGTCCATGCGCTGCATTGCAGCTTCCCCGAACCAGCCGTTCGACGCATAGTGCAGCATTTTTGTTGGCCAGAGGGCCGCACTGCGGACAAAGTTAACTTTCGCTGCAAGCGCACCAATGACAGCAGTCGGCGTATAGCGACGCTTGGGTGACGTTGAATTATTCGGGGTTTCGACAGCGATTATCGGCAGCGCACCCCGGCAAGTGAAATGCTCCGTTCAAGCCCAGACATTGCGGTGTATGCATCCGCCCTAGCCTCGTTAAGCGCGACAACAGTCGTACTTGCATAAACTCGAGTCGCTTCGGCAGTGTCCCCGGATTCCAATTCGCCGAGAACTGCGTAGCCTGCAGCAATTATTTGAGCGGCGTTTTCTTGCATATCGCGATACTGCGGTTCAACTGCCTAAAATGTCGTCAGACGCCGGATGGCCTTATCGAAGTTGTCCAGGACCGTCTCATTTTTGTCTGTCGCTTTGCGTAGTCCACCCAACGGTCCATAAAAGCCGCTTTCGTGATTATAGAGTTCTAAGGTGTGCACACCGGTCGCAATATCCGCAATCGCGTCGATTTGGGATAAAGCCAGAAAATTCAATGAATTCTCAACTTGTCGGAGGATGCTTATTGTTTTCACCATGCTCGCAAGGTTCGAAACGTCGCATTCGTCACCAGCCGCCATAACTGGCACTCCCAAATTCACCAAAGAGGCAAAGAGTAACAACTGCCTCAAGCTCGCCCGAATTCCGTCTTTCATAAAATTGCCCCCTCAGGGAACGACTATAGCTGGAAATCGTTCTGCTTGCGAGAAGCTGTAACGCAGCACGCACCAGATGGCCAACAACAGCAATATCTCTCTCTGCTGTAACCGGCCGATCAAGTAACGACGCCGTCGCTACATGGCCGCCAACGTGAGCGAACTGGACGTTGGGTTGTGACCTAACATCACTCTGGCCCAACACTGTCTGGATTTTGACCGGCTCCGGGAAAGCCAAGATACCTTGGTAGTTCATCTGCGGCGTCGAACCAGCTGATCCGATCACCGTGTGCCACATGTTTCTGAGGTGGAAAATTGTCAGGTTCATCCAGCGTGCCGACGAAGAAACCAATAACGATGTCGCCTTTCCACTCAGCTTCGTAAGAGATAGGCGTACCGCAATCCGCACAGAACGCTCGGCTAACGCCTGGTGAAGAAGCAAAAGTGTTTCGTTCGCCCTTGGTAAATTCGACGTCTTTTTCCAAGTATGTCGCATAGACAGCGACAGGTGCACCTGTGGCTTTTCGGCACGAAGTGCAATGGCAATAAGCAACAAAGTCAGGTTCAGCTGTTGTTTGATATCGCACAGCGCCACACAGGCAGCCACCCGCCGCTGAATTTGGATATTGGCTCATCATTGTTTCTCGCTTTCTGCTCGATTTGGGAGCACTGGCGTGCAATCCGACCTAAACTCGGTATAGTCGAATTTCTATTGAATGGGGATTTTTCAGAAAGGGATTGTGATGGATGACAGGGACGCCGTGTTGGCGACGCTGGAAGAGTATGCCACCGCGTATTGTGCTAAAGACCTGAAACGCCTGATGGCGATCTTTGTGGACGGCGAAGATATTTCCCTTATTGGAACTGGGGCCGATGAGTTGTGTTCCGGTCGAGAAGCGGTTGCATCCGTGTTTGAGCGCAACTTCAGAGACGCCACGGCAATCCAATTCGAATGGCAGTGGAAAGACATCGCCATTCACGGGGAAGCCGCAACCGTTGCGATCACGTTGAATATTCATTTGATCATCGAAGATGAAAGCCTTGTGGTTCCGGTCCGCTGGACCGTTTCACTGATCAAAGTCGGTGCCGGATGGAAGTGGGTTCATCGTCACGCTTCCGCCGCAGCCGGTTCGCAAGAAGAAGGCGCGGCCTATCCTACTGAAGGAAACTGAGACAAGGTCCGGTTCCGGCGTTTAGTACACCTTCAGGCACAGTGCAGCATTTTGCAAAAAGGGCTCACAGCCGCCTTGCGGCGGTGCAGCGCCTGATCTTGCACAAAAAAGCCACCGCCAGTGGTCTGATCTGCCCCACCGGATGCCCGAAGTCAGCCCAAAGTGATCAGTGCGATGCGAGGCCGGTTCTGGTTGCCGCACAAATACAAATTGCCTTCGACTTCCCGAAAGCGGACATTCAAGCTGTCAAACGCAGATTCTTGCCCTCAATGTCGGCAGTGAGCCCATTGTGAGCGATGCTGCACGTTGACCCAATATATGGTTCGTGGGATAAATTTAGGGAGACATCGTTCAGGTTTTGATCTTGAGGTTTCGACAATCCTACGAATAGGGGCGCCGTAGAAATTTGGTACGAAGTATTGAAAATCGACCCAGGATAGGCATGCCGAAAATTGGTGAGCTCCCAACTCTTTGGTCAAAAGTTGTTGGTATCAAATGTCCAGAATGTAGTCGTCCGCAACCTCCCAGAAAGATGGATTCAACTAACCCATATCGAGGGTTCAATAGAACCGACTTCCACATGTGCGGAGGCTGTGAAAGGTCCTCTATCTTACCGGAAAAAGACGTATTCTCCTGTTTTTTCTGTTGCGCGCTCCGACATTCTTGGGAGCTACCAGTTTGGGCATCTGGGTTGTTAGCAGTATTGAAGGTTTGAACAGTTATCATGAGGCTCGGGACTCACTTGGACCGAACTTCTTGGGAGTTCTCCTTATAGGCGTTGCGATGTACGTTGCGCTAAGCCTATTAGGTCGATTTGAAGATGTTGGAATTGCGACACCATTCATACTTGATGACGAACGAACAGGCTCCGACAACTAAACTGCGATTCTGACTTTCGTGTTGCCGCAGCGAAGGCCAAGTTTGTCCCGCGTAGCTGCCATCCAGCGCGACAAACAGGCAATTTGACCAACCAAAGTTGTCAGATGACCGGTTTGAGCCCATTTTACTTGATTCTGCGCCGCGCACGAATGTCGGCTTTCGGAAAGGTATTAGAGCGGGTGCCCAGCGTGTGATGAGATCCAATAGATTCTGGGAGCGCTATACTTTACGAAAAGCGTTCTCTATGGATATGCATCCTTTTTGATAATTTTTGTGAATGCATAATGACCTTTGAACAAATCCGAACCTTTCTTTGGGTGGCTCGGCTCGGTGGCTTTCGGAAAGCAGCAGATCGCCTGCATCTCTCGCAACCAGCGGTGTCCACTCGGATATCTAATCTTGAGCAAGAGCTTCGAGTCTCTTTGTTTGAGCGGGGAACTGGAGCCCTTGTACTGACAAAACAAGGGATGCTGCTGCTATCTTATGCAGAACAGATGCTTTTCGTTGAGGAAGAGATCAAGCAGAGGGTTGCCAACCCATCTGAAACGGAAGGGTTGTTCCGAATTGGCGCTTCGGAAACTATCGCGCAGGCTTGGCTGCCTGAATTTCTCAAAGCGTTCAGCAAGGAATACCCGCGCGTCAATGTTGATCTGACCGTAGATATTTCCCTGAATTTGCGTACAGCACTTCTTGATCGCAGGCTTGATTTGGTCTTCCTAATGGGGCCTGTTTCTGAGTTCACGGTGGAAAACGTAGCTCTGCCATCTTTTGAATTACATTGGTACCGCGCTTCAACAAATCCGGTCACCGACATGACTCAAATCCCTGTCATTTCCTATTCTAGTCAGACACGCCCGTATCGGGAACTGCTCTCGGAGCTTTCTCGCACTGCTGGACCGAAAGCGAGGGTGTTTGCGTCTGCATCTTTATCTGCAAGTTTAAAGATGATTGCAGCGGGAATCGCAGTTGGCCCCTATCCCAGAGCGCTTGCGAATGATTTTTTGGCGTCTGGGCAGATCGTCGAATTTAACCCAGGCTTTCGATCGCAACCACTAGAATTCACAGCGTCGTATCTGTCGGAGCCTCGAAGCTTTCTTGTTGAAAATAGTGCAGAAATCGCTCGTTCTATAGCTTTGGAGTGGGACTCTTCGCATGCCGAATAGTTTCAAATTATTTATCACCGGTGATACAAAATGATAATTTGTATAAATAACTGATCCCATGTGATGCTGTTGTGGCATCACAGGGGCGATCACGATGAACTCAATAACCGTATCCCATTCGGATCTTAAATCCTCTTCCGGTGAACAGGTTCGAGCGGCAATTCGGAGTGGTTCATACGATGGTCACACTGCTGGTTTGGCCGCAGGTAAGCTCCAATGTAATCTCGCAATTCTCCCTGAAGAGTACGCGTTGGACTTCTTGCGGTTTTGTCAGAGAAACCCAAAGCCATGCCCCGTCGTCGGTGTGAGCGACACAGGTAGCCCAAACCTGCCAACCCTCGGCCACAACATTGATATCCGCAGTGACGTTTCCAAGTACCGCATATTTCGCGATGGCGTGCTGAACGGTGAAGTTATGGATGTGTCGGATGTCTGGTCAGATGATCTTGTGACCGTCGCGCTTGGTTGTTCGTTCACGTTCGAAAACGCGCTGTTGCGCAATGATATTCCGGTTCGACATATCGAGACAGGTCGCAATGTACCAATGTTTAGATCTAATATTGATCTAGCACCTGCTGGTCGCTTTGCGGGCCAGATGGTCGTCACAATGCGTCCAATTCCCGAAGAGCAGGTCGCGCAAGCCAAAGCGATCAGCAGTAAATTCCCTCAGGCACATGGCTCACCTATTGCTGTTGGTGATCCATCACAGATTGGTATCGCGGATCTTTCCAAGCCGGATTGGGGCGATGCTGTCGAAGTCAGAGCAGGCGAAATCCCAGTTTACTGGGCTTGTGGCGTCACACCTCAGAATGTCCTTCTCGATGCAAAATTACCGATCTGTATAACCCATTCCCCGGGTCACATGCTGATTTCGGATGTCGCAGAAGATGCTGAAACAACAATTCTACCAAAAAACTAAACCAACAAGGAGAACTACGAAAATGAAAAAGACAACCGCACTACTCGTTGCAACAACGGCACTGGCGTCACCAGCAATTGCTGAAGATCTTTCTGTTGTCGGCAGCTGGTCCAGCCTTCCGTTGCACAACCAATATGAAGCGCCATTCTGGAGCTCTACTTTGCCAGAAGCCTCCGGTGGAGGCATCAATGTTGAGCTGACAACGCACAACGCTATGAGCCTCGGTCTTGGCGATATTTACCCGTTGCTCGGTCAAGGTGTCTATGATGTTGCAATGACCGTTGCCGATTATGCCGTCGCGGATGCGCCTGAGCTGGAAGGTTTGGATGTGCCTTTGCTGGCGCTGACAGCGGATGAAGCCCGTGCGATGGTTGATGCTGCACGCCCGATGGTCTCGGACATCTACCGTGACCGCTTTAATTCTCATGTCCTCGCGATTGCACCATATCCGCCGCAAGTCGTGTTTTGTAACGCTGAGATTTCCAACCTTGCTGATCTAGAGGGTCTGAAGATCCGCGCGTCTGGTCGGATGACTGCGAAACTCCTAGAGGCGCTGGGTGCTGAGAGCGTAAGCGTGTCGTTTGGTGAAGTTCCTGGTGCGTTGCAAACTGGAACAGTTGATTGTGCTGTTACAGGTGCTGGATCTGGCTACAGCGCTGGTTGGTGGGAAGTGTCGACACATCTTATGCCGATTCCGCTGGGTGGCTGGGATTCAGTTGTGACAGCGATCAACTTGGATAAGTGGAACAGTTTGGACGCTGATACGCAGGCCCTTATTTCAAGCGAAATCGTCAGCGGGTTTGAAGACCCGGCATGGGCCAGCGCACAAGATGCATTGGTCAATGACATCGCTTGCCTCACAGGCAATGGTGAATGCCCATCAGGTGACGCACGCTCAATGACACTCGTTGAAGTCAGCGACGCGGACTTTGACACGGCCCGCAATATTCTGACCAGCGAAGTTCTGCCAGAGTGGGCCGAACGTGCCGGTGGTGATTGGGCGCAGCGCTGGAATGACAGTGTTGGCAAAGTTGTTGGCGTAACAATCAACTAATCGACAGATCAAAGGATGTACTGAACTATGGAACTAAAAATGATACATAGCCTAAGGGTCATCAACAAAGGGGTCGCCCTTGTTGTTGGCTTTGGCTTACTGCTTTGCGCAGGATTTGTGCTAGCAGACATCATTATGCGCCAGATCGGTACGTCCTTTGGTGGCACTGAAGAGATCGCGGGTTACGCTATGGCGCTCGCAACCTCATGGGGCATGTCCTATACTTTGCTTGAGTTGGGGCATGTCCGAATTGACCTTTTACGCAGTCGCGCTGATAGCTTTAAGCGGGCGTTATTCGATGTATTTTCGATGATCGTGATGTCGGGTGTGATCGTCACAATCGCATTCAAGGCGTGGCCTGTGCTGGAACGCTCGATCGACAATGGATCAAGGGCAAACACACCGCTGGAAACACCGCTTGTCTGGGTGCAGCTCCCATGGTTCGCAGGTTGGGTCTGGTTCGCATTGATGACGACGCTCACGACACTTGCAGCACTGAGCCTTTTGCTAAAGCGCCGCCACTCTGAGACGGAAAATTTCGTCGGCGCGTTTGCTGAGCAGGAGACACTGCAATGATCGGCTATGTTTCCGTAGGTCTACTGGGCCTACTCGCACTCTCAATCCCTGTTGGCATCGTGCTGTTCCTTTTGGGGTTTGGGATCGATACGTTTTTCTCTAGCTTCCCGCTGACACGCGGCCTTGGCAACATGGTCTGGTCGTCTTCAAACTCGGCCACTTTGATCGCAATCCCGTTCTTTGTGCTTCTTGGCGAAATCCTCGTCCGTAGCGGCGTTGCGACCAAAACTTATGCTGCATTGGATCGCTGGGTTTCTTGGCTACCTGGCGGTTTGGTCCATGCCAACATCGCGACAGCCACTATGTTTTCGGCCACGTCTGGTTCGTCGGTTGCGACCGCCGCGACAGTTGCGACAGTTGCAATGCCCCAAGCGGAAAAGCTTGGGTATGATCCCAAACTATTCTCAGGTGCAATCGCGGCTGGCGGAACTTTGGGCATTATGATCCCACCGTCGATCAACCTGATCGTCTATGGGTTTCTTACACAGTCTTCGATCCCCCAGTTGTTTTTGGCTGGCCTATTACCCGGCATGGCCTTGGCGATCGGCTTTATGGCTATCACTGTGGTTTTTTGCCTGATCCGACCTGATCTGGGCGGTCAACGCCGTACGTTCCCTTTCCCGCAAATGCTGCGTGCTCTTATCGATCTGGTTCCTATTATGATCTTGTTTGGTATGATTGTCGGATCAATTTACGGGGGCTGGGCGACACCAACAGAAGCCGCTGCCGTCGGGGTCGCAGGTTCGCTTGCTATCGCTTTTGTATTCGGTGGCGTATCGTGGTCGATGATCACACAAAGCCTTGCCGGCACGGTCAAAATTACATCCATGATCATGTTGATCGTTATTGGCGCTTCTTTCCTCAACTTCACGCTGGCTTCAGCTGGGCTTGGTCGCGAACTGACGGAGTTTATGACCGGCCTTGGCCTGACACCGCTTAAGACAATCCTTGTGGTCGTTGTCCTGTACATCGTCCTGGGGTTCTTCATCGAAACGCTGTCGCTCATGGTTGTGACCATACCAATCATCGTCCCGCTCGTCGTGGCCCAAGGGTATGATGTCGTCTGGTTTGGCATCTTGATGATTGTTCTCATCGAAATGGCGTTGATAACGCCACCCGTTGGTTTGAACCTCTACGTCGTGCAGGGTGCGCGCAAATCTGGAAGCCTGAATGAGGTTATGCTGGGTGCGCTGCCATACTGTCTGACCATGTTGCTGATGGCCTTCTTACTGATCGCCTTTCCAAGCATTGCTCTCTTCCTGCCAAACGCTTTGCAGTAAAAGAACTTCCCTTCAAAATGAAACGACTGCGGGCCGCATGACGCCCGCAAACAAAGGAGATATGTCCAATGTGGCAATTTTGGGTGGATCGTGGTGGCACATTTACAGACATCGTGGCGAAGACGCCCGAAGGCGAATTGCAAACGCATAAACTGTTGTCCGAAAATCCAGAAGTTTATCCTGATGCTGCCGTACATGGCATTCGCGAACTTCTGGGGCTCGGCCCCGATGATGCCATTCCAAGTGGTCAAATCGGTGCAGTAAAAATGGGAACAACTGTTGCGACCAATGCCTTGTTGGAACGTAAGGGCGAACGGACGTTGCTGTTGATTACCAAAGGTATGCGCGATCTGTTACGCATCGGCTATCAGAACCGCCCGCGGCTTTTTGATCTTAATATCGAACTTCCCGAATTGCTCTATGATGATGTCATTGAGATCGAGGAACGGATTGGGGCGGATGGTGAAACCATAACCGCTTTAGATACGGCTCATGCTCGTAAAGCGTTGTCGCGCGCATATGGCAAAGGATACCGATCGGTCGCGATTGCGTTGATGCACAGCTATCGATTTCCCGATCATGAGCAAAAACTCGGGCAGATGGCCGACCAATCTGGTTTTACCCAAGTCTCCCTAAGCCATGAGGCCAGCCCTCTCATCAAGATCGTTTCGCGCGGCGATACCGCCGTGGTTGATGCCTACCTGTCTCCAATTTTGGGGCGCTATGTCAAACAGGTTGCAGATGCGTTGGGGACAGCAAAAGGCGGCTGTGAACGTTTGATGTTCATGCGTTCAAACGGTGGCCTGACCGATGCGTCCTTATTCGAAGGGCGCGACGCGATCTTGTCTGGTCCCGCTGGCGGTGTCGTCGGAATGGTCCGCACGGCAGCTGAACTTGGGTACGACAAGCTGATCGGTTTTGATATGGGCGGCACATCCACGGACGTCTGCCATTACGCGGGCGAGTTTGAGCGTAGCTTCGAGACCGAAGTTGCAGGCGTGCGTATGCGTGCACCGATGATGTCCATTCATACTGTTGCGGCGGGTGGCGGGTCTATTCTATCCTACCGTGATGGTCGTATGCAGGTTGGCCCCGAAAGTGCCGGGGCAAATCCGGGTCCTGCGGCTTATAGGCGGGGCGGCCCCCTGACTGTTACCGATTGCAACGTGCTTCTTGGTAAGTTGCAGCCTGACCTGTTCCCGCCTGTCTTTGGGCCGAATGCCGATCAACCATTGGACGTTGATGTCGTGCGGGCAAAGTTCGAAGCCCTTGCATCTGAGATCGGCGACGGCATGTCTGTCGAAGAAATGGCCGAGGGTTTCTTGCGGATCGCGGTTGAGAACATGGCAAATGCGATTAAGAAAATCAGCGTGCAACGTGGCTATGACGTTACCAAATACACCATGAATTGCTTTGGTGGTGCGGGCGGACAGCACGCGTGTTTGGTGGCTGATGCGCTAGGAATGGAAAGCGTCTTTATCCACCCGTTTGCGGGCGTCTTGTCCGCCTTTGGCATGGGCTTGGCCGATGTGCGCGCCATGCGTGAACACCAGTTTGGACAGGGGTTCGACGAAATCAAAGACGCCGAGGACATGTTAGACCAGCTGACCGCTGCGGCTGAGGCGGAAGTCGTTGGTCAGGGCATTCACTTTGAGCAGATCACAACAGTGACGATGGCGCATATTCGCCCTGATGGTGCGCAGCAGACGCTAGAAGTCCCGTTTGGGACGATGAGCCAGATGACAAATGCGTTTGAGACTGCACATCTACAAAGGTTCGGGTTCGTTCCTGAAAACGCGACCCTATTGATTGATGTTCTGACCGCCGAAGCTATCGGTGCGACGGGTGAAACCGTAACGTTACCAGACGCGGGCATGACGTCTGCCACGCCTAAGAATTCTCAGACGTGGTCAAACGGTAAGCTGCGCGATGTGCCGGTGATCGACCGGACAACAATGTGCGTCGGAGACATCGTTCAGGGTCCGGCAATCCTAACAGAACCCACGGGTACCAACATCCTTGAACAGGATTGGGAGGCAGAATGCGTCAGCGGAGGCAACCTCGTGCTTCGCAGAACGACTGCGGTTGCGCGCCAAGAGGCTATTGGCACCAAGGTCGATCCCGTCATGCTTGAGGTTTTTAACAACCTCTTTATGTCGATCGCTGATCAGATGGGGGCGACGCTTGCCAACACCGCCTATTCGGTCAACATCAAGGAACGCTATGACTTCTCTTGCGCGATCTTTGATGAAGCGGGCGATTTGGTCGCCAACGCGCCACACGTCCCCGTTCACCTCGGCAGCATGAGCGAAAGCGTGCGGGTTATCTTGCGTCAAAACGCAGGCAAGATCCGTCCCGGCGACGTCTTTATGATGAACAATCCGTTCAACGGTGGCACACATTTGCCCGACGTGACGGTCATCACACCTGTGTTCGATGATACGGGGACACGGATCATTTACACGGTCGCCAGTCGTGGGCATCATGCTGACATTGGCGGCAAGACGCCCGGATCGGCCCCCCCAGATAGCCGCGTCATCGAAGAAGAAGGCGTTCTGATCGATAACTTCTTGTTGGTACAGCAGGGCCAGTTGCGCGATGCGCAAACGCGCGAATTGCTTGCCTCGGGTCAATACCCATGCCGCAATATCGATCAGAATATGGCTGACCTGTCCGCCCAAATTGCTGCCAATGCAACGGGCGCAACTGAGTTGACCAAAATCACACAGCAGTTCGGGCTCGTCACTGTTCACGCCTACATGACCCACGTGCAGGACAACGCCGAAGAAAGCGTGCGGCGTGTACTTGATGTGTTGCGTGATTGCGAATTCACCTACCCACTCGACAGTGGCGATCAGATCCAAGTGGCGATCACGGTCGATAAATCAGCACGAAAAGCGACCATCGATTTTACCGGAACCTCTGGGCAGAATGAGCTCAACTACAACGCACCGATGGCGATCTGCCGCGCAGTTGTCTTGTATGTTTTCCGTACATTGGTCGGAAGTGACATCCCAATGAACGAGGGGTGCCTTAAGCCTCTCAACCTCGTGGTTCCTGCGGGCAGTATGATCAACCCCAATGCGCCAGCTGCCGTTATCTCGGGCAATACCGAGGTCAGTCAGGCCATCGCCGACACGCTGTACGGCGCGCTTGGGGTCATTGCTGGTAGCCAAGGCACGATGAACAACTTTGTCTATGGCAATGATGTGCACCAAAACTACGAAACCATTTGTGGGGGCACTGGGGCCGGAGATGGGTTTCACGGCACAAGTGCAGTTCACAGCCACATGACCAATACTCGCATGACAGACCCCGAGGTTTTGGAGACAAGGTTTCCCGTGCGGGTTGATGAGTTTTCGATCCGGCTAGGTTCGGGTGGCGCGGGGGAATACACTGGCGGGAATGGGATTGTCCGCCGTTTGCGCTTTCTTGAACCGATGACAGTGACAGTTTTGTCGTCCCATCGCAAAGTTGCGCCGCACGGTGCTGCAGGCGGTGGGAACGCCAGCATCGGAGGAAATAGCGTTGAGCGTGCAGATGGCCATATCAATGAACTGAAAGGCAACGATGAAGCGCAACTCGCGGTCGGCGACGTGTTTGTGATGAAAACACCGGGTGGCGGCGGGTACGGAAAGGTCGTGTCAGATCGCAAATGCGGTTCGCGCAATTAGCTTTGTGATCTGAATTTTTAAACACTGGCCCTGTGGTAGGTCGTTTGAGAAAAAATTGAAGGGAAGAAGTGGATGAAGTTTTCCATTGGATCAACGCAGATTGATACCGTTATTGAACATCTTGTTGTCGCGGGTTGGACAGGGCGTGATCATTCTGCGGTTCAGCATCACATTGATGAACTCGCCACCATTGGTGTCGCTCCTCCATCAACAACGCCGCTGTTTTATCAAGTGTCGCGTTCCCTATTAACTCAGGCAGAAACTGTCCAAGCCCTTGGGACTGATACCTCTGGTGAAGCGGAGCCATTCTTAGTCAATCACGGCGGGAAATTGTGGTTAGGATTGGCATCTGATCACACAGATCGAAAACTTGAAGCCATTTCTGTTGCGGCCTCAAAGCAAGCCTGCGTGAAGGTTTGTGCAACCGCCTTGTGGAGTTTCAACGATGTACGCGGTCATGTCGATCAACTGAGGTTGCGTTCATGGATCAAAGAGGAAGGCGATTGGGTGTTGTATCAGGATGGTGCTCTGGAACAAATCCTGCCCCTTGCAACGTTAAGCGCCCAAATCGAAAATATCGATTGTTCGGCGATGTTGTGCGGAACACTTCCAGCTATTGGGGGCGTTCGCCCGGCGACAGAGTTTCGTGCCGAACTGTATGATCCCCTTTTAGATCAAAGCATCGAACTTCTATATAGGTCCGAATGCCTAGATTACATTAGTTAAGTTAAAACCCAGTCATTCATTGCGATGGTCGGCTGGAAAGCCCGAAACGCTTTGATGCCAAGAAAGTCAAATATTGGGTCCCGAGCGCCAAATTGCGAGCACTAGGTTACTCTTGTTTTTTCGCGAAAGCGGCCATTGGAATGTTATCGGCGAATGGCAGCTTCGTCCGCATCTCGGTCATTGCATTTGTTTGCAGTGAACGTCTGCTTTCGTCGCCAGACACTTCCTCCCACCCCATACGGGTCCCATATATGAGGAGGGGTTAAAGGGTTACCCAAGGTTACTTAATGTATTATGAATATATCTATTAATCAGTATATAAATATAATAGTATCAATATCTTATATGTAAATATATACTCTTACATACATATCCCCTCACCTGATCAGGGATACTCTACACTTACTTCGGGGGTCAGCCCCACATGCTCCCTGAACACCCTGATCATGACGTCCTTTGCCTCAGTCTCATGGTTCCCGTTGACGAGCACAGCGTCATGAATGGGCAAGGCGGTGATGTCCCTGTCTTTCAGGGCAAGCAGCACATCCACAAGGATATTGGCCTCTTTGCGCATGAGCAGCATGCCAACCCCGGCACCAAACCGGTGGGCAATCAACGGATGCCGCTTACCAACTGCCGCCAACGTTCCCGCCAGCGATATCCTGCTGGGAATTGTCTTTCGTGCATTTTGGGGCATACGCCCAAATGGTTTGCTGGCATTGATGGCTGCCTGAATGACCTTCTTGATGCCGGGGCGACAACTAACAGGGATGCCATACTCTGACAGGTCATAGAGATCACCGTCTGGGGGTGTCGCACCCTCAAGGCCGTAGAGCAGCAAGAGACCCATCTGCCCGTAGTCCAACTCAACGATGCTGTCGCCGCCCAGGATGATGCTTTCCAGGCGCGGCTTGTGCTTCATGGGCTGCCAGAACCCACCATAGAGCCTGCCACCCTGAGCAAAGTCGGTGTTGTTGAAGATCCGCTTCAGGTGACGGTCATGAAGGTTGATTGCAGGATCGGTACACTCGACCTCGGCCTGATCCAGCCACGCGTTGATCGTCTGCATCTGCTGCCTGAGGATGCTTGTCTCTTCTGTGTCGGTGTACTCGACAAGTTCACCGAATTTGTCATCTCTGGGTTTCGGCCCTCTGAGCAGAATAAACTCTTCGTCAGGGTAGCGCCCGATGTCTCCAAAGGTGAGGCCGGAGCGTTCAATCCAGCTTGGGAACTTGCGTCCCGCCGCAAGGCTTGTCTGTTTACCTGTGACCGAAACGGTCAGGGTCTCATCCTTGATCGTGAACTTGCGCTGTCCGGGAGTGATAACAACAAAGCCCATGTCTTCTGCCGCCATCACCCCCAACACGTCCGGTAGCGTTTTGCCAAGCGCCACACCCTTGTAGCGTGATTTCTTGCGAAGGATTTAGTTGCTTTGGGTGACGTGAACCTGACCGCCCGGGACCTCTAACTCACGATGAACCAGATCACAAACAACAGCTTCAACCGTGGCCTCATACACCGCCTGAGCCGCAGCACTGCGCTTTCGTTTGCGCGTATCGTAGTAATACTCATAGCTACCCATTTGCTGCAGCACCTCCTGAACCACCTCCTTCATGGCGGGGGAGGCACACCGACGATGCGGGTCAAACGGGCGGGCTGGGATGGCAGGGACCTTCGGCGGGTTAGGGTTTTGCTCTGCTGCATCCTTCATGATGACTGACCACCTACGACGTTGGGAAGCGGCGCAATGATTTCATTTGCTCTGTCAAACATCCGGTCAACTTCGCCCTGAACCAATTCGTTTCCCACAGCACACTATTGATCGAGAGCTTGGCGCTGAAAAGCGAAGAATGTCATTTCTCAACAAGTAAATTGTCGAGGGTTTTGTCGCCAAACTGATCCAACGCCAGCCGCGAAGATGGTGGTTTCGCGGATGCAAAAAAATGGTGGATAATCTTGGTCTGGCGGGTAGAGGTTCGAGTCCCATTCGCGAACCCTTTCCGAACCCTAAACAGAAAATCTGCTGTAATTCTTAACTTATAAACAACATGTTACGGAGAGGATCGATACTTCTCCTGGGCACCAATCATTTCCCCTTATGTTATTGAATTGTAATGGCTTTTCTGGATCTCTGGCCCTATAAGGTCCACATTCAGGTCCATAATGAGATGACGAGAAGCCTCGTGTTCAAAGATCAGAATGGGACTCGCAAGTATAGAAGGCGTGTTCCTCATGACTTGCAGTCAGTGCTGGAGAAAAAAGAATTTGTCAAAGTTCTTGGGAAACCGACACGGAAGTTATGTGGAACTATCATCCGTATCACGAGCATGTAGAACAGCTTCTAGCTTCGGTCAGCCCGACGTAAGACGCCGCTGAATTAGCCTCAATAAAAACAAACATCGAAGTGCAGTTCGCAGAAATGGATCTTGATCCGTTTTCTCCAGGACTGGCGGCAGGTGAGCGGCTTTCTCGCGAAGAAAGGGCTGACCAAATACTTGGTAAGTACATTCCAGAGCAAGAAACGGGGCAGCCTGACCCAGAAGACGTATCTTTGCAGGATGGCGCAATGGTCTCAGCCCTGCTGAGCGGGGTTTCCGCTGTTGAGGTTGAACTGACTATCGCTCAGGCATTTGAGTTCTACATGCAGGAAAAGAATGAACCAGATCCGTTCAAACGTAGGAAGCAAGTGTAAAGGTTTAAGCGTGCCCAGTAGGATCTCCTGAATGTGACAAAGCAAGATATAGCCGTTTCAAGGGTAAGTCGTGCACACGCCAGAAGGTTGAGAGATAACCTGTTAAAAACGAAAGCAGTATCGACTGCCAGACGAAATATTAACGATGTGAAATCCGTATTGTCGCTAGTGATCAGAGAATATGACCTGAATATCAACAACCCCTTCACAAGACTGGAGTTTCCCAAACCGAACGATGCAGCAGTCGAGTTACGAGCCTCTTTGCCCACCGATGTAATCGTGTCCATGTATGGCGAGCTTTCACAGAATCAAACACTGCACGACATATGGACCCTATTGCACCATTCAGGGGCTCAAAGCGCAGAAGTTCTTGGCCTAACTGTTGACGACCTTCAATTGACTGACCCAATTCCATACTTCGAAGTCAAACCGCTAGGCCTGCGAACAGTTAAGGATCGCTCCAGAATCAGAAAAATTCCACTCGTGGGCAAGGCATTTGACGTTGCTATGCGTTTGGCCGTTGAAACCGCTCCCGGAAAACAACTTTTCCCTCAATATGCAGATACCCTGAACAGCCCTACTTGAGTGGTCCAAATTGAAAGTTAGTGCATGGTTGGCCTTTGGTCCATCGGGACGATGGTCTCTGGCGCAGGTGGGCGGTAGCCCAGAGCACTGTGGTCGTTTTGTGTTGTAGTGTTTCCTCCAGCTTTCAATGATGATCTGGGCCTCTCGTAACGAGAAAAAGATTTAACCATTCAGCAATTCATCTCGCATCCGTCCATTGAAGCTCTCACAGTATCCATCTCCCAGGGTGATCCAGGCTCAATGTGCGCCGACAGCCTTGATCCACCCTCTAAAGGCCTCAGCAATGAACTCGGGGCCGTTATCCGAGCGAATGTAGGCTGGAACACCACGTAGGATAAACAGGTCCGTAAGTGCGTCGATGACCTCATTTGCGTTCAACTTCCGCTTCACCCGGATCGCAAGACATTCCCGGCTATACTCGTCCAGAATATTCAACGTACTGAAAGCCCTGCCATCATCCGTTCGGTGATGAACGAAGTCGTACGACCAGACCTGGTTGCGATATTCAGGACGGAGCCGGACGCACGAGCCATCGTTCAGCCAAAGCCGTCCTTTCTTGGGTTGTTTCATTGGAACCTTCAACCCCTCTCGCCGCCATCGGCGTTCGACACGCTTGCAATTCACCTGCGAACCAGCGTCCCGCAACAGGGCCGCAACCCTGCGGTAGCCATATCGACCGTATTGACGTGTCAGTTCGATCATGTCCGCGACCAAACGTTCCTCGTCAGCACGCCCCTGTGGCAATCGCCGTTGTATGGATCGATGCTGGCCCAAGACGCGACAAACACGACGTTCGGAAACCTTCATCTGGCTACGTACTAGATCGATGCAGGCACGACGACGAGAGGGGATCAGAAGTTTCTATTTGCGGCCTCCGACAGGATCAATTTGTCCAGTGTCAGGTCCGATACCGCCCGACGCAGGCGCTCGTTCTCATTCTGGAGCCACTTCAGTTCCTTGAGTTGTTCTGCACCCATTCCACCGTACTTTTTCTTCCAGCGGTAATAGGTCTGTTCCGTCACGCTGATTTGACGGATTGCATCAATTCGAGGCATTCCTTGCCCCATCAATACTTCAACCTGTCGTAACTTCACGACAATCTCTTCAGGCTTAGTTCTCTTAATCGCCATCTATGGTCCTCCGATGTCCTAATTATAGGGGCAGACCACTTCTTGGCGGGAGGCACAGTCTGCGAGCCAGATCTTCGCCGGATCTGCAGAAAAGACGTTAGGTTGCAGCTCAAAATAAACAATTGAGAAGACAAACATGCAGACCCTTCGCCAATGGCGATCTCGGAAAGATCATTTTCTGAAGGTTTTCAGTAAATTTGATTTCTCGACGTCACTATTGTTTTGGTTCAAAATTTTCAAAAATATTACCGCGAAACGCGCGATAACAGGCCAGATACGGCACCTACAACACGACATAATTGCCCTGATAAGTCAGTTCAAAAACTGCCCATTCCAGCCCAATCGGTTTGACGCCTTTCTTTCAGGTATTCTCGTCGATTATCGGATCTGGTGGCGGAAGATCGTCCAAGGGATCATCGACAATTTCGGGTAATGGCTCGGAATGGCCTTCCTCATTATCCGAGACACCGTTTGGGTCGAGATCAGCGTTAAGCAGCGTCGGATCGTCTATCAAATGTGGCTCAACCGGCGAACTGCGATGCACACCCAGCGCCCCAAGATAGGGGTCAGATGTGTCGTCAGGGCCGCTTTCTCCCACGTTTGAGGGCGCGTTTTGTAAACCGGCTGCTACTAAATAAGGGGACAATTCTGGCAAATCAGGCAAGTCGGATGCTATCGAAAGATCGACATCAACTACGGCCGGAGGGGCATCCACATCATCAGATTGAGCAACTAAAGGAATAGGTGGTGGCGGTGGTGGTGGTAAAATCGCCCCTTCGTCCGTTCCGTGCACCTCGATCTGGACATCGTGTGTTTCAGTCTCTCCATCCGCCGTGTGAACTGATATTTGGAACGTCTCATGCTCAATGCTACCAGAGTTCAAAGCTTGGGTAGCGGCATTTGAGTTGTCTAGATCGTAATTCCAGGTGCCATGCTCATCAATTGAGAACGTGCCATACGTGCCTATAACTGCTGATTGCGCGACAAAGATAGGTTTGTCACCCGAATCTGCATCACTCGCTGTTACTTGTCCCGTGGCTGAGGCGTGCGAAGATGAATCCTCGGTCACGGACCCACTAAAAGCACCTGAAATGACAGGGGCATCTTCATGGCCCGACACATTGACCGAGATTTTTTGGTGAATTATTGCCCCGTCAGTAGATCTAGCGGTGACGGTAAACGTTTCCGTTTCAACTTGTCCGCCACTAAGTTGCTGAGTTGCTGCAATTTGGTTGTTCAAATGATAAGTCCAATGTCCATCGCTGGCGATGCCAAATGTCCCATAAGTTCCTACAGCGGCGGATTGCGCATCGAACGTCACAGTGTCGCCTTTGTCGACGTCAGTTCCAACTAATTGGCCAGTGACAATCGGCGTGCCATCCTCGGTAACCGCACCGACATGATGCCCTCCAACGACTGCTACATCATTGCTGCCCGCGACATCGACGGTAACCTCACGAGAAATCTGCTTGCCTGTGCTATCTGTCGCAACAATGGTCGCATGATCCTGTAGAATATCCCCTTGCCCCAAGGCCTGTACTTCAGGGTTCTGCGCATCAAGTGCATAGTGCCAGTTGCCATGTGCATCGACGGTGAAATTACCATGGTCGCCGCTCTGTGATGGCGCAACCGCCCAAACATAAGTTTGAGTCTCGTCCAGAATCCCAGTTGGCCCGACAGGGTCAAGGTGACCCGTAGTCGAGGTAACAACATCTTCAGTAACTGCGGCGCGCATCTCTCCACGTAATGTGAAATCTTGGCCGTCAGGTGCAACCGTTACAACCAACTGCTCCTTGGCGATATGACCTTCGCCGTCTGTTGCTATGATATCAAAAGTCTCATGCTGCGGAATGCCTGCCCGTGCTCCGGCGAACAACGCATCTTGTTGCGGGCCAGAGTGAACAAGTGAATAAGTCCAGTCGCCGTTTGGACGAATCGACAGCTGAGCCGAAGGCGTGTCAATATGAGCGTACGTTCCTGGAACCCATGTTTGCCCATTGATCGTCACCGAAAGAGATTGCGAGTCAGCGTCTGTAACATCCAAATGCCCAGAGGCGTTAAGATGCGTCCATTGACCTTGAGTTATGGCACGCTCGGCTTCCAATGTACCGCTGATCACGGGGGCATCATCCGTGCCTTCAATGTTAACTGCAACAATTGCTGAATGCGTTTGCCCTGATGCCTCTGTAATTGGGATCAAGAAATTGTCGCGCGCATTTGTTCCGGACAGGAGGGCCTGAATTGACTTGGCTCCATTATCCAATGTGTATGTGTAAAGCCCATCAGCAGCCACCGTCAGGGTGCCAAAGTTGCCTTGGTAGGTTCCGGGGTGATTGACCGAACCAACCTGCTGGCCCGGAAAAACTTGCCCCATTGCAGTGACTATCGCATCTTCCTTAAGGTCTACCGATGCATGCAGCGATAACGGGTCTGCGGCGACTACCAAGTGATGTTGCGCAGTGGCAGTTCCACCACCGACATCAGTCAACACGCCATTCAAAAGCAAATTTTGATCCGCGAGCTTGCTCATGTCGCTGCCGGGCACCGTAACTGTCCAATGGCCCCCTTGCACGGTTGCAGAATAGTGTGTTCCCGCAATCTCAAGGTCCACAATACTTCCATCAAGAACGTTATGGGCTTCGCCAGTCACATTGATTGGTTTTCCGTGATCACCACTATCAATCAGATCGTCGCCGCCAACATTGTCTATGACCAGTACTGGGTGCTCGTGGGTGATCGTAACCCTCTGCGACAGCCTGGCTTTGCTCTCCATATCAAAAAACTTGAAATTGTAGTCACCAGGAGTTCGGCTATATGCAGTCAAATCAATTTGCCAATGCCCATTGGGATCAACTGTTACATGCCCCCCACCGAGCATCGAATAGATCGTGTGCCCGGGGATGCCTTCACCAGAAAACACCAATGTGTTGTCCGTCGTTGTGAAGTCAGTGCTGCTTACGCCGGTATCTTGGCTAATCGCTGTCACGGCTAACGCAAAACCCACGTCTAGCGTGCCTGAAGCATCAGTTACCGTGTGACCGTCACTCACAGCAATTTGCACAACGACATCTTCATGGGCGGCCCCAGATGCAGGTGTAAAGGTCCACCCGCCTCCAGGTGCCTTTGAAAACGCACCGTACTGGGGATCCACTGTGACACTAGAAACTGAGAGAGCTTCGTGTTCGATATCGGTTGCACCAGTTAACTGAATAAGTTCAGCGTCAGTGAATGATAGTGTCTTCCCGGTGGAGACTTCCCCCAAATCAGCGGGAGTGGATTGTGTGGCCGTCACGACGGGAGCATCATTTGTGCCCTGCAAAGAAATATGTACTTCGTGTTGAGAGCCGTCAGCAGATTTAACCATGAAGCTTTCATAAGCTTTGGCGCCTTCCGCCATAGCATCGGCTTTAGCTCCGGGCGTGTAAGTCCAGTGGCCGTTTTGTTGAATCTGCAGATCCCCAAGTGTTCCACTTAAAGTTGCGGCCACAAAATGGTCTTGGCCAGCACTATCGACAATGGTCAGATTTCCGGACACTGACGTGTCTTCATCAGTCGTGGCCGAGCTATCACCGCTGATCTTGGCGTCTGGAACTGGTTGAGTGGCATCAAATATTACGGGGGCACTCGTGGTGGCGGTGGCCTGGGTTCCATCTGGTCCTTGGGTAACCACAACCAACGTTGTTCGGAAGTTCCCATGGAAGGACGCTGGTGCATGTGCAGTTAAGCCAGAAATGTTCCAACCTGCGATATCCACATCCGGTGTGTTAGCCGAGATAGTGACCGAATGCGCACTTGTGCCGTCTGTGATGACTGTGCCAGTCGGAAAGCCGCTAAGCCGTGCATGCACAATATGATCGTCAGAGTCAGAAGGGGCACCAAGTGAGGCGGTCAACTTCAAAGTTGCGCCGGGGTTTGGTGGTGCAATCTTTGTGTCAACTTCGACGGTGGTATGTGTGAAAGACCCATGAATATCATAGTGATAGTTGCCAGTGCGATCGACGATCTGCCCGTTGCTGATCTGGACCGCAGTCAACAAACTGGGCTGCCCATCCAAAACTTGCGCTAAAGGTGCCGTCGCCAATTGCGACGGGGATACTGTCGAGGTTGCCATTGCGGCGTTGAACAATTTGCCAGCGAAGGCATCGTTGTTATCGAAACCGCCGCGCATACTGTCTTGGTCCCCACCAAAGGCCAGCGCGCCGCCATCCGGCATGGTAAGCCCCTTTGCAACGTTATCCATGTGTCTGGCAACTTGGCCGTCGATCAACACATCCAAGGTTCCTTTGGGTCCATCCCAGAGGAAACTGTAGCGATGGTCCTTACCATCATTCAGCACGGCGACCTGGGTATCGTAGTTATGGCCAGCTATGCGAACAACCATGTCGTCCGGCTTGTAAACATACATCTGATCCGAATTCGGCGAGGTTTCATAGCTCACCAAAGTCGCGCCATGAACCCCCGCCGAAGCGACCTGTTGGCCGCCTAGAACTGTCATTTCCAATGCCATCGAAGAAATTGGACCGCCATTGTGAACTGCTTCACGTGTAAAAATTGCGCTGGCAGACGAGTTATCGAATTCCATTACCTGTTGTTCGGCAGAGATTGTCAGATCTGGTTTCGCCGCATCTGTGACAGTCGTCAAATCCAGAATCGCCGCGCCCTGTTGGGTTGTAGTACCATCCGTGACCGTCACACCAATCGGGATATTGTCACCCTTTTGATCAGGTGCAGGCGTGAAAAGCCAATCCCCATTGGGTTGGTGACTAAAGGCGCCATATTGCGGGTTTACAGTTACCGCAGATACGTGCAGCGCATCACCGTCCACATCGCTAACCCCCATCAAACTGATCAGCTGAGCTTCACTGAAAGTACGCGGCGTATCTTCAGCCGTTGCTCCCAAATCAGTCACTTGGTGTGCGAAGACTGGCCCATCATTGGTTCCGGTCACGGTTATGACGAGGTTCTCTGTGTCGGTCGCGCCTTGCTTGTCTGTTACTGTGACTGGGATCGTGACGTCTTGAGTTACCCCCACCGCGAGGTGCTGGTAGGCGGCGTCGGTCGGATCAAAGCTCCAGCTGCCATCCGCGTTCAGTGCAAATCCCGCAGGCGCTGCCTGACCCAGTGTGAATTTTTGCGTATCACCGCTATCCACATCCGTCGCTGACATCTGGCCTGAGACCGCGCTGCCATCCTCGGTCGCGGACGCTGTCGCCGCACTCAGAACCGGCGCGTCATTTGTTCCGCCTATTGTGATTTGGATTTGCTGTGTCGTTCCGTCGGTAGTCGCAACAGTGATCGTGTCAGTCAGGTGCGCTCCTGCGTTCAAGCCCTGAATAGATGTCAGACCGTTATCAACACGGTACACCCATAGACCATTGGCCTGCACTTCGAAGGTGCCATAAGTTCCAGGAACGTTGTGTTGCGGCACAAAGTTAGCTTCGCCTGTATCTGCATCCGTTACTGTCAGAACACCTCCCGTTTGCAAAGTGTTCCCAGTGTTTATGTTGGTGTCCTCGGTAAGAGACATTGTTCTGACACCGCCAATATGCGCACCGTCATTACTGCCGGTCACGGTGATGACGAGGTTCTGCGTATCCGTCGCACCCGTACCGTCGGTCACGGTCACGGGAACGGTAATGTTCTGCGTCGCCCCTGCCGCGAGGTGCTGATAGGCGGCATCTGTTGGATCAAAGCTCCACGAGCCATTCACGCTTAGTGAAAAGCCTGCCGGTGCTGTTTGGCCGAGCGAATATTGCAGTGTGAAAGAACTGCCATCGACATCCGTCGCGGACATTTGACCAGTAACGGCATTGCCATCCTCGGTCGCCGAAGCCGTCGCAGAGGACAGGACCGGAGCATCGTTCCTTCCAAGCAGCTGAACTCTCAGACTTCCTGTACTGTTCAGCCCATCCGAATCCGTGACCGTAATGGGTATCGAAATTATCGTATGATCACCATTGTTAAGGTGGCTATATGCGGCGTTTGATGGATCAAAGCTGTAACTTCCATCGGTATTCAGGTGGAAGCCCGCAATGGGCGCATTGCTTGTGAACGTCAATGACGCTGAATCATCGTGATCCAAATCACCAGCAGCTATATGGCCGTTGAAGACCTTTTCGCCCTCGAACTTGGTTACGAGATTGCGATAGACGACAGGTGCGTCATTCGTGCCAGCGATGGTGAAATCAACTGGATGAGTTGTGCCATCTACACTGTGAATGACAAAGCTATCCTTTGCTTCTTCGCCTGTCTTAAGATGGTCAACGATAGTGTTGGCGAGGTGGTAGATGTACTGCCCATCCGGATTGACCTGAAGGCTGCCCCCCAAAGATCCGGTGTAGGTTTGGAACCCCATATTTGGAAACTGGGATTCAGCGGCACCATCCGGATCATTGACATGAAATTGGCCATAAGCGCTCAGCAATCCGTGGTCGCCGACACCGGTTCCAACTCCAACATCTTCTTTTAGCGATGCTCCTACACCTGTGATCACCGCGGCGTCGCCGACAGCGGCCAGACTCGTCGTGGCGCCTGTATGCGTCACGCCGCCATGGGCGTCTTTGACGTCATAGGTGAAATGGACCGTGCCGTTGTAGTCCTTCTCTGGCGTGAATGTGTAGGTACCGTCCTTATTGTCCAGGATAGACCCGTGATCCGGATGCAGGTTGGCAATGGCCAGCTTGCCGGCATCGTTGGCATCCACGTCGACCGTGTTCCCGAGCAACTGCGCAGAGGTAAGCGTCTGGCGCGTGTCCTCGGCGCCGGGGCGCAACACGACCTCGGACGAGCAATAGGGCCGGTCATTGCTGCCATGGATCGTGATCACGAGGTCATGGGGGGTACCGTCCTTGGAA
>OMPR01000013.1 GCA_900313015.1 Rhodobacteraceae bacterium EL53 | reverse complement strand
GCCTTGTGGCCCTCCACGATACGGCAGGCTCACGTTCAGTGTTTTCTGATGTCGGCAAAGGGTGCTGAAATCCGGCGCCGTCCAATCTAGCCCGACCAATCGCAGCAGGCTCTTCACGAACCCAGATGTCTGTCGAAGTGGCTGGCCAAACAGGACTTTCAGCGTCAGGCAAGTCTGAATGACGGCGTCACTGAATTGCTGCTGCCGACCGCGCGTGCCGGTTGGTGGCGGTGTCCAAACCATCTCCGGATCAAACCAAATTGACAACGACCCGCGACGCTTCAAGCTATCGTTGTAAGACGATCAGTTCTTGATCTTGTACTTCGTCGGTAGGGGCCCAATTGCTCATCGCACTCAGCTATAACGCTGGATTCATACAGTGAACACCATCAGGCCATTTGTACAACAAAGGCCACCTGTTGCGTCAAACCCGTTGACGACCGTCACGCAGGTGTAATCCCTCCTTCACAGCATCGTCATAGCCTTATGCAAGTGAGGAAGCGACAAGACCTTGGACGGGGTAGCATAATGGCACTCATCAGGATCAACGCCCAGGGCGAGACGCCGGTCATACACGGCAGCCCCCACCCCGTTGCAAGTATCTTGAAGCAAACAAAATCAACCGATGGCCCCGTCATTGTCATGACACATGGGTACAAATTCGCCCCCAATCAGGGTTCAAATTGCCCCCACCGAGATATTCTGTCTCTTCCGCCAGAGGGCGGGACCGGGATCGCGTCTCAATGGCCCTACCAACTGGGGTTTGGCCAAGGCAATCAAGCCGAAGGCTTGGCAATCGCCTTTGGCTGGGATGCGCGATGCGCGCTTTGGCAGGCACATCATCGCGCTAAACTGGCTGGGAAAGCCCTGGCCAAAGTATTGTCTAGGGTACATCAGCAAAGCCCTCAGCGTCCGATCCACGTATTAACGCATTCGATGGGGGTTGAGGTGATTTTGGAATCCCTGCTCCATGCCCCCCCCGGCGCGGTTGATCGCATCATTTCAATGACCGGCGCGACCTATCAGGGTCGATTGATTGCTGCCCTCACCTCGCCATCTGGACGACAGGCTGAACTTATCAACATCACTAGTCGCGAAAATGATATTTTTGACTTCTTGTACGAACGAATGGTCGCGCCTGCTGTACCGGGGGATCGGGTCATAGGACATGGCGTTAATCTCAGAAACGTTCTGACGCTGCAGTTGGATTGCCCCAAAACACTGAAACAGATTGCCCGCTTGGGTCAAATCATTGCGCCACCGCAACGCCGAATCTGCCATTGGTCAACCTATATGCGACCGGGCACCATGCCATTTTATCAAGATTTACTGCGCAATCGCGAAAAGCTCACGCTTGATCTTTTGCGGAGCGGGCTGCCAGAAGCTCCGGCGCCGCGCTGGTCACGACTGTTTGCGCGCCCGACCGTGGTCCGCCCCTTGTTCCTGACGCAAAAACCGTCATGATCCAGCGCATACAAGCGCGAGGTATCTCTATGACTGATCCGATCGAACTCTACTATTGGCCAACGCCGAACGGCTGGAAAGTGTCGATTGCGCTTGAGGAAATGGGGCTGCCCTACACCGTGAACCTAATCAATATTGGCAAAGGCGACCAATTCGCACCTGACTTTCTTAAGCTCGCACCGAACAACCGCATGCCCGCGATCTTAGATCCGAACGGGCCGGACAATGCGCCGATCTCGCTGTTTGAAAGTGGTGCAATCCTGATGTACTTGGCGCGCAAAACTGGGCAGTTCTACGGCTCCACAGAGCGGGACCGGATTAACGTCGAACAATGGCTTATGTGGCAAATGGGGGGCGTGGGGCCGATGGCCGGACAGGCGCATCATTTTTTGAAATATGCCCCACACATGGACCCGCCGCAGGACCTTCCGTATGCCAAAGACCGATATCGCGCCGAAGTGGCTCGGCTTTATGGTGTACTTGACCGCAAGCTGGCCGAAACCGAATTTGTGGCCGGTGACTTTTTCTCAATCGCAGATATGGCAACTTGGCCTTGGGCGCATCTCTGGGAAGGTCAGCAACAGCAATTGGATGACAAACCGCATCTTGAGCGGTGGTTGAAAACAGTAGGCGCGCGCCCCGCAGTGCAAACCGGACAGTCACTCAACATTGAACTCCGCGGGGACCATCGCAGCAAGAAGGCGCAGGACGCTCTGTTCAAGCGCAAGTAACGAACCCGTTCAAGGTTCAGAGTTAATCTAGTTTAACCGCAACTAGTCCCAATTTGCGCGCCGCTGCTAAAGACAGAATACCAGAATCCAATCCCTCGGGTTTCTGGTATTTGCGCACCGCAGCGCGTGTGCGTGCATCCATCTCGCCGTTAACGGGCCCGCGATAAAGGTATCGCGCCGCCAAAGCCCGTTGGACCGATGAGACGAATTCCGGTGTCATTTGCTCCTGACACGGGGTTTGGAACCAGATCTCTTTGCGCTCTTGCACAATTTGCTGCTGCGTTTCCGTTTTGAAGATGGCCGGTTGCCTCACTGTGCCATCTGCCAGCACCTCGGCAGGTTGCATCATCACTTGCAGCGTAACGGTTTCGATAACGGCTGGTGTAACATGTTTGCCCCAACACGTTCCTGGTTCGGCGCCCGGTGGGGCAACTTGGCTTAGGCGCGACACTTCGGGTTCGTTCAGCGCATCCAGATCCGGCAAGTTATCAACGCACGCACTCACGCTCAGCCCAAAACAGGCAACCGCCATCAGGCGCAACGGAAATCGAAACTGGGTCATGCTCTGAGCCTCTGGGGGCGGTTTTTCTGAACCATACCGTATTCCTTGGTATGAGGCAAAGCCTGCAGGAGGCCTGTGTCAGGAAATCAGGGATAGATTGCTTTTCCGAAGGGGCGCGCGCGCCTCTAAACCAGGGCACACTCAAGTTACATGGCCCTTAACCCAAACTCTGCGGCCACGACAGTTTGCGACAAAATTATGAGAGAGAGCGCACCTTTATATCCCGCACGAAGGCCATCCCAGTACGCCAAACAGGAACAAAAGAAGAATATACGTTACGAAAGTCCAGACGCGCCATGCCTACGTCGCAAATGAGGCTGGCATCCGCTTTTGCGCTTGTCTAAGGAAATGGCGGAACATCGCAGAGGAAGACCTGAGCAATGGCAAAGATTACCTATATCGAGCACGGCGGCAAAGAGCATACCGTGAATGTCGCCAACGGACTGACCGTGATGGAAGGCGCACGCGACAACAACATCCCCGGCATCGAAGCCGATTGTGGTGGTGCTTGTGCGTGCTCGACCTGCCACGTTTACGTGCATCCTGACTGGGTTGAAAAGATCCCAGCCAAGGACGACATGGAAGAAGACATGTTGGATTTTGCCTTTGAACCGGATGCAGCCCGCTCGCGTCTGACCTGTCAGGTAAAAGTGACAGACGCATTGGACGGGTTGATCGTTCAAATGCCGGAAAAACAGATCTGATGCAGATCTCTGGGTCCAAAGCGCGGCGTCAGCTGGCCCGCCTTTGGCCCGGCCCTGCCCGCCGCGTAAGGCAGATGGCGCGTCTTTGGCTATTGGCCGCCCTTGGAACTGGTGCCGGCCCAGTTGCGGCGCAAATGAGTGCGAACGACATCGGGGAGTGGTTTCCCGATGGTCAAACCATCAAAGACACTTCCTTTCAGCTCCCTACAACGCGGTACGCACATGGCGTGCTCGGCGACGCCATCGAATTTGGTCGTCTCTCTATCTCCTTTGATGGGCGCAATGGCGTGACCTCAAATGTGACGGTAGAACTTCCAATCGATCACGTTTTTGAAGATATCGAACCACGACTTGTGGACCTGAATCTGGATGGGCACGCCGATGCCGTTATGGTTGTTGAAACAGATATGGCGCTTGGGGCTGCGCTCGCTCTATATGGACCCAGCGGAAAAATCGCTGAAACACCCCATATTGGCCGTACAAATCGATGGCTCGCACCTGTCGGGGCAGCTGATTTAGATGGGGATGGGCATATTGAAATCGCCTATATTGATCGCCCACACCTAGCGAAAACCCTACGCATTTGGCGGTTCAGTAACCAGCGGTTAAACGAAATCGCCCAGATACCCGGACTTACCAACCATCGCATCGGTGACGACTATATCTTCGGTGGCATAGCAAACTGCGGCCCCGCCCCCGAAATGATTCTGGCATCAGGTAACTGGCGCCGCCTTCAATCCGTCACCTTTGATCGCGGTTGGGACGTAAAAGATTTGGGACCGCTAAGCAGCAAGGGCGCATTAGAAGCCTTATCATGTGACCAAAACAAGTAAGCTTCAGCCCCCTATCCAAGCCCAGAGTTAACTCAGCACATGTGCCACAGGCTGCATTCGTTTAGGTGCGGCTTCACCCAGATGTGGTGCAAGTGCGATCTCGACCACCCGACACATCGCATCCAGTGGCAGGCTATTTACGGTAGATCCAAATGGACGCTCCAATTCCTCTGTGACCGCCGCAAGCCCAAAGAAAACATAAGCAATCACCGCGACAAAAACCGGCGTCATCCACCCTGCGATGTTCATCACCCCCAAAGGTACCAGCAAACAATACAGCAAACTGGTTCGATGCACTAAAAGCGAATAAACAAATGGCAATGGCGTTGTGGCGATCCGCTCACATCCGGCCTGCGCCAATGCCATCGAGGCGAGTCGCTCGGACAAAGCCTTGGCGCCAAACCCGTCGAGCGCACCGTTTTTCTGAGCGTCCCTGAGGGAATGCGCGATGGCATTCAGAGCGGCACACGGAGGATGAGGCGCATCAAGCAGATCGTCTACCCAAATACGCGCAGTCCCATCCGGGGAAATTCCACGCAGGTTCACCCGGTGAAGATGAATGAACCCACCGGCCAATCGCAACAATGTATGACGATGAGAGACCTCAGAGACAAACACATCCAGCTCGCGCGCATAGGCACGACAATCAGCAATCAACTGCCCCCACAATTTGCGCGCTTCCCACCAACGGTCATAAGCTGCGTTGTTTCGAAACCCAAGGAACAGCGACAAAGCCACTCCAAAAACCGCAAACGGCGCAGCCCCAGCCAAATGAATGGGCCAAATCGAATGGTCGAACCAAACCAATGCGATAGAAATCCCAGTGACCACCGCAATGCGGGGGAGGATCTTAGGCAAAACAGATCCGCGCATGGCAAAGGTCAGCGCCCAAAGTCCCGGTTCATCACGTACGATCAATCGCTCACCCCGCCTTTGCTCTGTCGCACCAATCCGCTCTAGCTCACAGAACCACTGCGCCTAAAGCCAATCTGACCCTTGCGGATTCGCAGACAAAGCTCTCACGAGAATACGTCACAGATACCTGTAAACACGCCATTGGGATCTAGACTGATCAATCAGGCGCAACTGCAGCCCGCTTTTGCGGGCTGCCGGGCCCAAGACCCTTGGCAGTGCATCTTTGATGCATTGCCAAGACGCGGGAGCCCCTCGCTCTCAGAGGGCGCGCCAACCTATGTCATTGCGGTAGAAACCACCGGGCCAATCGATTGCTTCAACCATCGCATAAGCCCGATCGCGGGCCTCCTGCAACGTGTCACCTCGTGCCGTCACGTTCAAAACACGCCCGCCAGAGGCCAGTATCGCACCACCCTCGGCTTTGGTGCCTGCGTGAAACACCATATTTTTGCTATTTTCCGGTAGCGCATCAAGGCCATTGATTTCAGACCCTTTTTCATAGGATCCAGGATATCCATTTGCCGCCATAACCACGGTAATAGCATGATCATCACCCCAGTTGACACGTGTATCGTTCAACCGTCCTTCGGCTGCGGCATGCATCAAGTCCATCGCCTGTGCCCCCAGACGCATCATCAGCACCTGACACTCTGGATCGCCAAAGCGCACATTGTATTCGACAAGGCGGGGTTGCCCGTTCTTGATCATCAGACCCACATACAAAACGCCCTGATACGGCATGCCCCGTTTGGCCATTTCGGCCATCGTAGGCTGCACGATCTGCTCCATTGCGCGCGCTTCGATCTCTGCGCTTAGCACTGGAGCCGGAGAATAAGCTCCCATACCGCCAGTATTGGGGCCGGTGTCGCCATCGCCAACGCGTTTGTGGTCTTGTGCTGATCCCATCGACAGGATGTTTTCACCATCGCAAAGCACAAACAAAGACGCCTCTTCGCCTTCCATGAACTCTTCGATCACCACTTCGGCGCCCGCGCCCCCAAAGGCCCCGCCAAACATATCATCGATCGCATCCAGCGCGGTTTGAATATCAAACGCCATGATTACGCCTTTGCCCGCTGCCAAGCCATCGGCTTTGACAACAATAGGCGCGCCCTGTTCACAAATATAGGCTTTGGCGGCCTCTGGATCCGTGAAATGGCCATAGCCCGCTGTGGGCGCATTCGAGGCGTCGCAAATTTCCTTGGTAAAACTTTTGGACGCTTCCAGACGCGCTGCCCCCTCCGAAGGTCCAAAGACCAGAACACCCGCGTCGCGCAGCCGATCCGCCACACCTGTTGCCAAAGGTGCCTCTGGGCCAACGATCACAAAATCAATGGCATTGGCTTCGGCGAACACGGCCACTGCACCACCATTCATGATGTCCAGATCGGCACATTCTGCAATTTGTGCGATGCCCGCATTGCCCGGGGCCACAATCAATTTGTCACATTTGGGGTTCTGCATAACGGCCCAGGCCAACGCGTGTTCGCGCCCACCACTACCGAGTATAAGAATATTCATGGGAACGCGCTCCGATCTGCTTGGCCTTGCTTGTCGCGCGTTCTAAGCTGCACAGGCTGACGAAACAAGGCGCTGAAATGTCCGACCTGCTAGACGACCCGATCCCGGGGCAAAATATGCCCGAATATTCCGTTTCCGAACTGTCCGGAGAGGTGAAGCGCACACTCGAAGGGTCGTTCGGGCGAATCCGTGTGCGCGGCGAAGTGGGACGTGTCTTTACCGCCCGTTCTGGCCACTTGTACTATGATGTCAAAGACGATCGCAGCGTTCTAGCCTGCACAACGTGGAAGGGTCAGGTTTCGGGTCTGTCCGTCGTCCCCGAAGAAGGGTTGGAGGTCGCCGTAACCGGGCGCCTCACAGCATTTGGCGCACAGTCAAAATACAACATGAACGTGGATGAGGTCGCCGTCGCAGGCCAAGGCGCGTTGATGGCGTTGCTGGAAAAACGCAAAAAGGCGCTCGAGGCCGAAGGTCTCTTTGCCCAAGAACGCAAGAAGCGGTTGCCATACCTACCCGAAATCATTGGGGTCATCACATCCCCGCAAGGCGCGGTTATCAAAGACATTCTGCACCGCCTTCGGGACCGGTTTCCCCGCAAAGTGTTAATTTGGCCGGTTGCCGTCCAAGGCGCGAACTGCGCCCCAGAAGTGGCCCGTGCCATTGATGGCTTTAACGCTTTGACGCCCGGCGGGGCATTGCCACGCCCGGACCTGATCATCGTGGCGCGTGGCGGTGGGTCAGTCGAAGATCTCTGGGGATTTAACGAAGAGGTGGTCGCACGCGCCACTGCAAACAGCGAAATTCCCCTGATGTCTGCGGTCGGGCATGAAACAGACACAACACTGATTGATTTTGTCTCGGATCAACGCGCACCAACTCCCACGGCGGCGGCTGAACTGGCCGTTCCGGTGCGTCTGGAACTAGCCGCTTGGATCGAAGAACAAGGCGCGCGCCTCAGCCGCAGCGGTGCGGATGCCGTCCAACGGCGTGCACAGCGTCTGCGCGATCTGTCTCGGGCCCTGCCACGTGCGGACAGCCTGTTGGACAGTCCCAGACAACGGTTGGATCAGATTTCTGACAAGTTACCTAATGCCCTGATTCGCGGTGTTCAAACCCGTCGCTTGAATCTGTCTGAAACCACCGCACCCTTACGGCCTGCCACTTTGTTGCGATGCATAAGGGATGATGCAACAGTCACTAATCGCCTTGCAGCCCGTCTGAGCCCAGCACTGGATCGATTGATTGAAACGCGGCGTGAACGCCTTGATATCCGCGCCAATGGGCTAAAGCCTCTCCGTTTGCAAAATGATCTGGCACGCAAGACTGCAGAATTGCAGGCGCTGTCGCAACGCCTTTCGACCGTAGCTCAAACTCAGATCCAACGACTGCGCGCGCAGCTGGAAACAACTGAGCGGTTGCGCACATCTCTTGGGTATGAGGCGACGCTTGAACGCGGGTTTGCCGTTGTGCGCTCGAAAGACACGCTGATCACCAGCAAAGCGCAGGCTGCCAAAGCCAGTGATTTGGAAATCCAGTTCCACGATGGACGTCTCGCGCTTGGCGCAAAAGCCGCTGCGAAACCTACAGCAAAGCCGAAACCAACGCCCCCTGACCAAGGGTCCCTGTTTTAAATATCAACTGCCGACATCAGGCCCAAAACACACCATCTCTTCGTCGACCTGTTCAGCCTCATATAGCTCGGTTGCTTCTGGATCCCCTTCAAAACGCGCCACAAGTCCGCGTGGCGTATCTACAAACAGCCAGCATTGCGGATCGGGACGGTCATCATACAGGAAGCAAATTTGCTCACCCTGCGGGTACCAGATCCCTTCTTTGCAATCCCCATCTAGGTAAGACCATGCAACCCGGCGCCCCCCCATATACCGTTCAACGCCATAAGCGATGCCATCAAAGCCATAATACAACGTTTTCCCACGCGTATATGCATCAAATTCATCAGCGGTCATGACGCTTTGCGCAGCACCTGGCCCTGCTGACAACAAGATGAGAATCAAGAAACGTCGTATCATAAGACTATTTTGCCAGAACCGATCTGCCCACGCTACTCTCAGCTCTCGCTCGGCCTAACCGTCAGGTCCGCCAATCTGCAATCCATAACATGACGCCACCAAGGCGGGCACAAGGCGATAACAGCCATCACGGGCATACTGTAGGGCAGCATTGGCAGATCCGGCGAAACATCCAATTGCGAAAACTTGCGATCTGGAAACAGATGATGGTCAGAATGATGCGGCGCGTTGAGCATCATGGCTGCGCTATACCAATTGGGTGCGTTCCATGAATGATATGCCTTTACAGGTTCATAGCGCCCAGCCTTAATCAGGCTCCGCCGCAAGCCATAGTGCTGCACATAATCAGCCAACAGCAATTGAACCTGCGCATGGCCCGTCACCGCAACCAACGCGACCACGCCCCAACCACCCGAGATCCCAAAGGCACCAAGCAAGCACAGTCCAGCCCCTATAGAATAAATCAGATAGGGATGTTTCCAAGATGGCCGCTTTTGACGGCGCGCCTTTTCCGCACGCCACCCCGCCACAAACGAGCCCCACCAAGCACGGAACCAAAACCGATAGAATCCCTCACCCCGTTTGGCCGAATTCGGATCTTTGTCGGTTGCGACATGCACATGATGCACCAAACGGTGTGCCGAGACGTGATGACCAAACAATAGACTGACGTAAATCGCGACACCAAGCGCCCGATACCCACGCCCAGACCTATGGATAAGCTCGTGCGCATTGGGGTTTGAAACCTGCCCCAGCCACAACCCAACCGCGCTGCCAAGGGCCAGAACGTGCCAAACGCCCATTGTCCCCTGTGTCAGCCCCCAAACAGCAAGGCCCAAGACCACAAAATGCACAACACCCAAACAGATTGTCAGACAATCCCCGAGCCGCAAACTCTGCTCATCGTCCCGTTTTGCCAAAGGGGCCAAAGGGGCTGAATCCATGAGAACGACATACAGCGTCATGCCCAGCAAGGCTGCGAAACACCACACCCCCTGTAACACACAGGCCAGTGTAATCAGGGCAGCCGGTAGCACAGTAGCCAGTCCATACCAGATCATTCCTGCGCCCTTTCATGCCCAATAGCCCTGCACCAGCGATACACAGTGGTCATTTCCTTGTGGCCTCAAATAGTAAGCTTGCAAAGGGGGAACAAATTTTGGACCATGCCCGCAAATTGTATGCTCAGCGGAGCTTTGATGCCTATCCCTCTCTTTTGGACCCTATTCATTCCGGCTGCGGCCTGCGCCATTCTTTACCTTACTATGACAGCGCGTGGTGCTAGCCTCGTGCGAACCCTAACCAAAACGCTGTCGGTTGCGCTATTGGCGATTTTAGCGGCGTTCAGTGACGCCCCCATACTCTTGGCAATTGCTTTGGCTTTGTGTGCGGCTGGGGATGCGTTTTTATCAGCTGAAACTGAACAAACCTTTATGGCTGGTATCGGGAGCTTCGCCGCAGGCCATATTGCCTACATCCTCTTGTTTTTAACCCACAGCCACAGTGATCTGGACCTCTTGTCCGATAACGCGTGGATCATCGCGGCGTTGGCTGCTCTGGGTGTTTTTATGGCTGTGGTGCTGGCCCCACGTGCTGGGGACCTGCGTGTTCCGGTTCTGCTATATATCCCGATCATTCTTGGCATGGGCGTTGCGGCCCTTTGCTTGCCCGCAACCGGCATGCTGGTCTGGGCTTGGCCTGCTGCTGCTGCCTTCATCGCGTCGGACCTGACGCTTGCGACGGAAAAGTTCCTGTTGCCTGAAGGGCATCCGGCGATGCGCGTAACGCCCTATCTGATCTGGCCCCTTTATTGGGGTGCACAAGTCGGATTCCTTCTTGCGTTCACCTGACCCTTTGCAACCGGCGCAAATCCGCATTAGGTGGAAGTGATACTTGGCGGAGATCCGAAATGGCCTTTTTCTCAAAGCTCAAAGATAAGCTCTTTAAATCCTCTTCTAAATTGGAACAGGGCTTGGACGCTATTGTTGAGGACGGTGGTCAGGAAGAACCCGTTACAGCCGCTGAAGAGCAACCGGAAGTCCCCACACCAGTCACAGCGCCTGCACAAGCAGAACCCGAGCAAACCATTGCAGCGGCACCAACACCCCAGCCGACCCCTGCTCCGGCTCCTGCACCTGCTGCACAGACCCCAAGCGAAACCGCCAAACCTAAATCTATTCTGGGTCGCCTGTTTACCCGCGACGATGCGAAAACCGTCGTTCGACGCACCCTTGATGACGACATGCTTGAACAGCTCGAAGAGCTGCTGATCACCTCTGACATGGGGGTCGACACCGCCCTGCGCGTCACCGCAAACATGGCCGAAGGCCGGTATGGTAAAAAGCTGTCAACCGATGAGATCAAACAGCTGCTTGCGCAAGAGGTGTCCCGCATCATGGAACCGGTGGCAAAGCCACTCCCCATCTATCCCAAGCGTCCGCAGGTCGTCTTGGTGGTTGGGGTAAATGGATCGGGTAAAACCACCACAATCGGCAAGCTGGCCAGCCAATTCAAAGGCGCAGGCAAAAAGGTCGTCATTGCGGCGGGTGATACGTTTCGCGCCGCTGCTGTCGAACAGCTGCAGGTCTGGGGCGAACGCGCTGGCGTACCCGTCCTGACCGCCCCCGAAGGGTCAGACCCCGCCTCGCTTGCCTTTGATGCCATGCAACGCGCCGAAGAAGACGGCGCGGATCTGTTGATGATCGACACCGCTGGCCGCTTGCAAAATCGCGCGGATCTAATGGAAGAACTTGCAAAAATCGTCCGCGTCATTCGCAAAAAGGATGAGACAGCGCCCCACAACACCCTTCTGGTGCTGGATGCCACAACAGGGCAGAACGCGCTGAGCCAAGTCGAAACCTTTCGCAAAATATCCGATGTATCCGGGTTGGTCATGACCAAGCTAGACGGAACAGCCAAAGGCGGCGTTTTGGTGGCTCTGGCTGACAAGTTTGGCCTGCCGATCCATGCCATTGGTGTCGGGGAACAGATCGACGACCTCGCCCCCTTTGATCCCGAAGATTTTGCAGCCGCTCTGACGGGCCTGGGTCAAAACTGATCCTCTGCCACCACCCTAACGAAAGCCCAACAGCGTGAGCGACTGGCTGATTTCCCTCGAAGGCACACAGGCAGGGCACCAGTTGGCGCTGGCGCTGGCGCTAATGGCCGCCTTTCTGCACGCCATCTTTGGGGCCCTGCAAAAGGGGCGACATGATCCGTGGTTGTCCCGTGGGGCCATCGATGCCTCTTACGGTTTGATGGCTGCGCCCTTTGCACTGTTTGTGGTGCCATGGCCCGAAACCCACATGTGGCCCATCTTTGCGGCGGTCTGGGCCATACACGTCGCATATAAATGTTTGCAGGCGCTGGCCTATACCAAAGGGGCGTATACCGTCGTGTACCCCGTTGTGCGCGGCACAGGGCCGTTGTTTACGGTGATCGGGGCCTATGTCCTGTTTGGCGAGGTTTTCACGCTGATCCAATGGCTCGGTGTTGCGACCTTGTTGGCCGGGATCTTTGGACTGGCACTTTACAATCTACGCAATCTGGAAAGCGAACGTGACACCCTGCATCTGGCAATGGGTTTGGCTGTGGCCACGGGGTTGCTGGTCGCGCTCTACACCACGTATGACGCCTATGGCATCCGCGCGACCGCCGATCCGTTCACCTTTCTGGCATGGTTTTTCATGATTGATGGCGCAACCCTGCCTTGGTTCGCCTATCGGCGCTGGCGCAACATGGAAAATCGCCCTGCCCCCGGCCCACTCATGGTACGGGGTTTTTTCGGGGGCTTGATTGCCTTTGCCTCTTTTGGTTCCGTAATGATGGCAACCCGGCTCGACAAAGTCGGCGAAGCGGCCGTTTTGCGCGAAACATCAACCGTGTTTGCCGCCCTCATCGGCTGGTTGGTATTGAAAGAAACCGTCGGACCGCGACGAATTGCGCTTATGGCATTGATCGCGCTGGGCGCCGTGATAGTTGAGATGGGCGGATGACAGAGCAGGACCAATCCAAGATGGCCGATAAAAAAGACATCAACCCGATTATGAAGCAAGTGCTCGAACTTGGCCCAACGCTGGCCTTTTTCCTGCTTTATATCCGGATCAAGGAAAACACCTATACGATGGGTGGGATCGACTATTCCGGCTTTATCGTCGCCACCATCCTGTTTGTTCCGATCCTTCTGGCCGCAATGGGGGTCCTTTGGTTCCTGACAGGTAAGCTGAGCCGGATGCAGATCTTTACCGCCTTCATGGTTATCTTCTTTGGTGGGCTTACCGCTTGGTTCAATGACGAGCGGTTTTTTAAAATGAAGACCACACTTGTCTATGGTTTATTCACCGTGACATTAGGCATCGGCCTGCTGCAAGGGCGCAGCTATCTTGCCTTTGTTCTCAATGAAATGCTGCCTATGGAAAACGAAGGCTGGATGATTCTGACCCGCCGGCTGTGCCTGGCCTTTGCGGTTTTGGCTGTGGCAAATGAAGTAGTCTGGCGCACAATGTCCACGGACCTGTGGGTCAAGATTGAAACCTTTGGGTTCCCCTTGGCGTTGATGGCATTTCTCATGCTGCAGTTTTCTCTGCTGCAACGGTATTTGATCGACACTGATCAAGAAAGTTGATTACAATCACGAAAAAGGTCACACAAACGCCTTGACGCGAAGCGCGTTGTAAAAGGACTGTGTGTTAATGATTTCGCTACCCAATACCGGCTTTCTGGCCGATGCTTCTGACCGACTAAAATCTATGATGGCTGCACAGGCCAGGCCCGTGTCTCTGAGCCGGAGTCAAGTGCTGTTTGATCAAGGGGATCCGGGTGATGCACTCTTTGCGGTAACGGACGGTGCGTTGGAAGTTTCGGTTCTGTCGCGGCAAGGGCGCAAGCTAGCCCTAGACCTCATGGGCCCTGGTGCGATATTTGGTGAAATTTCGCTCTTTGACCCAGGCCCGCGTACTGCAACCATTACCGCCACCCAGCCCAGTCAGGTCCTTAGGGTGCGCAATGCCGACATACTTGCGCAAATTAACAAGCACCCAGAACTGGCCGGGGATATGATCCGGTTGGCCGGTTTGCGGATGCGCTGGATGGGGCGGCAATTGAATGAACAAGTGTTTCTGCCCGTTCCTACGCGACTGGCGCGCAAGTTGCTTCATCTCGCACCCGTAAGCGACTCGTGCCCCAAAACAGTAGCCCTTTCTCAATCCGAACTGGCTGAATACGTCGGTGCCACACGTGAAGCTATTTCCAAGACCATTGCCGCTTGGAAACGCTTGGGTGTGATCGAAACCGTGCGTTCCGGGATTCTTATCCAAGACTTAGAGGCGCTGCATGTTCTGGCGGATCTGGAACAGATTTAGGTAAGAAAACGTTTGATCTGTGAACCATTTCACAGTTAACCGCATCAGAATCAGTCATACGTTTACTTGGTTATATTCAAGGGCTGGTCGAGCATCCCCAGTGTTCTGTCCCAACTGGCCCTGACCATGTCGAGCCATGTGTCCCCACACATGGCTCGAATTTATTTACCCAATGTCTCCCTTACTAAATTCTACTCAGTTCAAACAAAAACGGCCGAACCATGGTTCGGCCGTCTTATTCGTTATTAGAGATGGTACCGACTAGCGATCCAAACTCAGCGCCACAAAGCGCGGCTCTCCGTTCCTGCGCACCAGCAACAACAACGACTTACGCCCGGCCTCTTTTGCTTCTTCAATACGCGCCTCAAGGTCTGCAAGCGACGTCACTTTTTGCTGCCCAGCCTCGGTGATTAGATCACCAGCTCTCAGGCCCTTTTCAAAGGCTTCAGAAGCCTCATCCACGTTCATGATCACAAGGCCGTTTGCGCTGCTGTCTATTCCCAGATCTTCACGCAGTGCATCATTCAACGTGCTGACCGTCAGACCAAGAACATCCTTTTCAGAAACTTCTGGTGTGGCTTCGGGCGTTTGGCCCGTTTCATCGGCACGTTCCGCATCTTCGCGACGCCCAAGCGTCACCAGCACGGTTTGGGTCCCACCGTCCCGGAACACCAAAACACGCACGGCTTTGCCGACTTCGGTTTCGCCCACCTGACGCACCAATCCGCGGGTGTCTTTCACATCAACCCCGTCAAAGGTCAGGATCACGTCGCCGCCCAGCAAACCGGCTTCTTTTGCCGGGCCTTCGGGCACGTCCGTGATCAAGGCGCCAGCAGCTTCTTCAAGCCCCATCGCCTCGGCCACATCATCCGTCACGTCTTGAATGCGTACACCCAACCAGCCACGACGGGTTTCCCCATATTCACGTAGCTGCGCCACAACTTTGATCACCACATTGGACGCCATAGAAAACCCGATCCCGATCGAGCCCCCATTTGGCGACAAAATCGCTGTGTTCACGCCGACCACGTCCCCGTCCATGTTGAACAATGGACCGCCTGAGTTACCCCGGTTGATGGCAGCATCAGTTTGGATGTAGTCATCATAGCTGCCTGACAAGGCCCGGTTGCGCGCGGACACAATGCCCGCAGAGACCGAGAACCCCTGCCCCAATGGATTGCCCATCGCGATGACCCAATCCCCAACACGCGCGGTGTCACTGTCGCCAAATTTGACGAATTTCAACGGACCCGGTGCTTCGACCTTGAGCAACGCGATATCTGTTTTTGGATCAGTACCGATCACCTTTGCAGGCAGTTCTTCAGGTTGCCCGTCGCCAGGAAAGAACTCGATCAAGATTTCATCGGCACCTTCGATCACATGGTTGTTCGTGACCACATAGCCATCTTCGGAAATCACGAACCCTGATCCCAGAGCCGATGATTTGCGCGGACGCTCTCCATCACCATTGCGATCCTGAAACTCGCGAAAGAAATCTTCGAACGGGGACCCTTCGGGCACAATCCCCTGTGGACCGGACCGGCCTTCGACCAAAGTCGATGTCGTGATATTCACCACAGCGGGGCTGAATTTTTCGGCCAATGGCGCAAGGCTTTCTGGTCGCGCTTGCACCATCAGAGTTTGCGCCAGCACCAAGAACATGGTGAGCGCGCCCAGCCACATCAAACGCATACGCATCATCGCGCCGTCTTGTCGAAGGGGTATGGAAAGGGCCTTAGCCTGCTGCACTGGAGATCTCCTTGTCTCAACCTGCGCCTTTGGGGATCATTGCCCAAAGGGTTTAATATCTAATGTAGTGAGTTTGTCTCGCCTAGCAACTCGTGATCGCCTCCAAATCCCCCTAACGTGAAGACCAAGTCATGAGTTCGCCGCCAAAGCCATGTCGCTCAGGGCCTGATACGCGGGTTCATGAGTCGCTAGATATGTCTCCAGTTTTGGAACTTGGGCTGCCAACGCATCGAATTTGCGGCGTTCGTTTTCCTCGGCGTTCGGATCGGGTGGTTCAATTCCCTGAGTCTGCATGGTTTTGGCATGCCACCCCTCAACTTGTTGCCAATCTTTGGGGGCCTCACACTGCCAATTAAAGGCATGGTCAGCCTCGGCAAGCCCCCAAACGCGCCACAGCGCCGACATCATACCCTGCGGGTTGGCACGCACATCTTCAGAGCGGATCACCAGCGGTGTATCCCCTTGTGCGGCCAATCCTTGAGCGTGGTCCAACTGCGCGGCAATCCCAATTTCCTCGCAACTGCATTCCGGATCAATCTTGTGATAACTCACAATAGCTGCCCGTGGTCGGCGCACCAAAAACGCATTGCGCAGCCTTCCCTGAAAGGCAGTATCCCGTAGGATATGCGGCATAACGTAATAGCTCATGTCTTTGATGAACACTGGCTGATGCTTAGCCCGTTCAAACAACATGTCACGAATGTCGGAATATTCCTGTGGGTGATCAGCCCGGACATCGAAATGGGGCATCTGCCCGACGCCACGGTGTACGTAATAGTCATACATGAACGGCTCGTGCACACAGTCCAGATCACCCCGTTCACGCATGATCCGCTCTATCGCCGTGGACATAGATCGCGGATGAGCCCAAAGCGCGTAAATCGGGTGCATGTGAAACCTCTTACAAGAGCGGTATCACCACCCTTTCAGACACCCAACTGATGCGCAATCCACAACAATATGACACCGATCACCAAGGTAATCAGCCCAACCTGACGCCGTGCACTTTCTGGAAGGCTGCGCAATACCTCTAGCATCCGCTCCACAAGCGAAGGGGCCAGCGCGTACGCCAGCCCCTCCACAATCAGTACCAACCCAAGGGCCAGAAAGATCGTTGCCATCATTCAGAAGCGCCCGTGGACGACTTCAGATAGTTAAAGAACTCAGAATCCGGGCTCATCACGATGGAGCTGTTTCCAGCTTTCAGCGCACGGGTATAGGCCGTCAGCGAGCGATAGAATTCAAAGAACTCTGAATCTTTGCCGTATGCTTGGGCAAAAATGTTGTTTCGCTGAGCGTCTGCTTCACCGCGTGTGACCTCGGCTTCGCGTTTGGCTTCTGAAACCAACTCGACCACGGTTCTGTCAGCTTGCGCGCGCACACGCTGCGCCGCTTCGTTACCACGGGCCCGCTCGTCTGTAGCTTCACGTTCCCGCTCAGCGCGCATCCGGTCGAATGTCGCTTCGAGGTTCTGCGAAGGCAGATCGGTGGCTTTCAAACGCACATCGATGACTTCCAAACCCAAGCCCCGGGCTTGTACGATAGCCGCATTCCGGATCCGCAACATCAGGGCCGCACGATCCGAGCTCAGAATGTCTTTGGAACTGACCGAACCCAGAACTTCGCGGGTTTCAGCAACCAGGATCCGGTTCAGGCGATCTTCGGCAGTCCGCAGACCTCCCACACCAACAGCCTGACGGAACTGTTTTACGTCCGCGATGCGATAGCGCGCGAATGCATCAACAACCAAACGACGATCATCCAGAGGTGTCACTTCCAACGGCTGCACGTCGATGGAAAGGATGCGGCTGTCGTAACGCACAACTTCTTGGATCAATGGAATCTTAAAGGCCAGACCCGGCTCTTCTTTGACATCCACAACCCGACCAAATTGCAGAACCAGCGCTTTTTCTCGCTCATCCACGATGAACAAAGCTGACAAAGCTGCAACAACGACGATTACCAAAACTGGCAGAATAAATGTTGTCTTCCGCATCAGTTCGATCCCCCATCAGTATTTTTGCGCAGCTCGTTCAACGGCAGATAGGGCACGACACCCTGGCCTTCGCCAGTTGCATTGCTGTCCAGGATCACTTTGTCCACGTCACCCAAAACCTGCTCCATCGTTTCCAGATAAAGACGTTTGCGGGTCACTTCTGGCGCCTTGGAGTATTCTTCCAAAACAGCCGAGAAACGGCTGGCTTCACCTTCGGCTTCGTTCACAACGCGGGCACGGTACCCTTCGGCTTCTTCCAGCAACTGGGCGGCTTCACCCCGTGCTTCGGCCAAAACCCGGTTTGCATAGGCGTCAGCCACGTTCTGCAAACGGTCCCGTTCCTGCGCAGCGGCCTGAACGTCACGGAATGCATCAATCACTGTTGCCGGTGGGTCGGCTTTGTCAAAGTTGACGCGAATGATGTTCACACCACTGTCATAGCTGTCGAGCGTGCTTTGGATCAGCTCTTCCAACTTATCGGCGATCACACCACGATCCCGGTTCAGAATCGGTGCCAGTTCGGATTGGGCGATAATTTCACGCATCGCTGATTCTGAAACCGCACGAATGGTCTGACGTGGGTCACGCAGGTTAAACAGGAACAGCGCTGGATCGTTGATGTTCCAAACCACCTGATAATCGATGTCGACCACGTTTTCGTCGCCGGTCAGCATCAAGCCATCTTGCGCTCCACGGGCACCGCCCATGTCTTCGGTTTGTTCGCGCGTGACTGGCATGACTTCGGCAGAGACCAAAGGCCAAGGCGCAAAGTTCAGGCCCGGATTTCCGATCGCTGAAAACTCACCCAAGAACAATTCTACTGACTGCTCTTCGGGTTTGACCGTGTAAACGCTCGCCATCCCCCACAGACCAACAGCAACCAACACGCCTAGCGCAACGGTTCCGCGCGTGAATAAAGGTCCACCGCCACCGACAGGACCACGCCCGCCACCGCCGCCTTGGCCCGAACCACCGCGACCGCCCATCAGGACGCGCAATTGTTCTTGGCCTTTCTTCATCAGCTCATCGATTTCAGGAATCTGGTTGCCGTCGCCTTCGGGACGCTTACCGCCACCTTGGTTACCACCACCATTGTTTCCCTGGTTATCTCCGCCACCGGAAGAGCCTCCGCCCCCCCAGGGGCCACCGCTGTTGCCCGCCATATATGTCTACATCCCTTTGTCAGACCGCATTTTGCGGCATCAACTTAAACCTGTGTGCGTCTGGGCGCAAATCAAGCGCTACGCACAGGCTGCTTCATTGTGACCAATTCTTCCGACATGGTCGGATGAACCGCCACCGTCCGGTCAAAATCTTCTTTGGTCGCGCCCATTTTCACTGCAATTCCAGCCAACTGGATCATTTCACCAGCGCCCGGAGCCACGATATGACACCCCAACACTTTGCGCGAGGCTTTGGACACGATCAATTTCATCAAAACCCGCGCGGACCGTCCGGCAAAGCTTTGCTGCATCGGTTTGAACGACGTCGCATAAACTTCGATTGGTTCCTGCGCGGCCGCATCTTCTTCGCTCAGACCCACGGTGCCCATCTCAGGTTGGGTAAAGATGGCCGTCGGGATCAGCTCGTGATCTGGTGAGGTCGGGTTGCCTTTGAACACGGTTTCGACAAAAGCCATGCCTTCGCGGATCGCGACAGGTGTCAGGTTCGCCCGATCCGTCACATCGCCAATGGCATAGACCGACGGTACCGCCGTCTGACTGTACTGATCCACAAGGATTTCACCTTTGCGACCGCGTTCAATGCCCAACTCTTCGAGGCCCAAATTATCTGAATTGGGGTTCCGACCCGTGGCAAACATCACCTGATCAAACAGGGTTTCATCCCCGTTTGTGGCTTTGACAAAAATCTGTTCGCCCTCTTTGCGCATTTCCAGCACGTTGGTGCCCAGCCGCAGATCAACGCCGTTCTGGCACATCTCTTCGCTGACCAACCCGCGCGCTTCGTCATCGAACCCGCGCAGGATTTGTGCGCCCCGGTAATACTGTGTCACCTCAACACCCAGACCATTCATGATCCCGGCGAATTCGCTGGCGATGTAACCACCACCCACGATCAGCATCTTCTTGGGCAGTTGATCCAGATGGAAAATCTCGTTCGACGAAATCCCCAGTTCTGCACCGGGAATATCTGGCAATGTGGGCCAGCCGCCTGTCGCGATCAGGATATGCTTGGCGGTCTTGCGTGTCCCATCAGCCAATTCGACCGTATGCGCATCCACCATTTTGGCGCGCTGATCAAAGCTTTCGACACCATTGTTTTTCAGAATGTTGCGATAGATGCTTTCGAGACGGTCCAATTCGGCATGCATTTTGCCTTTGAACATGTTCCAGTTGAAAGCACCGGGCTGAATATCCCAGCCATAGCTTTGCGCATCTTCCACCATGTCGGCGTATTCGCTGGCAAAGACCATCAATTTCTTAGGAACACAGCCCCGGATCACGCAGGTGCCGCCATAGCGGTCTTCCTCGGCCAAAGCCACCTTGGCCCCTGTTTCGCCTGCTGCTACTCGGGCCGCACGTACGCCACCAGATCCACCACCGATAACGAAAAGATCGAAATCAAAGCTCATGTTTTCTTGCCTCATCTGGAATTCCTGCACCGCCCGAAAGCCTTGCAAAGGGTGTAACTTATCCCGCGCCACTGTCCAGCCTGTTCCGTAATTTCAAAGGTCGCACTTATGCGTCCCGTCACTCCGGAAAAGATGGCAGCCTTGCAATGAACCGTTCACATAAGCCGGGATGTTAGGAATGAAAGCCCCTGTTTCCCAGTGTAACAAACGAAAACAATAGCATCGCCTACAAAACGGACGGCAGATCGTGCAAACGCAACCTAGTGTTCAGTCCGCCAGATCAGTAAACAGATTATCGCTTTCGACAAAATCCAGCCGGTCATGTTCGACCGTCCCATCGTTGATATCGCGCAGTTCGACCCGGCCATCCCCGTAGCCAATCACCACCGTGTCGCAGATATCGATGAACAGACCGTTTTCCACCACACCCGGCATCTGGTTGATCACCAAGGCCATTTGACGCGGATTGCCAATGCGGTTCAGGTGTAGATCCAGAATGTGATTGCCTTCGTCGGTAATGAAAGGCGTTTCCCCATTCATCCGCAATGTCGCGGACCGGCCCAGCACATCCATCGAAATCAGCGTCTCTTCGATCAACGCCTGTGTAGTCTGCCACCCGAATGGAATGACCTCAACCGGTAGCGGGAAAGCACCCAGCGTTTCGACCTCTTTTCCGATGTCAGCGATCACAACCATTTGATCCGAAGCCGTCGCCACGATCTTTTCTTGCAGCAATGCCCCACCACCGCCTTTGATCAGGTTCAGATCCCCATCAAATTCGTCCGCACCATCGATTGTCAGATCCAACCAACGCGCTTCATCCAACGAAATGACTTCGATGCCGACATCTCGTGCCAACCGCGCGGTCCGGGTCGACGTGGGGACACCCCGGATCTTGAGACCTTCGTCGCGCACCATCTCCCCAAGACAGCGCACCAACCAAGCCGCGGTACTGCCCGTTCCAAGACCGACCCGCATCCCGTCTTCAACGAAATCGGCGGCCCGTTTGGCAGCAACAAACTTGGCTTTATCAATGGGCGACAATTCCCCGGTCATTACAGCATCCCCTCATGCATCTTTGTGCGACTTATAACAACATAACCCCAAGGCGCGAGAGGGAATCTAGATCCAATCCCGCAGGACGGTCAGTGTTTGCAGGGGAATCAGATGTCACGCTTCGCTTTTGAGGTTACGAATTGTTCGACGCATTAGGGACAAAAAAGTTTGCACCTCATCGGGGCTGAACCCAGCAAGAGCCGCTGCATTTTGCGCCTGCGCCCCTTCCATCGCCGCCTTCTGAAGCTGGCGTGCCTTTTCCGTCAACACAACGATACGGACCCGCTTGTCCGTTTCAGAGGGCCGTCGCTCTATCAGCTTATCCCGCTCCATACGCGACAGAGTGTTGGCCATTGTGGCTTGTTCGACGTCCAGCGCCGCGACCAGGTCAACCTGGGTGCGGGCATCTTCGTCCCACAACTCCAGCAGAACCATGAACTGAGCAGGTGCAAGGTCGAGTGCGTTCAGCCGCCGCGCCAACCCTGATGCAAACAATCGAGCCATTTGATTGGCGAGGAACCCCGCCGAGTTTTCTTGAAATTTGGACATTTTTGTAAAAAACACTTGAATAGCACGCTATGCAATGCAATTTACATAGCATGCTATCTTTGTGCTCTAAGGAGATTCCTATGAAAACCGCAATACACGCCACTGCCGGGACCCTTGCCCTTGCCACGATTACAACGTTCTGGATGTCCACAGTGTTGAGCGAACTCTTTGGATCCCATGACACAATCACCATGGTAAAAACCGGTGTGCTCTATGGAATGGCTCTGCTTATCCCGGCCATGGCCACTGCTGGCGCCACTGGGGCCTCTTTGGGCAAAGGCTGGAAACTGCCGCAGGTGGCTAACAAAAGCCGTCGGATGAAGATCATTGCTGCAAACGGACTGTTGATCCTGTTGCCCAGCGCCATGTTTCTGGCCCTGCGCGCGCAATCAAGTCAATTCGATACTCTGTATTATACAGTCCAAGTCATCGAGCTCTGTGCAGGGCTGACGAATATCACCCTCTTAAGCCTGAATATGCGAGACGGTCTTGCATTGGGCAAACGTCGAAAAGCCGCCAAACGCCCCTAACTCTCAAGACATATATACAGATGACATCATTGCGCGTTTCCAATAGGAAACGTCGCAATCGACCCTCCATTGCCCCTTGGCCAGCGATAGAACGGGGCCATGAATCAGACTTTGCGCCTTCATTATGCCCCCGACAATGCCTCGCTGATCATTCGGCTGGTGCTGACCGAGATGGGCCTACCGTTCGAAACCGTTCTGGTGGATCGTACGAAATCGGCCCAAAACAGTACAACTTATCTAGCCTTGAACCCAAACGGGTTGATCCCTGTGCTGGAAACGCCCCAAGGCCCGATCTTTGAAACCGCTGCGATCCTGCTTTGGCTCTCCGAACGCATGGGCCAAATGGCCCCAAACCCTCAGAGCGATGAACGTAGCGCATTTCTCAAGTGGCTCTTCTTTGCCTCGAACACACTGCATGCAGATCTGCGCATTCTGTTTTACGCCGAGAAATACATCGATCCCTCTCAAGCCAATACATTGCGCGCAGGCATTCGTCCGCGTTTGCGACACCATTTGAAACTGCTGGATCAGGTCGCGCAGGACGCACCGGATTGGTTTCATGCGCAGACCCCATCGGTTCTGACCTATTATGTTGCGTGTATGATGCGATGGATGGCGCTTTATCCCCAAGGGTCGGACCGCAGCTGGTTTACATTGGCCGACACGCCTTACCTGCAACGCATTCTACAATCCCTTGAAACCCGCGACGCAACCCGCGTCGCGATCACCGCCGAGGGGTTGGGTGTCACCCCCTTCACCTCGCCCGCATACGCCACTCCTCTAGAAGGCTCAGCTACCTAAGATGTTCCTCTCCGTCTTCGATATGTTCAAAGTGGGCATTGGCCCCTCGTCCTCTCACACTATGGGTCCAATGGTGGCCGCCGCACGGTTTCTTGACATGATGCGCGACTCTCCTTTTGAGTTCCACGGCCTCAAAGGATCCCTGCACGGCTCACTGGCCTTTACGGGTGTTGGCCATGCTACTGATCGCGCCACGATCCTCGGCCTCGCCGGCTTCATTCCCGACACCTACGACAATGACAAAGCCGAAGCCGCGCTTGCCGACATCAACGCCACCCACACGGTCCAACCCGAAGGTTTGCCGCCGCTGGCCTTTGATCCCATCGCAGATCTGGTGTTCGATTACGATCACACGCTGGACGGACACGCCAACGCGATGATCTTGATGGCAACCGATGCTCAGGGCGATGTCACCCTGCGTCAGGTGTTCTATTCCATCGGCGGCGGTTTTGTTCTGACCGAAGAGGAATTGGCTCAAGGCAAAGCCACAGACGAAGGCGACCCGGTTCCCTACCCGTTCAAATCCGCAACCGAGATGTTGGAAATGGCAAAAGCCAGCGGGAAATCCATTGCAGCGATGAAACGGGCCAATGAAATCTCACGTGGGTGCGAGGTTTCCCTTGCTAAAGGTACCGCGCGTCTATGGGAGGTCATGAATGGCTGCATCGAACGTGGGCTTGTCACCGATGGTATCCTGCCCGGCGGCCTGAACGTGCGCCGCCGCGCCAAAGGGATCTATGACGCGCTTGAAGCCGAACGTGGCATGAACTTGACCGCACCGCACACAATCAACGACTGGATGAGCGTTTACGCCATGGCCGTGAACGAAGAAAACGCCGCAGGCGGTCAGGTTGTCACGGCGCCAACCAATGGGGCGGCCGGGGTACTGCCTGCCACGCTGCGTTATTATCTGGACCATGTACCGGGCGCCGCACCCAGCCATATCAAAGATTTCCTGCTGACCGCAGCCGCCATTGGCGGGCTGGTCAAATTCAATGCCTCTATCTCAGGTGCCGAAGCCGGCTGTCAGGCCGAAGTGGGCAGCGCCGCCGCCATGGCAGCAGCCGGGCTGTGCGCCGTTATGGGCGGCACGCCGGAGCAGGTCGAAAATGCTGCGGAAATCGCTCTGGAGCACCATCTGGGCATGACCTGCGATCCCGTCAAAGGCTTGGTTCAGGTGCCCTGTATCGAACGCAATGGCTTAGGTGCGATCAAAGCCGTGTCAGCCGCGTCACTTGCGCTGCGTGGAGATGGGCAACATTTCGTGCCGCTGGATTCCGCAATCGAAACCATGCGCCAAACCGGTCAAGACATGCATGAAAAGTACAAAGAGACCTCACTGGGTGGGCTAGCGGTCAACGTCCCCAACTGCTGAATTTCTACACAGATTGAGACAGGGGCCTCTTGCCCCCGGATATAAGCCTGTTAGCGTGCGCTGATGTCTCAATCTGCAACTCTCAGTCCAACCATGGACCGCCCCGTTCTCGGCATCATGTTGATGTTGGGATTTTGTGTGCTTGCCCCCATGGGCGATGCATTGGCAAAAATTCTGGGTGCGGTTGTGCCGTTGGGCCTGTTGGTGTTCGTGCGCTTCCTCGTGCAGGCGGCGATCCTGATTCCCATTGTGGTGACGACCAAGCGCCCTTGGCGTTTGCGCGGACGCCTGTTCCGGCTGATGGTTCTGCGCACCCTGCTCCATATTGCGGGCATCACGGCAATGTTCAGCGCATTGCAATTCCTGCCCTTGGCTGATGCGGTGGCAATCGCCTTTGTCATGCCATTCATCATGCTGGTTCTAGGCAAATACATCCTGAACGAAGATGTCGGCATGAGGCGCTTTGCGGCCTGTCTGGTCGGGTTCATCGGCACGCTGCTTGTCATTCAACCTAGTTTTGTTCAGGTCGGCTGGCCCGCACTTTTACCCGTAGTCGTCGCCTTTGTTTTTTCGTTCTTCATGCTTGTGACCCGACAACTGGCCAAAGACACCGATCCAATTGGCCTGCAGGCAGTATCTGGCTTGCTCGCCTCGACCCTCATGCTCCCGGTTCTACTGGTTGGTAACGCGATGGACATCCCCGCTTTGTCCCTGTCGATGCCAGATACGAGCACCCTATGGATGTTGTTCGCGATTGGCGCTTTGGGAACTGGCGCGCATCTGCTGATGACCTGGAGCCTGCGCTTTGCCCCATCGGCCACGCTGGCCCCAATGCAGTATTTGGAAATTCCAATCGCAACCGCAATCGGATGGATCATCTTTCGCGACCTGCCCAATACCATGGCCAGCGTCGGAATCTGCATTACGATTGGGGCAGGCGTTTATGTCATTCTTCGCGAGCGGGCCAACGCCCGGATTCCGACGCCTGAAGCCCCTGCATAACCGGGACCAACGCTTCTCTCGGCAAAAAGATCAGCAAACCCGGCGCGTCCACCTCGAGCTCTATCCGACCCGTGGGCGTGCGGTTGGATGTCCCAATCGCACCATCCGGCGCAAAGGGAACGGCATCAATCGGCCATTCCAAACCCCGTGACCGCGCCCGAGTTTTGGCCAGTGGAAAGATCGAAACCACAGCACCCGGCGCAATGTCCAACGTCAACTTGGGCGGCGCGTGAAAAATCACCTCACGTTCAGAAATCAGGACCACGGCGCGTTCAGCGCGCCGTATCAGCGCGTTAAACACAGCCAACTGATGATCCACCCGCCGTCCCATGAACCCGACCCCCAACACAAGCGGAGTGGACAAATGGCGCAGGGCTTTGTCAAAATCCGTGCTATCCTGTTCGGGAATCGGAAACAGACGCTCAGAGGGGATGCGGTTTCGAACTGACGTTGAAATTGAATCAAAATCGCCAATAACGGCCTGTGGAATATGACCCTCTGCCAGTGCAGCGTGGGCTCCGCCATCCGCAGCAACCAGAGTAGGCGCATGTTTCAAGGCAAGATTGCAGTCGTCAGGACCCAAGTGACCGCCTCCGATCAAGGTTATTGGTTCCAAAGTCTGAACAATAGGCAGAGTCATGCGCGAATTAGCGTCCGATTTTTGGCTTGGACACAATCTGGACACAAAATGATACGTTCATTTGCACAGATTCGGACCGAAATTGACGTCCAAGGGATGGTAGAAGTGGTTCAATAAGTATGTAGAGGACGAGCATCCTATGGTACAGAACAACAAGGTATTGACCGTCTCATATGGGACGTTTTCCTGCACTCTCGAAGGGTTTGACGACTCATTCGACACAATGAAAGCGATTGCCGAGTATTTTCGGGATCTCGCATCAGACGACCGATACTTCGGGGCGGAGCCGCCGCAACCCGATGCGGACATGCTAGCGCGCATTGCCCAACGGGAAATCTCTCGTCAGGTCGAGGCGCACCATGATTCCAAAGGGATCACATTGCGTGCCGCCGAAGCGGAGCCAGTGCCCGTCGCTGCAGACCCTGCGCCTACACCTCAAACAATTGAGATCGCCCCTGCTCCTACAGTTGTGGCCCCCTCAGAACCTGAGATGGCCGTAGAAGCACCCGAGGCAGTCGAACCGGCAGAACCGCCCGCGGAACCTGTCGGAGAGGTTACACCTCCACAGGAAGACGAGATTCAGCCAGCAGAAGAAGCCCCCGCGGATATCGTCGAAGAGACCGCTGTCGAGGAGTCCTCTGTCCAAGAGGCCCTCGCCGAAGATACTAGCGTTGAAGAGATCGATGAACCGGTAGAGGCACAGGAATTGGTCGAAACGGCTGCCGAGGTGATCGAAGAGCCCGCAGCCGAACCTGAGCAAATCAAAGTTGACACCGCCTCACCTGCTCCAGCTGCGACGATCGAAAGCATTACAGCCCAACTCGCCGTACAATCTGACGAAACCCCCGAGATCGAAGCTGAAATTCCCGAAGCTGAAGTTTTGGAAGAGCCTGAAATCGTACCCTCTTCGGACAGCATCGCCGCAAAATTGCAGCGTATCCGTGCCGTTGTTTCCCGCAACGAAAAAAGCACAGATGAAGCCGATTATTCAGAAGATGAGCACGCCGAAGATCTGAACCTCAACCGGAACCAGATCATCGAAGATACGCAGTCCGATGACGACATCTCCTCCATTCTGGAAAACGTCGAGCGCGCCAGCGACGTGTCTGAAGCCCCGACTAAGGGCGATGCTTTGTTTTCTGATCTGGACACCGAGGGTGACAGCGAAGAGACCGACAATGAGCTAATGAACATCCTCAGCGAGCCGGAAGAGCCCATCGCTACGGTGAACAAACCGCGCCGCGTCCGCGTTATCAAAGTCAAAAACACCGACTTTGAAAATGCAGTCTCTTCAGGTGATGTAGAGCAGGTTGAGACTGAAGAAAAAGAAGAAACACCACGCGTTAATGAACAAAGCCCAGCAGCTGCCTCTCTGTCTCCTGAAGACGAAGAAGACCTGTTGCGCGAACTCGCAGCTGTCGAAGCTGAGCTGAAAGCCAAGTCCAATCAAGAAGATGATGCCGAGGCCGAAGAGGAAGAAGCCGCCCAGATTGAAGAAGAAGCGCAATCCATTCAAGAAGACGCTTCTATCGAGGCTGAGGTGGCCGAGATCATAGAGCCAGAGCAGGCCGAAGTCAGAGAGAAACCTGCGCGTCAGCAAGCACCAGAAAAGACAGATAATGATCTGTCACGGCTGATGGAAGCGGCAGACCAGAAATTGGACGACCCGGACCTGTCAACCAACCGCGACACCTATTCCCACCTGCGCGCCGCAGTTGCCGCAGCCGAGGCGGAGCGCTCTGCAGGCGGAACTGTCGGCACACAGTCCAGTGATGACGCCTATCGCGAAGATCTGGCCGCCGTTGTTCGCCCCCGTCGCCCAGCAGTTGGATCAGGCCGCAGCCGCCCACGTGCAGAGATGGATAAGCCCGCACCACTGAAACTGGTTGCAGAACAACGTGTTGACACAACCGAGAAACCCACGTCGAACCGTGGGCCGGTCCGTCCGCGCCGTGTTCCGTCCCTCTCGGGTGACGAAACCGAAACCGGAGACGTAGGTGGATTTGCGCAATACGCAACCGAAAATGGGGCGACCACCCTGCCAGAAATGCTTGAAGCAGCGGCCGCCTATATGTCCTTTGTAGAAAACCGCGATCAGTTTTCCCGCCCTCAGTTGATGAACAAGGTTCGCCAGCTACAGGTCGAATCGTTCAACCGCGAAGACGGTCTTCGGACATTCGGCCAACTCTTAAGAGATGGAAAAATCGAAAAAACCGGCGGAGGTCGCTTCACCGCATCGGGTCAGATCGGATTTCAACCCGACAGCCGTGCGGCTGGGTAACCATAAAAATGCAAAGCGAAGAGGTGACATTCCTACTTTGCTTAGCGTTTTAAAGGGTAAATCCATCGGCCCCACACCGGAAAACCTAAATAAACAAAAAAAACAAAAGAGAGCGCCGCAATTTTGCGGCGCTCTCTTTTTTAGGTTTCGGGCTTTTACTTGTCTTCTTCAGCCTCTGGGTCTGCCTGTCCAACACCAATAAAGATGAACTTGAACGGCAGCGCCCAAAGCACCCCTGAAATGGCATAGACCACAAGCTCCAACCAGATCGGCAGGCGCCCTAATGCATTCAGCAAAGTGATGACTGCCACAATATAAAGCGGCAGACCAATCAGCAAAATCACCAGCGACCAACGCCGCCGGGCTTTATAGCTAAGCCGTGGTTTCTTTGACTCTGCCATCAGTCTGCAAACGGGTCGGTGACAAGAATGGTGTCTTCACGCTCGGGCGAGGTCGATACCATCGCAACCGGGCAATCGATCAGCTCTTCGATGCGACGCACGTATTTGATCGCATTGGCGGGCAAATCCGCCCAGCTGCGCGCGCCTTCGGTCGATTCGCTCCATCCTGGCAGCTCTTCATAGATCGGCTTGCACCGCGCCTGCTGATCTGCGGCTGTGGGCAGATAGTCCAGACGTTCGCCATCCAACTCATAAGCAACACAGACTTTCAGGATTTCAAACCCATCCAGAACGTCCAACTTGGTCAGCGAAATACCATTCACGCCCGACGTCGCGCAAGTTTGGCGCAGCAGGCAGGCATCAAACCAGCCACAACGGCGCTTGCGACCGGTTGTCGTACCAAATTCATGGCCCCGTTCACCCAAACGCTGACCATCGTCATCGTCCAGCTCGGTTGGGAACGGCCCCTCACCCACACGAGTGGTGTACGCTTTCACGATGCCCAGCACAAAATCAATCGCACCCGGACCCATGCCCACACCTGTGGCCGCCTGTCCGGCAATCACATTGGACGAGGTCACAAAAGGGTATGTCCCGAAATCAATGTCCAACAGCGCGCCCTGCGCGCCTTCGAACAAAATCCGCTTACCGGCTTTGCGCTTTTCATTCAGCACTTTCCAGACCGGAGCCGCAAATGGCAGCAACTTGGGTGCGATCTCTTTCAACTGCGCGATCAGCGCGTCACGATCGACCGGATCAATCCCCAAGCCGCGGCGCAGTGGATCATGGTGTTGCAATGCACGATCAACGCGGGCTTCCAACGTTGCTTCATCGGCCAAATCCGCGACGCGAATTGAGCGACGGCCAACCTTGTCCTCGTAGGCAGGGCCAATGCCACGACCGGTGGTCCCGATCTTTGTGCCCTTGCTGGCCGCCTCTTCCCGAGCGCGATCCAATTCACCATGAATCGGCAGAATCAACGGCGTGTTTTCCGCGATCATCAACGTTTCCGGGCTAATATCTACGCCTTGCTCACGCACGGTTTCGATTTCATTCATCAAATGCCAAGGGTCCAGCACGACACCATTGCCGATCACCGACAATTTGCCCCCCCGCACAACGCCAGAAGGCAGCGCGTGCAGCTTGTACACCTTGCCGTCAATGACCAGCGTATGACCGGCATTATGCCCGCCCTGAAAGCGCGCGATCACATCAGCGCGCTCACTGAGCCAATCAACAATCTTGCCTTTACCTTCGTCGCCCCACTGAGCGCCGACAACAACCACGTTGGCCATATCCGGTCCTTTTTTGTGTTCGTCAAACCCGCGTCCGTATAACGATGCCCGCGCAACAGGGAAACCGCAATTTCGACGCATGTGATCTGAAACACTGGACAGCACTGCTTCTTTGAGCGATTCTGAGGCGCAAAAAATGAATTCAGATTGGGACTTTGGGCATGTTTTTGCGATGGTTGTTTGCATTCGTGCTGTTGACACTCACTTACAATCCCACGGATTGGAATTATGTGCGATGGACCGCAACCCACTATGAAACCCGCTTGTCTGTGGCGGTCCTGATGGGTTTATTGCTTACGATTGGCTATATTATTTACCTCCGCGCCACCCTGCGATCAATCGGGGGATTCGGCATGTCGCTGATTATGTCCGTGGTCGCGGCCTTGCTTTGGGTGCTTTATGATTTTGGCCTGCTGGACCTCACGAACACCAACAGAAATGTTTGGCTGGGCATCTTTGCCCTCTCTGTTGTGTTGGGAATCGGATTAAGCTGGTCCCATGTCCGGCGCCAGTTGGCGGGACAGGCAGATGTAGACGACGTCGAGGATTAACCCATGCGCCCCCAGAAATTCGAAGACTTCTGTTACAAAAACGTAGGTCTGGGCGAAGGGTGCGGCTGCGCCGAAAAGATCATCGATGTGCATGAATTCAATCGCCTTGCGGGGCGCAGCAAACGGATACCCCCCCGTTTCACCCTGCCAAACAGGGCAGCCTTCAGGCGTTTCCTGCAAAAGGCCGGCCTCACGCGCCGCCCGTCACACCCAAAAGACTGACACTGGCCAGCACGCGCGCGACTCTCAGGTCGCGCCGCGCTGATCTTGCTCCTTGTGGGCCAGATCAGCGCGTCTTTACGTTGCGTTCAGCGCAACACCACAGGCTCACCATGCGGTGTGGTCAAGTAGGCCTCTTCCCAAGCTTGTTTGACCGGCCCAACTTCGTCGGGCAAGACACTGCCCTCTTCAACCAGATACGTTTCCAGCGTCTCTAACCACGCCTGAAAATAATCCTCACCGCCATCCAGCTCTTTTTCTAAGCCATGGCGCTTCAACGTCGCTGAAAACCGTGCGGCCCAATCTGGCCATGCAAACCGCCCAGCTTCGTTTAAATGCACGGTCAAGGCGAACACCTGTGCATGCCAAGGCTCGCTGAACACTGGCTCCGGGGCCGACGCTGTCACACAGGTGCTCATACCGCCTCCAAATAGCTTTGCCACAGATCCAACACGACCTCATCACCCGGGTGCTCTGGATCGGCCCACAACTCGGACGCCGGGAACACGACCGCGTAAAGCGGTTCAGGCGCCTCGCCCAGCCCATGGGCACTGCTGTCCGGCAAGACATGTGTGCCATGCAGCTTTAGGATATGGCCCTTTGCCCCAGCGGCATAGATTGGCAGGCGTGTGTGCCCCCCTTCCACCAGACGGTTCCCACTGATCTGCAGGGTCCGCACCGCTTGACCTGTTTCAAAGGACACCGGCACATCACTGGGTCGATCCGCAGGCCCTCCTTTGGCCAATGCCCCGGCAACTGCGGCCGCTTTCAGCTTTCTCTCTGCCAGAGGGTGCCGTTGCACTGCCCCACCCTCCTCGAAATCTTCGCGAGTCAACACACCAGTCTGAACCAGCAGATCCGCCAATCCCGAGATCCATTTTTCGTAATACGAGAATCGCATGTAATCTTTGGGCGACAGCAATTCGCGCGTATGGCGTGAGACGTCGATATTCCATTGCCCCAAAGCCCCGGCCGCCAATGTCACCGCCAAAGCGCGTCCATGCCATTCGGTTGCAAAAACGGGCGCGCCTTCGGCATCGGGCACAACCGGCCCATCGCCGAACCGCCCCCCCATATCATGCACCCGGGTCATGATGGCACCTTGGGCAGGCCCGTGCCAATCATACTGTCCCGCGTTACCAGCTCTGCCAATTCCTCTTCGCTCAACCCTTCGGTTCCGGCAGGTCGCATCGGCAGAATCAGATACCTCACTTCGGCCGTCGAATCCCAAACCCGAACCGAACTCTCGTCAGAAAGAGTAACCCCGAAATCCGCCAAAACCTTGCGCGGTTCACGTACCGCACGGGCCCGATAAGCGTCTGACTTGTACCACCCCGGCGGTATGCCCAACAGCGGCCACGGATAACAGCTGCATAGAGTACACACGACCATATTGTGCTGCTCTGGCGTGTTCTCAACCACCACCATATGTTCGCCCTGACGCCCGAAATATCCCAAATCAGCAACCACCGCCGTGGCATCCGCCAACAGCCTTGCCTTGAACGCGGGATCGCTCCAGGCCTTGGCAACAACCCGCGCACCGTTCTGGGGGCCGATTTTGTTTTGGTAGATATCGATAATCTCATCCAGCGTGGCCGGATCGATCAGCCCCTTGCGTGTGAGAATGGTTTCCAACGCCTTGACCCTTAATGCAGGATCCGGGGGCAAGAGCGCGTGCGGGTGGTCAGAATGATCATGTGGCATGGCTCAGAGATTGGGTTCAGATGGCGCGCAAGTCCAGTGTCAAATCCGTGATCACACCGATCAATGATTTTGATGCAAACTCATCCCTTGCCCCGGCCCCCAAACTTGCTTAGATACCGCGCGGTACAGCCAAACTCCTCGGGATATACATGGAAAACGTCGTTCTCATCGTCCATCTTCTTCTGGCTCTGAGCCTGATCGCCGTCGTTTTGATGCAGCGATCCGAAGGCGGAGGTCTTGGCATGGGCGGCGGCGGTGGCGCCGCAGCCGGTCGGTCAGCCGCAACAGCACTAGGTAAAATCACCTGGATTCTTGCAGCCGCGTTCATCGTGACCTCGATCACCTTGACCATCATCGCAGCGCAAAAAGCATCCGGCAGCTCGGTCATTGATCGCCTCGGTATTCCCGCACAGGAACAATCAGCACCCGTCACTCCCAGTGTCCCAGCAGGCAGCGACCTGTTGCCGCCGACACAGGGCGACGATGCGCCGTTGGTCCCGAAAGCCGACTAACACACCATACCTTGAATTTTGGATGAGAACCGCAACAGCATCTTGCGGTTCTCTTGCGTTATGCGCGCGAATCCTTTATATGCGAAGTCCCGTGATGCAGTGGTTTTTTAAAGACCACCGGGCACCTAAATTCTGACCATTCACGGGGGCAGCCGAACAGACATGGCACGTTTCATTTTCATCACTGGCGGGGTTGTGTCCTCTCTTGGCAAAGGTCTGGCTTCGGCCGCACTGGGATCTTTGTTGCAGGCGCGCGGTTTCTCAGTCCGTCTGCGCAAACTTGACCCCTATCTGAACGTTGATCCCGGCACGATGTCTCCGTTTGAACACGGCGAGGTTTTTGTCACCGATGATGGCGCTGAAACCGATTTGGATTTGGGGCACTATGAACGTTTCACTGGCGTTGCAGCCCGCAAAACTGACTCGGTCAGCTCAGGTCGCATCTATTCCAACGTGTTGGAAAAAGAGCGTCGTGGCGACTATCTCGGCAAAACCATTCAGGTGATCCCGCATGTCACAAATGAGATCAAAGATTTCATCTCAATCGGCGAGGATGAGGTTGATTTCATGCTCTGCGAAATCGGTGGCACCGTGGGTGACATCGAAGGACTGCCGTTTTTCGAAGCCATCCGTCAGTTTGCCAACGACAAGCCGCGTGGCCAATGTCTGTTCATGCACTTAACTCTGCTGCCCTACATCAAGGCCAGCGGTGAGCTGAAAACCAAGCCAACTCAGCACTCGGTGAAGGAACTGCGCTCGATTGGCATCGCCCCCGACATTCTGGTCTGCCGCTCCGAAGGGCCAATCCCTAAGAAAGAGCGCGACAAGCTGGCCCTGTTCTGCAACGTGCGCCCCGAGTCGGTAATTGCCGCGCAGGATTTGAAGTCTATCTACGAAGTGCCCCTCGCCTATCACCGCGAAGGCATGGATCAGGCGGTTCTGGATGCGTTCCAGATCACCCCGGCCCCAAAGCCCAATTTGGCCCGTTGGGATGATGTCGCAGACCGGGTGTTCAACCCCGAAGGCGAAGTCAAAGTCGCCATTGTTGGCAAATACATCCAGCTTGAAGATGCGTATAAATCCATCGCCGAGGCTTTGACTCACGGTGGCATGGCCAATCGCGTCAAGGTCAAGATCGAATGGGTCGACGCCGAAGTTTTTGATAAAGAAGACGCAGCACCCCACCTCGAAGGGTATAGTGCGATTCTTGTACCCGGTGGTTTTGGTGAACGCGGCACCGAAGGTAAGATCAAAGCAGCCCAGTACGCCCGCGAGCACAAAGTGCCCTATCTGGGTATTTGCTTGGGCATGCAAATGGCCGTGATCGAAGCCGCCCGGAATGTGGCTGGCATCACCGAAGCAGGATCCGAAGAGTTCGATCACGAATCCGGCAAGAAGCGGTTCGAGCCCGTCGTCTACCACCTCAAGGAATGGGTTCAGGGCAACCACAAAGTTGAACGCAAAGTCGGCGATGACAAAGGCGGCACCATGCGTCTGGGCGCGTATAACGCCACCCTGACTGAGGGATCGAATGTCGAGCGGATCTATGGCACGACCCAGATCGAAGAGCGCCACCGTCACCGGTATGAAGTTGATATCAAATATCGCGAACAGCTGGAAAAAGTTGGCCTGAAATTCTCTGGCATGAGCCCCGACGGACGCTTGCCAGAAATCGTAGAATGGGCCGATCATCCTTGGTTCATCGGGGTTCAATTCCACCCTGAATTGAAATCCAAACCCTTTGCGCCGCACCCATTGTTTGCGGATTTCATCCGCGCCGCTACAGAAAACTCGCGCTTGGTTTGATCTAATATTACCCGCCTCTTATACCAGAGGCGGGTTTTACGGCATTTTTTCTATCCCCACCCCAGCACGCCAATTGCCGACCACCGGTCTTGTGCTAGATTTATGTCATTCCCTCAAAGGACTGACCTTCAGATGACATCCGGCACCACCATCACTGTCCATGACCGCATGCAAAGCGGATACAGCTACACCCTTTCGGCCAGTCCCGGTGATGTGGAGAATGATCAGTTCAAACCACATTATTCACCCAAGCAGATGCTCGAAATGGGTGTGTTTGAGGGGAAGTATTGCTCCGACTGCCGGGATGAATTTCCCGCTGACTGGTTCGAAAACGCCAAACTCAGCCCGACCGCAAACCCTGATCTCAACTATTTTGGAATCAAAAGCCGCCAACCCCTATCCGTTTGGCAGGACAAGGGATGGATCATCGGACCAGATCCCCGCGGATGGTTTCAGTGGTACTGCCGCTATTACCTTGGTCGTCGCCTGCCAGAAGTCGATGCCCGGCAAATCAAACGCTGGCGTGCCTTTGCGCGCCATGCGGGGCAGATCCGCGCCAACTGCCACCCCGGTGATATTTTTTGCAGACCCCGGCAACGGCAGGGCCTACTTCAATGGTCGCATGATCCTTTGATCTAACCCAAAGCTCAGATGCCAACCGTCTCTCGGCATCCGTATCCATTTATTTCATCCACGGCCGATCCCTTCGGCCCCTGCCAACCATAACTTGGTCAGCACATCATTCAGTCCTTCGAATATCATCATGCTCTCACAGTAGTATGATACTGTGTCCGCCTTTTAGCTGGCCTTGAAAACTGATTGCGCCGGGTGCCAATCCGCGCCACCCTGCCCAAAACAACAGGAGAGTAGATATGGCCAAAGGCTATTGGGTAGCCCACGTAGATGTGGATGACATGGAAACCTACAAGAATTACATTGCCGCAAATGGCGAAGTGTTTGCAGAATATGGCGCCCGTTTTCTTGTACGTGGCGGAGGCCGTCAAAATCCCGAAGGTCAGGCCCGCGCGCGCACCGTTGTAATTGAGTTCAAGGACTACCAAACAGCCCTAGAGTGTTACAACAGCCCTGGTTATCAGGCAGCCAAAGCCCTGCGTGATCCGGTTTCCAATGGGGATTTGGTGATTATCGAAGGCTATGACGGGTAGTTCCCACTTGGCGGGACGCAAAATATGGGGTAATTTCGGGTCATGTTGAAAAAGCTCTTTCAGGCGTTCCGCCCTTCTGAAACACCAAACCTGCCCGATCCGGATGCCGAATTGGCGCTTGGGGCTCTTTTGGTGCGTGTTGCCAAATCGGACCGCGAATATCAGGTCGAAGAAATCAGCCTGATCGACCGCATTCTGGCCCGCCTCTATCAACACAATGCGATCGAGGCCGCAAAAGTGCGCGCAACCTGCGAAAAACTGCATTCAGCGGCGCCAGAAACGGACACGTTTGGGCGCCTGATCCGCGAAACGACCGGGTTAGAAGAGCGTCTGGCAGCCCTTGATGCCCTGTGGGAAGTGGTCCTTGCTGACGGCAAACAGCAAGAAGGCGAGCTAAAAATCGTCGAAGAATCACGTATCGCGATGGGCCTTAGCGTCAAAGACAGCCAAGCCGCGCGTACCCGGGCAATGAATAAGATGTGAATGTCTTGGCCCGGATAAAATCCCGGCCTATACCTTCTGTTATGTTTCGCGATTTCCTCTCCAAGCTGATTCAGCCAGAGCCCGCCCCCCTTGCCGATACGGATGCCCGTTTGGCGCTGACTGCCCTGTTGGTCCGTATCGCACGGTCTGACAACGACTATGCGCCACAGGAAATGGCCCGGATTGACCGGATCACCGCCACCCGATACGGTCTCAGCCCGTTTGAGGCGGCTGGCCTGCGTTCCAAAGCCGAAGTGCTGGAAACCGAGGCCCCCGATACCGTCCGCTTTACCCGCGCTATCAAAGACGCCGTCCCCTATGAGGATCGCCGCGCTGTGCTTGAGGCCGCTTGGTCTGTGGTTTTGATCGACGATGAACGCGCGCAGGAAGAAGACGCTGTGTTGCGATTGGTCTCAAATCTCTTGGGAATCAATGACCGTGATTCTGCACTTTGCCGCCAAGCCGCTGCGCGTCAATTGGGACATTCATCTTGACCGCCATGCTGGGCATGTACGACATGCCAGCCCTGCGACCCGCCAATGATCGGCTGTGGGCCGCTATCCGCAGCAATCTGAACGACGGCCCAGAAACTCTGAATCGCGATCGCGATTTTTGGGAAATCTGGCGCGATCCCGATATGGTGTTCTCGCAAACCTGCGGCATGCCCTTTCGCACGCAGTTGCATGGGACTGTTCAATTGGTTGGCACCCCCGACTATGGCCTGCCTAATTGCCCTGCGGGATACTACCGCTCAGCTTTTGTCGCTCATGCAGACACGACGGGCGATCTGGCCGAGCTTTGCACGGGCGTGTTCGCGTATAACGAAGCGGTATCCCAATCCGGGTGGGCTGCACCAACAACGCACCTAGAGGGGCTTGGCCTAAAACCTGCCAAAGTGCTGCAATCCGGTGGGCACGCCCTGTCTGCACAAGCTGTTTCTGACGGCCGCGCAGATTTTGCCGCGCTCGACATGCTGACATGGGTATTGCTGCAAGAACACGAACCCTTTGCGCAGTCTCTGCGGATCGTAGAGCTGTCAGATCCGACCCCCACATTGCCCTATATCACCGCACTAGGACGCAACCGGACCCTAATCGCGGCGGCGGTTCGCGCGGCCATCGCTGACCTCTCGTTCGAAGATCGCGACACATTGCACCTGCATGGACTAGTTGACATCCCTGCCGAAACCTATCTGGCGGTGCCGACCCCCGCCGCACCCGAGGAATAAGCCAATGATGCGGTTTGACGGGAAATGCGTTGTGATCACGGGTGGAAATGGCGGGATCGGCTTTGGGATCGCACAACGGTTTGCTTCTGAGGGGGCACATGTTGTGATCATTGCCCGGTCCGCCGACACCGGGGTCCAGGCCGCCAAGACGTTATCCTCTAAAGACCGCCCGGCTCTGTTCCTGCAAACCGATTTAACCGATGAACCCTCAATCCTGACCGCCTTGGATCACATCCAGGACGCCTATGGCCATATGGATGTGCTGGTAAACAATGCAGGGTGCGGTTTGTTAAAAAGCCCGGTGCAACCCGACACGCCCACCGCCGAACGCTGGCAGGCTTTTCGCCAATCCAACCTCGACAGTATGGTCTTGCTGAGCGCACATGCCTTGCCACTGCTGGCCAAGGGCACAGACGCAAGCATGGTCAACATCTCGTCCACTGCAACATTGCACGGTAATTGGGGACTTTACGGCGTCGCCAAAGCTGGCGTCGAAGGGTTGACCCGTGCCATGGCCTCCGAAGGGGCACCAATGGGCATCCGGGTGAACGCCGTCAGCCCGGGCTGGATTGCGACCTCACCCGAACAGGAACACGAGGTTCTGCGCAACACGACGCAACCTCCGTCGTTGTCGGGTCGCATGGGCTCACCCGCCGATATCGCCGGGTCGGTTGCCTTTCTCGCCTCGCGGGATGCAAATTTCATCACCGGTCAGACCCTGATCGTGGATGGGGGCAAGACCACGATCGACTATCCCTCGCGCGGCATGCTCGAATCCCATGGTCACCGCGGGGCGGCACGCCCAAGCACCGAATAGACCATCAATCTGCCGATCCGGGCAAAAAACAGCATTCCCTATGGTCAATTTGTTAATTTGCCCCCTTGAACTTCCCTTTTGAACGTTGCATTGCGCCGAAAATTGCGACCTATTAGCTCATTAATCGATCCTACAACACCGGACCCAACGTGACAGACACCTCAGCCGTTATCCAGATCACCAACCTCCACAAAAGCTTTGGACAACTCGAAGTTCTCAAGGGGGTCGATATCACCGCACATCGGGGCGACGTGGTGTCCTTGATCGGGTCCTCTGGATCAGGAAAATCCACCCTGCTGCGCTGCTGCAATCTGCTTGAAGACAGCCAGCAAGGCGAGATCCTGTTCAAAGGCGAACCCGTCACTTGGAAAGGCGAGACCCACGCGCGCCGCCCGGCCGACGCGAAACAGGTACTGCGTATTCGCACAAACCTATCGATGGTGTTTCAGCAATTTAACCTTTGGGCTCACATGACCATCCTGCAAAACGTGATGGAAGCCCCGATTACCGTGCTGGGTCGCGACAAAGCCGAAGTCGAGGACAGTGCCCGGCGCTATCTGGACAAGGTCGGAATTGGCGACAAATGCGACAACTATCCGGCACAGCTGTCTGGCGGTCAACAGCAACGCGCAGCGATTGCGCGTGGTCTGTGCATGGAACCAGAGGCGTTGTTATTTGACGAACCGACCTCGGCTTTGGATCCAGAGTTGGAACAAGAAGTCATCAAAGTTATCAAAGATCTGGCGGCAGAGGGACGCACGATGCTTATCGTGACCCATGACATGAAAATGGCCGCCGATATCTCAAGCCACGTGGTGTTCCTTCACCAAGGCTTGATCGAAGAAGAAGGCACGCCCGACGACGTCTTTGGCGCGCCCAAATCCGACCGGCTGCGCGGGTTTCTCTCCGCAACGCAGGCCGCATAATCATAACCAACAAAAAACGATGGGAGACACAAAAATGAACAAGCTGATCCTGACTACAGCTGCGTTGGCGCTGACCGCTGGCATGGCAATGGCTGAAACTGTCCGCATGGGCACTGAGGGCGCATACCCTCCCTACAACTTCATCAACGACGCCGGCGAAATCGACGGTTTCGAGCGTGAAGTGGGCGATGAGCTGTGCAAGCGCGCCAGCCTGACCTGTGAGTGGGTTAAAAACGACTGGGATTCGATCATCCCCAACCTCGTGTCCGGCAACTACGACACCATCATCGCCGGCATGTCGATCACAGCCGAGCGTGACGAAGTCATCGACTTCACGCAGGATTACTATCCGCCGACCAACTCCGCCTATGTCGGTGCTGCCGAAGGTGTTGATGTAAATGGCGGCGTTGTTGCTGCTCAGACCGCAACCATCCAAGCTGGCCACGTTGCTGAATCCGGTGCAACTCTTGTTGAATTCGCAACGCCCGAAGAAACAATCGCAGCCGTTCGCAATGGCGAAGCCGATGCTGTTTTGGCCGACCGTGACTATCTGGTTCCCTTGGTCGAAGAATCCAATGGCACTCTCGTCTTTGTTGGCGAGCCGGTTCCATTGGGCGGTGGTGTAGGCATGGGCCTGCGCGAAAGCGACGGCGAACTGCGTGCGAAATTCGATGCGGGCATCACCGCAATGAAAGCAGATGGCACACTGAACACCCTGCTGAAAAAGTGGTTCGGCGAAGAAACCGCCACCTACTAATCTAAATCCAGAGGGTCCGTATGGAAACATGCGGACCCTTTGCCCCACGCGCCGCGACGCCAGCCATTGGGCTGCTGCTGATGCCACCGCTCTTGGATCCTGATGTTTTCCTACTGCGCTGATCCCGATACGCTCGGAACGTTCCGCTGGTTTTCGTGTTATCTCACGAACGGCGTTCACATGTCGTTCTACATGTCTTTCCTCAAAGTTCTGGCATTGCTTGCTGTAACCGCCCCTGTTGCGTTGGGGTTTGGGTTCGCCGGTGCCATGGCCGCCCGCGCCCGTTTTGCACCGATCAGCTGGTTGGGCAAAGGATATATAGCCATCGTGCGCGGTGTACCCGATATTGCCTTCTTCCTATTTTTTGTCATTGCGCTGGATCAGGCGTTCGAGTGGACCCGCCATAAGGTGCTGTGTCCCGAATGGACCGACCCCATCCGCCAAGGCAACGACTTCCTTGTGTGCTCTGCAGCCAAGCTGCCGTTGGGCACATCGCCTGAATGGGTTCACGAAACCTATGGGTTTTCGCTGGCCGTTATCACCTTTGCCATCGTGTTTGGCGCCTTTGCGGCCAACGTCCTGTTTGGAGCCATGCGCGCCGTGCCTCATGCCCAGTTGGAAACAGCCGAAGCTTACGGGATGAGCCATCGCCAAACTTTCTGGCGCATTCTTGTTCCACAAATGTGGGTCTTTGCCCTGCCCGGTCTCAGCAATCTGTGGATGGTTTTGATCAAAGCCACGCCGCTTTTGTTCCTGCTTGGCGTCGAAGACATTGTCTATTGGGCGCGGGAACTCGGGGGGACCAAGACCTCCAAATTCACCAGCTACCCGCACGGCGACTGGCGCATGTGGTATTTCTTGTTCCTGCTGGTGTTTTACCTCGCCTTTACCCGCGTGTCCGAGATCTTCCTTGAGCGCATCATGACCAAACTCACCTACGGTCAGGCCACCTCTGGCGGCGAAGCCCAGCGTAAGGGGGCACCGGCATGAAGAACCGTATTGCACACCACAACCGGGTGCCGCACGCGCCTGTGACACAGGCGCTTTCGCGCACACGACCTCCTTTCCAAGGAGGTCGGGCATGAGCTGTTTTCAGACCATTCAGGACTATGGCCTGCGTTCGATCGGCTATGGCGAGCGCCTCCTGCCCAAATCCGATTTCACCCTGTGTGAACAATTCACTCTGATCGGATCTGGTATGATCTGGAACATTTACTTTGGTGTTCTGGCATTGTTGTTTGGGTTCTTCTTTGCAACCGCACTGGCCGTGGCCAAATCCTCGTCCAGCCGCCTGTTCCGCAAACCGGCAGAGTGGTTCATCTTTCTGTTCCGTGGCTCGCCCCTGTTCATTCAGTTCTTCTTTGCCTACTTCCTGTTTTTGAACCTTAAGGGGGTCCACCCCTTCTTTGGCCCGTTTACCGCCGCATGGTTGGGAGCATTGATAACACTGTTCCTGAACACATCTGCCTACACGGCTGAGATCTTTTATGGTGCGCTACGCTCCATCCCCAAGGGCGACACCGAAGCCGCCGATGCATATGGCATGTCCGGCTGGCCCCGCTTCAAACGGATCATCTGGCCAACAATGCTGCGCTTGGCCTGGCCTGCTTACACGAACGAGGCGATCTTTCTGTTTCACGCCACCACACTGGTCTATTTTTCGGGCTTCCCCGCGTGGCGTCAAAAAGGCGATGCGCTCTACTACGCCAGCTACTTTGCTGACAAAACGTTCAACCCCTTTGTGCCTTACCCCATTTTGGCGTTCTACTTCATCATAGTCACACTGGTGATTGTGGGTGTGTTCGGATTGATCAATAAACGGCTGAACAGTCACCTGCCCTCAGCACGTCGCGCCAAACTGCGCATTCGCCCCAATTTAATCCGCTAATCACCGGCATCGCCAATTTCAGATAACACCTCACTTCACGAGAACACCCCCCTAAAGAGTGGTGTTTTGCAGTGATATAGAGCAAGTTGCGGCCGTACACTCTTTCTCACCCTTTATCAATTGGATCAGCCGTTTGAGCTGTTCCGTTAAAGAAAGCTATTCCAGTGACTATATCCGGTCGAAAACTCGACTTCGCCTGGCTGAGGTCATTCCGCTTTTCCAGTTGCCTCTATCGGAGCATCCCTCTCTTTCGTTGCATATGACATGTTGGAACGCGTGGAGCATGATCGTGAAACCGCACATCTTGCGCTCTCTGCCAATTACCCGATGGCAAACCTCAGCAATAGAAATCACTGCAACAGGACGTGAAGCTTTCGAAAGAAATGCAAGATAGGCCGGGTTAAAAGCGTTTCATCTTACCGAACAAGGGAGGGGCGGGAAGCTGATATCCACCCACTCGCGTTCTGAATATTTTCCCGTCTTCGACATGCAGCCCATATTAGGAAACGAAGCCGCTTTGAGCTTTGATGTGAAGTCTGAGAGAATCCGAACAACGACGTTTGAGACAGCTATCCGGCTCCGTCGGGTTTTCGCCTCGTTGCCGATTACGCTGGTATTGGGACCGGAAAACAAACTGACTGAAACCGCACTCGGGCCTTGTGCGGATCGGTATGGAACCGCAGACATCCAAATGTTTGCAACCTTGAGTACAGATGAATGCCAGTTAATTTTTTCCAGCCAAGCCTGCGATTTAACACGAACCACAAATCCTGCCGTGTCTCAGAGTGTAGAAATCGCCAACCAGAAACGGCAGGTGATTATTCGCACTCCGCCTGAGTGGGCGACGACATACAACCATTGGCTACCCTCTCTCGCCTTGGTTTTTGGTCTAGCGCTGACCACAATCGCAACTCTTGTATATAGGTTGCGCCTTATCGTTATGGCAAAGCTATCGGCTTTGTCCGCGTCCTTAAAACTTCAGGATCGAGAGCATCGAACCGTTTTCCAGACACTTTCAAAATGTCTCCCGCACCAACTTTGAGGTGCGGTTATGGACGGAGAATCCCAAGACGACATTTCAGCGAAACCCAAACTCTCGACCATCTTCATAAGTGAAATAGAGGGCTTCACCGAGGTTTCGAACACTTTGAATCCAGCCAACCTGACCCAGATTCAGAATGAATATTTTTCTGAAATGTCTCAGATCTCTTCGCGCCACGGAGTGGCACTGGGCAAATACGTTAGAGACGCAATCATCATTTTTTTTGACGACCCGGTTAGTTAAGGGCAAAAGCAAGACGCCATGAATTGTGTATCGATGGCGTTAGAAATGCAGGAACATTTGGTAGTTCTAATCAGATGCCTAACACGATCATTGGGCTATACGTAAATTTCACAGCCCGCGTGCAAAAACAGGGCATCTTGGATGGCGTAACTGTCACTGAAAACAACCTCTGATCTAGTCCAAGACGCATTCGATATAGCGGATTGCAGGCAAGTTCACCTCAAGGGAGTTCGCCACAAAATTTGCCTGAGAAATGTTTACGGCCGAAAGGCTCATAAGATTCATCTTCGTCCCCTTCAGTCTGGCATGGTTTCTTAACTCCTAATAATTTGATCATATTTCGTGACAACCTGATTTCCCTCCGGTACATCTCAACTCAGAGCATTCAGGAGAGCACCATGGACGTTAGCCACCTGCACACTTTGCGCATTGGAATTTGCGATCTGAACGGCCAGATGCGTGGCAAACGCGTGCCCTCGGCTTATGCTCCCAAGCTCAGCACTGGCGCGGTCAGAATGCCCTATTCGGCTCTCAACGTGGATCTGTGGGGGGCTGACATTGCTGACAGCCCACTGGTGTTTGAAACGGGCGATGCCGACGCAGTCCTGCTTCCGACCGATAGGGGGCCCGTGCCCATGCCGTGGATCAACAGCCCAACAGCGCTGTTTCCCATGACAATGCACCACGACGATGGCACCCCGTTTGTCGCTGACCCGCGCCACGCGCTTGCCGCTGTGTTGGACCGCTATGCCGCGCGGGGCTGGACAGTCATTGCCGCAACCGAGATGGAATTCACATTACTGGATGACAGCGGCACCACACCACGGCCCCCTATGAACCCGCTGACACAGCGCCGCCTCGTTAACGAATCCGTCCTCTCCATGGCTGAACTGGATGCCTTTGATGGCTTTTTTACCGATCTCTATGACGCCTGCGAAACCATGGACATACCCGCCCAAACTTCGATCTCAGAAGGCGGCGTCGGCCAGTTCGAAATCAACCTGAACCACCAAGACGCACTGCGCAGCGCAGATGACGCTTGGCTGTTCAAGGATCTGGTGCGCGGCCTTGCCCGCAAACACGGGTTTGCTGCGACCTTCATGGCCAAACCCTATGCCGATGACGCGGGCAACGGGATGCATGTGCATTTCTCTGTCGTAGACAAATTCGGACGCAATATCTTTGATGATGGCGGCCCAGACGGCACCGATCTTTTGCGCCAAGCCGTGGCTGGATGTCTTGCTGCTATGCCCACCAGCACATTGATCTTTGCCCCGCATGGCAATTCCTATGACCGACTGGTCCCCGGTGCCCACGCGCCCACCGCGGCGTGCTGGGCCTATGAAAACCGCACCGCCGCCATCCGTATTCCCGGTGGTGCACCCGCCGCCCGCCGGATCGAACACCGCGTTGCAGGGGGCGATATCAACCCCTACCTGATGCTCGCCAGCGTCCTCGGCGCGGCCCTCATCGGTATCGAGGATTCCATAACACCGCCGCCCCCGATCACCGGCAACGCCTATGAGGTTCCCAATGTCCCGCAACTGGCCGCCAATTGGGCCGAAGCGATCACAGCACTGGAAACCGACCCGCTCATGACGCGGATTCTACCCGCTGATTTGATCCGCTATCTTGCCATGACCAAACGCCAGGAAATCGCGCGTTTCGCGGACCGCCCGCCTGAAACACATTGGTTAAGCTATCTGAACGCAGTGTAACGACTTGCTGCGTCTGCCGCTCTTCGTCTAGCGTGAAACAGCCCAACATCAGGTGATTTATGAAAATCGGCATCCTCCTCGCCGGCCACACGCCAGACCCACTTCGCGAAACCCATGGCAATTTTGACCAGATGTTCGCGCGCCTCTTGAACGGCCGGGATTTTGAATTCAGCAGCTTTGACCTACTGGACGGAGCAAGCCCTTCGGTAGACCAAGCCGATGGGTGGCTGATCCCTGGCTCCCTGCACGGCGTCTACGAAGACCACGCTTGGCTCCCCACACTTGAACAACTCATCCGCGATATCAATTACGCGAAAAAGCCGCTGATCGGCGTCTGTTTTGGCCACCAGATCATCGCCAAGGCTTTGGGCGGACAGGTCGAGAAATTCCAAGGCGGCTGGGCTGTCGGATATACCGAATACGAGCTGGACGGCAAAACCATCGCCCTGAATGCGTGGCATCAGGATCAGGTGATCGCAGCCCCCTCCAATGCCCGAACCCTCGCCAGCAACGCCCACTGCGAACACGCAGTGCTGGCGTACGACGACCACATCTGGACCGTGCAGGCCCACCCCGAATTCGACGGCCCCTTTATTGATGGCCTGCTTCAGGATTATGGCCCCGGCGTCGTCCCAGATGACCTGCTGCACGCCGCCGCCAATCAAACACAGGCCCCAACCGACGCCGCATGGCTGGCCACTCAAATGGCAGATTTTTTCCAGAAAGCGAGGGCCTGATGGCCGATTGGACAGACAACCTCCCCGAAGGCGCACGCACCTATCTTGAGGGGCGTCGGTTGGACGAAGTCGAATGCATCATTTCAGACCTGCCGGGCATTGCCCGAGGTAAGGCCGTACCCGCCAAGAAATTTGCGCGCCAAAGCTATTTCCACCTGCCTGACAGCGTCTTCTATCAGACCATCACCGGCGATTGGGGCGAGGCCGCAGACGAAGACGGGTTCATCGAAAAGGACATGATCCTTAAACCCGATTTCTCCACCGCTACCGCCGCACCCTGGACCGGTGACTGGACGCTGCAAGTGATCCACGACGCCTATGATCGGGACGACAACCCCATCCCATTCAGCCCGCGCAACGTGCTCAAACGCGTTGTGCAGCTCTATCGCGACAAAGGCTGGGAACCGATTGTGGCCCCGGAAATGGAGTTCTTTCTGGTCGCCCGCAACATCGACCCGGCGCATGAAATCAAGCCGATGATGGGACGATCAGGCCGCCCGGCCGCCGCCCGTCAGGCCTATTCGATGACGGCCGTGGATGAATTTGGCCCGGTCATCGACGATATCTACGACTTTGCCGAACATCAGGGGTTCGAGATCGACGGCATCACCCAAGAGGGCGGTGCAGGTCAACTGGAAATCAACTTACTACATGGCGATCCCGTCAAACTGGCTGACGAGGTATTCTATTTCAAACGCCTCATTCGCGAAGCGGCTCTGCGTCACGATTGTTTCGCCACCTTCATGGCCAAACCTATCGAACACGAGCCCGGCTCTGCCATGCATATCCACCATTCGATCATCGACATCGAAACTGGCGAAAACATCTTTTCCGGCCCTCAGGGTGGTGAGACAGACGCGTTTTATCACTTCATTGCTGGGCTACAGACCCACCTGCCCTCGGCTTTGGCCGTCATGGCACCCTATGTGAACTCCTATCGCAGATACGTCAAAGACCACGCCGCCCCGATCAATCTGGAATGGGCCCGCGACAACCGCACAACTGGCATCCGCGTTCCCCTATCAAGCGCATCGTCCCGCCGGGTCGAGAACCGGATCGCGGGCATGGACTGCAACCCTTATTTGGGCATCGCCGCCTCATTGGCCTGTGGCTATCTGGGTCTGATCGAAGAAAACCGCCCCCGTCGTCAATTCAAAGGCGATGCTTACGAGGGCGAAGGCGATATCCCACAAGTTATGGGCCAAGCGCTTGATCTGTTTGAAGAGGCAACCGCTCTACACGAGGTCCTCGGCCCTGATTTTGCCCGTGTCTATGGCATCGTCAAACGCGCGGAATATGACGAGTTTCTGCAAGTGATTTCGCCTTGGGAACGCGAACACCTGCTGCTCAACGTCTGATACCAGCAACAGTCATCCCTAAGACAGTCCAACCCGTCCAGCCGCCGCAGCTGGGCGGGTTTTTCTATGGGATAAACCCACGCGCATGTGCGCCCAGTGCCGCAAAAGACAGCAACAGACCTTGGCAATTTCGAGTCTTTGTTTTACATTTATCAAAGGTTCTATTCAGGAAATTGAAATATGATACAGCCGCCAAACGTTCACGCCGCCGAGCCCATCCCCGAAGCCGCCCGCGACGCCATTGATGCGCTGCTCCGGTCTGGAGATCTGTTCCGTTACACCGCGCCAGATAATTCCCCTGTTTCCTTGCTTGAATCCGAATTCGCCGCCCTCTTGGGCAGCAAATACGCATTGGCTGTATCCTCCTGCTCTGCCGCGCTGTTCCTGTCGCTCAAGGCGCTTGACCTGCCCCGTGACGCGCGCGTCCTGATTCCCGGCTTTACCTTTGCGGCGGTCCCGTCGTCTGTGGTGCATGCAGACTGCATCCCCGTTTTGTGCGAAGTGAAGGATAACTACCGCATCGACATGTCGGATTTTGAGACCAAGTTGGACAGCGTACAGGCCGTCATCATCAGCCATATGCGCGGTCACACCTCGGACATGGATGCTATCATGGCCCTGTGCGATGCCCGCAAAATCCCCGTCATCGAAGATGCCGCCCATTCGCTGGGCACCACGTGGAATGGCGAAAACATTGGCACACTTGGCCAGGTTGGTTGTTTCTCGTTCCAATCCTACAAGATGATCAATGCAGGTGAAGGCGGTATCCTGATCACCGACGATGCCGACCTTGTCGCCCGCGCTATCATTATGTCCGGCGCATATGAACACAATTGGAAGAAACACCCGGTTCTACAGGATGCCTTTGCCAAATGGCAGAACCAACTGCCGCTCTATAACCTGCGGATGAGCAACCTCAGCGCCGCTGTGATCCGTCCCCAATTGCCAGAACTGTTGCGCCGAGTCCGCGATGGCCGCGCCAATCACGACTATGTGGCTGAGCGGCTGAATTCCTCGCCCTGGATCTCCGTTCCCGCACCGCTGGCGCCCGAAGTCCGCGCACCGGATTCGATCCAGTTCAACATCAGCGGCCTAGACGAAGCCGACACCCGCGCCTTTGCCACTGCAGCCGAAGCCAAAGGCGTAAAGGTTCAGGTGTTTGGCTTGAGCGAGGATAACGCACGTGCTTTCTGGAACTGGCAATTCATCCCTAACCTGCCAGATCTGCCCCAAACACGGGCCATGCTGATGCAGGCCTGTGATGTACGCCTGCCTGTTCGCCTCAACCGGGCGGAACTGGATGCGGTTGCGGACATCTTGCTAGAAGCAATGTCAGAGGTGGCCGGCCCCTTGCGCGTCTTCGGCACCTAAGTCAAATTCCCGCCCCTAAGAACGCAAAGAGGCCCCAATTGGGGCCTCATCACGTTCACAAGACTTAAATGGTAACGCTTAACTCAGCTTGGACAATTTGCTCTGCAATTCCGCCAGCTGCTTCTTGATCTCATCCAGATCCTCGCCACCTTCTTCGGTCGCGGCTTTTTCTTCACTTGCATCCGGGGCAGACCAATTTGTCGCCAAGCCCCCCGTCATCGCCTTGAGAAACGCTTGTTGCTGCGCCTGCATCGCATCAAATCCGGGGATCTGAGACATCGGGTTGATGGCGGTCATGCCTTCCATCATCTTGGATTGGCTTTCGCGCAGCATGTCAAAAGAGCTTTGCAAAAACTGTGGCATTACCCCACCACCGGGTTGCATGTAACTGCGCACCAGATCGTTCAACACATTGACCGGCAATACGTTTTCGCCACGGCTCTCGTGCTCAGCAATAATTTGCAACAGATACTGACGCGTCAGGTCATCGCCTGATTTCAAGTCGATGATCTGAACCTCGCGTCCTTCGCGAATAAACCCTGCGATATCTTCCAAAGTGACGTAATCACTGGTTTCGGTATTATACAGCCGCCGACTGGCATAACGCTTAATCAACAGCGGCTTATCGTTATCTGCCACGGACTTCCCTCCCCAAGGATGATGCATTGCAGCGTAGACTATGCGAGCGCAGAACAAAAAGAAAGAGCAGCTGCGGGGAACAGCCCGATTTGCCTGTTTACCCAAATCCCTACTGAGTACGCGCCTATCTCTTCGTGGCCAAAGGGCCACCCGAAATGCCAATACAAAAACACATGCTGTTAAAACAAAGAAAGGGCAGATCTTTCGATCTGCCCAAACGGGATACTCCTAAAGGGAGGAGAGGGAGCGATCCCGCAGTATGTCTTACTTAGCTGCTGTTGCTTTCTGAGCAGCGGCGGTAACGTCGTTGGTTGCTTTCTTAACGGCAGAAGTTGCGTCTTCTGCAGCGTCTTTACCAGCAGCCATCATCAGTTCAACTGTGTCCATCTGAACTTTTTTCGCGATTTCAGCGAAAGCAGACATGTTTTCAGCAGCAACTTCAGCAGCGGCCGATGCGAAATCGGTTGCGGCTTTTGCGTAGTCGGCTGGATCAGCTTTTACTTTGGAAACTTCGGTCAGCTTCGACAGGGTTTCTTTGGTCCACTTGTTGGAGATCTCTGCGGATTTCTCGGCAGCTTCCAGAGCAACGCCGGACAGTTTTTCGTTCAGCGAAGCAGTGCTTTTGAATGCGTCTTCAACAGCACCGGTATCAACTGGAAAAGAACCCATCATGTCTTTCATGATCGCGGAAAAATCTTGTGTCTTGTTCATTGTATCAATCCTCTAGGCTGTTTACGGGCCCACCCCGTTTTCGTTCAGCTGATGAGAATATGCTTTCTGCATCGCAGCATTTCAAGATATTTCTTGCTGCAATGCAGAATAATTTTAGAAACCAAGCAAAATCAATTGTTTGCTTTGACGGTCACGTAGTCCCCTGGTGCAGGCGCAAGCCGCGGATGGTCCGAATCGCCAGTATCACGCGCCGGAACTTGCTTACCTGACCGCTTTTTCAGCCAGACTTCCCACATCGGCCACCACGACCCTGCATGGTAATCGGCCTCTTTCATCCATGTCTCGGAATCCGCCTTCAGATCAGGGTTCAGGTAGTGACCGTATTTCTTTTTGCTGGGAGGGTTCACGATACCGGCGATGTGACCCGACTCTGAAACCACAAATGTTTTATTGCGCGACCCCATTTTCTGCACACCACGATAGCAGTCTTTCCACGCCGCGATGTGATCGGTTTCGCAGGTGATCGACATCAAAGGCACATCAACGTCTTTCAGGTTCAGCGTATGCCCCATCAATTCGAACCCGCCATCGGCGAATTCGTTGCGCTGACACAGGCCGCGCAGATACTGCACCGCCATCTTGGCCGGCAAATTGGCCCCGTCCCCGTTCCAGTACAACAGATCAAACGCAGGCGGCGTTTCCCCCAGCATGTAACTGCGGATCGCTGGCGAATATATCAGATCGTTGGACCGCAGGTACGAGAACGTTCGTGCCATGATATACGACCGCAGAATGCCCTGCTTGTTCACTTCTTCTTCGATCCCGTCGATGAAATCGTTCTGCAGGAAGGGCGTGAATTCCCCCTGATCCGAGAAATCCGTCAGCGCCGTAAAGAAAGTCGCGGATTTAACCGTCTTATCGCCACGCTGTTTCAGCAACGACAAAGTTAGGCTTAGCGTCGTGCCCGCAATGCAATAGCCCACAGCGTTGACCTGCTTTACGTTGCAGATCTTTTTTACCTCATCAAAGGCAGTCAGGAACCCGTCCTGAATATAATCTTCCAGACCGATTTCAGCATGCGAAGTATCTGGGTTCACCCAGCTCACAACAAAGAGAGTATAGCCCTGTTCGGTCACCCATTTGATCAGGCTATTCTGCGCCTTGAGGTCAAGGATGTAGAATTTGTTGATCCAGGGCGGAAACAGCACGATGGGGATCTCGTGCACGGTTTCAGTCACTGGTTTGTATTGGATCAGCTCCATCATGTTGTTGCGGAACACTACATCACCCGGCGTGGTCGCAATATTGCCACCCAGCTCAAACGCGGTTTCATCCGCCAGACGTACAATCAGCTCACCTTTGTTGGCCTCTAGGTCGGCCACCATGTTTTCCAACCCCTGTACCAGTGATTGGCCTTCGGTTTCGACTGCCTTCTCTAGCGCATCCGGATTGGTCGCGAGAAAATTGGTCGGCGCCATCAGATCAACAATCTGCTGCGCGAAATATTGCAGCCGCTGTTTTTCTGTCGGGTCGTCTTCGTTCACCTCTGCAAGTGCCTGTTCAATCGTGGCGGCATTGGTCAAATATTGCTGTTTGATGAAATGGAAATAGGGGTTGGTGTCCCACATGGGGTTCGCGAAACGACGGTCTTTAGAGGCCTCCCCGCCTTCAACGACAGATCCCGAGGTCATCGATTTCTGCGCCTCAGCGAAATTCATCACTGTTTTGCCCCAGAATTCGACCTGCTGCTCCCACAACTTGGCGGGATTTTGCGCAGCGTCGGACCAATAAGCCGTTGCTGCCTTTGCGAAAAGATCTTGATTCGGGCCATCTAGCGCCGGATGGTGCGGATTTTTCCCAGACATAATTTCGACGAGGCGTTTCGATAATATCTCAACCTTAGTCATATTTTCTTTAAGGCGTTCAAAGTGTTCGCCGGTCAATTCCGGTGCGTTGTCTTGGCCAGTTGTCATTTAAAGGAATCCCCCCTAGTCTCGCTGCTACGCAGAATAACGTCGTGTGTTGCGGGGGGCAAAGCGACGAATGGTCCGGGTTTTCCCGGTATTTTATTAGGAGAGCCAATCGATGCGCTATATGATGACCTACGACCTGATGGAAACGGTGCGAAACACCAACCAGTGGCTCGGAGCATCAGCCAACTCCATGGCTTCTTATCCAATGTTTTCGATGATGCCCAACCCCGCTTTGAATTGGATGGCAGCATGGGGCGAGGTTACCGAACGCACCTTCCAACGTATGGTTGTAAAACCCGATTGGGGCATCCGCACCTTCACCTGTGAAGATGGCAAGGACCACTTGGTTGACATCCGCACCGTTGTCGAAGGTCCCTTTGGCGATCTAATCCATTTCAAGGTTAACGGCCGCGAAGAACAACCCCGCAAGGTTCTGCTGGTCGCCCCCATGTCTGGCCATTACGCGACCCTGCTGCGCTCGACCGTTAAAAGCCTGATGGTCAACTGCGAAGTCTACATTACAGACTGGCACAACGCCCGGGACATCCCAGTTTCCGCAGGCAAGTTTGACGTCGAAGATTACACGCTCTACTTGGTTGACTTTATGCGCGAAATGGGCCCTGACACCCATGTAATCGCAGTCTGCCAACCCGCGCCGCTCACGCTGGCCGCCACCGCCTATCTTGCCGAACAGGATCCCGACGCACAGCCCTTGTCCCTGACCCTGATCGGTGGTCCGGTAAACCCAGATGCAAACGCAACCGAGGTTACAGATTTTGGGCGCCGTGTAACTATGGGCCAGCTCGAAGAAACCATGATCCAGCGCGTTGGCTTTAAATACCCCGGCGTCGGTCGCATGGTCTATCCGGGCCTTCTGCAACTGTCCTCTTTCATGTCGATGAATGGCGAACGCCACTCCAAGGCATTCCAGGATCAGATTCAACGCGCCATGCGTGGCGAAGCCTCTGATCACGATGCACACAACCGCTTTTATGACGAATATTTGGCTGTTATGGATATGACCGCCGAATTCTACCTTTCGACCGTCGAACGTGTATTCAAAAACTGTGAAATCGCCAAAAACGAATTCACAGTCAAAGGCCACAAAATCGATATTGGCAAAATCACCAGCGTCGCGGTGAAAACAGTTGAAGGCGCAAATGATGACATCTCCGCGCCGGGTCAGTGCATCGCAGCATTGGACCTATGCACCAGCCTGCCCGACAGCAAAAAGGCCAGCCATGTCGAACCCGGTGCCGGTCACTATGGCATTTTTGCAGGCCGCAGCTGGCGCGACAACATTCGTCCAATTGTCATCGACTTCATGAACGCTAATGCCGTGCGCAAACCTGCGCGCAAAGCACCGGTGAAGAAACTGAAAGCTGTATAAAGCAATGGGCGGGACCTCCTCCAACGATCTCGCCTTTTCCTGCAACTGCGGGTCTGTGCAGGGGCATCTCGATGCCTCTGCTGCCAAATCCGGCAATCATGTTGTTTGTTATTGTGCCGATTGCCGCGCTGCCGAGCTATACCTCGGCCAACCTGACCCGGCCCCAGGCCCGGTTGATATCTTGCAAACAACACCAGGCGTCATTCACTTCACGCAAGGCCAGCAACATCTTGGCTTGTTCCGCCTTGGCCCCAAGGGGTTGTTTCGCTGGTATGCGACCTGCTGCAATGCCCCGATGTTTAACACTCTGCAATCCCCCAAATTGGCCTTTGCTGGCGTTGCTGCGGCACGTCTAACCACGCCAGAGCGTCTGGGACCCGTTATAAGCGAGGGGTTCATTCCCCAGCCAGACGGCAAGCGCAAACACAAGAACGTCGGGCGCTCTGCCTTTGCACTGTTCAGCTGCATGATCGCCGCCCGCTTGTCTGGCCGCTGGCGGAACACGCCATTTTTTGATGTGGAAACAGGCGAACCCGTTCGACCGGCGACGATCTTGACCAAAGAAGAACGCAAAAAGCTCTACCCGAAGGTGTAATTATCCGGGACTTGTCAGATACATCATCGGGCATTTCAACTAGTCCACGTCAAGCCAGAGCTTCCCAGACCGATACCCGCCTTTAATCAAGAAACCGGGTGTGCGAATTTCACTGTGCTTTTTCTCCCAATCCCGATAGCGGTCATTTGTTACAATCCGTGCACCCAAATCGCGGGCAGCGGCTAAGATATAGGGGTCTGCGGGCGTGCCCTTGGGCACGACCATCACATGGCTTTTTGGCAAGCCGAGTTGCTGACTAAATCGGTGGTCATGCTGATAGCTCCCCGAAACCAGATATCCCGCGTTGGCGTCAAACATGACCCCCGGTGTAAAGCCCAACTCCTTCAGCCGCGTCAAAACCTCACGAACAGTTTTGATTTGGGGCGTTTCATCTTTCCAATACAACACGTTAGAGCCATCGAGAATAACCCAGTTCTTATCTTTGCTCGGCTTGGCCTCGCTTTTGCGTACAAGACGCGCAACTAGGAAAATGATGACAATCAGGGCACCCAAGACAAGCACGGTGTCCTGATACCCAAACAAAGGACGTATCGCATCAAGCAATGAGAACTTCCAAAGCAAAACCGTCATAAAACACACTCTAAAAACAACGTCTACTTAACCCAAAAAATAAACAATTGCTCAGCCAGTTTTAACCCAGCTCGCATATCAATTTTGCAGCCAATTCTCCGCAATTTTGATACGCTAAGAAAACGCAGATCGCTTAAAGCGCGAGCCAGTCTCGCAAGGCCTGCGTCACGATCTCTGGCGTTTCCAACACTGGCAAATGACCTGCGCCCTCAATCACCTGCAAGTGGGCGCCCGGGATCAGTTCGGCCATAAAGGTGTGCCGTTTGACAGGCGTCAGAGCATCATGCGCGCCACATAAGATCAATGTGGGCACCTTGATCTTGCGCAGGGTACTTTGCTGATCTGGTCGCCGTTGCAAGGCGCGAGATTGCCGTTCAAACAGATCCGGTCCCAGATCCCGCGCCATTTGATACACCCGATCCAAAACCGCCATACGCCTTGGTCCGGGGGCCAGAAACTCGGGCTGCATGGCTTGGCGCATCACTTCGTCCAATCGCCCGGCCTTGGCTCCAACAATCATCGGCTCACGCGCCGCAGCAATGTGGGGTGTATCGGCCATGGCTTCGGTATCCATCAGGCACAAGCGGGTCACGCGATCTGGGGCACGGCGAATAAGTTCCATCGCGACAATGCCGCCCATGCTCAACCCAGCCAAAGCAAACCGTGCAGGCAGTTGATCCAATAGCAATGCAGCAATATCCTCGATACGATCGCCCTGCGTGACAGGCGCTATTGTGACCGCTCGTTCCCGCGACAAATGCAGCAACTGATGCTCATACAGCCGTGCATCACACATCATTCCTGGCACAAGAACCAATGGCTCAGTCATTCAAAAACCCTTTGTGGATCAACACATTTACCCGAACAGCACATAAATTCATGCTCTGGGCAGAATGCGTGTTTTGCCTCGAACGAGCAAGTCTTACCTTAGGGATAATCAATGCCCCGAAACGGCGGAAAATCCGCATAGCATTCGCGCCGCTCAACAAGAGGTGTGTCGGGATCTTGCCCCTCCAAAATCAGCCGTCCACGCGGCGCAATATAGCTGTCGACCCGGCGCAAAGGCAAAGGACGCCAAACCAGATTAAATGCGCAAAGTTTGGGAAAGAACCAGACCTCTGAATAGTCCAAGTGATCGTGCAGCCACCAAGCCAGATCCCGCCAATCACGGCCCAACGCGTATTGATCGGCAAACCATGGGATCACGACGGACGCCCCTGCAATCCTGTCATCCCCAGTACCCCGATCCCAAATATGGCACTCTAACGGGTGGGTGTTTCTCGCGCAGTTGAGTTTGTTGTCATTGCCAAATTGGTTCAGCGACGGCGAGCGATATCCAGACCGCACCGCTACCCGGCCAAAGGTTTCCTCAAGCGGGTCCATCAGGGTTTCACAAAACGCCCGCCCAGTTTCCAAAACCAGATCCGGATTATCCGGGAGGTTTTGTTTTTCATGGTAATTTCCGATTTCGGAGTACAGGAAGTCTCGCATGAAAAAATGTCGTGACAGCCGCTGTCGCCCAAACGTTTCAAGGCTCCACATGCTACCTGGCGTGCGCATCAGCTACACCCGTTCCAACAGAACTCCCCGTTTGGTCCCAAGGCGGAAAACGGGTTGTGTGCAATTTCCCAGATCGTGCCGTCCGGGGCGCGGAAATAGCCATGATACCCGCCCCAGAACACATCCGCCGCGGGTTTGATGATCTCAGCTCCCGCTTGGGCCGCCCGTTTCAGAACATCCCCGACATCGTCTTTGGTCCGGCAGTTATAACTAAGCGTCATGGCCCCCTGCCCTAAATCGGCTAACGGCAACCCCATATCCTCAGCCAATTTCTCCAGCGGATACAGGCCCAAGACCTGACCAATCAGATCAAACGCAATCACCCCATCCGGTGTCTCAACACGGCGCCAGCCCAGGGCCTCGTAAAACCTTGCCGCATACGCCATGTCCGGCACACCAAGCGTGATCAAACTCACCCGTTGTTCCATCATTTAATCCCATGCGTTTCAAGCCAGGCCAGAATATCACGAACCGTCTCATCGGTTTGCCCCGGTGACATGATATCGCCTGTGATGACATGCGCTGCTGGGTCGTCTTGGGGACCCATCTTGACCACCTGCACCAATGCGGTGGCACCCCACCGCCCAGCGACTTCATGGCCAAGATCCGGGCGCACAACCCGGTCTTCGTCCGACAATCGAAACAAGGCAGGAACCGTTACATGAGAAAAATCGAGCGCCTCGACATCCCGCACCAAAGCCGCCAATGGAGCCAACGCCCCCCAAGAATACCGCGTAGTCCAATATTTGTCTTTTTCCGGATTCCCGCCCGAGGTAACGCGTTCACCACCCATCAACAACGGCGCCCAATGGCGCGCTGCGGGCATGGTCAAAATCCAGGCAAACGGATCATTCAAACCAAAATTGGGTGAGACAAACACGGCTGCAGCCACATTCTTGCTCATCTCTGGGTTTAGCGCCGCAGCTGCGGCCAAGGTAGCACCCGTCGAGGTCGCTATCACTACAACCTGTTCACCAACTGCGCGGCCTGCCGCAAGCGCCTCAGCAGCGTCCTGCATCCAATCCGAAGCAGTTGCTTCGATCATCGGGCCAGAGCCCCGGCCATGACCGCGTAAACGGGTAAAGACCAGATTGGCACCCAGCGCCGCGGCCACCCGATCCGGGACTGGGCGGATTTCCTCGGATGTGGCAGAAAACCCGTGCAAATACACAACAGAATAAGGCGTGCGCTGCTCTTTGAACCCATCCTGCCAGATCACCCGCTTGGCGACGCCCGACGTGATATCCTTGAACCCCGATTCAGTGCTTTCAAAATAGACCTGAACCCCTTCGCCGAATTTGCGCGGCTCAAATGTCGGGGAGAGATTGACCTCTTCATAAGGACCAAAGACCCAGAACGCCCCGCCCAAAGCAATCACAGCCAGCGCGCTACGCCCCAAGAACTTGCCCACGCTGCGTATCATGCGGCCTCCATTACGCCCAAGACGGCCTGCTCGATCAGCCCCAAACACGGCCCGTCCGAAAACCGATGATCCGCATCTTTGACCAACAACAAGCGCATATCTTCACACGTTGCATGTTCTATCAACCGCACTGCGGTTTCTGTCGTCACCGCTGTGTCCGCGGTTCCCTGAAGGCACCGCACAGGAAACGGCAAGGACAAAGGTGATCGCAGCACCAACCGCTCGCGCCCATCCATAATCATCCGCTTGGTGACGTAATAAGGCTCCATGTAATCCGAGGGCAGCTCGATATAGCCATCACTTTCCAGGCAAATCTTTTGCGCATCATCAAACGACGCCCACCATCCGTCTTCGGTGAAATCAGGCGCTGCGGCAACCGTCACCAAGCCCGCAATCCGATCAGACCGTTCGCGCGCCAACAACAGCGCCTGCCACCCACCCATAGACGATCCCACAACAATCAAAGGACCCGTTGTCAGATCATCAACCGCAGCCAGCGTATCAGCGTGCCAATCGCCAATGCATCCCTCGTCAAACGTACCCGAACTTTCGCCATGTCCGGAATAATCGAACCGCAAAAAAGCCTGCCCGCGCGCCCTACACCAAGCTTCTAGGTGCACCGCTTTTGTGCCCTCCATATCCGACTTCAGCCCACCAAGGAAAACCACAGTTGGTCCGTCACCCTCAGTTTTGTTATAGGCCAGTTTTTGGCCCTGTGCTGTTTCCAGAAAATCCATCGCTGGCACGTTAGCCCCCCTTGATATTTTCTTGATCATGCGAGGCCTTTAGCCGGTCTGCAATCCTGTTTTTGTTAGAAAACCAATTGTACAGGCCCAGAGTACCCCAATACAGGCCTCAGACACATCTTGACTTGCCTCGCGCGCCGCTCCAAATAGGCCGGACACATAACCCGCAACCGGGCGTTCAGTGGGCGCCAAACCGACGAGGAGCAGCCAGACCATGGCCCAAATCTCTCTCACACTTCCTGATGGCAATGCACGATCCTATGACGCGGGCGTAACCCCTGCACAGGTCGCGGCTGACATCTCGACCTCTCTCGCCAAAAAAGCCATCAGCGCGACCGTCAACGGCCAGCACTGGGATCTTCAGTGGCCTATCGATGCGGATGCCGAAATCGCCCTGCACACCATGAAGGACGAAGCCCAGGCGAACGAGCTTATCCGTCACGATCTGGCGCACATCATGGCCCGAGCGGTACAGGAAATCTGGCCCGCGACCAAAGTCACCATCGGCCCCGTGATCGAAAACGGCTGGTACTATGACTTTGATCGCGCCGAACCCTTCACCCCCGAAGATCTTGGCACCATCGAAAAAAAGATGAAAGAAATCATCAACAAGCGCGAGCCCGTGACCACCGAGGTCTGGGATCGTCAGCGTGCTGTTGAATTCTACACCGCCAATAACGAGCCCTACAAAGTTGAACTGATCGACGCCATCCCCGGGGATGAGCCCTTGCGCATGTACTGGCACGGCCACTGGCAGGATCTGTGCCGTGGGCCACACCTGCAGCACACCGGACAGGTTCCCGGCGACAGCTTCAAACTGATGTCCATCGCCGGTGCCTATTGGCGCGGCGACAGCGACCGCGCCATGTTGCAGCGGATCTATGGTGTTGCCTTCACCGGCAAGGAAAAGCTCAAAGCCCACCTGACCATGCTGGAAGAGGCCGCCAAGCGTGACCACCGCAAACTGGGCCGCGAAATGAACCTGTTCCACATGCAGGAAGAGGCCCCCGGCCAAATCTTCTGGCACCCCAACGGTTGGAAAATCTACACCCAGCTGCAGGACTACATGCGCCGGATGCAGGAACGCGACGGCTATGTCGAAGTGAACACCCCACAGGTCGTTGACCGTAAGTTGTGGGAGGCGTCAGGCCACTGGGACAAGTATCAAGAAAACATGTTCATCGTCGAAGTCGACGAAGATCATGCCCGCGAAAAGGCCGTAAACGCTCTGAAACCAATGAACTGCCCCTGCCACGTGCAGGTGTTCAATCAGGGCCTCAAATCCTATCGCGACCTGCCTCTGCGCATGGCCGAATTCGGATCTTGTGCCCGGTATGAACCATCAGGTGCGTTGCACGGCATCATGCGCGTGCGCGGCTTTACGCAGGACGATGGCCACATCTTCTGTGCCGAGGATCAGATCACCGCAGAAACAGCCAAGTTCATCGCCTTCCTCTCCAAGGTCTATGCCGACCTCGGGTTCCACGACTGGACCATCAAGCTCTCGACCCGTCCTGAACAGCGGATCGGCAGCGATGAAAGCTGGGATCGGGTAGAAAAGGCCCTTGGCGATGCCTGTAATGCGGCCGGGTACGAATTCGAAGTTCTCGAAGGCGAAGGCGCGTTTTATGGTCCTAAGCTGGAGTTCACTCTGACCGATGCCATCGGCCGGAATTGGCAATGTGGCACTCTGCAAGTTGACCCGAACCTGCCCGAACGCCTCGACGCGTCCTTTGTAGGGGCGGATGGGGCACGCCATCGTCCCGTCATGCTGCACCGTGCGACTTTGGGCTCGTTCGAACGCTTCATCGGCATCCTGATCGAAGAACACGCGGGCAAGCTGCCGTTCTGGCTGGCCCCACGTCAGGTCGTCGTTGCATCAATCACGTCGGATGCAGATGATTATGTAGCGGAAGTTGTTGAAACACTACGCGCTGCTGGTGTCCGCGCCGAGGCCGATATTCGCAACGAAAAGATCAACTACAAGGTTCGCGAGCATTCGGTTGGCAAGGTTCCAGTTATTCTAGCCATCGGTCACCGCGAAGTCGAAGAGCGCACCGTGTCTGTGCGTCGGCTTGGCCAAAAACAAAGTTCGGTTCAAAGCCTTGAAGATGTAACAAACGCTCTGGCGATCGAAGCGACCGCTCCTGATCTGCTGTAACATTCGCATCTAAAACACACGCAAACCGGCCCCCAAATCCGGGCCGGTTTGTAACATGTCTGAAAATCCCCCTTAAAAACAAAATATTAACACCGCCCCGCCCATAACATTGGTTGACGGGCGCGTGAGACACGGGCTCGTGAATTCAAGTCCGCTCCGCAAGGCGTTAGTTTGGTGTTGTCACTACAGACAGACGCAATCACTCAAGAGGATTACTCAGATGTCGAACACCGTTAAAGCTTTCGCCGTAGCCGGCGCCGTTGCAGCCGCTCTGACCGCTGTCTCTACCACAACCGCCAGCGCACAAGCCAAAGAGAAATGCTATGGCGTATCTCTGGCCGGTAAAAACGACTGCGCCGCCGGTCCCGGCACCACATGCGCCGGTACATCCACTGTTGATTATCAAGGCAACGCCTGGACTCTGGTTGACGCCGGTTCATGCACCACAATGGATCTGCCCAAGCAAGCAGACGGATCAGCTCGCGCTGGCTCTCTCGAAGCGCTGGAACGTGATCTGCCCGCATAAACCACTCTAAGATATCGGGGCGAGCCGTGCATACGCTGCGCTCGCCCCTCTCATTTCAGAATATGGGCTTTGCTATGCTGGACAGCACACTCAGATCTAATCGCCTCCCCGCTGCGGCTGGGGTCGGGTATAAGCCCCAGCATTTCAACGATATTCTCGAAAACTCCGGGCCTGTTGACTGGCTTGAAATCCACGCTGAAAACTACATGGGCGATGGCGGACGCCCCTTGGCGCAACTGCGCCACCTTTCGCAACACTTCCCGATCTCTGTGCATGGCGTTGGCCTTTCTATCGGGCGCGATGGCCCTTTAGACAGCGACCACCTTGCCCGTCTCAAACATCTGATTGACTGGCTCAACCCCGCCAGCTTTTCCGAACACCTCGCGTGGTCCACACACGACAGCCATTTCCTGAATGACCTGCTGCCCCTGCCCTATACCGACACAACGCTGACCCAAGTCTGCGATCACATCGATCAGGTGCAAACCACCGTGAGCCGCCAGATGTTGCTGGAAAATCCGTCCTCCTATCTGTCCTTTGACGAAAGCACTTGGTCCGAGCCCGATTTCCTGCGCGAAATCGCCCGGCGCACCGGCTGCGGTCTGTTGCTGGATGTGAACAACGTATTCGTCTCTGCCGTCAATCTCGACTTTTCTCCACAAAGCTATATCGAAGCCTATCCACTGGATCAGGTCGGCGAAATCCACCTCGGCGGTCATGACGAAGACGTTGATGACCATTGCCACCCTCTGTTGATCGACAGCCACGGACGCGAAGTGGCCGATCCGGTCTGGGCCTTGCTCGATTATGTTCTGGACCGCTCTGGCCCTAAACCGGTTCTGGTGGAATGGGACACCGATGTTCCTGACTGGCCTGTTCTGCAAGCAGAAGCCCAACGCGCGCAAGCCGCTTTGGATCGGATCCCCGCATGAGCGTGTCACAAGATCTCTTTGTGTCCGCACTATTGACCCCGACACACCCCGTCCCCGTCGGGCTTAGTGACGCTGCAAACCGCCCTGCGAGGCGTCGGTTTTCCGTCTACCGCAACAACGTGGCCGTGTCTTTGACCGAGGCAATGCATCAGGCCTTTCCTATCATCACCAAACTGCTGGGCGCGCAGAATATGGATGGGCTCGCAGGGCTGTTCCTGCGCCAACACCCTCCGACCTCACCTTTGATGATGCACTATGGTGATGCGTTCCCCCAGTTTCTGGCCGGGATGCCACAATTGTCACACCTGGGTTATCTGCCCGATGTGGCGCGGCTCGAACTGGCGATGCGCCAGTCCTATCATGCCGCCGACAGCACCCCGATCGCGCCCGAGGCCTTGGCCATCGACCCAGACCTCTTGATGCAGGCGACGGTTACATTTGCCCCGGCCATGCAAGTCATCCCGTCAGATTGGCCGATCTACGGCATCTGGCAATTCAACATGATCGACGGTGCGCCACAGCCCGGTGGCGATCCTGAAACCGTACTGATCACCCGCCTCGAATTTGACCCGATCCCCAACGCGCTGCCAGCGGGTGGCCCAGAATGGATCGCGGCCCTGCAAGCCGGGGCCACCATTGGGGCGGCCCATGCCAAAACTACCACCACTCACCCAGACTTCGACCTTGGCACCACATTGGCTCTGCTTTTGCAGGGCGGTGCCCTGACATCACTCACTACAAAAGGATAAGGCCATGAACGCGCTTGTCTCGATCCACAATTTAATCTTCGACCAGGTCGAACGCGCCGGAGATTGGCTGTTGCCTCTGTTTGCTCGCTTTACCTTTGCGGCAACCCTTTGGATCTATTATTGGAATTCTGGCCTGACCAAACTGGGCGATGGTATCTTTGGCCTGTTCAGCCCCTCAATCGGTGCCTACAGCCAGATCTTTCCAAAGCAGCTCGAAGCCGTTGGCTATGATGCCTCTCAGCTCAGCTTTTTTCACTGGGTTGTGGTCATGGCCGGCACTTACGCCGAATTCATATTGCCGCTCCTGATCGTGATTGGTCTCGCCACCCGTCTGGCAGCACTGGGAATGATCGGCTTTGTTGTCATGCAATCCCTAACCGACATCTACGGTCATGGGGCAACCGATATCAAAACGCTGGGCGCGTGGTTTGACCGCCTGTCTGATGGCGTGATTATGGATCAGCGCCTGTTCTGGGTCTTTACTCTGACCTTTATCGTCGTCAAAGGTGCCGGGTTCCTGTCAGTCGATGCTCTGTTGCGCCGCCGCACAGCAACCGCGCCTGCGTAAATAAAACCACCACTCATACAAAAAAATGGCACCGGCTTCCCTTAGGAGCCGGTGCTTTTCTATTTAGAAATGGGCCTTTTCTTCATCTGGCTTGCCCGCAGCCACGGCCAACACGCCACCAACACCAGCAAAGGCAATGGGGAACATCGTGAACACGTTGAACCCAAAGGCCACATACATTCCCACTGACGACACCAGCAGCAACAGCCCGCCCCACAAGGCACGTACCCGCGCCATGGCGCCACCGGCAATGGCCAGCATCGGCGACACGATCGAGGTCACTTGGATCAGGTCGGCATTATCAACCTGCTCGGCCAACCCATCAATCTCACCAAAATGTTGCACCGCTTCGACATAACCAAAGCTGAAAAACCCAACGAGCATCCCAATCAGCCCGCCAATAATTCCCAAAACAAGGGCCGCATTGCGCATGTTTACTCTCCAATTCCAGACCCTCAGATAGGATCGGCGTCACGCCACGCCAAGAGCAGACCGGGTGTCAGGGGTCCATCCCAAAAACAATTCCCCGTCCCGCTCGATCAAGGGGCGCTTCATCAAAGCGGGGTGCTCGGCCAACAACTCCAAACTCGGGCGCGAACGCTCTGACTCGTTCAATCCGCGCCACGTTGTGGACCGCGTATTCACCAATGCATCGCCAAAGGTTTCAAATGCACGCGACATAACATATTCAGGCACCCCATCAGAGCGCACGTCCAAAAACTCAACTTCACCAAGCGATTTCAGCGCCTTACGGCATGTATCGCAATTCTTTAGGCCAAAAAGTCTCATATCCCCTCCAGATTTTCCTGAGGAAATATCGGGCATTCCCGCCGATTACATCCCCTTTCTCTTGATTTTTGGCGCGACCATGCAATCTTGTCCACGGTGTAACACTTGATTGCTTCTCCGCTCTGGCGTGTACAGAGCGCATTGGAATCCTTGGGTTATGCTATTCACTACCCCGATAATTGAGGGGCCACGTGCAAAGTAGAAGGAGACACGGGACATGCCGACTGGCACCGTGAAATGGTTTAATACGACAAAGGGTTTTGGCTTTATTGCTCCGGACGAAGGCGGCAAAGATGTGTTTGTGCACATTTCTGCGGTCGAACGTTCTGGTCTGACTGGCCTAGCTGATAATCAGAAAGTTTCTTACGAACTTCAGGATGGGCGTGACGGGCGGCAGATGGCTGCGGATCTGCGACCCTTATAAATAGCTTTGCGTCGTCCCGGTTTTTGAGGCCGGGGCGATGCCTCAATCTATAGATCACCGGGTGGTTGCCATTTCTAACCCTCCGGTGGTTTTTCATAGACGTTTACTGACCAATGCATCCGCATTGGCGGCTATATTTTTGCGACCTACTGTGTTTCGTGTTTTACCCACTGCACATCGGTAATAGTTTTGAACAATGCAAAAGAGCGGCCAATTTGACCGCTCTCTTCATTCGGATAAGCGATTGAATAATTATGATTTTTCAATCACATCCTGAAACTCCCGCCATTCCCGCGCAGACATTCCAGAGCTTTCTTGCGTCACAGCTTCGCCTTTTAACATGCGGCGCATGCAGTCCACCATTTGCGCCGACATAGTAACCGAGCCCAACCGGTAATCTTCAAACGCTTTGTAAGCAAATGGCACCCAATCCGCTACGATGTTACAGATCGCATCCGCATAAACCCGAATCTCATACTGCGCATGGGCATCCGCACGCAGTCGCAAAAAGTGGAACAGATTGTGCAAATCCACTTTCCAATACCATTGGGTATAAATGTTGGTCGGCAGGTTCATCCGTGCCAATTCACGCGCCAGACCTTGTTGCCCATCTTGACCAATCATCTCTTCGTAATGGTCGTAAGCGCGCATTGAATCGGTTTTGAGTATTTCCAGAACCCGCGCCGCCTCTTCACCCTGCAACGCTTCACCGCGACCTTGGTTGTTCACCACAGATTGCGCCGCCATCTGCTCAGGCGCAGGAATATAAAACTCGCGATCCATAATCGAATAGCGCGCAGAATATTCATTCACGTTTGCGGTGCGATGGCGAATCCACTGACGCGCCACAAAAACAGGCAGTTTAACATGCAATTTCAATTCGCACATCTCGAACGGAGTCGAATGCCAATGCCGCATCAAATAGCGAATTAGGCCTTCGTCGTTTTGCACCGATTTGGTGCCCTTGCCATACGACACGCGCGCCGCCTGACAAATCGCCGCATCATCGCCCATATAGTCAATAACCCGGACAAACCCATGATCCAGCACCTGATGCGCCGTGTACAAATGCGCCTCCAGCCCCGGTGAAACAGCACGCAGTGTTGGTTGCGGCGCAGCGCGCAGAGTATCGATTTCGGCCTGGTGCTCGGGCGACAGCGGCATTGGGGGGCGTCCTTTTACAAGATGAGTCGGCCCCCACTATATATCCACAGTCCCCACACTGAAACCGCTAGATAGGGTATTGCAAATAGAACAACTTCCAAAAACAATCGTAACGTGTGCACCATCTTTAGTTGACTTTCCGCTTCAGAGCGCTGAAATTTCAGAAAAAAGTACGCTAAAAAACATCGAGCTGTGGCAGGCTGTCATGAAAAAAATTTCTCGTTGCAATCGCAGCGACCGTTTCTCTGCCTGCGTGCGGCGGCGGGGACGGTGATCCATTCAATACAAACCCAGATCCTGATCCTACTCCAACGCCCTCGACGCGCGAGATGCCGCCCGGCACCGAAAACCCGACGCCCAACAGTGACATTCTCAGACGCGAGCCCCGCAATACTGGGGACCGTCTCGGCGATGGGTATGCACAATCAGTGACCTATAACGCGGACACCGACGTTTTCACGGTCGATAACATCGCTTTTGATGGCAACAACAGCTACACGCGCGATTCAGATATCCCTAACCTTGGCCCCTTCGCCGTATATGAGGCCCCCCTAACCGAGCCGGATCGGTTCGACGGAGCACTCATCAACCAGTTTGGGCACCGCGCCATCTATGGCGAAAGCACATCCGGCAACACCCACTTTGCGATTGTTCGCACCGGCAATTATCTCAACTATGGCTTTGGTGGTTTTGTTTATCAACGCGATGGCGGCGTCACCTTACCGACCACTGGCCAAGCCGCTTATCGCGGGACACTCGCAGGTATTCGCGATCCCAACGGTGCAGGAGATCTGCAATATACAACAGCTGATGTGAATATCCAAATCGACTTTGACGATTTCAACGACAGCACCGGATCTCGTGGTGATGCTGTACGGGGTGTCATCAACAACCGAAGAATTTTTGATTCCCGCACAGGCGCTGACATTACACAATCTGTGCTCGCCGCGCACGGCGCCGGCTTGACAGCTATTCCGGGCGCGGCCTTCAGTGTCGGCCCCGGGGTGATAGATGAGAACGGTGAAATTCTGGGCGAGATCAGCAGTAGTTACACCGATGCAGATGGCAATGTCGTCGCATTTGAAACGGGGAACTACTATGCGATCGTCTCTGGCGATAACGCTGATGAAATTGTCGGCGTAGTCGTGCTGGAATCAACTCTGCCGATAGATGGCGTAGCGGCGCGCGAAACGGGCGGCTTTATCGTGTATAATTGACCATGGGGCGGCTATCCCGACGGTTCTGTCTAGCGGTGGGGGTAAGCCTTTCGCTCTTGGCCATGACCCAAGGTCAGGCCAAGACTGTAAAGCTATCTCCGGACCAACTCAAAGCGGTCGCGATCCAGGATTTGCAGCTTGGGCAGCCCGAACGCGCGCTAAGATATTCTGACGCTTTGCTGAAACGCGATGATCAGGACGTGATGTCACATTTGATCCGCGCCCGCGCGCTGCGCGATCTGCAGCAGTTTGGTACCGCGCGCACATCTGCCAAAACCGCTTGGTCGCTCAGCGAAACCAAAGCTGAACTCTACTCCAGCTCGCGCACCATGGCGCAGATCCTATCATTTCAAGGGCACCGCACCCGTGCTCAATGGTGGTTGCGCCGGGCCGTCGAACACGCGCCCGATGAACAGGCCAACCAGCAAGCCATCGGCGATTTCCGCTATGTCAAAGCCCGCAATCCATGGTTGGCGCGAATTTCGTTTTCCATCACCCCAGATTCTAACATCAACAACGGCTCTTCCGAACGGTCGTCGTTCCTAAATTACCGCTTGTCCGAGATCATCGCAGGTCAACCCGTCGATTATCAATTGCCCGGCACCGCACGCGCCCTGTCGGGCATCGAATACAGTCTTGGCCTGACCACCCGTTACCGATTTTCCGAAACACCTACACAGGCGCATGACATCATCTTTACTGCAGATGTACGCCACTACACCTTGTCGTCTAGCGCCAAAGCCCTTGCCCCCAACGCCGAAGGCAATGATTTCGCCTTTGCCTCTTACACCCTAGGCTACGGGCACAAACGCATCAATCTGGATCGCCGGGGGGAATTCCGCACCGTGTTCGATATCGGCCAAAGCTGATATGGCGGCGATGAATACGCCCGCTTTGCTCGTCTTAGCCTAGGCCAGAGCTATAAATTGCAAAGCGGAAACCGCGTGAACCTGCGGGTTTCGGGTGAGAAACAAGACGGCATCACCCGCAGCGATTCTGACACCGTGCGCACAGACTTTTCCTATACGCACAGATTACAAAGCGGCGCGCTTCTTTGGACCAATGTCACGGGTGCCTTTGCTACTTCCCCTCTGGCCCTTGATGAGTTTCACGATTTGGGTTTGCGCGCGCAACTGACGCTGCCTAAAAAGGTTGCCGGTGCCACAATGCATTTGGGCCTTTGGGCGCGTAAACGGAACTATGATTTCTCACCCCACCACCGCGATGGCCGCCGCGAAGATCGCGTTCAGGCGGATTTGACCATGGTCTTTAACAAAGTCGACTGCTACGGCTTCAACCCAACTATGCGGGTGACCGCATCTAAGACAGACAGCAACATTTCGCTCTTTGATGCAAAGCGGTTTGGCGTGAATTTCGGAATTCAATCCGCTTTTTGATCTGGCCTTGCTCGACAAGTCAGACAAGCACGCTAATGTCGCACTCAACGTTGTTCACCCAAGGAGACCCTCAATGGCCCTCACCTATTTGCACGTGATGGTGCGCGTAAAAGATCTCGAAAAATCGATGGCATTTTACAAACTTTTCGGCCTCGAAAAGACAAAGCAATACGACAGTGAAGAAGGTCGCTTTTCCTTGGTCTATCTGGCCCCTCCGGGACAAGAGAATGCTGCCCTAGAGTTGACCTATAACTGGGATGGCGACGAAGGCCTGCCCAGCGACAGCCGCCACTTTGGCCACCTCGCCTATGGCGTCGATGATATTTATGCGATGTGCCAGCACCTGCAGGACAACGGCGTTGTGATCAATCGCCCTCCTCGTGACGGACGCATGGCGTTTGTTCGCTCGCCCGACAACATCTCGATCGAACTGCTGCAAAATGGCGATGCCCTTGCACCTGCAGAACCTTGGGTCAGCATGGACAGCACAGGTCACTGGTAAACCCCAGTCTGGACAGACCAGCGTGCGCGGCCGAGTTCATCACCCCGGCCGCGCATGCATTCTAGCTCTGCCTCTGCAGTCACGTGAGCGGTGTTACCACTCTCAGCCGATCACCCTTTGGCGCAGGCACCCAAAGATCCAGGTTACCTCTGGGGTGACCCCCGACTTTATTATTTAGCAACACAGCGTCGGACCACTTCGACTGATTCCTAATAGATATAGCGGATCTGATCCGTCCAATACCGTTCAACCCGCTTGAGCGAATTGGTGATATCCACGATCCCTTCAGGGTCAATCACCCCTTTGCCTTGAAGCCCTTCGGCATGGCGCAGGAACAGTTCTGAAACCACATCGCGGATCTCGCGCCCACGCTGGGTCAATCGAACCCGAACCGACCGGCGGTCAATCTCGCACCGTTGATGGTGCATGTACCCCATCTCGACCAGCTTCTTTAGGTTATAGCTGACATTGCTGCCCTGATAATAACCGCGGCTTTTCAATTCACCGGCGGTGACCTCATTGTCGCCAATATTGAACAGCAACAACGCCTGCACCGCGTTTATTTCCAGCTCTCCGACCCGCTCAAATTCGTCCTTGATCACATCCAGTAGCAGCCGGTGCAGTCGTTCGACCAACGCCAGTGCTTCTAGATAGCTGGTCATGAACCCTTTGTTGCCGGTCGGGGCAATCTGCATCTCCATACTCATCCGTTTCTCCGACTCGCTTTTTTGTGCATCTCAAAATGACGCCAAAAGCCGAATAATCAGTTAAGCTGAAAATTGTGCTATTTTTGAAGCGTTTGCGAGATATCTGCGACCAATTCCCCATAAGGATCGGGCGTTGGCACCTGCCCCGTGACCCACTGATACAGATCCTGATCATTCTCATGCAGCATCGCATCATACAGATCCAACTGGGCGACATCCATCCCGCTCAGGTTAGCCTCGGCATAAGCCAGCAGGATGATATCCATCTCTTTGATCCCACGCCGCATAGAACGCATAGTCATCCGTTTCAGCCGGTTTTCGTGCGTTTCCGTCATTAGGGCTGACCTAACATTTGACGCAGCCGTTTTTCCAATCGCGCCGCACGCTCCGCGTTTGCCCGCATATCGGACCGGATCGCGCGCAATTCAGCCACGACATCAGACAGACCTTCGATCGGGGTCACTTCGCCCGCGGGGGCTTCCATGCCATCGCCTTCGCCCGTTAGCAGCCACATGATCGAAACATTCAGCAGCCCCGCCATCATCGACAACTTATTGGCGCGCGGCTCTGATAAATCCTGTTCCCAGCCTGTGACCGTGGCCTTTTTGACCCCAAGACGACGCGCCAGCTGTGCTTGTGTCATCCCAGCTGCTTCACGCCCACCTGCTACACGGTCTCCAAAGGTCGCCGATTCCGGTCCGAACCAATCGCTGTCATTACTCATCTGGGCTCTCCTGCCGCTTCATCTGCATATCGCTTGATCGTCAATCAGGCGCACCCTATGACAGGTTGACCCAACATACAAACCGAGGCCCACCATGAGTTTCCTGTCTGCGACACTGTCCCGCGTCAAACCTTCGCCCACCATCGCGATGACCGCCAAAGCAGCCGAGCTCAAGGCCGCTGGCCGCGACGTTATCGGCCTCAGCGCAGGCGAGCCGGACTTTGACACCCCTCAAAACATCAAAGACGCCGCCATCGCAGCGATTGCAGCTGGCAAAACCAAATACACCGCCCCAGATGGCATCCCTGAACTGAAACAGGCTGTCTGTGACAAGATGTTGCGCGACCACGGGTTGGAGTACACACCGGCCCAGATTTCTGTCGGCACTGGCGGAAAACAGACGCTCTATAATGCGTTGATGGCCACCCTGAACGAAGGCGACGAAGTCGTCATCCCCGCTCCCTATTGGGTCAGCTATCCCGATATGGTGCTGTTGGCTGGTGGCACGCCCGTTGTTGCGGAAACCTCGATCCAGACCAACTTCAAACTAACCGCGGATCAGCTTGAGGCGGCGATCACCCCCAAAACCAAATGGTTCATCTTCAACTCACCGTCGAACCCGACCGGCGCCGGCTATAGCCGCGAAGAGCTGAAAGAATTAACCGACGTTCTGCTGCGCCATCCCCACGTCTGGGTGATGACCGATGACATGTATGAACACCTCGCCTATGACGGGTTTGAATTTTGCACCCCCGCGCAGGTAGAACTGCAACTCTATAACCGCACCCTGACCTGCAACGGCGTGTCCAAAGCCTATGCAATGACTGGCTGGCGCATCGGCTATACCGCTGGCCCGGTTGAGCTGATCTCGGCCATGCGAAAGGTTCAGTCACAATCGACCTCAAACCCCTGCACGATCAGCCAGTGGGCCGCAGTCGAAGCATTGAATGGCACACAAGATTTCCTCGCTCCCAACAATGAAAAATTCGTCCGCCGCCGCGATTTGGTTGTTAAAATGCTGAACGAAATCGACGGCATGACCTGTCCCAAACCCGAAGGCGCGTTTTACGTCTACCCTTCGATTTCTGGGCTGATCGGGAAAACCACCCCCAAAGGCACCAAAATCGACACCGACGAGGATTTTGCCATCGCCCTACTCGAAGAGGCCGACGTCGCCGTAGTCTTCGGGGCTGCCTTCGGGCTTTCCCCAAACTTCCGCGTCAGCTACGCTACGTCTGACGAGGCCCTGCAAGAGGCCTGCACCCGCATTCAGAAATTTTGCGCAGGATTGCAATGACAACAGGCAAAATCACCGCCAACCTTCCCAGCCGGGACTTTGGAATAACCGAGGTGTTTTATCACGCGCTCGGCTTTCAAACCGTCTATCTTGGGGAGGGTTGGATGATTTTGGATCTAAACGGGATGATGGTCGAATTCTTTCCTCATCCCGATCTGAACCCCAAGGAAAGCTGGTTTTCCGCCAGCTTGCGCCTGCCTGACATCGATACACAACACAGCCAATGGTCCGCACTGGACCACTGGAGCCAAACCAACGACGCCCCACGCCTCACCGCGCCAATGCAAGCCAATGGTGACGCCCCTCGCATGTTTGCGATGATCGACCCAGATGGCAGCCTTTGGCGGGTAATGGAAGGACAGACAAGCGCATGACAGCCGAACTGCCAGAATACTACTTCCGTGTCCGCGACAACGGGGCTTTTGTCTTTCGTGTGGACACCGAAAACCGGCAACGTCGGATTGAAATGGACCAGATCGCCGTTGTGAACATCCGCAACGGCGAGATCAAACCCCACGGCGGGCGCGATCTGACCAAACAGGACCGTCAGGAAATAAAAGCTTGGATGGCCGACCGCATCGCCCTGCTGGCCGAACGGGATATGGACGACATCCACCGCGCCGTCGATTACCTGAACCTGACCACCCATTGGGTGCAATCCAAAGCCGAGGATGCACAGCTGGAAGAGATCACCGATGATCTGCTGCTGGCGATGCACGACCTGCGGTCCGTGTTAGTGCGCAAGAAAGCGGACCGGCTGATGAAACGGTAACGGGCAATGCGCGCTGCTTGACGCGCGCTATTTGCCCGCCCAGATCAGAACTTACCGTTCTGGTTCTTCCACTCCTCGCGCGGTGCGACCTTCTCAGTGGTATCCCAGTGCTCCACGATCTTGCCGCCCTCAATGCGAAACAGATCATAAAAGGCGGAATGAACACCGCCTACTTCGCCCTCACTGACGCTCAGCACAAAACTCCCTTCGGCCAGAACCCGGTGCACATGCTGATAGTCAATCCGCGGCCTCCCCGCCGATGATGGATCAAGCACGCTCCGCAGCGCTGCCAGATCATTGCCCATATGAGGGTTGTGTTCGGTGTATGCCGTACCATCCACAAAATCCTCAAAACGCTCCACCTGCCCGGCGATCAGCACGCACTCAACAAACGATCGAACCAGCGCCCGATTGACCTCGGTCAGGTCCAGATCCGTGCTTTCAGATGGGCCATCCACCATACTGTGCCCTGACCCGTTCGGCCCCTGCCGTTCTTGGATATTGTCCCAATGTTCAACCGCTTGGCCGTTCTCAAACCGGAACACCTCGAAACAGATCTTTCGACTGGCAAAGTCGTATTCCATGTGCGCGAACACATACTCGCCGTCCTGAAACCCACGGACCATATTCACACGTGGTTCGGTCTTGGACAGCCGCGCGAACAACTGCGCCAACCCTTCGCTGCCCTCATGTGTTTGCGGATTGTGCTGAATGTACGCACTCTCATTGACCACAGCTACCGGCCCTGGATCGCCTGTTTCGATGCTCTTCAACAGCTCCCTGATCTGCACAACCCGAGGTGTCACCATGCTCAACGCTCCCCAATTTTAGCTTGGACCCAAAGCAAGCCGTCCCTTGATGCAAAACACCAGCCCTTTCTTGCACTTCAACGCCGCCAACCCGACCGAAAACACAGTAGCCACCAAATCGCACCAGCGCTAAGCTCAGGCCAAGCAAGACAAAAAGCAAAGGCGGTAGTTTAATGAAACTGGAATTCCATCACATCAACTTTGTCTCCGAAGACGTCGACCGGTTGCATGATTTCTATACCAATGTGCTGGGCCTTGATGACATCGCCCAAGAAAACTTTCCTCGGACCGAGGCCACCAAAGACCATGGTTACACGGGGAAAATCCGCTTCGCGACCGAAGGTGCGATGCAGATGCACCTGGCGGAACGCGCCTTTGATGTGGGGTTTAAGCACGATCAGGTCATCAACCCGGTCGAACGCGGCCATATCGCCTTTCGCACCGATGACCTACCCGCCTTCCTGCGCAAACTCGACGAAAATGACATCCCTTATTCCGATTACGGAACCACATTTGCCAAGGAATGGCATCAGGTGTTTTTCATGGATCCCGAAGGCAACGTGATCGAAGTCCACCAACAGGTGGCCTAAACCCGGCCACCTAGATACTTCAGGGGCGTACTCTCACTCAGCAGGCACACCATCCGTGCCAATCTGTTTGATCGAGCGCCCCCAGAACCGCGCCATCAGCAACACCGCTGCGCAACCCAATCCCAAAACCAAGCCCATCCAGACGCCAATGCCTTGCCACCCAAAGATAAAGCCAAAAACATAACTGGCTGGAATGCCCACAACCCAATAGCTCAGTGCAGCCATCACCATCGGAACAGCAGTATCCTGCACACCGCGCAACACGCCCAACGCTATCGCCTGAATACCATCAACCAGCTGGAAAAGGGCCGCCATCCCCAACAGTCCAACGCCAATTGCAAGGATCTCTTCGCGATTGTCTTCTCCGTCTTTCAAGAACAACGAAATCAGCCAATCCGAACAGGTTAGGAAAATCACCACGGACACCGCTGAAACCGCCAACGAGATCGCAGTAACAACCACTGCACCGCGCGCCATATGCGTCCGATCCTGCCGCCCAAACGCATTGCCTGCCCGGATCGTCGCCGCGTTGCTCAGACCCAGGTGCACCATAAAGGTCGCCGCTGCCAACTGCACCGCAATCCCATGCGCCGCCAACGGCACCGTGCCAATCCACCCCATCATAAAGGCCGACGCCCCGAACATCGAAACCTCGCTCAGGTTGGTCAAACCAATTGGCAGACCGATCTTGAATACACGGCCAAACATCTCCCAATCAGGGCGCCAAAACCGCTGAAACAGCGCATGCTCGGGCAACACTCGCAGCGCGTAGAGCACCACCGCAATCAGCGACACCACCTGTGTCACGACCGATGCAATCCCGGCCCCCTGAATACCCAACTGTGGTGCACCCCAGTTACCAAAGATCAGCGCATAGTTCCCCATCGCATTGACCACAGCAGCCAAAAATGTGATCCACAACACGATCTGCGTGCGCTCAAGCCCTGCGAGATAGGATTTCAACACCATCACCCACAGCGCTGGGAAAATACCCCAGCCCGCAACGCGCAGATACTCTGCCGCCAACGAGGCCACATCAGGTTTTTGCCCCAAGGCCAACAAGATCGGCTCGGACCACCACAGCAGCCCCATCGCCAACAGTCCATAGAGTTGCGTCTGCCACAGCCCCATGCGCGTCACCCGCCGGATCGAGGTATCATCCCCTTGAGCATCCGACGCCGCAACCAGCGGCATGATCGCAATGGCAAGCCCACCGCCCAGCATGAACAGGATAAAGAAATAGCTTCCGGCCAACGTCACCGCCGCCAGTTCCTCAACCCCGTACCAGCCCAACATGACCGTATCGGTCAAACCAATGGCAAATTGTGCTAGGTGCCCGCCAACAAGCGGCAACCCCAACACGGCGATCGCGCGGGCATGCCCGCCATATGTCATAACTTTATTCACCCAACAGGCTTAGGGCGGAGTTTCGCCTCAGACAAGAGGCGACTATTAAGTTTCAAAATGACACGTCATAAAATTCAACCCAGCGACACAAAGCAACAGAAAAACGTCACCGATTGGCTGTTCACTAAGGGATTGAAATCAATACATGCGCAGATGCCGCGTTCGGGCGCATATGGCATCTGCGCAACGCAGGCGAACACCGTTCACCTACGCATTCTTCAACCTGACAGATCAGTACATGCGCTTACTTCGTCCGCCCATCCGGGTGCAAAGCTGTACCCAAAATATGTTCCGAGCGATGGATCACATGATGCGCCTGACCAACGATCAACGGATCAGGTTCGCCCACTACATCCAGATCTTTATCCGGATAATCAATGGTCGACAGGAAATGGCGCATACAGTTTAGGCGTGCGCGTTTCTTATCGTTGGATTTGATGATCGTCCAAGGTGCATCAGCTGTGTCGGTGTAAAAGAACATCGCCTCTTTGGCTTCGGTATAATCATCCCACTTGCCCAACGACGCCTTATCAATAGGGCTCAGTTTCCACTGTTTCAACGGATCTGTCTCACGCGATTTGAACCGGCGCAGCTGCTCTTCGCGCGTGACCGAGAACCAGTATTTGTAGCAGCGGATGCCCGAACGCACCAACATCCGTTCCAGATCCGGCGTTTGGCGCATGAATTCCAGATACTCGTTAGGCGCGCAGAAATTCATCACCCGTTCCACACCCGCCCGGTTGTACCAAGAGCGGTCATAAAACACCATTTCGCCCTCGGTGGGCAGCTCACGCACATAGCGCTGGAAATACCACTGACCCTTTTCCTCTTCGCTGGGTTTGTTCAACGCAACCACGCGTGCAGCACGGGGGTTCAGGTGCTCCATGAACCGCTTGATCGTGCCACCCTTACCCGCCGCATCGCGCCCCTCAAACAGCAAGATAAACCGTTCGCCGGTTTCCTGCGCCCAATGCTGAACCTTCAGCAACTCTGCCTGCAACCGCGCCTTTTCCGCTTCGTACTTACGACGGGGCATCTTGCGCGAATACGGATACCGCCCCGTTTCAAACGCCTGCCGCACGCGCTCGGCGTTTGGAACTGCGGCCTTGCCTTTGGGCGCGGCTTGCGCGTCGCCTTTGTCATTTGCAGGAATCGGTGCGGCCTGTGTCTCTACGGCTGCCTCCTTTGCAGTCTCTTCTTTCGAGGTAGAAACCAGCGCAATTTTGTCGGCGTTGGGGGCTGTTGCCATAGGGTCGTCTCCTGTCCGTTTTTGATTTGAGCGCATCCTATCGCACCAAGCGAAGGCTCACTTTGATCCCGGTCAACAAATTCTGACTTTTACAATCATCAACACAAGTGTCAATTTAATAAACATAACTGAAATTCCATTGCGTGACGGAGGGTCACTTCACAGCTTCATTCCAATGCATCCCCCAGCCTGCTTCACTCTGACCATGACCCACACCCAGCAAATCCGCCGCCCTCATACCTCAGGGACAATCTGTCGGGCGATCATTTCAAGCGTTAAGGAGCCAATCATGAAAACCACTTTCACTGCTGCCGCTGTCGTCGCGAGCTTGACCGCAACCGGTGTCGCCGCCGAAAACCGGATTGATCGCGTGCGCCCTGACGCCCCCGAGCTGGCGCCTTACGGAGCTTTGCCCATCGGCGTGCGGACCCTACAATTCACCAATCCCGGCCAAATCGATATCCTCAACACTACGGCAGACGCCGCGCCGCTTTATGATCGCCCCCTCACGGTCGAGGTCTGGTATCCAGCAGTTGATGGAACAGAACAGGGCGGCACCTATCAGGCCAACCTGCGCGATGGGCAAACCGAGGTAACGCTGCATGGCCGCGCCGCACGCGACGCGACGCCCGTCAGCGATACAACCTACCCGCTGATTGTGATCAGCCACGGCTACCCTGGTAATAGGTTTCTGATGTCCCATCTGGGTGAAAACCTCGCTTCCAAGGGATACGTCACCGTCTCTATCGACCACACCGACAGCATCTATTCCGATCAAGCCGCGTTTGGGTCCACCTTATTGAACCGACCCATCGACCAGCGGTTCGTCATTGACCAGATGGAGGCCCTTGGTGGTCCACTTGGCGCCATCACAGACACCAGCCAAACCGGCGTCATCGGCTATTCCATGGGTGGATATGGCGCGCTCATCTTTGGCGGTGCGGGTGTTACGCAAGCCTCGACCGAATACAGCTGGGGAACGCCAAATGGGCTTCTCGCCAAACATCTCGCCGGATCCGACAGCCACGCTGCACTGGTTGATGATCGGGTCAAGGCGATCATTGCGATAGGGCCTTGGGGCATGAACACCGGTTTTTGGGACGCAACCGGGCTGGCGGGTTTTGAAAAACCGCTGATGCTTATGGCGGGTGGCGCGGATGATGTGTCGGTCTACGCCGCAATGCGTCAGATCTTTGCGGGCACCACAGGCACCGACCGTCACCTGTTGACATTTGAAGGCGCCAATCACAATGCTGCCGCTCCCATGCCAGCCCCAATCGAAAGCTGGGAACCAGTCGAAACGCTAGATTTCATCCCGTTCGACCACTACGCTGACGCCGTTTGGGACACAAACCGGATGAACAACATCACTCAACACTTTGCCACCGCCTTCATGGACCAACACCTCAAGGCTGACGGCAACAAAGCCGCCTATTTTGATTTGGTAACCCGCGCCGCTGATGGAGTTGTCGCTGTGGATGATGCAGGCAAAGAAACCGATGACCACACCCATTGGAAAGGTTTTGCGGCCCGCACAGGCCAAGGCCTCACATTCGAAACCCTGACGAAGGGTAACTGAACCCTCAAAGTTCCCTTTTCACATTGGGGCTGCTTGAGTGTATTTAATCAGCCCTAAGGGAGCCCACGGATGCAAACCAAAACCATCGCCCTGAACGGGCAGGATTTCTTTGTCAGAACCTGGGGCGAACCTGACCTACCGCCCCTGCTAATGCTGCACGGCTTTCCCGAATACGGTGGGGCTTGGGCAGATCTGGCCCCCTATCTGCAAGACAGGTTTCATTGCATTGCCCCAGATCAACGAGGCTATGGCCAAAGCTGGGCGCCCGATGGGGTCAAGAACTATTCCACCGCTGCGCTGGTGTCCGACATGGTCGCCCTGATCGACCAGTTTGACGCCCCGGTCACCGTGATGGGCCACGACTGGGGCGCGGCTGTGGCCTATGGGCTGGCGATGTTCCAACCGCATCTGGTCAGCCGCCTGATCATCGCCAACGGGGTGCACCCGGTGCCGTTCCAACGCGAAATGGCAGCGGGTGGCGCGCAATCCGCCGCCTCGCAATACATCCACACCCTGCGTCGCGACGACGCCGCTGAGATTTTTTCGGCCAATGATTATAAGAACCTCGAACGTTTCTTTCGCCATCACGTGGGCACCGATTGGATTGATGCCGCAACACTGGCTCGCTACAAAACAGAATGGGCGCGTCCCGGTCGCCTGAACGGCATGCTGAACTGGTATCGCGCCTCGCCGCTGCGTGTTGCCGCGCCTGGCGAACCGCTCACCGATCTGCCCGACCTGCCGCTGGATAAGCTGCACGTACCCCAACCCCATCTGCTGATCTGGGGCGATGACGACAAGGCACTGTTGCCTGAATCCACCAATGGGCTCGAAGACTTTGCCCCCGACCTGACCCGCGTCACGATTCCCGGTGCAGACCACTGGCTCTGCCATCAACAACCCCAAGCCGTTGCCGACGCAATCCGCAACTGGCACCCGTAACCGGAGCGCCCCCATGATCAAAGTTCACCACCTCAACCAATCCCGGTCCCTGCGTATCCTTTGGCTGCTAGAAGAACTCGGTGTGCCCTACGAGGTGATCGCCTATCAGCGCGACGCCAAAACCCGACTGGCACCGCCCGACTTGATCTCTATGCACCCGCTGGGAAAATCCCCCATGATCGAAATGGACGGCCAACTGATCACCGAATCCGCCGCTATCGTTGAACTGATCTGCGCCGCGCATGGGCCACAGATGATCCCGCCCCTCGGCACACCAGAATACATCCGCCACTTAGAGCTGATGCACTTCGCCGAAGGGTCGGTGATGACTCCAATCCTGCTCAACCTCTATGTCGGGCTACTGGGCGAGGCCGGTGCCCCCCTGCACCCCCGCATCCAACAGGAACTGACCAGCCACTTTGCCTATATGGAAAGCCTGCTGCGCCCCTCGGGCCACTTTGTGCTGGATGACCTGTCCGCCGCCGACATCATGCTCAGCTTTCCTGCCGGTGTCGTCGCGCGTCTGGGCCGCGAGGCGGAATTTCCGAAGCTAGCCGCCTTTACCCAAGCCATCCAAGCCCGCCCCGCCTTTCAACGTGCCCTGAAATCAGGGGGCGAGGCCTGACTGAAAATACATGGCGCGTATAAAGTTATGCACGCGCCATAATATTGCGTGCAGCCCAAGGACTACTCCATGCAGTGAACGGCACCACTGCGTCCAAAGTACCGGGACCTAAGCTTCCACGCCCAAAAAACCGAACTACTTTATCCCCGTCACAACATTGACGACATCTGGATAAACAAGCTGGTCACCAACGATATTGCCTCTCAATGCATCAGCGACGTCAGCAATAAGTTTCTCTTTCTTTTCATCAGGAAGATTGTGAAATGAGCTAGCGATTGGCATCGATCCAAGATGTAGCGGGACGAACTTTGCAGCCAAGGGAACTTTGATCAACAATTCTTGGCGTACAACGGCAACATTACGAAATCCGGCTTCCGAAAAACTCGCAACCAACCTTTCTGCTGAAGGTGTTTCCCTTTGACTGCGTTGCTTCCTCGCAATTTCAGGAGAAATGAATTTCTCCACAGCGGAGCATATAGCTTTGGTGTAGGCACTGTGCCCATCCCATATAGACATTGCGATGCGCCCCGATGGGACAAGAACGCGATAGAATTCAGCTTGCGCAGCAGGTTGGTCAGGAAAGTAGTGGTAGCCATGCTGGGAAATGACCGCATTGACACTGTGCTCCCAAAGCCCCGTCTCAATGACATCGCTTTCGATCCATGTAATATCCATGTCAGCAGCCAGTTCACGGGCCTTCGCAAGCATCCCTCCATTGATGTCCAACCCAATCACTCGCCCATCACTGCCGACATCCCGCTTAGCTATTCGGGTGGTCACGCCAGTCCCACAAGCAACATCGAGAACGGTTTCGCCGGCTTTCAAAGAAACAAATGTCAGAAGGGCCTCTGCCCAACGTCCGAACCATAGCGGTACCATTATTTTTTCATATATTTCTGGTGCATTGCCAGAGAGTTGAAATGACATAAATGCTTTCCCCTTTTCCCAACCTCGCTGCCCCCTTGGTGCAGTAAGCGGCCTCACTTACAAGGCTAAGCTGCGGGATCATCCACCGTCAACTTTGCCCGCTTTTACAGACTCCGATGTCGAGTTCTGGCGACATGTCCGATCAACAAAAAAGAGCATGAGCGTTCCAATTGAGAACTTGGATCTTTTGAGACACGATCTTCATTTTGTTATGTCCACGATCATATCAATCCTCGATCGTTTGGGCGCTCGTAACGTAGGCGGTCTCCTACGCACCTGCGGTCAGTTTGTGAAACGTGCTGCCACATCAGGATGTGGAACGAGAAGATCCCACATACAGGTGGATTCTTTTGCACAAATAGCTTGAAGGGATTGCAAGATTGGCAGCAGGTGACAAATTTCATCATTGGTATGGTTCTAGAAGCCGACCTTTCTGCTTTCTTAACGGACGCAAACGACATCCCACATTGTTGCCTTTGATCCACGACCTGTTCGATAGAGATATCCGAAGTGCACATAATCCGAACATTGGGGCCAACGAACAAAGCAATTTCTCTTCCAAATGGGTCATTGCTTGATCAGGACAAAGCAGCACCCTACAGAATAGGGCATGAAACAATTTCTACCCATTCTTGTTGCTATCGCGCTGGGTCCCAGCGGAGTAAGCGCGCACCCGCATATTTTTGTCGACACCGCTTTGAAGGTGCTCGTCACGGATGACGGACAGCTTGAGGCCGTAGAAGTGACTTGGGCTTATGATGAGTTTTACTCACTATTAATCTTTGAGGATCTGGGGTTGGACGCGGATTTTGATGGGGAGCTGACATCGGAAGAGTTGGCAAAGCTGCAGGGTTTTGATCTACAGTGGAGCGAAGGCTTTGACGGTGATATTTACTTGACGCAGGGCGGAAAAGCGTTGGCATTGCATGGTGCCGAACATCTGATGACAAACGTTTCAGACGGACAGATCACCACCCGCCATCGCAGAACGCTACTCGAGCCGTCTTCAGCAAACGGAGTGGTTTTCAAGGCTTATGACCCCACCTATTATACTGCATATACTTTGAATCAGGGTTTGGAAGTTACAGGTGGCTGCACGGGAGAGACAACCCCACCAGATCTGATTGCTGCCTATGATAAAGTAGAAGAGCTGCTGTACGCGACGCCTGTGGACCAGGCTGAGAATGCTTATCCTGAAGTTGGTGAAGCATTTGCTGATACCGTGCGGCTGAGTTGCGGAGAGTAAGATGCGCAAAAGTGCATTCCTGCTTGCAGCAGCAGTTTTGGTGGTCGCTATTTGGCTTTGGGTTTTTGGAGGGGCCGAGGCCGTCCTTGCTTGGGCTGCAGAAGGGCAGCGCAATGTGCAAAACGCCATGGCAAGGGGCTTGCGAGCGCTTCGCAACGGAGAGCCGGGAGCGCTTGCGGCGCTGCTTGCCTTGTGTTTTTCCTATGGTTTTTTTCACGCAGCAGGGCCCGGACACGGCAAGCTGGTGATCGGAGGCTATGGTTTGGGTAAACCTGTGCCGTTGCTAAGGCTGGCCGGGTTGTCGGTGGCGGCATCGTTGGCGCAGGCGGCAATGGCTGTTCTGCTTGTCGTGGGCGGGCTACTGCTGTTGGATTGGAGCAGGGAACAGCTAACCAGCGCGGCGGACGACGTACTGGCGCCCCTGTCATACGGATTGATCGCGCTTGTTGGTCTGTGGCTGTTGATCCGAGGCCTTCGGCGGTTGTTTCTCAGTCAGCATAGTCTGCCCCATGATCATAGCCATGAAAGCCTCGACGCGCATCATACCGAAAATTGCCCGACCTGCGGGCACCGGCATGGGCCGACGGCAGAGGAAGCAGCAGAGATGTCTTCAATCCGGGATGCGCTTGCGATTGTTGGTGCAGTGGCGATCCGGCCTTGTACGGGAGCCGTGTTTTTGCTGCTTCTCACATGGCGTATGGACATTCTGTGGGCAGGGGTTGCCGGTGCTTTCGCCATGGGGTTGGGTACGGCCTTGCTCACTGTTGTTGTCGCAGTGGCAGCGGTCACAATCCGGAAAGGCACACTGATGCAATGGCAGGGTCCGGGCGCAGTGCGAGCAGCTGCGACGCTGGAGATCCTTGCAGGCACAATGGTTGCTGTTCTTGCTGGCCAGATTTTTCTGCGGTCGCTGTAATTCGCGCTTCGTTTTCTTGAGCCCCTTTAGGGATTCAAGAAAAAGATGAGGCCGGTTGCCGTTATACCGTTGCCACTTCTTTGACTGTCCCCCCCTGACCGTGCCAACTCATTTCTTTTTTACTTTGCATTCAGGAAAAGTGACCTTTGCTGAACCACCCGTCTGCACCCCGAACAAAAAGGCGACACACGCTCGCATCTTAGTCACCGGATCCTATCGCGACAAATGTCAGGGGCTTTCTAGATCAAAGGCAGTCTCGTTAGATCAAAGCACAAATTACGAGATTCCAATTGCTACCGGACAACCGTCTTCACGGGTCCTGACTTGTTTCGGACGGGAACCGCGCAATCAAATGATCTTCTCTATATCACCTATTTGGGGCACGGCTTCCTAACCACCACCCGGACATCACCACCCGAAGCCCCATGTTACAAAACCGGGTTCCTCTCTCACCATCTCGCGAGAACCCCGTCACAGAATTGATATCGTGCCTAAATGCAGGCTTACAGTTCACCAGACACGTAATTGATGAGGCCCAAAAATGAGCACGTCTTCCCGCACCTTTCCGCCGCTGAACGTCCAGACCTTGGGGTTGATGTTCATCTCTGGCTTCTTCGCCAGCAACGCTTTTGATCTCTGGGGACAGATGATCAGCCCGGCATTGGGCTTTGCCAACCTGTCGCCCCACGGGCTTGCGCGCAGCCTGCTGTCGACGCTTGGCCTGCCATCAGGTGACTTTGCCGGCTACTTTGTCCACTTCTACCTTGTTGGCCTGATTGGCTACCCGGTGGGTTGGTTATTCATTTTTGAACCCATTTGGACCCGTGTAATGGGCAACACCCACTGGTTCCTGCCCTCCGCGATCTATGGGTTTGGTCTCTGGGTTTTTGCCATTGGTGGCATCACCACCTTTGCGGGCCTGCCCTTTTTCCTGAACTTCACAGGTATCACTTGGGTCGCACTGGTAGGCCACGTACTCTACGGCATCGTGATGGTTGGAGTCATGCGCCTGATCACCCGCAAAGCTGCTTGATCCGCCCCTAAACAATATTGCTCAAGGGCACTCGCCAATGCCCTTGAGCACCCCCACGTTTTAAACGTCAACCGTGGCGGCGCCAAAGCCACGCCCCAACGGGCCCCAGGCAAACAGCGTCAAGGCCACCGCCCCAATCGCCGCCACCACAAACGGCATCCCCAATGCAAGCTCGCGAGACATGATGTTTTCGGCCAAACTGACAATCACCCCCGACAGGATCAGCCCAACAGGCATCATCCCCCAGGCCAACAGCCGATAAATACTGTTGACCCGTCCCAACAACACATTCGGAATTGTGCGCTGACGATAGGACACCGACACAGTGTTCCACACCAGCCCAGTAAATTCGAACGCTGCCAGCACACAGGCCAATGCAATCCCATTCGGTGCCAGCGGTATCGCGATGAACGCCACGCCAGAGGCCAACGTCATCCACTGCGCCGCCGCTCCCGGCCCCATCTTCTGAACAATCCGGTCTGCCACAAAGCCCCCCAGAATGCCGCCAATGGCCCCGGCGGCCAGGATCAACCCATAGCCGGTGGCCCCCAGCCCCAAGTTTTCCTGCACATGTAGAATTAGGGCAATCACAACCATCTGATGCAACAGGTTCCACACCCCAGTCAGCCCCGCCAACAATCGCAACAACGGCGCACCGCGCAGATAATCCACTCCTTGCTTCAGCTCATCACGCCAATGCCCCGCATCGGTGCGATCCGGCATAAACTGACCGCGTACGCTCAGCATCAGGAGTGTCGCCACCACAAACACCACCGCGTTCAAAACAAACGGCAGCCAGATCACCGAAGCGATCAAGAACGCACCCAGCGCGGGGCCCAACAAAGAATTCCCGACCAGCTCCACACTCCAAAGCCGCCCATTGGCGCGCTCTAGCTGTGCCGCAGGCACCATCGCCGGCAACATCGTTTGTGCTGCATTATCCCGAAACACCTCGGCAATGCCCACAACCAACGCACAGCCCAACAACGCGCCAAACAGCACCGGCATTGACGTGCCATCCTCAACCGGGGCCGCCAAAGGCTGCGACAGCCAAATCACCAGCCCCGCCGCCCCAAACGCCAAAGCCCGCACAACATCCATCGCCAGAATTAGCCGCCGCCGATCCACCCGGTCCGTGATCACCCCCGCAGGCAGTGCAAACAGAAACCAAGGCAGCCGCAACGCCACAGGCATCAATGCAATCAACAGCGGATCGCGGCTCAGCAACGATGCGATCCACGCCCAAACCACCACCGCAATGCCATCGGCGAGATTGGTCATGCCACTGGCCACAATGAATCGTGGCAGCTGATCAGCTCGAGAAAGGGTCTTCATACTATCACATGCACCTTTGTTAACGTTCAGCGCTTTACTCTGTACTTCCTCAAGTCAACTTGAGATCAATGCCTAAAATCCCCAAAAGACAAATTTTTTGAAGTGTGGTCACACAACGTATTGGTCAGCAATAATGTTGGCACCTCATTGCGGAAGGCTGCGCGATAGACGCAATTGCCACCGTAAATTGCAATCCAATGATCCACGAAACAAAGAGCAGACCTTCACTAGATCAGGTCCTTCGATTGCGTTTATGGCTCGTCTACGCGACAAAGTGTTGATTCTTTTAGGATACTGCACAAATCATTCCAGATGGGGAACCGCGAACCTTGAAGAAAACGTCAGTTGCTCTTCCGGCCTTTGCTGCCCTCATTTTCGCAGGCTTCATACAGCTCATTGAAACAAAGCTGTTTGGGGGGGCGATGACTGTGGGTAAGGCCGCGGTGTTGCTCGTTTGGTCTGCCCCCGCATTACCCGCCGCAGCAGTCATCCTAAGGATTGCATTGCCAAGCCCCGCATCGCCCGCGCGAATTTGGCCCTTGGCAATTGCGGCTTTGCTGGTTGGGCTGTTTCTCACACTTGTCAACGCGGCGTTCACGTCGCCTCACTCTACGCTTTTGTCGATGGCGCATGGTGGTGCTCTCTCACTTGCAGTGGCGTCAAGCGTGTTGTGCTTGGCAATCGGGCGATTGGTTCAGGTGGCGCGCGATTGACTTTCTCGGGGATGGCCCTGTCAGCCACTGCTGCCGTGTGGTCTCTTCTGTCAGTCCCGTCAGTCGTATTTCAGGCCAACCGCATTTCTGCGGGCTATCCTCTTTGCATTTCGCACCACGGGCCGTCGTCGAACGTCAGTTCGTTCTGGGATTTGCGAGGGTTTTCTTTCTACACAACGGCTTCAGGGTACAAATCAACGTCTGGCTGGTATTTTCACGGCATCCTAATTGTGGATGGCAACGATGGGCGTCAATATTACAACTGGTCGCCGCGTCGCTTTCGGTTTGACCAAATTGAACACCCCCAACGATTTATCGCATCCGTGCAAAACCTCTGTGAGCCATCCTCCACCTTTTGGTCTGAACTCTGAAAACCACGAAGGTGCCAATTACACAACACATTCCCCCGCATATGCGCAACCTCCAAGATCGGCTTCCAGACACGCGATATAGTCAGCATCCCGCAAATGGGGCACGCCCGACCTGTCCCCTCTCAGGCCCCAACCCTATTTATGACCCCAATCATCCGGATCATCCGAATTGTTCGGTGACAGGCCCAGAATGTCGCCCTTGGTCGAACATCCCAACCCCAGAACCGTCCGGTTTGCATAGGAAAAATAGGCGCACAGCTGGTTGATTTCCAACACCTCACCATCGTCATAGCCCACGGCCAGCAACGCATTCACGTCCGCCTTGACCATCTCCGCCGGGGCCTCGGTCAACTTGCGCCCATAGAGCAATGCAGCGACCTGCGCATCGTCCAAGGGCACATCCGTCAGATCGCGCGCCTCCAACGCTGCCCGGATCGCCAGCCCCCGCGCTTCGTCGCCCAGCTCGCGCTGCATCCCCTGAAAATGATGCTCGACACAATAGGCACAGCCGTTCAGCGAACTGACCCACACGCCAAGGGTTTCCAGAAACCACTTGGGCAGCGTATTGCCGGTATGATGCAGCACGTTCTTGTACAGAACCATGTGCCCTTCCATCGTGTGGGGACGCAAACTGTGCGACATCATGATGTTATCAACGTTGTTATCCGGCCCCGTGACCCGCTGATACAACTTCTTCAGCTTTCCCGTCGCCTCTTCAAATGGCACCGTTTTAATCCAGACCATAAGGTCTCCTCCCCGAATACTGACTGCACATTCCCGCACCCTAGCCACAAACACCCATCGCTGCGAGACCCAAAAAACCCTCTCTAATTGCGCTGCTGCGGCGGGTGACCTACCCTCACACAATAACCGCCCAACGCCCCAATACAGGAGCCCTCGCATGATTGCTTACGTCACCGTCGGAGCCGATGACATCCCCCGCGCCAAACTGTTCTATTCGGCCTTCCTGCCCGCCCTGAACTACACCCTATCCGAAGGCCCGGAGGGGCTCAGCTACGCCCTGCCCGTGCCCGCAGGCCAAACGCCCACCCTGCCCGATTTCTATGTGAAACCCACCTTTGACGGATGCCCCGCTTCTGCCGGTAACGGCGCTATGGTCGCGTTCGAGGCAACAGACCAAGGCCAAGTCCGTACTCTCCACGCCGCCGCCCTCACGGCCGGCGGTTCAGACGAAGGCCAACCCGGCTTCCGCCCCGCCTACGGACCAACCTTCTACGTAAGTTACCTGCGCGATCCCCAAGGCAACAAAATCGCTCTCTTCTCCAGTAACCCCACCGACCCCAGCCGGGACCCCTAACACGGGGACTCTGCCTGAAAGGCACGCGGAGGTTGCAAGCAGGCCAATCAACAAGAGCATTTGTACTTTGACCGGCTGATGCCTGCCCATAGTGGACGTTGCTGTCAAACTTGGCTTGTGACCACAGCGCGGACAGAACTGTTCGATGCTGGTGCAGCGAAGATCGCTGGTTCGCGCCCATCAAATCGCAAAGTAAGATGCAGCACTGTAGCGCGAATCCCCGAAAGCTGTCCTTGACCGCCACCAAGCGTGATCGACCGCTGTCGGAACCGCTGTCGAAACTCTCACATGCGGTCAAAGCGGCACTTTGCTGATCACTTATTCGTGCTCGCCATTGATGCGCCGACCCAGATTGTTTGCGAACAACTCAGGGCGCTCCGCAGCAGCAGAAAAGGTTGCAACCGTAATCGCTGCAGCTGCTATCAGAACAGTATGCCCAAGAATACTTGCAGCCAACACCGTGTAACTTCCAATAGCAGTGGCAAAAGCAACTGCCCACATGAATGCCAGTCCCTGCAGTACGTAGTGCCTTGTGGCAACATCCGGAATGTTACGAAGAGGACTCACTTCAGCATCAAATATTGAGTTCCATCCGTTTACGATAAATTGTCTCATCTTCAGTTCCCTTCCAAAACGACCTCCCAAAATGGAACGCCAAGTGTGTTCGTCCGCAGATTCTTGAGGTAAACACTATTTGTTACGGGCTCACGTTTCCTTTGGATCAATTTGGCTTCTGTTGAAGGCAGACGTTTGCGCTTAGCCGCGTTGACGACTGCTCTGTATACTCAGCCGACCTTCACTTTTACAATCACACAGCAGGCCTCACCAATGACCGTTTCTCTCGCGGCAGTGCAGCGGTCTTAAGCTATGCGACTGGGTAGATTGCCGGACTTTGCAAAGGTCACAATCTGCGCAAAGCGGCCATCCCCTGCGGGTGGCTGCTCCCAGCCCGAAGCAGACATAAGTTAGCAGCTCGTAAAGACGATTGGTGGGAATCCTAGAAGGTCGTGACTCGAAAATTGCATCGGTGTTGGCTGCCACCGATTTTTTTGCCGCCTAGCGGTGTTGTTTAGTTCTGCATATTAGGTGTTCGTCACTTTTTTAGTGGCTGCATGCTGAGCATATTGGAAACTCGGTGTGCAGCCACCAACCGATAAACAAGACATGTCTTCAGAGTAACGTTCGCAACAGAGATCATTTAGTTCTTCGTGCGATCGGATGGAAACGTCTTGCCCTACACTTACGCTTCCCCTCCCCCAAACAAATCGGCCCCGGTTTGCGCGAGCGCAGTAAGATGTAGGATGCTATCACCCAAGTTGGCATACATGCCAAAATGTAAGTTCCGAACCTCGCATTTGAATGAGACTCTTTAGATCCCAACCGACCGGATACTGGGTGAAGTGATTGCCAAAAAATTTGGGCGCGCGATGACAATCATCGCACACCCATTAATTTTCGGACCGTCGGGAAGATTAACGAGATTCCCCCCATTCAATCCATGCCTTGCGCGGATAGCGCAGCGAGCCCACCTTTGGTTATCAGCCTTAAAAGTGAGCCGATTTCGCCCCAGCAGGAACTGCCAGAGGGGGTGCAAACTTGGTCAGGTCAATCCCTTCAACCGCAGCTTTGTACTCTTCTATGGTAGGGGTCCGTCCAAGGATCGCCGACAAAACAACAACAGGTGTCGAAGCCAACAGGGACTCTCCCTTCTTCTCAGCCGCGTCTTCAACAACCCGGCCTTGGAACAAACGTGTTGATGTGGCCAGAACCGTGTCACCCTTGGCTGCCTTTTCCTGGTTACCCATGCACAGGTTACAACCGGGGCGTTCAAGATAGAGAATGTTCTCATACTCGGTCCGCGCTTTGTTTTTTGGCATGAAGTCGTCGAATTCAAAGCCCGAATACCGCTGCAGAATTTCCCAGTCGCCCTCTTCCTTCATCTCATCAATGATGTTGTAGGTCGGTGCCGCGACAACCAGTGGGGCCTTGAACTCCACCTTACCCTGCGATTTCTCGAGGTTCTTGAGCATCTGCGCGACGATTTTCATATCGCCCTTGTGCACCATGCACGATCCAACAAAGCCCAAATCCACTTTCTTTTCCGCTTTGTAGAACGAAATTGGGCGGATGGTATCGTGGGTATACCGCTTGGACACTTCGGCGTTGTTTACATCGGGATCCGCGATCATCGGCTCGTTGATTTGATCCAGATCCACAACAACTTCGGCAAAGTAATTCGCGGAGGCATCTGGTGTCAGAGCAGGGTTTTCACCCGACTTGATCTCAGCAATCCGCTTGTCGGCTTTGTCGATCAACCCCTGCAGGGTCTGTGCCGCGTTGTCCATGCCCTTGTCGATCATGATTTGGATGCGAGACTTGGCCAGTTCCAGCGAACCGATCAACGTTTCATCGTTTGAAATACAGATCGAGGCTTTGGCCTTCATCTCGGCAGTCCAGTCGGTAAAGGTGAACGCCTGATCCGCCAGCAAGGTGCCGATGTGCACTTCGATAATGCGGCCTTGGAACACGTTGTCGCCATGCTGTGCCAGCATCTGCAACTGCGTGGCATGCACAACATCACGGAAATCCATGTGATCAGCCATCGTGCCCTTAAAGGTCACCTTGACGGATTCAGGGATCGGCATCGAGGCTTCGCCGGTGGCCAGCGCCAGCGCCACGGTGCCCGAGTCCGCACCAAAGGCAACGCCTTTGGACATGCGGGTGTGGCTGTCGCCCCCGATGGTGATGTCCCAATCATCCACGGTCAGGTCATTCAGCACCTTGTGGATCACGTCTGTCATGGCGTGGTATTCGCCCTTGGGATCGCGCGCGGTGATCAGACCAAATTTGTTCATAAAGCTCATAAGCTTGGGGATATTGGCCTGCGCCTTGAGATCCCAAACCGACGCAGTGTGACAACCCGACTGATACGCGCCATCGACGGAAGGCGAAATAACCGTCGCCGCCATCGCTTCAAGCTCTTGCGAGGTCATCAAACCAGTTGTGTCCTGCGAACCAACGATGTTGACCTTCACACGGACATCGGAACCCGCATGCAGATCTGCGGTTGTCGCTACGCCACGCGCGTTTTTGTTAAAGATCTTTTCAACAGCCGTCAGGCCTTGCCCTTCCTGCGAAATCTCTTTCGATGCGGCAAAGGCAGACTTCAGGTCCTGACCAAGGGTTTCAGCAGCAAATGTTTGCAACTTCTTACCAAAGACAACAGCGTATGAACCGCCTGCCTTCATGAACTCGACCTTTTGTGGGGTAAAGGCAGAAGACACATCAACCAATTCAGTGTCGCCGTCATACAGCTTTTTGGTTTTCGAGTTGATAGTCAGAACCTTGCCGGTTTCAACCGAATAAGCCTGTTCCAGCACTGGATCACCATTGTCATCCATCACGGTATTGCCGTCTGCGTCGGTTTTCTTGACCCAGTTTTTCAGGTCAAGGCCGATGCCGCCAGTCACACCAACCGTGGTCAGAAAGATCGGTGAAATGCCATTCGTGCCCGCCACGACGGGGGCAAAGTTCACGAACGGCACATAAGGGCTTGCTTTCTTGCCGGTCCACAGCGCCACGTTGTTGACGCCAGACATCCGCGAAGACCCAACACCCATGGTGCCTTTTTCCGCGATCAGCATAACGCGCGCGTCAGGGTGCGCTTTCTGAAGCTCTTGGATTTCAACCTGTGCTTCAGGTGTGATCATGCACTTTCCGTGCAGTTCACGGTCCGAGCGCGAGTGTGCTTGGTTCCCAGGTGACAGTAAGTCGGTGGAAATGTCGCCTTCACCAGCGATGTAGGTGACAACCTTGATCTCTTCGTCGACCTCAGGAAGCTTGGTAAAGAACTCTGCTTTCGCATAGCTTTCCAGAATATCCGTTGCGACGGCATTGCCTGCAGCATGGGCCTCAGCCAGACGATCTGTGTCCGCCTCGTACAGGAACACTTGTGTTTTCAGAACTGCGGCAGCCTGTTCCGCGTTGGATGCATCATCGCCCAGCGCCAGATCCAAAAGAACCTCAACAGACGGGCCGCCCTTCATGTGTGAAAGCAGCTCGAACGCAAACACAGGGGTGATTTCGGCGACAGTGACATCACCAAGCACGATCTCTTTCAGGAACTTTGCTTTCTCACCTGCGGCACTCGTCGTGCCGGGAAGGGTATTGTAGATGAAAAACTGCAAGGACGCTTCGCGATCCTTGTTTTCGGTGTCTTTAATCTGCGAGATAAGTTCAGCTACAAGCGCGCCATCGTCGATGGGCTTAGGGTGCAAGCCCTGTTCTTTACGAGTTTCAATCTCGGTTAGGTAGTCACTGTATAAAGTCATGGTTTTGCCGCCGATATAGTGTTGCACGTAGCTTGAACGCTGGGCGTCAGAAACGTCTGGCGAGTCGCATCAAGCTCAATTGTATGCAATGGTATACTTATTGCTCTGGATTTGCAAGATGCTCAACTGGGCTTTACCGGGACACCGCCCTAAAACACGCAAAGCAGACGTCAAGATCCGCGGATAGAGGCCCTTTTAGACAAAGGACGCGATGGGTGCACTGCGGCAACTTTGATCACAACACCCGATACACATTGCACACCGCCCCCTGAGGACGCGATGTGCTGCTTGTTTGAGGGTAAATGGGATCAGGACGCCCCCTGCTTTACCGCTTTGACTGCGCACTCTGCCATGGCCAAGATGGCCTCACGTGAACTCGCAACGGCGATAAAACGCGCGTTATGGCAAAACTTGGCGCCCTTAACGCCCGATGCCTCTTCTAGATCCGCATCAGTCAACCCTGCCCAACTCTCGGGCAGATCTGCGCGTTGTTCGAATGTGTCGCCCGACAATTTGATGCCATTGAGGGTCCAGTCCCCTCCCCGTGGATTGACCACGAACAAGATATGATCCGCCCCCGCCTTATCCAGAACAGAGCGATACGGCATGCCCATCGGCAATTCGAGAATGGCCGATGTCCCTGCTTTGGCAATCGCATCCTCGACAACACCTTGCGCACGCGCCTTCGCTGCGAGGTTCTGAATGAAAGCCTCGATAAAGCTTTGCACAATGGGAAGGGCCGCAAAAAAGGCATCGTCGTCCGCAGTTGGAGAGGTGTCGTCAAACACAGGCTTCAGGCTTCCCAACAACGTAGGCAAAGTCAGTACAGACAGCGGACCAGCCACCGAAGGTTCCATCGCGCCGTTGTCCAGCAAATCAATCGGCAACACAAACTTCGTGTCAAATTTGGCGTGTATTGCCTCGACCTCCTCGGCCGGCACACCCAATGCAGCAAGATAGGCTTGCCCATAATGCCCCCAGACCAAGCCAAACGAGCTAAAGGGCTGGCCATCTTCGCGCAGCGGACCGGGACGCTGGTGATGATCAAAGATCTGCTGCTCAGCATCATAGTTGCCGCCCACATCATAAATGATCTTGTCGCCCGCAGGCACAAGCACCGCACGATCGCGCGTCCGCACCAACTCTGCTTGCGGGAACAGCCGTCTGAGGATAACCGACGACATCAACTCGTCAGCGTGGAAGCCACCAGAATGCGTAATAAGGTAGGAAATGGTCATTGAGGGAGGCTCCAAAAGATCGGGCATAAGGCAGAGAGTGCGGACGCCATCGGCTCAGGATGGAATCAAGCGCCCTCATCTCAGTGGTTCACGGCCAGATCAATAGGTTTGTCTAAATTTGGACGTGTGGCTCAGACCAGAAAAGGACCAATCTTGGCCAAAGTTGCGGGGAAATCATTCTTATAGCAGTATGAAAACGCTGGTTATCGAGCACAAAATCACCCATTCTCCAACAAAATCGCGGAGAGAGCACTTTATGAAAAAATTGGCTTGGTTATTGGTTGGCACAGCTCAAGTGCTGGCGTCTTGCGAACAATATGAAACTGGCGGCAGCAGCGCATCTGGCCAATATATTGGGACATTGCCAGAAGGTGTGATTGAGATCGCCGCCCCGCATCAGGATCTGAAATCCGTGCAAATTGATCCGGTGGACGGCTGCTATGTGTATCGCCATGCCGGCCCTGTGGAAACGACGTTCCTGCCGCTCAGATCCAAAAGCGGGCAACCCATCTGTTCACGCGCGCCCGAACCAGCATAAAGGTCGGCATTTCACCGACCTGCGCCGTACGTCCTAGGTCGCCTTAGGCGGTGCTGCTGCCCTCTGGCGCATAAAGATAAGCGGTCGCACCGGTTGAGACGTAGTCGTACAGCCCGTTGATATGCGGCATAACCATGCGAACACAACCGGAGCTGGCGCGCCCGCCAATAGACTGTGGATTGGGCGATCCATGAATGCGCAAATAGGTGTCACGGTTGCCATCAAACAAATACAATGCCCGTGACCCTAAGGGATTTGTGGGTCCACCATTCATACCATCAGCATGTTTCGCATAGGCACCCGGATCACGTTCGATCATCGCAGCCGTCGGTGTCCATGTGGGCCACTTGGCCTTGCGACGGATCGTGTAGGTGCCCGGCTCGTATAAATTGCCCCGCGCAATCGCCACGCCATAACGCATTGCAGTGCCATCGCCCCGAACATGATAAAGATATCGCGCAACAGCATCGACATGAATGTCCCCGGGCGTCAGACCAGCGTTCGCCTCAACCCGTTGCGGCAGAAATCGCCGATGCAGACCCCACGGGTTTGATGTTGCCGGGTCATATCCGGCAGGCGTCACCTGAGCATCCCATGCGGACCACTTGGATTGATTGGACGTCGGCCCTGCCCAAGCGGAGGTCGGCAAAGGAGCCGAAAACAATGCCGCTGTAGAAATGATAAAATGGCGTCTGGTTAACATGGGTCCACAATCCTTGCTTTCGGCGTTTCAATACTCGCTACCCCTTTAAGATACCCATCAATGCCAAAAGTACCAGTCCATTGCCCCAGCAACCTCGCGAAAGGTCATCTCACGTGACGCCTCGCCTGATTTGGGCACCAAATTTGACCGCGGCCATTTCCCCAAATAACCGCTGCTTAATCTGCCAGAACTTACACTCGTAGATCTGGAGGTCATTTTAAGCCCACGCGCCAACAGGTTACCAATATTTAAGTCGGCGGAAAATGGACTAACCCCTTGGAACGCAGTTGCACCAAGACAATTGAAGTGTAACGTTCCTGTGTGTGTCACAAAGTCGTGACACCCTGCCCGTAGCTACAATTTAGTTGATTTTGTCGGGCCACGAGGAATTGTTATGTCTCAGAGCTTACTCAGGTATACACGCATACTCGAAATCGTTGGCGATACACTCAAAGTTAAAGTTCCACAGAAATCCGAGACTGAAACCCACGTGAGATTTGGGGACTTGGCCGTCATTGAAACAGTGGATGGACACAAATCTCTGGCGCAGGTTATTTTCATCGACCGCGATGTGGTCACGCTGCAAGTGTTTTCCGGGACCAAAGGCATTTCAACCGGCGCATCCGCAACCTTTCTTGGACATCCCATGCAGGTTCCTTATTCTGAAAACATCTTGGGGCGTGTTTTCGACGGTGCCGGTGTTCCAATCGATGGCGGTCCAGACTTGTCCGCCGAACCGCGCCTGACAATCGGGGGGCCTTCGGTCAATCCGGCGAAACGAACCGTCCCCAAAAAGATGATCCGCACCAATGTGCCGATGATTGACGTGTTCAACACTTTGGTTGAAAGCCAAAAAATCCCCGTATTTTCGGTTTCCGGCGAACCCTTTAACGCATTTCTGTCGCGCATCGGCATTCAGGCCGACGCAGATGTAGTGATCTTTGGTGGCCTTGGGCTGATCTTTGATGATTTCTATACCTTTCGGAAATCCTTTGAGGACGCCGGTGTCTTTTCGCGCACCGTTATGTTCGTCAACAAAGCGCTGGATCCACTGGTTGAACGCCTGCTGGTGCCCGATATGGCGCTGGCTGTAGCTGAAAAATTTGCCGTCGAAGAAGGCAAACGCGTTCTTGTCCTGATGACCGACATGACCTCTTACGCCGACGCCATGAAAGAGGTTGGCATCAGTCAGGAACGTGTGCCATCCAATCGAGGATATATGGGCGATCTCTATTCGCAACTGGCGCGGCGCTATGAAAAGGCGTGTGATTTTGCGCAAGGCGGCTCGATCACGATTTTGACGGTGACCACTATGCCCGGCAACGACGTGACCCACCCTGTGCCCGATAACACCGGCTACATCACCGAAGGACAGCTATACCTGCACTCGGGCGTGATCGACCCGTTCGGCAGCCTGTCCCGCCTCAAACAGAACGTGATTGGCAAAGAAACACGCGAAGATCACGGCCAAATCATGAACACCATGGTCCGGTTCTATTCTGAATCCCGGGATGCAGCGCAAAAACAGGCTATGGCTTTTGATCTGTCTGATTACGACGATCAGCTCTTAAAGTTCGGCGATCTGTTCCGAAGCCGGTTCATGGATATTAACGTTTCAATCGCGTTAGAGGATGCACTGGATCTGGGGTGGCAAACCCTGGCCGAGTGTTTCCAACCCGAGCAATTGTTGATGAAGCAGGCCTTGGTCGACAAATACTTCCCAAAGGTGGCCCATGGCACGGTTGCAGCTCAATAAAAGCGCACTGGCGCATGAAACGACCCAGCTGCGCAGCTATGAGCGGTTCCTGCCATCGTTGGACCTCAAGCGTCAGCAGCTGATGGCCGAACGCGCCAAGGCGCGCGCGGATGTTGCGACATTGACGGCTCAGGTCAGCGATCTGGCGCAATCGGTGGGCAAACGCGTCCCTATGCTGGCCCAAGACGGGGTTGATTTAGATGGGCTGGTCACACTGCAAGATTACCACGTCAAAGAAGTGAACGTGGTGGGTGTCAAACTGCCAGAGCTTGACCGGATGGTGGTCGCCGTTCGCCCTTATTCCCCTATGGCCAAGCCGCAATGGGTCGATGCTGTCGCCCAACTGCTACACGACATGATCGAAGCCCGGCTAAAAGTCTCGGTCGCGCAGCAGCGCGTGCGCATTTTCGACAAGGCAGTGGACACTGTAACGCAGCGCGTGAACCTGTTTGAAAAAGTCCTCATCCCGCGTGCCAAGGCCAACATCAAGAAAATCCGCATTTTCCTGAGCGATGAACAAATGCAGGCGGTGGTGCGCTCAAAGATCTCTAAACGCAAGCGCGCACAGGAGAGGCTGAGATGAGCATTGCCCGGTTGAAAAAACTGACGCTACTTGGTCCGATGGATGAAAAACACGCTGCGTTAGAAACCCTGCAAGACTTGGGTTGCATGCACATATTGCCCCTTGCGCCCTTGCCCGACGCCCCAGAAAAGATCAATGAATCCGGGGCCAAAGATGCCTATAAGGTCCTGCGTTTCTTGGGTGACGTTCCAAAACCGCGCCGCCAAGTGCACCGCGACCCGGATTTCGACATGACCTCGGCGGTGGAACAGGGTCTTAACCTGATGCAACGCATTCGGGACATGGGGGATCGGCGCGATTTTCTAGCCCATCGCATTGATCAGGTGCGCCCTTGGGGGGATTTGGAATTCCCCCCCAAAGAAGAATTGGCTGGCAACCATTTCTGGTTCTATCGCTTGCCGGTAAAACACCGCAAAACTTTGGATGATCTGCCCATGCCTTGGGCCACCCTGCATCAAGATCATCGTTCGCTCTACGTCGTGCTTATTGCCCCAGACGAACCCGCTGATGACATCCTGCCCGCGCCCCGCACCCACACCGGCTCCCTCCCAATCCATGAGTTGGAGGAGCAGCTGGAAGAGGCAGAAATCGCGCTCGAAGGGTTCGAGGCGGAGCGGATCGCGCAAACTCGATACCTGACTTTGATGCGGCGCAACCTAGCTGTCGCCGAAACGCAATCTGAACTGGCCCATGCCGAACAGCAGGTGCTCACACAGGATGAACTGTTCGCCGTTCAAGGCTGGGTGCCAGAGGATCAATTGGATGCGATCCGGGAAAGAACCCAAGACTTTGCTCTGCTGATCGAAGACCCCGCGCCCGATGAACTGCCTCCGACCTTGCTGGAGCAACCCCAAGACCGCAGCGCTGGCGTTGATCTGGCAATGTTCTATCAGGTTCCCAATTACAACGGGTGGGACCCAACGCTGTTGCTGATCGGCTCATTCGCAATGTTCTTTGCGATGATCGTCGCGGACGCGGGCTATGGCTTTGTCATTTTGGGTGGACTGCTTGCAGCTTGGGCTCCGCTTGGACGAACAGCGCAAACACGATCTTGGCGCCGTGTCGGCCTGATCATTTCCGCAGCCACAATTGCTTACGGAGTTGCGGTCGGCAGTTATTTCGGAACCCTGCCGCCGGGCTTGTCAGCCCTGCAAATTCTGGATCTCACTAACTTCAGCGCCATGATGCTTTTGTCGATCCTGATTGGGGTCGCCCATTTGGTGCTTGCCAATGCCCTTGCCGCGCATGCGAACTGGGGGCATCGCAAAGCCATCGCAAACCTTGGCTGGATCGCGGCCTTGGCTGGTGGGTTACTGTTATGGCTGGCCAGTATGCGCGACTTCACCCCAGTGATCGGGGGGGGCCTCATGGGACTGGGTCTCTTGACCATCTTCTTCTTTTCCAGCGACCGCCCCGTTCAGCACCCCATTGATTGGCTCTGGCGTTTACTGGAAGGGGGGCAAGCACTTGCCGGTGCCATGGGGGCCTTTGGCGATGTGCTCAGCTATATGCGCCTGTTTGCGCTTGGACTGGCCTCAGCATCACTTGCCGTAACGTTCAACGATCTGGCCCTAACGGTGATGGAGGCCCTGCCCGGCCTTGGCATCTTGCTCGGGGTCCTCATTTTGCTGATAGGCCACGCCCTGAACTTTGCCCTCGCCTTGATGAGCGGCGTCGTGCACGGGCTGCGACTGAATTATATCGAATTCTACAAATGGGGTTTGCCAGAGGAAGGCGTCGCCTTTCGCAAGTTTGCCCGCAAGGAGGTTCAGGAATGAATGAATTGGTACTCGCCCTGGGATGGCTGGGGATTTACGCACCGATGGCCCTGGGCACTGTCGCCAGCGCCATTGGCTGTTCGATCGCAGGTCAGGCCAGCATCGGCGCAATGACCGAAGTCGACAGCGGCTATGGCCGATTTGTCGGCATCTCGGCGTTTCCGTCGACCTTTGTGATTTATGGCATCGTCATCATGTTCACCCTCAACCGCGAGGTCACACCAGAAAACGCCGGCGGGTTGTTTGGCATTGGTATCTTGGCGGGAATCGCGCTGCTCTATTGTGGCATTTCACAGGGCCGTGCCTGCGCCAGTGCCATCAATGCAGCGAAAGAAAAGCCCGAGATCTTTGGATTGGCACTGGCTCCGGCCGCCATCATCGAAGGGTTCGGCGTCTTTGCCTTTGTTTTTGCATTGGTGATCAGTGCGGGGATTAGCTGATGAAACAAGAGGGCATGATTTCACAGGGTGTTGATGCCCTGATCGACAAATTGCGTAACGATGGTGTTGCCGCCGGACAGGCGGATGCAGATCGCATTCGGGCCGAAGCCAAGGCCGAAGCAACCCAGATCGTCGAAGACGCAAAACGCGATGCCGATGCATTGGCCAAAACCGCCCGATCCGAGGCCGAAACCCATCGCGCTGCGGGCGAACAGGCATTGGACACAGCAATGCGCGACGCAGTTCTCACCATGAAGGCCGGTCTGACCGAGCAGTTTGCCCAAGACGTGCAACGCCTTGTGTCCAAGGAAATGACAAACCCTGATCTGCTAAAACAGATGATCCTCGAGATCGTTGGCGCAACCGCAGCGCAGTCAAACCTATCTGGTAAAACCGGGGTTATATTGCCAGCCAAGGTCGCAACCCCAGATGACATTCGACAAGACGCTGACGCGCTCCAATCCGGGGCCTTGACCAAATACGTTCTAGGTCTGACCGCCGAGATGCTTCGCCACGATGTAACCCTGCATGCAACCGATGATATCGACCACGGCATTCGGGTCCGCGCCGAAGACCAAGGCGTTGTGCTGGATCTCACGGACCGCGCCGTTGCGTCCTTGTTGATGGAACACCTACAACCTCGCTTCCGTGCCGTGCTTGAGGGTGTGATCCGCTAAAATGAGCACTCAGGACAGCTATACAGCGCTTATGTGCAGCCTGCCCCGATCCGAACGCTTGTTCGTTGACCGATTACCCCCTCTGTCGCGGTTGCGCTTAAACAAGCGACTGCGGGCCCTGTCTCCGGAAGATGCCAAGGTCCTCCACATTCTCGAACACGTGCTAAGTTGGCAGGAATACGACATCGAGATCACCGAAGCCCAAGCTGTAGATCGCGCCAAACAGGCGCTCCCCCTGATCCCACACTCCACTCTGCGCCGCCTGTTTATGGACCGAATGGAACTGCGCAGCGCCGTCGCTGCCCTGCGTTTACGTCATCGGGGGGAGCCAGCGCCAATAGCCCCCTTTGGGTTTGGCCGCTGGACTCGCCATATCCCGGCCCATTGGTCCGAGCCAACATTTGGATTGGATGCGCCTTTGCCGTGGCTGAAACAGGCCCGTCACCTCTTGGAACAAAACGATCCCTTGGGATTGGAACGCCACCTACTCGACACCAGTCACCGCCAATTGAAACGATACGGTGCGCGGCATCATTTCGATTTCGAAGCGGTCGCTATCTATGTGCTGACCTGGAACATTTTTGACCGCTGGGCCCACAGTAACGCCGAAGCTGCTGCCGAGCGATTTGAAGTGTTGTCACAGCAAGCAATGGCCGCCTTTGGTGACATCAATCTTGAGGGAACTCATCCATGACTGCCCCTACCCCGATCGCTCAAACAGCAACTGCGCGTGTCGTTGCGGTTCAAGAGGATCTGCTGAAAATCCAAACCTTGCCAGATGCACAAGGAATCCCCGGCCAGTTGGTCAAGAACGAGGTTGTCTATATCCTGCCGTCGTTGATTGGGCCAGATGGGCGGCAAGAGCGGCTCAAAGCCGAAGTCCTGCGCGTGCGCGGGGACGAGGCGGATGTGCAAGTCTACGAAAGCACGGTTGGCGTTGCCGTTGGTGATCCGGTGGAACAAACCGGCTTACTGCTGTCTGTCGAACTGGGCCCGGGTCTGTTGGGACAAGTATTTGATGGCCTGCAATCGCCCCTGCCCAAAATCGCCGAAACCTTTGGCACCTTTCTGCCCCGTGGCGCTGATGTCCCGGCTTTGGATACAGAAAAGAAATGGTCATTCACGCCCATCGCCAAGATCGGTGACACAGTCGTTGCGGGCGACACCCTCGGCACGGTACCAGAGGGTCGTTTCAATCACAAAATTATGGTCCCCTTCAACTGGACCGGAACCTATGCGGTAATTTGGGTGCAATCAGGCGCGGCGCGCCTAGAGGATACCGTCGTCAGGTTGGCGGATGAGGCTGGGGCGGAACACACAGTATCCTTGATCCAGAAATGGCCCGTACGTCGCCCGCTATCCGAAGGAATCCTGAAACGAGATCTTTCGCAGCGCCTGTACCCAACAGAACCTGTCCTGACCTCGCAACGCTTGATCGATACCTTCTTTCCCATCGCGCGCGGCGGCACGGCATGCATCCCCGGTCCCTTTGGCGCTGGCAAAACCGTCTTGCAGAACCTGATAGCACGCAATGCACAGGTGGATGTGGTTGTCGTCGTCGCCTGCGGGGAACGCGCAGGTGAAGTGGTTGAAACCATCAACGAATTCCCCAACATGACCGACCCCACCTCGGGTGGCAGCCTGATGGATCGCACGATTATCATCTGCAACACCTCATCAATGCCCGTCGCGGCGCGTGAGGCGTCAATCTTTACCGGCATCACCTTGGGCGAGTATTACCGCCAGATGGGTCTTAATGTGTTGTTGATCGCCGACAGCACATCGCGATGGGCGCAGGCAATGCGCGAAACCTCTGGCAAGCTCGAAGAAATCCCGAGCGAAGAAGGATTTCCCGCCTATCTCGAAAGCTCGATCAAGGGGCTCTACGAACGCTCTGGCGTGATCAAAACCAATGACGGCGATACCGGCAGCCTGACGATGATTGGCACCGTCTCCCCCGCTGGGGGCAATTTTGATGAGCCCGTGACACAATCAACGCTTTCAACGGTGAAATGCTTTCTCGGGTTGTCATCGGAACGGGCGTACAAACGGTTCTATCCAGCCGTGGATCCGTTGCTCAGTTGGTCCCGCTATCTTGATCAACTGTCCGATTGGTACGAAGACAACGCCCAGCGCGGCTGGACCGCCAAGGTGCGCGAACTTCTTACCCTATTGGATCGCGGCGAGCAAATCACCCAGATGATGCAAGTCACCGGCGAAGAAGGTGTCACAATCGAAGATTTCGTGACCCAGCAAAAAGCGCTGTTTGTGGATATGATCTATCTACAGCAGGATGCATTTGATGTCGTTGACGCCATCGTGCCGATGCCACGCCAAATCCTCACATTCCAGATGATGTATGACGTGGTGACATCACAGGCCGATTTTGCGGATAAATCCGAAGCAAGACAGGTCTTCACCCAGCTGACTGGCTTGGTCAAGAACTTCCACTATGCCGCTGAAAACACGCCCGAATACACCTCAACGATTGAGGCGATCCGGGCGCTTTCCCGTGAAAAGCTCGGGCTTTGATTACTCAGCGGCCTTTAGCTCTTTGCCCTGCGGAATGACCTCGTAACCGGGCTCTTCCGGCTCGTCATCCAGCATTTCGGGTGGAAAACCGGGGGCCAGAATGGACTGACCCGTCGCATCTTCGAGACGACGAATAATGTTTGGCGACAGTTCGCGATCACCGTATCTGGCAATGCCATCCTCGAAAATCTTGACGATCAACGGGCTAACCTCAAGCGGGACATTGGACCGCTCAGCAATTTCCTGAAACAGGCCCACATCCTTTTTCACCAGATCCATGGTGAACGAAATATCGCGTGACCCATTCAGAATAACCTGACTTTCGGTGACGTGAGAAAACGAATTGCCCGAACTGATCTTGATCGCCTCATAAGTGGTGTTCAAATCCATCCCCGCAGCGGCCGCCGTTACCAGCGCCTCGGCATTGGCAACCAGATGCACGGTGGCCAGATAGTTGGTCAACACCTTCAGAACCGAAGCTGATCCCAATTCGCCTGTGTGCAGAATACGTCGCCCCATGGTGGTCAGGAACGGCAGGATACGTTCAAACGTGGCGCGGTCACAGCCCGCGAAAATTGCGATGTTGCCCGTATCCGCACGATGACATCCACCAGAAACCGGACAATCCACAGCCGCACCGCCACGATCGATCACCATCGCGCCAAGACGCTTGGCTTCGGCTTCATCCGTGGTGGACATCTCCATCCAGATCTTGCCCGTCGTCACCTCGGGCAACATTTCCTGCATCACTGCATCCGATGCCGCAGGTGACGGCAGGCAGGTAATGAGCGCATCACAATCCCGCATCAGTTGGGCCGGGTTTTCCCCCGCCTTGGCGCCCTTTTCCACAAACGCCTGCACCAGATCCGGGTTCAGGTCATAGACAGTCAGATCCACGCCATTGCGCAGCAATGATCCTGACAGTTTATGCCCGACATTGCCCAGACCGATAAAACCAACTTTCATGTTCTCTCCTCCCTGACGGACGCATGCCCGCATATACGATTCTGAGGGTGAGTATTTCGCGTGACAACCCCCAAGAGAAACGAATAATAAACGCTGCAACGCCTAAATATTTTTGGTGATATATGGAAAACCTCCCCAATCCAATTTGGTTGCGCAGCTTCGAAGCTGCCGCCCGACATTTGAATTTCACCGAAACGGGCCGCGAATTGGGCCTGACCCAAACCGCTGTGTCCCTGCATATCCGCTCTCTCGAGTCGGATCTGGGGGCAAAACTGTTCACCCGTGCGGCCCGACGCCTGACACTGACAGAATTGGGTCAATCCTATGCGCTGACAGTTCGGCGGGCGCTTGCTGATATCACGCTCAGCACCAATGCTCTGTTTGGACCCGCAACCCGGCAAACACTAACCATTCGGGCGGCGATTTCCTCGGCCACCTATTGGATCGCCGCGGAACTCCCCGCTTTTTCAGCCGCCTACCCCGATATTCCCGTGCGATTGGTATCCAACATCTGGGCGGACAGCACAGGACCCGAGGACGTTGATGTCGAAATCCGCCTTGGGTATGGCGATTGGCCCGGTGTGCGGGTCGAAAAGCTTTGTGATGAAACCATCGTTCCGGTTTGCCGGGCTAACAGCCCCCTGCCCACTTTGAACCAATTGCGAACTGCACCCTTGATCCACATCCTTGGGTACGAGGACAATTGGGCGCGCTACTTCGAGGCACACGCCCTAGCTCCGCAAGACACCCCCCCACTCCATTCGGTCGACACCACGGTGGCTGCCCTGCAAATGGTCATGGGTGACGCAGGCTATGCAACGGTCCTAAGTCGTTTTGCCCAGAACGCCATCTCTCAGGGTCTGCCACTGCAAATTGCCGGGCCGGCGATTCCCTTCGGGCAGTCGCATTACCTGATCTATCCCGATGACACTGCCGCGCGTCCTGCTTCGGCACAGGTGTTTACCGCTTGGTTGCGAGACCGGCTTAGTACAAATGCCGTTGGATGATCGCGTCGGGTCGCTTTTCAGCCTTGGCCTGTGAACCATGTCGCCCCATGCTTGACAAGGCCGGTGCCCATGCCGCATGTCCCATCCGTTGGTGTCTGTGAAAACAGATGAAAAGGGAATGTGTCAGCAAGAACCCTCTTGTGAAACACAGCCGCCCCCGCGACCGTGACCGGAGAGGGAGCCCAAGCCACTGGCCATCAGGCCGGGAAGGCGGGACACCCGACAGAAGGATCCGCCTTCTGACATCCGCAAGCCGGGAGACCTGCCAACACCCGAAGACCAAACCGGACGGGGTGTTCCGGTGACGGGCTTATGGCCCGCGCATACCCCGTTCCCCAACCCGTAGGGGGATGAGAGACGTGACCGATCAAACACCAGTGGAACTGCTGGTATGCACCACTTGCCGACGCGGCTTGCCAATCGAGGACGACAGCCAGCGCCCCGGCGCCCTGCTGCATGCGGCTCTGGCCGAGGCCGGATTGCCCGATGGCGTTCAGCTGAAAGCTGTCGAATGCCTGTCCAACTGTGATCAGGGATGTTCTGTCGTGCTGCGCGGCGGTCCCGCGCGCTGGACCTTTGTCTATGAGAACCTGAACGAGAACGATGACGTCGATGTCATCGTTGAAGGGGCTACAAAATATCACGCCACCGAGAACGGTATCGTTCCATGGCGCGAACGCCCTGTCCATTTCCGCAAAAACTGCGCCGCCCGCATTCCCCCGCTAGGAGCCTGAACATGTCTGATCTGTCAAAACTTCCCGTTACCGTCATCACCGGCTTTCTTGGCTCGGGCAAAACAACGCTTGTCCGCAACCTGATGCAGAACCCACAGGGCAAACGTCTTGCTGTGATCGTCAATGAGTTTGGCGATGTGGGTGTGGATGGTGAAATCCTAAAATCCTGCGCTATCCCTGACTGCCCTGCAGAAAACATTCTGGAATTGGCAAATGGCTGCATCTGCTGCACCGTGGCCGACGATTTCATCCCCACCATCGAGGCTCTGATGGCGCTGGACCCACGCCCCGAGCACATTCTGATCGAAACCTCAGGCCTCGCGCTGCCCAAGCCATTGCTCAAGGCGTTTGACTGGCCCGATATCCGCTCCAAGATCACCGTAGATGGCGTGATTGCTCTGGCAGATGCCGAAGCTGTGGCCGCAGGCCGCTTTGCCCCCAACGTGGCCGCCGTCGATGCGCAGCGTCTGGCAGATGACTCCATCGATCACGAAACCCCCTTGAGCGAAGTGTTCGAGGATCAGATCTCTTGCGCGGACATTATCCTGCTGACCAAGCCCGATCTGGCTGGCCCCGAAGGCATCGCCAAAGCCAAAGAAATCATCGCCGCCGAGGCCCCCCGCCCACTGCCGGTGGTCGAAGTTGCCGAAGGCGTGGTGGACGTCCGCGTTGTTCTGGGTCTTGAGGCCGCCGCCGAAGACGACATGGATGCGCGCCCCAGCCACCACGACGGTCACCACGATCACGAACATGACGATTTTGAATCCATCGTTGTTGATCTGCCCGAACTGGCTGACCCGCTCGAACTGGTTTCGCGCATCGAACGTCTGGCAAACGAGCTGAACATCCTGCGCGTCAAAGGCTATGCTGCGGTTGCTGGCAAACCCATGCGCCTGCTGGTTCAAGCCGTTGGCGCCCGCGTCCGTCATCAGTTCGACCGCCAATGGAAGCCCGAGGAAAATCGTCTGGGCCGCGTCGTGGTCATCGCAGAACATGATGACATCCAAGAAGCCAAGATCCGCGATATCCTCGCCGGTGTCACTGAACCTGCCGAGTAAGGGCTGAACCACCAATGCATGTCGTCTTTCGCGAAAGCCACGGGTTAGAAGAATCTGAAACCCCAACCGATCTGGGTCAAAGCCCGGCGGATCTGGTGGTGCTGTCTTATTCAGACAGCGACCTTGGCGCTTTTGCGGCGGGCTGGCATCGCGGTGGTGGACCAGATGGGAACATGCCCACCTTGCGGTTGGCCAATCTGACCGCTCTCAAGCACCCCCTGTCTGTCGACACTTATGTGGAACAGACGCTAGAGGGGGCCAAAGGCATCCTAATCCGTCTAATCGGAGGGGTGCCCTATTGGTCTTATGGGTTGCAACAGGTCCTCAGCCTCGCCCAATCTAAAGGGTTGGCGTTGGCGGTTCTGCCAGCGGATGGGCGCGAAGATACCCGTCTGGATGATTATTCAACCCTGCCCGTCTCGACCCTGCGACGCCTGGCGCATTTGTGCGACACGGGCGGCGAAGTCGCGGCACAGGCTGCACTGGCGCAAATGGCGCTTGCGACCGGGCTTTATGCCAAGCCGGTGATGGGGTCCAAATCCCTGCCTGAATGCGGTGCCTGGTGCCCGGATCGGGGTGTGATTGCCCCCGAAACTGCATTTCAGGGCGACAAACCCCGTGTGTTGGTCAGCTTTTACCGGGCCTATTTAACTGCTGCGGATACCGCGCCAATTGCCGCCGTCATTCGTGCCTTTCGCGCCCGCGGGTATGAGGCGGTCGGCCTGTTTGCTCCCTCCCTCAAAGCACCCAAATCAGCCAAATGGCTGGCGGAGCAGGTCGTTGCCCTGTCCCCTGCGGCGATCGTCAATGCCACCGCGTTTTCTGGCAAAGGGGCCAAGGGAACATCTCCGCTAGATGCGGCTGGAGTCCCTGTATTTCAGGTCGCGCTCGCCACGTCACGCCGCAAAGCCTGGGCCGAAGCGGAACGCGGCCTGTCCCCGGCAGATCTGGCCATGCACGTGGTTTTACCCGAAGTGGACGGCCGCATCACTGCTGGTATCGTTTCGTTCAAGGAACCCGGTAAACGCGATCCCCAGCTGGAATATTCTCGCTTTGCGCACCGCCCAGAACAGGAGCGCATTGAAACGGTTGTGAACCGGGTGTCCGGCTGGATACGACTTGGCATCAAACCTAAAGCCGAGATCACCCCAGTGCTGGTCCTTTCGACCTACCCCGGTAAAGTCTGGCAGATGGCCCACGCGGTGGGTTTGGATGCCTTGGCATCAGCCGAAGCTGCCCTGACAGACCTGCAAGAAAAAGGGTACAAAACCCACGCAGATGGCGCATTCCACGAAGAACTGCAAAAAAAGACCATTTCATGGCCCGCAGCAGAGTACAGCCAAGCTCTTGCCACATTGCCACCACAGTTACGCCAAAATCTGCACGATGTATGGGGTGATTTTCAGAATGATCCTGCGTTTTCGCAAGAGGCATTCCACTTCAACGCGACCCTACGTGGCAAAGCCATCGTGGCACTGCAACCCGAACGCGGCACGCCAAAATTGCGCGAGGATGAATACCACGACCTGTCGCGCACGCCCCGTCATGGATACGTCGCGTTTTACCTTTGGCTCCGGCATGCGCAGCACGCAGATGCCCTGATCCACATGGGGGCACATGGCACCTTGGAATGGCTTCCCGGAAAGTCAGTTGCGTTGTCAAACGATTGCTGGCCCGAAGCTTTGGTTGGTGATTTGCCCGTTATCTATCCCTTTATCGTCAATGACCCCGGCGAGGCCGCGCAAGCCAAACGCCGCATTGGTGCCGTGACCTTGGGACATATTCCACCGGCCCTGCGCGAAAGCGGAACACCCGACAAGATGGTGCGGCTCGAAACGCTGTTAGACGAATTCTCAAACGCGGATGGGCTGGATCCCAAGCGGCGTGACCGCCTGCAAGCCGATATCCGAAGCGAAGCACAAGCCATTGGCTTGGAGCAGGATCTGGGATTGGACAGCGCTACTTCATTGGCTGAGGCACTGACTCGCATCGACCGGTTTGTCTGTGACATCAAGGAAAGCCAGTTCGGCGATGGCTTGCACATTTATGGCCGCGTTCCCGAGGTTGTTGGCAACTTTGACCCCACCCCTTCGGCAGATGCCGAACGCACTGGTTTATTGAATGCCCTTGCCGGAAAGCGGATCGAGGCTGGCCCCTCGGGTTCCCCCTATCGCGGGCGAAGTGATGTGCTGCCAACCGGGCGCAATCTGTTCACAACCGACCCACGATCCGTCCCGACACGTTCCGCCTATACCCAAGGTGTCAAATTGGCCGAAGAATTGGTGCGTCGCCACCTGCAGGAAGAGGGCGATTACCCCAAGGGCTTGATTGTTGATCTCTGGGGGTCTGCAACCATGCGCACCGCTGGCGAAGAATTCGCGATGGCCTTGCATTTGCTTGGGGTCAAACCTGTCTGGGACAAAGGTTCAGAACGTGTTTCGGGTATCGAGGTGTTGCCGATCACGGATTTGGATCGCCCCCGTTTGGATGTAACTCTGCGTGTGTCGGGTCTGTTCCGCGATGTATTCCCGACCTTGTCGGCCCTCTATGGTCGCGCCGTACGCGCGCTGTGCGCCCGTGACGAAGCCGCAGATTGGAATCCTTACGCCGGGCAATCCCCTGCCGCGCGCGTCTACGGACCCGCTCCGGGCAGCTATGGCGTGGGCATGGGGGAACTCAGCGAGACATTCACCGAAGAGGCGCGCGTCGCCGCAGGGCAAGCTTGGCTAAACGCCAGTTCCTTTGCCCTCGAAGGTGAAAATATCGCCCAAGATCTGGATGGTATCACCGATCGTGTCGCCAAAGCTGACAGTTTTGTCCACCTGCAAGATTTGACTGAAACCGATCTCTTGCTGGCGAACGATTATGCAACGCACGAGGCTGGATTTTCAGCTGCTAAGAAAGTGACCGGCGGCAAAGCCCAGCTTTATCACTTGGAAAATACCAACCCTGACACTCCTCGTGCCCGGACTTTGCCAGAAGAAATCGCACGCGTTGTGCGTGCGCGCGCCGCCAACCCTGCTTGGATCGGTGGCATGCAGCGCCATGGGTTCCGAGGGGCTGCCGAAATCGCCGCAACGTTGGACCACATGGCCTCGTTCGCGCATCTATCCGGCACTGTCGCGCCGCATTTGTTCGATCTTTACCACGATGCCACCCTTGGCAATCCAGAGGTCGAAGAGTTCCTGAAAAATGCCAATCCACAAGCCTTTGAAGCGATGCAGGACAAATTCCGCGCCCTGTACGAGGCCGGTTTGTGGGACACACGCCGCAATTCCCTGCGGGCCGAGATGGAGGGGCTGTTGTGAGCGCGCCACTGGTCCGTGGCTGGTGCCCCAGCGCGCATAGACCGATGATGTCGGGCGATGGATTGGTTGTCCGAGTGCGTCCGCGCGTGGCGCGCCTAACTTCGGATCAGGTCCTTGGTCTGTGCAAGGTGGCTCAGACCTATGGCAACGGAACGATTGATCTGACAAACCGCGCCAATCTGCAGGTGCGCGGTGTTTCAGAGGCAGATCATCAACCAATGTTGGCCGACTTGGCTGCTCTTGATCTGTTGGATCAAGAGCCCGGGATCGAACGCAAACGCAACATTCTGGTCTCTCCGCTATACGACCAAGGGGATTTGACCGTCCAACTGGTATCAGAACTGACTGATCGATTGGCAGAGCTGCCCGATATTCCAGCTAAATTTGGGTTTGCGGTGGATACTGGGCCCGCGCCTGTGATGACCGAATACTCAGCAGACATCCGCTTGGAACGCTCTGATGATGGACTGATCTTGCGGGCTGACGGAACAGACACCGGACGCTTAGTGAGCCAAACCGAGGCGATCAATAAGCTGATCGAGCTGACCCATTGGTTTGCCCAAAATCACACCCAAGATGCCCGGCGCATGGCCCCTTTGGTGCGAAACATTACTCTGCCAAACATTTGGCAAGGCACTGCCCCCAATGCCCCCGACGCCAAGATGTCCCCCGGCATGACGAAGCTAGGCCCAGTGTACGGCGCACCCTTTGGGGCGTTGCCCGCACAGGCACTAAGCGACCTCATACAACAAAGCAGCGCAAGCGCCCTGCGTGTCACCCCTTGGCGGCTTGTGTTGCTAGAGGGCGGTAAACCAGTTGATACAAATGCCTTTGTCTCGGCGCCAAACGATCCGCTACTGACAACCGACGCCTGCCCCGGTGCGCCTTTCTGCCCGCAGGCCCAAGTCGCAACCCGAGAAATCGCCAGCGCCCTTGCCAGCAAAACCTCTGGCAGCCTGCACGTGTCTGGATGTGTCAAAGGCTGCGCCCGACAATTGCCCGCTGATGTGACCCTTGTGGGCCATGCGGGACGATTTGACCTTGTAAAACATGGCCGCGCAGGGGATGAGCCCTGCCAACGTGGCCTAAGTCCCGAAACATTATTGAGCATGGATCTGACCTGATGCCCTATGAATATGAAACCAACGGCGCGGCTATCTATAAACAGAGCTTTGCGACAATCCGGTCCGAAGCAAATCTAGCCCGCTTTGACGTCGACGAAGAGCAAGTTGCCGTTCGCATGATCCACGCGGCCGGAATGGTTGGCCTCGAAGAATTCGTACACTTTTCCCCCAATTTCGTACCATCCGCCCGCGCGGCGATGGAAAACGGTGCGCCGATCTTTTGCGATGCGCGTATGGTCTCAGAAGGCGTGACACGGTTTCGCCTGCCCGCGGACAACGAAGTGATCTGCACCCTGCATGACGAGCGCGTGCGTCCTTTGGCGGAAAAGATGTCCAACACGCGGTCTGCTGCGGCGCTGGAATTGTGGCGGGACAAACTGGAAGGCGCTGTCGTGGCCATCGGCAACGCGCCCACCGCCTTGTTCCACCTGCTGAACATGCTAGAAGACCCCGACTGCCCGCGCCCCGCCGCAATCATAGGCTGCCCTGTTGGGTTTGTCGGTGCCGTCGAATCCAAAGATGCCTTGTGGGAAGCACAGCCAGTTCCCTCGGTCATCGTTCAAGGTCGTTTGGGCGGTTCGGCCATCACCGTTGCTGCGATCAACGCCATCGCGAGCCGTGCGGAATGAGCAGCGGAACCATATACGGTCTGGGCCTTGGCCCTGGCAATCCAGAATTGATGAGCGTCAAGTCTGACCGCCTGCTGCGCACAGCGCGCCACGTCGCGTATTTTCGCAAAGCCGGGAAATCGGGTCAGGCGCGTCGCATTGTCGATGGAATGTTGCCGGAAAACGTAATCGAATTCCCGATGGAATACCCGATTACGACCGAAATACCACTGACAGATCCGCGCTATAACGAAGTGCTCGCCGCGTTTTACGCCAATTGCACCGTGCGATTGAAAGAACTGTCCGATCAGGGCGAGGATGTGGTTGTTCTGTGTGAAGGTGATCCGTTCTTTTACGGCTCTTTCATGCACCTCTACACGCGTCTAAAGGATCACGCCCCCGTCGACGTCGTGCCAGCGATCACGGGCATGTCCGGTGCATGGACCGCAACTGGCGATCCGATCACATGGGGCGATGATGTTCTGACCGTATTGGTTGGCACGCTCCCCGAAGAGGAGCTAACCCGGCGCATGTCGGACACCGACGCATTGGTGGTGATGAAGATCGGGCGCAATATCGACAAGGTCAAACGCGCACTAACAGCCGCCGGTTTGTTTGATCGCGCGTGGATCGTTGAATTTGCGCAAATGCCAAACCAGACAGTGACAAAGCTGTCCGAAGCCGCGGACGGCGTCACGCCCTATTTCTCGATCATCATTGTACACGGACAGGGCAGGCGACCATGAGCGGCTGGGTCAAAATCGCGGGCCTTGGCCCGGGAAAAGAGGCACTGGTCACACCCGAAGTGACCGAAGCCCTAAGCCAAGCCACCGATGTTGTTGGCTATATTCCCTACGTTGCTCGAATTGCCGAACGCCCCGGTTTGACGCTGCATGCCAGCGACAATCGCGTTGAAATCGATCGGTCCCAGCACGCGCTGCATATGGCCAGCGAAGGCAAACGCGTCGTCGTCGTCTCGTCAGGTGATCCCGGTGTATTTGCGATGGCATCGGCCGTGTTCGAAGCCGTGGACAATGGCCCCGCTGAATGGCGCGATCTGCAGATCGATGTTTTACCCGGCATCACCGCCATGCTGGCCGCCGCCGCCCGCGCCGGTGCGCCTTTGGGGCATGATTTCTGCACCATCAATCTGAGCGATAACCTAAAGCCTTGGGAAACCATCGAAAAACGACTGCGTCTTGCGGCGCAGGCTGATTTTGCCATGGCATTTTACAATCCCCGCGCCAAATCCCGTCCCGGTAAGTTTGAGCGCGTGTTAGAGATCTTACGCGAAGAATGTGAGCCAGAGCGGTTGATCCTGTTTGCCCGTGCCGTGTCCACGGATGAAGAAGCCCTGCGCATTTCGCCCCTATCCGAAGCAACGCCAGAGATGGCGGACATGCGCACGATAGTTATTGTTGGCTCGTCGCTGACCCGAGTGATCGAACGCAAAGGCGATCCGATCCTCTACACCCCTCGGTTCATCGCCAAAGATCAGGCTCAGGAATGAGCCAGCCAGTCCAAGATTTGCGTGGTGGTTGCCAGCTCGGTCCTTTGCGGGACAACGGGTCGGTCAATCATCAGCACGGGCAGCCCAAGATGGCGCGCGGCGTCCAACTTGGCGCGCGCCCCTGTGCCACCCGCATTCTTGGACACGACCAGTTCGGTTTTATGCGCCTGCATCAGGGCGACATCATCGTCCAGCGTGAACGGCCCGCGCGCGACTACAATCTGGGCCTTGGGCATCGGGACACTGCCGGGCTCATCCACCAGACGCAGCAGATAGTCATGCTGGGGCTGCGCGGCAAACTCTTTCAGGTGCATCCGGCCAACAGCAAGGAACACCCGCTGGGACGCGCCCTGCAACGCCGCAACCGCTGCTGGAATATCCGCCACGTGCTGCCAGGTGTCGCCTGCGCCGCCTTGCCATGCGGGACGGGTCAGCGCAGCGAGCGCAATTCCCGTCTGGGCGCACGCCTTGGCCGCGTTCCGGCTCATTTGCGCGGCAAAGGGATGGGTGGCATCAACGACATGGGTCACCGCGTTTTCCGTGATGTAGCGCGTCAGCCCATCGGCCCCACCAAACCCGCCGACCCGCGTCGGCAAGGGTTGCGGGCGCGGGCTTTCCACACGTCCCGCGTAAGAATAAGTGGCATTCACCTCCTGTTCGCACACAGCTTTGGCCAAGGCGTTGGCTTCGGTGGTGCCGCCAAGAATCAGGAGATGGGACATGGGTAACGCTCCGTGGCTGTCCGTAATTGGGTTGGGCGAAGATGGACTGGATGGCCTGTCCCCCGCAAGCCGTCAAGTGCTGGACGACGCAGAGGTCATCATGGCCCCGCCCCGGCATCTGTCTCTGGTTCCGCACGGAACACAGGACCGGATTGAATGGCCTGTTCCCTATGTGGATGGGTTCGAGAAACTGCTGGATCTGCGGGGGAAGAAAACCGTTGTTCTGGCCTCGGGTGATCCGTTTTGGTTTGGCGCGGGGTCTGTGATTGCGCGCAATCTGGCGCCTGATGAGTGGACCGCCTTGCCCGGTCCATCGACCTTTTCTTTGGCCGCCGCGCGTCTTGCTTGGCCGTTGGAGCAAACTTTGACTATGGGATTGCACGCAGCCCCCTTGGCGCGCTTGCGGCCCCATCTGGCGCGCGGTGTCCGGGCGATTGTGTTGCTGCGTGATGGGACTGCGGTGCTTGATCTAGCGGAATGGCTGACGGCGTTGGGATTTGGCGACACGACACTGCATGTGATGGAGGCCCTCGGTGGCCCCCGTGAACGCGTGCGACAGGGGACAGCGCAAGCCCTTGGATTTGATGACATCGCCCATCTGGTTTGCGTTGGGTTGGACCTCGATGGATCCGGGGCAAGCATCCCCAAGGCCAGCGGCATACCGGACACTTTGTTTGAAACGGACGGGCAGATCACCAAACGGCCCATCCGTGCGCTGACCCTGTCGGCCTTGGCCCCGCAACAGGGCGAGCATCTGTGGGATATTGGCGGTGGCACCGGGTCTATCGGCATCGAATGGCTGATGAGCCATCCCAGTGTGACGGCCACCACTATCGAGCCTCGTGCGGATCGCGCCGAACGCATTCGGCGAAATGCCGATGCGTTTGGGCAGGATCGTTTAGAGGTGGTACACGGGCTGGCACCGGATGCGTTGGTTGGGCTTCCCCCCCCCGATGTTGTTTTCATCGGCGGCGGATTGAACGAAAACCTGATGCGCTGGTTGCACGAAACGCTGCCTGCCGGAACGCGGCTGGCTGCCAACGCCGTCACCTTGGAAAGTGAGGCGGCGCTGGCTTTGTGGCACGGGAAACTTGGCGGGGACTTGCTGAGGATCGAACTGGCGCACTCTGCACCCTTGGGTTCACGGCGCGGCTGGAAATCCGCATACCCTGTAGTGCAGTGGAGCGTGACGCTATGATTGTTGCGGGTCTAGGGTTTTCCTCAACCGCCAGCGCTGACAGCCTGCGAGCGGCCTATGATCTGGCCAGCGCGGACCATGTCGTAACCGATTTAGCGACTGTTGCCGACAAAGACGGGCATCCTGCGCTATCCGATTTTGCGCGCTCCGTGAACTTGCCACTCCATCTTATTGCTGCTGACGACCTTTCAGGGCAGCGCACCCTCACCTGCTCTCCGCGTAGCCGTGCCACATATGGCACCGGCAGCGTCGCCGAAGCTGCGGCCCTTGCGGCCGCGGGATCTGGCGCGCGGCTGCTTTCCCCCAGACACATCTCGACCGACCGCCTTGCCACTTGTGCGGTCGCAATTGGAGCCCCTTCATGACTGTTCATTTCATTGGTGCCGGACCCGGTGCCGCCGATCTTTTGACCCTGCGTGGGCGTGATATCATCGCGGCGTGCCCCGTCTGCCTGTATGCTGGATCTTTGGTTCCTGATGAAATCCTGAGCCATTGCCCCGAGGATGCGAAAATCATCAACACAGCAGCTATGGATTTGGACGCAATCGTGGCCGAGATCAAAGACGCTGATGCCGCTGGCCAAGACATTGCGCGCCTGCATTCCGGCGATCTGTCGGTCTGGTCTGCGATGGGCGAACAGATCCGTCGGCTCAAAACTGAAGGCATTGCGGTCAGCGTCACACCCGGCGTGCCGTCGTTCGCTGCAGCCGCAGCCGCTTTGGGCACTGAGCTGACCCTGCCCGGTTTGGCGCAATCCGTCGTCCTGACCCGTACCCCGGGGCGCGCGTCATCTATGCCTGAGGGCGAGACCCTCAGCAATTTTGCGGCGACGGGCGCAACACTGGCGATCCACCTGTCGATTGGCAATCTGGACACAGTGATTGCAGATTTGACCCCTGCGTATGGCGCGGACTGCCCGGTAGCCGTGGTCTATCGTGCCAGCTGGCCAGATGAACAGATCATCCGGGCCACATTGGAGACATTGAAAGACTCACTTGACGAAAGTATCTCGCGCACCGCGCTGATCCTTGTTGGTCCTGCCTTGGCAGGCGAAGGGTTCTCTGAAAGCTGCTTGTATTCAAAAGATTATGACCGTCGGTATCGCCCACAAAGCGCCGAGAGCCCATGGTCGAGCTGGAGCCATGGCGATGACTAACCCCCCCGGACTATTGATTTCAGCGCCGTCCTCGGGGACGGGGAAAACAACCGTGATGCTGGGCCTGTTGCGGGCCTTGGCCGAAGATGGGATGGCGGTTCAGCCGTTCAAAAGCGGGCCGGATTACATCGACCCTGCGTTCCATCTGGCAGCAGCCAAACGGCCGTCGTTCAATATTGACAGCTGGGCGATGGGCGAAGACTTGCTGAACGCGATTTCTGCACAGGCCGCTGGCGCAGACATCGTTGTGGCCGAAGGATCCATGGGGCTGTTTGACGGGGTCGCTAAACCCGGCGCTGTGGGCCATGGCACCAGCGCTGAAACTGCTCTGCGCATGGGATGGCCGGTTGTTCTGGTTCTGGACGTTGGTGGGCAGGCCCAATCAGCCGCCGCGACCGCGCTCGGGTTTCGGATGTACAACCCGGATCTGCCATTTGCCGGCGTGATCCTGAACCGCTGCGCTAGCCCGCGCCACGAACGCCTGACCCGGTTGGGCATGGAACGCGCTGGCCTGCCTGTGTTGGGTGTGTTGCCCCGCCGTGGCGATCTGGCATTGCCTGAACGGCATTTGGGTTTGATCCAAGCCGTCGAACATCCTGATCTGGAAGCCGCCATCGCAGGCTATGCGACGTTCTTGCGCGACCATGTCGATTTGGATGCGATCAAGGCGGCGGCCTCCTCAGGCCCTGTAGGGCCATCGTCGGCCGCGCTGCCGCGCCCACCCGCGCAACGGATCGCTTTGGCGCACGATGCTGCGTTCTCTTTCACCTATCCGCATTTGCTTAAGGGATGGCGCGACGCCGGGGCCGAGATCCTACCGTTTTCGCCCTTGGCGAATGAAGCCCCTGCCCCGGACGCCGATCTGGTATGGTTGCCCGGTGGCTATCCAGAACTTCACGCCGGGACATTGGCGGCCGCAGAAACATTCTTGACCGGGTTGCGCACACATGCCGAAACCAAACCCGTACACGGCGAATGTGGGGGGTATATGGCCCTTGGCGAAGGGCTGGTAGACAAGGACGGCACACGTCATCGGATGGCGGGTCTGTTGGGCTTGGTCACCTCTTATGAAAAGCGCAAATTTAATCTGGGGTATCGCAAGGCCGAATTGGTCGCGCCGATGCCCGGATTTTCCGTTGGTGCTGCTTTGCGTGGTCATGAATTCCACTATTCCTCGATCCTGGAACAGCCCGATCCGCCACTTGCCCGCGTCTTTGACGCGGAAGGGGCCGAAGGTCCGCAAACCGGATCTGTTCGGGGCCATGTCACCGGCACATTTTTCCATCTGATCGCAGAGGCCGAGGCATGACCGGATTTGTCTCTTTTATCGGGTCAGGCCCCGGTGATCCTGAACTGTTGACCCTGAAAGCCGTTGATCGGTTGGGTAAGGCGGATGCGGTCCTATTTGACGATCTCAGCAGTGGTCCGATCCTGACCCACGCGCACCCTGACGCGGATTTGGTTGGGGTTGGCAAACGTGCCGGACGCCCCTCGCCCAAGCAAGACCACGTGAGCCGTCTGTTGGTAGACTACGCAGAGACAGGCGCACATGTTGTGCGGCTAAAATCCGGCGACGGGGGCATGTTTGGCCGCTTGGAAGAAGAGCTGGTAGCGTTGCAGGCGGCGGGCATTGAATATGAGATCATTCCGGGAATTCCATCCGCAGTTGCAGCTGCTGCGGCGGCAGGTATTCCATTGACCCGGCGCCTGACAGCCCGTCGGGTTCAGTTTGTGACCGGTCATGATGTCAGTGGGGAGTTGCCCGACGATTTGAACCTGACTGCCTTGGCGGATTCGCAAGCGACTACCGTGGTGTTCATGGGCAAACGCACTTTTCCATTGCTGGTAAATGCACTGCACGCTCATGGGCTGCCGCTGGAGACACCCGCGATGTTGGCAGAGGCGGTTTCCACGCCGACTCAAGCCCTGCACCGGACTACGATGGGCGCATTGGCCAAACGCTTGGAGTCTGAAATTGGCTCGGCACCTGCTTTGATTCTGTACGGTCCTTTGGCGGAATTTAACGATGTTTGAATTGAACCTGATCGGCATCGGCACTGGGAACCCGGATCACGTGACTTTTCAGGGGGCACAGGCAATCCGTGACGCGGATTTGATTCTGATTCCACGCAAGGGGAACAACAAGGCGGACCTTGCTGGTATTCGCGAAAAGATCATCGAACAAGTGTCTGACATGCCTGTAAAGATTGCTTATTTTGATATCCCCGAGCGCAAATCAGCCGATGGATATTTACGCGGTGTCGACGAGTGGCACGATGCGATTGCAGTACGGTGGCATGACACGATTGCAGCGCATGACGGGGCCCAACAGGTGGCCTTGCTGATTTGGGGTGATCCATCTCTTTATGACAGCTCGTTGCGCATCGCGTCCCGGCTTGCGCCTGCTCCGACAATTCGGGTCATTCCCGGTATCACTGCCTTGCAAGCGCTGACTGCTGCCCACGCAATACCGATCAACGATATTGGTGCGCCTTACGTCGTCACGACCGGACGCCGGATCCGCGATGAAGGCTGGCCAGCGGGTGTTGAAAGGGTTGCGGTCATGCTGGATGGGGAGTGTTCGTTTCAACATCTTCCTATGGGCGCTTATCACATTTGGTGGGGCGCTTACGTCGGTATGAAGGAACAGATTCTCATCCAAGGCCCTTTGGGTGACGTTGCAAAGAATATTTTGGACACGCGCGCCACCGCGCGGGCGGATCATGGCTGGATCATGGACATCTATTTGCTCAAAAAGCGCGCAAACTGACCTGAAGTGTCGCGAATCGTGATTGCGTCACCATCGCGATCACGGTTAGATGGAGAGGCTTGGTCCTGCTGGAGCAATCTGGATGCTAAGAGGGAATTGGGTGCGACCGTAAATGCGGACAATGCCCAAGCCGCCCCCGCGACTGTAAGCGGCGAGCGTCTGTCCAATCAGCCACTCATGGGGTTCCATGGGGAAGGCGGACAGAGGCATCGACCCGTGAGCCAGGAGACCTGCCAAGCAAAAACTGTAACACTAGCCGTCGGGTGCGACGGCTTTGGAGGATAGAATATGACGACGAAGACACTTAAGGCATCTGCAGCAGGCATTGGTTTCGCACCAGCACTGTTCGCCGTTGTTCTGGGCTTGGGCATTGTGACCCTGACAGGACACGTACAGGCATCTGCCCTGCATGACGCCGCACATGACGTGCGTCACGCAACTGGCTTCCCCTGCCACTAAGCACGTGTTTTCCCGCATTTTAACCAGCGCGTTGTTCGCTGGTGCTGCAGCAGGGTTGATCGCCGCCTTGCTGCAGCTTGTGTTTGTGCAACCTGTTTTGTTGCATGCCGAGCTCTATGAGTCCGGGGAATTGGTGCATTTCGGCGCTGAGGCTGTCAGCGCTCATCCGGACCTACCGGGCATTGACCTGATGCGCGACGGGCTGAGTATCATTTTCACGATGCTCACTTACACCGGATATGCACTTGTGTTGGTTGCACTGATGGCTATGGCCGAAGGTCAGGGGCACACCATCAATGGGCGCACTGGTTTGCTGTGGGGTATGGCAGGTTTCATTGCCTTCCATTTCGCTCCTGGATTGACACTGGCACCTGAAGTGCCTGGTGTTGCCGCTGCAGATGTTGGCGCGCGCCAGATCTGGTGGACCGGGACGGTGGCTTCGGCTGCTGTTGCCATGTGGCTGATTGCTTTTGCACGATCCTGGATGCTGTGGGGTGTAGCCGCTGTGTTGTTGCTTGCACCGCATGTTATCGGAGCTCCTGAACCGGCTGTCTTTACTGGCCCGGTGCCAACAGAGATAGGCGCACTGTTTGCTGCCCGTGCCTTTGGCGTTGGTATGGCTGCTTGGGTCCTTGTCGGATGCTTTGCCGGTTATTTTTGGAACACTGAAGGCGCCCGCGCCGAAGCTTGAACCACACACAGACCTTCTCCCCTGCCAGAGCTTTCTTTGGCAGGGGTTTTCATTTTCTGAGGAAAACCCATGTCTCGTTCACTTGCTCTGTTTGGAATTGGCTTGATCTTTGGGGGCGGCGCAGGGTTTGTTCTGGCCGCGGCCAATGGTGCCACATTCACAGGCCATGACCATTCGGACCCAGCCCAACACGGATCAAGCGCTGCAGAAATGGCGGCACATGATCATACCACTCCGGTCAACGTGCCAGCCGGATCAGATGCGCCCAGTCTTTCGATTGCGGTTCACAAAGACCCGATGGCAGGTTGGAATCTACACGTCATGCCAAAGAACTTTCGCTTTGCGCCAGAGAACGCATCGGCACAGGATGTCACCGGTGAAGGTCATGCCCACGTCTATGTGAATGGTGCAAAACTTTCGCGTCTCTACGGCGATTGGATGCACTTGACCAATTTGCCAAAGGGGGATGTTGAAATCAAAGTGTCCCTAAACGCAAACAGCCATAGCCCCCTGATGGTTGAGAGTGTCCCGGTGAGCGCCTCTGCTAACATTCAGGTCGACTAAAATTCGACCCTTCGCCGCCGCCACGCCCCTAGAGATGGGGAGCACTAAGGCAGCGGTGTTGCGATCTAATAAAGGTACGCTGTTCCCTGTTATTACAGCGCTGGCAGTCGCGCTTTGAGACACAACCGAAGCCGCCCACAGGATCGGGCGTCTTCGATCCAGCCCTTTGGACTGTCCAAATAAGACTGACATGCCGCCGCAATATCCGCTGCATCCGTTACAGGTTCGACATCGGAAAAGACGTAAGTGGCCCGCCCTGTCCCTTGCAAACCAATGGTCACTGGCGCTCCACAGGCATTGAGGCAGGGATGTTCCGCGAGTTCGACATGTGACTGCAGCCCAGCCTGGCACAATGCCTCTTGAACGGATTCAATTTGCTCCTTGGTAGTCGCGTGGCTTTGACACGTCGAGCACAACACGAGACGGATTTGATCACTGTGTGGATGCATTAACCGGGTTACCTAAACTCTGATCTGCGTCTTTTGTCGCCAAACCGAAACTGTGACAAGCGCGTTTCCTTAGCGACATTCAGATTTAAGCCCCCTGCGCGGCCTTTGGCCTTGCGTCCTGCGGACGGCGGGCACGGCGTAGCCCAGATCGGCTCTGCCGCTCTGGGCTACGCCCAACGGGAGGAGATGTTCCACTTGGGACAACGACGACGGGCGGGAGGGCTTTGAGATCAAAGAAGAACCTCGATTAGATGTGGTCCGGGGACCTCTTGCGTGCGCAGCATTTCAGCCTCTAAATCCTCTGCCGTTTCGACGGTACATCCCGGAACCCCCATACTGTTTGCTTGTGCCACCCAATCCACATGTGGGTTTTGCAATGTCAGCATGTCCACGGCCCGCGGTCCGGGATTTTGAACGCCTACGTTGGTCAGTTCACCTCGCAAAATTTCGTAGGTTCGGTTCGCAAAGATCACGACCGTGATATTCAGGTTTTCACGTGCCATCGTCCAAAGCGCCTGTGGCATGTACAGTGCCGACCCGTCCCCCGTCAGCGTCAAAACGGGGCGATCCGGGCAGGCAACCGCTGCGCCGATCGCTGCTGAAAGCGAGTAGCCAATCGATCCTCCGCAATTGTTCAGCCATGTATGTGGGGCCGCGCCCAACGTTGCAGGGTGAAAGGCACGCCCAGTGGTTATTGATTCATCCACCACGATGGCATTGTGTGGAATTGTCTGCCCTATCACCGTTGCAATGGTTTCTGGTGTAGCAGGCCCCGTCACGTCAAATCGCGTCAATGGCTCTGCAACGTGAGCACGTGCATTTTGCGCCCCAACACGTGCACATAGGGATTGAAGAACGGATTGCAGGTCCCTATCCGCACCAGCCAAGGCGGTGATCTCGGCATCTGGGTTTGTCAAAACCGCAGGCTTACCCGGATAAGCAAAAAACCCGATCGGGGCTCGCGCTCCGACTAGAACAATCCGCTTGAACTGGCTCAAACGTTCGACAGCCAGATCGATCGGATAGGGAACGCGGCCCACAGGAACGCGCCCTGCCCCCCGCTCCATTCGGGCATTCGACCACTCGGACAAGAGGGCGCACCCTGTATGTGCTGCGATCTTCCCCGCCAGAAGCAACGCCTCTTCGGTTAAAGCCTGCCCCCCCAACAGCAGCAAAGTATCGGGTCCAGCCAGTGCAGCAGCCGCTTGATCCAACACTTCACCGTCGCAGGTTTCAAGGTCCGAAGTTGGCAATGCCGGGCCGATTGCTCCCCCTAATGTCCAAGCGGTATCGCTTGGCAACACCAGCGTCGCAATTTGCCCGGGCACAGTGCTTGCGGCGTGAACAGCGCGCGCCGCATCTGCCCCAACATCGGTTGCCGAGGTTGAGGTATGAACCCAATGGGACACAGGGCGCGCAAGGCCCTCGATATCTGCGGTCAGGGGCGCATCCAATTCGATGTGGGTCGACGCATGTTCACCGACAATATTCACAACGCCCGACCCTGCCTTTTTTGCATTGTGTAAATTTGAAATGCCATTGGCCAACCCCGGACCAAGGTGCAAGAGCGTTGAAGCGGGCTTTCGTGCCATCCGCCAGTACCCGTCGGCCGCACCTGTTGCGACACCTTCGAACAACACAAGGATCGATCGCAGTCCGGGAATATGATCCAAGGCAGCAACAAAATGCATTTCAGAAGTGCCGGGGTTGGTGAAACAAACCTCGACCCCGCTTTCAATCAAGGAATGCACCAGGCTTTCGGCCCCGTTCATTTCAGACATGTTCAATCTCCCCTCTTGCACGCATGGGCGACCATAAGCCGCCAATCCCAAGGGGGTAAATGGGGGGAATGCACGCGAATGTGACCCTGTACCCGCTGATCGTGACCCTGCGGCCCCTGCCGCCTGAAACAATTGCGATGTAAAATGGGATCATATTTTTCTCGTATGTGAGCTTTGATATGAAACATCTCCCACTACAACTCGCCTTTCTCATGGCTTCTGTGCCCGCCCTTGCTCAAGATGCAACCCCTCGGGATGGGTGGGCCATTCACCCAACGGACAAGCCATATTCCGAACTGGTGCTAGCCGTAAAATCAGCGGTTAAAGCCAACGGTATGGCTGTGGTAACCGAGGCCGGGCCGACCGGCGCGGCGGCGAGCCGAGGCATCACCATTCCCGGCAATCGGGTGATTGGGGCCTTTAACAATGACTTTGCCGTGCGTATTCTCGCGCTTTCCACATCCGCAATGATCGAGGCCCCGGTCCGTTTCTATGTTACCGAAAACGACGACGGCACTGCGACCCTTTCGTATAAAAAACCCAGTTTCGTTTTCGCTCCCTACGTGGACGAAGGCGGGGCCACGTTGACCGAGATCGCCGCAGAATTGGATGCCCGGTTCGAAGCCGTCGCGACCTCTGTGAACGAATAACCGATCTCAGTTGGTCACACTGCTGTGAAAGGTCTTGCGCCCATGGTCACACTCCGCATGCTCCGCAGCACACAGACTCGGAGCGTCGATCATGCAAGACCTTTCCCCACGCGCAGCAGATCTGCTCGCTCAAAGGCTCTTTGAAGCCGGTTGCCGTCACGCATTTGGAATGCCCGGCGGCGAAGTCCTGACGCTGGTCGATGCGTTGGAACAGGCGGGGATCGCTTTCCATTTGGCAAAGCACGAAAACGCAGCAGGTTTCATGGCTGAAGCCGTGCATCACCGCGATGGCGCGCCTGCCATTTTGGTGGCGACGCTTGGTCCCGGTGCCATGAACGGGATCAACGTGGTGGCGAATGCGTTTCAGGATCGTGTGCCCATGATAGTGCTGACCGGCTGTGTCGATGCGGACGAAGCGCTTACCTATACGCATCAGGTTATGGATCATGCGCAAGTCTATCGCTCGATCACCAAGGGCACATTCTGCCTGACGGCCAAGGGCGCGGACATCATTGCAGACAAAGCCGTTTCATTGGCAACCCAACAACGCCCCGGCCCGGTCCACATCGATGTGCCGATTTCGGTGGCAGATACCAAAATCGCGACGCCGCGTTTGCGGCGCTTGATCCCCGCTGCCAAGGTCGCCCCTTGCGGTGCGCATTTAGAACAGGCGCGGGACTGGATAAAACAAGCAGATCGTCCCGTCGCGATTATTGGACTGGATGTTTTAAGCGACGGTTCGGCCCCAATTGTTCAGGCCTTTCTTGAACACTTCTCAATTCCTTTCGTGACCACATATAAGGCCAAAGGCATCATCGCCGAAGATCACCCGCTGTGTCTGGGTGGTGCTGGATTATCCCCGTTGGCCGACAAGCACTTGATCCCGTTGATTGAGCAATCTGATCTGGTTCTTTGTCTCGGGTATGATCCCATCGAAATGCGCCCCGGTTGGCGTGATATTTGGGACCCGGCGAAAACGCGCGTCATTGATATCGCTGCCGTAGAAAACGATCACTACATGCATCAGGCGGGTCTGAATATCATCGCGAACACAGGTGCCACGTTAGAGGCAATCGCCAAAGGTGTTGCAGCCCATCCAACATGGACCAACGGTGCTCCGTCGGCCGTGAAGGAAGAGTTGGCAAAAGCCTTCCCGCATGATGATGAGTGGGGGCCGGCTGCGGTCATCGCTGAAACCCGCGTCGCCCTGCCCGCAAATACTCTGGCAACGGCTGACAGTGGGGCGCATCGCATTCTATTGTCTCAGATGTGGAATTGCTCTGAGCCTCGCGGGCTTATTCAATCCTCTGCCCTATGCACCATGGGTTGTGCTGTCCCGATGGCAATTGGACTGCAACTGGCTGAACCCACCCGACCCGTCATCAGCTTTTCCGGTGATGCTGGGTTCTTGATGGTTGCCGGTGAACTGGCGACGGCAGCCGAGTTGGGGGGCAACCCGATCTTTCTGGTATTCGTTGATGCCAGCCTAGCCCTGATCGAACTGAAACAACGCCAACGCCAAATGAAAAATCGCGGTGTTGATTTTGGCCACCACGATTATGCAGCCATGGGTCGCGCCTTTGGTGGTCAGGGACACACCGTCCGCAACCGGTCCGAATTGAGAGTAGCCCTGAACGCGGCGCAAACCGCGGACACGTTCACTGTGATCGCGGCTGAAATTGATCGGGAGGGGTACGATGGCCGTATCTAAAGGCGCCTTGGAAGGCGTCAAAGTTCTGGACCTGACCCGCATTCTGGCAGGACCTACCTGTACACAGTTATTGGGGGATCTTGGAGCATCGGTGCTGAAAATCGAAAACCCCGGGACCGACGGGGATGACACCCGCCAGTGGGGGCCGCCCTATGTCACAGATGCAGAGGGCAACCCAAGCGATCTGAGCGCGTACTTTATGTCGGCCAATCGCAACAAACGTTCCGTTGCTATCGATATCACCACGACCAAAGGGCAGGATATCATCCGCCAATTGGCGGCCCAGGCGGACATTCTGGTCGAAAATTTCAAGCCCAGCGGGTTGGCAAAATACGGGTTGGACTTTGACACCCTGTCGAACGAACTTCCGGGTCTCGTGTACTGCTCTATTTCGGGATATGGGCAAACCGGTCCTAACGCCTCTAAGCCCGGTTATGATTTGATGGCGCAAGGCTATGGCGGGATCATGTCACTGACTGGCGACCCCGAGGGGGCACCGATGAAGGTTGGCGTTGGCATCGCAGACGTCATGTGTGGAATGTACGCAACCGTTGGCATTCTCGCAGCCCTGCGCCATGCCGAGCGCACCGGCGAGGGTCAGCAAATCGACATCGCATTGGTTGATTCTCAGGTGGCCTGGCTGATCAACGAGGGGACAAACTATTTAAGCTCGAACACCTTGCCGCAACGCCGTGGCAACGGGCATCCAAATATCGTGCCCTATGATGTGTATGAAACCAAAGATGGGCACGTCATTCTTGCAGTTGGAAATGACACGCAGTTTCGCCGGTTTTGTGATTTTGTCGGTCTTGATAGCCTGCCGGATGCCCCTGAATATGCCACAAACCCAGCCCGTTTAGAAAACCGCAACAGCCTGAATGCACAGCTGCGCCCGGCGATTGCACAACGCACAACATCCGAAGTCATTGCGGGCCTAGAGTCGCGCAAAGTTCCGGTCGGCCCGGTTCAGACCTTGGATCAGGTGTTTGACAGCGCGCAAGTCGAAGCCCGCGGTATGAAAGTTCCGATGCAAACAGACCCCGGTGCAGTCCATCTGATTGGCAATCCACTGAACCTGTCACGCACACCTGTAACATATCGGCGCCCACCCCCGACCTTTGGCGCGGATACTGAGTCAGTCTTACATGCCCAAAACCCCTTTGAAGACTGAAACACGCAGCCTTTTGCGCGGGGAATAGCTGAAACATCCCCTTGAATAAGCGGATTTTCTCGCGCGATTGCACACATCCTTTCACCAATTCGCGAGCGGCGTCGATACTCGTGCCAGCCTCCCATAGAGTTAGGTAAGGCATTGAAAGCCAGCACTCACAAACGGATTGGAAATTGGCATGAAACAGGACATTTTTGGGCAGATGAACAGCCTGGCCCACGCAGACAGCGTTGCGGCGTGGGATGGGGTGTTGCTCGGTTTCATGGCACATTCGGCCGTGACACCACAGCATCTGGCCAAAGTGTTACAGGCCGAACCCAATTTCGCACTAGGTCATGCGATAAAAGGGATCTTTACCATCCTGCTGGGACGCCGCGAGCTATACGCCACTGCTGCAGAGGCCTTGGCCACGGCAGAGCGCGCGATGCAGGAGCACCCAATTTCGGAGCGCGAGAAACTTTATATTGATGCCCTGCGGATCTGGCTTGCCGGGCAACCAACAGCAGCCTTGATGCGGTTCGAAAAGATTTTGGTTAATCATCCCGAAGACACACTGGCGATGAAGCTCAGCCATGCGACCCGCTTTGTTTTAGGGGATAGCCAGGGCATGCGCCGGTCGATTGAACGTGTCATGCCAGCTTATGCCCCTGACCATCCGGGTCGCGGATATTTGCTGGGCTGTCACGCCTTTTCATTGGAAGAGACCGGGGCCTATGAGAAAGCTGAAATCGCTGGGCGTCAGGCGCTGTGGATGGTTTCGGATGATGCTTGGGGTTTGCATGCAGTGGCGCATGTTCACGATATGACGGGCAACGCGGCACAGGGGCTCGACTGGCTCGCAGGGCGTGAAGAGGCTTGGACGCACTGTAACAATTTCAGCTACCATGTCTGGTGGCACAAAGCACTGATGCATCTGGACCTTGGTCAGATAGATCAGGTGTTTGAGCTCTACGACGTTGAAATTCGTAAAGACAAAACGGACGATTATCGCGATATTTCGAATGCAACCTCCCTGTTGTCCCGGCTCGAACTAGAGGGCGTAAACGTCGGTTCGCGCTGGGAAGAGCTGGCTGATCTCAGTGCTGCGCGCACCGAAGACGGTTGTCTGATTTTCGCTGACCTGCACTATCTCTTGGCATTGACCGGTGACAACCGCGAAGACGCGACGGCAAAAATGCTGCAACGCATTCACCGTGACACGAAGCAGCCCGACGATATGAGCCGCCGGATGGCGGATCCCGGCCTAGCAGCTGCACAAGGGCTTGAGGCCTTTGGGGATGGGCAATATGGCGTGGCATTCGATCACCTGCTGACGGTACGCGGATCGATGCATCTGGCCGGCGGAAGCCACGCGCAGCGCGATGTATTCGAACGCATTACCATCGACTCGGGTCTGCGTGCAGGTCGTCTGGATGCTGTGGAGCGGATTCTTGACGACCGACGGGCAAAACGGGCGGGTGGAGAAGACAACTATGCGCTTGCGCGCCGCGCCCTTATTGCGACCGGGCGTGATCAGGGTGGCGCGCAGAGCGTCCCTGCAGAATAAGACCGAGAAGGACACAGAATTTATGGCGACCATTTCGCCCACATCCGATTTTGTCCCCCCCACCGCTGCTCCGGCAGCAGTGCCGCGTGTGCGTGATCCACGATTGGATTTCTATCGCGGTATTGCGATGTTCATTATCTTGATCGCCCACATTCCCAACGATCCCTGGGCCCGCTGGATACCGGCCCGCTTTGGGTTCTCGGACGCGACCGAAATCTTTGTGTTCTGTTCTGGCATGGCATCGGCCATTGCCTTTGGCGGCGCTTACCTGAAACGGGGCTGGTGGATGGGGACGGCCCGCGTATGGTATCGTATTTGGCAAGTCTACTGGGCCCACATCGCTCTGTTTTTCTTTGTCGCCACGTCGATGGCTGCGCTGGATCTGAGCGGAGCGTTCGACAAAAGCTATGTCTCGTCATTGAACTTGCAACACTTCTTTAACGACCCCATGCCTCAAATGCTGGGTCTTTTTACGCTGACCTATGTGCCTAACTATTTCGACATTTTGCCCATGTATTTGGTGGTTCTTGCACTGATGCCTCTTTTTTTGGGTCTTTATACTGTTGGGTTCTGGGCCGTTGCACTTGCATCTGTTTCGATCTGGGCTGTTGCACAAACCGGCATCTTAGCGCTTCCGGCTGAGCCATGGTCACAACGTCAGTGGTTCTTTAATCCGTTTGGGTGGCAATTGCTGTTTTTCACTGGATTCGCCTTTATGCGCGGCTGGATTCCAGCCCCGCCTGTGTCCAAAACCCTGATGTGGATCGCAGCACTGTTTTTGGTTCTTTCCGCGCCCTTTGGATCATGGAAAGTGTTCTTGTGGGTCGATGCATGGAATACAGATGTCGCCGCCGAAGTACGCAAAGTCTGGCCTTTGACCGCAGAATTGCGTGAAAAGACCGATTTTGGCCTGTTCCGCTACATGCACTTCCTTGCCTTGGCCTATCTCGGATGGGTGATCGCTGGCGAGAAAGGCGAACGGTTGGTTGCAACGGGCACCGGCTGGTTGGCGCAAATCTGGCAGGTGACACTCACCCTGATTACAAAAGTTGGCCAGCAATCGCTTGCAGTCTTTGTGTTTTCAATGGCCGCCGCGCGTTTAATCGGCGTGGCTCTGGACCAATCGGGCCGGACGATGGGCACAGTCCTTGTCGCGAACCTGATTGGTTTTGCAATGATCATTGGTGTGGCCTATTTGGCCGCATGGTTCAAATCGCAGCCCTGGAAGGCCCAGAAATGACCCTGACGCGTCGTACATTCCTAACTTCGGTATCCGCTCTTGCCCTTGCACCCGCCGCTTTTGCCACGGGCGCAGGGGCCGGCACCCCATTTGATCGGGATACGGTGATCGCCGAAGCACGTGATTTGGCCAGCCGCCCATATGCCCTGCGCCCCAGCGTGCCGCAGGCTTGGCAGGACCTGTCATACGAACAATACCGCGAGATCCGGTTTCGATTAGACAAAGCGCTCTGGTTTAGAACAGAGACGCCCTATAACGTGGATTTCTTCACGCCCGGCTTGTACTTCCCGCAAGCTGTCAAAGTGTTTGAAGTCGAAAGCGGGATGTCCAAGCCGGTCGGCTTTGATTTGTCGATGTTCAAGATTTCGGACAAGGTTCCAGATCTACCTGTTGACGAAACTCTTGGGTTTTCCGGTTTGAGACTGCGCACCGAGATGCACCGACCCGGCAAAACGGATGAGTTCTGCGTCTTTCAAGGGGCCAGCTATTTCCGTGCAATTGGCCTGAGCGAAGCCTATGGCCTATCTGCCCGTGGCTTGGCGCTGAAAACTGCCGATCCAGACGGCGAGGAGTTCCCCGACTTTATCCGATTTTGGCTAGAGCGCCCTGCCCCCGGTCAGCGCAATATGATCGTTCATGCGTTGATGGACAGCCCCAGCGTCACAGGCGCGTTTCGCTTTGATGTGACGCCCGGCGACGACTGCGTGATGGAGGTTGAGGCCACGTTGTTCGCCCGCGAAGAATTGGACCATGTCGGGCTGGGGCCGTTGACCTCTATGTTTCTTTACGATCAGACCAACCGCACGCGGTTTGATGATTTTCGCCCAGCAGTCCATGACAGCGATGGGTTGATGATACGGAACGGCGCGGGAGAGGTGATTTGGCGCCCACTGGCCAATCCCAAAACGTTGCAGGTGTCTTCGTTTGTGGACACAAACCCACGCGGATTTGGGTTGATGCAACGGGCCCGTGAGTTTGCAGATTTTGCCGACCTCGAAGCGCACTACCACAGACGCCCCGGTCTTTGGGTTGAGCCAATGGGCGATTGGGGCAAAGGCACCGTGACGCTAGTCGAAATCCCGGCGGATCAGGAAATTTATGACAACATCGTCGCCTATTGGCGACCCGCGACGCCCTATGCCGCTGACAGCGAAGTCACGATTGGCTATCGCCTCACTTGGGGCGCGGAGCCAGAACGCACCGCGATGCCCCGCGTGATCAACACTGCGATGGGGGATAAAACCTTTGGCGACGGTCGGGTGGCTGTCATCGATTTTGAAGCGGATGAAATGCACGACGATATCGAGGATCTCGATATTTTTGTCCAATCGCCTCATGCCGAAACAACCAAAGGCGTTCTGCAACGCAACCCCGAAACCGGGGGCCTAAGGCTCGCGTTTTCATTCCAACCCGGCGAACATCAACTGGTCGAGCTGCGAGCACAGTTGCGCAAAGGGGCTGCGCCCGCGTCCGAAGTATGGCTCTATCGGTGGACTGCATGAGCCCCGATCTGCATATCATGCCTCCCGAACAGCCACTGGCAATGCCGGCACAGAACTTTCAGGCTGGCTTTCGGGATGCAGATGCCCCCCACAATGCGTCGCCTGAGCAAACTATGGTTTGGCGATTGTTGGCGTTCTGCCCGTCTGTTGTGGCGACAGTCGGGTTGTGGTGGGTTATGGAAAACTGGTTTTCCGACGAAGGGATCAGTTGGATTGAAGGCCTGCTGTTAGCGCTGATTTCGTTTAACTTCTTCTGGATCACCTTCACAGTCTGCACTGTATTGCTGGGTTTGTTTTCTCTGTCACGTCAGCATACCCCGGCACGACCGACCCGGGCTCAGCCTCTCAACGTGGCCTTGGTGATGCCGATTTATAACGAAGTTCCATGGTACGTGATGGGCAATGCGCGTTCGATGTTGGAGGAGCTGCGTGCGCGCGGTGGGGTGCATGAATATTCGGTGTTCATTCTGTCCGACACACGCGACGACATCATCGCAGCGCAGGAACAAGCCAGCATCATGGCTTTGAGAGCCTCCTTACCACCAGATCTCAAGTTGTTTTACCGCCGGCGACCAGAAAACACGGACCGTAAAGTAGGAAACATCGCAGATTGGGTCAGCCGTTGGGGTGGTGCATATGAGGCGATGTTGGTCTTGGATGCCGACAGCCTGATGACCGGACGTGCCATTGCGCGATTGACCGACGCCTTGGCGCGGGATGCCGGTGCCGGACTCATCCAAAGCTTTCCACAACTTATTGGCGCACAATCTGTCTTTGCCCGGATGCAGCAATTTGCCAACGGTGTTTATGGCGCAGCGCTCGCCGAAGGGGTTGCGCGCTGGTGCGGGCACGAAGGCAACTATTGGGGGCATAACGCCATCATTCGAACGGCTGCGTTTGCCAATTGTGCTGGATTGCCACGCATGCGGTCGCTGACAGGCCGCGAACAGCTGATCATGAGCCATGATTTTGTCGAGGCAGGCCTGTTGCGACGGGCGGGATGGTCCGTTCGTTTCCTGCCGCGTATCCGTGGATCGTACGAAGAGACTCCGGCAACGTTGATTGATCACATCCTGCGAGATCGCCGCTGGTGTCAGGGCAATCTACAACACCTCAAACTGCTGCGATCAAAGGGCTTCCAGTCGATTTCCCGGTTCCATCTTTTTCACGGTGCAATTGGCTATTTGATGTCGCCAATCTGGTTTGCCTTGCTGGTGATGTGGGCCCTGATTGGTCGGGGGGAGGACGCGAGTGTTCTGCACTATTTCGACCCCGATAATCCGCTATTCCCCCAATGGCCAGAAATGACCGAAGGGCGGCATGTTCTCATCATTGTTTTGATGTATGCGATGCTTTTGGTTCCCAAGTTGATGGGCGTTGCAGCGCTGCGCCTGACCGGTGCACGGTATGCTGAATTCGGCGGTGGTGCGCGCTTTGCGCTCTCGTTCATGTCAGAGCTAATTCTGTCTATCATTTATGCGCCCATTCTGATGGTCCAGCAGATGATTGCCGTGTTTCGCACCGCCTTTGGGCTGCAAAAGGGTTGGAATCCACAAGCCCGTGATGGCGGGACCTATGGTCTAAAGACTTTGATGATCTGTCATGCATTGGAGACTGTCAGCGGTATTGTCCTGACCATTGGCATCCTGTTGGGTTTAATTTCAGCCTGGCTGGCTCCTATCGCCCTGAGCCTTGCGTTCGCTATTCCGCTATCTGCCCTCAGCGGCGTGACGGCCGGTACCGCGCGTCGGTTGATGGGGCTGCGTGAAGATTACCGCGAACCTGCAATCACGCAGGCCGCGCGCCATTATCGGAATGAATTGAAATCCATGATCGAGGGACAAAGCAGCGTTACACCTGCTGAATAGTCAAGATTCTGGCAGGCCTTCGTACCAGTCAGCCATCATATCAGCCCACCCTTGCGGCACTTGATGACCGCCGGGGAACAAAGCCAATTCCAACGCAGAACCATCTGCGCACCCTGCCCATTTGCGTCGCATAAAGGGGCCAGTGTTTGAAAAACTGCTTGGGCGGTTATCGGGACAAGCATTGGCCGATCGCCAAATTTCCAAGCCCGCAAAAATGTCCCCCTGCTGAAACTTACCTCCGCCCAACTTACGCCCCTCTAATGGGACCACATTGTCCGTCCAGCCATGAGTGTAGAACATGCGAACTGGTCCAGAGCAAGTGGTGGGATGGGGGCGCCAAAAGCCACCCGAAACCGGTGTGTAGGCTGAGAACATGTCCGGAGTGGCACAGGCAAGATACGAAACCATAAACCCACCTGCGGAAAACCCACTCAGGATAACTCGTTCTGGATCCACCTTGAACCGTTTGACCGCGTTGGCAACGGCTTCACTCAGAAAGGCTCCTTCGTCTCGCCCCTCCCACCCTGGGAAAAAGTTCCAGCTCAGACCTCGCCCTTCGCCAACTTGTCGTGACCCATTGGGGGCCATTACGGCGTAGCCCCGCGCGATCAGCCCGTCCCGCATGTTTTTGTTGCGCATCGTTGCGGCGCCATTGCCGCCGTAACCGTGCAAAAACACCACCAACGGGGGGGACTCTGTCTTTGGCAAGTCGATGTGATAGCTGCCTGTTTCAATTTCGCAGGCTTCCGCGGACCCGGCGCAGTTGGCCTGCACGCCCCCTGCAAGTCCAATGAAACCCAAAGATGCAAGTAAAGCTCGGATCACCCTGTTGGCTCCTTGTATGACACAACGGGCAATCCCGTATTTAACCATCCCGGCCCGGCCCGCGATCCCAGCATCCCTTCGGGCACGTCGATGATATTGGTGAACCCCGCCTTGGTCAGAACCAAGCTCAGGCGTGCAGAGCGCACCCCACGGGCACAAATCAGGGCAATGGGTTGGCTCCGGTCTGATCCGACAATCGCGGTCAGCGCCTGAATAAAATCAGCGCGCCGCAAATCCAGCGGATGCGCGCCCGCCCCCACCCCTGAGGAGGTCCATTCCCCCGGCGTGCGAATGTCAATCAACGTCACCGCGCCTGATGCGGCGGCCTGATGCGCCTGTTCAGCGCTGAGCTTGTCGCCTGCGTAATCTGGTGGAATCAGGCGATACTCCCGCACCGCAAACCCACCAGCCACTGCGGCAACAGCGCCAGCCAACACCCAACGGCGTGAAAATCTGGGTAAACCTGCTTGCTGCTTTTCCGCCAAAGTCTTCTCCTTGTGCTTCAAACTGGTTCTATCACGTAAGGCCAGAGATGCCCCCCCTTTGGGGTTCACCTTCGCGTCAGAGCACATTTTTTTGGAAAATGAGTGTTTCAGATGCCTCTAGGAAAAATTTGCAAACTTGCAATGGCTGGACAGGACGGAAATTATCCTTACTCAAAGGTATAAACCTACGACGTTGTTAAACTGGAGTACTGCTGGTGTCCCTATTCCTGATTGCGGCCCTTCCCTTTCTTGGCGCGGTATTCCCGGCATTGTTGATCAGAGCGGGTCGAAACGCATCCGCTTCTGCTGCTGGCATGACGACTTTTCTGGCATTCGTTGGGTTGCTGATCAACGCACCAGCCGTGATGCGTGGCGAGGTCGTGACCGCCCGTGTGGACTGGCTGCCGGGTCTGGGGCTGAACGCAAACTTTTACCTTGATGGCCTTGGCTTTCTGTTTGCGGGTCTCATTCTTGGGATCGGGTTGCTGATCATACTGTATGCGCGGTTCTACCTGTCCCGACAGGATCCGATGGGTCAGTTCTACACCTATCTCTTGCTGTTTCAGGGCGCGATGGTGGGTATTGTACTGTCAGATAACATCCTGCTTTTGCTTGTGTTTTGGGAGCTTACCTCGCTCAGCTCGTTCTTGTTGATCGGGTATTGGAAACACCTGCCGGAAGGGCGCCAGGGCGCGCGTATGGCCTTGGCTGTCACCGGTTCAGGTGGTCTGGCCATGATCGGTGGCATGTTGATCCTTGGCAACATCGTGGGCAGCTATGATCTAACGGTGATTTTGCAGAACAAAGAGCTGATCCAAGCCTCTCCTATGTATCTGCCTGCGTTGATCCTGATCCTTTTGGGGGCGTTCACCAAATCGGCGCAGTTCCCGTTCCACTTCTGGTTGCCGCATGCCATGGCTGCCCCGACCCCTGTCTCGGCCTATCTACACTCGGCGACGATGGTGAAGGCTGGATTGTTCCTTATGGCCCGGATGTGGCCAGTTTTGGCCGGAACAGATGCCTGGTTCTATATTGTAGCCACAACTGGTCTTATCACGATGGTCGTTGGTGCGGTGATCGCCCTGTTCAAAGATGACCTGAAGGCCCTGCTTGCCTTTTCCACGGTCAGCCATCTGGGGCTGATCACGATGTTGCTCGGCTTTGGCACCAAGATTGCCGCAGTGGCCGCGATTTTCCACATCATCAACCACGCGACCTTTAAGGCGGCGCTTTTCATGAGCGCGGGTATCATCGACCACGAAACCCACACACGCGATATCAAGCGGCTGGGTGGCTTGCGTCATCTGATGCCAATCACGTTTGGGATCGCCGCCATCGCCGCACTGTCGATGGCAGGTCTGCCGCCACTGAACGGTTTCTTGTCCAAAGAGATGATGCTGGAGGAGACGGTTCACACGACCTGGCTCAACTCGCCCTATCTGGTGCCGGGATTTGCACTGTTGGGTGCATTGTTCTCTGCCGCCTACTCGTTTCGATATATCGGGCACGTTTTCCTTGGGCCAGAACGCGGTGACTACCCCGCGCATCCGCATGATCCGCCTGTAGGCTTGTGGCTGGCCCCAGCGTTTCTCGTGTTGCTCGTCGTACTGATCGGTTTGAATTCGGCCACCATCGTGGGGCCTTTGGTCGCCGTTGCATCAGACGCGGTGTTTGGTGGTGGAAAACCACCTTACTACTCTCTCAAAATCTGGCATGGGTTCACGCCTGCGCTCTATATGTCCATGGTTGCTACGCTTGGTGGGGTCGTGCTTTTGATGGGGCATCAGCGGCTTGAACGTATCTGGAACGCGCTGCCACGCCCTGAGGCCAAAGTGATCTTTGACAGCATGATCCGAGCGCTGACAGGCCTGAGCCAAGCCATTACCAACAGCCTGCACAACGGGGTTGTCAGCCGATATGGCATGATCTTTGTCGTGTTCACGGTTGGCCTTGCCTATTACGCCTACGCGACAGGCACGATTGGCCTGCCAACACGCATCTCGCTCGAGGCGCCTTTGCTGCCCATCATCGGCTGGATCTGCTTGGTTGGCGCGACCTTGGCCACAGTTTACTTCCACCGCAATCGGCTTTTGGCACTGGTATTGATCGGCGTTGTTGGCTTGATTGTATCTATGGCCTTCAACTACTTGTCTGCTCCGGATCTGGCGCTGACCCAGATTTCGGTCGAAGTTGTGACCATGATTTTGTTACTGTTGTCGCTGAATTTTTTGCCGACCCAGACGCCCGTCGACAGTTCGATGGCCCGCAAAGTGCGGGATACGGTGATTTCGATTGTTGCCGGTTTGGGCACTGGCGCGCTGGTCTATGCGCTGATGATGCGGGATTTTGCCTTTCCCTCGATTTCCGAGTTCCATCTTGCGAATTCATACAAGGGCGGTGGCGGCACCAATGTGGTGAACGTCATCTTGGTTGATTTCCGGGGCTTTGATACCTTTGGCGAGATCATCGTACTGGGCATCGCCGCCTTGGTGATCTTTGCCCTGACTGAAAGCGTGCTGGGCACCAGCGTTCGGGCGCGATTGTTGAACCGCAAACCCAACTGGCCGCAATCCGGGGATGCCCACCCAATGATGATGGTGGTGGTCACGCGTGTGATGATGCCGATGGCGCTGATGGTGGCCGCTTACATCTTTTTCCGGGGTCACAACCAACCCGGAGGCGGATTTATCGCCGGTCTGATCGCTGCAATCGCCTATTTGATGCAGTACATGGCCAGCGGCTTTACCTGGGCGGCTGAACGCCAACGGTTTTATTATCACGCAACCATCGGTTGGGGGGTTCTGATTGCTGCCGCCACTGGATTGGGCGCGTGGTTCAACAAGGTTCCGTTCCTGACCAGCGACTATGGCTACATCCACATTCCTCCGTTCGAGGAATTCGAATGGGCCACAGCAATGTTGTTTGATACTGGCGTGTTCCTCGCGGTCCTGGGCGCTGTCATGCTGGCCCTTGAAAGCCTGTCGCGCTTTGCATGGCGTCCTGGCATTGCCTCGGAACACCCGATGGATATCAACCCGGCGCGGGATGACCCACCCGAAGAATCCGCATCTGTGAACACGCAAGAGAAGGAAAGCTGATATGGAACTCCTTCTAGCCACCGCCGTTGGCGTCTTGACCGCCGCTGGGATTTTCCTGATCCTGCGCCGCCGTACATTTCCGGTCATCCTTGGCCTGTCCTTGCTGACCTATGCAGTGAACGTCTTTCTGTTTGCGACCGGGCGCTTGGCCGTCAATGCCCCTGCTGTCCTGAACAAATACGAAGACGTCGCATATACAGATCCCTTGCCACAGGCGCTGGTTCTGACGGCCATTGTGATTTCTTTTGGCATGACAGCCGTCATCGTGATGATTGCCCTCAGCGCCTATTTATCCTCGGACGATGACCGGATCGACATGACCGCCCAAGACGATGCGGGAGATGACGCATGAACCACTGGATCGTAGCCCCGATCATTCTGCCCGCTCTGGTCGCGCCCTTCATCATCATGGTGTTGCGGTATCACTTGGACCTGCAGCGCATTTTCTCTGTTGCTGGCACCGTTGGCTTGCTGGGCATCGCCCTCACCCTTTTGGCGCAAGCGTCAGGCGGGGAGGTGATGATTTACGAGCTGGGCAATTGGCAGGCCCCGTTTGGGATCGTGTTGGTGTTGGACCGTTTGTCGGCCATGATGGTTCTTATTACCGCCCTGCTCGCTTTGCCTGTGGTGCTTTATGCGATTGGGTCAGGTTGGGACACGCGCGGCCGACATTTCCACGCTCTGTTTCAGTTTCAGCTGATGGGGGTTATCGGGGCCTTTCTCACTGGCGATGCGTTTAACCTGTTTGTCTTTTTCGAAGTGCTGCTGATCGCCTCTTATGGGTTGATGACCCATGGCGGCGGGGCTGAACGGTTAAAGGCCGGCGTGCAATACGTGGTTTACAACCTGCTGGGATCCACTCTGTTCCTGTTTGCCCTTGGGACGCTGTATGCCGTAACCGGGACGTTGAATATGGCAGACCTCGCAGTTCGTGTCGCTGAAATCCCCGCCGAGGATACCGCCCTGCTACGCGTTGGCGCTGTGTTGTTGTTGTTGGTGTTTGCCATCAAGGCCGCGGTATTGCCACTGCATTTCTGGTTGCCAGCCAGCTATGCAAACGCGCCGCTTCCGGTGGCTGCCCTCTTTGCCATTATGACCAAGGTTGGCGCTTACGCGATTTTGCGCATGTACACGTTGGTGTTTGGGCCTGAGGTTGCGAACACCGCAGGTCTGGCCAGCGATTGGTTGCCAATTGCAGCTATGGCGACCTTGGCGATTGGCGCGCTGGGGATCCTGGGATCACGACAGATCGGGCGCCTTGTTGCCTTTGGCGCCATCGCTTCCATGGGGACGCTGTTGATTTCAATCTCACTGTTCACACCGCAAGCAACCAGTGCCGCGTTGTATTACATCGTGCATTCTACCTTTGCTACGGCACTGCTGTTCCTAGTCGCGGATCTCGTTATGGAACGTCAGGGACGCGAAATTTCTGCTGTCAAGCCAATGCCCCAAACCGGATTGATCGCCGCGTTGTTTTTCATTGGTGCCATCGCCATGGCCGGGATGCCGCCGCTTTCAGGGTTCATAGGAAAACTGTTGGTGATGGATGCCGCGCGCAGTTCAACCGATTACGCGTTTATCTGGGCTGTGATCCTGATCAGTTCTTTCGTCACTATCGTGGGTTTTGCCCGCGCAGGCACGGTGATCTTTTGGAAAAGCCATGACGCCGCTTACAACCCGGAACCGGACCCCGACAACGACGATGAGATCATGAAAGAGCCAGCACCTGAGCCCTATCCAATTGTTGCCTTTGCTTCGATCTTTCTGCTGGGCATTGGGCTTGCAGCCCTCACGCTCTTTTCTGGTCCAATGATGGAATATGCGCAGCAAACAGCAGAACAACTTTATAATCCTGCTGAGTACATCAATGCGGTTTTCAAAGGGGGACAAGAATGAAACTGCTCCATCGTATTTTCCCACACCCGCACATGAGCGTTTTGTTGACGCTGGTCTGGATGCTGTTGGCCAATTCACTCTCGTTGAATTCGCTGGTGTTTGGCTTGTTTTTGGGGATCGTAATCCCCTTTGTCACACAGCCCTATTGGCCAGATCGCCCCAAACTGCGCAACTGGCCGATGGTCGTGTCTTATATTCTGATCGTATTGTGGGATATCGTGGTCGCCAACGTGACCGTTGCCATGATCATTCTTTTCAAACGAGATGCAGATAGACAACCTAATTGGATCTGCGTTCCGCTCGACCTGCGCAGCCCCGAGGCCATCACGGTTCTCGCTGGAACCATCACCATGACCCCCGGCACTGTCAGTGCGGACTTGTCCTCTGGCGGGCACAACCTGTTGGTGCATTGCTTGGACGCCCCCGATCCCGAGGCCGTGCGCGACGAGATCAAGCAACGGTACGAACGCCGCCTCAAGGAGATTTTCGAATGATCAGCATTGCTATTTACTTCGCTTTCGCCTGCTTTGGCGCGGCTATCATGATGTGTTTGTGGCGGATCATCACCGCCGAAGGTGTCGGAACCCGAGTGCTCGCGCTGGATACGATGGTAATCAACACGATTGCCCTGATGATCCTTTATGGTCTGAACATCGGAACCGAGATCTTTTTTGAATCCGCAATGATCATCGCCATGCTGGGCTTTGTATCCACGGTTGCCTATGCGCGCTTTATGCTGCGCGGCAATATCATCGAGTGAGGGTCCCCAATGCAGATGTTTTTTGAGATCCTCATCGCTTTCTTTTTGAGCGTGTCAGGTATTTTTGGGTTTGTGGGGTCTTTTGGGATGATCAAGCTCAAGGACCCGATGTCACGCCTACATGCCCCGACCAAAGCAACCACTCTGGGTGTGGGTGGGGTGCTTTTGGCATCGATCCTGCATTCATTTGCGATTGAAGGGCATTTGTCGCTGCACGAACTGTTGATCACGCTGTTTTTGTTCCTGACCGCGCCAGTCACGGCTCTGTTCATTGCCAAATGGCACATTCACCGTCATGAAAGCCCCGAGACTCTCCCCCCCACAGGGGAAGACGACAGTTGGGCCACCCATGCGGTCGAACAAGAAGAAGACGTTCCTGACCACACGGCGACCTGACACACAATGCACACACCTCCACTGCCCCTCACCCAAGATCTGGTTCTGATTGGTGGGGGACATACCCATGCCTTGGTGTTGCGAAAATGGGGCATGTCCCCCCTGCCCGGTGCACGGCTTACCGTGATCAATCCCGGACCAACCGCTCCCTATTCAGGAATGTTGCCGGGATTTGTTGCCGGACATTATGCACGCGAAGAGCTGGACATTGATCTTGTCCGCCTCGCCCGTTTTGCAGGCGCTAGAATCATCGTCGGCAGTGTGCAGGGCATCGACACGGAAGCACGCCAGATACACCTCCCGGGACGACCGTCGATCTCTTTTGACGTTGCTTCGATCAATGTCGGGATCACATCGGATATGCCCACGCTGCCCGGCTTTTCTGAAAACGCTGTTCCGGCCAAACCGCTGGGCCCGTTTGCGACGCGGTGGAGCGATTATCTTGCGAAATCAGGGCCCGCACATGTGGCCGTGATCGGAGGCGGTGTGGCCGGTGCAGAGCTGGCGATGGCGATGGCTCATGCCCTCAGAACCCGTCAGCGGCCAGCCGTTGTGTCTTTGATTGATAGCGCCCGCGCCCTGACAGCACTTGGTGCCAAAGCCGCAATGCGCATCCGTGCCGCCATGTCTGACTTGGGTGTCGATTTGATCGAAGAAGCCCAGATCACTCAGATTGAACCCACGCACATAGACCTGTCAGACGGGCGCCAGATTGCTTCCGACTTTACCACGGGGGCCGCAGGTGCGCGTGCCTACGAATGGATGTCCCAAACGGGTCTTGAATTACACGAAGGGTTCATTGCCGTGGACCGCCATTTGCAATCCAGTGACCCCGCCCTCTTTGCGGCCGGGGATTGCGCCCACCTAAGAGATAACCCACGTCCCAAAGCGGGTGTATATGCGGTACGTGAAGCGCCTATTTTGTTCAACAACCTGCGGGCGGCACTGGGGGCCGGTGAAATGCGGGCTTATACTCCGCAAAAAGACTACCTGAAACTGATCTCTCTTGGACAAAAATCAGCCTTGGGCGAACGGTTCGGAATCCCTGTAAGCGGTGGGCTGATGTGGAAATGGAAAGACCACATCGATCAAACCTTTATGAATAAATTCCGCATCTTGCCCCAGATGCAGACGCCCGCCATGCCGAAAGAGCACGCCTCGGGTTTGGCAGACGCTGTGGGGGGAAAACCCCTGTGCGGGGGATGCGGTGCCAAGGTCGGACGCACAACGTTGCAAAATGCACTGCGAGCATTACCCACAACAACCCGGACCGATATCACTCCGCTCCCCGGTGATGATGCCGCTGTGATGACTACAGGGGGCATACAACAGGTTATGACCTCGGATCACCTGCGCAGTTTGACCGAAGATCCTGTTACGATGACCCGGATCGCCGCAATCCACGCATTGGGCGATATCTGGGCGATGGGTGCTGATCCGCAGGCAGCGACCGCCACCTTGATCCTGCCGCGTCTCTCGCCGACGCTGCAACACCGGACTCTCGAGGAAATCATGACCACCGCCACAGCCGCAATACGGGAGGCCGGGGCCGAAATCGTTGGGGGTCATACCTCGATCGGGGATGAGTTGACCATTGGTTTTACGCTGACAGGCTTGTGTTCACAGAAGCCCATCACACTCGCAGGAGGGCAGCCCGGCGACGTGTTGATTCTGACCAAACCATTGGGAAGTGGCGTAATCATGGCCGCCCAGATGGCTGGTGTGGCAAAAGGAGAATGGGTTGCATCTGCCTTGGACCAGATGGTGCAACCCCAAGGCAAAGCGTCACGCATTCTGAAAGACGCGCATGCCATGACGGATGTGACCGGATTTGGCCTTGCGGGTCACCTTGTAGGTCTGTGTGAAGCTTCTGGATGTGGTGCCAAGCTTGATCTAGAGGCAATCCCGGTCATGCGGGGCGCGGTGGAATTGTCTGCCGCAGGCATCCAATCCAGCCTGTTCTTAGAAAACCGCATGATCGCCATGGACCTGCCCCAAGGTGGCAAATCCGATCTTCTGTTCGATCCGCAAACCGCAGGTGGATTGTTGGCGGCCATCTCTGCCGATCAATCAGAGATGATCCTGTCTCAGCTAAAAGCGGCTGGATATCAGGCTGCCTGCGTTGGGGTGCTGACTGAAACGCCCGGACTGACGCTCTAATTCCCGTCCACGATCACTTTGATCTGATCTGCGATTGTTTCCAAACCGCTTGGATCTAGGCTCTGGGCCTCGACACGCGCTTGGATCGGTACATCATGTGCTTTGCGAGATTTCTGATAGGCCAGATCATAGTGCTGCTCCATCAATGCCCGCGTCACCGCTTGTTTATCGCCCGCATCGATCAATGCAAACCAACCATCGACCACCTCATGCCCCCGATGTTGCCGCAGCGGTGCAAGACGTTCTTTGAGGCGGGTTTCATCAGACAAAATGTCATCATAGGCCGCCGCAAGGTAAGGTATTCGGGCCTCAAGTGGTGCGCCAATTTCAATGCGTGGTGCGTTCTTTAACGCATTCCAAACGGTGGGTGGGACGATACGTGCGCCAATCTTGCTGGATTCTGCTTCGACAACGACGGGCAAATTCGGATCAAGTTGACACAGGGCACCTGCCAAAACGGATTCAAATGCTTTTTGGCTGGGTTGCCCCCCCGGCATTGCACCCAAGAGTGATCCCCGATGGTTGGCCAGCCCTTCCAAATCCAGAACTTGCACACCGCGCGCGTTCAAGACCGCCAAAACGTCAGTCTTTGCCGTGCCAGTATATCCATCCAGCGCAATCAAACGATGGGGCAGTGTTTCTTTGTAGAGATATTTGTACACCAACCGGCGATAGGTTTGATATCCCCCCGGTACGATATCAGCCCGCCATCCGATCTGTTGCAACATCCATGTAAACGATCCGGATCGCTGACCACCCCGCCAGCAATATACCAGTGGCTTCCACCCGCCTTCGTGATGGGACAAGCTTGCCTCTATATGGTTCGCTGCATTGCGAAACACCAAGGCCGCGCCAAGTTTGCGCGCTAAAAAGGGGCTTTCCTGTACGTACATTGTGCCAACTTTGGCCCGCTCTTCGTTGTCCAGAACTGGCAGGTTGATTGCACCAGGAAGGTGATCCTCGGCGAATTCAGCCGGGCTGCGAACATCGATCACGGTGTCAAACCCGTGATCATAGAGCGATTGAAGCGAGGAGAAGTCTAAAGCCATGGTGCTGGATCTATCCCGTCTATCACCCAAGGGAAAGAGACATCAGAAAACTGCCCTAACTGCATTAGATTTATCTTGTCAATATTGATCATTTAACTAAATTGCCTTTGGTAATCAGGGAAAGACGTGCCTCATGTGCATTTACCATCTTGCTGGCCACCTTATCCGGCGTGTCAATCAAATCTCGGTCGCCACGTTTTTGGACAGCATGCAGCAAGCGGGCATTCAGTTGACCCCGGTTCAATATTCTGCGCTTGCAACCATCCAATCCGTCCCCGGTATTGACCAAGCAACACTTGCCGGGCGGATCGCCTATGATCGCGCTACGTTGGGCAAAGTCATCGACCGATTGGAACAACGGGCCTTGGTGGAAAGATCCGTGTCCCCAAAAGACCGGCGTTCAAAATGTTTGTCTCTCTCCCCATTGGGGCAGCAGATTTTGGCTCAAGCCCAACCGCTTGTGGCATCCGCACAACCGAAAATGATGGCAGGGTTAACCGAGGGGGAACAAACCCAACTCCTTGGGTTGCTGAATAAAATTGCAATCTCCGGCAACAAACAAAGCCGCGCGCCGTTGGTCCAAAACGCACCTCAAAGCGATTAAGCGTCGAAGGGTTCAATCAACTCTGGGCCGCTGGAGCGGTTTGAGTTCACCTTTGGGTCGACGCGGTGGTATGTCAGCGTGTTATCCGGCGTGGCCTGCATCAATCGTGCCGCGCCTTTGCCCTCTTCCCCCAGCCATAAAGACCACTGGTGCGGTTCCAATATGACCGGCATGCGATGGTGAATGTTCGATATGCTGTCATTTGCGCCCGTTGTCACAATCGCGCAGGTAGGCTTGCGCTCGTCTGCGGATCCCCAATCCTGCCAAATTCCGGCAAACGCGATCGGGGCGCCATCCTGACGATGGATGTACCATGGCAATCGCGTTTCTTGGGGGGACTTGGTCCATTCATAAAATCCAGTGGCAACCATCAGGCAGCGTCGCATCCGGCAAGCGTCGCGAAAAGCTGGTTTTTCAGCCAGTGTTTCGCTGCGGGCATTGATCAACAACGGCCCTGCATTTTCAGCTTTGTACCAATGCGGAATAAACCCCCATCGCATGGGTAAAAGCTGGCGACCGGTTTCCCCGCTTCGAACCACATGCACTTGATTGGTGGGGCAGACGTTGAAGTTTGGCACCTCAGGAAGGGTGTTCGCAGGCTGGGCCGCAAATAATTGCGCCATCGCGTCATTGGGCAGGGTTACAGCAAAGCGTCCGCACATCCCTCAACCTAAACTTACGTATGGATGGATGGCCAGACCCCAAATGAAAACGGCCGCGCCTATTGGCACGACCGCTGATACTAAGTCCAAAAAACTGGGTTATTTCTGAACGATACGACCATCCACATAGGGTTGATAAGGCGCATGCTCAGCCAAGTATTCGGCTGTGACATCGGCCAAATCAGGACCGAAGTCATAGGCGTTTTTGTCATCCCCCGCGAACATTTTGAAACCATCGCCGCCCTTACGCACATAGTCGTTGGTTACGACCAGATAGGTCTGCGCGAGATCGATCGGTACGAAGCCATCTTCGCTCGCAACCATGACCTCAGAGATACGCCCTTCGTTTGGCGCTATGGATTGATCCCAGACGAAGCTCAGACCAGCGACCTGCAGGAACCGGCCTTTGGATTCCTCAACCTGGCTAACCCCATGCTCAAGTGCTTCGACAAGCACTTTACCACTTATCTCGAATGTAGAGAGCGTGTTTTGGAATGGCAACACGGTCAGGACTTCGCCCATCGTGACATCTCCCGCATCAATGGAGGCTCGAATGCCTCCTGAATTGGAAATTGCGATGGTCACGCCCTGATCTGCCACACGTTCTAGCATCGCGTCAGCAACGAGATTGCCCATCTGGCATTCTCCGGCGCGACAGACCGCGCGATCCCCTTCGATAGCCGTCGCAGCGCTTGCAACGACCTTGTTGCGAATTTCATCCAGAGGTTCGGCCAAGTCAGCGATCCGAGCAACCGTTTCACCGTCCTCAAACACGGTGCCATCCATAATGAGCGGTTCACCCGATGCCGCAGTCACGTTGCCATCATCATCAAACGTAACATTCAGTTCACCCAGAAACTTGCCGTAAGCATAGGCCTGAACAATTTGCACGTCATTCACGACCGTGGGATACGGACCCACAGCCTTTTCAGCGACGTTGGACAAATAGGTATTGGAATGACCGCCTACGATAACATCAACGCCTGTGGTTCCCGCAGCCACACGTTGGTCAACTGAGTATCCAGAATGGCTGAGCACAAAGATCTTGTTCACACCCTCAGCCGTCAGCCTGTCCACTTCGCCCTGTACCGCAGCGATCGGGTCGCTAAAGGTGATATTCGGTCCCGGAGAGGCCAACTCATTCGTATCTTCAGGAGTGAGACCAATTAGGCCGATCTTTTCCCCCCCCTTTTCGATCACCGTCGATTTCTTGAGCGTATCCGCCAGTTGCGGTTCTTTGCTGACGTCCGCGTTGGACATCAGAACAGGGAAGCCAACAGCATCCATGAACCCACGCAGAACTTCGGGGCCATCGTCAAACTCGTGGTTGCCGACAGTCATCCCATCATAGCCGAGCTTGTTCATCATCTCGGCAGCAACTTTGCCTTTGTAATAAGTGTAAAACAGCGAGCCCTGAAATTGGTCACCACCGTCCACAAGTACGGAATTTCCGGCCCGGGCACGTGCGTCTGCAATTGCTGTTACCAGTCGTGCAGATCCACCAAAACACTTGCCTTCGGCGTTGTCCCCATCCCGGCAACCGCTGTCGTATTTGCTGATCGGTTCAAATCGCGCGTGAAAATCATTGGTGTGTAAAATGGTTAGCTTGTATTCAGCCGCCGCCATGCCAGCCGTCAGGCCCAACGCAGCAACCGAAGTTAGAAATCGGGTCAACATGTTAACTCTCCCAGTTGTTTCTTTTTTCCTAGATCGTGCGCTGCCAAGCCTGCGGAGTCAAAGGTCCTGTCAAGCGACGTAGGGGGAATTGGGAGCGGATTGACGCTTGATTCCCATGTCTGGCCAAGGCATCACCCCCCTATGCTGATCTATAAAATCTTTCGCGCGGACGAATGGGCCGCGCTGCAGGCCGAGGGCGAAACCAGCGGGGCTCCGATTGATCTGAGCGACGGGTTTGTTCATTTTTCAACTGCGACGCAGGCTGCGGAAACTGCTGCCAAGCATTTCGCTGGCGTCACAGGATTAACCCTGTTGGCCTGCCAAGGTGATTCAATGGGCGATGACCTGAAATGGGAAGTGTCCCGTGGAGGGGCGGAATTCCCGCACCTTTATCGCGTGTTGCGCATGTCAGATGTGATATGGGCGAAAGACTTGCCGTTTGTAGATGGCATGCACCAGTTTCCGGAGGACATGCTATGACCCGCTACATCGATCCGGATCGCACCCAATTCGAAGCCTTCAAGAATTTGGACCGGGATCATCCGATAGAGATGCTCAATCTGGTTCGGTTCAAAGACACTGCGACCTATCCAGAGGGCCACTCTTTGGCCGATCAAAAATTGAGCGGCGCCGAAGCATATGCCAACCATGGTGCAGAAAGCGGCCCGATATTCGCGAACCTAGGCGGTAAGATCATCTGGCGTGGCGGGTTTGAAACAACCTTGATCGGACCCGGCGACGAGGTATGGGATCAAGTGTTTGTGGCACGTTACCCTGATGCGCATGCCTTTCTCGCCATGGTCAGCGACCCTAACTATCAAAAAGCAGTTGTTCATCGCCAAGCCGCCGTTGAAACATCTCGCCTGATCCGGTGCGGCGCGACTGAAACCGGGGGGACATTCGGATGAACCTGACAGAACGGCTGGGCCTTGCCGCCCTGCACAAAGTTGACCCGGAAACGGCCCATGGCCTTTCGATAAAGGCACTGAAATCGGGTTTAACGCCGACACCGGGCCCCGTGACATCAGATCGTTTGCGCACAACCGTCGCCGGCCTGAGCCTGCCAAACCCGGTTGGTCTAGCTGCTGGATTTGACAAGAACGCCGAGGCGCTTGCGCCGCTTGCGCAATCTGGTTTTGGCTTTATCGAAGTCGGCGCCGCCACCCCGCGCCCACAACCCGGCAACCCAAAACCGCGCCTATTTCGCCTGACCGAAGACAAGGCTGCGATCAACCGGTTCGGGTTCAATAACGAAGGCATGGAGGCCATTGGTGCCCGTCTGGCACAACGGCCCAAAAACGCAGTAATCGGCCTGAACTTGGGTGCAAACAAAGACAGCGAAGATCGCCCCGCCGATTTCGCCCGTGTTCTGGCCCATTGCGCAGCGCATTTGGATTTTGCGACCGTCAATGTGTCATCACCCAACACGGAAAAGCTGCGCGATTTACAGGGTAAGGCCGCTTTGACGGCCCTGCTGGCCGGGGTCATCGAAACCCGGGATACATTGCCACGCGCCCTGCCCGTCTTTCTAAAAATCGCGCCTGATCTGACCGACGAAGAGCTGGCCGATATTGCCGATGTTGCCCGTGACACTGGGGTAGACGCGGTCATAGCGACCAATACAACTCTGTCACGCGAGGGATTGCAAAGCAGCCACCGGGATCAAGCTGGTGGATTATCTGGTGCACCGTTGTTTAAAAAATCGACCCGCGTCGTTGCACGCCTGAGCAAATTGTTGAATGACGATGTGCCGTTAATCGGCGTTGGTGGCATCAGCTCCGCCGATCAGGCCTATGCCAAGATTTGCGCTGGGGCGTCTGCAGTTCAGCTTTATACTGCGATGGTCTTTGGTGGTCTGTCCCTTGCTGCGGATATTGCGCGCGGTCTGGACACACTGTTGGAACGTGACGGGTTTAAAACCGTCGCAGATGCTGTCGGTAGCAAACGCGAGGATTGGCTGTGATTGAATATTGGCACAATCCGCGGTGTTCGAAATCTCGGGCCGGCTTAGCTCTTCTGGAAGAGCGTGGTGCGGACGTAACGGTCCGCAAATATCTGGAAGATGGCCCAGATCTGGCAAAATTGATCGCCACAAGGGTCGCGCTTGGGAATCCTTCGGTTAGCGAGATGATGCGGACCAAAGATGCGATCTTTAAAGAGCTGGGTCTGAGCAAAACAGATGCAGATGATGCATTGCTTACTGCTATGGTGAAACACCCAGCCCTTATTGAACGCCCCATCGCCATCAATGGGGACCGCGCCCGAATTGGGCGCCCCACCGAAGCGTTACTTGAATTGCTTTAAGCGGCGTTGACCCGTGCTTCTAATGCCGGGTAGCGCAGCCCAAGCGTAATGCCGCGCGCAGCAAAAGAAATCAACAAGGCCAACCATAGACCGTGGTTGGCCAGCGTTGGAACCAATACAACCACCGCAACACAATAGATGCCAAAGCTGACGACCATCATGTTGCGCATGTCACGCGTTGCGGTTGCACCGATAAAGATCCCGTCGAGCATGAAGGCTGCCCAGCCCACAACCGGGGTTGCAATCAAGTACGGCAAATAAAGACGCGCAAACGCACGCACGTCCTCTGAGGTGGTCATGATTTCAATGATCGCACCGCCCCAAATCGCGAACAGGGCTGAAAGAAGACCGGCCACCACAAGCCCCCAAAGGCTACACATCCAAGCAGAGCGCCTGAGCACCGCCAATTGCCGCGCCCCCATGGCTTGGCCCACCAAAGCTTCGGCCCCAAAGGCAAAACCATCCATGGCATGGGCCGTGATCATCAAAAACTGCATCAGCACTTGATTGGCCGCCAGCGTGACGTCGCCAAACCCCGCACCAAACAGCATGAAAGACACGATCATCGCCTCTAACATCAGCGAGCGCACCATAATGTCCGCATTGACAGAAACCATGTGTTTAAGACGCGCGGCATCAAACACTTGCCCCCAATGCCGCCAATCCGGCCGGGCAAACGTATCTCGGCAGAACCACAGCCCCAATGCAAGCCCACTCCACTCGGCCAAGAACGTGGCAAACGCAACACCGGACACCCCCCAGCCCAGTCCCAGCACAAACCAGAAATCCAGAGCGATGTTCAACCCGTTCATCCACAGCTGAATGACCAGAACGGCACGGGTGCGTTCTTGGGCAATGAGCCACCCGGTAATGCCAAACATCGCAATCGCAGCCGGTGCCGACCATATTCTGATCTGCATATAGTCCCGCGACAGCCCTTCGACCTCGGGACTTGCCGGGGAGATCTGGAAGGCAGCCCAGAGTATGGGAATTTGCAAAACGATGATCACCAAGCCAGCGCTGCCACCTATCAACAAGGCCCTGGTGAGCAAAGCGGCGACTTCGGCCCGGTTGCCCGCCCCAAACGCCTGGCTGGTCAGACCCGTCGTTCCCATCCGTAAGAACCCAAAGATCCAATAAACGGCCGACAGCACGATCGCGCCAATGCCCACAGCGCCAATCGGGGCAGCTGCCCCAAGCTGCCCAACCACGCCAGTATCCACAGCCCCCAAGATGGGACCGGTTGCATTGGACAACACAATGGGCACGGCAATGTACAAAACGCGGCGATGCGTAATCGGGTTTGGGTCCAGCCTCACAACGATATCAATCCGTTTTTAGGGGCTTCACGTTGGGCATTAAGAAGTGCCCTGTTGCCTGGGCGAACAGCTTATCGTGGTTGTCTTGCCAAGCCTCGACACGCACAGATGCATAGCGCCGCCCAGACCGACTTACGGTTGCACGTGCATAGGCGTCGCGCGGCAGGCCTGACCGCAGGTAATCGACGGTAAAATCAATCGTTTTGGGGAAATCGGGCGCATCGCCTGATCGCACCTCTTCTGGCGTCAAATCCCCGGCTTCAATCAAGGGATACAAATGCCACCAGCTGAGCGTTATGATTGAGGTCACTTCGAGAAACGCCGCCGTAACGCCTCCGTGCAGCGCAGGCAGAAACGGATTTCCGATCAATTTGTCTTCAAAGTTCAAAACGCCTGTCAGCTCATCCCCGCGCCGATCAAACGTGATCCCCAGAAATTGAACATAAGGAATCCCTTCGACCAATGCGTTTAACGTTTCGTCTCGGCGTTTCTTGACCACTTGCATCGGTTCGGGTTTGGAACGGGCCATTAGCGGGACTCCACTGTGAATGCGCCAGTGGCTGTGGCGACGGGATTGTCTGAATCATCATCCGTAGCCGTCGCCCGAACAAACGCAACATTTCGCGTGATGTGGTAACACGTAGCCGTCGTGACAATTGCCTGCCCAGGCGTGGCCGCACGCATGTAATCAATCCTAAGATCAATTGTTGCTGTTCCCGCAGGAGCTGCAGGGTGGCTCATCACAGCGGCCCCACAGCAGGTGTCCATCATTGCTGAAACCGCCCCACCATGAATGACTCCAATGCGTGGGTCGCCAACCAGCTGATCACTATATGGCATTGAAATTGTTGCTGTTCCGCCGTCGATATGAGTCAATTCGAGGCCAAGCGCCTTTGCATGGGGAATTGCTTGAATAAATTGTCGAGCCAGTTTGACTTTGTCGATCATGCGCCGCGTCCTACCTTAGGGTTGTCCCTTTATGACCGGCCATTCGACAAAAGGGCAAGCCCACCTGTTGCGCTTGACGGAACGACGCCATAGGTTGCGCGCAAGGAGATTGCTAATGTCTGACACACGCCTGTCATTCAAGGAGATGTGCGCTGAATTTGATGTCACGCCGCGCACGCTTCGGTATTATGAATACATCGAGCTTTTGCAACCAGATCGCGAAGGCCGGTCCCGCTATTACGGTGCCCGCGAACGTGCTCGGATGAAATTGATCATGCGGGGGCGTCGATTCGGTTTTCCGCTAGAAGAGATTCGTCAGTGGCTTTTGATTTACGAACACGAAGGCAACCTTGCTCAGATGGAAGCCTTTGTGCGCAATGCCGAGGTTCAGCTGAGTGAGCTGGAATCACAAAAACAGCAGCTCGAAGAAGCCATGAATGAGCTCATCCAGCTACGCGAAGAAACCAAACAGGACCTGGCCGCAGGTAAGATCTCTTAGGTCTGCGGCGGTTTCACGACCGCAAATGAACCGTGCACATTCTGGTGAGTGCTGCCTAAGCTGATTGTCACGTGATCGCTGTCGGGCCATTCTGCCTTGGCAGCGGAATCGTTTTAAAGGCTGCTGAAACCACAGATAAGGAGTGAACATGAGACATTCCCACATTGTGATTCTGTTTTGTGCAGTTTTTGCGCTGTCCGCCTGTGATACGGGTCCGAACGGCTATGGCACAGCACCCGCTGGAATTTCTCAATCAAATTGGGACGCCAAAGTCGCTGCAGAGAGAGACGCCCGACGTCAATATTACTCTGGCCCGCGCGGCGGTCATTCAGGTCGTTAAACAGAAATCCCATGCAGAGCACCACGCAAACGCTTCTATTCGGGGCGAAACTTTCCTGCGTGGAACATGGACATTTCGTTTTGATCTTACGTCAAGAATTTCGTGACGCAGCGTTCGGCTTACGCGAACGTCAACCAATGTTGTAAATTAAAAACCGAGACAACACCTCACCTTCATGACGCATGTGATGAGAGTTCGAGACATGACTGATGACACAATGACAATCCGCGAGATGTGCGACGCATATGATGTGACGCCGCGCACCCTGCGGTTTTACGAATCCAAGGAACTTTTGTTCCCATTTCGTGAGGGCCAAAAGCGCCTGTTCACGAAACGCGACCGTGCACGGTTGAAATTGATCCTGCGGGGCAAGCGATTTGGCTTTAGCCTCGAGCAAATTCGACAGCTCCTGGATTTGTACAACACAGACGACCAGCAGCTGACACAGTATTCACGCACGTATGAAATTGCCCGTGAGCGGTTGGCTGACATGGTTTCTCAACGTGATGAGCTAAATCAGGCGATCGAAGACCTGAAAGAGCAACTCAAATGGGGCGAAAACATTATCGCCTCGATGGAAAAATCCGAAAAGGCTGCTGAATAAGCGGCCTCCTCTCCTCTTCACCAAAATTTCAGGGATCCTCTTCATGCCCATTTACAATGCCCCGACAAAAGACACCCAGTTCTTGCTGCACGATGTTCTCAAAATCTCCCAATCGGATATCCCGGGATATAACGAGCTAGACGCAGATTTCACCGGCGCCATTCTCGAAGAAGCGGGTAAGATCAGCTCCAATGTTCTGCATCCGCTGAATGTCGTCGGAGACACCGAAGGCTGCCGTCTCGAAAATGGCGTCGTTCGCACTCCGACTGGCTTTAAAGAGGCATTCGAAGAGGTCAAAGCAGGCGGTTGGACCGGTCTGGACATGCCCGAAGAATTTGGCGGTCAGAATATGCCGTACGTGATGGGTACAGCGGTTGGAGAGATGTTCTCGGCATCGAACAGCGCATTCACCATGTATCAGGGTCTTACCCACGGTGCTGCTTCGGCCATTCTGGCGCACGGCACGGACGAGCAGAAAAACACTTACCTTCCCAAGATGGTCAGCTGTGACTGGACTGGCACAATGAACCTGACGGAACCGCATTGCGGCACCGATCTGGGCCTGATGCGCTCGAAAGCAGAGCCGCAGGCGGATGGCTCGTACAAAATCACCGGACAAAAGATCTTTATCTCGTCTGGTGACCACGACATGGCCGACAACATCGTGCATCTGGTTTTGGCGAAAATCGTCGGGGGTCCCGAAGGCATCAAAGGCGTGTCGCTGTTCATCGTGCCCAAGTACATTGTGAACGAAGACGGCTCGCTGGGCGATCGCAACCCAGCCACCGTTGGCAAGATCGAAGAAAAAATGGGCATTCACGGCAACTCCACTTGTGTGATGAACTATGACGGTGCCGTTGGGTACCTGCTGGGTGAAGAGCATAAAGGTATGCGCGCCATGTTCACCATGATGAACGAGGCCCGTTTGGGTGTCGGCATGCAAGGCCTGTGCCAAGCAGATGCCGCCTATCAAAACGCTGTGGAATACGCCAAGGACCGCCTTCAGGGCCGTGCTGTAACCGGTGTTCAGAACCCCGAAGGCCCTGCCGATCCCTTGATCGTGCACCCAGATATTCGCCGCAACCTGATGGATCAGAAATCCTTCATCGAAGGCGCGCGCGCGTTCATTCTGTGGGGCGCGTCGATGATCGATGCTGCGCACCGGAAGGAAGATAAAGATGCAGACGGTCTGATTTCGCTGCTGACGCCGGTTATCAAAGGCTTCCTGACTGACGAAGGTTATGACATGACCGTTCAGGCGCAGCAGGTTTATGGCGGCCATGGCTACATCGAAGAATGGGGCATGTCGCAGTACACACGCGATGCCCGAATCGCGATGATCTATGAGGGTGCCAACGGTGTGCAAGCCTTGGATCTGGTGGGTCGAAAGCTCGCTGCCGATGGCGGCAAGCATGTGATGGCGTTCTTTGAGCTGGTTAAATCTTATATCAAGGACAATGCCGGTCAGGACGAAGCCTTTGACCGTGATTTCCTTGAGCCGCTGAAAGCAGCCTCAAAGGATCTGCAAGCCGCTGGTATGTATTTCATGCAAAATGCAACCAACCCAAACAATGCATTGTCCGGTTCTTATGACTTTATGCACATGTTTGGTCACGTCTGCCTGGGTCTGATGTGGGCCCGCATGGGCAAGGCGTCGTTGGACGCATTGGCAAACGGAGCCGAAGACAAAGCGTTCTATGAAACCAAACTGACCACCGGTCGTTTCTACATGGCGCGCCGCCTGCCCGCGACTGCGATGCACCTGACTCGCATCCAAAGCGGTGGTGACACTGTTATGTCACTGGACGCCGTCAACTTCTAAACGGCAAACTGGCTTCGGGCTGATTTGCCCGAAGCCAATACACCAGAGGATCTGATGCCAAAACGTTTCCGCCTGACCCGCCGCTTTCCAGTTGCCATGACCGAAGACGGGTATCGCAAACTCAGAAGCTTTTCCAAAGAAGCAGGGTTGGATGAAGGCGAAGCGCTTTCGTTTCTGTTTGAGAATTTCAACAGTGTGATTCACGAGGAAAACCTGACTCACCGGCTGCGTCTATTCAATGCGGAGCTTGAAGATCGCAAGCGTTAAGCCGCCCTTTGGGAACGCACGGCTTTGCACCGTTGAACGCCTGCGGCGGCACGCCCGGCGCAGAAACATAACCGCCTAGGGAGGGCGCGATATGACAATCAAACTGTATTGCTTTGGAGAAAGCGGAAACTCCTACAAAGCTGCACTTGCCCTCGAACTCAGCGGGTTGGAGTGGGAGCCGGTTTTTGTTGACTTCTTCAACGGCGAAACCCGCACGCCAGAGTTTCGTGAGCTGAACGAACTGGGTGAAGCCCCATTTCTGGTCGATGGTGACTTCAAAACTGGGCAATCCGGTGCCATACAGGCCTATGTGACCGAAAAATCAGGTAAATTTGGCGGTAAAACCTCCGAAGAGAACTACGAGATTTTCCGCTGGGTTCTGTGGGACAATCACAAGTTCAGTTCGATGGCTGGATTGACCCGTTTCCTGATGAACTTCCTGCCCGAGGATAAGCGGCCGCAGGAAGTCATCGCGTTCAATCAAGGTCGCCTAAAAGCGGCATACGACACGCTGGATAAACACCTACAGGGCCGCGAGTGGATCGTAGGGGATGGCATGACCAATGCCGATCTCAGCTGTTGCGGCTACCTTTTCTACGACGAACCGTTCGGTTTTGACCGTGCGGATTGGCCGAATATCGATGCCTGGTTGACGCGCCTGAGCGCAACACCTGGCTGGAAACACCCCTATGATCTGATGCCGGGTAACCCGTCAGATCGAGCTTGAGGAGCCCCTTATGACCGAAGCTTATATTTATGATGCACTGCGCACACCGCGTGGCAAAGGCCGCAAGGACGGTGCGCTGCACGAGGTGACCTCGTTGCGCCTGAGCGCCTTGACCCTGAATGCGGTCAAAGAGCGGAATAACCTCGAAGGCCACGCTGTTGAGGACGTGATCTGGGGCAATGTTACCCAAGTTATGGAACAAGGTGCGTGTCTGGCACGTTCGGCTGTTCTGGCCTCGGAACTAGATCAATCGATCCCGGGTCTGTCGATCAACCGATTCTGTGCAAGCGGCATGGAAGCTGTCAATCTGGCAGCAAACCAAGTCAAAGGCGGCGCAGGCGATGCCTATATCGCTGGCGGCGTTGAAATGATGGGGCGCGTGCCCATGGGCAGCGATGGCGCGGCAATTGCTGTGGACCCATCCATTGCAATGGACAGCTATTTCGTTCCTCAGGGGATTTCGGCAGACATCATCGCGACCGAGTATGGCTTTACCCGTGATCAAGCGGATGCATTGGCGGTTGAATCCCAGCGCCGCGCGAAACAGGCGTGGGACGAAAACCGGTTCTCAAAATCGGTGATCACCGTCAAAGATCAGAACGGTTTGTCCATTCTGGATCACGACGAATACATGCGCCCCCAGACAGATATGCAGAGCCTTGGCGGTCTGAACCCTGCGTTCCAGATGATGGGCGAGCAGATGCCGGGCTTTGATAAGATCGCCATGCTGAAGTACCCGCATCTTGAGCGGATCAACCACATCCACCATGCGGGCAACTCGTCCGGTATCGTGGATGGCGCGGCCGCTGTTTTGATCGGCAACAAAGAGTTCGGCGAGAAACATGGCCTAAAACCACGTGCCCGCATCAAAGCGACTGCCAAGATCGGTACCGACCCCACCATCATGCTGACCGGTCCAGTTCCTGTAACGCAAAAGATCCTTGCAGATAACGGGATGAACATCAGTGACTTGGACCTGTTCGAAGTCAATGAAGCCTTTGCAAGCGTTGTCATGCGGTTCCAACAGGCGTTTGATGTCGACCCCGAGCTGGTCAACGTCAATGGTGGGTCCATCGCAATGGGTCACCCATTGGGCGCAACCGGTGCGATCATCATCGGCACGTTGCTGGATGAGCTGGAGCGTCAGGACAAAGAAATGGGTCTTGCCACGTTGTGCATCGCATCCGGTATGGGTGCCGCCACAATCATCGAGCGCGTCTAATGCCAAAGCTGGATCTGTCGCAAATTCCCTTCCAAGGTGGCTCCGGGTATCCCGGTAAGCTGGCCGAGGCGGGCGCTGGTCGGTTTGTCCAGCGTCTTGGGGATGCAGGCGGGTTGACCCAGTACGGGGTCAACATGGTGCGGCTTGAACCCGGTGGATTATCTTCCCTACGCCATTATCACATGGAGCAGGATGAATTTGCCATCGTGATCAGCGGCACCTGCACCTTGGTCGACGATCAGGGTGAACATCAGATGCGGCCCGGCGATTGCGCCACGTTCCCGGCAGGTGAGGCCAACGGCCATCACCTGGTCAACACCACCGATGCGCCCACAACCTTTCTGGTGGTGGGCACGCGAACCCCGACCGAGACTGGCTATTACAGCGATATCGACATGATGGTGAAGCAGGATGCCACTGGCTCCGCGTTCACCCGCAAGGATGGCAGCCCGCTAACGGCTGACCAGATCGGAGACACCAATGAGTGAATTTACACTGAGCAAAGACGCAGACGGCGTCGCAACCATCACCTGGGATGTGCCCGGCAAGACCATGAACGTGATGTCGTTCGACGGTCTGGCCCAGTTGGACGCCTGTATTGATGACGCACTGGCAGACGAAGCCATCAAAGGCATCGTGATCACCAGTGGCAAAGAAGGCTCGTTTGCTGGCGGCATGGACCTGAACCTGCTGGCCGTGATGAAAGAACAGGCGGGCGACGACCCGGCAAAAGGCCTATTTGAAGGCACGATGAAAATGCACGCCCTGCTGCGCAAAATCGAACGCGCAGGCATGGACAAAAAGACCAACAAAGGCGGCAAACCAATCGCAGCCGCCCTGCCTGGCACTGCTGCGGGCATCGGCCTGGAACTGCCGCTGGCCACACACCGCATTTTCGTCAGCGAAAACCCCAAAGCCAAGTACGGATTGCCTGAAATCCTCGTCGGGATCTTTCCCGGTGCGGGTGGTACCACACGTCTGGCTCGAAAACTGGGCGCAATGGGGGCTTCGCCTTTGCTGCTCGAAGGTAAGATGCTGGACGCGAAGAAAGCCAAAGGCGCGGGCATGGTTGACGAAGTTGTCGCCGATCCAGTCGCCGCAGCCCGTGAATGGGTTCTGAACGCGAAAGACGCCGACATCGTCAAACCCTGGGACGCCAAAGGCGGCAAGATCCCCGGCGGCGCGCCCTACTCGCCCGCGGGTTTCCCAACGTTTGTTGGTGCCGCAGCAATGGTTCACGGCAAAACCCAAGGCGCATTTCCCGCAGCCAAAGCGCTGCTGAGCGCAGTTTACGAAGGGCTGTTGGTCGATTTTGACACTGCTCTGAAAATCGAAGCGCGCTGGTTCACCTCTGTTTTGATGAACCCGTCGTCCGGTGCCATGATCCGCTCGCTGTTTCTGAACAAAGAAGCGCTGGAAAAAGGAGCTGTGCGTCCCAAGGATGTCGCCGATCAGCGCGTCAAGAAGCTGGGCGTTCTGGGCGCTGGCATGATGGGGGCTGGCATCACGTTGGTTTCTGCTCAGGCCGGTATGGAAGTTGTTTTAATCGACCGTGATCAGGCAGCTGCCGACAAGGGCAAGGCCTATACCGAAGCGTACCTCGACAAGGGCATGAAGCGCGGCAAGGTTACCCAAGAGAAGAAAGACGCCATGTTGGGCCGCATCACCGCGACCCCGGATCTGGAGCAGCTCAAAGGCTGTGATCTGATCATTGAGGCGGTATTCGAAGACCCAGCGGTTAAGGCCGACATGACCAAAAAGGTCGAGGCGATCATCCCCGAAGATTGCATCTTTGCGTCAAACACCTCGACCTTGCCGATCACTGATCTGGCCAAGGCAAGCGTGCGTCCCGATCAGTTCATCGGCATCCACTTCTTCTCACCTGTTGAGAAAATGCTGCTGGTCGAGATCATCAAAGGCAAAGAAACCGGGGATCGTGCGGTCGCCAAGGCGCTCGACTATGTGCGTCAGATCCGCAAGACCCCGATCGTTGTCAACGATGCGCGTTTCTTCTACTGCAACCGTTGCATCATTCCTTATGGCAACGAAGCAACCCGCATGATCACCGAGGGCGTCGCCCCCGTTCTGATCGACAACGCCGCGCGCCAGCTGGGCTTCCCGGTTGGTCCTGTGCAGTTGGGTGACGAGACCTCGATCGATCTGGGCGTACGCATCATGAAGGCCACCAAAGCCGCCATGGGCAACGCATACCCCGCGTCCGAGGCCGACGATCTGATCGTCTGGATGGAAGAAGAAGGTCGTTTGGGTCGTAAATCCAAAGCGGGTTATTTCGACTATGACGAAAAGGGCAAGCGCACTGGATACTGGCAGGGTATCCACGATAAGTATCCGCTGGCCGATGAACAGCCTGATCTGATCGAAGTACAGGAACGTCTGATGTTCGCACAGGTGCTGGAAGCCGTGCGCGCATTAGAAGAAGGTGTCGTCGAAGACATCCGCGAAGCGGACGTTGGTGCGATCCTAGCGTGGGGCTTTGCGCCTTGGTCTGGTGGTCCGCTCAGCTGGCTCGACATCATCGGCGCGCCATATGCGGCCGAGCGTTGTGATCAGCTGACCGCCAAATTCGGTGATCGCTTTGCTTGCCCACCGCTGTTGCGGGAAATGGCCGAAAAGGGTCAGACCTTTTATGGCCGCTTCAACCCGGACGCAAAGTCCGCGGCGTAAGTAAAAAAAACCGGCGCATACTTGATGCGCCGGTTTCTTCGTGAGGCCGAGGGATGGCATCCCGGACCTCGGGACGACCGAATTTAGACGTGGTCAGATCCGCAAACCGCGATCCGGGTGCACAGGCTTCACTTTCAGGCTCGGCAACTCGTCTGGATGACTGGCCAAGGCACGAATGTCATTTTCATCCCGCAAATGTTCGACCAACATCCGAGCCGCATCACCGTCCAAGACATCGTACAATGTTGGGCTCAGCGCCCCTTCTTCAAACAGAAGCGGCTGCGGTAAGGGACAATGCGCGAGCATGCCACCTTCGACATAGATCGCCTCATCTTGTTCAAATGTCAGCGTCGTAATCCCAACCCTTTGGCCTGGAATACCCGCTTCAATTCCGCGCACCCCTTCCAGCAGACGCGCCGGGATGACGGCAAACGGATCCCCTAACGCATCAAGCGCGGCCTCGCATTCAACCAGCATGCCCTGATCAGGCATTAACCATAACTCCCGCCGGTTAAACAAAGCCCCTTCTGGCACCAGAACCGGCCTGTGGGATTTCGGAACAATCATGTTTTGCATGAACAGCGTTTCACGCTTGATATCCTTGATCTGCTGCATGGCATGATCAAACGTCAACACCTTGTCCCCGATGGACAAAGCCTCGACTGAGCGCCAGCCCAGATTGGATACGACTTGCGTTCCCGTTAGAAAACCAGACTGGCCGGTTATCAAAATACCTTCGTCGATGGCGTCATCCGCCATTTCCGGAACCCTACGGTTCCATTTCTCTTTCCACCCGAACACGCGCCTCTTCCCTTGTTGTGGCAGCAGCAAATCGTGGCTTGCCGGATTAACCATATTGTTCAGATAGGAAGCCTGATTCGAGAGACCGATTCAGGCCGAGAAAAGGGCATGATTGTGGCACTGTTCAGACATTTCCAGACAATACAGAGCAAAGTCATGGGATTGACGCGGCTGGTTCAACAAACCCGCCACAATTCAAAAACGGTACCCAAACTGCGAAATATCTTGAGCACAAGCTGCCCCCAGTAACTCCGCGCTCTGATCGCTGTAATATCCTCGGTAGTCCAACTTACGTTCCGACTTGTTCTCATGTGGTAACTTTAACGGGAATCCAAGAAGGTCTTGCAGGGGTACAACATCTTCATGAAAATGTTCGATCCGAATATACAAATCACATTTCACTTGCCCATCCACAGTTTGCATATAGCTACATGCAGGTGATCTACGAAACGCGCTCAAAGTATCTGGATGCGTCAGAAAGTCTAAAAATTTCAGCGACTTCGCAAGCTGAACCGAAGGATGATCAAACGTTTGCTTATGAAGCCAATGATAATAACTCACAGCGCGGTTCCATGGATTGCGCACTAGTGTAAAGCAAAACTGCGCTTGGATATCCTCGATAGACACCAATCCATCTATGTCCGTTAGGGTTGAATGCTTCCACAACCGCCCGTGCGTTTCGATCCCCTGCACGCGCTTGCGCCTTTGCTTGGCCTTGGGCGTGTCCCCGATCAGGATATCATCCTTTTTCGCACGTGCCTCCAGTGCCAAAGACAGAGAGGTCCCACCGGTTTTGGGAATATGTACAAAAATATAGCCGCGACCGGACGAGATAATCATGCCTTAGATTAGCCCGGTTTTGCCTCAAGCTGAACCCCCTCGCCTCCTGATCGGATGGCAATGATACCACCTGCAAAGACAATCAGGCCAATCCCAAAGATCTGCCAAACACCAAGCGCCTGCCCCAAAGCGATCCAGGCGAAAACAGGGCCAAAAATCATCACAGAATATTCAAACACCGAAACATAGGTGGCGTCGCCCAATTGATAGGACTTTACCAACATGAACACGGCGATCACGGACCCAAAGGCCTGCAAGATGACCCATGGCAGGGCATCTTCCATCGGCCAAACCCATCCCCGCGTCACAAAGCCAGCAGGGCCTGGCACCGATTGCAATGGAACAACCGCCAAAACAAGCAATCCAATTAGGCCAAGCAAACATAGGGACAGCATCATCCCCCCCAAGAGGGCAACTGTACTCTCGCCTTCGCACAAAGTTCGGGTGGCGATTGCGCCCAGCGCATAGAAAAAACCACCTGCGACGGGCAGCAAAACCATGGCGTCAAAATCCTGAGGATTTGGTTGCAGAACACTCAGAATGCCGATGAAGCCCAATCCAACAGCCACAATGCGCCACGGACCAATCCGGCGTTTCTGCACAAACGTTGTAATCAGCAGGATAAAGATCGGCGAAGTGAATAACCCTGCAAGCGCCTGCGCAATTGGCATCAAGGCCAAGGCGCTGAAATAGAACAACATCCCTATAGCCAGCGCGAGACTACGAACTGCGACGGCCCATCCCCGGTTGGGCGCCAGTCGACCCAAGCCAATCCGAGACATAATGACGATCAACGGGAGCATCATAACACCCCGCAAAAAGTGGAACTGCCACAAGCCGATCGTGTCGGCTAAGCGAACAATGTAGTTGTCGATGATCCCAATAATGGCCATGGCAGCAATCATAAAAATCGCTGCAGATACGGGAGAGTCTTTTGGGCTGGTATGCATGCTCTCTCCCTAGTGCTACGGATTACCGTGTGCTGGTCCGTCTGCGACATCCCAAACAATTTACGACTGTAGATCAAACAGCCACTGGCTGGCTCACGTCATCGTCACATTCCTGTGCTAGGTGTTTGCTGCCCCCACCAAGGCCATGCTAAGCTTTCAAAAAAGCACAGGCACACTCAGCCAGAATGACAGCTCTAAAACAATACGAACGGATCGAGGCAACCGGTCTATGGCGCCGCTCACCTGAGGAGCAAAGGCGCGAAGTCGTCATTTCCATAGGCGATGCCACTCTGACAATCGCCGACTTTAATGATCAGGCGCTGACGCATTGGTCATTAGCCGCGCTGGAACGGCAAAATCCGGGCAGTTTTCCTGCTATCTACCATCCAGACGGAGATCCCGGAGAAACGCTCGAGCTGGAAGGTTCGGAGACAACGATGATCGAAGCGATTGAGCGACTTCATCGTGCCATCGAACGCACGCGCCCGCGCCCCGGAAGGTTACGCTGGATGAGCGTAGCTGGTGTTGTAACCGTGGTCATGGCCGTCTTGTTGCTTTGGCTTCCTGGTGCGTTGCAACGTCATGTGGTATCCGTGGTTCCCGAAATCAAACGACAGGAAATTGGACGCGCAGTTCTAGATCGCATCGAGCGTGTCGCAGGAACTGTCTGTCACAGCGAAGAAACCCAGAGTGTTTTGAACAAGCTTGCGCAGCGCACCGGCGTTCGGCGGCTTGCTGTGTTGCCGGGTGGTGTTGCCGACAGCTTACATCTGCCCGGTGGTATCGTGTTACTCAACCGCACCTTAATCGAAGATCACGAAGACCCCGCGGTCGCAGCTGGATATGTATTGGTTGAACGCGCCCGTGCGCAACATCTCGATCCACTGGCAGAGCTGTTGGACGAAGCCGGCCCTTCTGCCTCTTTCCGGTTGTTGACAACTGGTGTTTTGACTTCGGAGATTCTAGATCATTACGCGGAGCGTATTCTTTCTGCCCCCCGTCCTGAGCTGCCTGAGGCAGAAGTGCTGAACATCTTTGCGCAGTCCGCCATCCCAACCTCGCCCTACGCCTATGCGCGCGACATTACAGGCGAAGCGGTGATTGGCTTGATTGAGGCGGACCCGATGGCTGGACGCACTTTAGAGCCTGTGCTTTCAGATCGGGATTGGGTATTGCTGCAAAATATCTGCGGCGAGTAGTGATAGCCACCTTCGTCAGTGACGCCTCCCACCTAGATGGAGGCTAAACGAGGAATGCCTATCATGGCATTCGCGGCAGGGCCCTAATTTGGGTGCAACACAAAGGCCTGAGGTGTCCGCAAGAATTAGTGGGCAATGCAAGGATCTTGCATTGCAAACGGAAAACTAGGTAAGAAATTTCAAAAACGGTCCATCAGCTTTTTCGACTTCAGATTTGGCGGTTTCTAAGCTTCATGAACGTTAGAATTAATCAAAGGTCAGCACTGCGGAAAACCCTTCTGGAAAGGTCAAAACAGGACTTGTTGGGTGACCTTTTTTCTACTTAGGTTCTGATTAATCTTATTTGCTGACTTTGGCGTTATTGTATCCCGCGCTGCGCACTTGGGATAAGGCCGATTGTGTCTGTTTTGAAGATCCAAAAGGACCTGCCAAGACAACGCGATACGCCGTGCCCTTCCGTTTCACAGTGCCCAATCTCATCGGCAAACCTTGAGACGCAAAAGACTGTGCCACTTGGCGGGCCTGTTCATCCGTTTTGAACGTCGCTACCCGCACCCAAGAGGACCGTGTTGCTGTCGGCGTTGGCTTAGCCTGTGCAACGCTCGCATCCGGCGCGGACCGGGTCGAAATCCGAAACAAGGTTGGAGCTGATGCAGCGTCCGAATAGGCCACAGCCCCCTCTGGCAAAGTAACGACCGGGGGTGTTTGTTCGAGTGGGATAAGCGAACGCGGGATTGTGCGCTGCCAAATCTGATCAGTCTGAGCATCCCCAGCGGCAGTGCGAACGCCCCGGTTCGGGTTCAATCGGTCATCTTCACGCTCAACAGCACGATACCCATTTGGAGCGATATAGGTGCCGCTCACAACCGATGGTCTCGCGGTCCGCTCAGCCCGGTGCTGATTTAGACGATCATCTTTCCAAACAGGACGATAACCTTTGGGGACAGAGACATTGGTTGTGTTGTGACGGTTTTGGTACACATGGCGACGCACAACCCGTGTATTGGGTGTGAGCTGAGCAACCTGTGTGGTCGCGCCTGTCGCGGACGTCGCAGGAGCAATCAGCTCGGAAGAGTTCCGCGATCCGCCCCGACCCGGCGTGACCGGAGACTCGGCCTGTGGTCCACAACGGACACCCTTTTTGTTGATAAACTGCTGGCTAAAGGACGACGCATTGGAGCACCCATTGCTCGCTGGAACCGTGCGGGGGGCGATGGCTGTGGTTGGCGCAACGGGACGCGTTGTTTTTTGTGTCTTTGGCGCGACGGTTGTCGTTGCAATCGTTGGCACCGGCTTGCGCGTTGTCCTCGCAGCGGTGGTGGCCGGCGCAGTCGTGGTGCGTGTCGTCGTTGTTGTTGTTCGCGTCGTCGTGGTCGTCTTAGGCTTGGGCGCCGCCACAGTGGTAGCCGCAGCGGTCTTTGGCTTGGGCTGTGCCTTTGGCTTGGCAGGTGCAGCTGTTGGCCCTGACGGATTGGTGATTACTGTGGGCGCTGCCGCTTGCTTGGTTGTGGATCGCGTGGACCCTCCAGCGACGGCTGTGGGCTTATATCCACACACCTGCCGACGATCCCGCGCAACGCGTGGAACCCAAGTGACGTTCCCGTCGATACCCGCCCGGATGTAGATACATCCACGGCTGTCTACATACTGCTTCCCTTTAAAGGAGGCAGGAGGAAATTCCGCAGGCGGCGCGGCTTTACGCAGGGTCTGAGCCTGCAAGGATGTTAACCCGAAGGTTGCACCTATGATGGTAACTGCAATAACTCTTGTAATTCTCATGACTGCCCCCACAAGATATGGAGGTCAGGATGCAGCAATTCTGTCCTTGAGTAAAGCGCGCTTTGCCTTTGATTCGCCTTATTTTGTCCCGAACATCCGATCCCCGGCATCGCCAAGCCCCGGCATGATATAGCCTTTTGAGTTCAGCTCACGATCGAGTGATGCCGTAACGATAGGCACATCTGGGTGTGCTTCCTTCATCCGGGCAACGCCTTCGGGGGCCGCCAGCAGACACAGGAACCGGATATCAACCGCCCCAGCCTCTTTCAGCAGATCAATCGCCGCTGCCGAGCTGTTACCCGTGGCCAACATTGGGTCCACGGCAATGACCAAACGATCTTTTAAGCCTTCGGGGGCTTTGAAGTAGTACTGAACAGGTTTCAGTGTCTCTTCGTCTCGATACAAGCCAACAAACCCCACACGCGCTGAAGGGACCAGTTCGAGGACCCCATCCAACATGCCATTGCCTGCTCGCAAAATCGACACAAGCGCCATCTTTTTGCCCGCAAGGATCGGCGCATCCATTTCTTCCATCGGCGTTTCAATTTGGCGCGTGGTCAATGGCATTTCGCGCGTGATTTCATACGCCAGCAACTGAGTGATTTCGCGTAACAGTTGCCGAAACCCAGCGGTCGAGGTGCCTTTGTCCCGCATCAAGGTGAGTTTATGCTGAACCAGCGGGTGATCGACGACAGTCAGGTGGTCGCTCATGTTGTCTCCAGTTTCTTTTTGACCCGATCTCGGGTGTTGTCATCACAAAAAGCCGCATCAAGTGCAGTTGCATTCAAAGCGGCGAAATCTTCTTTGGCCCATCCAAATGCTTCATGCAGCATCTCATATTCACGGCGCATAGTGGTGTGGAAAAACGGCGGATCATCAGTTGAGACTGTTACTTTCACCCCGGCATCTCGCAACCGAGCAATCGGATGCGCAGCAAAGTTCGGATACAACCCCAAGACGATGTTGGAACCGGGGCAAACCTCGAGCGTGGTTCCGCGATCTGCCAGCTCGTGCACAAGATCGGGATCTTCGATTGCCCGTACCCCGTGACCGATCCGTTCAACGCCTAAGATCCGCACCGCATCACGCACACTATCAGGGCCGGCAAATTCACCAGCATGCGTGGTCAGCCGCAGCCCTGCTTCGCGCGCGCAATCAAAACTCCATCCGAAATCGCCCTGTTTTCCGACGCCTTCGTTTCCGCCCATTCCAAACCCAACGACCCAATCGCCCGTAGTTTCCGCCGCACAGAGCGCCGCCGCCTTGGCCTTGTCCGGTCCAAAATGGCGCACACAAGTCACAACACCGCGCAGAACGATGCCATGCTTTGCTTCGGCTTCAGCGCCAGCGTCCTGAATGGCAGCCAAATAATCACGCCATGCATGTAGGTCCCCGCCGCCACAAAAATCGGGGCTCAGAAACGTTTCTGAATAGACGACGCCATTCGCGGCGCTCTCTTCTAAGATCGCAAGGGTCAGGCGGCGAAATTCCTCGGGGCCGGTCAAGACCGTACTTGCGGCCTCGTATACCGACAAGAAATGAGTGAAATCGCGAAAATCATAGGCACCATCTGAGGTGAAAATTCCACTCAAATCGACCCTCTTTTCATGCGCCAACTGGCGAATGAACGCGGGCGGAGCGGCACCTTCGTGATGCAGGTGCAATTCGACCTTGGGAAGATCCGCTACCGTCATAGAAAACTCCTCCCCGGCCCCTGCGCCGGTATATTCAGGTGGTGGGCAACGCTGGTGGCAATATCGACAAAATTGACCTTACCAATCGACCCGGTGCCGCGCCCGGCTATCAGAACTGGGACTTGCTCACGGGTATGGTCAGACCCGACCCAGCTGGGGTCATTTCCATGATCGGCTGTCAGAACCAACATGTCCTCAGGTTTCAAGTTCTTCAGAACCCCGCCGATCGCGGTATCGAACCACTCCAACGCGCGTGCATATCCGCTGATATCCCTACGGTGGCCAAAAAGGCTGTCAAACTCCACGAAGTTAGCAAAGGTCAGGCTACCGTCCTCGGCATCGCGCACGAGGTCCTGCAAATGCTGCATCAAGGTGGCATCGCTACCTTTTCGCAAGTCGTCGATCCCTTGCATGGTAAAGATATCGCCGATTTTTCCGACACCATAAACCTTGCGAACCGCATCTTGTGCCCAGTTGGTCAAGATTGGCGCCGGGGGAGCGATTGCAAAATCTTTGCGATTGATTGTACGGGTAAAGCCCTCTTCAGGCTTACCAACGAAGGGGCGCGCGATTACACGACCCACTTTCATGGCATGAAGACGAGGGGCGAGCGCTTGGCACAAATCCAACAAACGCGTCAGGCCAAACGTCTCTTCATGGGCCGCGATTTGAAACACGCTGTCAGCAGAGGTATAGCAAATCGGTTTGCCGCTCTGCATATGCTCTGCACCAAATTGGGTAATGATTGCTGTTCCCGAGGCGTGACAATCCCCCAGAACCCCGGGCACGCCGGCGTGTGAAATTACGGCCTGTGTCAACTCAGACGGAAACGCCGGTGTGGTATCCGGGAAATAGTGCCATTCCCACGGCACGGGCACGCCAGCCAATTCCCAATGCCCTGAAGGCGTATCCTTGCCAAGCGAATGTTCTTGCGCACATCCCCAAAGTCCCGTGGGCTCGACCCCTAGTCCCGGCGTCGCGTCTCTCGAGGCCAACCCCACGGCTGCCCCCAACCCCAAGGCATCGAGATGTGGCACATTCAGCGGGCCTGTGCGCCCCTCTTCGGCTAAGCCGTTTGCACAGGCTTGCGCAATATGGGCCACGGTATTCGCACCAGTATCGGGCGTCTTTCCATTGAAAAAAGCATGGGCATCTGATGCACCCCCTATGCCAACAGAATCCATCACCACCAAAAAGGCCCGCGTCATGCCAGAATCCGTTCATGGATAAGGGGCTGAATGGCGAGAGGCTTTGGCCCGATAGAAATCGCTTTTCGGATTTCAGAGTCTGCCAATTGCGCTGCGTCTTCACGTGCGGCGTGGATGACCACCAGCGGTGTTGCGGGATCGACCTTATCACCCAGGCGAACCATATTTGACAGGCCCACTGCGGGATCAATCACGTCGCTTTCCACCTGACGCCCCCCACCCAAAGCCACCACGGCCAGCCCTAAAGCTTCGCCATCAATTGTGGTGACATATCCGGCCTTGCGGGCAGAGACCTCTTGGATCACGTTCGCTTCAGGCAAAAAGCGCGCCCAACTGTCGACAAATTGAACCGGGCCACCAACGGCAGCAATCATGCGACCAAAGCGATCAGCGGCCCCACCGTTGCGGATAACTTCAGCAATCTGCGCCTGACCTTGGTCAGCATCTTGCGCCAGCCCTGCATCCGCCAACAACACGCCCCCCAATACTGCCGAAAGTTTAGCAAGGTCGTTCGCCTTTCCGCTGGTGAGCGCGCGCATGACCTCGGCAACTTCCAGCGCGTTTCCAAGCGACCCGGCCAATGGTTGGTTCATGTCTGTGATGACCGCCGAGGTTTTGCACCCCGTCGCATTCGCCGTCTCAGTCAAGGCAGACGCCAGAGCGCGCGCATCCGCAAGTGTTTTCATGAAGGCACCACTGCCAACTTTGACGTCTAAAACCAACGCATCCGGACTGGCCGCCAGTTTCTTTGACAAAATCGACGCCGTAATCAAATCAAGGCTTTCAACCGTCGCGGTCACGTCACGGATCGCATAAAGGCGTTTATCAGCCGGTGCAATTTGCGCCGTAGCACCCACGATCGCCGCCCCTGTATCCGCCACAATCTGCGCAAGGCGGTCTTCGGACACCTGGGTCGTGACCCCGGGGATGGCCTCCATCTTGTCGAGCGTGCCACCCGTATGCCCCAGCCCACGGCCAGAAATCATCGGGACATATGCGCCGCACTCAGCCAAGGCCGGTGCCAGAACAAGGCTCACGCAATCCCCGACACCACCCGTGGAATGCTTGTCAATCACAGGACCGTCCAAATCCCATGTCAAAACATCACCGCTATCACGCATGGCAAGTGTCAGAGCAGCCCGAGCTGAGGCATCAAGCCCCCCCATGCACACCGCCATGGCAAAGGCGCCGGCCTGTGCATCGGAAACGCCGCCATCGGCCAACCCTTGCGCAAACCAGCGCATTTCATCAGCGTCCGGCACCAATTGGCGCCGCAACTTGGCAATAATAGAACGCGCATCCATGGTCTTAGGATTCTTCCATGTGCTCTGCGCCAAAAGCACCGGGCAACAACTCGGATATGGTCATCGATTTTTCGACACCATCCGTTGTGGCCATGGTCACGACAACATCCCCCTTGCCAAATTCCGCCAACTTTTGACGGCAGCCACCGCAAGGTGGAACCGGGTCCGGGCAATCCGCCACGACGTAAACCTCGGTCAGTTCGACTTCACCCGATGCAACCATCACGGCGATGGCACCGGCTTCTGCGCAAGTACCTTCGGGATAGGCGACATTTTCAACATTGCATCCAGCATACACCTTGCCCGAAGCGGACCGGATTGCCGCCCCAACCTGAAAACTCGAATACGGCGCATGGGCGTTTTTACGAACAGCTAGTGCAGCATCTTTAAGGCTCATGGCGATTCCTTTTTTTGATCATCTGGTCAGAATATCCCACCCTACGCGAAACGTACTCAAGAGGTGAAGCCCCTCTTAAGCACGTCTTTGTTGCGCGGCGTTATTCCACCGTGGTGTTAAAGGTTCCGGGCAAGGTGACCTCGAGCAATTCAATATCGTCAGAAGGAGCGCTGAGCCGGGTTTTCATGCCGGGCGGAATGACGAACGCATCCCCTTGTTCAAGCGGATAGGGATCGCGCCCTTCCCCCTCGAGGATCACTATGCCCTGCATCACAAAGGTAAAGTGAATATCCGTGTCGTGGGCGGCCCATTGAGGCTCCCCCTCGCCGCGGCGCGCCACCTGAACACCCGCCACACCTTTTGTATTGGCGGCGATAGTGGTGTCACGACAAATGTATCCCGGCAATCTGAAGGGAACCCATTCTGCGTCTTTGGCTTGGTTGTAGACAAACTTTTGCCCCTGCCATTCGCGATCTGGGCACAGGTGCGGCGTGGGCAACTGCATGTCATGGTCAATCTCAGTCACATGCTCAGCTGGGACGCCGATCTCAATCACCTGCACATTATCCGAGGCCTCAAGTACCCGATGGCGAATTTCCGGGGGTTGGATAAAGCAATCCCCCGCGGTAAGGCGCATCTTTGGGCCTTGGTCTTCGTATACAACATCAACCCAACCATGGATGCAAAAGATCAGCTGGAACCCGACTTTGTGGAAATGCACCATGTCCGGAACTGGGCCACCATCTGGAATGCGGATATGGCTGGCAATAATTGATCCGCCCAGCCGATCCGGCACCAAGTCGCGATAATGCATGCCAGCACGCCCAATGATCCACGGCGCCTGATCCTTGAGGCGGCGGACCACAAAGGAATGCACCGTCTCAGGCATTATCATCGGCGGATTGCGATCTTCGATCTCTACCCGGGTGCCATTCGGCGCCAAAAGGCTGCGTTGCCCATCCGCAAATCCGTCTGGGTCACTCGTCAGGATCCGAATGGTCCCGGGCTGTTCTGGCGCGTCTTTTTCGACACGCAATCGTAAACCATGACCAGAAAACACAGCGGTGCTTGGATCATCCGCCGGGTAAATCATGTCCATCCGCATCCCAAGAACCTTGGTAAAAAACGGGATATCATCTCGCAGCTCGCTTGTAGGCAGGCGCATTTCCGCTATCGTATCGGTCATCAAGTTCTCCTCTGGCGCGGACATTGGCGCTGAGCGTCTTGTTTTGCAAGAAGACGCCTGCGACAGTGTTTCCTGAAAAGGTCTGTTTCCCTGAGGTCAATTATAGTTTAACGCTAAACTAGTTTTTTCAGGAGCACCCAATTATGTCCGACAATCAAAACCAACGCCAGGCTGCTCTTGATTATCATGAATTCCCCAAACCCGGTAAACTCGAAATCAAAGCCACCAAACCGATGGCCAACGGGCGCGATCTAGCACGAGCATATTCGCCGGGTGTCGCTGAAGCGTGTATAGAAATAAGCAAGGACCCCGAAACCGCAGAACGCTATACTGCCCGCGGCAATCTAGTTGCGGTTGTGTCAAACGGTACTGCGGTGCTTGGGCTGGGGAATATTGGCGCGTTGGCCTCCAAACCCGTGATGGAAGGCAAAGCTGTCCTGTTTAAGAAGTTCGCCAACATCGACTGTTTTGACATAGAAGTAGACGAAAAAGACCCCGAGAAGTTGGCGGAGATCGTTTGCGCTTTGGGCCCAACTTTCGGCGCGATCAACCTAGAAGACATCAAGGCTCCTGATTGCTTTATTGTCGAAAAGATCTGCCGCGAACGCATGAATATTCCCGTATTCCATGATGATCAGCACGGCACAGCGATTGTTGTCGGGGCGGCTGCAAAAAATGCGCTGCACGTTGCTGGCAAGAACTTTGAAGACATCAAGATCGTTTCAACGGGTGGCGGCGCTGCAGGCATTGCCTGCCTCAACATGCTTCTTAAAATGGGCGTGAAACGCGAGAACGTTTGGCTGTGCGATATTCATGGTCTCGTCTACGAGGGCCGCGCCGAGGATATGAACCCGCACAAGGCAGCCTTTGCTCAAGCCTCGGATAAGCGTACGTTAGATGATGTCATTGATGGGGCTGACCTATTTTTGGGCCTGTCCGGGCCCAACGTATTGAAGCCGGAAATGGTCGCCAAGATGGCTAGCCGCCCGATCATCTTTGCACTCGCAAATCCCAATCCCGAGATCCTGCCGGACCTTGCCCGTGAAATCGCACCGGATGCCATCATCGCAACAGGGCGCAGTGATTTTGCCAATCAGGTTAACAATGTTTTGTGTTTCCCCTTCATCTTTCGCGGTGCGTTGGATGTTGGCGCGACAGAAATCAATGATGCCATGCAACTGGCCTGCATCGATGGCATTGCTGAATTGGCCCGTGCCACAACCTCGGCCGAAGCAGCGGCTGCGTATCGCGGTGAACAGCTGACATTTGGCCCTGATTACCTGATCCCCAAACCCTTTGATCCACGGCTGGTCGGGGTGGTGTCTTCTTCGGTTGCCAAAGCCGCGATGGAAAGCGGCGTTGCCAAACGCCCAATCGACGATCTGGAACAGTACAAAGAAAAGCTGAACCAAACCGTCTTTAAATCCGCCCTGCTCATGCGCCCCGTATTCGAGGCCGCCTCAGTCGCGTCACGCAGAATTGTGTTTTCCGAAGGTGAGGATGAGCGCGTATTGCGCGCGGCCCAAGCCATTCTCGAAGAAACGACAGAGACGCCGATCCTGATCGGTCGCCCCGACGTGATCGACGCACGGTGTGAACGGATTGGCCTAGACATCAGACCCGGCCGAGAGTTTCAGATCGTGAACCCCGAGAACGACCCCAGATACTATGACTACTGGACGTCATATCACCAGCTGATGGAGCGTAAGGGGGTCTCTCCTGATACGGCCAAAGCAGTTATGCGGACCAACACGACCGCGATTGGGGCCATCATGGTTCAACGTGGCGAGGCCGATAGCTTGATCTGCGGCACGTTTGGGGAATACCGCTGGCACTTGAACTATGTCCAGCAAGTCCTGGGCGGTGGCAGCCTGCGTGCACATGGCGCCCTCTCGTTGATGATCCTAGAAGATGGCCCCTTGTTCATCGCAGATACGCATGTGCATCAATTGCCCTCTCCCGAGGAATTGGCCGAGATTTCAATTGGGGCTGCGCGTCACGTGCGCCGCTTTGGGCTGGAACCCAAAATTGCATTCTGCTCACAATCGCAATTCGGCAATCAGGCCGAAGGGTCCGGAAAACGGTTGCGGGCCGCATTAGACATTCTAGATAGGGCACCACGTGATTTCATCTATGAGGGTGAAATGAATTTGGATACCGCAATCGACCCCGATCTGCGGCAACGGATTTTCCCCAATTCACGCCTGCAAGGACAAGCAAATGTCTTGATTTTTGCCCATGCTGATGCCGCCAGCGGTGTACGCAACGTGCTTAAGATGAAGGCCGATGGATTGGAAGTTGGTCCAATCTTGATGGGCATGGGCAACCGGGCTCACATCGTGTCGCCCTCAATCACGGCACGGGGGCTGTTGAATATGGCTGCCATCGCCGGCACACCAGTTACCCATTACGGATAAGAACGAAGCGATCAGCAGTAGCACATGCGAACCCCAGCGCGCGCGCCCGGTTCATCTGACGCCTGCCTGACCCTCTTCATCACTGATCCATACTCGGAATCTGGGGCCCGGCGTACTTTCGGGCCCCAAGCTTAAACTTTGCAAACTCTGTTAGATTTCCCAAAAAAGCTGGGCAAAACTCCCTGTTTGCAAAAATTTGCAGGGCAAAAAGTGGGGAATCTGCAAATCTCTTGCGATAATCTGACGCTACGTCGTGTAACCTTCTTGCCCGAACCGTGGCGCTTGCCTAACACATCATACAAGCCGAACGTGAGGAGGACGCCATGGCATATCAGGACGTGTATCAAAGCTGGAAAAAAGATCCCGAGGCTTTTTGGCTAGAAGCAGCCAAGGGTATCGATTGGGTCGAAGCCCCAACCAAAGCGCTCTTTGATGACAATGCGCCGATGTACGAGTGGTTTTCGGACGCGAAGGTCAACACATGCTGGAATGCTGTGGATCGCCACGTCGAAAACGGCCGTGGTGAGCAAACCGCGATCATCTATGACAGCCCGATCACCCACACCAAGCGCGAGATCTCCTATGTTGAGCTGCGCAATCGCGTCGCCAATCTTGCAGGTGCATTGCGCGCCAAGGGCGTCGAAAAAGGCGATCGCGTCATTATCTACATGCCGATGGTCCCTGAAGCCTTGGAAGCCATGCTCGCCTGTGCGCGCCTGGGTGCCGTACACTCGGTTGTCTTTGGTGGCTTTGCAGCCAACGAACTGGCGGTACGCATTGACGACTGCAAACCCAAAGCCATCATCGCCGCGTCCTGCGGTCTGGAACCGGGCCGCGTCGTCCACTACAAACCGCTGCTGGATGGGGCCATTGATCTGGCCGAACACAAGCCCGATTTCTGCGTCATCCTTCAACGTGAGCAAGAAGTGGCAGAACTGATCGAAGGACGTGATTTTAACTGGCATGGGTTCCAATACGGCGTCGAGCCAGCGGAATGTGTACCCGTCAACGGTAATGACCCCGCCTATATTCTGTATACCTCGGGCACCACGGGCGCGCCCAAAGGCGTCATCCGGGCGACGGGCGGCCATTTGGTTGCGTTGAACTGGACGATGAAAAACATCTACAACGTGGAACCCGGCGATGTGTTCTGGGCAGCGTCAGATGTGGGTTGGGTCGTTGGGCATTCATACATTTGCTATGCCCCCCTGATCCACGGCAACACCACCATCGTATTCGAAGGCAAGCCCGTCGGAACCCCGGATGCGGGCACCTTTTGGCGCGTTATTCAGGAACACAACGTCAAAACTTTCTTTACCGCGCCAACGGCATTTCGGGCGGTGAAGCGCGAAGATCCGACAGGCGAGTTCGTCAAAAAATACGACCTATCCTGCCTTGATCAGGTTTTCCTTGCCGGTGAACGCGCGGATCCAGACACCATCGTCTGGGCACAAGAGCAGCTAAACGTGCCGATTATTGACCATTGGTGGCAAACTGAGCTGGGCTATCCTGCGGTGTGTAACCCTGTCGGAATCGAACTGATGCCGGTCAAACTAGGGTCGCCTTCGGTTCCCCTGCCCGGCTACGAGATGAAAATCCTCGACGAGGACGGCAATGAGCTGCCACCGGGTGAGCTGGGTGCGATTGTAACCCCGCTGCCACTTCCGCCGGGCACGTTCCCGACCCTGTGGAATGCCGAGGATCGCTATAAGAAAAGTTATCTGAACACCTTCCCCGGTTATTATGAAACTGGCGATGCGGGCATGATTGATGAAGATGGATACCTCTACATCATGGCGCGAACAGATGACGTCATCAATGTGGCCGGGCACCGGCTGTCCACAGGCGGCATGGAGGAGGTCTTGGCCGGTCATCCAGATGTTGCAGAGTGCGCCGTTATCGGGGTTTCAGACGCGCTGAAAGGCCAGATGCCCGTTGGTTTCCTATGCCTCAACTCTGGTGCGGGTCGTGACAACGCTGAGGTCGTTTCCGAAGTTGTTAAACTCGTCCGTGAAAAGATTGGGCCAGTGGCCGCATTCAAACTTGCCGTTGTTGTGGACCGGTTGCCCAAGACACGGTCAGGCAAAATCCTGCGCGGCACAATGGTGTCGATTGCGGATGGCAAAGAGTACAAAATGCCGGCCACAATTGATGATCCAGCCATTCTGGATGAAATAACTGACGCGCTGAAAACGCTCGGCTATGCAAGCTAAACTTTTGGCCCTCCTCTTTGGGAGGGGGGCAAGTTCCGTTCCGCCTAAAATCAACACAGCTCTGGCAAGACGTTCCCCACCTCAATAGTGACGTTGGGGCGCGAACGGAGTCCCTTGCCTTCTCTCTCTCCTCGCCTAGGCTGCGAAGTGGGAGATTTTTCATGACGAATACTGATGTTTGGCGTCTAAGCGCCACTGAAACCGTTGCGCATACCACCGCTGGGGACCTAACCGCCGAGAACACCGTTACGGCAGCGTTGGACCGGATGGATGCGGTAAATCCTGACCTGAATGCGGTGGTCGATTTTTGCACCCAAGACGCCCAGATACGTGCCCGGGATCTGGACAAAGCCCGCGCCAGCGGTGCCCCAACCGGGCCGCTGCATGGTGTGCCTGTCACGATCAAGATCAATGTTGACCAGACGGGCTATGCCAGCAGCAACGGCGTGGTCGCGCTCAAGGATCTGATTGCTCCGGCCGATGCGCCCATCGTAGCGCGCCTGCAGGAAGCGGGCGCTGTTATCATCGGACGTACAAATACCCCTGAGTTTTCGTTTCGCGCGGACACCAACAATCCGTTGCATGGGCGCACGCATAACCCATGGGGTCGACATGTGTCCCCCGGCGGATCATCCGGTGGCGCGGGGTCTGCTGTTATGGCCGGGATCGGGGCATTGGCCCACGGCAACGATATCGGCGGGTCCCTCCGGTTTCCTGCAGCTGCCAATGGGGCCGTAACGGTCAAACCGGGCCTTGGGCGCGTGGCGGCGTGGAATCCCAGCCAGACAGCAGAACGCGGCCTGTTGGCGCAATCGATGTCAGTGCAGGGCCTGCTTGCCCGCTCAGCCCAAGATCTGCACCTTTCGATGCCAACCATTGTTCAACCAGATGCCCGTGACCCGTTTCACGCCCCCCTGCCCTGGCGTGGGCCAGCGTTGGACGGACCGATAAAAGTAGGGTTTACTAAAAACACCTATGAATTCGACCTGCATCCAGAGGTGTCGCGGGCCCTCGATATTGCCCGTGATGCGCTTGTCGACGCCGGGTACCACATCGAAGAGATCGACCCACCTCATTTGCGTGATTGCGGAATGGATGGCTATCGCGCCCTAATGGGCGAAGTGCTCGCAATGATGGGCGAGAGTGTGCGACAGCACGGGTCGCCCACCATCAACGCCATTTTTGACGAATATTTCGACCAATTCACGCCCTACAAAGACACCGAATTGCTCAACATGATGGCAAAGCGCAGCTTTTATGCACGGGAATGGTCGGTGTTTCAGCAAGAGTACCCATTGGTGCTGTGTCCATTTTTGCCTCAGCCGTTCTTTGCACCTGATCGCGACACCCAAGGGCCGGAGGGGGTCCGCGAAGTATTGGGATCCGCTTTGTGGTCTTATTCGATGAACTTCATGGGGCTACCTGCGGCTTGCGTCCCAACCCACGTCGCTGAGTTACCACAAGGACCGCAACCGATGAACGTACAGATTGTTGCACGTCGCTGGCGCGAGGATCTCGCAGTGGATGCAGCGATCGCAATTGAAGCACGCGCGGGCCGAATGTGCGACGCACTTTGGCAACGCATGGCGTAACTGAAACAGGCTGAGGGAGCGGCCTGTTCACTCAAAGAGGGAAGAGAAAAGCAATGCAGATAACCTCTGTTCTAAGACGCGCTGTTCAAGTGAATCCAACTGGTACGGCAACCATCTATCAAGGACGCCAACAAAACTGGTCGCAACTGCTTGACCGGGTGCAACGCCTTGCCGGGGCCTTGCAAAACATCGGCATGAAACCGGGCGACCGGGTTGCCCTGCTGTCGCTGAACTCTGATCGCTACATCGAGTACTTTTTTGCCACCGTTTGGGGTGGAGGCGCGATGATGCCGATGAATATTCGCTGGGCTCCAGCTGAATGCGCCTATGCCCTAAACGATGCCGGAGCGGAAATTCTGTTGGTGGATGAGGCATTCAAAGACGCCGCAGCGGCCATTCAACCCGATGTCGCAGGCTTGAAAACCGTTATCTATTGTGGTGACGGTGACGTGCCCGAAGGTATGCATGGATATGAGCAAATCATAGCAGCGGCTGAGCCGGCTGAGGATGCCGGACGCGCGGATGATGATCTGGCCGGAATCTTTTACACGGGCGGCACGACCGGTTTCCCCAAAGGTGTAATGCTATCGCACACCAATTTCTACGTCAGCGGAATTTCCAACGCGCAAGAAATCAAATTGGTAGATGGCACGGTTTACCTGCATGCCGCGCCGATGTTCCATATCGCGGACCTGTTGTTTTTTATGGCGGTCACATTTGTCGCTGGAACACATAGTGTCATCCCAATGTTCACGCCTGCTGCAACCCTAGAGGCTATTGAAACCACGCGACCATCGCATGTCTTGTTGGTTCCGGTGATGCTACAAATGGTGCTTGCCGACCCAAAGCTAGACCAAACGGACATTTCGTCCCTCGAACTCATTGCTTATGGGGCTTCCCCAATTACCGAAGCCACGCTTGCCCAAGCCTTTGAGCGCTTTCCAAAAGTGGCATTCTTGCAGGCCTTTGGGCAGACCGAGCTAAGCCCCGTGGCGACAATTCTCGATACGAAATATCATACGCTCGACGGACCATTTGCCGGAAGATTGCGCTCTGCCGGGCGTGCAACGCGTGTGTGCGAGATATGTATACTTGATGATGCCGGGGCCCAAGTGCCACAAGGTGATGTCGGGCAGATTGCAGTCAAAGGCCCCATCACCATGCTTGGATATTGGAACAAGCCAGAAGTGACTGCTGAAACCCTTGTGAACGGTTGGGTGATGACTGGGGACGCCGGATACATGGACGACGAAGGATTCGTCTACCTGATGGACCGGGTCAAAGACATGGTCGTATCAGGCGGTGAAAACGTCTATTCCGCTGAAGTCGAAAACGCGCTTGGCCAACACCCTGCTGTTGCAACAAGCGCGGTTATTGGCATCCCCTCTGAGCAGTGGGGCGAATCTGTGCATGCAATTGTCATTCTGAATGAGGGCATGACCGTCACGCCCGAAGAACTGATGGCCCACAGCCATACTTTGATTGCTGGTTACAAATGTCCACGCAGCGTCGAGTTCCGATCCGACCCCTTCCCGCTATCTGGGGCAAACAAAGTGCTGAAAACGGAACTGCGCAAGCCCTTCTGGAAAGATCAGGATCGTCAGATCTCCTAAACCCCAAATGAAATAGATCCCGGGATGCGAGCATTTGACTGCAAGCACCCCGGGATCGAGCCGGAACAATAAAACCAACATCTAATGTTACAGACGCCAAGATGGGCACGGCGCCTACATATGCAAAACATGCAAAACTCACCTAATACGGCTCCCCGGGACGGCCACTCACCTCCGTGCCGGGCTTTGATGTCAGTAACTTAGGTATACCTGAGGGATTCGAAGACGACTGTGATCTGCTTCACAAACGATGAATTTTTCAGCAACTTCAATCTGAACGATTAGGTGAATTGCTCCGATATCAGTCGCTCTTCAAGCCCATGCCCCGGATCAAACAGGATATTGTGCTCGATCGCGGGTTCAGATCGAATTTCAACCCAATCGATATCGGTAATCGAGATTGAATCCGCGTCCGCCATCACCGGGCGCTTTTCTGGATCAACCACGTCAAACCGGACTTGTGCCGTTTTGGGCAGCAAAGCACCACGCCATCGACGTGGGCGGAACGCTGCAATTGCAGTCAGCGCCAGAACATCCGAGCCAATCGGCAAGATCGGCCCATGCGCCGAATAATTATAGGCGGTCGATCCAGCAGGTGTAGCAACCAATGCCCCATCACAGACCAATTCCGCCAGTCGCACCCGCCCATCGACCGAGATTCGTAATTTGGCCGCTTGGGGACCGGCGCGCAGCAAAGACACCTCATTGATCGCCAAAGCCTCGTGCATCTGCCCCGACTGGTCCATCGCACGCATCGAAAGTGGATTGATGATTTCTTCTTCTGCCTCGGACAGGCGCTCTATGAGATCCGTTTCGTTGTATTCATTCATCAGAAAACCGATCGTTCCTCGGTTCATTCCATAAACCGGGGCCGGAAGGTGCTGAGTGTTGTGCAGCGTGCGCAGCATGAAACCGTCACCACCAAGGGCCACGATAACGTCCGCATTGCCCGGCGCCGCATTACCGTATCGCCCGATCAAAGTCGCCCGGGCGGTTTGTGCAACCGGGGCCTCACTGGCAAGAAAGGCGATTCTTTTGGTCATAGCAGGAGGTTTCCGGTATTGCGCATTCGGTTCCGAAACAATCATACCTTTCCCCAAGAGGCCAGCCTTGACGCCGCAGCAAGCCAATTCGTCGCTTTCCAGTCTTCCTGCCTGGCTTCGTTTCCGATAGGAAACCGTCAAATCAACTCAGCTATTCGGAGCTCCCATGACTGCGTCCAACACCGATACCGGCTTTTTCACCGAGTCCCTCTCCTCTCGCGATCCCGAACTGTTCGGCTCGATCACATCTGAACTTGGTCGTCAGCGCGACGAAATCGAACTGATCGCATCCGAGAACATCGTCTCTGCCGCCGTGATGGAAGCGCAGGGTTCGGTGCTGACCAACAAATATGCCGAAGGTTACCCAGGGCGTCGCTATTACGGTGGCTGCCAGTTTGTGGATGTTGCCGAAAACCTGGCGATCGACCGCGCCAAGCAATTGTTCAGCTGCGAATTCGCCAACGTGCAACCCAACTCCGGGTCGCAGGCCAACCAAGGCGTGTTTCAAGCTCTGCTTCAGCCAGGCGACACCATCTTGGGCATGTCGCTGGATGCAGGTGGACACTTGACACACGGTGCCAAACCCAACCAGTCGGGCAAATGGTTCAACGCGGTTCAGTACGGTGTACGCAAAGAAGACAACATGCTGGACTATGATCAGGTCGAAGCCCTGGCCAAAGAGCACCAGCCCAAAATGATCATCGCTGGTGGTTCTGCTATCCCGCGCCAGATCGACTTTGCCCGCATGCGTGAGATCGCCGACATGGTTGGTGCCTATCTGCACGTCGACATGGCGCACTTTGCCGGTCTGGTCGCCGCCGGAGAGCACCCCTCGCCGTTCCCACACGCCCACGTGGCCACAACAACCACACACAAAACCCTGCGTGGCCCACGCGGTGGTATGATCGTGACCAATGACGAAGCGATTGCTAAAAAAGTAAACTCGGCGATTTTCCCCGGCATTCAGGGTGGTCCGTTGATGCACGTGATCGCAGGTAAGGCTGTCGCGTTTGGTGAGGCACTGCGCCCCGAGTTCAAATCCTACATCAAAAACGTCATCAACAACGCGCAGGCGCTGTCGGACCAACTGATCAAGGGTGGCTTGGACACTGTTACCCACGGCACCGACACTCATGTTGTGCTGGTCGATCTGCGCCCCAAAGGCGTGACAGGCAACATAGTCGACAAAGCACTGGGCCGCGCGCACATCACCTGCAACAAAAACGGTGTGCCATTCGACCCTGAAAAGCCAACCGTAACCTCTGGCATCCGTCTGGGTTCACCTGCAGGCACAACCCGTGGGTTTGGCGAGGCTGAATTCCGTCAGATCGCTGACTGGATCATCGAAGTGGTTGATGGTCTGGCCGCAAATGGCGCAGACGGCAACTCGGCTGTTGAAGAAAAGGTAAAAGCTGAAGTCGCGGAACTGTGCGCGCGCTTCCCACTCTACCCGAACCTCTAAGATAAATCAGGTTGGTCGCATACGCGGCCAACTCTGTATGGGCGGCATCCGTTGGATGGCGCCCATTTTTTTGCACGCCCCTTCGGGTACTGCGTTGAGTTTAAAAGTAGGTATTCGAGATCCGCGAGGACCGGCCTCAAATAAGGTTGCGCCACCAGAGAAACAAAATCAAAAGCGCTGCCGCAACCAGAACGTTGAAGGCAAGGCCTCCCAGCATGCTAAGCCACCACCCCTTGCGACGATCCGCCAAATCAATCTCGTTGAGGTAGGCGGTCACTTCTCGCGTTGCAGACCCCAACCCGGTGAGATCCAGCGTTAGGCGCAGCTTTGGGTGATGGGCCAACGTTTCAACCTTGGCCAGAGACATCGCTTGTTTATGGATACGCCGTGGCAGGCGGTGTTTGGCCTTACGCAAGGTCTTGGACAACGTTTTACCGCGCACCCCAAGTTTCCGATGCAACAGGGTGCTGATCTGAGCGATCTGATCTTCGGCGGACATAGTCTCTGACACGGGCGGGCCTCCTGAAGGGCACCCTACTTTAGACGCTTGGCAGGCTCAATGGGGCTAGTCGTCAGGCGCGCAGCCGGGTATCACCCCAGCTATGCTGACTTCTATCTCCCACGGAACCGCCACCGACATTCCCCCGCTTGTTATTGCACATGGTCTTTATGGCTCTGCCCGCAATTGGGGCGTGATCGCTAAGCGCCTGTCTGACACTCGGCACGTAATTGCCGTAGACATGCGAAATCACGGCAACAGCCCGTGGACCGCTGTGCATGACTACCCCTCAATGGCGGATGATCTGGCGGAGGTTATCCAACATCATGGGGGGGTGGCTGATGTCGTCGGGCATTCGATGGGCGGCAAAGCGTCGATGGTTCTTGCGCTGCAACACCCTCAGCTGGTGCGCAAGTTGACCGTCGCAGATATCGCGCCGGTCCCTTATGGTCACAGTCAGATCCAATTCATCAAAGCGATGCAATCCATTGATCTGAACCAGATCGAACGCCGGTCTGATGTGGAAATTCTGCTGGCGGAACAGGGCGTCGAAAAAGCTTTGCAAAGCTTTTTCACGCAATCTTTGGACGTTCCGGGGAAAAAATGGCGTCTCAACCTTGATCTGCTTGGCGCGGAAATGCCCAAGATCATGAGCTTTCCTGATCTTGCTACCCAATGGGAGAGGCCTACCTTATTCCTGTCAGGGGGAAACTCTGATTACGTGCTGCCCGAACATCGCGCGACGATCCGTGGTTACTTTCCCAAGGCCAAGTTTGCTAAGATCCCCGGTGCCGGCCATTGGCTCCACGCAGAGAAGCCGCGCGAATTCGAAGCAGCAACCCGCGCGTTTCTGGATGCCTAAGGCTTAGCCCGCCGGGTCATTGTATAGCTTTTTGGCCAGCACCCACGAGACGGGTGCGCCCGCAACAAACCCTATCGCAGCGGACAGCAAGATCGCGTTCACCGAGACATAGCCCGCCGCCAGAACAATAATCACCCCAGTGCCTGCGAGCGCGGTTGAAATCAAAGTAAAAAGAATCGAAGCGAGGCGTACCATTTCGGCATTCTCCTGTTGAATGTGTTGGGGTTTCCTACCTCCCCAAACATCGCGTCGCTTTGATCTCGATCAGCTGATTTTTTACATTCCAGAATCGACAGGTTCGGTCACTGGCCCGCCTGCATTTTTCCAATCCTCAAAACCTCCAAGATTGTACACATCTTGGAACCCCATATCTTTCAACAGCTTGCCAGCCAAAGCCGCACGTCCGCCCGAGGCACAGTGCAGAATAATCGCCCGATCATGGCGCAGTTCCGGATCATGAAACGGCGTATTGCTATCCGCCCGGAACTCCAGCATCCCACGGGGGATGTGGTGCGAGCCCACGGCCCGACCACTCTGCTCAAGCTCTATGGTGTCACGCACATCCAGAAGCAAAGCGCCCTGTGCAATCATCTCTTGTGCCTTGGCGCTGTCGATACGCGCCACAGCCGCATTTGCGGCCTCCATCATCTTTTTTACTGTAAGTGCCACTGACTGTTCCCCTTAACAATTCATCCAAGGATAACATGCAAAGAACCGCAGATGTAGTACAGATTCCTAAAACCTTCATCGTGATCCCAAATCGAGCTGGGGATCTGAAAATAAAGCCGGAAAGCCAAACAACTTCCCGCTATAATGAACTATATTTGCGGGTCATAGGCCGCGTATGAGGGAAAAATGATCTGACAAATTCAGGTGGCATTTCAATTGTTTGACCGACCACTGCAAACGTCTAGGCTAGGGCGACATTGCTAGCCATACGGGTCTGACCCACATGACCGGGGGTGTCGTTTCAACCCAGGCCACCGCTGGGCTAAGTTTCGTGATAGTCCACAGCCGACGCGGTTTCTTGTGGTTTTGAGGCTGTAATACCTGATCCGTTCGATTCCGGTGTTGACTCGGGACACAGGGTGGGTACAAGCGCCCTTCATATGAATTATTTCGAAAGGCCCCTGCCTTTCACTGCAGGAGAGAACTCATGGCGAAACCAACGACCATCAAAATCCGTCTGAATTCGACCGCGGGCACGGGCCACTTCTACGTGACCAAGAAAAACGCACGTACCATGACCGAAAAAATGGTTGTGCGTAAGTACGACCCCGTTGTTCGTAAGCACGTCGAATACAAAGAAGGCAAAATCAAATAAGGTTTTGATCCTTTCTTGGATCACTTTAAAGGGTCTCACCATTTGGTGGGGCCCTTTTTCGTGGCTGCCCCTCCGCGGGACGGGACAGAATGCTTGCTATCACACCCCCGCTGCCGCTACGCTACCAATGTCTGCCACTAACCACTGATCATCATGTATAAAATTCTGCTGCCTGCCATAGCCTTGATCGGCCTGTCTGCCTGTGACGACATCTGGGACCGTGAAGGTGTCGGCTTTACTGGTATAGACGGCGAACCCCGCACTATCACCGCAGCAAAGGGCGGGGCAGACTATGTCTCACGGCGGGGCGGTGTGCCGGCTCAATTCGCAGGACAACCAGTGATACCGGTCCGTGTCGAGTCACAAGAGCTGTCTGAACTGGCGGGGGTTGCAATTGCAAACGGTGGACGGGATCTGAACACAGCGATTGAAGTGAGCGGAGAAGCCGGGACATTGATGATGAGCCAGGTCGATGTAAACGGGATTTTGTTTGCGGTCTTTCGCACCCCGACAAGCGGTGATGGACAGATGGCGGCGGGACGTGGCGGTGCATTTGCGGCGTCAGTTCCGCGTTTGACTGGATGTCTGGTCGCCGGTGATGCGTATCAAGCGGGTACGTCTGAGCGTCGCACCATCGGGTATGCTGTCCCTCTCAACTGTCGCTAGGACGCAGTCGCCCTGAACCGATTCATTGCGAGAGCGACGTGATGTCAGCGATCTTGTGCGGGCGTATCTTTCAATTTATCTGACAGTGCTTTGCGGTCTTCGACACTATATTTGTTATGCCGCCGTGTGGTGCTGGCAGGATGGTTGTCCAAGCCCGTACCAGAACGCCATGCGCCTTTAGGGCGAATGGGACGCGGCACAATGTTTCCACCACAGTTGGGACAAACACCTTTCAAAACCGCTTCAGCACAGGAGGCGCAATAGGTGCATTCGTAGGTGCAAATCCTCGCCTGATCTGTCTCCGGCGGCAGGTCAGCGTCACAGATTTCGCAATTGGGATGAAGTGTCAGCATGGAAGCAGAGTGCAGAAGCTCTTCGCCGTTTGCAAGGGCATCAAAACCCCCGGTGCGCCGCGCCGCTTCAAACTTTCGTTGTACGATGGCCAGTTCATAATCTCGTGTGTCGGAGGGCCACATCGGCTCATACTTTCGAACTCTAACACTGGATTCGTACAATGAGCCCCACCAACCGAGTTGCACAACAATACCAATCACAGCCCAATACGAACATTAGCTATAATTTCTGCTTAGGATTATTCTCAAAATTCCGACGCTTCAATAAAGCCCAAGTTATCTTCAAAGTTGATCGACAGCGGCTCTGCTCTCGTAAAGCATTGCGATTTTGAAGGTCTATGGCCAAAAATATATGACATCAGGTTCTTTAGGGTCAGGACCCATTAATCTTGCACCATCAGTTTGCCAGATTTCTCCTATGACAAGGAACGTCTGCGCAGGAATAGTGGATCTATTTCAAGCAGATGTGACGAAGATCATTGGGGAAATCCGTTAAACTCGAAGGGCGCTCATATCCCTTCATCTCAGCGGCTTGCGTCGTTCGCAAATAGAACCGCTATTGGATGCACGGCGCAAACCGCTGATATTTCGAGATATGAACGCTGATGGCGCAAGATTAATGGGTCCTGACCCTAGGCGTATGATTCATTACCGATTTGTAAATTTATAAAACCTTTTACCATACGCCGCGCAGCGATTTGCGAGAACCGAGGAGTTTTAGGGTATGACTACTTTAACCGAAGGCGATATCGCCATTGTTGAATACCAAGGGCAGTTTGGCAGCCCCGAATATTCCTTTGTCCTGCTAAAAGACATTGATTCCAGTACGTCGATCAACTTTACCAACAAAGGCTATATTGACGAGAACAGCAACAGCGCGACCAACGACGGCTATTACGACGGTGGAGAATTCCACTGGGGCTGGTCTTCTGGCACCGCTATGACTGCTGGAACCGTTATAACTATTTCTCAACTTTCCGATGCCACACTTGGCGGTGGTAAAGTCCTGGGCGCCAGTTCCGGCAGTATGGCTTATCAACCTACAGGCAGCACCGCTTCAGATTGGCGGTTAGATTTCTCTAACTCGATTACAGCCTTTCAGGGGTCCTACAACGCTACCGGCGCGGGCATGACCGAGCTGTTCGGGGTCAACGTATCCGGAACCGACGGGTTTCCCGGATTCGACGCTGGAACACAAGCAGCTTGGAACGGAACGGACCTAAACGGACCCAACGCCGATCAATCAGGTCTTCCCCCGGATTGACACCTGGTTTGACCGCCGTCGCACTTACAGAACCGGGCGGTTCTTTCAATGATGGGAACACCCGCTACACAGGCACCCAATCGGGTACACAGAATGAACTTTTGGCGGCGATCGCGAATCCGGCAAACTGGACCTTTTCAGGGTCAACCGCACCAACCACCCCGGGGGCTTTCTCTGTAACCGCGCCCGGCGCCGCCCCTACTTTGGACACCAACACCGGTTCCACCTTGAATGAAGGCACCGATGACGAGGTTTCGTCGTCAGAGTTGGACACCAACGATGCGGATACGGCCGATGGAAGCCTGACCTATACACTGGACACGGATGTTTCCAACGGCACTCTCTATCTGGACAATGACAACTCGAACACCTTCAACGCTGGGGATACTGATCTGGCCGCGACCGGCACGTTCACTCAGGCCAACATCAACAACGGCAACCTACGCTATGAACATAATGGCGGCGAAACCACCTCTGACAGCTTTCAGTTCGATGTGTCCGACGGATCCAATTCTATCGACAATCAGACGTTCAACTTCACAATAGCCCCGGTGAACGACGTACCAACGATCTCTGGGTTTGCCGGAGACAGTGGGTCTTATAACGAAATTCTGGGCGGCCAAGCGTTAATCGAACAAGGGAACGATGTGTCGGTTGCCGATCCGGATGACGCAAATTTCAATGGCGGCACTCTGGCTGTGTCCTTTGACAGTTCTACGACCGAAGACCAACTTACAGTGGACAACGGTGGCAACAATGCTGTCGGCATTGCAAGGATCGAAGGCTTCCTGTTCTACAACAGCGCCCTGATTGGCACCGTCGCCGGGGGCGCAACCGGGGGGACAAACGGCTCATCCTTGCTGTTCTCCTTCAACAACAACATAGTAACTACCACAGTCGTGGAAGAATTGATCGAAGCGTTGCGCTATGGCAATTCCAGCGTCGATGATCCCACCCCAGGTGTTCGCACGATCAACGTCGTGCTCAATGACGGGACAGGGAATTCGGCGACCTCGACTGCGACTGTGAATGTCACTGCGGTCAACGACGCCCCCTCGGTGACGCTTTTGCCGGGTGATCTGAGTTTCACCGAGGATACGGCCGGGAATGTTGCGCTTGGGGCGGCGGTGTTTGCGGATCCGGATAGTGATCCGATCACGGTGACGCTGGCGGTTGATCAGGGCACGTTTGGCACCCCAGCAGATGGGGCGGCTGTTGGCAGTGGCGTGACAGCAACGCTGGTGAACTCGCAGACGATCACGCTTGCGGGCTCGGTCGCCGATATCAACAGCTATCTCGATACGGCCTCGAACCTCCAATACACGGGTGCGCAGGATGACACTGGCGACGATACCGCCACTCTGACCGTCACCGCCAATGATGGGGATGGGTCCGGCGACGTGAGCCTTGGCACAGTCAATATCGATATCACAGGCGTGGATGACCCGGCGGTTGCGCAGGATGACACCTTCACCGTTGGCGAATTGGCGACCATCACCGGCGGGGACCTGCATGCCGACAATAGCAATGGGGCAGATACCGACGTTGAAAGCGACGCCTTTGATGTGACAGAAGTCAACGGCGTGGCGGGCAATGTGGGCAGTCAGATCACCCTGGCCTCGGGCGCGCTGTTGACGGTGAATGCAGACGGGACGTTTGATTATAACCCCAATGGGCAGTTCAACGACGAATCCATCGGCACCTCGCCAACGGACAGCTTTGCTTACACGGTCACCGGCGGTGATACCGCGACGGTCACGATCAACGTCACTCTGGACGACGGTGATGAGGTYTTCAACGGCACCACCCARACCGGCAACTTCAACGGTGGTCCGCTCGGCTCTGACACCGTGTCCTATATCGGATCAGCCACCGGCGTATCTGCGGATCTGAGCACACCGAGCAACAACACCGGTGACGCGATCGGAGATACCTACACGGACATCGAACAACTGGATGGCAGCAATCACAATGACACGCTGTCCGGCACGGCGGGTGCTGACATTCTGGAAGGCTGGGAAGGCGCGGATCGCCTTGTTGGTCTGGGCGGCAACGATTTCTACTACATCGACAACGTCAATGACGTGATCGTGGAAACCTCGGGCAATGGCACCGCGGACCGGGTGTCGCTGCACCAGATGAGCAACTACACGCTGGGAGCCGGGGTCGACATCGAACTGTTCACCACGGCCAATTCCGGTGGCACCACAGCCATGACCCTGATCGGGAACGAAATCGCGCAGACGATCGTCGGCAACGATGGGGTCAATACTCTGGGTGACGGTGGCGGGGCCGGAGTAGACACCCTGATTGGCCGTGGCGGCAATGATACCTACCGGGTGTACAACGCAAGCACGCAGATCATTGAGTCCTCGTCTCAGGGCACAAATGACCTGCTCGCGGCCGGCCGCGACTTCGTGCTGGATGACGGGGTGTTCATTGAAACGATGACGACGACATCGCGCCGGGCAACCTATGGCCGCGACATCGAAGGCAATACCTCCGCGCAGACCATCATCGGCAATGATGGCAAGAACTTCCTCGGAGACGGCGGCGGGTCGGCCGCCAATGGCGACACGCTGATCGGCGGCCGTGGCAATGATGTCTACATCGTGCGGAATACRGGCACCACGGTTGTCGAGGTTGCAGGCGAAGGCGTCTTTGATCGGGTCTCGACCAGCAARGATTTCACCCTGTCGGCAGGCTCGCATGTGGAAACGATCAACACCACCTCACGCTTTGGCACTTCGAACCTGAACCTGACCGGCAACGAGCTGGACCAGTGGATCCAGGGCAATGGCGGCAACAACCGGATCGACGCCAAAGAGGGCACCGACGAAATGTCTGGCGAAGGTGGCAATGACACGTTTGTTTTCTCGACCGCTCTGGGGGCCGGCAACATCGACACCATCCGCGATCTCAACGTGACGGACGATCAGATCGAACTGGCCGTGTCCGTGTTCACCAGCCTCTCAGCCGGGTCGCTGGCAGCCACGGCCTTCACTGCAAACACCTCAGGCRCGGCACAGGACAGCGATGATCGGATCATCTACGACACCGACAGCGGCGCTCTGCTCTATGACGCCGACGGCAACGGTGCCGGAACGACCCAACAGTTCGCGACCCTCACCACGGGGCTGGCCTTGACAGAAACCGATTTCATCCTCGTGTAATCATCGCAAAAACCACCAACACAAACACCAAAAGGCCCTCAAAACGGGGGCCTTTATATGTCTCCCCTAAACCACCAGAAAAATATTCCTATGAGGCCTGGGCGACTTATTAAAAAATTCATCTTGTTAATACAACGCGATAGCTAAGGTGCGAGACAACGGGTCAGCGCGGAGCACCGTCGATCCATTGCGTAGCAATGTCCCAAAAGGTGGATTCGATCCGGAGATGACATAGGTGCCAGTGCCGAGCGGCAGACGAGGTCGTGCAGCCGTCAACAACGGCTACACAGCGCTTGCCCCTTGTTTCAATACCCGCAGGATAAACCCACCTACGGAAAGGGAAATGCCGGGCTTCACCACTTTTTACGCAACAAAAGCCCTTCTGCAGGCGTTAGGCGATAAAAAAGTCACTATTTGACAAGCTGAGACCGGCAGATAGGGATGCGAATTGTAGTGCCGTTCCAGCGCCATTGCCGTCTGCGTCATAGAACAGGCTTCCGTCGGTGGTGTTATAGATGATCCGATCCGATGCATCCTGGGCCTGCCCGGTTGTATTTGCAACAAAGGCGCTTGTGGCCAGCGTGCCCGGCGACAGCGCCGAAAAGATTGCCGTGTCCAGTTCGAACTGATCGTCAGCTGTGTTGAAGTCCAGGACGGTGTCAATATTGCCTGCGCCCAAAGCACTGGAGAAGACAAAGATATCATTGCCCCCCAGCCCTCTGAGAACATCCAAGCCACCTTTGCCATCGATCCGGTTGTTGCCCGAGTTGCCGATAACGGTTTGCGCCAGTTCATTCCCTGTCAGGTCAATATTGCTTGTGCCACTGGATCCGTTGGTTTGCAGGTACTCCACATGTGATCCTGCATTCAGGGCATAATTGACCGACGTATAGACACGGTCGGTGCCTTGGCCAGCGCTTTCGACCACGCTGTCGCCCGAGTTATACACCCGATAGCGATCGTCGCCGTCCAGACCCCGCATGTAATCGGCCGCGCCGCCACCGGTTTTCAAATAGTTGTCACCCGCGTTCCCCAACAGATATTGCGCCAGCTCATTCCCTGTCAGGTTCAGGTTATCCGTACCCGTGGACGAACTGGTCTGCAGGCGCTCGATCTCTTGTCCGGCGCCCAAGGCATAGTTGACATAGCTGATGACGCGGTCGGTGCCTTCGCCGACCTTTTCGCGCACTTCCGCGGCCGAGTTGTTGACGCGGTAGGTGTCATCGCCGCCCAGACCGACCATTGTGTCGGCCGCGCCCGCCACGCCATCCGCGCCATCGCGCAGGGTGTTTCTGCCGTTGTTGCCCACAATGTACTGGGCCAGCTCGTTACCCTGCAGGCTGCGTGTGTCGGTGCCCGTGGACGAACTGGTCTGCAGGCGCTCGATTTCTTGTCCGGCGCCCAGGGCATAGTTGACATAGGTGATGACGCGGTCGGTGCCTTCGCCGACCTTTTCGCGCACTTCCGCGGCCGAGTTGTTGACGCGGTAGGTGTCATCGCCGCCCAGACCGACCATTGTGTCGGCCGCGCCCGCCACGCCATCCGCGCCATCGCGCAGGGTGTTTCTGCCGTTGTTGCCCACAATGTACTGGGCCAGCTCGTTACCCTGCAGGCTGCGTGTGTCAGTGCCCGTGGACGAACTGGTCTGCAGGCGCTCGATTTCTTGTCCGGCGCCCAGGGCATAGTTGACATAGGTGATGACGCGGTCGGTGCCTTCGCCGACCTTTTCGCGCACTTCCGCGGCCGAGTTATTCACGCGGTAGGTGTCATCGCCGCCCAGACCGACCATTGTGTCGGCCGCGCCCGCCACGCCATCCGCGCCATCGCGCAGGGTGTTTCTGCCGTTGTTGCCCAGAATGTACTGAGACAGCTCGTTCCCTTGCAGGCTGCGCGTGCTGGTGCCGGGCGAGGAGCCGGTCTGCAAGCGCTCGATCTCTTGCCCCGCCCCCAGCGCATAGTTGACATAGGTGATAACGCGGTCGGTGCCTTCACCTACCTTTTCGCGCACTTCAGTGCCTGAGTTATTCACCCGGTAGGTATCATCGCCCTGCAGGCCCACCATCGTGTCAGCGGCACCAGCCATGCCATCTGCCCCGTCACGCAGGGTGTTTCTGCCGTTGTTGCCCAGAATGTACTGAGACAGCTCGTTGCCCTGCAGGCTGCGCGTGTCGGTGCCTGTAGAAGAGCTGGTCTGCAGCCGCTCGATCTCCTGACCCGCCCCCAAAGCATAGTTGACATAGGTGATGACGCGGTCGGTGCCTTCGCCGGTGTTTTCCTCAACGACAGCCGCCGAGTTATTCACCCGGTAGGTGTCATCGCCGTCCAGCCCCCTCATGGTGTCGGCGGCACCGGCCATGCCGTCTGCCCCGTCACGCAGGGTGTTCTTACCGTCGTGTCCCGTAATGGTTTGCGCCAGTGCATTCCCGGTCAGACTGCGGGTTGTGGCGGTGCTGACCGAAGAATGAACCTCCAGAAACTCAATATCGTCGTCAGCGGCAAGGGCAAAATTGATGAAGGATTGGGCCTTATCCTGTGTGCCCTCTCCGGCCACCTCGATGATCGTATCGCCCGCGTTTCTGATGATATATGTGTCTAGTCCAAGCCCACCAACCATAGTATCGGGACCACCGGTTCCACCATCCATGGTGTCGTAGCCACGACCGCCTTCAAGTCGGTTCGACAGCGCATCCCCGTTCAGATTATCAGACCCGTTGCCGCCTATCACATTTTCGAAGTTCGCAATCGTGTCCCGTTCGTACGAATTTGATACGACCCCTCCGGCCCCCAGAATGTTCGCAACCACACCGCCATTTGAGCCCGCTGCGGCCTCATGAAGATGAGCTCCGGTTATCAGAGTCTCATTTACAATGCCGCCCATCACCATGCCTATGGAATAGGTTACCGTTCCATTGTCGTCGACCATCGTCAGGGTCGCAATGCCACTGGCATTTGACACGACAGGCGGCACTTCGTTTGCTGGGTCCAGAGCGATATTTTCAAATACAACCGTGCGCACCAACCCAACGGTGGTATCGCTCAGAATAGGACCAACTTGCCCACGCAATTCACCAGAAGTAAAATCCACTGTGTGCACGTTGATGTAGATGTTGCCCAATTCTGCTGCGGCCAGCACTGCAGAAGTTGTCGGAGCCATTGTGACATCAATCGTAGTAGACAAAGCCGAGGCAGATCCGGGCCCCATATTAACGACTATCCGGCGCTCTTCGCCCTCAAACGACAGGGTATCCCCGGTTCCCAGACCACCATCAAGATCATCTTCACCAAAGCCGCCTTTAATCAGGTCGTCCCCTTCACCGCCAAGTAGGGTGTCCTTGCCCCCTAGGCCCATAATGGTGTCTGCTTCCAAACCGCCTTCGATACGGTTGTCATTATTATCACCGGTCAGATGATCCGTGTTGGCCGACCCAAGAAGGTTTTCGAAATTGGTTAACGTATCTGTACCAGCACCACCGGTGTTCTGAGCCGTGGTCAGCCCCAGATCCACAGTGACGCCCGAGGCCGCCCCGGCATAAGATGCGGTGTCATTCCGACTGGCGCCACCATCCATGTCGTTGTTGCCCAGACCACCCTCGATGGTGTTCTCACCACCAACGCCCGTGATCGTGTCATTGACCATCGAGCCGATGATGTTCTGCGCGAGCATCGTATCGCCGGTAATCATCACCCCATCGCCCGGTTCGGTGAACCCGGAAATGCTGATACCGGACAAATCCAGCGTCGAGGCGCCGTTCATGAATATGTTCAGCTTGTTGGTGTCTCCGACATGCGCCGTGGCCAGAATCTCGACGAGCGTCACCTGCGACGCATTCATTTCGACCGTCGCACTCACGTTGTACAAATTGGTGAAATCCAGACGCTCGATCGAGGTCACCGTGTCATCGCGCAGATTGAAGATGGTCCCCCCCCCAATGGCAATAACCCGTATAGTATCGCTGTCCGCACCCCCGTCGTAGGTTTCGCCGACGCCATCATCGCCTGTGTTGATTAGAATGACATCGTTTCCGGCACCGCCAAAGACCTGATCGATCCCGCCTTGGCCGTAGAGCACATCAATGCCGCCTTCGCCGCGGATCGTATCGTTGCCCCCCCCTGCCTGGACCTGATTATTGTCGCTTGACCCAGTGATGTCATGCGCGCCACTGCCCGCAGTTATGTGTTCAAACTGTGAGAATGTTGATCCCCACGACGTCCAGGACGCCGCACCAAGGTCTATCGCATTGACGCCGATGAAAGCGGTATTGTCTCCTCTGATATCCAGAGTATCGGTATCTGCCCCGCCATTGTAGCTTCCGGGGCCAGAAACATAATTCACACGAACAATATCGTTACCAGCACCGGCATTGATAATATCATTACCCTGAGTGCTAGCGCCGCCGCCAGAGGGCAATCCATCCGTGATGGTGTCGTTGCCCTCACCCCCAAGGATCGTATCATCCCCAGACCCACCATTCAGAGCATTGTTGCCGTCATTACCGACAATCGAGTCGTTGCCAGAGCCACCAATCGCGCTTTCGATCAGGGAACGGGAATCGTTGTTGTACTGCATCGCGTTGAAAATATGGCCGCGGGCCATATGAGTGTTGGGCGTTCCGAAGAAATCCAGATCGGCGCGTTGCGCATTGCCCCCGACATCAAGATCCGTATGCATTCCGGGACGCAGATCAATCAGCAGGTCTGTGGTATAATTTGACAGGTCGTATGTATCGAATCCATCACCATCCCAGATCGTGCGGAAAATCTTGTTGCCTGTCCCTGCAACCTGGCCAACGCCATTAACGAACATCTCACCGGTCGTGGTCGAAAACGTGTATGTTGTGTTTGATGCGTTAAAGCCGAAATTCGCACCGTAATTGTACTGTATAGTCTGAATATCCGCCATCATCAGGGTTTGCGGATTATTGTCCGGACCTGCCGTATTGATCCCGCCCGGATCGCCCACGTATGTCAGGTACGTCATGATCGAATATTCGGACGAATTGTTGTCGGGCTCCAGGAGCAACCCCTCGTGGCCGTGATCCATACCCAAAGTATGTCCAATTTCGTGCCCGACAGTCACCCAGTCAAAGTTGTATCGCGCGGGGTTGTCGCCGGTCCCACCAAAATACGTGTCTCCTGCAATTGCAGAGTTGCCTGGGTAGTATCCAAACGCCGTGGCCTGGTTGGAATTGTTGAACATCCTGATCGTGGCTTCTTCGTCCTCGTTCAATGCGCCTTCGGGGCCATCAAGTTCGGTGAACGTCAGCCCCGAAATGCTGGCGTATTGGTCAAACCAATAGCGCGCGGCAGTTTCCTGTGCGGCGCTCAAGGCGGAAAAACCTGCGATGACAGAGGGTAGTAGGGCGTAATCTGCGGATATATCTGATGCGAGATCAACAAAGCTGTATGTCAGATCGTAGTCGGTCCATTTTCGGCCTGTCAGCTGAGCGTCAATGTTGGTGACACCGCTCAGGGTAACCGCCGTTGATGGGGTTGCGCCATTGTCCAGTACACCATCAGGTTCGTGCGCCATCAGAGAATCCCTCCCATTAGGGGGATTTATTCAGAAAACCCCGGTATTTTTCATAAATTTGGCAATTCAAACGATGCCAACAAGAAATCTTATCTATTTATTAACTATTGAGCCTGCTAAAACGGCATGAGTCAATTAATTGATAGTTTTGGTATCATTTTAATATATTGGTAGCCGCAAAACCGGGCACACTGGAGGCGAGCTTTTGCGTCTTGGTGTAAAATATTGATGCAGGAAAAGCCGTTACCCCCACAGTACCTTCGTCGAAAGGCTGTAGCGAAGCCTGAAATACAAAGCAGCTTCCCTGCACAATTGGGCCGCCAGATCAGCGTCGCGGGTCGTTGTAAATTTGGTTTGATCCGGAGATGGTTTGGACACCGCCACCAACCGGCACGCGCGGTCGGCAGCAGCAATTCAGTGACGCCGTCATTCAGACTTGCCTGACGCTGAAAGTCCTGTTTGGCCAGCCACTTCGACAGACATCTGGGTTCGTGAAGAGCCTGCTGCGATTGGTCGGGCTGGATTGGACGGCGCCGGATTTCAGCACCCTTTGCCGACGTCAGAAAACACTGAACGTGAGCCTGCCGTATCGTGGAGGGCCACAAGGCCGCTGAACCTCCTCATCGATAGCACAGGTATCAAGGCCGAGGGAGAAGGCGAATGGAATGCCCGCAAGCATGGCGGGGCTAAACGGCGTATTTGGCATAAGATACACATAGGCATCGAAGAGGAAACACTGGAGGTTCGGGCCGTCGAAGTCACCGGCAGCAACATCGGTGATGCTCCCGTGTTGCCAGAGCTTCTGAACCAAATCTCAGTTGATCAGGACATCGGCAGTGTCACCGCAGACGGGGCGTATGATACGCGTAAATGCCACGAGGCGATTGCCGCCAGAGAAGATGCCCATGCGGTGATCCCGCCACGCAAGAATGCAAAGCCTTGGAAGCCTACAAGCGCCGGAGCCATTACCCGCAACGATGTCCTCAACCGCTACACGGCTCTTGGCATACCTATCACTGAGCCCGCAGGCTAAATCCGTCTAGGTGTAAGGGGAAGGCCGCCCTTCACCCGATTTGTGCAACAAAGCCGCTCTGGAATACTTCCAAGCTATAATGATGTATGCGATTACCTTGTAAGAGTTTGCGCATTACTAAATCATTATGGCGGTTATACAGGAACTACATAACGATCATGAAATTGCACTTGGATGTTCCAAATCAGTTTTCCGTAGAACACTATCGCGATCACGACATCATACGAGAGACATATACAAGAGTCATCCAAGCCGCACTCAGGGTTGGGCTTGAATTAAATGTTGAACGTGCACGGATATTTCCGGGAGAACTCATACAAACATGCCATGATGGAGAAATCCGTTATGCTTATCATGCTGATAAAGTTGGAGAAAATACCTACAGCCTTAAGCCGAGTGCACTCTCACGGTTCTGGTTTTTTGATTCGTGTGGCTACAGTGGGTGGGCACAAATAGCCCTAGATTCCACGTTACAAAAGGCTGGTGAAAATTTTGATTTAGAAGATTCTTTGCAATTCATTAAGGATTACCGGACAAGCGTTGCAGCTTCAAACCTCTCCAAACTGGCGCAATCAGAAGAGCCTCTTGAGAATGAAGTGGCCTCTTTGAAAGAGTTCATATTCTTCCCTTTGCAGGTTGATGCAGATCGTGTTTTATTTCACCAACCTTGGGAACAAAGCGATACTCTCCGCGCTCTGATCAAAGTTGCATCGACCCACAATAAAGCTATCGTTCTCAAAAGGCACCCGCTCTGCCACTCAACTGCAATAGAGACTTGGCTTGAAACAGCAGCCAACACACCAAACATCTATTTAAGCGACGGATCGATCCACAAACTTATTGCGCGTAGCAGCCACGTTCTTGTCGCCAATTCAGGCGTCGGTATCGAAGCGCTATTACATGGAAAACCAGTTTACAGTATGGCTGCGAGTGAATATCGGCACATGACCCAGCCAATACATAATCTAAGTGACCTCGAAACTCTATTGACTGAAACACCTCCCCCCCAATCTGATCGCATAAAGCGGCAACTTGGGTTTTTCTTCAAATCGTATCTCGTTGATAGTACCGACACCGCTGCAATCGAAGCACGTCTGAAACAGCATATTCTAGCCCATTCAGGACGCCCTAATAAAACAAAGGCTGGGCTGGAGCATCAAGTCTTGCCCTCTGTGCGCCAAACCAGCCTTCTGGACCGCACCACCAACCAACTGGCAAACACTGTTGAGGTCTTGCTTCGCGACAAAACAGAGCGAACCGATATTTCCTCGAACGAACGTATCTACATTCTTGCCCACGCGGCCAGTCTGGGAATTAAGCAGAACCTAATCCTAAAGCGTGGCGGCCCTGATGTTTTGCTGAAAACGGCATCTTTATTTCCCCTTACTGGCGAAACACGCGAATTGGCCGTTCAGTTTGCACAAGCTGCCGCACGCGTTCCCGGCTATGAAGGACGTGCTCTGCTGCTTTTGGCCCGGGCTGCAATAAGCACAAAAGACATGAAAACGGCCCTGTCTCATTTACGTCATTCAGCAGAATATGACGACGCATCCGAACAAACATTTCTGAGTTTGGCACAAGTTTTGCTCAGGTCAGGTCGAGAAAATACAGAAGAAGCCAATACTATGGCGCAGCGTGCTCTTGCCTTAAATCCGGAGTATACTACTGCTTTTCTGTTTCTTGCGCGCCTCGAACAGGCTCAGAATAATCCGGACAGCGCCTTGAATTGGTTCAAAGAAGCTCAAAAACGGGCCCCAGATCGCCCCGATGTTGTAAAAGCAGCCTCTGTATTCTTAAAAACATAGCAATGCTGCAAACCCACACCCTGCCTGCATAATTCGGTTTGAATACGGCCCGGGAAATCGCGCTTCTGCAGCCTGAGATCACGGCACCTCCGACGGCGACACTCAACTCCGTTAGACCTGTGTGTTGCGGTCCCAGAGACCATGAGCCAAAAGGGAACGGGAGCGTAAGCTTTGATCTTTTGAGAGGTCAGGTAGTTGCCACTGAATACTCACGCCTGATCTTTTCAGGCATGATCGGAGAATACGATAGTTATGACCTTTGAACAGCTACACGCACAGTTAAAATCTAAGGACGCACTGATCGGCGTGATCGGCATGGGCTATGTCGGCCTGCCTCTGGCCCTGACTTTTGTCGAGGCAGGTGCACGCGTACTGGGCTTTGATCTGGATCCCAGCAAACCCGAGCGACTAACCCGAGGGGAGACCTATCTCAAGCATATCCCTTCCAAACGGATCACGGATGCCACCGCCACGGGGCGATTGGCTGCTACGTCGGATATGTCCCGCCTGAAAGACGTCGATATCATCCTGATCTGTGTGCCCACGCCCCTGACCAAGACGTTGGAACCCGATCTCGGCTTTGTCACCGCCACCGCGACCGAAATCGCCCGCTATCTGCGTCCCGGCCAATTGGTTGTGTTGGAAAGCACAACCTACCCCGGCACCACCGAAGAAGAAGTCCGCCCACTGCTCGAAACCTCGGGCCTGCAGTCGGGGCAAGAGTTCTGGCTGGCGTATTCCCCCGAACGCGAAGATCCCGGTAATGCGCAGTTCGCCACCGCCCAGATCCCCAAGGTTGTTGGTGCCGACGATGATCAGGCGCGCACTTTGGTCGCCGCCCTTTATGGCATTTTCTCTGATCAGGTGGTCGAAGTGTCTTCAAGCCGCGTCGCCGAGGCCACCAAGTTGACCGAAAACATCTTTCGATCGGTCAACATCGCCTTGGCCAACGAGCTTAAGACAGTCTATGGCGCAATGGACATCGACGTCTGGGAAGTGATCGACGCCGCCAAGACCAAACCCTTTGGTTTTATGCCGTTTTATCCCGGCCCCGGGCTTGGTGGGCACTGCATCCCCATTGACCCGTTCTACCTGACCTGGAAGGCGCGCCAATACGGCCAAACCACCCGGTTCATCGAACTCGCCGGTGAAATAAACACCCATATGCCCAACCGCGTTGTCGACGCTCTGGAACAGCAATTGCAGCAACAGCAGGCACAAACCCTGAGTGGAGCCAACATCCTGATCATGGGCCTAGCCTATAAGAAGAATGTGGATGATGTCCGCGAAAGCCCGGCTCTGCGGTTGATGGCCCTGTTGGAACAACGCAACGCATCGGTATCTTATCACGACCCTCTTGCTGCCGAAATCCCATCCACCCGCGAATACCCCGAGCTCACCGGGCGGCGTTCGGTGGCGTGGAACCCTGAACAGTTTGCGATCTATGATGCCGTCGTGATCGTCACCGATCATGATGGCGTTGACTATGCAGCATTGACCCGAACCGCCAAGCTCATCATCGACACCCGCAACGTCTGTGCCCGCACGCTGGATGCGGATATGTCTCGGGTGCACAAGGCCTGACTCAGCATCCCTTGAGCAGGCTGACGCAGGTCGGCACTCGCCCTTCGATCTCTCCACGCAATGCTGCTGCCGAAATCCGGTCTTCATAGGTGTCATAGATCAGGCGCAAATGCTCAGGGCGCCAATCCGAACCAATCCAAATTTTTCCCGAAGTCTTCTGCGGCTGCCCGGCTGGCAGATCACCCTGTAGCGCCTTGCCCAGCAGAGCCGAAATTTCATCGGCATAGGCTTTCACTGTCCGGGCCGCCAGGATCGTGCAGACCGTCCTCAGCATGCAATTCCAGTGCCGCATTCTGGTGAATAACTGCCCCACCATCAATATGCGAGGTGGTTTCGTGCATGGTCACACCCGTCATCTGGGGTTCCAACATATAGCTGGGCCAGAAATGCGTCGTCACGCCGCGATACTGCGGTGAAAACCCGCCGTGGGTGTTCCAGAAAGTACACCCTGCTTCGGCAATCAGCTGATCTGTCAGCTTGTGGCATCCATAAGACAGTACCAGATTTGGATTCCCCGCACGAATAAAGTCACGCGTTGCCACATCGTTCAGAGTCTCAGGGGTGACATCCAGAACCCGCAAATCCTTGGGCACGGATGGCGTGCCAAAGAACCGCTCTTCTGCCTCTTCACGGCGCTTGAAGTGCAGATTGAACAAACGCGTAAGATCATCTCCCAACCCGGCAGGAGATTCAGGCATGAAGGGTTTACGGCGCTCAATAACCCAACCACTCAGCAATCCCGCTTCGGCCAGTTGGTTGGCCAAGTATTTGTGACGGGGGTGGTCCCCCGTAATACCGATCAAGGACATCAGTCACCTATCTTTTCGGTTACAATAATATTCTGTTTCTGCAGCTCAGCGAGAATAGGTAACAGAGCATCCGGACCACAGCCGATTTTGTCTGCAATCTGGTTTAGCCCACGCTGACCGTCCGCCAGTGACAGAAACATCAACAATCGGTTCAGGGTCTGACGCTGGTCCACCGCGTTATCGCTGGAATTACCCCGGTTCATCGGAGAATTCATGGTTGGATACAGCCCCCGCCGGCCCAACTGTGGTTCACCAAACGGTTGGGTATTGCGCAAGTTTTGATCTTCATAATCAAACACCTGCATGAATTCTGCCAACACATCCGCGGCCCGCTCCACCTGCTCGACCCTCATAAAACGCTTGTCATCTCCAGAGGTGTGATACTCCACGAACTGCCCGTAAACGGTTCTAGCCGCCTGAATGATCGGGAAATTGAACCCAAGCGAGCAGAATTGACGTTCATCTGATCCTGAAGTGGGAGTAAAGGGCCGCAGATCGAAGCATCGGCGAACTTCCTCGCCAGATTGTCGATGGGACTGGGAGCATCTAGCCAATCTTGGCGCGACAGCTTGAAACTAAGCGGCTCACGATGCCCACCCAAACAGGTCAACACCATGCCGCCACGGATCTTATCCTTAACCTCGTCCCCAAACCGGGAAAGATAAGCAATAGATCCCAACGTTTCAGGGCAGAGCAGGAAGCGATAGGTAAAGTATCGACGTGGCAGATCCCGAAGGTGCTCATACATCCGCAACAGACCCAGAGGCCCAGACAGCTCATTGTTGGCCATCCTCCAGTGCCATACGCTGGCGATGCGCAGGTAAAATCTATAATAACTGGTCACATAGGGAATGGCGTCAGGCAGGTGCGGCAGCGAATGCAAGTGCTTCTGCAGCTCCTCCAACTGCATCTTTCCCTGATAAGGTTGGGAATAGTTCCCGAGATGCAGGTCATGATCCGCAAAATCACAGGTGACGGCCCCATCTGGTACCAGCAAACGCGCTGATTGCACTGACCATTCCTGCGGCATAGCGGGAAAAGATGATCGACAGATCAGAGGTCATATTTATCAACGCTTTATATGTGTTTTGGCGATGATGGTGGTGTCAGAACCGCGTGATGTGGTCTCGGTTTCCAAAGGAGAGGGCGCCGTAGCCCCCGGCATATGGATGTGGGTTTTAGATTCAACCTTCTGTACGACAGGGAATCCCGGCTCAAAACGTTCGCCAAGCGCCCGCCCGGCAAGCTCGACGACCGCCGCATCCGGAGCCTCCACATGTTTCTGGACATCATCAGCAAACCAATAAGGCGGATAGAGTACCTTGTTGGTCACAGGGCGCGTATGGAACCTATAAGCCTGCGTAAAATCTTCGTTTGCCATATAGTCCAGCCAGACCGCAGCCCGTTCGCGCAAATCAGTTGCAACTTGAGCAGGCTTTTCAAACCGTAGATAGGCCTCAAAGTCCACCGTACCAGTGGGCGCCACATGACCAATCGGATAGTCGATCGGTGCAAAATGCCCAGCGAGAATACAAGGGATCCCCATGATACCCAACTCGATGGCGGTGGTCCCATTGTAGACCAGCCCCAAATCCATCCGATCCTGCATATCATGCATATCGAACCAACGATGCCCCATGAAAATTGCATTCTCCCCCAACGGTTCTTCAATCAACTCGCGGAAATATTCAGTCGGAAAAGTAGCAATCTGGTTGTTTAACTCATGCGGATGCGGCTTGATCAGCAACAACGTATTGCTGCCCTGCACCGCGCGAATACAGTGGTTTATCCAATCCTTCATTGACCGATGCGCCGGGCCACCGTCAAAGGGTACCGAACTATCACAAACCACCTTGCCAAAGGCACAGGCAATCTTACCGCCATTCGCCTGCCAAGCCCGGATCCGTGCATCGAGTGCTTCTGCTTCAGGGGAACGCCCTGATGTGCCTTCGGTCGAACGTTTGACCTTAGTCACCCCAATGAACCGGGCCATGATCTCTGAGATGTGTGGTTTTCGGCGTTCATAATAGTTTTCGAAATACTCGGGAATCGGAAAGCTACCGGATCGTACCTCAGGATGTTTCGTCACGTTGCGCAGCACAAATCGCTGCGAAACATTAGTCGCAAAGTTAGTGAAATAGTTTTGGTAGCCATTGGCCGCTTGCAAACAGAAGAACTGTTCAGGATCACCATGCTCTTCACAGTAAAACCGCAACAGGGAATCCGGCAGACGACAACTGAACAACGAAATACAACCCATTGGCAAATTCAATTCAGCATTCTTTTGGCGCGCATATTGCAACACTCGCCCCTCGGCCCGGGTCCAGTCGGCCAATCCACCCAAATAGCTCTGCAACTCGGGGCATTGCCAGTGGATCGTATAGCGACGCCGGTTGATCGCTGCATCTTCCCACAGTGAATGCCCCAGATCGATCGGACCCCAACGCAGAGTCGCATTCTCCGGCTCGAACACAAAATCTTCAACCTCCGGCATAGCCTCAGTGGCATCGTCACTGAGGCAAATATTAGGATTGATGGCTCCGTTCATGACATCAATTTCCTCGATGCCGGTCAACTCTTTAGGCAAGAACCCTTCAACAATAGGCACCACGGCCCAGCCCTTGCGCTTAAGCTCGACTAGAACCATCAGCGGATTGCGCCGTAGGTGGTCAATATTGCGCGGCGCAATCAAGATCACCCCTTTGGGGTTTTGTGGCTGCGGCACCAACTGGAATTGCTTTGCAGTCTCGATCAGGAATAGCAGCTCGCCCACACGTTTGATCAGGCTGTAGCTGGAATAGGCGTTGACCGTGCTGGGGTTGCTCAACAGCTGGCCATAAACATCCTTAACCAAATCCAGCGCCTCTTTGAAACGCCCCTGGCGTTGCAAAATATTGGCGTAATACAGCAGGCCACTGCGCCGATGCAGGTTCTTGGGCAGCACCTTATAAAAGGCATTTGCCTGTTCATATTCGCGCGTGATCATAGCCCAGCGGAAATAGTTCTGCATATCGCGATTGATCTTAGGTTTACTCACCTCGAGGCGTGCCATGATACGCCCAGCCAGCTTCGCCTGAGACACATCGCGGGCAATCATCGCTGGCACTGGCCATAATACGGCAAGCATATCAGGCTGTTCCGACAACGCTTCCATGCGCTGCAGGATCTTAGCTTTCTCATTCTCCATCCCTAGGCGACGTGCCAGCAACAAATAATCGCATAGACCCAAAACCATTTCGGTGTTCTGCTGTGCGCTACGTGGGATGGTGTCATCAAAGAGCGTCTCTAGCTCAACGCTTATTCCGGTCAGACGCGTGCGGGCCAACTCATAAGAGCTACTATAATCCGGCACATGCCGGACGCTGGCACGCACCATGTCTTGCGCGGCTTTGATCTTGGCCCGCAACGTAGTCGCCTCGGTGAACTCCTCATCGCAGATTGTCAGGTACTTGTCCCGCAACCGGCCTTGCAGGGCCAGCTCCTTAAAGGACTGCGTCCGTAAAACCCCATCTTCGGTGGGGACGTCCCCCCCTTTCGCAGGCTTTTTCTTACCAACGGCTTCGGCCAGAAAGCTGTCGTAATCGCCACTCTCATTTGCCCAATCCATAGATTCTCGGGCAATCAAGTCCACCACTCGCCAGCTCTCTTGCAGGATCTTACTGCGACGAGCTTGTAGTATTTCGGGCGCATCATGTGGATTGGCCAATTCTTTCACGGCCATCCGGGCAGCAGGACGATACGCCCCCTTCATTGCACGGCATAGTGTAATGATATGGATGAGATACGCACTGTCCTTGAAATTTTTCTGCGTCCTGAGAGCAGCTCCCAGAACCCGCCTGCGCCCAGGATCTGACACCATCTGTCGAGCAATCAGCTGTCCCGCCTTAAACGGAGCAGCACGTGTCGTCCGCTCCATCTCGGCCATGAGAGCAAGCAGAGCGTCGTAGTTCTTGTCCTTAATCGGCTCCGCCATAAGTAGGCGCAACCGACGTGCCTGATATTCCGAAGCCCGGGCGAAATCGCCCTGCCCTTCATACGCAGCCTTTTTTAGCTTAAGGGTGCGCACGCAATTTTTATTATACCGCCCGGGCAGATAAAGCACATAACCCGCCAGCTTATATTGCTTGCACCAGATCAACAGCTTGCTCAGGCGCAAAGGGCCGCCATATTGAAGCTTTCGGAGCAACACCGTTTTCAAGCGATATAAACGTTTGCGGATCATGAGGTTTCTCAATTCTGTTCTTGGTCGAGCAGGTCCCAGCTCATCGGGGTACCCCGTGCCACATCACGTCCGACCTGACGCCCGATCAGCACGTCATAATGGCGCGGTGCCAAACCCAGACCCGGACGGATCCGGCGTAGATTCTCGGGTGTCAGAACATCCCCAGCCTTCAGATCGTGTGCAATATAAAGCGAGCGACGTTTCTTGCGCCCGGCCTGCTCTGACGCGGTACCACCCCACCAGACCTTACCCATCGCCTGCGCGGCGCGCTCAGTTTCAACCATCAACGCAGTGAATTCATCTGGCTCCAATGAAAAGGCGCTGTCCACGCCCCCTTCGGATCGGTCGATAATAAAGTGTTTCTCGATCACGCTGGCCCCCAGCGCAGTCGCGGCCACCGACACACCGGTGCCCATCGTATGATCCGACAGCCCGTAATTCACTCCCCAAGTCTGTCCCAGCAAAGGCATGGTCACCAGATTGGTATTCTCAGGGCTTGCTGGATAAGAAGAGGTGCACTTTAGCAATGTCAGATTAGTACACCCGGCAGATAGCGCAGTCTCAACCGCTTCGCCGATTTCCACTGGCGTTGCCATACCCGTAGAAATGATCATCGGTTTGCCCGTCTCTGCGACGCAACGGACAAGTGGCAAATCAATCGCCTCAAAGGAAGCGATCTTATAGGCGGGTACGTCTAGGCTTTCGAGCAACTCGACCGCATCCTCGGAAAACGGGGTCGAAAAGGCCAGAATGCCTTTTTCCTTAGCCCGATCAAAGATCGGCTTGTGCCATTCCGCCGGGGTTTTAGCCTCTTGATAGAGACTATAGAGCGTGCGCCCAACCCAAAGCGATTTGGGATCAGTGATGGTAAATTCGCCCTCGGACAAATCCAGCGTCATACTATCTGCGGTAAACGTCTGAATTTTGAGCGCATCCGCTCCCGTTGCCGCCGCCGCATCAACAATGGCCAGCGCCCGGTCCAGCGACTGATTGTGGTTGCCCGACATCTCGGCGATAATGAAGGGAGTGCCATCGTTAGCGATCCCGTGGGTCTTACTCAGTTCTTCTCTGAGAGTCAGCATCTGTCTTGTCCTTTATCTCGTCACGGAGCTTAGCCTGCATTTTCCTGGGCTTGCCGGAAATCCGCCAACCCGGCACGCAAATCATAGGCCGGCTCCCAGTCAAGATTGTGTTGTGCCTCATCCAGAGCCATTGCGTTCTTTGGCATCGGGGCATCGCTATCCGTATCATAACGGATGTTCCCCACATTCCCGAAAACATCATTCACGGTTTCAGCAATTTCACCAACAGGAACCGCCCGACCGCCGCCGATGTTGTAAACCCCGGTCGCCACACCACGCAGGGCAGCCAAAAACGCCGAGGTTGCGTCGCGTACATAGAGTTGGTCGATGCGATAATCGGCATTCCCCGTCAACACGATGGTTTCCCCAGCATTTGCCAGACCGATGAATTTCATCAGCGCCGGAGTGCCCTTTTCGCCATGCCCATAAACCGCAGCCAGGCGTAACGATACCGCCGCAGGTCCTTTTGCGCGAGTCTGCATTTCCAAATGCTGCTCGGCCATCAGTTTCGACAGCGCATAGGCATTAATCGGTCGGGTCGGCGCGCTTTCCCGATAGGGCAGACCGCTGCCTGCAGAATAAACTGCGATGGTCGATGCCAACACAATCTTACTCACTCCATTGGCCTGTGCTGCGGCCACCAAATCACCGATCACGGCCACATTTGGCTCCCAGAACGGAGCCAAATCCATTGGCGCGTCTTCGCGGGTCATACGGCGGCCCGCCAGATGGATCACCGCATCTACCCCCTCCAGCGCTGCTGTCAGGCTATCGCGGCTATAATCGGTTTGGCGGTCCTCTGCCATTTCGGGCGCGCTGCGCCCCAGACGGCGTACCCGATAGCCAGCCGCCTCCAGATCAGCACAAAGATAGCGTCCGATGAAACCCGACGCGCCAGTGACCGCCACCAGACCGGATGTCACCGTACCGCTCATGGCGTCACCCGCACATAGTATCCAACCACTTCAAGCGTCCCATTGATCGGACGAATATCGTCTCCGTCCTCGTACCGGTACTCATGATAAAGGGACCCTTCGGGTTCCGGGAATCTGGCCTGATCAAAGGGATCCCCCGGCGCCATTTGCTGGAACATCAGTTCCATGTCACGGCCATGCCGGTCCCCTTCACCGCCATTGGGAAGGGTCTCAGGGCTGCCTTCACCGGTCAGGCAATCCATCGCCATGCCAATCAGGTCCACATTTTCGGCGGCCCGGATCAAGCGCCACATGTGGCAGCCGTCCAGACGCGGAGCGATCTCGACCACACGCGGGCCTTCGGGGGTTACGATCATCTGGCAATACAACACCCCATCACGGGTTCCCATTGCGGCGATGATGCCATCCACCAGATCCAACGCCGCGCGCTGGTTTTCTTCGCTGACGTCCTTGCACGGCACCAGATGCCCGCGTGGGACACCCAATGCATGAGGTCCATGCACCAGCCGTTCGGACAGTACTTTCATCCGAACTTCACCGTCGCTGACCATCACGTTGCACGAGATTTCAACCCCATCCAGGAAGCCTTCGACAATGGCCCGCTTGCTACGCGACAGGCTGACGGCCTGCGTGATCGCCGCATTCAGATCTTCGGCGCGATCAATGCGCACCACACCACGCTGTCCCTGCGCATCGGTGGGCTTAACCATGCAGGGAAAATGATCCCAATGCGCGGCCCCCGCCGGTTCGGTTACCTCGATAAACGGCACCGGGCTCAGGTCATGCTCTTTCAGGAATGCTCGGAACGCGGCTTTATTATCCAAAAGTGCGACGAACTCACTGTCATAGAAGTGCGGCAAGCCAAGACGTTCGGCCAGCGCCACAACCGAGGTCATCGCGATATCAGACGAGATCGAATAAACCAGATCCACCTCGTGGCGGCGCGCGGCCTCTTCCAGCGCATCCAGATCAACAATGTTGATCTCTTCGACCACATCGCAGAAGGCCTGACCGGATTCACCCTTGATCGGGGATACACCAATGACGAACCAGCCGCGATCCTTCATGTGACGGATCAAATCAGCCTGTCCCGCATTGGTGCCCAACACCATGATCTTTTTATCCATTACCGCCTTCTGTTTTGAGGGAGCTGATTCAATTTTAGCCTGTTTACGATAACGCGGGTTATTGGGCTGAAGTTCGTAAGCCTTGTTGAAGCGAAAAAGCGCTTTTTCAGGTTCACCCATTTTCAAATGGGTCATTCCCAAGCCGTACAATGCGCGATGATGAGTAGGCCACTGACGCAACATTTTAACAAATGTTTTTCTAGACTCTTCATACTCTCCAATCCGATGCAACGCTCGCGCCAAATCATAACGAGCCTCGGCAAAAAGTGGAGAAATTGCTACTGCGACTGAAATATTCTCTAATGCCTCGACATTCCTTCCAAGCTTAAGAAGCGCTGCGCCTTTCAGGCGGCGTGCTTCTTCATGTGCTGGATGAAGAGTGATAGCTCGCGACAATCGAGGCAGAGCTTTTTCAAATTTTCCGTTCTGAAAATGAACAAACCCATCATAAAAAGCCTGATTAAACCCAGGTAAATCCATAACAGATCCCTGTTCAGGAAAATCTGGAAAAGGATTTTTTTCAATCCAGCATCGGATCACCGGCTCTAACCTGTCCCGATTTCGTAAATACCCCGCTGGCCCGTGACCAACGTGTTTCATAGAGATGATTTTTGCCCCGGGCATTTTCGCCAGATATTCAGCCGAAATGAGATCAACGGCGTCATTTTCTCCAATAAGAAGAGTCGCATCAAATCCTTCAGGGAAACTTTCCGCAATTGATGCATAAAGGACCTCTGTATCTTTATCGGCCAGACATTTGAATCTACTCCATGGAAGCTGGAGAACAGTTTCTTCAGCAGTTGAATCTACTCCACGGAATCTGGAGAACAGTTTCTTCAGCAAGAGCAAGTAGTTGAATCTACTCCTTGGAAGCTGGAGAACAGTTTCTCCAGCAAAAGCAAGCGCGCGAGCGTTTAACAACCCCCCAAACAGCAAAGCCCCGTACCCACCCATAGATTGGCCAAGGCATAAAATTTCTGTAACATCATTTTCGCTGCACCATCTCTGGATCCACTCAATCGTACCCGGCAGATCATCGCCCATCCCCTTCACGCCGTCCTGATACCAACTATTCTTGGCGCCATTTACGAAAAGAACATTATACTCTTTGGCCAGTACATTGCCCACACCCCAAAAATTGAACAATCTTGGAACACGCCCTGTTGCTGTAAAAAAAATCAACAGTTTGTTAGAAAATTCATTCCTTAAAAGGTGAAAATGGTCTTCTTGAAAAACGGTTTGACGTGTTTTCTCAGAAAGTGCCGCCGTACCCCTGTAACGGCTTTGTTGCTTACCCTCGCTCATAACGCGTCACCTCCTTCATTTATCCCTCTTTGGAACTGAATCGTTCCCCGCTCCAGCAGGGCCTCGACCAATCGTCTGGTTCCCTGTCCGTCCACCAACTGACGCCCCTTGGCGGCCACCTCAGTCCGCGCGGTGTCATCGCTCACCAAATCTGCCACGGTTTCATACAGTTCTGACACCGTAACCGTTCCAACCTGACCCAGATAGCGGGCTTCAGTCAGATCCTGCCATCCCTGACAAGGCCGTTCCTGATTGGGGGCCAGCCCCATAAAGACGATTGGCAACCCACAGATCGCGGCCTCGTAACTCATCGTGCCCCCACCGATCACAGCCAGATCGCAGTCGCGCATCAACTGGATCATATCAGGTGGATTCACGTGAAATTCGACCTGCCCTGCAGGCAACTCGGCCACCTTCGCGGCCACGGCCTCGCGGCGTGGATTGCCCGCCCCAGAAACGATCACCAAGGTCACATCCGGCCCCAAACGGCCAGCCAGAGCTTCGATCGTGGTGGCAATAGCACCACGATCATCTCCGCCACCAAAGGCGGCCAAAACCCGTTGCACAGGGCGCCCGTCAGCCCGTGCCGTGAGACCGGCAAAAGCGGGGCGCAGAACCGCATACTGCGGACCGAACAAGGTCCGGGTCTGCGCCGGGTCCTTCAGCCAAGGCAAATATTGCTCGCGGCGTTCATAAGGGCTGGCATTGACCAGCAAATCGGGCTGAAATTCCCAAGGTTTACTGGCATCGAATTGCTGCAACCAACGCAAACCCGCATTCCGCAAAATTTGCTGGTACTCGGGGTCACCGCGATAGTCGTCCATCACTGCGTAAGGTGTGTCATATTTCCGGCACAGCGCCACCAGACGCGCCGCATCTTCGGCGGAGCTGCCCCGTTCGGGCACTTCGATCCAATCGGCAAACAGGCTTTCGTCAGCTTCGGTGCGTAGACTATCAGGCGGACCGAGCAAAAAACTCTCGCCTCCCAGCTCCTGCAGATATCGTGCCATTTCGCGACATCGCATGAGATGACCGATACCCACCGTCGCGGAGACGGCACATCGAAACACTATTCTATCCGTCATGCCGCCCCGCTTTCCGGGATCAGCACAGACTGCGGCAGATCAAACATAGCTCTTATAATTACTTATAAATTTAGACTTCAAACGTAGGTCTTTCCGTATGTCCATTTCGGTGGGTTTGCAAACAAATTGTCCCCCACCGAACCCAGTTCATTACCTGATCAGGACAGACCCCATTTCAATTTGTCGCGCTGTACCTGTTCCACTGGCAGGATGTCCTGCCCCTTATAAGCCAGTGCCTGATCCACATTACCCACATCCCGACACAGACGACGCAACCCATCAGGTTCCAAGCTGGCGGCGTGATCCGTACCCTTCCAGGTGCGGTCCAAAGTAAAGTGGCGTTCGATATGACTGAACCGGCCCTTGCCTTCGGATTCCAGACTACGCCCGATTGCCAACGCGGCAACATCTGCTGCAATCCCCAAGTGGTGACCTGAAAAACCGATGCCCTTCACAGTGGTGCCAAATTTCTCCATCAGGGTGCGAATTTCGAACAGGCAAATGTCCTCAAAAGCCACCGGATACCCCGATGTGCAGCTGTAAACGACCAGATCCTGGGCCCGGCCACGGTCCGCATAAAATTGAACCAGCTTGGCAATTTCATCCCCGGTCGACATGCCGGTTGAAACGTGGATCTCGCCTGCGAAATTTTCACACAGGTAATTCTGCAGATCATAATGCAAGTTGGTGGCCGACGGGATCTTAAGCATCGGAGGGTTCAGCGTTGTCATTTCTCGCGCCGAGGTCAGATCCCAGACGCTGGTAGAATAGGCGATGCCATACTCTTTACAGGTGTCGATCAGCTCTTTGTGCTGATCAACGTCCATCTCCAGAAAATCGCGGTGCGCCCCATAGGTATCGCCATAAGCATTCGAAGGCACCGGATGCGGCGTGTCATATTCCACCGGGGACAGCAATTCGCGGTTGTGCCGTTTCTGGAACTTGGCCACATGCGCCCCGCACACGGTGGCTGCAACGCGGATCAGGTCCTTGGCGATATCCATATCGCCCTTATGATTGCATCCGATTTCGGCAATAACCTGTACCGGTGTCTTGTCTAACGCCATATTCAATTCCCAAAATTCATTTTAAAGGATGCCCGTCCACATCCTTATTCTATTTGCATAGGACCTAACTTGAACACCCTACAAGGTCAAACACTCCGCCGGGCAACCTCGGTCAATTCAGAGCCTGCCAAAGGCGCGTCTTCGCCGAAAATATCATCCAGAACGCGCAGACCTAAATCATGGTCACAGAACATGCTCTCGACCCAGGTTCGGTTCGGAGCCCGATAGCGCAGATGCAGCAGATCCTCGAGCGAGACGATCAGATTACTATCAGCAAACAAATCCCGCATCGGAGGCACCAGCGTGTCAACGTAATTATCCACATAATCCAGATGCACCATCGTCGGCACGCCAGCCCGGATCAGATCCATCGCCGCCGTTGAAGTACACACAATCCCCAACGCAGCCTGCGCCAGCGCCGTATCCATATCACAGGCCGTCAGCCGCAGATTATCCGGAGCCGCAATAGCTGACATCAAAGACGGATAACTGAACCGCTCCCGGTGCACGTGAGTGGCGTTTTCCTCTGGCAGGTGGCGCAGCTTGATCCACACCGTCCGATCCGGGTTCTTGCGCGCAATCGCTGCCATCACCTGCAACAGGTGCACACGCCCGCGTCGGGTCAGCGGCGACAGGGCCTGACCAAAGAAATAGATGTCTCCCTCGGGCAGGGTCTGCGGAATGTCATGTTCAGGGCGTAGGCAAGCGGGATGTCCGAACCCCACGTGCCGGACCTTGACCGAACCACCCATACCCTGCGCCGGCAACTGCTCAGCCTGCAACGCCTTGAACCGGGGCACGAAACTCTCGGGAAACAAATAAACGCTGTCGCAATACAGCCGGTTGCGCATGCCCCGATCCGGGAAAAAATCCAGCCCCGGAAGAAAGGCCATGATCCGAGGGCGGTGCGCCAGGTCGCGATAGGTCGGATCCTGCAACAGCAGGGTCAATGCCCGCGGCACCTTGCAAACGATGATCGCATCCAAATCCGCAGAACACGCCGCACGGTTCAGCTCTGGCAAATCCAGCAGCTGATAATCACCTTTAGGGATGTGCAGCTCCAACTGACGCGGCGACAGGGCCATCTCGTCCTTGAAGCAGCCCAATACGACTTCATCGGTTGAGTCAGCGGCCTGCAACAGCGCCCGCATACGGGTGGCAAAGAACAACGTGGAATCGTCGCCAAACAAAATCAAAATACGGCGGGGCCGGGTCATGAGCCTGTGTGATCTCCGGCTTCAAAGGCGGCAAGAATGCGCTGTTGTTGTTTATTGTGATGTCGGTTCGCAGCGCGCAAATGCGCCGGTGACGGGATCCATTCATAGAGCGGAGCAGCCAGCCGGATCAATCGTTTTCCCTGACGTTTGATCCCCCGCAACAGACGCCATAAAGCCCTGCCCAGAGACGTTTTCTTTAGCTGTGAAAGCATTTATGAAACCGGCAAATCTGAAACCTGAGGAGGATTTACACAGCACCCTGTGCTTTGTAAAGGTAACCTAGGCTGGCGGGTCCGTGGCGTGCCCTATCCGCATGCCTGCAGTACAGCACATACAAAACCACAGGGCACCTAAATGACCAGCACCACATGTGACCCTACGACAACCGCCTGTGTGATCCTCGCCCGTGGTGGGTCCAAAGGTGTTCCTGGCAAGAATTTGCGCCCAATCGGTGGTATCTCATTGATTGGCCGCGCAGTGCGCGCGGCGCGCGCTGCCCCCTCTGTGGCAGAGGTTTACGTCTCGACCGATGACGCCGCCATCGCCACCGAATCCCGTTTGCATGGCGCCCGTATCGTTGACCGCCCAGCAGAGCTGGCTGATGATACCGCCAGCTCTGAAGCCGGTTGGTTGCACAGCCTAGGGCAGATTCGCGCCGATCTGCCAGGGCTCAACCAACTGGTGTTCTTGCAATGCACCTCGCCCTTTACCACCGGTGCCGATATTGAATCCTGCCTCAGCGCGATGCGGGACCAGCACGCCGATTGTGCCCTCTCTGTCATCGAAGACCATTCGTTCCTTTGGCGCCCCGACACCGACGGGTCTGGCGTTGGCATCAACCATGATGAAACCGCCCCCCGCCAACGTCGTCAGGACCTGCCACCCGCCTTTCGCGAAAGCGGGGCCATCTACACAGTGGATGCTGCCGCCTTTGAACGCACGGGCACCCGGTTTTGTGGCAAAGTTGCTCTGTGTCCCGTCCTGCATCCGCCGATTGAAATCGACTCGGTGCACGATCTGGCATTGTGCAATCATATTGCCCAGGCCACAGCCTCCAGCATGTCTCTCTTGCCAGAACACCTGTCTGAGATCCGCGCAGTCGTGATGGATTTCGACGGGGTTCATACGGACAATCTGGTAACCACGGACCAGAACGGAATCGAAAGCGTCCGCACCTCGCGGGGCGATGGCATGGGCCTATCCCTGCTCCGGCAGGCTGGACGCTGGCACCTGATGATCCTGTCCAAAGAACGCAATCCAGTGGTGCTACGGCGCGCCGACAAACTTGGGATCGAAGTGCATCATGCCATCGATGACAAGGTGGCGGCCCTTGGTCCCTGGCTGGCAGAACGCGGACTCGACTGGAAACAACTGCTCTATGTGGGCAACGACATCAACGACCGAGCCGCGATGGCCCGCGCCGGATTGGCGGCCTGTCCGTCGGATTCCCATCCGGACATTCTCGGCATAGCTGATTGGATCCTGCCCCACCCCGGTGGCCACGGCGCCCTGCGCGCCATGAGCGATGCCCTTCTGGCGCATACGGTCAAGCCGCAATGACCTCCAAGACTTATGTGGTTGCAGGCAGTGGCCTCTCACTGACGCGTGTGCGCTCAGGGCAGGTGTTAACCAGCGACCAGATCATACGCACCAACAACTTCTTTTTTGAACCGCTAGCCTATCTGGGGAAACGGGTCGACATGGCCTTCATGGGGGGCGACCCTCGGATCGCACCTTTCATGTTTGAAACCCTCTGGCGCATCCGCGCGGATTACGATTTGCGGGCTTGGACCAGCCACAACCCAAAGGTCATTCGCGCAGGACAGCGCCGATTTGGCCCGCTCTATCAACCCATGCGCTATCGCGATGCAGCCATCGAGACCGAGGTCGCCACCCTGATGGCCCACCACGACCGCAAGCCAACCACTGGCCTTTATGCGGTGTTAATGGCGCACGCGATGGGAGCCGAACGCATCATTCTAGCTGGGATCGACTTTTACAATGGTGCACAGCGCTATCCGTTTGAGCCGGGCCGCCACTACAAAGATCTGATGGGGCAGGATCTGAATACCCGTGGCATGGATCACCATCTACATGATCCCGCCTTGGACCTTGCTATTCTGGAGGCCCTCCTCCGCCGCGGCGATGTCGAGCTGTCCTGCATCGCAGAAGGGTCACTGCTGGACACGTTGATGCCCTGCGCCCCCCTGCGCCCGGGTGATCCCGTTGTGCAAACACCGCGTACCCCACCAACGGATTGGGTTGCACGCGCCGGGATCTATCCCATCGCCTGGCTCAAACTGCTGCGCCGGGCCAGCGCTTGGCGGCGGCAACTCGGCAAAGACCGCCCCCAGTGACACCTCCCTTCGCCCTCTCGCGCACAGATCTGCACCACTGGCTGCATCACCACGCCCTGCCACTCTGGTCCGGGACGGGCGTCGATACCGCTACCGGCACCGTCTGGGAGGCGCTGGATCACTCGGGGCAACCCTGCACTGCCTTCCCTCGGCGCCTGCGGGTGCAATTGCGGCAAGCCTATTGTTTCGCCCGCACCGAGGACCCTGTATTGCAAGCCCGTGCGGTACAGCTGTTTCACTTTGCCATGACCAGGGGCTTTGATCCCGACAGCGGTCATCTCGCGGCATTGCTGGCCCCGGATTTAGCAATCCGACAAGCCCCTCATGCGCTTTATGACTTGGCTTTTCTACTGCTTGCTGCTGCTGCCCTGATCGAGGCCGGTCATACGGATCACGTTGATCTTGCCCCGCTTGATGACGCACTTGACCGCCTGCAGGCCCAACGCGGATGGCACGCAGATGCCGCCCATAGCCTGCCACGCGGCCAGAATGCGCATATGCACCTGTTCGAGGCGACCACCGCGCTTTTTGCGGCCACTGGGACGCCCCGCTATCGCGACATTGCCGAGACCTGCCTGTCCCTGTTTCGGGACAAGTTTCAGCAGCCCGGCGGCCGGGTGCTCGAATTCTTCGATGTCAAATGGATCCCGTTGGACACCACCATACAGACGACCGAACCCGGGCATATGGCCGAATGGATTTATCTGATTGATCACTACGAGACGGTAACCGGGCGCGCCTCAGGCGTGGATTTGCGGCCCCTCTTTTCCACCGTATTGGCTGCACGTGATGGCTTTGGTCTGTTGCCTGACAGATTGGACCCCACCTGCCGAACGCGGCGGCTCTGGCCACAAACCGAATTGCTCAAGGCAGCGTTGGTGATGCGACGGCGGGGTATCCGGGGCGATAACGCGGCTGCCCCCGAGCAGATCCTCGCCGTGATGTGGCAACAATATATGGAAACGGATGTGCCCGGCGGATGGTATGACTGCCGCGACCGGGACGGTAACTTGCTCTCGGACACCATGCCCGCCTCAAGCTTATATCATGTGCTAAGCGCGGTTTTGATGATGTTGCAAGACGGCGCGGTCTCCCCCGCCGTCCTCTCTTCTTAAAACACAAACCCGTCGCGTCACTGATGCAACGCAGATCTTTTGCGTTATTCGACGGTCACTGATTTCGCCAGATTACGCGGTTGGTCCACATCCGTGCCTTTCTCCACCGCAGTGTGATAGGCTAGCAGTTGCACCGCCACCGCATAAACGATTGGTGCAAAGGGGCCATCTACCCGCGGCATGGCCACGGTCTGCCAACTGCCGTCTCCAGCCCTGTTGATGCCTGCCGCATCGCTGACCATCACGATCTTGCCACCGCGTGCTCTGACCTCTTCCATATTCGATACAGTCTTGTCGAACATGCTGTCAGCAGGCGTTAATACGACCACTGGCATATCTTTGTCGATCAACGCGATCGGGCCATGTTTCAGTTCGCCGCTGGCATAGCCTTCGGCGTGGATATAGCTAATTTCCTTGAGCTTGAGCGCCCCCTCCAGTGCCAGTGGGTACATCGCCCCCCGCCCCAGAAAGATCGCATCCTTGTACTGGGCCAGCTGCGCACTGATGGCCTGCACCTGCGGCTCACAGGTCATCGCATCCGCCACCTGTCCCGGCACCCGCATCAGCTGATCAACATGTTCCGCCAAAGCGGCCCCATCCAGCACCTCGCGCTGGCGCGCAGCCTGCAAGGTCAACGCCGCCAGAACCATCAGCTGGCAAGTAAAGGCCTTGGTCGAGGCCACCCCGATTTCAGGCCCTGCCAGAATTGGCAGCACAACATCGCTTTCACGCGCAATCGAGCTTTCGGCAACGTTCACGATCGAAACGATCTTGCCCACCTTACCTGCGCAATAGCGCAGCGCCGCCAACGTATCGGCGGTTTCACCTGACTGACTCACAAACAAGGCCAGCGTGCGATCTGAAACCGGGGGCTCACGATAACGGAACTCAGAGGCGATATCGACTTCGACGGGTAATTTGGCGATCTGTTCGAACCAGTATTTGGCTGTAAAGCACGCCAGTGATGCCGTGCCACATGCCACCATTACCACCCTGTCGATCCCACTGAAATCCAATCCGGTCTCCAGCGTATGCTGGCCTTCGCGATTGCTCAGGTAATATTTCACTGCTGCGCCCAGCACCGTGGACTGTTCAGCAATTTCCTTGGCCATAAAGTGGCGGTATCCACCTTTGTCAGCCGCAGAAGCATCCACATTGACGGTTTTACAGGTCCGCTCGACCGGTTGCTGCGCCTCATCAAGAAAGCTGGCCCCCGCGCGCGTGACAATGGCAATGTCGCCCTCTTCCAGATAGGTGATCTGATCGGTCATCGGCGCCAGTGCCAAAGCATCTGAGCCCACGAACATCTCACCTTCCCCCCAGCCAATGGCCAACGGGCTGCCCTTACGGGCTGCTACGATCAGATCTTCTTCACCGTCAAACAGGAAACACAGCGCATAAGCCCCTTCAAGACGCGCAATCGTTGCTTTTGCGGCCTCCTCCGGGGTGCTCCCTTGGCTCAGGAACCAATCACACAGCATCGCAACCGTTTCAGTATCGGTCTCGGTTTCGGCGGTCATCTGTTTGTCAGCCAAAAAAGCCCGCAACTCGCGAAAGTTCTCGATGATCCCGTTGTGCACCACGGCCACCTTGCCACGAGCGTGGGGATGGGCATTTTCCGTGGTCGCTGCACCATGGGTGGCCCACCGAGTATGTCCAATGCCCGAAGTGCCCGCCAGCGGCTCATGCACCAGCAGATCGTTCAGATTGATCAACTTACCTAAAGCACGACGGCGATCCAATCGTCCGGCGTCAACAGTTGCAATTCCAGCGCTGTCATAGCCCCGGTATTCGAGACGCTTCAGCCCCTCAACTAGGATCGGTGCAGCCTGGTGATGGCCCAATACTCCGACAATTCCACACATAATGCATGCACTCCGATTAAAATTTATTTCAGCGCTTTAGCCTTGATATCCAGCAACCGCGCCCGCAACCGCCGGGCAAGGCCCGGTTTATTTTCCTGTTTGGCCCGGGTCACAGCCAGAGCGCCCTCAGGCACATCTGCCGCGATCACGGAGCCCGCACCGACCAAAGCTTCGGCCCCGATCGACACAGGGGCCACCAGAGATGAATTCGACCCGATAAAGGCTTTTTCACCAATAATCGTCTGATGCTTGAGCACCCCGTCATAATTACAGGTAATTGTACCCGCGCCAATGTTTGCCTCGGCACCCACTGAAGCATCCCCGATATAACTCAGGTGATTGACCTTGGCGCCCGCCGCGATCTGAACTTTTTTGGTTTCAACAAAATTACCAATCTTCACGTTCTCAGCCAGCTCGCTGCCCGGACGCAGGCGGGCATAGGGCCCAACAACACTGCCCTGCCCTACGCGACAGCCTTCGAAATGGCTGAAGGCACGCAGAGTGACACCATCTTCGATCACCACACCGGGACCAAAGACAACGTTCGGTTCGATCAATACGTCGCGCCCGACCTGTGTATCATAAGCAAACTGCACGGTTTCAGGGGCAACCAAAGTGGCTCCTTCGGCCATCGCCTGTTGACGGCGCTGCGCCTGAAAAACGGCCTCAGCTCCGGCCAGATCGATGCGCGAGTTCACGCCCAACGTCTCGGTCTCGTCACAGGTCACAGCAGCACACTGCTTGCCCGCAGCATTCGCGATCGAAACGATGTCTGTCAGATAGTATTCGCCGCTGGCATTGTCATTGCCGACCTGTGCAATCAAATCAAACAACATGGCGCTGTCAGCGCAGACCACACCGGAATTGCACAGCTTAATCTCAAGTTGCTCAGGGGTGGCATCCTTGGCTTCAACGATACTGATCAGCCGGTCATTTTCGACCACCAGCCGACCGTACTTACCCGGCACTGCAGCTTCAAACCCCAGCATCACCACATCGGCGCCATCAGCCCGCGCCGCTTGCATCGCACGCAGCGTATCGACGCTCACGAATGGCGTATCACCGTACAGAACAATGGCATCGCCCTCGAACTCCGCAAGCGCCGCTCGGGCCTGATCCACAGCATGGGCCGTGCCCAACTGCTCAACCTGCAAAACGACTTCGACTGACGGATCATGCGCCTGCACACGATCACGAACCAGATCGGCACCATGCCCGGCAACCACAACACGCCGACTAGGGGACAGCGGCGTTCCGGCTTCAAGAGCATGAACCACCAAAGGGGCTCCGGCGATGGGGTGTAACACCTTGGGCAGATCCGAACGCATCCGCGTCCCTTTACCTGCAGCGAGAATAATAAGGGCAAGTGTCATAATAATATTCTTTTAATAAGCCGGTTCATTCCTGTCGCAGTCCTAGCCAGAATCCCCTTCTTTGCCAAGCGACGGATACCCATTTGGCAACTTTGTTTCAGCCCGTGGCAGGAACACGCCGCCCTGCCCCAAGCCCCCTCCGACGGTACCGGCCATCGGAGGACACGTTTCTGGTCACTTACATATGCGGTCCACGGCCAAAGCTTACAGAACCCCGGCGCTACTAAAGACACCAAAGAAGTTACCAATGACCTTGGAAATGGTCAGAGCATCATTAATCGGAGATTCAGTTGCCAGCACCAGATCATTTGGATTGATCTCAAAGTTACGAGCTGAAAACAGCCCATCAAACGTGGTCAAATCAACCGAGAACACAACCCGCGTATTACGGGGCCCCCGCTCACCCGGCAACACTGCCGATGATGGGTATTCACGTAGAATCAAAAGTCCCTTGGGGTCAGCGCGGGTTTCGTTCACACCACCGATGATCGACACGGCGTCCATTGCCGACAAATTGTCCCGCGTGAAGGTATGCAGATCTTCAGTGCCAGTGGCGCCAAAAGACAGAAAATACCGCTTGTCCGCCTCGACAAATACCTGATCTCCACCACGCAGCAGCGTGTCAAAGTTGGGACTGTCCAGCAACTTTTCGACCGAAGTGCCGAAAATGGAGTTTCCCCGCACCAAACGAATCTGCGGGTTGTTCAACCTCTGATCGACCCCTCCGCCATCCGACAACAGACTGCGGATTGTATAGTTGCGATCAGGCATCCGGTACGAGCCCGGCTCGCTCACGCCCCCGACCAACTCAACCGAATTCCCGCGCCCTTCTTTCATGCTCAGTTGCACCTGAACCGAAGGAACAATCGCCTCGAGATCACTCTGCAACTGCTCACGCGCCAGATCTGGCGTCAGACCGATCACGCTGACATTACCCACATAAGGCACAAACACGGTCCCATTCGAGGCCACCCGCACCTGCTCCAGTGGGACAACCCGCTGCAAATCCGTCGTCAGCAATGAATTTTCACTGCTGTCCCAAATATTCAACGTCAGCACATCACCAGCCCGGATGATCTGCGTGTTTGCGCCCTGACTTTTCGAGATCCACGGCAAGCGCTCTTGGGTGCCCGTTGCAGGCCAGTGTTTCACCGTCGGTAAAAAGGCCCGATTGACCAAGTAGATGGCAAATTCGCCATTATCTTCCTGCACTTGGTTGATAATCTCATTGCTCGCTGGAGCACCTGCAGGCAGCCGTCCACAAGCAGTAAAAATCAAGCTCACACAACAACATAGAGCAAACTTCACGAGTAGTTTCATAAGAATTCTGGGCCTATGTCAAAATGGATAACCGTTGATCTTTGGGTATGCGCACGATACTGCCATGAAGAGTTCCGTCAATGTTTACAAGAGCACGCATGCAATTTCCCGATATTTTGGTTCTGGGCGCAACAGGTCGGATTGGGACAATCTTGCAACGCGTATGGACATCAGAAGTGGTGCACGGGCACGTCCTCTGGCACACCCGGGCGGAACCGAGTGATCAAGATCAAAACTGGATTAGCTTTGACCCTCTCACCGATCCCGACGCTCTGACCCACGCAGCGCAGGGGCGGTGCGCTATTCTGTGTCTATCTGGGGTTATTCCCGGGCGCGAACATTCTGGTGCAACGCTGACAGACAATATCGCCTTGGCGCTGGTTGCGTTGCGCAGCGCGGCAAAAACCGGGGCCCGCGTGCTGCTGGCGTCGTCCGCAGCGGTTTATGGCAACCAACCCGACCTCCTCAGCGAAGAGTCTCCGGTTCACCCAGTCAATGATTATGGGCGATCAAAGCTGGAAATGGAGCGTCAGGCGCTCCACACCGCACAGGATCTGGGCGTACAATGCTGCGCGCTCAGAATCGGGAATATCGCCGGAATAGACTCTACTTTGGGGGGGTGGCGGCCCGGATTTCAGCTGGATCAATTTGCTGATGGTCGCACCCCACTACGTAGCTATATCAGCCCGCTCACCTTAGCACGCGTACTCGCAGACCTCGTGCATGCACCAGATCTGCCCGACGTTCTAAATGTTGCCAGCCCTGGTGCCATCGAAATGGGCCATCTCTTGGATGCGGCCCAATTGCCTTGGACACCACGCGTACCACAGGCCGATGTCATTCCCCAAGTTTGCCTGGATACCACGCGGCTCACCCAATTCTCGTCGCATGCTTCACGGATAAACCCGTCCGAGACCCCTCCTGCGGAAATGATAGAGCAATGGCGCATTTTAGAGCCTAATATTCAGGTTTCAGGAGAATAATCATGACCTGGGACAAACGCCTATTTGATCTATTCTTTGCCTCCCTTTTGGTGATTATTTTGGGGCCTGTATTACTCGCCATTCTGATCTGGCTACAGGTCAAGCAAGGTGGCCCTCTGTTTTACGTGGCTGAACGGATGAATGGTATCGACCGTTCTTTCAAGCTGTGGAAATTACGTACCATGATCGAAGCTGAAGATGACTCGGGAGTGTCAGGCGGTGATAAAGAACAACGCATCACTCCGACGGGAGCATGGCTACGCTCAAAACGGTTGGACGAATTTCCCCAACTCTGGAACATTCTCAAAGGCGATCTTAGCTTTGTCGGCCCCCGTCCACCCCTGCGGCAGTATGTGGAACAATTTCCCGAACTCTACGCCGAAGTACTGAAATCCCGCCCTGGCGTGACAGGCTTAGCCTCAATCGCCTATCACGAACACGAAGCAACGCTATTGGCCCGCTGCAAGACCCGCGAGGAAACCGATGAAAGCTATACGCGCAACTGCATCCCTCGCAAAGCACAGCTGGACCTGATCTATCAAAAACATCAGAGTGTCTGCTACGATTTCGATATCGTTTTTCAGACCATCGGCCTTGTGTTCAACCGCAAGTGATTGCTTCTAGGCGCTCGCTCCAATCTGCCTTAAAGAAATACCATCCCCTTGTCCTCCCTCAATTCCGGATCCTTTGAAGTGCCTGACCAGACCTCTTTTTCTGCAGCTCCCGTCGCGCTTGTCACAGGTGCGGCTGGTTTCATCGGTTCTCATGTCGCGCAAGAGCTGCTGGCCGCCGGTTGGCGCGTGGTTGGGTTAGACAGCTTGAACGCCTATTACGATCCAGCCCTAAAACAAGCGCGATTAGATCGATTGACCTTGCACCCACAGTTCGCCCCCGAAGTCGGCAAGCTGGAAGACCCCGACCGCTTGCGAGCCCTCTTCGAAACACATCGCCCGGCGCTCGTGATACATCTGGCCGCTCAAGCAGGCGTACGCCACTCGATCGATGCGCCGCGTGATTACCTTGAAGCCAATCTGATCGGAACATACGAACTGATAGAAGCCGCCCGCGCCTATCCCCCCAAACACATGCTGCTGGCTTCAACCAGTTCAGTCTATGGCGCCAACACCCAAATGCCCTATCGCGAAACAGACAAAGTCGACACCCAGATGTCGTTCTATGCGGCCACCAAAAAGGCCAACGAAGCGATGGCTCATTCCTATGCCCACCTCTATGGGCTGCCGATCACCATGTTCCGCTTTTTCACGGTCTACGGCCCCTGGGGACGCCCTGACATGGCCTATTTCAAATTCACCCGCGCGATCCTGAATGGCGATCCCATCGACGTCTACAACAACGGCGAAATGCGGCGTGATTTCACCTATATCGACGATCTGGTCAGCGCGATCGTCGCTCTCTCTGACTGTGTGCCAAGTCAGACGCCCGTTGGGGATCATGACAGCCTCAGCCCGGTGGCACCGTTCCGTTCCGTCAATATCGGCGCCAACCAACCTGTGGCGTTGATGGAATTCATTCAGGCCATCGAAACCGCACTTGGACAACCTGCGATCAAAAACATGATGGGCATGCAACCCGGTGATGTTCCCGCCACTTGGGCCGAAACCCAGCTGCTGCGCGATCTGACAGGGGTTTCGATGACCACAGATGTCCGCACTGGCGTACAACGCTTTGTCGATTGGTATCGAGAGTATTACGGGATCACCGACGGATAGACGGATAGGTGCGAAACCGCGCCGGATCTGCTAATATCTGCTCGAGATGGAAGAGGCAGCATGAACAAAATCATCCTGATGTTTGTTGGCAGCTGTTGGTGCGTTGTTTTTGGCCTCTCGGCTTTTTCTGCATCCATGGGCAGCATGTTGATAGCCTTGGGATTTGATGAATCCACAATGATCTACTTTAAATGGATTTTTGGGCTGGCAGTCCTTCTTGGCGCCGGCATTCCATTCGGAATCTTGGCGATAACTCTATCTAGGTGGTACGAAAGTATGATCGACGCCTCCACGATATACAAAAGACGCAACGATTAAGTATATCTCAGAAACAAGGTCCATTTGAACTCTGCGCAGCCGCTCGCTGTGCAACGGTCTTCATCCTTCTGGGCCGCAAAGAAGCTCATTATGGTCTTTGAAGCGCACTTATCTGCAATGTTACCCCCGCATCACACAGGGCATTGAAACCGCGCCTCAATTTATCGATTGTGGGCGCAAGTTTCCGAGCAGGTAAAACAAAAAGGATTGAGGCAAGATGCGCATTGCGATGATAGGCACCGGATATGTTGGGCTGGTCTCGGGTGTTTGCTTTTCAGATTTTGGCCATGACGTCATCTGCGTCGACAAGGCCGAGCAGAAAATCAAGATGCTACAAGCGGGTGAGGTTCCAATCTACGAACCCGGGCTGGACACGCTGATGGCCAAAAACGTGGCCGCCGGACGGTTAAGCTTTACCACTGATCTGGCCGCCGCCGTGAATGGGGCCGATGCGGTGTTTATCGCCGTAGGCACACCAACACGGCGTGGGGATGGCCACGCGGATCTGACTTATGTCATGGCCGCCGCCAAAGAGATTGCCGAGGCCATATCCGACTACACCGTGGTCGTGACCAAATCCACTGTGCCACTCGGCACCAACCGACAGGTCAAACAGACCATTCACAAGGCCAACCCAACTGCAGAATTCGATGTCGCCTCGAACCCTGAATTCCTGCGCGAAGGCGCGGCGATTGATGATTTCATGCACCCGGATCGCGTGGTTGTCGGCGTACAGAACGATCGCGCCGCCGAGGTCATGGCTGACATATATCGCCCATTGTACCTGCGCGACTTTCCGATCCTGACCACAGATCTGGAAAGTGCCGAGATGATCAAATACGCGGCCAACGCGTTTCTGGCGACCAAGATTACGTTTATCAACGAAATTGCAGGCTTGTGTGAACGGGTAGGGGCCGACGTCAAAGAGGTCTCTCGTGGGATTGGCATGGATGGGCGCATTGGCAACAAGTTCCTGCATGCCGGCCCAGGCTATGGTGGATCCTGTTTCCCGAAAGATACCGCCGCTTTGGCGCGCATCGGTCAGGACAATGCGTTTCCCATGCAAATCACCGAAACGGTTATGCGCGTTAATGACCAAGTCAAGAACCGCATGGTGGAAAAACTGCGGGATGCACTGGACGGTACGTTCAATGGGAAAACCGTGGCTGTGCTGGGCGTCACCTTTAAGCCCAACACAGATGACATGCGGGATGCACCTTCGCTGACCATTGTCCCCACCTTGATTGGTGGCGGCGCAAAGGTTCGTGTGGTTGATCCGCAAGGCTACGCCGAAGGCGAGGCTCTTTTACCTGGGGTGAAATGGATGGATGATCCCTATCATGCAGTGCGCAATGCGGATCTGGTGGTCTTGCTAACGGAGTGGAACGAATTCCGCGCGCTGGATCTCAAACAACTTGCAAAGAAAATGGACGTGCCGCGCATGGTCGATCTGCGCAATATCTATTCCGAGAAATCCGCCAAACGGGCTGGGTTTGAACTGTATGTCGGGGTCGGGCGCTAACGCCTCAACACACAGCCTTCCCCTTTTTCTTCGCGCGTGGAACACAGTCAGTGTTTCGCGCGCGAAACATTTTCAAAGGGCACTATTGGTTACGCAGCCAGTCCTGAAGCGCCTCTGCGAGGGCGTCGCTTATCCCATCACCGACCAACTCAATGCGGCTCTGATCCGGGGTAAATCGCATTTCAATGCCCTTTGTGACCCGTGTCACAATCCGCTCGCCTGCGGCTGGGCCTGAGGTGGTTGATCGCACGCGCGGACGCGCAGTCGGTTCTGGATCTGCGGGTAGGGCAGGGGCCTGTCTCTCCAACAATGTTTCCGACAGAATACGCATTTCGGTGGCGGCACTGTCACGAGGCATATCCTGAAGCCGCTTTTTCAGCAGATCTTCAAATCCGGGATCACGGATCAGTTCCCGCACCAAAGACAGACCCAACTTTTCACTAATTGCAGAGGGGAACCACAGTGTCGCATCAAAGGCATCCACCAGCGCAATAAAGGACCCAATTTTTGACCGCTTAGAGCGGGTCGCATTGCCAAACAATCCCTGCAAAGCCGCCCGTTGTGAGGGATAAACCCCTTCCTTCATGGCCCGCACTGCAATGCGGGCGCGTTCGTAATGGGACAGGTTGACCCGGATTTCGTTTTCTTCGACCATCGCCACATAGGCATCTTGGGCTGTGTCTGGTGTAATCACCATCGCGCGGACGTGCGAGAATTTAGAGTCTGAAGTCTCTTTATAGAGCCTACGCAGCGCCGTCAGCCGCCGCCAACCAGAAATCAAACCATGGGTTCGCCCCCCCGCAGGGTCAGATAGCAGAACCACCTCAATGGGCATTTGCTGACCGCGCGCGCGCAAAGAATCCACCAGCGCGGTCATCTCTTCTTCGTTCTGTTCCAAACGGTCCCGGACCAGATGACGATCGTCGATGGCGTCCAGGTCCAACAGTTCAATCATCCGCCCTTCGGCGCGGGCATTGCGTAGGGCCGCGCTGACTTCTTCCAAGGCCGCCGTCGCGGAGGCTTCGCCAGCAACCTGGGCAATAGGGGCGCTCATGGCCACAGGTATGGATTTGGTTTCGGGTGCGCGCTCTGCCTCGACAGGGCCCCCGAGGAATCCAGGTTGAGCTGGGGTTAGCCGTTTGCGTTTTGCCATATCCGATCCTCCGAATTGCCCTGTTTAGGGTCTGTTATTTGCTATTCAGCCGCCTGCTGCATTTCCAGCTCACCACGTCGCCAGATGCCCAAAAGCAAGCGTTTGAAGGCGGCATAAGTGGCGTCAAAAGTTTCGCGTCCACGGGCATAGGTTTCCCGATTAAAATCACGGTAATCCGCTTCGTAAATCCCGTTCACCTGTTCACCAGCCTGCCCAATCAGCGCAGTGAAATCTTGCCGGTGGGGGGATAGTGTCTTGCCCAAATAAGCCTGCATTAGACCCGATAACTCGCCCTGTTGTGCGCCGTCATAGCGAGTAATGACGGCGCGGACGGCATCCCATTCAAACCCCATTTGAGGGCGCCCCAATGCGCGGGCTGCAACGTTTTCCCCGTCTTCAATACTGGCGAAGGTGGAATGCAACATGTCAAAGAAGCGGCCAGTTGAATCAAACTCCAGAAATGATGCGCCCAGAGGCACCAACAGGATGTCAGCGGCTGCCAATCCGTTGATGGTTAAATAGCCAAGTGCAGGGGGTGTATCGATGAACACAAGATCATAGTCGTCCAGCACCCCATCCGCCTCGAGACGGTCGGTTAAGGCATCCCACAGCTTCCAACCACGCGCCTGCATCCGCCAGACGGGGATTTGGAATTCAGCCCAATACAGATTCAGCTGCGCCCCGATCAGATCAATGTTGGGCCAGTGGGTCGACTGGATCACATCCGCTGCGGTCATCTCCATTGCCGCTGAGAGCCCCTCATCCAGCGGCTGAGGGGGATCACCCCGGTCCAGACGCCTTTGGTTCTCTATGCGCAGATGCTCGCCGTAGTGGCGCGCCAGCAGCGGAAAGGCGGTTTGCCATTCATCGTCGACTGTGCCGCCAAAGATCGAGGTCATCGATCCCTGACTGTCGAGATCAATTACCAGCACCTTGTAACCATCCAGTGCGGCAGACATTGCGAGATGTGCCGCGGTGCTGGTCTTGCCAACCCCACCTTTGAAGTTTGCCACTGCGACCATTTTGGCGGGCAACCCTTTGGGGCGGTAGGGGACGTATTCTTTAGCTTTGGATCCTTGGGCGCCAAAGAAGGCACGCAGGCGCAACACCTCGTCCAGAGTAAACCATTTGGCCCCCCCATCTGTTTCTGATTGTCCTTGTGGCAGGTCGGGATTCTGTTTGAGCACACGCCGGAAATGGGCTTGTGCGACAGGGATCAGATAGCGGGTGATTTCCCAAGTTGAAAAAAGACGCAGGTTCTTGCGCCCGTCTTCGTTCATGCCCCGACTGGCCAGATCGGTACGCCCGCGGGTGCAGGCCTCGGCGATGGAGGCAAAGCCTTGCGTGTCTGTGGGTAAGTCAAGATCTGCCAAGGCTGCATCGGGATCGATGTTGAAATAGGGCGGCAGGGGGATGGGGTCTTTTGCCATGGTGAAATTGCTCGATGTAGTGCGTTTTCATTAGTGTACCAAAAAAGGTGATACATGAAAGCAAAAGCCGCATGTGATCTGTTTTTTCTAAGTAAATAGGGGTGGTGCTGGTGCTGATATAGCGCATATTTTTAGATTTGGCGATTTTTTTGGTTTGTTAGAGTCGTGTTATTTATGTGTTACAGGCTTAGGTATGAGTGGGTAATCTTTTGAAAATAAAAGGACTTCTTATCATCTTTATGTTTTGAATGACTCTGAAACCCCGATAAACTGAATCCAAACCCCCGATAGAGTGACTCTGTAACCCCGTTGTGCGGGCATGTGGATAACTCTAGGTTGGCCGTCACTAAAACCACGAAAAAACGAGTCGGATACCGGCCATGAGCAGTGCAGTAACAGGGGCGGGGGGGCTTTTGCCCGACCGTCATAAGCAGAGTGATTTTTTCCTTTGCGATATTTTTGATGCGATCCCCAAGGATGACATCGCCAGTATGGAGCACCCGCTGTTCTCGTTGGCGACGCGCCCGGACCGGCGGATTTTGCAGTATGATCACAATGGAACCGAGATCACGGTGACGCCCTCGGTGCGCGGATTGGCGACGATCCACGACAAGGACATCTTGCTGTTTTGTATTTCGCAGCTGATGGCAGGGATCAATGCGGGGCGGACCGTCAGCCGGACGCTGCACCTGAAGGCGCATGATCTATTGGTGGCAACCAATCGCGAAACCAGCGGTGACTCTTATCGCCGTCTGCGCGAGGCGTTTGAACGTCTTGCCGGCACACGGATCACCACCAATATCGTGACCGGCGATAAAGAGGTCACTACCGGGTTTGGCCTGATCGAAAGCTGGCAGATCGAACGCAAGACTCGCGGCGGGCGGATGGTCAGCGTGGCGGTCACGCTCAGCGAATGGCTGTTCCGGGCGGTGGTGTCGAAATCAGTGCTGACGCTGAGCCGGGACTATTTCCGCCTGCGCAAACCGCTGGAGCGGCGGATCTATGAATTGGCGCGCAAACATTGCGGACGCCAACCAGCCTGGACCGTGTCGGTGGATACGTTGCTCAAGAAATCTGGCAGTGCCTCCCCGCGCCGGGTGTTTCGTAAAATGTTGCGCGACATGATCGAAGCAAACCATTTACCGGATTACGAGATCGAAGAGGCCCCGGGCGACCTGATGCGGTTCACGCCGCGCGGTGGGTTGGTGTCTGTGGATGTGCCTCCTCCGATCCTCAGTGCCGATGCGCTAGAGGAAGCGCGCCGCCTGATGCCAGGCACGGATGTGTATGCGCTCGAGGCGGACTGGCGCGGGGTCTGGGCGCGGACCGGGGCGCAGCGGTTGCGCAAGCCAGATGCGGCGTTTTTAGGATGGGTGAAAAAGCGCAAGGGGTAGGGGAAGAGGCGTACTCGTTACTCGGGTTGGACTTGCTGCGTAAAAGTACTGGTCTCTCAGCTCATGTCATGCAGCCATTCGTTTGAATGCCAAAGGGCTTTTCCCACCAAGGGATGAATGCCGCCTGCGTGGATTGTAGAACCCATTGATGTATTGGAATATTGCTCCTTCTGCTTGCCTGCGGGTTTCCCATTTTTGACCGCAGTTTCGAGTTCAGCTGTAAGCGTTGCTTCAGCTTTTAAAGTTCCACGGTGGCAGTTGGTTGATATCCCTCTGCTTATGCCCATTAACGATGGCTGTGAGGTAGCCGTGCGGCTCAATCTGGCTCAGTTTGCATGTCTCGATGAGTGACGCAAGCATGGCCCAGTTCTGGGTACCGGCGTCGTGACCAGCAAAGAGCACGTTGTTTCTTTGTATGGCGATGGGGCGGATTGTGCGCTTGCCAGCGTTGCTGTCCATCTCGATGCTGCCATCTGTCAAGAACAGGATCAAGTCGTCCCAATATTGGACCTGTCGCGCTTTCGTGCCGCTCCGGTTACTCACTTATGCAACCTCTCTTTCGAAAGCCAAGGGACTTTTCCAGCCGAGAGCTGAGTGTATTCTGCGGGTGTTGTAGAACAGAACCGCGATCTTGCTCGCTTTGGCTGTGACGGCTTTGGACTTACCCGCGCGCGCTACTAGTCGACGGTAGAAGGCGCCCAAAGCAGTGCCCGATCGTGACAGCTGCCAATCGCAAGAGAGCTGCGGCGCGGCTGGATGGTCGCCGTGTTCGGGATGATAACACCTTTCCTCCAGATATCTTGTTGCCCGGTTTCAGACAGAGCCATGACGTGAAGTGCTTAGCGCTTGGCCATGCGCGCAAATCAGTTCCGCATTAGCGAACCAACTTGAGCGACAGAGACGGGCCCATCCCATGGATTTGTGTCAAATCAACGCCGATAACACCAAACAGCGCGGCCCGCACGTCAAACGAAGGCGTACTGACCTGCTTGGCCTTGGGGCGCGGGCGCGGCAACTTGCTGGGATCATGTTCAGTGTCCGAGCCTAATGCCGCCAGTGTCGCCTCAAGATGATGATCACATTCCAGCATCTTGGCCTGATAGAAGTCATAGAGTTCGAGCGACTGGGCCAGCGAGAAGATGTGTTCGGGACGATCATTCCCATTGAGTGCAGCTTTGATTGTCTCAGTCGAAGCCTTGCAACGCACGTCACTATAGGAGGCCAACATGTCCAAATCCCGTTCGCCGGCGACGATGCCGCGGATGATCTTCATCCCCGTAATACCCGTGATGTCAGACACAACATGATGCAGTTGGAAGTTCATCTCCATCAGTGTTTTCTGCATGTGTTGAATGTGGGGAGCCGCATATTCTACCAATCGTTCAAGTTGGCGCAGATAAGCTCGCAACGTCGCAATCTCGGCCGTTGGTCGAAAGCTACCGCGTAGCAAACCGTAGGAATACAATTTTTGAAGCCAGCTGGTATCGCTGACGTCGGTCTTCCGGCTGGGTACGTTCTTGGCGTAGCGCGCGTCGACCAGAATGACCTCAAAGCCGTGCTGCTCAACTACCTCGTAAGCTGGGACCCAGTACACACCGGTGGATTCTATCGCAACGCTGGTCACACCGTGCGATTTAAACCAATCGGCCAAATCATACAGATCATGCGTGATCGTGCCAAACGCACGCACCGGTGCATCCGTCACCACTCTCAAGTTAGCATCAACCCATGGACCACGTTTTTTAACGGGGTTCCGCCCTCAGACGGATTCCAATAAGCGAACCGCCGCAGCCCTTCATCTCGCAACGATAGCACGACCTGTTTCTACCGCACACAGGCGGGCACCAACCCGGAACGGTTTAGAATCTCCCTTTCCTCTTTGAGAATGCGGTTCTCTTTGCGCAGGTGCGCGTTTTTTTCTCTACATCTTCATGCGGGCCAGACATCAAATCATCATTTTGGTGCTGTTGAACCCAATTGTTCAGGGTTGAAACGCGAACACCCAAATCTGACGCAATCTGAGGTCGCGTCAGCCCGTTGGTCGTCGCTATGCGTACTTCATTGCGCCTGAACTCGTAGCTGTATCTCGGTGACATGGTTAATCTCCTTCATTGCGAATATCGCTCGAAAGAGACCGGAACTAAATCGGGACAGGTCCAAAAATGAGTAGATTACCTTTTCAATCGATTTACTGGCAAACGTTGACGGAGACTCCGGTGCGTAGCTTTGGTAAACGGTTTCAGTGGAAATACGGCGGCCCTCACTCTTCTTGTCACCGTGCGCCTCATATTCTTTAGCGAATTGGTTTTCCACTGTTGCCGATGCGGGGCTTAAGCCAAACAAGAATTTGGTTAGCTTAGATGTAGTTCTGCATAAACCTAACACCAGATCGCTGCGCGTGTTTCCGCACTAGATCCGCTGCCAAGTTTACAGTTGTATTTTCGCTTGTCGCAGCAACAGAGACCTTTCTCTCTGATTCCGGCCAAGGCCGACCAAAGAGTGAGTTCGTGTACTGAACCTGAGCCATCAAGCGGTGCTTGCTAATCGGGTTGGCACCTTTGTGCAGTGCACTTGTATCAACAAGGAAGACCGTACCAGCTGGCCCAACAATGTTCACTTCATCATCCATCAATCCTGCCGCAGTGACGGCTTCATCGGTATGACGACCGTCTGCCCACATATTCGATGGACGTTTACGGTGCGTGCCGGGAATAAGGGTGTGGGGTCCGGAATCCATGTCAACATCAGTCAGATAAATGAACAACTTAACAAATTGAAGACGGTGCAAGTCGTGGTGGTACAGTTGCGCCGTATCGGACAATTCTCGCTGAGACTGGATTTTTCGTGCCGAGTTCAGGAAGGCCACTGGTGTGTTGTAGATTGGCGGAACACCCATGTACTCTTGGACCAGTGCTAGCAAGATGGGATCGCCAGAGATCTCATACATCTCATCAAACGTTGAAAGCCACCCGTGCTTTCCTTTGATCTGCAACGGGGCGTCGTCTGTACCAGAAATTGCCTTCTCAACATTTTCGCCGTTGTCTTTTTCCATCCCATTCAGGATTTTATTTTTGAGGCTCTCTACAATCTTGGCTGGAACCCGAAGTTTAGTTTTGTAAAAACCATGGTTTTTGAGGTGGTAAAGGCCTGTCTTGACTGTATTCGCAGCGTCGATATCGTCGCCAAACATTGTTTGTGAATAGTCATACTCGGTCTTGCCAACGTGATCTGCGAGAACGTTGCTAAACACTCGATTACTGCGTCCCTCAGTTTCACTAAACGCTTCGCGAAAGCGCAAGTAGGTGGCTTCGTCGTTTATCCCAGTCTTGGCGTAACGGTTGTATCCTTCGAGGACCTTTCGAACGGTCCAAGATGGCTCAATGTAATTTTCAAGATTCATACTCAAATCTTGCGCGGCTATCGATTCAAGTCGAACACTGAAATCTCTCGCTTCAACGAGCAGCTTATCTATTGGCTGGTACATTTTATCTCTCTATAGGCTATTGCTATTCTGAACGAAGCGTTACGCGACATGCGTATCGATAAACGCATCGATAATACGTTTCACAACCCAATCCGATACATGACGGCCATCGTCGTCACGGAAGCTCTCGGGCGCGTTGTGCATTACAATCTCGTAGGACGGGAAATACGTGACTTGCTCGTACTCTCGCGCAACCTGACCAATAGCCGCACGCAAGATGCCTTTACCCTCTGAGTTCGCTACCAAGATGTCATTATCTGAAAAGGTACGCGCCAGGCTCACAGGAGAAAGCGTGAATACAATCTTTGCGTTGGGCCTTACAGTCTTGATGATCTCTGTAATTCTTTTCAGATTGTCATAGTTTTCTTGAAAACTGGACATGTGAAACTTTGTTTCGAACGCACCAGCACCACCGGAATATCCGGGCTTCTGACAGGCGATTTTCCCGCTCGTCACATTGCGGAAGACCTCGGCCATACCAAAGGTGATCACGAAGAGATTTGCTTCACTAATCCCTTTATCAACAGCTGCATTACAATGCGCAACCGCCTCCCTAAGATCTTCTGGCGTGCGTCCGATGACCATACGTCGATACGGGTCTTGGTAAATCGTCTCACCACCCCAGTAAGGGTCTTTGTTAATGGTCCAGTAATCGTCGTCCGCTTGGTTCCACTCTCCGATATGCCGCTCAAATTCTTGACGAACTGTGAAGCTATTGAAGTAATCCATATGAGGTCGGCTTGGCAGCCGGTCGATCTTGAAACGATCCACATCCATTTCAATCTCTTGCATCGGTGGTCCGACTTCAAAGCCCTTACTGTTCAACGCTGTACGGATACGTTCTGCAAAGCAGCTACCCACTGCGAAAACCTTGTCTTCTTTGGAGAAGATCGGCTTTTTTGTGGTCGTCAACAATTTATTGTTGAAATGTGAGCTCCAACGGGGGTTCGGCTTATCTCTCGCTTGAATTTTATCTAGCTTAACTACGGGCTCGTCTGACTTCGGCAAGTTTGAAGTTTCAGCCATTTGAAAATTTCTCCATTCTATGGATTCGTATAATTCTCTACGACTGCTACATTATATGATCGCGACAAGTAAGATCGCAATACAAAAGGCAAGCCCTTTTAGGGGCAGGACTCACAGCCAGTAAATGACGATTGCCACGAGGGCGATTGCAGCCGGCTTTGTAGCACAAATCGGGTGAAGGGCAGCCTTCCCCTTACCCTAGACGAATTTAACCTACGGGCTCTCAGTGATAGGTATGCCAAGAGCCGTGTAGCGGTTGAGGACAGCGATGCGGATTTGGATTTCAGCGACCTGTCTCTCGAAGTCCGGCGCCATCAACGATTGGCCGAGCAGTTTCATACAGTGCATCCATTGCCCGGCAGTGGTTTGTTTGGAAACCATGAGAGGGATTGTTTCGACGCGGCTTCGGCGGTGATATCCGCTCCAGCGTCGCCACAGGTTGCGGCCAAGATAGCGTTGCGCATTGACAGCATCGTTGCGGGTAATGGCTCCGGCGCTCGTAGGCTTCCAAGGCTTTGCATTCTTGCGTGGCGGGATCACCGCATGGGCATCTTCTCTGGCGGCAATCGCCTCGTGGCATTTACGCGTATCATACGCCCCGTCTGCGGTGACACTGCCGATGTCCTGATCAACTGAGATTTGGTTCAGAAGCTCTGGCAACACGGGAGCATCACCGATGTTGCTGCCGGTGACTTCGACGGCCCGAACCTCCAGTGTTTCCTCTTCGATGCCTATGTGTATCTTATGCCAAATACGCCGTTTAGCCCCGCCATGCTTGCGGGCATTCCATTCGCCTTCTCCCTCGGCCTTGATACCTGTGCTATCGATGAGGAGGTTCAGCGGCCTTGTGGCCCTCCACGATACGGCAGGCTCACGTTCAGTGTTTTCTGACGTCGGCAAAGGGTGCTGAAATCCGGCGCCGTCCAATCCAGCCCGACCAATCGCAGCAGGCTCTTCACGAACCCAGATGTCTGTCGAAGTGGCTGGCCAAACAGGACTTTCAGCGTCAGGCAAGTCTGAATGACGGCGTCACTGAATTGCTGCTGCCGACCGCGCGTGCCGGTTGGTGGCGGTGTCCAAACCATCTCCGGATCAAACCAAATTGACAACGACCCGCGACGCTTCAAGCTATCGTTGTAAGACGATCAGTTCTTGATCTTGTACTTCGTCGGTAGGGGCCCAATTGCTCATCGCACTCAGCTATAACGCTGGATTCATACAGTGAACACCATCAGGCCATTTGTACAACAAAGGCCACAATAGGTATCACGCGATTTTTCAAGCAGCCCTCTGCCGCAATCCATCGAGTGTAAATTCACTTATGTCGCACTCGAAAACTTGAATTTAATTTCGACTATGAACCACTAAATAGTATCATTAAACAAACTTGCCGAGGGGCGTCTAAGGAAACCAAATGTATGTATTAATCCCTTACACAGAAGGTCAGAGGACACATATTTTACTAATGGCTGCATTGCTGGTTACAATTCTTTCGTCCTGCACTCGCGCACCAGATTTGATTGGCATCGATAATGCCACGATACCTGTAGAAACGGTTTCAGAAGCAACTCGGCAAAAGATTTTTATAACCACGACCCGACAAGCCACTGAAGTTGTGGGAGCCTTCTACTCGGGCCAGCGTGCGCCGGAACTTGGACTTGCATCAGTTGTTGTTTCCATCCCGCCCAATCACATGGCTGGTGAGTTGGAGAGAACAAAGCGGCTACCGCCAGACCCGAGAACTGAATTTGCTGTCATTGAACCGACCGTTTATCAGTCCGATAATTTATTCATTAGGTCTTTGAATTCAGCACTTGCTCAGTTGCCGCCCGAAGAACGAGATATTCTGTTCTTTGTACACGGCTACAACAACACAATCAGCGACTCAATTCTGCGTCTCGCTCAATTCGTGGAAGACACGGACTATAAAGGTGTGCCGGTACTGTTTTCTTGGGCGTCTGCGGCACAGCCTGCGAAATATGTATATGATATGAATAGTGCGTTGGCAGCACGCCCACGGCTGCTTGAGGCAACTAGCTTGCTTGCTAAAACCAATGCACTGGGAGCTGACGTCTTTGCCCACTCGATGGGGTCGCTGTTAACTATGGAAGCAATAGTTGCCGCTGAACAGGCGGGCAAATTTAACACCGGAGGCCGCCTTAAGACCATAATGCTCGCGTCCCCGGACATCGATATTGATTTGTTCCGATCACAACTCAGCATGATCAGGCAGCACAACCACAACATATTTATCCTAACCTCCAAAGATGACCGGGCTCTTGGGTTTTCTCGTAGAGTTTCTGGTGGTGTTAGTCGGGTGGGATCGGCGGATGCGGCAGAACTTACTGACTTGGGAGTCACGGTGATTGACCTTAGCAGTGTTGATAATTCGAAGTCAGGAAGCCATTCAAAGTTCGCAGGTTCACCGGAAGTTGTCCAAGTCATCGGTCAGGGGTTAAATACTTCTAGCCGATTTGGTTCTGGTTCCCAAAACCCGCTCAAAAATATGATCGATGGCCTGCCAATTCTGGTTGTAACCGACTGACCTTCAAAATTGAGGTCCGTTTTCTAAACGCACTTTCTGATTTGGATCCGAACAAAAGGTCTGCAGAACTTGGAGGGGATAGCAGACCTAAACGGCCGCTCCGATCGGCGTGAACGTTGTAAATTTGGGAGTAGATCAGTTAAAGTTTCATATTTTCCTAATGAATGCTTTGGCACCACAATCAAGCTTCGCAAAGGTCGCTCACTGCCTTGGGAACAGGTAGTATCTAAGGATAGGAGAAATTTTAGTATGTATAACAAACTAAACCCAAAAAACTCATCTCGAGTGCTTCAAGCGGTAGACTTTTTGCAAAGTTTCACAAAGACTTCGTGCGTGTCAAAATTTTCATACTGATGCTATGCACATTGACTTTCACAGGATGACGCTGGGACCGACAAGTCATCGTTCCAACTCTATTCGTTGGATGATGGAGAATACTCAATTCAATAACTAAGTGGCGCTACCTTTCGTGCCTATAAGAGGGCGACCCTCTTGGTTTGATAACAGCCAGAAAGGCGTTGGAGGTCAACTTTCAGCCCAAAGAAGACGTTACGCGCAGTCCTGAGCAGCGACAGTTAGGTGGATTAAGCGGACGATCGCAATGAAGTAATTTCAGCATACAAACCTTTTCGAAAATCTTTTGGCCGCCACCACGTTTCTCCGGCATAGTGAAAAAATAGACTTCAGGAGGTCAGAAATGCCCAAGATTAACCGACGTAGATTTCTTAGAGCAGGGCTTGCCGGAGCAACGGCCTTAACGCCACTCAGCGCTGCGTTTGGACAGTCCGGTTCGCTTTCTGAATTGGGAACAGCAATCGTACCACTTCCTGAGGTGACGGTGTACACCGCCAGAGAAATAGTGACGCTTGATCCAGCAAAGCCCTCAGCTGAAGCCGTCGCCGTCGTAAATGGCCGCATCCTTTTGGTTGGTCGTCTTGAAGACGTTCAAGGCATCCTGAAAGGGCAGCGCCATAGAGTCGATACAACGTTTGCCGACCACGTCATTGTGCCGGGTTTTCTCGCCCAGCACGATCACCCGCTCTTGGCGGCTCTCACGATGTCTTCGGAGATCCTTTCGATTGAAGATTGGGTTTTGCCCACGGGCACGGTGCCGGCCGTAAAGGACAAAAAAGACTTCACCGACCGGCTCACCAAAGCGGTCGAGCAACGTACAGACCCATCTGAGCCAGTGGTTTCATGGGGGTATCACCCAGCATTTTTCGGCCCGCTTACGCGGGATGATCTTGACGCCATAAGTTCGACCCAACCGATACTGGTTTGGGCGAGGTCGTGTCATGAGATGATATTGAACAGTGCAGCACTGGATATGGGGAATGTCACACAGGATGTCATAGACGGGTTTGCAGCCACGGAGCAGGCACAGTCCAGATTTCTGGAGGGGCGTTTTTGGGAACAGGGACTGTTTGCAGTGTTGCCCTTCATCGCTTCAATTGCTGCAACCCCAGAGCGGTTGCAGTCCGGTTTGGAACTGACTCGTGACTACATGCACGGCAAAGGCATTACGTTTGGAAACGAACCCGGAGGCATTCTGGCCAAGCCGGTTCAGGACGGCATCAACGCGGTTATGTCCAGCCCTGACATGCCCTTCCGTTGGTCCTTCATGCCGGACGCTAAAACCCTGGTCGACACCTACGCCGATGATGATCAGGTAATCGCCGAGACCGAAAAGCTCGAAAGCTGGTATGGGGGCATGACCAGCCTTGCGCCCAAGCAAGCCAAGCTGTTCGCCGACGGGGCGATCTATTCGTTGCTCATGCAGGTACGTGATCCATATCTGGATGGTCACACGGGCGAATGGATGATGGACAAGAGTCTGTTTGACAGAGCGTTCCGCATCTACTGGGATGCAGGTTACCAAATTCATGTGCACGTGAACGGAGACGCTGGACTTGATCGCGTTCTGGATGCACTCGAAATGAATCTGAGACGCAGCCCGCGCTATGACCATCGGACCGTTCTGGTTCATTTCGCGGTTAGCGCTGAAGAACAGGTTCAGAGAATTTCGGACCTTGGCGCCATCGTCAGCGGCAATCCGTACTACGTCACTGCCCTTTCGGATCAATATTCTTCTGTCGGTCTTGGGCCAAAAAGAGCGGATGCGATGGTACGTCTAGGCGATGTTTCGAAGGCAGGAATCTCCTGGTCGCTGCATTCCGATATGCCAATGGCGCCGGCCGATCCGCTTTTCCTGATGTGGTGTGCCGTAAACAGGGTGACTTCTTCAGGTCGTGTCGCGGGGCCGGATCAACGGGTCGGTGCAGAGGAAGCCCTGCGAGGTGTCACGATCGAAGCCGCCTATTCATTGAAACTTGAAGATGAGATCGGAAGCATCGAACCGGGGAAACGCGCAAACTTTACCATTCTCGACGACAACCCTATCGCGGTGGATCCAATAAAAATCAGGGACATCAAAGTCTGGGGAACCGTGATGGAGGGGCGGGTTTTTCCAGTTGAACAGGCAGAGAGAAAAGCGGCGTTGATGCCTCCGGTCGGGGGAGTTGGCAACATAGACGCTGACTTTGCACGAGCAACACTTATGCATGCTCTCAAAGTTGTTCACACACATCTTTAACTCTCGTTTCTTACGCTATGAGTTGTAGGCAAAGGTAGTCCGGTATGGGGCTCTGAGCCGTCACTCAGCCCGAATTGCGCGAACACAGTTTCTGAGAGCCAAATGTCGGCGCAGTGGATCAGGCCACTGAAAACGCCAGATCATCTCCATTTTTCCATTGTCTGCTTTCGGGATTGAATCGCAGCTCGACCCCCTGCATCGCCGCAAGTTCGCTCTGAACCCAAAGCTGTCTTCAAGTTCACTCTATTGTAGAAATAGCTCTAAGCTATAGTTTTTGTTTCAAAGTAGCTTACACTTTTGGATACATGCCAACCTTGGAGCTCGTATGAAATTGCTGAACCCCATAATTGCCCTTTTGGCAACCACAGTCATCGCCGCTAACATGGCTTCTGCAGAAGGAGAGTTCGGTTACAACGTCGAACTGGATGTTGCCTACGGCAAAGGGGTTGTAAGATCAGATTGAGGGCTGGTCGAACGTGATCTGTTGCTGGATGTTTATACCCCATCGACGAACAATGCAGATTACACAAAAACTGACGCTGTCGCGGAAACGCTCAGGCCCGCAGTTATTTTGGTATACGGAGGCGGGTTTCAACGCGGTGGACGGCGTCAGGCTCCTTATACCGATTTTGACGCAATACATAGCCGAATGGAGGATTACGCGCGCCTGCTCACGCCCCTCGGCTACGTTACTTTTGTGATCGAATATCGTTTGGCCCCTGAATTGCCGGAACCAACTATGGCCCTGGATGTTGACTGGGTTCTGACTATGGAGGAAGACCTAACAGATGCGGGAATGCGACGTGTCAATTTTGCACGCGAGGCGCTGTGTTTGCGCCCGCTTGAAGGGGACGAAGGCAAAGCCGTCGTGTGGAAAACAATTCTTTCCGCAGCGGAAGATTTGGAAAAGGCGGTCGACTTTGTACGTGCGTCGTCGGAACAGTTCGGCGTTGATCCGGCAAGAATTGCACTTGGTGGCCATTCCGCCGGAGCGGCAACTGTCATTAACGCGGCACACGGCCTTGATGTGCCGGTTGCAGCCATCTTCCCGCTCTCCCCGCCTTTATCGGCCATTGACCTGTCAAAGACAGTTACATCTGCAGATGAAACCCCCACCTTTCATGTCGTGTCGCAATAAGAGGAACCTGCGGTTCTGGAGAAGGCTCCGGGTTTCACGCAAGCAATGCGCAGTGCAGGCGCGGATTACGAGCTTGTCTGGGTCCCCGGTTTCCCACACTTCTACCCGCACAACTCACCTTCTCTGAGTGATGACGGAACACGACAAGCCTTGAGCGAACGTCTGATTGACTTTCTAGAAGAGCAACTGATGAAGTAACCACGATGCACGGAATGCGTCTGTCTGCTTTGTCCCGCAAGTGAGACGTCTGTCGCGAGTGCGGCGAACGACCGGTTTGGGTTTTGGCGATTTTGACCATGTTGAATGACCGTTTTAGGGAAAACGCGCTGCATTGCCGCGAACCATTTGGCAGCTTGGTCGAAGAGGGGTTGATGTCTTCGCTGCATCAGCATCAGGCGCCTTTCTCCACATATCTGTCACTGGCCTTTCGAAAATGCTTTACGGCGTACGAATGGCAGGTCTGGCGAAACTGCAGCACGGCACCAGATCTGCTGGCCAGTGACGGCTATGAGCCGTTCGGACGACGTTGCAAGGTCCGTTTTCTACACAATGCTGAGCTGTCCGTCTTGGTTGGTTAACCAAAGAGCTTTTGCGTTACTCGTTTGCACTGTTCATCCTGACCAACAAAGACCAGAACAAGTTGAGCGCCCTGGAATTGCCCTGCACTTTGCGAGACGCGCAAATGTTCCACTGAATAGAGGGGCTAACAGCGATTTCCTGAGCCGTCTTCGTCGCAAGAACCTCGGCAAATGTCTCACGCATGCCACCAACAATAAACTCGGGCCCGGCAAGAAGCCCGGTTAAAAAATTGTAATCATCGCACTCAATTTGCGGTAATTTTTTTACCTTTTCTGCTGCATGTTGATCCCCTCCTAACGCCTTAATCAGTGTAGCTTTCCAATGCTTGTGAAGGTGTGGTGATGCAAAGGGATATTCGAACAAATCTGCAAGGGATTGTGGGCCTTTGGTATGGATTTCATGCGACGCATGGGCCAAGAAAACGACGGGTTGCTTATCCATGACTACAATTTCGATATTTTCGGCCGCCGGTGTGTAGGTAAGATCACCGACAAATATGTCAAACTGTCCGCTTTGAAGGAGATCAAGGGGACGTCGATAGGCGCTCACCAGAACTTCGAAGCGTAAGTCAGGCAGTTGCTTACGCACCTGCTGAAGGGCAGGCATGATCAAAGTTCGGCTCGTCAGAGGGCCACATCCAATACGCAATACACCACGCCCGGCGTTCCGCATGTCGGCGACCTGCCTCGTGTAGCTCTCCAAGTCCGATCTAAGGCTCTGCGCCAAAGGCAGGAATTCCTGCCCTTCGCGTGTTAGGGTGCTGTTGTTTCGCATTCGATTGAACAACGTGAACCCAACTTCGTCTTCTGCTTGCGCGATGTATCGCGACAAAGACGCATTGGAGACACCGATTTCGCGAGCAGCCTCCTTAAAGCTCCCGGTTCGGGCCAAGCATAGAAAGGCGGATAGCGCATTCTTGTTAATCATTGTCATGCCTTGGTTCCAGGTTTTGGATAGTAAGTTCCAGAAGGTGCGATTGAGGTCAACTGATGTTGCGAGTTGAAAGCTGGCCCGGCTACCTTTTGCTCTTACACATTCATTTCGCACCGCCTTGCGATATCCAAAGGACTTTTCATGCTCAAAAAACACAAGGGCCTAATAACTGGCTTGGCGATCACCATTGCGTTCGGTGCTGCGCCTAACCTGGTACAGGCAGATACCGAACAGCCCAACATACTTGTTATCATGGCTGATGATGTCGGCTGGGCCAGTCTTGGAAGCTATCATCAGGGCGTAAAGAGCATCAAGACACCCAATCTAGACCAACTTGCTGCGGACGGGATGCGGCTGACGGATTATTATGCACAGCCAAGTTGCACTGCTGGGCGGTCCGCCTTCATCACCGGGCAATACCCTGTGCGCACAGGCATGCACACGGTTGGGCTTCCGGGTGATCCCGACAAGGGGTTGAGCGCTGACGACCCGACATTGGCCGTTATGCTTAAATCACTGGGCTACACGACCGGCCAATTTGGCAAGAACCACCTTGGTGACATGAATAAGTTTTTGCCAACGATGAAGGGGTTCAACGAATATTGGGGATGGCTCTATCACTTGAACGCCATGGAATACACGGTTGATCCCGATTGGCCGAAAGATACTGAATTCAACGATACATTCGGCCCCCGGAACATCATTCATGCCTATGCGACCGAGACTGTAGACGAAACAGTCGATCCACGATGGGGTCTTGTGGGTAAACAGCGCATTGTTGACGACGGTCCCGCTCCGCCAGAGCGACAGAAAACGCTCGACAATGAAGTTACGGCACACACTCTTGATTTCATTGACCGTGCCGTGGACAGCGAGACACCGTTCTTCGTTTGGATGGCGCCTGCACGAGCCCATGTTTGGACCCATCTGAGCCCCGAATACGAAGCACTTCTTGGCGATGGTCGCGGCTTGCAAGACGTAGTGATGAAAGAGCTGGACGACAATGTCGGCAAGGTCCTTGCACATCTCGACACGCTTGGGGTGGCTGATAACACGATCGTTGTTTTCACCTCGGACAATGGCCCCGAAACGATGACGTGGCCGGATGGTGGCACCACGCCGTTTCATGGAGAGAAAGGCACGACTTGGGAGGGGGGGTTCCGCGTCCCTGCCATCATTCGCTGGCCCGGGAAAGTTCCTGCTGGACAGGTTAACAATGGCATTTTCGATGGGTTGGACTGGATGCCTACGCTTGTTGCAGCCGCAGGTGGTCCGGATAACCTGCCCGCAACCCTTCTCGAGGGGTACGAGGGATATCAGGTGCATCTTGATGGCTATAACCAACTCTCATTCTTGACTGGCGAGACTGGCAGCAACCGCAAGGAGATCGTTTATTACGAAGGTCCTGACCTACAGGCTGTGCGTTACAATGATTGGAAGGCTCATTTCACGATTCAAACTCAGGGGTGGGCTGGACCCAAAGAGGAGTTGAATGCACCGTTGCTATTCAACTTGCGTCGTGATCCCTACGAGAAAGCAGCAGATGAATCTGGCATGTACACGCGCTGGATGGGTAACAAAATGTGGGCATTCGGGCCGGCGGCGCGACTGGTTCAAAAGCACCTGTCCACGTTTGCCGAGTTCCCTCCTCGCGGGAGCGCAGTAACCAATGAGGCTCATGTGCAGGAGCAGATTTCCAGCGAAGGCGGGATGTCTCAGTAAAGGTTATCTGTTCTCGGGGGCAGCTTTCAGTTGTCCCCGAATTCACCAAAGTTGAAACGCTGCATGTCGAAATTTGACTTTGGTGAATGGCATTTCTCATTGTTCGAATACGAACCGAACAGTCTCTTTCGAAGACAGAGAATTCGTCCCTCGAATTTTCCGCATGTGCGGTAGCATGCGTGCTCAAAAGAGAGACCTACTCTTTATGCAGGCGTTCAAATAGCTCTCGTCTACGCGAGCAAGTTGCCGATTTGCTTGCCTTGCTCGATGAAAAACCGCCTACCCCATGCTGATACTCACCCGCGAGAGAAGGCACTCGCGTATTACTTAGCTGACGTTGGTTGACGTATAGCGACTGCTCAATTTGTCCCACTCACCCGTCATCGAGCGTTAGCAAAGTGAATGTCTACTTCTCGTGTAATGAGCTCTAAGCCTGTTATCCGCTTTGGACTGAAAGCAGGCTTAGAAAAGAACTAGGGCGGTCGATCTTGACGATCCGAACCGCTCAAAGGCCGCCAATGCGCTGATAGCGACCTTTGCAAATTGGTAGCACTCAAAGACCGAGCCAGACTTTCTTTGGACCATTCGAGATCTAGGCATTGGGTTGAGAACGAACATTCGTTGCGTAGCCGAAACCACACTCTGCCAGAAGGCAATTTCAATATTCAAGAGATCATCAACGATTGCTCTTTTATCAACTGCCCCGGAGCAAAATTAGGTCCAAAGAAGAAGTCGTTATCTCGTGTTTTGAGAGGCAGCCCGTCTGCATCTCAAAACACAACCCGAGCGCGAAGCCCAACTAGGAAAATATTAGACTGTCCTGGGTTCAGTAGGGGATTATCGATGAACTGAAGCGACGGGGTGATCTGAAGGCCAGGAGAGATCGAGAAACGGTAAAAAGCCTCAAGTGTTGTCTGGCTACCCGGAACACCATTTGCCTCGGCCCAATTAATCCCCACCCCGGCAAGGTCGGTGTTGCGCCCATAATATCCGACCCCAGCGGACACTGATTTTTCGTAAAGCGCTGCGGTCCCCTTGGATACCCCAGCCCTGACAAAGGGCATCCACTGATTGTCGACGAACCAGGCACCTGAAAATGAGGCGCCGTAGTCTTCGGCCCGGCTGCCATCATCAGCCGCATCCGCATGCCAAAGCGTTAAGTGAATGTTATCGAAATAGATGCGGTCAAAACCGCTCGTGTAACCGATTTCCAAACTCTTAAAGAGATTACCATGCGAAAACACGTCAAAGTCGGGCGATGTCGGGTCGGCATTTGCGTCCGCAAGACTGGCGACGGCATAGAAGTTTTCACCCAACTTCAGGCCGCCTGAAATGCCCAAACCAGGGTTAGGGGCATTGATCGTCGGGTTGGTGTTGAACGCCAGGTTTTGGAACGCGGTGTAAGGGCTAACCAGCCCGTAGATGTCTAAAAAGTCCGTGACGTCTATCTGCCCAAATTGCAACGTCCAGTTTCCATTGGTGTTGCGCTGGGTCCAGAATAAGTTGGTCAGCATGGTGCCATTGTCGTTGAACGCAGTGCCGGTTATCGAGATGGCGCCTCCATCCAGACCTAGAAACTGCGGGGCAACTGTACCATAGGCGTGGCGGTGTTCCAATTTGAAGGTCAGCGACCCTTGTTCCGTTGCCTGCCAATTGCCATAAAACCGGGCGATGCCGCCACCTGCATCTCCGACACCAAGGTTTGACGACGAGTTTTGTCCTAGGGATAGGTAATCGATGTTGAAACGAAAACCGCGTTCAGACAGCCCTTCCTTCCAAGCAAACCAAGCCGGTGCGACGTTTCGTGGGAAATCTGAGCGATACTGTGGGTCCGTCAACCCGTCGCCCGGCTCAAGATCAGCGATTGTTGAAGAAGGCCCGGATAGCCCTTGAGCGAAGGTGCTTATTGGAAGCAACGAAATGACTATGCCAGCCGCAATAGGTCGCAGGATACTCAAGCGCTTTCCCAAAATGTTTCCCTCTTTATTGCTTTTGATGGGTAATGTTTATCAGGGCGGCCGAGGTAAAAGACCGCCCCTCCGGTTCATCAGTTCAGCGTATTTTTGTAAATTATACCGTCTTTCATGATGATCCGAATGCTTTTTGGACTTTCCGGCCGAGGCTCAGCACCGAACCATTGATCGCCTGTGCCAACGACCGAGAAATCTTCCAGCGGGTTTCCGTCAAGCAACAAGATATCGGCATAAGCGCCCTCTTCAATCACGCCAAGTTTGCCATCGGGATAGGGGTTCATGAAATCCCCGGTCATTGCAGCGATCTCTCCGCCAACCGACGTCATCGCAACCAGCGAGGTGTAGGCACCGAAGAACTCGTTCGCGAGATGTTTTTCGTAGGCAATCTGAATATTGCAGGCATCAACTGTACCTACGCAGTCCGTGTGATGGCCGCGCTTTGCCGGACATTCTCGCATGTTGTCGAGGTAGTCACCAAATGCTGCCGAGGCTGATTTAGCCTTACGCAAGCTTGCAGGAACCTCGTTGATGGCAGGGATGTCGAAAAGATTTGGATCGAACGCAGTCAGGTTTGTCGTGATGTAAGCGTCCTTTTCCGCCATCAGGGCAGATATCTCGCAATCGAACATGAAGCCGTGTTCAATCGAACGGACACCAGCGTTCAAGGCGTTGAGGATCGCCTCTTTCCGGTACGAATGCGCCATCACATAGCTGCCATATTCGTTGGCAACCTGCACAGCCGCTTCGATCTCGGCCTGAGAACCTGCAATTAGTTGCCACGGATCAAATGCCGACACTACGCCTCCCGACTGCATGAACTTCAGTTGGCTGGCCCCCATACGGAAATTGTTGCGCCCAAATTTTTGAACATCCGCCACGCTGTCAACTTCCTGTGCCATGTTCAAGCGGCTGAAATTGGAGGACTCCCCTACCGGTGAGGTGTAATTCGCGAAATCCGCGTGTCCGCCTCTCGTTCCGAGAAAAGCGCCGGACGGGTAAACGCGTGGCCCGATAATCGTTCCGGCATTGATGGCGCGTTGCAAGCCGCCGTTCTGGCCTCCCGCATCGCGAACGGTTGTGAATCCCTGCATGAGATACATCTCGGCAGACGCAACGCCCGCGATCGCGAGGTCTTCCCAGGTGCTGTTCGCTTCCATCGATGGCAATGTCGGACCCGGCAGCATCAGGTGCACGTGATTGTCGATAAATCCGGGGGTCAGCGTCCGGCCTCCGCCGTCGATCACTGTAGCAGTGCCAGGACTTATGTCATCGGTCGAGATTGTTTTGATCAGGTTGCCCTCAACCAGAACGTTCGCATTTTCGATCCGCGCTTCGTTGATACCGTCAAAGACATGAACATTGGTGAACAGAACCTGTTGCCGCGCATCTTCCTGCGCCTGCGCGATGCTGAGCGGGGCGAGCGCGACGCTCGCAGCAACCACCGCCGTTTTGATTGAAATGGGCATTAAATTGACCTCCCCTGTCAAAAACTTCAGATGAGCCTAGCAGATCGACTGAGGGTTAGGTGGCCACTTTTCCTTCAATAAAGATGGTTTTGAAAGCAAAACTGGCAACAATCGACAGAAATTCCGTTTATTCTAAGTCCAGGAGGTGCCCATGCCGCATACCACCATTTCGCAAGCCCATCAGGAAGGTTTCATCCGGCTGGCGCTAGCACTGCCTTTTTTGGACTATCTGAAAGCGCGCGACATCAACCCGCGCCTGACATTAGAAGAGTTTGGCGTAAGCGAAGATTTGATGCGCGACGCCAATATCTATGTGCATTCGGAACTAATTTTTGGACTGCTTAACAAACTTTCCGAACGCGCTGGCGACCGATACCTTGGCGTCCATGTTGGCGAAACATTTGATCTAAGAGCGTGGCCGCCGTTTGCCAATGCGCTTCAGTCACGATCTACCTTGTTCAGGTTCTTTTCCGATTTTGTGCGCTTGGTGCCCCGCGAATCCAGCTCTGTTCTTCATAGTCTTGTCGTTGAAGCCGACAGATCAATCTACCGGATCGCGCGACAGCAAGAGCCCTCGGTGCCGCCAGTTCAGGTCACAGGATTTGGGACAGCTGTTTATGTGCGTTTGCTGCAATCCGTATCCGGTACGAACTGGGACCCTACGGTTGTAACCTGCGAAAGCCGCTATATCGTCGGCGTACCGTCAAGCTATAACGGGATAAAGGCCCGTTTCGGGCCTGACCCTGGCATGCAAATCAGCTTCCCGACTGCGTGGTTGCATGAAGATGTTGTTCTGGAACCTCGCTTCCCTTTGGTACAATCCGTGTCATCTGAACAGGATGTTAGTGTGGTGGCCGTGATGCGATCTGCCTTACGGGACAAACTGAACGAGATGGATCTGGAACCCGAGCCAATCGCCAAGCTTCTTGGCATCGATCCTGAATTATTTCTCAAGGCTTTGAAACATCACGGCACAACATTGCCACGTGAGATAAAGCGTCTAAAGATAGACGTGGCCAAGGAGCGCTTGAAAGAAACCACGCAAAACGTGGCACGCATCGGTGTTTCACTGGGGTACTCGGACAAGGCCCATTTTACACGTTTCTTCCGCTCTCAAACAGGAATGAATCCGACGCAATTCCGCATCAGTGCGACAGAGGAAAAGCCTTAAGCTGATCCACATATCGCTCCGTTACGGCATCTTGCAGCCATCCGCAAAGCCGGGTTTGGCCCGTGCGCGCGACTTTCTGCGCATTGCTGCCCTTCAACTGGCTAGGGCGATAGAGCTCGCCAGTTCCAACTCGACTCTAAAAGCAACTCACATCGAAAAGTGAACAAAGCCGTTATGCGCGACAATGCCGGAAATGGGCATTTACGCGGTTGAGGCGGAGCTCTGCAACGCGAGCTACAACTGACTTATATAATTGTTGGGCGATGCCTGCTTCGTTGCGCATAAGTTTGGAACGTTTTTAACCCGATGGAAAAGTAAAAGGCGGGATAGCTCAACCTAACACAAAAGAAGCTATCTCTTTGCGGCCATGGCAGTAAAATATGGATACCGTATGACCTTTGAAAAACTCCGAATCTCCCTGTGGGTCGCCTGTTTGAGGGGGCTTTCGCAAAGCCGCCGACCGTTTGCAACTGCCTCAGCCATCGGTCTCGACGCGTATTTCCAACCTGGAGCAAGAACTTCGGGTGCCCTTGTTTGAGCGTTGCCACGGCGAGTTTGTACTCACTAAACACGGCATTTTATTGCTATCTTGTGCCAAACAGATGTTGTTTGTCGAAGAAGAGGCTAAAAGTGATCATTTTTGACGTTAAATGTGTCCTCTGACTTTGCGAATATTAGTGTTCTACTGATGGGTCTTGGCATAACATTCGTCTGATAGCAGACCTACTTAGCATGCCTTTTCAAACGTTCGATCGATGATCGCATCAACCATGAAAGCTGTTGTTTCACGCGCTTGTTGCGGTGTCGCGCCTGCGACATCGATCAGGGCGATCATAGCTTCCAGACCGGTGGAGGCGGACAAGGCGCGCACAAGGATGTCGCTCTGTTCGCTGGACAATCCGGTATCGTGCTCTGACAACGCCTGCCGAAACATCTTGATGCGGCGACCGCCACGGGCAGTTGCCGTGCTTCCAGCTCGCCACCCCGTCATCGCCGCCGCTAGAAACTGCCGAAAACCCGCTTCGTTCTGTAGGGAAAGATCAAGATAGTACAGGCAAATTGCTTTTAGCTTACTGCGCAAATCCTGCGCATCGGCAATGACTGCTTCATAGGGCTTCACCGAGACATCTAGGACTGCCTCGGCGACAAGAACGCTTGCATCGGAAAAGTACCGGTAACTCGTCGCCTTTGACACGCCATTTTCGGCAGCGGCTGCAGTGACCGTCACGGTTTTCCCTTCGGACAACAATTGTCTGGCACCCTCAAGGATCGCTTGTCGCGTTCTCTCCTGTTGGGCGGTTCGAATGTGAGGTTTGGTCATGCTATATCTTTATATGTTTACGGTCTCTCTTCGTGAGACACTTGTCTTATTTTGAGACAGATGTATCATTATCGACAGAATCAGTCAAGCAAATGAGGACCGACATGGCGACCCGCCCGCGCACATATAACGTTCTGAATATTCTGACGAAGTTTCACGCCTTTCCGTCGGAGGTTGATGGCAAGTTCTGCCTCGTCGAGTGCACCGTACCAGTTGGTGCCGGAGCGCCACCGAACCACCATGCAGGTGAAACCGAAGGCTTCTTCGTACTCGACGGCCAGATCATGTTCGTGATCGACGGTGGTGAATATCCTGCAGAGCCAGGCGACTATATCGCAATCCCGGACGGCGCAGTCCACGCGTTTAAAGCTATCGGAGACAGTCCGGCAAGAGTGCTCATTTTGAACGCACCTGGGCATATGCACGAGGCGTTTTTTACTGGGCTGGGGACGGTCCTCCCTGACGATCAGACCAAGCTGCCAACGCCCAGAGAACCCGACTTAGGCGCCGTGCTCAAAGTTGCCGGCGAAGTCGGAATGACCATCGTCGGCCCAGAATAGACTGCGAAATAACCTGATCTAGACAGGTCGACATCAGGCCGCAAATGCAAGGAGTGAGAAATGAAAAAACTACCTACATGGTTCTTTGCAACCGCCGCAATATTCGCTCTGTGCGGTATGATATGGGGCATCCAGATGTCTGCAAGCCACGATCACACGCTGTCACCTGCGCATGGCCACTTGAACTTGATAGGGTTTGTCTCGATGTCGATATTTGGAACCTACTATGCCTTGACGCCGATGGCCGCTGAAAGCCGATTGGCAGTTGTCCATTTTGGGCTAGCGTTCGTGACGGTTGTCGTCCTCACGCCAGGTATTGCTTTGGCGATTGCAGATCAGAGCGAGACTTTAGCTCAGGTTGGCTCTGTTCTGGCGGTAATTTCCATGGCGCTCTTCGCCTTCGTCATTCTTCGCCATGGCGTCGGCAGCACAGAAAGCCACCCGTTCCAAGACCACGAGGGTCGACCAAAACCCGCCGAATAGGCCTCGTCTCCAGAGCTTTGCGCGGCATCGCGGCTCTGGCCCCGGGGGTTGCGCGCTCTGATAGACCGATGTTCAAAAACGGTCGTTTCGTTTACCTTTTTAAAAGCGCGTTTCTAGAGTGTCATGGACATTTCATGCCATGTCATTCCACCATGATCAGAGGCTGACGGTCGCAAATATCGATATCCGAACTTCTCATAGAGCGGCACATGGTGCTCTTTACACATCAGGTGGATCGTCGCCTTGCCCATCTGCCGCATATGCTCGACAAACTCGTCCATCAGTTTCCGTGAGAACCCTCTGCCTTGGTGTGCAGGATCAACTACGACAGACATAATCACGACATTCGGAGCGTCTGGGTCGTGGCCGATTAGTTCCTTGAAATCTTCGTCCGACATCTCCACCTCGTCCGCGCACCCGCAATTGATAAATCCAACCACTGTGCTGTCTATTTCAAGCACAAGAAAACCTTCGGGATAGATCCTGATCCGTTTCGAAATCTTTTCATGGGTCGCAGCCTCATCGCCTTCGTAAGCGGAGGTCTCAATATCGAAGCAGCTATCTACGTCAGTTGGCCGGGCGTTTCGAAACATATGCATCTGTTACCACTAAGCTTTGATCGCACTCATCCTATAGTAGGTCAGCGAGAAGAAAAACCGCCCTTGCCTTGCGAGATCAATCTGTTCGTCAAACCAAGCTTTGGTTTCCTTCGTACTCATGTATCCATTTTCCGCAGCATATCGCGACATTAGATGCATCAGCATGAAAGCTATGCCATCAGGACGAAGGGTGACGTCGCAGAAGGTGAAAGGTTCGACTTCGACGGAGAAGAACCCAGCATCCCGCGTGAGCCGAGGCCAAAGTGCGGCGACGCGTGGTTCAATGTAGTGATGATCCCACGCATCCTGAACACAGCGCATGCGATCTTCATCCTCGGAAAACCAATCCAGTGTTTTGCATCCTGTATCAACGGCGATGAATCGACCACCCGTCCTTAGAACACGATGCGCTTCGCGAATGGCGGCTGGAATATCAGAGAGGTACTCAAGAACCTGAACAGCGACGGCTTTATCCGCTTCCCCGTCGTGGAGTGGCAGCACATCGGCCAATCCATCTTTGATCTGAGCGTTCGGGAACGCGGCGCACCTATTTGCTGCCGGAGTGCGCATGTCCGCGCTGGGATCAATGCCAATGACCCGTCCGCTCGCACCGATAGCGCGTGCAATCTCTTCCGTCAAAAGCCCGTTGCCGCAACCGATATCGGCGACGACATCTCCCTCGGACAGATGCAGGGCATCAAATGCCATCCTCCTGCGTCGGCTGACATCACCACCCTGATAGGCAATTTCAAGGAGTTTGGTCGTCGCTTCATCAAACCTCAGCATGTTTCATCTATAGTGCCAAAAGTGGAGGCGGAAAACCTTTGCCAAGACTTAGTCATGAAACACGGTCTTTATCGCCCGAAACAGAAACTCGCCAGCATGGCCATTCATCAAGACGCATTTCCTGGTTACGCCGCTGTATTGTTCCTGGTTTATGTTTGCATGGTAACTGATCTGATATTCACGCGTGGCGTCGACCTCATGGGCTTTGCTTCTTACACGCTCTTAAGGCAGTGAGTTGCTCGCAAGCCACCTCAAAGACGTGGTTGTGGTAGCAAAAGAGATGGGTACCGGCGTGATCTTTTAAAGCCCAACTCGCGTCGTGAACAATGACCGAGGCGCTGCAATCCGTTTTTCACCAAACACATTGAAACAACTCAATCAAAAGGAGGTGACCTTAATGGCAAAAGTGCGCACAGCCAGCAATGACGCCCAGACATTGATCAGCTCCAAACTCGGACCGCTCAGTGGTGCCTAGATCATTGCATCAGCGCGATCCATAAAGGATCTCAAGGTTGTGCGTAAATCTCTGACCAACGCAATTCTCCTGAAGCCAGATGATATCACTAGTGTGTGCAGAATGCGCATCTACGAACTGTCAGGCTGTGATTACCAATCTCCGGTTAGGTGGCGCTTGTGGCCAGCAGTCTAGTGTCACCATTTTGATAGGGCTATAACGCCGCCTTATCTCAGGATCGCCTTGGCCGTCGCTAGGTTCGTCCATGGGTCATGTTGACCAAAGTACATCGCAGGGGGCTCGATCGAGGAATCTACCAGCCCCTTAATCGCCAAGATAGCACCAAGAACACTATACTCTGTGGTGAAGACGATCCCGTCGGGGATCTCCACAAACTGCCCCAACAACGCGAAATTCTGTGAACCTTCTGGAACTACAGGTGGTCGGTCACCATCCGCCCGGGGCAAGAACTGAGAGATGCCATAGGGCAAGCGACAGGGGACACAATACGAAGTCTCGAGGAGTTCTGCTTTCTCGTCTTCTTCAAGGTCGCCCCAGAGATGACCCAGAAGTTCCTCCAACATCTCGCGCCCCGTGCACTCATACATGGGCTTTTGTACAAATTGCCCTTTGTTGTCCTCACCCAGCGCCGATACCCAAATCACGCAAGTGTCTGCAGCTTGGCCAGGAAAAAAGGGCTGCCGATAGGTGTGAAGATGCATGATCCAGGGCGATTGTGTCAGTGGTAATGGGCTTTGCCGCCCCATCTGCCGTTCAACGAGCCATTGGAACTTTCGCTCAAACAGGTTGCCACGGAAAGTCACTGTGAAATGCATCATCCTTGAAAGAGATATATCGCGCAGGAAACGCTCGGGACGCCCCAGATCAGGTTGCTTCGCGACTATTTTCTGCCAGAGCAAATAGCCTCCACCTGGCTTCTCCGGAGGCTTCATTGAGACAGGTTGATCGTGCGAACCATATTCGTGGTTGGATACGATCGAGCCTATTGTCAGGAACGCCCGGTCATGAGGCCGAACCTCGATCGCTTCCATGGGCTCGCCTGCAGCGGTCTGCAGGAACAGGCGCTCAATCCACCGATGCTCGCCGCTGACTTTGAAGTCCACGTCCGTGATACGACAGCCATAGTGGATGTTCACTCCCTTCTCGGTCAGGAGACGGATAGCAGGCAGGACGAAGGAGTGGTAATTCGTATAGCGGGTACGTTCGAGAGAGGTCATCTTCTCCATGTCGGACATACGGTGGAAGAAGAGACGCATATAACGGCGCATTTCGACCGCCGAATGCCAGGGCTGGAAGGCGAATAGAGCGCGCCACATATACCAGTAATTACTGCGGAAAAAGGCTTCGCTGAAATATTCGGTTATTTTGGCGTCAGCTGGAATCGCCGACTCCGGTATTGCCATCAAGCGCGCCATCTGAACGGTTTCGACGGGGCCCAAGCCAAGGTCGTGGCCGCTGTCTTTTTCGCCATCTGCGTGCAGGAGACGGACTACCGTGTCGACGTCGCATTCTTCACGATTGCGCTCGTGATCATCCAAGCAAGACCCATATTCGTCAAATGGGATCAGCGACCAAAGTTCTTTGGTGCAGCAGTAGACCTTGTCCTCGTACATCCGGCTGCCGCGCATGAAATAGACAGGTTTGCCGTCGACAATTTTCGTTGAGGCATCCATGGAACCGCCGACAAGGTCCATTTCTGGATTTTGTTCGAAAATATGGATCTGTTTCGGGTCGAAACCGGCTTTCTGCACCAGATAAACTGCGGCCGATATGGAGCCCAAGCCCAGACCATTAAGATAGACCTTGGCGTCGTTCACGTCATCTTGCGTCTGGTTCATGTTTCTCTCCTTTTCCAAGGGAAGAGTTAACACTAGTGCAGCCATTGGCAAGTTGCGCTTTTGGTCAAGCCAACCGATATCCTTCAAATCGGCCCGATTGTTGCGGCGTTGTTGGCTTAACAATCTCCATATTCAAAGCTTGGGGCTTTCACACGGTCTTACTGCAGAAACGAAGAACACGCATTTAACCAGACCTGTCTGAGCGCTGGTCGTTCATCCCACAATTTTGGTTAAGCAAGCGTACGAATATTTGACGCGCATGACAGCTAGGCGGTCAACGTGGCGGTTCACTTTACCTGCATGATAGCGGCTTTCTAAAGCACAACAATTGTTACGAGAGCGTAGGTAGATGCCCAAAAATCGTACTGTCCTCCATCGATTTCGTGCCAACTCTATGGCTTGGTTGATTGGTCCAGACCCTAGATCTGGTCACGCAAAACTCTTTTCAACACTTTTCCCGTAGCGTTTCGAGGCAGAACATCCATGAAAATTGCACGAACAGGTATTTTGTACCGGGCAACTTTATCGTGGAAATGAGCGATAACATCATCCTCTGAAAGATCGACCCCTTCATTCAGAACAACAAACGCGACACCCACTTCACCCCAGCGATCATCCGGAGCGCCAACGATTGCTCCATCGGCGATACCTTCCAACGTGAACAGGGTGTTTTCAACCTCGGCGGGATAGACGTTTTCGCCCCCGGATATATACATATCCTTCCAACGGTCCACGATCCACAGATCACCGTCAGAATCCAGACGCGCAGCATCCCCGGTTTTGAACCAGTCTCCTACCCAATCTGAGGCTTTCGCCTCGGGCCGATTCCAGTACCCCGGAGTGATGTTTGGACCACGCACCCACAGCTCGCCAACCTCATCGGAATCGGCCTCTGTCGTTTCGTTGCGCATGACCTTCAATTCGCCATGCAATGCACATCGCCCTGCGCTGCCCGGTTTTTCAACCGCTTGCTCCATGGTTTGCCCCGATACCAAGGGGCTGGTCTCTGACATCCCAAATCCCTGCGCCAGACTAATATTCTTTTTCAGATAGGTCTTAACCAATGGAACTGGAGACGGTGCGCCGCCGATTCCGCAAGCAACCAGCCGCGAATAATCGGTTGTATCGAACGAGGGATGTTGGCTCATAAACAAATAGACGGCGGGAACACCAAAAAAGTGGGTAAGCCCGGTGCTCGGATCATCGATAATTTCAAGTATTTGCCCCGGATCTACGGTCCGCATGATCAGCGAGCAACCACCATTGTGCAGCATCACAGTCGTGAAGCAGTTTAATCCACCAGTATGAAACAACGGCAGGACTGTCAGGCCGATACTCTGGTGTGTAATACCCCAAGGGCTGCCCATGTTTACCGCGTTGATGAAAGCCATTCCATAGGTATTGATTGCACCTTTCGGCCGCCCCGTTGTCCCCGACGTGTAAAGGATTGTCCAAATGTCATCATGCGTAATTTCAGGCGTCGGATGTTTCCCATCGGACCCGGCAATGGCGCTTTCATACTCGCTATTACCACCCCCACCCGTCGTTTCGATCATGGCAGGAAGGGCTTCTGTCAACGCCTCTACCAACTCTTTGTTGGCGGTATCGTAGATCAAAACCTTGGGAGTACCATCCGACAGAATGAAATCCAGCTCTGGCGCTGCCAGCCTCCAATTCAGCGGCAGAAAGATCGCGCCCAATTTGGCACAAGCAGCGTGGATCTCCATCATATCGGTCGAGTTCATGGCAAGGACGGCAACTCGGTCGCCTTTCTCTACGCCACAGCGTTGATCCAAATATGCGGCCAGTTTCTTGCTGCGGTCATTGGCCTGCTCAAAAGTGAAACTCCGTTTCGAGTGCAGATCGACCCAACATGCCTTATTTGGTGTCGTAAAAGCGTGAGACGCTAACCAATCATAGTGTCGCATGGAACCTCCTATTTGAGTGGCTCTCCACAAATGAAGCGCATGCGATAGAAGGGTGTCGATATCTTTTGCGTCGATCAAGTTTTTTCTGGTTTGAACGTCGGTACAGTCTGCAACTCAGCCATAGGTCCATCAAAACTCGCAGCGTTTCACCAACACGCATCTGTCGCCTAATAATAGAGGTCAAGATGAGGTCACCGGCGGTACAAATTTTGTTTTGGCCTAAAACAAGAATTGGCGCCTACTAAAATGCTCCCCCCTTCTCTCGGCTCCGAGTTACTTAGACAAAGCTCCTACTTGATCGTTTCCTGCCTCGTTTCAACGCAAAATTTAACAGGCAGGAGACGCTGTTCCTGACAATCTAAACTTATCATTGATGCGTCGTTGCAGTACTCTTTTTCAAAGAGTCCGATTTGTTCTACAGCCCGTGTCTCTGCATTAAGAATCCGCGATCACGACGGCCGCTGAAAAAACGGAACTTACGCCGTCAAAACAGCTTCAGTTCAATCCGCTCCACGAGAAACAAGCGCTGTAACAAGTAAGCCCGGTTCCAGGTTGGTAAACTCCAAAGTGCCACCGTGAAGCTCAATCAACTCAGTCGCAATTGAGAGCCCCAAGCCGAACCCACGCTCGGACTGGCTTGTGTGCCCCCGGACAAATGGAAGCCGCACACGCGCGACCTCATCTGGTTCAATTCCCGGTCCAAAGTCCCTGATGTCTACACCAATCATGTCATTGGAAAGCGGCTTTACCTCGACAACAGCCCGCCCACCATATTTCAAAGCATTGTCGATCAGGTTTGAAAACGCACGTCTCAACTTATCCGGTTGACCAAAAATGAGGCAGGTATTGTCAGTCCGAATGCTGACATCTTCGGGAGATGTGAATATCGACGTGGCTGATTGCAATTCGACCGCTTCAGGGGCGAAAAATGTGACGTTCTTACCGGTATCGCTATAGTCATTCACAAGACTTTCCACCAATGACGCAAGCGAAAATTGGTAGCTCTCTTCTGGCTGGGAACGGAGACTAAGCAGATCAAGCGCCCCATCAATGATCGAGGATACATCATCAAGGTCAGCTTCAAAACGGTCTCGCAATTCCCCCTCTGGGAGGAGCTCAGTTCGCAAACGCAGTCGGGTTATTGGTGTTCTGAGATCATGCGATATCGCAGCAAGATCACGTTCCTTTTTTTCCTGCTCAGCGGCATATCGCTCCGTCAGACGCGTGATCTTATCCCTAATCAAATAGGCTTCGGTCGAGGTTAACGGATCTGTTGGGCCTGAAACTGGGCCTCTTGCAGCCAGCTTCTTAAAAGGCGCGGCAAGGTTGAGCGCCAGCGGGATCACAAGCGACAGACCCAGTACAAAGGCGGCAATCCCAATAATCGCAATCCATGTTTGCCCGGGTCGCGATTGCCAGATTGTGGGGGCGGAAATGGTTATAACCACATCCGACGGCATAAACACATGAAGCGCCGCCGTCTGATCTTGGCGGGCAATACCGCGAGACAACTCGGCAAGGCGCGCGGCGGCGGTTTGCACCTCATTGCGAGCGCTTAGAGCTTCGGGCAGTTTTGGCGGGCTGTTAAAGGCTACGGCAGCACGCAATCGTTCACCATTGAGTGTCAAAATCAAAGGCACGGAATATGGTGGTAACGCATCGTGCAATTCCGGCCCACGGCGCATTTCAAACAAACCAGAAGAAATCACGTCACCGTCCGGCAGATTTTGCCACGTCTCTTTACCAAGAAGGTCACGTAGCACCTCTCCCGAAGTTTCGGCCTGAGTGAGGGCAATACTCCGGTTGTAAAAGTTCTGCATCGTCCAACCGGTCACCACAGCGCCAAACAAAAAAGACAGGATCGCAAGTAACGGCAGACGTTTGGCAAGCGAACGTGGGAGCAGTTTTATAACGGCTATAAGGAATGCGCCCATTGCCTAGTCCATATCTTGCAAGTCAGCGCAAAATTGATAGCCGCGATTGCGCACGGTGCGAATGAAATCCGCATCATGCTGGATTGCAGACAGTTTCTTACGCAACCGACTGACGAGAATATCGACACGGCGGTCCTCTGGATCAAGCGCGACATTCAAGATTGCACTGCCAATATCTTCGCGGCTCACTGGTTCAGGCACGGCGGCAATCAATATTGAGATCAGCTGATATTCGGTGGAGCTGAGCGGAACATGAAGTGCGCCGGGTCCGTGCAATTTTTGATGGGTGCGATCCAAAACCCAACCAGAAAATCCAACCTTTCCTGTAAAATGGTTCCGCCCGCCGACGCTACTACGGCGCAAGAGGGCGTTCATCCGCGCCAACAATTCACGTGGATTGAACGGTTTTTCCAAATAATCGTCCGCGCCAAGTTCAATGCCATGAATGCGCTTCGCATCGCCTTTTTCGGCTGACAAGATAATAATCGGAACATCAGACGTGTTGCGCACCCATTGGCAAAACCTGAGACCATCAATGCCCGGAAGCATGATATCGACAATAAATATGTCAAAGTTTGTTGGCTTATGAGCCTGGGCAACTTCCGCACTTGATGACACGTGACATTCAAACCCACGCCCGGTGAGATAGGTCGACAAGAGCGACGAAATTTCAGTGTCGTCTTCGATGATGTGAACACGTGACAGTATACTGAACCTCTGATCCGCGGGCCATTTCTTGGTCGTTCCAGCACACTGTATCACTTTTTTCGCTGCTCAAAGAGTTAGTTATAGGGTCATTACAAAACGCAACAAAACAACAGGTGGCCAAAAAAGGTCTTGGTCTTAACCTTCTGGAAGAGTTGGCATTGCCAACAATCGATTCTGGGAGGAATACAATGAAATCTTTCGCCAAGGCGCTTGTTAGCGCTGCCGCCATCACTGCGGCATTCAACGCCGCTCCGCTTCAAGCCGACCCAAAAGCAGAGGTTCTACATTACTGGACATCAGGCGGCGAAGCAAAAGCCGTGAAAGCCCTGCAAGAAGCGTTTTCCGCGCGCGGCGGTGAGTGGGTTGATGCACCGGTTGCTGGCGGTGGTGGCGATGCTCAGGCCGCTGTATTGCGGGCCCGCGTTTTGGCAGGGGATCCACCAGCAGCAGTTCAGATCAAAGGTCCAAACATTCAGGAATGGGCAGAAGCCGGTGCATTGGCTGATTTGTCCGGCGTCGCTTCAGCACAAAACTGGGATGGGGTTCTCCCTGAGACAATCCAGAACATCGTCAAATATGAAGGCAACTATGTTGCTGTTCCGGTTAACGTGCACCGTGTGGACTGGATCTGGGCCAACCCAGAGGTTCTGGCCAAAGTTGGCGCAGGTGTCCCGACAACTTGGGATGAATTCAACGCAACCGCCGACAAACTACTAGCCGCAGGTATCATCCCATTGGCACATGGTGGACAGCCTTGGCAGGATGCGACCGTGTTTGAAACCGTGGTGCTTGGCATTGGTGGCGTCGATTTCTACCGGAAGGCACTTGTAGATCTGGATATGGACGCGCTTGGGTCTGACACTATGGTCAGTGTCTTTGATCAGATGCGCAAAATGCGCGGTTATGTTGATCCTGATTTCCCGGGTCGGGACTGGAATCTCGCAACGGCGATGGTCATGCGTGGCGAAGCGGCGATGCAAATCATGGGTGACTGGGCCAAAGGCGAATTCGCAGCAGCAGGTAAAGTGCCCGGCAAAGATTACATCTGCGCATCAACACCATCTGAAAATGGATACCTGTTGAACTCAGACAGTTTTGCGATGTTCAACGTCAAAGGCGATGATCTGGTTGCAGGTCAGAACCTGCTTGCGGAACTGATCCTTGGCACAGAGTTTCAAGAAACTTTCAACCTGTTCAAAGGGTCAATCCCCGCCCGCACAGATGTGCCGCGCACCGAGTTTGACGATTGCGCGATCAAATCAATGGATGACATGGTTTCAGCTGCCGAAGGTGGGACCCTGCTCGGTTCCATGGCGCACGAAATTGCGCAAGCTGGTGCGGTTCGCGGTGCTTTCATCGACATTGCCACTGCCCACTTCAATTCTGACATGTCTTCGCAAGACGCTGTTGAGAAGTTGGTTAAAGCCATCAAACTGGCTCAGTAACCTGCCTGCACTTCTCTTTGTGGCCCGCTCACCCTGTGTGGGCCACAACCCCTGTCTCGGTTGCCCGCAGGAGACCCCTCGTGACCCGCCCCCCTTTAAAATTGACAGACAGGATTGCGCGCACGCTACCGCAGATCGTTGTAGCGCCTAGTTTCGCGCTGATCCTGTTCTTCGTATACGGTTTCATCATTTGGACCGGTTATATTTCGCTGACCAAATCCAAGATGCTGCCGAACTATAATCTGATCGGTTTTCGCCCTTATGAGCGTCTGTTCCAAATGGATCGCTGGACCGTGGCACTAGAAAACTTGTTCATTTTCGGTTTTCTATTCATCTTTGTTGCCATTGTTATTGGGTGTTTGCTGGCCATCCTGCTGGATCAAAAAATCCGCGCCGAAGGCTTTATCCGCACAATTTACCTCTACCCGATGGCAATCTCGTTCATCATCACGGGTACAGCTTGGAAATGGATCATGAACCCGTCTTTGGGGCTTGAAACCGTTATTCGCAGCTGGGGCTGGGAGAGCTTTTCCTTTGGCTGGACCAACAGTGAAAGCATGGCGGTCTATGCGTTGGTGATGGCCGCTGTTTGGCAAAGTGCCGGCTTCGTCATGGCGCTGTTCTTGTCAGCGCTGCGCAGCGTCGACCAGGATATCATCAAGGCGGCGAGTCTTGATGGGGCCTCACCTTGGAAAATATACCTTCGTATCATCCTGCCATCTATGCGCCCTGTGTTCATGAGCGCGGTTGTGATCCTTGCCCATCTGGCAATCAAAAGCTTCGATTTGGTTGTGGCTCTAACAGGGGGCGGACCAGGCTATTCCTCAACCCTGCCCGCAAATTTCATGTACGAAATGACATTCCGCCGTAACGAGATTGGCGTTGGTGCCGCTTCGGCGATGATCATGCTGGCCACCGTGGCTGCGATTATGGTGCCCTATCTCTATTCCGAACTGAGGGGTAAGAAACATGTCTAACTCGACGACATTCGTCCCTGCACAGAACAGATCAGTGCTTTGGATGCGTCTGTTACTTTGGACCATCCTGCTCCTGTTTGCGATCTGGTTCCTGTTGCCTGCTTATGTGGTGGTTGGCACTTCTCTCAAGGACCTCGCTGAAATCCGCGGCGGATCACTACTGGCACTGCCGCATGAGTTAAACTTTACGGCCTGGCGCCACGCCTGGAGCGAAGCCTGCATCGGCGTGACCTGCACCGGGCTTGAGCCATATTTTTGGAACTCGGTAACGATGGCCCTGCCCGCAGTTACGCTATCGACGCTCTTGGGGGCCTTGACTGGATATGCTCTGACCAAATGGCAGTTCAAAGGCGCAAACTTGGTTTTTGCCCTGATCCTGTTTGGCTGTTTCGTACCGTTTCAAGTTGTGATCTTACCGATGGCCCAGACATTGGGACTTATTGGCATCACCAACACGGTCTACGGGTTGATCCTTGTGCACACCGTCTATGGCCTCGCGTTTACCACTTTGTTTTTCCGCAACTATTATGTCACCATTCCTGACGAACTGGTACGGGCTGCGACGATTGATGGTGCGGGTTTCTTCACAATCTTTCGCAGGATAATCCTGCCGCTCTCACCACCGATCATCGTTGTATCAGTGATCTGGCAGTTCACACAGATCTGGAACGATTTCCTATTCGGCGCCAGTTTCACCACCGGTGGGGCACAGCCCATTACGGTGGCAATGAACAATTTGGTCAACACAACAACGGGCGTCAAACAATACAATGTAGATATGGCAGCAGCCCTGATCACTGCGGCCCCTACTCTTTTCGTCTATATCGTCGCGGGCCGCTACTTTGTACGCGGACTGACTGCTGGCTCGGTCAAAGGATAAGAACATGGCTTCTCTGACAATCAAAAACGCCGTTAAACGCTATGGAAATGTCGAGGTTTTGAAAGGCGTCGATATCGACCTAGAGGATGGTGAATTCCTGGTGCTTCTGGGGGCTTCGGGCTGCGGAAAATCCACTCTGTTGAACATGATCGCTGGCTTGGAAACAGTAACCGAAGGTGAAATCTCCATTGGTGATCGGGTGATCAACGATGTGCACCCCAAAGACCGCGATATCGCGATGGTCTTTCAGTCTTACGCACTTTACCCGAACATGACCGTTGGGAAAAACATAGCCTTTGGTCTGGAAATGCGTGGCGTCCCCAAACCCGAGCGTGAAGCAGCCGTTTTCGAAGTTGCCAAGATGCTGCAAATGGATCACCTGCTGGATCGCAAACCCAGCCAACTGTCTGGTGGGCAAAGGCAACGGGTGGCCATGGGACGCGCTTTGGTGCGACGCCCCGAAGTCTTTCTTTTTGACGAGCCGCTCTCGAACCTTGATGCAAAGCTGCGACTTGAAATGCGGACCGAGATCAAACGCCTTCACAAGCGGCTGAATGCGACAATGGTCTATGTCACCCATGACCAAATCGAAGCTCTGACGCTTGCTGACAGGATTGCGATCCTGAAAGACGGTGAAGTTCAGCAATTGGCGAGCCCTGCTGAAATCTACGACCTCCCCGTCAACATGTTTGTTGCCGGTCTCGTTGGGTCGCCTCCGATGAATTTCATCGCGACCAAGGTATCGCGCACAGAAAAAGGTTTCGGGGCTGAGATTTATGTGCGTGCGCACGGGGCAGAGCACCCAATTTTGTTGGATCTCACAGATCATTCGACAAGTGTGGCCCCTTTTGTCGGCCGTGATATCGTAATTGGACTGCGTCCCGAGGCGATCACCCAAGCAGGTGTCGGTAGCGTCGAAACACAAAGCTTTGCCTCAGAGGTCGACGTGACCGAGGCGACGGGTGCCGATACTTTGTGCATCCTGAATTGGAACGGCAAAGAGGTCATGGCCCGAGTCAGTTCTGGGTATGCACAGATCATTGAGGGCACTATGGAGTTCGCCGTAGATATGTCGCGCGCAAGCCTGTTCGATCCAGATACCGAAACGAGGTTGGATTGAATGGTGCCCAACAATGAGCGAAAGCCAACGACAAAGAGCAAAGGCGCATTATGTGGAACCTCGTAGCAGATGTCGGCGGCACCAATATGCGCATCGCCGCAATTTCAAATGCGGGTTCGATTGTTGATCAAAGATCCTATCATTCCAAGGGCGAGCTTGATTTCTTGCAAGCCTGCACAGCGTTTGTAGCCGAGCACGACCGACCACCAGAGGGCGTGGTAGTTGCTGCTGCAGGCATTGTGGCCAACGGATCTGTTGAGTTGACGAATTCGAACCAAAAGTTCTCAGAAGTTGAACTTGCCCAAGTCTGCAAGGCTTCCAGCGTCAAGATATTGAACGACTTTGAAGCAGCCGCTTGGTCGCTGGCCACGATAACGCAGTCCGATGTGCTGGCCTTGCAAGGCAGCACAGACATTCCACACGGACCCCGGGTGATCATTGGTCCGGGAACGGGACTTGGTGTTGGTGCTCTGGTCTGGGTGCACGGTCAACCGCATGTTGTGCCCGGGGAAGGTGGTCATGTCAGCCTGTCGCCGCAATCAGCTCAAGAAGTAGGTTATTTCGAAGAACTGGTAGATTTGTGGCCTGAGGTAAGGATCGGCGCCGACCTTGCCGTCGAAGCCGAAGCAATCGTGTCAGGAACAGGTGTCCCGGTATTGTACCGCGCAATCGCAAAAGCCCGAAACACGCCGGTTGAGCCCAAGACATCTGAACAGGTGTTTGTTTTGGCAAAGGCGGGGGCAGACCGAAATGCAGTCATTGCTATAGATTTGTTTCGCCGTTTCCTGGGACAGATTGCAGGCGATTTGGGTCTGGTCTTTGGCGCAACGGGTGGGGTTTTTATCAGTGGCGGCGTAGCCCTTTCAAATCCGTGGGTTTTTGATGACAGCTTCTTAGCTGCGTTTAACGCAGGTGGGCGCCACAGCAGTTGGCGGACAAAAATGCCGGTATACCTCTACCAAAATCCTGACTTTGGCCTTCTTGGCGCGCGAAACTATATTTCCACTCGGTAAGGAGAACCCCGATGTCAAAGGTCAAAGTCGGTCTTTTGGGCTATGGTGGTGCCGGCCGTGTATTCCATGCCCCTCTGATTGCGGCTGAACCCCGCTTACACCTGCACCGTATCGGGAGCCGGGATTTCACAAACAAGACTCTGCCTCACGGCGTCACTGGCGCGCCTATTGCAGAAGTGATCGCGGATCCCGAGATCGATCTGATCGTTATCGCGACGCCAAATGACAGCCACGCGTCGCTGGCCGAGCAAGCCTTGCGCGCTGGTAAACACGTAATTGTCGATAAGCCTTTCACCCTCAATAGCAACGAGGCGGCATCGGTTGTTGCGACGGCCGCAGATACCGGCAAGGTGCTGAGCATTTTTCAGAACCGCCGTTGGGATGGTGGTTTTCTGACCGCGCGCAAGGTGTTCACTGACGGCCATCTCGGCTCTATCAACTACGGCGAATTTCATTTTGACAGATACAGCCCTGCGATCAAAAATCGTTGGCGCGAATGGGAAAGGCCCGGCGCGGGGATCCTTTATGATCTTGGCCCGCATCTGATCGATCAGATCATGTGCCTATTTGGTAAACCAGATGCCGTGACCACCAATGTGGCGCATCAAAGGACAGGCGCACAGGTTGAAGATTTCTTTCACATCATTCTTGAATTCGGACCCGCGCGGATCGTTGCGCATGCCAGCTCCTTGATGCCTGATCACCTGCCCCGCATTTCGCTTTTTGGCGAAAAGTCGAGCTTCTTTCAGTTTGGTTTCGATGGGCAAGAAGCAGCCCTTAAACAAGGGCAGCACCCCGGTGACGAGCATTGGGGCGCAACCCCAAATGCCGAGCTTTATCTGATGGACACAGACGGGGCCCGCACGGATGTTCCTATACTGCCCGGCCAGTACGAAGCATTCTATGAAAACATCGCGGATGCCATTTGTGATGGTACAGAACTGGCTGTCACAGGTGCACAGGCACTGAACGTAATGCGCGTTCTAGATGCTGCACAACTGTCTGCCAAATCAGGTCATAGAATCCGGCTCTAATCTCTGCCCAATTGGCTAGCGGCGCGCGCTAGCTTTTCAATTTCGCCCCAATTGCCACTTTGAACCAGCCGATCAGGTGCAACCCAGCTTCCACCGACACATATCGTATTGGGTAAACTTAGGTAGGATCCAACGTTAGATGGGCCGACCCCTCCGGTAGGGCAGAAACTGATATGCGGCAACGGAGCTGCGAGCGCACGCAGCATGGCCGCCCCACCAGAGGCTTCTGCAGGAAAGAGTTTCAACATGTCATAACCGCGTTCGGCAAGGCACATTGCCTCTGATGCGCTGGCGGCTCCCGGTAAAAGAGGCAGGTCGGCTTCTTCAGTTGCCGATAGCAGGGTATCGGTCGATCCTGGCGACACACCGAATTGTGCGCCAGCATCTTTGGCCCGATGCACATCTTCTGGTGTCAGCAAGGTTCCGGCCCCAACAGTGCCACCGGCAACAGACGACATTTCGCCGATCACTTCTAGCGCAGCGGGTGTACGCAATGTCACCTCCAACACTGGCAGACCGCCTTTTACCAATGCCTCAGCCAAAGGCTTAGCATGCGCCGGATCATGTACGACAAGAACAGGAATGACTGGCGCAAGTCCGCACAGTGCGCGTGTGCGATGGCTGGCTTGGCTCGGTGTCATATTCACACTTGGTCTCCAAAGATGCTTGCACCTTGATCTGCAGGACCAACAGCGGCCCGAAACGTCGCGAAAAGCTCGCGGCCCACACCAAATTGCCCTGATGCTTGGCTGGCAGAAACTGGTGAACGCTCCGCTACACCTTCAGTGAGAATATCCAACGTACCCGCCAAAGCGTCGATCCGTAGCACATCACCGTCTCGCAACTTAGCAATTGTGCCGCCATCTGCGGCTTCGGGACAAACATGAATGGCCGCCGGCACCTTGCCCGAAGCACCTGACATCCGTCCGTCCGTTACGAGTGCAACCTTCAAACCGCGGCCTTGTAAGATCGAAAGAACCGGGGTCAGGCCATGCAGTTCGGGCATGCCATTACACTTTGGCCCCTGAAAGCGAACGACAATGATTGTATCGGTTGTGAAGTCGCCTGCCTTGAACGCGGCTTTTACAGTGTCTTGGTCGTGGAAAACACGCACAGGTGCCTCGATTAAGCGATGCTCAGGTGCCACAGCCGACACCTTCATCACAGAAGACCCCAACGGCCCCTGCAAATGTGATAATCCGCCTGTAGACTGAAACCCTTCTGTCGCTGGGCGTAGGATCGCTTGATTCAGGCTTGCATCCGCACCCTGCACCCAAGTCAACTCTCCCTCTGAAAGCTTTGGATCAGAGCGATAAGCGGTAAGCCCGTCGCCAGTGATGGTCGTCACGTCAGGGTGCAACAACCCGCTATCTAACAATGAGCCTATCATGAAACCCAATCCACCGGCCGCATGGAAATGGTTCACGTCAGCCAAACCATTGGGATAGATCCGCGCCATCAGCGGGACAACTTCTGACAAATCCGCAAAATCACGTGGCTCAAGCACGATGCCGCCTGCTCGCGCCATAGCGATCAAATGAATAAGCAGATTGGTCGACCCCCCAGTCGCCATCAATCCGACAATACCGTTTACATAAGCCTTTTCGCTGAGAACATCGCAAACCGGCGTATAGGTATCACCCAAAGCGCTAAGAGAGAGCGCGGTCTGAGCACCGTGTTGCGTAAGGGCGTCCCGCAACGGGGTGTTCGGAGATACAAAACTAGCCCCCGGCAGGTGCAGCCCCATGAACTCCATCAGCATCTGGTTGGTATTTGCGGTGCCATAAAACGTACATGTGCCGGGCCCGTGATAAGCAGACATTTCTGCCTCCATCAACGCTTGGCGGTCTACGTTTCCTGCAGCAAATTCCTGACGAACTTTGGCCTTTTCGTCGTTGCCAAGACCACTGGTCATGGGCCCTGCAGGCAAAAAGACCGCAGGCAAATGCCCAAAGCTTTGTGCTGCGATCACAAGGCCCGGCACGATCTTGTCGCAGACCCCCAGAAAGGCAACTGCATCATAAGTGTTATGGCTCAGCGCAACAGTCGCCGCCATTGCGATCAGATCACGGGAAAACAGACTCAGTTCCATACCCGCCTCGCCCTGAGTTACCCCATCACACATGGCCGGAACCCCGCCTGCGACTTGAGCGGTACCGCCAACTACGCGAGCAGCTTCCTTGATAATCTCAGGATATCTTTCGAAAGGTTGGTGAGCAGACAACATGTCATTGTACGCGGTCACAATGGCCAGATTTCCAGCCTGCATATCCACCAGCGTTTGCTTGTCCTGATCCATCGCGGCATAAGCATGCGCTTGCCCACTACATGACAAATGCCCACGTGATGGGCCCTTCGCCGCTGCCGTGCGCATACGCTCTAGATAGGCCGATCGCCTCGCGAAGCTGCGTTCAATAATCCGGTCAGTGACGAGTTGCAGTGTTGGATGCAAATGAGCCATGAAAGGTCTTTCTTAATGGAAAAGAGAGGGAATTTAGCGTCCAATAGGTCGCCAACGCCGTCCATCTCGGTGAATAAGCAACAGTGAATCTTCGGGACCTGATCCGCCGACATCGTAAGTCGAAGGCGCAAAGCGTTTTTCCTGCCATGCCTCAATAATTGGATCGGTCCATTCCCATGCCGCAACGACCTCGTCCCCGCGCATGAAAAGGGTTTGATCACCCCGCACGACATCCATAATTAGACGTTCGTACGCATCTTGTGACCGCTCGGTGGGCACACGGGTATCTGCGAAACTCATGTCCAGAGACGCATCAGCCAGACGCATACCCCCAGGACCGGGGTCTTTGATGGTGGTATGAAGCGTTATACCTTCGTCAGGCTGCAATCGAATGACAAGCGTGTTGCCCTTGTGCCCCTCGGTACCATCAAAAATCATGTGCGGTGGGTCGCGAAACTGCACTACGATCTCTGACACTCTTTCTCTCAAACATTTACCTGTACGCAGGTAAAACGGCGTGCCCGCCCATCGCCAATTCGCAACCTGAACCTTCATGGCAACAAAGCTTTCGGTTTGGCTATGCGGATTGCCTGCATGGTCCAGATAGTCTTCCCCGGGCATGGAGGATACGTACTGTCCCCGGGCGATATTGGCGTTTGAAACTGGCTCTAGCGCTTGGATTACTTTGACTTTTTCGTTGCGTACCGCTGTTGCCGAGAATTTTGATGGGGGTTCCATCGCAATCAGACACAACAGCTGCATCAGGTGGTTTTGCACCATGTCACGCATGGCGCCGGATTGATCATAATATTCGCCCCGTCCCGCAATACCCATGTCCTCGGCGACGGTGATTTGCACATGATCGATATGCGCGGCGCTCCAAAGCGGCTCAAACAGAGAGTTTGCGAACCTGAGAGCCATCAAGTTCTGAACAGTTTCCTTACCCAAGTAATGATCAATGCGGTAAATTTGATCTTCCTCAAAACTGTTCAGAAGCTCCTTGTTCAGCGCCTGTGCAGATGGCAAATCATGTCCAAAGGGCTTCTCTACTACGATCCGGCTTTCGCGGTTCGAACATCCACTGGCACGCAATCGCGAAGCAATGGTGCCAAACAATCCTGGGGCCACCGACAGGTAAAACACGCTGATAATCTGTGGGCGCATTTTTGAGGACAAGACATCCCAGCCCGTTTCGGTGCTCGCATCAATTTGGACGTAGTCAATGAGGCTCAAAAACCTTTTCACACAGCTTTCGTCTGCGGATGCAGTGTCGCTGAACTCTTCCAGACACTTTGCTACGAAACTACGGAATGCCTGCTTTGACATGTCGCTGCGTGACGCACCAATGATCCGGCTTTCTTCTGAAAACTGCCCGACCTGAAATCGGTGAAACAGACTAGGCAGAACCTTTCTCCGCGCCAGGTCACCCGTGGCGCCAAACAGGACAAGATCAAAGGTAGAGACAGGTATGACGCGAGAAACCATGAGACTTTTCCGACTAACTGTTGACGCAAATAGGCTGGTTTGCCTGTTGCATTAGACTAGCCAAATAAGCCCCTGTGTCGATCATCCTGTTAGAGAAACCCCACTCATTGTCGTACCAGCACAGCACCCGGATCATGCCGTCCCGGGTGACCGCAGTTTGAGCCGGGGCAAACACCGAAGAGAATGAGTTGTGATTGAAATCACTGGAAACCAATGGCGCGGCCTCAAACCCGAGGACACCTTTTAAAGGCCCAGTTGTGGCAGATTGGAGGACCTTGTTCACAGTCTCAACATCCGTTGACCTCTGAGGCATGAAGCAGAAGTCGATGAGTGACACATTCGCCGTCGGCACCCGTATCGCAGAGCCTTCAAGACGACCCTCCAATTTGGGCAAGACTTGTGAAATCGCGCGGGCGGCGCCAGTGGACGTGGGCACCATAGACAACCCAGCAGCACGCGCACGGTAGAGATCTGAATGATCGCGATCGTGCGAAGGCTGGTCACCGGTATACGAATGAACGGTTGTCACGTATCCGGTCTCGATACCAAATGCAGCATCTAATACCTGCGCCACAGGAGCCAAGCAGTTGGTTGTGCAAGACGCGTTCGAAACAACGATATCCGTGCTCTCAATCTCCAAATGGTTGACGCCAAATACAACGGTCCGGTCGGCATCAGAAACAGGAGCAGAGACTAGGATTTGTTTACTGCCATTGGCTAGATGCCGCGCCGCTTTTGCACGTTCATTGAAATGGCCGGTGCATTCGAAAACGATGTCTACATCCTGCCAATCGAGATCCTCAGGGCTTCGACAAGACGACAACCGGACCGTTTGATTCCCGGCGTGCAAAAGCTGGTTCTGGTCGCACGAAACATCGCCCGCGAACCGGCCGTGAACGCTGTCATATTTCAATAAGTGGGCGACATGATCAGCCGGAGCCAGATCATTTGCTGCCACGACTCGGATGTCTGACCGGTTCTGTTCAGCCAAAGCACGCAATACGCACCGTCCGATCCGCCCAAGTCCGTTGATTGCAATCTGCGTTGTCATAGACACTTCCCCCCTCTTAGTAGCTGGAAAGCTACCTGCGCTGTTAGCGTTAACAAAGTTAGCGGTAACATAGAGAAGTGAGCGGAAAAGGCAATGGGTGTTACAAAACTCAATATTTCCTGAGACCAAGACATGGGAAAGCGCAGTAAGCGACCTTTGCAACATCTGGGCAGTGGTACCCAAGTATCCCAAAAGGTCGGCCTTTGCGGACGTTTACAAATCTCTTCGACGCGGCACCGTCAAAGCGGGCATTGGCACCTATGAAACTGCCAAAATCAAATCCACATCAAACTCCAGTCCGGTTTAATCAGCGAAGACCTGCAATAGTCCCTTACCTGTTGACCTGCAAACATTCCGATTTGGGTTGAAAGAACGGTGCACCATCCAAGTTCAGTGCCACCGATGATATCGGTGTGTAATGTATCAGCAATCATGGCGATGCGATTTAGTGGGATCCCACCAAGCGAAGCTTCTTCGAGCGCGTAGACTTCAGCGAATGTATTACTAATTAAACCGAATACGCACCATTCCCTTGGCCCAAAGTGCAGAAAACCGTCAAGACTGACCTAGAAAAAACTCGATGTTCAGTAGAAGTCGATTTCTTGCACATCAATTTGAGCGCTGTGATCACGTCCAAATGCAACTACACCGATGGAGGAAATGGATCTCGCAGTTGGTGTCTTGCGCAACAATCGGCCTGAAGGTTCAAAAGACGTGAGAGGCAGTCGTATTTCAGACCATCCCTCCGTCGAAGTAAATTCTGCCTGATAATATTGCCACGGAAGAATTGTACCCGTGGTCCGAAGGTGAATGAAATAAATTTCGGAATTACCGCGCAACACCAACCGGACGCCCACAACAGCGTCCGACAACGGTGCATCAAATTGCCGTCTGAACTGAATAAAACCTCCATTGTTTTCTGTGCTTACTGCTCCTGTCAATCTAGCGAACGACACACCTTGTTCTTGCTCGAAATCAACTCTTCCGGTTGAGACGCCGCCCATCACTGTATCAGCAACGAAATCCCATCGTTTTGCAGGTTCAGACTCAAAGTCTTCGAACATGCGTTCGTCGGCTTGAAGACCCGCACCCCAACCCATTATGAAAACAGCCGCAAAGAATGATTTCCTAAAATGTGGCATAAGTCACCCTCCCCTCAGTTCAGGATTGCTATGGACAGGTTTAAAGCGGATGCAAAAGCAACCCACAACGCATAGGGTACGAAAGAAACCGCAGATACCCGATCCGCGACCCAGCTGAGGCGTATGAAGGCTAGAATTACGGCCAAGAGCGCCAAAATGATGGCAAAGGCTATCCACGGCTGCTGCATCGCGAAAAAGGTCGGAGACCAAAGAAAGTTTAAGCCCAACTGTGTCCACCAGAGCTTCATCTCGGGCGAGGATCTGTTCGCTTCCCATGCCCGCCATCCGGCCATGGCAATGAGAACATAAAGGGTGGTCCAGACGGGGCCAAAAACCCAGCTTGGCGGGTTAAACGATGGTTTGGCCAGGTTGGCGTACCAATCCCCGGGAGCAGTGAGTGTACCAATGAGTATTCCACTCGCGATAACCAGAAACAGAAACGCAGCGCGTGTCGTGATGTTTGTCATTCGACCGACATCCCTTTGTGATGAGAGACCCAGCTCATTTGATCATTTTGCTGGGTCAAAATTGTCGCTGAAGGCCGACGTTTAACAGTTTGGCAATCGAACCTCAGCCTCAGAAAGAGTAGAGAACATTGCGGACTCCTTGGCCTGAGCATCCGAGTAGGAAACAACCGCGCCTTCTATTTCAGAGCCTGACACTGTAATCGCACGCTGACCGCGCGTGTCATCTACGTCGATCGTGAAAGCGATCGCTTCACTTGGAGCGAGGCTCACAATATCCAGCCTGACTTCAGTTTGCCCATCCGTCACAATTGGTACTCCACCCAGGGCCTTAGCACCCTCCACCAATTCAAAGGGTTGAAACACTTCGACACCTTCACCTTGCGAGGTTACGTCAAAAATCAACCCACCCTGAGACGTCGAAAGATCGACCATAACAGAGGCATTGGAAACCGCACACAGGCCAATGTTTTCGATCCGAAAGCGGTCTTTTGGCGCACCTTCATCGAAGCTTACACGCAAGTCCGCTTGGGCGGTTGATGCAATCAATAAACAGGAAAAAAGACTTGTCGCGTTAAGCAGACGGAAAACAGTCGGCATTGGAAACCTCCATTCGTGGTTTAATTTATGAAGGAGTTACGTCTCGACCCGGTCATTGGATCAAGAATTTGATGAAATACCTTCGCCGTAGTCTCCCAATCGGCCTTTGTTCCGATGATCAGTCAGACGCAGCTTCGATTGAGCAAGCGTCAAACGGCCAGTGTTTCTCTGCACGACATCCCAAGCGGGCGGCTCACATTTGGTGACCGCAAAACCAGCTTCCGCTTTGGGCCCTGATCAGATTACTTCGCTTTTTCCCTTCGCAAAAATCAGGTTCAGGCCAAAAGATCGAGTTCCATTAGCACACAAGCTCCTTCGTGCTTGATGTCCAGAAAAGGCAGTTGCCCGTCTAGCTCGAAGTCTTCGTAGCCAATTGAATGAATGCCTGCGAAACCGGCATTAAAAAATAGCCTTTGTGAAAAACGGTTTGTCGCTTCGGCAAAAGCAATCCGGTACCCAGATCTCTCGGCTTGCATTAAACAAGACGCCAGTAACTTCTTCGCGATTCCCCTTCTAGCGAAATCATCACGCACGGCGATCATAAATATATGGAGAAATTTTTCTGGCTTAATGTCGTGGGCATTCGAAAAAACGGCCTCCAACTGGTCAATTAGCGTGATGACTGGCTCGGAGCCTAAATCGACTGCATCAATTCCATCAGGAGGCGGCTGACCGAAATCATGTGCCAAAACCGCACCCACTATTTCACCGGAAGCTTCATCAAGAGCGACAGACGACAATCCTTCTTTTGCAGATTTTATTCCAAATAGAGCGGCAATTTTTTCGAGTTTCTCAGGCGAGAATTTAGTTGCAACGGCGGGAGGGTCTCGCTTGCTGAAAACATCGCCAAGCAGTTTGGACATTTCCCCATTGTCTGTTTTTGACATTCGTCTAACCACGACTTCTGAACGAGCCATCCGTCAAATCTCCCAACAAATGGTGTTAACACTCACATGCACACTCTGCTGAGTCCAACAGTTTCACTTTGTTCGTGATCGTCCGGATTGCCTCTGTGCTAAGCGGACATGCCGCTTTGACAACAAGGGCGGCTTCCGGTCGTACGCTGCATCACCGTAGGTCGGCTCCTAGACCAGCGTATCGAATGCTGCGCGATGTTCGAACTGGTGCAACGCACCCTTTACGGACATTGCTTAACGAAAGTGTGGGCAAGCCAGTCACTCGTGCTTCGGCGACTAGAGGATGATCCTTGAGGTGATACTTAGCCCCCACTCGCCTCGACGCGAGACGCCGCATTGTGGATAGCTGATAGCCGTACAACATTGTTTTGAAGTTGCTGTCCGGCTACGAGCATTTGATTGCATGCGAATGCCTGAGCCATTTTGAAATCTTAACTCTATCTCGCCTTACAACATTAGGCCGCCACCAGCTTGAACAATTTGCCCAGTGATCCAACCTGCGCGGCTGCTCGACAGCATTATAACCGCACTTGCGATGTCTTCTGGCTTGCCAAGGCGACCCATTGGCGTTTGAGCGATGATCATCCCGAGTATCTGTTCATCTGATTTAACGGCAGCTGATATGTCTGTATCGGTCATGCCTGGCGCAACTGCATTGACCCGGATACCCATTGGGCCAAGTTCAGCCGCGAGCAATCTGGTGGCATGGTTACCGGCCGCTTTTGATGAACTGTAAACCGCAGACCCTGGAAACACCCCATGCGACATTGTTGAAGAAATGTTGATGACGGCCCCCTTGGTTTTGGCAAGGTGCGGTGTTGCTTCCCGTATAAGGGCCAGTGGTGCAAACACATTGGTCTGATAAATACGCTGGATCTCTGCGTCAGAGGTTTGAGACAAAGGCCCCATAGCCCCGGTGCCAGCATTGTTCACCAGAACATCCAGTTGTCCGAATTTAGCGATGGTCTCTTCAACAATTCGGGCCGGTTCACCGTTCTTGCTGACATCACTGCTGATATAGTGGGCTTGCGGGCCCAACTCCTGAGCGGTGGCCTTAAGAACGGGCTGGCGCCGCCCAGTTATCACCACTTTTGCACCCAGAGTGACAAAGTCCGAGGCCGAAGCCTTCCCAATCCCTGTTCCGCCGCCGGTGATGAGCACCACTTTGTTTTCAAAGTTATCCATTTCAGTTTCCTAAAAGTAGAATTACCGGGCATGCCTCTTGTTGAGGTCACCCGCATTTTTGATTGTTGTCCGTGTGAGTGAGCGAAGCGCGCTGAAGGGTGCGAAGCCTGTCGAGGCGCAATCAGCGCCCAACAGCAAGGCTTGCGACCGTCGTCTTGGCGCTTTGGCCCGGCCGCGGGTTCGTCACATATTTGACCAAAACCGGTTCACTGGCATTCAGCCTGGTGCGGTCTCGACTCATGGCGCTATGGAGCACAAATGGTGGCAGATAGGTCATACCGACCATGAGGGCTGTTTGCTGAAAAGGTGCCAGAAATTCGAGCATGGAAAAGCTGTTAAATCCTTCGCTCTGATAGCTTTCCGCCGGACCGCCAGTAGAAACCACAAGCATCAGCTCTTTTCCATGCAACTGAGTGCCACCGGGTCCATAAGCAAACCCGACCAGCAACACTTGATCCAGCCAAGCCTTGAGAACAGGCGGTGATGAGTACCAGTAGAACGGGAACTGCAACACGATCCGGTCAGCTTGCCGAAGAAGGGCTTGCTCGACTGCGGGGTCAAATTGCATTTCCGGCCCACCGACCGCCATCAGGTCACGAGTTGTGACACCTTCTACAGTCGACAATGCGTTAAACCACATTCGATTGACCGAAGAGGATGCGAGGTTCGGGTGTGCTGTCAAAACCAAAGTATTCATAGGATGCCTTTGCCTCTGTGGTCGTGTGATGTGTTTACTTGTTAAGCAAATCTAGATATTTCCAATCGAACAACAATGGCCCCATCTTTCACTTCTATGGTGTAGGAGGTACACCAATGCGCCTACCTCTCTCCATGCTTGAAGTGTTCAATGCCATTGCCCAGCAGGGAAGCCTGAGCGCCGCTGCGCAAGAGCTGGGGCTCAAACGGTCTACGGTCAGTCACCAGCTCAAAAACCTTGAAGATAGGCTTGGAACGGCGTTGTTCATTCGCACAACACGTTCGATCAATCTGACCGAGGCCGGACGGGCGTTGGTACGAAGCTCAGGCCCGGCATTTGAGCAACTATCTGACGGGGTTGAAAGCGCACAGACGGTAGGGCACGGGGCGCGGGGTACGCTAAAACTCGCTATTCCTGAGGTTGCCTATCATCTGCTGATCCGTGAAATGCTGGCACCATTTCAGGAGCGTTACCCTGAAATTGAAATCGAACTTTTGCTGACGGATGCTTTGTCGAATGTTCTTGGCGAGGGGTTGCATGCGGGGTTTCGCATTGGAGGTTTGATTGCGCAGGATATGGTCGCCATTAGCCTGACAGGCCCGCTGACAACCGCCGTGGTGGCAAGCCCAAAATACCTTAAGCAGAAGGGCACACCGGAGAGTCCAAACGAGCTATTGCAACACAATTGCCTGCGCTATCGCTTTCAAAGCTCAGGCCAAATTGCACCCTGGACTTTTTCCGGCCCTGAGGGGGATTATCAAGTCGACGTGCGCGGAAGCTTGGTTGCCAATTCCTCGCCGGTAACGGTCGAAATGGCGGCTCGCGGGTTGGGCATTGCCTATACTTTTCGCGACTCTTGTTTGGACGCGTTGGAAACCGGACAAGTCAAAGAACTGTTGAAAGGTCACCGAATTTCTATCCCCGGCATTAATATCTATTTTCCAAGGGAATACCGCTCGATGACACCGCTTCGACTGCTTGTTCAGTACCTGAAAGAAAATCCAACAAGCGCTTCAACGGCAGAGGCGGATTGAACCTTTCCGCGATTTGCCCTTTTGGAAAAAGTACACAACGCTTTGAGAGTTGCCATTGAACTGCATGAAGCCAAACCTCACTTCGTCCCGCTTGGCAGAACTTCTATCCGAAATCTCGCCGCATAGCTCATCCAAAACCGACTTTCTCGCGGCGTGGCAGCGTGCTCATTCTGTGTTGGCTGAATGATCGTGGGTTTTGCAAAGATCGCGATCTGCGCAATGCCAGCCTATCCGCTCCGATGAGATAACAAAAGAACCCACGCTCATAATCCGTCTCGGCATCTCCTCGTGTCGCCAGAGACATGCCCCCACCTGAGTTTCTTTATAGGTGTCGATTTTCAACCCATGTACCCGACACATCGCATCCCCTGCGAGTTCTCGAGGTGCTCCTGAAGCTTCGCGTCCGACATATCCGCGTCTTCTGGCATGTCTGGTAGCTTGATGAAGGCAGGCAACGCCAGGCCAACCATTGCGCCTGATGCCTCAGCCTTCATGTCTCTAAGTTCAGACACACGCATTGGTCGATGAAAAAGCTGGCATGCACTGACAGAACGGGCACACCTTGCTTGGTGAAGTAGTCATGGATACGGGCGGTGTTTTGATTGCCCGGATAGGTAGGCTGAAGGCCCTCGTCACTCGACCGCGTTCACCGAGCGCAAAGCGTCTCGTGCGGACCACTTTTCTTGGCCGCATCACGACAGCGCAACCCATTGTGGTTGATAAATTTAACACTGACCAAAACCCGCGGATCATCGCCCCTTAGCTTGCCCTGGACCTTGAGGGAAAATGGCTCAAGCCAAACCATAATCCCCTCACGCTACCCGCAAGGATCAAACGTGTCACCGCTTCGTTTTCCGGACCTGCGCGCCATCTAGTGAACCAGAAATCAGTAGATCATGGCCCCAGCCAACACCACACAGGTGAAAATTGGTTTGCCAAAATTATCATTTTTTGGAACTTAAGGCGCATCCCTTTTGGGCATAGCAAAGGATGGAGATCAATTGCACGAGGCCCGCCATGAACAAGCAAGCCAATAAAAAAACCCTGCCCAGCGTCTGCCCACTGGACTGCCCGGATACCTGCAGCCTGAACGCGCAGGTCCAAGACGGGACATTGATTGCCGTGAAGGGATCAAAGGCAAACCCCTACACGGATGGCGTGATCTGCAACAAAGTCGCACGCTACTATCCTGATTTCATACATGGCCAATCTCGTCTGACCCATCCCTTGAAACGGGTCGGACCGCGTGGATCGGGCGATTTCGAACGGATCAGCTGGGACGAGGCGCTTGATCTAATTCACGAGGCCTTCGCTGCGGCTATCGTCAAATACGGACCTGAAACGATCCTACCGTTCAACTATGCGGGCCCCCACGGTGAACTGGGCGGAGGGTCAATGGATCGCCGATTTTTCTACAATATGGGGGCGAACATGCTGAATCGCGGCCCACTTTGCGGTGCGGTACGCGGCGGTGCTTACGCCAGTGTATTTGGCAATGCACCGGGGATGCCTCCTGTTCAGGTGCTGCTTTCGGACCTTGTGCTCGTCTGGGGCAATAACGTGACCGTCTCAAACCTGCACCTTGCGCCGCTTTTGAAGGAGATGCGTGAAAAAGGTGGCAAGCTGGTCATCATCGATCCAAAACGCATCAAGATCGCAGAACAATGTGACATGCATATTCAGATCAGGCCCAACACGGATGTAGTGTTTGCGATGGGGCTGGCGGCTGAACTGGAACGACGCGAGGCATTGGATCACGCTTTCATTGGCGATTGGGTGGTCGGGTTTGACACCTACATGGCGCAAGCGCGCGACTACAGCCTTGAAAAAGTCGAAGAAATCTGTGGGATCAGTGCCAAAGAATTCCATGCTGTCGCCGACCTGATTCAGGCTGCAAAAAACATGGCCTGCTCTTTTGGCAACGGGATTGAACGGGGACGGTCGGGCGGATCCGGTTTGCGTGCGGGGATGATCCTGCCTGCGCTGACAGGGCATCACGGGCGTTTGGGCGCGGGAGTGGTTGCAAAATCCGGAGTCGCCACACCGAAAAACCAACTACGACTACATGGCGATCACCTGATGAAACCCGGCACCCGCGTGTTCAACATCGTTGATCTGGGCATGCTGTTGCAAGACGATACGTTGGAACCTCCGATCGCCACCGCGATGATCTACAACCACAACCCGGTGGCCACGCACCCGGATCAGGTCAATCTGATAAAGGGCCTGATGCGCGAGAATCTGTTTCTGGCAGGCAGTGATGTTGTCATGACAGACAGCATGGCGCTGTGTGATGTCATTTTGCCCGCGTCGTCGCATTTTGAGCATAACGATGTGTTCGGGGCCTATGGCCAAAACTATTTGCAACGCGCAGAGCCCGTCATTCCCTGCGTAGGTGAAAGCCTGCCCAACACGGAAATCTTCCGCCGCCTCGCTGCCCGCTTTGGCTATGACGATCCGATTTTCAAAGCTGATGATGCTCAGTTGATGGATGACGCCATCAATTCGGACCACCCCCAGCTGAACGGGATCAAAGGCAGCGCACTGCCGGTGGACAAGGCGATCGAGATGAAAGCCCTGAACGGCGAGCAGATGATCATGTGCCAGAATGTGATCCCGGCCACCCCCTCGGGTAAGATTGAACTGTTTTGTCAGGACTACGAGGACCGGTTTGGTTTTGGTGTGCCACGCTATGATCCGGTGCTGCAGGACCGTCCCTTTGTGATCATCACCCCCAGTTCGGACAAACGGACCAACGCCACCTTTGGCGGCCATACGGCCTCGCAAGGGCTGGAAATGGTTGAGATGCACCCACTGGATGCCGCTGAACGCGGGTTAAATGATGGAGCAAAGGTCACTGTATTCAACGATCTGGGTAAAGTGACACTGCAGCTAAAAGTAACTGACGCCACCCGCCCCCGGGGTACTCTATTCCCCCAAAGGCACTTGGTGCGCCACCTCTGACACTGGGCTGACCGTGAACGCGCTGATCCCGTCGGATGTGCGCACCGATATCGAGCACGGCGCAGCGTATCACGAGACTTTTGTGGAGGTGAAACCATGCTAACCGACCCCATGAAGTCCCTGATCCGAGCGTTTTCGGCCGGATCAGTGGCCACAGTGAGTACAAATGGCACCCCATCGGTTTCTCCCAAGGCGACCTTTGTGATTTTGGATGATCAAACGCTGGCCTATGGTAACATTCGCAGCCCGCGCACATCAGCAAACCTGCGCGCCAATCCAGCGGTCGAGGTTTGTTTCACCGATGTCGTGCACCGGCGAGCCCTGCGGATCACCGGCACAGCCGAGATCCTCCGCGCGGCAGATGCGGGGCCGGACATTCACGCCGCCTTTGCCACCAGTTGGGCGGATTACAAATCGCGCATGTCGTCCTTTGTGGTGATCCGTATCACCGACGTCGAAGAGATCACATCACCCGCCTATGATGCTGGCATCACCGTGGCTGAACTAAAGGCGACGAACCTGGAAAAACTGAACGCGCTCTAAATCTCCCTGTTGGCGCGCTGGACTGCGGGAGGTCTCGCACATCCGGCTTTTTAGTTGGAGATTGGATATACCCCGCCCCCAAATGATCCCGTACATGATATTCCAAACGCGGGTGCGCAATGCGGACCTCGGCGAGCGATACCCCTTCAAGTGAAAGGGACACCCTTCAGCAGAAATGCTAACAGGCCGCAGTATCATATTGGTTGCCCCGTCCTACGCCCTCACCCCCGCCAGCCATTCACCCCGAAACGAGACACATAATGCTGCATCCCAGTCTCTGGGCATTGGCGTTGCTGATCTACCTGCCGGTCAAAGATGCCTGTGCCGTGTTCCAATGGGACAAGGCGTAAACATCGAAAAGGTGCGCATGCTGCCGAATGAAAATAACAATATCACGCAAGCAATTGGGATATTGGTCTCACGCAGCAAACAAGGTTTGGGAAATCTCAGTTAGCGACACTTGATGCATGTCGAGGGTGTGCGCATCCAAAAGTCTTTTTGGGTCCCGGGACGATACTGAATCCTTTGGGCGGGCCCTGCCTTTTAACCATGAATGCTCACGCTGTCATCCGGGGCTTCGGCCCTGTCAAACATCCCATAGTCACGGATCACCCCGGCAACGCGCAACCGGTATCCCGCGAAAATGCCATCCCGGCCTTTGGCCTGTCCCTCGCGGTGTCGCGACAAGCTGCGCCATTCTGCAACGGCGGTCTCGTCCCTGAAAAAAGAAAGCGACAACAGCTTGTCAGGATTGGTCAGACTTTGAAACCGCTCGACCGACAGGAACCCGTCGACCTGCTCTAGCAGCGGTTTCAGATCAGCGGCGACCTCAAGATAATCCTGTTTACGCCCCTCTGCGATTTCGACTTCAAATATGACTGCTATCAATCGAGACACTCCCATTCGTTCTCTGACCCAATGCCATTCGGCGACAAGATGCATTTACCGAAAATGCCAAGTTGAATCAAAGCATCGTCATGATGCTTTCTGAGCAGGCGCTACACGGTTCTGCAATCCCCGAAGGCCAGCCATCGTTGCCTCGATCCCAGCCAAGGCCGCCACCAACATCAACAAAGCGCTACTACCCATCTCAACAATCATCCAGCCAGCCACCAGCGGAAAGCCAAAGATGCCAATGAAATAGCTGAGCGCGAAAAACTGCAGAGTCTGTGGCAGCAACGCGGGATCGGCATCATTCACCGCCATTGCGGCAAGGATCGGATAGCTGACGCCATAGCCAATGCCGAACAAGAAAGCGACGACCAGATACATCGGCAAGTTGCCTCCAATTCCGAGGAACAGAACCACGGAGCCAAACATCACATATTGCAGGGCTGCAATGGTCAGATATGGACTTGCCCCGCCTTTGAACCGGGCCAAGACCACGCGAAACAGAACCACGGTCAAAGTGTAGGTCAGGAAGTAATCCGCATAATTTAGTCCTCGTTCATCGGCAATCACCGTTTGAAAATTGTTCATCCCGGCAAAGACGGACGCCCCCAGACAGACCATGATCACTGGCAGCCGGGCGCGTGACCCCATGATCGCCCGCACTGCGGTGAGGGATAAAGAGGACCGTGGCTCGGGGCCGCTGGCGGCCGAATGTGTGCGGACGGGCGCGACGATGACAAGAAAGATCACCCCAGCCACCGCACACAGAACCGCCGTCAGGAAAAAGGCATCGTTCACAGTCAGGTCCGCAGATTCCATCATCGATGCCATCACCGGCGAAAGGCCAAACCCAGCCATCAATGCCACTGACAGGATTGCAAAATACCGCACGCGCTCGTCTGGAGTGACCAACCGTGTCAGCACAATGGGCGACAGCGCATAGGTCAATCCCCAGCCAGCTCCTAATGCAACGCTCGCCAAGATCAACAGACCACCGATTCCATCTGCCAACCCATAGGCCGCCAGCGCGGTTGCAATCGCCAGACACGCCACTCCCAACGTGCGTACCCGGCCAAACCTGTCCGACAGGTGCCCCGCGTAATAGACCGTGATCAAAGTTGAAATCGTGGTGAGGAACAACATCACTCCAACGATCTTTTCGTTTGCGCCAAAGCCTTCAAACAGGCGTGGCAACATGAACGTCAAACCATAGGCCCCCGCCTGTAGGAAGCTGGCCAGATAAAACAAAGTGAACATCGTCAAACGGTTCATATCACTGGCTCCACTTGTAATATTTTCACCCGTTGGAACAGAGGCCAAACAGAACTCAAGTGACACACCAACACCCGCCCAAGGTCCTGCACACACGTAAACTGAGGCCACAGAATTGATCTACGGGGAACCGAAATAATGGGCATGGCGGTGATCCTTTGAATTTTCGACACTGAAAGATGTGCCACGTCTTTGGATAGCTCTAAATGTCCAAAATATGAAAAAACGAGCATACCAAAATTGATCATTCAATCACCCCATGCTTTTCATTTGGCAGACACTCAAAAAAAAACCCAGCCCTGAACACTTCCGGCTCACCCCTCATCCGCACGCATCGTACCGACATGAATTGAGATCTACACCTTACATTTTTGTTGCGTATGAATGTCCTTGTATGCTCCTACTGCGGGATGACCCTGGCAATAAAGGCATTGCGCGCTGCTGCTTGGGTGAGCGGAGCCTTTCTGCTCGAAACCGAGGCCCCTATTGGCCTTGAGCGTGCATCTGGCTCCTTACTTACATAATCAGGCGGCGCGCCGCCAAGACAGGAAACTGGGCCATGCGACACAACGATCACCTTGAACAGTGGGACCGCGACAACTTTTTTCACCCCTCTACCCATCTGGCAGAATTTGCGCGAGGCAACCTGCCCCATCGCGTGATTACGGGCGGCTCTGACTGTCACATCGAAGACCGAGACGGCAACCGTTTGCTGGACGCCTTTGCTGGGTTGTACTGTGTGAACGTCGGTTATGGTCGCCCTGAAATCGCCGACGCCATCGCCGATCAGGCCAAGGAACTGGCCTATTACCATTCCTATGTGGGCCATGGCACCGAGGCCTCGATCACCTTGGCCAAAATGGTTCTGGACCGGGCGCCCGATCATATGTCCAAAGTTTATTTTGGCCTGTCCGGCTCGGATGCGAATGAAACCAACATCAAATTGATCTGGTATTATAACAACATCCTTGGCCGCCCGGAAAAGAAAAAGATCATCTCGCGCTGGCGGGGATATCACGGATCAGGCCTGATGACCGGATCTCTGACAGGGCTGGAACTGTTTCACAAGAAATTCGATCTGCCGTTGGCACAGGTGCTGCACACCGAAGCCCCCTATTACTTTCGTCGCGCGGATCAGAACCAGACCGAGGCTGAATTCGTCGCTCATTGTGTCGCTGAACTAGAGGCGATGATCGCGCGCGAAGGTGCAGATACCATCGGCGCCTTTTTCGGTGAACCCGTGCTAGGAACCGGCGGCATCGTGCCCCCGCCTGCCGGCTATTGGCCCGCAATTCAGGCCGTGCTGGATAAACACGACATCCTGCTGGTGGCTGACGAAGTGGTGACAGGATTTGGCAGATTGGGCAGCATGTTTGGGTCCGATCATTACGGCATGCGCCCCGATCTTATCACCATCGCCAAGGGTCTGACCTCAGCCTATGCACCGCTGTCTGGGTCAATTGTGTCGGACAAAATGTGGGCGGTTCTTGAACGTGGCACCGACGAAAATGGGCCGATTGGCCATGGCTGGACCTACTCGGCCCACCCCATCGGGGCAGCAGCCGGGGTGGCAAACCTGCAGCTGATCGACACGCTTGGCCTCGTTGAAAACGCGGGGTCTGTCGGCAGCTATCTGAACACCACGATGCAAGACGCTTTGGCCGATCATCCCAATGTTGGCGACATACGTGGCGAAGGTATGTTGTGCGCAGTGGAATTCATGGCGGACAAGCAAACAGGCACCTTCTTTGACGCAAGCGACAAGATCGGGCCCCAAATTGCAGGCAAGCTGTTGGAACAGGACAATGTGATCGCGCGGGCCATGCCGCAGGGCGACATCCTTGGGTTTGCTCCCCCTTTCTGCCTGACCCGCGCCGAGGCCGACCAAGTGGTCGCCGCAACCCTGCGCGCCGTCACATCCGTTCTGGGCTAACATTTCAAAAGGAGCCACCAAATGACCACGTCCAATGCGCCTTTTGGCCTCGCCGAATATGATCGCAGATTGAAGAAGACCCGTGCCGCAATGGCGGCTGCGGGCTTAGATGCGCTGTTTGTGACAGACCCCTCTAACCAAGCCTGGCTCACCGGGTATGACGGGTGGTCCTTTTATGTGCACCAAGGCGTGATCCTCACCATGGAAGGCGAACCCATCTGGTGGGGGCGCTACATGGATATGATGGGCGGTCGCCGCACTTGCTGGATGGCACACGACAACATCCTTGGATACGGCGATCACTATGTGCAATCCACGGTCGTTCACCCGATGCAGGATTTGGCACGGCAGCTCGCGTCGCGGGGCCTGGCACAGACGCGCATCGGTGTGGAAATGGAAAACTACTACTATTCAGCCAAGGCCCACGCGGTCTTGGCCGAAGAGCTGCCAAATGCGACGCTGGTGGATGCAACCGCTTTGGTGAATTGGCAACGCTTGATCAAATCAGCCGACGAAATCGGCTTTATCCGAAAGGCCGCGCGCATCTCGGAAAAGGTGATCCACACCGCCATGGATCGCGCCGCACCGGGGGTACGCAAAAATGATCTGGTCGCGGATATCATGCATGCCGGGATCACTGGTGTTGATGATGATTGGGGCGATTACCCCGCCATCGTTCCTCTGACGCCGTCTGGTCTGGACGCCACTGCCGCCCACCTGACATGGAACGGTGCCCCCATGCGCGAGGGCGAAGCGACCTTCTTTGAACTGTCAGGCTGTTATCGCAGATATCATGCGCCGATTTGTCGAACCATCTTTCTAGGCACCCCCTCGGATGAGATGCGCCGCGCAGAAGAGGCCCAGATCGAAGGCATCAACGCCGGGTTAGAGGCGGCGCGCGCAGGCAACCGCACCTGCGATATCGCCAATGCCTTTATGCAGGTCATAGCCAAGCATGGGATCGAACGCACCGGTCGCATGGGCTATCCTATCGGGCTTAGCTATCCGCCCGACTGGGGCGAACGCACCGCATCCATCCGCAGCGAAGATGAAACCGAACTGGTGCCGGGCATGGTGTTTCATTTCATGCCTGCCCTTTGGATGGACAGCTGGGGGTTGGAAACCACCGAAACCATTCTGATCCGCGACACCGGCGCGGCGGAACCCCTGTGTAATGTTGAACGCAAGCTGTTTGTCAAAGGCTAAGAGATGATCGAAGACACCAAGCGTATCCTGTCCGACCTGATCGCCTTTCCGACGGTGTCAGCCGACAGCAACCTTGAGATGATCGCCTATCTGGCGGATCGTCTCGCAGGGTGCGGGGCCAAGGTCGATATTCAGACGGATGAGACGGGGCGCAAAGCCAACCTGTTTGCAACGCTTGGGCCAGACTGCGACGGGGGCATCGTGTTGTCAGGTCACAGCGATGTCGTTCCTGTCACCGATCAGGATTGGACCAGCGACCCGTTTGTCATGACTGAACGCGACGGGCGTCTTTACGGGCGCGGCACCTGCGACATGAAAGGGTTCATCGCCGCGACCCTAGCCATGGCCCCGACGTTTGCGCAACAGGTGCAAGACAAGCCTGTGCATTTTGCCTTCACGTATGATGAGGAAACCGGCTGTATCGGCGCAGGCCAGCTGGCCCAATCCCTGATCGCACGCGAGATTAGACCGAGGCTCGCCATTATTGGCGAACCCACCGAAATGCGGGTCATCGAAGGTCACAAAGGCTGCTGTGAATACACCACGCGCTTTCAAGGGCTCGAGGGGCACGGTTCCGCCCCGGATCTAGGGGTAAATGCTGCCGAATACGCCGTGCGCTATGTGTCGCGCTTGCTGGACCTGCGCGACCGGCTGCAAGGCATGGCCCCGGAAACCAGCCGCTTTGAACCGCCATGGACCACGATCAATGTCGGCGCACTCCACAGCGGCAGCGTGCATAATGTGATCCCACCGAAGGCGCAGATTGATTGGGAAATGCGCCCGGTCCAGACCTCGGATGCGGATTTTGTCAAAGATGCAATGACCCGCTACTGCAACGACGTCCTGTTGCCCGCGATGCGCAGGGTGCACCCAGATGCCACCATCGAAACCGAGGTGATTGGAGAGGTTGCCGGCCTTGTTCCAACTGAGGTGAACGAAGCCCGGCAAATTCTGTTAGAACTCACTGGCGCAAACGGCACGGATCTTGTCCCCTTCGGAACCGAAGCTGGGATTTTCCAGTCCTTCGGGATGGATGTGGTTGTCTGCGGGCCAGGGTCGATCAATCAAGCGCACAAAGCGGATGAATATCTCGCGCTCGATCAATTGGCTCAATGCCTGATGGTGCTGGAAAAACTGGGCCACAAGCTGAAAAACTCCCACTAACGCTTTGTCAGTCGCACGATCCCCGGACTGAGATGGGCCTACCGAAACTCGGCCATATCTGATTTCTTGCGCTTCATGGCATGAAAATTTTCTATCGTGAACGCAATCTCGGTCCCGCTAGTCCAGTCAAAGAGAGACCGCTCAACCTGCGTCAGCGGTCCCTCATAAATGTGGATAGCATGGCTCTGCCCTTGCCCCTCGGCCGTGATCGCATGGATCGCGTCAGGACCCAACCGCGTGACGTCCCCGGCGGACACCCTGCGATTTCCACCATGGCGCAGCCTATCCTGCTCCTGCTTATACAAGACTTCCACCTCGGTCCCGCGATACACCGCGATGTGAACAGGCATGCAATGTTCGTGAGGGGCAAGAACCACATCAGCGTCATACCGACAGGTCCAGATCGAACAGGTCTCATCCTCAAACAACAGGACTTCGTCTTCAGCCATTGCCGCGATCGCATCGGCAAACGCGTTAGCCTGTAGCAGGCTCTCACGCAGCACATCGCGCAGATCTGCCGAACAGGTGTCCGAAACCGCAGCGGCACGTGCACACGTGACGAAATCTTCCAAAATGGTCTGGGTCCGTGATGTCGTCATAGATAATCCTCACAGGTATCAATAGCCTAAGGCGGGGGCGCACCATCCCGCACCAGAAAGTAGCGCACACGCAGGTCCACAGGGCTCGTTCAGTTTATTTAGACCGTAAAACAGAGCCAGTTAAACCCTTTCCCTGCGGTTCAGGAAGCAGAGCCATCCGAACTGACATTCGGGATCTGCCTGACCAACCACTGACGCACATCAGAAACGATTGCACGATTGCGCGGTGCGCGTGGCGCAACAGTATAAAACCCTTCGTCTGTGACCATCGAAAACGGGACCGGCTGACACAGGCGGTTCGCCTTGAGATCTGCATCCACAAACGCGCGATTGGTCAGGGCGACCCCCTGCCCCGCAAGAGCTGCGTCGATCGCCAATGAGGTCTGGCTGAACGTTATGCGTCTCATCTCAGAACTCGTGCCACCCAATGCTTTTTCAAGAAACAGCGGCCACCGCCCATGTGTGTCTTCCAGTAACACATGGTGGCATAAGTCCTGAGGGGCAGAGATGGGATACTGCCCCTTGCATAGATCAGGATGGCAAACTGCAATCACTTCGGACGCAAAAAGAGGCTCTGCCACCAAGCCAGGTCCAAACGGGGGCGTTCCCAGCCTAATCGCAATATCCACCCCATCCGTTTGAAAGTTGGACAGCGTGTTTGAGGCATCAAGCCGAATGCGAATATCAGGATGTTCTTGGGCAAATGCCCCAAGTCGTGGCACCAGCCATTTTGTGGCAAAGGACGGTGTTGTGCTGATGGTCACAACAGCTTCCCGAGGAGAGAGGTTTTCTGTAGCCTCTGCAATCAGATCAAAAGCACGGCGAACAGGTGGCAAGTACCGACGACCTTCATCTGTCAAAGAAAGCCCCCGCGCGCGACGTTCAAACAGTTTGATTTTCAACAAGGCTTCTAGCGCGCGAACATGTTGTGCAATAGCACCCTGTGTTACGCCAAGCTCCTCTGCCGCACGGCTGAAGTTCAAATGCCGCCCCGAAGCTTCGAACGCCTTAAGTGAATTGAGCGGCGGCATCTCACGCATGGACAAGCTCTCTAAGGTGATAGTTATTCTACAGCATTAACGCAGAATTACTGATTGGTCAAAACCACCAGACGGGCTCAGATTAAGCACAGAGTAAATGTTAGAACCCACGGAGAAGAAAATGGCTGACACAAAAGTAGCGATCATCACGGCCGGTGGCAGTGGCATGGGAGCAGACAGCGCACGCAGGTTGGCCGCAGATGGGTTCAAAGTCGCCATCCTGTCCTCCTCAGGCAAGGGCGAGGCTCTGGCAGCCGAGTTGGGCGGCATTGGCGTAACAGGATCAAACCAGTCAACTGACGATCTGACCCGACTGGTCGATGCCACCATGGAAAAATGGGGGCGCGTCGATGTGCTGGTCAACTCCGCCGGGCATGGCCCCCGCGCACCGGTGCTGGAGCTGACCGATGAGGATTGGCACGTTGGCATGGATGTCTATTTCCTGAATGCGGTCCGCCCAACACGTCTGGTTGCCCCGATCATGATTGCGCAAAAATCAGGAACGATCATCAACATTTCCACCTTTGCAGCCTTTGAACCGGACCCGGTTTTTCCCACCTCTGGCGTGATGCGCGCAGGCTTGGCTGCTTTCTCGAAACTGTTCTCGGATAAATACGCCGCTGACAATGTCCGAATGAATAACGTTCTGCCCGGCTTTATCGACAGTCTGCCAGAAAAAGCTGATTTCAAGGCTAAGATCCCGATGGGCCGATACGGCAAATCTTATGACGAAATAGCCGCCACTGTCGGATTCCTCGCATCAGAGGGCGGTGCCTATATCACTGGACAGAACATTCGGGTCGACGGCGGCATCACACGCTCGGTTTGACCCGCGCAGTCAAAAGGTCTGCCTAGGGTCAACAAAACGCAGTATTCAGCGATCCAAGGTATATGCTTTGGATCGCTTCGTCGCATCATGACCGTTCACGCTTTCGGCGGGACCTTGAACAGATCCTTGCGCAACGTCATCAGCGCACCCGGATCAATCCCGGCTTGAATGACAGTTGTCTCCTTCGAAGCAATCGCCGCTTCCAATGCGGGTCCCATCCCCCCCGGCCCGTCTACCCAAATCCCTTTTCCGCCGCACAGTTCCGCGAATTTGTCGTATCGGGGTGATTGAACTTCTGCACCCAACAGGCGACCGCCGTAGAACTCTTGCTGATACGCTTTCTCGGCTCCCCATGCCTGATTGTCCAAAACGATCACCACGATGGGCAATTCATTCTGAATGGCGGTCTGGATTTCGATCATCGTATACCCAACAGCGCCATCGCCCATGATTGCAACAACGGGTCGCTCGGGTGCTGCGGCTTTGGCACCGATGGCGGCAGCCAGGCCAAACCCAACAAGGCCAAAGTCCAACGGTGTAATCAGCGACATCGGCGCATAATGGGCCAGTCGGTCAGCCGCCTGCAGACACGTGTTGCCCGTATCCAAAGTCACAATCGCATCGTCGGGCAACGTGGCGCGAATTTCAGCCAGAGCCCGGCGCGGGTGCATCGGCACTGTCTCAAGCCCCGCTTCGACCTCCCGCTCTGCGGCAAGGCTGGCCAAGTCTGCCTGAAACGCTGCGCGCCACTTATCACATGACGGGCGCCTGGTAACGTCGATCAAAGCCTCGGCAGTCAAACGGGCATCGCCCTGCGCCGCGATCTCGGCCGGGAAATAGCGTCCCACGGCCGAACCTTCGATATCCACATGGGCAATGCGTGTTTTGGCCCCCACATAGGCATAGGAATGAAAAGTCGAGTTGAACCCCAGACGTGCGCCCAGCACGACCATAACGTCGGCCTCCTTGGTCAAACGACTGGCGACCCTATTGCCACGCGGACCCGCCTGCCCTGCAAACCAAGGGTGACCGTGACACATAACATCCGCATGTCCGGTCGAGGCGACAACAGGGATTTCTAGCTTTTCAGCTAACGCCGTCAGCGCCTCGCGCCCAGCGCCCCACTTAAAGCCCCCACCGGCAAAGATCACCGGGCGTTCCGCATAGGCCAAAAGATCGGCCATGGCATCCACATCTGATGGCGCCGCGGGGCCGGGGCGGGCGATGTTCACCGGCTGCGGTGTGACCTCGGGAATATCCGTGGCAAACAGGTCACGCGGTACATGCAGCACCACAGGACCGCGTCGCCCGGTGTTCGCAAGCCGGATCGCATCTTCGAGCATGGGCACCAATCGCGACGGGTCGGTGACCATGACAGACCGCTTTGAAATCGGCGCAAACAGCGCCACCTGATCGATTTCCTGAAACGTATCCTTGCACTGATCCGACCGGGTAATCGCACCTGCGATCACCACAAGCGGGGAATAGGCCAACTGCGCTTCGGCCACAGCAGTCACGATGTTCACAACGCCCGGCCCGGCCTGAGCCCCCAAAACAACACCCGGTTTGCCCGTCATCCGGGCCCATGCATCAGCCATATGTCCGGCAGCGCGTTCATCGCGCGCACCGACATAGGCAATGTCGTCCCCTTGATACATCGCATCGTAAAGTTCCAACATCGACCCGCCCAACAAGCCAAACACAGTGTCGATGCCGTTGGCCTTTAGGACGCGGTACACGGCTTCGCCGCCATTAATGGTTGTCATGATTTCAGTCCTCGGATCGGGGGCATTGGTTTTGGGGATCAAACAGGGCTTCGGGGTGAACAGTCACGGGAATGTCGCGGTTCTGGATTTGGACGCTCAAGCCAGTGGGCGGCGTGCCCTTGCGCACGAATAGCCAGCCGAGTGATTTTCCGATTGTGTATCCATACCCACCTGACGTGGTCAGCCCGACCAGTTCCCCATTCAACAGAACAGGTTCCCCGCCGTGGATATCGATGTCATCGGCATGCAGTTCGACATAGAACAATGCCCATTCTGTCACGCGATCAAGCAGCACCTCACGCCCGTTGAAATCACGCCCCTCACTGACGACAAAGCGGTCCAGTCCAACGTCCAATGGGCCAACATCCGTGGTCAATTCGCCACTGGCCCGATACGCTTTTTCAAGACGCATCCCGTTAAATGCATAAGACCCTATATCGGTTAAGCCATGCGGTTCCCCCGCCACAAACAGTGCATCATACAGCACGCCGATCTGATCCAGCGGCGCGTGCAGCTCCCAGCCCAGCTCTCCCACGAACGAAACCCGCAAAGCATAGCAATCGATACCCGCCACGTTGATTTCCTGCCCCGAAAGCCACGGAAACACTTTGTTAGACAGATCAACCTCAGTCAGCCCTGACAGAATGCGGCGCGACGCAGGACCAGACATGGCCAACATGCCCCAATCACTGGATCGGTTGATCATCTGAACGTCTTCGTCATCCCGGATATGCGCTCTTATCCACTCGAAATCAGGGGTCGCACGCGCAATCGGTGATCCGGTGAAATACCGATCCTCAGCGATGCGCCAAATCGTGATTTCCGTTTCAAATCGACCATGTTCAGTCAGCAAATGGTTCAGGCTCATCCGGCCGTCTTTGGATGGGATGCGATTGGCTGAGAGCCGGCTCAATACAGCGCCGGCGTCCTTGCCAGAAACTTCGAACTGCGCAAATGCACAGAGATCAATCACCCCCGCAGCGGAACGGGTGGCCTTGGCCTCGGCCATGGCGTTTGCATGCCAAGACTGGTGCCCCCATCCGATCTGCTCGACTTCACCAACCGCGCCAAAGTACCGGGGCCGTTCCCAACCCGAAATCTCTCCAAACACCGCGCCCTTGGCGGCGAGACGGTCATACAGAGGGTGACGTTTCAAAGGGCGCAGGCTATTGAACTGCTGTCCCGGGCTGGGCGTATCGTGGCGGCGCATGAATTCATCTTTGGTGCGCTCCACGATGAACGTATCACTGGCAAAGTCCCCATACCGGCGTGGATCGAACCCGCGTGTGTTGATCTCGGTCTCGCCATGCACCATCCAATCCGCCAGCACTTTGCCTGCGCCACCGCCCCAGGCCAGCCCAATCGACGACCCGCAAGACAGCCAGACATTCGGCGCTCCAGACGGGCCAACAAGCATTCCCCCGTCAGGGGTATGGGTGATCGCACCGCGCACCACCCGCTTGATCCCCAGCTCAGCCAGAATTGGCATCTTGCCGAACGCCACCATGAGAAAGTCGCCAATCGAGTCATAGTCCGCCTGAAATAACTCGTTCTCTGCCGCCCAAGGTGCGCCTTGGGGCATTTCCCAGACGGTGGGGCAAACATGACCCTCATAAATGCCGATCAGCCCTGATTTCTGTTCCTGCCGGATATAACCGCCAAAGGCATTGTCCCGCATCACGGGCAATTCCGGACGCCCTTCGAATTCGGGAACCGAATCTGTAACCAGGTAATGGTGCAGGCAGGACACGCTGGGAATTTTGAGCCCAAACCATTCGCCAACCTGATTGGCATAAGACCCGGCGGCGATGACAACATGTTCGGCCAGCAAATCGCCCTTTTCGGTTTTCAGCAGCCACATATCCCCTTTGCGAGAGGCTCCGATAACACGGTTGTTCCGCTCAATCACAGCCCCCCGCGCCCGCGTGGCCGCAGCCAATGCCATTGTCACGCCAGAAGGGTCGATATGCCCGTCCGCATAGGTTCGGATCGCCGCCTTAACATCATCCACCTTGTAGAATGGGTTGGCTTTTGCCACCTCTTCCGGTCCGACCAGATCCATTGGCAGATCCAGTAGCTTTCCCACTCCCATGATCGACTTCATCCAGTCGACTTCGGCATCCGTTGTGGCGATGCGCAAACCCCCGACTTCGTGCCAGCCAATGCTTTGCCCGGTCTCTTTCTCAACCCGTTTGTAGGTCTCGATGGATGTCTTGTTGATCCAGCCCATCACCCGACTGCCCACCGCATGGGCGATCTGTCCCGCCGCGTGCCAGGTCGAGCCGCTGGTGAGTTCAGCCTTTTCAAACAGGATGCTATCGGTCCAGCCATTTTCGGCCAATTGGAACTGGGCCGCGACACCCATAATGCCACCGCCGATAACGGCGACCTGTGTGGTTCGGATACCCTCGCTCATGCGAACGCCTCCTTTGCGGGTTTGAGTGAAGCTTTTGCACTGAAGCGGGTACAGGCGATTTCCACCTCAAACCCATCCACAACGGTGTGTGTGTCCAACTGATCCAAAGGCGCGGTGACCATCGCCAGCGCGACCGAGCGGCCAAAGCGATAGCTCCACGCCGCGGATGTAATCTGTCCAACGACCTGCCCGGCGAAATAGATCGGTTCATCGTGGATCGGGATCGCATTCGGGTCATCAAACAGGATCGACACAATGCGGCGATTGACGGTCCGATCCTTGACTGCCTCTTCGCCAACAAAGCCTGTGCCAAAGGCACAGAACGCGCCCAAACCAGCCTCTTGCGGCGTTGTAGCGGGGGACAGTTCATGCCCAAACGCGCGATACCCGCTCTCGATACGCAGACTGCCGCTGGCATATAGTCCCGCGTGGGAGGCACCGGCAGCGACAAGCGACTCGTGTGCCGCCATGGCCATGTCGGATGGGATGTACAATTCGTACCCCTCTTCGCCAGTAAAGGACAATTTCCCAACCCAACAGCGTGCAAGACCAATTTCAAACGGTGCAAACTGGAACCTCTTCAACACTGGGAAGTGTACATTGGTGGTGGCCTGCAAAACACGTTTGGCCTCAACCCCAGCCAACCCGAGGATGGCATATCCGCTGGTCACATCAGTGAATTCAACATGGTGGGAGCCCTTGGTTTCCCGCATCCGCTTAAGCACACGAACGACCTCAGCAGCGCCTACAACAAGCAGATAGCAGTCCGCCCCGTGCCGCTGCACGGTCAGGTCGCTTTCCACGCCGCCTTGTGCGTTCAAGATCTGCGTATAGGCAATGCGGCCCAGTGCGACGTCCATCTGGGCCGCGCACAGGTGATTGAGGAACGCACAGGCATCCAGCCCCTGCACCATGATCTTGCCAAAGGCGCTTTGGTCCAGAATGGCGGCACCGGTTTTACACGCCTCGACTTCTTGCCCGACTTGATCGCGCCACGTAGGGATACCAAAACTAAGCGGTAAATGTACGTTTTCACCGCCAAAGTGTACGACCCGTTCCCATCCACCTCGCGCCTCAAATCGCGCGCCAGCGGCCACAAGTCCGGTATGGATCGGAGACCGGCGCTGCCCGCGTGCCGTCTCCATCGACCGGCCCGGGTAGGGGTTGTCGTAGTGCCGCCCAAGAACCTCGGGGATGCGCGCCTCGAGCGCGCCCAACACATTCATTTCGGGACTGAAGCGGCGAATATCGACTTCGTTCAGTTCCATTGTGGGTTCACCTGCGATGATCCATTCCGCCATCGCTTTGCTAGCCCCACCGGCCAATGCGATCCCCGTCGAATTCATCCCACCCATCAAAAACAGGCCGGGCACTTCGGGGCTTTCGCCAAGCATGAACTGACTATCCAGCGTAAAGCTTTCCGGCCCATTCAGCAGCATGCGAACCTCGGCCTGTTCCAAGGCAGGAATTCGGCGCAATGCGTTTTCCATCATTGGCATGAAATGGTCCCAATCTTCGTCGATCAGGTCGAACGAAAAATCGGCTGGCAACCGGCTCAGCGGCAATCCCTTTGCATGGGGTTCAAACGATCCGACGAGCAACCCTTCGACGTCATCACGGGCATACAGGAACGCGTCCTGATCGTTTAACGTTGGTAGGTGCGCGCCCTTGCCCAGCGCCTGCACCTCGGACAGCGGTTTGGTCAGAATATAGAAATGTTCGCAGGCATAGAGCGGCATGTGGGCACCTGACATTTCGGCCACGTCGCGTGACCACAGCCCGCAGGCGATCACTACTTCGTCCGCTTCGATCACATGCGGTCCGATTTCAACGCCAGATATCCGCCCGCCTTTCTTTTGCAACCCCGTGACGGCGGTATCTTCAAAAAACTTAACACCACGCGATTTGGCCCCTTTTGACAGAGCCAACGCCACATCAGAGGGATTGACCCGCCCATCTGATGGGGACCAAACGGCCCCGATCACATCGTCCACTTCAATCAGCGGCCAGAGGTCTTTGGCGCGGGCGGCATCCACCACCTCGGCCTCGAGCCCAAAGGCGCGGCCCAGTGACACCTGACGTTTGATGTTCGTTAGCCGATCCGGGTTTGTTGCAAGTGTCAGAGACCCGGTTTGGGTCCACCCGGTGGCCTGACCTGTTTCACGCTCCAACTCACCATATAGATCGATGGAATAGTTGATGAGCTTGGTCAGAGTGGCAGACGGGCGCAATCGCCGCACCAACCCAGCAGCGTGCCACGTGGTCCCGCTGGTGAGTTTGGACCGTTCCAGAACAACGATGTCTGTGCGCCCTTCGCGGGCGAGATGATAGGCGATGGAACACCCGATGACACCGCCACCGATGATGACGGTCCGCGCATGCGTAGGCAAAATCATGACAGCACTCCGTCGTGGATCATGGCGGTCAGGGTGGCGCGGAATCCATCCAGCGCTTCGTCAATCAGGTCTGGGGTATGGGCCGCCGATGTCAGGCCCGAGGTATAGGCCATCAGGTCAACACCGTGTTCCAGCATGCCATCGCGGTAGGCTTTGACCTGCGGTTTGGGCAAGCTGCGGATCTGGGCGGCTGACAACCCATCCAGACTGGTCCGACCAAAATACAAATGAAAGATTGAGCTTTCGCCATAGGCCAGCCCGACGACGCCAAGATCACGCAGGGTCTTGTTCATACCATCGCGCATGCGGGTTGCCATGGCATCGGCCTGCGCCTGCGCCTCACCCGTTGCCAATAATGGCATCGCGGCGCAGGCGGCCGCAGCCACCAGCGGGGAGCCATTGAATGTCCCTTTGTGACTGACGGCTGGAGCAAGCCCCTCACGCTGGGTTTCGTTGTTCATCAGGTCCATGATTTCGGCACGGCCACAGACAGCCCCACCGGGCAGACCACCTGTCACGGTTTTGGCGAGCGTGGTCAGATCCGGCACGATACCGTCCCGCGCCTGACGCCCACCGGGGGACCAGCGAAATCCGGTAATGATCTCATCAAAGATCAGCACCACCCCAGCGGCGCGCGCTACGTCATGCAAGGCGCGCAGGGTTTGGGTTGCAAGCGGCACACTGCCATAGTTTGCCCCTGATGCCTCGACAATAACCGTCCCGATGCGCCCATCCTGCAAAGCGGTTTCCATCGCCTGGGGATCAGGGCTGCAGACATGGATCAGATCATTCACCGCGTCAGGAATGCCCAAAGAAGAGGCCCGATCACTGCCCGGTTTCGCGCCTTTCAAGGCGTGGTCGTGCCAGCCATGAAAATGACCATCAATGCGCAATACATGGTCCCGACCGGACCATGCCCGACCCAGTCGCAGGGCGAGCATCGTGGCTTCGGTCCCCGAGGCGGTAAAGCGGGTGCGCTCTGCCGAAGGATACAGGTGATTGAGCCATTCCGCCCATGTTGCCTCGTCCGGATGACAATCGGCGGAAAAGATCGATTTTTCCACCTGTTTTTGGATTGCTTCGACGATGGCGGGGTGGCAATGACCCAGCATCTGGCTGGCCGATCCCATCTTGAAATCGATGTAACGGCGCCCTTCTACATCCCATTTTTCCGCACCCTTGGCATGGTCGATAAAGACGGGATGCGGAGCACGATATCGCAATTCGTGACTGACGCCGCCGGGCAACGCGGCCCGGCTGCGCGTAGAGAGATCTGTGTTGTTCATGCCGATCTGCCGATCTGTTCGCGTGTCAGACGGATGTCGAAGCTGGCGCGCACTGAGCGGTCAACGGCATCCGGAATGTGGGTTGGAAAATGACTGGCCAAGAGGTCACGTGCCTTTTCGCGGGCAACGTCGCCAATCGGTTGTGCCCCGTCTTCCTGCCATTCACGCGGGGTGCGGCGGTCTCCGATATCGGGATAGTAGTAATCCGACTTCATGCGGTTGAATGTGTGTTTTTCACCCAGATAATGACCTTGGCCCCGGCAAACTTGGGCAATCACGTCGGCTGCGATGTTGTCAGGTGTAGCTTCGATACCGCGTATCGTGCGCAGGATATTCCCGAGCAGATCATTGTCACTGACATAGGCCGCGTGGCTGACCCCCAACAGGCTGGCCTGCATGCCTGCAGCCTGTGTGACAATGTTCGATCCCGCATGGGCCGCCATTGCCACCGCGAGCGATTTTTCCGCGCCATATTGGGCATCAAGACATTTGGAATCCGTGATCCCCGCGATGGATGAGGTTGGCAGGTCGAAATGTCGGCCCATCTGCGCCGCCCCAGCCATCAAGATCGCCTGTTCACCGCCGCCCCCGCACATCGAGCCCGTGCGCAAATCCGCGACAAGCGGTTTGGGGGCAAAGATCGCTTTAACTTCGGGATCGACCAGCTGTGCAAACACCAAACCCGCCAAGGTTTCCGCCACGGCCTGCACCAAAGACCCTGCGATGGTAGCCGGACTTGTGGCACCAGCCTGGCCTGCACTGATCAATTGAACCGGAAATCCAGCCTTGATCGCGGCCTCTAACACCTCGCAGGCTTCCTCGGCAAAGCGCATCGGTGGCACCACATGGCAAACCATCACCGTCAGGAACGGACGCGTGCGAAACGCCGCTTCGCCGCCGGCAATGGCATAACACAGCGCAGCAATGGCGGGCACGTTTTCGGGCTCACTGATCGAGATCGAAACATGTTTGGACGTGCCCATCAAACAGGCGTACGCAGTGTTGAGATCCATCTCTGCGTTGTCGGGAATATCACGGGCCACCACGGATCGGCTGAAATGGTGGATATTGTCCATCTGATCAACAATACGGGCCGCATCATAAAGGTCGGCCAACGTTGAATCCCGATAGTCCTCGGTTTCAAGGTCAAACACACCCGGAGCCGCCCCGCCCGTGGACATATGTACGCGGGCCCCATAGATCCGCAGATCCCGTTCCGGGGTCTGACCACACAGGGTAAATCCCCTTTGCGCGCTATCTATCGCGCCCATAACCAAGTCACAGGGGAACAACAATCTGCCGTCTTCGGTCAACGTCCCCCCGGCGGCAGTAACCTTTTCGATCATGGATGGAATGGCCTGGCTCAGCCCCAGGGTTTCCAACAACGACAGCGCAGTTTCTTCGACCAATGCGACCTCTTGCGGTGACAGCGGCTTAAGCCGTGCCCCTAAAACGCCGGGCCAAACCGGTGGGTTGTCATCGGGAATATCCGCTTGGTTCAGGCGTTCCTTACGACCGCGCCGTCGGGGTGTTTCTGCCATTGTCTCATGAGTCCAACTTGTTGCTTTCCAACGATGCAAAGAAAGAAGCCGCTTTACAAATGGTCATTCCTCAACCAGAGATGAGTTTAACTCATCAGTGAGGTTTATGTGTTACCGTCTCTCTCAGCGCTGCGGGCGTTTGACGCGGCCGCCAGACGCGGCAGCTTTCGCGCCGCGGCCGAGCATCTGTCCGTCACACCAACAGCCATCAGTCACCACATTCGGGGGCTTGAGGATCAGCTGGGCGTCAAACTGTTTGAACGGGCCGGTCGAGAGGTTGCGCTGACCGAGGATGGAAGGCGCCTGGCTGACACGACACTGCAAGCGTTTGGGATGCTCGACGAGACGGTGCGCGCCTTACGGCGCACCTCGCGCAAAGTGGTGCGCCTTGCGGCAGGTCCAATTTTCACCGCTCGCTGGCTTATGCCTCGGATCAGCGACCTATGGGACCAACATCCAAAGATCGAACTGGAGGTGGTCCCCTCCTATCGCCCGCGCATGGGGGATCAGACCCATGCGGATATCGTGATCAGCTGGGAACGTTTGGGGGATATGCCTGAGCGGGCTGACAAACTTCTTGAATTGCGCCCGGTGGCCATCGCAAGCGAGGACTACATTCTGCAGCATGGCCCTATAAGAGATCCTTCCGAGTTGCTACAGAAACCCATTTTACACCAACGCAACCATTGGGGCTGGTTAGATTGGTTTGCCGCGATGGGTGTTCAGCCCAAAACTCCGTTGCGGGGGGCTGTTTTTGAAGATGCCAATATCTTGCTGCGGGGCGCCGCCGAAGGGCAAGGTGCTGTTGTTGGCTGGCTGCCTCTGATTGATCAAGACCTGAGAGAAGGGCGCGTTGTGCGCCTGTTTGACGAGACGATCACGCCCACACATGGGTATTTTGTCGAAAGCCGGGACCGGGCGCAGACTCGTCCTGAGACCCAAGATGTCATAGATTGGCTGGTGTCGCAGAACCGAAAATCCGCACAGGATTAAGCGCCCCGCAATATTTGGTGAGTAGGCGCCGCCGGTATCAGGCCCTTCGTCTCAAGAGATGCTCATCGCCGCGTTCCAAGGCGGCTGCTCCACTCACTGTTGAATACACCTTGGACGCCGTTTCCGAATAATAGCTGCTCTCGGAAACATGTAAATCTTCATCCTTCAGCCATGGTCTATGGAAAGCTGAATAGCCTTCTTTAGCCATGCGGATCGAAGGCAGCCGTGTTTGTCTGCGGCCATGCAAACTGAAACACTTATGTGGGCCGTGGGGCGGAACATACAGGAAAAACGTCGTATCGACAACAGCCTTGAAAACGCCCGGTTCCAATTCTCGCTTCCAGTTTTTCCGCTCTACTTCGCGGACGGTTCTGTTCAGATAGGCAGGCCGGTCAAGATCAATGTACTCAGGGTTAAGATCCAGTGCCAGACCGACTTTGAGGCGCCGATACCACCGTCCTATTCGAAACATGTTCGTGAGGAAGAGAGGGTCAGGGTTTTCAGGCAACAACAGGTCAGGGTCTGTGAAAATGAAACCATCATAGGTTTCCGGCAGTGCTGACATTTTTTCCAACGTTCGGCGTGGCCCGGCATTCACGCCCATACGGTGCAGGGTGGCGCGGCGTTTAAAAGCCCGGGTTTCGAAATAGGCTAATAAATCCGGATGGTTCGAGTCATTATCAACCACTGTGACATTGCGAAACCCGTTCCGACAGAACCAATGAAGGGTATCACGCAAATACGTTAGCTGATTGTACGAATTGATAAATACAGGAATTCTGCCACGAATTTTTCGTTCGGGCATACCTGAATAGGCACTCGAGATGATGTTCTCGGCAAGTTCTGCTGTCATGGCACCAAAAGCCTGTATCGTTTTTTTTGAATTAAGCTTGCCCCAACCAAACTGCTCTTTGGCTGCCTGCACGCAGGCCTGAACGACACAAGACTTATTCTTTTAAAGAATTATGCGTCTGATGTCGGGCCTCTGACAAGCCCTCGCCAAATATCAACTAATTTATGGAATTTTTTAGAAACTTAAATGTCACCCCTATGAGCAAACTGCAGAAAACACCCACTGGCCTGATAAGAGAATGGCATTACTGCGCCCCAATGTGTGTTTCCACGTTTTGGGGCGCAAAAAGATTGCCGTCTACGTCACCTCAGATATCGAATGTAATGCCCTGCGCGAGGGGGAGGTTGCGGGAGTAGTTGATGGTGTTGGTCTGGCGCCGCATGTAGGCCTTCCATGCGTCCGAACCGCTTTCACGCCCGCCGCCGGTTTCCTTTTCGCCGCCAAAGGCCCCACCGATTTCCGCGCCAGAGGGACCGATGTTGACGTTGGCGATGCCGCAGTCTGATCCGGCGGCTGACAGGAAATACTCGGTCTCGCGCACATCTGTCGAAAAGATGCACGACGACAGGCCCTGTGGCACCGCGTTCTGCATCTCAATCGCCTGATCCAGATCGCTGTATTTCACCACATAGAGGATCGGCGCAAAGGTTTCGGTGTGCATGATCGCCGACTGATCCGGCATTTCGACAATCGCCGGGTGGGCATAGGCCGCCGCGCTGTGGCTTTCAACCAAGGCCTGACCACCGCCATGCACCACGCCGCCCTCGACCTGAGCCTGCGTCAGGGCAGAGCCCATCGCCGCCAGCGCGCCGGTGTCGATCAGCGGTCCAACCAAGGTTCCGCTGGCCAGTGGATCGCCAATCGGCAGCCCCTCGTAGGCTTTGATCAGACGCGGGATAAGGGCGTCGTAGACGTCTTCGTGCACGATCAGGCGACGCAATGTGGTACAGCGTTGCCCCGCGGTGCCAACGGCCGAAAACACAATCGCCCGCAGCGCCATTTCCAGATCCGCTGAGGGCGCCACGATCATCGCGTTGTTGCCGCCCAGTTCCAGAATGGTTTTGCCCAGCCGTTTGGCCATATCGCTGGCCACGGCCTGCCCCATCGGCACCGACCCGGTGGCCGAGATGATCGCGACGTCCTTGGAGGCGGTCAGCGCCGCGCCCAGATCCCGTTCGCCGATCAGCGTCTGGATCAGGCCCTCGGGCGCATCATCGCCAAAGTCACGACACACGCGGTCACAGATCTTTTGCACCGCCAGCGCGGTCAGAGGCGTTTTCTCGGACGGTTTCCAGATCACCGAATCGCCACAGACCAACGCCAGCGCCGCGTTCCAGCACCAGGGCGCGACAGGGAAATTGAACGCCGTGATCACGCCGCAGGTTCCCATCGGGTGCCAGGTTTCGCGCATCGCGTGGCCCGGGCGTTCGCTGGCGATGGTCAGACCGTACAGCTGCCGCGACAGGCCCACGGCAAAGTCGCAGATGTCGATCATCTCCTGGACCTCGCCCAGCCCCTCTTGATAGATCTTGCCGCATTCCAGCGTCACGAGCCGACCCAGATTTTCTTTTTCGCGCCGAATCTCTTCGCCCAGCAACCGCACCAATTCCCCACGCCGCGGGGCGGGCACTACACGCCACGCTTTGAATGCATCCTTGGCGTTGGCAATCTGCGCTTCGGCCTCGGCTACGCTGTGCATCACGAGCGCCGCGATCTTGGACCCATCCACCGGCGTGCGCACCTCCAGCGGGCCAGAACCCAGCTCAGCGTCGCTGAAACCAGCAGAATGGAGAATTGAGGAATGGGGAAGTTCACCGCCTATTATGGCATCCATCTTTGTCATGCGTCGTCCGATCAAAAGCAAAAAGGCACAATATAAATTGATGCCTTGCTGACTGTTTCCAATTTATTCTGTATATTTTCACTGTTCTTTGACGAATGATATTGAAACAAAATCCCGAATATATGAGATAAACTTGTATGTTAGTTTCCCGCCGCTTCTTGCCCACCATCCCATCCCTGCTTGCGCTTGAAGCGGTTGATCGCCTTGGCAGTGCGTCGGCGGCTGCGAATGACCTTGCATTGACGCAAAGTGCTGTCAGCCACCAATTGAAACAGCTAGAGGCCCAAATGGGTGTTGATCTGATCTCGCGGGATCAGATGCGGCTCCAGCTAACGCCAGCCGGCGCGGAATTCGCCCAAGAAGCACGGTATTTGCTGGAACGTTTGGGACGCGCGTCAGTCAAGTTGCGCGCCAATCCAACGGGCGGATCCCTGAACCTGTCGATTTTGCCGTCGTTTGGGCTGAACTGGCTCGCGCCCCGGCTCAAGGATTTCGTCCGTGCGCATCCCGAAATTACGGTGAACTTGCAAACGCACAACCTGCCCTTCAACTTTGAGGCCAGCCAGGCCCAAGCAGCGATCCACTATGGGCGCCGGGACTGGCTCGATGTGAATTACCAGCCTCTGATGCCCAAGCACGTGCTGCCAGTCTGCGCGCCAGCCTTGATCGACACCCCCGCGCACCACGCCAAGGATCTGTTGCAGCACCCGCTTTTGCACTTGGAAACGCACCCGGATTCCTGGGAACAATGGTTTGGCTTGCACGGGGTTGAGACGTCAAAATTGGAAGGGATGTTGTTTGATCAGTCATCGACCATGACACAGGCGGCGCTGCACGGTTTGGGCATTGCCCTGCTCCCCACCTTTCTTGCCGAAGATGAGATCGCCCAAGGGCGCCTGTGTCTTGCCCTACAAGGTCCCGCCGTGTCGCTGGGCGAGTATTTTCTGGTTTGGCCCGAGAAACAGGCCACGAACTATCCGCGGATCAAATTTCACGAATGGCTCATGACCCAGACCTGAGGGCCAAAGCCCTATCGTAACCCTTGCGTTGCCTTTTGCATCGCGGTGATCAGCGCGTCACGTTTGGCTGAGAGTTCTGCTGGTGTTTGACCGCGTGCCTCGGATTGAACGCCCTGAATGAGTGTTTGCGCCACCTCGTCATTCAGATGGACCTGACCCAGATCATCCCACCAGCCATTGAACGTATCACTGAAATGATCGCAGAATGCGGCGAGGCCACCGTCCCCCGCCCCAAGGTTGAACAACATCGTCGGCCCCATGGCCGCCCAGCGCAACCCCGGCCCTGCCCACATGGCTTTGTCCACGTCTTCGACGCTGGCAACGCCCGAAGTTACAAGGCTGATCGCTTCGCGCCAGACGGCGGCCTGCAAACGATTGGCCACATGGCCGGGCACCTCTTTGTTCACTCGGATCGTTGTTTTGCCCACGCTTTTGTAAAATCGCTCAGCGGCCTCGACAACGCCTGCGGCAGTCTTGTCATTGCCCATCACTTCGACCAAGGGGATCAGGTGGGGGGGATTGAATGGGTGGCCCAAAATCATGCGCGAGGGGTCAGCCCATCCGCCCTGCATTTGCCCAAGGGTCAAGCCGGAGGCGGAGCTTGCCAGAACCGCATTTTTGGACAACCCCGATTCAATTTCGGCATACAGCGCATGCTTGATGGCCAATCGTTCGGGCACGCTTTCTTGAATAATATCAGCGCCATCTACAGCTTCGAGGGCGGAATTGTGAAATGTGAGGGCGTCGGGCGTACCGTTTTCCGTCAACCCCAGTTCTGCCATCGTAGGCCAGGCCATTTCGACGTAATCACGCACCTGCTTTTCTGCGGTGGGGGCCGGATCGAACACCGCAACCGACCGTCCGGATGCAAGAAACAAAGCCGTCCAACTGGCCCCGATGACGCCGCCACCCAAAGATGCGGTATGTGAAAACTCAATCATTAAAACAGTCCGGGATTAAGGGGGGAAGCAGCCGTCATGCCGCCATCAACAGTGAAACATTCGCCCGACACATAGGTTGATTGATCTGATGCGAGCCACGCCACCATATTGGCGATATCTTTGGGTTCACCGAACCGGCCCACTGGATGGCGCGCCAAGGCATCGGCCATGGCCTGTTCAGGGTCCCTTGCCAAAGCAAACCCGTCTTCGGCCATTTCAGTCATGATCCAGCCCGGTCGGATTGCGTTGCAGCGCACCTTGGGTCCATGATCCACCGCGATTGAGCGGGTCAGCCCGTGCACAAAGGCCTTGGACGCATTATAAAGCGCCATTGAGGGGTCCGCGACCACACCCGAGATCGAACCGATGTTGATGATGTTGCCGCCCTGTTCTGCCATATCCACCAAAGCAGCCCGGCACATGTTAAACACGCCTTTGCAGTTAACATTCATCACCAGATCCCAATCGTCATCATCGCTGTCAGCAACCGTTTTTTCGACCTGAACCCCCGCGTTGTTAACCAGTAAGGTGATCTGACCAAAGGTGGTGTTTGCCGTCTTGATCAGCGCTGCGGCGTCATCAGTTTTCGACACATCCGCCTGAACCCAAACCGCGGCCTCTGGCAAATCCTTGGGTCGTTCCCCACGTCCGCATGTGACCACGTTATGACCGTCAGCCAGCAAGCGATCCACAATGGCGCGGCCGATTCCACGGCTTCCACCGGTTACAATAGCAGTCTGCTTTTCCATGCGTATCCCTTTCCTATTCAACGACTGCGCAGCAAACGCAGCTGACCCTATCAAGTTTCAAAAGCACCCTCAGAATGCCACCTGATCACCGCCCTTGAGCGCCAGCCGTTCCCGGGCCTCGGCCGGAGTTGCGACCTGCAGCCCAAGGCTTTCGATGATCGAGCGGATTTTCGTGACCTGTTGCGCGCTGGAAACGGCTTTTTCCCCCGGCCCTATGTACAGGCTGTCTTCCATACCGACGCGGACATTGCCGCCCAACAGCGCACTTTGGGTGGTAAAGGGCATCTGATGGCGGCCAGCGGCAAGAACCGACCATTCATAGTCATCCCCAAACAACTTGTTTGCGATGGTATGCATGTGCATCAGGTTATCAAGATCCGCGCCAACACCGCCAAGAATGCCAAATACCATTTGCACAAAAATTGGCCCCTTGATCCAACCCTGATCAATGATCCACGCAAGGTTATAGAGGTGCCCAAGGTCATAGCATTCAAATTCGAACCGCGTGCCGTGGCCCTCGCCCAACTCTTTCAGGGTGTATTCAATATCTGCAAACGTATTGCGAAAGATGAAATCGCGCGTCATGTCGAGGAATTGTGGTTCCCAGTCATGTTTCCAGTTCGAATACTTGTCTTTCATCGGAAAGATGCCAAAGTTCATCGACCCGATGTTCATACTCGCCATTTCGGGGCTGGCGACAGTGGCTGCGCGCAACCGCTCTTCGCGGCTCATCCCCAATCCCCCACCAGTAGAGACATTCATGACAGAATCGGTCGCCTGTTTGATGCGCGGCAAGAATTCCATGAACAGATCCGGGTTGGGATCTGGCTTTCCGGTTTCAGGATCCCGTGCATGCAGGTGGATGATCGAAGCTCCTGCCTGGGCCGCCTCTATACTGGCCGTTGCGATTTCGCTGGGTGTGATTGGCAGATGTTCCGACATGGTTGGCGTGTGAATCCCACCGGTTGGCGCGCATGTAATAATGACTGATTTTTGTGCTGCCATGATGCGTTTCCCTACTCAGAGTTTCATCTGCTGGACTTGGGCGGACAGACCACCATCCAGAACCCACAATTGACCACTGGCATACCGGGCCTCGTCTGAGGCGAGCCAATTGACCAAGTTTGCAATATCTTCGGGCGTGCCATAGGTGCGCATCGGATGCACATCGCGCACTGCCTGCTGCAAAGTGTCGATATTGCCCCCTTCCCCACCTGAACCATCGCCAGTGAAGAAGCTCTGCAACATGGGGGTGTCGATGTAACCCGGACAAATGGCATTGACCCGGATGCCTTCGGGGCCATGATCACAGGCCATCGCGCGCGTCAACGCATGCACCGCGCCCTTGGTTGCGCAATAGGCAGCCAAACCGGGGTCCGCGATGAACCCGTCATAGCTGCCAAAGTTGATCAAGCTGGCTGATGTGCCGGATTTGGCCGCGGCCCGCATCAGTGGCAGAGCATATTTCGAGGTTAAAAATGTTCCGGTGCAATTCACGGCAAAGGAGCGGTTCCATTCCTCGAGAGAGGTCTCTTCGATGGTTTTTTCGATTTCGATACCAGCGGCGTTTACCAATATATCCAGCTTACCAAATTCGGCCTGCACCTGGGACATTGCGGCCTGTACAGCGCCCTCGTCCGCCACATCCATTTCAACAAACCGACTGCCATCCGCGTCGTGTTGGGCGAGCGATCCCTCAGGGCTTAGGTCAGCGGCATACACAGTTGCGCCTTCGCGCAGAAACCGGGCCACGATGGCGCGGCCAATGCCGCCCCGCCCACCTGTAACAAGTGCTATTTTTCCCTCTAGTTTCATTCTGGCTCACCTTCTTTCAGGGGTGGAAACCGATAGCGCGCAGCCGCTACCGTCCAATCCACGTGGTTGCGTACATATTGCTGGCTGGCATCACTTGGCGGATTGTAATCCCAAGCCTCACCGGCGCCGGATTCCATCGCGGCATGCAGCGCACGACGGGATTTTTGGGTTGAAATGATATCCTCGCGCAACTGCCTGCTGTCCCACCGCGCGTGGACCTCTGTTGCGAAGGCCTTGGCCTCGGCTGCATAGGTGGGATCGGGTGCGACATTCACCCGCTCCTGAGGATCCGCGACCAGATCATACAACTGTGGGGGATCAGCGTCACAATGGATGTATTTCAGTGCCCCACGCCGGATCATGAACACCGGATACGGGGTCATTTCTGCGCAGTATTCGCCGATGGCTTCGTCCTTGGGGTCCGCTTCGCCCCGCGCCACAGGCATCAGGCTGCGCCCATCCACGGGTTCCCCCAACACGGTTTCATCACCCCCGGCAATATCAACAAGCGTCGGCAGGATATCGACCAAAGAACAGGCGTTTGAGGCGATGCCCGGCACTACGTCTGGCCCCGCTATGATCAGCGGAACCCGCGCAGAGTTTTCAAAGAAGTTCATCTTGTACCACAAGCCGCGTTCACCCAGCATGTCGCCATGGTCAGCCGTTATGATCACGATGGTGTTGTCCAATTCCCCGATATCATTGAGCGTTTGCACCATCTCGCCAACTTTGCTGTCGAAATAACTGACGTTGGCCAAATATGCGTGGCGCGCGCGCCGCACTTCTTCGGCGCTCAGCGGAACATAGCTGGCTTCGATCCCATCCATCAAACGTCGCGAGAACGGATCTTGTTCTGAAGCCGCGAGTGTGAATTCGGGCAGGTCAATGTCGTCTTCGGAATAGAGATCCCACCATTCCGGTTTTGCCACATAGGGATCATGCGGGTGAATAAAGCTGGCCACTATCGCAAATGGCGCGTCCGAGCCGTGTGCTTTGTCACGCACCCGATCAATCAACCAACGTCGGGCGGCAAATCCGACTTCGTCGTCATAATCGGTCTGAAACGTGGCAACCGCGACCCCGCTTTCCTTGACCGTTTGCATGTTGTGATACCACTTGTCGATCCGCTCGTCGTGGGCCTCCCAATCTGGGGTCCAGGCGAAATCAGAGGGGTAGATATCTGTGGTCACACGATCCTGAAAACCGTGTTTTTGGTCCGGACCAACGAAATGCATTTTGCCCGACAGACATGTGCGATAGCCCAGCGCCTGAAGATAGTGCGCGAATGTGGGAACCGTGGCGCGGAACTCACTGGCGTTGTCATAGGCTGCAATGCGGCTGATCAACTGACCAGACATAAAGGCGAACCGCGACGGGGCGCATAGCGGTGAATTGCAATAGGCCGCATCAAAGCGCATGCCGCGTGCCGCCAGCGCATCCATATGGGGCGTCTTGGCGATGGGATGGCCATAGGCCCCACAAAACTGCGGGGCCAACTGATCAGCCATGATGATGACGATATTCGGGCGTTTCGGCATTGTTCCCTCCCTAAGTGGCCGAAATGACAACGTTAGCCGCCACAGGGCGGTGGCTGATACGTCATCGGCTTGGTCCTAAACGCCCAAGGGAAACATGTGGCTATCATCCGGCGGCCCGCTTGTAAGCCTCCAACACAAGCCCGTGGAAATGGTGCACCGCGTGTTCCGATTTACCCGATCCTTCGGGATCATTTACAATGCGACCCTGCTGGAACGCCGGGGTGCTCATGCCGCGCTGTACGCTTTCCACAAGATTGATGTCTTCGACCTGTAGCACCTCATCGAGGTAGCGGATGGTATCAAGTTCGGCCTCGTTCGCGGTCTTTTCTTCGAGAAAGAAATCATAGGTTTCCAGCGTGCGATCAGGTCCAACCGGGATGATGTTGAGAATGATCATCGAGCTTCGCCCCGGATATCGCATGATGCATGTGTTCGGCCAAAGCCACCAAACAGCGTGGGTTTTCACCGTGGCGTTTGAAACGTCATAGGCACTATTGGTCGAGTTGCCCGCATCGGCCATATGACTGGAATAGATCCCGTGCGTGGTCACCTTGTAGGTATCCATATCCACCAGATCACAGAAATCTTTGTGGGCCGTTGGGCAATGGTAGCATTCCAGGAAATTGTCGACGACGTTTTTCCAGTTAGACTTGATGTCATAGGTCAACCGATGAGCAAAGGTCAGGTCGTCAATATCAGGGGCCCAATGCTGGATCTCGGTCGCCAAATCCCCCGTGATCTCGGACAAGGGCGCGGCCTGTGGGTCAAGGTTTACATAGACAAAGCCGCAGAACTCTTCGACCTGAACCTCGTCCAGACAGATATCACCGGTGTCGAAATCCTGGAGGGTCTCTGTATGCGGGGCACGCACCAATTGCCCGTCCAGCTTATACACCCATGCGTGATAGGGGCACATGATGCGCGAGGTTTCCCCCTCGCCTGACAACAGCTCGTGCGCGCGATGTTTGCAAACATTGTAGAAGGCGCGCAATACACCGTCGCGGTCCCGGACCAATGCAATCGGAGCGCCTGCGATTTCGATAGTTGTATAGCTGCCGGGCTTGCGCAGCTTTTCGACGTGACACACCCACTGCCATGTTTTGGCGATGATCTGTTTCAGGTCTGCCTGATGCCACATCGGGTCCACATAGGCATCTGCCTTGAGCGACAGGGATTTTGACGCCTCAACGTCATACCCCGAAGCAATGTCCTGAATTTGCTGTGAGCTGGGCAATACAGTCATGATGACTCGTGTCCTCTGGCAGATGTGGCGGAGGCTGCAAAGCGTCCCATCCCAAAAGAATTACGGTTTTCAGCTGGGCTTTCTGCGCTTAACTGGACGCATTCTTATCTTTTTTCGCCACTTTTGCCAATCTCGTCACAGATTACTCCGCCTTGCGATGCATGGGCCAAGCCCGGAATTCAAAGGGTACGCGCCCTTCGGTTCGATCGCTGCGGGGTGACAATCCAAAACGATCCCGATAGGCCCGGCTAAAATGCACATGGCTGGAAAAGCCCGAAGCCAGCGCGACCTCGGCCAGCGGCAATTCTGTCTGGGTTACCAATCCGCGGGCTCGATCCAGTCGGATATCACGATAATAGAGCACCGGCGTCTTGTTCACGTATCGGGTGAACTGGCGATTGAGTTGTCGCTGGGACAGCCCGATGGCATCACAAATCGCAGGAATCGCAAGCGGCACCTCAAGGTGTGCCTCCATCAAAGCGATGGCTTGCTTAACAACATCCGGGGCGCGTTGTCCTACCGGCTCAACCAACTGCGGACTCTGGCGCGCGCCCACCGGCCGTACATGATCGTGTAAGATATAGCGCGCCGCCGCGTTGGCCAGACCATCTCCGTGGGTGCCCCGAATGACATGAAGGGCGAAATCTGCAACCGCTGCGCCACCGCAACAGGTCATCCGGTTGCCATCGAAGACAAACAAATCTTCGGTTGTCTCGACTTCAGGATAAAGTTCCTGCATCGCGTCGATGTGTTCATAATGGACAGTCGCCCTGCGCCCGTTAAGCATCCCAGCTTTTGCGAGGATAAAGGCGCCCGTATCCAAGGCGCCAATCGTGCTGCCTTGCCGCGCCCATTTCCACAGTGCAGCATGAAGGGGCGTTGTATTGTGGGCCTCTGGTGTCCAGCTGGCCGAGAGGACAACAATGTCTGTCGCCCGGTCCGCAACATCAGCAAGGGCCACTGTCTCAAGGCTCAGCCCGTTGCTCGCCATGCATTGCCCCCCAGATTGCGAGACAATTTCCCATTGGAAATGTGCGCATCCATTCAAATAGTTAGCCGCCCGAAACGGGTCTAAGAAACCCACCGTGGCGGCCATATTGAAATTCGGCGTCACTAAGAGCAAAAGCCGGATTGTTTTTTGAGTGTCGCGCGTCATGAGTCCATTTCTGCGAGCCAGAGGTCCCACTTCGCATTCCATATAAACACCAATGCGCATAGGGTTCTGCCATGATTACAGCCCCTCGGAACAAGAGCAAGCAAAGGGACCCCATCAAGTCTTGCCCTTTGCTTTCTGAGCAGGCTTATATGCGAGATTAATCAACGTGATCTGTCCTTGAGCAATGGCCTGGTTGATTGCCCCTTTTCAACACCCAATAAATGGTCTATGTGCGCGGCTTCACGCGGGGATACAGCCTTGGAGGATCCCTGCCCTAACTTTGGAGAATTATCATGGCTGGAGAGATTCCTGATCTCGTAGCTCTGGAACGGACGGGGACAGGCAAGGGCGCCGCTCGTCAATCACGCCGCAACGGCATGGTTCCTGGTGTTGTATTTGGTGGCGACGTAGATCCGCTTGCGATCGAAATCCCGTTCAACGCCCTGCTGAAGCGCCTGAAAGCAGGCCGCTTTAAGTCGACTCTGTTCAACCTCAAGGTTGAAGGTCACGAAGATGTACGCGTCATCTGCCGCGACGTGCAGCGTCACGTTGTCAAAGATCTGCCGACACACCTGGACCTGATGCGCCTACGTCGCACCAGCAAAGTCAGCTTGTTCATCCCTGTTGAGTTCATCAACGAAGAAGAAGCGCCCGGCATTAAGCGCGGCGGCGTTCTGACTGTTGTACGTCCTGAGGTTGAGCTGGTTGTAACCGCCGGTGACATCCCTGAGAAACTGGTTGTAGATCTGACCGGTCTGAACGTTGGTGACACCATCACCATCTCAGCGATCGATCTGCCTGCTGGCGCCAAGGCGACCATCGACCGTGACTTCGTTGTCGCAAACATCTCGGCTCCGTCGGGTCTGCGCTCTTCGGATAACGACGAAGAAGAAGAAGCAGAAGATGGTGTAGAGGAAGCAGAAGCGTAAGCTTTTCTTCTTTCACGAATTTGGAAAACAGGGCCCCAGCGGGCCCTGTTTTTTTTGTGCCCAATAGCCATCCCATACAAAATCGCCCAAATATTCAACTTATTGTGTATCATATCCCCAATCGACGTTCAGAGAGAGTTTCGCCAGGCACGTTGCGTGCCGATCCACGGGAGAGAGATTATGACCACTACATTAAAGTTGGCAGCGACCCTGACCGGTGCCGCCATGATGTGCGGCGTACCAATTTTCGCGTTTGCGCAAGTTCAAGATATGTTGCCATCCAAAGACGATGTGGCGATCAGATTCACCAGCGATCACTTTTCACCCTATGCAGGCCGCACCTTTCCGACGCGCGTTTTATGGGGCGACACCCACCTTCATACCGAGGTTTCGGTGGATGCAGGTACCATGACGCGCCTAAGCCAAGAAGATGCGTTTCGTTTCGCACGCGGCGAAGAAGTGACGACCACCCATGGGCTGCAGGCAAAACTGGCCAGACCGTTGGATTGGCTCGTGATTTCAGATCACGCTGAAATGTATGGCCTCATGCCCCAACTGTTGGGGGGCGATCAAGAAATCCTCTCTACGGAGCAGGGTAAATCCTGGTATGATGCGCTGACCAGTGGCGACAACGATATTGTCTTTAACACCGCAATGGAAATCGTCGCCTCTTTGTCGACGGATACGCCCCCGATTGATAACCCCAAAGCAATCAAGAAAGCTTGGCACCACTACACCGCGCTGGCCGAGCAATACAACGATCCCGGTACATTCACCGCATTGATCGGGTATGAGTGGACCTCGGAAGGGGGAGACAACATCCACCGGAACGTCATTTTCCGGGACGGGGCCGATATGGCAAATGCCGTGACGCCCTTCTCGCAATTCGATAGCAAAAACCCCGAAGATTTGTGGGCACACCTGGCTGAATACGAAAAGAACACTGGTGGTGATGTCCTTGCCATCCCTCACAACGGCAATCTGTCAAACGGTCGATTGTTCTCTGTTTCAAATTTCGACGGCACTCCCTTGAGCGCTGAAAATGCAGCCCTTAGGGCACGATTTGAACCCGTCATCGAAACGACCCAGATCAAAGGGGATAGCGAAGCGCACCCCTTTCTGAGCCCGGATGATGAATTCGCGGATTTTGACACGTGGGATGCATCGAATCTGAACGGCACGCAGGCCAAAACCCAAGACATGTTGCAATACGAGTATTCTCGGGAAGCCTACAAAACCGGGTTGTTGCTGGAAGAACAGTTGGGAGTGAACCCCTACAAAGTCGGACAAATCGGGTCGACGGATGCCCATACCGGCATGGCCGCCGTGGAAGAAGAGAACTTCTTTGGCAAGCATTCCGGCGTAGAGCCAGAACCGAACCGTTGGGAACACCTTGTCATCGAAGCCCCTAATCCCGAGTTTTCGATCTATGGCTGGAAACAGGCATCAGGTGGGTACGCTGGGGTTTGGGCGACCAAAAACACCCGCGCAGCAATTTTTGATGCCTTTGAGCGACGCGAAGTCTACGGCACGACCGGGTCTCGTATGCTGGTCCGGTTCTTTGGCGGATGGAACTTTGATCCATCGGACGCGGACAATCGCCTGCCCGCGGATATCGGGTATGCCAAAGGTGTACCCATGGGTGCGGACTTGCCTAAATCCTCTGGCGACGCCCCCAACTTTCTCGTCGCGGCCCTCAAAGACCCCATGAGCGGGAATTTGGACCGCATACAGATCGTCAAGGGCTGGTTGAATGCTGACGGTACGCGCGGCGAAAAGGTCTATGATGTCGCGTGGAGTGATGACCGGGTGCCTGGCGCGGATGGCAAGCTGCCTTTGGTTGGCAACACCGTAGACATCCCTAACGCGACATGGACTAATACCATCGGGGCACCGGAATTGATCTCTTTCTGGCAGGACCCAGATTTTGATCCGGCGCTTCGCGCGTTTTACTATGTCAGGGTGATCGAAATCCCCACGCCACGCTGGACGGCCTATGAGGCCAAGCGTTTCAATGTGACGATGGACGATACGGTGCCCATGGTGACTACCGAGCGGGCCTATACTTCACCCATCTGGTACACCCCCAAGGGCTAATGCATTTGAGGAAGGGGGCCGGACAACACTGGCCTGCTTCCTCACTAGAAACCCGTCGCGTTTCAGTGCATTTAGACAAAGAGACTGATAGCGCGCGGAGCAGATCATGAAACTCTTTGTTGGACTGGGAAATCCAGGTGGGAAATACGCCGGAAACCGTCACAATATTGGCTTCATGGTTTTGGACCAAATCGCGAGTGACCATGGGTTTGGCCCATGGAAGACCAAATTTCAGGGGAAAATCTGCGAAGGCCGGCTTGGCTCTCAAAAGATTCTGTTGCTGAAACCGGAAACCTTCATGAACCGGTCAGGACAATCCGTTGGTGAAGCCATGCGATTTTATAAACTGGACTCTACTGACATTACCGTTCTGCACGATGAACTGGATCTGGCCCCCGGCAAAGTCCGCGTCAAAGCCGGTGGTGGGCATGCGGGGCACAATGGCTTGCGATCCATCCACGACCATATCGGCGCCGCGTATGATCGGGTGCGGCTGGGGATCGGCCACCCCGGACGCAAAGAAATGGTGGCCAGCTATGTGCTGCATGATTTCGCCAAGGCTGACGAAGAATGGCTGGATAATGTGCTGCGGGGGGCCTCAGATGGGGCGCCTCAGCTGGCTGATGGCGATGGCGGAAAGTTCATGAACGCGGTGGCCCTGCGTACGGCTCCGCCGCGTTCCTCGACCTCAGCTAAAACAGCGAAGAAAGCGGCCACTTCTGAACCTACTCCTGCTGCGCCTGTTGAGGATACACGCTCTTCAATGCAGAAGCTTATGGATCGTTTCAAATAGTCCACCTTGCCGCGACGTTTTGATTGCTCATTGGGTGACCCATTTGTCAGGATAACGACAAAAGAGGGAGAGTAGTGATGCGCGCAGTCGGTAAATGGATCGGTCGAATTCTTGTTGCCCTTGTGCTGGCCGCTGTAGTGGTTGGTGTTTGGAAACGCGAAGAAATCAAACGGTTATGGGCGGTAAATTCGCTCTTCTCGGAGGAGAAGATCGTGAACAATTTTTCCCATATGGACGCGGCATTTCTGACCAGAACGTTGTCGCGTGGCGACGGGCCAACCTCTGAATTACCCTATGGGTCAGAGACCCAATTGCCCACCGAAACGGCTCAATGGATCGAGGACCGGTCTGTGACGTCCCTGTTGGTTATGAAAGACGGCGCGATCCGGTATGAAGAATATTTCCTCGGCACCGGTCCCGATGATCGCCGAATATCCTGGTCCATCGCCAAGAGCTATCTTTCAGCGCTGTTCGGGGTTCTGATGGAAGAAGGCGCAATTGCTTCCCTGGATGATCCGGTTATCAAATATGCGCCGCTTCTCAAGGGCAGCGCTTATGAGGCCGCCACAATCCGCAATGTGTTGAACATGGCAAGCGGTGTGACCTTCGACGAAGATTATCTGGACTATGACTCAGACATCAACCGCATGGGTCGTGTCGTCGCCTTGGGCGGTGCCTTGGATGATTTCGCGGCGTCTATCACCGAGAGTTTCGCAACACCCGGCGACACTTGGCAGTACGTGTCCATCGACACGCATGTGGTTGGGATGGTTGTTCGAGGCGCAACAGGTCGATCTGTATCAGAGCTGTTGGAGGAAAAGATCTTGATACCACTGGGGCTGGAACAGGACGGCTACTATGTGACTGACGGTGCGGGTGTTGCCTTTGTCTTGGGTGGTTTGAATTTCACCACGCGCGACTTTGCCCGGTTTGGTCAGATGATTTTGCAGAACGGGACCTACGGTGGCACGCGTATTGTGCCCGAGGCCTGGATTGCGGAATCGACACATGCGAGCGCCCCGACCAAGCCCGGAAAGATCGGGTATGGATATCAATGGTGGATCCCCGTTGGCGCCCACCAAGGTGAATTTCTGGGGCGTGGTGTGTACGGGCAATACCTTTATTTTGATCAGCAGCGCGGTGTCCTAATCACCACAACCGGTGCGGATCGAAAATTCAGGGACGAAGGTGTGAGCGAGACAAACATCGAAATGTTCCGCTTGATCGCAAAAAACTTGTAAGCTGGATGGTATGAAACCAGATCCAAGCATCAATGCACTCGGGGGACCGTTGACGCCCTGCTCAACAACCCCCCTGACCGGCTTCTTTCGCGATGGCCATTGCAACACCTGCGCCCAGGACCAAGGCAGCCATACAGTTTGCGCTGTCATGACGGCCGAGTTCTTAGCCTATTCCAAATACGTCGGAAATGACCTGAGCACACCCCGCCCTGAATTCGGCTTCGCAGGGCTGAAGCCAGGCGATAAGTGGTGTCTTTGTGCAAGCCGTTTTCTGCAAGCCCACGATGAGGGGTGTGCGCCAAAGGTTGATTTGCAAGCGACGCACCAACGCGCGTTGGAAATCGCGCCCTTACCGATACTGGAGCAGCATGCGGTTGAGGCACCTGATTGACGGCAGTCCAACCAGCGTTGGCCTGACCATCGGGCACGCTTAGACAAAAAAAGACCAGCCCAATATCTTGGGCTGGTCTTTTTCTTGTTCTTTGGGTGCTCTGGTCGGTTTAGTCTGCCGCACGCCCTTCGGTATCTGACATATCGAAGCCAAGGTGCTTGGCCACGGTAAAGATATCTTTGTCTCCCCGCCCGCACATGTTCATACAAATCAGGTGATCCGCGGGCAGCTCTGGTGCGATTTTCATCACATGCGCCAAAGCATGGCTAGGCTCGAGCGCCGGGATAATCCCTTCGGTCGAACAACATAGCTGGAACGCTTCCAGAGCTTCCTTGTCCGTGATCGACACATACTGCGCGCGACCAACATCGTGCAGCCAAGAATGTTCAGGGCCAATTCCAGGGTAATCCAGACCCGCTGAAATGGAATAGCCTTCCAAAATCTGACCATCGTCGTCTTGCAACAGGTAAGTCCGGTTGCCGTGCAACACGCCCGGACGACCGCCCGTCAGGGATGCACAATGTTCCATCTTTTCATTCACGCCACGGCCACCGGCCTCGACCCCGATGATGTTGACGTCTTTGTCATCAAGGAACGGAAAGAACAGGCCCATCGCGTTTGACCCACCACCGATGGCAGCGATCAGAGTATCGGGCAGACGACCTTCGGCGGCCTGCATCTGTTCTTTGGCTTCTTTGCCGATGATGGATTGGAAATCGCGGACCATCGCCGGGTAAGGGTGCGGACCTGCAACAGTGCCGATGCAGTAGAAGGTGTCGCGCACGTTGGTCACCCAATCGCGCAGCGCATCGTTCATCGCATCCTTGAGCGTGCCTCGTCCCGATGTCACCGGAATGACCTCGGCCCCCAGCAAACGCATACGGAACACGTTGGGGGACTGACGTTGAACGTCGTGTGCCCCCATATAAACCACGCATTTCAAACCGAACTTGGCGCAGACAGTTGCGGTTGCAACACCGTGCTGCCCTGCCCCGGTTTCAGCAATGATCCGGGTCTTGCCCATGCGGCGGGCCAGAATGATCTGCCCCAAAACGTTGTTGATTTTGTGCGCGCCGGTGTGGTTCAGCTCATCCCGCTTGAGGTAGATTTTGGCTCCACCCAAATGCTCGGTCAGGCGTTCTGCAAAATACAGCGGGGATGGGCGACCAACATAATTGGTCCACAGATCATCCATTTCCGCCCAAAACGTCGGATCGGTCTTGGCCTTCTCGTATTCCTCTTCCAATGACAGGATGAGAGGCATCAGAGTTTCGCTGACAAACCGTCCGCCAAACTTACCAAATCGACCGCTTTCGTCAGGGCCGGACATGAAGGAATTGAAAAGATCGTGGTCCATAACAGTCTCCGTCGTCGTGCCAGATGTTCATAGGAGGTGATGGCGAAATTTGCCATGCCTAAACGCATCACACCCCAAATTGCCTTTGCATCGTACATAGCGCGGCGCAAAGCCATTTCGATTGAGGAACATTTAGCAGCTATTTGCACACGGCATTTAACGGAAACACTGCGCGGATTTCCACATAGCGAGCGAGATCTACAAAAAGTGGCCCAATATGTACGATCTGCTAAGCAAAAAGGTCTACGATCCCAAACGATCTTGCTGATCCGCAATGCGGTACCCAATCTCACGTCGCAGTTCAATGTTTGCCTGTGTTTGTTTGAGAGATGACCGGTTGGTCATCAAAACCGTCACAGCAGCCCCGATCATTGCCGCGTCTAGTCTAAAAAAGAAATCAACGAAGACATATCGCTAATTCGTTGATCAACTGCATCAGGGTAAAGGCTGACGATGATCTTGGACAATAGGATCAGCGCAATCGCACACACCAACAAAATGACCAAACGCTTATTTTTTCCGGATTCACCGGACTGGAGCAGATCGTGTCGCTCACGATCTTCTCCAAGAATTCGACGTCGTCTGGTGTGATGGTATCTCGTTCCCCCAAAACTAAATCGTACGGGTCAGGCCTATTATCCGCTCACAGCGGACACAAACGCCCGGATCTTTTCAGCATCTTTAATGCCAGGTGCGCTTTCCACGCCCGAGGATACATCAACTTGCTGCGCCCCCGTCATCAGGACCGCCTCAGCCACATTGTCAGGCGTCAACCCACCGGCCAACATCCATGGACACTGCCAGTATTTACGCCCGGCGAGCAGACGCCAGTCAAAGGACAACCCATTCCCCCCCGGAAGCACAGCCTCTTTCGGAGGTTTTGCATCAATCAACAACTGATCAGCGACTTGGGAATACACGTCAATCTGCGCCAAATCCGCTTGATCTGCGACGCCGATGGCTTTCATCACGGGCAAACCATAGCGCTCTTTAACTTCAGAAACGCGTGCTGTGCTTTCCTTGCCGTGAAGCTGCAACATGTCCAGCGGTACCGAGGCCAGAATATGGTCCAATTCCGCATCTGTCGCATTCACCGTCAAAGCAACCTTGGCAATCCCAAGTGGTACTTGCCCAGCCAGTTCAGCCGCTTTGGGAACATCCAGATGACGCGGGGATTTTGGAAAAAACACAAAGCCCACGTATCGGGCCCCAGCAGTCGCAGCGGCCTGAATCTGCTCAACTGTAGTCAGGCCGCAAATTTTGACGCTCACATCATCAGACATGGCAGGCTCAGCTTGCCTCGTCCAAAATGGCCAGAACTTCGTCTTTGCCTTCGTTCTTTTGTGCTTTCAGCTTGCCGACTTCGCGTTCCAGTTTGCGCACCTCGCGTTTCTTGGTGCTGACATCCTTGCGATGCTTGTGCTCGCGCAGCCACTCCCACAGGAAGCCGAGGATTAGCCCGACAACCACGCCCCCAAGGACAACAACAAACAACGGGAGAGCAATCCCGTGGTTGAAGCCCAGAAGGTCAGCCAGATCATCCGGCATAAGTTTCAGTGTGACCATACCACGGTTTGCCAGAGACACTGAGATCAAGATGATCCCCAGTGATCCCAGGACCGCGTAGCGAATGTAGCGCATCATGTTACTTTCCGTTCAATCGATCTCGTAGCAATTTGCCGGTCTTAAAAAATGGCACGTGCTTCTCTTCGACATGCACTGTTTCGCCGGTCCTTGGATTGCGACCAATCCGCGCGTCTCGCTGTTTGACCGAAAATGCGCCGAAGCCGCGCAATTCAACCCGGTCGCCGCGCGCCATAGCATCCGTGACTTCTTCGAACACAGTATTCACAATCCGCTCAACGTCACGCTGATAAAGATGTGGGTTTTCGTCTGCGATTTTCTGGATCAGTTCAGAACGGATCATGTGCTGTTCCCCTCCCAAGGCAACAAGGTGGCTGTGTGCTATTGGTCTGAGAGTATAGGAAAAAATTGGGAATGGGGGAAACTAATCTGGCCTAAATATCCAGAATAATTTCAATTTCCGCCCTTTACGTCCCTTCGACCTCTTCAGTTTCGCCGATCTCTTGCTTCTCACAGCACACTTAGAAGCGATGATTCGTTAACTATTAGGGGCAAGTTCCACACCTCGCCCCTCTGCGCTGCGGCACCTTTCCTTCGCGAAATGTGAAATCCGGGCACCTCCCTTCTTACCTAATCATTCCAGCTTGGGCCCAACATTTGCTTCTAGATGCACCCGCAGGGTGCCAAAGGCGCCCTGCCCAGCCCAACTGATCCTAGATGCATTTCAATGCATTTAGGGCAGGCGGGAGTTCACCTTTCAAGAATCCCCACAACGAAAAAGGCCCCACAACTTGCGTTGCAGGGCCTTCAGATTCAGATGGAGTAAAGCTTAGTCGCCTGACTTCAGTGCTGCGCCAAGGATATCACCCAGCGATGCGCCAGAGTCCGAGGAGCCATACTGTTCCACGGCTTCTTTTTCTTCCGCAATTTCGCGTGCCTTGACCGACAGACCCAGACGGCGTGTCTTGCTGTCGACGTTGGTGACGCGAACGTCGACCTTGTCGCCAACATTGAAACGCTCAGGGCGCTGCTCAGCACGGTCACGCGACAGATCAGAGCGACGGATGAAGGATTTCATGCCTTCATAAACCACTTCGATGCCGCCTTCTTCGATGGCTGTCACTTCAACAGTTACGATCGAACCGCGTTTCACGCCGCCAACCGCTTCTGCGAACTTGTCACCACCCAGAGCTTTGATCGACAGCGAGATACGCTCTTTGTCGACGTCAACCTCGGAGACAACAGCCGAAACCATGTCGCCTTTGCGGTAGTTCTGGATCGCATCTTCGCCGCGCTCGTCCCATGACAGGTCGGAGAGGTGAACCATGCCGTCGATGTCGCCTTCGAGACCAATAAACAGACCGAATTCGGTGATGTTTTTGACTTCGCCTTCGACTTCTGTGTTCTCGGGGTGTGTTTCTGCAAACACTTCCCAAGGGTTGCGCATGGTCTGCTTGAGACCCAGCGAAACGCGACGCTTGGCGCCGTCGATTTCCAGAACCATGACTTCGACTTCTTGCGAAGTGGACACGATTTTGCCTGGGTGTACGTTCTTTTTGGTCCAAGACATTTCGGACACGTGAACCAGACCTTCAACGCCGGGCTCGAGCTCAACAAATGCACCGTAATCGGTGATGTTGGTCACGCGACCAGTGTGCGTTGTTTCCAGTGGGTACTTGGCAGCAACCAGATCCCATGGATCTTCCTGCAGCTGCTTCATGCCCAAGGAGATACGGTGAGTCTCTTTGTTGATCTTGATGACCTGAACCTTAACCGTTTCACCGATCGACAGGATCTCGGACGGGTGGTTCACACGACGCCATGCCATGTCGGTCACGTGCAAAAGACCGTCAACGCCGCCAAGGTCAACAAACGCACCGTATTCGGTGATGTTCTTGACCACACCATCGACGGCCTGACCCTCGGACAGGTTGCCAATGACTTCGGCGCGCTGTTCGGCACGCGATTCTTCGAGGATAGCACGACGCGAAACAACGATGTTGCCACGACGACGGTCCATTTTCAGAACCTGGAACGGCTGCTTCAGACCCATCAGAGGGCCAGCGTCGCGTACAGGGCGTACGTCAACCTGCGAACCGGGCAAGAACGCAACTGCGCCACCCAGGTCGACAGTAAAGCCGCCTTTGACGCGACCAAAGATTGCGCCTTCGACGCGCTCTTCGTCTGCGTATGCTTTTTCCAGGCGATCCCATGCTTCTTCGCGGCGCGCCATCTCACGAGAGATAACCGCTTCGCCACGGGCGTTTTCAGCCGAGCGCAGGAAAACTTCTACTTCGTCGCCTACAGCGATTTCAGGAGCTTCACCGGGATTTGCGAATTCTTTAAGATCAACGCGGCCTTCCATTTTGTAGCCGACGTCGATGATGGCCTGGCCCGCTTCGATCGCGATTACCTTGCCTTTAACAACGGAACCCTCTTCGGGGGTGTCCATTTCGAAGCTTTCCTGCAGCAGCGCTTCGAAGTCTTCCATAGATACGTTTTGAGCCATGAGGTCTCTGGTTTCCTTTACAACGATTTTTCTGGCCGTGCGGTTGTCTCCGCCGGTCTTGGTTTAGCGTCACAGAACGTGGCCCGGTGTATCTCTGAACCAAACAAACACAAAGGGCCGAGGATCGCCTCAGCCCTGCTCAGAAATGCCATCCAGACGTTAGCCGCCCTTGTATAGACTAGGCGCGTATAGGCGGATTCCCTTTTGAGCGCAAGGAAAAGCTAAGTTCGCAACAAAAATCAGCGAGAATAGCTCTGTGTGAAGCTCACATCTTAGTCTCAAAATGTGTCTACAAATTTACCACTCCGAGCAAATAGATAACTAAACGCGGGAAAATCCCCTCTTGATATTCAATATGAATAGTCATAATGATTACCTTGTGGAGGGGGAATGCCATGATAATTTCACGAATATTCAAACAGCCGAGGTCACTGCTTTTAGCAGCCTTTTTGAAGCTTCGCTTCCTGACATTGAGACTAAAAATTTTCCGAGAAAAACCTCAAAAAGACGGACAGTTAATACGCAAATTGATGCGGAAGTATACCAAGCGAACCCAAGAGAAAGGTTATCTTACACCGCTGGAGACCAAAGATTTGGACTTAGTCATATTGACTTGTCGAGATTATGATCTGAGGGCATGTGCCAGCACACTTAATCAACACGCAAGAACCCTTACCTATTTCTCGAACCCGGAACAGGCTTGGCTGCGTGTTAGTCGGCTTGATGCAAGCAGTACAGTTTTCTTCATAGACATCGATTCTTTCGATGAAATGGACAATGTCGTGAACAAACTTATCGAACTGCGCACATGCGAACCCGCCCTTACCATCGTTATATTGTCATCTACCTTTGCCCGAAATGATTTTACCGCTGAGAGAAAAGCGATAGCTGATTGCTCTTTACGTTTGCCAACAACAACAACGGCGCTCGGATTGTCCATTGGGGCGGCTCGCAGCAATACACGGGCACGCGCGGCTTGGCCTCAAAATGACTATCGTGACCTTCAATTTCCCGCACCATTGCGCCGAAAAAAACATAAAACTTTTAAAAAGTGGCCAAGAAACGCCGATATTGATATACAAGTTGATTGCCTGAAGTAGACCCCTTATTGTGCTTTGTACAATCTGAGACAGGGCGTTCTTATGAGTTCAGGCATTTTGGTCCAAATCGCACAGCTGCGAGATTTGCTAAATACGATGGAGCTTGACCTTGGTCTTGATAAGCTTTCCCCGAATGAGCGAGATGTGCTGCTCGCCTTCTATGCAAACGCATGGAACGATGCAGAAGACCGATCCGTCTGCACAACAGATGTTGTGCGTGATCACCCGACTCTTCGCCGGATATCCCAGCCAACGTTCCACCGCACGCTCAAGAAACTCGTCGACAAGGGCTTGGTCCTCCAGAACCGTGCCCTTGGCGCAGGGCTTTACCAACTCCCCAACCAATAGACGCTTCACCCACGCCTCAGCCCAAAGCCTCTGGCCCAAAACGCCCAGCAAGCGGCAGTACCGGCCTTTAACCACGCGCTCTCAAGTTATTGGATCTGCAATTTCAATAAGGGTCCCAACCTTGAGGTCAGTCAAATGACCAGCGGACGTTTATCCGAAAAATTCTCTGAACCTCTTTCGAAAATGTTCTGCCATAGTGTTTTTTTGATTGGCTCGATTGTGCTTACTGGAGAGCTGTTGCTTCCTCTGCAAATCAATTTTGTCACAAACCTGTCCCCGACGTCGTCTATCGTCTTCCTACCTTTTGGAATTATTGTCATTGTTAGTTTCTTTGAAGGTAAGCGCGCTCCGCTCTACCTGCTTCCAGGAACGATTGCCGGGTGCTTTCTCTATTGTGATACCACTTTAACTGCCGTGAAACTCATAGGGATCATGGCAGTCAATATTTGCACCGCGCCAGCGATATTTTGCCTTTTGGATTGGTCAACGCTTTGCAACCGGCGGGAAGACATGCTGCACCCCCGAGCTTGGAGAATACTGATTCTTGGAGGTTTCGTATCGTCGTTGGTAACTTCGCTTTTGATACACCGCATCCAACACGACCAAGAGTTTCTGTGCGAACACTCCATTGATATCGTGATGCAGCATATCATCGGGTACATGATTGGCATGGTAGCGGTGCTGGGAGCCTTGATTTTACTCTTTAGGTTCTCACCACGACTTTGCAGAACAACTCGGGTAGCGACTTGCAATCACAAAATTCGAAGGAAGCATTCCTCGGACACTGACGAACCATGACAATGCGCAAGGAAGCTATTGATAGAAGAAGGGTTAGTCGCTCTAACTTTGCCATTGGCAAATCCACCACTCACATAAGTTAGAGCGACACGCTTCGAGCCACGTGAAAATTCCGTGGCTCGGAGTTTATTGGTGTTAGGCGATTTCTGTCACAAAAGACTTGTGTGACTTGCGCACCTTTTTCATCGGCAGCAACCAGTCAGCCCCTTCCTGGCGATATCCCAAAGGCAACAACAACACAGACCGCAGGCCTCGTTCTTTCAGGTTCAGGATCTCATCGACCTTGGCAGGGTCGAACCCTTCCATGGGGGTGCTGTCCACATCCAATTCAGCCGCCGCTGCCAATGCGAACCCTAGCGCGATATAGGCCTGACGCGCTGCGTGGTCATGGTTCACCTGCTCCTCGCGTGGCAAATAAGTCGCCTTGAGATTATCGTAGTACTGATTCAGCATCGGGATTTCGCCGCGTTCATCCGTCATTTGTTGGGTCACAGCATCGATACGATCCGCCGAGTAGTTATCCCAAGCCGCGAACACCAGCAGGTGCGAGCCTTCGGTGATCTGTGCCTGATTCCAGGCATGGGGCTGAATTTCAGCCCTAATTTCAGGGTTGGTGATCACAAACAACTCAAATGGCTGCGTGCCACTAGATGTGGGCGTCATGCGGATCGCCTCGACGATTTGATCAACCTTTTCCTGAGGAACCGCTTTGGACGGGTCCATCTTTTTTGTTGCGTAGCGCCAGTTCAGTTTCTCGATCAGCGTGCTGTGGGTCATATATTCTGTCCTGTGTCGCGGCATTCGGCCGGGGTGGTATACTTATGTAACTGGCGATATAGGTGACACCAGAAAACGCCACAAGAAGGCACATTACTGAGACCCGGTTACACAAAGGGAACCACCATGGCCCAAACAAACGGATGTCCGGACTGCCAACGCATAAACGAAGTCCTAAGCCGCGTTGGTGATCGGTGGAGCGTTTTGATTGTTATCTCATTGGCCCAATACGGCGTATTGCGTTTCAATGAGTTAAAGCGCCATTTGGGCATTTCCCAACGAATGCTCAGCCTTACATTGCGCGAGATGGAGCGCGACGGGCTGGTCAGTCGCACCTATTACCCAACAATCCCACCCAAAGTGGAATATGCTTTGACGCCTTTGGGGGATTCGTTTCGGGAGCCCGTCACCGCCATCGGTCTTTGGGCCTTGGAAAACTTGCCGAATATTGATTCCGCGCGCGCACGTTATGACGAAGACGCCGAAAAAGAGCCGAAGAGCGCTTGATTGACCGGCATACGTAAGATCAGAGGCTAACCATAAAAAGAGCCACTAAAGCTCTTCCCCCTTTTTCAGCAACTCATCAATCAGGGCGCGTTGCAAGTTGCCACTATCCCCACCACCATATTGGGCTGCGCCCCCTGAATACAACGTTCCATAGGTCTTGGCGATGTTCACCGCCTGTGCCAGCCCTGAAATAAACTGATCCTTTTCCAAAGGAGCCAACGGGTGAATGAACGTCGCCCACAACGTGTCGTTGGCGATTGCGTATCTTGCATCCAATGCCGTGTCGAAATTCGCTTGCATCATCCGGTTCAGGTCCGCGGCGGTCAGATCCTGCGCCGACCGGATTGGAATCATTGCACGCATCCTGTCGGCACTGGCATCCGTGACAACGATCAAAGGCACGTTGGCCACGGTCATTCGAAATCCCGGCCCCTCGGGTATGGCGTCGGGGTCTAGGGTAAAGATGATATTGCCAAGACGCTCGTAGGTCATCGACTCTTCCGCCTCCTGAGCGAATGCGGTTGTCGCAATACAATACAAGAGAAGTGCAAGGCGGATCATATTTTGAACTCCTGTGAAACTGCTCTCAGTCTAAAGGTGGGGCTGAAATAGAGCGAGACACAGATTGGTGAGTGAGGTTTACGACCACTACCCCGGACATTTGGACGATCTGCAAAGTTGTTAGGTGGATCTGCGATTAAACGTATCGTTGCTTGTGCCTAAGTTGACCTCATCGGGACAAACAAGACCCGAAACACACATTCAAACACGATAGGATACACGATGAACAAGCTCATTCTCTCTACCGTTCTTGCCACCTTGCCCTTGATTGCAGCACCCGCATTTGCTGCGGATGAAATCAACGTTTCTAACGGAATTTCTGCAGCAGGTGCCCCGCTAGCGGTGCACGGCTCTGATCCCGTGGCCTTGCTGAGTAGCGGTAAATCTGTCGAAGGGACGTCGGAGTTTTCAGCAACTTTTGATGGTGCTTCGTACTATTTCGCCAGCGCCGAAAACCAAAAGGCGTTTGAAGCCGATCCAGCACAATACGTGCCACAACATGGTGGCTTTTGTTCTTTTGGGGTTTCAGTTGGCAAGAAATTCGACGGGGACCCGGATCAGTTCCTTGTCCACGACGGAAAACTGTTTCTCTTCCTGAACGCAGGGACCCGCGAGGCCTTTATGAAAGATGTTATCGGCACTGCGAAAACCGCTGACACCCAATGGGGCCAAATCAAACATACGGCTGTTTCTGATCTTTGATCAATGAACTGGGGCGCGCGTTTGCGTGCCCCAACTTTTGATGCTTTGGGCTTAGCCAGCTACTGAAATTTTCAGCTGGATTTGCTCAATGGCCAAACGCAATGCATCGGGAATGCTCAAGCTACTGGTATCGATCGTGACAGCGTCCAGCGCTGGTTTCAGGGGGGCTTCGGAGCGCTCCATATCCCGAGCGTCGCGTTCTTTGACATCCGCAAGAACCTGATCTCGGGTCACCTGACTGCCATTTCCAGTCAGCTCCAGATACCGACGTTCTGCCCGGACCTCTGCACTGGCAGTGACAAACAGCTTTGCCTCGGCGTTAGGGCAAATCACGGTTCCGATGTCGCGACCATCCAATACCGCCCCTCCTGCACGTCCGGCAAACGCCCGTTGGAAATCCAACAATGCGGCGCGCACCTCGGGCACAACGGCAACCCGGCTTGCCGCTTGAGCAACCTCAGCCGTACGCAAGTCGTCCCGGTTCAAATCCTCAGGTAAAAGAGCCAGCGCAGCTGTTTTGGGCTGCTCCCCCAGCAGAGTTCGCCGCCCAACCGCACGATACAGCAGGCCCGTATCCAGATGAGCAAAGCCGAAATGCGCGGCCACCCCTTTAGAAATTGTGCCTTTACCCGCCGCTGCAGGGCCGTCTATTGCTATGGTGAACCGCATCAGTGCCTCTTTCCTATCACTTGGCCTTTATTCTCTGACACGCCAGCGGATGCAATCCCTGAGAGTTCACAAGACCGCCCCATTCGCAGGTCTTAACCAAATGTTATTGCGCCGGATTAGCCTGCGCCTCATACACCATGTTTGCAATGCAGAACGGTAATGGGCCTGTTGTTCTAGGTTCTGAATCATAAAGACAACCGCCATATCTTTGCTCGGATTGGTCCAATAAAGTGCCGATACAGCCACCCCACCACATATCGCAGAGGGACCCCTTGCCAGCACCCAGAGCCCAGAGCCCAGAGCCCAGAGCCCAGAGCCGGAGTGCGAACACCAAAACCAAGGTCAATTGTCTTTGATCGAACGGCATATAGGCAGCAACAGGCTCAAGACATCAGATTAGAGTGTACTCCTTGCCTCTTGATGCTGGTTCTGGCTGCAAAATATCTAAAAATAAGTGATCGTTCGCTAATTTCTCTTGATACCTTAGGCCAGATCACACATCTGCTGTTACGTAATTTCAAAACATTACGCACCATTAACGAGGAAAAACATGGATATCTGGTTTTATGTGGGGATCGGCTTGATCCTTTGGGCCATCAAAGATCTGTTTATGGGATACACATATCTGTGGGAACCAGTCGCCCGAGACGAAAATCCGGGCCTTTATTGGTTCACCTTGGCCGTTTGGTCCCTGATCGGAATCGGAACCATGGGCTATTCTATGGGTTACCTCTGACGCCGCCGTGCATGGGCCACCTCTGGCCCATGCCGTTTGTCGCCTTGTTAGTCGCGGCTGACTTTTGCACCCAACTGCGTCATGAGTGGTTCAAAGATCGGGAAAGACGTTGCAATCGGGCCGCCATCATCCACCGACACAGGATTTTGCGCCCCCATCCCCAGGACCATGAACGACATGGCGATCCGGTGATCCAAAAAGCTCTCGCAGGTACCACCACCGGGAACATTGCCAATCCCCATTCCGGTCACCGACCACCAATCAGCGCCCTCATCGACTTCGACGCCATTTGCGCGCAAACCGCGCGCCATCGCATCAATGCGATCACTTTCTTTCACGCGCAACTCTTTGACGCCCGCCATCATGGTAATGCCGGTGGCATTTGCCGCAATAGCTGAGAGAACAGGGTATTCGTCAATCATGCTGGCGGCCCGCTCAGGGGGGACAACAACGCCAACCATGCTGGGCGAGTACCGTGCGCGTAGATCAGCAACCGGTTCGCCGCCTTCAAGGCGCTCGTTTTCATAGGTCAGATCAGCACCCATCTCGCGCAGTGTTGTGAACAATCCGGCCCGTGTTGGGTTCAACCCAATGCCCGGCACCAACACGTCTGATCCCGGCGCCAACAAGGCGGCGCACACTGGAAACGCCGCAGACGACGGATCACGCGGGACAGCAATCACTTGCGGATTCAATTCTGGCTGACCTGTCAGCGTGATCACGCGCCCGTCTGCGGTTTGCTCGGTTGTGATCTCGGCGCCAAAGCCTGCCAACATGCGTTCTGAGTGATCACGGGTGGCTTCTTTTTCAATCACCACGGTCTGACCCGGCGCATTCAACCCCGCCAGCAAAACCGCTGACTTCACCTGAGCAGAGGGCATCGGCACCTCGTAACGCACAGGCACAGGCTCAGCCGCGCCAACGATTGTCATTGGCAAACGCCCACCCTTGCGTCCCACGGCCTGCGTGCCAAATAAGGCCAGCGGGTCGGTGACTCGCGCCATGGGGCGACCATTCAGGCTCGCGTCTCCAGTAAAGGTCACGGAAATCGGGCATGTTGCCACCGCTCCCATGAGCAGGCGAACCCCGGTTCCAGAATTGCCGCAATCAATCACATTCTCGGGCTCGGCAAAGCCCCCGACACCCACACCGTGAACGCTCCAGCTGCCGTTGCCATGGTCAATCACTTCAGCGCCCAGTGCCCGCATTGCTTTGGCCGTGTCCAACACGTCCTCACCTTCGAGCAAGCCCGTGATCTTGGTTTCACCAACGGCCATCGCACCCAAAATCAGGGACCGATGCGAAATCGATTTATCTCCGGGCACTTCGGCCACACCGCTCAGCGGGCCACAGGGGGATGACGTCATCGGGATTGGCGTACCGTGTCCGGACATGAGAGCTTCCTTTTGCGCTAACTTAGCTAGCGAAGTAGCGAATTGGGCCCAAATCGTCCAGCCGCAAAGACACGGGTCAGACCTCGCCCAACCACTGCACCGGGTTTTCTTCGGCGATCTGGCGAAAGACATCTTCGCCCAAGGCATTGCGCAAACGAAAGCACACGGCACGTTCTGACAGCTCTTCTTGTCGGGTCATGTAAAAGTCAGACCCAAACAAAACACGACTGCGGAGCAGCTTGGTTTCCTCATCCACGTCTTGATCCGACGCTTCGCCGCCCAGAAACAAGCGAAGGAACGGAACGTAGTCCTCAAAATGAAACAGGGTGTAGGAAATGTCGGTCCACAGGCCCGGGTATTTGCCGCTGCAAATCATCTTACGGATTTTGATCTGCCAATTGTCACGGTATTCATCCGCAAGGGGCGTTGCCCGATCCGGGTTCACATAGGCGGCCCAATCTTTTTGACCGCCGAAATGCGCCAGACAGATACGCAACTTGGGAAAGGCCTTCATAACCGGGATGTAGGCCTCCGGATCGGTATAGCGATCCGCCCAATGGTCAGACAGCATCCTGCCCTGTACCCCACCACGGGAACAATGCGTCATCAGCGGCAGTCCTAGCTCTTCCATCTTGGGATAGACATGCGCCATCAGTCGTGGATCATCCGGGGCGAATCCAAGGCGCGGATAAATTTTGACACCTTTAAAGCCTAGATCATCAATCGCACGCCACAGCTCGGTCGCGCGGGGGTCTGCGCGTGGATCAATCGTGGCAAAGGGGATGACATAAGCCCCGACATCAGGATCTCGGCGTAAGGCTGCGAGCTCATCATGCTGGTCACGCATCGAAAGCTCGGGCTTTCCATAACCAAAAGCAGACAGCTCCATCGGCAGTACCACGAAACGGGTGTTCGACGGATAGTGCTGACGCAAGTTGTCCAAGATCGCGCGCTGACTGCCTTCTTGGGTTTCTTGCTGGAATCGATATAGACGGCTTAACTTTTCAGCGACAGGCTGTTGCCCGATCAAGGCCATCCCGCGTTCCAACCCTTTGATCAGAAGCGGCATCCTTTTAAACGGACGCAAAGCCCAATAGGGATAGTTCACTGGCACATGCTTGGAATGAAACAGGTGCGTGTGGCAATTTGTGATCCGAATGTCAGACATGAAATGCGCCTTGTTAAGTGTCTCAATGAGAACACTCTAACGCAGAACTCAGCCCTGTCGACGAAATGTCAGGTAGTGCGGCACCCTGTCTTCGCGCAATGCCTTTTGCTCGTATCGGGTCGAGATCCAATCATCCCATGGTTCGCGCCAATCGGTGGGACGCTCCGCCAACCATTCGAAACCTGCCTTTGGCACTTCTTCCAAAGTTTGGCGCACGTAATCCTCGATATCAGTCGCAACACGAAAGATCGCGCCGGGCTTGAGTACACGCGCCAAGGGAACCAAATGTTCTTGCGTCACAAACCGCCGGCGGTGATGACGTGTTTTGGGCCACGGGTCAGGGTAAAGCAGAAATGCTTTGGAAATACTCTGATCTGGCAAAACGTCAAACAGATCGCGCGCATCGCCGGGATGCACCGCCAGATTATCAGCGTTAGCGCGGCGAATTTTCCCCAACAGCATCGCAACACCGTTGATGTAGGGTTCCGCGCCAATAATACCTACGTCCGGATTGTTGGCCGCCTGATGAACAAGGTGCTCCCCGCCACCAAACCCGATTTCAAGCCAGACAGGACGCCCCCCAAACAATCCATCCAAATCCAGATTGGTGCGCTCTGGGTTAGTTTCCCAATCCACGGCTCCGGGTGAGAGGGCCGCAAGGTCCTCATCCAGATAGGTCTTTTGGCTCTGCTTCAGGTGCTTTCCCTTGAAACGGCCATAAAAGTTGCGATGCGGGCGCTGGGGATGATCGGTGCTCATGGCCCGGGGCCATAAACCCTAGATGCCCCGCACGCAAGGTTTCGCTTACTCATCTGCGGTTTTACGCGTTGGAATCACTTCGAAAGCCCCACTGGCGGTGACCAAACGGTCTTGCCACCTTCCTCAAAGGATATTCTTAGCGCTTAGGGTATCGACAAAAAGGGACACTTCGGATCGGCTGCGCAATACGTGCACCAATCGCTTGGTGCGCCAGTCGTCGACAAAAGATAAAGCGCGCAGACGCCCGTCGTTGTCATAGTTCCAACAGAACTTCAAAAACTCTGCATCAAACCGTTCGGGGCAATTGGGTCCCATATCCGGTCGCGTCTGCCCCCAATATCGAATGGACCGCCAAAATACCCGCCACAGCCGCAAAGGTTGCGGCATGTCTAAAAAGATAATCATCTCGGCCCGTTCAGCGCGATACTCCATGCTGGACGAATGATTGCCCTCGAAAACCCATGCCGGTTGATCTGCCGCAGCCCGCGCCATCTGCATGGTGTCATTTTTGCTGCGCTCGACCCAGTCACCTAGCCAATAGATCGGATCCATATGAACGACGGGCAAATCAAGCCGTGCGCCCAACACCCGCGCCAAAGTAGATTTTCCCGAGCCCGGGCCACCAATCACCATTATTCTCTGCATCAAACACACTCAAAACCTGCGCTCAACCACGACGCGCGCCCAAAAAACGGACAGATAAAATAAAAAACGGGCGACCCACAAGGCCGCCCGCGAATACCAATGTCTTAACCAAAGGGTCAGACTGCTTTTTTCAATGCCTCAACCAGATCAGTGCGTTCCCAGCTAAAGCCACCATCGGCCTCTGGTGCGCGACCAAAGTGACCATAAGCAGCAGTGCGCTCGTAAATTGGCTTGTTCAACTCAAGATGTGACCGGATCCCACGCGGGGTCAAATCCATCACTTGGTCAATCGCCTTTTCTATGGCTGCGGCGTCAACGTCACCAGTGCCATGAGTATCAGCGTAAATCGACAATGGCTTGGAAACCCCAATCGCATAGCTCAGCTGAATGGTGCAGCGATCCGCCATGCCAGCCGCTACAACGTTTTTGGCGAGATAGCGCGCGGCATATGCGGCAGACCGGTCAACCTTGGTTGGATCTTTGCCCGAGAACGCGCCGCCCCCGTGCGGCGCGGCGCCACCGTAAGTATCAACTATAATTTTGCGACCAGTCAGACCGGCGTCCCCATCAGGGCCGCCAATGACAAATTTACCAGTCGGGTTCACGTGCCATTCGGTCTCGTCGGTCAGCCAACCTTCAGGTAGAACCTCGGTGATATAGGGTTCAACAATGGCACGGATGTCGGCACTGGTGAGTTCTTCGATCAGGTGCTGAGTCGACAAAACAACCGAGCTGACACCAACTGGCTTCCCATTGTCGTAAATGACTGAGAGCTGCGATTTCGCATCTGGCCCGAGGGCGGGTTCAGTGCCATTTTTGCGAACTTCGGCTAGGCGACGTAGGATCGCGTGGCTGTATTGAATCGGCGCCGGCATAAGGGCGTCGGTTTCTGTCGTGGCATAACCAAACATGATGCCTTGATCGCCGGCGCCTTCGTCTTTGCCTTCTGCCGCATCCACGCCTTGAGCGATATGCGCTGATTGTTCATGCAGCAGGTTGGTGATTTCCACGGTTTCGTGGTGGAATTTATCTTGCTCGTAACCGATGTCTTTGATGCAGGCGCGGGCGATCTCGTCGATCCGCCCCATGTAATCGCGCAGTTTGGCTTGGTCCGACAGGCCAACTTCGCCACCAATCACAACACGGTTGGTTGTCGCGAACGTTTCCGCGGCCACGCGCGCTTCGGGCTCTTCTGCGATGAAAGCGTCAAGAACAGCGTCTGAAATGCGGTCGCAAACCTTGTCGGGATGCCCCTCGGAGACGGATTCCGAGGTAAAAATATAATTCTGTCGGGACATTGAAGTGCTCCATTGGGGTTCATCCATCACGCCAGGAAGCCGTTGTGATGAATCCAGAATGAGATAAGCGTCAGGCTAGGAAGGGTCAATTGCTATTTGTTTCGGTGTGACGATCCTTGCAGCAAGGTCACAGTCAGCAGCGTTAGCACAATGAGAATAAAAATGGGTAAATCGCCGAAACGAGAATAAACCGTCGGCGGAAACGGTGCTGACAGAGACACGTCCAATGCCCCAGATTCCCCTAAAGGTAGACTGTCTGTAACCCGACCAAGTGGATCAATCATCGCAGAGACGCCAGTGTTCGCAGCCCGCAACAATGGCATCCCCTGCTCGATCGCACGCATACGCGCCTGGGCTAGGTGCTGATATGGCCCGGAACGCGCCCCAAACCACGCATCGTTGGTGATTTGCAAAATGAAATTTGCGCGCTCTGATGCACTATTCAAATCCTGCGGGAAAACGGCCTCGTAGCAAATGAGAGGTAAGGCCTTGCCAAACGCGCCCATCGACACCAATGCAGGGCCAATTCCCGCAGAAAACCCCTGCCCTGCATTCGCAGCAAAGCCGTAGATCCCGAATTTGGCCAGAACATCCCCAAACGGAACGTATTCGCCAAAGGGAACTAGATGGTGTTTGTCGTACACACTGGCCTGTGCGCCAGTCTCATCCAAATACAATAGCGAATTGAATATCCGAGGGCCGTCTGCGCGGCGAATGCCCAATGCGACAGGCGTTCCGCCTGCAGCCACCACAACCTGCCGCAACAACGGATCCGCATTGTTCAGCCACTGAGGAACCGATGTTTCAGGCCAGACAATCAGATCGGGACGATCCCCTTGTGCCGTTAAAACCAACTGACGTTCAAAGAACTGCCAGACATAATCCGGGTCCCACTTCTGGTGCTGCGGCGCATTGGGTTGAATCAAACGCACAATTTTGCCCGTCTCCGACGTCTTTGGTTGCAGGTTTTCAGCGACATAGCCGCCCCCAACGAAACAAACAGCGGGCAGATATCCCAGAACAGCGCGCCGCATCGACCACGGCGATACAAGCAATTGCCCCGCAGCTAACGCCGCCCCCGTCGACAACAACGCAACCCAGTGGGGTCCACCCCACGCGAGCATCTGCGCGGCACGGGTATCGACCCAAACCTGCGCCAACCCCGCCCACGGGAAACCGGTCAAAACATAAGCCCGCGCGAATTCTGCCAGAGCCAGGGTTGCGATCAAGGCCCACGCACGCCCGTCTGGCGTGCGGGATAGACGGGCAGCAGCCCCAAACGCTGCTGCCCAAAACAAGGCAAGACCAGCAGACATGAACAGCAACGCAAAAGGCGCCATCCACGCATGGCGTTCAGGATCAACCAGAAAGGGCTCGACGATCCAGACAAGCCCATGCGCAAAATAGGCAGTTCCAAACGCCCAACCCAACAGCGACATCTGCCTGCGCGAGTGCGCAAATCTAAAGACGTTAGGAAGCAGGAAAAACGCAGCCACAGTGGCGGGCCAAAAGTACAGCGGCGCCAACCCAAAGGCGGCGACAAAACCCAATACCAGCACGGCACATAGGCCCTGCCAAAATGGCCGCCCCTCGGATTGGGTCATTCGGTTCTGTCAGGCAGGATCACGCGCAACCGTTTGATACGGCGGGGATCGGCGTCAATCACTTCAAACTCCAAGCCATCTGGATGCGAAACCATTTCACCGCGCGCAGGCACACGGCCGGACAACACAAAGACCAGCCCACCAAGAGTTTCAATTTCTTCGTCATCGATATCTTCGTGATTGGTCAAAGACCGACCAATCTCTGCCTCGAATTCATCCAATGGAGTTCTCGCCTGCGCCGTGTAGCACCCCGGTTTTTCTTCGATCCATTGCTGGTCTTCGTCGGTGTCATGTTCGTCTGCGATCTCACCGACAACTTGTTCGATAAGGTCTTCGATCGTCAAAAGACCATCGACTCCTCCATATTCATCGATCACCAGCGCCATGTGACGTCGTTCGGTCTGCATCTTTGTCAACAACACCCCGATGGGCATCGACGGCGGCACAAACAGCAATGGACGCAGCATTGAGGTCAAATCAAAATCCGTGGAATTCCCATTAAACCCATGGGTCAGCGCAAAATCTTTGAGATGTGCAAACCCGAGAGGCGTGTCCAAAGTTCCCTCATAGACGGGGATACGGGTCAGCCCGCTGTCCCGGAACACTTGAACCAGCTCATCTTTGGCAATCGTATTAGAGACCGAAACGATTTCAGCGGTAGGAATGGCCACATCTTCGACCCGCATACGGCGTAAATTGATCATCCCGTGGGGTTCTGCCACGACAGCCGGATGTCCGTTCTCGGGCAAGACCTCACTGTTCTCAGGTGAGGTGAATGCATCTTTGATGCGGGAAAAAAGCCCTAGCTTTTCAGTACTAATTTTTTTCATGTCCTGAGGCTGCGCGCGTTGCGCTGCGTTAGAACTGCCGTCTGTTTCGCCCATTATTCCCATTCCAAAAGTGAGCTCAAAGGCCCGGTCTTATACCCTATATGGGTCTTCAATCCCCAGTTTGCCAAGTATCTCGACCTCAAGTCGTTCCATCAAAGTGGCATCCGGGTCACGGATATGGTCATACCCGAGCAGATGTAAAACCCCATGAACCATCAAATGCGCCACATGATCTGCCATCGGCTTGTCCGCTGCTTCGGCTTCGCGGGCGCACCTATCGTAAGAAATCGCAATATCCCCCAAAGGGATTTCACCGGTGAAATCCGGCTCAGGATGTAAAGGGGTTCCCCCCGGCACTTCAGCGCCCAACTCCTCGGCGGGCCAACTGAGAACATTCGTGGGTGTTGGCTTTTCCCGAAACTCTGCATTCAGCGCAGCTATGTGCGCGTCATCGCATCCCAGCACGCTGACTTCGCACGTTTCCGCATCTAGCCCCATATGGGCCAGCGTCACTGAAACCGCCCGCTCAGCCAGCGGTGGCAGACTTACCCAGCGCGGGTCTTCTAAGGTTATATCCAAGGTCATTTTCGGCTCCGTCGCGGCGCAGGTTTCCCTGCGCCTGTCGTATATTCAAGCCGACGACGCCGCTTTCTTGATGGCAGCACGTTCGGCTTCCGCCTCATACGCTTCGATGATCGCAGCGACAAGCGGATGGCGCACCACATCCTTGGAGGTGAAATAGTTGAAGCTGATCTTAGGAATTGTGTGCAACAGACGTTCGGCATCCTGCAACCCCGACGGCACGCCGCGCGGTAGATCGATTTGGGTGCGGTCCCCAGTTATCACCATGCGAGATCCTTCGCCAAGCCGGGTCAGGAACATCTTCATTTGCATCGATGTTGCGTTTTGCGCCTCATCCAGCACAACAAATGCATTGGCTAGGGTGCGCCCACGCATAAAGGCGAGCGGTGCAATTTCGATCCGTTTTTCTTCAATCAGCTTGGCCAATTGCTTGCCCGGCAGGAAATCGTTCAACGCATCATACAGCGGTTGCATGTAAGGATCGACTTTGTCCTTCATATCACCGGGAAGATACCCCAGTTTCTCGCCCGCCTCGACAGCGGGACGGCTGAGGATAATTCGGTCCACATGCCCGCCGATGAACATAGACACGCCCACAGCCACAGCGAGATAGGTTTTGCCGGTCCCTGCTGGGCCAATGCCAAACGCCAATTCATTTTCAAACAGCGATTGTACATAGGCTTTTTGCGCATCGGTACGCGGTTCAACCAGCTTTTTGCGGGTCTTGATTTCGACTTTGCCGCCCTTGAACATCTCTAGCTGATTGCCGTCACGCGTATCTGTTTCCACGTCGCCGCCCCCCATTCGAAATTCTCGATCGATATCTCCCGGCTCAACTGTCCGTCCAGCCTCGAGCCGGGCGTACAACGAACGCAACACGTCCACGGCCTGGGTCTGTGCGTCGGGTTCTCCTAGCACAGACAACTGATTGCCGCGGCGCACGATCTGCACACCCAGCTGTTGTTCAATAACAGCGAGGTTGCGGTCATATTCACCGCACAGATCTATCAGCAGCCGGTTATCAGAAAACTCTATCAATGCCTCGTTGGCGGCATTCTCATCTTGCGGTGGGGTTAGGGCACCAATGGCCAATCCGCTCTCCTGTCTTGGCATTACACCTTGAGGGTAGCCAAAACCGTGCCAGAGTCGCAAGCCACCAGTCGCAATTTTCACCAATTACCAACAAAAAAGACCGCCCCAAGGGGCGGCCTTAAATCTCTGACTGTCCGATTTAGATCGCATCGACGATGGCCGAGCCATCCTTGAAGGGACCTGTCGCAACGCCGGGAGGGGCAGCGCCGGAACATACTGGCTTACCGTTGCGGTCCAAGCGCTGTGACAGATACCCTTCGAGACCATCATCAATGATCCAGTGGTCACAACCCTGAGGGTCGACCCAGATCCCCGCCTTCAGATTGGACAGATCCTTGGCATCTATGCCTCGGTCCACCGTCTTATCTGTTGCTTCGCACGCTGCCAAACCACCCAATGCGGCGAGGAGCACGATACCTTTGATCAATTTCATAGCAGATCTCCTCAGTTTACGCAGATGATTTCAACGCGACGATTTTTGGCCATATTCGCGGCACCGTTGTTTGGAACACGTGGGTCGCGTTCGCCATATCCGCGCACATCAACGATACGAGCCCCAACACTTTTGCCGACACGGGCGACCGAATTGGCCCGGTTCTGCGACAAGCGCAGATTATAGGCATCCGACGCGCGACTGTCTGTATGACCGGTCACGATGTACCCATTGGCCCCTGCGGTCCGAAAGAACTCTTGCAAACGCTGCTGACCACTGGACGAAATCCGGTAGCTGTCGGTCGCAAAGAACTGATCCGCTGGTAGAGTTCCGCACAGATTGCCGCGACGGCAAACAGGAATACCTTGCCGAGTAACGTGCGGCGTCATGTACCCTTCGGCCCCGTCATCCATAACCCAATGTTCACACCCATCTGGGTCAACCCAGATGGTTGGCACATATCGCTCACCAATTACTGTGCGTGTATTCGATTGCGCCGCCAGCGGAGTGGCAGCTACCCCGGCTAGTGCAATCACTGCTGTCAGTGCCGCAAGGGCACCCTTAATTTTGAAATCAAACACCGCTGACATCCCTCACCTTGGTTCCCCCGAAAAATGGCGCCGCAGACACGCGTCAGGAAAGCACCCAATACTCTAATTGGGCTAAGGTTAAGAAAATAAGTGATATTTGTGAAGTAAAAACCACCACATATTGTGGTTATTACTGAAACATTCCCGGAAAATGGCAAATATTGTTCACGAAACTTCAACTTTAAAGCCAAACAAGACGTGACTGAGTCGCGCTTCATTCAATTTTTAGGCGATCAGCGGATCACTTCACCAGCTAAAGAGTTCGTGCCTGATGAGACGATTTTCACACGCGCAATGTCGCCAATATTCGCTTTTGATCCTGTGACATGCACAGAATGCAAATACTCGGACTTGCCCACCATCTGATCGTCAAAGCGGCCCGGCTTTTCGAACAAAACACTCAGTTCGCGCCCGACCATTGAATCTTGGATCTCGCGCTGATGACGGGTGATCATGCTTTGCAGGCGTTGCAACCGCTCGTCCGCTTCGGCAGCTGGTACTTGCGCACGCTCTGCCGCGGGCGTCCCGGGACGGGTCGAATACTTGAACGAATAGGCATAGCCGTATTTAACTTGCTCAACCAAATCGAGCGTCGCCTGAAAATCTTCTTCGGTTTCTTCTGGGAAGCCCACGATGAAATCACCGGACATAACGATATCAGGACGCGCTTCGCGAATGCGTTCAACCAATCGCAAATAGCTTTCGGCGGTGTGACTGCGATTCATCCGTTTCAGGATCTTGTCAGAACCGGCCTGCACCGGCAGATGCAAATACGGCATCAGCTTAGAGCAAGTTCCATGGGCTTCGATCAGATCATCCATCATGTCGTTGGGATGGCTGGTGGTGAACCGAATGCGTTCAAGCCCATCAACCTTGTCCAGCTCCCAGATCAACTGCGCCAGCGTTAGATCCCCGTTTGCACCCGCCCCGTGATAGGCATTCACATTCTGTCCGAGCAGAGTGATTTCACGCACACCTCGCTCAACAAGGTCCTGTGCTTCGCGTAAAATGCGATCTGCCGGACGGCTGACTTCGGCACCTCGGGTATAGGGCACAACACAAAAAGCGCAGAATTTATCGCACCCCTCTTGAACGGTTAAAAACGCGGATGGCCCTCGCTTTGCTTTGGGGCGGTTTTTTAGCTTCTCAAACTTATCCTCTTCGGGAAAATCTGTATCGAGCGCCTTTTCTCCCTCACGAACTTTCGCCTCCATCTCGGGCAGGCGATGGTAGCTTTGCGGTCCGACAACCAAATCGACCATTGGCTGACGGCGCATGATTTCTTCACCTTCGGCCTGTGCCACACAGCCAGCCACACCAATCTTCAGATCCGGTTTACCCGCCTTAAGCCCTTTGAAGCGGCCCAATTCAGAATATACCTTTTCCGCAGCCTTTTCGCGGATGTGACAGGTGTTCAGCAAGATCATGTCCGCATCATCCGGGAACTTAGTCTCAACATAGCCTTTTCCACCCAAAGCTTCGGCCATACGTTCACTGTCGTAAACGTTCATCTGGCAGCCATAGGTTTTGATATACAGCTTCTTTGGCTCGGACATGGATATAGGCCTTTGCGTTCGCGGGTTCAGCGGCCTGCTTTAAACGGTTCCGGGACTGCTTGCAATGCACGCGCAATTAACCGAATTTGGGACAAAATGCCATAATGGCAGGAGCAAAGGCGCCCGATGGAATACGCATCTCTCGACCACTTTTTAAAAACCGGCACGGCGGTCATGGCCAAAGGGCCGATCGCAATGATTTTTGTTGAGGATAACGTTGAGCTGGCCACAACGATGCGCCACCATATCCAGTGCGGGTTTGAGTCGGTGCTAGCGTTGATCCCCGATGCGTTTCCCTTACCAAATGATGTCGAAGACAAGATCCACCGCATTCCCTTTGACTGCGCCCCCGAAGGGGCAGTCACCGATGCGATCAATCGCATCATCGAAGCCGCGCCCGGGATTTGGATGTATTACTGCTACAACGCGGAATATCTGTTTTTTCCATTTTGTGAGACCCGCTCAGTTGGCGAGATGCTGACCTTTCACGGGGAAGAGCGGCGCGACGCAATGCTCGCTTATGTCATCGACCTGTATGCTGACAATCTAGACCTCAATCCCGACGGAGTGTCGTTGGACCGGGCACACCTTGATAAGTCCGGCTATTATGCACAATCCCGGAAAGACCCTGTAACCGGCCACCCACGCGAACGGCAATTGGATTTTTTTGGTGGTGTACGTTGGAGATACGAAGAGCATATCCCAAAGGACAGCCGCAAAATCGACCGCATCGCCTTGTTTCGATCAGCGCCCGGGCTAAAGCTGCTCCCGAACCACACGTTCGAAGATCAGGAATACAACACTTACGCCTGTCCCTGGCATCACAACCTAACAGCAGCGATTTGTTCCTTCCGCACGGCCAAGGCGCTCAAGCGCAATCCCGGCTCTACCTTTGAAATACAGAGCTTTCGCTGGCACAACTCGACGCCGTTTGACTGGCATTCACGCCAATTGCTGGATCTGGGTTTGATGGAACCGGGACAGTGGTTCTAAGGGCAAGGCCTGTTGCGCCCCTACGTCGTATAATGCACCTAGTCCCCGCCGAATGATTTCAGCGGGGCGCCAAGATGATTATTCGCCACGCAGCATTGGGAACCAGTCTTCGCGCAAGCGCTGGCCAGGCGTCATATCGTGACCGGGATAGGGCGGAGAGGTGGGACCGGGGCGCTCAACATAGCGCGCGTCATCGCCGACCAATCGCAGCGAAAATGCCCGGCGACGTGTTTCGCTGGTATTACCGCGGGCGCCGTGCAGCACCTTGTAGTTGAAAGCCACGGCATCACCGGGTTCCATTTCAAACTCAACAATCCGCATATCTTCGGCTTCGGGATCCGGGACCGCCATGTACTGACCTTCGTCTGGAAAGAAATCCGTCTCAGATACCCAACGGGTCGGCAGCACTTCTTTCTCCCACAGGTGAGACCCCGCGACACACCGCAGAGCCGCCTCTTTGACTGGATCAAGCGGGGACCAAAAGCTGACTGTCTGCTGACCCTCGACAAAGTAATAGGGCCCATCTTGATGCCATGGTGTGGGTAAAGATGTGCCTGGCTCTTTGACCAACACGTGGTCATGAAACATCTGCACCGTTTGGGAATTCATCAAATCCGCTGCGACTTCGGCTACAGGTGACGTTTCAATCACCTCACGAAATTCGGGGATGCGGGTCCAGTTGCAATAGTCATCAAAGAAGCGGCCAGTGTGCCCATCCTTTTTGTTCTCAGAGGCGTAGGGACCGGGTTCTGCCATGTTGGCCGCAACGCCAGCCCGCAGGGTTTCGACTTCCTCAGCAAATAGGCCCTTAATCAGTACGACCCCGTCTTTTTGAAACGTGTCGATCATGTCCTGCGTAACCAGAGGGTGTGTCATGGCGCGGTCTCCTAGATGGCTGTTTCGTTAGTTGATGCCCTGCATCTTTTTTCGTTTCAAATCATATTTGGAAAAGGCATATATAACCCAATGCTATATCTCACTCTGCGCCATTACGAATATGTCGTCGCGATCGGCCATGAAGGCGGGCTATCTGCTGCTGCAAATCAATTGAATGTTTCGCAGCCCGCCTTGTCGGTGGCGTTAAACAGGATCGAGGCACACCTTGGGTATGCTTTGTTCGTCCGTCGTCGCGGCGCAAACATGACTCTTACCCCGCAAGGGCGCGCCTTTGTGGCACGTGCAGATACGCTGCTGGCGCAAGCCAACCAACTCGAAGACCCAAATCATCCACATCCAGCGGCGACCACCTTGACGTTGGGATGCTTTGTCGACTTGGCCCCGGTTCTGTTGTCCCCTGCCCTCAGCGCCCTTCGGGGCGCATTGCCGCAAGTCACGATCACCTATCGCACAGACGGATTTGAGTCGTTGATCGCGGGCCTGCTCAAAGGTCACATTGATCTGGCGTTAACCTATGATCTGGGCATGGATGCCGGGTTTGATCGTCACACCCTATTTCACGCCAGCCCATTCGCCTTGGTTGCACCCGATTATCCGCTGGCTGCATCCCCAGGCATCGAATTAAGTGATCTCGCCAATTTTCCGCTTATCCTGTCCGAAGAGGGTCTGTCCGCGCAGCACATTCTAGGCTTGTTTCGACACCGCAATCTTTTCCCCACAGTGGCCCATCGCGCTGCGTCACTAGAGATCATGCGCAGTCTTGCGGCCCACGGAGAAGGCGTTGGGATCAGCTATTCGGGGCCGTCGACCGATACCAGTTATGATGGGTCCCCCCTTGTGCGCTTGCCAATCCTCACACCTGAAACTCGCGAACCAGTGGTTTTGGCACGCCATGGGACAGGGCCCGAAAACCCGACAATTAAAGAAGCACGGAAAACGATTTCGGCTGTTCTAAAGCGCTAGATCAGGCTTTGCGCCGCAACCGAATAACAACATCAACGGACGCAATTTCCACCCCTTCCGGGGCTTCCGGCAATCGTTGGATAACCAGTTGATCCGAGGGCGCGTCTGACAGGCGGCCTTCGTCTTCCCAAAAGAAGTGAGGATGATCATGCGTGTTCGTGTCAAAGTAGCTCTTTGACCCATCTACCGTGATTTCCTGCAAGACGCCCGCGTCACAAAACGCGCGCAGCGTGTTGTAAACCGTGGCCAAGGATACTGCAGAACCGCTTCCTTTTGCGGCATCGAACAAGCTTTCGGCAGTGACGTGACGATGATTGCCATCGCCCACCAACAACTCTGCCAAAGCAACGCGTTGACGCGTTGGGCGCAGACCCGCGTCGACCAACCAATCGGTTGCATATTCCTGGCTGTGTGGCGTCATAATCATAAGACTCGCTTGGGACTGTATCTATATAGAGCGCGACACGCGCCAATTTCAAATGAAATTCATTCGCAGCTGGAACCTTTGACCGCACACTTCCCGACCGTCACACCCTTGCAGGACCTCGGGCGGCGATGATAGAGGAGCGTAACAGACAGAGTATTCTTAGGCAGGAGAGGCGGCAAATGGCCCAATTCCCGAGCAGTTTTGACAAAGAGGACTTGCTGAAATGCGCCCGCGGCGAGCTATTTGGCCCCGGAAACGCGCAGCTGCCAGAACCACCCATGTTGATGATGGATCGGATTACGGACATTTCGGCAGATGGCGGTGAGTTCGGCAAAGGTCATGTCGTTGCTGAATTCGATATCACGCCTGATCTCTGGTTCTTTGAATGCCACTTCCCTGGCAACCCGATTATGCCTGGTTGTCTGGGTCTGGATGGATTGTGGCAGCTGACCGGGTTCAACTTGGGCTGGCGTGGAATGATTGGCAAAGGCATGGCAATGGGCGTCGGCGAGGTCAAACTCAAAGGCATGGTCAAGCCAGATCGCAAAATGCTGACTTATCACGTAGATTTCACCCGTGTTATCGATCGGCGTCTGAAGCTGGGCGTAGCCAATGGCCGCGTGTTTGCCGATGGAGAAGAAATCTATCAGGTCAAGGATATGAAGGTCGGTCTGGCAACAGACGGCTGATCTCTTATATATTTCCTTCCTAAAGTTTCTAAGGAGTACGCTTATGCGTCGCGTCGTCGTAACCGGATTGGGGATCGTTTCTTCCATCGGGAACAATGCAGAAGAGGTCCTGGCTTCCTTGAAATCAGGCACCTCTGGTATCGAATCCAGCCCTGAGATGACCGAGCATGGCTTTCGCAGCCGCGTTGCGGGCACGCTCAAGCTGAACGTAGCCGATCATGTGGACAAGCGTACACTGCGTTTTATGGGGCCAGGCGCCGCATATGCGCACATCGCCATGGGTCAGGCAATCGCTGACGCGGGTTTGGAAGAAAGCGATATCGTCAACGAACGCACAGGTCTGGTTGCTGGCTCTGGTGGTCCATCCACCAGCGCGATGCTGACGGCGCATCAGGTTGTTGCCAAAACTGGCGCGACCAAACGGATTGGACCTTTCGCAGTTCCTAAGTGCATGAGCTCAACAATCTCGGCCAACCTGGCGACCGCCTACAAGATCAAAGGCATCAACTATTCGATCACCTCGGCCTGCTCAACCTCGCTGCACTGTATCGGCAACGCTGCAGAACAGATCATGATGGGCAAACAGAATGTGATGTTCGCCGGTGGCGGTGAGGAACTCGATTGGACCCTGTCCTGCTTGTTTGACGCCATGGGTGCAATGTCATCCAAGTATAACGACGACCCCAGCACCGCTAGCCGCGCGTTTGACGCCAATCGCGATGGGTTTGTTATTTCGGGCGGCGGCGGAATTCTTGTCCTCGAGGAGCTAGAGCACGCCAAAGCACGCGGTGCTAAGATCTATGCCGAAGTAACTGGATATGCCGCGACCTCAGACGGTCACGACATGGTGGCCCCCTCAGGCGAAGGCGGAGAACGCGCAATGCGTCTGGCGTTGTCGACCCTGCCTGAAGGCCGCAAGGTCGGCTATATCAACGCGCACGGAACATCGACCCCGGTCGGTGATGTGGGCGAAGTCGAAGCCGTCCGTCGTGTTTTTGGCGAAGGCAACACGCCTCCCATTAGCTCGACCAAATCGATGACAGGTCACGCGCAGGGCGCGGCAGGCGCACTCGAGGCGATCTTCAGCTTGCTCATGCTCGAAAATGATTTCATTGCCCGCTCAATCAACGTCGAGACGCTGGATCCGGCGCTGAAGCCCGAAGAGATCGCGCTGGAAACGAAATTTAATGCAGGACTCGACAGTGTCATGACCAACAGCTTTGGCTTTGGCGGCACCAACGGATCAATGATCCTGTCCAAGTACAACGGGTGATGAACATGTCGAATCTTTTAAAAGGCAAACGTGGTCTGATCATGGGCGTCGCCAATGATCGCTCAATCGCATGGGGTATCGCCAAAGCGATGGCAGACGCCGGCGCTGAGCTGGCCTTTACCTATCAAGGTGAAGCCTTTGGCAAACGCCTTGAGCCACTGGCCGCTTCGGTCGGGTCGGATTTCATGGTAGATGTAGATGTGACAGACGATGCGTCCCTGGACGTGGCGTTTGAACAGCTGGGCGCTCGCTGGCCCACAATTGATTTTGTTGTTCACGCCATCGCCTATTCGGACAAAACCGAATTGACCGGTCGCTTCCTTGACACCTCAAGAGCGAACTTCAAGAACTCGATGGATATCTCGGCCTATTCCTTTATCGAAGTGGCCCGTCGCGCCTACCCGATGATGAAGGACAATGGCGGCACCTTGTTGACCTTGACCTATCAGGGATCGAACCGAGTTGTTCCAAACTACAACGTCATGGGTGTGGCCAAGGCTGCCTTGGAATCCGCGACGCGGTATCTGGCCAATGATCTTGGCCCCGATGGCATCCGCGTTAACGCAATTTCACCCGGCCCAATGAAAACACTGGCTGGTGCTGCAATTGGTGGTGCACGCAAAACCTTCAAGTTTGCAGGCACCAACGCCCCAATGCGGTCAAACGCAACACTCGAAGCCGTTGGCGGCACCGCCGTTTATCTTGCATCAGATGCTGGCGCCTACACGTCTGGCGAAATTGTACGCGTTGACGGCGGGTTTCACGTTTTGGGAATGCCCCAGCCAGAATCGATGTAATCGAATGTTTGAAGCGGGCTGCAATGCCCGCTTCAAATTTGCGTGAGATTGTCATCTCGGTGCCCAGACTTGGCCACAGTCGGCTGTCACCTTGAGACCATGACACAGACAGATGTATCTCTTAGCGCAGAACTGCGCCCCACCCGTCACCGCCCGCATGCGCTGCGATATATGCACATGACATTGATGACGATTTGCGGCCTTCTTATTGCAGTCATCGCACTGTCTCACCCCAAGGTGAGCGGTTATTTAGCGGCCATGCAGGGTGCGGAAGTAAAAACACCGCTTCCCCCCGTAGATCAAAACCCAGAGTTAAGGTCGCAAAAAGAAATCCCGGAAAGCACCCCACCGCTAATCGTGACGCTAAACGAAGACCAAGGTTCAACCTCTATTGGAAAACTATTTGGTTTTCTCGATTCAGAAGCTGAACAAGCTGCTGTTGAGCAAACAGCGCCTCCAACTATCAGCGCGATGCCACAAAGCCGCATCCCTGTGCGACGCGGCGCGTCGAAACCGGGGAACTAAAGCGCGAGGGGGACTTTGCGCCTCCCCCACGCGGGAAAATCAGTTGATAGACGTAACTTCGATATTGAAGATCAAGTCTTGGCCGGCCAAGGGATGGTTGGCATCCAGAGTTACGGTTGCCTCATCCAGTTCGACGACGGTTACTGGCAAAACCTGTCCGTCTGGCGACTGCATCTGCAACTGAATGCCGATTTCCAATGGAACCTCATCAGGGATACCTTCGCGTGGGATGGCCTGACGCATTTCCGGGTTGATCGGGCCATAAGCTTCTTGGCAGGGCACATTCACTTCTTTTTTGTCGCCGACAGCCAGACCGGGAATAGCTGCATCCAGACCCGGAATGATCTGTCCAGATCCCACAACAAATTCCAGAGGATCACGCCCCTCAGAGCTGTCGAACGTACTGCCATCCAACAAAGTGCCAGTGTAGTGAATGCGCACAGTGTCGCCAGATTTCGCTTGGGTCATGAATGTTCCGATCCATCGGTCGTTAAAAAGAGGCGCCAACTTAGACTTTGTCACGTCAAAGTAAACCCTGGCCCTCTTTTCCCTCGTCGGAACATATGACAGGCTGCCCTCAGAGGAGAATTACCATGCCAATCACGACCTGCGTCTTTGATGCATACGGCACACTGTTCGACGTCGCAGCTGCGGCGCGTCAGGCAGCGGCGGAACCCGGGAACGAGGCCCTGAAAGACAAGTGGCCGGAATTGGCCAACTATTGGCGATTGAAGCAGCTGCAATACACTTGGCTTCGTGCGATCACCAAAGCCCATGCGGATTTTTGGGATGTCACTCAAGAGGGGTTGGATTGGGCTTTGGAAGCGACCGGGCTGGACGGACAGCCTGAATTGCGCGCTCGTCTTCTTAGCCTCTATTGGGAATTGCAAGCGTATCCTGAAGTGCCCCAGATGTTGCAAGCTTTGAAAGCGGCGGGTCTGAATACAGCCATTCTGTCGAACGGCTCGCCTGCAATGCTGGACGGAGCTGTGCAATCTGCTGGCATTCACGCCGTGCTGGACGATGTTCTGTCAGTCGAAAGCGTCGGCATTTTCAAGCCAGACGCCCGTGTGTATGATTTAGTCGAAGAGCGGTTCAATTGCCAACGAGATGAGGTTCTGTTCGTCAGCTCAAACGGATGGGATGCTGCAGGGGCCAGCGGGTATGGGTTTCAGACCGCTTGGGTAAACCGTGCAGGCGAGCCAATGGATCGCCTGCCTTGGAAGCCAGCCCATGTTCTTTCTGATCTGACGACTATTCCACAGTTGGCAGGGGCCTAATGGCAAATTTCCAAACCTCCGATAACCGCAGACTTTATTTTGAAGACGCCGGCACCGGGCAACCTTTGTTGTGTCTGGCTGGTTTGACCCGATGCAGTCGGGATTTTTCGTTCCTCGCCCCTCACGTTACCGACCTACGCATGATTACAATGGACTATCGTGGGCGTGGACAATCCGACTATGACCCCGATTACATGAATTATAATGTTTTGCGCGAAGCCAATGATGTGATCGAGCTTTTGGATCATTTGGAGTTAGATCGCGCCACTATTTTGGGCACGTCGCGCGGGGGGCTGATCGCGATGGCCCTAGCAGCTAGCCATCCTGAACGCCTGTCCGGGGTCGTATTAAACGATATCGGCCCGGTGGTCGGGGCTACCGGTATAGCCCGCATCGTGGACTATGTTGGCAAAAAGCCCGTGTCAAAAACGCAAGACCAAGCCGCCGCCATTTTACAACAATTCATGGAACCGCAATTTCCCGGCGTGCCCTATCACGTTTGGCGCAAACAAGCGGAAATTCAATATCACGCCACAGAAGCAGGGTTAGAATTGCGCTATGACGAGGCGCTGCGCAAGGCGTTGCTGGAACAGGCCGCAACCGGCGCAACGCCCGACATGTGGTTGTTTTTTGAGGCCCTCAAGAAGATACCGACCGGCGTCATTCGCGGTGGGAATTCGGACATTCTGGATGCTCCGACCCTTGCAGAAATGCATCAGCGTCACCCGGGCCTTATCTCTGCCGAGGTCCCAGACCGGGGTCATGTCCCCTTTTTGGATGAACCGCAGTCCCTGCAAGTTATCCGTGCAATTTTGGAGCAAGCAGCATGAGCACCCTCGCTATGATCGAAGCCGCTGCACAACGGTTGCAGGGCCATGTCAGAGAAACCCCATTGCTTAGCTCACCGTTTTTGGATGATCTCGCCGGGCGCCAATTGTTTGTGAAACCAGAATGCCTCCAACACACGGGGAGCTTCAAGTTTCGGGGCGCATGGTCGGCAGTATCCGCATTAGACGAAGCAAGGCGCCAACGCGGTATCCTCGCCTTTTCTTCTGGAAACCATGCGCAAGGCGTGGCGTTGGCCTCTGCCAAACATGGTGTGGCAGCCGTCATCATCATGCCATCGGATGCGCCGAAACTAAAAATTGAGAACACCCGCGCCCTTGGGGCCGAGGTGGTTTTGTACGATCGGGCGAACGAAAGTCGTGAAACGATTGGGGATCGCCTATCCTCGGAACGGGGGCTAACGCTAATCAAACCCTATGACGAACCACAGGTGATCGCAGGTCAAGGCACCACTGGGCTGGAAATCGCAAAACAAGCGGCAGCTGAGGGTGTGACCACCGCAGATGTTCTGGTGTGTTGCGGCGGTGGCGGCCTGACGTCGGGCATTGCGCTTGCACTCGATGGGCATGCCCCAGGTTTGCGCGCTCGCCCCGCAGAACCGGATGGCTTTGATGACGCGAAACGCTCGCTTGCAACGGGCCAAATCCAGACCAATTCAGCAATGACGGGAAATATTTGCGATGCGATCCTGACCCCGTCTCCGGGAGAAATCACCTTTCCCATTATGAAGCGTCTTTGCGGCCCGGGTCTGAGCGTCAGCGAAGACGAAGCCCGACATGCTATGGCGCTTGCGTTTACCCGCCTCAAAATCGTGTTGGAACCTGGGGGGGCAGTCGCCTTGGCTGCTGCCCTGTTTCGCAAGACCGATATCGAAGGGGACGCTGTGATCGCGGTCGCATCTGGCGGTAATGTGGACGCCGAGGTGTTTCGCTCAGCCTTGGATCAGTTCGCGTGATGTCCCGCGAAGAGGGGTTGATCGCCCTCCCCCCAACAGACCGGAGGATACCATGACCCGTTTCACCATCGCCTCATTCAATGTCAAAAACCTGATTGGCGAAGACAAAGAGTTCTACAAGTTCCAAAAATACACCCCCGAGGAATACGCTTGGAAACAGGACTGGATGGCTGATCAACTGTTGACGATGGACGCCGATATCATCGGTTTTCAAGAGGTTTTCGAAGAGCAGGCATTAAACGATGTCTTGTCAGAGGTCGAGAAGCGCGGCGCATTGGCAAATGAAACCAACCTGCCTGACGCCTCAAAACGCTATCATAAAAAAGCGATTTTCCGGAAATTGGCCTTTGGCGGATACAAAACCGCATCGTTGGCCTTTGCGCCAAACACCTCTGATGGGGGGCCTGGTGAACGACGTCCCGGGTTGGCGATCCTGTCTCGGTTTGGCTTCAGTGAGACGCCCGAAATCATTCAAGATCTCCCAAATCCAATTCACATCCCGATGTCTGCACTTGGGGGCGATGAAGACGCCGGACATTTCACGCTAAAACGGCTTTCCCGCCCGATCTTAAAGGCACGCATTCCTGTGGCCGGAACCGTTGTAACCGTGTTCAACTGCCATCTGAAATCGAAACTTGGCGAATTCATCCGCCCACAAGGTGAAGATTTCTCGCGCGAAGCCGTACTGACCGCCTATGACTCGGTAGGCCGCGCGATGGGTGCGCTACGGGCCGCGCTTAGGCGTATGGCCGAGGCTTGGGTTTTACGCCGCGAAATCGTGGATGAGCTAGACAAAGGGCACCCTGTAATGGTCTTGGGCGATTTCAATGACGGCGAACATGCTGTCAGTTCTGAAATCATTTCTGGCGAGCAGCCTTTCAAAAACTATTCATGGATGTTGCGCCACGATGCCAAACACCCCAATGACCGATATAGCCGCGTGGAGAACGAGCAAATCACCGAGGCTGTAGATCGTGTCAGACTACGGTCGGGCGAAAAAATGTTCGTGCGCAAATCGTTGCGGGATATGGTTTACACCTCTGCCTTTGGTGGCGTTTATGAAAGCATCGACCAAATCTATATGTCGCGCCATTTCGACAACAACTGGGACAAAGCAATTGGTGAGATGGAATATTACAGCGTCTTCAACGATCACCTGACGGATGGCAGCCACCCCGAAGCCCCATATAACAAGTTGGCGTCGGACCATGGGCAGATCATGGCACATATTCGGCTGAACGCTCGCTGACTCACGTTAATCAGTGAACAACACCAATTCATCTAACACCTTGCCTTTTGGGTACGACAGGAGAACGACACATGCAAATCGCGGACCTTGGCGACGTAAAATTACACTATCGCATCGATGGTGATCCTGATGGTGTGCCTGTTGTTTTTTCAAATTCACTCGGCACCGATTTGCGGCTTTGGGATCCGATCCTGCCCTACCTTCCCAAGGGCTTGAAACTGATCCGCTATGACAAACGCGGACACGGTCTGTCGTCGATGCCACGCGGGCCTTATTCCATGGGCGCTTTGGTACGGGATGTGGAACGCCTGATGGATTTGTTAGAGATCAAGAATGCCCTATTTGTTGGCTTGTCCATTGGCGGAATGACGGCCCAAGGGCTAGCGGTAAAACGGCTCGATCTGATCCGTGCAATGGTGTTGTCCAACACCGGTGCCAAGATTGGAACACCCGAGGTCTGGGATCAGCGCATCGCCGAAGTTAAAGCCAACGGGATTGAGGCTCTGGCCGATGGGATCATGGAGCGGTGGTTTTCCAAAGGGTTTCGCTCGACACTTGAATTAGAGTTATGGCGCAACATGCTGGTGCGGCAACCCGACGAGGGGTACGCGGGATGTTCCGCCGCCATTTCCGGGACCGATTTTTATACCCCGACCAGCGGTCTGCGCTTGCCTACGCTCGGTATCGCCGGGTCCGAGGATGGATCGACACCACCCGACCTGGTGCGTGAAACAGTTGATCTGATCCCTGGGTCACAATTCCACCTGATCCGCAAAGCCGGGCATTTGCCCTGTGTCGAACAACCCGAAGAATACGCAGCGGTGTTGACGAAGTTTATGCGCGACACTGGGCATATTTGATCTATGGCCGATTTTCTCCTTGTTCATGGATCCTGCCACGGTGCGTGGTGCTGGCGTGATGTCATTCCGGCACTAAGCGCGCGCGGACATACCGTGCGTGCCATTGATTTACCCGGTAGCGGCAATGACCAAACTCCTGTGGCTAACGTCACCTTAGAGAGGTGTCAGGACGCAATCCTTGACGCGATAAGACCAGATGCCATCCTTGTCGGCCATTCATGGGGTGGGTATCCGATCAGCGCAGCAGCCGAAGCCGCCCCATCAACAGTCCGTGCGTTGATTTACCTCTGTGCCTACGTTCCGATTTCTGGTCTTTCCATGGTCGAAATGCGCAAGCGCGCGCCACGCCAACCCCTTGTGCATGCAATTGAGCGGTCAGATGACGAGCTCAGCTATACCGTGGCCGATGATCAAATCGAGCCACTATTTTATCACGATTGCACGTCTGAAACGATTGCCTATGCCAAGGCCCACTTGCGTCCACAGGCTGTCCGCCCACAAGCCACACCGCTTGTTATTACGGACCGGTTTGCCAATGTACCGAAACATTATATCCGGTGTTCAGATGACCAAACGATCCCCCCTGAATACCAACAAACCATGACGGCAGACTGGCCACAGGACCACGTCCACGTTATGGACAGCTCGCATTCACCCTTTTTCGCCCACCCGCAAACCTTGACCGAACTGCTTTGCGATATTGAAAGACACTTGTGATGGCTGGTTCTGTTTTCGACTCGTCCCTTTTTGCCCGCCTTTTTCCAACCAGAGACGTGGGCCGTTTGTTCACCGACAGCGCTGAAGTCCGCGCCATGTTGCTGGTCGAAGGGATGCTGGCCAAGGTCCAAGGAGATCAAGGGGTTATTCCCGCTGAAAGCGCAGCTGCGATCAATCGCGCCTCGATGGAGATCCAATTGGATCCCGGCGCATTGGCACAGGCAACGGGTCAAAACGGCGTCAGTGTACCCGGTCTGGTTGCAGCCTTTCGCGATGAAATGCAAGCTCCTGAACACGCCCAGTTCGCCCATTGGGGCGCCACATCTCAGGACATCATCGACACCGCATTGATGTTGCGTCTGCGTCAGGCGTTGACCCTGATCGAAACAGATTTGGTGAAGATCACAACAGCCCTAGCTACCATGGCAGAAACGCACGCCGCCTTGCCGATGCCCGCACGCACCTATGGCCAACACGCCACCCCAACAAGCTTTGGGGCTGTGGCCGCTAGCTGGGGCATGCCGTTGCTAGGTTTGCTGCAAGAAATCCCTCACTTGCGCAAAAGGTGTTTGATGGTTTCCCTGTCAGGAGCTGCCGGGACATCGTCGGCACTCGGGCCTTTGGCTGCGGATACGCGCGCAGGCCTTGCACAGGTTTTGAACCTAACCGATCCAGAGCGCAGCTGGCACACGGACCGCACCCCCATCTTGCGATTGGCAGATTGGTTTACCCGCGTGACGCTCGCGCTGGGGAAATTGGGGGAGGATACGACCCAGCTGGTGCAATCCGGTATCGAAGAAGTTCGTTTGGGTGGGGCCGGGTCATCATCGACCATGCCACAAAAACAGAACCCTGTTACCCCTTCGGTGCTTGTCGCGCTGGCGCATCAAACCAGTGGCCTGCTCAATACATTGCAAGGGGCTTCGATACAACGGTATCAGCGGGACGGGGCCGCATGGTTCACCGAATGGATGTGCTTGCCCCAAATTGTGTTGGGGGCTGGGTCCGCAAGCCAAACCGCGCGCGCCTTGTGTGACGGGATAGTGCCCTGCCCTGATGCAATGGAATCTAATCTGAACCAGCAGCTTGATATGATTCACGCCGAAGCATTGTCTTTTGCGTTGGCAGAGCAGATGCGTCGCCCCGACGCCCAGACCGCGACCAAGGCGCTGTGCAAAGAAGCATCTGCCACCAATACCCCCCTCAGGGACTTGGTCGCGCGCGACTGGCCACAGCTGGATGGTACAACCCTGTTCGATGCGGCGCACCAAATGGGTCACGCCCCAGCCGAGGCCAGTCAATTCGCTGCAATGGTAACGCAACGTAATGCGAGCTGAGCCGCTTCTGTTTCGTCGCAACCAAGCCTAGGTTGCGACGAACTAAACCGGATCGTTCATTATGCGCCTGCCCACCATTTTCATTCTCATAACCGTAATGTTAGACGCCGTGGGCATTGGCCTGATCATGCCCATTATGCCGGACCTGATCCGAGAGGTGCAGGGCGGAACGTTGGCAGATGCGGCCCTGTGGGGCGGCGTGATGAGCACCGTTTTCGCCGTCATGCAGTTCCTGTTCAGCCCAGTCATCGGCAATCTTTCTGACAGCGTTGGCAGGCGACCGATCCTGTTGGTGTCCTTGTTTGTCATGGCGCTGGACTATCTCGTGATGGCGTTGGCCGGATCTATGTGGCTGTTGTTGGTGGGCCGGATCGTCGGCGGCATCACCGCAGCCACCCATGGCACTGCAAGCGCCTACATTGCCGACATTTCAAAACCCGAGGACAAGGCCGCCAATTTTGGCATGTTGGGCGCTGCTTTTGGCATGGGGTTTGTGTTGGGCCCTTTGATCGGAGGCGTGTTGGGTGAATTGGGGACTCGTGCGCCGTTTTATGCCGCTGCGATTTTGGCCTCGTTAAATTTCGTTCTTGGTTATTTTGTGATGCGCGAGACGGTCACCGACAAGACCCGACGCGCCTTTCACTGGACACGCGCTAACCCATTTGGTGCCTTCCGGTCTATCGCACGTGTCCCGGGAATTGCCCCACTGCTTTGGGCCTATTTCCTTTATTCGGTGGCGATCTACGTCTACCCCGCAATCTGGTCCTATTTTACCCAAGAGCGGTTTGGCTGGTCCCCGCAAATGATTGGCCTGTCTTTGGGCATTTTTGGTTTCCTCATGGCTGTGGTCCAAGGCGGTGTCCTGCGCTATGCCATCCGTTGGTTTGGCGAAAGACGAACAATCATCTATGGCCAATTATTTGATTTCGTGGGTTTTGGACTGCTTGCGTTCATCTCTTCAGGCACGCTCGCGCTTCTCTTAATCCCAATCACAGCCATTGGCGCTGTTGTCCCCCCGGCTTTGCAGGCGATCATGTCCAAAGCAGTGGCCGACGATCAGCAAGGAGAACTGCAAGGGGTCATGACCGCTGTGCATGCCCTGTCGATGATTGTCTCGCCGTTGATGATGGCCTCGGTGTTTTCGTTTTTCACCCGCGAGGGCACCGCGATCTATTTACCGGGAGCCCCGTTCCTCTTGTCACTGGTTCTCATGTCGATCGGTTTGGTTATCTTTATGCGTGCGCGAATTGCCGTGACGTAAGAACGACCAGATCCTGCCGGTTTCCGGCTTGCACCCTCCCCATATGCCGGTCCACCGTGGAACCAAGCAAGGGAGGAAACCATGCAAACCATCAAGGCGGCAGTCTGCCGAGAGTTCAACGCCCCTCTGGTCATTGAAGAGGTTCAACTGGCCGATCCCAAAATGGGCGAAGTCGAAGTTACGCTGGACGCGGTGGCGATCTGTCACTCCGATATCAGCTATGCAGGTGGCGCCTGGGGCGGCAATCTGCCGGCTGTTTACGGGCATGAAGCAGCCGGCGTGATCACGGCAACAGGCGAAGGCAGCGGAGATTTCAAAATCGGAGACCCCGTGGTGGTCACCCTGATCCGCGCCTGCGGATCCTGCCCGTCATGCGCTAGCGGAACACCTACAATCTGCGAAACCCCCTATAACACCGCCAAAGGTCCATTGCGCACTGCTGATGGGGAACCTCTGGATCAAGGGATGGCGTGCGGTGCCTTTGCTGAAAAAGTTGTCGTGAGCCACCGCCAGATCGTCAAAATCCCCAAGACTATGGCCAAGGATGTCGCCTCTTTGTTGTCGTGCGGTGTGATCACCGGCGTGGGCGCTGTTGTCAACGCGGCCCAATTGCGACCGGGACAGGATGTTGTTGTCATCGGGGCCGGTGGTGTTGGCCTAAACGCCATTCAGGGCGCGCGCATTGCGGGCGCAAGGCGCATCGTTGCCGTCGACATGATCGAAGACAAGCTGGAAGTTGCCAAAGAGTTCGGAGCCACACACGGCGTTCTGGCCAGCTTAGATGCCCCGTGGAAAGCCGCATACAGAGCTTTAGGCGGCCGCGGTGCGGATGCGGTGTTAGTCACCGTTGGTGCGATCCCAGCTTATGAACAGGCCACTCGATACCTAGGGCCTGGGGGTAAGGCGATCATGATCGGGATGCCCCACTCTGGCGCCACGGCCAGTTATGAGCCAGTAATCATGGCGGCCTTAGGACAGGGACTGATCGGTTCCAAAATGGGTGACGTTGTCATTCAACGCGATATTCCTTGGATGATTGATCTCTATGAACAGGGGCGGTTGAAACTGGATGAGTTGATTTCAGGTCGATGGGAGCTGGATCAAATCAACGAAGCGATCGCAGATACCAAAACTGGCTCAGCCAAACGGAATGTGATCCTGTTCAATCGCTAATGGGTGCCAAGGCATCCCTTACCCACCCGGAGAATAGTCGATGAAGCTGCAAGATCTCGATGTCATTATCACCGCACCCCCAGCCCCCGGTTGGGGCGGGCGATACTGGGTCCTGGTTAAGGTAACCACTGATACAGGGATTACCGGTTGGGGTGAATGCTATGCGTCGTCCATCGGCCCCCAAGCGATGACCCATGTTATTCGCGACGTGTTCGAACGGCATATGTTGGGCGAAAACCCCGAGAACATCGAACTGATGTTTCGGCGTGCCTATTCCAGCGGCTTTACTCAGCGTCCCGATTTAACCGTCATGGGTGCGTTTTCCGGGTTAGAAATCGCGTGCTGGGATATTTTGGGCAAAGACCGAAATCGCCCAGTCCATGCCTTGATCGGCGGCCGGATGAATGAGCGTATTCGGGCCTATACGTATCTGTACCCTCTGCCCCACCAAGATCTAGATGCCTTTTGGACATCGCCGGAGCTGGCCGCTGAAAGCGCAGCTGAGATGGTGCGTCGTGGGTATACTGCGGTGAAGTTCGATCCCGCCGGGCCCTACACAATGCGAGGCGGCCATATGCCCGCCATGTCAGACATTTCGATGTCGGTGGCCTTCTGCAAAGCCATTCGTGAAGCCGTCGGAGACAAGGCAGACCTGCTTTTCGGCACCCACGGCCAATTCAATACGGCCGGTGCTATCCGGTTGGGACAAGCCTTGGAGCCCTATTCTCCGCTCTGGTTCGAAGAACCCACCCCACCAGACAACATCGAAGATATGGCGCGCGTTGCCCGCAATGTCCGTATCCCCGTTGCCACTGGCGAGCGTATGACAACCAAAACCGAATTCGGAGCCGTTTTGCGCGCCGAAGCGGCAGAAATCCTTCAGCCTGCGTTGGGTCGTGCCGGCGGGATATGGGAAATGAAAAAAGTGGCGGCCATCGCCGAACTGTTCAATGCACAGATGGCCCCACATCTCTATGCGGGTCCGGTTGAATGGGCGGCAAACATCCAGTTGGCCGCGTCCATTCCGAACATCCTGCTTTTGGAAACCATCGAAACACCTTTCCATGACGCTCTGATCAAGGGAACCATTCAAGTCGAAGATGGCTATGTCACACCTCCAGACGCCCCCGGTTTAGGGATAGAAGTCGACGAAGATTTAGCTCGCGCTCACCCTTACTTAGACAGTGGGCTTCACCTCGAAATGCAGGATGCACCATGTGACTACGTGAACGGGAATGCGTTTCAAGGTGGTGCGCCCGGCAAGGAGGGCTAGAAGTAGACAGGGAAATAGGGCATTATGGACCTAATTACGCATTCAGGACGAATAATGTGACGATCCAAGCCTCTCCAACACTCACGCCGGAAACCACCACAGACATGGCAGCGCGCGCCGCCGAAGCGGCCGCATATCTCAAGACACTGGCCCATGAAGGTCGGTTGATGATCCTGTGCCACCTCGGCACTGGTGAGAAGTCCGTGACTGAGCTGGAAAACTTGCTTGAAATTCGCCAAGCTGCGGTCAGTCAAATGTTGGCGCGTCTGCGCGATGAAGGGCTTGTTACAACGCGTCGAGATGGCAAGACTATCTATTATTCGCTGCTAGACCGGAACACCGAACAAGTGATTGGCCTCCTGTACCGGTTATTCTGCGAAGAACGCTGAACTCCGCTAAAAAAATCAAGAAACGCCCACCTCGGGCCTAAGAAGCCCGAGGTCATAATGCGCACGCGCATTCAATCATCAGCCCTAACAGTTTGGATCTGAACGCCTAAACCTTCGATTTCGAGCCGCACTTTATCACCCGGCTTCAGGTACTTCGGCGGCGTCATACCCATCCCTACTCCCGGTGGTGTGCCTGTCGCGATGACATCGCCCGGATGCAGGGTCATCATTTCGCTCAGGTGGGCAATAATTTGAGCGATTGTGAAAATCATCTTATCGCTTGATCCGGTTTGCATTCGCTCGCCGTTTACATCGCATGTCAAACCTAGGTTCTGCGGGTCGGAAATTTCGTCCTTGGTGACCAACCAAGGCCCGATTGGTCCAAAACTGTCGCAAGATTTCCCCTTGGTCCATTGGCCAGTGCGCTTGGTTTGGAAATCACGTTCAGACACATCGTTGATCACACAATACCCAGCGACATGATCAAGTGCAGTGGCTTCGCTAACGTATTTTGCGGTCTTGCCGATCACGACCCCTAACTCCACCTCCCAATCGGTGGCAACAGATCCGCGCGGCAACAAGATATCATCATGCGGGCCAGAAATCGCCGAGTTGGCCTTGAGGAACAGAATAGGATGTTCCGGGATAGGCATACCTGCCTCTTCGGCGTGGTCCGAGTAATTCAATCCGATACACAGGAATTTTCCCACGCCGCCAACACAGGGAGCCAATCGCATCTCTCCCGGCACGATTGGCAATGCATCAACATCAACTCCGTCCAATGCCCCAGATGTCAGTGCAGCCCCATCAATATCAGGAACAACACTGGACAGCGCGCGCAGGGTTCCTGTTGCATCCAACACCCCTGGGTACACACTGTCTCCATCATAATAGCGCAGCAATTTCATCGCAGATCCTTTTGTGTTCAACCAACAGTCAGTTCAGTTGGAAACATACCCAGACACAACCTGCAACAGCTTGAACGCAGTCGCTGCATCGTTTTCGACGACTGCCAAGAACTCTTCCTCTCCGATACGAAGACAAGTCAGTTCTTCTTCTGCGACCATGCTCAGGGCGCGCGGCTCTTTTCGGATCAATCCAAGTTCGCCAACCAAAGCCCCCGGTCCAACCTTGACGATCAGCTCATCATCTCCTTCGCCCTTGGGCAAATACAACCCCGCCTCGCCCGAGATTAGAACATAGGCGCCATCGGTCGGTTCATCATCTTTCAAGAACACGGTTTCGCCGACCTGCGCCGAATACCATCGTGCCCCAAACGCCAATAGCCGCAGCTGACGACGGTCCAGCCCAGAGAACAAAGGCGTTTGTTCCAAAGCCCGCAACTTGCGCCCCAAATCAGCCGAAGCAACACTGTCTTCAGCAACGTCTTCGCGTAAATCTTCAGTGACAAGACGCCCCTGATCCAGCTCCAGAAAAACATCGAAAACTTCAGGCGATTGGAATTGATCGTTGAGATAAATCACAGTCGTATCAGGCAAAAGCAAACGCAAATTCTGATAGACCGCAATCTGGGTCTGCATATCGTAGCTGGCTAGAGCCTTGTCCAAGATCAGAACATCAGGCCGTTTGATCGTCGCGCGCGTAAAAGCCAGCGGCTCTGCAAAGATCGCAGGTAAGTTGGCCCCTCCCAACGCAATCGGAACGTCATAAATTAGTTCAATCACCAAGCTTTGCGCACCGTTCTCAACAAGCACATCGGTGATCAGCTTGCGCAATTCATCTGCTTTTGCACCACTGACTTCGCTCACTTTACCAAACAGTGCATTGTCCAAAACGTTCAAACCCGGCGCAAACTCACCCGCCGACAAAGGGGTAAATACGTTATCCAGACATCCCAGCAATTCGACTGAATGTCCCTGTCGAATTTCCAGAATCCGTTTTTTGAGCTCATCCGAAAAAGCTGGCCCGATCTGGTCCGCAGAAATGCGAAACGGCACCGCCAACAGACTGGCAAGGTCCGCATCGTCCAATACTGTGGTCTCGTCAACGCGGGTTTTTTCGACCAGTTCAACGGCAGTTTCATAGACTTTTACATCAAGTCCGAGCTTACGAAACAGTGGGTGATCCGTACCATCCAGCCCGAAAATCTGGCGTAGCATATCAATGACATCCTGCGTCAGGCGCACCAGCGTTTCATCAAGACCAAGGTCGCGTAACTTGGCAAGGAACTCACTCTGTTTTGACAACAACTCCAACGTAAATGGCACCTTGGGGGTAGCAAACAACAGGTTTTCAGCCACAGGCAAAGCAGCATTGTAGGTTTCTGGATCAAAGAAATAGGCGTGCTGCGCTAATCCAGCATCCTGTACGGCCTGTTGCACCTTTGGCCGCAATTCAATCAAACGGTCCGCCAGTTCGGGGTGATCAAGATATTCAAAGCTTTGCTCCGCGCCACGGCGGAATAAGGCCGCGCCCGACCCAAGCCCCTCGACCAAGCGCAACCACCAATCGCGAACCGCACCTGGTGTTTCGAACCCTGCCTGTTTTGGGTCAAACCAATCCGCATGAAAGGGATCCCGACTGTTTCCTGCGCGTTGGGCCTCGGCATAAAAGGCCGGCAATCGGGTTTCTCCCTGAGGCTGATAGCGCATCGGCATCATGACGTTATCGCCAAATGTACCCTGGAACATGACAGGGCGAGACGTCGCCAAGCCAACACGCGATGCCAGAACCGCCTGATGCAAGGTGGACAAGTCCAATCCGGACAGTGTGACCGTTCCACTCGAAGGCACAATTTCACGTGTGAGCAATTCCGACAGGGCGCGGCGATCTTCTTCGCTTGGGGCCTTGATCCCAATCACACCGCCAGCGGGTAACGTCGCATTCAGTTCATCTAGAACCAGATTGCCATCCGAATCCCGCACCGAAACATGATCCAGAACAATGTCCCCATTCAGCCTTGGGCGCTCAGCTGGTTCTCCTTCGAACAGCTCAGCATCAACCATCCCCGGTGGCGCAAAGCGATCAAGAATCACCTCCCATCGCAGCGACATGTCTTGCGTTTGGTTGTAATAGGCCAACAGTTCTTTCCACGGGCTGGACAGATCTTTATACGCCGCCAAAGCCGCAACCAGCGCACCAAGGGACACAGCCCCCTGCAACACCAGATACCCACCGATCGAAAAGAAAAAAAACGGCGTCAGTTGCGAAATGAAGTTGTTGAGAAACTTCATAAAGAACTTTTTCTGGTAGATCTCAAACCGGATCTCGAACAAATGACCTAATTGATTGGTCACACTTGCCATTCGATACCGCCAACCACCGTTGGCCCGTAGCGTCGAAGCACCCGCTGCACTTTCTCCGATCTGAGCAGCAAGGGTCCGTACTTCCTGGATTCGTTTTTTGTTCAGAAGATTGATCTGGCGTTGCAGCTTCGGGATTAACCAGGCCTGCAAAGGAATTAGGGCCACCGCCGCCAAGCCAAACCAGAAACTCTGCAGGAACAAGAAAGACAGAATCGTGATCATCTGACCGGCTTGCAGAACAGGTTGGCTGATAGCATCCCCCATCAAACCGCCCATTGGTTCGCTTTCGGCGGTCACCATCGACACCAGTTCGCCCTGACTTACACGTTCAAAGTAAGGTTGTGGGAACCGCAGAATACGTCCGATCAACATATACCGGAACCGGCGCAACATGCGTTCAGACAACACCCCCTTCATGGTGTTGATCCGCATTTTCATCAAGCCATGCGCCAACACAGCAAGCAAAAACGCAACGCATAAAACGCCGAGGAATGTTACCTGATCGAAAACAAACCCGAAGGCTTCGATTGTGCTGCTTTGAGCTCCGATCGCATCGTTAATAATCCGCTTCGGTAACTCCAGCGTCAGATAGAGCAGAGGAAACAATGTCGTCGTGACCGCCAGCAATACCAACTGATCACGTTTCGAATACTTCCAGATAAAGCGAAAAAGAGTACGTTCTATGGGGCCAATCCCTAAACTTGAGCATGGCGAAAAAAACCGAAACGATATGCTAAAACCAAGATAGGAACCAGCCTATCGCGCTCAACCCCATTGGTGCAAATAGTATTCACAAAAGAGACCGTTCTCACACAATGTGAATTTGTTCATTTGCAGCCAAGCCTTGAACCGCTTAAGTTCTTGCTAGGCAATCCCGAGGAGGTGCATGTTGCCCGTTTCGCTTGGCACAGTTTTTATCTTGCTCGGTCTTTTTCAGGTCAAGCATATGTTTGCGGATTATTTCCTGCAAACACCCAAGATGCTATGTGGACGTGGCGAGTACTGGCATTTGGGTCGCGCGCAACATGCTGGTGTTCACGTTCTAGGTTCAATACTGGTCTTTATGATAGTAGGGGCACCGCCGCTTTTCGTAGCGATCATCGTCGCGTTGGAATGGATCGTCCATTTCCATATTGATTTCGGCAAAGCCAGCTATTCTGAAAAGAGAAAACTAAACCCCACCCAAGCCAGTTTCTGGCGAGCTGCCGGATTTGATCAATGCTTACATCAACTTACATATATTGCGATGGCATGGCTCTGGGTCGTCTACGCGCACTAATTTCTCAGCGCGGCAAAAGCAGGGACCGGCATTGCATACCCCTTTAGTGCAATCGGTTTGAGTGTTTCATAAACCACATCGTTCAAACGCGCAGCTGTTTGTGTGGCCTGATCGACCAAAACCTGCCCCGGTTCCGCCTTGCTGCACAAACGCGCTGATAGGTTGACCGTCGATCCCAGAACTGTGAAATCCATCCGCTCGCGGGCTCCCATCGCGCCCATCACCACCTCACCAGACGCCACCCCGATCCCAACATGCAACCCATGTTCGGGATGGTGCTCCAACAAACCTGCCATGGCTTCGTTGATTTCAACCGAACAAGCCACAGCCCGCGCTTCCATGTTTTCGCCTTCGAAAACTGCAACCAAAGCGTCGCCAACAAATTTGTCGACATCCCCATGATGGGCCTCAACGATATCCGCTTGAACATCAAAGTACTGATTCAGCACCTCGATCACCACTTCAGGCGGAACACTTTCCGAAAATTCTGTATAGCCTCGAATGTCCGTGAAAATGACCGATACACGACGCCGTTCACCTCCGCGTTCCATGCCTTCTTGATCGGCGCGCTGGATGGCTGAAACCGTGCCGTGAGACACGAATTTCATCAATTCTATGCGCTCACCAAGGTGAGCAATCATTTCATTAAACCGTAATGCCAGATCCCCAATTTCATCTCGTGTCCGAACATTCTGGACCCGGGTGGCGAAATTACCCTCACCCACTTGTTTCGCGGCCTCACCAATCTTCAGAATGGGCCGCGTCAGGCGCTGCGCAAACAGAAACGCCCCCAGTGAGGCCAACACAAATCCAAACAGGCCCACGATCAAGATCTGGCGAGTGATCGCATTGACGACTGCATAGGCATTGTCTTCGCGCAACTCGGTTATCACCGCCCATGGAAACCATTCAGGAAACGCATAAGCGCCCAATACAGCGATCCCATCAGGTCGAACATAAGGTTCCAAGGCGTCAGCTCGGGCGCTGGCCACAATCAGTGGCAATGTCGAAGCAACGATTTGGCGTCGTGTCAGCAATTCTGGTTTCTCTGCCAAAACCTGCCGCCCGCTTTGATCTACCACCGTGATTTCACCACGTTGCGCAAAAGGATGTCTCTGGACCATGTCGGCCAGCAAAGTCAGATCAATCTTTGCCGCCATCATGACCTGACGGCCTGCGATCCGTGTGGACAAAGGCAGGGCCAAGGTCGCGATCCAATCCCCTGTTGTATCCAATCGCGCGATGACTGGCCGTCCGAATTGCCCGGTTTCAGCAATAGCTTTGATCAAATCAGGTGAGGTCGAGAGTGCCCCTACCGGATCCGCTCCGGCATCGCGCAAGCGTGCTGCAAACTGTTCGTTTGTCACCAAAATGGGTAAGTCAGAGCCTTCGATAGACAGCTGCAAAGACACAACTTGCGGCAGTTCCTGCAGCCCCAATGTCAGCAACGAAATTTTTTGCGGGACCCCAAGGTCCGAGCTGTCGACACCATTGCGAATGACCATCAACGGAGTCAGCCATCGCCCCTGAAACGTATTATCAAACGACGTCCGCAACGCCGTTGCCACCGTCGTCAAATCTTCGTTTGCCGCACTTTTCAGCTCATCCCGTGTCAGGCGTGTCAGGTTTTGTGATACCAACACCAAAGGCCCCACGGCCAAAAGCACGGCAAAAACAAAGAACTTGAGGCGCAACGGGAATCTCATCCACACCAGCCTACCGGATTACCAACCGCCCGTCGTGTCAAATTCTCACCCGTCTTGACCGCGTTCGAAGGCAGAAATCTTGGTGCTGTCATAGCTGATCCCACAGGACAAACCCGTTGCATCCTCTGCTTTGACAGTGACGGTATAATCTCCCGCACTTGCAAAGCGGTGGCGAACAACTGCGCCGCTGGCGGTTGCACCATCGTCAAAGTCCCAAGAGATGCGCACGCCTTGTCCGTCTGGATCAGTTACATCAATCGCTTCAAAGCGTTCCACGTCATGTGCAGCACCGATTTGGATGTTGCGATCCGCCCCAGCATCAACCACGGGTGGGGCATTCACCAAAACTCGGGCTGTATCGGTCCCGATGTTGCACCCTTGCGCTTGGCTATCGTCCCGGACATGCAGACTGACCATCAAATCCGCTGAGTTCTCAAAAATCCGTTCGACTCTTTGCCCTTCGAGTTGAACCCCATCGCTGAATTCCCAGACCCAGCTTTGCAGCGCACCGTCCAGATCCCCCGAAGCACTTGCATCAAAAACAACAGGCGTTCCCGGGCACACAACCCGGTCAGGTCCCGCCAAAGCTATCGGTTCTGCGTTCACACGGACATAGATTTCTTCGGACCGCCTGCTGCTCAGCAATGCGTCCCCATCGTCAAGCGAAGCGCGAACCGGAAACAGACCAGGACGGTCAAAGGCATGTGTTACGGTCGCCCCCTGGGCAGTGGCCCCATCGCCAAACAACCAATCAACTTGCGTATCTGCATCTGCCGCAACAGACCACGGCAACCCCACCCCAGGACAGACAGTCCCCGGAGAGACCAAACCCGCGACAGGCGCAGGATGCACCGTAATTTCATGCACGACACTGGCTGAACTATTGCCAACACCGGAATCGTCCTGTGCAGTCAAGGTCACCTCATAGGTTCCGGGTGTGTCAAACCGATGAACTGTGGAAACGGACGTTCCGGTTGATCCATCTCCAAACGCCCAGCCGAAATAGGTGATGGCCCCATCCTTATCGACCGACTTTCCTGCATCAAATCGGACGTCCTGTCCGACTGCGACGCGATCAGGCGCATCAATGACTGGTTCTGGGGCCGCATTCACCAAAACCTTGCGCCGGATTTCCAGCGCGTTGCACCCTTCGGTCCCGCCTGTCAGCTCTGCTTTGAGCGTCACAAAGTACTCTCCGGCGACGTCAAAGACATGGGTTACGTCTTGGCCAGTCGCTGTTTCGCCGTCCGAAAAGGACCAAGTCAGGCTTTGTAGTTTCGCCCCACCCAACTGTTCGATGTCTGCCGAAAATCCGGCTGGCCGCCCGACCGCCGCGCGCTCGGATCCGACAATCGACAGGCTCGGTGCAGCCACCACTTTTATATTTGCAACGTCGGAATCCAATGGGCTACAGGCCCCTTGTGCGTCCCCGGTGATGGTCAGTGTCACCGCATAATCCCCAGGCCGAGTGAAAATATGAACAGGTGTCGCACCACTGCCATTTCCCCCATCTCCAAAGGTCCACGCATAGGCATTCACAGCGCCATCCGCGTCCGTTGATTCAGACCCATCAAATCGCACCAGTTGGTTTGAGCACACCGTGCGATCTTCGCCAGCCGCTGCAATCGGCCCCTCGCGGACCAATGCCGCGATCCTGTCAAGACTGGTGCCATGATCTGTACCCGATTCATTGCGAACACTAAGGGTTACTGGATAGATCCCCGGCAATTCATATGTCTTGGTTGGGTTGATCAAGTCTGAGCCCGTTTGGTCCCCAAAATCCCACTCATACAGCAGCAACCCTCCATCCGGGTCCGTGCTAGCCGACGCATCAAACAAGATCGGCTCTCCGGAACATACATCGCGATTACCCCCAGCATCTGCAACCGGGCGGGCTTTGATCGTCACCGTGGTGGCATCAACAGCCTGTGCATTGCTCAGACCGGTTCCATCATCCACACGGAGGGTAACCGGAAACACACCTGCGCGTGCATAGACATGTGTGACCTGTTCCCCAAACACCGGCGCAGATCCATCCCCGAAGTCCCACTGATGAATCAATGCATCCCCATCCGCGTCCTTCGACCCGGATGCATCAAAGCTGACATAAAGTCGGTCCGTCTCTATCGCGTCACCAGCTACGGCCACTGGCGGGTGGTTGACGCGAACAGTTAAATCATCACTGGCGGTGCCGTTCAGAACCCCGCTGTTGTCAGTAACAACCAGTTGCGCAGACCAGACACCGGGGCTGAGATAGGCGCGTTCAACCGTCATCGCATCCAACGGGGTTCCAAGATCATCAAACACCCACCGATAACTGGCTAACTGCCCGTCTGGATCAAAACTGTGACCCGCATCGAATTCCAGTGTGTCCCCCGGCGCAATCAAGCGATCCGCTCCGGCCACCGCAACAGGCGGGGCATTGACCGAAATCAGAACCTCTGCTTCGTCCTCTGATGGGGTTCCTTGGAAGTTATCAGCGACCCTCAATCGGATACGATGCAATCCCGGCTCGCTCAAGCTGTGTGCCGCGCGTTGACCTGTCTGAGTCGTACCATCGGGGAACGTCCAAAGATATTGTGAAACTTCGCCATCAGGATCGACCGATGCACGCCCTGAAACAACAAACTCTTCGTCTGGTGCCACAACTTGCCCGGGCCCTGCATCTGCAATTGGTGCCGCATTGATCGTGACCAACATCGTATCTCGGTCGACATTCAACGGCGCGCCACTGTCATCTCGCACACGCAACGCCACTGTGTAGACCCCCGCCCGCAAAAAGGCGTGCGTAACCTGCTGTCCCATCGCGGTTTTGCCATCGCCAAAGTCCCAGAGCCACTCAGTCACCGCGCCATCGGGATCCTGCGATTGCCCAGCGTCGAACATGACCTCGCTTGTGCTGACCAATTGATCTGGTCCCGCATTGGCAACAGGTGCCGCATCGACCCGCACGACCATCGATACCGATTGAAGCGCTGTATCCGTGCCGCTGTCATCTTCGACTGACAGGGTGACCATAAATTCGCCCGGTTGTGTCCAGGCGTAGTTGGCAACCGGCCCTTCGCCGATGGCACCGTCGCCAAAGTCCCAGATATATGATAGGATTTGACCGTCGGCGTCGACTGATGCTGACCCATCCAATACGGCGACCTCAGACACGGAAATGGGACGCTCAGGGATGGTGAACGATGGAACTGGCGGCGCGTTGACTTGCACTCGCATCACGTCCGTGGCTTGATTGTTGGCAACACCGCTGTTGTCAATCACGGTCAGCCCAACCTGATAGGTGCCCGATTGGGCATATTGGTGCGTGACCGTCTGCCCTTCCAAGACCGTGCCATCGCCCATGTCCCAGCGCCATGTTTCAATTAATCCATCCACATCGTAGCTGGCCCCACCCGAGGCAATGACGGATTGCCCCACAATCGCGCTCTGATCTGTTCCAGCCTCTGCAACCGGGGGAACATTCACAATCACGCGCCGAATTGCTGTTCCAAAATTACAAGGGTGCAGGCTGTCGTCCTGGACCCGCAACACCGATCGGTATTGCCCAGGAGTAGCGTAGACGTTTTGAGCCTGCGCTCCCTGAGCCTTGTTGCCATCGCCAAAGTACCAGAGGTAGCCGGAAATCGGACTATCCGAAGCCTGTGATCCAGATCCGTCAAAATCTACAGGTTGTCCCGGTGCAACGATGATATCCGCCCCCGGTACAGCAACTGGCGCATTGCGCACATGCACCGGAACTGTCAACGCATCACCGCGTCCCGGGCGGTTGCCCGGTTCCAAAATTTCCAGTCGTGCCAAATAGCGCCCCGGCTCGGAATATCGATGTGCAATCACGGGCTCGGTCGAGGTCTGCCCATCACCGAAATCCCAAAGATGACCCAAGGGGCTTGCACCGGTTGAGGTGCTGGCATCAAACGCAACGGATCGGCAATCGGCCAACGGACGGCCAATCGCGATTGCCGTGGGGCGTGCAGGTGTTGGCGCACGACGGGGCGGCATGCTCAGCGGCACCGGATCCCCATTTGCATCAAAAACAGCTAACGTAACATCATTGGGTGTTTCAAACCCGCCTTCCAGACTAATCGCCAGATTAGTTTCAGAGGTTTCAACTGTATCAGACGTCCAAAAATCCTGTCCCGAAATCCGCAACCCAAGATCGGCGTAATCCGTCACCAAGGCCAAGATTCCATTTGCACCATCAAAACTTTGCACCTGCATTGGGCCATCTATGGTACGGGTGAACCAGACCTGTGTAGCTGCCTTGTTGGCGGACCAACGGACAGTTGGTCGATAGGCGAACATTTGCAACCCATCCGGGGCCCGACTACGGTCTCGTGACAGGCTGACATCCAAGGAAAACCCGTTGCCGTCGTTTCCTTTACTGCCTTGCACATCAATGCGGAAATAGGCGCGTCCGTCGATCACCTCACCTTGGCGAGATTTAACCACACCCAAAGTCACCCAGCGGCCATCGGTTTTCCGATCCGAACCAAAGGCTTTTTCCTTGATCACCTTTCCCGGCTGCGTCACAGGATCATACGGAACAAGACGTGGTTCGCGGGCGCGGTCAGCAATCGGTTCAGGGCGCTCCGCCTGAGAGAAAGCCCCCTCCCCTCCGAACAAGCGAAACGTGGTTTCAGAGTCACCCGCCCCACCATAGGTAAAATCATCAGAGCCTCCGACTTCGGGATCGAACAGGCGCACATAAACCCGGTCTTTCAGGTCCGCAGGTACAGAAAAGAACACTTGTTCACGGCGATCCACGTCCCCTTCACGACTCGGGGCTTTGGGGCCGTAAACCACTAAGATTCCGTCGGATACCAAGGTTTGCGCCTGAGCCCCTCCAAGAGACAAAGCGACTGCCAGCGTTACCGCTGCCCAAATCCGTATCATCCCCATGGTCGTCTCCTCCTTTGCCGGTTTTGCGCCCAAAACCCGGCATCCATTATTCAAACGCAGCATTCCCTGCGTAATCTTCTATGATCAGTTCGATGACCTCTATCTCACCAGGTTCAGACGGCAGAACCGCCCGGCAAAGACCACTGTTGGAATCGCACCTCAGAAATCCATCACGCTCAACCCCATCGATCGACAACACAAAGGGTGCCGCCTGTCGCAAGCCAGAGACATCCTGTGCCTCAACTTCTAGTTCTATGGGGCCGGTATCGCCCTTCGGGCGGCGCACATCCACACTCAGAATTTCTGGTGGGTCAATGTCGTAAAGGGTCGTTAATTTTGTGATTTGCACGTTTCCAACGGCGTCTGCCGCCACCAGTTCGAATTCATTTTCACCCGGCGACAGAGTGACGGAAAGGTTGAACCGGCCTTCGGACAGAGGCAAGGCCGTACCATTCAAGGTCAACGATACAGCATCCCCTACAGAGCCTTGTACCTGCAACACCTCATCAGAGGTCGCCCGCGGAGGTGGTAAATCCAAGACCACCTCTGGCGCTATCTGATCCCGCAGGGCAAAGAACTTTAGATCCCCCTCAACGGTTCCACCCGGTGCCAGAACCTCGATCCGGTACACCTGTTCGCGCAGATCCACAGGAACCGTAAATGTCAAAAGACCCGAGGGTTTCGTTTGCGTGCGTACCACGATTTCACCCGTTTGGTCGCGTACCACGACTGTCGACTCTGCTGCTGTGGTTTCTGCCAATACAGACAAATGCTCGGACCGCGTTGCAAGCGCATCCCCAACACGAGCAATGTCTCCATCCAACACGATTTCAATCGCTTTTGCGGGGCGATAAACCACCAAATGGCTGCGCGTGCTTTGGTTCCCGGCCGGGTCTGTCGCCATGACCGACACCATGTTTTCCCCGGGCACCAATGCCACCGAAACCAGGAAGCTCCCATCAGTCCCGACCTCGACCGACTGGTCGTTAAGCATGAGTTGCGCATCCAGTTCGGTCGCGCCCAGAACTTCGACTGTAGGTTTGGTTTCGATTGTGCCAGTCGCGGGGGATAGCAACGTCAAAAACGGGCGGGTCGTATCAACGCGTAGGGTAAATACCTGCGGTGTGCTCCATTCCCCCGGCAACCCCAACTTATCCAGTGCCGCAACCCGCCAATGATACCGTGCAGGGGCCAGTTCTGCAGCGACAAATGCAGTCTCACGAATACCCCACTCGGAAACATGCATCTGATTGAAACCAGCGTCGCTCGCAATTTCAAGCCAGTACCCTTCAGCCCCTTCGAACGTATCCCAACTTAGGTCGGCGCCCTTTGAATACAGGATCTCCCCCATCGTCGGCGCCACTAGTCGGGGACTTTGTAGTACAGCAGCACGCTGTGCCCCTTGCCCTGAAATCACAACGCCTTCGTTCTCACCCAACAGGATCTTCTGACCATTCTGTTCGATCTCCAATCCGGGCGCGTCGTAATTTACAAACCGAGCACCAGATTGGTCATTTTTGATCCAGAAATCCGCCGAGTTTGTAGTTGTCTCGATCCCCGGCACTTCGATCTCAAAGGTAGTTTTGTCGGACAATTGGTTGAGCAACGCGTAAAAATCGCCATTCGCCAACGACACTTTGGTCACTTCGCCCCCCGTCAACGGATCCGAGCGCATTCTTTGGATCGTCGCATTGGAGTTTGGGTTAAGCCGCAACCGGCTGAGATCACGAAACGTAATTTGCGTCGTGCTGGATGACAAAGTGCGCACACGCTCAAATTCGATCAAGATGTCGTTTAAATCCCGCCCCGACCAACTCGGTTCGACGGGCGCGCGGCCTTCAACATCGCCTTGAACATCCGAAACCACCGCCTCGGCCGAGCGATCCCTTTGCGCAATTGAGATATCAAGCGCCTCTTTGGCGAAGTCTCTGGCCACCCCGGCATAGCTGACCACTTGCCGCCATTCGCCAATTTCCCGCTGCCGGACAGCCGCATCTCGATTTTCCAGAGCGTTGCCTATTTCATCTGGTGCAAAAATACGCGCACCTTCGGCATTGGCTTTTTGAATAGCGGTCAACGACGCTAACAACGCCGCATCCGCCGCAAACACTTGACGCACCGGCAATCGCAGTTCGGTACCTGGTGTTATATCCGCCGGAGACGCGATATTGTTAAGCGCTAAGACAGCAGGCCACAGATCCGGGTCTTTCAAGTAGTTGTCGACAACCCCGCGCAACGTGTCCTGCTCGCCGAACTGCACCACTTGTAGCGGAGCGTTCATGGGATCCGTTTCGGCATGCGCAGTGGCCCAGAGCAACGGTATCGCCCCGAACACCCAACCCAACCGCAGAACAGCCGGTCGATGGCATTTAAAAACTCTGGCCCTCAACATAACAGCGCCAATCCCAAAAACAGGTGTCAAAATAACAACGTTAACTATGTTCTGCTCCCCCCTTAGCGTGCTCAAGCAAAATCATATTGAACACAGAGGAAAGCGAAAAAACTTGGCAAATGATAAGCCAAATTGTGAAAAATACAAACTCTGTCGCCAACTCAGAAACAACAGAGCGGGTGCTCGAACCTACAAACTGACAGGACGATTCCGTTTTAAGGTGCGCAGAACTACATTGGTTTGCGCGCTCGCAACGGCAGGGAGCCGAAAGAGAAACGACTCCAAAAACTGGTTATATTCTGCCAAATCACGACACAGGACGCGCAGGTGATAATCAGCCTGCCCTGTCGTTGCATAACATTCCTGCACCTCCGGGCTAGTATCAAGAGCGCGAATGAATTCCACAATTTTGTCCGGGTCATGCCGAGTCAAATGCACGTGCACAATCGCTTCGAACCCCAACCCCATCTTGGTCGGATTCACGACAGCGCCATAGCGTTCAATCACGCCTGCCTCTTCCAGACTGCGCACGCGACGCCAAAGGGCCGATGCAGACATGCCAACCTGATCGGCTAAATCTGCGTTAGAAAGTTGGCTGTCTTTCTGCAGGTACGTCAAAATGCGGAGATCGCGATCATCTAGCTGCATGGAACGGGCAAATCCTCCACAATAGGGTAGATATTGGTCACTTTACCCGAATTATCGAAAAAATCCACGGCATTCGACACAATTATTCAGGCTAACTGGTTTATTCTCTCGTTCTCAGCCAGGAACAAACACAGGATCCCCGCCATGACCCGCCCAACTCCGGATTTCCGTACATATCAACTGGAAGACCGGTACCAGAACACGGATGGTCGGGTCTTCTTGACCGGAACGCAGGCCTTGGCGCGAATTATGATGGATCAAGCCAGACGGGATCGTGAGGCTGGACTGAACACTGCAGGGTTCATTTCAGGGTATCGCGGGTCACCACTCGGGGCTTTGGATCTGGAACTTTGGCGAGCCAAAGATCGGATCGAAAAAGACAACATTACATTCATGCCTGCTGTCAACGAAGACCTGGGCGCTACTGCCGTTCTAGGCGCGCAACAGGCAACACTTGATCCCCATTGCGAGCACGAAGGTGTGTTTGCCATGTGGTACGGCAAAGGTCCGGGCGTGGACCGTTCAGGCGACGCACTAAAACACGGAAACGCCTATGGCTCCGCCCCCAAGGGCGGGGTGCTGGTTGTCGCTGGCGATGATCATGGCTGTGTCAGCTCATCCATGCCGCACCAATCGGATGTGGCGTTTATGTCGTGGTTTATGCCGACCCTGAATCCCGCCTCAGTCGCGGAATATCTGGAATATGGTGAATACGGTCTGGCCTTATCCCGTTTTTCGGGCACTTGGGTTGGGTTCAAAGCTGTCAGCGAAACTGTGGAAAGCGCCCGATCCGTTGATCTGCGCCCGGATCGCACCTTTACTTTACCCCAGATTGATTTGCCCGCCGGCGGCCTGCACGTCCGCCCGGCCGATTTGCCCAGCCCCGAGATCGAAATTCGCATGCAACACAAATTGCGCGCCGTGCGGACCTTCGCAGAGGCCAACCCAATCGACAAGCGTGTCTATGATCTGGACAAAGCTAAATTCGGTTTTGTCACCACCGGCAAGGGTCATCTTGATCTGATGGAAGCATTACGCTTGCTGGGTCTGGACGAAGCGAAATGTCGGGACCTGGGCATCGACATCTACAAGGTTGGCATGGTCTGGCCGCTGGCGCGCCGCAATGCCTTGCGCTTTGTAAAAGGCAAGGCCGAGGTGCTGGTGGTTGAAGAAAAACGCGGCATCATTGAATCCCAGTTCAAAGAATACTTTTATGACTGGCCCGGCGACAAGCCCCACAAAATGGTTGGCAAGTACGACAGCCATGGCGAACCCCTGATCCCGTGGACAGGTGAGCTGAGCCCCCTGATATTGGCCCCTATCGTGGCGGCGCGACTGGATGCGTTTTTTCCCGAACAACGCCTGCCAGAAAAAGCCAAGGCCCTGACCGATACGCCCCCACGGTTGATCAATGTCCCAGGTGCCAACCGCACTCCTTATTTTTGCTCGGGCTGCCCGCATAATTCATCAACCAAAGTCCCCGAGGGGTCGACCGCAGCCAGCGGCATCGGGTGCCATGTAATGGCCAGTTGGATGGATCGCGAAACCGTTGGCTATGCCCAGATGGGCGGCGAAGGTGTTCCGCACGTCGTGGCCTCCAAATTCAACGGTGGCAAACACATCTTTCAAAACCTTGGCGAGGGGACGTGGTACCATTCCGGCAGTTTGGCGATCCGTCAGGCGGTCGCCGCCAAGACCAACATCACCTACAAGATCCTCTACAACGACGCAGTTGCAATGACGGGCGGCCAACCGGTGGATGGCCCGGTCAGTGTCACCGGAATTGCCCAAACCTGCCGTGCCGAAGGCGTGGATCGCATCGCCTTAGTCTCGGACGACGTGAGCAAATTCAGCAAAAGTCATTTCCCTGCTGACACCTCGTTTCATGATCGCACCGAATTGGATACCGTCCAACGCGAGCTGCGCGATACTCCAGGTGTTACGGTTCTGATCTACGAACAGACCTGCGCAACTGAAAAACGCCGTCGCCGCAAACGGGGCACACTAGAAGACCCAAATCGCTTTGCCTATATTAACGATCTAGTCTGCGAAGGCTGCGGAGATTGTTCGTTAGAAAGCAACTGCCTGAGCGTCGAACCTCGTGAAACCCCATTGGGGCGCAAGCGCAAAATCAACCTTAGCTCTTGTAACAAAGACTTCTCATGCCTGAACGGATTCTGTCCCAGCCTTGTCACCATCGAAGGGGGCAAACGACGCAAGCGCGCTGTACAGCTGGACATCGAAACCGTCGAGGCCGGACTGCCCACCCCTGAGTTTCCACCACTCACGGAACCCTTTGACCTGTTAGTCACAGGGGTGGGCGGCACGGGCGTTGTCACCGTTGGCGCATTGATCACAATGGCCGCGCATCTTGAGGGCAAAGGATCCTCGGTGCTGGACTTCACCGGGTTTGCCCAGAAATTTGGGACTGTCCTAAGCTATATCCGCCTAAGCACGTCCCCCGAAACCTTGAACCAAGTCCGCATTGATCACAGCGCTGCAGATGCGGTAATTGGCTGTGACATCGTCGTCAGCTCGGCGCCCAAGGCGTCGGTTCTTTACCGCAAGGGCACCAAGGTCGTGTTGAATCGCGCTGAAATGCCTACTGGGGACTTGGTATTGCGTCGTGATGCACAGCTAAAAGTCGATGCCCGAGAGGCTGAAATCGGACACGTCGTCGGCCCTGACCACGTCGCAGGTTTCGATGCAAATGCAGCAGCAGAAACGCTGTTGGGGGATGCCGTGTTCGCCAACGTGATGATGTTGGGGTTTGCATGGCAAAAGGGGCTGGTTCCTGTATCCGGTCTTGCGTTGAACCAAGCAATTCTGTTGAACGGTGTTGCGATTGAAAAGAACCGTCTAGCTTTTGCTGTGGGTCGGGCTTTGGCCGTCGATCCAACGCGTTTGCAGGGCTTTACAGATCCCGTGACGACAGAAGAGACGCTAGAGCAGATGATTTCCCGTCGTGTTACGTTTCTAACTGAGTATCAAAACGCAACCTATGCGCAGCAGTTTAGTAATCGTATCACGACGTTGCGGACCAACACATCAGACGACCTTACGTGGATCGCCGCGCGCAATTTGTTCAAGTTGATGGCCTACAAAGATGAGTTCGAGGTCGCGCGGTTGATGACTGCAGATGCATTTGCATCAGAGTTGTCAGAGCAGTTCGAAGGCGACTTCACTGTCAAATATCACATGGCGCCCCCCTTTCTGAACACCGGAAAAGACACCCGAGGACGCCCGATGAAACGTGCCTTTGGCACATGGCTTCGCCCAGTACTTGCTGCGCTGAGCAAGGCGAAATCCTTGCGCGGCACCGCCCTGAATCCCTTTGGGTTTCACAGCGAAGCCCGGATGCATCGCGACACGCTGCGCTGGTACGAAGATCTGTTAGATCAAGCAGGCACGGACTACGACACAAAGACCAATGCAAAGTGGACCACAGCCCTATCTGTCGCGGATGACATCCGAGGCTATGGACCCGTGCGTGAAACGGCGATCAAAGCCGCCCGTGACGCAGCGCAGGCGACCTTGACTTAACCCAGAACAGAAAAGCTGCTTTCTTCATTTATCGGGCGTTTGCGGGAATAGAACCCAACGTCGATGCTGCGCCCGATATACGGTAGGTCAAATTGCAAGGGTGTGGTGTCGTGATCTGCCCCACCTTCGCAATAGTTGATCAAAGCGGTCATCATCTTCCCTGCTATTGGTGCGTTCTTATATTGGTTCCCACTGGTGCCGCACGCCATATAATACCCCGGCAAACTGGACTTGTCATAGATCGGGATCCAATCTGTCGATGCATCATAAAGATCAACAACACCCCGCGTTTTAGACGGTATGCCCAAACTCGGCACGCGCTGCGCATACCGCATCGCCTGTGTCGTCCACTGGTCCGTGAAATCAGGGTTATAATCGATGTCTGTTTCGCACCACTGATGGGGATCACATTCTGGGTCTTCTGATCCGATCAAAATATAATTGCCGTGTTCAGGGCGTACATAAAGCGCGATATCGCTATCTGAAATGATCGTGCCTTGCTCTTCAAAATCAAACCCTTCTGGGGCTGGCACATGCACCACTTCCTGACGAAGGGGGCGCGTCTGAATTGTCATATCTTCCAAAACCCCAGCCATTGTATTGATCTGCGCCGATCCGGGGCCCGCCACGTTGATGACGACTGACGCCGTGATCTCTTCACCACTTGTCAGCTTCACGCCGGAGACGCGACCGTCAGCCTGCAGAATTTCAGAAACCTCTGCCCCGGTGCGCACTTGGGCACCATGTTGACGTGCCGCATCCATCAGGTTTTGCGCACTCAGCGCCGGGTCGGTGACATAGCCCGCTTGAGGCCAAAACACCGCACCGCTCATCTGGCCCCCATTAGGTTGACCAAATTCAGGGTCTTCTAAACGCTTTGCCGGTGCAAAACTCTCCATTGCATAGATTGGTAACCGCTCTTGGATCTTCTCGCGGTTCCACTCTTCATATTCGCAGCCCAACGCCGCACTGTTGTCCATGTGATTTTTCATAAACCCGTTGGCTTCGGTTTTCATCACCAAGCAACCGGTCTGTTTGAACTTCGCCAAGTTGGCATCTGCTGGCAGCCCCAGATATGCAGCCCAATCACGCCAATAATGATACCCTTCCCACGCAAAAACAGTGCCATCAAAAGTCGAATAGTGCATTCGAATAATCGCACAGGAACCCGCTGTTGATCCATGACCGACCTGCTTGTTCCGATCCAAAGACAGTGTTTTCCACCCTGCCTTGGACATCTCAAACGCAATGGCAGCCCCGATCACGCCAGTCCCAATGATTATCGCGTCAGGCTTACTCATATGCTCTCCTCCCAAAAGCTCTTGGCATAGGTACCAAATTCTTCAATCTCAGCGGGTTGCGCTTCGACTCCGGTAAACACCAGCAAATAGTGCGGCAACAATTGGAGACGAAATTCAACAGGCTCATTCAACTGCGCCAAATCATATCCAATCTGCATATAGTAGAGCACACGCGCCCGGGTGACCGCCTCGATCTGGGCGTATCCAAACCTTGCGAACATCGCGGTCAGTGCCTCGGTTCGGCGCGCATCGGATTGATCCAGAATGCGCCGAACCTTGCCAGATCTGCGCGCCCAATCCCGCACTGCGAAATCCAGAGCAGTATCGAACAAACGCGGATTAACCACACAGCGATGCACGTTGCACACCGCCGCAGTAATCGTCTCCGCCTCCGTTTCGGATTGTTGGATCAACGCCGCAGTGTTCGTCGCCTGCCACCGCGCAAGCAGCGCATCCAACAGTTCCTGACGTGATTTGAAATACCAATAGAACGAAGACCGCGACACAGCCATACGTGCTGCAAGGTTCAGCACCTTGACCTGATCCACCCCATCAGAAATCAACACATCCATCGCCACATTCAACCAATCGTCACGCGTAACCTTAATATTTCCGGTCAGCGGCTCGGCCTTGGGGTCATCCCGGTGCAGAACTGGTTTCGTATTCATCTTCACACTCTCAACTCTCTGGCGCCGCACCGCCCTGTTCGGTGCGCCGTGCTATGAAATCCCGCAGTCCATCGATCCTGTCCGGATCATGTGACGGGGCTTCAAAATTATCCACGATGTTTCGCCAGATACCTGTCGCGCGATTGTCAGCATCCACCGCCCCGCGCTCTGTCCATGTGCCAAAGTTGGACCAGTCCCCAACCAAGGGTTCATAAAACTGAGTCTGATAGCGCTCCATCGTGTGACTCGCGTCAAAGAAGTGTCCAGACGGCTGTACTTCTCGCAACGCATCCAGTGCGATATCAGCATCAGTTGCAGGTGTACCAGCGCACAGCTCGGCCACCATCTGCAACACCTCCAGATCTGTTATGATCTTTTCATAGGACACGGTCAGACCGCCCTCAAGCCACCCAGCCGAATGGATCACCACAGAAGCCCCGGCCATCAGACACCCCCATAGACCAAACTGGCTTTCATTGGCGGCCTGAGCATCGTTAATGTTGGCTGCACTTCCCCCGGCACAACGCCAAGGCAACCCAAGACGGCGCGCCAGTTGTCCCGCTACCAGCGACGCGGTGAAATGCTCCGGTGTACCAAAAGCGGGCGCGCCGGATTTCATATCCACATTGCTGGTAAAAGTACCGTAACACGTTGGTGCCCCGGATTTGGCAAGCTGTGTCAGGGTGATCGCGGCCAACGCCTCGGCGTGGGACAAGGTCATCGCCCCGGCCACCGTAATCGGTGCCATCGCCCCCATCAACGTAAACGGTGTAATGATCGACACCTGCCCAGCGCGTGCGAAGTCGATCAATCCCTGCGCCATCGGCATATCAATCACCCGCGGTGAGTTGGTGTTGATGATCGTGTAGCAATGCGGTGTGGCGTGAAATTCATCATCCGAGGTGCCGCGAAAGTCGCGGATCATCTCGAATCCGTCCATTACCTGCGGTGTCCCGCGCGAATAGATAAACGGCACCTTATCGCTTTGCGTCAGTACAGTCTCGGTCATCGCGTAATGACGCAAGTGCATAGGAATATCTTGGGCTTCGACCAAAGGTGGCACCATCTGCAGCACATCAAAATGCTGCGTGAGCTGCACCATCTCGCGAAAATCGCTGAGGCTGCCGGGCCGCCTGCCCCGCTCCAAATCCGTCGCATGAGGCGCCCCCGCCCCCGGCTGAAACACAAGATTTCCCAACTCTAGCGTGATATCGCGCGCACGTACCGCACCCCGGATCGGTATGGATTTGGGTGCCGACGCGACTGCAGCCTCGACCATATCCCGCCCGATGAATACCATTTCATCCTCGACCCGGGCACCGCCAGATTTGAATAGTGCGCGCGCCTCGGGCAACAGGACCTTGATGCCGATCTCTTCCAACACCGTGAGGGAGGCCTGGTGCAACGCCTCGATCCGGTCCTCGCTAAAGGCGTTCATCGGAGGAAAGGGATTGCGCAGGTTGTGATAATCCACCTTACGCTGCTCTGTTGGTGCACCTGTGCGGGCGCGACGTCCCCGCCTGCTCATGCTCGCATCGCTTTACCCTGAGGGTCATAAAGGGATGGTGCAATAACGGTCGCCGTACGCTCAGTGCCAACTACGTGCACAGTCAACTCTGCCCCCTCGCCCGCTTGGTCCCGGTTCACCAAGGCCATCGCAAGAGATTTCCCAGTGCTATGGCCAAACCCGCCCGAGGTCACAAAGCCAACCTTTTCGTCGCTCGCCCATACTGGTTCATATCCGCTGGCATCCGCATCCGTTGCGTCAATTTCCAGCGTGACCTGAATCTGTGCCGGGCCATTACCATCGCGTTCTGCCACTGCGGCTGATTTTCCAACAAAGTCCTTATCCCAATCGATCCACCGGTCCATTCCTGTCATGCCCGGGGTATAGCCTTGGGTGAATTCAGCGGACCAAATGCCAAACGATTTTTCCAACCGTGTCGACAGCATCGCGTTGAAGCCACATTCACGGATCCCCTCTCCTGCCCCGGCCTCTAACAACATGCGACGCAAGGCAATGTGATCCCCATAGCGGCAATTGATTTCATACCCTTTTTCACCGGTGACAGACATGCGGGCCACCTTGGCGCGGATCATGCCAATGTCGAAGTCCCCACAACCCATGAATTTGAGGTCCGAAATATCCTGTTCTGCCAGCTTTTCGATCACCTGTTGTGATTTCGGTCCAACCAGACCAAACCCGCAAATCTCTTCACCCAGATCCCGTACCGTTACACCGTCCTTCATATGGTCGTTGAACCATCGCATATGCCAGGCGCGCAGATAATAGCTGCCCATGATCCACCATGTTCCATCCCCCCAATTGAGAACGGTCAGATCCCCTTTGAGCTTGCCACCTTCGCTCAACATCGGGGCCAGTTTCGCACGCCGCGGCCCGGGGAGTTTGCTGGCCATAATCTCATCCAGCCACCCTTTGGCATTTTCTCCGCTAACCTCGAACCGGGAAAATCCGGTGATGTCCAACAGGCCAACACCATTGCGGATCACACGACATTCTTCGGCGACGATATCAAACGCATTGGATCTCTTAAGAGAGGGCGTCTCTTCAAACCCTTGTGGGGCAAAATACAATGGCACCTCAAGATCCCAGCTAGTGCCCCATTTGCACCCTGCAAGCGTCATCGCGTCATGCGCCGGTGCCATTTTCAAAGGGCGCCCTGCTGGCAATTGTTCGTTAGGATAGGTCATAACGAACCGACGCGAATAAAATTGACCCGTCGTTTCGCGGATATAGCGTTTGTTCTGCGCAAAATCGCCGTATCGCGCAACATCCATACCATAGACATCCGCTTCTGGTTCTCCATAGATCATCCATTCTGCAAGCGATTTGCCTACACCGCCGCCCTGCAAAAACCCGGCCATCACCGCGCAGGCGGTCCAATACCCGCGCTTGCCCGGCACAGGTCCAACCAGTGGATTACCATCTGGTGAAAACGTGAACGCCCCGTTGACCCATGTTTTCACGCCCACGTTTTGCAAATCTGGATAGCGTTCGAACCCAAGCGTGAGCTCTTTTTCGATCCGGTCCGTGTCTTCCTGAAACAGCTCCATTCCATAATTCCAAGGGGCACCATCCATGGCCCAATGTTCATGATCGACCTCATAGATCCCCAGCAACAGCCCCTTTTGATCCTGCCGCATATAGGTGAAGCCTTCGAGGTCCACGGTCATGGGCACCTCGAAATCCAATTTCTCCAATGCAGGAATCGTATCCGAGACCAAATAGTGATGTTTGAGCGGTGAAACTGGTAGCTCAACCCCGGCCATTCGACCCAACTGCTTGGCCCAAAGCCCGCCTGCGTTTACGACATGCTCGCAGGTGACCGTGCCTTTTTCAGTTACGACCTGCCACCCGTCCGCTGTCTGATGCAATTCCAGAACCTGATTGTGCTCAACCACTGTCGCGCCATGTTTTTTGGCAGCACCCGCATAGGCATGAACGGTTCCAGTAGTGTCGACATAACCTTCGCGATCGGCCCACATGCCCCCCAACATGCCCTTGGTCGACATGATAGGGTTCAACTCTCCGGCCTCTTCCGGGGTGACCAGTCGGCAGTCTTCAATCCCGATGGATTGGAACACCCGGTAGGCGGATTGCAACCATTCCCACCGATCTGGCGTGCCGGCCATCGTCAGGCCACCGGTCATATGCAGACCAATGTTCTGGCAGCTCTCTTTTTCGATTTCTGGCAGCAGATCGATTGTATAGGCCTGCAGTGCCGCAATGTTGGGGTCTGCGTTCAACGCATGAATACCGCCTGCCGCGTGCCAACTGGACCCGGCGGTCAGCACGGACCGCTCTATCAGGCACACATCTTTCCAGCCCATTTTGGCCAAATGATACAGAACCGAGGCGCCAACAACGCCCCCGCCAATAACCACAACACGATAATGAGATTTCATCCGACCCTCCCCGGAAGATGTTGTTTGGCACGCTAGGCGCACTGTTCACATCTGTCTAGACAATTCTGTACATTACCAAGCACGCCCTTATTTGCCTCGTTGCCGGAGGCTTGGTACACTCCAAGCACCGCCTCATTATTTAGGAGGACCCGATGGCTCCCCGATTTTTATGGGTATCCGCATTCCAGATTTTCGTAGCTGGTTGTTTTGGTGTCGAAAAATACGGCACCGCAGACTTTTACGACCATGAAATCCACAGCGACCGTGAAATCAAAGTCATCATGCCCGCAAACGCACCCTATATTTCTGAACAATTCCGCTCAGATGAAGACAAGGTTCATCAAGGTATCGATATCTGGGGGAAGCGTGGCACTCCGATCCTGGCGTCAGCACCTGGGCGCGTTACCAAAAGCTACTCGGAACCGATCTATGGCAATCGGGTCGTCATCAACCATGGCCGATCTCCCGAAGGCGATGACTTGCACACTGTGCACAAACATCTCGACAAACGGATGGTCAACGTTGGGGACGTTGTTCAGCGCGGTCAACAAATCGGAACAATGGGCGATACTGGCGCTTTGGGGGTTCTGGTGCATCTTCACTTTGAAACAATGCGTCTGTCTAAGACCAAAGGAGAGATCTACTACGATCCGCACTTGGTTTGGATGGATGGCATTGGCCGTGTCACATGTTTCGACAAAAACAAACGCTACCCGGATACGCCCTTTCGCACGACGTATCCGGTGGTTTGCAAGTAACTCTTACAACTGCGCGCTGGGGCGCGCTTGAATGCCATCATACCAGGCTTGCGTTGCGCTATGGCCCTCGGGAATGCGCATTTTGATAACGCGAGCAAAATCCAAGAACACAAAGGTTGAGATGTCAGCCAGCGTAAAATGATCACAAGCCACGAACGAGCTTTCTTGCAGACACTCTTCGAGCACATCAAAGAACTTGCGTGCACGATCAGCCCCTCGAACGGCGAGTTCAGGCAATTGGGGATAATTTACAGGCCCCGGAATGGCACGGTCCTTGAAGGCTGGATTAGAATTTCGCAAAGCCTCAGCGATCGGCAGGCCACCCTGCTGTTCGGCTATTGAATTCCACATTAGCACCAATCCCTTTTCGTCAGAGGTTCGCCCCATCAACGGAGGTTCCGGGAACTGAGCTTCGAGATAAGCAGCAATGCCAAGGTTTTCCGTCAGAACTGTTCCTTCGTCCGTGACCAGAACCGGTACGGTTGCACGTGGATTTACCGCCTTGAACCTTGCATCCAACTGCTCCCCCTTTGCGATCGAGATATCTTTGGTTTCGATCACGATCCCTTTTTCTGCAATGAACATCCGGGCGCGGCGCGGATTGGGGGCGGTAGAACAGTCGTAGAACAGCATGCTTGTCTCTCTTACGTTGCGATGACGCTACGATAGACAGCCCGAGGCCAGTGCCACCAGCCCCGCAGTTTGTGACCCTGCGGCAGACAAGTCAGGACAAAGCTGCACAAAGCGCGCGTGCGATCACCCGCTCTTCGTCCGTGGGGATCACCAAAACGGGCGTATCACCCTCACTGATAACCCCAGAGCTGCTATCGTTGGCCTCAACATTCAGCACAAGACCCAAGAACTCCATTCCGTCCAGAACCTGCGCCCTTATCGGTGCGGCGTGTTCGCCAATACCGCCACAGAACACCAAGGCATCCAATCCACCCAGAATGGCCGCCATAGCGCCCAGCTCTCGTCGGATGCGGAAAACATAGTAATCAATCGCTTCTTTGGCTCGCGGATCTTCGCTGGCTAGCAGCGTTCGCATGTCATGGCTGATCTCAGACAGCCCCAGCAATCCGCTTTTCTTGTACAGAATATGGGTAATCGCCTCGACCCCGTGGCCCTGCTCCATCAGGTAGAGCAAAACCCCCGGATCCAGCTGACCACAGCGGGTGCCCATCGGCAGGCCATCAAGGGCAGAAAACCCCATAGTTGACCCGATGCTTTGCCCATCTTTCACGGCACACATCGACGCTCCATTGCCGAGGTGCGCAATCACAACCCGCCCTTTGGCAAGCTCAGGATAGTCGTTCTGCAACTTGCCCGTGACATAGTCATAGGACAATCCGTGGAACCCGTACCGACGAACACCTTTTTCATAAAACCGGCGTGGCAGCGCAAAGGCATCGTTTACAAACGGATGCCCTTGATGGAACGATGTATCAAAACATCCGATTTGCAGCGCCTCTGGAAAGGCGTCTTGGGCGGCGCGCACTGCCGCGATGTTGTGAGGTTGATGCAAAGGGGCAAGCGGAACAAACGCCTCGAGTTGGCGCAACACCTCTTCGGTCAACTCCACCGGGCCAACAAAGGTTTTTCCGCCATGGACAATGCGATGACCGACTCCTGAAACCGGGCGTCCCTTCAAGACCGGAATAATCGCTTTTAGAATCGCACGAACCCCAGCGGCATGATCGGCTGGGCCAATCTCGATCACTTGCTCTTCCGAACTGTCCGTCGCGTCCAGTATCAACCGCGCCACCGGACCGAGGTTTTCCACCTGCCCCAGTTGTAAAAGCTCTGGCTCGTGTGCAGCCAAATAGACACCGAATTTGATCGAAGAACTGCCCGCGTTCAGCGTAAGAATTCCGCTCATACTACACCTCTTTTGCTTGCCCAGATTGTACGTAGGACCGGCGACAGGGGTATTACACTGGCGCGGGTACCGCAGCCTTTAACGTTGATAGATAAAGCAACGGCCTTCGACCACGCCCTCGGGCAACGGCAATTCTGTAAGGGTTTCGAAATACATCCGGTCACTGGACACCATAAGACCGCCCTCGGCCAACAGTGGTTCAATCAACGGAGACACAAACCGGGCAAACACATCGTTCTTTTCCCGGTTATGACCGCCCAGATCCGCATGAATCAAACTGGCCGTTGGGCCAAAGCGTTCCACAGAAGCAGGCAGTGTTTCGCGCACATCGCCCAAAATCAGCATTTCATCGGCAGGCGTAGAATCAGGATGCGAGGCCACGGCGCGCTCAAATACGAAAATATCACGGCCAGAAATACGCTGGCGCATGTGGTGATAAGTGCGCCCATTCCCCAGGCCAAGTTCAAAAACCGGCCCAGTCATGTCAGCTGTTTGCGCTATGGCGAAATCCAGACTGGCACGCTGAGACACCATGCGATCAATGAACAGATCTAGTCGGCTGATGTCTTGGCTCATGACAAACTCTCCTTTGCGACGACGGCCGGTATGGCCGCGAATATGCCTGTCATGCCAAATCCCAGTGCGCTTGTGTAGCCACAGTTAATGTAATTCTCCCTGTTTCGTGACGTTTAGTCCCAAAATCGTGTTTGACGAGTCGGGTCTGTCCAAGCGATGGTAACGTACAAAGATTAGGGGGTATTGAAATATAATGTCGCGTTTTGGCCAATCGGGTGGATCACCTGAATGACCCCTTTGTTGTCTGTCGAGAATCTGAGCATTGGGTTTGGGGATGCCGAGCCGGTCGTCCAGAACGTAAATTTTGAGGTAGCGCCCGGTGAAACGCTGGCTTTGGTTGGCGAATCTGGTTCGGGTAAAACAGTTACCTGCCGGGCGGTTTTGCGTATTCTGCCACGCATCGCACGCATTGCCACTGGTCGGATCACCCTGAATGGGGGTGAGGCTCCTTTAACCCTTACAGAACTCAGCGAACGCAAAATGCGAGATATTCGCGGCGATCGGGTTTCGATGATCTTTCAGGAACCGATGCGGTCGCTGTCACCACTGCACAAAATTGGCAATCAGGTCAGCGAAGTGTTGTGGCTTCATCGCGGGATGTCGGAAAAAGAAGCCAAGCGAGAAGTTCTGCAAACGTTTGATCGCGTTGGGTTTCCGGACCCTGAACGTGCCTACGGATCTTATCCCTTTGAATTGTCGGGTGGGATGCGCCAGCGCGCTATGATCGCCATGGCTATGGTGTCCAAACCTGATCTATTGATTGCTGACGAACCCACCACCGCATTGGATGTCACCACACAAGCGCAGGTTTTGGGGCTTATCAAAGAGTTGCAACAGGAAACCGGCATGGCGCTGATCCTGGTGACCCATGATTTGGGCGTTGTGGCGAATATGGCCGAAAAGGTCGTCGTTATGCACAAAGGCCGCGTGATGGAAAGCGGCTCTGCCGCTGACGTACTGCGCGCACCTGCTCATCCTTATACGCAACAACTGTTCGACGCTGCCCCCGCCATCCCGGATCGGGCTGCCGTCGGCCTGCCTATGCCGGGCGATGATCTGATCCTCGAGATGAAGAACGTCTCAAAAACCTATACGATGCGCGCTGGGTCGGCTTGGAAGCCCGAAGTCAAAATTCACGCATGTCGGGGCGTCGATCTGAAACTCGCACGTGGTAAAACACTGGCCATCGTAGGGGAAAGTGGATCAGGCAAAACCACCGCAGCCCGGATTGCGCTTGGCGCTGAATTGCCAGACTCCGGTGGCGAAGTGCTGTTTCGGCCATCCGGTGACGAGCAACAGATCGCTGTTCATCAAATGTCACGTGCTGCACGCACCGCGTTTCAACGCGAAGCGCAAATGGTCTTTCAGGATCCCTACAGTTCACTCAGCCCTCGCATGCGGGTTTTGGATGCGATGACCGAGCCACTTGAGATCCATAAAATCGGGTCAACTTCTGAACAGCGTGACAAAGCAGCAGAAATGCTGCAACGGGTTGGGCTGAATTCGGACATGCTAAAACGGTTTCCACACGCCTTTTCTGGCGGTCAACGTCAGCGCCTGTCCATTGCACGCGCTATGATGTTGGACCCCTCACTGCTGGTGTGTGATGAACCGACGTCGGCACTGGACGTATCTGTCCAAGAACAAATTCTAACGCTGCTTGAAGAGATTCAGGAACGCCTGAACCTTAGCTATCTGTTCATTTCACATGATTTGGCAGTGGTTGCGCGGATCGCAGACGAAGTCGCGGTCATGCGACAAGGTCTGGTGATTGAACAGGCACCGCCAGAAACACTTTTTTATAACCCCCAACATCCCTACACCAAAGCGCTGATCGCGGCGCAGCCGGAACCGGATATCGATCGCCCCATCGACCTTAAACTGGTTGCTCAAGGGGCCGGCTCTCCAGATAATTGGAGCGAAGCCTTTCGCTTCTCTGACACCGTGATACCCTCGCTTATCGAATTGGAACCTGGTCATAAGGTGCGTCGCCATGTTTGAGACATCCCGCAAATCCCTTTCGCTTGCGGCCTCGCTGTTGCTGAGCGCACTCTCTCCAGCATGGGCGGAGGGCATTCCACCACTGCAGGAAAGTACCTTTTGGCAAGCTGAAGTTGATGCTGGCGACCTTCCCCCGGTTCAGGAACGAATTCCTGATCAACCTATCATTGTTGACCTCGAAGCACGTGGTCGCGAGCTTGGAACCCCCGGCGGAACGCTCAACACCATGGTCACCCGCTCGAAGGACATCCGCCAGATGGTTGTCTATGGCTATGCCCGTCTGGTAATTTACGATGAAAATTATCAACTCGTTCCTGACCTTCTTGCCTCCTTTGAAAACGAGGACAACAAAACCTTCACGCTAAGGCTGCGTGAGGGGCATAAATGGTCAGACGGATCTCCGTTTACCTCCGCTGATTTCGAATATTGGTGGAAGGATGTCACCAATCACGAAATGCTCAGCCCATCAGGTCCACCTGATTTCCTGCGTGTTGGGGGTGAACTGCCCGAAGTATCATTCCCTGACCCTCTGACAGTAATTTATTCTTGGTCCAAGCCCAACCCGAACTTTTTACAGTCGCTGGCGCAAGCGCGCCCCCCTTTCATCTATCGCCCGTCTGAGTTTCTAAAGCAGTATCACGGGGATTATGCGGATCCTGCGCAACTGGCGGAAGAAGTCGAAGACACCCGCGTCAAAAGCTGGGCCGCTTTGCACAACAAACGCGATAATATGTACAAGTTCGACAATCACGAGCTCCCGACATTGCAGCCTTGGTTGAATGCGAGTTCAGGTAAGAAAATTCGCCATAACTTTGTGCGTAACCCTTACTATCACCGTGTCGACACCAATGGTGTTCAGTTGCCGTATATCGACATTGTCCAAATGGAAATCGTCGCACCGGGTCTAGTCGCGGCAAAATCCAATGCCGGTCAATCCGATCTTCAGGGACGCGGCCTTGATTTCCGCGACGTGTCTATTCTGAAAAAGGGCGAGGCGGATGGCGATTACAAAACCCGTCTTTGGCAAACCGGCGTTGCATCACAGATTGCGATTTATCCAAACCTGAACTTTGCCGATGACGTGTGGCGCGAGGTTTTGCGCGACGTCCGTGTTCGGCGCGCACTGTCTTTGGGGATCGATCGCGACACTATCAACAAAGCACTCTATTTCAAATTGGCCAAGCCGGGGTCTATGACGGTGTTGCCGACCTCTCCGTTTTTTGAGCAGGAAAACCGGGATGCGTGGGCCGCTTATGATCCAAAGGCCGCCGATGCTCTGTTGGATGAAGCCGGGTTGACAAAACGGAACGCCAACGGGATTCGATTGCTGCCTGATGGGCGCCCTATGGAAGTTGTGATTGAAACCGCTGGCGAACGCCAAGAAGTCGAAAACGCGCTTCAAATCGTGACAGACACCTGGCGCGATATTGGTGTGAAACTGGTCATGCGTCCTTTGGACCGCGACATCCTGCGCAACCGTGTTTATTCCGGAAATTCAATGGCCTCGGTCTGGTTTGGGTGGGATAACGGAATTCCACAATCCTATACCTCGCCCGGCTACCTGGCCCCAACAGACCAAGTTTTTCTCGCATGGCCCAAATGGGGACAGCACTTTCAAACCAATGGTGCCGCCGGTGAAGCCCCCGATGTTCCAGAAGCTCAGCGCTTGTTAGAGCTACTGAAGATTTGGGAAAACGCGACCACCGATGCGGAGCGCGAAACCGCTTGGCGTGGGATGCTGGCAATTCATGCGGATCAGCTGTTTGGCATTGGAATGCTCGCAGAAGCACCGCAGCCAATTGTTGTTTCGAGCCGGATGCGCAATGTCCCGCAAAAGGCTCTCTGGGCTTGGGAACCCGGTGCACATTTCGGGATTCACCGCCCCGACGAATTTTTTGTTGCCGACTAACGAGGACCGCGAGACATGAGCATACTGCGCTACGCGATCTATCGCTTCATGACCATGCTGCTGACGCTGCTGGTCGTGTCGGCGCTAGTTTTTGTCATCATCAACCTGCCGCCCGGCGATTATCTGAGCAACCAGATCGCTGAACTGCGCGCATCGGGTCAATCAGCAGGCGTCGCCAAGGCCGAGTTTCTGCGAAAAGAATACGCGTTGGATCGTCCACTTTACCAACAATACCTGATCTGGATTGGCTTCATTCCTGGACCACAGGGGTTTTCCGGCCTGCTACAAGGCGACTTTGGATGGTCCTTTGAATTTGATCGACCGGTGGCGGAAATTGTCGGTGAGAGCCTTTGGCTTACGGTCTTAGTCAATGTCGCAGCGGTTCTCTTCGTCTATATGATTGCCTTGCCATTGGGAGTTCTCGCCGCCGCGCGCTCGCGAACATGGGTCGACTATACATCTGCATTTGTCGGTTATCTGGGCCTTGCTACACCAAACTTTCTGCTCGCGCTGATCATGTTCTACTATGGGCACAAATACTTTGATCTGCCGATTGGTGGTCTGATGGATCCTCGGTTCGAAGGCGAACCGATGACGTTTGAAAAGATGAACTCAATCCTGATCCACCTGATCGTACCCACCTTTGTGATCGGGACTTCGGGCGCAGCTGCCATGATGCAACGCTTGCGCGCGAACCTGCTCGATGAGCTTGGAAAACCTTATGTTGAAACAGCAATTGCCAAAGGCATGGCGCCGTCGCGCATGTTGACGAAATACCCCCTGCGCATGGCCTTCAACCCGTTTGTTGCTGACATCGGGAACCTTCTGCCATCTATGGTGTCCGGGTCTGTTCTAGTGTCGGTTGTTCTTGGTCTCCAGACGATTGGGCCAACTTTGCTCACGGCCCTCAAAACCCAAGACCAATTTCTGTCAGCCTTTGTTCTGATGTTTGTAGCGCTGCTAACGCTGATGGGCACTATGATTTCTGATGTTCTTTTGGTCTTGCTTGACCCACGCATTCGCTACGAAGGACGTGAGACATGACCCATCTTCCCGACGGTCGCTATGTCGACGACGCCCCGTATGACCCTCAGGCTTCTATTCAGCAGCTTGAGCGCCGCGATTTGGATGCGCCAAATTGGATTCTGATTTGGCGCAAATTCAAAACTCACAAATTGGGCCTGATATCCGGCATCTTCTTGTTGCTCTGCTATTTGATGTTGCCGTTTGCCGGCTTTTTGTCGCCATACACCCCCAACGAGCGTCAATCAGATCACCTGTATGCCCCACCCCAATCAGTGCAATGGTTCCACGAAGGTGAATTTGTCGGGCCTTTCATCTACCCAATCACTGCCGAAGCTGATCTTGAGACGTTTCAGTGGAAGTTTGTGCCGGACACGGACACCCCGTTACCTATTCGTTTCTTTTGCGAGGCAGGCGAATACAACCTCGCCGGCCTGATCCCTAGCGACACGCACCTGTTCTGCGCCCCCGAAGGCGCCACACTGTTTCTGTGGGGGTCTGACCGTCTAGGGCGCGATGTATTCAGCCGCATCATGTATGGGGCTCAGCTGTCACTGACAGTGGGTCTGATCGGGATCTCTGTCTCATTCTTCCTTGGTATCATCCTTGGCTCCATGGCGGGTTATTTTGGCGGTAAGTTGGATTGGTTTATCAACCGGATCATTGAAATCCTGCGGTCCCTGCCTGAATTGCCGCTCTGGCTGGCTCTTTCTGCTGCAGTCCCATCCAACTGGGGCCCGGTTTCCGTGTTTTTTATCATCTCAGTTATTCTTGGTATTCTAGACTGGCCCGGTCTCGCCCGTGCGGTACGCGCCAAATTCCTTTCGCTTCGCGAAGAAGAATATGTACGCGCGGCCGAGATGATGGGTGCAAGCTCAGGCCGGGTGATCCGCAAACACCTCTTGCCGAACTTTATGAGCCACCTGATCGCGTCGGCCACCCTATCGATTCCTGCGATGATCCTTGGGGAAACCGCGCTTAGCTTCCTTGGTCTTGGCCTGCGCGCACCTGCTGTAAGTTGGGGTGTCATGCTCAATGACGCACAGAACCTCGCGTCGATCGAGATCTACCCTTGGACCGCCATCCCGATGCTCCCGATTATCGTCATCGTTCTGGCATTCAATTTCCTCGGCGATGGCCTGCGCGACAGTCTGGACCCATATCAGCAGTAAGGCGCAAGATTGATATTCTCGCACAGATAGAAACGAAAAGGGGAGGCAACGCACAGCGGCCTCCCCTTTGTTTTTCCGACACCTCAAATCGGAGCGGCCTCCCGAGCGCAGCGAGGTTACGCCCAACCCTAAGAAGTGCCCTTTCAAAGGCGCTCCGAAGGGGCGGGAGCCCCCCGAAAACTGGATCATACAGTATCAGTCGTGACTGCCACCGGGGCCAATATCGTCCAAATAATCTTCGTCGATTGCCGCCTGCGCAGCGCCTGTGACAGCTTCCCGCTGCTGGGGCGTCAAGTCAGCTTCTTTCTTTCCATCCGCCAATCGGACCGTCACTTCGCGGTGAGCAAAATGAATGCCTTCTTGGGCAAACAGCTCGCGAATGTCTTGATACACGCGCTTTCGAACCAACCATTGATCCCCGGGTTTGGTCATGAACTTGACTCGGATGATCATCGCTGAGTCCTGCATTTCAATAACACCCTGCGATTTGAGTGGTTGAATGAAATTTTCACCGATCACTGGGTCATGTAGCAGTTCTTTACCAAGGTTCTTGATCAACTTTCGAACCTTTTCCACATCCGTATCATAGGTCACGCGGAGCGGCAGTTTCATAATCACCCAATCACGGGAAAAGTTGGTCAACACTTTGATTTCGCCAAACGGGATCGTGTTCAACGCCCCAAGGTGGTGGCGCAACTGGAAAGACCGGACCGAGATCTTTTCGACGGTCCCTTTCACATCTCCGATGTCGATATACTCCCCTTTCCGAAACGCATCATCCAAAAGGAAAAACGCACCCGAGAAAATGTCCCTGACCAGGGTTTGCGAGCCAAAACCAACAGCCAGACCGACCACACCAGCACCCGCGAACAGAGGGCTGACATTTATCCCCATTTCCATCAAAGCAATCAGAACAATCGATACGACGACCACGGCCAGAATGGCACCACGGAACAGCGGCAACAGCGTCGCCAAACGGCTCGCACTTGTGCCGCCCCCTTCGTCGCCCAACTCGCCCTCTTCTACATCGTCGGTCTCTTCTGCAATCTTGCTATCGATCCAGATGCGAAAGAAATGAAACACAACATAGCCGATGAACACAATTACCATCACATCCAGCGCGCGCTCAAATGGCAGATCCTCAGCCCACTCCACATCCGGATTGAGGATCGCCAACAATGCATACGCCCCGACCACAAAGGCCAAGATACCTGCAACGCGTCGGGCCAAATCTTCAAAGGTATTGATGTAGCCATTATGCACGGGCGCGGGCTTGCGATGCTCGGTTTCTTCGGCTTCAGCCAGTGCCAGCTCTTCATTGATCAGTTGCACTTTGCGCGTGCGATCAAAATAGCGCTCGAGCAGATAGTTCAGTGCACCATAAGCCACCACGACCGACATGAATATACCATAGGTCCCCACCACCAGCGGGATTGGTGTCGGGTTCTCAAGCACCAGATCAAGCGCCAACGCAAACCAGCTAAAGCCAACGTAAGCGATGACAGCAGGGGCCCAAGCATAAGACACAAACCGCAGAATCCAGGACACTTGTTCCGGGGTCTGCCCGCCACGGATGGCCGATGAAATGGCATGGGCGTTGAACACAACCATCAGGCAGTTCCCCAACACGCCAACAGCAGTCAACACTCCGTACACCATCGCATAGACATTGTAGTTCAGGCCAAAATCAGCGACCCAGGTCGCAAACAAGACCGCAGAAATATCATAGGTCGCCAGCACAGAGGCCCAAATGTATATCCGTTTTGCTTCCTTGTCGGTGAACGGGGGCAACCTGTATTGGCTGAGGAACGGTGACAGTACCATGCGCCAAAGATCCGAAACGGTGCGCGCTAAGAAAAAGCCGGTGAAAATTGCAGTGACCGTAAATTGGATCGATACATCCTCGGCAGTGCCGAAAATAGCACGCCCAATGATTGCTGCAAAAAGCATCGCAAACAGCGTACCACCGATACCAATAACAAAGCGAAGTACGAGAAACGGCATCTTATCCCGGTATCCCACCGGGTTTTCCATAATCCGCGACACCACATATTTTCGCGCGACACGCTTGCCGTAGATTTCAACCGACAGCCAACGACCGATCAAAAGCAAAACAATATTAACCACAAATACCCAAAGATAGGTTGTGATTTCCCCATCGGGACTGGTCTGTCGCAGAATGTACTGAACTTCGAAAATCGAATAAGGCAGCGCCTGCAATCGGGAATTAAGCGCTTTGACGAATTCGTCGAATTCAGATTGCGCCCGCATCAATTGAGACGCATCGCCCATTGGATCTTTGGGATCAGCGGCGTTTTCGCCACTTGCCTTGGTCTCTGCCGACACCAATTTTCCAGTGCTATCAATGACGATGACACTTGCACCCGCTTCTGTTGCCTCACGTATTGCGGTGGCTAAATCCCCTTCGGAAGTGGTAGCTGTCTCTGCTGTTTTCGCCCCATAGCCGGGAATCAATGCCGATTGAGCCTCTGCACTGGATGCAAAAGACATCAACAGCACCCCGAGTGTCAGAACAGCGCGTAAAAGAAGTTGCATCATGTACAGCAGGCTTTCATTCTTTAAAGATCGTCGAAACTTACAGGAGGTACCCGGTTGGTTCAAACAACCCGCTACCACAATTTCGCGAGTGTAGCACATGGCCCACTCTGCCCTCTCGCCGCATCTGTCAAAATCGTGTTTTCAAACGGGTCCAATTTCAATACTAGAGTTACAATAGATGCCTTGAAAATTCTTGGTGAAACGATCTGAGACGACGACGACAACTTGGCCACGGACATAACAAAACCGAAGCAGAGTGTAGAGAGTGAGATGAGAAGCAAAGCTGCAGGATATCCTGTTCCGATTGCGATCGGCTTACAAATACACCTCCGGCATGCGCCGGCTCACGACATGAAGTCTGATGACCAAACATCGGACAACCTATGTGTCGCGTCTTTCCGTGTTCAAACAAGACACTTTGGCGGTTTTCGAAATTCAATGCAGGGTCACCCATGACGAAAGACATGAAGGATCGCCCCGTTGGTGCAGAACCTCGGGCCCCGCGCGTTATGCTTTACAGCCACGACACATTTGGGTTGGGCCATTTACGACGATCCCGGGCACTGGCCAGTGCCATCACGCAAGCTGATCCCTCAGCGTCTGCGTTGATCTTGACTGGGTCGCCCGTTGCCGGACGGTTCACCTTTCCACGTCGGGTGGATCATGTTCGACTGCCCGGCGTGACCAAGCGCAGCGACGGAAGCTATGCCTCTCAAACCATCGGGATGGGAATCGATGAGGTCACGGATTTACGTTCTGGGATTATTCGCACGACCGCGCAGCAATACGATCCTGACATTCTGATTGTCGACAAAGAGCCCACAGGGTTTCGAGGTGAATTGTTGCCGACACTGGAAATGTTGCAAGACTGCGGACGGTCCAAGCTGATCTTGGGCCTACGTGACGTTCTGGATGAGCCCGAAGTTCTGGCAACCGAATGGGCCCGCAAAGGCGCGGTTGAGGCAACCGAAAAGTTCTACGATGAAATTTGGGTCTATGGCATGAAGTCGATCTATGATCCGACTGCTGGCCTACCTCTCAGCATAGAAACCCAAGCCCGCATGCATTGGACAGGATATTTGCGCCGCGACCTGGGGCCGATTGGCATCTCGCCCGAGGTCCCCTATATCCTGATCACCCCGGGCGGCGGTGGCGATGGCAAAGCCATGGTCAACCTGGTCTTGTCCGCCTATGAGCAAGACCCCAACCTATCACCCCGCGCTGTCCTTGTTTATGGGCCCTTCCTGTCCGGTGAATTACGTGCTGATTTCGAAGAACGCGTCGAAGCCCTGAATGGCCGTGTAACTGCCGTTGGTTTTGAATCGCAAATCGAAACCCTTTTTGCCGGTGCTCAAGGTGTAGTCTGCATGGGTGGGTACAATACCTTTTGCGAAGTTCTGTCTTTCGACAAACGCGCCGTAATTGTCCCCCGCACTGTACCGCGCCTCGAACAGTGGCTGCGGGCCTCGCGTGCGGAAAAACTGGGGCTTGTGCGCATGCTGGACGAAAACCGTGATGGGTTAACACCCGAAGCGATGATCCGGGCCATCCGCAACCTGAGTAATCAGCCTCTTCCCTCGCAGGCAATGACAGATGGCTTGCTGGACGGATTGGACTATGTCACCGAACGGGTCGACACCCTTTTGCAAACTAATGCCGAACAGGCCGCTCAATGACTCAGAACACCCCGGCGTTGGCCATTGTCGTCAAGGGATGGCCACGGCTATCAGAAACATTCATCGCCCAAGAGCTAGTAGCGCTGGAAGAGGCCGGTCATGACTTTGAGATCTGGTCGCTGCGGTATCCCACGGACAAAAAACGCCACCCATTGCATGATCGCCTCAAGGCGCGGGTGCGTTATTTGCCCGAATACCTGCACGAAGACCCGGCCCGCGTTTGGGCCGCGCGTGAAATTGCGCAACGCCTACCCGGGTATCGCGAAGCCTATCGCATCTGGCGTCAGGATTTGGCTCGCGATCGGAACCTGAACCGCATCCGTCGTTTTGGGCAGGCCTGCGTTCTGGCTGCAGAATTACCCGCAGACACTCATGGGCTGTACGCCCATTTCATGCACACGCCTTCATCCGTTGCACGCTATGCCGCGATCATGCGTGATTTGCCGTGGAGCTTTTCAGCACACGCCAAAGATATCTGGACCTCACCTGAATGGGAAAAGCGCGAAAAGCTGCAGGCGGACACCTATGGGGCGGAATTTGGCGCTACGTGCACCGCCTTTGGGGCCGCGCATTTGCGTGAGATGTCAGATGATCCAGCAAGGGTGGATTTGATCTATCATGGGCTGGATCTGACGCGGTTCCCAGCACCGCCGGAAAAAGGCCCAGCAGATTTGCGTAAGCCAGCGGATCCATTTCACATGGTTTCGGTTGGACGTTTGGTTGAGAAAAAGGGCTTTGACAAATTGATCGGTGCCTTTGCCCAATTACCGTCAACTTTGAACTGGCATTGGACCCATATCGGAGGGGGGGGCTTAAAGGGCGCCCTGACCGCGCAAGCCGTTTCCGCCGGTGTTGCAGATCGCATTACATGGCGCGGAGCCTGTGACCAACCCGAAGTGATTTCGGCCATGCGCGAAGCCGATCTGTTTGTCCTGCCCAGCCGAATTGCAGCAGATGGAGACCGCGATGGCCTGCCAAACGTTCTGATGGAAGCAGCCTCTCAATTGCTGCCAATCCTATCGACACCAGTGTCCGCCATTCCTGAATTCATTGACACAGGCATCCACGGCACCCTGAGCGAGGATGATCCTGCAGCGTTGGCAAAAGCCATCACCGTGATCGCAGCCAATCCGGCACAGACACAGTCCATGGCACATGCTGCCCGCACCCGATTGACCCAAGAATTTGGGATGAACCCGGGCATTGCACGATTGTCCAAGCGCTTGCACGATCTCTGCCAGCCCATCAACTCATGACCCGCGTCGCTTTTTACGCGCCGATGAAATCGCCGTCTAACGCGGTCCCCTCGGGAGATCGGGAAATGGCGCGGAATCTGATATCCGCGATCAAGTTGAATGGGGCGGTGGTCGACCTTGTTTCAGATCTGCGGATCTATGACAAAACCGGCGATCCCCAAGTACAGACCCAGTTGAGCCAAGCCGCGCAGGCAGAGGTAGAGCGCCTCATTCAAAACCTGCCCCACGACACGCAGCTTTGGGTGACATATCACAATTACTACAAGGCTCCGGATCTGGTCGGCCCAGCAGTTTGTCGCGCTTTGGCCATTCCCTATGTTCAAATCGAAAGCACGCGTGCGCACAGCCGCTTAACCGGCCCATGGGCTGATTTTGCGCAGGCAGCGCATAAAGCCTGTGATGCAGCCGACGCTATCTATTATCTAACGGCAAATGACCTGATCACTCTGCAACGAGAAAAGACTCATCATCAAACGTTGGCACACTTGCCCCCCTTCCTGCCTTATCGAAACCTTCCTGCAGCTTCGAATTTGAGGGGCCCAATGTTAAGCGTTGGAATGATGCGTCATGGGGATAAACTGGCCTCTTTTCACATCATCGCGGAGACTCTTCATCATCTAACCGGGTCATGGAAACTTGACATTGCGGGCGATGGACCCGCACGCGCAGAGGTCGAACAGATGATGGCCCCGTTTGGCGATCGTGTTCGGTTTCTTGGGCAACTGAACAGAGAGACACTTCAAGCGATTTACGGTCAAGCCGGCCTGTTTCTATGGCCGGGTGTGAATGAAGCCTTTGGCATGGTCTATCTTGAGGCCCAAGCGGCAGGCGTTCCAGTTATCGCGCAAGACCGCCCTGGCGTGCGCGATGTGGTTCTTACCCCTGATGCTCCTCAACCCGAAGAGGGCTCACAAGCGTTGGCTGCGCAAGTTATGACCCTTGTGAATGACCCAGTGAAACGCAAACATCTTGGTGAAACCGCCCGGCACAGCATTGCCCAATCGCACCTCATTGGCGCAACATCTAAACTGTTCTGGGCCACGGCCACCCCTCTGTTAAAGGAAATCTGATGCCACGTCTTGCCTTGATCCGCCATGGCCATACAGAATGGAACCGCGCGGGCCGTATTCAGGGACGCAGCGATATTCCGCTGGATGACGCCGCACGCAAAGAGCTTTCTGAGTTTGCCCTACCAGCGCCTTGGGACTCTGCCAATCTGTGGGCCAGTCCCCTGCACCGTGCCCGCGAAACCGCCGAAATCATCGCTGGCAGAGCCCCCAAAACGGCCCCGGAGCTGACAGAAATGAACTGGGGCGATTGGGAAGGGCTGCGCGGTGTCGATCTGGTCGAACAACCAGACAGCGGGTTCCGCCACATCGAAGATTGGGGGTGGGACTATCGCCCTCTCAATGGCGAAAGCCCAGCCGAGGTCTGGGACCGGATTGAACCTTGGGTCAAAGGGATCACAACAGACACGATCGCGGTCTGTCACATTGGCATCATGCGCATGATACTGGCCAAAGCTTGCGGCTGGAATTTTTCCGGTCCTGCCCCGTTTCGGATCAAGCGCAACCGATTGTTTGTAGTTGATCTGCCCGATATGCGGCCTTGGCCGGACCCTGTCCGCCTGATAAAGCGGGCTTCCCTCGCATGAAAGTTATGATTGCAGTGACCCATCTGTTGGGCACGGGGCATCTGAGCCGGGCGTTAACCCTGGGTCGTGCCTTTGCTGCAAATGGTCATCAGGTGCAAATTCTATCAGGTGGGATGCCTGTTCCACAACTCGATCACAGTGGCGTCGATCTTATCCCTCTTTCCCCGCTGCGATCTGATGGGGTAAATTTCACGCGCCTTTTGACGGATGATGGAGATGTCGCATCGTCAGACTATTTGGCTGCGCGCGTAGAGGCCGCAGTCATTGCGCTAAATCGCTTTGCCCCAGATGTGTTGATAACTGAGCTGTTCCCCTTTGGCCGCCGGGTCTTGCGGTCCGAATTTCTGGCCCTGTTAAAAGCCGCGTGTGCCCTGCCGGTCAAACCCCTAATTGCCGCCTCAATCCGTGACATCCTTGCGCCGCCTTCAAAACCTAAAAAAGCCGAACAAACGGATATGATCATTGCAGATCACTATGATGTCGTTCTGGTTCATTCTGATCCCCAGACCACCCGGTTGGAGGCAAGTTGGCCCGTTTCAAATCAACTGGCCTCAAAAATACAATATACAGGTTACGTCGCCCCCCATGAGGCGGGTCCACATCCAACCGGAGCCGGAGCGAACGAAATATTGGTCAGCGCCGGAGGCGGATCAGTAGGCCAACGCATTTTTCGCACGGCCATCGAGGCCGCCCGAAAAACCACCAACCGGCGCTGGCGCTTGTTGGTTGGAGGACAGGACGCACCAGTGCTCATACCCCAGCTGTTACAATTGGCACAGGGAATGCCAGTAGAGATTGAATCCGCCCGGCCAGATTTTCGCCAAATGTTAACCCATGCACAGGCGTCCGTTAGCATGTGTGGGTATAATACCACCTTAGATTTGCTACAGGCCAAAACCCCTGCAGTAATAATCCCCTTTGATGATGGTGGAGAGGTTGAACAAACGCTGCGCGCTGATAGCTTGACCCACCTATCCGGCTTCGAAGTTGTTTATAGTTCAAACCTTACACCTGATGCTCTGCTCAACGCTTTAGACAAAGCCATCCAAGCGCCCCGGCGGGATGCAGCCACGCTGAACTTTGAAGGTGCTGTTCAGACTGTGCAGATCGTGCAAGACCTGAAAGAGATCGCCCTATGAATGTAGATTGGGCTCCATTAGATCAAGAATTGGCCCATTGGCATAGCGCTGGAATGGTTTTGCCAATTTGGTGGCGGGACGATGATGCCATCGAACCGACGCCAGAATTGAACCGTTTGTCTGAGCTTTCAGTGGCCCTTGGTCTGCCTGTTCATATTGCTGTTATCCCGGCCACTGCTACGCCAGAACTCGCCACGTATTTCGCGACCCGACCCCATCTGATCCCGGTCGTCCATGGCTGGGCCCACCAAAACCACGCCCCAACGGATCAAAAAAAAGCCGAAGTCGGAGCACATCGACCTGCCCCCGCTGTTTTGGACGAAATCAAACGTGGCACGACACGCCTGCGCGAGCTGTTTGGCCTCGCTTTGCGCCCGATGTTTGTACCACCTTGGAACCGGATTGCACCCGAAGTGCGCGATGGGTTGCCCCAATTGGGTTTCAAGATCCTCTCAACCGCCACACCCAGAAAACAAGAAAATGCCGCCCCCGGATTGGAACAGGTCAACACCCACCTTGATCCCATCCACTGGCGTGACACGCGCAGCCTTGTTCCTGCCACCCGTTTGATCGAACAGACCGTACAGCTGCTGAAAGACCGCCGAGAAGGGCGAGCAGACGCCAGCGAACCCTTTGGCCTGTTGACCCACCACCTTGTTCATGATGAACAGATTTGGACATTTACACGTGATTTTGTGACCCGCCTGATGGCTGGGCCGATTCAGGTTTGGATCATGCCCGCAGCAGAAGATGAATAAGGAATTCACCAGATGAGCCGACTGGATTCGATGCTCCGCCGATTGACGGCACAACGGGACGGCCTGAGCTGGGCCGCCCAACAGATAGCTGATACGCCCGGCGATGTTTTGGACATGGGATTGGGTAACGGACGCACGTATGACCACTTGCGGGAAATCCTGCCTGATCGTCGGATTTGGGTGATGGATCGCGTCCTGCAATGCCACCCGTCTTGCATCCCCCCTGCAGAGGATTTTCTGCAAGGCGAAGCAGAACCCATGCTTTCAGAATTGGTTAAACGCGGCGCTCGCATCGCGTTGGCGCACTATGATTTTGGCTCTGGTATCAAGGCAGACGACGTTAAAGAATCCGCGCGCCTCAGCCCGATGATTGCCGCTGCGATGCAACCCGGCGCGCTGATCATTTCAGGCCAGCCGCTCGTTGGATTTCAGCAGATCGCTGGTCCGGAGACCATCGCCCCGGACCGCTATTTATTCTATCGCGCCTAAATCAGGCGATGTGCTGACCACGCGACCACACAGCCCGCAGGGCCGGAACCCCGGCCCGCATCCGAAACCGCAACACATCTGCGCGCGCCCCGATCCGCAGTTCACCCCGATCCGACAGGCCAACAGCTTGCGCCGGTGCAAGGGTCGCGGTTCGGATGCCCCGCGCCATATCCCCCCAAAGTTCCCCCACTTTCACGGCAGACAACAAAAGCGCCGAGGGCACATAATCTGATGATATTATGTCGAGCAGATCCAGCTCTGCCAACTCACGTGCAGCCACATTGCCAGAATGTGATCCACCGCGGATCAAATTTGGTGCGCCCATCATTACCTGAATGCCGTGCTCATGACAGGCCTGAGCCGCCTCAACAGTCGTTGGAAATTCAGCCAGTTTGATCCCGTGTGCCGCCGATGTTGCAACTTGTCCTGCTGTGGTATCATCATGGCTTGCCAGAACTGCCCCATAGCGTTGCGCAGCCTTGACGGTTTCCACCTCGTGCAAATCGCCATACTGCGCGCGCAGTCCTTTCAATTGCGCGACATGCTGTACAAAGTCCTCTTCACTCATGGCATGTTTCCCCCGGACATAGGCCTCGAGCTTATTAATGTCCCTGAATTGGCGTTGCCCGGGCGTGTGGTCCATCAACGAAACAATGCCCACGCGATCATCACCACCGAATTCTGCGATCTCATCAACTAAGGTTTCAGAGCAAACTTCGGCGCGCAGATGCAGGAAATGACTGATTTTGAGAGCATCTGCAGCGCGCAACTCTAAGAGTTCACTAGCAAGGTTGCGTGCGTATTTAGAATACCGGGCTCGTCCAGACGGGATTGATCCAACCCGCATCGCATCAAAAACGGTCGTGATGCCTGTTCCCGCCAACTCTGCGTCATGCGCGATAATAGCTGCGGCATGGGGCCAGTCGACTTTGGGACGCGGTTGGATATGGCGTTCTAGGTTGTCGGTGTGCAGCTCTACCAGACCTGGGGTTACAAAATCACCCTCGCAGTCGCGGGCCCCCTCAGGCACAGTGCCGCCATCGGCAATATCGGTGATGGTTCCATCTACGATCCGAATGCTACCGCGACGGGTCTCATTGGATAAAACAAGGGTGGCATTGGCAAGGATCAACTCTTCTGTCATCGGAACTTCACATGGTTTGAGCTATTGGGAAGGCCACGACATAGGAGGCCAATGTGACATTTACGCGATACGCGCTCTACTTTGCGCCGCCCACTGGGGCGGACTGGACTAAATTCGGGGCGTCCTGGCTGGGCTGGGACATGGAAACCGGCACGCAGGTTGCGCATCCGTTGCTGGATGATCTGCCCATCGCCGAGATCACCGACACGCCACGCAAATACGGGTTGCACGGGACGATGAAACCGCCTTTTCGACTGGCCGAGGGACAGACGGTTGAAGACCTGAAACAAGGCTGTAGCGATCTGGCCGCTAGCACAGCCCCCGTTCATTTGCAGGGATTGGAGTTGGCCCAGCTCGGCAAATTTCTGGCCCTGCGCCCAATCGGAGAAATCGCACTGCTTAGCGATTTGGCGGCGGAGTGCGTGCGTGCCTTGGATCGATTTCGCGCTCCTGCACCACAAGCCGAACTGGAGAAACGCCGCGCCAAAGGGTTGAGCCCCGCGCAAGAGGCGAATCTGGTGCAGTGGGGCTATCCCTACGTGATGGAGAACTTTAAGTTCCACATCACCCTGACGAGTCGTTTGGAAAAGTCGCTGTTGCCCCACGTGTTGACGACGCTGGACACATATCTGACGCCTGTCCTTCCGATACCGTTTGAAGTGAACGACCTGGCGTTGATGGGCGAGGATGCCGAGGGACGGTTTCATCTGATTCAACGCTATCCCCTCACCGGTTCAAGCTGAGCTAAGATTGCGTCTACTGTTAGATCCAAAGGCCCGTCGTTGTTGATTTCAACAACACGTGTCAACCCCTCTGGCAGAGTCACGAATCGGGCCAACCGCTTGGCTTGATCAGCCGGGGTTTCGCGGCCCCGGTCTGCAACGCGGTCCGCCAGAACTTTGGGGTCAGCGGTCAGCGAAATCACAATGAAGTCGCCAAAGGCGTCTTCGGCCTTTTTCAACACATTTCGGGACAAGTTTACCAAAACGGCCCGTGCGTGCTGACGCTGCTGGGAAATCGCAACAGGTATCCCATAGTTCAATCCATGCGCAGACCAGCTGAGCACAAATTCGCCCCGGTCCTGCATCGCATCAAATTCAGAGACCGTCGCACGGACGAAATCTTCGCCCTCTTCGCCTTCGGGCCTAGTAATGACACGCCGCGCAGGTTGAATATTCGGATCCCGCGCCGTCAGCGCCGCCATGACGCTGTCTTTACCAACCCCCGACGGGCCGACAATCGCGATGACTGGCGCAAGGCTCATGCTGCCATCTCCGGTGTAAAAACAGAAACGTCAATTTCGCGGTCACAAGCCCGTTCACGGGCCTCAACATCATGGAAAATTCCCACGATGGCAGCGCCCCGCGCCTTGGCTTCCTCTATCAACGACAGCACAGTGGCGCGATTGGTGGCATCCAGGCTGGCGGTTGGTTCATCCAACAACATAGCTGGGTATTCATGCGCAAACCCGCGCGCAATGTTCACACGCTGCTGCTCTCCGCCGGAAAAAGTGGTTGGCGACAACGACCAGAGCCGTTTGGGGATATTCAACCGGCTCAATAGATCCGCCGCCTTGTCCAAGGCGGCTTCCTTTTCGACGCCCACCGCCAACAACGGATCCGCCACAACCTCTAACGTCGGCACCCGAGGTACCACTCGTAAAAACTGGCTCACGTATCCAAGCGTCTCACGACGCAGTGCAAGGATTTCGCGCGGTTCCGCTTGTGCCACATCTAAATCGCCAACCATCACCCGGCCCGACGCCGCTAGATAGTTGCCGTAGATCACCCGCATCAGCGTCGATTTCCCGGCCCCCGAAGCCCCGGTCAGGGCCACGCATTCGCCGGGTTTGACACGCAGCGACGCGCCTGCCATCACCGGAATAACCGCACTACCTTGATTATGCAGGGTAAAGCTCTTGCTTACGTTTTCGAGTTCAATCATTTCTCTCGCCTCTCAAACTTGCAGCACGCTGGAAACCAGCAATTGGGTGTAGGCATGTTGTGGATCGTCCAAAACCTGATCAGTCAGGCCCGCCTCGACCACATGGCCGTCTTTCATCACCATCAACCGGTCTGCTAACAGGCGGACAACCGCCAGATCATGGGTCACGATGATCGCACTCAGCCCCATTTCACGGACCAGCCCGCGCAGAAGATCCAACAAACGCGCCTGAACGGACACATCCAAGCCGCCGGTCGGTTCATCCATGAAAACCAACCGGGGGCCCGTCACCAGATTGCGCGCGATTTGCAGGCGTTGCTGCATACCCCCAGAAAAAGCGGTGGGGCGATCATCAACACGGTTTTCGTTGATCTCGACCCGCCCCAACCAGTCGATCGCCTTGTCCCGGATATCGCCGTAATGACGATCGCCAACGGCCATCAATCGCTCACCAATATTGCCCCCGGCACTGACAGACATGCGCAGGCCGTCACGGGCATGTTGATGTACAAAAGCCCAATCTGTCCGGCCCAGCATCCGCCGCTCTGGCTCTGACATGGTCAGCGTGTCGACCGGCCCATCTGCGCGGGTATCAAACACCACCTGACCAGCGTCCGCTTCCAGATGACCGGCAAGACAGTTCAGCAAGGTCGATTTACCCGACCCGCTTTCACCGACAATTCCCATCACTTCGCCGGGGAAAAGGTCAAAACTCACATCTGTGCATCCAATCCGCGCGCCATAACGCTTTTCGATACCTTGAACTTGCAACAACGGGGTCATGCCGCGTCCTCCGTACCCAATTCGGTGCCCAATCGACCCACATGACCTGCCGCGCGGCGGGACCGGCAATAATCCGTGTCTGAACAGACAAACATTCGATTACCCGCATCATCCAAAATCACTTCGTCCAGATAGCTGTCTTCGGCGGCACACAAATCACAGGGATGGTCTGCCTTACTAGCTTCGAAGGGATAGTCTTCGAAATCCAGGCTCACGACCTTGGTATGAGGGGGCACTGCGTAAATCCGTTGCTCGCGCCCTGCGCCGAAAAGCTGAATAGCAGACATTTCCAATTTCGGATTGTCGAATTTCGGGATTGGCGATGGGTCCATCACATAGCGATCAGACACCATAACAGGATAGGCATACGCCGTCGCGATATCGCCGTGCTGGCTTATATCTTCGTACAGTTTCACATGCATCAGCCCGTATTCTTCTAGGCTGTGCATCTTGCGTGTTTCGGTCTCGCGCGGCTCTAAGAACCGCAGCGGTTCCGGGATCGGTACTTGATAGACCAGAATCTGATCCTCGTTCAGCTCTGCTTCGGGAATTCTGTGCCGCGTTTGAATCACGGTCGCTTTTTCGGTTTCCTCCGTCACAGCGACCCCAGCGGTGTTTTCAAAGAACTTCCGAATGGACACGGCATTGGTGGTGTCATCCGCGCCTTGGTCGATCACCTTAAAGGTATCGTCTGGCGTCAGGGTCGCGGCAGAGACCTGCACGCCGCCCGTGCCCCAACCATACGGCATCGGCATCTCGCGGCTGGCAAACGGCACTTGATAGCCCGGCACAGCCAACCCTTTTAATATCGCCCGACGGATCATCCGCTTGGTCTGTTCGTCCAGATAGGCAAAGTTATAATCACTCATTCCGCAGCCTCCTGCGCGGTAAATTCGCCCTTAAGCCGCTCTTCGGCTTCGCGACGCAGTTTGCGCACCAGTTCCAATTCGGATTGAAAATCGACGTAGTGGGGCAATTTGATGTGCTCGAGGAACCCAGTGGCCTGAATGTTATCCGAATGGCTCAGAACAAATTCTTCGTCCTGCGCGGCCGCTCCCAGATTGTCTTCGCCAAGTTCTTTCCATCGCAGGGCACGATCAACCAATGCCATAGCAATGGATTTGCGCTCCGATTGACCAAACACCAAGCCGTATCCACGGGTAAACTGCGGCGGTTCTGTTTTGGATCCTTGGAATTGGTTCACCGTTTCACATTCGGTCAACTCCAACTCACCAATCTCAATCGCGAAACCCAGTTCTGGAATTTCCATTTCGACAGGCACTTTACCGATCCGCAACTCACCCACAAAGGCATGGTTGCGCGCGTAACCGCGTTGAGTCGAATAGGCCATGCCAAGGATGAACCCTTCGTCCCCGCGCGTCAGAGATTGCAGGCGTAAGGCGCGGTTTGATGGAAACTCCATCGGTTCGCGCGTCAGATCCCCTGGAACGGCATCACTTTCCGGCTCACGCTGAATGATGTCCTCGCCTTGCAGGAATTCGGTGATATGTGGAGTCGGGCCGCAACGGGGCGCGCCGGTTTCGACTGGCACGACCTCTCCTTCGGCGGCCAGTTTGAAATCCAAAAGACGATGGGTGTAGTCAAACGTCGGGCCCAATACTTGACCGCCAGGCGCATCCTTGAACGTGGCCGAGATCCGACGATCGCAAGCCATTCCCCCGGTATCCACCGGCAAAGTCGCCCCAAAGCGCGGCAGGGTTGTGCGATATGCACGAATTAGAAAAACCGCCTCGATAAGATCCCCGCGGGATTGCTTGATCGCCAGCGCAGCCAGATCCGGGTCAAACAGCGACCCTTCGGTCATAACACGGTTGACCGCGAGGCTCAGTTGCTCACGGATTTGCGCGACGCTGAGTTCCGCGACCGAGGTGTCACCCCGGCGCTCTTCGGCCAGCCAAGCGTGTGCATTATCGATAGCTTTTTCACCACCTTTGACAGCGACATACATATCTTAGCCCCCTACCGAAATTTGCGTACTGCGCGGCAGGGCCGCAACCTGTGTGCCGTTGGTGAAGAAGAAATCAATGCCCAAAGGGTAGAGCTGGGCATTCGCCTGCATCGTCTGGATATCGGGCAAGGACAAATGCGCTGCGTCTTTGATACCGGGACCGGTCAACGTGGCCTCAGAGTTTGCTTCCGTGTCACCATCGACGATCAGTGTGGCCGAGCGATCCGGATATTCTGCAGTGCCGATGCGATAGGTGCTGAGCGGACACAGCGCCGCCCACGTTCCAATCGCAAAATCTGCCTTAGATGCGCTGACCAACGGTGCACCGGTGTGAAATGTAAGCCATTGGCGGACATCTGCGGTGTTAGCACCGCCCGCCAGGTGCACACCCGTTTCCGGATCACACAGGGTCAGAAGCAAGGTTGCCGCCGCTTCGGACAAAGGTGCCGGTGCCTGAGCTCCCGTTAATTCGCGGGTTTCGCCGGGACGCGCCATGACGGTCATTGCTGCACGAAACGCATGGGCCGCATCTGTTGGGGCGTTCTGAAACCCACCTGAAAACTGAGTGGTTTGTACCGACATCAATCCTCTCCTCGAACCATGGTAAAGAATTCCACCTTGGTGGCAGCAGCTTTGGCTGCACGGTTCTGTTTGGTGGTTCGGATTTGCACTGCCAACGGGTCAAGGACCTGCGACTGCACGTGCTCCGCAGCGTCCGTCTGCATCAACGCATCAATCAATGCCGCCGCTTCAACCTTAGGTTTTGAGCGACCCTGGACATACCCGTGACCGACGGTGCCATCCGTCAACACAAGCGAACATCGCGTGACGGTCATTTCTCCGAGGTTAAACGGAGCCCCTGAACCGCCCATGCGGCCGCGCACCATGGCACCGCCAACCTCGGGGGCTCTCAACCATTCGAACGACGGACGGTCCGCCACTGCATTCCAAAGCGACATCATCGCGGCTTCGGGGGCCGAGGCCATCAGGCTCAACCACTCCTTGCGCGCGTTGCCGGTGTTTTTCATATCATCTGCCATAATAGCCTCTTGGCGAAGTTGTCTACAACAACTATACAACTAGACAAATCATAGCCCTCAGCTGGGCCTCACGCAATCCTCTGACTTGTGAAGTTTTGATGACATGAGCCGAACACCCGTCTGGAAATCCATCGCTGTGGCGCTGACTGCGGATATTGCTGAAGGTCGCTATGCCAGCGGAGACCGCCTGCCCACCGAATCTCAGCTGGCCGCCACACATGGCGTGAACCGCCACACAGTACGGCGTGCATTGGCTGACATGTCAGAGCACGGGCTGGTCCATGCCCGGCGCGGCGCTGGGGTGTTCGTGACGGCTCGGCCAACGGACTACCCCATCGGCAAACGGGTGCGATATCACCAGAATATTTCTGCCAATGGTAAAATCCCGGGTAAGAAAATTCTGACCCTGAACACCCGCGCTGCAGATGCTCAAGAAGCCGAAGCATTGGGTTTAGTTCAAGGGGATCCCGTGCATGTTTACGACGGGCTCTCTCTTGCCGATGGTCAACCGATTGCTGTCTTCCAAAGTATTTTTCCCGCTGACCGGTTTCCAAACATGCTGGACGCTTTGCAAAAAACGCATTCAGTGACCAAAGCCCTGCAACTGATTGGGATACCCGATTACACCCGCGAATGGACTCGTTTGACCGCCCGGCAGGCAAGTCCTACCCAAGCCTTGCATCTGCGCATTTCTGAAGGCGCGCCCGTGTTGCAATCCACAGGTCTCAATGTAGATCCCCAAGGCAATCCAGTTGAATATGGGCGAACTTGGTTTGCCGGGGATCATGTGACGCTCACGCTCGGAAGCGAGTAGTACAGCAGCCAATTCTCCAGCCCGTCGTCTATGTTGCTAACGGAACACCTCCTCCCGTTGGGCGTAGCAGCGCGCTGACAAGCGGAGATCGGCAAAGCCGATGTATCCTACAGACGCGGGAGCTCTTTGTACTCGCAGAATAGATCAGCCGTATTTGTCGAGAAACGCTTCGGCGCGCAATGCCCTGAAATCAGGGAGCGCTGCACGCAATTGGGTATAATCCCAATCCCACCAGGCCAGTACTATCATCCGCTCCGCGACACTTTCTGCGTACCGTCGTCGGATCACTTGCGCAGTCACGCCTGCGACAATCGTATAGGGCGCCACGTCTTTGGTGACAATCGCGCCCGAGGCCACAACCGCGCCATGTCCTATCTTCACCTCGGGCTTGATGATCGCCGCATGGCCAATCCATGTGTCGTGCCCGATCCACGCCTGACGCCCGGCTCTGTGGGCAAACCAATCGGCATCATGATCCGCATCCGCCCAGTAATCACCAGACCGATAGTGGAAATGATGCAACGATGCTTTCTCCATAGGGTGATCCGTTGCCCCAATGCGCGTGAAGCTGGCGATGTTTGCAAACTTCCCAATCTCGGCGTTGGCAATATCGCAGGTCCGATCACAATAGGAATAATCCCCAAAAGTAGAATTTGCGATCCGGCTACCCGCGCCGATTTCCACATAGGCGCCAAATGAACTCTCGCTGATTTGGCAATCAGAGTGCACAAAGGGTGCGTCGGCCTTAAGCCTCGGTTTGGTCATATCTTGATCTTTCTGTTCGTGTTGAAAGCCAAAAAGAAGTTTGGAGCACGGGCACGCTCCAGTGGCTCCAAACACTTGTTTTTGTATGTGGTTCAAGATGCGCTTTAGGGCAGGACAAACGCCTTTGCCTTGGAAACTACCTTGCGTTTGCGCGCTTTCTTTTCCGCGTGCCCGATCAAGCGTCGCCGCAACCAGCCCGAGAACCAGTCCATGAACATTACCATCAGAATGATCAACACTATGTAATAGGCGACCTCTTCCCAATCCTTTTGTGTGATGATTGCCTGCGTCAACAGCAGGCCAATCCCACCGCCCGTAATTGCGCCGATAACCGTCGCACTGCGAGTGTTGGATTCAAGGAAATAGAGCAACTGACTCAGCAAAATTGGGGTAATCTGCGGGATCACACCAAACCGATAGCGTTGTGCAGCGCTGGCTCCGGTCGATTGCACCCCTTCGATTTGTTTCTCGTCCACATTTTCCAAAGCTTCAGAGAATATTTTGCCAAAGGTCCCCGTATCCGTCACCAAAATCGCTAATGCACCAGTCAGCGGCCCCGGACCAAAGGCACGAGACAAAACTACGGTCCAAATCAACGCGTCCACGCCGCGCACGAAATCAAACAAGCGACGCGTGGCAAAGGTAATCGACCGCAGAGGCGAGAAGTTTCGGGCTGCCAGAAAGGCCAGTGGCAACGCCACCATCCCAGCTCCAAGCGTACCCAAAAACGCCATCAGGATCGTTTCAAAGATGGCCCAGGCCACATCCTGATGCCGCCACATTTTGTTGGTCCAGAAATCCTGCCAGATCGCCCCCGCTTCGCCATCAAAGGCCAGCCCCATCAATTCAGTCGGTGATTTGCCATGATAGGGACTTTCGAGCGTGAACCAGAACAGCTCCCATCCAGTGAAATAGCGGAACACTTCGGATCGGTTGCGCGTCACTGTCAATCGACCTGCATCGGTAGTAATCGCCAAACGGTTCTTGGACAGGTTGATCCACTCTGGCACCACTTCTGTCGGTAGTTCAGCTTGAACCCCCTGACGACGGGTCGGGGTCGCCTTGATCACACCATATCCGGGCACTTCATAGGTGATCGTTTTAGGGCCAAAGGTCACGATATGACCATCTTCCAGATCGATCACCGTCGTTTCACCCAATTCAACCCATTCAGGTGACATGCCCTCGGGATAGGCTCCTTTACGCTCTCCCTCGATGGCAACTGTGACTGCGGCGTTGCGATTGTCACGGGTCACATGGGTTTTGTAGCTGTAACTGTCAGCGACAAGCGTCTTGCCGTTCTTCCAATTCGCTTTGCCGTAAAGATCCAGAACACCAAAAGCAAAGAACACATATGTCAGGTAAGCAAACACAAGCAGTGGCAACCCAAAGTTCAGCAACCGTTTTCGTGTGAACAAACGGTCCGCCTCGGCCTTCAACATCTCGGTGGTCAGGTTTGTATCAAAGGTGGTCATGCTGTTGCTCCCTTTTCGGTGCCGTGGGTCAAGCGGTCGCGTAAGATACCTGAAAGCTGATCTACGATGACAATGGTCAAAAACAGCAGGATAAAGATGGCCGCCGCTTCGTCGTAGCGCCCCTGCCCCCAAGACATCGCATTGCGCAGCTCGTATCCAATGCCCCCTGCCCCAACAAAGCCAAGGATCGCCGAAGCGCGGATGTTGATCTCAAACCGCAACAAAGCATAGCTGACATAGTTCGGTCCAACCTGAGGGATCACCCCCAAATACATCTTTTGGCCCCACGTGGCCCCGACAGACTCGAGCCCCTCAACAGGCTTGAGAGAGGCATTTTCGTTCACTTCCGAAAACAGTTTTCCCAATGCGCCCGCCGTATGAATAGCAATCGCGATCATCGCAGGTACAGGTCCGCCCCCCAAAATGAAGATCAGGACCAAGGCGATCACAATTTCAGGAATTGCACGGCAAATATCACTTATCCGCCGAAATAGTGGGATCATCACCGGCCATGGCGCCATACCGCGTGTTGCAAGCAAAGACAGAAACGTTCCTGCAACCGTGCCGATCAAAGTAGACGCAGCGGCGATATTCAATGTCTCGATAAGCGCAGGAAAAAACGTCACCAGATGCGCAGGCAACTCGGCCACTTTTTCCCAAGCCTCGCTTAGCACTTCGTTAGGATAGTCAAGCACCCGATGCCAACCATCTACAAACGACCCGGCATTGCGCGCATCAGCAGTACGAAATCCTGCAACCATCAGGCTAACGAAAAGGATCAGGAGAATACCACCATAGACCCGTTTGCGCTGAGTCAGCGCGGTATAATTGTCGCGGATCTGCGCGACGGATTGGGACCCTGCGGTTAGGTCTGTCATTGGAATGCTCCCGTCAAAAAAACGGGGCCCGGCAAGTGGTGCCAGACCCCGCGGTTTCGGTGCTAAAATCAGTTGGACTTCAATTTGCGTGCTTCGATAATAACTTCGTAAGCATCATGACCAATTGGCTGAACACCTTTGGCCTCGCCTGACAGCACGCCGTAGGCGCAATCAGGGTCCATCGACGGCAGCGATGCCATCAGAGCTGTGAATTTGACTTTGACGTCTGCAGGCAATGATTTGCGCAGAACAATCGGGCCTTCGGGAATGGGTTTGGACTGCCAGATCTGTACCAGATCATTCATGTCAACCAGCCCTGCATCAACTGCGCGACGCAGCGCGCCCGAGTTATAACCGTCTTCCCAATCGCCCAGACCATCGGCCCATGTTACGCCGCCATCAAAATCACCATTGTTGACGCCAACGATGGTCTGTTCATGACCACCCGAAAATTTGACTTCGCCAAAGTAATCACCCGAGGTCATCGTTGCGCCGGTCTCTTCGGGGATCTCAATGGAAGGGATCAGGAAACCTGAGGTCGAGTTCGGGTCGCCAAAACCAAAGGTCTTGCCCTTCATGTCCTCGAGCGAGGTGATACCGCTGTCTTTGCGGGCAAAGCCAACCGAGTAATAGCCGTAACCACCGTCGTTGTTAACCTTGACCAAAATCGGCTCAACCGCTTCGGGATCTGACAAATAGGTCTTGGCGTAGCCGCTTGCACCCAACCATGCCATATCCAACGTGCCGCCCAGCAGGCCCTGGATCACACCATTGTAATCAGCTGGTGCAAACAATTTGGCTGGAACGCCCAACAGCTCTTCGGTTTTGGCGCGTAGACACTCATTGTTGTTCATGCGGTCTTGTGCGTTTTCTCCACCCAGAAGGCCGATGCGGAATTCTTTGATGTCTTCGGCCATGACCGGGCTGGTCAGAGCAGTGGTGGCCACAATGGAAGCGATCAGTTTTTTCATCTTATTGTCTCCGGTTAAGTACGCCCGACCCCCCATCGGGCCCGGGTGATGAAAGGGATTGAATTAAACGTGTGCTTTGGCTTCCATACGCTCGGCGCGAATGGTGGCATCCAAAGTTTCGATTTCTGTCGATGTTGCCGCCTCGGAAAAGGTGGCGTCAGCGCCATAGATTTCACGAGCAACGCCTGTGGTCAGTTGCTCTGGCAAGCCATCGAATACGATCCGCCCGTCGCGCATACCGACCACGCGATCACAATAGCGGCGCGCTGTGTCCAAAGTGTGCAAGTTGGCAATGACCGTACGCCCGTCCTCTTCATGAATGCGGCGCAGGGCCTCCATCACGGTCTGAGCGTTCATTGGATCGAGCGAGGCAATGGGTTCATCCGCTAGAATAATCTTTGGATCCTGCATCAGAGCCCGCGCAATCGCGACACGCTGTTGCTGCCCACCTGACAGAGCCTCGGCTCGTTTGGGGGCATGTTCCGCAATCCCAAGGCGGTCCAGAATATCAATAGCACGGTGAATGTCAGCCATCGGGAACAGGTTGAACATAGTCGCAAAGGCTGCCCGATGGTTCAGCGTGCCGTGCAAGACATTGCTGACCACATCCATGCGCGGCACAAGGTTGAACTGCTGAAAGATCATCGCACAATCTGCCTGCCAAGCGCGCTTGGCCTTACCGGTCAGATTGGTCACATCGCGATCTTTGAACAGAATGCGGCCTTCGCTCGCATCCGACAGCCGGTTTATCATCCGTAAAAGGGTGGATTTCCCCGCGCCCGACCGGCCAATGATGCCAATCATGCAGGGCTTATCCACGTCCAGCGTCGCGGTATCCACCGCTACGTTGTCGCCAAAGCGTTTGGTCAGTTTGTCAATTCGCAGCACGTGCCACCCCCGATTTCGTTAAGACGGGGAATTAGGGCCGGGATTCAAAACTTGTGTGTCAGGGCGGTGAAAGTTTTGTAACGTGCCCTTTTTGCGTGTGATTGGTGAAAAAGGTAGATCGACGTGCTGAAACTTGCGCCTCTTCCGCCACCTACCCCCCACTATCGCTAGAACAGGAATGGATGTATACGCCTGCCGACTCTCTCTCAATCAGGTGCTGCCATGACCTTTGACCGCAAGATCAAGATCGCCCCCTCCATCCTCTCTGCTGATTTCGCCAACTTTGGCGCAGAATGCGAAGCCATCGAAGCGCAGGGCGCCGATTGGGTCCACGTGGACGTGATGGATGGGCATTTCGTTCCCAACATCACCTTTGGTCCCGCGACCTGTGCCGCGATCCGTCCACATATCAAAGGGGTGATGGACGTTCACCTGATGATCGCGCCGGTTGATCCCTATATCGAAGCCTTTGCCAAAGCAGGCGCTGACGTTATCACCGCGCACGTCGAAGCCGGACCGCATGTCCACCGCACCCTGCAAGCGATCCGAGCCGCCGGAGCCAAGGCAGGGATCGCACTGAACCCCGGCACGCCTGCTTCTACGATTGAGCCTTTGCTCGACATGATTGATTTGGTCTGCGTTATGACCGTCAATCCAGGTTTTGGCGGCCAGAAATTCATTCACAGCCAAATCGAAAAGGTTGAGCAACTGCGCGCCCTGATTGGCGAGCGCCCGATTCACATCGAGATTGATGGCGGCGTCGATCCAACCACAGCACCCTTAGTCGCCAAAGCTGGCGCGGATGTTCTTGTGGCGGGTTCAGCCGTATTCAAAGGCGGGTCAGTCACAAACCCTAACGTTTATGGCGACAACATCAAAGCCATCCGCGCAGCCGCACAGGGCGTCTGGGCCTAATCGAAAGCTCCACATGACAGCGGGCAAACTCTCCCGCCCGTCATCAATCTTTTAACAAAGATCTCTTCCCGTTGGGCGTAGCGCCGTGCCAAAGGCACGGCGCTACGCCCAACGGCCGCAAAGGAAACTCGGCAAGGCCGGGGTTCCGCGGGCGCGGGAGCCATTCGACCGATATCAGTTCAGTTGGTCCGCAAAAAAATCCAACAATTTGTGTTTCAGGATTTTACCAGTTGGTGCTGCGGGCAATTCCGTTGCAACGATGATCTGACTTGGGCGTTTGTACCCGGCAAGGCGCTGCGCCACAAAGGCACGCAACTCTTCTACATTCGGGGCGTCATCGGGCGCCACTTGGACAAACCCAACCACTTTTTCATCCCCCTGCACCACTTTGCCGATCACAGCAGACTGAATCACTTGAGGGTGGTCATTCAAAGCGGCCTCAACTTCAGGTGGATACACATTGAACCCACCGTGGATGATCAATTCCTTACAACGCCCCGCAATATGCAAGTGACCACGGTCATCCATCCGTCCCAGATCCCCGGTCCGCAACCAGCCTTCGCCATCAAGCGCCTTGGCTGTTTCCTCTGGATTACGGTAATATCCCTTCATCACATGGGGCCCACGCGTTTGTACCTCACCGACCTGATCGCCACCACCCTCAACAGCTTGATCAAGCCGTATCTCAACTCCGGGCAATGGCGGGCCAACGGATATATCAGGATCACCCAGCACGTTATCAGAAGCGCAAACTCCTGCTGTGCTTTCCGTCAGCCCATAGCCATTCTGGATCGCAACACCATAAAAAGCCTCGGCTTTGCGCTTCCACGCAGGATCCAATGGCGCTGCCCCAGATGAAGTGTAGCGTAAGACGCTCTGAGGCAGGTGATCAAACCCTTGTTCCTTGGCATATTGCATCAACAATGCATGCATCTGTGGCACCGCAGAAAAAAGTGTTACGCCATCATTCAGCTGCTCATATAGCCGCGCCGCTGAAAATCGCGCCTCAAGACGCACCAGCGCCCCGGCATAGGTCGCAGCCGTAACGACCGAGGCCAAACCAAATACGTGGGTGATTGGCAACACGCCGTAGACAACATCATCCTGTGTCATCCCGCGTAGCTCAGCCGACGTCCGTCCGCCAAACCGCACATTTTCATGAGTCAACATCACGCCCTTTGGCGTACCTGTCGTGCCTGTGGTGAACAACATGACGGCCACATCGGCAAGCATCTGATCTGGCGCACTGTCAAAGGGCGTCGCCAATTGCATCGCCCCAAAAGATCCGGAAATCCCACGCGCCAGCATCCGGTCCCCGTGGTTGGCCGCATCCCCTGACGCCGCAGACGTAAACAATACAGCCGCCGGTTTTGAATGGGCCAGAATACGGTCCAACTCTACCTCAGTCTGACGTGCATTCACCGGAATGGCACAGGCCCCAAGACGCGAACACGCAAACAAACTGGCAATTGCCGCGGCACAGTTTTCAGCGACGATCACCACACGATCACAAGGCTGCACCCCCGCTTCCAAGAGCATGTCCTTTAGCGCATCAATCGCTTTGTCCAGCTTGGCGTACGTCCAATCCGCCCCGCCATCATCGGTGAACGCCCGCGCATCCGGTCGTGATGCAATCTGCGCCCCTAGGTAGTCATGCCATTTTGCCATCCAATCAACCCTCCCAGCTGTTTGGCCCCCGGTTCAGAAACTGGGGTTACGTTTCTCCAGAAATGCCGCGATACCTTCGGCGGCTTCATCTCCACCAGCAGCATGCGCCATTGCATCACGTTCGGCGTCCAACTGTGCCGCCTCGCTCGCCTCATAGGCCTGCGCCACCAAGCCGCGAATGGCACCCTGCGCCTTGCGCGGCCCTTGCGCTATCCGGTCTGCCAATTTGTGTGCGGCTGCATCAACCTCTCCGACAGGCACCACAGCGTTTACCACGCCCAGCGTCTCCATCCGCTCGGCGGAAACGGGACGTGCCAACACACACATTTCCATAGCTAGGGCTCGCGGAACCATTCGTGACAAAGCCGATGTAAGCCCGCCATCCGGAACCAAACCCGCTTTGACGTAGGCAGCAGTGAATTTGACCCCTTCAGCGGCAACAATCAGATCACAGGCCAGTGCCAAGGACAGCCCAGCCCCTGCCGCGCCGCCTTCGACCGCGGCGATCACTGGTACGGAGCACTCGCGGATGAGACGAACCAGTTCATGCAGCTCATCCACCTTGGCACGTCGCTGTTCTTCGGTTAGTTTGCGCCGCTCGATCAGAACATTCAGATCACCGCCCGCACAGAAAAAACCACCCTCAGAGGTAAGAATAACTGCGCGAACGCGTTCTTGTTCTGCTAGCGCCATCGCTTCGTGAATGGCCACATAAAGATCTGGCGACAACGCCCCCCGCCGCGCGCTGTTCATATTTACGATCACCAGTCGATCGCCTTGGTCATCAACGCGTGCCAGCATCATTTCGCCTTTGAGTGGCGCTTGAACACGCCCGTTGCCGTTGCAATCAAGGTTCCATCTTGGTGATGCATTTCACCATTGACGTAACACAGGTTGCGCCCACCACCTGCAGGCTTCCCCGTGGCAACGACACGTCCTTCGCGCACTGCACCGATATAATTGGTGTTCAACGAAACCGTCAAAACCAGCGGGTGTTCCACCCTGTCAAAATAGGCCGAAGCAGTGTTGCCACAGGCCACATCCAGTATCATGGCGATAATACCGCCATGCAAAATACCATGGGAATTCAAATGTCCCGGTGCCAGATCCAAATAGCACTTGGCGTGCCCTGTTTCTGTACACAGCTCAATCTCAAATCCAGTGGCGTTTTGACAGCCCGACCGTTTGATTGTCGGGCTGTCGGTTTCAGGCTGCGCTGAGGTCAATAAACCGCTCCAGGTGATAATCTGCATCTCCGAAACGGTGATCGGTCATCACGATGCGCTTGGCAATATGGGCCAGTTCGTATTCCTGTGTCATGGCGATACCACCATGCATCTGAATGGACTCTTCTGCCACCAAACGACCCACCCGAGCCATCAGGTTACGTGCCGCAGCGATTTGCAAATCGCGGTCCGTGCTTTCCAGATTACCAGCTGCATTAGTCACCGCAGACCGCGCCTGTTCCAGCTCAATCAACAGATCCGAATAACGATGGGCCAACGCTTGGAACGTGCCAATTGGGCGGCCAAACTGTTTACGAGTGACAAGGTATTCGCGTGTCAGTTCCGTCGCAGTTTCCATAGCGCCCATCGTTTCGGCTGCCAGCGCCACATTGGCCCGTGCAACTGTATCAACAAGTGCCCCATAACCGGCCCCCGCCGCGCCCAAACGCGCAGAAACAGGCAACCGCACATCATCCAGCGTGACCTCGGCAGCGCGTCCGCCGCTCATCATGGCATACCCCTGAAGCGTCAGACCGGTCGTCCCCGTAGGCACCAAAAACAGCGAAATCCCATCCTTATCAAACGCCCCGCCACCTTCGCGAGCGGACACAATCAGATATCCGGCTGCCTCGGCATTGATCACAACCGCTTTGCGGCCATTCAAGACAATCTCGTCTCCATCGACCTTGGCCGTGGCTTCAACCCGGCTCAGATCATAACGGCTGGCTGGTTCGCCATGCGCCAAGGCAAGATGCAGACCACCCGCGATCACATCATCAATCAGTGCGGTTTGCGAGGCATTACCCAATGCAGTGATCAGCCCCCCCCCTAACACGGCCGTGTCCAGAAACGGCTCCACCACGCCAGCTCGGCCCAGTTCTTCGAACACGGTTGCGATATCAAAGCCAGCGCCGCCAAAACCGCCCTGCTCTTCTGTGAATAGTGCGCCAATGACGCCCAATTCAGCCAGTTCGTTCCAGATTTCGGTGCTTATGCCAGCGTCGCTCTCAATGATCTCGTTGCGCGCTGTTGTGGTATATCGGTCCGACAGAAACCGGCGCAGCGTGTCTTGCAGCATTTGCCGCTCTTCGGTCAGGTCAAAATTCATGGCTCACCCTCCCATCTTTACTTTGGCAATAATGCCGCGCTGGATCTCGTTAGAGCCTCCAAAGATCGACAATTTGCGATTGTTGAAATACTGCGCCGAAACAGGTCCAGCATAGTCGGGGCCAATCGGGTCGTTGTCTCCCTCAACCGTTTCAGAGGCAAACGGCATCGCATAGGGTCCAACTGCTCGACGCATCATATCGTTGATCTCCTGCCGGATAATCGTACCTTTGACTTTCAACATCGAGCTTTCAACACCCGGTGCTTGTCCTGCCGACGCTTGCGAAATAATCCGCAAATTCGTCGTCGACATCGCCATCAGATCAATTTCGACCTGCGCAATGCGCGCGGCAAATAGTGGGTTCTCGATCAGAGGGCGTCCGTTGGCCGTTTCAATCCGTGCCACACGCTTCAATGCATCCAGACCTGCGCGGCTAAAGCCAACACCGGCGATCCCAGTGCGTTCGTGGGTCAGCAGATACTTGGCATAGGTCCAGCCCTTGTTTTCTTCACCCACTAGATTTTCGACAGGCACTCGAACATTGTCAAAAAAGACCTCATTCACCTCAGGCGTACCATCCAGCAAAACAATCGGGCGCACTTCGATGCCCGGCGTATTCATATCGATCAACAGGAATGAAATGCCTTCCTGCTGCTTGGCATCTGGATCCGTCCGAACCAGACAGAAAATCCAATCGGCGTATTGCCCCAAAGTAGTCCAGGTCTTTTGACCGTTGACCACGTAATGATCGCCATCCCGCACGGCCTTAGTTTTTAAAGAGGCTAGATCAGACCCCGCTCCAGGCTCAGAATATCCCTGACACCACCAATCTGTGCCATCCAGAATACGTGGCAGATAGTGGTCCTGTTGTTCTTTGGATCCGAATTTGTGCAGAACAGGTCCCAGCATCGACAGCCCAAACGGGACAATCCGTGGCGCATAGGCTGCGGCGCATTCATCATCAAAGATGTGGCGCTGCACAGCGTTCCATTCGGCACCACCAAATTCCTTTGGCCAACTGTACGACAACCATCCCTGATTGTTCAGAATAGAGTGCCAAAGCTCATGCCCCTCTTTGCCAAGGTTCTCGCCCCGGCGCACCTTGTCCGACATATCTTTAGGCAGCTTTTCAGCGAGGAACGCTCGCACCTCGTCCCGAAAGGCTAACTCCTCGGCGGTATAACTCAAATCCATCTCATACTCTTTTCTTCATATCCGATCTCAATTGCGCGCCCGCCCGTCGCTCCGCGTCGGGCGGCGCCTATCTGGCCCTCGATGGGTCAGATAGGCGCCCCTGCGGTCAATAAATTTCGAACAGGCCAGCTGCGCCCATGCCGCCACCGATACACATAGTGACAACGCCCAACTTGGCGCCTCGGCGTTTGCCTTCACGCATAATGTGTCCGACCATCCGAGCGCCCGTCATGCCAAAAGGGTGACCAATTGCGATCGATCCACCATTTACGTTGCACTTTTCGTCATCAATTCCCAAGCGATTGCGGCTGTACAGAGCTTGTGATGCAAAGGCCTCGTTCAGCTCCCACAGATCGATGTCATCCACGGTCAGTCCGTGACGTTCCAACAAACGCGGCACAGCAAAGACAGGACCGATGCCCATTTCATCGGGTTCACATCCGGCTACGGCAAAGCCTTTGAAAGCCCCCATCGGTTCGATGTTGCGCTTTTCAGCTTCGACGCTGTCCATCATCACAACAGCCGCAGCGCCATCGCTCAGCTGACTGGCATTACCTGCAGTGATAAAGTTGCCCTCACCCCGGACAGGAGCCAAACCGGACAGACCTTCCAACGTCGTGGTTGGACGGTTGCATTCATCGCGATCCACCAGCGACTCCTTCATCGAGATCTCGCCAGTTTCCTTGTCCTTGACCGCCATCATCGCCTTCATCGGCACGATCTCATCGTCGAATTTTCCAGCAGCCTGCGCCGCTGCGATCCGCTGTTGTGAGCGCAGACCATAAGCATCTTGCTCTTCGCGCGTGATTCCATAACGTTCCGCCACGATATCGGCGGTTTCGATCATGGTCATGTAAACTGCCGGCTTATGCTCTTTGAGCCAAGCTTCGGCGGCATGGCGTGCTTTGGGCTGGACCATCGAAATGCTTTCGACCCCTCCGGCCACCATCGGCCCGGTGCCCTCGCAGGTGATCGCATTGGCCGCAAGCGCGACGGTTTGCAACCCCGACGAACAAAACCGGTTTACTGTCATGCCGGACGCGGTGATCGGCAGACCTGCGCGCAAGCCGATCTGGCGCGCAATATTGCCACCGGTTTCGCCCTCGGGCGTACCGCAGCCGATGATGCAATCCTCGATCTCGCTTGGGTCGATGCCCGCACGTTCGACCGCCGCCTGCACGGCATGGCCGCCCATCGTTGCACCATGGGTCATGTTGAACGACCCTCGGAAAGATTTCGCCAAACCCGTGCGGGCAGCGGATACAATTACAGCTTGTTTCATCATGCGGTTTCCTTGTTCAAATCATCAAATGTGCGGCCTTCAGCCACCAGTTTTTCCAAAAGCGGTGCAGGTTGCCAGAAATAACCGTCTTCCTTGGCCCAGTCCTGCATGTCGCTCAGCAAGCGAGGCAGACCGACCATGTCGGCCCATTTCAGCGGCCCACCGCGATAGCGCGGAAACCCGTATCCATAGAGCAGTGTAACATCCACATCGAGCGGGCGGCGCGCGATGCCCTCGCCCACCACCTTTGCAGCCTCGTTCACCATGGCAGCCATATACCTGCGGACGATTTCGTCGTCACTGAAGTCCCGCGGGGTCAAACCTTGGGCGGCCCGGTCTGCTTCGATCAGCGGCATCACATCCGGGTTAGGCACTCCAGCACGTTTGCCTGCCTGATAGACGTAATAGCCTGTACCGGTTTTCTGCCCAAAATGTCCGTCTTCACACAGTTTGTCCGCATAGGTGAAATCACGTGCACGCGGATCGACACCCTCAGCGCGTTTTCGTTTGCGCACGGCCCAACCGATATCCAACCCCGCCAGATCCGCAACAGCATAAGGCCCCATTGCAAATCCAAAATCAGTCAGCGCCTTGTCTATCTGATACGGGGTGGCCCCATCCAAAATCATATGGTCCGCACAAGTGCGATAAGTCGACAGAATGCGATTACCGATGAAACCGTCACACACGCCGGCGCGAACAGATGTCTTTTTCAACCGATTGCCCAACGCAAAGCCCGTGGCCACCACATCGGCGGCCGTCTTGTCTGCGACAACAACTTCCAACAGCTTCATGACATGAGCCGGTGAAAAGAAGTGCAACCCAATCACGTCTGCTGGTCGTTTCGTACAAGCGGCGATTTCGTTGATATCTAGGTACGATGTGTTCGACGCCAGAATGGCACCCGGCTTGCACACGGCATCCAATTGCGTGAACACCTGCTTCTTGACGCCCATGTCTTCGAACACGGCCTCGATCACCAGATCGACATCACCGAGCGCTGCGTAATCTGTGGCCAAGGTCAGGGCTTTGGTTGTCAAATCCTCAAACTGGGCTTGGCTGAGTTTGCCTCTCTTCAAGGCGCCGCCCAGATTGCTTTCGATCCTGCCGCGCGCGGCTTCGGCAGCCTCGGCCGCCATTTCCAGCATCACCACAGACAGACCCGACAACAACGCAGCCGTTGCGATACCAGCCCCCATGGTTCCGCCACCGATCACACCGACGGCATTCAGGTTTCGCGGTGCTAAACCTTTCAGTTCGGGCAATTTACCAACCGCTCGTTCCGAAAAGAACGCATGGATCATGCCTTGGCGCTGATCCGAGGCCATAAGCTCCATGAACAGCTCGCGTTCGCGCTTCATGCCTTCCTCAAATGGCAGCTCGCAACATGCCTGAACCCCACGAACGGCCAAAGCTGGGGCAATCTGACCCCGGCCCTTTTGCAGTACCATGTTGTAAAGCGCATCGAAATCGACGGCCTCTGGAGCAGGCATTTCACTGATAGCGCGCCGTTCAGCACCGCTATCCAACAACTCTTGAGCATAGGCCAGACCAATCTCGCGGGGCGTTCCTTCGACAACGCGATCCAGAATGCCCATCGCCAGTGCTTCTTTCGCACCGATCTGCCGCCCAGAGGTGATCACATCAACAGCTGCATCCACCCCCACCAAACGGGGCAGACGCTGTGTGCCACCGGCGCCCGGCATCACACCAATCAAAACCTCTGGCAGGCCAACGCGCGCAGTCGGAACCGCGATGCGAAAATGCGAACCTAAGGCGATTTCCAAACCTCCGCCCAAAGCTGTGCCATGCAAGGCGGATACCACGATCAACGGCGAGGCCTCAATCCGGGTGCAGACATCCGGCAAAAACGGCTGGGTTGGGGGTTTGCCAAATTCACGAATATCTGCGCCCGCGAAATAAGTTTTCCCTTCTCCATAAATCAGCACAGCTTTGGCGCCATCGGCTTCGGCCCGGGCGATCCCGTCCACCAATCCGTTGCGCACATCATGCCCCAAGGCATTCACCGGCGGATTATTCGCTGCAAGAATGGCGATATCGCCGACGCGTTCGTACCCAATGGCTTCTGACATTTGGCCGCTCCTCCTATATTCTTCCCAATGAAGCGCCTTTCTATAAGCTGGCGACTCATCGGCCTCTTAGGGCAAAGTCTAACTGCAGAGTTGCACTTGGCACCTGCCTTGCTCTTGGAACCTCACGTCAAATGTCTGTATGGCTTCCCGAGGCAAGCAAGACTTCCCCCCGCTATTTCACAATGCGGAACAACCTTCCGCAACGTATGCAGGTTGGGCCGTGCCCCCAGCAAGATCAAGGGAGTTTCCCGCGAACGGACGTAGGGTTCCAAAACAGATTGCCCCGCCCTCAGCAGACGACGATCTACAGGCCCCGCCTCAAAAAGAAACATTTCCTCGACAGATTTGCAAAAAACGCACGACGGGTATTCTGCAAAAGGGCTAGCTCATGCTGCACATGCAGCATAAGTCCATTTCAATTCGAAAACCGTAACGGAAAGTCCATCCAATGGCACATACAACAGCAAACACCACTTCAATCCCAGCTGTCTTTGGCGTTGTGGCCGATATCTTCTCTGGCATCTTTGGCGCACTTTTGCAGCTAAACGAAGCCAGCGCCAAAGTCCGCAAAATCGAAGCTCTGTCAGCGCTCAGCGATGCAGATCTCAGCGCACGCGGCGTGGACCGTGCCGACATTATCCGTTGGGTTATGACCGACACACTTTAACAACTCGGCCAATGCAAAGACTGCAATGGCCGCTTTTGTCATTTTGGGCCTTTGATTGGCTGAGTTCCCTTGACGGAGCCGGCAAAGCAGCGCAGCACTATGGGCATCTTGCCCCTAGGTCACCGCCCTGCTTTTGACCCCCTTCAAAGGATCCCCAAATGGCCGATACATTTGACGAAGACCTATTTCTCAAAGGTCTAGAACAGCGCAAAGCTATGCTGGGCGCTGAATATGTCGAAAACAATCTTGCTGCCGCAGATGAGTTTACCCGCCCCTTTCAAGAGGCCATGACCGCATGGTGTTGGGGATTTGGCTGGGGCGATGATGTGATCGAACCCAAAACCCGATCCATGATGAATCTGGCCATGCTCGGGGCCTTGGGCAAGATGCATGAGTGGGAGATCCACTGTCGCGGCGCACTGAACAACGGCGTCACCAAAGATGAGATCCGTGCCATTATCCACGTCATTGGCATCTACTGTGGTGTACCACAGTCGTTAGAATGTTTCCGCGTGGCCCGTAAGGTTCTGGAAGAAGCTGGTCAGCTCTAACCCTCGGAAAAGCTGTAACTTTGGGAACCCGTCTACTTTGTCAGGCGGGTTTTCTGTTATTCTCATCTAACTGTCAGACCCGACAATATGTTACCGATTTTTTTCAAATTCACTTTTTGTGTTACATTTTTCTTGCCGCGAATCATAATCACACGTATTACCCGACCATACGGTCACCTTTAGTGGCACAGGGATTTGGAGAATACGAAGCATGGATGCTTTCATCTGCGACGCACAACGGACCCCAATCGGACGCTACGGCGGCGCATTATCGTCGATCCGAACCGATGATCTGGCAGCGCTGCCAATTGCTGCGCTCAAGGCGCGTAACCCCGATGTGGATTGGGCCGCAATTGACGATGTCATTTACGGTGACGCCAACCAAGCCGGTGAAAGCAACCGCAACGTGGCCCGAATGGCTGCCCTGTTGGCTGGACTGCCAATCGAAGTTCCCGGCACCACCGTTAACCGATTGTGTGCCTCGGGCATGGATGCGGTTGGTATGGCATCGCGCGGCATCAAGGCCGGTGACTATGACATGGTTATCGCAGGTGGCGTCGAAAGCATGAGCCGCGCGCCCTTTGTGATGCCCAAAGCCACAAGCGCCTTTACCCGTGCCAATGCCGTTTACGACACCACCATCGGGTGGCGTTTTGTGAACAAGAAGATGCACGAGATGTATGGCACCGACTCCATGCCACAAACGGCGGATAACGTTGCCGAAGACTACAATATCGACCGTGCCGACCAGGATGCGTTTGCTGCCAATTCGCAGGCCCGTTGGGCCGCTGCCCACGAGGCCGGTTTATTCAAAGACGAAATCACACCCGTCACCATCCCCCAGCGCAAGGGTGACGCGATCATCGTTGACACGGATGAGCATCCCCGCCCCGGCACTGGTGCGGATAAGCTGGCGAAACTCAAAGGTGTGAATGGCCCCGACAAAACCGTCACCGCGGGCAATGCCTCGGGAGTGAATGACGGGGCTGCCGCGATTCTGCTGGCAAACGAGACCGCCGCAGCAAAAAACAACCTGACGCCAATCGCCCGGGTGGTCGGAATGTCAGTCGCAGGGGTCGCGCCGCGCGTCATGGGGATTGGCCCGGTTCCTGCCAGCCAAAAGGTTCTGGCGCGTGCAGGACTTACCATCGACCAGATGGATGTGATAGAGTTGAACGAAGCCTTTGCGTCTCAAGGTCTGGCGACACTTCGCGCCCTTGGCGTGGCGGATGATGCCCCCCATGTTAATCCCAACGGGGGTGCCATTGCGATTGGTCACCCGCTGGGCATGTCCGGCGCGCGGCTCGTGATGACCGCCGCCTATCAATTACAACGCACCGGTGGGCGGTTTGCGCTGTGCACCATGTGCGTCGGAGTTGGTCAGGGTGCCGCCCTGATCCTGGAACGCGTCTGAGCCTGAGGAGAGCCAAGATGTATGCACAAATGATCAAGACCGCCTCAACCGGAGTTAAGTCTGACGAGGACATGTCCGACCTCGAGCGCCAGTTTCAGGCGCGTATCGACGCCGGTGAAAAAATTGAGCCCAAGGATTGGATGCCCGAAGATTATCGCGCCACCCTGATCCGCCAGATGGGTCAACACGCGCATTCCGAAATCGTCGGGACCCTGCCCGAAGGCAACTGGGTCACCCGTGCGCCGACACTGGAGCGCAAGGCGATCCTGTTGGCCAAGGTCCAGGACGAAGCAGGCCACGGATTGTACCTGTACTGCGCTGCCGAAACATTGGGTGTGACCCGCGATGAAATCACCGAAATGCTGCTGGATGGCCGCATGAAGTATTCGTCGATCTTCAACTACCCCTCATTGAACTGGGCCGACATCGGCGCAATCGGCTGGTTGGTTGATGGTGCTGCGATCATGAATCAGGTGCCGCTGCAGCGGACATCTTATGGCCCTTACAGCCGCGCCATGGTGCGGATCTGTAAAGAGGAAAGCTTTCACCAGCGTCAAGGCTATGATGCCATCCGCGCCTGTGCCGAAGGCACTGATGCGCAGAAAAAGATGGCTCAGGACGCTTTGAACCGGTTCTGGTACCCGTCGCTGATGATGTTTGGTCCCCCGGATTCAGACTCGGTCCACTCTGCTCAGTCGATGGCGTGGAAAATCAAGATCAACACCAACGACGAACTGCGTCAGAAATTCGTCGACCAGACCGTGCCACAGGCTGAATATCTGGGCCTGACGGTTCCAGATGAGAACCTAAAATGGAACGACGAAACCGGTCAATATGACTTTAGTCAGCCTGATTGGGGCGAGTTCTTTGATGTGGTCAAAGGCAATGGCCCCTGCAACGTCGACCGTCTGGCCGATCGCAACAAGGCCTGGGACGATGGTGCTTGGGTACGCGACGGTATGATGGCCCACGCCCGCAAAAAAGCAGCAGCCAAAATCGCGGCCGAGTAATCCGCGCTTAAACGAATGAAATCCGCAGCGCGAGGCATCCGGTTTAGCCACCGGTTTCTACACCCGCGTCTAGCCAGGAGGAGAACTGAGCTATGAACAACGAATGGCCCCTTTGGGAAGTCTTTATCCGCGGTCAGCATGGCATGAGCCACCGTCACGTCGGTTCGCTGCACGCCACTGACGCCGAAATGGCGATCAAAAATGCCCGCGACGTCTACACCCGTCGTAACGAAGGCGTATCGATCTGGGTGGTCGAAGCCGTGAACATTACGGCCAGCTCACCCAGCGACAAAGGCCCGATGTACGAACCATCAGAAAGCAAAGTCTACCGTCACCCCACCTTCTTCGACATCCCCGACGAAGTGGGAGCGATGTAATGACCCAGCAGGAGGCTCTGTTTCAATTTCTGCTGCGGATGGGTGACAACACCCTGATCCTCGGACATCGGACATCGGAATGGTGTGGCGTTGCCCCCGTTCTGGAAGAAGATATCGCTCTGGCCAACACGGCGCTGGATTTCATCGGTCAGACACAATTCTGGCTGGGTTATGCCGGCGAAGTCGAAGGCAAAGGCCAAGACGCCGACCGCCTCGCGTTTCACCGCGATGCTTGGGATTTCCGCAATCTACTTTTGTGCGAAATGCCCATCGGCGATTTCGGCCAGACAATCATGCGTCAGTTCTTGTTTGATGCCTGGCATTCGATCTATATCGCGCGCCTGCTCAAAAGCAGCGACCCGCGTGTGTCAGAGATTGCCGAGAAAGCCAGCAAAGAGGTCGCCTATCACCTCGAACGCTCGGCCGAAACAGTTGTCGCGTTGGGGGATGGAACCGAAGAAAGCCATTCCCGGATGCAAAAGGCGCTGGATTATCTCTATCCTTACGTAGGCGAGATGTTCCTGGCCGATGATGTAGACGCCGCGATGGTTTCTGCTGGCATCGCCCCCGATCCTACTGCCCTGCGCGACGAATATGACGCGCTGGTGCAAAAGGTTCTAGACGAAGCCACGCTGACCGTGCCCGGCAACCGCTTTGCCCAAAAAGGGGGCAAAAACGGCGCCATGCACACCGAACATCTGGGTCACCTGCTGTGTTCCATGCAGTGGCTGCAGCGTGTCTATCCTGACGGCAACTGGTAAGCATCATGGACCAGCCAACCGTCAAACAGGTTTGGGAATGGCTAGATGCCGTTCCCGACCCCGAGATCCCTGTGATCTCGCTCGTCGATCTGGGCATCATCCGGGACGTCGCGTGGGAAGAGGACACGCTGACGGTCACGGTGACGCCCACCTATTCGGGGTGCCCCGCCACATCGATCATCAATCTGGATATCGAGACCGCCCTGCGCGATCACGGTATCAAAAAAGTGGAACTGAAACGCCAGCTGAGCCCGGCGTGGACCACAGATTGGCTGACCGACCGCGGCAAAGCCCGGTTAGAAGAATACGGTATCGCACCGCCCCAACCTGCAGGCGGACCCGAGCGGTGTCCACATTGTGGCAGCAAGAACGTGCAAAAGGTTAGCCAGTTCGGCTCGACCCCCTGCAAGGCGCATTGGCGCTGCACTGACTGCCTGGAACCGTTCGATTATTTCAAATGCATCTGAACTTCAGATAAAAGGAGACGCCCGATGGCACGCTTTCACGACCTGACCGTCACGTCACTGCACAAAACCATCCGCGACGCCGTCGTGGTTACACTGCAACCCGTCAACGGCGCTGCGACAGAATTCGATTTCACCCAAGGCCAGTACCTGACCTTTCGCCACGAATTTGACGGCGAAGAGCTGCGCCGTTCGTACTCCATCTGCGCTGGCAAAGACGATGGTGTACTGCAAGTTGGCATCAAACGCGTCGATGGCGGCGCCTTTTCAACATGGGCCAACCAAGACCTGAAGGTTGGCGATACAATTCAGGCGATGCCACCCATGGGTGGGTTCTTTACAGCGCTCAATGCGGATGCAGACAAACAGTACCTCGGTTTTGCCGGCGGGTCAGGTGTCACACCTGTTTTGTCCATCCTGAAAACCACGCTGGCACGTGAACCTAAATCGCGTTTTACTCTGGTTTATGCCAACAAAGGCGTGAACTCGATCATGTTCCGCGAGGAACTGGAAGATCTCAAGAACCTCTATATGGGTCGTCTGAATATCATCCATATTCTTGAATCAGATGCGCAAGACATTGACCTGTTCACCGGTTTGGTTACCCAAGAAAAATGCGCCCAGCTGTTCAAACATTGGATCGACATAAAGTCCGTCGACACTGCGTTTATCTGTGGCCCCGAACCCATGATGCTAGGCATCGCCGCTGCCCTGCGCGATCACGGGCTGAACGACAGCCAGATCAAGTTCGAACTGTTCGCCAGCGCGCAACCCGGTCGGGCCAAACGCAAGGTGGTCTCAGGCGATGCAGCGAGCAGTGCCAACCAGACCAAAGCCGCGATCACCATGGATGGGTCAACCCAGACCATCACCATGCCCAAAGACCTGTCGATCCTCGATGCAGCGCTCGAAAATGCGATGGATGCACCTTACGCCTGCAAAGCAGGAGTTTGTTCAACATGTCGCTGTAAGGTGATCGAGGGCGAGGTCGAAATGGTCGCGAACCATGCGCTGGAAGACTACGAAGTCGAAAAGGGCTATGTTCTGTCGTGCCAGGCCTTCCCGCTGACGGATTCCGTCACCGTTGATTTTGACCAGTAAGGGAGAGGGACCATGGCAGAAGAAATGACAATCGAAAACTACCTGGCTGCAGGTGGCGTTCTGACCAACCCGACCAACGTTCCACCACGCTATCGCGCAGAGCTGATGAAGCTGATGGCCACTTTTGTGGACAGTGAATTGGCTGGCGCCGCCGGGTTTGCAGACGTGATCAACTCCGGCCCCGGCATCAAAGAGCGCATCGCCGCCGCCAAAATCGTGCTCGAAAAAACCGATAACGCAGACAAAGTGCTGCGCATCATGGGTGATTTTGGCGCTGATGCGGATCGTTATGCGAACAATCATCCCTGGACCGCGCGTCTGGAGCGGGACGCAGATATCGGAACCTCACGCAGCGATCATGACATGCGATTGGCGGTATTCAACTATCCGCTTCAGGGTTGGGTTGATTCCGTAGCCATGAACCTGCTGATGAGCCGCGCTGTGGTCATTCAATTGACCGAGTTCTCTATGATCTCATATCAGCCGCTCGCCGAAGCCTTCCGCACGATAACCCCAATCGAAACACGTCACGCTGAATTGGCTGCGGAAGGGACGATCAAACTGATCGAAGAGGATCAAGCTGACGCGCTGCAAGCCTCTGTCAATTACTGGTGGCCACGCGTTGCGGCCAGCTTTGGCTCTACATCGTCGACCAAAGCAGGCGCACTCAAGGAAATGGGCCTACGCAAATCCACCAATGCGGAACTCAAAACGCGCTGGCAGGCCGAGGCGACCACTCTACTGGAAAGCTTGGGACTGCATCGCACCTAAAACAAGTGCTCCCGCCCGTCGTCAAAGCCCCGGGTGGGGCATCTCCTCCCGTTAGGCCCGGCAAGCGCGGCTGCGCCGCGCTTGCCGGGCCCCGCGCCCTCCGCAGGACGCAAGGCCAAAGGCCGCGCAGTTTGCACGTACATACAATTTTGTTCGAAGATTGACCGCGCAGGGGACAGTTATAGGCCCCGCACCCCGTGCAGCGTCAGTTTAGAAACAACCGCCGCATAGTCTTCACGTGCGTCCGGGCCTGCCCCGGCATTCCACATGTAGTACCAGTTCAGCATGCCAAAGACTGACATCGTCGCCGCCCGCAGCTTGTCCGCGTCATGCCCAAACACATCCGGGGCTATCTCGGCAATGATCCCATTCAGAAACTCAACCATATCGCGCTGATATCCACGTAGCACCTTTTGCTGCTCTTCTGGCAATGCCGACATACCACTGGTCTGCACCCTGTGTTCGTCATCAACACCCTGATAGGCGAGCAGAATTTCTGCAATCACCTTGTGCAACCGCTCTTCCGCATTCAGTCCTTCGATCTGAATGCCACAGATCAGATCCCGCAGCTCCCGCAAGTAGATCTCAAGGATATCAAACAGAATGGCATCCTTGCTGTCATAGTAGTGATAAATATTGGCCTTAGAAATCCCGCACTCTCGCGCCAGCTGTGTCATCGAAGCCCGATCAAATCCCTCGCGCGCAAACACTCGCGCAGCAGATTTCAAGATTTGAGCACGCTTTTTATCGTGGTCTTTTGCAATCGTGCGGGCCAAATCTTATTCCTTGTCTCGATTATCGATGACGCGTTGCGCCTTGCCTTCAGAACGGGCAACATCACCCGGATCACCCACCACGATTTCTGTCGAGACACCGACCATATCCTTGATCCGCTTGCTCAACATCCGCGCCGATGCTGTTTTGCTCAGCTCATCAGCGGCATCCGGGTTTGCCTCAACATAAACGCGCAGCGCATCCATACGGCCAGATTTGTAGAGTTCAATCTGGAAATGCGGCGAAAGACCGCCCGTCGCCATCAATTGCTCTTCGATCTGGGTTGGGAACACATTTACACCACGCAGGATGATCATGTCATCTGACCGGCCGGTAATTTTCTCCATCCGTCGCATAGAACGCGCAGTTCCCGGCAATAGGCGGGTCAGATCCCGGGTGCGATAGCGGATCATCGGCAAACCTTCTTTGGTTAGCGTGGTGAATACCAACTCACCCATCTCGCCATCTGGAACCACTTCGCCAGTCTTGGGATCAATGATTTCAGGATAGAAATGGTCCTCCCAAACGTGCAGGCCATCTTTGGTTTCAACACATTCATTGGCCACACCCGGCCCCATAATTTCCGACAGGCCATAGATATCAACCGCATGCATATCGAAGGCCTTTTCGACCTCTAAACGCATGGCATTGGTCCAAGGTTCCGCGCCAAACACACCAACCGACAAAGAACTATCGCGTGGATCCAGCCCCTGTTTGTGGAACTCTTCGAGGATGTTGAGCATATAAGACGGGGTCACCATGATGCCGTCGGGCTTGAAATCGTTGATCAGGCCAACCTGCTTCTTCGTCTGACCACCCCCCATGGGCACAACAGTCGCGCCCAGACGTTCGATGCCGTAATGAGCACCCAAACCGCCAGTAAACAGACCATAGCCATAGGCGTTGTGAACCATATCGCCCCGGCGCAGGCCCGAGGCGCGCAGCGAACGCGCCAGCAGATCAGCCCAATTGTTGATATCCCCTTCGGTATAGCCAACCACAGTCGCCTTACCGGTAGTCCCAGACGAGGCATGCAACCGAATAATCTGTTCGCGCGGAACCGCAAACAGGCCAAACGGATAATTGTCGCGCAGGTCGTTCTTGTAGGTGAACGGGAACTTGGACAGGTCCGTCAGAGATTTCAGATCATCCGGATGTACACCCGCCTCATCGAACCGCTGCTTATACATCGGCACATTGTCATAGGCATGGCGCAACGACCATTTCATGCGCTCCAGCTGGGTCGCGCGGATCTCGTCAATCGAGGCAACCTCGATCGGGTCAAGGTCGGCCTTGTTTGGGGTCAAATCTTTCATGGGTTCCTCCTCGGCTCAGGACTCGTCGAACAGAGAGCCCTTGATCGCGCGGGAAAATCCCCGAAATTCCGCGATCTTATGGCCGTCCTGATTGGTTACTGTCACATCATAAATTCCGCTGCGCCCGGTCAGGCTCAGCTCGGTTGCTTTGGCAATCAACCGGTCGCCCAACTGTCCCGGCGCGACAAAGCTGATCACATTGTGCTGCGCCACGGTTGATTGGTTACGGCTATTACAAGCAAAGGCAAACGCACTGTCCGCCAACATGAACGTCACACCACCGTGGCAAATAGCATGGCCATTGCAATGATGTGCGGCGACTGTCATTTCCAGCGTCGCGGTCGCCTCATCAATATGGGTGATTTCCATCCCCGCCCATTGCGAGGCCTGATCCCCATCCCACATCGCCTGCGCGGCGCGTTCTGCACGTTCCTTTGGGGTCATGGTCATTTGCCCTGAAATTTGGGTGCGCGTTTCTCCAAAAACGACGAAACGCCCTCGGCGTAATCTGCGCTTTCGCCACAGGTTTTCATCGCGTCGGCCTCCATTTCCAGATGATCCTCCAACGTGTCCACCGCCGCGGCCTGAATGCACTGTTTCGTCAGACCTAAACCCAATGTCGGGCCATCAGCCAGCTTGGCGGTCAGCGCACGTGCCTCGTCCATCAGCTGATCGTCAGCAATCGCTTTCCAGATCAGCCCCCAATCCTCGGCCTGTTTCGCGGGCAACGGCTGCGCGGTAAGTGCCAATCCTTTGGCGCGTGCCTCACCCAATAGGCGTGGCAAATGCCATGATCCACCGGTATCAGGGATCAAGCCAACTTTTGAAAACGACTGAATAAACTTGGCGCTTTCAGCAGCCAACACCATGTCACAGGCCAGCGCCACATTGGCCCCAGCCCCGGCAGCAACCCCGTTCACCGCACAAATGACCGGGAAATCAAGTGACCGGATCAGGTTGACCAGAGGGGCATAAAATGTGCGGACAGTTTTTGACAAATCGGGCGGGCCATCCATCTTGGACGGATCACGATCACCCAGATCCTGCCCCGCACAGAACCCACGTCCGGCCCCGGTCAACAGTACCGCCCGAGCGCCATTATCGCGGGCCCCTTCCAGAGTCGCACGCAATGCATAATGCATCTCGTCATTAAAACTATTCAGGCGATCAGGACGGTTCAGGGTGATTTCAACCCAATTTCCATGATCTTGCGCAAGAATCGTATCACTCATGTCAGACCCGCTTTTCATATGTTTCGACAAAACTGTTGCATTAACCGAACGGTTGGTCAATAAATTTCTTGAATATGACGAATCTCCGATACGAGGGCACGGATATGACCGCCAGCACAGTTGTGAACGTAACACGGGAAGGCGATATCGCCTGGGTCGAAATCAACAATCCGCCGGTCAATGCAACCTCAACAGCGGTCCGCGCCGGGCTGGCACAGGCCGTGACCCAGGTGCAGGGCGCACGCGTCGCAATCCTGACCTGCGCCGGGCGCACCTTTGTTGCGGGCGGTGACATGTCCGAGTTTGATCGCCCCGCCGAAGAGCCCCACCTGCCCGACGTAGTGCAGATGCTGGAAGACAGCGAAACGCCCTTTATCGCTGCCATGCACGATACAGTTCTGGGCGGCGGGCTTGAAATCGCAATGGGTTGCGCTTGGCGCATTGCGGTCGAAGGCACCAAATTTGGTCTGCCCGAAGTCAACGCAGGCCTGATCCCCGGGGCCGGTGGCACACAGCGGGCCCCTCGCTTGCTTGGCATGTCAGCCGCCATTGATCTGGCATGCTCTGGCAAAATCATTCCCGCAACACAGATGCTGCAACTCGGTGGCATTGATCAGATCGCAAGCGGGGACCTTACAGAAGCCGCGCGCGCCTTTGCCACCACCCTGCCTCAGCGCCCCATCAAAATCCGCGACCGCACGGTTGCTGCCTTGGATGCCGAGGCCTACGCCGCCGCTGAAACCGCGCTAAAGAAACGTTCCAAGGGCCAGCAATCGCCCCTGTTAAACCTTGAAGCCTTGCAATGGGCTGCCCTGCCCTTTGCCGAAGGGCAGCCAAAGGAACGCGCCCGCCATCTTGAGCTGCGCAAATCCACCGAAAGCCAGGCGCTGCGCTATGCATTTTTCGCCGAACGCGCCGTCAGCAAACCCAAGGCCATCGACGGCATCGCCCCACGCGGTCTGAACCATGTCGCCATCGTTGGCGGTGGTTTGATGGGCGCGGGGATCGCCATGGCCTGCCTGACAGGGGGCCTGACCGTCACCGTGATTGAACGCAATGCTGAGGAAGCGGCCAGCGCGCAGGCCCGAGTTGCAGGGTTGATCGAAGGCGGCGTAAAGCGGGGTAAAATATCGCCAGCCAAGCAGGCAGAGATGATCCAGCGCCTGATCACCACCGACACCTACGCCGATGCCGCTCAAGTCGATTTGGCGCTTGAGGCGGTGTTTGAAGATCTGGATGTCAAACGCACAGTGTTCCAGCAATTGGCCGCTGTGGTGTCTAAGGATGCTATCCTTGCCACCAACACCTCTTATCTTGATCCGACACAGATCTTTGACGGCATCCCCAACCTGTCGCGCTGTATCGGGCTGCACTTCTTTAGCCCTGCCCATGTGATGAAGCTGCTGGAAATCGTCAAAACACCCGATACCGCCCCCGAGGTTCTGGCCACCGGCTTTGCTCTTGGCAAGCGCTTGCGCAAGGTCTCGGTCCTGTCGGGCATTTGCGACGGGTTCATTGGCAACCGGATGTTGGCCGCTTACCGGCGCGAAGCAGAATACCTGCTGGCCGACGGTGCCCTACCACACGAGGTCGATGCTGCCGCACGCGGTGCGGGTTTGCCCATGGGGCCGTTTGAGCTGCAGGACCTGACCGGATTGCAAATCGCTTGGGCCAACCGCAAACGCCAAGCCGCCACCCGTGACCCGAACGAACGCTACGAACGCATTGCCGACACGCTGTGTGAAATGGATCGCTTGGGCCAGCGCGCGGGCAAAGGCTGGTACACCTATGCTGAGGGCAACCGCACACCACAAAGGGATCCCGAGGTGGACAAATTGATCCTCCAATACTCGGCAGATCGCGGCATCACCCGCCGTGCATACTCAACACAGGAAATCGCCGATCGCCTGATCGCCGTGCTCGCCAATGAGGGCGCACGCATCGTCGCCGAAGGCATCGCCGAGCGGGCAGAAGACGTGGATATGGTCAAGCTTCACGGCTATGGCTTTCCACGCTGGCGCGGTGGACCGATGCATCTTGCAGGTCAATTAGGGCAGGAAAAAATCAACGAAATCATGGAGTTGGTGTCTGATGAGAGCCCGAAATCCTGGGTAATCGCAGAGCCGGCAGCCTGATGAAATAAGATCAAGCCGACGGTTGATAGTTACAAAACCAACCATTAACCGACATCAACAATACCATTTTTGAGGGAGGAAACCCAATGGTGAAAATGACTAAACTGACCACTCTGCTGGCCTCAGCAGCCCTGGCCGTAACAGGTGTCGCAGCCTTTGCCGCGGATCACACACTGACGATTTCCAGCTGGGCGCCACCCACCCACGGCATCAACGCCAAAATGTGGCCCAAATTCGTTGAAATGGTCGAAGAGGCTACAGACGGCAAAGTCACCGCCGAACTGAAATTGGGCATTGCCCCTCCTCCCGCACAGATGGACTTGATCCAAGATGGCGCGGCTGATGCTTCGATCATCTTCCACGGCTACCAGCCCGGTCGTTTCGTCACCACCAAGCTGATCGAACTGCCCGGCTACGAAGGGTCTGCCGAAGCCGCTTCGGTTGCTTACTGGCGCGCATACGAAAAGTTTCTGTCCAAAGCCAACGAGCACCGCGGCGTCAAGCTGATCGCCCTGCACACGCACGGTCCCGCTCAGCTGCACTCGAATGCAGCCGTGACTGACATGAGCCAGATTTCGGGTCTCAAAGTACGCATCCCTGGCGGCGTTGGCGGCGATGTAGGTTCTGCGCTAGGTGCCACCGGCATCAAAGTTCCTGCGCCTAAAGTATACGAAACACTGGCATCAAACGCAGCCGACGGTGTTGTGATGCCAATGGAATCGCGCAAAGGCTTTAAACTGACCGAAGTTGCAAAGAACGTGTACGAAGTTCCCGGTGGCCTGTATCGTGGCTCCTTCGCCTTCATCATGAACGAAGACACTTTTGCCGATCTGCCTGCCGATCTTCAGGCCGCGCTGGACGACAAAGTGTTCGGTGAGCCCCTGAGCCGCGAAATCGGCAAGATCTGGGACGAGATCGACGCCATTGGCCGTGAAGCAACCACCGCGACCGACGGCAACGCGATCAACGCCGCCTCTGCTGCGGATCTGGACAAATTCAACGCCATCGCAGCTGACGTGCGCACCAAGGTCATCGCCGAAGTGTCCGACGCCGGTATCGATGCGCAGGCCGCGTACGACCAGATCAAAGCCGACATGGCCGCGAACTAAGTTCTGATCGACTATCGGGGCCGCCCATCTGTGGTGGCCCCTTTCACCCCGATCTGCCAATCCCCCGTGGGAGGAGCCCGCATGACCCCCCTGATCCACCTCATCCGCCGCGCCAGCGCCCTGCCCGTTTTCGTGGCCTGCGCTGCGCTGTTCGCTCTGATGGTGATGACATTCTGCGACGTCATCCTACGATCCGTTTTCAATTCCCCGATCGAAGCCGCTACCGAGCTCACCCGCATTCTTATGGCTATTCTGGTGTTTTCCGTCATGCCAATCATTTCCGTGAGCGATGGCCATATCGCGGTCGATCTGACCGATGGAATTTTCCACCGCCTGCGTCTCAGCCGTCTGCGTGACGGAATCCTTTACGTTGTCAGCGGCATTCTGTTGTTCTGGCCGATCCAGCGCATCTGGATCTTGGCCGAGCGCGCCCGCGACTATGGTGATGTTACCGAATACCTTTCGATCCCGACATATTACATTGGCTGGTTCATTACCGTGTCTCTGGCGATCACCGCCATTGCCATGATCATCACCGGCCTCCTTCACCTTTTTGCCCCTAAATTGCTGTCGGAGTCCGCACAATGACCGCCGCCCTTATTGGTTTCGCCCTTGTTCTGGTGCTTGTGCTTGTGCGCATGCCCATCGTTTTTGCCATGGGCCTCGTCGGCACGCTGGGCTTCGCCTACGAACGCGGCGGCTCGATCTTTTCGGAGCGCGGCCTCAAGGCGGCGATGTCGATGGTCGGGCGCCAAACCATGGATACCGCGCAGGATTACGGCCTGTCGGTCGTGCCCTTGTTCATCCTGATGGGTCTGTTTGTGAACAAAGGCGGCATGGCAAAAGAACTGTACGCCGTTTCCAATGCCTTTCTTGGCCACATGCGCGGTGGTATCGCGATGGCAACCGTCGCGGCCTGTGGTGGTTTTTCGGCCATCTGTGGATCATCACTGGCAACAGCGGCGACCATGTCCAAGGTCGCAATGCCGGAAATGCGCCGTTATGGTTATTCCGATGAACTGTCGACCGCATCCATCGCGGCTGGCGGCACGCTCGGCATCCTGATCCCACCTTCGGTGATCTTGGTGATTTATGGCCTGCTGACCGAGACATCTATTGGCAAGCTGTTCATGGCGGGCGTTCTGCCCGGCATTCTGGGCATCCTGTTCTATCTCTTCGCAGTCCGCTGGACCGTCTGGCGCAATCCAGAATCCGGCCCCGCCGGTGAACGCGCAGGATGGGGTGAACGCGTTAAGGCACTTGGCTCTGTCTGGGCTGTGCTGTTGTTGTTCTTCCTCGTCATCGGCGGCCTGTACGGTGCGTTTGATTTCGAACCGCTGAACCTGACTTTCTCCCCGACCGAGGCCGCAGGCATGGGCGCTGCTGGTGCCTTTTTGATTGCTCTGTTCCGAGGCGGGCTGACCGTTGGCGGCATTTTTGAGGTTCTCAAAGAGACCTCTTTCACCGCCGCGTCACTGTTTGCCGTCCTGATCGGTGCACAGGTGTTTTCAAACTTCATCAACCTGGCTGGCTTGCCCGAGGCCTTGATCGCCATGGTCACAGCCTACGAAGTACCCCCCTTTGCGGTGATCCTGATGATCCTCGGCATCTATATCATCCTTGGATGTGTCTTTGAATCGCTGTCGATGCTGCTGCTGACCGTGCCTATCTTCTTCCCGCTGGTCACCTCATTGGGCTATGACCCGATCTGGTTCGGTATTGTGGTTGTGGTGGTGACCGAAATCTCGCTCATCACACCCCCGGTTGGACTGAACGTGTTCATCCTGAAAGGGGTTGTTGGGGATGTCTCAACCGCCACCATCTTTAGGGGTGTAACCCCCTTCTGGATCGCCGACATCTTCCGATTGGCGTTGATTGTACTGGTTCCCTGGGTGGTTCTGGTTCTGCCAAATTACTTTGGCTCCCTTGGGCACTGACACAGACATTCGGCCGGAGCGACCCCCTCGCTCCGGCCGATTTCGTAAGAGCATCAACTTTTTTGCATCAAAATAATTGACCGATCAGTCGGTCAATAATATCATACCTCCAACCGGGCGTACATTTGCCTGACTCGAAACAGGAGAGGTCCCATGACCCTACAACAGATTTCCAGCTTTGCAGCCGGTGAATGGATCACCCCAGATGCAGGCGCCCGCACCATCGCCTCCGCCATCACAGGCGAAGCCTTTGCCACAGCTGGCAACAGCTCACTCGATGTGCAGGGCATGTTGGATTACGCCCGCACAGTGGGTGGCCCCGCCCTGCGCAAAATGACATTCCATGAGCGCGCCAAGATGATCAAAGCACTGGCCAACGCTTTGGGTGCGCAGAAACAAGCGCTCTACGATCTCAGCTTTAACACCGGCGCGATTCAAAGCGATCACATGATCGATATCGACGGCGGCATCGGCACCATGTTTGTGTTTGCCTCCAAAGGACGTCGTGAAATGCCCGATGGACACGTCTATCTGGACGGCGATCTGGAACAACTCAGCCGCAATGGCACTTTCCTTGGTCAGCACGTCTGCACCCCGCTGCAGGGTGTGGCCGTACATATCAACGCATTCAACTTCCCCGTCTGGGGTATGTTGGAAAAACTGGCCCCCACTTTGCTGGCCGGTGTCCCTGCAATCGTCAAACCCGCCACCAACAGCTGCTATGTGACCGAGCTGGCCGTGAAAATCATGCTGGACGCAGGCATCCTGCCACCCGGCGCACTGCAACTGGTCTCGGGCGGTCTGGGCGATATGCTCGATCATCTCGGCATGCAGGACGTGGTCAGCTTTACCGGTTCAGCCAATACCGCGCTAATGCTGCGGTCAAACCCGGTGATCCTGAACAACGCTGTGCGCTTTGTGGCCGAGCAAGACAGCCTGAACGCATCCATTCTGGGACCTGACGCTGAGCCCGGCACGCCGGAGTTCGATCTGTTCATCAAAGAAGTCAGCCGCGAGATGACCGCCAAAGCCGGTCAAAAATGTACCGCCATTCGCCGCATCATCGCACCCGAAACCACCACGCAAGCGGTGATCGAAGCCCTGTCCGCACGTCTGGCAAAAATCACCATCGGTGATCCGCGTCTAGACACCACCCGTATGGGTGCACTCATCTCAAACGGTCAAAAACACGATGTTCTGGAAAAAGCCGCGATCCTTGGCCAAGAGGCCGAGCGCGTCTTTGGCGACCCCGAGAACTTTGACGTCCAAGGGGCAGACAAAGACAAAGGCGCATTCCTGCCGCCGATGTTGTTCCATTGCGCCGATCCCGACAACGCGCAGCGGGTCCACGACACCGAAGCCTTCGGCCCCGTCTCTACCGTCATGGGTTACCGCGATCTGGACCATGCCATCGCGTTGGCCAACCGCGGTCAAGGATCGCTCGTGACCTCGGTCATAACCCACGATCCCACCGTTGCCCGCGACGTGGTTTTGGGTTCGGGCGCCTATCACGGTCGGATCTACATAAACAATCGCGACTCGATGAAGGAATCCACCGGTCACGGCTCTCCCCTGCCCCACATGGTGCATGGCGGCCCCGGTCGCGCCGGTGGCGGCGAAGAAATGGGCGGCGTACGCGGTGTAAAACACTACATGCAGCGCACCGCGATCCAAGGCTCGCCCGAGATGCTGACCGCAATTGGCGAACGCTGGGTCCCCGGCACGCCCGAGATCAAGGCAACCGCGCACCCGTTCACGCGCAAATATGGTGAGTTGTCGATTGGTGAAACGCTGAACACTGCATCGCGCACAGTTACTTTGGACGACATCGAACTATTCGCCAAATTCACCGGCGACACGTTTTATGCCCACATGGATGACGAGGCCGCCAAGCGGAACCCGTTCTTTCCCGGTCGTGTCGCGCATGGCTATCTGCTGCTCAGCTTTGCTGCGGGTCTGTTCGTGGAGCCCAACGAAGGCCCTGTTCTGGCCAACACCGGCCTTGATAATCTGCGCTTTATGAAACCCGTCAGCGCCGGCGACAGCATCAAGGTGCGTCTCAGCGTCAAGAAAAAGACCCAGCGCACCGATGAATACGGCGAGGTCCGCTGGCACGTCACCCTCACCAATCAGAATGATGAAATGGTCGCAGAATACGAACTGCTGACTATGAACGCCTACTGACCAACAAGAGGGCCCTGATACACCTAAGGGCCCTCACTTGCTGTCAAAGGTTGAAACCTGTTGACCTATAGCTCTGCGTCCACGCTATGAACCGCGAACCTGAAGCCAGATAAAGCCATCTAGTAAGGGATGTAGATGGAACTGGTTTTTGCCTAGTCAATGCCGACACCAATATCGAACGTGACCGGCTGCGCCCCTGCATTGACCACTTCTACAATATGATCCCCCGACTGCCAGAGTTGGCCACGATACGGTTTTTCAGACGAAATCAGATCCAACAGCATCGATCCATCGGGATTGAAAATCTTGTAATCAAGGGCCCCACCGCGAGACCCGACATCCACATTCAGAAACTGCCCATCGCTGGCACCAAGAATGTAGCGTACCGAAGTGCCGGATTGAAGCGTCCCGCTTGTGGCCATGCCACTCTCTCCTGCTGCGAATTTAACCCGCTGTTCGCCGGACACGTTGTCAGCCGATACCGCCCCCTCATCGCCAACACGCCTCAGATCTGCGACCTCCGGACCAGACCAGACGATGCATTCATACATAACACCGTTCCCATCACGCAAACGCACCATGATCGCTGCTTCGCTGAATTCTTGCCCCAACACCTCGCCACCCACGTTTCCAAAACGCGAGGTCAGCTCATCAATGCAGGCATTCGCTTCATCAGAGATATCGGCAAGCGCTGGCATGGACAGAAACAGAAAAGGTAAGAGAGTTTTCTTTAGCATAGTGAGATCCACATCATTCAAAGTGTTTCATTAAAACAGAAAGGATCACCCAAACTTAGGCCTGACTTGACCTCTAATTGCCGGGTCCCCTCTCGGCCTTTTCCATAATGAAAGGTCGTTCAGGCTGATTTTTCCGTTTCACGATATCTTGCTAGTTTAGAGCGATAGACAAATATTTCAATTTTTGCGGCTCGCTTGATGAGCGCCGAGTTCAGGTTAGCCTTGTGGAACAGCGCAGCATCCACCCAGCCCAACTTGAGAGTCAGCTACCAAGATTAGCCTGACGAAAGCATGACTTGTCTCTTAAAGGTGTCCGCTTTTCTCATGGCGCCCGGCGACGGTGCACCTTAAACTATGGGTATGACGACCCAAATCATCTGGTTTCAAACCTCTGTCACCCGCCTGACCGATCCGCAAAACCAGCGGGTCTGGTCCTTGATCGTGTCCCTGTTTGGTGATCTGGCCCAACAGCCCGGCGATCGTATCTCTGGCGGGGCGCTGACCCGGATCATTCAGCCCATGGGTATCAAACCCGAGGCCATGCGCGTTGCCCTGCATCGCCTGCGCAAAGATGGTTGGATCGAAAGCACCCGTTCGGGGCGGGCCTCAGTGCATTTCCTGACCGACTTTGGCCGCGCTCAATCCGCCAAAGTCACCCCTCGCATCTATAATCGCGCGCCAGAAATCCCGAAAGACTGGCACATCCTGATCGCCGAAGACGGCCCCGGCATTCATACACTGGATGACCTGTTGCTGGCCGAGAATTACATAAGCATCGGGCGCACTGTCGCCCTAGGCTCTGGCCCGCTGCCCAAGAACTGCGATGATCTGGTCGCATTCGAAGCCACCGCACGATCCGTGCCCGATTGGCTGAAAACCCGGCTCTGCCCCCCCGACCTGATCCTTGCCTGCAAGGACCTGCGCGACGCGGCAAAAAGCGTGACCCTAAACCGGCCACAAGACGCACATCCAACCGCGTGGGAAATCGCCGCTCTGCGCACGCTTCTAATCCACCGGTGGCGGCGTGTGGTCCTGCGCCATCCCGGCCTGCCGCGCGCCTTTTTCCCAAGCGGCTGGGCCGGCCCCGATTGCCGGTTCGAGGTTTTCCGCCTGCTAGACACCCTTTCCTTTCCGACACTGGACGCCCTGAACAAGCTGGACTAAGTCTTGCTGCGTGACAGAAACCGCCGGGATCCGATCCCCAAGCCATTGCGGAGACAACCGTCAAATGACCATCCTCCTGTCTGTTTTGGGCACGCTAACGGTACTTCTGCTAGCAGGCCTGACACTGTCCTTTTTCTGGACACGCAAACTGGCACGGCTGGGGGAAGTCCTCACGCCGCAAGCCGGTCAGATCCAAATTGTACAAGACGGGTCAATCCATTATGTCGAGGCAGGAAACCCTAAAAAGCAGACGCTGGTGCTGATCCATGGGTTGTCCGGGCAATTGCAGCACTTCACCTATGGCCTCGTCAAACGCTTGTCTCAAGATCACCACGTCATCGCGTTGGATCGTCCTGGCTGCGGGTACTCCACACGCGCCTCAGACGACCTTGCCACCCTGCCCGAACAGGCCCGCATGATTGCCGAGTTCCTGACCCTTAAAGAGGCCAAAGACCCCGTTCTGGTAGGGCATTCTTTAGGCGGCGCAGTGGCGTTGGCCATCGCATTAGACAATCCCCGCTGGATTGCCGGATTGGCCCTGCTTGCCCCCCTGACCCACCCGCTGCGCGGTGCCCCTGACGTGTTCAAACCGCTGCAGATCCGCTCACCCTTTGTGCGCCGCGCCTTAGCCAACACAATCGCCGTCCCGATGGCCCAGCACACGGCCTCAGCCGCGCTGACCGCCGTATTTGCCCCCGAACCCTGCCCCGAGGATTTTCTTGACCGGGCCGGCGGCGCGCTTGGCCTCCGCCCCAAGGCGTTTGTCGCCGCTTCAGCAGACGCGGTCGGCGCAGATATTAGCATCGAACACCAATCAACTCGTTACGGCGAACTGCACACACCCGGCGCCATCCTGTTCGGAACCGACGACGCAATCCTCCCCATCGCCGAACAAGGCCTGTCGATGGAACAATACGGCCTGCGCTGCGAAAAACTGGACGGCCTGGGGCATATGCTGCCCATCACCGCGCTGGACGATTGCGAAGGGTTTATTCGCGGCGTTTCCGTCTCAACCCGCCTGCCAGCCAGCCTCTCATCGTAACCAACAAAGGTCCTCAACCAGCAGCCAAAATTTTTCTACACAAAATGTGAGATTCAGCGACGGATGCCCTTGACCCGCCCTGCGCTGTCGCTTAAATCGCCCCTCACACCATGGCGGTATAGCTCAGTTGGTTAGAGCAGCGGAATCATAATCCGCGTGTCCGGGGTTCAAGTCCCTGTACCGCCACCACTTCCCTCCCCGATGAAAATAAAAAATGTGTCAGTTCGCTTTCATAGGAACTGTAAAGCTCTGCATTAGCAGCACGCTAGCTTATGAATTATTGTAAACTGGCTTCTGGACGAAAATTATCATTTACCGATCCCCTAACAGGCTACAGCCTTAGCACCGTAGGGATATCCGCAGCGGCTCATTCTCGACTGAAGGCTTACAACAGCCCAAAGCGGTCATGACGGCCCTCACTTCGGCGGAATGTGGTCTTTCCCTGCAGGCGCGATTTAGCAACCAAAGCGCTACCGAAGCCGACTCTCAAGGTCCCTTTTACTAAACCAACACAGCAAACGAAGTACGACCTAACCCTTCGAAAACTGCGCTACCCAGCCAAGATCGCGAGTAACTCGCGCGCTGCCACTTGATCATCAGGACAGTCCCCATCCGCAATGCTTTGGTGGACAGGGGTAAGAACGGCAATGGCTTCGTCAATCCGGCCTTGTTCATGCCAGAGACGGGCGAGATCAATTGCAGCGCGCAGTTCCCATAGTTTTCCACCTTGTTGCCGGGCAACGTTGAGGGCGTTGCCGAGATATTTCTCGGCGGTCTTTGTGTCGGCAACATCTAGGGCTATCGCCGCTTGTAATCTGTGGAGGCTGGACAAGGCGACGTTCTCGCCTGTGTCCTGGATCATGTCCTGCGCCACAGCCGCCAGATCGACAGCGTAGTTACGATGACCCATCTTCAGAACTGATCGGGCAAAATCAATGTGAAGGTGGGATGTATTTGTTTTGAACTTTGTGGTGGCAAGTTTCTCGTGCGCCTTGCGGTACCTTTCGATGCTGGTCTCGTCACCATTTTGCGCCGCCATGATTTCAGTCAAGACTGGTAAAAAGGCCAGCCATAGTCCTAGATCGTGTTCATGAGCAATCGGTGCCAGTTCGTTCAGGCATCGCTCTACGTCGAGGCCGTCCCCGGATATCAGGCTGTATAGGGGACGCATCCCCAAAACATAACTGATTGTCGGAATATGACCGGTTGATTTGGCGACGTTTTCTGCATCGTCCATGTGAGCATTGGCGCGGATTGTCTGTCCTAAAACCAGCAAGTTCAGTGCTCTGAACAGGTGGGCCGTTACACCGATATCCTGTCCGAATTGGCTGGCGAGCCCCGCGTGTACAACAGGATCATAGTTTGCAAAGGCGACATTCAAATATCGATCGGACTGTGCATAATTCCCGATGAACCATTGCGAGGCAGCCGCAACCCGATTGGCAACCACCATTGGCGGCGTATTCGGGGAATTTTCAGTAAGCTCGACAAGCGCCTCCGCGCTGCGTAACGCCTCCGCGTGTTGCCCTCTGGTTCCCGCACTAACCCATAATCCGTAGAGGATTGAATAACGCATCGGGGTCTCGCCGACCTTGTTAGCCATGGCCAAAGCCTTTGCGAAGGCCTCTAGTGTTTCGTCAGCCGCGTGACCCTTGCGGGAGAGAAAGGCCATACTGAGTGGCACTTGCAGAGCAAGCGCGCGTTCAAACGACGGGATATCGTTGTTTTCCAATTGGGGTGCGATCAATGTCATCGCCCTGCCAAGGTGTGAGATTGCCTCGTCAAACGCCGGTCGTGCGATAGCGGCTTTGCTAGCGATTTCCCACAAATCGATGGCGCGGTCTGTCAGGTTCGCAGCCTCTGCGTGAACGGCGAGAACCTCGGTGGCGGTGTCAGCGTCAACCTCTAGTGCGATCAGGATGCGGGTGTGGATTGCGCGGCGTCGTTCTTTCAGCAGGCTTTCATAAGCGGCGTCACGGACCAGCGCGTGCTTGAACAGATATGTCGCCTCGGGCGGCAGGCCGCGCCGGTAAACCAGCTCAGCTGCGATCAAAGCTTCCATAGCTTCGGACAATTCGGCGTCTGGCAGGAGTGCGATTTTCGAAAGCAACCCGTGGCTGAACTCCCGCCCAATACAAGCGGCGGTCTGCGCAACCTCTTTGATCGGCTGCAGTCTGTCGAGCCGTGCCATCAGACTGTCATGCAGCGTGGCGGGGATGGCGATGGAGCTGAGCGGGCCATCTAGCACTAAACGGTCACCTTCTTCCGTGAGTGCGCCGGATTCGAGGATCGTCTTGGTCAACTCTTCGACGAACAACGGCACACCATCGGTGCGTTGTGCGATGATCTCCATGATCTCATTGGGCAATGCCTTGCCGCCGGTTAGTTTTGCCGCGATTGAGCCGATTTGCTCTTTGCCCAGACGGTTCAATACGAACTTTGTGACAATGGGATGCCCACCAAAGCCATACTCGAATGTCGGGCGGGCTGTTGCGAGAATCATGATTGGCTGATCGGTGATCTGATCCAACAGGATGTCCAGCAGCTCCTGCGATGTTGGATCGACCCAGTGTAGGTCTTCGTAGACCAGCAGAACCGGTTTATCTTGCGCCTGCTGCACCAGCAGCCCAGCCAGCGCTTTCATCGTCTGTGCGCGCTGCTGGGCTGGTGTCATGTCCAACGCGCCATACCGAGCCTCGCCGTTAAGCTCGAGTAGTGGGGCCATCAGCCGCAGTGTATCCTGATCAGTGCCAAGAAGCTTTTCTAGCTTATCCAAACGTACATCAGGACTGTCTGATGGTGCGAATCCCGCTGCAAAAGACATTTGCTGCGTAACTGGGTAGAAAGCACTGTCTGCGTGATAGGGTGAGCACTGGAAGGTGATCCGAGTGTGATCGTAATTGGCGACTTCGTCGATGACCGCCTGCGTGATGCGCGATTTTCCTATGCCTGCCTCACCGCTGACAATTGCCATTTGACCTTGGCCGGATCGGGCCAACGCCCAACGCTCGGTCATCAACTCGATCTCACGCTCACGCCCGACAATGGGCGTCACCTCGCCGGACTGACGAGCGGCGAATCGGCTTTGGACAGAAGCATCACCCTCCACCAGATAAGCATCGACGGGACCACTAATGCCTTTCAAGTCTTGCCCGCCGAGGGTGGAAAGATCAAAGATCGTGCCCAACAGTCGTCGCGTTTCATTAGCGACCACCAGTTGGTTCAGGCCCGCGACGCCTTGAAGACGCGCGGCGAGGTTTGGCGTTTTGCCCACAACCGCCGCCTCTTGCGTTGCACCGCTGCCGATTAGATCACCGACGATGACGACGCCGGTTGCGATGCCGACACGGGTGGACAGGGGCAATCCGTTGGGGGTTTTGGTTTTCTTGATGGCATCGATGATCGACAGACCGGCCCGCACCGCGCGTTCAGCGTCATCCTCGTTGGCGCGTGGCCAGCCAAAATAACACAACACACCATCACCCATAAACTTAGCAACAAATCCCTCATAGCGGCTGACGACACCGGCCACCGTGTTCTGGTAACTAGTGATGACATCACGCATGTCTTCGGCGTCCATCCGCGTTGCCATCTCGGTGGAGCCGACAAGATCGACAAACATGACGGTGAGATGGCGGCGTTCAGCGTCAGATTGTGCTGAGGTTGCTTCCGTAGGCGTTGCAGCAATGGGGCTTTCAACTGGAGGCTTACTGGCTGTTTGGCTCACTTCGCCCAGTCGTTTGATCGCGCCCCATATCTTTTTACGAGGACCGAGTGGCAATCCGAGTTCTTTCAGATCGTCTTCTTCAATATCGGAGAGCGTAGAAAAGTCGATTTCAGCTTCAACAAACAAAGGTGCATGCTTCGCCAACCCAAGCTCGGTCAGCCAATCAACAATGTCACGCATTGGAATCTCCTTGCCAACAACTGTTTATCCCCACGTAACGGACAGCAAGGGTCCTTCGAGAGTATCTGAAATCGGATGGCAAGACAGGGCAAATTTGAGTGGCGCCGCGCGACTGTAGGGTAGTTTGAGCCGACTAGGTGTTGCAAGATGAACGAATGACTGTTCTGGTCAAGCTGCGGTACGGCCTCAGATCGACCGACGATTGGCGGCTGTAAGCCGTCCAAGAAGACGGCCCTTATTTCTAGATTTCAATAGCTTCTGCAATAGCAAGAGCATCCTCAAGTTCGACACCGAGATACCTGACGGTGCTGTCCATTTTGGTATGCCCGAGTAAAAGTTGAACCGCACGAAGATTGCCGGTCTTCTTGTAGATTTGGGCAACCTTGGTTCGCCGCATTGAATGCGTGCCATAGGCGCTGGCCTCTAAACCAATCGACGATACCCAATCTCGCACGATCCGCGCATACTGGCGCGTTGAGATATGTAACCTTTCGTGGAGCCGGCCGGGCCAAAGGTACTCTGAACCTACCATGAGTTCATCCTCCATCCATCTTTCAACGGAGGCCCTAGTTCCTTCAGAAATCTCAAATCGAACGGGTTTCTGTGTCTTGCTCTGCAACACAGAGGCCCGCGCCTTGATTTGACCAGATGCCACCACATCAATAACTTTCATCTTTACCAGATCGCAGCCGCGAAGCTTGCTGTCGATTGCCATATTGAACAACGCAAGATCGCGGTGGTTCTCGGCGAGTTCGAGCCGAACGCGGATTGCCCAAACGTGTTTTGGCTTCAACGGTCGTTTCTGACCGACGATACGGCCTTTGTTCCAAGCAGGGCGAAGTGCGCGAATGGCAGGTAAGTTTAATGTTCCCATAACTGATCCTCCGATCCGCCATACCCTCCCACAACGACAACTCAACGTTGACGAGGCACCATACCACTGGAATCCTGCGCGTCCTCCGAGGGTCGCTTCGAGCTCAACTTGACCGATGCTGCAATGTTCACGAATGGCAGTTATGCTTCGTCAAACGAACCATCAAATACAGTGAGGCCATGATCGTTCGATCAAGAGGCTTCGCCCGGCCACAACTCTTGAGCAGGCAGCAAACTGGTTAGAAGGCCCTAATCCAGGAACGTTGAGCGTACGGCTTCCAATACAGCATCACGTGTTTGTTCCAAATCGGCTTCGGTGATGGCGAGGGAAGGATAGAGTTTCCCGGGGGATTTGAATACGCCATGTTTGCGCAGTGTCGCATTGTACGCGGTGTTTAGTGCTGGCTCATCATGTTTTGCTGACCGATAATCTCGGCACGCAGCCTTGGTAAAAAAGATATCAAACAAGGTTTCATCGCCGCAGATCTGGTGCGGTACACCTGCATTGGTCAGAGCTTTGCTTTGCATGTCTTGAAGGTTTTTGCCTATAGCGCGAAGCCTAGCATAGCTTTCTTTACGGCGTAGGATTTCCATCGTTTTAAGGCCTGCAGCCGCAGCGATCGGGTTGCCAGATAATGTGCCGAGTTGCATAAGCCATTTGTCAGCACCAACAATCGACTTGTCGAAATGCTGCATGATCTCGCCGCTGGCTCCAACAGCGGCAAGAGGGAAACCACCGCCAATGATCTTGCCCAAAGTGCAGATGTCGGGTGTCACTCCGTAACGCTCCTGCGCCCCACCATAAGCCAAGCGAAATCCTGTGACGATCTCATCAAAAATCAGAAGGACGCTGTATTTATCGCACAAATCACGCAAGCCCTGAAGGTAACCGGCTGCTGCAGGAATTATCCGCTGCAATGGTTCGGCTATGATGGCCGCGATGTCATCGTTTTCGTTTAAGAGTGCCTCAACCGCCGCCAAATCATTGTACGGCGCGATAAGCACTTGATCAGCAACACCCTGCGGGATACCGGCACTGTCCGGCACCGCTTGAGGGAAATTAACACGGGTAGACGGAGCAAGGCTCATCTGTGCTTCGGCGCTCATCCCGTGATAACCGCCTTCGAATTTTAGGATCTTGGTGCGCCCCGTGTACGCGCGCGCCAAACGGATAGCGTACATGTCCGCCTCACCACCTGATGCGACAAAGCGCACATGTTCACAACAGGGTACGGCATCCACGATTGCTTCGGCCAGTTCGATCCCTTTGGCATTGTTGGCAAAGAACGTCATGCCTTTGGGTAGTTGCTCTAGCACTGCTTCCAAGACTTCGGGATGGCCGTGTCCAAGCAGCATTGGCCCAGAGCCGATGAGATAGTCGATATACTCATTACCGTCTTCATCCCAAACGTGGCTGCCGTCCCCGCGCGCGATTACGATATCTGGGTCAAAATTACCAAAGCCAGCGGCGGGCAAGACGGCGCGCGCACGGTCAATCCATTCACTTTGCGTTGTCAGCGTCTGCATGGGTCAATCCAGTTCGAGAATGGGCCTGCCGAGAATTTCAAGATCGGGGGTGTCCGTCGTCAGCGTTTTTGGAACCAAAGGCGGCTTAAACTAACAGAGCGTTTGGCTCATCTTGTTGGTTTGATCCTTTCTCTTTGCTTTAGAATGGCTTTGTCGTGGCCGAAGTAGACGTCGGCGGGTGTGACGTTGTTGATGCTCTCGTGATATCGTGGGTGGTTGTAGTGTTCGACGAAGGCTTCGATCTGAGCTTCGAGGTCACCTGGCAGCAAGTAGCTTTCCAGCAGAATGCGGTTCTTCAAGGTTTGATGCCATCGTTCGACCTTGCCTTGGGTTCGCGGATGATAAGGCGCACCGCGAGAATGTTTTATGCCTTTATCCTGCAACCAATCTGCCAGACCCCCTGAGACGTAACTGGATCAGTTGTCGCTGACCAGGCGGGGCTTGTGAACGACGTGAACCTGGTCGCAGCCGGATGCCCGCAATGCGAGGTCAAGCGTATCGGGTAACGTCTTCAGCCCGCATGTTGGTGTGCAGAGCTTCCAAGAGACAGTGTAGCGGCTGTAATCGTCGAGGACCATACTGAGATAGAACCAACCCCATCCCAAAACCTTGATGTAGGTGAAGTCAGTCTGCCAAAGCTGGTTGATGGCCGTCGTCTTGTGCTTGAACTCATTAGCAGCCTTCAGAACGATGAAAGCAGGGCTGGTGATCAGATCATGCGCCTTGAGTGTGCGAAACACTGTGGATTCCAATACAAAGTACCGTTCTTGATCCGTGAAGGTCACGGCCAACTCGCGGGGCGACAGCTCTGTTTCTTCCAAGGCGAAGTCGACAACCTTGCGCTTCACCTCGTCAGGCACTCGGTTCCAGACGTGTTTTGGCTTGGGAGATTGGTTCTGCAACCCGGCATCCCCTCGTTGGAGATAACGAACATACCAACGATAGAAAGTTGTGCGTGGAATGCCGAGATTGGCCAAGGTCCGACGGGCCGACAGATGGCTTTCTTCAACCAAGCGGGTGATCTCCAGCTTCTCAGATGCGGGGTATCTCATTCGTGGTCGCCACCATCGCCTGTCATGCTTTTTGAGAAGGCGCAGTTCGAGGGCTTGTTCTGCAACCACCTCTTTGAGATCCTTTGCCTCACGGCGCAGCTCCTTGACCTCAACAGCATTGGCGGCGCGTGCCGTGTCCCCAGCCAGCCGTTTCTTCCCGGCCTCCATGAAGTCCTTGGACCATTTGCAGTAGATACCTTGCGATATGCCTTCACGACGGCACAGCTCAGCGATGCTGTCCTCACCGAGCAGACCATCCAATACGATCCTGATCTTCTCTTCGGACGGATAGTGTTTGCGGGTCGCCCGCTTGATGTCTTTGACGATCTTCTCGCCAGGGCTTTTTGTTGTCTTTCTCATCGTCCACTCCTCAGTGGCTACGATGAGCAACAAATCCTCTTTTATCAAATAACCCTATGTGGCTCCATAAGCGCTGACGTCAGACACACGTGACTGAATCTAATGTGGCGTGCCACCGCGTTGGAGTGCTTTCGCAGTTGCGCGCAAGGTGCTAGAGGAATCCTAGTCCAATTTAGTGTGTACTGAACGTACTATGGCTTGATTTACGGGATCGAGGCTACAGGTAGGAATAAGCAATGTTCCCGGCAACGGAAGTAAGTGATGAATAGTAGCCACTCCCAAAAATGTCTCGATTGGCAGCAAAGTCTGCGATCCAGGCCTTCGCCAGCATCAGAGGTGTGTAGCCGCAGCGAAAATCCGCAATACGGGCTTCAATCGCGGCATTCAAAGACGTCTTTCAAGGTCGGCTAAGGGCCGGATCGACGCACCTATTGAATTTGAGTAGTGTCGCCAGTTAACAAAATCGGTTTCGAGATCATGATGACAGTGAGGTACTCCAATTGAAGGGCCCAATCGTCACATAACTGCAGGATCAGCCTCACTCCTCATTTTACTATTTGAGAATGTGAGCCTAAAAGCAGCAAACTGTCTGGCGAATGACGTCCACCAAACTTTAATATAGGCGTCCCCATGGTCACCAAATCGAAGCTGCATCCCCGTAATCAACACTCAGAGGGCTACGATTTCGTGCGTTTGATGGCGCAGACCCCTGAACTTGAGGCCTTCACGGTCAGTAACCCAGTGGGTCAGACGACGATTGATTTTCAAGACGTGAATGCAGTCCGTATGCTTAATCGAGCTTTGCTAAAGACGCATTATGGTATTGATTTCTGGGGTATTCCCGCTGGCTACTTGTGCCCACCAATTCCTGGCCGGGTCGACTACATCCACTACCTCGCAGACTTGCTTGCAGACAGTAACAACCAAGAAGCCCCGCGAGGACGTCATATTAAGGTCTTGGACATCGGCACTGGTGCGAGCTTGGTGTACCCCCTTACAGGTCAGAGCGAATACGGCTGGCACTTCACTGGCGTCGATATCGATGCTGGTGCGATCAAGTCAGCACGGCAAATTTGCGAGTTCAACAAATTGGCAATTACCCTTAGGCGACAAAGTAAACGTGAGAATATTTTTCGCGGTGTGATCCAGCCTAACGAAGCTTTTCATCTGACCATGTGCAATCCACCTTTTCACGGGTCTCTCGAGAAAGCGAACAAGGGTACTCAACGTAAATGGGCGAACCTTGGAAAAGGGCGTTCAACAAAACTCAACTTTGGTGGTCGAAATGCTGAGCTTTGGTGTCCCGGCGGCGAGATACAGTTTATTGCCCGCATGGTTGAACAGAGCATTGAGTTCGCCGACCAATGCCTGTGGTTTACGTCGCTGGTGTCGAAAAAAGACAACCTCCAGCCTCTCTCCCGAGTTCTGAAAAGAGCAAGGGTTGCTGACTATAAAGTCGTGGAAATGGCACAGGGACAAAAAACAAGTCGTTTTATTGCTTGGACTTACACTAGGAAAAAACATCATTCCTTATTTGCAAAGAGAGCTCCGGCATAGAGGCCCTTAGTCAAATCGCTGAAACGCAGCAATAACCGCATAACTGCCCTTCAACTCTAAATCTCGCTGCGACCCCAAGGTGAAAGCCGGGCTCTGCAAGAGGCGCTATTTGCAATATCTCGATCTTTCTGGACAGCGAGTAAGCGGCGGTTTGCTCACCATCAGTTTTTTCAAACGGCCTCTAAACCTTCTTTCAAGAGCGCACCAAATGAGCGTGCTGCTGCGATTGCCCGCGCCTGTTACCAGCTGCAGCGGATCGGTCCACCAGGCCATCAAGCCCGACGGTACTTTCCAACAAACCGGCCCCGGTGATCCCTCACCAAAGCCGCTTGTCAAGATGTCACTCAAAGATGTGGATCAGCGTACCACATGCACCGCGCATTTGGCGTGGCGCACCACATGGGCGGCTGTGGACCCTAGGATCACGTCCTGCAATTCTGGGCGATGGGACGCCAGAATGATCAGGTCCGGGTTGTTCTCAGAAGACCAATCCAGAATGGTTCGCCCCGAATGCCCCTCGACAACAATGCCCACTGCGTTTGGCAACTTAGCTGCCATTTCATCCAGTTCTCGCTGCACCGCAGCCCGTGCTTCTGACAGATAATCCGCAGGCATATAGGTGATTGCATAGGCCGGTATGTGTTCCACCACATGCATTAGCGTGATTTTGGCGTCTGGCGTCGCCAAGAGCTGTGCCAGCTTCAGCGGAGCGGTGGTATCCCGCTCGGCGTCAAAGGAAATAGGAACAAGAATATTGTGATACATCAGTCGCGCCTCCGTTTAGGTAAGTCTCATCCTGCGCCGAGAAAGGGCGTGTTACCTTGATTCAGGTCATGCTCTTGCAGCAGCTCATTTTAGCCAAAAGTTTCGGCCACATCATACATCACAGGCTCAAAGCTTTTGCACATTTCATTAATCTTGCGATTGCGTTCCCGCATCTCAGACGTCCGCAACATCGCCAGAAAATCTTCGCGCTTCTCCCACTGGGAATAATTGGCAATCCGCGTTTGCGCGTCGTTCACATGCAATCCAGCAGACACAAATCCCGGCTGTTTCGAGATAAAGTCCGCATAGGCTTCTGTCAGGGCTTCGAGCAGATCCTGACACGTGCCTGGTGTCATTTCAAAGGTGGTGATCACAGTCTGGACAGTGGCGGCTTTGGAAATTGTTGGCATGCTGGTCCTCCTTGACTCGGGTCCAGCCTATCACAAGTTATGCAAAACTTCCTCAATTTCCTGCATCAAACCAGTGACTTCGCTGTGGGCTGGCCCTTTTCGAGCTTCCAACGCCGTGCGCCCCTGCCCCAATGTCTCGGCATAGACCACTCGATTGGACAAAACGGCTGTGGCCACGCTGGCGTCCATTTCCGCGGCCTTGGCCGCCACATCCGCTGCAAGACGGGTGCCCGGGCGGGCGCGGGTCATCACCATCATCGCGGGTTTGCGCTCGCGATCTGCCAGATACAGCACAACCTCAACCGCCCATAAATCCAGATGCGATGTAGCCACCGGGATCAACACCAGATCCGAGGCCCGCAAAGCCGGGCGCAGATCGCTGTCCGCTTTGGGAGGGGTGTCAATGATCACAATGTCATGTTTTTCGGCCAGTTTGCGCACCTCATAGGTGACACCCCAGGCCGAGGCAGTGGAAAACTCCAGACCCGGATCGTCGTGCGTCTCAAGCCGGGTCATAAACCAGCGCCCCGAACTACCCTGCGGATCAGTGTCCATCAAGGCCACAGACTTGCCCGCTTTGGCAAAAGCCACCGCCAGATTGACGGCCATGGTTGTCTTGCCTGCGCCCCCTTTTTGTTGCGCAATCGTTATGACATATCCCACAGGCCGGTCCCCTCTAATGCCGCATCGCAGCATAGAGAGGAAAAATCCCGGCGCAATGGACATTTCGACCCAATTTAAGAACTTTTTAAGGAACTTGATAACACATTGTTAACCTCGGCAATTCAAACTGAGACCGGAGGCGTGAGATGTGTCGTATCCTGGCCTTTTGTATCCTTTTCCTGACCGCGGCCCACTCGGCTTACGCCGGTGCATGGATGCGTGAACAGGGCTCCGGCTTTCTCGCCGTCTCCGCGACACTCCACCAAAACAACAACGTGCTCGATTACAAATCGGCCGTCTATGCGGAATGGGGCTTTAGTCCGCGCCTGACACTGGGGTTTGACCTGAACGAACGCCCCGGGCTATCCGGCCACGCGCTGTTATTTTCGCGCTTTCCAATTGCAGACCTGAACGAGTTAGGCAGGTTCGCCGCCGAAGTCGGCCTTGGTGCACATCACGGGCCCCAAGACTGGCACCCGATGTACAAATTCACCCTCTCCTACGGGCTAGGCTTTGCAAAACCCTGGGGATCTGGATGGCTCGCCGTTGATGCAGCCATGGAACACCGCACCGGCGCCGGCGACCCGTTTTATAAGCTCGATCTGACCGCAGGCCTGTCCAATGACCGCCAGTTCAATCCTCTGCTGCAGCTCGAAACCACACACATAAAAGGTGCGCCGATCCTGTGGACCGTCACACCCTCTGTCATGATCAAAGCCAAGAAAAACATCCGCTGGGTCGTCGGGCTTGAAAACAAATCCGCCTACCCCAAAGGTGTCGGCCTCAAAATCTCCCTCTGGCGCGAATTCTAACCTTACCAGAGGGACGACCACCCTTATACTTTGTCGATCCGAATGTTCACTTCGACGGACCCCTGCACAGCCTCTGACCACACAACATCAATCGCATTGTCCTCCGCACCACGCTCATGGCGCACATAGGGCATGGTGTAGCGCAAACTGCCCCCTGCCGTGCGGATGCCATCCACCGCGACCAACCCTTCAACCGATCGGGCATTGGCTCCAAACGGCAGTTCGTCGTTGGTGTCCACGGTCCAAGTCTGAGCCGCTGTCGACTGCACATGGCGCACACGCAACGGGTTGTTCACCTTTTTCGTCACGCCGTGGTACATATTTGCCGTGTAAGTCACGTTTTTGCTGCGCGTAAAGTTGAGATCAGCAAAGCTGGTATCTACCCGCTCGGCCCGCTCAATATAGCCACTGGTCGCCCGGAATTTGTTGCCTGTCACCGTCACACCGTTCAGCCAATGCCCTGTTCCATACGGCTTGACGACAATGAAGCTGAACCAAGGGGCCACATCACCAGCCAAAAAGATATTGTTGGTAATGCTCATCGAACTGAACGAAAAACCACCATCAAAATCTGGTTGCGGATCCCGTTCATTCGTCCATTCAATGAAACAGTTATCGACATAGTTGCTGGATACCATACCGCAATTGTAGTCCCCAATCAGGATCAAACCGGCACTTCGAATACCGTCTGATACATGATCGCCCTGGAAAAAGTGATTGCCGATAACCATGCTGTTGTCGCCGCCCAGCACCGCGAAATGCTTGAACATTGTCGCTCGATTGTTGCGCAGCTTCACATCGTTTGCGTTGGCATTGATCGCAATTGAAGTCCGCTCCGCGACGTCCAGCGCCTCTTCTGCCGACAGGAACTGACACTGATCAATTAGCAGACCCTGACACCCGCCCCCAATCGAGGTAATTCCCCGGTCTTTGGGGCGACTGATAAAGCAATCACTCAGGCTGAAGGTCGCGCCAATCGCAGGCAGACAAATCGCGCTACATTGCGAGTTACACTGGAACTCAATATCTAGCATGTTGAACTTGGTCAGCTTGCTAAAGCCCCGAAAATCCAGAAGATATTTGAATTCGGTAAAGGTAAAGTTCTGCGATCCATCCGCATCATATAGACCCGCATTCATCGTCAACTCACCGGCAGCAACATCTTTGGATCGCACATAGATCTCGCGACCGACCCCATTGCCTGTAATCAACGCCCCAACCGGAATATTAGCGATATTCGTTACATTCTTCAGCTTCCGCGAATCCGCGGGATCATAGGTCGCAACCGAGGTGAACACTTCCGTGTCCCAAGCCGCGTTTCCTTTGACGTCGAATTCACCATTGCACACAACACGACGGGTCGAGATAGTCGTTTTGTTGGGCACAGCCGCCTGCATGTCGATCGGGCCATTGACGGCAATCTTGCGCCCGCCCATGTCCAGTGTTTCGTGATCGACACTGTTCATAAGGGCCTGAAACGCTTTGCGGAATGCCAGCTCTTCATCCCCAAAAGCATCGATATAGTTGGGCAGATCGAAATTCTTGGTCAGCAACAGCATCTTATCTGTTGGCATCGTTACCGTGCCATCAAACTTCACTTCAGAGCCCAGATTGACCGTCTGGTTCAGACGGTAAGTGCCCTCAGGCACATAAATCGTGCGTCCGTTCGCTGCAGTATCCGCTGCTTCAAAGGCTTCCGAGTCATCAGTGGTGCCATCACCCACGGCGCCAAAGTCACGCACATCGACGACGCCGATAAGATCACGCAGGAACGCGCTGGTGATATCGATGATTTCGATGTCATCCACACGCACGATGCCGCCATTTGCCCCCTCTAGATTCAGACCAAAGTGACCGTACAGAGCACCGCGCCCCCATGGCATATCCACACCGCCACGCGCGCCCGATCCGACAATGGCCGTGATCTCCACGACTTCGCCATAGGTGGTCAACGTCGTCGCAGGACCCACCTCTGTCACGCCTGAAACATGGTTATTGCCCGCACCCCCGGCCCAAGCCGCAATCCGCACCGAAGGTAGATTGCCACTGATGGCTTTTACCCGCGCCTTGATTTGCAAGTAGCAACCCGGCTGCAAAGGTGTCTGCCCCATATGCCGCAACTTCTGCGTGGGCGAGGTCTTTTGCAGCTCCAGACAGCCGCTGAAATCAGCATCCGATGGCACAAATGCAGCATTTACAGCGCCGTCATATGTATCTGACCCCGGCGTACCGTCGCCGCTGGACCAAACCGTCAAACCATCCTTGAACAGAGGTGGCATAAAGTTAATGCCGTCGGTGATTGCCTTGTTCATCAAATTCCCTTTCCCAAACGCGCCGCAGGTCACCTGCAAAGGCGCATACTATTTCGGGTCCGGGCTGCACCCGAACGCGAGCCATGGAATAGAGAAAAGGAATTAAAGCCGCCTCACAGCACCGTCACGGTGCCGTTGCCTCAGGCTGCAATGCCCGGGGCCTCTAATACCTGTACTGCATTGATTTTCCAGATACCTTCCAGATTTACCATTTGGTAATCCAGCACATGCACGTGCCCTTTGGCATCGGTAATCATCACCTTTTGCCACAATTGACCCGCGACGTCGCGCAGATCCAGAAACCTAAGCTCTGCTGGACGCCAGACCATGGGATAGCCGTTCTTGACCATCGCGCCAAAATTCTTGGGCGATCGAAACACCTGTTGGATGGTTGGGCTGGCATAAGAAAAGGCCGAGTCAAAATCATCAGCCTGAAAGGCTTCTATCTGGGCGCGTATATTCGCCTCTATTTCGGTGCCTTGTGCATGGGCCGGCGCATACAGACCAACGCTCAACAAAACTGCAAAAATGAAATGGCGCATGACGCCTCCTCTTTGATGTTGCCATCAAGAGGTAGCCTCACGCGCCTTTTCGTCAATCCTGAACGAAATCGCCTGCCAACGCCTGATCAATCAAAGCGACAGTTTCCGCCACACCATACAGCGCAATGAATCCACCAAAACGCGGCCCCTGACTTGCACCCAACAGCACTTCGTACAGCGCCGTGAACCAGCCACGCATCGGATCAAAGCGTTCCCGCCCAACCGAATACACCACGGATTGCAGCGCCTCGTCTGCGATCTCACCATCATAGGCCACCAGCTCAGCCCGCAACGCCTCAAGTGCTTCGCGTTCTTGGTCAGTTGGCAAACGGAAGGTGCGCGTTGGCTTCACAAAGTCATTGAAATACCGCACCGCAAAACCCGCCGCCTGATCTAGGTCAGGATGCGTTTCCGCTGTGGCATCCGGCGCATAGCGACGGATAAAGCCCCATAATGTCTCTTTGTCCTCGGCACCCGATACAGACGCCAGGTTCAACAGCATCGCAAACGGAACCACCATGTTCGACTCAGGCACCTTGCCCCCGTGGATGTGCCACACTGGGTTGTTCAACTGCGCCTTGGGCTCTTGCGTGTGATAAGCCCGCAATTGCTGGTGATACTCGTCTACCGCCTTTGGGATCACATCAAAGAACAGCCGCTTGGCAGTCTTGGGCTTTTGGTACATGAAATACGACAGGCTCTCGGCGCTGGCATAGGTCAGCCACTCGTCAATCGACACACCATTGCCCGAAGATTTCGAAATCTTTTGCCCGTTTTCATCCAGAAACAGCTCATAGGTGAAATGCTCGGGCGCTTTGGCCCCCAACACTCGACAGATGCCGTCATAGATCGGCGTGTTGGTGCTGTGGTCTTTGCCGTACATCTCAAAATCAACGCCCAGCGCCGCCCAGCGCGCACCAAAATCTGGCTTCCACTGCAGCTTCACATTGCCGCCGGTAACGGGCAGCGTCCATTCTTTGCCGTCTTCGTCATCAAATGTGATGGTGTGATCCGCCACATTCACCGACTTCATCGGCACATACAGAACCCGGCCCGTTTCAGGGTGAATCGGTAGGAAAATCGAATAGGTCTGACGCCGCTCTTCGCGCAACGACTTCAGCATGATCGCCATGATATCATCATAGCGCTCCACACACAGGCGCAGAATGTCGTCAAACTGGCCCGAGCCATAGAACTCAGTCGAGCTGACGAACTCATAATCAAACCCAAAGGTGTCCAAGAACCTGCACAGCATCGCATTGTTATGCGCACCAAAACTGTCGTGGGTGCCAAATGGATCGGGCACAACCGACAACGGCTTTTGCAGATGCTCTTCCATCGCGGCCGCATTGGGCACATTGCCCGGCACTTTGCGCATCCCATCCAGATCGTCCGAGAACGACACCAGCTTGGTTGGGATATCACTGATTTCCTCAAACGCGCGCTTGATCATTGCCGTGCGGGCGACCTCACCAAAGGTGCCGATATGCGGCAAGCCCGACGGACCATATCCGGTCTCGAACAACACATACCCCTTTTCAGGTGGAGACTTTGAATAGCGTTTGAGCACCCGGCGCGCTTCTTCAAAAGGCCAAGCCTTGGACGCAAGAGCGGTTTCACGCAGATCAGACATATCAGTCTCCATAGGGGAAGGGATGTCGAACGCCCCATGCGCCCAACCGTTTTCTCCTATTGTGCAAGCGCGGCATGAGTCAAGAAAGCGCCCCCTAAACAGGCATTATTTCTGCCCCTTTTCCGCAATCCAATGCAGAATCTCCTGCACAGGGCGATCTGCGGCCAATCCATCGCGCGCCATTAGGAAATATCCCCGTGTGGAAATCGCATGTGGCCCCTCTAACCGAGTCATCGCCCCCGTTTCCAGAAAGCTGTCCAACACCCCGTCCCAACACAAGCCAACACCCTGCCCCGCAAGGGCCGCATTCACCAGCATCGCATAGGAATTGAAATCCAACACCCGATTGCCTTTAGTGCGTTCGACCCTGGCAGACCGGAACCAACTGGGCCAGTCATGCCAATGACTGCGCGCGGTCTCCATTGTCAGCAATGTCATCGCAGACAGATCATACTCAGACCCACTCATCCCCCGCTTTGTCAGATACAGCGGGCTGGCCACCGGAAACACAGCCTCCCCCAACAGACGCGTTTCCTCTCCCTCTTCGGGTAACCCAAACCGGATCACAACGTCACCGGGACGCACTGCTTCACCATACTCTTGGCTTATGATTCGAATCGTTACTTCTGGAAACGCATCTTCCAATTCCCCTAACCGCGGGATCAGCCAAAACGCCACAAACCCAGACGGCGCCGTTACGGTGACAACCCGCCCCTGCGCCGCTTGTCGGATCTGTGCAACCGCACTTTCGATCTGACCGAAACCACCATGCAGCGCCTTCAACAAATCCCTACCTGCCTGCGTTAAACGCACTGGCTTGCGGCTGCGGTCAAACAACGAGACCTCCAAATCCGCCTCCAATGCCGCAATCCTACGCGAGATCGCCGGTTGCGACACATTTAGCTCCTGCGCCGCAGCAGTCAGTGTACCATGGCGTGCAGCCGCATAGAATGCAGTCAGCCCTGAAAAGCCCGGAAGTCGCTCCATCTATCATAACCTCAACGTATAATCCCTCTCAGCTTTAGTGTATTGCCCAAATCACGCAACCCCTCCTAACTGACCGCAGACAGAAAGGAGCCCACTATGACAGACGAACTCAATACATTGGCTACCGATTTCAGTGATACCGAAATCTTGCACCAGCCCAGCAACCTGCCCCACGCCCCCTTGGTCATTGATGCCGCCCATGTGCCGCTGTCAGGTGGCACCGATCCCACCTATGGCGAGGTCCGCTGGCGCACCCTGATCAACGGGTCCGCCGACACGCCTCGCGATATGGTTCTGGGCATTGCTGAATTCGAACCCCACGGCCGCTTGCTGCCCCATCGCCATGATCCCCCCGAATTTTATCTCGGGCTGGACGGCGACGGTATCGTCACCATCGACGGCGTTCCGCACAACATCGCCCCCGGCATCGCCATCTATGTGCCCGGTGGCGCAGAACATGGCACCCAAGCGGGTGAGAACGGCCTGCGGTTCACCTATGGGTTCGCGACCCCAAATTTCGAAGATATCGAATACCGTTTCACCGCCAACGCTTGATTGCCGCAGTAAAAGAGAAAGGCGGGTGTTGTGCACACCCGCCCCCGTCCGTATCTTAGCCATGCAACATATTAGCAGGATACGGATTTATGAACGCGCAAACCCCTCATTCCCTGACCCCTCAGGATTGTCTCGTGGCGATCATGGTCGCCGTCTCTGCCTCTGACGAGAACATCCGCACCGCCGAACTGGTCAAAATCCAGTCTGCCGTGAATATGCTGCCAGTCTTTGCAGACTATGACATCGACCGCATCAACCGCGTTTCGTCGATTGTGTTTGATCTGTTTGAACAGGAAGACGGGCTAGATGCCCTGTTTGGTCTGACACGCGATAACCTGCCCGAGCGGCTCTATGAAACCGCCTATGCGCTAGCGTGTGACGTTGCCGCCGCCGATGGCAACTTGGCTGAATCCGAACTGCGCCTGCTGGAAGAAATCCGGTACGAGCTCAGTATCGACCGCCTGCATGCCGCAGCAATTGAACGCGGCGCACGGGCGCGCCACGTCATCTAAAGCACTTCGCGAAAAGCTTGAGACACCGTTTAGCACTTAACGCGTTGAAATCTTTGATTTCAGGCAGGGTTAAGTGATTCAAGTATTTCGCGAGACTTTAAGCTCAGCTTCCGTACAACACGGCCCATCGCTCGATCAGCTTTTGCTGAAGCTGCTTCGAGCGGCGGTTCCACGTCCGAGCGCCCGGCGGCACTTCCCGATCAGCGCGCTTGATTCGCGATCTGGTCGCGGTGTCCGCAGTAAAGATGGCAAATGCCAATTCGGTGCCATCGGTCGCGGTCATAAACCCACCCAACCCTGACACAAAATTCAACGTGCCAGTTTTGGCATCCACCTTGACCGGATGCTTGCTCATCACACGCCCATTTGAATCCCGCATCTTGAACGGTTTCAGCATGTGGCGCAGCCCACCGGCCTTGCGCACCTGGACCAATGCCCCGACCAAATCTTGCGGCGTCATCCGCGACGCAGATCCCAGCCCAGAATGATCCACCATCCGTGTGTCCTTCATTCCATACTTGCCAGCCGCCCATCGGCTCATGGCCGACGCGGAATCCTTCAGCGACGATGGCCGCTTGCCCCGCGCCGCTGTGGCCGTCATCCCGACCATCTCTGCCGTCAGGTTGTTGGAATACTTCAGCATCGCCTTCAGAATACGCTCAAGCGGTGCACTGCGATGGGTCACCAACACCGAACTGGTTGGCAGGTTCTGCACCACTTTGACCTTTTTCAGCACGATCCCGTTTGCTCGCGCCATGGTCTGGAACACGTCGCCTGCATACAGGGCTGGCTTGCGCACCGGCAACCACCGCGCGCCCCCCTTGCCCAGCGCGCCACGCGCTACTGTCCATCTGTCAATCCGGGGGGTTTCTTCATAGGTGTAGACTGGCAACTGGCGATTCACGACCCGCATCTGCGCCATCGCCACCTCGGGGCGGTACTTGGCCGTACGCGCGTCCATCGTGACGCCATACCCCTTGCTGGTTCGCTTCCATTCGAAATGCACCCGATTGAAATTCAACGCGATCCCAGACACACCCGGGCTATAGCCCACATGGTCCGGCTGATCCCGGTCAATCGTGTGAACCTGCGGCAACATCCCGTCATAAACCTTGAACGCACCGCGCACCTCGCGCACGCCTGCCACCTTCAGTTGACGCGCCATCTCGGCCAATGTGGTGGTGTCCAATGTCGGGTCACCGCCCCCCGCAAGGATCAGATCCCCCTTCAACACGCCGTTCTTTATCGGCCCCGTCGCCAGCACCCGTGTTTCAAACTGGTATCCGCCACCTAGTACATCCAAAGCATAAAGCGCCGTCAACGCCTTGGCGACACTTGCTGGGGGCAAACCCGTCGCCCCCCCAACGTTCTCTAGCGCCGACCCGGATTTGACATCAGCCACCGCAAACGCGACCTCACCCTTCAAGCCAGCCCTGGCAATTAAATCCTCTGGACCGACCTGCGCCAACGCCAGCGCCGCCTGTCCCCGCGCCTGCGGCCGCAACGACCGTACCGGCGCATTTGCCCAAGCCGTCCCATGCGCCACAAACGCGCCCAACGACCCAAGCAATACTCTTCGTGAAATCTGTTTTACCATACCCCATACAAACCCAGAGCATCATGGCAAACAAGCGTCAGTTTGCGGGTTTTTCAAGGAAGTTTCCCATGATAGGCGCGACATATGTTCCAAGCTGTCCTCCTTATGTTCGTCGCCATGTCCCTGATCCCAACCGGAGATATGGCAGGTAAACTCCTCACCGGCAGCTATAACGCCTCCCCCCTGTTCGTCGCTTGGTCCCGATTTGCCCTTGGCACGTTGATGATCCTGCCCTTTACCCCGCGCGCGGCCTTTCCGCTGCTGCTCAACTGGCGGGTCTGGTTTCGCGCGCTCCTGCTGGCGGGTGGCATCTTCTTTATCCAAACCGCACTGCAAACCGAACCGCTGGCGAATGTCTTTGCCGCCTTCTTCATTGGTCCCATCCTCAGCTACGCGCTCTCTGCCATCCTGCTGCGTGAACCCGCGACCCTGCTGCGCTCGGTCCTGATGTTGACCGGCTTCGCGGGCGTTCTGCTTGTGGTGCGCCCCGGTTTTGGCGCTTCACCCGGCCTTGGATTTGCGGTGCTCGCCGGGTGCTTCTATGGCAGCTTCCTGACCGCCTCGCGCTGGCTGTCACACCTCGGCTCTGCCCGCGCACTCAGCTTTACCCAACTGTTTATCGCGGGGCTGATCCTGACGCCTGCCGGGATCCTGCAAATCCCCACCCTAACGCCGGCCATCGCCTCGCTCACCCTGCTCAGCGCGCTGGGCTCCATGCTGGGCAACCTGCTGCTGCTCGTGGCCTATACCCGCGCGCCATCAACCAAACTCGCACCGTTGGTCTATTTCCAACTGATCGCCGCCACCGGGCTCGGTTGGGCTGTCTTCAACGACTTGCCTGACGCCTACACGTGGGCCGGTCTGGCGTTGGTGCTTGGGTCGGGTCTGACCTCAGCCCTGCTCCGACGCTGATGTTGACGTTGGCGTTGGCGTTGACCACCCACCTCGCGCCCGGATCTGGGTCGAGCTGACATCAACCATCGGCACATTCGCAAAACACCACGCCGGGGCCTCGGCCCGCCCCAATAACTGACGCGCCTGCCCGTCCAGACGATACTTGGCAAAGGCCCGCGCCGCCGGTGACATCCTTGCCGAGATCCGATCCCCCGGTCGCGCCACAACGCCCACCGGTACCCGTTCCATGATACTGCGCCAGCGTTGCCAACGATGCAGCTGCGCCAGATTATCCGCGCCCATCAACCAGACAAACCGCACGCCGGGATACAGCCGCTGCAGCACCTCCAACGTATCCACCGTCGCTCGCGTGCCAATCTGCGCCTCAATATCTGTAATCTGGACCCGAGGGTGATCCATCATCGCCCGCGCCGCCGCCATCCGGCGCGCCAAAGGCGCAGGCCCGCGCGTTTTCAACACATTACCGGGGCTTACCAACCACCACACCCGATCCAGCCCAAAGGCCTTGATCGCCTCGCGCGTCACATGCACATGCCCCGCATGTGGCGGATCAAACGAGCCGCCCAGCAACCCAATCACCTGACCTGACCGCGCATATGGAATGGAGTATCTCATAATCCCTCTGAGTGACCCGCCACGCAGATGTTGTCAATCAACAGGCCACACAGCCTCGCCCAACCAAACCTTACCGGGCTGTATCACCTCCGCGCACCACCCCCCATGGCCCCGCACCGCAGAATACCCGCCTGAACTTAAAGCCTCTTCCATACGGCTGCACGACGCGCAGATCACCGTGAATTCCAGCACAGCCTCGCCCACATGCACCCGTCGCCCCTTCAGCGCGGCCAGATTGATCCCCTCAACCACCAAATTGCGCCTTAAAGCCTCAGGCGCAACAGGTCCCTGACCCAAGCAAGACCCAATCGCCGCCAGATGTTCCAGCTGAATCAACGTCACAGCCCGTTTCCCGGCCCGACCCCGATCCCCTTGCAATCCATCCGCGTCAATCCAGACCTCAGACACCGGCAAAGCATCCTCCCGCCGCCTGGGCCTCACCCCGATCCAAACCACTCGCCCCGGCTGCGCCCACCTCGCAATAAGATCTTTCAAAGCCAAATCTACACTCCCATCGCCTACCTTCAACTACCCCTCTGGCCTTCCCCAATCCAGCTGCTAACACTACCCCTGATTGATTTGTGATTTGGAGAGCAATCAAACCATGAAAGATGACATTGTTGTACGGTTTGGAGAAAGTCATCTCGAAACCTGAACTTGAAAATCTTGGCCCTGAGCTGGCGAAAGCGCTCGTATCGACCTCTTACATTGCTCAAGAAATTCAAGAGTTTATGCGCTTGGTAAATGGCGCAATTGTCGAACACAATGCTAAGCAAAAAGTCCAACTAATGCAGTCCTCTCAACGAGGTACATTGCTGCGGGCCCTAGCACTCAAAGCCGATAACTTCCTTTACCTATGGAAACACTTACTTTCAAAGGCTGAGTTTAGGAGCGAAGATAAATCTGGCATTCTTGAAGAGCTCTTTAAAAAGTACGCCAATAGGTTTTTAGATCTCACCGCCCACCCCGGTCACGGTATTGCTGAGCACATACGCAACAGAATGACTGCCCACACGGATTTAGTCGCTACTAAGAAATCGATTGAGCTATTTCATGAGGAATGGAGTGTAAGTATCTTGTTCAGCCCCGATATTGGAAACTCGTTCTTTGCGCTAGGAGAGGATATCGTATTTGGCTCCGGATTAATGCACCAAACCGGTCTCAAGGGCACTGACAATGAAATCACATTTAGCCAAGAAGAAGCGCTTCAGCGGCTTACAGCGTGGCAAGATTATACTATTGAGGCTTCCCAGTTCTGCCTCCAATATCACTTTGAACTCATTCATGATATCCCGCAAAAGTGCTTGGGTAGGACAGGCGCACCATGGGTAGATCTCACCATCCCGGCAAAACGGTATAGCTCGCGCGAGGATTTCCGCCTACCAGTTTACACCCACACTTAAGCAACCCGATAAAAGCAATACATACCGTGCCCCCACGCTGCACATTCCACTTTCACAAAACCACGCCACGCTCTAAACAGCTCTATCTTCGCTAGTTCAGGAAAAATCATGGCGCAAAAGGCCACCATCTATAAAGTTGAGCTATCCGTGTCCGATATGGATCGCCACTATTATGAGACCCACAAGCTGACCGTTGCCAAGCACCCTTCGGAGACGGATGAGCGGATGATGGTGCGTCTTCTTGCTTTTGCTCTGAATGCCCATGAACAATTGGAACTCACCAAGGGTCTTTCGACGGATGATGAGCCAGATATTTGGCAGAAAAGCCTGAGTGGAGAGCTTGATTTGTGGGTGGCCTTGGGGCTTCCAAGCGAAAAGATTGTGCGTCAATCTTGCGGCAAAGCCAAAGAGGTCATCGTCTACAGTTATGGTCGGGCGGCTGATGTGTGGTGGGAAAAAATCAAAAACAGCACCACCCGTTTTGACAACCTTCAGGTCGTCAACTTTTCAGAGTCAGACACCCGCGATCTTGGGAATCTTGCAAGTCGTTCCATGAAACTGCAGGTCAATATTCAGGATGGGGATGTGATGGTCAGCGTCGACGAAAGCGTTGCCTACGTGACCCAGACCATATGGAAAAAAACGACGTAAAAACCGGGTGCTCTTCGTAACCGAGTTCCCGCACGGAATCGGGATTGGCTCATATGTATGTGGCCGCCTGATCAACGTCCAAATGTGCAACGATCAGGCAGGCAAGCATCATTACAACCAAAATAGGCAATGGCAGCCCAAGGGGATAGCCCCCCAGACTGCCAAGGCCTTTTAATCCCCGTCTGCAACCCCTTCAGCACGCAACCGGGCACGGCGCGCCCGATAGCTTGGCAGAACAACCAACAAGCCTGCGATCACAAGCAAGCCAAGTGTCATCGGGCGTTCCCAAATAAAGCCAACACCATCATACAGCTGCATCGACCGGGCAAAGTTATCTTCCAGCATACCGCCCAGAATGAACCCGATCAGCAGGGGCGCAAGCGGATAATCGGCAAAGCGCAATGCCGTTGCACAAACCCCAAAGCCAACCAGCAACAACAATTCAGTGGCGTTGTTCTGCCCGATATAGGCCCCCATCAGCGTAAAGAAGAGGATAAACGGGATCAGGTAATTGCGCGGGATAGAGAGCACTTTGGCGATGTAGGGGATCAGTGGCAGGTTCAGGATTAGTAGTACCAGATTGCCAATGAACATCGACATGATGACGGCCCAAAAAATCTGTGGCTCATCAATCATCAGACGCGGACCGGGGGTGACGTTAAGCGCGATCAGCGCGCCCAGCAGGATCGCCGTTGTCCCCGAGCCAGGAATGCCCAGCGTCAACAACGGCACAAACGATCCGGTACAAGCCGCATTGTTGGCGGTCTCAGGTGCCGCGAGACCTTTGATAGATCCCTTACCAAACTCCTCCTGCTCTTCCTTGGTGGCGATATTGCGTTCGACTGCGTAGCCCAGGAAACTGGCAATCGTCGCACCAGCGCCCGGCAAAACACCGATGAAAAAACCCTGAAACGATTGGCGCCCGATGACCGGGGCAATGGCCTTGGCTTCCGCTTTGGTGATGCGCAGGTCTTTGATTTCCCCGTCTTGCTCAGCTTGGGCAGTTTTGGGTTTCAGGACAAGAAACAAGGCTTCGGGCAGCGCGAACATTGCCATCGCAAGAGTAACAAAACCAAAACCAGACTGAAGATCCATGATCCCCATCGTGAAGCGCGGCAAGTTGAACAAAGCCCCTTCGCCAACGGTTGCCATGATCAGCCCGAGGATCGTCATTATCAACGCCTTGGCAACTTGTCCGGTGCCAGCAAAGGCCGCGATGGCCGAAAGCCCCACGACCATCAGCGCGAAATACTCGGCGGAATGGAATAACAAAGCGACAGAAGACAGCGCGGGCGCAAAAACCATCAACAACAGCGCACCAATGCTGCCACCGGCAAAACTGGCAATGGCGGCGATAGTCAGCGCCTTGCCTGCTTTGCCCTGTTTGGCCATCGGATATCCGTCAAAACTTGACGCCACTGTGCCTGCAACGCCCGGTGCATTCAGCAGGATCGAGGATGTCGAGCCACCGAAAATGGCACCATAATAGACACCCGCCAACAAAATGAGCGCCGCCGACGGATCCCCAATCGAAATAGCAACCGGGATCATGATCGCGATGATCGACATCGGTCCAAGACCCGGCAACATGCCGATGAACGTGCCGATAAGGCAGCCGCCAATCACCATGAGAAGGTTTTGTAGGGACAGAGCCGTTTGCAGGCCGATTAAAAGTCCTTCGAGCATGGCATTACCCTCCTATAAATCCGGGTAGTGGGCGCAGATAAATGCCCAGAACCTGCTGCACGAGATACCAGACAATCAATGTTGCAATCAGCGAAACAGACACCATCACAAGCCATTTGCGTTCGCCCAGAATGAACGACCCGAGGATAAGAAATGCACCAGTGGAAAAAATGAACCCCATCGGGCGCAGACACAACGCATAGGCAACCATCAGCGCCAGAAGCATAAGCGCCTGCCCCAACTTGTACTCGCCCAGACGTCGGTAATCGATCTCAGCAACCTTGAGTTCCGACTTTTCGAGCCCCAGCAGAATGACAAGCGATAAAAGCAATCCGATCACCGATAGAACCTTGGGAAAGGTACTGGGCCAGATTGGGTTGCGTTTCATAAACGGAGCCAACCCGCCGTCCATCGTAAACCAGGCCGCGTATCCATAGGCAAGGCAGATACCGACAAGAATGAGTGCGATCCAACGATCGAGTGCCATGACCCTCTCCCTCACAGAATAGAGGCAGAGCGGCACACCGCTCTGCCCGAACAGGTTAACTTTAGAGGAAACCCAGTTTCTTCATGAGGTCACCGATGACCTGTTCCTGCTCTTCCAGGAACGTTTTGAAATCATCACCCGAGTTATGGATGTTGACCCAACCGTTACGTGCACGCACTTCTTCCCACTCGGGGGTGTCGTACATGCTCGCCAGTGCGGTTTGGTACATGGCAAGCTTGTCTTCGGGCAGGCCCGGCGCCGCGAAAAACCCGCGCCAGTTCACAAAGGTAGTGTCGATCCCCTGTTCCTTCATGGTCTGGGCATCCGGCGCAGCCGGTACGCGCTCGTCCGAGGTCACACCGATGATTTTAACCTCACCTGCACCAGCCAGATCCACCGCTTCTGAGAACCCTGTCGACAGGGCGGCAATCTCGCCTGACAGCAGCGCCGCCATGGCTTTGCCTCCCGCATCATAGGGGATGTACTTGACCGCAAGCGCATCTTTACCAGCGGCCTCAAACGTCATGGCAGCAACGAGGTGGTCCATGCCCCCGGGTACAGATCCGCCACCGATGGCAGTGCCACGCGGATCAGCGTCAAACGCCGCCATCAAGTCATCCATAGAATTGATGGGGCTGTCCTTGCCCACAACGATCGCGGCATAATCCCCGATGGTGCCAGCAACAAGCGTCAGGTCGCGGAAGTTATGCGGAAACACACCGGTCAGGGACCGAATTACGATGGGGGTCGAGTTGACCATCAGGGTGCCGTGGTTGCTGTCTGCGTTTTCAATCAGAAAGCCAATGGCTTTGCCGCCCCCGCCGCCTGACATGTTTTCATAGGACGCGTTGCCAACGATACCGGCTTTGGTCAGCGCCTCACCGGTCCCGCGTGCGGTCCCGTCCCATCCGCCACCGGCGCCACCGGGGATCAGAAAGTGCAGGCTCTCGAGCGCTTTGTGCCCATCGGCCAGCACCGGTGAAGCAAAGGCCAAGGCGGCAGCGGCGGTCGCCATCAGGGTGCGACGGCCCAGTGAAAAACTCATCATGATCTCCTCCAAATTTGACAACTGTCCGAAAGGTGGCTCAGTTGACTGAAGTAACCACAACAACCTGACACGGACCTGTCACGGCCGTTTCCAACTGAGCAAAGCGCATGAAATTCCTATTGGTCGAAGACAACACAGAGCTGGCGAATGCAATTTGCACACGGTTGCAAATTGATGGTCATGTTGTTGATCATGCAGGTAAAATTGAAGATGCCCTCGCCTTCGTAGAGATCGGAGAATACGATCTTATCTTGCTGGATATCATGCTGCCTGACGGGGACGGACGCATGTTTCTGAAACAGCACCGCGCCGGGAAAAAGGACACACCTGTCATCGTTTTGACAGCACGCTCGCAGGTGTCTGACAGAATCAGCATGTTGGATCTGGGGGCGGATGACTACGTGACGAAACCCTTCGACCACGAAGAGTTGCAGGCCAGATGCCGCGCCGTTTTGCGCCGCAATTCCGGCACTGCCCAGACGACGACCCGGCTTGGCAACGTCGCTTTTGACCCGGTGGCTGGCAGCCTGACCATAGACGGCACCGCTATCAATCTGCGAAACCGGGAATTGCGCCTGTTAGAGCTGCTGATCAATGCACCCGGCCAAATTTTCCCGAAACACAAACTGTTCGACCGCTTGTTTTCATATGACGAAGACGTCTCCGAAAACGCCATCGAAGTCTATATCGGGCGGCTGCGCAAACACTTGGAACCCTCTGACTTGAGAATTACGACGCTCCGCGGCCTTGGCTACAGGCTTGATCATGACTGACACTGTCAATGTCTCGGGTTCGTTGCGAAACCGTCTGACACTCACGTTGATCGGTGGGGCCGCGATGCTGGCCGCCTTGCTATTTTTCGTCGTGCGTGGCTACGCCGCCCAGATTGCCCAGCAAGGACAGGACAGCATTCTCGAAGCCTCGGTGATGTCCATTCTGGATGCCGCGATCCTGCGCAATGGTGACGTCGAAGTCGATTTTCCCTATGCGTCGCTGTCGATGCTGAGCACTGCGGCGGACGACCGGGTTTTTTATTCTATCTATCAAGATTATAGCCTGCTGTCTGGCTATGGGGATCTGCCCCATAACACAGGCCAGCTGGGGGATCGAATGGCCCACAAAACCACCCAATTCGACGATGTCACCGTTCGCATGGCAACCGCATCGCGGATGTTGGTCGGGGCGGACACGCGCACCACTATTTCGGTTTCCGTCGCTCAAACACAGGACGCCTTGCAAGTGACGCTGGCGCGCATTTCCCGCAATGTTGCCCTTTTCGGTACAGTGTTCTTCCTGCTGTCCGTTCTGCTGTCTTTCTGGGCAACCGCCACGACGATCCGACCACTACAGCGCCTGACCACGTCCGTGACCAAAAGGGGCCCCAAGGATCTCAGCCCTGTCGCCAGCCCGGTCCCCGTCGAGATGGCCGCGCTTGTCTCGTCTCTCAATCGCCTGATGGGGCGGCTTGATACATCGCTTAAGCAATCCGAAGATTTCATCGCCGAAGCCGCCCATCGTGTCCGCACCCCGCTGGCGACTGTGCGCTCTCATGCCGAAGCGACATTGCAGCGCGTCGATCGCGACGAAAACAGGCAGGCGCTGCGGGCGATGATCCGCGCCATCGACGAAAGCTCCCGCGCTGCGGGGCAATTGCTGGATCACGCCATGATCACCTTTCGCGCCGACCATCTGGAACGGTCCGAGGTTGATCTGGTCGATCTGCTGCACGAACTTGTTCTGCGTCTGACGCCAGTCGCCGATATGCGGGATATCAACCTGATAATCACGGGGGACAGGCAGGTGATCGTTGCCGGTGACAGTATTCTTTTGCAAAACGGTATTCGCAACTTGATCGACAACGCCCTCAAATACTCGCCCGCAGAAAGCGACATCACGATTCATGTGACCGCGCTCCCGACACCGCAAATTGAAATCCGTGACCAAGGGCCGGGCTTTCCAGAAAGTGATATGGACAAGTTGGTGTCGCGGTTCTCGCGTGGGGACAACGTCAAAGGGATCATTGGTTCGGGACTGGGCTTGACCATCGCGCAGGATGTCGCCCAGGCGCACGGCGGAACACTCACACTGTCCAACCCCAACGGAGGCGGCGCATGCGTTACCTTTTCGCTTTAATCCTTAGCCTTTGGCCGTTTGTGTCAGGGGCACAAGACTGGGAAGACCGGCAACTGTTTCAAGCCGGCAACACCGCACAGACCCTGCGTATCCTTTCCAGCACAGACACTTCTTTTTTTGCGCCGATAATCGAGCAATTTCTTTCTGACACCCCGGCATGGTCGGTCGAGTATCTGGTGACTACGACGTCTGATATAGATCGGAAATTTCGCGAAAATCCTGACCAATTCGACATTATCATTTCCAGTGCGATGGATCTGCAGTTGAAACTCGTCAATGACGGTTTCGCGCTTGAACTGTCCGGCATTGACCACCCGGAATGGGCACAATGGCGCCAGCGCCTATTTGCATTCACGACCGAACCCGCAGCTATTGTGATCAACAGCCGCGCGTTCAAAGACAAAACCATTCCCCAGACAAGACAAGAGCTGATCCATGCACTACGCCAGCAGCCCGACCTGTTTCGCGGCAAATTGGGGACATATGATGTTCGGCAATCGGGCGTGGGCTATCTGTTCGCGACACAGGATGCACGCGTATCCGAAACCTATTGGCGTCTGATGGAAGTCATGGGCAGCCTCAACGCGCGGCTTTATTGCTGCTCGGGTGAAATGATTGATGATGTGGCATCCGGAAAATTGCTGGTCGCCTACAATGTGCTGGGCAGTTATGCTGCGGCGCGCCGACAAAAAGACCCGCGTTTTGAGATCATCCTGCCGTCGGATTTCCCGACCACGATGATGCGGACCGGATTTGTCTCAAAAGCAACACAACACGTCGATGCCTCGGAACGATTCATCCAAAAAATGATTGATATCCAGTCCACTGATGGCAGCACGGGCTCTTCCCGTCTGCCGCCTTTGGACAAATCCCTACAGGGGACAAACCCTTCCGTTATCTCGCTTGAACCAGCACTCATGACATACCTCGACGGTTTGAAACGGCGAACGTTCATCAAAGAATGGATGAGTGCCGTGGTGCAATAAAACGGCTTAGAAGGACGCGCCATGTTGCAGCCCATCAGCAAGCCCATTTCGCGCGGACATCGGTATGATCATTCAACGGATCGCCAATGCGCTATTGGAACTCCACATCCGTGAGTAACGCCAGAACAGCCCCTTCAGGGCGTGCGCGGGGCAGGATTGCCCCCTTGCAACCTCCATTGCCCCGCCCCGCACCTTCCGCTATCACACCGCCCAACCCGAATTCCCTGTATCCAGAGGACGCACCATGGCTGCCTATCAATACGTCTACCACATGCAAGGGGTCTCCAAGACCTATCCCGGTGGCAAGAAATGCTTTGAAAACATCCACCTGAGCTTTTTGCCCGGCGTGAAAATCGGTGTGGTCGGCGTCAACGGCGCCGGTAAATCGACCCTGATGAAGATCATGGCCGGCCTCGACAAAGATTTCACCGGCGAAGCCTGGTGCGCCGAAGGGGCCAAGGTCGGCTACCTGCCACAGGAACCCAAGCTCGACGAAACCCTCACCGTGCGTGAAAACGTCATGCTGGGCGTCGCCGAGAAAAAGGCCAAAGTCGACCGCTTCAACGCCATCGCAATCGAGATGGCCGAGAACTACACCGACGAGCTGATGGAGGAAATGACCACCCTTCAGGATTCCATCGACGCCGAAAACCTCTGGGATCTCGACAGCCAGATCGATATCTCGATGGAGGCCCTGCGCTGCCCCCCCGATGACGCCGAAATGACCAACCTCTCGGGCGGTGAAAAGCGCCGCGTCGCGCTGTGCAAACTGCTGCTCGAAGCCCCCGAAATGCTGCTGCTCGACGAACCGACCAACCACCTCGACGCCGAAACCATCGCGTGGCTGCAACAGCACCTGATCGACTACAAAGGCACCATCCTCTGCGTCACCCACGACCGCTATTTCCTCGATGACATCACCGGCTGGATCCTCGAACTCGACCGCGGCAAAGGCATCCCTTACGAGGGCAACTATTCTGCATGGCTGGAACAGAAAGCCAAACGTCTGGAGCAAGAAGCCCGCGAAGACAAATCCAAGCAACAGACCCTCCAGCGCGAACTCGACTGGATGCGTCAGGGTGCCAAAGCCCGTCAGGCCAAATCCAAGGCCCGGATCAACGCCTATAACGACCTCGCCGGGCAGTCCGAGCGCGAAAAACTCACCCGCGCCCAGATCGTCATCCCCAACGGCCCCCGTCTGGGCGGCAAAGTGATCGAGGTCGACAACATCGCCAAGCACTACGGCGACAAGCAGCTGGTCGAGGGCCTGTCGTTCGCCCTGCCCCCCGGCGGCATTGTCGGCGTCATCGGCCCCAACGGTGCCGGTAAATCGACCCTGTTCCGCATGTTGACCGGTCAGGAACAGCCCGATCAGGGCTCTGTGACCTATGGTGATACCGTCAAACTGTCCTACGTCGATCAGTCCCGTGATGACCTGAACGATAAAGAGACCGTCTGGCAATCCATTTCAGGCGGCGCCGAGCTCATCGAACTGGGCGACGCGCAGGTCAACTCCCGCGCCTACTGCTCTTCGTTCAACTTCAAAGGCGGCGATCAGCAAAAACCGCTGAACCTGCTGTCAGGCGGTGAACGCAACCGCGTCCACATGGCCCGTTTGTTGAAAGAAGGCGGCAACGTCCTCCTCCTCGATGAACCGACCAACGACCTCGACGTCGAAACCCTCCGCGCGCTCGAAGACGCCCTCGTCGACTTCGCCGGCTGCGCCGTGGTCATCTCGCACGATCGTTTCTTCCTCGACCGGATCTGTACCCACATTCTGGCCTTCGAAGGCGACGCCCACGTGGAATGGTTCGAGGGCAACTTTGAAGACTACGAAGAAGACAAGAAGCGTCGTCTGGGCGCAGATGCGCTGGAACCCAAGCGGTTGAAGCATAAGAAGTTTGTGCGTTAAGCACTAATTAGAGGGGCGCAAGTTGCGCCCCTTTTCTTTTAGTAACGATTTTACGGTCTTATTATGAAAAGTATTCGCGACCTCAAGTTTTGGCTTAAGCAAGCGCTCTGGCTCGTACCATGCGCCTATCTCGCTAATTTTATTTACGCAATTCAATCAGATCAGACAGGCGGAACCTTTGGTGATACCTTTGGTGCTGCCAATGCACTCTTTTCTGGCACAGCTCTATTGATGCTCGTCCTTGCTGTGATCTTACAGCGTGAAGAGCTTGAGCAAGTTAAGGAAGAACGGAATGACACCAGGGACCTCCTAAAAGGACAGGAAGATTTTAACGCCACCCAAAAGCTTGCCCTCGATAGGCAGATTTTTGAGCAAACATTCGGCTCGCTTATCAACGCTGCACTAACTGAAAGGAACCGCCTATCCGTTGAACACATGGTTAAAGAAAAAATACAAAAATCTGAATATTTTTATGCTGGTTTTTTCTCGGCACGATTACTAGACGAAATCGCCGATGGTGAAGATCTATCGACATTATCTACAGGCGGCAACAATGGGTTAGCCGACAAAAACTTTATTTATGTAAGCATGCTTGTACATATGTTTGGGTTAATAGAAAACAGTGAAATCGACATCGTAACCAGAGACTCTCTACATATATTGCTAAAATCACTATTTGACGAACCCTGCGCCTATTGCATGGCTTGGTATATTGTTCGAATGTCAATTATTCACACCGAAATTGAACTCTTTGAGACCGTTTTTCGCTCTTACAGGCTAATTGATTCACTCAACGGAAAACCGCTGGAAGCTTTTTTGACGATCAAAAGCGACTTTAAAATACCCTCATAGCACCGGCTTGCATAACCCATCTGGCAAGCCAGCTCTCCCAACAAAAGACCCGCGCCTGACCTTGGGGAGGTGCAAAGCGCCTTCCCGGGGGGAAGGTCAGGCGCGGGTCTGCCGCTACGCGTCACACCCCAAAAGACGCACCCAAACCGCAATCCGGCCACCGCCCCTCTTCACTCCGCAAACCACGGCGCGCAGGGCTCCGCCCGTCCCCGCCTCAAACAGTCCCCCGGACTGTTTGTCCCTTCGGGAACCGGCGTGAACTCCCGATGGGCAGGTCAGGCGCGGGTCGTGCCACTTCGTTACACACCCCAACAAGACGCACCCAAAACCGCAATCCGGCCAACGCCCCTCTTCAATCCGCAAACCACGGCGCACAGGGCTCCGACTGTCCAACTCTCACTCCCAACCCGCCGCGTTTGCCACTGCGCAAACTGGTATGATCCCCCAAGCTGAGGTCAGGTACGAGTTGCGACACTCCGTGGCACGCTCGCCCCTCCCAACTCCGCCCCCACCAAAATCCAGCGAGTGCCCAAACCAACCTCGGGTGCAGCACATCCCAATCCGCGACCTACCCAAAACCGGGAATCGCCCCACCACAACAGCCCCTTGTCACTGATTTACCGACCCATCCCCGCCACCGATGCGACTCGCGTTCCGGCAAAGAACAGCAAAACAAGCGGTGTTCCGCCACGGATCAAAAGGGTAGGGAATTCCATACCTCACAACTCAAGGTAAGGAAAAGGTTAACGAATAACCGGCAGGAAACAGCTGAAATTGGCCATATTCCCTCAATAGACACAGTTTGAACACAATTAGGTGTAACCTAAGGTTGCACGCTCCGGGGAATCGTGCACACTCAACTAGCAAGTGTGCAAATGGGCTGCACGAAAGGGGAATGCTTTGGCTTGGTTTGGTCTGATATGTGGGGTCTTTGGCGGAATGCTCGCATCCGTGCTGGGCTACACCGTCTGGTCCTTACCCTTGTGGCTGTCCCTCGCTTTGTACCCGCTGGTTGGAACACTGGTGGTGTTCGCCACCATCGCCTTGGCGATCTGGTCCAACCGTCCGCCGCGTCCACCGCACGCCGCACCTGTGCCTGCCGCACCCCTGCGTCACGCGCACTAAATCCTGAAAATGAAATCTTTGCTCTGGGGTGGGTGAACCTTCGCCCCTGTTTTGCTGCCGACATACGCCGGTGCACAGGGGGTGCACGCCCGGTGCACGCAAGTCACCCCCCTGTTTTGGCCCATGTCAAAGGGCATGAACGCACCGTTCGTTGGCAGCTTTAGGCGGGCTTAAAGGTTAACGTCAGCCCCGAACCCAGCCCACAATCTGCCCTTCGCGCAGCGCGCCAGACTGGCGTTTCTTTTCCTTGCCCCGCTCGAACGCGACCATGGTCGGGATGCCTTTGATCCGATACCGCGCCCCCGTGGATTGATGCGATTGCGTGTTCAGTTTGACCAGCCGCGCCTTGCCGTTCAGTTTTTTGGCCGCTTTGGAAAACTCAGGTGCCATCATCTTGCAGGGTCCACACCACGGCGCCCAAAAATCGACCACCAACGGCAAGTCGTCGTTTTTGCTCGCCTTTTCCAAAATAGCCGGGCTCACTTCGATCGCTTCTTTGGGCACAAGCGCCTTGCTGCACTTGCCACATTTCGCCCCCGCATCCAGCTTGGAATCCGGCACCCGGTTCAATTGCCCGCAGCTCAGGCAGGTCAGCGTCTTATCGCCCATCTTCGAAATCCTATTCCATTTCCCCTCAGATAAGGGTCCCTACTGCGCCGGTACAACCCGTGGCCGCCCATCCGGGTCAATCGCCACAAAGGTAAACACCGCCTCGGTCACCTTTTCTCGATCCCCACTCCGGTCCCGCAACACCCAAGCCTCAATCTCAATCCCCATAGAACTCCGCCCCACCCGCGCAACGTGGCAATAAATGCACAACACATCCCCCACCCCGACCGGGCGAATGAACTTCATGGCATCCACTGCCACTGTTGCGACGCGTCCTTTGGCCCGTGCCCCGGCCATGATCCCAGCAGCGATGTCCATTTGGCTCAGAACCCAGCCCCCAAAGATATCGCCATTCACGTTCACATCTTTGGGCATCGCCAATGTGCGCAGGGTCAATTCCCCTTGCGGTGTTTCGTTTTCCATCACATTTCTCCGACTTTGCCGCATCGCGGCATCGCACACACTAGAACCTGTCACAGCATTGACTGCAATCCACTTCACGAAGGCGTCACACGGGTTTCGCCACACACATCATTTCCCTAGATCTGAAGAATGACCCACATTAAGCGCCTTACGCTCTCACTACTCGGCCTCGCAATGCTTGTCGGCCTCGCCATGACATTCAACGTGACCCAATACCTGGGTGCCCACCCTTGGTGGTCGGGCAAGGTTATATGGATTGGAATCCCCATCGGAACACTCCTTTCCCTGTTCGCCTGGGTACTCCAGGTTGCGCGACTGCCGCGCCTACTTGGGTTTGGAGCATTCACAATACTGTCGTTTTCGATGGCTCACATTGGCAAGTCTCGGTTTGCCGCGTCCTACGCCGAGGACATGTTCGCCGGACAAATGTGGTATTTCGGTTGGGTCGCAACCTGTGCCTTCTGCGCAGCAACTTTGATCTCAATTTTCTGGCCCACACGCCAAAAGCATTGACCCAATGAATTCAAAGGCAAAAGATAGGGCATCCCAACTCAATAGTGAGCCCAAGCATGTTCTCACGCCGCACCTTCCTAACTACGGCAACAGCAGCCACCGCGCTGCCTCAAATCACGCATGCCAATTCATCAGCGAATTATGACCCAACCCCACAACCGGTTCGGATCAAAAAGGATTTTTTACCTGGCCAGTTGCTTATCTTGCCGCGCTCCTTTTACCTGTATTTCGTGACAGAGCCCCGAAAGGCCCTGCGATATGGCTGCGGCGTCGGGAAAGCAGGCCTCGAATTCACCGGCACTGCCGTTATTCAGGTAAAAAAGGAATGGCCAACTTGGCGCCCGACCCAAGAGATGATCGACCGATCTCCTAAAACCTATGCCCGTTTCGCCAAGAATTCCTACGTCGAGCCGGGTGGCCCCGAAAACCCGCTGGGTGCGCGCGCGTTGTATCTGTTTCAAAATGGGGTCGATACTTATTTCCGAATTCATGGCACGACCCAACCCGAAACAATTGGCCAAGCTGCTTCGAACGGATGCATCAGAATGTTAAATGAACATGTCATCGATCTTTACAATCGGGTTCCGCTTGGAACTGTCGTGACCGTTCTCTAAGCTTTTCTTTTCAGATACCGCACTCAACCACAATGCTAGGCCCCCCGCAGCGGGAAAGAACAGACCACCTGTGCAGTTTTCTATTTTGCATTTCTTAACTGTATTGCTTGCGGCTGCCACCGCCAGCCCCTGTGTGGCACAAACCAGCACACCCAGCGAAATCGAGGTTCAAACGGTTCTGGAACGGTTTGCGCCTATACAATTACTCTCTTTTGCAGCCGGGTTTGAATATTGCGGGTACTTGGTGCGCAATCCGCAAGGCAAATTGACCTTTACCGAAATCGTCCGGGGTGGGCCGGATGGATGCACACCCTTGGTTCCACCGCCGGAAGTAGAATTGATCGCCTCGGTGCACACGCACGGCGCTTATGACCCCCTCGTTCCCGCCGAATTCCCCACAGTAATGGATATCGACAGCGACCGACGCGAGGGCGTGAATGGCTACATTGCAACTCCCGGTGGGCGGTTGTGGTATGTTGATAGCGCCGCCCTGACCGTGCGCCAACTCTGCAATTCAAAATGCCTGCCCCAAGATCCGGAATTTCAACCCGGCGACGACGGAATAATTGCGTTGCACTACACGCGCCAAGAACTGCTCAATCAGGAACGAGCACAATGAAGCACTGCGTCTAACGCACGCTTTGCGCCAATTCGATCACATGCGGCCCCATGGCCGAGACGATACGTGCGACCCCTTCGGGGTTTGGATGGATCCCATCCTCTTGCATCCACTTACGCACTGCTGCGGGATCAGGTTCGTTCGAGAGACCTTCAAAGAAGCTTGGGAAAAACAGGCTTTGATATTGCCCGGCTAGATCCGGGTAAATTGTATCAAATTCCGCTTTGTAATCCGCCCCGAAATTCCCCGGCGCTTGCATTCCGACCAGCAAAACAGCCACATCGCTAGCTTTTGCAGCTTCCATGATCTGCGTCAGATTCCCCCGCGACATGGCCGGATCAAGACCGCGCAGCAGGTCATTCCCCCCCAATGCGACGATCATTCCGTCAACATCAGGCGTCAGCGTCCATGCGACCCGTGCGGCGCCGCCAGCCGTGGTATCCCCGGACACACCCGCATTGATCAAACGCACGTCAGCCCCCTGCGCATCCAGCCAGCGCTGCATTTGCGCGACGAACCCTTGCTCGGGTAACAACCCGTATCCTTGGGTCAGAGAATCCCCCAAAGCAGCGATCACAACAGGTTCGGCCGTTGCAGCAAAACCGCACAAGCTGAAAACACCACTCAATAAAACCTTGCGCAATCTGCTCACCACTCCATATCCCTTTCACCAGACACAATAGGACCGGCCCATGACTGATCCCATACTTTCGCTCCAAGATGTGACTTTGTCACTAGATGGCAATGCCGGACGCGTTGATATCCTGCATGGGGTGTCACTAGATGTTCAAAAAGGCGAAACACTTGGCATGATCGGACCATCAGGGTCGGGGAAATCCTCGCTTTTGATGCTGATGGGCGGGCTCGAGCAGGTCACGACGGGCACCATCACGGCGCTGGACCAAGATCTGACAGCCATGAACGAAGATGCGCTTGCCCGGTTCCGCCGCGATCATATGGGTGTGGTGTTTCAAAGCTTCCACTTGATCCCCACCATGACGGCGCTGGAAAACGTTGCGACCCCGCTAGAACTGGCCGGACACAAAGATGCCTTTGAGCGCGCCGAAGCCGAGCTTGAGGCCGTCGGCCTGGGTCATCGTGGCGATCACTATCCGGCGCAACTGTCGGGTGGAGAACAACAGCGGGTTGCTTTGGCGCGTGCCTCGGCCCCACGGCCGCATATCCTGCTGGCGGACGAGCCAACCGGAAATCTGGATGAAACCAATGGCGCGGCAATCATGGATCTCCTGTTCGATTTGCGGAATCGCCATGGCGCGACCCTGATTCTGGTCACCCACAGCCATGCCTTGGCTGCGCGCTGCGACAGAACCATCCGCCTGCGAGACGGCCGTATCGCTGTAGACGCTGATCAGCGAGCCGCTGAATGAGCCTGCGTCTTGCCGCCCGCTTTGCCCGTCGTGAATTGCGTGGGGGACTGCGCGGCTTTCGGATTTTTCTCGCCTGTCTGGCCCTCGGAGTCGCGGCCATTGCTGCTGTAGGGTCCGTCCGCTCAGGCATCGAGGCTGGGCTGGCGCGAGAAGGGGCTGCCCTGCTCGGCGGCGACGCCGAGATGGAATTCACCTTCCGATTTGCGGACGACGCAGAACGCGCTTGGATGTCCCGGAACGCTGACCGCGTTTCTGAGATCGTAGATTTCCGTTCCATGGCTGTGGTTGATCGCAACGATCAATCCGAACGCGCGCTTACACAAATCAAATCGATTGATTCCGCTTATCCTTTGATTGGTGCAGTGCAGCTTGATCCCGCGATCGGTTTGGATACCGCTCTTGCCGGTCAAAACGGACAACCCGGCGCGGTCATGGAACGTGTCCTGATGGATCGCTTGGGTCTTTCCCCAGGACAGACATTCCGTCTTGGCACCCAAGACTTCGTTCTGATGGCAACGCTTGTGCGGGAACCAGATGGTGCGACCGGCGGGTTCGGCCTTGGCCCACGCACGATCGTGTTGACTGATTCCCTGACGGACTCAGGCTTGTTGGCCGCAGGCACGTTGTTTTCCACGAAATACCGGCTGGATCTTCCAGCCAACACAGACCTTGTCGCCACAGCAGCATCCGCCAAAGAACAATTCGACAGCTCAGGCCTGCGCTGGACAGACGCCCGAAACGGCGCCCCCGGAGTGGCTGAGTTCGTCCGCCGGTTGGGTGCATTTCTGATCCTTGTTGGTCTTTCTGGCCTCGCCGTTGGCGGTGTTGGGGTGTCGGCGGCTGTTCGGGCCTATCTTGCTGAGAAAACCAGTACGATTGCCACCCTGCGCACATTGGGTGCAGACCGGCGCACCATTTTCCAAACCTATTTCCTTCAAATTGGCGCACTGTCGATTGTTGGCATTACGCTGGGATTGATCCTTGGCGGCATGACTCCGGTCCTGCTCGCCCCCCTGATCGAAGACCGCCTACCCATTCCAGCTGAATTCGCGCTGTATCCTAAACCCCTGTTCGAGGCAGCCCTTTACGGGTTGCTCACCGCGCTGATCTTTACGCTTTGGCCTTTGGCACGCACCGAAGAAGTGCGCGCGGCGACCCTGTTTCGCGATGCTTTGTCCACGGCCAAACTGCTTCCTCCCCTCCGCTATCTCATTGCCATTGCGGTTGGTTTGGTCGCGTTGGTGGGTTTGGCGGCGTGGTTCAGTGGCTCTGCAACCTTGACCCTGATGACAACGGGCGGCTTGGCCGGCGCCCTTGTTCTGTTGGCGGTCTCGGCGATTGCGATCCGATCGATTGCCCGCGCAGGAACACGTGCTGCGCGCAAACGCCCCGCCCTCAGATGGGCATTGGCGGCGATTTCCGGCCCGAGAGAGGGGGCAGCCTCTGTTGTCTTGTCACTGGGCCTTGGCTTAACCGTGCTCGCTGCTGTGGGGCAGATCGACGGAACATTGCGCAATGCCATTTCGGGCAACCTGCCAGACGTCGCGCCCTCTTATTTCTTTGTCGATATCCAAAAAGACCAAATGCCCGGGTTCAACGCCCGTCTGGCCGAAGACCCCGCCGTCAGCCGCGTCGAAAGCGCGCCAATGCTGCGCGGCGTCATTACCCGTATCAATGGAATTACAGCGAGCGACGTCGCCGGGGATCACTGGGTTGTGCAAGGCGATCGGGGCCTCACATATAATGCTGAGATGCCCGAAACTACCGCACTGACAGCCGGTGAATGGTGGCCGAGTGATTACACGGGCCCGCCACAAATCAGCTTTGCCGCCGAAGAGGCCGCCGAGATTGGCCTGTCGCTGGGCGATACACTGACCATCAACATCCTTGGTCGCGATATCAAAGCAGAAATCACTTCGTTCCGCGATGTCGACTTCTCAACCGGTGGCATGGGGTTTGTCATGGCGATGAATGCTTCTGCCATCGCCGGGGCGCCGCACAGCTTTATCTCGACCGTCTATGCCCAAGAACACGCCGAGGCTGCCATCCTGCGTGACCTTGCCAACCAGTTTCCAAACATAACTGCAATCCGGGTCCGCGACGCCATTGACCGAGTGTCTGACGTTCTGGCAGGCCTTGCCGCTGCCACCTCCTATGGGGCGGGCGCATCCCTGCTCACCGGGTTTCTTGTTCTGATCGGAGCAGCCGCAGCGGGCGAAGGCGCACGTACTTACGAGGCCGCAATTTTGAAAACCGTCGGCGCACCTCGGCGGCAGATTTTGCTTAGCTTTGCCATTCGCGCCGCCCTACTTGGGGCCGCCGCGGGTCTCGTGGCATTGGCTGCAGGTATTGCAGGAGGATGGGCCGTCAGCACCTATGTACTGGACACCAGTTTCTCGATCATCTGGCCCTCGGCAATTGGAATTGTTGTTGGCGGCGTGTTGGCAACATTGCTCGCTGGATTGCTCTTTGCGTGGCGCCCCTTGGCGTCGCGCCCTGCACAAGTTCTAAGGGCGCGTGAGTAAATCAGCGCCCGCAGGACACCACAGGCTGAAGGATCTTGAGCAGATCAACATTGTCACAAACCAGCGCGTCCAGCGTAATTTCGTCCAGCGATGCATAAAAGGCGTGTGCTGCGTCTTGCAGGGCGATTCGCAAGCGACATGCCTTGGTCAGCGGGCATGTGTTATCCGCGTCCGCAAAACACTCGGCGATTGGTAATCCGCCTTCGATGTGGCGAAACACTTCGCCAATCTTAATTTTGTCGGCTGGCAACGCAAGGTTCATCCCGCCATTTCGACCGCGCTGTGTGCTGAGAAAGTTAAGCTGGCTCAATTGGTTGATGACCTGAGCCAGATGGTTTTCCGAGATATTACAGACTTCGGCGATTTCCGCCTTTGTCACCAATCGATCGGGATGGGCGGCACAATACATCAGCAAACGGATCGCGATATTCGTCCTCTTGGTAATGCGCATGACGGCTCCTCCGATTGGTGTTGCAATAACGCTTTGTTGCACATTGGCGCAAAAAGCGGTTTGACATACATCAATAGAACACGAGGGGCAGAGGACCTGATGGCAGACCCATATTTCTTTGGCTACGGCAGCTTGGTGAACACCGCCACCCACGATTTTCCTGAACCTCGTCCCGCCACACTCAGCGGATGGCGGCGGGTCTGGCGGCATACGGATCTGCGGCCGGTTGCCTTTCTGACGGCGATACCGGACCCAACTTGTGCGATCCAAGGTCTAATTGCCCATGTTCCAAATGACGATTGGGAAGCCTTGGATGAACGCGAATGGGCTTATGATCGGATCTCCGTCACGCATGCCACCGAACATCCTGTGATACGCGAAGTTGAAATCGCGGTTTATTCTGTGCCCGAGCATCGACAGTCCGCACCAGACACCCAACACCCGATCCTGCTCAGCTATCTGGATGTGGTTGTGCAAGGCTATGCCCGCGTCTTCGGGCCAGAGGGCGTTGACCATTTCTTTGCCACCACAGGCGGCTGGGATGCCCCCATTCTGGATGACAGGGCAGCCCCCCGTTATCCCCGCCATCAACCCATGGGCACGGACGAACACGCCTTGGTCGATGAATATCTGATGCGCTTAGGCGCCCAAACATTTCAGCTAACATAAAAGAAAGGCGAAACCGCTGGGGTTCCGCCTCTCTTCATTCTCGACACTCCAAAGCGTTTAGCCCTTGGCGCGAATAACCTGCAGCAAGGGCAACAATGTTGCCATTTCTGGTCCGCGTTCTTGTCCGGTCAGCGCCTTGCGCAGCGGCATGAACAGACCTTTGCCTTTGCGGCCAGTGGCCTCTTTCACAGCCTTGGTCCAGGTGCCCCAAGTGTCGCCGTCCAACGGTCCTTCGGGCAACAATGCCATTGCTTCAGCAATGAACGCGCGATCATCGTCGTCAATCATGGGTTCTGCACCGTCTCGGCACAGCTCCCACCATCCGCCCAGATCTTTCAAGGTGGTAATGTTGCCGCGTGCCATCAGCCAGAAATCTTCGGCCAGCTCAGCGGGCACTCCCACGTTTGCCACGGTATCAGCCACATCCGCCAAAGGCAGGGTTTGCAGATAATGTGCCGTCAGCGGATACAGATCCTGCACGTCAAATTTAGTTGGTGCCGCCCCGAAACGTTCAATATCAAAACCATCAACCAGCTCGGACATGTCAGCGCGCAACTCAACCGGATCAGACGATCCAAGACGCGCCATCAGGCTTAGCAAGGCAAACGGCTGAACGCCGGCTTCACGCAAATCGCGCAAGGCCAATGTCCCCAGACGCTTGGACAATGCCTCGCCCTGCGGACCGGTCAGCAACGAGTGATGCGCAAAGTCCGGGCAGGTTCCGCCCAATGCTTTAATAATCTGGATTTGCGTTGCTGTGTTGGTCACATGGTCCGACCCTCGCACAACATTGGTCACGCCCATCTCGGTATCATCAACAACCGACGCAATCGTGTACAGCACCTGACCGTCGCCACGGATCAGAACCGGATCAGACACTGATGCCGCATCAATCGAGATATCGCCGAGAACGCCATCGTTCCACTCGATCCGCTCGTGATCCAGCTTGAACCGCCAAACACCGTTGCCACGCTCCGCACGCAACGCTTCCCGTTCATCCGCTGACAGGTTGAGCGCCGCGCGGTCATAAACCGGTGGTTTGCCCATATTCAGTTGCTTCTTACGCTTCAGGTCCAACTCGGTCGGCGTTTCAAATGCTTCATAAAACCGGCCCATCTCGCGCAGCTTGTCAGCCGCTTCGGCATACTGGTCCAAACGCTCTGATTGACGCTCGACCTTGTCCCAATGCAGGCCCAGCCATTCAAGGTCTTGCTTGATGGCATCAACGTATTCTTCTTTGGACCGCACAGGGTCAGTATCATCGATCCTGAGGATAAACGTGCCGCCTGCTTTACGAGCGATAAGGTAGTTCATCAGCGCGGTGCGCAGGTTGCCCACGTGAATGTAACCGGTGGGCGACGGGGCAAAACGAGTGGTTGTCATGGGTGTCTCCTGTTGCGGCGGCACATGTCATATGGGGGGCGTTTTGTCCAGCAAAAGGCCGCTTAGACATCTACTGCAGTGCGTTAACCAAATATCTCATCCAAAAGTCTGATAGGTTAACTCTACGAAAAGAAACTGGCCACAGCGTTCATTCGCACTAGTTCCATTTTTTTCAGACGCATTAGAGAGGAAACCATCCATGACCTTCAACCTAACCCGTCGAGCCGCCTTAACCGGGGCGGCAGCTTTGCCTTTGGCTGCGGCAACGACCCCGCTTTTAGCCGCAGCACATAGCTCCGGCGTTCACGCCCCAATCGCCCACAATTTCAAGCTGGGTGAGATGAGCGTCACAACGTTGCTAGACGGCAGCGCGATGCGCGAAGGGCCCAAGCCAATGTTTGGGGCAGCAGCCACAGATGAGGAGTTTGCTCAGGTATCTGAAGAAAACTTCATTCCACATGACACGCTTCAGTTTTACTTCACCCCAACACTTATCGATACCGGGTCCGAATTGATCCTCTTTGATACTGGTCTCGGTCAAGGTGGTTTACCCAAGGCTCTAGCTGCTGCTGGTGTTTCTCCTGACGCGATTGACACTGTTGTGATCACGCACATGCATCCAGATCACATTGGCGGCTTGATGACCGATGGCAAACCGACCTTTGCAAATGCCAAATATGTGACAGGGTCAACCGAGTACAATTTCTGGTCCAAAATGGATGCCGGAAACCGAGTCGGGGACATGGTAGCAAATCTGGTGACACCGCTGGCCGAAAAGATGAGCTTTCTGGACGATGGCGGCAGTGTTGCATCGGGTGTGACAGCGGTGTCCAGCTTTGGCCATACCCCCGGACACATGTGTTACATGCTGGAAAGCGGTGGACGTCAGTTGATGCTGACCGCAGACGTCGCCAACCACTATGTCTGGAGCTTTGCCCGCCCAGATTGGGCCTTTAGCTTTGATGCATCCCCCGAAGATGCTGCCGCGTCGCGTCGCAAGATCCTTGGTATGCTTGCAGCGGATAAAGTGCCGATGATCGGGTATCACATGCCATTTCCAGCCGCCGGGTTTGTCGAAGGCCGCGGTGATGGGTTCCGCTATGTGCCGGTCAGCTATCAGATGATGTCGTGACCATTCACTGACACGCTTAGTATCCCGGGTTCGGCGCAACCCGGGAGCCATCGCTAAACCGAGAAAAGCGAAACTCACAAGGATCTACGATTGGGGTCGTCCCCATCACCAGATCGGCCATCAGCCGCCCTGCCCCGGGTCCGATCCCAAATCCGTGCCCTGAAAACCCCGTCGCAATAAACAGTCCCGGCAAGCTGTCGATTTCTGACATGACAGGTATAGCATCCGGCGTGACGTCTATCATGCCAGCCCACGTCTGGAGTATCTTAGCCCCCTGCAACACAGGAAAACCCGCACGCGCGGTTTTCCAAGCATTTTGGATCGCCTTTTCTGATGGTACCGGGTCCAGAATGCGACAGGCTTCGAACGGTGTCACATCATCGGGGCTCCATTTTCGGCGCTCAGCAGACTCAACAGACCACCGCTTCGTCAGCCGGAACCGCAGCGACCTCCATTCTTGTCGAAACGCAGGCAAAAAAGCCTGTGCCAGCCGAAAACTATCGGGCACCAGATCAACCGTATTTTCATGGCCAGACGCGATGGAATACCCACCATCCGCCCGCTTGCGGATCGCAAAGTCATCCGACCACAGCGCAACCTCGGGGCCGCCTTCTACTGGCGACGTGCGCAAAACCGAATTCATGACTTTGAGCTGTGGCAGCTCGATCCCTGCATTCCCGGCAAACAACCGAGACCACGCACCGCCTGCCAGCACCACCTGATCACACCTGACCCGGCCGCGTTCTGTCACGACTCCGGTAACCTTGCCTGCTTTGCTTTCGACACTGCGAACCGCGCATTGCGTCAGAATTGTCGCGCCACGATCACGGGCACCCTCAGCAATCGCCGGGGCCGCCAGCTGTGGTTCTGCCCGTCCATCTTGGGGCATGTGAAACGCGCACTCCAACGGGACTGCATGCTGGGTCAACAGCGCTTGCAAATCCGTGTCCGCAACCATCCGCGCGCCAGATTGATAGCCATTCAAATTCTGCGACCAGCGTTCAAGATTGTCTGCATCTCGCGCGCCCGAAGCCCCGAACACAATGCCTGATTGGGTATATCCGGTCGTCCGACCGATCCGAGCATCAAGACCCTTCCACAAACGGATGGCCTCGACCATCAACGGAATTTCGCGCGGATCGCGCAACCCAAGGCGCACCCATCCCCAGTTTCGTGAACTCTGTTCGGCCCCGATGTCCCCTTTTTCGCACAACAGAACGGATCGTCCGCGCTCAGCCAGCTCTAACGCAGTTGAAACGCCGATGATCCCCCCACCGATGACAACAACATCAACCTGCGTGGGAACAGTTACATCAGAATGAAACGGGGTGGGTGTAGGTCCGGGCATATGCGCACCGAACCACGAGTTATCAAAGGCGTCCAGCCCTTAGTTCGGATCTCGCCATCGGTTCACAATCGGGTACCTGCGGTCCAACCAAAAGGCCCGATCCGTCAACCGCGCACCAGGGGCCGATTGAAAGCGTTTGTGCTCGCTGATGTAGATCAGATGTTCGATCTGCTTTGCCGTTGCGCGATCAAAACCAGCCGCGACGCAATCCGCAATAGACCCGTCCTGATCCACCAGAATATTCAAAATCGCATCCAGCTCAGGATAGTCAGGCAAACTGTCGCTGTCTTTCTGATCTTCGCGCAACTCCGCACTTGGCGGCTTATCGATGACGGATGTGGGGATCACCGTGCCCGCCGGTCCCATCATCCAATTGCGATGATTGGCATTGCGCCACCGGCAGGTTTCAAACACCCGCGTTTTATACAGGTCTTTGATCGGGTTATACCCGCCCGCCATATCGCCATAGATCGTCGCATACCCCACCGCGACTTCGGATTTATTGCCGGTGGTCAGCAGCATTTCCCCAAACTTGTTGGACATCGCCATCAACAAAAGTCCACGCAATCGCGACTGAATGTTTTCCTCGGCCAGCCCCGGCGCAAGCCCCTCGAAAAGTGGCGCCAAAGTCTGCGTGATCGCGGCGCGACCGTACGAAATCGGCACCAAATCGTACGAAACACCCAGCGCCTTGGCGACAGCTTCGGCATCGTTCAGGGAATTTTGCGACGTAAACTCTGAGGGCAACATGACACACCGCACATTATCGGCCCCCAAAGCATCCACAGCGATGGTCGCCACAAGCGCCGAATCGACGCCGCCAGACAAGCCCAACAGAACCTTTTGAAACCCCGCTTTGGCCGCGTAGTCCCGCAAGGACTGCACCATGACGCGATAATCCTGCTCCCGTTCATCGGGATGTGGCGCAATTTCGCCGGGCACAATGCGCCACCCATCAGAGCCACGCTCGAGATCAACATGGCTGACCGTCTCGTCGAACAGCGGCATCCGCAATGCCAAAGCTCCCCCCGGATTCAGCGCAAAACTGCCGCCATCAAAAACCTGATCATCCTGCCCGCCGACCATGTTCAAATAGATCAGCGGCAGACCCGTCTCAACCACGCGGGACACCATCTGATTTAGCCGCGCATCTGCCTTGCCCCGATAATACGGCGACCCGTTCGGGATGAGCAAAAACTCTGCCCCGGTTTCCGCTTGCGTTTCCACAACGTCTTCGTGCCAGGCGTCCTCACAAATCGGGCTACCGATCCGCACGCCGCCAACGACATAGGGTCCACTCATCGGGCCGGATTCAAACACACGCACTTCGTCAAACACAGCTTCATTGGGCAAATGATGCTTTAGAACCTGCGCCGAAATCTGCCCCCTCTGAAGGATGAGATAGGCATTGAACAGCTTGCCCTGTTCAACCCAAGGCGCACCAATAGCCAAGGCCGGACCATCAGAACACGCGACTGCAAGCGCCTGAATTTCGGCCATCGCGGCCTGTTGAAACGCAGGTTTACGGACCAGATCCTGCGTGTTGTATCCGGTGATGAACATCTCGGGTAAAGCGACCAGATCGGCCTTTGCCGCGCGCCCTTGCTCCCAAGCCTCGCGAGCCTTGGCCGCATTTCCTGTCAAATCCCCCACAACCGGGTTCAGTTGCGCCAAAGTAATCCGAAATTGTTCCGCCATTCTGCCCTCTTGTCCCGCTCTTTCCCATCTCATTTAGCAGATACCCCCGCAAGGAACAGACAAACCCATCAAAAGACGTTGCTCCGCGCGCTCACCTGTCCTAATTTTACGTTACCGACCGCAATGTTGCGGCAAATTGAGCAGACTGAGGCACTCATGAACAAGATCCGCAAGACGATCGCAATTGCGTCGACTTTGGCCGTAGCCGGCACTGCGCAGGCTCAAACCGATCAGGTTCTGACCACTCAGGATGACATCGGTGGCGTGTACGAAGGTACGTTTCGCGGCGGTTTGCAGCACGGGACCGGGACCTATCGTTTGCCCAACGGCTATGAATACACCGGCAATTGGACCGACGGAGAGATCAAAGGACGCGGTGTGGCGCGCTTCCCCAACGGCTCGATCTATGAGGGTGAGTTTTCCAAAGGCAAACCCGAAGGCATCGGCAAGATTACCTTTTCAGACGGCGGCACCTATGACGGGGAATGGGCCAATGGCGTCATCAATGGCCAAGGTACCGCCATCTATGCCAACGGAGTCCGTTACGAAGGCGGTTTCCAAAACGCGCAGCATCATGGCAAAGGCGTCATGCAAAGCCCCGGCGGATATATTTACGACGGCGATTGGGTCGATGGCCAAAAGCAAGGTGTCGGCAAGATTTCCTACCCTGACGGGGCGCAGTACGACGGTGAAATCCTAGCAGGTCAGCGCCATGGGGAAGGTACCCTCGCCCTGCCTGACGGGCTGATCTATGTCGGTTTTTGGGCGGATGGTCAGATCAACGGCACTGGCCGCCTGACCCAAGCCAACGGAGATGTCTACGAAGGTGAGTTGATCGCAGGCCGCCGCGAAGGCCAAGGGCGCGTGGTTTATGCCAACGGTGACATTTACGAAGGGGCCTTTACCGACGATCGGCGTGATGGGCAGGGCACGTTCACCGGGACTGATGGCTACCTCTACACCGGCAATTGGGTTGCAGGCCAAATCGAAGGCCAAGGAACCGTCACCTACCCAGACGGATCTGTCTACACCGGCAGCTTTCGGGCGGATTTGGCGGATGGAACCGGCAAGATCACCTATCCCGACAATTCAAGCTATGAGGGTGAATGGGTCGCGGGTGTCATCGATGGCACGGGAACAGCGATCTACGCAAACGGCATCGTTTACAAAGGCGACTTCAAGAACGCCAAGAACCACGGCACAGGCGTCATGACCTATGCGGATGGGTATCGCTACGAAGGGGATTGGCAAGATGGCCTGCGTCACGGCACGGGCAAAGCCACTTATCCTGACGGCGCCATATACACAGGCCAATATGTCAGAGGTCAACGCGAAGGACAGGGCGAAATCGTGATGTCCGATGGGTTCAAATACGCAGGTGCTTGGCAAAACGGAAAAATCAGCGGCACCGGTGTCGCGACCTATGCAAATGGCGATGTTTACGAAGGTAATTTCCGTAATGGCAAGCGTCAGGGCGAAGGCACGATGCGATACGCCAGCGGCGCACAGGAAAAAGGTGACTGGGAAAACGGCGCGCTGAAATCCGACAGCCCCTCGGACGGATAAGCCCGCCTTTCCCAAACGCGCAATCGAAGGGTGGAGATTGAAAATTCACCCTTTCCATTCCCACAAACGCATGTATAAAATCGCCTTATGTTGAACCGCGTACATATCATTGCATCGCCCGCTGCCCTGCGCAGCGCAGCTCTGCGCGGCCTACTGATCCTAACTCGCCTCTGAGCGTGCCATCCGGTGCGTCCGCTCAGAGGAGATAGCCATCGCACCAAACGGCTTTAGGACAGATACGAAAGTGACCCACAAAATGACCAATGCATTTGACCAAGACCGCGTCTTGATCTTTGACACCACGCTCCGTGACGGCGAACAAAGCCCCGGAGCCACAATGACACATTATGAAAAGCTCGAAATTGCCGGGCTTTTGGATGAAATGGGCGTCGATATTATCGAGGCTGGTTTCCCTATAGCGTCTGAGGGCGATTTCAACGCCGTATCAGAGATCGCACGGAACTCTAAGAACAGCCGTATCTGTGGCCTTGCGCGCGCGAACTTTGCTGACATCGACCGGTGTTGGGACGCGGTGAAGCACGCGGAAAAGAACCGCATTCACACCTTTATCGGCACCTCGGCCCTGCACCGCGCCATTCCAAATCTCACCATGGATGAGATGGCTGACAAGATCCATGATACGGTCACCCACGCCCGCAACCTTTGCGACAATGTGCAGTGGTCTCCGATGGATGCCACCCGGACCGAATGGGACTATCTGTGTCGCGTAATCGAGATTGCGATCAAAGCAGGCGCAACAACGATCAACATCCCGGATACCGTGGGCTATACCGCCCCTGTGGAATCGGCCGATCTGATCAAGAAATTGATCGAAACGGTTCCCGGTGCGGATGAAGTGATTTTTGCCACCCATTGTCACAACGACCTTGGCATGGCGACTGCGAACTCTTTGGCGGCTGTTGCCGGTGGCGCACGTCAGATCGAATGCACCATCAACGGCTTGGGTGAGCGCGCTGGTAACACGGCCCTCGAAGAGGTCGTTATGGCCCTCAAGGTGCGCAACGACATCATGCCTTGGCACACTGGCGTGGACACCAAAAAGATCATGCACATCTCACGTCGTGTGGCGACCGTGTCTGGTTTCCCGGTGCAGTTCAACAAAGCCATTGTTGGTAAAAATGCCTTTGCCCATGAATCTGGCATCCATCAGGATGGCATGCTCAAGAACAAAGAAACGTTCGAGATCATGCGTCCCGAGGACGTGGGCCTTTCTGGCACATCCCTCCCCCTCGGCAAGCACTCAGGGCGCGCAGCGTTGCGGGACAAGCTGAACACTCTCGGCCACGAGGTTGGCGACAACCAGTTGAAGGACATTTTTGTTCGCTTCAAAGATTTGGCGGATCGCAAGAAAGAGGTGTTCGACGACGACATCGTTGCCTTGATGCGGACCGGCGAAGACGCGGAAAATGATACCCTGCAGATCGTGTCGATGAAGGTTGTCTGTGGCACAGGTGGCCCGGCAGAATCGACGGTTGAGATGGAAATCGACGGCAAAGATGTCATCGCGACAGAACACGGCGATGGACCCGTTGATGCAACCTTCAAAGCGATCCGCGTTCTGCACCCCAACAAGGCACGGCTTCAGCTGTATCAAGTCCATGCGGTCACCGAAGGCACAGATGCGCAGGCAACCGTCACCGTGCGTCTGGAAGAAGATGGTGTGATTGCCACCGGTGAATCGGCAGATACAGACACAGTGCTTGCCTCGGCCAAGGCCTATGTCAAAGCGCTAAACCGGTTAATCGTGCGCCGGGAAAAAACGGGCCCAGGCATTGATACGCGCGAAATCTCGTACAAAGACGCAACCTGATCGCTGATCACGGTACAATAAAGTAGGGCGGCTTGATCTCAGGCCGCCCTTTTTACATCTCAAGTTGGTGAGATCACCAATAAAACAAACTTAAATCAACACGGCGCCCGGGCTCGATCAGTGAATAGTAAAAGACCGGATCACTCTCGAGATCGTTCATCCCAGATACAGCGTACCCTTCGGTAGGCACCCCATTTGCGTCATAGTTCAATTGGTAATCCCCATTTTCGTCATGAAACGCGATGACTGAATAATAGGCATTGTTCAGGTCCGGGAAATCCACCCGCTGAGAGGTCGTTTTAGCCGGAAGCTCGACATAGCTGGCAGCCCGCTGGATATCCATCCTGTCAAACGGCTCTTGTCGGTCAAAAGCCATGACAATCAGGTTGCCGGTGTCATTGCGGGCCCCATGCACGTTGATGACCAACCCATCATCGGACTGTGTGCCCGTAGACGAGGCCGTTGCCACGGGGATGTCCGTTTTGACTTGCGACGCAACCCAAGCCCCGCCCACAAAAAGAACTGCGGTGGCAAAGGCTGCGGCGATGCGTTTGGAATGAGATGGCATCTGTCAGATCCTCAGGTCTTATTTCGCGGATGAAGCGGAGGCTTTTTTCTTTGGGCGCCATCCCGGAGGGCCAAAGATCACCCCCATTTTGTTCCCGAACCCTGGCATTTTCCAAACATCCACTGCGAGACGTTGGAACCCATGAAAGAAGGCCACCAAGGGGTTTACCGAATTGATCGGCGTGACCAGACCATACACGACCTCTTCCTTTTCTTCAGCGAAGGTGCCGAACATCCGGTCCCAGATGATGAAAATGCCAGCATAGTTTTTATCCAGATACTTGCGGTTCGACCCGTGGTGAACCCGGTGGTGCGAGGGCGTGTTCATAATCCATTCAATCGGCTTCCACAGCTTGCCAACAACTTCGGTGTGCAACGCAGTCTGATACAGCTGAACCAGCAGCTCCACGACCAGAACCATGAAGGGATTGAAGCCCAGTAAAACCAACGGCAGATGAAAGAACAACGGCCAGAATCCATCAAGGGGGCCGTGCCGATAAGCCACCGAAATATTGAAGAACGGCGAACTATGATGCACCGAGTGCGTTGCCCAGAGAAAGTTGATCCGATGCAAAATCCGGTGTTCCCAGTAATAGGCGAGATCAGCAAGGACCAGCACGATCAGGAAGGACGCCCAAGTGGTTGGGATATCAAACACAGCAAACTGCGAAGCCCAAACATAGGCCCCGACGTAGAACGCCCCCATAAAGACAAAGGTGATCCCGATAAAAAACGCGAGGGTGACGAAATTGGTTACAGTGTCCCCTGTCATTTCCCAATTTAACTTTTTGCCAACCGCATACCGGATCAACTCAAAGGCTAGGAACGCAAGCGCAAACACAAAGAACCAATCATCAACCAAGGTTTCCCAGTGATTGAGTTGAAAATCGCTGATGTGGCGGTTCAAGAATTCCATCTGGACCTCATCTTTTCAGAAGTTTACTGTCTATCTTGACAGATTAAATAACACCCCTTCACCAGAATGCAACAACGCAAGGAATATTTGGTTATTCCCTCGGTCAGTTCGGCGCACTTTTAGGCAAACACTCAAAGCAGCCCAAAAAACCAAGGTACACCAGCGTTTTCTCGTGCTCTCTGAAGCCCGTATTCCAATGAACGGGCGGAAACGCGCTGTTTCCACAGATTCGACCCTTCCCCCCTCCTCTCCTGCCGCCTATAAGACGGGGGTCCAGCGCCTTATGGGGAGTCGCGGGACCAAATAGCAGTTCTCAGCAGGATTACGCGTATATGTCGTTGTTTGGAAATCTTGGCGGCTTGTTCACATCGGACATGGCCATCGACCTCGGTACGGCGAATACGCTGGTTTATGTCAAAGGGCGCGGTGTCATTCTGTCTGAACCGTCGGTGGTAGCCTATCACGTCAAGGACGGCGTCAAAAAGGTCTTAGCCGTTGGTGAAGATGCGAAATTGATGTTGGGCCGGACCCCCGGTTCCATCGAGGCCATCCGCCCGATGCGCGAAGGCGTTATCGCTGATTTCGATACTGCCGAAGAAATGATCAAGCATTTTATTCGTAAGGTGCACAAACGGTCGACCTTTTCCAAACCCAAGATCATCGTCTGCGTCCCACACGGCGCAACCCCGGTCGAAAAGAGAGCGATTCGCCAGTCGGTTCTGTCTGCAGGCGCCCGTCGCGCTGGCTTGATTGCCGAACCAATTGCCGCAGCAATTGGCGCAGGCATGCCGATTACCGACCCCACCGGGAACATGGTTGTCGATATCGGCGGCGGAACAACCGAAGTCGCGGTTCTGTCGCTTGGCGATATTGTTTATGCCCGATCTGTCCGGGTTGGTGGCGACCGTATGGATGAGGCGATCATCTCTTACCTTCGCCGTCAACAAAACCTGCTGGTTGGGGAATCAACCGCCGAACGCATCAAGACCTCGATCGGCACCGCGCGCATGCCCGATGACGGGCGCGGCCAATCAATGCAAATTCGTGGTCGCGATCTGTTGAACGGCGTTCCCAAAGAAATCGAAATCAGCCAAGCGCAGGTTGCCGAAGCTCTGGCCGAGCCTGTTCAGCAAATTTGCGAAGCTGTTATGACCGCGCTGGAAACCACTCCGCCTGATCTGGCGGCAGATATTGTCGACCGGGGCGTTATGCTGACTGGTGGTGGCGCGCTGTTGGGTGATCTGGATCTGGCCCTGCGTGAATCAACTGGCTTGGCCGTCTCGATCGCTGACGAAAGTTTGAATTGTGTGGCTCTGGGCACCGGCAAAGCGTTGGAGTACGAAAAGCAACTGCGCCACGCGATTGACTACGACAGCTAAGGCACGCAATTTTAGAGCACCTGGTCAAAACATAGGCACCTGCGTGCCTAGACCCGTTTGACGAAAGGACCCGCGTGGCCAACGACCGATCACAACGTGAGGATTACGCCGCCCCCCTGCGCCGCCTGCTGCTGGGTGTTATCCTGTTGTGCTTGTTGGGTATATTCCTTGTTTGGCGTATCGATAGCCCGCGTGTAGAACGGTTCCGCTCTCAAATTACAGATCAGGTCGTACCCTCGATGAACTGGGCCATGGTGCCTGTGACCGGGGCCATCAACCTGCTTCGTGATTTTCAAAGCTATCAGCGTCTCAGCGACCAAAACCGAGAGTTGCGCAGCGAATTGCGCCAAATGCGGGCCTGGAAAGAAGCAGCCCTGCAGCTTGAACAGGAAAATGCTCGTCTGTTGGATCTCAACAACGTGCGCTTGGATCCGCGTCTGACTTATATCACTGGCGTCGTGATGGCCGACAGTGGCTCTCCGTTCCGGCAATCCGTTTTGCTGAACGTGGGCGCGCGCGATGGCATCGTTGATGGCTGGGCCGCAGTGGATGGGATTGGCTTGGTTGGGCGTATTTCAGGAACCGGGCGAAACACTGCGCGCGTCATCCTGTTGACGGATGCCGCCAGCTCTGTCCCAGCAACGATCCAGCCGTCTGGACAGACCGCGCTGATCGCGGGGGACAACACCATCGCGCCGATCATTGATTTTCTGGAAAACCCCGATCTGGTTCGCCCCGGAGATCGGGTTATCAGTTCAGGCGATGGTGGGGTCTTTCCTGCCGGTTTGCTGATTGGACAGGTCGCTGCTGATCCGTCTGGACGCATGCGGGTGCGCTTGTCAGCCGACTATGAACGGCTCGAATTCCTGCGTGTTCTGCGCCATCATGGGACCGAGTCCGTATCTGACCCCGGAACAATTGTAACGCCGGCTGGTCCAATTGACCTCACGCTCGAGCCGCCGACGGAGGCTGGAGATGGATAATCTTGGGCTGTCTCGCGTGTGGTGGATGCGTTTCGTATATCTTGGGTTGGCCATGACCCTGCTCTTTTTCCAGCTGTTGCCGCTTGAAACGCTGCCTAGGGGTTGGGCCCCACCTGATCTGCTTGTTGCGATCACATTTGCTTGGATGTTGCGACGTCCGGATTATGTGCCCCTGCTCAGCATCGCGGCGGCCCTTCTTTTAACCGACCTGTTGCTGCAGCGCCCGCCCGGATTATGGGCGGCTTTGGTGGTTGCGGGCTGCGCCTTTCTCAAGAGCCGGGTATCGGGCCAAGGAGAAATCAGCTTTGTTGGCGAATGGGCCTCGGTTGGATTGGTTCTGATCGCAATCACCGTTTTCAATCGGCTCATCTTGGGCATCACTGCGGTCGAATTGACCTCACTTTGGTTGGTGTTCTGCCAGCTTCTGTTGACGATTGTCGTCTATCCGATCGTAGCCCTGATCAGTCAGACCCTGATGGGTGTGCGCAAGCTTACCCCCGCTGACGCAGACGTCTTGGGAGCGCGCGCATGAAACGCAATCCTCGTGAGTTAGAAACGACACATAGAAAATTAAACCGGCGCACCTTGCTGGTGGGGGGCATTCAGGCCGCTTTTGTCGGCGGCTTGGCAATGCGCATGCGCTATATGCAGGTTGATCAGGCCGACCAGTTCCGTCTGCTTGCCGAAGAAAACCGGATCAACATCCGCCTGATCCCGCCGAAGCGGGGCGAAATTTTTGATCGCAATGGCAAGATCATCGGGCAAAATATTCCGTCTTATCGGGTTGTGATCGTGCGCGAAGATGCGGGCGACGTCGAAAAAGTCATTGAAAACCTGACCCGTCTGATCCCCCTCAACGATGAAGAGCTGGCCCGCGCCCGTACTGAAATGCGGCGGTCTGCTCCGTTTTTACCTGTCACACTAGCGGACCGTATCACGTGGGAAGATATCTCAAAGGTGGCGGTGAATGCCCCCGCGCTTCCCGGCATCACCCCAGAGGTTGGTCTGACCCGCGTTTACCCACAAAGCGATGATTTCGCCCATGTGGTTGGATACGTGGGACCGGTCAGTGACTATGACCTCAGCCAGATCACAGATCCCGAACCGGTGCTTCGGATCCCTCGCTTTCAAATCGGGAAGGTCGGATTAGAAGCCAAACGTGAGGACCTGTTGCGGGGAAAAGCAGGCGCCAAACGCGTCGAGGTCAATGCTACCGGCCGCGTAATGCGCGAATTAGACCGACGCGAAGGTCAGCAAGGGGCTGACCTGCAACTCACCGTTGATGCCGAATTGCAGGAATACGTTCAGGCCCGACTGGGTGACGAAAGTGCAGCAGCCGTTATCGTCGATTGCGAAACTGGCGATCTCAGAGCTATCGCTTCGGCCCCTTCTTTCGATCCAAATTTGTTTGTGCGGGGTATTTCGTTAGCCGATTACCGCGGGCTGACTGAGAACACCTATCGCCCACTGGCCAACAAAACCGTGCAGGGCACCTATCCCCCCGGATCAACCTTCAAAATGATCACAGCGCTGGCCGCGCTTGAAGCCGGTGTTACCGGACCGGATGATACCGTGTATTGCCCCGGCTACCTCGAAGTTGGTAGCCGCAGGTTCCATTGCTGGCGGCGCGGCGGTCACGGGCATGTGGATTTGCTGAATTCACTCAAGCAGAGCTGCGACGTCTATTATTACGAAATGGCACTCAAAGTCGGTATCGATAAGATTTCCGCAATGGCGCAAAAATTCGGGCTTGGAGTAAAGCACAATATCCCGATGTCTGCCGTTGCCCGCGGCCTTGCCCCGAACCGGGATTGGAAATCGCGCGTTCACGGGCAGGACTGGCTTGTGGGTGACACGGCCAACGCCTCAATCGGCCAAGGGTTCATGCTGGCGTCCCCGATGCAGCTTGCAGTTATGACAGCCCGTATTGCGACAGGACGCAGCGTGTCGCCCCGCCTTGTGAAATCCGCCAACGGGGTTGAACAACCAACCGGCGCGGGTGAGGTTATGGATCTGAACGAGAACAATCTGCGCAGGCTGCGTCGGGGCATGTATGCGGTCAGCAATGAACGACGCGGCACCGCATATGGGTCTCGCATTATCGCAGATGCCTTTCGGATGGCGGGAAAAACCGGAACCAGTCAGGTTCGCAACATTACAGCCGCCGAACGGGCCGCCGGCGTCATCAGAAACAAAGACCTGCCATGGGAACGCCGAGATCACGCACTTTTTGTTGGGTTTGCGCCGTTTGACAATCCCAAATACGCCGTGTCGGTTGTTGTTGAACATGGCGGTGGTGGATCAAAGGCGGCGGCCCCAATTGCCCGCGATGTCATGCTGCAAGCGCTCTACAACGGCCAGCCACCGCTCGAAGCTTACCCCAAAAAAGACCGCAGCCGTATAAAGGCACAGCAAGAGCGATTGCAGGGCGGACGGCGCCCTAAAGCCCGCCCAGATGGCAAAGACCGCGCATGAGTTATCTCGAGTATTCGGTCAAATCCACGCCAACGGGCCTGCGCAAGATCTTGTTTATGAACTGGCCCCTGACACTGTTGCTAATCAGCGTTGCGTGCGTTGGTTTTCTGATGCTCTATTCCGTCGCTGGCGGGTCGTTCACCCCCTGGGCAGAACCCCAGATGAAGCGGTTTGTTTTGGGCTTGGGCGTTATGACCGTGGTCGCGCTGGTTCCGATCTGGTTCTGGCGGAACATGGCTGTTCTGGCCTACGCAGTCTCTATCATGCTGCTGATAGCGGTTGAACTGTTTGGAACGGTTGGCATGGGGGCGCAGCGTTGGATCGACATTGGCTTTATGCGCCTGCAACCTTCTGAACTGATGAAAATCACCCTGATCATGGTGTTGGCCGCCTATTACGACTGGCTTCCCGGCAACAAAACCTCGCGCCCGCTGTGGGTTCTGGTACCTGTGCTTATTATCTTGCTTCCGACCTTTATGGTCTTGCGGCAACCCGATCTTGGCACTTCGATCCTGTTGTTGATGGCCGGTGGCGGTTTGATGTTCCTTGCTGGCGTCCATTGGGCATATTTCGCGGCCGTCATTGCAGCAGGAGTTGGCCTGATCACAGCCGTGTTCCAAGGGCGCGGTACGGACTGGCAACTGCTCAAAAACTATCAATATCGCCGAATTGATACCTTTCTTGACCCATCGTCCGACCCCTTGGGCGCAGGCTACCATATCACCCAGTCCAAAATCGCATTGGGCTCTGGCGGATGGACAGGTCGAGGGTTTATGCAAGGCACTCAATCCCGCTTGAATTTTCTGCCCGAAAAACACACCGATTTCATCTTTACCACATTGGCTGAAGAGTTTGGATTCGTCGGGGGGTTCTCCCTGCTCGGGCTTTATACCCTGATCATCGTGTTTTGCATCGCGACCGCAATCGCCACAAAGGATCGTTTTTCTTCGCTTGTCACGCTTGGTGTATCGATCAATTTCTTTTTGTTCTTTTCCGTCAACATGTCGATGGTCATGGGTCTGGCACCGGTTGTCGGGGTTCCATTGCCAATGGTCAGCTATGGCGGGTCGGCCATGCTGGTTTTGATGCTCGCTTTTGGCTTGGTTCAAAGTGCCCACATTCACCGCCCCCGAGGAGCCCCCAGATGACAATCAACATCCTGTTTGCTGCCAAGGCAGAACGCTGGACAACATACCAAGCTCCGTTGACAGAGGCCCTAAAGGCCGCCGGGCTTGAGTTCGATCTGCGGACCAATTTCCCACCGGCTGAGGTCGATTACATTGTCTACGCCCCAAACAGTGATGTGCAGGATTTCACGCCCTATACCCGGCTGAAAGCCGTTCTCAATCTATGGGCCGGTGTCGAAGATGTGGTTGGGAATGCGACCCTGACCGTCCCCCTCACCCGCATGGTCGATCATGGCTTAACGCAGGGCATGGTGGAATGGGTAACCGGGCATACGCTGCGTTATCATCTGGGTATCGACGTGCACATCAATGGCCAAGACGGTGTATGGCGAAAGGATATCCCCCCCCTCGCACAGGACCGCAAGGTCACCGTTCTGGGGCTTGGCGCCTTGGGCGCAGCAGTTTCGCAAGCTCTTGTTGGATTGGGGTTTGATGTGACCGGGTGGAGCCGCTCGGCCAAAACCGTGGATGGCGTCAAGTGCTTACACGGTCCCGCAGGTCTTACAGCAGCTTTGGAAACCGCAGAAATCTTAATCCTGTTGCTGCCCAACACCCAAGCCACCGAAAACACCCTGCGGGCGGAAACGTTAGAAATCATGCCCAAGGGTGCATGTATCATCAACCCGGGGCGCGGCCCCCTGATCAATGATCATGATCTCTTAGAGGCGCTCAATTCCGGGCAGATTGCGCATGCCACTTTGGATGTGTTTCGCGTCGAACCCTTGCCCATCGAAGACCCCTATTGGACGCATCCAAACGTGACGGTCACGCCGCACATTGCTTCAGAAACACGTCCGACGACCGCCAGCCAAATTGTTGCGGACAACATCCAGCGATCAGAAACAGGCCAGCCGCTGCTGCACGTTGTTGATCGTGCCTTAGGGTACTGAAACTGAAAAAGGGCATCCCGATGGATACCCTTTCTAATTTATTCACTGACATGGCGATTAGCTTTTGCGCCACCAAACCCCTGTGTGGTCGATCTTATGAATTGGGTCGGTGATCCCATGCTCGTCGCGATAATCATGGATCGCTGTCCGGCAAGCTTCGATTCCGCCGTAGTCATCGACAATCAAGAAACCGCCCGTCGACAATTTCGGATAGAGCGCTTCGATGGCCTGAATGGTGGATTCATACATGTCCCCGTCCAAACGAACGAGCGCGAACTGTTCAACCTCTAGCTTGTGCAATGTATCTTTGAACCAACCAACGATGAATTCGACCTGATCATCCATCAGATTATACGCTTCAAACGTCTTGCGCACCATGTCCGTGCCAACCCGTAAACGACCACGGGTATGAAAGCGGCTGCCGGAATCTGCGGGGAATTCTTCTTCGTTGGGGGGCGGTAGACCCTCAAAACTGTCCGCCAGATACACCTTGCGATCTGTGATACCACGCGCCTTAAGAACACCGCGCATCATCGCCGAGGCGCCACCCTTCCAGACACCGGTTTCGATGATGTCGCCGGGAATGTTGTCCATCAGGACACGATCCGTCAGATACGCGCAATTCGCCAAGCGTTTCAAACCAGCCATCGAATGGCCAACAACAGGCCAATCCCGGCCGGCTGCGCGCTTTCCGGCGTCAAATTTAACTTTCTGACCGCGTCGAATAATGGGACGCTCACCGCCATAGACCATGTCAGTTAAACAATTCGCCATTAATTCAACATACATATCCAGAACGGGATCATACCCACCCTGAGCAATGTCTTCTTCTGCAATAAGCGTCATATTATTCATTTTCGCCTGCCCTCTGCTCAATTTTAATTGTTTTTTAATTTATTGAATCACAGAGCGCGTGCAGTGCAAGAAAACAAAGCACCCCACGACATACAGTCATGGGGTGTTGCAGGATTACGCCGTGGCAAACATCGTTCAGGCCGGAGTTAATCCCCGCCCTTTGAGCAGGGCCTCGACCCCGGGCAAACGCCCTCGGAACGCCAAAAACAACGCTTCTGCGTCCTGTGAACCGCCAGTCGAGAGAATGTGCTCTTCCAAAGCTTGCGCGCGTTCTGGATCAAAGGCATCACCCGTTTCTTCAAATGCTGAAAACGCATCTGCATCCATCACTTCGGACCACATGTAACTGTAATACCCAGAGCTATATCCATCGCCTGCGAAAACATGCGCAAAATGCGGCGTTGCATGACGCATGCCAATTGCTTCGGGCATCCCAATCTCTGACAGAACCTCGGCTTGTTTCGCCATTGGATCAGCTGGCGCATCCCCATCATGAAAGGCCAAATCAACCAAAGCCGAAGCGACGTATTCAACCGTTTGAAAACCCATATCGAAATTCGCTGCTTTCAACACTTTGTCCAACATTGTCTTGGGCATGGTTTCGCCTGTTTCGGCATGGGTCGCAAATTTGGCCAGCACTTCGGGCACTTCGAGCCAATGTTCGTACAATTGACTGGGCAATTCCACAAAGTCCCGCGCGACCGAGGTTCCAGAAATGCTCTCATATGTCACATCAGAAAGCATCTGATGCAGCGCGTGCCCGAATTCATGAAACAGGGTGCGCGCATCATCATAGGACAGCAAAGCGGGATCGCCCTTAGCAAAGTTACACACGTTGATCACAATCGGTGACTGTACTTTGGGAAATTTGGCCTGCGCGCGCATTGCACTGCACCACGCCCCCGACCGTTTGGACCCCCGCGCAAAGTAGTCGCCAATGAACACTGCGATATGTTTGCCATTGCGGGTCACGTCCCACGCCCGGCAATCTTCATGATAAAGCGGAATATCGAGCGGGCTGAACTCCAACCCGAACAAGCGGTTCGCACAATCAAACGAAGCTTCGATCATACGATCCAATTGCAGGTACGGTTTCAGCTCGGCCTCGTCCAAGTCATGCTCGGCCTTGCGCCGTTTTTCCGCATAATAGCGCCAGTCCCAAGCCGCCAACGGGCCGTTTACTCCGTCACTTTGCATCATTGCGGTCAGCACACCCGCATCCGCGTCGGCCTGTGCTTTGGCAGGACCCCAGACAGCCATCAACAACTCCCGCACTTTTGCGGGTTCTTTGGCCATCTCTGTTTCCAGCTTATAGTCCGCAAAATTGGCATAGCCGAGCAGCTTGGCGCGTTCTTCACGCAGGGCAAGGATCTCTGCGGCAATCGCGCGGTTGTCTGTTTCTGCGCCATTGGCCCCGCGTGCCGCCCAAGCGTGATAGGCAATCTCTCTCAGATCCCGACGTGGTGAAAATTGCAAAAAAGGCACGATAATGGACCGTGACAACGTCACAACGGGTCCCGCCGCCCCCTTTTCTGCGCCTGCCGCCCGCGCGGCCTCTATCGCGAATTGCGGCAGACCTTCGAGATCATCTTCGGACAGCTCCATGAACCAGTCCCGTTCGTCGGCCAGCAAATTCTGGGTGAAAGAAGTGCCCAGAGTTGCCAAACGCCCTTTGATCTCTTTCATCCGCACTTCGTCGTTCCCCTCGAGGGCTCCACCTGAGCGCACAAAGTTTCGATACGCCAGCATCAGAATGCGGTCCTGCTCCGGCGTGAGGTCTAGCGCATCGCGTTGATCCCACACCGCTTTGACACGGTTAAACAAAATCTTGTCGGATGAGATTTCAGCAAAATGCGCCGCAATAAGCGGGGAAAACGCGCGTTGCAGTTCCTCGCGCTTGGGATTGCTATCTGCACCTGCCACGGTGAAGAACACCGACAACACCTTGTTCAGCGCCGCGCCAACGGCTTCTTCGGCTTCGATCGTGTTGGCAAAAGTCGGGGCATCTGCGTTGTCTCGGATCGCTTCAATCTCGGCCTTATGGGCAGCCAACGCCTGTTCCAGCGCTGGCGCGAAATCATCATCTTTGATGTCGGCAAACGGCGCGATTTCGAACGGGGTCTGCCAGTCGGCGAGGATCGGATTTGTCATAAAGATCTCCTTTGGAGCACAAGCTAGGAGCGCAGACAGGAATGGTCCAGAGGGGAGGTCGTAAATTGAACGCCCCTGTGGTGAAGCCCCTTGCAGGACAAGAGCGCCCCCCGCAATGTGTTCCAAACGGGAGGGCGCAATGACGACGCAAAAAAACCGGCCTATGGGCCCGATGACAACTGCAATTCACGCTGGAGAAGCGCCAGATCCGGCAACGGGGGCGTCTGCCCCGCCGCTGCATATGTCATCAACTTTTGTGACAGACCAAGTCGCCGGGTTCTCAGCACATGACCTTGAAGGGGGCGACAACGGATTCCTCTACGCCCGGTGGGACAATCCGACTGTTGCAATGCTGGAGAAAAAGATCGCAGCCCTACAAGGCACCGAAGCCTGTTTGTGCACAGCCTCGGGCATGGCGGCCGCGACTGCGATCTTTTTGACGTTTTTGTCTGCGGGGGATCATGTGATTGTTTCGGATGTCTCCTATGCCGGGGTTGCCGAATTGGCCCGCGAAACCTTGCCCCGATTTGGGGTCGAGGTCAGCGCAGTCAATATGTCCGACCTAACCGCCGTGGCGGCCGCGATCAGACCAAACACACGGCTGATACACACCGAATCCCCGGTGAATCCCATTGGACGCTTGACCGATCTGGCTGCGGTGTCTGCGTTGGCGCGGGCCGCTGGCGCGTTGCACAGTAGCGATGCAACTTTTGCCTCGCCCCTTGGCATGGATACGGTTGCATTGGGCGTGGACCTGACCATGCATTCAATCACCAAATACATTGGCGGACACGGCGATGCGGTTGGCGGAGCTGTGGCGGGGCGCGCGGATTTGATCGGCCGCATGCGCGCCGAAGCTTCGATCCATCACGGTGGCATCCTTTCGCCTTTTAACGCGTGGCTGATTGCGCGCGGTGCGGCAACGCTGCCATTGCGCATGAAAGCCCATCAACAGGGCGCACAGGCCGTTGCCGAGTGGTTGGAAACGCACCCCCAAGTGACCAAGGTCATCTATCCCGGTCTGGCCTCTCATCCACAAGCAGATCTGGCAGCAACCCAGATGCGCAATACATCGGGCATGATTTCGTTTCAGGTCGGAGATGCCGCAACCGGACAACGCATCGCGCAACAGATGATTGATCGGTTACAAATCGTGCACTACGCGGTGTCTTTGGGACATCATCGCAGCTTAATTTTCTGGATGGAAACAGCTGGCTTGATGGACACATCTTTCCATCTGAACGAAGCTCAGCTGGAGGCATATCGCGCCTATGCCGGGGACGGGGTTTTCAGGCTGTCAGTGGGATTGGAAGAGGCCCCCGATGTGATTGCAGATCTGGACCTGGCCCTGTCGTAAGCCAGCGCTCTCCCGTCCTCTCGGGTGCATCAAAGATGCCCCTTAGAGAGGTTAGGCGTGGCCGCGCGCCTATCGGCGCACGGCGGTCGGTCTATCCAGCGATAGACCCGCAGGTGGGACAGTCCGCACGCTTAGACAGTGTGATCTTGCGGCTTTCGCCATAGAGCGCATCGTAAATCAGCATTTCACCTCGCAAGGGCATGCCGGCCCCTGTGATCACTTTCACGGCTTCGACTGCCATCATCGCGCCAACCACCCCCGGCAAGGGCCCGACAACACCAGCTTCGGAACAGGATGGGGCCAGTCCGGCGGCTGGGGCCTCAGGGAAAATACACTGATAACAGGGAGCGCCCTTGGCGGGTTCAAACAGGCTCAGCTGACCCTCCCATTGAGACAGCGCCCCTGAAATCAGCGGCTTACCTGTCTCGACAGCCGTTTTATTCACCAGATACCGAGTTTCGAAATTATCGGTCCCATCCAAGATCAGATCATAGTCGCCAAACAGGTCCGTTGCGATTTCGTCGGTTAAGCGACGATGATACGGATGCACGATCACATTTGGGTTCTGTGCCTCCATCGCCTGCTTTGCGGAAAATACCTTGGGCACTCCGATATCCGCATCACGATGAATGACTTGCCGCTGCAGATTCGCATTTTCGACCTCATCATCATCTATAACCCCGATGGTTCCGACACCAGCGGCGGCCAGATATTGCAAGGCTGGAGACCCCAAGCCCCCTGCACCGATTACCAGAACCTTGGCCTGTTTCAAGCGTTTCTGTCCCACCCCGCCCAATTCACGCAAAACGATGTGGCGCGCATATCGGTCGAGTTCGGTTTCAGAGAAAGTCCCCGTTTTTTCTGGCATTTCAGGTTCCTTTTTGTTCGCCCGCTGGCGCAACGCCTTAAGACCCTGACCATAGATCAAAGCCAGCACAAAGGCCCCGGCCAGCATCAGCCACAGTGCCGGAGATTGGCCAGTTGCCTCACGGAGCGGATGTCCATCCGGCAGTACCAGCTGCAACATCAGGACAACACCAAACACCGCGCCAACTGTGCTAAGCCGGGCATTGCGGGATACACCCATGATCAGCCCAAGGACCCAAAGAACCGCGGCCATGAAGAAAACAAGAAACATCAGCTTTTCCCGGTGGAGCCAAAGCCACCAGCCCCACGCGTGGTTGATCCGAGATCATCGCTAAGGTCGAACTGCGCCTGAACAACAGGCGCAACGACCAGCTGCGCAATCCGATCCCCGTGACCGACGGTAAACGGGTCTGAACCTGTGTTAAGCAGGATCACACCAAGAGGGCCGCGATAATCGCTGTCGATAGTGCCGGGTGCATTGGGAATTGTGATGCCGTGCTTCAGTGCCAACCCAGATCGTGGGCGTACCTGCACCTCGTACCCAGGCGGGATTTCAATGCGCAAGCCAGTTGGGATCAATGCGCGTTCCCCTGGCGGCACAACACACGCACGACCGTCAGCTAAATTTGCCCTGACATCCGCGCCGGCCGCCCCTGCTGTTTCGTAAGCAGGCAAGGCAATTTGTGGATCAGCATCTTTGTCGCGGACGACCCGGATCGCTACCATTTGTGCATCCTCTGGTTCTTCTTTTTTAAGGACATCAGACCCTCAGCTCAACGCTGAGGCAATCCGTTGCGCCAATTGCGCGGCAACTTGATCTTTGGCCATACGCGGCCATTCCTCGGCCCCGGTGTCAGAAATCAAGATCACCGCGTTTTCGCTGCCGCCCATGATCCCGGTTGCCGGGCTCACGTCATTCGCTACGATCCAGTCACACCCCTTGCGAAGCCGCTTGGCGGTCGCGTTTTCAACCACATCATTGGTTTCCGCCGCAAAGCCAACCACCAGACCGGGGCGGCCCTTTTCCAATCGCGACACCCGTTTGAGGATATCCGGGTTTTCCGCGAATTCCAAAACTGGCAGCCCGTCTTTGCTCTTCTTCAATTTGCGGTCCGAGGCTGACGCCACCCGCCAATCTGCCACTGCCGCAGCAAAAACCCCGGCATCCACAGGCAACGCAGCATCAACAGCGTTCGACATCTCAAGCGCGCTCTGCACACGCACGACCTCGACTCCTGCGGGGGGCGGAACATCAGCCGGACCTGTCACAAACACCACGTCGGCCCCAAGATTGACCAGTGCCCGCGCAACAGCAGCCCCCTGTGCCCCAGAAGAACGGTTCGCAATATAGCGCACCGGGTCAATGGACTCATGTGTTGGGCCAGATGTCACCAGAATACGTTTGCCTAGTAATGGCCCCTGCCCCAGCTCAGCTTCGATTGCGGCCACGATTTCCAAAGGCTCAGCCATGCGCCCCGGACCATATTCACCACAGGCCATATCGCCTTGGTTGGGACCAATAAACCGGATCCCATCTGCCTTGAGTTGTTCCTGATTTCGTTGCGTGGCAGGATGATCCCACATTCGAACATTCATTGCAGGGGCGATCAGAACTGGCGTGTCCGTCGCCATCAACAACGTGGACGCAAGATCATTTGCCAGCCCAGCGGCCATTTTCCCCATCAAATCCGCAGTCGCAGGTGCAACCACCACCAGATCTGCCGACCGCGACAGCTGAATATGGCCCATCTCAGCTTCGCTAGTGAGATCAAACAGGTCCTGATGCACTTTGCTGCCCGCCAACGCGGCCACTGACAGAGGCGTCACAAACTCTTCGGCAGCGCGGGTCAGAACAGGTGTGACCGAGGCCCCCCGTTCCCGTAACCGGCGGATTAGGTCAAGTGACTTATAGGCAGCAATACCGCCCCCAATAATCAGCAGAATACGCTTGGATTCGAGCATGGCCTGGCCTTTTCCTTCAGGGTCCGCCCGAGTTTAGGCAAGCCCGCCAAGTTGTTCCAGCGTATAATCCAAACCGGTCAATCCTGTTGAGAAAAAACCGCGCACGGATCATCGCGTTCGACCGCGGGGCTATCAATCACGAAATCAAACTCGCCTTCGATCTGCCCATCCTGAGATTGTCCCAGAGACACCACCTTGAGACCCGGTGCGAGCCGGGCAAGCAACCTTGGCACACCCCAATCAGCGCGGGCATGCCCGTTGCCGGTGATCACAACAACTGGACCATCCGTTTCGTCGATGGCCCGCAATACGGCACGCGCCAAAACAGCATCGCGCAAACGCTGCATCTGAACAAAATTCGCCAACTGATCGTCAGGTAGTGCCCCGCAATGGGCCGCCTGTTGGCCAAGCTCTCGCGCGGCTTGTTCTTCCAAAGGCAACGACACATTCAAACCGTATCGTGCCGCGTCCGCTCCCAAGGCTGCAGCAGCCCCGCTTTTCAATGCAGCTTGCAAAGCTTTGCGAGGAACCATCGCACCATAAATCGGCGCATCTGGGGCAGCAGCAAAGATCGGTAAATACATCGCCAATGGGGGCCAACCCATTTCCACCCACCGGATCGTTTCCGCCATCTTTTCCGGTTCTGAAATCAATTGCGCCGTCACCAAGGACGCGCTTTGCTCTGTCATCATTTCCCAAACCATCGCACTTGGGGACAGGTCAGACACAGCCTGCGCCTGCCGTTGATGGTGCACAGCGTTTTCGTGGTCTTCACCCAAGATAACGACATCTGCCTGTTTCATTTCAGACAGTATGTCCGCCGGGATGTCCGCCGCCATCACTGGGGTGGCAATCAACGCCGCACAGGCGCACAACAGAATCGAAAAGTGTCTCATAAAAGAAAGTGATGCACCTCACGTGACTGCGCTTCAAGGCTTTTGCGCATCTTGACGAATGCAGTGGCTTCTAATTGCCGAACGCGTTCCTTGGAAATACCCAGCTCTTTGCCAAGGCTTTCGAGAGTGCGCGGCACGTCTCGGAGCTTGCGCTCTTGAACAATAAAGCTTTCGCGTTCGGTCAGGGCTTTCATGGCGGCTAGCAGCCAAGTGCGCAATTGTTCCTGATCATGACTGTTTTCGACCTGTTCCGCCGCTTGGACACTGTCGTCTTCTAACGCATCAATCCATTCGCGGCCGTCTTCATCAGCGGATTGCACGGCATTCAGAGAAAAGTCCGAACCAGCCAACCGGCCATCCATCATTTCCACGTCGCGCAGCGGCACACCGATTTCAGAGGCAATCATTTGGTGCAACTGGAACCGGTCAAGGGCAACCCCTTCCGAAGATGCCTCGCGCTCAAGCTGTGCTTGCACCCGACGCATGTTGAAGAACAGCGATTTCTGTGACGATGTCGAGCCGGTCCGCACCATCGACCAATTGCGCATCACATAGTCCTGAATGCTCGCCTTGATCCACCAAACCGCATACGTGGAAAAGCGGACACCGCGATCCGGATCGAATTTGTCAGCCGCTTTCATCAAGCCGACGCCTGCCTCTTGAATGAGGTCATTCATCGAAGCGCCATAGCGTTTGTATTTTGCCGCCATCGAGATCGCCAAACGCATGTAGGCTGTTACAAGTCGGTGCAGGGCAGCTTCATCCCGTTGGTCCCGCCAAGCATAGGCAAGTTTCAATTCGGTCTCCGCATCCAATAATTCGGCCTTCATCGCCTTGCGCGACATTAGCCTGTCATTTTGTGCATCCAGTGCCATACATCTCTCCCCAAATGTTCGGCTCATCTGCCGTGGCTTGTCATACCTTAATGCTATCATTACGCAGGGGGTCGGCAGATGGATCACTTGAAAGGTAATAACGTGTTTCCAAAATTCACCTTAGTCCTCGGCGGCGCGGCTTCGGGAAAGTCGCTCTTTGCCGAACAACTTGTTGGTAGGTTTGGGAAAAAACGCATTTATCTCGCGACATCACAAATTTTTGATGACGAGATGCGCATCAAAATTAATCGCCATTTAGACCAGCGTGGCACCAACTGGACCACCATAGAAGAGCCTCTGGACCTTGCTCCTGCATTGGCTGGAATGACCGCGGATCAAACCTGTTTACTGGATTGTGCCACGATGTGGCTTACCAATCATATGCTCGCTGAAAATGATCTGGAAACCGCCCAATCTGATCTTATGTCTGCCCTGCGGGCTTGTCCGGCGCATGTGGTGATCGTGTCCAACGAAGTGGGGCACGGAATCGTTCCCGACAATGCACTGTCGCGCCAATTCCGCGAAGCCCAAGGTCGGTTGAACATTGCTTTGGCGGCCGAAGCTGATTTGGCTGTGCTCGTAACTGCGGGTCTTCCGCTCGTCTTAAAAGGAACTCTGCCATGACCCGTCTCCACTTGGTTCGCCATGGTCCGACCCATGCAAAATCCATGGTCGGGTGGTCCGACCTGCCAGCTGATCTGAGCGACACCGCTGCGATTGCGCGTTTGCACGATCACCTGCCCCATCCCGCAATAGTAATCTCTTCGGATCTGGCACGGGCGGCAGACACCGCCAGCGCCATTCAAGCGGCACGCACTCGCCTGCCCCATCATCTGGATTTACGCGAAATCAATTTCGGAGATTGGGAGCTGCGGCGCTTTGCTGAGATCGAAGCCGAAGATCCGGACCGTATTCGCGCCTATTGGGAAACACCCGGCGATGTGCGCCCCCCCAATGGTGAAAGCTGGAATGAGGTCTGCGCCCGCGTGGATAGCGCCGTTGATGCATTGATAGCCCAGCATACGGGTGCGGATTTGATTATCGTGGCCCACTTTGGAGTTATCCTGACACAGGTCCAACGCGCCCTGCAATTGGACGCGGAACAGGCGTTTGGCCATCGGATCGATAATCTATCCGTCACTCAGATCACCCATTCCCCTACCAAATGGGACGTCGGCCTGATCAATCATCTCCCGTGATGAGGCAGCGCACAAATCTCTGTTTTACGAGATGGATCATCTGACCTTACGCTGATGGCATGACTTATGATCTCTATATCGGGGACCGCTTGTTTTCCAGCTGGTCCTTGCGCGGGTGGCTGATGCTTGAGAAGTTCGGCATCCCCCACCAGACTCACTTGATTGGCCTGTATTCCGGGACCATGGCTGCCGACATGGCGTCGCTTGCCCCTGCCCGATTGGTGCCGACGTTGCTCACCCCGGATGGGATCGTTGTGGGCGAAAGCCTCGCCATGGCTGAAACCCTCGCGGAACGTCACCCCGATGCAGGATTGTGGCCTGCGGACCCGGCATCGCGCGCAACGGCGCGATGGCTGTGCGCGGAAATGGTCGCTGGCTTCACCGCTTTGCGCGGCCAATGCCCGATGCAGTTGTCCCATTGTTTTGTGGGGTTTGAACCCTCTGGCGGCACTCTGGCAGATCTTGGGCGGATCGAAGCCTTGTGGGCCCATGCCCGTCAGGTTTCCGGGGCTGAAACTGGTCCGCTGTTTGGGGACTATTCTTTGGCGGATGTGTTTTACACGCCTGTCGCGGCCCGGATCATCGGCTATGGCCTGCCTGTGAGCGCCGAAAATCGCGTGTATTGCGAGGAATTGCTGGCGGATGCAGCGGTCAAAACATGGCGGGACCAAGCTTTGGAAGTGACCTATGATCCCTTCCCTTACGTGTTGGATTTGGAACAAACGCCGTGGCCATAGTTTTGACAACCTGCGTTAACCATTCTTAAACGCCTGCTTGGTTAGCAATATTCTGTTAACCAAAAGCAGGAAGCCCATGGTCGCTCGCGCCTATACCGTTGCGTTTCAGGGGGTCGACGCCCGCCTTGTCGAAGTTCAATGCGCCGTCACCCCCGGTTTGCCCGCATTCTCGATCGTTGGGTTGCCAGACAAAACCGTTTCTGAGGCCCGCGATCGTGTCCGCAGCGCCTTGAACTCTATGGCGATCGCGCTGCCCTCGAAACGGATCACGATCAACCTTTCACCTGCCGACCTGCCAAAGGAAGGCAGTCATTTTGATCTGCCCATCGCGCTGGCTTTGCTCGCTGCCTTGGAAATCATCCCTGCCGACACGGCTGAGCAAACCGTCGCCTTGGGCGAGCTTTCGTTGGACGGATCGTTGGTGCCTGTGGTCGGAGCTCTGCCTGCGGCAATGACCGCTGCCGGCGAAGATCGCACGCTTCTTTGCCCCAAACCCTCCAGTGCCGAGGCCGCTTGGGTGGGAGAGGCGTTGGTGTTGGGTGCAGAAACGCTCAGCGATGTGGTGCGGCATTATACGGGCCAATCCCCGCTTCAACCGGCACAGGCCGGTCAAATTCACTCTGATCCGTTCGCCAAAGACCTGCGTGATGTGAAAGGGCAGGAACGGGCAAAGCGGGCTTTGGAAATCGCCGCAGCAGGACGCCACCACATGATCATGATCGGAACACCCGGATCCGGCAAATCTATGCTGGCAGCGCGCATTCCGGGCATTCTGCCGCCTCTCACCCCAAACGAGGCCCTCAGCACATCAATGATCCAATCGCTCTGTGGTCTGCTGGACGAAGGTGGGATTTCAATGACGCGTCCGTTTCGGGAACCCCATCACACTGCGTCAATGGCGGCCATTGTTGGCGGCGGCAAAGGAGCGAAACCCGGCGAAATCTCACTTGCCCACAACGGGGTTCTGTTCATGGATGAGTTCCCCGAGTTTGCCCGCACTGTCTTGGAAACCCTTCGACAACCCATCGAAACCGGAGAGGTCATGGTGGCGCGGGCCAACGCGCATATCAAATACCCCTGTCGGTTCATGTTGGTGGCGGCGGCAAACCCCTGCAAATGCGGATACCTGACGGACCCAGGACGAGCCTGTTCGCGGGCGCCAAACTGTGGGGACGACTATTTGGGCCGTATTTCTGGCCCACTGATGGATCGGTTCGACCTCAGGATCGAGGTGCCGCCCGTGGCCTTTACCGACCTTGATCTGCCACCCTCTGGGGACAGTTCGGAAACTGTTGCTGCGCGGGTGAGCGCCGCCCGCGGCGTGCAGGCGGATCGATTCCACGATCTGGTCGATGTCCATCAGAACGCGGATGCCGAAGGGGCCGTTTTGGATCATTGCGCCACCCCCGATGCCGAGGGAAAGGCACTATTGCTCAAAGCAGCGGACCGCTTTGGGCTATCTGCGCGCGCCTATCACCGCATTTTGCGCGTGGCGCGCACGATTGCAGATCTGGAACAGAGCGATGCTGTGCTTCGCCACCATATCGCCGAAGCCCTGAGTTTTCGGATCACAACCAAAGTGACGGCTTAAACTTTAGCCTCAATCGCGTCCCAGATCTTGGATGCGATGTTCACACCGTCAAAACGCTCCAGCTCTTGGATACCCGTGGGCGAGGTCACGTTGATCTCTGTCAGATAGTCCCCGATCACGTCGATGCCGACGAAGATCTGGCCTTTTTCACGCAACAACGGACCAATGGCCGCACAGATTTCCAAATCCCGCTCGCTCAGGCCAATCTTTTCGGGGCGACCGCCAACATGCATGTTTGATCGTGTTTCGCCCTCGGCGGGAACTCGGTTGATGGCCCCGACAGGTTCGCCGTCCACCAAGATCACCCGTTTGTCGCCATTTCGTACATCTGGCAGGAATTTTTGTACGATCAACGGCTCTCGCGAAAAGCCGGTGAACAGCTCGTGCAGGGACGACAGGTTGCGATCATTGGCATCCAACCGGAATACGCCAGCCCCGCCATTTCCATAAAGTGGCTTTAGAATGATATCGCCATGCTTGGCTTTGAAGGCTTTGATCGTTTCAAGATCACGCGCAATCGTGGTCGGGGGCGTCAGATCTGGGAAATCAAGCACCAACAGTTTTTCAGGATAGTTGCGCACCCAGAACGGATCATTCACCACCAGCGCCTGCCCTTTGAGCCGATCCAGCAGATGGGTTGATGTAATGTAATGCATGTCAAAGGGCGGATCCTGACGCAGCCACACCACATCAAAATCTGCCAAATCCACTTCGCGCAGGGGTCCAAGAACCGCCGGTTCGCCTGCTACCCGCTGTACGGTCATGTCATGCCCGCGCGCGGTTATGTGCCCTTGTTGATAAGCCAGCTGATCTGGCCCGTAGAAAAATAGGTCATGCCCACGGGCCTGCGCCTCTTCCGCAAGGCGGAATGAGCTGTCAGCGTTGATGTCCACGGCCCCGATCGGGTCCATCTGAAAGGCGATTTTCATGACACGGTCCTTTATCTGTTGACCGATACATGGCGCAGAGATCGCGCGTGTTCAATGACGATCACCCCAATCCGAACGCATTCTCGATGATTTGAATGCGCCCGGTGCCATCCACAAGCGCCACGTCAAAGCGGCTTTCAGTCAATTCACCTTTGGGTTCACCGGCCAAAAACTCGGCAGCAGTGGCATATATCCGGCCCATCTGACGTTGGCCAAGTTGTTCCGCCGCGCGGGCAAAATCGCGGCTTTTCTTTACCTCGACAAACACAACGCCGGCGGTATCGCGAAAGATCAGGTCGATCTCTCCGCCCTGCCCGCGCCAACGCCGCGCGGCCAGTTCATAGCCCCGCCTTAGATAATCATCACAGACCTGCCGTTCGGCTGCCTCGCCCGCATGATACGCCATTGCGCTGCGTGTGGAGCGGGCGGTCATCTCAGCCTTTTCCCAACTTGAGCGCCAATTGATACACCGGCCGTCGCGGAATTTCGTACATGTTGGACACGATATCGGCCGCATCTTTGACCGAATGCGTTTCCAACGCCTTGGCCAAGGCGGTTTCGATATCTTCATCGCTCACCGCTTCGGTTCTGCGGCGATCAACAAGCATCACGATTTCACCTTTGACACCTTGGCCCTCCAGACCCTCGGCCAACTCTTGCAATGAACCGCGGCGCACTTCTTCGAACCGTTTTGTCAGCTCGCGGCACATCGCAGCGGGGCGTTCACCCCCGAGGACACCGGCCATATCAGCGACGCTGGCAGCGATCCGTTTGGGGGATTCGTAAAACACCAAAGTGCCTGGCACATCCCGGAGTGATTCCAGCCGTGACCGGCGTGCCGATTTGGCATTTGGTAAAAAACCCGCAAAGAAAAACGAATCTGTTGGTAGGCCACCCAGTGTCAAAGCCGTCAAAACCGCCGACGGTCCGGGGGCCGCGGTCACCATAAGCCCGGCATCTGCAGCAGCCACACTCAGATCATACCCGGGATCCGCAATGAGCGGCATCCCTGCTTCGGATGCATAAGCAACAGATTGCCCAGCAGCGATCGCATCAAGGATTTTACCCCGAGCACCCGCCCCGCTATGATCATGATAGGCAAGAATACGGCGCCCTTCGAGAGGCACACCGTGGATTTCCATCAACCGGCGCAGGCTGCGCGTATCCTCGGCAGCGATCATATCCGCTGAGGCCAGAACATCTAAGGCCCGCAGCGTAATGTCGCGCGCGGTGCCAATCGGTGTCGCGAGAAAATACAATCCCGGCGACAATCTGACCTTTAGGTAATTCAACGCTGGACCCGTCCTCTGGTACGTTTATGATCGGTGTTTGATACAACACGGCTTATCAAAAGCCGGATCAGGGAGTTTTGATTTAGATGTTTGCCGTTTTCAAGCCCACTCGCAAGATTGTCCTCTCCGCGCTCGCTTTGGCGTCGGCAGCTTTCCTGACCGCCTGTGATCCGGTTCCGATTGGCGGTGGCGGCCCATCGATCAATACAAGCAAACCAGTTCCGGTTGCATTGTTGGTGCCCAAAGGGTCCGCACAATCCGGGGATGCCGTGTTGGCGCAAAGCCTTGAAAATGCCGCCCGGTTGGCAATCGGAGACTTGCAAAACGTGCAAATCGACCTGCGTGTTTATGACACCGCAGGCGATGCGAACACGGCGGCAGCCGTAGCCAAACAAGCTGTGGGCGACGGGGCCAAGATCATTCTTGGTCCGGTATACGCCCAAGCGGCCAATGCTGCCGGTCTGGCTGTTCTGGGCAACAAGGTGAATGTTCTTTCGTTCTCAAACAACACCAGCATTGCGGGGGGCAACGTCTTTGTATTGGGGCCTACCTTTAACAATACGGCAAATCGACTTGCCAGTTTCGCGGCCAGCCAAGGCAAAGGCAACATTGTCATGGTGCACAGCAACGATGCTGCTGGCCAACTGGGGCGTTCTGCAATCGAACAGGCGATTGCTGGAACCAGTGCCAGCCTTGTCGGAACTGTCGCCTTTGATCGCTCGCAACAGGGGGTAATCAGCAGTATTCCCCAGGTCAAAGCCACGGTTGATGCGACCGGAGCCAACTCTATCTTTCTCACGGCAACCACAGCTGGTGCGTTGCCGCTTTATACGCAACTTCTGCCCGAGGCAGGCGTTAGCACCACCGACATCCAATACATCGGCCTAACGCGTTGGGACATTCCTGCGCAAACGCTGGAGCTACCCGGTGTTCAAGGCGGTTGGTTTGCCCTTCCTGACCCAAGCAAATCACAACAATTCCGCGCTCGGTATCAAGGCGCATATGGTGGCGCACCGCATCCAATCGGTGGTCTCGCCTATGACGGTATCGCCGCAATCGGCGCCCTTGTTGGGGCTGGAAAATCAGATGCCCTAACCGGTGCAGCACTGACCCAAAGCGCTGGCTTTCAAGGCGTTGGCGGTATCTTTCGTCTGCGCCCAGACGGAACCAACGAACGCGGGCTGGCGGTTGCAACAATTCAAAACAAACAGGTGGTCGTAATTGACTCTGCCCCACAAAGCTTTGGCGGTGTCGGATTCTAGTCCGGCCAACGCTACTCCGCTGTCTCCGGTTCTTGCCGGCCCTCTCATTTGTGAACCGACAGAGATCTTTGATCCCGTTTCTGTCCGCCAACAGATTGACGCGCTATCCACTGCTGACATAGCCAATGCGGCTATGCGCGGTGAGGTCGTGCGCATCCTGCGCGAAACCCAGAAAACCGGGCGGGCCGCCATTGCTGAAAGTTTTGCAAGGGCCCCGTTTGCGGCACGGCCCCTCACCCGGTCTTACACCTATTTGACAGATGGGTTGGTCAAGACGGCAATGTATGTGGCGAGCGAGATCCTGCATCCGTTGTCGACCCCAACGCAGGGCGAGCGTATCGCCGTGCTTGCTGTTGGCGGATATGGACGTGGTGAAATGGCGCCCTCTTCGGATGTGGATTTGCTATTTCTAACCCCGTACAAGATCACGGCTTGGGCCGAAAGCGTTATTGAATCGATGCTGTATATCCTGTGGGATCTTCGGCTCAAAGTCGGGCATTCCTCTCGTACGATCAAAGATTGCATTCGTCTGGGGACCGAAGATTTCACTATCCGGACCGCAATGCTGGAGCAGCGCTTTATTGCGGGTTACTCACCGTTGGCAGAAGAGCTGGACCAAACGCTGAAAACCGATTTGTTCCACGGAACAGAGCGCGAATTCATCGAAGCCAAACTGCAAGAACGCGATCAACGCCATCGCAAGCAAGGCCAGCGTTACATGGTCGAACCCAATGTGAAAGAGGGCAAAGGCGGTCTGCGCGATTTACAATCCCTGTTTTGGATCGCCAAATATGTGCACCAGGTACAGGATGTTGCCGAGTTGGTCCCGCTTGGCCTGTTCACCAACGAAGAATTTGACACCTTTGCCCAAGCCGAGAACTTCTTATGGGCGGTGCGGTCGCATCTCCATCTGGCCACCAAACGCGCGACCGAACAGCTGACCTTTGATATGCAAGTCGAAGTCGCGGCGCGCATGGGCTATCAGGATCGTGCTGGTCGTCGTGGCGTAGAAGTCTTCATGCAGAAGTATTTTCGCGAAGCCACCCGTGTGGGGGAATTGACGCGCATTCTACTGACCAAACTTGAAGCATCGCACATGAAAAGCGCGCCTTTGTTGGAGCGTATTTTTCGCCGTCGACCCCGGATCAAACCCGGATACAAGGTCGTGCACGGGCGGCTAGATGTGGCCGATCCTGAATCGTTTCTTGCGGACAAGGTCAATATGCTGCGCCTGTTCGAGGAGGGCTTGCGCACAGGGATGTTGATCCATCCTGACGCGATGCGGCTGGTTACGGCCAATCTGGCCTTGATCGATGACGATATGCGCAACAACAAAGAAGCGCGGCGCATATTTCTGGATTTGATGCTGAAACACGGCAACCCCGAACGCGCGCTGAGACGGATGAACGAGTTGGGGGTTTTGTCCGCCTTTGTTCCTGAATTTGAACCCATCGTCGCGATGATGCAGTTCAACATGTACCACAGCTATACCGTCGACGAGCATACGATTCAGTGCATTACCACCTTGGCGCAGATCGAACGCGGCGAGTTGACAGAAGAGCTGCCGCTGGCGTCCGGCATCCTCAAAGAAGGTGTGAATCGCAAGGTTCTTTATGCAGCTTTGCTGTTACATGATATCGGCAAGGGTCGGCCAGAGGACCACTCGATCCTTGGTGCAAAGATCACCCGCAAAGTTGCGCCTCGCCTTGGTCTGACGAAGTCTGAGGCCGAAACCGCTGAATGGCTTGTCCGCTATCACTTGCTGATGTCAGACATGGCGCAGAAGCGTGACATTTCAGATCCACGCACGGTGCGTGGCTTTGCCAAGGCCGTGCAAACCGTCAAACGGCTGGATTTGCTGACTGTGCTTACGGTCTGTGACATTCGCGGAGTTGGGCCAGACACGTGGAACAACTGGAAAGCCACACTGCTGCGAGCACTGCACAGTGAAACCAAGCGTGCGCTGGAAACCGGGATGGAAGATCTGAACCGTGAGAACCGCGGAACAGAAGCGAAAAAAGCCCTGCGCAAGGCTTTGCCCGAGTGGAGCAAAATACAGCTCAAGCAGGAAACATCTCGTCACTATGCGCCCTATTGGCAGGGTCTGCATGTCAGCGCCCACGTTGATTTTGCAGAGATGCTGCAAGAGCTGGAAGCAAACGGAGACCCCGGCGAAATCTTGATCCGATTGCACCCGGACGAGGATCGCGATGCCACCAGTGCCTTTTTTGCGATGGGCGACCATCCCGGCATTTTTGCGCGCGTGGCCGGGGCGCTGGCTTTGGTTGGCGCCAATGTTGTGGATGCGCGCAGCTATACAACAAAAGACGGCTACGTCACCGATGCCTTCTGGATTCAGGATGCTGATGGGCGCCCATTCGAAGCCTCACGTCTGCCCCGATTGACGCAAATGATCACCAAAACGCTAAACGGCGAGGTTGTCGCCCGCGATGCGTTCAAATCCCGGGATAAGATCAAAAAACGGGAACGCGCCTTTACCGTACCGACCCATATCACCTTTGATAACGACGGCTCTGAAATCTACACGATTATCGAGGTTGATACGCGCGACCGCCCTGGCTTGCTCCATGATCTTGCACGCGCCTTAGCCGCAACCAACGTGTACATCGCAAATGCGGTAATCGCGACATACGGCGAACAGGTCGTCGACACCTTTTATGTCAAGGATATGTTCGGGTTGAAATATTATTCCGAAAGCAAACAACGCACCCTTGAAACAAAACTGCGGGCCGCAATCACAGAGGGCGCCAAGCGCGCAAACACATGAAGCCAGTCCGTTTGATGTCAGGGTTTCTGACCGTTGGATTCTGGACCTTGGCCAGCCGTGTCTTGGGGTTCGTCCGAGAAATTCTGATCACAGCCTATATTGGCCCCGGCCCAGTCATGGACGCCTTTGTAGCCGCCTTTCGCTTACCAAACATGTTTCGCCGCTTTTTCGCGGAGGGTGCGTTTAACGCAGCTTTCGTACCGATGTTTTCCAAAAAGCTCGAATCCGGGGACAATCCAGAAGGTTTTGCAAATAATGCGTTCAATGTGTTGGGCATGGCCGTGCTTGTGCTGGTCGGTTTGGGCATGGTTGCAATGCCTGCCTTGGTCTGGATCACCGCCAAAGGGTTCCAGGGAGACGCCCGGTTTGATCTGACAGTTGGGTTTGGCTACATCGTTTTTCCCTATATTTTATTCATGTCACTGGCGGCCCTTTTTTCAGGGGTCCTGAATTCAAGCAACCGATTTGCGGCGGCGGCGGCGGCCCCCGTTCTTCTTAATATTTTCGCCTGTTCAGCCATGATTGCAGGGGCTGCATTGGGTGGTCAGGTGATCGATTGGTTGATTTGGACCATCCCGGTGGCGGGCGTTGCTCAACTTGGTCTGGTCTGGGTTGCTACGGAACGGGCTGGAATACGTATTCGCCCCGCGCGGCCCAGGTGGACGCCAGAAATGTCCAAGCTGGTCAAGATCGCAGTCCCTGCTGCGCTGGCCTCTGGCGTTATGCAAATCAATCTGGTCGTTGGGCAGTTGGTTGCATCCGGAACAGAAAAGGCCGTGAGCTGGTTGTTTGTGGCAGACCGCCTGTACCAATTGCCCTTAGGCGTGGTCGGAATTGCCATTGGCGTTGTATTGTTGCCCGATCTGTCGCGCCGGTTGCGAGCTGGGGATGACACCGGTGCCCGTGATGCCTATTCACGCGCTGGTGAATTTGCCCTGTTGCTGACGATTCCGTCGGCCGTTGCGTTCCTTGTCATCCCGTTTCCTTTGGTTTCGGTCTTGTATGAGCGTGGCGCGACAACATCTGACGACGCAGCTGCCATAGCGATAGCAGTAGCGATTTACGGCGTGGGCCTGCCTGCGTTTGTGCTGCAAAAGCTGCTGCAACCGCTTTATTTTGCGCGCGAAGATACGCGGTCTCCTTTCCGGTTCGCCGTGTTTTCCATGATTGTAAATGCCGGGTTGGCCGTTGGCTTGCATCCCATTCTTGGCTGGATTGCGCCTGCAGTCGCCGCAAGCCTGTCCGGCTGGGCCATGGTCGCCCTGTTAATGTGGGGCGCCCGCCAAATGGGAGATGTTGCCCGATTTGATGACCGGTTCAAGCAGCGCATTTGGCGTATCACCGTAGCTGCTGTCGTGATGGGGGTGGGCCTTGCAGGTCTGTCCGCACTCGGGGCGGGAATGCTCGTGACAAGCGGGCTGCGTTATTTAGCACTGGCCTTGCTGATTGTTCTGGGCGCGATCATCTATTTCGCCACTGGGCAGATGATCGGCGCTTTTCACTTTTCGGAATTCAAACAAACCCTGAGACGAGGGCGTTAAGCCTTAGTCCCGCTGCATTAATCTACGCAGGCGCGCCCAGCCTCCGGGGGCGAGTAGAAACGACAATCCAAACCCGGTTGCAAATCCGCCTAGATCCGCGACCCAATCTTTGGTGCCGCCAAACACCAGGCCAAAAATCAACTGAATCCCCATCAAAAATGCGATCAGGGTAAACGCGCGGCTTTGGTGTTCACCGACAAGCGACAGCTTGACCCAAAGCAGGAATGTAAAAGCGCCGATCAGCCCATACACAGCAGGAAACCCACCGACCAGCGGATATGAATCGCTGACGATCAAAGCATAGGCCAACGCCCCCCCTGTGCCCGACAGAACAAAGATCACCAACATGGCGACACCACCAAACACCTCGGCCACCATTTTGCCCATCGCCAAGACAAAAACACAGACGAACAGCGCTTGTGTGAAAGAGGCGTGAACAAAGGGATAGGTGACAAACCGCATCACATGTTCCAGCGGCCAGCGGCCCGTTTCCCACATCCAGTGCACGATATCGCTGGAGAACGAATAGGTTTGGATCGCCGACAAACGCCACCCAACGGCGCTGGCGTCAGCCACCAATCCGCGCGCACCCAGTGTAAAGAAAAGTTCGATCCCCATGATAAACAGGAACAGGGCCACCACTACGGGAGGCAAAGGATTGACTGCGGGGGGATTGGACGGACTGCTCATGGCCTCGGCTCCTGACTGGTCTATGTCGACGCCGCCTGTTGACGTCTCTTGACCCCATGGGTAAGCGACATGAGCCTATTATTCCAGACGGGAGTTGTCGCTATGACCGAGACCCAATTCACGCCGCGCGTGTTTTCCGGCATCCAGCCTTCGGGGGACCTGCACCTGGGTAACTACCTTGGTGCCTTGAAGCGTTTTGTCGACTGGCAAAGCAAAGATGTCGAGACGGTCTATTGTATGGTCGATCTCCACGCGATCACGGTCTGGCAAGATCCCAAAGATCTTATGCATTCGACCCGTGAATTGTGCGCTGGGTTCATTGCAGCAGGCATTGATCCCGAAAAGTCGATCCTGATCAACCAAAGCCAGGTTCCCGAGCATGCCCAATTGGCGTGGATCTTCAACTGTGTTGCCCGCATGGGCTGGATGCAGCGAATGACCCAGTTCAAAGACAAAGCGGGTAAGAATGCGCAGAATGCTTCGCTTGGTCTGTTTGCTTATCCTGCCCTGATGGCGGCGGACATTCTGATCTACCACGCGACCCATGTTCCTGTGGGCGAAGATCAGAAACAGCATCTTGAATTAACCCGGGATATCGCTGCCAAGTTCAACCATGACTATAGTGTTGATTTCTTTCCGATGACCGAGCCGGTGATCGAAGGAGCCGCCACGCGGGTTATGTCGTTGCGCGACGGGTCCAAGAAAATGTCCAAGTCAGATCCCTCGGATGCGAGCCGGATCAACATGACGGACGATGCGGATGCCATTGCCAAGAAGATCCGCAAAGCAAAAACCGACCCTGACGCATTGCCGTCCGAGGCCAAAGGTTTGGAAGAGCGCCCCGAAGCGCGCAATCTGGTCAACATCTATGCTGCCTTGAATGATCAGACTGTGGATCAGGTTTTGACCGACGTTGGTGGCAAACAATTTGGTGAATTCAAACCGATGCTGGCCGATCTGGCGGTTGCCAAGATGGCACCCATCTCGACCGAGATGGGGCGTTTGATGAACGATACTGCTGAGATTGACCGCATTTTGACACGCGGGTCCGAACGGGCGCGGGAAATCACATCACCAATCTTGCGCAAAACATATGACATAGTTGGGATGATTCCGCCTGTCGTCTGATCGCAAAGCGATGCATCTTTTGAACCGGCCCAGCATCCACTTGGGCCGGTTTCGCATCTGAAAGGGTATGGACTTCTGACCCTTTTGAGCGCACCCTCTGCCGCGTGGCATTGAGGGAGAGCAAGTCATGGCAACTGGCACCAACATCCGAACCTATTTCGAAGGCAGCTGGCACGAGGGCAACGCCCCAATCATGCGAGCTGCGGACCACGGATCCTGGCTTGGCTCCAGCGTGTTTGATGGTGCTCGGTTTTTTGATGGTCTCACCCCGGATCTAGAAGCGCATTGTGCCCGGACGAACCGCTCTGCCGAGGCTCTGATGCTGACGCCAACTGTTACCACTGACGAGATGGTTGAGATCGCGCTTGAGGGTCTCAAAGCATATCGCCCCGAAGATGCTGTTTACATTCGACCGATGTATTGGGGCATTGATGGGGACCCAACGGCCATTGTTCCAAAGGCTGACTCGACTGGTTTTGCGCTCTGTCTGGAACAAATCCCGATGGCCCCGGCAACCGCATCGGCAACGCTGACGACAACGCGGTTTCGCCGCCCCGTCATCGAAGATGCCGTGGTGAATGCCAAGGCAGGGTGCCTGTATCCAAACAATGCGCGGATGTTGAAAGAAGCCAAATCAAAAGGGTTCTCCAATGCGCTGGTTGCGGATGCGATGGGGAACGTGGCGGAAACCGCCACCGCCAACATCTTTATGGTGAAAGACGGCGAAGTGTTTACCCCGATCCCAAATGGCACGTTCTTGGCGGGTATCACCCGCGCGCGGCACATCGCAAACCTGCGTGCAGACGGTGTTAAAGTCCATGAGTCTGTGCTGAGCTTTGCGGATTTCCATGCCGCGGATGAAATTTTCATGTCCGGAAACATGAACAAAGTGACCCCGGTGACCGCGCTGGACGATACACAATTTCAGATTGGCCCTATCGCGAAACGCGCGCGCACGCTTTACTGGGATTGGGCCGCATCCGCCAGCTAAACCACTGGGACATCATTAAACCCCATTGGTTGCCAGTTGCTGCGCCGTGATGCATGATCCGGTGAAAGAGGAAAGATAACCATGCGTAAGTTTCTTGTCGTCCTGGATGACAGCCGCGAGTGTTTGAACGCGATGCGTTTCGCTGCGTTGCGGGCGTCTCATACAGGGGGCGGCGTGGCCATTTTGTCGATCATCCCGCCAGATGAATTCAACCATTGGATTGGCGTTGGCGAAGTCATGCGGGAAGAAACCCGCGAACGAATCCATGCCCATTTCGAAGTTTTTGCCAAGTGGATGCGCGACAAACAACAGATCGAGCCTGAACTGATTATTCGAGAGGGTGAGGCCGTATCTGAAATCATCGCTCAGGTTCAGGAAGACAAAGAAATCGGCGTTCTTGTTCTGGGCGCTGGAACAGACAAAAAAGGCCCCGGGCCGTTGATCACACAACTTAGCCGTGCTTCTGGGTCGCTGCCGATTCCCTTTACCATTGTTCCGGGCGATCTGAGCAAGGAACAGCTGGAAGCGATCACCTGAGGGCGGACAATGGCTGGGCGTATTCAATTCTGGTTCGAATTCGCCTCGACCTATTCTTTTCTCAGCGCCATGCGCATCGAAGAGGCTGCGACAGCACGCGGAATAACCGTTGAGTGGCAGCCTTTTCTCTTGGGGCCCGTCTTTGCGGCACAGGGTTGGACGACTTCTCCGTTCAACCTTTATCCCGCTAAAGGCCGATATATGTGGCGGGATATGGAACGGCTCTGTATTTCTCGCGGGCTGCAATTCCATCCTCCTGATCCCTTTCCGCAAAACGGACTGAAAGCGGCACGGTTGGCCTTGGTGGCACGGGATGCCGGTGCCGCAGCGGCTTTTGTGAGATCAGTTTATGTTTCGGAGTTTTGTTTAGGTCAGGATATCTCCGATTCAGCTGTATTGGCCCAATGTTGGGCTGAGGCTGGTTTGTCACCCGATCTGATGACCCTAGCCACTGCTCCAGCAATCAAAACCGCCCTGTTTGAACAAACCGCAAAGGCGCAGGCGCTGGATCTGTTCGGCGCGCCCAGCTTTGTCGCAGTTGGGGAATTGTTTTGGGGTGATGACCGCCTCGATGAGGCCTTGAACTGGGCGGCCTCAATTTAGAACCGTTCCAATTATTGACTTCCTGAGGTCTTGGCCGCATATCAATACCAAGCATCACGGAGCCTCACATGTTCATCCAGACCGAATCTACGCCAAACCCAGCAACTTTGAAATTCCTGCCCGGACAGACTGTCATGGAAGTTGGAACTGCTGATTTCCCAACCTCAGACGCGGCTGCGGCATCTCCGCTGGCGACTCGCATCTTTGCGGTAAACGGCGTTGCTGGCGTGTTCTTTGGCAATGACTTTGTAACCGTGACCAAAACAGACACCGTTGAATGGGACCATATCAAGCCTGCGATTTTGGGCGCCGTCATGGAGCATTACCAATCCGGTCAGGCCTTGATGGCAGATGATGCGGAAACTAGTTCCGGACATGCTGAACATACTGGTGAAGATGCTGAAATCGTTGGCCAAATCAAAGAACTTCTGGACAGCCGCGTGCGTCCTGCCGTGGCCCAAGACGGCGGCGACATCACTTTTCACGGCTTTGATCGCGGCGTCGTCTACCTGCACATGCAAGGTGCTTGCGCAGGCTGTCCGTCTTCGACCCTGACGTTGAAAATGGGAATTGAAAACCTGTTGCGTCATTACATCCCCGAAGTGACCGAGGTGCGTCCCGTTGCAGTCTGATCAAATCATCCTGGCATTCGACACATCGGCCGCGCATTGCGCGGCCGCTTTGTTACGCGGAGATGAGATTGTCACCACGCGCGTCGAAGAAATGTCCAAAGGGCAGGCCGAACGCCTGATGCCCCTTCTCGAAGAGATTCTGACTGAAGCCGATCTAAAGTGGAAAGATTTGACAGCACTGGGTGTTGGCATCGGGCCGGGGAATTTTACCGGCATACGCATTTCCGTTTCTGCGGCACGTGGACTAGCCTTAGGGTTAGAGATCCCGGCAGTGGGTGTCAGTGGGTTTGAGGTTGCGGCTCTTGGAGCCGAGGATGATCAATTGCCCGCAATTCCTGCACCGCGCGACCAAGTCTATGTCGAGGCCCCGGATCAGGACCCAGCATTGATGCCCCGCGCCGAGGCAGAAGCCCTGGGATCACTGTATTTCACCGAATCTGCACCGGACATGATCCAGGCAATCGCCCGCATTGCCGCTGTTTCGTGGGAAGACACAGACGAGGCCCCTGCCCCGCTTTATGTGCGTCCTGCGGATGCAGCACCGTCGCGAGATGTACCCCCAACATTGCTTGACGCATGACACCAGAGGACATGGCGGCCTGTCACGCGGCCGCCTTTGACCAATCCCGCCCTTGGAGCGCAGAAGAGTTCGCAGATCTTCTGGCCAATGCATTCACGTTCGCTTGCGGTGATTCCCGATGCTTTGCCTTGGTGCAGACAATTGCAGGCGAAGCTGAACTTTTGACCATCGCGACACAACCGGCACATCAACGCAAAGGCTTGGCGCGTCACTGTATGGACATCTGGCAGGGTGAAGCTGTGAAGCGAGGGGCGACTCGGGCGTTCCTTGAAGTTGCTGCGGATAATCCTGCAGCCATCGCCTTTTATGAAAACCAAGGATACACGCCGTGCGGTCAACGGCGCGGCTACTATCAGCGTCAGGGCGCTGACCCAGTGGACGCAATTGTCTTGGAACGTAGGTTACCCTAAGGGCAAACTTGGAAAACTCAGACCATTCGGTCAAAAAAGCGGTTGACGCTTTGCACTGGCTCCGGCCTTAATTGCCAGCATCTAAACTGCTCTGCCCGTATCTATGATGGTATACCCCTTTGGACGGCCGGGCCAATATAAAAAATCTATGGGAGACGACAATGACCCTCATGAAATCCCTGATGGGTGCCGCAGCCTCTATTGCACTGACAGCTGGTGCTGCTCTGGCCGAACCCGCGCTGATCTTTGATCTGGGTGGGAAATTCGACAAATCGTTTAACGAAGCGGCATTTGGCGGCGCCACACGTTGGGCCGAAGAAACCGGCGGCACCTTCCGCGAGATTGAACTGCAATCCGAAGCACAGCGCGAACAGGCGCTGCGCCGTTTTGCCGAAGCTGGTGCCAACCCCGTGATCACCATGGGTTTTGCGATGGCTGATCCGCTCAGCGCCGTTGCGCCAGATTATCCGGACACAAAATTTGTCGCGGTGGACGTGAACTGGTTGGACACACCCAACATTCGCCAAATCGCCTTTGCTGAGCACGAAGGGTCTTACCTGGTCGGCATGATGGCTGCTGCGGCTTCGAAATCCGGTACAGTCGGCTTTGTTGGCGGCATGGACATCCCTCTGATCCGCCATTTTGGCTGTGGCTATGCGCAAGGTGCCAAAGCGGTCAATCCTGACATCAATATCGTTGCGAACATGACAGGCACGACCCCTGCGGCGTGGAATGACCCGGTAAAGGGCTCTGAGCTGACAAAAGCACAGATCAGCCAAGGCGCTGATGTTGTCTTTGCTGCGGCGGGCGGCACGGGCGTTGGCGTTTTGCAAACCGCCGCTGACGAAGGCATCCTGTCCATCGGCGTTGACAGCAACCAGAACCACCTGCACCCGGGCAAAGTTCTGACTTCGATGCTCAAGCGTGTTGATGTCGCGGTCTATGACGCCATGAAGGCAGGCACAGAGGTGGAAACAGGTGTATTCACGATGGGTCTGGCAGAAGACGGTGTTGGCTACGCTCTAGACGACAACAACGCTGCATTGGTTTCGGCCGACATGAAAGCGGCAGTTGACGCGGCGCGTGAAAAAATCATCAGCGGTGATCTGAAAGTTGTCAGCTACTATGAAAACGATAGCTGCCCAGCGGTGAAGTTCTGATTTAATCCCTGTGCAAGGGCGCCCCAAAGGGCGTCCTTGCACACTACCTGCGCATTTTCGTCAGCCTGTTGGACCAACTATTGGCAGATTTCAAACAAGCTGATACGCCCCTCTCGGTTATTGAGGACTAAACATGACCATCCCCGCAATTGAGCTTAAAGGGATTTCCAAATCCTTTGGGCCAGTACAAGCAAACAAAGACATCTCTATCAGCGTCGCCCCCGGGACCATCCATGGGATCATCGGTGAAAACGGCGCGGGCAAATCCACGCTGATGAGTATCCTTTACGGTTTCTACAAAGCCGATAAAGGTGAGATCTGGATCAACGGCACCAAAACCGAAATACCTGACAGCCAAGCGGCCATCACTGCGGGTATCGGGATGGTGTTTCAGCATTTCAAGCTGGTTGAAAACTTTACAGTCCTGGAAAATATCATACTGGGTGCAGAAGATGGTGCATTGCTCAAGCCATCCCTTGGCAAGGCCCGAAAGATCCTGAAAGAGCTAGCCAAAGAATACGAGCTCAACGTGGACCCTGATGCCCAAATCGATCAAATCGGTGTTGGCATGCAGCAGCGTGTTGAGATTCTAAAGGCTTTGTATCGTCAGGCTGATATTCTAATCCTTGACGAACCCACCGGCGTTTTGACCCCCGCCGAGGCCGACCAGTTGTTCCGCATCCTGCATCGACTGCGCGAAGAGGGTAAAACGATCATCCTGATCACGCACAAACTGCGTGAGATCATGGAAGCCACTGATACCGTTTCTGTCATGCGGCGCGGCCAGATGACTGCGACGGTCAAGACTGCTGAAACCAGCCCCCAGCATCTGGCAGAGCTGATGGTGGGTCGTAAGGTTCTGTTGCAGGTCGACAAAGTTCCGGCAAAACCCGGCAAGCCCGTGCTTGAAATCGAAAACCTAAGGGTTGTTGATGAACAAGGTGTAGAACGCGTCAAAGGCATCGACCTGACGGTAAATGCGGGCGAAATCGTTGGCATTGCGGGCGTTGCAGGCAATGGGCAATCCGAATTGCTTGAAGTTCTGGGTGGCATGCGCACTGGCGCAGGGCTGATCAAGCTAAATGGCGAGCCTCTGGCGCTGAGCGGTCCGGGATCGGATGGACAAGCGCGGCGGGCCCAACACGTGGCCCACGTCCCCGAAGACCGCCAGCGCGAAGGTCTGATCATGGATTTTCACGCTTGGGAAAACGTCGCCTTTGGCTATCATCATGACCCGGCTTATCGGAACGGTCTGTTCATGAACAACGCAGCCCTGCGGGCCGACACCGAACGAAAAATCGAGAAATTCGATGTGCGCCCGGCAGATGGTTGGCTTGCCGCCAAGAACTTCTCAGGCGGGAACCAGCAAAAGATCGTGGTGGCCCGTGAAATTGAGCGCAATCCAAATCTGCTGCTCGTGGGGCAACCGACACGTGGTGTCGACATTGGCGCCATTGAATTCATCCACAAGCAAATCGTCGCCCTGAGGGATCAAGGCAAAGCCATCCTATTGGTTTCGGTCGAATTGGAGGAGATATTTTCACTCTCGGATCGGATCGCGGTGATGTTTGATGGACATATCATGGGCGAACGATTGCCCCAAGAAACGAACGAAAAAGAGCTAGGCTTGATGATGGCCGGAGTTACCGGGGAGGTCGCCTAAGCCATGGAAAAAATGCCCAAATGGGCCGATGTAATCCTGATCCCAGTGATCAGCCTTATTCTGGCCGCCGCCTTATCCGCGCTTGTGATTCTAGCCATCGGAGAAGACCCGATTGCTGCCGTCAAATTGATGGTCTCTGGCGCTTTGGGGTCCACGTATGGATGGGGCTATACCCTCTATTATGCCACCAACTTTATGTTCACGGGCTTAGCCGTCGCCGTCGCCGCCCATGCCGGATTGTTCAACATCGGTGGTGAAGGCCAAGCCATGTTGGGTGGCTTGGGGGTCGCACTGATCTGTTTGCTGATCCCGTGGCCACATTGGTCTTTGGCGTTGATCTTTGCCGCCCTTGGAGCAGGTTTGTTCGGCGCGGCCTGGGCCCTTATACCAGCATATCTGCAAGCTAAACGCGGCAGCCATATCGTGATCACGACGATCATGTTCAACTTTATCGCAGCAGCCGTGCTCAACTATGTATTGGTCAATGTGCTCCGGCCCAAAGGGTCTATGGACCCTGCATCAGCACGGTTCCCAGAGGCGGTGCACCTGCCCAACCTGCACGAGTTGTTGGCCCCAATCGGTATCAGCTTTTCCAAAGCAGCGCCTGCAAACGTGAGCTTGTTGGTTGCGATCGGTGCCTGTGTGGTGATCTGGGCCCTGATCTGGCGCACGTCCCTGGGCTATGAAATTCGTGCTTTTGGCAAATCAGAACCCGCGGCACGCTACGCTGGTATCTCCTCTGTCAAAATCATCGTCGTTGCGATGCTGATTTCTGGTGCTTTGGCCGGAATGATGGCGACCAATAACGTGATGGGTGAAGCAGAGCGGTTGGTTCTGAACTCGACCGAGGGCGCTGGATTTATTGGAATCGCTGTGGCGCTGATGGGGCGCAATCATCCGTTTGGTGTATTTCTGGCCGCGCTTTTGTTTGGATTTCTGTACCAAGGGGGCGCCGAACTGGCTCTGTGGACCAAGATCCCACGTGAGTTGATCGTTGTGATCCAAGCCTTGGTCATCCTGTTCACAGGTGCGCTGGACAATATGGTTCGAATGCCGCTTGAAAAAATCTTTCTGGCGCTGCGGAAAGGAAAAGCATGATGGATTTCCTGACCCTAATCCAAGTGCTGGACAGCACCGTACGCCTTGCAACCCCACTGCTGCTTGCCTGTCTAGCTGGTCTCTATTCCGAGCGAGCGGGCATCTTTGATATCGGCCTTGAGGGCAAGATGTTGATGGCGGCATTTTTCTCAGCCGCGGTCGCCGCTGTGACAGGGTCGGTCTGGCTGGGCCTGCTCGCAGGAATCGCGTCCTCATTGGCTCTGAGCGGACTGCACGGGTTGGCCTCGATCACCTTTAGGGGCAATCAATTGATCTCAGGCGTTGCGATCAACTTTTTGGCGGCGGGTTTAACTGTCCTGATCGCGCAAGACTGGTTTCAGCAAGGCGGCAGAACGCCGTCGTTGATGGGTGGAGGGCGTTTTAACGCGATCACCCTTCCGTTTGCTGACAGCCTGGCCGAGGTGCCCGCATTGGGGCCGATTTATTCGGAACTGCTATCTGGGCATTCGATCTTGGTCTATTTTGCCTTTCTGGCCGTCCCCGCAACATGGTGGATCTTGTATCGAACCCGGTTTGGGCTGCGGTTGCGCGCCGTTGGCGAAAATCCGGCAGCTGTCGACACAGCTGGCGTTTCCGTCGTTGGGCTGCGCTATGCTGCGGTAGCGATCTGTGGACTGCTCTGTGGCATTGCCGGGGCTTATCTGGCCACTGCGTTGCAAGCGGGTTTTGTCAAAGACATGACAGCTGGGCGTGGCTTCATCGCACTTGCGGCATTGATCTTTGCCAAATGGCGCCCGTGGCAGGCCATGTGGGCCTGCCTGCTGTTTGGCTTGTTGCAGGCCGTCGCGTTGCGGTTCCAGAATATTGATCTGGGTGGCGTGGTGATTCCCGTGCAGGTGATGGATGCGCTGCCTTATATCCTGACCGTGGTGATCCTTGCAGGCTTTGTCGGCAAGGCAATTCCACCACGCGCAGGCGGCGATCCCTACGTGAAAGAACGATAATAAGTCCAGTTTAGACCCAGAAGTCAGTCCTGATTTCTGCAGAGCGGCATCCAGAGTTGATTTTGGGTGCCGCTACGGTCTAACAGAGACTATGCAAATTTACCTCCCCATAGCTGAAGTCTCCGTCAATGCGTTCCTTTTATTAGGACTTGGCGGGTTGGTCGGGATCCTTTCGGGCATGTTTGGTGTCGGCGGAGGGTTTCTTATGACGCCCCTCCTGTTCTTCATCGGCATTCCGCCCGCTGTCGCTGTTGCCACCGAAGCCAACCAGATTGTTGCATCTTCGTTTTCCGGTGTGCTTGCGCATTTTCGACGAAAAACCGTTGATTTCAGGATGGGATTTGTCCTTCTTATCGGCGGTCTCGCCGGGGCCGCCCTTGGTGTTGTCGTCTTTAACCACTTGAAAAGCCTGGGCCAGGTCGATCTGCTGGTTAAACTTTGCTATGTTGGCTTCCTTGGTGTCATCGGTGGACTTATGTTCATCGAAAGCGTCAACGCCATTCGCAAGTCACGCGGAGCGGCTGGTGGCGCCCCTGCAAAGCGGCGTCAGCGCAACTGGGTACACGCCCTGCCATTCAAAATGCGCTTTCGCACCTCGGGCTTGTACATCTCGGTCCTGCCACCAATCATCGTTGGACTTGTCGTTGGTGTATTGGCCGCGATTATGGGTGTCGGCGGCGGTTTTGTGATGGTGCCGGCAATGATCTACATCCTGGGCATGCCGACCAAAGTGGTTGTTGGGACATCGCTGTTCCAGATCATTTTTGTCACCGCGTTCACTACCATGTTGCACGCCACCACGAACTTTACAGTCGATGTGGTTCTGGCTGTGCTGTTGCTTGTCGGCGGCGTTATTGGCGCTCAGATCGGCACTAGAATTGGTGTCAAACTTAAGGCCGAGCAATTGCGCGTTCTATTGGCCCTGATGGTCCTCGCCGTCTGCGGCAAACTTGCCCTTGATCTGTTGTTGCAACCCGCCGAGCTCTATTCGCTTGGCGCCGCTGGGGGACACTGATCATGCGCCGTTTGATTTGTGCACTTATGATGCTCACCGCGCCCGTTGCAGCCCAGAGTGAAGAAGTTGTGCTGGGCCTTAGCAAGGATAACGTTGCCATTACGACAAGCTTTGATGGCTCTGAGATCCTCATTTTTGGGGCGGTAAAGCGCGAAGAAGCGATCAACACCGCTGAACCCCTGGAGGTGGTGATGACCATCGCCGGCCCATCCGAACCAGTTGTTGTGCGCAGCAAAGAGAAAAAGTTTGGTATTTGGGTCAACACTGAAGCACTGGAAGTCGATTCCGCGCCCAGTTTTTACGCGGTTGCAACCACGGGTCCCATCGCTCAGGTCCTGAGCGAGACCGAAGATCTGCGCGAAAAAGTGACAATTGACCGGGCCATTCGTTCAGTTGGGGCCCCTGCAGAAATCACCGATGCGGGTCGCTTTACCGAAGCTGTCATTCGGATCCGCCAAGAAAAGAACCTGTACCAATTGCTCGAAGGGCAAGTTGCACTGGATCAGCAAACCCTGTTTCGCACCCGCATCGACATGCCCGCAGATCTGACCGAGGGCGACTACCTGACTCGCATTTTCCTCACTCGGAACGGCAAGATTGTGTCGAACTATGAAACGACAATTGATGTGCGCAAGGTCGGGCTGGAACGCATCCTGTTTAACATGTCTCGCCAGCAGCCTATTTGGTATGGCCTGATGTCTCTCGCCATCGCCATTTTTGCGGGCTGGGGTGCTTCTGCGGTCTTCAGCGCGCTGCGCCGCAACTAAGATTGATTTGGGTGGGGTCTAACCCCGCCCGATATACGGCATAGTTGTCGCCATAACGGTCATGAATTGCACGTTCGCCTCAAGCGGTAGGTTTGCCATGTGAAGAACGGACCGCGCGGCATCCTCAACCGCCATCGACGGCTGCGGCTCTTCGCCTTGCGCAATGGCGGAAGCGTTTAATCCTTCGACCATTGGCGTGCGTGCATTCCCAATATCAATCTGCCCACATGCGACATTGAAGGGGCGACCGTCCAACGACAGGCTGCGTGTCAGGCCAGTTATGGCGTGTTTGGTTGTGGTATAGTGTATTGAGCTTGGGCGAGGCACATGGGCCGCGATTGAGCCGTTATTGATGATCCGTCCGCCCTGAGGCGTCTGTCGCCGCATAATGCCAAACGCAGCGCGGGCCGACAGAAACATACCATTCAGATTCACATTGACGGTCTGAAACCAATCATCCAGCGCGATTTCATCAATCGTTCCACCCGGGGCAAAGATCCCCGCGTTATTAAACAAAACATCCAGATGGCCTGCATGGCTCTGAAACAATGAGAACGCATTGGTGACCGCCTCTGGATCTGTAACGTCAGCAACCAAGGGCACGGCCCTAGAATGGCCTACGGCGATATCTTCCAACACCTTTTGGCGGCGTGCCAACAAGCCGACGACCCATCCCTCTTTCAGGAACAACTCGGCCGTTGCGCGCCCGATACCGGAACTGGCACCAGTCACAATGATGCTTTTCATGCCTGTTCTCCTTCCAACGTCAACACGGCGGCTGGGGCTTGCTTCAAATCATCAACCTGCAAGCCATATGTTGGTTTGGACAAGCGATTGCGCACGACCCAAATAAGCCGCTCTTGTGCACGCGTGATTGCAACATAGGCTAACCGTTTCCACAGCGGCTGCCCCGCCTCTACGCGCCCCATTTTGGCCGCTACATAGATATCCGGGGCAAAGACCTGCACCGTATTCCATTGAGAGCCCTGCGCCTTGTGAATTGTCACCGCGGCGCCATGCAAAAAGGTCGCCCCCATGCGCGCAGCAAAGGGAATAAAGGGTTCTTCTTCGTCGGGCATTTCGATTTTGACGATCGAGGCCGCGCTGACCTGCGGATCTTCGGCGCCCATGACATGCAAGCGAGAAAACCCGGGTTTGCGCCCCGGTCCTAAATAGACCACTTGTGCCCCTTTGATCAGGCCGCGGGCTTCTAGATCCAACCTTTTCTTGCGATGCTTGAGTGGCAATTCGATACCGTCACAGATCAAGGGTTCCCCTTCTAGCAGCTCTTCGGCTGGTGCGCCGTGAACAGAGCGAAAGGCGTTGATCAATCGAATACGAGTCGCGTTGCGCCAAACCAAGACCGGACTGCGCGCCATGAGGTCGACCTCTACCCTTTGCCCCCAAACGACACGGTCGTCACGCTTGGCCGTGTCTTCAATCATCCTCTCGAAGTGATGGAACTCCAATTGAGGATCAGCAAGTGCATGGGCCAAATCCAGAATCGGGTTATCTGCCTCTTGCCGATGGATACGCTTGAGCTCGATTTTACGCGGTGGCTCTAGGTCATCAAAGACCATTGATCCAGACTGGTTCACCGGCGCCAGCTGAGCAGGATCTCCGAACACAACAAGGGTCGGGAAAATCTCTTTCAGATCATCAAACTGGCGGTCATCCAGCATCGACGATTCATCTACAAAACCGATATCCAACGGCTCGTCCCGCCGTTTCCACCCTGTGATGAAATCTGACCCCCTCAGACCGGCAATCGCGAGTGCACCCGGGATCGACTTATTGCCTTCGTAAAAGGCGGCAGCGCGATCTAATGCCTCGTCAGTAAGGCCCTCTATCTCAGGGCGGTCACCATTTCCTGCCAACCATTCTGCGATCCGCTCATATTCCGGGTCGTACACTGGCGTATAGAGAATTCGGTGGATCGTAGTAGCGGGTACACCACGCAACCTGAGGACGCTAGCCGCTTTGTTGGTTGGAGCGAGAATCGCTAACGTCCTGCGATCTTTGTTTTTTCGGCTTTCGTAGTCCCCAGAAACGATCTGTACACCAGCCCCTTCCAGCGCCTTGTACAATTCAGCCAGAAGCAAGGTTTTGCCAGACCCCGCTTTCCCAATAACGGCCATGACGCCCGACTTACTGCCCGCAGGGGGCGTAAGCAGCGCATCGTCGTCCAAATGCACACCGGCAAATCGAAGCATCTCAGTGACACTGTCAAACGCAGTGGCCTGATCATCGGAAAAAACTACAGGAGAATTGGTCATGGCGCGACCCTACAGGGGCACGCCGGACACTGCCAGAGAGCTAGGTGTCTTTTCTCGTCTTACCCGGTCATTGCAAAGCGGTTGTCTCTGGCACTGCCAAAAGCCCGGTTGAACCATAGGCGCGACAGCTCTTGTGATACCCCTGCCCGGGCCGCCACTTTATCACGTGCCTCTTGGCTGAATTCCCACAATCCAACAGAAATGCGATCACGTCCCGTTCCCTCGGATCCCAGGATTTCAGGCGATGATCCAATCGCCTTGTAGATACGCACCATGCGCGCATCAAAGACACCGGCAAAGTGACGAATGCCAAACGCGGTCATAATTTCACCGCCCCCCAACATCAGCGCAGCGGCGACATGTGACCCTGCACCACGTGCCAGGCAAAATCGAGTGCATTCCCAAATCAGCGGGCTGGAAATCGGCGATCCCCCCGTGAGGTGCCCGAAAATTTCATTGACCATAACCGGCCCAGTCGTCGGCAAGAACCGCATCGATCCGCCGTGGCTGCCGTCTGCTTCTTCCCAAATCACATAGAGCGGATTGAGCGCATCGTACTGATCCCGCTCTTCCCCATTCTCATCAACAGAAACTTCCCACCCCAGACGCGTCTTGAATTGATCGGCGCGGTCCTGAAACATAGCCTTGGCCAGTTCCGGATATTGGTGCAGTTCATCAGCATAAATGTAACGCAACATAATGTGTCCCCTTGTCGTCCAGCGATAGAACAAAAGGAGTACGGCACATTGGTTAATTTTTAGTCAGGACAGCGTTCGCCCCTTAAACCACAATCAAACCTCTGCTTAGGGCACGTGCAATCGCATGGGTTGTATTGAGAGCCCCAAGCTTGAAACGGGCGCTTTCGATGTAGACGCGCAACGTGTGCTCTGAAATCGATAAAGAGTGAGCGATTTGAGCACGGTTATAGCCCAATGCCAACAAGGTCATAGCATCCACTTCGCGAGGTGACAGAGACCGGGATTGTTCGGGCTGTCGATTCGTTTCAAACTCTAACGCCTTACGGTTGAAATAGTGCGCGATCAAAATCAGATCGTGACCAAAGGCCTGAGTAAATTCAGCCCATTCTTCATCAGAACAAACATGGTTCGCGGTAAACAGTGCAAATTGCCCCTTGGGCCCCCGAATCGGGATCGAGTAGCCTTGATTGCCAACGCCGTGATCCAGCGCATCTTTTAAAAACACCTTGGCTGCTTTGGTGGACCAATCCATACGTTTCCAGTCCACAGGATGGAAACGTTGAAAACACCCCAAGATAACCGGATCTGTACGATGGTAGTTTTGCTCTACATATCGCTCAACCCAGCCGTCTGAATAGGTCCCACACCCGTATTGATCCCCGGCGCTGTCCACCCAATGATAAACAATGTGGTTTATCTTTAGGGTGTCCCGTAACGCAACCGAGATCTCCTGAAGGTCTTCAAGCGCGCTGGTGGCGTCCAAGTCCTCCAGTATGCTTTCCAAATTGACTTGATTCCCCATGCCCCAGCGAACGCGCCTCTTCTTTCTGGGACGCTATCTCGGCGGCCGCAATCAGCTTGGTGTCATCAAGCTGCTCTGCGAGCACCCTCATTCCATTCGTCGAGGCGAAGGTTTTGAGGTCAGCCAGAACGTCCAGTATCCACTCATTATGTGGCATCAGAGTCTCTCCGAAACAGTTAACGAAAGGTTAACATAACTATAGCATGCATCCATTGGTTGCGAATATTCACTTCTTTCCCCTCCCCATAAACAGTGAGGGCAGCATTTCTAACTGATTGATACCTCTAGAAGCCCCAGTTCCAACGAAAACGCCCGCGAACCACATTGGTGATTCGCGGGCGTATTTGTCAGCTAGAAACTTCGGTTATGGTTAACCGCGTGCGTCCAGAACTTCTTCGAGTGTCCGCAGACCAGTCTTAGGCGCCTGTACCAGAACGGACATGTTGCCGGGCTTGTGCTCGTTCCGCAGCATTTTCATGTGTGCTTCGGGCAGATCGTTCCAAGCAAAAACTTCGGACATGCAAGGATCAAGACGACGCTCTAGCATCAGCTTGTTAGCGGATGCCGCTTGCTTGAGGTGCGCAAAGTGCGAGCCCTGCAACCGCTTCTGGTGCATCCACATGTAGCGCACGTCCAGTGTCAGGTTAAAGCCGGTGGTCCCGGCGCAGATCACAACCATGCCACCCTTTTTGCAGACAAATGTCGACACAGGGAAAGTTGATTCTCCTGGGTGTTCGAACACCATGTCAACGTTCACGCCTTTGCCGGTGATTTCCCAGATCGCTGCGCCGAACTTACGCGCTTCTTTGAACCAGGCGCCGTATTCCGGCGTGTTTACGGTGGGCATTTGCCCCCAGCAATTGAAATCCTTACGGTTCAAGACGCCTTTGGCCCCTAGACCCATAACAAAGTCACGCTTGCTTTCGTCCGAAATCACACCGATCGCGTTTGCACCTGCAGTGTTGATCAGCTGGATCGCATAAGATCCCAGACCACCCGACGCGCCCCAAACCAGAACGTTCTGACCAGGTTTCAGGTCATGCGGCTCGTGGCCGAAAAGCATCCGGTATGCGGTGGCAAGTGTCAGCGTGTAGCAGGCCGCTTCTTCCCAAGTCAGGTGCTTGGGACGTGGCATCAACTGCTGTGCCTGAACATTGGTGAACTGCGCAAAGGACCCATCAGGAGTTTCATACCCCCAAATCCGCTGGCTGGTCGAGAACATCGGATCGCCACCGTTGCACTCTTCATCGTCGCCATCATCCTGATTACAGTGAATGACAACTTCATCGCCAACTTTCCAACGGGTCACTTTGGATCCAACGGCCCAAACGATACCGGCAGCATCCGAACCTGCGATATGGTAAGGAGCCTTGTGACCATCAAACGGAGAAATCGGCTTACCCAAGCCAGCCCAGACACCGTTATAGTTAACGCCTGCAGCCATCACCAGAACGAGAACTTCGTGGCTGTCCAAGACAGGGACATCCACCACTTCCTGCAACATTGCAGTATCTGGTTCGCCGTGGCGCTCTCTACGGATAGCCCAAGCATACATCTGCTTAGGGACATAGCCCATTGGGGGAATTTCACCCATCTCGTACAGATCTTTTTCAGGTGCCTCGTAAGACGCGATACCGCCGTTGGTGTCCAAAGCCATGTCAGCCTCCTATGTCTAGGTTTCTTGCCGCAATGCAGAATCGCGGCGCTGAGGATGGAATATGAACTGTCGCGCAACATTGCAACATCATTTCTCTCTTTTTTGAAACTTTATGACCCAGCAGCCGCAGAAAGATACTTCGCTGTCGCAGCAATTCTCAGGTGATTTGCTTCAAAGTATCATCGACCGACTCGGCGTAATACCTTAGCAAGTCAACGCGCTGTGGGTTTGCGCGGAACATGTCCTGCTCTTCGATCAGGACTTCACGCTGTTTTAACTGCATCAGGCTGCTGTCCAGCGCCTCGATAAACGCATCAGCGGACAAGTGGATCCCATTCGAAGCCAGCCCAGCCGCTACAGCTTCCATTTGGCGCTCTAAGGCATTACGCGAAATAGCCATATTATCCCGCAGCACAAGCCACGCGATTAGCGGTATCGGTAGAACAGGGATGATCTCCCCGATATTTGCCATCAGATGACGCGCCAGAGGAATAGTGACATCCCCCTCATTTTCAGCACGAAACCCCTTTAGAGATACTGGATCTCCGAAACTTACTGCCGCGTATCCAAGACGGTGATAGCGACCAACGACCCGCCGAAACAACTGTTTGACGATCCAAAGCATAACAACACCGATACGGGCCCTAAATCGACGTTCATTTCGATGCGCAGCCGCCGTCAAAGTCGTGTCTTCCAAGACCCGATCATAGTTCAAGGCCACAGGAACAAAAACCACATCACGCCCGTCGGGATCAGCACCATCCACTATATATTTTAGCAGACCCAGTTTTGGCCGCCCCAAAGCCCCTGTTAGACTAAGCCCACCCTCTGGAAACATCGCCTGTGTCACGCCGGCATCCGTTGCATGGCGCACGTAACTGGCCAAAACTTGGCGATACAGCTCGCTGCCAGACTTACGCCGAATAAAATAGGCCCCCATTGCCCGGATCAACCGGCTAAGTGGCCAGACACGCGCCCATTCCCCAACTGCATAAGACAGCGCCGATCGTTGGGCCGCCAAGTAGGTGATCAGAACATAATCCATATTGCTGCGGTGGTTCATGACAAAAACCACGGTGGCATTAGGGTCAATATCGCGCAGCGTATTCTCATCCAAGTGGCTCAAGCGGACATGATAAAACGCATTGCTTAGAAAACGCGCGAGCCGGATAGCAAAGCTGAAATATGCAAACGCCGAAAATGAAGGAACGATTTCACGGGCGTACCGCTTGGCCTCTTCAAAGGCGACGGCTTCTGGCACTCCTTCTGATTGCGCGTGCGCCTGCACCGCATGCCCTACCTGTGGATCGTAGATCAATCGTTGGATCATGTCGTGGCGTCGCGCCAACTTGAATGGCTGGATCGGACGCTCCAAACGCGTGTTCAATCGCGCCACAGCACGCTCTAACCGGCGGCGAAAGAACCATCGCACAGAAGGGAACAGAAAATGCGACGCAAAAGTGACCGTCGCAAACAGCACGATCAAAACAAAGAGCCAGAGAGGAAGTTCAATAGTCTGCGACATGACCGCAAACTGCCATCAAACACCGTCAGCCACAATCCATTCACATCTGACAGAATTTGCCGCAACGCAGCGAATTGACACGCGCCGAAAATTGCGCTTTAGAACCCCTCATTGAAATATTGTTGCTCACCCTGACTCGCGAGGCCCAACATGACACAGTCGCAAAAAGACCGCCCTTGGTTGATCCGGACATATGCCGGTCACTCTACTGCCAAGGCGTCTAACGCTCTTTACCGTGGCAATCTGGCCAAAGGGCAAACCGGCCTTTCAGTGGCTTTCGACCTGCCAACGCAAACCGGGTACGACAGCGACCACACATTGGCACGTGGTGAAGTGGGAAAAGTTGGGGTTCCTGTATCTCACCTGGGCGACATGCGGGCCTTGTTCGACGAAATCCCGCTTGAGCAAATGAACACATCGATGACAATCAACGCGACCGCGCCTTGGCTGTTGTCGCTGTATATTGCCGTTGCCGAAGAACAGGGTGCCGATGTGTCCAAGCTTCAGGGCACCGTGCAAAACGACTTGATCAAAGAATATCTGTCTCGCGGGACTTATATTTGCCCCCCCAAACCATCGCTTAAGATGATCGCCGATGTGGCCGAGTTCTGCTATACGAATGTGCCTAAGTGGAATCCGATGAACGTCTGTTCCTATCACCTGCAAGAGGCAGGCGCGACACCGGAACAGGAATTGGCCTTTGCTTTGGCGACGGCACAGGCCGTACTGGATGAACTGCGTCCTCGCGTTCCTGCCGAAGATTTCCCAACGCTGGTTGGTCGGATCTCATTCTTTGTGAATGCCGGCATCCGCTTTGTCACCGAAATGTGCAAAATGCGCGCATTTGTCGATCTGTGGGATGAGATCTGCGAGACCCGCTATGGTATCACCGATGCGAAAATGCGCCGGTTCCGGTATGGCGTTCAGGTGAACTCGCTTGGTTTGACCGAACAGCAGCCGGAAAATAATGTTTATCGCATTTTGATTGAAATGCTGGCCGTGACCCTGTCGAAAAAAGCACGGGCCCGGGCGGTTCAGCTGCCCGCTTGGAACGAAGCGCTTGGTTTGCCACGCCCTTGGGATCAGCAGTGGTCGATGCGGATGCAGCAAATTCTGGCCTATGAAACCGACTTGCTTGAGTTTGGCGACCTGTTTGATGGCAATCCAGCTGTCGATGCTAAAGTTGAAGAGTTGAAAGAGGGCGCACGCGCTGAGCTGGCCAACCTTGACGGCATGGGTGGTGCGGTCGCATCGATCGAATACATGAAGTCCCGGCTCGTCGATTCAAACGCTGAACGCCTGAATCGTATTGAGCGGAATGAAACTGTGGTCGTTGGTGTAAACCGCTGGACAGAAGGCGAAGCGTCTCCCCTGCAAACCGAGGACGGGGGCATCATGGTCGTCGATCCCGCCGCCGAGAAAGAGCAGATTGATCGCCTGAACGAATGGCGTGCTACCCGTGATGACGCAGCAGTCGCTGCTGCACTGATCGCGCTTCGTAATGCTGCCAAAACCGGCACGAACATCATGCAACCGTCGATAAAAGCCGCAAAAGCAGGTGTGACCACTGGCGAGTGGGCTGAAGAGATGCGCAAAGCCTATGGCACATATCGTGGACCAACGGGTGTTTCAGGGTCCGTTTCAAATAAAACTGAAGGACTCGACGATATTCGTGGTTCCGTGGATGCCGTCAGCGACAAGCTGGGGCGGCGCCTCAAGTTCCTTGTTGGTAAGCCCGGGTTGGATGGCCACTCGAACGGAGCCGAACAAATTGCATTCCGCGCACGGGATTGCGGCATGGATATCGCTTATGAAGGTATTCGCCTGACACCCGAGGAAATTGTGAACGCCGCAGTTGAAGACGAAGCGCATGTTGTTGGGCTGTCTATTCTTTCTGGTAGCCATTTGCCTTTGGTGGAAGATGTCGCAATTAGAATGAAAAATGCCGGATTATCTCACATTCCAATTATCGTAGGTGGCATTATTCCCGATGATGACGCCGAAAAATTAAAAAACATGGGTATCGCAAAAGTATATACGCCCAAGGATTTTGAATTGAATACAATAATGAAAGATATTGTCTCACTTGTTGCGGAAAAAGCCGAAGCATAAGTAATAACTCCGTGCACTAATGAAAATTGGTGCTGAAAAGCGTCTCAAACTTCGTTAATGTAGCGCGATCAGCGCTGCATTAATTGGCGTTTGTGATAAAGAATGGAGTAAAAGATGGGTATGAATCTAAGCGAGATGTCTCGCAAAGAGTTACTTGAACTGCAAGTAGGCGTTGAAGACGCGTTGAAAGCGGCTGAAGTGCGTGAGCGTCAGGAGGCCCTGGCAGCCGTTGAAAAAGCGGCAGCCGAATATGGGTTTAGCCTGGCTGATTTGTCCGGTGACAACAGAAAAAGCACGAAGGGTACAAAAGCCGCTGCGAAATATCGCAATCCGGCCAACCCTGAGCAGACCTGGACCGGTCGCGGGCGCAAGCCACAGTGGATCCACGATTCATTGGCCGCAGGCGCCGATATCACCGATCTCGAAATCTAATCGGAATTAAGTCTCAAAATGACAATTCACATCGGAGCAGAAACCGGACAAATCGCAGAAACAGTTCTGCTGCCGGGCGATCCCTATAGAGCGAAATGGGCTGCCGATACCTTTCTCACCGAGGTTCAGCAAGTCAACAACGTTCGGGGAATGCTTGGGTTTACCGGATTTTGGAACGGTCACCGCGTTACAATTCAAGGTAGCGGAATGGGGATGCCCTCACTCTCTATCTATGTAAACGAACTGATCAAAGATTATGGCGCAAAAACGCTGATCCGAATTGGATCATGTGGCGGAATGCAAGAGAATGTCGGCGTTCGGGATATTATCCTGGCAATGACGGCAAGCACCCTTAGCACGCCGTCACGCGGAATATTCAAAGAATTGAATTTTGCCCCAAGCGCCGACTATGTTTTGTTGCACAAGGCATTTCACGCCGCGCAAGCCAAAGGGACCCCGACACATGTGGGCGGGATCTATTCCTCGGATGTGTTTTATGACGAGAGACCTGATCTGAACGAAGAAATGGTGCGGCACGGCATTCTGGGCGTCGAGATGGAAGCAGCAGAGCTTTACATTCTTGCGGCCCGTCACAAATGCCGGGCATTGGCGGTGTTAACCGTCTCGGATCATTTGTTAACGGGCGAAGCTCTTCCGAGTGATCAACGCGAATCCAGCTTTGGTGACATGGTTGAAATCGCATTGGAAGCGGCCTTTGCCGATCAGGATTAACCGATTCTGACCGGTAGCTTTCCGGGAGTGACATCCGTGCACCTTTTGTGCACCCCCTGTGCACCCCCCGGCACAGACTTATAAAACTCACAATAAAACGGGCGGAGGTTAATCCTCCGCCCGTTTTATTTACCCTACCTATACCGAGCGTTGCAGGTTACCGCCCATGGCTGCGATCGTACCCATTTACCCCGGGCGACTGCCAATTCCCCAATGCTCCCTCAGCGGGGGCGAAGACTTCGACTAAGAGCGGATGGCAAGACGCCACATCACTGGTGTGCTCGGAGGAGCAATCCCCACCCGGGCACGCGCTGAGCCCGCCAGTCACGTTGATCTCAGCAAAGAACTCCAAATAATCACCGGGACGGACAGGCGAAGCTTTCATAAAGTACTGCCCCGTGTCACGGGTGAAACCTGTGCACATGAAGACGTTCAAAACATCATGAACCAGCGGCTCCGCCTCAGCCAATGGAACCCCCATATGATCAGCCAAAGCGCGCGTCAGGTTGGAATGGCAGCAATAGTGATACTGTGTCCCAGCAGCGAGCAGATTGCCCGTGTAGGGATCGCAGCGGGTCCCGATGACGTCATGCACCGATCCGCCAAAGGCATCCATCCCATACCATCCAAGCGTGTCTTCGATGATCGTCGCCATGGGTCGCAGATGTGGGAAGCTGCTCCACATCCGTTCGCCCGTGGTGATGTGGGTACCATGCAGCGCACGGGTTTTCCCGGAATAGAAACGCTCGGTCAGGTCATCTGTGTTCCAAAGGTTGAGGTCACCCACCTGCGGCCCCTCGACCGAACTGATGCGAAAGAAGTGTCCGGCGGGGACAGAAAAGCACCGAGCGTCCCGAGCGGGGATAAGAATCTCGCCCGTTTTGGTGGCTGTTGCACGGGCCGCGCGATAAAGCGCCAGGTCTGCCGGGGGCAGCGTGTCGTTGGGATAACAAATAACAGGTTGAATGGCGCGCCGCTCTGCAGCGTCGGCGGGTGGGTTTGATTGTGAAATCATGCGCGTTTCTCCTCTTTGACCACACAGGGCACGAGCGGGATCACGGATGCAAGAGGCGTTCGCTCATACAGCAGTCTGGCATTGGACAAACGTCAGGCGGATTGAGGAAGGGAAAGGAAGTTAAGGGCGAGATCCCACCGCCCCGTACGAGGGATCCGTGGCGATGGGATCTGCTTTTGGTCACGCTGCATTCACGCTTGCGCGCAAATCAGACGTGTCATGCTGCGTGTTCGCCTTTTGTGTCGATATTGACAAGGGGGAAAAATGACGCGCTTCTTGCCATTTCTCATTTTGATAAAATCGTAAGCGATGAAGCGTAGGTTGCGTTCTAAAAGGCTTACAGGAACAGGAAGTCATCTGCGAATTGGATGACTTCGATATTGACCAGCGTGTCTGTTCCTTCGTTCCCGGAAGCTACGCGCTCCACCCTTGTCTGATCGCCTTGGGTCGATACCTTGTAATCGTCTCGGTTGCCTTGGAAAATCGCGTAATCCCAGCCTGCACCGCCATCCAGAAAGTCATCTGACCCGCCGCCGGCCAAGCGATCCACCCCACCGTTTCCTCTCAGGGTGTCTTCGCCATAAAGGCCACGAAGAACATTTCTCCCTTCATCGCCGTGCAGAGTATCGTCGTAGCTACTGCCGGTCACGCGCTCTACACTGGTGTAACTGTCGCGCGCGGCGTCGCCTTGAGTACCGCGCCCCTGTGATAGGAAGACGGACACAGCTGAGGTTGACGCCGAATAGCTGATCATGTCCAAACCCGACCCGCCATCATATCGGTCGGCCCCTTCGGATCCAACAAACCAGTCATAGCTTCCGGCTCCACGCAGGCGGTTGTTGCCGTCGTCTCCGACGATGTAATCGCCGAACGAGGACCCTGTGATGCCTTCAATGTTTGAGAGCAGATTAACACCATTTCCTGAGGTCGCTCGCCCCGTGGACAGATCGACACGCACAGCTTGCGACTGGTTGATAAAGCTAACCATGTCGAATCCAGTACCACCGTCGATCGTGTCGTACCCGCCCCCCGGAGTGATCCATTCGCTGCCGCCGAGCGCTAGGATGTTAGAGCTTTCGCCCTCATAAGTAAGAGTGTCGTTGTTGTCTGTCGGAACAGGAACCTCCGATCTTGTGGTTCGGACTTCAGCCCCCACCGTCGGGAAAAAGCCCAAGACACGAAGCGTCATCCAAACCGCACCAACGCCCCCATTGGATAACGAAACGAGCTCTGGCCCGAGAAACCCCGTACTGCTGTTCGGTGTCAGCTGCACTTCCCCAGTGACAGGATTCAGGTCTGCATCGTATTCGCGAGCCATTGTATCTGGATTCGGGTCAACATTTGACCAAGCAACAATGAAGCCACCGTCCTTCAGTGCCGCAACCGAGGGGAGATTTTGCTCACCGATTGTGGTCACGTTCACGACAAACTCATTCCCCTGAGGAACGCCCTAAGCTGTCAACTGACGGGCTACAATCCCTTCTTCGCTGCCATCTTGACCTTCTGACATCCACACGGTGATCAGGCTGCCGTCTGCTAGACGTGTAATCGCCACCTCTTCCTGATTGCCGCGCGTGAATTGATTTATGCGTATTTCATTCCCTTGCGGGACGCCACTGGCGTTGAAAACCCGCGACATCAGAGCATTTCCGGAGCCATCTCCGGACTGCGATAAGGTTTCCATTCTCAAGGGCTTGAACCATTGGGAGTTTCTGAATGCCTGCAGTGTTTTGCTCCAGTTGAACCAAATTTCCGCGTGGCGTGCCGTCTAGATCAAAAGTTTTAAGAACGGTAGAATGCTCTGCGCCACTCGATTGGTACATCCTGGCAACAACAGCGAAACCACCATCTTCAAGCGTCGCCACTTGAGGGGAGAACATTTTCTTCAAAGCAGGGGTGAACAGACGCATTTCCGACCCGAGCTGCGCGCCTGTGTCAGAATAACGAATGGCGCGAATTTCGCTGTTGCCGCTTTCCACGTGCACATAGGAAATAATGAAGCCACCATCCGACAACACGGCCACATCAGCCTCGCCAATGGTGCCACTTGAAGAGGCAACAATACGCGCTGGACCTGCTAAAGACCCATCAGCTTCGAGAAGCTTGAACCTGACTTTATTAGAAGTTGTTTCCCATATCGCAACTTGGCGCCCGTCGGACAGTGGCGCATTTTGGGGACCCGCAAGAACAAGACCACGGCTCGCCAGAGAAGAGATAGAATTTAGGTCGGAAAGGGTCGGCACGGAAACAGCTTATTACTATATAAAGATGTGCCGACCCTATTTAACTCAAACTGTGCGTTCAACCATCATTTGTTTGATTTCAGCGATTGCCTTGGCCGGGTTCAGACCCTTGGGGCAGGTTTTGGCGCAGTTCATGATGGTGTGACAGCGATAGAGCTTGAAGGGATCTTCGAGCTCGTCCAGACGCTCCCCTGTTGCTTCATCGCGCGAGTCGATGATCCAGCGGTAGGCGTGCAACAGGGCCGCGGGGCCGAGGTAGCGATCGCTGTTCCACCAGTAGCTGGGGCAGGATGTTGAGCAGGACGCACACATCACGCATTCATACAGGCCATCCAGTTTCTTGCGGTCCTCAATCGACTGCTTCCACTCTTTGGCCGGGCGGTTGGTTTTGGTTTCCAACCACGGCATGATCGAGGCGTGCTGCGCATAGAAGTGGGTCAGGTCAGGGATCAGATCTTTGACAACTTCCATGTGGGGCAACGGATAGATTTTCACATCACCCTTGATTTCATCCATGCCGTAGATACAGGCCAGCGTGTTGATGCCATCGATGTTCATCGCGCAGGATCCACAGATGCCTTCGCGGCAGGACCGGCGGAAGGTCAGCGTCGGGTCGATCTCGTTCTTGATCTTGATCAGCGCATCCAGAACCATCGGGCCGCACGCATCCATATCGAGGAAATACGTGTCGACCGATGGGTTTTTGCCGTCATCCGGGTTCCAGCGGTAGATGCTGAACTTACGGATGTTGGTCGCACCTTCCGGCTTGGGCCAGGTTTTGCCAACCTTGATGCGGCTGTTCTTGGGGAGGGTCAGTTGTACCATGCTCTCTCTCCTTAGAAAGTCCGCGCTTTGGGCGCGATTTTGGCTAGGGCGATGCCGCCTTGCTCTTCTGTGGTGAGGGGATCAACCACGACGGGGCGGTGGGTCAGTTCGACCTTGTTGCCGTCGACGCGGCTGATGGTGTGGACCCGCCAGTTTTCGTCGTCCCGTGTCGAGAAATCTTCGTGGGCGTGGGCCCCGCGAGATTCCTTGCGTGCTTCGGCACCGTGGATGGTGGCCAACGCGTTGGGCATCAGGTTGTCGAGTTCCAGTGTTTCCATCAGATCACTGTTCCAGACCAGCGAGCGGTCGGTGACTTTGAGATCGTCCATTTTGGCAGCGATTGCGGTCATCTTTTCGACGCCTTCGGCCATGGTTTTGGCGGTGCGGAAAACGGCCGCGTCAGCCTGCATGGTTTTCTGCATCTCAAGGCGCAGTTCGGCAGTCGCGACGTTGCCATTGGCATTGCGCAGGTTGTCGAACCGGTCGAACGCAGCATCTACGGAGGCTTGGTTCAGCACAGGGTTGGGCGCCTCGGCGTCCACAACCTTGCCCGCGCGGATTGCAGCGGCGCGGCCAAAAACCACAAGATCGATCAGCGAGTTCGAGCCCAGACGGTTGGCACCATGCACAGAGGCACAGCCTGCTTCACCAACAGCCATCAGACCGGGAACGGTTTTGTTCTGGTCTTCGGCGGTGGGGTTCATCACTTCGCCCCAATAGTTGGTTGGAATGCCGCCCATGTTGTAGTGCACGGTCGGGATAACCGGGATCGGCTCTTTGTTGACGTCAACGCCGGCAAAGATCTTGGCCGACTCCGAAATGCCCGGCAGGCGTTCTGCGAGCGCCTCGGGTGGCAGGTGCGACAGGTTCAGGTGAATGTGATCCCCGTCTTTGCCAACACCGCGACCTTCGCGGATTTCCATCGTCATGGAGCGTGACACGTAGTCACGCGGCGCAAGGTCTTTGTACTGGGGGGCGTAACGCTCCATGAACCGTTCGCCTTCGGAGTTGGTCAGATAGCCGCCCTCACCGCGTGCACCTTCGGTGATCAGGCAGCCTGACCCGTAGATGCCGGTGGGGTGGAACTGAACAAATTCCATATCCTGCAGGGCGAGACCTGCGCGCGCCACCATACCGCCACCGTCGCCGGTGCAGGTGTGAGCCGAGGTCGCCGAGAAATAGGCGCGTCCGTAGCCGCCAGTGGCCAGAACGACCATCTTGGCGTTGAACACGTGCATGGTGCCGTCATCGAGTTTCCAGCAGACAACGCCCTGACACTGGCCGTCTTCGGACATGATCAGGTCGATAGCGAAATATTCAACGTAGAATTCGGCGTTGTTTTTCAACGACTGGCCATAAAGCGTGTGCAGGATCGCGTGGCCGGTCCGGTCCGCAGCCGCACAGGTACGCTGTACGGCTGGACCTTCGCCAAATTCGGTGGTGTGACCACCAAAGGGACGCTGGTAAATCTTGCCTTCTTCGGTGCGCGAGAACGGCACGCCGTAGTGTTCCAGCTCGTAGACCGCTTTGGGCGCTTCGCGTGCGAGGTATTCCATCGCATCGGTGTCACCCAACCAGTCAGAACCTTTGACGGTGTCATACATGTGCCACTGCCAGTGATCCGGACCCATGTTGGACAGCGAGGCGGCAATGCCACCCTGTGCCGCAACTGTGTGCGAGCGGGTTGGGAACACTTTGGTTACGCAGGCAGTGCGCAGACCCTGTTCCGCCATACCGAGTGTGGCGCGCAAACCTGCGCCGCCAGCCCCGACAACCACGACATCATATTCGTGGGTTTCATATTCATATGCAGCTGTCATCGTTTTATTCCTTACCGCGCATATTACAGGGCGAGCTTAGCTAGGGCGAAGAGACCCACGGCAATCAACGTGTAGGAAAATCCGGCCACTCCCATGAGGGTCAGTTTTTCTGCGACACCGTGCACGTAATCTTCGATTGCGACCTGCGCTTCGTGCATGAGGTGGAGGACAACCACAATCAGGGTCAGGCCCGATACGATTGCCGGAAAGGGCTGGCTGTAATAGGCGAGCACCTCTTCGTAGGTGCCACCCAAGCCGTAGCCGAATGTTAGGACAAAAAGAGGAACAAGGATAACCAGCGCAGCCGAGCTGACCATCATCTGCCAGTGGTGATGCGTTCCCTGACGCCCAGCACCCAAACCTTGGGCACGTTTGCGATCTGTGAGATATTTCATGGTTTCGCTCCTTATACCACAAGTGCCGCGACGACGGTCAGGACCGTGGCCATCACGAACATGCCAACGCCCAGCTTCTCAGCCGTTTCGACATTCAGGCAGTAGCCCAGATCCCAGACGAGGTGACGCAAGCGCCCCAGCATGTGATAGAACAGCGCCCAAGCCGCGCCGAGCATCACAACGGTGCCGACCCAACTGGTCAGCAGACCATCGATAAAGTTGAACGCGCTTTCGGACGTTGCGGCGGCAAGCAACCACCAAACCACCAGTACGAACAAAAACAGAGCCGCAATTCCGGTAAGACGGACCATAATCGATGAGAAAGACGTCATTTGCGGACGGTAGATCGATAGGTGCGGCGAAAGTGGGCGGTTGCCCCGATTAACATCGGCCATGGTGGCTCCTTTGCGGTTGGCTGCGCTTGGTTTTACCGCTTTTTTTCGGTGTGTCACCTGTCCCAACGGTTAAAAAGCGCGGTTTTTTGGCGCGGTAGGGCAGTTTGGCATCAAATGTGATCACGCTTTTGTTTGCTGTGATCACAAAAATAGCGATAGATCGCCAAACCCCTGCCTTTCATTCGGTAAGACCTGTGATCACGAATCTTGGCCTCATTGCAATGCAGCTGTCTGTTGCGTGACTTCGCGCAGCAGTTTTTTGCGGATTCGTGACGGGTAATCTGCAAAACCTGTCGCAGAGACGACAAATGCCCCCTCACCCACGATTACGTTTTCAAAAAAGTAGGCGGTCAATTCCGGTTCGCTCTCTTCAATCGCGATGGCGTTGACGGTGATCCCTTTGGCACGCAGCGCAGGGTGGAGGCGGATCGGTTCCACCCCTTCATTGGAAAAACCGTCGCCGGACAAGTCAATGAGATTGCGGGTGCAGTCGGGTGCGTCCGCAAAAGCATCCATGGTAACCAACAGCGCCTCGCCTATTGCGGTGGAAAAGTTGCGCCAAACCCGGGGGCTTGTGGCGACTTGATCGGCGAAGCGATCAATGTCGGAAAAGGAGGTGATGCCGGTCCACGGGAGCGAGATCTGTTGGCGCGAAGTACCGGTCCATTGCACCAGCATCAATTGAGCGTTGCCCCGCACCAGCGCCTCGGACACGAGGGGGTCGCGCAGCCCCTCGGCCAATCCATCCATCTGAATGCGGAATTCTTTGGCATCAACAGAGCCGGATACATCGACGGCCAAGGCCAGAGCCAGATCGCAGGCTTTGACTAATGGAGCGCTGAGGACAAAGAGCGCGGAGAGGAACAGGGACCGTAACATTCAACCAGAGTATCGTCTGATTGCTTAATGTCACCTCACGAAAGGGTCAGTTTCCGGGTCAGGACGTCATTTAAGTAAGCTTGATCATCGATCCGAAAGTGGGTTTGCCCGATGGTTTCGAACCCTTGCGCCCGATAAAAGCCCAGCGCCGGTGTATTTTCAGAGTTTGTCGTTAACCAAGGGGACATGGCCCCAAGGGTGGCACAGATCCGCAAACCAGCATCAAGAAGGGCCAAACCAGTGCCGTGTCCGTGGTGGCGCGGCTGCACATAAAGTGTGGAGATTTCGACATCCGAACACCCCGGTGCGGGTGCCGGTTTGTTCTGGGTGATGCGGACAAAACCATCAATCCCCTGCCCCCGTTCAGAAACAAGGATATGCTCGCCGGGATCTTGCAAAACCTTTGTGAACCGCTCGGCCGTGAAAGCATCAAGCGCATAGCTGGCGAAAAACGGGGTGACTCCGTCTTTGATGTAGGTGCCGAGCCAAACTTCGATGGAAAGGGCCGCCAAGCCGGGGGCATCAGACAGTGTGGCGGGGCGTAACTGCATGGTGAGCGTCCATAAAAACGGGCCGGATCGTGATTTATCCGGCCCAGTCTGATTATTGTGGCATCAGTGCCCAATAGTCGAGATCAAGCAAGACATCAGGTTTGTATTTGCCGTTTTCGTCTTTCAATTCAAACGGTGCACCGCCTTTGGTCGCGACCAGACGCAGGCGAATGGCGCCAACGCCGGGAGCGTCGGTGTCTGCTTTGTCCAGAACTTCGGTCCAAGCTTTGATCGTGGTGCCAGCGAAACACGGGTTCGCGTGGGCGCCGCCATTTAGGCCGACGATCATCTGCGCGTTGGCCAGGCCGTTAAAGGACAGTGCGCGCGCCATGGAAATCACGTGACCGCCATAGATCAGGCGTCCGTCGGGGCGGAAGGTCAGATCAAAGTGCACCTTGGCTGTGTTCTGCCACAAGCGCGTCGCGATCATGTGTTCGGCTTCTTCGATGGTGACGCCATCGACGTGGTCGATCTGTTCACCGACCTCGTAATCGCCCCAGCGGTATGGATCGCCGGCCAGATCAAAGTTATAGTTGCTGAAATCCAGGCCTGCAGGAATGGCCAGCTGGTCCACGGGAACCACTTTATTCAGATCTGGCACAACGGTTTCAGGCGCAGGCGCATCCAGATTGTTTTTGCGCACCATCACCCAGCGCACGTATTCCATCACGACTTCGTCGCGCTGATTCAGCCCGCGAGTGCGGACATAGACCACACCGGTTTTGCCGTTGGAATTCTGCTTGAGGCCAATCACCTCGGATTCAGAGCGCAGCGTGTCGCCGGGGTAGACGGGCAGCAACCAGCGCCCTTCGGCATAGCCAAGATTGGCAACCGCGTTCAACGACACATCAGGGACGGTTTTACCAAAGACAACATGGAACGCGGCCAGATCATCAATCGGGCTGGCAGGCAGGCCCGAGGCCTGTGCAAAGCTGTCCGAAGAATAGAGCGCGTGACGGGCCGGATACAGCGCGTGATAAAGCGCACGTTCGCCGCCCGATACGGTACGAGGCACCGCATGAGTCAGGATCTGACCGATAGAGTAGTCTTCAAAAAACCGGCCGGAGTTGGTTTTAGCCATTACTGTTGTCCTAATTTCATGTCTGGCGTGTACTCGGCGTCGACCTCTTTGGTGACCGCCTGACCGCAACGCATGACGTTGTTGATACCGTCAAAGGCATAGGTGGGGTCTCCGTAGAGATCCCAGCCTTTAGAAAGCGCCTCGCTGACTTTGTGACAGAAGGCAGATGTGTCTTCCTCGGTGAGGAGGCGGTAGAGTTTGGGCATAACGCTGTCCTTACATCGGGAATGGAGACGGACCGACCAGCCCGTGGATGTAGCCGATTATCGCCATCAAAACGATAGAGGCGACAAAGAACATGCCGTCTTTGGCCAAGGTTCCGGGTTTGCCGGGGGTCCAGTCGGGTTCTGATTTGTTGATCACGATAACTTGCACAACGGCCCAGCCCAGCAATCCGCCAAACAGGATGATCGAGGCCAGATCCCCATTCACCAACAGGTGGGCGGTGGCCCATGCCTTGAACCCGGCCAGCATAGGATGGCGCACCTTGTTCAGCAGCAGGCCCTTTTTGGCGGCTGGGCTCATCATCCAGATCGCGATCAGCACCAACAGATTGTTGATGTGAACCATAAAGCTGGGCGGTGACCAGATGTGGATGAAATCCGTGGCGCGATAGCCCACGACCATCAGGACGATGGACACCACAAGAACCGCTGTAACTGCGCCCTTGCCGGCGTTGCCCATGGCAGCGCGTTGCGCCGGTGCGACGCGTTTAAAGAAATGTGCGGCCCACCATAGGACCACACCGAGAATCAGAAGACCAAAGCCCATGCTGGCTTACCCCGCTTGCAAAGCTGATATTGCCTCTGCTTTTGCCAGAATTTCACGTGCGGTGGCAACGTGTAGGTTTTCAACGATCTTTCCGTCGACCACGGCAACGCCCTGACCGGCGGCTTCGGTTTCTTCGAACGCAACGATCTGGCGGCGGGCGAGATCGATTTCAGCGTCGGACGGAGCGAAGGCGTCGTTGGTGACGGCAACCTGTGCCGGGTGGATCAGCGTTTTGCCATCAAAGCCCATATCGCGGCCCTGTTCACATTCTGCGCGCAGACCTTCGTCGTCTTTGAAGGCGTTATAAACGCCGTCGACGATGATCAAACCTTCGGCTTTAGCGGCCAACAGGCACAGGCCCAGCGACGCCTGAAGCGGCAGACGATCCGCGCGGAATCGGGTTTGTAGCTCTTTCGCCAAATCATTGGTGCCCATGACAAAACCAGCCATCAGGGGATGTGCCGCAATCGAAGGCGCGTTCAGCATGCCGCGTGGCGTTTCCATCATCGCCCAGATAGGCAGGTCGCCTGTGATGGCCGCGAGTGCGTCCAGGTCACCGGTCGAGCCAACCTTGGGCAACAGAACAACGTCGGCGTCCATGTCACACACGGCGGCGGCGTCGTCCTTGCCCCACTGGGTGTCAAAACCGTTGATACGCACGATTTTGATCCGGTCGCCATAGCCACCTGCCGCCAGAGCCGCCTTGAGCGTTTCGCGGGCGTTCTCTTTTTCATCGACGGAAACCGCGTCTTCGAGATCAAAGATGATCGCGTCCACAGGCAGGGTTTTCGCCTTTTCAAGGGCGCGTTCCTTGGAACCGGGAATGTAGAGAACAGAGCGATAGGGGCGTTGGCGCGGATCCATGACGATTTCCTTGCGTGTAATAAAGTTGCGCAGAAAGGGGCATTTTTAGCCGGAAAGTTCAAGGGTAAATCGCCGCGACGCAGCATTTGGGTGCATAGGATGACTGGTGCGGGGTCACCGAACGGCGGGTTAACCTCATTTCAGGGTCACGCGGGCAAGCTACTAAGGGTCAGATTTGGACAGGTGGTCGCGGCGCAAGGCCCTCCGATACACACCCAACCGCTAACACGATCAACATCGGCTGTCTCCCCGGCGCACCAGAGCAAGTCTGGAGGGCCTGACCGGGTACGCTCAGCCTAGGGGCAAAGGGGTAAGACCCATGATGAAGACACTACATACGATGGCCTTGAGCCTAGGATTTGGTCTGCTGATGGCACAGCAGCTACAGGCACAGGAACAAAATTGCGCGCCACGACCGGCGGTTTTGGCGAAACTGACCGATCAATTTGGCGAGACCCGGCAGAGCATTGGGTTGGCGGCACAGGGGTCGGTTGTGGAGGTCTTTGCCTCGGCGGATACCGGCAGCTGGACCATTATCGTGACATTGCCCAACGGCATGTCGTGTTTGATTGCTGCTGGGCAATCCTTTGAAACACTCGCCGAAGTGTTGCCAGCCCGCGGCAAAGACGTGTGAGACCTGTCGAGCAGTGACCCCGCGCGCGATTGCCCGCCTCCCTCACACCAAGGTAGCGGGCGGTTTTTGGGATCAAAGCAGCGGTTGGCGTTGCGATGCCCGGCGCAGGATCATGGCGTGTTTGCTGTCGCCGTCATATCCTAGCTTCTCGTAAAAGCCGCGTGCACCTAGGGCCGTACCAGTGAGAAGCATGATTTTATAGCAATTGGCGGCCCATGCCTGGTCGGCGGCATGCCTCATGACCGCCTGTCCAAGCCCCCTGCCCTGATGGGCCTTTAGTGTGACGACATTTTCGATCAGCGCATAGGGGCGTCCGCCAAAGGTCATATTAGGCATTACATGCAGCGTGGCAGTCGAAACGGGTTGACCAGCAACGTCAGCCACGATGATTTCCGTGCCGGGATGGTTGAGGATTTCGGCAAACCGCGCCTGCCCTTGTGGGCCGTCAATCACCGGAATCGTTCCGACCAGTTCTGAAAAAAGCGCGTGCAGCCTAGCATAATCGGACTGTGTTGCCTGCCGGAGGATCATGTCAAAGCATCCCAAATCAGTTTAAGGCCCGTCAGGGTGAGCAAGCTGTGTGCGATGGCAAAAAAGACCCGTTCCGACATCAACCGATGCGCCCTGACGCCCAGCCACGCCCCAAGCACCGCAAACGGGGCGAGCAGCACGTTGGCCCAAGCGGTTTGCAGGGTAAACATGCCGAGAAACGCGTAAGGAATGAATTTCGCAATATTGATCGCCCAAAAGGTGATCACGGTGGTGGCTTGAAAGCGCGATTTATCCAGCCCCTGCGACAACAGATAGACCGCCGCCGGGGGGCCACCTGCATGGCTGACAAAGCTGGTGAAGCCAGTCACAACCCCGGCCAACAGCCCGGCCCAGGCGGGCAGTTGATGCGTAACACGTTTGATCCAGCCTCGAGATTGCGCCAGATGCCACGCCACAAAAGCCACCGAAATTCCGCCGATCAGCAGCCGCAGCAGGTCCGCATCTGTCGCGCGATAAAGCCACGCTCCGGCAGCTACACCGGGCAGTCCGCCCAAGATTAACAAGCGCGCGTCCGGCCAACTCCATTTGCGCCAATAGGGTTTTAGGGTTGCCGCGTCGATCATCATCAAAACCGGCAACATCACAGCAAGCGCTTGCCCCGGTTCAAGAAAAATTGCCAGAATCGCAGAGGATGCAAACGCCACTCCGGAGCCGAACCCACCCTTGGAAACGCCCGCAAAAACCGTCGCGGGGATCGCAACTGCGAAAAACAATAAGTTGAGTTCTAGCATCCGCTCACCCTGTAACACCCTTATTCTTAACGCCTTTAGCGCAACCAACCAACCCCAACCTGCCCCCCTAAGCAACTATGCCGCGTCGCAGAAGACTTGCACGATGACGCATTAGCGACTAGCAAACGCGCAAATTTTCATCGGATCGGAGTACTTTCCAATGGCCAGACCCAAGATCGCCCTTATCGGCGCAGGTAACATCGGTGGCACGCTTGCACATCTCGCAGCTGTAAAAGAATTGGGCGACGTTGTCCTGTTCGACATTGCAGACGGTCTGCCCCAGGGCAAGGCGCTGGATATCGCAGAATCCGGCCCGTCCGAAGGCTTTGATGCCAACATGTCCGGCACCAGCGATTACGCTGACATCGCTGGCGCAGACGTTTGCATCGTAACCGCAGGTGTTGCACGCAAACCCGGCATGAGCCGTGATGACCTGCTGGGCATCAACCTTAAGGTCATGAAATCGGTTGGCGAAGGCATTGCAGCCCACGCACCCGACGCATTTGTTATCTGCATCACCAACCCGCTGGACGCGATGGTTTGGGCTCTGCGCGAGTTCTCGGGCCTGCCCCACCACAAAGTCTGCGGCATGGCTGGCGTTCTGGATTCCGCACGTTTCGCACACTTCCTGTCGGAAGAGTTCAACGTGTCCATGCGCGACGTTACCGCGTTTGTTCTGGGCGGCCACGGCGACACCATGGTTCCTTCGGTTCGTTATTCGACCGTTGCAGGCATTCCATTGCCTGATCTGGTCGACATGGGCTGGACCACACAGGACAAGCTGGACGCAATCGTTCAGCGCACCCGTGATGGCGGCGCCGAAATCGTTGGCCTGCTGAAAACCGGTTCCGCGTTCTACGCGCCTGCCACATCGGCAATCGAAATGGCCGAAGCCTATCTGAAAGACCAGAAGCGCGTTCTGCCTTGTGCCGCATATTGCGACGGCGAGCTGGGTGTTAAAGGCATGTACGTTGGTGTTCCAACGGTGATCGGTGCCGGTGGCGTCGAGCGTGTTGTCGACATCAAACTGAACAAAGAAGAGCAGGCTGGCTTTGACAACTCGGTCAACGCTGTCAAAGGCCTGATCGAAGCGTGTCAGGCGATCGACCCCTCGTTGGTCTAAGCCGCTAACCACGAGATTGAGAGAAAGCCGTCGGCGTGCCCGGCGGCTTTTTTCGTGTCTGGGTCATAAAGTTGTAACTGTTTCTCGGTGACATATCTGACGTTACGGAAGGTCAAAGTCGCACCCGGCACATGATTTGACGTGAACATCCCACGGTATTTCGATTGCGAGACTGTTGGGTTTCAACGAATCACCAGACTTTGGAATTTTTCTATTTTGTGATCACACGTTAAAAATGTGTGATCACAAAATGGACAATTCTCTGTGTAATTCCCCAACTGCGTCAAAAAAACCTTTAAGGATTGGCCCTAGACACGCCTATATCGGTGCAATCGTAGTCAGACGGGACAGTTTCAATGAACATCCACGAATACCAGGCCAAAGCGCTTCTTCGCAGCTATGGGGCGCCCGTGTCGGACGGCCGCATCGTTCTCAAGGCCGAAGACGCAAAAACCGCAGCTGGTGAAATGGACGGCCCACTGTGGGTTGTCAAAGCGCAGATCCACGCAGGTGGCCGGGGCAAAGGTTCTTTCAAAGAAGCCGACGCTGGTGAAAAAGGCGGTGTCCGTCTTGCCAAGTCGGTAGAAGAAGCCGCCGAAGAAGCCAAGAAGATGCTGGGCCGTACATTGGTCACGCATCAAACCGGCCCAGTCGGCAAGCAGGTCAACCGCATCTACATCGAAGACGGTTCCGGCATCGAGACAGAAATGTATCTGGCTCTGCTTGTTGATCGTCAAACCAGCCGCGTATCGTTCGTATGCTCGACCGAGGGTGGCATGGACATCGAAGAAGTTGCAGCGGCAACCCCTGAAAAGATCCTGAGCTTTAGCGTTGATCCTGCATCAGGGTATCAGGCATTCCACGGCCGCCGCATCGCATTTGCGCTGGGTCTGGAAGGCAAGTTGGTCAAGCAGTGCGTTGCGCTGATGGGCATCCTGTACAAAGCGTTCCTGGAAAAAGACATGGAAATGCTGGAAATCAACCCGCTGATCGTCACCGACGGTGGTGATCTCAAGGTGCTGGACGCCAAAGTCTCGTTCGACGGCAACGCGCTGTACCGCCACGCGGACATCGCCGAACTGCGCGACGAAACCGAAGAAGACCCCAACGAGCTGGAAGCCAGTAAATACGACCTGAACTACATCACGCTTGACGGTGAAATTGGCTGCATGGTGAACGGTGCGGGTCTGGCGATGGCCACCATGGACATCATCAAGCTGTACGGTGCCGAGCCTGCCAACTTCCTTGACGTAGGTGGCGGCGCGACCAAAGAAAAAGTCACCGAAGCGTTCAAGATCATCACCTCGGATTCCAAGGTCAAAGGCATCTTGGTCAACATCTTTGGTGGCATCATGCGCTGTGACGTCATCGCCGAGGGCGTTGTTGCCGCGGTGAAGGAGGTCGGTTTGAAAGTTCCGCTGGTTGTGCGCCTAGAAGGTACCAACGTTGAGCAGGGCAAGGCCATCATCAACAACTCTGGTCTGGATGTGATCGCGGCGGACAACCTGAAAGATGGTGCCGAGAAGATCGTTAAGGCCGTCAAAGGCTAATCCTGGGGTGGGTGACTACCCACCTTCCCCCATGAAGACTTATTAAGGAGAACGCCAAATGGCAGTCCTCATCGACGAAAATACCAAAGTTATCTGTCAGGGCCTGACCGGCTCGCAGGGTACATTCCACACCGAACAGGCCATCGCCTATGGCACCAAGATGGTTGGTGGTGTGACCCCCGGCAAAGGTGGCATGACCCACCTGAACCTGCCGGTTTTCAACTCGGTCCACGAAGCCAAGCACGTGACCGAAGCGAACGCGTCCGTCATCTATGTTCCGCCCCCCTTTGCGGCGGATTCGATCCTCGAAGCGATTGACGCCGAAATGGAAGTGATCGTTTGCATCACCGAAGGCATCCCGGTTCTGGACATGATGAAAGTGCAGCGTGCGCTTGAGGGTTCAAAATCGCGCCTGATCGGTCCCAACTGCCCCGGCGTGATCACGCCTGACGCCTGCAAAATCGGCATTATGCCCGGTCACATTCACAAACGCGGGAGCGTGGGTGTCGTTTCACGCTCAGGTACGCTTACATACGAAGCTGTGAAACAGACAACTGACGTAGGACTGGGTCAGTCCACCTGTGTGGGCATTGGTGGCGACCCGATCAAGGGCACCGAGCACATCGACGTGCTGGAGTGGTTCCTGGCGGACGACGAAACCGAATCCATCATCATGATCGGTGAAATCGGTGGCTCGGCCGAAGAAGAAGCGGCACAGTTCCTAGCCGATGAAAAGAAAAAAGGCCGTTGGAAGCCAACAGCTGGTTTCATCGCAGGCCGCACCGCCCCTCCGGGCCGTCGTATGGGTCACGCCGGCGCAATCGTCGCCGGCGGCAAAGGTGGTGCCGAAGATAAGATCGAAGCCATGCAGTCCGCTGGTATCGTCGTGGCCGAAAGCCCCGCAGGTCTTGGCGAAGCTGTGCTGAAAGCGATCGGGTAAAACACCCGAGCCCCGGGCGTGATGTCCGGGGCACTTTTTTGAGGAGATTGAATCACATGACCTTTTCGCAAGCCGTCAAAACGTGTTTCTCAAAATTCCTTTCGTTTTCAGGACGGGCCTCTCGTTCTGAGTACTGGTTTTTCTTCCTGTTCATCGTGCTGTGGAATGCGTTGGCTGGTCTCATCGACTGGCAGCTGTTCACACAGGTTGTAGAGACCGAGGCGAATGGCGTGAAATCCATCACAGCCACGTCTTCGCAACCGGTGCAAAGTCTGGTTGGTCTTATCGTTTTCCTTCCCCATTTGGCCGTCGCATGGCGACGCATGCAGGACACTGGTCGTAGCGGGTTTTATGCCCTGTTCCCGATCCTGCTGATGGTTGGTGCAGGCCTGGTCTTTGTGTTTGGCATTGGCATCGCCTCTAGTTTTGCCCCCGGTGGGACGCTGGATCGTTTGCTCACAGGCACCACAGTTTTCGTGATGATCCCGACGATGATCGTTCTTATCGTCTCTCCCCTGTTGGTTTTGTGGTGGCTCACCCGCCCCAGCCAGTCGGGTACTAACCAATACGGTCCCAACCCATATGAGGTACAATCATGACCGAACATTCGCCCAACGACGTGTTCCACGCCTCCAGTTTTATGCAAGGGCATAACGCCGAGTATCTTGAGCAACTGTATGCTCAATACGCCGGTGATCCAAATGCGGTGGATGCCGCTTGGGCTGAGTTTTTCAGACAAATGGGAGACGCAGAACTGGACGTGAAGGCCGAGGCAAGTGGCCCTTCTTGGGCGCGCAATGACTGGCCGCCGGTTCCGGGCGATGATCTGACAGCTGCACTGACGGGCGAATGGCCTGCGGGTGAGACCAAAGCAGCTGGCAAAAAGATCGCAGACAAAGCCGCAAGCAAGGGTGTTGAGGTCAGCGATGAGGCCATCAAACGGGCGGTTCTGGATTCGATCCGCGCGTTGATGATCATCCGGGCCTATCGGATCCGGGGCCATTTGGCTGCTGATCTAGACCCACTGGGCATGCGCGAAGGATCCAAGCACCCCGAGTTGGACCCTAAGACATATGGGTTCACCGAGGGCGACATGGACCGCCCGATCTTTATCGACAACGTGCTGGGGCTGCAGGTTGCTTCGATGCGGCAGATCGTTGAGATCGTCAAACGCACCTATTGTGGCACCTTTGCGTTGCAGTACATGCATATTTCCAACCCAGAAGAGGCTGCTTGGCTGAAAGAGCGCATCGAAGGGTTCGGCAAAGAGATCTCGTTCACCCGTGAGGGCCGCAAGGCGATCCTGAACAAGATGGTCGAGGCCGAAGGGTTCGAGAAGTTCTTGCATGTGAAATACATGGGCACCAAGCGCTTTGGCCTGGACGGCGGCGAAAGCCTAATCCCCGCGATGGAACAGATCATCAAACGCGGTGGCAATCTGGGTGTGCGCGACATCATCATCGGCATGCCGCACCGTGGGCGTCTAAGCGTTCTGGCGAACGTGATGCGCAAACCATATCGCGCCATTTTCAACGAATTCCAGGGCGGCAGCTTTAAGCCCGAAGATGTGGATGGATCAGGCGATGTGAAATATCACCTCGGCGCATCCAGCGATCGCGAATTCGACAACAACTCGGTCCACCTTTCGCTGACCGCCAACCCCAGCCATCTTGAGGCGGTAAACCCTGTGGTTCTGGGCAAGGCCCGTGCCAAGCAGGACCAACTGGGTGACACGGATCGCACGCAGGTTCTGCCGATCCTGTTGCACGGCGATGCGGCCTTTGCGGGTCAGGGTGTTGTGGCCGAAGGTTTTGGCCTGTCGGGTCTGAAAGGGCATAAAACCGGCGGCACCATGCACATCGTAGTCAACAACCAGATTGGCTTTACCACCGCGCCACACTTCAGCCGTTCAAGCCCTTATCCCACAGATATCGCGCTGATGGTCGAAGCGCCTATTTTCCACGTGAACGGTGACGATCCCGAAGCGGTTGTTCATGCGGCCAAGGTGGCCACTGAATTCCGCCAGAAGTTCCACAAAGACGTGGTCATCGACATCTTTTGCTACCGTAGGTTCGGACACAACGAGGGCGACGAGCCCATGTTCACCAACCCGATCATGTACAAAAGGATCAAGACCCACAAAACCACGCTGTCGCTGTACACCGAGCGTCTGGTCAAAGACGGCCTCATCCCCGAGGGCGAGATCGAGGACATGAAGGCCGCATTCCAAGCCCATCTGAACGATGAGTTTGAAGCTGGAAAGGACTATAAGCCCAACAAAGCCGACTGGCTGGATGGGCGCTGGTCGCATCTGGACAAAAACAAAGAAGAATACGTGCGTGGCGAAACCGCCATTTCGCCCGATACTCTGACAGAAATCGGTACCTCATTGAGCCGGGCACCAGATGGGTTTGCCCTGCACAAAACCGTGGGCCGGCTTTTGGCAACCCGCGGCAAGATGTTTGAAGAAGGCAAAGGGTTTGACTGGGCCACGGGCGAGGCGCTCGCCTTTGGCTCGTTGTTAACCGAAGGCTACCCGGTACGTTTGTCTGGGCAGGACGCCACACGGGGTACATTTAGCCAGCGTCATTCGGGACTGATCAATCAGGAAACCGAAGAACGATATTACCCGCTGAACAATATCCGCGCGGGTCAGTCGCAGTATGACGTCATCGACTCGATGCTGTCTGAATATGCTGTGTTGGGTTTTGAGTATGGCTATTCACTGGCTGAGCCTAACGCCCTGACTCTGTGGGAAGCCCAGTTTGGCGATTTCGCCAACGGCGCGCAGATCATGTTCGATCAGTTCATCAGCTCGGGCGAAAGCAAATGGTTGCGGATGTCCGGTTTGGTCTGTCTGTTGCCGCACGGGTTCGAAGGCCAAGGCCCCGAACACTCCTCCGCGCGTCTGGAGCGGTTCCTGCAGATGTGTGGTCAGGACAACTGGATCGTGGCAAACTGTACAACGCCTGCGAACTACTTCCACATTTTGCGCCGTCAGCTGCACCGGACCTTCCGCAAGCCGCTGATCTTGGTCACACCTAAATCCCTGCTGCGTCACAAGATGGCCGTCAGCACAGCCGAGGATTTCACCACCGGTTCCAGTTTCCACCGAGTTCTGTGGGATGATGCGCAAAAAGGCAATTCTGACACGCAACTGGTTACGGATGACAAGATCAAGCGCGTCGTGATGTGTTCCGGCAAGGTCTACTATGACCTGCTGGAAGAGCGCGATGCCCGTGGCATTGACGACGTCTATCTGCTGCGTGTCGAACAGTTCTACCCCTTCCCGGCCCACTCGTTGATCAACGAGCTAGAGCGGTTCAAAGGCGCCGAAGTCATCTGGTGTCAGGAAGAGCCCAAGAACCAAGGCGCATGGCACTTCATCGAACCCAACATCGAGTGGGTCCTGAGCCGTATTGACGCAAAACACTCGCGTCCCCGTTATGTGGGACGCGCCACCTCTGCCTCGCCCGCAACGGGTCTGGCCAGCCAACACAAAGCACAACAAGCGGCGCTCGTGAACGAAGCGCTGAGCATCGAAGGAAACTAAAACATGACAATCGAAGTTCGTGTCCCCACGCTTGGCGAATCCGTGACCGAAGCCACGGTTGCCACCTGGTTCAAGAAACCCGGCGATGCAGTGGCAGTGGATGAAATGCTGTGTGAACTGGAAACAGACAAGGTAACGGTTGAGGTCCCCTCACCGTCTGCTGGTGTCATGGGTGAAATCGTTGCCGCCGAAGGTGAAACCGTAGGTGTTGACGCTCTGTTGGCAACAATCCTTGCCGGTGAAGGCGCCGCATCTGCCCCAGCGCCTGCGGCCGCGCCAAGCGAAGCACCCGCAGCCGCGGGTGGCAGCACCGATGTGATGGTGCCCACTTTGGGTGAATCGGTCACCGAAGCCACGGTTTCGACCTGGTTCAAGGCCGTAGGTGATACCGTCGCACAAGATGAAATGCTGTGTGAGTTGGAAACAGACAAGGTGTCGGTCGAAGTGCCCGCCCCTGTTGCTGGCGTTCTGGCAGAAATCACCGCTGCCGAAGGCGCAACCGTCGATGCAACTGCCAAGCTCGGTGTGATTTCCGGTTCTGGCGCTGCTGCAGCACCTGCTGTGGCTGCCCCTGCGGCAGCGGCTGCTGCATCTGGTAAAGATGTCGCGAACGCCCCTTCGGCTGAAAAAGCAATGGCCGAGGCCGGTATCAGTGCCGCCAACGTAACAGGCACCGGTCGTGATGGTCGGATCATGAAGGACGATGTGGCCCGCGCGGTTGCAGCCGGCAGTGCCGCCGCCGTGGCTGTGGCCCCCGCTGCCCCTGTTGCCCAAGCCCCACGTGGCCCGGTATCGGCAGATGATGCTGCGCGCGAAGAGCGGGTGAAGATGACCCGCCTGCGTCAAACCATTGCCAAGCGCCTGAAGGACAGCCAGAATACTGCCGCGATGCTGACCACTTATAACGAGGTCGATATGACCGAGGTTATGGCGCTGCGGAATCAGTACAAAGACCAGTTTGAGAAAAAGCATGGCGTCCGCTTGGGCTTTATGTCCTTCTTCACCAAAGCCTGCTGTCACGCCCTAAAAGAAGTGCCTGAAGTCAACGCCGAGATCGACGGCACCGATGTTGTGTATAAAAACTTTGTACACATGGGTGTTGCGGCGGGTACGCCATCAGGTCTGGTTGTTCCAGTGATCCGGGATGCCGATGCGATGTCTTTTGCAGGTATCGAAAAAGCGATCTCGGAAAAGGGCAAGCGCGCCCGTGATGGCAAACTGTCGATGGCAGAAATGCAGGGCGGCACATTCACCATCTCGAACGGCGGTGTGTATGGGTCGTTGATGTCTTCACCGATCCTGAACCCACCACAGTCAGGCATCCTTGGCATGCACAAGATTCAGGATCGCCCTATGGCAATCAATGGTCAGGTTGTGATCCGCCCTATGATGTATCTGGCGCTGAGCTACGATCACCGTATTGTTGACGGTAAGGGCGCTGTTACCTTCTTGGTGCGTGTCAAAGAAGCTCTGGAAGATCCACGCCGTCTGTTGATGGACCTGTAAGCGACAATGGCGCGGGGTCTGATCAGGACACCGCACCTGTTTTTCGATCGCTGATAAGGACAACCTAATGTCTACACCCTATCGCCACATTCCAGTCCTGTCAGAGATGTACCGATCCCTGCGCCGACTGGTGAGTTTGGTTCAGTATTCTGGCAACGCAGTTCGATGTGACTGTTGCGGCAAGAGCTTTTCTGCGTGGCGAAAGGACAGTGGTGATGCCTGTCCGTATTGTGGCTCGCTCGCGCGTCAGCGCATCTTGGCAAGATACCTTCGAACCTATCCAACCGCTCCGGGGCAGCGGGCAAAAGCGCTGTTGTTTGCTCCTGACTTTTCGACCTTGCAGTTGTTGGATGCTCAGCCATCCCTTGATGTGACGACAACGGATTACAGCGCGCCAAAGGTTGATTTTCACTGGGATATCACCGCGCTCCCCTGTGCAGATGAATCGTTTGATCTGATCATGTGCTCGCACGTTTTGGAGCACGTTCCAGATGACAAAGCGGCGATTGCAGAGCTGTCGCGCAGTTTGTCCGCCAATGGAACGGCCCTTGTTCAGGTCCCCTACAAGCGGGAAAGCGCTGAAACCGACGAGGACCCGAATGTTACGGACCCGGCGGAGCGAGAAAAGCGGTTTGGACAGTTCGATCACGTGCGCGTTTATGGCCGCGATCTGGCTGAGCGCCTCGCAAACAATGGGCTGCATGTCACCCTCATGACGCCCTCTGACCTGTTCAAACCCGAAGAGATTGAAACCCATGGATTATGGGACGATACGCTATTTGTCTGCCGAAAAAGCGCGGCAGCGGACGTCGCCACGCCCATCCACTGACTTTTAATACATGTCACGCTGACATGTCTGACCAAAAACAGGAGACCGAAATGGCTCAATATGACGTCATCATCATCGGCGCAGGCCCTGGCGGCTATGTATCAGCCATCCGCTGCGCACAGCTGGGTCTGAAAACAGCCGTGGTCGAAGGCCGCGAAACATTGGGCGGCACCTGCCTGAACGTGGGCTGTATCCCATCCAAGGCATTGCTGCACGCCAGCCATATGCTGCACGAAGCCGAGCATAACTTTGCCGACATGGGCCTGAAGGGGAAAACCCCGTCCGTCGATTGGCCACAGATGAAGGCCTATAAAGACGATGTGATCAGCCAGAACACTGGCGGCATTGAATTCCTGTTCAAGAAAAACAAGATCGACTGGATCAAAGGCTGGGCCTCGATCCCGGCAGCGGGCAAGGTGCAGGTTGGCGACGATGTGCACGAGGCCAAGAATATCGTGATTGCATCGGGGTCGGTATCGTCGTCGTTGTCCGGTGTTGAGGTGGACGAAAAAATCGTGGTGACATCGACCGGCGGTTTGGAATTACCCAAGGTGCCCAAGCGGATGGTTGTGATCGGGGCCGGTGTTATCGGTCTGGAACTCGGGTCGGTTTACGCGCGCCTTGGGTCCGAAGTGACCGTGGTCGAATACATGGATGCGGTATGCCCCGGCATGGACAAAGACGTACAACGCACGTTCAAGCGGATCTTGGAAAAGCAGGGCCTGAAATTCATCATGGGCGCGGCTGTTCAGGGCGTTGAAACCGCCAAAAACAAAGCCAAAGTGACCTATCAGTTGAAAAAGGGTGGCGACGCCGAAACCATCGACGCCGATGTGGTCTTGGTTGCAACCGGCCGTAAACCCTATGTTGATGGGCTGGGTCTGGATGCATTGGGTGTTAAGATGACCGAGCGTGGTCAGGTTGCAACCGACGCACATTGGGCGACCAATATTCCGGGCATCTACGCCATCGGTGATGCAATCGAAGGTCCGATGCTGGCGCACAAGGCCGAAGACGAAGGCATGGCCGTCGCTGAAGTGATCGCGGGCAAGCATGGGCACGTGAACTATGGCGTGATCCCCGGCGTGGTCTACACCGCCCCAGAGGTCGCTACGGTTGGTCAGACCGAAGATGCGCTGAAGGCTGAGGGTCGTAAGATCAAGGTCGGCAAGTTCATGTTCATGGGCAACGCACGCGCCAAAGCGGTTCATCAGGGCGATGGCTTTGTGAAACTGGTCGTAGATGCGGAAACAGATCGCATTCTGGGCTGTTCCATCATTGGCCCGGGTGCCGGTGACATAATCCACGAAATCTGTGTTGCCATGGAATTCGGCGCCTCGGCCGAAGATATCGCGCTAACCTGCCACGCCCACCCCACTTATTCTGAGGCGGTCCGTGAGGCCGCTCTGGCCTGTGGTGATGGTGCAATTCACAGCTAAAGCGCCCTCCTTTACGCGGGTTCATGAGAGGCGGCCAATTGGTCGCCTCTTCTTTTTTTGGGAAAGCTTGATATGTCTTATCCAGATTAACGCGATTTTTGAGCTGATAGCCAATCGCCAATAGGGCGTGTCATCGGTTCGCTGCACAGGCCATACACCACTGGGAGCAAGAGAATTGAAACGCATCCTCATCCTGACTGCGGTCGTTAGTTTCGCCAGCCCCACCTTTGCCGAGGGGTTGTTCGACAAGGTGAAGCGCGGTGCAGATAGTGCTGTCAGCGCAGCTGAACGCGGGGCGAACAGTGTCGGAGATGCAGTTGGCAAAGGCGTGGACGCGGTCGATCAGTCGATTAAATCTACCAACGAGCTGTTGCGCGAGGAAGAGACGCCCGAGGCTATGCGTGCCAAATTGGATACGATGGCTGACGGTGTGATATCTCGCCTACGCGCGGAAAACCCAGATGCCAACAATATGTATGACATCAGCGCGGGATACGCTGCCTTTGACACTCGCAGCCTGACCATTTTCCCGCTATCTGCCGGGTATGGTCGTGGCGTTGCCATTTCTACAGAGACCGGCGCACGGACCTATATGCAGATGGGAACGGGCGGAGTTGGTGCGGCGTTTGGGATTGGCGGGTTCGAAAGCCAGTTTGTGATCATGTTCGAAACCCAAGCCGACTTTGATGCGTTCACTGAATATGGCTACGATGCCTCTGCCAACGCTGGAGCGATGACAGGGGATAGCCGAACCACAGAAGCCGTCCAATTTATCGATGGTCGATCGTTCTTTGTGCTCGACAAAAAAGGGTGGCGCGTGAATGCAAACGCCACCGGTACGAAATATTGGAAAGATACCGATCTGAATAGGTAACGTCAGATCTAGCCATATCCTCCAACACCGCTCCTGATGGGTTAGCTGAGATCAAACCCTGCTTCTTTCATCAACAAATTTGACTGGCTTTCAATCGCCTGTTCGAGTTGGGCCATGAAGTCAGACCGGGGCACTCCGGGGGCAATCGGGTCAAGGAACTCAACAACAGCCCGACCGGGCTTTCGCATAATACCAGTCCGCGGCCAGAACACGCCAACATTTGCGGCCACAGGGACACAGGGCATGCCCAAGCCATCATACAAAATGGCACTGCCAACCTTGTAAGGTTTCTGGGCCCCTGGCGCGACCCGCGTACCCTGCGGATAGATCACCAATTGGCCTGGCTCAGAGAATTCAGTCGCGACGTCTTTGACCATTTTGGCAATCGCGGTTCCCTTTCTGCCGCGATCTACTGGAATACAGCCAAGGCGCTTGGCGTAAAGGCCAATAACGGGTGTCCACAGCAGCTCTCGCTTCATGATGAACTTACCATGGGGAATGGCGTTAAAGATCAACAGGATATCAAAAAAGGACTGATGTTTGGCCGCGATCATCACCTCATCTTTGGGAACGACGCCGCGCACTTCGCCTTTGATGCCGACCATCCAACCGGCCATCCAGATCACCGATCGGGCATAGAGCTTGCACGCGCTGAGGGCGCCGCGTTTCGTCAACAGGGCATAGGGGAAGAACAAAATACCCAGGATCGCCATCCAAGCATAGATGACAACCACAAACACCAGTGAACGGAGCCATTGAATTGCGTTGGCCATTACGTGAGTTCCTTTAACGTGCGCCGCGCGGCGTTCCAGGTGGCAAAAAAGGCGACTACGCCGCTGAGCAGCGGTAGCAAAAGAGGCACGCCCCAGCCAAGGCCCTGAAAGCCAAGGCCGGTTAAAAAGCCGCCCTCGTTTGAGGCCTCGGGGAGCAGCATGACACCGCCCATCCCGATGCCAACACCAATCGCCGACCCAATGAGCGCGCGCATCGTAAACCGGCGTACAAACGCTCCAGCGATATAGCGGTCCCGCGCCCCAACCAACCGCAAAACTTCAATCACCTGCGCATTTGCGGCCAAGGCCGCGTTGGCGGCCAGTGTAATCATGCCAGCCAGTGCACCACCGATCAAAAGGGTCGAAACCAGTGCTAGCCGACGCAGCGAATTGGCCGCATCAACAAGCGGCTCGCGCCAGCGGGTATGGTCGTCAAACACCGCGCCCGGGACCTCGGCCACCAGACGCAAGCGCAACCCGGCCAGATCGTATCCGGGCTCGCCCGCAATGACCTCGATCAGCTGTGGGATCGGCAGGGTGTCCAATGGCAGATCCGGGCCAAACCATGGGGTCAGCAGAGCAACCTGCTCTTCGACAGACAGCGCGCGCGCAGAGGCAACGCCGGGCGTCTGTGCCAGAATATCCAAGGCTGCTTTAGTCTGGTCCGCGCGTTGATCAGTTGGCGCATTGATCCGCAAGGTCGCAGAGCGTGCCAGTTCATCTGCCCAGCGATCCGCCAAGCGTCCGGATGCCAAAGACAAAGCCAAGGCAAACACGGCCAGAAACCCCATGGCGCCAGAAACAAACAACGTCAACTGGGCGGTAAATCCAGTGGGCGGGACAACACGATCGGCTTGTTTGTCCCCCATCAACAAGGTGCGCAGGTTGGCTATATTCATAGGTCCGCCCCCGCTGTTTGCAGTTGGCGGTTGGCAATGCGCAGAACGCGAGCCTGCACCTGACTTTTGGCGGCGCGGATCAAGCTAAGATCGTGGGTTGCGATCAGCACGGTTTTGCCCATGCGGTTCAATTCGACCAACAGTTGCAACAGGCGCTGTGACATTTCCCAATCCACGTTGCCGGTTGGCTCGTCCGCGATGACAACATCCGGCGACATGATAACAGCCCGCGCAAGAGCGGCCCGTTGCCGTTCCCCGCCCGATAATTCGGGTGGCCGTGCGTCTGCCCGACCAGACAGGCCAACCCACTGCATCAATTCATTCAGGTTGTCCGTCTCAGAGGACAGGTCGCGCCCCGAAACCAGCAAAGGCAGGGCAACGTTTTCGGTTAAAGTTAAATGATCCAAGAACCGGCAATCCTGATGCACAACGCCAATTCGGCGACGCAGCAGCGCTGTTTGATCCCGGTCCAGCTGGCGCATGTCCGTTTCAAAGGCGCGCACATGTCCCGCCGTCGGATGCAGGGCCCCGTAGCACAGTTTCAGCAACGTTGTCTTGCCCGCCCCGGACGGGCCGGTCAGGAAATGAAAGGAACCAGGCGTCAGGCGTACTGACAAATTGCTCAACAATTCCCCACCGCCATAGCTATAGCCCACGTTATCCAGCTCGATCACAGTTGTGTCCCCTGTCGCTTTGACTGTCTTCTTGCCTCAGCATGGTTATAGTTTCAATGCCTCGAGACGATCCTGATACACCACTTATCGCTGGGTCAGATAAAACTCTCTTTTCGTGTGGGGCTTAACAGCCTATGGTCATTAAAAAATAATATTCAGGCAGAACAAAACACCGGGAGGCCGAATGCGTCTGACATGTCCTAATTGCGGTGCTCAATACGAAGTGCCAATAGAAGTGATCCCGCAAGATGGCCGGGACGTTCAGTGTTCCAACTGCGGTGACACGTGGTTTCAGGAGCATCCAGATAAAGTGATCTCTGAAGAGACACACAGCACGCCGGACCCTGTTGCATCCATCCCTGATGATGAGGGTCTGCGAGCCGCGGTCACTGGGCAGGACATTCCCCAAACCGAACCGGACCCTGCCCCGCAAGAGGCTTCGCCAGAACCCGCAGTTGACACAACGGTGACCGAAGGCCCGGAACCTGTGCGCCGTGACCTGTCCCCGGACGTGTCGGAAATTTTGCGCGAAGAGGCGTCACGCGAAGCCGATTTGCGGGCCACTGAAACCCAGAGTTTGGAAAGCCAACCCGAACTGGGATTGGACGCGCATGGCAATGAAGAACCAGAACGGCGGGCCCGCGAAACCCAAAATCGGATGGCGCGTATTCGCGGCGAAACACCATCAACCGAAGTTGCCACACAAGATGCCGGATCACGCCGTGGATTGTTGCCCGACATCGAAGAGATCAATTCCACCCTGCGCAACTCGACAGATAAAGCCGCCGATCAGGGAGCCAATTTACCACAACCGGGGCCCGCAAAACCCCGCAAATCCGGAGGGTTCCTGCGCGGATTCTCGGTGATTGTGATTATTGGGGTGATCTTGGCTGGTTTGTATATCAACGCCCCGACTATCGCCCAAAGCGTTCCGCAAGCCGACCCGATGCTCAGCGCTTATGTCGCGTTGGTCGATCAGGCCCGGCTGTGGCTAGATGCTCAGGCTGCAGGCTTTGTGGGGCAGTAAACCCCTTTCAAAGCTCTGCCACCATGTTTCAGAACCGATCGAGCAGGCGCTTTAAGTAGTCCAGCTCGATCTCTGGACGCTCACCCTCACCAGAGCGGCGGCGGATTTCATCAAGCAACTCCCGCGCACGGCGGTACACATCTTGCCCCTGCAACAGATTTTCGTCTGTTCCGATCGACCCCTGTGATCCGGGCTGACGGCCCAACGGATCACGGTTCTGCGCCTGTGCGTCACCCTCTTGCGTGCCTTGGCCCGGTTGATTTTGCTGTTCTTGGGCCATAGCCTCGCCAAGGGCACGCATACCTTCACGCAAGGCCTCCATTGCCGAAGATTGCTGATCCAAGGCCTCTGCCATGTCGTTTTCCCTGAGCGCCTGTTCCGCCCCCTCCATCGCGCGCCCAGCCCGATCTAGGGACTCACGGGTGGCATCCCCCTCGGGTGTGCCTGCACCTGGCATGTTCTCTTGCTGGCGGCGGAGTTCTTCGCGCAAAGCTTGCTGCCGGTCTGCCAGCGACCCCGCACCTTGCTGACCGTCTTCCCCGTCGCCTGCACCGGTGCCACCTTGGCCACTATGACTTTGCCCACGGCCTTGCCCACCATCACGCCCTTGGTTTTCTTGGCTCTCTCCCGCCTGTGCGCCGGGATTGAATTGCTCCTGCAAGTCCCGGAACGCCTGATCCGAAAGACCTTGTTGATTGCGCAGCGTATCTGCCAACCCTTCCATCGCGCGCTGACCTTCGGACTGCCCCTGTTGGCCTTGAGTTACGCGCATGTTTTCCATCATTTGCTGGAGCTCATCCAACGCCTGCTGAGCCTCGGCCATACGGCCCTGCTCCATCAGCTCCTGAATTTTGTCCATCATCTTTTGCAGATCATCCTGTGTCATCTGCATCGACTCGCCACTTTGCCCCTGAGGCTGATCACCCCCCTCTTGTTGGGCTTGGCGGGACAGTTGGCGTAAATAATCCTCGGTTGCTTCGCGGAGATCTTGCATCAGCTCCGCGATTTCCTCGTCCGTCGCGCCGTTCTTCATAGCCTCGCTCAAGCGTTCCTGCGCCCGGCGCAACCGTTCCAAGGCGTCGCCCAGATTTCCGTCTTCGAGCAGGATAGCCAGATCCCATAGAGCGGCTGCAATTTCGGTCTGCCACTCTGGCGTCAAACCTGCATGAATGTACACTTCGAGACGCCGCAAAATGATCCGGTAGCGCAGGTATCCAGTTGACGAACGGAACAGATCCTCAGGCCGGTGAGAGATGGCGCGCATAAACTGGGCCACGCGCGCTGCATTGGCTCGGGCCCACAACAGGTCGCGACGCTGCTCGACAATCGCCGCCGCCAAGGGGTCAAAGAAACTGCGGGCAGGTAACGCCGTACCAAACGGGGCTGCCTCCCCGGTTTGGCCGGCGGCATCGTTTGCGGTCAGCGTAATCCTGACCGGCAAGTGCGCCCAAGGATGTTGTGAAAAATCCTCAATCAGGGTTTCGACAAAATCGCTTCGGTCACCCGTAATCGGAATGGGCAAATCCAGAACAAGAGCGGCACGTGAATCAGGGTCTACGCTCAGGCCATGACGGCGGTCGACCGCAAGGAGATCCAGTTCAACCGTCACCTGCCCACCAGAAATACCATAGTCATCCTGCGCCGTGAAAGGCAGCGCCATGCGCCCTTCAGCCCGCGTTTCTGCAAGACCGCTGACTGAGATCTGCGGGGGCATATCTTGTAGGATTTGCACCAGCCACGACTGGCCATTGGGCCCTGCGATGGACAGCGATCCGGCTTGGGTGACAACAAGAGACTGCTCTGGCGCACTCGGGTCCGGGATCACTTGCCCCGAGATCGTTTCATTCAGTGTCAAGGCGCCCACTTCGCCATAAAACCGCAAGGAAATGCGGCTGTTTACGGGCAAGGTCAGCGTCTCGAGGGCCTGGTCATTCAGATACAGCGTCGGCAAGCCGGTATAACGTGGTGGCTCGATCCACCCTTCCCATGTTGGCCCCCCCGCCCCTGCACCCGCGCCTGGTGCCAGACCTGCGACGGTTTCGACGCGTGAAATCGAACCAAACACCACAGCCACGACAAAAGCCAAAAGAGCCATATAGCGCACGGCATATGGATCCCGCTTGGACAGCTTCAGGTCAGGTTCAACTGGGCTCGCTTCGGCCACCCGCTGTGCCATCCGCGCCTGATGCGCCTGCCAAAGCGCCACCGATGCGGCATCCTGAGCACCCAGAGTTTGCGTATCGATCAACGCCTGAATGGGGCGTCCCGGCAATGATGCATCCAAACGGATCAGAACATCAGTGCGCGTGGGAAAGCGCATGTTGCGCGCGCCAAAGGCAAGTGTTGCCAGCCCGGCCAGAGCACTGAGACCGGCAAGGCCCCAAACAAATTCAACAGCGATGAGATCCTGCAGACCTAACATCAGGGCCGCAAGCACGAGCATCACAACGGAAAAAAACGGCCAAAAGCTACGCAATACCCATTCAGCGACAATACCCGCGCCAGTCAGCCAAAAGGACAGGCGCGGAATTTGCGAAGGCACGGGTGGTTTGGCGGTCAAAGCGTCACTCCGGGTTGGTCAGACGCGGGGATCGCGTCAGAGCCACTCAGGTATGGTATCGCGGTTTATCATTTCGTCAAAGGTGGGACGTGGGCGAATAACCGCAAATTGATCCCCATTGACCAGAACTTCGGGGATCAGGGGGCGCGTGTTGTATTCGCTGGACATGACCGCACCGTAGGCCCCCGCACTGCGAAAGGCTATCAAATCACCCGACGCCAGCGGTGGCATGTTGCGTTGCTTGGCAAAGGTATCGCCGGATTCGCAAACGGGACCGACGATGTCGTAGGCTTGCATCTCGGTACCCGGAGCCGGCTCGTTTACCGCTACGATGTCATGATGTGCTTCATACATCGCGGGGCGGATCAGGTCATTCATCGCCGCATCTACGATTAAGAAATCACGACCTTCGCCCGATTTCACATAAATCACGTCCGATACTAGAATGCCGGCGTTTCCAGCGATCAGGCGACCGGGTTCGATTTCAATTTCGCAGCCCAGATGACCAAGGGTTTTTTTGATCAGCGCACCATATTCCACCGGCAATGGTGGCGCCTCGTTCGAGCGGGTGTAAGGAATGCCCAAGCCGCCGCCCAGATCGAGACGGCGGATATTGTGGCCCTCATTGCGCAACTGTTCAGTCAGTTCCGCAACCTTTTGATAGGCAAGCTCGAACGGCTCCAGCTCGGTCAATTGTGACCCGATATGTACGTCGATGCCAATGACATCTAGCCCCGGCAACGCAGCGGCGCGGGTGTAAACCTCGGATGCGCGGGCAATCGGGATGCCAAATTTGTTTTCGGATTTCCCAGTTGCGATCTTAGCATGTGTTTTTGCATCCACATCCGGGTTCACCCGCACGGTGATCGGTGCAACTACGCCCAATTCTAGAGCGACAGCGTTGATCACTTCCATCTCGGGTTCGGATTCGACATTGAACTGGCGAATACCCCCAGTCAGCGCGGTGCGGATTTCGCGTGCGGTTTTGCCGACACCTGAGAATACGATTTTCTCGCCTGGCACACCGGCCGCCTTGGCGCGCAGATATTCCCCTTCGGACACTACATCCATCCCAGCCCCGACCTGCGCCAATGTGCGTAAGATGGCCTGATTGCTGGCCGCTTTCATCGCGTAGCAGACAAGGTGGTCCATACCTTCGAGCGCATCATCAAACAGCTTGAAGTGCCTTTGAAGCGTTGCAGTTGAATATGCATAAAACGGAGTACCCACCGCCGCGGCGATCTCGGAGATGGGGACATCCTCGGCGTACAGCGCGCCGTCGCGATACAGAAAGTGATCCATAAGACCGCGATTAGACCAAAACGGGGTTTGTGATCAATTACAAACGTGAGCTGTGGCTGTTTCTCAGAGACTTGGGTGGTGAAGTGATCCTTCAATAAATAAGCCAACCCTTAGAAGGTGAATGCTGCGTTGAACCAGAGAGTATCACTTTCAAACCGACGTTTTGCGCCAAACTCGGTAAAGTACTTAACCTTGAATGTTACATCTTTGCCAAACATCGTGGCCCCGGAATAGTTAATGACTGGCCCCGCTCCGAACACCTGGGCCCGGAGGCTGTCAGCACCAAGAAACGCACGGGTCGCGTCAGCACCCGAACCTGAATCATCGCCAATTTGCGCATAAGCATAACCTGCCAGTCCCAATGCCCATCCAGACTTGGTGTGTTGCACAACCCCTGCCTCAAGGTTCAAAGCAGGCGCATTCTGATAATCCGTGGCTGAGTTGCGTGTGCTGAACAACAGGCTCGCGGCTCCTGAGAACTCTAAACCTCGGGATGGATCGAAATACGTGGCGGCAAACACGGGTTGAAATGACCAGATATTCTTGCCGGTGTTGAGCGCATTAATAGTTCGGTTTGGCACATCAATCGAGGCGGTATTGTAGCTGCCCGTGGGTGCAAAAACGGAAAAGGCCGCGCTGTAGTGCAAGTTGCCGCGGTGCCAGCCGACCAAGGACGTAAGAGTAATATCTCCAATGCCTGATGTTGTGTCCTCAACTGGAATACCGACGAGGGGGGGTGTTTGCCCTATAAAGGAAAGCTTGGCATCCAAGACGAAGGGCACGTTTATATTGAGCGCCGGAGTGCCGCCCCATAATTGGGTGTCTAAAACTTGTGTCACACTCAGCTTGGCAAAAGACACTTTGAGATCGGATTCCGCCTTGATCGGTAAGCCTGCCAGCGAGAGCCCCTCGACCACTCCTTCGGAATGCACAAGATCAATGCCAACATACGTACCGGGCCCCGGCACAATGCCTGCAAACCCCTCTCGTGACCCCAACAAGTAAGCACCTGCCCCGCCCTCGACAGCGAGCGAAGTCGAGCCAAATGTTGCAAAAGACAATGCTGCTAATGTGATCCTAATCTTTGTGAACACAGGGCGGCCCCTTCAAAATTGGTCTATTTATGACTTGGGCGACACCCAAATGGGTGAACCCCACGCACGTTCTTGGATAACTGGTGCGACCTCGTTCAAAAGAGGCAAGTTGTTGCGAACGGCATCATAAGTTGTCCAACGAGGTGTCGGAATTTCAATTGCCCGTGCATAATAGAATGCACCATTTTCAGGTTCAAATTCCGCGTCAGTCCAACGACCAAAAAGAGACTTGGCACCAATTTCGTTGGTGTAGAGAGCCGTTTCCAGATCGACAGTGTTTCCAATCGGTGGCAGCTTTCCGTCCTCTCCAGGAGAACGATCACCCGACCATGTCACGTCGATAATCTTTTCATGGACTTCGCCGGCCGCGTCCACCCACCCTTTGATGATCTGGATTCGATCCAGGTTGGCACCCAAAGCGTCTTTTTCTGCATAAACAGTAAATGTCGGAGCTTTGTCCGAATGCGGCAGAACACCTCCCATGGGAACGCCATTGGTGTACCCCTCTTCAACCATCTCGCGGGGGTCTGTCGCGCCTAACCCAACGCCCCCAAACATTCGCACTTTGATGCGCGGCCCCGACGTGGCAAAGGTCTCACGCCGTTTCATTGCGTCCCAGATAGACGCGCGCGTGTTTTCTTCGGCCCAAACGCCGGCCAAAGATCCGATCGAAAGATCAACGCCATCAATCCAGCCGCCTACACCGCCTGTGCGGCGACGATCGACGCTGCCGTCTTCAGGGCCGTGACCACCGGTAAAATCATTCTCGGCCACATCACTGGTCAGGCCATTGTGGTTGTCGGTACCTCCGATAAAGCCATACATGAAGGGGTTCACACCCAATTCTTGTTCTTTCGCGAGGCCAATTTTCAGCCCCTCCCGCACAAAATCACGTTTGTGGAAATAGCGGTTTGAGTTTTTCTGAATAGAATTGGCATTTTCAAAGTCTGCAAATTCATCCGCCTGCCAGAACGCTTCGTGGACTTCCGAATTACCTTTGATTTGCATCATCTCGATCAAGGGCTCCCACATCTGGCGGCGCTCTGCCCAACTGGTGGTCAGCTCTTTGCCAAAACTGTCAGTGTCCGGAAACATCAACTGTTTCGAAGCATTCGAGTTATGTGGAATGGCCAACAAGGTCGATCCTGCATCCGCTGTCTTCTGAAGCCAGTCCCACAAGTCTTCGACTTTGTTGCTGTCATAGCTCGAGTATGGCAGCTCGGGCGCCACATCATCCCGGAAAATCACATTGCGGTGCATGTTACCGCCACCAGGTGCGGCGGACCATTCAAAGGCCACGAAGGCGGTAAAGGTGCCGGGGTCATTATGCTCTTCGGCAGCATCTTTGATGATCTGCCAACCTGATTTCGTAGTATCCGGACCTTGATAGAATGGGGGATGGGACGGATTATCACCACGGTTGTTGGACACCACATATTTGTAGAACCACTGTTGTTTGTCCTCCAGAGTCTCCAAGGTACGCAATTGCTCTAGATCATCCTGCAAATGCCCGGGGGCGTCCGGGAAAATGGTCGAATACATTTCTCCCAAATATTCCACATGGTCGCTGACCGCAGCAAAATCCAAAGGGCGGCTCAACTGCTTGTGACGCCCATCGACGATGACCGACGCCCCCTTAGCAAATCGCAGGCTGTCTGACGGCATAAGACGCGCACCGCCAATAAATGCATCCAGCGACAGCGCGGTGTGCACATGGGTCTCGCCGAAATAGGCATTCCGAGGGGTTTTATCCTCGGCAACAGCTGTCGTGGCCAGCGCAACAACTGCGATAGAAATAATAAGACTTTTCATATGACTTATCCTTTTGGGCTGTACCAAATGGGGGATGTGTAAGCACGTTCCTGAGTAATGAGTTTAACTTCTACAGGCATGTCGACGTCAAATTTGACAGCATCATAGGCTGTCCACCTTGGGGTTGGGATTTCAATGACACGAGCATAGTAAAAGGCATGTTGTGAGGGGTCAAAATCTGGATCGACCCACACCGTAGCCAAATCCGCCTTGCCGATATCGTTGGTCCAACTTGGAATGTTTAGATCAACAGTATTGCCGACAGGCGGGAGCTTGCCATCTGCGCCGGGCAAACGATCCCCGGACCAAGCCACGTCATATACTTTTTCTTGTGTACTGCCGTCTAACAGTGTCCAACCTTTGATGATCTGAATCCTATCCAGATTTGCCCCGATGGGATCGCGCAGCGCATAAACCAAAAAAGCGGGGGCAGTATCAGTGGCTTTCAGATCTCCGCCCATCGGCACACCATTGGCATAGCCAATCCGCGCAAGATCACGGTTCTTGAGGTCCCCAGCCGTGTAATCCCCGCCAAAGAAACGAACCGTAATCCGGGGGCCGGTTGTGGCATAAACTTCCCGTCGTTCCAAAGCGTCAAACACACCTGCACGCGTATTTTCAGTTGCCCAGACCGCCGTAGGTCCCGGAGTGGCATATTGCCAACCCTTATAGTCGATCCCAAGATCATCATTCCCTTTGGCAACTGAGGTGGCGCGCGTCGCAGAGGGCTCCATCCAAGTGAACGCGCCAAAAAAGTTATCATCATCCTGCGTCGTCAGGCCCGTGTGGATGTCTGATCCGCCGACAAAGCCCAACTTGAATGGGTTCGTTCCTTTGGCTTGCTCAAAGGCCAATCCTTTTTGCAACACAGAACGCACATACTCAAAGGGCAGCATCTCGGGGGTTTTGGCCTCGGATACATCCAGATTTGCCCAATCCCAACTTTCGTAGTCTGCAAATTCATCTGTTGGTGACAAAAGGGGATGGGTTTCGCTGTCGCCTTTGGTCTGGCCTATCTCAACCAGCTTTTCCCACTGCGCGCGAGTTTTCAGATACTCGGGATCAAACTCGGCGCCATCGCGAAATGTATCATTCGGTGCGAACATGATGCCATTGGACAGATTCGGATTGTGCGGAATAGCCAACACATCGCCGCCCGTTTTATCCTCATAGGTTTGCATCCATTTCCACAGGTCGCGGGGATCTGGGCTGCCCTTAGGGGGGGCCATCAAAAACGGTGACACCTGCAATGCACGCTTAGGACCATCGCGGAAGATGACGTTTCTGTGTAGGTTGTTCCCTGCGACCAGCGACGTCCATTCATAAGCGATCATCGCTGTAAACACGTGGGGTTCATTAAATTCCTCAGCGGCCTGCACCAAATCCTTCCAGGTGTTGTCATACCCTGCCGAGCCGGGCTGATACAGCAATGCCTCGCTGAGGGTCCCCTGGCTGAACTGGGCAATCAGGTCGATACTGGCCTGTTTAGCTGCATCCCCACCTTTGGCAAATTCGTCGTGAAACATTTTACCTTGTTCATCGGCCATAATGTTGGGCGCACCCCGCATGATGTCGGTGATTACACCCATGCCATCTGTGTGCTCCGTCAACATATAAAAATCGAATGGACGGGGCAGCTTTACAGGCTGACCGGTGTTCGAATTGACTTGGCCGCCACGTGCAAAACGATACATATCGCGCGGCATCAAAGTTGTACCGCCGCCGCCTGCATCCGCCGATAAGGCAGAATGTACATGCGTGTCACCAAACAGGGCCATTGTAGGGAAGTCACGGTCTGCATTGGGTGAATATGGGCGCTCAGAGGAAACCGATGGAAGGCTATCCGTACCAATCGTGTCTTGGGCTATGGCTTGCCCCGCTAGTGCGCAAATAGCTACAGGTATTAATAGGTTTGATCTTAACATATCTGTGCCTTTCAAACTGGCTCGGCAAAATCGGTTCTAATGTTGGGGCAACAACAGCTTGGTTGTTATTCCATGGGTGATTTCAGGGGCATCTCCCTGATCGTAGAAATAATTCTGTGTACTGATGTCCCACTATACCGACTTGCCATCAATTCGCATCATTTTAGATAGGCTCTCCTTAAGGGCGCGGCACAACGGCTCCGAAACCGAAAAAATCAAAAGGAATGGTCGCACCGAACTTAACTGAATTTCCGGCACCCCCACACTGCCCGAAATCGAAACTGTTAAAGAAATTCTTCGGCTGAATCGACATCTGTGAAACGGTCGGATCAATGGCCGCCGCTTCCACAGACTGGCCCTCATTCACGGCCTTTAAAGAAGCTGCAAACATGCAAGCTGGAACGGGTTGGTCTTGTCCCGAGGATATAGTGACAAGATACATGGCTCGTCCCGAATCCTGAATCCAAATTTGATAGTGTCACTTTTCTCGCCAAAACATTGTGCAGGGTCAGCCATTACTCGAAGCTGGATCACACCTCTATGCCCGAAAACGAACCGCAGCTTGCGCATTTCTATAGACCAGATATTTGGTTTTTGGAGTCGAGTTTGTTACCGGGAGCCCTCGTATTGTGGCGATTGGCGCAGCTGAAGACTTGCAACTCGTACGCGAGCGGGGGGAGAGCTTCGAAAGCTCAAATCCAGACGCGTTGCACTAGATTGCAGTGCCGGCAGCCTAACAGGCGTCCCCGGCACTCAGCTACCCGGCTGACATAGCAAGCCAATCGACCGGATTCTTCGTAGGCTCCGCACCTATCTGCGAGCTTGTTGAAATGGGGTCCAAGCAGACCTTTGGACGCTTAGAACCCAAGGTACAGGTTGAACGGTCCCCGGTGCAGGCCAACAGCGCCACCAACATTGGGTCCGTTGCCAGACACGCCCACATTTGCATTCAAGGAGGGCTGTACCGGTTCGCCATCCGCGCCACAGGCCGCTAAGGCGGTAAAAGCCAACAAAGCTAGGGCGCGGATCGGGGTCATGACAGGGTCGCTTTCCAACGTTCAACTTGGGCACGGACCTGTTTCGGGGCGGTGCCACCATAAGACATGCGTGAGTTTACCGAATTATCAACCCCAAGGACACCAAAGACATCATCGGTAATGTCACCATGCACCGACTGCATGTCGGCAAGTGTCAGATCCGGAAGATCGCAGTCCTTGGATTCGGCCATGGCAACCAGAGATCCGGTGATGTGGTGGGCATCACGAAACGGTAAGCCCAGCACGCGCACCAACCAGTCGGCCAGATCGGTCGCGGTCGAGAACCCAGAACCGGCAGCAGCGGCAAGGCTCTCGCGGTTGGCGGTCATGTCTTTGACCATGCCCTCCATCGCGGCGAGTGCCAGCATCCAGTTGTCGGCGGCATCAAAAACCTGCTCTTTGTCTTCCTGCATGTCCTTGGAATAGGCCAGTGGCAGACCTTTCATCACCATCATCAAGGCGGTGTTGGCCCCATAAATCCGGCCCACTTTGGCGCGGATCAGCTCGGCAGCGTCAGGGTTTTTCTTTTGCGGCATAATCGACGAGCCGGTCGAGAACCGGTCAGACAGGGTCACAAAACGGAACTGAGCAGAGGACCAGATTACCAATTCTTCAGCGAAACGAGACAGGTGCACAGCGCAGATCGAAGCGGTCGACAGGAATTCCAACGCGAAATCCCGATCCGACACGGCATCCAGCGAGTTGGCGGCGGGGCGATCAAAGCCCAGCGCCTCGGCAGTCATGTGGCGGTCGATGGGGAACGAAGTGCCTGCCAGAGCCGCAGCGCCCAAAGGCGCTTCGTTCATGCGCGCGCGGGCATCCCGAACGCGGGACAGATCGCGGCCAAACATTTCGACATAGGCCATCATGTGGTGGCCCCATGTCACGGGTTGCGCTGTTTGCAGGTGGGTAAAGCCGGGCATAACCCAAGCGGCGCCCGCTTCGGCCTGCGATAAAAGCGCGTTGATGAGTGCAATCAGGCCTGCCTCGGCGGCATCAAATTGATCACGCACCCAGAGTTTGAAATCAGTCGCAACCTGATCATTTCGCGACCGGCCTGTGTGCAAACGGCCCGCAGGCTCGCCAATCACCTCTTTCAGGCGTGCTTCGACGTTCATGTGAATGTCTTCGAGGGCGGTCGAGAACTGAAAAGTTCCGCTGTCGATCTCTGACAAGACTGTGAGGAGGCCTTCACGAATGGCTTCAGCATCGTTATCGCTGATAACGCCTGTAGCGGCCAACATTGCCGCATGGGCCCTGGAGCCTGCGATGTCTTGTGCAGCCATCCGCTTGTCGAATCCGATCGAGGCATTAATTGCCTCCATGATCGCGTCCGGTCCGGCGGCAAAGCGGCCGCCCCACATCTGGTTCGAGGTCTTGTCGGTCATCGGATAAACCCTTTTGGAGGGGACATGAAGAAACTGTTGCTCGCGCTCGTCTATACTGCCCTTGTGTCAGGCGCAAATGTCTCAGGCGCCTTAGCGGCTGATCTGGACAAAACCAAGCTAGAAGCCCTGCGTGAGGGCGACATGAAAAAGCTGGTGTTCCATAGCGATCCCAAACCGGTGTCGGCAAACGCGTTCCAACTGGCAGATGGGGCCGGAACTGGGACACTGGCAGATTATCAGGGCCAGTATGTGCTGCTCAATTTCTGGGCAACTTGGTGCGCCCCCTGCCGTAAAGAAATGCCACAACTGTCAGAATTACAGGCCGAGCTGGGCAGCGATCAGTTTCAGGTCGTCACGCTGGCAACTGGGCGCAACTCTCCTTCCGGGATCAAAAAGTTCTTTGCTGAAAATGGCATCGACAATCTGCCTCGACATCAGGACCCCAAACAGGCAGTGGCGCGTGAAATGGCCGTTCTGGGATTGCCCATCACTGTTTTGCTGAACCCCGAAGGGCAAGAGATCGCACGCTTGCGTGGGGATGCCGAGTGGAACTCGGATAGCGCCAAAGCGATCATTCAGGCGCTTTTGAAATAAACAAAACTGCAAAACTGTTTCTGAAAAGGATCTGGGCCTAAACTTGGTCGCACTGGCATCCACAACTGTGTGGATGTCCATTTTGTGTATGCCCATTTTTCGGTGATCTAATGAAACGTATTGCACTATAGCTCTTCCGCTGCTGTTTGGCCTGGCTGCGACAACGGCATTGGCCGAGTTCAAGGCCGTTAAGAAAGAAAAATAGTTCCGCTAAACCATCGTCGGTCGCAAGCTAACCAGCAACAAAGGCAATTGGACCGTCATCAATTCGAACGGCACCCAAACCGGGAAGTATGGCAAAAATTCTTATAGCGGGACTTGGAAATGGAGCAGCAAATATTGGTGCCGCAATGGCGTTATTGGGGGCAAAGAGCTGGGCACCAATTGTCAGCTGGTTGAGATCGACGGCAACAAAACCCTGTTCTCCCGAGACAGGGGCAAAGGTAAAGATGCCGGGACCTACACTATCAACTAATGCGCGGGTCTATCCATTGCTTTACTCCCGTTGGAAAGGCACTGAAAACGGGTCAGGACTCTTTTCCTCGTTGTGGGCGATAAACGGCACGGCAAGTCAAAGGTGACGCTGACGTCACGCCACCTTTGACAAAACTGTCTGGCCCGGCTCAAATCCCGAACCACGGAGGAGACCATGCCACTTGAAATCTTACTGATCCTTGTCGTAGGCGGCATCAGCGTCACAGCCTTGCTGTTGCATTTGTCAGGGCGTTCCAACCGTAGGGTGATGCAAACGGAAGAGGATGTAACCGCTGAGTGGTTGCGTCAGTTTCCAGACGACTTTGTTCAAGGTGTCATAGTTAGTTTGGACGGGCATTCGGCCTTGGTTCAGACGGAAACCGGTCTGGGTTTGTTGTGGTCACATGGCGCGGATACTGTTGGGCGGCATTTGCTGGATTATGACTTAGTAGACCGACCCGAAGGGTTTCAAATCTATTTCCACGATTTTGCAGCGCCTCAAGCCCTGCTGCATCTCAGCCCCGAAGAATGCAAGACCTGGAAAAACTTGATGGAGCGGTCATGACTGATAGCTTGTATTTCCCCGATCCAACCCAGTTGGCAGTACCGTTTTTCATTGTTGCCATTCTGGGCGAATTCTTGTGGATCGCCATTAAGGGGCGTGGCGGTCGCTATGAGACACGAGACGCGGTAACTTCGCTGGTGATGGGTGCTGGCAGCGTCGCCTCGGGGATTTTATTGGGGTTTCTGGCTTATGGGTTCTTCCTGTTTCTTTGGCGGATCACCCCATTGGATCTGGGTACGTCAGTTTGGGTAATACTCCTGTGCTTTGTGTTAGATGATCTGCGGTACTATTGGGTGCACCGGTTTGGTCACCGCGTGCGCTGGGTTTGGGCCAGCCACGTCAATCACCATTCTAGTCAGCACTATAATCTGACAACGGCCCTAAGGCAGACTTGGACCGGGACCTTCACGTTAATGATGATCGTGCGTGCGCCGTTGATCCTGTTGGGGTTTCATCCCGCAATCGTGTTGTTCGTCGGCGGGTTAAACCTGATTTACCAGTTCTGGATTCACACAGAGGCGATCAACAAGATGCCCCGTTGGTTCGAAGCTGTCATGAACACCCCCAGCCATCACCGTGCCCACCATGGTCGCAATGCGCGGTATCTGGACTGTAACTATGCCGGGGTGTTCATCATCTGGGACAAAATGTTCGGAACCTTTGTGCCAGAACAAGACAATGACAAGGTCGACTATGGGCTGGTTCACAACATCGGCACCTTCAACCCCCTGCGCGTGGCCTTTCACGAGTGGATTGGATTGTGGAAAGACGTTGTTCAACCGGGACTTACGATCCGGCAGCGCCTTGCCTATGCGTTTGCGCCGCCGGGTTATAGCCACGACGGCAGCCGGGACACCTCTGAAACGATCAAAGCGAAACATTTGGCCCGGACTCCATCGGACGCAGGCACGCCTGGCTTTCGCTAACTATAACGCGCGCGCCAACTTGGCCACCGCCGCGTGGCGGGGGCAGGTCACCAGATGATTGTTGAGCAGTCCCATCGCCTCCATGAAAGCGTAGACGATCGTAGGACCGCAAAATTTGAAACCCGCCTTTTTCAGATCTTTGGCGACCTGTTCAGACAGGGCGCTAGAGGTAGGAACATCGGCCTGTGCCTTGAACCTGTTCTGGATCGGCGCACCCCCGACGTAGTCCCACAAAAACCTGTCAAACCCACCGGCTTCTTCGATCCGTTGCCAGGCTTTCGCATTGGTGATTGTTGCCTCGATTTTGCCCCTGTGACGGATGATGCCGGGGTTTTCCAATAGGGTAGACACCTCAGCTTCGCCCCAATGTGCAATGATATTGGGATCAAATCCCCGAAAGGCCGTGCGAAAATTATCTCGCTTTTTCAGGATTGTGATCCAACTCAAGCCTGCCTGAAACCCATCCAGCACCAGCTTTTCCCAAAGGACACGGCTGTCATACTTGGGCACACCCCATTCAGTATCATGATATTGCAGGTAAATCTCTTCTATGCCTGCCCAGCTACATCGCTGCATCTTAAGTCCCCACGTTTTGGGCGGCCAGTGTCATTCAAATACCCTTAAAATACGAGGTTTAATCGACGCTTTACGATTTTGGCAAACTCTGGGCATGTCGATAAACTCGCGCTGAACCAAAGGGATTGAGATGTTGCAAAAGCGTAAGATGATGTCAGATGTTCAGGTGGGCGCGGAAAATCCGTTGAATGTGGCAGTCTCAGGTCGCGACCGCAGCACTCTGCAAATGGCAACCGAAGCGGTCAAACACAAACAATGCCGATTGGCCTATCAACCCGTGATGCAGGCGACACCGCCGCACAACACCGCCTTTTATGAGGGGTTCATTCGCGTTTTGGATGAAACCGGTCGGGTGATACCGGCCCGAGACTTCATTCAGGTGGTGGAAAACACCGAAGTCGGCCGTCAAATGGATGCGATCGCCCTGGAAATTGGGCTGCGCACGATGGTGCGTAATCCAACGCTCAGGCTATCCATCAATATGTCAGCACGTTCCATAGGCTATCAACGGTGGATGCGGGTGCTGGATCGCTTTCTGAAACAGGATGAAACCTTGGGCGAACGATTAATCCTCGAAATCTCGGAAACGTCGGCCATGACCGTTCCTGAATTGGTCATCGATTTCATGGATCGTTTGCAGGATCGTGGAATCGCGTTTGCTCTGGATGACTTTGGCGCGGGGTCGATCAGCTTTCGCCACTTCCGAGACTTCTTTTTCGACGCCGCTAAGATTGATGGTCAATTCATCCGCGGCATCGACACAAATCGCGAGAATCAATCGCTAGTGCGGGCTCTTGTCGCTGTTGCGAAAGAGTTCGACATGCTCGTGACCGCCGAATCGGTTGAAACCGTGCCCGAAGCTGAATTTCTGGTCTCAATTGGCATCGATTGCTTGCAAGGGTATCTGTTTGGCGCACCATCAGTAACCCCCCCTTGGAAGCAAAAAGACACCGCGCAAGCGATCGCTTAAGTACGAATATTGCGCAGAAATCCCCGTTTGCGTCACATGAGACAAGCTGTCTGTTGCTGCAAGTGCAGCATTACGTTATGTCATCGCGTGCAAGAGCCGGGAAACACCGGACGCGGTTTGGGGTCGACTCTCCCGCCTTGAACCGCCAAGTTTCCCCAGAAATATGACGGCAAAGGATTGGATCATATGACCAACGTAGTAATTGCTTCCGCCGCGCGGACTGGTGTCGGCAGCTTTGGCGGTTCGTTCGCCAACACACCTGCACATGATTTGGGTACGGCAGTTCTTGAGGCCGTTGTTGAACGCGCCGGAATCGAAAAAGGCGAAGTCAGCGAGACCATTTTGGGTCAGGTTCTGACCGCAGCACAGGGCCAAAACCCAGCGCGCCAGGCACACATCAACGCTGGCCTACCACAGGAAAGCGCCGCCTGGAGCATCAACCAAGTGTGTGGTTCTGGTTTGCGCGCCGTTGCATTGGGCGCACAGCACATCGCCTTGGGTGACGCGGATATCGTTGCAGCCGGTGGTCAGGAAAACATGACGTTGAGCCCCCACGCCGCAAACCTGCGCGCTGGCCATAAAATGGGCGACATGAAATACATCGACACGATGATCCGCGACGGTCTCTGGGATGCATTCAACGGCTACCATATGGGTCAGACCGCTGAAAACGTCGCTGAAAAGTGGCAGATCAGCCGCGAGATGCAGGACGAGTTCGCTGTTGCGTCACAAAACAAAGCCGAAGCCGCACAGCTGGCTGGCAAGTTCGCAGACGAAATCGTTCCGTTCATCATCAAAACCCGCAAAGGCGATATCGTGATGGATAAAGACGAATACATCCGTCACGGTGCAACCATGGCTGCCATGCAGAAGCTGCGTCCCGCCTTTACCAAAGACGGCTCGGTCACTGCTGCAAACGCATCTGGCCTGAACGATGGCGCCGCAGCCACCCTGTTGATGTCTGCAGACAATGCCGAAAAGCGCGGCATCGAGCCATTGGGACGCATCGCGTCTTACGCCACAGCCGGCCTGGACCCGTCCATCATGGGCGTTGGCCCAATCTATGCATCGCGCAAAGCTCTGGAAAAAGCCGGTTGGAAAGCCGAAGATCTGGATTTGGTCGAAGCAAACGAAGCCTTTGCTGCTCAGGCCTGCGCCGTGAACAAAGACATGGGCTGGGATCCCGCAATCGTAAACGTGAACGGCGGCGCAATCGCCATCGGCCACCCCATTGGCGCCTCGGGCTGCCGGGTTCTGAATACCCTGTTGTTCGAAATGAAACGCCGGGACGCTAAGAAGGGTCTCGCAACCCTCTGCATCGGTGGCGGCATGGGCGTAGCCCTTTGCGTGGAGCGGGACTAAGCCCCTCGCCAAGCGGACATACAAAGGGCGCCAATGAGCGCCCTTTTATTTTTCGAAAACAACACCTTAAGATATATGCGACAATAATTCCGATCTGCCATGAATATTTCACCGCGAAAGAATATTGCGTATCTCTGTCAAAATAGGTAACAGAATTACCAAGCCAAATATCAATTGGAGGATTCCTCACATGGCACGTACAGCACTCGTCACCGGCGGTTCCCGCGGCATCGGCGCCGCAATTTCCAAGGCCCTAAAGGCCGAAGGATACAACGTTGCAGCCACATACGCAGGCAATGACGAAGCCGCCGCCAGCTTCACCGCAGAAACCGGCATCGCCACCTACAAATGGAACGTTGCGAACTACGAAGAATCCGCTGCAGGAATCGCAAAAGTCGAAGCAGAAATCGGCCCGATCGACGTTGTTGTGGCAAACGCCGGCATCACCCGTGACGCCCCTTTCCACAAAATGACACCCGAGCAGTGGCATCAGGTCATCGACACCAACCTGACTGGTGTTTTCAATACCGTACACCCGATCTGGCCCGGCATGCGCGAGCGTAAGTTCGGCCGTATCATCGTGATCAGCTCGATCAATGGTCAGAAAGGTCAGTTCGCTCAGGTGAACTATGCTGCGACCAAAGCCGGTGATCTTGGTATCGTGAAATCGTTGGCACAAGAAGGCGCGCGCGCCGGCATCACTGCCAATGCAATCTGCCCCGGCTACATCGGCACCGATATGGTTATGGCCGTACCAGAAAAAGTGCGTGATTCGATCATCGCTCAGATCCCAACAGGCCGTTTGGGTGAGCCCGAAGAAATCGCACGCTGCGTTGCCTTCCTCGCATCAGACGACTCAGGCTTCATTAACGGTTCGACCATCTCGGCGAACGGTGCTCAGTTCTTCGTTTAATCAACTGACGCAGACGCAAAGAGTTGGGGCCGATCCTTTTGCAGGATCGGCCCCTTTTCGTATCCCGTAAGAACGCGCGCGCTGCGATCAGCGGGAACCGAATAGCCAATGCCATGCTGTTTTGACAAACACGGCGCGCTCCTGATGGGCCCGTTTGAATGCACGCTGTGCGGCAGGATTAGTAGTTGCTTCAATCATCTCACGCTCCTTCATCAGATTACTTATTTTTGCCTTAAGCCCAATATGGCCGTACGTATGCAAAGCTACAAACGAGACTTTTCAAAGCTTCAATAAAGTATTACTTAACTGAAATGTCTCTTCGCCTCCCTCCGCTGACCGCTTTACGCGCCTTTGACTCCGCAGCACGGCACATGTCGTTTGCAAAAGCTGCTGCTGAGTTAAATGTCACTCCTGCCGCCCTTTCGTTTCAGATCAAATCGCTAGAAGAACATTTGGGCGCGCCATTGTTTCATCGGTTGAACCGAGCCGTTGAACTGACAGAGGCCGGGCGCATTTTAGCACCCGGAGCCGCCGAAGGGTTTCAAACGCTGGCTGCTGCGTGGCAATCTGCACGCCGATTACAGGACAATACGACCCTCAACGTGACGGCTGGCCCGGCCTTTACGGCCAAATGGCTCGCACCACGCCTGTACGAATTCGCGCGCAGTTTTCCTGAGATTGATCTACGATTCTCGGCCACCTTGCGCTTGATGGATTTTGCTAGGGACGAAGTCGATGTTGCCGTCCGGTTTGGGTATGGGCCTGATGAGGGGCTGTATGCCCTCCCTCTGCGCCGGGAATGGATCACGCCGGTCATGAGCCCCGAAATGGCGACCCGGTATCCAACACCAGACAGCTTGCGCGATGCCCCTCTGCTCTTTGATCATTCGGTCGATTTTCTGGACCCACCCTGCGATTGGACCACCTGGTTTCGTGCTGCGGGTCTTGAGTTCACCCCTACGCATGGCTCTCACTTTAGTCAGGCGGATCATGCAGTCGATGCAGCAGGTGCGGGTGCAGGAGTCGCATTGGGGCGGCGTGCGATGGTTGTCAAAGACCTACACGAAGGCAAGTTAGTTGCCCCGTACCCCCTTGCGCTGGAAACCAAGGCGCATTTCCGCTTCATTTGCACGCTCGGCACCGAAAACCGCCCACAAATTAAAGCTTTTCGAGATTGGATTCTATCCGAAATCACAAAAACGGATTACGTGACGGATTCGCTGACGATCATCCCTGTCGAAGATATTCCGCCGCTTTGAACCCCTTCCGCACCGGCGATACCAAATGGCGAGGGTTGGGCCCTCGGGATATGCGCAATGACTTTTTTGGGGGACTGTTACAGCCAGCGAAGTATCTCAGATCTCTGGCACGTCATCCTATGCGGCCAGACTGATATCTATTGTCACATTGGAGTTGGCCGGGATCGCCACCCTAACCTAAGGTTTGGCGATCACGACCTTTGTGAGTACCGGCAAAGCATCAATTGCTGCGCGGGCTAACTGCCTACTTAAACGGACAGTCGCTCAATCTCTTCCTTTAGTTTGAGCTTTTGCTTCTTCAGATTCACCAAATGCAGGTCATCAATACTCGGGGAACGCTGCGCCTGTTCCACTTCGCTACTGAGGTTCTCGTGCTTTCTTTTCAGTTCTGTCAGGTGTGAGCTCAGGCTCATGGCAGTCCTCCTCTGAATTAGATGCTCGACAAGTTGAGCATAATCAAAAGCGACTGTCACGCCGCAGGCGCACGAATTTTGTCACGAAATCGACATATGCGCTGAACCTTGCTTACTCTGCGTCAGGCCAAGGTATAGCGGCCCCATCGCGTAAAACCGCCCGAATCTCAGCACGATAGCTTTCACCGTCTTTCTCATGCCGTGCCCCTTCGTGTAAAATCAGTGGGGCGTGCAGACGAAATGCCGCTTTCCCCCCTTTGCGCGCACGAAGAATCACCAGATCCGAAGCACGACCCAAACGCGCGGACAGGGGCAGCACTTCGACGGACCCCAAATGCCCCTCGCAGGCCATCAGAATATCGGGCAAGCGGTCCGTTCTTTGGATCATGTGCAGATACCCCTTGGGGGCAAGCCGACGCGCGGCCACCTCAACCCAAAGGGCAAGCGGTATTTCCTCACCCAAAGCCGTGCGTCGCCCCGCATCAACTGCAACGCTGTGCGCACCAGCACGATAGTAGGGCGGGTTAGCAATCACATGGTCAAATTGCATCTGTCGCAGCTCTGGCGGCAGAGATGTCAGATCACAACAGGTTACCGTCAGATTAGCATCATTTTCAGCCCCGTTTCGCCGCCCCAGATCAGCGTATGCAGGCTGCAGCTCAACCCCCTGCAGATGCAGGCCGGAAACGCGACCATGCAGGGTCAAGATCGCCGCCCCTGCCCCGCAACCAAGCTCTAACACCGATTGACCTGTCTTTGCAGGAACCGCTGCAGCCAACAGCACGGGATCCACACCCGCACGGTATCCATGGCGAGGTTGCCACAATTGAATACGCCCGCCCAAGAACCCATTCCGGGTCAGCTCATCAGGTTGGAATCGGGTCACTTGCCCAGCGGGATTTCGTTATCCCGCATCACAATCAATGCGCGATCATAATCATCGACACGCACCATCATGCGGCGCGGAAACAATCCGATGCCACCTTCGAGGATGCTCATATTTACGTCCATCTGAAAGCAGTCTATATCCTCGCCCTCAAGAAGGGCGGATGCAAAGGCCATGACGGTCGGATCGGTGCTGCGCAAAAGTTCCTTCATAAAGACGGATGTAAGGGCAAGGGGAGGCAAATGTCGACCCTTGTATCAGGAGTGTGATGGACAGCAGCACGATCTCAAAACCGCATGAGCGTTTGGCAGCCACCCTTGATGGGGAAATGACCGCTGTAAATGAGCTGATCCGGACACGGATGGCCTCGGAACACGCGCCGCGTATCCCCGAAGTGACCGCCCATTTGGTAGAAGCAGGCGGGAAGCGTCTGCGCCCCATGCTGACCTTGGCCGCCGCGCGCTTGTGTGGATATCAGGGCGAACACCATGTGCGGCTCGCCGCGACGGTGGAGTTCATTCACACCGCAACACTGCTTCACGATGATGTTGTAGATGAAAGCGGTCAACGCCGGGGGCGCCCAACGGCGAACCTGTTGTGGGACAACAAATCCTCGGTATTGGTTGGCGATTATCTGTTTTCCCGCAGTTTTCAATTGATGGTGGAAACCGGCAGTCTGCGCGTGCTGGATATTCTGGCCAATGCCTCGGCGACAATTGCCGAAGGGGAAGTTCTACAAATGACCGCGGCGCAAGATCTGCGCACAGACGAAGCTGTCTATCTGCAGATTGTACGCGGTAAAACCGCAGCGCTGTTTTCGGCGGCGATGCAAGTGGGCGGCGTCATTGCAAAGGCACCAGAATCACAAGTACAGGCCCTGTTTGACTATGGTGACGCCTTGGGAATCGCCTTTCAGATTGCTGATGACCTGTTGGATTATCAGGGCGATGCAAAAGAAACCGGCAAGAACGTCGGCGATGACTTCCGTGAACGCAAGCTAACCCTACCTGTGATCAAAGCGGTCGCGCAGGCCACAACCGAAGAACGCACCTTCTGGGAGCGCACCATCGAAAAGGGGCGTCAGGAAGACGGCGATCTAGAGCACGCATTGGAGTTGATGAACAAGTACGGCACGTTCGATGCAACACGCGCCGATGCCAATGCCTGGGCAGCTAAAGCGAAATCGTCTTTGGAGTCCCTGCCCGACGGAGAAATCCGCACGATGCTTAGCGATCTTGCCGATTATGTCGTTTCGCGACTGAACTGATCACCGGTCAAAGCTTTACATGCAACGGCCCACCATTCTGGATGAGCCGTTTTTATGTGTGCCACTGCGTTTTGCTGTGCTTGGGCATCTTCCATAATTGCAAAACAAGTCGCACCCGACCCTGACATGCGAGCCAATTGGCATTCCGGCTGCGCGCGCAGCATATCCAGAACATCTGCGATAACAGGTTCTGCCGACGCGGCAGGTGCCTCCAAGTCATTGCGTTGCTTTGCCACCCATGACACCCAATCTGTTGGATTCATGGGCCAATTCATCGCTGGATTTTCTTTGCAACTTAAAGCTTTGAACACCGTTGGCGTTGGAACCTCGACCCGAGGATTGACCATCACAAGGTGCATATCTGGCGGAGGCCCAAGCGTGCTCAACTGCTCGCCGATACCCTCCATCCTGACCAACCCACGCTTTAGGCAAAGCGGGACATCTGCCCCCAGAGACAGCACCGCGTCCGGCGTGGGCAATGGCACGCCATAGAGCTGACACAACCCCGTCAGAGTCGCAGCCGCATCCGAAGACCCCCCACCGATCCCCGCAGCAGCAGGTAAGTTTTTTTGCAGATGGATGTGTGCAGCCACGCCAAAAAGTTGCGCCGCTTTCAAAACCAAATTACGCGCATCTGTTGGTACCCCGGCTGCGCACGGGCCAGATACCTCAAGCCGCGTTTCGGCAGCTTTGGTCATGGTAATGCGATCTCCGACATCAGCAAAAACCACCAAGGAATCCAACAGGTGATACCCATCGGATCGTTGGCCGGTCACATGCAAAGTCAGATTGATTTTGGCGGGTGCAAAGACCTCAACCGTCATTGGCAACCTTTAAGGGCTCGGCACCTTCGTCAGCCAAAACAGTGTCCAAACCCACGTCAAGCTTGCGCCGAATGCGTTCTGGATCTGCCTCCCCATCGGTGTCTTCAGGCTTCACAAACGACAGAGCGCGGCTCCATTGGAACTCAGCCTCACGGATACGCCCGACAGCCCAGTATACATCACCCAGATGGTCATTTACCACCGGATCAACGGGCATCAGTTCCACCGCTTTTTCCATATGCGCAACGGCCTCTGAATACCGCCCGAGCCGGAACAATACCCAGCCAAGGCTATCGACAATGTACCCGCTATCAGGACGCGCAGCGACTGCCCGCTCAATCATCTCAAGCGCTTCGTCCAGATTGATCTGCTTTTCAACCATCGAATAGCCCAGATAGTTCAAGACCTGTGGTTGTTCAGGGTTCAGTTCTAAAGCCTGTCGGAGGTCCGCTTCGCTTTTGTCCCAGTTTTTCAACCGCTCATGGCTGATTCCACGCGCATAGTGCAGGAACCACTGCGCCGGGGCGCCCTCTTCCGTGAGGTTCAGCGCCTTATCATAAGCATTCACCGCGCCTTGGTATTCCTCTTGCTGCCGCAACAGATCCCCAAGTGCAGAATGCACCGAAGCCATCAAAGGATATTCAAGCGACAATTGTTGCAACACTTCGACGGCGGCGTCAGGTTTGGCGGCGCGGCGCAGAGCTTCAGCGCGTCCCAATTCAGCGGCGTGATGGTCCAGACTATCCCGTGGCACTTGGCGATAGCTGGCGACGGCCAGTTCGTATTGCCCCAAATTGTCGAGCAACTCAGCGCTCAACAGCAACGCATCAATGTGGTCGGGGCGCAGGAAATTCGCAGCCCGTGCATAAAGCAGCGTGTAGTCGTCTGCTGCTTCGTTGTTCAACGCCGCCCCGATCGAGAAAAACACCTCTGCCGCGCCATCTTGAACCGACCGAACCTGTGAAAACGGGAGTTTTTCACCTGCGGCCAGACGATCAGTGACCGAAATCAGGGCCGGATCTGAACGCCCTACAAATACATCTGCCATGATTTCGCGCGCGCGGTCGTTTTGATCCAACTGCGACAGGATTTCCACCCGCGCCAGCACGGCTCGACGCGAGATGGTAGTTAGTGCCCCGTCATCAGCAGCAAACAGGGCCTCCGCCCCTTCGTAGTCTCCGACAGAAGCCAACGCCAAGGCCTTGTGATACATCGCAAAGCCCCGTAGCCCGTTTTGATCGGCAACGATGTCAAACTGCGCCAAAGCTTTGGCAACGGATCCGGCCCCCATGTGTGCCCACCCGATCAACAAGCCATCGACCAGCGGCCCAACCCCGCGCGTTTCAAGGTCGCGCGCGAGCACCGTGTCGTATTGTTTGTCGGCAAAAAGATTTGCCACAACAATCAGATGCGCCACTTGACTACGCAATCCCTCGGATTCGATTTTTTGCGCGACCGGCAAAGCACGCAGCACCTGTCCGGACGACAGCTGTGCAACGGCCAAATCTTCCATCAATTTTGGATTGCTGGGATCCATCCCCAAAACGCGCGCGTAATAGAGCGCGGCGGCAGCAAAATCGCTGTCATACGCAGCTTGTCGGCCCGCTAGATACGCTCCTGCACCCGATTGTGCCGACCCAGTCGTGGGCAAGGCCAAAGTAACTGCAATTGCGGCGACCGCCGCGCGTTGGACTAGGGAAAACACCAAACTGCCTGCCTTTTCTCATCTGCTTTTTGATAAGCTAGGGCGTCAGTGGCAAAGAGGCAATGGCACACCCTTCACGAGCGCGCCATTGCCGGATTCTTGCTTACATGTTCGGATAGTTCGGGCCATCACCACCCTGAGGTGTGACCCAAGTGATGTTCTGGCTTGGATCTTTGATATCACATGTTTTGCAATGCACGCAGTTCTGGAAGTTCACCACGAACTCAGGCGTGCCGTCTTTTTCCACAATCTCGTACACACCAGCTGGGCAATAACGCTGCGCTGGTTCGGCATACTTGGGCAGGTTGACATTGATCGGCACACTGGGATCGCTCAGGTGCAAGTGGCACGGCTGGCTTTCTTCGTGGTTGGTCATCGCAAAGCTGACGTTAGTCAGGCGGTCAAAGGACAGCTTGCCATCGGGTTTTGGATAATCGATCGTTTTGTGCTTGGATGCTTCTTCGGTCGATTCCGCGTCGTTTTTGCCGTGCCCCAAGGTGCCAAATAGCGAAAAGCCCAGTGTGTTGGTCCACATGTCCAGACCACCCAGCGCCAAGGATGGCAGCATGCCCCACTTGGACCACATCGGCTTGACGTTGCGAACTTTTTTCAGGTCTTGGCCAATTGCACCTTCGCGCACTTCGGTCTCGTAAGACGTCAGTTCATCACCTGCACGCTCGGCTTTGATGGCGTCAAACGCCGCCTCGGCGGCAGCTTTGCCGGACAGCATCGCGTTGTGGTTGCCCTTGATACGCGGCACGTTGACCATGCCAACCGAACAGCCCAGTAACGCCACGCCAGGCGCGACCATTTTGGGCATCGACTGATACCCACCCTCGGTGATTGCACGTGCGCCATAGGCCACACGTTTGCCGCCTTCGAGCAGGTCCGCAACGATGGGATGGTGCTTGAAGCGCTGGAATTCCATGTAGGGGAACAGGTTGGGGTTTTTGTAGTTCAAGTGAACCACGAAACCCACGTAAACTTGGTTGTTGTCGAGATGATAGATGAACGAACCACCGCCCGCATTGCCACCCAAAGGCCAGCCCATCGTGTGGGTCACGGTGCCTTCTTTGTGCTTGGCCGGGTCGATTTCCCAGATCTCTTTCATGCCGAGGCCGAATTTTTGCGGCTCTTTGCCTTTTTGCAGGTCGTATTTACCAATAACTTCTTTGGCCAACGACCCACGAACGCCTTCGGACAAGAAGACGTATTTGCCATGCAGCTCCATGCCCGGCTCGGTCCCCGGACCATAAGATCCATCTGCTTCCAATCCAAAGACACCGGCAACCACACCTTTGACTTCGCCGCTGTCGCCATAGACCAGCTCGGAACAGGCCATACCGGGGAAAATTTCCACGCCCAGCTCTTCGGCTTGTTCGGCCATCCAGCGGCAGACGTTGCCCATCGACACGATATAATTGCCGTGGTTGTGCATCAGCGGCGGCATGGGGAAGTTAGGGATACGGATTTTACCCGCTTCGCCCAACATGTAAAAGTTGTCTTCTTTCACTGGAACGGTCAGCGGCGCGCCTTTTTCTTTCCAGTCAGGGATCAGCGCGTCCAGACCGCAGGGGTCCAGAACCGCACCAGACAGGATGTGCGCGCCAACTTCGGAGCCTTTTTCCAGAACTACAACGTCTAGGTCGGCATCCAGTTGTTTCAAACGGATGGCCGCCGACAAACCCGCAGGGCCTGCACCGACGATCACTACGTCATATTCCATCGCTTCGCGTTCGATCTCGGCCATCGAGGTGCTCCTTGGCTATCTTGTCGCTAGTGGCCCCATTGGGCGCAATAATGTTTCGTGGGTGATTACCCTTTGCAACGGGGCAAGGTCAAACAAAACTGAGCGTCACGATGCTGCGGCGCGGCGATTAGGCCTCAGGTGTGTCGCCCATGAGGTACCTTGGGCCGCTTCCGCCCTTTTTTGCGCGATCTGCAGGATTATACAGCGCGCAGTTGGGTAAACTTAAACATCCACACCCGATGCAACCGTCCAAATTATCGCGCAAACGCAGCAATGTGTTGATTCGCTGATCCAAATGAGTTCGTAGCTTTTCGCTGATCCGGGTCCAGTCTTCTCGTGTCGGTGTGCGTTGCCCCGGTAGTCCTGACAACACCTCGCGGATTTCAGGCAGCGACAGCCCAAACTGCTGCGCAATCATAACAAAGCTCAGCCGCCGGATATCCGCTCGCTGATAGCGGCGCTGGCCGCCCGCGTTGCGCCACGGGCTGATCAATCCCTGTGCTTCGTAGTATCGGATCGCCGAAACGGCCAATCCTGTACGGCTCGCCAGCGCCCCTATCGCCAATCCTTCAGAAATCGCCATACCGCACCTCAAAATTCCTTGACCTAAAGTTAGGTTTAGAAATTACAGTGAGTCGCGACAGCCGTCAAATACAAGGAGCAGGTCACATGACAGCAACTCTAGAACACAGCAATTTCACCGTCGCCGATCCCCACGCAACCGCCGCTTGGATGCAAAACGTCTTTGGCTGGAACATCCGTTGGGAGGGAGAGGCCAAAGCCGGGGGGTATACCGTCCACATCGGATCACAGGACAGCTACCTGGCGCTTTACAAACCCAAGTCGGTGCGACCTTCACAAGAAAGTAGCTATGATGTTTTGGGTGGGTTGAACCATGTGGGAATTGTGGTCAGCGACATTGATGCGGCCGAGGCCCGCGTCATCGCTGCGGGGTTTACCCCAGTTAATCACGGTGATTATGAACCCGGCCGCAGATTCTATTTTGATGATGACAACGGAATCGAATTTGAAGTTGTTGCATACGATTAAGCCACAATCCGCATAGGGCGACACGTGTCCCCTCTTGCTATTTACCCCTTGTTTGGGTCAGGTAAACGATAACCCAAACAGTCGCCCCGGCGCATCGCGCGGCGGGGCGACACTTATTTGCGTGGATCAAAACACATGGACAAGATTCCAATGACCCCCACGGGCTTCAAGAACCTTGAAGTCGAGCTGAAACAGCTGAAATCCGTCGAACGCCCGGCTATCATCGAGGCGATCGCCACGGCGCGCGAACTTGGCGATTTGAAAGAGAATGCTGAGTATCATTCAGCCCGTGAAAAGCAGAGCTTTATCGAGGGACGCATCAAAGAGCTTGAGGGCGCTTTGTCGTTGGCAGAAGTAATTAATCCGGCCAACCTATCCGGGACGATCAAATTCGGTGCCACCGTTACCTTGGTTGACGAAGACACGGATGAAGAGAAAACTTGGAAAATCGTTGGTGAAATGGAAGCCAATGTTGAAAAGGGCCTTCTCAACATGAAATCCCCCATCGCACGTGCTCTAATCGGAAAAGACGAAGGCGACAGCGTTGAGGTTCGCACCCCGGGTGGTGTACGTTCTTACGAAGTGCTTACAATCGCGTACTCCTGACCGGAGCATTGCCTATGTCCGGCCCCAAGCCAGATCACGACCCAGCCCAGCCAACACCGTTTGGAGTCTATGACCAACCAAAGCGGCAGATGGTGACCGGGATTGAAATCGTCGCCATACTGCTTAGCGTTTTATGGTTGGGCGGGGCTTTGGCCTATTTCTTCGTGAGCCCACCGCAGCAACCTGCGGCTATTGGGGTTGGATTTCTGGTCACAATGCTGGCCGTTTTCATGCCTGTCGCCATGATCTGGGTGGCTGCAACAGCCGCCCGCTCCAGTCGTGTAATGCGTGAGGAAAGCCACCGTTTGCAGGCAGCAATCGACGCCATTCGCCACGCCTATGTAACGCAGCAACAACGGGCCACCATTGGACAAGAACCTTCAGTGGCCAAAAAGCTGGACGAAATCGCTGAAACGGCCCGCAAGACGGAAACAACTCTGGCAACGTTTTCGACCAAGCGCCGAGAACCTGTTCGCCCAGCCTCCCAAACGGAACAAGCCGCCGATGTAAATGGAGATCAGGGTTCATTGGAACTGGGTACCCCTGCCGAGGCACTGTCTCCTCCCCTGCCCAGCGACGACTTTATTCGCGCGCTGAACTTTCCTGAAACCGCCGAAGATATTGATGGGTTTTCAGCCCTGCGAAGGGCCCTCAAGGATCGCAAGGCCGCGCAATTGATTCAGGCCGCGCAAGATATCCTGACGCTGCTCAGTCAAGACGGCATTTATATGGACGACTTGCGTCCTGATCTGTCCCGCCCAGAAGTCTGGCGCCAGTTTGCCCAAGGGACACGCGGGCGTGCTGTGGCTGCCTTGGGGGGAGTTCGGGATCGTTCCTCACTTGCGCTGACTGCAGGGCGCATGAAACAAGATCCGATTTTTCGCGACGCCGCCCACCATTTTCTGCGCCGCTTTGATCAGATGTTCACTGAATTCGAACCCGAAGCCAGTGACGAAGAAATTTCAGCCCTCAGCGATACCAGAACAGCCCGCGCCTTTATGTTGCTGGGCCGGGTCGCCGGCACCTTTGACTAAGGTCGGGTGGGTACGCCCAGCGTCTTTTCCATCCGCGTTGCCTTACTGAACCCAAAGATATGAACCAAGGGACCCGTCTCTTCTTCTCTGATGGGGACAAATCCAACACGTTCATACAAGACACGCGCCCGCGGGTTGATGTCGATCACATCCAGTTGCACACAGTTCAACTGTCGCTGGCGGGCCTCTTGGAACACCGCCTCGAGCAACGCAGTTCCGACCCCAAGCCCGCGCGCTCTGGCGTCTACGAACAGGCCATCCATCTGAAAAACATCGGGCTGAACCTTGCGTTCCAGCAAACTAAGCAACAACCCCCGCCATATCCCCCCGACCCAACCGTAAACCCACGCCATATCTTGCAGAGACCCGTCAACCAATCCACCTGCGTCAGTCCGGAAACCAGCGACACCTAACAACTGCCCCTGTTCATCGCGCGCCACTAGGGCAAAATTGGGGTTTAAACATCCGTTGAAAAACTGCAAAGCACGAGCGTCCGGGCCCATGATCCGACCCAATTTGGCGGAAAACGCTTGCCAAAAGAGCTGCGCAACATGGTTTTTCTCTGCCTCGCTAAATCCCTGACTGATCGTGATGCCCATCTGTCAGAGACCGAAACTGTCATAGGGGATAAACCGCACAGGATCACCGGGCTGAATATCGCGCGCACCGTCTTCGAGCTCGACCAATCCTTCGGCCCAACTCAGGCCACTGATCCGCCCGGACCCTTCTGAAGCAAAGGCTTCGACCTGACCATTACGTAGACGTGCCCGCAGATATTCACGACGACCGGGCTTCTTACGTTTCGAGAATGCCGCGGGCAGATTAAAACCCTGCGGCTCACGCCATTCGGACCCGGCCAACACTTTCATCGCAGGGCGTGCAAAGACCAAAGTACACACCAATGCGGCAACTGGATTACCCGGCAAGCCAAAAACCGGCACATTCTTCCACATCCCCAACGCCAAGGGCCGCCCTGGTTTAATCGCAATACGCCACCTTTGCATCGCCCCCGCATCCGTCAACAGAGAGGACACATGATCCTCATCCCCGGCCGAGGCACCACCACTGGTCAAGATCACATCGGCTTTCTGCGCGGCCTGATCCAGCGCCGCTCGCAGCGCCTCCCGATCATCCGCCACACAGCCCATATCAATCGGCGTAAAACCAAACCGGTCCACCATAGCCAGCAGCATCGGGCGGTTGGCGTCAAAGATCTGTCCCAAAGCGGGCTCAGCCCCCGGCTCGATCAATTCATCTCCGGTAGAGATCACGGCCACGCGCAGTGGCTTGCGCACCGCCACCTCTGACACCCCAATGGCAGATAACAATGCCAAATCCGCAGGGGTCAGAACCCGCCCTGCTTTCAACGCAGTATCTCCCCCGACTATATCCTCGCCCGCTTTGCGCGTATTTGCCCCTGCTTTCAGGGGACCGCGAAACGCAATTCGATCTGATTGCGCGGTCACATCTTCTTGCAAGATCACGGTATCCACACCTTGCGGCAGGACCGCTCCGGTCAGGATCCGAATTGCTGATCCCTTGGGGACTTGTCCATCGAACGGAGCGCCAGCCGCAGCGCGCCCACTGACCAATGGTAAGACATGCTCTCCGTCTGGAAATGCTCCGGCAAACCCATAGCCGTCTACCGCTGTATTAGGATGCGGTGGATTAGAGCGACGCGCGACAACATCTTCAGCTAAGACGCGGCCCATCGACTTTGCCACTGCCTGGCGATCTTCGCCGGTCACTAGGGTTAGTCGTTGCCGTAGCAAATCCAAAGCCTCATCCACTGGGGTCCACGCGATGCCGGCCGGCAGGGCAAAGCAGTCATTGCGGAGCGGTGGGGGTGAAATCGTACGATTTTCCTGCTCGATTCCCAAAATCCAACCCTCCTCAGGCGCCTCTATATCCAATTGCATTGTTAACGCGGCTGCTGGCCGCCGCGCCAGCCCCAAGGCCACTTGTTGCACCTGCCACGCGTCTTTGATCATTCCATCAGGCGCTGACCCAACGGTCAACGACGGCCAGATCTCGACAAAGGCGACCGGCTTTTCCAGCGGCTGAAACGGCCAAACTGCGATTTGATCGGCAAACCGCCGGCGCAACCGTGCCAAAACTGCCATCCCCATCATCACCTGGCTGCCAACTGCACCTGCGCCCGCCAATTGCCAGCAAGTAAAACTCCCCTTTGCGAGGTGCTCAACAGCGCGGCGATCAGGGAACGGGTTTTGATAGGTCGCTTTGGTGCGGGGCAATCCTGCGATATCGCGCTTTAAGGCATTGGTCCAAAACGGCCCCTGCCCACCAAACCGCTGGTTAATTTCCCCTGCCAGATCAAAGCGGTTGTTGGCCTTAGGCGAATCTTGAATGTGGGCTTCGAACCAATCCCAAACCACCAATGGGTCGTCAGTGCCGGTCAGAGCACGGGCAAATCCCACTGGGTAGCCAAACGGAAAATCAAACCCAATGCACAGACGCCGCCTTGCATGCTGTTCGCCAGTGATCAAGTTCGCAAGCCACTCTTCGGCCAGCACGCGATTGCGCAAATAGACCGGCGATTCCGCCCGCCCATTCCGTACAACACAGATCCAAATCGCATCTTTGCAGGGGCGTGGACCGGTATCATTGCCACCAGACCAATCCACCATCGCAAAGGTGTCGAACCCCGTCACAACCCGACCTGAGCCAAAATAAAGTCAGCAATCGCGCCGGTATCGTTCAAATCGAACACCGGTCGATCCAGATCTAAGGGAACATCACTTGCAACGGCCTGAATTGTCTCGTCATCAGGTGCGTGTAAATCATGCCCAGCAGCGGTGCGATAAGCTTCGATCTTCGGATGTGCTTCACGTTTATATCCTTCGATCAGAACCAGATCGACGGGCCGTAAACGGGTTAGTAGTTCACGCAGCGGGGGCTCTGGTGCATCACGTAATTCCTGCATGATCGCCACACGCAACGACGAGGCCAAAACCACCTCGTTTGCACCAGCAACGCGGTGGCGGTGACTGTCTGTCCCCGCGTGATCAACATCTGCGCTGTGGTGGGAATGTTTGATGGTTGAGACAGAAAAACCGCGACCTGTGATGTCTGCCACCAGCCGTTCCATAAGCCCGGTTTTGCCCGCGTTTTTCCACCCGGTGACGCCAAACACTTTCATCTGATCAAAGCCTCGGCATAATCCAAGTCAACAGGTGTGTTTACGTTAAAAAATGGATCGATATCTCCGACTGGGAACAAGGCTTCGCGCCCATCGTGCTTATCCGTCCACAATACGACTTTGCGCAACCCATCGTGCAAAGCCGCGCGCAAGTCATCCCGCAGTGCGACTGGCCAGATTCCAAACGTCGGATGCCGATTTATCTTTTTGTTGCCACCTGATTTCAGCTCTTCGCCCGACCTTGGCGTTGTTGCCAGCGCTAAACGCGCTTCCATTCCTTCGGTCGCGAGCAGCAATTGGGGCACCAAATCGCACGGGAAGAACGGTGTATCCGCCGCAGCTGTTACAATGCAATCCGCCCCCTGATCCGCGGCCCAATCGAGCCCCGCCAACACCCCAGCCAAGGGGCCTGCGAACCCTTCGATGCTGTCTGTAATCACGGGCAGGCCCAGATCGGAAAACCGCGTTGGATCTCCATTGGCATTCAACGCCAACCCGGCCACCTGCGGCTCCAACCGATCAATCACGTGGCGCAGCAAGGATTGACCTGCCAGCTTCAGCTTTCCCTTGTCGCCCCCGCCCATACGTGTGGCCAACCCACCTGCCAGAATGACACCAAGTGGTTGTTTCATCATATTATTCCCCGGCGCTTTTACGTCGATGTTTCTTGTCTTCGACTCTGATTGTCGATGGATCCACATCTCGTACCAGACGATCCTCGCCCGCCAGGCACACAAACCGCTGACCACGCATCCGCCCGATCAGTGTCAGCCCGACTTCGCGAGCGATTTCAACACCCCAAGCGGTAAAGCCCGACCGAGACGCAAGCACAGGAATGCCCATCATCGCCGTTTTGATCACCATTTCAGACGTCAAACGACCCGTCGTATAGAGTATCTTATCTTCGGCCGTTTCCTTTTCGGACAACATCCACCCGGCGATTTTGTCAACCGCATTGTGGCGCCCAACGTCTTCCATATAGACAAGTGGGCGGTCTTCGCGACACAGCACCGTCCCATGGATAGCCCCAGCTTCCAGATAGAGCGAAGGCGTTCGGTTGATCTGTGACGCAAGATCATAAAGCCATGAGGTGCGCACTGACACGGCTGGTAGTGAGACATCCTCCAACCCTTCCATCATGTCGCCAAAAACCGTTCCCACAGCACAGCCCGAGGTCCGCGTCTTTTTCTTCAGCTTCTCTTCGTAGGACGTCTGGCGAGCCGTGCGGACCACAACAGTCTCAAGATCATCATCATAGTCCACACCGGTGATCTCATCATCCACAAGCAACATGCCCTGATTACGCAAGAACCCGAGCGCCAGATATTCAGGGTAATCCCCGATGGTCATGGCTGTAACGATTTCCTGTGCATTCAGAAAAATGGTCAACGGACGCTCTTCTACCACTGAAATCTGGATTAAATCGCCATTTTGATCGCGCCCTTCGACAGCACGCGTTAATCGTGCCGCGCCGGGGTCCGGGGCAATGATGTAGCCCGTCACATTCTCTGCTCTCGCCAATTGCAACCCTTCCCAAAGCCCGTTACCCCTGTCGAGCTTAACTTAGGATTTCCTCATGGCATTCACCACATCGAATTCCTACTATTGGAAAGGCTTTCGCGACGGGTCGCCATTTGTATTTGTCGCCATCCCGTTCGGGACACTTTTTGGTGTCTTGGCAACCGAAGCAGGTCTCGACATTTATCAGACCATGACGTTTACGGCGACCGTCTTTGCAGGGGCCGCACAGTTTGCCGCCCTTCAGTTGCTGCAAGAGAATACGCCGACAATGATTGTCTTGGCCTCAGCCCTTGCTGTGAACCTGCGCATGGCGATGTATTCAGCTGCTATAACCCCGCATCTGGGCGCGGCCCCGATGTGGCAACGCGCCTTTGCGGCCTATTTTGTGGTTGATCAATCCTATGCCTGTTGCACGGTCCGTTTCGAACAGGAACCTGACCTGACCATTCAGCAAAAGATGGCATATTTCTTTGGCACCGTGTCGCCCATTGCGCCCCTTTGGTACATCGCGACCTACATGGGTGCCGTCGTTGGGACACAAATTCCTGACAGCTGGGCCTTGGATTTTGCCCTGCCGATCACTTTTCTCTCCATGGTCGGTCCGATGATGCGCACCGCACCACATGTTATCGCCGCCTTGGTTGCGATCATAGTCTCATTGCTGACCACAACAGTGCCTTTCAACCTAGGTCTGTTGATCGCAGGCTGCGCGGGCATGATGGCTGGAGCACAGGCGGAGCTTTTGTTCGAGCGTAAAGGAGCCAAGACATGAACCAGATTGACGATACCACCATCTGGATCATCATTGTTGGCATGGCTTTTGGCAGCTTCGGCCTGCGGTTCGTGTTTCTTGGTTTTGTGGGTGATCGCCCTATGCCAGCGTGGCTGCTGCGCCATTTGCGCTACACAGCCGTCGCGATTCTGCCAGCTTTGATTGCGCCGCTGGTTGTCTGGCCTGCCGCCACCAACGGAGAAGCCGACATCCCTCGGATGAGCGCCGCCGCCGTTGCACTTGTTGTGGGGTTGATCACAAAGAACGTGCTCGCCGCCATCGGATCTGGGGCGATAACGCTCTATGGTTTGCTGTATCTGTTAGGGTAAACTTTGGAACAGAACGTGCCGGGTTAAGCCGGCGCGTTCAGGTTGGTATTGCCCTCAGTCAGAGCTTTTTGAAGATCGTCACTGTCATCTTCATAGTATTTGTCCGTCACAACACCAGGAATATTCTCGAACTGGTTTTGCAAATTTACCGGAAAAAACGTGGTCTTTATTCCCGAAAATCCGGGAATTCCTTGCAAAACGCGTGACGTGGCGTTCGCACAATAGGCGCCTGGTACTGGACCGGCTTCCTGAACCAATTGCAGCGCAATCTGTGCCTGTTCGGGAGTGACTTCAATCTTTTGGCGAACGACGTGGAACGTGCTGCGCGCATGCGCCCCCCGGTAAGCCTTTTCGATCGCTGGGGTGATCCCATAATGCACATCGTTCCGCTCAGGAACGATGTCTGCATAGAACGAACCGGCCGGGTCAAAAATAACCCGTTGGCTGGCGTTAACCATAAGCGATGTATGCCCACCTTCACCCGAACGGTTGTTCACCATGGTATAAAGCGTCAGGTAGGCTGGACCAGGGTCGCGAAACGCAACCGCATCAATAGACGCTTGATCCGCCTGAGGTCCCGGCTTTGCACAACCAGCAACAGTCAGCGCAAACGCGCAAGCACACAGAATTCGACGCACTGGAATATCCCGATCTTAGGAGGCAAAAATCGCCAGAAAGACGGCTAAGCCGACCAGCACATAAGCCGTGCGTGTCGTGAATTTGATGAAACCGTTATAAGTTGCGGTCTGTTCAGTGATGTCCATCTCACCGTGTTTATGGTCTGCCATAAGACTATTCCTATTCGCGAAGTTTGAAAGGTGGATACTGGATTCGAAAGCGGCTGTCACCACGTCATTCGCGCGCAGGGCTATCATCACCGGAAGAAGCGCCAAAGACGCTACATTCCGGGTACCCATAGCCCCATCGCCAAGGCAATCCGGAACAGGGCCCACCCCCGAAACGCACTGCAATATACATGGCCCCGGCGATGGTTTCATAAGCCCCCAACACCTGTTGTTGGGATGCTCCGTACAACTCAGCCAATTCCACAACCCGCAATGAACCCGTGTTTACGACACAGGATTGCAAAGCTTCGTCAGCAACCACCCGGGCGTCATAACTGGCCTGCGCGGTCTCTGCGCCAGCCATGTTATGGTAGGCGCGGTCATGGATCACACAGCAGTTTTCCCAAGGCGGCAGTTGGTTGTGCGCCTCGGCAAAGTCGGGAAACGTATCAGCGACCAACGTCCAGCTGTAAGACAATCCGCCAGAGCACCCATCGGTCACAAAAGGCTTCAGGTCTGACTGGTTGCCTACCTCGATCAGCGCACGGTGCCCGGGCATTTCAACAAGGCTTTGCATATCTTGGGCCTGTCCAGTCAACGGCAGCAAACACAAGACCGCAGCGAAACCGTTAGGGGTTATCATCGCGGTATTCCTTTGCATCGATTTCCAGCCCCAGCTCTTCGGTCATCCACAATAACAACCTTTCAGCCGGGCTGAGTTGCGCCCGCACTGAAAGAACCTCGTGAACCAACGCGGGCTCATCGGTGATCAGACCATCGACACCCATCGAAATCATTTTGGACATTTTGAGCGGATCATTCACCGTCCAAACATACAGCTCCTTACCCGTTTCCTGAACCGAGCGGATCAGCCCCGGCGTGGCCATATTCGCGTTCACTGCCAGAAAATCGCCATCCAAACCCGCTAGATTTCCAACAGCCGTGGCAGCCAAAACACCAGAGCGCCAATCAGGACGCAGCTCTTTCATTTTTAAGACGGCAGGGTACTTTAGGGACATGGTCGCGACCTGATCTTGCATCCCCAACTCTTCGACCAACGCAATCACCCGGTTTTCAAGATCAACATCATGGCCATAATATTTCAGCTCAATCAGTACCTTGGCTTTGTCTTTCGCCGCCTCCAGCACGGCCCGCAAAGTCGGCGTGCGTTCGTCAGCATAAGCAGGGTCAAACCAACTGCCGATGTCGATGTCTGCCAGATCTTCCATCGTGGCATCCCAGATCGTTAGATTGACGCCCGCCAACTTCATGAAATCACTGTCATGCATCACAACAACTATATCATCTGCAGTTTCCTGAACGTCGATTTCAACCCAATCTGCCTGATCCTCAATCGCCTTTTGAATTGAGGCCATTGTGTTTTCAGGTCGTAGTCCAGCCGCCCCTCGATGAGCGATGATTTCGACGCTGTCTTCGGCTTGCACCTGCTCTAGCAAACCACTGCTCATCCAAATTCCAGCAACGACGGCCACCGCAGTGGCCCCCAGCACCAAGATCAGCCGCGCTTTGAAATTGCCCTGCCCAGAGACCGTTTGGGGGGATGGCGTTTTGCCTTCGAAAAACCCATCCAGCAAAGCGGCCAAAGCCCCCAATGCGGTCGCGCTTAGCACCAACCCCGCCAAAGCCCCCAACGCCACACATGAAAGGGACAAGGTCAAAGCTAATCGCAATCCACCCTCGTCGCTTACCGGAATAATCGCGATCAGCGCGGTCACACAGACAGCAATAGCAGCCGCCAGTGCCACCCGCATCAAAAGCCACAGCGCCAGTTCGATTTTCAGCCGCGTCCGCTTACCTGCCATCTGGTGCGTGCTTTCCTTAAACGCATTGTTTGGAGCAACATTTTCGAACAACACAAGGTGCAACGCCAACGCCCACCCAGACAAGCGGGGGAGCAAAACCGCTGCCATGGCCAAAACCACAACAACGATCAGACCCACGGCAACCATGAATTCAGGTGGGTGAAAGGTCAGGTAATAGTTGATGTCGTACTCTGTCAGAGCCCACCACGCGATCGCCCCTGCGATCAGAACAAACGGCAACATCAAAGCTAAGACCCGCAACACAAAGTGGACCGCAAAAAGCAGAAGGTGGCGCAATCGGCCAACCACTAGAGCAAAGGCATAACGCGCCGTTTGCCACAGATCACTGTCTTGGTACCGCAGACTTGCTGCCATCACAGAAAAGCTGAGCACCTCGGCCACCAGAAACAAGCTGAGAACCGTCAGTGTGGCCAGAAAACCCAATGGCGACAGGATGAAAAAGGCAATGTCCTGATCCGTCAGTGCCGGTTGATCCGACAGAGAAACCGCCAGATTGATTGCGCCAGCCACGCCCGGCGCGACCAAAGCCAGCAACAATAGACGAACGGACAAGTACAGCGGGACAAAAACCCGACGACGGGCCCAAGCATCCGCAAACGCGCGGGTAATCGTTGAAAAATGCGACACGGTTCAACTCCTGAAATTACCGCGTATTGAACGCGGTAAGGTGTTGAAATGCAAGGGTGCCGTGATGGGCTAGTTGTCTTCTAGATCTGCAGCCAATCGGAAGCCGATGCGCGTGGCCGGGCCTTCTTCGGCAGGCTTCGGGAGCGCGCGCAACATCACGTTCAACTGGCTCACGTGCTGCACCAGCTGGGTGCGTGCACCACTGTTGTCACTGCCATAGAAGGTCACGATATCAGGATCGAAATACCCCATCCCTTCGATCCGCAGAACACCGGCGTCGCCGCCTGTAAATCCCATAGCAACTTCTTGCGTTGAATCCAGTTGCTTTTCAAAGTTCTGGATATAAAGGATTAGGCGTTCATAGGCCCATTGGGCCGGGCTTTTGTTTTCTACCGGCTTTTTCAGCGGCTCTGGTAAGTCTTCCAATTTGGCGCAATCCGGATCGGCGTGCACCTCATGACAGCGCGGCAAAGCCGCCGCTTCGGCGGCTTCAGCACTGGTTTCAATCTTATCGTCCATACCAAACCTACCCTTTTCGTTGATAGACCCAAGCTCCGTCTTCGCGGCGCGTTCGAGTCACCTCGTTGGTATGATAAAGATGGTTCACATGCGCAACAGCTTCAACAAGGGCCAGCCCATATTCACCTTCGCCGATGTTTCGCTTGAACAGGGGGGCAAAACATTCGGCAGCGGATTTTGGCGTGTCCAGATGTTTGACCAACCGCTTGAGCGCACCATGATGATTGTCAATCAGCTGACGCATCCGCATCGGCAGCCCGGTAAACGGCAGCTTGTGTCCACCCAATGCCAGATGATCCTCTCGCGCGAGTGGGGCCAGACGTTCGCAGGCCTCCAACCACTCGGCCAGTGGATCGGCCAAAGGCTCGGTGGCGTACACACCGATGTTGGGGCTGATAGAGGACAGAATTTGATCGCCCGTGATGACCAAATTGTCGTCCCGACTCCAGAAGGTTGCATGTTCAGGCGCGTGGCCGTTGCCCATATGCACATCCCAATCGCGCCCGCCCATGCGGATCACGTCGTTCTGCTTGATCCGAGTGAACCCCAAGGGCATCGGATAAACCATATCGGAGAAATTAAAGGGACGGTCCGCAATACGTTTGGCCAAGATTTCAGGGGCCATGCCTGACTGGCGGTAGTATTCCAGCGTTTCTTCGGGCCAGCTTTCTTGCACGTCCAACGTCAACATCCGCGAGAACAACCATGCGGTGCGTGTCGTCACCAGTTCAACCCCAAACTCGGATTGAAACCAGCCTGCCAGCCCCATGTGGTCCGGATGATGATGCGTTACGACAACTCGTTTGATCGGTTTGCCAGCCAGTGGCCCCGCCATGAGCTGTTCCCAGATCCCGCGCGATTTCTTGGACGAAAAACCAGTGTCAATCACCGTCCAGCCATCGCCGTCATCCAGCGCGTAAACGTTCACATGATCCAACTTCATCGGCAATGGAAGGCGCATCCATAACACGCCTTCAGCGACTTCTATCGCTTCGCCCGGCTCCGGAGGGGTGTCCCATGGGTGACGCATCGCCAAGGTTTGTGCTCCGTCCATTATTCTGCCAACTCTTCTAAGCTAAGCGCATAGAGATCCCCAGCGCCATTTTGTGATTGCGCCAGCAGGCCAGCATGTTCCGGCAGCAAAGCGTTAATGTAGAACCGCGCCAGTTTTTCCCGTGGCCCACCCGGATCAGCCAAGGCCGCCACTAAATGATAATGCCCACCAAGTACACGCGCAAAGGCGCGCAAATAGGGCACCGCCCCTGCAAACCGCGCGTTCATATCTTTTTGGTCCACCAACCACTCGGTTGCCTCACGCAGAGTTTCCGTCGCTTCCCAAACGGATTCGGCCTGTTCGGGTAATGTCGTGCGCGCATGTTCAGCGTGGTCTTCGATTTCATCCAACAGGCGCGCAGCAGCGTCACCGCTGTCCATCATTTTTCGGGCGACCAGATCCATGGCCTGAATGCCATTGGTCCCCTCGTAAATCGCGGTGACACGTACATCCCGATAATACTGCGCAGCACCCGTTTCTTCGATGAAACCCATGCCACCGTGAACCTGCACGCCGGTATCTGCGACCGCAATCCCAGTGTCCGTGCCAAACGCTTTGGCAATCGGGGTCAGAAACGCCGCCCGTGCGGCCCAATCCGCATCTGCCGTGGCTGTTTGCATGTCGATAGCAACGGCACAGGACAACAGAATGGCGCGCGCTGCAAAAACATCTGCTTTCATGCTCATCAACATCCGGCGCACATCGGCATGATCCGCGATCGATCCCCCCGCTGATTTGCCCTGCTTGCGTTCCAACGCATAGGTTAGCGCCTGCTGATAAGCCCCTTCGGCCACACCGACACCCTGCCCACCAACACCCAGACGCGCGTTGTTCATCATGGTGAACATTGCGGCCATCCCGCCGTGTTCCTTACCGACCAGCCACCCCGTGGCCCCGTCAAACTGCATCACGCAAGTGGGGGACCCATGAAGACCCATTTTGTGTTCCAGCGAAACAACCTTGAGACTATTTGCAACCCCCGCATCACCTCGGTCATCTGGCAGGTTACGCGGCACAACAAACAGACTGATACCCTTGGTTCCGGGCACCCCATCAGGAAGACGCGCCAGCACCAAATGGCAAATATTCTTGGCGAAATCGTTATCACCCCAGCTGATGTAGATCTTTTGTCCTGTCACCGAAAAGGTACCGTCACCATTTGGTACGGCCTTTGATGACAAGGCGCCAACATCTGAACCCGCTTGTGGCTCAGTCAGATTCATAGTGCCGGACCATTCCCCCGACATCAATTTTGGCAGGTACAGATCCTTGATTGCATCGCTGGCATGATGTTCCATCGCTTCGATCTGACCTTGGCTCATCAATGGAGCCAATTGCAGGGACAGGCAGGCCGCGCTCATCATCTCGTTGACAGAGGTCGCAACCGTCATCGGCAGACCCATACCGCCATATTCCGGATTCCCGCTCATCCCGATCCAACCGCCTTCGGCAATGGCGTTCCATCCGTCAGCAAAACCGGGCGACGTGCGCACGATGCCGTTTTCCAAACGGGCGGGTTCCAGATCACCGGGACGTTGCAGGGGCGACATCACCTCTTCAGACATCTTGCCCGCTTCAGTTAAAATGGCAGCGACCATATCCTCAGAAGCTTCGGCAAATCGCTCGGTTCCGGCGACCTGATCAAAGCCGATCACATGGCGGAACAGAAATTCATAGTCGGTGACTGGTGCGCGATACGGCATGGGCTCCCTCGAAAAGCTGAAGGTGCGAGTGGGCTTGGCATCCACGCAATGCACCGGTATTGAACAGGGCTTGGACGATTACCACTCTAGACCGATCCTGCAAGCAACCGAAACGCCGCGTCACCGACCATGAACCGTAAAGACACTTTGTATCTGACCGCCGATTGGGACGGGATCCATGAGGCCGCAAAATTGCTGCGCGCCGGAGAGTTGGTCGCGTTCCCTACGGAAACGGTCTACGGTCTGGGCGGTGATGCACGTAATGACGATGCTGTTGCGCAAATCTATGCAGCCAAAGGACGGCCCAGCTTTAATCCCTTGATCGCACACGTTGCCAGCCCAGAAGCCGCACGCCGCCATATTCAATGGAACGATGCAGCTGAGCGCCTGACGCAAGCGTTCTGGCCGGGGCCACTGACACTGGTAATGCCGCTCAAGCCTGATCACGGAATTTCATCACTTGTAACCGCTGGCTTGGACACATTGGCCGTTCGAATGCCTGTCCACCCGGCGGCACAACAGCTGCTGCGATCGTTTGATGGTCCGGTCGCTGCCCCCTCGGCCAACCCGTCAGGTCGGATCAGCCCGACAACCGCACAGCATGTTCGCGAAGGGCTAAACGGGCGCATTGCAGCCATTCTTGACGATGGCATCTGCAACGTGGGTCTAGAATCCACCATTCTTGGTCTTGCCGGTGATCCGACGTTACTGCGCCCCGGTGGATTGGCGCGCGAAGAAATCGAAGCCGCACTAGATCAAGAATTGCACGTGCATCAACAGGGTGAGGCCCTGAGCGCACCGGGGCAACTCTTATCCCATTACGCCCCGGATTCGGCAGTTCGGTTAAATGTATCAACGCCGCAGGGGGATGAAATTCTGCTAGGGTTCGGGGACATGGATTGTGACCTCAACCTCTCTGTGGCTGGCGATGTGAACGAGGCCGCAGCGCACCTGTTTTCTGCCCTGCACCTCCTGGACAAAACCGGGCGCCCCATTGCAGTGGCTCCGATTCCAATGCATGGGCTGGGCGCCGCAATAAATGACCGCCTCAGCCGCGCGGCTGCGCCACGGGATCAGTAGGAAACGGTCAAGCGTGACCTGCGCTGGCAGAGAGGGTCAAAGCGTCCACACCCAAGGTTTTCAGGGCCGCCTCCCATTTCTGATGGTCCGGTACAGCAAAAATCAGATGCGCATCGGCGTCTGTGGTTAACCAACCATTCTGGGCAATCTCGCCTTCCAACTGTCCCGGCCCCCACCCAGAATAGCCCAGCATCAGCAGCTCCTGCATGGGCCCTTCGCCATTGGCGATATCTTCAAGAATATCCAACGTCGCGGTCATTCGAAACCCATCTGCGATATCTGTTGAATGCAGGCTTGCCTCGTATTCGGCTGAGTGCAGCACAAACCCGCGTGCGGTTTCCACCGGTCCTCCAAATCGCACTGGCAACGCGCCGACATCGGGATTGTCGCACGAAATATCAAGTTGGTTCAGCAAGGCAGACAAAGGCAGATCCGCCGTTTTGTTGACAATCAGCCCCATGGCACCGTCTGCGGTGTGACTACACATATAGATTACCGAATGATCAAACCGTGGGTCCTCCATGCCGGGCATGGCGATCAGCAATTTACCGGTCAGATCCATCATTTTCGTACAGTCCTTCTAGCTCCTTTTAAGAATGGCGCTGCCCTGCCGCATGCGCAAGGGAACACATCCAAAAATTGCGAAAAACGCCGGTGTGACGTCAACGTGACTTGGCATTTCGGAATTGGCAACGCATCTATGAGATATGTTCAAGATGACCTCTACCGCCCTCGCCCTGTGTGCTGCGTTCTCAACTTCGGCTTTTGCTGGGGGCATGGATGATCTGGTGCAGCTTGATGTTCTGGATGGCGGCGTCACCAAACGCGGAACCTATATGGGTGCAATTCGCCTTACCCTGTCAGAGGGGTGGAAGACCTATTGGCGCGCACCCGGTGATGCAGGCATTCCGCCTGAAATCGATTGGAGCAAATCGCAGAACGTTGGCGAAGTCTCGATTACTTGGCCAGCCCCTCATGTCTTTGACCAAAACGGGTTGCGCTCGATCGGATATAAAAACCAACTTGTACTGCCGGTTGAAATCACGCCGAAACGATCAGGGGAACCGGTACGGTTGCGCGGCGAAGTTGCCTTTGGTGTTTGCAAGGATGTCTGTGTACCCGGAAACCTGGATTTCGATCACCGATTGGATGCCACTGCTGCCCGCAACCCAGCGATTGCGGCGGCGATGGCACAGCGCCCCTATTCCAAGCGCGAAGCCGGGGTTAAGTCTGCGACCTGCCGCCTCTCCCCCACGGCCGATGGCTTGAAGATCGAAGCCCGCATTGCAATGCCCTCTGCTGGTGGTCCCGAGGTTTTGGTGTTCGAACCCGGCAACCCGCAACTCTGGGCGTCCGAGGCGCAGACCCGACGGCAAGGGAATACTTTGATTGCGACCTCAGAGCTGGTTAACAATTCTGGTGGCACCTTTGCACTGGACCGTTCTGAAATGCGCATCACCGTGCTGGGCAGTAAACACGCTGTCGACATTCTAGGCTGCACCCCCAGCTAAGGTAAAAGCGATCCATGTCACAAACCCCACTTCTTGGTGCGATTGCTGTTGTCATCCATGACGGCAACGTTCTTCTGGCGAAGCGCAAGAAACAACCTGATGCAGGCATGTGGGGGTTTCCCGGCGGACATGTGGAATGGGGAGAAACCGCATTGGCTGCGGCGGCACGTGAATTGTACGAAGAAACCGGCGTGCAAGCCGATCCTGTCGATTACCTAACTAACTATGATCTCTTGCGCACGGATGATCGGGGGCAAGTCACAACCCATTACTTGTTGGTTGGCGTTGCCTGCACCTTCGTTAAAGGCACCCCCATTGCCGCGGATGACGTCAGCGACGCACAATGGTTCCCAATTAAAGAAGTCCGCGCAAACACGCTTCCGATGAGTGCGCGGGTCATCGACCTGATGGAACTGGCCCTTACACGCCTTTAGCCCTTGAAAACGCGCGCCAATAAAACATCACGGCCAGCAGATAGATCACGAACACAATAGCCAGTGCTCCAATCACAAACGCAATCAAGCCAGCGCGCATGGCATCCATATCTGCAAGTTGCGGTAGGGCAGCCAGAATGATTTCAGGCAAGTGCCCAAAAAATGCCGCCCAAGCCACTGTCGCAGCAAGCCATCCAACAACGGCAATAGACGCTCCAAAAGCAATCGCGCGGATACCCCGGTCAGGACTACGTATGGCCCGGCGCAGAGCAGTCAGAGGGCGTGAAACGTCGCGCTGAATCGCGATCAGGGCCGGGACAACCAACAACACCAAGCCCATGCCAAAACCCAGTCCGTAAACCAGCGTAATCACGGTTGGTTTCAAAAACTGAGCCTGCTGCGAACTTTCATAAAGCAGTGGAGCAAGACCCAAAACCGTTGTCAAAGTTGTCAGCATCACAGGTCGCAAGCGGTCGGCAGTCCCATCAATGATAGAAGGGACCAAACCGCGTTCTTCTGCGTATTCGTCAATCGTGGTGACCAGAACAATTGAATCGTTGATTATGATGCCGGTCATGCCCAGCAATCCCACGACCGTGAACATGCTGAGCGGGACAGACCAAACGTAATGTCCCCAAATGGTGCCAACCAATCCAAACGGAATGATTGCCATGACCACCAGCGGGCGCGTCCAACTGGCAAAAACCCACGCCAACACCAGATAGATTCCGGTCAGGCACAAAATCAAACCCGTACGCGCATCATTGAGGAAATCATCCTCTTGTTCGCTGAGGCCAGACATGCGCCACTCAACTTGTCTTTCGCTGGCAATTTTAGGCAGAATTTCCGCTCGCAGAGCTTCGGTAATTTCGCTGGCGCGGGCGGGATCGTCCTCGGAAATATCACCAGTGACAGAAATCAGGCGAACACCGTTTTCGCGTCGCACCGTTGAAAATCCTGTGCGTTGGGTAACCGACACGATATCCGCAAGCGGCACGTAAACACCTTGTGGAGATCGCAACAGCGTGCGTTCAAGGAAGTCCGCGGTTAACTCCCCATCAGGTAACTCAACCCGAATCTCAGCACTGCGCGGACCCTCAGGATACGTCGCAGCCTCGATCCCGTTCAACCGGGCGCGCAGCGCACGGCCCAATGTTTCGATCGTGAAGCCCAGAGACTGCCCCTGAGCAGTCAAATCCAGGATAACCTCTTCTTTGTCGTAGGCTAGGTTGTCCTCAACCGCTGACACTTCGGGATACCGTAAAACCGCAGTTTGCAGATCCTCCGACGCCGCCTTCAGCGTGGCAACATCTGCCCCATAAAATTGCACATCCAAAGCATCGCCACCGGGTCCAGACCGCCATCCCCGAAAGGTGACAATCTCAGCCATTGGATGACGCACGACCATGTCTTGCAACTCGCCCACAAAAGCAAAGCTGGAATAGGGCCGCAGATCTGCGTCAATCAACTCAATAGAAATACCGCCCAGCAGATCCTTTTCCTTGGTATCTACGCCAGACAACCCCCAGCCTGCATTGCCGCCAACTTCGGCCATGACATAATCCAGTGGGTTGCGCCCATATTCCTCTTCGTATTGGGCGCCTAATGCCTCGGTCGCGCGCTGCATCTCGCGCATCATCTCTAGGGTATCTGCACGTTTGGCCCCTTCGACCATCGCGAAATTCCCCGTCACAGAGCCGCGTTCGGGGGCATTAAAGAACCGCCACTTCACATCTCCCTGAATGAAAAGTGCCGCCTGACTTGCTAGGATGACCAATGCACCAGCGAAAACCACATAGCGCCCCCACACGACCCAGCCAATAAGCGGGCGGAAAAGATGATCCCGCACCCAGCGGAACCCCCGGTTCACGACCCGGTTCGGCAAATCATACCAATGCTCTTTGGTCGAATGCGCAATGGCGTGGGACATGTGGTTGGGCAAAATCAGGAAACATTCGACCAGCGATGCAATCAGAACGACAATGACTGTGAACGGGATATCCCGGATCAAATCGCCAAACCGACCGCCAATCGAGATCAGCCCGAAAAAGGCAATCACGGTCGTGAGCGTGGCCGCAAAGACAGGCATCGCCATCCTCTGCGCGGCGCGCTCTGACGCCACGACCGGATGCTCCCCCAGACGCCGCGCCCTGAAATCTGCGTGTTCGCCGACCACAATCGCATCATCGACAACAATGCCCAACGTAATGATCAGACCAAACAGCGAGATCATATTGATCGTCAGACCTGCAACATACATGAGCGCGATGGCCGCAAACATCGCCGCCGGGATCCCTGCGGCGACCCAAAATGCAATGCGCGCGTTCAGGAACAAGAACAGCAATGCAACGACAAACACCAACCCCATCAGGCCATTGTCGACCAGAATGTCCAGACGTCCGGTGATCGCCGCCGCTCGCGTTCTGATCAGCTCCAGCGTTACGCCATGGGGCAAGCTGAGTTGCATTTCATCTGCAACCTTTTGCACCGCGGCCTGAATCCTGATCGCATCCCCTTGAGTCGAACGGTCAATGCGTATCGACATTGCCGGGTCTTCACCGACAAAATAACTGCGGTTGCGGTTGACCCCTTCGACCCGAATGGTCGCCACATCCCCAATCGTCAATTTTGAACCATCTGCATTGGATCGCAATACAATCTGTTCAATCTCTTCCGGTGTGCGTTTGGCTACGCCCGTGCGGACACGGGCATTTGCCCCCGACACATCCCCGGCTGGATCCGCATTCACCTCGGCGGCGATTGCCGAAGCAATGTCGGACATCCCGATATCATTCGCAATCAGCTGAGCAGATGGCACTTCGACAATGGTCTGAGGCGCGGCCACACCTCTTATCGAGGTCCGCGTCACCCCTTCGGCAAACAGCCGAGTAATAAACTCGTCCGCGAACAGGCCCAGTTGCTCTGGCCCGATCGGACCGGTGACGACAACATCCGTTACCCTGTCGCGCCAGACCCCGCGCCGAACGGTTGGATCCTCTGCATCCGCAGGCAAGGTGGTCACCCCATCCACAGCAGATTGCACGTCATCACCAGCTCGAGACATGTCCCAACCCGGTTCAAACTCAAGCTTGATCGAGGCCGTCCCTTCGCGTGAGGTGGACTCCGTACTTTCCACCCCGTCCACAGCTAATAAAGCAGGTTCAAGAACCTGTACAATCGCGCTGTCTACATCTTCGGGGCCTGCACCGTCCCAAACCACCCCAACGCTAACGTTTTCAACGATGACATCCGGAAAAAACTGCGCACGCATATTCGGGATCGAGGCGGTTCCCAGCACCACCAAGACAACCAACAACAGGTTCGCCGCCGTTCGGTGACGTGTAAAATAACTTAGAATACCGCCAGCGGCATTTGGGATCTCGCGCATCATGGGGCTTTATCCCCCCATCCGAGATTCAATGCGTTTGACTAGTTTCATAGGCACTTTTGCCTCGGTCAATTTTTCCAGAACACGGGCTTTCATCGCTTCGGGCATCTTTTTGTTGCCTTCCACGAAAGCTACCAATTTCGCCCGTCGCTCGTCCGTAAGTTCCAACATAGCCGCTTCGGGCTGGGCTTGGGTTTGCGGCCCGTCGCGCAATGGGCGCACACGGATACCCGCCCCAAGCAATGGTGTTCGCCCAACGATCACTTCGCGCCCCGCCAAACCAACGCCGCGCAACAGAACTTCATCCCCTTGCCGGCGCACCAACTCCACATTCAGGCTTTCCAACCGCTCCTCCTCGCCCAAGATAAGAACCGAATGCGTCGCATCCAGCGAAGAAGCCGGTAATCGAACGACACCGGACAAAGGCGGTTCATCCACCAAAACCGTGACAAAATCGCCGGGTTTAAACCCCGGCGCATCAGAGAGGCGCGCGAAAATCAGACGACCCGATTGGCCATCCCCTGCAGCGGCTGCATCGCGGCTAATTACACCCGTAGCTCGTAGATCCGCACCGGTGACATCCAAAGCGACAATAACTGGCGCTGGGATCAACTGTCCTGTTTCATCCAGCAACCGCGCATATTGCGCAGTCGACACCCGAAACGCGACCTCAAGCGACATGGGGTCGACCAATTCGGCCAATTTTTCGTTGGCTGATACCAAGCGCCCTTCGACTAGGTTTACCGATCCGAGTGTCCCACTGAAACCTGCCGTCACAGTGGTTTCCTGAACATCACGTTCAGCGGCATCCAACGCGATTTGAGCCCGTGCTAAACGCGTGATGGTTTGATCAACCCGAGATTCAGCCTGAGCCACCGCGATACGCCGCGCCAAGACTGCCTGTCGGGCCGATGCCAGCGCCAATTCTGCCGTTTCTGCTGCCGCAGCTGTTCCAACCCCACGATCTTGCAAATCAATCTGTCGCTTCAGGGCGCGCGCACGCAAATCGGACTGATCTACAGCCGCTTGCAATTCATCACCGGCAAGGATCAATGCACGTCCTGCGTCTCGTTCTTCGGCTTTGGCGTCCAGAAAATCTGAATTGGCGCGATCCAGAGCTGATTGCGCATCTGCGGGATCAATTCGAACCAATACATCGCCCTCTTTGACTGATCCACCTTCTTCAAACGTCTCGGCCAAGGCAATGATCCGCCCCCCCGCCGCCGCGCGCAGTTCCAGCGTGCGTCGGCTACTGACCTGACCGAATGCTTCCAAAATTGGTGTGATCGTAGCCAGTTCTGCCGTTAGAACATTCACTGCAAAAATGCGTTCACGGGCCTGCGGAGCTCGCTTTTCGTCGGCCAATCGGGTTTGAACGGCGCCTAGAACCAATTGTCCGGCATAAATTAACAGCGCAAGCGTCAAAGACGCCAAAAACACGCCTACAAGGCTCTGCCGGAGAAACCGCATTCAATACCCTTTTCTGGTCGCAATAAGCTGCCGTATCTTCAATGTAGCCGGGCACCATGAAATGCCAAGCCACAAGGTGGTCACATTGGGTTCAACGTCTGCACAGATTACTTCCGTCGCTGATGTTCGTCCAATCGCGGAAGAATCTCGACAAAATTACAAGGACGATGCCGGTAATCGAGCTGTTTCTCCAGAATGCCATCCCAAGCATCCTTGCAAGCCCCGGGGCTACCGGGCAGTGCAAAAAGGTAGGTTCCTCCGGCAACACCGCCTGTGGCTCGGGACTGCACCGCAGACGTGCCGATCTTTTCCATCGAAATAATAGTAAAGATGGTGCCAAATGCATCCATTTCCTTTTCATAGACATCGCGATGGGCCTCGACGGTCACATCCCGCCCCGTCAATCCGGTGCCGCCAGTGGAAATCACCACATCAATTTCAGAATCCGCCACCCAGGCCCGCAATTGGTCAGCAATCTCTGCCCGCTCATCGCGTAAGATTTTGCGAGCAGCAACGGTGTGACCGGCCTTTTCAATCCGATCCACCAGCGTCTTGCCCGATTTATCATCCACAACGGCACGCGTATCAGACACCGTCAAAACGGCAATGCGGACTGGGATAAAGGATTTGGATTCGTCGATGCGTGACATGGTTCAGGTTCCAGTTTTCAGCTTTGCTTGTAATTCCAAGAGGTCCGCCCAAGCCTGTCGTTTCGCCTGTGGTTGCCGCAACAATTGTTCTGGAGAAAGCATTGGCAATACAGGGCGCTTCAACGCCTGCTCCCACTTCCCACGCAATCGGGTAATCCCTCGTTTGCCCAGAATGGCCTGACAGCTGATATTCCCCATCAAAACCAACACGTCGGGCTGCACCAGTTCGATATGTCGCTCAAGGAATGGTTTGAGCATCCCGATTTCATCGGGCCGCGGGTCTCGGTTCTGTGGCGGTCGCCATGGCAAAACGGTCGTTATATAGACGGACGTTTCCCGATCCAGATTGATCGCGGCAAGCATCTTGTCCAACAAACTGCCTGCGGATCCCACAAATGGTCGACCGGCTCGATCCTCTTCTCGCCCCGGGGCCTCACCGATGATCATCACTTTGGCCGCCGGGTTGCCGCCCCCAAACACCAGATTGCGTGCGCCCTTTTTCAACTCACACAACTCAAAACCGGCAATTGCCGCTTTGAGATCTTCTAGTGATCCAGCTTTGAGTGCGAGCTTCTGCGCAACCGCAGCTGGATCTTCTGCAGCTGGTTTTATCGGGATCACGCCCGGTTCAGCTTGTTTTGGCTTGGCTGTGGTATCGGGCAACGCATATCGATCCACCGGGCTATCGCCGATGGTTTCAGTGACGCCCAGCTCTAGCTGCCAATCCAGCAGTGCCCGCGCGGTATAATAGTCGATGGCCGATTCCATGGCGCCCACTTTATCCTGCCCTGCGGTGAGGGAAAGCGGATTGGCACTTGCCAGGATCGTATCTGGCACCGACGATGCAAAAAACCGGATCAAAACCCATGCGTAGCTTCATTTGCCTTCTTGCTAGCGGACTGATGGCCCTGTTCTTTGCGGTCCAATCCTTTGCTGGCGAAATTCGTGTAGGATTTCACACTCAATGCCCTGTTGGCACCCACCAATGCGGGGCACGTGGATGTTGCGCCCTGAGTGAGCGGTGTTCTTGGGATGGATACTGTATCCCGCTAGGGGGCATCTACTGCGGCGGCGGGCGCTCCTGCCCCGTTGGTCAGTACTGTACCGACGGGGGCACACGGTGTGAGGCACACGGCGCTAGCAAATGCACCAGTGGTCTTGTTTGCCCGCCCGGAACAAAGTGCTCGGCGACCGGGGCCTGCATCCCAAAGGCCCGCACTGATTGTCGGAATGGCTCCGCCTGCCCCGTAGGAACAACCTGTCTGCCCACCGGAGGCTGTACCAGACCGGGTGAGTTCTTGTGCGAAACCGGGTCGCAATGCCGTCCTGGTTTCAAATGCTCGCTGATCCGCGGGTGTGTTCCGCAAAATGCTGTGGATTGCGGATATGGGAAATGGTGCAAACCAGGTCAGCTGTGCCTGAAGGATGGGGCATGTTCCTCGATCGGGGCGACACGCTGTCAGGGCGGCACCCTTTGCGAATTGGGGTTCACCTGTCAATCTAACGGAACATGTCTTCCAACACCGCCCAAACAAGAGGGTGATTAACCCTGCCACAACATATTGCCCCTTTGGCGGGACCTTTCTATAAGCGGGAAAATTGTCAGATCGGAGCTGCGCCATGAGTTTTGCCCACCGTCACCTTCTTGGCATCGAGCATCTTTCCCCCAGCGATATTACCGCCATTCTGGATCTGGCGGAAACCTATGTCGATCTGAACCGACAATCGACCAAGCATGCCGATGTTCTATCAGGCATGACCCAAATTAATATGTTCTTCGAAAACTCGACCCGGACACAGGCATCTTTCGAGTTGGCCGGCAAGCGACTGGGCGCGGATGTAATGAATATGGCCATGCAGGCCAGCTCGATCAAAAAGGGCGAAACCCTGATTGACACGGCTATGACGCTGAACGCGATGCACCCGGATTTGCTGGTGGTGCGACACCCCCATTCGGGCGCGGTTGATCTGTTGGCGCAAAAAGTGAACTGCGCCGTGTTGAACGCCGGGGATGGAAAACACGAGCACCCGACGCAGGCATTGCTTGATGCGCTTACCATTCGCCGGGCAAAGGGACGCCTGCACCGGCTGAACATCGCGATTTGCGGAGATGTTGCTCACTCTCGCGTGGCCCGTTCAAATCTGATCCTGTTGGGCAAGATGGAAAATCGCATCCGATTGGTTGGACCACCCACTTTGGTGCCTAGCCAGTTCGCTGATTTCGGGGCTGAAATTTATGACGACATGCACGAAGGCCTGAAAGACGTCGACGTGGTGATGATGCTACGCCTCCAAAAGGAACGGATGGACGGTGGCTTCATCCCATCCGAGCGTGAATACTACCATCGGTACGGTCTGGATGAAGCGAAACTCTCATTGGCCAAAGCCGATGCGATTGTCATGCACCCCGGCCCGATGAACCGGGGCGTTGAAATCGACGGCCAGCTTGCCGATGACATAAACCGCTCGGTCATTCAGGAACAGGTCGAAATGGGCGTTGCCGTCCGTATGGCCGCGATGGAACTGCTGGCCCGAAATCATAGGGGTCAACATGACTGATCCGCTGGTCGTTGCCGCAGGTGAACACGCGGTTCTGCGTTTGTTTTCACTGGATATGCGACCAGAAGAGGCGCGGTTTCTACGTGAACCCGGTGCTGCCGCTCAAATTTTGGGTGTCAGTGGCTTGGACCCAGATCAAGTCGAAATCTTTCCCCTCACTGACCTACAGGATCTAGGATTGGTTGGATACCTGACCGAAGGGTGCGGCCTCTCGCGAGATCAATTGGATATCGCAAAGTTGGACGCCCTCACAGGGTGGGTCATGCTCCTGCGCAGCAAAGCCTTTGACGGTCAATCCATGCAGTTGCGACCCAACCCAAACGTTTTACTGGTCGGCGTCTATACCGAAGACGGCACCGATTGGACCGCGCAACACATCCCCACCAAAAGCGCCCAACCTTATTCAGCACAGCGCAAATCACCGCGCCAGATCCGATCAGACGCCCGGCGCATCGGATTTGGCCTGTTTGCGGTGATCATGACCTTGATCATACTGGCAGTGTTAAAGGTGGCCCTATGACCCGTTTCACCGCAGACCGTGCTGCCTATATCCGATCCCATACATGGCTCGCAGCCCTTGGGATGGGGGGGGCGATGGCTATTCTTTGGATCGTTGGCAACCCATACGTCTGGACAGGTGCGCCCGCAGGATTGGCCGCAATCGCGATCCGCGGCTGGTATCTCGCCAGTGAAGAGTTATCAGCCGTTTGGGAAGTCAAAGAAGGTGCCCTGATAGGTCCCGGCCCACGCACGATACAATTGTCTCAAATCGAAGCGGTCAAAACCATTGGCAGCTTTGTACAGATCATCACAAAATCCGGTGATAAGCATCTGATAAAATACCAAGCTGATCCAGCCGCAACCAAAACCGCCATCGAAAGGGCACTGACATGAGCGACCTCCTCTTTACAAACGCCCGCCTGATTGATCCCGAAGCCAATACCGACACGCTTGGATGGCTACACGTGCGCGATGGCATCATCCAAAGCCAAGGATCGGATATACCGCCGTCCACCGACACCATCATTGACTGCCGGGGGAAATGCCTGGCCCCCGGCATCGTCGACATTGGCGTCAAGGTTTGCGAACCCGGTGAACGGCACAAAGAAAGCTATAAGTCTGCCGGGGCCGCTGCAGCCGCTGGTGGCGTTACGACGATGGTAACGCGCCCAGACACCACGCCCACAATCGACAATCCTGAAACGCTAGAATTCGTGACCCGTCGGGCCCAAGCCGAAGCCCCAGTCAATGTTCTGCCGATGGCGGCGTTAACCAAAGGGCGCGAAGGCAGCGAAATGACAGAAATCGGGTTCCTGATGGATGCAGGCGCAGTGGCCTTTACCGATTGCGATCACGTTATCAGCAACACCAAGGTATTCACACGCGCGCTGACCTACGCACGGTCCTGTGGGGCGCTGGTTATGGCCCATCCACAAGAACCGATCCTGAGCGCGGGTGCTGCCGCCACCAGTGGCAAATTTGCTGCCCTGCGTGGGCTTCCTGCTGTGTCACCGATGGCCGAACGCATGGGATTGGATCGCGATATCGCTCTGCTGGAAATGACCAGTGCCCGTTACCACGCCGATCAAATCACGACAGCCCGTGCCTTGCCAGCGTTGGAACGTGCCAAAAACAACGGGCTCGACATTACCGCCGGGACATCGATTCATCACCTGACGTTGAATGAGCTGGACGTTTCCGACTATCGCACCTTCTTCAAGGTTAAACCGCCACTGCGATCCGAAGACGACCGACAGGCCGTTATTGAAGCCGTGCGAACGGGCCTGATCGACATCATCAGTTCGATGCACACCCCACAGGACGAAGAAAGCAAGCGTCTACCGTTTGCAGAGGCCGCAGCCGGGGCGGTTGCAATGGAAACGCTGCTGCCAGCTGCGCTGCGTCTTTACCACTCTGACCAATTGGATCTGCCAACCTTGTTCCGCGCCATGTCGCTAAATCCTGCAAAACGCCTTGGTCTAAACAGTGGACGGCTGTCCGCTGGCGCCCCTGCTGATCTGGTTCTGTTTGATCCTGATGTGCCCTTTATTCTGGACCGCGCCACTTTAAAATCCAAATCGCAGAACACACCGTTTGATGGTCAGCGGATGCAAGGTAGAGTGCAGGCAACATATGTTGCCGGACATGAAATCTATCGGAGAGCCTGATGCCGCCTTTTGACTCTACATCTGCCCAACTGATCCTTTGGGCCGTTATCGGCTACGGGCTGGGCTCGATCCCCTTCGGCATGATCCTTGCCAAAGTCATGGGGCTTGGCAATCTGCGTGACATTGGGTCTGGCAATATCGGCGCAACCAACGTCTTACGCACTGGCAATAAATCAGCGGCTGCGCTCACACTGTTGTTTGATGGTGGCAAAGGCGCAGTGGCCGTCTTAGTTGCGCGCGCGTTCGCAGGTGAAGACGCTGTTCAAATTGCCGCGCTGGCCGCATTTGTGGGTCATTGCTTTCCGGTTTGGCTTGGGTTCAAAGGCGGCAAAGGTGTTGCCACATTCCTTGGCATTTGGTTGGCGCTCGCTTGGCCAGTTGGCGTGGCGTGTTGCCTGACCTGGCTCGTTGGAGCCGGCCTGTCGCGTATTTCGTCAATGGGAGCTTTGTGTGCGGCGGCAGGCTCAACGCTTTGGGCCGTTGGCTTAGGGTATGGCGCCAATCTGATACTGGGGATCGTTTTGACCCTGCTGGTCTATTGGCGTCACAGCGCAAATATTTCGCGCATTCGGGCCGGAACCGAACCCAAAATCGGGTCGAAGAGCTGAATTCCCTCCGCGCCAGCATGCGGCGCGAGAGGTTTTTCTAAGGCAAGCGAAAACAGCCCAGATTAGTAGCTGTAATCGCCGTAGATCTTGCTCAGATCCCCGTTCCAATCGCCGTGGTAACGCTCCAACAATTCATCAGCAGGCACTTTTCCGCTGTCCAGACTGTCTTTTAGCGCATTCAGGAAATGGGTTTCATCCGGAACCAAACCACCGGCACCTTCTTTGGCACGCGCCTTTAGGCCCGCTTCAGAAATCGCCACCACCTCGCGGGCAAGATCATGCATTTTGATATTGCCGACCTGCGCCTGCAGGGCCGTTTCGCTGGCAGCCACCCGCAACCCTTCGCGGGTTTCAGCATCCCAACCTTTAACCAGATCCCAAGCCGCATCCAGCGAAGACTGATCATACATCAGCCCAACCCAGAAAGCAGGCAAAGCACACAAACGACGCCACGGACCCCCATCCGCGCCGCGCATTTCCATGTACTTTTTAATACGCGCTTCGGGGAATGCTGTGGTGAGATGATCCGCCCAATCGCTAAGCGTTGGTGTCTCGCCGGGCAAAGCTGGCAGTTTCCCTTTCAGGAAGTCGCGGAACGACATGCCCAGCGCGTTGATGTACTGCCCGTCGCGGTAAACGAAATACATCGGCACATCGAGCGCATATTGAACGTATCGTTCAAAGCCAAACCCTTCTTCGAACACAAAGGGCAACATTCCTGTGCGCGCGTCGTCCAAATCCCGCCAAATCCGGCTGCGCCAGCTTTTATGTCCGTTTGGCTTGCCTTCAAAGAACGGAGAATTGGCAAAAAGCGCCGTCGCAACAGGCTGCAAAGCCAAAGCAACGCGCAACTTCTGCACCATGTCGGCCTCGGACCCGAAATCGAGGTTTACCTGAACGGTACACGTCCGACGCATCATGGAACGGCCCATTGTGCCAACTTTTTCCATGTAATCGTTCATCAGCGTGTACCGGCCCTTGGGCATCAGTGGTACTTCGTCATGTTTCCAGATCGGTGCAGCACCAAGACCAATAAAGCCAACGCCGATCTCATCAGCGATATCTTTGACCTCACGCAGGTGAATGTTCACCTCGTCGCAGGTTTCGTGAATCGTTTCTAACGGGGCGCCGGACAGTTCCAGCGCGCCACCAGGTTCTAGCGAGACATTGGCCCCGTCTTTTTCCAACCCGATCAGATGCGCGCCTTCGCGCACTTCGGACCAACCGTGCCGGTCACGCAGACCTTCGAGAACCGCAACAATCGACCGTTTGCCTTCGAACGGCAGCGCCTTGTGCGTGTCTTTGCAATACCCGAACTTTTCGTGCTCGGTTCCGATGCGCCACTCTTCTTTTGGCTTACATCCATCGGCCAAATACTCGGCCAGTTGTTCATGGCGTTCAATCGGCCCACCGCCGGACTGAGGAATGGACATGGGGCGCGCTCCGTCATTCGCTGCATGCATTATATGCCGAGAAGTGGGCAGATTCATGCTGGGTGTCAATGGATGGTCGGCTCAAAGTCTGACCAGATTTTCACGCTTGCGTGTTCTTGCCCACGTTGTCCATGGGAAAACGTTGTCTTTCACTTTCTAGTGCAAGCGCATGTGGGGCGGGCGTTCTATAGTATTTCGTTCCCAAATCACCACCGGCAACCCACCTGTTCCTGTCAATTCTGCAAGCATCCGCTGTGTTTGCAGACCGGGCAACGTGGAAAACACATCAAATAGATCATCCGCGCCCTCGGCCGTGATTGGAATATGTAGCGGCGGTTGACCGTGTTGGTCCAAAATCCAATGGGCCGGCTTTGCTGTTGGATCCAACGTCAGTTTCTCAAGGTTCTCGGTCGCGATCACCCCCCCGGTCAACGGGCCGTAGTAAGTGATCTGCCGCTCGTCCACCAAAACGATACCAGGGCCGCCGCTGCCGGTGCGAAAGCGGGCGCGTTGCACGCCAACCACAATCACGACGGAGGCAATCACGATAACAGCCCAGCCGATACCACCCAGCAATCCGCCGGGGCCAGAGATCCAGCTCAGCCCAAGCAGGGCCAATCCGACGCCAGCCAGAACCTCGCGCCAGCGCCATAATTCTGCTCGGGCTTCGGGGCGGATGAAACTCATGAACGTATCTCCTGTGGTTGACCAAGCAAGGCAATCCGATACCAACCGACCTGCTCAAATCCGATCGCCTCATAGGCGCGAGCAGCCGGTGGGTTATTGGCAAACAACACTGCCACTTTTGCCCCGTTTCTTTCGGCGTCCTGCAACAACCCTAATGTCACCTCTCGCCCATACCCACGCCCCCGCAGGTCTGAGGGAACATAGACCCCTCCGACCTGCACATGATCAGATACAATGGCATTCAAAGAGGCCATGGCAACGGGTTGCCCCTGCTTCATCAAGAGACGCACGCGCCCGGTTTCAAGGTCTGATTTCGCACGTGCCGGTGCGATTTTTTTGGCCTCGTCTGCGCTGGCTTGATTGGTATCCGTCAGATACTTCGCAAACCAGCCCTCCAATAGGGGCACATCGCTCGGCTCCATCGGGCGACAGTCCACGGTTTGTGCCGACATTTGTGACAGCTCTAACCGGTACAGCGGCTCATCGTGGTTCAACCGAAATTCACCGTTGTCCAACCCCAAAGCTACCAACGTCGTTTCAACCTGCGCGGTTGGTCCTGTCATACCCAATACCGTGGACCCGGAAATCGAACGTGCAAACACAGTGGCAACGTCGCTGGTGAGGTCGGGCATTTGCACCATCAAGTATCCGCCCTTGGTCACACCAAAGACACCAACAATGCCTTCCACCTCCCGAAGAAAGATCCGAGACGAATGCGGGTGGTCGCTAATCCCAACACCCTGAGACGCGAGGTTGCTGCGCAAAAACATCGAGCTGGCAGCGTGTTCCGCCAGAAATGCATCAATCGCCACCGCGTCGTCTTGCGTCGCTTCGCGGATCATCCCCAATCCCCCAAGGCCTGCTGCCATACCGTCATGGCGGCCACAGCAGCCGTGTCAGCCCGCAGAATCCGCGGCCCCAAGCTGACGACATGGGCAAAGGGCTGCACCCACAACCGTTTGCGTTCAGCGTCTGAGAACCCGCCCTCGGGCCCAATCAGGATCGCCCAAGGTTGCCCCGGTGTTTGTTCCGCCAATTGTTTTGCCGCCCCAACCTCGGCTTCGTCGCAGAACATCAATTGCCGCCCATCGGGCCATTGATCCAACACACGGTCCAGCTTTTGCAACGCCGCAACCTCGGGAACATAGGTGCCACCACATTGTTCGGCCGCCTCAACCGCGTGAGCCTGAAGCCGGTCCTGTCGGATACGTTCTGAGTTGGTATAGGCAGTATGGACCGGCAAAATCCGTGCGGCCCCCATTTCGGTGGCCTTTTCAACAATGAAATCTGTTCGGGTTTTTTTGATTGGCGCAAACAGCAACCAAAGGTCCGGCGGCATCTGCAGCTGTTTGGTCTGTTCCACACACACCAGTACCCCGCCCCGTTTGCCAGCCTCGGCCACATCGGCCAGCCATTCACCATCTCGACCGTTGAACAGCAACACCTGTCCTCCCACGGTCATCCGCATCACGCCAAAAAGGTAATGCGCCTGATCGCGATCCAAAGGAACCGATTGCCCATCCCCTAGCGGGTGCTCTACATACAGTCTGATCTTTGCACTCATGAAAGCCTACATATGCAAGGCAATGCCCCAACACCAGATGGTCAGGTCTCTGACGCACTACAAGACAACTGGGTCGACCAATATGCCCCAGCGTTTTCACGCCCCTACCTGCGCCTGAGCCGTGCAGACCGACCAATTGGGACGTGGCTGCTGCTCATCCCCTGTTGGTGGGGCCTTGCGCTGGCAATCTTGGATGACCAAAATCCGAGCGTGTTTGATCTGTGGATCGCGGTTGGCTGTGCGCTCGGGGCGTGGCTGATGCGTGGCGCTGGATGTACATGGAATGACATCACGGATCGCGACTTTGATGGTCAGGTCGAGCGCACACGATCACGGCCGATCCCGTCTGGGCAAGTAAGCGTGCGCCAAGCCTTGGGATGGATGATCTTGCAGGCCCTGCTGGGTTTGGCAATTTTGTTAACCTTCAATCAAGCCGCAATCGCGCTTGGTGTCCTCTCGCTTTTGCCCGTCGCCGTTTATCCCTTTGCTAAACGGTTCACGTGGTGGCCACAGGTTTTTCTGGGTCTGGCCTTTAATTGGGGCGCGCTTTTGGCCTGGACCGCGCACAGCGGATCATTGGGCGCTCCGGCGTTGTTTCTATACGCCGCAGGCATTGCCTGGACGTTGTTCTATGACACGATCTATGCGCACCAAGACACCGAGGATGATGCCCTGATCGGTGTCAAATCTACAGCCCGCCTGTTTGGACAAGATACTGCGCGCTGGATGAAATACTTTCTAGTTGCAACCGTGTCCTTGATGGGACTGGCGGTGATCGAAGCCGGGCTGCCCGATGCTTCTTTTCTAGCGCTGGGCCTGGCCTTGGTAGGGCCCTGGGCAATGGGCTGGCATATGACGTGGCAGCTTCGAGGATTAGATATCGAAGACAACGCTAAGCTGCTGCAACTCTTCAGGGTAAACCGCGACACTGGCTTTATTCCGCTTATCTTCTTTTGTGCTGCACTGCTGGCATGATTGCGTCCGAAGGGCGGGGAATGTATGACGACACTTAAAGACCATACGAAATAGAACTGAAATATGCGCATCCCTCTTTCGATTGTGGTCGCCTTGACCTTTCTACTGGCTGCAGGAGTCTCTCTTGTTGCTGCCAGCTTTGCTGTTACTGCAGTAGAAGAAAACTCTGAAATTGCAGTCCGCCGGACGCTCGATGAACAAGGCCACGCTTGGGCCGAGGTTCAGGCAGATGGGCTGCGTGTCATTGTAAGCGGCACCGCCAAAGATGAAGCCACCCGCTTTAATGCCCTTAGCGTGATTGGCGGCGAAGTGGATCCATCCCGCGTCATCGACCAGATGAAAATCACACCCACAGCGGATCTTGCTGCGCCTCGGTTCTCAGCCGAAATTCTGCGCAATGACTCTGGTGTCTCCATCATTGGCCTCATTCCAAGCAGCGTTGATCGCGACGCTATCATCCGCGCCCTGCGGGATTTGGATAAAGCCCACAAAGTCACCGACTTGTTAGAGATGGCGGACTATCCCAAACCTTCGGGCTGGGACGATGCCATGAGCTACGCCATGGCGGCCCTTCGAGTGCTGCCCCGCTCAAAAGTATCGGTGAGCGCTGGACGAGTCGCCGTGATTGCGATCTCGGATAGTCGCGCGCAAAAGGAAAAGCTGGAACAGGAATTGACTAAAATGGCGCCACCCAGTCTTCGGATAGGGTTGGACATTGCGGCCCCTCGCCCGGTAATTACCCCCTTTACGCTGCGCTTTATCCTAGATGAGACGGGCCCTCATTTTGATGCCTGTTCGGCTCAGGATGACACTGCAAAAAAACGCATTCTCAATGCGGCCCACGCTGCTGGTCTGGAAGGCAACGCAGAGTGCACTGTGGGAATGGGCGTCCCTTCCCCGAACTGGGCACGAGCATCTGAATTGAGCATTCAAGCGTTATCCGAGCTAAAAATGGGCTCCGTAACCATTTCAGACGCCGATATCACTCTCATCGCGGCCCAAGGCACGGATCCAGCGCTTTTTGATCGCGTGATTGGCGAATTGGAAACAGCGCTACCAGATGTTTTTGCTCTGCACCCGGTTCTACCGGAACCTGAGACAAAAGATTCCATCGGCCCCCCGGAATTCACAGCCACCCGCAGCCCCGAAGGGCTGGTTCAATTGCGTGGTCGCTTGGGTGACGAAAACCTACGCCGGATGGTCGACAGCTATGCAAAGGCTGCTTTTGGATCAAGTTCGGTGTACACTGCGACACGCCTGACCCCTGATTTGCCCAGCGAATGGCCCGTACGGGTCCTTGCGGGGTTGGAAGCCTTATCCTTTCTCAAGAATGGCGCCCTGACGGTGACACCGGACAAGGTTAGCTTGCGCGGTGTGAGCGAACAAAAGGATGCGAAATCCGAAATTGCACGCCACCTGTCAGAAAAGCTGGGCGAAGCGCAGAATTACGCGCTTTCGATCACATATCAGGCCCCACCAGAGCCGCTCGATAAGGACATCGCACCGGAAGAATGCGAAGTCCGGATCGCGGATATCCAAAGTCGTGCAAAAATTGCCTTTGAACCGGGATCCGCGACAATTGCCACGGAATCGTTGAAAACCGTCGATCTGATTGCAGACGTTTTGAAAGTATGTGGCCCGATCAGAATGGAAATTCAGGGGCATACGGATAGTCAGGGCCGCGCGACAATGAACCAACAGCTCAGCCAATCCCGTGCGCAATCAGTCCTCAACGAGCTTCGCGCCCGCCGCATTTTGACGTCGAGCTACGGCGCCGTCGGTTATGGGGAAACACAGCCAATCGGCGACAATGACACCGAAGAGGGTCGTGAGGAAAACCGCCGCATTACGTTCAGGTACATTCGCCCCGCCGACCTGGAAGAAACCGAAACGACGCTGGACGCGATCGCAGAGCAACCCGCAGATGCGGTTGACGGCGCCCCCGAAACACCCGCAAGCCAAGATACCAAGCCGGCAGAAGACAACGCACCGGAAACCGCTGGAGAGGATCAGTAATGAACCGTACCGAATTCATCATCGCCACTGCGATCATCCTCTTTGTTGCATTTGTCATGGGTTGGTTTGCCAACTGGCTGGTCCACCGCGTGACACGCGTCCGTCAAAGCGACGTTGCCGATCTAGATCGGATGAGCCAGGAACTGCACGAAGCGGAAGAAACCCGCGATCAGGCCATCACATACCTGCAGCAACGTGAAGCAGAGCTTACAAATCAGCTGACTCAAACCGAAGCAGAACTGGCAGCTGCCATGGATGGCCTGCGCGCCGCCCGCCAAGATGCCGAAGAACTCCGGACGCAACAGGGTTGAACCGTTTATTTACTGTCAGAACAAGACCCTAGATCTCATTAATTGAGCAGCATTTTGACGTACGACACATATGAAAAAACTCTCAGGAATTCAGACATTTGGTCTGGGCAAATCCATCCCAGAATGAAATGAAGAGCCCCATAATCTAATCCTTGTGATACGCACCTTTTCTGGTGGCTCTCTCAAATTTGGGATGATCTGCTTTTGAACGGTATGTGCGTACCCAATAAAGGTCCTGATATGGGTTTGAAATGCATTGACGTAATGGTTCCGCCGCACAAGCAAAGAACCATTCACCCCAACGACAGCATTGCGGCCGCGTTTAACACCATCAAAGACAGCCGTGCCCGCTTCCTGCCGGTGGTCGATGAAAATGGCTTTTACAAAGGCGTGTTTACCGCACCAACTCTCTTGAAACTAATCCTGCCCCGCGCAGCGACAATTGGCATGGGCGCAGATAGCACCCGCGTGCCAATGGAAAGCCTGGGCTTCATGAGCCTCAGCAATTCTGATTTTGATGCTCAGCTTGAGCGTTTGAAAGACGAAAAAGTGTCGGACAACATGTCTAATCCGGCCAACATCCCAGTAACCGCCCCCAACACCCCTGTGATGGAGGGGATTTTTCTGGTCTACAAATTTAAGCGACACGTCATTTTGGTGGAGCCAGAAACCAACCGTTTTGTAGGGACCGTAAGCGCAAACTCCTTGCTCGATAACGTTCTGAGCTAACAAGAAAACCGGACAAAACCCGTGACAACTCAATCTAATTCACACGGAGGGGCCACCCTCTCCGTTCCCGATCTCTTGGGTGTTGACCCAGTTTGGATCGCAACAGGCATCTTGATCTTGGTCTATGCCGTTCTCATCACAGAAAAGGTAAACCGCGCCATTCTTGCAATGCTGGGGGCCTCATTGATGGTTCTTTTCGGCATTATCAATCAGGAACAAGCCATTGGAGGGGTGGATTCAAACACACTCGCCCTGCTCATAGGAATGATGGTCATCGTGGGCATCACCAGCAAATGTGGCCTGTTCCAATATGTCGCGATCAAAGCTGCCAAAACGGTCAATGCGAATCCCACTGGCATCTTGATCATGCTCACGCTGATCACCGCAGTGTTTTCCGCCTTGCTGGATAACGTGACCACAGTGCTACTGATTGCACCGATCACCTTGCTGATCACGGATGCGCTTGAAACCCGTGTCTTTCCCTTTTTCATCGCTGAAATTCTGGCCTCGAATGTGGGGGGCACCGCCACTTTGATCGGTGACCCGCCCAACATCATTATCGGTTCCGCAGCCGGCCTCAGCTTCAATGAGTTTGTTGTTAACCTTGCCCCGATTTCCGCTATTTGCTTGGTGGTTCTGACAGGGATCATTTACCTCATGAACCGAAAAGAACTGGCCGCGATCCCCGCCGAAGCCAGCGCTCGAATCATGAAGTTCAAAGAAAACGAAGCGATCACAGACAAGCCCTTGATGTTCAAATCTCTGAGCGTTCTTGGCTTAGTGATCTTTGGGTTTGTGGTTGGGCACGGTTATGGTGTTCAGCCCGGCACCTCAGCGCTTGCTGGGGCGGCTTTGTTGATGTTGCTGGCCTATGGCCACCAAGACGGCGAAGAGCAATCCGAGAGCGTGCACCACATCTTTGGCGAAGTCGAATGGGTCACCATCTTTTTCTTCGGTGGGCTGTTTGTGATCGTGGCCGGTGTCGAACATGTTGGCCTGCTGGCTTTCTTTGGGGAAAAGGTGCTGGAACTGACCCAAGGCGATCTGATGATGACATCCTTCTTCATCTTTTGGGCTTCGGGCATATTATCAGCTATTCTGGACAACATTCCCTTTGTTGCCACCATGATTCCCCTGATTGAATCCACCGCGGACACGTTCGGCGGCCCCGAGGCAATCGAACCCTTGTGGTGGTCGCTAGCGCTCGGTGCGTGTTTGGGCGGCAACGGTACCCTGCTAGGGGCATCTGCCAACCTAACAGTGGCGGCATTCGCTGAGAAAGCCAAACAACCCATTGGGTTCATCGCCTTTGTCAAAATCGCGTTTCCAATCATGATCCTGACACTGATGATCGCCAACGTGTATATCTGGCTGCGCTATTTCTAAGGTCAGCCGGACCGGACAACAAGAAAGCGACGCGAAGGGATCTTCGCGTCGCTCAACTAAAACCTATTTTGCAACTTACCAGCGCTTGAGCGCGTCTTCGTCCGCGTCTTTGGCAGCAACCCAATCAGCCCTCTGCCCGGTGATTTCTTTCTTCCAGAACGGCGCACGAGATTTCAGATAATCCATCAGGTATTCTGCAGCTTCAAACGCGTCTTTGCGATGAGGTGCGGCTGTAGCAACCATCATAATCTTATCACCGGGTGCCAACCGACCGTACCGGTGAATGACCAAGGCATCCCCCAGAGACCAACGTTGCATGGCCTCTTCAGCAATCTTTATCAGTGCTTTTTCGGTCATTCCTGGGTAATGCTCGATCTCCATCACATCCAGATCACCACGCGCCAAATCGCGTACAACACCTGTGAATGTCACAATTGCACCGTCGGAAGTTCCCGCAGCATCAGCAAACGTATTGACTTCGCCCCCGAAATCAAAGGGCGCGTCTTGGACAAGCACACGCATGGGATCAGCCCCCTGTCATGGGCGGAAAAAACGCGACTTCACGGACACCGGCCAACGGCGCGTCGAAATCCGACAGCTCCTGATCCAATGCAACCCGCAATGCGCTGAGGTCAGAAAAGGCAACTTCGTAGCGTTCTTCTTTGGCGCGCAGCTCTTCAATCAAGTCTGTCACGGTGATTGCGTTGGTTTCGACCCGTTCCTTGGGCAGGCCAATACGTTCCCGAACCCAAGCGAAATAGAGCACATCCATGCGTCAACTCTCTCTTACGTGTGGCAAGGCTTTGCGGAAATAGTCTACGCCGGTGATGGCTGTCAGACCGGCAGCAACCCACAATAACGACAAACCAAGCCACCACGTGTATTCCATGCCCGCCAATTTCCAGCGCAGCCCTTGCAAATCTTCTTCGCGCCCCATGAGGATGTCATCAATCAACCGCGCATCCATGCCCCAAGCGCTCATGCCCAAATAGTGCTCAAAAACACCCTGCCCAAACAGAACCGCAATCGCCACCATTTGAGCCGTGGTTTTCCATTTGGCCAGATTGGTTACTTTGAGCGTCCCAGCTGTATCGCCCAGATATTCCCGCAGACCGGAAACAAAGACCTCGCGAAACAGGATCACAGTCGCTGGCAGCACCAACCAAGGGGACATCGACGAATAGCCCACGATCACCATCAGGGCGATCACAACCATCGCTTTGTCTGCGATCGGATCCAACATCGCACCCAACTTGGTTTCCTGTTTCCAGGCCCGCGCCAGATAGCCATCAAACCAATCGGTTATGGCCGCAACAACAAACAACATCAAAGCAAGCCAATCGGCGTAGGGCCGAGTGAAATACAAGAACATCAGAGCCACGCCAGGGGCAGCAATCAGGCGCAGTGCGGTCAGGATATTAGGTAAGTTCCACGTCATGACCGGACCCTACATCGCGACAGGGAAACATGAAAGCCGGGTGCGGCAAATTCCCCCCCCACAACGACTCTCTGGTTCGGAGTTTTGAGAAACATCATGCGAGCCACATGGCCTTAGCCCTTGTCGTGAAAGAAATCATAGATCGCCTCTGCCAGAGCATCGGATATGCCATCAACCGCTTTGAGGTCTACCAAATTCGCCCGGCTCACGGCCTTGGCGCTGCCAAAATGCGCCAAAAGGGCCCGTTTGCGCGTGGCCCCAACGCCGGGCACCTCATCCAGTGGCGTGGCTCCAATCGCCTTGGCGCGTTTGGCCCGGTGGGTGCCAATCGCAAAACGGTGCGCCTCGTCTCTGAGACGCTGAACAAAATAGAGCACGGGATCATTACGCTGTAGCGCAAAGGCGCGTTCGCCCAATCGATGGAACTCTTCCTTCCCGTGGTCCCGGTCTACGCCCTTGGCGACACCGATCATGGCGATATCCTGAACCCCGTGCGCCGCCATGATTTCTGCAACCGCACTGACCTGCCCTGCCCCGCCATCAATCAGTAACAAATCCGGCCAAAGCCCCTTGTCCCGATCCGGGTCTTCCTTTTGCAATCGGGTAAAGCGCCGGTTCAGCACCTCTTTCATCATGCCAAAGTCATCGCCGGGCGTCAGGTCGTCGCCGCGGATGTTGAACTTGCGATAGGCGTTTTTCATGAACCCATCCGGCCCCGCAACGATCATACCGCCCACAGCATTCGTGCCTTGGATATGTGAGTTGTCATAAACTTCGATGCGTTGCGGGGGTCCCTCAAGCTGAAACGCCTCGGCCACTCCCCGCAACAGCTTGGCCTGTGTCGCGCTTTCAGACATGCGCCGCGCCAAAGATTCGCGCGCGTTTCGGACCGCGCCTGAAATCAGCTCGGCTTTTTCGCCCCTTTGCGGAACAAGGATTTCCACCTTACGCTCCGCCTTTTCAGCCAAGGCTTGCTCCATCAGGTCCGAGTTCTCGATTCCATCGGACAGGATTAACTGCCGCGGCGGTTCTTTGTTGTCATAAAACTGACCAAGGAAGGCTTCCATCACCTCAGCCGCTGACACATCAGGGCCCACCCGAGGATAGAAATCCTGATTGCCCCAGTTCTGATTGGCTCGGATGAAAAAGACCTGCACACAGGCTTGGCCACTGTCCATATGCAACCCGATCACGTCGGCCTCTGTAACGCCACGCGGGTTGATGCCTTGCGTGGTTTGCACCTGTGTCAGGGCCCGGATCCGATCCCGCAGCCCGGCCGCGCGTTCAAATTCCATCGCTTCGGATGCTTCTTGCATCTGAACCGCCAACTCTTCTTGGATTTTGGTAGACCGCCCCGACAGGAACCGTTCGGCGTCATGCACGCTTTCAGCATAGGCTTCTGCCGTAATCAGCCCCACACAGGGTCCCGAACAACGTTTGATCTGGTGCAGCAAACAAGCACGTGTTCGCCCCGAAAACATAGAATCCGAACAATTCCGCAGCAGGAACGCCTTTTGCAGTTGGTTGAGCGTCCGATTGACCGCTCCCGCGCTGGCGAACGGACCGAAATAGGTACCCTTTTCCTTTTTCGCCCCCCGATGCTTTTTGATCTGTGGAAAGCTGTGATCCTTAGCCACCAATATGTTTGGAAAGCTCTTATCATCCCGCAGCAGAACATTGTATTTCGGCTTGAGCTGCTTGATCAGGTTCTGTTCAAGCAACAAAGCTTCGGTTTCAGTGCGGGTTGTCAAAAACATCATCGAAGCGGTCGCCGCGATCATGCGTTCGATGCGCCCGGAATGCCCGGGGCGTGAGTAATTCGAGACCCGTGCGCGCAGATTGCGCGCTTTGCCAACGTAAAGAACCCGGCTTTCGCTATCCAGCATCCGATAAACCCCGGGCGAGCTGTCTAACGTCTTTAAATACCCCTGAATCCGGGCATATCCTGTGACTTCGGGGGCTTGAGTGGGCTCGGGTTGGTCTGTCATTTTTTCAGATCTGATTCTTGGATTGTCTGCAATCTTGGCGAGCCTCTTTCAAGAGAAAATAAGTCCACCAAACGTGTGGATAACTCTGCAGATAACTTCTGATCCCGTTCAGAATCTCCTTAGTTTCTTGGCCTCACAGCAATTTGCCTAATAATTAGGCACAACCTTAAATCATTGATAACAAAAACATATTTAATCCAAGTGTAGCAAGCATTTGAAAACAAAGATCTTTTTGTAACGCTTTCGTAACACAAGTTAAGCCGGTGCAAAACTTTCTAAAAGTTGTCTCATTCTGGGCCTAGAACATCGGGTGTTTTCCACCCCAAGTGCTGCCCCCCATCCACGCAAAGCAACTGTCCAGTTACCGCAGGGGCATCCATGAAATACCCCAAAGCCGCCGTAATATCAGAAGCGTTAGCACCGCGTCCCGAAATCGTATTCTGGCGCTGAACTGTAAAGTGCTCCAACGACTGTCGATGGCCCTGCAACGTGGGTCCTGGCCCAATAGCGTTCACACGAATGGCCGGTGTCAGCGCCTGTGCAGCTGTTTGGGTCAATGTCCACAACCCCATCTTAGCAAGCGAATAAGTCATGAATTCCGGGGTCAGTTTTCGTACCCGCATATCCACCATATTGACGATCAACCCGGTGGCATAGGGCTCGCCGCTTTGGTCGATTGCAGGTTCCAGCCCCTGAGCAGCCATGGCCTGCGTGAGCACAAAAGGCGCGCGCAGGTTGCTATCCAAATGACGGTCCCAAGTTTCGCGCGTCGCAGAAGCGAGTGTATCATACTCAAATATTGAGGCGTTGTTGACCAAGCATGTAATCGGCCCGCCCAGTGCCTCGGCCGCATCTGGCAACAGGGCCTGGACCTGCGTTTCGACCAACAAATCAGCCTGCAAAGTGACGGCTTTGCGCCCCATAGCGCGGATCTCGTTCACGGTCTCTTCTGCAGGCGCTGCTGAGCTGGCATAGTGGACTGCTACATCAAACCCTCGGCGTGCAAGATACAGCGCCATAGCCCGACCCAATCGAATTCCTGCACCTGTCACAAGAGCTTGAGGCATGAAAAAGATCTCCCGTTGATGGACGGGGTTAAACCAATACGGAAATCACATAGGTGAAATACAGCACCGTCAGGATCACACCCCAGATTTTTGTTATGTCACGTTTGAAGAAAACAAACGGAACCAGCAGAAGCGTCGCGCCTAGCATAACCCACAGATCGAACTCAAGGAATTCAGGATCAACCGAGATTTCACCAAACAACGTTGCGATCCCGACAATGGCCAAGAGATTGAACATGTTCGAGCCGATCACATTGCCCAGAGCCACATCCGCTTGCCGCCGCAAGGCTGCCATCACAGTCGTGGCCAGTTCCGGCAGAGACGTCCCCACAGCAACCAGCGTCAGGCCAATTACAGTCTCGCTCACCCCATAGGTGCGCGCAATCACGGTCGCATTATCAACCAACAAGTGGGCGCCCATTGGCAAACCTATAAGGCCAAGAAGCAGATAGATGGACACCTTCCAATACGGCATGTCAGGGTCAGCTTCTTCCAGCCCTTCCAGTTCTTCCTCGTCTTCGCAGGCGTTCCCACAGGCCCGGCGGTGCGCACGGGCTTGGCGAAATGCGTTAATCAACACCAAACTCAGCGCGCCAAGCAAGATAGCGCCGCTTAACAGCGTGAAGGTGCCGCAGAAGGCCAATGCAATAAACAGCAACGTCGCCAGCAGCATAAACACATAGTTACGGCGCGTGTTGCACTCACTGGTGTGGAGCGTGGCCAATAATGCCGGAATGCCCAGCACCAACAAAACATTAGCTGTGTTCGATCCGACGACGTTCCCCAAGGCAATACCCGGCGCATTTTCCTGCACGGCTTTGATGGCAATCAAAAGCTCGGGTGCGGATGTTCCAAAGGCAACAATCGTCAGGCTGACGATCAACGCTGGAACCCCAAGCCGCAAGCTCAGGTTCACGGCCCCACGCACCAAGGCGTCGCCAGCCAACAGCAAGATCACCAAACCTAGCCCCGAAAGTACCCAAGCCATCATTTTTGACCTCCATGTCCACAGGCACAGGGGCCTTTGCCGATACGATAACGCCCGCACCGCGGACATTTGGCCGAAGCCAAACGTTTTTGCCCCGGAAAACGGAGCTTTCCGAACATTGCTAGGGCAGCCATACCGACAAGGAATAAAGTGACGACTTTCAAAATCATATCAAAGACCAAACCGCGCAAATGCTGCGCGTTCTTCGATACCCGCAACCGCGTCTTGTGTCAGTTCTGCACCGAACCGGGACCAAAAAGGCCGACGCACACCATACCGACGTGTCCGAACCTTGTCGCCAAACCGCTCTTTCAGCTTCGGCTTCAAGTGGGCAATCCCATCAATCAATCCCAATTCAGTCGCACGCTTGGCCAACCAGATTTCGCCCGTGAACAGTTCAGCAGCCGAATCCAGCTTGTCGCCCCGGCGACGCTTCACGTGATTGATAAAATTCTCGTGGATATCACCCAGCAAAACCTTGAGACGGGCAACATCGTCCTCTTTTTGTGGGCTGAACGGGTCCAGCATCGACTTGGATTTCCCCGCCGTATGAACACGGCGCTCTAGTCCCTGACGTGCCAGAAACACATGTGCGCCAAAGCCAGACGAAATAACGCCAATTGAACCCACAACCGAACTGTCATCTGCCCAAATCTCATCAGCAGCGGCCGCCAGCCAATATCCACCTGATGCGGCAACGTCTTCGACAAAAGCGATAACCGGGACCTCCAACTCATCGGACAAGCGCCGGATCCGGGCCCCGATCAGCGAACTTTGCACAGGGGATCCCCCCGGCGAGTTTATCTCCAGCGCCACAGCCGCAGGTTTCCCCTTGCGGAACGCTTTCTCAAAAACCGGGGCCAACGAGGCGTCGTTCAACGACGACCGGCCAGACATTCCAATAGCGCCCGACAGGCGCACGACAGCCACCAAAGGCGGCTTGTTGAAAAACGGGAGGCTAAGTTTCATGCTGCCGATGTAGAATGCCCCCCTAAGACAAACAAGACGCAGCCCCCGTCAGAAACGTGACGGCAGCCAGATTCACGTGGGGGCTGGGCAAAAATGCAACGCCTTATAAGTAGGTCGCTCAGCTGCGAATCCGCCAGCCCGTTTTGAAGATCCACCAGATCACTCCAAGACAAATCGCTGTAAAGCCGGCAATAGCCAACAAACTCAGGCCGATAGGCACATCAGCCGTTCCGAAGAATGACCACCGGAAACCAGAGATTAGGTAAACGACCGGGTTAAACAAAGTTATCGTCTGCCACATCGGGGGCAGCATCGAAATCGAGTAGAATGTCCCCCCCAAAAAAATTAGCGGTGTCACAACAAGTTGAGGGATCAGTGACATCTGTTCAAAATTACTGGCCCATATTCCAATGATGAACCCCAACAATGCAAAACTCAGACAGGTCAGAACCAAAAAGGCGGCCATCGCGACGGGGTGCTCAATTCGGATATCGACGAAGAACATTGATGTTATCAGAATCACCAAGCCAACGAACAACGCCTTGGTCGCCGCGGCCCCCACATAGCCAATAACAATCTCGATGAAATTGACCGGGGCGGACAGCAACTCATAAATTGTACCTAGGAATTTGGGGAAATAGATCCCAAATGAGGCATTGGAAATTGCCAGCATGACAACCGACAACATGATCAAACCGGGCACGATGAACGCCCCATAAGAGACTCCCTCGACCTCTTGTATGCGGCTGCCAATCGCGGTTCCAAACACCACAAAATACAAAGATGTCGACAACACGGGTGAGAAAAAGCTCTGCGCGAGCGTTCGGAAAAACCGTGCCATCTCAAACCGGTAGATGGCGGCAATTGCAGTCCAATTCATGACTTTCCTCCCGACACAAGGGTGACGAAAATTTCTTCGAGACTGCTTTGGCGTGTTTGAACATCTCGCAGAGTCAGCCCTGCTTGTGCCACATCGTTCAGCAATGTCGTGATCCCGGTCCGTTCACCATGCGTGTCATATGTATAAACGATACCGCCATCTTCGGTCAGCGTCAGATCATGTTGTTTCAATGCAGCGGGGATGGAGGTCAAAGGTTCAGCCAGCTGGACTTCGATCTGCTTTTTACCCATCTGCGCCATCAAGGTGGCTTTCTGCTCAACCAACAGAAGCTCACCGTTGTTGATCACCCCAATACGATCGGCAATGGCCTCGGCCTCTTCGATGTAATGGGTGGTCAGGATGATGGTCACGCCCTGTTGCTTTAGCTCTGCAACGATTTCCCACATGTCTTTGCGCAGCTCAACGTCGACGCCAGCGGTGGGTTCATCCAGAAACAAGACGCGGGGTTCGTGGGCCAGCGCCTTGGCGATCAGCACCCGGCGTTTCATACCTCCGGACAGCTCCTTGACCGCGTTTTTGCGTTTGTCCCACAACGACAACTTGCGCAGAATTTCTTCAATCCGTGCGTCATCCTTAGGCTTGCCAAACAGCCCTCTGGAAAACCGAACGGTGTTTGCAACCGTTTCAAAAGGTTCCAGTGCGATTTCCTGCGGTACCAATCCAATCATCCGGCGTGCGGCGCGAAAATCCTGTTGAATATCGTGACCTCCAACCGTGACATTGCCCGAGGTCGCTGAGGTGATCCCACAAATGGTCGAAATCAACGTTGTTTTGCCAGCCCCATTTGGGCCAAGCAACGCAAGGATTTCACCTTGCTCAATGTCCAACGTAAGACCTTTTAGCGCCTCAAAACCACCCTCGTAGGATTTTCGAAGGTCCTTGATAGAGAGAATTGTCGTCATGCCCGTTCCCCATGTTCCGCGACAGACTAACCTGTGCGCAGGGACGGGGACAGAGCTTGAATGCACATTCAACTGCGCATGTACGCAGGGTTCAGGCGCGACCGGTCAGTTTCCCCAACCAGCCTTTTTTCTTGCCGTCCTCTTCAGGGTCATCTCCTGCCTCGCCTTCAGCAGGCCCTTCAAGGACTTCTTGGAAATTGCCAAAAAACTGATCGGCCATTTTCTTGGCGAATCCATCGATCAGACGGCTGCCAAGTTGCGCCAACTTGCCACCGACCTTGGCCTCGACATCATAGCTGAGCAGCGTGCCACCCGCTTCGGTTGGCGTGAGCCTCACCTGTGCACCACCCTTGGCAAACCCAGCGGCGCCGCCTTTGCCTTCACCCGCGATGGTCAGGCTTTCGTTTGTGATCATATCGGACATCGTGACCGAGCCTTTGAACGTCGCCTTCACCGGCCCTACTTTTTGCACAACGGTAGCTGTATATCCGTCTTCAGGGGTTCCAACGACCTCTTGCGCGCCGGGAACACAGGCTTTTAACACCTCAGCGTCCAACAGGGCCTGATAAACTGTGGCCACATCGGCCTGAATGTCGCGTTCACCTGTCATCTGCATCGCTGCAAGTCCTCCCCTGGGTTGTCCTTGTCCTACATCTAAAGCAGCCATGGCCACCCGCCAAGGGCACAAGCGGGCTGATATAACAAACATGCATAGACATAAGTCGTAGCTGTGATAGCCATGCCGCCATGGGCACACGTAATTCTTCGACGTGTCGACCCCAGGAGTTACCACATGACAGATCACACGCTGCCCCCATCCACGCGGGGCATTGCATTCATTCTTGTCGGCATGGCCGCAATTTCGATCAATGATCTGCTGATCAAGCAATTGTCCGGGGGCTACCCCCTGCATGAGATCGTGCTGATCCGGTCGGTCATCGGGATTTGTCTCAGTCTGGTTCTGGTGCATTTTGAAGGCGGTCTGTCGATCCTTAAAACCACCCAACCCTTTATGCATCTGTTGCGCGGATTGTTGGTTGTCGTATCAAACATGGCTTTTTTCGTAGCTCTAGCAGCTGCGCCTTTGGCTGATGTGACGGCCCTATTTTTTGCCGCGCCTCTTTTTATCACATTGCTGTCCATCCCTTTGCTTGGGGAAAAGGTCGGTATGCTGCGTATCGGGGCCGTATTTGCTGGCTTCGTCGGGGTCCTGATCATGCAGCGCCCTTGGGACAGTGGCGAAACGCTTGAAACCAGCCGGGCAGTCTTGTTGCTGCCGGTACTGGCCGCATTGGCCTATGCGTTGATGCAATTGTTGACCCGAAAGCTGGGCGCGACAACCAAAGCTTCGGCTTTAGCTGTTTATATCCAGGCAATGTTTATTCCTGTGTCCCTTGGCTTTTATCTGGTCGCGGGGGACGGCGCGATGGCTGAGAACCTTGACAGTCCTGCGTTGTTCTTTTTGCTGCGCGCATGGTCCATGCCATCAGCCTATGACTGGTTATTTCTGTTCGGGCTGGGCGTGAACACAACAGTGATCGGGTATTGCCTGAGTCAAGCATATCGCTTGTCCAGTGCCGCAACCGTTGCCCCCTTTGAATATATCGGGCTGCCTTTGGCTGTATTTTGGGGCTGGTTGCTGTGGTCTGATATCCCGGACTGGGAAGTCTGGGTCGGCATGGCTTTGATCATGGGCTCTGGCTTGTTCGTCTATTTTCGGGAAAAACAAAAACAGCACCAAATCGCCCGCACACGGGTCAAGCTGCCTTATTGATCAACGGATCTTGTCGCAGCGCTACGGCACCCCACATCAAGAGGAACCCACGTAAGGACTTCTTTATGACCCAGAATCTGATCTCTCGCCAACGCAACCTTGTCATCGGCGCGTTGGTCGCTGATGCGGCGTCCCTTGGGCTGCATTGGCTCTATGATCAGGATCGCATCGCGCAAGTTGCACCAAAGACGGCCGCATTTCACCCTGCCAGCCTGAAGGACTACCAAGACGTGCCCGGATATTTTGCCCATCCAACCAAATCGGCGGGTGCCTTCTCTCAATATGGTGAACAAGCCTTGGTCATGCTGCGGTCTCTGGCTGAAACGGGGCAGTATGACAAGGATCACTACCAAGCGGCATTCCAAGCCCATTTCGGATATGGCGGGGCCTACGTTGGATACATTGACCATCCAACCCGCGACACGCTGGACAATATATCCCGCGCATCAGCAGCTGACAACGCGCCCGAATTTCTGGGTGCGGGCGACCGGCAACTGCCTGCCATTTCGAAATTACCAGCACTTGTCGCCCTGACCGCAGGCTCCGAGGGCTTTGCCGAGCAAGTCACATCCGCCATCCGCGTCACAAACGATTGCGCCACAGCCATTTCCTTTGGCACAACCGCAGCGGACCTGATGCGTGCTATTGTCAACGGCGGTAAGATCTCCGATGCGCTGAAAGAAATCGACGTATCGGCTCCAGATGATGTCCATGACGCCCTTGCTCCGCTGGGTGACATGATTGGCCAATCCACCTGCGACGTCACCCGAACGATAGGAATGAGCTGCGATCTTGCCTATGGCGTGCCCAGCGTAATTCATACACTGTCCATTGCGCCCTCCTACAGAGAGGCGATCGAGCAGAACATCTATGCCGGGGGCGATTCCTGTGGCCGCGCGATCCTGCTGGGCGCCGTGATGGGGGCAGCCCATGGCGTTGGCGGTCAGACCGGCATTCCCGAGGATTGGATTGAACAGCTGACCCAACGCGATGAAATTATCGCTTTGTTGGACCAGTTGTTTCCAGCATAACGTCTGATCAGCGGTTGCGTTTGGGGATCTCTTCGTTTTCGGTCCAGTCAAAGGTGCCCTGATCGCGTTCGGTTACCGCCTGTTTCCAGCCAACTTGTTCCGAGCGGGTCTTGAAATTGATCCCCTCGGGGGAATGCCGCGTGATGCCGTCAAAAATAGTCGCAAGCCGTTGAGTTTCCATCATGCCTGTCGACTCAATCGCCTGATTGATCACCATTTTTTGCATCGCAAGCTGATTGATAGGCACGGTCGCCATCCGACCTGCCATTTCTTCGACCACATCGTCCAATTGATCCGCCGGAACCGCCTTGAGCACCAAGCCCATATCCGCAGCCTCGCGCCCCGAAATCTTATCGCCCGTGAACAACATCCTCTTGGCACGCTCAGCCCCAAGCCGATACACCCACATCGCCGTGGTCGGACAGCCCCAGACACGGGCAGGCATGTACCCTATTTGCGCATCCTCAGCCATGATCGTCAGATCAGCACACAGCGCAATGTCTGATCCCCCAGCCACAGCAAACCCGTGCACCTTGCAGATCACTGGCTTAGCCGCCCGCCAAAGCGACATGAAATGCTGCGTGTTTTGCCACATGAACCGGTAATCCTTGATCGGGTCCCACGGCATCGGTTGGGTCACATCCCCCGACCCGTTTCCTTCGGCATAAAACGTCAGATCATATCCCGCACAGAACGCGGGCCCGTTGCCAGACAGAACAATCACATGCACATCAGGGTCCGCATCAGCCTCTGCAATTGCAGCCGCCAAATCGCGGGGCAATTCATCGTTGATCGCATTCATCACGTCTGGTCGGTTCAAGGTCACCCGCCCGATCCGTCCGTCTTTTTCAAAGCTCACTGTCGACATGTCTGTCCTCCCTCTTGGTCCGAAAAGATCACGCCGGCCCCGTTCTGCCTAGACGCCAAAGATCAGGACGCCACGTCGCACCACCCACCCCTTGCCTTTGTCGCGCCGCCCCGAAACCTTGCCCGCAAGAAAAGGGAGAGCACCATGTTGAACGGAATTCGGATCATCGAGATTGAGGGACTAGGCCCTGGCCCGTTTGCCGCCATGACGTTGGCCGATCTGGGCGCCGAGGTAATCGTGATTCATCGCAAGGGTGGGTCTTCGCTTACGGGGGACGCAGGGGGCGCATTGCTGGACCGGGGTAAGCGGTCAATCGCGTTGGACCTGAAAAACGCTGATGATCTGCAAACAGCCAAAGACCTGATCGCAAGCGCCGATGGTCTTATCGAGGGGTTCCGACCCGGCGTGATGGAGAAACTGGGCCTAGGTCCTGACGTGTGCCACGCGATCAATCCCAAGCTGGTGTTCGGGCGCATGACAGGTTGGGGACAGAGCGGCCCACTGTCTCAGGCAGCCGGGCATGACATGAACTATATCTCGATGTCCGGGGCCATGTGGTACAGTTCTGCCCCCGGGGACGTTCCCATGCCGCCCGCAACTTTGGTTGGAGATATCGGCGGTGGGGCGATGTATCTGGTTGCGGGTATGCTCGCCGCGCTGATCAGCGCCGGACGGACCGGTGAAGGGACCGTTGTGGATGCCGCTATCTACGACGGATCGGCCCACATGATGAACCTGCTGATCGGACTGCGCCAAATTGGGCAGCTTTCGGATACACGTGGTCACAGCTTGCTGGACGGCCCACATTGGAGCCACACCTACGCCTGTGCCGATGGAGGTTTCATGAGCGTGCAATGTCTGGAACCGCAATTTTACGCGCTGTTCCTGCAGATTCTGGAACTGACAGAAGATCCTGATTTCAAGCAGCAAATGAACAAAAATCTTTGGCCCGCTTTGACTAAACGTCTGGCGGACCTGTTCGCTCAGCACCCTCGCGCCCATTGGGAGGCGATGTTCGTCGGGACAGATGCCTGCGTTGCGCCGGTGTTGACACCAACAGAATCTGCAGCCCATGAAATGAACCAAGCAAGACAAGTTTGGCGGGATGTGGACGGAACCTTGCAGGCCGCCGCAGCACCGCGCTTTTCAACGCATGACTGGGAGCCAAAACCCAGCCCAGCACGCGGGCTGGACTCAGATGAAATCCTGAAAGAAATAAGGGCCAGCCAATCCGGCTGACCTTGGATCGTTTCGCTTAGCGTGACCGAACCGTGTCGATCATCAGCTGCACATTTTCAGGGTCCGCATCCGGCGTGATACCATGACCCAGATTGAAAATGTGTGGCCCCTTGGAAAATGCATCGACAATGGCGTTGGTTTCATCGACCAAGGCTTGCCCACCGGTCACCATGTGGCGGGACGCAAGGTTCCCTTGTACACAGCCATCAACCTGCACATTCTGAGCGGCCCAGAGTGGATCAACCGAATTGTCCAACGCGACACAGTCCACACCGGTCGCCTTGCCAAAGCCCACGTATTTTTCACCAGCTTCGCGCGGAAACCCGATCACGGGCACATTCGGGTGGCGTTCTTTCAACGCTTTGGTGATCACCCGGCACGGCTCTAACGCGTATTTCTCAAACGCGTCGCCCTTGAGTGATCCGGCCCAGCTGTCAAAGATTTTGACCACTTCAGCACCGGCTTCGATCTGCATCGACAGATAATCAATGGTGGCAACGGTGATCCGGTCCAACAGCGCCTCGAACAAGGCAACATTGCCTTCGCGCAGGGCATGGGCTGGCCCTTGGTCGGGGGTTCCGCGCCCTGCAATCATGTAGGTTGCGACAGTCCAAGGTGCCCCGGCAAACCCAATCAAAGCGGTATCCGATGGCAGTTCGCGCGACAGGATCTTGACCGTTTCATAGATCGGCGACAGCGTTTCGTGGATGTCCGTTGCAGGCTTCAGTACATCAAAATCCGCTTGGCTGGTGATCGTCGACAGCCGTGGACCTTCGCCCGTGACAAACCATAGATCAGCCCCAAGCGCTTGAGGGATAAGCAAAATATCCGCAAACAGGATCGCCGCATCGAACCCATAACGACGGATGGGCTGCAGTGTCACCTCGGCCGCCAATTCGGGATTGTAGCACAGCGACAAGAAATCCCCGGCTTGGGCGCGGGTCGCGCGGTATTCGGGCAGATAGCGCCCGGCCTGCCGCATCATCCAGATCGGCGGCACATCTTGCGTTTCACCCGCCAGTGCGCGCAGCAGTTTTTTCGTCTCGGCCATATCTGCCCCCAAATTCCGGTTTGCGCACACGCGTCCCGCTTCGGCGGCAATTTGTCAAGCACAGCCCCCATTGTCAGGGCAATGTGACGCGACTAAAGCTGTCGGTATGACAGTAACTCTTCCCTCCCCCGCTTCGCCTCTGAAAATCGGCACCCGTGGCTCGCCTCTGGCGTTGGCTCAGGCGTATGAGACACGCGCCCGTTTGGCCGCTGCTTTCGATCTGCCGCCCGAAGCGTTTGAGATCGTCGTGATCAAAACCACCGGGGATAACCGGGCGATGATTGACGCGGACCGCCCGCTGAAAGAGATCGGCGGCAAGGGGTTGTTCACCAAAGAAATCGAAGAGGATCTGCTGTCTGGCGCGATCGACATTGCCGTACATTCGATGAAAGACATGCCTGTTCTGCAACCCGATGGATTGCTGCTGGACACCTATCTGCCGCGCGAAGATGTGCGTGATGCGTTTGTCTCCCCCAGCAAATCGGCGCTGATCGAATTGGCTGAGGGCGCGGTTGTTGGCACCTCTTCCTTGCGACGTCGGGCGCAGCTGTTGAACCGTCGACCTGATCTGCAAGTTGTTGAATTCAGAGGAAATGTTCAGACGCGATTGAAAAAGCTTTCGGAAGGCGTTGCAGAATGCACCTTCCTTGCTGCCGCCGGTTTGAACCGTCTGGCGATGGATGATGTGCCCGCAACCCCTATTGAAACCGACGATATGTTGCCTGCCGTGGCGCAGGGTGCGATTGGTATTGAGCGGCGTTTGGATGACAGTCGCGTTGCGGACATGTTGGCCGCGATCCATGACACAACAACGGGCCAGAGACTGGCTGCGGAACGGGCGTTTCTGTCGGCGCTGGACGGCTCTTGCGAAACACCGATTGCGGGGCTCGCGGAGTTGGATGGCGATACGCTGCGGTTGCGCGGAGAGGTGCTGCGTCCGGACGGTTCAGAATCGATCAGTGACGACCAAACTTGCCCAATCGAAGACGGAGCCGAGCTGGGCCGTGCGATGGCGAAAGGCCTGTTAAACAAGGCCGGAGAAGGCTTTTTCGACTGGAGGGCGTGACGTTACAAAAGTTTTGACGCCATGGTCAGTTTGACAGGGCGGGTCCCTCTCTGAGACGCTTTGCGGCAAGAGGAGGACCCATCAATGACACCAGGTAAGGCATATTTATCCACTGAAGAAATCCGCCCTTTGGCCAAACGTTCGGACGCGATGGGGTATTGGTTGGTGCTACATTGCTGGGGCACGATTGCTTTGGCGTTGGGGCTGTTTGCGGTTTGGCCCAATCCGCTGACCTTTGTTATTGCGGTGTTGGTGATCGGTTCGCGACAGTTGGGACTGGCGATTTTGATGCATGAGGCGGCGCATAATGCGCTGTTTAAATCGCGTAAAATCAATGACCTAGTTGGGGAATGGCTGTGTGGTCGTCCGATCTTGGCCGAGCTTTCGGCCTATCGTCATTATCACCTGACACACCACCGGTTCACCCAGACGGACAAAGACCCAGATCTGGTATTGTCGTCCAAGTTCCCGACCTCTCACGCGTCATTAAAACGTAAATTCTCCAGAGACTTAACCGGTCAAACCGGGGTCAAACAACTGATGGGACAGATCATGATGTCGTTCCAGTTGGCGGGGGACAAAGACGCGATGGAAGCTGCGGCGTCGGACTTTGCCCAAAGCTTTAAGGCCCCGCAATTGTGGAAGAGCCTCCCGGTTTTTCTGTTTGTTATCATTGCGATGGGCGTGTTCGGTGATTGGTGGTGGGGGCTGGCATTTTGGCTGCTGCCCTATCTGACATGGTTCCAATTCGTGCTGCGCGTGCGCAACATTGCCGAACATGGCGCAACCGAGCAGTCGGAAGACCCACTACAGAATGTGCGTACCACTAAGGCAAACCTCATTGCCCGGTTGTTTGTCGCACCATATTGGGTGAACTACCATCTGGAACACCACATGGTGATGCATGTACCCTGTCACAACCTGCCTAAAATGCACAAAGCGCTGCTGTCAAAAGGGTTGGGCGGGCAGATGAAACTGGCGGATGGATATGGCCAAGCCATGCGCGAGGCCGGGTGGCGATCCGCCTGATTGGGGAGTTCGGGGGCGATTTCGTACGATTTGCCCCCTCAAAACCACCGTCAAAATCGACCGTTTCTGACGTTTTGGGGAATTTCCCTGTGATTTCGTACAAAACCCGTTTCCAAGGGGTTACGCACGGTGCGGCGAGACCCTGTTAACCGAATTTTGCGACTCTGCCGTCTCTGATCCCGATCCCGAGGCTGCCATGATCAAGCTGTGTTCCATCACCCGACTGCGCGACAATCTGGGCAAATTTGTCCATGACACCGATTACCATCAAGACCGGTTTTTGATTCTGAAAAACGGGCGCGAGGTCGCCGGGCTGGTTCCCGTGCGAGATGTCAAACTGTTGGACAACGCCACCAACCGATCAATGGATTACAAAGCCTATCAAGTGGCCGAGGAATTGATGCGGTGGCGGATCATCAAAGAGGGCATGGAGCGGTTTGAACCAAGAGGCTGACCACTGCCCCACTCAGACGGGTCTATTTCTTTTCCAGAAACTGATACGCCTCGAGAATGGTTTTGGTGAGCCCCTCAAAAAAATCCGGTCCGGTGACATCAATCAAACCGGTGGCCGGGTGGTCATCATCAACCGCCGCGTCCTGGGCCGCTTTCACCGCATAGAGAGACGTCGGCGCGTTGAGAAGTTCGCGGTGGCTTGCGCCCTTGCCGTGTTTCAGCACGTTGGCGGCCAGATAGTAGTGGTGCACCCGATCCGCGAGATCGGTTTTGCCCGCGTCAATCAGAAGGTTTTTCAACTTGCGAGAAAACGGGCCGCGCTTGAAGTGGTGCTGCATCTGAGATTCAAAGGCGGAATAGATATCGACAGTCGCCAATTCCAGCGCAACGGTGGCTGCGCGCAGGTCTTCGGCGACAGAAACGGAGAGCGTTTGCGCGTCACCCAGATCGAAAATTTCTGCGATGCGATCTTCGGAAGGCTTCGCGGCGGCCTGTGCCGCTGCAACCCGTTCAGGGACGCTCTGAGTGGTGTCCATCGGTCAATCTCTCCTACAAGTGTCCCCTTCCCATACGCGATGCGGCTGGGAATGATAGGGGGATGTGGCGGAATTCGAGATTGGGCTCACGGAATATGGCGTTTGACGTCTAGGCTGTTTGGCGATTTCACTAGACCATTGGCTTACATTCACAGTGGGTCAAGCTGCACTGCGTGCCATGTGGCAAAAGGGTAGAAAGAGTGCTGGATGCTTCGCACTGCACCAATGGTCGCTTTTGGGGGCTGTGGGAAATACAGAATTGCGCTACAGATCGAGGCGCACGAGCATCAATGCTCTTCGGGGATGGAGAATAAACAAAATTTGAACCAGGTTGCAGGAGAGCTTCGCATTGATTTTGTCACAGGTTCAGTCGCCCACCGACTTCGGTTCGGTGGGGGTCGTGGGCAAGATTTACCCAAGGCCATGGGGCTGCGGGCGGGTAAAACCCCCATGATCGTCGATGCGACTGCCGGATTGGGCCGGGACTCATTTCTTTTAGCGTCTTTAGGTGCGCAAGTCACTTTGATCGAACGCTCAGAGAAAATGCATGCATTGTTAGAACAAGGCATGAAACGCGCAGCAAGAGAAGGTGGTCAGCTTCGCGAAATTATTGGTCGCATGACCCTTCTGAAGGGAGACGCACTGGATCTGATCCCAGAACTGGCAGGCGAAGCAATTCTGATTGATCCGATGCATCCTGAACGAAAAAATTCGGCACTGGTGAAGCAGGAGCTACGTCAAGTCCGCGAGATCGTCGGCTCCGACGATGACGCTGCTGATCTCGTACGATTGGCGATCAAACATGCGCGTAAACGAGTGGTTCTAAAGTGGCCCTCTAAAGCTGCTCCTCTTGAGGGCGTTCAGAAATGCTCTCACCAAATTATCGGTAAAACAACGCGATATGATGTTTTTATGATAAGTTAAACGGACCTTGGCGCAATTCCAGAGACTGGTAGTTTCATCCCCATAGCCAGCTTTGCTGTACAAGACGGTCTAAGATTGCTACCTAGCCAATATATTCAAATCACCGCAACCCAAACAAGAGAGTTGGTGTAAACCACATGCAGGTCAGTGTTCGCGACAACAATGTCGATCAAGCCCTCCGAGTTCTAAAGAAAAAGCTCCAAAAGGAAGGCGTATTCCGTGAAATGAAGCTCAAGCAACATTTCGAGAAGCCTTCCGAGAAAAACGCGCGTCAGAAAGCAGAAGCGATCCGTCGTGCCCGCAAGCTGGCACGCAAGAAGCTGGAACGCGAAGGATGATCTAATTCAGCCCTTGATGTTGAATAAACCGAACCCCCGTTGTCCGATGGCAACGGGGGTTTTCATTGCCAGCATGGCATTTTTTGCTTGGGCTGCCCAAGTTTAAGACCTCTCCAAAACAGACGTTGCCATAACCGCAGCAAACGGCAGAAACGTCCCGCACATCCGATCTTGGATATTGTGGCTCGCGACCGGTTTGGATCAATGTTGCAGGACGCGGCCATGTGATCGGGGTCTGCCCCCCCTCTGTCGAGGCAAGGTTTCTGGCGTTGCGCGTCTCGGATCAGAGTTGAGCCGAGGGGGTTGAGAGGGAGATCGCCATCTCTTCGTCGTCCATGTCCTCGGGGATGTCTTCGAACAGGGGGGTGGAGAGGTAGCGTTCGCCGGTGTCGGGCAGCATCACCAGAATATTCGCGCCTTCGGGGGCGGTTTCAGCGATCTGCATGGCGGCGGCAAAGGTGGCGCCGGCCGAGATGCCGGTAAAGATCCCCTCTTCTGCGGCCAGACGTTTGGACCATGCGATGCCATCAGGGCCGGGCACGGGCAGCAAGGCGTCGTGATAGCCATGATCCAGCGTTTCCTGCAACACGTAGGGGATGAAATCCGGGGTCCAGCCCTGGATCGGATGGGGTTGAAAGGCCGGGTGGCTTTCAGTGGCTTGGTTCTGGTCGTTGCGCGGGGTGGTTTGCCCCGAAGCGATCAACCCCGCATTGCCGGGTTCGGCTAGGATGATCTTGGTCTCGGGTCGGGTTTGTTTCAGCACCCGACCGACGCCAGAGACGGTGCCGCCGGTGCCATAGCCCGTGACCCAATAGTCCAGCCGCTGGCCTTGGAAATCGGCAAGGATTTCGCGCGCGGTGGTGTGTTCGTGAATGTCGGCATTGTCTGTGGTTTCGAACTGACTGGCGAGGAACCAGCCGTTGGCCTCGGCCAGCTCTTTGGCCTTGTTATACATGCCCATGCCTTTGAGCGCCTTGGGGGTCAGGACCACTTTGGCACCAAAGAACCGCATCAGGCGGCGGCGTTCGATCGAAAAGCTGTCGGCCATGGTGATAACCAACGGATACCCTTTGGCGGCGCAGATCATGGCAAGGCCAATGCCGGTGTTTCCGGACGTTGCCTCGACCACGGTTTGGCCGGGGCGCAGGCGGCCATCGCGTTCGGCGGCTTCGATAATGTTGAGGGCGAGGCGATCCTTGACCGAGCCACCGGGGTTGGCGGATTCGGTTTTCACAAAGACATTCACATGCGCAGGCGCGATGCGGTTGATCCGGATGGTCGGGGTGTTGCCGATGGTGTCCAGCACGCTGTCAAAACGGTGGCTGTGGCCGTTGGTGGTTCTAATGGACATTTGAAAAGCTCCGCTCGGGGAAAGGGAATTGCCTATATTCTAGGCACAAGCGTAGAGCGGCGCTAGCCTGTCGGCGGATGCATTTAGGTAAATAGGGACACAATTGCGCAGCGATCAGGCGCGGTTGGTTGTCCGTCCCAAGGCACACGTATTGCACCGACGCGGTTGCGCAAACGGGTTGAAAACAGGAACGTTGGAGTGCGCAGGCTTGAGCGCCTGCGCGGTGGGGTTAGACCCACTTGGCCATGGGGGGCAGGCTCATCAACACCGCGTTGGCGTCGTGGCCGGTCTCGAGCCCGAATTTGGTGCCGCGATCATAGACGAGGTTGTATTCGGCGTAGAGGCCACGGTGCACCAGCTGCGCGTCTTTGTCGGCGTCGGACCAACCCTGAACCCGGCGTTTTTCGATCAGGGGGACAAAGGCGGGCAAGAAGGCGCGGCCGATATCCTGCGTCAGGGCAAAGTCATTTGCCCAATCATCAGTGCAGTAGTCATCCATGAAGATGCCCCCGACGCCGCGCGCGCGATTGCGGTGCGGGATGTAGAAATATTCGTCGGCCCAGTCTTTGAGACGCGGGTAATGCGCCAGCCCGTGCGGGTCGAGGTGGGATTTTTGCGTGGCGTGGAAATGCGCGGTGTCTTCGTCGTATTCGATGCAGGGGTTCAGGTCAGAGCCGCCGCCGAACCACCATGCGTGTGGGGTCCAGAACATGCGGGTGTTCATGTGTACCGCAGGGGCGTGGGGGTTCTGCATATGCGCCACCAGCGAAATGCCCGAGGCCCAGAAGCGCGGGTCGTCTTTCATGCCGGGGATGCCCTTGCGCGCGGCCATGGCGTTTTGGGCGCGTTCGCCGAGTGTGCCGTGCACCTCAGACACGTTCACGCCGACCTTTTCGAACACGCGCCCGCCGCGCATGACGGACATCAGTCCGCCCCCTGCGTCAGAGCCATCGTCGGAGGCGCGTTTGGTTGTTGTGACTTCGAACCGGCCCGGTTCTGCGTCGGACAGGGGGCCGGTGGCATGGCTGTCTTCGAGCGCTTCGAACGATGCCACTATGTCTTCGCGCAGCTGGCGGAACCATGCGGCGGCGGTGGCTTTTTCGGTTTCCATGGGCGCGGTCATGTGCGGTCCTTTTGGTGGGAAATTAGTGGGCTGGCGCGGCAACGGGGTCCAGCAGGGTGCGACCGCCGTCCAGTGTCATGATCTGCCCAGTCATAAAGCCCGACGCGTCCGAGGCCAGAAACTGCGCGGTTTCGGTCAGCTCGGTTGGCGAAGCGATGCGCGACAGGGGCGTGTGGTTTTCGATGTCGGTGCGAAATTCACGGTTGTCTTTGAGCGTGGATTTGAGCGAGGCGCTCATCACCGAACCGATCGCGATGGAATTGACGCGGATGCGCTTGGGGGCCAGAGCCACGGCCAGCGAGCGTGTCATCTGATCCAGCGCCGCAGTCGAGACGGAATAGGCCATCAGATCGGGATGCGTGCGCCGCGCGGCAATGGACGAGAGGTTGATGATCGACCCGGCAGGCGCATCCTCTTCGTCTTCTTTGGTTTGTTTGATCATGCGCTTGGCCACCAGTTGACTGAGGCGCAGGGCGGGCATCAGGTTCTGGTTCAGCAGTTTGGTCACCGAATCGTCATCGGTATCCAGCGGATCAGAGGGCACAACCTGACGCGAGCCGTTGACCAGAATATCGACTTCGTCAAAGGCATCGAGAGTGGCGGACAACAGGTTGGCGATGGTCAGCTTTTCGCGCAGATCCCCGGCAAAATAGCGGATATTGCCCTCTTCCGCCTGTTCGCCCAGCTCAGCGATCAGACGCTTTTCGTCCATATCCGCGAACATCACATTCACGCCTTTTTCGACAAAGTGACGCCCAATGGCGAGGCCGATGCCATTGGCGGCCCCGGTCACGATGGCGGTTTTGCCAGCGATGGAAAAAGACATGGCAGACTCCCTGTGTTGACGCGCAGGTTAGCGGGGATCAGCGACGCTTGCGAGTGGGTCGTTGCGCCCGCAGCACCTTGAACCGATTGTCACCGGCGGTTTCTTGCACAGAGGCGAAATGTTGCCCCAACACCGTTTCGTACGGCAGGTGGCGATTGGCCACCAACCAGAGCGTGCCCGAGGTGGTCAGAATGCGCGCGGCGGTTTGGATAAAGCCCTGCCCCAGCGTCGGTTCAGCCGCACGCGAGGTGTGGAACGGCGGGTTCATCACCACGGTATTGAATTGCTCTTTGGGCTGCCACGTCAGGGCATCGGCCCAGTGGAAGCGGGCGCGATCATCAGTAATGTTGGTCTGTGCGCAGGTCAGGGCGGCATGATCTGCCTCGACCAGATCGACGGATTCGATTTTGGGATCTTGCAGCAGGCGCGCAGACAGAAAGCCCCACCCGGCGCCCAGATCAGCGACGCGGGTCCCGAGTTTCTGCGGCAGGGTGTCGATCAACAGGGCGGATGCCGGGTCAATGCCATCTGCGGAAAACACGCCGGGCGCGGTATGAAAGCCATCAACGATCTGTTCGCTGGGCGCGACCCAATCGGCCACGATCTCTGGGTTCGATTGGAACCAGAAAATCTTACCATGCGCTTTGGACATGGGGCCAAAGATTTCAATGCGCTTGCGCAGTTCCTTGAGGATGCTGTCGATGCCGTCAGTTTTGGCACCATCAATCACCACAAGACCGGAACAGCGCTGACAGGCGGCAGCCACAGCAGCGCGGGCCTGTGCCTTGGCGCGGGGCAGGAACACAATCGCCGTATCGCAGGGTGCGGTTGTTTCAGGCACACATTCAAACCCCTGCGACACGAAATGGTCGTGGAACGGTTTGAACGGCTGCACCACCTCTGCCGATTTGGGCAGGGCGCTGAGGTCATGATCAGGTGTGGGCAGCACGACCGAGGTAACCCCGGACAGCTGAAGGTCGCCCGAATCGAGCGCCAGTGTCAGACGGACGGACATGTGTCCCCTATTCTTCTCGTTCCATGGTGCATTGTAGCGGGTGCTGGTGGCGACGGGCGAAATCCATCACCTGCCCCACTTTGGTTTCGGCGATTTCGTGGCTGAAGACGCCAACAATAGCGAGACCCTTTTTATGCACGACGAGCATAATTTCAAAAGATTCAGCGTGATTCAGGCCAAAGAACCGTTCCAGAACGTGCACCACGAACTCCATCGGGGTGTAATCGTCGTTGAGCAACATGACCTTGTACAGCGGCGGGCGCTGGGTCTTGGGGCGCGTCGCCGTAATGACAGAGGTATCGCCGTCGTCGTCCGATTTGTCCGACATCATGAGGGGCTGTAGCAGCATCGTGCAGAAATATCCGGTTTGAACTTTGGTTTAATCTTGGGCCTTATATAGCCTTCGCGGGCGAATATAAAAGAGAAAGCGCACAGGCATTGTATGGGACGTAATCTGACCACCGTCGGCTTTGATGCAGATGACACCTTGTGGCACAACGAACGGTTCTTTCGTCTGACGCAGGATCGGTTCGCTGGATTGCTGGCGGATCACGCCGCGCCCGAACATCTGGCCGAGCGGTTGCTGGCGGCAGAGCGCAAGAATATTGGGCACTATGGCTATGGGGTGAAGGGGTTCGTTCTGTCGATGATCGAAACCGCCATCGAGGTCACCGAAGACCGGGTGCCTGCCGCCGTGATCCGTGAGTTGATCGAAGCGGGACAGGACATGCTGGCGCATCCGATTGAGTTGCTGCCCCATGCCCAGCAAGCGGTCGAAGCGGTGGCGGACAGCCATCGGGTGATTTTGGTCACCAAGGGCGATTTGATTGATCAGGAACGCAAGCTGGCCCAATCAGGCCTGGGTGATCTGTTTGATGGTGTTGAGATCGTGTCAGAAAAGACCGATGCGGTGTATCGGACAGTGTTTGAGCGCCACGGCGATGGGGCTGACCGGGCGATGATGGTGGGCAATTCGATGCGATCGGATGTGGTGCCTGCGATCCAAGCCGGGGGATGGGGCGTATATGTGCCCCATGGGTTGGTCTGGGAAATCGAACATGCAGAGCCGCCCACCCATGCGCCCAAATATCACGAACTCGCCGATTTGGGCGGGTTGGCGGATCTGGTTCAGGATCTGGGGTGACTTGCGGCCCGGTGGGGTTGTTCGCTAGGCACGCAAGCATAGAGGAGAGAATTTCATGCCCCACGCGGAAATAAAATATTCCGAAGATCTGATGATTGATGCCCCCGTCATTCTGGCCGAGATCGAGCAGGTCATTCTGCGCAACGATGACGGGTCGGGAGAGTGCAAGGGCCGCGCGTATCCCGCACTGCAATATCACCACACACATTTGCTGGTGTCGATTTCGATGCTGACCAAGGCCCATCGCGATGCTGCATTTACGCAAAAGCTGATGGCGGATCTGGAAACTGCGATCCGGGCGCAGATCCCGCAGAAGTGTTTTTTCTCGTTGGGGATCACGTATACGACCGAGTCTTACCTGACCACCGAACACGACCCTAAAGTGTGATCTAGGTCACGCCACAGTTTTGCCACAATCGCCGGTTTAGGGGGTCAGCCTAGACGTCCCCCTAAATATAGACATATGAAACTCTAGTTTTCCGTAAAGGCCCACAACCTACGGGTTTATTTTGAGGAAATGCTGTGTTAGCCTGTGGGTAATAATTCCAGAGTCAGCCGGAAAATCGGCGGCCAGAGGCAGACAGAGGCAATCATCGTGCAGGTTCGGCGCATTCAGCCGGCCCGTTTGGGCCTATTTATTCTTACCGCAGTTATGCTGTGTCTGATGCTCGTGTCACGCGCATCGGCAGCCCCCTATGCGGCAATGGTCATTGACGCCAGAACAGGCGAGGTTTTGCACGCACGCAATGCCGATACCCGTTTGCATCCCGCGTCGCTGACCAAAATGATGACGCTCTACATCGCCTTTGAGGCGGTGCGGAATGGTGAAATCACCTTGGACACCAAGGTACGGATCCCTAAAGCCGCCGCGGCAGAGCCGCCGTCGAAGTTGGGATTGCGCGCCGGTCAGAAGATCGCGTTTCGCTATCTGATCCGGGCGGCAGCGGTTAAATCCGCCAATGATGCCGCCACCGCGATTGGCATTGCGATTTCGGGGTCTGAGGCGGCCTTTGCCCGGCGGATGACCCGCACGGCCAAGGCCTTGGGCATGACCCGGACCACGTTCAAAAACGCTCATGGTCTGACGGAAAAGGGCCATATGAGTACCGCGCGGGATATGACCGCGTTGGGGCGGCATCTGCTGTATGACTATCCACAGTATTACAATTTGTTCTCGCGGCGTTCGACCAATGCGGGCATCAAATCCGTGAACAACACCAACCGTCGTCTGCTCGCTGCTTATCAGGGCGCGGATGGCATCAAGACGGGTTACACGCAAGCGGCCGGGTTCAATCTGGTTGCCTCTGCCAAGCGCGGGAATGAGCGGGTGATTGCGACGGTTTTCGGTGGCAAATCAACATCGTCCCGGAACGCACGGGTGGCTGAATTGTTGGACCTTGGGTTCCGGCGCGCGCCGTCCCGAGCACCGATCAGCAAGCCGAACCGCCCAGCTTATGTGGGCAACACCAACGCCACGGTCAGCAAGACTGTGCGTGTGGCTGGTGCGCCGAAATCCAGCCTGCGCCCAAAGCTGCGCCCCGGTGGAATTCTGGTGGCTGACAGTGTTGCCGCAAATGCAGCAAAGCAAACAGACCGCATTCAGGCCGGAATTGATGCAGCGATGGCGAATTCAGGCATTGTTGCCCAAACCGAGGCCGGAAGCGGAGGCACACGCCCTGCGATGCGGCCCGAAAACCTTGCCCTGTTGTCGACAACAGGTCAGGGCAAAGCTGTGATGCCCGAGCCCGAGCAAGAGGTCGTGACCCGGCTGAGTACCTCGGGCGGTCACCTGTGGGGCATCAATGTTGGGCGGTATACCAACCGTTATCAGGCCGAAAAGGTGCTGTTGCGCACGGCTTTGGCGGAAATGTCCACCTTGGATGGGTCCCTGCGCAAGGTCAGCCAATCCAATCGCGGGTTTGAGGCCACGTTCCAGGGCATGACGCGCGATCAAGCCGATCTGGCCTGCCGTCGCTTGAAAGCCCGCAATGTCACCTGTTTCATGATCGGGCCCTCTTAAGACCCGACACCTACCACCTCGTGCAAATAGGCCATGGTCCCAAGCCATGGCCTTTTTCTTTGTCTACGGGGTGTGGGTGCGCGGGGGGTTTTCCGCGTGCTCAGCTGCAGCGGGTCCGGTCAATTTTGAGAAACCGGCGCAGTTCCAGCCCTTTGCGGCGTTCGTGTTCCAATACAGGATGCGCGCGGGGTGCGGGGGTGTGGTGGGGATCCCAAGCCTCTTGACCGGTTGAGGTTTTGATCACGGATGCAAAAATTCCTAACATATCGAAGCTCCTTCTTCGGGGTGTGGTCTGTCTTTAAATTAGGGGATTGATGTCCAGTGAGGCAAATCAGTATGATTTCCAAAATGTTAGTTGAGCTATCATATAGATGAACTGGTCCCGGATCCCTTCACTGGCCGCGTTGCGCGCATTCGAAGCCACGGCACGCGGGCAGAGCTTTAGCAAAGCCGCGCGCGAGCTGAATGTGACCCATGCGGCCATTGCCCAGCATGTGCGCAGCCTGGAGGCGGAGTTCGGCGAAGCGTTGGTAGTGCGACAGGGGCGTGGGTTAATCCTTAGCCCTGAGGGCCAGCGGTTGGCCGACGCCCTGAGTGCCGGGTTTGAAACCATTGCAGATGGGGTTGAGGACCTGCGACGCCTGACAGAGGATCGGCCGCTGCATATCTCGGTAACGCCCTCGTTCGCGTCACACTGGTTGATGCCCCAGATCGGAGAGTTCTGGGCCCGTCATCCTGAGGTGACGCTGAACATCAACCCCAGCACCGATCTGGTGGATATGCGCCGGGGCGGGTTTGATTTAGCCATTCGCTATGGGGATGGTGATTGGCCGGGGTTGGAGATGGAGCTGTTGACCGACGGGGATTTCTGGGTGGTGGCGCATCCCGACCTGCTGGAGGGGCGTACCACCACCTGTTTGAGCGACGTGCAGGACCTGCCGTGGGTCATGGAATCGTTCATGTTGGAACGCAGTGCGCTGATCGCGCAGGAGGGGGTGTCGATGGACGCCTTGAACCTGACCCTGCTGAATACCGGAGACTTGGTGATGTCGGCCACGCTCGCTGGGCTTGGCGTCACAGTCCAGCCCCGGTCGCTGGTTGAGCGCGAAATACAAAACGGGTCGCTGGTGCGGATCTGCGCGTTGAAACAGGAACGGCTGGGTTATTATATCGTGACCGTGCCGGGACGCAGCCCCAAGGGATTGGGGGTGTTTTCAAGGTGGTTGCTCTCAAAAGCCGATATCTGAAGGCGCATCAATACCAGAGAAAATGACCCGCCTTGTGATCTGGCATTCACAGGATCTGAAAACAGGCCAGAGCCATGATCACTTTGCGTCTGTACTTTAAGTCATGTTCAAGTGTTCTGCAGTTGCTTTTCGAACTGCGTTTGAATTTGACGCAATTCTTCGATGGCCGCCCGGATATTGGAACTGTCGATCACGTTGACTTCGACGTGTTCCCCGAAATGGCTGAATGCCTGAGTTGTCCGAATGTCGGAATTTGGTTTGAGCCCTTCGACCTCATAATAGCTGACTGTTCTGGAAAATCCTCGGGGTGTCATTTCACCTTTGAACGTCGCATCCACCGCATCTGAGACCAGGGATTGGGTGCTCTGATCCATCAATATGGTATCGGGGTCAGCCGCCCCCTGTAAGCGCGCAGCGAGGTTCACCGGACTGCCCAGAACGGTATAATCCAATCGTTGATCCGAACCGAAGTTACCAACCGTACAAAACCCTGTCGCAATCCCCATGCGAACCCGCAGACCATTCGGCACGCCGAGTTTACGCCAGTACCCTTGCAGTTCTGCCGCCCGTTCCTGCATGCGCAGGGCCATATCCACGCATTTGAGCGCATCTTTGACCTCGCCCTCGCTTTCGGGGTCGCCAAAAAAGACCAGAACGGCGTCACCAATGAATTTGTCGATCGTCCCGCCACATTCGATCGCGATCTTGGTCATCTCGGAGAGATAGGAATTGATCACCAATGCCAAGCGTTCGGGTTCCAGCGTATCGCTTAGGTCGGTGAATTGGACGATATCAGAAAAGAAAAGTGTCAGGTTTTTACGGGCATGTCGATTTACGACGTCATCAGATTGCGAGAAAATACTGCTGTAGATTTGTGGCGAAAGATACTTGGCCAACCGCGTGGCAAGGTGCTCTAGCTGTTGGCTTTTTTCTTCGATGATTTCCCGGTCGCGTAGTTTTTGCTCTAGCAAATCCTCGCGTTCTTTTTTCAGTTGCCATTCCAGAGTGCGATCGACGAACTGGCCTTGAACACCGTTTAGGTAAGAAAAATCCATATCCTTCGTATGTGTTGACAGCAAAGAGTATATTTTTTCCTGCCCTTCAATGGTGACATGAACCTCGGGCAACAAAACGAACCCTTTGCCCTCCAATTCGGTCACGAAGGTGTCGATCTGTTTGCCCGGAATGTGCAATTGCTCAAGCACATCCAGCAAAGACGCGTTTGTGACATTCCCCAAGATTGGGAAGAACGATTTGAAGTTATCGTTCACGCGTAAAATTTCCAAATCCTGATTGGCAAAGTAAGCTGCTGTGATCGCGCTTCGGAAGTTAAAAAAGCTTAAATCTAGGATACTTTTTTCACTAAAAAACTGTTCTGCATTCATTATAATCATTCCCCCCAAAGATTATTAACGTTGCCTCATCTCAAATCGGGCCAACTGCGCGCGTTTTCCTGTCACGGCCCCCCAAGTCGTGACGCAATACGGGACACAATATGTCAAAACCACCTTGTGCAATGGTGGAGCATGTCCCGAAAGAAGCACGTCCCCGTGATTAATGAGTGTCAATAACGTGCCCACGCCCAAAGCAGTCAAAAACGCCTTGCGCGGCGTTCCGTCCCCAAACATCAAAGTTGTCAGATGGGGCATATTGCTTGGTTTATTGGTCATCCCGTCGTTATCACTAATCTCAAATTGCTACATTTGATGTGACATACGAAACCTCCACCTTGCCAAAAGCAAGGAAATTACCAGAAACCGACTGAGAAACGAGAAAACAGCGTGTTCTGTATCGTCTAAGTCTCATATTCGGCACTTCTTTGGGGGGGGGTGAAATGCCAGGAAGTATTTAGAGTTCGAATTTGGTGACTGAAATTCCACCTGTTGTCAGGCTGTTGCGCACGGATTTGGCCAGTTGCACCGCTGTTGGGGTGTCGCCGTGCAGGCAGATGGTATCGATCGAGGTGTCGATGTGTTTGCCGCTTTCGGTGATGATTGCGCCGGCGCGCACCATTTCCAGAATACGCGGACCAGCGATGGCCGGATCGTGGATCACCGCGCCGGGCAGGGATCGATCCACCAGTGTGCCGTCATCGTTGTAGGCACGGTCGGCAAAGATCTCGCCCACCCATTTGCAACCTAAGTCGCGCACGGTGGCCTCTTGCTTGGTGGCGGCCAGCACCATGATGATGATGTCCGGGTCCACATCCAGCGCGCCCTGATAGCAGGCCCGCGCCATATCGGCGTCCACGGAACACATATTGGCCAGCGCGCCGTGCAGTTTCAGGTGGCGCACCGTAATGCCCAGCGCATCGGCCATGCCCTGCGCCGCGCCCAATTGATACCGTACCATGTTGCGTAGGGTATCATGCGGCACTTTCATATTGCGCCGACCGAACCCTTGCAGGTCCGGGAAACCGGGGTGGGCACCGATGCCGACGCCGTTTTCAGCGGCCAGCGTCATGGTTTTGGCCATCACGTCCGGGTCGCCCGCGTGAAAGCCGCAGGCGATATTGGCGCTGGTGATGGTTTTCAGCAGGCTAGCGTCATCGCCCATATTCCATGGGCCAAAGCTTTCGCCCATATCGGCGTTCAAATCAACGGATGTCATGGCTCAGGTTTCCTGTGTTGGTGGGGTATCAGAAGCAGAGATCATACCGCTGATCAATTGATAGGACAGCAGATCGGGAATGTCATGGGGATCGCGGATCAGGGGTTCGACCTTGCCCGGCAGTTTTGTAAGCTCTTTGACAAAGCTGGCTTGGGCGGTGGCCGCATCTTCGAGCGTGACAAACTGAAACCGGACGGGCGCACCCGCTGGCGTTTGCGCCGCGCGGGGCAGATCGCAGGGGAGCACGGTGCCGATCCTTGGGTAACCGCCCGTGGTCTGGCATTCCGGCAGCAAAATGAACGGGTTGCCGGTGCCAGTCATCTGGATGTCCCCTTGGGTGATGACCTCGGACAGGATGTTGAGCTGACCGGCGGCGGCAAAGCCCTCGCCTGCGGTTTCCATCTGCATGCCCATGCGGTTGGCGCGCGGGCCACGGGTGAATTCAATGGCTTCGAACCGATCCAGTGTCTCTTGCGCAAACAGCGCAGTTTGAAAGCTGGGCACGATCCGCAAGGTGCCGCCTGTCAGGCGCGGCGCGGGGGTGAGCTTCATGCCGGTGCGCGCGGTGTCTGCGCCAGCGGGCAACGTGTCCCCGACCTGCACCCCCTGCCCCACTTTGGCGGTCACGTGCACGGCGCGCGATCCCAGAACAACGGGAGTGTCTATGCCACCCGCCAGATGCAGATAGCCATAGCCCCCCTTGAGCACAGCCCCCAGCGACAGGCGCTGCCCTTTGAGCAGTTGGTGCGAGGCGTTCCACGCGATTGCACTGCCGTCGATGCTGGCCTGCATCGGGGCGCCGGTCAGGGCGATGGCGGTGTCTTGGCTGGCCTCGAATTCGCCGCCCATTCCGGCCATTTCCAACGCGGCCAATGTCGGGCTTTGGCCCAGCAGGGCCGCGCCCTCAAACAAGGCCAACAGATCCGCTGCGCCAGATCGGGACAGACCCTGATCCAGATATCCTTGGCGGCCCTGATCCTGAATGGTGCAAGCGGGACCGATGCGGTGGACGATCAAGCTCATGTCGTGATCTCCTCACACGTCGCGCCGCCAGTGCCGTCTGCGTTGTTGGCGCGGATCTGGTCCAGCTCGGACTTGGTGATGGGTTCGAACATCATCTCATCCCCGGGATTGAGCGCAAAGCTCTGCGCCATTTCCGGACGGAAACAGCGGAATGCGGTTTGGCCCACGTGACGCCAGCCGGTGGGGGTTGGACCCGAGAACAGCACAAACTGCGAAATTGCCAGCACCAGCGCGCCCTCGGGCACCATCGGGTTCAGCTCTTGCAGGCGGGGGATGTTGAATTCGGGACCCAGCGGCCCGAGGTACGGCTGACCCGGCGCGAACCCAATGGTGAGCACCCGGACACGGGAGGCCGCCAATCGGGTGATGGCGTCAGAGGCCGACAGGCCCGCGGCCGCAGCCGCATCTTCGAGTTGCGGCGCAAGGTCTGTGCCATAGACCGTCGGCACCCGCCAGAGCTTGCGCCCGGTCGGCAGCGCCTCGGCGTACCAATCGCAGGTGGCGAGCAGCACGTTCAGGCGCGTGGCAATATCTGCATGCGGGATCTGTAGCGGATCGAACCGGACATAGGCCGAGGCCAGCGAGGTTGAGGTCTCGATCACCCCGTCCCAGCGCGCAGCCTCGAGCGCGCCGCGAAACGCGAGGGCAGCACGGTTTGAGGGTTCAGTCATGGTGTCGGCAAAGCTGACCAGCATGCCGTCCAGCCCGACATTGCGCACCAGCGGATAGGAGTCAGAGGGCTGAGGGGCGTGGGGCATAGAGTCTCCGCAAGAGTGTTGGGGTCAGGTACATTGGGAATTGATAGCAGCCAAGGAAAACCAAAAGGGGTTCGGTCGTCTCGGGTGGCAGCGCCACAAGGAACAGGGCAAAGTTGCGGTTGCCCGATACGATGCTGACGGGCACCGCGTCGCGACGGCCCAGCGCGCTGAGGCCCAGATAGGTCACGATCTGCGCGCCGAAATTGATGCCAAAGGCCGCAAGCAGCCAGAACCCCAGCTCCCACGGGTCGCGGTCCCATGCAGGGCGGATGGCGGACATGAGGGCGATCACGATCACCGCCAGCGCGATCACTGTCACCCCATCAACCGAGGCGCGGTTGCGGTCCGACAGGGTTCGAAAGCCCCAGTATCGCAAGGCAAAGCCCAGCACGGCGGCAGTCAAGATCACGCCAAGCAAGCGGGCAGCGGCGCGCAGCACTTCGCCCACGCCACCCAGTTCGGGAAGGAAAAAGAACACAGGGATACAGGTCAGCGGCAGGATGGCAGTGCCAAGGATCAACAGGCGCAGCGCCGGGGCCGGGTCATGGCCCAAAAGGATCGAAAAATTGGCCGACCCAGTAACCGACGGCGCGGCCAGAACCAAAACGGCGGCCATGGCCAGTGGTGTTAGGGACAGGCCAAACAGCCAGAGGCAGGCAATGAACCCCAACGGCAGCACCAGTTGCAGCACCAGCGCGGTTGCGGCGGTGCGGGTCAGGGCATCGAGGCTTTCGACGGCTTCAACCGGACCGATGCGAAAGGCGGTCAGAAACAGCAGCAGGGCCACCATTTCCGGGATCCACGGGCGCATCACAGCGGCGAGGCCGGGCAATAACAGCCCGGCCACCAGCCCGATAATCAGGCCAAACTTGCCATGACGGGCGATGAACGCCAGTCCGAGGTGCATGGTATCCGCTCCTTACCCAATCACCCGTTGGGTCCAGACCTGAGGTTATCCGGCAGCCATGTGGCCAGTTCCGGGAAGGCGATCAGGACAAAGACCATCACAACCATAATTAGGAACATCGGGAATGCGGCCCGGGCGATAAAGCCCATTTCATGATGCGTCATACCTTGCATCACAAAGAGGTTGAACCCGATCGGCGGAGTGATCTGCGCCATTTCGACGACCACCACGATGAAGATACCAAACCAGATCAGGTCGATGCCCGCGCTGCGCACAACCGGCTCCAGCACCGCCATGGTCAGCACCACGGTGGAAATCCCGTCCAGAAAACAGCCCAGGATGATGTAGAACACCAAGAGGACCATCAGCAGCCAGAATTTGGAAAATTCCCAGCTGGCGATCAGTTCGGCCAATTCCTTGGGCAGGCCGGTTTTGGCCATCGCGAACTTCAGGAAGGCCGAGCCAGCAAGGATCAGAGCGATCATGGCTGAGGTGCGAACAGCGCCGATGGTGCTTTCCTTGAAGGTCGTCCAAGTCAGCGAGCCTTGGATCAGGGCCAGCGTCCACGCGCCCACAACACCAATGGCAGCAGCCTCGGTCGGGGTGGCAAAGCCAAGGTACATCGACCCGATCACCACCAGAACCAGCAGGATCACCGGGATCAAAAAGCGCGAGTTCTTGAGCTTGTCCATAAAGGACATGCCGTCTTCTTGGTCGGGGTTCCAGCTTTTGGAGAGTTTGGAGTAGACCGCCACGTAGATCATGAACATGGACGCCAATACGAGGCCCGGGATCACGCCAGCAAAGAACAGTTTGATGATCGACACGCCATCAATGGTCACACCGTAGACGATCAGCGTCAGCGAGGGCGGGATCATCAGGCCCAGTGTCGCGGCCCCGGCCAGCGTGCCGATGGTCATTTGTTCGGGGTAGTTCCGCTTGCGCAGTTCCGGGATCGACATTTTGCCAACGGTGGTCAGTGTCGCGGCCGAACTGCCAGAGACGGCGGCAAAGACGGTACAGCCGACGATATTGGCGTGCACCAGACCGCCGGGCAGTTTCGCCATCCAAGGGGATAGACCTTTGAACATGTCCTCGGACAGGCGAGTACGGAACAGGATTTCCCCCATCCAGATGAACATGGGCAGCGCCGCAAGTTCCCAGGATTTGGAGGCAGACCAGATCTGGCTAACCATATCCTGGCCGATGGTGGTGGAATTCGAGAACATCTCGAGCGCAACCCACGACACGCCCATCATGGCGATACCGACCCAGACACCGCTGCCCAAGAGCATGAAAAGAACGCCCAGAAAGATCAGGACAAGAAAGACATAGTCCATTTTCTCAGACCTCCTGCGTTTCGATGTTGTCGTTGTGGATGCGATGCTTGCCTGTGAAGATCAGGTGCAACAGATGATCTGTCAGGGCGATGGCCAGAATGACCCCGCCGATGATCATCACCGACTGCGGTATCCACAGCGCAGTTTTGTCCTGCGCCTGACTGACATCGTTGAATTTCCAAGACCAATAGACGAATTGCCGGGCGTGCCAGCAAAAGTACCACATGGTCACCGCGGCAACTGTGAAACACCAGATGTCGACATAGCGTTTGGCGTTTGGCCCAACGGCATTTAGCAACAGGGACACGCGGATGTGTGCCCCGCGGTTCAGCGCTGCGCCGAAGCCCATAAAAGAGGCTGCCGCCATGAAATAGGCCGCATATTCTGGCGCGCCCGGGAAAACCTCGGATGACCATCGGGCCAGCATCTGCAAAACGATCAAGCCAAGGATGGCGATCATGCAGAGGGCCGCGAGGAATTCAGCAAAACGGTAAGTAAAGTCCAATCCAGTTCGGATTGACGGTACTAACCGTAATATCAGGCGATAGATAAAGTCGAGTCCAGCCCGTAGGCCGCGCAGGACACCCATTGTGTCACCCTCCTGTTGGATGCAAATCGGGCGGCACGTGACGCGCCGCCCGACGACTTTTAATTACTGCATTGCGTTGAAGGAATCGACGATGGCTTTGCCTTCGTCACCTGCGGCTTCGAGCCATTCGTTGGTCATGGTCACGCCGATTTCTTTCAGCTCTCCAACCATTTGATCGGATGCCGGGCCGACGGTCATGCCACCGTCACGCAGACCTTGCAGCGTGAAGCCAGTGTATTCTTTGGCGCGCCAGTTGCCTGCGTATTCGGCCAGTTCCGCACAGCCTTTGATGACGTTCTTGTGGCCATCAGCAGTTGCCGCCCATTTTTCCGAGTTTACCATCACGTAGTTGCGGGGCAGCCAAGCGTCCACTTCGTAGAAGAAGCCGAGGCTTTCCCAAACTTTGCGGTCATAGCCGGTGGAGCCAGACGACACCATGGATTCCGCAACGCCGGTGGCGAAGGCTTGGCTGATTTCAGCGGCTTCGATGGTGACGGGCAACATGCCTGTCAGTTCAGCCAGACGCGATGTGGCGTTGTTGTAGCTGCGGAACTTGATGCCCTTCATTTCAGCGACCGAGTTTACCTCGTTCTTGAAATAGAGACCCTGTGGAGGCCATGGCACAGCGTAAAGCAGGGTCAGGTTCTGCTCGGACAGCAGTTTTTCAATCGCAGGCTTGGCCGCTTTCCACAGCTTGTCGCTGTCGTCAAACGAGGTCGCGAGGAAGGGGATCGAGTCAAAGCCAAACAGCGCGTTTTCGTTCTGGTGGCCAGAGAGCAGACGCTCGCCGATGGGGGCCTGACCGGTTTGGATCGCGCGTTTGATATCGGCGCCTTTGAACAGCGAGCCCGACGGGTGGGTGTTGATTTCGATTTCGCCGCCGGTGCCAGTGGTGACGCACTGGGCAAATTCAGCGCCTGTGGCCGAGTGGAAGTTGGACGCCGAATAGGCCATTGGCATGTCCCAGACTTCGGCAGCCGCAGGCGATGCGATCGCAGCAGTCAGGGCCGTGGCGGCCAGCAATTTCGTGAGTTTTTTCATGGTTCTTCTCCCTATGGGTTCTGTTGGATTGCCTGATCTTTAGTGCCCGGCCTTCGTGAAGCGTGCCGGTGAATAGGCGCTCAGGTCAACGTTTGGTTGCCGCCCCGAGATGAGTTGGGCCAGCAAGCGCCCTGTTTTTGGGCCTCCGGTGAGGCCAATGTGGTGATGTCCGAAACCTGTAAATGCGCCTTTGAGGCCCGGAGCCTCGCCGATGACGGGGATCGAATCGCTGGTGGCGGGGCGATGGCCCATCCATTCAGTGACATGTTTGGCGCGCAAACCGGGAAAGGCTTTGGCCGCATTCCGGCGCAGCAGGTCCAGCGGAGCCTTGGAGGGTCCGGCCTCGATCCCGCCGAATTCGACAACGCCTGCCAAACGCAAGCGGCCATCCATCGGGGTGGCGACGAATTTACCGCCCGCGACCATGACCGGGGTTGTTGGCATCATGTTTGGTTCCCAGAATTCCAGATGATAGCCGCGCTCGGCCTCGAGCGGGACATCCAGACCCAGAATGTCGGCCAGAGGTCCGGACCAGACGCCGGTGGCCACCACAACCGCATCGCAATCAATGGTTTCGCCCCCTGCCCGCACGCCAGTGACATGACCGTTTTCGCGGGCAATGTCAGTCACGTCGGCGCGCACGAAGGTGCCGCCCTGAGACTCGACATGGGTGGCGAGGTCTTTGACGTATTGCCCCGGATCCGCGATCAGCCCGTGATCCTTGAGCCGAGTGGCAAAATTCAGGTCCGGTGAAAAGGCGGGATCGAGATCGTGGAAAGCTTGGCCTTCGAACTCTTCCCAGGTGAAGCCGTTATCGCGGCGCAATTTCCAGCCGAATGCGTCAGTTTCAAAGTGCGCGCGGTCATCATAGATGAACATATAGTCGGAGGGTTTGATCCACTTTTCCGCCCCGGTCCCTGCCGACAGTGCGAGGTGGTCGTTCAGGCCGTCGCCCACAATCGGCGTCAACGCTTTGGCGATCCGGGTGGTGTCGGCGGCGTTGGCGTGGCTCATGTATTTGCGCAACCACGGCAGCAGTTTGGGTACATAGCTCCATTTCAGAAACAGCGGCTGATCGGGGCTAAGCAGCATTTTCGGGGCCTTGGCAAGCAGACCCGGCCCGGTCACAGGCACGATCGAACAGGAGGCCAGAACGCCCCCGTTGCCATAGCTTGCCCCTTCGGCGGGGCCGGCGCGGTCGATCAAGACAACCTTATGCCCATCGCGTTGCAGCCAGATTGCAGTTGAAACACCGACAATCCCGGCGCCGATGATGGCTATGGTTTTAGGTTCTTGGGTCATTTCCCCTCCAGACCTGCGCGTGCAGGCAGAAAACGCGATTCCATGGCGCGTAGAGTGACACACATTTGCGATACGTCAACAAAATGTTGACATTTTATCATTGTTCCGTAGATTTGGGTCATGTCAAACGCTCCCCTTGGTCCCATCGTGTCCTCGGCTCATCTGGCCGATGGAAAGATTCCTGAACTGTCTGAATTTGAATTCGGACTGATCATAGCAAGCCATGCTTTTGAGCGATGGACCGTTCGGGCAATGGCCGCCGCCGGATACCCTGAGCTGTCGTCGCTGGACGTTCTGGTGCTGCATACGGTGCACCACCGGAACCGCCCCAAAAAGCTGGCTGATATATGCTTGGTTCTGAACGTCGAAGACACGCACACGGTCAACTATGCGATCAAAAAGCTGGCCAAAGCCGGGTTGGTTACGGCGGGCCGTTTGGGCAAGGAAAAAACGGTTGAGGCGACGGGCAAAGGGGCGCAAGCCTGCGAAACCTATCGTGAAATCCGTGAGACGCTGCTGTTGGAAAACATGAAAGAGGTCGGGATTGACCCCGATCAGCTGGGCCGGATTTCGGGGTTGTTGCGGCTGATGTCCGGCCAATACGACCAAGCGGCGCGCGCCGCGACAGCCTATTGACCAGACAGCGCGCATCAGAACGACCTCTGCTTGGCGTAGTGATCCAGCTTTGACAGATCAGGGCGCAGGCCCAGACCCGGTGCATCGGGCACGATGACCTGCCCGTTTTCCACGTGGAACGGGGTTTCCAGAATGTCTTCGACCAAGAAATAGCTGACTTGATAGAACTCACACCCCAGTGTGATTTCCGGTGTAGCTGCGATCATGTGAGTGCCAGCAAGATGGGCCAGTCCGGCCTCAAACATGTCCCCGCCATAGGCCATCAGACCGTTGGCGGCGGCGATGCGTGCGACCGATTGGGCCCGCGTCAGGCCACCGGATTTCATGATTTTGATCGAGACACCGTCACAGATGCCTTCGCGGGCGGCGCGGGTCATATCTTCGGGGCCGAACACGCTTTCGTCCGCCAGGAGTGGGATATCCATCATGCCGCGCAGCTGGGCCATCATGTCATAATGGTGATGGCGGACGGGTTGTTCGATGAAATCGGGTTTGAACTGCGCCACATCCAGCACCTGCGGGATGGCCTGTTCGATTTCCAAGCCCTGATTGTAATCCACCCGGACGTTGAATTCGGGGAAATCCTGCGCGATGCGTTCCAGTCGCATGACGTCAAAGGCGTGATCTTTGAAGCCGGTTTTGAGCTTGATCAGACCCACATTGTCGTCACGCAGCCGTTGCATCAAGGCGATGTCGGCGTCGAAATCGGGGTTGGCGATGGAACAGCTGAGCGGAATGGTATCGCGGGCTTTGCCGCCCAGAAAGGCCCAGACAGGTTGCGCGGTAATGTGACCCGACAGGTCCAACAGAGCCGTCTCGAGCGCCGCCTTGGCCTCGGTACAATGGGCGACGGCGCGGCTGGCCTGTTCCATGATTTTGGCACGGTCGGCCACCCGCTTGCCCACGACCAGTGGGCGGATATAGCGATCAAGAGCGGCATAGGTTGCTTCGGGCGTGCCGGTGAACACCGACCACGGCGAGGCCTCGCCAAAGCCCTGTGCGCCACCCTCAGCGGTCAGGCGCAAAACGACGATCTCACACGATCCTTCGACCCGGCCGATGCCGTGATCACGGGCTGAAACCACCGGCAAAGCAAGGTGCCACAAATCGAATCCGGTGATGGTTTGCAATAGGTCCGTCATGGTCCCCCCTAAGCGACGTTGGACAAAGCTTGCGCAACTCAGGTCATCATTTCCAATACTAATATTTTGCCAAGGTATCAGTTTTGATGATATAGAGCCTGATATGTCCTCCTACTTTCGTCATTATCAGGCGTTCCACGCCATCATCGAAACCGGCACCGTCACCGGGGCTGCTGAACAATTGGGGGTGTCACAGCCCGCGATTTCTAACTTGCTGGGACAGCTTGAGCGTAAGACCAAGTTAAAGCTGTTTGAACGCAGCCGCGGACGGTTGTTGCCGACCCCGGAATCGATGGTTCTGTACGAAGAAATCGACACGGTTGTGCGCGGATTAGATCATGTAAATCAGGCTGTTGTCGATTTACAAAACCAGAAGGCCGGGCAGCTACAGGTGGCGACAAACCATGCGATGGCCTTTGGGTTCATGCCCGGTGAAATCGCCCGTTTTGCCCAGAGCAAACCCAACCTGACGGTGTCGTTCCAATCCCAATATTCCACCAAGATCCAAGAGTGGGTCATGGCCGGATTGTTCGAGATCGGGATTTGCGAATTGCCCGTGCGCCACGATGGGTTGGATCAGGTGCCGTTTTTCTTTGAAATCATGTGCGCCCTGCCCCACGACAGCCCTTTGGCCAAGCACGAGGTGCTGACGCCTGCCTTGTTGGACAATGAACCCTTTATCGTCATGGGCGCCGATCACATGGTCAATCGCCGTGCCCGCGAGGCGTTTCAGCGGGATGGAGCCAATATGCGGGTGCGCTGCCACACGGATCTGTTCCGCAATGCGCTGAACATGGTGAAACAGGGGCTGGGCGTCACTTTGGTGGACCCATTCACCCTGTCCAGTGATGATCGGCAGGGGTATCTGCTGCGCCGGTTTGAGCCACAGATCCGGTTGGACGTGGTCATTTTGACCGCGCGGGGGCGTCCGATTTCCGCCATTGGCGAGCAGTTTCTGGCGCAGGTTTCGCAAAGCATGTCCAAATTGGCCCTGCCGCAGGAGCTGCCGTGACTAAAACCGTTCCACTTGCGCTAGGCGTTTGATTTTTGGGGTATTCCCAGCTTGACCAAGGGGTCTGTGCGCCGTCACACTCTGACACAAATCTATTTCTTTTGGGACATGCTCTTGGCCTTCAAATTTGTTCATACCGCTGACATTCACCTCGACTCGCCCCTGAAATCGCTGGCGTTGCGGGATGCGGGCTTGGCCGAGCTGGTTGGCAATGCCACGCGCACCACCCTGTCGCGGATTGTGGATCTGTGCATCTCTGAGAGCGTGCAGGCGCTGGTGATTGCCGGAGACTTGTATGACGGCAGCCAGACTTCGATGAAAACCGCGCGGTTTCTGGCGCAAGAGATGGAGCGGCTGGCGGCGGCGGGCATTCCGGCGTTTTTGATCCGGGGCAATCATGATGCGTCGTCGAAGATCTCGCGTGAGCTGGTGTTGCCGGATACGGTCAAGGTGTTTGCCGGGCGTGCAGAGGTGGTCGAGACCGAGTGGAATGGCCATGCGGTTGCGGTGCATGGCATTTCGTTCCGACTGCCCCACGCCCCTGAAAGCCTGTTGAACAATTTCGCCCCGCCGGTATCGGGGGCTTTTAACATCGGGCTGTTGCATACCAGTCTGGACGGGGCATCTGGGCATGATCCCTATGCGCCCTGTTCGTTGGCCGATTTGCAGAAAACAGGATTCGATTATTGGGCCTTGGGCCATATTCACAAGCGCGCGGTCTATCCGGGGCCGACCCATGTGGTGATGCCCGGCATCCCGCAAGGGCGTGACATTGGCGAAGCAGGGGCGAAATCGGTCACCTTGGTTTGTGTGGATGACGCCGGCGACGTGCGTTTGGAAACGAAAGAGGTGGCAGTCGCGCAATTCGAACGGCTTGCCATTGAATGCACCGGGATCACCGATTGGGTCGATCTGGTTGCGGCGTTGAAACAGGGATTGCGCGCGGCGCGGCAGGCACATGATGGCGAAAACCTGATCGTGCGTCCCATGTTTGTTGGTCAATCTCCGTTGGCCTGGCGGGCCAATCGCGATGCGGATTTGTTGCGCAACGAGGCGCAGAATTTCGCGGAACAGATCGGCACGCTTTGGATTGATAAGATCGAAATTGATCTGCAGGTCGGAGAGGCCCGCGCCACGGGTGGCGCCGTCAGCGATATGGCCGCGCTGGTTGCAGCGGGCACGTTGAGTGCAGATGATCCACGTGTTCAGGCCGAGATGGATCTGATCGTCAAGCATTTGCCACGTGAATTGCGCGGGCTTCTTGGGGACAGTCAGGATGAGGTTGCGCACGCTTTGGATGCGGCGATGAAACAGGGGGCAAAAGATGTGCTGGCCCGGCTGGAAGAGGCCGAGGAATAAGCCATGCGTCTGAACCAATTTGACCTGACCCGATATGGGAAATTCACCGATCTGAGCCTGCCGTTTGCCGCACCCGAGGCTGGCAAACCGGATTTGCATATCATTTACGGCCCAAACGAGGCCGGGAAATCAACGTTGTTGTCCGGGTGGCTGGATCTGCTGTTCCAGATCCCGGTGCGCAGTACCATGGGGTTTTTGCATCCGTTTTCGTCGATGCAGCTTGGCGCGACGCTTGAAATTGACGGTGGCCTGCATCAGCTGATCCGAGTCAAGAAACGCGACAATTCCTTGCTGGATGCACAGGGTGCGCCGGTGGCCGAGGCGCTGCTGCAAGGTGGATTGCGCGGTCTTGATCGCGCCGCCTATGCCGCCATGTTTTCCCTGAATGGGCAGACGTTGGACGCCGGTGGGGAAAGTATCTTGGCCAGTGAGGGGGATCTGGGCGAGCTGCTGTTTCAGGCCAGCGCTGGGTTGACTGATCTGGGCACGCAGCTGGATGCCCTGCGCGAAGGGTCGTTGGAATTCCTGAACGCAACGGGCCGCAAGGGGCGGTTGCGCACGCTGCGGGCCGAGTTTGATGATTTGGGCGATCAGATGAAGGCGTTGGACACGGCAGCGGCGGAATATGCCCGCTTGGCCAAGGACCGCGATGGTGCGCGCGCCGCGTGGCAAGCCGCACGCAAAGACGCCGAAGCGGCCCAAGCCAAGGTCATTGAAACCGAGCGTCTGTCGGGTGCGTTGCCAGTTGCGGGACGTTTGGAGCGGTTGGACAGTCAGATTGCCGGTTTTGGCGATTTGCCTGAGGCGCCCGAGGGGTGGATGGCCGAGCTGCCCACCTTGGATCGCGCAGAGACAGAGATGGCGACGCTGCTGGAGACGGCCGCAGTGGCTGTTGCTGCATTACAGGGCGATTTGGAAAAGATACCGCAAGACCCGCAGATTTTGGACCTAAGTGACGAAATCCTGGCTATGGAGCCTCTGAAATCGGCCTATGACACCGCATCCGCTGACCTGCCAAAGCGTCTGAAAGAACGGGATGGCGAGACAAGTTCCGTGCGCGATTGTCTGGCGCGATTGGGGCAATCTGGTGGGGATCCTGCGCAGGTCCTGCCCGAAGTTGCGGTGATTGGGAGATTGCGCGGATTGATCGAGGAATATTCCGGTCTTGAGACCAAACGCTCCGGCGCGGTCGAAGAACACGAGCGCGCCAAGGCAGAGGCAGAGCGCACCGCGCAGCGTCTGAAGTCGGCCGGGGGTGGGACCACAGATTTGGCCGGTCTGGGTGGGCTGGTGCAGAGCATCCGTCGCGATGACCCCGTGGGGGCCTGTGATCGCGCGCGCACCGCACTGGCCGAAGCCGAGGCGGTCTGGCACGAAAAACGCGCAGCTTTGGGGGCGGCGTTTAAGGAGGATGCGACGGTTGCGGAAGTGATTGCGCCGGATCGGGCGCAGCTTGAAACCTTGGGCGAAGAGATCGCCGAGACTGCCCGCCAGATCGAGCGGGAGCAAGAGACGCTGGAGCGGCTGAAGGCGGAAATGACGCAACACAAGGCGCGTCAGGATACGGCCAGTGCCAGCCCGCTTGTCACCTTGGAAGACGCAGCACAGGTGCGAGCGCAGCGCGAGGCGGATTGGGCGCAGCATCGTGCGGCTTTAAACCCTGAGACGGCAGATCAGTTCGAGGCTGCGATGCGGCTGGATGATCAGATGTCGGCCACGGTTGGCGACCAGCGGGCACGGGCCGAGCTGGCCCAAGATGCGGAACGGGTGCGGACCGAAACGCAGGACCGGATCGCTGCGAGCGAGGCGCGCCTGAGGGCTGTGCAGGTGCACTCTGATGGTTTGGCAGAGACGCTTGGTCGGATGGTGTCGGAGGTGTCACCTTTGTTGCCCGCGGACATGACGGTCGCGGGGCTTCAGGCGTGGTTGACCCGGTTGGATGCCGCTCGTGACGCGTTGCGCACCCGTGATGAGGCCGGGCGTCGGGTAGTGCAGGCCGCAGAGGCAATGGAGCGCGCGCGTGCGGGTTTGATGGCTGCGTTAACGCAGGTCGGGCGGGTTATGGATGACACAGTGGGTCTGGCCTATGCGGTTGAAACGGCGCAATCCCTGTTGGACCGCGCCACCCAAATCCAAGGGTTCAGCGAAGCGGATACGCAGGCCCGCCAAGAGCTGGCGCGGCGTGACAAAGCCCTGAGTGATGCGCAGACCACGATGGAGGTCTGGCAGGCAGATTGGGCGGCGACCTGTGCTAAAACCTGGATGGCAGACGCCCCACCCGGCGTACCGGAGATGCGCGCCATTCTGGACGAACTGGACCAACTGCGCCGTCATTTCGACCGGGCGGCAGACCTAGACCGGCGGATCGTTGCGATGCAGGCCAATCGCGATCTGTTTGCCCAAACCGTTAAGACGTTGTCAGTGCGCCTTGGGACCACACGCGACGGCCCCACTGATGATCTGTGGCGCGGTATCAAGCAGCGATTGCGCAGTGCCGAAACCCATCAGACGCAGTGCGCAGATCTGCACAAGCGGTTGGGAGCGGCACGGCAAGGCCATACTGACCTTGCGCAGCGGGCCGAGATTCACCAAACCCGCACGCAGGAATTTACCCGTTTTTTCAACGTACAAACCTGGCAACAGGCGCGCGAGGCGCTGACCCAATCGGGGGAACGGGCCAAGTTGGTGGCGGACCGTCGGGATTGCGCCGAAGAGCTGTGTGCGTTGATGCGCGCGGACACGCTTGGCGCGGCATTGGAGGCGCTGACGGATTTGGATGAGACCTCGTTACAGGCGCGCGCTGAAAGTTTGAAGACAGACCTAAAGACCCTGCGGAGCAATCAGGAAGAGGCGCATACCGCCTTTCGCAAGGCTGAGGATGATTTGGAAAACGTTGGCGGCGACGGGGCGGTTGCCCGGTTGGATGAACAACGCCAGACCTTGCTGTTGGAAATGAAAGACGGGGCGCAGCAGCACCTGCAGCAACGGTTGGGGTTGCTGGCTGTGGACACTGCGTTGCGACAGTATCGCGACACCCACCGCAGCGGAATGTTGGAGCGCGCGTCTGAGGCGTTTCGAACCATGTCGCGGGGGCGCTATTCCGGTCTTGCCGCGCAGCCCGATGGCACCCGCGAAGTGCTGGTGGCGGTGGCGGCCGAAGGGGGATCGAAAGAAGCAACACAGCTGTCTGACGGCACCCGCGCGCAACTGTATCTGGCGCTGCGGATTGCCGGGTATCATGAATTTGTGCGCAACAACGGGCCGGTCCCGTTCATTGCCGATGACATCATGGAAAGTTTTGATGACGCGCGCGCCGCTGAAACTGTGGGGTTGCTGGCAAAGATGAGCGAAACGGGTCAGGTGATATATCTAACGCACCATGCCCATGTGTGCGACATCGCCAAAGACGCCTGCCCGACGGTTCAGATTCATAAATTACCGGAGTGAACAAGCTTAGGGCGCAGACAGAGCCGCGCCCCTGGGCGGTTTCGTTTACTCTAGCAGCTCAATATCACCCGGACGCCAGGTTTTATCGAACCACGGCTCTGTTGGGCTGTAGAGGCGCAGGATGGTAAAGAAACCCTTGCCGGGTATGGTCTGGAGCCAATTGGACTCTTTCCCTTCGGGTGGTTCAGGACCGAAGTAGATATCCACCGAGCCGTCTTCGTTTTTAGCATAGACGTCTTTGTGCTTTTCGCTGTTGTAGCTTGGGAAGGGTTGGCTCGTCTGAAGCTGAGACCGGGTTTGCGGGTCATAGAGCACGATTGAGGCGAAATTTTTCGCGGGGGGATCGGCCGGCAGCGTCAATTTATAGTTTTTGCTGCCATCCAGATAATCACCATTTTTGTCCAAGACACCCCAAGCGTATTGCGACCCTTTGCCGATGAGCTTCCACGTCATTGCGGGGGTATTTACAGTCGCAAAATAGAAGAATTCGGTGCGTGAATCCAAATCACGGCCACCGGCCCCTTCGTCACGCAGGAACTCGTAACTGCCACCGGGGAACCCTTGTTTCCAGTAGCTGCCTTCGTAGAGGAAATCAGCCGGGGTGCGTTCATACCAGAGGAATGTGCGCGCCGTGGCATTGGCGACCTCGGCGGATTTGATCAGAATGTTTTTCATGCGCAGATCGGGATCGAACTTCTTTCCCTTTTGAATGCCAATTGACGCAAAAGTACCGCGCAATTCAGGGCCGATCATCTCAATTGGTTCACGCTGAATAACCGCGTCCAGCTCTTTGTAAAAATTGAAATCCGTTGCGTGGATCGTGTTAAAAGCCTTGCCCGTTCCGTTGTAGAATTCCATTTCGGGTGGGTTTTTCTTGTCGGCAAGCGCGTAGATTTTGACCCCGTCCCTAAAGAGTTGGCTCGAAAATTCAGGCTTACCATCCTTTAGAAAACCACGCGCAATGAACCAGTTAATCCAGCTAGTGGATTTGGACACAAAATAGGTTTCGCCCTCAACCTCGGCCTCCATTCCGCCCACGGGTGGATCAAGATCCCCATCGTAATCTGGGGGTAGGATCAGGTATTTACCACCCTTTCCGGCATCCGGGCCCGGCGCGCCAGTGTCGGTCACAAATCGGAAAAACGCGTCATTGACGGTGCCCGGACCGGTGCCTGCAGGCAGTTCGATCACTGTCGCACCGTCCTTTTTCAGGTCGAGAATGGCGCTCATGTAGACCGTATCTGTATTGCCTGTCAGAAACAGAGAATTGCTGTCCATCAGCTGATCAAAAATTCGAACCTGATAGGAATTGGTCTCTCCATTGACTTGCTGGCTGCGACGGATGGCCTCTAGCGAGGCGGCGGGCATACCGGACAGGAACGTTTCGACACCTCGAATGTAATCCAGATGGTTGTAGAGAGCCTCTGCCGTGGCGGCGGTGGGGATACCATCGAAGAATTCGATATCTCCGGCTCTGGTGGTGTATCTGTCAGGAGTTAAAAGGCCTTCGGGAATTTTTGTATTGAAGCCCGGCGTGGGCTCTTCGGCTTGAACCTGATGTCCCAGCAGCGTCCCGGCCAACAGTGTTGAGGTCAAAAATAATCTTTTGACAGAATGCCTCATTCTCTCATCTCCCCTAAGTCTAATACGGTCAATATTATCGAAGGTTACTGATCAGATTCTGCTTTGTCTAATATTCCTTTTTGAATACTATCTTAGCTTCCGAAAACAGAGCTGAATGATGACATTTCCAGCCCCCTTTCAAAACAGTATCTGCAAATTTCAAAGCCTCTAAACCGGAAATAATTTTCAAAGAAATTCCGGGACTGCTATAGAAATACAGTCTGTTTTTTTCGCAGCGCTTGTTTAGCCGTGCAACCGCCCTAACGTACGGAGCTGTTAACCAGTTCCAATTCTTTCGATTATTGACTGTACTCAAGGAGAGAAAAATATGAAGTTTTCAATGCGAACAATTGCGCTTGTTCTTGGCCTGCCGTTGGCTGCCCAACCCGCAATTGCTGAAGATGAGGTCTATGTTGACAACGTCGAAGGCTGGAGCATTTTGCGCGACGTGGAACGCTCCGGATGCGTCATGGAAAAAGTCAATGAAAATGGTTTCCTGTTCCGCATTGGGAAAACAGAAGCAGGCAGTGAATTCGGATATGTTGCGGTTTATACCAAGGATAAAGACGTTAACGTGATCGGCGGCGTCTCGAAGGACGTCACATTCGACGTTGATGGCGAGCGGTTCTACGGCACCGCGAAGGGCGACTTTAGATCAGGTGGCTTTCGTGGTGGCTACGCAGAGGCAAACAACGAAGCCTTTGGTGAGGCGTTGGCACGTCGGTACGTGCTGACGATTAACCCGGATAGCGACAACCCACTGGCGCTGAGCCTTGATGGAACGCTGAAGGCGATGGCGGCGACACGCGACTGCGAAGCGCACAGCCTTGCGGCTGTTGGCATGGCGGATGCCGCCCAACAGAGTTCGTTGGAAATGGGCGCGGTTGCAAGTTGGAACTCGCTCATCTCAGACAATGACCGGGCAGCGCGGTATGCCGAAGATGCGTTCGCCGCTTTGGTTTTCCCCGAGATCACCAAGGTAGGTCTTGGCGTCGGAGGCGAAGGGGGCAATGGTGTGCTCTATGACAAAGAAAATGTGCTTGGGTATTATCGCACGTCTTCCTTGTCGTTTGGTGCCCAGGCCGGAGCGCAAACTTATGGGTATGTGGTGATGTTCATGGATCAAGACGCGTTGAACAAGTTCACCAACAGCAAGGGATATGAACTGGGCGTTGATGGCTCGATCGCTGTCTTTAATGCCGGTTTAACGGCCGAAGCTGATACCACCAACCTAAAGACGGACACTGTCGCCTTCGTGTTTGACGAAAAAGGGCTGATGGCAAACTGGACGGTTGAGGGTACCCGGATCAAACCGCTCAGCTTTTGACATGTTAAAAGCCTAACTGAACAGTCGTCGGCCCGATCTGGGCCGACTTCTATTTCTATCACGGCCACCTCTGAGCCATGTAATCGACGCTCAACATTCTGCCCGCGAAGCCCAGCTCACAGCGGCAACCTATTGCCCCTGAAGCGAGACAAATTGATGCCTCGGCTTCTGACGGTTCGCGCCGCCCCAAAATTACTTAGTCAAACGATGGTCGGACGGGACAAAAAACGTATAATCCCGGCTTGCGACGGCTTCGTGGCATTCATGGCAATAGACCATCTCTTGGCTTCGGCTGCCGATGGTGTCGCCAAACAAAGAGCCATCGGGCATAACCATGACATAGCGCCAATCACCGGTTTGGGGGTGCGCACCGTCTGATAGTTTTTCCATCACAAAGAGCGCACCAGGGAAAATATGGTCTTCATCAGTAACGGTTATACTGTCTTTGGCCAGCACCGACCCAGCGGGCAAAGTATCCCCATCATTCAAAGTTCCGTAATCACGCGCCATTTTGTTTGCGTAGCTATTCACATACCTCTGGCCGTGGGTTGCGGAAATATACGGGGCATCATTGTATTTTGGCCAATCCTGATAATTCGAGACAATATCTAATTGCGCAGACGCATAACCGGTGCGCATACGATCCATGAGATCCAAATAGATCTGGGTCGCTTCCTGTTTTGTCAGAACGGCGGAGTTTTCAATTGCGATATGGGCATCATGAACTGTTGATTCTGAATTGACAGACGTTGCCGATATCCCTGCAATTACGCACACTGAAACAAGCGTTGTTGGAAATTCACCGATAAACTTAATCATCTAAAACCACCCCAAAAAGGCGAACTTGGTCTTGCGGTATATGTCCTATTTGACACGTCGCGACAGTACCGTCTGAACCGTGTTTTTCGCAATCTATGAGCACTGTTTTGCGTGCTCGATAGCCCCCATATTGAACGCAAACCCTGTCTCTGACAAGTTTGTGCGGAAAGTCCCCCGCGCCTTTGGGCCGGGATAGGGTGCTTTAAAAGCCAAAAAACCCGCATGCTCGTCCCTGGATTCGGTAGGGTTAATAGACCGGCGATGCGATCTATTGGCACTGGTGAAATAAAGGTGGTCAACCAGCTGTCATCTCCCACACTTGCGCGAAGGTCGCTGCCTCTTGCCCAGAGAGGGCGCGTTCGGGTCCTGCCCCCATTTTGCGAATGATTCAGTGTTTGTCCAACCGACCAGCGTTCAGATGACGCCTCAAATTTTTGATCCCCGCCTTTCCGATCAAGAGGCAATCAGTGCTATTCCGTTTGATTTCAAGGGGTTTGCGCGTTCTAGAAAAAAGTTCCGGCCAGAGTGAAATTGGCCTTGAATATCCGTTGCTTGCGCGGATATACCCGTCAGCGGAGACGTGGCCGAGTGGTCGAAGGCGCTCCCCTGCTAAGGGAGTAGGCCCGGAAGGGTCTCGAGGGTTCGAATCCCTTCGTCTCCGCCAGAAACTCCACCATATCATTGTTTTTAAATAAAAAATGACATGGTGGATTTTTGTTGCCACCATTGTTGCCACCAAAGAAACTACTATTGCCTGCAACCGGCTGCAACTACTGGCGTCGTCTGGGGCAAAGATTTGGTCAAAAAGAACGCTCTATCTTGGTTGCCACAATGGTGCAGGAAGAACACAGATATCTGGGAGTAAGCGGTCGCTGAAATTTTTTTGGATATCTACGACATTTCCATAGATCGATCGCTATAGGGTAGTGGTTGGGCAGGCGAAAATTGAGCGCGCTTGGGTCAGCACTCATAAAACTTTGGCCTAGGAAATTAATCATGAACATCACTGCTAACAATCTCTATCTCTCGGTTGACCAGGTTGCGTCTCGCTTCAGCGTCTCAAAAGACTCGATCTGGCGCTGGCGCCGTGACGGAGAGTTTCCAACACCGGTCAAGCTTGGCGGTCGCACGACGCGCTGGCGGCTCTCTGATATTGAGGCCTGGGAAAGCCAGTGCATTTGCGAATTTGCCATGGAACTCAAGTTTCAGCCTGAGATGGCATTTCTCAGATAAGCCTTAAGGCCGCCACCTAAATTACTTTCCCAAACCGCACGTCCCATCGCGGCGCCATGCTCTGGCGCTGGCAGTCCCTTATTGTCTACCGGAGAAATCATGACCGACACCCTCAATCCCATCTTTCCCGAAGCGACACGTTCCTCGAACGTCGTGCCATTTGGAAGCGCATCTTCCAGCTTCGCGGAAGTCACAGCCCTCCACATTGCAAATGAACCAGGATTCGATGAGCTCCCTGCTGAATTTCTTATCAGCGACGAAGGCGTTTATCAGCGTCGCCCGGTTAGCGATGGGGACGAAGAACTGGTCCTCATTTGCTCCCCGATATTTGTAAGGGGTAGTTGCCGCCGGGCGGATGGAAATTGCTGGGGACGCGTCGTTGATATTAAGGATCCTGACGGAAAACTTCATCGGCACATCGTCGACGAGGCCGAGTTTTCAGGTGGCACGGCCGCGCTGTTACGTCCGCTACGCGCCCTTGGTCTTGTGCTGGAACCGGTGGAAAAGGCCGACCAGAGTGTCGTGAAATTGCTTAGGTCCTGGCGTCCTTCCAACCGGTTTACGCGTGCTGATGTGCTCGGGTGGACGGATGGCAACTTCAATGCGTTCACCTTGGGGTCCGGGGAGGTCATTGGGGATGCACAGGTTGTTTTGTAGAACCGGGTGGGCGGAACGGGCGAGACGATGCGCGCGCGTGGTTCTTTGGACGAGTAGCGCAGCCGCGTCGCCGCCTCCTGTGTCGGAAAGCCGCTGATGATCCTCTGTGTTTCTCATGCGTTCACTGGGCCGCTTCTTTGGCCGCTCGCAATGGATGGTGGTGGTTTCCATCTGCGAGGGGCATCGTCCCGTGGCAAGTCGACCTTGTTGGGCGTGGCCGCATCAGTCTGGGGTGGGCCATCGTTTGTTCAGAGCTGGCGGGGAACTGACAACGGAATTGAAGGAGTTGCCTCTGCTTTCAGCAGCACCTTACTTGTGTTGGACGAATTGTATCAGGTGTCACCTCAGGTGGCTGGTGACGTTGTCTATATGTTGGGCAATGGGCGTGGAAAAGCACGCGCCCAGGCGAATGGGAAAGTTCAGCCCACTTCACGTTGGCACGTGCCTTTGCTCTCTTCCGGAGAGATTTCGCTCGAAGAGCACATGGCAAGCGGCGGCAAGCTTATTCATGCGGGACAGGAGACTCGGTTGCTGGACATTGCGGCAGACAGTCAGCGTATCGGGGCGTTTGATACTCTTCACGGAATTGCAGACGGACGCCTGTTCGCCGAACAGATGCAGAGGGAAGTCCAGCTCTTACACGGCACTGCAGGTCCCAAATTTGTCCGGAAATTCATGAAGAACACCAGCCAGAACGATGCTCTCAATGGGTTCGTTAACCGCTTTTGCGACCAGGCGCGCAAGATCGTTGACCTTCCGACTGGTGGTCAGGTTCAGCGTGCTCTGCGCCGTTTTGCTGTAGCTGCGCTTGCAGGCGAGATGGCTACCAAGTTCCAGATAACGGGTTGGGCACCTGGCGTAGCGCAGAACGCAGCCTTTGAAATGTTCACGGCTTGGTTTGAGGAACGTGACGGTGCAACCCGTTCGGAAATCAAAGAAAGCGTAGAGAAAACCCGCTCCTACATCATGAATAATCGCAGCCGCTTCCTCGAAATCAAAGCGGGACCCACTGGTGATCGTGACGGTTGGAGAGACGCCAACTGGTATTACGTTTTGCCAGAAGCGTGGAAAACGATCCATGCTAATACTGTCGAAGCAGCGCGCCTTCATCACGCTGCTGGTCTCCTCAGGACACAGAAGGGAAACAGCTTGCAGTTCAAAATGGGACGTGAAGTGTCCGGGCGTCCCAGAGTCTACGCTGTGCGTGCTTCTGAGCTCGTTGGCCCTGCTGACAGTTGAGGGTGGCAGTTGTAAAACGAAGTCAGGTGCGCGCCGACCTGGTGCGCCCCTGACACGGCTTGGACCGCTTGGACCGAAGGGCGTATCATTGACATGACGGTTCACCCAGATTTCGAGTGGTCCGATCTGGGCACTTCTTCCCGCCACACATCCCCATACACGCCGTCGCTATAGAGAAGACAAGCAGCACGTTCTGCGTCACATCTATGAGGATAGCGATGACCAAGAAACCGCATGAAACCACCCGGCTGGTGAAGTATGTTGAGCGCCGGGTGCTCGAACTGAAACCAACGAAATCTCAGTCACAGATCGCCAGCGAGGCCGGGTTTCCAAACCCCAACATGGTGACCATGATCAAGAACGGCACAAGCAAGCTGGCTCTGGACCGTGTGCCTTCGATGGCTCGTGCCTTGGAGTGTGATCCGGCCTATCTAATGAGGTTGGCTCTGGAGCAGGCGATAGGTGACACAGCGGCAAAGGCCATTGTCGAAATCTTTGGCACGCCGGTCACCGCAAACGAATTGGGTTGGTTGCAGGAGATACGTGCCTCCTCTGGGCACAGCGATCCGCGGATAACAAGCAGATCAAAGGCGGCGATCAGAGCGATATTCGGGAGTTAGAGCGTGATGGACGAAGTGAGCGATCAGACGCCAAGCGATCAGGCCTGGCTACGCTTCTTGCGTGCGAACAATCCAGGAAATGCTCCTGAGCCGACCTTGCGTCTTGCACAGTTGCTGCAGCGCATCTGCGAGAGAAGGCGCGCTTAGGCCAATTCCTGATTGAACCCACGGCGAGGAATGGCTCGACAGGCACGCCTCGCCGGATCCCTTGATGATGTTTACATAGGGTTTACATAAGTGAAATTGTCGGAAATATTTCCGTGCTCAGAAGGGGTCGAAACCACCCGATTTCCGCCTTCGACGTTTAAACGCATCACCTGACCCCAACCCGGTCCGCTTCAGATCCTGCTCGAACAGGTTTTGAAGCCGTTCTTCATAATCACACAATTTATGCCGAACCGGATCAACCTGACGATGGTAGCTCGGAGGAGAACTGTCCTTCAGATACTTTCTGATCGTGTTCCGGGACAACCCAGTCTCCCGGAACACTGACCGTATACTCCGTCCGTCGCGTAAAACCATGCGTCGGATCTTCGCTGCACTTTCCATCGATAACACCTGCTCATTCTCCGCACCAATACGTGCGGACGTTAACAAAACTCCCTCTCATCGCTGCAAGCAGCGACTGCCGGGTAACATGTGGGTCAATTTTAAACGATCATAACCCACCTAAATGGGTCAATTTTGCATGACGGTTCACAGCGAGGAGACTAATCCTGAACCAACCTTGCGCCTTGTGCGCCTGTTACAGCGCATATGCCAACTCCGGCGTTAGCATGCCATTCGCACAATGGGTTGAGAAAGAGGAATGGCTAGGGTTCGGCTCATTGCCGGATCCCATTTGGGCTCTGTAAAGGTTGCGCAAGGTTGACAAAGGTTTACATAGGCCGGTCCAGAACGAGATCTATGTAAACCTTTTGGACCAGAAAACGGCCCCAAATGGCCGAAAAGGTTTACCCTAAGTTTACATTAAGTTGACAGATCTGACCCGAAAAACAGAAAATCAGAGACTATGTAAACCTTTCTGGGCGATACCCTCAGTAAAACAAGGGTTATTGAAACCGAAGCGCGAGTTAAAGGTTGTCTGGCTGATAAATCGGGTAGGTGCTCAATGCCGCAATGAACTCCTTAAACAGCGCATGGCGATATTCCTCAGGCCTTGGACGAAACGACAGGCGGGCCCCGGTGCGCACAGGGCCAGTGTTAGCAGTAGCCGCATGCTTGTGTGGGTCATCTCGGGAGTCTAACAGTGCTCAATGACGAGCTCAGAGCGCCTCTGGCGTTGTGCGGTATCTACAATGCAGTGTCGGCTGGATAACGCTCTGTGGGCAGACTGATCCCAACTTGGAAATCGTCCAGCGGAGCCTTTCTGTCCAGCCGCACCGATCCAGCCGTCCTTAACCAGGCGAGCCTGGCCTCCTGTCCGTTGTCTTGGTTAGTGGGGTGCGCATTGCGCCAACGCGACCCCCAAGGAAATCACACTCCACACCCGTCTTTGCGGAACCCAAGAGGGGATCGGATAGGAAATAACATCATCCCGACAATCATCCCGCTATTTCAATAGGCACCCCGGAAAACCAAGGTTGGGATGCCATTGAGGCTGTCGAAGGGTGGCGGTTGATTTGCCTCCCCGACTACTCCATCTTAGCAAGAAGTTTTGACCGACCGATCATTTACGGCGAAAAAGAGAAATAAAATTGAACCCGAAATCCGAACTTGACCGTGCCGAAATTCTCGATTGGCGCAATTCCGAACGCCTTGAACTGGTTTCAGCAATCAAGGAAAGGATACCTTCAATAACTCAAAAAACCGATGCGTTGATTGATGATATGTCTGCTTGGGATTCTATATGGCGGTCCAGCTTTCACGACCGAGAGATCGCGCCAGTGGTCGAATCCTGGTTGGTTGAAGTGATGACTGAACTCAAGCACGAAATTGAGGAGTCAGCGCAGATTTCCGAACGCTCTTTAGGCAATGATGCAACGGATCATTCGTGGACATGGGGCGAAATCGCCGGTGCTGGAGCTGCAACTGCTGCTACCCTTGCACCATTGGCAGTGCTGCCATTTGTTGCCAGTATTGCAACGGTTTCCACCACTTCGTTTTTGGTGTTCTCGACATCTGTTGTCAGCCTTCCAATCCTGGCTGTTGTGGTCGGTGGTGCCACGATTGCAGGGGTCGGTGGGGAAAAGACCCGAAGATATGTCTCAAGCTGGATAACCGACGGCTATCGTGAACAGGTCAGAGCGGAAATCTACAACAAGGCGGTTGGGGATCCAGTTGATCTGGAGGCCCCGGCTCTGTGCCGTAGACTACTGGCTGATATTGACCTGATAGCAAACACACGGCTGGAGCATCTGGAATGACATCACCTCTCTTACCTTTTCAAATTGCCGCGGAAAACATACCTGGGTGGGCGGCCGGTCAGTTGGTGCGCCACGGGGCCATACTGAAAGACGTAAATACCGGTCGCATCGTCGCTCACCTTCAGGAAACTGGCCTTTTGAACCAAGCCGCTTCGCAAGGAGTCAACATGCTAGGCAATGCGGCGAATCCGATCGGTGGAGTTGCGTCGATCTTCACCGCCGTTCAAAATGAGCAGATCAAATCGAAGCTGGCAAATCTGGAGAGCCTCGTGGGTGGCATGCACACGCTGCAGCTGGCCACCCTTGCAACCTCTGTTGTTGGCATCGGCGTGACAATGGCAAGCACCGCGATCATCCTCAATCGGATCAAACAGCTAGATGAGACAGTCCAGAGAGTCGAAAGCAAAGTGGACGCGATGCCTGCGAAATGGAGGGAAATGCGCGTGCACGAAACTCTTGTTGATCTGCAAACCCATCTGGAGCGGCTTGATGAAAGCGCGCATCGGCGGGACCGCGAACAGGTGCTGGGCAATGTGGAGGAAAAACTCGACTACAGTTTCAACCAGTTTGCAGATGGCGCCCACAGAATGGTTGGTAACGTGATCATCGACGCCGACCAGCTTAGAATACTCATGTCTGCCCTTTCAATCTGTGCAGGCGCGCAGTTCAAGGCACTGCTTTATCTCGATCTGAAAGAGGCTGCGCAGAAACGGGCAACGCGGCAGAACCGCAAGATTGAACAGCTAACTTGGCTGATCCCTCAAGATGTTCTTGAAACACGCCTGGCGGATAAAACGGATCAAGCGCAAGCCATTTCTAGCGATGCCTCGGAATTGCGTATTCGACTGGCTGGCCGACCGCAAATACTAGAATCCATGATAATGAGTGACATTCATGGTCGAGATTACATTGAACAGTCTGAACAGGAAACCGACGAACCACTGTTGCTGCTGCCGGTGCCGCAAGACGCTTGAACCCGCATATTTGCAATGACGATCTCTGCCGTTACGAGCACCTCGTCTTGCCCTGGAATAAACACGTAGCTGGATAGCCACCCAATCAATGTTAGCCTCACCTGCTTCAACGCACGCAGACTCAGCCGCAGTTCGGAATGTTCTGATCCAGGGAGAGGAATGGCTCGATACCCCGGGATCGGTAGATGGGCAAATGTGGGAAGAAGTCGATGTCCTAGAAATCCCCAACAGATGCGATGGGGATGCATTCTGGCGCCGCCGCGTCCGGTGAATTGAAACCTCCTCTGAGTTGTGCCCGCCTCGCCGTTCGCCCAGAATGTTGCACATGCTTGATGTCACTGATTATCATGCGTAGTGGGGTGCGGCTGATCTGCCAGTGGTCGCTGGCGCTGGCCGAGAAGGCAGCTACCACATGAATCGAGAGAAATTGAAATTGCGCTGCCTCGCGCAGCTTGATGAACGCGCCACAAAGCATCCTGCCGGCCACCAAGGAAAGCTTGCTGCAAGATACCTGCTTCGGCACTCTTCTGGTGATGTGGTGGCAGTGATGTTTGAAAAGGGACCGGACACACCGGCGAACCTGTGGGTTGCGCGCAGATACGTCTCAAACTTGATCTTGAAGCCTGGCGTGAACTTCAAATTGTCGCTGGCGTCAAAGCTGTATTCTACAATAAGCAAAAACGGCGAGCCACTATATGGGCGCCATTCAGCACTAAGGGCAATGCCTGAACTGAAGCACGCAGACCTGATCCGTTTCCGCATTTCCACCATGGTCGATTTGGATCAAATTTTGGATCATTTGGATGGTTGGAGTCACCCCAAAAACGATAGCGTCAGAGCCGCTGAGAGCGCCCCTGGAGCGTGCTTGATCTTTTGCGCTGCCCGGGGTTCATTCTGACCGTCCGGAACCGCCAGTGAGCGCCCCAGCCAGCCTAGTGACTCCTCTCGGTCTCGGTCTGCCTCTTTGCTCCGCAACACCCCACGCCCATTCGGACTAGCAGGACCCTCCGGGCTGAAGGCGCTCACCGGTTTCAACCTGGTCCCAGTGGTCCCACCGGTTCTGGTGAGGTGATGCAATAGTCGGCTGCATGATAATGGCCACTCCCGTTTCAGGGCAAAAATGGAAGTGGGGCTGTCACCGGATTGAAATGGAGCTTTGGTATCGATCTGGACCGCAGGACGTGAAATCGATTAGCTCCGTTTTGGGTCAAAGTGACGCCCATTTATCGGAAACTTGAATGTAGGAGGCGCCGTTGGTGCGACCGACCTGGTGCTTGGGGCATCAGTAAACGCTGACTTATGTGGCATTTCAGTCCCACCAAGCCAATCGAGAGATTGCTGCCGCGCTAATAACTGTGGAACACATATACTTCTATACCACCCCTTACACCCCTTGTGCTTACCCATGCTCAACCTACTCACACAGAGATCAGGAAGAGAAGAAGCAGAGGAAAATGTTCCGGCAGCGCGGCGACCGAGCACAGCGAGGGCACATCAGCCGGTGGAGGGGCTTATCCAGACCATGTGCCTCTGCTTTCTCAGTTCTTCCCATTCCCAGTCAACGAGAAGCCGCTCCAGCGGTTTTCAAGCCCATCCAGCGCGTGGCCAACGACCGAGTTCATCTCCGGCCAATCTACGAGCCCCAAACCTTCTCTGTCCTTGCTTCGCGGCGTCTTGCCAGTGGCAAGGCGCACCTGCTTTCGTTCCTCCTGGTGGCGCGCCCGTTCTTTCAGCTCCATCCCGTAGATGCCGCGTGTCTTCATCTGCTGGATTGCCTCGTCAAAAAGATGCTGCTGCGGATTAAGCGTTCCCAGTCTGAAATGGAGCAGCGATTTCCATATCTTTCTGAATGACAGTCCTGCGAGATCGTTAATCGTGGCAAAGCCAAGACCCTGGAGCTGCTCGCTTCCGGTGATTGTCACTTCAATGCGCGCCCGGCGTTCCTCGTCGGCAAGGACCTTCATTGTTTTCTCGGTTTGGTTTCTTCGGTCAGCAATCTTGTTTTGGATGCTGATAAGAAACGGCGAGAGTTTGATGCCTTTGTAGACCGTAGCATCCAGATAGAGATCATTGCCCGGGTTGGCGTCCAGAATGCGCTTGCGCACCACGTCTTTCTTGATCTGAGCGTCCGAGCTGATCCTGTCGCCCCTTTTGCGAGAGAATAGGTATCGCTGTTTGCTTTTCTTTCCATAAACCTGGCGCGCATCTGCATTCGCTGGGGTGTCCGGGTTATCGCAGATGAGTTGATCATGAGATGCGCAATGGTGGCGTTGCAACAGACCGACCATCTGTTCGCGTAGCAAGATTGCCTCTTCCGGTGATCCTGGATCACGCGGATAGAAGTCGACGGACATCTCAAGCAGGAACGGGGTGATCTCGCCGTCTATGCCGAAATTGTGGTCAATCAAATCCAGAATCTCGGCCAGTATTTTGGGATTCGGCTCCTGGATCATGATGGCAAAATGCAGCTCGGTCTTTTTGCTCAAATCTAGATTGGGAATTTGGTCTCGCCAGTCAGGTTTGCCTTCGACCCTGGGAATGGTCAGGTCATGCACAAAATTGACAGCACCAACCTCCCGGTCGATTGCATTCTTGATCTTCGTCCACGACGTTATGTCATTTACGTTGACCAGTATCGCCATCCTGTCGATCAGCGCCTTGACTTTGAACTTGTCGCGGATCGCTAATTCTGGCTCCAGCACCGCCCGGCCTTCAATATCGTTCCGGACGTTCCCCGTCTTAGATGTAGAGGCGACACGTGTCGGCTGGTATCGCAAAGTAGATGTTGCATAGGAACCAGCCGGTGCATTGCGATACTCGGCTTCTTGGTTTGTTGAAGAATAGCCCAGCTCAATCTCGAAGGATGCCAGAAAGTCCGGCACGGGTGTTGTTGGCGCAGATATGGACGAAGTGTCTCCAGCTATCACAGACACCTTTGGTATTGCGGCGCCTGTTTTCGTTTTCGCACTCGATCGCGTTATCGCGTCTAGAATCTTCTTTATCTGAGGCGAACTCTTGATCAGCTTTCCGGCATCTTCCATTTTGCCGGATTGGAGATAGTTTAAATATGCAGGCAAGATGCGCCGCATCGACTTCAGCCTGGCGTCGAACTGCTTTGGTTGAGCAGGTTCTTGAAACAGCCCCTTCCACCTTCGGGCGAGGTCGTTCTTGGTGGTTGGTGCGGAGCTGACGACTATACCACTTTCATCCTCTGCCAGGTCGGGTCGAGCGCGCAACTCAGCCATTGCTGCGGCGACAGTTTTCAACACCAGAGGTCGATCTACTTGTCGGCCGCCTTTTGATGGCAACCCGGGCATGTTGTCGGCGAACAGCCAGTGACCGAACACGACCAGCTCAGCGTGCTCGTTCAGTTTGCCGCCGGTGAGTATGGCTGCAGCCAAGTCACCAGGTGGCTGTAGCTTGCCATTTCTCACACTGGCAGCAACCAATGCATTCAAACGCAATACGAATGCATTGTCTGTGGAAGCATCTTGAATGCTACCGGTTTCAAACAATGCAGATTGTCGTGCAAATTTGTTGGTGAACCAAAGGTCCGCCAGTGCGCGTTTTGTCATGTTAATCTTTGTTATTCTGCAGCTAAGCCATCTTGTTCAGGTGTCATCCCTAGCTTTTCTACGTAGACCCTGAACGCTGCTGTTGTGGTAAAGCACCTGATCCCAGCTGAGCTTGCCATCGAGATCAGTTCTGCAGTCTCGTCGAGCAGAACTGCAACAGGTTCACTTAGTTCTTCTTGAACGCCCGTCGCCCAAACTAGATCTAAGATCGCTCGCTGCTCACCAGTTTCAGCGTCGACAAAATCCCAAGCGAGTTGACCTTCCGCATATCCCTGCTCGACAACCCAGGCATTCAAGGTTTCCAGCTCTTGGGCCTCCTCCTCGCTGGTGATTCCGCCAAGGAGAACTTGCTGACTTATGCGAGCTGGGCGAGCACCATCCAGGATCTGCACCTCTTCATGCAGAAGGGACGCGAGGCAGGCATTTGTCGCTTCGGCTAAGAGTTCTTTCCTTGCCTCAAGGAAATCCCGGTAGCTCTCAATCTTCCAAAGGTGTGGATCTTCGGGGATCCATTGGGATCGCAATACGCCTGGATGTGCCGCTTCGACCTTAGGGAAATACTCTTCCGGTCGGCTAGCACTAATCGCTAGGTTGGTGTCTTTCGTCAGGAAGCAAAAATTGCCCAGTGCATTGACCTCCGCCCGGCTGTAGTCCTCTTCATAGAGCCTGGCACGAGGAAAGATGTGATGCACTTCAAGGCTGCTCATTTTGCCTAAAAGGCTTGTCTTTAGTGGCAGACCGCTTCCTAAGTCCCGAGCTTCTGTCATACGTGTCAGCATGTATAAGACCGGGTAGAACCTGGCGCCAAGGCTCCATCCATGAAAATGCCCAGGCTCAACACGTAGCCCGCCTTGAGAGAGGCGCAATTGGTTGATCAGTTGATCCAGATCCCCACCACTCTCTTCGAGCACACCAAGATCTTTGTCTATGGTGCTTTCGACCGACCCAGAGAAGCGCCCCCACATGCCGCTTTGAACATACCAGAATAGCATCTTGTCACGGGTTTTCTCATCGATCGTTCCGCCATGAGAATCCAAATACCTAACAAGCACGGGAACTGCATACTTAGCGAAAAAAACTCGGTCGTGATCAAGGCCGAGCCTCCCAGCGATCATGTTCAAGATCGAGTCAATGTGCCGAACCGAGCGTTTAAGAGAGGAAGCTATTTCTTCCGCTTCCTTTTCGTGGAGATACTGAAACTTGGCTTCTCCTGTGAGCACGGTGTTCACGGACCTCAGCAACCAATCGAGTGTGAAGTCGTAGCCTGCATCTTTCCAGCGTGCGACACTGACTTTCATCGTGTCACGTGCCTCGGGCCAATCTGCGCAGATCTTCGCCAGTGCTAGGTCGCCTTTGGAGAGCTTGGTCCCACCGCTATTTACACGGTTGAAGATGTCCACGACAACGTCGAGCGTCTTATCGGGTCCAGTGACCTCTTCTATGTGAAGATCAATATCTCGGACACCGAGAAGTTGATTGAGCCGACCGACATACTCACCAATTTTGAGCGCGTTTTCTGGGTCCTTATTGAGTTCTGCAATGAAGGCCCCAACCCCAGAGTTACCTTTCTGCATCAACTCAGTAACGTCAATCCAAAGTGGATCGTCACGCATTTTGATTGGCTGAAAGAACTCGAACTCTTCATTCTCCAAGTGGAATCTCAAATTTGTGAATGCTTTGGCGTTGCCGTCAAAGAACTTTGGCGGGCCGCCTCGGATCACACCGTAAAGGGAAGTAATCCGCTGCTGACCATCAAGAAGCAGCTTCACAACGCCTGGAGCCAGATCGTTGTCTCCACGGTGCGCTGCAGATGATGCGTCGGTTGCCCAGACCAGCAAACTTCCGACCGGATGAGCTCGGTAGAGTGATTGAAATAGTCCACGCACCTGCTCTGGTCCCCAGACATATCCACGCTGAAATTCCGGGAGGGCCATGTGGCCGTTGTCGATATATTCGATAATCGTTGAAACTTTCATGTCTTTCGGACGCTCTCGCAGTGTCTGTCTTGAGATTTCCCTTATTTGGCGTTTTGTGGAAGGAAACTTCAACCTACTTTTAAATCGGGGGAGTTCGTTGTGAGCTTGTTTGCCGGATAGCGGGGGCCATGTTGAGTGTGGTTGCACGCGGCGATCCGGCTGATAAGTTGTTAAAAAAGCTATTTGTTCGCCTCTAACCTGCGAGGATTCTCTTTGCGTATCGTAGACAACACCACCTCCCTGCTAGGAGATGACATCAAGCAGGAGCTTTCTGGTGCAGGCAAGGTTCGGATAGCGGCGGCCTGTTTCTCTATTTATGCGTTTGAAGCTCTGCGAGCTGAGTTGGGTGAGTGTCTGACGTCAGACATTCCACTCCACCCGCAAGTGGTTCATCACCCAGTGCGAACGGACCGGTATCCCTGAGCACTTCACTGCCAGCCTTGTGGGGCACCAGTCGGCCCGGTCCGAGAACAAACTGACCTATGGGCTCTACTCTGCCGGGATCAGTGACGCTCAGAAACGGGAGATCATTGATCAGGTGCGGTTGCCAGTGGGTGTGCCGGTATGAGTCCGTCGAATCCAATCCCTGACATTGACGCTTTCGAGGAACGTGCTGCCATTGCCTAATATGATGGAGGTTTATCACGAAGGCAGGCTGAAAATCTGGCGGCGCAAGGACAGGGCTTCAAGGATGCTGATCAGTACTGGCAGTGGTTGGCTGAGTATGTCCTGAACAAGCGTCAACCATAAGCTGCTCCACCTAAAACTCTCCCGTCCGGATGCCCTTTTTGTGGGTGTCTGGGCGGGGTATCTCTTGCAATTATTTTTTGCTTTGAGTGAACCTGGAACTGCGTCTAAGGGAACTAACGCCCTTACGTCAACGGCATCAAACGGCCCACAGCCGACCTTGGCCAGGTGTGCAAGCGCTGCATTGCAGCTTTCCCAAAGCAGCCGTTCGACACATGGTGCAGCATTCTTGATGGCTAGAAGGCAGCACTGCGGTACTTTCCGGACTTTTGCTGCCGCAGCCATTGCACACGCAGCATTTCTTCGCCGGGCGTAAGGTCTTCCGCTGCAATGCAACCGGTTCCCCCAAACCAGTCATTGAAAAGCGCGACTGCAAAGGCGTGAATTAACGCAGTACAAAGGCGAGGACTATCAAGCATAGCACGATGTTCAGAACCCAGAACGTCAAAGAAATTCGTCGCCGCAGGCTCACATGATTTAATGGATTAGTCATAGTCGAATCGCTCCGAAAGGATACGATGTGTGGGTGTGCCCCTCTCAATCAGATGATCTTCAACATTATCCATCATGATCGCGGGGCCACACATTACAAAGACCCATTCGCTGAGCTCTTGTTCCAGAAAGACGCGATCTATCAGTGCGGTGTCGATAAAGCCTGTCTCTCCGTGCCAGCTCTCCGGCGGTTCTGAGACCACATATACTACGTCTTGTGCGGCCAATTCGTCACGATAGGCAATCTGATCAGCCACCCGGTTTCCATAGATCAACTTCACCTTGCGCGGATCCCCGGACAGGCGCATTTGCCGGAGGATGCCAATCAGTGGCGCAAGCCCCACACCACCTGCAATGAGAGCGACTCCCGGTTCGGTGCGGCCATCAACAGACAGATGGCCATAGGGGCCGTCAAGATAGGCGACCGTTCCTGCCGGTATCTGCCCAATGGTTCGCGTGAAGTCGCCAAGCTCTTTGATCATGAAGGAAATTTCCAGCCCCGCCCCCGGCGCGGAGCAAATGGAGAATGGGTTTTCTTTCATCGAGAATGAACTGTGTCCCACATTCAACCACACAAATTGCCCAGCGTTGTAATCAAGGCCAGAATGACCCTTTGGTTTCACAGTTAATTCCCATTGTTTGGGCGTCAATTGGGTGACGGAGGTAACTAGCCACGGGCGTGTTTTATCCCGAAGTGGCACAAGCAGGTAGACATAAAGCAGCGATCCAACTGCAACCCCCGTCATCGCCAGCCACACCCACGTCATCACCGGCTGCGATCCATATCGTCCAGCATAGGTGGTGTGATGCAACAGAAGCAGCGCGATCAAGAGCGCACCGATCCCGTGTATCAGGCGCCAAGTCTCGTATCGGTAGCCTAGATGAGTGCGTCCGACTGCCAGAAGAACAAGGCTTGGAAGAAGCAGAAAAGCAGCAATGCCTGTGAAAAGAGCGGAAAAATCAGTTGTGATTGTTAGTTGTCGCGTAGGGTCCCAAGGACGCTGACCACCAGAAGGCGTAGCTCGGTAGAGGAAGGGATGTAGCAGGGCAAAACCCAGTGCCGTGCGCGCCATGACCTGATGAAACCGCATGGTCACATCTATACCAACGCCATTCGAAATACTCTTGAAGCGGCCAGACAGGACAAATTCCATAAGGATCATTGAAAAAGCCAGGATACCAAGTCCAGAGGCAAGTTCTTGGTGGATAAAGCGCGGCGGCCCGCCAAAGAGCCAGGACAAGACCAAAGGCAATGTCACGGCGGCAAGATACGCAATGATCAGCAAGAGCGGCTTCATGTGTTCAGTCTGCCCCACTTTGTCTGCATATCAAATTCCGTTTTCTTGCCGGGCGCTGTTTACCCCAAAACAATTGCCTCCAGAACCGAAGTCGCTCACACAATTATGAAAAGTGCAACGACGTTCAGCGGCGCGCATGTACGTGCAAGGCTTTGGCTGGTTTGGGCTCGAAACGGACATGCGGCAGTGCGGCAGCAGGGTCGCAGCGATTCCGCACAAGTTCCCAGCCGCCAGATGACAGAAGCCAGCCCAAGGCGGAGGTTCATTTAGCAAGCAGCGAAGGCCCGCAAAGAGCCCAGAGCAGCCGTCAGTCTCAAACGCAGCATTCGTAAGTAGGGCGGATACCGGACCTTAGCTGCGTCTGCGAAGGCATCGGGCCAGATAGGCAAAAGCGGCCATTCGAACCTTAGCTGACCAAAGTCCACATACTGCGCCGTGCACCAAGGTCGGCTCTGCGCAGATACCGAACTTTGCAAGTCTCCACGTTTGCCGAAAGAAGACATTGGGGCCGACTGCGGCGAAATCTCACTTTGAGCCCAAAATGACCGATGCTGCGAGGTGATTGAATGGCAGCTTCTGTGACGCAGCCAATCCTTGCAATGCGATTATCGATCAATCAGTCTACAACGACGAATTTGGGGAGCTTGATATCAGACGCTTGACGACGATAGTCGCCGCAGACCTCGCGGAATATTCTCGCCTAATCGCAGAAGATGAGGAAGGCGTGATTTCCAGGCTGCGAATTGTCTGGAGTAAGGTGGTAAGCCCTTTGGTACGAGACGCAGGAGGGCGCGTCATAAAAACCTTGGGCGACGGGTTTCTTGCGGAATTTCCATCGCCAATAGAAGCAGCCCGCTGTGCAATGGCCATTCAAGAGACGATGGCAGCACAAGAGGCGGATCGTGCGAAACGCAACCAACTTCAGTTTAGAATCGGTGTGCATCTTGGTGATGTTGTGGCGGTCGGCGAGGACATTTTAGGGGACGCCGTAAATGTCGCAGCTCGGCTGGAAGCAATATCTCCAGTTGGAGGCATTTGCATGTCACGCGCGATGCGGGATCAGGTAAAGGGCCGGATCGACGCTGATCTGAATTCTGTCGGCGATGTTTCAGTCAAAAATTTGCCAGACCCAATTGAAGCATGGGTGGTCGGGGAAGATGTTGTTCAGCTGGGGCAAAAAACCGATGTCGCCCCTGCCGTCGTGGTGCTTCCTTTCGACGAGATAGGAGCTGAAGATAGCTTCTTCGCGGATGGCATTGTCGATGAAATCACATCTGCCCTGTCCAGCGTAAGCGACATAACCGTTATTGCGCGCCAGTCAGCCTATATCTTCAAGGGGCGCGTTGCAGAAGTGCGCGAGGTCGGGCGAGAGTTGGGGGCTCGATACGTCGTTACCGGATCGATAAGAAGAGCTGGATCGAGGGTAAGAATTTCGGTGCAGCTCTCTTCTGCGAAGTCAGGCGCAAATCTGTGGTCCCAGAGATTCGACGATGATCTTGATGACCTTTTCGAGTTACAGGATCGCGTTGCATCGCAAGTTGCAGGTGCAATTTCCCCATCTATTCGTGCATCCGAAATCGCCGACGCCCGTGCGGTCGCACCAAGGGATAGAAAAGCCTATGAACTCTACATGAGTGCCTTTCCCCATTTTTGGAAGCACCGACGTGAAGAAAATGAACGGGCAATCGAATTGTTATCTCTCGCAATCGAGCGCGACGGAGATAATATTCGGGCAAAGGCGCTCAGGGCTTGGGCCTATGCGCAGCAAGCAACTTATATGTGGAACGAAACCCCGCTGCTTTCCCGCGAAAGTGCACAAGCTGACGCTGAGTCGGCGATACTTTCGGTTGATGATCATGCGCCGTCATTGGTGGCCATCGCTGCTGCTTTAGGAATGACCGGCTTGGACCATGAACGCGCGGGACAATTGCTTGATCGGGCGTTGTCCCTCGATCCGAACTCCGCTTGGGGATGGATGCGATTAGGCTGGAACAACGTCTACCGCAAGGACATTGCGGCTGGCCTTTCCGCGTTTGATCGTGCTGAAGCACTGAGCCCGCGTGACCCTTTCTTTTTCAATTTCCAGTTTGGACGGGCCTATGCGATGGGGTTGGCTGAAAATTACGATGAAGCTATTCGGCTTGTGAAGTTGGGACTGACGGCGGGCCCGGGCGTGACTTGGGCTTACCGCGATCTTGCGAGTTTCTGTGCAAACGCAGGACGAAAGGAAGAAGCCGACGATGCGTTGGCGTCTCTGATGCAATCCTACCCTGGTTTAACCATTAAGCGGGTGGTTGATAGCATGCCCCCCGCTACACATGCTCGACACCAAATGTTCATTGATGGTCTTCGACAGGCAGGAGTTCCCGAAGAATAACAAACGACCTCGCTATTCGGTTGTCGCGGATATTTCCGTTGCCGAACCGCAGTGGTCAGGCCTTTAAGCGAAGGATCAACTTTGGATAAATCAATGGAACCAGACATTCGTTCAACTGCGGCGAATTCACCCTAAGTCCGCCTTGTGCTAGTTCGCGAGCGTCGCGGTGAAGGTCCGCTATCGCAAACTCGCGTCTAAGGCTGTGGGGTCCGCTCTGGGCTGACTTCGGGCATCCGGTGGGGCAGATCAGACCACTGGCGGTGGCTTTTTTTGTGCAAGATCAGGCGCTGCACCGCCGCAAGTCGGCTGTGAGCCCATTCTGTGAATTCTATTTTCCGCTGCGTGCGCACGCAGCAGGCAAATTGCCGCGGTAGCGAAGCATTCAACGCCGCCTTGCAGCGGGCAACGCGGCCATTCGTGCGTGTCACAGCATAGCCAAGGAGCCGAATTCACAGGTCGCAGATAAACCTATCGTTCAAATTTTGCAGCCAAGTGGCTGCTTTGTGCGGAAACCGGACCTTAGCTGCGTCTGCGAAAATTCCGTGCCAGACAGGCAAAAGCGGCCATTCAAGCCCCAGCAGATCAAAACCCACATGCTGCCCTGCGCACCTAGGTCAGCTAAGCGCAGTGAGCGACCTTTGCAAAGTCACACTGACGGCCCACAGCCGACCTTGGCCAGGTGTGCAAGCGCTGCATTGCAGCTTTCCCAAAGCAGCCGTTCGACACATGGTGCAGCATTCTTGATGGCTAGAAGGCAGCACTGCGGACAAACCTGCCATTAGCCTTCGTGTCTTGGAGGGACGCTGTCCGGGTAATTCGGACCTGTTGAGTTGGCCAGATGAGGGCACCGTTTGGAGCGGTTCTGAATTGTCGTGTGTTGAAGTCACGATGCGCAAGTTTCTGAACCCATAAAGCAATCATGGCCGCAGTCGCGCCTTGCTTGGGCTTGGAAAGTTCATAATACTATCAAGGGGTATGAATCATTTTAACGTGTAGGAGTCTGTAGATGGGGTTGGGCGACGCGATCAGAACGTGCTTTGGCAAGTACTTTGTGTTTTCAGGGCGAGCAACACGGCCAGAGTACTGGTGGTTTGCTCTTTTCGTCATTTTGACAAGCGTGATCTTGGCCATCGTTGATAGTCTTTTGTTCGGTTCCAATCCTGAAACTGGTGAAGGAACGCGCATTCTGTCCAGCGTGTTCCAGCTTGCTGTTGTGATCCCCATGCTGGCAGCGGGATGGAGGCGCCTGCATGATACTGGGAAGCCCGGATGGTATTTGCTTCTTCCGATGGTTCTTAGCATTGCAACCATCGTTACGTTGATGACGGGTGTTGTCGCATTTTCGGCTCTGGAACAAAGCGTTGAAGATCCTGAGGCACTCAGAGGTCCAGCAGCATTGCTGGGGGGAACCGGGATTATGGTGGTATCCATCCTACAACTAATTCTGTCGGTGCTGATGATCTGGTGGTTGACCCGGCCATCCGACGAAGGGGCAAACGAATACGGTCCTCCGGCGTGATGACAACTGAACAGCAGAAGCCGCTGAGTATTCTGGGCTGAAATTTAACTCTGAATAGGAAAGAAAATGAAAAAGTATGGCGTTCTATTGGCAGGTGCTTCCCTTGTCTTGCTGACTGCATGTGATGAACAGACGGCTCAATCAATGGGAAGCACAGCGGCGGCTGAACTAAACTGTATCGCCAAAACCAATGAGGTAGTGGGCGTTTCGGGGACCAGCGTATCTGATGTGACCAAATTGGAAGACGGATACAGTTTGCTGATGAAAGTTCCTAACGCCGAACAGCCTTGGGTTTGTGAAACTGACCTGGCAGGAAATGCTAACAACGTATTCTATCTCGGTGAAGGCTAACCACTATTACTAAGGAGAGCCGGCCAACCGGCTCTCTTTGATTATCGGCCGTTTTGGACGCGCAGCAGCTCAGATATCAATTCGCTTCGGAGAGAAAATGAAACACCATACCATGATCGCTGGAGGCACTCTGGCACTTTCATTGACAATGGCATCTACGGCTGCTGCTGAGTGGGATTACAGTTCGACCCCAACACCCAACGCCTACATTCAAACCAATGACTCCACACTGGAGCTGCAATGTGACCGTATACGTTTTGCACCCGCTGGCTACGAAGACAGTCAGGATATTGTGGCCAAACAGGGTATCTCCATTCGCTTTATGAAAAATGGAACGACCGAAGTAGGGTCGTTCCAGGCAGGCGGTGAGAACGCTGACCTACAAATCGTAGACAATTATCCGGTCGAAGTGACCTTTAGGAACCTGGAAGATTACGGCTTCGTACTTGATCAGATCGCAGCAAATGCCTCGGTTAACCTATCCATGATCGACCAGGACGTCACTTATGGAATTTTCGACCTGAAGGGCTCCGGTTCGGCGATCAAAAAGCTTCGCGCGGCTTGTGGGGAGAGCGCATCGACTTCAACCCCAACAGAGTATGAAGCGCCAGAGGGAGTTGTTTATTGTGGTGGCAGTGGAATCAAGCGCCAGATCGAATACGCAATTCTCGAAAACCCGGATGGGGACTGGGATGCTATTGTCTCCATCAATGGAGATACAGTAAGGGCGATGACTGCGTATAGCTATTTCGGAAACTCGGAGCCGCCGAAGGGGTTTGTAGTAGCGCTCCTTGGAGAGGACAGATCTGAGTTTCTGGTTTTCAAGGAAGATTCTGAGAACTGGTTGGAGTACGGTGACTATCGGTACGATCAATGCAATTGAGGATTTGTACGTTTCCACTGCGCAATACCCCATGTCTGAGGCTCGCCAAGCTTTTTTCTGCTTTTGCCGCTTTGTGTATTGCCTCGTTCGGACCTGCAAACGCGGCTGATGTGAAAGAGTTGCCCAAAGTATTGCAGGCCAAAGTCGAGATTGCCAAGAAAGCTTGTGAAGAATTTGACAATGGTGAGTTCGGTCTAGGATGGGGGGGGCGTCGAGAGAGTTGATCTAGATGGGGACCTGTACAGCGACTGGGTTCTAAACGAGTTTGGTTTTGCGTGCTCTACCGCGGCTTCGCTTTACTGCGGAACAGGTGGATGTATGTCTCATTTTCTCGTGAGCGATGAAGTCCATTCCATGCTGAACAAGGGATGGAATATCGTGACTTTTGGGGCTGAAAAAGTTCTTCTAACGCAGGTGCATGGCTCACAATGTGGTGGGATCAACCCAACGCCGTGTGTGACAGCCAGCGTTTGGGACGGTGAAGAAAAAGCGTGGCGCTCGACCGGTGCAGAATGGGAATGATTGGTGCGCGCGACAATATTCAGACCCGCTGATCTTCTGCTTTTTCTGCTCTAGATGCTCGAAATTTTGCATATTGCACTTGGAGATAGTGCGGCTGGGAGCCTTCGAGTTGCATGCAGAAATCACGGTATGCCGGGGTCCGTGTTCTGCATACCTGATGACTTCAGCCACGGGCCACTAGATGATGGTCGATCAAGGGTCGACTACATGCGGCGCTGCTTCGAAGGAGATGATGACTGGTGTATAAAAGTTGATGATGCCTTTACCCCGTGGAATGCCCTAGTTTCCAAAATTGGCGAAGCGAATGTAGATACGGTTGTTGTTTGGGCAGGAGACAACGTATCTGAGGAAACGTTCCTTTGCATGGCCTGTTGGTGGTTACGCGAACAGCCCGTTCGGCTGCTTCGTCCAGTCGTTCGATCCAAGCCTGGCCGCAACTATGTTGCCGTCCAGGCACCGGCTGATCTGGCTGAGATGTTTCCTACGGCGGGCGAACTAAACGATGCGGTTCGTGGCGAAAAAGTATACTCTTTCAGAAGGCTATGCGACGACCACGGGGTTCTGCGGCATTGGAACGAGGGCCGGGTCGAAACGGTTTCGGCTGACTTTTACGACCATCTTCTGCGCGTCTGCCTGCCCGATGACTGGCAGGTTGCTGCCCGTGTCGTCGGTGCGGCCATGGGCCAATGTGATAATCATAACGCAATGAGCGATCTGTTCTTTTCAAGTCGCCTTCGCAGGATGATCGAAAATGGTGTTGTTGACGTCAAAGGCAAACCCGAACAGTTGCGAGACTATTACGTTCGAATATCGGACAATGACAGCTGAGCGCGCAGTACCTGTCGAGAAAACGCGCTGGACGAACCAATCGATGATCTGGACCTAAGTGCCTATGCTCAAACGGTTTTAGAGCTTCAAACGCAAAAGGGAAAAACGTGATGCTTAAAACTCTTTTGACGGCAGTATTGGCACTCAGTGCCATCACCGCAGCGACAGTTTCTCTGGCAGAGGCGGATGGCCCAGACTATTTCAGCGTTACTGGGGTGGCATCAAACGACGTGCTCAATATTCGCGAAACCTCCAGTGCACGTGCCCGAAAAATAGGGGCCATTCCGCCAAACGCGGGCGGGATCCGGAATCTCGGATGCAAGAATGGGCTAAACTTTGCTGAGTGGGAAAAGGCGACCGAAGAAGAACGCCAAGCAGCCGCGAAACGAAGGTGGTGCAAGATAGACTATCAGGGTACGGTCGGCTGGGTTGCGGGCCGCTATCTGGCAGAAGACGCTATGCTCGACGAAGCAATCGAGGAACCTGGATTTGCGTGGCAACTTATCAGCGTTGGCGACAAAAATGCGGTTGGTGATAGCGAGATTAGCTTTACGCCTGACGGCTCTATCTTTGGGTCAACCGGCTGCAACAGCTTTAATGGCAGTGTATTGACCGACGAAGAAAAAATCACATTTCAAACGCCTTTGACGACAACGCGCATGGCGTGCCCGGGCGATCTAGGCATACAAGAGGAAGCTTTCCTCAATGCGCTCTCTGGTGAGGTGCGCTTTAGCTACAATCCCGTTATTGACCAGATTTCATTTATACCTGCCGATGGCGCATCAGTCCTGAGGTTCCAGCGGCTTCGGTAGGACACTCTGCGTAAGGACCGACAAGACCAATACCACGCAAGGCTGCCAAGTGATCCTCTTTTTTCGGCTTTTTCAATTTTTTCAATCTACCAGCACACCAGATTTCCTCAGGGCCTCTGAAATAATGATAGCGCCGAAGCCTAGCGCATTGCTGGAAGATGTGCCCCAACCAACAATCGACATTCCAGTATCAGTGAATGCTGCCACTTCGGATTCGAAACCGAGAGTTTGACCGCCATGCCCCCAAAGGTTCGGCCCTTTGTTGGCAAGACCCAGCCCATAACCTTGTAAAGCCAGATGTGTCGTAGAAGTGGTAGTCATCATTTCTGATAACGTCTCGGAACGCTGAAACAGTCGTCCTTCAACGAGCGCCTCAATGAAGGTGTGCATATCATTGGTATTCGAAATCACCGCGCCTGCTGCCCAGCCTTGCGACAGGTTCCAGTCGGTCGTTTCATAATCAAAGGGAGGGGCAAGGTAGGCACGCGGTAATCCAAACTGTGGCCGCGGGATGCCATTCCAGAGAAACGTCCGCTCCATGCCCAGTGGGGCGAATATGCGGGTTTCAAGCGACTTTCCTAAGGGAAGCCCTTCAACTTTTTCGATCACAAGACCCAGTAGCGTGTATCCGGTGTTGCTGTAGCTCCATTCGCCTTTTTTACCTGGTGAGAAACTTGGTTGACCGTGTGCCACCACAAACTCAATCATCTCTTCGGGGCTCAACTGGCGGCGTATGGCACTAGGGTCATTTACGGCTCCTTCCATAAGACCGGGTGTTCCGTCAGGAGCGTTGTCCGTGTAGCTAAAAACTCCCGAGGTGTGTTGCGCCAGATGCCCAAGTGTAATGACCCGCCCAAAAGGCAGTTGATCGGCTAATTCGGGCAAATGTTCCATCAATCTGTCATCAATCGAAAGCTTCCCTTCTTCCTGCAATTGCAAGAGCACCGACGCCGTCATCATTTTGGTGTTGCTACCAATCTGAAAGGGCGTGTCACAAGACATTGGGGCGCCGTTAGAAGGATTGGAAGTTCCAGCAGACTTTGCATAGTGCCATGCAGCCCCTCGCACAGAAAGTACTGCACCCGGTGCACCGCCAAGCTCAGAGCTAATTATGTTTTGCAAAACAGTATCTAAAGCTTGTTCGACTGGTGCAGGCACGCTCACATGGACAGAACAGGCAGAAACCTCAGCCGAAACCGGTCTTGTCCCGGTGAAGACAAGAGAAAACAAGGTTGCTAGGATTAAAGTCAGGAAATGAGAGCACTTTCCAAGTGCAAAAGATTTCAGTGTGTTCTCCATGAAATTTCCATCCACTTTTTTGCAAGCATTTTCTAGGTAAGTTGGCTCCACACGGTCGATGGTCCCCAGAAACAATAATTGTAAAAGGTCCAACTGGGTGTGTTTCGCACAGCATCCTCAGTTCGCACGCTGCCAGCTTTCGTCAAGACTACGCAGGTAAAGCAGAGTTCCCAAACCGTGGGCCGCGCCATAAAGAACGACGAGATCTCTCTTTGACTCGTTGATAGCTTTTGCGAGGCGTTCGTTTCTCCAATCTATTGTGATCCGCGAGATTTGAGAGGCATCAGACGTCGGCAGTACAAACGTGTCGAGCGGCGTGATGAGGTTTTCATCGGTAATATCCAGCGGGCCGATTATGGCCTCATATGCATCGGCAATTTCTGCGGGCGTTGCATCAACATTAATGTCGTCTCCACCGGAAAAGCCTAGGAACATAGCGTTGTCTTGCGCCACCAGTCCATCAGAAACATTTTGGGCATAAAACTCTGGAGTAGGAAGAAATCCGAGCATCGCTCGGATCCTCCGCTTGTCTTCCAGTATTGCGGCATCAAAGTCGATGAACTCATAGAACAGATCCATGCCTTCGCCCTTTAGACTCTTAACTTCGCTGGCAACAGCTGAATAGAATGCGGGGTCGGCTTGATGGATCATCGGAACAAAATGTAGCGCACGCTTGCCATTGGAAAATTCGAATACTTTGCCGCTCCCATTGGAACCGTCGACGTAAAAATCCTCCTCAGAAAGGTGATCAATATCGCCCTTAGGTCCCGACTGCAAAAAGTCAGTGGCGGCCTTGTCAGCTGCGGAAGAAAAACTGCTGGCAACAGATAAGGTCACAACTGCGGCCAATATGGCTCTTATCGAACTCACTTAAAGCTTCCTAACATTTGGTAAGTTGCTACCGTTCCAATTGTGCATTTGATCCCAGCATTTTGCAAAGCCCACTTACGGCGCATCGCAGACATTGGTGCCGCATGCAGCGTCAGTCGCTTTGGGCTCCAAGCCGACTTGCGGCTGTGCAGCACTCGATTTTGGGTTATCAGTGCCCCTTTGAAGTCGCTCTGATGACCGCTGTCAGCCCAAAGCGGACATTCATTGCAGGACTTTGCAAATTCCAAGCGCGGACGAAGCAGACTTTATCGTGGTGCCACTCAGTCTAAGGGACAAAGCCGAGTAGAAATGCGCCCTACTTGGAATTGGCATCTTAATTGCGAAGCGTTACTTCTTAAGCTGGACCGTTGTCTGAACTCTCAGGCCAGGTATCAGAAGGGTTTGTGGATTATTGAACCTTGCCCAGACGCGCAGATTGCCATGCGCATCCAACTCATTGTCAGTCGAGGTGATTTTTCCAGACTCCCCGAATATCGTTCCGTTGGGCAAGATCACGTAAACATCCAGCATCTTAAGTAGCTCAGGCATGGGCAATGGTGAGACGTTTTGAAGTTCAATAAGTGCGTCATAGGGTTGAAGATACGATACCAGCACAGTGTCTAGGTCTAAAATCTCTGCAAGCGGCCGACGTGTTTGCGTTTTCAGGTAAGCGCCCAAATCATGCTTCGGAGCGACGATCCAGCCTGATGCCTGGGCTTCAATTGTGGTGGCGGACAGAATAACCTTTGTTTTTTTTAACTTTGCCCGCGCTTCCCGTAATGTGACTTCGGCGAGCGCAAGCGCCTGTTTGGTCTCCAGTTTCCTTAACACAGTGGCAGCACCAGTGCCCGCCAAAGACGAAGCGCGCTCTGCCGCTTCTTGCGCAACTTCCAGTTCCACCTCTCGTCGTAGAACTTCATTCTCAGCCAACTCCACGTCCAGCTTAGAAGTCTGTTTGCTGAGTTCAAAAAGCACATCGCCTTTTTGGACTCGCTGCCCATTGATGAAATTTACGCTGACAAGCGTTCCGTTGACGCTGTTGGAGACCTGTGTTCGCTCCCCGGCTTCAACAACACCCTCGAACACTTGACGCTCCAACAACTCAACGACCGCGCCGAGTTCACTCGCTTTAACCTGCAAAGGGCTAAGCAACGCGATGGATAATGCTGTTACGAATGAACCGAAGTATTTAGAGCGTTTCATGGAACACTTACTGCGCAAAAGTTTCACTTGCCTGATAATCCTCATTGCAAAAGCGCTAAACACACAGATCTCGATATTCGGGGTGGTGTATGTCGAACTATTCAAAGAGCACGTCCAACGCCGTTCTGATGTGCTAGTTTGGAACGGCGCAGCTGAAGCTATCCGGTTTATTCGGATCACCACTCCCATCGTAAGTCACAGTGGCTGGGTGGGCACAGATAATGCGTCCTTCACCGGTTGGTTCTTGATTTACAAAGCTGACAAAAGGCGCGTCAAGTTTGTCAGGTGCGTTGCCTGAATCTAGCCACTCTTCTAGCGCCACGATATAGTTTGTTCCATCTGGCCCGGGTCCGCCTTTGCAATGCGTCACACCAGGGCGAACAAACAAGCGCACATCATCGCGGGCGGAGGGGTCGTGTTCAAGCACCCGTTCGTAATAGGCAATTGTTCCGTGAGCCGACAACGACCCGTCCATCCAGCCGTTGTCAATTATGAGCTTCCCACCGCTGGCCCTGAATTCCGAGAGGTTGGGATTATCCGCATCAAGCGTCGGGCTCAGACGCGCAGCATGGTCCGCAAAGTCTGAGAAGTTGTAGCCTTCGTAAGTCCAGTCGGGGTCGCTATAAAAAAAGTTCTTCATCATTTGCGTTGCAAAACCCCAAGTCGCGTTTGGTATCGGAGGCTCTTCGTACGTCTCCTCGTCTCCTTCGCCAGGATGAAAGTCGATTTCAGCACCTTCGACATAGCCTCCGGTCGTCCAAATCGACCAACCCAGTGGGTTGCCCGGCAACTCAGCGCCCATCGGCATACCGGGCCAAGACGTCCCTCCAAACTCGACTTCTCGATAAAGGTCTTCGGCCACCCGGACTTGTTCTGAGCTCAGGCACTGATTGGCCTCGCTGTTACCACATTGCAGGCTTGAAACCTCGAAATCACATTGTCGAGGGTCATTTAGTATGCCGTCTTTTAAGCCATCAAGTGCGTCACACTGTTCCATGATGGCATTCCCGAGAAGGGCTTGCGCCTCGGTGTCAATAACTGGCGTTGAAATCTGGTTTGGATCAGGGAACATGTTCATGGCGTCATAAGTCCACCGGCCAGCCATCTCCTTTGTCCAGGAGTAGGCTGGTGCCCCAGCATAGATGCCATCGAACACGTTCGGTGATCGCTGCGCGACCATCAAAGCCTGACCACCGCCACGGGAGCAGCCGAAGAAGAGGTTTCTCTGACTTTCGGAACCGTAGTAGTTTGCAATGATCGCTTGGGCTGTGACAGCAGTCCGATGTACAGCTTGAAAACCAAAAGAGACCTGCCGCTCTAGATTATTGAGAGCCCAAGAAGCCACGATGTTGCTTCCCTTGTGCCCGGTGTCAGTTGCGACCGTCGCCCAACCGTCTGCCACAACCTGATAGAAATCGTTGGCCGCGTTGTCAAAGTTACCGGCATACCCACCGCTACCACCCATAATGAACTTCCCATTCCAGTCGTCAGGAAGCAGCAATTCAAATTCGGTTTCAGTCCCAATTCGACCGACAACACGACAATGCTGGGCCGGTTCGGTCAACGCTTCAACAGATAAAACGCGCATATCGGGGGCACCAGGAATTCCGGTCAAGCTGCATTCACCGGCGACCGCGGTAGCCGCTCCCGTAGTTAGCGCGGCCATCGTAAAGCCCATGAGCTTGGTAGGTTTGTAAAGACCTTTCAAAGTTTTAGATAAAACGCGCATTCGGATTCCCTTCATGCATTCATTGTTTAGGGTATGTTGGAACATATTGCCCAGAAAATCGAGTCGCCCAGATAAACTTGGGGCCGCAGTGCATGTGAATTCTGAAGGTTCCTGGGACCGGGCGCTGTAGGCTAGAGCATGTAAAGCTCTTTTCTTTGAGAACAGATTTAGTCACTGGTCACGAGAATGCCGCTGTTTCCCTTTACTTGATGCAAAATTGTCCAAAGGGTACTGTTCACAGCTAACTCAGAAATTGGGAATGATCACTGTGCATAGATTCGGCATTTTTCACCACGCCCGATCAGTAAGTCGTAGAGTCAAATCAACTGGATTGTTAGATGTAGGTGGTGTCGTACACGTTCTGGCACTCTTGCTTTCCACGCTACTGGTCTTCGTGCCGTTCTCAGCCGCATCCCAGACACAAGATCGCCCAACATTAAGCGCGAGTGAAGCTCCGAGCGCTCCAGAAAGTGATCGATATCAACCTTATATCAATACTGCGACCGATCCAGATGTCAGCAATGCTGATTTGAGAAAAATGTTAACGCCGCTCACAGCTGCTCAGATTTCACAGGTCACGCAAGGTTGGCAAGAAATTCTTCAGGAAAACGCACAAGCGGCAGTAGATATTCAACGTTCGCTCAAAGTTTTGGATAACAACGAAGCGCAATTGGCGCGAAGAACACTCGTTGAACTCAATGACGACAGAAACCGTATTCAAAGAAACTTCTCGTCATCCTTGCAAGCTTGGACGAAGAAGGGAGGATCAGCTGAAGAAACCAAACCTTATCGTGACTACCTTTCTGCTTTGACGTCTGAACTAATCTACGTAACTGACAATTGGACATTAGTTGAAGCTGCTGTCCGATGGACGTTTTCTAGGAGTGGTGGCCTTGATTTCATAAAGAAAATTGGGGTCGTATTGTTTTCGATATGGGCGATCAGATTGTCTGCGCGCTTTCTGCGTCGAATGACCGAGAAAGCTCTGGGTCGGCAGCGTGACTTGTCTGCGGCTTTGAAAAAGTTTGTTCCCCTTGCTGTTTACTGGGGAACATTTTCTGTCGGGCTTTTGTTTCTTCTTTCTGGATTGGATTTTTACCTTGCACCTATTTTAACTGTCTTCGGTGGCCTGTCGATTGTCGTCGCGTTTGCGATGCAGGAAACTCTAGGGAATTTGGCGGCTGGCTTGATGATCATGGTGTTCAAGCCATTTGACTTTGGAGACTTCGTTGAAATGTCGGGAGTTTCTGGCGAAGTCTATGGAATGAGTATCATCTCAACAACCATCCGAACCTTTGATAACAAGTTCATAATTGTCCCAAACTCGACAGTTTGGGGGGACGTGATAACAAATGTGAACGCGGCCAAAACGCGCCGTGTCGATATGGTTTTTCGAATTGGGTATGACGACGACGTCGATAAGGCCAAGTCTATTCTGATGGACCTCTGCGCCAACCATGAAAAAGTTTTGGAAACCCCTGCACCGTCAGTTTTTATGGCTGCCATTGACGAGTCATCCGTTAACCTGAACTGTCGACCTTGGGTGGCAACCGCGGACTATTGGACTGTCTATTGGGACCTCATAGACAAAGGAAAGAAGGCCTTTGATGCTGAAGGTGTGTCCACACCGCTACCGCAAAAACAGGTTCATATTGTCGACAAGTCATAACCAAAACAAAAACCCGCGTAGTGATCAGAGATTACGGACCCACTAATTTGGTTTCCATCTTCTCGGGTGCGTGTTTCAAGCTGCTGAGTTTCAGGGGATTTCTCATGAGCAATTTACTCTGGTTGACTGACGAACAGAAAGCGCGGCTTGAGCCTTACTTTCCTGCGAACCATGGCAAGCCGTTTATTGAATAGGTTTGGGTTTGTTTTTCGGGCAGAAATTGAATCCTTAGTGATAAACGATCCGGGGAACAGGCAGCTTTGTCGGCTATCTTCGAGTTCATCTTGCGTCTCAAATCGTTGGTGCAGCGAAAGGCCACATTTCTGGCTATGGCTACAGCGACTGGGTCGGCTGCTGGAAGTCGGCTTTGGGTCGGACTCCAAATTTTGCAAAGGTCGTTAACTGCGCCTTGCTGCCGTAAGTGCAGTAGCAGCATCAGATTGGGCAGCCGGAAACCGCTGAACGTCTGCTTTCGGGAAACTGACCTTCAACTCTCGCGAATGCAGCATTGTGCGCGGAGCACGCCGTGTCAGAGTCCGCTCCGGGCTGACAACCGTCCTTGGACTATCGGAAAAACACGTGATTTTGCTGCAGGCCTGCTGCTGCATCGCCGCAAGGCGGCACTGAGCCCAAACTGCAAAATTTCTGCAATGCGGCCAAGGTCGGTTATGATAAGCGGGGCGCGAATCTTTGGGCCGCATCAAATTGATTATGAGAGAGCCGTATGAACGTAGAAAAGGTTTGGATTGAGTACCGCGCACGTATCAAGGCGTTTTTGCATTCCAAGGTCTCGAACCCCGCCGACGTAGACGAATTGCTTCAGGAAATATCCATCAAGACGTTTACCGGCATCTCTGCGCTGGACGACCCTTCAAAAACACAATCTTGGTTGTTTCAAACAGCAAATCGAACAATCATTGATTTCTATAGAAAAAATGGCCGAGCCAAAGACGTGCACCCGGAAGACCTTTGGTATTCTGAAGATGAACCTGAGATACGTCAGGAACTTGAACGATGTGTTGAGCCATTCATCGCTGCTCTGCCGAGCGATACAGCCCAATTGCTGACGGCGATTGATATCAAAGGGCAATCCCAAAAAGACTACGCAGCTGCACACGGGTTACCGTATTCCACTTTGAAAACACGTGTCAAAAACGGCAGGGCTGCCCTGCGTTCTGTCTTTGAAAACTGCTGCAAGTTTTCTTTGGACGCCCGAGGAAATTTGTCCGAATATCATTCTAAAACAAACGGTTGCGACAAATGCTAAATTTTCCTTCGTCTTTTTGCTTGGGCATCCGTCCTACAGGGTGAACCAACAAAACCGAAAGAAAGATCAATGATTAAAATTGTGAGCTTCAAAATATGCCCATTTGTTCAGCGTGTTACTGCGCTGCTTGAGGCAAAACACATCCCTTACGAAATCGAGTACATCGATCTAAGCGACAAGCCTCAGTGGTTCTTGGATATTTCACCGACTGGCCAGGTGCCCTTACTCGTCACCGAAGGCGGTACAGCGCTTTTTGAATCTGATGCAATCGTCGAATACATTGACGAAGTAACCACTCCTCTTGTGAAGGAAATCACACCTGAACAACGGGCGATTGATCGCGCTTGGAGTTATCAAGCCACCAAGCACTACCTTGTACAGTGTTCCACCATGCAAAGCGCGAACCAAGAAACACTCGCTGAGCGAAGTGAAAAGTTGAACAAGGCGTTCGCGAAGGCAGAGAAGAAATTGGCTGCTGGTCCATACTTCAATGGCGAGACCATGGGTAACGTGGACGTTGCGTGGTTACCCTTGCTGCATCGCGCACTGATTGTTGAGCAGCATTCAGGATATGATTTCTTTGCCGACTTCCCAAAAATGAAGGCATGGCAGGGCGCAATTGCGAAAACCGGCATTGCTGAGAAATCCGTCCCTGCCGACTTTGGCGAGGCATTCACCAATTTCTATTTGTCAGAAAAAACGTTCCTCGGGCGCGGGGCAAATTCCAATGAAGCCCCAATCGAAAAAACAACTGTGGTAGGCGGAGGCTGTTGCGGTTGATCAAATCTGAACCTATCCAACTATTCGGGTTGGGTAGGTTCAAACTCAAAGATATTGTCGGTTGGCAATGCCACCAAACCAGACATTGGCGCAGCCTCAGTTAACGGCAGCAACGTCCGCAGTCCGGCCGCTCAGCCGTCAAAAATGCTGCGCAGTGTGTCGAATGGCTGGTTCGGTGAAGCTGCATTGCGGCGTTAGATGATCTGAACAGAGGCAGGTCAGGGCCGTTCCCGCGACTTTGCAAACTCCGCTTTCTGCGCATTGCTGACCTTGGTGCGCAGTGCAGCATGTGGGCTTTGATCTACGAGGGCTTGAATGGCCGCTTTTACCTGGAAGGCAGGAATCCTTCGCAAACGCAGCGAACTTCCGCTTTCCGCCCGGTGTGTCGAAGAGCCATGTCCGCTTTGGGCTGGCACCAGTCATTGGCCACCTGAGGTCACACGTAATTTCGCTGCAGATGTGCTGCCGCACCGCCGCAAGGCGGCTTTGAGCCCAAACCAGCCGCGTCGCAATGAGTCCATTTAGCACTTGCAGCACGATCTGGAATTTTCACGACCGGCCCTGACATTCCCGTCAGTTGAATAAAGCATTTTGCTGTATTGTTTCTCATTGCGGACATTCATTGGTCGCGCAGTGTTTTTGGCAGTCAAGCGTTAGCCCAAGTGTCTGGAACCGCCTGTAACAAGTTGCCGCCGACAGACGGATCAGCCGTAATTCGGTCTGATTGAAGCGTAAAGTAAAGGCATGACACACCCCAAAAAGCGGTTAATGTCAGGTTTGGAGGGGTGTCGGTAGTTGATATCGGTACCTGTGGGAGATCAAGTTGCAGGATATTCAAAGCTGGCTCGCTGAACTCGGTTTGGAAAAATATGGACCAGCTTTTGCCGAGGCTGAGATTCAGTTCTCGGATCTGGTTGACCTGACCGAAGAAGACTTGAAGGAAGTCGGCTTGCCAGTGGGCCCGCGACGCAGGGCAAGCAGTGCAATAAGGGCGATGGCTGAAAACGATATGCCAGCGGCTATTGGCATTGCAAATGATCCAACCAAAGAACCCCAACATCAGGAACAGCTAGACACTTCTTCCGACGCCGAACGCCGCCACCTGACGGTTATGTTCGTCGATCTTGTCGGTTCCACCGAGATGGCGACGCGGCTGGATGCTGAAGACATGCGTACTGTCATCACCGGGTATCAGAACACAGTTGCTGGTGTTGTGAGCCGGTACGAAGGTTTCGTCGCCAAGTTCATGGGCGATGGCGTGATGTGTTACTTTGGCTGGCCCCGTGCCGGTGAAGACGATGCGGAGCGCGCTGTGCGCGCAGGGCTGGCGATCATCGACAGCGTCAGGTCAACAAAGGCTCCCGATGGTACAGCTCTTGCAACGCGGATCGGGGTCGCCACCGGTGTTGTGATCGTTGGCGACCTGATAGGCAGCGGTGCAACACAGGAAGCGGCCGTTGTCGGCGAGACGCCCAATCTGGCTGCTCGGCTGCAAGGCGTTGCAGGGCCGAACCAGCTTGTTCTGCCCAGCGAAACCCGGCGTCTGCTGGGCAGCACGTACAAGCTGACGTCAATTGGCACACAAGAGTTAAAGGGCGTGGGAACGCCGGTTGAAGCGTTCGTCGTCGAGGGCGAGGCAGCGCAGGAAAGCCGCTTTGCGGCGCGCCAGTCCGGCACCCTTACCCCCATCGTTGGGCGCGACCGTGAGATCGAACTAATGCTGGAGCGTTGGGCTTTGGCCCGCTCGGAACAGGGCCAGATGGTCATCGTCAGCGGCGAGGCCGGTATCGGAAAATCTCGTATCACCAGAGCGGTCATCGACGAAGTTGCGAAAGATGATCACACCCGCATCACCTATCAATGCTCGCCCTATCACGCAGATTCCGCGTTCTATCCGGTCATTCAACAATTGTCGTTTGCCGCCGGGTTCGCTCCATCAGACGGGCCGGATGTCCGGCTGGACAAGCTTGAGGCATTACTTGGCCAGGACCCCGAAACGCTGAAGCTGATCACGCCGATGATGGGTCTGGATGGAACCGCGCGATACGGTGCGCTTAATCTGACACCAGCCCAGCAACGGGCACATACCATGAAGACACTGGCCAAGCTGCTGGTTCAGCAAAGCCAGGACAGGCCGGTGCTCTTGGTCTACGAAGACCTGCACTGGATTGACCCAACTTCGCTGGAGTTGCTGGACCTGCTTTTGGATACTATTGCGGATCAAAAGATCATGATCCTCGCCACGGCGCGTCCCAGCTTTGAGTATGGCTTTGGGGGGCATCCCATCGTGACGCGGTTCGCGCTGAACCGGCTAGGAAAGGATCAGATCGGAGACATCGTCGCCAAGTTGACTGGCGGCAAGGCACTTCCAGACGAGATCATGGCAATTGTCGCTGCGCGCACCGATGGCGTGCCGCTCTTTGTTGAGGAACTGACCAAGACAATTCTGGAGTCCGGTTCGCTGAAAGAAGATGGAGACCGTCTCATTCTCGACGGACCGCTGAGCACCATCGCCATTCCGACCACGCTGCATGACAGCCTGATGGCGCGTCTGGACCGGTTGCAACCCATCAAGGAGGTAGCGCAGACCGCTGCCTGTATCGGGCGAGAGTTCAGTCACGGCCTCTTGGCGCAGATCTCTCTTTTGCCCGACGCTGAACTGACCGCCGCGCTGGACGGTTTGATCGCAGCCGAGCTGATCTATCGCCGTGGCCTGCCGCCAGAGGCGACCTATCTCTTCAAGCACGCGCTGGTCCGCGACGCCGCCTATGAAAGCCAGCTGAAGGAGAAGCGCCGCGCCATCCACGCGCGTATCCTGACAGAACTGGAGGCGGACACTGACATCGCCCCGGAAGTTCTCGCCGTACACGCCGAGGCTGCTGGTCTGACCGAACGAGCCATCGACCTATGGGAAGCAGCCAGCAAAACCGCCATCGCAAGACCGGCGTTCGACGAAGCGATCTCACATCTTGGTCGGGCAATTGAATTGATCACCCCTCAACTGGAAAACAGCGACGCCCCGCCGTTTGAACGCGCGCTTGGCTTGCAAGTGCCTCTCAGCATGACCCTTCTCGCCCGCAAGGGGTTCACGGCCGACGAAACACTGGACTCGTTTGAAAAGGCGTTGGTTCTTGCGGACAAGGTCGGTGAGACCCCAATGCGGTATTCAATTCTGTACGGTTTGTGGATTGGCAAGGGAGCCAGGGGGCAGCACAGAGAGGCTTTGCGAAGCGCGGAAGCGCTTGTCGAGGAGACGGCCAATGCGCCGAACACTCCCCCAATGGTGGTCGCCAATAGGGTTGCAGGCGCTTCGCACTTTTTGATGGGTAACTTTGCAGAAGCACAACGGTATCTGGATGTTGCCCTGGCTAACTATGACTCCATCGCACATGCGGGCCTCGCGAACCAGTTCGGGCAGGATATTGGTGTCACAATCCACATTTTCCAGGCAATGAACTCGTTGATGCTGGGTCAGACAGAGCGAGCCACGACTCACCTGAACGAGGCTGAGAGCGTTGCCAAGTCGACCGATCATATCCAGACAATCTGCTATCTGCTGAATATGCGTTTTATATATGGCTTGGCGTCCGGTGACCGACCTGACGTTGAGCGATGTCTTAACGAAGTATCGCCTATTGCTCAGGAACATAATCTGGCGCTCTGGTCGGCTATGATACCGATGTGTATCGAAAATTTGGCGGCATATAACGGCGACAAAACCAGTATGGAAAGATGGCAAAAGGCCGGAGCAGCGATTGACGCTATAAAGTTCAAATTGTTTATCGTGAGCTTTCACGTTGACCTTGCCCGATCAGCACTGGCGATGGGCTTTCACGACGATGCAGCCGAACTGGCCATGAAGGCGCAAGAGTTGATCGACGAAACAGGCGAGACTTACACCCTGTCCGACCTCCACCGGGTGCAAGCTGAGATCGCCATGGCGGATGACGACGCCGAGACCGCAGAAAACTACCTCGTTACGGCCCTGGACGTCGCCCGGCAGCAGGGAGCCAAACTGTGGGAACTGCGCGCGGCCATCGATCTGGCGGGCCTATTGCATGAACAAGGCCGGATAGATGAGGCCATTACCCTTCTAACCCCCATCCATAACAGCATCGCCGAAGGAGATTGCCCTGAAGATCAGGCGACGGTCCGCAAATTACTCGCTGAGTTGGCGGCGTAATTCTGCTGCCCACGGATTACAGTCGCGCCTCGTTTCGACTGTGGTGTCAGCCAATGACCTCTTCGAACGGCCGCTTTATCGATTTTAAGTTTTTCATTTCCCGTTTCAACAGAGGCCCGGTTCACGCCCTCGCCAGTACAAGTCCCGATTTCAAAAGCCGAGGAGATGCAAGTGCAGCGAAAGGTAAGAAAGTCCGCTGACCGACGTTTTATTCGATAAAATGCTGCAAGATGTATGAACGGCCGCTTCGACAGGCCGCGCCGCAGCAGTGGGAGGGCATGTTCAATGGCCGCAATGGGCCGTTCGCTAAACTTTGCAAAGGTGGCTATCTGCGCTTAGCTGACCTAGGTGCGCAGGGCAGCATGTGGGTTTCGATCTGCTAGGGCTTGAATGGCCGCTTTTGCCTGTCTGGCACGGAATTTTCGCAGACGCAGCTAAGGTCCGGTTTCCGCCCGTTGTGTCGAAGGGCCGTGTCCGCTTTGGGCTGGCAGCAGCCATCCGCTGAGGATGGCCGCTTTGCGCAGTTGTAACCTTTGCAAAGTCACGCGGACGGCCCCACCCGACCTTGGCCAGATGTGCAAACGCCGCATTGCACCTTTCCCAAAGCAGCCGTTCGACACATGGTGCAGCATTTTTGATGGCTAGAAGGCAGCACTGCGGGACTTTGCCGACCTTGGACTTTCGAACTTCGCTGGCGCAGCATCGCCTTGCATTCGCAGCGCAACACTTTCGGCGTCGCGGCGCATTTTCAGTTTGCGGTCATTCATCAGGGCGCAAATCGGTGAAATCCAAGAACCAGTCGCTTGGTCAGTGCGTTCGCTTCAATCAGATCCGCCCGAAACGAAATCTCGTAGTCTCGCGACGTTCCGCACTGTCACTTGGCCATAGGACGTTTCAATCGCCCCGTATTTCTTGAGTTCGCGAAAGGCTCGCTGAACCGTCGGAGGCGAAACACCGAGGGCTTTCGCGAGTTCGAATTGAGAGATTCTGAAGGCGGCATTTTTTTCGGCGCCTTCAAACTCCATTAAACGGGTCAGTCGTCTTGCGACCAGTTCAAGGCCGTCGCTGGTGACGAGGTCGACGAAAGTCTCTTGAATGTCGCGACGCAAAGCAAACTCATGGGCAATAATCGGGTGGTACCCCTCCGGGTGATCCTCAAGGAAGGCCATAAGTTTTCGCCGTCCGACAGCGAACACTAGGGATCTTCTGCCTGCAAACGCGTTTCCGAACGCGGGAACGCCCGCTACGACCTCTGAAAGGCCGTACCAGCGCGCAGGAGCCGAGAATGGGTACACCAAGTCTTCACCCGGCACGCTACTACCCAAATGAATATCTACCTGGCCTTCAATTAGGCCAAAGACGTGGTTCGATACCTTTCCTTGTCGGTAGATTTCATCGCCGTTATCCACGCATCTGTTTCATTGATCCGAGCCGCAGCATGATACGCTTTGGGCGAATTCTGTTGAAAAACTCTTCCTTGATCGGTGCGGCTATCGCTGATTCAATCCCTGTATTGGTTGGAGGATTTGGCGATGATGGGTCCAAAGCAGGAAGCACAGGCGGCCTTGTTCTATGAGTTCTCCCTAGAGGATCATGTACCGCAAGACCACTTGTTGCGCTCGATTGATCGGTTTGTTGCTTTGGATGACATCCGCCAGTATCTTGCCGAGTTTTATAGCCACACTGGCCGTCCATCCATCGACCCAGAACTGCTGATCCGGATGCTGTTGGTTGGCTATTGCTTCGGCATTCGCTCGGAACGCCGCCTTTGTGAGGAGGTGCATTTGAACCTCGCCTATCGCTGGTTCTGTCACCTTGATCTTTCTGATCCAGTGCCAAACTATTCCACGTTCTCCAAGAACCGGCACGGACGTTTCCGCGAGAGTGCATTGTTGCGCCATCTGTTTGAGAAGACAGTTGCACGGTGCATCTCAGATGGTTTGGTCAGTGGGCAGCGCCTCGCGGCAGACGCTAGCTTGATTGAGGCTGATGCGAACAAACAGAACTCTACGCCAAAGGTAGATTGGGATCACAGCATCATCGATCCAAGCGATGCGCCGCGCGCAGTGAAGGAGTATTTGGACGTACTGGACGATGCAGCCTTTGGTGCGGCATCGGAGGTGGAACCCAAGTTCACCTCCCATTCTGATCCCGCAAGCCAGTGGACAGCAGCCCGTAAAGGCCCTGCATTCTTTAGCTATTCGACCAATTACCTCATCGACACTGACCACAGCGTCATCGTGGACGTTGAGGGCACCAGGTCGATCCGACAGGCTGAAGTCGGTTCGGTGCGCACCATGTTGGACCGTATCAAAGACCGGCATGATATAGACCCTGAACGGCTCATCGCGGATAGCGCCTATGGATCAGGACCGATGCTAGGATGGCTCGTTGATCGCGACATCAGACCCCACATCCCAGTGCTTGATAAGGCAGGTAGGAAAGACGGCACATGGTCCAGAACTGATTTCGAATGGGATCCCGAGAATAACCAGTACATCTGCCCTGAAGGAGAACCGCTCAAACAGTTCCGCCGCAATTACTCTGACCCCAACCGTGGGCCTACCGGCACGGGCGTCGCCAAGTATCAGGCGCTTAAACATACCTGTCAGGCCTGCCCATCAAAGACGAAGTGCTGCCCCAAAGCAGATGCCCGAAAGATTACCGTTGGAGCAATTTCCCAGGAACCCACGCGCCACTATTTCAGTCGCCGGGCTTGCCAGGTTTCTCATCCGGATTGCTTTCTGAACCCGGATCTTGCGGCGCATCCGCTGACAGCGTTTCGCCACCTTCAGCGAGTTCCTCATCGGTCGCAAAATAATCCGGCGAACCGGATGGCGGGTATTTCAGTTTGCCGGAAAGGCCTTCAAGCACTGTGCTGGAAAAGCGTGGAAACGGTAATTGTCGCTGTCGCCTCCAGGTTGCGACTTCCTGATGCGCCTGTTCCGTGCGCTCAGCATCCAAGCCGGGATCGCGACTCCAGTACAGCGTCCGGGACGGGAATGCGAAGCCTGTCCCGGACGCTTCCACAATGTCATCTATCCGCAGGAGTATGTCCTCTCGGATAGAGTAGAAATCGTTCCACTCCCTCGTCTTGGCATAGATGCGTAAATCAAGGTTTTTCGAAGATTCCCCAAACCCGATGAACCGGACACGGATCGTTTCAGCCTCGATCCGCGGATGGGAGTGCAGCATTTCGCGAGTTTTTGCGAGAACATACCGCATTTGCTCTGGGTCTGTTTCAAAGCGCAGGCCCAGAGTTTCATGTATCAACATCGTGTCGCATTTGGCCCAGTTGACAATCTGCATGTCAGCAAATTTAGCATTTGGAATGGAAATCTGTGTGCGGTCGATCGCGCGGATCTGGGTCGAGCGCACCCCGATGCTTTCTACGGTTCCGCTTTGATCGCCGAAGGTGCAGTAATCGCCAACCCGGACTGGTTTATCAATGAACAGGATGAAACCACCGATCAGGTTCTCCAGCGTCGGCCTGACCGCAAGAGCCACGGCAATGCCGCCGATCCCGAAACCTGCGATCATGCTGAGAACAGGCACGCCCAATTCATGTGCCCCGTACCCAAGGATCAGTACCCCACCGACAAAGCCGATGATCTGCCCCACCAACCGGATAAAACTGTCGTCGAGACTTTGATTTGTGCGCCTCGGGTCCACTATGACGGTTTCGAAGAAGGCTCTGGACATGGTCCAGAAGGCCCCTGTGGCGGCGATGTAGAACACCAAAACTAGGCAGGATTCAGTCAGATCGAAGAAGCGTCCGGTGGTGTTGACCTGAAACGAAAACACGTGCTGAAGCCAGAGCAATGCGATCATAATACCGATCGGGCTCAGGATTTTGAGACGGACAATTTTGACCGGGTCGTCTGTCATCCACTCGACCAGCAATCGATGCCAGATGCGCAGGACAACGCCTGACGCAACAGACAACAAGAGGACGATTAGAATCTTCCAAATTGGAGTGTCGAGAACAGAGCGCTTCATGAAATCTGGCAATTTCGCGATTCCGGCGATCGGGATCCATGGACCAGAAAGCTGGCGGCTCGTATCATCCCATGATGTTATGGGCAGAGATGACCGAAGCGGAAGCGTCTTTAGGCCAGCAAGAAATCTGGGCGCGCTGCGAACCGTGTCTGCGGAAAACAGGTGTTCGCCGGCACGGTCACCTTCCGCGATTTCTACGATGCGCAAGGGTGTGCCGGGCAGACGAAACCCGTTGCCGGGTTGATCATCAATCTCGTCAGGCCCGGGAAGAGCCGCAGCGTCGATGGGTTTGATACGCCCAAGGATGTCCAGAAAGTACAAGGCCGTTTGAGATCCGGTCTCGCGACGAGAGGCCGTTGGCACCTGAGACAGATCAATCAGGGCTCTGATCTGCCCGATCGCAAATTTAATCTGGGCCGCGTTCTTTGTGTTCTGCTGCTGCCAGTATGCGCCCAGAGAGGTTTCCAGCTCATCGCGCAACTGGTATAGCGACTGCAAAGTGTTGCGCGGGCTCTCCGTCCGGATCGGGTTGATCTCGGCGGTTTCGAAGCTCTCCACCACGGAATCCAGCTTACTGGCGCTGCTGCTCTGGGTTGCCGGCTGTGCTATGAGCTGAGATGCGCAGAACAGCGAGACCAAAGCCAAAAGCGGAAATCTTGAAAATGCCACGTCTTTTCCCTCAGGCCATCTGGCTCACAGTTTGGTCCATCGATCGCTTTGAAGGTGATTGGTGTCCAAGCCTCCAAGCGGCGGAGTCGACCGCTCAGATTGAGATATGAAGGAATTCCTTCTCTGGTTTTGGTCATGTCGCGCCAAAATTTGTGAGTTTTATGCAAACCTTTTCAGTGGGTGCAGCCAGACCAGTTCGAACTGGTCACCGAATGGACAGTGAGCCTGTCCCTTATGACGCGCCACTCAGCAAGAGCAGCGGCGCGGTTGAGTTTGAAATTCATTCGAGTTGAGAGGCTGCGTTCCTGATTAAAGTGATTGTAGACCGAGGCGTGGACGGAGGCGAATTTCTGCAAACTTCGCATGCGCCGGAAGCGGAGCATCGCCCTTTCCCGTCGTCGAAACGGCAGATGTGAATTCTCCGCTCTGTTATTCAGCCAGCGACCCGTCTCCTGCTTGTCTGCGACGCCAATCTCTTTGAGCGCAGCGCCGTATGATGCCAGCCCGTCCGTGACGACCAATTCAGGTCGACCGTGTTTGCGCATTATTTTCTTTAAGAATTTCAACGCGGCTTTCTTGTCACGGGTCCTTGTTACGACGCTTTCCAGGACTTCGCCTTCATGATCGACGGCCCGCCAAAGGTAGTGCCGCTGTTGATCTTCACGAAAACCTCGTCCAGATGCCAGCGCCACTTGCTCGATTTCATACTGGTAGTACGTCATTCCCGGAACTCCGCGGCAAATATCGGACCGATCCGATGCCACCAGTTTCTAACGGCTTCATGGCTGACATCGATGCCCCGTTCCAGGAGCAAAACTTCCACATTACGAAGAGATAGCGGGAAACGAACGTACATCATTACTGCCACGCCGATAATCTCACGGCTCGTTTTGAAATAGCGAAACGGATCAGGTTTGGGCATCCGGTCAGGCTACGAAACCGCTCTGCCTGGCTCAAGCCGGTTTCCTCTGACAATGCGTTATTTAGGGATCACGATTTGCGCTTGCAGACGGAAGCGCAAACCTTCCGGTCCTGCATCCGGCGAGGTTGCCCAATAGCCGACACCAGCTTGCCAGTTGACCGGCACACCACCGACAGGTGCCAGTTTAGAAACGCTGAAATTGATCGGGACAGACCAATCCTTTGCTTTCCAGTCATATGAACTTTCACTGGTGACAGTGTAGGTCCACGCGGTCGGTGTGGTGTAGGCGACGAAAGGCTGGATGAACGTGTTGCTGGTAGGAGTCTGCGGATTACTTTCAACATCCCAAAGGTGATTGCCAAGCGCCCCAACGGTCCAAGGGCCTTTGACCAAAAGAGCAATTCCGGTCAGTCCTGCAGCCCAGGTACGCGTCGAAACTTCTGTGTTTGTCGGTATCCGCACTATCGGGCCCGCACCCCATGTCAGGCCGCCTTCAGTTGTTTTGGAATACCACGCATTAAAGAGAATATCGCCGAACCCGCTCTGTGAGGTGCCCGGAACAACGTCTTTCTGCCAGATGAAGGGAATGATAGTGCGCGTCACAATATTTGCGCCGTTGTCGAGGGCAAAGGGAATTACCGGCTGAAAATTCAGCGTTGTGCGGCTACCGGTATCGTTCACGCCTAGATTGTCATCGTAGTTCAATTGGAAAGGAACTGAGATGATCGCAGCAATCGGATTGGCCAGCTGCTGGGCAAGGTCGGCATCCTGAGCATTTCCCGCGCAAGGAAGTAACGCACTAAACGCAATTATTGCGTTTCGAAACATGCAAAGCGGATTAAGTCTATCTGTAAGATTGAACACCTTTACAACGGGAAGCGCAGAGGGCCATTGGCGCGGGTGAGGATTGAGCATTTAAGAACCTCCTAGTTCATTTTAGCAAGTTGGAATGGGGCAGGACTATTCGGCCGCCCCCGGTTGCATGACTCGATTGGACCAAGGCCGGGTCAGGCTGTAGATACGCCACACTGTGTTCCAGCCTTTGCGCAGAATGGTCTGCAACAAATTGGTTTCGCCCTCGGACTTTTCGGGGCTGAAAATGAAGCCTATGAATCCGCCGGTACTTTTGCTGCTGTCGACCTCGACAACAGCGGCTTTCCAGTTCTGCTCGGCCTTTATATATTCGGCGCTCGACTTATCCTTGAACGCGTCGCGTTTGACCTGTTCCTCACGCGCATATTCGTCAATGCGTGCTTCGAAGTTTTTTACTTTATCGCCGAGTCCGACAGAACGTTTCATTCTTGCGTGCTCCTTCGAAGCCAAGGGTTGCACGGATCGTACAGGGCGTGTTGGTTTCGATTTGGTCCGATCACGCCAGTTGGACGTGATACGAGGTGCTCGTCAGACCAATTCGAATTCGTCTCTGCAAGGACAAAATGACTGCCCTTTATGCCGCACCGAGACCGCGCCACTCAGCAAGAGCAGAGGCGCGGTTCAGCTTGAAATCGGGTCGCGAGTTGAGGCTTCTTTCCAAATTGAACAGGTTGTAAATTGAGGCATGGACGGTGGCGAATTTCTGCAAACTTCGCATACGCCGGAAACGGAGCATCGCCCTTTCCCGTCGTCGAAACGGCAGATGTGAATTCTCCGCTCTGTTATTCAGCCAGCGACCCGTCTCCTGCTTGTCTGCGACGCCAATCTCTTTGAGCGCAGCGCCGTATGATGCCAGCCCGTCCGTGACGACCAATTCAGGTCGACCGTGTTTGCGCATTATTTTCTTTAAGAATTTCAACGCGGCTTTCTTGTCACGGGTCCTTGTTACGACGCTTTCCAGGACTTCGCCTTCATGATCGACGGCCCGCCAAAGGTAGTGCCGCTGTTGATCTTCACGAAAACCTCGTCCAGATGCCAGCGCCACTTGCTCGATTTCATTCTGGTAGTACGTCATTTCCGAATCTCCGCGGCAAACATCGGACCGATCCGATGCCACCAGTTTCTAACGGCTTCATGGCTGACATCGATGCCCCGTTCCAGGAGCAAATCTTCCACATTACGAAGAGATAGCGGGAAACGAACGTACATCATTACTGCCACGCCGATAATCTCACGGCTCGTTTTGAAATAGCGAAACGGATCAGGTTTGGGCATCCGGTCAGGCTACGAAACCGCTCTGCCCGTCACAAGCTTGTTTCTTCTGACAGTACCCCGCCGCGTAAGAACGCCAAGCCCTGGAAACCGACGAGTGCCGGAGCTATTGCCCGAAACGACGCGGTCAATGCACAAAGATATCTGGGTCGCACCCTGTGGAGACGATGGAGCGGATATCACCGCAGGAGCCGCGTCGAGACCAAGATGCATTGCATGAAACTACTCGGCCAATCGCTGTTGGCGCGAGACTTCGAAAGGCAGGTCGCAGAGATCCAAATCCGCATCGCCGTCCTAAACCGCTATACGGCTCTTGGCATACCCGTCACTGAGCCCGTAGGCTAAATCCGTCCGGGGTAAGGGGAAGATTGCCTATCTTCGGATTTGTGGAACAAAGCCGTGGATCACGCAAAACAAAAAAACAAGCTTGGCGCAATATGACCAGAATGGTTGATCATGGTGTACAATGCATAGCTTGTAATAGACAAAAATGTATCTTTTTCGTTTTGAAAGGTTTCAATATGGATTCAATTCCAACCTGCCGAGCGGCTTATCTAATTCCGTTCCTTGAGGTCCTGCGCGATATTGGTGCCCCGGTCACACGGGATTTAGAACAGGCAAGATTGCCGGTCATGGTCGAGGAAACGCCTGATGAAATAATCAACAGTGTCCTTAGTATGGAATTCCTTGCCAGAAGCGCACGCCGTGAAGGTATCGATGATCTGGGTTGGTATTGGGTTCAGAATTTTTCGGGGTCGGATTTCAGTGCCGGACTGCTGGCGGCAATGCGGCCCTTGCCTACAGTCAAAGCGCGTCTCGAATGTCTGAGTGAACTGATCGCTCTCGAAGACTCCAATGTTCAAGTTGGCATTAATCAGGTCAATGGCAGCGCCGAAATTTATTGTGACAGCGCGTCGTCTGACGTGCCGGACGACGCTATCTCAGAATGGACTCAAGTTACTGTTTTGATTGAGGCTATTCGCAGTATTACTGGCACAGCATGGTCTCCTGACGAGATCAGGTTTCAGGCTGAATTCAGCGCCTGTGACGCCGCGCGCGAAGCGAACCCGAATACACGTTTCCTTCCGCGATCTTCCCACACATCAATCATCGTGCCGTCCTCGATTCTTGCGACCACCAAACTGAACTGTGGGACCACACAGGCACCGTCCCCGGCCATTCCAGGGAAACCGGACGAGATAGAAAACATGAAACGTCTGATCCGCCCTTACCTGCGTGAGGGGGCCCCAAAGATGTCCGCCTTCGCCGAAATGATGCAAGTGAGTCCAAGGTCACTGCAACGCAAACTCCAGCAGGCGGGAACCAGCTTTTCGGACCTGATTGAAATCGCACGTTTCGAAATGGCAACCGAAATTTTGGCGATGTCGGACATGCCACTGATCGACGTGGCGATGACGCTTGGCTATGAGAATCAGTCCAATTTCGGACGCAGTTTTCGACGCATCGCTGGGATCAGCCCCGGCAAATATCGCCGTAAGGTGATCGGTCAGGAAGGCGCCGCCTGATCTGGCGCGATCGGACCAAAAACACTCCATTCCCTTTGACATTGTTAACGGCATTGATGGCGCGCGCAAGCGCGCGCTCTTGGCCACTTAAATAACTAAGGGGAAAGAACGTGAAAAGCCTGCCTTTGCGAAAAGCGCTTTGTGGTGCCGGTTTACTGGCGATGGTCAGTTCAGTCGGCTCTGCACAGACAACCTGCTCAGCACGACTCCGGGTGTCGGTACGGCCTATCTGACCGCCTTTCGCGACGCCGAGTACAATGTGCTGATGGGCGATGCGTCCTATAAGCTGACCGTTCCAGCGGACCCGCCCGTCAAACGCTTCTGGGCGGTTACAGCCTATGAACCCGCCACTCGCGGCTTGCTCGCCTCTGATGGTGTGATCACGGTGGGTAGCGATACCGACCCGGTGGTCAATGCGGACGGCTCCGTCGATCTCTATTTTGGCCAATCGGCGCCGGAAGGGTTCGAGCGGAACCTGATCACCACCGACCCCGACAAAGGCTTTTTCGTCGTCTTCCGCTTCTATGGCCCGACCGAGGGATACATCGAGAAGAGTTGGGTTCTGAACGACTTCGAAAAGATCGGCGGCTGAGACGTCTCGGGCCGGGACAACTCCCCCGGCCCGTTCGTATATGGCGCGAGATGACCAAATCCCCCCCCGCAAACACCTACCGTGGTTCTCGGACGCGACGAGGTTGCGAGTCGCCTTTGATCATCCCTGCAGGAGGCAGAAATGAAGAAATCCATGTTACTCAACACAACCAGCGCCGGATTGCTTGCGGCAGCGCTGGCAAGCACGGCAGTGGCCCAGCAATCGCAAGGCTTTTTCGACACGGTCGGGTCTGAACCGAAATATGTGCCGGGCGAATTCAAGCCTGCACCCGAAACCATCGAAACCCGGTTCGGGACGCTTGAATTTCCGGGTGGATATCCGACCGAGGACACCACTCAGAAGGTCTATGACGAAATCGATCTTCAGCGTGCAACTCAGCTTTACATGGATATGTACGCGGCGTTGTCCGCGCACGGTCTGATGAAAGGCTGGGTCCGGGACCTCGGGATGGAGGACAGCTCTCAGATCAGCGTAACGGCAGACCGGCTGGATTCGAGCGCTCTGGTTCTGACCGGGAACACGGAAAGCCTTTACGCCTTCGCCGTTTTCGATCTGAAAGCAGACGGCCCAACGGTGTTCGAGGTCCCGCCAGGGGTGATGGGTCCGTTGGACGATCATAACTTCCTGTTCAACGCCGACCTCGGCCCAACAGGCATGGACAAGGGCCAGGGCGGCAAGTATCTGCTCCTGCCTCCGGGGTATGACGGAGAGGTGCCCGACGGGTATTTCGTCGTGCGGTCCGAAACCTACATGAATTTCTCCTTCATGCGGGCAAACGCGGCCACGGTCGGTTATGGTGACAAGGCTCTTGCCTATTACCGCGACAACGCAAAGATCTATCCGCTGGCGACCGGCCCGCGCCCGCCTGTCATCGTGAATGCCAGCAATGTTGCTTGGAATTCGCTCGTGCCCGAGGACGCCTCGGCGTTCCAGTGGATGCATGAGCTCATCAGCTACGAACCCGCCGAAGCCTTTGGCAAGGAACTCCTTGGTAGGCTGGCATCGATTGGCATCAAGCAAGACGAGCCATTCAACCCCGATGGCCGCATGCAGAAGATCATGGAACAGGCGGCACAAGAAGGTGTGGCGATGTCACGTGTGATCGCGTTCGACAGCCGTCAGCCGGAGGCGGTGGTCTACCCGGGTCTGACATGGGAGAGCCCGTTCATCGGCAACAGCTCAAGCTTCGACCCGGATGGTTATTTCAATCTGGAGGCCCGGACGACCTTCCATTTCACCGCCGACGGAATCACGCCCGCCATGGCGATGGAAATGCCCGAAGGGACCGGGTCGCGCTATCAGACGACCTACAAGGATAGTGAGGAGCGGTTCCTCGATGGCAACAAGACCTATAAACTGAACGTGAAGCCTGAAGTGCCGGTTGCCCTGTTCTGGGCCGTAACACTGTACGATCCGTGGACTCGCAGCGAATTGCAGAGCCAGCCCTTTCCGAGCATCAGCAGCCAGCAAACGCAGGCCCCGGTGACGAATGATGACGGCTCGATCGACGTCTTCTTTTCTAACGAAAAGCCGGATGGCGTTGCAGATCAGAACTGGGTCAGGACGCTCCCCGACCAGGGCTTCTTTGTCTACATGCGGTATTATGGTCCGCTGCAGGCCTTCAACGACCAGACGTGGCTACCCAACAATGTGGTGTTGGTCGAATAGCTCCGACCAAAAGAAAAGTAATAGGGGGCCGGGGTCTTCCCGGCCGGTTGCATTTGGCGCGGTACCCTAATCGAAAAACCGCCCACCGTTGTTCTAAATCAACGATCATAAACAGAACGGCACCCTTTCATGACGATGTACAATCAACCTGATGGCGCCCTCGGACCAAAACCGGCGGCTGTTCCGTTGCAGAATGTAATTTTAACGCGCGTGCGCGTGCCTTTTTGAGAACGAAATGGACCCCAATATGCATAGAACCACTCTTGCCACTCTGATAAGCACAGTCAGCGTTCTAGCGACCCTAACGGCTGCCCACGCACAGGATCTCGGACACTATTACTCCGACGCCGACATCGCGAACAACTCGCACCCGATCGAACGAACCTATTCGCCCTGGGTTGATCGAAACTTCCCGCAGCGGCCACTGTTTGGGGACACCCATTTGCACACGGCGCAGTCGTTTGATGCCGTGTCCTTTGGCACATCGGTGACGCCCGAAGACGCCTACCGGTTTGCCCGGGGCGAAGAAATCACGTCCTCCACCGGGGTGCGCGGTAGGCTGAGCCGCCCTCTGGACTTCCTTGTTGTGGCGGATCACGCGGAAAACATGGGCACGATGGGCGCCGTCAAGGACGGTTTGCCCGAAGTCATGACGGATCCCACCGTGCGCGAATGGCACGAAAACCTGAAGGCGGGTGGCGAAGATGCGATGATTCCCTACTATGCAATCCTAGAAGCGGTGGACAAGGGCACAGGCATGCCGGACGTGCTCTCAAACGAGCGCCTGACCCGGTCGATCTGGGAAGCGAACAATGCGGCTGCGGAAGTGTATAATGATCCGGGCGCGTTCACGGCCTTTATTGGCTATGAATGGTCGTCTAACGCCGGGGGCAACAACCTGCACCGGGTGGTGATGTATCGGGATGGGGCCGACAAGGCCAACCAGATGATCCCGTTTTCCAGCTTTATCAGTGAGAACCCCGAGGATCTTTGGGACTGGATGGCAACATACGAGGCTGAAACCCACGGCCAGCTTTTGGCGATCCCCCATAATGGCAATCTGTCCAATGGCCGGATGTACCAGGACACCATGTTTGACGGCAGCCCGATCACCCCGGAATGGGCGCAGGCCCGCGCCCAATGGGAGCCGCTGATCGAGGCGACACAGGAGAAGGGCGACGGCGAGGCCCACCCCTTCCTCAGCCCTAACGACGAGTTCGCGGACTACGAGACTTGGGACAAGGGCAACCTCAACCTGAGTGTTCCAAAAACCAATGACATGCTGGAATACGAGTATGCCCGTTCGGCGCTCCAGAACGGCCTGAAGATCGAAGCCGATGTTGGGGTGAACCCCTATCAGTTCGGCATGATCGGCTCCAGCGATGCCCATACCGGCATGGCAGCCATGGCCGAGGACAACTTCTTTTCGAAGTTGCCGCATGTGGAGCCCTCCGAAGAGCGGCTGCAAAGCGTGATGCTGAAATTCGACGACGACAACATGTATCGCGGAACCGATATCGCCGCGTCTGGCTATGCCGCCGTCTGGGCGCTGGAAAACACCCGCGAGAGCATCTTTGACGCCATGCGCCGCCGCGAAACCTATGCGACAACCGGACCGCGCATGGCTGTGCGCCTGTTCGGTGGCTGGGACTTCACCGAAGAGGACGCGCACTCGCGCCGTCCGGCCATAACCGGCTATGAAAAGGGCGTGCCGATGGGCGGCGAACTGACCAATGCCCCTGACGGTAAGGCGCCGACTTTCCTTGTTGCAGCGTTGAAAGACGCCATCGGGGCCAATCTGGACCGCTACCAGATCGTAAAAGGCTGGATGGACGCCGAGGGTGCGTTGCACGAGACGGTCTATAATGTTGCGTGGAGCGATGACCGCGCATTGGACGCCGAGGGCAAACTGCCGCTGGTGGGCAGCACGGTAGACGTAGCCAACGCAACCTATGCCAACACCATCGGCGCAACCGAACTGGTGGCGACATGGACCGACCCCGATTTCGACCCGGCCCTGAGTGCCTTTTACTACGGCCGCGTGATCGAGATCCCGACGCCGCGCTGGACGGCCTATGATGCCAAGCATTTCGAGGCCGAGGTGCCCGAAGGCACGGAGATGATCACCACGGAACGCGCCTACACCAGCCCGATCTGGTACAAATCACAACAGTAGGAGAGACCCGATGAACCTTAGAACATCCTTGTTTCATTCTATCGCTTGGGCCGCCGCTGGATCGATGATGGTCATCGGTGCCGCCAACGCTCAGGGTCTCAGCTCCGAATACCCGATAGATGAGGAGACCACCAACTCTGCCCTGTCGCAAAGGGGGTATTCCCCCTACGCCGGGCGAAATTTTCCGACGCAGGTATTCTGGGGTGACCAGCACGTGCACACCGGCTAGTCCGTTGACGCTGGTGGCTTCGGTGCCACGCTGGGTCCGGCAGAGGCGCTTCGGTTTGCGCGCGGTGAAGAGGTGCTCTCGAATTCAGGCCAGCCTGCTAAACTCTCGCGGCCGTTGGATTGGGTGGTCGTCTCGGATCACTCGGACATGATGGGCACGATCTTCTCCATTCGAGATGGAGATCCGGCATTCATGAAGAATCCCATCATCAAGGCTTGGCATGATTTGATGAAGGCCGGGAATGGCAAACAGGCCGCGTCAGAGATCATCGCCGCACAGGCAAATGACAGGATTCCCGTCGAAATGAAGAATGTGAAATTCGCCATGAATACCTGGCGCAAGAATACCGCAATCATGGAGGAGTACAACGATCCGGGACGCTTCTGGTACATGCCAGGCGCTTAGGGTCGAGCGACCAATCCACTTGCCGGTGGCGCGTTGTGACCAAAATCATGATGCGCCACCCGGTATTCTGAGAAGAATCAAGAACAAACACTCGGATTATCAGGGCACTAGGGAGAGCTACTTATGACCGTCTTTCGGAAAATCCAAAACCTTATGGTCGTTGCTCTGATGAGCACCACCGCTACTGCGGCACTCAGCCAGACACTGCCCGACTATGGGGCCAGCAATGTGCCCAAAAAAGATGCCGAATATTCACCCTATTTGAACCGGGGCTACCCAGAAAAAGTGCTGTGGGGGGACACCCACTTGCATACAGGCTGGTCCACTGATGCCGGTTTCATGGGGGCCACCACCGGGCCCGACGACGCCTATCGCTTTGCCCGCGGAGAAGAGGTGGTCTCAAGCCATGGTGTCCGCGCCAAGCTCGTGCGTCCTTATGACTGGCTGGTCGTTGCTGACCATGCGGAAAACCTTGGCCTGGCCCCGATGGCGCTTGAAAAGGACCCGGCCCTCATGCGCTTTTCCTTTGGCAAGAGAATGGCGGAACTGCTTGCAGACGGAAATATTGATCAGGCCTATGCCGAATGGTTGACGGCCGTAAACGAAGGGGAGGATCCCCTTGACGATAACTCGCTGAGAGGCACGGCTTGGGAGCGCATGACCGGTTATGCCGAACAGTTCAACGATCCCGGCGTCTTTACCGCCTTCATAGGGTATGAATGGACATCCAACCCGGGCGGCAACAATATGCATCGCAATGTCATCTACCGCGGTGGCAAGGACAAGGCGGATCGCAAGCTGCCGTTTTCCAACTTCGACTCCTCGGACCCGGAAGATTTGTGGGACTGGATGGAGGCCTACGAAGCCGAGACCGGAGGCCGGTTGCTGGCCCTTGCGCATAACGGCAACCTGTCCAACGGGTTGATGTTTGATGACATCACGCTGAGCGGCGAGGAACTCACCCGTGAATATGCGGAACGCCGCATGCGCTGGGAACCGATGTATGAAGTCACCCAGATGAAAGGCGACAGCGAAGCGCACCCCATGCTTTCGCCGAACGATGAGTTCGCCGATTACGGCACGTGGGACAAAGGCAGCTTTGGTGCGGCCAAGGAGCCCGGCATGATAGGCCGGGAATACGCCCGCGAGGCCTACAAGCGTGGCCTGGTCTATGAGGAAAAGCTGGGTGTCAACCCGTTCAAATTTGGGTTGGTGGGGTCGACAGATTCCCATACGGGTCTGTCAACCGCCGGCGAAGATAATACCTTTGGCAAGGTCAGCAAGTTCGAGCCCTATCTGATTAACGGCAAACATAACGAAGAGCGTTTCACCGACAAGGTTACCGGTCGGGTCCCTGATCCCCAGGGACGTAACTTTGACATCTTCCACGCCGAAACACTTGGCGCTGGTCTCGCGGCTGTTTGGGCAACGGATAACACCCGGGAAGCCATCTGGGACGCGATGAAGCGCAAGGAGGTTTACGCCAGCACCGGCACTCGGATCAGCGTGCGCGTCTTCGCTGGCTGGGATTTCATAGAAGAGGATGTGCAACGTCCTGATTTTGCCGAGACCGGCTATCGCAATGGTGTCCCGATGGGGGGCGATCTCACCCAAGCACCCGACGGTAAGGCGCCAACACTGATGGTCCGGGCGTTGCGTGACCCAGATGGTGCCAATCTTGACCGCATCCAAATCATCAAAGGCTGGTCTGACGCAGACGGCCAGACCTATGAAAAAGTCTATGACGTGGCTTGGTCGGATAACCGCGCATTAGGCGACGATGGCAAGCTGGCCCCGGTGGGCAATACGGTCGATATCGAAAACGCGCGCTATACCAACAGCATCGGAGACGCGTTGTTGATGGGGTATTGGAAAGACCCGGACTTCGACTCGGCGGAACGTGCGTTCTACTATGTGCGAGTGCTGGAAATCCCAACGCCGCGCTGGACCACGTATGATGCCGCGTTCTTCGGGGTTGATCGCCCCGATGATATGGTCGAGCCGACCCATCAGGAACGCGCGTACACCAGCCCGGTCTGGTACACGCCCAGCAACGGGTAACGCGTAGCTATCTACACATTGAAGGGGCTTGTTTCGCAGGCCCCTTCATGTGGGAAGAGACCTCAATGACGCGACCAGCACCACACGGGGGCCACTTGGCCCTATACTTTCAGACGTTCAAGGTGAGCAAGATCAATGGCTATTGACCTAAAGAAAGCCCTTCGGGAACCGATGCTGCACTTTCTAGCGATCGGGGCGGGCCTGTTCGTCGCTTTTGGGGCGCTGAACCCGTCTGAAGCGGACAACCCGGACAAGATTATAGTCAGTTCGGGGCAGATCGAACAGCTGGAAGCGGGGTTCACCAAGACATGGTCGCGGCCTCCAACACCTAAGGAACGGCAGCGCCTGATCTCCGAATACATCCGTGACGAGGTATTTTATCGCGAAGCTGTCAATCTGGGGTTGGACGAAGGGGACGGGGTGATCCGTCGCCGTCTGCGGCAAAAGCTGGAATTCATTCTTGAGGATGTGTCTGCCCTGACACCACCTTCGGACGAGGAACTGCAGCTGTTTTTAACCGCATACAAAGAGAGGTTTCGTCTGGACCCCAAGCTTTCCTTCCAACACATCTATCTCAGCCCGGACAGGCGCAACGATATCGGCCAAGATGCCAAGGATATCCTGACGAGAGTGCAGGCTGGCGAAGACAATGCACTGCTTGGCGATCCGATTATGCTGCCCCCATCATACGAGCTTGCCTCTGTTGCTCAGATCAGGCGTGATTTCGGCGAGGAGTTCGCTGGATCACTCGCCTCCGCCCCGGTGGGCACATGGGTGGGGCCGGTTCGATCCGGCTTTGGCGCACATCTGGTTCTTGTCAGCGACAGGACCCCGGGACGCTTGCCCGATCTGGCCGAAGTCCGCGATCTGGTCGCGCGGGAGTGGCAGCTTGAACAAAAAAAGGCCCTGGAAGAAGAGACCTTTCAAAAACTGCTGTCCAGATATGATGTCACTGTCGTGCCGGAACAAAGCCAGCCCCAGCCCGCAGGGGAGAGCTGAGGATGGTGCGCGGCCTGCATTTTCTTGCCGTACTGCTGACGGTATGCGCGGTTCTTTTTGGCGGCGCGGCGCGCGCGGATGACTCGACGCCCGGCTACCTAGAATTTACTGAAATTTCCGAGGGGCGTTACAGCGTGCTTTGGCGCAGCCCAAAGCTGTCTACCACGCTGCCAGCGTTGGTTTTACAACTGCCTGAGGCCGCGCAGAATCTGACCGAACCTGTGACGACCGAGTTGCCGAGATCCACTGTTGAGCGCCGCCTGATCGAGGTCGATCCCGCGCAGTTTCTGGGCAGCCGCATCGAAATTGCCGGGCTACGCGGAAGCAGAACGGATGTGCTTGTGCGGATCGCATTCGCCAATGGAGCCGCGACAACAACTCTGTTGCAGCCATCACAGCCCTGGATGATCGTGAAAGGCCCCCGAAGTGCGGCGCAGGTCACGTGGGACTACACCGTTTTGGGGTTCGAACACATTCTTGAAGGGTTTGATCACCTATTGTTCGTGTTGGCCCTGCTTCTGATCGTCGGACCAACCCGGCGACTGTTTTGGGCGATCACATCCTTCACCCTCGCGCATAGTCTCACTTTGGCTGCCGCGACGTTGGGGTTGGTATGGGTGCCAGGGCCACCGGTCGAGGCTATAATTGCATTGTCTATCTTGTTCCTTGCGGGCGAGCTTTTTAAGGTCAAGCGGAACAAGCCCAGCTTGACAGCAACCTACCCGTGGCTAGTTGCATTTACTTTTGGCCTGCTTCACGGTCTCGGGTTCGCTGGTGCGCTGGCCGATATTGGTCTGCCCGAGCACGAAATTCCTCTGGCTTTGCTGATGTTCAACGTTGGTGTGGAATTAGGGCAGCTCACTTTTGTTCTGAGCGTGCTTGCAGTCATGTTGCTGCTGAAGAAGTTGTTTCGAGACTGGCCGAACTGGACGGGACAATTACCGGCTTACTTCATAGGCTCCACCGCATCTTTCTGGTTGATCGAACGGGTAAGTGGGTTTTAAGCACCGTTTGGTGCGCGTTGTGCAGCACTTTGTCCGCGCTGCGGTCATTCGCTTCTCGAAAATGCTGGGCCATCGACGAATGGCCTGTGTGGATAGCTGCTGCATAGCAAGGCATTTTTCGAACTGATTTTAGCACTGGTCAGAAGCAGACGTGTGTCCGGCCTGTTTGCGCGGCACACGTGGCCGCTGGCCCTGATGGTTTCCGCAAACCAAGTCCCAAACCGGTCTACGGACAAGTGATGTCCCTGACATTCGACGGGGTGTCTCGGCTGACGGGCTGACTGTGCTCCATCATTTAAATGGTCTTGCTGTCTCGTGTGTTCTCTTTTCCTCAGTTTAGACCGTTTGCGGTCTGTAGTATTCGTTCCTGGTCAAAACGGCCCAGATTATCCGCGCTGTCTTGTTCGCCATTGCCACAGTGGCAAGACGGATTGGCTTGCGGTCAAGCAACGCTCGGGACCACGGATCAACGCGTTCGGGATGTGTTTTCATCTGCCTCAGTCGAGATGTCATCCCAGTGACCAGCAGTCGTCTGATATATCGATCCCCCATCTTTGTGATGCGTCCAAGTTTCTCCTTGCCACCACTCGATCGGTTGAGCGGCGTCAGCCCCAGCCAGGCGGCAAATTCGCGACCGTTCCTGAACTGACTGGCGTCACCCGCTGTTGCGACAATTGCTGACGCGGTCACTGTACCAACGCCGGGGATCGTGCGCAGCAACATCACGCGCGGGTCCTGCTTGGCCTGAAGCTGCATACGCATCTCGTACCAGCGCACACGCAGGTGCAGAGCAACAAGTTGGTTGCTGAGGTTGTTGAGTACATCAACGGCGATTTCAGGAATACCGGGTTTGTCTCCATCCAGCATATTCTTTGCGAACTTGATCGCGCTACCGATCCCTTGCACAATCACAATACCGAACTCGCCCAGCAAGCTACGCAGCATATTGCCTAGTTGGGTTCTCTGCCGGACGATCAGATCGCGGGCACGGTGGAGGAAGAGAACGCCCTGCTGCTCTTCTGATTTAATCGCGACAAACCGCATAGTTGGACGCGTCACTGCCTCGCAGATAGCGGCGGCATCAACCGCATCGGATTTGCCCCGTTTCACATAGGGCTTCACATACATGGCTGGGATAAGACGCACATCATGACCCAACTTGCTCAGCTGTCGGGCCCAATAATGACTGGACCCGCAGGCCTCTATGCCAACCAGACAGGGTGGGAGTTTCTCAAAGAATGCAAGCAACTGTGCGCGTCGCAATGCTTGGTTGAAAACAACTTCGCCATTCTCAGTCACTCCGTGAACTTGAAAGATATTTTTGGCCAAATCGAGGCCGACTGTTGTAACCTGCATTGGGTAGCTCCTCTCATAAGCAGTTAATAACAACTGCAGTATGGCGCATTGCGACGCCGGTTTGAGCAGGAGCTATCCACACCATCCGGTCTGGGCAAGCTGGTGAGTCGGCATCGAGCATCGCTGAATGCCGGGAATGGGCGTACTTTTCGCCGCAAGTATGCTGCGCCTACGAAACGCTGCGTTTGCAGCATCGGTAAGTAATGGGATGTGCCGGCTACTTCCCGCAGCAGGTTAAGGGGTCTGATACGCCTGAGCTTGCGAGCTGTTTGGTCCGGTCACGCCAGATCAGCCGGCGCGTTCCTGCCCGATCACCTCCCGGCGATATTTGCCGGGGCTGATCCCAGCGATGCGTCGAAAACTGCGCCCGAAATTGGATTGGTTTTCAAAGCCAAGCATCATCGCCACGTCAATCAGTGGCATGTCCGACATCGCCAAAATTTCGGTTGCCATTTCGAAACGTGCGATTTCAATCAGGTCCGAAAAGCTGGTTCCCGCCTGCTGGAGTTTGCGTTGCAGTGACCTTGGACTCACTTGCATCATTTCGGCGAAGGCGGACATCTTTGGGGCCCCCTCACGCAGGTAAGGGCGGATCAGACGCTTTAGATTTTCCATTCCGTCCAGTGTCTCGGGGATGTTCAGGACTGGCACGGGTGCCGTCCCGTATGTCAATTGGCTGGCGGCAAGCACCGAAGATGGCATGATGATCGACGTATGCGCTGATCGCGTGCGGAAACGTGTATCTGGGTTCGCTTCGCGCGCGGCGTTACAGACTCTGAAATCAGACTTGAACCTCACCTCGTCAGGAGACCAGTTGTCGCCGGTAATACTGCGAATTGTCTCAATTAAAGCGGTGACCTGAGTCCACTCCGAGATATGAAGGCCGTTCAAGCCCGTTATCGGCGGAATGTCGCAAAAGACCTCGGCGCTCCCATTCGATTCTACGATACCTATGCTGACATCAGAATCCTCCAGTTTGGACAGGCAGGCAAAGCGGTCGAGGCGCAATTTGACGGTTGGCAGGTGCTGAAGTGCTGCCAGCAGCTCCGCACTAAAGATCGACGCAGAAAACTGCTCAGCCCAAAGCCATCCCAGATCATCGATGTCCTCACGCCGTTCGCTTTTGGCGAGGTAATCGTCGATGAGCACGTTGCTGACAAATTCCTCTGGCGTCTCCTCAACCATTGCCGGCAGTTTTGCTTGTTCTAAATCCCGGGTGACCGGGGCGCCGATATCGCGCAGGACATCAATGAACGGAATTAAATAGGCCGCTCTGCACGTTGAAATTTTGTCCATTTCCCCCCCTGGAAAGAATTTTCAGTCTGGGGTGCACAGGGCAGCACCAGACCATCGCTCCTTTCCAGATAGCAAATTGCCAAACTGCGTTTTGGTCATTTCGCGCCACCCTATTTCTTCGGTGGAAGAGGCGTGTCGGGACCAAAAAGCCGCTTCGGATTGTTCTAAACTCCAACAAAAGCGAACAAACCCTCAAGGAAGTCACATTGACGCTGCGCAAGATTTTCATCGAATCTCAGACTATGGAATGTGCTGTCCGGTATGCGTGCCGGACGAACACTGCCACGTTGGCGGATGTTGCCAAAGCGATGGAGCTGAGCCCCAGGTCGCTTCAGCGTTTGTTGATGGAGCAGGGGACAACCTTTTCCCAGATACTCGAACGTTCGAAGCAACAAAGGGCGATCCAGCTTTTGGCGCAAGAGGATCTGAACATTTCTGAGATTGCACAAATGCTGGGGTACAGCGACTCCAGCAACTTTGGCCGCGCGGTGCGCAATTGGACAGGGCAATCCCCCAAGCAGTGGCGCGAAAGTCTTCTGCGTGAACGCAGGCGACGTATCGCCCGCTAAGTGCCCTGAGTACCCCCCAGAGGCGACGTCTGGAAGCGTACACGCAACGACCATGTCAATCAGAAACGGGAACACCCTGTCGGATCACGTCGGAGAATGCCGGACCAAGACCTGCCGTCAATGCGCGCGCCGTTATGCGACCCAATTCGCGAGGTTCTTATACAGAAACGGTGGTGTTAACGGTAGCTCGTTCATGCATCATCTCGGGAAGACATCTCCGTTTCGTCTATAGCGCAAAGACCGGTGAAGGGTTTTCCAAGGGTTGAGAAGACTTTTGTTTGTAGTCGAAAATGGCGGCGCGCTTCGGATCTTAGTGCGGAATTGATAGTCACAACGGCAAATTTCCAGCCCGTTGGCGTGATCTGACCAAAAGGCCCAAAACAAACCGCCCATTCTGCAGGCAGTTTCACACCAACCGTGATCGCTCAGGTTGGCTCAACATTGGAGACTAAGATGAAGCCTGCCAAATACTTGTCCGGACTTCTCGGCGCAAGCCTGCTTGCGTTGAATGCCGCTTCGGCACTTGCCGACGCCCCACAAATGAAGATGGCCACCGAACTGCCCCACTCGATCACCACGCCGGACAGCGTGGACAGTTCGCTCGGGACGCTGACCTATCGCGATGGGGTCCCCGACGGCGCAACTGTCGATACCCTTTATGGCTATCTCGACCGGTCCCGTGCGGTCGAGGTGATGCTCAACGCGATGCCCACCATGTCCGCCTATGCGCTACGCGAAGGCCAGCGCGCGGCAGGGTGCGCCGATGCGGCCCACCAGATCTGCATCGTCGACACGCTACTGGACAGCAAGGGAATCTTCCTGACTGGAAATACGTCGACCATGTATTCCTTTGGCTTCCTGGATCTGGAACGGGACGGTCCGACCGTTGTCGATATCCCGCCGGGCATGCTGGGTGTGCTGGATGACATGGCCTTTCAGTATATCACCGACCTTGGCGCGGCCGGCCCGGACCAGGGCAAGGGCGGCAAATACCTGGTCCTGCCGCCAGGTTATGACGGCGACGTGCCGGAGGGCTACTTCGTCGTTCAGTCCAAGACCTACGGTGTCTGGAATTTCATGCGCGGCTACCTGACCGACGGGGTAGAAGTGGCCTCGAACAACATCCGCGACAACCTGAAGGTCTATCCGCTGTCGCAGGCCGGGGCCCCGCCAGCGATGGAATTCGTGAACGCTTCGGGCAAGGGAATGAACACGGTTGTCGCCACCGATGCCAGTTTCTATTCGGGGCTGAACGACGTGATCCAGCAGGAACCTGAAGGGTTTCTAGGCGGCGAGCGGACCGGCCAGATCGCGGCGATCGGGATCGAGAAAGGCAAGGAATTCGCCCCTGACGACCGGATGCAGGCGATCCTTGAGGACGCCGCGAAGATCGGCGAAGGCATCGCGCGCGCCTATACCTACTTCCCGCGCGACCCCGGTGTAAAAGTGTTCGGGGAAAACAGTGCCTGGGTGCTGGCATTCCCTGATCGCGACACGACATTTATGCGGGGCGAGGGCCGCAACCTCGATGGGCGGACGACCTATCACTACGGCTACATAGTGGTGTCGCCGGCCATGGCGATCCGGGCCGCTGGCAAGGGCTCGGACTATACCATGGCGATGCTGGACAGCGAAAAACGCCCGCTGGATGGCGCCAAGACCTACAAGCTGACGATGCCCGCAGATGTGCCGGTCAAGGATTTCTGGGCGGTCACGATGTATGACACCCAGACCCGTTCGCAATTGCAGACGGACCAGCAGTTCCCGACGCTCGACAGCTATACCGAGGGCATGCAGAAAAACCCGGACGGCTCGATCGACGTCTATTTCGGCCCAACGCCTCCTGAAGGCAAGGAAAGCAACTGGCTGCAATCCGTTCCCGGCAAGGGGTGGTTCATCGCGCTCCGGATGTACGGTCCGCTTAAGCCTTGGCTCGATGGCAGCTGGCAGCCCGGTGAGATTGAACTGGTGGAATGAGATGTCGCTTCGGGGCCGGTCGCAGGGCCGGCCCCTGACAAAACACGCAGTACACGTCATGACTGAAACTGAATACGGCCAATCCGCGCAACCTGCTGCATGGATACACGCGTCAGACGTAAGGCAAAGCTGGTCCGCCGCAGCCAGCTTTGGAACGCAGTCGTGTGTGGCGGCGACGAGATGCTCACGCCCAGACTTTCCCTGTTAAGCAGCCCAAATGAGCCTGTGGCGCCATCGGACCAAAACAAGCGCGCCGATTCGGCCATTCATTTTTCTTAGAACAAGCAAACCCGCAGTGCTCGCATAGAGCCAGCTGCCGCGAGTTCTTCTGAGAAGCTAAACCGATCTAGAACAGGGAACTTGGACATGCCCGATACAATCCTCGCAGTCATATTTGAAACCCAGTCAGATGCCTTCAAAGGTGCCTCTGCACTGAAGGACCTGAATGGCCAAGGCGACGCGACACTTTACGATCACGCTGTGCTTACGAAGGACGACTCCGGTCAGGTGACTGTCGTTCAGGCAACCGATGAAGGGCCGTTGGGCGCTGCCACCGGTCTTCTGTTCGGTGGCCTTGTCGGCATGCTGGCAGGCCCGGTGGGAATGGCACTCGGGATGGCGAGCGGCGCTGCGGCGGGATCAATCGCCGACCTTGGTGTGGCTGATTTTGACCTCACGATCCTCGAGGACGTCGCCGACGCCATGAAGACCGGGAACTCCGTACTCGTCGCAGACATTTTCGAAGGATGGCAGGTGCCCGTCGATGACACAATGAAAGCGCTTGGCGGAACCGTTCACAGACGCCTGCGCGTGGATGTGGCCGACGCACAGGAACAGCGCCGTGTTGATGCCGCGAAAGCGGAGTGGGAAGAGGTCAAGGCCGAAGCCCAGCAGGCAAGCGCCGAAACGAAGGCGGCGCTTCAGGCCAAAGTCGATGCAGCCGAAGCCGCCTTTCAGAAGGCTGGCGAAGATGCCAAGGCGAAATGGGACGCGATGGAGGCCGACGCCAAGGCACGGATTGATGCACTTGAGGCACAGATCAAGACTGCGTCCGATGAGACCAAAGCGAAGTACGAGAAACGGATTGCCGAGATCAAGGCGGATCTTGCGGTTCGCAAGGAGAAACTCGGCAAGGCAGCCGACCTGGCGAAGGATGCGCTGAGCGTATCGGCCTGAGGTGCGCCCGGCTCCTTAACCATCAGGCAGTTCGCACCAGCGGCCTGCCTGATGCCCCTAAATAGCTCGCTATACCAATGAGGGTTTGAGATGACCGAAACTCCATCAAATGAAACCGCCACCACGACCAATGTGGCGATACCGGGCTGGTTCATGGGCATCGTTTCACTTCCGATCCTGCTCGGCCTGATCTGGTTCGGACAGGGGTTCCTGATCCCGTTGGTCATCATGGCACTGCTGGTCATCCTGATTTCGGCGATGATCCATCGGATCGATTCCGCGACGATCTTGGGGTGGAGCCCTCCCCCCTGGCTTGCCTATCTGGTCAGCTTTGGAATTGTTGTTGTCCTGTGTCTCGTGATTGGTCTGGCCGTGTCGGGTCAGGCCGCGGAAATCACCGCTGCGGCCCCGCGTTATGTGGAGCGCGCCAATGCCTTGATGGTACGGTTGGAGGCTATTTTTGGTACTGCCGCGATGCAGTCGCTTCAGGAGACCATTACACAGATCGATATGGGGGCATTCGTGTCAAATGCGCTCTACCAGGCCAGCGGTCTCGTCGGCACCACCGGCCTCGTTTTGGCTTATGTTGCCTTCCTGCTGTCGGAGCGGACCGATTTCTGGAACAAGCTGCCCAAAGTCTTCAATGATGAAGCCGAGGCAACGCAGTTCAAGCTGGTAATGCACCGGATATCGGAGGGCGTGCAGCAATATATGTGGATCAACACGGTCACGAGCGCCATGAGCGCCGTCGTCGCCTATATCGTGTTCAAACTGGTCGGGATAGACTTTGCCATCACTCTGGCACTGATGGTCTTCCTGCTAAATTTCATCCCTAATATCGGCTCGATCCTTGCAACGGCAATCCCAACCCTTTTGGCGCTGATCCAATTCGACACATTGACGCCGGCGCTGATGGTATTGGTGCTTTACGGTGGCGCAGACGCGATCATCGGCAATGTTGTACAACCAGCAATGCAGGGTAAGTCGCTTAACATGAGCACCTTCATGGTGATGGTCGCCCTGACCTTCTGGGGCACAATGTGGGGCGCCGTAGGCGCTTTCATGGCGGTGCCCATGATGGTGGTAACTATGATCATCTGCGCCGAGATCCCTGCCCTGCGGTCCTTTGCGGTGCTGCTCTCGGGAGATGGCAACCTTGATACGGCGGATGAGGAGGAGGCCGCACCCTTGCCGGGAAAGCCGCAGGCCGACCCGCCAGACCCACCGCCAGGCCAAGGCCCGATAGCAAACCCAAACCCGTCCTCATCCGTGCAGGGAGTTTCAGACTGATGGCAACCAAAGAAGAGCTTGAAACCGAACTGGCTGAGCTGAAGACACAGCTTGCCGAAATTCAGGCCGAAAAATCGGCCGGGGAAACCGAGGGTACGTCGGAGGTTATCCCCGAATCCGCCGTGCCGGAGGAGGCTTCGTCAGAAGATGCCCCCAAGGACGAATTACAAAAACTGGTCGAGCAATTGACCGGGATGCTCGAAGACCATCCGACGACCAAAACACTCCTGCTTGTGTTGGGTGTGTTTGGTGCCGGGTATCTTCTTGGCCGCTCGCGGTAGAAGGGAACTCGTATCATGAACCGCATATCCAGAAGTGTCTCCCTGATCATCCGATCCGAACGGCTGATGGCCGAACGTCGCATGGCCGTGATCGGAAAGCAGGCAGGCCTGCTCGCCTTCGGCATCCTCGTGGCCGGGATCGGGGTGGTCATGCTTACGGCCTCCGCCTATCTGGCGCTGGCCGAATGGCTCAGCCAGCCATTGGCCGCGCTGATCGTGTCACTGGTCGACTTTACCCTTGCCGGTGCGCTGGTGATGATCGCCAGCAAGCAGAGCGCCGAGGACGAGATCAAGCCTGTCATGGAACTGCGCGACATGGCGATGGACGACCTGGATCAGGAGTTCCAGATAGCGACGCAGGAAGTCCGTGCCGTCATCGACGGTGTCAGGGCGCTCGGTCAGAACCCGATGGGGTTGGGCAATGTCGGCATGATCGCGCCGCTGATCACCGCGCTGCTGGAAGCTCTGCGAAAGTAGGTCGCTTCGAAAGCTGCGGAACGGGTTCATTGTGGCGCGAAAAGACCAACCACCAGCGGCGAGATCCGCAAGAATGCGATGTAACCATTGATCATTATCCAACGTTCGGGAAAAGAAATGATTCAGATAAGAGCGTTCCTTCGCGCAATCTGCGTGCGCTTCCAATGTGGCAGAATCGCGGCGGCAGCCTTGTTTCTGACTGCAATCAGCAGCGCGCCCGTGCGGGCCGACGAGGGCGGCACCAGTTTCTGGCTTCCGGGCCAATATGGCAGCTTTGCCGCAGTCGCTCCGGAGCCTGGTACGTCTTTGGCGATGGTCTCTTATTGGTATTCGGCAAATGCCAATGCCAACCAGCCGCTGGAATTCGGCGGTAACCTGAAACTGGGCGTCGACGCGAGCTATTTCGGTCAGTTCATCGTCCCGGCTTATACACCAGACACGACGTTTCTCGGCGGCCGTCCCAGTTTTTCGCTGGCATTCATCCCCGCTCGCAACCGGGTATCTGCGAATGTTTCGGTTGGTGGGGCCAGTGCAGCCGCGTCAGATGAAGTGACGGGCATGAGCGATCTCTATCCCACCGCCCAGCTGTTCTGGAACCGGGGCGTGCACAACTGGATGACCTATGTCGCTGGTAACATACCGATCGGCAGCTACGACCCAAACCGCTTGTCGAACCTTGGGTTGGGGCACGCGGCGCTCGATATCGGCGGCGCATACACTTACCTGAACCCCGAAACCGGGTGGGAGTTTTCAGCCACTGCTGGTCTGACATACAACTTCAAAAACTCCGACACAAACTACAAGAACGGTATCGATTTCCACATCGATCTGGGCGCATCCAAATTTGTGACCGAGCAGATGTATGTGGGACTTGTCGGATTTGCCTATCAGCAGCTGACGGCTGATAGCGGACAGCCAGCTTTGCTGGGTGATTTCAAGGGCCGCACCTTTGGGATCGGACCGCAAATTGGCTGGATATTTGATGCCGGGGGCACAGAAGTCTTTGCCAATCTGCGCGGCTACAAGGAATTCAATGTCAAAAACCGGGTCAAGGGCGGTGGAGTGATGTTCACGATCAGCATCCCGCTTTGACGGGCGCTACAAATTGCGCGGGGAAGCTAAGTGACCAAATTTGCATTTACAGGTTTCGAAATCGACCCGTCAAATGGCTCCTTTTTATTCCGGTCCAGTGATCCGTTTTAAGAGCCGCATTAATGGCGCGGGTATTCGCCTCTGGTGCCACGAGTTCCTGTCGGGGCAATCCAAACTGTGGGTTCACGGTGTTACCAAACCATCCGAGGAACAGCGCGAAGGGATGGACAAGACGAAGCAAAAGGCGAGATGCGCTTGAAGCATCTGACCGAACATGCGCCGGGCCATATCGCGACTTCTTTGCGCGGGCCTTGGAACCGGTCGTGCTTATCGCGCGCAATCCATTTGTGCTGGCCTCAACCGGCGCATTGCCGTCCGGCAATAAACACCCCAACCGAATGTTAAATCTTCAAGGTCCGCTGGTCACTTTCATCCCGTCGCTTTGACTGTCGCCATTAAAATCTCAGTTGGCGTGATGTGACCAGAATTCTCTCCGTCAAAAAACTAGTTTGAAGACAAGATCGATTTTCAACCTGATTGCAGGTCCGTCGATTGTCATACCAGAGGAGATTATAGTGAGAAAACAACCGATCAAGGACCTGATGTATGGCGCAAGTGTGCTGGCCATCGCCCTTACCCCGGCACTGGCTGAGAACACCACGTACCAGAACACAACCGATATCCCCGCAAACGTCGTCACGCCGGATCGCACGGAAACGCGGATCGGGACGCTGGAATTTGTCGACGGTGTTCCAACCCCGGCCACGTCACAAGCGCTTTGGGATCATCTGGACTTCAGCCGTGCGGTCGAAGCTATGATCATGACCACGCCTGCGGCGTCTCTGTCCGGATTTCGCCGAGGCATGCGCGAACTGGGCCCTGACAATGAAACCATGATGTACTGGCATGGTCGCCTTGATTCAAAGGGGCTCTTGCTGACCGGCAACACGACAGTGGTTTACACCTTCATGTGGATCGACCTGAAAGATGGTCCGATGATCATGGAAACGCCGCCGGATGTTCTGGGCATCATCGACAACGCCTGGTTTCACTACGTGACAGACTTTGGCAACGCCGGACCCGATAGGGGAAAAGGCGGCAAGTTCCTGCTGGTGCCCCCGGGATATGAGGGCGAATTGCCGGAAGGCTATATTGTGCGCCATTCCAATACATACGGTCATTGGCTTGCAATGCGCGGCTTCATGACCGATTTCGAGGCCGATCCGGTAGTTGACAACATGAAATCCCATTTCCGCCTTTACCCGATGGGCGAAGACCCGCAGGAGGTGAACTGGGTCGATGTGGCGAAGACAGAAATCAACACTCTACACGCGCAGGACGCGACCTTCTTCGAGGAAGTGAATGAGATTGTTCAGGAGGAGCCGAACTCCGCCGAGAACGCTGAGATCCTTGGCCTGCTCCGGGCCATCGGCATCGAAAAGGGCAAACCGTTTGCACCGGACGAACGCATGCAGAAAATCCTGGCCGAGGCCGCGGCGGTCGGCACCGCGGCGCAACGCTCGATCATCTGGGCCAATCGCGACGAGAACCGCATCATCTGGCCAGACAGCAAAAGCTGGGAAAAAGGCTTTGCCGGTGGCAGCCATGAATTCTTGAACGACGGCATCAGTTTAATCAATTCACGCACGCGGTTCCACTTCTATGCCACCGGCATCACGCCGGCGATGGTGAAGCCTCCGATCGGCGCCGGGTCGCAATATGTGATCGGTCTGCGCGATGCCGAAGGCGCGCCACTTGACGGAGCCAAGACCTATCGTGTGCATGTGCCGCCAAATGTTCCGGCCCGCCGGTTCTGGGACATCACGGTCTATGACAACATGACCCGATCCATGCTTCAGGTCGATAACCCGTACCCTGCCGTCACCAGCATCGATAAGGCCGTCGTGCAGAATGCCGATGGATCTTGGGATGTCTATTTCGGTCCGGAACGTCCGGAAGGTGCGGACAACTGGATTCAGACCATTCCCGGCAAAGGCTGGAACATGCTGTGGCGCATCTATGGCCCCGAACAGGCCTGGTACGATGGCGAATGGCGGCCCAGCGATATTGAAGAGGTCGAATAGCACTAACAGAACGCGGATCTCCGGCGCCTGAACGGTGCCGGGGATCCAACAACCAACTGAACCCAAGGAAGGTCAATATGACAACGTTTAAGGAATTGATGGACGAACTCGCCCAAGCGCGTGACGAGCTTCGCCTGCAACTGCATCTGGGAACCAAGGAGGCTGAAGACGAATGGAACGAGCTGACCAAAGAGTGGGATACGTTCCTGTCCAAGAGCCAGTTCGACAAGAGCGCCGATGAAGTCGGAGAGGCCGCCCGTGACCTCGGTCTCAAGATGAAGGCCGCCTATGATCGCGTTAAGAAAGCGGAAAGCTAAGAAACGCTTAGGGCCGACTGTTCCAAGAGAGGCACATTATGGAAGATGGGATTCTCCAGCAGCTCTTGCACTGGTTCGAGATTCAGAATCGGGACAATCTATATTGGGCAGTCGGCATACTTCTTGGGGCCTACCTGTTGCGGAATCCGCTTGCAAAACTGTCGCTGGCAATCGGCGCGTGGGTGGTAAAGGGGCTCGGGGCGACGCTGACGGATGACCTCCGCACTGCGCTTATGCCCGCCACCATGATGATGTACACATCCTACGGTTGGCTCATTGCGCTGAATCTGCTGGTTCTGCCGGACAGTTTCTCCGAGGTTCTCGAGAAGATAGTCTTTTCCGTGATGATCGCCGCGGTCTTCTCGGCTGTTTACGAGGTGATCGTGCCGCTTGGCAAAGCGTTGAACACCGAATGTCTGACGTCAGCGCTTATGGGTCCAAATAGGGCGATTTGATAAGAGAGGGTTTCTGGCTCATCGTAACCACCGAGGAGTGGACGATGAGAAAGACGAACCAGAGCCCCGGCGAGAAGATCGTCAAGGACATAAAGCGGGCGACCCGCAAGCAATATTCCTCTGAAGAGAAGATCAGGATCGTGCTGGACGGCCTGCGTGGCGAGGATAGCATTGCTGAGCTGTGCCGCCGCGAGGGGATTTCCCAGGACGTTTACTACAAATGGTCCAAGGATTTCATGGAAGCCGGTAAGCGGCGCTTGGCTGGCGACACGGCCCGTGCCGCCACGACCGATGAGGTCAAAGATCTGCGCCGCGAAGCCCGTGATCTGAAGGAGGTCGTCGCGGAACAAACGCTTGAACTCCGCTTGCTTAAAAAAAGCATGATCGACGGTGGGGGCGACCAAGAATGAGGTATCCCGCATCTGAGAAACTGGAAATCATCCGGCTGGTCGAAGAGAGCCACCTGTCAGCGCGCCAGACATTGGCCAAGCTGGGTATTCCACGCACAACCTTCTACCGCTGGTATGACCGATACCATCAGCGTGGCGAGGCTGGTTTGCAGGACCAATCTCCCAAGCCAAGACACGTCTGGAACCGCATTCCTGACGCGGTGCGGCGCAAGGTCGTCAAATTGGCCCTGAAGGAAACAGAATTATCGCCACGGGAGTTGGCGATCACATTCACAGATCAAGAAAGCTATTTCGTATCAGAGGCTTCAACATATCGGATACTCAAAGCCCATGATCTGATCACCAGCCCCGCCTTCATCGTGATCAAGGCCGCCAACGAGTTCAAAGACAAGACTACAGCCATTAACCAGCTGTGGCAGACGGACTTCACGTACCTCAAGGTTTTGGGCTGGGGGTGGTTCTATCTCAGCACGATCCTGGATGACTACAGCCGCTACATCATCTCGTGGAAACTCTGTACGAACATGAGGGCTGAGGACGTGACTGACACGCTTGACCTGGCGCTTGAGGCGTCAGGATGTGATCAGGTCCACGTCGTTCATAAACCACGGCTACTCAGCGACAATGGATCCAGCTACGTCTCGGGTGATCTGGCTGAATGGTTGCAGGATAGGGGCATGAAGCACTCACGCAGAACGCCGTATCATCCCCAGACGCAGGGCAAGATCGAGCGATGGCATCAGACTTTGAAAAACCGCATCCTGCTGGAAAACTACTTTTTGCCCGGCGACCTCGAAGCCCAGATCGAAGCCTTCGTCGACCACTACAACCACCAGCGCTACCACGAGAGCCTGAACAACGTCACACCTGCCGACGTCTACTTCGGACGGGACAAAGCCATTCTACAACAACGAGAAAAGATCAAACGAAAGACGCTCGAAGCGCGCCGCTTGCATCACAGCCAACGCGCCGCATAATCAACCCAACCAGATGAGCCAGACACTCTCTTAGTTCAGGCGACCTTTGGACCCAAAAACTCTGCCGACGGACAGGCAACATAGTTTGAAGAACGGCCATAAGTCGAATTGGGGAAGAGATGAAGATTTGTTGCTTGGGTTGGGGCTCGTTGATTTGGGATCCGCGGGACTTACCGTTAGGCTCAATTTGGCGAACAGACGGGCCTTTGTTGCCGATTGAGTTCGCTCGGCAATCGGCCGATGATCGGATCACTCTGGTAGTCACCCCTGATGCTTTGGAGAGTCCTGTTCTATGGGCGGAACTTGACGTCGACACGGTCCAATCTGCGTGTAGTGTTCTCGCCGCAAGAGAGGGAATCCCAGCCAAATTTGTAGATAGATCCGTCGGATTTTGGTCGGGTGATGGCAAAAGGTCAAATCATGAGCAAGCAGATGTAGTAGGCGAATGGGCCGTAAGCAAAGGGCTCGCGGGAGTGGTTTGGACAGCCTTGAAGCCAAAAATTGGCGATGAATATCGGACTCCATCTCTAGACGAGGTTGTTTTACATATTTCTGGGCTGGATGCGGAACCAGGAACAAAAGCAAAGGAATACATCTCAAAAACTCCACCGCAGATTCAGACCGAATACCGATCGGCAATTTGCCGGAGAATGGATTGGAACGTCTAAAAGTTTCGTTTGCGATCAACCAAGATGCAGCTGTTGATTCCCAATTGGTTTAGCTGCGCCAGCTGAATGAACTTTAGGACAAAGAAAAGCACCTTCAATCGAACCAAAAACTATTTCTTGGGTTTCATTTGGGGCCCTGCCGTTTCAGCCAGTTGGCCGGCGGCTTTCAAGTCTTGAACTAGCTGTTCGAGGGCAACAATGTCCGAATTGAATTCGACAGGTGTGCGAACTGGAACGGTGTCTGCCGCGGGGTTGTCGTGGCTGTGAGTATTCGCGAGTGTCATTCCCTCGTGAAACCGGATTGCTAGGTCGTTAGAAAGAGTTACATACCTTAGAAGCTGAGTTTGAATATTGTCAGATCCTCGACGCACAATGTCGCAAAAAATGACTTCTTCAACTACCCGCTCATAGGTGTCGCGCAGTCTGCCATACAGGTTTTTCAAGTGGTATTCATAGTCCGACGGGCTAGTTGCAAGCAGCTTGGGCAGAGGCGCAAAAGCATTCTTTATCCGACCAATGCGTTTCTTAACGTTTAGTCCTTTCCAGGCGATACCTGCCGCATCAATTTTCCCTGCTGCATTCTTGTCGCTGAACAGCGCAAGGGTTACGGGCTCAATCCCCTTGTCGTCAGCAGCTTTGCATAGCTCGTTGAAGAAAACCATGTCGTGGGTGAACACCACTACCTGGCGGTGGAGCGCTTCCTCAGACAGACGTTCTGCGACCTTTGCGCTCCTATCCCGGTCAAGCGAAGAAACAGGGTCGTCTACGATGATCGGCCCTGAGCCTTCAGTCAACGCCACTTCAGTTAAAAAGCCCGCAAGAGCCAGCGCGCGCTGTTCCCCTTCGCTGAGTATCTCCGATGTCACCTTGGTCATCTTAGTTTGCGTGTCGATCTCAAACTCGGCCTTGGTCTGCGCGCTCTTACGTGAAAGGCCCACTTTGAGGTGCATAATGTCGAACCTCGTTCGCTCTGCATCGAAGCAATCTGCAACCGCTGACGTCAAATGAGTATCGAGGAGTTTGTTCGCTTGCTGGGTGATGCCTCTTGTCTGCACCTCGGCAAGTGCTTTGGTATAAGCCGCATCCGCTAAAAGTAGATCTCGACGTATGAACAGCTTGGCGCGGTTGGAAGCGAGAATGCTGCGATCCTCCAGCTTAGCTTTTTCGGCTGCGAGTTTTTCTCGTTCTTGCGCATTCTCGGCCTGAGCAAGGCCGTCTTTTTCCCCCCATAGCTTTTGGGAGAGTTCTTTCAAATCTGCATGAGGCGAGACCATTTCTGGCTCGGGCTGGCAATCCTCGCCAGCCAATCGTGTAAGTGCAGCCAACCGGCGCTCTATCACGGAAGCTTGGAAGGCTGAGAGAGCGTCAGCGAGTTTCGGCGCACGCATGCGGACTTGCTCTAGGTGATCAGGAAAGTCAGTTGCGTGCATCAGCTTCAACTCAGCAATCTCGGCTACTGCATCACTTATTGCTTTTTCGGCATTGGTGGCTGCAACATCAAGTGTGTCATCCATATAGTCTTTGAAGCGCTGCATCCGTGCCGACCCATCTGCAAGCAATGGTTGTTGGCACAGGACACACGATGCCTTGCTTCCATCATCGGCAACTACTGGGAATTCCTGCCCAACATAAGACACGCTAGTTGAATAGTCGCGCGGCCGCCCACAGGGCCCGCCAGCTATCGCTGCCAATTCCCGGCAATGGCTCGTCGGTAAAAAGCTCGCCCGCCGCCAGTTCCGCCGCTTGACGGGATGCTACAGCTTGGTTCTTGAGAATTGTTAGGTCAGCCAGTGACGTATCACTGAGCGCAGCAACTGCAACTTCGCACTCATTGGTTATCGCTTCTAACCAAGTCACCAGAGCGGCCAAATCGGCTGCAGCCGCTGCCCCGGCCGAAAGAAAAGATGAGACCTCATCCAGTCGCGCCTGATCTTCGCCTTTAAACTTTGCAATTTCATCAATTTCTGAGTCCGTTGTGCCTTTACTCAGCGCCTTGTCGAATAACTGAGCCTCAGTGTCGCGTTGCTGCGAAAAGGTGACAGTCGTGAGGCTGACCTTGTCCCCGACCAAAGTTTCTCGTTCGACTTCGAGCTTTTCCTTTAGCACAAGGCAGATAGTGTTCAATCTATGAGGTAGCGCCAAACCGAACGGTAGATACCGAATTTGGTTTCCGCCATCAACGTATAGCTGTGCTGACGGCGTGTCGAACACAGAGACCTGCGAAAGCTGTGGAAGAGCGGTATTGCCGGACGTCCATGTAATTGGTGTGTCGCCGTTACCTTGATCAATAATGATCTCTGCGGTTTGCGGACCATCGCTGCCGCCGTAGACATCTCTTAGGACTTGGAGCTTGGTAGGGTTTTCGATCCGCGTGCGGCAAGCGGTCCTCATTATTCTGACGAAACCGCTCTTACCGCTGCCGTTTCGACCGTAAATGATCGTCAATGCTTTAGGGCAAAACTCCAGCGATGCATTTGGCACTAGGCGGTTGACATTCTCCACCTTAGTTATGCTTTTTAGAACAATGGGTTGAGGTTTGGTGCTTCCAAAGTGGGCTTGCTCAAACGGAACCGGAGTCGGCGAATGGTTGTCTAGCTTAAAACCAGAAGTGTGTTTAATCATGGCTAGCAGATCATCGATATCTGCGTCTGCTAGGTCTTCGCTGACGGCTAACCGACGCAGGCAATCTTGCCGCCAAGGTGATAGCTTTTGGGACCAAGCCTCAATATCTTCAATCGGTGCTACAATCGTCATTTCGCCCAACTCTAGTTGCCATTAAACGGGCGCGCCGTAGTCAGTCAGTTCAAAATCTTCCTTTTTGACAAGCACCGCGAACAGATTGCGCCTGATGCAAGACAATCTCGGAAAACAGAAGACACATACTGGTCAGAACGCCATCTGAAGTTTTCATAGCTAAACTGGACTGCACACCCAAAAGTTGCAATGAAGAAGATGTTGAATACGGCTCAGCCCCACATGAAAATCAGCCAAGTCAATGGTTTCTGGTCGCTTGAATTACCACAGGCCCACCAGAGAGATTTCGAAAGAGATCACGATTGCGCTTTGAGATGAAACTCCAAAAAGTCGGCCCAATCGTCCATCATTTTCCGTCTCTTTTCAACCACATCACCACGACGGTAGGCGCGCTCAACCTCACTCCCAACATTGTGAGAGAGGGCCATCTCGGCCATGTCGCGAGGGTAATTCGTCTGTTCGGCCGTCCAATCTCGGAAGCTGGATCGAAGCCCGTGTGGCACTGCAGGGCGTCTTGAGCTGGGATCGAGAAAACCAGGGCGACCCTCTTTCACCTCAGCAGCTAGGATTCTGCGCATTACTGCCGAGAGTGTCATGTCAGACATCGCGCCATTCTTGGGAGAGGGGAATATGTATGGACAGCCCATCAGTCGTGGCTGCGTTGAAAGCAATTCGATTGCAGCCGAGGAGAGAGGCACACGATGCTCACGCCCGGTCTTCATGTGTTCTGCAGGGACTGTCCAGATACGGTTCATTAGGTCAATCTCATCCCAGATCGCGTGGCGCACCTCTCCGGAACGCGCTGCTGTCAGCGTCAGGAACTCCAGCGCACGAGCGGCAATGCCGTCGCGCAAGCGCAACACACGGAACCATTCCGCAATCTCGTCCAGGGCAACGGCCGGACGCCTGTTTTCCTTATGCACCTTGTTGGGTGACGGGAGGAGTTTCTGCAGGTTGCCTTTCCAAAGAGCCGGATTTTCACCCTCGCGCAGCCCCATAACCTTGGACCAGTCTAGGACTGCCTCTATGCGCTGACGCACACGCGAGGCGGTCTCGTTTTTGGTCATCCAGATGGGTTTCAGGACGGCTAACAAGTCTTCAACAGTAATCGCCGCGACTGCCTTGTCGCCGATCACTGGGAAAGCGTATGTGGTAAGCGTCGAGCGCCACTGCTTGATGTGCTTGGCGTTCTTTAACTCGCCCTTCACCTTCTCCTCGTAGAAGCGATTGAATGCGGCCTCGAATGTGGTGCGATGCTTCTGCTCGGAAACGGCTGACGCGCGATCGGCTTGGCGTTCGTCTACAGGATCTATGCCGGCCTTGATTTTGCGCTTCATCTCAAGCGCCAATTCGCGAGCTTCGGCGAGTGATATCTCGGGATAAGAGCCGAGACCAATATGTCTGCGCTTGCTCCCAACGGTGACCCGGAATATCCATGATCTAGCGCCAGTCTCAATGATATTGAGACTCAGGCCTGGAGGTGTTCCACCGACCGCATGGCGGCCTAGTTCTGTGAGCCTCTTAACTTGGATCGCCTTGAGTTCCTTGGCCTGCCTCGGCATTCTTTACCACCATCCTTACCACCAAAAATATTTCCATTGCTTGCAGCCTTCTGAAATCGGACGCAAGGTGAATTTTCTATAAAGACTTGATAAAAATAGAGTTATTGCTGCTTCATGCCCATGAATTCTATCATCTACAATCCATGGTAGGCGGACTTCGTCTCCGCCACCTAACCCCCTGTTTCTGCGACATATCCAATACTTGCCCAAAATCGCAAATTGGCGGCAAATTGGGGGTGAAAATGACGATTGCCCAATAATTGCCCCAAAAGTCTGGGTGCCGAGGAGTCCTGCCGATGACTTCGAAATCACCTCCAAGGCACTTCAAGTTCATGAGCAAGAAGCACATGGGAGATTTTTTGCGAGGCAGAGTCCGTATCGCAAACCTGTCCTATTATCGGAAAATGGAAGGCCCTGAGTGGATTGCAAACAAAGAAGAGGGTTTCATGTCCGCTGAGGTGCGGGATGTGAATTTCTCAACATTGAGCCCAATACAACGATCTGTAGTCGCCTCGCGTATCAATAAGACAAGAGCGATGAAGATAGAAGGTCCTGCGCTTGAGACGGCTCTCATCGACGTGTGTCTAACAATTGTTCCGCGACCAGCCTACGTGCTCTGCTTTTCAATCGAACCCTTCGAAAGTGCTATGAGGGCGATGTGCGTTGATGCGCCGGATGGCTATCGATACGATGCTTGCGTTGAAATTCTCGATATTGCTGCGTTTTGTCAGGCCATACTGGATAGTGGCACTGTGGGTGGTGTGCCTTTAGGACCGGAGATTTCAAGCAGCATGCTCGATTCTGTAAAATATCAAAACCGCCATATTGACGTTTGGCAAGAGGCGCCACCAGATGATCCGACATTTGCCAAGCCCGCAAAATTCGCAACACAGCAGGAACCGAGGTTCGCTATGTCCCCCTATTCCGATGCTGTTATCAATGACGAGACGATATTCGTCGATTTCAATGGTCCCGAGGGGATCCTTCGTGAAATTCCTTTGAGCATTTGAGGTTCAGATAACGCGCAGTCTGGTTCGCCGATCCTCGGGCAACTTGGGCCAAAACCCCAATCGTGCTTCATCAATCGCTCGCTGAGGTCGTCGGGATCCAAAGTCGACGGGTGCCAGCGTTCCAATCAATGGCGTTGGCGGCAACGCAATTGCCGGTTCGTCATCCTGAGCCGAGCAGGCAGGCAATCTTGGCAAGGGTATAGGGTTCCGGGTTGGTGTGACGCAGTAGTGTCAGCGCCGCCGCCTCGATTATCGGTGACCTCAGAGAGCCGCCCGAAGCTTGCTCCCTATTCGTCCCGATTGACCAAATCCTGGATCGGCAGGCTGTGTTTTTCGACCACGGGTTTGATCACGATATAAGAGAAGTATTTGTCGATCCCGAGGTTGCGGTCGAGCAGGTTTTCCATGATTTCCTGATATTGTGAGACGCCGCGCGCGACGAATTTCAACAGGTAGTCATAGCCGCCGCTCAGGAGGTGGCATTCGACCACGTTTTCGTGGGTACGGATTTCGTTTTCGAACTTGATGAAGTCCTTGCGACGGTGATCGGCCAGCGTGATCTCAGTAAAGACAATCACATGGTCGGCCAGTTTTTTGAGATTCAAAACCGCGCGATAGTTCTGGATATATCCCGCCTTTTCAAGGCGTTTTACCCGTTGCAGGCAGGGGCTAGGGGACAGCCCAACAGCCGATGCAAGGTTCACGTTGGTAATATTGCCCTGCGCCTGCAGGGTGGAAAGAATATTGATGTCGATCCGGTCGAGTTTCGGCGATCCAGCCATATTCTTTCCCCCAGTTTTTCGCTTTATCCCGCCAACTCTGCTTGATGCGCCTTAACCAAGTCCATCATGCTATTGAAGCAAAAATTATAGGTCGGCATCTCGCCGGGATTCATTGTGGCGCCGAACCCTTCTTTGTCGTGGCGGCGATAGATCCAGCAATTGGACAGCCCGTGTTTGTTGGCAGGCGCGTGATCGTGGAACATGCTTTCGGCCGTGTGCAAGATGTCCCCCTTTTCGATCCCCTGACGGGCAAGCATCTCGAGCATATAGTCGAAATTGCGGTCCGCAGGTTTGTAACTGCCGACATCCTCGGCGGTATAAACGCCGTCAAAATGAACCCCCAGACGGGTGTTTGCACCGGAAAATGTCAGGTTGTCAGTGTTGGTCAGGACCATCAGTTTAAAGTGCTTCTTGAGGTAGGTCAGCGCTTCGATCGTATCATCAAAGGCGTGCCAGTGGCGCGCGGACAGGCCATAGGCAGCGCATTCTTCCCACGTCACCTCGACACCCCACTCTTCGGCCAGACGGCGGTACACAACGGGCAACAGTTCGTAGTATTTCTTGGCCGGGGAATAGCGCTGAGCGGTGCTTTCAAAAAATGCGTGCGCCTCAAGGATATCATCCCGCGTCAGGGTTCGGCTGACCCGGTCCGTGAGCGGTTTCAGGCCGGTGATCATGCCGCCCTCCCAATCGATCAGCGTGCCGTAGACATCGAATGTGAGGGCTTTGAAGTCAGACAGTTTCATGGGGGTGTCCTTTTGCGTTCAACTTGTGGTTCAGAAGCGCGTTATTTTCTAGCGGCGCGTTAAAGAGCATCGGTTTCTTTCCGGGTTCGGCTTCCCTCTGAACGTAGCAAAGCGCGCCGGAAGGAACGCCCGTTTTATGGCTTTGTGCAGCATTTCCCACCAAAGAAACCACAAGTTGCAAAATTTTATGCTGTTGGTATGTAGCTGTTTCATTGGCCTATAGGGCACATCATGCGCCTATGGGTCAATTCCCCAGCATAAAATGAGTGCCCTCTGTGCCTTGCGCCGAACCATTTGGGGATTGGCGTTAGTTGGCGAGTTCGGCCAACACACCGGTGAGCATTTCATCGCAGGCAGCGAGCTGTTGGGCAGTGACAAATTCGTCGGGTTTGTGCCCCTGCCCCGCCATCGATCCCGGCCCACACACAACGGTCGGGATACCAAGTTGTTCGAACACCCCCGCCTCGGTGCCAAAGGCGACTTTGGTGGTATCTGTCTGTGCGAGCCGCTTTGCCAGCGCCGCGATTTCGGTCGTGTCTGCCACGTCCAGACCGGGGTAGGCGTTGTATCGTTCCAGCAGGATTTGAGCGCCCGCGAATTGATCGCTATAGGCGGCTTCGACCCGCGCGGCGGCGGCACGGATTTTTTCAAAGATCTGATCCGAAGGGTCAGCGGCCAGATGGCGGTATTCAAAGGTCATTTCGGCACGGTCAGGAACGATGTTCAGGGCCACACCGCCGGACAGCTTGCCGATGTGAACCGTTGAATAGGGCACATCATAGGCTGGGTCTTGTGCACCGCTCTTGGCGAATTCGGCCTGCAATCCGCGCAGCTCCATCATGAAATCCCCCGCCAGATGCAGTGCATTCACAAAGGTGGGCGCCAAGGCGGAATGGCCGTTCTGCCCCACAAAGGTTGCCCGCAGGGCGGCTTTGCCCTTGTGCCCAATCGCGACCTGCATTTCGGTGGGTTCGCCGACAAAACAGGCACGCGGCTGACCGATGCAGGCTTTGAGCGGGTCAAACATGCGTTGAATGCCGACACAACCGATTTCCTCGTCATAGGAAAAGACCAGTTTTAGCGGCTCTTTCAGGTCGTACTGTGCGGCCCTGTCTGCGGCGGTCAGCATACAGGCGAGGTAGCCCTTCATATCCGTCGTGCCACGCCCATACAGCCGCCCTTGGTCCTGCGTTAGCTTAAAAGCATCGCGGGTCCAGGCCTGCCCAGTGGTGGGCACAACGTCGGTGTGCCCTGACAAGACGATGCCCCGCCCGGCCGGACCACGTTCAGCAACCAATCCCGCCTTGTCCCCGTTTGGGTCCATCAGGCGGGTGGTCTGAAAGCCGCGCTCTGTCAGGTAGGTTTCGATGAAATCAATCATGTCGAGGTTGGAGTTTGCGCTGACCGTGTCAAATCCGATCAGTTTATCCAGTACTTCCACAGTCTGTGTCATCATCATTTCCAATATTTTTCGCGCTTTGGAGAGGCGGGGTTAGCCGCCAAATCCGGGCAAACCATCCTGGGCATTGCGGGTTTTGCAGTGTTCGACAAAGGCGCGCACCACGTTGGTCCGATCTGCATCATTGGACATCAGCAACCCCATTCGCATCGAGCGCGTGCCGCCAACCAAGGGGATGAATTTAAGCTGTTTTCCATCAGGGGATTGGTCGTTTCGAGGCCGCACATTTGCGATCGAATAGCCAAACCCATTGGCAACCAACCCGCGCATCACCGCCATGTCTCGGGTGCGTTCTGCGATGTTTGGTTTCACGTCGGAATTGGCAAAGAACGACAAGAAATAGTCCGAGCTGAATGGCAGGTCGAGCAAGACCATCGGGTGATTGCCCAGCGCCTCGACCGACACCTCGGGGAGCTCGGCCAAAGGATGGGTTTCGTTGACGATCACAAAGGGTGGCAATTGCAGGAGCGGCACAAATTTCAGATCCGAGGGCAATTCCAGATCATAGGTCAGGGCGACATCGATATCGGCGCGGCGCAGATAGCTGAAGATCTCGGACTGGTTCAATTCGAACTGGGTGGTGCGGACATCCGAGAATTCGTCTTCGAACCCGCGCCTAAGGGCGGGCAACAACACCTGAGCAAAGGTAACGAGACAGCCGATCGCCAAGGGGCCGCGCACCGACCCGGAAATGTCACCGGCAAGGTCGGTCAGCTGCTCGGCCTCTTTCAAAACCGTTTTCGCCTGAACCATCATCTGGCGACCTGCAAGGGTCAAAGACAGGCCCTGCGCATGTTGACGCACAAAGAGAGGCAACCCGAATTCCTGTTCAAGCTGCGCAATTGCGGCCGAGATGGAGGGGGACGACACATTCACCCGATCCGCAGCAAGCGTGATCGTGCCCGCCTCGCCGACGGCAACGAAATATTCCAACTGTCTGAGTGTAAATCTAAGTGGCATATGCCCTTTATCCTTTGCGCGCGCCCTTATCGCAAGAGCACGCGCATGGGTTTGGTGAGCGGATTTGTTATTCCGCAGCTTCTACCTGTGGGCCACCGGCGGCTTCCATCTGGGCCAGCCAGATCTGGAAATCGCGAATTGTGCCTTCGTAATCATCGGCGGCCAGTGGTCCGGCTTGGGCATGTTTCGATTTCAGGGCCACCTGCATTTTTTCCAGCTTCTCGCGGTCTTCGCGGTTGACCTCTTCCCACAGCTTGATGCGCCCTTGGATGGTTTCATCATCCAATTGATCGCCATAGGTGGACATCGTCCATTTCACGCGGATCAGATCGGCGCCCAGTGGGAAAATCGAAATCGACACCAGCAGGGTTGCCGCCTGACTGGCGACTTGCGTCGGAAAGATCGCAAACAGGGTCGAGCGCATCTGCTCTGTTTCGCTGAGGCCCGGCGCCCCCATCCCACGGGAAGGGATATCTTGCGGGTAGTTGGCGCAATAGGAGGTAAAGCCGCCCCCGGCAGGACCTTTGCGGGCCAATCCGGTGGGGGTGTAGTCATGCAGCGTTTTGGGGTGCACCACGGAGAGGTGATAGCCTTCCATGAAGTTTTCGACCAAGCATTTCCAGTTGGTGTGCCAGTTTTCCTCAGCCACGTGCACAAGACGGAAGGTTTCAGTCTCATACGCGGACAGAAGCGTGTCCAGCTCAGGGTGCTCGAACGGGGCGGCCTGATCATCGAGATTCACATAGATGAAGCCATTCCAGAATTGGGTGTTGAACCCATAGAGGCGGCAATTGTCAGTTTTAAACCCGGCATTTTCCATTCGCGCCGCCCGCAACAGGCCCCCATCGCGGCCATAGGCCCAGGCATGGTAGGTGCAGACAAAGCGTTTCACATTGCCACGACCCTCGGCCAGAGGCATGCCGCGATGGCGGCAGACGTTGGCGAGCACGCGCACCTGATCATCATCGCCGCGCACGATGATCATCGGTTCGTTCAGCACCTGTGCAGTGAAAAAGTCGCCCGGTTCGGGCACCTCGTCCACGCGCCCCAAGCAATGCCAGCCTTGGCGCAGTACATTGGCGCTTTCGTGTTCGAACCATTTGGGATCCGTATAAAAGCGCCCGGGCATCCCCATCGGACGATCTGCGGGCAATGCTGCCAGTTCCTGCAAAGTTCGGCTGATTTCTGCTACATCCGTCATAATAGGTTCCTCCCTGATAAGCGGTTTTGCATGAGTTTGATTCCGGGCGTCTTATTCGTCGCCCGGAACCCCGTAAGATGGTGCTTCGCGCGGATCGAGCGCGCGTTGGACGTATGCTTCGAGCTGAGGTTGATAGATCTCCCAAGCGGTTGCGATGGCCTCAATAGGGCAGTCTTCGGTCCAGTCGCAGCGCAATTCGGCGACGGGCCAGCTGTACTTGTCGACCATCAACAGACCGGCAGAATGGATCGGGCCAGCTTCGCCACCTGCGGCCAGCCCGGCGCGCATGGCTGCGATCAGGCGGTCGCCCAAATGGCCGGTTGCGGTTTCAAATCCTGTCACGATGGCCTGACAGATACCGTCGTTGGCCAACAGGTTCCCGCCCGAGGCCACATCCCGGCCCTGCGCCTGCGTCCAGATCCCCAGTGAGTTCGGACCAGAGTGGATCGCGGTTTCACCCTGCGCATCCACGGCCAGAACCTGACGGTATTCGATGAATTTGCCGCGCGCCTGCACCTCGGCGATGGCCTCAGAAGCCGAGGCACCGCCCTCCATCAAGTCCAGAGCCAAGGGGCCCAATGTCGGATCTGTTATATTTTGCGACGACACGGCCCCGACGCCAGCACGGGCAAACGCACAGCGTGCAGCGACCGCCGGAGAGGACGAGGAAATCGCCATTCCGAACATGCCTGTTTCAGCGCATCGTGCCACCAACGAAAAGGTCATATCTTATCTCCCTGCCCACGCCTGTTGGCGCAGGCCCTGTTTTACCTGATCACAATAGTCTTTTGGGGAAGTGGGGCGGTCGGCCCCCTAGGTCTTAGTCCGGAATTACGGCTGTGCCGTCGATCTCAACCAGCCAGTCGGGGCGGGCCAAAGCTTGGACGACAAGGCCAGTAGACACCGGGTGCACCCCTTTGATGTATTCGCCCATAGTTCGATAAACATCCTCGCGGTGGCGCACGTCTGTAATATAAACGACAACTTTGACCAAATGTTCCATTGATCCGCCGCATTCTTCGATCAGCTGCTTAATATTCTGCATCACCTTGTGGGTTTGCTCGACCGGATCATGGCTTTCGATGTTCACCGCGTCGTCCAGATTCTGTGGACATTGACCGCGCAGATAAACCGTTTTGCCGCCCGTGGTGATCACGGCCTGACACAGGTCGTTGTCGAGTTTCTGTTCGGGATACGTGTCAGAGGTGTTGAACTTGCGAATGCGAGTGTGTGCCATTGGGGGCTCCTTCGGGTCCGGCAGGTCAGTCTGTACCTGATGCGGGGTGGCAGATGTGCCGGTTTGAGGATGGGGTTACAAAATTTTCGGGGCAGCTCTTGGCGATCCGAGCGTTGTGCGCCGGTGGATCGCCAAGGTCTATGTGCACTGTATGGCCTTTTGCGGGGCTTACAGTTTCAGGCAAAGAACGCGTTAGGCGGTCTGTTTGCCAGCATCGATACGAGCCATCAGATATTGCGCGAAATCGTAATTCGGACGTTCTAGATGGCTGAGGTGACCGGGGGCTGCCAAGTTGGAGCTGAGCCCTTTGAACACCTTTTCGGTGCAACCGCGATCTTCGACGTTCACATCATCCAACAGAGTTTTCAGCGCGTTGAAGTTTTCCTGAGCGTCCGGATCATCGGCATAATCATCGGACATGCCGCCGCCAAACCGAATGTGGACTTGACCGGGCCCCTTGGGGTGCAGGCTGAGATACCAGAAATATCCGGGCGTCAGGGTAATCAACAGGCTGGGATACAGAGCCAACAGGAATGTTGTGCGACGCTCGTCCCCCTTAAGGCGTTCATTCGACGGATGTGCCATCGCGATGCGAAGCTGATCATCCTTTAGGATGGTGTGGTAGTTGAATGCGGGTAAACCGGGAGGGCAAACCATTTCTTCGAGTTTGCTGAGGCCGCCGATTGTACCGGCATGACACACCGGCAAATGGTAGCTTTCCATGAAGTTTTCGGCCAACACCTTCCAATTGGTGTCCCAGACGTGTTCCTCAAAGAAGGCTTCGGTGTAGTTGGTCATGTCATAGCCGGCGACCATCTCTTCGACCTGTTTCAGCTGGTCAGAGACATCAGGGGCATCAGCGTTCAGAGAGATAAAGACCCAGCCGAGCCATTCCTGACAACGTACCTTTGGCAGCGTGTAATTGTCCTTACAGAACCCTTCGTTCAGGGTCATGGCCGGGGCGCCGCGCAGGCTGCCGTCCAGATTGTAGGTCCAGGCGTGATAGGGGCATACGATGGAGCGCACGGTTCCGCTGCCCTGCAAGAGGGTCGACATCCGGTGCAGACAGACATTTGACATCGCCCGCAGTTCATTGTCGCGATCCCGCAAAACGACGATAGGCTGGTCGGCCAGTTCGCAAGTGATGTAGTCGCCCGGATTGGGCAGCGCGCTGGCACGGCCAACACAGAACCAGTCTTTGCTAAAGATATGCTCCAACTCTTCGGCGACAAAGCTCTCGGACGTGTAGACTTCGGGTGGCATCGCGCGCGCCTGCTCAAAAGGAACCGAGGTATTCTGCCGAAGGGCGTCCAAGGTGGCTATATGATCTTTTGCCATGTTGGCGGTCTCCTCTTACTCAAATCGTTTGTTTGCGTCCGACCCCAATTGAGCCAGCGCGTGTGTGTCGAATCGATCACCTATTATCTGGGGCTGGCGATCCGAGTTTACGTCAAACAAACCTCTTGCGCCTAAGTCCATGATATTTGTGATCTCCTGTGGTTTTTCGTCCCGAAATCACGGGCCCGAGTCGCGTTTCGAAAGTGAGTTTCCACTGCGGTATAGCGGTTGGAAAGAACTGTCTGTCTCACCTCTGTTAAGGTTGCCCCTAACCACGGAAATGACCCGCAACAAGGAACGAAAGAAGGGCGGCTTTACCGCGACCCCTCCCCTATTTTACGTGCGCTTTAGGCGTCTGTAAGCTCTCGCTTAACGGGGGCGCGATAATCGCGATATTTGCGCTGTGTCGCGATTTGGTCAGCGACGTGTTTTGCATCATGCCAGACGCCCCAGATAAAGGTCGATCCACGACGCGATTGCCAAGGCAGCCCAAGGAAATAGATCCCCGGTTCGGATGACACCCCACGCTGATGCTTGGGCTTACCTGCCTCATCACAGGCGTCGACCTCAAGCCAGCTGAAATCCTGGGAAAAGCCGGTGGCCCAGATGATCGAATTCACACCAGCGGCGGCAAGGTCCAGTTCCCGTGTTGGGTTGGTGACACACTCAGGATCCGGGCGCACGGCGCGCGCCTCGGGTTCTTCTGGCAGGTCCAGACCGTTGCGGGCGACATAGGCATCTGCCAAATCCAGCATCCCGTTATAATTGGCATCGCCATGAGCAATGTTGTCCGCCAGATCTGGCGCAAAGGTCAGCACACCGTCGTTGTAGGTCTGCGTCATGCCGACAAGGTTCATGCCGCCTGCCGCCAATTCGCGAAAATCAACCGTATTGCCACCATGTGCGCCGCTGACCGCGATGGTCACATGTTCTGTTCCGGGCTTTAGCGCCGCCACGTCCCACAGGCCAAGCACACCGAGCCACCAAACAAAATCACGACCCCGGTAAGCACGTGGGGGGCGATCGTGCGGACCAACGGACAGATAGACCTTGCGCCCAGCGCGCATCAGTTCATCCGCGATCTGCGCCCCGGATGACCCGGCACCGACGACCAGAATCGCGCCTTCGGGCATTTGATCGGGGTTGCGATAGTGGAACGAGTGCATCTGCAATACATCCGCGTCTTGCGGCACCACCGGCGGGATCACAGGGGTTTGGAACGCGCCGGTGGCTGCAATTACATTTTCGGCTTCGATCACCCCATCAGAGGTTTCGACACGAAAGCCAGGCTTGCCGGAATTGCGGGTCACCTTAGTTACATCGACACCACAGCGAATGGGGGCGTTGATCATTTTGGCGTAATCGACAAAATAGTCGGCAACCTGCTCTTTGTGGGGGAATTCCTCGGGGCCGGACTTTTTGAATTCCATGCCCGGAAAGCGATCATGCCATGCGGGGCCGTTTGCCACCAGAGAGTCCCAGCGCCCTGTGCGCCACCGCTCAGCGATCCGGTCCCGCTCCAGTACAAGGTGAGAGATACCATTGTTCGACAAGTGTTCGCTTGCGGCAACACCAGCCTGGCCAGCACCGACAACAAGCGTATCTACTTTTTCAACTGTCATTTCAAATTCCTCTTAGGCATTCCGGGCGGATCTGATGATAAACCTAAGGGACGACGCCAATCGCGGAAAACATGTTTTCATTAAGCAGTGATTGGGCGCAGTCTAAGTGACATAAAAATAGGGGCCCCAGCATGTGGAGCCCCCTTTGGGCGTGTCCCGTACATACGTGGTTGCGAACCTAACGGGTCGGCACGGGAGCATCGCCTCGGTAATCGTAAAAGCCGCGGCCAGATTTGCGGCCAGTCCAGCCGGCTTCGACATATTTCACCAACAAGGGACAAGGGCGGTATTTCGTATCCGCCAAGCCATCGTGTAGGACGTTCATAATCGCAAGACAGGTATCCAACCCGATGAAATCGCCCAGCTCTAACGGCCCCATCGGATGATTTGCGCCCAGCTTAATCGACGCATCAATTGACGCAACATTGCCTACGCCTTCGTACAGGGCATAGCAGGCTTCGTTGATCATCGGGATCAGAATACGATTGACGATGAAGGCGGGGTAATCCTCGGCAGAGGCTGCGGTTTTGCCAAGGCTTTCGACCACCTTGAGCAACGCCGCGTAGGTTTCTGGCGCGGTTGCGATGCCGCGGATTAGTTCCACCAACTGCATCACCGGCACCGGGTTCATGAAATGGAAGCCCATGAATTTTTCCGGGCGATCTGTTTTGGCCGCCAGTCGGGTGATTGAAATCGACGAGGTGTTCGAGGTGAGCACCGTATGCGATTCCAGTGAGGGCTGAAGCCCGGCAAAGATTTGATTTTTGATCTGTTCACGTTCGGTTGCGGCCTCGATCACCAGATCCGTGCTGCCAAGGTCACCCAACTCGCGCGTTGTGCGAATGCGGCCAAGCGCGGTGGTGCGGTTCTCTTCACTCATCTGCCCTTTGGTGACTTGGCGGGCGGTGTTTTTTTGGATCCGCCCGGTGGCATCATAGAGGGCATCTTGGGAGATGTCGTTCAGCAAGACCTGATAGCCAGAGGTGGCAAAGACATGTGCGATGCCATTGCCCATCTGCCCTGCCCCAACGATGCCAACGGTTCGGAACTCCATCGTGTTACCCCGCAAAGCTGTAGGCTGTTTTCACAATGGTATAGAACTCAGCCGCATACCGGCCCTGTTCACGTGATCCGTGCGAGGATCCTTTGCGCCCGCCAAACGGCACGTGGTAATCGACCCCGGCCGTGGGCAGATTGACCATAACCATCCCGGCCTGACTGCGGCGTTTGAATTCACGTGCATATTTCAGGCTGGAGGTGCAGATGCCGGAGCTGAGACCGAATTCGGTGTCATTGGCGCTGGAGAGGGCTTCGTCAAAGTCAGCGACTTTGATCACGCTGGCACAGGGGCCAAAGACCTCTTCGCGGGTTGAGCGCATGGCGTTTGTCGCGTTGAGGAACAGGGCCGGGGCCTGAAAGTATCCGTCGGTTTCGCCTTGAATACGCTGCCCGCCAATGACCTCGGCGCCTTCTTGCTTGGCAAGATCGACGTAGCCGAGGTTGCCGTTCAACTGCTTTTCACTCACCACTGGGCCGATCTGAACGGATGAGTCCAAGGGATTGCCGACCTTTAGTGCCAGCATTTCCGTAGTCAGGCGATCTACAAATGCATCATGGATGCCGCCCTGCACGATGATCCGGCTGGATGCGGTGCAGCGTTGACCGGTTGAATAGAACGCCCCATTCAGAATGGCAGGAACCGCGATATCCAGATCTGCGTCATCCATTACGACGATGGGGTTCTTGCCGCCCATCTCTAGCTGTACTTTCTTCATTCCTTGCGCGGCCTGAACGGCAAGACCCCGCCCGACGGGAACGGAGCCGGTGAACGAAATGGCGTCGACCTGTGGGTGGGATACGATGGCGTTGCCGACAACAGACCCCTGCCCCATCACCAGATTGAACACCCCAGCCGGACACCCAGCATTGTGGATGATCTGGGTCAGGATATGCGCGCTGGCGGGCGTCAGGTCCGCCGGCTTGAACACAACCGTGTTGCCATAGGCCAGAGCCGGGGCTATTTTCCATGCCGGGATCGCGATGGGAAAGTTCCACGGCGTGATCAGGCCAACAACCCCGACCGGTTCGCGCACCACATCGACATCCACATCCGGGCGGACAGAGGCGATGGCATCGCCTGCAACCCGGATCGCCTCACCTGCGAAGAAACGGAACACCTGCGCGGCGCGGGCGGTTTCGCCGATGGCTTCGGCCAGGGTTTTCCCCTCTTCCCGCGCCAGAACGCGGCCGATTTCATCCTTACGGGCGAGCAGCTCTTGTGCAACAGCTTCGAGCAGATCGGAACGGACCTGAGGGGAACAGCTAGCCCAGCCGGGCAATGCAGCACGCGCAGCCTGCACCGCCTGATCCACATGATCCGCAGAGGCGCGGGCATAAAGGCCGATCACTTCGGACACGTCCGCCGGGTTGCGATTTTCAATTGCGTCAAGCCCGTCCAGCCAGGCCCCCGCGACAAGGTTCTGTTTCATGGAGTATCCGAATTCATTGAAATGTCATGGTCAGGGCCGACAGATCCGGCCCTGACTTCTAAACGATAACGCCTGCTTATTCAGCAGCGATAGCAGCTTGTGCGTTTACAGCTGCTTCGATTGATGCCTCGAGCACATCCAGCGCTTCGGCCAAGATGGGCGCAGGGGTCGTGAGCGGCGGCAACAGACGCACAGCGTTTGCGCGTGTGCCGCACGGCAGGATGATCAAGCCTCGGGCTTCGGCCTCGGCGATGATGGCTTGGGTCAGGGCTGGGTCTGGGGCATTGGTGGCCCGGTCTGTCACCATTTCAAACGCAATCATGGCCCCGACACCGCGCACGTCGCCAATCGGTTCCATACCTTGACGCGAGGCGATGTCGTTCAGGCGCGCCTTGATCGCATCCCCGATGTCATCGGCACGGGCGCACAGGTCTTCTTCTTCAATCACCTCAAGCACCGCATTTGCCGCTGCTACGGCCAATGGGTTACCCGCATAAGTGCCGCCGATGCCGCCCGCAGGGGCAGCATCGACGATCTCGGCCCGACCAGTCACGGCTGAGAGCGGGAACCCGCCAGCCAGGCCCTTAGCCATGGTCACCAGATCGGCGGCCACGCCTGCATGTTCGAACGCAAAGAGCTTGCCCGTGCGTGCGATACCTGTTTGCACCTCGTCTGCGATCAAAACGATGCCATGTTCATCACAGATATTGCGCAGCGCGCGCAGGAATTCAGGTTGCGCGATATTAAAGCCACCTTCACCCTGAACCGGTTCGATGATCATTGCGGCAACGCGTTCCGGATCAATCGAGCTGCGCAGCATGTTTTCCAGAACGTTCAAACTGTCCTGAACGGTGATGCCGTGGAATTCATTTGGGAAAGGCACATGCACCACTTCGGGCGGCATCGCGCCAAAGGCTTTCTTGTAAGGGTTCACCTTGCCACACAGGGCCATGCCCATCAGTGTGCGACCATGAAAGGCGCCTGAAAACGCGATCACGCCAGACCGGCCCGTATGGGCGCGCGCCATTTTCACCGCGTTTTCAACCGCTTCGGCCCCGGTTGTGACCAACATCGTTTTCTTTGCGAAATCGCCGGGGGTGGCGTCGTTCAGACGCTCGGCCAGCGCGATATAGCTTTCATAGGGCGCGACGTGGAAACAGGTGTGGGTAAACGCCTCGGACTGAGCGGCGACGGCGGCCATCACCTTGGGGTGACGGTGGCCCGTGTTGTTCACAGCGATCCCGGCGGCAAAGTCGATGTAGCGTTTGCCATCCGCATCCCACAGTTCGGCATTGTCGGCCCGTACTGCATAGATCCCGCGGGTGGCGACACCGGTTGCAACAGCAGCCTCGCGGCGCGCTTTCAAAGTTTGACTGGAATTCACAGGTGGTCCCCCCGTTTGATTTTCGATTCCGGATAATCTATTGCTCAAATAATTGAGCAATACTAGGGTAAAGTTGCGCATCAACCTTCGATTCGACTATCCTTGGGCATAAACCATGGGAGAGCACAGATAATGACCGATGAATTTGACGTAGGGGGCCGATTACGTGCCCTGAGAACGCAATTTGGCCTATCCCAGAGGCAATTAGCCGAAAGTGCGGGCGTCCCCCACGGTCAGATCTCGATGATCGAAACCAACCGAAGCAGCCCCTCGGTCGCATCATTGCGCAAAATACTGGGCGGATTTGGAATCACGATGTCTGAATTTTTTGAACCTGACAGCCCACTAAACAACCAATCGTTTTTTAAACCGGACGAGCTGCGCGATCTGACATCGATGCTGTATCAGGGAAATGAAGCGGCACAGAAGATGATTACGCTCAAGCAGGTTGGCGATGCCAAGTTGCACGGCCTGCAAATCCTGCACGAACGCTATGAAGCAGGTGCTGACACCGGCTCAACCATGATCGAACACGAGTCGAGCGAAGGTGGTATCGTTGTCACCGGTGAGCTGGAAGTGACCGTTGGCGATGAGTCGCAGGTCCTGAAAGCCGGCGATGCCTACCTGTTCAACAGTCGTGAGCCGCACCGGTTTCGCAATATCTCTGACCGCCCAGCCGAAGTGATTTCGGCCTGTACACCGCCTTATCTGTAACCCCCAGCGCATGGCACATCTGTGACCCTGCCTAAATTGGAATGTAAATGACCCCGCTTGATGGTTTGAAAGTTGTCGAACTTGCCCGCATCCTTGCTGGCCCCTGGATTGGCCAATCGCTTGCTGATCTTGGTGCAAAAGTTACCAAAATCGAAGCCCCATCCGGGGATGACACGCGCACATGGGGCCCTCCGTTCATTGAGCGGGATGGGGACAAGACGGCGGCGTATTTCTATGCGGCGAACCGGGGCAAAACCTCGGTCGCGATTGATTTCCGCACGCCCGAAGGGCAACAGGCGGTGCGCGATCTGGTGGCGGATGCGGACATTCTGATCGAGAATTTTAAGGTCGGTGGGTTGGCGAAATACGGGTTGGACTATGACAGCCTCAAGGCACTGAACCCGCGCCTAATCTACTGTTCCATCACGGGGTTTGGGCAAACAGGCCCCTACGCGAAACGCCCCGGTTATGATTTCCTGATCCAAGGCATGTCTGGGTTGATGTCGATCACCGGTGAGCCTGACCGCCAACCGCAAAAAGTGGGCGTTGCCGTCACGGATGTGGTCACTGGACTATACGGAACCATTGGCATTTTGGCCGCAGTGGAACAGCGTCATCGCACCGGTCTTGGCCAGCACATCGACATGTCCCTATTGGATTGTGCCACCGCTATGCTCGCCAATCAGGCCATGAACTTCCTCGCCACAGGCATCAGCCCGATGCGCAAGGGAAACGACCACCCCAACATCTCGCCTTACCAAGCCCTACCAACGGCGGATGGTCACATCATTTTGGCGGTCGGCAATGATGGGCAGTTTCAGCGGTTCTGCGCCGTTGTCGCGCGCCCCGATCTGGCAACAAACCCTGAGTATGCCACCAACCAGCTGCGCGTCAGCAACCGCGAGGCGCTGACGGAACAGATCGAACTGGCGCTCAAGCCATGGTCTTCGGCCGATCTGTTGACTGCACTGGAGGCCGCCACTGTCCCTGCCGGGCCAATCAACTCGATCGGTCAGGCGTTTGAGGATCCACAAATTCAAGCCCGTGGATTGCGCATTGACCCAGAAGGGGTACCGGGCGTGCGAGGCCCATGGCAGTTTTCAGACGCAGAGCTTGCGCTGGATTTGTCTGCGCCCACCCTGCCCCAAGGCAGCTGAACACGACACCCCGGACAAAAAAGAGGCCGCCCGAGGGCGGCCTTTTAGTTGGGGGATAAGGCCCGCGCAGGGAGGTGCGCAGACCTTGAGGTATCAGAACAAGATCGACGGCAGCCAAAGCGCGATTTGCGGAAAGATCACCACCAGCGCCAAGCCAAAGATCTGTAGCGCCACAAAAGGCAGCGCCGCTTTATAGATGTCCCCGATGGTGATTTCTGGTGGGGCAACCGAGCGCATGTAAAACAGGTTGTAGCCAAATGGTGGCGTCAGATAGGCGGACTGCATCGACAGGATGAACAGCACTGCAAACCATGTGGTGTCATAGCCAAGATCACGCACGATCGGCACGAACAGCGGCACTGTGATGAACACAATCGCAAAATCATCCAAGAACATGCCCAAGACAAAATAAGTCGCCAGCATCGCCAGAATGACGTACATCGGCGACAGTTCGAAATCTTCGATCAGCTCACCCACGATCTGACCAGCACCCAAACCCACATAGATTTTGGAAAAGAACACTGCGGCCACGGTGATCCACATCAGCATCCCCATCAGCTTGGTCGTTGTCAGCATCACGTACCGCAGCATGTCCCAGTTGACGCGCCCATGCAGGGCCGCAATCACCAACGCCCCAAACGCGCCAATCGCTGACGCCTCAGACGGTGAGGTCACGCCCCCGATAATACAGCCCAGAACCGTTGCGATCAAAACCCCGGGCGGGATCAGGTGGCGCAGGGATTTGAATTTCTCAAGGCCGCTAAAGCGATCTTCGACAGGGGCTGGTGGGCCAAGGTCTGGATTGATCCGGCAGCGGATCAGGACATAGGCGATGTAGATCCCTGCCAGCATCAGACCCGGCATCAGGCCTGCGGCGAACAGCTTACCGACCGAATCCCGACTGAGAAACGCGTAGATGATCATCAATACAGACGGCGGGATCAGAAAGCCCAAAGCGCCACCGGCCATGATTGTGCCGGTCACCAGCTTTTTGTCATACCCTCGCTTCAACATCGCGGGCAGCGCAATGATGCCAAGGCTAACCGTGGCCGCCCCAGAAACGCCGGCCATCGCAGCAATCAACGCGCAGATGATGACGGTTCCGACCCCAAGGCCACCGGGCACGCCGCCCATCAGCTTGTGGATCATCTCAAACAGGTCGTCGGTTATGCCCGACCGTTGCAGCACCAGCCCCATGAAAATAAAGAGCGGCAGCGCCACCAACAAAAAGTTATCCATTGCGCTGTAGGTGGAGCTAACCAGCAGCTCGAGCCCACCTGGACCCCACAGAACAAAGGCGCTGCCGACGCCGGAAATTGTCAATGCCCAAGCAAGTGGCGAGCCCATCGCCATCAGCGCCAGCATCGACAGGAACATGATCGCCGTAATGGCCAGCGGATCGAGTTCAGCCATGATGTATTCCTCTCCGGGTGACCGCATGTCCCCCGCGTAAATGCGCCTTACTTGCTGGCGGCTTCCAGAAGTTCCGGATCAATATCGGTTTCGTCTTCGCCGTCGCGCGGATCGACAAAATCCACCCCAAACAGCACCAGTACGGCACGCAGCAATTCAGCAATGTTCTGCAAGATCACCAAACCAACCGCGACGGGGATGACCGTCTTGATCGGGTAGATGGCAGGTTGCCAGATACTTTTGTTCGAATACTCCCGCACAGCCCAACTGTCGGCAGCGAATTCAACGGCCATTTTGAAAAAGACACCAAGCACAACCAAACCCAGCGTGAAAATGATGGTGTCACAGAACGCTTTGCCGCGCGGCCCCATCAGGCCATAGATCACTTCGGATCGGACATGCCCCCGATGGCGCAGGGTATAGGCACCCGCCAACATGCAAAATGCACCGTACAGCATTGTCGAAGTTTCATGCGCCCAGATGGTGGGCGAATTAAGAAAGTAACGGGCGATGATTTCCAGCATCAGCACGGAGATCATACCCAGGGTCAACCATGACACGGCCCGTCCGACAAATTCGGACAGGCCGTCCTGGGCGACCAGATATCTGGTCACCCAACTCATTACAGGCGGCCTTGCGCCTTGGCGTTGGCAACCAGTGCATCAACGAACGCCTTGTTGCGATCAGAGCGCGCGGCCTCTTCCGCCCATACACCTTGAGCAGCAGCAGTCAGCGCCTTTGAATCTTCGGCGGGCAACGTGGCATAGGTAAAAGTGCCCTCGGCGACACCTTCGTTGCCGTCTGACAGCCACTGGTGGATGTCATCGGCAAACTGTGCAATCGCAGTTTCCAGGATCTGCTTATGCTCGTGCGAGAGTTTGTCCCAAGCCGCAGGGTTGGCAAGGAAGGTTTCAGTCCAACCCGGCATCAACATGTTCATAAAGGTATAGTTCGTCGCGGTTTCGTGCAGCTTAAGCTGTTCGTACTCAACCGGGCCACCGTAAATGGCACCATCAATCACGCCAGTCGACATACCAATATAAAGCTCCTGCGCGGGCAGGTAGACGGTTGGGATGTCAAATGCGTTCAGTACCTTGGCGACGTTTGACGTGGCACGGATTTTGCGGGTTTTCAGGTCAGCGAGCGATGTGATCGGCTCTTTGGTCAGCAGGTCATAGTTGTGGCCATAGCCTTTACCCAAATACACTGTCCCGGCTTCGGCGTAGGCTTCGGTCAACAACGCATCAACTTCGGGGCTATTGAACAGGGCCTTTGCCTCATCAACGCTGGCCCATGCGCCGGGCAGACCCGCTTCGATGTTGCCGATGTCAATCTGACCAGACCAGTAGCCGCCTGTGCCATGCACAATATCAACGGTCCCTTTGGAGACAGCATCCGCGAACTGATCCGAGGCCACCAGCTCTCCGCCGCGAAAGTACTGAATGCGCAGTGTGCCGTTTGACGCTTCTTTGACCGCTTTGCGGAACTTCTTTGCGATTGGGTCAATTTCGGTGCCGTAGAACGTGTGAAAGCGCAGACGCACGGTGTCAGCTGAGGCGCTTGTGGTGACTGCAGCGAGCGCTGCAGCGCCTGCAATCGCACCCAAAGCGGCGCGGCGAGTGAATGTGCTGAATTTCATTTTGATCCTCCAAAACGGGACAGAGTCCCCAATTTCTCGCTGCGCCATCCCGTACCCAGAGGTCAGATCCCAAGCGGCAGCGTTGGCAAGTCCTACACTGTGCCTTACATGTTGCGCAATAAATTATGCACTTTTCGCTTAATTTTTGATTACATTTACCAGTCAATCTTACAACATCGTCAAAATGTGTCTGTATTTAAAAGATAAATTCCGAAAATCGAAGAAAATTGCGATGGTCTTGAAAAATATGAACCTCAATATTATGAGCATTATACGATCATTATTCAAAGCAAATCCTCTCAGCCCTCCCTTGCAGAGACGCGAATCAAAGCTGCCGCAGCGTCAATCACCAAAAGCTGAAATCAAAAGGAACCGGGCAGCCATGAATACAGAAACTCCCCCCTTCGCGGGCTGACTGAAATCTACAGATACCTGCGCCGCAACAAGACGCCGATCTATGTGATTATGCCGACCCCGTTTAACCTGATGGGGTTGGGCCAATGGGTCGGCGGGCTTGAGTTCGTGAACTACTTTGACATCTTTGACGGCCGTCATCCCCGCGTTGTCTTGCCAACACAGGCAGAGCCACAGGATTTCAAGTCCATGGAGGATGTCGGCAACTATCTGGTGGACCACCCGGAATTCCGCGACCGCGTTAAGTCTCAACCACCCGGACTGGCCTTGTTTGTTCAATTTGATGCCCAAACAGAGGCTCTGTGCGAAGACATCGGCCTGACGATCGCGCTCCCCTCGGATGCTTTGCGCAACCGGCTCGACAGCAAGATCGAAACCACCCGGTTAGGCAATGAGGCCGGGGTGCCCAGCGCACCCAATATCATGGGTGAGGCAAACACTTATGGCGAATTGTCTAAACTGGCCGAACGGGCGGGTCTGGGCAAAGATCTGGTTGTACAAACCCCATATGGGGACAGCGGACGCACCACGTTCTTTATCAAATCGCAGGATGATTGGGATGCCGTGTCAGGCAAGATCATTGGCCAGCATCTCAAAATCATGAAAAGACTCAACCACCTGCCCGGCACAATCGAAGGCTGCGCCACGCGACATGGCACACTGGTCGGTCCTGTCATGACCGATATCACCGGCTTTGAGGAAATTACGCCTTACAAAGGCGGATGGTGTGGCAATGATATTTCCCCCTCCATCTTGCCTAATGAAGTGCCGGAAAAAGTTCGGGAAATGGCCCGTAAATTTGGCGATCGGTTGTATCAAGAGGGCTACAAGGGCGTGTTCTGTATCGATTTTCTACTGGATACAGACACCGGCGAGGTCTATTTGGGCGAATTGAACCCACGCATTTCCGGCGCTTCGCCCCCAACCAATCTAATCACTTCTACTTATGGGGGCTGCCCGCTGTTCCTGTTCCACCTGCTGGAATTCATGGATGTAGAATATGAAATCGACATCACCGAAGTGCAATCCAGGTGGAATCACTACGACCACTGGACTCAGCTGATCCTGAAGCAAACAGAAGACAAGGTAGAGCTGATCACCAAAGCTCCGCAATCGGGGCTCTGGAAGATGGACGAAGACGGCGACATCACTTTCTTGCGCGCGTCCTATAATATCAATGCCATTGGTGATGAGACCGAAGCCTTTTATCTGCGTGTCTACGGCGTGGGTGAGTATTGCTATCATGGCGCCGATCTGGGCTGTTTGCTGGCCCATGGCCGGATGCAATCCGATAACCGCGAGCTGCTGGAGCGGGCGCAAAAATGGAACAAGGCCATCAAGGCAAAATTCCAGAGCGTCCCCTTGTCACCCAATTCCCACCCAACGCTGCCGGTCAATATGACAGCGGGAAAATGGTTTTAGAGATCACTTTGCCTGCTGACCGTCCGCTTTGAGCCAAGCACCACCGGCAAATGGTGGCGAATGAGGCACCTTTGGAATTTTGCAAGAACCAACACTATGCATCATAATGTTAACATTATGATGTATAGTGTTACGAATAAGCCAACGCACACACCCGTCAAAGGCAGCCCATAATGCAACTCACGTTTCGCAGCATGAGTGAAAACACCCCCGGTGAGGCGTGGCAGAGTGTGGTGGCGCATGGATGGCCGGGCTGGCGTGAATGGTTCACGCAACGCACGACGGGCCAAATACCCAACGCAAAAATGCGCCGCGCCGTGCGCCGCGCGATGCCGGAATACGAAAGCCTTTGGGATACCCTGTGTAACACAGTGGAAGCGGACGACGATTTGGTCCACTTCCTGAGCTTTTGGTGCCCACCCAGATATCTGGTCAATTGCTCGCAAGTGGTCGCCGTTGACGACCAAGGCCCCTATCTTATTCGGAACTACGATCTGGATCCCGCCTTGAACGAGGCAACATTCCTGTCGACCAATTGGTCAGGAATCCGCGTGGCGGGCATGGTCGAAGCGCTATCGGGGCTGGCTGATGGCATGAACGAATTCGGTCTGGCCGCTTCGCTCACCTTTGGAGGGCGAATCGAGACGAACAAAGGGTTCGGCATTCCCGTGATTATCCGCTATCTCCTGCAAACCTGCCGAGATGTTGCAGATGGCATTGAAGTGCTGCGCACCGTTCCATCTCACATGTCTTATAATGTGTCTCTGATTGACGCGGCGGGGAACTGGGCCACTGTTTATGTCGCCCCAGACCGCCCTGCCATTGTACGGAGCCAAGCCTGGGCCACAAACCATCAATTAGGTGTGGAATGGCCCATGCACGGGCGCGTTTCGAACACCTTGGAGCGGGCGAGACACCTTGATACGTTGCTGCAGGGACAGCAAACCAGCGCAGCAGACCTGCTAAGTGTTTTCAACCAGAGCCCCGTTTTCAGCACAAACTACCGACGAGGCTTTGGCACCGTTTACACGGCCACATATCGGCCAATTCAGAGAACAGCGCGTTTAAGTTGGCGAGATGGAACCCGGCTGGAATGGAACATCCGAGCCGTCACCGCCCGCCAACAAGCGATTGCTTATTCCGAGACGGGATCACGCGCCTTGGCCTCAACCCATTATACACCCGACCGCCCGGTACCGGGTTGGTATTCGGCGTTTCTCAGCGACATGCACACCAAGAACACTGGCCCCGAACAGGATCGGCTCGCCGCATTCTGGCGACGCACACACCTTGGGCAGGATCAGGATTGGGCCAACCTATCTCTTGACCTGAAGCCCCCACCAAAGGAGACCCGGTAATGTCCAGATTTGCCATTGCAGGCATTCAGATGCACATCACAACACATCGCAATATTGAAGAAATGCGACAGCGGATGGAAATCCTGTTTCACCTCTACCCTTGGGTGCAGATGGTTGTGTTTTCGGAATTGGCCGCGCACGGTCCGGCCATACACGCGGCACAGCCCATGGGCGGCGCATTTGAGCGCGAGTTTTCAGAGATGGCTCGCCGCTATGACAAATGGCTGATTCCGGGATCCTATTTCGAAAAGCTGGATGGGGCGATCTACAACACCACACCGGTTTTCAACCCAGAAGGTGAAGTGGTCACCCGATACCGCAAGATGTTCCCTTTTACCCCGTACGAGCAAGGCGTCACACCCGGCCGCGAGTTCTGCGTGTTTGACGTATCTTCGGTCGGGCGGTTTGGTGTTTCTATCTGCTACGATTTGTGGTTCCCAGAAGTGACCCGCACCCTGACCTCGATGGGCGCAGAGGTGATCATCAATCCCGTTCTCGCCAGCTTTGTCGATCGGCCTGCGGATCTGGCGATTGCTCAGGGGTCAGCCGCGATGTTCCAGAGCTATGTCCTTCATATCAATGGGCTGCTGGCTGGCGGCAATGGGTATTCGATGGTCATCGACCCTGCTGGACAGGTTTTGCACCGCGGCAATGTCCAAGAAGAAATGATCCCGATCGAAGTTGATTTCGAACTGGTCCGCCGACAGCGCCGCAACGGCATTCTTAACATGGGGCAACCGCTTAAGAGCTTTCGCGACAACACGGTTGAGTTCCCAGTGTATCAGCCCGAATTTGACAGAACTTATCTCAACTCACTCGGGCCGCTTAAAAAACCGGGTCGCCCAACCGGAACCGCAACTGTTCCGGCGCTGCCTGCCGCCCTGCCGACACCTGACCACCAGGCTGGGTGACAAACGCAACGCCCTGACTGGTTCATTGATTTGAGAAAGAAAAGCCATGCCAACACACGCAAAAATCCCAACCAAGCCCAAAGGGTTCAACGCGGTCACCGCCATGATTTCGGTTGCCAATATCCCGGATGCCATCGCGTTTTACGCGGACACGCTGGGGGCTGAAACCGTAGAAAACCTTGTTCTGCCAGAGACAAACATCACCCTGCATGCAACGATCAAGATCTCCGGCACAACTCTTGTGCTGAGCCTTGATGAAACAGCCCTGCCAGACGCCGGGATCGGTCACGTTACGCTGCATCACTATTTGGACAATGTCGAAGAGTGTTACGAACGCGCGACCAACAATGGGGCCCATATTGTGTCCTCGATCACCCAAACATGGTGGGGCGATCTGACCGCCGTCATAGTAGACCCATTTGGCGTACGTTGGAGCATTGCGCAGCGCTCTGAAAAGCTGTCGCCAGACCAACGCAAAAAACGATTTGATGACCTCTTTGCCACCACCAAAGAAGAGGCGGAACAGCTCACCGCCCCGACGGCCGAGTCAGACGCTCTTTTAGTGGCCCAATGACAGGCTCAAATTCACACCCAGCCGATCTTCACTGAGCGTCTGGGTGCATTTCCCACTGGCCCCAGACGGATCAGTCACGCGGCGCTGTGCGCGCGGACGAACATTTCACGCAAGACGCGGGTAATTCGGTTCGGTTCAGGGCGTTTGCGCGTGATAATCGCAAACTGCGTACGATAATGCAGCTTGTCCGCCTTCACCGCTCGCATCAACCGTCGATCCAAAAATGTTTGGGCCAAGTGATCCGGCAGAAACCCAATATAGCGCCCAGACATGATCAGAATAGCAAGCGCCTGTTCCGATTGCACCGTCGCTTCGCGCCTTAGCTTTAACCGCTGCCCAATCAACAGGTTAGGAGAATTTACACTGATACCCGCGTAGTTGCTGTCGCGTACCTCCTCCATTGATATCTTAGACTGATCAACGCCAAAAAACGGATGCCCGATCCCGCAATACATATACATGTGCTCGCCATAGATCGGGATATAGTCCAGGCTTTCCGATGTCCGGTTCAACGGAATAACCCCCAGATCCAGCTGACCTTCGATCACTTGGCTTTCAATTACGTTCGGCGGTTCAAGCGACAGCTCGACCTGAACCGCTGGCGCAAGATCCTTGAAGCGTCCGATTGCACGTGCCAGATGCGATTCCGGGTTTGAGGCACATTGGTCAAACAGGGCCACACGAACCGTTCCTGCCAGATTTTCCTTGATCTCGTTCACTTCGACCCGAAACCGAGACACCGCAGCCAGCAAATCTTCGGTTGCTTGCAGCACCTGTGCCCCATCTTCGGTCAGCGAAAACCCCGCTGGCCCCCGGTTGCACAACTTCAATTCCAAACGGGTTTCAAGATCCGAGATATGTTTGGAAATCGTTGATCGCCCGATGTTCAGCTCGGTTTCCGCAGCAGAAAGACCGCCACTTTCAACCACGGTCTTGAAAATCCTCAGCAACCTTAAATCCGCATCTGCAATTCGGGTAACAAGAGATTTCTTCAACATGTATGTTCGCCATTCATCAAACTTTGCGCGAATAAGTTTGTATCTGAGAAACATGTCATTGGCCATATCACACCTGACACCGAGGCAGAATCGGACTGACCATCTCTCCCCGTGTCAGCGCGCACCTCGATCATCAGACATAATGGGAGGACCTCCATGTCATTTTTCAAAAAGCTCAGCACCCTGACTGCAGCCGTTTCTGTCGCAGCAATCATGGCTGCTGGCACAGCTGACGCGAAGAACTTCAAGATCGCAGTTGGTGACGGCGCAGGCGGCACACAAGAAGCACTAGGCAAAGCGTTCATCGCCGAACTGGAAAAAAACACCGACCACACAGCGTCGCTGTTCCTGAACGGTCAGCTGGGTTCCGAGCAGGACACCGTTAACGAAGCGGCCATCGGCACGCTGGATTTTTCGATCCTGGCGATCAACAACGTGACACCGTTTTCGCCAACCGTTGGCACGCTGACACTGCCTTACATGATCCTGAGCTTGGAAGATGCGGAAACGCTGACCCAAGGCCCGATCGGTCAAGAGCTGGTAGAAAACACACTGCGTGATTCCGGTGTACGCATCATCGGTTGGGCTTACTCGGGCTTCCGCGTTCTGACCAACTCCAAGCACCCTGTTAAGTCGGTTGCGGATCTGTCGGATCTGGTTATCCGTACACCCAAAAACGCAATCATGATAGCGACTTACCAGTCGTGGGGCGTAAATCCGACACCAATGGCATGGTCCGAAACTTTTGCTGGCCTGCAGACCAAAGTTGTTGATGCACAGGACAACCCTTACATCACCAACTACGCGATGAAGTTCGACGAAGTTCAGTCCTACATCACCAACCTGCGTTACCTCTTCTCGATCGAGCCACTGATCGTATCCGAGGCTGTATTCTCGGGCATGTCTGCTGACGATCAAGCTGCCGTTCTGGCTGCTGGCCAAGCTGCAACCACCTTCTCTGCTCAGTATCTGCGCGATCAGGAATCGACCATCAAAGCCACTCTGCAAGAGCGCGGCATGGAAATCGTCGACCCTGAGAACAACGAAGAAGAGTTCATCTCACTCGCAACCGAAGCTGTATGGCCTCAGTTCTATGAGTCGGTTGGCGGCATCGAAAAAGTGAATGCTGCTCTGGCAGCAATCGGTCGCGACCCGGTTAAGTAAATCGCTAAAAAATCTCGGAGAAGCGCACATGTGCTTCTCCGCTCTGGGAGGAGGGAAAAGAAATGTTCTGGAAATTTCTGGACAATATCGAGAGCGTGATCTGCCGGGTCTTGCTGTCAGGCTTTGTCATTTTGTTATTTGTTCAAATCGTCTCACGCGAGGCATTTGGATACTCATTTTCATGGATCGAAGAGCTATCGGTATACATGTTCGTCTGGTTCGTTTACTTTGGCGCCAGCTATGCCGCCAAGATGAGCGCACACAACCGCGTTACGTTCCAATTTAAGTTCCTGCCCGATCACTACATAAAATATATCGAAGCGTTTGCAGATCTATTCTGGATCTTTTTCAACGTATGCTTCCTCTACCTGTCTTATGATTTCGTCTTCAACAAGATGAACAAGTTCTGGAAATCACAGACCTTGGGCATTGAGATGAAATACATCTACATGGTGCTCCCCATCGCGTTCGCGCTGATGACTATCCGCATCCTGCAGGTGAATTACCGCAAATTGATCAAAGGCGAAAACATCGCCGATCCCGACCAGATCGACCTGGACGAGATCAAAGCGGCGACCGACGCCGCCAAATCCTGATCAGCGCGACAGAATTCAAAGGTAGAATACTATGGAAACCGAAATCGTAAGCATCCTGTTTGGATCCTTTCTTATCCTCCTTCTCATTGGCGCGCCGATCACGGTGGCGCTGGGGGTCTCCTCCCTCATCTCGTTCCTTTACTTGGGCGATAACCCTATCAAATTCGTGCAGATCGCCTTTACTTCGGTCGGGTCCTTCCCGCTGATGGCTCTGCCCGCCTTTATCCTTGCCGGTGCCCTGATGGAGGCCGCGGGCATCTCAAAACGCCTAATTAACGTGGCTGAAAGCCTTGCCGGACCGTTCACCGGCGGTATTTCTGCTGCGACAGTTATGGCGTGTCTGTTCTTTGGCGCAATTTCGGGCTCTGGCCCGGCAACAACCGCGGCCGTTGGGATGCTGATGATCCCTGCCATGATCGACCGCGGCTATGAGCGCGGCTATGCCTCTGCGATCACCGCCTCCTCTGGTGGTCTCGGCATCATCATTCCTCCCTCCATCCCAATGGTGATTTTCGGCATTGCCGCGCTCGGCATGGCCCCTCCCCCCGAAGCTGTTGAAAAATTCGGCACCTTCTCGTCGGTTTCCATCTCGAAGTTGTTCATCGCTGGTTTTGTTCCTGCTTTCCTGATCGCCACAAGCTTGCTGATCATGAACTACCTGCTGTCCAAAAAGCGTGGATACAAGGGTGTAGCCGAAGGCTGGTCCGCAAAGAACATCGGTTGTGAAATGTACCGTGGGTTCTGGTCGCTGATGGCACCGCTGGTGATTCTGGGTGGTATTTACTCAGGCTTCTTTACCCCCACCGAAGCCGCAATCGTTGCGATCTTCTACACTCTGGTTGTTGGTGCATTCATCTACCGTGAACTGACATGGGCATCGCTGTTCCAATCGCTGGAAGCCACCACATGGTTGACTGGCCGTGTTCTGCTGATCCTGTTCACTGCAACCGTGTTTGGCCGCCTGCTGGTTGAAAACCAAATCCCTGCGATCATTGCAGAGAGCATGCTAAGCTTTACTGAAAACCTCTATGTGATCTGGGCGCTGATCATCTTCTTCCTGCTGTTTGTCGGCATGTTCATGGAAACACTGGCAACTATCCTGATCCTGGTACCTGTGATGCTGCCGGTGGCCTATTCGGTTGGTATCGATCCGATCCATTTTGGTGTGGTGATGGTCTGTACGCTGGGTATTGGTTTCCAGACACCACCGCTGGGGGAAAACCTGTTCATCGCGTCGGGTATCTCGAACATCTCGATCGAACAAATCTCGATCCGTGCTCTGCCCTTTGCCGCCGTGAACACGATTGCAATCTTTGTCATCGCCTTCTTCCCGGAATTGTCCCTGTGGCTGCCCCGTGTGTTCGGCTATTGATCTGAAAGGATAAAATCATGAAACAGATGATCACCAGTATCCTGTTCGCAACCGATCTTTCGGCAAACTCCACCCACGCCCTGCGCCATGCTGCCAGCATTGCGCAGGCCACCGGAGCCGAAATTCATGTCCTGCACGTGAACCAGCCGATCTCGGATGACGCTAAGATCACCATGGAGATGTTCATCCTGAACGAGGAAACCCGCCGCACCGCAACCGAGCGCCGCCATGAAATGGTGCGCAAGATCCTAGCGGAACGGCAAGCCAACTTCTGGGCGCGTTTCGAAGGTGATGATGCGAAAATCCGGGACCAAGTGACCTCGATCGAGGTAACCGATGGTCACCCCGCTGAAGTCATCCTGCGCCGGTCGCAAGAAATGGGCTGTGACCTGATTGTTCTGGGGGCCCATGACCACGGGTTCTCGCACACCTTTTTGGGCACCGTAGCCAAACGCGTACTGCGGCGCTCAAAAATCCCAACACTCATCGTTCCTCATCCCACGGATGACGAGTAATCTCTCTTTAAACAAAGGAAAAAAGAAATGACAAAAACCCTGACCGCACAGGATCTCGCCGATACGTTTGACGCTTTCAACCGTCACGACATCGACGCCGTGATGACCCACTTTGCGGATGACTGCGTGTTCTATACCGTTGGTGGTGACGAAAAGTTCGGCAACAAGATCGAGGGCAAAGAAGCCATCGCAGCCGCCTTTTCGGCTGTCTGGGGCGGCATGAAAGACGCGCACTGGGATCATCATAGCCACTTTGTGCACGGTGATCGTGCCGTGTCCGAATGGACCTTCTCGGGCACCGATGGCAATGGCATGCGCGTTGAAGCTGAAGGCGCTGACCTATTCACCGTTCGTGACGGCCAGCTGGTCGTAAAACAAGCGCTGCGGAAATCCCGCCCTGCGTTCAAAGCCTGACCAGCACCTGACGATTAAGGAGGAATAAGCAAATGGTGGACAACAGCATCCCACGGCATTGGCCGCGCGCCAGCTATGACCCGAAATACGATCCAGTCGTTGACGCGGGTCCGGGCCATAACCGGGAGCATGCGCCGACATACTGGATCGGAACAGCGGGCGAACCGCCCCAAGATGATGGTCCCGTATCCGGCGATATGGAGGCAGACGTTGTTGTCATCGGATCCGGTTACACCGGGCTGTCCACCGCTATCCACCTTGCCAAAGAGCACGGCATCAAGGCTGTCGTGCTCGAGGCCAACACACTGGCCTGGGGCTGTTCCACCCGAAATGGCGGACAGGCCCAGATCTCATCCGGGCGACTCAAGCGGTCGCAGTGGATCAAGCGCTGGGGCGTGGATGTTGCCAAGGGCATGCATCGCGAAGTCTCAGAAGCGTTTGAGCTGTTCGAAGATCTGATCGCGCAGGACGATATCGATTGTGACCCACAAACGGGTGGGCACTATTACATCGCACACCGCGACAAAGTGATGGCTGGTCTGCAAAAAGAAAGCGACTTGCTGAACAGCACCTTTGGTTACAAATCGCGCGTCATGTCCCGCGAAGAGTTGCACGCGGATCACGTCAAAGACCAAGAAGCCGCCGGTGCCATGTGGGAACCCGACGGCACCTGTATTCACGCAGGCAAACTCGCGTTTGGCTATGTGAACATGGCTCGTCGACTTGGCGCGAAGATCCACACCGCCAGCCCGGTGATGGGTTGGGAAACCGTGAATGGCGTGCATCACCTGCGCACCCCCGGTGGCATCGTCAAAGCCAAATCCGTGGCGTTGGCCACAGCCGGCTATACTGCGCCCGGTCTAAACAAGAAGACCAAACACCGCTTGATGCCGATCCTGTCAAATTCAATGGTGACGCGTCCACTGACTGACGGCGAACTGGCAGACTGTGGTATCCAGACTAAATCGCCGCTGACGGACACCCGGACGCTGCGCCATTATTATCGTCTGCTGCCTGACAATCGGATGCAGATCGGCAGCCGTTCAGCGGTCACTGGCAACGATGCGGAAAACGGCAAACACCTGGAGATGCTGCAAAAGGGTCTGGCCCGCAAATTCCCGGCTCTGACTGACATCAATCTCGAATATTCTTGGTGGGGATGGGTGGACGTGAGTCACGACATGATGCCCCGTATTTTCCAGCCAAACCCCAACGAAAAGATCTATTACGCGATGGGCTATGGCGGCAATGGCGTGATGTATTCGGCGCAGGCAGGACGTCGCATGGCCCAGCTGGTTGCAGGCAAAAAAGACAAGGCTTTTGACTTGCCGATCTTCACCTCTCCCCTGCCGAGCCATGGGCTTTTGACGCCCTTCCGGCGGATGGGACAGCGCATGGCCTATGTGTGGTACTATCTGCAAGACGAAGTGATCTAAGCAAGCACAAGGCCCCCTCTTCTGGGGGCCTTTTCATTCAAGGATGAACCACATGACCCAAGTCATCTCTCTTTTGGACGAGCCCGCCGTGCGCAGCGAGCGCCGTCTGGCCGACCTGCCTGATCGTGTTGTAGACGGCGATCCACACCACAAGGTTGGCATGCATTTCACCAGCCCCGATGGTAAACTCTCGGCCGGCACATGGACGTCGACCCCCGGTAAGTGGCATGCGTTCAACGACAAAGACGAATACTGCTATATCGTCTCTGGTCACTGCGCGCTGATCCACGAAGACGGGACACGTCGTGATTTCAAAACCGGCGACAGCTTTTTGATCCCTGATGGGTTTCGCGGCTTCTGGGAAGTTGTGGAAACAACAACCAAACATTTCGTCATTCGCGACACTGCCGAGTGATGCGTTCAGGGCGCAGGTTTGCGCCCTGAACCAAATTTGGCGCTGCGCCAACTTGCAATGTTGGCGCAACCGCATATATCTCTGTCCATCAATGGAGATTTTATGCCCTGTTAAGGTGGGGAGGCATCGCGCCCTCCCAATGCAAATCAGATCGAAGAAAACCTTTGCTGCTGCCGCACAATGGATCGATTATTTGTGACTTCAGATATTCTGACACTCTGCGTCTTGGGTTTTGCCCAAGACCGAAGCAGGAAAGCTTCTACCAATGACACGTGATTATTCACGCTTTTTTCCTAACCTATCGACCAATACCGGTTCTGAGCCTCGCTCTGTTTTAGACACTCTTGGCTGGCAGCCCTTTTTCGCCCAGCAAATCAGCAGTGAGGAAATTGAGGGAACGCCCCCGGTGCGGGTCACCAAAGTGCACCGCAGTGGCTTGCATGTTCAAGGGGCTGAGGGCGAATTTGTTCTGCCCCCCCGATCAGATGCCACTGTTGGGGACTGGATTATGTATAACGAGGCGTTGCCCAACAGCAGTCGAGTCTTGGCACGCAAGAGTCTGTATCAACGGCAGGCACCCGGCACGGACCGCCAGATGCAGTTGATTGCGGCGAACATCGACACCGCCTTTATCGTCACCTCGTGCAATCAGGATTTCAATGTTGCGCGACTGGAACGCTATATCGCGCTTGCGTTTGAGGCCGAGGTAACACCTGTTATCTTGCTGACCAAATCCGACCTGAGCGATGACCCTGAAAGCTATGTTCAATCCGCCGAGGCGATATCTGATCGTGTGGCTGTTGTTGTGCTGGATGCGCGCGGGGCCGAACCCGAAGTCAAGCTTGCGCCCTGGTGTAAACCAAAACAAACGCTGGCGTTTCTCGGCTCTTCTGGGGTGGGGAAATCAACGCTGGTGAATACTCTTGCTGGCACGGATGTCACCACCCAAGGTATCCGCGAAGACGACAGCAAAGGGCGCCACACCACCACACACCGGCAGCTGCATCTGCTGAAAAATGGGTGCACTGTGCTGGATACCCCCGGCATGCGCGAGCTTCAGATCACCGGGGCCACATCGGGCGTGTCCGAACTGTTTGAGGACCTCACCGAGCTGGCAACCCAGTGCAAATTTTCCGACTGTAAACATGAAAGTGAACCCGGGTGTCGCGTGCTAGCGGCGGTAGCACGCGGAGAGGTCGATGCGTCACGACTGCAGCGTTGGACAAAGCTCGTTGCTGAGGACCGGTTTCATTCCGCAAGCCTGCAGGAACGTAAATCCAAAGACAAATCTTTGGGGAAACTGGTTCGGGCGGAACAGAAACGGAAGCGAAACCGGAAATAGCCGAAACGTTTTCTAAACGACAGCAAAGGCCACTCCCGCTTGGGGCGGCCTTTGTTCCTGCCCATAGATTAATGAAAATCGCGGCTGGGAAACAGGCGCTTGGCCTGCTCTCGCGGGTGGCGTGCGCTTGATGTCGCTTGCGGGGGTCGGGGAGCATCATCGGCCTGTGGTTGTGTCACACCGATGGCTTCATCCAGCGGATGGCCCAGTTCTGACAATTTGTGCGACATATCCTGAATATCCTGCGCGATCAGATGCACCACGATCCCTTCGCGCTGCAGATAGCCGCGCACATACAAAAGCCGCCCGCCCATGACCACACGGCGGAACCGCTCATAGACTTTGGGCCAAACCACCACGTTGCTGACGCCTGTCTCATCCTCGAGCGTGAGAAAAATAATACCCGATGCGGTGCCCGGACGTTGGCGCGTTATGACCAGCCCACACACAGAACATTGACCAAGCGGCACCTTGGCCAATCTATCATGCGCCGTGAGGCCCGGAATCGTCGGGCGCAACAGCTCCATCGGGTGGGCGCGCAGGGTAAAGCGTGTCGATACATAATCCTCTACGATTTCTTCACCCAAGCTCATGACTGGCAGCGATATCTCAGGCTCGCGGATGCTTTCGCCATCAATTGGGTCATCAAATAAGGGCAACGGTTTCTGACTGCGGATGGCTTTGACCTGCCACAGCGCCGCGCGTCGGGTCAGGCCCATATCCGAGAACGCGTCCGCCTCGGCCAAGCGTTCCAACACCGTGGGCATCAAGCCTGCGCGCAACCACAAGCTTTGGGGATCTGGATAGCCATTGCCGCGCGCCGCCACGATCCAGGCGGCGTTTTCTTCCTTGAACCCTTTGATTTGGCGAAACCCCAGACGCAGTGCCAATGCGCCGTCTGGGCGACGTTCCAACGCGTTGTCCCATGCGCTGCCATTGACGCAAATCGGGCGAATTTCGACCCCATGTTCGCGCACATCGCGCACGATTTGAGCGGGCGCATAAAACCCCATCGGCTGGGAGTTCAGCAGCGCGCAGCCAAAGATCGCCGGATGATGGCATTTCAACCAAGCAGACACATAGGCGAGCATCGCAAAAGCTGCCGCATGGCTTTCAGGAAAGCCATAGTCCGCGAACCCTTCGATCTGAGAAAAACAACGCTCGGCAAAGGCACGATCATAATTTCTCTTGAGCATTCCTGAGACAAATTTCTCCTGAAACACCCCAATCGTGCCCATCCGACGAAAGGTGGCCAAAGACCGGCGTAGTCGGTCCGCCTCCTCCGGAGAGAACCCTGCCCCGACCACGGCAATCTGCATCGCCTGTTCTTGAAACAACGGCACGCCAAGCGTTTTGCCCATGACCGCCTTTAACTCTGCCGAAGGGTAACTGACTTTTTCCAGCCCCTGACGTCGTTTGACATAGGGCTGCACCATGCCGCCCTGAATTGGGCCGGGACGTACAATCGCCACCTCGATCACCAGATCATAAAAGGTTCGGGGCTTCATCCGTGGCAGGAAATTCATCTGCGCCCGGCTTTCGACCTGAAAGACCCCAATCGCATCGGCAACGCACAGCATGTCATAGGTTGCGGGATCCTCTTGTGGGACCGTTGCAATCGTCATCGGCTGACCTTCGTGATGCTCAAGCAATCCAAACGCCTTGTGAATGCAGCTGAGCATTCCCAGCCCCAGCACATCCACCTTGAGAATGCCCATCGCGTCGATGTCATCCTTGTCCCATTCGATGACGGTGCGATCCTCCATCGCTGCATTTTCGATGGGACACAGTTCATCCAACCGCCCCTTGGTTATGACAAACCCGCCCACGTGCTGGGATAGATGGCGGGGAAATCCGATGATTTCACCAATCAACTGGATGGTTTGCATCAAGCGTCGGTTTTCAAGATCCAACCCCAGCTCGCGAATCCGGCCCAGATCGACACCGCCATTGCTCATGCCCCAAATCTGCCCCGACAGTCCGGCGGTCACGTCCTGAGACAGGCCCATCACCTTGCCCACTTCCCGGATCGCCGCCCGGGATCGGAAATGAATCACTGTGGCACAGAGCCCCGCACGCTCGCGGCCGTATTTCTGATAGATCCACTGAATGACCTCTTCGCGGCGCTCGTGTTCAAAATCTACGTCAATATCAGGCGGTTCACCCCGGTGTTTGGACACAAAGCGCTCAAACACCATCGTAATCTGTTCAGGGCTGACATCTGTAATCCCCAAAAGATAGCACAGGATCGAGTTCGCCGCCGAGCCGCGCCCCTGACACAGGATGTCCTGTGATCGGGCAAATTGCACGATGTCGTGGACCGTCAGAAAATAGGCCGGAAACCCCAAATCTTGAACCAGCGCGAGCTCTTTGGCCACCAGCGCGTGAACCCTGTCGGATGCGCCTGCTGGATAGCGGCACTTCAGACCCTCGTGAACCAAACGTTCCAGCCGCACCTGCGGGGTTTCGTAGTTTGTGCCCGCATCCGGATATTCATACGACAGCTCTTGCAGATCAAAGCTGCATCTATCGGCAATCTCTAGCGTGCGCCGCAAGGCCCCCGGGTATTCATAAAAGACACGCGCCATGTCAGCGTGCCCTTTCAGGCGGCGTTCGGCATTGGGCAAGGCCTGCGTTCCGATCTGATCAATCGTCGCCCCCACACGCATACAGGTCAGCACATCGGCCAATTGCCGGCGGCTGGCCCTGTGCATTAACACATCCCCGACCGCCACCATGGGCGCGCATGTGGCTTGCGCCAACCGCGCACAGGCCGCCAGATAGGCTTGGTCGCTGCCATCATAACGAGGGCATGCCCCGACAAAGACGTGGTTGGGAAACTGTTTTCGGACCCGCTGGATATCAGGGACCGATGCCCTTAGCCCCTTTTGAGGCAAAGCAATCAGGCTCATCCCGGTGCACCACTCCAACACGTCTTGCAGGGTCAGATCGCAGCCCCCCTTTTTGGTGCGCCGCTTGCCCAGCGTCAGCAATCGGGTCAATCGTTGGTAGGCTGTGCGATCCCGTGGCAGGGCCACCCAATCGACCGTGCTGTCGCGCAGCACAAGGCGGCATCCGACAATCAGACGTGGCAGGTGCGGGTCGCTTGGTTTCGCAATCGGTTGCGGATTTCCGACTTCCTGACGCGAACAGGAATCAACCCGGTGCTGAGATCGAATGTGCACTGCATCCTGTGCCTCGCGCCGCAGCTCTTTCAACGCAGACCACGCCCGGACGACCCCGGCCAAAGAATTCCGGTCTGTGATCGCAATCGCCGACAATCCCAGCTCAGCGGCACGGGTCACCAATTCTTCGGGGTGCGAGGCCCCGGTGAGAAAGGTGAAATTGCTTGTCACGCACAGTTCGGCATATCCCGGGCTGTTGGCATGGGCCGGAAGAGCAGTCATGCGAATTCCCCCTGCACAAACCATCCCGGGTTTTGCGGCGTATAATAGAGCCACAACCGCCGCCCCTGCCGCGTCTGCACGTGCCAGTAATCCCGCACCCCCGATCGCCAGCTGTCATCCTCGAGCCACCATTCCGGTGCGATGCGTTCCGGTCCGATGATACGAGCGGTGGTCATCGACATGCGCCGCCACCGAAACCGCGCCGGTGGGCGGGGGCCAGTCCCGACGATGGCTTCTGGCGGAAAGAGACGCACAGGGCGCGGACGCGGCACGGCCCACCCCCCTTCAGGATCGGAATAAGCCGCCGGAGCAATCACAAAGCTCCGCTCGGGGATATGACTGTCCGCGGGTAAAAAGCGTTGGATATTTTCCAAGCCAATCCGGGTTCCGATCCGAGTGATAAGGTCATCCAGCAGATCCTTGCCGCCGGTGGACACGTGGCTCATCTGGCGCACAGGCAGAGAGTCAACCTGTGTGGCCTCAAGGCGCAACTGATCTATGCCAAATCCGGCTTCGACCGTATTCACCCCCCGCTCGAACAGCGGCAAAATCCGACTTGGATCCCGCAAAGGGCGGGCAAGGCGTAATTCGACTTGTTGCTGATCCTGGTCCACACGGCGCAGGGTCAGGCATAACAATCGTGCACCCATTTCCTGCGCTTTCAGTTTCTGACACAGCTGGACCAACAACCGCTCTGTTCCAGCCATCACATCCGCCACTAACCCGATGGGTTCGGGTAACGTCATGCGCACCCCATAATGCGGAGGAGTTGTCAGCGGTGTGATCTCTTCGGGTTGCGCGCCCAGCGCCTGATCCAGCCGCAAAAGCAAGCCAGGGCCAAACCGTCGGGTCAGTGGCGCGCGCGGGGCCGCCGCCAGATCCGAAATTTTGCGGAATCCCAAGCGCTGTAGCGCAATGCTGGTCTTTTCCTCTAGGCGCAGGGCGGCCACCGGTAGCTTTGACAAAGCCCCCAGCATATTACCCGATTCCGCCACCCCTTCGCCATAGTGCGCCAAAGCCCAGGCTGCGCCGCGTGTATCGCCGACCCCAATCTGCACCGAGATCCCTGCCCGTGTCATCCGCGCCCGCATATCCGCCAGCATGGCCCCCTCGCCGCCAAAAATATGCGCTGATCCGGTGATATCCAGCACCAAGCCATCCACGCCCTCTAGGCCCACCCAAGGACAGTACCGCGTGGCCCAACGGCGCAGTACATGCAAAAACTGCAGATCCTGTGCAGGATCGGCAGGGCCACTTTGCAGATCCGGGCAAAAAGCGCGCGCATCAGCATAGGGCATTCCGCGATGCAAATTCTGCCATTCCGCTTGGGCATTCAGACAATAAAGACGGTTCGCATTGTTTTGCTTGAGGGTCAGCGCAAACGGCCCTTCAATCGGGCGAACCCTTAGAACCCGCTCGCTCGCCAGCCGGGGAAACCATACGGAGATGACGCGACGCTGTATCCCATCGAACATACCAAGTCCCCAATGTTCCTGATTTGTTCTTTATAAGATTCCACCATTGCAGAGTCGAGTCATCCTGATCAAATACTGGTGTGCACTGCCAACGAGTCTCGGCTGCGTTGCTTCCCATATCTTGGGGGATAATCACCAACGCAGTGGATTTTCCATCCCGTGCGGCCAATTGCAGCCGACGCCCTGCTGTCAGACCCAAAGGCTTGTTTATTTCTGCAATAACAAGCGAAACAGCCCCCGAACGCAGGGCCTCCTCGGCGACCGCCAGAACCTCTGTCTGATCGTTTGCAACCGAGACCAAAAGCGCCTGCGGATCGACAAACTCACCAAACCCTGTGGGGTTTATCTGCTCAGACAACCAGCCTTCACGCACCCACAAGATTTGCCCCCCCAATTTGCCTGCAAGCGTAAAGGCAAAGAAGTACGCACCCGCACCGCACACTTCGTGGGCTCGGCCATTGGTTGGTGGAAAAAAGGGGATCGATTGCGGTGTCATCGTCACTTTGTATCGCAAAGAGAGAGGCAGATCAAAAGATGATCTCTGGCGCAACTTATTGTAATATTTGGAGTTTAACGCCGCCATCTTTCGTTGATTTGAAAGATGGCGGACCGAGGAGGATTCGAACCCCCGACCCCCTGATTCGTAGTCAGGTACTCTATCCAGCTGAGCTATCGGTCCGTTGAGGCAGGATTTAGACTTAGCGCGGGGGAGGTGCAAGCCGATTCTTCAAAAAACTTTCAAAAAGTTCCGTCCCCTCGTGGAAGGCGAATTTCAAAGGTCGTTCCCGCCGGTCCAGTGCTCTTTAACGACAAATCCCCACCATGCCCGCGCACCAATTCAGAAGAAATTGCCAAACCAAGACCCGAGCCACCTTTGCGCACCCCACCCTCGAAAGGCGTGAATAGATTTTCTTGGGCTTTGGGAGGCAATCCCGGGCCGGTATCGGAAATTTCGATACACCATTCCTCGCCTTGCTCGCTGGCCGAAACTGTAATGACACCAGGGTTGTTCGATGCGATCAGAGCTTGCCGTGCATTTCGTACAAGGTTCATGATCACCCGAAAGATCTGTTCAGGATCGGCACGCACCATCAGATCCTCAGGGATTTCATTGCAAATCTGCACGCAAGCCTCTGCGATGGCCAAACGTTCGCTGGCAACCACATCATCGGCCACCTCATACAAACGCACCATCGTGAGGATCGGAGCAGGCTCTTCGGCGCGTCCAAACGCGAGTGTGCTTTCGCAGAGAGACACCGCGCGCGTGATCGAATTCACCAACTTGGGTGCCATACGTCGGACCAACGGATCTTCGCTCATCTCGATACGATCCGTGAACAACTGGGCAGAAGTCAGGATATTTCGTAAATCGTGGCTGACCTTGGCCACCGCCCCACCCAATTGCGCCAAACGCTCTCGCTGCTTCAGGGCCTGCGTCAGGTCGGTCTGTAGCATCAACAAAGCCTCTTCCGCTTCACGCAGCTCTGTAACGCCGGCCTTGGGTTGAATGATCCCGCGTGCATCTTCAGGCGCCTGTGCATAGCGCTGCATGTAGCCAACCACACCTTTGATCGGACGCACCAGGAATATGCGAACAGCAAAGAACAGCAAAGAAGCAGTGAAAATCGAGATAACAGCCGATAACAATAAGACCCGCAACCCGTAGTCGATCATCGCCATCCGCAGCGGCGCGGTTTCCATTGTTACTTCGATCAACAGACCGGCATCTCGCACCGGTTCTCCGATAACGCGCACGATCTGGTTTTCTGGAGTGAACAAACGCTGCACCGCGTCCCTAATCAACACGAAAGGCCCGGCCATGCGCAAATCATAGGTGTCAGCAATTGCTGCCGGAATAGGCGACGACAACATCAACTGGCGCATTTCATCGCGACGTAGAACAACGTTGAAAACACCCGCCGTTTTCAACAGCTCTGCCTCCAACTTTGCTTCCAACATATCATCGGCTTCCAACGCTAAAGACGCGATTTGTGCACGTTCAAGGCGGTTGAGCAGATAGTCTTCGCGGAAACGGGCAATGGACGGAACAAAAATCAAAACTTCGGCCAGCATTACAAAGACCGTTGTCAGGATCAAAAATCGGCCAGACAGCGTATTGAGCATAAAGTCCCTTCCCGATCAGGGGATCCAGCGTTGGACGAATCTAACGACGCGTTTAACTGTCTGGTTTTCAAACAGTCTGGGTGTGAAATAGGCCCCCGCGGCGCGTTTATTCACCTCTCCAATCGTAGGATAAGGTGACACCATCGCAGCGACCTGACTCATCTTTAAGTTATTGGCCAAAGCCAACGACCACAAGTTGATCAATTCGCCAGCCTGATATCCCACGATTGTTACGCCCACAGGACGTCCTTTTACGACCATCACTTTGATAAACCCGGCTGTTTTACGCTCAGCAATAGCCCTGTCATTATGGTGATAATCGAACCGAACCACCTCTACGGTTTCGCCATGGCGTTCTTTCGCTTGTGCTTCGGTCAAACCAACCTGAGACAGTTCTGGGTCCGTATAAGTCGCCCATGGGATATGTGCTGTCTTGACTTTGGACGGCAACCCAAACAGAGCGGAACGGATGATGATTCCCGCCTGATAGCCAGCCACATGGGTAAATTGCAGCCCCCCAGCGACATCCCCAATCGCGTAGACTTTCTTGTTACTGGTGCGCAATGCTGCATCGACTTGAATGCCGGTTCGGGTTGTTTCGATCCCGGCTTTATCCAACGCCAGGGAATCGGTGTTCGCTTTGCGCCCAACAGCCATCAAGAGATGGGATCCTTTAAAGATGCGCCCGTCTTGGGCTGCGACCTCGATCGCACCCGCCTGCCCACGGATTTGCGCCGCCAATGCATCCTCGACGATTTCGACGCCTTCATTGCGCAAAGCGTCCAACACAACGGCCGCCGCCTCGGGATCGTCTTTGCCAAGTGCCTTCAAACCCTCGATCACGGTGACTTTGCAGCCCAAACGAATATGAGCCTGTGCCATCTCCATCCCGATAGGCCCGCCACCGATGATCAACAGATGATCCGGTTTGTCACGCAGATCAAAAATGGTTTCATTGGTATCATAGGGGACGCCGTCGAGGCCTGGGATTGGCGGAACCAAGGGCGATGATCCGGTCGCAATAACGACTCGGCGTGCGGTGATTACATGATCCCCTGCCTGCACCTGCGACGGCGACAGAAACTGCCCGTATTCGCGGATCACGCGAACACCAAAGCCCTCAAACCGTTCTTGGCTATCGACCGGAGCGATCTGGGCAATGACATCATGAACATGATCTTTGGCCGCGGCATAATCGATCTGAGGCATCACATCAGCGACCCCATATGCAGCTGCATGAGATTGCCCATAAGCCGCTTTGCCACTGGCAATCAACGCCTTTGAGGGGATACAGCCAAAGTTCAGACAATCCCCCCCCATTTTATGCCCTTCGAGCAGGACAACATCAGCCCCCATCTGGCTGGCACCTGCAGCAACTGACAAACCGCCTGAGCCTGCCCCTATGACCAGAATATCCGTCTTGATCTGTTCCATGGTTCAGGCCTCTTTCTTGCCGCGCAGGGCCTTGATGAGAATGGGCAGCGCCGCCAAGACGCAAAGCCCCAAAATGGGTCCAATGACAAACGGTTCCCACAAAAGAGACACATCAGGGGTTTCACCGCGATCAAAAACGCCGCCAAGCCCAACCCCAATCCAGGTAAAAACAATCGCACCTGGAATAATGCCTAGAGCAGTGGTGACCAGATAGTTGCGAAATTTAACCCCAACCAAAGCAGGGACAAGGTTTGCAACAAAAAAGGGAACGGCTGGAACCAAGCGCAACAAAAACAGCACCGAAATCTCGTTTTCCCGCAAGCCTTCTTTGAGCTTTTTGATGGTCCCCTCAGAGGTTTCCAACTTAGCCGTCAACGTCGCGCCCAAACCCCAGCGGGCCGCGAGAAAGATAGCAGATGCCCCAATCGTTGCTGACACGACATTCAGCGCTGTGCCAGCAATAAGCCCAAACAAAAAGCCACCCGTCATGGAGGCCACGGCAGCGCCGGGCAACGAAAAGGCAACGATCAGGATATATGCCCCAACAAAAAGCGCCGACAAAGCAAAGTAGTTGGCATCTCTGAATGCCAAAAGGGCCTCGCGATTGTCGCGCAATGTTTCAAAGCTGAGGTAATCGCGCAGCGTAAAGAACCCCACGCAGGCAGCGATCAGAATCACCAGCAAAGGAATATGACGGGCGAACCCGCGCTTGGGCATCTGCATAGAATCGCTCATGGGACCGTTTTGGTTAAGTGTGTCGTCTTCGGCCTCAACATGCGCCTTGCACGCTAAAATCAACAGGGACCTCACAGGGCCTTGATCTCTTCCCCCCGAAATTGTGAGGTTTTTCCGTATATTTCGGTGATTTGAAACGTTTCACTGTTTACCTCGGCAGAATTTGTTGCAAAAGGCTTACAAAACCCGGGCACGGGGTTTGACTTGGCATCGTTCTGGCTTTAGAGGACGGGCTTCGAATAGACCCCGGGAAGGCGAATCTACGCCGCGCCCGACCGATATATTGGAGACGGAGCGATGAAACGCACCTTTCAGCCTTCCAACCTGGTTCGCAAACGGCGCCATGGTTTTCGTTCGCGCATGGCTACAAAAGCCGGCCGCAAAATCTTGAACAACCGCCGTGCACGCGGTCGTAAGTCGCTGAGCGCATAAGCTCTCTGATTGTTCAGACGGACATGACACCGCCGAAGGCCCTCGAGACTGGCAAAGCTAGACTTGAGGATATGCCGTCGGCGGTTTCCGTTCGTCCAGATATTGAGAGAAGCCTCTCAATGCAGGTTCTGCAGAAGCGATCCGATTTTCTAAAAGCCGCCCGGGCAAAACGCCGGGGAACGGCTTCGATGCTTGTGCAAGCTCGCAAGCGTGGACCAGACGAAGCCGATGGCGTTCGCATAGGGTTCACCTGTTCGAAAAAAGTTGGCAACGCCGTCGCGCGAAACCGGGCCAAGCGGCGCCTGCGCGAGGCGGCCCGCCTTGTGATGCCTGACTTGGCTAAACCCGGTTGGGATTACGTGTTGATCGGTAAGAAAACGGACACCGCTGAGCGCCCGTTTCAATTGCTGCAGAACGATCTGAAATACGCTTTGCGCAAGCTGCACGACTGACGCCTTTTTCGTCGCACTCGCTTTTTCTATGCAGCAGCTACCCCTAGATTGCCCCCATGACACCATTGGCCCACATCGTTGCTCTGCCCGTACGCGCCTATAGGCTGATATTTAGCCCGTGGGTCGGTTTTAACTGCCGGTTTCAACCCACCTGCTCTGCGTATGCCTTGGAAGCTTTGCAAAAACATGGGGCGGTTAAGGGCAGCTGGCTCGCTGCGCGCCGAATAGGGCGCTGTCATCCGTTGGGCTCGGACGGATACGATCCGGTTCCTGATCCAGAAGACACAAAAGACCCTTAGACCAACGCCAAGTTCCCTTGATCAGTGCGCCCCCGAGTCGGAATCACTTCGCGGTCGAGTTTACCCATGACGGTGTGAAACAAATCCTCATAGAACCGCGGGGCATCAAAATACCAACTGTGCGTGATCGCAGTGCCGTCGCCAAAACCAATCCTGTTGTCATTAAAGAACTTACCACAATAGAGGTTCACCGCCTTTTCTGCCCGGTCCTGAGGCATCCCAACACGCCCCAGACGCCGGGACACTCCGATTCGCTTAACCTCTGAAACCGACAGCACTTCGTCAAAGGGGCTGTAATAGTTGGTCACCCGCGTACTGTGGCGCAACAAGGAGGAGGTTTTAGGGTTGCCCGCCTTCATCGACTTAGACGAGGTATCAGCCGCAACTAAAGCCACCTGACTAACCGTCCAGCTTTTCTGTGCAGTTACATGATCATCATCGGCGTAATCGAATGCCTCGCGCACAAGGTAGGCCCCCATGGAATGGGCCAAGACGTGAATGTTGTAATCGCAATCCGCGGTTTGCAGTTTGGAAACCCGTGTGATGCCGTTGGAAAAGAGCAAATCGGCAGACCGACGCGCATCGCGTCGGTCTGACGTATACCCTAGGACAGAACCATCGCTTGGCCAGTCATAGCTGATCACGACGCCTTTGAAACCCTGCGACTCCAACCCTTTGCGGATCTTTCGGTGACGTTCCAGCATATCCCACTGATCCGTGTTGAACCCGTGCACGAACACAACGATATGGCCCTTTTCCTGTGCTGTGGCCCCAGCCGCGGCCTGAACATCACGCACCCATTGGGTCACTCTTATTTCGTGAGATTTGCTGTATGTCCCGGCTGTTTCTGGCACCGCAAGATACTTCGCACCGCCCATTCTGTTTGAATAGCCATCGCCTTGGCGCCCCCGTACGGATAAGAAATAGTCCACGCTAAATACCTCTTTCAAAAGCCCGGAATGTACCATTTTTGGGTGTTTCTCGCTAGGTCTTTGCTTTCACCCGTTGCACGTGGCATACGCCCGGAACCAACCGGAGACCCTCTATGTTTGACGATCACGATGAAATCCACCCACTGTTTGCCGGGGCTCCTTCGACCACAGAATTCAAAAAGCTGCGCAAACGGATCGTCAGATATGCGCGCGAAGCAATCGAGCAATATGGTATGGTCGAGCGGCCGGCGGATGGGTCCACACCTCGTTGGCTGGTCTGCCTGTCCGGGGGAAAAGACAGCTATACCCTGCTCGCAGTTCTGTACGAACTGAAGTGGCGTGGCCTGCTGCCCGTGGATTTGCTCGCCTGTAATCTGGATCAGGGGCAACCCGGCTTTCCAGCCACAGTTCTACCCGAGTTTTTGGAAAAGATGGGTGTCCCCAATCGGATCGAGTATCAGGACACGTATTCTATTGTGATGGACAAGGTTCCAGAAGGGCGGACATTCTGCGCCCTGTGTTCACGGCTGCGCAGGGGCAATCTGTATCGTGTCGCGCGCGAGGAAGGGTGTACTGCCGTGGTGCTGGGTCATCATCGCGACGATATCTTAGAGACGTTTTTCATGAACCTGTTTCACGGTGGGCGTCTTGCCACCATGCCTCCAAAACTGGTCAATGAAGAGGGCGATCTTTTCGTCTATCGTCCGCTGGCCCATGTGGCCGAGTCGGATTGCGAAAAATTTGCGCGGACCATGAACTACCCCATCATCCCCTGTGATCTCTGTGGCAGCCAGGATGGGTTGCAGCGTCAACAGGTCAAACAGATTCTCGACGGCTGGGAAAAGAACAGCCCTGGTCGCCGTCAGGTGATGTTTCGAGCCCTCATGAATGCACGTCCCTCTCACCTTTTGGATCCAAAACTTTTTGACTTTCAGGGGCTTGCCTTGAATTTTGACAAAATAGAGGAAAATTCTGGGGAAATTCCTCGCCTGCGTTAACGTCTGACTCAGACTGATCGTCATAGGGTTCCCATGCACGCCTTGCGTCCATGTGAAAGGCCCGATGATACCAATGCGGACAAACTTACTGTTATCCCGTTTTCGCTCTCAAATCGTCCCGATTTTAACCGGGCCGCCGATTCTTGCCTTTCTACCGGCACTCACCCTTGGAGCCTTTTGGACCGGGGGGGAAACAGCCCTTGTCCTAGCGGCTCTTGGCTTCCCTTTGATCTTTGCCTTTGCAGGGGCTTTGGGGCGCTGGCCAGTCTCTCCTGACACGGGGCGTGATGGGGTGACGGGCCTGTTGTTGAGAGATGGTTTTCAAAACGTTGTCGAGCAGACGTTTGAACGGGCCGCGCTCGCGGATCTGCGCACCGCATGCTTTGTAATCGAGTTAGACGACTATCCAGAACTGGTCAGCCAGCATGGGCAAAGCGCCGGTGATAGCATAGCCCAACGCAGCGGCGAGCGCATTCAGGCAACCCTACGTGACAACGATACAGTTGCACGGCTTGGGGATCGCAAATTCGCGGTTTGCCTCTCTCCTGTTCCCCAACTGGACTTGGAGCTCTGCATACAACTTGCGGGGCGCATCCAGAATTCAATCGAAGAACCTATCTCTCTGGATGGCTTGGCAGTCTACGTTTCTTGCTCGGTCGGTTTCTGTCAACTCAACCGTGCACCGGGTAAAACCGCAACGGATTGGCTAGATGCCGCCACCACCGCGTTGCACGAGGCCCATCAGGCTGGCCCCTCAGCGATCCGCGCATATTCAGAAGACATGCGGCGCGAAACCCGAATTAAGAGCGATCTTCGCGGAGAAATTGTCGCGGCCTTGGAGAATGGCCAGATCCAGCCTTGGTATCAGCCGCAGATTTCTACAGATACGGGCAAAGTCACGGGATTCGAAGCACTCGCGCGCTGGACTCACCCCGTACGGGGCGTCATCAACCCAGATGTTTTCCTTCCACTAATTGATCAAGCGGGGCAGATGGAACGATTGGGAGAGGTCATACTCTATCATGCCCTAACTTCGCTGAAAGCCTGGGATCGTGCTGGCGTGAGTGTCCCACGGGTTGGGGTGAACTTTGCCTCAGATGAGCTGCAAAACCCAGGGTTGGTGAACAAAATCCAATGGGAATTGGACCGGTTCGACCTGAAGCCCGAGCGGCTATCAGTCGAAATTCTTGAAACGGTCTTTTCAAACACCCCCGATGATACAATCACACGCAACATCACCGGCTTGGGGGCTCTTGGCTGTCGCATTGATTTAGATGACTTTGGCACAGGCCATGCTTCAATTGCCTCTATCCGCCGATTTTCAGTGTCACGCATTAAGATCGACCGATCCTTTGTCATGAAAGCCGATTGCGACCCTGAACAACAGCGCATGATCGGTGCCATTCTAACCATGGCCGAACGATTGGAACTAGAAACACTGGCCGAGGGTGTTGAAACCGTCGGGGAACATGCCTTGTTGGCCCAATTGGGTTGTGACCATGTTCAAGGCTTTGGAATTGGTAAGCCCATGCCGTTCGAACAGACCCTCGATTGGATTGCCACGCATGAAGCCAAATTGCAGGGAACCCCACGAATTGGACGTGAAACAGGTTGAAATCTCGGGGATTCGGTAAAATATGCCGCGTCCTACCCGCCCAACAGAGGCGATTCCGCTTGACCTTTGCCCTCGCACTCTGTTGAACCCACCGTTGTCTTTCAATGCACAAGGTGGCTGTCCCCGATGGACGATCAGAACAAGAATCTCATCCTTGCAACCGCGCTCAGCTTTGTCGTGATCCTTGTATGGTTCGTGCTGTTTCCGCCGCCCGAAGCTACGGCGCCGACAGAAGAAGCAAGCATTAGCGCCGTCGAGAACAATATTGCTCTCGCGCCTTCAACTCCGGACGCGCAAGCCGCCGCAGCGACCCAAGCCGAAGCGTCAGCTGATGACGAATCGCCGCGTGTTGCGATTGAAACCGCCCGTCTGACCGGTAGCGTCTCTCTCAAAGGTGGTCGTATCGATGACCTGTCCCTCAAAGACTACCGTGTTTCTCTGGATGACGACGCTGAGATCGTAAAAGTTCTCTCTCCAGTGGGTACACCATCTGCGTACTATGCTTTGTACGGGTGGGCCCCTGGCGCTGGTCTGGCACTTGAGGATGTTCCCGGAGCCAACACCGAATGGACCCTTGAAGAGGGTACCGAGTTGAGCGTGGACACACCGATCACCCTGTCTTGGACAAACTCCAAGAACTTGATTTTCCGTCGCACACTCGCTGTCGATGAAAACTATATGTTCTCAGTTACACAATCGGTAGAAAACGGATCAGACACCACGGCCAGCATGGCACCTTATGGGATTCTGGCCCGTCATGGCATTGGCGAAGATGCCGACCTGCCTGACCTGAAGAATTTCTTCATTTTGCACGAAGGCGTCGTCAACGTCACCGATGGCACACTGACAGAAACAGACTACGATGACGTTCGCGATTTCGAATTGAATCCAAACGAAGGTGCACAGGCTGAAGTCTATCAGGTTCAGAAAGATGGCTGGATTGGCTTTACAGACCACTTCTGGATGACAACGTTGATCCCAGAAGCGGGCCAGTCGTTCAAAGCAGCCGCAAAATACGACAATCGCCGCAAGATTTATCAGACTGAAACCGTTCTGCCCACAATGACCGTTGCACCCGGCGCAACCGCCGAGGTTTCGACCCAGTTGTTTGCTGGTGCCAAGGAATGGGAAACCATCCGGAATTACGAGAAAAACGGTGTTATCGACTTTCTTAACAGCATCGATTGGGGCTGGTTCTTCTTCCTGACCAAACCAATTTTTTGGCTGCTCCACAATATTAACCAACTCATTGGCAACATGGGCTGGTCGATCATTGGTTTGACACTGATCATCAAGGCAGCGCTCTTCCCGCTGGCGTACAAATCCTACGTCTCCATGGCGAAGATGAAAGAACTGCAGCCTCAGATGGAGGCTTTGAAAGCCGCCGCTGGGGATGATCGCCAGAAAATGCAGCAAGGCATGATGGAGCTCTACAAAAAGGAAAAGGTAAACCCAGCCGCGGGTTGTTTGCCAATCCTATTGCAGATCCCGATTTTCTTCTCACTCTACAAAGTGATCTTTGTCACGATCGAGTTGCGCCAGGCCCCATTCTTTGGTCCATTCCAGGATCTCAGCGCGCCTGACCCGACCTCGATCATGAACTTCTTTGGCTTGATGCCATGGGGCGGTCCAGAAGCGGGCACGCTGATGGCAACGATCTTTATCGGCATCCTCCCGTTGTTGCTTGGTATTTCTATGTATTTGCAACAAAAGTTGAACCCGGCCCCCACGGATCCGACTCAGCAGATGATTTTTGCTTGGATGCCTTGGGTCTTCATGTTCATGCTCGGCAGCTTTGCCAGTGGTTTGGTCGTATACTGGATCGCGAACAACACCATCACGTTCACCCAGCAGTATTTGATCATGCGTAGCCAAGGCTACAAACCGGATATCTTCGGCAACATCAAATCCGGCTTCAAGCGCAAGTCCAAGGCAGACGAGAAATGAAGGGCGCAGTAACCAGTCTCTGGCGACACCCCATCAAAAGTCACGGACGCGAACAGCTATCCAGTGTCACACTTATCCCCGGGCAAACCATGCCCGGGGATCGTGTTTGGGCCATCGCCCATGAGGCGTCAAAAGCAGACGGCTCAGAGTGGGTCTCTTGTGCCAATTTCAGCAGGGTAGCCAAAGCGCCTGAATTGATGGCGATGACGGCACAGCTGAATGGAGATCAGGTCACCCTGATGCACCCCAAGCGCCCTGATTTGACATTTGCCCCAGACACGCAAGCGCAGCTGTTTCTGGATTGGGTCAAGCCTTTGATGCCGGAAAACCGAGCCGCTTCTGCACGCATCATTCGCGTGCCAGGACGCGGCATGACGGACAGTGATTTCCCCTCTGTCACGCTCTGCAACGCGGCATCCCATCGTGCGGTCGAGACTCAGATGGGTCAGGATCTGTCGATCTCGCGTTGGCGGGGCAACCTATGGTTCGAAGGCCTACCCGAATGGGTTGAATTTGACTGGATGGGCCGCGACGTGCAAATCGGCGATGTTATTTTGCGCGTGCGTGAACGCACGGATCGCTGCGCAGCAACAACAACAAACCCCGAGACAGGCGTGCGGGATGCGGATACCCTCGCAGCACTACAAACTTGGGGTCACAAAGATTTCTCGGTCCGCGCCGAGGTGATTCAGGGTGGAGACATCCGGATCGGAGACGAGGTAACACCGCTATGACCGGTATGACATTTACAGTGGCCGAAGAGCCGGATCAGATCACTCAGGAACGCGGTCGCAAGCTGTTTGCAGGCCAATCTGAGTTTGTAAAAGGCGTCGTGGCCATGTCCGGCCTACCACCGGCCGACCGGATGGAGGTCTGTTTTGCTGGGCGGTCCAACGTTGGAAAGTCCAGCTTGATCAACGCGCTGACCGGCACCAAAGGGTTGGCTCGTGCGTCCAACACCCCCGGTCGAACGCAAGAGATCAACTATTTCACCCAAGGCCCCGATCACTATCTGGTCGACCTTCCGGGCTATGGGTATGCAAACGCCCCGCTGGCCGTGGTGGAAAAGTGGCAACGTCTGCTCAAGCAATACCTGAGCGGTCGTCAGACACTCCGCCGGGCATTTGTTCTGATTGATGCGCGTCACGGCGTAAAACCTGTGGATGATGAAATCATGTCGCTGTTGGACAGTGCCGCTGTGACCTTTCAATGTGTCATGACCAAGATCGACAAAGTTAAGATCAAGGACAAAGACGCCGTTCTGAAACAGGTTCAGGCAGCATTGGCGAAACACCCTGCGGCCTATCCGGAAATTGTGCTGACTTCGTCTGAAAAAGGCGAAGGTATTCCAACACTGCGTTCGATCATCACGACCCTCGAATGATTTTACCCCGTCTTCTTGCCCTACTCACGATCGTCACGCTGGCTTTGTCCAGCGCGATCCCGCAAGGCTGGATGCCGACAGCAGGCGCTGACGGTCAGGTTCTGTTGGTGATTTGTACCGGAGATGGCCCGACAGAACGTTGGGTCGATCTGGACCAAGATCACCCGCCTCATGATGACACAGATTCCCGGATGCCCTGCCCATTTGCAGCAACTCCAGAGTCTACCTTTGACCAGCCCGATCTTTTGATCCTGACATTGGCCGCGCCGTTGAGCGCGCGTTGGGATCACGCAGATTTCACACACCGTAGCGCAGGTATGCACTGGCGCTATGATGCCCGCGGCCCGCCCACCCTCTCCTAACTTTCGCGAACATAAACAAAGCAAGATGGCCCGCATACAGATGCGAGGCCCCGTTCCGATATGGAGAATTCCCAATGGCGATGGACAGCCAACACGTGGCCGCAGATGCGAGCCAAAGCGATTTCGCGCAAAAATTCTATTTCGCCGCTTGGCGGTGGCACTTTTATGCGGGGTTATTCGTAATTCCGTTTCTGATCATACTGGCCGTAACGGGCCTGATGATGATGTTTTTAACACAAGTTGATGGGCGGGACGGTGAAAAGATCGCCGTCGCCATTCAGGGCGAACCCTTGGCCGTATCGGCCCAAGCAAATGTTGCCCTGACCGAAGCCCCTGGCACGGTTGTCGAATGGATCGGACCCAAGGCCGCCGATTTAGCGACCGTATTCCGTATCAAGACAGAAACCGGGCAGCGCATGGTCGCAGTCGATCCCTATGCCGGAGACGTTCTGCTAACTTGGGATCGTCGTGCCGGTTGGTATGACTTGGCCGATAACATTCACTCAACCCTGTTGATTGGGAATACTGGTGACCGGTTGTTAGAAATCGCGGCGGGGCTCTCACTGGTTCTGGTGTTTACTGGCCTCTACATGTGGTGGCCGCGTGGCGATGGGGTGTCGGCCTTTGTTCCAAACCTTCGGGCACGGGGGCGAGCGCTCTGGAAATCCTTACATGCGGTTGTCGGGTTCTGGATGTCGGGTTTGCTGGTCTTGTTCCTGGTTTCAGGTCTGTCTTGGGCTGGTGTCTGGGGCGGTATGATCGTTCAACCCTGGAGCAGCTTTCCGGCAGAAAAGTGGGACAATGTTCCGCTGTCAGATGACATTCACGCCAGTATGAACCACGGCAGCCAAAACGATGTGCCATGGGCGTTAGAGCAGACACCAATGCCCGCTTCGGGATCGGATGCAGGCATCACGGGCATTCCAAAAGGAACCAAGGCTGACATTAATTCGATGGTGGCTCTTGGATCAGCCCTTGGAATGAATGGTCGTTTCCGTGTGGCCTACCCAAGTAGTGATACAGGTGTCTGGACGTTGAACCGGGATAGCATGAGCAGCGACTCCACCGACCCCTTCAATGATCGCACGGTCCATGTGGATCAATTCACCGGCAATATCCTCGTGGATGTGCGCTATGCCGATTATTCCGTCATGGGTAAGGCGATGGCCTTGGGCATCCCCTTGCACATGGGTCTGATGGGTTTGTGGAATTTCATTTTGAACACTGTGTTCTGCCTGTCGGTAATCTTTGTATGTGTGTCAGGTGTTGTGATGTGGTTGAAACGCCGCCCAGCACAAGCAGGACGTTTGGCGGCTCCGCCACTCCCTGCTGAGCTGCCGTTCTGGAAAGGCGCGGTCATGATTGGCCTGTTCACCTCGATGGCGTTTCCGCTTGTCGGACTAACGCTGTTGTCCGTGCTCGCCTTTGATTTGCTGATCCTGTCGAACATCCCAGCGATGAAACGCGCGTTCAGCTAATCGGATCGAGGTCCCGTCGGCGGGCGGGACCTCGGGTGCGTGGTACGATTGCGTCCCTATGACGTGCCGCGCACCCGAGGTCCGCTCAGACGTGCTGAGCGCCGTTCACTTCGATCTCTGCACCGGAGATGTATGAACTCCCTTCTGAGCACAGGAAATAGATCGCGGCAGCGATTTCCTCAGGTTGGCCGAGTCGTTGCAGGGGTAGCTTCTCCACAATCTTGTCCGTACCGGGGCTAAGAATTGCGGTTTCCACCTCGCCTGGGGCAATCGCATTGACCCGTACCCCCAAAGGGCCAAAGTCATGTGCCATTTCCCGTGTCAGCGCCGCTAGGGCCGCCTTGGAGGTCGCATAAGCTGCACCAGCAAATGGATGTACCCTAGACCCCGCAATCGACGTCACGTTGACCACTGCGCCCTTTGCAGCAGCCAGTTCCTCTTTCAATCCGCGCGCCAGCACGACCAAGGCAAAGAAATTGACGTGAAAGACCTGCCCCCATGTCATCAGATCAGTCTCCAGAGTGTTCAAACGTTCTCCGTCAGGCCCTTTGGGAGAGACACCCGCATTGTTTACCAATGCGTCCAACTTGCCGCCCACCATTTCCTGAATAAGGCCAACTGCGTTGATCGTATCCGCCGGATCACCCAGATCAAGCTGAACATGGTTGTCGTTGCCACTGCTCCACGGGCACCCATCGGGCAATGGATTGCGCGAGCACGTGATCACGCGCCACCCTTCTGCATCAAAACGCCGGACGGTGGCATGGCCGATTCCGCGACTTGCCCCAGTAAGTAACATTGTCTTTTGTCGCATAGCCGATCCGATCCAATGATTTCGGCGCGACCCTAGCACCAGTGTCGCGGCCCGCAATGCAAGTCTTGGCATATCGGCGCAAAGGCCCTAACACGGTTGCCCAAAGGGACATGACCATGAAGAAGCAAAACATGAACCGCGACTGGATTGCGACCGCCGCCACACTCTCAAGCGCTTTGCCATATTTGCAGCGTTACGATGGAGCCATTGTTGTCATCAAGCTAGGCGGTCACGCCATGGGCAGTGACGAAGCAATGGAAAGCTTTGCCCGAGATATCGTGCTGATGCAGCAGGTTGGGTTGAACCCCGTCATCGTGCATGGCGGGGGTCCGATGATTAACGCGATGCTCAAAAAATTGGATATTCAATCCGAATTTGTGAACGGCAAGCGCGTGACCGATGCCGCCACCGTCGAAGTCGTTGAAATGGTTCTATCGGGTGTTGTGAACAAGCGGATCGTGCAAGCCATCAATGCGCAAGGTGGGACCGCCGTTGGCCTGTCTGGTAAAGATGCGCACCTGATGACCTGCGACCAGACAGACGCATCGCTGGGCTTTGTTGGAACCCCTGTCGATATGAACCCAAAGTTGCTGCATGACCTCTTTGCCAATGACGTGATCCCTGTAATCGCCCCCTTGGGTGCAGGCCGCAACGGTGAGACATTCAATGTAAACGGCGACACGGCTGCCGGAGCCATTGCCGCGGCTCTCAAAGCCGATCGCCTGCTGCTGCTGACCGATGTCTCTGGGGTTAAGAATGCGGATGGTGAAGTCGTGACCGAACTCAAGACCGGCAAGATCCGCGAAATGACAGCTGAAGGCACTATCGCCGGTGGCATGATCCCAAAAACCGAAACCGCCCTTGATGCTATCAATGGCGGCGTTCGTGCTGTTGTCATTCTGGATGGCCGAGCCCCCAATGCCTGCTTGTTAGAACTGTTCACCGAACATGGTGCAGGGTCACTGATCCGACCTGACTAACGGATTTGTGTCGTATTCTGGCTTGCGCGCTAGCTTCACATGCGCAAGCCTGAATGCATGGAACATGAACCGTTCATCCGTTTGGCCATTTTCCTCGGCCTCTTTGCACTTTTCGCAATCGCCGAGGCAATGCATCCGCGCCGTCCACGAGCGGTTAGCCGTCAGAAGCGATGGATAACCAATCTGTCGATAACGATCCTCAACACAGTGGTCCTGCGGGGCCTTGCGTTTACCCTGCCCCTCCTCGCTGTTGGCGCCGCAATGGATGCGCAGGCCAATGGTTGGGGTTTGTTCAATCATATCAATTGGCCCAACTGGGTCGAAGTGCTGATCTGTGTTCTGATTCTGGATTTCGCGATCTGGGCACAGCATCTGATTACCCATAAGGTGCCGATCCTCTGGCGTCTGCATCGCGTCCATCATGCGGATCGGGATATGGATGTGACGACTGCAGTCCGGTTTCACCCCATTGAAATTGCACTATCCATGCTGCTTAAGATTGGATTGGTCTATCTCTTAGGACCCAGCGCCCTAGCCGTGGTTCTGTTCGAGATCCTGCTTAATGGGACAGCTCTGTTCAATCACGCAAATCTTCGACTTCCTCTTGCAGTGGATTCTGTGGTGCGTAGGATTCTGGTGACGCCCGACATGCATCGCGTCCACCACTCGGTGCATAGGCAAGAGCATGACAGTAACTATGGGTTTGCTCTGTCAATCTGGGATCGAATGATGGGAACCTATAAAGCATACCCAAGTGAGGGGCACGACGAAATGACAGTTGGTCTGAAATGGCAGGACACACGCCCTGCTCAATTGGGATGGAGCCTCTTACTCCCGTTTCGCCGCAAGTGACGTATGATGCCATTGAAACCGCCGCAGGTGATGCTGGCTTAATCATCATGGGGACGCAGCACCCGCGAGTAAGCGAAGCCAAAGAACTGAATGGTGGGACATTGATTTTGTTGGGGGCTGGACAGGAATTCTGGCCCACACTACAGAAATCCCCAGAATGGCAGGACCGAACCGCAAATCCGGTTGATCGCTGGTCAGACCGGGTTGTTTCAAATCTAGCAAACAGATTTGGCGCAACGGCTCATTTCCCATTTGGCGGCCCGCCCTACACACCGTTCATCGATTGGGCGCTAAAGTCCGGGCGCGCCTTTCTCAGTCCTGTCGGTGCCATGGTTCACGACACCGTCGGCATGATGATTTCCTACCGAGGTGCGCTGCATTTCCCCCAGGAGTTCGACATCCCTGTCACAACGGTCAACTCCCCCTGTGACGGATGCCCTGCGCCCTGTGCGACCGCCTGTCCGGTTGGCGCGCTCAACGCGGAAACGTTTTATAAACTCGATACATGCCACGCATACCTTGATACAGACGACGGCCACCCCTGCATGACCAATGGTTGTGCTGCGCGTTTAGCATGCCCAGTCAGTGTTGCGTTTAACCGCGACCCTGCCCAGACCGCCCACTACATGAAAGCCTTTCATCCGTCATGACGCGCACTTTGATCCTGACCCGCCATGCGAAATCCAGTTGGGGCGATGCGTCTTTACCAGATCATTCACGTCCGCTGAACACACGTGGGAAAGCCTCGGCTCAGGCAATCGGTGCGTGGCTAAAGGCCCAAGATCATATCCCGGATCAGGTCCTCAGTTCATCATCCCAACGCACACGGGAAACGTGGGATTTGATGAATTTAGAGGCCGATGCCGCCTATGCTGACGCGCTTTATCATGCCTCGTCACAACAGATGATGGACGTTCTGTGCGATGCCAGCGGTAATGTTGTCCTGATGCTGGGGCACAACCCAGGAATAGCTGATTTCGCCAGACGACTCGTGCGAACGTTTCCTGCCCACCCACGATATGGGGACTATCCCACCTGCGCGACAGCTGTGATCGAATTTGACATTTCTGATTGGGGCTCATTGCAATGGCACAGCGGGCGGGTACTGAATTTTGTCCTGCCGCGTGAATTGCTAGAATGACAAAGGCCGGGAACAAGCCCGGCCTTTGCGATAAGATATCCGGGGCACAGCCCCGTTAGAATGCCTTAGTGCCCGAGAATCTGACTGAGGAACAGCTTGGTCCGATCAGACTGTGGGTTGTTAAAGAATTCTTCTGGTTCGTTCTGTTCCACGATCTGGCCCGCATCCATAAAGATCACGCGGTTCGCGACCTGACGGGCAAAGCCCATCTCGTGCGTTACGCAAAGCATGGTCATGCCTTCTTCGGCCAGCTCGATCATGGTGTCGAGCACCTCTTTGATCATCTCAGGGTCCAGCGCCGATGTTGGTTCATCGAACAACATGATCCGCGGCATCATGCACAACGATCTGGCAATCGCCACACGCTGCTGCTGACCACCTGACAACATGCCCGGATACTTGTTGGCCTGCTCAGGGATTTTGACCTTTTCCAAGAAATGCATCGCACGTTCTTCGGCTTCTTTCCGGGGCGTTTTGCGTACCCAAATCGGAGCCAACGTACAGTTTTCAAGGATCGTCAGGTGCGGAAACAGATTGAAGTGCTGAAACACCATACCAACCTCGGACCGGATCTTGTCGATGTTCTTGAGGTCGTTTGACAGCTCAGTCCCATCCACAATGATCTTGCCCTGTTGGTGCTCTTCCAAAGCATTCAGACACCGGATCAGGGTCGATTTCCCCGAACCCGAAGGTCCGGCGATAACGATCCGTTCGCCTTGGTTTACGGTGAGGTTGATATCCCGCAACACGTGGAACGACCCGTACCACTTGTTCATGTTCGAGATTTCTATCGCGACCTCATCCGAGACCTGCATCTTGGAACGGTCGATTTCGCGGTTTGTAGCAAGTTCAGACATAGGTTGAACTCCTTAATGGTGGCCAGTCTGAAGCTTGCGCTCCAGATACATGGAATATCGGGACATAGAGAAACAGACGATGAAGAACAGGAACGCGATGAAGGCGAACAATTCCCAATAGATGCCGTTCCAGGCGGTATCGGCACGGATGGCACTTGCCAATCCAATCACGTCAAACAACCCGATAATCGACACCAGCGTCGTATCTTTAAAGATCCCAATGAATGTACTCACGATCCCGGGAATCGAGATTTTCAGAGCTTGCGGCATGATGATCAATCGCTGTGCTTGCCAATAATCCAATCCCAGACTGTCTGCGCCCTCGTACTGACCGCGTGGCAAAGCCGCGAGGCCACCCCGGATCACCTCGGCCATATAGGCGGCCGAAAAGAGGGTCATCATGATCATGACGCGCAGAATGATGTCAAAGTTCGTGCCTGGCGGCAGGAAAATGTTCAACAGCAACGACGCCACAAACAGCAAAGTGATCAGTGGTACACCACGAATGAATTCGATGAAGCCCACGCATAGTGCTTTGACAATCAACAGATCTGACTGCCGCCCCAAGGCGAGGACAATACCGATGGGCAGTGACACACCAATCGCAACAACACCCAGCAAGATCGCTAGCATGAAACCACCGAACTTACGGCTGGCGACGGCTTCGATTCCAATGGGCATAGCCGAGGACAGCGCCTCGACAATTGGGCCGGATAACAGCAACCACCAGATCACCGCCACCGCAACGCCAGCAATCATAGCGAACAATTCGCCAACAGCTTCAGTTGCGTATTTGATGATCAGATACGCAATGACAAAACCAAAGGCTGCGCTGAGCGGGCCCCAAATAGTGCCACCCCACATCAGGAACACCATCAAGAAGGGATAGGCAGTTGTCAAAATCAGCATCTTTGGCGACACACGATCCGCGAACAGGATCGGGCTAAGCGCTGCAAGCAACAGGATCAAAGACACAATAGGACGCCAGTACAATTCGCTCGGATAGAAACCGAACAGCAACTGCTCCCAGCGATCATTGATAACGCCCCAACAGGCGTGGCCATGCGTTGATCCCCATGTTGCCTTCATGATTTCACGGCATTCACCCAGTGAATCCGCATTCCAAACAGATTGGAAAACCCATGGGAAAACACCCGACAACACATAGTAGATCGCTGCAATCGACACGATGGTCAGCGCAGAGTTGAACCAGCCTGAAAACAGGTTGTGTCTGGCCCAGCCAATTACACCAACTTCGGATGCAGGCGGTGCCTTTTCCGGCAACATTTCTGTGCGGACAAATGAAACATCACTCATATTACCGCTCCACCAATTTGACGCTGTTATTGTACCAGTTCATCACGGCTGAAATGCTCAGCGAAATGATCAGATAGGCGAGCATCAGCAAAAGAACACATTCCAGCTCGCGGCCAGTCTGGTTCATCGTGATACCACCCATCGTGCCCGTAATATCCATATAACCAACCGCGATCGCCAATGACGAGTTCTTGGTCAGGTTCAGATAATTCGAAATCATTGGGGGGATGATCACACGTAGCGCTTGCGGCAGGATCACCAGGCGCATCGTCTTACCGGGGCGAATTCCCAGAGCCGAAGCAGCCTCAGTCTGCCCCTTTGAGATCGCCAAGATGCCTGCCCGTACGATTTCCGCGATAAACGCAGCGGTGTAGAGAGACAGAGCAAGCCAAAGGGCAATCAGCGAGTTACGCATGTACGTCCCGCCTTTGAAATTGAACCCTTTCAGTTCTGGATAGCCAAAATGGCAGCCCAAAACAGTAAGCAGAATGGCCATCGGCACAAACAGCAAACCCAGTTGGATATACCAGATCTTAGGACGATCACCGGTTGCTTCTTGTGTTGCGGCAGCTTTGGCTGCGACTTTGCGCATCGCAAAAATGCTGAGTGCAAGCACAACAAGGACAGCCATAAGATCCAAAGAGATGTCAAACCGGAGACTGGAGTCACCAAAAAGGTGAATGTTACCCAAGCTGCGCGAAAACAGGAATTCCGGAACATAGACGCCGCGGTTCGTGATGGCGACACTATCAAACAATTTCATTGTCGCAGTTGGATCCTCGCCACGGAAAGCGCGTGGAGCCGGAAGACTTTCGATCATGATGGCCATCGCCAGAACGATCCAAAGCAACACTGGTACGTTACGGAACATTTCCACGTAAACGGTCATAATCCGTGCAACCAACCAGTTCGACGACAGTCGAAGAACCCCGACGAACACACCAATGATCGTCGCCGTAATACAGCCCAGAACAGCAACCACGAGCGTGTTCAATAGTCCCATCAAGGCAGCGCGCAGGTGGGTATCCCGAGATGTATATTCCAGCAGCCGCTGGTTGATGTCATAGCTGGCAGGCTCGCTAAAGAACCCGAAATCAATTGGTTTACCCAGCGCGGCCAGGTTTTGAGCTGTGTTGTTGATGAGCCAAGCGGCCAACAACATGAAACAGAGCATTGCGATGACTTGGATCGTAGCTGATCGATACCGCGTATCATAAAGGAGCATCGACAGCCGGAACTGCTCCTTTGGCGGGTCAGTGAGAGTCGTCATGACCTATGTATATCCCCGTGAGACCCTGATTTGTCTTTCGGCGAAGTTTTTCTTCGCTCACTGAAATCAGGCACGTTTTTGAAAAGGCAAAAAGGGCGCAGGTTTCCCTGCGCCCTTTTCACATGATGTTTAGCGGAATGGGGGCGAATACAGCAGGCCGCCTTCGGTCCACTGTGCGTTCAGACCACGTGCCAGACCGATTGGTGTTTCTTCGCCGATGTTCTTGGCAAAGATTTCACCATAGTTGCCGCCCGCCATGATGGCGCGCTTGGCCCACTCTGCGTCCAGACCCAACATTTCACCCAAAGTGCCTTCGGAACCAAGCAGACGCTTGATTTCTGGGTTGTCTGTCGAAGAGGCGATTTCAGCAACGTTTGCCGAAGTCACACCCAGCTCTTCTGCTGTGATAATCGCGTTCAGAGTCCAGCGTACGACATCACCCCATTCGTTGTCGCCGTGGCGAACAAGCGGGCCCAGAGGCTCTTTGGAAATGATTTCGGGCAGCAGGGCGTGACCTGCAGGATCTTCGAACGACGCACGTGTTGCAGCCAGACCGGATGCATCAGTGGTGTAAACGTCACACGCACCAGCAAGGTACTGTTGCTGTGCTTCAGCGTTTGTTTCGATTGGAACCGGCTCATAGCTGATGTTGTTGGTGCGGAAGAAGTCCGCAAGGTTCAGTTCGGTGGTTGTACCGGTCTGAATACAAACAGTTGCACCATCCAGATCTTTGGCTGAAGACACGCCCAGTTCTTTTGGAACCATGAAGCCCTGACCATCATAGTAGTTCACGCCAACAAAGGTGAACTTGAGGTCAACATCGCGCGAGAACGTCCATGTGGTGTTACGTGCAAGCAGATCGATTTCACCTGATGCCAACGCCGTAAAGCGTGTTTTACCGGTGGTTGGTACGAAAGTTACAGCAGAAGCGTCTCCCAAAACTGCGGCTGCGACAGCGCGGCAAACCGAAACGTCAAAACCGTTCCATTCGCCATTCGCGTCAGGTGCAGCAAACCCTACCAGACCAGTTGTAACGCCACAGTTCAGTGTGCCACGTGCTTTTACATCATCCATCGTGCCAGCTGCAGCAGCGCTTGCTGCCAAGCCAGCGACGGTGAGCGCGCCGAAAACTACGGATTTATTCATATTTACCTCTTCCTGATGTCCGCCTCGTTGTGGGGCGGTTTTGCCGGCTTGAGTAATGCCGGAATTGGTACCGAAAAGTTCACTCCCCTTCAGTGGGCCCGAGTGTGGGCGCAATCATCAACAAACGTCAAGGGTTGCATCACCTCTTTCGATGAAATCGCTCCTTAACTTCCCCCAGGGAAACTTAAACAAGAATGATAGTTTAGGGTCTCATCCAGAGAAATCGAAGAACCGTTTTGCATGCAAAAAGGCCTGACGCTTCACGTCGCTCATTTTTTGAGCTTCTTCATCGACGCCCCACAATTCTTCTTGCCAAAGCTCGTCCAGCCGCGAAATCTGCCAGATTTGGTCCGGTTTGCGCCAATCTTTTGCAGCTGCAAAGCCCAAAACCAGCGATCCTGACAAACTGACAAGATCATGAAAAGCCGCGAGCTGAAAAGAATCCAATGCGTGAACTGCTTTGGTGAGCGTTTCGATAACTTCGGAATTTTGGGGGCGATGGATCACACCTGATTGTGAAACAAGCCGCGCATTCAGTGTTTCAGCTGCCCAATCCAGAGCCGGGTCCCACTGTTCAGCTTGTCTTTGAACCAATTCTCGCGGGGAATCCGCCCGATAGCACAACAAATCCGAATCACCATAAGCGGCCAACATTTCGGCCACCTCTGCGTGTTGGTGACGCACTTTATCAATTGCCGCATTGGCCGATCGTGTCATTGGCATCGTGCCAGGGTCGACCTGCCCGTCCTGTGCATTCCACTCCGCAGCAATGGCCTCGGCCATATCTTGAGTAGGAACAATCAGTTCAGCTTTGGCGGGCGTTTTTACACGGCGGCCGTCGAGTTCAACTGTGAACCCGTTGCCTGCTTCGACAACCAGGCTGTTTTTCCAGAACCGCTTGGGTTTCCATTCACTCATTTCTTATTTCCAGATTTGCGCCAATGCCTCGGGCAGCGCGTCAAATGTATCAATGATCTGTGCGGCATGCTGCAACGCAGACGTATCGTGGTAGCCCCAGCTAACGCCAATGCCCGTAACTCCGGCGTTGGCTGCCATCTCCATGTCGAAACTGGTGTCCCCGATCATCACCGCGTCTGACGCCGTGAGCCCGGTTTCCCTTAGCGCGGTTTCAATCATGGATGGGTGCGGTTTAGAGGGGTGGAAATCGGCGACTTGCTTGGTCACAAAATACCGTTCTAATCCGTGTGCCTCGATCAGACCGTCCAATCCTCGCAAGGATTTTCCGGTGGCTATGCCCAGCAAAAACTCAGGAACACCCTGCAGCCTGTCCAAAATTTCACGCGCGCCGGGATAAAGCGGAGAATGGGCCGCGCCCAGCGCAAGGCGCTGATCCCGATAGAAATCTTTGTACCCCTGCACCAATTGGGCCTGCGTTTGATCGGATTGATCAGGCACCAGACGCGCCATCGCCTGCGGCAGCGACAAGCCCACAATAGACAAGATCGCCCCACGGCTTGGCACAGGCAGCGAAAGCGCTTCGAAAGCAGCAGTCATAGAGCCAACGATACTGGCCTGACTGTCGACCAGCGTCCCATCTACGTCAAAAATGATCAGGCGCAGCGGTTTGCTCATTGTAGCGATGCAAATGGATCGTCTGCTGCCAAATCTTCGGTCCATCCAAAGGTGTCCCACGTTTCCGCCATATGCTCCGGCAAAGGAGCAGTGATTGTGATGGGTTTGCGAGTTGTTGGATGCTCAAAAGACAGGCTGCGCGCGTGCAAATGCAACTTTTTGCTTATGACGCCGCCAAGTTGCGCGCCCCAGCCATCGCCTAGGTTTTCTTGCCCAGAGCCACCGTATTTACCATCGCCAATTATCGGGTGCCCCATACCGGACATATGAGCCCGCAATTGGTGCGTCCGACCAGTGATCGGTTCCATTGCAACCCACGACGCCCGTCCGGCAACACGGTACAAAGTAGCATAGACCGTGTGCGCGCGTTTCGCGCCGTATGTTCCATCAATATCCCGCGGATCAATGGCGATCATCTTTTCACCCTCGCCCTGCTTGCCATGACCGCCAGCCTTTACCAAACCTGTCTTGATTTCGCCCAGATAAGGGGTCGGCACACCTGCAACCAACGCCCAATAGATCTTGCGCGTGTCGCGGTGACGGAACGCCGCCGTCAAGGACTTGGCCGCTTCGCGAGTGCGTGCCATGACCAAGACACCGGATGTATCTTTATCCAACCGGTGGACAAGGCGTGGTTTGTCCTCGTTGCCAAAACGAAGCGCTTCGGCCAAGCCATCCACATGGCGGGTCTGGCCACTGCCGCCCTGAACCGCCAAGCCCCAAGGCTTGTTGATGGCGATCACTTGATCATCCCGGTAGATCACGCAGTCTTGGATCATCTTGGCATCCGCATCGGATACACGATCTCTCAACGGGGTAGGCTTGTGATCAGTATCCGGCAGTGGGGGAACCCGCACCACTTGACCGATCTCCAATCGAGTCGAAGCTTTGACCCGACCGCCTTCAACCCGCAACTCGCCTTTGCGACACATCTTTTCGACGCGCCCTTGGCTTAGATGTGGGAACATCCGGCGTAGCCAGCGGTCCAACCGCTGATCGCCATCGTCATCACCCACAGTAATCATTTGTACGCCGCTCATGCCCAGAGCCCCCTTGCAAGAAATAGCCCCGCCATCAGCGCCGCCAGAGACAGCCCAACGGACAGTCCCACATAAAGTGCCGCGTGCCCCATGGCGCCGCGTTCGTATAGGTTCACCGCTTCCAGCGAAAACGCCGAAAAAGTCGTAAACCCACCCATCAATCCAGTCATCACAAAGGGACTGAGATGCGTCAGTCCGCGATGTGCCGCTGCAATCACAAAAACGCCCATCAGGAACGACCCGATGACGTTCACGGTCAAAATGGCGACAGGAAACTCCTGATGGCCAAATGCGCGTAAAACGCCAATGCCTGTCAGATACCGGAGCGACGCCCCGATGGCGCCGCCAAGCGCCACATGTAAAACCGGTGAGATCATGCGCGGTCTGTCGCGCGCATAGGAGGGAATGTCAAGATTCGCAGCATTTCACCCCGCGTTTGACCAAACTATCCGCTCAGATCGCCTCATTGCAGCCTAATTCGCAGCTAATCGAGTGGCGAGGTGACTGTGCCGCTTAGTCGAACAATTTGGGCGAAGGCCGTCCCGTGACCCGTTCCCAATAGTCATCGGCACGTTTTTCAAACGTCGCGGCGTCTCGCGCCTCGCTCACATAAAACCGCCCTGTGGGCACACCCGGTGCGTAATCTTGATCAATCCAACCCTTTGGGTCCTTGTGCGGGCTGCGATAGCCCACATGCCCCAAAGCCTCAGCCCCTTGGTAATGCGCGTCGCGCAGGTGCAATGGGACCGGCAATGGCGCCTCTTGCGTCACAGCGGACAGAGCAGCCGAAATTCCGTGATTGGCCGACCCAGATTTAGGCGCGCGTGCTACATGCAGCGCCGCATGCGCCAGAATGATCCGAGCCTCTGGATATCCGATCATTTCCACCGCCTGCGCCGCTGCAACAGCGGTCTGAAGCGCAGTGTTGTCGGCAAGCCCCACATCCTCAGATGCCTGAATCATGATGCGGCGCGCTATAAAACGTGGGTCTTCCCCACCATGAATAAGCCTAGCCAGCCAATACAGGACAGCGTCTGCCGCCCCTCCGCGCATGGATTTAATAAAGGCGGAAATAACGTCGTAGTGCTGATCCCCAGAACGATCATGGTTAACCGGCGCCGCCATATAAGCGTCTTCGATCATGTCCTCTGTTACAACGACAGGCTCATCCAAGCCATGGCCAACGCAAAGCCCTTCGAGAGTTGTCAGCGCACGGCGGGCATCGCCCCCAGAGCGCCCCGCGATGAGGTGTTTATGGTCTGGTGAAAGAGTGACCTGAATTCCGGTGCTTGCCAAATGAGCAAGCCCACGATCAACCACAGTCACCATGTCATTGATCGAAATCGGCTCAAGCTTAAGGATCGTGGATCGTGAAACCAGAGCTTTCGGCAAAGCCGTATAGGGGTTTTGGGTTGTAGCACCGATGAAGTCAGCCGTACCCTCTTCGCAGATCGCCAGAAGATCATCTGCCTGTGTGGCTGAAAAACGATGAACCTCATCTACAAAGATGAGCAGCGGGCGTATCCGTGCCTCGTCTGCGAGTTGGCGAATTTCCTTTACCCCGGCGCGTGTCGCGTGAAGCGGGCGAAAATCCTTGCTGAGCATATTGCCCACGGCACGCGCAATTGATGTTTTCCCAATACCTGGGGGACCATACAGAACTATGCTGCCCAGCTGGTCTGCAGCAATTCTGCGCCGCAGGGTAGAACCTTCCGCAGTGATCGCATCCTGACCAATAACATCATCCAGTGTTTCCGGCCGCAAAGCCGCAGCAAGAGGCCGGTTGCCCTGTTGTTTTCCGAGATCGAATAGATCTGACATCACCTACATCCGAAACCGCAACGAGACCCATTGTCCGCGTCGCATCAAGTCGAGTTTCACCCACCGCCCCGGGTCAGTCAGGGCCGTTCGTATGTCAGCCGTTGTGTGCATTTCTTCTTCATTGATCACAGACAGCACATCCCCGAACTGTAACCCCGCACGGGCACCATACCGGCCCGGTTCGGTGACAATCACCCCTTCTATCGAAAGCGGCAACCCGAACCGAGAAATCACCGCCGGGTTGATACGTGCCAAACCCAAGCCAGGCAATACAGTGTCATCCCCCAAAGTTATCGGATCCGATGCAGGTTCATCAGGGGGGGCCAGCATCGACACACGAACATCGCTTGATTCTTGACCACGCAAACGGGAAACGACAACTTCACCACCAATTCCAGCCACGGACATACGAAAAACCATCTCAGACGGAGAATTTACAATCTTTCCGTCCACCTTGGTGATCACATCGCCCACTTTGAAACCAGCAACCGAAAAAGGGCTTTCGCCGTGAAGGTCTGAAATCACCACCCCCTCAGGCATCGCAAACCCGAGTGAATCGGCGATATCTGCTGTCATTGGCTGCCCGGCCATTCCCGCCCAAGGACGTTGGAAAAAGGGGCGCCCTTCGCGCGCCTGACGCATGAATTCAGCCACCAAATTCGCAGGAATAGCAAAACCAATCCCGTTTGATCCACCTGAACGACTGAGGATCGAGGTGTTGATACCAATCAGATCCCCGTTCACGTCGATCAGCGCGCCCCCGGAATTCCCTGGATTAATCGCCGCGTCAGTTTGAATGAAATAGCCCCGCGCCTGCCCCGTTGCTGCACCGGATCGCGCGAGCCCTGAAACAATACCGCTAGACACAGTTTGCCCGATTCCAAACGGGTTCCCGATCGCCAAAGCCAATTCCCCTACTTCGACCTGATCAGAGTTGCGCAGTGCCAAATAGGGGAGATCAGAAACCTCTTCGATCTGAAGGATCGCGATATCGCTTTCTTCGTCGCCTAGCACGACCTTGGCGGAAAACTCGCGCCGATCCGTCGTCACAACCTGAATTTCTGATGCCATACCGACCACGTGATAGTTGGAAACCACCAACCCATCATCTGACAGGATAACCCCCGAACCCAATGAATTCTGAACACGGGGGCGCGGTGCCGAAGAACCCCCAAAAAAGTCCTGAAAGAAGGGATCCGAAAACAGCGGATTCGGCCGTCCTTCGGTGATGATCTTTGCGTAGATATTCACCACGGCAGGGGCCGATTTCTTGACCACAGGCGCGAAACCCAAGGAAATTTCACCCTGTGATGTCGGCACACGGGTTTCCGCACCGGCGAAAGAGGCACTCAGTACCATTGCTGCTGTCAGAACTGCACGAAACATGGAGCCTCCGGTATTTGCATGTTCCCTCGGATATGCGGGGCGGTCCCACAGATTGCAAGCGATCCGATTGGGGAATCCCGTTCTGCCCTTTACCGCCGCAGCCATTCTGAAGACTTTACAAACAAAAAGGGCCCATGCTCAGCTGAGCATGGGCCCCAAAAGTGGCAATTGCCACTTTGAACTTATTCTGCGGCCGCTTCTTCAGCTGCAGTGCGTGCCTTGTCGGCTGCGCCTTTTGCATCACGATCACGGTCTACGAATTCAATGATCGCCATAGGCGCCATGTCACCGTAACGGAAACCAGCTTTCAGAACGCGAACATAGCCACCCTGACGGTCTTTGTACCGTGGGCCCAGGATGTCGAACAATTTCGCAACATACTGGTCTTCTTTCAGACGTGCGGACGCCTGACGACGGGCGTGCAGGTCGCCGCGCTTGCCCAGAGTGATCAGCTTTTCGATAATCGGGCGCAATTCTTTTGCTTTTGGCAGAGTTGTTTTGATCTGCTCGTGCTCGATGAGCGAGCCGGCCATGTTAGCAAACAGAGCTTTACGGTGCTCATGTGTACGGTTCAGGCGGCGGTATCCACGTGCGTGACGCATTTTATTAGTCCTAACTTAAGCTTGTGCTTTGTCTGGAGACCGATGCGGGTCAGTCCCTCTCCTTGGGGCAGGATCGCCCATCTCTTCCCCGGCTGTCCGGGCATTGATTGGGGGAGCGCATGTGCCCTCCCCCTGATGTCTTAGAACGAATCTTCGAACTTTTTCGCCAGATCTTCGATGTTGTCGGGCGGCCAGTCCTCTACGTCCATGCCAAGGTGCAGACCCATGCCGGACAGAACTTCTTTGATCTCGTTCAGAGACTTACGGCCAAAGTTCGGCGTGCGCAGCATTTCTGCTTCGGTTTTCTGGATCAGATCGCCGATGTAAACGATGTTGTCGTTCTTCAGGCAGTTTGCCGAACGCACCGACAGTTCCAGCTCGTCCACTTTCTTGAGCAGAAGCGGGTTGAACTCGAGACCATCGTCTTCGTCCTGACGGCTTGCGGACTCAGGCTCATCAAAGTTGACGAAGATCGACAGCTGGTCCTGCAGAATGCGCGCGGCGTAGGCAACTGCATCGTCAGGCGTGATCGAACCGTCAGTTTCGACTTTCATGGTCAGTTTATCATAGTCCAAAACCTGACCTTCACGGGTCGGCTGAACGTCATACGAAACCTTTTTAACCGGCGAATAGATCGCATCGATCGGGATCAGGCCGATAGGCGCGTCTTCTGGCTTGTTCTTGTCAGCCGAAACGTAGCCTTTGCCTGTGTTCACGGTCAGTTCCATGAACAGGTCGGCACCATCGTCCAAGTGACAGATCACGTGGTCGCGGTTCAGGATTTCGATGCCAGCGCTCTCGCTGATGTCACCAGCGGTAACAACGGCGGGGCCTTTGGCATTGATCGACAGGCGCTTGGGTCCTTCGACTTCCATGCGCAGCGAAACCTGCTTGAGGTTCAGGATCACATCGGTGACGTCCTCGCGCACACCAGCAACGCTGGAAAACTCGTGCAGAACGTTGTCAATCTGAACGGAGGTGACGGCCGCGCCTTGCAGCGAGCTCATCAAGATGCGACGCAGGGCGTTGCCCAGTGTCAGACCAAAGCCCCGCTCAAGCGGTTCAGCGACCACAGTCGCCTGACGCGCAGGGTCGTTGCCCGGCTTAACGTCCAGCTGGGTCGGCTTGATCAGTTCTGCCCAATTCTTATGGATCATGTGTCCCTCCATTCCTGTCTGCGCCCCATGTCCATAAAGGTGCAGACGCCCGAGGTTTCAAACGGCGTACTGGGGCCGCGTCAAATAACGCGGCCCCAGTAAAACTTTTGTATCGCTTAAACGCGGCGACGCTTTGGTGGGCGGCAACCGTTGTGAGCGATCGGTGTCACGTCGCGGATCGACGTGATGTTGAAGCCCACTGCAGCCAACGCGCGCAGAGCCGATTCACGTCCTGAGCCGGGGCCCTGGACTTCGACTTCCAGCGTTTTGACGCCGTGATCCTGTGCTTTTTTGCCTGCATCTTCTGCAGCCATCTGAGCAGCGTACGGGGTCGATTTCCGCGAGCCTTTGAAGCCCATGGTACCGGCTGACGACCAAGAGATCGCGTTGCCCTGTACATCAGAGATCAGGATCTTGGTGTTGTTGAACGACGAATTTACGTGGGCTACGCCCGAAGCAATATTCTTGCGCTCTTTTTTCTTGGTCCGAGTCTTATCGCGTGCCATTGATCAAACCCTCCCTTATTTCTTCTTACCAGCAATGGCCTTTGCGGGGCCTTTGCGAGTGCGAGCGTTGGTGTGGGTACGCTGACCGCGAACGGGCAGGTTACGACGATGGCGCAGACCGCGGTAGCAACCCAGATCCATCAAACGCTTGATGTTCATCTGAGTGTCACGACGCAGGTCACCTTCGACGGTGTAGTTTGCATCGATGTGCTCACGCACGGCCAAAACTTCGGCATCCGACAGTTCGTTGACGCGACGGGTGGAGTCGATGCCAACAGCTTCGCAGATTGCTTTAGCTGAGGTGTTACCGATTCCGGTGATATAAGTAAGGGCGATTGGTACCCGCTTTGCAGTGGGGATGTTTACGCCGGCAATACGTGCCACGTGTCACTTTCCTTTTGGTTGCGGTTCCGTAACACCGGAACCTTTTTTCACAACACCAGACCGGATGCGAACATCATTGGCCAAGTATTTCGAGGTAGTCTTGCAGGATGAGCGAATCCCATCCACGCGTTTGATTCCCCTAGGGGATGGGGGTGTCTATGGGGATTTTTTCGCCTGGTCAAGGCCGATTGTCCACCCCCCCAAAGTTTGATCTGACGACCTGCTCTCTCATCTTAGGTTACCTCGTCAGCCAAGGCTAACAATGTCTCCATTGAAGCCTTCTGAAAACCCCGCAGGAAGGTACTTTGCCACTCGATCAATATCCCCGTTGTCGTATTCTAGGCCCTCTGCCACAATCGTTTCTTTTTTCACAACAACCGAAATATTGTATCCATATTTTCTGATCCAAACTTCACGACAGTTAAAGCCCGCCAAAATCAAATTGTACATCACCAAACCCGCATTCCAAACCGTCAGATGCCCGCCCACAATTGCGTGTTTTAGTGGGGGCACAGACACAGCCAGTAGGCCACCCTCGTTCAGAACTGAGTGAGCTTTCTTCAAAAATAAATTGACGTTGGGTTGATGCTCCAGAACATGCGATGCGACTATGCAGTCAAATTTGCGATCGATAGGCACTGTTACAAAATCTCCCAAAATCACGTCGCTGTCTTTGCCTCTTTCGCGGTGGTAAATGCTTTCTCCATAGTCGAGCTCTGTCACGGCCTTACCGTGCGCACGCAAACAAGCGGACTGTTCGCCAGCACCACTGCCAACATCAAGCACCGTTTTAAAATCACCCGAATCTACCAAATGCTGCAACATCAACCCGCTGAACTTCATTCCTCTGAATTCGGGACGTGTTTCGCACAGGCGGTTCACATCTGCGATATGCTCGAGCATTTTAGCGTCACCCGTGGTATTGTATGCACGCGTAAACAGCGCTTTCGCAGTCTCGTACTTCCGAAGCCTTCTAGCAATTGATCCCCCAAGCTTGGTCGAATTGGTATGGTAAGGATCTTTCTTCAGAACCGCCTGAATCTCTCGTTCAGCCTGCTCCAGTTTATTCAATTGAAAAAGAGCGCGAGCTTTATACACCGCCAGTTTGACTTCGTCTTCTGAGCCTTTTGCGCTGGCTTCAATGTTAGAAATTTGACGTAACGCAACTTCAGGCAAGGGCTTCACTTTGTACTCAATAGATAACAAAGCCGCCTTAACTGATGACGGATCACTTTTGGTGAGCTCATCTGCACGCTGCCGCGCAACCTCTTTTGCACCCGTTGCGTAGATCGCCCGAATGAATACAGAAGCGTCACTTTCTGTAAACTCCTCAGGCTTCCTGTAGACTTGAATGGCCGCCTGGAATGTATGCCCGCGACCAAGGATCCGAAAGGAAAAGCCTTCTTCATTCAGCCACTCGGTCAGTGCCTTCCATTCCCCATCGGCCCAATAGGAATAAACGCCACTTTCCTTCCAGTCACACAACTCATCAAAAACGATTACAGCTCCGTCACGAAGCCTTGGGGTTACGCAGGTCAAAACATGTTTTGCCCCGCGATATAAATCGCAATCGATATGAACATACCCTATCGAACCGTGGTTTTTGGCGAGCCATGGCGCCAAGGTTTGGTCAAAAAAGCCTTTAACCAAAGACACATTTCTAGGCATCGGCGGCAACCGCTTTAGCGCAAAATGCCCAGCTTTATAAACATCGCCCGGCGAACGTTTCCAGTCTTCGGGCAATCCTTCAAATGAATCAAAACCGGTAAAATGACGGTCCGGATTGAGGAAAGCCAAAGTTCTCAGTGATTTACCTGAGAACACACCAAATTCGAGCGCAAGGCTATCCTTCGGCGAAAGATTGAACGCCATGTGTCGGAGTTTCGAATCCGGCAAAATCACCGAACTATTGAAAAACGCCTCAATATTCACGTTCGTTTGATCGTAAACAATACCTGCCGGAGCAAACGCCTGCTCCGTTTGTTGATCCAATGGTGATGGCATAGCGTCTACCCTAAAATATGTTTATGTTCGAGAGACTTTAAGCTCGAACTTACTTTTGAAAGGCCTCAGTCCAACACCTTACTAATTTGCCTCTTAACTTCGCCAATCTCGCCCAGACCATCGATTTTAGATAGCTGACCTTTAGCATAATAGTAACCGATCAACGGCGCGGTCTTTTTGTAGTATTCCATTAGGCGGATACGCACGCTGTCTTCGTTGTCATCAGCGCGGGCTTCCTTGCCTGCTGCAACGGCTTCAGCAGCACGGTTAACGATGCGCTTCACAAGCGTCTCGTCGTCAACTTGCAATTCGACTACGCACTCCAGGCTCTCGCCCTTTTCCGCCAGCAGCTCACCCAGAGCATCGGCCTGCGCCAAAGTGCGCGGGAACCCATCAAAGATGAACCCGCCCTTGGCGCCCTGCTCTAGCTTTTCGCGGATCAGGCCAATGACGATCTCATCAGTGACGAGTTCACCCTTGTCCATGACTTCGGCAACGCGCTTGCCCATTTCGGTGCCGCTGCTTTTGGCTTCGCGCAACATGTCACCGGTGCTCAGCTGAACCATGCCGCGTGCATCGACCAAATGCTGCGCCTGAGTGCCTTTGCCCGCGCCTGGCGGGCCCAATAGAATGATATTCATCGACGAGCAGGTCCCTTCCTAGCGCGTTTTTTGTTTTTACCGCGCAGTTGGGACTTTTCAATCAGCCCTTCGTATTGGTGCGCCAACAGGTGGCTCTGAACTTGTTGGATGGTATCCATGGTTACAGAGACAATAATCAGAACGGAGGTACCGCCGAAATAGAACGGGATCGCAAATTGGCCGCGCAGAATTTCGGGCAACAAACAAACTGCTGCAAGGTAGGCCGCACCCATTACCAAGATCCGATTCACAACATACTCGAGGTATTCAGCGGTTTTCTTACCCGGGCGAATCCCAGGAACAAAGCCATTCTGGTTCTTTAGGTTGTCCGCGACATCATCCGGCTTGAAAGCAACGTTGAAGGTATAGAAATACGCAAAGAAGACGATCATCGAAACGAAGAACAGCAGGTACAGCGGCTGGCCCGGTCCGAAATTGGCCAACAGCCAAGACATAACGGGACCGTTTGCAGCACCTGCTGAGAAAGTCGAGATCGTCACAGGCAGAAGCAACAACGAGCTGGCAAAGATCGCAGGGATAACACCGGCCGGGTTAACCTTGACAGGCAAGTGGCTTGAGCCACCGTCATAGACCTTCATTCCGACCTGACGGCGCGGGTACTGGATGTGGATCTTGCGCAATGCGCGCTCCATGAAGACCACAAATGTGATCGTCACCAGAACCATCGCAATGACCAACAGGATCACGGCAGGGCTGATTGCGCCCGAACGGCCCGAGGCCAAGAACTGCGCCAAAGCGGCTGGGACTTCGGCAATGATGCCGACGAAAATGATCAAAGAGATACCATTCCCGATGCCGCGTGCAGTGATTTGTTCACCCAGCCACATCAGGAACATTGTACCGCCAACCAGTGTAATCATGGTCGAAAAGCGGAAGTAGAGACCGGCATCTGTCGCCAGATCTCCTGATTCGAGCGAAACAGCCAACCCGTAGGCCTGCACAGTGGCCAATGCCACAGTACCGAAACGAGTATATTGGTTGATCTTCTTACGACCCTGTTCGCCTTCTTTCTTGAGCTGCTCAAGTTGCGGCACCATGGCCGTCATCAGCTGAACAATAATCGACGCCGAGATATAGGGCATAATGCCAAGGGCAAAGATACCCATGCGGCCCAATGCGCCCCCGGTAAACATCGAAACCATACCGCCGATGCCCTGCCCCGCTTGCTCCATGAACTCGCGCAGCGCAACACCGTCGATACCTGGTACGGGAATAAAAGTCCCCAAGCGGTAGACGATCAACAACCCGAGAGTAAACAGGATGCGGTTGCGCAGATCGGTGGCTTTGCCAAGGGCTGACCAGCTTGTATTGGCCGCCATTTGTTCTGCTGCTGATACCATTATCGGTCTCTCTTATGAAAACGCCGCCCAGAACCGTTTTCCGGCTCGGGCGGCGTCAAATTGGAAAACTGAGAACTATGTAAGCGGCATCGTCGCCGCTCACAAGCAGTTACTCTGCTGCTGCAGCAGATGTGACCTTCAGTGAGCCGCCCGCCTTCTCAACTGCTTCGACAGCAGCTTTCGAGGCACCGGTTACTTCGAGGTTCAACTTTGCAGTAACTTCGCCTTTGGCCAGAACGCGAATTCCGTCCAGCTTACGGCGGATCAGGCCAGACGCGATCATTGCATCTTCGGTGATCGCTGCAGTGGCGTCGATTTTGCCTGCATCAACGAACTTCTGGATCAGGCCCAGGTTAACAACAGAGAATTCTTTGCGGTTTGGCTTGTTAAAGCCGCGCTTTGGCAGACGTTGGTACAAGGGCATCTGACCGCCTTCGTAGCCGTTGATTGCCACACCCGAACGGGATTTCTGACCTTTGATACCACGGCCAGCTGTTTTACCTTTGCCGGAACCAGGACCACGTGCAACGCGTTTACGAGGTTTCGTTGCGCCGGCATTGTCGCGCAGTTCATGAAGTTTCATATCGCTTCTCCTAAGCCGGATGTGACCCTCGAAGCGAATGGGTCAACCACGGCATTTCTTGATTTTGATTCTGTGACTCGTACAGCCACCGGGCGCATATAGACCTTCCACTTGCTAGGATCAAGTCAGATCCCCTTTGGTTGACCTTTGCCGTTTGAATCCCTCGGGTCGTGCCACAAATGTTCCAAAGCGCCAAGTTTCTGCTACTCTCAATCTCATCCTAACGGGCTGCACTTGAATGACGTGGAAAGACACAGACATTTTGGATTGGCTCCTGACCGATGGGCGCTTTCTTCCTGATCTTGATGCCGCCACCAAGGCGTTGGGAAAGGAAATGTTGGACATCGGCGTGCCAATCTGGAGATTTCGATTGGCGATCCGCACTATTCACCCTCTTGTTGCGGCGTCCAGCGCGATCTGGGAACGAGACAGTGGGTCAATTGAACCGCAAGAAGCCTCGCACGGGTTGGAAAAGCGCAATGACTATATCGGCAGCCCCATGGCCGTCATTCGGGAAACCAGCCAACCGCTACGGCAGAGCTTGATCGCGCTCAGCCCGACGGACCATGACGCCTTTCACGAACTGCACGCCCGGGGGGCATCCGACTATTATGGGGTGCCGCTGCGTTTCTCAGGGAAAGGTGGTGGTATTGCCGTGTTTGTAACGGATCGCGCCAGCGGTTTTTCTGAAACAGACATCGCCGCCTTCAACAGAATAGCGCTTGGTTTGACGCCCATCGTCGAAGTCTATCGCCTGAACTACCTCTCCAGCGCGATTGCCGAGGCATATTTGGGACAACGCAGCGGACAACGCGTTTTGGGTGGCGAAATCACGCGCGGGCATGTTGAGCAATTGGATGCGGCTGTATTTTTTTCGGATCTACGAAATTGGACCGGGTTGAGCAGCACTCTCCCCGCGGCAGAGGCGCTACGCTTAGCCAATCGATACTTTGAACTCATAGATCAGGCAGTCACAGCACACGGTGGCGAGATTCTCAAATTCATGGGCGATGGTGTTCTCGCGATTTTTTCAGAGTCTGAACACGGAGAGAGAACCTGTATCAATGCTTTGGCTGCGGCTCATGCTGCGCATGATATGGCACGCAACGCGGATCAGCCCTTAGCGACAGACTTTGGCGTGGGCCTGCATCACGGGCGCGTATCCTATGGCAATGTCGGTTCAGAGCGGCGTCTCGATTTCACAGTCATGGGACAAGCCGTTAACGTCGCGGCCCGAGTCGAAGCGTTGTGCCCCAGATTTTCTCAGCCCGTTCTCTGCTCCAAAGCGTTTGCAGATCGTTTGCCCAATTCGAACGACGTTTTAGATACTGTGACCCTAAAGGGTTTGTCCGCACCTCAGGAAATTTTTGCGCCCTGAACGCAAAAAGCCCCCAGAAACTGGGGGCTCACTAACATCTATTGTCTAGGTTCACATACCGTAAACGTGACGATGAACCATCGACTGAATTTCATACCGGCTGAATCCCAAATCGTGCAATTCACGATCACTCATCGACGACAGCTCGGAAACTGTTTGACGGTAAGCGATACGCTTTACGCGGGATTCTTTGAAGCCTTGGAAAAACGCGCTCAGACGTGCTGAAAATGAGAGGCCTGAGGATGCGTGTGCTTGAGCGATTGCCATGTTGTATTCCTTATCTACTGCTGGGACGTATTCCCAGTGTTACGTTGTCCATGTTTTCTGTGACCAACCGCAGATAGGGTCAGGACAGCGCGTCAGCAACCGACGTTCTGGTCTAGCCGCTATGCACTCGTAGCAAAGCAAAAAAAACGCCCTCGGTTTCCCGAAGGCGTTTTCTAATCTTGTCGGGGTTCGACCCAGCGCTTAGCCACGCTCTTCGATGATCTCAACCAGATGCGGGATCTTGTTGACCATGCCGCGAACCGAAGGAGTATCTTCCAGCTCACGGGTTTTATGCATCTTGTTCAGACCCAGACCAACCAGAGTAGCACGCTGGTCGGCGGGGCGACGGATCGGAGAACCGATCTGTTTTACGACGATGGTTTTTGCCATGTGATCGATTCCTTACGCTTCTGCTTGGGCAGGCGCTTCGTCCCGCTTAGGCAGGATGTCAGCAACCTTTTTACCACGACGCTGTGCAACGGAACGAGGGCTGGATTCCTTGCGGAGGCCGTCGATTGTTGCGCGGATCATGTTGTAAGGGTTCTGCGAACCGATCGACTTGGAGACAACGTCTTTCACGCCCAGCATTTCGAATACGGCACGCATCGGACCACCGGCAATAATACCAGTACCTTCCGGAGCTGTGCGCATAACGACTTTACCGGCGCCGTGACGGCCTTCCATGTCGTGGTGCAGCGTCCGACCTTCGCGCAGCTGCACGCGGATCATCTGACGCTTGGCCTGCTCGGTGGCTTTACGAATGGCCTCGGGGACCTCTTTCGCTTTACCTTTACCAAAGCCGACGCGGCCTTTTTGATCGCCTACAACAACCAGAGCGGCGAAGCCAAAGCGCTTACCACCTTTTACGGTTTTTGATACGCGGTTGATCGCGACCAGGCGGTCTGCGAATTCCGGTGTTTCGTCGCGGTCACGACGGTTACCCCGGCGGTTATCACGTTCTGCCATGTGTGGCATTCCTTCTAACAAGGCGGCTAGCGCCTAAAATTTCTCAATCCTGGTGGGTCCGACCGAAACCGGAACCCCCGGATCATCGGGGCGGCGCAAGCACCGCCCACACTGACTTAGATCTTCAGGCCACCTTCACGGGCAGCGTCGGCCAGAGCCTTCACTTTACCGTGGAACAGGAAACCACCGCGATCAAAGTATGCTTCTTCAACGCCAGCTTTCTTAGCACGCTCGGCAATAGCCGCGCCTACTTTGGTTGCTGCTTCGACGTTGCTCTTGCCAACGACGCCCAGATCTTTTTCCAGAGTCGATGCCGCTGCCAGAGTCACGCCACGAACGTCGTCGATCAGCTGAACGCTGATGTTCTTGTTCGAACGGTGAACGGACAGACGCGGACGACCTGCGTTGACCTTGCGAAGTTTGTTCCGGACGCGCAAGCGGCGCTTCAGAAACAGGGTTCTTTTGCTGTTTGCCATTTTGCTGGTCCTTACTTCTTCTTGCCTTCCTTACGGAAGATGAATTCGCCTTTGTAACGAATGCCTTTGCCTTTGTAGGGCTCGGGCTTACGCCATGCGCGAATGTTTGCGGCAACCTGACCGACCAGCTGCTCATCATTGCCTTCGACAACGATTTCAGTCTGCTTCGGTGCAGTAACGGTGACACCTTCAGGAGCGGTGTAGTCAACGTCGTGCGACAAGCCGAGGTTCAGCTTCAGGGTGTTGCCCTGCATCTGAGCCCGGTAACCAACACCTTGGATCTCCAGCTCTTTTTTAAAGCCGGTGGTCACGCCGGTTACGAGGTTCGCAACCATGGTGCGGGACATGCCCCACTGCTGACGGGCACGCTTGGACGAGCCGCGAGGAGTGATGGTCACAACGTTGTCTTCGACAGCGAGGCTCACATCATCAGTGGCTGAGAAGCTACGGGTCCCTTTCGGGCCCTTAACTTCGATGGTCTGGCCGGACACAGAGGCGGTAACGCCGCTGGGCAGTTCGACCGGTTTTTTACCAATACGAGACATCGATAGACCTCCTTAGAAGACGGTGCAGAGCACTTCGCCGCCAACGTTGGCTGCGCGCGCTTTGGCATCCGACATCACACCCTGAGGGGTGGAGACAATCGACACACCCAAGCCCTGACGGACAGATGGGATGTCTTTGACGCCCATGTAAACGCGACGGCCAGGTTTAGAAACCCGCTTCACTTCACGAATTACAGGTTCGCCTTCGTAGTACTTGAGGCTGATTTCGATAGCCGGATGGCCGTCTGCACCAGTCATTGCTTCGTAACCGCGGATGTAACCTTCGTCTGCCAGCACGTCCAGAACCCATGCCCGCAGCTTAGAAGCTGGAGTCATGACAGTGGATTTGCCACGCAGTTGCGAGTTACGGATGCGGGTGAGCATATCGCCGATAGGATCGTTCATATCTGTCTCTCCCTTACCAGCTCGATTTCACCATACCGGGGATCTGGCCAGAAGAGCCCAGGTCCCGCAGAGCAATACGGCTGATCTTCAGCTTACGGTAGTAAGCGTGAGGACGGCCGGTCAGCTGGCAGCGGTTGTGCAAACGAACTGCCGAGCTGTTGCGCGGCAATTTTGCCAGCTTCAAAGAAGCGCGGAAACGCTCTTCCATCGGCTTGGACTCGTCACTTACGATCGCTTTCAGCTCAGCGCGTTTGGCAGCGTATTTTGCCACCAGGCGCTCGCGCTTCTTTTCGCGCTCGATCATTGCTTTTTTAGCCATGTCTTTTCCTCCCGCGCTTAAGCGTTGAACGGCATGTTGAGAGCTTTCAACAGTGCCTTAGCTTCAGCGTCGGTATTCGCTGTGGTGGTAATTACGATGTCCATGCCCCAAGTTTCATCAACTTTATCAAAGTCGATTTCTGGGAACACGATGTGCTCTTTCATGCCCATGGCAAAGTTGCCACGACCATCGAAAGAAGGCTTAACACCACGGAAGTCACGAATGCGAGGCATCGCGATGGTGATCAGACGGTCGAGAAATTCGAACATCCGGTCGCCACGCAGAGTGACCTTGGCACCCAACGGCATGTCTTCACGAACGCGGAAACCAGCGATTGATTTCTTTGCTTTTGTTGACACAGCGCGCTGACCAGCAATCACTGTCAGATCCTCAACAGCCGATTTGGCTTTCTTGGAGTCTTTAACAGCTTCTGCACCACAGCCGATGTTCAGAACGATTTTTTCCAGACCAGGGATCTGCATGTCGTTCTTGTAACCGAACTCTTCTTTCAGCGCAGCGCGGATGGTTTCGCGGTACTGTGCCTTGAGGCGGGGTGTGTAGGTTGCGGAATCAAGCATCGATCACGTCCCCTGTGGTCTTGGCGAAGCGCACTTTCTTGTCACCTTCCATGCGGAAGCCGACGCGGGTTGCTTTACCGTTTGCGTCCAACAGTGCCAGGTTGCTCAGTTCGATCGGCATCGCCTTAGGGATGCGACCGCCTTGGCTGGTCTGGGTCTGACGGGTGGCGCGGATAGCGACGTTTACACCATCGACGATTGCTTTGCCTGCAGACGGGTCAACAGAGGTGATAGAACCCTCTTTGCCTTTGTCTTTGCCGGCCAGCACGACGACTTTATCGCCTTTGCGGAGTTTAGCAGCCATAGTTACAGCACCTCCGGAGCAAGCGAGATGATTTTCATGAAGTTCTTGCCGCGAAGTTCACGAACAACTGGGCCAAAGATACGTGTACCTACGGGCTCATTGTTGTTGTTCAGGATAACAGCAGCGTTGCGATCAAAGCGGATCGCTGTGCCATCATCACGACGGACTTCTTTAGCGGTGCGTACGACGACGGCCTTACGGACGTCACCTTTTTTAACGCGACCACGTGGAATGGCTTCTTTAACCGAAACGACAATAACGTCGCCTACGGAAGCGTACTTACGCTTAGAGCCACCCAGAACCTTGATGCACTGAACTCGGCGAGCGCCGGAGTTGTCAGCAACATCCAGGTTTGTTTGCATCTGGATCATATGGTTTCTCCCGACCTATGGGACACTGCGATGCATTGCAGATTTATTTCCCAGGGTTTCGACAAACTGTTTAGCCTGTCGCTTATGGGACCTTGCGGTCTCTTAAGCTTCCAGAACTTCCCAGCGTTTCGTTTTCGATTTCGGCGCGCATTCGATGATGCGAACAGAGTCGCCGACCTTGAAGACGTTCTTTTCATCATGAGCCCGGTATTTTTTGGACTTACGAATGGTTTTCTTCAGAACGGGGTGTGTAAAACGGCGTTCAACCGAGACAGTTACGGTCTGGGCGTTGGCGTCGCTTGTCACGGTGCCTGTGAGGATACGTTTGGGCATACTATCAGGCTCCTTATTCTTCGGAAGCTGCGGCAGCAGCTTTTTGGTTCAGGATGGTTTTCACACGCGCAGCATTGCGGCGAGCCGCTTTGATACCTGATGTGTTTTCCAGCTGACCTGTTGCCTGTTGAAAGCGGAGGTTAAAGCCCTCTTTCTTCAGGTTGACCAGTTCCTCACGGAGCTGATCTGGTGTTTTATCACGCAGTTCGTTGGCGTTCATCGCCTTTTCCTTTTCTCAAAACACCAGAAGGCCCCGCTAAAGGGTCACCTTTGACCTGGTGGATGAATGAAGCACACACGAATCCCCTGCCTTGGCAAGGAATCCGCAAGATGACGCTCTATAGGGGAGGTTTCGGTGGGGGGCAAGGGAAAGTTTCGTACCGGTGAATTGGCCTAAATTCCCATGACCGGATGTACTACAAAGTGCAGGCTTCTAACGCCTGACTAGCAACCACAAACGTGGCCAAGATTGTAATCCCCAAAACCGCCAGTTCAATCTTGGGCGTGTTCTGGCGCCCGCGCAGGCCGAACAACACAGCAAAGGCTTCCTTTGCGCTCCAGCCGGTGCGGTACAGGATCAAACAGAACAGCACCAACATCCCTGCACCAAAGTACGGGGTCGCTGCATCAATCGCTTGGAAAAGGCAGGCGTTACTCCCACCGATAATTAAAGCTAACACTGATCCGTTCCTCTTCGGCCATGTTCATCGGCACCTCGTGGCGCAGCCAGCTTTCCCACAGCAAGACATCGCCCACGTCCGGTTTCATGTAGATGAACGGCTTCAATTCACGTCGAGCTTCTTTCACACGGATAGGGGCCGCCATCATCATTGCGGAACGCGGGTCTTCCAGTTTGAGTGCGCTGGTGCCTTCGGGCATCGACACATAGGTCGTACCCGAAATCACGGAATGTGGGTGGATATGGCTGGCGTGCATGCCACCTTCAGGCAAAATGTTGATCCAAAGATCTTCGAGCTTCAACGCACGCCCATCCAGATCAAAATCCAAATCCTTGGCAAAGTTAGCTACGTGCTGATCAAGCGCCTCAACAATGTCCGCAAAGATTGGGAACCGCCATGGCAGGTCCGTCAACGAGGCGTAGCTGGTGTAGCCGGGATAATCGTTATTCTCGCACCACTCCTGCCCTGCCTCATCATCTTCGGCAATCGAGTAACACGATGCCTCCAATTCCTGAGGGTCGATGGATTTTCCGTGCTCGGACAAGCGGGCGCGATACAGGCGGGTAACAAAGAGGGATTCGATTTGTGACATAAGCAGGTGTTTAACGCAGTCAGACCGGTGGAGCGAGTGCTCAATACCCCTAGCCCATTGTCAAAGTGTCCCATCGACCAAGCGTTTTAGGTCATCAAAGACACCAAGTGAGAGCGATCAGCGCCAACCAGATCGACATCGTCCCAAGTCACACCCGTTGCCCCCAAGCGCACAACGACTTCTCGAGTGAAAGTGCCCTCGTTTTGATAAGACAGAATGATATGGGTCGCGAGACCGCCATCCCGCCCCGCATACTCCTCCATGCGAATGGAACTGAGTGAATACGCCTCGTCCTGCGTACTGACCTCTAGCGACAAAAGATCCTCTCCCGGTTCGAAATCATCTACTGAAAACGCCTGAACCCGGAGCGTTGAACCATCGATGCGAGATACATCACTTGTGAGATCGTTGGGCGCGTCATCATAGGCACCCCGCCCTCCCTCATCCACCAGAACTTCGAAACGGTCAGCACCAGCATCACCACTCACACTTTGCACTGCCGCAGAATCTACACCGTCAAAATTGGTGAAGGCATCAAAGCGGATGGTATCATCACCATCCCCACCATCCGCAGAATTCACATGCCCTTCGCCACTCAGCCCACCACCAGCAGTCACTATGAAATCATCCCCGTCACCGCCAGAATACCGCCCCGAGGCAGCTGAACTTGCATCGATGGTGTCATTCCCAGCACCACCCTCTGCTCGAACTTCAAACCCGGACGAATTCCCGACCGTAATCAAGTCATCACCTTCGCCGCCAACTATGGTCGGCGAGTTGGAATTCGAAGGCCCCCCGTCATAAGAAATGGTATCGTTGCCGTCCCCGCCTTCGATGGTTGCATATTGTGGGCTCGGAGAGGCTGAAGTGTTGGCCCCGTCGAAATCGATAAGGTCCGCCCCTGCACCGCCGTCGATGCTGTAGCTTTCGAAATTGGGCAAAACATCCAATTCATTCAGATCCGCGTCAGTCAGAACATCATCCCCTTGCGTTCCAACAATCTGAGTACCGTCGACGAGCCTGAAATCATCACCAACAGGCTCACCAGATATTTGGTCCTCCACCTCCTCGATAACTTCATCATCGTCGTGATCCCAAAGGACGACACCAGCAGCCATCGCTGCACCCAAACCAAGCAAAAGAAACAGTTCCAAATGAGAATCCAAAAACCATTACGCATTCAATTGGTTTTTTATAGTATTACAATCCAAATAAATTTATATATTAAAATTATCCCGTCAAACGTTAAATGCTCAAACATTTCTCGAACAAGGGAAATAGAAGGCTCCTAAATGCCACTGCTGCGGATCTGGTAAAGCCGCATGGTCAACATAGTGGGTGCGCAGAAGGGCAAGGATTGCCGATCCCCCTGAATACAGGCAGACCGGCATGTTATAGGGGAACCTTTAGGACGCAGACGCGTCTACGGCATCCTTCATGGCATCCTGCCCCTTTTTCCACAGATTGCCCTGCCACAGCTCCTCAAGGCCGGTTTCGCCACTGGCCCCTTGTGTCGTGAGGTAGTCATAGTACGACGTCGGTTTGTGACCGGTCAGATTAAAGAAATCCGGGCTGGACCGGGTATAGAACCCATTGGTCAGGTATTCAAAGAACTCTGCGCGTGTGCTGCCAAAATCGGCTTCGAAATCGACCATCGACTGGGCGCGGTATTCGATCTCTTTATCCATGGCGCGGCCAAGATCCGCTGCAATTTCTGCCATCGACTGGGGCACTGGGCCGGTGATGTCATAGAACTTGTTGCCGTGACGCGCAGGCCCCTCGGTCAGTACCACCTCTGCCGCCTCGGCAATATCGCGGGTGGCAACAAACGAATTGCGCATGTCACCCAATGGATTGCTGAACCAGCCTTCGGCGGCAATGGTGTCGCAATCTGTTTTCAGCAGGTGGTTCATGAAGAAATTGTTGCGCAACGCAGTGACGGCGAGCCCTTCGTCGATCAGTGCCTTTTCGCTCCACCAATAGTGTTGCAGCATTAGAGGAATAGACGCACCAGCGCGTGAGGCATGGGTGTCAGCCTCATAAGATGCGGTGTTGGTATCCGCGCCCATGCAACTGACACGTACCACATGTTTGATATCAGCTTTGCGGCGGCCCAGCTCCTTGCAAAAAGCCAGATGGCCCTCCAGCATTGGGTCTAAAGATGCGGAATAAACCGCGTTGACCCCATCAAGCGCTGCGGCCCACGTGTCGGCATTCGACAGGTCAAAATGCACGACTTCGTCCGCCCCAAGCCCCTTGAGCTGTTCCGCCTTGTCGGCGCTGAAATAGCAGGCACGCACCCGGATCGCATCATTGCGCGCAAGTCGTGCAACCAACTCTTTGCCAATGCGACCCGTTGCAGAGGTGATAAGGACAGTTTGCTGAGACATTGGGGCATTGCTCCTGGTTTTGTTCAATGTGTTTCGGAACGCCTGCACATTAGCACGCTCCATTTTGACGCAAACTACTGGCTGCTCTCTCGAAAGAATGGCCCATCGCGACAAAAAGAGATCGGGAAACAACATACGGGGTTTCTTTTGCGCCCCCTAAAGAAACTCCAAAACAAAAAAGACCCCGCCGATTTCTCGGCGAGGTCCACAGTCCACTCTTACGAGGGAACGTTTTACCAGTCTTCGCGAACTACAACGCGAGTTTTGATCGGCAACTTCATCGCGGCCAGGCGCAGGGCCTCACGTGCGATGTCGTCGTTTACGCCGTCAATCTCGAACATTACGCGACCAGGCTTAACCTTGGCTGCCCAATAGTCCACGGAACCCTTACCTTTACCCATACGGACTTCGGTAGGCTTCGAGGTCACAGGAGTGTCCGGGAAGATCCGGATCCATACACGACCTTGACGTTTCATGTGACGGGTCATGGCACGACGTGCCGCTTCGATTTGACGGGCTGTCACACGCTCTGGCTGGAGCGCTTTCAGGCCGTATGTGCCGAAGTTCAGATCCGAACCGCCTTTTGCAAGACCGGCAATCCGGCCTTTGTGCATTTTGCGGAATTTAGTACGCTTTGGTTGAAGCATTGTTCAGCCTCCCTTAGCGACGACCGCCAGCACCACGGGGTGCAGGGCCATCCTGGAGTTCCTGTGCTTTACGGTCACGTGCCTGCGGGTCGTGCTCCATGATTTCACCTTTGAAGATCCAAGTCTTGATCCCGATGATACCATAAGCAGTCTTTGCTTCTACGTGTGCGTAATCGATGTCGGCGCGCAGTGTGTGCAGAGGCACACGACCTTCGCGGTACCATTCAGTACGCGCGATTTCGGCGCCGCCCAGACGACCAGCGACGTTCACCCGGATACCCAGGGCGCCCATACGCATAGCGTTCTGAACCGCACGCTTCATAGCGCGACGGAAGGATACACGACGTTCCAGCTGCTGAGCGATGGACTCGCCGACCAGAGCAGCGTCAAGTTCCGGCTTGCGGACTTCGACGATGTTCAGATGCAGTTCGCTGTCTGTCATCACGGCAATTTTCTTGCGCAGCGTTTCGATATCCGCGCCTTTTTTGCCAATGATTACACCAGGACGTGCAGTGTGGATCGTAACGCGGCACTTTTTGTGCGGACGTTCGATGATCACACGTGCAATACCGGCCTGTTTGCACTCATCTTTGATGAAATCGCGGATCGCGAGATCTTCGAGCAGAAGATCGCCGTAATCTTTGGTGTCAGCATACCAGCGGCTGTCCCAGGTGCGGTTGACCTGAAGGCGCATGCCAATCGGATTGACTTTATTACCCATTAGGCTTGCTCCTCAACTTGACGCACCGTGATGGTGATCTCCGAGAACGGCTTCAAGATTTTGCCGAACCGGCCACGAGCCCGCGGACGACCGCGCTTCATGGTCATGTTCTTACCCACATAGGCTTCGGCAACGATCAGCTCGTCTACGTCCAGATTGTGGTTGTTCTCGGCGTTAGCGATTGCGGACTGAAGGCACTTCTTCACGTCTGCTGCGATCCGCTTGTTCGAGAAAGTCAGATCGGTCAATGCACGATCAACTTTCTTGCCACGGATCATCGCGGCAACCAGGTTCAGCTTTTGCGGGCTGGTACGGAGCATGCGCAGTTTTGCCATTGCTTCGTTGTCTGCCACGCGGCGGGGGTTCTTTTCCTTGCCCATGACTTACTTCCGCTTCGCTTTTTTGTCAGCGGCGTGACCATAATAGGTGCGAGTTGGCGAATATTCACCGAACTTCTGACCGATCATGTCTTCCGAGACGTTGACTGGAATGTGTTTATGGCCGTTGTACACACCAAATGTCAGACCCACGAACTGGGGCAGAATGGTGGAACGACGCGACCAAATTTTGATGACATCTTTGCGGCCCGACTCGCGCGCTGCTTCGGCTTTCTTAAGCACGTAAGCATCGACAAAAGGACCTTTCCATACAGAGCGAGACATAGATTAACGTCCCTTCTTCTTGGCGTGACGCGAGCGAATGATAAGCTTTTGCGACGCTTTGTTCTTGTTACGGGTGCGGGCACCTTTGGTCGGCTTACCCCAAGGAGTAACCGGGTGACGACCACCAGAGGTACGACCTTCACCACCACCGTGTGGGTGATCGATCGGGTTCATAACAACACCACGAACCGACGGACGAATGCCTTTGTGGCGCATACGACCGGCTTTACCGTAGTTCTGGTTGCTGTTGTCTGGGTTCGACACGGCACCAACGGTGGCCATGCATTCCTGACGGACCAGGCGCAATTCGCCCGAGCTCAGACGGATCTGAGCATAACCACCATCACGACCAACGAACTGAGCATAGGTACCAGCTGCGCGGGCAATCTGACCGCCTTTGCCGGGCTTCATTTCGATGTTGTGAACGATGGTACCGATAGGCATGCCAGAGAAAGGCATTGCGTTACCAGGCTTGATGTCGGCCTTAGCCGATGCAAGCACTTGATCACCAACAGCCAAACGCTGAGGCGCCAGGATGTATGCCTGCTCACCGTCTTCGTATTTGACCAGTGCGATGAATGCGGTCCGGTTCGGGTCATACTCGATCCGTTCAACGGTTGCCGCTACATCAAATTTGTTCCGTTTGAAGTCAACGATCCGGTAGAGGCGCTTGGCCCCACCCCCACGACGACGCGAGGTAATCCGTCCGGTGTTGTTCCGGCCACCCGATTTCGTCAGACCCTCAGTGAGGGCTTTGACGGGGCGTCCTTTCCAGAGCTCCGAACGGTCGATCAGCACCAGCCCACGCTGGCCTGGCGTCGTCGGCTTATACGACTTAAGTGCCATGCTTTCTGTCTTCCGTTTAGCTACGGCGGGTTCCCCCACCGCTGCCAGACCTTAGGTTGTTGTCTTTGGTCCAGCTATGTTAAAGGCCCCCTTCCGCAAGCTTCGCAAAGAAACCGACTACTAAGGTGCCTGACGTGTAGGGCCCCGAAGGTCCCCGATTCCAAAATCAAGAGCCCCGGAACGAATCCGAGGCTGCGCGATTGATGCGAGGTACCAGAGAAGGCTGTAGGTGTCTATAGAGAGATCGCAGATTCTCAGCCGTGGCACCCATCCTGCTGGGGCCCAGCCTCCGAGGGCCACCAACACGATTGCTAATTATCGCGTGTGGCCTTCTCTTCTTTGGTCAGTTTGGTGGCCCATACCTTCTTGCGCAGCCCTAATTCAGGGCTTGGCAGCGTGGCTTTGCCAACACTGACTCCCCCATTATGAAGAGCTCTTGGAAAGGGGCGTCATCTGTCAGTTCTTTGGGAAGGAAACGGTTATTATCCAACCGCAGGATCTAGACTGAAACTTCGTTGGAATCGCCATTCTCAAATCCCAGCGACCTGGTCCTTGAGACTGTACAAAATATACAAGACTTCCTCTTGCTCCCGCTGTTCAACGCCGTTTGCCCGCAACGCGTTCATAGCATCATCGAGAACGGCAACAAACTCATCTCCACTGATATTCATATGTCGATGCGCAGCAATCATGTCTTTTCCTGAATAAATCTCAGGCCCGCCGGACCCCGATATGAAGAAATCCCCAGCCATCTGCTTGAGGTTTTTCATGTCACTTCCCGCAAATCGAGCTGAGACAACAGGGTTCTTAGAATGATTATCGACCAGCACGTCAGCTATTTGCCGAATACCAGCGGTTCCTCCCAGACGATCATACAACGTGGCAGTCATAGGGCCCCTCCTTATAACGAGTGTACTTCGAACGAATGATGTCTTTCGAACCCTAGCATGGTAGCCCTATGACACCAAATCTCAGGTAATTATCGCCATACCCCTGATCGCAACTCACAAAAAAAAACGATGTCCATTTTGGTTTCACACCCGTCTTTGAAGTACAGGTTGGGCACTTGTGGCATTCGCAGCGACCCTCACCGCTGCACACAGAAAAAGGCCCCCGCTTGCACGAGGGCCTTCTAAACCTACCGAAGGGCTAATCTCAGAGTCCGGTGGACACGTCGATTGTGTTGCCTTCTTCGAGGGTCACATAGGCTTTTTTCACGTCTTTACGCTTGCCGAGTTGGCCGCGGAAACGCTTCACTTTACCCTTGGTGATCGTGGTGTTGACCGCTTTGACCTTAACACCAAAGAGCGATTCAACCGCTTCTTTGATCTGAGGTTTGTTGCTGTCGATTGCCACTTCGAAAACCACTGCGCCATTTTCAGACGCCATTGTGGCCTTCTCGGTGATGATCGGCTTGCGGATCACATCGTAGTGTTCTGCTTTAGCGCTCATTTCAGGCGAGCCTCCAATGCTTCGACACCCGCTTTGGTGATCACGAGTGTGTCACGCTTGAGGATGTCATAAACGTTTGCGCCCATTGTCGGCAGGATATCCAGACCTTCAATGTTGCGCGCAGCTTTCAAGAAGCCTTCGTTCACGGTCGCGCCGTCGATAACCAAAGCACGCTTCCAACCCAGGCTTGCAACCTGTTTGGCCAGAGCGGATGTTTTGGCTTCGGTGTCGGCGTTCTCGATCACAACCAGCTCACCCGCAGCCATTTTAGCGGACAGCGCATGACGCAGACCCAGCTTACGGAATTTCTTGGTCAGCTCGTGGCCGTGGCTACGTGGGGTTGGACCCTTGTAGATACCACCACCGCGGAAGATCGGTGCCGAGCGAGCGCCGTGGCGTGCGCCACCGGTGCCTTTTTGGCGGTAGATCTTCTTGGTCGAGTATTTGACTTCCGAGCGGGTCTTTACCTTGTGGGTACCGGCCTGCGCGTTGTTACGCTGCCAGCGGACCACACGGTGCAGAATGTCCGCACGTGCTTCGAGACCGAACAGTTCTGCGTCCAGCTCGATGTTGCCGGCGGAACCGCCGTCGAGATTGATCACATCAAGTTTCATGCTTCACCACCTTCCGCAGCAGCTTCTTCAGCCGGAGCTTCGGTTGCAGCCGCCTTCAGACCTGCGGGGAAAGGCAGACCCTCAGGGGCCTTCTTTTTCACAGCGTCTTTGACAGTAACCCAACCACCCTTGGAACCAGGAACGGCACCTTTGATGAGCAGCAGGCCACGGTCCACATCAGTTTTTACAACTTCAAGGTTCTGAGTGGTGATACGGGCAGCGCCCATGTGACCAGCCATTTTCTTGCCTTTGAAAACTTTACCGGGATCCTGACACTGACCTGTCGAACCGTGCGAACGGTGCGAGATCGAAACACCGTGTGTCGCGCGCAGACCACCAAAGTTCCAGCGCTTCATCGCACCGGCAAAACCTTTACCGATGGATGTGCCCGAAACGTCAACCTTCTGACCTTCGAGGAAGTGCTCGGCTGAGATTTCAGCGCCAACTTCGATCAGGGCATCTTCGGAAACGCGGAATTCAACCAGCTTACGCTTAGGCTCAACTTTCGACGCTGCAAAGTGCCCACGCATCGCTTTGGAAACGCGCTTAACCTTAGGTGTACCAGCGCCGAGCTGAACAGCAGTATAGCCGTCTTTGTCGGCGGTACGTTGAGACACAACCTGCAGGGCGTCCAACTGGAGTACGGTCACAGGAATCTGTTTGCCGTCTTCCATGAACACACGGGTCATGCCGACTTTTTTTGCGATAATACCAGAGCGCATATTGATTACCCTCCGATCTTACGATTGCAACTTGATCTCGACGTCCACACCAGCGGCCAGGTCGAGCTTCATCAGCGCGTCCACGGTCTGGGGGGTCGGATCAACGATGTCGAGCAGACGCTTGTGCGTACGGATCTCGAACTGATCGCGGGATTTCTTGTCAACGTGAGGACCACGGAGAACCGTGAACTTCTCGATTTTGTTCGGCAGGGGGATCGGTCCACGAACAGAGGCACCGGTCCGCTTGGCTGTGTTGACGATTTCCTGAGTGCTGGCGTCCAGCACACGGTAGTCAAACGCCTTCAGCCGAATACGGATATTTTGGCTTTGCATTTATTAGCCCTTATCTAGGCATTAGGATTGAGAGGAAGGGCCTGCGCTCATCGCAACCCCTCATCGAACCCGAAAGACGGGAATCACCCCGCCTCCATGTTCTTCATGAGAACTTGCGCGCTATACGCCCGTAACCGGGACGTGACAAGAGGGTATTTGAAATTGGGCCGATCTGATCGGTTTGCACCCAATTTGGGTAGTCGGGACAACCGGTGAGATACAGAAGTATTGCTACTTCAGCAAATCTCCAACAATTCCCACAGCGTCGACTACAGTTGAAAGATCGTTCGAAACCTCCAAAATTTCATCATCGACCCGAATATAACGATTGCCATTCCCAGGAGACTTGAGCTTCCATTTCGACAGGTCGTCAATGCTGGTGTACTTTAGATCACTAGGAAGCTTTGCCCCGCGAGTGTAGCGTTTAACCTGCCCAGGTGGAATTTTTTTAGCTCCCTTCCCTGGCTTACCGTCGATTTGTACTTTCTTGCCTTTGGCCTTACCGCCCTTGTCTTTAGCCATTGCCAAATCGGCAAAACCGAATGCCATAAGAAGAGAAATTGCCGAAATTATTGCCATAAAGTATCTCACTTAGAGCTCCCAGTTCGTGTGTAATGCCAACGCGATGTTGAAAGACATGCGATCGTTACTTGAAGCCTAGATCTCAGCTACTCTGTCGACAAAAGAATTTGTTATGCTGCTACAGCACCTTGGGAAGGCGCATTTAGGCAGTCGGTGTTTCTGTGTCGTAACGACAAAGGCAACAACCTACGCCAAGCTAGGCGTTACAAAGGAACGGCTGCGGTGAGGCAGTTATGTGGTTGCCCCCTGCCGGAGCTTTCTCCTTCCACAACTCATTGCCAGCCAGCAAAAGCAAAAAAGGCCGCTCCCTTGTGGAGCAGCCTTTTCTAATGTCTCACTGGCGTGGTTCTCGGGCGCTTTTGCCTAGGCCAAAGCCCCTGTCACCACCATCACAGCAGAGCTGTGATTACTCGATGATTTTGGACACAACTCCGGCGCCGACGGTGCGGCCGCCTTCGCGGATCGCGAAGCGGAGGCCGTTTTCCATGGCGATCGGTGCGATCAGCTCAACGTCGAACTTCAGGTTGTCRCCAGGCATGACCATTTCKGTGCCTTCGGGCAGCTCAACAGTACCGGTGACGTCAGTTGTACGGAAGTAGAACTGAGGACGGTAGTTCGCGAAGAACGGCGTGTGACGGCCACCCTCGTCTTTGGTCAGAATATACGCTTCTGCCTCAAACTTGGTGTGTGGGTTCACCGACTTAGGTGCRCACAGAACCTGGCCACGCTCAACAGCTTCACGGTCGATACCGCGCAGCAGGGCGCCGATGTTGTCGCCTGCTTCACCGCGATCAAGCAGCTTGCGGAACATTTCAACACCAGTACAGGTGGTGGTCTGAGTGTCTTTGATGCCAACGATTTCGATGCTGTCGCCAACATTGATCACGCCACGCTCAACACGGCCAGTTACAACGGTACCACGACCCGAGATCGAGAACACGTCTTCGACGGGCATCAGGAACGGCTGGTCAACAGCACGTGCCGGTGTTGGGATGTACTCGTCAACAGCCGCCATCAGCTTTTTGATCGATTCTTCGCCGATTTCAGGGGTGTTGCCTTCCATCGCGGCCAGAGCCGAACCGGGGATCACTGGGATGTCATCGCCAGGGTAGTCATACGAAGACAGCAGCTCGCGGATTTCCATTTCCACCAGTTCCAGCAGTTCTTCGTCGTCAACCTGGTCAACTTTGTTCATGTAGACAACCATGTGCGGGATGCCAACCTGGCGGCCCAGCAGGATGTGCTCGCGGGTCTGAGGCATTGGGCCGTCAGCTGCGTTCACAACCAGGATAGCGCCGTCCATCTGCGCCGCACCGGTGATCATGTTTTTGACGTAGTCGGCGTGGCCGGGGCAGTCAACGTGGGCGTAGTGGCGCGCTTCGGTTTCATACTCAACGTGGGCTGTTGAGATGGTGATGCCGCGGGCTTTTTCTTCGGGTGCGCCGTCGATCTGGTCGTAGGCTTTGAAGTCACCAAAGTATTTGGTGATCGCTGCGGTCAGCGTGGTCTTACCGTGGTCAACGTGGCCGATTGTGCCGATGTTGACGTGCGGTTTATTGCGTTCAAACTTTTCCTTAGCCATGCCTCAGGCACCCTTTTGCAATTTGGGGGACCTCGGGTCCCGGTTGTACGTCTGCGCGCGCGAGATATTTGGTTTGGAAACAAAAATCAAGAGCATCCTGCGCATTCTCTCGGCTCTGGGTTTGTTTCGCTTATTCAGCTGCGGCTGCCGCATCCAGAACGGTATCGGGTCGCTTGTCGAACCAGCCGTTTTCCTTGTGCTCTTCGGCCATCCATTCCTCGATCTTGTCGGCAATGTTCAGCGACAGGCCCGCGATCTGTTCTTCTTTGGTGCGACTATGGCCCGAGCCCAGAATCGCACTCTGGCCTGTGGTGTCCTCGTAGACCTCCATCTGCACCTTGCGGGCCAGATATTCTTTACGGGCCACATCATAGACAAATACATTCACAACCACGACGCTTTTGGGATTAACCAGAACTGGAATACCCGGAGGGGCCAGCAAGAACCCCTCGAGCGAAACAGCCACATCATATTCCTGCGCACCATCATACCGTCGCAGGCGTGTTTCCATCGCGCGCTCCATCGGCGCGTTCCATTCCGACGCCTCTGCATCTCGCGACAGAGGCCATTTCAGCGCCTTGTCCGTAAAGACGTGCACGACCCGGGCACGAAAAGCGCCCATGTCTTCAGGTGCTTCGTTCAGTTGTGTTTCTCCGCAAGCTGCCAGAAACAACGCAACCATCAAGGTCGTAAGAATTCGGAACATGTATCAGATCTCGATAAGCTTCTTTGTTCCGGGGTGTATCCCAGCATCAACGCCGATGCCAAGAAGCATCGGCGCGTTTCAGTCCGATCGCGGCACATGTGTCACGCAAATTTATAATCCCGCGGGAAGCCATATGGTGGGCGTTTGCCGACTGTGGCGCGTTTTGCCAACCACGGCGACAGATCCGTCTCATGGCGGGTTTTATCCCCGCCCATGGGCCAGCTCAGTCCCTCTTCCCACTTAAAGGTCGTGATATCAGACAGACCGCCATCCAGCTCCAACGCACCCTGCTTACCCCGGGCCATGTTGTACTTCTGGATCTTCACGCCCTTACCGCGCCCCATCTCGGGGAGCTCTTCAACCGGGAACACAAGGAACTTACCGTTCTGCGAAACCACAGCCACGTGGTCGCCCGAAACCGGCTTACAGATCATTGCGCGTTCGTCACCTTTGACGTTGAGCACCTGTTTACCTGTGCGGGTTTGGGCCAGCACGTCATTTTCAGGCACCACGAACCCATTGCCCGTACTTGAGGCAACCAGAAGCTTGCGATCAGGAGCATGTATAAAGAGATCCACGATCTCCACATCGTTTGGCAGATCCACCATCAGACGCAGTGGTTCCCCCATCCCGCGTCCACCGGGTAGGGTCGAAGCACTCAAGGTATAGAAACGACCGTTGTTTCCGAAAACCAGCAACCTGTCCGTGGTTTCCGCATGGAAAATAAAACGTGGTCCATCGCCATCTTTGAACTTCAGCTCGCGGTTCAGATCAATATGGCCCGTCATGGCCCGAATCCAACCCATTTGAGAACAGACAACCGTAATCGGTTCTCGATCGATCATCGCCTCCAAGGGCACCTCTTCGACTTCGCCAGCTTCGGCAAATCGAGTCCGACGAGCGCCGCCTTCGTAGTTCTTTCCGAATGTCTTTTTGGTATCTTTCAGCTGATCTGAGATTTTGGCCCACTGGAGTTCTGGATCTGAAATCAGGTCCTCCAACTCAGCCCGCTCCAACATCAGCGCATCACGCTCGCGGTTCAGCTCAATTTCTTCAAGGCGTCGCAAACTGCGCAGACGCATGTTCAAAATAGCATCAACCTGAACTTCGGACAGCTCCCCCTCGCCCGGTTTGGGCGAAACATAATCGGCCTCGTCCATGGCGCGCGGATGTGAGAGCCCCCAGTCCTCGCGCATCAAAGCGGCTTTGGGATCTTCGTCATAGCGAATGATGTCGATCACACGGTCCAGATTCAGGAAGGCAATGATAAAGCCTTCGAGAACTTCGAGACGGTGATCGATTTTACCCAGCCGGTGACGCGACCGACGCAGCAGGACTTCTTGGCGATGATCAAGGAAGGCGCGCAGCACTTCTTTCATCGAGCACACTTTGGGTGTCAGCCCGTCAATCAACACGTTCATGTTAAGAGAGAACCGCACCTCAAGATCGGAACTGCGGTACAGCATGCTCATCAGAACTTCGGGTTCAACGTTCTTGGACCGCGGTTCTAGAACAATGCGTACGTCGTCAGCAGATTCATCGCGAATATCGCCCAGAATGGGGATCTTTTTATTCTGGATCAGCTCGGCGATCTTTTCGATCAGTTTCGACTTTTGAACCTGATACGGAATCTCGGTGACAATGATCTGCCACTGTCCGCGCCCGAGATCTTCGATCTCATATTTACAGCGCAACCGGAACGACCCACGCCCAGTGCGATAGGCCTGTGCGATGTTTTCCGGTGGTTCGACGATAATGCCGCCCGTCGGGAAATCAGGCCCCGGCACATAATTCAGCAGCGTATCGTCGCGCGCGTCCGGCACTTTGATCAGATGCAGGCAGGCATCGCAAAGCTCAGCGATATTGTGAGGCGGAATGTTTGTCGCCATCCCAACCGCGATCCCGCTTGAACCATTGGCCAGCAGGTTCGGGAATTGGGCCGGCAGCACCACTGGTTCGGTCAGCGTTCCGTCATAGTTTTCACGAAAATCAACGGCGTCTTCGTTCAACCCATCGAGCAAAGCTTCGGCAACGATGGTCATGCGCGCTTCGGTATATCGTGCCGCCGCCGGATTATCGCCATCGATGTTGCCAAAATTCCCCTGACCATCAACCAGCGGGAAACGGACATTAAAGTCCTGCGCCAGACGCGCCATGGCATCATAAATCGCAGCATCGCCGTGCGGGTGATAGTTACCCATCACGTCACCCGAAATCTTAGCCGACTTGCGGAATCCCCCTGTCGCACTCAAGCGGAGTTCGCGCATTGCATAGAGAATCCGCCTGTGTACTGGCTTCAAGCCATCACGTGCATCCGGCAGCGCCCGATGCATAATCGTTGATAGCGCGTAGGTCAGGTAACGCTCGCCAATGGCACGGCGCAGCGGCTCTGCTACTTCAGTACCCGGCTCTGGGGGCTTCATGTTGGGGTCATCGATGGTATCCGTCATAGATCATGTGATACGCCGCCCAGACGCTTGGGTAAAGCAAGCGAAGAAATTTTGCTGGGGGTAAGTCGCAGAAAGGCACCCAAGAAAGGGAGGCAATCGCCCGGACATTCCCCGTGTTTAGACAAAATTCAGAAAATATGATATGTTGAAATTGGCTAGTTTCCTGCCGATTCCATTTCACCACTGTGCTGTCCGGGGGGCGCTACAATGCGCTTTGTCTTACTTTCTTTTGCTGTGCTTAGTTTTGCTTTTTATGAGCTGAGCGGGGGTGCCGATTTCGAACCTCGTGGCGTTCGCCCCCCCAAACCTGAGCGAATCGCGCAACCTCAAAAGACCAACACGGATTCAATTTCCACCCAGATCGCCGCAACAACATTGGTGGCCAAACCAGCAATCGCCCGCCGCAAAGCCCCAGTTGTAAAGACCCCGGAGCCCAAACCAGAACTGACAGCGGAACAAGAAGCCGCTGGCCTTGCGCAGATCAGCGCCAGTCTTGCAACCAACGGCACCGTTTTTCAACCGACGGCAACACAGACCTTTAGCCTTGCGTCTCTTGAACAGGGGGCTGCTTCGATCACAGCTGTCGAGCCCACCGAACCTGCCGCAGCGGCGCCCGCTCCTGAATATGTAGAGCCAAAGCCAGATATACGCGAGGTCATGGGCACGCGTGTCAACATGCGCGATGGGCCTGGCACCATTTACCCAGTTGTTGCCCGCCTCAACATTGGACATCAGGTCGAGGTGCTCAGTGAATCCGGAACCGGTTGGTTGCGCCTGAGAGTGTTGCCAGAAAGACAGACTGGCTGGGTCGCCGCGTCACTTATCACAAAAAAAACACGCTAAAGCTTACTCTGCGTTGCGCCCGGATTCGTCTGTTGGCATAGCTGTGCTCAGGTCAGTCAAAGGGCGTCATGCAAAAATCTATTTTGATCACCGGCTGCTCATCGGGCATCGGCCTTGATGCAGCCCACGGCATGCGCGCCAAGGGATGGCGTGTCTTTGCATCATGCCGGCAGCAACGCGATTGCGACCGCCTCAGGGCTCAAGGCTTTGAAAGCCCCCGTATTGACTATACCGATTCTGCCAGCATCACCTCTGGTTTGGGCGAAGTCCTAGCTGCGACCGGTGGCACCCTAGACGCCCTGTTCAACAATGGCGCACACGGGTTGCCCGGTGCCGTGGAAGATGTCTCGACTGATGGATTGCGCCACATCTTTGAGACCAATGTTTTTGGCTGGCACGAACTCACCCGACAGATCATCCCCGTGATGCGCGCACAAGGACATGGGCGCATTGTGCAATGCTCGTCCGTTCTTGGCCTAGTGTCGTTTCGTTGGCGCGGGGCGTATGTTGCGACAAAATTCGCGCTCGAAGGGCTGTCTGATACACTGCGCCTAGAACTGAGCGATACGGACATCCGCGTCGTTTTGATCGAACCCGGCCCAATCACATCCAAGTTGCGGGAAAAAGCGATCCCTCACTTTGAACAATTCGTTGATTGGAAAAACTCGGCTCTGCGCCCTTTGTACGAGACGTCTTTGTTGAAACGTCTCTACGAAAACACTGGGACGGACACCTTTGAGCTGCCTGCTTCGGCAGTGACCGCTAGATTGGTCTCTGCAGTAACAGCTAAAAATCCACGCCCCCGCTATTACGTAACCACGCCGACCTATATCGCGGGTTATCTGCGTCGAATTCTGTCGACGCGGGCAATTGACCGCATCTTGCGTCGCCTCTGAGACAAAAAACCAGTTCGCTTTTTCGCATCGGCCCGCTAGATCAAATGTAGTCGAACCAAACCTGCGAGGCCCCCATGGGCGATATTGTTTATGTTGTAATGATACTAGCCATGGCAGCCGTTGTTGTTGTGCTGGCAATCGGCCTAGGCGGGTTTGCAGGTGGCGGAGCCTTTAACGCTAAGCACGGCAATAAGATGATGCGTCTTCGATTGCTGTTCCAGTTTATCGCCGTCGTTCTGATCGTGCTTTACGTCTATCTACGCGGCCAAGGAGGCCAGTAATGGTTGTTCTGAATAAAATTTACACCCGCACTGGTGATGGTGGAACAACGGCACTGGGCAATGGGGATCGCGTTGCAAAATATGCGGATCGCGTGGCCGCCTATGGCACCACAGACGAATTGAACTCATTTGTTGGAGTGGCAAGGCTGTCCGCAAAAGGCGATATCGATGCCGCCCTGTCCCGGATCCAGAATGATCTCTTCGATCTTGGCGCCGACCTATGTCGCCCTGACATGGAAAAGGATGCTGATTCTGAATACCCGCCGCTCCGGATCGCCACGGCACAGGTTGATCGTCTCGAAGCAGAGATTGATGCCATGAATGTAGATCTCGAACCGCTCCGCAGCTTTATCCTACCAGGCGGGTCGGCACTTGCCGCTCAGCTGCATGTCTGCCGTACAGTGTCCCGTCGCGCAGAGCGGTTGACGGTAGAATTGGCAGGGGGCGAATCTGTGAACGGCGCAGCCATCAAATACCTTAATCGCCTTAGCGATTGGTTCTTTGTCGCTGCGCGTACCGCAAATAACGGCGGAAAAGACGACGTTCTTTGGGTTCCCGGCGCAAATCGCTAACGATCCTGATAAACCCCAGTTTTTCGGGTCATTTCCAACGCGCTCAGTACCATCGTCCACGAAATATTCTTGCGCGTAGTTAGGAAAAAAAGACAAAACGCGACGTCGATAGGGCATGACGTGACGATTTTGCCCTGTTCCACGCCGCACCGACTCGCTATCTACCCCGTGAGAGCATTGGTGGAGTCGCCTGGCGGCTTGCCGTTTTTGTTAAGGAGCATACGCAAAAATGAAGGTACTCGTGCCTGTCAAGCGCGTGATTGACTACAACGTAAAAGTTCGTGTGAAAGCGGATGGAAGCGGTGTTGATCTCGCCAATGTAAAAATGTCGATGAACCCCTTCGACGAGATTGCAGTAGAAGAGGCGATCCGCCTCAAAGAAGCCGGGAAGGCCGACGAAATCGTCGCCGTATCCATTGGCGTCAAGCAAAGCCAGGAAACCCTGCGCACAGCATTGGCCATGGGCGCAGACCGCGCGATCCTGGTTGTTGCTGCTGATGATGTTCACACAGACATCGAGCCTCTGGCCGTCGCCAAAATCTTGGCGAAAATTGTCGAAGAAGAGCAGCCCGGCATCGTTTTGGCCGGTAAGCAAGCCATCGACAACGACATGAATGCCACCGGTCAGATGCTGTCAGCGCTGCTGGGTTGGTCTCAGGCTACGTTTGCTTCTGAGCTGGACGTTGATGGTGACAAAGCCGTTGTGACCCGCGAAGTAGACGGTGGTCTGCAGACCATCAACGTGAAGATGCCCGCCATCATCACCGTTGACTTGCGTCTGAACGAACCACGCTATGCGTCGCTGCCCAACATCATGAAGGCAAAGAAAAAGCCTCTGGATGAGAAAACCGCCGCCGACTACGGCGTCGACGTCACGCCGCGCCTCGAAGTCGTCAAGACCGAAGAACCCGCAGCACGCGCCGCTGGTATCATCGTCGGTTCGGTTGACGAACTGGTCGAGAAACTCAAAGAAGCGGGGGCTGTGTAATGGCTGTTCTTCTCCTTGCCGAAGTGAACGGTGGCGAACTTGCGTTTGACGCAACTGCCAAAGCCGTAACCGCTGCAAAGCAACTGGGTGACGTGACCGCATTGTGCGCTGGTGCATCTGCTGCTGCCGCTGGCGAAGCTGCTGCAAAAATCGACGGCGTTTCCAAGGTGCTTGTTGCCGAAGACGCGTCGCTGGGTCACCGTCTGGCTGAAACCACAGCGGCCCTGATCGCCTCTCTGGCTGGCGACTATGAGCACATCGTTGCGCCCGCGACCACCGACGCCAAAAACGTGATGCCTCGCGTCGCGGCCTTGTTGGACGTTATGGTGATTTCGGATGCTTCCGGTGTTGTTGATGGTTCGACATTCGAGCGCCCCATCTACGCAGGTAACGCAATCCAGACCGTTAAGTCGAATGACGCCAAGAAAGTCATCACCTTCCGGACGTCGACGTTCGACGCGGCAGGCGAAGGCGGATCCGCTTCGGTTGAAGCGATCTCGGCTGTTGAAAATGCTGGTCTGTCCGAGTGGGTTGAAGACAAAGTTGCGGCGAGCGACCGTCCTGAACTGACGTCTGCTGGCGTTGTTGTTTCAGGTGGCCGCGGTGTTGGTTCTGAGGAAGACTTCAAACTGATCGAAGGTCTGGCAGACAAATTGGGCGCCGCCGTTGGTGCCTCTCGCGCTGCTGTTGACTCGGGCTATGCACCGAACGACTGGCAGGTTGGTCAGACAGGTAAAGTTGTTGCGCCTGAGCTTTATGTTGCCGTTGGTATCTCGGGTGCGATCCAGCACCTCGCCGGCATGAAAGACTCTAAGATCATCGTCGCAATCAACAAAGACGAAGAAGCACCTATTTTCCAGGTTGCTGACTTTGGTCTGGTTGCTGACCTCTTTGCGGCAGTTCCCGAACTGACCGAAAAGTTGGGCTAAGCCTACGAGGCAATCTTATCGCTAAAACTTGAAAGGCCCGCCAGATTGGCGGGCCTTTTTTGTTATTCATCCAAATCTCGTAATGCTCGATAGACTTTATCGGCAACAATCTGATGCGTCGCCGGGCCCATCATATGTTCGGCAGCCGGTTCCTGCATCGTTCCAAAGATCATGTCTTCAAGTTCATCTGACGCCCCGGCAGGCTGCACTGACACCTCGACGATCGTAGAGACGTCATTGCGCAGTTTTTCCACCATGTCGGACGTTATCAGCCAAGGGTCCGCCCTCATGCCACTTTCTGCAACGTCCTTTTCCTGGCCATCATAGCGCAACCAGAGCAAGGCGATGACCCCATCGATCTGAGACACCAGCAAGCGCATACGCGCCAGCCAAGCCTGTTGCAGTTCACGTTTCACCTGAGAGAAGCGATCCGCCCCAAATGCAAGCAAATGATTCAGCAGGTGCTTGTTGAAATGAAACTCCGTGAAGTCCACCTCTGGATAAAGGCCAGCCAGTGTTTCAGAGGCCTGCAAGAACCGATCATTTCGTCTGGGATGAACCCGATACAATCTATTGGACAGATTGTGTGCCCCGGGCAGTTGTAGAATGCTGATGTCCGCCTTATGCGCCATCCTTAAAAGCTCGGGATCCTGTATCACCGTATCCAACCCGCCGTTAATACATCCCAGATTAACGCACACTTCGCCTAATCTACGTTCCAGCACCGCAGGAAATGGATCAGGCACAAAGCGCCCAAATGTTTCTGTACCACCAATACATGCCACGTAAGGGACATCCAGGGGCCGTTTCGGCCCACGGAAGTGCAATTTAGAAGCCCCATACTGACACGTTTGATCCCCTGGCGTGTCTACGCCCGGCCTTTCATAACTCATGTCACCCACCAATGTGTTTTCGTCACCCAAAACCACATTGCGGCCCAATTCGTAGCGATTCTCTTAACGCGCAAATTTGACGCGAATTGCACAGTCCCTCGCCTCTTGCTGTTCGCCCCATGGTGCAGATAAGGTTCTTGCAACACGCAATGAGAGGCACAATGGAATGAGCATTCAAACAATAGGCGTGATTGGCGCAGGGCAAATGGGAAACGGGATTGCCCACGTTCTCGCCGTTGCCGGATATGACGTACTGATGACTGATATCAGTCAAGACGCGCTTGATGCTTCTCAAAAAATCATTGCGGCAAATCTTGGTCGTCAGTCCAGCCGTGGAAAAATCAGCGACGAAGATATGCACAGCGCCTTGGAGCGCATCACCACGACACTAAAACTGCCAGATCTAGGGAACAGCGATCTTGTAATCGAAGCCGCAACCGAGCGAGAGCCGATCAAACAAGCCATTTTCGATGAACTTCAACCTCATCTGGCACCACATACCATTCTAACGTCCAACACCTCGTCAATCTCTATCACACGGCTTGCTAGCCGAACGGACCGCCCAGAACGCTTCATGGGTTTTCATTTCATGAATCCCGTTCCCGTGATGCAGTTGGTAGAATTGATCCGAGGCATCGCCACGGATGAACCCACTTATGCCGCCTGCAAAGACGTGGTCGACAAACTCGGAAAAACTGCGGCCAGTGCAGAAGATTTCCCTGCATTTATCGTCAACAGAATTCTGATGCCGATGATCAACGAGGCTGTTTACACGCTGTATGAAGGCGTCGGAAATGTCCAATCCATTGACCAATCCATGAAACTTGGGGCCAATCACCCAATGGGTCCATTGGAACTGGCTGATTTCATTGGCTTGGATACCTGCTTGGCGATCATGAACGTCTTGCACGAAGGACTGGCAGATACAAAATACCGCCCTTGCCCCCTACTTACCAAATACGTCGAGGCCGGATGGTTAGGTCGAAAAACCAATCGTGGGTTCTATGATTATCGCGGCGATGCGCCCGTACCAACACGGTAGAAACAACGCGCCGCACAAACCTATCCTAGGTCTGCACATGTTGAAGCCTCGATCCATGTGATCGTGGCTTTTTCATTTTAAGATCGATGTTGGTATATTCTTTAGATGACCCGTTTATTCGAATTTACCGAAAAGCTCTCCGTCATGTAGAAACACGTTCACCCCGTCCTGTGAAGCAAAGAAGCCATGCTGCCTGTTCGCGCCCAAACGCCATCAAGCAGAGGAATATGGAATGAGTTCAACCGGATGATTGGTCACATTTATGAACAACCACTGCTCTCATTCTAATATTTGCCGACAGAACTAGAAAAGAAGTCGGGTTCCTTTTGCCCGCCTCCGCTTTCGAAGTTAACTTCGTTTCCCTAAAGCAAGCGTATGGTTTCGCAACCAGGCCATAAAGCCACGAGGGTCTTTTTCCAGCAGTTTCATATCCTGATCCGAAATGGGCTCCCCAATGACCGGAGCTTGGGGTTTGTTGCAGGAGCGCACAATTTCATGCAGCAGTAGGCCCTGCCGCAAAATTGGTGAGACCCGGTTTGCGATCTGATACCATCTTGAGTTGCAGCCCGGAAAGAAGATCGGGACCACTGTTGCTCCGGAGCGGCGGATCATTTTGGCCGTGAAAACATTCCACTCCTGCTCAATCGCAGGACCAAACATGCTGTCCGAAGACATAACGACCCCAGACGGGAACAAGGCCACGACGCCACCTTCCTTGAGATGGGTCATCGTTTTCGCACGCATTTCCATCATTTTCTTCTGCGCTTCAGGGTCATGAGGAAAGGGAACAGGGATCATGAAAGAGGTCGCAGCCTCATCCAGACCAGTTAAAACCGAGCGTGTGAGAATTCGGTAATCCTGACGAACACGTCCGATCAGATCAGCAAAAATCATACCATCAACCATGCCATGGGGATGGTTTGCCACAACAACCACTGGGCCGTCTTTAGGGATGCGCGCAATCTGCTCTTCTGGGGTTAAAAGGTCGACCCCCATCACATTCAGCGCGCCACGCCAGAATTTCTGCCCGCGATGCTGCTCGTTGATTTTTTCGAATTTCTTGACCATACGCAGGATCGTCAGCTTACCTGTGCACCACTCGACGATCTTGATCAGAGTAGATGTCCAGACGTCATCAAACGAGTTCGCATACGTCAACGTACGGCGGTCATAGACCTCTCCCTCAGACGCATCCGTCTCAGGCGATTGAGAAATCTTGTCTTTTTGCACGGTGTTATCCGTCACCTTAAGATCTTTCCGTTCTACACGATGTCAGACGGGATTGATCAGAATCCTTCGCCAAACTTATCGGCTACCAAAGCTTCAAGCGCTTCTGCCAACGCCTCAGCATCCGGTCCAGACGTCTCGACGTCAATAGAGGTTCCACGAGAGGCTGCCAACATCAAAAGGCCCATAATACTATCACCTCCGGCAGAAAGCCCGTCTTTGGACACTTCGGCAGAGGCATCGAAACCTTCGACAACCTCAACCAGCTTGGCTGAAGCGCGAGCGTGCAGGCCCTTTTCGTTAACAATTTTCAAAGTGCGTTGGGTCATACGGTTCCGCTTATTCACTCAATTGATACGTTTTGCGTGTTAATGTACTTTTTTCCCGCTTCCATTGCGTTGCGTACGGCATCGACGATCGGCAGGTGACGACTTTTGGCAAGCTTGATTAACATAGGTAGGTTCGCACCGTACAAAATACGGCGGTCAGCCGGTGTACAAGCCTTCAGGCTGAGGTTCGAAGGGGATCCCCCAAAGAGGTCAGTAACCACGACAACACCCTGTCCAGCATCAACTTTATCAGCCGCTGCACAAATCTCACGTTGTTTAAGATCGCGATCATGTTCAGCTTCTATAGCAATAGCAATCAAACCTACTTGCTGCCCGATTACATGCTGCATGGCTGCCAGATACTCTCTGGCCAGCCCACCATGCGCAACAATCACTATCCCGATCAAACTGGCCTCGCATCCTTGAAACGGCGCTCCATCACCCGGTGCCTAGTTGACACCTGCTGACCGTCAGCTGCAAGGGCATTTGCCATTGATTCCGCCAAAGTTACGGATCGATGTTGTCCCCCGGTACATCCAAACCCGATGGAGAGGTGTGTTTTCCCTTCGGCCTTAAATCCAGGAATGAGAAGTTGGATCAAATCGAGAACTCGCGAAAAAAACGGCTGATACTGAGCATCCGATTTCACATATTCGGAAACGGATTGATCCCGCCCGTCCAAATGCCGCAATGACGGCTTCCAATGAGGGTTCGCCAGAAAACGGCAATCAAACACCATATCCAAACCTCGGGGGACCCCCGTTTTATAGGAAAATGATTCTACCGAAATCGACAAGGCTCGACCCTCGCGAGGAGCAAACCATTTTTCCACCTCTCGCCGTAGCTGATGCACATTCAAATCAGAGGTATCGATATAAAAATCCGCCCTCTCCTTGATCATCGTCAGCAACTTTTTTTCATGCGCAATCCCCTCTTCAACACTTCGCGCCGCAGCTAGGTGATGACGTCGTCGCGTTTCGGAAAAACGGTGCAACAGAACATTGGCACTACAATCCAAATATAGAGTATGGCATTTGATTTCTTGGTTTTGCTTCAACTTGGAAACAAGCCCCAAGAACCCTTCGGTAGAAAAGTCCCGGTTTCTGGAGTCCAACCCCAACGCAAGCGGACCGTCTTTCGTTTCATTTTCCAAGAAGGTTTCCGAAAGACCCATGGGAAGATTGTCAATTGCTTCGAATTCAAGGTCTTCAAGAATATTTATTGCCGTTGAGCGCCCTGCCCCAGAAGGCCCTGTAACCAACACTACCTGCTTCTTCGTCATCGGTGCACCCATTCAGAGCTAACCAGCCCCCTCTTTAAAAATTGAATGATCGCTGCACCAAAATGTGGGGTGGCGACGTTGTAAAACAAGGGAACGATCTGATTAAGCACCTGAACCTCGCGTGGTTCGGGCAAACGCTGTGTTTCTGTATTGCTCAGATCAACAACTGCAGCCAGCGATGCTTCTTGTGCAGCAGAAGCCCGGAGTATCCCCATACCACGTGCTTCGATAAGACCCGAAATAGCCTCTGGAGCGGAGACATTTGTTCTGCTCCCAGACGTCGCCAATATCACCTTGTCATCAGCAACCAATTCAGCCCCATAAGCCATCAATTGCAATGACAGGTTTGATTTCCCGGACCCCGACGGCCCAACGATAAGCACGGCTCGCCCTCCGATCGCGACACTGTTGGCGTGGATCACTGCCCTATCCTGTCCGAGCACTGACTCTAAGGCTTTTAGCGTCATCTATGACTTACACCGGCAAACCAACAACAAATCTTGCACCAAGAGGGTCAGACGTAATATCGGCTTCTGTTGGACGAATGTTTTCAGCCCAGACCACACCACCATGCGCCTCAACAATTTGTTTGGAGATTGCCAAGCCTAGGCCTGAGTTGTTGCCGAAATGCTCTTCTGGCCTTTGAGAATAGAACCGTTTGAAGATCTTTTGGAGCGCCTCTTCGGGAATACCCGGGCCCGTGTCCTCGACGACAACCAACACCCGATTTGACCGCCTCCGCGCCCACACACGAATGGCATCGCCATCTTCGCAGAAAGACACTGCATTTGTTATGAGGTTCACAAAAACCTGAGCCAACCGCGCTTCAAGTCCGTGAATAATAATAGGGTCTGGCGGTAGATCCGCAATATAATCGATACCCTTGCTTCGAGCATCTTCACCCAGATACTGGTTTAGGTTAGCCAGCATATTTAGCAGATCAAAGCTCTCTTCTTCTTCTTTTACCAACTCTGCATCCAATCGGGACGCATTGGAAATATCACTGACGAGTCGATCCAGCCGCCGGACGTCATGCTCAATCACATCCATCAACTTATTTCGCTGATCATCTCTTTTGACCATGCGCAGTGTTCCAACCGCCGATTGCAGGCTTGCAAGAGGGTTTTTGATTTCGTGTGCCACATCGGCCGCAAATTGTTCGTTCCCGTCAATCCGATTATACAGCGCTGAAACCATTCCGCGGAGTGCACGGCTCAGGTGGCCAATTTCGTCGGGCCTTGCGGTCAGATCTGGGATCCGAATACGCCCTGGATTCACGCGACGCGTATGACGATCCCGGCCAAGTTCTGCAGCCTCAGCCAAGTCGGCCAACGGATTGGCTATTGTTGATGCGAGCACAAGGCTCAGGCCGACAGAAACCAACAAAGCGACAACAAAGACTTGCAGAACACTTTCGCGTTCACGGCGCGCCAGTGAGTCAATCTCGCCAGCGGGGCTGGCCATCGCGACAACCCCAATTGGGTTTCCATTCTGTAGGATTGGTGTTGCCGCCGCAAAGATGGTCCCGCCCGTCGAATCAACCACGGTTTCGACTCGCGCCCCACCCGCCAAAGCGGCAGGCACGAGCCCCTTTACTTGGTCTTCGAGAACCGGGGGCACAACATTGGCGGGCGTGGCGAAAACCGAAGATACGGCAGACCACATCGCTGTTAGGCCGTCACTAATGACCGTTTTTCCAGCATCACCACCTTCGAGCGCAGCAATCGCATCACTTTGCTCACCTCCTTTGACTTGCCCGATCAGGTTTTCAGCCCCGTCAAAAACAAAAACTTCGACGCCAGATCTGAGACTTAGCCCCTCCAACGTTTCACTAACGTCAATACCATCCCCAGTTGCTAGATTTACCGGGGTACCTGATGACAACTGTGCCTCAAAAACGTCTGCAACCAGCTGTGATTCACCAACCAATGCCCCCGCTCGCTGAAGGACAAGACCATCGCGAGAGTCGTCGAGATACAGGATCCCAGAGACCAGAATAATCAAAGCAATCAAATTGAAGGTAACGATCTTGCGCGTCAGCGGAGACCCTCGCAAAGAGAACAGGCTGCGACGCGCGCGTTTGACCCGCAGTTCCTGCGACACGGTGCTTTGCGGGGCAACCCAATCGTCGCCCAGCACCACATCGCCACTCCGATCAGTCTGAGATGTACCGGTATCGCGCACGAAAGCCTCTTTTCGACTGCCTAAAATGGCAGATTACTCCTCGTTATACCTATACCCGATCCCATACAGCGTCTCAATCGCTGCAAAATCTGGATCTGCGCTGCGCATTTTCTTGCGGAGCCGCTTGATGTGACTGTCGATTGTCCGATCATCAACGTATACTTGATCATCGTAAGCCACATCCATCAGTTGGTCCCGGCTTTTTACAAACCCTGGGCGCTGTGCAAGCGCTTGTAGCAACAGAAACTCCGTCACTGTCAGCGAGACATCTTTGCCCCTCCAACTGACCGCGTGGCGCAGCGGGTCCATTCGCAAATCCCCGCGCTCCATCACCTTGGTTTCACCGCCATTAGTGGTACCGGCCTCATCTCCGGCGATCGCATCTTGGCGACGTAACAACGCCCTAATACGTTCCACAAGCAGACGCTGCGAGAACGGTTTTTTAACATAGTCGTCAGCGCCCATCCGAAGACCAAGCACTTCGTCGATCTCATCATCCTTTGATGTCAGGAAGATAACCGGCATCTGTGTTTTCTGGCGCAGACGCTGCAACAGGTCCATTCCATCCATCCGCGGCATCTTGATGTCCAACACTGCCATATCGGGTAGCTTTTTGTTGAATGCGTCAAGCGCAGCCTGTCCATCGTTATACGTTTCGACCTCAAAACCTTCGGCTTCGAGAGTCATGGAAACCGACGTCAGGATATTCCTGTCGTCGTCCACCAAAGCAATCTTTGACATATGAATGCCCCTATGCTGCTCATTATTGCCTTATTTTTTTCTTATTCATCGCTGCTTTCCCCCCGCGAATCAATCGATAACTACGTCCTCGCGGTCCATTTCCTCTGATTAGAGGCAAAAATGCCTTACCGATGGTTAATTCGAAGCCGATAGGAACCGCTGAATTTTGATGGTTGCGCTAAACATCGCCTTGGTTGCGCTAACTGCGTTAAAGCGTCCTGTTCACGCCCCAAATCGTCATGCTAAGACCCGCCTCAACCGACATTTAGTCGGCTCAACGCCCCCCACGGTAAACGGGCGCCTTATTGGCGCTCAACGCCGCCACAGGAGAAGACACACATGACATCTGGACGGGTTAACCCGCAATTCCGCCTCGAAGATCAGGGCATCGAGGGTCTGGGCAATGTCTATTACAACTTTATGGAACCGGCGCTGATCGAAGCCGCGCTCAAGCGGAACGAAGGCACGCTCGGCAACGGCGGCGCGTTTCTGGTTACCACCGGCAAATTCACTGGCCGATCGCCCAAAGACAAACACGTCGTCAAAACTGACAGCGTGAAAGACACCATTTGGTGGGAAAACAACGCCGAGATGAGCCCAGAGGGTTTCGACGCGCTTCATGCCGATATGCTCGAGCATATGAAGGGTGGCGACTACTTTGTTCAGGATCTGGTAGGCGGTTCCGACCCAGCGCATTCAATCAATGTGCGTATGGTGACTGAGCTTGCGTGGCATAACCTGTTTATTCGCCATCTTCTGCGTCGCCCTGCGCGCGACGAACTGAACGAGTTCATCGCGGATTTCACTGTGATCAACTGCCCCAGTTTCCAAGCAAACCCGGCGAAGCACAATTGCCGCTCAGAAACCGTAATCGCGATGAACTTTGACAAAAAGATCATCTTGATTGGCGGTACAGAGTACGCGGGTGAAAACAAAAAATCAGTCTTCTCGCTGTTGAATTACCTGCTGCCCGAAAAAGGCATCATGCCGATGCACTGCTCAGCCAACCACGCGCACGGCAACCCTGTCGACTCAGCTGTGTTCTTTGGCTTGTCAGGCACTGGCAAAACAACGCTATCGGCAGACCCCTCGCGCACCTTGATTGGTGACGATGAACATGGCTGGTCAGATCAGGGCACCTTCAACTTCGAAGGGGGTTGCTATGCCAAAACCATCAACCTCAACCCTGAAGCTGAACCAGAAATCTATGCGACCACGTCCAAATTCGGCACTGTGATCGAGAACATGATCTTTGACGAAGAAACCAAAGAGTTGGACTTCGACGACGATTCCCTGACAGCCAACATGCGTTGCGCTTACCCGCTCGAATACATCTCGAACGCGTCAACTTCGGCCCGTGGCGGTCACCCAAAGAACATCATCATGCTGACTTGTGATGCATTTGGGGTTCTGCCTCCGATCGCACGCCTGACACCCGCTCAGGCCATGTATCACTTCCTGTCAGGCTTCACGTCTAAAGTGGCCGGAACAGAGCGCGGTGTGACAGAACCACAGCCCACCTTCTCGACCTGCTTTGGAGCGCCCTTTATGCCGCGTCGTCCCGAAGTTTATGGCAACCTGCTGCGCGACAAGATTGCTCAGCACGGCGCAACCTGCTGGCTGGTGAACACTGGCTGGACTGGTGGTGCTTATGGTGTTGGATCGCGGATGCCCATCCGTGCAACCCGTGCGCTGCTAACTGCAGCCCTTGATGGTTCCTTGGCCGAAGCAGAGTTCCGCAAAGACTCTAACTTTGGATTTGATGTTCCTGTCTCTGTACCCGGAGTTGCCGAAGTTCTGCTGGACCCTCGTCGCACGTGGGATGATCAGGAAGCCTTTGATAAGCAAGCTGCAAAATTGGTTCAGATGTTCTCGGACAACTTCGAACAATACATCCCCTATATCGATGAAGACGTGAAAGCCGTCGCCATCGGTTAATCCGAGCACATATATGCAAAGGGGGCTTTCAAAACCTCTTTCTAAAGCCCGGTGCATGTTTTGTGCCGGGCTTTTGCGTCAATAGGAGAGAGAACCTGATCGCCTATCCGCTGAAACGTCGAACGATTGGGTGCTTACACGAAAAAATTATGCCCGAAAGCAAATGCCTTACAGCAATTCAGAAACGCTTCACTCAAAAGCAATTGCTGAACAACACAGGATAAGATATGTATGATGCTATAAAGAATAGGTTCGACGCCAATTAGCGTCGAACCAGAGCCTTTAAAATGCTAGCAGCTACCACCACTCACTCAAGGGCAGCCTAAATATCCTGTAAGTTTATTAACTTGACCACTTGTGTCAATATGAGACAAATCAGGGCGCTGTGGCTTATTGACCCAGCGCGATGGCAAACAACTTTGGCAACAATCAGCTTGGGCAATTCGCAACGATGACGGAAATATCCAAATTAGCAGAACTCAGAAAACTAATGATGAGCATGGAGCGTTCTTTGGGACTTCAGGACCTCTCCGCAGTTGAACGTGATATCTATTATGCTGCGAGCGAGCTTTCTCAAGAGGGTCAAGATGTCCGTACGGTCGGCCTTATCGAACACTCATTGCTCGAAAGCGTTTCACGACCAACCTTCTTCCGAGCGTTGAAATCTCTTGTGACAAAAGGCTATCTGTCCCAATGTCATTCGGTCAATCGTGGACGCTATCTCGTAAATGAGCCGCTTGACTAACAGAGACACTCGTCAGTCAAGGTACCATTTTTGAGATCAGCCCTCCTTGAAACCCTAATAGCTTCGGCTGCATACCTGCTGGCGTTCTTGGTAACGTTTGAAGTGGTCATGCCACTGCAAAACGCCTTTTTTCCTGAATACCCCAGCCACGCCAGCTTGCTATTCCTGCCACATGGTATTCGCGTTCTGACTGCTTGGTTGCTGGGATGGCGTGCGATCTACGCCCTACTTCCAGCGGTATTCTTGGTTTTTGTGTATTTGGGCGGGATGGACGCCTTTTTGCCGAGCAGACTGGCTGCGATTGGCATCGCTGTCATCACTGTCCCCCTCACATTCTACACTCTAAAAGTCTTAGGATGGGATCTGTTTCCCAAACCTGACGCAGCACCATGCTGGCCCTGTATAATGGGGGTCGGCATCGTCACATCACTTTTGATTTCTGGGCTAACGAACCTCGCATTCGGAAGCGCAACGGTTGAATTTTTTGCCTATCTCATCGGAGATGTGGCAGGCTTGTTTTTCCTGATGCTGGGGTTGCTATTGGTTTTCCGCGTAACACGCCGCCGGGCTTGAGACTTTTTTGTTTTTTCGAATGTCATTTTTAAGTTTCAGCAAAGTCACCCAGCCCCTTGAGCGAATTGAAATCAATCGTGTCTAGTCAGGTGAAACTTGACCATAGATTGGGCCTTTATGACATCCTCGCAACGCCCCGCCCGTTCTGGCCGCAAAGGTCGCATCGCTCAGCGCGCTGCACCACCAAAGATTCATCCTTGCCCCCCTGGGCAAATCGGGGGACGCTACAGGCCCCTGTCCGATTCCGAATTGCACGCGATCTACCAGACTGCGCTGCGTCTGCTCGCCGAGCTTGGGATTGGAGAGACGCCAGAGCGATTGGCTGGACCACTCTTGGAAGCCGGTGCGATAAACCAAAATGGCCGACTGCTCTTTTCCAGAGACATGGTGTGCTCTGCGCTCGCGGCCGCGCCGAAGACATTTGTCCTGCATGGACGCGACCCAGCTCGAGATATAGAAGTTGGGGGGAACCGGGTTTTTTTTGGCACCGGCGGTGCAGCGGTCCAGACGTTAGACATAGACACAGGTCAATACCGCCCATCGACCCTTGCAGATCTTCGCAATTTCACCAGGTTGCAGGACAAGCTGACCAACGTAAGCTGGTTCACCCGATGCTGCATCGCAACAGATGTACCCGACAATTTCGAACTGGACACAAACACGGCCTACACTCTGCTGCGCCACACAACCAAGCCAACTGCGACGGCCTTTACTTTGGCAGAACACGTTTCGCCGATTGTTCGGATGCTTGATATCGCCGCCGGTGGAGACGGTGCGTTTGCACAGCGTCCATTTATGAAGGCGCATATTTCTCCGGTGATTTCCCCGATGCGCTATGCCGAAGATGCCGTGGACGTTGTTTTTGAATGTTTAAAACATAACATCCCGGTATCCTGCATCACGGCAGCACAGGCAGGCGCTACAGCTCCGGCGACTTTGGCTGGGTTTCTGGCCCAATCCTTGGCGGAAACCCTCGCTAGTCTGATCATGGTTCAGGTTCTCAAACCTGGCCACCCCATGGTGTTTTCTAACTGGCCCTTGGTTATTGATTTACGTACGGGGGCATTTGCCGGCGGAGGCGGTGAAATTGCAGTCTTAAATGCGGCTTCAGCTCAGCTTTCCAACTGGCTCGGCCTGCCCTCTGGTGTTGCGGCTTCGATGACTGACGCCAAAGCGCTGGACGCGCAGTACGGCGCCGAGAAAGCCATGACTTCCCTTGCCGCGGCTTTGGCCGGTGGGAATTTGATCTATGAAAGCTCCGGCATGACAGCATCCCTCTTGGGTGTAAGCTTTGAGGGGTTTGTGCTGGACGACGAAATGCATGCGCACACCTACCGGGCTCTGCGCGGTGTAGAGGTTACACCGGAAAATCTTGGGTTCGACGCCATCTGTGATGCTGTCTTGGGCGAAGGGCATTTTCTGGGCGGCGCGCATACCCTTTCGGCCATGGAACGGGACTATTTCTATCCGTCTTTAGCGGACCGTGATTCACCCAAAGTATGGCAAGACAAGGGTGCACCTGATGCCTGGTCCATAGCCCGGGACAAAGCCCGTCTTATCCTTGACGAACACCACCCCGATTACCTGTCCGAGGACCAAGACAAAGCCATTCGCGATATTCTGTCGCTCTTATAGGCACGGCAAGAGCGGCTCTATCCAAGCAGAGCACGACGCAAGAGATTCAGCCCAGCAACCAACAAAACCAACAAGGTCAGCTTGCGAAACATGGCTTGGTCGATTTTGTCTTGGAACTGGCCGCCAAGCCACATTCCAATAGTCACTGGCAACACGAGTAGCATTGAAAACGGCAAGGTTTCCATCCGCAGAACACCCGACCCTACGTGCGCGATGGCAAGCGCAACGGCGCCCAACCCATAAACCACGCCCTGAACGCGCATCTGGTCCTGCTTTGGGGTATCCAGGGCGGTCAAATAGGCGACAGTTGGTGGGCCCCAAACCCCCGACATCCCTCCAATGAACCCAGCGATTGCGCCGACAAAGGCGTCTAGCCGTGCGGATTGGCGATGCACTCTGAAGCGGACCCCCAACAGTTGCATCAGCACAAAGGCAACAACGGGAACCGCGATCATCAACATAAACGTATCTGGCTCAACACGCGTCACCAGTTGAGCACTGGAAAGCAGAAAAACCAATCCAACCAGCAAGAAAACCCGAAACCGCAAAACCGAAGCGATCGCCGCCGCTTTACCAGAATGCAGTGCCTGCATCCCGTTTGCCACCACAGCCGGGAGTATCACCCCAGCAAGGGCCCAGTCAGGCGGCACGATCATAGTCAAACCCGCGATCAAGACCATTGGCATGGCGAATCCGACCAGCCCCTTGATCAGCCCCCCCAATGTGGCAATCAAAAAAATCAGCGCTAGTTCTAACGGAGAGGTAATAGAGAAAATCGATGTCATTCTTACCTCATACACCCCTTGTTCATGCTGCACCGCAAAAAAATGTCACGTAATTATAGAACCAAACAAAAGCAAATAACGTATTTATGTTGCGCTGCATGTGCAAAGTGATATGACCAAGCGACCCAAGAAGGATGTGATTCATGGCCCATGATGGACAGGATATTTCGACGATGACAAACTCCGTGATTTTGCCCGAACTTCTGAGCCTCACCGGCGCGGCGATTGCCCCGGTCAATGCAGTTTTCGGAGCAGCGCGCGAATCTGTGCGCGCCTTGGTTAGTGCTGATGGCAAGATTTCCGGCGCTTTGATCGAAGCCAACCAAACAGCGGCACACGGCTTATCTTGGCTCGCAACCTATCAGCAATCTCTGCAACAAATGCATCGCTGGGCCGAAACGCTGAACGGCGAAGGCAAGTTTGGGGAAATCGAACAACTGCTGCTTCAGATCGCCTTTGGTGAGTATCTGCACCAAATCGCAGGTGGCATTCCCATGAACCAAGGCGAAGTCGTTCGCCTGCAAGACATGGGTCTTGGTTGGGACGCGCTCGCAGGTTTCCAAGCAGCTGAAGTCCAATCCTTGATGACATCAGGGAACTCACAGGCCGCCCGGTCTCGTTTGGTTGAGTTGATGGAGGAGCAAGCAGGTTCAACCATGTACGGCACCTCGGGTCTGGATGAAGAACTCGAAATGATCCGCGACCAGTTCCGTCGCTATTCGGACGAAAAAGTCGAACCCTATGCCCATGAATGGCATCTCAAAGATGAATTGATCCCAATCGAGATTATCAATGACCTGGCTGAGATGGGCGTCTTTGGCCTGACAATCCCCGAAGAATTCGGCGGCTTTGGCCTGTCCAAGGCATCCATGTGCGTTGTCTCCGAAGAGTTGTCACGCGGCTACATTGGTGTTGGTTCACTTGGCACCCGCTCCGAGATTGCGGCTGAACTGATCATCGCTGGCGGCACTGATGAGCAGAAAGCCAACTGGCTGCCGAAAATCGCCAGCGCAGAAATTCTGCCAACAGCAGTATTCACAGAGCCGAACACCGGGTCTGACCTTGGTTCCTTGCGCACACGTGCCGTCAAGAATGCCGAGGGCGATTATGAAATCACTGGCAACAAGACCTGGATCACACACGCCGCACGCACCCATGTGATGACGTTGCTGGCGCGCACCGACCCCAGCAACGACAACCACCGCGGCCTGTCGATGTTCTTGGCTGAAAAGACCCCAGGTGATGACGCCAACCCCTTCCCGACCGAAGGCATGACAGGCGGCGAAATCGAAGTCCTCGGCTATCGCGGCATGAAGGAATACGAACTGGGTTTTGATGGTTTCAAGGTCAAAGGTGAAAACCTGCTTGGTGGTGAAGAAGGCAAAGGCTTCAAGCAGCTGATGGAAACCTTTGAATCTGCTCGGATCCAGACCGCTGCCCGTGCCATCGGTGTTGCACAATGTGCGCTCGATATCGGCATGCAGTATGCGCAGGATCGTAAACAGTTCGGCAAATCCCTGATCAACTTCCCCCGCGTTTCCAGCAAACTGGCAATGATGGCTGTCGAGATCATGATTGCCCGTCAGTTGACCTATTTCTCTGCTTGGGAAAAAGACAACGGGCATCGCTGCGATCTAGAGGCAGGTATGGCTAAACTGTTGGGGGCCCGCGTGGCATGGGCCGCTGCAGACAATGCGCTTCAAATCCACGGCGGCAATGGCTTTGCGTTGGAATATAAGATTTCGCGCGTTCTTTGCGATGCCCGGATCCTAAACATCTTTGAAGGTGCTGGCGAAATTCAGGCGCAGGTTATCGCGCGTCGCTTGCTGGGCTAATTCTCTGCCTATTGTATCTTACCAAAAGACCCGGCCAATGCGCCGGGTCTTTTGCATTCAACCCCACGCCATTTGCGCTTTTTCAGTGTAACAAAGATAGGCTTGGGGATTGGCCGTATGCCTCTTTATAGGCGATGGAAAACCGGCCCAAATGCGCAAATCCGGTATCATAGGCCACCGTGCTTACCAATGTTCCTGGCGGTGCGGTTTGTAGCAAATAGTGCGCAAGCTTTAACCGCTGGCGGTTCAGATATTGTTTGGGGGTACAACCCAAACTTGACTGGAATCCAGTTTGCAAGCTGCGCACCGAGCAACCCGCTTGCCCTGCAATATCCCGCATTGTGATCGGGTCTGACAGGTTTGCCCGGATGTATTCGGTTGCTGATCGCACCGCACGCGCTGGCAATGCGACCGGGGGATCTTTCAAAAAATGCGTAATGGCATTCGGCTGGCTCTGCAGCAAAGAGGTCATCAAATCCTCTTCGATGACAGATTGGAAGCGGTACGCGCTGTTTCCAAAGGCCGCCCCGTTTTGCGCCGCTTGCACACAGGCCCACACTTGATCCACCCAGCGTTGCAACGCAGCCGTTTGCAACTGCATCTCGGGGTTAAAGACCAGCGCGTGCGGCAGATGGTGCCCGGTCAGCGTTTCAGCCAAATCATGCAACGCCCCCCGGTCAATCTGCACCAACAGCTTTTCACACCCGGCCTGCCACGTCATACGAGTCGCTTCGGTCGGGTTCAGAATACTGGCCGTTTGGTTCGACGCTTCGACCTCGTGCGCTCCAGTTTTGACAACGGCATGACCACGCAGCGGAATCTGCACCAAATAAAAATCTGTAAGCTCTCCGGGGTCAATCGCAACCTCTGAACTGTAGCGCAGGAAGTTCAGCGACAAGGATCGCCCTGAGGCACGGTTATGACAGGTTTCAAACGCTTCTGGCGTATCACCGGGAATCAGCTTGTGATCGCAAAACTTAGCTGACACGACATGGCGAGCCTCATCTATATCGCGCGTGCGAAACAAATGATGCGTATTAAGCGGGTCCACCGAAATATTATGGTTCTGGCAAGCCATTGGAACTAATTACATTATTTTAAGCTTAAACAAAAGAGGGATGTACCCCTCACGATTTCTGCGCATTTTGGACAAAGCTTGACGCAACTTCCGGCTAGCGTTTTCATGACACACTGTCGAACAGGGAGGAAATCATGAAAGAAACGCTTGGTATTACCAGCGCGCCGGATGGAATCAACACCGCCGTTTGGAATGTCGTAGGGCACACGTACAAGCCCAAATTGCACAGCGATAATGCCTTTATCTGGCATGCCGACATCCCGGCGGAAACCTTTGTGCCACCGCATATCCACCCCACTCAAGACGAATGGATCTATATGCTAGAGGGTAACCTTGAGGTCGAATTTGGCCATGACCAAGGCCCCCCAAGCGTCCACAAGGCAGGTCCCGGCGATACCGTCAGGATGCCAATGGGCGTAGCGCACGGAATTTTCAATCGCTCCGGGGCAACTGCAAAATGCGTCTTTGGTGTCGCACCTGCTCGCAAACTCTATGATCTGTTTGTTGCACTCGACGGTGTGACCGACCCTGAAGAGTTGGTGCGCCTGTCCGCCCAGCACGAGGTTGATTTCCTGCCGCCCCCACCCGAAGCGTGAGGGCACCCAAATGGTAGAACGTAAAACGGTCGCCGTCATTGGCGGCGGGGTCAGTGGGCTGGCCGCAGCTAAGGCATTTGATGAAAAAGGGCACCGGGTCATCGGGTTCGAACGCAGCCACGACTTTGGTGGCGTGTGGGAGCTGTCCCGCTCTTACCCCGATGTGCAAACCCAGTCGCCCAAGGATCTGTATTGCTACACCGACCATCCAATGCCGGCGGATTATCCCGAATGGCCCAAGGGACCACAGGTCCATGCCTATCTGCATTCCTATGCAGAGAAACATAAACTGAGCCGCTTGTTCCGTCTGAACACCAATATCTTATCAATGGATCGTCGTGCGGATGGGAAACCCGGTTGGACCCTAACCATCGAAGAGGCCGGTCAAAACCGAACCGAAGATTTCGATTTCGTGTCGGTCTGCACAGGGCAATTCTCAGATAAGAATATCATCTCGCATCCGGGCCAGGACGACTTCGTCGCTCAGGGCGGCGAAGTTATCCACTCTTCAGACTACACTGACCCCTCGATGATGAAGGGAAAGCGTGTGGTTGTTTTGGGCGGTTCCAAGTCCGCTACCGACATCGCCGTCAACGCCGCCAAGAATGGCGCGGCTCAAGTCACGATAGTGTATCGTGAAAACGTCTGGCGCGTGCCCTACTTTGTCGGCGGGATCAACTTCAAGCGACTGCTTTACATGCGGGCGCAAGAACAGCAGTTCAATCAGTGGGGCAAAAATGGACTTCAGCGCGCTATTGCTGCGGTTTTGAAACCTTTAGTCTGGGCAAATTTCCGCGGTCTAGAAACTTTGCTCAAATTTCAGCTGGGTCTGAAAAAGTGGAACATGGTGCCCGATACACCCATCGAAAAGGAAGCCTCCTGCTCGCTGCCCATCGTGACCCCGGGTTTGTTCGAAAGCTTTAATGCCGGAACAGTGAAACCTATCCAAGGAACCATTGACCACTACGAAGGGGACGAGGTCATCTTAACCACAGGTGACCGGGTTGGATGTGATGTCGTAGTGCTCGCAGTTGGTTGGAAATTGGGTATCCCCTATCTGTCACAAGAGTATCGTGACAAACTGATAGAATCTGATGGCCAATACCGTACCTTCCGATTGTCGGTGAATCCAGATTTACCAGACATGGGGTTTGTTGGCTTTAATTCGAGCTTTTGCACGATTCTGTCCGCTGAAATGGTCGCCAATTGGTTGGTTCGGTTTGCCGATGGCCAATTGGCCCAGCAACCCAGCCGCGATGATATGTACCGGAACATCGAAATGATGTTGGATTGGCGGCGCAAGGAACGCCCAGCTGCACAGGTTTATGGTGGATTGTGTTCGGCCCCGTTCCACTTCAAGCACTTTGATGAACTGCTTGCAGACATGGGGGCGACAACAGCCAAACGCAGCAACCCGATTGCGGAACAGTTTTCATACCCCAACGCCCCGGCCTATGGCACATACCTTGCCTCGGCCCCACAATACCAAGCGCAATAGCGCTACCAAAAACAGGAGATTGCCTTGATGCGGGATTGGGACGACGCATTTGCCAATATGGCGCATGTTGCAGGATCCGACGCGCTGCCCGAGTTCTGGGCAGCGCGTGCGGCTGACTATCGCGCCTCTTCTGCGCGCATTGACACCGATATTTCCTATGGCAGTACGGAACGGGAAAGCCTTGATATAATTTGGCCGGGCACACCCCCCAAAGGTTTGGCAGTTTTCGTTCATGGGGGGTACTGGATGCGGCTCGACAAATCCTACTGGAGCGACCTGGCCGAAGGCGCGCGTGCGCGCGGCTGGGCGGTCTGCATTCCCAGCTATACCCTAACGCCCCATGCCCGGATCAGCGACATAACTCGCCAAATTGGCGCTGCCATCACCAAGGCTGCTGCCCTCGTGAACGGCCCCATCCATCTGTCCGGTCATTCGGCAGGGGGCCATCTTGTGGCCCGTATGCTGTGCGAAAATGCGCCACTGGAATATTCCGTCCGTGACCGGATTGCTCATACCCTTGCCATAAGCGGATTATTTGATGTCCGCCCGCTTGTGCACACAGCGATGAACAATACTTTGCATCTGGACCCATCAGAAGCCGCGGCAGAAAGCCCCGCACTTCTCCCAGCCCAAACTCAATCAACATTGACCTTGTGGGTTGGCGACAACGAGCGGCCAGAATTCATTCGCCAGTCGCGCCTGATGGCGTTGATCTGGGATGTCTTTGATGTAGAGACCAAGGTGCATTTAGATCAAGGGCACAACCACTTCACCATTTTAGAAGGGTTGAAATCACCGGAAGCAGCGATCACACAGGCTTGGGTCGGATAACGCGCGCTCTTTAGCGCTCCAACGATCCAGATGATGTTAACAGCCGGAGTTGCCATGCTGCGTATGACACTTGCCCTCGCGATCTTATCCCTGCCGCACTGTGGCAAGGATGAAACCCTAGCGTCCTACGGGGCCTCAGGGGCAACTTGGCAACTGCATAGCATCAATGATCAGCCTCTGGGTGCGCCAGTAACATTACAGATCGACGGAGACGGTAAGCTCAGCGGCATTGCGCCCTGTAATTCCTACACCGCAACAGTCAGCGTGCCCTACCCTTGGTTTGAAATCAAAGACCTGACTGCGACCCGTGCCAGTTGCGCTTTGTTAGAAGCCGAAGGCACCTATTTCGCCGCCCTTCTCGCCATGACCCAATCCGAAGTGTCCGGGAACACATTGATCCTACGTACGGATGCAGGGAGTGAGATGGTTTTCAAAGCTGTCGAGTAAACGTTTCGATAAATCTAGCACGTGTCGTGGGCAATGGCTTGTGACCCAACGCAGGCGCCAAACGGTTTTCTAGGAAAAACCCGGTCGTATTCAACGCTAATGCAATTTCGTCATCTGGGGCATCCCCCTCTCCGCGCAGGCATGGCGGCAAAGGCAGCATTCGATCAGCCCATTCTCCAGCCCCCGATTTTGACACAGCACGTCCAGATTTAGGCGAAACAAAAACCAACTCTTCGGTCGCGCCAGTGACCGCGCAACACGACAAATCCAAACCAAACCCAAGCTCTTCGAGCAGCGCCATTTCCCAGTTGAGATAGGCAAGTGGCCAGATCGTGTCTTGTCCCAACAAATCCATGAGTTGTTCGGTTTGTTTATAAAGGGTGGGGTATGCTTCACGTTCGGGCAACCCAAAGTTCACCAAACTGGTGACCGCATTCAAGCCAGCCAAAGCCAATCGACCCGAAAATGCGGCAACCGTGCGCGACCGTATGGGTTCAACTTGATAGCTCCCTAACTGATCTTCCAACCGGGCACGCCACACCAGATCCAACTGTGATCCGGGTTGCAGGATCGGGGCAACCTTTCGGCTGACGCCGCCACGCACAACCCCTGAGTGACGTCCGTGCTCCTGCGTAAAAACATCAATGATGACTGATGTTTCCCCATGGCGACGTGCCGATAACAAAACCCCTTGGTCTCGCCACTCCAATTCGCTCTCTCCCCTGCTGTCCCGCTGACAAACTCCAATTTCGTCGGGTGCGCAACACCATAGCCAAACCTGAACAGGATGGCTGGAAAAGCGTTATTCCAGCCCGTCTTCGCCTAACAAATGGCGCCCTTGACGGTCTTCGACCTCAATCACCCAAAGGTCGGGGTCAAAACCGCGCTGCCGTTGAATAGCGTCATCCACAGCACGTTCTTCACCGGACGCGAGATCAGCCCATGTCCGGTCACCGCTCAACAGGTCATAACTGCGGTGAAAGGCAATGGCCTGCCCATCAAGCGTGTTCAGCTTAACCAAAACTGCACCGGCCGTGTCGTCACCATGCGCCACGACAAAAGCTGGAATTTCCTGAAATCTCAGTCGTGCAAGGTAGGCTTGAACCCAAAATTCAGCCGTAAGCCGCGTCATACGTTCCCGTCTTTGAATTCCAGCCCCATTTCGGAATACCGCTCGGCCTCATCCAACCAGTTTGGACGCACTTTAACCTGCAGGAACAAATGCACCTTACGGCCCAGAAATTCCTCAAGCTCGGCACGGGCCGCTTGACCAACGGCTTTGATGGTCTCGCCCTTCTTGCCCAACAGGATACCCTTGTGGCCATCCCGAACGACATAAACGATTTGGTCAATCTTGGCCGATCCGTCTTTGCGATCTTCCCAATTCTCGGTTTCTACCGTCAACTGATAGGGAAGTTCCTGATGCAAACGCAGTGTCAGTTTTTCACGGGTCATTTCGGCTGCAATCATCCGCATCGGAAGATCGGCAATCTGATCCTCGGGATAGAGCCAAGGGCCTTCTGGGACTTTCTCAGCCAGCCAAGTCCGCAGGTCATCCACCCCGTGCCCCCGCTCCGCTGAAATCATAAAGGTTTCTGCAAAATTGTAGCGCGTGTTCAGGTCTTGGGTCAGGCTCAGAAGAACTTCGCTTTGTACCCGGTCAATCTTGTTGATGGCCAAAGCGACGGTGCGCCCTTCGCCAATCTCTGCCAGACCTTCAAGGATCCGTTCAACACCTTCGGTAATCCCGCGATGGGCCTCAATCATCAGCACAACGACATCTGCATCCGCAGCCCCGCCCCATGCCGCAGCAACCATTGCACGGTCCAACCGGCGACGTGGCTGGAACAGGCCCGGCGTGTCAACAAAGACCAACTGTGAGTCGCCCTCCATCGCAACGCCGCGGATTCGCGCGCGTGTCGTTTGTACCTTGTGCGTTACGATCGATACCTTTGCTCCAACCATACGGTTCAACAAGGTCGATTTTCCTGCGTTGGGTTCGCCGATCAAGGCGATGAATCCGGCACGCGTTTTCATGCGTTTTGCTCCAATTGGGCCAGCAGAGCAGCAGCAGCGGCTTGTTCAGCCTGCCGTTTCGCCCCTGCGGTAGATTGCGCCTCGGTCCCGTCCTGCAAACGCGCGGCGATGGTGAACACCGGCGCGTGATCAGGGCCGCTACGCGACAGTTGTACATAAGTTGGTGGTTTTTGGCCACGGGCCTGCGCCCACTCTTGCAACGCCGTTTTGGCATCGCGCGCATCATCTTCGACTTTGGTAACCCGATCACCCCACAGACGCAGGATCAGCGCCTGGGCAACCTCAAATCCTCCATCCCGGTAAACAGCGGCGATGACCGCTTCCATAGCGTCACCTAACAGGGCTTGCTTACGCCGCCCGCCTGACATCATTTCAGATCGGCCAAGTTTCAGCACAACGCCCAGATCAATCTGGCGCGCGACATCGGCACAGGCTTCCTTGCGTACTAGAGCGTTGAACCGAGGTGCTAAAAGACCCTCAGACGCGCCTTTGTCATGGTCTAGCAAGGCCTCGGCCATCACCAACCCAAGCACGCGATCACCCAAGAATTCCAATCGCTGATTGTCACCACGCGTCGGCGACGAAATTGAGCCATGCGTCAGGGCACGAACCAACAAATCGGGCTGAGAAAACTCATACCCGATCCGTGTTTGGAACGCTTTTAGATCTGCTGAAACTTTCACTAGACCCCCTTAAAGAATCGATCGCTGCGCCATGTCCAGAAAAACAGCATGGAACGCCCTGCGGACGAGAACATGACACGATCTGCGCGGCCGATCAGATTCTCATACGGCACAAACCCAACACCACCCGCGGATTGCGGCAAGCGGCTGTCACTAGAGTTGTCACGGTTATCGCCCATAAAGAAGTAATGCCCAGCCGGCACGGAATAGATCCCAGTATGATCCGAGGACTGATTGCCGATATTCAGAATGCTGTGGGAAACGCCGTTCGGCAGCGTTTCGATCTGGCGGGATTTCTCACAAATACCACCCAGACCAACCGGACCATTTTCACACCGCGGAGGTGATCCTTGCGGGCCCTGCGGCCCAGCAATCTCTTCGAACACACCGTCTGGCTTCAATTCGACCGGTGTTCCATTGATGATAACCACCCCATTTTTGACCTGGATCTTATCACCGGGAAGCCCAATCAAGCGCTTGATGTAGTCGCGGCCTGAAACCGGATGACGAAAGACAACCACATCCCCGCGTTCAGGATCACCGCCCCAAATACGATCGTTGTCACCCTTGGCCCAGCCACACACATCCTCGGCATCCACGTTGATACCGATACCCGGCAACATCAGACTGGGGCACGACGCATAGGAATAACCATAGGCCATCTTGTTGACGAACAGAAAGTCACCAATCAACAAGGTCTCTTTCATTGATCCTGAAGGGATCCAAAAAGGTTGAAAAAACAATGTTCGAAAAACACCCGCGATCAGCAAGGCATAGACGACAGTTTTAACGGTCTCCCAGATGGCATTTCCGGCTTTGGCTTCGGTGGCCATTCGGTTCTCTCCAGTGCTTTCGATTTGACCGCTACATGCGGGGCGCTTGGGGGTAAGTCAAGGTAGCGGGGGCTTCATCAGCGATCAGGCGCGCCTCAATCACAACAAAGGCCTGCGCCCAAGGGTGATCATCGGTCAAAGTGACGTGAATGATTGCCTCGTGTCCGGCCGGGGTCATGTCGCGCAATCGCTCCCGCGCCCATCCCGTCACTTCCATAACGGGTTGTCCGGTTTTGAGGTTGGTCACAGCCATGTCTTTCCAGGCGATCCCCATGCGCAAGCCGGTTCCCAGCGCTTTGGAACATGCCTCTTTCGCGGCCCACCGCTTGGCATACGTTCCAGCAGTATCGCGGCGCGCATCTGCTTTGCGTTGCTCGGTCTCGGTAAAGACACGGTTGCGAAACCTGTCTCCAAACCGATCAAGCGTGCCTTGGATGCGTTCGATATTGGCCAGATCGGTACCTATCCCTAAAATCATGAAGAGGTCTCCAACCGAGCGGTTAGGATTTTGAGGCTAGCAAAGCCAAAAAAACCTGCAAACGTGAACTCGAATCCCCGCCGCAGCCGCAAATAATAGGCAACCACTCGAGGTGTAGAGAACAAAATGGCATACCCCAGAAAAACCAAGATGGAACCACTATAGAGAAAAGCAAACAGGCTAAAAACCTGTTCAGGGCCCGCCGACACAGGCAGCACGAGTGAATACACCGAAGCCCAAGACAGAATCGCCTTTGGGTTCATCAGGTGGATCAGCGCCCCACGACTAAAGATGTGCAACGCGCTGCCATTATAGGCCCGCTGGGTAATAGTGACATCTGCTGATAAAGCCGAACGCAAAGATTTAAGTGCTAGCCAGAAGAGGTAAGCCGCGCCACCATAGCGCAACATTTCAAACAGCCAGACATTTGCAAGCATCACCGCGCTCATTCCGGCTGCAGCTGCCAGTCCCCACGCTGCCGAACCAAACAAAATCCCGCCGGCAAAAATCAAACCTGCCTGACGACCGGTATTCATCGATGTTCCGGCAATAGACAACGTTGCGGGGCCTGGGCTACCGCCAGCGACGATCCAAGCCAACCACAACGCAGCCCATTCCGGGCCAATCACTTGCGCGCCTCGTCCATCAGGCGACGCATCTCTGCAATTGCAGGGGTGAGCCCCCGAAAGATGGATTCACCGATCAAAAAGTGACCAATGTTCAATTCCAAAACCTCAGGCAAGGCAGCAATTGGCTGAACTGTTTCATAAGTCAACCCGTGGCCAGCATGTACTTCTAATCCCAAGGAATGCGCAAAAGATGACATCTCGCGCAGCGCTTCCAGCTCACGATCCCGCTCGTCGAACCGCCCTTCGGAATGAGCATCACAATAGGCCCCAGTATGCAGTTCAATCACCTCGGCCCCGATCCGGTGTGCCGCTTCGATCTGACGTCGGTCCGCTGCGATGAAAATCGAAACCCGGCAGCCCACATCCCGCAAAGGCGCAATGAAATGTGCCAGCTTATTCTCTTCGCGCGCAACCTCCAGCCCGCCTTCGGTGGTCCGTTCCTCGCGTTTTTCAGGCACGATACAAACAGCATGTGGCTTGTGACGCAGCGCAATAGCCTGCATTTCGTCAGTTGCCGCCATCTCAAAATTCAACGGAATCGTCAGAGCGCCCATCAATCCGTCGATATCCGCATCCAGAATGTGGCGGCGATCCTCGCGCAAATGCGCTGTAATGCCATCTGCTCCGGCTTCTTGAGCCACTTTAGCCGCTAAAACAGGATCAGGATAGGCCCCACCCCGCGCATTTCGAATGGTGGCAACATGGTCAATGTTCACGCCCAACCGCAAAAAATTGTCAGACATCATTCGGTTCCTTTTCCTACCGTTGCGCAGACCTTAGTCGGCTTTTAAGACACGGTCAGCCTCTGCTTCAGCTTTTTTCTTAATCGCGTCAAACTTGGCTTTGATCTTAGATCGACGGCGATGTTGATAGGCTCTTATCAGCGGTAAACTCAAGGCATACATGATCGTAGCGCAGATCATCCCGGGGATAATCCCACCCACTAAATAGGGCAGGAATACCTCGTTATAAAAGATCTCTAATCCATGCCAATCTGCGACGTCATCGTTAAAGAATGATTTGATATTGTGCCAAAAATCTGCACCGGCTTGCTTGAACTTCTCGGACAGGGACGCGTCATGTTTTTCGAACTCTGTGCCCAGAATGAAATGCCCTGTTCGCATAGAGACAGCCGCAATCAGAAAAAAGGACGGCGGGTTTCCAAAAAAGGTCGCCATTAGTGCCGCGAAAAAGTTACCCCGCAAAACATAGGCGATAAAGGCCGCAACAAAGAAATGAAAACCAAACAACGGTGTGAAGCTGGTGAATACCCCAGCCCAGATCCCACGTGCGATCCGTTCAGGAGAATCCGGCAACCGGCGAACCCGATGTTTAACGTAGTGGAAAGCCCGGGTCCAACCGCCGCGCGGATAGACGAGCTCTGAGGCGACCCGTACAGGTGAGCGACGATCTCGGCGCTTAAAAACCACCCGTGTTTCCTTTCCGTGCCTAGTTTAGCCCATTATCAACTGGCGTCTGGATCTGCTGCATTCTGGTTTCGATGACGTTCAATGGTTGCAACGTCACTCTCAGCCTCTAGCATCAACATCAGTGAATGCAACTGTTCCAAATCACGCAGTTCGACATTTATCAGCAGCCTGAAAAAGTCTGGTTTACGATCTAAGAATTTCAAATCAGAAATATTGGCTTTGTGTTCCCCGATCAGGGTACAAATCCGCCCCAAAACACCCGCATCATTGCCAATCGTGACATCCAGCGTGGTACTGTAAACCGCTGGATGATTGCCAGAATGCCAGTGCAGATCAACCCATCGGTCCGGTTGGTCATCAAACGCAGTCATCGCGGCGCAATCCATCGCGTGCACCACAACCCCTTTGCCGCGATATGTGATACCAACAATGCGCTCACCCGGAAGCGGCTGGCAGCAAGGGGCGCGTTCAAACGATTGCCCTGGCTCCAATCCAACGACGGCCCGACGCAACGGGATCTGCTCACCCTCGGTGTCGGCCAAATCAGGATAAACGGCTTGCACAACATCGTTGGCGGTCAGCTCGGCGCTGCCAAGATTTGCCAGAAGTTCATCGCGATCCTTCAACCGCAATGCCTTTGCAGCAGTATCCAATGCTTTGTCTGTTGCTTTGCGACCCACGTGCTCAAACGCAAAGCGCGCAAGCTCATGCCCCAACTTGATAAACCGCCCTTTATCCACATCTCGCAGTGCACGCCGAATGGCTGTGCGCGCTTTGCCTGTGGTTGCAATATCCAACCAGCTGACTTGCGGTGTTTGCCCTTCGGCTGTGATGATTTCCACCGATTGCCCATTCTTGAGACGGGTCCACAGAGGCACGCGAATTCCATCCACTTTGGCCCCGACACAAGCATGACCAATCCGGGTATGGATGGCATAGCCATAGTCAATCGGAGTGGCCCCACGCGGCAGTTTGACCACATCCCCTGTAGGCGTAAAACAGAACACTTGGTCCGAATACATCTCAAGCTTAACAGCTTCGAGGAAATCCTCGTGGTCTTCCTCGCTGTCAAACTGCTCGGTCAGGTTTGCGATCCATTTGGCTGGATCCACTGCAAAGGGGTTTTGCGTACGAACCCCATCCCGGTAGGACCAATGCGCAGCCACGCCAGTCTCAGCAACATCGTGCATCTGACGGGTCCGAATTTGAACCTCGACCCGCTTCCCATCCCGGCCCGACACTGTGGTATGAATCGACCGATAACCGTTTGATTTCGGCTGACTGATATAATCTTTGAACCGTCCCGGCACCGCGCGCCAACGCTGATGGATCGCGCCGAGCGTGCGATAACAATCCTCTTCGCTTTGGGTGATGATGCGGAAACCATAAATGTCGGATAGGCGTGAAAACCCCTGATCCTTTTCCTGCATCTTACGCCAAATCGAATAGGGCTTCTTTGCACGCCCAAAGACCTCGGCCTCGATGTCAACCTTATCCAGTTCGTGACGCATATCACCCGTGATCCGATGGATCACATCGCCGGTTTCGCGCTGCAAAGTAATGAAACGCCGAATGATCGATTGGCGCCCTTCGGGGTTCAGCACACGGAATGCCAGATCTTCCAGCTCTTCCCGCATCCACTGCATACCCATACGACCTGCAAGCGGCGCATAGATGTCCATGGTTTCACGCGCCTTGACCACCTGCTTGTCCGGACGCATGGCCTTGATTGTACGCATATTGTGCAAACGGTCAGCCAATTTGACCAGAATAACCCGCAAATCCTTGGACATCGCCATGAACAGTTTGCGAAAATTCTCAGCTTGCTTGGTCTCACGGCTTGAAAGCTGGAGATTGGTCAACTTGGTGACGCCATCGACCAGCATTGCGACTTCTTCGCCGAACAATTCGGACACCTGACCGTACGAGGCTTTGGTATCCTCGATCGTGTCGTGCAGCAGGGCGGTAACAATGGTCGCGTCATCCAACCGCTGCTCGGTCAAAATCGCAGCAACAGCAACAGGATGGGTAAAATAGGGCTCGCCGGAATGCCGGGTTTGCCCTTCATGCATCTGATTCCCGAAATCATAGGCTTCGGTCAGGCGCTTTTCATTTGTCTTTGGATTGTAATTGCGGACCAGCGCAATCAGATCTTCAGCTGCAATCATCCGGTCCGCATCCTTTCGCGGCTGGTTCAGCCCTGCCCTTGTGCTTCCATCAGCGCGCGCAGCAGTTTTTCTTCAGACATGTCGTCTTCGGCAGGCTTGTCCGAATCAGCACCCATAAGCAGAGCCATCGAGTCTTCTTCAGGCTCATCCACTTCGATCTGAGTCTGATTGCTTTCAATCAGGCGCTCACGCAGTGCGTCTGCGCCTTGGGTTTCATCAGCGATCTCACGCAGGGAAACAACGGGGTTCTTGTCGTTGTCACGCTCAACAGTGATCGGCGCACCGGCTGAAATTTCGCGTGCCCGATGGGCCGCGAGCATCACCAGCTCAAAGCGGTTAGGAACTTTGTCTACGCAGTCTTCAACCGTCACGCGGGCCATATGGGGTTCTCCAAAGTGAAACCTTGTCCAGAAGGCATGTATTTAAGCCCGTCACGAGCCGTTGACAAGCCCGAAATGCCGCTCTGCCGCATTCTATAACGGGGTGACTGACGCAATGTCGTCTGCAGGCAGGGCATGCAACATGTCTGCCACCGTGCGACCGGACACTGGATGACGCCACTTGGGGGCAATATCGGCCAGCGGAACCAAGACAAAAGCACGATCCTGAAGGCGTGGATGTGGTAAAATCATTTGTTCAGGCGCAACTTCGATCTGTTGCTCAGGCGGGAGGTCAGCCCAATGTCTGTAGACAATCAAATCCGGCAGCACTTGGTCATCATAACTCAGCACATCCAAATCCAGGGTTCGCATTCCCCATCTCTGTAGCCGCGCGCGGCCGTACTCATGCTCGACAGCATGTAGACGATCCAACAAATCTGTGGGGGAAAGGGACGTTGCCAGTTCGATTGCTGCATTCACATAGTCCGGCCCTGCCCCTGGCGGGAAGCAAGGTGTTGAAAAAAAGCGACTGACAGACCGAATCACCACATCAGGTCCGGAGAGCGTCGCGATAGCTTGACTAAGCGTCATTTCAAGAGAAAATTCGGCGTGGGGCAGATTTGCGCCAAGCGCCACATGCGCTTTTGACAATATTTCGTTCACATTGCCCTCTTTTCCTCGTGATGTATACTTGCGGTGTATGACAATACGCTTAAATTAAGTACACCATTTCGCCAAAATTAAATTACTCACTCACGAACATGACGGCGAGTGGCTCACACCGGAAGGAACAATTATGTTTTACAAGGACGAACGGCTAGCGCTGTTCATCGACGGTTCGAATCTGTACGCTGCCGCCAAAGCTTTGGGTTTTGACATCGACTATAAGTTGTTGCGTCAAGAATTCATGCGTCGCGGTAAGATGCTTCGTGCGTTCTACTACACAGCGCTTCTAGAGAATGACGAATACTCTCCGATCCGACCTCTTGTTGATTGGCTACACTACAATGGCTTCACCATGGTGACCAAGCCAGCCAAAGAATATACCGACAGCATGGGGCGTCGTAAGGTTAAGGGCAACATGGACATTGAACTGACGGTTGATGCGATGGAGCTTGCTCCACGTGTTGATCACGTCGTTCTGTTTTCCGGAGATGGGGATTTCCGGCCATTGATTGCAAGCCTTCAGCGTCAAGGTGTTCGGGTGTCTGTGGTATCAACCATACGCAGCCAACCTCCTATGATTTCTGATGAATTGCGCCGGCAAGCCGACAATTTCATTGAATTGGAAGAGCTGAAGGACGTGATCGGGCGCCCCCCGCGCGAAATCCCCATGGAACCACGCCCAGTGGCCGTGGCTGAACGCTAAGGTATCCGTCCGCTCTAATTTGGGCGGGGCTACCCTATCGTAAAAATGCGTTTGGGCCGAACAAAAAGGCCCAAACGCCTATTCGTTAAAATAATCTGCTGTGAAACACTGCTTACATAGCAACCCCATATGTCGCTTTCATGACATCTCCCCCCACTGGACGATTGGCACACAAAGCCTTACCTCTCTGAGCTAAGGAGACGCCAAAATGACCAAACAGCCTTTGACCCTTTTTCTTGCCGCACCTCGGGGCTTCTGCGCCGGGGTGGATCGTGCCATTAAAATCGTCGAAATGGCGCTCGATAAATGGGGCGCGCCTGTCTATGTGCGCCATGAAATCGTGCACAACAAATTCGTCGTGGATGGCCTGCGCGACAAAGGCGCGGTGTTTGTCGAAGAACTGGAAGATTGCCCCGATGACCGCCCGGTGATCTTTTCCGCACACGGTGTCGCCAAATCGGTTCCCGCCGAGGCGAACCGCCGCAACATGATTTATGTCGATGCCACCTGCCCACTGGTGTCCAAGGTTCATGTCGAAGCACAGCGCCATTCCGAGGCGGGCCTGCAAATGATCATGATAGGCCACAAGGGTCACCCGGAAACTGTTGGGACAATGGGGCAGCTCCCTGACGGAGAGGTTCTGCTGGTTGAGACAGTCGCAGATGTTGCGACAGTCCCTGTTCGGGACCCTAAACATATCGCTTATGTTACACAAACCACGCTCAGCGTGGATGACACAAAAGATATCGTTGCCGCATTGCAGGTCCGGTTTCCGCAGATCGTCGGGCCCCACAAAGAAGACATCTGTTACGCCACTACCAACCGGCAAGAGGCCGTCAAAGCCATCGCACCCAAAGCAGACGCTATGCTGGTGGTTGGTGCGCCCAACTCATCCAACTCTCGCCGTTTGGTCGAAGTTGGCGCAAAGGCCGGGTGCAACTATGCCCAACTGGTGCAGCGGGCTGACAATATCGACTGGCGCGCCCTTGAAGGTATCAAAAGCGTCGGCATTACAGCCGGGGCTTCAGCCCCCGAGCTTTTGGTTAACGAAGTCATTCAAGCCTTCAAAGACCGCTATAACGTGACCGTTGAAACCGTTGAAACAGCTGTCGAGAACGTGGAATTCAAAGTGCCCCGCGTTCTGCGGACAGATGCATGACATCCAGCCGACCGCGACCCCGAATGCTCTGTGACAACTTCAGTTGACGTGAGGACTTATTATGACCCGCTCTGAAACCATCCGCATCTACGACGAACGCGCCGCTGAATATGCAAAAATGACCAATGCGGACGCGGATGCCGGAAAACAGTTGCGCCTGTTCATGACCCGCCTTCCCGAAGGCGGACGGGTCTTGGATCTTGGCTGTGGACCTGGGGCTGCTGCTGCAGCCATGGCAAAGGCAGGTTTTATCGCCGAAGCCACCGATGCATCCAACGAGATGGTTGCCTTGGCCAATAAACACCCCGGCGTCAGCGCGCGGCAAGCACTGTTTGATGATATTTCTGGCGAGGGGATCTATGATGGAATCTGGGCCAGCTTCAGCCTGCTCCATGCTCCCCGCGCAGATTTTCCAACTTATCTCAGCGCACTACACAAGGCGTTGAAACCCGGTGGTACCTTCTATATCGGCATGAAACTCGGCACTGGCGAAGGGCCAGATAGGCTGGGCCGGTTTTATACCTACTATTCCCAAGAGGAGCTTGAGGACCACATGACACACACAGGGTTCACAATCACCGCCCGCACGCATGGTGCCGGTGTTGGACTAGACGGCAGCACCTCTGACTGGATTGCGGTGATCGCACATGCCTAACTTGATTGCCTACACAGACGGCGCCTGCTCGGGCAATCCCGGCCCCGGCGGCTGGGGTGCATTGTTGCAAGCCAAAGATGGCGAAACCGTTGTCAAAGAGCGCGAGCTTAAGGGTGGCGAATCCGACACCACAAACAACCGGATGGAACTGCTGGCCGCGATCAATGCGTTAGAGGCGTTGGAGCGCCCATCAACCATCACAATCGTGACCGACAGCGCGTATGTTAAGAACGGGATTTCCGGTTGGATTTTTGGCTGGAAAAAGAACGGTTGGAAAACTGCCGCCAAGAAACCAGTCAAAAACGTCGATCTCTGGCAACGCATTGACGAGGCCCAGCAGCGTCATGCGGTGACATGGGAATGGGTCAAAGGCCACGCCGGACATCCCGAAAACGAACGTGCCGATGAATTGGCGCGCGCTGGCATGGCCCCCTTCAAGCCTAAGAAAACCAAAGCATGAGCTTTCTGGCGCTGCTGGATTACACATCGGTTCTGGTCTTTGCCCTGACCGGAGCACTTGTAGCCAGCCGCGCCCAATTGGATCTGGTTGGGTTTGCCTTTGTGGCCTGTCTGACTGCGGTTGGCGGCGGCACTGTTCGCGACCTTCTTTTAGATCGCCATCCAATCTTTTGGGTGGGCCAGCCAGACTATATCCTGATTGCGACTGCTGCGGCGGTGTTTGTGTTCTTTACCGCCCATCGGGTCGAAAGCCGCTACAATCTTTTGGTCTGGCTCGACAGTTTTGCTTTGGCGATTGCCGTTGCAGCAGGGACTGGCGTGGCTCTGACCTTGGGCCAGCCTCCTGTTATCGTTGTCCTGATGGGAATGAGTACAGGGTGCCTTGGCGGGTTGATGCGAGATGTCGTCTGTAACGAGGTGCCGTTGGTCTTGAAGCAAGGTGAACTCTACGTGTCCTGTGCACTCGCTGGGGCCGCAGTGACAGTTCTGGCCGTCTCGCAAGGCTTGCCGCAACTTCCCGCGCTTGCGCTTGGCGCTTTGGCCTGTTGGTGCTTGCGGGCCGGGTCTCTTTGGTTTGGCTGGCAATTGCCAGTCTACAAAAGCCGTCCACCCCGCCAGTGATCACCGCCGCCAGTGAAACGGTACGATGACCAATGCTCCGATCGATGAAACGATGGCATTCATTCCCGGCGAACTAAACCCGATGCCAAACATGACACGCACAAAATAGAACAGGAACGCCCCGCCTACGCAGATAATAATCGACTGCAAATATCCATTGTGCGTGAACCCAGACTTTTCCGACAGATAGCCAATGATCCCAGCGATCACGACAGTTCCCATCAGGATCATGAACATAGCGGTCTCCTTACGCGAGGTGCGTCCCTTTGGGCACCGGGCGTCCCCTCTGAAAGACCTCTTTATACTGCGCGCCTTTGCCAGCACGTTGCAAGCGCAACAACTCGACAGCCCCCGTGCCACACGCCACGACCAAGGCATCGTCTAACACCTCACCCGGCTCACCTTGACCGGCCGCAAGCCGCGAGGCCAGTAGCTTTATGCGCTGTCCCTCAATTTCCGTCCATGCTCCGGGAAACGGGGATAACCCTCTGATCTGGCGATCAACGTCAGTTGCGGACTGTGTCCAATCCACACGCGCTTCGGCCTTGTCGATCTTATGAGCATAGGTCACGCCTTCGTCGGGCTGCACCTCAGGGGTCAGTTGCGGCAACGCCGCCAAAGTCTCTACAATCAATGCCGCGCCGTTTTCTGACAACCGGTCATGCAACCCGGCAGTGGTTTCTTCGTCCTTAATCGCAAGAGTTGACCGCATCAGCACAGGGCCGGTATCCAATCCGGCCTCCATCTGCATGATACAAATACCCGTTTCCGCATCCCCCGCCATGATAGCACGATGGATCGGGGCCGCGCCGCGCCAGCGCGGCAACAGGCTGGCGTGAATGTTCAGGCACCCCAGCTTGGGCGCGCCAAGAACCGCTTGTGGTAGCAACAGCCCATAGGCCACAACAACCGCTACATCCGCATTCAGATCCGCGAACTCCTGCTGGGCTTCGGCTGTTTTCAAAGAAATCGGATGGCGCACATCCAAGCCCAGCGCCTCGGCCCGGGCATGGACCGGCGTTGGACGATCCTTTCTCCCCCGACCAGCCGGGCGCGGAGGTTGGCAATACACGGCTGCAACATCATGCCCTGCCTCTATCAACGCATCCAAAACAGACACGGAAAAGTCAGGGGTTCCCATAAACACAACACGCATTGGCCTATTCCTTACCCGTTCAGCTTTTTGGCTTTGCGCAGCAACATATCGCGCTTCACTTTGCTCAGCTGATCAAAATAGAGTCGTCCATTCAGATGGTCGATCTGGTGTTGCACGCTCGTTGCTTCGATACCGACAAAATCACGTCGGTCTATCTGCCCGTCCTCATTCATGAACCGAACCGTCACCGCGCGCGGGCGTTTGATCTTTGCCGAAACACCCGGCAGGTTTGGGCTGGCCTCGTCATGTTCGCGCAATTCAACCGAGGCATGCAGAACCTCAGGGTTAGCCAACCGCACCGCTTTGCCACGCTCGGATGAGCCATCAACAACCGCTAAACGCAGCATCACGCCGATCTGATTGGCAGCCAAACCAACACCTGGCATTGCCTCCATCGTGTCGATCATATCGTCCCAAATCGCCCGGATGTCCTCGGTAATTTCCGCTACCGGCTCTGCTTTGGAGCGCAGGCGATTATCCGGCCACGGCACGCACTTACGAACAGTCATTTCGTATACTCCTGATACTGCGCCTCGGCGATGCGGCGGGCACCGACGTCAAGACGATCAAAGGTCACCACCCCGTTCAGGTGGTCAAATTCATGCTGGATACAGCGGGCTTCGAACCCATCAAAATCCGCCATATGAATGTCGCCCTCGGGCGCTGTCCATTGCACGGTCACCGCTTTGGGGCGCGTCACCGACACCAGAACACCGGGGATCGAAAGACAGCCTTCGTCGCCAGCCTCATAGATACGCTCAGCCGCCATAATCACGGGGTTAATCATCGCCATGGGGGACGGTGCGCCCTCTTTCCAACCACAATCCATAACAAACAAACGCTGCATCACCCCGATCTGCGGGGCTGCCAATCCACGCCCTTGCGTGGCGTACATGGTATCAAACATATCGGCGACCAACGCATCCACATCGCCTGTCACCGTCTCACAGCGTGTACTCAGCCGCGGATCAGGCCACTTTAGGATCGGTCGAACCGCCATTCAGCCGCGCGCCATCTCGCGCTTAAGCTTTTGCATCTTGCGCGTGATCATCTGCCGTTTCAGTGGTTTCAGATAATCAATGAACAACTTGCCATCCAAGTGGTCGATTTCATGCTGCGCGCACGTGGCCCACAGGCCATCAAACACCTCGCGCTGTGCATTTCCATCTCGATCCATCCAAGCGACTTCAACTTCTTTCGGACGAGTCACCTCGGCGTATTGCTCGGGAATGGACAGACACCCCTCTTCGTAAACATTCGTTTCATCCGAAGAGGAAATAATCTCGGGGTTAAACATCACCAGGGGGCGAGGCTTGTCTCCATCTTCCTTCACGCAATCCAGCACGACCAGACGCTCCATCACGCCAATTTGCGGCGCGGCCAGACCAACGCCCGGCGCATCATACATCGTTTCCAGCATGTCATCAGCCAAAGCGCGCATCGCGTCCGAGACGTCAAGCACAACAGCACAAACCTTTTTCAGGCGGGGATCGGGATGGATCAGAATAGTACGTTTCATATGGGTGATTTATGTCATTGCCCGCCACATCGCAACGCCCCCCTTGCACATGGCGCAATTCACAGTAGCCTGCCCCGCGATCCAATGGTCAGATCTGACGGAGAACCCAATGAATTTTGACGACCCTATCGACCGCCGCGGCACCAACAGCACCAAATGGGACATGATGGAACCCCTCTATGGCGTCCCAGCCGATACCGGCCTGTCCATGTGGGTTGCTGATACTGATTTTCAGGCCCCCGCGCCGGTTCTGAATAAACTGCGCGAAATGACCGACCACGGCGTGTTCGGCTACACCAATCTGGATGCAACCTACAAAGGCGCGATCCAATGGTGGATGCAGACACGTCATAATTGGACCATCAAACGGGATGCGATTTTCACCACGACCGGTCTGGTGAATGGGGTGGGCCTGTGCCTAGACACCTTTACGCAACCCGGCGACGGCGTCGTTCTGTTCACACCTGTCTATCACGCCTTTGCAAAGGTTATTCGCGCCTCTGGTCGTGAAGTTGTTGAATGCCAGCTGACCAATACCGATGGGCGCTATGAAATGGACTTAGACGCCTATGATGCGATTATGACTGGATCTGAAAAGATGGTCATCCTGTGCTCGCCTCATAACCCAGGTGGCCGCGTTTGGACCCGGGAAGAGCTGCAAGGCGTCGCTGATTTCGCCAAACGACACGATCTGATTCTGTTGTCTGATGAGATCCACCACGATCTCGTGTACCCCGGCAACACACATTTTCCGATGCCAAATGTTGATCCCTCGATCATCGACCGGCTGCTGATGCTCACCGCGCCGTCCAAGACCTTTAACATTGCGGGTTTGCACACTGGCCAGGTGATCATCCCAGACCCCAAGCTGCGCGCCCGCTTTGCCGCGCGCATGGCTGCACTGAGCGTCGCCCCCAACTCCGTTGGCCAAGCGGCAACTGCAGCGGCCTATTCCCCCGAAGGCGCAGAATGGGTCGATGCGCAATTGGCCTATTTGGATGCGAACCGTCAGGTTTTTGATGCCGCGATCGCCAAAATTCCCGGCCTTTCGTCCATGAAACTCGAATCCACATATCTTGCGTGGGTCGATTTCACTGACACCGGGATGGAGCGCGCTGAGTTTACAGATCGCGTAGAACAAACCGCACAAGTTGCGGCCAACCACGGTACCACCTTTGGCACCGGGGGCGAAAACTTCCTGCGGTTTAACCTTGGCACGCAACGCGCTCGAATCGAGGAGGCTTGTGAACGTTTGACTGCAGCCTTTGGCGACCTGCAATAACCCGATGCTCCGGTTATTTTTCTTGGGTGTGGCACTGATCCTCGGGATTGGTGCCACATTTGCTTTGTGGGACCGTTTTGGCCCACGCCCTGCACCCCCACTCCCGGTTGATGTCAGCCAGCAGATCGATCACATCCTGATCGAAAAATCCGCACGCCGCCTGACCGCAAGCCGCAAAGGTAAACCGGTCATGTCCCTACAGATTGCGTTGGGGTTCGCTCCAAAAGGTGACAAATCGCAAGAAGGTGATGGAAAAACACCCTAAGGGATGTTCACTATAAACCGTCGCAACCCCAACAGTGCATTCCATCTGTCCTTGGGGCTGGACTACCCCTTACCCCACGACATTGCCCACGCCAAAGCGGCTGGCATCGACCCGGGTGGCGACATTTTCATCCATGGTCAGCCCAACGGTGTGGTTGGCCTGACCTTGCCGGGGGATTGGACCGCCGGTTGCATCGCCATCAGCAATCAAGAAATGAAAACACTCTGGCAAATTACGCCCATCGGAACGGCGGTCGAGATTCTCCCCTAGCCTTCGCCAATCAACGCCACAGGCGCCATTGGATCGCGATAAAAATCCGCAGGCGCTTCGGCGGTGGCAAGTGTGCTGCGCTTGAATTCATAGCTGGTTTCGCCTCCATCTTCTTCGGAAACAACCACCAGACACTGATACAAGTGCTCTAACCCATCATAGATGTCGACCAATCCCCGCAAACGCGGTGTCTGTTCCGTTTCAACAGAGAAACCGCCGCGCCAACTGCGAAGCACAGGATATTCCCCATCCGGGGTCACCACCCGCAAACGGCTGATCTTTTTCATATTGGTCAGCCGCGCTGCATCCAAGGCATCACGAATATCTTGCGAGATATAGGTACTCATCTTTTATTCTCCGTTCGCAGGAGTCCAATCTGAGCGAGCGCGTCCTAAAATCAAGATAAGATTTTGTGACAGATCTGGTCCAAAAACCGGGCGTTGCGCAGAATCCTCATGCTGCTGTGCAGCTACGCACTCAGGCTGCGCGCCCTAGGGGACTGGGATCGCATGCTTTGCCGACCTACTTTCGATGAAACCTGAAACGGAGGCACTCATGGGCTTGCTCATCGACGGACAATGGCACGATCAGTGGTACGACACGCTCACCACCGGTGGGGCATTCAAACGCAGCGCGGCACAGTTTCGAAACTGGATCACGCCGGATGGCAGACCGGGCGCATCGGGCGTTGGCGGATATGCAGCTGAAAGTGGGCGCTACCATCTTTACGTCAGCCTTGCATGCCCATGGGCACATCGCACCTTGATCTTTCGCGCCCTCAAAGATTTGGGTGATCACATTTCAGTTTCGGTCGTCCACCCGGATATGTTGGACAAAGGCTGGACCTTTGAACCGGATGAACACGGCGCGACTGGCGATGACCTGTTCGGATTTTCCCATGCCCATCAGATCTATACCAAAGCGGACCCCACCTTTACTGGCCGCGTGACTGTTCCGATTCTTTGGGACAAACAGCAGGGCACCATCGTTTCAAACGAAAGCTCTGAAATCATCCGAATGTTCAATTCTGCTTTTGATGGTCTCACTGGCAATACGCAGGACTTTTGGCCCACCGAGAGCCGCGATGCCATCGAAGAGGTAAACGACCGCGTCTATAATACCGTGAACAATGGCGTCTACAAAAGCGGGTTCGCCACCACGCAAGCCGCCTATGAAGCGGGTGTTATCCCCCTGTTTGACAGCCTCGACTGGCTTGAACAGCGTCTTTCTCAGACCCGATATCTCATGGGTGATCAGATAACCGAGGCCGATTGGCGCCTGTTCACGACCCTGATCCGGTTCGACATGGTGTATCACCAGCACTTCAAATGTAATCGCAAACGGATTGTCGATTACCCAAATCTCTGGGGCTTCACCCGCGAGCTGTATCAATGGCCCGGTGTTTCAGAAACCGTTGGGATGCACCATATTGTGCGCCACTATCACTATAGCCACGACAGCATTAACCCGAATCGAATCATCCCGATCAATCCAGTGCTGGATTTTGACGAGCCACACGGACGAAGTTAACGGCTCGCCGCGTAATGTTCGACAATCGCCGCCAGATCTTCTGGCGGCGTTTCACTTTGAACATAAGCGCAGGCATTCGGGCTGTGCGCAAAAATCGATCCATCCGAGAAAAATGTCGTGTTCGTCACAAATATAACCCGTGCATCAGGCCTGCGGTAACTGGCAAAATCTGCAACAGCCAAAGCACTGCCATCCGTCAGAACCAAATCCAAAACAATTATTTCGAAATCAGTCCCATAGAGCGCAAGAATTGCTGCCTCTTGTGTTTGCACAAGCGATACATCCGCCCCCTGCCTTTGCAGGTGACGTTGCCACAACCCTCCCAAATCGGGGTTACTTTCTACGATCAGAACTTTCATCATGGTTAACATAGCACATTCTGTCAGTTAATTTGCAGCGCCATTTATCCCACTACGGTGATCTACCCATTAACTTAACAATTTCTTAAAACCGCCCCAAAGACCTGCGTTCTAATGCCGGAAATCCTTGTGCGTACGGCGAAAATCCGCTTGAAGCCGACAGTGTAGCTGGAGATCATCAACACATGACTGCGCAAAAAGCTGAACCACACGACATTGACCCACGTGCCCGTCGTGATCACGGCGGCGGGTTGGATCGCGCGATGGCAACCTATGGCGGGCAGCGATCCGATTGGCTTGACCTGTCGACCGGGATCAATCCACATCCCTATCCGGTTACGGGCCTGACCCCTGCAGATTGGGCAGAACTACCCGATCATGGTGCCTTTTCACGGCTCATTGATGCCGCACGGACTTTCTGGTCGGTCCCCGCCGGTGCATCGATCCTGCCCGCACCGGGCGCGTCTGCCCTGATTGCCCGAATACCAGCTCTGACCGCGACAGGAACTGTTGAAATCACCCCGCCTACCTATAACGAGCACGCAGCCGCGTTCACCGCCCAAGGCTGGCAGGTGCAACAGCACGGCCCAGCCAAGGCACGCGTTCTGGTCCACCCCAACAACCCTGATGGACGCATCTGGCAGGAAGATGATGCCAACGCTCCGCTTACAATCATCGACGAAAGCTTTTGCGACGTCACACCAACTGAATCCCTGATCCTCCTCGCGGATCAACCCAACACGGTGATCCTGAAGAGCTTTGGAAAATTCTGGGGGCTTGCCGGGCTGCGACTTGGGTTTGCCATTGCCCGCCCCGAACTCATTTCACGCCTGAATGACATGACAGGCCCTTGGTCCGTCTCTGGGCCAGCCCTGCGCGTTGGCACGCAAGCGTTAGCCGATCATGAATGGGCAACGCAAACGCGCATCCGTCTTGCCAAAGATACCGCTCGATTGGATGAGCTGCTCATATCCAGCGGTGCCTCTCTTGCGGGTGGCACCGATCTGTTTCGCCTCTATGCGGTGAACAAAGCCACCGCCTGGCAAGAAAAGCTCGCGCAACATCACATCTGGAGCCGAACCTTTCCCTACTCCGAAACCTATTTACGGCTTGGCCTGCCACCAGAACATGACTGGCCTCGCCTTGAGAGGGCCCTATGAGCACCCCCATCCTCCTTGCTTTTGCCATGCTCCTTGATGCTGCTTTGGGCGAACCTGACTGGCTTTGGTCTCGTGTACGCCATCCCGCAGTCCTGATGGGGGATGCGGTCCGAATTCTGGACAAGCGCCTGAACACTGGCACCAACCGGCGCCTCAAAGGGGTCGCAACTGCTGTTGTGCTGAGCCTCAGCGCACTGTTCCTGGGTTGGATACTGTCTTTTCTGGGTCCCATCGCCGAAATCTTGATCTGTGCAATCTTGTTGGCTCAGCGGTCGTTGGTCCAGCATGTGCAAGACGTCGCCGATACCCTGCGGCTGTCCCTGCCAGAAGGCCGCGCCATGCTGGCCCGCATTGTAAGCCGTGACACCAGCCACATGGACCAAGGACAGATCGCCCGTTCAGCCATAGAAAGCGCATCAGAAAACCTGTCTGATGGCGTAATCGCACCGGCTTTTTGGTTCTTGATCGGCGGCCTGCCCGGACTGTTGTTCTACAAAGCGATTAACACCGCAGACAGCATGATCGGCTACCGAAACGAAACATATTTGGAATTCGGGTGGGCTTCTGCCCGATTGGATGACCTCCTCAATTTCATTCCTGCGCGCTTAACCGGGATCATGATTGTTCTTCTGTCCAACACATGGTCCAAATGGATCGAAATCATCGAAGACGCTCAACGACACATCTCCCCAAATGCAGGCTGGCCCGAGGCGGCAATGGCGCGGGCACTGGATGTCGCCCTCGCCGGTCCACGCAGCTATCATGGTGAAATTCGCCATTTGGCATGGGTCAATGAAAACGCCCGCCAAGACATCGGTCCCCGCGAAATTGAACGCGCTATTGGGATGCTGTGGCAGGTTTGGGCTTTATCGCTAGGGTTGGTTATGCTCTGGCTCGCCCTCAGCCATTTTATTTAAGTCAATATTTACGGAATTGTAACATGCGCCTTTTGCCTCTTTGTTTTGCCCTTTTGATCTCAACGCCGGCCTTTGCTCAATGCGGCGGGTCGTTTAGCAGCTTTGTCCAATCCCTCAAGACCGAGGCCGTGGCCAACGGCCACAGCAAAGCAGCCACAGATCGGTTTTTTAAAGGGGTTCGCCAAGACCCCAAAGTGCTAAATGCGGACCGTGCACAGGGTGTCTTTCAAAAACCATTTATCGAGTTTTCACGTCGCCTGATTTCACAAAACCGGATCGACCGGGGCCGCTCAATGGCCAAGAAATATGATGCCATATTCGACAAAATCGAAACCCAATATGGGATTTCACGCGGGGTGCTACTGGCATTCTGGGCCTTTGAAACAGACTATGGTTCCTTTCAAGGGGATTTTAATACCCGAAACGCACTGGTCACTTTGGCCCATGACTGCCGCCGCCCGAATTTGTTCCGCCCCCAAATTTTTGCGGCTCTGACGCTGTACGAACAGGGCAACTTTGACCCGGATCGCACAACCGGGGCATGGGCCGGCGAAATTGGCATGGTTCAGATGCTGCCAAAAGATATTCTGGAGAACGGGACAGACGGCGACGGGGACGGCAAGGTCACTCTTAAATCCTCTGCGCCTGATGCGCTCCTGTCCGGCGGCCGGATGCTGTCACATTTGGGGTGGCAGGCAGGGCAACCTTGGCTGCAAGAGGTGACTTTACCGCAAACCTTTGACTGGTCTGCTACGGGTATTGCCACCAAACGCAGCGTGTCTGAGTGGGCCGCGCTGGGTGTCAAACCACGACAGGGCAGCCTTGCAGACGCGCGCTTGCCAGCATCGGTGATCGTACCACAAGGGCACAAAGGCCCTGCCTTTATCGCCTACCCCAACTTTGACGTCTATTTTGAGTGGAACCAGAGCTTTGTTTATGTCCTGACAGCCGCGTACTTTGCCAATCGACTGGAAGGTGCGAAAATCTACAACGCCGGAAAACCAGATGCCGGCCTCAGCGGCGCGCAGATGAAACAACTGCAACGCAAGTTGCAGGCCCGGGGCCACGACGTGGGGAAAATCGACGGCATTCTAGGCGCGGGCACCCGTGCGGCGGTACAGGCAGAACAAGCCCGTTTGGGCCTGCCCGCAGATGCCTGGCCAACAGCCACATTGCTAAACAAACTCTAAGGGTCAGTCGGGGCGAACCGGATAGCGTTCGCCCTTTTCATTGATCAGAACCAAACGAGAGCCACTGTGCACAAATAAATCACAGCGTGTCAGACCATTTTGAAACGCCGTGCAAATACTTCCATCTTCAGCGATGTGATAGGTGCCGAACGCCGTCCCGCCCCCGTTCACAGGCGAATAGGTATAAGAATAGGACCCTCCCGCAGAATACTTAGATTGGCCGTCATCATAAAAGACCAACGTTCGGCCAGCCATATCTCTCAGTTCGGTTGCGCTTAGCGGTGTATCTCCCGCACGCAAGGTCCACTCTGCGCTCACCCCGGCTGTTGCGCTGAACAGCCAAACAAAAAATGCTAATCTCATTCCATGACCATGCCCCGGATAAGGCGCAAATAGGAATCACGTTGAGGTGACTGGCCCACGAAATAGGTTAAGGACGCAGCCCAAACTGAATGCGAATTGGGAACGTTCCTTTTCGCTCACGTGCGAACACCAACACCTGGTCATGTTCAATCGTCAGATCGCATCTATCAAACTGCTTTCGCAAGCTCACACACAGCTCGCCGCGCCAACGCAATTGCATCATGCCAAATGTCAGTCCAACGCCAAATCGCTCGCGTAATTCCGACGAAGAGACACCAACCTTTTTGTCTTTGGAAACGGTTGGCTGAGGTTGAAGTGTGAATGTACGGTGCGGCTCTGAAACCAGGTCATACCCTCCAGTCCCAACACGCCAAAGCTTCATCTCGTCTGCCCCCGCCGAAATCGGCAAAACCAGCAAGAGAAATGAAAACAACACAGCAAGCATTGCACAAGCTTAGCTGGATTTCAGCTGTCACGCTATACTCTTGTCTCAAGCCACCATTGCCGCAGCTTTCTTGAGATCAACTGAAACCAGCTGACTCACCCCCTGTTCCTGCATAGTCACGCCGAATAAGCGATCCATACGTGCCATGGACACCGCGTGGTGCGTGATGATCAGAAAACGTGTGTCTGTTTGACGGCACATTTCATCTAACAAGTCACAAAAGCGGGTCACATTCGCATCATCCAATGGCGCGTCGACTTCGTCCAACACACAAATCGGCGCCGGGTTGGCCAAGAACACCGCAAAAATCAACGCCATCGCCGTAAGCGTCTGCTCCCCCCCGGACAACAGGCTCAGAGTTGACAGTTTTTTGCCGGGTGGCTGGCACATGATCTCAAGCCCAGCATCCAAAGGATCCTCACTCTCGATCATGACCAGATTAGCCTCGCCTCCCCCAAAGAGATGCTTGAACAACATGGCAAAGTTCGAATTGACCTGTTCAAACGCCGTCAAAAGCCGCTCGCGCCCCTCGCGGTTCAGGCTGGCGATCCCATTGCGCAAGGTTTTGACCGCCTCTTCGAGATCCGCCTTTTCGGCCTCTAATTGGTCGTGCTCTTCGCGCACTTCGCGCGCGTCCTCTTCGGCCCGCAGGTTCACCGCGCCCATTGAATCCCTCTGACGCTTGTGCCGATTGATTTCGGACTCCAATGCCTCAACCGATGGGATCTGATCCGGAGCGACTGCAAGCTGTTGCAGCAATTGCTCTGGTGACAGGTCTTGTTCTTCAGCAATCCGCTCTGATGCCCCAAGCACCATATCACGGGCGGCCTCTGCCCGTGCAGCTGCTGCTGCGCGAGCTTCGCGGGCCTCAGATGCCAACCGCTCGGCCTCGCGTTCTGTCAGCATGGTTTCACGATGCACGGCTTCGGCTGCGACCAGAGCATCTGTCGCGTCGGCCTTACGTTGCTCTGCCCCCGCGGCCTGTTCGTTCAGCTCTTCGCGTTGTTCTGAAATTTCACCGGGCACCTGCATCGCCTCACCCAGTTCTTCTTCGGTGCTGTCTTTGCGTTCTACCAATTCAGCCGTACGCTTTTCAGCAGTTTCCAAGCGATGTCGCCAGCCACTGATATCTTTGGTCACCTCTTGCGTGCGCTTGGTACGCGCTGATCCTTCGCGACGCACTTCGTCGTGGGTCGAGCGATGGGTCAGCATTGTAATCCGCGCGGCCTCGACCGCGTGTTTGACATCTTCAACCTCTGCCCGTGCTGCATCTAATGCGCCCAGCCCAGCCAAAGCGGTTTCAGCCTCTCGCAGTTGAAGCTGTGCGGTCAAAGCATCTTCATGATGACGTTGAACTGCAAGGCTTAGAGTTTCAGCCCGCCCTTGCGATAGGTTTTTCTCTGCCTCAGCTCGACTCAGCAATCGCGCGGCCTCAGCCACCCGCTGATCTGCAGCCCGTCGCGCATCGCGAGCGCGTTTGTCCGCCTCGGTCACATCCGCCAGACGCATCGTCAACGTCTCATGCGCGGCGCGGGTCCCTTCGGCCCGAGCAGACACATGCGCCAACTCCTGTTTGAGCGTCTCAAGCCTGTTCAATTGCTCCAAACGCAACGCCGCGGCACTTGGCGCGTCTTCCGCCCAAGCGCGAAATCCATCCCACCGCCACAAATCCCCTTCAAGCGAAACCAACCGCTGTCCCGGCAACAGACGAGGCACCAAAACAGCGGCCTCATCCGCCTGTACGAGTCCGATTTGTGCAATCCGACGCCTCAATTGATCTGGGCCAGACACATGATGGCTCAGGGGACGGGCACCTTCTGGCAAAGGTTGGTCTGCATCATAGGCCGACACATCCACCCATCCCGACGGTCCATCTGCCTCAACAAGGGGCGCGCGCAAATCATCCGCCAAAGCTGCGCCTAGAGCCTTTTCATACCCCGCGTCGACCCGCATGAGGTCCAGCACCTGACCGCCTTCAGCTGTGTCCCTTTCCACCAATTTGGCGAGCGCCGTGGTCTCAGCCCGTATCGCCCCGGCTTCTCCTTCGGCTTCGGATCTTTGCGCCCGGGCTTCGGTTTCCAGGGCCTGCGTTTCGGTCCGCAATTCATCTGCATCTGCCAACGCTTCTTCGGCCGCTTCCGCCGCCTCTATCGCCTCTTCTTCATGCTCTTGCGCAGTATCGAAAGCCACGCTTGCCTGCGCCGTGGCTTCAACTGCTGTCGCCACTGCGTCACGCGCTTTTGCTTCTTCACTTTCGGATCGAGCGAGGGTCTTTCGATGATCATCCACCAACCGTTGCGCGGACTGGTGTCGGGCCGCCAATCGCGCCACATCTTCAGTCACCTGTGACAGGTGACCTTCGCGTTCCTGCAGCACTTCGGCCGCCTCGCGGGCAGCCTCAGCCGCTTCGTCCAGACGCGCATCCTGCCCTTCGCTCGCCTTAAGCAATTCCCGGGCTTCCCATTCCAAACGCTCAATCGTTTCGCCGGCGTCGCGATTCAATCCCGCCTCTCGGTCGATGTCACGCCCCAACTGCGCAATACGGGCAGACAGTGTTTCAATCGTCTGGCGCGCCCGCGTTTCCTGGTCCCCCAAAGCATCGCGTTGCACTTGCAATCGCTGCAATACAGCGGCCGCAATGGCTTCTTCCTCGCGCAACGGCGGCAACGCCTCTTCGGCCTTTGCCCGATCCGCGGCTGCCTGACGGCTCAATACTTCGGCTTGCATCGCTTGGCTGGTGCAGGTTTTCAAAGCAACTTCTGACGCCAATCGTACACCGTCAGCTTCCTTCCAACGACGATACAACAGCATCCCTTCGGCCTGCCGCAGTTGCGTTCCGATCTCGCGATACCGCGCGGCTTGACGAGCCTGACGGGCCAACTGCCCCAATTGGGCAGCCAATTGTTCCAAAACATCGTCAACCCGTGTCAGGTTTGTCTCGGTCCCTTTCAACTTCAACTCAGCTTCGTGACGTCGCTGATACAGGCCCGAGATCCCTGCAGCTTCTTCCAAAATGCGACGGCGCGCCTTAGGCTTGGCATTAATCAGTTCAGAGATTTGCCCCTGACGCACCAACGCCGGAGAATGTGCACCTGTCGATGCATCAGCAAACAACATCTGAATATCACGCGCCCGAACGTCTTTGGAATTTGCCTTATAGGCACTGCCCACATCTCGCGTGATCCGGCGGACGATTTCCAAATTGTCACTATCGTTGAACCCCGACGGCGCCAGACGTTCCGAATTGTCCATCAACAACGTGACTTCTGCAAAGTTACGCGCAGGACGCGTCGCTGCCCCTGCAAAAATCACATCTTCCATGCCCCCGCCCCGCATCGCCTTGGGGCGGTTTTCTCCCATGACCCAGCGCAGCGCCTCAAGCAAATTGGACTTCCCACACCCATTTGGACCGACAACACCCGTCAGCCCATCCGCGATGATCAAGTCAGTGGGGTCAACAAAACTTTTGAAGCCGGTGAGTCTGAGTTTGGAGAAACGCACGTGTGAGCCTCTGTGATTCCTGAGACTCGCAAGCCTGCGCGGTGCGTTACCTGTCTGTCAACGGTGAAGACGCTTCATCTGGGGCTTTTCACTCAATATCCCACAAGATGTGGCAAAATCAGGGTCACATCGGGTCGCATTCAATATCAGATCCATCTGACCATGCCTGTTTCTTTAGTTTGATGTCCCCCCCGATGCAATCAAACCGCAACGTGGCCGCAGGCAATGCCCAATCCCGTGATCTGGCGTCGCATGACAAAACACCGGTGGCAACAGATTGATCCCCCAATACACCGACGACATCGCACCCAGAAACCTGGGCCATAGCAAACCGCGCTTTGCCCTCAATCGGTCCCAGCCGGGGCGCATATTCGCTATTGATCCGGACCGCTTCGGCCAAATCCCCGCGCACCCGAACATCAAAGAGGCTCCCGCTCACCGCAACACGTGTGACCGGGACCCCCTGAAAATGTGGGCTAGCAACGGAACACGCCGCCAACCCCAATACTGGTAACACTCTCAACATTCACCCAGCCTGACAGCAGAATCTTAACAAAGGTTTTCAGAGTTCCGCTTGACACATTCTGTATTTGGAATATTAAAAGAGGTACCCTCAATGTCTGTGCACCGACCAGCCGATACCTACTCCCCCCTCTACTTTCTGGCCTCTCTCGGGGCTGGGGGTCTGACCGTCACTTTTTTCATGTATCTGATGTTCTGGGTCCCTCACACAGGACGACCCGTCCCCCTGCTGAGCGACATTCTGACCATTTTTGAAACCGGGCCTGTAACGCTTAAAATCGCAGCCCTCATCGCCATGCTTGGAATCGCAAGCTTTGCCATTCTCAACGTTGCTCTGCTGGTTTGGAACCTTCGCGCCTACAGCGCGTTTCGCCAGACCGAGACGTATAACACCTTGATGCAATCCAACGGTCAAAGCGCCACACTTGCGATGCCGCTTGCGATGGCCATGACCGTCAACGCGATGTTTATAGTTGGCCTCGTCTTTGTTCCCGGACTCTGGAGCGTTGTGGAATATCTGTTCCCCCTCGCTGTGCTCGCCTTTCTCGGTATTGGCGCTCTGGCCTTGATCCAAACCAGTAATTTCCTTGGCCGCGCCCTGACCCACCCCGAGGCCTTCTCGATCGAAGGACACAACTCCTTTGCTCAGATGATGCCCGCGTTTGCTCTGTCGATGGTGGCTGTGGGGTTGGCCGCCCCCGCCGCCATGAGCCACACCCCAGCCATCGTTGGCCTGTCCCTCGTTGCGTCGACCTTTTTTGCCATCGCTGCGGTCATCTATGCGCTGTTTGCGGCGATCACCGGCCTGAACGCAATGCTGACCCACGGCACTGCGCGTGAGGCAGGTCCGACCCTGATGGTAATTATCCCGATCATGATGGTTCTGGGCATTTTGTCTCTGCGCCAAACTCATGGCTTGGACGGTCTTGGCGATGGGCACACCGCCGCCTCTGACACGTTCCTGTTCCTGACCCGCTTGCTGTCAATCCAATTGGTGTTCCTGGGTCTTGGTCTGGTCGTGCTGCGTCGTCAGAAATACTTTGCCGATTTCGTTTTCGGCTCAAAAACATCACCCGGTTCTTATGCATTGGTCTGCCCCGGCGTAGCCCTGTCAGTGCTCATCCAGTTCTGGGTGAACAAGGGTTTGGTTGGTGCCGGCCTGCTGGACAAGTTCTCGCCAACCTATTGGGCAATCACACTGATTGCGCTCGCCCTGCAGGCGGCCATGGTTACACTTGTCTTACGCCTGAACCGCCAGCACTTTGGCCGCCCCAAAGGCCATGCCGCTGTGCCAGCGGAATAGCGAAACTTGGGATAGGCCACTTAGGCCTGTCCCACCTTTGCTGCTTTGATTAGCCGTCCGAGCCGTGCCATCCCCTCAGCAATCATCGTCTCATCCGCACAGGAAAAACTAAGGCGGATCGAATTGCCGCCAGATCCATCCGCAAAAAAAGCCCGGCCCGGAACAAAGGCCACTTTCTCGGTCTCAAGCGACCGGGCAAGCAGATCAGCCCCATCCAGCTCGGCTGGCAATGTCACCCAAACGAACATGCCGCCCTCGGGCTTGGTCCACCGCACCCCCTTAGGCATAAAACGGTCCAACGCCTGTAACATCGCATCACGCCGCCGCCGATACACATCCCGAACCCCGGCGACATGGGCATCAAATCCCCCTTCGGCGACGCGGTGTATTGCCATCTGATTGATCGTGGCGGAATGCAAATCGGCGGCTTGCTTCATCAACACCAACTGTTTGATAACCGGCGTCGCAGCAACCACCCAGCCCACGCGCAGCCCCGGTGACAATGTCTTGGAAAAGCTGCCGCAATAGATCGTCCGGCACGCCTCGATTGATCCCTTCTGCGCCTGTTCCAAAGCCAGAATCGGCGGGACAGGCGCTCCGTCATAGCGCAATGATTGATAAGCCGCATCTTCAATCACGGCACAATCCAATGCGTCCGCGAGCTGTAACACCCCCTCACGGCCCTGCCGATCTACTGTTTCCCCTGTTGGGTTGGCAAAGTCCGCTGACAGATATGCAAACTTCACCTGACCTCCAGCAGCCGCGGCCTTGCTCTGGTAATCCTCAGCGGCGCGATTGCCGTTTATGCTCAACTGGTCAAATGCCGGTTCATACGCGTTGAACGCAGCCAAGGCACCCAAATATGTAGGCCACCCAACAAGCGCTGTATCCCCAGGGGACAGAAACAGTTTACCCAAGTAGTCCAACGCCTGCTGCGAGCCAGAGGTGATCATGATGTTATCAACCGAACAGGTCACCCCATTGCGGGCCATTTCCGAAACGATCCATTCCCGCAGCGGGAGATACCCTTCACTGACGGAATATTGCAGAGCTTGGGCGTTCCCCTCTAACGCATCCGTAAACGCCTGCCCAAAAGCCTGCGTCGGGAACAAGGCGGGATCTGGGATGCCTCCTGCAAATGACAAAATACCGGGTTGATCCAACAACTTCAGCAACTCCCGGATTTCCGACGCTTTCAGGCGTGAAACCCGGGTGGCAAAATTCTCTTCAAAACGCATGTCAGTCCTCCTGGCTTTCTAAACATGTCTCAATTCAACCTCCCTCCGCAACTAAGTCAATAATGCTGACCTTTTGTTGCAACAATGTGATCAGGTCATAACCTCTGACCTTTCAGCCTCTTGCGGTACCCCCCAAACTCGTGGTCATATGTTCTTACCAATATGTGCGAGCTCCACATGCCTTTCCAAAAAGTCCACCCCGAGAAGCTTTCGACCTCGGTCGTCCGTCAAATTGAGCAACTAATTCTGCGGGGCATCCTGCGCCCCGGCGAACGGTTGCCCGCCGAGCGGGAACTGTCCGAACGGCTTGGCGTGTCCCGCCCAAGCCTGCGCGACGCCGTATCCGAATTGCAGGAACAAGGGTTGCTCACCGCAAAAGCAGGATCAGGGATCTTTGTGGCCGAGGTTTTGGGGTCTGCCTTTTCCCCTGCTCTGACGCGTTTGTTTCGCACCCATGATGAGGCAGTGTTTGATTACCTGTCATTTCGGCGCGACATGGAAGGGTTGGCGGCAGAACGCGCGGCGCGCCTTGGGTCAGCCAGTGACCTCAAGGTGATCCAAGCCATCTTTGACAAGATGGTCGCTGCCCCCGCCAACAGCGATGAAGAGGCGCGACTGGATGCGCAATTTCACATGGCGATCATTGAGGCCGGTCATAACGTCGTCATGCTGCACATGATGCGATCCATGTTCGATTTGCTTAGCCAAGGCGTGTTCTACAATCGCAAAATCATGTTCGATCAGCGCACAACGCGCGCGGCTATTTTGGACCAACACAGAGCTATCAACGACGCCCTGCAGGCCCGTGATCCGGAGGCAGCGCGAAATTCCGTACAAAATCACCTGAGTTTTGTACAAAGCTGCCTTGCGGATCAGCAAGCAGCAGAACGCAACGAAGCCATTGCACGTCTGCGGTTGGAACATGAGACGGGACCAGGCAAAACGCCCTGACCCAAACTGGCCCTAGGTTCGGTTGGTCAGGATCAGTCCGGCAACAACCAGACCACCGCCTACAATCATCGACATCAGCAATGGCTCGCCCAACAAAACCACACCAAACAAAACGCCAAAGACGGGCACGAGGTTGGTGAACACAGACGTGCGCGCCGGGCCGATCTCGGCAACGCCGCGATAGTACCAGAGGAATGGCACGACAGTTCCGCCAATTGCCAGATACACAATGGCCGCAAGACCCTGGCCAGACACCACATCTTGGAAATCTGGTGCAGGCATAACCAGATATGCGCCGACCAACAGGACCAGCCCCCAGATCGCGGCATAGGTGGTCGCAGACAGCGGGGACAGGCCCTTAAGTGCGTTCCGACCAATGATCGTGTATAGAGCCCAGCTTAGCACAGCCATGCTCATCGCAATTTCGCCTCGCCCAAAACTACTTTCAATATCACCGGCCAAGGCAGTTAGGTTTCCGCGACTTATCACCAACAAGGCCCCAAGCAGGGTCAGCCCAATTCCAGCCCAACGCTTTAGGGACAATCGCTCTCGGAACAATGCAAACATTAACAGCGACACGACCACCGGATTCAGGGCAACAAAGGTCGCTGTCCGCGAGGCGGGCATCTCGGACAACGAAACCAGAAAAAAGAGATTGTATAGGCACACGCCGGTGAGCCCCAACAAAAGCGTTTCCATCAGCTGTCGCAGGCTTAGCCTTGGCAAGCCCCCTTCGGTCCACCGTGCCCAAAGGTACAAAGCAACAACTGCTATCCCAAAGCGACCAATGGCAATGGGCAAAGGCGGCAATTCAAGCGCGACAACACGGCCTGCCACAAATGTTCCCGCCCACAGCGCCGCGGTCAGCGTCAGGCGCAGATAGACGGCAGATAGCGGCGTTTCAGAGCGTATGGGCAACATGGTCATGGTTGATTCGTCTCCAGGCATCGAGTTTCCCATTCAGTCCTACTTATGCTAATTCATAGTCAAATTAGGATTTGCTCATGACGAACACACAGCTCGAAGTCTTCTCTCTGTTGGCAGAATTGCGCGGGTTTACCCTGACTGCACAGCACCTTGGCATCAGCCAATCTGCGGTCTCTCACGCGTTGAAAACGCTTGAAAAAGAACTGGGTGTAACACTGATTGACCGACAGGGCGGACAGATTGAATTGACCGAAATTGGCCAGCGTTTGCTACCCCGTGCACGCGAAATCCTTGGCCTTGGTGAAACCATTCGCCAAGAGGCCACCGACTTTCGTGGCTTGAACCTTGGTAGTTTGCGCATCGGGTCCTTTGGGCCGACTTCAACCATTCGTCTGCTGCCGCCCATTCTCGAGGCTTTCAAAAAGGACTATCCGGGGATCGAGGTTCGGATTGACGAAGGCCCAGATCAAGAAGTGGCTCAATGGATCCAAGAACGCCGCGTTGATGTCGGGTTCGTCGTGTTGCCTGATGACCGGTTCGAAACCTACGAACTGGTTCAGGATGAGCTGGTTGCACTGTTACCCAAAGACAGCGATCTGGCATCAAAAACGGCCATCAAACCGCGCGATTTGTGTGACAGGCCCTTTTTGATGACCGAGGCAGGCTCGGCCGGGGTCATTGGTCGCGTGTTCTCCAAGGCGGGCCTTGTTCCCAACATTCAATTCCGCACGTCTCAGGTCATGAGCACAATCGCCATGGTCGAGCGCGGTGAGGGGGTCGCCGTGGTGGCCGAACTGGCCCTGCCCCCAATCGAAAACACGGACCGATACCACATCAGACCACTGGAACCGCGTCATGAACGCAGCGTTGGTTTGGCCCTGCATGATACACGTCACGCCTCACCGGCAACGCTTGCTTTTGTGAAAACAGCGCAACGCGTTTCGGGTCAACGCCTGCGGGGTTCTGCCCCGTCATCTGGCAAGTAACATTGGATTTCATGGCTTTGGTCGGGCAACGTAAAAAACCCGATAAAACCAAAAAACCCGGCCACAAGGACCGGGTTTTCTGAATTACGGGGAACACAAAGCTTAGTGCAGCTTGGTGTTCACTTCGTCGATAGCCGCGTCGATCAGCTTGTTGGCTTCTGTTGCGGTCATCTGCTTGGCGATCACTTCATTGGCAGCCGCGATAGCAATGGTAATTGCTTGATCCCGGACTTCCTTCACTGCCGAAGCTTCTGCCGAAGCGATCTGGTCCTGAGCTGCGGCCAGACGGCGCGCAATTGAGGCTTCCAGTTCAACTTTTGCCTGCTCGGCCGCCAGTTTGGCGTCCTCGCCTGCAGCAGCAACAATCGCGTCTGCTTGAGTCTGCACTTCTTGCTGTTTGCGCTCATAAGAGGCCAACAGGGTCTGTGCTTCTTCACGCAGGGTGCGGGCTTCGTCCAACTCCGACTGAATTCCGGTTGCCCGGTTATCCAGAGCGCCACCAATCATGCCGGGCACTTTGAAGTAGAACAGAACGCCGATGAAGACGATGAATGAAATCAGAACAACAAAGTCAGTGTTGCCCAGCGAAACGAATGGACCGCTTGCTGCAAGCGCGGGGCTTGCAAAACCAGCAGCCAGGATAAGGGCGAGAGTATTGCGCATGTCTCTTATCCTTTCACTCGGGCTTGAACCGCTTTTGCGACCCCTGCCTCATCTGCAGCACCACCCAAAGCGGTGACGATTTCACCGGCTGTGTCAGTTGCGACAACTTTGATGCTGTCCAACGCACCGGCACGGATATCAGCAATTGCCTTTTCCGATTCAGCAGTTTTCGCAGCAATCTCAGCGTCCGCTTTGGCGATGGCTTCGTCCAGACCAACCTGGATTTCGGCACGTGCCTCGGCTGCGATACGCTGTGCTTCCGCACGGGCATCGGCAAGCGCTTTGTTGTACAGTTCTTCCGCTTCAACCGCTTTGGCCTTCAGGTCCTCAGCAGCAGCGATGTCGTTCGTGATAGTCCCCTGACGCTCGGCCAGAATGGCCCCGATACGGGGCAAAGCGACGCGCGACAGGATCAAAAAGATCACGACAAGCGTGACCACGAGCCAGAAGATCTGGTTGCCCATCCACTCTCCGCAGAGTTGGGGCATACCGACCGCGCTACCACCTGCATCAATGCAAGAGCTCACGAAGTCTTTGGTCTCAGTTGCCATGTCGGTCTCCTTGGAAACTTTGCTTACATCAGGCAGCGCATGAAGTCATGCCCTGCCTGACCGTAAGGATGTTGGTTCCCGAAGGTCTTAGACAGCGAACATCAGCAGCAGAGCTACCAGGAACGAGAAGATGCCCAGTGCTTCTGCAAACGCGATACCAATGAACAGGGTCGCTGTCTGGCTTGCGGCTGCCGATGGGTTGCGCAGAGCGCCGGCCAAGAAGTTACCAGCTACGTTACCAACACCGATAGCGGCTGCGCCGGAACCGATTGCTGCCAGGCCTGCGCCGATGTGTGCGAGATCGCCTTCCATGAGATTTCTCCTTACGATGGGAAGTTGAATAAGTAATAGTTAGAGTTCAGAACCTTAGTGCGACGGATGCAGAGCGTCCTTGAGATACACACAGGTCAGAATGGTGAACACGTAAGCCTGAATAAAGGCTACGAGAATTTCGAGACCGTACATTGCAGTGATTGCTGCGATAGATACGGGTGCGATGGCGCCGATTGCGGCGAAGCCTGCGAAAACCTTGATCACGGCGTGACCGGCCATAACGTTACCCGCCAAACGAATGGAGTGGCTAACGGGGCGCACGAAGTACGAGATCAGTTCGATGATCGCCAGAATTGGACGCAGAGCCAAAGGCGCGCTGCCAACCCAGAACAAGCCCAGGAATGCGGCGCCGTTTTTGACAAAGCCCAGCACGGTCACGGTCAAGAAGACGGCCAGTGCGAGAACTGCTGTCACAGCAAAATGCGATGTGGTGGTGAACGACATGGGCAGCAAGCCCAGGAAGTTGGCTGATACGATGAACATGAAAAGCGTCATGACATAAGGGAAATACTTCACCCCTTCTTTGCCACAGATGTCTTCCAGCATCTTGTAGATGAAGCCGTACGCCAATTCCGCGATCGACTGTGTCCGTGTAGGAACAACCGCACGCTTGGACGTGCCCAGAACCAGCAGCGCAATAATGGCTACGATGGAAAGAGCCAACCACAAGGTCACGTTGGTCGGGGTGTACCAGGCAATTGCACCGTCACCAAACAATGGCTTAACGATGAACTGATCCATCGGGTGGAATACCAGGCTGCTTCCCTCGGCGGCTGATGCGTCGCTTGCCACGTTCTAGTCCCTCTCGTCTCTCTCGGCCTCTTCGGCCAATTTCTTCTCTTGGATCTCTTGCGCGCTGCGGAGCATTGTCTTCACCCCGGCTGCAAGCCCCAGCATTACAAACAGCACCATGAAGATGGGCAGCGTTCCTAACCAAAGGTCCAGCCCGTATCCGATGCCAAAGCCGATCCCAAGACCGGCGACTAATTCAATTACCATTCTCCAGGCCAGATTGGCTTGGGAATAGTGTTCGTCAGCGCGAGGCGTCGGCTCTTGCAACTTTTTGGCCGCTGAGATCCGCGCCTCAAGCTGCGTCATGCGCTGCTTTTGGTGGTCATCAGTCAACGGACATTCCTCATGCTGTCTTAGGGATGGTGCTAAGGGTCTGGGCCCTCAGAGTCAACGACCGTAATGGCGCAACTGAAGACATTGTAACACATTGAAAATAAACGATTCTGAGACAGTCATTTTGCCACCGGTCAACCTGCCGCAGCCCCTGTTTGCGCCAACACCCCCGAATTCCCATATTCAACCAAAAGGTTGATTAACCCTCAGAGCAGGGCCAGCCCCGCAAATCAGCCGTCTCATCCAGAAACCATTCGCGAAAGGCGCGCACCGCTTTGCGACGCCTGATTTGCGTGCCCTGAACCAGTCGCATCGCGCCCTCGCGCAGGCCAATATCGAAACACGGCTCCAAACGGCCTGCCTGACAATCATTCACTGCACATTCCGCTCCGCCCAAATAGACCCCGTGCCCTTGCACAGCGGCCTCGATCGCGAGACTGGTTCCCATTCGCCACCGCTCTTCTGGAATGATGCCGTCACCCAAACCAGCCAACCGTCCCCAGCGTTGCCAAACTTCAGACTCGCGGTCTTTGTACCGGCGGTAATTCAGCACCTCTGCCGGGTCAGACCACCCCTGCGGTCGCAACCCGGGGGCCGCATACACATAGAGCGGCGTATCGCTAATCAGATCTGATGGCGCATCCAACGTTCCGCGAAACGCAAAGCGAAGGGCAAGGTCCGCCTCATACCGCTCCACATCGGCCAGGGCATCGCTGGCTTCCACCCGCACCTCGACATCAGGGAACTGATCATAAAACCGCGCCAGCCGGGGCAACAGAACCTTGCGCGCGAATAACGGCTCGCTGCTGATGGTGATTTGCCCCTCTGGGGTTTCGCCCAACTCTTCGGTCGCGTCCGAGATCAGATCCAGCGCCGCCGTCACGCGCAACAGGTAACTACGGCCTGCCTGACTTAACTCCAGCCCCCGTGGCAGATCGCGAAACAAGGCAACGCCCAGACGATCCTCGAGTCCCCGCACATGGCGACTGATCGCGGAATGGCTCACCGACAGCTCCTCGGCGGCCCTGCTAAAGCTTTCGTGCCGCCCAGCCGCTTCGAAGGCGCGCAGAGCGTTAAGGGGAGGAAGAGGACGTCCCATATCATACCTGTGCTTTTTTTGCACATGACACGTTAAGCAATTGATTTTGTCAACCGCGCGAACATCACCCATATAAACATGGAAATCAAACGTAAGGAGACGCGCCATGACCATGACATCATACACAATGATACGTGTGAAAAACGAAACTATCTGGCACAAGCTGCGCGTCTTTCTTTCCAACAGGCTTTCCAACAAGCCGCGCGAATTGGGTACCGGGGACCTGCCCCCTACCGAAAAAATGGCCAACGACATTGGCCTGTCACAATTCGACCGGGATCTCAGACGCCATCAATTCCCATCCCAGACCCAACGCCACCCCATGCTCTGAACCCTTTCGGCCAAGCGCTGAGCAGGGTAAGACGGTTCTATGTCCGATGCCCTTGATACTGTTTTTGCAGCGCTTGCCGATCCAACACGCCGCGCCATCCTCGCCATGTTGCTCGAGGATGACATGGCCGTGACCGATGTGGCTGAACCTTTTGAAATGTCGTTGGCGGCCATTTCAAAGCATCTGGTGATACTGACCCGCGCAGGGTTGATCGCTCAGGAAAAACGCGGCCGGGTGAAATGGTGCAAATTGCAACCCGACGCCATGCGCGCGGCGTCGGTCTGGATGCAGGGCTTTGGTCAATTCGAACCTGTGAACCTAGATGCATTCGAACGGTTCTTGGAGGAAGAACTGGATCAACCCCAGCCCTAACCAACACATCACGGGCCACCGTTAAACGGCCCGCGACAGTATTTAAGATGCGATCAGTGCCGCTTAGTTCGTGCGCTTTGCTTTGGAAGAGCGCATCACGCCGCCGTTGCCAGTCAGCCGCAGGCTATGGCCATTTTCCAACAGCTCGAAATCCGCCTTGTCCAGCTCACCTTTCCAGCCCTGCTTGGATCGTGTCAGCGCAGAGGTTTCAGATCCATCCGACAACCGGCTCCAAACCATTTCAGTGCAATCTGCGTTCACAGTGAAATCGCCATAGATCCCGTGATCATTAAAGGAATAAGCGCCGCCAGCCCACGCGCAGGCTTCATCAGCAACAGCAGACGTTGTGGCAAAACCCAAGGTCATAGCAGTCAACACAAAGAGAGATTTCATAAGAGTATCCAATACAAAAGAACGACAAACTGCACAAAGCCTAGCCGATCCCTCAGACCCATCCCAGCCAAAAGACGTCTGGATTAAGCAGATGTGATCAGGTGTCCTGCACAGCCTGAGTTGCGGGTTCCCCTGCGGGCTCTAACAACATAATCAAAGCAATCACTGTCATCACAATGCCGATCAGAACCAGCCCTGTCGGCGCCCCATTGCCCAGAGCCATCTCCCAGATAATGACCCAAGTCGGTGTCAGGTAGGTATAAGCCATCACCTTAGCCGATGGCAGATGCAGCGTCGCAAACTGCAACAACACAAAGGTCGCTGCGCTGGCGAACAAAGCCACGTAAAACAGACCGATCCACACGATCATCGGCAGGTTCAGCCAATCGGTGGCCCAGATATCGTTCCAGCCGTACACAACCAAAATCAGACACCCCGCCACCATCATGCCAAAACTGAACACCACCGCAGGCTCTCCGCGGTTCAGTTTACGCACCATAGGCGTGTAGATCGCGTGGGCCGCACAGCCCCAGAAATAGATGATTTCACCCTGCCCAATTTCAAACGCGCGCAACGCAGCGAAGTCGGCCCGGAAAATCACCCAGAGTGCCCCAGCCGCCCCAATCGCCAAGGCCAACGCCATCCAAGGTGTTGTGACCTGTCGCAACAAAACCCACCCAGCAATCGCCGCCATGATCGGCGTCAGCGTAAACACGGCCGCCGCACTGACTGGCGGTGCCGTTTTCAATCCCTCGAACATCAACACGAAATAGACCGCGAACAGCCCGCCCAGAATCACATAGCGCCATGGCGCGCGCGCAGCGCTGCGCGGCAACCCCGTGGTCGCCAAAGCAACGCCACCAATCACAACCGCCGCTATCGCAAACCGCGCTGCGTTCAAGGCCAACGGTGCAATCTCGTTCGCGACCAAAGATCCGAGCGAAAAGCTGCCCGCGACTAATGCGGAAAAAGACAGCATCGCCAAATGGCCACGTGTTTGTGGGGTCATAGGGACCAACCTTTGGATCGTTCTTTAATGAATTTGAGAAAGGTCTGAACCTTGGTGGTGCGATGCAGATCCACATGCGTCACCAACCACAGGGTACCTGCCCAATCCGGCTGTGGAGCCATGACCTCAACCAAATTCGCGTGACGCTCGGCCTCCCACTTGGACATGAAGCCGATGCCAGCCCCCGCCAGAACCGCCTCTTGCATGGTGAACCCGTTGGAACAGCGAAAGGTGATCGCCTCGGCAGGGACATGCGCGCGCAGCCACCGCGTAAACGGCGCGCGGCTGTTTTCATCGTCATTGCCGATGAAAAAATGCTTGCTGAATTCTTCGAACCCATTCGGTTGCCCGTGACGGGCGATATAGTCAGCGCTCGCGTACAAGCCCACGTTATGCTCCAAAAAGGGTTGCACAACATTGTCGGGTTGATCAGGCGCAGCGCCAGCCCTGATCGCCACATGCGCCTCGCCATATTCCAAACGAAACAAGCGATCCCCGGTCAGGTAGCGTACGATCAGCCCCGGATGTTCACGTTGGAAATCCGCCAGGGCCGACACAAGCAACGGGGCAAAAGACGCCAGCGAAGTGACCACCAGCTCGCCCGAAACATCATCCCCCTGCCCTTTGAGTCGTCCAACCAACTGACTGAATTGGTCGTCCGTGGCCTGCGCGACACGCAACAGATCCTTACCGGCCTCGGTCGGTGTGTATCCCCGCGCATGGCGCTGAAACAGTTTTACCGCCAAGCGTGCCTCGATCGCATCAATATGTCGGATCACAGTTGCATGATGCACCCCCAGAACCTCGGCAGCGCCACTGACGGTTCCCATCCGCGCGACCTGATACGCGGTCCGCACCTCATCCCAGTTGTCCATCACATCAATACCTTTGTGCAAAAATCAACACTCAATGTTGATATACGGGCGTTGTGTTCGAATTTGCAATCACCAATTCTCTGGCACAGCGAAATCATAACCTCAAGGTTCCCCAATGACCCGTACCATTCTGCACATCGACACCTCTGCCCGCCGCCAGAATTCCACCACCCGTGACCTGACGGCTCAGATCGTCTCTCACCTTGCCCCGTCACGGATCATCCGTCGTGATCTGGCCACGCCGCTCCCTCTTTTGACCGAAGACTGGGTCAATGCCAACTTCACTCCAGTCGATCAGCGTGACGAAGTTCAGCGCGACCTTCTCTCGCTTTCGGACGCCTTGGTCAACGAGATCAAACAGGCCGACACCCTCGTCATCGGCCTGCCGATGTATAACTTCGGCGCCCCTGCAAGCTTTAAGGCCTGGGTCGATCTGATCGCCCGCGCCGGGGTAACATTCCAATATACTGCCGAGGGCCCCCAAGGTCTGCTGACGGGCAAGCGCGTGGTCGTGGCCATCGCAACCGGCGGTGTTCCCGTCGGATCTGATTACGATCACCTGTCCGGCTATATCCGCCAGATCATGGGCTTTATCGGATTGACGGATGTTGAATTTATCTCGGCCGAGGGCATGTCCACAGACCCTGAAACGGCCCTGACCGCTGCCAAAGCCGCCGTTGCTGCGCTGGCCGCTTAATCGAAGGCTGGCCCGCTGTTCTGCGGGTCAGCTTTTTTATTGGCTTGTGGCCTCTGGTTAGATCCAAACCACGTCACAGCCGACTTTATCGAAAAACCGCAACACATCCACGCGTGTCATCACCACGGTGCGATCGTTGACCAATGGATGCATACAAATCACATCCGCATCCTGCGCCGCGGCATCCATGTAAAAGGTCACGCCGTTTTCGACGCCTGTGATCATCGCCAGCGGACTGACCGCACCCGGGCGGATGCCAAGGTTCTGCAGCAGCCGATCTGCCGAGCCAAACGACAGATTACCGATCCCCAGCTCAGCCCCCAGCGCCTTGAGATCAATGTCGCGACTCTGTTCCAGCGTTACCAAGTGGTTGCGTTTTTTCTTATCCCGCAGGTACAGATTCTTGATCCGCAACGCCGTTTCGCCGGGCACCAGAAACTGCCCCTCAACCGCTTTGGCATCTTCGACGGTGCGTAGCGGCACGTGTTCGTGTAGCCGGTACGCCAGCCCCCACTCGTCCAAACGCGCCAACAGTGCGTCAGAGCTAATCGGCAATGTGTCTTGATATACAGAAGAGGCGTCCATGAGAGATCTCTATAGTGAAGGTCTGATCGAACTCTCGCCTACCACACCAAGCGTCAGACGCAAATTCCGAGGCTGTCCTCAGCTCGTGAAAGTGCAGAAGTCCTGCACATACTGAATGTAGCCATTGGTGAACATCTCGGCCTTTTCGCGCACATCTGGTCCTTTGTTCTTTATGATGCCCCATTTTTTCACCTCAAAGAAATGGGTTGTACCATCACCACGAGCGGATCCCGGAAGCTCACCCTTGGGTTTACTGAGGATTGGCTTTTCATGTGCAAAGTTGGACCCAGCTCTTGCTTTTAGGCTAATGATTGTCATCGACACCACAACAGCCACACACAGGCTCAATAAATTCATCTAAATAACTAGGTTGTACCCCACATCCAAATGTCTATGCATGGCCGCCATGTCAGGCAAGGAGCTCAGCTTGACTCATGCCCCCATTCGGCGTACTCCCTGCCCAAACATCCGGAAGATTTATCGCTTCCGGTCCCTTGAGTCGTTCAGGGATCGCCCTCCACCAGCGTGTTACGCCCGTGGGGGTAAACTTGTATGGCTCTCCGGTTTGGTGCCTCTGCGCCAATCGGGACAATTGAGAACTGAACCGACGCCTCCTAAGTAAGGGACGTCATACCCCAACCCGGCTGAGGAGGCCGAAGGCATGTTTGAAAATCTATCCGAACGCCTCTCTGGCGTCTTTGATAAGCTGACAAAGCAAGGCGCTCTCTCCGAAGAGGACGTCAAAACTGCCCTGCGCGAAGTCCGCGTTGCCCTGCTTGAGGCGGACGTCTCGCTGCCGGTTGCGCGTGATTTTGTCAAAAAGGTTCAGGAACAAGCCACCGGTCAGTCCGTCACCAAATCAATCACGCCAGGTCAGCAGGTCGTCAAGATCGTGCACGATGCGCTGGTTGATGTGCTCCGCGGCGACGAAGATCCCGGTGCGCTGAAAATTGACAGCCCCCCCGCTCCGATCCTGATGGTCGGCCTGCAGGGTGGTGGTAAGACCACAACAACCGGTAAACTTGCCAAGCGTCTGAAAGAGAAAGAGGGCAAAAAGGTCCTGATGGCGTCTTTGGACGTCTATCGCCCCGCGGCGATGGATCAGCTCAAGGTGCTGGGTACGCAAATCGGCGTAGATACCCTGCCGATTGTTCCCGGCCAGAAACCCGTCGACATCGCCAAACGCGCCAAACAACAGGCGTCGCTGGGTGGCTATGACGTCTACATGCTGGACACCGCCGGTCGTCTGCACATTGACGAGCTCCTCATGCAAGAGGTCGAAGATGTCCGCAACGTGGTCAATCCGCGTGAAACCCTGCTGGTGGTCGATGGGCTGACCGGTCAGGTCGCGGTCGAAGTCGCCGAAGAGTTCGACAACAAGATCGGCATCTCGGGCGTTGTCCTGACCCGGATGGACGGCGACGGCCGCGGTGGTGCGGCCCTGTCCATGCGTGCCGTGACCGGCAAACCGATCCGCTTTGTCGGGTTGGGCGAAAAGATGGACGCCATCGAAACCTTTGAACCTGATCGGATCGCCGGTCGGATCTTGGGCATGGGCGACATCGTAGCGCTGGTCGAAAAGGCACAGGAAACCATCGAGGCCGAGCAGGCCGAAAAGATGATGAAGCGCATGATGAAGGGTCAGTTCAATATGAACGACCTGAAAATGCAGCTTGAACAGATGCAGCAGATGGGCGGCATGCAAGGCATGATGGGCATGATGCCCGGCATGGGTAAAATGGCCAAACAGGTCGAAGAGGCCGGACTGGATGACAAAGTCATTAAACGTCAGGTGGCCCTGATCCAATCCATGACCAAACGCGAACGCGCCAACCCACAATTGTTGCAGGCCAGCCGCAAAAAGCGGATCGCCAAAGGCGCTGGCATGGAGGTCAGCGACCTCAACAAGCTTCTGAAAATGCACCGCCAGATGGGCGACATGATGAAGAAGATGGGCAAAATGGGCAAAGGCGGCATGCTCAAACAAGCCATGAAGGGCATGATGGGCAAAGGCGGCGCGCCTGCTGATATGGCAAGCATGGCACAAGGCATGGACCCCAAAGCGCTGGAAGCGGCAGCAAAAGCCATGGGCGGTCGCGGCGGTCTTCCGGGACTGGGCGGCGGCATGGGCCTGCCATCCGGCCTCAGCGGTTTTGGCAAAAAGAAGTAACATGATCCAGATCCCCACCATATCGACCCCGCGCCTGACGTTGCGCCCGCTCGAAGCCCGCGATTTTGCGGGTTTCGCGGATTTCTTTGCGTCGGACCGGTCGAAATTTGTGGGTGGTCCCGCCACGGCCGAACAAAGCTGGCGCATGCTGGCGGGCGAACTCGGCCATTGGCAACTGCGCGGCTATGGCCGCTGGGCAGTTGAAGAAACCGCAACCGGTAAGCTGGCGGGTGTGATCGGCCCGTGGAACCCCCATGGCTGGCCCGAACCCGAACTGGGTTGGGACCTGATGAACGGGTTCGAAGGCAAAGGCTATGCCACCGAAGCGGCCCTTGCCGCCCGTGAATACGCATATGACACCCTCGGCTGGACCACAGCGATCAGCCTTGTCGCCCCTGAAAACAACGGCTCTCGCAGCGTCGCCAAACGCATGGGCGCCACGTACGAGGGACTTTTTGACCACGAACGTCACGGTACGCTCGAAATCTGGCGCCATCCCGCGCCCAACGATTTGACCGCTGGCGGCATGGAGGCCTACGCATGATCGACCTTCAAATCCCTCTGCTCACCACCGAACGGCTTGTGCTGCGCGGCCCGGATGACAGCGATTACGAAAACATCGCCACCTTCTTTGAAGATGCGGATCGCAGCTGGGGCTTTGGTGGCCCGTTGGATCGCACCGGTGCATGGCGCTGGTTTGCCAGCATGATCGGCCACTGGGCATTGCACGGCTACGGGTTTTGGATGATCGAAACCAAAGAGGGCGACCTGGTTGGCTTTGTTGGTATCTGGTACCCCGAAGGCTGGGCTGAGCCTGAATTGGGTTGGGTCATGCTCGAATCTGGCGAAGGCAAAGGCTACGCCTACGAGGCCGCCGTCCAAATCCGCCGTTTCGCCTATGAAGTGTTGGAATTCGACACGCTTTGTTCCTACATCCTGCCCGGCAACACCCGCTCGGTCGCGCTGGCCGAACGTATGGGTGCGTGGCACGAGGGAGACATCGAAAATGTCAGTCACGGTCGCGAGATGGTGTATCGCCACCCAGCAGCCAAAGACCTGCCCGGAGTCATTGTATGACGCCGGACGTGACCATCCCCACCCTTGAAACCAAGCGGTTGATCCTGCGTGGCCCCGAGCCGCAGGATTATCCAGATTTCAAAGCGACGTTTACCAGCTATCGCGCCCGTTTCATGGGTGGTCCGCTGAACGCGTATGAATCCTGGATGCTCTATGCTGCTGAAATCGGCCATTGGCAGATCCGCGGCTATGGGATGTGGATGATCCACGACAAGGTGACAGACGAAACCTACGGCATGGCCGGGGGCTGGAAACCCGCGCAATGGCCGGAGCAGGAACTCGCTTGGGTAATCTGGCCGGAGGCGGCGGGTCATGGATACGCGCTTGAGGCAGTGTCTGCGGCACGCGACTATTTTTACAGCCAACTCGGTTGGGACGGTGCGGTTAGCTACATCGACCCCAAGAACCTCGCGTCGATCCGACTGGCCGAACGTCTTGGCGCAACCAAAGACAAGACCGCGAAAACCATCGACGGCAACGACGCCGTCTATCGCCACCCCTCACCCACGCAGCTCAGTGGCTCGCAGTTGGCACATGGGATCGAAATGGAGATCGGCCATTACGCCGATCCGTTGTTCAAACCGAAAGGATGGGCCATTGACTGATTCCGTGACGCGCGCAGCTGAGCTGTTGAAAGAGCACCGCGAAAGCATCGACCGGTTGGACGCGATCCTTGTCTACACATTGGGCGAGCGCTTCAAACACACGCAGGCCGTTGGGCGCCTCAAGGCAGAACACGACCTGCCCCCGTCTGACCCAGCCCGCGAAGCCTCGCAAATTGCCCGTCTCGAAGATCTGGCCAACCGTGCCGATCTGGACCCCGAATTCGCTAAAAACTTTCTGAACTTCATCATTCAGGAAGTCATCCAGCACCACAGGAAACATCAAGAATAAGACAGATGTAAGGTGGGGTTCACCCCGCCGACCAACGCCATTAAAGGAGATAACACCATGGCTATGAAAATTCGTCTCGCCCGCGGCGGTTCCAAAAAGCGCCCCTTCTATCGTATCGTTGCTGCGGACAGCCGCATGCCACGCGACGGTCGCTTCATCGAAAAGCTGGGCACCTACAACCCGCTGCTGGCAAAAGACAGCGAAGAGCGCGTGAAAATGGACATGGAACGCGTTCAGCACTGGCTGGACCACGGCGCTCAGCCAACCGAGCGTGTTGCACGTATGCTGGAAGCCGCTGGCGTCCGCGAAAAAGCTGTGCGCAACAACCCCAAGAAGGGTGCGCCAGGCAAAAAAGCCGTTGAACGTGCTGAAGAAAAAGCAGCAAAGGCCGCAGAAGCAGCCGACGCTTCTGAATAAGAAGGGCCAACTGCGTGCAGGATCAGACCTTTGGCGACGACTTTCGCACGCAGCTTGATCTGTTGATGCGGCTCCGGCGTGATGTACGCCGGTTTCGCACCGATCCGGTAGACGAGGCAGTGCTTGCGCGCTGTCTCGATGCCTTTTCCATGGCCCCCTCTGTGGGGTTGTCGGAACCTTGGCGCATTTTGCGCATCAATAGCGAAACGGCCCGCGCCGCCGCGCTTAAGAATTTCACTACCGCAAATGATCAGGCCCTGAACGGATATTCCGGTGATCAGGCCGAAACCTATAGCCGTTTAAAACTGACCGGCATGCAGGAAGCCCCTGTGCAATTGGCAATCTATTGCGATGATGGCACTGCCAAGGGGCACGGACTCGGGGCGGGTATCATGCCCGAAATGCGCCGCTACTCCGTGGTGGCTGCGGTGACGTTGTTCTGGCTGAACCTGCGCGCCCATGGCTTGGGCTTGGGTTGGGTTTCGATCATCGACCCCAAACAACTGGCCCATGACCTGGATATCCCCAGCGACTGGCGCCTGATCGGATATTTTTGCATCGGCACGCCCGAAGCGATATCAGACACCCCTGAACTGGAGCGCGAAGGCTGGGAACACCGCCACGCCAGCCTCTCCATCGAGACCCGCTGAGGTATCCCTATGACCGAGACTCCTGAAAACGATCGCATTTGTGTTGGCGTCGTTGCTGGCTCATACGGCACTCGGGGCGAAGTGCGGATCAAATCCTACTGCGCCATCCCCGAAGACATCGAAGCCTATTCGCCGCTGACCACCGAAGACGGCCGCCAGCAAATCTCGCTGTCCCTGATCCGCGCCATAAAGAACGGGTTTTCAGCCCGACTGAGCACGGTGGAAACCAAAGAAGCCGGCGATGCCATCAAAGGGCTGCGCCTGTTCGCCAATCGCGATCAGTTGCCCCAACTGCCGGACGACGAATACTACTACACCGATCTGGTCGGGCTCGAAGTGCTGGACACCGGCGGCACCGTATTGGGCACCGTCAAATCCGTTCAGAACCACGGCGCGGCAGACCTGCTGGAACTGCAAGGCCCCAATCTCAAGGGCACGGTCTATCTTCCCTTCACGCTCGAAGCCGTACCGACGGTTGATCTGGCGGCGGGTCGTATCATCGCGGACCCACCCGAGGGGCTGTTCTGAGCCATGAATGACGAGATCAAACGCTCCGTCCCCAGCCGGTCCCATGGTCGCAAAACCATCCGCCCGACATTCAAGCCGCGCGAATTGATGACGCCAACGCCTGACTTGCATGGCGTATGGAAGGCCAAGATCCTGACCCTGTTCCCGACTGCCTTTCCCGGCGTTCTGGGTGAAAGCCTGACCGGCAAGGCCTTGCAGGACGGGTTATGGCAACTTGAAACCATTGATCTACGCCGCTTTGGTCTGGGCAAGCACCGCAACGTCGATGACACCCCAGCGGGTGGTGGCGCTGGCATGGTGCTACGCGCCGATGTGCTTGGCCCCGCGATTGACCATGCGATGGAGGGAATCACCGGCAACTGGCCGCTGATCTATCTGTCGCCGCGCGGCAAACCGATGAACCAGCAGATGATGCAGAACCTTGCCCGTGCCGACGGTGTGACCCTGCTGTGTGGCCGGTTTGAGGGCGTGGATGAACGCGTCTTGCAGCACTATGGCATTCAAGAGGTTTCGCTCGGGGATTTTGTCATGACCGGCGGCGAAATCGCAGCGCAGGCCATGATCGACGCCACCGTGCGTCTGATCCCCAACGTTTTGGGCAACTATGCCTCGACCGAGGAAGAAAGCTTTTCTTCCGGGCTGTTAGAGCATCCGCAATACACCCGCCCCGCAGACTGGAACGGGTTGCCGATTCCCGATGTGCTGATGTCTGGCCACCACGCTAAGATCGCGGATTGGCGCACGGAACAATCCAAAGCCATTACCAAGGTCCGCCGTCCGGATATGTGGGATGCTTATACCAAAGCGGGTAAGCCAGAAAAATAAGGGCGCTGCGTGCGCACCAAGGCGCAGGTTTATCCTTGATCCTTGCGATCAAACGCTCTACATCACCGCAAGTCTGGATTCGCTTATGCGCTCCGGGCTTTTGGTCTATTGCATCATCGTGATCCCAGTCTTCTTCGACTTCAGACTCCGCATGCACGGGCCAAGCACCAAGGAACAGACGACCTGACCTCTGGCGGGCTGCACCTGCAGGACCCGATGAAGACCAAGAGCTATCCGGCCGCATTCAATCTTCGTGGACCAACCACGAGCACAATTAGGAGAATGGCGATGAACCTGATCGCACAGCTGGAGGCGGAACAAGTTGCCGCCCTGGGGAAAGACATCCCCGACTTCAAAGCCGGTGACACCATCCGTGTTGGCTTTAAAGTAACCGAAGGCACACGTACCCGTGTTCAGAACTACGAAGGCGTCTGCATCAGCCGCAAGAACGGCCACGGCATTGCCGGTTCGTTCACAGTTCGCAAAATTTCGTTTGGCGAAGGCGTAGAGCGCGTATTCCCTCTGCACTCGACAAACATCGACAGCATCACAGTTGTCCGTCGTGGCCGCGTTCGTCGCGCCAAGCTGTACTATCTGCGCGAACGTCGTGGTAAATCCGCACGTATCGCAGAAGTCACCAACTACAAGCCCAAGTCGGGCGCTCAGGCGTAAGGATCGGCACGATGAAAAAAGACATCCACCCCGAATACCACACCATCAACGTCAAAATGACCGATGGTACCATCGTAGAGATGAAGTCGACCTGGGGCGCCGAAGGCGACCAGTTGGCTCTGGACATCGACCCCTCGGTTCACCCTGCATGGACTGGTGGCAACACCCGTCTGATGGATGCCGGTGGCCGCGTATCGAAGTTCAAAAAGAAATACGAAGGTCTGGGCTTCTAAATCACCCAAGCCGAACAAAAAACCAAAGGCTGCCTTTGCCGAGGCAGCCTTTTTTGATTTATCCCCATCCGCCCGGCACCCTGTCCTGCGGTGCACCCGAGAAAGCCAGATCCCGTGAAACAAGCCCTTGCCGATGCGCTGCAACAGCGCGGTTATGAGACCCTCACCCCCGTGCAAGAGGCGGTTGCGAACCCCGACCTCGTCGAACGCGACCTGCTGGTTTCTGCGCAAACCGGATCCGGTAAGACCGTTGCTTTTGGCTTGGCGTTGGCGCCAACCCTGTTGCGCGAAGATGAAACTTTTGGCGATGCTGGCGCCCCTCTGGCTCTGATCATTGCGCCGACGCGCGAACTTGCCCTTCAGGTGAAACGCGAATTGGCTTGGCTTTATGCCGGTGCCGGTGCGTTTCTCGCATCCTGCGTAGGTGGCATGGATATGCGTGATGAGCGCCGGGCGCTGGCCCGCGGTTCGCACATTGTCGTCGCAACGCCCGGTCGTTTACGTGACCACATCATGCGCGGCTCGATTGATCTGTCACAAATTCGTGGCGTTGTTTTGGACGAAGCCGACGAAATGCTGGATCTCGGGTTCAGCGAAGATCTGGAATACATTCTGGGCGAATGCCCCGAAGACCGCCGCACTCTGATGTTCTCGGCAACCGTGCCGCGCGGCATTGCTAGCCTAGCACAGAAATACCAGAAAGACGCCGAACGCGTCACCACAGTTGCTGAAAGCAAACAGCACAGCGATATCGAATACCGCATGATGAGCGTCGCGCCTCATGACGCCGAAAACGCGATCATCAACGTGCTGCGCTATTACGAGGCGCCAAACGCCATCGTTTTTGCCAACACCCGTGCCATGGTAGCCCGCCTGACCACCCGTCTATCCAACCGCGGCTTCCCCGTTGTGTCCCTGTCCGGTGAATTGACCCAATCAGAACGGACCAACGCCCTGCAGGCCATGCGCGATGGTCGGGCCCGGATCTGTGTCGCCACCGACGTGGCCGCACGTGGGATCGATTTGCCCGGTCTTGATCTGGTGATCCACGCCGAATTGCCCTCGAACCACGAAACCCTGCTGCACCGATCTGGCCGGACAGGTCGTGCGGGTCGCAAAGGCGTCAGCGCCCTGATCGTGCCGCCCAAGGCACGCTCCAAAGCCCAGCGTATCTTGCGGTTTGCCAAGCTGACCGCCGAAATGTGCAATGCCCCCTCGGCAGAAGAAGTCAAAGAGCGCGATGAAGCCCGCATGCTGGCCGACCCAGCATGGCAAGAGGCCGTGACCGAATCCGAACAGTCGCCCGTACAGAAGCTAACAGAACAGTTCAGCATCGAACAAATCGCGGCAGCCTACCTGCGTCTTTACCATCAGCGTCATTCGCCCCCGGAAGAGCTAAGCGCGGCTGATGCCGGGAAAGCACAAAAACCACGGGCAGCCTTCGGGCCAAGCGTCTGGTTCTCGATCACGGGCGGCCATACTGCCGGTGCAGAACCCCGCCGCTATCTTCCTATGATCTGCAAAGCAGGCGACCTGACCAAAGACGACATCGGCGCCATCCGGGTTCAGCAGAACGAAACCTATGTCGAATTGAAGCAAGAGGCCGTCGCTGGCTTTTTGGCCAATCTCGACGGCAAGACCGAGTTGGAACCCGGCGCCGTTCTGTCCCAACTGGACAAAGCGCCTGAAATCAGCCACTCGCCACGCCCGAAATTCCAAGACAAACGCGGTGATCGCCCTGACCGGGGCCCACGACCCGATCGCGGAGATCGCAAAGACCGAGGCGATCGCGGCCCCCGCAAGGAACGCAGCGAGTGGAAAGACAAAGGCCCACGCGACGACACCCGCAAGCCGTCCCATGCGAAACCGGAACGTCCCGCGCCCTCTTCTGCTCCGATTGACTGGAATGATGCGCCGGAACCACGGCAGAAAAAACCCAAGTCAACTGGCCCCAAAAAGGGCAGTGCCGCTCCGTATAAGAAAAAAGCTGACGCACCATACAAGAAGCGCGAAAAGCAGGCTGATGGGTCAGGACCAGACATCGTTGCGGAACCCTACAAAAAGCGGGCCGGAAAACCCGGTGCCAAGCCCTATGCGGGTAAATCTACGGCAGGCAAACCTTCTGGCGGCAAGCCCAAAGGCCCACCACCGCCAGCAGGCAAATCCAGCAGCAAAAAGAACAAAGCCCGCGCATCAAACACCAGCCAGCGTTTCAACCCGAATGCGGGTGGCGATGCCAAGCCACGTCGTCCCAAACGCCCTTGATTCCTCTCTCTTGACCAGATTGGAGTGCATCTGACCTCAGATTGCGCTCCAACCCGGTCAAGGACGCTTTTCATAGTCCGCAACACTACATATAGTGGCACCAACAAAAGCGTAGCAAATTACGCGGGACAAGGGACTAGACATGGCGCATATCATTGTCGTCGGAAACGAAAAGGGCGGCGCGGGTAAATCCACCGTCTCGATGCACGTTGCAACGGCGTTGTCGCGCCTTGGGTATCGCGTCAACACACTCGATCTGGATTTACGCCAAAGAACATTGGGCCGGTATTCCGAAAACCGTGCATCCTTTTTGGCAAAAGCCGGGATCCAACTGGCAACCCCCATCACCCACGATTTGCCAGAAATCGACCCAGCCGACCTGAAGCCGGGCGAAAACATCTATGACCACCGCCTGTCGGCTGCAGTCTCGACCTTGGAAACGAACAGCGATTTCATTCTGATCGATTGCCCTGGGTCTCATACACGTCTCAGCCAGGTTGCGCACTCTCTCGCGGACACTTTGATCACGCCACTCAACGACAGCTTCGTGGATTTCGACCTGCTGGCGCGGATCGACGCCCACGGTGAAAAAATTCTTGGCCCCTCTGTGTACTCAGAAATGGTCTGGAACGCGCGTCAACTGCGAGCCCAGGCCGGACTGAAGCCGATTGACTGGATCGTTGTACGCAACCGCGTTGGTACACAGCGCATGGTGAACAAAGAAAAAATGCAACGTGCGATCGAAATGCTATCGAACCGCATTGGGTTCCGCATCGCCCCGGGTTTCAGCGAACGGGTTATCTTTCGAGAACTGTTCCCACGCGGCCTGACGCTGCTGGACCTGAAAGATATCGGTGTCAAACAACTCAACATTTCAAACGTCGCCGCCCGCCAAGAGCTGCGCGACATGATGAAAGCGCTAAACCTGCCCGGCGTTGAGATCGACTTTTAGGCACCCAAGGGCTCCCGCCAATCGTCGATGTTTTACAATACATCTCCTCTTGTTGGGCGTGGCCCGGGCTTGGCTTTGCCAAGCCCGGGCCACGCCCTTTCCTGCCATCCGCAGGATGCAAGGCCAAAGGCCGCGCAGTTTGGAAAGCTAAACCAGTTCAGTTTGCCTCATAAACAGTGAACAGCTCTTGCGGCTCAGAAACGCCGCGCAGCATATATCGACCCAGACTAACCAAATCATGCGAGGTTTCTCCTGCCATTTTCACGACATGCTCGGACAGAATGAGGCTCTGTCCAACCGAACGATGCATTCCCGACAGGCGCACCGTTAAATTCACTGCGGGGCCAATAACCGTAAAATCCAACCGGTTTTCCGCACCAATGTTGCCGTACAGGATCTCTCCGGCATGCAGAGCAATCGTGATGCCTGTTGTTGTTTCCCCACGCGCCGCGCGCGCTTGGTTTTTGGTATCCATTTCGCGACGCAATTCGGTCATCGCATTCAAGCCAGCCGCAACAGATTCCGACAGAGACGCCAGATTGAACATGGCCAGAATCCCATCCCCCATAAATTTGAGGATATTGCCACCGTGTCCCTGAATGACACTCACCGCCAAGCCGAAATAATCATTCAGCATTGCGATCAGCTCTGGCCCTGGTGTGCGCTCGGTCAGGCTGGTAAATTCTTTGAGATCGAAATAGCATAGTACCGCATCGACCTGCTGCAAGGATCCCCGCTGGATCTCGCCGGACAACACCCGCCGCCCTGCGTCGCGCCCCAGATACACGGCCAATAGATCCCCTGCCACCTGCCTGTTTGCGGCCGCCTTTAACGCCAGCGCCAAGGCCCGCAGTGTTTCTTTGATCATACGCAGATCGGTATCTGAAAAACCTTCGGGCCCGTCGCTGGTCCAAGACATCAATACCCCTTCGGGCACGTTGGTCGGGTCCAACGGATCCAGAGTTTTTCCATCCAGAACCACACCCGCAACGAAATAATCCGTTGCACCCTGTTCTTTCAGTGCATTCAAGATCGGAAACCGGCTTGGTGCTTCAAGATCAAGAAGTCGCACACGCATTTCGCGCTGATCTGTTTCCAACAGATAATGAAACGGGCTGTTTAACCAGCCTTCGTCTGGCGATTCACTGTAGGCATATTGTTCGCGACTGATGCCTTCTGAGCGATACCAATCAAACCCCAGCCCCCCGTATTTGGGGTGAAAGGCGCTTTGCGCAACGCTGAGCCGATAAAGCGGCACACCCAGTTTAACCAGCTCTGCACAATAGCCCTGCAACAGGTCTTCTTGGCCAAGCCCCTCCAGACCCCGATCCAGCAACCAAGAGGTTAAGACAGCCGACGTTGCCCCAGCCTGGGCATGAACGATGGTTTCGTGTGTCATGTGTCTCTCCATTTCAATCGGGCGATCAGATCGGATACCTAACAGCCAGCGTTCGTTAATCCATGCCCGCAAGTCGCGTTAGCATTACACGCAACAGCGCCGCTTCTTCGTCGCTAAATTGCGCTGCAAGCTGCGCGTCGTAAGTCTCGGCAATTCCGCGAAGCTCCCGATAGGCGGTCTGCCCGGCAAGGGTCAACGCCAAACGCTCGGATCTGCGGTCTTGCTCATCACGAGTGCGTGTCAGGAACCGGCGTTGTCCCAATTTGGCAACAGCGCGGCTGATCTTGGTCTTGTGAATGCGCGCCCGGTCGCTAACCTGTTTTGCCGTCATTTCCCCGTAATTGCCCAGATGGAACAGCACGCGCCACTCGTTGCGCAGCATCCCATAGCGATTCTTATAGACCTGCTGAAATTCCAGAGAACTCTCTTCTGCAGCCCGATTTAGCAGGAACGGCAAGAAATTTCGCAAATCGAAGTCATCTTTTTCTGTCATTTTCACGTCTCCTCTCCTTGTTAGTTACAAAATCAACTATTATTCGACAACCAACAAACGGAGGAACGCGCGATGAATCGTCCGACAGACGCCCATAATTTCACCCAAGCCAGCACAATTGCTGGCACCACAGACGGCTATATGCCCGGTTTCGGAAACGACTTTGAAACCGAAGCGCTCCCCGGAGCGCTGCCTCAAGGCATGAACTCGCCACAGAAATGTAACTATGGCCTGTATGGCGAACAGCTCAGCGGTACAGCCTTTACTGCGCCCAGCCATCAGAACGAACGGACATGGTGCTATCGCATCCGCCCCTCGGTGAAGCATTCACACCGCTATACCAAGATCGACCTGCCCTACTGGAAATCAGCGCCCAACGTTGATCCCGATGTGATCAGCCTTGGCCAATATCGCTGGGATCCGGTTCCCCATTCGGACCAATCGCTGACGTGGCTGTCGGGCATGTACTCCATGACCACGGCCGGCGACGTAAATACGCAGGTCGGCATGGCCACGCATATTTACCTGGTCACTGAATCGATGGTGGACAGCTATTTCTTCTCTGCTGACTCTGAGCTTTTGGTGGTTCCGCAAGAAGGCCGCCTGCGGTTCTGCACCGAACTGGGCATCATCGACGTTGAACCCCAAGAGATCGCCGTGATCCCACGGGGTTTGGTCTACCGTGTCGAAGTGCTCGACGGGCCCGCGCGCGGCTTTGTGTGTGAAAATTACGGTCAGAAATTTGAACTGCCCGGCCGGGGTCCAATCGGTGCCAACTGCATGGCCAATCCACGTGATTTCAAGGCCCCCATCGCGGCGTTTGAAGACCGCGAGGTCCCATCGACCGTGACCATCAAATGGTGCGGGCAGTTTCACGAGACCAAGATCGGACATTCGCCGCTGGACGTGGTCGCATGGCATGGCAACTACGCACCGATGAAATACGACTTGCGCACCTATTGTCCTGTCGGCGCAATCTTGTTCGATCACCCCGATCCCTCGATCTTTACCGTTCTGACCGCCCCCTCTGGTCAACCTGGCACCGCCAACATCGATTTTGTGCTGTTCCGCGAACGCTGGATGGTGGCCGAGGACACCTTCCGCCCACCGTGGTATCACAAGAACATCATGTCTGAATTGATGGGGAACATTTACGGCCAGTACGACGCCAAGCCCAAGGGCTTTATCCCCGGCGGCATGAGCCTGCACAACATGATGCTGCCCCACGGCCCGGATAAAAACGCGTTCGAAGGCGCAAGCAATTCCAACCTCGGCCCTGAAAAACTGGACAACACGATGTCCTTCATGTTCGAAACCCGCTTCCCGCAGCATTTAACCGCATTCGCGGCCAATGAAGCGCCGTTGCAGGATGACTATATCGACTGCTGGGATGACATCGAAAAGAAATTCGACGGAACCCCCGGCAAGAAATAATCGGTTGCGGTGGGGTACACCCCCACCCTACCCAAACCTCGTAGGGTGGTTTTTGAGCCACCGCACCGCACGAAGGAAACGCGCATGTCTCTGATGAAATCCTGGGTGGCTTCGGCCAACGACGCCAACCACCCATTCCCGCTGAACAACCTGCCCTATGGCGTATTTTCGACCGACGGCACCGATCCACGTTGTGGCGTTGCGATTGGTGACATGATCCTCGATATGGAAGCCATCGAAGGTGAAGGTCTGGTCCAACTGGCCGACTACCCGCTGTTCGACGTGCCGTTCTGGAACGAGATGATGGAACAGGGCCCTGCTGTCTGGGCGGCTCTGCGCGACCGTCTGACCGCCCTGCTGGCCGATGGGTCTGCGGATAAAGCCAAGGTCGAGCCATTCCTGGTTGCCGCTGCTGACGTGGAATTGCACCTGCCGATGGTTGTCGCTGAATACACCGACTTCTATGCCGGTATGCAGCACGCCAAAAACATGGGCGCGATCCTGCGCGGATCACCTGATCTGCCTGCCAACTGGCTGCACATCCCGATCGGTTACAACGGACGTGCCTCTTCGGTGGTTGTGTCTGGCACTGACATTCACCGCCCCAACGGTCAGACCAAGGCCCCAGATGCGGATATGCCATCCTTTGGCCCGACCAAGCGTCTGGACATTGAGCTGGAAATGGGCGCCATCGTTGGCACCGGATCCGAGTTTGGTCAGCCGATCACCGTTGACGAAGCCGATGCGATGATCTTTGGCTACGTGCTGCTGAACGACTGGTCCGCCCGTGATATCCAAGGCTGGGAATATCAGCCCCTCGGCCCATTCCAAGGCAAGGCGTTCGGCACCTCAATCAGCCCGTGGATCGTCACTGCCGCTGCGCTGGATTCCTTCCGCGCGCCAACACCCCCGCGCGAAAAAGAGCTGCTGCCCTACCTGAATGGATCCAAAGACGGTCTGTATGATATTGAACTTGAGGTGCTGATGCAGCCCGAAGGCGCAGCCACAGCAACATCCGTGTCCAAAACCAACTACAACCGGATGTATTATTCGGCAGCGGAACAGCTGTGTCACCACGCCATTGGCGGCTGTGAAATGACCACTGGCGATCTGTTGGGGTCTGGCACCATCTCGGGTGCAGACCGCTCGGAATATGGATCGCTGATGGAGCTCAGCTGGGCCGGTCGCGAACCCTTCACACTCGATACTGGCGAAACACGTGGCTTCATCGAAGACGGCGATACCCTGACCTTGCGCGGCAACGCTCGCGGCAATGGGTTCACCATCGGCTTTGGTGATTGCACCGGGAAAATCCTGCCTGCCGTAACCTGGCCTGCCAAGGACTGATACCATGAGCACCCGCCCCACATACGTCGGATACATCGCGATGAGCCTTGATGGCTTTATCGCAGACACCAACGGCAGCGTTGAATGGCTCGATCCATTTAACGAAGCCTTAGCATCAGATGGCACTGACGGCGGATATGGCGATTTCATCGGCCCCGTCGATGCGCTGATCATGGGGCGGCCCACCTATCAACAGGTTATGGGCTGGGGCTGGCCATACGAAGCCCGCCCCGGCTACGTCCTGACCCGTGATAGCACCCTGACTGGTGATCATATCGCTGCTGCTGGGGACATCGACACACTGCGCGCCGCGATCGAGACCGCTGGTCACAAAAGGGTCTGGGTCATGGGCGGCGGGGAAACCCAACGTGCCGCACTGGATGCTGGCCTGTTTGACACTCTGCGGGTCTTTGTCATGCCAACTCTGCTTGGCAACGGCCTGCCCTGTTTTGCGCCCGGCGCACAGCACAACCTGACACTCACTGCATCGGCCCAAAAACCGGGCGGCATTCTGCAAATCGACTACGACATCATCAAGGATTGATCTCATGGCCAAAGCATTCGCGTCCCAAGGGGACATGACCGAAAAGAAAATCACATTCGACGAAATCGGCAAGGGCTTGTATGCCTTCACCGCCGAAGGCGACCCTAACTCGGGCGTGATCATCGGCGACGACAGCGTCATGATCGTCGAGGCACAGGCGACGCCCCGTTTGGCCAACAAAGTGATTGAATGTGTGCGGTCTGTCACCGACAAGCCCATCAGCCACGTTGTTCTGACCCACTACCACGCCGTGCGCGTGTTGGGTGCCAGCGCCTTTGGGGCGCAGCAAACCATCATGTCAAACGCGGCCTACAACATGGTTCTTGAACGCGGACAAGAGGACTGGGACAGCGAATTCCAACGCTTCCCCCGCCTGTTCGAAGGCCATGAAAGCATCCCCGGCCTGACCTATCCCACCACCACGTTTAGCGATGAAATGACCGTCTTTCTCGGCAAGCGTCGTGTGAACATCAAGCAGATCGGTCGCGCTCACACGGCAGGTGACGCGGTGATCCACGTGCCGGATGAAAACGTCATGTTCACAGGTGATATCGTCGAAGATCACTCGGCCTGCTATTGTGGCGACGGCCACTTTGCCGACTGGGGTCAGACACTGGATAATATCAAAGCTTATGACGTGGATGCAATTGCACCCGGTCGCGGCGGCGCATTGATCGGCAAAGAGGCCGTGGAACGTGCCATCGAAAGCACCCGTGATTTCGTGCAAAGCACCTATCTGCCTGCTGCCAAAGTGGCTGCACGTGGCGGCTCTCTGAAAGAAGCTTGGGACGCCGTTCGCGCAGAATGCGACCCTAAGTTTGCGGATTACGCGATCTACGAACACTGCCTGCCTTTCAACGTTGCGCGCGCCTATGACGAAGCCCGCGGCATCGCTCATCCCCGTATCTGGACCGCTCAGCGCGATCTGGACATGTGGGCCGACCTGCAAGGTTAAGCTACGCTGATCGCCTTGTGCGCTTTGTTTTAGATCAGCGCACAAGGCTCAGCCACGAATTAAATTGAAATTCTAGGGCACCACTCGAGGCAGTGGTTTCGAAACGTGTGCCCGAAATTTGGAGGAGATCACCCATGTTTGACGATAGATATACGCTGGCTTACAAACTCTATCCCTACGAACGCTCGGCAGATCAAGACGCGGATACCCCTGTACGCCATCCTGTTGTGGTGATGGGCGGTGGTCCCATCGGCATCGCGACAGCGCTGGACCTTGGCCTGCAAGGCATCCCCGTTGTTGTGCTGGACGATCACGAAGGCGTCGGCATGGGCAGCCGGGCGATTTGTTTCGCCAAACGGTGTCTCGAAATCGCTGACCGCTACGGCTGCGGTGAACCCATGCTGGACAAGGGCGTGGTCTGGAACGTGGGCAAGGTTTTCCACAAAGACGACAAAGTTTTCGAATTCAATCTGCTCCCCGAAGAAGGCCACAAATACCCCGCCTTCATCAACATGCAGCAGCCCTATTACGAGTCTTTCCAGATTGAACGCCTGCGCGAGATTCAGGCCAAAGGCGCGCCGGTCGAAATTCGTGGCAAGAACCGTATCGACAATGTCGAAGTCAAAGACGACCACGTTGTCCTGACCGTTTCGACCCCCGAAGGTCCTTATACTATCGAAGCGGATTGGCTGGTTGGCTGCGATGGCGCATCCTCGCCGTTGCGCACCATGATGGATCTCGAATTCACTGGCAAAGTGTTTCAGGACAGCTTCCTGATTGCAGACATCAAGATGAAGGGCGACAGCCAATTCCCAACCGAGCGTTGGTTCTGGTTCGAACCCACCCATGGCCAAGGTGCATCCACCCTGCTGCACAAACAGCCCGATGACGTCTGGCGTGTCGATTTCCAGATCGGGTGGGACGTGGATCGCAAGGAAGAAATGAAAGAGGAAAACATCCGGGCCCGTCTGGATGCCTTCTTGGGCAAAGATGTCGACTACGACATGGTTTGGTCCTCGATCTACACCTTCCAATGCAAGCGCATGGAAAACTTCCGCCATGGGTGCGTGTTCTTTGCAGGCGATGCCGCACATCAGGTTTCGCCATTTGGTGCACGTGGGGCCAACTCGGGCATGCAGGACATCGACAATCTGGGCTGGAAACTGGGCCTTGTGATCAATGGCAAAGCCCCTGACAGCTTGCTGGACACCTACAATACCGAACGCGTCCACGGTGCCGATGAAAACATCATGAATTCGACCCGGTCGACCGATTTCATCACGCCAAAATCGCCCATGTCCCGCTTGCTGCGAGACTCGGTTCTGGCGCTGTCCGAACATTACGAATTCGCCCGTCCAATGGTGAATTCCGGCCGTCTGTCGGTGCCCTGTTGCTATGATGGATCATCGCTGAATTCTGCGGACGCCCTGGATGCGCCGGCCCGTACCCGTCCGGGTTCGCCTTGTCCCGACGTGCCTCTGGGTGATGAATTTCTGCTCTCGAAACTCGGCAACGACTTCATTTTGCTGACAATCGATGTCGACGCACCCGACGAAATCGAAGAAGCCGGGATCACCGTTAAACGTCTGGCCCTGTCAACAAAAGACGACCCCACGCTGTTGTTGAAAGAGCGTTACCTAGGTGAGGCCGAAACCGGCGTTTACCTGATCCGCCCGGATCAGCACGTCGCCGCACGTCGTCCCAACTTTGATGAGAACCAAATCCGCGCTGCAATTCGCCGCGCCACAGGCAAGGAATAAGAGCAATGTCCGACTTGATCCTGACCCCGAACATTAATGGCGTAGATGATTTTTATGCCGAACTGATTGCCACTCACGAGGGCCTGTCCGATGCGGACAGCCAGGCGTTGAACGCGCGCCTCATTTTGGTGCTGGCCAACCACATTGGAGACCGCGCGATCCTGACCCAGGCGCTGACAGCTGTCACGCCAAAAGAGGAGAACTAAAAGATGAAAATCGAACAGATCCACCACGTTGCTTATCGCTGCAAGGATGCAAAAGAGACGGTCGAGTGGTACCACCAGATGCTCAAGATGGACTTTGTTCTGGCCATCGCTGAGGACCACGTGCCCTCGACCCACGAGCCCGATCCCTACATGCATATCTTTATGGACGCGGGCAACGGCAACGTATTGGCGTTCTTTGAACTGCCCACCAAGCCAGAGATGGGCCGCGACCTCAACACTCCGATCTGGGTTCAGCACATTGCGTTCAAGGTCAAAGATCGCGACACCCTGATTGAATTCAAAGCGCACCTTGAGGCCAATGGCGTCGAAGTGCTGGGTGTCACCGATCACTCGATCTTCCACTCAATCTATTTCTTTGATCCCAATGGCCATCGCGTAGAACTGGCCTGCCCCGATCCAAAAGAAGAGGCGATGTTGGCCAAGCTCGACGCCGTGAAGTGGGACATGCTCGAAGAATGGTCTCGTACCAAAAAGGCCCCAAAGCATGCAGAATGGATGCACTCAAAAGAACTGAGTGACGTCTGATCCCAACCCGGTGCATAGTTGCACCTGAGACCCTTCAAGCAACCGGCGTAGGTCGGTTGCTTTTTGTATGAACGGAGCCCCCAATGAGCGAAACGATCCTATTTGATTACTGGCGGTCTTCGGCCAGTTACCGGCTGCGCATCGCGCTTAATATGGCCGGGATTGCGTATCAATCTATCAACGTGGATTTGGTCAAAGGGGACCAGAAGTCGCCCGAGCATTTGGCCCGCAATCCCCAAGGGTTCGTTCCGGTGCTGGAAATTGACGGATTGCGCCTGACCCAATCTCTGGCCATCCTCGACTATCTGAACCAAACCCGTGATCTGAACCTGCTGCCCAATGACCCCGCCGCACGCGTCCAAGCCCAAGCTTTGGCCCATGCCATCGCGGTTGACCTGCACCCGGTCTGCAACCTGCAGGTCGCCAAACACGCCACCCAAATCAGCGGCGGCGCAGATGGGATGCCCGGCGACTGGATGACCCACTTTATCCGCCCCGGCATGCAGGCGTTTGAGACGCTGTTGGGTGCCTATGATCAGACCCCATTTTGCACTGGAAACGCCCCTGGACTGGCCGACATTTGCCTAATGCCACAGATCTACAATGCCCGTCGTTGGGGTGCTGATATCAGCGATTTACCCCGCGTACTGGCAGTGGAATCAGCCTGTGCTGCCCATCCTGCCTTTGCTGCCGCGCACCCGGATCAATGCCAACCTACCCCTGCGTAACGTTGGGGAACTTCACCCAATTCGTTAAGATCACCGCCAAAGCTCCTCTCTGGTGATAGCAAACGCATGCTACGCTCCTCCCTGCTCCGGCTCTCTTTTGCTGGACCATTGGGAGGAGAAAACATTGAAGACAGCATTATTGACAGGCCTCGCCTGCGCCATCAGCTTTGCCACCAGCGGCTGGGCTGCCGATTGTAACACATCCAAATGGGGCGCCGATGATGAAATCGGGTCCGCAAACTTGATCAGCCCTGAAAACACGCTCAAGGCTGCGCAGTTGATCAAACAGGGCAAATCCATGCCACTGGGCATCGTGATTGACTCCAATACACCCGCCTTTCCACCGCGTTCTTTAAGCCTGCAAGTGGTCCAGCCCAGCCAGCAAGGCGGTCAAAAACTCAATGCGTTTGGCTATCCCGGCAACTACAACGATGACCTGCTGCAAACATGGGTCGGCATCGGCAGCCAGATCGACGGCCTCGGGCATCTGGGTGAAAAGGGTTTCTATTACAACTGCTCAGATGAGAAAGAGATCTCTGCAATCACGGGGCTGACCAAGCTGGGCGTACATAACGTGCCCCCTCTGGTTGGCCGCGCTGTGATCCTCGACATGGCGAAACACTTCGGAAAACCCGCGCTTGCTGCTGGTGAACACTTTGGCGAAGCTGATATCAAGGCCGCTGCTGAGGCCCAAGGCGTCACCATGGGCGAAGGCGACATCATCCTGTTCCACACCGGCTGGACAGACGCGATGTTGAAAGATGATCCCAAGGCATGGGTGTCCGGCGAACCCGGCATCAACAACGAAGGGTCCCGTTACATCGCCTCGCTCAATCCGATGGCCGTTGGCGCAGACACTTGGGGGGTTGAACCCGTCCCCGCCGCCGAAGGGGACGGCGTGTTCTATGGTCACGTGATCTTTTTGAAAGAAAACGGCATTTACCTGCTGGAAACCATGAACACCGGTCCGCTGGTGGCCGAAGGTGTGAACGAATTCATGTTCGTCCTCGGTCAGGCCCGCATCCGCGGCACCGTGCAGATGATCATTAATCCTGTTGCCCTGTACTAAAGACAAAAGCCGGTGCCCCTGTTCTGGGGCTCCGGCTCAACACTTATGGTTTTTTCAGCTAACCGCTGAGCGACGCTGGCTCTTTGGCCTCAGATTCCGGCGATCTCTACCGAGAACTCGCCATTGGACAAGCGCTCTACTTCCATGAAGCCGCTTGATAAATTTGCCCCCGTTGCGCACGTCGCACCAAAGGCCATAAGCCCACCCTCTGTTGGGGCTTCACTGTACCCACCCAGACGCATGTCAACGCAATAGGCCTTAATTTGGCTCTTAACTAGATCAGCATCGTAACCAACCGGGTTATACGTTCCTGAAATGGTTCCATCTCTCAGTTTCGCACTATAATAGTTCGGGTTTTTTTGAGAAATATCGCTACTGCCCGAACACGCGTTGACCAAGATCAACGCTGCCCCAGCGAGCATCACTGCCATTCCTCTCATAACTGCATCTCCGCAAATTAACTCTACTTAACGTAGAGTAACGCGACATGCGACACCAGACAAATTTCACTTCATCAAAACCAGCTCGCCGCCGCGACTTTTTTCCAGAAACGCACACCCTGTGTTTGTCGGTACGTCTTTTGTCCGTCATCGCGCTGCCCTACCCTGCTTCCCAGAAGACAGGAGAGCCAAATGCCCGAGATCCGCGGCTATCACGCCCATGTTTATTTTAATGCCGAAACCGTTGAAACCGCCCGTATAGTTTGCGCCGAGTCCGCGCGTCTGTTCGATGTCACAATGGGGCGCGTCCACGAACGCAATGTCGGTCCCCATCCAAGGTGGAGCTGCCAGTTGGGTTTCGCCCCCGAGGTCTTTGACCAAGTGATCCCATGGCTGATGATGAACCGTCAGGGGCTTACCATCTTTACCCATCCCGACACCGGCGAACACCTGCAAGATCATCGGGATCGCGCGCTATGGATGGGTGAGCTGTTAGAACTTGAGCTGTCCATTTTCAACGACGCCTAACCTCCCCGGTCAAATTCCGACCCTGATGTCGCAGGTTGCGTTGGCACACAGAAAATACTGTGCCTAACCTACGCCAAACGCTGCCTTTCAGGATCGGAGACCACGCCTTGGCCAGACAGTACAGCTTTCCCAACAACCACTGGGATTGGCCCGTCAAACTTACCCATCACCATGCCGTGCGCGCAGGCAACCTGATCTTCACCGGCGGTCAGGTGGATCTTGATCCAAAGGGCACCGTGCGCAACATCGGGGATCTCGAAACCCAATGCCGAAATTCCATGTTCTATATGGAGCGGCTGTTCGATGATCTCGGCGTTGATTTCAACGATCTTGTGCGTCTGGTGGTCTATTTCGTTGGGGATGCGCAAGACGAGGCCTTTCTGTTGGATCTGCTGGCCCAGATCATCGGCCCCACGACCCGCCCGGTGATCAATATGATCCCGATGCCTGAGCTCTGCTATCCCGACATGCTAACCGAAATCGAAGGCGTCGCCGTGCGATCCTCCAACGGGGACGTCGTCGAAAGACAGTGCCACACCCTACCCGACCTGCCCCCGCTGCCAGCCGCGTTTTCGCATCTGGTTCAAGCTGGAGATATGATCTTTACCAGCGATATCTCAGCGCGCAATTCAGATGGCACCGTGGCCCATCCCAACGATCCTGCCGCCCAAACTCAGCTTACGATGGATCGGCTGGAACAGGTTCTCGCACTCTCCGGCGCTGGACTTGATGATGTGGTGAAACTGACGACCTTCACCACCGGCGATGAAACAACCAAGGACTGGGCAACGGCCGCCGCCCTGCGCGCCGACCGCTTTGCACGCAACAGCCCTGTGGTGACCGACCTACCATTGGCCCAAAGCCCAGCGCCCGGTCAAGCAACCAAACTCGCAGCCACCGCCATATTAGGGTCAGAACCCGCGCGCCATACCAGCCCGGATGGCCATTGGACGTGGTCGCAATCCATGCCCTATGCCCATGGCACCTGCACCGGCGATGTAATCCATATTGGCGGTCAGGTGGCTCGCAGCGAAACATCCAAAGTTTTAACACCCGATGATATGGTGGCACAGACCCGCACCGCGATGGCCAACGTTGCGCAAATCCTTGCCCAATACGATGCAACGCTGGATGACGTGGTCAAGGTCACAACCTTTTACCAAGGGAACGCGTCGGCCGAGTCCTTGCATGAAAACCTGCTGGTGCGCTCAAACTCCTATACCGCGCCCGGTCCTGCGACGACAGGCATCCCCGTCCCCCACCTGGAACGCAAAGGTCTGGTGATCAAGATCGAGGTCATCGCCGTCCTGGATCGTGTGTCCCCATAACCCCAAGCGTCATGGCCCCACCCCACAGCGGGGCCATGTGCCGATTAAAGTGCGCGTGCCTGATCGCGCAGAACAAACTTCTGGATCTTGCCGGTCGATGTCTTGGGGAGGCTGCCAAACACAACCGTTCTGGGTGCCTTGAAATGGGCCATGTGATCGCGGCAAAACGCAATCATCTCTGCCTCGGTCGCGTCTTTGCCCGGCTTTAGTTCGACAAAGGCACAAGGTGTTTCGCCCCATTTGTCATCCGGGCGCGCTACAACCGCCGCCTCCATCACGGAGGGGTGCTTGTACAGGACATCTTCGATCTCAACAGACGAGATATTCTCACCCCCCGAAATGATGATATCCTTGGATCGATCCTTGAGCGCGATATAGCCATCCGGGTGCATAACCCCCAAATCACCACTGGCAAACCATCCGCCCTTAAACGCCTTATCCGTGGCTTCGGGATTTTTCAGATACCCCTTCATCACGATATTGCCCTGCATGAAAATCTCGCCCATGGTTTCGCCATCAGACGGAACAGGCTCTAACGTTTCAGGATCGGCGACCATCAGACCGGACAGGGCCACGTATTTCACACCCTGGCGCACCTTCAGCGCCGCTCGATCTTCGGGCCCTTTGTCGTTCCACTCATCCTTCCACGCACAGACAACCGAGGGACCATAAGTTTCGGTCAACCCATAGACATGCGTGACCTCGATCCCCATAGATTCCATATTCTCGATCACCGCAGCCGGAGGCGGTGCACCCGCGGTCATGACCTTGATTTCGTGATCAAAATCCTTCAGCTTATCAGGCGCATTGGCCAACATGTTCAACACAATCGGGGCGCCACAAAAATGGGTGACCTTCTCGTCGCGAAACGCCTGATAAATCGGTTCGGCCCGTACCGCACGCAAACACACCGACACCCCCGCATTCGCAGCCATGGCCCAAGGGAAACACCAGCCGTTGCAATGGAACATCGGCAAGGTCCACAGATAGGTGGAATGCTGCGGCATCCCCCATGTCAGGATATTCGAGGTCGCATTCAAGGCCGCCCCCCGATGGTGATACACCACCCCCTTGGGATTCCCTGTCGTCCCCGAGGTATAGTTCAGTGTAATCGCATCCCACTCATCAACGGGCAGTGACCAATGATAGTCAGGATCCCCCGCCTCTAGCAGGGCGTCATAAGTCAGCGACCCCACCGGATCCCCGCCATCAAAACTGGGATCGACAATGTCGATCACCAACAAGTCCGGGCGATCCACCTGTGTCAGCGCCTCGCGCACAACGCTGGAAAACTCAGGATCTACCAACAAAACCTTGGCTTCGGCATGCTGCAGAATAAAGGCAATGATCGGCGCATCCAGCCGGGTGTTTATCGCGTTCAGCACCGCACCAAGCATCGGAATCCCAAAGTGGGCCTCGTAGAGTTCGGGAATATTGGCCGCGATGATCGACACGGTATCGCCCCGCCCCACACCATGTCCCGCCAGCGCACTCGCTAACTGACGGCATCGCGCATAGGTTTCACCCCATGTATACCGGCGCGCGCCATACACCACCGAAGGGTAGTCGGGATAAACCGCAGCCGCCCGTTCAAGATAGCTGAGCGGTGACAGCGCGGTATGATTGGCTCGTGTCTGGTCGAGATGCTGTTCGTAGATTCCCGGCGTTGTCATCGCTATCCCTTTTCTGTCACGTTGACGGGGATAATGGCCAGAACCAAACGCCGAGAAAAGACAAAGATGATGTCCGGCGCAATTATCGCACCCCCGGCCTCAAGCACCTAAAGTTTTGTCAGCGCTCGCCCCGCCGCTGTCAGATTCCCAACCCGATCAATCAATCCCGCTCGCGGGTTGAAACCCCGGTCAAAGGTCTCAAAGGTGTCCAACATCAACGAAACCAATGGAAACGCATCTCGGTTGCGCATCAATTCTAGCACGCCCTCTTCGATGTATTCCTCATCAAAATTGGCGGTTTCAGGGTTGCCCGTCATCAATTGAACAGCCGCCGCGCCCTGAATACCGCGCTTGGCAAATTCAGCCTGCATTCCGCTAATTTTGCCTACCCAGTCTGCCCGCCACGCCACCGCAAAAATGGGTCGCAACGGCAAGGCGGTATCCGCAAGCGCATCCAGTACTTCAGCGCGATTGGCATAGCGATAGCCGGTCCAAACATTGTGCGAGAACATCCGCCCCACAATCACCTCATCCGCCGACGATCCGGGACGGCTGACATAAATCGGCACATCCGTAACCTTTAGAAACGCCTTGGCGATGGCTTTGACGCGGGTCAGGTCCTCGTCCACTTGAACAATCTCAAGCGCCGACAACACATGCGCATTGTCTGCAATCAGCTGCAGTACTGCCGCCGAGGGCATCGAGGTGGTGAACATATGGAACCGAATGCCCGTGCTGGCAAAATCCTGCACCCGGCGGCGGCTTTCCGCATGGGCCAGATCGACCAAGGGCGTGCGCACGGTCTCAATCCCCATCTGCCACAACCGCAACAACGGATAATCGTTACGCGCCCGCTTGCGCCCAAATTCCTCTTTCGCCCCGGTATAGGGCAAATCCCGGCTCTGATACCAAGCATGGCGCATAAACGGCGTCAGCTCGGTTTTGGCTGCAGGCTTGCGCAGGCTCAAATCAACAACCGCAGTTGATTCCGCCCCGCCCGTGGGTAAAAACCGCAGCTTGTGCCCATCCTCGTAAACATCAATCAACGTGACGCCGAATTTGCCCAGATCATTGCGTCCGAAATCCGTGTCCGGTGCAACGTTATAAAGCTCTGAGTAGTCCTGTCGCACAAAGCTGGTCGAGGGCAGGCAGTAATATTTCGTATCTTCCACCCGGTTGAAAAAGAACTGATGCACGTGCCCGGACAGCACCGCTTCGATCTTATGTTTGCGTGCAATTTCAATCACCCGCGACCGCCCCGGTTCGCCATAATTGTCGTAATGTTCGTCTTCATCCGGCGTATCAATGAACGGCGGGTAATGGGTGAACAGAAAAACGCGCTGTTCAGTCTGCACGATCTTTTCCAACCATGCGAGCTGTTCTTCTTCGGCCGGCAAACCCGAATTCACGATCGACGCGTTGATCATCACAAACCGGCAGTCGCCATGATCCACATGATGCCACTGGGCACCAAAGTGGTCCGAATACCGCGCCGCAGTTTGCTGCGTCACCACGTTGGCAGGCGAGGCCTCTAACGGTTTGTCGCCAATATCGTGATTTCCGGGAACAAAATGTAACGTAGGATGCAACCCCGACAAGATCCGCTGCGCCTCTTCACAGGCAGCGTCATACTCTTCCATATGCGGCAACGCATGCACCATGTCGCCCAGATGGATCGTCAAAACTGGGTTTTGCGCATGTATCAGATCAACCGCAACCGCAGCCCGATCATTGGCTTTTGCATTCACAGAATACGGCGAAGACAGATCCCCGTCAGGCGCGCGCATATGCGTGTCTGCAATCACAGCCAAAGTAAAAAGCGGTTCGCTCACGACAATTGCCCCCTGTCCGTGCCCCAACATTGCGCCATCAGCACATCAGCTGAAACGCCGCGTACTCTGCACCAATGCCCTAGGTCTCTTGAGAGGGGCGCATTTGGAACCGTGCCTTAGCAGCCCTCCAAGGTCAAAGGCAATGTCCAGCACCCAAAAGGGACAATTCAGCCCCAAACACACATCTCACCACAAAAAAACCGGGACGCGAACGCCCCGGCAAGTCTTTCGTGAGTGGTGGTCTTTTTATCTTATGTCTGGATCAACCTTTGCCTTTCCATGGCACCAGGAATTTTTCAGCCCAGCGCATCAGCATGTCGATGCTAAAGCCAATGATCCCAATCAGGATGATCCCCATGATCACGATATCCGTGTTCTGGAACTTGGAGGCCGTTACGATCATCTTACCAGCGCCCTTTTCAGCCGCCACAAGTTCCGCAGCCACAACCGTGCCCCAACAGACGCCCATCGCAACACGTGCACCGGTAAAGATCTCGGGCAGTGAGTTCGGCACAATGACATACCGCATGATCTGGCGCTTGTTCGCGCCCAATGAATAGGCCGCGTGCACCTTCGAGATCTTGACACCCGACACCCCTGACCGAGAGGCAATCGCCATAATCCAGAGCGCCGCAAGGAACAGCAGGATGATCTTGCCGCTTTCACCGATACCGGCCCAAATGATCACCAGCGGGATCAAAGCAAGTGGCGGTACAGGACGCATGAATTCCACGATCGGATCAAACCAGCCGCGTGCCCAGTCGCTCAAGCCCATGGCATAGCCCAGTGGAATACCCACCAGCGCACCAAAGAAGAACCCGACAATCACACGCATAAGCGAGTAACCAAGGTGTTCCCACAGGGTCGACCCCTGATAACCTTGATTGGCAATTTCAATGGTCCGCTTGACCACCGCTTCGGGAGACGGCAACCAGATCGGCTCCATCTGCCAGCCTTTGTTTGGCACAAAGTTTGGCGTCCCTTTGTCGGACAAAGTCACCTTGCCATCGCCAACCGAAACAGAATCACCCGGCGCAATCGGCTGACCGTCAATCGCAACGATTTTAGCGCCGTCTTTTTTGGTGATTTCGTCGTTCTTGTCGACAGGGATCAACTTACTGCGCCACGCTATCATGTTCAGCGCATCGTCTTTGGCAAATCCGTCACCCGACGCGGCCTCGATCGCATCCGGTTTCTCATCTGCGGGATGCACACGCACGTGCACCGTGGCGTCATCCTTGGTGCCATCCGGCGCCTGCGCAGTGTAGGTGAACGTGGTGTCTCCGATAAACGGCCCCGGCGCGTGCATGAAGCTTGGCATCAGGCTGGACCCGGTAAAGGCCCCCCACAGAACAAAAATAGTGACAATCGAAACGATTGACGCCGCCCGGTTCGACTGAACCGCACTTTCGTCGCCGAACGTCACCGTCTTGAGCGATGTATAGTCCTGAACCGCCGTCTTTTGCGCGATGAATCGCACTGTATAAAAGGCGCCGACAAAGATCGCGATATATACGAAAAATGGGATCAGGCTGGTCATGATGCGTCCTCCGTGCGGCCCATGATCTCTTCTTCCATGTTCCAGATCATGTTCAGGATCTCTTCACGGGTCGGAGCATAATCAGGGTGTTTCTTGACCTCACGCAGATCTGCGCCAACGCCCATGTCCGCGAACGGCAGTCGGTATTCTTTGTGAATGCGGCCCGGACGGGGCGCCATAACGATCAGGCGTTCGCCCAACAACAATGCTTCTTCGACCGAGTGTGTGATCAAGATGATGGTCTTACCCGTCTCTTTCCACAGCTTCAGCACCAGAGATTGCATCTTTTCACGGGTCAGCGCGTCCAAGGCCCCCAACGGCTCATCCATCAAGATGACGTCCGGGTCATTGGCCAGACACCGCGCCAGCGCAACACGCTGCTGCATCCCGCCCGACAGCTCATAAACCGCCTTTTCCTTAAAATCCTGCAAACCGACAACATCTAAAAGATGGTCGACGATCTCGGCTTTTTCCGCGTTTGGCATCCCTTTCATCTTGGGGCCGAACCCGACGTTGTCACGCACGCTCATCCACTCGAACAAGGCGCCTTGCTGGAACACCATCCCGCGTTCCGCATCCGGCCCCTGAACCGTGTGCCCGTTCATGACAATCTGACCCTCAGTCGGGGCCAAAAAGCCTGCCAAAATATTCAAAAGCGTGGTTTTCCCGCAGCCCGAAGGCCCCAGCACGCTCAACAGCTCACCTTCTTTCAGGTGCAGTGACACATCTTTCAACGCTTGAACTGATCCACCATTTGGCAGGTCAAAGCGCATTGAGATGCTTTCGATTGATAGTCCGGACATGGTTCCCCTTCCAGAAAGGTCCTGCTTTTCGTTTTGCCTCTACCGGGCAAAAACAGCCCCATTTTGGGGCTGGAGAGCAGAATGCGTGGCGGGCAGTTTCATCTGCCCGCCGCTGAGTTTCAGTCTTAGCTTACATACCTTTGGCGGCCATGAGCGGCGCGGTGCTTACTGCATTTTCATAGCTGTCCAGTGCAGAGTCGATGCTGCCCGCTTCGACAAACACATCCGCAACACCTTTCATGAAGCCCTGCGTACCACCGCCGAGCCATTTGGCCGACAGCTGCTCATCAATGCTTGGGAACCCAAAGGTCGCGATCGTGGCTTTGGCATCTTCCAGATCCATACCAGCGTCTTTGGCAATAACCGGCAGCATTTCGTCCATGTGGTCGCCACTATTCCACATCGCATTTGCGTCTGCGGTAACTTTCAGGAACTTCGCCAGCAATTCGCCTTCTTCAGCGACAAACGCAGCAGGGGCTGTTGTGGCATCAAACACCAGCAGACCCAGCTCTTCTTTTTCTGCGCCAGTCAACAGGATGTTGCCGTGCTCTTTCATGCGACGCAGTGCGCCACCCCAGCCACAGGCCATATCGATGGAGCCCTGCGCCAGTGCCGCGGCACTTTCGGCTGGTGCCATGTCAACGATTTCCAAGCTACCCAGATCTACACCGAAATGCGCCATCTGACCCAGAAAACCGTAATGCGCCGCTGTACCCAGCGGAACAGCGACCTTTTTACCCGCCAGTTCACCGGCTGATTCTTTGTCGATTTCCAGCGCGCTGCTAACAACGCAGTTGTCGTTCTCGGAATAGCTCACAGCGACATCAACCACTTGAATGTCCTGTCCGGCACTTGCCGCAACAACAAACGGTGGAATGCCCTGGCTGACGGAAATATGAACATCGCCCGACGCCATCGCCGCGCTCATGGCTGTGCCGGTGTCAAAGCTGACCCAGTTCACCTTGACGCCCATTTCCTTGTCATACGTGCCTTTTACCTTTGCGTATTCAAATGGCATCGGCCATTCGAGGAAATAGGCAACGGTGATTTCGCCATCCGCAGCCATTGCCGGCGCAGCGCCCGCGATCATGGCCACGCCAGCGACGGCACCCATCAGCTTTGATTTAATTGTCATTCGTAGTCTCCCTGTTGCCCGCCGGTTTTCAGCGGATCGGATGTATTGGGCGGTCGTCCGCCTCTGGTATGATTTTCGCAAGCGCCGCCGTGAGGAGTCAGCGCCCGACTCTGATCCGAGCCGATATTCCCTTATCAATCAACGGTTTTTCTTCACTTTCGCCAAAACTTGAAGATGGTGAACTGAATCTTTCAAAAACCCAAACATTACTTTTCCGAGGTTTTTCAGGCAAATAATGCTTCAAAGGACCCGTTGCAGAATTTGCTCATATTATCTCTGGCTATATGTCGATCCATAACTGGCCCTATCCGAGTGCACTATTTTTCAGCCCTTCTGGACATTAGAAGCAGGTTCAGGTTGAGGTATGTGCAATCCGAGCCAAAGCGCCCCATTCCAACCAGAAAGGACCTGTCATGGACGGCACGTTCAATGAAAATGATATCTCACGCGTAGTCGAAGCAGACCGCGCCCATATCTGGCACCACCTGCTGCAGCATAAGCCCCTTGAAGCCAATGATCCCCGCATCATCGTCGAAGGCAAAGGCATGCGCGTCTGGGACCAAAAGGGCAAAGAGCACCTGGATGCTGTGTCCGGCGGTGTCTGGACCGTTAACGTTGGCTACGGCCGCGAATCAATCGCCAAGGCGGTCTATAACCAGCTGATCAAAATGAACTATTTCGCTCAGTCGGCGGGCTCGATCCCCGGCTCGATCTTTGCGGAAATGCTGATCGACAAGATGCCGGGCATGAACCGCGTCTATTACACCAACTCTGGGTCCGAGGCGAACGAGAAGGTGTTCAAACTGGTTCGTCAGATCGCGCATAAGCGCTATGGCGGCAAGAAAACCAAGATCCTATATCGGGATCGCGATTATCACGGCTCGACACTGGCAACCATGTCAGCCGGTGGTCAGGACGAGCGGAACGCACAATACGGTCCCTTTGCGCCCGGATTCATCCGCGTTCCGCACTGCATGGAATACCGCAAGCACGAACTGGGTCACGAAGATCTGTCCGGAGAAGCCTTTGGTCACGCTGCTGCAGACGCAATCGAAGAGGTGATTCTGCGCGAAGGTCCGGAAACCGTTGGCGCGCTGTGCCTCGAACCGGTCACCGCAGGCGGTGGTGTGATCGAAGCCCCCACCGGCTATTGGGAACGTGTTCAGGAAATCTGCAAAAAGTACGACGTCCTGCTGCACATCGACGAAGTTGTTTGTGGCGTTGGCCGCACCGGCACTTGGTTTGGCTATCAGCAGTACGGCATCAAGCCGGATTTCGTGACCATGGCCAAAGGTGTAGCCTCTGGGTATGCCGCGATTGCCTGCATGGTCACCACCGATGCGGTCTTTGACCTGTTCAAAGACAACACCGATGACCCGCTGAACTACTTCCGCGACATCTCGACCTTTGGTGGTTGTACCGCAGGTCCTGCTGCTGCGATCGAGAACATGCGCATCATTCAGGACGAAAACCTGCTTGATAACTGTAACGCCATGGGCGAGCACATGATGGGCAACCTCCACGCGCTGATGGAAAAGCACAAAGTTGTCGGCGATGTGCGCGGCAAAGGCTTGTTCCTCGGTGCCGAACTGGTCGCAGACCGGTCCACCAAAGAACCCGTTGACGAAAAACTGGCGCAGGCGGTTGTTGCCGACTGTATGAACCAGGGCGTCATTATTGGTGTGACCAACCGGTCGATTCCGGGCAAGAACAACACCCTGTGTTTCTCGCCCGCTCTGATCGCCACCGCAGACGACATCGACCAGATCACCGATGCTGTTGATGGTGCGCTGGGTCGCGTGTTCGGCTAACCGATTACGCCCACCCTCTGCCTCTCCCCGGCAAGGTGGGTGTATACTCAAGACCGGCGCGCCCACCGCGCCGGTCTTTTTTGTTCTAAATCACATCGCTGCGGTGGCTTCGATTTCGAACAACAACCCGGGAATCGCCAATCGGTCCACACCCAGCAAAGTCATTGGAGGCGCTGCTTGAAACGGCCCGAACCGCATTCCAAGCACATCAAAGTGTTTCAGCGCCTCATCCACATCGGTCACATAGACCCCAAGCCGGATAACATTGCGCAGTGTCATGTCCGCGCCTGCCAGCACGGCCTCCAGATTATCAAGGGCAAGGCAGATCTGGGCGCGCATATCACCGGGATGCTGCGGAAGCCCTTTCCCATCAACCGCGGTTTGACCCGCACAGATCAATTGCCGCGTCGCCCCCTCGATGATTTCAGCCTGATTATAGCCAAGTTTCTGGGACCAATCCCATGGGTTTACGGCTGTACGTTGCATTGTCTCGCCTCCTTGTTGAGATAGCTACAGACCGCTTAACTTAAAAAGGTGCCAAAATATGGCACCGTATATGCTACGCTGAACAGATGAATATTCGTCTCCGTCATGATGCCATCGTACGCACCCTGCGCCGCAATGGAACGTCCACAATTGATGAGCTCGCCCAAGAGGCCGGCGTATCCAGACGCACAATCCTGCGCGATATCAGCGCTCTACGTGATCAGGGGTTTGTGATCCACTCAGAAAGCGGACGCGGCGGCGGCCTGCATCTTGATCCCCAATCGGTCCAAACCACGGCACGCTTGTCCGTGGCCGAGGTGTTTGCCCTTCTGATCAGCGTGTCCGCCATGCGCGCAGCCCTGAACCTCCCCTTTTCTGATCTCGCAGACGCCGGGCTGGCCAAGATTGAAAAGGCGTTGCCCTCAGACAAAGTACGGGACCTGCGCCGCTTCCTTGATTGCCTGCACATTGGGCAACTCTCACCACATCAGGACATTTCAGATCTCGGACCGATTGATCCGGCCCTCCTGCCTGCATACGAAACCGCATTCTTGCAACAGCACCACCTGCGGTTTCAATACCGCGACGCGAAAGGCGCACAAACTAGCCGTCAGATCGAACCTCAGGCCATGCTGATCCTGTCCCCCCTTTGGTATTTAGTTGCCTGGGATCCAGCACGCGATGATTTTCGACACTTTCGAATGGATCGGATCAGCCTCCCTGAAATGGTCGAAGGTACTTCATTCCGACGCAGATATGTTCCCTTCCAAAAAGATGTCTGCCCGTTTCGTGAAAGACTTAAATAATCAAAGGCTAGGCCCCTCAATCATTGAACCGCACTGTTTGAATGCCTCTTACAGCGGACGGTGCGGTCAGATTGGACTGTTCAAAAAGATAAAAACCGGGCCTTTATGAGGTTCAAATTCTCGCCGACAACCGGGTAAAACATCGAACCGAAAGGACCAACCAATGTGGGCCACTCCCGTTTCCCTGTCTGGGCAACATTGCTCTCTCTTGCCCCTCTCGCACAATCATGCTGATGGCTTGAGCGCGGCCTCTGCCAGCGGTGATTTGCACCGCCTCTGGTACACAAGCATCCCAGCCCCTGATCAGGTCGAAGCCGAAATCGATCGGCGCCTGTCACTGCAAGAAACCGGCAGCATGATTCCCTTTACCGCTTGCGACGCCTCCGGGCGCCCGGTTGGTATGACCACATATATGAACATAGACCACGCCAACCGCCGGTTGGAGATTGGCTCCACTTGGTACGGAAAATCAGCACAACGCACGCCCCTCAACACCGAATGCAAACTGCTGTTGCTGCGCCATGCCTTTGAAACTCTAGATGCGATTTCTGTTGAATTCCGCACCCATTTCATCAACCACCAAAGCCGTAGGGCTATTGAACGTCTGGGTGCAAAACTCGATGGTGTCCTGCGATCGCACATGATCATGGGCAATGGCACCATTCGCGATACAGCCGTCTATTCCATCATTGCCAGCGAATGGCCAACCGTGCAGGCCAACCTGCAATGGCAGCTAGAAAAGCCGCGGGGCTAACCCCTATTCGGGGTCATCGCAAAGCTGTGATCCCGAAAACCGACATTTTGTGCTATACTTATACATGTGTTGCAGGCCGGTCTGGCCGCACACCCCCTCGCCGGACCCCGACCTGCGACGCACACAGCCGTCAGCGAAGGGGAAAGACATGGCAAAAACGATCGGAAATCCGCTCAGCTGGGTCGCCCAGAATATCGAGGCCTCCAGCGACCACATCAGCGAGTCCGTGACGCATCTGGGCAGCGACACCGTCCGAGAGCTTCCACACATTCAAACGCTCACGATCGATGACCTGTTCGCCGCCCTGCGCGCCGGGTATCAGGACTTTCTGGCCTCGCGCGCCGATGCGATCTTTATCGCCTTGATCTACCCCATCGCTGGCCTTGTCCTATTCAGCCTTGGCAGCCGGATGGAGATGGTCCCCCTGCTGGCCCCTCTGATGATGGGCTTTGCCCTCATTGGCCCAGTTGCCGCGGTGGGGCTATATGAGATCAGCCGCCGCCTCGAACGAGGGCAAGACGTCCACTGGCTGCACGCTTTCGGCGTCTTCCGCGCGCCATCGTTCGGCGCGATCCTCGCCCTTGGGTTCTATCTGACAGCGCTGTTCCTTGTGTGGATGATGACCGCGCACAATCTGTTCATGCAGACCCTTGGGCCCAAAACGCCAGCGTCTTTCAGCAGCTTCGTCACCCAAACTCTGACCACCCCCGAAGGCTGGACAATGATCATTGTCGGCACGGCTGTGGGCGGGCTGTTTGCCCTGATCGCACTGGCCATCAGCGTGGTCAGCTTCCCACTTCTATTGGATAGACAGGTCGGTGTGCCCGTCGCAGTGGTCACATCGATCCGCGTCCTGCGTCACAACCCGATGGTCATTCTGACATGGGGGGCCATGGTCGCCGGACTGCTTGTTCTCGGGGCCATTCCCATGCTGCTCGGTCTCATCGTTGTGATGCCGGTGCTTGGTCACGCAACTTGGCACCTCTACCGTCGCGCGATCGCGTAGCCCTTTGGCTCTTGCCACGCCCGCGCGCGTCGGCCCTGTAGGGGCCGGCGCGCGCCTGCGATCTGAATTAGCCGTTCACCTTCATCACAATCTTGCCAATATGGCCCGAGCTTTCCATCCGTGCGTGCGCTGCTGCCGCCTCAAACAGATCAAACTCACTGTCCATCACTGGCGTAACCTTGCCCGCTTCAACCAAGGGCCAGACCGCCTCAAGCAAATCCTGCGCAATCGCCGCTTTTGCCAGATCACTCTGCGGACGCAGCGTGCTGCCCGTCAGGGTTAACCGCTTGACCATCATCATGGCAAAGTTCACCTCGACCATCGGCCCCTGCAGGAACGCGATTTGCACCAGTCGCCCATCCAAATTCAGGGTCTTGATGTTGCGCGGAATGTAATCCCCACCCACCATATCCAGGATAAGATCGGCCCCGCCTTCGCCCTTCATCACCTTAACGAAATCCTCGTCCCGGTAATTGATCGCGCGCTCGGCCCCTAAGTCCAGACAGGCTTGGCACTTCTCGTCCGACCCAGCGGTCACAAACACCCGCGCCCCAAAAGCATGCGCAAGTTGAATCGCTGTCGTCCCAATCCCACTAGATCCTCCATGGATCAGGAACCGCTCGCCCGCTTTCAACCCACCGCGCGTGAACACATTCGACCAGACCGTAAAGAACGTCTCTGGCAAGCAGGCCGCTTCTTTCATCCCAATGCCCGCAGGCACCGGCAAGCAATGCGCCGCAGGGGTCATTACGTAATCCGCATATCCCCCACCCGGCAACAAAGCACAGACCTTGTCGCCCACGGCCAGATTATCGACACCCGCGCCAATCGCCACAACCTCGCCCGAGCATTCCAACCCCGGCAGATCGCTGGCACCGGGGGGCGGATCATAAGCCCCGGCACGCTGTAACGCATCCGGACGATTCACCCCGGCATAGGCCACCTTCAGCACGACCTGACCATGTCCCGCCTGTGGAACAGGGCGCTCACACAGGCGCAAAACCTCGGGGCCACCCGGCTCACTGATCTCTACAGCGCGCATCATTTCACTCATCAGGATTCTCCAGATCATTCAGCCGCCCAGCGGCCCTATTAAACTATGTAAAACGTTAGCGCCGCGTGCCAAACGACCCCGGCATGTCAGACCGCCGCTCGGGTGCCTTGAGCCGCTCCATCAGGAACGCAGGCCCGGCCATCAACGGCTTCAGCAAAGGGTTCTCACGCGCCTGCGCTTTAAACTTCTCAAACGCCATCACGTTTTCAATACGCCGGTCCAGAAACTCCCACGTCGCCGCATGATCCGGGCTGTCATCGCCCAACCAATACAGCACGGTTGAGGAATACACCCCGGCCAAGGTCGCCCGCTTGGAATACCAATTGCCATCGCGCGACGTATCGCCCAGTGCCTCCCAGATGGCATCACACGTGTCCCAGATCGCTTTGGCCCCATCCGCCGCATAGGTTGGCAACGCAAACAAGGTTGTGCCCCGCCGCACCAATTCTTTGTCCTCAATCACCTCCAGCCGGAACCGCACCGCCGCTGCGATTCGCTCGCTATAGCGCAGCGCACTCAAATCCGTATCCGCCAACCGGTCCAACATCTTTTGATTCCCCGCCAGATGATAAGCCAACGCCAGATCCACCCCACCGCGCGGACAGATCGCCCGCGCCATCACCGGGTCGAGCCCAGAATCAGCTACCGCTGCGTCAAACGTCGCCTCAGACCAGCCATCAAAGGGCACATGCAGACACGCCGCCTCGACCAACTGCGCCTTTGCATCCATGAATCCTTGGGTCATTTTCTCTACTCCCGACTGCTCTGTCCTGTACTAGACAAGTTCCAGACGCTTTGCTATATGGCCACTTCCTGCAAATCCTTGCAACTCTATCTAGAAAGGTGGTGAAAACCACATGCAGGTTAGTGTTCGTGACAACAATGTCGATCAGGCGCTCCGTGCCCTGAAGAAAAAGCTGCAGCGCGAAGGCGTGTTCCGCGAAATGAAGCTCAAGCAACATTTCGAGAAGCCGTCCGAGAAAAAAGCGCGTGAGAAAGCTGAAGCGATCCGTCGTGCCCGTAAGCTCGCACGTAAGAAAGCACAGCGCGAAGGTATGCTCTAAGCACACCGAAGCTGTTTTCAGACACTATTTGACGACCCCCGAGGCCCAGCCGCGGGGGTTTGTCGTTTCTGGGGCCTCCCGATTCCCAACTCACCGTCCTGATATCGCCACCCGGACAGATCTTGCTGATTTGCCCAATGCCGCTCGGCTCTTTCCAGCCACGTGGCAGGTTCGCCGTTTTCCGGTACTGATTCCCGCTTACGCAAACGCAACCAACAGGCGTCGGCCTGCCCGAATACACGCCTAAACATACGCGCTATTTTCGTTGTCCCCCCGCCCCCTCTATGCCGAACGAACGGATTTTTCCAACCGCTCATCATACAGGAGACGCACATGTCACAAGCCAGCGCACTCGAACAGCAAATGCTTGAATTAATTAACAATGAACGCACATCACGGGGTCTTGAACCGGTCCAATTGGAATTGCGATTGAACGACGCGTCCGAGGATCACAGCCAATGGATGCTGCAACAGGATGTGTTCTCTCACACCGGTGAAAACGGATCAAACCCCGGCGAGCGGATAGAGCAAGCCCAGTTTGAGTTTTCGGGCAATGCAACTTGGGCCGAAAACATCGCATGGCAAAGCGAACGCGGCGCGCCGGGTCTTGAGGATGATGTAATCGACCTGCACAACGGGTTGATGGACAGCCCCGGCCACCGGGCCAACATTCTCAACCCCGATGTCACCGTGATTGGGATCGGCATTGAAACCGGCGATTACCAAGGGTACGAGGCGGTGATGGTCACGCAAAACTTTGCCCGCACTAGCGCGCCCCTGCAATTGGATCAAGGCGCGACACCGCCAACCGCCCCAACAGAGCCGCCTGAAACAACCGACAACTCCACCCCGCCGGAAACGCCCGATACCACGCCACCGGAAACACCAGCCGTAACACCTGTCGTCGCCCCCCAACCGGCCGATAACACAGCAACACCAGAGCCAGATCCAACACCCGAAGAGACCCCAACGACAGGCCCTAGCATTCAAGACCTCTTTACCTGTTGGGAGGACGAACAATTCACCTTTGAATGGACCAGCAACGTCTCAACGGATCAAAACACCAATCCTTGGTCATCCCCTACTGATTTCGCCGTCTTCTTCCAGAATGCTCGTGGGCCACAGGATACCGCCCCTGCGACCCCAGCCGAATGGGTCGACACCGCCGCACTGGACGACATGTTTATCTGCCAACCCCTCCAAGACACCACGTTCGAAGCGTTCTGTTTCTAAGCCACAACTCCACTCACACACCATCAGCCAAGCGCGCCCTCGCGCTTGGCCTCTCTCCCGATTGCTACAGCCCAAACACCCGCTGCGCATTGCCGCCAAGAAACAGCGCTTGTTTGTCCTCGGCCAACTCCAACTTATCCAACCCCTTCAGCGCCTGTGCAGGCGGCATCATTGGATAGTTGGTGCCAAACAGCACCTTGGCCGCGCCGTGCCCCTTCATGAACCGGACCAACTCTGGCGGATACCGCCCTGCCGTATAAGCCGAGGTATCGATATGGACGTTCTCGTGTTTGGTCGCGACGGCCACCGCCTCTTCGGTCCACGGATAGCCAATATGCCCGCCCACAATCACCAGTTCGGGGAAATCCAACGCCACTTGATCCAGATACAGGGGCCGGCCCACCTCGGATGGCATCAACGGACCGGTATGGCCGATCTGGGTGCAAAACGGCACGCCTTCCTCAACACAAGCGGTAAACACCGGATAGAACCGGCGATCCGTCGGCGGCACCTCCCACAACCACGGCAACACCCGGATTGCTTTGAAACCGCGGTCTTGAACACACCGCCGCACCTCGCGCACCGCCTCCATCGGTTTGGATATGTCTACGGACCCTACCCCAACAAACCGATCCGGCGCCTCGGCGACAAAGCCCTCAACCTCAGCATTTGAGATCATCGAATTGCGCGGCGCTTCCCACGCGCTGATCAGCATTTTGTCCACGCCTGCCTGATCCATCAACGTCACCGTGGTCGATACAGGCAAATCTTCGGTCGGGGCCGGTGTTTTGGTCCAACTGCGCAACGAGTCAAACATCGGGTCTTGGGCATGGCGCAAAGTGGGGTGTTGACCCCAAGCATCAATAATCATGGTAACGGCGGGCTCCTGATGGCATAAAACACGCTAGAGATTAACTCTAGAGCATTACTCTAGATTCAAAATGTCAGGACGCCTAGCCATGACCGCGACCACCAAGGACCTCATCAGACAGACTGCCCTGACGTTATTTGATGAAAACGGGGTTAGCAGCACGTCCGTGGCGCAAATCAGGACCCAGGCGGGGGTGTCAAACGGCAGCTTCTTTCACGCCTACAAAAACCGCGATGCCCTCTGTGCCGATCTCTTCCTGACTAGCCTGCACAGTTATCACGCCGCCCTATTGCACCGCCTGCCCGATACGGCTGCTGAGGGCCTCGCCGCCCTACTCACTGCACATTTGGATTGGGTCACGACCTCAGGCGCCCAAGGGCGGTTCCTGTTTGAACACGCGCGCTCCGAATGGCTCAGCACCATCCGTACAGAACAAGAGGCCGAAAACGCCAAACTGGCCCAGCACATCGAAACATGGCGCGCCCCCCTGATCGCAGCGGGCGACCTGCACCCCATGTCCGGCCCTATGTTTTTCGCTCAACTTATCGGCCCCGCACAAATCTATTGCCGCGCATGGCTCTCTGGGCGCAGCACTGAGGACCCCCGCACCGCCGCCTCGGCGCTGATCACATGCGCCCAGCGCGTGTTACTCCTCAATTCAGAGGATTAATCCCAACGCACCGGCATCTGCAGCGGACCCCGGAACGCCCAACCGCCAAATTCAGCCGCGCCATCCAGCCGCAAATCAGGAAACCGCTCAAACAACATCGGCAACGCCACATCCCCGATCAATGCCTTGGCCGCCCACGCCCCCGCACAGAAATGCGGCCCAGCGCCAAAGGAAATCGCCGCCGTAATATCCTGCGTCAGATCAAAGGCATCGGGGCGCGCAAACACCGCTTCATCCCGATTGCCCGACCCGAACATCAGAAACACCCGCTCCTCAGGTTTCAACGTAACGCCGTGCAACTCATACTGTTGCGCCACCCGTCGCGGTGACATCCCAATGGGCGACATCCAACGCGCATATTCCTCAAACGCTTGTCGCCATGCGGCCTGCCCAGCCCGCACCAACTCCAATTGATCCGGATTTTGCAACAAGGCCCAGACCGTTCCGGCAATCGCGTCTCGCGGCTCATTCTGCCCGCCCGAAATCGCCAGCTTAATATTTGCCCGCACCTGCGCGTCTTCCATGCCCGCCTGCCGCTGCACCGACAACAACGACTGGTCCGGCGCCGCATCCACCAACGGGATCATCTCATCGATGTGACGATCAATCGACGCGGTACAATCATGACAACGGGCTTCGACCTCAGGATCACCCGCGTAATTCGCACAGCCATCAATCATACCCTGACTGACCCGATCCATTTCTACCGCCGACATCTGCGTCAAACCCGTCATCGCCTTCAATGCCTCAGCCGACACCGGCAACGCATAGTCCCGCACCAGATCGCAACGGCCCTGCCCAATGAGCCCCGCCAACACCTGCTCCGTCGCGGCGCGAAACTGGTCCGTCCAAACCCGCTGCACCGTCTTCGGCGACACGGTGGGAAAGATCGCCTTACGCTCAGCCAGATGGTCCGCGCCATCTTTGCGCATCATGTTCTGCCCCATCAACACGGTCATCAACCCACCGGGCTGGTCCGAGGAAAACACCTCGGTCTTCTTTTCCTGCTCAAAAATATCCTGCCGCCGCACAATCAGGGTCGCCCCCAATTGCGGCACAAACACCACCGGCGCCATCGCCCGCATCCGCTTGAGATCAGGGTAGGGATCGCGCCAGAACACCTGTGGGTCGATCTCGTAAACCATGGCATCCGACATTTCATGCCTCCTTACGTGTTGACATGACAACACGTAATCACAAGCCGTGTTGTCATGTCAACACACTGCAGTTACGCTGTACCAAACCTGCGCCAGAGGCTCCCCATGACCGACCTCACCGATGACCTGTTCCTGATCCATCCCGACGACAGCACCACCAGCCCCGCGGCACCCACGCTCGACTTTACTCGCACGCCCACGGTTCTGCTGACCTTTGCCGGCAACCGCTTCACCCGCAGCGCGACCAAGGATTATCTGGAAAAGTTCGGGATCGGTGTAATGGACTGGCGTGTGCTGGTCATGCTGACCCGCGAACCCGGCAGCTCGGTCTCGCACGCGGCTCAAACCATGGGCATAGACAAGGCCGCAGTCAGCCGTGCCTTGCAACGCATGGAAAAGGCCGGGTTGGTCACATCCGAAACCCTGCTGAAAGATGACCGGCGCAAGGATTGGACGCTGACACCCTTCGGTCATGACCTGCACGCCCGCATCCTTGAGCGGGCATTGGAGCGCCAACGCCACTTGTTGTCGGGCTTCGACCCATCCGAGGTCGAAGCCTTTACCGGCTACCTGCGCCGGTTCCTTGAAAACCTGGAAACGCTCAATGCCTCAGATCAATAGATCTTGGGCACATACAGCTCATCGGGCAGAACCTGACGCTCGTACTCGGGGTTATAATTCCGATCAGGCAACGAAACCTTCTCGCTGGGCACGTCCTCATACGGGATTTGCGACAACAAGTGTTCGATGCAATTCAACCGCTCGCGTTTCTTGTCGTTACCCTCAACAATATACCACGGGGCCTCAGGGATGTTGGTGCGCGCAAACATCTCTTCCTTGGCTTTGGTGTACTGCTCCCAGCGAATGCGGCTCTCCAGATCCATCGGTGACAGCTTCCACTGCTTCATCGGATCGTGAATACGCATCAGGAATCGCAACTGCTGCTCTTCGTCAGTGATCGAGAACCAGTATTTCAAAACGATCGTGCCCGAGCGCACCAGCATCCGCTCAAATTCCGGCACATCTCGGAAAAACGATTCAACCTGATCCTCGGTCGCAAAACCCATCACCCGCTCAACTCCGGCGCGGTTGTACCAAGACCGATCAAACAAAACGATTTCCCCCCCCGCAGGAAGGTAAGGCACATAGCGTTGAAAATACCACTGGCTCTGCTCCCGCCGCGATGGTGCTGGCAGGGCAACCACACGCGCAATCCGGGGATTGAGCCGCTGGGTGATCCGTTTGATCACGCCACCCTTGCCCGCTGAATCGCGCCCCTCCATCAGGATCACGACCTTTTGGCCGGTGTGCTGCACCCAATCCTGTAGCTTGATCAGCTCGGCCTGCAGCCGCAGCAAATTGCGGAAATAGACCTTGCGATCCAACATTTCGGGGTGCTGCCCGCGATAGATCTTGCGGATCTCCATCGACAGCATCGGCTCGCTGAACTCAATCTCGAAATCCTCGTCCAGCGTGTCTTCCAGTTCGGCTTCCAGCCAATCTTTGCTCGGTGCGTCGGAGTCATAGGTCAAGTGCGCTTTCCTTCTCGTCAAATGCGTCTACCCGCTACCGGGCCTGTGTAAACGTTTGATGTCAGCCTGAAATGAGGTGACATCTGCTTTGGGCGGTCAGCCAGCGCCGAAATACGACGGATAGGGCAGATCAATTTCTGCCTCGGACCTCAAATACGCACCCATTCTGTGCGGCCCCAGAGACCACGTATGATGGTACGCAAACGACACCAGCACAACCGCCTTTTCATCGCACGCCAGCGTTCTTAAAACATTGACCCTGATCAACAGATTTCACGATCCTTCGAGGGTCTCACCCCGGGCGTTAACCTTTGCCTTAGACCGGCAGGGCGGTGGTTTTGAAAACGGTGCGCAATGCAAACGAGCTCTGCATCTGCGCCACCCCCGGCAACCGCGCCAAATGCTGTCTGTGAATGCGCGCGAAATCTTCAGTGTTTTCCGCGACTACCTTCAGAATATAGTCGGCGGTTCCTGCCATCAGATGGCATTCCAAAACATCTGGAATCCGCGCCACTGCACGTTCAAAAGCGTCTAAAACCTCGTCCGCCTGCCCCTGCAGCGTGATCTCAACAAACACCGTTGTTGGCACCCCCATCTTGCGCGCATCCAGCAGCGCAACATAGTCGCGAATGTAGCCATCCGCCTCTAATCGCTGCACCCGTCGATGGCAGGCCGAGGGTGATAGATTCGCCTTTTCAGACAGGTCCGCATTGGACATTCGACCCGTTTTTTGCAGGGCAGCCAATATCCGACGATCCGTTGCATCCAACGCCATGGGCGCACATCCTTTGCAAGAATTTTCAATTTCTTCGAATATTATGCCAACAAAGTACAGAATGGCGAGGGAGGTTTCACATTATTTGCGACCAGAATCTGCTCATAATTTAGGCAGATTGTGAACGGAGGACGCGCAATGAAAATCGGTTGCCCCAAGGAAATCAAACCCCAGGAATTCCGGGTCGGAATGACCCCCAACGCCGCGCGCGAAGCGATCGCGCACGGGCATGAGGTCATCATCGAAACCAACGCCGGGTCAGGATCCGGCTTCGACGACGCCGCTTATACGGACGCAGGTGCGCAAATCATCGCAACCGCAGCCGAGGTTTTTGCAACGGCCGACATGATCGTAAAGGTCAAAGAACCCCAGGCGGGCGAGCGTAAAATGCTGCGCGAAGGCCAGCTGTTGTTCACCTATTTGCATCTGGCACCCGACCCTGATCAAACCCACGATCTGCTGGCCTCCGGCTGTACAGCCATCGCCTATGAAACCGTCACCGACCGCAACGGCGGCCTGCCCCTACTGGCCCCCATGTCCGAAGTCGCCGGTCGCCTCGCACCACAAGTCGGTGCTTGGACCTTGCAAAAAGCCAACGGTGGCCGCGGCGTTCTGATGGGCGGTGTACCCGGTGTTTCTCCAGCCAAGGTCGCTGTGATTGGCGGCGGTGTCGTTGGGACTCACGCTGCCCGCGTTGCGGCTGGTATGGGAGCAGACGTCACAGTTTTGGACCGTTCTCTGCCACGCATGCGCTATTTGGATGATGTTTTTGGCAGTGTTTTCAAAACATCTTATGCAAGTGCCGGGAACACAGCCGAACTGGTCGCCGAAGCGGACATGGTTATTGGCGCGGTTCTCATCCCTGGTGCTGCAGCTCCTAAATTGGTGACCCGCGATCAGCTCTCCACGATGAAGCCCGGCGCTGCAATCGTTGATGTTGCCATTGACCAAGGTGGTTGCTTTGAAACCTCGCACGCCACCACACACCAGGACCCGATCTATGACGTAGATGGTATCATGCACTATTGTGTTGCCAACATGCCTGGCGCCGTTGCGCGCACGTCGACCATCGCATTGGGCAATGCCACCATGCCGTTCCTGTTGGCTTTGGCTGACAAAGGGTGGAAGAAGGCCTGCCAAGATGACCCGCATTTGCTTGCTGGTCTGAATGTTCATGCCGGCCAATTGACCTACAAAGCCGTTGGTGTCGCGCTTGGCCTGGACACAGTCTCAGCTGAAGCTCTCGTAAACGCATAGCTACAGCAGGGCCCTCCCGCCCCAGAACGCACACCCGCGACGCGGATGTGCATCAGTGTTGGGCATAGCGCCGCGTGGGACACGCGGCGCGGCACCGCATCTCGCAAACGTTGCTACTAGAACGCAACAGCGCCGCGCGGAACGCGCGACGCTTGGCCCAACGAAAGAAAGAGCACCTTGGGTGCTTTCTCTTTGGACGGGAGGCTTACCCTTCTTTGTGGATTTCCACCGAATGCGGATAGGGGATCGAAATACCTTTTGCATCAAAGGCTTCTTTGACCGCCTTGGTCATTTCGAACTTCAGATCCCAATAATCAGCGGCAGCACACCAGAGCCGTGCGGTGAGATCGACAGAGCTGTCACCAAGATTAGTGACGCGCACCCAGGGTTCCGGGTCTTTGTGGACCCGCTCATCTGCTGCAGCGATCTCCAGAATAACGGCCATCGCAGCATCCGCGCTGTCACCATAGTCAATACCAAAAACCAGATCGACACGACGGGTTTCATGCGCAGAATAGTTGGTGATGATCGAGCCCCAAGACTGCCCGTTGGGGACAATAATCTGCACATTGTCTGGCGTTACCAGTTCAGTCGTAAACAGATTGAGATCCTTTACCGTGCCCGATGTGCCGCCAATATCAACAAATTGTCCCAATTTATACGGGCGGAAGACAACCAACATGACACCAGCTGCCAGATCACTCAGCGTACCTTGTAACGCCAAACCAATCGCCAGCGATGCCGCACCCAGAATTGCCACGATGCTTGTCGCTTGAATTCCGAAAATCCCCAGCACCGCGACCAACACAATCGCCAAGACAACCCATTTGACCATGCTGGCCAAAAAGTTCCCCAGCGTCGGGTCTATCTGTGGGGTGGCATTGATCCGTCGCCGCACAAATCCACCAATCATGCCTGCAGCGACCCAACCAACAATCAATACCACCAAGGCTTTGATTGCGTTCATCAAGACCGGGGCCATTGCTCCAGTCTCCATCATAAGTTCGTCCACGCGCGTCTCCTATTTCACACTAAATGGTAAGCTGCGCTGTGCCAGCGCATCTGCCTAGCCGAAACCATCGTGCAAATCCGCACTTTGGTCTAGGTTTTAGTGCCGCAACAGTTCCCCGAACTGTTCATCAGATCACAGGCCCTGCTTAAACCACGCACAGGCTTCCCCCTATGAACTGATCAGCAATTCCTTACCTTGGGTTCAGCCCAATCAAAGGAACGCGCAATGACCGATTTATCACAATTTCCGATTTCACGCAGATGGCCCGCAAGCGACCCCGGCGTTCTCCAACTGTACTCATTCCCCACGCCAAATGGAGTAAAGGCGTCAATCATGCTGGAAGAAATCGGCCTGCCCTATGAGGCCCACAAGGTCACTCTGTCAGATGTCGATGTGAAAAGTCCCGAATTTCTATCCCTGAACCCCAACAATAAGATCCCCGCGATTATCGACCCCAATGGACCAGATGGAGCCCCCATCGGGATATTTGAAAGTGGTGCTATTCTGCTCTATTTGGGCGAAAAATCCGGACAGTTGATCGGCACAACAGCACGGGAAAAAACCGAAATCACCCAATGGTTGATGTTCCAAATGGGCGGATTGGGCCCCATGCTGGGCCAACTCGGGTTCTTTTACAAATTCGCAGGTGCTGAGATCGAAGACCCCCGCCCGCGTGATCGCTACATTGGCGAAGCAAAGCGATTGCTCGCTGTTCTTGAAGGGCAACTGGCAGATCGTGACTGGATCGCCGGAGAATATTCCATTGCCGATATTGCCATCGGCCCTTGGCTGCGCGGTATCGACTTCTATGGTGCACAAGATGTGCTGGGGTGGGACAACCGCCCCAACGTCATTGCATATCTTGGTCGCTTTCTCGCACGCCCTGCCGTTCAACGTGGCCTGACGATTCCAGCGCGCGATTAACCCGGAAGCGCGCCAGTCAAAACGTATCGCAAGATCTCCACGACCTGCCGCGGCTCTTCGGCGACTGCCAGTGCCGCGGCATGCACCTCTTTCAGCGCATGTTGATGCTCAGGAGGATTCATCACGATAATTGATTTACCCAAGGCTGCGGCATATCCCGCATCAAAAGCTGCGTTCCACTGCTTGTACTTTTCGCCAAATCGAACAACCACGACATCCGCATCGGTCAAACCTTTGCGGGTACGGATCGCATTGACCATCGCCCCTTTGTGGTCATGCCAGTATTTGTTCGGCTCTTGCCCAAGGATGTTCACTCCGCAATCGTCGCTCGCATCATGATCTGTAACCGGGCTGTTGAACGACACATCCAACTCTTTGGCCCCTTCAACGATCTGCTCACGCCAGTCTGAGTGGATTTCTCCTGACAGATATACTTTGAGTGTCATTGCACTTTTCCTCTCTTACGTATCCGTGATGCTGATGGGACGAGACATTTGTATCCGGATATCATCCTGCTGGGTCACGACCCACCCCAATCGGGTGTAAAGCGCCACATTTGAGGGCATAGCAGCATGGGTGGCAAGTCGAATGTGGTGCGCGCCAGCAAGCTTTGCAGCGTCCACACAGGTCCCGATCAAACGCTTGCCCAAACCTAGCCCTGAGAAATCTGGATGCACCGCGACATTGGCCAAATGCCAAATGTCATCTGCAGCAACAACAATCAAACAGCCAACAATGCGCTGACTCGATTCCAAAACCCAAACAAGATTGTCCTGAATATCATCGCCGACGCCCTCAGAAACAGCAGGCAATTTCAACCCTGCGCTCAGATACGGGGCATAGGCCGAGTCGATACAGAGAACGATCCCCGCCGCGTCATCCAAAACAGCACGGCGGAGGATCACAGTCATAACATTAGCCGCGCAGAACGCCGCCAGTGGCTTTGGCGACTTTTTCAACGATCTTTGCGCTAACGGCTTCGATGTCTTTTTCTTTCAACGTTTTGTCCGTTGGTTGCAGACGTACGGTGATGGCCAGCGATTTCTTGTCTTCGCCAAGGCTGCCCCCGATGAATTCATCGAAAACGCGGACGTTCTCAATCAGCGCTTTGTCCGCCCCTACAGCGGCATTGATCAAGGTCAACGCATCGACCTTCGCATCAACAACAAAGGCGAAATCCCGTTCAACGGCTTGCAAGTCACGCAATTCAAGCGCGCCACGCGACGCCCCGGATTTACGCGGCATAGGAACCTCGTCCGGCCAAATGGTAAAGGCCATAGCCGGGCCTTTGATATCCATTGCGCTCAGCACGCGGGGGTGCAGTTCGCCAAAGACACCCATTACCTTTTTTGGGCCAAGGCAGATCTTGCCATGACGTCCCGGATGCCACCAATCCTGCGCACCGCGCAAGATCTGCACTTTGGCAGGGGCACCAATCGCCGCTAGAACGGCCTCGGCATCAGCTTTGGCGTCATAGAGATCAACAGGCCGCGAAGCACCATGCACATCCTTGGGTCCAGTCCGACCGACCAACAGGCCCGAGATCAGGTTATGCTGCTCACCGGGTTCACCACCGTGGAATGCAGGGCCAACCTCGAACAGAGCCAGATCCATATAGCCACGCGCCTGATTCCGGGCCGCAGCCTGCAACAGTCCGGGCAGCAAAGCCGGGCGCATGTGTGACATGTCCGAACTGATCGGGTTTGCCAGCATTGTCGCGTCATCCCCACCACCGAACAAAGCAGCGCTGGTCTGATCGATGAAGGAATACGTGACGCATTCATTATAACCCAACGCGGCACAGGTCCGACGCGCAGACACATGGCGCCGCTGCTGAGGGGTCATCACTGGCTTTGGAATACCATCCGTCAGACGCGGCAGTGGTTTGCCTTCTAGTTTGGTCAAGGACGCAATGCGCGCAACTTCTTCGACCAGATCGGCTTCGCCCATGACATCAGGGCGCCAGCTGGGAACATGCGCCATGTTCCCTTCCAGACGGAAGCCAAGGCGTGTCAGTGTCTGACGCTGTTCGCTTTCGGGGATATCCATCCCAACCAAAGACCGCACCCGCTCGGCGTCCAACTTGAACGCACGCGCATGGTCTGGTGCTTTGCCAGCCTCGACAACTGCAGAAGCTTCGCCGCCACAGATGTCCAGAATCATCTGAGTGGCCTGTTCAAGCCCTTCAAGCGTGTATTGTGGATCTACGCCCCGCTCAAACCGATAGCGCGCATCCGAATTGATCTTGAGCGCACGGCCGGCGAACGCGATCTGAACATTGTCCCAGAACGCACTTTCAAGGAACACGTTGACCGTTTCCTCGGTACAGCCGGTGTCTGTTCCACCCATGATACCCGCGATGCTTTCCGCACCGCTGTCATCCGAGATCACCATCATGCCGGGCTGCAAAGTATATTCTTTGTCATCCAACGCCGTCAGGGTTTCGCCCCCCGCCGCACGGTGAACCCGCAGGTTTCCAGCAACTTTATCCGCGTCAAACACATGCAAAGGCCGGTTGTGGTCATAGGTCATGTAGTTGGTGATATCCACCAAGGCAGAAATCGGACGCAATCCAATCGCCATCAACTGATCCTGCAGCCACTGCGGGCTGGGACCATTGCGAACACCCCGGATCACACGACCCGTGAAATGCGGGCAGCCATCAAGCGTATCTTCGTCAATCGACACTTTGATTGGGCTTTCGAATTCACCCTGCACCGGGGTGTAATCCCGGTCTTTGAGAACCCCCAAACCCCGGGCGGCCAGATCCCGCGCGATCCCCTGCACACCCAATGCGTCAGGGCGATTTGGTGTGATCGCGATGTCAATCATGGTGTCGACTTTGGCCGGGTCATTTTCCGCCAGCCAGTCCACAAACCGATCCCCGACCTCACCTGACGGCAGTTCGATGATCCCATCATGTTCTTCGGACAGCTCCAGCTCACGCTCGGACGCCATCATGCCATAGCTTTCGACGCCCCGAATTTTGCCGACACCGATGGTGATATCCAGTCCAGGAACATACATGCCCGGCTTGCACACAACGACGGTGATCCCTTCGCGGGCATTTGGCGCACCACAGATGATCTGCATTTCGCCTTCATCCGTGTCCACCTTGCACACCCGCAGCTTGTCCGCATCGGGGTGTTTCTCGGCATGCTTGACATAGCCCAAGGTAAAATCCTTGAGACGGTCAGCCGGGTTCGAGATTTCTTCGACTTCGAGGCCCAGATCGGTCAGGGTCTCGGCGATCTCATCCACCGATGCATCAGTGTCGAGGTGATCTTTCAGCCAGGAGAGGGTGAATTTCATTGCGTAAAGTCCGCCGCTTGATCTTTGGTCAAAGGAGGCTTTAGCGGATCAGGCGCGCCGAGGAAAGGGCGCTCACCCTTTGCTGCAGAAATACCGAGCTTCTGTGTCCTTCTCGGAACGCGCGCGCGCCCGCACCTCTAAGGATACTGCGGTTTGCGCCCAGCGAGCTCATCCAATTGCCAGCCAATCCAACCATGCGGAATAAAATGGCCACCCGGATGCGTATCAAGGGTAACTTGTCCCTGTGTGCAGCCGGTCCATTCTGTACGGGACAGCGTCAAAAAGGGCACCACGCTCCAATCTCCAAGCGGACTGGCGGTAGTGCACCCATATTTCTGACGCCACAAGGAAACCGGATAGGTCGGGTCGCCGCTTGGCCCAAATGGGAAATCCATCACCGTGTCATCCAGACCGTGCACATGGCGTACTTCGCGAGGGGCTTGCGCGCAGTTTTCCGATTGCCGCAACGTGCCAGAGATCGCCAACAAGGCCGCCACATGCTGCCCGCTTTCGCAGACATACCGCCATGCCATCGCACCGCCATACGAATAGCCCGACACGAAGACGCGGCTCGGATTAATCGGATATCGCGCCGCCACATCGGCCAAAACCGCGTTGGCAAAGGCCACATCATCGGTGTCCGAACTCCAAAAATTCCAACTTTTACCCAACCCGTTTGGCGCAACCAACAGAACCCCACGCGACCGCGACGCACCCGCAATCCGCTCGTGGCGCACGACAAGATCACCCTGCCGCGCCCATCCATGGAAATGCAACAGTACTGGCAGCGGTGTTGTCCCGTCCCAATCATCGGGTTCGAGTACATGATAAGACCGATCGCCCAACTCACACGCGGTTTGATTATGGCAATTCCCTGATTTCCACGGCCCCATTGCCGCAACAGAGGAGGCCCACAGGAAGGCCACGAAAACGGATATCACAGATTGAATCATGGGCCTGACCCTAGCTACATCACGCTTGATGTCATCTCACATTCCTGTGGGGATGCGTGAGGTTAATCTCCAATGATCACAGTGTTAATCACACCCTCAGCCCCAGCGAAAACCGCAAGAATGCGTACGATACCATCGCCCGTGTTGGTCCCGCTGTGGGGTGAGCGAAACGCCTCGACCAACGCATCGCCTTTGCGATAGGTCTTAGAACCCGCCGCGCCGTAATCCACCGTGATTTCCCCGTCGAGGATATATGCCATCAGTGGGACGTCGTGTTCATGCAATCCCGTCACCTGCCCCGGCTGCATCGTCACAATCGCCATTGTGATCTGCGGCGTGCCTTGTGGGTATTCCAGCGGCTCGCCAAGGATCGACGTGCTGGTTTGCAGCAGGACACCTACCGGGGGATAGGTGTCTTTGGCGTGGGCCGTGGAAACGAAGGCAATCAGAGCGGCAGCAAGCAGATGTTTCAATGTAGGACCTTTGGACATAAACGGTTTTCGCAAAGATGACCTGCCGCGCCCCAACAGTCAAAGCCGCACCATCGCCAGACCGCGGGATGGTGATCCAACAGTCGGGCGGGCCACCTAATACAAGCCAAATCAGTCTGTCATGAGATGGAGAATATGCCGTATCAAAATCGCCAGCCTGTGCGGGCGGTCTGGCGATGACGCGTCGGTCTATCGGGTTTGATCCCGTTCGCTAGATACACAATCAGTTTTATTGGTCGAATTCCTTTGCGGAAATTCCCAAAAAATTCATCAAAACAACGGTCAATATCGCAGCTATTACAGGCAGCAAAATCGAAGAAAAAACCTTATCGAACTGCCGGCCAATCCAGCGATACAAACGCCTTGGGGCTGTATTTCTTCGGTAGTCTTGCAGCCACACATGGCCGCTATAGGTCAATTGCAAATGGGTGATGTCATCGTAGGTAAACTCGCCTTCAACTAACCCGTTCTTCCGCATTAGATTCAAAAGGAAACCACGTTCTCCAAGATCTGTCGCATCTTCTTCTGAAGTCGCGGTCTCGTCTTGCGACTTCGGAGAAGGAACGGGGTTTGAATTATCGACTACGCGATCAAAAGAGGCTCCGGAAACATCCGAAGCCTCAATAAGCAGCATCAACTGAAAAAATTTCTTCTCATCAAGCTTCAACGCGACAAGCCACCATGCAGATTCGGCATGTCCAGCGATTGGAACCCGTAGTGACGCAACCAGCGCAGGTCGCTGTCAAAGAAAGCGCGCAGGTCGGGGATGCCGTATTTCAGCATCGCCAGACGGTCGATGCCGATGCCAAAGGCAAAGCCCTGATAGACATCAGGATCAATGCCACCGGCCGCGATCACCTTGGGGTGCACCATACCAGAGCCAAGGATTTCAAGCCAATCGTCGCCTTCGCCAATCTTGAGCGTACCGCCCTCCCACGAGCAGCGAATGTCGACTTCGGCCGACGGCTCGGTGAAGGGGAAATGCGAGGCGCGGAAGCGCAGCTCAACATCATCAACCTCAAAGAACGCCTTTACGAACTCTTCCAACACCCATTTCAGATTCGCCATCGAGATGTTCTTGTCCAGCGCCAGGCCTTCGACCTGATGGAACATCGGCGTGTGGGTCTGATCATAGTCGGCGCGGTACACGCCGCCCGGACAAATAATGCGGATCGGCGCGCCCATCTTCTCCATCGACCGGATCTGAACCGGCGAGGTGTGGGTGCGCAGCACGTGCGGCGGACGATCGTCGCCCTCGGCACGGTGCATATAGAACGTGTCCATTTCCGCCCGTGCGGGGTGGTGGCCGGGAATGTTCAGCGCGTCGAAATTATACCAATCGGTATCAATCCGCGGCCCTTCGGCCACCGAGAACCCCAGTTCGGCAAAAATCGCGGTCAGCTCTTCGCTGGCCTGACTGATCGGGTGCAGAGAGCCCTGGCGGCTGGGCCGCGACGGCAGCGTGACATCCAGCCATTCGGTGCGCAGACGCTCATCCAGCGCGGCATCCGCGAGACCGGCCTTTTTCGCAACGAGTGCAGAATTGATTTCATCTTTCAGCGCGTTCAGCGCCGGACCGGCAACCTGCCGCTCTTCGGGGGTCATTTTGCCGAGTTCCCGCATTTTCAGCGCGACCTCACCCTTTTTGCCCACGGCTGCAAGGCGGATCGCCTCGAGCGCAGATTCATCGCCTGCATCGGCGATTTGACCTAGATATTTTGCCTTAAGATCGTCCATGACGGTCCCCTGATCACGTGTTCCCGCCCTGCTATCACAGCGCCACGCGAAAGCAAGGGGCGCACCGCATTGCAGAGGCCAACCGCGACACCTATGCCGCAGATTGTGCCTCTTAGGCGACGTTCAGCAACCCGGCTGCATATCCACCGAACACCGGCCGCACCGCTGCCCCATAGGTACCCGATGCGTGGCACAACTCAGGAAACAGCGCTAGTATTTCATCCGCCGTTTCTTGTTCCATGTGGCTCAGCGCTTCTGCCCCGGGGTAAAAGCTCTCACTCGCCAACCCTTGGGTATGCACGATCTGATGCGCGTCAAAGAGAACATGCACATAGCGCAGCGTATCCATGGGCGCCGCGCAAATGGTGCGATGATTGATAAGTGATTTGGCCGGAACCAACACTTCTGGCTCTCCGAACAACAACTCAGCCTGCCACCCTTGAACCAAAACGCGATGGAGCGGTGAAACAAGCAGGTCGCAATGCGCGCCCAGCGTTCCTTCGTTGATCCGCACGGGCGTGAACTGTCCCCGCCCCTTTACGGCGCGGGACCCAACCCAACGCACAGGTTGCGGTCCATTGTCTTGAGTTAGAACCAAATCTCCCGGCGATAAACCTTCGACTCTGCGCGGACCTGAAACGGTATCAATCAAGGTCCCCGCCGTAAAACAAGCAACGCCAGTGTCCCCCGGCGAGGCCGTTCCATACGTAAGTTCGGTTGGGTTGGGTTGATTAAATTGCAGAGTTGTCGTGGTCGAATTGGGCCCGACCAACACCGGAAGGTTGACTGATGTTGCCCCATCGGCGGCTCCACCTACCGCAACGATGTTCTGCGTCCCACCGCCAATGTCATAGAAATCTTCAACGGTATTGGTTGCCGTATTGGTCAATGCATAGGCTTCGTAATTATTGCTGCCACCGCCATCAGGATCTGTTAGCCGAATGTCAAAAAAATCAGCCGAGATCACATAATTCACCTCACCATTATCAGGATCAACAGTCACCTGAACCCAAGGGTGGTCCAACGTGACCTCTATCCCAACGTTGCCATTGGCCTGATAGAACGAAACCGTGAAATTGGCCGGGTCATCTGATGGCCCCAGAGACACCTCAAGGAATTCAGACACACCAGAGCTGTTGGCATAAGCATTTGAATAATGAAGTTCGCTGATACGGGCCATAAACGCACCTAAACCTTACCGTTTTGAGAAGACCTGTGTCGCCTTAAAACATGTTCAAATTGTGGAACCGATGGACCATCAATCAGGCAGATCAGCCGGCACAGGGCTTGCAAGCCCTTACCCCCTGCTGCAGGTTCACGCGTGACACACATAAGGATCAGCGAATGTCTCCGACTGCCCCATCGCGCCCCTGGTTGGTTCTTATCGGATTGGCGTTAGGCGTGTGCGTTACCAACGGGTTTGCACGATTTGCTTACGGGCTAATTCTACCCGCGATGAAAGAAACGTTAAATTGGAGCTATGCCCAAGCCGGCTGGCTAAACACGGCCAACGCCCTTGGCTATGTTGCAGGTGCCGTGATGACCATGGCGTTGATACGCCGGGTATCCCCTTCGCGCCTGTTCAGTATCGGCGTTCTGACAACATCGATCAGCCTGTTTGCAACAGGCCTGGACGAAAGCTTGATCGCCCAAAGCCTATGGCGGATTTTGGCGGGGCTGTTTGGTGCGATGTCCTTTGTCACGGGCGGAGCACTGGCGGCCTCGTTGTTTCAGGATCGCCCGCATCAAAATGCCTTGGCGATTGCATTTTATTTCGGCGCCGGCGGCGGATTGGGTATCATTCTATGCGGCGCAACGATTCCAATGATGCTGGATCTTTTGGGGCCGCAAAGTTGGACATGGGCTTGGATAGGCATTGGACTGGTCAGTTTCTCCTTTTGCCCACTAAGCGTCTGGGCTGCCGAACAACTCCGCCCACCGACCGGTAAGGCACCGCCAAAGGCGCGGACACCGATTGCTCGGATGCTTGGGGAAATTGGCGGGTACGCTGGGTTTGGCTTGGGCTATATTGTGTATCTGACATTCCTTGTGGCCTGGATGAAGGAACGCGATGCAAGCGTGGCTATGATTTCACTCACCTGGGTGGCCTTGGGGATCAGCATCACGGTGTCTCCCTTTGTATGGCGCAACATCTTTGCCCGCTTTGCCTCTGGCCTGCCTTTGGCCATGATCCTGACAGGCATCGCCACGGGGTCTGCCCTGCCTATCTTGATCCCCAACACGTTTGGCCTGATGCTCTCTGCGCTGATTTTTGGACTGTCCGTATTCATGGCGCCGGGTGCGGTCACAAATTTCACCCGACAGAACTTGCCGCAGAGCAGCTGGACTAGTGTCATCAGCTTTTACACCGTGGTTTTTTCAGTTTCACAGACCATTGGCCCAATCGGGGCAGGTTGGTTCGGCGATTGGACCGGGGATATTGGCAACAGCCTGCTAGCGGCCTCTGCCTTGTTAATGATTGGTGCTGTTTGTGCTATTTCACAACGCCCCCTAACAGATAGATGATCCACAAAAAAAACCGCCCGGAAAATCCGAGCGGTTTCTCTATTCTCTGTCTCTCGGGTGAGAGGGCTTAGGCTGCCAGAGCAGCCTGTGCCTGTGCAACGATCGCACCGAACGCGTCGGGCTCGTGTACAGCAAGGTCAGCCAGAACCTTACGGTCCACTTCAATACCGGCCAAGGTCAGACCATTGATGAAACGGCTGTATGTCAGTGCTTCGTCGTGCGAACGCACAGCAGCGTTGATCCGCTGGATCCACAACGCGCGGAAATTCCGCTTACGCTGCTTCCGGTCACGGGTCGCGTACTGGTTCGCTTTGTCAACGGCCTGCGTCGCGACCTTGAAGGTGCTCTTGCGGCGGCCGTAGTAACCTTTGGCGGCTTTGATGATTTTCTTGTGACGGGCGTGGGTAACCACACCACCTTTAACGCGGGACATACTGGTATCTCCTCTTAACGATCGTAGGGCATGAAGCCCTTGACGATTTTAGCGTCGGGGGCGGAAAGGGTAGTGGTTCCACGTGCATCACGGATGAATTTCTTCGTCCGTTTAATCATGCCGTGACGTTTGCCGGCCTGGCCACCAAGGACCTTACCTGTCGCAGTAATTTTGAAGCGCTTTTTAGCACTCGATTTTGTCTTCATCTTGGGCATTTCCGTCTCCTTATTTCGGGTTCGGTACGGGACGCGACTCGGCATGCCACTTCGGCCGGTCGCGCAATCAGAAGCGCCGTTTACGCATAACTGGGAATACTGGCAAGGGGGTTAGCGAATAATTCGTGCCACAACGTTAAAAAAAACGTCAGGCACTTCAGCTAACTGATACCCACCGGGGTTTGTCTGGACTGCGTAAATTATCAATCCACCGGCAATCAACAGCGTAAGAATGGATGCCCTGGGCGCACGATCAGTACTAAATGCAGCCAGCATAGAAGGTATGGATAGCAAGACCAGAACAAGCCCCACAATCAGAGCGATATCAGTATCCATACCCACTTACCCCCATCTGTCAGAGATTAGCTTATCCCGGATCAGTGTTATAAATCAAACGCTCATCACAAGGCGCAATCCGCAGGATATTGGTCGTCCCCGGCACATTGAACGGTACACCTGCGGTGATCACGATCTGATCGGTTTCCGTGGCGAAGCCATCCGCGCGCGCAGCGCGTGCTGCATTCACAACCGCGCCTTTAAAGCGGGTTAATTCTGGCGTCATCACACAATGGCACCCCCAACTCAGGCACAACCGCCGGGCGGTTCCGGTCAAGGACGTCATCGCGATAATCGGCACCCCCGGACGTTCCCGCGCGGTCAACAGGGCCGTGATGCCGCTTTGCGTAAAGCAACAAATCGCTTTGATATCTGTCTTTTCTGCAATTTCACGTGCGGCTGCGACGATCCCATCGGCGATTGTGGTCCCTTTTGCGGTGCGCGATGCGGCGATGATCTGGGCATACGTCGGATCGGCTTCGACTTCGATCGCAACCTGATTCATTGTTCCCACGGCTTCCAGAGGGTAGCTGCCCGCCGCAGATTCCGCGCTCAGCATGATCGCATCGGTTCCCTCATAAATCGCGGTGGCAACATCTGACACCTCTGCACGGGTCGGCATTGGGCTTTCGATCATGCTCTCGAGCATTTGCGTCGCGACTATAACAGGCTTGGCAGCCGCCCGACACTTGCGTACCAACCGCTTTTGGATCGGCGGCACCGCAGAGACCGGCAACTCAACACCCAGATCTCCTCGCGCAACCATAATGCCATCCGATGCGTCCAAAATGTCCTCGAACGCATCAACCGCCGAAGGTTTTTCGATTTTGGACAAGATCGCCGCACGCCCGTCAGCCAACGCACGCGCTTCAAAGACATCCTTAGCCCGCTGCACAAAGGACAAGGCCAGCCAATCGACACCCAACTGACACACAAACTCCAGATCCGAACGGTCTTTTTCAGACAACGCGGCCAAAGGCAAAACAACATCCGGAACATTCACGCCTTTGCGATTGGATATTGCCCCCCCGATTTCCACACGGCATTCCGCAAAATCTTCACCGCAGGCTTCAACCTCAAGCCGGATCTTACCATCATTGACCAATAGACGTGAGCCAACCTCTAGAGCCTGAAAAATCTCAGGATGAGGCAGGCAAACGCGCGCAATATCTCCGGGGGTTGGATCCAAATCCAACCGAAATTTTGCACCTTCGACCAAATCTTCTACTTCATTGGCAAAGACCCCGACCCGCAACTTTGGCCCCTGCAAATCCGCAAGGATGGCGATGGGGCTATCCATATCTTTTTCAACCTGACGGATGATACGGTGCTTTTCGCGGATTTCATCCTGCGATCCATGGCTCATATTCAACCGGAAGACATCGGCCCCTGCTTCGTGCAACGCGCGGATCATGTCATAGGTTTCTGACGCGGGACCCAAGGTGGCCACAATCTTGACTTTGCGAAGACGCCGCATGGCTCTGCTCTCCTGAAATTTGTTCTTGTTACCTAGAAATGATCCGCGAGCGAACACTCGGAATTCCCATTCCTCGATAACTGCCTTACACCTATGAACAAAGAGATGACAGGCACATGACTTATAACCCATTTTTCATTCATGGCGAAAACCGCCCTGCCCGCTGGCTGATCACCTGTGATCATGCGACCAATATGGTTCCCCCCTTTGTGAACGATGGCGATCTTGGCTTGCCGCGCGAAGACATGGAACGTCACATTGCATACGATGTCGGCGCTTATGGTGTCGCGCAGCATCTTGGCGAAGTTTTGAATGCGCCCGTCGTAGCGTCCAACTTTTCGCGCCTTGTGATCGATCCGAACCGGGGCGAAGATGACCCGACATTGCTGATGAAGCTCTACGACGGCACCATCATTCCCGGCAATCGCACCGCCGATGCGATCGAAAGCGAAAAGCGATTGGAACAATGCTATCGTCCCTACCACGAACAATTGGCCCGCATGACCGCGTTACCCCATACCGTGGTGATTTCGATGCACAGCTTCACACGGCAACTTCGGGGGCGCCCCCCGCGTCCGTGGGAAATTGGTATTTTGTTCACCCCCGACGAGCGGTTTTCCCGCCCCCTGATTGACCGGCTGAACGCTGAAAGTGACCTCTGCGTGGGTGAAAATGAACCCTATACAGGCGTTCTGCCGGGGGATGCGATCGACACCCATTGCACCACCCACGGACGCCCAAATGCCTTGATCGAAATCCGCAATGATCTGATCGCGGACACCGCCGGACAAAGGGCCTGGGCCGAAAGACTTGCGCCAAATTTGCAAGATGCGTTGGCGACCTCTGGTGTTTGACAAGACCTTAGCATTTCGTCTTGAACCCCCTTAGTTTCGCTGCGAAAATCTTGCAGGAACGTGCCCAGAACCCCATATTAGTCATGACAGAAACCTACCCTTGAAAGGAGCATGTCATGACTGTTGAAACTCTGACTACTGTCTTTGGTTGGATGGCGGTATTGAACCTCGGGTACTTAATGCTAGCCACTGCAGTTCTCTTTTTCATGCAGAATTGGGTGGTTGGCATCCATGCCAACTGGTTCAAACTTGAACCAGAGGCGGTGAGGGCAGAACATTATCGCTTCTTGGCCAACTACAAAATCGTCACTTTGGTTTTTGCCGTGATCCCATATTTGGCTTTCAAGCTGATCTAGCTTCCAAGGAAGATGCGCCCCTCGCAGCCGCAATTTCCCTCGTTTCATTGTAACTGCAGGCGGGGCTTGGTACCTAGAGAGAGGGACGCATAACACTTTTTCCGGAGCCATACGCATGGATCAGCTAACCGAAATCGAAATTCAGGCCGCCGCTTTTCGCCGCTTGCAAAAGCACCTGATGGAAGATCGCACAGACGCACAGAACATTGACATGATGAACTTGGCCGGGTTTTGCCGGAACTGTCTGGCCCGCTGGTATCAAGAGGCCGCAAACGAGCGCGGCATTGAGATGGACAAAAACCAAGCTCGCGAAGCCTATTATGGCATGACCATGGATGAGTGGAAGGCAAACTATCAAACCGATGCAAGCCCGGAAAAACAAGCCGCCTTCAAGGTCGCTTTTGAGGAAAACGTGACTAAGAAGGGCTGAACACCACGCCTTTGGCGGCCAGATTTGCAAATTTGGCCGCATCCACACCCAATTCCGCCAGTACAGATCGGCTGTCAGCCCCATGCGCCCGCGGTAGCGTTTTCAACTCTGGCCCACCATGATCATAGGTGAACCCGGCCACCGCAAACCGCCCCTCACCAACGGTCTGAACCACCTTGCGCGCTTGATAATGCGGCTCTTGCAGTGCCTCATCTATGCCTCGCACACGCGCAGCCGGTACATGATGCGCGTTCAGGTGGTCCTCCCATTCTGCAGCGGTGCGGTTCAGCATAACGCGCTCCAAACGTGCAGCATCAGCCATTCTCCGCGAACCAACTTCCGCGCGCGGTGTTGCCAGAATCTCTGCGGCGGTCGCGTCGTCCCCCACGGCAGTCATCAAGTTCGCCATCTGTGCATTGGTGAACGCGCCGATCATTAGTTGACCATCTGATGTCTCAAATGTGCGATATCCTGCCAATTCCAAATCATGGTTACCATCCGGTCTTGGCACGTCCCCTGTCGCGAGGGTCGCAGCGGTGTACGAATTCATCAGCATCAAAGCCGCATCGGCCATTGCCACATCAACGCGCCGCCCCAACCCCGTCTGAGCCCGCCCAAACAAGGCTGCCGAGATTGCCAGCGCAGCCTGAACACCTGTGCCATAATCAATGACCGCAGGCCCAATCCGGAGCGGACCCTGCCCCACATCCCCATTGGTCGACATAATCCCACTAAAGGCTTGAATAACGTTGTCATAGGCAGGATGCGCGGCTTTAGGGCTTACCTGACCAAACCCGCTGATGGCACAATAAATCAGATCGGGCTTCAAAGCAGAAAGCCGTTCATAACCCAGACCCAATGCCTCGACCGCCTGCGCGGTATAATTTTGAACCAACACATCCGCCGTAGCGATGAGCCGGTCAAACAAGTCACGGCCCTCTTCGGATTTCAGATCCAATGCGAGTGTCTTTTTTCCACCCCCCTGAGCTTGAAAAGACAAGCCCATGCCAGCCGCATTCAGGTCTGCATCGGCGCCCTCAATGCGTGTCATATCAGGGCGATCCACAGGTTCTATTTTGATCACTTCAGCCCCAAGCACGCCAAGCTGATACGCACAAAACGGACCGGCAAAAACATGAGTTAGATCTAAGACCCGCAAGCCTTCAAATGGTTGCATGAAACGTCCTCCCTCAGGGAATTCTATTCATGCAGGCCAAGTGTGATGGTTTGATATCGTCAAACTGAGGTCGGTTTTGTTGGGTTGGAATTTCCGGCGAAACTACATCGCAGCAGTGCCAGAAAAACATGGGGCGCGCCAAACGGCACGCCCCACGTCATGAAAATCATAAGTATGATTTAGATGGCAGCCTTGAGGCTTTCATCCAGATAAATTTCGCGCAGACGCGTGGCAATTGGGCCCGGCGTACCATCGCCCAGGACAACGCCATCAATTTCCACCACTGGCATCACAAAGGCAGACGCCGAAGTGGTAAAGGCTTCGTCTGCCTCTTTGGCTTCATCAATTGTGAACAGGCGCTCTTCAACTTCCATCTGCGCCTCTTCCGCCATGCGCAAAACCGCCTTACGGGTGATGCCATGCAGAATATCGGTGGACAGTGGGCGGGTGACGATTTTTCCGTTCTTGACGAAATAGGCATTGTTGCTGGTGCCTTCGGTCACGTGACCATCTTCGATCAACCACGCATCATCTGCTCCGGCCGCCTTGGCCATCATCTTGCCCATGGATGGATAAAGCAGCTGCACCGTTTTGATGTCGCGACGACCCCAGCGAATGTCCTCGATCGAGATGATCTTGGCGCCCTTTTTCGCGGCGGGACTATCAGCCAAGCCCGGCTTGTTCTGAGTGAACATCACGATGGTCGGCTTGGTGGTCTCAGGGTCCGGGAAGATGAAATCACGGTCGCCATCGGACCCGCGTGTGATCTGAAGATAAATCAAACCTTCTGTAATCTCGTTCACACGCACCAATTCGCGGTGGATATCAAGCAACTCTTCCTTGGTGCAGGCGGCACGCATGTCCAACTCGTTCAACGAGCGCTCCAGACGAACGGCGTGGCCATCAAAATCAATCAGCTTGCCGTCCAGTACCGAGGTCACTTCGTAGACGCCGTCGGCCATCAGAAACCCACGGTCAAAGATCGAAACGGTGGCTTCGGTTTCCGGCAGATATTGGCCGTTTACATAAACTGTGCGCATTGTGCGTCTCCTATCCCCAAAGGGCTGCAACCGGCGGATGCACACCCTTGTCATCAAATGTCAAAGCGTTGTCGCGGTCTTCGGCCAACAACAGCGGCCCGTCAAGATCCACCACCGACGCACCCTGCGCCACCAAAGTCGCGGGGGCCATCGCCAAAGACGACCCGACCATGCAACCGACCATCACGTCATAACCTTCGGCCAGGGCCGCATCCCGCAGGCGCAGCGCCTCGGTCAAGCCACCCGTTTTGTCCAGCTTGATATTGACCACATCGTATTTACCTTTGAGCTTGGGCAAGCTGGTGCGGTCATGGCAACTTTCGTCGGCGCAGACAGGCACTGGGCGATCCATCCCCAGCAAAGCTTCGTCCTCGCCCGCAGGCAGGGGTTGTTCCACCAACGTCACACCCAGACGCACCAGATGCGGCGCCAGATCGGCGTAAACCGCCGCGGACCACCCCTCGTTTGCGTCTACGATGATGGTTGAATCTGGTGCACCTGCACGCACGGCCTCAAGCCGGGGCATATCATCCGCCGTACCCAGTTTAATTTTCAACAAGGGTCGAAATGCGTTTTCCGCGGCCTGCGCCTGCATCTTTTCCGGTGTATCCAGTGACAGGGTATAAGCGGTGATTTCCGGCCCCGGTGCGTCCAGCCTGGCCAGCTCCCAGACTGATTTGCCGGCTCGCTTGGCCTCTAGATCCCACAATGCACAATCCACGGCATTGCGGGCTGCCCCTGCAGGCAGCAAATCCATCAATGTATCACGATCAAAAGCCTCGGGCAGAGCATTGATTTCTGCCTCAACCGACTCGAGCGTTTCATTGTACCGCGCATAGGGCACACATTCGCCCCACCCCTGATATTCGCCATCCGTAATCCGCACCGTCAGCACTTTGGCTTCGGTCCGCGATCCGCGCGAGATGGTGAACACCTGCGCCAGTTTAAAAACATCCCGAGTGACTTCTACCTGCACGCGCCCCATCCTTTTCTTATCACAGTTACGGCCGCCGAAGGTGGGATAACCCTCCTTCGGCGTGCCGCTTAGATCACATTGCGGCCAGCGCATCCACCAGCTTGGCCGAGCCAAACCGGAACGGATCAGTTGCAGGCAGACCCATGTCCGCCTCGACTTTAGCCAAGTAGGCCTTGGCTTCGTCTTCGCCCATGTGCTGTGTATTCACCGATACACCAACCACCTGACACGCAGGGTTTGCAACTTTGGCCAGATTCAGTGCGGTATCGCGCAGCGCTTCAAGCGAAGGCTGCTGATAACCCGGCAGGCCACGCATATGGTCGCGCGTGGGTTCATGGCTCAGGATCAGCGCATCCGGCTGCCCGCCGTGAATCAGCGCCATGGTCACACCGGAATACGACACATGGAACAACGAGCCCTGACCTTCGATCAAGTCCCAGTGATCTTCGTCATTGTCAGGTGTCAGCCATTCGACCGAACCCGCCATGAAGTCCGCAATTACCGCATCCAGAGGCACACCATCGCCGGTGATCAGGATGCCGGTTTGACCCGTCGCACGGAAGGTCGACTTCATTCCGCGATCCCGCATCTCTGCGTCCATGGCCAATGCAGTATACATCTTGCCCACCGAACAGTCGGTTCCAACAGCCAAGCACCGCTTGCCTTTGCGCTTAACGCCATTGGCGATCGGGTAGTCAACTTCGGGGACACGCACATCGTGCAGTTTCTGCCCAGTGGCTTCGGCCACAGCAACCAGATCGGGCTCATCGCGCAGCAGATTGTGCAGACCAGAAGCTAGGTCAAAACCTTCTTCCAATGCCATCACGAGCACTTTCTTCCACTCTTGACTGATCACGCCGCCACGGTTGGCAACGCCAATCACCAGCGTTTTTGCACCAGCTTCACGCGCTTCAACCAATCCCATGTCCTTAAGACCCAGATCGGCCTTGCAATTGTCCATGCGGAACTGGCCCACGGCATTTTCTGGACGCCAGTCTTTGATGCCCTGTGCCACTTTGGCTGCGAGTTGGTCGGGCGCATCGCCCAGGAACAACAGATACGGTGTCTCGATCATAGCAATGCACTCCTATACTTGATTCCGGCGTACATTATTGCAGCATCAAGACGAGCGTTTCTCATTTTCAGCTCAAGAATCATCACGCGACACAAGAAATCACTGAAAATTGGTAACTTGACGCAAATTTTTCCCGGCATTCCCCTCAAGTTCGTGGTTCTTTGCGTGAACAGGTGGACTTGCCGAAAATGCTGCACCGGCAATGCTGCATGTGCAAATCCACCTTGCGCTGGCGCGCGTAATTTAATACCTCATTCCCTAGGAAAATCGCAATTTCATTACCCTTGAAAGGTGCCCGCATGAGCTTTCGTATCCAGCCCGCCGCCCCGGCCCGTCCCAACCGCTGCCAATTGTTTGGCCCAGGATCGAACACAAAACTGTTCCCGAAAATGGCGGCTTCTGCAGCGGATGTGATCAACCTTGATCTTGAAGACTCTGTCGCACCTTCGGACAAAGACAGCGCGCGTGCCAATATCATCGAGGCGCTAAACACCATCGACTGGGGCAATAAATACATGTCTGTCCGGATCAACGGACTGGATACCCCTTACTGGTACCGCGACGTTGTTGATGTTCTTGAGCAGGCGGGTGACCGCATTGACCAGATCATGATCCCAAAAGTTGGCTGTGCCGCGGATGTCTATGCCGTTGACGCGCTTGTCACCGCAATTGAGCGCGCCAAAGGCCGCACCAAGCCGATCTCGTTCGAAGTCATCATCGAATCCGCAGCCGGGTTGGCGCATGTCGAAGAAATCGCAGCATCATCGCCCCGCATGCAGGCCATGAGCTTGGGTGCGGCTGACTTTGCAGCCTCAATGGGTATGCAAACCACCGGCATCGGCGGCACGCAGGAAAACTACTACATGCTGCGCGACGGTGAAAAGCACTGGTCCGACCCATGGCATTGGGCTCAAGCTGCAATCGTGGCAGCGTGCCGGACTCACGGCGTTCTGCCCGTTGATGGTCCTTTTGGCGACTTCTCTGATGACGAAGGCTACATCGCACAAGCCAAGCGCTCTGCGACATTGGGCATGGTCGGCAAATGGGCCATCCACCCCAAGCAGATCGCGCTGGCAAACACAGTTTTCACCCCTTCCGAAGAGGCCGTAGCCGAAGCGCGTGAAATCCTTGCGGCGATGGAAACTGCCAAAGCCAACGGCGAAGGTGCAACTGTTTACAAAGGCCGCCTGGTCGACATCGCATCGATCAAACAAGCCGAAGTCATCGTCGCGCAATCTGAACTGATCGCTGCGGGCTAACGCCCCTAACATATTTCAAAACAAAGGGGCGTCCATCGGGCGCCCCTTTTGCGTTATAGGTATCTCATGACTGATGATTTGACTTTGTTTCACACCGCATCCGTGCATCGCACCACATTCACTAAAATCGCTGCCCGCATCGCTCCGGGGGTGCAGCTCACACATGTTGTGCGCCCTGATTGGTTAGAGCGCGCGCAAGGCGGAATAGATGCAACGTTGTCCACCGAAATTCAGCGCCTTATCGCACAATCCCCCAACGCGCTTTGCAGCTGCACGACCATTGGGGAAGAGGCCGCATTGGCCGGTGCCCTGCGCATTGATCAGCCAATGATGGATTTGGCGGCAAGCACCGGCGGGCCCGTCCTGATGGCCTATTGTTTGGATAGCACGTTAGAGCCGTCCCGCGCTTTGTTGACCCAGGCCTTCACAGCGGTGGGCAAACCCGCAGCAATCCAGCCGCTGCCCCTGACGAACCTTTGGCCGCTTTTTGCTTCGGGTCAAACGGATCAGTTTGCACAGCAGATTGCCCAGCGGATAGACGCAGCGGTTGAGCAGCACCCCACTATTACCTGTGTGGTACTGGCTCAAGCATCAATGGCCGCTGCGGCGCAACACACAACAGCCAATGTTGGGGTTCTATCTTCGCCGGAACTGGCCTTGCGCGCGGGGCTAGGCCTGCCGCTCAAATAAAAGCGGGGCCTCGCGGCCCCGTCTTTCACATCAGTTAGTGACCAAAAATGTTGTTCGGCGCCCATCTTAGCTTGGACCCTTTTTTGCCAACCTTCATCATCAGACAAGAGCCACCATATTTTTGGAAATAGACCATTTTCAGATCATACCAGCCTGCTTTGGGCACTTCGACCTCGATCCGTTGGTTGGCGTCACACCCTTGGCGCCCCGTAAAATAGCCGACAGACTGTCCGCTAATCCGGGCATCAATGCCATCGTTCGACCAGGTTTCGATCTGATAAACCCCAGCTTGATCAAACCGGATATACCCGCGAATGTCCGCAACCACATTATAGGGCTTTGGATAGGTCAACACAGGCTGGCCCTTATCCGTTTCCCGATAATCAAGCCCGCGCAACGGCTTGCCTCGCTTGGTGCCAGACAACATCTGCTTGGCTGAATCAAGCGATTGAATTTTGGCAGGCGGCTCACCGCCCCATGCATATTTAACCGACAGGCCCGCTTTGGGGCTCGAAGGTTGCGGGCTGGCCGGTTTCAATTTCAACGGTGCAGCCGCCACCGCCGTTGCACACAACAACGACAAACCGACAAGCGCTCCAGTCCAGATGGCTTTCATCTTTATCTCCCTGTTTTTGGCGTCACTGTCGGCTTGTGCCAATCTTTTGCGACGAAATCGCGACAAGCTTAGGCAGCAAAACTCTATGCTACAAGGGTCAAGACGTTCACTTTTTCTCTGTTACGCCCGTAAATCCTTTGGCGAACCCAGCACAACATACGACGTGATCGAGTTGACATGCGGCAATGTCCCCAACACTTCGGTGTGAAAAATCTTATAACTTTGAAGATCCGCACATTCGACCCGCAGCAGGTATTCGATGGTCCCCGTGGTGTTGTGACACTCCACAACCTCCGAAGATTGCTGCAATGCCCGTTCAAACCCCTCCTGCGCCGCCTTGCTGTGTTCCCCCAGCCCAACCCCAAGATAGGCTACAAATCCAACCCCATTTGCGACGGGGTCCAACACAGCCCGATAGCCACTGATCACTCCGTTGCGTTCTAATTCCTGAACCCGACGCAAACAGGCCGAGGGGGACAGACCCACCCGTTCGGCAAGGTCCAAATTGCTGATCCGGCCATCACGGGTTAACTCGCGCAATATCCGGCGGTTTATTTCATCCATCTTCGCCATATATTGCAGGAAAATATCTATTTTGCAAAAAAATGCAATTTCATTTGGTGCTCAGACAACGATTTATAACATCATGATACTAAGCACCTTACCCGCCCTCATAACTTTCGCCTTTGTGTCCTCGATCACGCCGGGGCCGAATAACCTGATGCTTATGGCTTCGGGCGCCAATTTCGGCTTTCGCCGGACCGTTCCGCATATGTTGGGAATCGGACTGGGCTTCACTTTCATGGCGCTGGTGGTAGGTGCCGGGCTTATCCAGATTTTCAACGCCTTCCCCATCACCTACACCGCACTAAAAACCGCATCTGTGGTCTACTTGCTGTATCTGGCCTGGAAAATTGCCAACGCAGCCCCCGTTCACGACCAGGATGCCACAGGCACCCCGATGACCTTTTTGCAGGCGGCAGCGTTCCAATGGGTGAACCCAAAGGCCTGGACGATGGCGCTGACAGCTATCTCGGCTTATGCGCCAAACCAAAGCTATTCAGGCATTTTGCTTGTTGCCTTGGTGTTTGGTGCTGTGAATTTGCCCTCAGTCAGCGTTTGGACGGTACTGGGGCAGCAAATGGCGCGGATCCTCACGAACCCGCGCCGCATGGTTCTGTTCAATTGGACCATGGCAACACTTTTGGTCCTGTCTCTCTATCCCGTTCTCTGGCCGAAATAGATCAGAGACACACCTTAGGCCAAAGGCAAGCAGAGCTCAGTGATCAATTCATCAGGTGCCGTATCACGAGGGTTGTTCAGACTGATTTCGTAACATGGCCTGTCTGCTGGCTCCTCCCCCGACGCGGGCAGCCACTGACCAAACAAAGTTCCATAGGCGGCCGCGATACCAGCATAGGGGCCTTTGTAGGTCAGAACGGCGGTCCGCCCCCCTTCGATCTCGAACAGGTCCATTCCTTCGGGAATCTGTTCCCCACGCCATTCTGCGCCGGCGAAACTGGTCAAATCGGCTTCGGGGGTCACTTCGGGGTTATCGAGATACACTCCGATCACATTCCCCACTTGGGGCCACAACCCGCGGGATTGGCACATAGCCCCGAATTTTTCAAAACTCTGGCCAATTTCATAATACGGCCCCTTGTGGCGCAGCACGGCAAGGCTTCGTTTGGGTTCAATTCTAACTTCAATGGGGTGCATCGGAAAACTCTCTGGATCAGGTTTGAGTAAAGGCGCACGCAGGCGCCCAGCTTTGCGAAACGGATCAGGGCGTTGGCCATACCCTTCGCCAAAGGCGCGGGAAAAACTGCCAACATTGGGATACCCACACTTACGGGCGACTTCGTCCAGTGGCCAATTCGTTTGAACCAACCACACCGCAGCACGGTTCAAACGCATGCGACGCACTGTTTGGGCGCAGGTTTCCCCTGTCATCGCCCGAAACACCCGGTGCCAATGGAATCGGGACATCGCCGCCTCATCCGCAAGCCGATCCAGCGACAAATCCCCAGCCGGGTTGTCGTGAATGTAACTCAGTACACGCAAAAGACGGTCTTCGTAATTGGTGGTCATCGGTCTGTAACCCTGTCAATTTCACACCTTCAGAGATGGCATGAACACAATGCACAAATCTTGCTGAGTTGCATCTGGCGCGACCTGAGGTCATATAACCCCCAAACACCGCTTTGAGAGGCGTCATGACTCAGTATTTGGATTTCGAAAAACCGCTGGCCGAGATTGAAGGCAAGGCAGAAGAGCTGCGCGCACTGGCGCGGGCCAACGAAGAGATGGATGTGGCTGATGAAGCCGCCGCTCTTGATGCCAAGGCAGCAACTCTGCTGGACGATCTCTACAAAGACCTGACCCCTTGGCAAAAATGCCAGATTGCCCGGCACCCAGAGCGTCCACATTGCAAAGATTACATCAAGGCGTTGTTCACCGAATACACCCCGCTCGCCGGGGATCGGAACTTTGCTGACGATCTGGCCGTCATGGGCGGTTTGGCGAGGTTCAACGGTGAACCTGTCATGGTGATTGGGCATGAAAAAGGTAGCGATACAAAATCGCGCATCCGCCATAATTTCGGCATGGCGCGCCCCGAAGGGTACCGCAAAGGCGTACGCCTGATGGAAATGGCCGGCCGTTTTGGCCTGCCCGTTCTGACCATTGTGGACACCACTGGCGCTTATGCCGGCAAAGGTGCCGAAGAGCGCGGTCAATCCGAAGCAATCGCCCGGTCCACAGAAATGTCCCTGCAGATTGGCGTGCCAGTCGTGTCGGTGATCATCGGCGAAGGCGGATCTGGTGGGGCTGTGGCCTTTGCATCCTCCAACCGGATCGCAATGCTGGAACATTCGGTTTATTCCGTGATCTCTCCCGAAGGCTGCGCTTCGATCCTGTGGAAAGATTCAGGAAAAATGCGCGAAGCCGCCGAAGCACTGCGCCTGACGGCCCAAGATGTTCACAAACTGGGCGTCGTAGATCGTGTTATCCCAGAACCCAAGGGCGGCGCCCACCGGGACACTGAGGCAACCATTGCATCAGTCGGCAAAGCGTTCGCAGAAATGCTGGATGACCTGAAAGATCTCGATTCCAAAGGTCTAATCAATGACCGGCGTCAGAAATTTCTGGATCTCGGCACCAAGGGTCTGACGGCCTAATACGAAAACGGGGCGTGTTTTCACGCCCCGCTCTCCAAACCTCTACATCACCGCAAGCGCTGTAACAAAGCTTGTGATGGCGTGCCGGTTACCGGCAAACCTTGGCTGCGCTCATACCCGCTGATTGCACCGATGGACTTGGGGCCAATAACACCGTCTGCTCCACCGGTATCAAACCCTGCTTTGGTCAGCCGCTCTTGCAATTCCTTGCGATCATTCAGCGTCAGGCCATTTTTGTCGGGGCCAAAGGGCGTTTTGAGCGGCCCGCCACCTGCGATACGATCCGCCAAATGCCCGACGCCCAGCGCATAGCTGTCTGAGTTATTGTACCGCTTAATCACCTGGAAATTACGGAACACAGCAAACTTTGGTCCTGGCACCTGTGGTTGAAGAACCGAAACAGGCGTTGCAGAGCTTGCTGCGGCCGACCCGACCTCGCCGCCCCATTTTTGTCCTCGCACCCAGCCGGACCGCTTCAAATATGCGGCTGCCGACGCCAATGCATCCGTTGGATCATCAGACCAGATATCACGCCGTCCATCGCCCGTGAAATCGACTGCATAAGCCAGATACGAAGTCGGAATAAACTGGGTGTGCCCCATCGCCCCGGCCCAACTGCCGGTCATGTTCGCCGGTGTGGTATCCCCGTTTTGCAAAATCTTCAGCGCTGCAATCAGCTGTTTCTCAAAAAACGCGCCGCGCCGCCCGTCATACGCAAGTGTCGAGAGGGCAGACATCACCGGAATATCCCCACGCCGCGCGCCATATCGGCTTTCCAAACCCCAGATGGCCAAGACGATCTGCTTTGGAACCCCGTATTCCGCTTCGATCCGCGACAACAGAGAGCCGTGTTTCTGCAGCATTTGCTTGCCCGTCGCGATCCGCTCATCCGACGCGGCAATCGCAAGGTAGTCTTCGAGCGTGCGTTTGAATTCGGTCTGATTACCGTCCCGCTTGATGACGATCGGCAGATACCCTGCCCCGCGAAAGGCGCGGTCAATCGTGGACTGCGAAATCCCCTGCCCAACGGCACGTGTTTTGAACCCTGCAACCCAAGTATCCCACCCGGAATTGGGTACGGCCTGCGCGCGCGGCTTGGGCGCTGATACGGGGGTGCTGCCTCCGCCACAGGCCGACAACATCAATGCACTTAGCCCGACTGAAAATCCACGTCTGTCAATCATAACGAAATCACCTGCTCATTGTTTTGCAGGTAGGATACAGTGATCAGCCGCGCCAAACCAGAAGACGTTTCTCCATTTGCCCCACGATCCAGCTGATCAGCACGCCCAAGGCGGATAAGATCACAACACCGGCAAACAACCGCTCAAGATCATACAGAGATCCCGCCTGCAGGATGTATGCCCCAATCCCGTATTCCGCCCCCAGCATCTCAGCAGCGACCAACAAGATGATACCGATTGCCAACGACACACGCAGACCAGACAAGATACCGGGCAAGGCTCCAGGCAGCACAATCTTTCGCACGATCGACCACCAACTGAGGTTAAAGCTCTGCCCCATACGGATCAATCCACGATCCACATTGTCCACAGCGCCATAGGTTGACACAACCGTCGGCGTAAAGGTGCCAAGCGCGATCAGGGCATATTTCGACCCTTCATCGATCCCAAACCAGATCACGAACAAAGGTAGCAATGCAATTTTGGGGATCGGGAACATAGCAGCGACTAACGGAACCAATCCTGCGCGCACGTATGAAAACAGGCCGATCATGACCCCAACGCCTATACCAACGCTTATTCCTAGCGCTGCACCGACAACAAGCCGGGTCAGCGACGGAACCAAATGGGTCCACAACATCCCAGACTGAGCTAAGCCAGCCAGTGTCGCCCCCACATCAGACGGCCGCGGCAACGTCAGGTTAGATATCCACCCAGCCCGCGTGCCCCACTCAATAACGAGCAACAGCAACACGAACACCACCAGCCCCGCGCCACGCTTGGCCTCGGGTCTGAATCCGCCTCCTCGAAACCGGACCAGTTGCTCAGACATTCAACAGCTCCTGATCTGCGGCCAAGGCCTCCTCGCGCATCAGATCCCATAGGCGTTTTTGCAAGGCCTCCAGTTCGGGATCTCCGGTGCGGCGTTCTGTAAGTGGGCGACCAATTTCAATGACCTCTCGAATGCAACCCGGACGACGAGACAGAACCGCGATCCGATGCCCCAACCGCACAGCCTCGGCCAAATTGTGGGTAACGTAGACTCCAGTAAAGGGCTGGCGCGCCCATAGCCCAACCAAGTCATCCATCAGCAATTCGCGCGTTTGCGCATCTAATGCCGACAAGGGTTCATCCAACAACATTACCGCCGGGTTCACCGCTAAAGCCCGCGCGATGGCAACCCGCTGTTTCATCCCGCCTGACAGTTGCCGTGGCAAAGCATCGCGAAAGTCACTCAGCTTTGTCCGCGCCAGTACATCACTTATGATACGGTCAATTTCACTGCCCTTGAGCCCATGATCTTCGAGCACCAGCGAGATATTTCCCGCGACGGTCCGCCATGGCAACAATGCGAAATCCTGAAAGACAAACGTCAGCGGGTTGAGGCACCCTTGGGGCACCTCGCCAACCTGCGTGACCTGGCCCTGATCCGGGCGTTCCAACCCGCCGATCATCCGCAATAGGGTCGATTTTCCGCATCCTGACGGCCCGATCACGCAGAGGATCTCTCCGTCAGGAATGTTCAAAGAAATATCATCCAGCACCAGCATGTCGCCATACCGGTGCGTGATTTTATTAAGAGACAGGTCCATAGGTGACCTAGATCACCGGCGCATAAGATGGATCGACCAGAACATCGCTGGTAATGCTGTCCTTGATCAAACCCTCTGACTTCATCCAGCCCAGCTGATCTTGGACCGACTCCATGTTGAGGCCAGCATTCTTGTTGATCCGCATCGCGCCATTGCGAATGGATTTCTCGGCCTTTTCGTATGGCCTGTCTGCATAAACGTATTTGTGGATCAGCTTAACCATCTCGGTCGCACCGTCATCCCCGGCTGTTTTGTCCACCAGTGCCGAATTGAAATCATCGGCACCTTTGGAAAAGGCCCGTAGGAAAGCTTCGGTTTTGGCACGTTCGTTGGCGGCATTGGCCGCCGAGGTAAAGACTGTGGTGACCTGATAGTTCGGGATGTAGTCCGCAACATTACCGATGATCTGAACCGCACCAGCCCCTGCCAAACCTTTGGCAATATGGGGGACAATCGACCAAGCATCCACTTGCCCGGATTTCAACGCGCCGATAATCGCACCCACTTTTTGCAGCGGCTTGTACTTGACTGCGACGCCTTCGGCTTCGGCAATCTTTGCGCCCATGTAATGGAACGACGACCCAACCTGCGTGACGGCAAAGTTTTTCCCCGCCAGGGCCGCTGGGCTTGTCAGGCCAGCTTCATAAGCAGCGTTCGAGGCGAGAATTTTTTGGCCATCAATGCCTTTCTCTTCGCTCAGCGCACCGCCGATTACTTTAGTGGCACCCTTTTCGGCCAAGCTAACCAGCCCGCCCGATATCGCGGTGACTGCATAATCTGCATCACCCGATGCGATCGCAACAGCCATCGGTTGGGCGGCTTGGAAAAACTTAAATTCAACATCCAACCCTTCGGCTGCGAAATACCCGCGCTCAAACGCCACAAAGGATGCGGCGTGGCTTGTGAACCGCAACGCACCCACTGTCATCTTTTCATTGGCCAATGCAGGCGAGCCCAACATCGGTAATGCTGCTGCGCCGCCAACCAGTCCCAACGCGCCGCGTCGTGTAAAGGTGTTCATGATATCTCTCCCCGTCAAATTTCCGTATCACATTAAGACTTTGTTTTTTCCCGACGCAATGCCGGAATTGGCGTTTAAGCGTTCGCCCCCGCTTTGTGCGGCCTCAGGGCTTCGATCCCCTAGCTTACCAACAACCGCAAACCCTGTGTCACATCCGAGCGCACTGCCAGCCGCAGCCCCGGCTCATCACCGGCCTTGAGCGCGGCAATAATCAACTTGTGGTAATGCGGCGGTTCCGTCCGGCGCAAGCGCCCGTAAAGGGCACGCATGGTCGGGCCCAATTGCAACCAAACCGTTTCCGCCATGGCCAACATCGCCGGGGCTTGGGCCCTCAGGTAAAGTGTACGATGGAATTCGAGATTTGTACGAATGTATCCCACTGCGTCCCGCTTAGTCACCATTTCAGCCACGTTCATGTTGATCGTTTGCAGCCTGTCGATCAAGGCCATATGGGCCCGTGGCAAAGCCCGGCTGGATAGTTCGACCTCAAGCAACGCGCGCAAAGCAGCCAGCTCTTCGATCCGGTCATTGGACAACTCTGGCGTCGAAACCCGCCCGGACGAGGATAGAAACAGCGCCCCTTCGGCAACCAAACGGCGCACGGCTTCGCGCGCAGGGGTCATCGAGACGTCAAATTCTTTACCAATCCCGCGTAACGTTAGCGCGGCCCCCGGTGCAATTTCACCATGCATGATCCGAGTTCGAAGAGTGCGATACACCCGATCATGGGCTGCTGTGGTTTGATCTGCTGAGCGAGAATTGAGCATACTTCCTTGTGATCACAAAAAGGGAAGCCGTCAACAGACCCTTTATTCGAACCTGTACTGATGCAACGTACTGCCCTGACTTCGTAACCAGTGTCTTGGACCAGAATACGGGCCGTGGATCCGCTCAACCTGTGCCCAAAATTTCTCAGAATGGTTCATTTCGGCCAGATGCGCGACCTCATGCGCGGCCACATACTGCAACACCCCTGGCGGTGCGAGGATCAACCGCCAGGAAAACATCAGCCCACCTTGCGATGAACAGGACCCCCACCGGGATCTGGTATCGCGCAGAGTGACCTTGGTGTATGATTTGCCTAACACATCAGCGTAATGATCCGCTGCATCTACAAGACGATCTCTGGCGCGCTCTTTCAGGAACCGTTCGAGACGGCGCGCAACGGCATCTTCGGGAACGGCAACCTCGTCCACATCTAAAACAACCCGCCGCCCCTGCGCCGGAACAACATGGCGCAGATGCCCTTCAATCGGAATCTCGCTCCCAAGTGCCACAACAGAGCTGCTAACCTGATTCTGCAAATGCGATCTGATCCAATCCGCTTTCTCATGCGCAAATTTCAGGGCTTCGCTTTCAGAGACTCCTTTGGGCACGGTCAGGGTTACGCGCCCATCCAGCTGCGACACACGCAAACTGATCCGTAACGCGCGCGCGGAGCGTCGCAGCGTCAAAGGCACCGAAGGTTGCCCTGGTAGGTCGTATTGCCCCATCTTTACGGCTCCTTTACGCTAAAGGCTTTGACAGTTCCCACGTCATATGGCACGTGACCTGAATCGTCGATACGACTCACCAGATATCAAGGGGGTTTCACATGCCCAAGGAAGAATGGGGTGTAAAGCGCGTTTGCCCCACCACCGGCAAGCGTTTTTACGACCTGAACAAAGACCCGATCGTCAGCCCCTATACCGGCGAGATCGTGGAAATGAATCTCGGCAAGAGCCGGATGATCGCTGCTGACGCAGAGGATGCCGCAACGCTGAAAGCAAAACAGAACATCGACGAAGATGACGTCGTGCTGGATGATGACGATGACACCGTTGACGTCGATCTGGGCGATGATGTTCTGGACGACGATGATGACAGCGATACCGTTCCTTTGGAAGAAATTGCTGACGTCGCATCGGAAGATGACGATTCCTAAGATTGCTCCGAGAGCGGCCTGAAAACTGCTCTCGGAACCACTGCCTTGCAAAGAGATTTGTAAGGGAATGGATGCCCAAAAAGATTTTTCATTTGAACAAACTTTTTGGCTTGCCATCTAGCGCGGCGTTTCATAAATGTCCGCTCACCGCAGACGCGGTACTCTGGTTTAGGGGCCTTAGCTCAGTTGGGAGAGCGCTTGCATGGCATGCAAGAGGTCAGGGGTTCGACTCCCCTAGGCTCCACCAAACCACCTCCACTCTTATGAATTTCATATGTGCTTGTGATCTACGAACACGATTGCCCAAAGCATTCGAGTGTTGGAGTTTTTGCAATCGCATAGGCCTGTCCGCCCTCCCCGTCAGGGCGCCTGTGTCGCGCCCAAATATGCCTTTAGCCCGGCGGGTGGGTTCTCCAACAGCGCCCGTGTGGGCATCGGGGCGCTCACTCGCCCCTCGTCCACAACAGCGGTCCCAGTCGCGATACGTGCGGCGTCTTGGGGGTCATGACTGACCATCACCACATGCATTCCCGTTTCGGCGCTAATCTCGGCAACCAAGTCCAACATTTCTTGTTTCAAGGCAGGGCCAAGGGCTGCAAAAGGCTCATCCAACAGCATCAACGGACGCGCTTGCAACAAGACCCGCGCCAAGGCCACCCGGCTCTGTTGGCCCCCAGACAAAGCGCCGGGTTTGCGCGTTTCGTATCCAACCAAACCAACTCGCGACAAAGCCTGTTTCATCTGCGCGCTTTGCTTGGCATTTGGCCGCCGGTGCGTCAACGCCAGCGCCAGATTCTCCCACACTGCCAAGTGTGGGAACAGGTTATTGTCCTGAAACAGCATGCTCACCGGGCGTTGTGATGGGGGCAGTTTTGAAATATCGCGCCCGTTCCACAAAACACGTCCCTGCGACGGTGCGACGAACCCTGCGATCAGGTTCAACAGGGTGGATTTGCCAGCCCCCGATGGCCCGATCAATGCCGTGATAGGGTCATTAAAAGACACATCAGCCGCCAAAGAAAAGGGGCCTTGTGCCAACGTGATCTGGTCAAGTGTCAGCATTCACTCGCCCTCCTTTATCAAACAGCCAGAATGCCCCAAGGCTCAGGGCCAACAGCAGCAAAGCAGCCCCTCTTGCGGACTCCATCTGATAGCTGCCCATCAACCTATAGATCTGCAAAGGCAGTGTGGCGGTGTCGCCATCGGCAAACAGTGTGATAACACCAAGATCACCCATGGAAAGCGCCGCCGTCAGGCCAGCTGCAAACCCCAAGGGGCGTCTGAGACGCGGTAGATACACAATACGCCACAGCGCCCAGCCAGACAGCCCCAGAGAGGCGCTGAGGCGCGCAAAATCTGCTTTAGCCCCGTCCAACCCCGGTCTGAGGATGCGCAGAACAAACGGCAACGCCATCAGCGCATTGACCAACATCGTCACGACCAAGGCCACGCTCGCCGGGCGCACAAACGGTTGCAGCAACAAAAAGAAGCCTGTGCCCAATACCAGCCCCGACACAGAGACGCCCAACAATGCGGCCGCCTCTCCTGCTCGGGACAGCAACGGTAGCGCCAAGGTCAACGTTAATGCCGTCGCGCCAAGTGCCAACAGAACTGACCGACCAGCGGCAAGCCAAACCTCCGGCGGCAATGTGAATAACCCAGGAACCCCGGCCCAAGCGACGGAGGCCAACGGCAGCAACAAAAAGCCAGCAGCCAGAGTAATCCAAACCGTGTCTGCGACCTTTGCCGAGCGGGATATGCCATCCCAACGGGCCACTTGCCGATCCAACCCCGCGCCGAACCCGTCACGCGGGGCAAGTCGCAAGGCAACCAGTCCGGCAGCCAACCCAAGGAGCAGCTGCATCATGGCAAGCGTTGCGGCCTTACCAAGATCAAAATCAAATCGGAACGCTTGATATATAGCCAGCTCGACAGTCGTCGCACGTGGTCCGCCCCCTAGGGTCAGAGCCACCGCAAACGACCCAAGGCAAATCACAAAGATCACCACAAACGCACCGGGGCATAGCCTGCGCAGCATGGGCCATTCTAACACCTGCCAAACTGGGGCATTCAGGGTCGCCGCAAGACGAAACCGCTCTGCGGGTATCGACAACCACCCTTGCAGCAAAAGCCGCACAGCAAGAGGCAGATTGAAAAAGACGTGCGCCAGTATCACCCCATGATATCCGTAGATATCCAAGCGGGTCAGACCCAGTGGCACAATCAGTTGATTGATCACCCCCTTGCCACCGAACACCGACAACAGACCAAGGATGGCAACGATCACAGGCAGAATAAAAGGTGCGCCCATCAGCGCAATCAGGGCACTGCGTCCGGGAAAAGCGCGACGCGCCAGCGCACGCGCAACCGGAATAGCGAGAACCACGCTTAGCAACGCAGACAAAGCCGCCTGCCAAAGCGTAAAGCGCAGGGCGGCCCAATCAGCAGGACCAAGCCCCCCGAAACCGCCCCCACGCCAGAGCACAGCCGTAACGGGGACCAGAACCATCCCCGCAACAACCAGTGCCGCGCTTACTGAGACAGCGCGCGACGCCATGCCTCGATCGCCTCATTGCGAACTGCTGCGGCTTCGTCTTCGCTGTAGAACAGAACCTTTTCCGGCACTGGCAGCGCTTTGAACCCTTCGGGCCATTTGTCGTCGGCCAAAGCCGCTGGGAAAGACCAGTTTGATGTAGGGATCATGGTCTGGAACTCTTCGCTCAGAATGAACGCCATGAACTGGTCCGCCAGATCGGATTGCTCCGAATTTTTCAATTTTGCCGCAGATTCCACCATGAAATAGTGACCTTCATCAAAGATCGCTGCCGATTTGGTCAGGTCCTCTTCTGCGATGATGTGGTACGCTGGAGAAGTCGTATAGCTAAGCACCATGTCCGCCTCACCATCGGTGAACATGCCATAGCTTTCCGACCAGCCTTTGGTCACTGTGACGATCTTGGGTGCCAATTTGGCCCATGCCTCTTCCGATTTCTCGCCATACACTTGCTGGACCCACAGAACCAACGCCAAGCCCGAGATCGAGCTGCGTGGATCCTGAAGCACCAGACGCAAATCGTCGGGTGCATTCAGTAGAGCATCAAAACTAGTCGGAGCATCTGTGATCTTGGTGTTGTCATAGATGAATGCGGTGTGGCTGTAGTTGAACGGCACAAAGGTGTCGTCGTTCCACTCAATCGGCAAAGTCAAAGCCGAAGTGTCCAAGCCGTGCGGGGCAAACAGTCCGCTCTCACGGGCCTTTTTGGTGATGTCCGAGTTAAAGCCAATGGCGACGTCCGCTTCGGTATTGGCGCCCTCTAGCAACAAACGTGGCAACAACTCGCCGGTTTTGTATTCCAGATCGCAGCCACAGCGTTCTTCAAACGCTGCCTCGATGCCGGGACCAGGGCCCCACTCAGAGGCAAAATAGTCAGGTGCATAAACTGTCAGGACGGGTGTCTCTGCCGCTGCCGCACTGGCAAGCATCAGACCCGCAACAAAAGGAAGGGCCTTCATGGCGATCTCCATAGGTTGTGGGCGGAGTTGGCGCACCGAACGCGATGCAGACCTTCCCTCCGCCGGTTCTAGCCGGTTCAGGTTCAACGGGTTCACAAGACGCATCTCAGCCAAGCAGGCACCCCGAGGTTCTGCCGCTATAATTCACGTAAACGCTTAAAACAAGGGGGTTCCACCCCAAAACAGCCGAGGCACAGATTGCAAATCCTCGTTCAGAGCTCTCGGTTCTGTTCAGTTTGAAAGGAGTGCGTTCCGCCACACTCTTGAGTGTCGGTCTTAGTCGCTGCGCTCGAGTTCTTCCAGAAGCGCCAGGTTAACAGCCACCCCTTCGGATTGCGCCTTGGCTCGCATCTTCAGACGCCCATCACCTGGCACGCGTGCGCCCGGCTCCGCATCAATCTGTCCAACGATTTGGCATACCTGCGCCAGAAAACTGGGGTTGCCCCATTTGGCGGGGTCAATCGCAATGAGTGTGACACCTGGCTTGATATTCAGCGCTCCAAACGATTGTTTTTCTTCGGTTTCAACGGACAAACACCCCCCCGCCAGAGCGGCTGCCAGAATTTCGACCATCAATGCGATTCCAGTGCCTTTATGTTCGGCAAAGGGCAACAAACTCAGCGTTTCATTGATTTCTGAGGCATCCGTTGTCACGTTTCCTGCTCGATCCAAGCCCCCCGGATAAGGTAAATCATGCCCTTCAGCGGCTGCCAATTTAATGTCCATTAACGCAACAACGGATGACGCCTGATCCCAGACAATCGGTTCAGCCCCCTCACGTGGACAGGCAAAGGACATTGGGTTTGTACCAAAAACAGGTGTCTTCCCCCCATGCGGGACTATCAAGGCCAATGAATTTACCACGCAAATCGCAATAAGCCCTTCGCGCGCCAAGGCTTCGGTTTCAAACCGCAATGCGGCGAGATGATGCGTATTGGCGCAGGTGAACCCCGCAATCCCCGCGTCGCGGGCCATTTCAATCAGTTGAGGACGGGCCAGCTCTGATGCGATCTGAAAAAATCCATTGTCCCCATCGCCGCGCAGCACCCCAGCAGCAAGACGTTCGATTTTGGGCTTTGCAGCACCGTTGGCATATCCCGATTGAAAGCTCTGCACATAGCGCGGCAACATAGCCAACCCATGACTACGCGGCCCATCCCGTTCAGATTGCATGACAAGATCCGCCAAGATGTCACTGCCCGCGCCATCCATCCCTGCCGAAACCAGAACCGTCTTGGCCAAATTCCGGATCTCATCCAGCGAGAGGGTTTTTGTTGAAATGTCAGCCATCGTTCGGATCCTCTTTATCTGCCTAAGCAACAGGCAATCCAAGCGCTTCAAAGTCAATCTTGTTCCTTAAGGTTTAGGACTACATTTTTAGGCCTCTTGGCTCAGCCATCTAAGTTTGTGGCTTGTATTAGATCTCGCGCAGCAACTGATCTGGAAATTCAGCACAAAGTGTAGCTTTCGCACCAAAGCCCTGCCTTCAATACAGACTTCGAACAGATTTACCTCGCACCGCAGTCCCCAGCTGTGGTTCAGTTCCCCCAGACACCCGTTTCCAGCAGTCACCCAACGAGGTATTTCAGATCCATGGCTCGATTGTCCCCATATCAAGACATTCCCGCTCACGGTTTCTGGCGCAGCGCCGTTGTCGAACAACGACCAGAAACTTTGGATCACTTGCACAAACCTAAATTTGCCCTGTCGCCAGACACGGCTATCATGACGGCCGGCAGTTGCTTTGCACAACATATCCATCGGCGCTTAACCAAGTCTGGTTGGAATGTACTGCAAGTTGAGCGCTTACCAGATCAAATCCCTAAGTCAGTGCGTCAACAATACGGCTATGATCAGTTTTCCGCGCGATACGGGAATATCTATACTGCGCGACAGCTCAGAGAGTTAATCGCGGATGCCTTTGCGGACACCCCTTCTGAGCCTTTGATTTGGGAACATGAAGGTCGTTTTTTTGATGCCTTGCGACCAACAGTCGAACCAGATGGTTTGAAATTCGCATCCGATCTCAAACGTAGCCGTCAGGATCACCTGCAGTCGGTACGAGGATTACTCAACCAAACCAAGGTCATGGTGTTCACTCTCGGGTTGACCGAGGCATGGCTGGACAATGCCACGGGCCGCGCATTGCCGACGGCACCCGGAACCATAGCTGGCACCATAGAGACCAACCCGGCGACCTTTCACAACTTTTCTTACCCCGAAATTCTGGAAGATCTAAAACAAACCCAGAGCATCCTAAAGCATCAGAACTTGGACATTCAAATCTTGCTCACGGTTTCTCCGGTTCCACTGGTGGCCACGGCGTCCGGACATCATGTCGGGCCTGCTTCTACATACTCAAAATCCGTACTGCGTGCTGTCTGTGGTACCCTACAAGACAGCGACCCTGATTTTGACTATTTCCCCTCGTACGAAATCATCACAACACCGGTTGTAGGAGGGCCGTTCTTTGCCCGCAATCTAAGGGACCCCTCATCCGAGGGGGTAGATACTGTTTTCGGGGTATTTTCCCTGGCCTACGAAGGGGCAGACCCACCTTTAGTTCAATCAAAAGCAGTGCCAGAACAGCAGAAATCTTCCGAGGATGTCCAATGCGAAGAGATCCTGCTGGAGACATTCCGAAAATGACCCGTATCGCAATTTTGGGAAACTCTCACATTGCCGCCTATAAAGCTGCGCTGCCGCTGATCAAAAGTAAGTTTCCTGATGCGGACGTGACCCTTTACGGCGTGAACAATGCGGACTTTCACGCCAAATCCCTAGGTCATTCTAACCCGTTGCGGGTGCGATCCCAAGAAGATGCGCAATCCGGTGGAATGATTGATATCAAAGGTCCGGTGGAATTAGACCTAAGCGCGTTTGATCGTGTCTTACTTGCGTCGCATGGTTTCTACCTGCCTTCATACTATTCCATCTTAGCAACACATGATGTTCTCGGCCTCACAACGGCAGGCCATTCGAAATCCATATCGCTTGGAGCTTTGACCAAGGCTATGCGACTGCGCACCACGGCTTACCGCAAGAAAATGCAACAGTTCTACAACCCCGACAGCCGATTTGTGGTCGTTCAAATGCCATTTCCCGCGCAGCAATCTGTACAGAATATACCAGATATTGCGGGCACAGCTCAGCAACCTGACGCGGATCGCCTGATGGCACTGTTCAACACGATTGTGTCCAAAGAGTTGAAGCAATCAAATCTTAACTATGCTCCGGTCCCGTCCCGGATGATTGCAGCCCCATTTTTATCTCTTGCTCAATTCGCTAGGGCGAATGATCTTTGTACAAAGCCTGAGGCGTCCGACTTCACACATATGAATGCGAGTTATGCTTTGGAAACCCTGTCTGACCTGCTTGTCCCTTGATCGCCCCTTTAGCCCGGTAGACAGGGCCAAACATCCACGATTTGTCCCTCGCGAACAGCCGTAACAGTGCCGAATTGCGACAAAACGGCTTCGCTTTGACTGGGATGTAATAGGGCGATGTCGCCCGCCACCACATCCCATCCAGAGGGGCAGGACCATACCTCTTGGTTAGAGGAGCGACCAAAAATCTTGGAATAAGTTGCATGAGGCGGGAATACCGGGCGTCCTTTGTAATACCCGCCTTGGATCGCAAGATCGAAAGTCTTAGACCACCTGTCGGGTAAAACCTCTAAACCCGGAATCGGATTTTTGTGCATAACTTTCAGCACCGGTGTTGCGATGAACAACGCGGGTTTAAAATCATCGAGATTTTTCGACATAAAGTCTGTTGGTTGCATCAAAATCGAACCGAACGAGATATCGTTGACGTCCCCACCCGCACGATACCGGTCAAAGGTCAAACTCCCGCCTGCGTTAACGCACCCATCCCTAACAAAAGACGCGGCACGGGTAATTCTTGAATCACAAGCCGCTGAAGCACGTGCTTTCATTACCGACGGCAGTTTGGGGAGATGCGCCTCATAACACATCACGCCACTCACCTCTAAACCCGGTAGGGACCGCGCCTGCTCCATAGCTTCGTGCACAGACGCAGGATCAAAACCACCCCGATGGAGCCCGACATCCACCTCGAACGAAAGACGCAAACGCACACCGAACTCTTGCGCAAGGGCGGAATACTCCGCCACACGCGTTTCACTGTCCACCAACCACTGAATGCGAGGTGCGTCCGCGATAAACTCCGACAGGATACGCCGTGCTGCTGACACCAAAAAAGGGCGGCCCACCAAATGGTCCGCCTCAACATCCGAGCGTAGCAATGCAGCTATCATCGGTTCGGAAAACGTCATATAGCTGTTGATCGACAAGGCCCGCTGCACGTACTGGAGCAATGGAAAGCAAGGCAGCGATTTTGCCACCAAACGCCAGTTTAATGCGGGGTCGGCATGTCTCCGAATGGCTTCGATATTGGCATCAAGCCTATCCAGATCCACAACCACAGTTGCAGCATCGACTCCTTGGGATTTAAGACCCTCTGAAAGCTGGCTTAGAAAGGGATCGTGTGTCATGCGCCCGCCGTTCCATCCAAGAGTCGCGCCATAGCAGGAGATAGCAACCTGCCGGTTGGATCAAACGTCTGGCGAATGTGTGTAAATTTCTCAAAATCTGGGTAAAGATCTACCAGATCATTTTGGGTAAGCGAATGCAGCTTCCCCCAGTGTGGACGTCCCCCAGCGGCTTTGAAGATCGTTTCTATGTCCTCAAAAAAGGCCTCTTGCGGCTCCTCTGGGACAGAGTGAATAGCGATCGAGATGCGACCCTCGCCTTGAAAAGGAGACAGATATGCCCTGTCCCCTGCAGAACGGCGGATCTCAATTGGGAAAAAGATGTCTGGATACTTGGCCTCGGTCCTCGAGATGACTTCGTTCAGCGCGTCTTGCGCAACTTCAGTAGGAAGATGGTATTCCATCTCAATAAAGCGAACATCACGCTGGCTGCACAACACCTTCCAACTTTCTCCGACATAGTCTTCGTCCGATTGCGCCAGTGTCAGTAGCTTAAGCAGCAGGGAACGTAGCGAAGGATGCAATCGCCCCAGTGAACGCGCAAGACGCAATGCTTTGACAGCTAAGTTGTCCAAATCTATAGGGGGTTTGGTTTCTGCCAGATCACTTAAGTTATGAAGAATCTCAACCGCTTTGCCCGTGTGTGGTATGTAGAAGAATTCAAAGTTCCGATTGTCCTTCCAATGCTGCATCATGCCGTTCAATGTGTCCGTCACCGATGCAAGCCTGACTTGCCTGTGCAGATTGTATTTTGGAACAAGAGAGACATGGGCCTCTAGCAAAAGACCAATCGTTCCAAGCGAGACTTGCACGGCTTCCAAAAGGCCCGGCGTTTCATGTGAGCCCGTCTCAACAACATCGCCCGCAACAGTCATGAAACGGGCCGCAAGCAACTCTGCAGACAGGCAAGGCAACGTCGCCCCTGTCCCGTGTGTCGCCGTCGAAACCGCCCCCGCTAGAGTTTGCGTGTTGATGTCTCCCAGATTCCGAAACGCCAGGCCATGTTCCCCGAGTGCTGGTGACAACTGTCGAAGCGAAGCATTCATATTGACCCAAGCAGAGGATTCAAACGGCTGCAAAACAACCCTCTCATCCAAACCACTCAGATCGAGAATACCATCAGCTCCGGCGATCAAGGGTGTAAAGGAATGGCCGGATCCAACGGCCCGCAAGATGTTGCCGCTCTGTAAATCACGTCGCAATTCATCAAGAGTTCTAGGTACACTTGCTGTCAGAGACGATTGTTGGTTTCCAGCCCAATTTTGCCACATGCATCTCGCCTCCAAGTTAGGAAAGAGTGGCAAAGACATCAGTCCCTTACAAGCGCGACGTCGCGACAGGAACAAGAATTGGATAAATGGAGGAGGTGATCGCTTAGAGATTATGAGGTATTTATTAGGTTTGGCGGTGACCTACTCTCCCACGTCTTAAGACGCAGTACCATCGGCGCGACAGTGCTTAACTTCCGGGTTCGGGATGGGACCGGGTGTTTCACTTGTGCTATGGCCACCAAACCGAATAAATACCTCATTTCCTGCGATTTTATCGCAGGGAAAATATCAACGTTGTCTGTTTGTCATGTATTTCAGTGTTGTGATGTATGCTTTTGTTTGTCCGTAAAAGTCTTGCTTTTACTGGATCAAATCAAGCCTATCGAGCCATTAGTACCAGTCAACTGAATGCATTACTGCACTTACATCTCTGGCCTATCGACGAGGTGGTCTACCTCGGCTCTCAGGGATACCTTGTTTTGAGGGGGGCTTCCCGCTTAGATGCCTTCAGCGGTTATCCTGTC
>OMPR01000017.1 GCA_900313015.1 Rhodobacteraceae bacterium EL53 | reverse complement strand
ATGTGTACAAGAGGCAGGGCTGATCCGATATAGGACACGGTGTCAGAGCCGAGCGGACCACCGTTGAAGTTGCCGGTTTGGGTGGTGCCGTTGAAGACCTCATCACCGTCGTCCAGAGTGACGTTGATCGTGACCGTCGCGGTATCACCGCCGGTGACCGTGTAAGCAAAGCTGTCCGTTGGCGAGGTGCCGATGGATTCGTCGTTGAACTGCCCATTGGGGTTATAATCAAACGTCCCGTCTGCATTCACCGTCAACAGCGCGCCCGAGGCCAGGGTGATCTGACTGCCCACATTGCCCGCCACGCCATTGACTTCGGTCACATCGAAGGCGTCGCTTTCAACGTCGGTATCTGCCCCATTGCTATTGTCGGCATGCAGGTCCCCGCCGGTGATGGTCGCCAATTCGCCAACGGTGAAGGTGTCATCCTGCGCAACCGCCGGATCATCCACGCCCGTGATATCGATATTGACTGTGCCAAGGCTCACGTCGCCGGACCCATCCCCATCATTGGCGGTGACCGTCAGCGTGGCGGTATCGTCGCCAGTGTCATCCTGCGCACCCGTGTATTGGAGGTTCGAGGCCGTATCGAGATAGGTGTTGATATCGGCGACCGAGCCCACAAGCGTGATCGTCTGCGAGTTCACCAGCGTCTCAGTTACGCCACTGCCAACAGCCGCCCCATCTGCCGGGGTGCCAAACGTGCCCTGATCAACCGCCAGCGTCACCGTGATCGGATCACTGTCCGGATCCGCAAACACCGCCGCCCCAAGCGCAACATTCCCTGCCGTATCTTCGGTAAAACTCAGATCACCCGGCAAAAGCGTCACAGATGGATTAATGTTGGCTGCATCGACAGTAACCGTGACTTGTGAAGTGGCAGACGGCAAATCGCCGTCGTTCAGTGTCACATCAATTGTGCGGGTGGATGTATTTGGGGGGCTGCCTGTATTGTTAAAGCGCAACGCGGCAATAAGGGATTCGACCGCATTTTCTCGAGCGCTGCCTGTCGTGAAGGTCACCACCAGATCAGTGCCGTTCGTTCCACCAGCGACTGTACCTATGACACTGCCACCGAACTCAACATTCGCGCCGTCGACGTCGATCTCGCCCGGGTTGTCCCCTGTGGCGAGGATTGAAAGCTGATCGCTCGAAGTCCCATTGGCCGAGAGCGAGACGGTCAGCGAGCCGCCGTTAAATTCTGTATCGTCTTCATCGGACACTGCGGCGGCTGTATTGGTGTCCAGAGCGACGGCGCCGCCGCCCTCGGTGAATGTGTTGCTGTCGCCGTCGAGATTGCGGATCACCGGAGCGAAAACATTGACCACTTCCGGCGCTGTCAGCCCCGTGTAACCGCCACCACCGCCGGCGCCACCGCCAGAGCCATCGCCGCGCGCTCCACTGTCGCCGACTTCGGATATCTCACCGCTGGTGCCGCCGAGCGCACCGCCCGAGCCGTTGTTGCCGCTGGACCCGGCAGTATCAGATGAACCGCCGATACCGCCAGTCCCACCAGTGCCGGTCTGCCCCGCACCGCCGGTTCCGCCGGTCCCACCCGTGCCGCCAGCGCCAGCGTTGAGCGTGTTGGTCGACACAGTGGGCACCCCGTTGACCAGGTTCAACGCAAAGTTGACGATCGCTGCCGCGACACCGCCATCGCCTCCCGCTCCGCCGCCGCGCGCCGGGCCGCCATCAGTTTGCGATCCCTGTGCTGGACCGCCGTCTCCGCCTGCGCCGCCCGCGCCACCAACGCCAGAGGTCGATGTGATTCCGGTGATCGACGCATCCGTCAGGGTCAATGTACCGGTTCCCAGATTCAGGATGCCGCCAGCAGCATGGCCACCTGCACCACCTTCGCCAGCCGCGCCACCGCTATAGCCATTGCCGTTGGGAAGGGACACGCCGCCGGTGCCGCCATCGCCGCCAGCACCGCCCGTGCCGCCAATGGCAGTGCTGTTCGAGACGGTGGAATTGAGCAGAGTTAGGGCGCCAGCATTCAGGATTCCCCCAGCTGCATAGCCGCCGTCCGTGCCATCGGTCCCGTTGCCGCCTTCGCTGCTGCTGCCGGGTATCTGGTCAGCACCATTGGTGCCATTGCTACCGTTTGCGCCCGTGTCATAGCCGCCGGAAACAACTACGCCATCCAGTTGTAGCGAGGCGCCGGATTGTACGGTGAACACCCGCACGTCGCCCGCGTTGACCGTACCGCTATTGTTCGCGTCGCCGCTGATTGTCACGTCGGCGCTGTTGTCGTTGTCAAGATCTCCATCGATGATCAGGTTTTCGCCTGTGATGATCTCGAGCGTGCCCGACACCAATTTGATGGTCGCCGCGTCCAAAGAGCCGTCGAAAGTGATCGTGTCGCCGGGGTTTGCAAGCAGAACCGCCTCGCGCAGGCTAAGTCCATCGCCATCGGCAGTTTCTGCCGCCAGATCGCCGGTCACAGTCGCATCGGCTCCGGTGTCCAAGGTAGTGTTGACCACAAAGGTCGTTTCCGTCCCGGAGACGGTGTAGGCACCGTCGATGTTGTTGGCAGATGTGCCAGCCGTGCCGCCACCCCCGCTTCCGCCGCCACCGCCGCCACCGACATTGCCGGAAAACGTATCGATGGTGCTTTGCGAGATGGTCAGCGTGCCGCCAGAGTTTGTGATCGCGCCGACCCCGTCACCACCGTTGCCCGCTACAGCAGAGCCACCGCCGGCACCGCCACCGCCACCACCGGCGCCAAGATTGCTGGTGATGGTTGAATCCGTAATCACCAGAGCACCGGAATTGTAGATGCCGCCTGTCGCGTGACCGCCGTGGCCGCCGGATTGTGAATAGCCGGCCGCACCGGCGCCGCCACCGCCGCCGGCCGAACCCGCGGTTCCGCCGGTGCCACCGTTGTTGCCGCCGTTTTCACCAAGACCGCCAACGCCACCGCCTACGTTCGTTGCTCCGCCACCACCATTTCCGGGGCTGGCCCCGTTGTCGTTGGTACCTCCGACGCCGCCGGAATTCACGCCGCCTACGCCACCCGTCCCGCCGTAGCCACCGACACCACCGTCGCCGCCTGTCGAGCCAGCAAACCCGCCAAATCCGCCACCACCACCATTTGACGAGGCACCGGCACCGCCGCCGCCCGCAGTGTTGGCAGTGATCGTGCTATTGGTGAGGGTGAGCGAGCCAGCGTTGAAGATACCGGCACCTTGGGTATTTTCACCCTTGCCATTCGCAACGCCACTGTTGGTGAGATTGCCACCATCGCCCGCAAGGTTACCACCGGTGATGAGAAGGTTGTCGATCGAACTGGTGCCGCTGACAAAGCTGAAAACCCGGCTGGCTCCGCCCGCATTGACGGTTACATCCCGTGTAGCAGAATTATTGTCGATATCCGCGTCAAAAGTAATGCCGCTGCTGATCACCAGTTCGCCAGATGTCAGATTGATTATCGACCCGGTCGCAATGGAGAAATCGATGATGTCGTCGCCGGCCGCACCGTTGGCACTGATGATCGCCTGTCGCAGGCTTCCGGCACCAGTGTCGTTGGTATTGCTTACGGTGAATGTAGCCATTGATAATCCCCCAAGAGTATCGCCCGCGTGCGCGCAACTCAATTTCCGCTGTTTTTCGCCAATAAAGCAAGCTCTGATATCACAGACAGGCAGGTTTATTGTGCATTCATCTTCATAAATTCATTTTGCTACAAGACCTTATGGTGATTGGGTCAAGATTCACCCTTTCTCCGCCAAAAACGAAACCACTCAAGTGGGGTTCTTATATCGGGAAGGGGATTTGATTAGCTCTTGTCGTACGGCATCCTCCATGCCCAAAAATATAATTCTGTATCAAGTCCATGAGCCTTTGCAATGTGGCCGTCTTCTGGGGTATTCCAAGTCGCCCGCAACCCAATGATACGCCGCGCGATCAAGGAACGGGACCGATGTGTTTCTACCGTCAAATGAAGGTTTCAAATGGGGCTTTCGGTCTGAATGGCGGCACAACTAGGATTGCGAGAGTTTGTTTCGCAGCTGCACAGAATGACCGGTTTCCGTTCCGTGAGCTACAACCCAACGTCCACTTTGCGCTGACACCCGTCATTTGCTATTGCTTAGCCGACCGGTTTCGGCACGTTCAGGGCAGAAACCGAGTGCTGCGGTGCAGCAATGCTGGATCGAGCCCTCATCTGGCCTGATCTCCTCTCATCTCAGGCTTTTACACTGACCCATCTTCGCTCTAATATTTGAGGAAAGCCGTTGAAGGAGATCGGGGCCATGCCAACACTTCGTCGTAAATTGTCCACTTTTGCCATAGGGTTAAGCTTGGCAACAGTGAGCTCTGCAATGGCTCAAGAGGTTCGGCCCAACATCGTCTATCTGCTCGTAGACAATTGGGGCTGGGGCGATATTGGCCTTCAGGGCAGTACAGTTCCTACTCCTGAAATTGATGCGTTCGCAGCTGAAGGGATGCGTTTTCTCAACTTCAATATTGAAAATCAATGCACTCCGACACGTTCTGCCATTCATACAGGTCGTCTTCCGATCCGTAGCGGAACGCAAAAAGTTGCAGCACCGGGTGAACCCGATGGTCTCGCGCCTTGGGAGTACACACTTGCCGAATTGCTTTCAGATGAAGGCTACAAAACTGCGCTCTTTGGGAAGTGGCACATTGGGTCTCAGGTCGGGCGGCATCCTAGTGATCAAGGTTACGACGAATGGTGGGGTATCAACGAAGGGTCCAACGCGGCGGCTTACACAGCTACTCCGGAGTTCGACGCCAACGTGGCGGCGATACCGCACTTCTGGGAGGGCAGGAAAGGTAAACCTTCTTATAAAACGGACCACTACGATATTGCCGGAAAAACCACCTTCGATCAGAAAATCACTGACCGTTCGATCGCCTACATCGAGCGCCAAGCGGAGGGTGATAACCCCTTCTTCCTTTATGTTGGATTCACCCAATTCCATCCACCTTGGGTGATACATCCGGATTTTGACGGTGTCTCAGGGGCTGGGACTTATTCGGATATCAAACACGAAGTCGATTACAACATTGGCCGCATCCTTGATACGCTGGACACAACGGGTATTGCCGAAAACACCATCGTCGTTCTGACAGGCGACAATGGACCGGGAACTCTTCCCCAAGGGCTTGGATACGCGACTGGCGAGGTCGGCGGATCAACCGGGCCTTGGCGCGGTGGTCTTAGCACTGGTTTTGAAGGCGGTTTGCGAACGCCTGCTATGGTACGTTGGCCCGGAAACATCCCTGAAGAAAGGGTGTCAAACGAGATCGTTTCTGTTCTCGATATTTACCCAACACTCGCGACGCTAGTAGGTGCAGACGCCCGTATCCCAAAAGACCGTCCAATCGACGGTGTGGATCAGAGCGCTTTCTTACTCGGCGAACAAGAAACCTCGAACCGCGAGCATGTTGTCACCTTTGTAGGCGACGATGTTTTCGCCGTGAAATGGCGTGATATGAAGGTCCATTTCTTCACAGCCGAGTCGAGTTTCTCAGAGATCAAGCGGCACACTTTTCCTCAAGTTTTCAACGTTAGGGAAGACCCTGCAGAACAATTCGAGCTTTGGGGCAACGAAGGGTTCTCTCATGCATGGGTGATGACGCCGATTACTGGCATTCTTAGTGGCCTCACTTCCAGTATGACGACGTATCCGAACATCAAACCCGGCGAGGCATTTCAAGGCTACAATTGAATGACCATTTTCGCTCGCCTAGAGTAGCTTTAGGCCTTCGAGTTCGGACGGTTGTTGTAATAGGTGGACAAGTTGAAAATCATGCCGGCCTCTGTGCAGGCCTGCGGCTAAAGCGAAATGTGTCGCGAGTACACAAAATAGATCTCCAGCACCCTATGCACTATCGTGATCTGCCTTACATCTAATTGGAACTTGCGAGATTGGTTCTGTACCAATCTCGCTTTTGTTTGAGTCACAGTTGGGTTAATTGCGAGAGGGGTAGGTTCCATTCAGAGCGATACAATAACGCAGCCCCAATGAAGGTTGGTGGTTTTCTTGTGCTTGACCACCTCCACTATTCACAATCGTAGTCGCGACATTTGTGGTGGCAGCACTTGAAGCCATTGTTTCATCCGGCGGAAATGTTGAATAAATTGCTGTACCCGAATACCCGAAGACTGCGCCGCTAGGCTCGGTCTGGGTTGCATCTTCCCCTACAGTATGGATCGTTGTCGTCCCAGTACTCGTTGCCGTGTGAGAATGATTGGCCATGGTTGCAATGGTTTGGGTCGTCGTCGGCACTCCGAAATGATTTCCTTGGGCCACAGGGCTCAAACCTGGTCCAGTCCCGGTTCCAACCGCAACTCGGCCTCGGAGATCTGGCAAACCAAACGTCGTGCGCCCGTCACCTCCGTACATTGTCCCCAGTAGCGAAAATAATGCTTGGTGAGACGAGATTGCCAGTAAGGCACCGTTGGCGTCAGCCCAATTTCGCGGGCAAAAATTGAACCCAACAAGCATCAACTCACCAATAAATGGATCATTCCCAGCTTCAGCTTTTGAAGCCGGTGTAATGAGAGAAATAGTGCAAGCAATGGCTGCGACGGCAGTAAATTTAAACATCAAAGCTCTCCGGATTGTCAACTTAACACGAATACGTGCTCTGTGTACCTTAGGGTTGAAAGTTGAAATGCGATGCAATCTAGATCACACAGTCGGATTTTTGGGATTATCGCCTTCCTTCGGCTGAAGCCGACGTGGATGCCTCACTTATGCAAGTCGCTTACGGATGACCGGTTTCGTCTCCGTTAGTGTAGTTCTTGGCTCTTGCTGCAAATGACAACTTTCACCGTCGGAGGTATTGGCTGGTCATGTCTGTTTTGTGCCGAAAGCGACCTAAACAAGATAAAAGCTTACGCTCGCGTGGCAAAACCTTGCATACTCTGTTCCATTCGCTCGCCACGACACAGGACGTCCCATGCATTTTTTTTTTCCAACAACCGCCTTTTGTTTACTTTTTGCACTCAGCTCTGTTCCAATCGCCGCGTCTGCAACGGATAAGCCAAAACTTATCCTGCAAATCACCGTCGACCAACTGCGTGGGGATATGCCTACCCGTCATTTGGATCAACTCGGAGAAGGTGGCTTCAGATATCTGCTTGAGGAAGGCATTCACTACAACAATGCCCACCACACCCATGCCAACACCGAAACGATTGTGGGGCACACTACGCTGGCAACCGGTGCCAACCCAGCTGCCCATGGCATGGTTGGCAACCTGTGGTATGACCGCAGTGCTGGACGCACCGTCTATAATATCGAAGACCCAGACTATTCGATTCTCACAGGTGGCGCTGATGTTGACGATGCAACTGAAATCGATCCCACGCAGCGCGCCGCGACCAGTGATGGTCGTTCGCCACGAACAATCCTGACATCGTCATTTGGCGACGAGCTAGCGGTGAACACAGCCGGGGGTGCAAAAGTATTTGGTGTTTCGATCAAAGATCGGGGTGCTGTTGCGATGGCTGGGCACGCGGGCAAAGCATTCTGGTTTTCAAAAGCGGTCGGAGAGTTCGTAACAAGCAACTACTACTATGATGCCTACCCCGAGTGGGTCGATGCATGGAACGACAAAGGTCTGCCGCAAAGCTTCAGTGACCATTTGTGGGAACTCTTGAATCCGATTGACAGCTATCTTTTTGGAACGCGCGACGATCAGGACTGGGAACCGGATTTTGCGGGGTTTGGCCGCACTTTTCCGCATCCGTTGGGAACGACCGAGGACAAATACTTTACGACCTTGCTAACGCTTAGTCCTTTTGGCGATCGCATGACCGCTGATTTTGCGAAGACTCTCATCGCCGAAGAGGGGTTGGGGGATGACGATGTGACCGATTTTCTGGGCGTTAGCTTTTCTGTGACCGATTATGTGGGGCATTTCTTTGGACCATCGAGCCTAGAGGCTGAGGACAATCTGTTACAGCTTGATCGGACGCTGGCCGATCTGTTTGCCTATGTCGATGCCGAGGTTGGCCTTGAACACACCTTGATTGTATTGTCCTCAGACCACGGTGCCCCAGAAGCACCTGGTTATCTTGCCTCAATCGGAATGCCTGGCAGCTATGTTTCTCCCGATGAATGGAACACAGCACCTGCTGCCGAGAAGATTAAAGGGCGTTTCAACATACAAGGTCCGCTATTCGAAGGTTATGACCATCCATATTTGACCCTAGCTGCCGATATTCGGGACAACCCCGACATCGACAGGGTGGCGCTTGAGACTGCGATTGCAGGTGAATTGGTAGCCTTCGAAGGTGTGGCTTATGCTATTCCCAGTTCACGCTTGCGGGAAGGCTCGGTTCCCGACAATGCCCTTATGCATGCCGTATTGAACAATTACCATCGGGACCGGTCAGGCGATATATATGTCGTTTTCGAGCCCGAAACGTTCATCAACGATATGGACGGGTTGTCTGTGACAGTCACCCACGGATCGCCTTGGCGCTATGACACATTCGTTCCGATCCTGTTCGCAGGACAAGGGATTGAGCCTCAGACTGTGTCACGGCGGGTTCATACCATCGATGTTGCTTTGACCTTGTCGGTCGTTGCGGGAACCAGACCACCCTCAGGAGCGACTGGCGAAGTTCTACTGGAAGTATTGGGGCAGTAATGGCCGAGTAAATAATCAGCAGGCAGCAATACCCGCTATTTTGATTGCACGGACGGCGACTTGCTGCAACTCGCCAGCTGATTAAGTTCGCGTTAAAGCCTGCTCTTAGCCCACTGCTGTCTTTGCCTTTCAACACTTTGGGAAGGAAAGGCGACTTCGCTGTTACTGCGTGGCTGTAAGGTTAAATTTCGAAATCGGCCACTCATCCGGCAGACAACTTCTATGAAATGCATCATCCCTGTTTGACCGCTTCGAGTTCAAACCTACTCAGTAAAGGCTGATCGTCTATACGAGGCTTGCTCTGGGCTTTGGAAAGAGGGCTCCAAAAAGCCACCAACCCGTTGTTCAAACAGAAAAGGTTGGGCATTTTTACCACCTGCTTTGGTCCCGGTGAAACTGGTCGTAGAGTAGAAATCAGCCGGTCTTAAGATCGCTGCGAACGTTTGAAATTGAGAGATTTTGAAACACCGGCCACACGAGTGTGGATCGCCTTAGACAGTTAGCGCCACATGACTTGGCAATTTTGGTTAAGGGAGCTTAGAACCGCCAACGATTTCTGTTGAGCAGGCGGTGTTTTCACTCTGAAACATCTACGTCTTAATATCTTTTCTAATTATGATGTGCGGTGAGCAACAAATTCCACGAAACCGATTTTGAAATGCTCTAACAGTTGTTTCTGTTGATGAAATCTCTGGGGCAGGGAACAGCTTAAATACATTCAAGACGGATTTCTTGGACCAATCTTCTAACTCACTAATTCGATCCAAATGCTGTGATGCTTGACTTGTAAGCCCTTACATGCGCCACTTTTGCCCAATACGATTTAGTTTTTTAATCGCTGATCTCTTATTTCTGACTTTTTTGAGTTTGGATGTTGCTTGCGTTGCAAACATCCTGGGGGGAAATTGTAATGACTTCAAAGTATGGTAACTCAGCAGATGCACCCGGTGATACGAGGTCGCGTTCCAGTTCTGGTGTGGGTCAAGACGGTTCTTCCGGTTCTTCCCGCTTCATCGCGTTAGAGCATCGAGCACCGCAGCCCTTCGAATTGGAATTGTTCGATGCAGGGCTCGAAAGCGAGACCATCCCGGCACCCACAGCCTCAAATCCCGGGGACGATCCCGGATACGCGCAGCAATGGTGGTTGAACAACACCAATGCAGGTCAGTTCGATATCAATGTCACCGATGTCTGGGCCGACTATGACGGGACAGACATCGTCGTTACAATAATCGATGATGGTGTAGATTTCTCGCACGTCGATTTACCAGTCAATTATGACACCGTAAACGACTTCGACTACGATGATATGGATTTCGATCCTACGGCCGAAAATTCTGGCATCTACAATAATGCATTTGGGCCGGACAACCATGGGATGCCAATTATCGGCATCATTGGGGCTGCAGACAACAACGTCGGCGTTGTGGGGATTGCAGTTGACTCGACCATCCGCATGTACCGACGCGGAAATGGTGACACTGAAGGTAACGCGGTCCGAGACGCAGCTGGTGTAGGGAACGGGATCGGAAACACAAATGGAAACAACGGAACTGGTGATGTTGTTTCCATGAGTTACGGGTACGGTGATATTGTCTATGTTAACGACCCAGACCCGCTCGCAGCCTTTCAAGAGGCGTCTGAAATGGGTCGGGGCGGCCTTGGAACAATTCTCGTCAAGTCAAATGGAAACTCGCGGGGTGCTGGCCCGGATAGCCCGACGCGCGGGGAAGCAACTGCAAATGCCGATGAAAGTACAAAGTATACAATTAGTGTAAGCGCTCTACGTGCGGATGGATGGGTGACTAGTTATTCGTCGCCCGGCGCCAACCTGTTGGTCTCGGCTTTTGGGGACGACACGAATAACGCCTGGGGCGTGTATTCCACTGACCGGTCAGGTGCGGACGGGTACAATACGACGCCCGGTACAGCTGGGGATTATACCAATTTTGCCGGGACCTCGGCGGCAGCACCAATTGTAGCTGGTGTTGCTACATTGGTTCTGGACGCCAACGAGCAACTCGGTTGGCGGGACATGCAAATGATCTTGGCCAATTCTGCCCGGCATGTTGGGTCATTCATTGGCACGCCCGCGAACACAAGCGCGCCCTCAAATGCGATGTTCGAAGAGGGGACGCAACTCAACGGGGCCAGCTGGTTCTGGAATGGTGCGCAAACGTGGAACGGTGGTGGCCTGCATTTTTCGAATGACTATGGTTTTGGTCTGGTCGATGCCAAAGCTGCCGTAAGACTGGCCGAGACATGGCGATTGCAATCCACATCAGCCAACGACGTCATCGACACCAACATTATTGCTGTGACCCCAACGGTCATCGACAATTCCGGGGCCGAGTTCACTACCGAGGTACTGGCGGCAGACGCCATCACCATCGAACATATAGCAGTCGAATTGGACTTTATTGCAGGTCGACTTGCCGATCTGGAGATGTTTCTGGTCTCGCCGAATGGAACCCGCGTTCAGTTGATTGCGGACACTGGTGATACCGAGTCCTTTGACCGGAGTTGGTCCTTTGGCACGACCGCATTCATGGGCGAAACCTCGACCGGTGAATGGACCGTCGAAATCAACGACGACACGACAGGATTGCCGATCACGATCCGCGGTGTTCAGGTCGAGTTCAGCGGTCGGACGGCAACCGACGATGACCTTGTGATCATCACCGAAGAGTTCTCCAAATTTGCGGGATCTGCGGGACATGGACCCAACTTTCACCTTGGCGCGGGCGTGGACGTCTTTAATGCCGCCGCCGTGGACAGCGCCTCTAGGATCGACCTGAGCAAGGACAAGGGCACCGTTGATGGTGTGGCCATCAAGATCACCGGGACCGAGATTGTCTATACCGGGGATGGGAATGATACTGTAATTGGGGACGAGGTCAGCACTGAACTGCACACGGGGCGCGGGAATGATCATGCACGAGGTGGCAGCTCTAACGAGAAACTGTTTGGGGATGCCGGAAACGACACTCTGAACGGGGGCGGCGGAAACGATACGCTGGACGGCGGCGGCGGTACCAATTTCTTGCTGGGCGATCAAGACTTTGATCTGGTGCGCCTCAACCCGTTGGGCACGACGGATCAACATCTGCTTTTGAACGGGTTTACGTCCTTCCCAACGGATGCTTTTACGATTGAGTTCTTGGTGCAGAGCGATGTTGTGCCTTGGCTTACACCTGGGTTTTCGTCGATCGTTTCATACGCGACAGCTGCACCCGGCAGCGCCAATGAGGTGATTGTAGGTGTTGGTGATGAATTCGTCGAAGTTTATTTGCAGGGTGTTCGGGTCGCCACCTCTGTTGCAGCGTCTGCATTGTACGACGGAAATCTGCACCAAGTGTCTGTTGTACAACAGATAAACGGTGGCAACAGAGAGTTCGACCTTTGGATCGACGGGGTACGGCAGTATGTCGGAACCATCGCGAATACGCGCGCATTCGAGGCGGGTGGTGTCCTGATGATCGGACAGGAACAGGACCTCGTTGGCGGAGGGGTAGATCCAAATCAGGTGCTCAACGGATCGATCGGAGAGATCCGGATCTTTGATACGGCACGAACGGCGAGTGAGATTAGAGAGAACGCATTTTCCAAAGTGCAGCCGACCACGAGCAATCTGGTGGCCAATTGGTCCGTTGATGCCGCCAATGGCACCGTGAACAATCTGGCGCCTTCAGGGCCAGGTCCACTTGTGCCGACCGGTGTAACGGCTCCGGAATTCGTTGCCGGTGACGCAGGCGGAAATGATCTGCTGATTGCAGGAACGGGCAGTGATACCCTGTTGGGTGGCGGTGGCAACGATACGATCATTGTCTCGAATGACACCAACGAGGCCTTGATCCGGGGTGGAGACGGAATTGACACGATTGATTTCTCTGGCGGGACGGATTTTCGCGCATTTTTGAGATTGGATATCAACCGTGATCTGAATTATCGCGCAGACGTTTTCGGAGTTGAAAACATCGTGGGTAGTTCGCTGAACGACGTTATGGTCGGAGATACCCAGGCAAACCATTTTGTGGGCAACGCAGACGACGACCTTTTGAGGGGGGGGGGCGGTGACGACACGCTGGATGGCGGGTTTGGGAAGGACGGTCTTAATGGCGAAGATGATGACGACCTGATTTCCGGTGGTTTTGGTGAGGATAATCTGAACGGTGGTTCAGGAACCGGGGATACACTGTCGTTCGAAGATGATCGGCGTGAAACCATAATCAATCTGGATTCCGGAACTGCGTTGGCTGCGTCGAGTATGATTAATCTCTCGATGGCCCCAACGACATTGGCCGTGCTGGCCGCCGCAGAAGCGGGCAACATCTACATCAATGTGCATTCAACGATGTTTCCATCTGGTGAGTTGCGCGGACAAGTTGGTCCCATCCTGACCGATACCACCGTTGGCGTGGTTCGCACGGTTGTGTTTCGGGACATCATACTTGTTTCAGCAAATCAGGTCCCACCGGTCATCTCGGACTCAAGCGGCTTTGCAACCCTGACCATGGTCGATAACAACGGCACTGTGACCTATTCCATAAGTATGGTCACAGATCTTAACAGCGCCCTGATTACAGCGGCTCACCTTCATCAAGCACCGGCAGGTTCAAATGGGGGAGTAGTGGCGAATATTTTGGGGGGTGGTGGTACCCTTACCAATTCGTACGAAAGTGACTCGGCCCTGAACTTCGAGAATGTGATTGGTGGCCTCAATCAGGATTTGATTACCGGCAACTCACTTTCGAATCGGCTAGATGGTGGGAACGGCGGTCCCGATACTCTGATTGGAGGGGCTGGAGAGGACACATATCTCATCCGAAACGTTGGTGATACGATTGTTGAGACGGTCGGAGAAGGCACTCAGGACAAAGTTCAATCCTTTGTCAATTTTGCCCTTGCCGCTGACGACGATATTGAGTTTTTGGAGGTTCACTCTTCGTTCAACACAGGCACAACCCGCAGTCTAACCGGAAATGCGCTCGCCCAAACCATTACGGGACACAACGGTAAAAACACCCTGCGGGATGGGGTCGATGGTATGGCTGGTGCTGCCGACACAATGATGGGTTTACAGGGCGATGATACCTATCGTGTGAACCACTCGGGCACTATTGTTCAGGAAAACATGGGCGAGGGGAATGACAGGGTCATCACCTACGTGAACTACGCCTTGGGGGCCGGGCAGGAAGTCGAGCGTCTGCAAACAAATGCGACCACTGGAACGAACACGCTGAGCCTGCAGGGCAACGAATTGGCGCAATATATTCTGGGCAACAACGGACGTAACACGCTCAGGGATGGCGCAGATGGTCAGGCCGGAGCAGCAGATATCCTGATCGGACTACAGGGCGACGATACTTACCGCGTCAACAATTCCGCCGCCGATGTCCGGGAAAAGGTGGGCGAGGGGAATGACAGGGTCATCACCTACGTAAACTACGCCTTGGGGGCTGGGCAGGAAGTCGAGCGTCTGCAAACAAATGCGACCACTGGAACGAACACGCTGAGCCTGCAGGGCAACGAATTGGCGCAATATATTCTGGGCAACAACGGACGCAACACACTCAGGGATGGCGCAGATGGTCAGGCCGGAGCGGCTGATATCCTGATCGGACTACAGGGCGACGATACTTACCGCGTCAACAACTCCGCCGCCGATGTCCGGGAAAAGGTGGGCGAGGGGAATGACAGGGTCATCACCTACGTGAACTACGCCTTGGGGGCTGGGCAGGAAGTCGAGGGTCTGCAAACAAATGCGACCACTGGAACAGCCGATATTGATTTGACCGGCAACGAGCTGGCGCAATACCTTCTGGGGAATGCCGGTGAAAACTACCTGAAGACTGGAGGCGGTGCGGCCGATTTCATGAGGGGGATGCAAGGCGATGACAAGTACAGAGTCTACAATACTGCAGATTCTGTCGTTGAAAATTCCGGGCAAGGCACCGACAAAGTTTACACTTCTGTCAACTACGCTCTGATGGCCTCGTCCCACGTTGAGTATCTTCAAACCAATAGTTCAAGCGGCACTAGTGACATTGGGCTTACGGGGAATGAGCTGGCGCAAACGATCATCGGCAATACGGGTGACAACCGCATAGACGGCAAAGACGGTACCGATATTCTCCGAGGGTTGGGTGGCAGCGATACCTTTGCGTTCTCCAGTTCTTTGGGGGTCGGAAACGTCGATACGGTTCTCGATTTTAACGTAGCAGATGACCAATTCGAATTGGAAGATGCGGTCTTCTCGGCGCTGTCTCTAGGCACCTTGGGAGTAAGCAGTTTCGTCGCCAATGTTACAGGGCAAGCGGTAGATGCTTTGGACCGTGTCATCTATGATGTTAATGAAGGTGGATTGCTCTACGATGTGGACGGAGTAGGAGGAGCGGATGCCATTCAGTTCGCGTCGCTTTCCGCGGGTTTGACGCTTTCGAACAATGATTTTGTTATTGTGTAAACCCAGGCGTTACGCTGTCGCGAATTGGACAAGTCTAAAAACTGTGTCCGTGGAATTTGCGATTCAACCAGTGCAGTCGCAGAGTCATTGCGTGCCGTCACCATTGGGGAGGTGAATTGGGGTGATCTCTTCATCCGGCATAGTTCCATTCGGAAGCTTTTAGTAAAAATGTTTCCCCATCATGACAATGGCATGGTTCATGCTGATTAAGGTCAACAGAAATGTTCAGGGCAAACTTGGCAAATTTCTTTGCTTCAGAATCCGAAATTGCATCATTCTAATTGGCACCGATGAAACCGACAGAAGCTGCCGATTCATAGACCGGCGTATCCCGTTAGGCATAGTCGCCCATCGGTTTCTAAGGGAGCAATAAGGCTGCCTTTGGCCTGAGCTTATCGCGAATACTTGCAATCATCGGTTGGGATGTTGTTCATTATTCCTATGAAGGCGATTGACCGTTTCTCTCCGAACTCGGGGAAGGCCCCGGACGGAGTATTCGCGCTCCACTTAGGCTTCCCAACTCTCCAGACTGTGCAAATCTGAACATATCCTTGACCAAGAGATTTTTCCCTAAGTTCAGCAGTAAGGATGATGGTCTCATCAACACCAATGGCTTGGATCGAGACGAATTCAGCATTCATTTTTCTCCGCGGTTGGACGCATCCACGATGTTGTTAATGAGCTTCGATGGTTTTCTGCGGCGATTAGCACGTCATGATCGTGTTCCACTTAAGGTGCCTTCTTAGCGCTAGAATAATCGGAAGAAACCTGTCTTTTGTCACACTCGTCGCACGTCGAAATCTGTTTCTATTAGACGCAACAACGACCACATCCGGTCGCTAAAGGGCCCAAGAGTTGGCACTACGAGAAGCGAGGCAAATAGTGTCTGCTTTGGGTTATAAGCCTCTCATGATGGATGCGACGAGCTACAGGGTTTATCGATATCTGGCAGATGGTTCTATGGACGAGGAATTTTCATCCCCGCTTACAGATGCGAGCACGACGATCCGCGAAAGTGAGGCGCTTGCATGCGGCGGCGTGCTTTTGGTTATGGAAGGCAACAATTGGCTTTCACTGACCAAAATGACCGATGCCGGTATTTTAGACACTGTCTTTGGAGCCGACGACCGCGTGGACATCCTTTTCAATGCATTCGAGCAATCCCCTCATTCTGTAGATGGAGGCGCTAATGGTGAAATCTATCTGGCCGGAGAAGCCGACGGAGATTTTGTCCTTGTACGTCCGAATGCGGATGGGTCGCTGGATACAAAATTCGGCACAGATGGGACCGGGTATGTAAAAACACCAGTCGGAACAGCCGGTGACAGCGGTCGGGAAGTTCTGATCTAGGATGATGGTAAAATTGTCGTCGTCGGAAATCGCCAGAATTCAAATATCAACCAATTGGATGCTGTCACAGTTCGCTACAAACCCGGTGGAACACTGGACACCGTTTTTGGTGAGAATGGCAGAACTGTCGTTCGAAATGCAGAAGGTGGATAGGCCCAGTTGCTGGATGACGGAAGCATCGTTGTAGCGGGTACCCGAGGTAGTTTTTTGTCTGACCTAGAACGGTCTGTTCGATCACTCATTTTCAACGGCTATTACCGTCGATTCCATTATTACACTTCGAATCGACACCCCTATTCTCCTGTTAAACACGGCAGGTGTGTTTGACGAAGAGTTGTCAGCACTGAACGATAGCGCAGGGGACTTTGACGGTGCATCTCTAACACTTGAAGGTTTGGACGGTCGTGATGCGCGGGACGAATTTAATTTCAAATTGAACCAGTCCAGTACATTTTCGGTTTTCTGAAATTCTCTCTTAAACGACGAGAATATCTTCGCAAAATTTGCCAACTCTGGCGGTCAATTGAAAATTGAATTCACCGTAACTGGCGGGGTGATCCCGTCCACCGCTTTGGTTCACGAGGTGATGTAATCCATAGCCTACGTCAACACAGCATTAAGCCGGCCAGAATCTATCTTTGTCAGTTGGACGTTCAGCGACGGCAACACAGATAATCAGAGAAGTGGCGGTGAGTTGCACACCAGCGGAGCCACAAGCGTTTCAATCCAGGATAACAACGTTGAAAGATTGATAGCGGATGACCTGAACGCCATGGCGATTGATGAAGGCTATTATGCAACCGAGTTTGTGACCGTTAGATTTACAGCGGCGGATATTTTGCGGCGGAACAAGGAGTTTTCAATTTCGGATGAACGCTTTGGAGTGGGCACGACCAGTGAAGCTGACACATTCGAACTGGTCCAACGATCCGGCACCAATATCGACTATAAATTTGGGAGGGACGCCGGTCCGATTGACATCGTTGTCTCTGGCCATCGCGCGGGAAACCCAGAGGATGTTTTAGACGAGCAGACTTTTTCTCTGATGATAAACGATATTGAGGTTGAGGATGTAGATGCGTCCTCCGCAACCTCAGACCTAAACTTGTCTTCTTCAAACGATGAGGGGTCAGCTCGGCTGATAGGCGTTGCAGGTAGTGAGTACATATTTTCGACAGGCGGAAATGACACGTTGCGAGGTGGCGAAGGTGATGAAAGGCTTCATGTGTTTCTTTCGACTGCATTGCCGAGTGTTTATGACAGTGGAGATGGTCTGGATTCTCTGATTTTGCATTCTTCTAGTGCGTCTCGCAGAGGCCTGCGATCTCACGATATCAGAAACATGGCGGCGTTGGCGATCAAAGCCGGGCACATAATCGTGTCCGGGCAACAAATCTTTGATTGGGGGGGCCGGACTACAACTCAGCCTCAGGGACGTGAACGTCCACAATCGTATCCTGGAAATTCAATTTGGAGAGATTACGAAAGTGGATCGGTCGAACAGTATGGAGACAGTGATCCATGGTGGAAATAGTGATGATAGGGTCCGCATAGCTGCGGGTGATCAATTTACCAAAACAATAGGGCCTATGGTGCGCAACCACGTGTTGGGTGGATTGGGCGGCGACCAGATGTTGGGAGGGTTGGGCGATGATACATTGATCGGTGGCGAAGGCGAGGATTTGACGATTATCGCCACAGCCAGTACCGACGCCGAAATTTTTGACAATTCGAATGGTGTTCGGATCACATCGGAGCAAGGCAATGATGTCACTTGCAGCGGCGTAGAGTCTGTTCAGTTTTTTGGTGGGCCACTTGGCTACGCCGCACTTGCTTCCGCGGCCCAAGATGCAACGGTGACCGGTACGGACACCTCAGATAACGTAAAAGGATCTGCGGCCTCAGAACAGATCAACGGGTTAGGTGGGGCTGATTGGATCATGCCTGGTGGTGGCAACGACACGATCGATGGAGGCGCGGGCTCGGATTACGCTCTGTTTTCCGGCAATCGGGCTGACTACACATTAACGCGGACCACGGCCACCGAGGTAACCGTGTCCGGTGCAGATGGCGTGGACGATATGGGGAATGTCGAATATCTCCAGTGCTGCGGTCAGTATCAAGAGTAGCGATGTGCAGAAAGCGGTTCTTTCGAAGTGACCAGATCTATCCAAGCTAAATCTGACACTATTGTAGACAAACGAACCGTAGTTTCCTGCAAGATGTTGTTTGAAAAGTATGTCATTTTTCAATTTGGAGCGAAAATTCTTCTGCATCGCTCGAATAGTTAGGCACTGCCGGAACAGACGTTGTAAGACTGTTTTCGGATCACAAGCCACAAACTCCAAACTTGGAAAACTCATTTGCATTGCACTACTCTCACCGGGGGCCGCCACACAGAAAGACTGGTCAAAGCAATTTTCACGTGCAACGAATTGTGCCAAATACCTTAACTTGAGGCGACCTAGTGGAGAACTCCAGCGGAACGATCTCTTCTTTTGTGACAGAGGTTACAAACGGCTTCCAAAGCTGGATGACTTCTTTTACGTTTGAAGCCCTATTTTGGCCTTTGGCTTTTGTCCTTCTGGTTTTCCTTTTCAGGCGATGGTTTTCTGCACTCTGCTTGTCAGCAATGCGGGTTCTGCTTAAGCGGTTTCAGGTGGACTTATCTGACGAAGTGGCCCAGCAATTTCGAACTGCTGCTCAAATCCTGGTTGTCACGTTCGCGGTGTTTGCGGCCAGTGAAAATCTGGTTTCCGATGGTGTTGGCAAAGTCTTTCTAGACCGGGTTCTCGCATCCATTGCCACAATCGCGATCTTTGGCGCTTGGTTTCAACTAAGCGGGCCATTTGCCTCTTTGTTAAGAAGCGAAAACTCTCAACGCATTGCGGTTGAAGCTGATTGGATTCAACGTTTGACCCAATTTGCAATCTTGCTTTTCGGTCTGACATCGCTTTTGAAAGTCTGGCAGATAGACATTACCGGAGCGTTGACAGGTGTGGGTGTCCTTGGTGCAGGGTTAGCCATCGCCACTCAGGATCTGATTAGAAACCTGGTCGCGGGAATGACAAATATCAGCGAAAAGCGGTTTGAAACAGGTGATGCCATTCAGGTTGAAGGACAGTTTGTCGGGACAGTGAAACGCATCGATTTGAGATCGACACTGATCGTCGGTTTCGATCAAATTCCCCGCTATATCCCCAATTCTGATTTGTCGAACTCCATTGTTCTGAACTACTCGGCGCGAAAACACCGGCGGATCATGCTAAAAGTGCCATTGGTGCTGTCCGCAACACAGGAACAAATCGAAACCGTCCGGGATGCGCTCAGGAACTATTGCACAACGTCCGGAGATTTCTATTTGGACGAAGACGCACCTAACTATGTTTATGTGGGGGACTTGGGGCCGAGCTCTGTTGATATCCTGATCTATATCTGGACGAACGGACCGGATTATGAAGAGTACCTTGCGGTTTCCGAACGATTGACCCTAGCTATTTTGAAAATTACGAGGGATGCCAACACAGCATTGGCCTATCCAACGCAGACCCTAAAGGTCGATCCCACTTTGGATTTTGAGAGCTTCAAAGCAAAGGGCTGAACAGGCGAGCCAAAGGCGCACCATGCCGCTGTTTGAAGTTTCGATCTGACAGGGACTGGGTCAAACGGAATGATCGCTTGAAATCAGCTTCGAACATTGCGGCCGTTTTTTCAGCAGTTTCTTCACCAAAAACGATGGCGGTCTCTTCAAAATTCAAGCGACAGGAGCGATTGTCCAAATTAGTTGTTCCGATCGAGGATATCATATCATCTACCAAAATGACTTTCTGGTGCATGAACCCTTCGTTGTATCTCCAGACCTCTACGCCCGCTTCCATGATCTCATCAAAGTATGCAAGAGCCGCGTGCCAGGGGATCTGATGGTCGACCACTTCTGGCGTCAAAACCTTCACGTCAACGCCACGCATGGCCGCCAGTTTAAGGCAAGTAAGAATATCTGTTTCCGGGACAAAGTAAGGTGACGCAATCCAGAGCCGACTGGTTGCAGCATTGATCAAGCTGCAAAAGTAAAAACTGCCGGTGTCAAATACGTCCCCCGGGCCAGTGGCCAACATAACACCGTCTCTGTTGGCATCAGCAACTTCGATATCCCAATTCAACGAAGCAATTAGGCTCTCTTTTGTGGCCCAGTGCCAATCTTCAACAAAGATGAGCTGTAGTTGCTGGACAACAGGGCCGGTTAACCGAGCATGAGTATCGCGCCAAAGGCCAAACTTTGGATTTTCGCCCATGTACTCGTCGCCCATGTTCAATCCGCCGGTAAATCCGACTTTCCCGTCAACAACGACCGTTTTCCTATGGTTTCTGAAATTGATTTGAAACCGGCTCTTGGGTCCCCCTCTTGCATGCGCATTAACAACCTCAACACCCCCGGCAGAAAGGCTGTCGAGATAAGGTTTGGGTAGTTTGATGCAACCAACGGCGTCGTAGATCAGGCGAACCTTCACACCATTGCGCGCACGATCCATCAGAACATCCCGCAGTCTACCACCAACTTTGTCATCATTAATGATGTAGGACTGTACCAGCACATAATCTTGGGCGGCGGCAATAGCATCAAAAATCGCAGAGAACGTTTCCTGACCATCGATCAGCAGGTCCATATCGTTCCCTGAACCAACCGGTATGTCACCAATTTTCTCAAGAGCCGCGTATATTCCGGCATTGTCTTCAATTCTTGGAGGGAACTTTTCCTTAAAGGTCTTCAGCCCACTGATGACTTCGTCACTATCCCGACGCCCCGTCAGGTAGCCCTCAAAGTGGAAACTGCCCAGAAATAGAAATGCCGGAACTGCCACATAAGGGGCCGCTAGCAAAAAGGCGACCCAAGCGACCGACCCTTGTGGTGTTCGCGCATGCCGAACCGCTAAGACTGCACAATACACAGCAGCAGCTTCTAGCAGTAAAAAGAGAAACAGGCCTATTTGAAAAGACAATGAAACCTCATATCGAAAATGATCTTACTTTCGACAGGCTAGCGCATAAAATGAAATTCTCATAAGTGTTTTGAAACTCGCTCCACGCAAGGTCTGTTCGGTTTTAGATTATACCCTGTTCACTGCATTTTTGTCGCTTTGGCTAAGCACATTCACAAAAATTCTCGACCTTACTCGACTGACCTGTACGATGCATTTGCAAAACCAAATGGGATCCACACTATTTGGTAGGGGTAGTATTCGATGATCAAAACAGATGAGCAGGCCCATTCGCCTGTACCGGTTGCGCGGACTCCAACATGGTTTCTTACGATTGTGACCCTTCCTATTCTTCTCGGATTGCTCTGGTTTGGTCGGGACTTTTTAATGCCGGTTGCGCTTGCGACGCTTCTCTTCATTTTGAACATGGCGCTAATCGATCGCCTGAACTCGGCGACTTTCGCCGGACGAAACGTACCACGCTGGGTGGCCTATATTGGTGCGACTGCCCTGATTTTCGCGCTTCTCTTATTGTTGGGATACAGCGTTGCATCACAGGCTGAGGCGTTTCAAACCGAACTGCCAAAATACACCGAAAGGTTGGCGCAAATCAGGGTTCAACTACAGGGTCTCATAGGCTCTGAAAACCTGACTGCCGCCGAAACCTCCATTGAAAACTTCGATGTCGAGGGCCTGTTAACCGGATTTGCGTCGTCTGCAGCAAGTGTTGCTGGCAACGTCGGATTGATCCTGATGTATCTGGCCTTCATGTTGGCCGAGCGTGGGGCGTTTACCGAAAAACTGCCTCGCTTGTGTAACACGACAGAGCAGGCACAGCGCGTAAAAGATATCTTGGATGCTATCTCTGCGGGTGTGCGTCAGTACATGTGGATCAACGCAGCAACCAGCGCGATGAGCGGAACGCTCGCCTTTATTGTTCTCAAATTTCTTGGCGTGGATTTTGCAATTTTTCTCGCGTTCAGCGTCTTCCTGCTAAATTTCATACCCAATATCGGTTCATTCCTCGCTGTATTGTTCCCGACGCTCGTAGCATTCCTTCAGTTTGACACCCTAACGCCCGCACTGATCGTCGTCGTTGTCTATGGCGGTGGGGACGCAATCATCGGAAACATCGTGCAGCCCCGCCTTCAGGGGAAGTCACTCAATCTCAGTACCTTTGTTGTAATGCTCGCTCTGACATTCTGGGGCATGATGTGGGGCGGGGTCGGCGCCTTTATCGCGGTGCCTCTTACTGTGGTGATTATGATCATCTGCTCGCAAATCCCGGGGCTTCGGCCGTTTGCTAAGCTGTTGTCCAGTGACGGAATTTTACCTGATGATCCGGTCACTGCCTCTGATCTATCGGGCGATTCTAGGTCACCAGAAATAGCGCCCGGTTTGAGAGAACAAACCGCGTCTGGGAGCAAAGAGCCTATCGACGAGGATCCGGAGCTTGTTGCCATAAAGCAGGAACTTATTGAGCGTAAGAAGACACGTGAAAAGGCGCGAAAATCGCCAGAAGGGCCCTCCAAATAGAGGTCCTTTCAAGGGCTAATATTTGTTTCCCATTCGATGTTTCAAGCATACTACTATCCTGTCATATCCAATAATTTATATTCAGAATCGACGCGAGAAAGGCAGAAAGGGATCCTAAGGACTGGTCCTCAACCCCTTGACTGTTCACCAACTTCATGAGGTTTTTTGCCAAACCCTCTAACGCATCCTATATCAAAAATCGACATGTCACAGACATCAACTGCGGTTACACACTCTTCCTCTACACTGGTGTGGTTAGCAACCAGCGCAATCAACCAAGACTTAAACATAAGGAAAAAGGCGACATTCGACAGGATCAGGCCGATAAGAGCGGCAATTCCAACGAAGGCCATCGTCAAGGTTAATTAAGGAACAAACGCAAGCAAATAGCGCGTGATCAATTTTTGGGCTCGATAGTCCATCGTAGGTCTCAGGTAATCCAACGGCAACCCGCCAAACTTTTTCTTCAAGTTACCAGGCTTCGGTTCCGCTTTCGCGATTTCCATGTCGCATCAAGAGTATTTCTTGCCTCTGGTACCTTTCTCGCACGTGCCTCACAACTCGGCACAGACATTCGACTAATGAGCCGGGTCAACTTTCGCCGTTCTGACCCTGTGTCACGGTTTCAAGGAGTTGGTCTTGGCCCAGTCTGGCCAGAAACCGGCGTATTCGATTCCGAACAGGATCAGGCAAAAGGCGATGACGCCAAATACCAACAGGACTTTCTTTTCGGATGGGGGATTTCGGGCCCAACGTGACATGCGCAAAAGATGACGCAGGTTCATGAGGTGCCCCAACGATGTGCCACGGCGGTGCACGGGGGGGGCTCGCAAGGTGCACGCATGTCGCCCTCAGGGATACGGGGGTTATTCTGCATCCGCGACAAATCGTACCTTGCCGATGAAAGGCAGGTTTCGGTTGCGCTGTGCGTAATCAATTCCATACCCCACAACAAATTCATCAGGGATTTCAAAACCGATCCAATCAGATCTGAAATCAACCTCGCGCCGGCTGGGTTTATCCAGCAGGGCAATAGACTTCAGGCGCTTGGGATTGCGGCTTTGCAGTAGTTGGGTCACGTGGTTCAGGGTGTGTCCGGTGTCAACGATATCTTCAACAACCAGCACGTCACGACCTTCAATTGCGCCACGCAAGTCTTTGAGAATGCGAACTTCCCTGCTACTTTCCATGGAATCACCATAGGATGATGCTTCCAGAAAATCTACTTCGATTGGCAGGTCTAGTTCGCGGACGAGGTCAGCGATGAACACAAAACTACCGCGCAAAAGGCCCACAACAACAAGCTTGTCGGTGCCACCAAATTCATTCACAATTTCTCGACACAACTCTTCGATCCGGGCCGCAATGGCCTTGGCTGAGATCATTGTATCTATCACATATGCGCGGTCGCTCATCGCTGCCCCCTTGATCTTTCGCGCGCAACATACGACATGACGCGCCATTGTCACCCAATAATGCAGGCCCCTATGCCCACCCATTCAGAAACCAGACCGCTGCCGTACACCGCTCAGCAAATGTACGATCTGGTCGCTGACGTCGCCAAGTATCCGCAATTTTTACCGTGGTGTGCTGCAGCCCGCATACGGCGCACAGTGCCTCAGGGCGATGCCACGATGATGGAAGCGGATTTGATAATTTCGTTTAAAGTGTTCCGCGAACGCTTTGGCAGTCGGGTGGTTCTGTTTCCAAACGATCTGAAGGTGGATACCCAATATCTGGACGGTCCGTTTAAGTACATGAAATCCACCTGGAGTTTTGTGGATACAGAGCAGGGGTGTGACGTTTCCTTCTTCGTGGATTTTGAGTTCAAGAATGCCATTTTGCAGGGCATTATCGGCGTTGTTTTCAACGAAGCCATGCACCGCATCGTACGCGCGTTTGAAAATCGCGCAGCTGATCTGTACGGATAAGCTTTACCGCCCGGATATGGGCGTTAGACTGCCCTCATGACACAGTTTTCTAGTTCGTTGGCCGCTTTTACAGCCGGCCCCGTAACCACCACAGCCGCCGCTCGTTTGGTAACTGCTTTGTCTGCGCTTGATTGGATTTCGGTCGGGCGGGCAGGTGTGAAGGAACCCGTATCCCAGATTACACGTGATATGGTTTTAGGAGAAGCCGGGGCGGGTCAGTCAACGTTGTTTGGGGCAGGGGCTGCACCAGCTCGCTCTGCTGCCTTGGTGAACGGAACCACGTCGCACGCGTTGGACTATGACGACACTCATTTCGCCCATATCGGTCATCCATCCGTTGCCGTTTTTCCTGCGGCTTTGGCTATGGGACAGGTGCACAACAAACCTCTTGTTGATGTGCTTGAGGCCGCATTAGTTGGGATGGAGGTCTCTGTCCGCGTTGGGTTGTGGCTGGGTCGGGATCATTATCAAACCGGATTTCATCAAACCGCAACGGCTGGGGCGTTTGGCGCCGCGGCTGCTGCGGCGCGTTTAGCCGGTTTGAATAGCGAGAAAATTCAGATGGTTCTGGGTCTGACCGCTACCCGTGCAGCTGGCCTAAAGGTGCAGTTTGGAACCATGGGCAAACCCTATAACGCAGGCCTTGCCGCATCGGCCGGGGTCGAAGCAACGGATTTGATCAAACGCGGCTTTGTTTCACACCCCGAGGCACTAGAGGGGGCGTTTGGATTTGGCGCAACGCACCATGGTCAGCAAGACGTGCAAGCTGGACTTGACGGTATTGGGGATGAATGGCTGTTTGAATCTGTCAGTCACAAATTCCATGCCTGTTGTCATGGGCTACATGCTGCCTTGGAAGCCGCCCGGACGTTGGATATTGCAGAGCCAGAAGTCGCTGAAATCCAAGTGAAAACAAGCCCACGCTGGATGAGCGTTTGCAATCAGATTGCGCCGACCACCGGATTGGGGGCCAAATTCTCATATCGCACCGTCTTGGCGATGCGCGCCATTGGGTACGACACCGCTAAGCTGGAGAGTTATTCAGACAACGTCTGTGCAGATCCGCGTCTGATCCGGCTCAGGGATCGGATCAAAGTAGAGGCTGATGAAAGCCTATCTGAAACAGAAGCAAAACTGACCATCTTACGTCGGGATGGTGCGCGGTTAGAGGCGCATCACGATTTGCAATCACCGCTGTCGCTTTCGGATCGCGAAGATCGTGTGCGGCGTAAAGCCAAGCTGTTGATTGGAAACCAGATGGCAGACGAAATTTGGACGATGTTGCAAAGCGGTGGCAGCGCACATGGGTTGGCCAAATACCTAACGGTCACATCTTGAGTGAAAGGGCCGATTCATTTGGAACCGGCCCCTGAACTTTGGTTTTACCCAATCCGATAGTTTGGAGATTCTCGGGTGATCTGAACGTCGTGCACGTGGCTTTCTTTCAAGCCAGCACCCGTAATTTTGACGAACTCACAGTTGCGGCGCATCTCATCCACGGTTGCACACCCGGTGTATCCCATAGCCGCGCGCAGACCGCCAACCAGCTGGTGAATGACGGCGCCTGCCGTGCCTTTGTAGGCAACTTGACCTTCGATACCCTCGGGAACCAGTTTGTCGCTTGCGGCATCCTTCTGGAAATATCTGTCTGCAGATCCGCGTGCCATTGCACCCAAAGACCCCATGCCGCGATACGATTTGAACGACCGGCCTTGGTACAGGATCACCTCGCCGGGGCTTTCGTCAGTACCCGCAATCATCGAACCGACCATAGCGCAGGATGCACCCGCCGCGATGGCTTTAGCAAAGTCGCCAGAGAATTTGATACCACCATCCGCAATAATCGGAATATCACCAGCAGCCGAGGCGCAATCCATGATCGCAGTGAGCTGAGGAACACCGACACCGGCAACCATACGTGTGGTACAGATTGATCCGGGTCCGATACCAACTTTTACCGCATCCGCTCCGGCGTCGATCAAGGCCTGCGTTGCGCGGGCCGTGGCAACGTTGCCAGCAATGATCTGAGTATCGCCGGGCAGGGCGCGTGCACGTTTGACAGCTTCGATTACACCAGCGGAATGCCCATGCGCCGTATCGATCACAACGATATCAACACCGGCGTCAATCAACGCCTCGGTCCGGGCAAACCCTGAATCCCCAACAGAGGATGCAGCAGCGACCCGCAGACGGCCCAAATTGTCTTTGCATGCTGTTGGGTTTAGAACCGCCTGTTCGGTGTCCTTGAGGGTCAGAAGGCCAGTCAGCTTGCCTTCACCATCGGTGACAAGCAGCTTTTCAATCCGACGCGCGCGCATCAGGCTTTTGGCCTCTTCCAGCTCGGCAGGTTCCTGCAGCATAGCGAGATTGTCGGACGTCATCATGACACGAACGGGCGTGTCATCATCGCTGGCAAAGCGCATATCGCGGTTTGTAACGATCCCCACAACACGACCGGTCTCATCCACCACGGGGAAGCCGGTGACACGATAACGTTCTTGCAGGGCTTTGGCATCCGCAAGGGTTTGATCCGCTGTCAGCGTGATCGGGTTGTAGACGATCCCGGATTCAAACCGCTTAACCCGGCGAACCTCTTTGGATTGTTCTACCAGATCCAGGTTTTTGTGGATCACACCGATACCACCGGCCTGAGCCATTGCGATCGCCATTCTTGCTTCGGTCACGGTGTCCATGGCCGAGCTGAGCAGCGGGATGTTCATGGTAATTGCACGCGTCACTTGCGTGCTGGTATCCGCCGTCGACGGCAAGACCGACGAGGCCGCCGGTACCAATAGAACATCATCAAAGGTGAGTGCCTCACGAATCTGCATCTAGTAACCCCTATGCATAAGCCCGTTTGACGGCCACCCTATCGCATGGATTGCCAGCAGGGGAAAGCCCCCAAGCGCATAGAGTGATTCACGGGTGATTTTGGACGAATTTGTTCCGCAATCGCGAAAAACGACGCCATGAACAATCAACGTGCCGTTCTCTGGCCTTTCCCTTTCTGTCGAAACCCATATCTTGCGACGAAACGCGCAACACCAAAGGCAGTCCCCGCATGACAACCGATCCTCTTGTCGTCTTCACCCCATCCGGCAAACGCGGGAACTTTCCCGTCGGTACGCCGATTCTGACCGCAGCACGCCAGTTAGGCGTTGATTTGGACTCGGTCTGTGGCGGGCGCGGAATTTGTTCCAAATGTCAGATTACTCCGTCTTATGGTGAATTCCCTAAGCACGGTGTCACCGCAACAGAAGGTGCGCTGTCGGAATGGAACGCGGTGGAGCAGCGCTACGAGGATAAACGAGGGCTTAAGGCTGGGCGCCGGTTGGGATGTCAGGCAACTGTTTTGGGCGATATCGTGATTGATGTTCCCCCAGAAAGCCAAGTCCACCGTCAGGTGGTACGCAAAGCAGCCGCCGCGCGTGCCATTACGATGGACCCTGCAACGCGGCTGTACTTTGTTGAGGTCGAAGAGCCTGACATGCATTCGCCAACGGGTGATTTGGAACGCTTGGAACGCGCCCTCAAGGATCAGTGGGACATCCCGGCGATCACAGCCGATTTATCGCTGATGTCAAAACTGCAGCCTGCCTTGCGTAAGGGCAAATGGCAGGTGACCGTGGCTGTCCACAAAAGCCATTCGGGTGCAACCGCCAGTGTCACCGAAATCTGGCCGGGCCTGCACGAAGGCGGGCTTTATGGGCTGGCGATTGATTTGGGGTCTACAACAATTGCCGCCCACCTGACGGATCTGGAAACAGGAGAAGTCACTGCATCGTCGGGATTGATGAACCCGCAGATCCGTTTTGGTGAGGATTTAATGAGCCGCGTCTCGTACGCAATGATGAATCCGGGCGGCGACAAAGAAATGACCCGAGCGGTGCGCGAGGCGATCGATGATCTGACCAAGGGCATCGCCGAAGAAGGGAACATCGATCCCAACCTGATCGTCGAAACCGTGTTTGTCTGTAATCCGGTAATGCACCATCTGCTGTTGGGCTTGGATCCGGTTGAACTGGGGCAGGCACCGTTTGCGCTGGCAACGTCTCAAAGCATGTCTTTGGACGCGCGCGACCTTGATTTGACGACCATGAATGATCGCGCACAGGTGTACATTCTGCCCTGCATCGCGGGTCACGTTGGGGCGGATGCTGCGGCTGTCGCGCTAAGCGAAGAACCCGGTAAATCCAAAGACTTGGTTTTGATAGTTGATGTGGGAACCAATGCTGAAATCCTGCTAGGTGACACCTCTCGTGTACTGGCGTGTTCGTCCCCAACAGGGCCAGCGTTTGAGGGTGCCCAGATCAGCTCTGGCCAGCGCGCCGCGCCCGGTGCGATCGAACGGATTGAAATTGACCCCGCAACTAAAGAACCACGGTTCCGCGTGATCGGTTCGGACATCTGGTCCAACGAAGATGGTTTTGATGCGGTTATCGCAACAACCGGCATCACTGGCATTTGTGGATCTGGTATCATTGAGGCGGTCGCTGAATTGCGTATTGCGGGCCTGCTTGATTCATCTGGCTTGCTCGGGTCCGCTGCGCAGACTGGAACGGAACGAATGGTTCCCGAAGGGCGCACCCATTCCTATCTGATCCATGATGCTTCCGCCGAAGGGGGGCCACGTATCACAGTGACACAGGGCGATATTCGGGCGATTCAGTTGGCGAAATCAGCGCTCTATGCCGGTGCGCGGTTGCTGATGGATGAAATGAAGGTCGACAAGGTTGATCGAGTTGTTTTGGCCGGCGCCTTTGGCGCGCATATCTCTACAAAACATGCGATGGTTTTGGGCATGATCCCGGACGCACCGCTTGAAAACGTATCCAGTGCTGGGAATGCTGCGGGTACAGGCGCACGCATTGCACTGTGCAATGTTGCAGCCCGGGTCGAGATTGAGCGTGTAGTTGGCGAGATCACTAAGGTTGAGACTGCGATTGAACCAAAGTTCCAGGAACACTTCGTTGCAGCGAATGCGATTCCGCACAAGACGGACCCGTTTCCTGAGCTATCAAAAATCGTTAGCTTACCAGATCTTACTTTCAATACTGGCGGTGAATCAGATTCGACCTCGGGTGGACGTCGACGTCGGCGCCGGGGTTAACCCTTTCTATAACATGTGTCCTGTCACCCTTATGTTGGCAGGGCAAGTGGCTCACTGCTGGGTGTTTTGAATGCTCAGGGCAATCTTTGGACATCTAATCCGCTACAAGATTGAGATGTATCCAGAACCAAAGAAAAAAGCCTGCGTAAGATACGCAAGCTTTCTAAGCGGTCCGTTGTATTAGAAATTCGGGATCAGCGGCCCCAGTTCCGTACTTCGCCACAATCCATGTGTACGAAATTAGAACTCGAATACCGGCCCACACCACCTGCACGGCACGAAGACGCGGCTCTTGCGATCTGGCTTACCGACCGGGAAGACAACCTAAGGTCAGCCGCCTTACCTTGCATATGAAGTGAGTTTTTTGCGACCCCACGCGACCGACGGCGCAACATGGCATTGGTTTTTGGGCTACGATACCCCGACAACATCATGTAGGGTTCGCTGATATCCATCAGGTTGTGAGATGCAGCCATGATGTCAATTGTGCGAAGATCGATGCCTTTGACCTGATCCGTTCGCCAATCCCGCATGAAGTGGTTCACTTCTTTCACGGCGTCTTTGATATACTTTCCGTCGATCCAATACACCATATCGATGCGCTCCCCGGTGCGCCCCGAATACATCCGGATGCGGCGAATGTCGCCACCTCCGCGAAGAAAGCCTGCTGCGTTGGAATAAGTAGGCGCGGCGATTACAGCTGTTGCTGCGAATGCTCCAAGTAGCGCGCGCCGGGTCAAGCCCGATGAGCAAATTTCTGTCATTTCCTGCGTCCGTCCCGTATGTCGTCCTGCCTGCGCTCGATGTTACGTGCGCATTGGTTAATATCCATCCCCGGATGTGCTGTGTATGCCACAGGTCGATTCTCACGCCAAGAAGTGTTTGTCGGTGGTTCAAATTAGGGGGAATTTTCGGCAGGAACTTGCGCAAATGCGATTTTTTCGCTGAAAACGAGAAAAATCCACTCAATCGCGAGAGACCTCAAAGGATCCGAAAGGCACGCCTGTAAATCTCATCGGCCTTGAAAAATTAGGCCCTCATGGATTTGTGAGTAGACTTTTCCCCGTGATTTTTCACAAAATGGGTTGGATATTCGACCCTTATAGCTTTGCGCCTCTTCCAAGGAAATTCCTATGATTCCCCGATTCGTCCAGCCATCTGGCAAAACTTTGATAAAATTCCTGAGTGTTGCTTGGTTGGTTCTAGGTGGAGCAGCGCCTGTTTCAGCCCAAATAACGGCGTTTAAGCAAGCGGTAGCAGAGGCTGCATCTGAAAACGAAGGCGTTTCCGCCTTTTATCGGGACAGTGGCTATAAAGCGATCTGGACAGGAAAAGACGCGGAATCGATGGAGCGCCGTTCTGCACTGTTTAACGCATTGTCGTTGGCTGATCTTCATGGGCTTCCACAAGATCGTTACAAAGTTGAAGCGCTCAAGGCGCAAATGGCAGACGTCCGGTCCGTACGTGATCTGGGGCAGGTCGAGGCGGCCTTGAGCCAGATCTTTGTTAAATATGCCAGAGACCTGCAAAGCGGCTTTATCAAACCGTCTACGATCGACAAAGATATCGTGCGCAAGATCACTCGCCCCGAATCTAACGTTCTTCTCAGTGAATTCGCCAACGCGAAACCAAGTGCTTACCTACGGCAGTTGGCCCCCGCATCGTCGCAATACCGGGCGTTGCTCAAAGAAAAAATATCTTTGGAACAATTGCTCGCAGCGGGTGGTTGGGGGCCATCGGTTCCTGTTCGAAAAATGAAGAGCGGAGATGCCGGCCGCGATGTCATAGCGTTACGCAATCGACTGATTGAGATGGGGTACCTGAATCGTACCGCAACATCCCAATACGATTCCTCTATGCAAAAGGCCGTCGAAGCCTTTCAGAGATCGCACGGGCTTGAAGTGGATGGAGTCGCCGGAACTGGAACAATCAAAGAGATCAACAAATCCGTCGCGGATCGCCTTAAGTCGGTGATCGTTGCCCTTGAACGAGAGCGGTGGTTGCCACGTGAACGCGGCAAACGTCACATTCTGGTGAACCAAACGGATTTCTCCGCGCAGATCGTTGATGAGGGATACGTCACGTTCCAGACACGGTCTGTCATCGGCAAGAACATGGAAGGTCGGCGGACTCCTGAGTTCTCTGATGAAATGGAACACATGGTGATTAACCCCAGTTGGTACGTCCCACGTTCGATCATCACCAAAGAATACCTGCCAAAACTGCGGGCCAATCCAAATGCGGTGTCGCATATAGAAATCACCGACAGCCGAGGCCGACGGGTTAATCGGGGCGCAGTAAATTTCTCAAACTACTCCGCAAAGACATTTCCGTTCTCAATGCGTCAGCCGCCCAGCAAGCGCAATGCGCTCGGCCTGGTTAAGTTTATCTTCCCAAACAAGCACAACATCTATCTTCACGATACACCGCAAAAGCACCTTTTTGCGCGTGAAGTTCGAGCGTACTCTCATGGGTGTATTCGTTTGTCGCAGCCCTTTGAATTTGCGTATGCTCTTCTGGTCCATCAGGAAGAGAACCCCAAGGACTATTTCCACAGTGTCTTGAATACCGGAACCGAAACCAAGGTTCCTTTGAAACAGAAGCTGCCCGTGCATATTATTTATCGTACAGCCGTCGTAACGAATACCGGCAAGGCCGAGTTCCGCAAGGACATCTATGGGCGTGATGCAAAAATCTGGGATGCAATGCGCCGTGCAGGGGTGGCCCTGTCCGCCGTTCAGGGGTAAGCACATCAGACCACCACAGTCACCTTGGGGTCTTAGGCATGGAATTCACAGTGCAATACATCGCGGACGCTCTTGGAGCTGAAGCAGCGGGAAACAAAGACCTAATTGTATGCGGGGCATCTGAACCGGCTGATGCGACCGCGCAGGATCTTGCTTTGGCAATGTCGCCTAAATACGGCGACGCCCTTCGCCAAGGACAGGCGCGCGTAGCAATTGTATGGCCCGGCGCAGATTGGCAGTCATTTGGGCTGGAGGCTGCGATTTTCACGCCGAGACCTCGGATGGCGATGGCGGGTGTCACGCAGATGATGGACGCGGGGCAGGGTGTTCCAGAAGGGGTACATCCGGCTGCGGTCATCGATCCCAGCGCAATTATCGAAGAGGGCGTATCGATCGGCCCCTTATCCGTGATTGGTGCCAGAGCGCGCATTGGGGCTGGATCAGTGATCGGGGCCCATTGTTACATTGGGATGGAGGCCACAGTTGGGCAGGGTACATTTCTGCGGGAAATGGTCAGTATCGGTGCCCGGGCCATCATCGGTGACCGGTTTATTGGACAACCCGGCACACGCATTGGGTCTGATGGTTTCAGTTTTGTAACACCAGAGGTGTCCGGGGTCGAAAACGCGCGAAAGTCGCTTGGTGACCAAGGGGACGCCAAAGCGCAAAGTTGGATGAGAATTCACTCGATCGGGGCCGTCGAGATTGGCGATGATGTAGAAATAGGTGCCAATTGTACCATCGATAATGGAACCATACGGAACACCTATATTGGATCTGGAACCAAGTTGGATAATTTGGTTCACATCGGACACAATGTGCGTATCGGAAAAGACTGTCTGGTATGTGGACAAACCGGTATTTCCGGATCTGTTGAGGTCGGCAACAACGTTGTTTTTGGCGGGCAGTGCGGTGTGTCTGACAATATTTTTGTCGGAGACGGTGTTGTCGCAGCTGGTGGAAGCAAAATCTTGACCAATGTTCCTGCGGGGCGTGTTGTTATGGGATATCCTGCGGTAAAGATGGAAACACACACAGAGATTTACAAAGCGCAGAGACGCCTGCCACGTCTGCAACGTGACGTAGCTGATCTAAAAAAGACGGTTTCCAAATAGAGGCTAAGCGATTAAATCAGCCTCAGATCAACATGTAGAGGATCGTCATGAGCATCAACGACCGGGTCATCGCCATCATCGCGGAGCAGGCCGTTTTGGAACCTTCCGATGTCACACACGAAAGCACTCTTGAAGATTTGGGAATCGACAGTCTAGGGCTGGTAGAGAGCATTTTTGCTATCGAAGAGGAATTTGACATCTCAATTCCCTTCAATGCCAATGAAACGACACAAAGCGAATTCGATCTTTCAAATGTGGCGGCTATCGTCACGGGGATCGAAAGGCTTGTGGCAGAAAAGGTTTAACAGGCGTCATATCATGAAACGCGTTGTTATTACCGGGGCTGGAACCATTAATGCTCTGGGACATTCCGTGCCCGAAACGTTGACGGCGATGCGCGAAGGGCAGTGCGGAATTGGGGCTTTGGATTTTCGAGATGTCGACAGGCTCACGATAAAAATTGGCGGCCAGGTTCATGGATTTGAAGCAGAAGGGCGATTCAACCGCCAACAAATGACACTGTATGATCGGTTCACTCAGTTCACTTTAATCGCCGCAAAAGAAGCAATTACGCAATCAGGGATCGTGTTCAGCGGAGAAATGTCTGCCCGGTCTGGTGTGGTTCTGGGAACCGCGGGAGGCGGCGTCAGCACATGGGATGATAATTACCGGTCTGTCTATGAAGACGGGAAAAACCGTGTTCACCCGTTTGTGGTACCTAAATTGATGAACAACGCTGCCGCCAGTCACGTTTCCATGGAATACAACCTCAAAGGGCCTTCCTTTACGGTTTCGACGGCTTGCGCTTCGTCCAACCATGCAATTGCACAGGCCTTCACGATGGTTCGCAGTGGAATGGCCCCGGCGATGATAACAGGCGGCTCTGAGTCTATGCTGTGCTTTGGTGGTGTCAAAGCCTGGGAGGGATTGCGCGTCATGTCCAAGGATGCCTGTCGCCCCTTCAGCGCAAATCGAAATGGCATGGTTCAAGGCGAAGGCGCTGGTGTGTTTGTTTTCGAAGAATACGAACACGCGCGTGCCAGAGGTGCCGAGATTTTGTGCGAAGTTGCCGGCTTTGCTATGTCTTCTGATGCGACAGATATCGTTATGCCCTCGAAGCAGGGCGCTGCACGAGCAATGGCAGGGGCCCTATCGGATGCCCGGATCAACGCCGAAGATGTCGGGTATATCAATGCACATGGAACGGGTACGGCGGCCAACGACAAAACAGAATGCGCAGCTGTCGCAGACGTGTTTGGCCCGCATGCGGACAACCTGATGATCTCTTCAACCAAGTCGATGCACGGGCATTTGATTGGTGGAACCGGCGCTGTTGAGCTTTTGGCCTGCATTATGGCCCTGAAAGACGGGGTGATTGCCCCGACGATTGGATATGAAGAGGCCGATCCAGAATGTGCACTGGATGTGGTGCCGAATGAGGCCCGCGACGCCAACGTGGACGTGGTTTTGAGCAATGCATTTGCATTTGGCGGTCTCAATGCGGTGCTCGCCTTGCGCAAAATTTGAAATTTGAAAACTAATAATTAGTAAGAGCCAAGTTCCGGCTACTCAGTTCTTTGCCAGAAGTGTTGTTAATAAATACTTGTGCAAAAGGTGTGGATCTCTCAGCGCAAGAAACTCTCCAGGTCCCTTATAGACCCCTGTCACTGCCGTCTTTCAGCCTAGGCCCGTGCTGCCGAGGGCGCGAAGCCTCTCTTTCGCCTCCATGTCGCGCTATGCAACTCAGTATCCTGCTATGTTTTAGATCGTCTACACGCCCCTTGGCTGAATGAGTATTGGTGACATTCATTTGCTTTCCTGTCTGGCTTCGATAGGAAAAAAACCGGTTCGTCCGAAGATACCAGAAATGAAAATATCGGTGAATTACATCACCGATATTTGCAAAATAATTCATGGAAAAGCTGGTCCGTAAAGGGTCAGTATTTTTCTAGGTCGCGGTTGGTAAATCAGTTGCTGACAACGTCAACAATATCATACCCCGCCGTGAACCCTTTCAGCGACATTGTAAGATCGATGATCTGATCAGGCGCGGGTGCAGGAACCAAAGAGATTTTTGCTTCTGCCCCTTTTTTGAACGCATCAATGTCAGCTTGCGTCAGGCCAATCTGAGCGACACAGCCAATAGGGTTACAAAACGAATAATTGTATCGTTTGCCCGGGGCGCCATCGACAGAAATAGTCAATTGTGCGGGCAGCAAGGTTTCTAGCGGAACCACAATGGTTGCGCCAGCAACTGCGGCTTGACCGGACTCTAGCCGAAACAAAGAGAATTCGGCCATCGGATTATCCGCAGAGTCCGTCAGAACTTGCAAAAGCGAGCAAGGGTCTGTCTCTGCTTCAGTTTTGACGCAAGCCAAATCCCAAGACCCAAATGTTTCTTTCGAATACCGTTGACCCAAAGCTGGACCTTCGGCAACGGGTTGACCGAGATCCAAAACCTCTTCGACAGGTTTCGCGTCTTCGGTTTCGGGCGTTGTTGTTTCCTGGGCCGATACACCCGCTGTCATGGTCAGCAGCGCAAGAGCGCTCAGTGCGGAGAGTCGTGTAATGTTCATCTGATGCCTCATTCATCGAAACTGCTTGAAATTCGTCTAGCATGCCCCGGTTCCAGTGTCAGTCGCAATTGGGTGACGTAACTGGGAATTGACAAGAATTCGCTGATCCGATTGGTCGGAAAGCAAAAGAAAAAGGAGACCGCATATCGATCTCCTTTTCCTTATTTTTCTCCCCGTCGGACTGGCCGACTTAGTTATTGAGCGGAGGTTACGAGAGGGGGAGAGATCGGTCAACAGCTAACAGAAAATTTTGTGACAAGAATTTTGATTACTTGAAAACCCTTATGATTGATTGAGTTACAAAAAAGGCCGTGCCCAAGGGCACGGCTAGTCTGACAGGGAGGAAAAACGTCCCTACCCAGAAAACGAAAATGGGCAGGAACAGAAAGAACTATCGCAGCCAAAGGTTAACTTTGTATGGTTGGCATAGAACGATACAATTTGAGGCAATAACTCCATGAGTACAGAGGTTTTTCTTGGCGGCGGTGGTGAGTCATATGGCGAGCGCCAAGGCTTATCGTTGAAGTATGCAAACAGGCATGGCTTGATCGCAGGTGCGACGGGAACCGGCAAGACGGTGACGCTGCAAATCCTGGCCGAGGGGTTTTCGCAAGCGGGTGTTCCGGTGTTCATGGCTGATGTAAAGGGTGACCTGTCAGGCTTGGCCAAAAGCGGCAGTGCGGACCACAAATTGAATGGCGCTTTTCTAGAGCGTGCTCAGACCATAGGGTTCAGTGATTTTGCCTATGGGAGCATGCCTGTTACCTTTTGGGACCTGTTTGGCGAACAGGGTCATCCTGTGCGCACAACCGTCTCAGAAATGGGTCCGTTGCTGCTGTCGCGCTTGCTGGAACTGTCCGAAGCACAAGAAGGTATTTTGAATATCGCCTTCCGGTTGGCAGACGAAGAGGGTTTGCCACTGCTTGATCTGAAAGACTTGCAAGCTTTGCTTGTCTGGATTGGTGAAAACCGGAGCAAACTTTCGCTGCGCTATGGCAACGTGTCGACAGCTTCGATCGGAGCAATTCAGCGCCGATTATTGGTCATAGAAAACCAAGGTGGAGCCAAACTGTTTGGGGAACCGGCCCTGGATCTGGCTGATCTTATCCGGACTGATGAAAACGGACAGGGTATGGTGAACATACTTGCCTCAGACAAATTGATGGCAGCCCCCGGTCTCTATGCGACGTTCCTCCTTTGGTTGCTGAGCGAACTATTTGAGGAGCTGCCCGAAGTTGGTGACCCAGACAAACCCAAGCTTGTGTTCTTTTTCGACGAGGCCCATCTGTTGTTTGATGACGCTCCCAAGGTTTTGATCGACAAGGTAGAACAGGTTGCGCGTCTGATCCGCTCCAAAGGGGTCGGTGTCTATTTCATTACACAGAACCCAGCAGATGTGCCTGAGGACATTCTCGGCCAGCTTGGAAATCGGGTTCAGCATGCGTTGCGTGCGTTTACTGCAATGGACCGAAAGAACCTGAAACTTGCGGCTGAAACCTATCGCGACAACCCACGGTTCAAGACAGAAGATGCCATTCGCGAAGTCGGCGTCGGTGAAGCGGTCACGTCGATGCTGCAGAAAAAGGGGGTACCGGGCATTGTGGAACGGACGTTGATCCGCCCTCCTAGCTCACAATTGGGGCCGCTGACGGTGGCCGAACGAAAGGCAATTCTTGCGGCCTCAGATATGGCGGGAAAATACGACACCGCCAAAGATCGCAGGTCAGCATATGAAATTTTAGCCAAACGCGCCGAGGATGCAGCACAAGCTGCTGAAACAGCGGAAGCCGAAGAAGAGGACCAACCCGCGATGCAGCGGGAATATTCTGCGGCGCGCCGCTATTCAGGAACTCGTGTCAGTCGGTCGTCGTCTCGTTATCGCAGAAATAAAGATACCTTTGCCTCGGCGATGAGCGAAGCCGTCATCAAAGAGCTGAAAGGCACGACAGGGCGGCGGATTGTGCGCGGTATTTTGGGTAGTTTCTTTAAAGGGCGCTGACCCTTTTCTCGGCCTTTTTGCCAGGAACGCCCCTAAAATGAAAATGCCGCGCTCTTTGCAGAGCGCGGCGTATTTTTCTATTTTTCAGGGATAAGCCCGCGTGGGCTAAACCTGAGAACCAAAAGCAATATGACCCCCATCGTTAGCAGCCGCATATGGGCCGCGCTATCGATGAGATGCTTTTTGAGATCACTGTCATCAGCCATGCCAGAAGTGATCAGTTCCATGAAGAACAATCCCATCGGTTCGACCTGCACCCAGAGGAACCAAATGAGCATGGCCCCCAGAACAGCACCGAAGTTGTTGCCAGATCCACCTACGATAACCATTACCCAAATCAAAAAGGTAAAACGCAATGGCTGATAAGTCCCTGGTGTGAGCTGACCGTCCAGAGTAGTCATCATTGCCCCTGCGACACCGCAGATGGCCGACCCAAGGACGAAAATCTGCAGATGGCGTTTTGTGACGTCTTTACCCATTGCTCTTGCTGCAACTTCGTTGTCACGAATGGCACGCATCATGCGCCCCCATGGGCTTTTCAGCGCCATTTGCGCCATCCAAAGTAGAACCAAAAGCACCACAGTGAACAAAACCGAATACCCCAGCTTTACATAGAGCGTAGATGCAGTCACCGGATCCAGACCCAATGAGGCGGCGGATTCAACAAAACCGGGATCGTTTTGCAGGTCGATCTCGTTTGGCAACGGACGCGGTAGACCGATCACGTTCTTAACGCCACGGGCCAACCAATCTTCGTTTTTCATCACGGCAATGATGATCTCTGCAATACCGAGCGTTGCAATCGCAAGATAATCAGACCGTAGACCCAAAGCCGTTTTACCGATCAACCAGGCAGCTCCGGCAGCCAATAGACCACCAGCAGGCCACGCCAACAGAACAGGTAGGCCAAGACCTCCGATATTGCCTTGCGCGGCTGGGTTGATTTTCTCGATCCCCGAAACCGCGGGATCAAAAACCGCGCGGAACAGAAAGAACCCGCCGATCAAAATCGCCAGCATTATCAATGTCCGCGAGCGCCCAGGTTGCATCATTTTGTTGAGAACTGTGGCCGCGACGATTGTCATCGCGCCAAGGATCAGGGCCATGATCACGCCGACCCCGCCACTGGTCCACGCACCAGGGGTCGGAACTTCGGCAATCAGCACAACGGCCAAACCGCCAAGGGCAACAAACCCCATGATCCCGACGTTGAACAACCCGGCAAACCCCCATTGTAGGTTTACACCAATCGCCATAACGGCCGAAATCAACCCCATGTTCAGAATAAAGATCGCCGAGTTCCAGCTTTGGTAAAAGCCTGTAATCAAGATCAATGCGGCAACAAGCGCAAAGAGCGCGGTGTTTTTCATCATCTCGCTCATACCGATTTCCCTTTGAAGAGGCCCGTAGGCTTGAACAGAAGAACGATCAGCAGAATGACAAAGCTGACAGCGAACTTATAATCCGTGCTCAGAAGTTGAACGAGACTGGACGGTTCAAGATTTTCCGGCAGCAAGTATTTCAGCACTTTTTTCCAGGCATAGGTCACGGTGACTTCGGAAAACGCGATGACAAACCCGCCTGCAATTGCGCCCAAGGGATTGCCAAGACCACCAACGATGGCAGAGGCAAAGATAGGTAGCAAAAGCTGGAAATAGATAAAGGGTTTGAAGGTTTTATCGAGGCCGTACAAAACCCCGGCAACAGTGGCAAGTGTCGCCACAATCAGCCACGTATACATGACAACACGTTCCGGGTTGATACCAGACAACAGCGCAAGATCTTCGTTGTCCGAATAAGCGCGCATCGATTTGCCAGTACGCGTTTTGTTGAGAAACCAGAACAGCAAAGTCACACAAACAATAGCAACAACAACGGTCAAACACTGCGTGGTTTTGATCGCCAGACCTTCGCGCAAACCCGTCAATTGCTTGAACTCGCGGGCAGAGATCAAAAACCGCTCACCATCCGCGAATTTTTGATCGCCGGGCCCGATGATAAAACGCACGAGACCGTTCATGATGAACATGACGCCCATCGAAACGATCACAAGGATCACCGGCTTGGCCTTTTGTTCACGATAGAATTTGTAAACGACTCGGTCCGTAAACAAAACTAAAGCCATACAGCCAAGAATACCAAAGGGCAGGGCGAGCAAGGCAGTTGGTAGCGGCCCAAGGTTGATACCGACGCTCTGCATCCACCACGTAATCAGAACCGTAATCATCGCGCCAAATGCCATGGTGTCACCGTGGGCAAAGTTCGAAAACCGCAGGATTCCATAAATCAACGTCACACCCAAAGCACCCAGAGCAAGCTGGCTGCCGTAAGCAATGGCGGGGATCAGAACAAAATTGGAAAGTGCCACAAGGGCATTGAGGAAATCGACCATTTAGCCCCCCAGGAATGATTTGCGCACTTCGGGATCTGCGAGCAATTCCTTGCCAGTTCCCGTATATGCGTTGGCGCCTTGAACCAGGACATAGCCTTTGTCCGCGATTTCAAGGGCTTGTTTGGCGTTTTGTTCGACCATCAGGATCGGCAAACCGGTTCGGCTGACCTCGATAATACGATCAAACAGTTCGTCCATGACAATTGGCGACACGCCAGCAGTGGGTTCATCCAGCATCAAAACCTTGGGCTGGGTCATCAACGCACGACCTACGGCCACCTGCTGACGCTGACCACCTGACAATTCACCCGCGGCTTGATACCGTTTGTCTTTCAGGATCGGAAAGAGATGGTAAACCTGCTCCAACGTGTCCGAAAAATCGTCTGTACGAATGAACGCACCCATTTCCAAATTCTCTTCGACGGTCATCGATGTAAAGATATTGTTGGTTTGGGGCACAAAGCCCATGCCTTTGACCACGCGCGCCTGTGGGCTGAGTTTGGTGATGTCTTCACCATCCAACCGGACAGAACCTGAACGAACATCAAGCATTCCAAAAACGGCCTTCATCGCGGTGGATTTCCCAGCGCCGTTTGGACCAACAATAACGGCAATCTCGCCGGGGTTCACAGCGATGGTACAATCGTGAAGAATGTCCGGGCCCTTACCGTAGCCACCGGTCATCGTGTCCCCGATCAGAAACGGTTCTGACATCGGATCGCTCCTTGTTTGTGTTGGCCAAAAACATCATGCAAACAGGGGCAGATCCCCTGGAAAACAGAAGTCACAACGCTCATGCCTGCTCCAGTTTTTCTTTGTTTTTCAGCCCAGTGCCCAAATAAGCCTCGATGACCTGTTCGTTGGCTTTGATTTCAGCAAGCGAGCCTTCGGCAAGAACCTTGCCTTCGGCCATGCAGATGACGGGGCCACAAATCTTGCCGATGAAATCCATATCGTGTTCGATCACGACAAAGGTATACCCGCGCTCTTTGTTCAGCCGCATGATGGTGTCGCCGATGGTCATCAACAGGGTGCGGTTCACCCCGGCACCAACCTCATCCAAGAATACAATCTTGGCATCAACCATCATGGTACGGCCAAGTTCGAGCAATTTTTTCTGTCCACCAGAAACCTGCCCGGCCTTGTGATCCGCCAGATGTTCAATTGTCAGAAATTCAAGAACCTCATCGGCCTTGGCTTTCAACGCGCGTTCTTCGTCAGCAATGCGTTTGCGTCCGAACCATGTATTCCACAATGCTTCACCGGATTGAGCACCCGGAACCATCATCAGATTCTCGCGACACGTCATTGAGCTGAATTCATGCGCGATCTGGAAAGTGCGCAGCAGCCCTTTGTGAAAAAGAGTGTGCGGAGGCAATCCAGTGATGTCCTCACCGGCCATCGTGACCTTGCCGCTGGTGGGTGGTAAAACGCCAGCTATCACGTTGAAAAGTGTTGTTTTTCCGGCGCCATTTGGGCCGATAAGCCCCGTAATGGTACCTTCAGCGATCTCCAGCGATGCTCCGTCCACCGCATGAAATCCGCCAAAGTGCTTATGCACGTCTTCGACGACGATCATGATTTCCCCCGGCCGCGATCAGGCGCGGTCCCTTTGTTTTATTGGCCTCATCCATTTGAGGTGCGACCTTTTGGTATAGAAACAGCCCGGGCACAAGTCCCGGGCTGCCTCTTAGAATGGTCAAATCCACATTAGCGGAATTGGACAGTCGTGATCTTACCGTCTTTGATTTCGTACTGACGGTAGTTACCAGCAGACTCGCCGCCACCAATCAGCTCAACCGCGGTTGCACCGACATAGTCGATTTCGCCGCCGTCTTTGAGGATCTGCAGGGCTTTGGCCAGCTCACCCGGATAGATTTTTTCACCCGGAGCGTTGGCAACGTCCATGACTTTGCCTTTGTAATCGGCAGGGTCTTTGGAGTTTGCAGCCTGCATCGCCAGCATGATCAGAGCAGCAGCGTCGTAGGATTCAGACACGAAAGAAGATGTGCCGTCGAAACCATTTGCTTCGCCCATCGCTTTGATGGTGTCTGCGCCGGGGCTGTCAGTGCCAGGCAACTGACCTGTTGATCCGTCGATTTCGTCACCAAAATCGCTTTCCAGCTTGGCGCCGTACATGCCGTCTGGGAAATGGAATGTATCAAACGCGCCAGAATCCAGAGCTGCACGCATTACGCCTGAACCGCCTTGGTCGACGTAACCAGCAATCACCAGCTTTTCGCCGCCAGCGGCTGCCAATGCACCAACTTCAGCCGAATAGTCGGCTTTGCCGTCTTCGTGAGCTGCGGTGATGGTGATTGTGCCACCTGCGGCTTCGAATGCCTGCTGGAAGCTATCTGCCAAACCTTTGCCGTAGTCGTTGTTGGTGTATGTCAGAGCGACTTCTTTAACGCCCTGTTCCATCAGGATCTCGGTCATCACAACACCCTGACGGGCATCCGATGGGGCAGTGCGGAAGAACAGGCCATTGTCTTCGGCTGTCGACAGAGCAGGCGAAGTTGCAGAAGGCGAAATCATCAGCATGCCGTTTGGCAGCGCCACGTTGGACAGGATCGCGCCAGTTACACCCGAGCAGTCACCGCCAACCAGACCGTTGATACCGTCAGATGTGATCAGACGCTCGGCTGCAGACGTCGCCGCACCAGAATCGATACAGGTCGAGTCCGCGCGAATTGGGGTCACAGTCGCAGCATCCAAAAGCAGACCACTGTCGGTAACTTCTTTCATCGCCATTTCGGCAGCTGCAGCCATTGGTGGTGTCAGCGATTCAATCGGGCCGGTAAAGCCGAAGATGATGCCGAGTTTAACTTCTTTGGCGTGACCGCCGGCCATTGCAGTGGTGGCCATCAGAGCTGAGGCAGCGGTGGCCATAAGCAGCTTTTTCATGAGGTACTCCCTTATTGGAACGTTTTCGTTCGATCATGAGCCTAGGCAAGCTGCCAATAAAAGAAAAGTCCTAACAGTAACGTGTTCTGAATCCTGAAAAACGGAGCCTTTAAGCTTAATCTGGCCAAATCGTTCGTTATTATCTCCGGAATGGACGGTGATTCTGAGGAATGGTCATGCGTGTGATTCTGCTGATTCTGTTTGCTTCGATCTGGAAGCCGGGTGTTTTATTGTCGGAAACGACTGGGCACATCGATGCAGGCGTTGGGCAGGTAACGGTCACCAAGATGCTAGGTGGTCTAGATACCCCTTGGGCCATTGGCATCCTGCCCGGTGGTGGATACCTGGTTACGGAACGCGACGGTCACTTACTGTTTGTAAGTGATGGAAAGGCAAACCGAGTGTCCGGTGTCCCAAAGGTTTCTGCCAAGGGCCAAGGGGGGCTGCTTGACGTTATGATCCCGCGCGATTTTGGTAGCACCCGAGAGATTTTCCTGACTTTCGCAAAGCGCCAAAAAGGCGGAACAGGTACAGCTCTGGCCGTTGGGCGTCTCAGTGCCGATGGCAAGCGACTAAACGATGTGCGGGTTTTGTTTGAAATGATGGGGCCCAACAGCGGTGGGCGTCATTTCGGTAGCCGGGTGGTCGAGGCGCACGACGGCTCGCTTTTTGTGACTATTGGTGAGCGCGGAGATCGGAACTCGGCGCAGGATGTATCCAATCACAATGGCACAGTTGTCAGAATCAATCGAAACGGAACGGTGCCCCGCGATAATCCCTTTGTCGGAAATCCGGGGCGACAGCCCGAAATTTGGTCCTTTGGACACCGAAACCCACAGGGAGCCGCTTTGGATCGAAAGGGGCGTCTATGGATTGTTGAGCACGGCGCACAGGGCGGGGATGAGGTCAATTTGATCCAAAAAGGCGCGAACTTTGGCTGGCCCGTGATTGCCTACGGGGTTCATTATTCAGGTAAGAAGATCGGAGAAGGCACAACCAAACCCGGCATGGAGCAACCGAAATTCTATTGGGATCCGTCGATCGCACCATCAGGATTGATGATCTACTCTGGTAAGTTGTGGCCGCGCTGGAAAGGAGATCTGTTCGTTGGTTCACTCAAATTCGACTACATCAGCCGTCTTGATGGTGGAAGCCTTCGAGAAGTCGAAAAGCTGAGCAGCAAACAGACAGAGCGTGTCCGTGACATAGTCGAAGCGCCGGATGGCACGATCTGGTTTCTTTCGGTCGGGCAGGGTGCCGTTTACCGAATGTCCCCGAACCGCTAGAGTCCTGATCTTGGATGTATTGAGGGGAATTCAATGTCACGTATTTTGGTTTTTCTAGCCTGCACCCTGTTTCCTGGGGTCCTTCACGCTGAAATACCCCTGTTCAAGACCCATCAGGACTATGTGGATTTTGTAGATAGCAAAGTTATGTCGCGTGATTTTATTCCTCTGATCAAACAGCTGGGGGGTGACGACGAATACACCGATGCGCAGCTGAGATCGACCAACGCGCAATTGTTGAATGTCATGCCGTTTGATTTCACCGGAACGGAACTGATCAAAAACGTTAGGTTGAGCGCCTCATTTACGCAGGAAATGAGGGTGTTTTGGAACGCGAAAAGCAGTTACGTCTACTTTTATTCGCTTCTACATCATCGCGAAGACGGAGTCGTGGTGTTGAAGTTTAACCTCAACACCAACTCTGACAAAATTTTTGAAAAATTTTGATTTCAGTTAAACCGACAGCCGGGCTGCTTGCGCACCTCGTTCGCGGTATGGTGTGGTGTTGTAGTGTGAGCGATAGCACTTCGAGAAGTGTGAAGGGCTGGCAAATCCACACGCAAGCGCGACGTTAATTACGCTCATATCGGTTTGCATCAAAAGATTCCGCGCCTTTTGTAGGCGAAGCTCCATATAGTACCGCTTAGGAGACCGGTTCAGATAGCGGCGGAACAGGCGTTCCAACTGACGCGTGGACATACCAACATCTTTGGCCAGAATCGATGGGCTGATCGGCTCTTCGATGTTCTTTTCCATCATCTGAATAACTTGGCTCAGCTTGGGGTGCCGCACGCCAATCCGGGTTGGGACCGACAAACGTTGCGTATCCTGATCTGTCCGGATCGATGAATAGATCAACTGATCGGCTACGGCATTGGCAAGCTCTTCGCCGTGATCGTTGGCAACCAGTTTGAGCATCAGATCGATTGAAGATGTACCACCTGCAGTGGTCATCCGATTGCCATCAATTAAAAAGACGGATTTGGTCAGCTCTACTTCATCGAATTCTTCGATAAAGCTGTCGGCGTTTTCCCAGTGAATCGTCGCTTTCTTACCATCCAGCAACCCAGCACGCGCCAGCACATAGGCACCGGTACACAGACCGCCGATGAGAATGCCCTTACGCGATTCACGGCGAATCCAACCCATGAGCCGCTTACTGGTGGCCTGTTGGACGTTGATGCCACTGCAAAGCAATACGACATCATCGCGAAGCAGATCATCAAGGTCGGCATCCAGTTTGAAAGTGGTGCCAGCGGAACACGTTACTGAATCGCCGCCTTCACCGACAAGCCTCCATTCATACAGCTCGCGATTGGCCATCCGATTGGCGATTCTCAGACATTCGATTGCTGAGGCGAATGACAACATAGAAAAACTGTCCAAAAGGACAAATATAAAGCGGCGGGGCTTTTTGCTTTCGGTGTCCACAGTGACAACTTGACGTTGCTCTTGCATGGCGCGGGTCCTTTTTTACGCTACGTCAGGGGTGGGTGTGTTCGCTGACGTGAAGAGTAGCATGATCAGAGCATTATTACGACGTCAAGAGCTGCAAAACGCATATGGCCTCTGGTTTCGGGATTTTGTATAGAGTGCCTCTGACATCCTTCAGCGGAGAAGAGAGCAATGAGTGAGTGGCAAAAATCGAACTGGCGCGCGAAACCGCGGGTTCAGATGCCCGACTATACCGATCAGGCAGCCTTAACTGCGGTTGAGGGCCAGCTTTCCAATTACCCGCCGCTGGTGTTTGCAGGCGAGGCTCGTCGCTTAAAGCAGCATCTTGCTGCTGCCGGACGTGGCGAAGCCTTTCTGCTGCAGGGCGGGGATTGTGCCGAAAGCTTTGAACAATTTAGCGCAGACGCGATTCGCGATACCTTTAAGGTTATGCTGCAAATGGCGATGGTATTGACGTATGGCGCTAAGGTGCCTGTCGTCAAAGTCGGCCGTATGGCTGGTCAATTTGCCAAGCCGCGCAGCGCCCCAACCGAGGTGATCGATGGGTTGGAACTGCCCAGCTATCGTGGTGATATCATCAACGAGCTGGCCTTTACTCCCGAAGCGCGCCTTCCTGATCCAAACAAAATGTTGCAGGCCTATACACAAGCGGCTGCTACATTGAACTTGCTGCGCGCGTTTTCGACAGGTGGCTATGCGGATGTAAACCAAGTGCACCAATGGACACTTGGCTTTACTGAAAGCGAAAAGGCCGAAGCCTACCGCGAAGTTGCCAACCGGATCACCGACACGTTGGACTTTATGCGTGCCGCAGGTGTGACACAGGAAACTGCGCATACGCTGCAATCGGTAGAGTTCTACACCAGTCATGAAAGCCTGCTGCTTGAGTACGAAGAGGCGTTGACCCGTCTTGATTCCACAAGCGGCAATTGGCTTGCTGGCTCAGGTCACATGATCTGGATCGGGGACCGGACGCGTCAACCTGATGGCGCCCATGTGGAATTCTGTCGTGGTGTTTTGAACCCGATCGGCTTGAAAACCGGACCTTCGACCACTGCCGAAGACCTGAAAGTTCTCATGGCCAAGCTGAACCCAACGAACGAAGAAGGTCGCTTGACCCTGATCGCGCGTTTCGGGGCCGGTAATGTTGGTGAACATTTGCCACGCTTGATCAAGGCCGTTCAGGAAGAGGGGGCAAACGTCACATGGGTTTGCGATCCGATGCACGGCAACACGATCAAATCGTCGACAGGGTATAAAACACGTCCGTTCGACTCTGTATTGCGTGAAGTGCGCGAATTCTTCGGTGTGCATTCGGCCGAAGGCACAATTCCTGGCGGTGTTCATTTTGAGATGACCGGTCAGGATGTGACGGAATGCACGGGCGGTGTCCGCGCTGTCACCGAAGACTCGCTAAGCGATCGTTACCATACCGCCTGTGATCCGCGTTTGAATGCAAATCAGTCGCTGGAGCTCGCGTTCCTTGTAGCCGAGGAGCTGTCGCAACTGCGTCAAGATCGGATCAAACGCCAAGCCGGTTGATCACAGCACAAATGACAAATGAACAAGGCCCAGAGAACTCCGCTCTGGGCCTTTTCTTTTGTGAAATTTTCAGTTCGTGAAGCGCGCGTATTACGGGTCGTTGCTAGCAACCAGATTGAGGTGCGAACAGGCTGTGTGTTCCGGAGTTCTCACCGAGTTCTGCTCAGCGATGGCTTGGCTTTGGTTAGGTCGCTTTTGACCGCCCGGTTCGCCCGACAGGGCCCGCAGTTCCGACCCGAGGATATCAAATCGGATCGCCCCTTTGTCGGGGGTGCCATCTGCCACTAACACACCCAATACACGGCTCACGTCGCCGAAATCGCTTTTGAGAGGCAGCAGAAGCATACGGGCTTCAAGTGTTGCCCGACCAAACTTTTTTTCCCGAGACAAGCGCAACTCTGCGACTGCCGGGGTATCAAAGATATGTTCAAGCGTTGCTGAAATTTCAGCACGGGACTGGGTGGTAAAGAAGGCGGTCAGCGGCATCCCCCGAACTTCCATGCTGGCTATGTCATTCAGGTGATTACCAGCCAAACGAAAGCGTGCGGTGCCCGGTGCAATGCGTTCCAGAATGAACGAATACTCGAGTATGTTTTCAAGGCCGCGCGGATCAATGTCAGACCGAAATGGAACGCCGCCTGCAGATTTCTCTGCACGCAATGCCGTCCAATAAGCCTCGGCCTGACGAATAGGAGAAAGGCTGGGACCCGCGCGAAAACCGTCCATCGAGACAACATTACCTGATTGAGCCTTGGAACGGTTGTTAAAAAAGGTCCTCATGTCACACACCCTTGCTTCCCTCGCAATCAGCCTCTTTTTGGGTCAGCATCGCGATAATTAATACAGGTTACTCAATCGTTAATCTGTCATGGATTGACTTAATTTTGGAGCAAATCTTTAACGAATGGTTAATCCCCTAAAAATGTAATGGGTTTGGGCAAGGGCTTGCTCTGCAACGCACTATGGCATTAGGTGCTCGAACCCTTTCGACCCCCTGAAACAAAACGCGGAGCGTGCTAGAATGCTAAAATCAATGACTGGCTTTGCCTCGGCCAAGGGGGAACTCCAACCGCACAGTTGGAGTTGGGAACTGCGCAGTGTGAATTCCAAGGGGTTGGATCTTCGGATTCGTGTCCCTGATTGGCTTGAGGGCCTCGAAGCACACCTGCGCGCCGCACTTGGCAAAGCCGTTGCACGAGGCAGCGTTACCCTATCGTTGCGTTTATCGCGCGCTGACGATGCGGGTGTTATGAAGCTCAACCCTGATGTGCTTAATACTGTGTTAAATGCGTTGTCAGAAATCGAACAGCAAGCGATGGATCGTGGTGTGACTCTGGCGCCGTCCAAAGCGTCAGACTTGCTAGCCATTCGCGGTATGATGGATGCAACTGTGGGGGCCGATGTTCCAGCCCCGTTGGTTGCGCAGATCAAAACGGAATTTGCCCCTTTGGTTGAGGCTTTCCTGCAGATGCGAGCGGCTGAAGGGTCTGCCCTGTTGGAAATCCTGTCACGCCAGTTGGATCAGGTTGCACAGTTTACCGAAACCGCTGAGGCTCTTGCCTTGAAACGTCGTGACGCGATGGCGGAAATGCTGCAGACCAATCTTGCGCGTGTGTTGGACAATACGGATGGCGCCGATGCTGACAGAGTGGCGCAGGAATTGGCTTTGTTGGTGGTCAAAGCAGACGTCACCGAAGAAATTGACCGCCTGAAAGCCCATATAGCAACGGCGCGCGATTTGTTGTTCCAAGACGGAGCTGTGGGGAGGAAGCTTGATTTCTTGATGCAAGAATTCAACCGCGAAGCCAACACGTTATGTTCTAAATCGCAAAACGCTGAACTTACGGCTGTTGGCCTTGAGCTAAAGGCCGTTATAGATCAAATGCGTGAGCAAGTTCAAAACGTAGAATAAAGACAGGAAACTGTACGATATGTCCGATCGCCGTGGCCTCTTGATCATTTTGTCCTCCCCATCGGGAGCCGGGAAATCAACTTTGGCAAACCGCCTCAGGAGCTGGGACGAGGGGTTGAAGTTTTCTGTTTCGGCCACCACCCGGGCCCCGCGTCCGGGCGAAGAACACGGGCGCGAATACTACTTCATGTCCGAAGACAATTTTAGACAGCAAGTCACTGAAGGGGAAATGTTGGAGCACGCGCACGTGTTCGGCAATTTCTACGGCTCACCCGCCGGGCCCGTTCGTGACACCATCGAATCCGGGCGTGATGTGTTGTTTGATGTCGATTGGCAGGGGGAAATCCAGATCAGAAACTCCGATTTGGGCAAACATGCTTTGTCGATCTTTATCTTGCCGCCCTCGATCCGGGAACTGCGGCGCCGGCTGGAAACCCGGGGACAAGACAGCGTCGACACGATCTCTAAGCGGATGTTGAAAAGCTGGGATGAGATCAGCCACTGGGGCTATTACGATTATGTGCTGGTCAATGATGATCTGGATCAGACCGAGCAAAAGCTTAGAACCATCATAAGTGCGGAACGCATGCGTCGCATTCAGCAGCCAAACCTGCAGGCGCACGTTCGTACATTACAATCCGAATTCGAGGAAATGTCATGACCCTTTACGCTTTGAGTGGCCATTCGCCACAAATTCACGAAGACACTTGGGTAGCGCCAGATGCCAACCTAATTGGTAAGGTTGTGATGGAGGCCGGATCGTCTGTTTGGTTCGGATGTACCATTCGCGCCGACCACGAAGAGATACGTGTGGGCGAGGGCAGCAATGTTCAGGAAAACTGTGTCATGCACATTGATGCAGGGTACCCGCTGACCATCGGCAAAAATTGCACAATCGGACACAAGGTCATGCTGCATGGCTGCACCATCGGGGACAACTCCTTGGTCGGTATGGGCGCCACGATCCTGAACGGGGCAAAAATTGGCAAGAATTGCTTGATTGGGGCCGGGGCATTGGTCACGGAAAACAAAGAGATCCCGGACAATTCTTTGGTGATGGGTTCACCTGGCAAAGTTGTACGTCAGGTTGACGAAGCGAACGCGCAACGTATCACAATGGGAGCGTTGCATTACCAAGAGAACATGCGGAAATTCCGGGAGACCCTGACCAAAGTGGACTGAACATCCAGTCGACATGGGGAATTGAAAAGCCCGTTTGCGATATCGTATTCGAAGGCTGCACCCTACGGAGTGCAGCATCATTTTTACAATCATGCCGTAGCAAGGCCGACAAACGATACAATTTGAGGCCCTCGCGATGTCTAACGATCTCAACACTGCATTTTTGTCGGCTACGCCGTTACCCGCTTTGTTGGTGGATCAGTCTGAGCGGATCATTAGCGCAAATGTTGAAGCACACGCGTTGCTTGGGCAACACATTACCGGGCGCCATTTCGCGACCATTCTACGCCAACCGCTGGTCATTGAGGCGATTGAGTCCAGCTTGCGGTCCAAGGCCCCGCGCGAGACGCGTCACCTGTCCAACGATGGCGCACGCGATACCACTTATGTGGTGCATTGTCGGTATGTGAATGGCATCGGAGCAGTTCAAGGAGGCGCTGTTATGGTCACCTTTATGGATGTGACCCATCTTGAACATGCCGAACAAATGCGCCGCGACTTTGTCGCCAATGTCAGTCACGAGTTGCGAACCCCTTTGACCGCCTTGATGGGGTTCATCGAAACACTGCGCGGACCCGCCCGAGACGATTCACAAGCACGCGATCGGTTTCTAAAAATCATGGATGATGAATCCAATCGGATGAATCGTCTTGTGGGGGATTTGCTGTCCTTAAACCGCGTCGAAAGCGAAGAACGGGTGCGTCCCAAAGAAGAAGTCGATTTGACGGCTCAGCTTGCGTCGACGTTAAACTCCATTCGCCCGCTCGCTGAATCTGCCGGAGTGGATTTGAATTTGGTCGCGCCAAAGGCCCCCTTGATCGTGGCAGGGGATCCTGATCAATTGCAACAGGTGTTTACCAATCTCATTGAAAACGCGATAAAATATGGCGGCAGCGGAGGCGTTGTAGATGTGTCTCTGACGCAGGTTGAGCGCGATCCAGCGATCCGTGCCCCGGCGATCCACATCCAAATCGCAGATAAGGGTCCCGGAATCGATTCCGTACACCTGCCTCGGCTGACCGAACGATTTTATCGAGGTGACAATCACCGTTCTCGCGAATTGGGAGGAACGGGCCTTGGACTGGCGATTGTGAAACACATCATTAACCGTCATCGAGGTCGGTTGCGGATTGAAAGCAAATTGGGTCAAGGAACTGTTTTTACAGTCATTTTGCCACGCTAACAGTCTTGGTTTTAAGAAATGTCCAGACCATTAAGCCTGCTGTGCAAAGCTCTTTTTTTGGTTGAGTGTCACATTTTTTGGGGGTTGTCATGAAGCTGTTACATAGCTGTCACAAAAGCCACATGCAGATCTTCTAATCCTCGCCCCAAGGTCATCATGGGGATGACCAAACCAATTCACTGACCCAAGGAGACTGAAATGTCTTTTGTGAAACTCACCGCTTCTGCTCTGGCCATCGCGGCCGTTTCTGCCACCGCTGCCTCCGCGCGTGATCAGGTGCAGGTTGCAGGCTCTTCAACTGTTCTGCCGTATGCTTCGATCGTGGCCGAAGCCTTTGGCGAAAACTTTGACTTCCCGACGCCTGTTGTTGAATCGGGTGGCTCTTCGGCTGGCCTCAAGCGGTTTTGCGAAGGTGTTGGCGAAAGCACAATCGACGTTGCAAACGCTTCGCGTAAGATCAAAGAAAAAGAAATCAAAAAATGTGCTGAAAATGGTGTGACCGACATCATCGAAGTGCGCATTGGCTATGATGGCATCGTCTTTGCGTCTGACATCAAAGGTCAGACTTTTGAATTCACCCCAACCGATTGGTATTTGGCCCTGTCCGACACTGTTCTGGTTGACGGCAAGATGGTTCCAAACGCAGCAAAAACATGGGCCGACGTAAACCCAGCGTTCCCGGCACAGGATATCCAAGCATTCATTCCAGGCACCAAGCACGGCACACGCGAAGTGTTCGAAGATAAGGTGATCTTAGCGGGCTGTGAAGCCACCGGCGCATTCGAGCACCACCTAGCAGCCGCTGAAGGCGACACCGCCAAGAAGAAAAAGAAAGCCGCTGAAAAGGCCTGCATCGCGCTGCGCACAGATGGTCGTTCAGTTGATATCGATGGCGACTATACTGAAACACTGGCCCGCATCGAAAGCAACAAAGACGGCATCGGTGTCTTTGGTCTGGCGTTCTATGAAAACAACACCGACAAGCTGCAAGTTGCGACCATGTCGGGCATCGTTCCTTCGACTGAATCCATCGCAACCGGCGAATACCCTGTATCGCGCCCGTTGTTCTTCTACGTGAAGAAAGCCCACATCGGTGTGATCCCAGGTCTGAAAGAATACGCTGAATTCTTTGTTGCAGATGAAATCGCTGGTTCGGACGGCCCTCTGTCTGAATACGGTTTGGTTGCTGATCCAGAGTTGGAAAAAACCCAAGAGGTTGTCGCAGACGAAGCCATCATGGGTGGCAACTCCTAATCCTTTGACGGATTAACACGATTGGTCGGGGCAGGGCGATCTTGCCTCGGCTTTCTTACTTACCTCACCTTGAATCGCTTGACGCGACTGGAGCCCCAGATGCCGACGATTTGGCTCGTTGTTTCACTGTTTGTCCTGTCAGCCATTGGCTATTTTGTTGGGCGTAATCGCGCCCTACAGTCAGCTGGTGGCGATACGCGGGACCTGCATTCGCTGCCGATTTACTACGGTATGAACGTAGCACTGACTGCTCTTATTCCTGCGCTTAGTGTTCTTGTAATCTGGGTTCTGGCGCAACCGATGATCATCGACACGCAGGTGTCGCGGACGATCCCGGCTGAATTGATCCCTGAAAGCAGCACTCGTGGTCTGGTGATGTCGGATGTGCGACGGGTCGCAGAAGGTCTTGATCTTGCGGTAAGTTTGGGTGGCATGACTGAGGCTGATTCACAGGCCATCAATGCAGAAACGACTGATGTTCGAGCACGTTTGGGTGAATACGGTGTTGCCCTTGGGTCTGATGTCCGTCCTGAGGTGTTAAAAGCTGCACAGACCTATCGCAATTTGACGGCGACTGCCTCATTGGCGATGAATTTGGTTGTAGCAGTCTTGGCAATTGGCGGTCTCGCCTTTGCCTATTCTAAAACGCACAAAGATTTCCGCGCCCGCAACGTGGTCGAACGCGGAGTTCTGGCCTTGCTGATTTTCGCGGCGTCTTTGGCGATTTTGACAACTGTCGGAATCGTGTTTTCGATGTTGTTCGAGACGCTCAATTTCTTTAGCCTACATGACTGGAAAGACTTTTTCCTTGGCACGACCTGGGCCCCGAATTTCCGTGGAGACAGCGAACTTTCGATTTTGCCGCTCCTGTGGGGCACACTCTACATCTCTTTCATCGCATTGTTGGTTGCGGTTCCGGTTGGCTTGTTTGCGGCTGTTTACTTGTCCGAATATGCGTCCGGGGCGACACGAGCTTTTGCCAAACCTCTGCTCGAAATTCTCGCCGGTATTCCGACCATTGTTTATGGTCTGTTTGCTTTGTTGACCGTTGGGCCAATGCTGGTCAGAGTTTTCGGGCGCGGTGATAATGGATTGCTTGGTGTCGAATGGATGGCCGGTGCAACCTCTGTTTTGACGGCTGGCATCGTGATGGGGATCATGTTGATCCCGTTCGTGTCTTCGTTGTCGGACGATATTATCAACGCAGTTCCGCAATCCATGCGCGATGGGTCTTTGGGGCTGGGCGCGACGAAGTCGGAAACCGTGCGACAGGTAGTTTTGCCCGCCGCTTTGCCCGGCATCGTTGGAGCGGTTTTGCTGGCAGCGTCGCGCGCTATTGGTGAGACTATGATTGTGGTTATGGGTGCGGGTGCAATCGCCAAGTTTTCGCTCAACCCGCTGGAATCTATGACAACTATTACCACACGTATCGTAAGTCAGCTGACCGGAGATACCGATTTTGCCAGCCCTGAAACGCTGGTGGCCTTTGCTTTGGGTTTGACACTCTTTGTGCTGACCTTGGGCTTGAACGTTCTGGCGCTGTTGATCGTGCGCAAATACCGGGAACAGTACGAATGAGTGATATCAGTCAAACACCTGAAAACGGGTCCAGTAAACACGCTGGTTCGTTGCTCACGCCGAACCCCCGTACCATCAAACGCAACAATGCTGAAAAACGCTTTCAGGTCTATGGAATTGCGGCGATTGCCGTCGGTCTGTTGATGCTGGTTGTGTTGGTTACAACGATCCTTGGAAAAGGAGTTGGGGCCTACAGCCAAACTTTCATCACACTGGATGTGGAATTGCTGGAAAAGAAACTGGACAAGAAGGGAACCCGCAACATTGATGACATCAAAAAGGTCACAACGTTTGGGTACTCTCCTCTGATCAAGAACGCATTCAAGACTAAGGTTGCTGAGCTAGGAATTGAAACCGATCTGAAGTTAAAAAAGCAGGCCGCATTGCTGTCCAAAAGCGCAGCAGGTCAGTTGCGGAACTACGTGATCGCGAACCCTGACATGATTGGTGAGACAGTCACGTTCCGTTTCCTGACCAACAGTCGCGTGGATGGTTACATGAAGGGGCGCGTAAGCCGCGATAGCATCGCAAACGACAAGAGTGTTTCCTCCGAGCAACTTGATCTTGTTGATGAATTGGTTGCTAAAGGAACCATCAAAAAGACCTTTAACATCGACTTCATTCTGGGCGCAGATGCATCTGACCAACGTCCCGAAGCCGCGGGAATGGGCGTTTCGATGTTGGGTTCGTTGTCCATGATGTTTGTCGTGCTTGGTCTTGCCTTGCCAATCGGTGTCGCTGCATCAATCTATCTTGAAGAGTTCGCCCCTCAAAATTGGCTGACCGATATCATTGAGGTCAATATTTCAAACCTGGCTGCGGTTCCATCGATTGTGTTTGGTATTCTTGGTTTGGCCGTGTTTATCAATTACATGCATTTGCCCACATCTGCGCCGTTGGTTGGTGGTCTGGTTCTGACACTAATGACATTGCCGACGATCATCATTTCCACACGTGCCTCGCTGAAGTCGGTTCCGCCGAGCATCCGTGATGCGGCGCTGGGGGTCGGGGCAAGCAAGATGCAGGCGGTATTCCACCATGTATTGCCTTTGGCAGCACCCGGTATTCTGACTGGTACAATCATCGGGTTGGCTCAGGCGCTGGGGGAAACGGCACCGCTGTTGTTGATCGGTATGGTTGGCTTTATCGCCTCAAATGCGCCGGACAGCGTGGCATCGGGCTTGTTGGATCCCAACTCGGCCATGCCCGCGCAAATCTACGAATGGGCCAAACGCGCGGACCCAGCATTTTATGAACGGGCCTGGGGTGGTATCATCATCCTTCTGGTCTTCCTCGTCACCATGAACACGGTGGCTGTGATCCTGCGCCGCCGCTTTGAACGCCGCTGGTAATAAGGGGTAGAACAATGAACGACATGACACTCGTGGAGAGAGATGTGGAAACACGTAAAACCAAGATTTCCGCAACAGACGTTCAGGTCTATTACGGTGAAACCCATGCGATTAAAGACGTGAACGTCGAGATCGAAGAAAAAACCGTAACCGCCTTTATCGGTCCTTCGGGCTGCGGGAAATCCACATTCTTGCGTTGTCTCAATCGGATGAACGATACAATTGATGTGTGTCGGGTGCAGGGCAAGATCCTGTTGGATGGTGAGAACATTTACGACAAACGCGTCGATCCAGTTCAGCTGCGAGCCAAAGTTGGGATGGTATTTCAAAAGCCAAATCCATTCCCAAAGTCGATTTATGACAACGTTGCATATGGGCCGCGCATCCATGGTTTGGCTCGGGACAAAGCTGACCTTGATGACATCGTTGAGAAATCCCTGCGTCGCGGTGCGATCTGGAATGAGGTTAAAGACCGCCTGGATGCTCCTGGTACGGGCCTGTCAGGTGGTCAGCAGCAGCGGTTGTGCATTGCCCGCGCAGTTGCAACCGAACCCGAGGTTTTGCTGATGGACGAGCCGTGTTCCGCGCTCGACCCGATTGCAACGGCGCAGGTTGAAGAATTGATTGATGAGTTACGTCAGAGTTATTCCGTCGTGATCGTGACCCACTCGATGCAGCAGGCCGCACGTGTCAGTCAGAAAACCGCGTTTTTTCATTTGGGCAACTTGGTTGAATTCGGCGAAACGGGACAGATATTCACCAATCCCCGAGACCCACGCACCGAAAGCTATATCACCGGCCGGATCGGCTAAGTCAGGACGACATAAACATGACAGAACAACACATTACATCCGTTTATGATCGTGATCTTGAAGCTGTTCAGGCCCATATCATGAAGATGGGCGGGCTGGTCGAGGCAGCCATTATGAGCGCTGCGCGGTCACTTGAAACCCGGGATGTCGAGCTGGCTACCGAAGTTCGGGCGGGAGACAAAGCAATTGATGCCCTCGAAGAGATCATCAACGAAGAAACCGCCCGTTTGATCGCATTGCGGTCGCCAACAGCAAGTGATTTGCGCTTGGTTTTGTCCGTTCTCAAGGTTTCAGCAAACCTGGAACGGATTGGCGATTATGCCAAGAACATTGCCAAACGCACCACGGTTTTGGTTGAAACACCTCCCGTGAACGACAGCGCCGCCGCATTACGACGGATGGCGCGCGAAGTGGAATTGATGCTCAAGGATGCATTGGACGCATATATTCAGCGGGATGCGGAGTTGGCGATGGATGTGATCACGCGTGACCACGAAGTGGACCAGATGTACAATGCTCTGTTTCGAGAATTCCTGACCTTTATGGCAGAAGATCCACGCAACATCACCGCATGTATGCACTTGCATTTCATCGCCAAGAACATCGAACGTATGGGGGATCACGTGACCTCTATCGCAGAGCAGGTGGTCTATCTGGTTACGGGTTCGCGCCCAGAAGACGCGCGTCCAAAAGCAGACGTCACCTCAGTTCCATCAAAGGAGTAAGGTCCAATGTCAGCAGATCAGCCGACAGTCCTTGTTGTCGAAGATGAGCACGCACAGCGTGAAGTTTTAGCTTATAACCTTGAGGCCGAAGGTTTTAAGGTGTCCAAAGCCGAGAACGGTGAAGAAGCGCTGCTTTTGGTGGATGAAGACAACCCGGATATTATTGTTCTGGATTGGATGATGCCGAACCTGAGCGGAATCGAGGTTTGTCGCCGATTGAAAACGCGCCCCGAGACCCGTTCGATCCCGATCATTATGTTGTCCGCACGCTCTGAAGAGGTCGACAAAGTGCGCGGTCTTGAAACCGGGGCTGACGATTATGTGGTTAAGCCATATTCCATCGTGGAATTGATGGCGCGCGTGCGCTCTCAGTTGCGACGGGTTCGACCCTCTACAGTTGGGCTACGATTGGAGTTTGACGACATCATTCTGGATGCGGAAACGCACAAAGTCAGTCGGGATGAAAACCCGTTGAAATTGGGGCCAACTGAATTCCGGTTGCTGTCGACATTCATGGAAAAGCCCGGGCGGGTTTGGAGCCGTGAGCAGCTTTTGGATCGTGTTTGGGGGCGGGATATCTATGTTGATACGCGTACCGTAGACGTCCACATTGGCCGGTTGCGTAAAGCTTTGACCCAATTTGGTGGTGTTGATCCAGTGCGAACTGTGCGCGGCGCGGGTTATGCGTTGGGTTAAGACTTAACGCGGCAGGTTGTCTTCTGGTTGGGCTTTCGAGGCCAGCCAATGCCGGAATTCCGTCAAAGATTGGTCCCGCGATTTATTGCGTGGCCAGACCAGGTAATAGGCCCCTTTGGCTTCGATCGCTGTGGGGCTGAGGGCGATCAGCCGGCCCGTCGCCAAGTCTTGTTCAATTAAATACTCAGGCATCAAGGCTACACCCAATCCGTGCAGTGCAGCTTGGGTAATGGTTGAAAATTGATCGTACAGCGTCCCTGCAAGTGGCGCTTCGTTCTCAACCCCCATTTCTCTGAACCAATCCTGCCAGGCATTCGGACGGGTTTGAATGTGCAACAAAGGAAGTCGCAGCAATTGTTGCGGGGAAACGTTCAAATTCTGCTGTATAAGAGAAGGCGCGCAAACGGGTAATACGCGCTCTTTCTTTAGCATCAATGCATCGGTATCAGGCCAATTTGGAATGCCAAAATGGATGGCAGCATCAAAGGGTTCGGTGGCAAAATTGAAAGGCCGCAACTGTGTGGACATGTTGATTGTCACATCGGGATGCAGGCGCGAAAATTCGGGCAAACGTGGCATCAGCCACCGCATCCCAAAGGTCGGCAATATCGCAAGATTCAATGTGCCGCCGACAGGGGCGACCTGCAACCGTAAGGACGCCTGTGCAATCTGGTTCAGGGCCTGTCGGATCTCAATGACGTAGTCCTGAGCCGAAGCAGTAAGCGACAGTCGCTTTCGATCGCGTTGGATAAGGTCAATGCCCATTTGTGTCTCTAGGGTCTGAAGCTGTCGGGATACCGCGCTTTGGGTCAGGTTCAGTTCCTCGGCAACGGCCGATGCTGATCCAAGGCGATCCAAAGCTTCCAACGCACGAAGCGAAGAAATAGAGGGGAGAAATCGGCGTGATGTGCTCATGTATGCGTTTTACTCATGAATGCATGCGAAAGTCTCGCTGTTTTTTGATCTTTTCGCACGATAAACTCCACTTAACTTGTTATTTGGAGACAGCGCCATGAACGCCCCGGCAAAACCAACCCTGCGTGCCAAAGATGCACCTGATCTCAGCTCATTTGATTGGGAAGACCCGTTTCGTTTGAACGATCAGCTGGAAGAAGACGAACGTATGATCGCGGCCAGTGCCCGTGCCTACGCGCAGGAAAAACTGCAGCCGCGCGTAACGAATGCGTTTCAAAACGAAGAAACTGATCCGGAAATTTTCCGTGAGATGGGTGAAATGGGCCTGTTGGGTGTAACTTTGCCCGAACAGTACGGAGGTTTGGGATCAGGCTATGTCAGCTATGGTCTGGTTGCGCGCGAAGTTGAGCGTGTTGATTCCGGATATCGTTCGATGATGTCGGTTCAATCCAGCCTCGTCATGTACCCGATCTATGCCTATGGCAGCGAAGAGCAGCGTATGAAATATCTGCCCAAACTGGCCTCTGGTGAATTCATTGGCTGTTTTGGTCTGACTGAACCCGATGCAGGCAGTGACCCGGCTGGCATGAAAACCCGTGCTGAAAAGACAGACGGTGGGTATCGTTTGACTGGATCGAAAATGTGGATCTCAAATGCGCCCATCGCGGATGTATTTGTGGTTTGGGCAAAATCCGATGCACACGATGGCAAGATCCGTGGCTTCATCCTGGATAAAGGTATGAAGGGCCTGAGCGCCCCTAAGATCCTGAACAAAATGAGCCTTCGCGCCTCGATCACGGGCGAGATTGTCATGGACGGTGTCGAAGTGGGCGAAGACGCTTTGATGCCAAACGTACAAGGGTTGAAAGGTCCGTTTGGCTGTCTGAACCGAGCACGCTATGGCATCAGTTGGGGCGTCATGGGCTCTGCCGAAGCTTGCTGGTTTGGCGCACGTCAGTACGGCCTTGATCGTCACCAATTTAACCGCCCGTTGGCACACACACAGCTGTATCAGCGCAAACTGGCTGATATGCAGACTGAAATCGCACTGGGTTTGCAGGCATCGTTGCGTGTTGGTCGTTTGATGGACCAAGCAAATGCGGCACCAGAAATGATTTCGATCATTAAGCGCAACAACTGTGGCAAAGCATTGGACATCGCACGGATGAGCCGGGATATGCATGGCGGCAATGGCATCAGCCTTGAATTCAATGTTATCCGTCACATGGTGAACCTTGAAACCGTGAACACCTATGAAGGGGCACATGATGTACACGCCCTGATATTGGGTCGCGCACAGACAGGTTTGCAAGCCTTCTACTAAGTACTGAATTAGACCCCGAAAAGCACGTGTCCTTGTGGGCGCGTGCTTTTTTTATGCCTTTGAACCTTTAGGGGTTCACAAAACCTTATCCATACACATATAGATACTTGAATGTATTTATTGGCACAGAGCCAACAAAACGATGGGCACGGGGCAGGGCAATGCGATTATTTACCAAACAGAAAAAACTCTTCCCGTTGCTTCCAATTCTAGATTGGGGAAGCCGGTATAGTCGCGCCAATTTTATGGGGGATCTGACGGCCGCTGTTATCGTCACGATCATGCTGATACCGCAGTCGTTGGCCTATGCTTTGTTGGCGGGCTTACCTGCTGAAGTTGGGCTTTATGCATCGATTTTGCCCCTGGTTGCCTATGCCGTGTTTGGGACCAGCCGTGTGCTTGCGGTTGGGCCGGTGGCCGTGGTTTCCCTGATGACGGCATCCGCCTTGGCCCCGTTGGGTTTGGAAAGCTTGCCGGCCTATATCGCAGCGGCGGCTGTGCTTGCCTTGATATCGGGTGCCATCTTGCTTGCGATGGGCGCATTGCGATTGGGGGTTGTGGCTAATTTTCTGTCCCACCCCGTGATCGCTGGTTTCATCGCGGCCTCGGGTTTGTTGATTGCCGCCAGTCAGTTGAAACACATACTGGGTGTTTCGGTACATGGTCATACTTTACCTGAAATCTTAAGTGGCTTGGTGCACCACCTATCGGAAATGAGCTTTGCGACTTTATTGATTGGTGCGCTGGCGCTTGGGTTTCTGGTGTGGGTGCGCAAGGGCATGGCACAGACCCTACAAAATAAGCTGGGCCTAGAGCCCAGTTTAGCCAAAACCATCGCCCGCGTTGGTCCGATTTTCGCTGTGATAGGAACCACAGTTCTGGCCTGGGCTTTCAATTTGCCTGCGTTTGGTGTGGCCGTCGTTGGAACCGTTCCAACCGGACTGCCGCCATTTGGTATCCCTATGCTGGATTGGGAGTTGATACCGGCTTTGGTTGGGCCTGCTGTTCTTATTTCAGTCATTGGATATATCGAAAGTGTTTCAGTCGCCCAGACGCTTGCATCCAAACGGAAACAACGTATCGACCCTAATCAGGAATTGATCGCATTGGGCGCGTCAAACGTTTCATCTGCTCTGTCTGGCGGGTATCCTGTAACGGGTGGGTTTGCGCGTTCGGTGGTGAACTTTGATGCGGGGGCGGAAACGCCAGCCGCTGGTGCCTTTACCGCAATTGGGTTGTTGGTCGCGGCGATGTTTTTAACACCGATGCTGTTTTTCCTGCCAAAGGCTACCTTGGCGGCGACCATTATTGTTGCGGTCTTGTCTTTGGTCGATCTCTCCATCCTGAAACGCGCGTGGGACTATTCAAAGGCGGATTTTGCCGCTGTTTCAGCAACCATCCTGTTAACTCTCGGGGCAGGGGTTGAGGTTGGGGTTGCCAGCGGCGTCGGCCTTTCTCTGTTGTTGTATGTATATAAAACATCGCGCCCCCATGTCGCCGAGGTTGGGTTGGTTCCAGGTGGACAGCATTTTCGCAATATCAAACGTCACAGCGTGATTGTGGAACCCAGCTTGGTCACTCTGCGGATTGACGAAAGCCTGTACTTTGCAAACGCGCGTCGGATGGAGGATCTCGTTCTTGCGCGGGCGCACCAGAATACAGGTGAGCTCCGCCATGTGATCCTTATGTGTTCGGCAGTAAATGAAATTGACCTGAGCGCGCTTGAATCGCTAGAGGCCATAAACCAACGTCTAAAGGATCTGGGCATTCAGTTGCATCTGTCCGAAGTCAAAGGGCCCGTCATGGATAGGCTAAAACGGAGCCACTTCCTTGAGGAATTGACTGGTCGCGTATTCTTGTCCCAATACAATGCATTCAAAGAGTTGCGGCAGAATGACGATGTCGCCGAACACGTGGCCTGATCTGATGCGTTCAGACAAAAACTGAGACATTTCAACGTTGAATTGGAGCGGGTAGCGGGAATCGAACCCGCACTTCAGGCTTGGGAAGCCGGCGCGCTACCACTACACCATACCCGCAACACGTTGTGTGTTACAGAGTTGCTGACGGGGTTTCAAGGCCATTGCGCCGCATCTGATCGCAAAAATATAGGCTTATTGGATCTTAGAGATGACACCTAGCGCGACAACACCATAGCATAGGAACAGCGCTTCAATTACTGATGAAGCAATCAGACCGGGCAGGGTGATACACAAACCGTGACAAGCGATACAATAAGCCAAGAACCATCTTCAGTTTACCCTGATCATGATCAGTATCTTAGTGTGCGCTATTTCGGCAGCCTGAACGGCCTAAGGTTCTTTTGTATCTTCGCAGTTTTGTGGCATCACGCCCCCATATGGACACAGCTCTCTGATCCTCAAAGGATCCTGACGCGAGGGTTTCTAGGGGTAGATTTTTTCTTTGTTCTCAGCGGCTTCTTGATAACTACGCTGCTCTTGCGGGAAGAGGATCGAACAGGGCGCTTTTCGCTCAAAGGGTTCTATTGGCGCCGAATTTTACGGATTGTTCCAGTGTACTTCTTGGTAGTGACGGCCATTTCGATTTATTACATTGGTATCAAAAGGATGGGTGAGCTTCTTGAGCTTGTTCCGTTTTACTATCTCTTCCTGTCCAACTTTTTGGTAGAAGACATTCCGATGTTAGCACCCACTTGGTCTTTGTCGGTTGAGGAACAGTATTACCTGATCTGGCCAATGCTTTTGCTGCTTGTGCCACGGCGTTCCATTTTGCCACTTCTTGTAGTGTTGATTTTTCTCAATCTTGTCGCTGTGACAGGTGGGTTGCGTTTGATTGGCATTCAACCGATTGAAGCCTATCCGCTACTTTTTAAAATGTTCACAGCAACTTATGCTCCAATCCTTATTGGATCCGGACTGGCGGTTCTGCTGCACAAGCGCGAGAGTTTTCGTCGATTTGCCCAACTATTTGGGTCCAAGTGGTCGAGCCTAATCTTATTCACAACCTTACTTATCTTGATCCAAATATTGCCAGCGGACATGACAGGGTGGCCAAACCTTATCTTACATCTTGCCATGGCGTCATGTCTGGCAAGTATCGTAATCCGCGAAGATCACTACCTACGCTTTGTATTTGAGTGGTCACCGTTTATTCGTGTTGGGGAGATTAGCTATGGTGTATACCTGTACCACTTGATCGGATTGCATATCGCAACCCTCATTTTAGCCAAGCTTGGTACGGATGAGGGCTGGATAATCTTCCTGGTTTACAGCGCTATTTCCATTTGTATCGCTGAGCTGAGTTTTCGCCTGTATGAAACACGCTTTCTCAAACTTCGGTATAAAACCCAAAGGTAAGGGCTGGCATATGCCAGGGTACACATAACGTATAATCATGATTATGTTAAATAAGGCATACCCCAAAAGTGCCCAACGTCATTTAGATACGCTGTATTGGCAGAATATACTTTGTTGACTAGAGTTTGACGGCGCATTGCTCCGTTTGCTTTTGTCAGGATCACTACGTGTGGGGAGAACGTGTCATGACCGATGAAATCGCACCAACAACACACTTGATTTTTATATGTCCTAAGGGTGAGTTCTTGCGTGGTATCAAAGGTGTAGCCAAGTGTTTGACCCAAAAGTTAGGTAGTAGCTTCGGTGACCGTGTCGGCCTGAAGATGCTCACCTGCCCTGATTTTCAGGTTCATAGGACGGCGCAGTATTGGCACCGCGCTCTATGATCCTCACTACTAAACCGCTAATGCACGTGATGGCTTCACATCCGGGTTTTCTTCTGAGCCTGCTCGCGGGTGCAAAAGACTTGTTCGTAAACAATTGGAACGCAAAGACTGCGGATCTTTTGGCTAAACAAGAACATGTTACTCGGTATATCAGTGCCCTAATGCAATCTGTGATTTTTAGACTAAAAGAGTATTGCAATCTGTTGAAAATGCTAAATTCAGTTGTCTCTAGTGGCGTTGAGCGACCATCTTCTCAAGTACAGAAATTGAAAGTTTTTCCGCACGGGTTTTGTGCGCGCACTTTGGGAAATTATTGATGTTGATAATCCAAACAAAAATGACATTCCGTTCCGCCGTTTGGGGAATCCGGGTGATCTGGCCTCAGATGCCAGTCGATATATGACCAAACAGGCGCTTGCCGCCTGTAACGGTTTGAACATGTGGACGTAAGGAACAGAAATGGAAATAAAAAATAAGATCGTTGTGGTTACTGGTGCAGCTAGCGGTATCGGTAAGGCTCTGGCAGTAAAGTTTGCGCAAGAAGGCGCGAAATGCGTTGTGTGCGCCGACCTGAACGCCGATGGAGCGATGGCCTGCGCCGATGAAATCGGTGGCGTTGGGTTTTCAGTGAATGTCGGGATTGAGGCTGAGATCAAAAACCTGATTGATCATGTTGAATCTGAAATTGGGCCGATTGATTTGTTCTGTTCCAATGCTGGTATTCTTACGACCGGCGGAGTGGATGCACCAAATGACCACTGGCAGCGGATTTGGGACATCAATGTCATGTCTCATGTTTGGGCCGCGCGACATGTAGTGCCGTTGATGACTGCGCGTGGTGGTGGGTACTTGCTAAATACTGCCTCGGCTGCTGGATTACTGAACCAAGTGGGTGCAGCGCCTTATGGCGTGACCAAACATGCCGCCGTGGGTCTTGCCGAATGGTTGGCGATGACACATGCGGATGATGGGATTGGTGTTTCTGTCCTGTGTCCTCAGGCTGTGCGTTCTGAGATGACACGAGGTCACGAAGAGTCCGTGGCCGCCTTGGACGGAATGCTTGAGCCGGAACCCGTTGCACAGGCTTGTGTCGATGCTATCCGGGATGGGCATTTTCTTGTGCTGCCGCATCCTCAGGTTCTGGATTATATGCGCATGAAAACAGCCGACTATGATCGTTGGCTGGGAGGAATGCGCAAGCTGAACCGCCAATTTGGCGGCACGCTTTGATTAGCTACGGGGCTTTTGCGGACGCATGAGCCCCTCTTGCGCCACGCTTGCAACCAATGTGCCGTCTTGGGAATAAATTGACCCCCGGTTGAAGCTGCGACCGCGACCTGTCCATGGCGAATCCATCGTGTAGAGGTGCCAATCGTTGAACGCTATGGGGGCATGAAACCACATAGTATGATCCAGGCTGGCGCCATTCACTTGTTGGGTGAACCAACTCAACCCATGGGGCCGCAAGCCAGAACTGAGCAAAGCCATATCCGAAGCATAGGCCAACAGAATATGTTGTAACTTAGGGTTTTTCCCAGCAGCAGCAGCCATGCGAAACCAAAGATTATGTGCGTCTTCGCTAGGCTTTGGCTCGAACAGATCAAGCGGGTCAACTTCACGCACCTCGATCGGACGTTCCCGCAAATATTCTGATTTGTGCTTTTCAGGAATCCGGTCAAGATAGCGATCTCTGACCGCTTCGCGTGTTTCATGAGCGTCAGGTTCTGCGACTGGGGGCATGGAGTGTTGATGGTCCCATCCTTCGTCCTCGGTATGGAACGACGCCGAAAGGTTCAAGATCTGCTTCCCATGTTGGATCGCAACCACTCGCCGTGTGGTAAACGATCCGCCGTCTCGTGCACGATCTACGGAATATATCACTGGAATTGACGGATCACCCGGGCGAATGAAATAGGCGTGCAATGAATGACACAGACGATCAGGGACCGTTCGATATGCCGCTGCCAATGCCTGTGCAATGACTTGCCCGCCATAGATCCGGGTGGGTGTTTCACCACCCGAGCCTTGGCCACGGAACAGGTCGACCTCGAGTTGCTCGATGTCCAAAAGATCAAGGAGTTTCTGCTCCGCCTCTGTCATGGGTTCGACCTCATGTGTTGTTCAAAGCCTTTGCATAGTCGACAAATATATCAAAGCTCTCTGGGTTCACCATCGAGTCCCGGTTGACGACTTTTACAGGGTCCCCGCCCAATAACAGCTTTTTCACAGGAACCTCCAGCTTCTTACCGGACATTGTGCGCGGAACTTCGGCGATCTGAACGATTTCGTTAGGTACAAAACGAGCTGAGACGGACTCGCGTATTGCTCCGTTGATCTTGGCTTTCATGGCGTCATCCAGAAGTTCGCCTTCAGCCAGTACGACAAACAGCGGCATAAAGCTGTCGCGCCCGAGGAATTCTAGATCAATGACAAGTGAATCCAACACCTCGCTCAGACCTTCGACCGCCTGATAGATTTCAGAAGAACCCAGTCGCAAACCCTGCCTGTTGATCGTCGCATCAGATCTACCGTAAATAACGGATCCACCCTCTTCGGTGATCTCAATCCAATCGCCATGACGCCAAATACCGGGATAAGTATCAAAATAGCTTTCGTAAAGCCGCTGACCGTCTTCATCTCCCCACAGGAACAATGGCATCGAGGGCAATGGTTCAGTGCAAACCAGCTCTCCAACTTCTCCAATCAATTCAGTGCCATGCACATCAAAGCTGCGAACGGCGTTCCCCAAGGCACGACATTGCATTTCACCAGCGCGTACCGGAAGCATGGGATTGCCTCCTACAAATGCGCCACAAAAATCGGTGCCACCAGAAATGGGCGCGAGCCAGATGTCCTGACGTACGGCGTCATAGATCCAATCATACCCATCTGACGTCAATGGCGACCCAGTTGTTCCCAGCGATCTGAGCGCACTCAAATCAAGATCATCACAAGGCCGGATCCCGGCTTTTGCACAAATCGTGACATAGGCCGCGCCAACCCCGAAATAGTTGACACGTTCCTGTGCGACACTGCGCCAGACGGTCATCATATCCGGGTGGTTCGGGGCACCGTCATACATCAACACCGAGGCACCCTGCCCCAACGCCACAAATTGAGCATTCCACATGACCCACCCCGATGACGTTAACCAACAGAACCGGTCACCGGCCTTTAGATCTTGGTGCAGGGATTGTTTGCTCCCTTCGAGTAAAATACCGCCATGACCGTGGACAATCGGTTTCGGATTGCCTGTGGTCCCCGAAGAATACACCACCCAAAGGGGGTGATCAAAAGACACCTGCGCGAACTCGAGCTCTGCTTTGGTGTGAATCAGATCAGACCAGGCGCGGACCCCTTTGCTGACCTGCCCGATCACCGGCACCAACACAGTTTGTTCTAGAGTTGGCAAACCGTTTCTGATCGTTTCGAGTACGTCAGATCGATCAATCATTTTGCCGGCATGAACATACCCATCCTGAGCAATCAACACCTTAGGTTCGATTTGACGGAACCTGTCCAAGATCGCGACATGCCCCATGTCGGGGGCGCACAGGGACCAGATAGCCCCGATACTGGCCGTCGCGAGGCAAGCGACAAAGGCGGTTTCGGTGTTCGGCAAAATCGCCACAACCCGATCGCCCTGCCCGACCCCCGTTGATTTCAAATGCTGAGCAACACTAGCCACCTGTGCCGCGAATTCGCCCCAAGACAATTCGGTCCTGCCAAATGTTTCTGATTGCACGATCAGGCATGGATCATTTGGGGTCTTGGCAGCGTGCAGCAGCATCTGTTGCGCAAAGTTGATCTTTGCTCTGGGAAACCAGACGGCGCCTGGCATCTTGCGGTCAGCAAGAACCGCCGAATGCGGCGCGCTGGACTGAATCCCGAAAAATTCCCAGACCGCAGACCAGAACCCGTCCAGATCATTCACACTCCACTGCCACAAGGCTTGGTAATCGTCGAACTGCATATTCCGCGTCTGTTCTAGCCAACCTGTAAACTCAGCCATACGGCTACTATCTGCGCGTTCCTTCGATGGCGTCCACAAGATGGGTCGAAGATCTGTCATGTTAAAAGGGCTCCGTGAATAAGGGCTTTGAGCTCTGCGCGAGACGAATAGCTGCTAGAGGGAGAAAGTTGAGTGAAGAAGACAACAGACAGGTCGAGAACTGGATCCACCCAAAAGAAAGTTGAGGCCATGCCGCCCCAACTGAAATCGCCAATGCTGCCGGGACAGCGCGCGCGTGCCGGGTCCAAGACAACAGCACCGCCTAAACCAAAGCCCATGCCCTCCATCGGTTGTTCAGCAAAACTCTGCGGGCCCATGGATGCAATGTCACCGGGCAGATGGTTCGACATCATGAATTGCAGGGTTTTTGGGCTGAGCAAGTGCCCTTCCCGGCCTTTGCCTCCGTGCCGTATCATTTCTGCAAAAAGCATATAGTCATCTAGAGTTCCCAATAGCCCGCCACCGCCAGACCAAACTGTTGCGGCTTCGAATGGGGAACTGCCTGCTTCGTCGGCAAGTCGCAAAGACGACCTCCCGGTTTGATCGGCATTCAGGTCCATGGCGTTGCCTTCAAGCGGTGTATAGAGTGAAGCGAACCGATTAACATTTTGGTTGCGAACACTAAATTCAGTATCAATCATGCCGAGTGGAAGGAAAATTTCATCCTGAAAAAACTGATCGAGTGATTTCCCAGATACGATTTCGATGATGTGACCAAGTATGTCGATGCCAACAGAGTATTCCCATCTCGTACCCGGTTCAAAAGCCAATGGCAAAGCGGCGACCAACTCAACTTGCTCTGCCAAGGTGCCGCCGCGCGGCTTGAACACAAGATCCTGTGCCTCCATCTCTTGCGCCAAAACGCCGGGGTTGAAGGGATAGCTTAACCCGCTGGTGTGGGTCAAAAGGTGGTGCACCGTCGGTGTCGCACACGGCGTAACCTGGTCAATCGCGGTTGCTCCGGGAACAAGGGCTTGCATGTCACTAAAAGAAGGGATGAATTTCGAGATCGGCGTGTCGAGCGTGAACAGCCCACGTTCAATTAGCATCATCACCCCGACCGACGTGATCGGTTTTGTCATCGAATATATGCGTGCAACAGTATCCCGTTCAAATGGCAGATCGTTTTCGACACTGCGTTGACCACAGACGTTGAAATACACCTCTGCGCCGCCTTGTTTGATCAAGACAGAGCTGCCAGCATATTTTCGTTGATCAACATAGGCTTGCATCCAATTGCCAATGCGATCTAGTCGTTGAACGTCAAATCGGTGTCCGTTGAAATCGGTGACCATAGAATTTTACCCCTTTGAAATATTTGGATTTGGCAGGTGAAATCAGAACACGCAGTTAGCCAATCATGCGCTGCATTGCCGATTTGGTTTCATCGCTGAACCAACTAGTATTGGGGGTCTTGGCTTGCTCTTGCATCGTCCGTTCGATCAAAGTGATTGTTTCACCGCGGATTTGGCGTTTGATCGAAGCGTACGTTTTAGGTGGGTTTTTGCCCAATTTCCGGGCCTCGGAGATGGCCTTTTCGATAGGCGTTTCGTCCAGGACATCAATAATACCTGCGCGGTGCGCTGTTTCAGCATCAATCGGAAATCCGGTAAGCATCAGACGGCGCAACATGTTGGGGTCCAAAGTTGCGCGGGCGATTTCCAATGGACCTACCGGGAAATCTGCACCGACGCGCACTTCGGCCAAACCAAATGACGCCTTCATTTTGGAGACGCGCAGGTCGCTTGCCAAGACAAAGAACAGGCCCCCGGCAATAGCTGCGCCATTAACGGCGCAAACCGTTGGTTTTGGGCAGTCAAACAATTTTAGAAAACCTACATTCAAGCCTTCGACGATCGCGTTTTGTTGAGATAAATCGAACGCCTGTGCCTCGCGCAAATCAAGTCCGGCTGAAAACACTTTGAAATTGCTGGAAATAACGATTGCACGAACTGCATCATCTTGACCCAACGCTTCGATTTCAGCAGCGAAATCCATCAAAAAGATCGCGCTTAACGCATTCACTGGTGCACGTCCTAAAACCAGTTCGACCACGCCATCGCCGTGGTTTTTGCGCGTCAAGTTTGCTCGTGATGTCATGTGTCTCTCCTCCGTTCTAGAACAGTAGCGGGCCGGGTTGATCTGCGTCGAGAGCTTATAGGAGGGAAACCAATATAACCTTGGGTCGCAACGTCGTTTTTACATTCGTTGACAGAGTTTTACTCATCTCTTTACGCTCGGGAGAAACTGACCTGCGACCTGTTGAGACATCCGGAGGACAAATGAAACTATACTATGCTCAAAACAGCCGTGCCGTGCGCATTGCCTGGCTTCTTGAAGAGTTGGAACTGCCCTACGAGATTGAAAAGTTTTCGTTAGGTGACAAGGCCATGCGAGATCCATCCTATCGTGAGATTCACCCGATGGGTCGCGTCCCCTCCTTGGAAGATGGTGATGTTTCTATCTTTGAATCCGGAGCCATTGTTCAATACATACTCGAGCGCTACGCCGATGGCAGGCTTTCCCCCGACGTGAATTCAGAGGAGTTTCCTAACTATTTGCAATGGCTTCATTATTGTGAGGGCATGATTATGCCACCGATCAATACAATCGTGGTCGAAACGATCCTCCTCCCACCGGATCGACGTTCAGAAGCTCATGCGAAACGTGCGCTCAAACTGCTGAACCAAATGTTGATTGTTGTTGAGCATCATATGGACGGACGGCAATACCTTGCGGGTGAATTTTCCGGAGCGGACATTATGACCGGGCACTCGGTAATCATGTCCGGGCGCATGGGCGGTGATCTGAGCGATAAACCCAATCTTCAAGCCTATGCGGATCGGCTGATGGCGCGCCCTGCCTTGCAAAAAGCGTGGTCCTTGTGATGGCTCCTGTTGTTTTAATCGTTGGGGCTGGTGATTACATTGGTGCCGCAATCGCAAAGCGGTTTGCCCAAGGCGGTTTCACGGCCTGCCTAGGACGTCGCAATGGTGATAAGCTCGCGCCGTTGGTGACCGAAATCGAAGCTATGGGCGCACAGGCCCATTCCTTTAGCATGGATGCGCGAGACGAAGAGTCCGTGGTCGAAACGTTCGCCCAAATTGAAAACAACATAGGCCCGTTAGAGGCGGTCATCTTCAATGTTGGCGGCAACGTACGGTTTCCAATCGAAGAAACAACTTCGCGGGTCTTCCGAAAAGTTTGGGAGATGGCATGCTTTGCGGGTTTCCTGACTGCACGCGAAGCCGCACGTAGTATGGTGCCACGCAAACGGGGATCTATTTTCTTTACTGGCGCATCTGCCTCCATGCGCGGGAACGACGGCTTTGCGGCTTTTGCTGCGGGCAAAGCGGGACTACGCGCCATGGCGCAGAGCTTGTCGAAAGAACTGGGGCCAAAGAACATCCATGTGGCCCATCTGGTCATAGATGCGGGCGTTGATACAGCCTTTGTGAGGGAACGGATCAAGCAGGCTGGAGGAAATCCTGATACACTCCCTCCTGATACGTTGATGAACCCCAATTCCGTGGCCGACGCATATTGGATGTTACACCAGCAGAACCGGGATGCCTGGACGTTTGAATTGGATCTACGCCCGTATGGAGAAAAATGGTGACACAAGTTATTGATTTCTATTTCGATTTTGGAAGCCCGAACGCCTATCTTGTGCACAAGGTATTGCCGAATTTGGCTCAGGCAAATAATGCGTCAGTACGATACCAACCGATCCTGTTGGGTGGTGTTTTCAAGGCAACCAACAATCAAAGCCCGATGGCTGCGTTTGCTAATGTGAAACATAAGATTGCCTACCAAGCCATTGAAATAAAACGGTTCGTTGAACACCACAAATTGACCTTCCATATGAATCCGTTTTTTCCTGTTGTAACTCTGGGCATCATGCGAGGTGCTGTTTTTGCTCAAGGAAAACCTTGGGAGGCGACATATCGTGACGCCATTTTTGAAGCCATGTGGGTACATGGTCAAAAAATGGATGATCCGTCTGTTATACAAGAAGTTTTGAACGAAGCAGGCTTGCCAACTCAAGAAATTCTGGAAGCGACGCAAGATCCTGATGTAAAAAACACCCTAGTGACTGCAACAACGAGTGCAGTTGATCGCGGAGTGTTTGGTAGCCCATTTATGTTTGTTGATGATGAACCATTTTTCGGAAAGAATGCATTGCAAGATATTGAAATATATATGAAGTAGTGTTGAGCCCGCCAAGGTTTGACGGGCTCAGGATAGATTTATGGACGCTTCATCTTACACGTTGTGGGGCTGTCGGCTGCAGCCATGTCCACCGTGTTCTCAACCAAAAGCCCATACCCAGAGTTGTCCATATCGTGGGTGACCTGATCGGTATGCCCTTGTATATGAACAGCTTGGATCGCCTGGTGATCAGATTCACGCATCTTGATCTTGGTTCCCCAGATCGAGTCGTGCTCCATGCCTTCAAGAGCATGCGCAATTGCAACTACATCAGTTGCTGACCCCGCATCATCGATCGCACGTGCAAGCATCTCCATCACATTGGCGATACGTGGCTGCCCCAGATCATCATCAGGGTACCGGGCTTTGAATGCTTTGGAATAAGCATCTGCGCGATCTGAAACAGGTGGGTTGATTTGCCCTTCGCCAACCAACTTCAATGAACCTTTTCCAGATTCACCAAAGGCGGCTGTGATCCCTGTTCCGGCAGCATAATAGGTATAAATCGGCCCCTCATACCCGTTTTCCAGAATGGCTTTGCCCAGACCGCGCATATCCGCGCCCCAGTTACCGGTGATCACAGCATCCGCTTCAGCGGCCATGATCTTACGGCCATATGGGGTGAAATCCTTGATCTTCCCGATTGGGTGCAGCTCGTTGCCGACGATTTCGATATCAGGTCTCTTTTCGCCAAGGAACTTGACTGCCGCTGCTGCGACCGCCTTACCAAAGGAATAGTCTTGGCCGATCACATAAACCTTCTTGATTTCATCTTTCTCAGCGATGACATCCGTCAGGGCGTCCATTTTGATGTCAGCGTTGGCGTCGAAACGGAAATGCCAGAAATTACATTTGTCATTTGTAAGCGCCGGGTCGACAGCGGAATAGTTCAGAAACAAAACGCGTTTGTCTGGGTTGCGTTTGTTATGTTTTTTGATTGCGTCAGTCAAAGCATTCGCAACACCCGAAGAATTCCCCTGTGCAATGAACCGGATGCCTTGATCGATAGCAACTTGCAGTTGGATCAGGGATTCTTTGGCGCTGATCTTGTTATCAAATGGGACGATTTCGAATTCTTGCCCACCAAGAACGCCCCCTTTTTGATTCACCAGCTGATCTGCGGCAAATTCATATTGGTGCAAACCATCTTCGCCCGTAGCGGCGAAAGGTCCTGATAACGGATCAATAAAAGCGATCTTGATATTTTCGGCGAAGCCAGCAGAAGCACTTACAACCAATGCAAGTGCGGTAGACAAACCAAACCTTGTAATAGTGCGCATTTTGGATTTCTCCTCCCTAATCCAAGCCCGGCGTTTGTTGTTTGCCGTGGCTTTCTTAGGCTTGCACATACTCTCACAAAGTCAACAGTTTGATCCATTTGTCAGGGCTTGAGGCTGAGGAAATTGGCCGCTTCGATCAATTGAGGGGAATATTCGCGTTCTAGTTGCTCTGGTGACACATGAAAACTTGGCCCGCCGACATTCAACCCGTACACCCGGGCATTGTTCAACGATCGCACTGGCACTGCGATCCCGTTTACATCCGCACGCCAATCACCAAATCCAGAGCAGTAGCCCTTTTTATCATACTCAGCTTGTGCCGCAGCATAGCTGTCCCACAACTCAGACGCTGGCACGCCCAGATCATTTGCGCTTTGTTTTATCATGATTTCGCGATCTTGTTCGGCAAGTCCAACAAGAATGGCCCGACCAATGGCAGATCGAAACAAGGGCAACCTTGATCCAACGTGCATCGATAAAGACACATCTTCGCGTGACCGGTGAACAGCAACATAGATGACATCGCTGCGATGTGCCTCACCCAGAGCGGCGGTAATGTAAGAGTTGCCGCTGTTACGGAGGGATCGCAAAACATCTGATGCGCGGTCACAAATATCCATACCGGACAGAACCCCAAATCCAAGGTTCAATACCCCGACCCCCAACCGATACGTCCCGGATTGGGAGTCGTTAACAAGATAACCCAAACGACACAGGGTATAGGTCAACCGAGATATTGTCGGTTTGGGTAGATCGGTCCGCTCCGAAAAATCCAGGTTACTCAGAGAAACCTCTCCTGGGCGAAAGCAACACAACAGGTCCAGCCCACGAGAAAGAGCCGTAACAAAATTGCGATCTTTAGGATCCTCAAGACCCGCAGCGTTATTTCCCTGATCACCCATACCAAGCTCCGTTACATGTCCAGCGCCTCTAACCCGCGTTTTGCAAAGACCGGCACATACTGGCCTAGCGTCATCGCGCGTTCAGGGTTGGATGCATTGCCATCTAGGGCGCGTTTAAGGACCCCCTGAATTATGGCTGCCATTCGAAAAAAATTGAAAGACAGATAGAATCCGAAATTTTCAATCCCATCCAAGCCACGGCGTTCGCAATACTTGGCAATAAACTCTGCATCAGAGGGCAAGCCAAGGGCGACCCGATTAATCCCTGCCATGCCACGTCCTTCGTTTCCAACGGGCATCTGCCATTGCATGATTACCGCGGCAAGATCCGCATAGGGATGACCAATAGTCGAAAGCTCCCAATCCAGAATGCCAAGGCATTTGGTTCCGTCTTTTTCAAACATCATGTTATCGATACGATAGTCGCCATGCACCAATGTACGTTGTCCATCATCTGCTGGCATGTTTGATTGCAAAGCCTCGATCAACTGGTCCATTTCCGGGACTTTATCAGTTTCAGATGCCCTATATTGCTTGGACCAGCGCCCGATCTGACGCTCGAAGTAATTGCCCGGTGGACCATAATCGGACAATCCAACAGCATCGATATCAACCATATGCAGGGCTGCAAGCACCCGGTTCATTTCATCAATCACCGCTGTGCGGGTCTCATTGCTTTCATCCGGCATGGTCGGTTCAGAGAAATTGCGCCCGTCCAAATGATCCATAATATAAAATGAGGACCCAATGATCGCATCATCTTCACACAGAAGATGCATCTTGGCGACAGGCACTTCGCTGTCAGCAAGCGCGCGCTGGACGCGAAATTCCCGATCGACTGCATGGGCGGATTTGAGCAATACACCGGGTGGTTTACGACGCAGCACATAATTGCGCGTCGGTGTTTTCAACAAAAAGGTTGGGTTCGACTGCCCTGTTGCAAACTTGTCGGCCTCCAATGGGCCTTGGTATCCTGGCAAATTGGCGCTCAAATACGCATCAACGGCCGTCAGATCTAGCGTTTGTGCTGTATTGCTCATGTTGGGCTCCTCATCAGCTGTAGGTCAGCAATTTTGCTGCATCAGGTGTAGCAAAATGGGGTGTGGTATTGAATTCATGCAGAAAGAAAGCGCGGCTTGAAAAAATGAATTTTGTCATAGCCGTGTTTTTGACCTGTAGATTCAACGCGATCATCTGTTCAGGCGGGGCATTTAGACAATTTGCGACCAGCTGCCCAATTGCGCCACCTGAGCTGACAACCAACACTCGTTGTTTATCCGTTTTCACAGCGAACGCTTGTGCGTCCTGCAAGCGCGTCTTAAAGTTGATCCAGGTTTCGCTTGCACCTTCTAAGCCGCCAGCTTGCCATTCCCGCAAGGTTTCTCGCAACGTGCGAAAATGCGTTTTGCGATCTCCACGCACAAGATCGGGGATCGTTCCCCCAAATTTAACGCGCAACAGATCATCAAAGTCATACTCGTTGAACCCGGGATGTTCTTCGGGGATCGCATCATACCCCATCGACGCAACCGTTTCTTTTTGGCGGGTCAACGAGCCAGTCACCAAGCGGTCAGGGACCCATCCCATCTCTCGCAGGGCGGCACCAGCCATCTCTGATTGCTGGTGGCCCAGATCGCTTAGACGATCATAATTGTCAGTTCCGAAAGACGCCTGAGCGTGCCGGACAACCAGAAGTTCAGCCATGATTCACCCGGTGAACTCGGATGCCAGCCGTGCACCTGCAGCGCGGTATTCCTGATCGATCCGATCGACCAGCTCCCCTGCAGTTACTACGTCTTGGACGTCGCCAATACCTTGGCCCGATCCCCAGATTTCTTTCCAGGCTTTTGGTTTGGAAGACCCCTGTCCGAAATTCATCGACGAAGAGTCTGCAGACGGTAGATCATTTGGATCCATTCCCGCTCGTTCGACGGATTTTTTGAGATAGTTGCCATGTACACCCGTAAACAGTGACGAATAAATGATGTCTTCCGCTGTGCTGTCCACGATCATCTGTTTGTATTCTTCTTGGGCGTTGGCCTCTTTTGTCGCAATAAAGGGAGAACCTGCGTAGCCAAAGTCAGCCCCCAAAGCGCGCGCTGCCAGCAATGCCTCGCCACTAGCGATGGCCCCGGACAGGGCAAGAGGCCCGTCAAACCACGACCGGATTTCACGGATCAACGCCAACGGCGATTGTTGGCCAGCATGACCGCCGGCACCCGCGGCAACAGCAATCAAGCCATCCGCACCTTTTTCAATCGCCTTTTTTGCGAATGTGTTGTTGATGATATCGTGCAGAACCACGCCACCACAGGAATGCGCTGCTTCGTTTACTTCGACCCGTGCACCCAAAGACGTAATCCAAACAGGCACCTCCCATTTGGCGGATATCTCCAGATCTCGTTCTAGACGCGTGTTTGACCGATGCACGATTTGGTTCACCGCATAGGGCGCGGCTGGATTATCTGGATTTTGTTGATTGTGACGGTCCAGTTCTTCGGTGATTTGCTTGAGCCACGCATCCAGCAAGGGAGGTTCACCCTCGGCTTCGCGGGCGTTCAGTGCGGGAAACGACCCGATGATGCCCGCTTTGCATTGCGCAATCACCAATTCGGGAACCGAAATGATAAACAACGGTGAACCTATCAATGGGATCCGCAGCCCACGCAGGGCTTTCGGCAGATGGCTGTCGTCGCGTGTCCAGTTACTGTCTTTCATTTCAACACCTTGTCGTGAAAAATTAAGGTTACTCACCCCAAGGGAGAGAAAGGCCACGCGCTTCGGCAGCTTTGCGGGCATATTTTTTTGTTTGGCTAAAGGCATCTGTCAGCTCTTGCTGATTGATTCCATTCTGCATTTGGTCCATCTGCGCGGCCACGTTTTCAGGAGTGATTTCATCCCCCTGCAACAAGATTCCATCCGTTTCATAAACGCGCGTTTGAGCGAAACAGCCAGCGCCTGCCGACATAATCACACGAGACGGAGCATCTTCGCTGACAAGATATAGCAGACCGGGAGTGATGGTTTCTGGTGCGAGCAATTCAAGGGCTTCAGGTGGCATCAAACTTTCAGTCATGCGCGTAGCGGCCGTCGGAGCCAGACAATTCACGCGGATATCTTCGCGAGCGCCTTCCAGATGGAGAACATTCATCAAGCCCATCATGGCGGCCTTGGCGGCCCCGTAGTTGGCCTGACCAAAATTCCCATACAGGCCGGACCCGGATGAGGTCAGCACCACGCGCCCGTATCCTTGGGCACGAAAAACTGGCCAACACGCATGGGTGCAGTTCGCGCTGCCGATCAAATGGACATCAACCACTTTTCGGAAATCATCCATCGTCATTTTGCCGAACGTTTTGTCGCGAAGAATACCGGCATTATTGACCAGAATGTCGATGCGACCCCAAGTGTCCATGGTTTTAGCGACCATATCGGCCACTTCCGCCTCAGAGGCGACATCCGCTCCGTGTGCAAAGGCTTCGCCCCCGGCGGTACGAATTTCTTCGGCCACAGCTTCAGCGGCATCGGACGAACGACCCTGACCATCTGTTGAGACGCCTAGATCGTTGACCACAACCTTTGCACCGCGTGCCGCCAGACCCAATGCATGGCTGCGTCCAAGGCCCGTTCCAGCACCCGTTACTATCGCGACGCGATCGTCAAATCGAATATCCATAACTGCGTCCCTTAATGCATTGCTTTTTCGAAAAGATTATGGCCCGACATCACATTAATACCACCAGAAACGGGGATAACCGCGCCTGTGATATAGGCGCCGCCACGTCCGCACAGGAACAACATGCATCCGGCGATATCTTCGTCACGTCCGACGCGCCCCAAAGGAACATCGCCTCCAACTTTTTCACGCATATCCTCATCTGCAGTCGCAAAGGCGGTCATCCGCGACACAAAGGGGCCCGGTGCAAGAGAATTGACAGTCACGGCTTGTCCTGCCAATTCTTTCGCTAAAATCTTGCTCATATGGATCACCGCGGCTTTTGATGCGGCATAGCTATAAGCGCCATCTCCCATAGGGATTTCGCCCATGACAGATCCAACGTTCACAACACGCGCTGGATCATCGACAGATCCAGATTCAATCAACATTGGCAATAGTTTCTGAGTGAGATCAAACACGCCAGAGACGTTGACGGCCATCACTTTTTCCCACGCTTCGTGCGGAAATTGGCCTAGTGGCGCGCCCCAAGTAACACCAGCATTATTCATAAGAATATCAAGTGTTTCAGTTCGACCTTTCACGCTAGCAACGAGCGCATCAACCCCTTCTTTGGTGCCAACATCTCCGGCGAACCCTTCGGCGGTGCCGGGCGCACCTAGATCGTTCAGTTGCTGCGCCACGGCTTCGCAAGCGTCCGCTTTACGAGACGCAATAAGGACGCGTGCCCCAGCACGCACGAGCGCTTCGGCCGCCATGCGACCAATGCCAGTTGCGCCGCCCGTAACCAGAGCTGTTTTACCGTGAAGTGAAAAAAGTGCTTCGGGTGTCATAGTTAATCCTTAGAATCCGCGCGCTTGCGCGATAATGTTAGCGTGGTATCCATAGTCGCCCAACCATTCCGTAGCGACACGTGCGCGCTTCATGTAAAAGCCCATATCAAAGGCGTCGGTCATGCCGATGCCCCCATGCATTTGCACGCCTTCTTGAACCGCGAGCTGTGCTGTCTCTGTTGCGCGGGCTTTGGCAAGAGACACAGCCATAGAGGCGTTCTCTGGGTCTTGGTCCAATGCGCGACCAGCGTTCAAGATCGCTGAAGCTGTCACTTCACACTCGCACCACAGATGCGCAGCACGGTGTTGCAGGGCCTGAAACGCTCCAATCGGAATACCGAACTGCTTGCGCTCTTTAAGGTATTCAAGCGTCATTCCAAACGCGCCAGCGGCAAGGCCAGCCATTTCAGCCGCAAGTGCGGCCTGCCCGGCTTCGAGTGCTGGTTTCAGAACACGCATTGCGTCATCGACCTCTCCCAACACATCCTCACCGTTCGCTTCGACATTGTCGAAATTGACCAAAGCCGCATTTCGGTTATCAATCATCGCTTTGGCTTCGCGTGTGATACCTGGTCGATCGGTCGGTAAGTCAAATAGGGTCAACCCATCATTGGTTCGAGCCAGTACCAGCATGCGATCCGCGTTCCCACCATCAACAACAAACCGCTTTTCACCTGAAAGACGGAAACCATTGCCTTCGCGACGCGCCTCGAGTTGCGTGGCTTCCGGATTGAACTTGGCGCTTTCGTCAACAGCAAGCGCATATGTAACGTCGCCCGACGCAATCTGGCGCAGAGCCTCGGTTGCGCGTGTATCACTGGCCTGTCGCAACGCCGTCGCAGCGATCACCGCTGTCGCAATAAAAGGTGATGACACAAGCGTTTTGCCCATTTCACCAGCCAGAACACCGGCAGCGGCATGGCCCATATCTGAGCCGCCCGCGTCTTCGGGAACAAGAATACCAGCCCAACCCATTTCGGCCATGGATTTCCACAAAGCCGCATCATGTGTTTGCCCTGCATCACGCAATCCGCGCAGATGTGAAACGGGTGCAGCATCGTCAAGAAAACCGCGTGCCGCATCCGCGAGCATGACTTCTTCTTCTGTTGTTACCAGTTTTGCCATTTCTTTTACCCCGGAAGCCCAAGAACGCGTTTGGATAGGATTGACAGCATCACTTCGGATGTCCCGCCTTCGATGGAATTGGCTTTGGTACGAAGCCAATTTGGTGCGCGCCCGTCATCCCATTCCAAGGCCTCTGCCCCACCGGCGGCCATAACAAGTTCCAACCGTCGTTTGTTCAGCTCGGTGCCCATGTATTTCAACATGGCCGAAGCATCGCCCGTGCCCTGCCCGGATTCGGATTGATCTTTGTAGCGTTCCAGCGTCAGTTCGACCGCCAATGTGTCAACTTCGGCGCGCATCGCGTCTCCGCGGAGTATCGGATCGCATAGCCCCGTCTCACTGTCAGCCAACACAGCCCCCAAGGCACGACCACCGCCCATGGATCCGCCACCGGCTGAAATCATCTCGCGCTCGTGGGTCAGTAGGTATTTCGCAACATCCCAACCCCGATTGATTTCACCAACAACTTGTTCCTTGGGAAAGGACACATCATCAAAGAACGTTTCGCAAAACGGAGATACACCAGAAATCAGCTGGATTGGTCGTGTAGAAACACCCGGTGTTTCCATATCGATCAATACAAAAGAGATCCCTTTGTGTTTGGGCGCATCCTTATCTGTGCGAACCAGTGCAAAGATCCAATCAGCTTTGTTTGCGTATGAGGTCCAGATTTTTTGACCATTGACCAACCAGTGATCGCCATTGTCCTCACATTTGGTTTGGACGTTGGCCAGATCCGAGCCAGCACCCGGCTCAGAATAGCCCTGGCACCATCGCACTTCGCCTCGTGCAATCGGCGGAAGATAGTGCAGTTTCTGCTCATGAGTCCCAAAGTGCAAAAGAGCGGGTCCAAGCATCCAAATGCCAAAACTCTGCAAGGGATAGCGGGCATCAATCGCCGCCATTTCTTCGTGGAAAACCTTCTCTTGCACCCGGCTCAGACCTGCTCCACCGTACTCGACCGGCCACGTCGGCACTGTATACCCTTTGGTGACGCAGCGTTGTAGCCAGGTACGCTGGTCATCTGACGTGAAGTCCCAGTTCTTTCCGCCCCAGCAAATGCTACCCTCGTCATTGCCACTATCACGCATCGATGCAGGGCAGTTTTGTTCAAGCCAGTCACGCAATTCGCTGCGAAATACCTCTAGCTGATCCGCGTCCTCTGTCATGTTTCCTCCTACCCGCATATATCTGTTTCGCTATGCAGAATTGCATTTCGAAATTCGGTTGACAACAGGCAGAGCGGTCCCAAGACTTCACGTCAAATGGCAGTACGGTGGTTTTTCCACCAAGGAGATTGACGAATGGAAGCGATGTTGAGCGTGGCCGTAGGTGGCCCCGAAACACTTGAATTGACTAAAATGGCAGACCCGACACCGGGTAAGGGCGAGTTGTTGATCCGGGTTCGTGCGGCGGGTGTGAACTTTCCAGATACATTGATAATCTGGGATCTTTACCAGATGAAGCCGCAGCGCCCGTTTGCGCCGGGTGGGGAGATTGCGGGCGAGGTTTTGGCCATTGGCGAAGGCGTTAGCGGTTTCACCGAGGGGGATCGCATTTTGGCCCTTACAGGGCATGGCGGCTTTGTCACGCATCTAAACATCAAAGCCAGCGCAGCAGTCAAAATACCCGATGAAATGACTTTTGAGGATGCCGCCTGTTTCATTTTCACCTATGGGACGTCGCACCATGCGCTTAAGGATCGCGCTCAAATACAACCGGGTGAAACTTTGCTGATCCTCGGTGCGGCAGGCGGTGTTGGTGCGGCTGCTATTGAATTGGCTAAGGCTGCAGGGGCCAAAGTCATCGCCGCAGTATCGTCAGATGAGAAAGCTGAGTTCTGCCGCCAGATTGGCGCCGATGAAACTATCGTATACCCGAGAGAGTTAGACCGCGATGCCCAGCGTGCCCTTTCAGCCGAAATCAAAAAGCTATCAGGAGGCCAAGGTGTCGATGTCGTTTATGATGCTGTCGGCGGAGATTATGCAGAACCCGCCCTGCGCGCGATGGCTTGGAAAGGACGTTTTCTGGTCGTTGGCTTTCCTGCAGGCATCCCCAAAATTCCATTGAATCTGACCTTGTTGAAAGGCAGCCAGATCTTGGGCGTTTTCTGGGGGGCATCCGTATTTCAGGAACCCAAGGGTCATGCCGAAAATATGGCAGACCTGTTCCGCCTCTATGCAGAGGGTAAGATTAAACCGCAGATTTCGGCGCGTTTCCCATTGGCTAAGGTCTCGCAAGCATTGGAGATGATGCAGGACCGCAAAGTGATGGGCAAAGTGGTTATCACGCTGGACTAAAGGCTCAGGTGAGATGCGCGCAATCGTTAAAGCCCCGGATTTCCATTCGATCGCCCAGGATAACCAGGCGGCTTATGGACCCATTGGCGGCCCCATTGAAGGCAAAAGGCGCGGCACCGCTGGCAACCGCCATCGCCGCGCCAATTACACCACCGTGAACAAACGCCGCGACCCGTTGATCCCCATGGTTCTTGGCAATGCGAAGCAATCCCGCACGCACACGTTGGTGCAAAGTAGCTGTGGTTTCTGCGCCGGGGATTTCGCCCCACTCCTGCCCTTCTTTGGCACGCTGAAATGCCGGATCGTTGTTTGCTGCACGAACCCGGTATTCCCCACCGTCCCAATCGCCCAGGTACACTTCGCGCAGGTCGGGTTCAATAATCGGTTCAATCCCCAAATGCCCTGCCAAAGGGGCGGCCGTTTGATGGGTCCGTATCAACGTCGTGACATACAAGGCGTCCAGCGGTTCAGATTTCAATCGATTGCCCACGGCAATCGCCTGCGCTTCGCCATTGGTATGCAACGCCGGATCGCCATGGCCATCCTTCAACGGAAAGCTTTCACCGGGACGTGCGGGTTGGCTTTCTCCATGACGGACCAGCAAAAGATCTACGGCGCCTTTGGGCGGTTGATACACGTGCTGCCTGTATTCTTGAGCCATCTCGGCCTCCCTTATTTTGTTTCTCGCATCCTGCGCCAAAGCTGAAAGGATTTGCAATGACCACTCGAACCTTGGACACGGGCACCGATATGTTGCTGTGTTCTGTCACCGATCACGTAGCAACAATCACCCTGAACAATCCCAAAAAGCGCAATGCGTTGGGGGATGAAATGACCCCTGCCTTGCGTAAAATGCTGACCGAGACCGAGGCCGACCCCGATGTCCGAGTGTTGGTTCTGACCGGATCGGAAGGCGCATTTTGTGCCGGGGGTGACATCACCAGCATGGGCAGTGCACTGGCCGGTGGAGGATCACCAGACGCAGATGCTATGATCCGTCGACTGCGCGAAGCGCAAAATACCTGCAGTTTGCGGCTGTATGAATATACCAAGCCCACTATCGCGGCCCTTCCTGGCGCTGCTGCTGGGGCTGGCATGTCGATTGCTTTGGCCTGTGATTTACGGATCTGCGCGACAAGTGGCTTTATGCTGCCCGCGTTTGGGGCGATTGCGCTCAGTGGTGATTTTGGCGGCAGCTGGTTACTAAGCCATTACATCGGCCCTGCGCGCGCCAAGGAATTCTATTTTACCAATCGGCGTATTCTCTCCGAAGAGGGCGTTGAATTGGGGCTTTTCAACCGATGCGTCGCAGATAAAGACCTGCAAAAAGAAACGCATGCGATGGCCCATGAGATTGCACAATTTGCGCCAATGGCCCTGCGTTACATGAAAGAAAACCACAATCGTGCGCGGTCAGTCGATCTACGCACAGCATTGGACATGGAAGCTGATCGTATGATCCGCACCATGCTAAGCGCGGACCATTCCGAGGGCGCACGTGCCTTTATGGAAAAGCGGCAACCTGATTTCAAAGGACACTGAGATATGCAAAACCGACAAATTGCTGTGGCTGAATTGCCAACCGGCACACTGACCGAGGCCAACTTCGCACTCGAAAAAGCGATCATGCCAACGCCAAAGGACAATGAGGTTCTGCTACGCACAATCCTGATGTCGATTGATGCCGCGAACCGCTCTTGGATGCAGGGTGCAACCTACCGCGCGGCGGTAAAAGCCGGAGACGCAATGCCGACCTATTCAATCTGTGAAGTGGTCGAAAGCAAATCTGACCGTTTTGCCGCGGGTGATATCGTTGCAACCGAGTCTGTATGGGCAGATTATGTCGTGTGCCCTGCCCGACAGTTGCAAAAGCTGCCAGACATGGCCCCGCTATCTAATTTGATGTCAGTCTATGGTATTGCAGGGAAAACTGCGTTTCACGGACTGGTTGGCGTTGGCAAACCTATCGCCGGTGAGACAGTTTTGGTTTCAGCTGCGGCTGGGTCTGTTGGCGGATATGTTGGGCAAATCGCTAAGGCGCTGGGGTGTCGTGTTGTTGGCATCGCCGGTGGACCCGATAAATGTGCCAGTGTTGTGCAAGACCTTGGGTTTGACGCCTGTGTTGATTACCAAGATCCTGGCCTGTTCAAGGCACTCAAGGCCGCTTGCCCGAATGGGGTCGATATCTATTTTGATAATGTTGGCGGCAAAGTTCTGGAAACAGCCCTGTTCCACATGAATGAACGCGGTCGTGTCGTGTGTTGTGGGGCGATAAGCCAATACGACACCAACAATGCAACGGGACCCCGCAATTTACCAGGACTAGTGGTGGTCAAGCGTTTACGGATGGAGGGGTTCATCGTCATGGATTTCGCTGATCAAGATGCGACTGCCCTGCGTGCGCTAAAACATTGGGTTTCGACGGGACAGATCAAAGTTCAGGAAGACATCGTTGAAGGGCTAGAAAACGCGCCTTCAGCCCTAATCGGTCTTTTGGCTGGGCAAAATCGTGGCAAGCGCATGGTTCGAGTCTCAGCTGACCCTTCTTAATAGCCGAAAAGGAAATGACATGACCGCGATAGACGCAGCGCTTGCCGCAGAAGAATTGAAACTGAATACCGAAATTGGTGTCGCCAACTGGATAACCGTAGATCAGGCAATGATCGACCAATTTGCAACGACGACCCAAGATGAACAATGGATCCATATTGATCCAGATCGTGCTGCAACCGAGACCCCATTTGGCGGTGCGATTGCACATGGGTTCCTGACGCTCTCGTTAGCAAGTCGTTTTGCATATGACTGCTTTGAGGCACATGATGGACAAGTCATGGGGATCAACTATGGCTTCAACAAACTGCGCTTTCTTTCACCGGTTCTGGCTGGTTCAAAAGTTCGTGGCCGTTTCGAACTCAAATCCGTGCGAAAACGGTCAGAGACAGAACTGCTGCGGGAACATCAACTCACCATCGAAATCGAGGGTAAGGAAACTCCAGCTTTGATTGCCGATTGGTTGGGATTGAGCATTTTCGAGGCTTGACCTTCGACAACCCCATTCAAGGGCGTGAATCTGTTTCTTATTAGCGTCACCTTCGCAGGAACACGCCCTCTTTCTGTCAGGAAATCTAGACAGATCCCTTTCGAGGTGACTATGACAGCATAGAATGGGGAAATGGCTGTTATGAATAGAATTTTGGTCTTGAACGGCCCGAATCTGAATTTGTTGGGGACTCGTCAACCCGAAGTGTACGGACGCACGACGCTTCAGGATGTTGAAACAGCTTGCACGTCCCACGGAGAGAGACTGGGTTTCGCAGTTGAATGCAAGCAGTCCAATCACGAAGGCACATTGATCGATACGATCCATGCTGCCAGAGGCGTTCAGGATGGTCTTGTTCTGAACGCTGGCGCCTACACTCATACGTCGATCGCCCTGATGGATGCCATTGCTTCGGTAGAGTTGCCATTGATAGAAGTCCACCTGTCAAACATTCACGCTCGCGAACCTTTTCGCCACCGATCCTACATTGCACCCGTAGCCGTTGGGCAAATCTGCGGGTTCGGGGCACATGGGTATATTTTGGCACTAGACGCTCTGGTTGAGCATCTTGGAAAGAAGCGATCCAATGACGCTCAGTGAATACCTTCAATTCATCAGTTATACGACAACGCTCGAAGAGCTTTGGGCAGCTCACACCGAACAGATGGCCGAGTATGGGTTTGACCGCCTCCTGTATGGTTGTACACAACACCGTACTGAAACCTCTTTGGGTGATCCTGAAGATTTCGTGATCCTGACCAACCATAGTCAGGACTATATCGACGGGTTTCTGCATTCGGGGCTGTATTTCCACGCCCCCATGCTGAGATGGGCATTGGACAACGATGGTGCGGCAAGCTGGGCCATGATCGGGCGGCTGATGTCCCAGCAGGCCCTAGGAAAGAAAGAGCAGCAGGTTTATGATTTTAACCTGAGCAAAGGTGTAACCGTTGGCTACACTGTCAGTTTCAATTCCGTTTCCCAACGGTCCAAGGGGGCCATCTCACTTTGTGCTCAAGTTGGGATTACCCAAGAAGAACTGGATGCGATTTGGGCAGAACGTGGTCAAGACATCTTGCTGATGAACAATGTTGCACATCTCAAGATCCTGACTCTTCCTTATAGCGCACCCAATCGAGCACTAACAAAGCGTCAACGCGAGGCGCTAGAGTGGGTCGGAGACGGTAAAACGACGCAAGATATCGCGCTACTTATGGGGCTCACATCCGCCACTGTAGAAAAGCATCTGAGGCTGGCGCGGGAATCCCTGTCAGTGGAAACAACAGCCCAAGCGGTGCTGAAAGCCGCATTGCACAACCAGATGTTTATCATGGAAGCCTGACCCATTTTGACTGCTTTTGCCGGTAGGTTACCCAGGGTAAGGAATACATGACTTTCAAAACGAGCCTAGCCGCCGCAATATATTCAAGTTCCGTGAGTGGTGGCTTTAGCCTGGGGACAAAGGGAAAGACCCCTGCGATTTCAGGGCACTCTTTCTTGTTCGGTGTTAGGTACGTATTGTTCCGTACTTGCCCCGGAAAAAATTGAGGGGCTCCATCCATCCCCATCGTTGGGGTCCCTCATCTCAATCCTGTTTTGATCCGGGTCGCGTTTTCGCGCCCTTTTTTTGTTTGCTTTATGACCGCCTATTTGGGGGACACAAAAAAAACCGGCCGCAAAAGATGCAACCGGTTTTCTTAATCTTGCGGACTATCGCGGAACGTCGGCGATAACCGGATCAGAGAAACTTAACCCTGAGCGACTTTGGCAACTTCCGCTGCGAAATCTTCTTCTTTTTTCTCGATGCCTTCACCAACTTCGAGGCGAACAAAACCAGTGATTTCTGCGTCTGCTTCGGCAGCAGCAGCACCAACAGTCAGGTCAGGGTTCACAACGAACGCCTGGTTTAACAGAGTCGCTTCGGCAACGAATTTCTTCATCCGGCCAACGATCATCTTTTCGATCACCTGCTCTGGTTTGCCAGATTCACGAGCGATGTCCATCTGGACCTGCTTTTCTTTCTCGATGACGTCGGCGTCCATGTCAGCTTCGGACAGAGCGGCAGGGTTTACGGCGGCGATGTGCATCGCAATCTGCTTGCCCAGTGCGTCGTCGCCGCCTTTCAGGGCAACCAGAACACCGATTTTACCCATGCCTGTGGCTGCGGCATTGTGTACATAGGATACAACAACGTCACCTTCCAACGCAGCCATGCGGCGTACAGACATGTTTTCGCCAATTGTGGCGATCTTGTCGGTGATGGTCGCTTCGACGGATTTGCCGCCCATGTCCGCGGCTTTCAGCGCGTCGATGTCGGACACACCCAGAGCTGCCGTAGCAATACCTGCAACCATTTCCTGGAATTCGGCGTTCTTACCAACAAAGTCGGTTTCCGAATTCACTTCGACGGCAACACCTTTGGTGCCTTCGACCATGACGGCCACAAGACCCTCGGCGGCGGTACGGCCGGATTTCTTGGCGGCTTTTGCCAGACCTTTGGTGCGCAGCCAATCAACTGCGGCTTCCATGTCGCCATCAGTTTCGGTCAGCGCTTTTTTCGCGTCCATCATGCCTGCGCCGGTGCTGTCGCGCAGTTCCTTAACGAGTGCTGCTGTGATTGCCATATCTTGGCTCTCCTCAAATCAAAACGGATTTGGGGCAGGTCATACCCTGCCCCATGTATCAAATCAGTGACAGGCGATTAAGCTTCTGCAGGAGCTTCTTCGGCCAGAACTTCTTCGACAGGCGCGTCTTCCATTGCACCCAGATCGACGCCAGCAGCGCCCAGCTGAGCGGACATGCCGTCCAGAGCTGCGCGCGCAGCCAAGTCACAGTACAGAGCGATTGCGCGTGCCGCATCGTCGTTGCCTGGGATGATGAAATCAACACCGTCGGGCGAGCAGTTGGTATCAACCACAGCTACAACTGGAATTCCCAGTTTGTTTGCTTCGGCGATGGCCAATGCTTCTTTTTTCACGTCGATGACGAACAGCAGGTCAGGAACACCGCCCATGTCGCGAATACCGCCCAGGGAAGCTTCGAGTTTAGTCTGGTCACGTTCCATGCCCAAACGTTCTTTTTTGGTCAGACCCTCGGCGCCGCCTTCCATGGCTTCGTCGATTTGCTTCAGGCGGTTGATCGACTGGGAAACAGTTTTCCAGTTGGTCATGGTGCCGCCGAGCCAACGGTGGTTCATGTAGTACTGAGCCGACTTTTCAGCTGCTTCTGCAACTGGCTGTGCCGCCTGACGCTTAGTGCCAACGAACAGAACGCGGCCACCTTTGGCAACAGTTTCGCGGATGACAGTCAGAGCCTGGTCCAGCATAGGAACAGTCTGTGTCAGATCCATGATGTGGATGCCGTTACGCGCACCATAGATGTATGGTGCCATGCGTGGGTTCCAGCGCTGTGTCTGGTGACCAAAGTGAACGCCAGCTTCGAGCAGCTGACGCAATGTGAACTCGGGAAGAGCCATGCTCAATATCCTTTTTCCGGTTTGCGCCTCGGCGGGGGTTCAGAGCGGATGCTCCAACCGGCGGTCACGTCAAGGATGTCTCCCCTGAACAGACCCAAACCCCGCCTGCGGGTTTGAATGGCGCGCGTATACGACAGGTCTGAAACGGGTACAAGTGATATTCACTCTTTGCCGGTTTCTTTCCTATCTACGCGCGCCAATGTGTGGGCGTGACGGACCGCTGCTTCGCAATGAGCGGCGAGTGCTTTTCGATTGTCAAAATCGGAAACCTTGGCGGGGCTGTGATAAATGAGCTCTACCCACCCCTGCCGTTGCGCCGCAAGAGTTTTAAGAAGATGGGGTGCGAACTCCATATCGCCCCACCACCCATAGAACCGATCAGGTTCTCCCTGAGGTGCATGAAACACCGCAGAAACCGGCTGAACGTACATGATTTCACGGAGTTGTTCTGAAAAGAACGCAGCAAACAGGGTTGTTTTAAAAGGGAGAACTCTCAACCCGTCTGTCGACGTTCCTTCGGGAAAAAACAACAACTTGTGCCCTGCTTTCAGGCGATTTTCGAAAACTTCTGTCTGTTCCCGCGCTTTCTTTGGGTTACGCTCGATGAACACGGTACCAGTAGCGCGCGCCAACCACCCAATTCCGGGCCAGTTTGCGACTTCGGATTTGGACACAAAGTAAATCCTCTTGCGGGCATTGAGCGCAAAGATATCCAGCCACGACGTATGATTTGCGACCACGGCTCCGCGTTGTATCATCAATTCACCGGTGGTCTTGTAACCAATTCCCAGAATCCGAAACGCATTCCGGCACACAAATTGAGTAATGAACGGTGTGACGGGGCGGTGAAGTCCGCAGATTGGGCGTTCAACTAGTCGAATCAACAGCAATATTATCAACCCGCCAAAGACCAGCCCCCCTAGCGGCACACCGCGCAGGATGACCAAAGCCCATCCCAGCGGTCCGATAACGATTGGTTCTGCGGCTTCCTCGCTATCCCAAAGGGGTGCCATTCTTAAGTCCCACCATAGATACGGCGTTGGCGGGCATTCATTCGGTTTGTGTCCAAAACCAAACAGACATCTGTGGTGTTAAAGGCATGATCCAAAAACGCACCATCACCTACAAATCCCCCTAAACGTAGATACGCCTTGATCAACGCTGGAACCTGTCGCATTGCCTCGCGGCGATCCAAGTCCATGACTGCAAGCCTGTTCATGTCCACATAATGGTCTGGCTGAGTGCGGACGCGCAGCTCTTCGGGTGCAAGATGGTTGTGGTGCAACATTGAAAGCGGTTGTGCCAAATCGTTAAGGTCAGTCCCATGAAAGCTGGCGACCCCAAACAGAATTTCGATCTCGTGTTGGGCAACATATTGGGCCAGACCAGTCCACAAATGAAACATCGCCGTGCCACCGCGATAATCTGGGTGCAAACAGGAACGTCCCAATTCCAAAAGTTTACGGCCACTGTTTCTAAGCGAAGTCAAATCATATTCGTCTTCGGAATAGAACTGCCCCATCGCCAGTGCTTGTTCCGCTCGCAACAGTCGATACACACCAATTACCTCACCTGTATTGATGTCCGTCGCAAGCATGTGGTCAAAGAAAGGGTCAAAGCGATCTTGCTCTAACCTTTGGTCATGATCGACCATCTCTCCGCCGCCGCCGAGTTCCTTAACAAAAACATCATAGCGCAAGCGCTGCGCTGCGCGCAGCTCTTCATCGGTTTGGGCGATTTTGATGGTAATATTAGGACCGTCAGTCGCCATAGGATTTCACTACATCAGAGAGGTTGCCTGCTGATACCTCAGTCTTGTCGGAATTGGCAACACATCACCACAACTTCCATATCGGCGTTAACCTTTCATCAACCAGTTTCACGGATCAAAGACAGGCAACAAGGCGATGCGCGCGCCATCAATCACGACCTTTCCTTGATCGCGGAAATTCACGGTGATTTTGCCACCGATGTTGGATTGGACTTGGCCAATCCCCCATTCATCGAAATCGGGATGGCGCACGAACATGCCAGGTGCAAGGATGGCATTAAGGTCTGTCATATTCGGCTCCTCGCCGATGGGGATGGACACACGAGTAGGAGGTAACGCATGGGTGAAAGCAACGTCAACCTGGCGGCATTAATTGGTTCTCGGATCTGTCATGATCTGATCAGCCCCATTGGGGCAATAAACAACGGGTTGGAGCTGCTGGGCATTGGTGGAAACACCCAAGGCCCTGAAATGGATCTTATTTCAGACAGTGTTGGCAACGCTGGGGCGCGAATCCGATTTTTCCGTATCGCTTATGGTGCAGCCAGCGAACAACCTGTGGGACGCGCCGAAGTTGTAGGCGTTTTGCAAGATTTGAGCACCGGCAGTCGTTTGGTTACACAATGGTCATCACAAGGTTCCCACCCAAGATCTGAGGTGCGATTGGCTTTTTTGGCTTTGCAATGCTGTGAAACAGCCATGCCCTTTGGCGGGACAGTGCATCTCATGTGTGATGCTGGAAAGTGGATGATCATGGGGACGGCGGATAAGCTAAAAATCGATCCCGCCCTGTGGACTGGCCTAACCTCGTCAGAGAATGCTCAAAACGTGACCCCCGCACAGGTACAGTTTGCGCTGCTGCCACTCTATGCAGCTGAACTTGGCCGGGCAGTCTCAACCGATATCACTGATACAAGCGTGACAATTCGGTTTTAAAAGCAGCACCCGGCCTGTGATCGGGTGCTGCCCATAAGCTTTTTAACGGCGAACTGTCCCGTTTCCACGCACCAGATATTTAAAGCTGGTGAGTTGTGCCGCCCCAACGGGTCCGCGTGCATGCATTTTGCCTGTTGCAATGCCGATTTCTGCACCCATCCCGAATTCACCGCCATCTGCAAACTGGGTTGAAGCGTTGTGCATCAAAATCGCACTATCGAGACGTTCAAAGAACCGAGCTGCGGTTGAGTTGTCTTCGGTCAAAATGCAATCCGTATGGTTTGAACCATAAGCGCGGATGTGATTGATCGCGTCGTCAACGTCTGCAACAGGTTTGGCCGCGATGATCATATCAAGGAATTCTTGCCCCCAATCCGCATCACTCGCTGGTGTCGTTCCGTCCAGCGCCAACGCGCCTTGGGCGTGAACATCCACGCCTGCGGCAACCATTGCTGCCACGACATCGTGCCCAATAGTGTCAACGACATCTTGGTGTACAAGCAAACATTCGGCCGCTCCACAGATCCCGGTGCGCCGCGTTTTGGCGTTCAACACCACGTCCATCGTTTTTTGCAAATCCGCAGCTTTGTCGATGTAAATGTGCACGATACCTTCGAGATGGGCAAAAACCGGCACGCGGGCTTCGCGTTGAACCAGCCCGACCAGCCCTTTACCGCCGCGCGGTACAATCACGTCAACGGTATCGGTCATCGTCAACAGCTCTTGAACAGCGGCGCGATCCCGTGTTGGCACCAATTGAATGGCTCCTTCAGGCAGGCCTGCAGTCTTGAGCCCTTCGACCAAACACGCATGGATTGCACCTGAAGAATGGAAGCTTTCAGATCCACCTCGCAGTATGACAGCATTCCCTGATTTTAGACACAGGGCCCCGGCATCAGCTGTTACATTGGGGCGGCTTTCGTAGATCACACCAATTACACCCAATGGCGTGCGAACACGCTGGATGTTCAACCCTGATGACATATCCCATTCAGCCAGAATCTCACCCACAGGGTCAGCTTGTTCGGCGACGGTGCGCAAACCATCAACCATCCCCTGAATGCGGGCTTCGTCGAGCATCAGGCGGTCCATCATTGCCGTGCTCAACCCTTTGTCACGCCCAAAATCAAGATCTTTGGCGTTGGCGGTAATGATATCTGCACGGTTGCGCCACACGGCATCAGCCGCTGCAATCAGGGCCGCGTGTTTGCGTTCAGCAGAGGCAAAGGCCAAATCTTTTGAGGCTTCTTTGGCCCGCGTTCCAATGTCGGCCATCAGGGCGGGAATGTTATTGAGATCTTTCATATTGTGCGCCTTAGGTCTGAGTTGGGGCAACTGAACGTTATGCCGCCAGAAAGAAAAGAGAAAGCAATTGAGAGGATCGGTTTACAGCGCCATGTCGTCGCGATGGATCAAAGCTGCGCGTCCCGGGTACCCAAGCGTTGGTTCGATGTCCGCAGATTTGCGCCCCTTAATGGCTCGGGCTTCCTGTACGGTGTAGCGCGTCAAGCCCTGCCCCAGAATACGCTGATCCGGTCCAACAATCGCAACCGGATCCCCGCGACCGAATTTTCCGGTCACCTTGGCAACGCCCGCAGGCAAAAGACTTTTCCCATTCCCAAGGGCCTGAGCAGCACCCGCGTCCACGTGTAGCTCACCGCGAGGCTTCATGGCAGCAATCCATCGTTTGCGGGCCGCTTGCGGATCTTCGGTGGCGCCAAACCAGGTGGAATTAGCACCGTCTTCGAGTGTTTTCAGTGGGTTGAGAGGCGAACCTTCGGTGATCGCCATATCACACCCCGCCACCGTTGCCATCTTGGCCGCAAGCAGTTTTGTTTTCATCCCACCTTTGGACAAACCAGATCCCGCATCACCGGCCATGGCTTCGATTTCAGGCGTGATCTCGTGAATTTCGTCATACCGGGTTGCGGTTGGATCTTCGACGGGATTGCCCGTGTAAAAACCGTCAACATCGGACAAAAGGATCAATTGATCCGCCCCAACGGTGACCGCAACCTGTGCAGCCAGCCGATCATTGTCGCCATACCGGATCTCATCCGTGGCGATAGTGTCATTCTCATTCACGATGGGAACCACACCTAAGCCTAGCAAGGTTTCCATGGTGGCCCGAGAATTTAAATACCGACGTCGATCTGCGCTGTCTTCGAGCGTGACGAGGATTTGTGCGGTTTTGATACCATGAGGGGCCAGCGCCTCCTCATAAGCGCGCGCCAGTCGAATTTGCCCCACTGCCGCGGCCGCTTGGGATTGCTCCAAGGGTAGCTCTACAGCGGGTAATCCAAGAACACCCCGTCCAAGGGCGATAGACCCCGAAGACACCAAAATCACATCCGTGCCCAATGACTTGAGCCAAGTAACATCTTCTGCCAGTGAATGCAGCCATTCCGACCGCAACGCCCCGGTGTTACGGTCAACAAGCAAGGCCGATCCAATTTTGACCACCAAGCGTTTGGCCTGTTTTAGGGATGCCACTTAGGGGCCTCCTCAACGGGTTTGTGGCGCAGGCGATCTTCGTCAATTTCTGACCTCAAGGCACGCAAAACCTCAGGAACGCCCTGATGTGCGACACCGGACATGACCATCACAGGCGCACCGACTGCCTCTTCAAGTTCTGCTTTGGCCTCGGCGAGTTCAACTTCGTCCAAAGCGTCAATCTTATTGAGCACAGTGATGCGAGACTTGTCCGCTAAATGCCCACCATAGGCTTCGAGTTCGCCGATGATGGTATGGTAATCCTCTGCGACGGTTTCCGACGTGCCATCCACGAGGTGAAGCAACACGGCACACCGTTCGACGTGACCCAAGAACCGATCTCCGATCCCGCGCCCTTCGTGTGCGCCAGCGATCAAGCCCGGAATATCCGCAATCACGAACTCGACACCATCGATGCCAACAACACCCAAATTTGGGTGAAGGGTCGTAAAGGGGTAATCCGCGATTTTTGGACGCGCATTGGACGTTGCCGCCAAAAAGGTCGATTTCCCGGCGTTAGGCAGCCCCAACAACCCCACATCCGCAATAAGCTTAAGTCGCAGCCATAGGGTCCGTTCAACCGCTTCTTGACCAGGGTTTGAACGCCGCGGCGCTTGGTTGGTCGATGATTTGAAGTGGAGGTTGCCAAACCCGCCGTTCCCGCCACGTGCCAACAAAAAGCGTTGACCAACTTCGGTCAAATCCGCAATGACGGTTTCTTGGTCTTCATCCAGAATTTCAGTGCCAACAGGGACGCGCAAAATGATGTCATCACCATCTTTACCCGTACGCTGCTGTCCCTTTCCGGGTTGGCCATTATTAGCAAAAAAATGTTGCTGATATCGGAAATCGATCAGCGTATTCAGCCCATCAACAACCTCGGCCCAGACAGAGCCACCTGTACCGCCGTCCCCACCGTCAGGGCCGCCATATTCCATAAACTTTTCACGCCGAAAACTGACGCAACCGCCGCCGCCGGCCCCGGATCGAATGTAGACCTTTGCAAGATCGAGAAATTTCATCGCTTAGGCCCCTGAACCAATGGAAAAAGTGGGTTTAAGACGGAGGCAGCAAAGCGTCAACTCTGTTTTTCTCCGTCCCTTTAGGCGCTGACACCTCAGGCTTTCGTTTGCCCATGCTGTCCAGCACCTGTTTGGAGTATTTCTGTATGCTTTCAGGGGCGACAGCCGTCACTCAGATCAGCTTGTGGCTATACGTCCATGTCGGAACCGTCGCATCGCGCGCAACAGCAAAGCTTTCGGCGTCGCCCAGATATTGGAACCCGCAATGGGTCAGGACCCGCGCCGAGGCGGGGTTGTCCTGAAAGACACTCGCAAACATTGTGTCGTTCTTCATCGGGTTGGCTGTAACCAACGCTTCAACCGCCAAGGATGCGATGCCACTGTTCCAAAATATCGGAGCAACCCAATAAGCAACTTCAGATTGGTTGCGATCAAGTTTTTTCAAGGAAATCACGCCCTTCAACTCGTTGCCGCCATCTTTGGAACCATCGATCGCCCAGACATCTTCGTCACGACTTTCCGTCATGGCCCGCGCTATGAACCCTTCGATCAATCCAGGGGGCAGAGGATGAGGAATAGAAGTCGTCATTCGCGCCACCCGTTCATCCGATGCATAGTGCTCAATCAGACCTAAATCCGACCGGCGCAATGGACGCAGATCAAACCGTTCCGTTTCAATCACGGGCTGATTTATTATTGCATCAAGTTTCATGTGTGCGCTCCTCCTCCGAACAACACAAAAAGAACAGAAGCGACGGTTAACCCCGCCAATGTCCACATCAAATATTTCTCCGAAGGCCGACCTTCAACCGCATGAGCGATCCGATCCCCAGCAAAGGTCCAAATGGGGTGCAAAACCACCTGACAGCTCAACAGAACGAGAGCGATGATCGCTGTTGCTTGGAACACAGGCGTTCCAGGTTCAACAAAGCCCGTGAACCCAGCAATGATCATTCCCCAGGCTTTGGGGTTAAGGGGATGCACCAAAAGACCAGCTGCAAATCCAGGGGCCTTTTCTGGCCCTCCCCCGCTGCTGAGACGCAAATTTGCGACCTTCCATGCCAACCAAAAGATGTAGGCTGCGGAAATGTATTTCAACGCCTCAAACAACCACGGAACCTGATCTGCCAATGCCATCAGGCCAAATCCGATTGGCCAAATCACAAGCTGCTTCCCCAAAGCGACCCCAACCACAAAAGGCAAAGCGGCCCGAAATCCAAAACGTGCACCTGTCGCGAGCAATGCCATATTGGCAGGGCCCGGTGTGCCGACCTGACTGGCCGCAAAAATTAGGAAACTGGTGGCAGCTACAGCCATGATACTCACTCAGGGTAACAATTGGGTGAAACAAGAAAGGGGACCGGCGTTTATCGCCGATCCCCCTGAATTTTTTCTTAACCTTCAGGTTACGGCTTATTCGGCGGCTTCCGCCACTGGCAGAACCGAAATGAAGGTGCGGTTTTTGAGACCTTTGTGGAAGGTGACAGCACCTTCGACAGTTGCAAAGATCGTGTGATCTTTACCAAGGCCTACGCCTTCGCCCGGCCAAAATTTGGTACCGCGCTGACGCACGATGATGTTGCCCGGGATAGCCGCTTGGCCACCATAGAGTTTCACACCAAGGCGGCGACCAGCAGAGTCGCGGCCGTTACGGGAGGAACCACCAGCTTTTTTGTGTGCCATTCTTTCTCTCCTTAGCCTTGAGCCAGCTCTTTGGCCTGCTCAACCCACTCGGGTTTGATCTTGACCGATTCGATAGCAGCAATTGCGTCATCCGACAATGCCGCCAATTGAGCGAACGAAGTCACGCCAGCATCAGCCAGCTTGGCGGCGGCCGCGGGGCCAACACCGTTCAACTTGGTCAGATCGTCCGAACCAGCAGCGGAAGGTGCTTCTGCTTTGGCAGCAGGGGCAGCCGATGCAACAGCGCCAGAGGCGATGATGTCGGTGATTTTGACCAAAGTCAGCTTCTGACGGTGACCTTTGGTGCGCTTCGAGCTGTGCTTACGACGGCGCTTGACGAAGTGGATAACCTTTTCGCCTTTGATCTGGTCGATTACTTCGGCCTTAACCGCTGCACCGTCTACCAGAGGAGCTCCAACAACTGGGGCGTCGCCGCCCAGCATCAGAACTTCGTCGAATTGTACTGTTTCGCCAGCATCTGCAGCCAATTTTTCAATGCGGAGGATATCACCCGCCTGAACTTTGTACTGCTTGCCGCCAGTCTTGAGGACCGCAAACATGCGTCTTTTCCTTTTCTACCGCGTTCTTCGGTCCCCTTGTGGGCGTTCCCGATCTTGAAACCCAAGATCACCTACGAACAGCGCGCCCGATGTGCGGGCGTATTTTCAAGCCTTGCACAAAGCGAAGGCCAAACGATAACGAAACCCGGCGCGGGAATCCGTGCCGGGATGCGCGCTTATTGAGGATTTAGGATAGCAAGTCAATCGCTTTATCGCACAGTACTGACCTGATCAAAGATCTTGGGCGACCATCGAGCGTCCAATCACAAGACCCAACTCAAATGAAATTTCATTATACATCTGTTCAAATCCCACGAACAGTGCCGAATTCAAAGCCCGCCCAGCATCCGTTTTTGAAAACTCAAGGTTTTCCTGCATTTCACGATCGCTGAGAGGTTGGTAGGCGAGCAACAAGAACCCAAACAACCAATCGCGGGTCTCTTGCCGCGTCACATCCTTTTGGGCCCAAAGATCAGAGAGCACGGCCTGATCGTCTTGCCGCACCCCCTGCCCCTGACTGATGCCTCGAAAAAACTCGTAGTCTGCGCGAATGGCAGAGTCGACATTCTGCCCGATCAGATCGTTTGTGGCGATATACTCTTCGATCAAACCATACAGTGGTTTTGATCTATCCATCTTCTGGTACTGGGTTTTGGCGATGTCTTCGACTGTTGGGTCGGAATACGCTCGACGCGCGGAATTCTCGAGCGAGATAATCGTTTGCCCCAACGGGGTCTCAAAAAACAGGACAGCTTCTTCAATATCTTTTTGCGTCATGCTGTCCGCAAGAGCGTGACGTAGAACGCTTTCCATTCTGTCTGAGGAATAGATTTCATCTACTTTCTGATCAACGAACGCACCACCTGTCCCATCAAGCAGCTCATCGTTCAATGTCTTGCCGTATTGGATCCCCTCATCTCTGAGAATGGAAACGACGTCTTTCAAACGCAGAGCACGGGATAAGTCGTCGACGGTGTTTTGGGCCAGGGCAGACGTGGCAAAACAAAGCGCCACCCAAAAGCAATAAAAGAAACGCATACCTAAATGTCCTGCCCTGTTTCCAAGTTTTTCATTTTTTGCGCCAGGGCTTCGAACCGGTTGGCCATGATCTCATACTGAACGGCATTCAAAAGTTCGTAAACTTCCTGCATCAGCGGATGTTCCAACTCCTCGGCATAGGTCTGAATGTCCTCATCAGGAAAGACCTGATATGTATACGCTGCCCCAGCCAGAGCGGACATGCGCAAGGCCGTTCGCGTCGCGGATTCGTTTTGTTTAATGGCTTGGCGTAAATCGTCTCCGTCAAGACCAAGCTCAATAACGCCTGCAGAATGCGCTGCCAGTAGAAATCTGATCTGAATTTCCTGCAAAGCTCTGAGCGCGGAATCGCTTGAATCGATGGCTCGGTTCATTCGATTCAAAATCTCAACCCTGGGTGCTCCATTTTTGACTAAGTCGGCAACGATTGCCCTGCCTTGCTCTTGTTTATATGTGTCATCTTCAATTTTATGCGACGCATTTTCGACCTCGACCAATCGCTGCCCCAGCTCGCTGGAGTAAAAGGTTATGGCATGTTCTAATGCAGTTTCAGTCAGGGTTTGTTCCAAGATCTCAACGGCGAGTCGATGCATGATTTGAACATCAAACACCTGCTTCGCTGCACGGGCCCAATCCGTCCCAAAATCATCTGGCACCATTCCCAACATCTGTGGGGCGGATGTCGAGGCAAACGCAATGCCATCCAAGGCCACATCAAATCCAGTTGTTTCTAAAAAAGCTTCGATCCGTTCGCGGCTCGTAGCCTCCGCTGTTGTCGACAACTGTAGGGTAAAGCCCACAATCAGCAAAAGACGAAAGAAACCGGAAAAAGAAAATGCACGTTTCATGATCCCAGCCTAAGTGATTTGCGACTATGGGCAACGGAAAACCAGACATTGTCGAAAAACTACAAAAATTCCGCTTGCGCCCCCGGGCATAGACAACTAAATCCCCTCCTCACAGACCCCCGCGGAGAGGTGCCGGAGTGGTCGAACGGGGCGGTCTCGAAAACCGTTGTGGGTGCAAGCCTACCCAGGGTTCGAATCCCTGTCTCTCCGCCATAACGCTGCACCAGTGGATGTCAGCATACCCCATAGTGCTATATAAATAAGGGGAACTTCCCCATATTTGACACCACCCTATGCCAGCGGATACCACTGAAGCGCACGTTGCGGTATGGGCTTTGGATGGGCTGGAGCTGTGGGTGTTCCGCAGTCGCCAAAAAAAAGCCAACACCAAGTCCAAAGCTGCAAAAGTTGTTTCAGGAGAGGAAAATGTCGAGTCGTCAAATTAGCTTGCGGGTTTCGCACGAACTTGGTGAAAATTTCCACAGTAGTTTCAAGCGAGTCCTTTATTACTCTGAGTGGTTGATTGATCACCATAAGAAGCAAGGCATTCAGCCCTCTGGTTCGCATTGGTCACTGGAGGATGAATTCAATCCTGATACCTGTGATCATGACAGGCTAATTCGTGAAGCAAAAACCTTAGGCGCGAGTGATATATGTTGACAGATAACTGTCTATTTGGGTGTCACGGATGAAGTGGGAAGACATCATTTATCAAGTGCTAGGCCGTTTTCGTACACAAAGAGAACCCATATGGCACAATACAGGCTGGCGAGAAAATACGTCGATGGGGTGCTTGGAACAGCCGAATTGCTAAGTGCTGATCTGAACGTTGATAAAAAGGAAATTTACCGAGAGTTGGCAAAACGTTTGGTTATGGCGAAGTCGGGCAACCAAAATCTATGAGAAGCACACGTCTGAATCTGCTATCTGACCGCAAAGTCCGTCACGCACCACCCGGTCTGACATCGGACGGCGGCGGTCTTTATATCCGCAATCGCAATGGCAACCTGACGTGGATATTCCGCTACACCCATGACGGAAAGAAGCGCGAAATGGGCATGGGCAGCCATCAGGACCATGGCTTTACGGCCATCGTCTTCACAGATATCCGCGATTACTCGCAGAATTTAGCGAAAACTGCACTGGTACCGTCTTCTTGTGTCAGCCCCCTAGGCACGGGACTTATAACCAGAACATTACGGTTGCGGCGAGAGCGATGGTCGAAAGGAACACCTTTGGGCATCTGTCATAGCGGGTTGCCACGCGCCTCCAATCTTTCAAGCGGCCAAACATGATCTCGATACGATTGCGGCGTTAATATCGACGTTTGTCATATTTGACGGCCTTGCCGCGTGACTTTCGTCCGGGGATGCAAGGCGTTATTCCCATATCTACAAGGGCTTCCCGGAACCAATCCGCATCATAGCCACGATCCCCAAGTAGCCAGTCCGCTGATGGCAGGCTACTCACAAGAGCTCTCGCCCCAGTGTAGTCGCTTGCTTGACCGGCGGTCATGAAGAACCGAATAGGCCGCCCAACCGTGTCAGTCACAGCATGCAGCTTTGTGTTCATACCGCCTTTGGTACGCCCGATCAGGCGTCCGCCCCCCCTTTTTGGCCGACAAGCTGGAAGCTGTCCGGTGGGCCTTGAGGTAAGTCGCGTCGATTGAAAGCGTTTTATGGTCAGGCGCTTCAGCGGCAAGGCCCTCCATAATTCGGGCAAACACGCCCATATCGCTCCACCGCTTCCAACGATTATAAAGCGGCTTAGGTGGAGGATACTCCTTTGGCGCATCAGACCAACGTAAGCTATTGCGATTGATGAATATAATACCACTCAGCACGCGTCGATCATCGACGCGTGGCACACCTTGGCTCTTCGGAAAATAGGGCCGAATCCGTGCCATTTGATCTTCGTTCAGCCAGTAAAGATTGCTCATAAGCCCCCGCAGTTTAGGAGCTTGAATCACGCCGAACCGGCAACCTCAATCAGATTAACAGGTCCTGTGTCTAGCAACTCAACTGCTTGAGAGGACAATGGGACATCACGAGGGCGGCCATTCTTTGTGTGGATGAGACGCGCAACCCGGCGATCCAGATACACCCTATCCCATTCAAGCCTCGCAGTTTCACCGGCCCGCATCGCCGTTTCAAGCGCAAATCGAAATGCATGAAACGCCCGCGCCGTCGCTTTTGCCAGATCCGATCCTACACAATGCAGCATCGCTTCGATTGCGTGCTGAGTTGGCAGGCGGTCACGAGGGGGCGTCTTTCTTGGCTTTGACACAAAGCTAAGCGGGTTGGAACTGATAAATCCCCACTCTCTTCTTGCAGTACTCAGCACCGAAGACATGAGTTGCATTTCTCGGATCACTGTCACGGGTTGAACTTCCTGCAATCTTTGGTCGCGCCAATCCGCAAAATCTAACAGGGCCAATTTTCCCCATTGGATCTCTGGAGTCTGGTCCCATTGCAACTTTTCCAGCCGGATCACTTCCCAACGCCCCCCTTTTTCTGAGGGGAAACATCGCGCGCATAACGGTGGAAAACAACACCCAGCAGAGTTTTGTCAGCCACTTTGTTCGCATGTTGAATTTCGAACTCTGTGCGCGTGGCCCAATCTTGCACCTCACGTGTCGCAGAAAAGACCTTGCTCTTGCGAATACCTTGGCTGAATACCGCTGCGCGCCAACCCCTTGCTGTGCTTCCTAAAAGAGGTCCTACGTGAAAAGTGCGTAATCGAGTGAGCATTCTCACTTATCACAGAGTGTCAATCTAGTGGTGTCAGCCTAAATTACTCATATTTTCAAGCAATTCCATGCATCTTCGTACAAGAGCATTCATATAGTGGTGCGGGCGGTGGGACTCGAACCCACACGGCCATACGGCCTCCAGATTTTAAGTCTGGTATGTCTACCATTCCATCACGCCCGCATCTGGCGTTGTTCTTCAATTTTCAGTTTCAGGCCTTTATCGGGCCTGAAAACGGTCTCTTCGTCGCAACGCCTTGTTCCGTATGTACATTACAGCACAGACTCAAGAGTTCTAAATCTGGCATGTCCACCAGTCCATCACGCCGGTAGCCCAAGGGTATCCCCTTCCTCTAAACTGGGAATAGAAAGAGCTCAACGGTAGAACTGTGCTTTCAGAAAGTTTTTGTTCGATTAAAAACTGCCTGGGACATCTAGATTTCTTCGCCTGTAGGGGCCAATCGTCCTCCTGCATCTATCAAGCCGCGCTCTGGCAACCACGGATTTAGTGCCAAAGCTTCGATCAAAGCATCTCGTGCCTCTTGAGTGCGCCCCAAGCCCATCAATGAGAGCGCCCGGCCGCTCAGCGCTGCAATGTGTTTTGGTGACAGCACAATAGCACGATCCAGATCAGTCAATGCAGATGCAAAATCGTGCCGCAAAAAGTGAACGAAGGCGCGTTGATTATAGCCTTCGGCATAGTCAGGACAGTATTCAACCAACCGATTGAAATCTTGAAGAGCGCCAGTCAAATCCCAGCTGGATCGTTTGCTCATACCCTGATCCAGAATTGCCTGCGCCTGTTCATTTGGGGCGTCAGCCCAAAGCCCCCACATTTGCCCTGAAATGTCTCGGGCAGCGCCTTCTGTTTGAACCTTTTGAATTTCCTGAATGAGCTGGTTTAACCCTGCGGAATGATCCGGAGCCGCAGGGCACCGATCTGCGGATGCGGTTTGTGTCGATACTGCAATCAGGCAAAGACTAAGCAAAAATGATTTCATGATTTTAAGTCTGGAGCTTTTTGGCATCAGGTCAATTCACGTTTCTGAAACCCGATACTGCGTTCCTTATTGTATCAGAGCCCTCGACTTACAGCACCAACTGCCACTAGCAGAATTTTGGCTACAAATTTGTCATCCGTAATACCCAGTTGCCTGTACAGGCCCTTCAACCTTTGAAGAAACCTTGACGGCGCCCAATTTTCAGCACAGCGTCGCGCTATGTTTCCAATTCGAGATCATAACCCTTCTGGCCGCTCTCCGTACGTTGTCTACTTCCTGTTGGCTGCGAATGTCATCATATTCTTGTTGTATGTCAGCAAGATGGGTGATCCAGAAAGCATAAATAAGCTTTTCTACGATTGGGCTATTCTTCCAGCACGCATAACAGATGGTGCGCGCTATGATACGCTAGTGACCTCTATGTTTCTGCACGGCGGATGGATGCATCTTGCCGGGAACATGTTGTTCCTTTGGATCTTCGGTGACAACTTAGAAGAAGAGATGGGGCACATCCCGTTTCTCATTTTCTACGTGATCTCTGGAATTGGCGCGGGCCTCATTCATGTAATTTCTGCCCCCTATTCGGGTGTTCCAACTATTGGTGCATCCGGCGCTATTGCCGGTGTCATGGGGGGATATTTATTGCTGTTCCCCAAAGCCAAGGTCGATGTTCTTCTGATTCTAATTATCTATTTCCGAATTTTCACTGTACCTGCCTTTGTTATGCTGGGAATCTGGCTGGGATTTCAATTCATTGGCAGTATCGGATCTAACCCTGACCAGGGAGGGGTCGCTTATTGGGCCCATACCGGTGGTTTTGCAGTTGGTCTAGCCTTGTGTGTTCCACTTTGGCTCAAACGCGGAGGGGTCAAGTTCTGGAACAAAACCAAAGGCCAGCCCCCGCACCCAAAAAAAGAGTATCGCTATTCTGCCTCTCGCATCCCAAAGGTTATGAAAAAGTGACACAGTTGAACGCCTCTTGCCATTGCGGCGCTGTTAAATTGACGGCTGAGTTTCCTGATGGGCTGTCCTCGGCCTCGCGATGTGACTGCTCGTTCTGTAAACGCAGGGGCGCCGCTGCGGTGACCGCGGTTGCTGCGTCCCTAATAGTACTGAAGGGGTCCGAGAACCTGAGCCTTTACACATGGGGCAGTCACACAGCCAAACACTATTTTTGCAAAACCTGTGGCATCTACACACATCATCAACGACGTTCTGACCCAAATGAATGCGGCGTAAACCTAGGATGTATTGAAGGTGCAGATCCGCGCATGCGCGGTGACATTCCTTGGCACGACGGCATCAACCACCCATCTGACCGGACGTAATAAAAGGGACGCAAAACGCCCCTTTCATCTAAAGCCCTTCAAAGTGAAAGGGCCATTCTTTCAGCCTAAGCTTCAGCCGCGAATGACCTTGGCGAACGCGTCAAAAATAGGCTCGTTGCCGCAAATCACATTCCCATCAGACAGAACATGCCCTTCCGGATCAATTGGTTGTACAAACCCGCCGGCTTCTTTAACCAAAATTATCCCCGCTGCGATGTCCCAAGAATTCAGGCGCCGTTCCCAAAATCCTTCGTAACGACCGGTGGCAACATAGGCCATATCCATCGCCGCAGAGCCCCACCGACGGACACCTGCACATGCCGGCATCAAGCGCGCCAGATCTTGCAAGGTCAACGGAAGATCTGAGCGACCAGCAAAAGGAATACCAGTCGCAAAAATGGATTCGATCATACGATGACGCCCTGAAACCCGGATACGGGTCTCGTTCATCCAGGCGCCCGCGCCTTTTTCAGCAAAGTACATCTCGTCTTTTGCTGCGTCAAAAATCACGCCAGCGACGATCTGCCCTTTATGCTCCAATGCAATGGACACAGCCCAATGTGGCAAGCCGTGCAAAAAGTTGGTCGTCCCGTCCAACGGATCCACGATCCAGCGACGGGTGGGATCCTCGCCTGGGAGTTCACCGCCTTCTTCGGCCAGCCAGCCATAAGTTGGTCGCGCGCCCAACAATTCGTCTTTCAAGATCTTTTCGGCAGCGATATCCGCCTTGGAAACGAAGTCTCCGGCGCCTTTCATCGACACCTGAAGGTTTTCAACTTCGCGAAAGTCCTTCACCAAAGACCGCCCCGCTTTGCGCGCGGCTTTGATCATGATGTTGAGATTTGCACTGCCAATCATTGAATGGGCTCCTGTTCGGTCAGATCGCGCGTATACTTGTCGCGAGGCCACTTGCCAAGGGGCTGGATTCGCATAGCTGCCCCCATACTTTCGATTATCGCGGCGTAACAGAGGCGCAGAGCTTGCCAAGGTTCAAAAGACCGATACCGTGAGCGTTAAAGAAGAGGAGAAGTTGCATGTCAGATCAGATGTTCCGTGTCGCGCTTGCCAGTCGTCCATCGGGCGCACCCGAAGCTGCAAATTTCAGCTACGAACCTGCTCCAATCCCGGTTCCCGGCGATGGGGAAGTCTTGGTCCGCGTTCATTTTATGTCTCTCGACCCCTATATGCGCGGTCGTATGGATGATGCCAAATCCTATGCACCCCCCGTCCCCCTTGGGGGCACCATGGAAGCCGGTGGCGTGGGTGAAGTCATCGCCTCAAACAGCCCTGCCTTTAAACCCGGCGATTTCGCATTTGGCATGTTCGGATGGGCAACACACGGCGTCCAACCTGCAAATATGTTGCGCAAGCTTGACCCGTCTCAGGGCCCCATCACTGCCGCGTTGGGCGTTTTGGGCATGCCCGGCTTTACCGGCTGGCATGGCCTTACAGAATACGGCAAGCCCAAAGCCGGCGAAACGCTCGTTGTTGCAGCGGCGACGGGACCCGTTGGGTCCATGGTTGGTCAGGTCGCCAAATTGGCAGGGTTGCGTACCGTTGGAATCGCTGGGGGCGCAGACAAATGCAAACTGGCGACAGAGACCTTTGGCTTTGATGCCTGCCTTGATCATCGGGCTTACGAGACCGCAGCAGAATTACAACAAGACTTGAGCACCGCCTGTCCCGATGGCATCGATATCTATTTCGAAAACGTCGGAGGCAAAGTTCTGGAAGCTGTCGTTCCCTTGATGAACGACAATGGCCGCATCCCAATTTGTGGCATGATCAGTTGGTACAATGCGGGCGGATTGGGTGCAGGTGCGACCTCTCAAGGGCTCAGCGCACCGGCGATTTGGCGTTCCATCCTGGTCAAATTCTTGTCTGTAAAAGGGTTTATTATTTCGAACCACTTCGACCGGTATCCTGAATTCCTATCAGAAGTTGGTCCTAAGGTTGCAAGCGGAGACATCAGTTACCTTGAGGACATCGCAGTTGGATTGGAACATGCCCCACAGACTTTCATGTCGATGCTGCAGGGTGGCAACATGGGTAAACAGATCGTAAAAGTGATCTAACCGCCATTTCAGGCGCAACAGCGCGGGGGTCAAGCTGGGGCAGCCATGCCCCCGGCTTGACCCCCGCGCCACCCTGTTATTGCGCTTGGAGCTTTCGTGCCTCGACCCGTGCCAGCTTCACCAGTTCTTGAACAAAGGGTTTTTCTAAATCCTCGGACCGGACCGCAGCGTACAAGCGACGCGTAATACCCGCCTCTGTCAAAGGCCGTGTAACATAATCTGAGCTATATTTCACCTCACGCACCACCCAATCCGGCAACACTGAAATCCCTCTGTTTGATGCAACAAGCAGCAAAATTACGGCTGTCAATTCCACCTGCCGAATACTCGCTGGTTCAACTTTAGATGGAATTAAGAGCTGGCTAAACACATCCAAACGGGTTCGTTCAACCGGGTAAGTTATCAGGGTTTGCCCCCTGAAATCCTCAGCTTCGATAAATGGCTTCGCCGCCAAAGGGTGTGTCGCGGCTGCGACAAAAACCGCATTGTAATCAAACAACTCAACAAATTCGACACCCGGCAGATCTTCTGGATCTGAAGACACCACCAGATCGACTTCTTCTTTTTGCAGCGCAGGTAATGCGTCAAACGCCAAGCCTGGTTTGATATCCACATCAACATCCGGCCAGGATTTCCGAAACCCCTCCAACACGGGAAACAACCACTCAAAACAGGCATGGCATTCGATAGCAATGTGCATGCGCCCTGTTTTGCCATCCCGCAAGGCGCTGAATTCTTCTTGCATCGCCTCGATCTGCGGTAAAATCTGATTGGCCAGCCTTAACAACCGAAACCCTGCCGCCGACAGCTTCATCGGTTTGGACCGCCGTACAAAAAGTTCGATTCCCGCCTGATCCTCCAACCCCTTAATTTGATGGCTCAAAGCGGATTGCGTAATGTTCAATTGGTCTGCCGCCCGCGCAAGCCCTCCACAGTCATGAATAGACTTGATGGTGCGAAGATGGCGAAATTCGATATGCATTTGCAGCTCAGCTCATATTGTTCTTGAATATTATGAAATTGTCTCACAACGCCCGACATGCGACAAGGGGCCAAATCCGAGCAAGCGATAGAGAGCAGACATGACATCCCCAGAGATTTCCTTCGAATTCTTCCCGCCACAAAACTTGGCAGCGTCGTTTCGGCTCTGGGACACCGTGCAAACGCTAGCCCCTTTGGACCCACGTTTTGTTTCTGTCACTTATGGCGCCGGAGGAACCACACGTGATCTGACCCGAGACGCCGTTTCAACATTGCATAGTTCGTCCGGGCTCAACGTGGCTGCACATTTAACCTGCGTACAAGCCACCAAAGAGGAAACTCTGTCTATAGCACGTGACTTTGCTAAGGCTGGCGTCAAAGACATTGTAGCCCTACGTGGCGACCCTCCTAAAAACGCAGGCCAGTTCCACCCCCACCCCCAGGGCTTCGCCAACTCGGTCGAACTGACCGAAGCCTTGGCAAACACCGGGGAATTCAACATACGCGTAGGTGCCTATCCCGATATACACCCAGAGGCAGCCGATGGGCGGGCCGATGTTGATTGGCTCAAGGCAAAAATCGACGCCGGCGCGAGCGAAGCTTTGACCCAGTTCTTTTTTGAAGCCGAAACATTTTTTCGCTTTCGGGATGCCTGTGAAAAAGCTGGTATCGATGCTCCAATCACACCCGGCATATTACCCATTGAAAACTGGAAAGGCGCGCGCAACTTTGCAAAACGCTGTGGCACAGCCATCCCGGCATGGGTCGAAGATGCGTTTGAAAAAGCCACCCGTGATGGACGCGAGGATCTACTTGCCACCGCAATGTGCACTGAACTTTGCAGTGATTTGATCGACGGTGGCGTCGACAAGTTGCATTTCTACACGCTCAACCGTCCTGAACTGACCCGTGATGTTTGCCATGCGCTCGGCGTCACCCCCAAGGTTGATTTGCAGAACGTGGCGTAAGCCTTGTCGCCACGCTCGTCCCTGCTAGCGTGTCGCCAACAAGGGGAGACACGCAATGACAAGTACAGCCAGCATTGATTACTCAACGCAAAATGGGTTGGATTTGATGCTGGACATTGTCGAGGGGCGCAGTCCCGGTGCCCCCTTAGCCAAGACACTCGGGTTTACACCTGTTACGGCCGAACGTGGTCATGTGGTGTTTCACGGCACTCCGCTGCAGCATACGACAAACCCGCATGGCGGTGTCCATGGGGGTTGGTACGGCGCAATCTTAGACAGCTGCATGGCATGTGCCGTTTGGACTAATGTCCCTGCTGGGTCAGCTTACACAACGCTCGAATACAAAGTGAACATCATTCGTGCAATTCCCCAAGGGATGAAGGTCGAAGCGATTGGCACCAGCGACCATGCCGGGCGGTCAACGGGCATTGCTCACGGCGAAATCAGGGGGATTGAAAATGGCAAGCTCTACGCAATGGGCTCAACCACCTGTATGATCTTTAAAATTCCCTAAATACTGCATGATACCCCTACCTAACAACAGCTGGTGAAGATGCACTCAGCGCGTAGCCTGTGTTTGCAGATATGGCTTAGAATTTATCTCTGGCCGAGTGTCGAGTGGTACGCTGTCGTGAATTGTTTCAGACCGATCTCGGCATATCGTGCGTTTTCCGCGTAGCAAAAAGATCTTGCCCCACCCCCTCCAGGTTCCCACCGAAGGCGCGGTTGTATCTACTGGAAAACGGTCTTCCCACCCTTTGGGCAGGGGCAAACCGCATATTTCAGCTTGCTTCATGATCCAGACCAAAGAGGCGTTTGCGAGCGGACGTGCCTCTTCATATCCTCCGAGTTGCCCACCAATATCGCCATGGCTGCCGCGAAACCACGCCTGTTCCACTTTTCCCAGAAATCCCGGAGCGCATTGCCACAGGACCGGCTCGAACACTTGCCGTGTTTCATCCAGCGCCAGCGCGTGAAAGCCATGTTTCACACTGGGCCCCAGTTGATGGTTGTGAAAGGCATGACGCGCCTCAGCCCACCGCCAAAGCAACGGCAAACGCATGCCCAGCGCCTTTACCGTGTCCCAGACACCTATCATTTCGATCTCTACTTTCTCGTGGCAATAGGCATTTGCAAAGGCTGCTGAATGGGTTCCTCGCGGGTTACATTCATAGTGACGATACGCCTGGCGGATATTTCGCACTGTGGCATGCTCTGCCTTCAGCATGCCGACCATATCGATAACTCCAGCAAGGCTGCGGACACCGTATGCCCCGCGAGAGTAGCCAATCAAAAATATCTTATCCCCCGGCTTATAGCGAGACGCCAAATACCCATATGCGCGCCGGATCTGACGGTTGATGCCACGCCCCATCATTACATCGCCGGTTCGGCGCCAGTTGGTCCACTGCACGCCACTTTCGTAGAACACCGACACTTTGCCGCCCATCTCGCAGGCTAAGCGATACGCCTGCCCTGCATGGGTTTCAAATCCTGGTTCCAGGGTGGACATGGTCCCGTCTAGAATAATCACATGCGCCTGAGGTTCGCGATGTCGCGTTTCATTGGAATGCTCAGACCGTAGCGGGCGCCCAAGCCATCCAAGAACCTTGTTACTCAGCCGCGATAAGATCATCCTGCATCAATTCCCATACTTTGAGGGGCGTAAACGGCATATCCGCTTGACGCACCCCTTGTTCCCAAAGCGCATCCTGAACCGCGTTGGCGATCGCTGCGAGCGCTCCAACTGTCCCTGCCTCACCGCAGCCTTTCATCCCCATTGGGTTGGCCGTCGATGGAACCGGTTGAGAGGTAAATTCAATCATGGGTACGTCCGCCGCACGGGGCAAGGCATAGTCCATAAACGTTGCCGTGAGCAGTTGGCCTTCTTCATCATAGACAACATGTTCTGAAAGGGCCTGACCGATGCCCTGCACCACCCCGCCATGCACCTGCCCTTCGGCCAGCGTGGGGTTGATAAGATTGCCAAAATCATCAACCACAGTATAACGATCAACCGTCACGATACCTGTTTCAGGGTCGATCACGATTTCGGCAACATGTGCACCATTGGGGAAACTACGTCCTGGCAATGTGGCCCGCGCTTCGTGCGTTAACAAATCCTGACGGCCATCTGCCCGCGCCATTTCAGCGGCTTCCAGCAACGTCGGAGTTAGATTGGACCCCGGTGCCCGAAAGGTTTCGTCGTCAAAGCTCACGTCGCTCTCCTCGACCCCCATCTTATCCGCAAGATAGGGCGTGAATGCGGCAATGATCACATCAACTGTGGCCAAAGTCGCGTAGCTTTGTGTTGTCACCGAACGGGATCCGCCGGTGCCACCACCCTGTGAGATGCGATCGCTGTCCCCTTGCACCACAGTGATCCGGTCTGCCGGTATACCACTCTGATCCGCAAGGAACTGTGCATAAACTGTTTCATGCCCCTGCCCATTCGATTGCGTCCCAACATAGAGGCTTGCGCTGCCATCCGCGTGGAACTCGACTTTCGCACCTTCGGAAGCATCACCCAAAATACTTTCGATATAGTAACACAGCCCCTGCCCCCGCAGCAGACCTCGTTTTGCATCGCTTGCGCGGCGGGCCTCAAAACCCTGCGCGTCGGATTCGTCTGCACCGCGATTCAGGATCATGTCGAAATCCCCGACGTCATAGGTTTCCCCGGTGGCGGTGAGATAGGGAAAGCTTTCGGGTTTGATAAAGTTACGCCGGCGCAGCTCCCACGGGTCAATACCCAATTCACGCGCTGCGCGATCCATCACCCTTTCCAGCACATAGATCGCTTCAGGACGCCCAGCGCCACGATAGGCATCAACTTGAGTGGTATTGGTGTAATACCCCTCAACCTGCAGCCAGGTCGTCTGCACGTCATAGACCCCCATCAGCACCCGGCTGAACAATTGGGTTTGGATCGCCTGCGCAAAGTGGCTGTTATAGGCCCCCATGTTACAGAGCGTTTTCACCCGATAGGCGGTTATCCGGTGATCCGCGTCAAAGGCCAGCTCGGCGACAGATGTTAGATCGCGCCCATGGTTATCGGAAAGCATCGCTTCGGTTCGATCAGACATCCAACGCACAGGGCGCCCCAGCACGCGGGCAGCATGCGCAACAGAGAAGTACTCGGGATAAGGCATTGCCTTCATCCCAAACCCACCGCCCACATCTGTCGTGGTCACGCGCACCTGCTCAGGCTCCAAGCCAAGTTTATCAACGATCTGTGCTTTCATGCCCCAAACACCTTGCCCACCATAAGATAGATGCAGACGATCGTTTGCCCATTCAGCGTAACAGCCACGCGGTTCAATCGAATTGACGATGACCCGATTGTCATGAATCGATAAGCTTACGGTTTGGGCGGCGTCCTGAAACGCTTCTTCGGTCGCGGCTTCGTCACCCAAGCCCCAATCAAAGGCCATATTATCAGGGGCTTCGGGGTGAAGCATTGGACCACCAACAGCCAAATCGGTCTTGACCGGTAAATCCTCTGTTTCCATCCAGATCATTTCGATGGCATCGCGAGCTTGTTCCGGCGTTTCCGCAACCACCATCGCCACCGGCTCTCCGACGAAACGCACCCGATTGCGCGCCAACATCGGGCGTTCAGGACCGGCCCCTTTGGTGCCGTCGCGATTTTGCATCTGCGTACCATCCATCGCCACCTTAAGGCCTGCGGCCTCTAGGTCATCCAATGTGACGACCAGATGCACGCCGTCTGCTGATTTGGCTGAATCCAATTCAAGCGAAGTAATATCGGCATGTGCAACAGAACTACGGAAATACGCCGCAAACAAAGCACCCACAGGGGTGATGTCATCCACATATTGTCCATGCCCGGTCAAAAATCGCGTATCCTCAACGCGTTTGACTGGCTGACTTTTCCCGAATTTTTCCACGGCGCGTTCCCTCATGACCTAGGGGTCGACGATAGCTGTCGTTTGTCCGATGTCCAGCCAGAGCCACCTTTTTCCCAAGAAAGCGCCCCAACGGAAAATGCGTTCAAAGCCCAGTCAAACAAGATAGTCTAGCAGCCAATCGCGAAAGGCGCGCGCTGCAGGTCGCAAAACGGCTCCATCAGGATAGACAAGATGATAGGCATCTTGCCCTAGTACCTTGATAACAGGCAGGCAGGGCACCAACCCCGCGCCTTGCATCACCGGATCACTGGCCGGAGCCCGCCCCAAAGCAATGCCAACCCCTTGAGATGCCAATGCCGACGAAATAATCGTATTGTCTGCAAACACATACCGCGCAGACCCCGGTGAAACGCGCAATTGCTCAAACACATACGGCCAACCCGCGCGATGTGTCGCAACTTCGATCAAAGGAAACTTCAATAAATCTTGGGGTGTTTCGATCTGCACAGCAATCTCTGGTGTCGCGACAGGAAACAGCTCTTCGCCCATCAATCGGTCGTAGGCCACGCCGTAATGTGTCGGATTTCCAAAGATGATCTGCAGATCCGTGAACTGATTGGCGAAATCCATAACGGAATTGCCCGTGCTGAGCACCAGATTCACAGTTGGATGGGCCGTTTGGAAATCCAACATTCCCGGGGCCAGAACCCCATGGGCAAATAACAAAACCGATTGAACATACAATCGCTGCTCACGCGTTTCCCCGAACAACCCGGTGGTCGCAGTTTCCAGCATCAGCAAGGATTGTTGAACCGTAGGGAGATATGCCTGCCCTGCCTCCGTGAGTGAAACAGAATGGGCGTGGCGCGTGAACAGTGGCGTCCCCAAATGCCCCTCAAGGGCCTTAACCTGTTGACTGACCGCCGCAGCGGACATGTTGAGCTGAGACGCGGCGCGCGCAAAGCTTTCGGTTCGGGCCGCCGCCTCGAACACACGCAACCAATTGAGAGACGGAACTCGTGTTACCATGCCAGTAGGCTAAGCAAAACTTAGCCTGACCAGCAAGGCATTTCGTTCTGAAATAATGGAATCCGCGCCTAGGGTCGCCAAACATCGATTCTATACCCGGAGCACCAAATGCCCAAGCTGACTGACGCCCAGACCAGGCGATATTGGAAAGACGGTTATCTCTTTCCACTTGATATCCTGACCCCAGAAGAAACCATCGCTGCCCGGGCAGAGCTTGAACAAACCGAAACGGATTGGCTCAACACGGACCTGCCACTGCCACTTGCGACCTACAAACGCGTGAATGCACATGTCGTGATGCCTCTGGCTGCGCGATTGGCGCAAGATCCGCGCGTTCTGGATGCAGTTGAGGCTATTCTCGGCCCGGACCTGATGGTTTGGTCAGCTGAGTTCTTTATCAAAGAGCCCAACAGCAAGCATATCGTCGGAATGCATCAAGACCTGACATATTGGGGTTTGGGGGAAACCTCGGATCAGGTGACAGCCTGGATTGCTCTGTCCCCAGCAACACCTGAAAGTGGATGCATGGATTTTGTGGCAGGCAGTCACAAAAACCCGATCCTACCGCACAATGATACGTTTTCGGACACCAACTTGCTATCGCGTGGTCAGGAAATCGCCGTTGACGTTGCAGAAGCTGACAAGATCCGCATCGAACTGAGCCCCGGCCAGATGTCGCTCCATCACGGGCTGACGATCCACGGGTCAGGCGCTAACACCTCAAACGATCGACGCATCGGATGTGCAATCCGGTACCTCAATCCCAATGCCCGCCAAGAAATCGCGGAACGCGATTATGCCATGATGGTGCGTGGCACTGACCAAACGGGCAATTTTGCCCAAATTCCTGCCCCATCCAGCCTGTTCTCAGCAGAGGCCCTCGCGCTCTATCAACAAATCCGCATGGACCAGACCAAAGCCCTTGCGCAAGGAGCCGAAAAGGATGTTTCACTTTATCAGGCCCACAAAGCCGCCAGCTAACAGGAAAGATGCAAGCGATGGAAAAGGTCAGCTTTACCCAGATGAAGGACGGTACCAAGGAAGAGTACGAATTCCTAACCGCCCATGAAATCGACCATACCAAACACACTGCCGACCGGTTGCTTCGGGCGCTGGTGGATCTGGACGAAGGATTGTCCGGCTATCAAATCACGCGGCTGGGCCATTCTGTGCAATCTGCCACGCGAGCCTATCGGGATGGGGCAGATATCGACTGGATCGTTTCGGCACTGCTGCACGACATAGGCGATATCTATGCGCCCTATAATCACGATGAATATGCTGCCACGATCCTGAAACCTTTTGTACGCGAGCAATGCACATGGGTGGTCCATACACATGGAGATTTCCAAATGCTGTACTATGGACAGCACCTAGAGGGTTTTGACCAAAACAAAAGGGACCGTCACAAAGGGCACCCATATTTCGATGACAACGCCGAGTTCTGCGAACGATGGGACCAGTCCTCTTTTGACCCGGAATACGAAACATTGCCGATCGAGTTTTTCGCTCCGATGGTCCGCGAAGTTTTCGACCGCCCCCCCTACAGCCCGGATGTTATTCGCGCAGGAGTCCGGGAGCCGCTGCAAAACGCTGAAATAGCAGCAGAACGTGCAGCATAAGCCCACATTTTGATACCTCCCAGGGCAGCAAGAAAACGCAGTCCTTGGATCATACCACCCCCGTGACTGAAAAAATCTCAAACATACAATCGGTCAAATTCCGCTTGCCGAATGTAAAAAACGCCAACTCAATAGCTAAAGGTCAGCGCATGCGGTAGGTTCTGCCCCATGTCAGGATGGGAACCAGACGAGATCTTTTCCTTTGCAGCGCCGCTTTCAAAAGGAGACGCTGTCAGTCATGATGTTCATGTCAAGGGGGACGGGCCGCCGATCCTGATCCTACAGGAACTGCCCGGGATCGGGCCTGAAACCTTGGGTTTGGTGCGTCGCTTTGAACAGGCAGGGTTCCGTGTTTACCTGCCTCACCTCTTCGGTAAGTTTGGCAAAACCACCCTAGCGCGCAATGCAGCTCATCTTTTCTGTGTGCGCCGCGAGTTCAACATGTTTCTCCGGGGACAACAAAGCCCAATCTCTGATTGGTTGCGTGCACTTGTCCATCATATCCGAAAGCGGGAAAGCGCGGTGGGGGTTGGGGTTATTGGTATGTGCCTGACCGGAAGCTTCGCCCTAACACTCATGGCTGATGAGGCCGTCTTGGGCGGAGTGGCCAGTCAACCGGCCCTGCCCGTCTTGGGCGGCGATCATCTGCATATGAGCGACCAAGATATCCAAGACGCGCGCGAAGCAATGGCCGAAAAGGGTCCAGGGCTGGCCATGCGGTACACGAATGACAAACTTGCTCCAGCCCGATTGATGCGTTCCTTGGAAGGCGCCTTTTGTGAAGACCTTACTAGCGTTGAATTTCCCGGAACTGGACACTCGCTTTTGACTCTGGACTTCCATGAAGCGGCCTATCAGCGGGTCGAAGGGTACTTTCGCGATAGGTTCCAACAGGCCGGCGCACCACCCGTATCTTGATTTAGACTGTAAATAACGCGCTTGGTGCCCCCGAAACACCCAATCTAGCACAAACCTGCCTTCCCCTTTGTGTGGTCAAACGCTATGCAAGGCGCTGACCCCTAAAGATCATGCAGGACACCCCATGGCGATGGAAAAGACATTTAACGCAGCCGAGGCCGAAACCCGCCTCTATAAGGCCTGGGAAGAGGCCGGTTGCTTCAAAGCGGGCGCGAACCAATCGCGCGACGAAACCTTTACCATCATGATCCCGCCACCCAACGTCACGGGCGCGCTACATGTAGGCCACGCCTTCAACAACACTCTACAGGATATTCTGATCCGCTGGCACCGGATGCGTGGGTTCGACACGCTCTGGCAACCTGGTCAGGACCATGCCGGTATCGCCACCCAAATGCAGGTGGAAAAAATGTTGGCCGCCACCCAACAACCGGGTCGCAACGAACTGGGCCGCGAAAAGTTTTTGGAAAAAGTCTGGGAATGGAAGGGCGAATACGGCGGCACGATCGTCGATCAGCTCAAACGCCTCGGCTCGACCTGTGATTGGTCGCGCAACGCCTTTACCATGGCAGGAGCTGCAGGTGATCCGCGCACGGGTCACGAAAATTCCGCCAATTTCCACGACGCTGTGATCAAAGTCTTTGTTGAGATGTACAACAAAGGCCTGATTTATCGTGGCAAACGTCTGGTGAATTGGGATCCGCATTTCGAAACTGCGATTTCTGACCTCGAAGTCGAGAACATCGAAACACCCGGCCACATGTGGCACTTTAAATACCCCCTCGCTGACGGGGTCACATATACCTACGTTGAAAAAGATGACGACGGGAACGTCACGCTTGAAGAAGAGCGGGACTATATCTCGATCGCGACCACGCGACCCGAAACCATGCTCGGCGATGGTGCGGTTGCAGTTCACCCGTCAGACGAACGCTATGCGTCTATCGTTGGCAAACTCTGCGAAATCCCCGTTGGTCCCAAAGAGCACCGTCGTCAAATCCCGATCATCACTGATGACTACCCGGACAAGGATTTCGGCTCGGGCGCTGTGAAAATCACCGGCGCACATGATTTCAACGATAACATGGTCGCAAAGCGCGGCGGCATTCCGATGTATCGCCTGATGGACACCAAAGGCGCAATGCGCGCTGATGGGGCGCCTTACGGAGAAGAAGCTGCAAAGGCGCAGGAATTTGCGCGCGGACGTGACTTCACTGAAAATGAAATTGACGCAATCAACCTGATCCCCGATCACTTGCGTGGTCTGGACCGGTTCGAAGCCCGTTCCCATGTTGTAGAAGAGATCACCGCCGAAGGTCTGGCTGTGATGACCACCTCTGACGATGCGCGCCTTGGTCCCAAGCCAAAGCTGAAAAAGGGTGAAGAAGCCCCAGAAGTCACCACTGTGCCACTGGTCGAAAGCAAACCGATCATGCAGCCCTTTGGCGACCGCTCCAAAGTCGTGATCGAACCGATGTTCACCGACCAATGGTTCGTGGACGCTGAGAAAATCGTTGGGCCCGCGCTGGACGCGGTCAAAGACGGCACGGTCAAGATCATCCCCGAGTCGGGTGAGAAGACCTATTACCACTGGTTGGAGAACATCGAACCTTGGTGCATCTCACGTCAACTTTGGTGGGGACATCAGATCCCTGTTTGGTATGGTCTCAACCTGTCCGCCGAAGATTTCACAAACGAAGAAAACGATGGTGCTTTGGATCTGGTTGAACTTGGCCGCCTACTGAACGCCGGAGGCATGTTGCATCGCGGCGACGTTGCGCATTGCGCACCCTCTTTCGAGGCTGCCATCGAACGCTTTGTCGATGACAATGCAGACATTCCCACCCCGCTCAATCATGCCACTGTTGTTGAAGTTGACGACAAGCATGACGCGATCCACAAATTCGCGGAAAGCCTTGCTCAATATGCTGTGGACCAAGATCCCACCAAATTGGTCTTCCCGGTTTGGCGCGACCCCGATGTTCTCGACACGTGGTTCTCGTCCGGTCTCTGGCCGATCGGTACGCTGGGTTGGCCCGAGTGGGATGAAAGCACCTCAAAATACTTCCCCACAGATGTGTTGATCACCGGTCAGGATATCCTGTTCTTCTGGGTGGCGCGCATGATGATGATGCAATTGGCTGTGGTCGACGAAATTCCGTTCCACACCGTCTATCTGCACCAGCTCGTTCGCGACGAGAAGGGTAAGAAGATGTCCAAAACCACCGGCAACGTCATCGATCCACTGGAAATCGTGGACGAATTCGGTGCCGATGCGCTGCGCTTTACCAATGCGTCCATGGCCGCCATCGGTGGTGTGCTGAAACTCAGCAGGGATCGCATCACCGGATATCGTAATTTCGGCACCAAGCTTTGGAACGCCTTCAGCTTTGCCGAGCATTACGAGATCCCGTATTCGAAAGAAAGCATCCGCCCCGAAGCGACGCAGACTTTGAACAAGTGGATCATCGGCGAGACGGCTAAGGTTCGCGAAGAAGTTGACGCAGCACTCGAAAGCTATCGCTTCAACGATGCCGCAAGCGCGCTCTATGCCTTTGTCTGGGGCAAAGTCTGCGATTGGTATCTGGAATTCTCCAAACCAATCCTGCAGGGTGAAGACGCCGCCGCTAAGGCCGAAACCCAAGCCACCCTGCGCTGGGTATTGGATCAATCGCTGATCCTGCTGCACCCAATCATGCCCTTCATCACCGAAGAGTTGTGGGGCCAAACCGAAGCCCGCGCCAAGATGTTAATCCATGCGGATTGGCCGACTTATACCGCCGCTGACTTGGTGGATGCGGACGCCGACCGGGAAATGAACTGGGTCATCGGCTTGATCGACACGGTCCGTTCGGCCCGTCAACAAACTCACGTTCCGGCGGGCCTCAAGGTTGCGTTACTGGTTTCTAGCCTCGACAACAAAGGTCAAACCGCTTGGGACAACAACCATGTGCTGATCCAGCGTCTGGCCCGTATCGAAAGCCTGACAGCAGTTGATGAATTCCCCAAAGGCACCGTGACCATTCCGGTGGCGGGCGGCACGTTTGGCTTGCCGCTGGCTGACATCATCGATGTCGGATCTGAAATCGCGCGTCTTGAAAAGACATTGGGCAAACTCGCGAAAGAGTTGGGTGGCCTGCGCGGGCGGCTTAAGAACCCCAAATTCGCTGACTCAGCCCCAGCGGAAGTTGTAGCAGAGACACAAGCCAATCTGGCCGAACGTGAAGAAGAAGAAGGCAAAATCAAACAGGCGCTCGCGCGCCTGCAAGAGTTGGCCTGATATCTCAGGCATAGCGAGAAAAAACACCCCGTTTCAGTGCACTGAGGCGGGGAGTTTCCGTTAGTTCAGGTACTCAGGTTCATAGAGTTGATGGCCCCCTGAACGCACGACTAGATACCGAGACCGAATTCTTCGCCGGATCTTTGGCATTGGCAAAACAATACCCATCGGCGTTGTGAATTGGGCCAAAACTTAGCCCGACCTTAGCGGCACGGACGCAAAAATCTGGCACATTTTCAATATCAAAGACCAGTTTGACCGCGACTTGCCCCTCACGCGTAGCTTTTCCTGCGGGGTGCAACAGCAATGGCACCCCATGGGTCCTAGGGATCAATTCAACAATCCGATCCCCTTCACACCGTTCAGCCCGGTAATCGAAATACGTCTCATAAAACGAGATCATCTCATCCATGCGCTTGGTATAGAGAATAAGTCGCAAGACTGGCCAACCTCCAACTTATTTAAAATCGGGTTTACGCCCTTGCATGTTGGCCGCGATGACCTCCATTTGTTCCGCTTTGCCTATCAGTTTACCTTGTTCCGCACTTTCGGCCAACAGCACATCCTGACGGCTCTGACTTTCGGCAAATTCGATCAAACGCTTGGCGGCCCGAATTGCGTTAGGGCTTTTGCCTGCGATTTCTTCCGCAAGGGCAAATGCTGCGGTCATCGGATCATCATCCACTGATGTGACCAGCCCCCATGCCAGCGCTTGGTTCACATCCACAGGGCGTGCCGTATAGGTCATCTGACGCAACGCATCAGAGCGCATCAGTTGCGGCAACAGCACCATCCCCCCCATATCCGGGATCAAGCCCCATTTCATTTCCATCACCGAAAACTTGGCATCTGGCGCTGCGATCCGGATATCTGCCCCTAATGCCAGTTGTAGGCCGCCGCCATACACCGCGCCTTGAACCGCCGCGATCACAGGCACCTGAACCCGGCGCCAAACCAGTGCCACCTCTTGAAACAAGTTCGCATCCTCGTGGGTGCGATCCATGATCCAATCCGTATTTTCTTCGGCTGCAAGCGCGCCAAAACTCATCATATCCAAACCGGCGCAGAATGATTTTCCTTCGCCAGACAACACCACGGCGCGGGCATCGGATGCGGCAACTTCTTGACCTGCAGACACAATGGCCTGAATCATCGCGGTGTCCAGCGCGTTCATCTTGTCCTCACGGGTCAATGTCACCCGCGCTATGTTGTCCTGATATTTAACTGAAACACGCGCCATATCCGGCCTCTCCCTTTTTAATGTTGCCGTTAGTTTGGCGCGAACACTCTGGTCGCACCATACAAACGTGGGGGCAGTTCAAGGCATCTCTTGGACCGGCATGCGTCCAAAGCCGCGGGAATCAAGCGTCATGACATAAAACGCGTCATCAACGATCCGCGCCCCTGTCGTAATCCCCAGACGGCCAGAGGGGTCCTGCAGCGTGCGCAAGATCTGACCCTGCGCGTCAAACTGAACGACCATGCCACGTTCGATCGGCTTGGGGCGCACCAAAGGACCCAAACGCCAAATTACCTTGCGCAAGAACGGATAGGGCATCAGCGCCTCTGCAGGCACCCGGGGGCTGGCAAAGGCCATCCAATAAGTACCATCCGCTTGGCGTTCCAAATTGTCAGGGTACCCTGGCAGATTGTCTAAAAACACCTCAGTTTGCCCCGCCTTGTCCCCAACCAGCCACAGCCTGTGCACCCGTGCGCGTCCGGTTTCGCTAATCAAAAGAAAATCTTCATCTGGGGACAGGGCCACCCCATTGGTGTAAACAAAGCCTTCGGCAATTTTTTCAACCTTGCCGTCCACTGACCATCGGGCAACGTAGCCGGTTTGGGACTGCTCCCAAATGGTCAAAACCGACGTGGGCTTTGTTCCACCCATTGTTTCCGGATCAAATCGATCTGATGAATTTGAGAAATAGATCGTCCCATCTTGGGCCACATCCAATTGGTTGGCATAGACAATTGGCTTGCCGTCAATTTCTGAGACCACCGTTTCCAAGCTGCCCGGTCCGGTCCATCGCAAAATACCGCGAAAACTGTCCGCGATGTAGAGCGCCCCGTCTGGCCCCGCCTTAAGGCCAAGGGGCCGCCCCCCCAAATCATCAACCTTTTCCGGAGCTTCCCCATCTATGCGATACAAAACGCCTGACAGACTGGTGGTGTAAATTGTGCCATCAGCCATGACAGCAAGATCCTCAGGCCCAATTTCGGCCCCTGGTAATTCTATGACCACAGCGGGATCCAACCCGCGATTTTCAGCAAATACCCCCTGAAACCCTTGCGTTTCCTGTGGTTCATAAGCGACAGGCGACACAGGAACCGGCCACAGCAAAAGATACCCAAAACCGACCAAACATAGAATTAGGAGTAAGCGCATAGAATGACCTTAAGATTGAACATGTTTCGTTGAAATCTTGCGGCTCTGCAGCACCTAACGCAACCCAAGAGTTGCCACCAAAACCCGGCAATGCCAAATGGCCAAGAAGGGTAAAGACAACCCTGCAACGTTAAACGCAGTTTTCGAAAACGTACGGACGGTTTCACTCACTAAGAATGTGAACACTAAAAATCGTTCCCCCCCTTGCGATGCTTTCCTTAGCAGCACATATGCTCGCCATCTGGATCTCCCGTCTCCCCTCTTGCAGATCTTTCAGAAAGGAATTTCGAATGGGCATCGCCCTGCTTCTGGTTTTTATTATTTGTTCAGTTTACGTCCAAACGCGTGGCAAGTTGCGTCACGAACTGATACGCCGCCGGATCACAGACCATGCCAATCTGTTCGCGCCGTTGAACTGTCTGTTTTACGCGTTTTCCAAGGTTCCAACGACGCCCTACCTAGACCCCGCCTTGTTCCCTGAATTGAAGCCACTACAAGATAATTGGCAAACCATCCGGGATGAGGCCATGGCCCTGAACGAGCAAGGCGCGATTAAGGCCTCTGATGATCTGGACGACATCGGTTTTAATTCGTTCTTTAAAACGGGGTGGACCCGTTTCTACCTGAAATGGTACGGCTCATCGCTCGACTCCGCTGCGAATACTTGCCCAATCACAACGAAAATGGTCGAAGACATTCCCTCGATCAAAGGGGCAATGTTCGCAAGCCTCCCTCCCGAGGCAACTCTGGTGCGCCACCGTGATCCCTTTGCCGGCTCAGTTCGCTACCACATGGGCTTGGAAACCCCAAACGACGATGGCTGTTATATCAACGTGGACGGTGAAAATTATTCATGGCGCGATGGCGAAGTCGTCATGTTTGACGAAACCTATATCCACCATGCTGCTAACACGACGGACAAGAATCGGATCGTTCTATTCCTCGATATCAAACGTCCGGTGACCTTTGCCCCCATCGACTGGATCAACACCGTTTTTTCCAATGTGGTTATGTCTGCTTCGGCGACAAAGAACGCGCCTGGCGACAAAGTTGGCGCCGTGAACAAGGCGTTCGCGTGGATCTACAAGGGGCGTGCTTTTGGTAAAAAGATCAAAGCGTGGAACTCGACCGTCTACTATGCGATCCAATACAGCATCTACGCAGGCATCATTTACCTGATCTTCTTCTGATCGAAAACGCAGCGCGAGGCTTGCCGATGCTGTCGCGCTGCGGTTATCTGCGGGTATGAGTGATCCACGCTACACCCCGCTTGCCCAATCCTTGCCCGCAACCGTGCCCTTTGTCGGCCCCGAGACGCAAGAGCGTCAGCGCGGCGCGCCTTTTGACGCGCGTCTTGGCGCCAACGAGAATATCTTTGGTCCTTCTCCGCGTGCCATTGCCGCTATGCAAGATGCCACTGCCGATCTGTGGATGTACGGTGATCCAGAAAACTATAACCTTCGTCAGGCATTGGCGTTACATCATCAGATCCAGCCTGAAAACATCGTCGTCGGCGAAGGTATCGATGGCCTCTTGGGGTATCTCGTTCGGTTGTTGATCAACCCCGGTGATTGCGTTGTCACCTCTTTGGGTGCCTATCCCACCTTCAATTACCACGTAGCTGGTTTTGGCGGTGTGTTGCATACAGTTCCCTATGAAGACGATCACGAAGATCCCGCGTCACTGTTTGCCAAAGCAGCCGAGGTAGATGCAAAGCTTGTTTACCTCGCGAACCCCGATAATCCTATGGCAAGCTGGCATCGAGGGGCAGACATCGTCACCGCGATGGACGCGTTGCCCGAGGGGTGCCTCTTGGTGCTCGACGAAGCCTATGTCGAATGCGCCCCTAACGGAACCGCCGCACCTGTTGATATCAATGATCCCCGTGTCATCCGGATGCGCACGTTTTCCAAAGCCTACGGTTTGGCGGGCGCGCGCGTGGGCTATGCCCTAGGGGCGCCGGGGCTAATTTCAGCCTTTAACAAAGTGCGCAATCATTTTGGAATGAACCGCTCTGCGCAGGCCGGAGCCCTTGCTGCACTAGCAGATAGCGATTGGTTGACCCATGTGCAGTCTGAAATCACTAACGCGCGGGATAGGCTGAGCCAAATTGCGCACGACAACGGCCTAACACCACTTCCATCGGCCACTAATTTCGTCGCAATCGATTGTGGTCATGATGGAGCTTTTGCAAAGGCCACCCTTGATGCATTGATCGAGGCTGGCCTTTTTGTACGCATGCCATTTGCCGAACCTCAAAACCGATGCATTCGTGTCAGCTGTGGCCCGGCATCAGATCTGAAACAATTTGCTGCCGCCCTGCCGAATGCCCTGGCGGCAGCGCGCGCAGCAACTGGGCGCTAGCGCCCTGCAATTACGGCGGCGGCGGCTTCCACCGCGCCGCGACCGTGTGGAATGTCCAGTGCGCTCAGGCCCGCTTGAATACCACCAAGAACGCCCATTATCATTTGCCCGTTCACATGTCCCATGTGACCCAAGCGGAAAAAGGCGTCCCTCGCCGGGTCACCGGGTTCGGCTATGCCTAAACCAATCCCCAAGGTCAGACCCAAGTTTTTTTGAACCCAATTGCGCAGTGCTGTGCCGTTAGGTGCATCCAGACGCAAAGCTGTCACGGCATGCGATCGAAAAGTTCGATCAGTGACATTCAAACGCAACTCACCGTTCTCAGACCAAGTTTCACATGCTGCCCAGATTGCTTGCGCCAATCGCTGATGGCGGGCCCAAACATGTTCGATGCCCTCCTCATGGATCATGTCTAATGCGGCCCGTAGCCCATAAAGGTGGTGGGTTGGGGCTGTACCTCCGAAGTACTGGAAAAATTCCTCTGGGTTCGCACGAGGAACCCAATCCCAATATCTCGAAACTCGAGACATCACGGACCGTTTTGCGGCTGCTTTTTCGTTAAAGAACACAAAACCCATGCCGGGGGGCACCATCAATCCTTTTTGACTGCCCGTCACCATCACATCGACGCCCCAAGCGTCCATTTCGAACTCATCACACCCCAACGACGCGATGCAATCCGCCATTAGCAAGGCAGGGTGGCCCACCTCATCCAAAACGGCGCGCAGTGCCGGCACGTCGTTGCGGACCGAACTTGAAGTGTCCACATGCACCGCGAGCACGGCTTTGATCTGATGGCCAGCATCGGCCCGCAGTTCCTCAGCGATCTGGTCCAGATCCCAAGGGTTGGATTTGCCGAAATCCAAAACCTGAACGTCAGCCCCCAAACCCGTAGCCATTTCACCCCACCCAATACCAAATCGGCCGGTCGCAGGCACCAGAACCCGTTCGCCAGGGGCGATCACATTTGCCAGTGCCGCCTCCCATGCGCCATGACCATTCGCGATATAAATGGCCACATGATGCTTGGTGCGGGCCACACGACGCAAATCTGCCGTCAGCGGCTCCATCATGTCCAGCAATTCGCCTTCGTAAATATTCGGGGAGGCCCGATGCATCGCCCGCAATACCGCATCCGGCATCACAGATGGGCCCGGAATGGCCAGATACCCGCGACCCTGCGCGACTCTCAGATCCTGTGTCATGTCTTTGCATTCTCCTGTTAGGGCACACCCTAGCCAGGAGATGAGCAACGTCAATCAGTCTTGGCTCATAGGCGAAGCTTGCACCAAATCCCTGAGCGGATTAAATGAAATAGTCATGAGAGATGTAGTGCAGACAGATCCCTTCCCCCTCCAGAAAGCAAAACCATGAGCGCCAAACAAAAATCTTCGCGCGAGCTGTTGGGCTGGCTATGGCGTGACTATCTGCGTCACCACATCGGCGTCCTTGCCATCGCCATGTTCTTTATGCTGCTCGAAGGTTCGATGGTTGGCGCGCTGAGCTATATGATGCAACCGATGTTCGACACTGTTTTTGTGGCAGGGAACACCGATGCCCTAAAGTGGGTAAGCCTAGCTTTCCTGCTGATATTTGTGATCCGGGGCGGCGCCGGTGTTGCTCAAAAGGTGCTGCTGGCCAAAATCACACAAACCACCGCAGCTCATCTGCGCAGCGATTTGCTTCGCCGCCTGATCCAGCAAGATACCTCATTCCATCAAGAACACCCGCCCGGATTTTTGATCCAGCGCGTTCAAACGGACGTCGGAGCCGTCAACCAAGTTTGGCAGATGATCGTGACCGGCGCAGGTCGAGATGTCATTTCACTGATCGTTTTGTTGGGCGTTGCAATCAATGTTGATCTGGTCTGGACACTGATCATGCTGGTTGGCGTACCTCTCCTACTGCTCCCCGTTGGGGCCGCACAAAAATATGTACGCAAAAAGGCTTCGGCCGCACGCGATTTGGGTGCCTCACTGGCAACGCGATTGGACGAGATTTTTCATGGGATCATCCCAATCAAACTGAACAGTCTCGAAGCGTATCAACAAAAACGCTTTGACGATCAGATGTCCTGGTTTGTACGGTCCGAGATCCGAGCCTTGTTTGGAACCGCTTCCATCACTGGGGCGATGGATGTGATGGCTGGACTTGGCTTCATGGGCGTGCTGTTTTACGGCGGCCACGAAATCATTGCCGGTGAAAAGACTGTGGGTGAATTCATGAGCTTTTTCACCGCCATCGGCCTGTTGTTTGATCCAATGCGTCGCCTCGCCTCGATGAGTGGTGCGTGGCAAGCTGCGGCTGCCGCATTGGAACGCCTTAAAGAGCTGATGGATGCACCCATAAAAATGGTCTCCCCGGCCAACCCTGTCGCCGCGCCGTCGGGGCGCCCTGAAGTTACGCTGACGAATGTTTGTCTCAACTATGGAGAGGCTAAAATCTTACGGGATCTGACCCTGACCGCTGAAGCTGGTAAAACTACGGCTTTGGTCGGGGCCTCAGGGGCGGGAAAATCGACAATCTTCAACTTGTTGACGCGGTTGGTAGATCCCCAAAACGGATCTGTCCAAGTTGGCGGCATCGCCGTGCAGAATATGGCACTGCCGAAATTGCGCGATCTCTTTTCTGTCGTGACACAAGAAGCGTTGCTGTTTGACGAAAGCCTGCGTGAGAACATCCTTCTCGGTCGAACTGATGTCACGGATGAGCAATTGGAAGCAGTTCTGGACGCAGCGCATGTGTCTGACTTTCTTCCAAAACTGGCCGATGGGTTGGAGACCCTCGTTGGGCCTCGCGGCTCTGCACTGTCCGGTGGTCAGCGTCAGCGCGTTGTCATTGCTCGTGCGCTGTTGCGTGACACGCCAATTCTGCTCTTGGACGAAGCAACCAGCGCGTTGGATGCCCAATCCGAAAAAGTTGTTCAAGAAGCCTTGGATCGCTTGTCAGGTGGACGTACGACCATCGTTATCGCGCACCGTTTGTCGACCATCCGAAACGCTGACAAAATCGTTGTCATGGATCGCGGCGCTGTGATTGATCAGGGCAGCCACGAGGATCTTTTGGCCCGTGGCGGTATGTATGCCGATCTGTATCGGCTTCAGTTCGAAGACGGAAAAACCATCATCGATCCACAAGGGGCCGCTGCCCTTTCGTCAAGACAGCCAGATCATGACCCATCTCAAACACCGTGGCACCGCCGCTTGATGAACAAGATCTTTGGATCCTGAAGCGGTCGGGTTTCCAAACCCAGCGATCGGGTAAATAGAGAAGAGCGAGCATTGAAAATGCGCGCTCTTTCCCTTGCATCACCCAAAAAGTTGAGAAAAGACATTAAACTTCAACTTTTTCCACCAGGAGGCTCCCAAGAAGCCATAAAAAGACAATCGAAATATCCCTCATTGATCCGATTCCACCTCTCATTGCAGGGGTTCAGGGCCAAAATACCTGAGACCGGGAATGCCCTGAGCCGAAACCATCGCCTCAGCTATTGATCCCAATTCATTGAGTTCACGACTAAATTCGTGCGCATAGATTGAATTCCATGGTTCAGCCTTGTGTACGCAACCACTCCATCACAGCAGGCCTTACAGATTGCTCGCCACGGTGGCGTGCATCAGAAATAATCTTTCTGATCTCTTCAAGGTTAGATCGCAAAAGCAAGCTCTTAACAGGTCCAATTGATGCTGGCCGCATAGAAAGCGTCCGAAGCCCCATCGCAGCCAGACACAAGGCCTCGATCGGACGCCCGGCGTCTTCGCCACAAAAACTTAGTGGCGTTCCGGACAGAGCACAGCGCTCTACAATCCTTTCAATAAAGGTCAGAAAGCTCACATTGAGCGTATCATACCGCCGGCGTACCCGTTCATTTTCACGGTCTGCTGCAAAGAAGAACTGCTTTAGGTCGTTGCCCCCTATTGAAACAAACCCCACCTCGTCAAAGAACTTCTGCGGTGCAAAGGCCAACGATGGCGTTTCCAGCATCGCCCCGACCTCAATCGTTTCAGGCAGTATGTGACCAAGTTTCTTTTCGCGCGCGATTGTCTTATCCACCTCAGCACGCGCTGCGCGATACTCTTCAAACTGTGCAACAAACGGGAACATGATCGTCAAAGGTCGGCCATTCGCCGCTCGCATCAACGCCTGCAGCTGCATACGCATCACGCCCGGTTTGTCCAAGCCAACCCGTATTGCCCGCCACCCCAATGCAGGGTTCGGTTCATCCGTAGGCTTCATATAGGGCAGCACCTTGTCCGACCCGATGTCTAAGGTCCGAAACACAACGCGTTTGCCATGCGCCGCGTCCAATACTCGGGAATACAGAGCTGACAATTCAGATCGCTTTGGCATCTGGTTACGCACAAGAAACTGCAATTCGGTTCGAAACAGGCCAACCCCTTCGGCGCCAGAATTATCCAGGGACGGCAAATCAGCCATCAATCCCGCGTTCATCACCATGTTGATCCGCGTCCCATCACGGGTCACTGCGGGCGTATCCCGGATAGAGACATAGCGAGCCTGCGCGTCAGCTTGCATCGCAATTTTGTCTCGAAATGCAGTCACAACCGAGTCATCTGGGCGCAAGTGCACAATGCCCTGATCCCCGTCCACCATGACATGATCGCCATTCAAAGCTTCGGTCGTGATCCGTTCCGCATGAACAACCAAAGGAATCGCCAATGCACGCGCAACGATCGCTGCATGAGACCCGACCGAGCCTTCTTCCAGCACGATCCCTTTAAGGGCACGTCCATATTCCAGCAATTCGCCGGGTCCAATATTCCGGGCCACCAAAATGGCATCTGCTGGATGCTCTGCCCCGGATTGAACACCTTGCCCGGTCAAAATACGCAATAGTCGGTTGCTTAGGTCGTCAAGATCGGCCAAACGCTCACGCAGATAGGGGTCGTTGACTTGCTCCATCCGCGCGCGCGCCTGTGATTGCTCTTTCTCGACGGCGGCTTCGGCACTCAACCCCCGCGAGATGTCTTCCTCCATGCGCCGCATCCAACCCTTGGAATTAGCAAACATCCGATACGCTTCTAGAACTTGCAGCTGTTCTTTGTCCCCATTTTGGGACATCTCGAGCATCTTATCTACGCCCACGCGCAGCTCTTCAACCGCACCGTTTAGGCGCTCAACTTCGCGTACCGGATCATCAGCAATAGGATTAGTGATAACGACGCGGGGTTCGTGCAACAGCACGTGTCCTTCGGCAGCGCCTTCTTGACCGGTTCCGCCACGCAACAAGACAGATTGTTGATGCAAGGGCGACAAGGCCGCACCCTCGCCCACAAAAGCACCAAGCTCGGTCATTTCAGCAATGACCATCGCAACCACTTCCAAAGCATACACTTCGTCAGCTGAAAACTCGCGCGCCTCACGAGATTGAACAACCAACACGCCAAGCTTTTCGCCAAGCCGCTGAATCGGTATCCCAAGGAAAGACGAAAACCGTTCTTCGCCGGTTTCCGGCATATAGCGGAACCCTTTGGTCGACGGAGCGTCAGGGGTATTAATAACTTTGCTGTACTTGGCCACCCGCCCGACCAGACCTTCGCCCATCCGCAGACGTGTCTGGTGGACAGACTCCGATTGCAACCCTTCGGTCGCACAGAGCTCTAAAGTATCAGAATCACGGAACAAATAGACCGAGCAGACTTCGCTGCCCATACTGTCCGCAATCAAATGGGTGATCTTATCCAAGCGCGCTTGACCAGCGTCATCGCTGGCCATCGCTTCACGCAGCCGACCAAGCAGCTTGCGGGATTCACTTTCTGTGCCGTCCGCCATGGGCCTGTCACCTTATCTCAGTCAGGCAGGCCCTTGGCGTTTTGCTCAGGCTGCCTTGTCCAGTTCAAAAGCATCATGCAGTGCCTGAACAGCAAGTTCCATGTATTTCCGATCAATCAATACGGAAATTTTTATCTCAGAGGTTGTAATGACCTTGATATTAATACCCTCATCCGAGAGCACCTTGAACATTTTGGCCGCAACACCGGACTGGGACCGCATGCCGATACCAACGACAGACACTTTTGCCACATCCGTATCTGCAATCAATTCAGCATAGTTCAACTCACCCGCATCCTTGATCGCCAACAGCGATTTCTCAGCGCGTGCCACCTGATCTGTAGGGCAGCTAAAGGTCATATCAGTGCGACCTTCTTCTGAAATGTTCTGCACGATCATATCAACGTTGACGCCACCATCGGACAGCGCGTTAAAGATCGTGGCGGCAATGCCAGGGCGATCCGCAACCGACAACAAGGTCATCTTGGCTTCGTCGCGGGAATAGGCCACACCGGCCACAACATTGGATTCCATGATTTCCTCCTCGTCGCAGACCAGCGTACCGGCCTCGTCAGATTGTTCTTCAAAGCTTGAGAGAACACGCAGTTTCACTTTGTAGCGCATCGCCAGCTCGACCGAACGGGTTTGCAACACTTTGGCCCCCAATGAGGCCAGTTCGAGCATTTCCTCGAACGAGATCTTGTCCAGCTTGCGCGCTTTGTCACAGATGCGCGGGTCAGTGGTATAAACACCATCCACATCAGTATAGATATCACAGCGATCTGCTTCAAATGCAGCAGCAAACGCAACCGCTGTAGTATCTGAACCACCACGTCCTAGAGTTGTGATCCGCCCTTCAGGACTGATACCCTGAAAACCAGCCACGACGGCGACTTTCATGCCCTCGGCGAACTTCTCGTTGATGTTTTTGGTCGGAATCTCTTCAATCCGGGCCTGACTGTGGGCACTGGTGGTCAAAAGCGGCACCTGCCACCCCTGCCAGCTGCGCGCGGGAACATCCATTTCCTGCAAAGTCAGCGCCATCAGCCCAGCTGTGACGTTTTCACCAGAAGAGACAACGGCATCATATTCCCTTGCATCATACAAAGGTGATGTTTCATTGACCCAGCCCACCATCTCGTTCGTCTTACCTGACATGGCAGAAACGATGACGATGACATCATAGCCCTTGGCAACTTCTACGCCGATGCGTTTGGCCGCACGACGGATACGATCCAGGTTGGCGACAGATGTGCCGCCGAATTTCATTACGAGTGTTGGCATGGGGTTTAATATCTCCGCGCCCTAGCTTCAGGTTTCACGCGTCATAAGCGAGGGGGTGCTCAAGAGCAAGTGGGCAGCGTCTGTGTTAGCGTCATCGGCCCGTGATTATTGCGCCTTTGCTTTACACCACCCCATCGCAATGACAAATTGAGGCCAACGCTTTCAACCCAACAGGATTTCCCATGCGCTTGCTTTCAGCCGTAGTCACACTTGCTCTTTTGTCAACACAAGCTCAAGCCGCAGGCGGGTCTGTGTCTGGGACCGACGGATCAAATGCCCTTGGCACGCTCCCCTGTGCGGCAATTGCAGGTCAGCCCATTCAAAACTGCCATGCTGAACTGATCCGCAGAGATGCACAGAATGTGACGATCAACGTCCTTTTGCCTACCGGCGAAACACGAAACATCTATTTCACGGATGGTGAACCGACGGCTTCCAATTCCACCGCCAAGATCACCAGTGAGGTTCAGGGCGACGTCATGCGCGTCTTTATCGAACCGGGCGAAGTGTTCCAGGTTTCAACACGGGCCGTCGCCAACCAATAATCAGCGCCCAAAAGGCTTCACGTTCAATAGGCGTGAGGCCGACCATCCCAGGTTTCAAAACACCCGGATGTGTTGCTGTTTAAGGCCTCAAATCGCGCCAGTAGCCCATCCGCGGATGCGTCCACGGTAATATCGCCAGCTTCGCCGCCCATGTCGGTCTTTACCCACCCTGGATGATAGATGCCAACCGCGATCCCGTCGGTTTCCAAATCCTTAGATAAGTTGCGACCAAGGTTCAACGCAGCCGCTTTTGAAGCGCGGTAAATATAGCTGCCACCGGGCGCGCGTGTATGTGATGCCATTTGCGAACTGATAATCGCAATTTTACCCTTGGCGGCTCTTAGATTGGGCAAAAGGGCTTGTACCGTTAGAAAAACACCCGTCACGTTGGCCGCAAATGACTGCGCCCACATCTCTGGGGCATACCCATCAATGGATTGACCTTTGTCCAGATAGACCCCCGCATTACAAATCAGCAGATCAATGGGTTGCCCGTTCAATTTTTGGGCCATATCTGCATGCTGAGCCGTATCAGTCACATCCAATGTCACCGCCTCACTGCCGTCACGTGCCGTTCCGGTGACTGAATGCCCAGCCGCGCGATACCGCTCTGCCATAGCTTTGCCGATCCCGCGATTGGCCCCTGTAATTACAACATGCATTGATCAATTTGTCTTTCTGTTAGGACGAAATGGCAAAGGTGCAACTGGCACACCTTCTTCAATTAGGGCTTTAGCCTCTTCAATCTTGGCTTCACCATAGATTGATCGGGATGGGGCATCCCCAACGTGCATGGCACGCGCTTCTTCCGCAAAATTCTCACCAACATAGTCCGAATTCGTTTCAACTTGCTTGCGCAACTCGGTCACCGCTTTTTCAAGCTCCGACGCGGGCTGGCTCAAAAGTCCCGGCTTTGGCGGCGCAGGCATCTCAACCACAGGAGCGGCTTCCTGCTGTTCAGAGACGATGGCGGACACCGCGCTGCGTGCAGGGCGCACTCGGGGTGTCATGATTGCTTTTTCGACCTGACTGCTGCCGCATTCCACACACGACACCATCCCAGCTTTTGCCAGTTTTTCATAAGCCTCTGCAGACTGGAACCAGCTATCAAAGCTATGGCCGTCGCAGCATTTCAATGCATATTGAATCATCGTCTACCCACGTTACAGGATCGCCGATAGATATCCACACCCGAATGAAGATCAAGCCTCTCGTTTGTCTTTCGGGCAGTTAATGTAAAATGCGCGGGTCAAACTTGCGGATCATTTGGGCAAGTTCAGGTTCAGTCACACGCGCTGCTGCCTTTTTAGGCGAAAACCAGCGCCGGTGACGTTGACTCCGTTCTGGGAATTTTTCAGCCAATCGTTTCACTTTGATCGGGAACACTTCAACAAGGCACGGGGCTTCGTTGCCGTCAGACATTACTTTGTAATGGAAAAAGTGCCCCAAGCTGCGCGATCTGCAATTACCGATAACACCGGCTTCTTCCCAAGCTTCTTGCGCAGCAGTTCCTGCCGCATCCCGATCCGACATCGGCCAGCCTATGGGAACAATCCAGCGACCGGTTCGACGCGAGGTGATCAACAAAACACGCAATTTACCAGTATCGACTCGGTAACACAGAGCGCCCATTTGGCTACAGATTCCTGTCCGTGGTAAGCGACCCAACACCTTGGTTGAACTCTTCATAGTCATGCGACCCTCCTTTTAGGATGGTACACACCTATCGTGTCAGATCCGCTAAATTTGTGTAACAAAAATCTATATCTTGTATGCTTGCAACGCACGGACACCCAAATGTGATGCAACCGAGGTCAACTCGACTTAGTCCGAATGCGGCGCTGCATCCGCTCTTCCAGCCGCATAACCAGGTCTTCGTTCGACAGATCAGCATCAATCGCCAGGCGCCGCATGCCAAAATGGACATGGGCAATCTGTTGGTAGTATTTTGTGTACGTGTAGTTCACGCTGGCCCCTGCTACCGCACCAAGAACGGGAACTGTTTGCAGCGCCAGCTTTTGCCCCAAGACAAAGGCCAGTTTTGGCGCAACCGCAGTAATCAAGGATTGCATCGCGCTGCCCGTCAGCGTCAAACGCAGGGACAGGAAGCTTAGATCCGCACCGTCGTCCATCGCCAAGGGACCGGCGGCAGAAAACACCCGGACACAATCAAATTGCACATTCTCGGCATCTGGATCAAACCCATGATTGGCCGCCACGCCTTGGATTGCGCGCATCAAAACAGTGGTTGTTGCAGGCAATTCGACCAACGCCGCGGGTAAGCCCCCAAATCCACCAGCTGCGCCCATTGCTGTGGTGACGGCTGTGTTGACCCATTCCTTTTGATCCGGCACCGCGGTTCGTGAATGCTGTGCCGCTTGCATTGCTAAGAACAGCGCCCGCTCAGTTGCATCGCCTAGTCCATCGCGCACTGGCTCAGGCAGCTTCTCCAAAATACCTTCTACCTTGCCCCCCAGAAGATTGAGAAGTTTCACTCCCGCCCCTCCAGCTGCCTGATAATGCGCGGCAATCCGGTCTAGCTCGGCTTCTGTGTCGATCGGGGCAATCAGTGCAATATCTGTCATCTCGGCTCCTAACTCTGTTCCAAGATTGGTACGCTGACCGCCAATTTCAACGGCTTAGCGCGTCCACCGGGTCACCTGCCCCGTCACATCAGACCAGCCCCCAGCGGCCTGATCAAACCCTAAAATTCGCTCAGGATTGGTCGGCGGTGGCATGTCCACACCGTCCAGTCGCGTGAAGCCAAAGCGTTGATAATAGGGCGCATCCCCGACCAGCATGACCCGTTTCCAGCCATAGGTCTTAGAGGCCTCTAGCCCCTCAAAAATGAGATAACCGCCCAGTCCTTCACCTTGGTGGGTTGGGTGAACAGCCACGGGCCCAAGCAACAACGCATCCTCTGCCCCAACGTGCACGGGCCAGAACCGGATAGCGCCTGCCAATATTCCATGCTCATCTCTGGCGACCAAAGATAATTCAGCGACTGGGGGCACGTCATCCCTAAGACGATAAGACGACAACGCCTCGCGTCCGGGAGCAAAACACAGATCATATAACGCCTCGACTTCCCACCAGTCGTCCGGCTGTTCCCGCTTAATTTCGATCACTGACGTGCCTGCTTTTCTTTTAACCGTGGCAATCGGCCTATCACTTCACTACCTCTTGGGCAAACGCTAGGAGAGAGACAGATGTTTTATCGCCCTCAGGAGGGTCATGGCCTTCCCCATAACCCGTTCAACGCACTGATCACACCGCGCCCAATTGGCTGGATCTCTTCCCGTAATAATCAGGGGACCAACAACCTTGCCCCCTATTCGTTTTTTAACGGCGTTGCCTATGAACCACCCCAGGTCATGTTTGCCAGCACGGGTGCCAAATCAGATCAAAACAATACCAAAGACAGCCTTGCAAACATCGAAGACACCGGCGTTTTCTGTGTCAACATAGTTGAATTCGCCATGCGCGACGCGATGAATGCAAGCTCTGCCGCACTGGACAAAGACATCGATGAGTTCGGCCACGCTGGTCTGACCCCAGTCGATTGCGAAACCATTAATTGCGCGCGCGTCGCTGGCGTCCCTGCCGCACTCGAATGCAAGCTCACCCAGATCACAACATTGCCGGGACAATCCAATCGTGTCGCGTTTGGAGAGGTTGTTGGCATTCACTTGCGGGATGATTGTCTGCGCGATGGGATCTTTGATGTGACCACTTTTAGCCCGCTCGCCCGCCTTGGTTACCGCGACTACTCGGTCGTTCGCGATCTGTTTTCACTCAGCCGCCCGGACGATTAACCTCAATAACAAAAACGCTACCCCATTATAGGATCGCGCTCGGACGCCAAGCAGCGCCAAATCAGGATTGAGCGCGCCCCGCAGGGGCGCTCAATTTAACAACAGCCCTCAGTGACCACCCAAAATGCCCGTTCGGACGGAATAGTTCACGGCCAACGTGTATTCGGGGTCATCGTCGCTATCGACCATCAAGTGACCTGCTTTGGTCAGCAACTGGTGGCAATCACGACTCAAGTGGCGCAACTGGATGGATTTTCCCTCTGCCTCGTATTTCAACGCAATCGCTTCGATCGCCTGCAGTGCTGATTGATCAACAACACGGCTACCGGCAAAATCTACGACGACTTTGTCTGGGTCAGTCTTTGGTTCAAACAATTCGGCAAAACCATCAGCCGATCCAAAAAACAAGGGCCCCTGCACGCGATATACCTTGGCCCCGTCTTCGTCTTCCCCAATCTCGGCATGAATACGACGGGCGTTGTTCCACGCATACGCCAGTGCAGATACGATCACGCCAACAACCACGGCAACGGCGAGGTCCTCCATCACCGTCACAACCGTCACCAGAACGATGACAAAGGCGTCCGTCAACGGCACCTTGCGCATGATCTTGAACGAGTTCCACGCAAAGGTCCCGATCACGACCATGAACATAACCCCGACCAAAGCGGCCAGCGGGATCAACTCAATAATGGGTGATCCAACAAGGATGAACAGCAACAAGAATACCGCGGCTGCAATCCCGGCAACCCGAGTGCGTCCACCAGATTTAACGTTGATCATAGACTGACCGATCATCGCACATCCGCCCATACCACCAAAGAAGCCAGTGACCGTATTGGAAACGCCCTGTGCGATACATTCTTGGCTGGCACCGCCGCGCTTGCCCGTCATTTCGCCCACAAGATTCAGCGTCAGCAGCGATTCAATCAAGCCAATAGCCGCCAGAATGACCGCATAAGGCAGGATGATTTCAAGCGTTTCCCAATTCAATGGTGCCAAAGCGGTGCCATACAGGCCCAAACCTTCGCCAAATGGGTTATGAAATTCAGGGAAACCGCCTTTGATCGAGGCCAGATCCCCAACTCGTGGCACATCCAGACCGAAGCCGATCACCAACGCCGCAACGATACCAATTCCGGCCAGAGGGGCCGGAATGAACCGGGTAACACGGGGCATCACCCAAATGATTGCCATGGTCAAACCCACCAGACCAAGCATCAGAAGCAACGGCACTCCGGTCAACCATTCACCACCGCTCATCCCGTGGCCCGAGTTTTCCATCGAACCGGGCACTTTGAACTGACCCATTTGGGCCAGGAAAATAACGATGGCCAACCCGTTGACAAAGCCCAGCATAACCGGATGTGGCACCAGTCTGATAAATTTACCCCACTGCATGATGCCTGCAATGATCTGCAAGATCCCCATCAACACCACAGTGGCAAACAGATACTCCACCCCATGCTGTGCAACCAAGGCCACCATCACAACAGCCAACGCGCCCGTCGCACCAGAGATCATGCCAGGACGACCGCCAATCAATGCGGTGATCAATCCAACCATGAACGCCGCGTACAAACCCACCAATGGGTGCACACCTGCAACAAAGGCAAAGGCCACCGCTTCGGGCACCAGCGCCAGTGCTACGGTCAAACCCGACAGCAATTCGATCCGAACCCGGGCGACGCTAAAGCCTTCGTCAGGCATCCAACGCAAATCAGGGTAGTCAAGACGGCTGGCAAACGCAGCCAAAAGGGCTCGGGGCATGGGCGGGTTCCTATGGATAGTGGGTTCGCGGCGTTGAGGTGCACATGCCAATCACGAAAGCAGTCGACCTCTGAGGTTGGCATCAGATAGCGCGCAGCCAATACCATACCCTAGCACAAAATCCACCCCTCTCACCAACGTGACTTGCATCCCAATGACCTGATCGCCAAGCCTGAGCTATGCGATGGATCATTCTTCTCTCCCTTTTGGGATCCGCCGTTTCAGCGCAAGACCTGCAAGGCAACGACACCCCCGGCAATTGGCGGGTAACGCATCATCAGATTTTTGGGATCTGGAACTCTATGTGCGACGAACGCGAAGAACATGGCGCGCTCAAGAAGAGGTGCTATCTGCGCCGCGTCGATGTGTTTTCCCAAGCCCCCAAATTCGCAGCGCAATTCATGTTCATCACGCCAGAACCCAGCGGTTACAAAGTTGACTTTGGGATGGAGTTTTGCACGCTATTTCACCCCAGCGGGTTCCGGATTGAAACCATGCAAGGTGATATTTGGCGCACACGTTTACCCGGGTGCCTCACCGGCTTGAGTTGCACTTTTACCGGAAAGGACGCTCAAATCTTGATCGACAGCATGGGGGATGGAGAGGCATTCAGGTTCACATTCCGCGACAGCCACGGGCAATCCCAAGACCTCAGCTGGCCATTACAGACCTTTGAGTCCGCTTGGGATGATTTCCAAACCCAAGCAAAATCACATGGGCTTATCCAAGAATAGCGATCTAATCTGACGGATGTGAGCCTAGGATCACAATAGCAAAGAACCAAAACAATATGGATCAGTTGCTTACCAGTCAGGTGTAGGCACCTGACGAATACGTCAATTCATAAGAATGACTGTAAAGTTCGAACACGATGCCAAACGGGTCTTCTACATAGACCATGCGATATGGCTTTTCGTCAGGGTAATAGTACCGGATCGGCATCCTTTGCTTTCCGCCAGCACTTACAATCTTCTCCACGAGTCCCTCAACATCTGGGTCTTGAATGCAAAAATGGAATGTACCGTTTCGACGAAAATCTATGTTGTTCTCTGGTGCGTAATTTCCATCAAACTCAAAAATTTCGATGCCAACCCGATCGGCTGTGGCAAGATGTGCAATACGCAACTTTTTCCAATCAGGGCCAAAAACATCAGAACACATGGCTCCAATATCACTGTCATCTTCGACCACGTCAGTCGGTGGCATAATGACATAAAACCCAAGCACTTCGGAGTAAAATTTCACCGCTGCATCTACATCTGGCACTGAAAGCCCGATGTGAGAAAACGTTCTAGGATGTGGTGGCATTTAAAATTCCCTTTCAATAAAGCCTAAGTCCTTTTTAAACCTAACTTTCTGAGCAATGAAAACAAGCTTGGCCTTTGTACCGCCTTTGGTCAAATAGGTGCATTGCCAACTGACAGCCTTCATGTTTCGCAAGGGTCCCGCCAAAATGGTTCCCAGCCCTTGTTGGCATTCAACGCAACACAGAAATGTTGAGCAATCCGCTCACAAACCCGACACCTTGCCAAATGTCTAGCAACCCGCCAAACATTTCTTCAGAATTTGACCAACAAGGCAGGGAGCACCCCCGTGAGCACCAAAACCAAAATCGCCGTCATCGGCGGCTCGGGCATCTATGAAATCGACGGGCTTGAAGGCGCGGAATGGGTTACTGTTGAAGGCCCTTGGGGAGCCCCGTCTGATCAAATCCTCACTGGGTCATTGAATGGCGTCGAAATGGCGTTTTTGCCCCGCCACGGACGTGGCCACATACATTCCCCGACCGAAGTCCCTTATCGCGCCAACATTGATGCCCTCAAACGGCTCGGCGTAACAGACGTGATCTCAGTCTCAGCCTGCGGTTCGTTCCGCGAAGAGATGGCGCCGGGTGACTTTGTCGTTGTCGACCAGTTCATCGACCGCACATTTGCGCGCGAAAAATCCTTTTTTGGAACCGGCTGCGTCGCGCATGTGAGTGTCGCGCATCCAACCTGCCCGCGCTTGTCGGACGCCTGCGAAACCGCAGCCCGCGATGCAGGGATCAATGTCCATCGAGGCGGCACCTATCTTGCTATGGAAGGACCACAGTTTTCAACGTTGGCGGAATCCAAAATGTATCGCGACCATTGGGGGGCTGACGTGATTGGCATGACCAACATGCCCGAGGCCAAACTCGCCCGCGAAGCCGAACTTTGTTATGCCTCTGTCGCCATGGTCACAGACTATGATAGCTGGCACCCAGATCACGGCGAAGTCGACGTCACCGCCATCATTGCCACCCTGACGGGCAACGCCGAAAAGGGCCGCGCCTTGATCAAAGGACTGCCCGCCTTGCTCGGAACCGATCGTGCGCCGTGCCCACATGAGTGTGACCGTGCCCTCGAATTCGCGATACTTACGGCACCCGAGAAACGGGACCCTGCCCTGCTTGCCAAACTTGATGCAGTGGCAGGTCGCATTTTGTAAAGCCGACAGATCTTGACACAGATGCGCGTCAGCAGCTTTCTGTGAGCGCGCATTTACACTCGCTTCACCTAGCTAGGATTCATTCTGCCATGCCGTTAGACCTTTGGCTTGCCTTTGTTGCTGCTTCAACGGCTCTTTTGCTTATTCCGGGCCCAACTGTGCTGCTGGTTCTAAGCTATGCGCTTTCCAAAGGGCGGCCTGTTGCCGTGGCTTCGGCCACTGGGGTCGCTTTGGGGGATCTGATTGCGATGACTACATCACTGGCCGGCCTAGGCGCACTTGTTCTGACATCAGCCACCTTATTTTTGGTTCTCAAATGGGTTGGGGCTGCTTACCTGCTCTGGCTGGGTTTCAAGCTTGTCCGCTCTGCCCCATCCGAGGGCCTGGGAACAATAGACACCAAACGAGACGTTACCCCGCGCAGTGTGTTTTTGCATGCCGCCGCTGTGACAGCGCTTAACCCTAAATCTATTGCATTTTTCATAGCATTTGTGCCGCAGTTCTTGCGCCCGGAATTGCCTCTGCTTCCTCAGTTCGCGATCTTGATTGGTACGTTTGTCGGGCTCGCAGGTTTCAATGCCCTAATTTATGCCCTGCTTGCGGATAAGCTGCGCCGCTGGGTTGGGCGCCCAAGCATTGTCACCTGGCTGACGCGCACAGGCGGTGTAACACTGATGGCAATGGGCCTTGCAACCGCGTTCCTGCGTCGTCCCGCTTAACTGTCTGCGTTTTCCTTCATAAACCCCCGGATAAACCGGCGAATTTCACGGGCTGCACTTGTATCCAACTCTTTGCACAATTCGACAAATGCATCCCGCTCGTCCTTGTCCAAACGCAGAACCAACTGAGAGTTCTTCTTCGTCGAAGCCTTACCGTCTTTTTTGCTCACGATGCCACCATCCTAGGTATCATTGACTTCAATCGATATACTTTGTATATACATTGCACATTATTTGTCGATATTATTCAGAAATAGCAGTAATCGAGAGGGTAAGGCAATGAACCTACATGCAGCTTCTTCGCTTCTGGTACAAGATCGCAGAGACTGGCGGATGCCTCACCTTTTGTGGCTCCCGGCTGCGCTCTATCGCCCCTTCAGTGCCAAACGTAAAAGTCGGAAATAGGCTCCAATGTCCCGCCCCTGGCGGGTCTTGTGCTTTCTAGCCCTTGAAACAGACCAAACCTTGGGTCAAACCAGCTGGGAAAAAAGCCGAGTTGAGATACCCCATGCCGAAGAAAACCACCGTTCAGGACTATATCCGCACCATCGTTGACTTTCCGCACGAAGGTATTCTATTCCGCGATGTCACTACATTGTTTTCCGATCCCCGAGGATTTCGGATGGCAATCGACCAAATGCTGCACCCCTATGCAGGGGAACGCATCGACAAAGTCGTCGGATTGGAAGCGCGCGGTTTCATTCTGGGTGGTGCAATTGCCCACCAGCTCAGTGTGGGCTTTGTTCCAATTCGCAAAAAGGGCAAGCTGCCCGGCACCACCATCTCACAAGAGTACAAGTTGGAATATGGCGAAGCGATTGTGGAAATCCACGATGACGCGATCCAACCCGGAGAAAAAATCTTGGTTGTCGACGACCTGCTGGCCACAGGCGGCACCGCATCTGCTGGGATCAAACTGATTGAACGTTTGGGCGGTGATATCATCTCTTGCGCGTTCATCGTTGATCTACCCGATTTGGGGGGGCGCAAGATTTTGGAAAGCATGGGCATGGACGTTCACATCCTGTGCGAGTTCGAAGGCGAATAACGCCGCAAAAATCACTGTAAGAGACCAATCTCAGAGGCGCCTTACAAGGCGCCCCTAGAGCAACGAGCGAACCTGCGCGCGCAACTGAGGCACCAGCTCTGCCTCAAACCACGGGTTCTTTTTGATCCAGCCTGTGTTGCGCCACGAGGGATGGGGCAAAGGAATGACACCGACCGGTGCAGATCTCCAATTCCGCACAACCTCGGTCACAGATCCCCGCACCCCGAGATGGTATTTTTGCGCATAGCCCCCAATCAACAACGTAAGCTTCACGTCTGGCAAAGTCCCCATTACCCGTTCATGCCAGGTCTTTGCGCAAATTGGTGGTGGCGGCAGATCAGCCCCCTTGGCATTGTACCCCGGAAAGCAAAACGCTGTAGGCAAGATCGCAACCCTGCTCACATCGTAAAATTCAGTTTCGTTCACATCCATCCAAGCGCGCAACCTATCCCCCGAAGGGTCGGTAAACGGTTTTCCCGACGCATGAACACGTGCCCCAGGCGCCTGCCCTGCAACGAGAATCCGCGCAGTTGCCGACAACCAGACGATCGGGCGGGGATGATGTGCAGTTGATGTTTTTGCAAACCGGTCAGAACACAGCTGGCAGCCCCGTATCGCTCGGAATAAGTCGGGTTCCTCGGCTTTGACCGTTATCATTGTAGCCCCAATAACAAAACCACCACACATCCACGAGACATCTATGAGACTTCAAAACCCGCTGTGGCCTAGACAGAGGGACCCATGCCCCGATCCCCGTCAAGCCAAGTCTGTTCACCTTTCCGCAATCTCATCATCGGCATCGCCGCAAATTCAGTTCCCTCACAATCTGAATAGCTTGCATTTTAAGCAACCTCCCCCCATCTCAAGGGCTAGAAATGTGCCAAACATTTTATGTAAGGCCAGTGATGTTGCCAATTGCGACTCGGCAATGCTACCGAGGCCAAACTGTAATCAATTTGGAAACAAATTGACGCATTCCTCGCAGCAAAACCGGGAAATTCAGGCCAGTTTCCGCCCTTGCCCAGCCCGAACCGCGCCGACATTGAATATTTGTTTCACATTTCGACATAATGTAGCCAAAATCGCCCCGTAGTCTAACTTCATACCCCCAAACCAAAAGGGGGAGGCGCCCGCGCAGAGATGCCAGCGCTCGCAACCAAAACCATAGGCCGCAGCAGATAGAGCATGCTAGAGTTCGATAGTGTCAGTAAATCCTTTTGGACCGGATCCCAACGCAAGGTGATTCTGGATCGCGTTTCCTTTCGCGTAGAATTGGGAACGTCTTTGGGTGTTCTTGCCCCAAACGGGACCGGGAAAACCACCTTGGTCAACATGATGGCCGGCTTAGAAAAACCCGACGAGGGGGTTATTCGCCGCGGTTGCAATATCTCTTTCCCGCTCGGCTTTATGGGCGGCGTAGTCAAACGCGTTTCGGCGATGGAAAATTCGCGCTATATTGCAAAGCTTTATGGGCTTGATCCCGACTATGTAGAGGCGTATTGCCGGTGGCTCTGTGGCTTGGGCGAATACTTTGACCAGCCGCTTGGAACCTACTCGGCGGGCATGCGGGCTCGATTTTCTTTTGCACTGATGTTGGCGCTGGATTTCGATATGTACCTGATTGATGAGGGGATGCCTTCGTCCACCGACGTAGAATTCAACAAAAAGGCTGGGTCGATCCTCGAAGAGCGATTGCGTACGACAACGATTGTTATCGTTTCCCACCAGCCCGCGACGTTGGAAAAATTTGCCAAAAAGGCGGCGGTTCTTACAGACGGCCATCTGCACATGTTTGATTCCTTGGAAGAAGCGAAACAGCTCTATGACTACGAAACCCAAGGCTAAGAAATTTCGCATTCGTCGCAGCGCCGCCCCCGGCGGAACGTCCGGCAGTGCTGACAGCGCAAGCGCTGGTGTGCGTCCTGCGGCCGCGCAAGCCGCACAACCTGCTGCGACGCCCCTCCCTACCAACGTCACTGAACAGCAACGTGCGTCAAGTGAACGATCGCAAGCCGAGCCGCGGCCCAAGCCGAGCCCTCAACCCACCCCTCAGGCAGCGCCTCCGCGCCCACTCAAAGGGCAGGTCGATTCAGCGCAAGCCGTCGAATCCGAAAACACGATTGATGCGATCAAACGCGAAGGTTTGACAGGCCGCCAGTTGCGAATGGCCCGGCGCGTCGCCCAAAAACACAACTTGCCTGCAACTTCCGACTATGATGCGGTTCGCCTTTTGCGCGAAAAAGGCATTGACCCGTTCAAACGATCCAACATGCTGGAACTGGTCGTTCCTAAATCTGACGCCAACGCAGTTTCAGAAGACAGCAGCGGCGAAACCAAGGTTCAGTTACCGCAGACGCTACAACCCGCCAAGCAAACCTTGCCCTCGACTGATCTAAGCCCTGCACAGCGGCGCGATCTGGAGATCGGTCAAATGCAACGTGACATCGCGCTGAGACGGCGCAAAAAGATGTTGCTTTTGTTAACGCGACTTTCTTTTTTCGTCATTTTGCCAACGCTGATCGTTGGGTTCTATTTCTATCGTGTGGCAACGCCAATGTACGCCTCCAAATCTGAATTCTTGATTTTGCAAGCCGACAATGCAGGTGGCGGAATCGGTGGGCTATTGTCGGGTACACAATTCGCGACCAGTCAGGACTCCATTGCAGTGCAATCCTTCTTGGAATCCAAAGAAGCCATGTTACGGCTCGACCGAGATGACGGTTTCAAAAGCCATTTTTCACAAGAATGGATTGATCCAATTCAACGACTGCCGGTTGGCGCAAGCAACGAAGCGGCGTATAAAATCTACTCGCGCATTGTCAGCATCGGGTATGACCCGACAGAGGGCGTCATTCGCATGGAGGTGTCAGCGGCCAACCCGCAAGTCGCAGCTCAGTTTTCAACCAGCCTGATCTCTTACGCGGAACAGCGGGTCAACGACTTGTCTGAAACCAAGCGCGAAGACCAGATGCGCGATGCACGCCTGAGTTTTGAAACCGCGCAGGAAGAGCGCAGCAATGCGCAAGAGGCGCTGGTCACGCTTCAACAAAAGGGGTCGATCCTGGATCCCGAAGGGGTGATTGCGGGCAAACGGTCGCGGATTACTGGCCTCGAAGTACAAATTCAGGAAAAAGAGCTGGAACTTGCAGCGCTTCAGGACAACCCACGTCCCAACCGGGCCAAAGTGGATGGTGCCAAAGGAGACATCCAGCGCTACAAAGAACTGCTGTCTCGTCTAAACGCTGAAATGATTGATGCTTCAAACGGTGAAAACTCACTGGCCCAGCTTGCGGTCCGTATTCAGCTTTCGCAAGCCGATCTGGCATCCCGCGATATGATGTTGCAATCCGCCTTGCAGCAGATGGAAACAACCCGGATGGAAGCAAACCGGCAGGTCCGCTACCTCACTACGTCGGTGCAACCCGTCGCGAGCGAAGAAGCAAGCTATCCACGTAAATTTGAAAACACGATCCTTGCGTTTCTGCTATTCTCGGGTGTCTACCTGATGATCTCACTGACTGCTTCGATCCTCCGTGAACAGGTATCATCGTAAACTATGAAACATGTCCAAATCGCCGATCTAACCGTCGGAAATGACCGCCCATTAACCATCATCGCTGGCCCCTGCCAACTCGAAAGCGCGGATCATGCGCAGATGATCGCAGGAAAGATGAAAGAAGCGTGCGATGCTGCGGGCGCGCAATATGTCTTCAAGGGGTCTTTTGACAAAGCCAACCGCACCTCCGTCAACGCGGCGCCTGCGCTGGGTCTTGAAAAGGGGTTGGAAGTTCTGCAATCGGTCAAGGACACCATCGGAGTCCCTGTGACAACAGATGTCCACGAAAAGGAGCAATGCGCCCCAGTGGCCGAGGTGTGCGATATCTTGCAGATCCCTGCGTTTTTGTGCCGTCAAACCGCCCTCTTGAAAGCGGCCGGTGCAACAGGTGTGACTGTGAACGTCAAAAAAGGGCAATTTCTCGCGCCTTGGGACATGCAAAATGTCGTGACCAAAATCGAAAGCACCGACAATCACAAAATCATGCTCACTGAACGCGGCGTAAGCTTTGGCTATAACCGTCTGGTTGTCGACATGCAGTCCTTGCCGGAAATGGCGCGCACTGGGTATCCGGTTATCATGGATGCGACCCATACTGTGGCGCAGCCCGGTGGCTTGGGCGGCTCATCTGGCGGTCAGCGAGAATTTGCACCTCTTATGGCGCGCACAGCAGTTGCCGCCGGCGTGGCCGGAGTTTTCATGGAAACCCATCAGGATCCTGACAACGCCCCCTGTGATGGTCCCAACATGATTTACCTGCGTGACATGCCTAATCTGATCAACACCCTGATGGCTTTTGATAAATTGGCCAAGGCCAACCCAATCAAGTTCTAATCTAGATTACCGAGAGTTTTGATATGACCAAGCCTATTCCCGAAGTGTCCCCGAACACCTGGTCCTTCTTGCGTGATGCAATGATCAAGCCAACCGGCTTTCGTGAATATGATGCCCGCTGGAAATACCCCGAAGAAATCAACTTGCCGGGCATGACCGCTTTGGGTCTGGGTCTGGGCACGCAGATGCGCAGGCGTGGAATCGAACCTGTAATTGCGGTTGCTAACGACTACCGCGATTACTCCTTGGCCATCAAAAACGCTCTGATCCTAGGCCTCATGCAGGCGGGTATTCACGTCAAGGATATCGGCCCAGCAGTTTCACCCATGGCCTATTTCAGCCAGTTTCATCTTGATGTACCTGCAGTCGCTATGGTCACCGCCAGTCACAACCCCAATGGGTGGACGGGTGTCAAAATGGGCTTTGATCGCCCCCTGACCCACGGCCCAGATGAAATGTCGGAACTGCGCGATATCGTCCTGAACGGCGAAGGTGCACAACACGCAGGTGGCACTTATGAATTCGTTGATGGCGTAAAAGAGGCCTATCTAGACGATCTGGTTGGCGATTTCAAAATGTCGCGCCCGCTCAAGGTTGTCTGCGCCACAGGCAACGGCACTGCCTCAGCCTTTGGGCCTGAATTGTTCGAACGCATTGGCGTCGAAGTTGTGCCCAGCCATAACGAACTCGACTATACTTTCCCGCATTACAACCCGAACCCCGAAGCCATGGAAATGTTGCACGACATGTCTGACAGCGTCAAAGCCAGCGGTGCGGACTTTGCGCTTGGATTTGATGGTGACGGCGACCGCTGCGGCGTTGTCGATGACGAAGCCGAAGAGATCTTTGCCGACAAGGTCGGTGTCATCATGGCCCGTGACCTCAGCAAAATTTATCCCAACGCGACCTTTGTTGCGGATGTGAAATCCACCGGTCTTTTTGCTGCGGACCCCGAGCTTCAGAAAAATGGTGTCACTGCGGATTACTGGAAAACTGGGCACAGCCACATGAAACGGCGTGTCAAAGAAATTGGTGCGCTGGCCGGGTTTGAAAAATCCGGCCACTACTTCCTCGCTGAACCCATCGGGCGTGGCTATGATTGCGGCATGCGCGTCGCGGTCGAGATTTGCAAACTGATGGATCGCAACCCAGACATGAAGATGTCCGATCTGCGCAAGGCATTGCCAAAGACGTGGTCGACCCCAACGATGTCGCCCCACGCGGCTGATACAGAAAAGTACGAGATTCTGGAACGTCTGGTGCAAAAACTAGTCGCAAAGCACGAGGCCGGCGATACGTTTGCAGGTCGTGCGATCAAAGAGGTTGTCACCGTAAATGGTGCGCGCGTCATTCTGGACAACGGCAGCTGGGGCTTGGTGCGCGCGTCTTCCAACACACCTAATCTGGTTGTCGTGTGTGAAAGCAGCCAAAGCGAAGCAGAAATGCGTGCCATTTTTGCGGATATCGACGCTGTCATACGGACCGAACCCGGTGTCGGCGACTACGACCAAACAATCTAAATCCACTGTCCAAGTGCAACGCCCAGCATCGCGCTTGGACAGCTTTGATTAGCCTAGGCTTGTTCAGTCAACTCCAAATAGCTTGAACAGACCTTTCTTCGCTTCGTCTTCCAATCGATCCTTGATCAACTCTTCAACATCCTGATCTTCGGTCACCGTCTGATCCAGTTCCTCACCAAGCTTTTCAAACAGCTTCCCCTTGGCCTGATCCTCTGCCTCGTCAATTTGAGCGCCTGCTGCGGCTTCGATCACTTGGCTCAGGTCTGGCTTGATCGATGGGTCTGCCCAAGGTCCGACAATACGCACTGGGATCGCCAAGCCTTTCCCCGCATTGGCACGCAAGGCAACCGGTGTGAATACATAATCAATGTCGCGCGCGCCCAAGCCAACACGCCCGGTTCCATCTGCGCGATAGTTATCAAGCTGCAACAACAAATCCTGATTGTGCAAGATGCCATTGGCCATCGAATAAGATCCGCTTAGGCTGTTGAACACCGTGGTGCCTCCACCTGATTGGCCGCTTTCCATCAGACGGTCCAGGTCAAACCCTGAAATGATGCCCCGGCCCATTTGAACGCGACCCTGTCCTGATAACGAATTCATGATCGCATATTCGCTCGCCCCAACGCCCAGAAACTCCAACGAGGCGGTCGCTTTGCCCGATAACCGGCCCACCCCACCCAGCAGCATCAGAGCCTGCTGCATTTCGATGCCTTCGGCGCGAAGCTTTCCTCCAACTGACAATCCGTTGCGATTGTTGGCCACCAACTGCCCGTTCAGGGTTCCCGCAAATACGGAAACAGGGGCCATCTTTAGCACCGCGCGCGACCGATCCACACTCAAGCTCAGATTGGTTGCCCCAAGCGAAATCAGCGGTGTTTTTATCGACCGCGCTGACAGGCTGACAACACCATCGGCCAAAGCCAATCCAGATCCATCTATCGTGTCTTTGGACCATCCTTCAGATGTCTGGTTTGCCCCAGAGGAGCCCTCCTCTTGAGCGGAGGTTGTGACCGCGCTAAAATCCAAGTCGTTCGCAGAAAGCTGTGCTGTAAACCTTGGTTTGCCTGTCAAAACCAGATCCACATCACCGCTCAGTTGATTTTTTCCCAGCCCAAGCTGCATCTTGCGCAATGACAACCGCCCATCACGGGTATAGGTCATCTGCGCCGCGATGTTTGCGGCACGCCCCAACCCTTCGGGCAATGACAGACCAGATTGCCCGACCGCCACCAGCACGCGTTGCGTATCTGATATATTAAGGGAGACCTGACCAGCCGCTTCCCCGAGGTGGCTGATTTGCCCTTCATATTGAACCTCGCCTCCCTCTGTTACGGCGGTCAACTCCAACCGCGTGATGGCTCCTTGGGAAAACGCGACGAAATCATGCAACCGCACTGTCAAATCAACCGGCTGTGATCCCGGCTGAACACGCAGTTGCAAATCAAAGGGGGCTGTCTCGCTAGGCCAACGTGCCGTCATTTCGACCTGAGACAAATCAAAGGCTGTGCCACCATCGTCTTTATACACAAGGCGCGCATTATGTAGCTTGAGGTTCTCAAGCGTTATCGCAGAAAGCGCCCCGCCCCCGTCGGGGCCTATATTGCTCTGGCTCACGGTGCTACCGCTTGGGGTCGCACCAAACTCCCAATTTCGGCGTCCTTGAGATTCCATCAAGCGCAACACCGGATCGTCCGCGATGATGCGTTTCACACGCACTTCGCCCCGCAACAACGCAGGCGCGGCAATGCCGATTGACACTTTTTGCGCGCTGAACATTGGCTCTGGTCCGGCCCAACCCGGATTGCTTAGCGTCATAGGTCCCGTTTCCACCCCCAGCACTGGCCACAGGGTCAACCGAACGTCCTCGCTCACGGTCAGTTCACGACCGGTCTGCGCCCGAATTTGATCAGTTACGATTGCTGCTATCCGATCCCCCGGAAGCAACAAAACACCAGCGATCAAGATCCCAACCACAGCCACCAAAATGACCCCGATCCGCATCACCCACTTCATCAACTTGCTCCTTGCCTGCCTTTGCGCCAGTTTTTACAACCCTGCCAGTTGCGCACAACATTTGCACGCGCAGCCGTTCCCTACTATATGCCCGCGTATGAGCACAAATCCTCCCAGCCTTCGCCCCGACCTTGCGCCATCTGCCCGTTTCTCTGATCAGCCCCGCGCTGGCCAGCCCACGATTGGCATGGTTTCTCTTGGATGCCCCAAGGCCCTGGTCGATAGTGAGCGGATTCTTACCCGTTTGCGCGCCGAGGGCTATGGTATTTCGCCTGATTACTCAGGGGCTGACGCGGTCATCGTGAACACTTGCGGGTTTCTGGATTCAGCCAAGGCTGAAAGTCTGGATGCCATTGGCGAGGCGCTTACCGAAAACGGCAAGGTTATCGTGACCGGATGTCTTGGGGCGGAACCCGATTACATCCGCGAACACCACCCCCGCATTCTGGCCGTCACGGGCCCGCATCAATACGAACAGGTGCTGGATGCGGTGCACGGCGCTGTGCCCCCCGACCCGGATCCATTCATCGACCTCCTGCCTGCAAGCGGCGTTAAACTGACCCCGCGCCATTACAGCTATCTCAAGATTTCCGAAGGCTGTAACCACAAATGCAAGTTCTGCATCATCCCCGACATGCGCGGCAAACTGGCCTCGCGTCCGGCCCATGCGGTCTTGCGTGAGGCTGACAAGCTGGTCAGCGCTGGCGTGCGCGAACTGTTGGTGATTTCTCAGGATACGTCCGCCTATGGGCTGGATCGCAAATATGACACCAACCCGTGGAAGGACGGCGAGGTGCGCAGCCACATCACCGACCTGACCCGCGAGTTGGGCAAACTGGGCAACGCCAAGGATCTGTGGGTGCGTCTGCACTATGTCTACCCCTACCCCTCGGTGCGCGAACTGATCCCCCTGATGGCGGACCCGGACAACGCCGTGTTGCCCTATCTGGATATCCCGTTCCAGCACGCCCACCCGGATGTGCTCAAACGCATGGCCCGCCCCGCTGCATCGGCCAAAACACTGGACGAGATCGCAGCTTGGCGCGCGGTCTGTCCCGATATCACCCTGCGCTCGACCTTTATCGTAGGCTACCCAGGTGAGACCGAGGAAAAGTTCCAGTATCTGCTGGATTGGATGGACGAGGCGCAATTGGATCGCATCGGCTGCTTCCAGTATGAAAACGTCGATGGCGCGCGGTCGAACGATCTGGACGGGCATGTCCCGGCCGAGGTCAAACAGAACCGCTGGGACCGTTTCATGGAGAAAGCACAGGCGATTTCCGAGGCCAAGCTGCAAGCCAAGGTCGGCCAGACCATGGATGTGATCATCGACGATATCGACGCCGATGGCATCGCCACCTGCCGCACCAAAGCCGACGCGCCCGAGATCGACGGCAACCTGTTCATTGATGAAGGCACCGAGGGCCTATCCGTCGGCGAAATCGTCACCGTCACAGTGGATGAGGCCGGCGAATACGACCTCTGGGGCGCCCTGCCCGCCTAAGTCATTTAGTCTGGTCTCCGGGCGGTCTTACGGGCGCTGGAAACCAGACTCGTGACCTGCTAAGCCTTGGGAAATCGAGCATAACAGGAGACAGATATGACCCGAATGGTAGCGATTAGTTTGACCCTGCTGGCGCTGGCGGGATGTGAAACGGCCAAAGGCGTTGGAAAAGACGTCGGCAAAGCCGGGGACGCCATCAGCGAAGCCGCAACGGATGTTCAGAAAAAGCTCTGAATCCTGACGATCTGGCCGGGCCCCACGCGGGGCCTCGCCACACCCAACCCAACTGCTGGACAGTTGTCAGGGTGCACGGATAGCCCACACGGGTCGCTCCGATGCCCCGAAACTCCCTTGAAACCAAAGCACCGCGCACGAACCGAGGGGGTGAGACCCGTCTTGGAAACTGTCCAGTGGACAGTTTCAGGGTCGAACGGGCGAAGCCCCGGGGGCGGTTGGATTTTGCGGGACATCTGAATAATCAGCCGCGCCCGCCCCGTAGGGGCGGTTCGGGCGCTGCACATTCTGTGAATGGGCAGGTTTGCTATTTCGATAAGTGTAAATCTGGTTCAACCCCTTTTACATGCCAGCTAACCAGGAAAGTTTTAGTTGTGTCGTCGAACTTCATCGAATGACGCTTAAAGAGCTTAAGACCAAACTCTCCTACTGCTTCGCCCGTGGAATCAGAGAAAAAACAAGACTTCAGCTCTCGTAAATAACGTTGCTCTGGAACCCCGTAGTTCGAAGAAGAGGCATTTATTGCGGCCGAAACCGAGAAGGCCACTTGGTCAGCAAGGGTCATGAGATCATCAACACCTTTTGCTTGTGCCTCCATTCTTCTGGGGTCAATTACCGAAAGATAGTACTCTAAGCGCTTGTCCCTAGGTGTTCGCTTTATTTGGTGAATATAGTTTCGCAGCTTCTCATAATCGTGAGATTTCCTTTCCTCAAAAACAATTCGGACTTCGTCTTCTGAAATACCATAGGTAAGCATGAAATGCCCAAGCCGCTCCAACAAATAGGAAACACACTTATTATAATACTTCTGGTCACTCCCCTTACCCGCAATGACTTCCTTATAATTACCTACGGTGGACTTACTGGACACCAAAGCAAAGCTTTTGAATCGCGCCGACGCCCCAACCATTCGAGCATATTTTGCCATCTAAAAGTGGCTCAGTTTCGTACAGTGTAGGTCCGATTTATCAATTTCGGTGCGAACATCTGAAAGAAGATTAAGAAGTTCCGCCTTTCTAACAGCTGGAACAAGGCAACCACCTAGCACCAAATATGGCGATGCACCCTTGCTATGAGTACCCTGCCGAACTTTTTCCAATCCAGCATCACCAGTTTCATCCACATAAAACGTATACTTCGTCATTAAATTACCTGTTCAAATAGTCAACTAAGCCCTTTATTGAAACAAAAGGGGTGGAGGCAAAGCTCCGCCACAACTCAACCACTGATTGTTACTGACTTCAACTGTCCATTTTTAGTGCAGAAATAGAAGCCTCTTGCGGGGAGGCTACTTTCCTGAACTGACGCATCTATTTCTTACACTTCTTCTGCTTCTCCAGCAGTTTCTTTTTTCGGGTAGCGTCGCCGCCGTAACATTTGGCGAACAAATCCTTGCGCGTGGCCAAATGGGTCTCGCGCTCGAAGACCCAGACAACTCGATGTCCGACAACGTGACCCAGAATAATCGGTAACCAAAGCGCCCGACACTGGGTGGGTGCAAAGCGCCCTCCCGGGGGGAGGGTCGGGCGCGGCTTTTGCACAGCAAAAGCTCTGGGGCCGCAGGTGCTGCCCTGTCAATCTAATGTTTGCTGAATTGGGGCGGTGCGAAAGGTCAACCATCGCAGAAAGCTAGGGTGTGGGCTCGCGCATTGCTGCGCAATACGCTGCCGCCCAACCACCGTGAAAACGGTCGGCTGTTAGCCGTCCATTTTCAAGGCGCTGATAAACGCCTCTTGCGGGATGTCTACTTTCCCGAACTGACGCATCTTTTTCTTACCCTTCTTCTGCTTCTCCAGCAGTTTCTTTTTCCGGGTTGCGTCGCCGCCGTAACATTTCGCGGTCACGTCCTTGCGCATGGCCGATAGGGTCTCGCGCGCGATGACCTTGCCACCAATGGCCGCTTGGATCGGGATTTTAAACATGTGACGCGGGATCAGATCCTTGAGCTTTTCAACCATCGCGCGGCCACGGGCCTCGGCGCGGTCGCGATGCACCATCATCGACAGCGCATCGACGGGTTCGTCGTTCACAAGGATCGACATTTTCACAAGGTTATCCTCGCGATAGCCGGTCAGCTGATAATCGAACGAGGCATAACCCTTGGTCACCGATTTCAGGCGGTCGTAAAAATCAAAGACCACTTCGTTCAGCGGCAGGTCATAGACGGCCATTGCGCGGGACCCGGCATAGGTCAGATCCTCTTGGATACCACGACGGTCCTGACACAACTTCAAAACATCGCCCAGATACTCATCCGGGACCAGAATTGTCGCTTTGATGCGCGGCTCTTCCAGATGGTCCACATGGGTCAGATCGGGCATGTCAGCAGGGTTGTGAAGGTCAACCTGCGTGCCGTCGCGCATGTAGATGTGATAGACCACGCTGGGCGCCGTGGTGATCAGGTCAATGTCATACTCGCGCTCAATCCGGTCGCGGATCACTTCGAGGTGCAAGAGGCCCAAGAACCCACAACGGAAACCAAAGCCCAGCGCGGCCGAGGTCTCCATCTCGAAACTAAACGAGGCGTCGTTAAGCGCCAGTTTGTCGATCGCATCGCGCAGGTCTTCGAATTCAGCGCTATCGACCGGGAACAAACCACAGAACACCACTGGCTGCGCAGGCTTAAATCCCGGCAGCGCGTCTTCGGTGCCTTTTTTCTCGTGCGTGATCGTATCACCCACGCGGGTGTCGCGCACCTGTTTGATCGACGCAGTCAGGAACCCCATCTCGCCGGGGCCAAGTTCGTCGATGGCTTCCATCTGGGGGCGGAACACGCCGATACGATCCACATGATGCGTCGACCCGTTCGACAACATCTTGATCCGCTCACCCTTTTTCAGAACGCCATCCATGATCCGTACCAGAACGATCACGCCCAGATAGGCATCATACCAACTGTCGACCAGCATCGCCTTAAGCGGTGCATCACGAGTACCAGTTGGCGCAGGCAGTTCCTTAACAATCGCCTCAAGCGTTTCGTGGATGCCTTGCCCCGTCTTGGCCGACACCTGAATGGCGCCCGTCGCATCAATGCCGATGACATCTTCGATCTGTTCCGCAACCCGATCACAATCCGAGGCGGGCAAATCGATCTTGTTCAGGATCGGCACAATCTCATGATCCGCATCCAAGGCGTGGTAAACGTTGGCCAACGTCTGCGCCTCAACCCCTTGCGAACTGTCAACAACGAGCAAAGACCCCTCAACCGCGCGCATCGAGCGAGAGACCTCATAAGCGAAATCGACGTGACCCGGGGTGTCGATCAGGTTCAGGACATAGTCCTCCCCGTCGTCCGCCGTGTAATCGATACGCACCGTGTTGGCCTTGATGGTAATGCCACGCTCACGCTCGATATCCATGCTGTCCAATAGCTGGGCTTGCATGTCACGTTCTTTCACGGTGCCCGTCTCTTGAATGAGACGGTCAGCGAGGGTGGATTTGCCATGGTCGATATGCGCGACGATGGAGAAATTGCGGATTTTGGCCAGATCTGTCATGGCTTCGGGATATGTATAGATTTTGGGGTTTGGTCAATGGACGAAAGCACAGGCGACCTTTTTGACGACAAATCTTATAGATTTTCTGAGATCGATCTAGATCGCACGTTTAGGAGCCTGATGCTCGCCTTTGGGGCGACCGGCCCTTACAAAGACCCCAGTTTCGGAGACCCAGACCGCATACTGGACATTACAGTCGTCGCCTATCTAAGAGCGCTGTACTGCATTGATGTTTGTCTTGAAAACCAAAAACAAGAGAGCTTCGATAGTTCGGATATAGCTTTCAGCTGCGGCGGCTACTTGAATCAGCACCTAAAAGACAGCACGACCTCGGTCCATTTTGACGCATCAATCCAACCCACCCGAACACCAAAAAAATACCAGAGCAATATAGTGTATTTAGCACTCACTTCCTCTTCGGAATTGGCAATGCCTTAGAAGCGTATTGTGCTGCTTTCTATGCAACGGCCTACACTAAGGAGGCCCCCGAAGAATTTGCCCTTGAGGCCTTTGAGTTTACTAGAAACGCACTCAAGTCTCATCCAAAAGCGCCAGAGTACTACGGATCAAATACTTCGCGGGCTGTAACTAAACTAAAACCAGCACAGGTAACCGATCGTGAACGATAACTAGCATCGACTCTGCCTAACTTCCTGAAATAAGACAAAAAATGGTCTTTCTGGCATGAGTGGTATCGAGCCTTTCTCGACGGAACCCCTCTGGATTGGGATCTGCAATTACACGTCGCACTGATAGAAGATGCGATTTGGGATGCCGGGCCAGAAGCGGTAGCGGCAGAGATCAAGCGTATCAAACAAAAGCTTGAACTTGAAAAAGAAATTGCAGAACTGAAAGCTCAACTAAATTGGGTATCCTCTACATCAAGCCACCCACTCATTGGGGATAATGGCGGCCCACCGCTAGACACTGAAATCTCGAAGACCATCCAAAAAGATTTTGTTCTCGTTCGGGACGAACTTATAGCTGCAGAAGAAGAACTTGCAAAGCCTGCCCCAGAACCATCAATATTATCTCGCATAGCAAAGACTCTTTGGGAAATTTCACTACGACTGGCCAAGTACTTTGGTCAAAAATTGGATGTGGCTTTGACTGAAGCTGCCAAGGCAGCGGGAAAAGCAGGCGGCTTAGCTGTGGTAACCGTTCCACTCACGACACAGAATGAAGGTATTCGATCTGTCGCAAAGGCAATCTGGGCATTTGTGAAAACTCTACTAGGTAGCTGACTTTGCAGAAGCGATAAAACAAAATCTAGCTAAAACAAATCATCCCAAGCGACTCTTCGCGCATTGGTAAACCGTTCCTTAATCTTGCCCCATTTAGACTGTAACATGTGAGTCCTTGAAGAGACTCGCGCAGCAAGACGCGGGCTAGGCATAGGCAGTTCATGGCGCGGTTTTCGATTTTTATGCTGGGTGAATCCCAGATTACTGTCTCTGGCGGTCAACAGCTGGACGGGGTGACACAGGGCGATGGTTCGCATCTGGTGGGTCAGACCCTCACCCTGAATTCCAACGCCTGGACCGAAATCGAAATCCGGGACAACGACACCAATTTCAGCGACAATGACAGCAATCAACGGCTGGATGGATCGCAAAACATTGACGGCACCACCTATGGCAACAACACACGAGTCGAAGCAGAGTATGGGCTAACCGTGACGGACGGCACCAGTTTTTGGCAAATGGTTGGCTTCAACGTCAACAACTCCTCCCCCTCTTACGCCACAATCGAAGGTTTGGCTTTTGTCGGTGATCCCGGTGACTTCCCCCCGGTCGGCACCCCGCTGACTGTAGTTGACGCCCAGGAAGGGCCAAGTTTCAGCGCCGATGACTATGTCACCCCAATCTGCTTTACACGCGGGACATGGATCAAGACCGCCACGGATATTCAGCGCATCGAAAAGATAAAGGTCGGTGATCTGATCTGGACTCTCGATCATGGTTCTCAACCGGTAAAATGGATCGGATCGCGCAGCGTCATTGCGGCAGGTCGCTTTGCCCCTGTCGAAATCCCAACTGGAATATTGGGGGCTGATTCCCCTGTTCAGGTCTCTCAGCAGCACCGCCTGTTGATTTCAGACCCTGCAGCTGAATTGCAGTATGGAACTATCCAGGTGTTCAGCCCAGCTATAGCGCTAGTTGATGCAGGGCTGGCACGTATCGTCCCGGCAAAAACGGTTGAGTATTTTCATATCCTACTGGAAAACCATGGTATTATCAAAGCAAACGGGGTCGCATCTGAATCCCTCTACATGACCCAAAGCGCGCATGGGAATGATCCAGATGCCCTGTTTTTCCCCGAACTAAACACTGAAACCCACCCCCAGCACCGCTTGGCGCGCCCAACCCTTCGGCGACAAGAAGCCTGCGCATTGCTGTATGAGTTAACCAAGATTGATCGAGCAATACCCTTACGCCATAGTGCGTAAGCGTCCCAATGGGGCATCAGACCCCTAATGACCAAAAGAAACGAGGCAAGACATGAAGCTTTTTATTACAATCGCGCTCTGCGCTGGGTCTTTGGTGGCGCTGGCCCCAGCCCCTGTCGAGGCCGCATCCGGCACCATCAATCGCGCGTGCCGCGCCTCTGATAGGCCTGCAGCATCACGCGAACTCTGCGGCTGCATCCAAAGGGTCGCAAACAAATCCCTGTCTCGCACGGAACGTCGCAAAGTCGCGAAATGGTTCGCCGACCCCCATCAGGCACAACAGATCCGCATGTCGGACCGCAGCAGCGACGAACAACTTTGGCTACGCTACAAAGCCTTCGGCCAAAAGGTTCACGCGACCTGTCGGTAAAGAGAGCCCTGCAGAGATCTGTGAAAAAGCCAGTCATACTGGCTTTTTCATGCGCCATTCATGAATTCTTGCACAACCAAACATGGCAGCACTAGTAGATGACCTGACGCAGACCAAAAATCCGTCAGGCTATAGATTAGGCCTCGCTAGCGGCCAGTTTCAACGCAGGTTGCAGCTTGTCCAACCGGATATCTGCTGTCCGCGCGTGGCCTTCCATCCCTTCAGCCCGCGAAATCGCCGCTGTGGACCGAGCCAAGTCCGGCAAAGCTTCCTCGCTCACACGCTGCCAAGTCACGGTTTTAAGGAACTTGTGCACAGACAAGCCGCCCGTGTATCGCGCGGCGCCGGACGTTGGCAGAACATGGTTCGGCCCAGACGCCTTATCGCCGAACGCGACTGTGGTGTTTTCCCCTAGGAACAACGATCCATAGGCATTTAACCGCAGGCGCCACCACTCCAAATCAGCGGCCTGCACATGCAAATGCTCGGGCGCATATTTATCAGCGATCTGCGCCACCTCTTCGCGATCCGAACACAACATCACTTCACCCAGTGAATCCCACGCCGCCTGCGCGCTGGATCGATTGGGCTCGGGCAATTCTGCGATACAACCGGGGATATGAGCTAATACTGCATCCGCCAGCGCCCGACTGTCCGTCGCCAGCCAAACAGGTGAATTGTACCCATGCTCTGCTTGTCCAACCAGATCCCAAGCCACAGTGAACGGATCGGCTGTAGTATCCGCCAGCACCATCGAATCCGTAGGACCCGCAAACATATCAATCCCAACAGGCCCAAAAAGCTGGCGTTTGGCCTCGGCCACAAACTGGTTACCCGGCCCCACCAGAATATCGGCAGGCGCACATCCAAACAGCCCATGCGCCATGGCCGCGACCCCTTGAACACCGCCAAGTGCAAGAATGCGATCCGCACCTGCAAGTGACATTGCGTACAAGATGGCAGCATGCACCCCACGCCCCGGACGGGGAGGAGAACACGCCGTGATGTTTGGCACACCGGCCGCCCGTGCTGTGGTGATCGTCATCAGCGCAGATGCAATATGCGCATACCGACCTCCGGGCACATAGGCCCCAGCGGCACTCAACGGAATCTGACGCTGTCCCGCAATCAATCCAGGGCGCAGCTCAATTTCAAAATCTTGCGCTGACAACCGCTGCGCATCTGCAAACCGGCGGATGTTGTCATGGGCATATTGGATTTCGGCCTTCAGCGCGTCAGGCACCCCACGCGATGCTTCTTCCACCTGATCTGGGGAGACCACGATATCCCCCTCCCAGCCGTCCAGCTTGGTCGTGTATTCGCGCACGGCGTCTTCTCCACCTTCTTTCATACGGGCCAACATGACCTGCACAATATCGGATGTGTCGCCTCCGGATTGGGGTGGCAAACCGGGGGCGGATTTCAAAAATTCAACGGGCATGGGCGATATCCAGTCTGTTTCGAGCTTGACCTAAGAGGAGAGTAGTTTCACAAAAGTCAAAACTACGGAGGGGATCAACATGTTGATGAAGGGTGTAACCCTGCGCGGGTTGGAGGTATTCGAAGCCTTGGCAAAAACGGGCTCTGTGGCGCAGGCTTCGGACTTGACGGGCCTTAGCCAGCCAGCTGTCAGCCAACAGTTGCGTAATCTTGAAAAGGCGTTGGGGACCGATTTGGTCGACCACGGCAAACGCCCGATGAAGGTCACCCCCGCGGGACGCTCGTTTTTGGCGCGTACAGAAACCGTGCTCAGCGAACTGCGGCTGGCACAGAGCGAGCTGACCGTCATGGACCTGACCCATCTCAGCACGTTGTCGATCGGCCTGATCGATGATTTCGACAACGACCTGACCCCACGATTGGTGACGGTGCTTGCCGATAGCCTGACCAAATGCCGCTTCAAACTGATCACCGCACCCAGCCATGAAATCAGCGAAGCGATGCAGGCGCAGCGCCTGCACATCGCTGTTGCTGCCAGCACCGGTGAAATGCTCGAGGGCGTGATCGAATACCCGCTGGTCCGCGACCCGTTTATGCTGGTCACGCCCAAGGGTTTTGTGCCCGACGGGGCGGATGTTACGGCGACCCTGCAAAACCTGCCTTTGTTGCGTTATGCCCGCGAGCAACTGATCAGCCGTCAGATCGAAGGGCACCTTGCGCGTCAAAAGCTGGATTTTGAGGAACGCTTTGAAATTGGTTCGCATCTGGCGTTGATTGCCATGGTGGCCCGGCGTGTGGGATGGACGATCACCACACCGTTGGGCTACATGCGCGCGGCGCGGTTCCACGATCAAATCGACGCCTTTCCGCTGCCAATCGCGTCGTTCTCGCGTACCATTTCGCTGTTTGCAGGCGCGGATTGGGCGGACCGCGTGCCGCGCGACGTGGCGCAAACCATGCGCCAGTTGGTTCAGCGACAGATGATCGACCCAGCCCTGACCCAGCTGCCTTGGCTTTCGGGCCAATTGCGCGTCATCGATGCCTAAGATCAGACTTGGGTACGATACAGACTGAAAAGCCGGTAAGATCATTTATAAGGGGTTCCCTGTAGCTGTCTGATGTATCAGCCAGCCATCCCCCTTTCAGGCAAGTGCCCGCATCAGAGTTTTATCAACAGAATTCAGTAGTTTTCGAATTTCTTAAATCAGCTCTGCTTTTCAATCCCTGTGCTGCCTGTTCGATCAAATCCAAGACCCCATCAAAATCACGGGTATAATACGGATCGGGTACGTGGTTCATGCCCGCGCCCGGTGCGTAATCCGTGAACAAGCGAACCGGCGCCTGACTACCCACAGGGCGCATTGCCTCGATATTGGCAGTGTTCTCGGAATCCATACCGATGATCAGATCAAAACGCTCAAAATCCGCTTGTACAAACTGGCGCGCTCTCAGCCTGCCCAAATCATAGCCCCGCGCCTGTGCCGCCCGTTGCATGGGGCCATAGGGCGCCTCACCCACATGCCACCCTCCGGTTCCTGCACTGTCAATCGTCCCGTCCGGCATGAGCACGCGAAAAACACCCTCAGCCGCCGGGGAGCGACAGATATTCCCGAGACAAACAAATAGAATTCTGGGCACTGTGGACATAGGTTTCTCCTTTGGCAGCTATGTAAACGATGAGGTTGGGAATGGAAAAGATCGTGATTTTAACCGGAGCCGGAGTTTCCGCCGAAAGCGGGTTGGGTACCTTCCGGGACGAAGGCGGGTTGTGGTCTAAACACAGGATCGAAGATGTCGCAACTCCCGAAGGGTTCGCCCGCGACCCCGCTCTGGTTCACGGGTTCTACAACGCGCGACGCGCCCAGGCCGCCCAAGCCACGCCCAACGACGCACATCATGCCTTGGCACGATTGCAACGCATCTTTCCGGGCGAAGTGATTGTTATCACTCAGAATGTGGACGGGCTGCATGAAGCTGCCGGAAGCCAAGCCGTCATGCACATGCACGGCATTTTGTCAGGCGCACTCTGTAGCAATTGCGACCACCGCTGGCCTGCTCCCTTGGAGATGCATGTGGCTGAACCCTGCCCCGCCTGCCATGCCCCAACCGCACGTCCTGACATCGTCTGGTTCGGTGAAATGCCCTATGGAATGGATGACATTTATGACCACCTCTCACACGCGACGCTGTTTGCGGCCATCGGCACCTCTGGCCAAGTCTATCCCGCCGCCGCGTTTGTACACGAAGCCATCGCCGCCGGTGCCAAAACCGTCGAATTGAATCTAGAACCCTCTGCTGTGGTCTCAAACTTTGATGAAACCCACTTTGGCCCCGCCAGCGACATCGTCCCTGCCTGGGTAGAACGCCTTTTGCGCGCCCCGTGACGCAACAAGGCCGGGCTACAAAGCCCGGCCTTCGCCCGAACGAGGGCTGCCGCTGGTGGCCAGAGGCCGGTCGCGCGCGCCCTTAGTTTTTGTGCGTGCCGTGGCTCATGCCACCTTCAGCGGGTTTGCGCTCCAGATCCACAGGGATCTCAACCTTCACTTCACCAGCCTTTTCAAACACCAGTGTTACCGGGATCATCTCACCCTGCACAAACGGCTGGTTGAGCCCCATGAACATCACGTGATCACCACCGCGTTTGAGCGGATGCATTTCACCTGCAGGAATGGCAAAGCCCTCTTCGACGTGCAGCATCTGCATCACGCCATCACCATTTTCCTTGTGCGTGTGCAACTCGACCCGCTTGGCCACATCTGATGTGGCATTGATCAGACGATCGTTTTCTGCGCCATGGTTCATGATCATCATAAACGCAGCACCCGTTTTGGCGTTTTTACCAGCTGAGCGGGCATAGGCATCTTTCACCATAACATCCGCAGCAAAGGCTGATGTCGTCAAGCCAAGGGTTGCAACAGCGGTGAACAGGATGGATTTGAAAGACATCACGTCTCTCCTTTTTTGATCTAACAGTTTGAAAATATTGTTCTTCGAAAGCTTAGATCAAAGCGGGTGGCGCTCGAGCCGAGGCACGCAAAACAACGGCTGTTGGCACTTGTGCGTAGCCTTTGGCCCCATTCACTGACATTCCAGCAGGCCCGCGCGGAGCCGTAATATCCGCGACGCCAAGGGCGCTCAGCAACGTCAGCGCAAAATCAGGGCAGTAATGTGGCGCTTGCGTCGGTTGCCCATCGGCATCCACATAGACCATCACCGGACCAGTGCCGGTGCAAATCTCCATCTGCCCCTGCGCCATGGACACACCACGGCTTTGCGCAAGGCCCTGTGCCGTCAGGGCCAAAACCATCGACAGCATCACTGCCAGATATATGCGTACAACTGCCTTCATTTCAGGATCGGTATGATCCTGTTTATACGCAGCTTCAAGGGCAAAGCCCGCCCTGCTGCGGATCGCCGCGCCACCCCGGAAACGCACCGGCCCTCAACGGCATCCCACAAACGAAAACAGCCCCGCATCTTACGATGCAGAGCCGTTAGAATTCGGATCGTGAGTTCAGATCAGGCTGCAGCTTGCGCCTTAGCGATCTCTTTCTTCACTTTCAAAGCGCCTGTGGACAGCTCTTCGTCTTTGGCTTTTGCCAAGAACGCGTCCAGACCACCACGGTGATCAACAGAGCGCAAAGCAGCCGCAGAAATCTTCAGCTTGACGCCACGGCCCAATGTTTCGGACTGCAGTGTAACGTCATTTAGGTTTGGCAGAAACCGACGACGGGTTCTGTTTTTAGCATGGCTGACATTGTTGCCAGTCATCGGGCCTTTTCCGGTCAGTTCGCAACGGCGCGACATGGGTTCATCCTTCGTATCTGGTGGCAACGGGCAGCCCGGTGCCAAATCACTCTGGGTGCGGCCAAAGGCGACACCCGAAAACTGGTTGGATGCTAGTAGGAGGAATCGCCGGGATGGTCAAGACAAGTGTCACGGAATCTTTGTCTTTCCCTGTGGCTAAGGACGTTTTGTCCAACCTAACACCTCCAAGGCCCGGCTGATCGGCCTAACACACCTCAAAATCGGGCAGAGATTCGCCCCTTTAGATGGCGTTCAACCGCTCCAACATCTTTTGCGCTGCCGCCGCAGGACCGATCCCCCCCTGCGCAACATCCATGCCAAGTTGATCCATCGTCGCCCGTGCCTCTGGCGTGTTCAATTTCGCCAGCAAAGCCTGACGTACTTCTTGGTCAAACCAATACCTGGCCTGATTGGCGCGCCCCGACTCCCAAAACCCATTCTCCCGACGCCACTCGGTCAACGCTTGCATCTCTCCCCACGCCACCGACAGACCATCATCCTGCAATGCCGAAACCATCATTGCCTTTGGGTAGCCATCCGGATCCTGTGGCCGTTTGCGCAACAGGCGCAATGCACCGGAATAATCCGCACAGGTGCGCATCGCAGCAGGCTTTAGATCTCCGTCTGCTTTGTTCACCAGAATAAGGTCTGCCATCTCCATGATGCCGCGCTTAACACCTTGCAGCTCATCCCCGCCCGCAGGGGCGAGCAGCAACAGAAACAGATCAGACATTTCCGCCACCACGGTTTCAGATTGCCCAACGCCCACCGTTTCAATCAGCACCACATCAAAATCCGCCGCCTCGCACAAGGCCACCGCCTCACGGGTGCGACGTGCCACCCCTCCCAGGTGGGTCTGGCTGGGCGACGGGCGAATAAACGCATTGCGATCCCGCGACAGGCGTTCCATCCGCGTCTTATCCCCCAAGATGGACCCACCCGAGCGCGAGGAGCTCGGATCAACCGCCAAAACTGCGACCCGTAACCCCTGTGCGGTCAGCATCATGCCAAAGCTTTCGATAAACGTGGACTTGCCAACACCCGGTGTCCCAGACAACCCAATGCGCAAGGCTTGGCGTTTCGCCCCGGCAAGATACTCCAACAACTCAGACGCTTGGGCCCGGTGATCACTGCGCTGGCTTTCCACCAATGTGATCGAGCGCGCCAACGCGCGCCGCTCCCCTGCCAGAACTCTCTCTCCGAGTTGTTTGATATCCATTGGCCGCCCTCTTAAAAACTGGGCGCCAATTGACGGGGCGGAATGCGATTTGTCCAGTCCCAATGACGGATCAACCTGCGTTGTGATGTCTCTACCCCGCCTGCGTTCCAAGATCCGGAGCTAGACCTCAGTCTTTGCTTTGGCGATAAGGTAGACATGACGAAATTACCCATCGAAGACGCCTTGCCCGACCTGATCGACGCCCTGCGCAACCGGGGACGCGCCGTTTTGCAGGCCCCACCCGGGGCAGGCAAGACAACGCGCGTACCGCTCGCCATGCTTGACGCCAGGCTGACTGACGGCAAGATCGTAATGCTGGAGCCCCGCCGCCTTGCTGCGCGCGCCGCTGCTGAACGTATGGCCGAAACGCTGGGCGAAGCGCCGGGGCAAACCGTGGGCTACCGGGTGCGCGGCGACGCCAAGGTCTCCAAAACCACCAAAATCGAAGTTGTGACCGAAGGCATCCTGACCCGGATGTTGCAATCTGACCCCGACTTACCCGGCATCGGCGCGGTGATCTTTGATGAATTTCACGAACGCTCGCTGAACGCCGACTTTGGGCTGGCCTTGTGTCTAGAAGTGGCCGAGGCCCTGCGCGACGACCTGATCCTGATAGCCATGTCCGCCACGTTGGATGCGGGGCCTGTCGGAGTTTTGATGAATGCCCCGCTAATCACCTCCGAAGGGCGTAGCTTTCCGGTCGAAACCCGCTGGCTTGATCGACCTCTTGGCCCCAAAGCCCGCCGAACCGATGCTCTAGTCGATCTCGTGCTTCAAGCAGACCGCGACACCCGCGCCATGGGCGGCGGGATATTGGTGTTCCTCCCGGGCGAAGGTGAAATCCGACGCGCCGAAGGCGCACTCAAGGGGCGTTTATCCGGTGATTGTGTGGTGCGCCCACTGTTTGGGGCTATGCCATTTGCCGATCAACGCGCCGCCATTGCACCGCTCAAATCGGGACGCAAGGTGGTACTGGCGACGTCAATCGCGGAAACCTCACTTACGATTCAGGACATCCGAGTCGTGGTCGACATGGGCCAAGCCAGGCGCGCTCGGTTCGACCCCGGCGCAGGTATGTCCCGATTAGTTACCGAGCGTGTTACCCGCGCCGAAGCCACCCAACGCGCCGGTCGGGCTGGCCGTGTCTCTGATGGGGTCTGTTACCGTCTCTGGACCAAAGGTGAAGAAGGGGCCCTGATGGCCTTCCCGCCAGCAGAAATTGAAGCCGCCGATTTGACCGGCTTGGCACTGGAACTGGCGCTTTGGGGGGCCGATGCCAATGACCTCGCCTTTCTGACACCCCCACCCGGAGGCGCATTGGCCGAGGCGCGTACGCTCTTGCACATGCTCGGGGCGCTGGATGCCAAAGGACAGATCACCAAACACGGCCGCGCACTCAGCGCCCTGCCCCTGCACCCCCGCTTGGGTCATATGCTGGTCACCGCTAGCAACGAGGCCGCCCCCCTTGCCGCCCTGATGGCCGAACGCGATCCGTTGCGCGGGGCACCCTCTGATCTGACGCTGCGAATTGAGGCAATGCGCGATGCCAAAGCATTCCAGCGCAACCGTCCGTATCAGGTGAACTATGGCGTACTGGACCGTATCAAAGGCGAAACCAAGCGCCTGCGCGGACGTGGCACCGGACACAGAATGAGCCCCGCCGCCATGGCCGCCCTAGCCTACCCTGACCGCATCGGGCAACGGCGCAAAGGCGATGTGCCACGCTTTGTCCTGTCCGGTGGCAAAGGCGCGGTTCTCACCCCCGAAGACACCTTGGCCAGCGCCCCCTATCTGGTTGCCATCGACACCGACGGGAACCCCCGCGAAGCCCGCATTCGGATGGCTGTCCAAATCTCCGAAGGTGAAATCAGGGATCTGTTCGAGGATCAGATCAAATGGGTCGATGTCTGCGAATGGTCCAAGCGCGAACGTCGTGTGATTGCCCGCCAACAACAGCGGTTCGGATCGATTACGCTTGAGGATCGGATCTGGAAAGACGTTCCCGCAGACCGCGTTGCCGAGGCGATGTTGGATGGGGTGCGCGATTTGGGCCTGCGTCTGGACGGGGCCGCCGCCCGTTTGGCGGCACGGGTTGAACTGGTCCGGGCCGAAGGCGCAGACCTGCCCGATTTCTCAAACGCTGGGCTTATCGCCTCCCTTGAGGATTGGCTTTTGCCCATCTTCACAGGCGTAAAAACCGCCGAAGGATGGAAACGCTTTGATCTGCTCCCCGCCTTGCGCAACGCTCTCAGTTGGGCGCAAACCCAAGAATTAGACAAACAAGCACCGGGCCACTTCGTTACCCCCTTGGGGCGAAAAGTGCCAATTGATTACGGCAGCGAGGTTCCCGAAATCCTTGTCCGTCTGCAAGAAATGTTTGGTGTGACCCGACACCCATCAGTTGGGGGCGTGCCGCTAAAAGTGACGCTGTTGTCCCCCGCCCAGCGCCCGATACAGATCACCCGGGATCTGCCGGGATTTTGGGCCGGTTCCTATGCGGACGTTCGCAAAGACATGAAGGCTCAATATCCGCGTCACCCTTGGCCCGAAGATCCAACCCAAGCCGACCCAACCGTGCGCGCCAAACCGCGCCGCTAATGCCGGCAGCAGCGTGCGATCACCCCTTTTGGGCAAGGCCCAGCAACAGCAGGTCAGTCGCTGCGGTCACATGATCGCGCATCTCTTGTTCCGCTGGGCGTTCCTGTCCCAACAACGCCCTATCGCGAAACGCCAAAAGCATCGCGAGCCACAACCGAACGGGCTGCTCTGCATCCTGCACTCCCAGCCGATCCGCAAAAAACACCGCAAGGGTCGCGCCGGTTTCGTTTGGCCCCACTTGAAAAAAGCTCTCGATCATTTCGGGGGCTTTGCCGCTTTCCGCGATCAGCAACCTGAAAGTCTCCAAGTGATCTTGAGTCAAATGCGCTTGGGCAAACGCCAAAGCGAATCTGCGCAGGCCATCTTCGGCATTTGGGTCTTCCAAATGATCCAAAAAATTCTCACCGGCGCTATTCCCCATAAAACGCAGCGTCGCCTGAAACAGCTCAGTCTTTGACGGAAAATATCTATAGACGGTCTGCTTCGTCACTTGGGCCTGATCTGCAATTTTCCCCATGTTCGCAGACGCATAACCCTCGGCCAAAAACTGCTGCTTGGCTGCCGCCAAAATTGCACGACGCTTTTGCTCTTTGTTTTGTTCAATCTTTCCCACGCTACATCACTCCATAAATCATACCAACAAGTATGATTTTATTGACTCTTGCGCAAGTAGAGTTAAATCATACCACCAAGTATGACTATTTAGGAAGGCACCATGTCTGACATCTCCGCCTCCCAACTCGCGCACAAAAATCTGCGCACATCGGGTATCCTCATCGCGCTGCTCGGCGCCATTTTGATGAGCTTTGACCCCATTTTCATACGTTTCTCAGGCGTGAGCGGTTTTGACACCGCTTTTCTCTTTGGGCTGTTCACCGCGATTTCGATGCCGTTTTTCATCCAACTCCGGGACAAACGCGGATTGATCGGCACCCTCAAAGCAAGTGGCTGGCCCGTACTAGTGTCCGGTATCCTTATGTTGGGCAGCGCAACGGCGTTGGTGCTCAGCATCAAAAACACATCCATTGCCAACACTTTTGTGATTCTCAGTATTTCCCCTGCTCTGGCCGCTGTGTTTAGCCGTCTGTTTCTGGGTGAAGTCACACGGCGCGCAACGTGGATCGCCATAGCGTTCGTCATGGTTGGCATTGGCGTGGTGGTGTCCGGGTCGTTTGGGTCAGGCAATCTTTACGGGGACACCTTGGCCTTTGGAGCGGTCACTTGTCTGTCCCTCAACCAAACACTTTTGCGGAAATACCAAGACGTCAGCCGCATGGCGAGCGTGGGCATGGGGGGCTTGTTCCTTGCCATCGTCATGTTCGCTTTTGCCGCACCTTCGACGTTCAGCCTTAGCACTTGGGTTATCATGGGGCTGATGGGCCTGTTCACCGCCCCCTTTGGCCGCGTGATGTCGCAAGTCGCAACCCGATACATCACCGCCCCCGAAGTCGGCATGATCCTGATGATGGAGGCCGTGTTCGCCCCCCTGTTTGCCTTTGGCTTCTTTGGCGAAGTTCCACCTCAAACCAGCTTCATTGGTGGGGCCATCATCCTAGTGACTATCCTTGCCTACGCCATGACCTCTAACCGCACCTAAAATTGAGATCCAAACCGATGCTCCCAACACTCAAGTTCATAGGCCACCTCGAAACCCCGTACAAAACCCTGAACGACTGCCCTAATAACATCCAACACGACGGGCCAACGTGCGAGGTTGTATTGGACTCCAACTGTGCCGCTGGCTTGTCGTGCCTGAAACATGGGCAAAACGTTCTGCTGCTCTACTGGTTCGAAGGCGTGGACAGATCCCTGCTCTTGCAACTCCCCGGCAACAAGCCCGACAAAGACCCGGTTGGCGTCTTCAGCCTGCGTTCGCCACACAGACCCAACCCAATCGCCGCCTCTGTTGTGCCAATACAGGCCATCAATGGCGATAGAGTTGCCGTACAGGGGCTAGATTGTCTGGATGGAACCAAACTGATCGACATCAAACCAGCATAGCAATATCCCTTGGGGCGACTTTATCAGCCGCCCGACCGTCAGCACACGCCCCAAGTTCAAGCGTTGCGGATCATATCGGCGGCTTTTTCTGCAATCATGATGACCGGTGATGCGGTGTTGCCTGATACAATTTTAGGCATGATCGACGCATCAATGACCCGCAATCCGTCCAGCCCATGCACCCGCAAATCAGCGCCTACAACTGCCATCGTATCACTGCCCATTTTACATGTGCCCGTCGGGTGGAAAATCGTGGTGGCAATATTGCCTGCTTCGGCGACCAGTTCTGCCTCGGACTGAACCGAGGGACCGGGCAAGAATTCCTCAGGCTGATAGGGCTGCAAAGCCTTGGCTGTCATCACTTGGCGTGCCTGTTTGATCGCCGTGACCGCAACCTGTTTGTCTCGCGCGGCACTCAGATAATTCAACTGAATATGCGGCTGAGGGTCAGTCTCTTTTGTGGTGACGTGACAGGCCCCCACACTTTCAGGACGCAGATTACAGACCGAGACCGTAATGGCCGGAAACGGATGCAGCGGATCACCCAGCTTGTCGGTCGACAGTGGTTGCACGTGATATTCCAGATCAGGCGTTTCCAACGCAGGGTCAGATTTGGTGAACAGACCAAACTGACTGGGGGCCATGGCCAATGGCCCAGATCGCGACGTGGCATATTGCATCCCGATCTTCATTCGCCCAATCAGCGAGTTCGCTTTCTCATTCAGGGTCTCGGTATTCTTCACTTTGAACACGGTTCGAATTTGTAAATGGTCCTGCAGATTTTCTCCAACACCGGGCAGATCATGCGTTGGCGTGATCCCCAAACCGCTCAAACGATCAGACTGCCCAATTCCAGAAAGTTCCAAAATCTTGGGCGAGTTAATTGCTCCGGCTGCCAGCAGCACCTCGCGCCCCGCCTCAACCGTCATCGATTGACCTTTGTGGCGAAACGCAACACCCATGACGCGCTTCCCGTCCAATATCAGATGATCCGTCACCGCATGGGTCAACACCCGTAGATTGGGCCGCTTCATCGCCGGACGTAAGAACGCCTTGGTCGTGTTCCAACGCACCCCGTTCTTTTGGTTCACCTCAAAGAAACCCGACCCCTCGTTGGTCCCAGAGTTAAAATCCTCGGTGGGCTGATAGCCAAATTCACGCGCGGCCTCCTGAAAGGCGCTCAGAATATCCCAGCTCAGGCGTTGTTTCGTGACCTTCCACTCGCCGCCCGCACCGTGCAGATCAGTTTCGCCGTCGTGGTGATCCTCGGATTTGCGAAAATACGGCAGCACATCCGCCCAGCTCCAACCCGCGTTGCCCATCTGCCGCCAACCATCATAGTCCGCCGCCTGCCCGCGCATATAGATCATGCCGTTGATCGAGGTGCAGCCGCCCAGAACCTTACCGCGCGGATACACCAGCGAACGGCCATTCAAGCCCGGTTCTGGTGCGGTCTTCATCATCCAGTCAACGCGCGGATTGCCGATACAATAAAGGTAACCAACCGGAATATGGACCCAATGATAGCGGTCATTGCCCCCGGCCTCTAACAGCAAAACCTTGGTGCCGGGGTCTTCGCTCAGACGATTGGCCAGCACACATCCCGCCGTGCCACCGCCCACAATCACATAGTCATAGCTTCCATCAAGTGGTTGCCCCATTGGTGCTGTCTCCCCCAGACCAAGGCGCGACGTTTACACGCCTGGGTCAAATATTTCGTGTAAATCTTGGGTCATGCGCCCCAATTGCCGTGATGAACCCCGTCGTGATCTACCCGCCTGAACCCATGCGCGCCAAAGGCATCGCGTTGGCCTTGGATCAAATTGGCGGTACCGCGCGCTTGCCGGGCACTGTCATACCAACTTAGAGCCGCCGCCATGGCTGGCATCGGCAAACCAGCTTGCATCGCCGCCGACACGGTTTGACGCAACGCAGGCAGGATGGGCGTCAACAATTCACCCACGGCGGGTACGAGCAGAACCGGCTCTGACCCGCTGGCACGTAACATCTCGGCCAGATCATCCAAAAAACTGGACCGGATAATGCAGCCTGCACGCCAGATTTCGGCAATCTCGGCCAAGTCCAGCGCCCACGTAAACTCAGCAGAGGCCGCGCGCAAAATCTCAAACCCTTGAATATGGGCCAGAATACGCCCTGCAAACAACGCCTGCGCCAAGACATCTGGTGCGGGCAACACCACATCCAAAGCCCCGGCAGGCAACTCATCAGCCGCCGCTACACGCGCCTCCTTTGCAGAGGACCAAGCGCGTGCGCCCACAGCCGCTTCAATGGTTGAGGCCGATTGACCCAGCTTGAGCGCCTCGATCAATGTCCACCGACCGGTACCCTTTTGACCTGCCTGATCCTGGATCAGATCCACCAGCGGCTTGCCGGTCTCCGGGTCAATGGTTTGCAATACCTTGGCCGTGGTTTCGATCAGATAAGATGACAGGGGGCCATCATTCCACCCTGCAAGCACGGCACCGATGTCAGCCGCCGGCATCCCGGCATGATCGCGCAGCAGGCCATAGACCTCGGCAATCATCTGCATATCAGCGTATTCTATACCGTTGTGTACCGTCTTGACGAAATGCCCGGCGCCGTCCGGCCCCACATGCGCCACACAGGGCAATCCCTGAAACTCTGCGGCGATCGGCTCTAACACCGGGCGCAACTGGGCCCAACTGTGCTCCGATCCCCCCACCATCATTGACGGGCCGGTGCGCGCGCCTTCTTCGCCACCGGAAACACCCATGCCCACAAAGTGGAGCCCGGTTCCGGCAAAATCAATGGATCGGCGGCGCGTATCGTTAAAATCAGCGTTCCCCGCATCAATCAACGTATCCCCTGCGTCCAGCAACGGCTGCAATTGCGCAATCATCGTATCAATCGGTGCACCCGAGGGGATCATCATCAAGATCAACCGTGGCGTCTCTAGACTTGCGACAAATGCCTGCAACGTTTCAGCGCCACTCAGGTGGTCCGCCAACGGTCCCGCCTCTTTCAGAAACGGTGCGATCCACTCGATCTCACGGTTACAAACAACAGTCGGGATGCCACGGCTGGCAAAGTTCAACGCCAAAGCGCTGCCCATGGTTCCCAAACCGTATACGCCGATCCGCGCTTTGCTCATCCATCACCTCTGTGGTCTTGGTTCTTGCAATCTGCGTCAGGACGCCGGTGGACGCAAGATGACCAATTGCGATTAGTTTCCAGTGGCAAACGTTGCACTTAGTGAAAAAACACCTATGTTCGACAGGAATTGGTGCACATAATTGCATCAAAAGAGCAGAAACGCGCGATGACTGAAAAATGGACCAAAGCATGGCATGAGGTTGTACGACCTCTGATCCAGCGCCCGTATCAGGTGCAGGTCGCCGCATTGTGTCTACGCTCAACGCCCAAGGGCCAGGAAGTCCTCCTAATCACCAGCCGTGGAACCGGCCGCTGGATTGTCCCCAAGGGGTGGCATATCGCCGGCATGAACGGGGCCGAAGCCGCCGTCCAAGAAGCTTGGGAAGAAGCCGGTGTGAAAACCGCAGGCTATGATCCGGAACCTGTTGGCCAATACCACTATGACAAAAAGCTGTTCGCTGGCGTTTCTCAACCGGTCCGCGCCAATGTATATCGAATCGATGTAGCGGCTTTGTCGGATGACTACCCCGAAGCTGGGCAGCGCGAGCGTCGCTGGATTTCGACCAAAGAAGCCGCCAACTTGGTCCGCGAGCCCCAATTACAAGCCTTGTTGCGGCATTTGTAACACCTTTACGTCAGTTCTATGCCAACAGACTTGCCTCATTGTTCATGAGTCTCTAACCGCAGGCGCGACCACTGGATGGAAAGCCTCGGCCATGACCAATACCCCGATCAAGACCAAATGGACCACTTTGGATAAGGATCTGAACAGGATCTCGCGAATGGAGCTTGCCACATCGTACGTGGCACGACCACTGATCGGGACCGGTATTGCGATGGCCTTCATCATCACAGCCGCCCTGATCGCAGCAATTTTCTTTAGCGACACTCCCGGCAGCTATATCGTGATCGCAGCCGCAGCCGTTGGCGCCTATATGGCGATCAACATCGGGGCAAACGATGTTGCCAACAACATGGGTCCGGCTGTTGGCGCAAATGCGTTGTCTATGGGCGGGGCCATTGTCATCGCAGCAATCGCTGAAAGTGCCGGTGCTCTGCTGGCAGGGGGCGACGTGGTCTCGACCATTTCCAAAGGCATCATCGATCCGATGTCCGTCCAAAACAGCGAAGTGTTCGTCTGGGCGATGATGGCCGCGCTGATCTCTTCGGCGCTATGGGTAAATCTCGCGACTTGGGTCGGCGCCCCTGTTTCGACCACGCATTCGGTCGTCGGTGGTGTTATGGGCGCAGGGATCGCGGCTGCAGGCATGGCCGCAGTGAACTGGCCCACAATGGGCAAGATCGCCGCTAGCTGGGTGATTTCACCCGTTCTGGGCGGGGCCATTGCTGCCCTGTTTTTGGCCATCATCAAAGCCAAGATCCAATACCAAGAGGACAAAATCGGCGCCGCGCGTCGTTGGGTTCCCATCCTCGTCGCCATTATGGCTGGCGCTTTTGCGGCCTATCTGTCGGTCAAAGGTCTCAAGCGGATCGTTAAGATTGAGCTAGAGGTCGCAGTCCTGATCGGTTTGGCCACAGCAGTCGTGACATGGGCCGCGACCGTCCCTTGGGTACGCCGCAAATCCGAAGGTCTGGAGAACCGCACACGGTCTCTAAAAACCTTGTTTGGCCTGCCCTTGGTTGTGTCCGCCGCCTTCCTCAGCTTTGCCCATGGGGCCAACGACGTCGCCAATGCGGTTGGCCCACTGGCCGCGATTGTGCACGCGACTGAATTTGGTGATTTCGCCTCTAAAGTGTCTATCCCGATGTGGGTAATGATCATCGGCGCCTTTGGTATCTCGTTTGGTCTGTTCCTCTTTGGTCCCAAACTGATCCGGATGGTGGGCAGTCAGATCACCAAGCTGAACCCCATGCGGGCATTCTGTGTGGCCCTGTCTGCAGCTATCACCGTGATCGTCGCCAGCTCTTTGGGTCTGCCAGTCAGCTCCACCCATATCGCCGTCGGCGGCGTGTTTGGGGTCGGGTTCTTCCGTGAATGGGACTCCGAGCGTCGCCGCCGTCTCTCGACCGGAACCGCTAAAATCAAGCCCGCATTTGCTCGTGAAGAACGCCAGCGCCGCAAACTGGTGCGCCGGTCACACTTCATGACCATCATTGCCGCCTGGGTCATCACGGTCCCTGCCGCCGCTCTGATGTCTGGCGTCATCTTCTGGCTTTTGACTGCCTTTATCTAAGCAAACCGGGACAGGTCACGCACACGCGGGTCTGTCCCGGCCTCATCCCCGTATCTGCTTCGGGGAATATTGTGGTTGAACGCCCCCCTCTTGTGACGCTCTGTTGATCAACTCCGCGACGCGGACGCAGACCGGCGTTTCACATCCGTATTGCGCGCCCAGTGCGATGATTTCCCCCTGCAAACTGTCAATCTCAGTCGGGCGCTGTTCGGCCAGATCATAGGCCATTGAAGTGCGCGCCGTGGGGTCAATTGTCAGCATCTGCGCTGCAATCCTTGAGAACAGCGCAGTTGGCAGACGCAAAACAAACGGCATCATCCAGACCGGCAAAGGCGTGGTTGGCTGCGCCTCGATCCCAGCCGCCTTTAGGACACGTATCGCCTCGGCTGCCTGATCCGCCATCAATCGTCTCCAAGCCCGGTCTGACAACTGTTCAAGGATCGTGAGCCCGGACAGGGCGTTCAACGCATTGTTCAGGTTTACCACCAGTTTGCCCCACTGCACCGCCTCGATGCGCGCACTTTCAGTGACACTCAGATCGGGCGCATTCAACGCTTTGGCCAGATCCCCGGCCCCCGTCTCAATCACAATATCGCCCGAGGTCGCGCGATGAAAACACCCTGCCCCTAATGGCACCACGTTGAACGGAACCATCCCGGCCCGTACATCCCGCCCGACAAGTCCCGCACGCAGACTTGTTCCGTTGTCCATCCCATTCTGCCAAGAAATCACTGGGGCCTGAGCCGGGGCGTGCGCTGCAATCAACGCGGTCATTTCCGCAGTGGCGCGGGATTTGACGGTGACAATCACCACTTCAGCGTCCGCAAGACAGGTCGGATCGGTGGCAAGGGTCAACCGATCCGCCTCAATCATCTGCGTCATCCCAGAAAAATCGGTGCATGTCAGCCCGTGTTCGGCAATTTCGGCCAGAATCCGAGGCCGCCCCAGCAAAGTCACCTGATGCCCCGCCGCAGCCAAAAGCCCACCGGTAAAGCACCCGATACTGCCCGCGCCCGCGATCACAATTCGCATTCGAACTCTCCCCATGTTCCTGAAACGCGATCTTGCGCCGGAAGACAGGGAGAGACAACTCTTGCTCAGCCAGCGCGGCGTTGACGTCGCGATTTCAACCGCTGATGCGCCTCGGGCGTACCATCATGGAACGAGCCGAACCACTTGTCCCATGGCATTTCCAGATTGCCGTAATTCACCTCGAAATACCTGTGGTGCATCTGGTGATGGAACGTTCCCAAAGCCAGCGATTTTCGATCCTTAACCAACAAGCTCTCATAGCCCGTATGCGAGCTGGCCGCTGTCAGGCCCTGATGCTGCAAATGGAACAGAATGTGCAACGGATGCGCGGGCACGATGAAATGGATCAGAATCGAGGTAAAGAAAAAGAACGCCTCGAACGGGTGCATCGATAGTCCCGACCATGGCCCCACATTGACGTTGCGGTGGTGCAACGCGTGGGCAAACCGATACAGCGGCCCCCAATGCAAGGCCCGATGTATCCAGTAGAAATGGAACGAAATCCACACTGGTGTCAGCAGGAAAAACAACACAAACAAAATGGGATGTTCAGATGGAACCAACATCGGCACCCAGCCATTGGCCATGCCCCAAAACATCAGCACCTCAAAAAAAGTCCAACAGGCCACACCGCTGCCCAAGGTCCAGAACATGTTGTCATGCACTTGATTAGAGAACGTGAACTGCTTGCCATTGCCCGACAACGGCCGGGGATCAAACTTGAGCCTTTCACCCTGCTTCTTGGCGCTGAAAAAGAACAGATGCAGCCCGCCTGCAACCAATATCATCAATGCCAGATTGCGCAGCCAGATCAACACGATCCAATCTATCGACAGGGTCGCCATACGCTCCATCGCCGGGGTCAACCAGGTCCAGCTGACAAAAGCAATCAACAGAACAATCACGTTCTCCGCGACTCCCAGCCAACGATCCGCAACCCATGTCGCCATGCGGACCGGATTGGGCGGCCAACTGAAAAACGGCGAAACCGCAACCGGTACATCCGGCGTATGCGCCCAGCCGGGCAATTTGGGGGAGTCGGACATCGGAACCTCTGCGCGTTACGTGGGTGGTGTTGACGCAGGGTGGCATGCCAATCTAATCAAGAAAAACAGAAAGGTTTGAAAATCTTTCTCATATTTTCTGAGGATAGCCCGATGGATGACCTGCGCCTCTCTTTGCGTTTGCTGCGCGCCTTTATGTTTGCAGTCGATAATGGCTCGATCACCGGGGCGGCAACCGCGTTGAACGTGGCCCCCTCTGCCGTGGCCGCAGCATTGGACCGGGTCGAGGCGGAATTTGGCACGTCACTGGTCGTGCGCGCCCGCGCCCGCGGCATCACCGCAACCCCCGCAGGTCGCGCCTTAGCCGCTCGTATCCGCCCCCTGATCGAGGATTATTCTAACGTCATGCAAGAGGGTTACGCCCTCAGCCAAGGTTTGCGCGGAACGCTCAATATAGGATATTATGCCCCCGTCGCGCCCGCATTTCTCCCAATCATCTTGCAAAAATTACAGAAACAAAGCCCAGATCTTAAATTCAACCTGCAAGAATGCGACAACAAAACGGCACAATCCGGGCTTTTGGATGGCACATTGGACATCGCCCTGTTCGCCGGGGATGATCTGCTGACAGGGGTCGAAACCCGGCCTCTGATGGACCTGCCCCCCTATGCGCTGTTGCCCGAGGGGCATGCCCTGGCTACCGCTGACGTACTCCAATTCAGCGATCTCAACAACGTGCCGTTGGTCTTATTGGATCTGCCCGTTGCAGGGGCCTATGTCCGGGGATTGTTCCGCACAACCGGCGTCACACCCGATATTGTCGCCACCGTCAGCAGCGTAGAAATGGTCCGCTCTCTGGTTGGGGCTGGCATGGGGGCCGCCGTACTGAACATGCGCCCGCGCACCACGCTCAGCTACGGCGGCGACGCACTTCGCGCTATCCCCCTAATCGACGGAGCCAGCCTGAACCTGGTCTCTGGTCGCGCCGCCGGGGCACCGCGCCGTCTGGTGCAAGTGTTCCAAGACACGCTGCACAGCTGGTTCAACAGCCCCGCGGCACTGGACTTGATTGCCCAGCCCCCGCGCCCCGGTCAGGCCGGCAGCGACCAGCCATAAATCAAGTTGTCAGACAGCCAAAGCGGGCCTTTGTCCTGACACTCAGCAATCACATCCCCACCGCAGGCGGCGTAAAACGCGACCGCCGGTGCATTGTCCCGCACCACGGCTAGCGTGACCTGCTGCGCACCGCGTTGATGTGAAATGGCCTGACCAAGCTGCAATAACTGCCGCCCTAGCCCTGCACCCCGCGCAGCCCTAGCGACATAAAGATGTTCAATCTCGCCCGCACATTCAGACAAGGCACACAATCCAATCAGCTCTCCATCCCGTTCAACTACAACCGCTTGGGCCCCAGACTCCAACCGATCCCGCCAATAGGCCGTCCGCCGCACCATGTTCAGGGCCAGACGCACCTCAGGCGGCGCAATCTTGGCATAGGTTTCCTGCCAAACCCGGAAATGCAGCGCGGCGACCGCCTCATACTCCTGCGGCCCCGCCAATCGCAGGGTCAGCCCCCCATCGACATAGCTATGCGCCGCCATGATCCACGCCGCCTGCGCCGCTCTCTGCTGTGCTGCGCGAACCAAAAGGTAATCTCGATCAAAGGTCGATGTCACAAAGACCCCCAGCCCAGCCTCGGAAATCGGGCGCACCGCCGCCAGCACAACGCCGGGCACATCCAAATCCACAAGGTTACTCACCTGCACGGCCTGCCACCCACCCGAGGTCTCAACCCCGGCGGGCACACGGTCCGCCAAACACAGAATAGATGTTTCGTCGGGGGCCTGGGTGACGCTCACCAGCCCCGGACCAGATGCCCAATCAGGCACACCTTTTTCGGGCGCGCGCCGGGACACCGCATAGGTCCCCGGCAGCGCGTTTAACAGCAACTGCACAGTCATTTTTTCAGATCACAGTTAAATTAAGAGCCAAGGCACCAGCGCATGATCGCTTTTTGCGCATGCAGACGGTTCTCAGCCTCGTCGAAAATCACCGACTGCGGGCCATCCATAACCGCGCTGGTGACTTCTTCTTCGCGGTGCGCAGGCAAGCAATGCATGAACAAAGCGTCCGGCTTGGCGTGGCTCATCAGCTCGTCATTGACCTGATAGGGGCGCAGCATGTTGTGGCGCCGCTCTTTGGCCGATTGCGCGTCATGCATCGACACCCACGTGTCCGCAACAATCAGATCCGCACCCTCAACTGCTTTGAACGCATCACGCTCAATGACGACCGTGCTGCCCTTTTGACGGGCAAATCCCATGAATTCCTCTTCGGGGTCCAATTGGGCTGGCCCGGTAAAGGTCAAATCAAACCCAAACTGGCCCGCCGCATGCAGGAACGAGGCACAGACGTTGTTGCCATCCCCAGCCCACACAACCTTTTTCCCTTTGATCGAGCCGCGATGCTCTTCGTAAGTCAGGATATCCGCCATGATCTGGCAGGGGTGCGTGCGATCAGTAAGCCCGTTGATCACTGGAACATCAGCATATTCCGCCATTTCAGTCAGAACCGCCTCGTCAAAGGTCCGGATCATGATCATATCGACATAGCGGCTCAGCACGCGGGCGGTATCGGCGATGGTTTCACCATGACCCAACTGCATGTCCTTGCCCGACAACACCATGGATTGCCCGCCCATCTGGCGCACACCCACATCAAAAGAAACGCGCGTCCGGGTTGACGGTTTTTCAAAAATCAACGCGACCATGCGATCCTTAAGCGGTTGATCTTCATCCACCGCTGCCTTTGGTTGCCCCGCGCGGGCCTGCTTGGTCTTTGCCGCTTGATCAATCATCGACCGCAAATCAGCCGCATCAGTTTTGTGAATGTCTAGAAAATGGTTCATGTCTGTATCGCTTTTGCTTTTCGGCGCCGATGGGAACATCGCCCCACCCTGCCGTATCAGTCCCGAGTAATGTTAAGCTGTCGCCAGCTGAGTTTCGACCAGCGCCGCCGCCTTATCCAGCCGCGCCACGGCCTCGGCAATATCGTCATCTGTCAGTGTCAGGGGCGGCAACAATCGGATCACATTGTCTGCTGCAGGCACGGTGATGACCTGATTGTCATAGCCCGCATTGACCACATCAATATTCACCGCCACGCATTTCAGCCCCAACATCAGGCCCGATCCACGCACCGATTCAAACACCTCGGGGTGGTCCGCAACCAACCCTTCCAGCTTTTGGCTCAGCAGGCCGGATTTGCGGTTCACTTCGGCCAGAAACTCCGCATCCGCCACGTGATCCATCACAACACAACCCACGGCGCATCCCAACGGGTTACCGCCATAGGTCGACCCATGGGTCCCTGCCGTCATGCCACTGGCCGCTTCCTCTGTGGCCAAAACCGCCCCCAAGGGAAAGCCCCCGCCGATGCCTTTGGCAACCATCATGATGTCCGGGGTGATGCCCGCCCATTCATAGGCAAACAACTTGCCGGTCCGGCCCACACCGCACTGAACCTCGTCCAGAATCAGCAACAAGCCGTGCTCATCACAGATCTGACGCAACGCCTTCATTTCCGCATCAGGGACCGGACGAATGCCGCCCTCACCCTGCACCGGTTCAATCATGATCGCCGCTGTTTTGTCGGTGATCGCATTGGTCACCCCATCCAGATCGCCAAAAGTCAGATGTACAAAGCCGGGCAGCATTGGCCCAAACCCTTTGGTCATCTTTTCCGACCCTGCGGCGGCAATCCCTGCCGAAGACCGACCATGGAATGACCCGTCAAAAGTCAGAATCTCGATCCGCTCAGGCTGGCCCTTTTCATAGAAATACTTGCGCGCCATTTTGACTGCCAACTCACAGGCTTCGGTGCCCGAGTTGGTGAAAAATACGGTATCCGCAAAGGTGTTGTCGACCAGCTTGTCCGCCAACGCCTGCTGTTGTGGAATCTCATACAAGTTCGACACATGCCACAGCGCCTGCGCTTGTGTGGTCAGCGCCTCGACCAGCGCCGGATGCGCATGGCCCAGCGCGTTCACCGCAATGCCCGCACCCAGATCCAAAAAGCGTCGCCCATCAGCCTCGATCAGCCAAGTGCCTTCGCCCTTCACAAACTGAAGCGGCGCACGGTTATAAGTCGGCAGAACGGACGGGATCATCTGGATCATCCTTTTTGGATACTTGAGCCCCGATGAGTGCATCACAAGGGGCGGTTTCGTCAACATTTTGGAGAGGGGTGCGCGGATTTAGTCGCGCCGAGGATCAATCGGGTCGGTACGCGAATTAGCGTCGGCGTCGGACAGACGTGATATGTGTGTGTTTGATCATGACGCGATGCTTAGCCGAGGATCCTCCAGAAGAAAACCCCCCATCGGACGCGTTCACTTCCGATATGACAAATTTTGACCCAATTTGACCAATTCGGCACTCCAATTTGACCACCTCGTATACTCCACCTGCCCCACCAGTCGACACATCCCCCACGGTCAAAACCTCCGCAACACATTGTGTTTAAACAATATTCACGTCTAGAAAATCGAACACAACTCCACATCGCATTCATCACAGTCGAAATTCCAAATAACCGGCATTTTTCCTTGCCAATCCCCCAAAACAGGCGCACCGCTTGGCCATGTTCGAACCCAAAGCCCAAAATCCCGCATTGGCTGCGCTACTGATCTTCATCGCCTCGGCCTTCATCGCGGGCACGACCCTGTTCGCCAAAGCTTTGGGTACAGAGACGCTTGGGGCCCCGCTCAGCCCGTTTCAGATCAGCCACGGGCGATTCCTCTTTGCGTTTATGGCCATCGCGACCGCTGTCGCCGTCATGCGCCCCCCGCTCAGCCGCCCCCACTGGCGTCTGCATATCGGGCGCACCCTGTTTGGATGGGGCGGCGTAACCCTCATGTTTGCCTCGGTCGCGTTCATTCCGATGTCAGATGCGACGGCCATTTCATTCCTGAACCCCGTGTTTGCCATGGTTCTGGCTATTCCCCTCTTGAGGGAACGGGTCGGTCCATGGCGGTGGAGCGCGGCCGGCATCGCCCTGATTGGCGCCCTGATCTTATTGCGCCCAACCCCAGACAGCTTTCAACCCGCGGCCTTTTTGGCCCTTGGGGCCGCCGTGATCATGGGATTAGAGCTGATCATCATCAAAAAGCTCTCGGGTCGCGAATCACCGTTTCAGATCCTGCTCGTGAACAATGCGCTTGGCTTGGGCATCGCCACGCTGGCTGTGCTGCCTGTTTGGCAAATGCCAACACTGCACCAATGGATGGCCCTCGTCGGGATTGGCCTGCTTATGGCCTGCGCGCAGGCGTGTTTTGTGAACGCAATGGCACGCGCGGACGCATCATTTGTTGCGCCCTTTAGCTATGCAACGCTGATCTTTGCAGCCCTTTATGATTTTGTGGGTTTCGACGTGATCCCGGACGCCATCAGCCTCAGCGGTGCGGTTATCATTCTCAGCGGTGCCCTGCTACTCGCCTGGCGTGAAGGGTATAACAAATCCTTAAAATCAAAAACTTAACGGCTCCCAATCGCTGAAACCCACAAAACCATGCCCTGTGCGGTCAAATTTTCCTGAACGCGGCCTGTCCGCGACGCTGATGTCGTATTTCCGAATGAAGGCCCTCTTCAAAGGCGCAATCTGAGCTTAGTTTGTTAGCGAGGACGCGCCATGCATGAACGCCGTATTCCCGAATGGGTCCGCCACGCCCCCGCGCCATCGGTTCGTGATTTTGGTATCCTTGCCGGTCTCGAAGCCGTCGTGCGCGGGATCCTGATCTCGGTCTTTCCGCTCGTACTCTATCGCGCCCTTGGCGATGCCGGGGCGGTGTCGTCTGTGTACTTTTCCATTGGGATCGTTTCACTGGTCGTGGGCCTGATGGTGCCATCGCTGATCCGCTTTGTGCCCCGCCGTTGGGCTTATAGCTTTGGTACCGGCCTGTTCATCGTTTCCGCCCTCCTCGCGATCGAAGGCAGCCCTATGGCTGTCATCGCAGCACTGGCGCTGAACACGATTGCAGCGGTGACCACCTTTATCTGCTTCAACGCCTATGTGCTTGACTACATCAATCGGATTGAGCTGGGAAAATGTGAAACCAGCCGCATGCTCTACAGCGCCCTAGGCTGGACCGGTGGGCCGATGATGGGCGTTATCGCTATGGAATACTGGCCGCCCGCGCCCTTTGTCATAAGCGCACTGGCCGCCGTTGCGATGCTGGTGGTGTTTTGGCGTATGCGGCTGGGCAATGGCAAACATATCTCGCGGGCCAAGACCCAAACCGGCAACCCGCTGACCTTTCTGCCCCGTTTCTTTGCACAACCCCGTTTGGTGGCCGGATGGTTGTTTGCCGTAATCCGATCCTGCGGATGGTGGATCTATGTGGTCTACCTGCCGATTTTCGCGATCGAGGCCGGTTTAGGCGACCAGCTCGGAGGCATCCTGCTGTCCTTTACCAACGGCATGCTGTTTGCGGCCCCCCTGATCTTGCGCTGGATGCAGCGAACATCCGTCAAACGCACCGTGCGCACCGGGTTTCTGGCCGCTGCCGCTTGCTTCATTGCCGCAACCGCACTGGCCGGATTGCCCAGTCTCGCCGTTGCCATGATGGTAGCGGGGTCGCTGTGGCTCATCGTTCTGGACATCAGCGCCGGTCTGCCCTTCCTGATGGCCGTGAAACCCTCGGAACGCACCGAAATGTCGGCCGTCTATTCCAGCTATCGCGATGTTTCAGGCATCCTCACCCCCGGCGCGGCCTGGCTCGTCTTGCTGGTTTCGCCCGTGGCCGGAATCTTTGCTGCAGGCGGGGCTGCCATGATCGGCGCCTGGGCCATCGCCGCGCATCTGCATCCGCGATTGGGCAAGGCGCGAATCACCATGGAGCCCGCAACACCGCCAAGCGACTCTGAAACCCCGTTGGAACTGGCTTAAGGCTTCAGCCGATAGCCGGTTTTCAGCATCCACCACGCGATCAGGCACACCGCAAATGTGGCCCCGCTGCACACGGCAAACCCCAACAACGGGGAGCTGTCCGAGGTTCCGATCACACCAAACCGAACCCCATCAATCAGGTAGAACACCGGGTTCATATGCGTGATCTTGTTCAAAACAGGTGGCAGGGCATCGACCGAATAAAACGTCCCGGACAAAAACGCCAAAGGGGTCACGATAAAATTGGTGATTGCGGCCATCTGATCAAACTTGTTGGCAAAAATCCCGGCCACAATGCCAACCGCCCCCATGAACGTGGCCCCCAACACCACAAAGGCAAACGCCACTATCGGATGCACTGGAACAATCCCCAAACCCAAGGCCAGCGCGGTTCCGATTCCCAATGCAACCAACAGCCCCCGCGCAAGCCCGCCTGCCAGATAGCCCAACACCAGCTCCAACGCCGACAACGGCGGCATCAATGTGTCCACGATGTTGCCTTGTACCTTGGTGATCACCAACGAGGACGACGTATTGGCAAAGGCGTTCTGAATCACCGTCATCATCAATAGCCCCGGCGCCAGAAAAGTCATGAACGACACGCCCATCACATCTCCCCGCCCCGGTCCAACGGCGATAGTGAAAATCAACAGAAACAACCCCGCCGTCACCAGTGGCGCCAGCAACGTCTGCGTCCAAACCACACAGAATCGCATCGTTTCGCGCTTTGCCAGCGTATAAAGCCCCAGCCAATTCATCCGTCCAAAGCGGCGTTCACCCAATTCCACGAAGTCCGACATGTGCTTTGTTCCCTACGCTGGCGAATCTGATTCGAAGTGCCTTGTAACTCGGGGCGCAGTGATTAGAATAGAGCGCTGAAACGAATTCCAAAGGCGGCCATCAAAATGGGCCGCTTTCCCGCTTTTGAAAGGCAAGCCATGTCCTGGACTGACGAGCGCGTTGAACTGCTCAAAAAAATGTGGGGCGAGGGCCAATCGGCCAGCCAGATCGCAAAAGAACTAGGCGGAGTAACCCGCAACGCCGTGATCGGCAAAGTACACCGACTGGGACTGTCGAACCGGACCACCGGAGCGACAGCCGCCAAAGCGGACGCCAAGCCGAAACCCAAGGCCGAACCGAAACCGGCCCCGCCCAAGGCCGAAGCCAAACCATCGCCCAAGACCGAGCCCGCACGCCCGGTGCCTGCGGCAACCCCGGCATCCGAATCGCGTCCGATCTCGGCCCGCAAACAGATCATCCCAGCCGGTCAGCCGCTGCCGCCGCAACCTTCGGCAAACGAAATCAGCCCCGAAGCGCTGGCCAAGGTGAACGAGGTCGAGAAGAAGTCCAAAAAGATCACCTTGATGGAATTGACCGAGCGGACCTGCAAATGGCCGGTTGGTGACCCCGCAACCGAAGATTTCTGGTTCTGCGGTCTGCCTGTTCAACAAGGCAAACCCTATTGCGAAGCCCACGTCGGCGTGGCCTTCCAACCCATGAGCGCCCGCCGCGACCGCCGCCGCTAACCGCTTTTGGCGTAATACACACGACACAAACCCTGCGCTCCTGCGCGGGGTTTTGTTTTTTCAGCCGCGCGTTCCCACGTGCACAGCGCTGCCCCCGAACCTCCCCCAAGGGTCGTCCAAAGAGCCCAAACAAAAAACGCCCGGGATCTCTCCCGGGCGCGCACTGGCTACAAACCCTTGAACTTTAGTTCTTGATCGGTGCCGCTGATGTGAAATCAGGGATCTTATTTTCCGATGCGTCTTTGCCTTCGATACCCGGCCAGTTGTTCTGCGCCAGATCAATGTTGCCCGGAATGTCTTCTTCCCAGAACCCAACCACGTTTTTGGTGATGTTCAAGAACAGCTTGTCGTCAACGATACGCCACAAGTTGGGGTTGCCCGGCACTTTGCCGCCCTTGGACACGCCGTAGGCACAGTGACCATCGTACTGGGGCGCGTAATACGCAGGGTTCTTTTCAAAGGCATCGCGATTTGCTTCGGTTGAAAACGCAAAAGTTGATCCGTTGTAATCTGCAGTAATGGCGGCATTGCCTTTGACGCCAGCCTGTTGGGCGGTGCCAACAGCCGATTGAGGCAAACCGCGGTAGGCAACAACATCATACCCAGAAACAGCAAAGCCTGTTCCATCAATATATTGCTCACCCGCAAATGCGGGGACAGCAAAAGCAGTGACTGCTGCGGTGGCCAAGGCCAGAGCGAAATTTTTCATAGCGGGGGTCCTTTGTGGGTCCAATCAAAGAGGTAAGCGCCAGCAACTCTGGGCCTGTTCTAACAATAGGGATATTCTGAGCTAAACGAAGACCACCTCGCGGCGCTGTGACAGCACAAGAGATTTCGTGATCAGACGCAGCGGAATATTTCAAACAGCCCTTGTGCATGGCCCTCTGTTGAATTTTGATTACCTGCGCACTAGCTCGCCTATTGGGGGCGACGCTGCCCAGACCTAACACGGATGATCCACACCATGAGTGATGACACAACCTACACCCCGCCCGCAGTTTGGACTTGGGACAGCGAAAGCGGTGGACGCTTCGCCAATATCAACCGCCCTATCGCCGGGGCCACGCATGACAAGGACCTCTCGGTCGGGAAACACCCGCTGCAACTCTATTCACTGGCAACCCCCAATGGCGTCAAAGTCACCGTCATGCTCGAAGAGTTGCTGGAACTGGGCCACAGCGGTGCAGAATACGATGCCTGGCTCGTGAACATCGGCGAAGGCGACCAATTCAGCAGCGGTTTTGTTGGGGCGAACCCGAATTCCAAGATCCCGGCCCTGATGGATCACAGCGGCGACACACCAGTGCGCGTGTTTGAATCCGGATCTATCCTCGTGCACCTTGCCGAAAAGTTTGACGCCTTCCTGCCCAAAGACGGCCCCGCACGGACCGAGGTCATGAACTGGCTGTTCTGGCAAATGGGCAGCGCGCCCTATCTAGGCGGTGGGTTCGGCCATTTCTACTCCTATGCTCCAGAGAAGTGGCAATATCCCATCGATCGTTTTTCGATGGAAACCAAACGCCAACTGGACGTTCTGGACCGCGAATTGGCTGAAAACACCTATATCGCAGGCGACGATTACACCATCGCCGATATGGCAATCTGGGCTTGGTACGGGCAACTGGTGCTGGGTCGCCTCTACGATGCAGCCGAATTCCTCGATGTCACCAGCTATACGCACGTGATGCGGTGGGCCAAAGCGATCGACGCCCGTCCCGCCGTGAGCCGAGGCCGCAAAGTGAACCGTGCTTTTGGTGAGCTGCACACCCAACTGCGCGAACGCCACGACGCCAGCGACTTTGACACCAAAACTCAAGACAAGCTCGAAGCAGAGGCGCAGTAGCGCTGACGCGCGGGCCCGGGGGGCTGGCTGCATGCAGCCAGCCCCCCGGGCCCGCGCCCCTCACTTCAACAGTGGCGGTTTATCCGGGTCGCTACCGGGGATTACAGGCTGGTATGTTTTGGTTTCTGGTTTAGGCAATTCAAAACACAGCCCCACCTTGGCTAGTATAACCGCTACCTGATCGATTCCGTCGAAAAAGCCAACGTCCAGTGCCCCCGCATCAATCCCAGAAAACGTCAACGACTCTGAGACGGCTTTGGCCAAGGCACCTTGCGCGCCCTCTACCACATCGACAAAGCCCAGCATATGCCCCCGGCTGTCATCGCCATAAGTCACCCCAACCAGATACGCTCGCTTAGCCAGGCCACCCGCTGTCGCCAGTTTTGTATCCAGCGCTGAAATCAACACATCCGGCAATCCAACAGGTGCGGACACTTCGGCAATAGCTGTCTCGACTTCATCCGGTGCATGACCGAGTGTGGATAGCAACCATTGCACCGCATCTGCAGGGATCAAAATCGACGAAGGGGCGACCTCAAGGTTCACCCCCAAGCCAATGCCTTGCCCTTCGAGCATCCCTGCCAGAATACGGCCCGAAATTGCCGCATAAGGTGCGCTGCCTTTCGCAAAATCCGCCAATCGCTCTTCGCGATCGAACACCAGAACAAACTGCCCATCCGCAACATCGAACATTTCAGGAGACAGATTGTCACCATCGGCTTCTTCGTTCAGCAGCAAAAACAATTCACTGTCGGCCAGCCGCTCGTAAAACCGCAACCGGGCGCCATCATCGCCAAGGTCTGCCTCCATCGCCGCATGTGCGATATCCAGTGGTGTCGCCTCGTCCATAGCCGTCCCCTTGTGCTCTGGTCGCAGACGCTGATCGCCTGCAGACCCCGCTCTCGAAATCAGGGATAGTCCGTAATATGCCCCCCCCCCAGAGGCAAGCCCAACCTCACGCGCGTCTAGCCCGCCACAGCAAGCACCGCCCCGGGGTTCATGATCCCACGCGGGTCCAGCGCGGTTTTGATCGCCCGCATCGCCGCCAACTTTACCGGGTCCCCATAGCGTTCCAGCTCCGCGACCTTGAGCCGCCCAATCCCATGTTCCGCACTGATGGATCCGTCCATCTCCTGCACCAGATCATGCACAACCCGCGTTACCTGCGCTTTGACACCGCTAAAGTCCGCCCGATTTTCACCTTGAGGCGGATATACGTTGAAATGCAAATTTCCATCGCCCAAATGCCCAAAGCAATTGATCCGCAATCCACCCAGCTCAGCTATCCGGCGCTGCCCTTCGGCGACAAACGCCGGGATCAATGAAATCGGCACCGAAATATCGTGACTTGCGATCGAGCCGACCAACCGGTTCGCCTCGGGGATGTTTTCGCGCACGTTCCACAAATCTGCGCGCTGCGCCTCGGACTGGGCAATGACCCCGTCCGACACCAGATCGCGCTCGAGTCCTGCCTCAAACAACCGCTCCAGAGCCGCAGTCGGATCAAGGCCCTCTGCAAGACCCAGTTCGATCAGAATGGACCACTCAGGGCGGTGATCAAAGGGTTGGCGCACCATTGGCAAGACCTCGGACAGAAACGCCAGCCCCTGCCCGTGGATCAACTCAAACGTACTGACGCCTTCGCCGACCTGATCCCGCGCCATCGACAACAACGCAAGGGCCGCATCCGCAGATGGCACCACCATCATCGCCGTGCCCACCCCAACCGGAACCGGCGACAGTTTCAGCGCCGCCGCCGTGATGATGCCCAAAGTCCCCTCGGAACCAATCAACAGATTGCGCAGATCATACCCGGTGTTGTCTTTGCGCAGCCGCGACAGCCCATGCCAGATATCACCATTGGGCAACACCGCCTCCAGCCCCAGACACAAATCCCGCGTATTGCCATAGCGCAGCACATTGACCCCGCCCGCATTAACCGCCAGATTGCCCCCAATTCGACACGACCCTTCGGCTGCTAAGGATAAGGGAAACAATCGGTTTGCGCCCGAGGCCGCCGCCTGCACATCCGCCAGGATCGCACCAGCCTCAGCCACCAATACATTTTCATCCGGGTAAATCCCCCGGATCGCGGTCATCCGCTCCAACGAAACAACCAAGGGTGCTGGGCCATCGGGCTTGACCTGTCCGACCACCAGCCCCGTCCCGCCACCATAAGGCACCACCGGCACGCATGCCTCATCCGCACAACGAACCAGCGTTGAAACTTCCTCAACCGTGCGTGGCGCGGCCAACACCCCGGCCTTCCCCGCATATCGTCCGCGCGGCTCGTCTAGGTATCTGGGTTCGATGTCCCGCACGACACCCTCGGGTAGCCGTGTGCGCAACAGCGCTGCAAAACTTTCATCTGCTGCGTTCAGTTTCATCCTGTACCCTTGTCCTGCTGCGCTTACTCAGCCTGTTCAACCAGATATTTGGGTTGCAACACAAGCACTGTTGGCCGATCCGGCAGATTTGCCAACGAAACCTCGACCGAGGACTCTGAACTGCGTTGCACCTCAAACACATCGGACACACCGCTCAGAAAAACCTCCAAAGTGAAATCACCGAACCAATGCATCGGGATCACCAGTGATGACTTCAGCCGCCTGAGAACCGAAATCATTTCAGGCAACGGCATGGTCGTGCCGCCATCCACCGCCGCCATCACTACATCCAGCCGACCAAGGGCTGCAAATTGTGCATCCGTCGGAACATGATGCAAATGCCCCAGATGGCCGATGCACAGTCCTTCGACCTCGAATACAAAAATCGAATTGCCGCGCGGCTCGACGCCTGCAAATTGGGATCGTATGTCGGTCGATACATTACGGATTAGCATCTCACCCAGGTCCAGATGATGCTCGACCCCTTCGCCGAATGTCCCCCACCCCTGTAAAACATGTGGGATTGCAGGGTCAGGAAAGGCCGTCCAATGGGTTTCATGGGCATGGTTCATTGTGACCACATCCGGGATCATCGCCGCCGTCCCGGTAAACCCGGTGAAATCCGTCACCACATTCAGCCCGCCCTGCGTCTGCAACAGAAACGAGGCATGCGCGATGTAACTCAGCCGAACGGAATAATTGGGTATCGGATCCTGCCAACCCGCAAGGGTCACATAACGCAGGCCCGGCGCTGTCTGAGCCAGCGCAATGCAATGGCTCGACCGCCGATCCTGCGCGCCAACACTGGCCGCTAACGTGCAAAAAAGAAGGGTCCAAAACCACCGCATAACTGAAACATTAACGCATCAGCGCTCAAAGTCATGCCTGTGTTTTTTGTGCGCCCTTATCCGGCGTCCGTACGCCCACGCCGATCTGACCGCAACGAGGCATACAAAACATGGGTTCGCCACCGTCCGTCGATCTGCAGATAAGATTGCGCCACGCCCTCATATTTAAAGCCCGAGCTTTCCAGCAATCCGCGCGACGCGGTGTTTTCTGGCAAACAGGCCGCTTCGATCCGGCTCAAATCCAGACGGGCAAAGGCGTAATGCAACATCGCACCAATGGCTTCGCGCATATACCCGTTGCGCGCATAACATTCCCCAGTCCAATACCCGACCGTTCCCGCTTGTGCCGGGCCACGTCGGATGTTGTCCAAGGTGATCGCGCCGACCAACCGGTCATCCTCGCGCCGGAACAGAAACAACGGAATCGCCGATCCTGCCGAAACTGACCGTTGCGCCCAATAAACCCGATTGGTGAACGCCTTGCGCCCCAGATGGTCATGGGCCCAGCTAGGTTCCCACGGCGTCAGATACTCTTGACTAGAGCGACGCAAGGCAGACCATTCCCGATAGTCCGAATGCACCGGTGGGCGCAGGCTCAGACGTTCGGTCTCGATCTTTAACTTGCGCTTGCCCAAAAGCATCAAGCAGCGCGCCTTTCTTGCAGCTCCGCCAAGGTCGGTGCCGTGTCGATCGGCCCATAAACCGCCAAGGCAGCAGGCGCTTTGATTGCAATCATTTCAGCAAAGGCACGCACGTCTTCGGTGGTCACGGCATCAATCCGAGCGATCGTATCCTCAAGCGAGGGCACATCGTTCCAGATCTGCACCAAACGCGCCAGACGTTCCGCACGGTTCGACGGGCTTTCCAGCCCCATCAGCATCCCGGCTTTCATCTGCGCTCGCGCCCGTGCGACCTCTTGCGGGGTCATGTCTTCAGCAGCGCGCTTCATCTCATCAATGGTGATACCGGCCAGCTCAGCCACCTGATCCGCCGAGGTCCCGGCATAAATCGTGGTCGACCCGGTATCCGCATAGGCGCCCGCCTGCGCAAAGATTGTGTAACACAACCCGCGCTTTTCCCGCACCTCTTGGAACAGACGGCTCGACATGCCGCCCCCCAACGCGCTGGAATAAATCTGAGCAGTATAGATTTCATCGTCACGATAGCCGGGGCTTTCCAAAGCCAGCGCAAAATGCACCTGCTCCAGATCCTTGGCCTGACGCGCTTCACCACCGGTGAACAACGCAGGCGATGGGATCAGACCCTTGCGCGGCTTCAAATGACCAAACATCTCAGTGGCCAGTTTAACCAACACATCGTGATCCACAGCCCCTGCCGCAGACAGGATCATCTGCTCAGGACCGTAATGTTCATTCACAAAACTCGACAGATCGTCCCGCGAAAACGCGCTGACCCGCTCTGTTGGGCCCAGAATGGTCCGGCCCAACGGCTGATCCCGGTAACTCTCTTCCTGCAACCAGTCAAAGATCACATCGTCCGGCGTATCCGCCGCCTGACCGATTTCCTGCAAGATCACGCCGCGCTCGACTTCGATCTCTTTGGGGTCAAACACAGGGTTCATAACGATATCGCCAATCACATCCATCGCAAGCGGCACATCTGCCTTCAACACCCGCGCGTAATAGGCCGTCACCTCGCGTGAAGTGTAGGCGTTGATATAGCCACCCACATCTTCGATCGATTCAGCAATCTCTAAAGCAGTCCGCCGTTTCGTGCCCTTGAACGCCATATGCTCAAGGAAATGCGCGATGCCGTTCTGTTCGATCCGCTCGTGCCGCCCCCCGGCTGAAACCCAGATCCCAATCGAGGCCGATTCCAGCCCCGGCATATGTTCACTTACGATACGGAAGCCGTTGGGCAATTGGTCTTGTTGAACAGTCACGTGGCGATATGCCCTTTGATATGAGTTTTCAATGCGTCCAGATCGTTGCCAATCCGGGTTACGCGTTCCGACCTGTCATATAGGTCCGCCATGCGCGGGGGAAGAGGCGGATGTACGCCGCTTGCATCTTCAACCGCCGCTGGGAATTTCGCCGGGTGCGCAGTCGCCAAAGTGATCATCGGCGTGGTGCTAACCCGCTCATCTTCTGCAACTTTTACGCCCACAGCCGAATGCGGGCACAACAGCTCGCCGCTCGACGCCAGTGTCGATTTGATGGTCGCCAGTGTTTCTTCTTCGGACACACGCCCCGAATCAAACACCTCTTGCAGCGCTTCCATCGCGCCTTGGCTCACATCAAAGCCACCGGATTTCAGCTCTTCCATCAACTGCGCCACCGCGCCAGAGTCCTGCCCATAGGCATAATACAAGGCGCGCTCAAAGTTAGAGCTGACCTGAATATCCATCGACGGGCTGATAGACGGAATCGTATCGCCCTTGTGATAGCCCTGCCCGCTCAGACAGCGATGCAGAATGTCGTTCTGATTGGTGGCCACCACCAGACGATCAATCGGCAGGCCCATTTGCTTGGCCACAAAACCGGCAAAGATGTCGCCAAAGTTGCCCGTTGGAACGGTATAGCTGATCTTGCGGTGCGGCGCGCCCAGACTGACAGCGGACGAGAAGTAATACACCACCTGCGCCAGAACCCGTGCAATGTTGATCGAATTCACGCCCGCCAGCCTTACGCCATCGCGGAACTCAAAATCATTGAACATCTCTTTGACGGCCGCCTGGCAATCGTCGAAATCCCCATCTACAGCCAAGGCATGCACGTTGGCTTCTTGTGGTGTGCTCATCTGACGGCGCTGCACTTCGGACACCCGGCCGTGTGGGTAGAGAATGAACACATCTACCGCGTCCAAGCCCTTGAACGCCTCCATCGCCGCCGACCCGGTATCTCCAGACGTCGCGCCCACAATGGTCACCCGCTCATTGCGCTTTTTCAACGCCACCTGAAACAACTGACCAATCAGCTGCATCGCAAAGTCTTTGAACGCCAGCGTTGGACCGTGGAACAGCTCCAGCAGGAAATGCCCCTCGTTCAGCTGCACCAACGGCGCACGCGCCGCATGGCCAAACCCGGCATAGGCCCGGTCAATAATGCCGCGCAGCTCAACATCGTCAAAGCTGTCGCCGACAAAGGGCTTCATCACCCGGAACGCGACTTCCTCATAAGTCTGGCCCGCCATAGCGGCGATTTCATCGCTCGTGAACATCGGGATCTCGGCAGGCACATACAGCCCCCCATCCCGCGCCAAACCAGTCAACATGGCCTCGTCAAATGTCAGCTCGGGCGCTTGCCCACGGGTCGAGATATATTTCATCGCTCTCAGCTTTCAGCTCGTTTTGCGGCGCGTGTACGCCAGAGGAAATAGACAGACATACCAGCCCAGACCAAAGCCAGGCCAAACCACGTCACGACATATTGTAAGTGATCATTCGGAATGCCGTTGGTATCTACGGGCAACGGCGTCACATTCGGGTCGGTTTTCGACTTTGCGATGACCAGAATAGGTTCTGTGCCCAAAATAGCAGGCACCACGTCCAGATCGCGCGCAAACCAGATGTTGGCGTCGATATCAGGGTCGGGTGTGTATTCATCAATTTCATCGGGCCAATGCAGGTTGCCGATGATCTCCATCTCGCCAATCTGGCGTGGAGTATCCTTGTCCTCAAGCGCGACAAACCCGCGATCGACCAACAGGGTTCGATCTTGGGTGACAAACGGCGCAAGGATTCGATACCCCGGCCCCACCTGTTTGACCGACACCAGAACGTGCACCTCGCCCTCCAGCATCTCACCCGTCAGGTGCACAGGCAGATAGCGATCGGAAATTGGATCAGGGCCCAACGGCACAGACACGGGATCAGCGCTGATACGCGCCTCGATATCCGCCAGCACGCCCTCTTTCCACGTCAGGCGCTGCAATTGCCACATGCCCAATGACACCAGAATGGCCAAGCCAGTCAGACCAAAAATCAACGTGAACAGGACGCGGCCCATTGATGGCTCCGGTAGGATACGAAAACAGCGCGCGGTGATCCCGCGCGCCGTAGCTTGTTTAAGCTTTGTCAGCCGTTTTGCAACCGCCTGTCTTACAGAACCGCTTGGCCCCAGATGTAGACAGCGAAGAACAGGAACAACCAGACAACGTCAACAAAGTGCCAGTACCATGCAGCGGCTTCGAAACCGACGTGCTGCTCGGGGGTGAAATCCCCCTTCATGGCGCGGATAAGACAGACTGTCAGGAACACGGTCCCGATCAGAACGTGGAAGCCGTGGAAGCCTGTGGCCATGAAGAAGTTGGAATAGAACACATCGCTGCCAAATTCCCAACCATCATGAAGCAGCAGTTCAGCATATTCGTAGGCCTGCAGACCGGTGAAGAAGATGCCAAAAATGATGCCAATTGCCAGACCTTGGATCAGCGCCTTGCGGTCGTTGTTGTGAACCAACGCGTGGTGCGCCCATGTCACGGCACAGCCCGACAGCAGCAAGACCAGCGTGTTGATCAGCGGCAGGTGGAACGGGTCAACAGTGTGAATCGCAGGTTGGATATATTCAGTGCCGATATAGTCCTGCATCGGGTACATGGCGTGCTTAAAGAACGACCAGAACCAAGCGAAAAAGAACATCACTTCGGACATAACGAAGAAGATAAAGCCATAGCGCAGTCCGATGCGCACGACCAAGGTGTGGTCGCCTGTGTTGCCTTCGGTGACCATTTTCGCCCACCAGTCAAACATGGTGTACAACACCATCGCGAGACCGATCAGGAACATCCAAGGGCCGCTCAGTTCAACAGAACCGCCCAACGTTGGCACAGGGCCGGCCATCCAGACGACAGCGCCAAATAGCATGATAAAGCCACCGATTGCACCAAGCAGGGGCAAGATCGAAGGGGGCAGAATGTGATAGTCGTGGTTCTTAGCATGTGCCATTTAAGTGTCCCTCACCTAGCGGCTTAGTTCAATTTATTGTCTGCCTTGGTTTCAAGGGCCGCGTAGCCCTCTGGCAGATCAATTTCGTGGAAAGTATACGATAGAGTTATCGTATGTACATATTTGCCTTCCCGATCTGTTACGATCTCAGGATCGACAAAAAAGGTCACGGGCATTTGCACCCGTTCACCCGGTTGCAGCACCTGCTCTTCAAAGCAAAAGCACTGAATCTTTTCGAAGAACGCACCTGCGGAATACGGCGTCACGTTATAAGACGCAGCGCCCGCGACAGGGCGGTCTGTTGGATTGTAAGCCTCGTAGAATGCCAGACCGGTTTCCCCGATCCGCATTTCCATCTGACGCACCACAGGTTTGAATTCCCACGGCATGTCACGATCTTTGGACGCATCAAACCGGACCTTGATGGTCTGGTTCAGGATTTCATCAGATCCAGCCGTCGCAACACCCGTCACGCCGCCAAATCCGGTCACCCGGCAAAACCAGTCATAAAACGGCACAGACGCCCACGATAGACCGCCCATCAGGACAACCACGCCGACCAGCTGTAGCACCGTCTTTTTGGGACCGCTCATCGCCATCAGTTCTGCACCTCAGCGCGGGGCACTTCGAAACCGCCGCTTGTTACCTTGGCCACGGTTAGCCCGAAAACGATCACGATGAATGCAGCCAACGTCAGGCCCACGCCCAAGTTCCGGCTATAGCGACGTTCGTGGATCTCATGTTCCTTGCGCAGGCTCATGACCAGCCCCCCAATCCGTATGGTTTCAGCACAGCCTCAACCAGAATCGCACCAAAGTGCAGGAAGAGGTACAGCAGCGACAACTTGAAAAAGCTCCGCTCGGCTTTGAAATCATCCACTTCGGAATCATCTTCGTTGCGGCGCAAAATCTTCCACGCACCCAACAGGAACAGTGCATTCATGACCAGAGCCACGGCCAGATAGATCGGTCCACCAATACCTGAAAACGCAGTACCAACAGCGAGAATGGCCAGCAGCACCGTGTAGACCAGAATATGAACCCGCGTCGCGCGGCGCCCATGGGTCACGGTCAACATCGGTACACCCGCATCGTCATAGTCCGAGCGCATAAACAGCGCCAAGGCCCAGAAATGCGGCGGTGTCCACATGAAAGTCAGGGCGAACATCAGCCACGGCTCCAGCGTCATCGACCCTGTCGCAGCAATCCAGCCGATCACCGGCGGAAAGGCCCCCGCTGCGCCACCAATAACAATGTTATGGGGCGTCGAACGCTTGAGCCACATGGTGTAGATCACCACGTAAAAGAAAATCGTAAAGGCCAGAAACAGCCCGGCAAACACATTGGCGGCCAACGCCAGCATGATCACGGCCAGACCTGACAGCGCCATGCCCAAGGACAGGGCCTCGCCTTCGGTGACCTTACCCGCAGGGATCGGACGCCCCTTGGTACGCTTCATCACGCGGTCGATGTCAGCATCCCACCACATATTCAACGCGCCAGACGCGCCACCGCCAATGGCAATGAACAAAATGGCGCAGAACGCGATCACCGGATTGACCGAAACCGGTGCAGCGACCAGTCCAACCAGAGCCGTAAACACAACCAAGGACATGACCCGAGGCTTCAGTAGGGCGAAATAATCGCCAAACTGTGCCTCGTCTTCCCGAATGGTGCTGGCGTTGATGCTTGCGTCGCTCATCTTTGGTCCTCTGAGGGCGAAAGGTGCGCAAATTGCGCACCCAACGTCTTGTGGCCATAGATGGGGTCACCCCCATCCAATCGCGGCATTTTACTTAGAAGCAACCTGAAAGTTCTGCGGCAGACCCGCAAACTCTTCGATCGCGCCTGTCAGCCATGCGTCATAGGCTTCCTGACTCACCACTTTGACGGTGATCGGCATATATGCGTGGTCTTTACCGCACAGCTCAGAACACTGACCAAAATAGATGCCCTCTTTCTCGGCTTTGAACCACAGCTCAGCCAAACGACCGGGAACCGCGTCTTGCTTTACGCCAAAGGCTGGGATGGTCCAAGAATGGATCACGTCCGCGCCGGTGACCTGCATGACGATAGTTTTATTTACAGGCACGACAACGGCAGTGTCGGTGGCCAGCAGATACTCATCCTGGCTGTACCCTGCGGCTTCCAGACCTTCACGACCCAGCATAAAGCTTTCAAAACCGAACTCGTGGTCGACATACTCATAACCCCAGTACCACTGGTAACCGGTTACTTTGATGGTGATGTCGCCTTCTGGGATTTCCTGCTGCTTAAACAGAACCGGCAAGCTGAACGCACCAATAAAAACCAGGATCAAGATGGGGCCAATGGTCCACAGGATCTCGATCGGAGTGTTGTGGGTAAAGCTAGAGGGGGTCGGGTTAGCGCGGCGGTTAAAGCGCACGATGCAATACAGCATCAACGCAGCAACAAAAACACAGACCACAGTGATGATCACCAGAATCATCCAGTCCAGCGACTGCAAGTCACGTGCCAATTCAGTTGCGGCAGGCTGAAAGCCCCAAGCGCCATCAACAGGTTTTCCGATAATCTCCAGATCCTGCGCGGCGGCCGGCAGGCTAGAAAGGGCAGCGAAAAGCCCTGAAAGCGTCAAAACGTTCTTCATGTCGTGTCCTGATCGGTTGATCTTTATGTCCCTGACAGGGTCGGTGAATCAAAAATTCTCGCCCCGTTGTCTTTAACGTCGCTAGAAATCATATTCCGGGTAGCAGATAAAGCAAAATGCTTGCGTCAAACGGACGCTATTTTTGATCCAGATCAAACCGCGAGGCCCCGGCACATGACCAAAGACCCATTTCGCCCCTTCGAAACCACCCTTCCGCATGACGAAGCACTCCGAGTCCTGCAAGAGGCGACTGCCGGAGCCGAAGACGGCGACCTGTTTGTCGAGCGTCGAAAATCCGAAGCACTGATGTTTGATGACGGGCGATTGCGCTCGGCGTCCTATGACGCCTCCGAAGGGTTCGGCCTGCGCGCGGTGCAGGGCGATGTGGCCGGATATGCCCATTCAACCGAACTTTCGATTCCCGCGATGAAGCGCGCAGCCGAAACCGCGCGCCTTGCGGTTGGTGATGGTGGCGGCACACTCGCGGTTGCCCCCCGCCCCACCAACGTCCGTCTCTATACGGATGATGACCCGATCGAATCCGCGTCCTTTCCAGTCAAAATCGAAACCCTGCGCGAAATGGACGCCTTTGCCCGCGACATGGATCCACGCGTGGTTCAGGTCTCGGCCACGATTGCCGCATCGGTGCAAGAGGTCGAGATCCTGCGCCCCGACGGGATGCACGTGCGCGATGTCCGCCCAATGACCCGCGTCAATATCTCTGTCATCGTTGAACAGAACGGGCGACGCGAAAGCGGCTCGGCTGGCGGTGGCGGCCGCGTTGGCCTTGACGGGTTGATCGCTCCCGAGGATTGGCAAGGCAAAGCACGCGAAGCGCTGCGCATCGCCTTGGTGAACCTCGAAGCCGTCCCGGCTCCGGCAGGGGTAATGGAGGTCGCGCTTGGCCCCGGTTGGCCGGGCATTCTGTTACACGAGGCCATCGGCCACGGGTTAGAGGGCGATTTTAATCGCAAGGGCACCTCGGCCTTTGCCGGTCTGATGGGACAGCGCGTGGCTGCCAAGGGCGTTACCGTTCTCGATGATGGCACCCTGCCCGACCGGCGCGGCTCGATCAGTGTCGATGACGAAGGCACTCCCTCGAACAAAACCACCCTGATCGAAGACGGCATTCTGGTCGGCTTTATGCAAGATCGTCAAAACGCGCGCCTAATGGGCGTTGAACCCACCGGCAATGGGCGGCGTCAAAGCTATGCCTACAAACCGATGCCGCGCATGACCAACACCTATATGTTGGGGGGCGATGCCAACCCTGCGGATCTGGTGGCGGAAATCAAAGACGGTATCTGGGCGGTTGGCTTCGGTGGCGGTCAGGTCGACATCACCAATGGTAAGTTCGTGTTCTCTTGTACCGAAGCTTACCGCGTCGAAAACGGCAAGATCGGTGCGCCGGTCAAAGGCGCCACCCTAATCGGCGACGGGGCCTCGGCCCTCAAACGCGTCCGCGGCCTGGGCAATGACATGGCCTTGGATCCCGGAATGGGCACTTGCGGCAAAGAAGGGCAATCCGTGCCCGTAGGCGTCGGCCAACCAACTGTTCTGATGGATGGGCTGACAATCGGCGGCTCAGCCGCCTAAATTTCAGGCTTAATATTTCGTCTCTACACCGGGCGACCTCTTAATGAGGTCGGCCGGTGATTCCCCCCGGTGCATGGGGGTGCACGCCCGGTGCATGGCGGGTGTACAAATGGCACCCCCCTCAAATCCCTTGTTTTGTTGTGTCTTAACCCTGACCCAAACCATTTTGAAAAAATCTGCATCTAATTTGTAGCGATTCACGCTGTGTTAACCTCCGTACCGCTAAACCTAACTTGCAAGCAGGCGGAGCAACGGATGACCGAGGATAAACTTTCTTCCAATCACCCCCCACTCCCACCCACCACGGAAGATGATCGGTTTTCGTGGCTTCGTCTGTTGCGCTCTCGCAGGGTCGGTCCGGCCACGTTCCGGCGTCTCCTGGCAGAGCATGGTACAGCGCAGAACGCGCTTGCCGCGTTGCCCAAAGTGGCACGTGACGCTGGTGTAAATGGGTATGAAATATGCCCTACCGGTGTCGTTGACGCAGAACTCAAGGCCGCAAAAGCTGCCAAAGCGCAGCTTTTGTGCCTGGGGGATGCGCACTATCCCAAACAACTGGCGACCCTGTCTGATGCACCTCCAGTACTGTGGGCAATCGGGGACCTAACCATCCTAAACCGCCCTACAATTGCAATGGTCGGTGCGCGCAATTGTTCCTCGCTCGGCACCCGTATGGCACGGGCTTTGGCCCATGATTTAGGCGCACAAAGTTATGTCGTGGCCTCAGGTTTAGCGCGCGGAATTGACACCGCAGCCCATATCGCGGCCCTTCCAACCGGCACGATTGCCGTGATGGCCGGTGGCGTTGACGTCATCTATCCAACTGAAAATACAGGCCTTGCCCAAGATATCGCACGCCAAGGTGTGCGCATCTCGGAACAACCCATGGGCCTGCCCCCGCAGGCGCGCCACTTTCCCCGCCGCAACCGCATCATTTCGGGCCTTGCCCTAGGCGTGGTCGTTGTCGAAGCCGCCGCCAAATCCGGTAGCCTGATCACCGCCCGCGATGCGCTTGATCAGGGCCGCGAGGTTCTGGCTGTGCCCGGCCACCCCTTTGATGCCCGTGCGTCTGGCTGTAATATGTTGATCCACGACGGGGCTACGCTGGTGCGCAATGCCGACGATATCATTGCTGCGCTGCCCCCGCAGGAACAAGAGCAACCCGAGCAAACGCTGCACGATCTGATGGAAACAACCCCAGCACCGCCCCCCAAACGCACCCTGCGGGAAACCGCTAAGCTGCACCTCCAGATCCTGAATCGTTTGGGCCCATCGCCCGTGGCCGAAGATCAACTGATCCGGGATCTATCGTCTTCGGCAGGTGAAGTCGGATCGGCGCTGATGGATCTGGAACTTGATGGCAAGATCAACCGCCAATCGGGCGGGTTGCTCTCCCGTTCAGATTGACCCCGTTACATCCCTTGGCACACGTCCGGGAGAACAGATCGCCAGCTGGCACACAGATTCGGATCCGAATACCAAACATCCGTCGCCCCAATCCCCCAATGCAACGCAACCCAAGTATTGCCAGATTTCCGATACAGCGCCTGCACCCCAGTGTTATCGATATATTCCAACTCAACATCCCCGCGCAGCACCCCCGGTGTTTGGCGCAAATCGATTTGCCCCCCGCCCGGTCGCTGCGGGGTCACGGCGGCAAAGGCAACCGGTCCCTGCACCCGCAAATCATGCACCACAAATTCAATCGGCGCGCCAAGTGTCCACTCCAAATGCGGCCGAATGGCATCCATCAACGCGGCACGTGTTGCCGTTCCCCGCGCAGGCTCTTCCCATGCCAAGGCTCCTTGCCCAGCCAAACACAGCGCCAGCGCCACCATCAATTTTCGCATGTCGTCCCTCATTTTAGTGCAACAATACCACCCTCAAACTGCGCCCAAATCACACGGATTGACAATCAGGCCTTGCACCCCACATCTTGCCCGGCCATAGAACGCGCCGTGTCCGTTGAATGAGGTTTTCCCTTAAATGCCCGTAGTTGTTGTAGAATCCCCTGCCAAGGCCAAGACGATCAATAAGTATCTCGGTTCCAATTACACGGTATTGGCATCGTATGGTCATGTTCGTGACCTGCCACCCAAGGACGGATCCGTCGATACCGAGCATGATTTTGACATGAAATGGGAAGTCGGGACCGACAGCCGCAAACATGTCAAAGCCATCGCAGATGCGTTGAAAGACGATAACGAACTGATCCTCGCGACTGACCCCGATCGCGAAGGCGAAGCCATCAGCTGGCACCTGCAAGAGGCGCTCACCAAGCGCCGCTCGATCAAAAAGGACACACCGGTCAGCCGAGTGGTGTTCAATGCGATCACCAAGGCTGCCGTCACCGAAGCCATGCAAAACCCGCGTCAGGTCGACATGCCGCTGGTCGAGGCCTATCTGGCCCGCCGCGCGCTGGACTACCTTGTGGGCTTCAACCTGTCACCGGTTTTGTGGCGCAAGCTGCCTGGTGCGAAATCCGCTGGCCGGGTACAATCGGTGTGCCTGCGTTTGATCGTAGAACGCGAAATGGACATCGAAGCCTTCAATCCGCGCGAATACTGGTCTGTCAAAGCCCTGTTTGAAACGCCCCGCGGTCAAGAATTCGAAGCCCGCCTGACGATTCTGGCTGGCAACAAGCTGGACAAACACGATCTGTCAAACGTGACACAGGCGGAATTAGCCGTTCAAGCCATCACCAGCCGCGCCCTGTCTGTCCAGTCCGTCGAAGCCAAACCAGCCAACCGCAATCCCTCGGCCCCCTTCATGACCTCGACCCTTCAGCAAGAGGCCAGCCGCAAGTTCGGCATGGGTGCGCGCCAAACCATGAGCGCCGCACAGCGGCTGTATGAGGCCGGTTACATCACCTACATGCGGACAGACGGCATCGACATGGCCCCCGAGGCCGTGACCGCCGCCCGTGATGCGATCAAAGACCGCTATGGTGCCGATTACGTGCCAGACAGCCCGCGCGTTTATAAAAACAAAGCAAAGAACGCGCAGGAAGCGCACGAATGTATCCGCCCTACGGATATGACGCTGGACGCTTCACAGCTAAAAGTCACCGAAGCCGACCAACGCAAACTGTATGATCTGATCTGGAAACGGACCCTCGCCTGCCAGATGGCTGCGGCGCGTCTGGAACGCACCACCGTTGATATCGGCAGCGAGGACCGTCAGGTCGCCCTGCGTGCCACAGGTCAGGTTGTTCTGTTTGACGGCTTCATGCGCGTCTACGAAGAAGGCCGCGATGATGTCGCGGACGAAGATGACAAGCGTCTGCCACAGATCATGCAGGGCGAACCCGCCAAATTCGCCAAGACCTCTCTGTCCGACCAATTCACCAAGGCAACAGGCGAAGCACAGGTCACAGAGGGCGCGAAGGTCGCCAAAGAGGCGGTTCTGTCCGGTAACGAATCCGTTCTCGCCTTGCAGCATCACACCCAGCCCCCACCGCGGTATACAGAGGCGACTCTGGTCAAGCGGATGGAAGAGTTGGGTATTGGGCGTCCGTCGACCTATGCCAGTATCGTCACCACGATTCAGGATCGTGAATACGTCCGCAAGGACAAGAACCGCCTGATCCCCGAGGAAAAAGGTCGGATCGTTACGATTTTCCTGCTGAACTTCTTCCGTCAGTATGTGGGATATGATTTCACGGCCGACCTCGAAAGTCAGCTTGACCATGTCAGCGCAGGCGAAGGGGATTACAAAGAGCTGTTAAACAAGTTCTGGCGCGATTTCTCGGCCGCCATTGCCGAAACATCCGAGCTTCGGATCTCCGAAGTGCTGGACAAACTTGACGAAGCACTCGCACCACAGCTCTATCCGCCGCGCGAAGACGGCAGCGATCCACGCATCTGCCCGAAATGCGGCAGCGGCCAGTTGCACTTGAAAACCTCGCGGACTGGCGGATTTGTTGGGTGCGGGAACTATCCCGAGTGTCGCTATACCCGACCGCTTAACGGTGATGCGGACGACAGCGGCGATCAGGTTCTTGGCGAAGACAACGGCGACGAGATCAGCCTGAAAAAGGGTCGCTTTGGCCCCTATGTTCAGCGTGGGGAGGTCACCGAAGAGAACAAGAAACCCCCACGCGCCAGCCTACCGCGCGGATGGTCAGCCGAAGATATGGACCTGACCAAAGCCCTGACGCTGCTGAGCCTGCCCCGTGAAATTGGCGTGCATCCCGAAGGCGGCGAGATCAAATCCAACTTTGGTCGTTTTGGCCCCTACATCATGCATCAGGCTCCTGAAGAGGCGAAACCGGTTTATGCCAACCTCAAAGACCCCAATGACGTCTTTGAAATTGGTATGAACCGCGCAGTCGAACTGTTGGCCGAAAAACGCGCCAACCCGCGTGGACGGGGTGGTACCGCGGCCAAACCTCTGAAAGAGTTGGGCGAACATCCTGAAAGCGGCGGTCCGGTCAACGTCATGGAAGGACGGTATGGCCCCTATGTGAAATGGGAAAAGGTCAACGCAACTATTCCCAAGGGCACCGAACCCGCAGATGTGACCATGGAACTGGCCGTGGGTTGGATTGCTGAGAAAGCCGCTAAAAAACCCGCCGCAAAGAAAAAAGCCGCGCCCAAAAAAAAACCCGCTACGAAAAAAGCTCTGGCGAAGAAGCCAGCCGCAAAGAAAACAACGGCCAAAAAACCGGCAGCAAAAAAACCAGCGGCCAAGGCTGCTGACAGCGAATAATGCCGTCTGGCCCGGTGTTTGAAACACCGGGCCAGATCATTAGGTAGAAATACCCGCCCCCCTCTCCGATTGTTGACTTCGCTGTGACGCAGCGGCACAACCGCCCCATCACCAAGGTATTGGGAGAGTTTTCCATGAAAAAAATCTATGCAAACGCCGCTGAGGCGCTCGATGGACTGCTGCACGATGGCATGTTTATCGCGGCGGGTGGCTTTGGCCTATGCGGCATCCCCGAATTGCTGCTGGACGCCATCAAAGACGCAGGCACTAAGGATCTGACCTTTGCCTCAAACAACGCGGGTGTGGACGATTTCGGTATCGGCATCCTGTTGCAGACCAAACAGGTCAAGAAAATGATAAGCTCGTATGTCGGCGAAAACGCAGAATTCATGCGTCAGTATCTGTCCGGCGAGCTCGAGTTGGAATTTAACCCACAAGGTACTCTGGCTGAGCGTATGCGCGCCGGTGGGGCAGGCATTCCAGGCTTTTACACCAAAACCGGTGTGGGCACAGTGATTGCCGATGGCAAAGAGCACAAAGACTTCAATGGTGACACCTACATCATGGAAGAGGGCATTTTTGCTGACCTCGCCATCGTGAAAGCATGGAAAGCCGACGAAACTGGCAACCTTGTGTTCCGCAAAACCGCCCGCAACTTCAACGCCCCTGCTGCGACCTGTGGCAAGATGTGCATCGTCGAAGTTGAAGAGATCGTGCCAACGGGCTCTTTGGACCCGGATTCGATCCACCTGCCGGGCATCTATGTGCACCGGATCATCCAGGGCGATCACGAAAAGCGCATTGAACAGCGCACCACTCGGCCAGCGGCATAAGGAGAGCGAACATGTGGGATCGTAATCAAATGGCCGCACGTGCGGCGCAAGAACTGCAAGACGGTTGGTATGTGAACCTCGGTATCGGTATTCCGACGCTGGTGTCCAACTACATCCCTGAAGGAGTCGAAGTGACCCTGCAGTCCGAAAACGGCATGCTGGGCATGGGCCCCTTCCCTGTTGAGGGTGAAGAAGACGCAGACCTGATCAACGCAGGCAAACAAACCATCACAGAGCTGCCTCAGACTGCGTATTTCGACAGTGCACAGTCTTTTGCAATGATCCGAGGCGGTAAAATCGCCATGGCCATTCTGGGCGCAATGGAAGTTGCTGAAAACGGCGATCTGGCAAACTGGATGATTCCGGGCAAACTGGTCAAAGGCATGGGCGGTGCGATGGATCTGGTCGCAGGTGTTGGTCGCGTGGTGGTTGTAATGGATCACACTAACAAGCATGGCGACTCCAAGGTGCTCAAGGAATGCACACTCCCCCTGACCGGGAAATCAGTTGTAGATCGCATCATCACGAACCTTGGCGTGCTTGATGTCGTCGAGGGCGGCTTGAAGATCGTTGAGTGCGCTGAAGGCGTGACCGAAGAAGAACTGCGCGCGGCAACGCAGGCGACTCTCGTCTAACTCTGCCCACACACTCAAAGAAAAGGCGCCCTAGATTGGGGCGCCTTTTTTGTTTAGTTCATAGTGGCGAAGACACAGCCATCTGTGATCAGCTCAGGTGGCGTCTTGCAGAGCCCTCGCGCGACCTGAAACGCTGCCAGCACTTTTGGCACGTAATCGCGGGTCTCTGCGAAGGGGGGAACACCCTTATGAGTGCGCACAGACCCCTCTCCGGCGTTATATCCTGCTAAGGCCAATATCGGATCGTTTTTGAATTCGCCCATCAACCAATCGAGGTATTTGACCCCGCCTGCGATATTATCTTCAGCGACCAAACTGTCGGTGACCCCGAACCGGGACGCCGTTGCTGGCATCAGTTGCATCAATCCCTGTGCCCCTGCCCCACTGACCGCGTCCGCACGACCACCCGACTCCACGGCAATCACAGCCAACACCAAAGCAGGCGAAACATTAGTGCCAATCGTAGATCGCAGAATCGGAACCCCACGCGCCTGCGCAATCTCCTGCAAGGCTTGCAACCGCGGCGCGGACACCTGACCAGACGCCGTAAGCGTGCGCATGGCATCTTGCAGGCGTCCCGGCCGGGACTTGGTCATATCAGGTGAAATCTTTTCCCAGAACCATGAGAACCGCCCAAGCGCCGGCTTAGCTTTTACAGGCGACTTGCCACTTGGTTTAGGAGTATCAGCCAAAGCTGGCGAATTGCGCCCAGCAAAAGGTGCAGCTGCGTGCTCCTCAGGCGAGATCTGAACAAGCCCCCCTTTGGGTAACCCTGACCGCGTCACCTTGATCCGCTTCGATTTTACTTCAGGAAAAGCTGACTGCGCTTCTGCACGAGTCGGCTGTGACAACGCCAAAAGCGCGATTCCACCACTTATTATCAATATCCGGAGGACCATCTGCTCGCCTCTCTATCTGCTTTGACGTGTTTTTCTCGAATTTTGTCCCTCAAAACCAGAAAAACCCGGCCAAATAGGGCAGTTTCGCCCCAATTGACACCGATTTGCATCGCTTATGGCAGGTGTCTACAAAAAATTTCAAATTTATCCCCATATTTTTCAACACGTTAGAGAAATTCTTTGGGAAAAGTTAAAATTAGGCAATCTAATTCCATTTTTGGCCCAATTCCTGCCACGGGGAACAGGCAAAAGTAATGCATACCACGACGGACACGGTCCTACTGAGAGAGAGACAGGGCCACACGGACGAAGCGGTTAAGACAACGAAACAAAATCTAGTGATCCTTTGGAGGGACATACCATGATGAACTTTATCAAAAACTTCCGCAATGACGAAGACGGCGCTGTAACTGTTGATTGGGTTGTACTGACCGCAGCCGTTGTTGCTCTGGGTGGCGTTGCATACCAAGGCATCTCGGATGGTGCATCCGGCCTGGCCGATAACGTAGACACTGCAATGTCCGGCACCACAGTTACATTGGGTAGCGAAGGCGCTCTGACCGGTGGTACCAGCTCCAGCGGCAGCTAATAGCCGAACGACCTGATAGTCGTAAGATTACCGCTTGGGCCGCATCGCGCAGCGATGCGGCCCAAACTTTCTGCAATCATCAGCTGGGGTATCGACGTGTGGAAACCAATTAAAAAAATCGTCGAAGACCAGAATGGCGCCGTCACAGTGGACTGGGTTGTTCTAACAGCCGTCACTCTCGGCCTGGGGACTGCCACCTACCTGTCTATGGAAAACAGTGTCGACAGTCTGACCGGTGAGTTTTCCACCAAGATGGTCAATACAGACGTCTCGACCGACGGGTAAGCCTAAGAAATTGTAGAGATATGCCGCCCAATAGGCATTGATCTTCCCTGATTTGGTCACAATCAACAGATACTCAGTACTACATGAAGGGCCCTTGCCCGGTATCCTGCGCTGACGCAGGCAATAGTAATATGACGAGGTGCAGATATGCGTTCGGTTTTTGGACTGGTTTTGATTCTGGGTATCGCCCTAGCAGGTGGCGCTGTCATGATGGCTCGCAACTATATCTCCGCTTATCAAAATGAATTAGCACGTGAACGACAGGCGCGAGTTCCCGCAGTTCCGACCCAAGTCGTGTTTGTTGCGACTAAACCCCTTCGATATGGACAGCGATTAGACAAGGACAGTGTCCGGGCCGTCAATTGGCCAAAATCTGCTATTCCAGAGGGTTCTTTTAGCGAAGTAAACGCTTTGTTTCCTGTCGATCCATTGGACAATCCTTTCGTTCTACGTGCGATAGAAAAAGACGAAGCGATCCTAGTGCAGAAAGTCACGAAACCCGGTGAAGATGCCGGGCTGACCTCTCAGTTGGAGCGCGGCATGCGTGCATTTGCAATCCGCGTGGACGTTGCATCAGGCGTGTCTGGATTTTTGCGCCCCGGAGACCGTGTTGATGTCTATTGGACCGGCAGCATCCGAGATGCAGTCGAAGGTGCACGTGGTGATGTAACCCGCTTGATCCAGGCCAACATCAACCTCATTGCAGTCGACCAGATATCCGGTGGCGATCTGACACGTGCGACAATCGCCAGAACAGTGACTGTGTCGGCGCTGCCCGAACAGGTGGCCGCCCTTGCTCAAGCTCAAACATCGGGGCGGTTGTCCCTTGCATTGGTTGGAGCTGAAGATGATACAATTGCTTCAGCGATCGAAGTTGACCAGCGCTCCCTTCTAGGCCTCGGCGAAATTGAGGCGGCTCCCGTGGAAGCCAAGAAAAAGGTTTGCACAATTCGCCAGCGCCGCGGGGCTGAAGTGATGGAAATTCCGATCCCATGCACAAACTAAGCGAATTCATATAGTTATCAATCATGAGATCTCTGCCCAAGCTGAGGTCTCATTTCGTGTTGTTGCGCGTTCTCCACATAAGAAACAATGCGGAAACCATTGATTCTTGCAAAAAAAATAGATCTGGCGCAAGGTGAACAAAATTCCGGGCGCTAAGACCCGAAAATGAGGCGTGATCGGAGAGGCAGGTCACATGAAATTCGACGTTTGGATCAAAGCCGCCCTATTTGGGCTGGCATTGACGTGCAACCCGGTTGGTTCCCCAGCTGGTGCTGAGACTTTGCGGGTTGTTCAACAAGGCACTTCATCCACACTTGAGGTTCCCATGAACCGTGCTGTCGTGGTCGAAAGTGACAGGCCTTTTGCGGAACTCAGCATCGCCAATGCCGGGATAGCCGACATTTCGTCTTTGTCGGACAGAACTATCTATGTCCTTGGGAAATCACCCGGCCTCACGACCTTGACGCTTTTGGATGCAACGGGGCGCTTGATCACCAACGTTGATGTGCGTGTCGCCGCAGATGTAACCGAATTCAAAGAGCGGCTGCGTCAGATCCTTCCAGGCGAAAAAATTGAAGTCCGAACCGCAAATGACGGCATTGTCTTGTCTGGAACGGTCTCAAGCAGCCTGCGCCTCCAGCGGGCTTTGGATTTGGCCGAGCGCTATGCGCCCGAACGCGTTTCGAACCTGATGAGTGTCGGCGGTGTGCAACAGGTCATGCTGAAGGTGCGCTTTGCAGAAATGCAGCGGTCAGTTTCTAAATCGCTGAGCGCCTCGCTTGGCGTAAGCAGCAGTTCAGATTCAGGCCTACTAAGCGGCGGCATTAACACTCTGAACAGCCAGGGCCCCCTCACGAATGCTATAAACGGAAGCATTCCAGCTGGAAACAACAACACGGGCGCGCTGCTTTTTGGGTTTGGCGCGGGGTCGATGCAGGTTCGACTGCTGCTCGAAGCATTGGAGCAAAAAGGGGTTGTGCGCACCCTGGCAGAACCGAATCTTTCCGCCCTATCTGGCCAAGAAGCAACGTTTTTGGCTGGGGGTGAGTATCCGATTCCTGTTGCTCAGGAAGATGGCGTGTTTACGGTCGAATACAAACCATTTGGCATTGAGATGGCCTTTACGCCCCGTGTCGTGGACAAAGATTTGATCAACCTTGAACTTCTTGCGGCAGTCTCCGCGTTGGATCCGGCCAACGCCGTCACAGTAAACGGTGCGCAGGTAAATGCGTTCTCACGCAGAGAAACCACAACGACCGTTGAAATGCGCGATGGCGAAAGTTTTGCAATCGCGGGACTTATCCAAGACAATTTCCTCGACAACAATGCGCAGCTTCCCTGGATCGGGGACATCCCGGTTCTAGGGTCTCTTTTCCGCAGCGCCAACTATCAGCGCAGCCAAACGGAACTCGTCATTATCATTACTGCACACTTGGTCTCCCCCACTCGGGGTGAAGCCCTGGCCTTGCCAACTGATCGTGTAAAACCACCGAGCGAGAGTGATCTCTTCCTCTTTGGGCGCGTTGCACGAACCAACCGCCCGCAAAGTGGCCCCGCATCCGAAGTGGCAAAGCAAGACTTTAGCGGCTCTTATGGCTATGTAATGGAATGACCCTAAGGATGCGACCAATGTTGAAATGGATCCCGGTTCTTGGCCTAACGCTGGCAGTGGCCGCTTGCGACCGCGAAGCTGGTTATGCTGTTGATTCAGGCGCCTTTGGCAACGCCACCTTAAACAATACGCAGATGATGAACGGCGAGCGAAACTATGCGCAAGCGCTTGGTGAACGCTTTGCGCGGGAAGTCCCGTCTCAGATTAACTTTGCATTCGACAGCGCGCAGCTCGACAACACTGCCCAACAGGCTCTCATTCAACAAGCAAACTGGATTTCCCAGTTCCCCGAAGTTAAATTCAGGATCTACGGACACACGGATGCGGTTGGATCATCTGCCTACAACAAACAGCTCGGGCTACGGCGTGCGCAGGCAGTTGTTGCCTTTTTCGCAAGCCGGGGCATTTCACGCTCTCGCTTAGAAGCACTTGTTTCTTATGGAGAAACACAACCCATCATTCAGACTGCCGAACGAGATCGCCGCAACCGACGCACGATAACACAAGTCTCAGGCTTTGTTGATCGCAACGCGAATTCCCTTGATGGGAAATATGCTCGGATCGTTTATCGTGAATATATCGGTAGTGCAGTTCCGCTGACAAAACTGACCGGCGGCAGCAAAGCGACCGCTCTCGAGTAACAATTGTAGGGAAAACAGGGCAATCGTCGCCTAATTCCCTACAATTGGTGTCTTTAAGCCCAAATATTGCCCCACTTCAAAGCGACAGTACCTTCAATAGGTGACGTGCGACCATTTTGAGCCGCATGTAAGAAAAGTAGGTTGGCAATAGTGTGAACGCACCGCCACAGCCTGCTCACCTTCGAGATGAGGAACGAGGCAATGAGCAGCGAAACGCCACAACCCGACGCAACCCCTATTCTGGCTTGCACAGTCAGTCGTGATGTTCAGAATTTTGACCTTCTGATTGAAGACATGGAAGCCACGATGGGAGAAAGCTGGGGAGATCTCGGATTTGCCGAGGCTCTAGCTTTCTTTGGTCAACCCGAAGCGGAATCACTGGAGTTCATCGCCTTGGCGATGGATGGAGAGGATGAAGACAATCTTGTCCTAATGGGCGAGATCATCACTCAAGCCAAATCTCGTGAAATTAGCGTCATTCTGATCGCAGAGGACGTCACCCCGGCTTCTCTGCATCAATTATTGCGGAAAGGGGCTGATGAATTTGTTCCTTATCCGTTGCCCGAACAGGAGTTACAGTTTGCAATTGATCGCCTAGGCGCACCCGCCTCCGATCCAGAGCAACCTCAACCTCCCAAGACTTCGCAATTGAAATCCGGTGATGCTAAAGAAGGTGCACTTATAGTCGTGCACGGGCTGGCGGGCGGAACCGGTTCTACAACAATGGCTGTCAACCTTGCCTGGGAGCTGGCCAATGTCTCAAAAGACGACGGCCCAAGCGTCTGCTTGCTCGACCTTGATCTTCAATATGGATCTGTCTCGACCTATCTCGACCTTCCTCGCCGAGAGGCGGTTTTCGAAATGCTGGCCGAAACTGAAAGCATGGATCAAGATGTATTTGGTCAGGCCTTGTTGAACTTTGAAGACAAGCTTCAGGTGCTCACCGCCCCGGCTGACATGGTCCCACTGGATATTCTGGCACCTGAAGACATTGAACGTGTTATTGAAATGGCGCGGGCACACTTCGATTATGTCGTTGTCGATATGCCTAAGACATTGGTGCAATGGTCAGAAACCATTCTTCAGGCCGCGCATGTCTATTTCGCCTTGATTGAACTGGATATGCGCTCGGCACAGAACGCCCTGCGCATGAAGCGGGCACTGCAATCTGAGGATCTGCCATTCAACAAGTTGCGCTTTGCCTTGAACAAGGCCCCCAAATTTACGGATCTCAGTGGCAAAAGCCGCGTGAAACGCATGGGTGAATCACTGGGCATATCCATAGATTTGCAACTACCTGACGGCGGCAAGCCGGTAACACAAGGAGCAGATCATGGTCTGCCCCTGGCGGCTTCGGCCCCTAAGAACCCGTTGCGGCGGGAAATCGCGAAACTGGCTCAATCTCTACATGATTTGGGCAACAGTGATGCAAAAGCAGCCTGAAAGGCAGAAATAGGGGCGTAACGTGTTTTCAAGATATAAAAAGCAAGGCAAAGCTGAGCCGGTAACTCCTGCAAAGCCAAGCCCTAAAGATGCGGGGCCAGAAGGCATTTCCGCAAAGCAGTCGAATAGCATGCGACGCCCTATGCCCGCTAAGTCTGCAGAAGCAGTCCCCCAAGATCGGGAACGCAAACGCAAAGAGCGGATGAGTGAGATCAAGATCCAACTGCACCGGGATCTTTTGGAAAACCTAAACTTGGCTGCGCTTGAACATGCCAGCGAAGCGGACCTGCGGACCGAGATTAGCACCATCACCAGCGAAATTCTGGAAAGTAAGGGGATCGTGCTCAACCGCGATGATCGTACCGCGCTCAACAAAGAGCTCTACGATGAGGTCACCGGCCTGGGTCCGTTGGAAACACTGCTACAGGACGAAAGCGTTAACGATATTCTTGTTAACGGTCCCCATCAGATCTTTGTCGAACGGGCGGGTAAATTGCAGCTGAGCAATGTCACGTTCAAAGACGAAAAGCACCTGATGCGGATTATCGACAAAATCGTGTCCGCCGTAGGCCGCCGCGTTGATGAATCCAACCCTTATGTTGATGCGCGTCTCGCAGATGGGTCCCGTTTCAACGCGATGGTGCCCCCCGTGGCGGTGGACGGTTCGCTCGTTTCCATCCGTAAATTCAAAAAAGACAAACTTGGGATCGATGATCTTGTCGATTTTGGCGCGTTTACCGAAGAAATGGCTGCTTATCTTCAGGCTGCCGTCGCCACACGGCTGAATGTTATTGTATCTGGCGGTACCGGTTCGGGTAAAACCACAACGCTTAACGCCTTGTCATCTTTCATCGACAACGCCGAACGCATCCTGACCATCGAAGACACTGCAGAACTTCAGCTGCAACAGACCCACGTGGGTCGTATGGAATCCCGCCCGCCCAACGTGGAAGGCAAAGGCGAAGTTAGCCCGCGGGACTGTTTGAAAAACGCGCTCCGGATGCGCCCTGATCGCATTATCGTTGGGGAAACCCGTGGCGAAGAAGTCATCGACATGCTTCAGGCCATGAACACCGGTCACGATGGATCGATGACAACGATCCACGCCAACAGCGCCCGCGATGGTGTCAGCCGTTTGGAAAACATGATTGCGATGGCCGGCATCGAAATGCCGCTCAAGGCCGTTCGGTCACAAATTTCGTCCGCTGTGAACCTGATTGTTCAGGCCAGCCGTCTCCAGGATGGCTCGCGTCGGATGACGTCGATCACCGAAATTACCGGGATGGAAGGTGATGTGATCTCGATGCAGGAAATCTTCCGGTATCAGCGGGTTGGTCTGACGCCTGACAACAAAATTATTGGCCATTTCACCGCAACCGGTGTGCGCAGCCATTATTCCGAACGGTTCCGGATGTGGGGGTATGATCTGCCCGCCTCGATCTACGAACCGACGACAATGTAAGGGGTACCGATATGCAACTGAGTGCAGAGCCGATTATCTATGGGCTGATTTTCATAGGCGTGTTGGTCCTTGTTGAAGGGCTGTATCTGGTTGCGTTTGGCAAATCTATCAGCCTCAACAGCCGGGTTAACCGACGTCTGGAAATGCTCGATAAAGGCACTGGACGCGAACAGGTTCTAGAGCAGCTGCGCAAGGAAATGCAGCAGCACATGAAATCGCGCTCTATCCCGCTGTATTCCCTGCTCGCTGAGAAAGCGCAGAAAGCCGCGATTGCATTTACACCCCGGCAACTCATCATGATCATGGTAGGATTGTCAGGCGTGGCCTTTGTCGGGCTCAGTGTTGGAACCCAAACCGAGCTGCCAATTCGAGTGGGAGCGTCTGTCCTCATCGGGGTAAGCGCGGTCTACATCTGGGTCAACAGCAAGGCCAAAAAACGAATGGCATTGTTCGAGGAACAGCTCCCCGACGCTGTTGAACTTATGGTACGCTCGTTGCGTGTGGGGCACCCCTTTGTCTCCGCCATTCAGATCGTCGCCAAAGAATCCGAAGACCCCATCGCCACCGAGTTTGGGATTATTTCAGACGAAAGCGCCTATGGGCGGGATGTGTCAGAAGCGCTCAAGGAAATGGCCGAACGGATGGGGATGCAGGATTTGCGCTTCCTCTCTGTGGCGGTGACGATCCAGCAGCAATCCGGTGGTAACCTAGCCGAAGTTCTCGCAGGTTTGGCCAAGGTTATTCGGGCGCGGTTCCGTCTGTTCCGACGCGTCAAAGCCATCACTGCCGAAGCACAGTGGTCGGGTAAGTTTCTATCCGCCTTTCCGTTGATCGCTCTGATGGTCATCTTGTTCAACGACCCTGGGTACTACGATGGTGTGATGGATCACCCTTGGTTCATTCCGGCCTGTTTCGTCGTAGGGATTTTGCTGACAGTAAACCTGATCGTCATGCGGTCACTCACGAACATCAAAGTATAGGAGGGTTCGATGGACATCCTGAATCAAATCAATGATTTCTTGACAGGTCAGTTGGGTGAATTCGGACCCATTATCGTAGTCGGCGTTCTGGGCCTGTTTATGATCTTGATGGCAATTCCTTTAATGCTCAAACAGCCAGAGGATCCGCTTAAGAAATTCAAGCGAGACATAAATCAAAAAACGAGAACCGCCCCCCAGAAAGAAAAACTGCGTCAGGGCGGACGGAATGAACAACTTCAGAAGTTTGCGACGTTCCTCGAGCCCCAAGATGCTGAAGAGCTGTCTGCCATGGAGCTCAAGCTGCGTCAGGCCGGCTATCAATCGAAAGATTCGGTGCGTTTCTTTCACTTTGCCCAGTTTGCGCTGGGGATCACCGGGCTAATCTTGGGCGTTATTTACGTCACCGTTATCGCTGCTGATCAGGAATTTGACACGCAAGCTCAACTCATTCGTGTTCTAGGCCCAGGTGGCGCTGGATATATGTTGCCCAAGTATTGGGTCACACGCCGGGTCGAAGAACGCAAAGAGGCGATCACGGCAGGCTTTCCAGATTCACTGGACATGATGCTGGTTTGCGTGGAAGCCGGACAATCCTTGGATCAAGCCATTATCCGGGTCGCGAAAGAGCTGCGCGCCTCTTACCCTGATCTTGCGGATGAATTCGAAGTTGTTTCGCACGAAATGAAAGCGGGTAAAGACAAAGATAAAGTTCTCCGCGACATGGGCATACGCAGTGGCGTGACCGATGTTGCCTCATTTGTTACGGTGATGATCCAATCAGCAGCCTTTGGTACCTCGATTGCTGAGGCGCTGCGGGTGTATGCCGGGGAAATGCGTGACAAACGCGTAATGCGCGCAGAAGAGGCCGCAAACAAGTTGCCAACCAAAATGACCCTTGCCACAATGATGCTAACGGTTCCGCCGTTGCTGATCATCCTGATCGGGCCCTCAGCAAAAGGCATCGCGGACCTTGGTAATATGAGCAACTGATAAAATGAAAAATACAGGTGTGATGAACCACGCACCGTTTACCCGAACACTTTTGGCCATCGTTGCTGCGGCAGCGGTGGCCTCTTGTAATTCGACATCACAGCCGCCCCTGCCTGACAGCCCATTCGCACCGGGCATCGACCATAGCAAAAGCGCCGTCGGCGGTGTCGAGGTTGGTCAACGCCTGATGGCTGCTGGGGAATACGACCTTGCGATTGATGCGTTCACGCGCGCCGCTTTGGATGAAGGGTTGACCACTGAGATCTTGACCGGGCTAGGCACTGCCAATCTTGGTTTGGGTCGTTTGGGTCAAGCCGAAACATTGCTGCGCCGCGCCGTTGTCGAAGCCCCAGACTGGCCCGAGGCCTGGAACAACCTTGGGGTTTTGCTGATGGAACAGGGCAATGTTGCTGAGGCAACACAAGTCTTTCGCAAGGCTTATGCCCTGGATGATGGCCAAAGTGACTCAATCCGAGACAATTTACGGATAGCACTCGCAAAAACAGAAAAACCTGCTAATACTGTTGAACAACAAGAAGATTATAAATTGGTGCAACGGGGTAATGGTGAATTCCTAATCCGTAAGACACCATGATCGAGGCAAGAGCAGTAAAAGGACGCAATAATGCGCCACACAATCTTGATTCCAGCAGTTTTGCTTGGCGGATTGGCTTTGTCAGCCTGCGCCAAAAAAGCAGACGAAACGGTTGAGCGAGCGTTTCAGGACGTCAACGTTGTTGATGAAACCAACCTGAATGATGTGATGTTAACCGTTGCGGACCCCAACGAAGCGGTTTCCTATTTCCAGAAAGCTATACGCGACAATCCAAACCGCACCGACCTACAGCGCGGCCTCGCAAAGTCTCTCATCCGTTCCAAACGGACCACTGAAGCCGTTGCAGCCTGGTCCAAAGTCGTCAAAATGGACGATGCGACACCGGATGACTCGGTTGACCTTGCTGATGCGTTGATCCGTAGTGGTGATTGGGAACGCGCCGAAAAAACACTGGATTCCGTCCCCCCACTTCACGAAACCTTTAAACGCTACAGGCTCGAAGCAATGGTCGCTGATGCCAATCGTGAATGGAAACGCGCCGACACATTTTATGAAACCGCCATTGGGCTCACCACCCGCCCTGCTGGCGTCATGAACAACTGGGGCTACTCCAAGCTAACCCGTGGAGATTACGCCGAAGCAGAGCGACTGTTTGGCGATGCCATCCGCCAAGATCAAACACTGTTCACAGCTAAGAACAACCTGATCTTGGCCCGTAGCGCACAACGCAACTACACCCTGCCCGTTATCCCGATGGACCAAGCTGAGCGCGCACAGCTGCTCCATACGCTGGCGCTTTCAGCGATCAAACAGGGTGATTTAACAACGGGCAAAGGTCTTTTGCGCGAAGCCATCGCAACACATCCGCAACATTTCGAAGAAGCCGTTCGTTCTTTGCGCGCGCTTGAGAACAGTTAACTGATGGAAATCCCGGCTCACGTTGCCCTGTGGTTTCTACCTTTTGTTTTGCCAATCTGTTTCTACGTTGCGTTCACAGATCTGCGCGAGATGCGCATTACAAATCAGGCTGTGATGGCGCTGGCGTTGGTCTTTATCGTGGTTGGCCCGTTTCTGTTCCCCCTGCCGGTTTATGGCTGGCAGCTTGCCCAGATGATCATCGTGCTTGTGCTGGGGGTTTTGCTGAATGCAGGTGGTGCAATTGGTGCAGGCGACGCCAAATTCGCAGCAGCCGCCGCACCTTATATTATGGTCGCGGATTTGCGCGTACTCTTGGCTTTGTTTGCCGCAAACCTACTGGCTGCCTTTGTGACCCATCGTCTGGTCAAATACACACCACTGCGCCAAATCGCACCCGGCTGGAAAAGTTGGGACATGGGCTGGAAATTCCCAATGGGTCTCAGCCTCGGGGGCAGCCTGGCATTGTACCTAATTCTTGCCACACAATTCGGCAGTTAATCGATCTTGGTGCTGCCAAAGCGGTGCCCTTGTACTGCCACATTGCGCCGCCAAAATCGGGATTATACGGGGCTCGCCCGTAGAATCGTGGTGACCGCAATCGACGGGTTTCAAAAATGAATATGCAAACGCCTACAGTGAGTGCTCCTCCCTCTCCGACCACGTTGTCAGAGATGCAGCTGCCCTTTGTTATGATGCGCGACATCCTGTTGAAGACGATTTTCCGCAAGAACACCAACATGGTCAGCGAAATCAGCGAAGCCATCAGCTTGCCCTTAACCGTCTCACAAGAGCTCGTCGATATGGCGCGAGATCAAAAACTGTTAGAAGCAACCGGAACCCTGAATGCCAACAGCGGCAACGAGATGGGGTATCAGCTAACAGACACCGGCAAAGCCCGCGCATTGGACGCCTTGGCCCAGTCAGAGTATTTTGGCGCAATGCCAGTCCCGCTCGATGTCTACCGCGAACAGGTAAAACGCCAATCAATTCGCAACATCCAAGTCAGCCGCCACCAATTGCTCAACGCTATGGGACACCTCGTCCTCCCCGATAGTTTGCTCGATCATTTAGGCCCCGCGGTAAGCGCCGGGCGCTCTATCCTGATGTATGGCCCACCCGGAAATGGGAAATCGTCCATTTCAAACGGCATTCGCGATGCATTGGGCGACAAAGTTTATGTACCGCGCGCAATTGAATATTCAGGTCAGGTCATCACCGTCTATGACCCAATTGTACATACGGCCATTGAGCAAGAACCCGACGACCCAACCCAGTTGCGTCGACGCAAACGGTTTGATGCACGGTACGTCTGTTGCGAACGCCCGACTGTGGTTACCGGCGGTGAACTATCCCTTTCGATGCTCGATCTTGTCTATAACCCAACTGCACGAACCTATCAGGCCCCGCTTCAGTTAAAAGCGACCGGTGGCATCTTTATCGTGGATGACCTTGGTCGTCAGGCTGAATCCCCACAGGCCCTGATCAACCGATGGATCGTTCCGTTGGAAGAGAGCAAGGATATCCTTGGCCTGCAATCAGGCGAAAAATTCGAAGTCCCATTTGACACTTTGGTGATCTTTTCGACCAACTTCCACCCGAACGAGATTTTTGACCAAGCTGCTTTGCGCAGGATCTTCTTTAAAATCAAAATTGACGGTCCCAATCAGGAAAATTTCCTAAAGATCTTTGCCCTCGTTGCTCGAAAAAAAGGAATGCCCCTGGACGAACCTTCTCTGATTCACCTGCTCAAGAAGAAATATCCGACAATCGACAACGTCTACGCCAACTATCAACCCGTGTTCCTGATCGACCAGATGATTGCGATTTGCGAATTTGAAGGTATCCCCTACCAAATGACACCGGACCTGATTGACCGGGCTTGGGCCAATATGTTTGTCAAAGACGAGACAATCGTAAAATGATCGGTGTTGCAGGATGCGGCCGCATGGGGGCTCCAATGCTGGAATCACTCGTACGCGCAGGGATTCGTGCCACAGGTTTTGATGTTAGACCTGCGCCTGACTTTGCAAATTTGCACGCACAGGTCACTCAGAAACCTCTTGATTTCGCATCAAACTTAGAAACGCTCATCACGGTCGTACGTGATATTTCACAAACTGAAGACGTTTTATTCGGGCAGCAAAACCTCATCACTGCACCACATCTTAAACGCATTATTGTGTCTTCCACCCTATCTCCCCGTTATGTTTTAGATTTGAGAGAGCGCGTTTCAAAGAACATCACCATGATCGATGCCCCAATGTCAGGCGCGCAGATCGCCGCCAAGGAAGCCCGTCTTTCGTTCATGCTAGGCGGCGCTGATGCGGATCTGGATGCCGCTCAGCCTCTGTTCAATGCGATGGGCGCACATTTTCATCGCATGGGGGCCTATGGTGCAGGCATGCAGGCAAAGGTTCTGAACAACCTTCTGGCCGCCTCTAACACAGCGATGACGCGGTTGGTGCTGGATTGGGCCGATGGTGCTGGCCTGGACGAGCGCAAACTTTTAGACTTGATCCACACCAGCTCGGGGCAGAACTGGTTCGCGTCAGGTTTCGAAGATATCGAATTTTCCCGGGATGGGCTAAGCGAAGACAATACCATCGGCATTTTGATCAAAGATGTTGCCAGCGCTCTGGACGCAGCCCCAGCACACGCCGACACCGCTTTGCCCAAAGCGGTTCAAGATCTGATCCGAACTTTGAAACCCCGAAAACGCCGATGACCTAGACCTCATTTGCGTCTCTTGGCCTGCTTGTGAGACAAGAGTAGGGTCAGTTCATGCACACACTTCCCCCCTCTATCGCAACGTGGTTTGAGACCAAAGGATGGGCAATCCACCCGCACCAACAAGACATGATGGCGCGCGCTGGAGACCCTGCAACGCTATTGATCGCCCCAACCGGGGGCGGCAAAACGATGGCGGGCTTCCTTCCAACACTTGCTGAGCTCGCAGAGGGAAATCATGCGGGGCTGCACACGCTTTATGTCTCGCCCCTCAAGGCGTTGGCGGCGGACATTAAACGCAATTTACGCACTCCTGTTGACGAAATCGGCCTTCCCATTCGGATCGAGGATCGCACCGGCGACACTTCGGCAACCCAAAAGCGACGCCAACGTGTTGATCCGCCGCACATCCTGCTAACAACCCCAGAAAGCCTTGCGTTGCTGACCTCCTACGAAGATGCGCCACGAATGTTTCAGGGGCTACAACGCGTGATCGTTGATGAAATTCATGCGCTTTCGGAAAGCAAACGTGGCGATCAACTGATGTTGGCCCTTGCGAGATTACAGTCTCTCTGCCCAGGATTGCGGCGCGTTGGCTTATCTGCAACTGTCGAAGATCCCCAAGCCATCGCGCGTTTTCTGGCCTGTCACCCGACCCCCTGTTCCATCTTGCATGCCGATCCCGGTCCGGATCCAGACATCTCCATGCTGGAAACCCAAGAGCTACCACCCTGGGCCGGAGGTGGCGCAAAATACTCTATTCCTGCAGTATTGGATCAAATCCGCCAACACAAAACGACACTCATATTTCACAACACCCGCGCGCAGGCTGAAATCTATTTTCACAATCTCTGGCTTGCAAACGAAGACTCGCTCGCAATCGGCATCCATCACGGCTCGCTTGATCGCCAGAAACGAGAACGGGTCGAAGCCGCGATGGTGCGCGGCGACCTGCGCGCCATTGTATGTACCGGCAGCCTTGATCTAGGCATCGATTGGGGAGACGTCGATCTGGTGATACAGATCGGAGCCCCCAAAAATGTCAAACGTCTGGTGCAACGGATTGGACGCGCGAACCACCAATACAATGTCCCCTCCAAGGCCCTGTTGGTACCTGCCAACAGGTTTGAGGTGATAGAATGCGTCGCCGCACTAGAGGCAATTAAGGCCCACACCCTAGACGGTGAACCACGCGGCGACGGCCCCCTTGACGTGCTTTGCCAACACATTCTCGTCGCCGCAGCAGCCGGTCCGTTTGAGGCCGACGCGCTATATACGGAAATGTCATCGGCCGGCCCCTACGCGGCACTTTGCCGGTCTGATTTTGACGCCTGTCTCGATTTTTGTGCCACCGGAGGATACGCCCTTAAGGTCTATGATAAATGGCAACGGCTCCAACAGTGCGCCGACGGACGTTGGCAATTGCGCGACCCACGCGCCACACAAAAAATCCGGATGAACCTGGGGACTATTCAAGACACCGACACCCTGAAAGTACGACTAAAGCGCAGCCGTGGTGGGAAACCGCTGGGAGAAATCGAAGAAAGTTTTGCCGCGTCTTTGACGCCGGGCGACACCTTTCTGATTGGCGGGCAGATCGTCAGGTATGAAGGGCTGCGCGAGATGACGGTTGAAGTGACCCGTCGCGCCGACAAAAAACCAAAAATCGCCACCTTTATGGGTACAAAGTTTGCGACATCCACGCAGTTGAGCGAACGTATCCTGAACCTACTGGCCCAGCCAGACTGGCCACAACTTCCCGGCCACACGGCAGACTGGTTGAACCTACAACGGGACATCTCTCGACTGCCCCAACACGGCCGCCTGTTGATCGAAAGCTTTCCCAAAGACAACCGCGAACACATCTGCATCTATGGGTTTGCCGGGCGAAACGCACAACAAACACTGGGGTTATTGCTAAGCAAACGGATGGAAGAACTAGGTCTCCACCCCCTTGGGTTTGTCGCAACCGACTATGCCACCTTGATCTGGGGCCTAGATCAAGTGACCGACGCACATCCCCTGCTTGATTTAACCGCTTTGCGTGATGGGCTAGAGGGCTGGCTTGCTGGAAACGCGGTGATGAAGCGCACGTTTAGAAGTGCGGCCACAATTGCAGGATTGATTGAGAGGAACACAACAACCGCACGCAAGAGCGGGCGTCAGGCGACCTTTTCGTCTGACATCCTGTATGACACTCTTCAAAAATACGATCCTGACCACCTCATGCTAAGAATTACACGAACCGAAACAATGCGTGGCCTGGTCGATTTCAGCAGGATCGAAGACATGATCTCGAGGGTTGGCACCCGCATTGATTTGCTAAGGCTAGATCAGGTCACACCGCTTGCCGCCCCTCTTTTTCTGGAAATGGGGAAGGTTCCAATCAAGGGCACAGCCGAGGAAAAACTGTTGGCAGCAGAAAGCGCTAGATTGCTGGAGGAATCCGGATTGTCTCAAATTGCATCCAATGGCTGACACCAGTACAGAACGAACAATGAATGGGTTTTCATTTTCCTTTGCTCAAACCTCGTTGGTCGCCCTTGCAACGGGCGCTCTTTGGTGGCCGGAGCAAAAGTTATTATGTGTGTCGGACCTACATCTCGGTAAGTCCGAGCGCATCGCCAGACGCGCCGGGACACCCCTACCTCCCTACGACTCGCAAGATACACTTGGCCGCCTTGCAGATGATTTGGAGCGCACGCAAGCAGACGTCGTGGTTTGCCTGGGAGATAGCTTTGATGATCTACAGGCTGCACATACCCTTCCAAAACAAGAGCGCCTTTGGATCACATCATTGCAAGCCGGGCGTAAATGGATCTGGATCGAAGGTAATCATGACCCGGGTCCGGTGGAACTTGGCGGCACCCACCTGAACGACCTGCAAATAGAGAGGCTGATCTTCCGCCACATTGCGCAACAAACCGCGCGCAACGAAATATCGGGGCACTATCACCCCAAGGCCCAGCTAAAAACCCGAGGACAACGCATCACGCGCCCTGCCTTTTTGTTGGACCAAGACCGGCTTATCCTCCCTGCATACGGTCGCTATACCGGCGGCCTGAGCAGCCAAAGCACGGTTCTGAGTGATTTGATGCTCAAAGATGCCGTTGCCATCCTCACCGGACCCAGAGCTCTGCCGATCCCGATGCCACGTTAGAGCAGCCCTGCCTTTTCCAAATCGGGTTTGTATTTTCTGCTAACCGGGACGAGATCGCCGTTTATCAACCGAATCTGAATTTTTCCCGCATGACGTTCGATACTTTCGATTGCAGCCTGCGTCACCCAATGTGATCGATGGGTACAAAGGCCTTCTATCGGCTCCATCTCTTGTATTGCGTCTACAAAGCGGGATCGAATTGTGTGCGTTCCAGCGCTGGTGACCACATCCACACAGTGATCCCGCACCGTTAGACGTAAGATTTGAGCATCCAAATTCTGAGGTAGCCTGCGAACAAGCCGTGGTCTCTGCTGAAGTTTTGTTGTGGGTGACGGGGATTTTTCGGCCGGAAAGCAGCGACGCAGGACTAGCAATCCCGTTGCAAATAAACCGGCCCATTGCGCAATTTTGAGCAATCCCGGTCCTCCTTCATCCACAGAAAAAAGGAAGAGCCACCCAATCACCCACAAAAACGGGATCAAAAAACAAGTGATAAGCGCGACAACCAACGCATCCTGCGCCAACTGATCCAAGCTATTGCAATGCCTCTGTATCAGGGCTTGCGCTAATCGTGTTAAGCCTCCAGCCCCCCCAATGACCAATAGCCAGAACACAAGCCTGAGACCGAATGACGCTTCTTCTTCTGCAAAGGGAGCAGCCTGATTAGCCAACAATACAACAAATGCGAGACCCGGAACCAATATTCGCAGGATAGACGAGGATAACAGGGTTTTCATCGATGGAGACATGAACAAAAGGCACTAGTTTTAAGTAACTTGGACACCTGTTGGCGCCTCTTTCCTGAGCAAGTCAAATATCAGGGCTTTAATTCAACGTAAACTTGACAATTTATCCGGAGCCTTAAAAAAGCTAACAACACCCTAGATTGATTGAAATCGATTTTCTTTTTGATTTGCCCTTTAAAATCAACCAACCTTTAAAGGTCCAGACCTTTAAGCTTCAATCGTTGAGGCACCTGTTAGACCACGCAGCGAGAGTCAATAGGTGGAAAATTTTAGCAAACTTCCCCTTTCCCAACTAAAAGGCTCCATTTGCGAATCTGATAAACAAGCACGGGTATTGCAGGCGCATTCTATCACAAAAATAACATAAAACGCCGCACAACATGGTGCGGCGTTCCAGTTTCTTAGAATTAGGCGGTCAGCCCTTCTGGTTCAGCCAATCCGTTCGCGCGACAACATGCTGTCAGCGTGTTTGCCAGCAGGCAGGCAATAGTCATCGGCCCGACACCGCCGGGAACGGGTGTGATCGCTCCAGCGACTGCAGCGGCGCTTTCGTAATGGACGTCTCCTACCAGACGGGTTTTGCCTTCACCCTTTTCGGGGGCATCAATCCGGTTGATGCCTACGTCAATGACAGTTGCGCCCTCTTTGATCCAATCGCCCGGCACCATTTCAGGGCGACCAACCGCAGCAACGACAATATCAGCAGCCCGAACAACATCAGGCAGATCCTTGGTGCGAGAATGCGCGATGGTCACGGTGCAGCTATCCCCCAAAAGCAGCTGTGCCATAGGTTTGCCCACGATGTTTGAGCGCCCCACCACAACGGCGTTTAACCCGGAAAGCGAACCATGATGATCCCGCAGCATCATCAAACATCCCAGTGGCGTGCACGGAACCATGGACTTTTGACCAGTGCCCAGCAGGCCCACGTTTGAAATGTGGAATCCGTCGACATCCTTGGCAGGGTCGATCGAATTGATCACCAGATCCTCATTCAGATGCTTGGGCAACGGAAGCTGTACCAGAATCCCATGCACAGCGGGGTCGTTGTTTAGCTTATCGATCAACGCCAACAGCACGTCTTCGGCAGTGTCCACGTCCAGTTTGTGCTCATACGAGTTCATGCCGACCTCGACGGTCATTTTCCCCTTGGAGCGGACATAAACCTGGCTGGCTGGATCTTCGCCCACCAACACCACTGCGAGGCCAGGCGTGATGCCCTGCTCTTCTTTCAGTTTCGCAACATGCGCGCCAACCTGCCCGCGCACATTGGCCGCAAAGGCCTTTCCGTCGATAACCTGCGCTACCATTGTCAGTTTCCTTTCTCAGAAATCGGTCCGGGCATAAGAATCCCGGTAATGTTCCATCTGCATCCGTGTCGCCAAAACGGCGTTCTTCATCAACGTCGCCACCGTGACCGGCCCAACACCGCCCGGCACAGGTGTGATCCAGCCCGCCACTTCGGCGCAACTGTCAAAATCAGCGTCACCCACGGTTTTCGGCCCGTCTGGCGTTTCGATCCGGTTGATACCAATATCAATCAACGCCGCACCCGGTTTCAACATATCTCCGGTTACCAGACCCGGTTTACCCACCGCCACAAACACCGCATCCGCGGCGCGCGAGTGCATCGCGACCGAGCGCGTCATATGGTGACACACGGTAACTGTCGCGCCCAGACCCATAGCCAAAAACGCAATTGGTTTTCCAACGATTTCAGAGTGCCCAATCACAGTCACGTTCAGCCCCTCCATCGTCAACGGCAGGGTTTTGAGGATCTCAACAGCCGCCACAGCCGTACAGGGCCCCAGCCCAAGATCGTTATAGACAATATTGCCGATGGAGGCCGGGTGCATACCTTCGACATCCTTGAGCGGGTGCACGAGCTTTTGCAGCACCTTGACTGGAATATGGTCCGGCAGAGGACGCTGGATAATGATCCCATTGACCCGCGGATCTGCGTTCAAGCCCTGCAAGATACCCGTCAGCTGCTCAAGCGAGGTTTCAGAAGGGTAATTTCGGGCCTCAAACTCAACGCCTGCACTTTCCGCGCTGCGTTGCTGGTTGCGGACATAGAGCTCCGCAGCGGCCGTGTCGCCGACGCTGAGCGAAACCAGACGGGGTTGCCATCCCTGCTCTGCTAGCTGTGCGGCATCTCGGGCCACTTCGGCCCGCATGTTTGCGCCAATGGCCTTACCATCGATCAGTGCTGCCCGCATGGGCCACCCTTTCATTCGGTGCCGAGAACCCGCTCTTCGCGGGCAATCGACCAATCTATCAGGATGCGCCAGAGCCGCTCTGCCAGATCAGGGTCCATCCCCGTCGCTTGGGCTTTGGCGCGGACGTTCTGAACCACCTCTTCTACACGGGCCGGGATACGAGCCGGCAATGCCTCCCCTGGCTTCAGTTCGGCGGCGCGATCGATGTATCCAGACCGGGTCACCAACAGTTCGATCAAATGCTGATCCAACTTGTCGATTTCGACCCGCAAGTCCTGCATCGAGCCACACGATTGGGGGGGTATCAAAGAGGGCATTCTAAATCTCCTGCGGCCCGGGTGTTCCGGGCCGCAGAAATCTCATTTTGTCGCTTAGAACAAGCCTTCGATTTCGCCTGCGTCATTCAGGCCGATGGTTTCGGCAGCTGGTTTGCGCGGCAGACCCGGCATGGTCATGATTTCGCCGCAGACTGCTACGATGAAACCAGCACCAGCGGACAAGCGGACTTCGCGTACTGGAACCGAATGACCAACCGGCGCGCCGCGCAGGGTCGGATCAGTCGAGAACGAATACTGCGTTTTCGCCATGCAGACAGGAAGGTTACCGTAACCGGCGGCTTCCCATTCCTTCAACTGATTGCGGATCTTGTTGTCGGCGAGAACTTCGTCGGCACGATAGATACGCTTAGCAATGGTTTCGATCTTTTCGAACAACGGCATGTCATCAGGATAGATCGGCGCGAAGTTTGCGGAACCGTTTTCAACGATTTCGACAACTTTCTCGGCCAAAGGCGCAGAACCTTCCGAACCCAGTTCCCAGTGACGCGACAGAACCGCTTCGACACCATGTGTCTCTGCATAGTCCTTAACCGCCTGCACTTCAGCGTCGGTGTCGGTGACAAAGTGGTTGATGGCCACAACAACCGGCACACCAAACGATTTGATGTTCTCGATGTGACGACCCAAATTGGCACATCCGTTGTTCACAGCATCAACGTTTTCCGCACCCAGATCAGCCTTGGCAACGCCGCCGTTCATCTTCATCGCACGCACAGTCGCAACCAACACAACCGCGGACGGTGCGATGCCTGCTTTACGGCATTTGATGTTCATGAACTTTTCAGCACCCAGATCGGCGCCGAAGCCTGCTTCGGTCACGACATAGTCAGCCACCTTCAGCGCGGTTTTGGTTGCGATAACCGAGTTACAACCGTGTGCGATGTTCGCAAATGGGCCACCGTGGACAAACGCTGGGTTGTTTTCCAGAGTCTGCACCAGGTTTGGCTGCATCGCGTCCTTCAGCAGAACAGTCATCGCGCCTTCGGCTTTGATGTCGCGGCAGTAAACTGGGGTCTTGTCGCGGCGATAAGCCACGATGATGTCGCCCAGACGCTTTTCCAGATCTTTCAGATCGTTGGACAGGCATAGGATCGCCATAACTTCGGAAGCCACGGTGATATCAAAGCCGGTTTCACGTGGGAAACCGTTGGAAACGCCGCCCAAAGACGCTGTGATCTGACGCAGAGCGCGGTCGTTCATGTCGACTACACGACGCCATGCCACGCGACGCACATCGATTTCACAGGCATTGCCCCAATAGATGTGGTTGTCGATCATCGCAGACAGCAGCGAATGCGCGGATGTGATCGCGTGGAAGTCACCTGTAAAGTGCAGGTTCATCTCTTCCATTGGAACAACCTGAGCGTAACCGCCCCCGGCCGCGCCACCCTTCATACCGAAGTTCGGGCCAAGCGACGCTTCGCGAATACAGATCATCGCGTTTTTGCCGATACGGTTCAGGCCATCGCCCAGACCAACGGTCGTAGTGGTTTTGCCTTCGCCCGCGGGTGTCGGGTTGATGGCTGTCACCAGAATCAGTTTGCCGTCTTCGCGGCCCTGAACCGAATTGATGAACTCTTGGCTCACCTTGGCCTTGTCGTGGCCATAGGGCAGCAAATCAGCAGACTCGATGCCGATTTTGGCGCCGATTTCCTGAATTGGTTTCTTGTTCGCCTCACGGGCGATTTCGATATCGGATTTATAGCTCATGGGTGCGATCCCTGATAAATGTCCCAGCCTGCAGGCGAGTCAACGCCTGCGCTGTTCGATCCATACCGTTGCATACAGGCCAACAGCGTTTGAATTCCGACATTTTCAAGCCATGAAACGGCGTACACCGATTCAAAGTTTACCTTACGGGCTCCAAGCGCGCTGATCAGGAACAAACAATCTCATCCGCTCTCCAACAGCAAGTCCTCCGGGACATTCGATCCAGGCGGTGACCCCTCTTCGATTCTTGGCCGCTGGTTTATAGGACGCGCCAAAGCCCGGATTTTCCCCTTCGATCTCGCGTCCGGGCATCACGCATGGCCGGTTTTCCATGTCGATTGTGACGGTCAATCCTGACGGCCCCTGCAAACGAGACCCCGGCGGAATATGCGTAAAATCCGGAATGCCACGCAAAACAATCGACGCCCCGACAAGCCCGGGATCCAAACGTTGCAACCCCATCTCAGTTGCAGTTCCCTGCAGTTCTTCGTCGCAAAGAATACTAAGCTGGCGAACATTTCGGATTTCAGTGCCTTCGGGATACAGATTGCGCACTCGCACACACGAAGCCCGCTGCGTTCCTTCGTGCCGTTCTCCGCCCACCCCAGAAAAACCAAGGCTCAATCGATCAACTGGCTGAGACTGCATAGAACCCCCAGCCGGGGCATGCCCAAGCCAGACAACCTCGCCCGCGAAATCTGTCTCTTTGAGAACCGGCATCCCCACACCCCCCGTTTTGGTTTTCCATAACCCAAGAATGAGCATCGCATTCCAATGGCGAGCTCATCTGGCTTTTACAATGAAACAGAGTTCTCAGATAGAAAAAAACCCGGAGATTTCAAATCCCCGGGTTTCACATTTTAATTTCAAGTGTTGGGTTCTGGCGCCATTTCCCCATCCGTCGGCGGGGATTTGGGTTTGGTTTTCGGAATGGCCGTTACGCTTGGTGCGTTCCCTTCATCCGAATTCTCATCATCGTCGTCGCCTGCATTCGGGGCCTCTCCCTTCATCACACGACTGATTTCTTCACCAGTCAGAGTTTCGTACTCCAGCAAACCTTGCGCCAGACGTTCCCACTCTTCATGTTTGTCGGTCAGGATTTGAAAGGCCTTATCATAGCCATTCTGGACAAACCGCTTCACCTCTTCTTCGATCAACTCTTTGGTGTTGGCCGAAACAGAGAACCCGCCTGTACTGCCGCTGTAACCCTCATGAGCTTCGGCATAGTCGATGTTACCGACTTTGTCTGACATACCCCAGCGCAGCACCATTGCACGCGCCAATCCGCTGGCCTGCTGAATATCACCAGCTGGGCCGTTGGATACGTGATCCGCACCGTATTTTATGATCTCAGCCGCTTTACCCGCCATGGTCATGGCCAGCTTTTGCTCACATTCAGACCGGTGCCAGTTCAAGCGATCGATTTCAGGCAGCGACACAACCATGCCCAATGCACCACCGCGCGGAATGATTGTTGCCTTATAGACGGGGTCACACTCGGGCAGTTCCATACCAACCACCGCATGGCCCGCTTCATGATATGCGGTCTTCTCTTTCTGATCCTGTGTCAGAACCATAGAGCGTCGTTCCGCCCCCATCATGACCTTGTCTTTGGCGTTTTCGAAATCTTCCATCGTGACGAACCGACGGCCAACGCGCGCCGCCATCAGTGCGGCCTCATTAACTAGGTTTGCCAGATCCGCCCCAGAGAACCCCGGTGTACCACGTGCGATGATCCGCAGATCAACATCAGGACCCAATGGTGTCTTGCGCGCATGGACGCCCAAGATCTTTTCACGCCCTTTGATGTCTGGGTTGCCAACGGTCACCTGACGGTCAAACCGGCCCGGACGCAGCAGCGCCGGATCCAACACGTCTTTCCGGTTGGTTGCGGCCAGAATAATCACGCCTTCGTTCGCCTCAAAGCCGTCCATTTCAACCAAAAGCTGGTTCAGGGTCTGCTCGCGTTCATCGTTACCCCCGCCGTAACCGGCGCCACGATGGCGACCGACGGCGTCGATTTCATCGATAAAGACAATACAAGGAGCATTCTTTTTCGCCTGTTCGAACATGTCACGAACACGCGATGCACCAACACCGACAAACATTTCAACGAAATCAGAACCGGAAATGGTAAAGAACGGCACACCTGCTTCACCGGCAATCGCCCGTGCCAGAAGTGTCTTACCGGTACCTGGAGGGCCCACCAGCAAAGCACCCTTCGGAATTTTACCGCCAAGGCGGCTATACTTCTGAGGGTTGCGCAGGAACTCTACGATCTCTTCCAACTCTTCTTTGGCTTCGTCGATGCCCGCGACATCATCAAAGGTCACGCGGCCATGCTTTTCCGTCAGCATCTTGGCTTTGGATTTGCCAAAGCCCATCGCTCCGCCTTTGCCACCACCCTGCATCCGGTTCATGAAATAAACCCAGACACCAATCAGCAGCACAAACGGCAGCAATGTGATCAAGAAGGACTGAAAACCTGACTGCTGCTGCTTTTCAGCGCGGACCGGGATATTCTTGTCGATCAACAAGGCGGTCACTTCGGCATCGCCGGGTTTAATGGTCACATAATCCTGACCGTTGGCCTGGAACCGAATCTGCTCGCCATCCAATGTGACTTGGCTGACATCGCCTGCTTCAACCGAGCTGACAAAATCGGAATATGTCCGCTCTTGGCTCTGCAGGGCTCCACCGGAGCCACTGAACAAGTTGAACAGAGCAAGAATCAGCAAAAACAGTACGACCCAGAAGGCGATATTGCGTGCGTTGCCCAAGGAAACTCTCCTAATCTTTCGGCCTTTTGGGAAATGGCCGACTAGACAACTAAAATAGAGAGCTTTGAGGCAGGTTCAATGCGATAAAAGCGATCCGAGGAAACCTTCTTGCCCAATTTCCAATTTTGCCTGCCATTTTTCCTCTTCTCTGGCCAAAGGCGCAGCAATGAGGCGAGCTCCTGCCCAAACAGCAGGCGTTGCCAGCAACGCCGCTCTTGGACGACCAGTGGCGCGCCAGTCATCACATTCCTGCAATCCGGCCTCGCCCAGGGCGCGCACTTCGCCTTCGACACGCGTCGGGCCTATTATCTGCCACCGGTGATCCCAAATCTCTGGCAATTTGGTCTTGAGATCCCGCACTGCATTGTACTCCCGGCAAATCCTAAGATTGTCGCCTTGCTTCAGAACATGACAGCCGCCGAGCGACCCCGTGGACCCTTGGTCCAGCGCAGTCAGCACATATTCAACGGCAGCCCGACGCGGGCCATACTCTGAAGCAGTGATCCAATTCACCGCCCCGACCAACAATCGACGCCGCGTTTCATAAGGCAGTGCAAGAAAATCGGCGCGAGGAATTACGATGTCGCCTCCGTCAAACTGCACAACCCGTTTGGCTATATCGTGGACATGCCAATTCAGGGCCTCCCGAGCCTGCTCCATATTACGCGCAACCATCGACAACGAGGCCTGCGTCACCCCTAGAGGTTCCAAAACCTCCAGCGCTTGGCGCGCCTTGATACGATCAAACCGCAGGTCTTGATTCGATGGGTCCTCGGTCCAGCTCTCCTTCAGTGTGTCAAGGTAATGCCGCAAATCCGCACGTGAAATCGCAAGCATGGGGCGGACCAGCACCACATCCCCCAAAGAGCGCGTGGTAGACATCGCACTAAGACCGCTGACACCCGCGCCACGGGCCAGACGCATTAACACAGTTTCTGCTTGGTCGTCCGCAGTGTGTCCAAGGGCAAGGGTCTTGAGACCCTTGTCCATGGCCCACTGCTGCATCAAATCATAGCGCGCGCGCCGGGCCTGATCTTGCAGGTTGCCCTGCCCATCCCAGTGCTCCCATCGCAATATATCGTGTGACACCCCCAACCGGGACGCAAGCCTCGCAACCTCTTGGGCTTCTTGCACGGCTTCTGGTCGCAGCCCGTGATCCACCGTTACAGCATTGATCGGAACCTCATCGCGCTCAAAAGCGTGACATAGCAGATGCAGCAGGGCTACTGAATCCCCTCCCCCAGAAACTGCGACGCCAATTCGCGTTGGAGGGTCAGGTTCAAATTGTGACCGGACGTGCGAGACAAGGTGATTTGTCACGAGATTAGGAACAGCCGAGCTTGGTCATTTCCGCTTGGGCGTCTTTCACGGCATCAGACACGGGAAAGCGAACCGAAACCTCGCTCAGCGTGACACAGGCCTGACTGAATTGACCCAAACGCCCCAATGCGGCACCAAGTTCAAACAGAGCCTGTGGCGCAACCGGTCCAGTGGAATTTCCCGTAAAACTGGCAAGGTATGCGCGGGCGGCTTCACGGGTATCACCCAACCCATCCAACGCCTTACCGCGATTCAAATGCGCTGCCGAAGCCAGTGGGCTGCCGGGATAGCTGGCGTTAAACTGGCCAAACAACTTCGCCGCTTGGTCAAACTCTTTGTCACTCAGGGCGCGTGTGGCGACTTCAAACTCCGCCTTTTCGCCGACGGCCAGTTCGCTTTCCGCTTCGGGTTGAGCTGGAGTAACCGGTTCCGGGTTTGCAGCGGCACTATCACCCCCAAGAGTTGACGTTTCTCCCAACTGGCTCACATCCCCGCCCTCAAGCTCGACAAGACGGAATTCCAAATCACCAATCCGATTGGTCCCATCTTTGACGATACGATTAACCCGATAGTCGAGCTGTTCGGTTTGCCGTGTCAAACGCTGCAGTTCAGCCTCAATCGTCGCAACACGGTCCAGCACCGAGCTTCCCGACAAATTTTGCGACGGGGCGCCGGTTGTCGAAAGTTCCCGCTTGAGACGCTGAATTTCAACATGCAGCACGGTCAGTTCTTGTCGGATATCGCCAAGCGTTTGCTGGGATTGGGCGGAAACGCTCCCAGCCATCAGAACCACGACCGCCGTTGTCGCAGCCATTACCCGTGCCATCATGTGCATTGCCTTACCCCGCCAAGCCGCCCAGCAGCACAGTGACCGCGCGCCGGTTTTTCGCATAACAGCTTTCTTCGCTGCAAATTTCAATCGGGCGTTCTTTGCCATAGCTCACGGTTTTGAGGCGGTTCCCGGCAATACCCTTGGAAATCAAAAACTCGCGTGCTGCATTCGCCCGCCGCGCACCCAATGCCAAATTGTATTCCCGCGTGCCTTGTTCGTCGGCGTGACCTTCGATGGTCGCGTTGTAATCCGTGTTGGCAAGCAACCAATTGGCCTGCGCTTGCAAAATTGACTGTGCTTCACTGTTGATTGTGGACTGATCGACAGTGAAGAGAACCCGATCCCCAATCGCCTGCTGAAAATAAGACGGTGACGTTTGATCCCCAATCAACCCCGGAGATGTCGTTCCAGCGTTAGGATCAATCGGGCCACCATCCGTGCCGTCTGTTGGATTGTTGCAAGCAGCCAACGCCATCAAGGCGCAACCCGCTATGAGCTTGCTCACTAAATTCATTTCGAATGCCTCGCGCTTTGATTATTGGTCTTGTCTCGTTTTATCACAGCCCCCTGCGCATGTGAACGTGCGCTAGGGTATGATATTGCAAAGTCACTTTTGCAACGGTGACCATGCTGGGTCGCTGCCTCCGTCCGGTGTTTGCACCGGACGCAAATTGCGCCCAGAAATATCGACTGAATAGAGCGAAGACCGCCCAGACGCGCCCTGCGTTTCCCGCATGAACATGATCACACGCCCATTTGGCGACCACGTTGGACCTTCGTCCAGAAAAGAGGCGGTCAAAAGCCGTTCTTCGCTGCCATTCGCCCGCATCACACCAATATGAAAGCGGCCCTTGTTTTGCTTGGTGAAGGCAATCATGTCCCCACGTGGGGACCAAACGGGCGTCCCATAACGCCCATTCCCAAAGCTGATGCGTTTTGCTTCGCCGCCACTGGTTGCCATCACGTAAATTTGCGGACTGCCTGATCGGTCACTTTCAAATACAATCTGGCTGCCATCAGGCGAAAAGCTGGGCGCGGTTTCAATCGAAGGCGTTGACGTCAAACGCTTGCTCTGCCCATTGCTGATTGTCATCAGGTAGAGATCGGTATTCCCCCCCTGAGATAGCGAATAGACCACTTTCTGCCCATCAGGTGAAAATCGGGGCGCGAAGCTCATCGTGCCTTCTTGGCTTTCCAAAACCCGACGCTGAACCTTACCTACGTCCAACACATAAATGCGCGGGAACCCGCTCTCGTAACTGGTGTAAAGCACGCGATCACCAGTTGGCGAGAACCGCGGCGCAAGAACGATTGCCGAACTGTCGGTCAGGTACTGAACATTGGCCCCGTCATAATCCATGATCGCCAGACGTTTGCGTCTTTGGTTTTTGGGACCAGATTCCGAGACAAACACAACGCGACTGTCAAAATACCCACCTTCGCCCGTGATCCGACTATACACTGCATCTGCAACCTTGTGCGCCATGCGACGCCAACCTTCTTTCGTGCCAGAAAACTGCAACCCAGGCTTCATTTCCTTGTCTGAAAAGACATCCCAGACCCGAAAACCAACCGTGACGCGATTGCCAGAAACACTGATTGATCCGGTAACCAAGGCCTGTGCGTTGATCGCCTTCCAATCCGCAAACTGAACCGGGGCCCCAAAGTCGGTGATCTGGCTAATATATGCGCTGGATGGGATTTCACGGAAAAGACCGGTGCCAATCAGATCAGCCGCGACTACGCGCGCTAGGTCTGACGACAACTCCGCCGCCGCAGCATTGGCTGGCACGAAATTCGGAACTGCAAAAGGCAACGGTTCGATCACACCTTCGGTAATCTCAAGTCGCAGTGGCTGATTCTGAGCCTGTGCAACCTGTCCAATCATCATCACGCCCACAACAAGGCCAAGCACTAGTCTCATCATTTTATCCGCATCCTCTCGGGATTGAATGTCATTTCGATGTTACGCCACTGGCCGTATTTTTCGGCCGGCAAATTAAATCCTTTTGCCCCACAGCGAATAATCGCCCGCCGCGCTGCGCCAAAAGCCTGGTTCGCCGCCGCCGTAGAACCGCCGGAACTGTCCAGCAACTGAATCGAGCCGATATCGGGTTTGCCTTCACGCGACATGGACACGCCAACGACAACAGTAGTTCCCAAAGCCTCGGTGGAAAGGGATCCCACATTCCAGCAACTCGAAACCGCGATTCGCAGGTCATCCTTTTCCCCGCTGGTCAACGGCGGGCCAGATGGTTCTGGTTCACCCGCCAACGCCTCGGCAAGGGCGCTGTTAACCGCATCCTGTTGTGCCGCACCAGACGACGGCGTTGAGGCCTGCTGTGTCGGTTCCTCAGGTTTTGGGCGCGCAGGACGACGGGCTTGCGGACGGACAGACCGTGTTGGGGCAACGTTCGCGGTTTCTTCCGCATCCGGTACAATTTGATCTGTCGCCTCTTCCGGGGCCGTCGCTTCTTGTTCCTCTTGCTTTATCTCACCCGTCTCGCCCGCGACGACAGCTGGTTTTTCAACCTCGTCTGGGGCCACATCTGGTGGGGGAGCAGCAACAGGCTGCGGTGCCACACGCTCTACCGGACGCGGCTTAGGCCGGATCGCCGGTGATATGGGCAAAATCTGCACATCTGGTTCAGGCACAGCCAACGATGGTGTCGACACCGGTACATCCGGTTCCGGCACTGGTGTTTCGATCACGGGTTCCGGAATTGGATCAGGTTCAGGTGGTGTTACTGGATCGGGGCGTTGCTGTTCTGGCTCGGGTTCACTTGGGGTTGGCAAAGCCGCTTCTTCGGCAGGCACCTCTGGCGCTTGTAAGTCTGACGGTTGATCCACCACTTCAGGAGCCACTATTGGCGTGCTCAGCGCTGCAAAATCCTCAGCCGAAATAACCGAGACTTCCTGAACCTCAAAAGGCAAAGGTTCAGAATCAAACACGCCGCCGATAAACGCCCAACTAACCAGCGTTACATGCGCAATTGCAGAGATCTTGGTGCCGGTTTGCAAACCGCTGCCTCACTCTTTGCTCTGATCCAGCGTTGGTCCGCCAGTGTCTGTCACCAGCCCCACGTTGGAAAACCCGCCCGCATTCAGCGCGCCCATCACCTGCATCACCTGTGCATAAGGAATCGATCCGTCCGCACGCAAAAAGACCTTGTCGCTGGTCCGTTCGGTTGCAATCGCCCGCAGCTTGGGAACCAGCGCGTCGCGCGCAACCTCTGTGGTTTGGATCTGCACCCCGCCCTCTGCCGTAAGCGTCACAGTCAGCGGCTCCTCATTGTCAGACGACAACGCTCCAGCTGCCGTTTTAGGCAAATCCACCGGCACCCCAACAGTCAACAGTGGGGCAGCCACCATAAAGATAATCAACAAAACCAACATAACATCGACGAACGGTGTCACGTTGATTTCGGACATTGGTTGCCCGCGCCGCCGCCGCCGACCTCGGCGCCGGCCACTGTCAGCAGATTGTTGAACGCCCGCCCCCATGACTTAGCTGTCCAACTGACGCGATAGGATAGTGGCGAATTCGTCTGCAAAGGATTCATATCCAGAAACGATCCGATCACTGTCTGCACTAAGCTTATTGTAGAAAATAACGGCCGGGATAGCCGCCAACAGACCCAATCCCGTGGCCATCAAGGCTTCGGCGATCCCCGGTGCAACAACGGCCAAGTTCGTATTTTGCTGTTCTGCAATTTCAATGAACGCGGTCATAATGCCCCAAACGGTCCCGAACAGACCAACAAATGGCGCGGTTGATCCAACTGTCGCCAGAACCGGCAACCCTTTTTGCAGCGCCTCAGCCTCTTTGTTGATCGCCACATCCATAGACCGGTCAATCCGGGCCTGTGCCCCAGCGATCAGTCCGCCATCGGTTCGATGCGAGCGACGCCATTCGGTCATTCCAGCGGCAAAAACCTTTTGCGAACTCCCCTTTGGCTGAGCACCGATCTGCTCAAAAAGCTGATCCAAAGGTTCACCCGACCAAAAGGATTGATCAAAAACCGCAGCCTCACGTCGGGCAGATCGATAGGTGATCAATTTCTGGATAATGATCGCCCAGGACCAAAACGAAGCCCCCGTCAGCATCAACATCACCAATTTCACGGTAAGGGTGGCGCGGGCAAAAAGGCCCCACATAGAGAAATCAATCTCTGCCGCCTGCGTCAGGGTCGCTGCTAACATAAACCTGCTCTTTTTTCTGCCTGCTGGCCACTTTGTGCGGCCTTGTTGCGTCAAACGCTAAAGCAGATGGGGGCAAAATGCCAACAGAACCACCCCGAAACCCCGTATTATTGCATCAATGCGCGAATCTCTGCCGGCAAACGGACGGGTTTGCCTGCTTGGTTCATACAAACCACCATGACTGAGGCGCGAAAAATCTCGGTCCCTGCACGCTTTACAGTCTGTAACATAGTCAAACGAACGCCCGAAACAGAAACAAGGTCCGTTTCAACATCTAGGATATCTTCAAACTTGGCCGTGGCCAGATAATCGGCTTCGATCTTCCGGACCACCCAAACAAACCCGGCATCTCGCATCGCGTTCTGATCATTTCCCAGATTGCGAACCCAGTCGCTGCGTGCCCGCTCAATGAACCGCAGATAGTTCGCGTGATAGACGATACCAGCCATGTCGGTATCTTCATATTGCACACGCAGCTGATAGTGATGGCTCATGCGCGGGCCGCAACGCGCGCAAACAAACGCAATGCATGCGATTTGTCCCGGCTGACAGCAGGCAACACCGGATCATAAGCTGCCTGAATGACATTTGCGATTTCTGGCCGCAGGATCGTGGCCTCACCCGCGATGGCCAATGGTGACTGGGTACGAAACGCCCCTTCGGACCAGACAAGGACGGTTTGCACCACTTGGCTCAACGCCAGTGAATCAGCGGGCTGCGCCAGCATCTGTTCATCCATCCGTAAAAATACAAACGCTGCTTGGATCGCGCCGTCTTCTTCGAACCGGAATACGCGGTACTGATTGGCACCCTGCTCTGCCAAACGCGCCACGAGCTCTGGTAGGTCAGCAACCATTTTATCCAGATCCGGCACAGCCAGCAGTTCAGACCACTCCCGGAAGAAAAAGATCATGCAGTTGGTGCCAAGCTCAGGATCTGTTTCAGCCATCTCATGACCGGCCAAAGTCGTCACCGCCTCGAATGCGCCTTTTACAACCGAAAGCGTCTCATCCTCGACCCCAAACACCGTCGGAGCGATCGGACGGCCCCAACGTGCGAAAACATAGTCGCCCGTATCACGTGTAAACAGCGTCTCGATCTCTTGTGGTGTCACGCCCTGCCCCTTGTCTTTGGTTCAACTCAACTTGAACCCCGGAATAAAAACTCTCGCGCGCGACATCAACCAAAGAGATTGCTTTGCCCCTTTGGCATTGGCAATCCCAAGTGCGCCCATGCTTTTTGCGCCAACATCCGCCCCCGCGGAGTGCGCTGGATCAACCCCTGTTGCAGCAAATAAGGCTCAATCACCTCTTCCAGTGCATCCCGGCTTTCGGACAAGGCCGCAGACAAGGTTTCAATCCCCACCGGACCGCCTGAATAGTTCTCAGCGATCAATTGCAAATACCGCCGGTCAGCGCCGTCCAGCCCCAAGTGGTCAACCCCAAGACGCGTTAGAGAGCTGTCAGCAAGTTCCTTGATGATCCGCCCGTCCCCTTCGACCACCGCAAAATCCACAACACGCCGCAATAGACGCCCGGCAATACGTGGTGTTCCCCGGGCGCGACGGGCAATTTCGCGTGCCCCGGCATCATCCGCTGGCGCGCCCAGCTTGCGGGCATTGCGCGTGACGATCTCGTGCAATTCATCAACCGTGTAAAATTGCAGACGCGTTGGAATGCCAAACCGGTCGCGCAACGGCGTGGTCAACAACCCCATCCGGGTCGTCGCCCCCACAAGCGTAAAGGGCTGCAGCTCAATCCGAACCGTCCGAGCCGCTGGTCCCTCCCCAATCACAAGGTCCAGTTCAAAATCCTCCATCGCGGGGTAAAGAACCTCTTCGACGGCCGGGTTCAGACGGTGGATTTCATCAATGAACAGCACATCCCGGTTTTCCAGATTGGTCAGAATTGCCGCCAAATCCCCCGCCTTGGCCAGAACTGGTCCCGAGGTCATGCGAAAATTCACCCCCAACTCGCGCGCCATAATCTGCGCAAGCGTTGTTTTTCCCAATCCCGGAGGGCCGTGGAACAAAGTATGATCCATCGCCTCGCCGCGTTGTTTTGCGGATTGAATAAAAACGCGCAGGTTTGCGCGCGCCTCGGCCTGTCCAATGAATTCGCTTAAGCCCTGCGGTCGCAGAGCGCGGTCATTGTCTTCGGGCAGCGGCTCAGGGCGGATCGTCGGGTCGGCATCTATCATTGGATCGTTAGCCTTTCGGAGCCAGCAGCTTTAGTGCCTGACGGATCAATTCTGCCTCATCAGCATCGGGCCAAGCCGCGCCCGCTTCGGCAACAGCCGCGGCAGCATCCGATGGACTGTACCCAAGATTCGCCAAGGCCGACAGCGTTCCCGCAGTCGCAGCGGCAGCGCCACTTGGTTGCTTTGGCGTCGTTTTGCGCTTGGATGTTGGTGCCGGTTCAATCACTTCGACCGCATCTAGCGCAGGCCCATCCATTGCATCCGCAACAGTGCCCCCCATTGCCATCACACCCGGTGCTTTGTCCTTGAGATCAAGAACCACACGTTGCGCGGTTTTTGGGCCAACCCCTTTGGCGGCTTTGACCGACGCCCAATCACCCAAGGCAATGGCCCGGCTCACACCATCAGGACCCAATGTGCCCAAGATTGCCAATGACACCTTGGCCCCAATCCCCTGCACCGAGCAGAGCAACCGGTGCCATTCTTTTTCGACCAGCGAGGGAAAGCCATAGAGCTGCATCAGATCTTCACGAACGACCATATCCGTATAAAGTGACACCGCCTCACCATTTCCGGGCAAGCCAGCCAATGTTCGGTCCGAGCAATAGACGATGTACCCAACCCCACGCACATCAATGAGGATATGATCCGCTGTGCGGTAATCCAATCGCCCCGTCAGCTTGCCAATCATACTTTAACCTCTCGCAATTCAAGCGTCCTCTTGCCGCCATAGTGCGCATGACACATGGCAATGGCCAGCGCATCCGCCGCATCGGCCCCAACAGGGTTACACCCGGGCAACTGCAGCTTCACCATATAGAGAACTTGCTCTTTCGCTGCGTGCCCAGCCCCAACAACTGTTTTCTTGACCTTGTTTGGGGCATACTCCCCAATCGGAATCCCGGTCTGCGCCAGCGTCAACAACGCCACTCCGCGCGCCTGCCCCAGCTTCAGCGTCCCCGCACCGTCTTTGTTCACAAAGGTCTGCTCGATGGCAGCTTCGGTGGGCTGATACCGCGCGACAACATCCGTCAGTTGCTCGTGCAACGACAACAACCGCTCGGCCAGCTCACCCGTTCCGGACGTGCAATGACCGTTTGCGATGTGGCTCAATCGGCTGCCATTTGATTCGATGACGCCCCATCCCATGGTCCGCAGACCCGGATCAATGCCCAGAATTCGCATATCTCTGCCCTAGCCCTGCTCATTTTGTTGCTTTTTCGACGAAGTAGCACGAAACGCGAACATCTTCCAAGGACTTTGACATCACGGTCGAAAACGACCCACCCCAATCTGATCACGACAAATGCATCAAAAACGACATGCTGCAAAGCAGAAAACGACCCGTCTCAGAGGCTCAGATCACCTTTGTTTCAAGGGTATTTCAGTGTTTTTGACCCGCGCGCTCATTGCATAGGTGTCATGCGTTTTTTGCACCTTGCGCGGTAAATACGACAGCCATAAATGCCCTTTCAGAAATTGAAACGCCACTGTTCACACAAACCAAAAAGGACTCAGGATATGGCTGCTTTGGACACCACCCGCACCACCTATGGCTCGTTCGGCCTCATCGGCCGTATCGGCGCATTATTCACCGCGGCGACAAACGCCGTTGTCGTATGGAATGACGCCCGCGCAACACGTAACGCGCTGTCCGACCTCACCGATCGCGAGCTGGAAGACATCGGTCTGTCACGCTCTGACATCGACGGCGTTGCTGTTACATCGCGCGGTTTCTAATCCGCCGACGTAACGCACCGAACCAGACCTAAGAAAGCACCGTGTGATCCCCTCACACGGTGCTTTTCTTTATGGCAGTCAAATCTGTTGCAAAACTCAGGTGCTCAATCTCTTGCGCATCTTTCTTATTCTCACTGGCACATGCCAATCACCTAAGGATTGGCCCAATCTGGGATGCGATAAACGCGCTCACGGGCTCGATTTGCATAACCCAAGCACCAGCTTGTTCTACCACGGTTCCCTCTGACAATCTTTGTACCCGATCAGCATAGCTTTCAGGACCAATACTGGCCAATAGGAACCCTTTGAATGCGAACAACGCGACAAAAACAAAAAGGATAGCGCGCAACGGAACCTTCAGCCCATTGCGTTGGGGCGTGGTTACAATCAAGCCATCGGCCCGCATGCGCGTTGAATAGCCACGAGACATCGACTGATGCTTGCGACTTAGACGTTGAATCCGCCGGTCAAACTGAAGTTGTTCTTCAACCATAGCAGCCTCTCTGCACTGGCCCCCACCAGCGATGAAAGAAATTTACGGTTCAATTGCGGCAAAACCAAGCCCTACGTCTAAAATTCGCCTAAATTGCGCCATTCTTCTGCAATAGCAGCGTAGTCCATTCACCAATCTGTTCCTTGTTCACAAGATTGGTTCCATTCTCGAGATAAACAGCGATCACATCATCGGCTTGTTCATTCAAGATACCCGAGAGAATCGCATATCCGCCCGGACGCAAATGGGCTGAAACATCGGGTGAAAGCGCGATCAAAGGACCTTTAAGGATGTTGGCAAAGATCAGATCATACGGCATGTGTGCCTGCAAATCCGGGTGATCGAAGCCCGCGGATTCCAGACACTTCACTGTCCCTTCCATGCCGTTGGCCTTCAAATTGGCCTCCGCTACATCCACCGCCACCTGATCGATATCACTGGCCAGAATGTCTCCGGTCCACACCCGCGCGGCAGCCATTGCCAAAACAGCCGTCCCACACCCGATATCAGCGACCTTGGTGCCCTCGAACCCTTCGCCGATCAAACGGTCCAAGGCCTTGAGACACCCCAACGTGGTGCCGTGATGCCCGGTGCCAAACGCCATCGCAGCTTCGATCAGCAACGGAATGCTATCCGCTGGCACCTTATCTGCATCATGGCTGCCATAGACAAAGAACCGTCCCGCCTCGACCGGCGCAAGTTCGCGACGGACATGGGCGACCCAATCCGTTTCCGGCAACTCGGACACGACAAACGGCTTAGCTTCGAAACTTGCGGCCAGCAGTGCCAAACCGGCCTCGTCAGGGGCTTCGGTGAAATAGCCACCAACTTCCCACAGGCCCGAACCATCCTCGACCTCGAAAACGCCCACACCTGTAGGTTCAGGGTTCAAACGCTCCATAGCGTCGCCCAAGGCAGTTGCGGGCGCTTTGCCCATAAGAGTGGTCAGCGCGGTAAAGGTAGGCATCAGCGTCTCCTAAATCTGTCTGCATGCGCGTAGGGCCGTGGCGGGGCAAGGTCAAGCTTTGGCAACTGTTCACGACCCAAAGAGCACACATATCGCCATCCAAGCCACGCAGCGACGCCCCCAACCAGAACCGTTACGATGGCTTGGGCATAAATCACCCCCGGCGCGTCAAACCAGCCCGACAGAACCAAAGCAAATGGCAGGGTCATAACTCCGTCTCTGACCCATGACGTCAGCGTGGCCCAGGTTGGTCGTGCCAAGGCATTGAACGCGGTAGTCGCAACAAACAGAGCGGCTGCAAAAACAAATCCCCCTGCTCCGACATACAAGAATGCCGTGACCACTTCGATCCCCATGGGGGCCAAAGCAAACCCGCTCAGGATCAGCGGTTTGCACAGGATCAGAACACCCCAAGTGACTGCCGTGTATACAAAGCCGAAAATCAGCGCATCCCGATAGGTACATCGCAGCCTGTCATAAGATCGGGCCCCGTAATTTTGACCGAAGATCCCACCAATCGCACCAGACAGCGAAAAAATCCCGCCAAAAGCAACGACAGTCAAACGACCAACCACCGCCCAACCAGCCATGGCCTCGTCCCCAAATGGCGCCATGACTGCGGTCAGCATGTAATTCCCAACAGGCGTGGCCATCTGTGCCAAAATCGCGGGCAATGCGATCTGGAAGTAAGGTTTGGCAGTTTCCAGAAATCCAGAGACACTCGGCAAAGCCAGCAGATTGTGGGTCCCAATGGCAAAGCGCAGCGCCATGAACAGCATAACAACGCGTGAAATGTTGAGCCCTATCGCCGCGCCATCCAAGCCCCAGCCGAACGTCACGATCATGATTGGGTCAATCACCATTGCCACGCCGCCAGACGTCAGCGTCACCAACATTGACCGCTTCCCATCACCCACGGCCCGCAGAGTGCCATTGGCAATCATCGAAATTGCCATGATCCCAAGCGTCGGCACCGACATCGCCAGATACCGCGCCGCAAGGGCCGCCGTTTCCCCGGTTGCCCCGGACAGCGCGACAATCTCGTGACGATAAATGAAGATCATCGCAGCCACGATGCTTTGAAACACAAACGCAATCATCGCCGCACTTGTCGCGTTGCGCCGCGCCAGCTCTTTGTCCCCTTCACCAATGCGACGGGACACCAACGCGGTCGAGGCTATCATTAAACCGATACCGGCTGAGACCGAGAAGTACTGAATGGCAAAAGCAAACCCGATCGCCGCCATCAAGCGCGGCTGATCCAGTTGGGCGATCCAAAACAGGTTGGCAGCGTCGACAAGAAAAACAAAGGTGATCCCCAGCGTTCCCGCCAGTGTCATCCGCACCACATGGCCCATCGTGGACCCGGCAAGAAAGCGCCCTTGTTCAGCCATGCACCCTCATTCGGCAGGTGCCGCAGTGTATTTGGATAAGACAGTCTCGTTACCACGCTCAGGATGCCGTGGCACCAGCAAAGAGAGGCCAAACGAAACCAACGCCATCATTGCAGCCAGCCCAAAAACGGCCGCGGGTGAAATAACCCACAACAACCCCAACAGCGCCGGTAGAAACACGGCCGCGATATGATTGATAGTAAAGGCCACAGCCGCAGTGGGTGCAATATCGGCAGGGTCCGCGATTTTCTGGAAATACGTCTTGAGCGCCAACGCCAAAGCAAACAGAACGTGATCAACAACGTACAAAGTTGCCGCCAAAATGACGCCCCAGCCGAACCAATATACCCCGCCATAAGCGGCAAAGACAATTGCCAACCCAATGTATTCAAACATCAATGTTCGTCGTTCCCCAAACACTGACACCGCTTTACCCAACATTGGGGCCACGATCATATTGATCAAAAGGTTGATCATGTAGAGGCCCGTCAATTCGTGCACTTCAAAGCCGAATTTCTCAACCATCATAAAACCGGCAAAGACCATAAAGATCTGACGGCGCGCGCCGGACATAAACTGCAAGGCATAATACAACCAATATCGCCGACGCAGCACCAGCTTTTTGGTTTGCGGTGTTGGAGATTCAAACTGCGGATAAGCAACCAAACAAAAGATCGCGAGCAGCGCCGTCAATCCGCCAGCAGCCATAAACACCGTGTTATAAGCTAAATCGAACCGTTCCCATGTCAGCACGATCAACCCATAAACCACCAAGGTCGACGCGGATCCCGCAGCAACCAGCCAGCCCAACTTCTGCGGCGCCTGATCCTTGGGAAGCCATTGCAATTGCAGTGATTGGTTCACTGTTTCGTAATAGTGAAACCCGATCGAGCTGAGCAAAGTAATGAATAGCAGTCCTCCCAAACTCGGGAACCATGCTGTAACAGCGGTCGCAACGCCAAGCAGAGCCAACGAAATCATCCCCAAGACTTGCTCACGCACAAAAAGAATGACCGCGATCACACCAACGGCCAAAAAGCCCGGAATTTCGCGAACCGTGTGCAAAAGGCCAATGTCAGCCCCATCAAAATTGGCCATCTCGATAACAAAATTGTTCAACAATGCGCTCCAGGCATTGAACGCAATGGGCATGGTCAACGCCATGACAAACAACAAGGTGATGGGGCGGCGCCAGAACGGCAGGTGCTGTGCGTCAGCCAACGAAATCGGTTTCAACATGAGATCTGCTCTACGCCCATTCCGCAGACTTGGCGAGAGGAAAGGCGCGAACGCACATCTGATCTGCATCAATGCAGAGAAGTTCACTTAACAATATATCGCAATCCATGAATGCAACGGAGGCGCATTATGGATCTGGTCAGTCTGGTAGAACGCATTGGAGAAGCCCCAACAGCGGCCTTGTTTGGCCTGCTCACGGGCCTCACCTTTGGGATCGCCGCTCAGCGTTCGCGGTTCTGTCTGCGCGCCGCCACAATCGAATTCGCCCGGGGACGGATGGAAGACAAGGTATCGGTCTGGCTTCTAACCTTTTCAACGGCCGTCGTCTGGGTCCAAGCCGCGCAACTCCTCGGCCTCATGGAATCAGCAGATGCGCGCATGATGGCCGTCCCCGGCAGCTGGTCCGGCGCTGTTGTCGGCGGTCTGATCTTTGGCGCAGGCATGGTGTTGGCACGCGGCTGTTCCGGCCGTCTCTTGGTGCTTGCCGCGACCGGCAACCTGCGGTCCGTGGTGTCGGGTTTGATTTTTGCCGTCGTCGCACAGATGAGCCTGTCTGGCATCCTCTCCCCCTTTCGGGATCGCATCGCCAGCCTGTGGATCACCGATGGTGGCCGGAATATAGATCTGCTGGCCACCATTGGCTTGCCCAGCTACAGCGGCCTCATCATAGGGGTTCTGATCGCAATTCTGGCCCTGATCTTATCGCGTCGAAACGAAATCGGTGCATCCCGCTTGATTTTCGCCTCGGGTGTCGGATTTGCCGTCGCGATGGGCTGGGTTCTGACCTACTCGCTCAGCCAAGTGGCCTTTGATCCTGTTCAAATCGAAAGCGCGACGTTCACCGGCCCCTCCGCGCACACACTGATGTTCTTTCTTGATCGCAACGCCATTCTGGAATTCGATGTCGGCTTGGTTCCCGGCGTATTCATAGGGGCACTGATAGCCGCCGCATGGAGCAAAGAGCTGAAATTACAGGCCTTTGACGATACCATTACAATGCGCAAGGCCATGATCGGGGCCGCTTTGATGGGCTTTGGCGGCATGTTGGCCGGCGGGTGCGCCATCGGTGCTGGCGTGACAGGGGGGTCGATTTTTGTCGGCACCGCTTGGGCTGCGCTGTTCTTTATGTGGGTCGGCGCGATGGTAACGGATTATCTTGTCGATCAAAGAGCAGGCGCTCTTGCCACCTGACCCCCAGCCGCATGGCCTAGTAAAAGCTTTGCGGGTCGATATCGACACTCAACCGCAGATCGCCCTTCAAACGCAGCGGGGCAATCCAACGCGATATGGCCTCCTGCAACGGCGCCCCTTTTTCCGCTTTGATCAGCATTCGCACCCGGTGCCGCCCTCGAACACGTGCAATTGGCGCCGGGGCCGGGCCATACACCTGCGCCCCAATCGCGCGTAACGGGCCGTCATTGCGCGCAAGAACATTGCCAAGATCAAACACTGCAGCAACATCTGGCCCTGACAAAATGATCCCCGCCATACGCCCGTAGGGAGGCACACCTGCCCCACGCCGTTCCCGCGCCTCGGCCTCCCAGAACCCGTCCTCGTCCCCGGACAGGATCGCCCGGATAACGGGATGCTCTGGCTGGAACGTCTGCAACAAAGCCTGACCGGGCTTCTCCGCCCGTCCCGCACGCCCTGCCACCTGACGCATCAATTGAAACGTACGTTCCGCCGCGCGCAGATCAGATCCCTGCAGACCCAGATCCGCATCGATCACCCCAACCAGCGTCAAGTTCGGGAAATTGTGCCCCTTCGCTACAAGTTGTGTGCCGATCACGATATCCGCATCGCCCTCAGCGATCTCTTCGATCTTCGCTTTCAGCGCGCGCGCCGATCCGAACATATCCGAACTGAGCGTCACGATCGTCGCATCAGGAAATGCCGCCTCGGCCTCTTCGGCCAATCGCTCGATGCCCGGACCAACAGCTGCCAACTTGCCTTCGACTCCACAAGAAGGGCACTCCTCGGGCATCGGTTTTGTCTCACCACATTGGTGGCACATCAAGCGTTTTAGAAACCGATGTTCGACCATCCGGGCGTCACAGTGGTCGCAGGCAATCTGCTGCCCACAAGCCCGGCACAGGGTGACCGGGGCATACCCACGCCGGTTGATGAACAGCAACGACTGTTCCCCTTTGGCGCGCCGTTCCTCAACTGCCCGGCGCAAAGATGGCGAAATCCAAGTCCCCGACGGCATTTGTTCTGCGCGCATGTCGATTGCCTTCATCTCAGGCAAAACCGAAACGCCAAAGCGCGATTTCAACTCGATCCGGTCATACTTACCCGCATCCGCGTTTGCCCAGCTTTCCAGAGATGGTGTGGCACTGGCAAGAATCACACGCGCGCTGCACATTGCAGCCCGCAAAACAGCCATATCGCGCGCATTGTACAAAACACCATCTTCTTGCTTGTAAGAGGTGTCGTGTTCTTCATCGACGATGATCAGACCCAAATCACGAAACGGCAGGAAAAGGGCGGACCGCGCCCCGACCACCAACGGGGCCTCCCCTTGCCCCACCATCCGCCAAATGCGGCGCCGTTCCGTCATGGTCGCCCCCGAATGCCATTCGGCAGGACGGGCGCCAAAGCGCACCTCGACCCGATTCAAAAATTCAGCCGTCAACGCGATTTCCGGCAACAGGACCAACGCTTGCCGTCCAAGACGCAGCGCTTCTGCAACCGCTTCCAGATAGACCTCGGTCTTACCCGACCCGGTCACGCCTTTTAACAAAGCCGTGCCATATTTTCCGGACTGGAGCGCAGCGCGCATCGTCGTCGCGGCCCGCTCTTGGTCTTCGGTCAACACCTTGCTGGGCAGTTCCGGGTCCAGTTTTGGAAAGGGTAAATCTCGCGGGCTGTCCTCTTCACGCACGACTCCCTGCTTTACCAACCCTTTGACAACAGACGATGTTACGTCCGCCGCTTCCGCCAGTTCCTTAAGCGTGAAAGCTAATCCGCCATAGTCACGCAACACCGACAGAACACGGGTGCGCGCATCGGTTTTCCGCTCAGGCTCCCCCGTGCCCAAACGATAAATTTTGCGCATAGATTGCGGATCGCCCAACCCCGGCGCTCGTGTTGCCAATCGCAACATCGCAGACATCGGTGTCAAAGTGTAATCCGCCGCACGCCTCAAGAACATGCGCATCTCATCACGCATCGGGGCCACATCCAGCACGCGGATTACACCGCGCACCTTGGAATAGTCATAGTCCCCTTGGCCCGGCCCCCAAACCACACCCAGCACTTTGCGCGGCCCCAATGGCACCTCAACAAAAGCGCCCCGAAAACACCCGCCTTCAGGCGCTTTATAATCCAACATGCGATCCAAAGGTTGGGCCGTGAGAACACCGACCAAGTTACCCTGTTCAAAGAAATCAGGTCCGTGCACAGATCACCTTTCACGCAGAGGGGTTTCAGAGGAACACCTCATGAGGTAAAGGCAAGCGAGACAGAGGCCAACCCATCAAAGGACTGCCCCATGAAATTCTTCGTTGATACCGCTGACATCGACGCCATTGCCGAGCTGAATGATCTGGGCATGGTCGACGGTGTAACCACCAACCCCTCGATCATCAAAAAATCGGGCCGCGACATCATTGATGTCACGAAAGAGATCTGTGCGCTGGTCGACGGCCCCGTATCCGCCGAAGTGACAGCCGTAGATGCTGACACGATGATCGCCGAAGGCCGCAAACTGGTTGAGATCGCTGAAAACATTGCGGTCAAAGTCCCCCTGACTTGGGATGGGCTGAAAGCCTGTAAAACCCTGACCGATGACGGCCACATGGTCAACGTGACCCTGTGCTTCTCCGCCAATCAGGCGCTGCTGGCCGCCAAAGCCGGCGCGACTTTCATCTCTCCCTTCATCGGCCGCTTGGATGATATCAACCTCGACGGCATGGAGTTGATCGAAGACATCCGCAACGTCTACGACAACTACGGCTTTGAGACTCAGATCCTCGCCGCCTCGATCCGGTCGGTGAACCACATCTTGGATTCTGCGCGGATTGGTGCCGATGTCATCACCGCCCCTCCCGGCGTGATCAAAGCGATGGTGAACCATCCCTTGACCGACAAAGGGCTGGAAACATTCCTGGCCGACATCAAAGCCGCAGACATCAAAATCCTCTAATAATATGACCAAGGGCCGTTTGGATGCCCATGGAAATATCGCGATACAGCCCCGAACCCACCGGGTTCGGGGCTACGCCCAACAGAAGGAACCTGATCTCTGATCAGGTCCGCACAGGCGGGAGCCCCCCTTTTATCGGCGGATCTTAGTAAAATTAGGACAATTTTTACCGACTGCCCTGATTTTCAACGGGCAAAACCACAAAGTCATGTTATAAACACGCCCAATAGATAACGAGGCCGGAATGAGCAGCAGCCCGAAACTCGACCCGTCACTGCGTGACACCATTATTGCCAAGCCTGACGCCATTTTGGACGATCAGGACCTGATGCATGCGCTGGTCGCAGCCAACGAGCGCGCGATGGGCGGGAACATCGTGGACCTGCGCGGAATCGCGATGGAACGGCTAGAGGCGCGACTTGACCGGCTCGAAGATACTCATCGTTCGGTGATTGCAGCCGCCTATGAAAATCTGGCCGGCACCAATCAGGTGCACCGCGCGATCCTGCGCATGCTTGATCCGATGGAATTCGAACACTTCCTGCAGGATCTGGGTGGCGAGGTTGCGGAAATCTTGCGCGTAGACGCCATCACCTTGGTTCTGGAGTCTGTTCAAAACGACAACGACCCTAGCGTTCAGCGCCTAGGCGATGTCCTCAGTGTGGCAGAGCCCGGCTTTATCGACAGCTACCTGACCTACGGGCGCGGCACCCCTTCACGACAAGTCACGCTGCGCCAATTACAACAAGCCTCGGGCCAAGTGTACGGCAACCGCGCGGATTGGATCCGCTCCGAGGCCTGCCTGAAACTCGATTTTGGCAACGGACGCTTGCCCGGCATGCTGGCCATGGGGGCCGAAGATCCCCATCAATTCACGCCCCAGCAGGGCACCGATCTTTTGGCCTTTTTTGCCAGCGTCTTTGAACGCTCCATGCGCCACTGGCTGTCATGACACTGATCTCTCCAGCCTGCCGTGATGCACTTCAAGGTTGGTTAGAGCGTGAAAAATCGCTGGCCGGGCGCGCAGAAAACACATTGACGGCCTATCAGGGCGACGTGAGCGAATTTCTGTCCTTCATGACCCTTCACCATGGGCAATCGCAAGGGCTGACGGCACTGGCCAAAATCACCGTGTCCGACATGCGCGCTTGGATGGCCCAGTCGCGAAATGGCGGGGTCGGCGCCCGCTCCCTTGCGCGCAAACTCTCAGCTGTCAAAGGCTTCTATCGCTGGCTGGCGGAACGGGAAGGGTTCGAACCGACCGCCGTTTTGTCCACGCGATCCCCCAAGTTTCAGAAAAAACTCCCGCGCCCCTTAGCCGAGGATGCAGCGCGGGACATGATCGAAACCGTCGAACTGCAATCCCTCACAAACTGGGTTGCCGCGCGCGACGTCGCGGTGGTTACCCTTTTGTATGGCTGCGGCTTGCGGATATCCGAGGCACTCTCTCTTACTGGCTCGGACACCCCGCTTGGCGCGACGCTTCGGATACGCGGCAAGGGTGGCAAAGAACGCATTGTCCCGGTCATTCCAGCCGCCCGCGACGCAGTAGACACTTATTTGAAGCTATGCCCGCACACCCAATCCCCCGATGCCCCCCTTTTCCGGGGTGTCCGTGGGGGCGCGTTGAACCCACGTGCTATTCAAACCGCCATGGCAAAGGCGCGCATGCAACTTGGCCTGCCCGCAACCGCCACCCCGCATGCGATGCGTCACAGCTTTGCAACGCACCTGCTCACCGCAGGTGGCGATCTGCGCGCAATTCAGGAATTGTTGGGGCACTCTTCTCTTTCGACAACCCAAGCGTATACAGCCGTCGACACCGCCCACCTGATGGCCGTTTACAATCGCAGCCACCCCAAGGCCTAAATCTCAAAAACTGGCCGCGGTGTTTCACCGCCGCTGGACGTAATTCACCCCATCAACAGTTTGCGCTTCGCTTCATTTTCGGTCAATACATGCCCATGACACCTCATATCCGCGCCCTCTCCGTTCATCTGCTCACCGCTACCGGAGCCGTCTTTGCCATGTTGGCAATGCTGGCCGCCGTTGATGCCAAATGGAGCCTTATGTTCCTCTGGCTTGTGGTTGCGTTTTTCGTTGATGGAATCGATGGCCCCCTAGCCCGTAGGTACAATGTCAAAACCAACGCTCCGGAATTTGACGGTGTCCTGCTGGATCTGATTATCGACTATCTGACCTATGTGTTTATCCCCGCCTTTGCGTTGTTCAAATCGGGTTTGATGGATGGCTGGACGGGGTGGTTCGCCATTATCGTCATCACCTTCGCCAGCGCGATGTACTTTGCCGATACACGCATGAAAACAAAGGATAATTCCTTTTCCGGCTTCCCCGGGTGCTGGAATATGGTTGTCCTCGTGATCTTCGCTTTGGAGCCAAATTTCTGGGTCAGCTTTGTGTTGGTGACCGTCGTCGCGGTTTCAATGTTCTTACCTCTGAAATTCATCCACCCCGTGCGCACCGAACGGTGGCGCAACGTGTCGCTGCCTATTGCGCTGGCGTGGACATTTTTCGCAGGATGGGCTGCCTGGGTGGATTTCCACCCAGAAAGCTGGGCCCATTGGGGTCTTATCGTGACCAGCGTTTACCTCTTGTTTGCCGGGATCGCCCAACAGGTGATCCCAGAACGCTCGGCCTAAAGCACATCCTGAATTTCAAGGTCACGACCGTTGAAGCTAAAGCTTTCGCCCGCTTTCAGCCCCGCCATCGCGCGGTATATCGGACTTTGGGTCGAAATCCCCATATAGGTGACTCCCCCGACGTCAAATCGAGTGGTTGAAATACAAACAATAAACCGCCGATCGCCGAACTTCACGACGGCCCCCGGCCCCACAACATCCATCAGCGAAAAGTCAGTGTTTTCAATCGCGTCAATCTTGGCGTGGTGGGTTTGAACCGGAGTGTCAAACGCAGCAGCGAGATCCGCATTCTCACGAGACGCCACGATATCATCCTTGTCGTGCACTTCGCGTGCATCCAGCTGAGAGTTCTGAAGAAATGCCTCGTAATGCGCGATCGCGGTCGCCAGTTCGGCTTCTTCCAACGACATCAGACAATCATGAACAGATTTCTTTAACGCTGCACGGTCAGACATTTGGTTCTCCTTGAAAATCCTATTTTATACTCTGTCTCACTTCCAGCGACGGTGCCTTGATCTGGCTCAGATCAGAAGGCCGGCCGCCCCTTCATGACGCAGCAATGCAACTTTGGTTTCAACGCCACCCTTGCCGGAAAACCCCGTCAGCCCTTTGGCCCCCATCACACGATGGCAGGGAATAATCACCGGGATAGGGTTACCACCGCATCCCTGCCCCACGGATTGCGCCGAATATCCCAATTCCTTGGCCAACTCGCCGTATGTCCGTGTGTACCCAAACGGAATTTCCGACATGGCAGCACACACGGCTTTTTGCATGTCTGACCCTTCCACCCTTAGAGGCAAATCAAAATTCTCCAGCTTCCCGGCGTCATATGCCCTTAGCTGCGCCGCCGCTTCCTGCAACAATTCCGAATCGGGATCATCATCCACGCCATCCCAAACGAGTTTGGTTATGGCGCCATCCTCTTCCAGAATGCCAAGCCGCCCAAACTGAGTATCAACTGTTATCATAGCCATTTTCAAACGCTCTCAGATCTAATCGCATCCGACAAGACCCATCGCACGTTTTCAGCTTGTTTCGGATCATCGACAAAAAAAGCCTCTCCCATTTCTGGAAGAGGCCTCATGTACCGAGACTTAGCCCAGTGCGTCGCTGCAACGGCCACAGGTTCCTGCGTGAGCGTGCTTTCCAACATCAGGCAAGATTTTCCAGCAACGCTGGCATTTTTCGCCTTCTGCCATTTCGAAAACCACACCAACGCCGTCTGTTTCCGGCAGGCGGAACGCTTCGGCGGGCGCAGGGTCGGCGCTGATGGTCAGGCCCGAGGTGATGCAGACGTCGTCCATATCAACCAAAGCCATCAAACGACGGGTTTCTTCGTCTTCAACATGCACAACCGGGGCTGCCTCAAGGCTGGACCCGATGACCTTTTCCCGACGCTGCAATTCCAACGCCGAAGTTACGACACGACGAACACGGCGCACTTTGGCAACGTTTTCTTCGTTCTGCAGGTTTCGCCAGCTGGCAGGCGTTTCCGGGAAGTCGATCATATGGACCGAGCTCTCATCACCCGGGAACCGCTCCAGCCAAACTTCTTCCATGGTGAACACCAGAACAGGTGTCAACCATGTGGTCAGACGGTGGAACAGAATGTCCAGAACTGTCCGCGCCGCGCGACGGCGGTCACTGTCGCCGTCGCAATACAGCACATCCTTGCGGATATCGAAGTAGAACGATGACAGATCCACAGTGGCAAAGTTAAACACCGCTGAGAACACGCCTTGAAAATCAAACTTGGCGTAGCCTTCGCGCACGACCTCATCCAATTCAGCCAAGCGGCTTAGCACCCAGCGCTCCAATGGCAGCATGTCCTCGATGTTTTCAACGCGGTCCGCTTCGTCAAAGTCCGCCAATGACCCCAAGATGAAACGCATGGTGTTGCGCAAACGACGGTAACTGTCCGCGGTCCCTTTCAGGATCTCAGGCCCGATCCGCTGATCGTTGGTGTAATCGGTTTGTGCCACCCACAGGCGCAGAATGTCCGCGCCATACTGTTTGACGACCGTTTCTGGCACGATGGTATTGCCCAGCGATTTGGACATCTTCATGCCCTTGGCATCCAGCGTAAACCCATGCGTCACAACATTGCGATAAGGCGCACGACCTTTGGTGCCGCAGGCCTGCAACAACGACGAATGGAACCAGCCTCGGTGTTGGTCGGTGCCTTCCATATAGACGTCTGCAATGCCGTCCTCGGTGCCGTCTTCGCGGTCGCGTAAAACAAAGGCGTGTGTCGAACCAGAATCGAACCAGACATCCAGAACGTCAAACACCTGCTCATAGTCATCCGGGTTTGCAGCGTCGCCGATGAACCGTTCCTTGGCCCCGTCCACATACCATGCATCCGCGCCTTCGACCTCGAACGCCTCAACGATACGGGCATTGATCGTATCATCCCGCAGCAGGAAATCAGGGTCAGTGGGCAGTGCGCCTTTCTTGATGAAACACGTCAGCGGCACACCCCAGGCGCGCTGGCGGGACAGCACCCAATCCGGGCGCGCTTCGATCATCGAATGCAAACGGTTGCGACCGTTCGCCGGGGTCCATTTCACCAGTTCGTCGATCGAGGTCAACGCCCGATCCCGGATGGTTTTGCCATAGGTATCCTGACCGTCGCCCACCGCGCGGTCCACTGATGCAAACCACTGTGGCGTGTTGCGGAACACGATAGGCGCCTTGGAGCGCCACGAATGCGGATAGCTGTGGGTCACACGGCCGCGCGCGATGATGCCACCAGCTTCGACCAGCTTGGCGATCACAGCGTTGTTGGCTTTGCCCTCTTTGCCCTTGCGGTCAAAAACTTGCAGACCAGCAAAGAACGGCACATGCGGCAGGAACTCGGATTCTTCGCCCACGTTGTGGGTCATCCGATCGATCCAGTTGCGCGCGACAAAGGCTTCATAGTCATCGGCACCGTGGCTGGGTGCGGTGTGTACAAATCCTGTACCCGCATCATCCGTCACGTGATCGCCATCGATCATCGGAACCTCATAGTCCCAATAACCTTCGGCCCCATCTGCCCCATTGAACGGGTGCTTACAGATCAGGCCATCAAATTCAGCCGCCTGCACGTCACGGACCTTGGTGTATTCCGTGACACGTGATTTACCCAACGCATCCGCCGCCAGCGCATCTGCAAAAAGGTATAACTCACCTGGGTTGGTCCAGCTTTCTTCCTCGGTCGCGTCTACACGATACAGGCCATAAGCCACCTTGTTGTTATAGGCGACCGCCTTGTTCGACGGGATCGTCCACGGGGTCGTGGTCCAGATCACAACACGCGACTCGGCCAGATCACCCTCAGCATTCTGGAACGCAAACGGAACCCAGATCGTGTGCGATTTGTGATCGTGATACTCGATCTCAGCTTCGGCCAGCGCGGTTTTTTCCACCGGCGACCACATCACAGGCTTAGAGCCCTGATACAGCGTGCCATTCATCAGGAATTTCTGGAATTCACCCGCAATCACTGCCTCGGCGTGATACGCCATGGTCAGATAGGGATCAGCCCAATTGCCAGTGATGCCCAAACGCTTGAATTCCTCACGCTGGATATCCACCCAGCCTTCGGCGAACTTGCGGCATTCCTGACGGAAATCGACGACATCAACGTCGTCTTTGTTCTTGCCCTTTTTGCGATACTGTTCCTCGATCTTCCACTCGATCGGCAGGCCGTGACAATCCCAACCCGGCACATAGCGCGCGTCATGACCCATCATCTGATGGGAGCGCACGATCATGTCTTTGATGGTCTTGTTCAGCGCGTGGCCGATGTGCAGGTGACCGTTCGCATAAGGAGGGCCATCATGCAGGGTAAAGGGCGTACGCCCCTCTTTTTCGCGCAAACGGTCATAGACACCGATCTTTTCCCAACGGGCCAGCCATTCGGGCTCGCGCTTGGGCAAGCCAGCGCGCATTGGGAAATCGGTCTTGGGCAGGTTCAGCGTGGATTTGTAGTCGGGCGTTTCAGGAGTGTCGGCGCACATGTGTGGCGTCCTTTGGATCAGCGTATCAGGGGAACGGTTTGGGTCGGCGCGAGTTCTCAAACACCTTTGCCCGGCGTCTCGTCTATCAGAGCGCCGGGTTTATAATTCGAATAATGATCGACATACCAAACATCTTGGGTCGGCTTATAGGCCGGGTTTGCGACCCCGTCCAGAGGGCCCGGTTGACGCAGGTTCGTTTCCCTGATCCCAGAGCTTTACTGATTGAATAACGTCCCAACACCATAGGCTATTCCTGCAGCAACCCCGCCAATGGCGAGTGTTTCCGCCCCAGATCGCCACCAAGGCGCCAACGACCAATGCGACTTCAGCGCACCAATTGCAAAAAACACCCCCAAGGTCATCCAAGCTGAATATGTAAAGGCATGCTCGAACCCCAACAAAAAGGGCACCAACGGGATCATACCCGCGACGAGAAATGCGAAAAACGTCGCCATCGCAGCCCGCAATGGGTGCGGGTCAACACCCCCAAGGCCGTATTCCCCATCCAACATAAGCTGGATCCAATTGTTGCGATCTGACGTGATTTCCTGTGTCGCGTCCTCCAGAACCTGACCACTCAGGCCCTTCTGGCTCAGGATCTCGCGCACTTCTTGGCGTTCGCCATCGGGGTATCGCGCAATGTGACGCTCCTCAATCGCGCGCAGGCGTTGGATATTGTCCAACTCGGCCTTGGTCCCTGAATAATTGCCTGCGGCCATGGAAAAACCGTCGGCCAACACATTCGCCAACCCCAGAGCGACAATAATAAAGGGCGACAAACCTGCCCCAGCAACACCAGCCACAATCGCAAACGTTGTCACAGACCCATCAATCGCCCCATACACCACATCCCGCAGAACGCCATGCCCCTGCGCCGTTCCGATCCGCTGCGCGATATCCTCTGGCTCGTGGCTGTGGTCCTGCATGGCTGGCTCCGATTGGCTGGCTAGGGGTCAGATCATCTTGTCAGCTTTAGTGCATATCGGCTTTGCGTCAGGTCAAAGGGGGTTTCCCAGCTGCGGTGCGCTCTCTATCTCTGACAATGACAAACTGGTGAGACATGACATGACCGATCAGCCCCTGCCCAACCCGTTGCGCAAATTCGACATATCGGCAGAAGAGATAAACCGCGTCGTCGCGGTGTTCTATGACCGCATTCGAACCCACGCGGTGCTGGGTCCGGTATTTGCAAACCATGTCACGGATTGGCCTGAGCACGAGGAAAAGATTGCCGGATTTTGGCGCAATGCAATCCTCCGCGAGGGCAGCTATAATGGCAACCCGATGCGGGTTCATGTGTCTCGCCCCGACATCAAGGCAGAACATTTCCCCGATTGGCTCGACCTGTTTTACCAAGTGCTATCCGAAGAGTTGCCCCATGATATCGGCCGCAAATGGGCCGTTCTGGCGCAGCGAATTGGCGAAGGGTTCCGCACAGGGATCGTGTCGATGCGCCAACCAAAAGACGCACCTCCCGTATTATTCTGACCCCTTCGAGAACAACCCGCCAAGGGCGTTTTTAATCACCTTGCGCACCGAGGGTTGGTGACGTTGGGAAAATGGCAAGGGCCTGCACACTTCCATCGCGGCAATCCCAACCCGCGCAGACAGCGCGCCATTCACCAACCCCTCGCCGAAACGACGGGACAAACGGCTCAGGATCGATCCGCCGAGGATCGGTTCGAGCAGATCATCCCCAACCGCCACGGCACCCGTGGCCACCAAATGGGTGAAAACAGCACGGGTCAAGCGCCAGCTCCCCAAGAACCCGGCCCGCCCCCCGTATATTTCAGCAATGCGCCGGATCATGCGCAGCGACGCCGTCAGCGCCGTGGCCACATCCGCCAAGGCCAAGGGCACAAGGGCCGTTACTGTTGCAACTTGCCGGGCGGCGACTTCGACCTCGCGCAAGGCGGCTGCATCAAGCGGGGCTAACAGCTCTGCCTCGGCAAGGTCCATCAACCCAACCGCATCAAATTGATCTGATGTACGTTCGGCCAGCCGCTCGCGCCCCCAGCGCGTATCCTCTCGCCCGGAATACAACGCATCAAGACGCTTCATCACCGCGCGGGCCTGATCCAAACTTTGATCGGCCAAGGCCGTGTCAGCGGCCTGCCGCACCCCATCAATACGGCTCAGTCGACCAATCGCAGCAATTTCGCGGATCGCAATCAGCAGCAAAACCACAACAAACGCGCCCAGCAACCCGGTCATGGCCCAACCCAAGATCGGCATCCGCAGGATCAACGAATTGGCGAAATCCCACGCCGCGACCGAGACCATCGCCCCGAGCACCGCCATCGCCAACCCCCAGAACCATTTCGACAGGGGGGATGGCTTGCGCGCGGCAACACGCGCGGCCATCTGCATGGCCTGCCCGGTTGGCGCCACAAGATCCGGCACCGGTGGTGCATCAGCAACTTGGGGGGCCTCTTGCGTTTCGTCGTCAAGATCAATCAAAACCGGACCTTTGGTCATGCTGCACGCCCCTCGCGTCGCCAAACATAGGTAATGTTCGGCAGGTTTTCTTCGTTATTGTGGCTGTTTCCACGGCCTAGTTCGGTAAAGCCGTGGCGCAGATAAAACCGCTGTGCCCCTATATTGGCCTGAACGGCGCGCACTGTCAGACGGGATACCTGCTGTCGAGCAAAAGCCAACAACTGCTGCCCAATCCCCTGCCCCTGTGCGTCAGCTGCTATATAGAGGCTACAGATCTCATCCCCATCCAACGCCATGAAGCCGACGACCCGTCCGTCCTGCTCTGCGACTGTGACCCATCTCCGGTCGATCATCACTCCGCAAAAGGCGATGGTTTCCGCCAACGAATACAGACCTGCCGTACCCTCTGCCGTATTCAGTGAATCGTACAAAATCGCCCCTAAACTCCCCGTTTCGGTCGAACGCGCTGGCCGCAGAACTGGTGTCATAGCCGATCACCAATCAAAAACTGCGCCGCCCGATCCAGCCGGATATGCGGAGGGCCGTCGCCGGGCACCAATGTCAGGGGCGCTGGCGCAAATGACATCGCCTGAAAATCTGCATCCAACCATGTGTCTGCCCCGTCTCTGGCCGGCCCCAGCAGATGGCCAGGATCCTGCGGCAATTCCCCGGGATAGAATGCAGCCGGCTTCCCCGTCTCTTGCAAGATCCCGCGAACGCAGGGCAATTCACGCCCATTGTGGCTACGAATTTCTTCGGTGGTGGCGCGCAAGGCCGCCAGCGACAATGCCGAGGTCTCAGCACCTGCAAACTGCGCCCGGTCACGGGCTTCACGGGTCAGGGCCTCGATAATCGCGGTCAGGCGCGCGTGTTGCGTGTGATGCAGGTGATCCGCTTTGGTCGCCGCAAACAGGATCCGGTCAATTCGCTTGCCCAACAGTAATCGGGTCAACCACGCATTCCGCCCGGGGCGAAATGCCCCCAGAATATCCGCCATAGCCCGGCGCATGTCCTCGACTGCTTGGGGCCCTTTGTGGATGGCACCCAAAGCGTCAACCAATACCACTTGCCGGTCGATCTTGGCGAAATGATCCCGAAAGAACGGCTTCACGACCTGTGATTTATACGCCTCGTACCGCCGCTGCATTTCCCGATGCAGGCTGCGCCGGGGGCCGACGCCTTGGACAGCAAGGGGGGCAAAAGTCAAAACGGGCGAGCCCGCTAAATCACCCGGCAGCAAAAACCGCCCCGGAGTGCAGTCATAAAACCCTTCGGTCTGCGCGTCAGATAGATAATCGGCAAAAGCGCGCGCAAGGCTTTGGGCCTCTGACTCTGCATGGGCTGCTGCGGGGTCCGCTTTGGCCGCCAGTGCCAGAAAATCACTTGCACAAGCGCGGCTGTGTAACCGGTCCAGTGTTTCGCGCGACCAGTCCTCATAACTTTTGTCCAGCAAAGCCAGATCCAACAGCCATTCGCCGGGATAATCCACAATATCCAAATGCACCGTACGCGGACCTTGCAGACCGCTCAGCAACCCCGAGGGGCGCACACGCAGCGACAAGCGCAGCTCTGATGTGGCACGTGTGCTTTCGGGCCAATGTGGCGTGGGACCAGTCAGTGCACCAAGATGTGCCTCGTAATCAAAACGCGGAACCGTGTCATCCGGTTGTGGTTGCAAATAAGCGGCTTCGATCCGCCCCTCTTGAGCCGCCACTAGCCCCGGCATCCGTCCCCGGTCCAGCAAGTTCGCAACCAAAGAGCTAATGAACACCGTCTTGCCTGATCGCGCCAGCCCTGTGACACCCACTCGGATCACCGGTTCAAAAAACGTCTCGGAAATTGAGTCGCCTACAGATTCAACGCCGCGTACCAAATTGTCGGCGAGAGAAGAAAATACCAAACCGCTGCCCCTATTGCTTTGCTTCAAGATAGGAAGACCAACACGCCATGCCTAGACTTGTATCCATCATCACGTTACCAGCGCGCCCATGCCACGTTTTGCGTTAAAAGTCGAATACCACGGAGCACCCTTTGTCGGATGGCAAAGGCAAAAGGAACACGTTTCAGTTCAAGGCACGATTGAATCGGCCCTGGCCAAGCTGGAACCCGGCCCCCATACCATCGCAGCAGCCGGGCGTACCGATGCCGGGGTGCATGGTCTGGGGCAGGTTGCGCATTGTGACATGACGCGGGACTGGGACCCCTTTCGATTGTCCGAGGCGCTGAATTACCACTTGAAGCCAAACCCAATTGCGATTGTCGCCTGTTCTCGGGTTGATGACGATTGGCACGCACGCTTTTCTGCGTTGGAGCGCCAATATTTGTTCCGCATCCTAACCCGCCGCGCCCCTGCGACGCATGACAAGGGGCAGGTTTGGCAGGTGAGTAACCCACTGAATGTGCAAGAGATGCAGCGCGCGGCCGACATGTTGCTAGGTAAGCACGATTTCACCACGTTTCGGTCAACCATCTGTCAGGCACTCAGCCCCATCAAAACATTAGATGAATTACGCGTTGAACAGGTTGATGGGTTTGCAGGGACCGAAGTGCATTTCCACGTGCGCGCACGTTCGTTCCTGCACAATCAAGTCCGCAGCTTTGTTGGCACGCTGGAACGCGTCGGTGCAGGGTCGTGGACACCCGAAGATGTGCGCGAGGCACTTGAGGCGAAAGAGCGCGCAGCCTGCGGCCCAGTTTGCCCCCCGCAAGGGTTGTACCTTGCAGGTGTTGTGTATTCACAAGATCCGTTTGCCTGATCAGGCTTTGATCGGGTGAAGAACCAAGGTTTGTAGCGCAACGCCTACAGGCCCTTGGGTGTCGTGCAGGATGGAATGCGACATCCCTACACCGTTGTCATGCCAATGCGAAATCGCTTCGGACGCGAGCCAATTTGACACCGGCTCGCGATGGATCTGCAGCGTCAGGTCTGTGTTCATAAAACCCAGTTTAACCGGCGGGGCGTTCCACGAAATCCCGTTGCCACAATCCGCTAACGCGCACATGGATTGGATCGGCGATGGATCTTCGCCTTCTAACAACGCAGGCGTGCGCATCCAAACCGTCTTGGGCCCTGGTTCGCGTGTCACACCCGGAGGAAAAGCGGTTTCCGTATATTGGCCAAACGATGGCTTGTCGTGCAGAGCCCCGACCAAGAGCGGGTCAGCAGGGATCGCATCCTCAAAATTCAACGGCTGGACCTGTGCGGTTGGCACGTCCGCCATGGTTTTCCGGGTCAAATGCATCGACGTGGCCGTCATGCACAACGTTCCATCCAGCCCGTGCACCTCAACCCGCGTGGTCGCCAAGGTGCGCGTGTTTCTGGTCGATTCCGTTTCAATAACCAACCCGGCGACGGGCAGCGGACGCAACACATCCAGCGTGAGACGGGTCAGCATTTTGTCGGGACCAACAGCGGTTTCAGCGGCCCGGGCCACCAATCCGGTCACAGGGCCGGCATGACAATGATCCGGGGACCAAGGCCCCCGTGCAGGGTCATTGCCCAAGAACACCCCCTCAGGAGTTTGCGTGAAATAGGTCGCGCCACCAAAGAGAGTGTCTTTCATCTTGTCACCTTCAGATTTTTTCTTGGGTGTACTTCTTTAGTTCAACACGCGCCACCTGACGACGGTGAACCGCATCTGGTCCGTCTGCCAAACGCAGGGTCCGCACATGTGTCCAAGCAATCGCCAGCGGTGTATCTTGGCTCACGCCAGCCCCGCCAAACATCTGAACCGCCTCGTCAATCACCTTGAGAGCGACACGCGGCGCAACCACTTTGATCTGGCTGATCCAAGGCGCAGCCGCGCGTGGATCGCCTTGATCCATGTACCAAGCAGCCTTGAGGCAGAGCAGACGGGCCATTTCGATATCCATCCGGCATTCGGCAATGATGTCAAAGTTGGCGCCCAGATTGGCCAGCTTCTTGCCAAACGCTTCGCGTTGCAACGAGCGTTTGCACATCTGTTCCAAAGCAGATTCCGCCTGACCGATGGCGCGCATACAGTGGTGGATACGTCCGGGGCCAAGCCGTCCTTGTGAAATTTCGAAACCACGCCCTTCGCCCAGCAGGATGCTGTCAGCGGGCACGCGCACGTTGGTGAAACGAATATGCATGTGGCCGTGGGGCGCATCGTCATGGCCATAGACCTGCATCGGACGCAGGATTTCGATCCCTTCGGCATCTGCCGGCACCACGATCATCGACTGTCGCTGGTGCTTGGGCATCTCTTCGCCAGCGGTCTTCACCATGACGATGTAAACCTTGCACCGTGGATCACCGGCGCCTGACGACCACCATTTTTCACCGTTCAGAACATAGTCATCGCCGTCCCGCACACAGGACATACGCACGTTTGTAGCGTCTGAGCTGGCCACATCAGGTTCCGTCATCAGATAGGCCGAGCGGATCTTACCCTCAAGCAAGGGGGCCAGCCACTCTTGCTTCATCGCTGCGGTGCCGTAGCGCTCGAACACTTCCATGTTGCCGGTGTCAGGTGCGGCGCAGTTAAACACCTCGGCGCCCAGCGGGGTTTTACCCATTTCTTCGGCGAAATATGCATATTCAACAGTGCTGAGGCCAAAGCCTTTGTCACTGTCAGTCAGCCAAAAATTCCACAATCCAGCGGCTTTGGCTTTAGCCTTTAGCCCTTCGAGGATCTCAGTTTGACGGGCGGTATACCGCCAGCGATCTTCTTTTGCGATCTCGGCTTGGTATTCTTCTTCCATCGGCATGATGTCTTCACGGATCATCGTCGCGACCCGATCCAGCAACTTGCGGTTCTCTTCCCGCATTCCAAACATCATGTTCATAAATTCCATCCTCTTCGATCCGGTAAAACAACGCTTTACCTTTGACAAAGAGGATGACTTAGCTGCCGGATGAGAGTCTAGACGTGTGACGGCACGTAATCGAATGGTTTGTCTATAAGGGAAAGAAACATGGCGCTGCTGATCGATATCGGGATAACGGGATGGATGGAAGAAACCGATCTGGCGGCGCAGGTGTTGGCCAGTATGCCCGACGCCGATGTGCGCATCAGCACGGATATGGGCAACCCTGAAGACATCACAATGGCAGCGGTTGTCAGTCTGAACTCGGATCGCACAGCGCAGCTGCCGAACCTGCAATTGGTTCAAAAATTGGGGGCTGGGGTGGAAACCATCGTCAATCATCCCGCCCTTGCCGATCATGTTCGGGTCACCCGGCTGAAACCTGATGCGCCTGCGCGTGAAATTGCCGAATGGTTTCTGGCCTACGTTTTAAGGGCACAGCGCCACCTGTCCGAACATGCCGCATCGCAATCCAATGCCGCGTGGGAACCCATAGAACCCCGATATACCCCTGATACGGTGGTGGGCGTGCTTGGGCTTGGCCATATTGGCAGTCGCTCAGCCGGAATGTTGCGCGACATCGGCTTCAAGGTCAAAGGATGGAGCCGATCCCCCAAAACCATCGAAGGCGTTGACTGCCTGCATGGGTATGACGCCCTGCCAGCCATGTTGGGGGAATGTGATTTTGTGTGCGCCATCCTGCCATCCACCGAAGACACGCGCGGGCTTTTTGATCGCGCATTGCTATCGAAAATGAAGCCTGGCAGCCACTTGCTGAACGCAGGTCGAGGGGATCTCATTGATGAAGCCGCGCTGATGATGGCATTGGACAATGGCCCACTGGAGCATGCGATCCTCGACGTTGTGAGGCAGGAACCTTTGCCCGCCGATAACCCGCTTTGGGCGCACCCCAAAGTCACCATAACCCCCCATGTGTCGGGGTGGCATTTGGGCGAGGCCCTAAAGGATGTCGCAGAGAATTTTCGCCGTCTCAGCACCGGCGAAACACTGTTACACGAAGTTGATCGCGCGCGCGGATACTAAAGCTTCACGTCAGCGCCTCAGGATATCCCGAGGCGCTGAGCCAAGACCATAATCCGGATTTATCCGATGAAGCTGTTGTATGCGGCTTCGTCCATGTATTCGTCCATGGGCGACAGGTCCGCTGGCTTCATCTTGAAGAACCAAGCATCACCTGTTGGGTCGTCATTCACCTTACCGGGGTTGTCAGTCAAAGCTTCGTTCACCTCGACAATTTCACCATCCAGCGGGGCCAAAATATCCGAGGCAGCTTTGACCGATTCAATCACGACGATTTCATCGTCTTTGACCACTTCGGTGCCAACTTCGGGCAATTCAAGGAAAACAACATCCCCGAGTTGTTCCGCCGCATGAGCAGTGATGCCAACCACGATCAGATCCCCTTCGGGCAACAGCCACTCATGTTCTTCGGTATACTTCATGTCTTCGTCTTCCCTCTTCTTTTGTTGGACTGTTTTAGGCTGAACCATAATTGAACAAACTCAAAATATAAGCTGTAAATCAGGGAACCGCGACCCAGTTTCCGCTTTTGTCTTTGCACAGACGGTTGCGCATCTCAAACGGTTTGGCACGCCCCTTGGGATAAGTTTGGTGCTGTAAGTAAACGCAGTTATTCCGAAGACCCTGCACCCGGACAACGCCCTTTGATTTCGTATCGGCGTTGGACCAGGATTGCTGCTGCCCGGTCTGAGGTGTCCCCTTAGCAAGCAGGGCATCTGTTGCTGCATTCATCAGGCTAAAGTCTTCGGGGCTGAGACCGGTGTCCGCAATCATCTGAGACAGCGATTTCGCGTCTGCCTGCTGCCCATTGACGATTCCTACGGTTGCTAGAAAAATTGCCGAAATCAAATACTTCATAAGACCCTCGAATGGTTGAGCCCCTGCAAGCCAATTCAGCGGGCACCTTTTCACTATGGTTACACGGCCCACCCGGGCTTGTCCAAAGCAGACGCGGCGACAACGGTAAAATCTTCAAATTTTCCCGAATAAAGCTATCCGTGGTTCCCGGCTAGGAGCCGCCTGTTCTTTGCTCTCATAGTGGGCGCAACACGAAAGCGAGGCCGACCATGACACATCCCAAATATTATGCTCCGACAGGTGGCCACCCCGGACAGGAACAGCTGCTGACCGACCGCGCCATGTTCACCGACGCCTATGCCGTGATCCCAAAAGGCACGATGCGTGATATTGTGACTTCGAACCTGCCCTTCTGGACAAAGACCCGCGTCTGGGTCTTGGCACGTCCGCTCAGCGGCTTTGCCGAAACGTTCTCGCAATACATCATGGAGCTGCAGCCCGGCGGCGGCAGTGATCGCCCCGAGACAGATCCAAAGGCCCAAGGCGTTCTGTTTGTCGTCGAAGGCGCAATTTCTCTGACGATAGAAGGTGAAACCCATGTGATGGAACCGGGTGGCTATGCCTATCTGCCTGCCGGGTCCAAATGGACCGTTCACAACCATGCAGGGCCGATTGCCCGTTTCCACTGGGTGCGCAAGTCGTATGAAGCTGTTGATGGTTTAGATCGACCCGAGCCTTTTGTGACTAACGAACAAGACGTTGCCCCCAATCCAATGCCCGGAACCGAAGGGCGATGGGCCACCACTCGCTTTGTTGAACCTGATGATCTGCGCCACGATATGCATGTGAACATCGTCACGTTCCAACCCGGCGGCGTTATCCCCTTCGCCGAAACCCATGTCATGGAGCACGGCCTCTATGTACTTGAGGGCAAAGCCGTCTATCGTTTGAACCAAGACTGGGTTGAGGTTGAAGCCGGTGATTTCATGTGGCTGCGCGCGTTTTGCCCACAGGCCTGTTATGCTGGTGGACCCGGTCCGTTCCGGTATTTGTTGTACAAAGACGTCAATCGCCACATGCCGCTGACCCTTTTGCAACGTTAATCCGGGGCAAATTGTCAAAAACACAGGCTGGGGCTTCACACCCGGCCCGCAATTTGGTCAACTTCCCCAAATGAGACGTATCTGGGAGAACCGCAAATGAAGCTGCGTAGTGTTTTGATGGGGCTGGCGGCGACGCTTGCACTCAGCGCGTGTGAGATGGTGCCGACTATCAACGAACAGCCCAGTAAATCCGTAAACGTTCTGAGCAGAACATGGGCTGTGACCCGAGTGTCAGAGGCCCCTGTGATCTATCGGGCCACCCGCGACACCAACAACCTGAACCCTTTTGGCCCCCCTGCCAGAATGCGGACCACGCAAGCGATTGCAGCGGTCCAGCAGGCGACGGGATGTAATGTGATCAGGTCCAGTATGTATCAAAACATCTCGGGTCAGTTCTATACGCAGGTTGCCTGCAAGTGATCTGAAGCGCAACGAGGATTGAGGTCGGCTCCGGCTCCTGCCATAGCTTTGATATGAGACTCGCAATCAACGGATTCGGCCGTATTGGCCGCACGATTCTGCGGCAGGTGTTGGCCCTGCCGTCTGAATCCAATGTCGAACTGGTACAGATCAACGACATCGCCTCACTTGAAACCTGTGCGTACCTATTCAAATACGATAGCACCTTTGGGCCGTATTCGGGCGCGGTTCTGGCCGGAGACGACGCGCTCATTGTGGATGGCCATTCCATCCCAATGACTCATACGCCTGATTTAACCCGATTGGATCTGACAGGCATTGACGTGGTCCTCGACTGTACCGGCATCGCTCGGACGTCAGATGTTGCCGGACGGGGCCTGAGTGCTGGCGCGAAGAAGGTTCTGATTTCGGGCCCTTCCCCGGCAGCCGAAGCGGCCATTGTGTTGGGCGTGAACGAGGCGCAATTGGGCAATGCCCGGATTGTCTCCAACGCATCCTGCACCACCAATGGGCTTGCGCCACTGGTCAAAGTTGTGGATCAGATCGGTGGCATTGCTTCAGGTCACATGACAACCATTCACTGCTACACCAACAGCCAACCGATGGTAGACGCCCCCCGCGGTGATCTGGCTCGCTCCCGGGCCGGGGCGCTGTCGATGGTTCCAACCACTTCTAGTGCAACGCATCTGATCGATACGGTTCTGCCCCACCTCGCCGGGCGCATCAGTGGCGCTGCCGTGCGGGTTCCTACGGCCAGTGTTTCGGCTGTGGATTTAGTTGTGCAACTCGAAACTGGAATGGGTGAAGCAGAATTCCTACCTGCCCTGCAAAAAGCTGTGCAAACCTCAGCTGTGCTTGGCTGGACGGACATGCCACTGGTGTCTTCAGATTTGCGCGCACGCCCGGAATCGCTGGTCATTGCAGGCCCTGAAACCCGAATGGTGGGCAAAAAACAGGTCCGCGTTTTCGGATGGTACGACAACGAATGGGGATTTTCCGCACGCATGCTGGACGTGGCCAAACTGATGGCTGAAGCCATCTGACCCCGAAACAAATCTAACCGTAACACGATGAAGCGGCGCATGGATTTATCCATGCGCCGCCACGCCCAACCAAAGGAAACGCCGACAGGCGTAGACGTCGGGCGGGAGCCCCACGCCTTTTTGGGTCAGTCGCCCGACAGGCTTCCTGATCCGTGACCAGACATACCGCCAGACACTTCTTCGGTTGCCTCATCCGCCAACTCTTCTGGCAAAATCAGGTTCAACACGATCGCGATCAGAGCCGCCGGTAACAATCCTGAGGTCATCAGAATCCGCAGCGTGTCAGGCAGGTACTGCACTGCATCCGGTTCCAATTGCAGACCCAGCCCAATGGACAAGGCGATTGCAAAGATGACCATGTTACGGCGGTTCCACACGACATCGGACAACATCGAAATACCCGCTGCAACAACCATCCCAAACATCACAATCACACCCCCGCCCAACACTTCGATCGGGACCGTCCGGATAATCGCACCGACTTTGGGGATCAGGCCACAAATGATTAGGAAGATGGCGCCAAATGTCACAACATGACGGCTCATGACGCCGGTCATGGCGATGAGGCCAACATTCTGACTGAACGAGGTATTTGGAAACGCACCAAACAGACCCGCAATTGCAGAGCCGAAACCATCTGCATATGTTGCCCCGGCAATTTCAGTGTCTGTCGCTTCGCGCCCTGCCCCACCTTTGGTGATACCAGACACGTCACCTACAGTTTCGACTGCAGACACAAAGGCCATCAGACAAAAGCCGATGACAGCGGCGGTTGAAAACTCGAAACCGTATTTAAACGGCACCGGCAGCGCAAAGGTTGCAGCGCGGTCCCAGCTTGTCCCGATGGCCTCAACGGTGATCATTCCCATCATCAGGGCATAAACGTAGCCCACGATCAGACCCAACAACACGGCGGAAACCGACAGCATGCCGCGGGTAAAGAACTTCAACCCAAGCGTAGAAAAGATCACCACCAGCGCTGCAGACCAATTCAACAGGGACCCATATTCCGGCTTCCCAATCGCTGGAACGCCACCTGCAGCGTACTGAATCCCGACTTTGACCAAAGCTAGACCAATCATCGTGACAACCAAGCCCGTCACCAGGGGCGGCAAGGCAAATCGAACACGGCCAATCACAGTTCCCAAAAGCGCGTGAAACACCCCACCAATGATAACACCGCCAAACAAGGCAGCCAGCGCATCAACGCCTTTGCCAGCAACCAGCGGAATCATGATAGGTAAAAAGGCGAAACTTGTGCCCTGCACAATCGGCAGTGCCGCCCCTACGGGACCAATCGTTATCGTTTGCAGCAATGTGGCAATGCCCGCAAACAGCATCGACATCTGAATAAGGTACAGCAATTCCGGAAAATCAGGGGAGTTGGATCCAAATCCAAAGCCCGCAGCGCCGGCAACAATGATCGCGGGTGTCACGTTTGACACGAACATCGCCAAAACATGCTGAATGCCAAGGGGAATCGCCTTGTGTAAGGCGGGGGTAAAATTTGGATCGCGCAATTGTTGCGGCGTTCCTATCGAAGTATCGGCCATGATCTCTCGGTCCTCCCTAATGGATCACATGGGGGTCTTTCCGCTTCTTTATCGGCGGATTCACTTAGGCATCGACAACCACATATGGATCGTCGAACCAGTGTTCTTGTAGGTTTTCGCCAGCGCCAATCCGGTCAACCACAGCAAACAATCCGGGTCCGTGCAATGGCGTCAGCACTCCGTGCCACGTTCCGCGATAATAGTTCACCGCCTGCCCGGCCTGTGTCATGAACGCGCGCGGACGTCCCGGCTTGCCAGCTTCGTCAGGTGCTACAATCACAAGGAACGGTTGGTGTGTCATAGGAATGAACGCCTGACTTCCCTCGGGATGACGTTCCACCAAATCTAACTGATAAGGCAATGCACGCGGGTTGGCATTGAAGAGGCTCAGCCCCGCACGGCCGTCGGCGAAATCCAATGTTGCCCGATCATGAAACCGACCGCACTGACCTTGGTTGATGATTTTATCGGCCTCCCCGGTGATATCAATCAAGTCCCCAAAGGGTGCAAAACGCTCAGCCGAGATTGCTTCTATGCAGATTTGGCGGGTCATGAGGGTAAAAGATCGCGCAAACGGAACTCGGCAATCCGTTCGACCTGAGAACAGGCTTCAGCGAACTCTGCGTTTCGACCATTTTCGATACGTCGCCGGAACGCAGCCAGAATGGAGGCTTTGTCATGGTCGCGGACCGCGATGATAAAGGGAAAGCTAAACTTATCCACGTATGCTTGGTTTAGCATCGTGAATGTTTCTTTCTCATCATCGGTCAGTGCGTCCAAACCTGCCCCGGCTTGCTCCGCGCTACTTTCAGCGGTCAATCGTTTGGCTTGCGCCAGCTTACCTGCCAGATCGGGGTGTGCAGTCAGAACCCCCAGTTTTTCAGTCTCTGATGCAGAACGGAACATCCGCGCCAAAGCGTTGTGCAATCCGCCTGCTGTATCGTGGGCTGGCCCAAGTTCCAGATCAAACGCGCGCTCAGCGATCCAAGCAGAGTGTTCAAAAATCCCACCATAGGTCGCAATGAATTCATCCCGTTTCATGACGGACGGGCGAGGGTTTGACACGGGCGGGTGCGTTGCGGCCCAGTGCTGCGCGATTTGCAGGCGGGTGGCAAACCAGACGCCCTGTTGCGCCTGTGCGTAGTCCAAGAACCGTTTCAGCGCCATGACACGGCCCGGACGGCCGATCAAACGACAATGCAGGCCGATCGACAGCATCTTGGGGGACCCATCTTCGCCTTCGGCATAAAGTGCGTCGAAGCTATCTTTGAGATAGGTGAAAAACTGATCCCCGGAATTGAACCCCTGCGGTGTCGCAAACCGCATGTCGTTGCAGTCAAGCGTATATGGGACGATCAACTGATCCCGATTTCCCTCTTGAACCCAATACGGCAGGTCATCCGCATAGGTGTCGGCCACATACTCAAAGCACCCCTCTTCGGCGGCAAGCCGGACGGTGTTTTCAGAGCACCGCCCTGTGTACCAGCCCTTAGGGCTTTCCCCGACGACTTCGGTATGGAGCCGAATAGCCTCTCGCATATCTGCGCGCTCAGCTTCGGGTGTCGCATCTTTGTATTCTATCCATTTGAGGCCGTGACTCGCGATTTCCCAACCGGCGGACTTCATGGCCCCCACTTGATCCGGTGATCGCGCAAGCGCTGAGGCAACCCCGTATACGGTAATCGGCACGTCCCTTAACAGGCGGTGCAATCGCCAAAACCCGGCACGCGCGCCATATTCGTAAATGGACTCCATATTCCAATGTCGTTGCCCGGGCCATTGCGCTGCCCCCACGATCTCAGACAAGAACGCCTCAGACGCTTGATCTCCATGCAGAACGTTGTTCTCCCCACCCTCTTCGTAGTTCAATACGATTTGAATCGCGATCTTGGCGTTCCCCGGCCAATTGGCTTGGGGCGGATTGGCTCCGTATCCAATCAAATTGCGAGGGTATCGTGCGTTTTCCATCTTAACGTTCCGGGCTGGGGTTTAGTTTAGAATAGAAGTATCGCATTTTTCCCCATCTAATTTTCAAATCAATTTTGACACATCCTTTTGGCTTTACTGAAAACCAAAGCAATGAAGAGGCTCCCGCCCGTTGCGCGTGCATCAAAGATGCACACCCGCCCGTTGGGCCAAGCGCGCCTAACGGTGCGCGGACAGCGTAAACCGCTAGGGATCTTCAAGAAATATGCGAAAGTCTGTCGGGCAGAGAGTGTTTGCAATGCACAAAAAACCTGAGAAACCTCAGATAGGCAAAAGGAGGATGGCTGATGTCTGGATATCTGACCACGCACGTATTGGACACCGCGCTGGGAAGCCCTGCACAAGGTTTGCGCATAGACCTGTACAAAATCTCAGGGGACTCGCGTGTGCACTTAAACACCCTCACCACCAATTCAGATGGGCGGACAGACGTACACATCTTAGCTAAAGACCGTTTTGAGACTGGCGTTTATGAACTGGTGTTTCATGCTGGGGCCTATCTGGACGCACACGCAGCGCCCAGTGATGCTCCGCGGTTTTTAGATCAAATACCGATCAGATTCGGGTTAAGCGAAGCCAAGCATTATCATGTGCCTTTATTGCTTTCCCCATTCGGATATTCCACCTACCGCGGCAGTTAAGCCTATCTAGCGAAAAATCTTCAGTGGCCACACATACCCGCGCCGGACCGCAGTCCGGCGCCCGGCCCAACGCTGCGCTGCCTCTGCAAGAGACAAGCAGGGGCGGGAGTTCCTCGATTAGGGCAAGCTTGCCTCGGCCTCTTTCACCGCACGGCCAATCCGGTCCGTCATAAAGTCCATAAACAAACGGGACTTGGGGTCCTGATGGCGGCGATGTGTGTACAAAACAGCCATCTGTATTGGCACGGGTGGTGTTTCCTGCGCAACAGGGACGAGGCGCCCAGCTAGGAGATGATCCGCAACCTCGAACACAGGCTTCATTGCGATCCCCTCCCCGGACAAGGCCCAGTCGGTCAGAATGTCCCCATCATCACATTCATACCGGCCTGAAACTGCAAATCGTTTGGGGCCATTCTGGGTCTGCAACATCCATTGAAACTCAGTCGCGCCCGGAAAACGCAAATTCAAACATTCGTGCCCGCCCGCCACCAGTTCATCCCCAGTTGCGGGCGTCCCACGCCGTCGGACATAATCCGGGGCAGCGCAGAGCACGCGGCGACAATCAGTTATTTTCCTGATCCGAAGGTTGCTGTCCTCTGGTTGTCCTAAGAAAAATGCCAGATCCAGTCCTTCGGTCGTAAGGTCCACGGTGCGATCGCTCAATCGCAACCGAATGCCGACTTCTGAATATTCGGCCAGAAAATCTGGTACATTTGGCGCCAAAAGGCGACGGCCCATTCCCAAGGGGGCGGCAACAAAGAGTGATCCGCGCGGTGTGTCCGTCAGATTCATCACATTTGCTTCGGCCTGATCAACAGAATCCAGAACTGTCACCGCCCCTGAATAAAACGCTTTCCCCTGCTCCGTCGGTGACAGGTTTCGCGTGGTGCGTTGAAACAGGCGGACGTTCAGATGATCCTCGAGCTGAGAGATGCGCGCAGAGGTGACGGCCGGGGAAACCCGCAGGTCACGCCCCGCGGCAGACATGCTGCCCAGTTCATAAACGCGGACAAAGGTTCGGATATTGTCGAGGTAAGACATTTTCTCAGTTTTTTTGATACAGCTTGATAATATCTGGGAATACCGAATAAACCACTCTTTGCCTAGTCTGGGACAAAAGACCGGAGTACCCCTCATGTATGATATGGCCGTGATCTGGGAATGGATCGGATTTGCTGTACGTTGGCTTCACGTTATCACGGCAATGGCATGGATCGGTTCCTCGTTCTATTTCATCGCGCTGGACCTTGGATTGCGTCAGGCTCCGGACCTCCCCGCCGGGGCCCATGGCGAAGAATGGCAGGTTCACGGTGGTGGCTTCTATCACATTCGCAAGTATCTCGTCGCTCCGGCTGAGATGCCGGACCACCTGACGTGGTTCAAATGGGAAAGCTATACGACCTGGCTCAGCGGTGCCGCTTTGTTGATGGTCGTGTATTGGGCCGGGGCTGAATTATATCTGATCGACGCTCAGAAGGCGGATCTGGCGGTCTGGCAAGGGATCCTTATTTCAGCAGCCTCCCTGACCATTGGCTGGCTGGTGTATAACGCGCTGTGCAAATCTGAATTGGCATCGCGGCCGACCCTATTGATGGGATTACTGTTCGTATTGCTGGTCGTCATGGGTTGGGGATACAACCAGATCTTCACGGGCCGCGCGATGATGCTGCATCTGGGCGCGTTTACCGCAACGATCATGACCGCCAATGTGTTCTTTATCATCATGCCAAACCAGCGTTTGGTCGTGGCTGATCTGCAAGCGGGTCGAACGCCTGATCCGAAGTATGGCAAGATTGCCAAGCTTCGTTCGACGCACAACAACTACCTTACACTGCCAGTGATCTTCTTGATGCTGTCGAACCACTACCCATTGGCCTTTGCCACCGAATACAATTGGATCATTGCGGCGCTGGTTTTCTTGATGGGGGTTAGCATTCGCCACTACTTTAACACCATGCATGCCCGCAAAGGTCAGCCAAACTGGACATGGGCCATTACTGCGACGTTGTTTATTCTGATCATGTGGCTGTCCACTGCGCCAATGTTTGCCCCGCTTGAAGAAGCCGGAGCACAGCCCCTGACAGCATATGAACAAAAGTTTGCTGCGGCTGATGGTTTCGAAGATGCACATGACATCGTTATGGGGCGTTGTTCCATGTGTCACGCCCGCGAGCCGGTCTGGGAAGGGGTGCTCTGGGCCCCCAAAGGGGTGCTGCTTGAAACCGAAGCAGATATCGCGCGCAATGCTGGTGCGATCTATGTTCAGGCTGGCTTAACCCATGCCATGCCACCCGCCAATGTTACGTTAATGGAACCGGAAGATCGACAAGCCATTGTGCGTTGGTATCGCGCCGCTCAGCACTGACGAATAGAACATTCCAGTTCGAACAACTTCCATGGTGTCCAACAAGCATCACAAACCACAATAAGTTGGGGTTGCGACGCCAATTACCCTTTTCAAACTCAGCATGTAGTGTGTTAGCATCCGTTCGAATGGCGGGTTCTTCAGCGAGAAATTCGTCCGTACGAGTGTAACAGTCTGGAGTCCAAGCGATGGCATCGAGCAGCCGTTGGAAAGCAACGCGCAACAGTATTGTCGCAGCGTGCCTGATCTTGGCGCCGGGCTACGCCATGGCGTTAGAGACCAGTCTAAAAGCCCCAGGGGCACCGGATGAATTGCGCCAACGGCTTGAGAACGGGTCGTCGGCGTTTGCAGCAAAATCGCGAAGCTTGGAAACTCCTTTGGAATTGCTTTCTGCAGCGCTTTCGGATTACCGCACCCTTGTACAAATCTTATACGACGAAGGGTATTTCAGCCCTGTAGTCAACATTCGGCTTGATGGAAAAGAAGCCGCCAATATTGACCCCCTAAATACGCCTTCGTCGGTCAACGCTATCGACATCACGGTCAAAACCGGACCCATTTTTCGCTTTGGTCAGGCAGACATATCTCCTGTAACCCCGGAAACGGTCATTCCGGATACCTATGCGGTTGGCCAAACGGCCAAAACCGGGGCGATCCGGGATGCCGCGAGCGCAGCTGTTGATGCGTGGCACGATGCCGGGCACCCAAAGGCAGATATCGGGTCACAAAATATCAGAGCGCAGCACGCAAATGCGCGCCTGAATGCAGCAATAGCCGTTGCACCCGGCCCGAAACTCACCTTTGGAAAAATGCACATTCAAGGTGAAAGTGACGTCACCCCAACTTCGATCGACAAGATTGCGGGTTTTCCAACGGGTGAAGTGTATTCACCTGCGCAGGTTCAAAAGGTTGGGACACGCTTGCGTCGTACCAATGCGTTTAACTCTGTTTCTTTGACTGAACATGACACACCCAACCCTGATGGATCGCTTGATTTTGACGCCACATTCGAGGATTTGCCCAAGCGTCGCCTGACTTTTGGTGCCGAGCTTTCTTCGCGCAATGGCATGGACCTCAGTGCAAACTGGATCCACCGCAACCTGTTTGGCGGCGCAGAACGGTTCCGCTTCGAGGCGCGCATTCGTAACATTGGGGGCGTCGAAGACATTGATGGCCGCATCGGGATGCGTCTGGATCGCCCTGATACGCTGGGCCCCGATGACAACACATTTTACTTGGCCGAGATCGAACGCCGCAATCGCACGCACTATAACGTTACGCGCGGTTTGGTCGGGATCGGCGCAAGACGCACCTTCTCTCCCAAGCTCTATGCCGAGGCCTCTTTTGCATTCAGTTACGCCAATTCCGATGATGCTTTTGGCTCAAATCGGACATTTCGGTATCTAACCTTACCGTTCCGAGTCCGTTTGGATGAACGTGACAACAAAGTCAGTGCAACCCGTGGCTTCTATGTGGATGCCCGTTTGACTCCGTTTGTCGGACTTTCAAAAACCAAATCCGGTGGGCAATTGATTTTGGATGGTCGTGGTTATTGGGACATCGGCACCGAAGGGCGACTTGTCCTAGCAGGCCGATTACAGCTTGGGTCCGTGATTGGGCCAGCGCTCAACGAAGTGTCACCTGACCTTCTCTTTTTCTCAGGCGGCGCAGGCACCGTTCGCGGACAACCCTATGAAAGTCTGGGCATCCCCGTTGGGTCCAAGGTTTCAGGCGGGCGGTCGTTCTTGGGGCTCACCGCCGAAGTACGCGGCAAGGTGACCGAGAAAATCACGCTGGTCGGGTTTTATGACGTGGGAACCGTCGGGACGGATTCATTCGTTGCGTCTGGATCAAACAGCCATTCGGGTGCTGGCTTAGGTGTGCGATACGATGTGGGTGGCTTGGGGGCCCTCCGGCTTGACCTTGCCTATCCGGTAAGCGGTAGCACTGGCGAAGGATTACAGTTCTATATTGGGATTGGGCAGGCGTTCTGATGGCACGAATTACACACTCTCTCCTGATTACCACATGTCTCATTTCGACCCCACTGATGGTGACAGCCCAAGAAGAGGAATCCGGCGGAATGCTGGTCGATTTTCTCGAGGACACTCTGTCCGGGGATGGGCGCAGCATCAAGGTTACTGGATTGGTTGGGGCGCTAAGCGCCAAAGCTACCATTGAACAAATCGCTGTGTCTGACGACGACGGTGTTTGGCTAACCATAAACAATGCCACGCTCGACTGGAACCGGTTGGCCCTGCTCACCGGGAGCTTTTCAGTAAACGCGCTCACAGCCGAAGAGATCCTGATCGCGCGGGCGCCCTTGCCCAGTACAGCCCCGGCAGACCTCCCCTCACCAGAAACAACTCCCTTTCAGCTGCCTGAATTGCCAGTGGCGATTACGCTCGGCGAAATCCGGGTGGACAGGTTGGGGTTGGGGGAACCTCTGATCGGCCTTCCTGCCGAACTGAAGGTTGCAGGTTCCTTGGTTTTTGCAGATGGGACGCTGGACACGGATCTGGGCATAACACGGCTGGATCGCCCCGGTGACGTTATCAAACTGGCGGCAGAATTCGCCAACGAGACCCAGGAAATTGGGCTCGATCTACAAGTGATCGAAGATGCGGGCGGATTGATTTCGACCGCCTTGAAAATCCCCGATCAACCTCCGTTGTTGCTGACCGCCAAAGGCGCAGGACCTGTGCGGGACTTTACCGCCGACATTGGTCTGTCCAGCGGAGATGCTGAACGGATCAGCGGTCAGGTTCGATTGCGTGGTGTACCGACCCCGGATGGGGACGAGGGCCAAACAAGTATTGCCTTTTCTGCGGATCTAGGGGGCGATCTTACCCCCTTTCTCGAAGAAGAGTTTGATACGTTTTTTGGCACGGACACTCAGTTGGGCCTAGAGGGCCGCAATGACCCCGATGGGCATCTTGAGATTTCTGAGCTGCGGATCACTTCTGATGCTTTGGCTGTCAAAGGTGAAATGGCAATTACCGCTGGTGAACTGGACAAGGTCGCGCTGCAAGGACGCATAACACCCCCATCCGGAGATCGCATTGTCTTGCCCTTGTCAGGGCCGCGCACGACGTTGAAAGCCGCGCAATTTTCGACGCTGATGGATCGCGCCAACGGCAACCAGTTTGATCTGAGCGTCACCGCCAGCGGCGTTGAGACACCTGATATGCTGCTCGACACCGCCCGTATCAATGCAAGCGGCACGTTGAATCAAGGCGAAACACTGGAACTGAAGGGTGATATGTTTGCAGCCCTCGTTGGCCTGAACTTCACCGATCCCGCCTTGGCCCAAGCCATCGGGCACCGAGTCTCGCTGGATGGGCTGTTTGACCTGACTGGCGATGGCAACCTCCAGCTCAGCGAATTTGAGCTGGAGGGAACGGACTATTCCGCAACTGCTGATGCCAAAATCAGCGGTCTTGAAAGCGGATTGGAAGTTGACGGAAACGCACAAGTCACAGCTGCAGATCTCTCTCGGTTTTCGAAATTAGCTGGGCAGGATTTGTCTGGGAAAGTTGGGGCGACTGTCACCGGCAAAGGTGCGCCGCTCACGGGGAGCTTTGATTTCAAGCTCGATGTGGATGGGCAAAACCTAGGCACTGGAATGGCGGATATTGATCCGCTGATCGCCGGGCAAGCCAAAATCGCACTTGATGCAGTCCGTGACGATCAGGGGCTTAATGTTCGGCGGTTTGCGTTAGACAGCGCCGCCGTGTCTGCAGAAGGTGGGGCCAAGGTCAAAGGTCTGGGCGGAGCCTTGTCTTTGGACGGGACATTAAAAGCCTCGGCACCCGATCTGTCGCTCTTTTCGGGGCTGGCGGGTCAGGACTTGGCGGGCGCTGTGACGGCATCTGTGACCGGCAACGCAACACCGGACACTAAGGTATTTGATATCGATCTGGACCTCAGCGGACAGGATTTGCGCAGCGGCATTGCCGAGTTGGACGATCTGATCACTGGCAAAACGACCCTTTTGCTGGATGCGTCCAACTCTTCCGAAGGGTTGGACATCAGAAATTTTGATCTGGCTGCGGCAGCCATTAACGCAACCGCCAAGGGTACATTGCTGGATCAAGGTGGCAAGCTGGGCTTTCAGGCCGCTTTGGATGATTTAAATAGGGTCGTTCCAAACCTCTCGGGTCCTCTTAAACTTGCAGGGGATGTGTCTCGAACGGCGACCGGGTTCCTTGGGGATGTTAAGCTAACCGGGCCACAAAGTTCGTACGCAAAGCTGAATGGAACGGTCGAAACCGACGGGAACGCCGATCTGGATTTTGATGCTGAGTTTGCCAAATTGGAACGCATCCTGCCGGAACTCGCAGGGGCGCTCAACGCCAAAGGATCTGCGAAACGCGATCAAGGCGTTTGGACAATAGATGCGGATGCCAAAGGCCCCTCTGGGGTTCAAACGACAGTGGCAGGCACGTTTGACGAAGCTGCAGGCGAAGCGGATATTACCGCCAAGGGCAGTCTGAGCCTTGGCATTGCCAACCTCTTTGTTTCGCCAAATAAAGTCGACGGTGCAGCACAGTTTGATCTGGCGCTAAGAGGCAAACCCGGACTGGACGCCTTGAGCGGCACGATCACAACATCCGGCACAACGATGGCCATTCCAAGTGCCCGGCAAACCCTGACCGACATCGGTGGGACCGTTTCAATCAACGATAGCTCTGCAAATCTTGCGATCACCGCAGGATTGCGTGCCGGGGGCACATTCCAAGTCAGCGGACCTGTCGAGCTGTCCCCCCCATTTCAAGGTCGCATTGCAGTCGGTCTGAACAATTTGATCCTGACCGACAATGTCTTGTTTGACAGCTCAGCAAATGGGCAAATCGTCATGTCTGGCCCGTTGGCCGGTAACAGTTCTATCGCTGGACAGGTGATTTTTGGCGAAACCAACATCAACCTTGCAGCGGCGGGCGGTTCGGTTGGGTCGGCTCCGATCCCTGAAATCAGCCACATCCGCGAACCAGGGGCAGTGCGAACAACACGTAAACGCGCGAACCTGATCAAAACTGAGACGGCCAAGGCAGATTCTAAAATTGCGCTCGATATCAGCCTACAGGCGCCCAACAAAGTTTTCGTACGTGGTCGGGGTTTGAACGCCGAACTCGGAGGCAATCTGCATATCGGTGGGACAACCAGCGCGATTTCCCCCTCTGGGCAAATCGAGTTGGTGCGCGGGAACCTAGATATTCTGGGACGCCGTTTGAAACTGACCAAAGGGATCGTCACGCTTCAGGGAAATTTGACGCCCTATGTCGAATTCGCCTCTTCGACCAGCACCGAAGAAGGCCTCTCGACCATGGAAATTTCCGGGCCCCTGAATGCACCTGAAATCAAGATTTACTCGGATCCCGAACGCCCTACCGAAGAAGCCTTGGCTATGTTGCTGTTTGGGAACCGGTTCTCGCAATTGTCTCCAATCGTTGTGGCCCAGATGGCCGCCTCGTTGGCCCAGCTCAGCGGTGCAGGGGGCGATAGCACCAAAGGCATACGGGACTCGACAGGCGTCGATTCCGTCGACATCAGCGCCGACAGCGACGGGACCCCCCAATTCGGTGCGGGTAAATACCTCGCCGATGGGGTCTATACTGATTTCACCGTCAACACCCAAGGTGACACCGAGGTGAACCTCAATCTTGATCTGACGGACAGCTGGACTGCGAAAGGTACCGTAGACAACGAAGGGGACACCTCGATCGGGTTGTTCTTTGAACGGGACTATTAAGCAATCTTGACCTGCCCAGACAGGCGTGCACGATCAGCTCACCTGTCTGGAGATGCCGATGACCTTTACAACCCGCCCCGAAATTGTTGGGACATACGGTGTCGCCACATCCACCCATTGGATCGCGTCGGCGGTTGGCATGCGGATACTGGAACGGGGTGGGAATGCGTTTGATGCCGCCGCTGCCATGGGATTTACCCTACATGTGGTCGAGCCCCATCTGAATGGCCCGCTTGGCGATATGCCCCTCTTGATGAAGCCCGCAGGCGACGCAGCCCCGACTGTCGTGTGTGGCCAAGGCACAGCCCCGGCCAATGCAACGATCGAACACTACAGGGATCAAGGTTTGGATCGCATTCCGGGGTCCGGTTTGTTGGCAACGGTCATCCCCGGTGCGTTTGACGCCTGGATGTTGATGTTGCGTGATCACGGCAGCCTGCCCTTACGCGAAATCCTTGAACCCGCCATTCATTATGCAGCCAAGGGGCACCCCGTTCTGCCAAGAGTGGCTGAAACCATTGCCGAGTTGTCTGAATTCTTTGAAACGGAATGGCCAACATCGTTTGACACTTGGCTGCCGGGTGGTGCCGCGCCAAAAGCTGGTGCCCTGTTTTGCAATCCTCAACTGGCCGACACATGGACCCGATTGTTGCAAGAGGTTGAGTGTGTGCCTGATCGCGGCGAACAGATCCAAGCCGCACGCCACGTGTTTTACCAAGGGTTTATCGCCGAACAGATCGACGCATACCTGCAAAGCGCTTGCGTAATGGATGCAGCCGGTCAACGGCGCAAAGGTGTCTTAACGGGGCAAGATATGGCCACTTGGCGGGCCAGTTACGAAGCCCCGCTCAGCACGCAATATCAGGGATGGACGGTTTGGAAGGCGGGCATGTGGACCCAAGGGCCAACCTTGCTGCAATCCCTCAACCTGTTATCCGGTTTTGACTTCAGCACGCTGGACCTTTGTGGGGCAGAATTTGTGCATCTGGTCACCGAGGCGATGAAACTGTGCTTTGCAGATCGCGAGGCCTTTTACGGCGATCCTGCGCATGTTGCCTTACCAACAGAGACGTTGCTCTCATCTATCTACGCTGACAGTCGGAGCGGGTTGATTGGCGATACCGCCTCATTCGACCACCGCCCCGGCACCCTCCCCGGGTATGAGCATTGGGCCGAAGCAGCCATTGCGCGCGCGTCACACACATACGAAAGCGGTTCGGCCCATGGGGCCGGAGAGCCGACCATGGCGCACCTTTCCCAGAAAAAGGGCGATACGGTGCATTTGGATGTGATCGACCGCTGGGGCAATATGGTGTCTGCCACCCCTTCCGGTGGCTGGCTGCAATCCTCACCAGTGGTGCCGGGTCTGGGCATGCCGCTCAATTCTCGCGCGCAAATGTTCTGGCTGGATCCGGGATTGCCAACATCGCTCGCGCCGGGCAGACGCCCCCGCACCACCCTGTCCCCCTCTTTTGCGCGCAGCCCGGATGGGACTGACATCGCCTTTGGTACGCCGGGTGGGGATCAACAGGATCAGTGGCAGCTCATATACCTTTTGCGACTGGTGCACGGTCAAACCAATCTGCAAAAGGCGATTGATGCGCCCCTGTTTCACACCGGGCATTTTCAGGAATCATTCTATCCCCGAAATGCGCGCCCCGGTCACCTGATGGTGGAACCCGCGCTAGGCAAGGACACATTGGCAGCGCTGCAGAGAAAAGGGCATCAGTTGGAGATCGCCGCGCCTTGGACAGTAGGCCGTTTGACCGCCGCCAGCAGATCCGCCGACGGGCTGCTACGGGCTGCCGCCACTCCGCGTTTAATGCAAGCCTACGCAGTTGGACGATAACGTCTCCATAAGGCCGCGCATAGGACGCGCCGGGCCTTTCAATTTGGCGCCATCTTCGCGTATCCAGTAATCCCTCGGCAACAAGGGCCGCGCACCACGTCCGGTCAATCCCCTGCCCCTAAGCATAAAAACACATCCCAACCTCGCACCCTTGATAAGTACAAAAAGGCCGAAAACCGCCATTGTTTGACCTCTAACCCGCCTTAAAAAAGCACACCCTGCGATCCTTATTTAGGACCGAACAATGTTTTTTAGTATCAAGTTAGATCGCATGCTAAACATGGGGGAAATAGCCCCCTTGTTCCCAGTTCTGCGACCCGGAGCCTGCCCTTTGCGGATTACCTTTCTCAGCCCTCGTTCAAACCTGTCTGGTGGCTTGCGAGTTATCGCGACATATGCGCGGATGCTGCATGAGCGTGGGCACCAAGTCACAATCATAACTCCGGGACCGGAAAGCCGGGGCCGGAAAGAGCGCCTGCAAGCCGCGACCAAAGGCGATTTTAGCCCGGTCAGAACTGAACCCGGCCATTTCGACACCCTTCCCCTGCCGATCCGCGAAACGAACAGATCAGATTACCAGATCGAAGCACATGATCTGCCCGACGCAGACATTCTGGTTGCAACATGGTGGGAAACCGCATTCCCCGTGAATGCCGCACCGCCGGAAAAAGGCCGAAAGTTTCGCCTGATCCAAGGGCATGAAGTTCACGGATTTCTCCCGTGGCAAATCGCAAGAGGGGCCTATCACCTGCCGCTTAAGCCCCTTGTGATTTCAAACTGGCTGGCTTCGGCTCTTTACGAGGAAACGGGGCGCGAGGATGCCATTTTAGTTCCCAACGGAATTGATTTGGAACAGTTTCACGCCCCAGAGCGAGAGAAGGCTCAGCGCCCGACACTTGGGTTTATGTATAGCCCTTGGCCAATCAAAGGGTCCGATACCGTATTTGAGACCGTAAAAATCTTAAAACAAAAGATGCCAGATTTAGATGTGGTCGCTTTTGGGGCCAATCCACCAACACAGAAAATGCCCTTGCCTGAAGGCGCCATTTTTCATCACCGCCCCGCACAGTCCCGTATCCGCGACATCTATGCCGCTTGCGACGTGTTCCTGTGTGCCAGCACTTCCGAAGGGTTCTTTTTGCCCCTGCTCGAAGCCATGGCCTGCCGCTGCCCGTTGGCCTCGACACGGGTTGGTGCCGCCGAAGACTTAATCGTCGAAGGCACCACCGGCTTTCTTGCAGACGTCGGTGACGCCGCTGGACTAGCAGAGGCCGCCCACAAAGTCCTGTCTCTGAGCGCGCCCGACTGGCGAAAAATGTCAGATGCATCTCTGCGCACAGCCCAATCACACAGCTGGGACAAGGCTTGTGACCGGTTAGAGCAGTGTTTTCAGAATGAGCTAACGGCCACGCAAGCATCATGAGCATCAATCTGGTTCTTATCGGGCGCAACGAAGGCGACCGACTGGTGCAAGCCCTCGCCGCAGCAAGAGGACAAGCGCAATGTCTGGTCTATGTGGATTCCGGGTCGACCGACAAGAGTGTTTCAGCGGCGCAGGCCGCAGGCGCGATCGTCGTTGAACTGGATATGAGCCAACCCTTTAGTGCAGCGCGAGCGCGCAATGTCGGGTATCAGGCTGCTCAACGCCACAACCCGTCCACTTTTGTCCAATTCATAGACGGCGATTGTCAGATTGTGCCCGGATGGCTTGCAGTGGCAGAACGACAACTGCGCGCGGACCCCACCCTGGCCGTTGTGACAGGGTGGCGGTCTGAAATGTACCCCGACGCGAGCGTGTACAATGCGATGTGCGACGTGGAATGGCATCGTCCCGCTGGCCCGATTGTCGCCTGCGGTGGTGATATGATGGTGCGCGCCGAAGCCTTTGACCAGGTCAACGGTTTCGACCCGACAGTCATTGCGGCTGAGGACGACGAATTCTGCCTGCGCCTCGCCGTCAGCGGATGGGCCTTAGAACGGCTCCCTTTGCAGATGACTCGGCATGATGCGGCGATGACGAATTTCGGCCAGTGGTGGCGCCGTGCCGTTCGGGCGGGTCATGGGTTCGCTCAGGTTGGCGACATGCATGCCGGATATTTTTCCACAGAACGCAAACGTGTGTTGGTGTTTGGCCTGTTCTTGCCTGTTTTAGCTGTGATCGGGGCGGCTTTTTCCACTGTCTTGCTCGGTCTGGTTCTGCTTCTTTATGCCCTGTCATATGCCCGCGGTGTACGAGGCATCCGATCCGAAGGCTTGCCTTGGGCAAACTCTCTGCAACAGGCATGGTTCCTGTTGATTTCTAAGTTTCCCAACGTGATCGGAATGGCAACCTACGCCTTGCGCAAGTTCCGCAATCGTCCCCCTGAAATTATTGAGTACCAGTGAGGCCAATCACATGTCTGCTTCTTCTCTTCGTATTGGTCTGATCGGTGCAGGCTATATCGCCAGCTGGCATGCTGATGCCATTGCTGCGACACCTAACATCGAACTAACAGCGGTTTGCGACCCATCGGTGGACCAAGCAGAAACCTTGGCGCAAAACCACGGCGCGCGCGTGTTTTCCACGCTCGAAGACCTAACCGAAGCGCAGGTTTGTGATGCCGTACACATCCTGACCCCGCCTGATTTACACCGGGATCTGGCCATTCAATGCCTTCAGGCCGGGCTACATGTTCTCGTGGAAAAACCTGTCGCCCTAAGCGCCAAGCAAACGCAAGACATCGAAGATGCAGCACAACTGGCAGGCCGGCGCTTTCATGCGGGGCACAACTTCCTTGGGTTGCCATCCTACGAGGCGCTCAAGAAACAAGTTGTCCGAGGGGCTTTAGGCCGAATTTCAGCCGCCGAGTTTCGGTGGAGTTTTCCAATGCCTCCGTTACGGTCCGGGCCTTATTCATTGTGGCTACTACGCGAACCACAGAATTTGCTGCTGGAGCTGGCGCCACATTTGGTGGCATTTGCAACCGATCTGTTCGGGGCCATCACGATCGAGCACGTCAATCTGGGCAAGCCCGTTGACCTGCCCGGCGGGGAAACCCGTCCCCAAAGCTGGCGCATCCTTGCACGAGCCGGACATGTTGATGTGACCTTCATTCTGTCGCTGGTGGAAACGGTGGATGATCGTTCCGTGACACTGCATGGGTCAACCGCCCGGGGACGGTTGGACTTTGCTTCGGACACATTGCTGATTGATGGGGAAAACACCTCTGATCTGGTGCTGAATCCGTTGCGACACCAAATGTCACTTGGCTGGCAACATATTCAGGATGGAGGAGTGAATGCTGCACGGCAACTTCTCTCACTCAACAAAAAATCCCCCTATGGGCTCAGCTTTCTTGGAATGCTGAGGGGGGTCTATGACCCGCTTCTTCAGAACAAACCTGCTGACCCCAGATTCTCAGGCGCACAAGCTGTACAAGTGATGAGCGTACTGGAGAGAACCCTTGAACAGACCACATTTGCCGCCCCTGCCCCGCATATTCAGACCCGCAAACCACGTCCAAGAGCGATGGTCATTGGTGGTACTGGCTTCATTGGCCGCGCGTTAACACGTGCACTGGTGGAGGATGGGTCAGACGTGCGTGTCATCAGTCGTCGCAGACACGGTCCGTTCGATGATCTTTCAGACCAAGTGGAAACTGTGGGGCTGTCCCTGCGTGACACCGACGGTTTGGTGGACGCGATGCAGGGGATTGATGTTGTTTATAATCTAGCCCGCTCCGTCGACACCAGCTGGGCCGATTGTCTGAATAACGATGTGGCGATTTCGACCGGCATTGCAAACGCCAGTTTAACTGCAGGTGTGAAACGGCTGATCTACACGGGCACCATCGCCTCCTATGATATGTCTGACCCATCAACGACGATCACCGAACAAACCGGTTTTCCAGAGGATATGCGAGACCGAAACCTTTATGCACGATCCAAGGCAGAATGCGAGCGCCAGTTATTAGCCATGCATCGCGACCAAGGGTTGCCTTTGGTGATTGCCCGTCCCGGCATCGTCGTGGGCAAAGGCGGGCCGCTTCAACATTGGGGAATTGGCCGTTGGCACGGCGCCGGGGCTGTTCGCATTTGGGGTAATGGGAAAAACACACTGCCGTTTGTGTTGATTAATGACACCACCCGCGCCTTGATACAGATGGCAAACAGTCCTGACCTAGAAGGCGAAAGCTATAACCTGATCGGTGAACCTCAGTTCAGCGCATCAGCTTATTTCGATGCCATCCACGATGCCCTTGGGGCCCGTATCCGTGTGGGTCGGGGCAATCTTCGCATGATGTACGCCGCTGACAGTTTCAAACACCTCCTCAAAACCCGCGTTCTTGGGCGTAAGGGTCTCACACGTCCTTCACTGGCAGATTGGCAGTCACGGGCGCATCTCAGCCCGTTTGACAATCAGAAAGCCAAATCACAGCTCAACTGGACCCCCGTCGCAGATCGCGCAGGGTTCATCCGTGAGGCCATATCTGAGGCAAATCTATTCGGCTTCTAATCCTGCGCGACATTGCGCATTTTGAACGCGCGCACCATCTGCCCCGGAAAAATCAACGCGCATTTGGCATAGCGCGGAAACAGACGAACCGGGTTGCTGCAAGCACGCCAAAGCCATTCAAGCGCAATCTTGCGCACCCACAAAGGGGCACGCACCTGGTGCCTCCCCAAAAAGTCCAGCCCAGCGCCAACTGAGGCAAAGCCAACCTGTGGAGCCAACGTCCGCCCGCGCAAAGCCAGGTTTTCTTGTTTAGGAGCGCCCAGCGCCAAAAAGCACAGCTGTACACCCGCATTGTTTAACGCAAGCAGGATTTCCTTTGCTCTGTCCCCACTTGGGTCAAACCCATACGCCGGCGCACAACAATAAACGATCTCAAGCCCCGGTGTATCCGCCTCAAGGACCGCCTTGGCATCTGCCAACGCCTGATCAGAACTGCCGACCAAAGCAACGCGCGCACCGCTTTCTGCCGCGAGGGTACACAAAGGGCGCACAAGATCTGACCCTGGCATCAAATCAACAGGGCGCTGTGCCATCCGTGACAACGCCACGATCGGGCGTCCATCTGCAACGATCAGGTCCTGAGCTGCGTAAACCTGCGCAAACGCGGCATCCTCGGACAGTTTGACAAGGTGATCCAAATTGACCGTTGCTAAGGCAAACCCTTGCCGTTCCGAAAACCGGCGTTTGATTTCCTCGAACAAGGCAACGCGGGTCGGTATGTTGACCTTAACTGCCTGATCCCCGAATGCGAACTGCACGTCACTCTCCTGTGTTGGTGTCAACTGCCTACCCTGCTCTACAGCTCAGGGCCAGCAAATGGTGGGTAAAGCGTACTATTCCTGCCATCTGTTCGCCGCATTCTCACGCTAAAACCTGACAAATTCGCACAAAATTGATACACTGCACAAACCCCACAGCTAAGAGCAATCCAGATCCCACATGCCCAATGCACTCGCTTATCTGATGCTGATGATATGGCCGCTGGTTTGTATCAAGCTGTTTCAAAAGCTGTCTCTGGAACGGGCTATCATCTGGAGCCTGCTGGGCGGATACCTGATCCTGCCGCCCGTCGCCGAATTCGACCTCCCATTGATCCCCTCAATGAACAAGGATTCCATCTCTAGTGTCAGTGCCTGTCTCGCCTGTATTTTTGTTGCCCATAAGTCTCTGAATTTCTGGCCACAGCTCAAATCCGTGCGCCTTCTGCTTATCGCTTTTTTGGTTGGAACTGTACCCACCATCCTGACCAACCGCGATCCGTTGGTCTTTGAGGTGTTAGCCAACAGCGATCCAATTACGTTTGTAACATTTTCTGTTCCGGGTCTGGGCGTGCGCGATATTCTGTCAGTCCTCATCGGTCAATTCATTGTATTAATTCCCTTTTTTCTTGCTCGCCAGTTTCTCGCTACGGCGGTTGGACTGCGCGAGATCATTATTGCGCTCGCGATAGGTGGGTTGGTCTATTCCATTCCCGCATGGATTGAGACCCTGATCAGCCCACTCCTCAACATTTTTGTCTATGGATTTTTCCAACACGATTTCAATCAGATGATCCGCGAGAGCGGCTTTCGTCCAATTGTATTCCTGCCCCATGGGCTCTGGTTGGCGTTGTTTATGTTTACCGTGCTTTTGTCAGTTGCGACCTTGGCGCGCCATGAAAAGGGCGAAGCAGGGCGGCTTTGGTCTCTCGCGACGGTCTATATGTTCTTTGTACTTCTGGCCTGCAAAAGCTTTGCGTCGATTGCCTATGGGATTATTCTGACACCGCTAATCTTGTTTGCAACACAGCGAACAAAGGTGCGCATCGCCGCGTTTATGGCCTTGATTGCAATCTTTTACCCCATGTTGCGAAACGCGGGCCTTATCCCGCTCGAAGCCATTTTGGATTTTGCCAACAGCCTCAGCTCTGAACGCGCACAATCCCTGGAATTCCGGTTCAACAACGAAGAGCTGCTGCTGGACCGGGCACACGAAAAACCATTGTTTGGGTGGGGTGGTTGGGGTCGAAACCTACAGCTGGATCCAGAGACCGGAGAGATCCTGACCATTCCTGATGGTAATTGGATCATCGTCTTTGGGAGCTTTGGATGGGTTGGTTACATTGCTCAAATGGGCCTTCTCTCCGCGCCCATCGCGCATCTGTACTTAAAAATGGGCACAATGAAGAAATCAGAGATATCTCCTTATGTGGCGACAATCACGATTATCTTGGCCGCGACTATGATGGACATGCTCTTGAACGCCACGTTGACGCCCTTTACGTGGTTATGTGCAGGAGCGGTGCTAGGTTACGTTGAGAAAAGCAAGGCAACGAAACGAAAAGCAGAAAAACCGCCTCTGTTTGGCAAAGGCCCTGTCATCGGACGGTCAAAGACGGATGCGTCATCCCGCAATGTGATGTGACATCCTTGAGAATCTTTGGCTCAGGCTGGATTGAACACAGATTGTCCCTACTCTGGTCACAAAGTTAGGCAATGGTTGTGTTTGTTCACGCTGGCAAGATTTGTGGATTTGAAAACGGGACCGTTGCGGTGCAGCTTTTCAAGACCTTAAGATCAAGGTGACGTGAGCCTTTAAAATTGTAAACACTTCATCCTTTACCCCTGTGCCGTAATAATTCTGGGGGAACGGGGTGATGAAATCACAGACTGGATCGTTTGGTCGCCCTATGACAACGAGTAAACACGAGTATCTAAACGACGACATCGCAATCGTTGGCATGTCTTTAAGCGTCCCCGGGGCAGCCTCTGCTGCTGCATTCTGGGAAAATCTGCGATCCGGAACTGAATCCATAACCGTTGTGGACGACGAGGCCCTGCTGGCCGCCGGAGAACGCCCGGACCTTTTGGCAAATCCAAATTACGTGCGCGCTACGGCCAAACTGGATGACTACGATACTTTTGATGCTGATTTCTTTGGGTTTAGCCCAAAAGAGGCCGCGATCCTTGACCCACAACACCGCAAATTCCTTGAAACCGCTTGGGAAGCGATGGAACACGCAGGCCATCCCCCGGAAAGCATCGACGGATCAATTGGTGTTTATGGCGGCTGCGGAATGGGCAGCTATTTCTATTTCAACATCTGCTCGAACCCCGGATTGGTTGACGATGTGGGCATGTTCCTGCTGCGTCACACCGGCAACGACAAAGATTTCCTGTCGACCCGCGTGAGTCATGTTTTTGATCTAAAAGGCCCTTCGATCAATCTGCAGACCGCCTGCTCAACTTCTTTGGTCGCGGTTCACTATGCAAGCCAGGCCCTACGGAATGGCGAATGCGATATGGCATTGGCTGGTGGTGTCACCATCGAGCTGCCGCAGGGGCGTGGGTATCTCTACAAAGAGAATGAAATCCTATCGCCTGACGGGCATTGCCATGCATTTGACCACCGTGCGCAAGGCACCGTTTTCGGATCAGGTGCCGGTGTTGTTGCACTGCGGCGCGCAAAAGATGCGGTCGCGGATGGCGACCACATCTGGGCCATCATCAAAGGGTCTGCCATCAATAATGATGGTGCCGCCAAAGCTGGCTATCTTGCGCCCAGCGTCGATGGTCAAGCCATCGCAATCAAACAAGCCCTAAGCGCTGCCAAAGTCGAACCCGACACGATTGACTACGTCGAATGCCACGGAACCGGCACATATCTTGGCGACCCGATCGAGATTTCGGCCCTAAGTGAGGCGTATCGCGAAAGCACGCAGGATGTCGGCTATTGCCGGGTTGGGTCCGTCAAAACCAATATCGGCCATCTCGATACAGCGGCTGGCGTGGCCGGTCTTGTCAAAACAGCGCTTGGCCTGCATCACGGTGAAATCCCCCCGTCCCTGGGGTACGAAGCGCCAAACCCCGCCATTGATTTCGAAACCAGCCCGTTTCGTGTCAACGACACCTTGCGGGAATGGACATCCCACAAGGGGCCACGTCGTGCAGCAATCAACGCACTCGGCGTCGGCGGAACCAATGCCCATGCAATTTTGCAAGAGGCGACGGATCGCGGCCTCTCTGAAGAAAGTGATTTCCCGTTTCACATATTGTGCATCTCGGGGCGGTCAAAGGCTGCATTGGACGCAAACGCCCAATCGTTAGCCACCTACCTACGTGCCAATCCTGATGTAGATCTGGCAGATGTTTCCTACACCCTGAAAGAGGGCCGCCGCGCCTTTGAAAAACGGCGTATTCTTGTAGCTGAGACCGCTTTGGAAGCGGCTGAAATGCTAGAAGCGTCCGACCCACGCCAAGTGTTCACACACGAAGTTCTGGGTGCATCCCCTGAAACCGTGTTCATGTTTCCCGGCGGCGGCGCGCAATACGCGGGCATGGCACGCGATCTCTATGAGACCGAACCGGTTTTTGCGGAGTGGATGGACCGCGGCTTAGAACATCTGCAAAAGCAGCTGGATTATGACATCCGATCCATTTGGTTGCCCGAAGGCGATGAAACCCACGCCAACGCCAAACTTACCCAGCCGTCGGTTCAGCTCCCGCTGATCATGATCGTAGAATATGCCCTTGCGCAGCTATGGTTCAGCTGGGGTGTGCATCCGACCGCAATGGTTGGCCATTCCATGGGGGAAAACACCGCCGCCTGTTTGGCAGGTGTGATGCGTTTCGAAGATTGCATCGATCTCATTCTGCTTCGGGGGCGATTGTTTGACACGGTTCCCGCCGGTGGGATGCTGTCAATTTCACTGCCATTAGAGGACGTGCAGGCGTTGATTGACGATGACATAGACATCGCCAGCGTGAACGCCCCGCGCCTGACTGCCGTGTCAGGGCCACAAGCAGCGCTCGATCGGCTTGCAGAAACCCTCGGCGCGCAAGATGTTGATCATCAACGCATTCCAATCGACATTGCCGCCCATTCGCGCATGTTGAACCCTATATTGGCAGAATACCGGGCGTTCTTGAAAAAGATTGCTCTGGATGCGCCCACCATTCCTGTGATGTCCAACCGAACCGGTGCTGCGCTGAGCGACGCGCAAGCCACCGATCCAGAATATTGGGTTGGCCAGCTGCGCAATACAGTGATGTTTGCAGATTGCATCAAAACCTTGCAATCCCCCAACCGGGTGTTCCTAGAGGTTGGCCCCGGCAAGGCGCTCAGCTCCCTTGCGCAAATGTCCGACGGCGTGAACCCCGCGCAAGTCCTGAGCGCATTGCGCCATCCAGATCAGGCGATCTCGGATGATGCCTATTACTTTTCTGTCATCGGGCGGCTGTGGGCCTGTGGTGTTGCGGCGGATTGGCCGCAAATCTGGGGCGAGGCCAAGCGCCATCGCCTGCCCCTGCCAACCTATGCGTTTCAGCGCAGCCGCTATTTCATCGAACCGGGCAAGCAAATCGCCGTCGAAGCCGACAGCGCACTGGCCCGCAAAGACGATCAGACCCAATGGGGATACCGGACTGCATGGCGGCCGCGTCTGGCTGAATGCGATATCGACGTAGATCAAGAACTGTCAGAAATCGCGCCAATGACCTGGCTGATATTTGAGGATGATGCTCATATCGCTGGACCCGCCTGCGAACGTCTGAGCGCGGTTGGCCATCGGGTCATTCGCGTCAGTGCTGGGGATACCTTTGCGAAATTAGGCGATACCCAGTATCAAATCGCGCCCGAGCAAGGCCGCCACAGTTACGACCAACTTCTGCAAGAATTAGCCAATGCGGGCGACCTGCCCAACCGGATCGGGCATTTTTGGCTGGTTACAGATCAGGAAACCTTCCGCCCTGGTCACAGCTTTTATGATCGCAACATGGAATGTGGGTTTCTCTCGTTGACGGCCTTGGCGCAAGCCATGAGCAGTGTGGAAATACCTGAAAACGTTCACATCATCACGTTCACCACCGGTGCAGCACAAGTGTTTTCAGAAGCGCTGCCTTACCCCGAAAAAGCGACCATCGCAGGGCCATTAGGTGTTATCCCACACGAAATGCCCGGTGTGACCTGTGCACGTGTGGATATTGAGCTTCCTGAGACGCCCCCTACCGGCTTTTTTGCAAAGCTAAGATCTGGAACACCTGCACAAACCAATACTACGACCTCACGTATTCTCGAGGAACTGCTTGCCGAGCCATCAACCTCTGACGCGGCTTGGCGGGGTGAAAAGCGGTACGGGCAAAGTTACAAGCCGACCCTGTTGTCTGAGGAAGACCCGGTCTTCAAAGACGGTGGAACCTACCTCATCACCGGGGGTTTTGGCGGGATCGGGCTGACCTTGGCCAGTGATCTCATGACACGCCATCACGCCAATGTCGTGCTTTTGTCGCGTGACCCTTTACCACCCCGTGACCAATGGGCCCGCTATCTTGCCAGCCACAGCCCGGTAGATCGGACTGCAAGCCGCATCAAAGCTCTGCAAAATCTGGAGGCCTCAAACTCAGGTGCCGTGCTTGCGATCAGCGCCGATGTTTGCAACAGCGAACAAATGCGCGCAGCGCTGCACACCGCCGAAGAAACCTTTGGCGCATTGAATGGTGTCATCCATGGTGCAGGTCACATCCACGACGGTCCAATCCTGACCAAAACCGAAGCTGAGCTTCAGCAAGTTCTAGCGCCCAAGATTTCCGGGTTGCGCGTTTTGGATGAGATTTTCCCGGACGGTATGCTGGAACTAATGGTACTTTTCGCATCCTCCTCTACCGCGACACACCCTGCTGGTCAGGTCGATTATGTTGCGGCGAACGAATACCTAAATGCATGGGCAAACAGCCGGAAATCAGGAGCAACCCGTGTGATTGCCGTCAATTGGGGGGTCTGGTCTGACGTTGGCATGGCCGCCGAAGCGAAAGATACCCGCCTCGACGGAAATCCACCGACCGACCGTGTTGCCAGCCCCCTGCCGCTTTTGGATGAGGCCGGTTTCGACCCTTCGGGAAATCGCTTGTTCGTCTCCCATCTCAGCGCCGATGATCACTGGGTTCTGGATGAGCACCGCACCACAAACGGCGATGCCCTGCTGCCCGGAACCGGATATGTAGAATTCGCAGCGCAGGCCCTAAAGGCACATGGTGTTGATCTGCCGTATGCCATACGTGACCTCTATTTCTTTAGGCCACTGGCCGTGGATCGCGCCAAGCGTGAGATCGTCGTGCGGTTGGAAACAACCCCAACAGGCTATGCCTTTAGCGTGCACAGTGCCTGTCGGGATGGTTACGAGCTTAACGCGCAGGCAGAAGTTGAAATATTGCAGCCAAAACAATCGGAGCCTTTGGATTTGGCTGCGATCTCAGCCACATGCCCCACTACAAAAACAAGCCCGGTCGACGGATATCTGCAGTCACCCCAAGAACGGCATCTGGCGTTTGGCCCGCGGTGGCATGTGTTGCGCAGCTTTGCCCTGGGAGCGAACGAGGGGCTTGCCCGACTGGTTCTACCAGATGCCTATCACAGTGATTTGGCTGAGGGGTATCAACTGCATCCCGGCCTGATGGACCTTGCAACGGGGTGGGCCATCTCGCTCGCGCCCGGCTATGATGGCACGTCACTCTGGGTTCCCGTGTCATATCGCGCCATCCAAGTCTTTTCCCCGCTGCCGCGCGAAATCCGCAGTTGGGTCCGCCTGTCGGAAGGGAGCGCAGCGGTCGATGGGTTTGTCTCGTTTGACGTGACCTTGAGCGATCCAAATGGCCAAATCTGCGTCGAGATCGAAGGCTTTCAGATGCAAGCCACCACTGGCACCATCGACCTGAGCCCTGCCGCGGCACCAGACGCAGACGCAGTGGCCTTGGGATTGGAAGCGCACAGCAGTGACGCGCCGTTGTCACCCGAAGAACAGCGCCTGCATCATAATATCAGCCAAGGCATCCGCCGCGAAGAAGGCCCCGAAGCCCTGCGTCGTGCGCTCAACACCGGTCTGTCGCAGGTTTACGTGAGCTCCATGGATCTTTCGGACTTGATCAAGCAGGCAGACCGCATTTCGGCACCCTCTGCAGGCGACGCCCAAAGCTTTGAGCGCCCGGATCTGGACACGAATTACGTCGCTCCACGTAACGACACCGAAAAAACGCTCGCGGGCTTCTTTGAGACCTTGTTAGGCGTCACACAGGTCGGCGTCGAAGACAGCTTTTTTGATCTGGGTGGACATTCCTTAATTGCCGTGCGGCTCTTTGCGCAGATCAATCGCACCTTTGACGTCGAGTTCCCAATCTCGCTTCTGTTCGAGGCCCCCAATGTGGCCCGTATTGCCGAACGCATCGGCCACCGCGACGATGCCGCAAACGAAGACAAGGCACCCGAAGCAAAAACAGACTTCAAACACGTCGTACCGCTGCACATTGCTAAAGACAGCCAAGCCACCCCGTTTTTCATTGTGGCTGGCATGTTCGGCAATGTGTTGAACCTGCGCCATTTGGCCCTGATGTTGGGGCGTGAACGGTCTGTTTATGGGCTTCAAGCGCGTGGCCTTATCGGACAGGACAAGGCCCACGATACGCTGGTCGAAGCCGCCGCAGACTATATTGCCGAACTTCGGCAGGTTCAGCCCCACGGGCCGTATCTGCTGGGTGGGTTTTCTGGTGGCGGTCTCACCGCCTATGAAATGGTCCACCAACTGGAAGAGGCTGGAGAAGAGGTCGCTCTGCTCGCGATGCTCGACACCCCTCTTCCAGTCCGCCCGACGTTGTCGAAGCGAGACAAGGCGCTGATAAAAATGAGTGAATTGCGCAAGAAGGGCCCTGCCTTCTTGACGGAATGGGCTGGGAACCGGATAGCGTGGGAATTGCAAAAACGCCAAAGCGAGCGCCCGCAAACTGCGATCACCTCCTTCAACAATACCAAGATTGAGTCCGCATTTTATCAAGCCATTAGCGTCTATTCGCTGCGCCCTTGGCCGGGGCCGCTGGTTCTGTTCCGCCCACCGCTAGACAAACACTGGAAAGTTTCGGGTGGGCGCTGGGTCAGCCAGCAACGCGAGTATGTGTTTGAAGACAATGAGTGGACCCAATGGGTGCCAAAAACACGTGTGGTTGAGGTTCCCGGCGATCATGACAGCATGGTGCTTGTCCCAAATGTTGCCGTTCTGGCCGAACACCTAAAGGGGTTCATAGACGAGGCTGAAACCGTCCCTCGCGCGTATTCAAAGGTCGCCGAATGATGAGCGAGAGCAAGCCCAAAATTCTCACCATAATCCTCAATTTCAAAACGCCTGAGCTGACGCTCAAGTCGTGCGAAGCAGCCCTGCGTGAAATGGAAGGGTTGGATGGAGAAATCGTTGTCATCGACAATGGATCTGAGGATGATTCATTTGTGATGCTGTCCCATGCGGCAGAGCAAAACGGTTGGACCCAAAACAATCGGGTTCGGGTGCTGGACAGCGGCCACAATGGTGGCTTTGGGGCTGGCATGAATTTCGGCATGCGGGCGCGTCTCTCGGACGGGTCCGCGCCCGAATTCTACTACTTGCTCAATTCGGATGCATGGCCAGACCCCGATGCGGTTGCCAAGTTACGGGATTATTTGATCGAAAATCCGAAGGTCGGGTTGGTCGGAAGCGCTATTCGCGGCACAGATGACACCCCCCATCCGACGGCTTTTCGATTTCCATCCATGGGCGGGGATTTCGAAGCAGCGGCCCACACCGGCGTGATCACACGCTGGATGAAAGACGCTGTTGTTCGGCTGCCGATCCCAGAAACCGACACCAAAGTTGACTGGACCGCAGGTGCAAGCCTGATGATCCGACGCGCGGTGATTGATCAAACGGGCAGCTTTGATGAAACATTCTTTTTGTACTTTGAAGAAACCGACCTGTGTCGGCGCGCAGCCGAAGCTGGGTGGAGCACGCACTACTTACCTGAAAGCTGCGTCGTTCACATCGGATCGGCCAGCACTGGCATGAAAACGTGGTCACGGACGCCAGGCTACTGGTTCGATTCCCGGCAGCATTATTATACCAAATCCAAAGGGACCGGATACTTTGTAGCCAGCACGCTCGCCTTGATCGCTGGTGGTCTCATCTGGCGGTTCCGCCGCCTGATCCAAACCCTACCTCAGGTCGACCCGGATTGGTTTTTGACTGACCTCACCACCCATTTGTTACGCGCGCCCTTTCGTAAGACTGCCGCTCGCAGTCCGACTATTTCTGTCCCAATTTCGGAGGACCAGACATGACTTTTTCTTGTGTTGTCATCGGCAATGAATCCCTATTGATCGGATGCACCGAAATGCTGCTGGAGCGCGGCCATTCAGTGCGCGCAGTCCAGACGCAGAATGCTGAAATTCAGAACTGGGCCAAGACCAAAGGCTTGCCACTTGTCAGCCAAATGAATGATCTGGCTGAGCAATTTAAAACGGGTGACGTGGACTGGCTGCTTTCGATCGCAAATCTTGCGATCATTCCAGAAACAGTTTTAGCACTGCCCAAAAAAGGCGCGATCAACTTTCACGACGGGCCTTTGCCCAAATATGCTGGCCTCAACACGCCAGCTTGGGCAATCTTCAATGGTGAAAAGCAGCACGGCATTACTTGGCATATGATCGAAGGCGGGATCGACGAAGGCGATATTCTGTCCCAAACCCTGTTCGACATTGCCGAAGACGAAACCGCCCTGTCGTTGAACTCCAAATGTTATGCTGCAGCGATGGACAGCTTTCCGTCCGTTGTTGATCAACTTGAAACGGATCTGGACCGCAGCCCGCAGGATTTAAGCCAGAGAAGCTATTTCGCATTTTCGGATCGTCCCGAGGCGGGTGGGCATCTCAGCTATACCCAAACCGCTGAGGTCCTGTCCGCCCACGTTCGCGGGTTGGATTTCGGCGCCTATTGGAATCCACTGACCACCTCTAAAATCCTTATCGCCGGGCAACCCGTACGCGTGGCGCAGGCACAGATTATGGCCTCGGCCTCTGGATCTCTTCCCGGAACCGTAGTCAGCAATGACCCCTCCGGACTGCGGGTCGCTACCGGGTCCAACGATCTGTTGCTAGAGGGGCTTACCACCCTGAGCGGTGACACAATTGATTTTGCAGCGCTCGCGCCCGTTGGGACACGCTTGGCCCCCATTTCGCAGGATCAGGCCGAACAGATTGCGCAGCAAGCCGCGCGTTCCCTCAAGGGCGAGCCCTATTGGCGCAAGGCATTGACGGCGATGGCGTCGCTGCCCTTGCCTTTGGCCACACTCAAACAAGATGGATCATGGTCAGCGCAGCGGATCTCCGTTCCCCATGGGTTGTCTGATGAACAGGCGCTTACGGCTGTGCTTGCCTTTGCATTGCGCAGCAGCGGTGAGGAGTACGGCGATATCGCTGTCTCCAATGCAACCCTCCAGGATGCTGCAAAGTCAAAACATTTCAGCCCGTGGGTCCCCCTACAAATCCGCAGCTCAGAACCCTTGGCCGCTCTAACCGACCGCACATTGCACCACATCGCCAAGGCGGACGCATTGGGTGGGTTTGCGATGGATCTGCCATCGCGCGACCCAGAAATTGGATCGGTCACGCAGCCTGCGTTTGGACTGTCTCTTAACGGTGCCGAACCTATTGACGGAACAGACGTCACAGTTTGCCTGTCACCGGGACATGCCACACTGCACGCGCACACCGGACATCTCGATTCCGTTGCGATTGAGATCCTTGCCCGCCGCTTAGAAAGCGCGATGTATGCGGTGACACAGGCACCGGATGGGGAAACGGTACAAAAACTCGCCATTCTGCCTGCATCAGAACGCTCTCAAACGCTAACCGACTGGAACAGAACCGCGCGCGATTACAACCGTACGCAGACAATTCATCAGGCATTTGAATCACAAGTTTCACTAAGCCCGGATGAGACCGCGCTTGTTTTTGAATCCGAGCAACTCACTTATGCAGCCTTGAACGCCCGCGCAAATACCGTTGCTGAGAAATTGCGCGCAATGGGTGTTGGCCCCGGTGCCAATGTTGGGCTGTATGTACAGCGGTCTGTTGACCTGATGGTCGGCGCGCTGGCGATCCTCAAGGCAGGCGGAGCTTATGTGCCTCTGGATCCGGCCTACCCCTCTGATCGTATTGCCCACTTCGTAACCGACAGTCGGGCAGCAGTCATTCTAACCCAAAGCACGCTGCAGGATTCAGTGCCTGCGTCGTCGGCGGATGTCCTATGCATCGACACAGTAACCCCGGATCTAAGCGCGCCAAACGTTGATGGCGGCGCCAGTGCGGATGATCTGGCGTATCTGATCTATACCTCGGGTTCGACCGGAACGCCCAAAGGCGTCATGGTCGAACACCGAAACGTGGCCAATTTCTTTGCTGGCATGGATGATCGGATCGATCATCAAAAAGGCGGTGTATGGCTGGCTGTCACCAGCCTGTCCTTTGACATTTCGGTCCTCGAACTGTTCTGGACTCTGGCACGCGGCTTCAAAGTGGTGCTGAGCAGCGATGAAAATCGCGCCGTAGTGTCCCAAGGCCCCATCGCCGTCAGCGACCGTCCGCTCGATTTCAACCTGATGTATTGGGGCAATGACGATGGCCCTGGCCCCAAGAAATACAAACTCCTGCTCGAAGGAGCCAAGTTCGCCGACGCCAACGGCTTCAACGCCGTCTGGACGCCTGAACGCCACTTTCACGCCTTTGGCGGCCCCTACCCCAACCCTGCGGTGACGGGCGCTGCTGTCGCCGCCGTGACAGAAAACCTGTCTGTTCGTGCTGGCAGCTGTGTCGCGCCTTTGCACCACCCGGCACGAATTGCCGAAGATTGGGCTATCATTGACAACCTGACGGGCGGTCGGGCCGCCCTTGGGATTGCCTCTGGCTGGCAGCCTGATGATTTTGTTCTTCGCCCCGAAAACACACCCCCGCGCAACAAACCAGCGATGTTTGAAACCATCGAAACCCTGCGCAAGCTGTGGCGTGGCGAGGCGGTCGCCTTTCCCAAGGCGGATGGCACGATGCACGAGGTTGTCACACAACCGCGCCCCGTTTCGAATGAATTGCCCGTTTGGGTTACGACCGCTGGCAACCCCGAAACCTGGAAAGAGGCCGGAACCATCGGCGCCAACGTCCTGACACACCTCTTGGGTCAGAGCATTGATGAAGTCGCCGAAAAGATCAGGATTTATCACGCGGCCTTGCGCGCCGCAGGCCATGATCCGGCGAAATTCAAAGTCACACTGATGCTGCATACATATCTTGCCGAAACGCGGGAAGAAGCGGCGCGCATCGCACGCGAACCAATGAAGGACTATCTGCGCGCTGCAGCCGGTCTTATCAAGCAATACGCCTGGGCCTTTCCCGCCTTCAAAAAACCGCAGGGCGTGTCCAATGCCTTTGAAATGGACCTAGGCGTCCTTAGCGACGATGAACTCGAAGCGATCCTTGATTTTGCGTTTGAACGGTATTTTGAAGACTCAGGTCTGTTTGGAACGGTCGAGGATGGTCTGGCCCGCGCTGAATCCCTCAAACGGATTGGTGTCGATGAAATTGCATGCTTGATCGATTATGGCATCGACCCCGATGTCGTGCTTGAGGGTTTGACACCCCTTGCCGAAGTTCTGAAGCGCGCCAATGCGCCTTCAACCGTTGCCGAAGATGACTTCTCGCTCGCGGCGCAGATCCTGCGCCATGATGTGACGCATATGCAATGCACCCCCTCAATGGCCCGCATGATAGCAATGAACGACGAAGCGCGCTTGGCACTTGGGCGCGTTAAACAATTGTTGCTGGGCGGCGAAGCCCTGCCCGGCGAACTGGTCGAAGACCTGCGGGAATGCACCAGCGCTTCGGTTTTGAACATGTATGGGCCGACGGAAACGACCATTTGGTCCACGTCGATTGCCGTACCTGCTGGCGCATCAGGAACCGTTTCGATCGGCAGCCCGATTGCGAACACTGCGGTCTATGTTCTGGATGCAGCAGGGCAACCTTGTCCCATCGGCGTTCCCGGTGAATTGCTGATCGGCGGCGAAGGTGTCACACGTGGATATTGGCAGCGCTCCAATCTGACCGAAGAGCGGTTTGTCCACGATCCCTTTGCAGCAGAGGCCGGCTTAACAGTCGCTGCGGCACCGTTGATGTACCGGACGGGCGATCTCGCGCGGTGGCGCACCGATGGTCAAATTGAATTTCTTGGCCGTTCCGATCATCAGGTCAAAATTCGTGGCCAGCGGATCGAACTTGGCGAAATCGAGAGTGCTTTGACGGCCTTTGCGGGCGTCAGCGGGGCTGTCGTCGTTGCAAACGAAAAAACCCCGGGTGACACACGCCTTGCTGGATACATCACGACCTCTGGGCCGGTGTCTGACGCGGCCTTGCGGGACCACCTCACGGCACACTTGCCCGAGGTGATGATCCCCAGCCACATCATGAATCTCCCGGCCTTCCCGTTGACTCCAAACAAGAAAATCGACCGACAGGCCCTGCCAGAACCGGCTGCCCAACAGGCCCCTCGGGATGAGACGCCTGTCCAGAGCGACGGGATCGAAGGGCAGATCGCAACCATATGGGCGCGTATTCTGGGCGTCGGGGATATTCGGAAAGACGACAACTTCTTCACCCTCGGCGGACACTCGCTGTTGGCTGTTCAGGCCCACCGCGAAATTCGTGAAACGCTGAACATCCCGTCCCTGTCAATCACCGACATCTTCCGCTTTCCAACCCTTGGGGGGTTGGCCGGGCATCTTTCTGCGGATGCGCCTGCCATTATAGCACCCCAAGTTAACGAACCCGCCCGAACTGAAACCATGTCCAAGCGCAAAGCTATGCGCGCCAACCGACGGGAACGCACCTAATGAGCGATCTGGATCATACTGCCGCATTGATGTTAGCAAGCCCACTGCTGCGAGGCAAAGTTGCCTTAGCCTCGGCCAACCCGACGGGTCGCTATGACGCTTACCCCGAAGAAACCGAGGCCTTGAAAAACGCCGTCGACAAGCGCCTGCGTGCATTTAGTGCTGGCCGCGCCGCCGCCCGGTTGGCGCTCAAAGAGTTGGGCGCCCCAGCCATCGCAATTCCTATGGGCGAAGATCGCGCGCCCATCTGGCCCCCAATGCTGGTTGGTTCCATCACACATACCGACACGGCCTGTCTTGCCGCCGTCGGTTGGGAAGGAGAGATACGCCTGCTTGGGCTTGATCTGGAACCTGATCAACCGCTTGACGACGATTTGCTCCCCACCATCTGCACCGAGACCGAACGCCAATGGCTGGCCGAACAGGAAAACCCGGGTCAAAGCGCTAAATTGATCTTTAGTATCAAAGAATGTGTCTACAAAGCGCAGTATCGGCTAAGTCAAACTCTGTTCGACTTTGATACGCTTGAAACTGTCGTGAACCTTGAAAATCAAAGCTTTGTTGCCCATTTCCGCCAAGATGTGGCACCCTTTGCAAGCGGTGACACGATCTCTGGGCGGTATGCGATTGGCCATGGCCTGATTGTGACGACGGTAATGGAATTGGTGTAACAACTAGGCGACGGTAACCGGATCACCCAACGAAGAGGAACCGCCGAAAGGATCAGGAATGCGTGCAATTGTACTGATGTTACCGGTCCTCTTCCTATTGGGTATGGCGATTTGGTGGGCTTTGCCCAAGGGCAACCTTGAGCCACAGAATGTCACAATCGCATACGCCACCCCAGCGGCCATGCCACAAGGTCCTCTCAAAGTTTATCATTTGGGCCACAGCCTTGTGGGCCGTGATATCCCAGCCATGCTCGCGCAGTTGGCGGGGTCGGATCACCGCTATGATAGCCAGCTGGGCTGGGGCACCTCTTTACGTGAACATTGGTATCCCGACGTTCCAATTGCAGGTTTTGAGACGGAAAATTCACATCCTCATTTTCGCCCCGCGACCGAAGCCATCGGATCTGGCGAATACGACGCGGTCATCCTGACCGAAATGGTCGATCTGCGCGCCGCAATCCGATACCACAAGAGCGCAAAATACCTCTCGAAATGGGCTGAACTGGCCCGCCAGTCCTCTGCGGATACCCAAGTTTTTCTTTATGAAACGTGGCCCCGTCTGGATGACCCTCAGGGTTGGTTGCCACGGGTTAACGCTGACCTAAGCGCTCTTTGGGAAAAAAAAGTTCTGCTCCCTGATCTGAAAAACGCCCCAAATCGCCCCATCTATGTGATCCCCGCAGGCCAAGTCATGGCGCGTTTGATCGGACAGGTGGATGCAAGGGGCGGCATTCCCGGTCTTTCCACCCGAGAGGACCTGTTTTCGCGCACAGAAACAGGCGAGGTCGATCCAATTCATCTTAGCGACATTGGCAATTATCTTGTCGCTCTGACGCATTATGCTGTGCTTTATCAACGCTCTCCTGTTGGGTTGCCCTATGAACTGTTGCGGGCTGATGGTACAAGCGCAAATGCTGTCCCGGCCAACACTGCACACTTGATGCAAGAGACGGTCTGGTCCACGGTCACCTCCTATCCAAAGACGGGGATTCCTCAATGAGCTGGCTTTCCACCCTAACGGGTGTGTTTTTCATCGGTCACAGCCTATTTGGTCCAACCAACCCAGACATGTTTGCCAGCGCACTCGGCGACCGGGGCATCACTGTGGGAATGCAGATCATCAACGGCTCGCCGCTTGGATATAATTGGGACAATGGTGCAACAGCCCAAGGCATGAACGCCAGAGAGGCTTTGGCGACAGGCGGATACAACGCCGTTATCCTGACCGAGGCCATCCCGCTTGCCAACCATATCGAATACAGTGACACCATTGGGGTCGCGACGCGGTATTACGATTTGGCCGTGCAATCCAACCCTGATGCACGCGTTTTCCTGCAGGAAACATGGCACGATTTACGCTCGGGCAGCGGGTTGTCTACTGAATTTGACGCCGCTGCGGACATCCCTTGGCGCGATCGTTTGGATCAAGATCTAGCGCTCTGGCAATCTGTGGTCGATGGCGTCAATGCCAACCGATCAAAACCGGGCGAACCGATGCGCCTGTTGCCAGCGGGTCAAGCCATCGCCAGATTGACTGATGAAATCGCCAATGGGACCGTGCCGGGGTTCACTCGGATCGATCAGTTCTTTTTTGATGACATACACCCCAACGATTTTGGGTTCTATTTCCTGACGATGGTCCAATATGCGGCCGTCACAGGGGAACCCCCCAAAGGGATAAAACGACGTCTGAGAGACCCTTGGGGCCAGCCATTCAAAGCCCTCAACCCGCTGCAAGCGCAACGCCTGCAGGACATAGCCTGGGAGGCCGTCTCAGACTATTATGCCGCTCATCCGGTTCAGGTGGCTAGCGCAGTGGAAGAGACCCCCGCACCACCACCTGAAGACGTCGCAGAGCCTGATCAGGAACAGCAACAAGCGCCACAAGAGTATGCATCGCCACAAACTCTAACCGAAAGCTTTGCGCCGCCTCTGGACCCCGATGCCAAGGTTCAAATGGCAATTGGGTTGGCGGCAGTCAGCGACTGGTCCGTGCAGCAACCATTTTTGGACGTGTTCAAAACCGCGCGCCCCTGGATTGGACATAGAGCCGGCGAATGGGGCGGTGCAAACCACGATGATCTGGCAGCAGCAGATTATCTGGATGCCCACGGTTGGCCGGTCGCAATCCCGCCAGAACTCGGGTCAATCGGCACGCTGATCCTCACGGATATCTCGCCCAAAGCTGTGTCATTAGCCGGTCGCTATCGCCTACGCTACGAGGGCAAAGGCGTCATCGAGGTTTCTGGTCGCGGCACAAATGTAAGGTACGGTAAGAACGCAGTCGAGTTTGACTATGAACCCGGACTTGGCGGCGTGGATTTGCGTATTCAACGCACGCACTTGGGCGGGGATTACGTTCGCAATATTTCAGTGGTCAAGCTGGACCATGTTGCGGCCTACGATGCGGGAGCGATATTTAATCCGCTGTGGTTGGATCGAATGCAGGGGTTTTCCGCCTTTCGCTTCATGGATTGGATGGAAACCAACGATTCAACACAATCGGCTTGGAAAGACCGCCCGAAGCCAGATGATTATACCTATGGCCGTCATGGCGTTCCCATGGAAATCATGGTTGAGTTGTTGAACCGCACGGGGGCCGACGGCTGGTTCAACATGCCCCATCTGGCGGATGACGCCTACATTCGGGAATTCGCGACCTATGTGCGCGACACACTCTGGATCGAGCAAAAAGCCTATGTCGAACTCTCAAACGAAGTGTGGAACTGGCAATTCCAGCAGGCTGCCTGGGCCGAGGAACAAGCCCAAGCACGATGGAAACAAGACAACCTCTGGGTTTCGTATTACGCAGTGCGTGCTATGGAAATGGCCGAAATATGGTCAGAGGTTTATGGCGATCAGGCCGATGACCGCTTGGTCAAAGTAATTTCGACGCAAACTGGTTGGCTCGGGTTGGAAGATCAGATTCTAAGGGCACCACACTGGCAGGATGAAAGCGCCGAAAACAAAGCCCCCGCGACCTATTTTGATGCCTATGCCGTCACTGGATATTTCAGCGCCCTTTTGGGAGCAGAGGCCCGCCAACCCATGGTCAAACGATGGCTCAACGACAGTTTGGTGGCAGCGAATCAACAGGCAGATGCCAAAGGCTTGTCCGGATCGGCACACGAGGAATATGTCGCAGAGCATCGTTTTGATCTGGCCACTATCCAAGCATGGGCGGAATTGCGTGATGGCGCAACAAGCGGTGAGAATGTCGATACGCTGGCCCACAACCTAACCGAACGCCTGCCCTATCACGCCCAAATCGCCGAACAGTACGATTTGGACCTAATTATGTACGAAGGGGGCAGCCACGTGGTCGGCGTCGGACCACCCGTTGATGACGACGAACTGACCGCCTTTCTCACTCATCTCAATTACACCCCGGAAATGGGCGAGCTCTACAAAGAACTGATCCAAGGTTGGCACGCAATCGGTGGCAAACTGTTCAACGCCTATGCAGATGTTTACCCCGCCAACAAATGGGGCAGTTGGGGGCATCTGCGCTTCCTGAGCGACCAGAACCCCCGGTGGGATGTGGTGGACAGCTTTAAATGAACCAAACTCTCAGCGTGATCCTGCCCGCCCATAACGAGGGGGAGTATATCCAAGACTGCGCGCGGGCTTTGCTGGCCTCTGCCCCGCTACCCGCAGGGTGGCAAACCGACGTCGTGATCGTTGCCAACGGATGCACTGATACGACGGTCGCGTTGGCGAACGGCTTTCAGGATGCTGCAGAACACTTGGGCTGGACGTGGAAAGTGCTGGATCTGGAAAAGGGAGGAAAGCTGGGTGCGTTGCAGGCAGGCGATGCGACAGCGACCGGAACAATCCGCGCCTATCTCGACGCGGATGTTCAACTTGATCCCGATCTCTTGCCGCAGATCGTCAAAGCGCTTTCTGGTGATGTGCCACTTTATGCAAGTGGATCTCCGCGTGTCAGTCGCGCGTCGAGCTGGATCACACGGGCTTACGCCCGGTGTTGGGCCACCCTTCCTTTTGTTACCACTGGCGTCCCCGGTTTTGGGCTGTTCGCGGTGAACGCAAAAGGGCGCGCGCGCTGGCACGACTGGCCCGATATCATTTCCGATGACACCTTTGTGCGCCTCAGCTTTGCACCAACGGAACGGATACGTGTTGCAGCGGGATACACCTGGCCAATGGTCGAAGGCTTTGCCAATCTGGTCAAAGTGCGTCGGCGCCAAAACGCAGGTGTGGACGAAATCAAGCGCAAGTTCCCAGAGCTGATGCAAAACGATGATACACCGGGCGTCCCATTAAGCGGAAAGTTCCGGAGGCTGATATGCGATCCAATCGGGTTCGGCATGTATGTAACGGTCAGCCTCGCGGTCAAAACACCCTTGTTCAGGGATAAATCAAACTGGGCTCGAGGGCGGTAAGCGATCATTGATATTGGTGCGGAAATGCGTCGCCAGTTTCGTCGCTTCGCGATCTATATCATGACGCTCTAACACACGCAGACGCCCCTTTTGCCCCATCTGATCCAGCTCAGACCGCGGGGTGTGTTCAGCCCGTTCGATCGCAATCGCCAAAGCCTGCGCATCTCCTGCGGGGACGAGCCAGCCTGTTTCACCATCCACCACCAATTCCGGGGTTCCCGCTATGTAGGTCGCAATGACAGGCCGTGCGGCGGCCATCGCCTCCATCACGACCATGGGCAAACCTTCGGCAAAGCTGGGCATGACCAGAACATGTGCAGCCCCCAAAGCTGCGCGTACGCCTGCCTCATCCAGCCATCCTGTCAGCGTCACCATTTTACTTATATCAAGCTTGGCAATAGCCTGTTCCAAATCTGCGCGCATTTCGCCATCTCCAACCAATGTGAGATGGATATGAGGATGGGTATTGCGCAACCTCGCCAACGCATGAATCAGGACCATTTGCCCTTTTTGTTCGACGAACCGGCCAATCGAAACCAAATGCAGGGTGCTTTCTGACATCGGTTGGGTCACCGCAAACGCATGCGGTTCAATCCCACAGTGAACCACTTGCAGTTGTTCCCAAGATTCAAATTTTGCCCATCGGCTGAGCTGGCTCCGGCCGAACTGACTTACGCCGACCGCAAACTTGGCCTTGTCCAGCTTTGAACCCAAAGACAAAGCCGCAGGGGCATCAAATTCTTCCGGTCCGTGAACCGTAAATGAATACTCTGGCCCGCCCAAAACATGCGCGAGCATCGCAACCGTCGCGGCATTGGTGCCAAAATGGGCATGCAGATGCTCTATCTCAGCGGATTTTGCCCGTTGGACCACATCGACCGCCTCGGCCAGGTAAATCACGTGACGCAACACACCCGTTGGTGACGCCCGACCGCAGCGAAAGGCCGTCTTTGCGCCTTGCCAAAAGGCCCCCGGGCGACGCAATGCAGATCGCACCAATCCAAAAAGCAATCCCAGCGCACCCCGGTCCAGAATATAGTCTGTTTTTTCCGCCTCGGCCTGATCTTGTCGGTCCACCAATTCCGCCGCAGATCTGCGCATGGCAAACCGGGAAATCTCAAAGCCTTGACGCTCTAGCGCCAACACCTCACGTCGGATGAAGCTGTGCGAAGGTTGAGGGTAAGTATTCAATACATAAGCAATTTTCACATCAACATCCCCGTGAAACGGATTTTCAATATACCTATCGTGTTGAACCCCACCTGAAAAGAAGCAGCTGTTTGAAATGTCGCCTTTGGCTTTGATTGACGCGTTTGGGACGAGAGCATAGGTTAACACGGCTTGGCCCTACCCTCTGGGTATGATGAACGGAAACAGACATGACCCGACCGGCTGCAGCCTTTAGTGGCTCTAGTTTATTTGCACGTGTCCTGCGCAGCACCTCTTGGGTTCTTATCGGATATGGCGGCAGTCAGGCCCTCAGGTTGGCATCCAACCTGATCCTTACCCGCCTGCTTTTTCCCGAAGCCTTTGGTTTGATGGCATTGGTCAGCGTCGTAACCGTTGGTTTGATGTTGTTTTCCGATGTCGGCATTTCCCCTTCTATCGCCCAAAGTAAACGTGGGGATGACCCGGATTTCCTGAATACGGCTTGGACGATTCAGGTCATACGCGGAACACTTCTGTTCGGGGTCGCCTGCCTTGTGACAGGGCCCGTTGCCCAGTTCTATTCAGAGCCAGACCTGAATACCTACTTGCCCATCGCCGCTGTGGCCTTGTTGGTTTCGGGGTTCAATCCAACGCGGATAGAAACCGCAAACAGGCATCTCTTGATCGGTCGCCTAACGGTTCTGGATCTGATCAGTCAGGTTTTGGGCCTGGTCTTTATGATTGTAATGGCCGTAATGACGCAATCGATTATGTCACTGGTGCTTGGCAGCGTCCTGCAAGAAGTCGCAAAACTTGTTCTGACCCATTTTTTCCTACCCGGAGCGCGCAATAAATTTCGTTGGGAGAAAGCGGCTGCCACCGAATTGGCCCATTTTGGGAAATGGATTTTTCTCAGCACCGGTCTGGCATTTCTCATCAGTCAGGGTGACCGGGCGATCCTTGGTCGGTTCTTGTCGCTTGAAATGTTGGGGCTTTATAACATTGGGTTTTTCCTTGGCAGCTTTCCAAGCATGTTAGGATTTGCGATCAACCAACGCATCGCGATCCCCATCTATCGAGACAAGCCCGCGTTTATGAATCGCGAAAATCAACGCAAACACCAAGTCATGCGAGTTGGAATGACATCCCTTATTGCCGGGATGCTTTTGGTCATGGCCTTTGTTGGACCTGCTCTTGTCGCGTTTATGTATGATGATCGGTATCTTCTGTCTGGCCCGATTGTTACCCTTGTTTCGCTCGCGCTTATTCCACAAGTCATTGGAATGACATACGATCAGGCCGCTCTGGCCGCGGGAGACGGCCGGTCTTTTTTCATACTGAACTTGATCCGTGCAAGCCTGCAAATCTCGGCAATCCTGATTGGAATTACCCAGTTTGGCTTAATCGGAGCCATTCTGGCCATCGGAGTTGTGCCGTTCTTGGTTTATCCTGTTCAGGTTTGGCTTGCGCGCAAACACCATGCATGGGGACCGTTTCACGATCTGGTCGCCGTCATCACACTCGCTGTATTTGCGGCATCCGTAATGTCATTACACTGGGACAAGACCAGTCTAATCTCACAATTGTAACGATCAATCCGTAGGCGCAGGCCCTTGGGGTTTTCGCGAAAAGAACTGCCCGATACGGCCCCAGACCGATTTCTTACGTGCGCTTGTGTCCAAATAGGGCACCGTTACGACAGGTTTAAACCCAAGTTCCCGTTCAACCTGCGCCGAAGACCGCAACACCGGATTTCGGATATCCAAGAAAATAGCCAAGGCAAAGGCCACGAAAACGCTCAACCCTGCGCCAACAACTGCTTTCTTCTTACGGCTCTCGGTTACAGGAAAGTCTGGTTGCGCGGCCTCTTCGATTACAGTTAGCCGCTCGGCCTGACGATCATCTTCAAGACGGAGACCAAGCTCAGCATCCGTACGACGCCCCGCAATGCGTTCCATCTCATCACGAAGTTGGGTTAAGCGTCGATCATAACTTGCCAATCGCCGTTCAATTCCGGGGCTGGATTCAATCAACTGTTCCAGTTCACGTTTTTTTGCCAACAACAACTCTGATTGCGCGTCCAGCGTTGCCAGTTTCTCTTGGAAATCCCCGCGCAACCGGTCTGCTGTTGCGCGACGCTCGTTCTTTTCGACAAGCTCCATCCCACGTTCAACTTCGATGCGCTCTCGGGCGATTTCGAGAAGGCCAGAGTTGATCGTCGCTATTTCCTCACGCCGAAACGCAACGCTTCCCGGCAGGGATAAATTGTTGTCGTTCCTATATTTCGTGATTTCATCTTCCAGCGCGCTGATCTCAGCCGCAAGTGTTTGTTCCTGAGCCTGAAAAAAGGCAAGCGTTTCATTGGCTTTCTCACGCCTGCTCTGCTTGCTAAGCTCAATCGTGCGGGTTCCAAATTCGTGAGCCAGCCTTTGAGCAAGTTCCGGTGTTGGCATCCGTGCTGTAATTGTCAAAACAGAGATTGTGCCATCATCTGTATACCCATCGCGAGCGGCGGCTACCCCCTCGATCTGCACGGCCTGTCGAATAATGGCGACCTTTTCGGAATCCCGTTTATCAGGCTGGTCAGCGAACACCCCCAACCGGTCTGCGATTTCAAGCACCATATCGCGGGCCATCAAACGTTGCTGGATCATCTGAAGGCGGCGCGCCGAGGATCCATCAACGGTAGATTTAGCAAAATCATCGGCGATTTTGGGTTGCACGATCTGAAGAACCTCGGCGGATTCATATTCGTGCGTTTGGCTGAGAGCTAAACCCAACGATACAAGGGTCCCCAATACGATAACCACAAATATGAGGAGCGCACGGCGGCGCGTCATATCCAGAAAGTCATCCAGAGAATAAATTGAACCCATGTGCTTCGTTCCAACACGTCGGGCATTATGCCCTGCTTATTGCTCAAATAACCCTATTTCAGGGCCGCTCAACAGGACCTTACCACTGCTTGTCGGCAAAACTAAGGCGGATCTGCGTCACAAGCACGTATTAGAAGGCGTAGTTTTCCAAACCACTGCCACGTCCACGGTTCAAGATCACGCCCAACAGTGGCGTATCTGACCCCAGCACCTCTTCACAGGCGCGGATCTGCGCGGCAGTTGTTTGTGTTCCATCCGCAACCAATAAGATGCCGTCGACCTGCGACGTGAAAGCAACGAGATCATCGTGTTCTAACACCGGGGGCATATCATACAGCACAACATCTGGTTCAAGACTGTCAGTCAAATCATCCAGAACCTCGTGACTGAATTGCGCATGCAACAATTCGGCAGCGTCGGTAACGTAACCTTCGCTCAAGCCGACGGCCATGCCATCACTACAACGCACCAAATGATCAACCATTTCAACATCGCCCTTCAGATAGCGACGCATCTGACCACCACTGTCGATATCCATTGCGGCGGCAACGCCAGGACGACGCATATTCATATCCATCAGAACCGTTCTGGTTTCAGGCACCCGAGCCAAGCTGAGCGCCAAGTTTACAGCAGTAAAGGTTGTCCCACAGCCGCTTGTCGGTGCTGCGATTGCCACACGAGACCAACCTTGCGCCTTAAGGGTCTGTAAAAGCCGTGTTCGCAATACATCAAACGCCTTGGCAGCCGGGTCTGCGCGAAAGAAATTGACCAAAGGTGCCCGCGCAAGCAGATGTTTGCGCACACCAAATGGAACACGGCGCAGGCGTTCCCATGGTTCTGGCAAGGTCATCGGCAACAGTGGTCGAATTTCGTCTATCTCGGGAATCTGTTCGGAAACCGAACCCGAGTCTGCCTCTGGGTCGAGTGTCAGGTCGGCCTCGGCCAACAAGGCCGCTTTGCGGCGAAAGGGACGCGGCGACTGATCGCTCATCTCTTCAATGTCTTTCCGTTGTTCGGTCGAATTGACCGGTGCAACATCTGTTACGAGGTTCGGGTCATGATAAGCCATATACCGGCTCCTAAGCCACTCAGTAATAATTAAGTTTTACGATCTCGGCCAGTTAAGGCTCAATATCCGGTCTGACGCAGCACAACACCCATGGTCCGATACAGCAATGTAACATCCCCGGAGAAGCTAACGGTTTCGGCATAAGTTTCATCCAGTTTGGCCCGAAGACAGAAATGATCTTCGTTGCGAGCGGACACCTGCCACACGCCTGTAATCCCCGGGTGCATCGCGAAATAAGCCGCTGGACGGCCGTAGATAGACAACTGTTCAGGCAACATAGGTCGCGGGCCGACTAGGCTCATCTCACCTAGAATAACATTCCACAGTTGTGGCAGCTCATCCAATGATGTCTTGCGCAAGAAACGACCTACCGGAGTAATGCGTGGATCATCCTTGAGCTTTTGGGTGGTATCCCATTCTTTCTTAAGGTCTGTATCTTCTTTGAGGAGACGCTCAAGACGCACATCTGCATCCATAACCATTGTGCGCAATTTCAGGATCGAAAACCGTTTTCCACCCTTGCCCAAGCGATCCTGACGATAAAACGGCGTTCCACCTTCGATCCACAAGGCAAGTGCGCATATCGCGACAACAGGCACCCAGACAGGCAGGAACAACAGGATCAATACCAGGTCAAAGGCCCGCTTTCCAGCTGCACTATACCAACCGTTTGATGTTTTGGCCGCGGAGCGCGCATTCATTACCGGAGCGTTCAAGTTTGCCGCATGTGGTAATGAAACTAATTTCGGGGCTGACAAAGCAGAATCCGAATGGGCCAACGCAAACGCACCACTTGAGACTAACCTAGCCTCGTGCAAAAAATCTTTCATCATTCCCCCCAAAGAGACATGACGGAGATGCGTGACGATCAGCCCTTCGACGCGCAGCACCTAAAACACACTACTATCATTGCTCAGGATCAGCAGCTCACCCAAGCGTTTCAGTTCTATCTCCAGACACCCACACCATTGTCAGTCGAGATATAGGCAAGAACCAGACAATTTTAAGCCTTATTTCTGCCATGATGGAAAGTAACACTCACTGTGAAAATTTTAAGAAATACCGCGTAAACAGATTGTTTCTTTTGCCAACACTATAGAAAAACATGGTTTTTTCACATAGCTCGCGAACCAATCACACGAAAAATCGTCAATTGTTTCGAAATTCAACGAGTTCTCCTCAGTAGAATCACGCTGTACGACCTTGCGTAAAGAATGGGGGACATCGATTGAATTGTGGCAAAATTCAGACGGCCGCCACAATCTCTGACCGTTTTACACACCACGGTGGCGCACAGGCAGAGCAATACGACGATACAAACCGCTAACTGATCCTAAATTGCCCTGGTGTCTGACCTGTCCAGCGCTTGAACGCTTCATTAAAGCTGCTCAATGCAGAATACCCCAGCAAATACGCAATTTCTGCCAACACCAGATTGCTGTCTTTCAGATAGCTCACAGCGAGGGACGATCGTAGTTCTTCTAGGGTTTTGAAAAATGTCGTGTTTTCGTCAGCCAATCTGCGGGCGAGCGTTCGCGCACTCATGCCCAGCGCGAGTGCGACGGCCTCTTGATGCGCCTCTCCTTTCGCCAGTCGATCCGCGATTGCGCGTTCTACTTTGATGACGATGGGTGGCAAGTTTCGGGATTTGTCTTGCAAGATCGCCTCACAATAATCCGTCAGCACGCTGTAGAGTTCATTATCAGCGGTCATCAACGGTAGTTCCAAATCCTTTTGGTGAAAGTGATATGCATTGTGCATTGCACCAAACTGCACCTCGCACCCAAAAAACCGCTCTAAAACGTCTACATTTGTATTTCGCAAATGTCGTAGCGTCACCAACTTTGGGCAGAAATCCCTATTGGCCGCCTGACGCATCGCATGGAGTAACCCAGAGGCCCCGAACTCAACGTATTGGCGTCGTCGAACCATAGATGGGACAGAGAAATGCCAGCGCAAAATTCCATCTCTTTGCAAATGACCGATATCGACCTCAACTGCATCGCTGAACACCTGGCGGTAGCGCGTCACGTTGTGAATGAAATCCGAAACCGTCGGAGATGCGAGGCCAACATAACTGATCAACCCAGTGCGGCGCATTTCTCGTTTTGCGCCCCGCAGAAAGCCAAGCGTGTCGTCCCCAGTTAAATCGGCGGCATGTTCAAAAAAACCGGCGATATCGTCAAAAGGAGCAAAGGGCTTATCTTGCTCTAACAACCAAGGGCCAAAACCGGTTCCCTCAAACACCTTTTGCTCGGAAATCCCTTGGTTCAGCAGGTCTTTGGCAAGCACTTGTACAAAGACCGCCCCATGCTTTGGCGTGATATCACGATCTGACATTGCACCACCTGCCCCTGATACAGGCACTCAAAGTATTGAGGTTAATAGACATTCGCATCCCGGAACTGTTGTCATTTATATCTTTAGGTTAGTGCCAAAACTCAAAATACACAAAATTTGTCCAGTTTTCAGAAAATTTTGGCTCTAATTCGTAGGCGCCTCGTTTTCCGTCACCCCACATCACTTGCACAAGGCCCAGAGTCCTCAGCCCACTCTGCCTGCCCACCGCATTTGAAAACTGAAGGGGATTACATGAGCAGACTGATCGAGATGGAGACCTTTGCCAAGGTTGTTGAAGAAGGTGGATTTACCGATGCCGCAAAACGCATGGGTATTTCGAAGTCAGCCGTTTCCAAGCACATCTCGTCCCTAGAGTCGCGCTTGGGTGCACGGCTGCTTAGCCGGACCACCCGTCGGGTCAATCCGACGGAAATTGGGTTAGCCTATTATGATCGTGCCAGCCGCATTCTAAATGATGCTGGAGACGCAGATGCTTTGGTTGCCTCGTTGCATGCCCAACCCGCTGGTCTCTTGAACATTTCTGCCGCGACTGATTTCGGCATTCACGAGCTATCGCCTTTGATGGCCGGATTTCTCGGTACATTCCCTGATATCGCTGTCAATCTGGAGCTCAATGACAAAAGCTTGGATCTTATCGCAGAGGGTGTCGATGTTGCGTTGCGCACGGGGACCTTACAAGACAGCACTTTGCGCGCACGCAAACTGCTGAAATACCCGATGCGTCTAGTCGCCAGCCCTGCCTATTTAGATGAGGCAGGTATGCCTGCTACCTTAGCTGATCTAACCGAACACAAGCTACTGAGCGCTTCTCTGCGCCCGGGCGGCGATGTTTGGCACTTTGAAACAGAAGATAACACAACCCGCTCTGTCGCCATTTCGGGGGAATTGGCCGTAAACGATGGCCAGTCCCGTCTTCATGCCGCCGAAGCCGGGCTTGGTATCGCCTTTTTACCTGACTTCCTTTACGCGGATGCGATCGCAGAGGGTCGGCTACAAGATGCCATGCCCAAGTTGTACCCGCAGACGCAAACCGTCTACGCGGTTTATCCAGAGGGCCGGTTTACACAGCCCAAAGTGCGCGCGTTCATTGACTACCTCGTGCAAAACTTAGCACACAGATAAATTGCTCTGTCCCCACAGATCTATTTTGGGGGCACGGGCGGGCGGGTCAAAGAGAGTAACTGCCGACATCCCAGTGCGGCGCGTTTGTTTTTACCCGCCTCTACAAACTCTAGCACGCGTGCCAAAGCTTCACGGTGATTGAGAGGGTCAAGTGACCGGCCACCACGGGGCAGTTCCCGACGCCGGATGAGGATCGAGTTGAGCTTGATTGCCTTTGACCCAAAACTGAATTTGTAGGGCTCATCCCCATGACAGAAGTCGTAGACAGCATACCCTTGGTCAATGGCCCATCTGATACTTTGGGAATGCATCAACAGACCGATATATGCGCCCTGCTCTGTTTCATCTCGCCCTGCCGCGATAAAATGCACCCGCTTCATCTTAGGATCTAATATGTGCCCCAATGCCGCAATCGGTTGCTGGCCCCGGCGCAGCACAGGAAGATAGAGCAATCCCAGCCGATGCGCGGTGCTCAGCATCCGCAGATAGTTTGAGGCCACCAAACGCGCGCCTTCCGCTCCTTTGGTTTTCGACCATTTCAACATCCAGAACCGAAGCAAAACACTCAAGTCTTCCTTGACCGTTTCGTCGGTTGCTGCAGCAAAGGTCAGCTCTCCGCTTTCAATGTATTTTCGTGTGAACCTGCGTATTTTTTGACGGGTGTTTTTGCTGGGGCCTTGGCTCAGGTAAGTATCGAAGTCATTCGGCAGCGCAATCTGAGGGCACGACAGGTTGTCCACAGCGCCTTTGTTTATCCGATATTCTTCCCAGCGCTTGGAATATTCAGCTTGCGAAAATCCCCCCATGAACAACGCAGATCGATCTTCGGACCCTACATATCGCAAGTTCAATCGGGACCAAGGCAGGCCCCGCAAATAGCTGCTCAGCATCGGAATGGCGTCTGTTTCAACAGCAGGATCGCACAAAAAACCCGTATATTCGCTCCATAACAAGCGCCCACCCGCTTCGATTTCAGATTGAAACGCTTCGGTCGTGGTGCTCCAATGAACCCGGTATTTCAGAGGCAACACGCAAACCAATCTGGCATTGTGGTAAACCGCCAAAACACGCCATCGCCCAACGGTTTGGCGAAAGGCTTGTGCCAACCAGTCCCAAGACAGAAAAACCGTGTTCTCCGGATCCAAGCGCTCTAGGCGCTGCCACTCGGATTTAAGCGCAACCAATCCATCGAACGTCTCGATACTGTCGACGCGAAACCCGCCCGGGTCAGCTCTGTTGCGTTCAGCGGGGAACTCCACCACGCCATCCATGCCTCAGGCGCTCTTTAACGAACGACCCTCTTTGAGGATCTCCTGAAAACTGCTTTTTGCAGCCTCAAAACCCTGTGTCAGAGGTGCAGTAATTTTGGACTGCGCCGAGAAATAGCGCCCAACGTCGCAAATTTGTGCGGCGAACTCCGGGTGTACTCCCGCGTCATCATACTTGCGCACCCGCTCTTTCGAGAGCCACCCTCGTTTTTGCGCCTCGTTCAGGATCAGCTTTAGACGCTGCGTGCTGTGGAAGGTCAGGTAAACGGACAGGTAGTCCAAATAATCCGCGATCTCATGTCCACACTCAGGGTCAAACTGTTCGATAATGACGTCCACCATCTTTTCAGGTGAAATTGGCCATGCTTCATCTCCGATGAGCCAGGCTATATCCTCGGCACCGTGGCGCATGCCCGAGTATTCGAAATCAAACCAGCGCATCTTTTCGTCCCGGCCAATCGCCGCATTGCCAGAGCGGCAGTCCCATTTGACGAACTGCCGACCGGGTTGGGTCAAACGTTCACAGGCCGCAACCCGGTCAAACTGTTTTGGCACCCCCGAGCCGTAGAGCTCCAAGGTTTCGATCCCATCAACCAGACCGTTGACCCAGCCTTGGTTGGCGCCCAAATGTGGCATCATTTTACTCAGATCGGTCTTACGTGCAGCGCTTTGGAACCTGAAAATCGTTGCAACAGCTTCTGCCGCAAGATCCATCTGTTTTGCGGCATCGTGTTGTACGATTTCCTGATTCAGGCGGCGGCGACCTACATCCGCTTGGAACATCACCTCGCCAACAACGCCCAGACATTCCGGTACGTCATCACAATAGGTACGCAACCGTTCCAGAACAAACGCCTCGAGATGTGTCCGTCGAAAATTTGGGCGCAAGGTGGCAATGACATCCATGTTTTCAAAATGAAGTCGAAAGCTGGAGCGTCCTTCGCCCCCCGGAGCCGTGACTTTCATAACAGGGCGGCCAAAGTGCTCTTCAGCTGCGTCGACAATCCGTGTCATACGGTTGCTTTTTTTACCCTTGGCCACACTACCACCTCTTGTTTCGTTACTCTTGCGCCCACGGGACGCTGACTATGCAAGCGAGTGGTACAACCCAAATTTGGCGAATTTGAGGAATTTAGAAAGCGAACACGAGAACAGCAGCAGCGTTGATTCCAAAAGTTAAAGCTCTGAGGCGCTTCCGGTTTTTGCACAACGTCAAAACAATCCCCCGGCTTTCACCGGATTGTCTCCGAAAATTGGGGCGAATTGTATAAAAACCGCCTGAAAGTTGACACAAAATTGCCCAAGTTCGTGTCGGCCCATAATTTGAGCCCCATTCAAAGTTCTGCTGCAGCTACGCGCATTGTGGGGGCATATGCCGTTTTGCGGTTCAGGCGGAACATCGCACCAGCAGAGGGGAATGATTTTATGGGTTACGGAAATTGGAATTGGGGAGGCGGCTCCTATTATAACGGTGGAGTAGACGGCTCCGATTTAGCCGACTGGTACGATCAAGTCCTTTCGGAATGGTATGATACATCTCACGGTTCGGGTGGAACCAAAGGCTCGGGTGGAACCAAAGGCTCGGGTGGAACCAAAGGCTCGGGTGGAACCAAAGGCTCGGGTGGAACCAAAGGCTCGGGTGGAACCAAAGGCTCGGGTGGAACCAAAGGCTCGGGTGGAACCAAAGGYTCGGGTGGAACCAAAGGCTCGGGTGGAACCAAAGGCTCGGGTGGAACCAAAGGCTCGGGTGGAACCAAAGGCTCGGGTGGAACCAAAGGCTCGGGTGGAACCAAAGGCTCGGGTGGAACCAAAGGCTCGGGTGGAACCAAAGGYTCGGGTGGAACCAAAGGCTCGGGTGGAACCAAAGGCTCGGGTGGAACCAAAGGCTCGGGTGGAACCAAAGGCTCGGGTGGAACCAAAGGCTCGGGTGGAACCAAAGGCTCGGGTGGAACCAAAGGCTCGGGTGGAACCAAAGGCTCGGGTGGCACTAATGGCTCAGGCGGCACCAATGGATCTGGCGGCGGCGACGATAAGACCAAGGCGGTTTTTGAAGTTGGCAGCGAGTCTCAGGTCACGGTTGAAGTAATCGACATCGAAAACGGTGGTCTGTTCATTCAGCTTGCACCGACTGAAGGGGCCGGAACACCCGCTGATATTGACGGCTTCTTTTTCAATATGGCGCAGGATTCCGCCGTCGGCGATCTTGTCTTTGATCCGCCCTTAAACGAATTCGGAGTGACCGGACAACAAGCTGACCCCAATGGTGTAACCACCCTGTCTAACGGGTTCATGACCGATCAACCATTTGATGGCGCGCTTCAGTTTGGAACGTCACCAGATTCAACAGATGGTGAAACCCCACACATCAACTTCACTATCTGGTCAAATGCTGGGCCACTTTCCTTGGATGACATCGATCTAGAAAGCATGGGAGTTGCCGTTAACACAAGCGGGGCAACGCCAGAACTTTTGACGCAAGATGATGCATTGAATGCCAAAGCGAGCAGCACAGACTCTTATCACAATGGTGGCGTCGAAGGTGACAAGTTCGATGAATGGTACCAGAAAACGATAGCTGACGAATACGACGAGGCGAATGGATCTGGTGGGACCAAAGGGTCTGGTGGAACCAAAGGATCTGGCGGGACCAAAGGCTCTGGTGGAACCAAAGGATCTGGCGGAACCAAAGGATCTGGTGGGACCAAGGGATCTGGCGGAACCAAAGGATCTGGTGGGACCAAAGGCTCTGGCGGAACCAAGGGATCTGGCGGAACCAAAGGATCTGGCGGAACCAAGGGATCTGGCGGAACCAAAGGATCTGGCGGAACCAAGGGATCTGGCGGAACCAAAGGCTCTGGCGGAACCAAAGGATCTGGTGGAACCAAAGGATCTGGTGGAACCAAAGGATCTGGTGGAACCAAAGGATCTGGTGGAACCAAGGGATCTGGCGGAACCAAGGGATCTGGCGGAACCAAAGGCTCTGGCGGAACCAAAGGATCTGGTGGAACCAAAGGATCTGGTGGAACCAAAGGATCTGGTGGAACCAAAGGATCTGGTGGAACCAAAGGATCTGGTGGAACCAAAGGATCTGGTGGAACCAAAGGATCTGGTGGAACCAAGGGTTCAGGCGGAACCGGCGGCAATTCCGGAAAGGTCTATGAACTGCCTGCGTATGATGGAGACCCCAAAGACGATTGGAACGATGAAGACACAGTCGTTTACGCCAGCGGGGGCACCAAAGGGGGTGGAACAAAAGGGTCTAGTGGCGGAAGCAAACCAACACTGACTGACATCATGGGCCTGATGAACCAACCAGTTCCAGAGGATGACCCTCAGCAGCAGGAAGACGACGACTGGGAAGACGACGACGGCCCAGGGTTCGTAGCCTAAACCCCGGCATTGGGGTGCACCCTTCGGTAGTCAACCGACTTGCACCCCAAAGCCACTCCAAACCGAAGTCCATAATAACAAAACGCCGACCCTGCATCAGCTCCGGGTCGGCGTCTTTCTTTTTGTTCGCCCCATATGCGTAGGGTGCCGGCACGCCGTAACTTAAATCTTACGACGAATGCCAATTGGGTTCGCCACCTGGGGGGCGGGGTCCAACGCCTTATGATCTGCCAACATCTGAGCGAGGCGCGCCACCACCCAATCCGGGTAATCTGCCCCACGTCCCGTGGCCTGGCTGACATTCATGATCATCCCTTCTTGGGTCGCACAAAGAACATCGTCCTTTTCTGCGAACATCTGTCCAAAATAGTGCAAACGCTTGTGATCATGATCCAAAAGGCGAAAGTGAAAATAGAACCGATCCCCATCCAACAGCTCGCGCTGGAACTGAATATGAGACTGGATCATGTAGGGGCCTGCCCCGGCGGAATTTACATAGACTTCGCCAATACCCAGATGATCGCCGACCATTTCCTCGAGCGCGAGATCAAAGGCCACGCCATAATATCCCACATTCATATGGCCATTATAGTCGATCCATTCCGGTTTCACCGTGTGTCCGCGGACTTCAATCGGGGCGGCATAAGGACCATCATGTCCGCTCTGGGCCGTCTCACTCATCACTGTCACCTTTGTTTGTGCTTTAACGGGTTTATCCTGCACTACAGCGGCTGAAAATTACAAGCAGACGCACTGCGTTACGGTGTCTGGTGCAGGGCGACCCCTTTGACGATCCAGTCGCGCGTGTCCGCAGGATCAATCACGGCGTCGATTTCATTGAAGGATGCTACGTTCAACGCTCCACCTTCGGCATAGGCGCGATTTACCAGTTTGTTGAACAAAGCCTCGCGCGCCTCGGCATCGGGTTGGGCCTCAAGCTCGCGTTTGTAGCCCAATCGCACCCCCCCTTCGAGGCCCATGGCCCCAAATTCGCCGGTTGGCCAAGAGATTGTAAAACTGGGGTTAGCAAAACTGCCCCCCGCCATGGCTTGCGCCCCAATACCGTAGCCTTTGCGCAAACAGACAAACAAAATCGGGCTGCGCAGCGTTGCGCCTGCCTCGATGAATTCACAGGCAGCGCCAACAGCCCCTTGGGTTTCGCTTTCGGGCCCAACCATAAAACCGGGCGTGTCACACAAAGACACCACTGGTAGGTTAAACCGCCCCGCCAAGCGCAAGAAGCGCGCGCCTTTTGCCGAAGCGGGCGCGTCTAGCGCGCCCCCGAGATGAAGGGAATTGTTCGCCATCACTGCCATCGGATACCCTTGGATTCGCATAAAACCAGTGATGAGCCCTGGCGCATGTTGTTCCCCTAACTCCAGAAAGGAGCCGGTGTCTGCCATGGCTGTAATCACCTGACAGACATCGTAAGCGCGTTGCCTATTTTCCGGGATCAGGTGACGCAAAATGCGCGCGTCTTCGGCGCTCCACTCTTTGTCGCGGCCTTGAAAATAGGACAGCACCTTGCGCGTGATTGCGATGGCATCGGCGTCACTCTCGACCAGCACATCAACCAACCCTATTTCCGCCTGCATGGGCGCCGGCCCAACCTCTCGCGGATGATGCGTTCCAAGGCCACCGGCTTCGATCATGGCAGGGCCCCCGAGACCGATCCAACTGTTGCGAGTCGCAATGCGGATATCCCCCGCCCCAAACAGGGCGGCGTTGCCTGCAAAGCAAAACCCCGAATTCACTGTGATCTTAGGCCCCCATCCCCGCAGTTTGGCAAAATCAGAAAAGGTTTTGACATCAAGGGCGCAATGCATTGTTCCAGCAAAATCATCATCATTGGGCCGCCCTCCGCCCCCTTCGGTCAAAAAGACGGTGGCCAGCTTTAATTCAGCAGCTTTGTCCAACAATCGGTCTGTTTTTCGATGTCCGAACACGCCTTGGGTCCCCGCCATCACCGTTGAATCATAGGCCAAGATCGCGACTTGTGAACGCGCTTCGCCAAAGGATTTGGCGTTTACACTTCCCAACCCAGTTACAATCCCATCTGCGGGGCTTATCTCGCGCAAGGCTTCAACGCCAAGCTTGCGGCGTTGAGCGGCTATAACCAATTGGCCGTATTCATGAAACGTCCCCCCCTCACACAAAGCGGAAACGCTATCTCGCGTCGTCTCTTGCCCCCGTGATTGGCGGCGCGCGACAGCCTTTGGACGCTCTGCATCCAAGGTAAGCGCTAGACGATCTTGCAGCGTGGCTAAGTCTGGGCGAATAAATTCAGGGTTCTTTATCACAGCTTCAGTTTCGTCAGTCCCACTGTCATGTCTGGGAGAATAAGACAGAATGGGACGGTCCTGTGCGGTTAGATCTCCCACGGCATCAAAAACCTCTTCGACCTGACCAGACTCGGTCGCGGCAACAGCATACTGCATTTTCACCGCTTCGATGATCGCAAGCTCTTGCCCCGCTTGAAATTGATCCCCGACCTTGACGGCTATCTCTCTAACGATCCCCTGCATTGGTGCATCGACTGAGCACTGTCCCTTTGGGATCGGACGCATCGATGGTGCGTGCGTGATTGTTTCGGTTTCAATAAACGCCCTGCTGCCAGCCGGGGCGGATAAGTCGGGCAATAGCATGTCCAAGGTTCGGGTCGACACATCCCACACAGCGATTTCAGGACGCTGCAAAAGCCCACGCATCAGATCGAGGTTGGTGTCGACGCCAGTGACCACAATTTCGGACAAAGCACGTTCTGCCTTGCGCACAACAGCAGGAAGGCCACCCCGTGCCGCATGAACAACGACTTTGACCAATAGCGGATCAAACCCCGGATGGGTGGTATAGCCCGCGTAGCCCTGCGTTTCGACGCGCACGCCCTGACCAAACGGCATTTGAAACCCATTGATCTGGCCACTGGTGGGCATGATCCCCTCTAGGGTGAGACGTTCGGTAATCACCCGCATTTGCAAGCTGACCCCACGCGGTTCTGCAGGGTCACATAAGCCAGGGTCGATCTGATCCAGTGTCTCACCCGCGGCCAGGCGCAACTGAAGCTCAATCAGATCAAATCCGGTGATCTCTTCGGTCACGGTATGTTCAACCTGAATGCGCGGGTTGGTTTCGATAAAAACATACTGCCCATCTGCGGACACCAAGAACTCAACAGTCGCAAGCCCTTGCAACTGACTGGCACGGCCAATCTTGAGGGCCGATGATATAAGTCGATCGCGCGTTTCCGAAGGCAGGTTCGGGGCCGGGGCAATTTCGACGACTTTTTGGTGGCGTCGTTGCAACGAGCAATCCCGCTCCCACAGGTGTGTGACTGACTGACCGTCCCCGAGTATTTGAACTTCGACATGCCGGACATTGCGCAGCAATTGTTCTGCGTAAATCTCATCCGATCCAAAGGCAGCCAAAGCTTCGGCCTGACATTGGCTAAACGCGGCGGGGATGTCATCAATTTCCCGCACAATGCGCATGCCGCGTCCGCCCCCACCTTGCAGTGCTTTTAGCAGAACTGGCCCATCGATTTCTTGGAACACCCGCTCAGCCTCAGCAACCGAGCCCAAAGGCCCTTGCCCGGCAGGGACTGGTACACCGGCTTGCGCGGCCAAAGCCCGCGCCGCCCATTTATCCCCTTGTGTCTCAAGTGTTTCAGGAGTTGGTCCAACAAAAGTCAATCCAACAGACACACAGGCACGCGCAAAGTCGGCGCGCTCGCTTAGAAAGCCGTATCCGGGATGGATAGCATCGCATCCGGTTTCTTGCGCGATTTTCAGGATAGCGTCGATATCGAGATATCCCGCGACGCCCATCTGCGGCAACTCAACGGCTTGGTCTGCGTGTTTCACATGCAAGGATTTGGCATCGTCCGGAGCAAAGATCGCAACTGTCTCAAGCCCCATTGCCTCGGCCGTTCGGGCGATCCGAATTCCAATTTCACCCCGATTGGCGATAAGCAGCTTGTTAAACATGGAGCCTCCATCTGATCCCGAGTTCAATCAAAGGCCGATCCCTGACGCAAATCCAGCCCAACCCGTTGATGACGCTAGGTCGAATTGCAGTATGTCGTGGTTTCAGAGTCACCAGAGCGATCCCGCCATCCATCCTGCCCCTTTCTTGCGACTGACGCAGAGCCCTGTTAAATCGTTGGAATGACGCAACACCCCCCTTCCCGATTACGTGGTTCTGAAACGCTCTGGCTGGATGCAGCATGCGATCTTTTGTGCGAAGCAGGTATCGACGCCGTAAAAATCATGCCCTTGGCAAAGCGGGTTGGCTTGTCGCGCCCCAGCTTTTATTGGCATTTCAAGGATCGCGAAGCCCTGCTGGATGCCATGGTCCAACGGTGGGAGGCCAAGAATACCGACGGCCTGATCACGCGAATAGATGCATATGCCGAGAATATCTGCGAAGCGATATTCAATCTGTTTGATTGTTGGTTGAACGACAATCTGTTCGATTCCCGTCTGGATCTAGCGATCCGCAATTGGGCCCGCACAGATACCTCGCTGCAACAACGTTTGGATCAGGCCGATGCCCAGCGTCGCATCGCCATCGAAGGCATTTTTACCCACTTTGGGTATTCGGAAACCGAAGCCGAAGTGCGCACCCGTGCGCTTTTGTTTGCCCAGACCGGGCATTCATCAATGGAATTTCAGGAAAGCCGATTTAAGCGCCTGGCCCGGATCCCCGATTATGTCGAGGTGTTTACCGGCCTACGTCCCAGCGAAGGGGACGTGGGGCGGTTTATGTCCCGTCATCTGGCCGAGTAACATCACTCCTCTTCAAAGATCGCGACCGCGCGGGTGAACCCGGCTGATGCACCTTTGATTTTGAAGGGGAAGCAGGAAATCTCGAACCCTGTCGCAGGTAAATCTTCTAGGTTTGTGAGCTTTTCCATGTGGCAGTAGCCGATCTCCATCGACGCCCGGTGCCCTTCCCAGATAATCGAGGCATCGCCCGTTTCGGCGTATGCTTGCGCCGTCAATGGAAATGGCGCATCCCAGCTCCACGCGTCTGTGCCGGTGACCCGAACTCCGCGTTCCGTCAGATAGAGCGTCGCCTCGCGCCCCATTCCGCAGCCTTTGATCAAGTAATTGGGTTGTCCGTAACAGACCCCCGCCGACGTGTTGACCACGACAATATCCAATGGTCGCAAGGTATGCCCGATCCGCGCCAGTTCGGCCTGAACATCTGCGGCAGTGACAACATACCCATCTTCCAAATGGCGAAAATCCAGTTTTACGCCGGGATTCATGCACCATTCCAGTGGAACCTCATCAATCGTGATCGCAAGCTCGCCGTTGTTCATCGTCGAATGGTGGTGATAGGGCGCGTCCAGATGCGTGCCGTTGTGAGTCGCAATAGACAGGCGTTCAACCGCCCAGCCTTCGCCCCCTGGCAGATCCTCGCGTTTCAGCCCCGGAAAGAACGACATCACCTGCTCGGCAGTTTGGTCGTGGCTCAGGTATTCAATCTCGGGCAGCATGATCGGCGGATCTGACACGATCCCCATCTCAAGCGGAACAGAAAGATCAACAAAACGACGCGGCATGGAACACTCCGTAAAAGGCTGTTTTCACGCAGCCTAACAGGTTTCACGCCGCTGTCTTGCGCTGTGTTGGCTTAGTTTTCCAACGCGTTGATCATGTCAACGCGGGTGGCGTGACGGCCACCTTCAAACTCGGTGCTGACAAAGGCCTCGGCGATTTCCAACGCCAATCCTTCGCCAACCACGCGCGCACCAATTGACAGCATATTGGCGTTGTTATGCTGGCGGATCATTTTGGCGGAAAACGTCTCAGAACAGACACCGCAACGGATGCCTTTGACCTTGTTGGCGGCCATCATGATCCCCTGCCCGGTGCCACACAGGACAATGCCCAGACGGCAATCGCCCGAGGCCACCAACTGTGCTGCGGCCGTGCCGTGTTTGGGGTAATGCGTGCTTTCTGGGCTCGTGGGTCCAATATCGACCACTTCCCAACCCAGCGACGCAACATGTGCGGCAACGGCCTGACGGAGTTCGATAGCAGCGTGATCGCTGGAGAGCGCAATACGGTTGTTGGTGGTCATGGCGAGTGTGTCCCGGTTCTCAAGGCAGCATGGCAGATGCGCGCGCTTGGATCAGATATGCACCGTTTCGTCAAACGGTTTGGTGCAAAAGTGAAACGAGCGACCCAAAAGGCCGCCCGTTTTTCAGATTATTCTGCTGCGACAGCGTCAGTGATCTTATCAACCCGGATCGCCGAGAATTTGAATTCGGGGATTTTACCATAGGGGTCAATGGCCGAGTTGGTCAGGATGTTCGCTGCGGCCTCAACATAGGCGAACGGGATGAACACCATGTCTTCGGCAATGGCCCGGTCGGCACGCGCCATGATATCGATCGAACCGCGCCGCGTGGTCAGACGAACCATGTCGCCAGGTTCGACACCCATCAATTTCAGAGTGCGCGGGTTCAGCGAGCAGTTCGCCTCGGGTTCAACAGCATCCAGAACCAGTGACCGGCGTGTCATCGACCCGGTGTGCCAATGCTCCAGTTGACGACCAGTGGTGGCGATCATCGGGTATTCGGCATCCGGTGCTTCGTCCGGCGGAATAACGCTGGCCGGGGTGAACCGAGCGCGACCTTCAGAACGGGGGAAACCATCGCCAAACACAATCGCCTGACCGGGATCGGTTTCGCTAAGGGACGGATAGGTGATGGTTTCAGTCTTCAAACGATCCCAGGTGATGTTGTCCAACGACTTCATCGTCTGCTTCATCTCGTTAAAGACCTGGCTTACATCCGTGTAATCCCAGTTCAGACCGATGCGCTGCGCCAGCTCGACCGTAATCTTCCAATCCTCGCGCGCCTCACCCGGAGGTGTTACGGCGGGACGCACCCGCTGCACCTGACGGTTGGTGTTGCTGACGGTACCATTCTTTTCGTACAGCGCCGAGGCGGGCAGGATAATGTCAGCATAGTTTGCTGTTTCGGTCAGGAAGATATCCTGAACAATCATCAGATCGAGATTGGCCAAGGCAGCACGCGCATGATCCGCATCCGGGTCGGACATCGCAGGGTTTTCGCCCTGAATGTACATCCCCTTGATGTTGCCCGCATAGGCTTGGTCGATGATCTCGGTAACCGTCAGACCCTTCTCGTTTGAGAAATCATCAGATTGCCAGACGTCATTGAACTTGGCCCGAATTCCGTCATCCATAACCGACTGATAATCGGGCAAGAACATCGGAATCAGACCTGCATCAGATGCGCCTTGAACGTTGTTCTGACCGCGCAGCGGGTGCAGACCCGCACCAGGTTTACCAACGTTGCCGGTCATCAAGGCAAGGCTGATCAGGCAACGCGAGTTATCCGTGCCGTGAATGTGCTGGCTGACGCCCATGCCCCAGAAAATTAGACCCGCATTTGCACCGGCAAATAGACGCGCAACACGGCGCAGCTGATCCGGTTCAATGCCGCAGATTTTGGACATTTTCTCGGGGCTGAAGTCACGCAGATGTTCTTTTTCTGCTTCCCAGTTTTCGGTCCAGCGATGGATGTATTGACTGTCGTACAGTTCCTCTTCGACGATCACATGCATGATCGCATTCAGCATCGAGACATCTGCGCCGGGGCGGAATTGCAGCATTTCAGTCGCGAATTTGCGCATGCCAACGCCGCGCGGATCCATCACGATCAGCTTGCCACCGCGTTTGGTGAACTGCTTGAAATAGGTCGCCGCAACGGGGTGGTTTTCGATCGGGTTGGACCCGATGATGATCGCCACATCTGCGTTTTCGATCTCGTTAAAGGTTGCAGTTACCGCACCCGAGCCAACGTTTTCAATCAGCGCCGCAACCGAGGACGCATGGCACAAACGGGTGCAGTGGTCGACGTTGTTGTGTTTGAAGCCTTGGCGGATGAACTTCTGGAACAGATACGCCTCTTCATTGGTACATTTGGCAGACCCAAAGCCAGCGACCGAGCGCGGATCGCCAGCGCGCAGCGATTTCAACTTGGTCGCGGCCAGATCCATCGCCTCTTCCCACGAAGCTTCGCGGAAATGGGTGCCGATGTTACCAGGATCCACGTTCAGCCCTTTGGCAGGGGCATCGTCGCGGCGGATCAACGGTTTGGTCAGGCGGTGTGGGTGGTGAATATAGTCGAACCCAAACCGGCCCTTAACGCACAAGCGGCCTTCATTGGCGGGGCCATTGATGCCCTCAACGTATTTGACCTTACCGTCTTTGACTTTGAGGCTGACCTTGCAGCCCACGCCGCAGAATGGGCAGACGCTTTCAGTTTCAGAATCGAAATCCTTGCTGTCGCCCTGTTGCTGGTCATCCAGCACAGTAGCGGGCATCAGCGCGCCGGTTGGACAGGCCTGCACACATTCACCACAGGCCACACAGGTCGAAGCCCCCATGGGGTCGGCCAAGTCAAATGTTACCTGCGCGGTGTGACCACGGCCGGACATGCCGATCACATCATTCACCTGTACTTCGCGACAAGCACGAACACACAAGTTGCAGTTGATGCATGCATCAAGATTGACGCGCATCGCCACATGGCTGTCATCCAACAGAGGGATCTTGTTGGCTTCTTTGGCAGGAAATCGGCTCTCAGAGACGTTGCTCAGTTCAGCCATATCCCAGAAGTGGGCGGATTTGTCGTGCGCCACTTCCGGCTGGTCGGCCACTAGCAGTTCCATCACCATGGCGCGCGATTTCTCGGCCCGCTCAGAGTCGGATTTGACCACCATTCCTTCGGCAGCGGGACGCACACAGGACGCGACCAATGTGCGTTCGCCTTCAACCTCGACCATACAGGCGCGGCAGTTGCCATCGGGGCGATAGCCTGGTTGGGGCTTGTGGCACAAGTGCGGGATGATCAGGCCACGGCCATTGGCCGCTTCCCAGATTGTTGTGCCCTCGGACACGGTGACATCTTCGCCATTCAGGCTGAAGGTGACTGTTTTGGTTTCGCTCGCATCAAGCATGGCTGTCTCCCTCAGATTTCGTCAGCAAAGTGTTTCATGACCAGGCGGATCGGGTTTGGCGCCGCCTGCCCCAGACCACAGATGGACGCATCGCCCATCACCTGACACAGATCCTCAAGCAGATCGGTATCCCATTTGTCGGCCTGCATCAGCTTAACCGCCTTTTCACACCCAGTCCGGCAGGGCGTACACTGGCCGCAGCTTTCGTCCTCAAAAAACCGCAGCATGTTCAGCGCCGCATCCCGGGCAGTGTCCTGATCTGACAGAACAACAACCGCCGCGGACCCGATAAAGGTGCCCAAGGGCTGCAAAGTGTCAAAGTCGAGCGGGACATCATCGATGCTAGAGGGGAGAAGGCCCGACGATGGCCCGCCCGGTTGATACGCCTTAAAGGTATGACCCTCAGCCATGCCCCCAGCCGCATCAATCACGTCAAGAATGGTCGAACCGGCGGCCAGCAAATACACACCCGGGTTCGCAACGCGCCCCGAAATCGAATAGCTGCGCAGACCTTTACGGCCATTCTTTTCAACAGAGCTCAGGATCTCACCACCTTCGCGGCAAATCTTAGAGACCCAATACAGAGTTTCCACATTGTGAACGAGAGTTGGTCGATTGAAGGCACCCACCTGCGCCACAAACGGCGGACGGTGGCGTGGCAGACCTTTTTTACCCTCGATGGATTCAATCATCGCGGATTCTTCGCCACAGATATAGGCACCAGCGCCGCGACGTAGATCAATGTAACCAGGTTCTACAATACCTGCGGTTTCCAGCGCGGCAATCTCGGTCCGCAGAATTTCCAGCACCGCCGGGTATTCGTCCCGCATATAGATAAAGCAATTTTCGGCCTCGACCGCCCAAGCAGCGATCAGCATACCTTCGAGGAAGACATGCGGTGTGCGTTCCAGATAGTAGCGGTCTTTGAACGTGCCGGGTTCGCCTTCGTCCCCGTTCACAGCCAGATAACGCGGCCCTTCGTTCATACGAACAAAGCCCCATTTCTTGCCAGATGGGAAACCAGCGCCACCCAGACCACGCAGGCCCGACGACAGGATATCGTCTTGTACAGCTTCCCAATCTCCGTTGGCGCGCAGATCGTTCAATTTGGCGTATCCGCCGTTGTCGCAATAGGAGGCAAACCCTTCATACGCGGGCACATGCGCATGGGTGTCATCGGCTGCAATCGCAGCCTGCACTTTTTCGGGAGTGGCATGGTCGATATGATTATGACCGATTTCAAGAACCGGTGCCGTATCACAACGGCCCATGCAAGGTGCGCGCAGGACACGAACCTGAGAGGCATCAAGGCCATCTTCCAACGCGGCTTTCAGCTGTTGGGCTCCGGCCATTTCACACGTTAGAGAGTCGCAAACCCGGATGGTCAGCGCGGGTGGAGGGGTCTCGCCCTCTTTAACCACATCAAAATGGGCGTAGAAGGTGGCAACCTCATAGATTTCGGCCTGCCCGACACGCATCTCAACGGCCAGAGCTGCGATGTGATCCGCGCTCAGATGACCGTGCGCATCCTGAATGAGATGCAGGAATTCGATTAGCAGATCCCGTCGTCGGGGACGATCGCCCAACAAACGGTGGATCTCGGCCATCGCCTCATCCGTAAACTGACGCCCTTTTGGCGTGCGCCGTCCCTTGCCTTTGCCTGACTTCCAAACGCCTTTGTCTGCGCCTGAAGGTTTGGTATCCAATGGTGCCATCGTGCCCTCCGAATTGAGACGCTCCATGTCTCATCAGCGCTGCATATCGTCAAATTGCTATTTGCAATTGCACGATAACGACAACTTATCACCGCAAAGCCGTCACCACGCGCCTTAACGCGTCTATTGTAGGCAATTCCGGGTCTCTGTTCAAAGTCGCCAAACAAATTGGTTTACTTACAACAGGATCCACCAATGACAGGGTTTTGGTCCCCTCCAAATGACCAAGCGCGCGCACCAAAACACGTGGCACAACCGCAGCAGCAAGCCCCTCGCGCGCCATGACCATGGATGCAGTAAACCCACTGGTTTCTGCGACCACCTGTGGGTGCAGCCCCTGATCAGCAAAAATCCGGTCCAAAATGCGGCGATTCTGCATTTGTGGTTCCAAGAGAGACAGCGGAAAGTCTGCCACCCGGGCCCACGGGATTGGCCCCGTTTCGGGTGTCATATGTTCTGGCACCAACAACACATAGGTCTCTTCATAAAGTGGTTGAACCATGCGCAAATCAGTGCCGATACTATCCCCATAGGTCACGCCTGCATCAATCGTACCCTCATCTAATTTCTGCTGAATGCTTGAAGCCGACAAGGTCTCAATGCGCGTTACAATTTTGGGATGCGCTGCATGCAATCGCTTTATCAAGCGCCCAGTAAAAGCCAACGCTGTTGGGATGACACCAAGGATCAACGTCCCTGAGATTTCGCCGCGTGTCGCCAACAGCTCTTGTTCCAACGCTTTGGCATCATCCAAGATCCGGCGCGCACGGCGGACAATCATCTCACCCTCTTCGGTCAACCCCTGAAACCGATTGGCGCGACGCACAATAGAGACGCCCAAACGATCCTCAAGGTTTCGGATGCGCATCGAAAATGCTGGTTGTGAGATACCACATTCTTCGGCGGCCTTGGCAAAATGGCGATGCCGCGCCAAGGCGCTTAGCAATTGCAAATCACGTATTTCGATCACTTTGGACCTCGGGCTGGGATTGTCATTATGTGCTCGGTCACCATAGCGGCCCAGCGGGTCAGAACCAGCCCCACCAGACGCCGATTAAGTGACCGACCTAAAAAGAGGATTGACAAAAGGCGGGTATCCAAGAGATGACATATTAACGAACGTTCACTAATATTCATTCCGCGATGGAGGAGAATGAAGCCCATGCTAACGCTTGGTGAATTGATCAACCGCAATGCCCGCACCCACGGTGACCGAGAAGCTTATGTAGATATGAGCCGTCGAGTGTCTTGGCGTGCACTGGATGAGCGGACAGACGCGCTTGCACATGAGTTGCGCCGTTCTGGTGTTAAGCCAGGCGACCGAATTGGCGTCATCCTCAAAGACTGTATCGAGGTGGTTGAAACCATCGGCGCTTGCGCCAAGGTCGGGGCCGTTCGTGTTGGGTTAAACTACCGCCTTGCCCCACCAGAGCTGGGGGCACTGATAGATGACAGCGGTATCGATCAATTGTTCGTACAGACGGAAATGGCCGAGATTGCCACCAGTGCGTTGCAGCACAGTGATCGCCAGCCCAGGCTAATTGGCATTGGGGCCGGTCATTCACTCGAGAGCGATTATGAAACAATGATCGCCAAGGGGGCGACTGACACATTGTTCAAGCAAACCCGGCACGAACGGTTGATGATCTGTTACACGACCGGTTCAACCGGGCTGCCCAAAGGGGCCATCTACCCTCATCAGTTGATGATGGAGTCGATGGCAGCGATCGCATTGGCCGAAGGCGCCACCCCTGACGATGTATTCCTGCATGCCATGCCTGCCTCAGGCGTTCCGATCATGCATTTAATGCGAAACATTTTCCACGGATCCAAATGCGCCATCATTGGAGAGTGGGACGCTGAACGAGCCTTGCAGATGATCGAAGCAGAGCAATGCTCGATCTGCGTCTTGGTTCCGACAATGCTGAATAGCCTGCTCAATTCAGGTCTCATCGAAAAGTACAATGTCTCATCTATGCGTCAGTTGGGATATGGATCTGCCCCCATTCCGCCTGCCACCATTCGCGACGCCGTACAAGCGTTCGGCTGTTCGTTCTTACAAATGTACGGCACGACTGAATTGATGGGCATGTCTATGATGATGACAGCAACCGATCACAATCTCGCTTTGAACGGGGGCCATGATTGTCTTTCCAGTGCTGGACGCCCGCTGTATTTCGTTAATGTCAAAATTGTCGATGACGCGGGCAACGTATTACCAGATGGTGAAGCCGGTGAATTGTTGATCAAAACACCCTATGTCATCCCCGGTTATTGGAATCAGGACGTCAAGTATTCGGAAACAGTGCGCGATGGTTGGTTGTACACAGGCGACATCGCCACGTGCGATTCCCAAGGGTTCATTTATCTGATGGATCGTGCGAAATTTCGCATCAAATCAGGCGGATACAACATCTTCCCTGTCGAGATCGAAAACTGCTTGGCAGAACACAACGCAGTGGACGAGGTCAGCGTGTTTGGCCTGCCTGATCCGAAATGGGGAGATCGGATCCACGCCACTGTGACGCTTAGCGACGGTTCAGACCTGACCGGAGAAGAACTGCGTGAATTCTGTCGTGGGCGGATCGCCAATTTCAAAGTCCCCAAAGAGATCGAGATCTGGGACACCCTCCCCAAGGGACCAACTGGAAAAATCCAGAAACGCGAGATTATCGAGATCTGTAAACAACGAGAGGCGGCGCCACACTCTCACTGACGCCTCTCTAGTGCGCGGTGGTGTTCCCCACCATCGCACGCACCAGACACCCTCAACTTGCGTCTCTCATAATTTAGCGGCGTAGTGTTGCCTAAAACCACCCCGCCGAACGGGGTAGTTATGCACATCATATCAACGCCGCTGCGTAGATTAAGCCTTTGGCACAAAATTTCGCACGCGCTGTTGAAAATAAGTCAAAGGTGACTCTGCGCCTGCCCCGCTGGCCAGCTGCCCAACCGAATATCTGGGCGACATCAGCGCGCGCTGCATTTTTTCCACGACATAGACATCTTCGGTCTGGAAATCCCCGGTTTCCAGGGGGTGTTTTTTCCAGTGCGACGACTTTACCGTTCCCGTGGTTTTGTCATAGCCCGGCACATATTTCAGCCCGCCCATCGCCTTGAGACGCCCCTTGGGCATCCAACTGTGCACCTCAAGCCGAGTTTTCCCTGGCGCAATGGGATACATGATGGACAAGGAAAATGAGTAAGGCGAAGTAACAACCAACGTGGTCGGGAACATCGCATACACACCACCATAGCCATGTTCCCCGGCATGCAGCAGCGGTTTGAGCTTCATCTTTTGCAGCTGTTCCGCCACGTATTGCGGGATGCGGCTTTTGATATTTTCATGTTCGGTTGAGTACCAAACCTGATGATCCCCATGGGTATCCCACACGTTCTTTTCCGGACGCGGACCGCCCAATGTATGCTCGTGCAAATAGGCCAGATGATAACCGTCGATCGCATTCTCAAAGAACACTTTCCAGTTGCACTCCATTTCGTACACAATGACGTCCTGCGCGCGCACAAGTTCCGGGTTGTTCAAGTCATGTGGCCAAACAACCTCGGGGATCGTGCCCAGCCAATCGTCTAAGTTCAGATCAGGTTCAGGGCTAACAAAAATCAGGCCTTTGAACTCTCCAATCGAGGCGCGATGCAGGCCGTTTGCCTTTTTGTCAAAGTCTGGAAACAACTCTCGCTGATCCGGAACACCACGCAATGCGCCATCCAACCCAAAGGTCCAGCGGTGGTACGGGCAAACGATGGTTTTCCCAGTGTTTCCGCATCCCCGATCAACCAATTCCGTCCCTCGGTGACGGCAGACATTGTGAAAGGCGCGCAATTCGCCGTCAGACCCCCGAATCACAAGTAATGTGAATGTTCCAACCGTTGCGGTCATGTAATCACCCGGATTCGGAACATCGCCGACAACACCCGCAAATCCCCAGGTTTTGGCGAACAACTCCTTCATTTCTCGGTCAAACCAGTCCTGCGAAGTGTAAGCCTCAGGTGGTAATATCTGAGTGGCTTGATCCGGCATATGGGTATCTAAAGTCACGAAAATCTCCTCTTCATTCTATACGACATTGCGCGATTGGCCAGTTGTTAGTCACATTAGACAAACAATCATCTTTGACAACTAATGTGCAATGTGCTTCACTTCAAGCAAATGTGAACGTTCACTAACTAAAGCTTGTCAAACCCACCAACGAGTGGGTCCACAGGCAAAGGGAGGCACCAATGACAACCATAAATTCCGGCACGCCCGGTTCCATGCAGCTTGCCTATGGGCTGGGTGGTATCGCGAATGGTATATTTTCAAACGGGCTCAGCTTTTTCCTGCTAATCTATTACAATCTGGTCATTGGGTTGCCCGCTGAAATGGTTGGCCTTGCCCTGTCCATTGCGCTTGTCTTTGATGCGGTTTCGGATCCGTTGGTTGGATATATTTCAGACAACTGGAAATCTCGCATGGGTAAGCGGCATCCGTTTATCTATCTGGCAATCATCCCCGTTTCGGCGCTGTTCTGGCTGATTTGGAATCCACCCTCTTCGCTGGCGTCACAGATGGAACTGTTCTGGTTCCTGCTGGGCACAACAATCGCGTTGCGGTTGGCGATGACGCTCTATGATGTGCCTCATAACGCAATGGTTCCTGAACTAACCTCAAGCTACAATGGGCGAACCCTGTTAGCAGGATACAAAGTGTCAGCCACATGGATCGCGGGTCAGATCATGGTCATCGCAATGTATGTTGTGTGGTTGGTGCCAACCGACATCATGCCATATGGCATCTTGAATCAAGCCGGTTACCAACAAGCTGGATTGTTCGGAGCCGTGATCATCGGCATTGCAATTCTCATGTCTGCGCTGGGGCTCAACCGGTATCAGAGCAGAATGCAAGAGATCGCCCATGCAGAACACGGAAATGCAGGCGGTTTCTTTACCCAGTTTCTTGCCGCGGCCAGTCTGCCAAGCCTGCGCGCCATCTTCATTTCTTCAGCTGTTTTTGCCATCGGGGCCGGCATTGGGGCCGCGCTTTGGACCTATTTGATGAGCTTTTACTGGGAACTCAGCAACGATCAGATCGTGTACATCTTGTTCGCCAACCTCATCGGAGCGCTGGCTGCAGGGCTTATGATTAAAACCGTTTCCAATCGCGACAATAAGAAATCCGCTGCGATCAAGCTGTCGGTGCTTTCAACAATCGTCGGCGTCGGTCCTTATCTCTTGCGTCATTTCGATTTGTTTCCAGCCAATGGAACAGAAATGCTGCTGTATGCATTGCTGATCCATGGTGTTCTGCAGGTCGGTTTGATCGTGGCAACGACTTCACTGATGACGTCCATGACCGCAGATGTTGTCGAGGTGGGTTTGCATCACTCTGGATATCAAAACGAAGGTATCATTACTGCCTCTATCACCTTTGTTCTTAAGGCAGGTACCGCGGGTGGGCTGGCTATTTCAGGCGCATTTCTAGGCCTGATCGGGTTTCCAACCGCGCCGGACCAATCAAATCTGACCCCCGAAATTATCAGCGGCCTTGGCTACAACTATGCCTTGTTGACGATGGTGGTTTACGTGCTCTCGATTATCGCGCTGTTCTTTTACCGTATCGACAAACAGCAATTCGAGAACCTGGTGCAGAACACCTCTCGCGCAGCGACTTAATCTCATACATTCAACGGGCGGGGCGCATGTTACCTCGCCTGCCCCACACAAACGGAGATGATTTCATGACTCATCACGACCCGGCCCTCGCAGCCGATATGCAGGCCCTTCTGGAAACCCAGCGCGCGCATTCCTTGAAAGTGCCCACCGCGAAAGATCGTATCGACCGCATCAATCGCCTGATCGACCTGATCGCAGACAACAAAGACGCGCTTGCAGATGCCATTTCGACCGATTTTGGCAATCGCAGCAGGGCCGAGACCCTGATCGCGGATATTGGCGGCACTCTAACAGAACTGAAACATGCCAAAAGCCATTTGGCACAGTGGATGAAGCCGTCCAAAGCCAAGGTCGATTTCCCGCTCAACATGTTTGGCGGCAAAGCACGGATTGAATATCAGCCCCTTGGTGTGATCGGGATTGTCGCGCCGTGGAATTTTCCGATCTATCTTGCAATTGGCCCCATGGGCGAGGCGTTTGCAGCCGGCAATTCGGTTATGCTGAAACCGTCCGAATTCACGCCGGCCACCTCTAATCTAATGAAAACCCTGATCGAGCAGAGTTTTGCCCCGCACGAGGCCGTCGTCATAACTGGTGGCGTCGAAGCAGGGGTAGCCTTTACCAAGCTGCCTTTCGATCACTTGCTATTCACTGGTGCGACCTCGATCGGGAAACACATCCTGCACGCAGCAGCTGACAATCTTGTCCCTGTAACGTTGGAGTTGGGCGGCAAATCCCCTGCCATTGTCACAGACAACGCCAACCAGGACACAGCGGCGGCACGGATCGCAGCAGGCAAGTTATTTAATGCGGGTCAAGTTTGCTTGGCCCCGGATTACGCCTTGGTCCCGCGCGAAAACCTACGCGCCTTTGTAGACGCGGTGCAGGGTAAAATCGCAGCCGCCTATCAAACGCTAAAAAACAACCCCGACTACACCCACATCGTATCAGATCGTCAACTTGATCGCCTGAAAGCACTCGTCACACAGGCCCGCGACAGCGGTGCCGAAGTGATCGAAGTGAACCCCGCTGGGGAGGACCTGAGCGCGATCAATGAAAAGGTTATGGCCCCGACTATCATCGTTGACCCGTCCGCCGATCTAGATGTGATGACAGACGAAATCTTTGGCCCAATCCTGCCCGTTGTTCCCTATGACACACTGGATCAGGCCATCGCTTTTGTAAACGCGCGCCCACGCCCGCTTGCATTGTATGTGTTCAGCGCGGATGCGCAGGACCAAGAAACGGTTCTGGGAAACACGACCTCTGGCGGGGCCTGCATCAATGACACGATTATGCATTCCACCCAGCACAGCTTGCCCTTTGGCGGCGTTGGTCCATCGGGCATGGGATCTTATCACGGGCACCATGGCTTCAAACTCTTTAGCCACGAAAAAGCTGTCTACAAGCAGATCAACATGGATTCACCGTTCAAACCCCTGCGCGCGCCATTTGGCAACAAGTTCAAAAAGGCCATCGCGCCCATGTTGAAGAAATAAGGACATAATATGAAGCACTTAACGAACCACCCTGTCACGTGGCTCACTGTGATTGCGCTGATTTTTGCAACGCTGTTCGGCCATTACTGGATCTGGGGATCTCTCTTCCTGTGGTGGTCTTATACGTCCTTTGTCGCGGGCGAAGCCTTTATTGGTGACATCGTAAACGTGCAGGAGAACCCACCGCTGTTTTGGACGGTCACTGTGATGTGGTTCAGCCTTGGGACCTATTATGTCGTTCAAGATTTGGCTTGGCGTTTGTTTGGCGTCTACTTCGATATCTCTCAGCTGGTTGGTGTAAATCCTTACGGTTTCTGACCTGCTCCCCTCTTACAACTCAGAAAGATTGATTATGGTACATGCAAAAGTTCTAACTAGCAGCTTCATCGCTGCGGTCCTTAGCGCCTCAGCGGCCTATGCCGACATGCCGGTTACAATCAACAACGTTGACGCATCAGGTGGGGCGATCCACGTGTTGGCATTCAACGACAAAACCGCGTTTGAGGGCAACATGTTCGCCAAAATGGTGAGCTATGTGAAAATTCCAGCTACCGAAGGCACCGTTACAGGCACCCTTAAGGGTCTTGAGCCAGGCACCTATGCAATCATGTTGCACCACGACGCCAACGAAAACGGTCAGATGGAAATGAAAGGCGCCGTGCCACTCGAAGGCTGGGGATACAGCAATGGCGCAGGCGCGACCTCTGTTCCAACGTTTGAAGAGGCCTCTGTCGAATATACGGGCGAAAACACCGCCGAAATGGCGATGAATTACGCCCCCTAAACCACCTGTGCAAAACCAGAACAACCAGCAACATCCCGCCGAGCCGCGGGGTGTTTTTTTGTTTCGTACCTTGCAGGATGTGGCAATCATATTAATTTGTCACTTATGACAGTAAATTGATTTTCCGCCGCTTCCTGTCGCCCCGATAAAGCCCTCGTTTCAAGTAACTCAAAAGCGACAGCCCCATGATCAACACTTCTGGAGAAACCAGCCGGTTTCTGATGCAAGCCACATTGGGCGCCGATCAGGCCCTGCTAAATTCAGTCAGTCAGGTCGGCATTCTCACTTGGCTGGACCAACAATTACGGCATCAGCCCAAGAACGGCCGCAAATTTGAAGATGCCACCCGCTCCATCTGGAAAGACTTTCGCGAGCGATTGGTTGCAGAACATGGCGCCTCAGCCTTGGACGGGGATGGCAACAATCCCGCCCTACCCTACAAGTGGTATTTCCATATGGCCTGGTGGGATCATACCCTAAGCAGCAAAGATGACCTATTACGCCAGCGTGTCGCCCAAGCCCTGAGCGAAATTCTGGTGATCTCGGATCAGTCATCGCTCGAATTGGATTCAATCGGGTTCGCCAGCTTTTACGATCTGCTCTACAAACATGCTTTTGGCAAATACACCGAACTTGTGTACGAAGTTTCGATGCACCCAATGATGGGGATCTATCTGTCCCACCTGATGAATCAAAAAGCAGACAAGCAGAAGAACATCCATCCAGATGAAAACTATGCCCGTGAGATCATGCAGCTGTTTTCTATTGGCCTGTTTGAGCTGAATGCAGACGGCACCGAGAAACTGGATGCAGCCGGCAAGCCGATCCCCACTTATGACAACCGCGACATCAAGGAGTTGGCCCGCGTTTTCACCGGATTGCTGCCAGCTGCGTATCAATACGAATGGACCAACAGTTTCTGGGCCAAAGACTACAACGGGTACCCTGTTGGATTTGATGATGATGTGGAAAAGGCCTATAAAACAGTGCCGTTCATCGACGCGACCAAGGGAATGGTTGTCGATGAAAACTATCATGATCGCGGCGCAAAATCACTGCTGAACGGTCAAGTGACATTACCCGGAGGCCAAAAGGGACCACAGGAAATCTGGTCTGCGGTCAAGCAATTGGTTGCGCATCCCTCCACCGCGCCGTTCATCGCAAAACACCTGATCAACCGCATGGTCACCTCGAACCCCAGCCCCGCCTATGTAAAGGCCGTGGCTGAGGCGTTTGGTAAAGAAGGCGATATTGGTGCAACGGTTCATGCAATTCTGACATACCCAATGCAGAACGAAGTTGCCCACACCCGCCTTTCAAGTGCGCGCAAAGCGGACGGAAAGTGGGTGCAATCTCAGCGCCTGAAATCCCCTCTTCAACGGGTCACACAGTTGCTTTTGGCGTTTAATGCGCAAAACAACAGCGGCCGCAATTGGGTGCTTGGCGACGACTTGCAAGAGGCGTTGCAAATGCACCCGCTTTCGGCGCCGACAGTTTTCAACTTTTACAAACCGGATTTTGCCCCTCATGGCCCAATTCAAAACGCAGGCCTGGTTGCGCCAGAGTTCGAATTACACACTGCGGCGACTTCGGTCTCTTACGTGAACCAGATGTATTATTGGTTCTTTGGCAGGTATCTGCCCTTGGTCAGCACCCAGATCGGATCAACCGAACAACAGAAGATGGTCATGGAAATGGATCCCGATACGCTTTGGTCTTACGAAAATGATGCGCTTTGTTTTGATTTCTCGGACGAAATAGCCGCTGTCGGGTCTGCTGCCAAACGAGATGCGCTGATTGATCTTATTAGCATTCTTTTGACGGGGCGCACATCGGGCACCGCTAAAGCGCGCATCAAAGAGGCATTCCACCTGTTTTCAAACAACCCGGAATGGGTGGTGCAAACGATTGCTTTCATGATCGCCATCTCTCCCGAATTCACTGTTCAGGAGGCCTGAGCCATGTTCAATTCCCCCTTCACACGCCGCGCATTCTTGCAATCCACAGGTCTGGCTGCCGCAGGCACTGCGATGAGCGTCGGCTTGCCGGGTCTTGCCAATGCTGCAGCCAAAGGCACCTTGATCACACCACAGCGCAAAGCGTTGGTCTTTATCATGTTGGATGGCGGCAACGACAGCTACAATATGTTGGTGCCAAACACGGGTGTCTTTTATAAACAATACGCCAAAACGCGGGGCAATTTGGCGCACAAGCGACGCAACCTCTTAGCCCTAGACGGCCCCGAGGACGACGACGGGCGCAGCTTTGGCCTGCACAGTGCCATGCCTGAGGTGCAGCAGCTCTACAATGACAAGAAGCTTGCCTTTGTTGCCAACGTCGGCCCTCTGGTCGAGCGCATTCAAAAGGCTCAGTTTTATGACGGGTCTGCCCAACTTCCACTTGGTTTGCTGAGCCACGCGGATCAGTTCAAGCACTGGCAGACATCGCGTCCTGACTTGCGCCAGAACGATGGTTGGTTTGGTCATTTCGCAGATGAGCTGCAGCCCAGTCTGTCTGCACATGACATCCCGATGAATATCTCGCTTGCGGGTCATAACATTCAACAAAACGGGCATCAAAACCTACCCTATTCCATCACCGCCGATGGATCCGTTGGGTTGTATGTCAAAGAAGAGCGCAGTGACCTGAATGACGTCTTGTTGAACAGCTTTACCAAATTGATGAACGAAGACCACAGAGACGATCCATTTATGGAAACCTATCTTGACCTAACACGGCAAGCCCAAGCCAAGCATGAAGTGTTCCAAGAGGCGACGCGCAGAATTTCTGTACCGGGGCACTTCTCAACCACGGATCTAAGTCAGCAGTTGCGCATGGTGGCTCGCACCATCAAAGCTTCTGAGGCCTTGGGCCTGCAACAGCAGACGTTTTTCACTCGCTATATCGGGTGGGATCACCATGACGAGCTTTTGAACAATCAGGGTCAAATGCTGGGCATTCTGTCGCGTGCACTGGGGGAATTTCAGACCGCCCTTGGCGACATGGGGCTCGACGAAAAGGTTGTGACATTTACCGGCTCTGATTTCGGACGCACATTGACGTCAAACGGCAATGGCACGGATCACGGCTGGGGCGGCAACACGATCGTCATGGGCGCACCTGTCAAAGGGGGCCGTGTTTACGGTGAATACCCAAGCTTGGGTTTGGGCAATGACAACCTACAAGACATCGGTGACGGGGTCCTGATCCCAACGACGTCAACGGATCAATTGTATGCTGATCTGTCCCTATGGTTTGGTGTTCAGTCCGATGCCTTGGATGGGCTATTCCCCAACCTGAAACGGTTCACGGATTTATCCAGTGGCGCCCGGCTGGGGCTTTTCTCATAAATCATCCAAAGGGGCACGCCTGACGCCGAATTGGTGTGTTCCTTTTTTCGATTTCGCATTCCTTGTGGCAGATTGGGCCCCACTTTGGCGACTGCGCAGCAGAAGCCGTTCAAACAGGCTTGACCTTAAACGACCCAGCGCCTAATCCGGCTGCTTTCTTTGATTGGTGATCGCGAGGAAGTGGGCATGACGACACAAAGTCTGGCATTGGGAATTGACTTTGGAACCTCCAATTCTGCCGCAGGTATGCTGCGCGATGGAAAACCCCACTTGATCGAGGTTGAGGTCGGGGAACGCACATTACCCACTGCCTTTTTCTTTGATTTCGACACGCGCAAGACGCTTATTGGTGGGGCCGCGAACACAGCACTGATTGATGGGCTTGAAGGGCGCTATATGCGTGCGTTGAAACGGGTTCTGGGGACCTCACTGATGCATGAAAAACGCCAGATCCTGAATGAGCGCGTCACCTTTGTAGACATTATTGCCCGCTTCCTGAAACAGCTGAAAACACGGGCAGAAGCCGAAACAGGATTGGTGTTTGAACGCGTTTTGTCCGGACGTCCGGTTCACTTTCATCTAAACGATGCGGCGCGGGACGCAAAAGCCGAGGAAGATCTGCTCGCCTGCTATTTGGCTGCCGGTTTCAAGGACGTGGCGTTTATGGCAGAGCCCGAAGCTGCGGCGATTGCAAGTGGTGCCCTTGATCAGAGCAAATCGCTTGGGTTGATCGTAGACATCGGCGGCGGGACATCCGATTTTTCTCTGTTCCAAACGCAGGGAGGCAGCGTCAATATCCTTGCCAACCATGGCATACGGATCGGGGGAACCGATTTTGACCGCGCCGTCAGCATCGACCGCGTGATGCCATTACTGGGTAAGGGCAGCGAATTGCGCAATTTGCACGGCCCCGGTACGATGACCACCCCCAACGCCATCTTCAACGATTTGGCGACATGGGAGAAAATTCCGTTTCTTTACACGGCAACCAGTCGTCGAACCGTCGCTGATATGCATAAAATGTCTCAAGAACCGGAAAAGCTGAAACGCTTTGTCGATGTGCTCGAATCCGAACTGGGCCACGATATTGCCTTTGCCGTTGAACGGGGCAAGATCGCGGCCAATTGCGGCACCGAAACCCGGGCTGAGATCGATCTGAGCATTGTTGAACGCGGCCTCTCAGCCGAGCTCTATCCCATCATGCTGGATCATTTGTTGCGCAGCTTTTCCGACTCAATCCAAACCGGTGCCCTTGAAACGCTTGCGATGGCAGATTGCGCGCCTGCGCGTGTGGACCGAGTCATCTACGTCGGTGGGTCAAGCCTGATGTCATTTGTTACCAATACCATGAAAGACACTTTTCCCGAGGCGCAACACGAGTTTTCCGAGGTGTTTACTGCAGTCGCAGATGGATTGGCGATTGCTGCCGGGCACTAAGGCCCTAACCTTCTTCTACGGTTGGTTTCTTGTTCGCTTCTGCGGCGGCCTTCATGCGCGCCAGCAGGTCGGCTTTGCTTTCTGACTTGCCATAGGGGTTTTTCGACGACCCTTTGGCATTGTGTTCTTTGTGGCGCGGTTTGTTGCTGCCCTTTTTGGGCGCTCCGGATTTGGTATAGTCCATGTTCAGGCCCTTACGATCTGTTGAGGTATGCGCGCTGATGCCTGAAACGAAGCTGCATCGCAAGGCTAGCAAAGTTCGGGGGGCCGAGCGCCCTTGCTCGAAAAGCGCCCGGGTTTGTGTGTGATGGCCTGTTTCAGTGACAGCGGTCGGCGCGAAAAATCTGCCCCGGTTCCCCGGCCTGCATGATTATTTCGTGACTGATCGCCCTTGGCAAAGCCCGCGCAAGGAACGCACGAGCCGCATCCACCCGGTCCGCGTAATAGTCCGACGATTGCTGACCCGCTCCGGCGCTGGCTGTCCGGGCGATGCGCGCTGACATCCAGGCGCACAAGCTTAGGGCCGTCACCTCAAGATAGTCACAGGCGCCTGACAGAACATCCCCAGAGGCCGCGCTAAGCACCCAATCGGTACACCGTGCCAATCGTGCAGCTGCATCACGCAGAGCTATATTTACATCCGCCAGATCGTCGCCTAATGCGTCGGCCTCGGCCAACATCTCGGCGACAAACCCTTTTACGACCGCGCCGCCGTCCCCGCGCACTTTGCGCGTGACCAGATCCCGCGCTTGAACCGCACTGGTGCCCTCGTAAATTTCGGTAATGCGCACATCGCGCACTAACTGTTCAACGCCATAGTCTTTGATAAACCCATGTCCGCCGTGCATCTGTACCGCTTCATTGGCCATCCGCGATCCCAACTCAGAGAGGTAGGATTTCAGAACAGGCGTCAACATAGATAGCTGAGTATTGGCTTCGCCACGCGCCTCGAACGTTGCGGCTCGGTGCGCTTCGTCCAACAGCCCGGCGCCGAAATAAGCCAACGCACGCGCGGCATCCATTTCGCCCTGCGCCGTAAGCAATCGACGGCGAACGTCCGCATGGACCATCAAAGGATCGGCTGGCCCCTCAGGGTTCCAATGTTCGCCTTCAGCTCGCCCTTGAAGGCGTTCATGCGCATATGTGGTCGCCGTCTGAATTGCAGCTTCGGCAATGCCCAAACCCTGCTGGCCAACCGACAGGCGCGCGGCATTCATCATAACAAACATAGCTGCCAGACCTTTGCCTTCTTCGCCGACAATCCACGCTTTGTTGTCTTCGAACGAGATGGCGCAGGTCGGTGATCCGTGGATACCCATTTTGTCTTCGATCCCGGAAATCGTGATCGAGTTTCGGGTGCTTGTCGTGTTGTTCTCTTCATCCAGCATGTATTTCGGGGCCAGAAACAGCGACAAGCCACGGGGACCGGGCTGCGCGCCCTCAACCCGTGCCAAAATAAGGTGTGCGACATTTTCCGACATGTCATGATCACCCCAAGTGATAAAGATCTTGTTGCCAGTGATTGCATAAGATCCGTCATCATTGGCAACGGCTTTGGTTCGGATCAGTCCCAGATCGGTCCCACAATGGGGTTCCGTCAGGTTCATGGTCCCTGCCCAATTCCCGCTGGTCAATTGCGGACAATAGACCGATTTCTGGTGATCAGACCCATGGGCCATCAGCGCCTCAACCACGCCAAAGTTCAGCTCGTGAATCAAGGCAAAAGCCAGGTTTGACCCTGCCATCCCTTCACGCAGCGCGGCGTGCAGGACAAAAGGCAATTGCTGCCCGCCGTACTCTTCTTCAAGCGCCAGCGCGTTCCAGCCGTCTTCGCAGAACACTTTGTAGGCGTCAGCAAAGCCCGGCGCAGCATAGACCTGCCCGTCGTCCAGTTTTGCGCCCGGACGATCGCCAGCTTCGTTACAGGTCGCTAGGTTGTCGCGCACAAACCCGTTGATCGCATCAACCACGGCAAAGAAGGTATCTTTATCGCAATGTTCATACCCTGGCAACGCCAGCGTTTGGTCCAGATCCAGAACTTCATCAAGAAGAAAAGTCAAATCCCGTAGGGGAAGGTGATAGTCCATCGTTTCCTCCGTCAGTTTTTCAGGGGCTTCCCGGTGGCCATGGTATGACGCATCCGATCAACTGTTTTGTCCTGCCGGATCAGGCGCATCATGCCTTGGGCCTCAAGCGCGTGCAGCGCTTCTTCGGTTAGGGTACCGCCCTCACCGCCGGCCAGAACATGTGCCGTTTCACGTGCGATTTCGACCGTATAGGGCGCGTCAGCCGTGGCTTTGGCTAATGCGATCAAACGCGGTTCCAAGGCATTGGTGATCGCCTCGGCATCTAACGTGATTTCAGCCTTTGTCGGAACGGAGTACCCCGTGGCCAACGTCATTGCTGCTGCTTTGGCCTCGGACAGCAGGCGATCGCGATTCATCACCACACCATCCGTGAGGCGCAGATACCCAGCATGTTGGGCCATTGGCGCAGAGCCAGCCATCAACGCCGCAGCAATCACATCAATCGCGGCCTCTGCCCCCTTGATTGGATCGCCAAGTTCTGCAGTTTTCCGAAGCAATAACGCCGTGGTCCCACCCCATGCAGGCAACAGACCCACGTTCGCCTCAACCAGGCCGATGTTGCTTTCGAGTGCTGCCATGACACGATCTGAATGCATCAAGATCTCGCATCCACCACCTAAGGCCAGACCGCAAGCGGCAGAGACCACGGGGAACGGCGCATATTTGATCTTGCGCATGGTGGCTTGCCCGATGGCAAGTTGATCTGCGACCAGATCCAAGTCCCCGGCGTCGGCGCGATCCAGAGCCTTTTTCAGGTTGGCCCCCACAGAGAAATGATTGCCGTCCGAGCCGATGACCATCGCCTTAAAATCACGTCCGACCACATCAAGCGCGTCGGACACACCGGTCATGACTCGATCATCCAGCGCAGCATTAGGTGCAGTGATAGTCAACAGGGCTACGTCATCGCCCATATCGCGCAGTGTAACGGCGTCGGTTCCAAAAACAGGCACGTCAGTCAGATCAGAGGCAAAGATCACGCCCGGCCCGCGTGGTACGTCGGCCTGCTCACCCGAGGGCAGCAAAACTTTGCGATCCAAGCCTTTGCCCGAATATATTCCGCCACGATCCGCGGCCAGCGCCAGCAATGGCGGCACGTCGTGTCCTTCGGCCTGCAAACGCGCGACAATCTTATCGGCGCCGATCTTGTCGATCAGCTTGAACGGACCCATGCGCCAGTTATAACCCAGCTCCATCGCCGCATCGATATCAGCTGGATTAGCGGTGATCTCGGGCACGCAATAGGCGGCATAAGACAGGGTTGGCCCCATCACAGACCAAGCATAGTCTGCCAGCCGATCCCCGGCTTGTTCAATGAAATCCATGCCAAAGGATTTGGCCAGTTCCGGCCCCTTGGTTTGGGTTCGGTAGTCCAGTGTTGCCAGATCAACAGCCTCGGCAACAGGCTTACCGCTTGCATCCTTGCTGCGTTTAAAAAACCCGGCTCCAACCTTGCGCCCGGCAAAACCTTTTGCTGCCATCTGATCAAACAGCTCTAACCCTTCGGTGTGGGTTTGTTGCGGATCGTCGGTCTCGAGCAGGTTGCGCATCGACAGGCGGGATTTGCCCATCAGGTCAACACCGATCAGATCCATCAGCGCAAAGACACCTGTGCCCGGTACACCAAAGGGGCGCGCCAGAACGGTGTCGGCCTCTTCAACCGTGATGCCACGGGCCACAGCTTCGCGTGTTGCGGCGTTCATCCAAAGACCACCCAATCGGTTCGCAATGAAACCGGGGCGGTCGTTGCAAGGCACAACGGTTTTACCCAAACGTTTGTCGCTAAAGGCACGCGCACGTTCAGTGGTGGCGGGATCCGTATCCGGGCCAGTAACCAGTTCAACCAGACGCATGTAGCGCGGCGGGTTAAAGAAATGCACGATCACGAACCGCTTGCGCAGCCCCTCATCCATCTGCGCGGTTAATTCCACCAAAGGAATGGTTGATGTATTCGAGCTGAGGATCGCATCATCGCGCAGATACGGCGCGATTTTGCTGTACAATGCGTGCTTGATCGCCAGATCTTCCAGCACCACCTCGACCACCCAATCGCAGTCGCGCAATTGTTCCAAATCATCGTTCAAATTGCCCGCGCTGAGACGTGAGGCGTAGGCCGGGTCCGCCAATTGCGGTGCCCGACCTTTGGTCATGCGCTCAATCGCCTCCTTGGCGAGCATCGAGCGATCCTCGGCGTCTTTGGGTACGATATCGAGCAAAACCACCTGTGCTCCGGCGTTGGAAAAATGGGCCGCAATGCCTGCCCCCATAACGCCAGAACCGATAACCGCCACTTTGTTAATTTCGGACATTTACAGCACCTCGAACAGGCCAGCGGCACCCATACCGCCGCCGATGCACATGGTGGCGACAACGTATTTGGCGCCGCGTTTCTTACCTTCGATCAGCGCGTGGCCGACCATACGTGTGCCGGACATGCCATAGGGGTGACCAACGGAAATCGCGCCGCCGTTAACGTTGAGGATCTCGCTTGGGATGCCCAGTTTTTGCTGGCAGTACAGCGCTTGGCTCGCAAACGCCTCGTTCAGTTCCCAAAGACCGATGTCATCCATTTTCAGCCCGTTACGTTCCAGCAGCTTTGGCACAGCAAAGACCGGACCGATGCCCATCTCATCGGGTTCGCAACCAGCCACAACGTAACCGACATAGCGGCCCAGTGGCTCAAGCCCACGCTGTTCGGCCAGCTTCTCTTCCATCACAACCTGTGCAGAGCCACCATCTGACAGTTGCGACGCGTTCCCGGCCGTAATCCACTTGTCTTCCCCCATGACCGGGTTCAGGCCTTGCAGGCTTTCCAATGTGGTCGAGGGACGGTTGCATTCGTCTTGGATCAGCGTGACCTCTTCGGGGGTGACTTCACCGGTTTCGCGGTTGGTGTTCAGCTTGGTCACTGTGATGGGAACAATTTCGTCATCAAATTTGCCAGCCACCTGCGCCGCTGCAGTGCGTTGCTGCGATTGCAGGGCAAAGGCATCTTGTGCTTCGCGGGTGATGCCATAGCGTTCGGCCACCAGATCAGCGGTCTTAATCATCGGATCATAGATACCGCGCACGTTTTCTTTCAACCACGCCTCTTCCAGACGGTTCTGGTTGGTGTTCTTCATCACCAAGGAGATACTTTCAGCACCACCGCCAACAGCCACCGGCACGCCATCCACGACAACCCGCGAACAGGCCCGCGCCAACGCCTCAAGACCCGAGGAACAGAACCGGTTGATGGTTACGCCAGACGCCGTAACGGGCAGACCCGCACGTAATGCAACCTGACGACCTAAGTTGCCACCATTGGCGCCCTCAGGCACGGCGTTGCCGATGATCACATCTTCGATTTCGGCCGGATCAACACCTGCGCGTTTGACGGCTTCGGCCACAGCATGGCCGCCATAGACAGCGGGATGGGTGTCGTTGAACCCCCCACGAAAAGCTTTGCCAATGGCGGTACGGGCGGTGGAAACGATAACAGCAGAACGCATGGGAAGAGACCTTTGGAAGAAGAAAAGGAAGGGGAGAGTAAAGGGGACGGTGACCGCCCCCTCCAATGATCAGTTGTCGGTTGGGAGCTTGTAGTCCGCATATTGGTCACGCAGATGCAGCTTGGACACCTTACCTGTTGCGGTGTGTGGCAGTTCGGCTTGGAACACCACGTCATCCGGGGTCCACCACTTGGCGATCTGCCCGTCATACAGCGCCAACACGTCTTCGCGGGTCACATCTGTGCCTTCGCGTTTCACTGCAACGATTAGAGGCCGTTCATCCCATTTGCGGTGTTTGGCTGCGATACAAGCCGCCTCCAGCACGTCTGGGTGGCTCATGGCGATGTTTTCCAAATCGATGGAGGAAATCCATTCGCCACCCGATTTAATCACATCCTTGGTGCGATCGGTCAGGCGCAGGTATCCCTTGGGGTCAATGGCCGCAACATCACCGGTTGAGAACCAGCCGTCATCGGTAAAGGCATCCGCCCCTGCCGAGTTGTAATAGCTAGAAGCAACCCAATGACCGCGCACCTGCAACATACCAGCGGCTTGACCATCGTGTGGCAACAACACGCCGGTATCGTCAACGATGCGCATTTCAACACCATAAAGCGCGCGGCCCTGTTTGGTTTTGATTTGCAGGCGTTCATCGAGCGGCAGCTTGTCTTCGCCGCGCTTGAGAACCGCAAGCGTGCCAACGGGCGACAGCTCAGTCATGCCCCAGCCATGTACAACTTCGATACCGTGTTCTTTTTCGATCTGCTCGATCAGCGACAACGGCGCAGCGGACCCGCCCATCATCGCGCGCTTAACAGTTTTCAAGCGCGTGCCGTTCTGGTCCAGATGTTCGAACAGCCCCAGCCAGACAGTTGGGACGCCTGAGATCATGGTGACCTCTTCATTGTCCATCAGTTCTTGCAAGGGCGCAGGATCCATGCCCGGTCCGGGCAGCACCAGCTTGGTACCGTTCATCAATGCGACATAAGGAATACCCCAGGCGCAGGCATGAAACATTGGTACCACCGGTAATGTCGCATCCCGCGAGCTAAGCGCCAGCCAGTCACCACCCGACACACCCATGGCATGCAAAACGGTGCCTCGATGGGAATAGAGCACGCCCTTGGGGTTGCCTGTTGTACCAGAGGTGTAGCACAACGCCATCGCTGCGTTTTCATCCACTTCAGGCCAGTCAAAGGTGTCTGGCTTGCTCGAGATCAGGCTTTCATAATCAGAGACCTCAGTCTTCATATCAGGCACACAATCGGGACCGGTCAGGCTGAACCAACTCTGAACCGATGGACATCGGCCCGATACGGCATCAATCAGCGGTGAAAATGTTGTGTCAAAGAACAGGTGCGTATCCAGCGCATCGTTCACAATAAAAGCGATCTGGTCAGGGTGCAGACGCGGGTTGATCGTATGACAAATCGCTCCAAGACACGCCAAAGCGTAATACAGCTCTAAGTGTTGAGCATTATTCCAAGCCAGCGTGGCCACGCGATCCCCCGCGCCAACGCCCATTTCAGTCAGAGCATGCGCAAGCTGCTGCGTCCGGCGCCCCATATCAGCAAAGCTGTGGCGATCAATCGACATGTCAGAATTCCGCCAGACGATCTCGGCTTCGGGGTGCGCGCGCATGGCGTGACGAAAGATGCTCGTCACCGTTAGCGGCATGGTCATGATTTGGCCCGGCATGGTCTGTTTCGCCATGAGTTTTCCTCCAGAATTGCCCCGCTGGGCGCTCTCATGCCCGGCAGCGATGTTAGAATTTCTATTTTGGTGAGTTCAGATTTGTGGTGCGTTCAGCCGTTCTACGACCTGCTCCAATGCGAATGACAATCCCAACACGCCCACATCATCATATCGCTGTCCGACGATTTGCACCCCGATGGGCAAACCCGCGCGGTCCAGCCCGACCGGCACGCTGGATGCGGGTTGCTCTGTCAGATTAAACAAAAAGGTGTTCGCCCAACTTTCAAATATCTGGTCTGGATCCGACCCTGGCAGTTCGGCCTGAAAGGCGGTTGTCGGTGCCGAAGGCAAGATCACAAAATCATACCCTGAAATCAGGTTCAGCGCTCTTTCACGCAGCAGTTGGGTCGCAACAAAATTGGCATGATGGTCTGTGGCACTTAGATTTAGCGCACGGCGGGTCCAATCGAAAATAACGGGCGTCTTGCGTTGATCCACCTCTGGGTTCTGGCTCACTTCGCTAAGGGTGCGCACCATATAAAACAGCTCGGCCGATGCCCATTCGCCGCGCTCAAACGGAGGCGTTTTCAAACGATCAACCGACACGCCCACCCCCCGCAGTGCCTCGCCAGCGCGCAAGGTGGCGTTTGCCACGTCCTCGCTAACAGGCTCCCCAATGCCCAGCTCGGAGATCACCAATGCGCGCTTGCCCGTCGGGTCAAACCGCGAAAGCTCGGCCACATAATCCACATCCTCGCGAGGCAACGCCGAAAAATCTCGCGCATCTACGCCGGTCAGCACATTCATATGCAGGGCGACATCGGTGAAGGATCGTGCCAACGGACCTGCCACTAAAGCCGGGCTGCCCTGAAAGGCATAAGGTACCCGCCCATACGAGGGTTTATGCCCGGCCAAGCCGCAATAGGACGCTGGCAATCGGATAGAACCCACGATATCGGTCCCGATGGACAGCGGCTCTATCCCGGCACACACACTGGCCGCTGCCCCGGAAGAGGACGCCCCAGTGGTACAACTCAGATCCCATGGGTTGCGTGTGACCCCATGGTACGAACTGACGCCCGCAGCCAGAATGCCATAATCGCACATGGTATTCTTCCCCAGGATCACACTGCCGGCGTCGCGCATCCTTGCGACAGTGGGGTGGTCGGAGGAGTGGACCACCCCACTGCCAGCCGCCGACCCGCGATGGGCCGGCATACCGTTGGTCTCAAGCGCATCCTTGATCGTGGTCACCACCCCATCGAGCAAACCACAGGGCGCGCCCTCGCGCCAACGACGTTCAGAGGCCTCAGCCTGTTGTGCGGCCCCAACTCGGTCGATGTGGTAGATCGCGTTGATCTTCGGATTAACCTCTTCGATCCGCGCAAGTGTTGCGTCCAGCACCTCAACAGAGGAAAGTTCGCGACGGCGAAACGCATCGGTCAATTCAATAGCAGACAAGGTATGGATCGGGCCGGTCATGATAATCTCTGTTATGCTAGAGGATTGTTATTCCTGGTACTTCTTGACGTAGTAAACCTTGGACGCAATTTTCCAAACGCCGTTGGTTTTGACCAATGACAGGTAGTCAATGAAATACTTCGGCTGCACAGCGCAATCGACCTTTACAAAGGCCGTGTTAGGGCCGGATTGGTCGATATGCACCACATGGCCATAGACCGGATAGCCCAGTTCCTTGGGGCTTTTGCGGCCCGCAACCAGATCTTTGTACTGCTGCAGAGTCATGTGGATGTAGCTGCCATCCTCATTGGCGCAGCACAGATCGCATTCTGGCAAGAACTGCGCGTCGATTGCAGCCTGATCACCAGTATGCAGACCATTGATATAGTCCTGCATCATGATCTCGATTTTCGCGATATCCGCCATTTTGTCCTCCGGGATTAGTTACGCCGCAACTGGCGCTAGTTTGAAAAAGCCGCGTTGGGCGTAAATCAAAGCCGAGGCTTCGGGATTCAGGTGCACCGCATTCACGAGGCCAAAGAATACGCGATGGGTGTGCGCATCGGTCCATTCGCTGACCGTACATTCGAAAGACGCGACCGCCTCTTTCAGAATTGGTAGACCATTTTCTGAGCAGCCCCATGTACCCGCCATCTGGAACTGTTTTTCCTTGTCTTCCTTCGAAGAAAACGCCCCGACAACATCGAGCAAACTATCAGGCACAACGTTCACTGCAAATTTCCCCGATCCCATGATGCACTCAAAGGTCCGCGCGGTTCGGTTGGTACAGACTAGCAAAGACGGGGGATCCGCTGCCAAAGATGTCACAGCCGTAGCCGCCATGCCCGCCCGTGCACCTTCATGTTCTGAGGTGATAATGGTGGTCGATGCCGCCAGCAGTTGCATCCCCTGCTTGAACAGTTCTTGCGTATTACCTGTCATGATCAGACGTCCTCTGGAATGAGTGCCAGGCCTGTAGCGGCCCGGCGTCGGCCCTAGCCGTTGACTTGTTTGATAACGCCTTCGGAAAACTCGATCAGCGCCTCTTGCTCCAACTCGTCACCGAAATAGTTGACGTGGTGCCAGACAAAGAATTCATCAATCTGGTAGCGTTCGGCCAATTCGCAGACCTGATCCACAACCTGCTGGCGCGAGCCGTCCCAGATCCGGCCGAGTGGCACGTGATAGGGTGGAGCATCATAGGCTGATTTCCATAGGGTATCGAACATGCCGCGATACTGTTTTGCTTTCTCGGGCGTTTTTCCCATCATCAGATGCGCACCCAGTGTCAGCACATCATTATTTGTGGTGTGCGTCAGGCCGTTGGCATGAGCCGCCTCCAAACAATTGTCCAAAATAACTGGCATGAACTCTTCTTTGTCCGCAGTTACAAAGGACACCATCTTGGCCCCTTCAGAAGCCCAGAACTTGGCCGTTTCCATCGAATATGAGAATGGCGCGTACACCTTGGGATGTGGCTGTTGTAGCGGACGCGGCACGATACCGGATTTGCGCAGGATTTTGTTTTCGTCAACCGGGCTGTCCCCACCCCACAGTTTCGTTGGATTGAATTCCCATTCGACATTTGACGGGAAATCCCAGAACTCGCCATTGTGGCTGGTCAAGTCATCCGTCCACAGCGACTTGATCAGGCGCCAGTTTTCATACATGGCGCGGCGGTTTCGTTGATCAGCTTCGGATTTGTCGGATTCAGTCGAGGTGATGTCCAAGTGCTGACCCATTGTCGCGGTCCAGCGAGGCGTATTCCCGCGTGAGAAACCCGCAAACACCCGGCCACCGGTCATGTGGTCCAGCATCGCGATGTCTTCAGCGGTTTTGATCGGGTTCATCGCGGTCAAGTTCATACCCAACTGACCCACTTTGAAATTCTTGGTGTGTTGCGCGATGTACATGTTCCAGAAAAGCGGGTTCGTCGTACATTCGATGCCTTCGACCTGCATGTGGTGCTCGGTCAGGCAGAACCCTTCGTATCCCAACTCTTCGGCCAGAACCATCTGATCTCGCAACGTGTGCATCATCTTATTGAAGCGTCCCGGATCGCGCCCGGCAAGTTGAACGTCTTCGCCATGCTGTCGTGCGAAGGGGATGGCGAGAATCTTAAACTTCATGGCACGATTCCTTTATTAATGAACGTTCACTAATATTTTCTCAAAAATACAGTGACGTCAAATATTTTTTGCTGATATGCACTGCATAAGCGACGTGACCTCCCGTCAATTTAGTGAGCGAACACTACTTTTGGGCCTTGCAGGTCCGCTTCAATCTGGACAAGTCCGTCCACCCCCCGCATCGTAGCGGAAGAACAGACAGGGACCGTGGGTGACTATGCACTCTTATTCATCAGAGCAAATATCTGAATTTATTGAACAAAAAACCCAAGACGGCGCCTGCGCTGCGCTCGCAATTGATGCAGCTCGAAGCGAGCTGGAACGAGAAACAACTGGTGTTCTTGAGTTGGTGTCGAGCTCCCTTTCAACTTTGGGGACACTCAATTCAGAATCGTTAGTGGCAAAACCCACCAGGCTGTCCTCTAAATCGGCGGATCAACATGTGTGCCGCGTGGTACTCTCTCAACTTGGTGGAGACTCCTCCAAGAAACGGAATATTGCCGAAGCACTCTGTGTATTCCGTGTCATTGTGCCAGCCGAGCCCCCTGCAACACCTACTGCAAAACCTACAGAAGCCGTAAGCAAAGAGACCATGTCCAGCACTGCTGAAACCCGTCGTCTTCAGATTTTTGAGGGCGCATGTAAAGTCATCGCACGCCACGGTTTTGGTAATGCAACCATGCGGGAAATTGCGCGCGAGGCCGGGTTGTCGGTGCCGTTGATGTACAAATACATCAAAGACAAAGACGACATCCTCTACTTGATCATGACCGTCAACATGCAGGGCATGTTCACCTTCTTTGACAACGAAGAATTGCTTTCTGGAACACCCGAAGAGAACCTGATCAAAGCGGTAGATCGCTACATCGACTATATCGGTGAAAACCGGAAATACATAAACCTTGTGTATTCTGAAACCCGATCCCTGAACGCCGAAAACAAATTAAAGGTCTTTGATACCGAACGTGCTTTTATGAAACGCTGGCAGGTCATAATCGAAGAAGGTGTCGAACAAGGCGTTTTCAAACCGGTCAATACAGAGCTTCTGGCTAACCTTGTTTACTTCCTATGCACCTCTTGGGCATTGCGTCATTGGAGTATCGGACATTTCCCTACTCAGGAAATCAAAGACAGCCTGCACAGTTTCACTTTATCCGGGTTAAAAGCTGAAATGTCAGAATCCTAATCTTGTTTATATTCATACGATTACCCCTTCATTGACAGCATCTTTCACGCGACCTACTGTCTGGCCGGTAACCGTGTGAAAGGGTAAAGAAATGGGGCGACCCTCCGTTCAGAAACAGCGTAAAGCCGAAGTCCTTGATGCTTTTCTGACCTGCGCGGCTAAGTACGGCATCGAAGGCGCCACGCTTGAGCGCATAGCCGCAGAAGCAGGATTGAAGCGCCCATTGATCCGCCATCATCTTGGAAATCGGGATGATATGGTCAAGGCCTTGGCCGAACACGTACTAGCCGAGATCGAAGCCCTGACCGGGAGAATGAAAGAAGCTCTGGTAGATTACCCTTCGGCAAAAGATTTTGTTGATACTCTCTTTAGCCGTGAGAGCGTTACGGATCCCCGCCTTAACATAGTCTTCCAGTCATTGGCCCAAGCCAGTGAAAGCTATCCTGGGCTGCGTCTGGAATTGATCCGCGTCATGCAAAAACTCTACGATATGGCAAGTGAGGTGATGGCGCAAAATTACCCAAGATCCAGCAATGCGGATTGTCAAATTGTCGGGCAAGGTATCGTAGGTCTATATTTAACGCAGGACTCTCTGAACCCGCTCAACCCGCCCGTCGAATGGGCATACTCGGCCTATTTTGCATCACTGCGACTTGCGAACACGTTACAAGCAGCATGACCCTGTGAGGGGTTGGGCGGCCCAATTCATACCGGACCACCCGCAAGCTTAAACTTCCAGCCATTCCTGGCGGATCTCATTGTTGTTTTTCAGATCATCCGGCGTTCCTTCGAACACCATGTGCCCATGCCCCATCACGTAAACACGATTGGTGACACGCATCGCAATCGTCAGTTTTTGCTCCACCAGCAAAATCGAGACACCACGTTCCGCAATCTGCAAAAGAAGATCCCCAACCTGTTCCACGATCTTGGGCGCCAGCCCTTCCGTAGGTTCATCAATCATGATGAAATCGGGATCACCCATCAGCGCGCGGCAGACGGTGAGCATCTGCTTTTCACCGCCGGACATAACTGACGCATCGACATCGGCACGTGTCCGAAGGTTGGGGAACATGTTAAACATGTCCTCCATACACCACCGCCCATCCCCATCTTTTTGACCCGGCTTCAATCCAAGGATCAAATTCTGCCGTGTGGTCAAGCCAGGAAAGATATCCCGGTTTTCAGGTACATACCCAATCCCTCTCTTTGCGATTTCAAAGCTGCGCTTGCCAGCCAGTTCTTCACCTCGGAATTCAACGGACCCTTGAGGCGAAACCTCCCCCATGATGGCTTTGCAGGTGGTCGAACGCCCGACCCCGTTGCGCCCCAAAAGCGAAACAATTTCACCTTCACCTACTTCGAGATTAACCCCCTGCAGGATGTGGCTTTTGCCATAATAGGCGTGCAGATCATTTACCTTGAGCATCTTACACCCCCTCATCTTCCAGCGTGGTACCCAGATAGGCCTCTTTGACCTTGACCGATGCGCGCACAGCATCTGGCACGTCCGATTCAATGATTTCGCCATATACAAGCACTGAAATCTTATCAGCCAAATCGAAAATCACGCCCATGTCGTGCTCAACGATCATCAGAGTCTTATCCTCGGTAACTTTACGGATTAGATCCACGATCAATGCCGTTTCCGAATGGCTCATACCGGCGCAGGGTTCATCCAGCAGAATGATATCCGCACCACCAGCAATCGTAATGCCGATCTCGAGCGCGCGCTGTTCTGCATAGGCCAAGGTGCCCGCCAACAAATCCCGACGAGACGTCAGATTGATCTGTTCCAGGATTTCTTCGGCTTTTTCAGTCACATCTTGCTGGCCAGAAATCATGTGCCAGAACGAATATTTGTATCCCATGGTCCAGAGCAGGCCACACCGAATATTTTCAAACACGGTCATGTTTGGAAAGATATTCGTGATCTGGAATGATCGACTCAGACCCCGGCGGTTGATTTCGAAAGGCTTCAACCCGCTAACGTTTTCACCGTGAAGATAAACACCGCCAGAGGTTGGAGCATATTTACCAGTGATCAAGTTAAACAAAGTGGACTTACCAGCCCCATTAGGTCCGATAATCGCGTGCCGCTCCCCTTTGGCAACCTTGAGGTCAACGCCCTGGATAATTTTAGCGAGTCCGAAGCTTTTGCTTAGGTCTCGCAGTTCAAGTGCCGGCGCCGTCATTGGTCGTCTCCTGCATGATTGGCTTCATCCCAAGCCGCTTTGATCTCTGGCGTGATACGAGAGACAAGGAACAACGAGATAGCAGCGATTACGATCGCCAAGCCCAGCGCCTGATACCCGTGGCTATCAAAAGTGATCCCATACAGAGACATCGCACCGTCTCCGGCGAAGCCATGACGCTTGTGAAACAAGATTTCCAAAACGGCAGCTAGCGACAGAATGCTTGTCACTGCAGGTATCGCAACTTTGAGGTACGGCCCCGTGAGTAAGTGCAGTTTACCTAAACTCAACGGGCGGCGATGCATAGCTATGACGCCAGCAAACCCACCCGGAAAGAACATTACCGAGGCAACGAACAAGATACCCAGATAAAGCGACCAGATCTCGGTGTAGAGACCCAAAACCGTCTGCAGCAAAGTAAACACAATTGCCCCAATGATTGGGCCAATGAAAAATCCAACACCGCCCAAAAAGGTGATCAGCAAGATGGATCCAGAGGTTGCAAGGTTCAGGTTTTCCTCGGTCAGGATTTCGAAGTTCACCGCAAATAGTGACCCGGCGACACCGGCAAAGAAGCCTGACACGATGAAAGAAATCCACCGTACATTGCGCTGAGAATAGCCCAAGAACTCTGCCCGCTCTTCATTGTCACGCACCGCATTTGCGATCCGACCAATCGGAGTACGGGAAAACAGGTACATCAGAATCGCAGCAATCATCAGCCAGACAACAGTCAGGTAGTACACCTCAGACTGCGACGCGAAATCCATGCCAAAGAACTCTGGCCCCATAGTACGGTCGCCTGAAATCCCTTCTTCACCACCGAAGAAGACAACGATGATAATGGAACACGCGGCGATCAACTCCCCGACACCCAGAGAGATCATCGCAAAGACTGTCCCGGCGCGGCGTGTTGAAAACGAACCAATGATAAAGGCAAAGAGCATGCCAAACATGCCACCAATGATCGGCAACAATGGCAGAGGCAGCCAAAGACCTTGGTACTCGACCATGTTCAACACATGCATGGCAAAGAACCCGCCGATGCCCATGTAAACAGCGTGACCAAAAGACAGCATGCCGCCCTGCCCCAGCAACATATTGTAGCTGAGAGCAAAGACAATTGTGATCGCCATCTGGTTCATGATGGTCAAAGCCGAGCTGGTCTGGAAAACAACTGGCAGGATCAACAGAAACAGTGCCGCGAACGCCCAAGGCAGAACAGTCGAAAGAGAAATCAGCCGTTTTGTTCCGGCTGTGAGTGGTGTTTTGCTGGCGATAGTCATGTTTCACGTTTCCCCATCAGACCCTGCGGACGCAACACCAGAACAAACACCATCAACAGATAGGGCAGAATCGGCCCGATTTGCGGCAAGGTGAGGGTCCAGAGATCTTGCAGAGGATGGTCCCAGATATTTTCAGGTTTGGTAAAGCCGATGGCGGTCAGGATATCTTCCATCGCAACATTGTACGCCGCCGCAAACGTTTGCAGCCATCCAATGATCAAAGATGCAACGAGCGCACCCCAGAGCGATCCGAGGCCACCGATCACGATCGTCACAAACACAATCGAGCCAAGTTGCAATGCCATGCCTGGGAAGGTTCCAAGAACAGGTCCAGCGATCACTCCAGCCAAGCCAGCCATTGCGGTGCCTACGCCAAACACGCACATGAATACCAAGGGCACATTATGTCCCAGGTTCTGCACAGTTTCAGGATAGCTGAGCGCCGCTTGAATGGTCATGCCGATCCGGGTCTTTGTCAGGATATAGAGCAAGACCAAGAACAACCCCATCGCCATGAAAATCATAAAGACTTTGTAGGCAGGAAAGGAGTTTCCGGCGATAGAAAACGCAGCAAAATCCAGAGCGAGGGGCTCCGAATACGCCATCTGGCTTTTCCCCCAAAAGAACTGAACCACTTCTTCGATCAGCAAGGCCAGACCAAAGGTAAAGATCAGTTCGGGAACATGTCCATATTTGTGTACTCGCCTCAAGCCGTATCGTTCGATCAGTGCCCCGATGACACCCACGATCACTGGCGCAACCAACAGGCCCATCCAGAACCCTGTGACGGTACTAATCTGGTAAGCGAAGTACGCCCCCAGCATGTAAAAACTGGCGTGAGCAAAGTTCAGCACGCCCATCATTGAGAAGATCAGCGTAAGGCCACTGCAGAGCATAAAGAGCAAAAGCCCGGTGACCAAGCCATCCAAAATGTTAACGAGGAACAATGCCATCGTTTGTCGGCTCCCTGTTTGAGATTTTATTATTTGTAGTGTTGTCCTGCCAGAGAACCTCTGACAGGACGAATTGGCAACATATTTCGCAGTGACGAAGCGTTACGGACGCTTCATCTTGCAGGTTGTAGCCGAATTCAAGGACGCCAATTCAACGATGGTTTCCGCAACCATACCATGACCAGACTTGTCATAATCAAAGGTCAAGCCTTCGCTTGTCTGGCCTTGAACCGTCAGTGTCTGAATGGCTTGGTGGTCACTTTCACGCATGATCGTCTTGCCAGTCAGCACGCCATCGAATTCCATGCCTTCCAGAGCATAAGCAATGGCTTTCACGTCATCTGCGTTACCCACTTCGTTGATTGCCACAGCAAGCATTGGCGCAACGTTGGCCATCTGTGGTTGACCTAGATCCAGCTCAGGGAACTTTTCATAGTAGCTGGTAGTAAAGGCTTCTGCCTCTGCGGACAGTGGAGGGTTCACTTGCCCAGCACCCGCCAATTTCACAATACCATCACCCTGGTCACCAAAGTTGGCGGTAATGCCCGATGTCGCGCCATAGTATGTATAGATTGGCTTGGTGAAGCCAGCACCCATGATTGCTTTACCCAAGCCAACCATATCACCGCCCCAGTTGCCGGTGATAACAGCATCAGCTTCGGCTGCAATAACTTTGCGCGCATAAGGCGTGAAGTCTTTGACCTTACCGATTGGGTGGAGCTCGTTGCCAACGATTTCGATGTCAGGACGCTTTTCTTTCAAGAACCGAACAGCCGCCGCCGCCACAGCTTTACCAAACGAGTAGTCCTGACCGATAACATACACTTTTTTGATGTCAGGATTGTTTGCGATATCGTCTGTCAGAGCGTCCATTTTGATGTCTGCGTTCGCATCGAAACGGAAATGCCAGAAGTTACATTTGTCGTTTGTCAGAGCAGGATCAACCGCTGAGTGGTTCAGGAAGATTACCTGCTTATCAGGGTTACGTTTATTGTGCTTTTTAACCGCGTCGGTAATAGCGTTAGCAACACCCGAAGATGCGCCCTGTGCAATAAAACGAATGCCTTGGTCGATAGCAACCTGCAGCTGGATCAACGATTCCTTTGCGCTGATCTTGTTATCGAAAGGTACGATTTCAAACTCAGCCGAACCGTTCAGCAAGGCACCCTTTTTGTTAACCAATTCATCCACAGCGTGGCGGTAAATTGACAGGCCTTGATTCCCGGTCGAGGCAAACGGGCCTGACAGCGGATCAATAAAAGCGATTCGAACTTTTTCCTGCGCCATAGCAGCAGTGGCTGCCAAACTGGCTACAACGGCACCAACCAGCAAAGTTTTGAACTTGTTCATTTCTTCCCTCCCTAAGGGTTATTTCGTTCGCTCAGGGATTTCCATCCGCTGGCATGATCGTGCTAACAAGTAGGTTAGTGATCGTTCATTATATTTTTGTTTTTTCGTTAGTGTGTCAACGAATTTCTTCAAAAAGTCGCCATCGTTAAACGCGGCTAATTTCTCCGGGCCCCCTCCCTGCGATTCAGATCCGCTCTTCTGACGCCCGACGATCACGTTCGCTTTTGAAAAGTCGACAATGCTGCATCTGCGAAGTGCAAACTGCGCAACTGCAGCAATTCAAGAAAAACTTTCCTTAAAGACACACTGATCTTTTGCCTATTATTATCAACAGTTTCGCAGCGTCAAACTTTGGATTGACAAATTTCCGAATCCCGCAATATCATTAGCATACAAACAACAATACATATCGCCCAACAGGAACTCGAACCTTGCATCACTTTATGCCTACCGCCCTAAATGAGGCTCTTGACCACATTGCCGCTAAAGAGGTCAAAATCGTTGCAGGCGGCACGGACTACTTCCCAAGCCAGAATCAAGGTCCGATAAAAACTGACCTTTTGGACATTTCTCGGATACCCGAACTCTCGGGAATTTCATGTGACGGGGACACTTGGCGCATCGGCGCAACCACCAGTTGGAGCGACATTTTTCGCACCAGTTTACCACCTTGCTTCGACGGGCTGCAGGCCGCCGCCCGCGAGGTCGGCAGTTTGCAAATTCAAAACGCAGGGACGGTTGCAGGCAATGTGTGCAACGCCTCACCCGCCGCAGATGGCGTCCCGCCGCTGCTGACCTTAGATGCACAAGCTGAGTTGCAATCGGTCCGTGGTAAACGGGTCATACCGCTTAATGAATTCATAACTGGAGTTCGAGACATCGCACTGGCCAGCGATGAAATGGTCACCGGGTTTTTGCTTCCTAATGTGCCCCATACTGCCGCAGGCGCCTTCGAAAAACTCGGATCACGGCGTTATCTGGTCATTTCAATTACAATGACGGCGGCTGTGATCGGGTTTGATCCACAAGGGCGCATCAACCACGCGCGTGTTGCAATTGGGGCTTGCTCTCCTGTCGCCCAGCGCATGTTGCAACTCGAAGCGGATTTAATCGGCAAAACTCTCGGGGAAATCACTCTGAATGATTCGCATTTCTCAACGCTCTCGCCCATCGCGGACGTGCGCGGCAGTGCTGAATTCCGTCTAGAGGCCGTGGCAGAGCAGTGTTTGCGGACGATCACAAAAGCTGCGCAAGCCCATGAATGAGCAGGTAAATGTCATGACTACCCAATTCACCTTGAACGGCTCGACCGTGAGCGTCGAGCCATACGCAGGCGAACGTCTATCAGAAACCCTGCGCGAACGTGTTGGTGCGCGCGATGTAAAAATCGGCTGTAACGCAGGCGATTGTGGAGCCTGTACTGTGCTGGTCGATGGCGCCCCTGTTTGCGCTTGCTTAATGCCGGCACATCAAGCAGCAGGACGCAGTGTCGAAACACTGGGCGGGCTTGCAAAAACGGATTTGGATGCATTGCGTTTGGCCGAAAGCTTCCAAAACCATGGTGCCGCGCAATGCGGGATTTGCACCCCCGGCATGATAGTGTCGGCCGTGGCACTGCTTCGCGAAGAAAGCACCCCTTCAGAAACACAGGTTCAGGATGCCTTGGGCGGAGTATTGTGTCGCTGCACAGGCTATCGAAAGATTATTGATGCTGTGATTGCCGCTGGCTCCACAGACATTCCCGACCTGACCTTGGGTCACGCCGGTGAAGGGATCCGCCGCTTGGATGGTGCTGGCAAAGTCGCCGGTACCGAAGCGTTTGGCGACGATGTGGCACCGCAAGGTACGCTGGAAGTCTTGGTCATCCGATCCCCCTTCCCGCGCGCAGGATTTCAATTCGGCGACCTAGACGCGTTTGCTCAATCCACCGGCATCGAAGCTGTGCTGACTAGTGCGGACATCCCCGGTCGCAACGTCTTTGGGGTCATTCCAGATTTTGCAGACCAACCTGTTTTTGCCGAAAACGAAACCCGTTTCCGGGGTGAAGCCGTAGCAGCGATTGTTGGCACGCCAGAGGCTGTTCGCGCCTTTGACCCGTCTCAATTCCCGGTCACATGGGAGGAACGTCCTGCCAGCCAAAGTGTGCACGAGGCCATGGCTGATGATGCAGCCCAATTGCACGCCGACCGCGCAGGCAATGTGATGTGCGGCGGGTTTGTCCAGTGCGGCGACGCCGAAGCCGCTTTAGCGGATGCAGATGTCACGGTTGAGGGCAAATTCCGCAGCGGCTTTGTTGAGCACGGCTATATCGAGCCCGAGGCTGGGTTTGCAGAAATCGTCAATGGCCGGGTCGAAATCCATGCCTGCACCCAAGCGCCGGTGATGGATCTGGACGCTATGGAAATCATTCTTGGAATGCCGCGCGAACTAATCCGCATCATTCCAACAGGTGTGGGCGGTGGATTTGGCTCAAAACTTGACCTGAGTGTACAGCCCTACCTGGCATTGGGCGCACTCAAAACCGGCAAGCCGGTGCGGCTCACCTACTCGCGCACGGAATCGATGCAGTCGACCACCAAACGGCATCCGTCCGACATCACGTTGCGGATCGGCGCCACCAAAGAGGGCAAGATCAAAGGCTTTGATTTCTTTGGCTACTTCAACACAGGGGCCTATGCCAGTTGGGGACCGACTGTGGCGAACCGCGTCCCAGTCCATGCCTCAGGCCCTTATCAAATCACGGATTACCGTGCAGAATCTCAGGGCATTCATACCCATTGCCCCCCGGCTGGCGCGTTCCGTGGGTTTGGCGTGCCACAGTCAGCCATCGCACAAGAAAGCCTTTTTGATGAACTGGCCGACAAGCTGGGCATAGATCCGCTGGAATTCCGAATTCGCAATTCTTTGGAAAACCATGTTCCAACCGTCTGCGGACAGGTGTTTGAACAGGGCGTCGGGATCAAGCCCTGCTTTGAGGCTCTGAAATCCGCTTGGGATAGCGAGCGCACGGATGCAATCGCGTTCAACGCGGAAAACGATATCTTCAAGCGCGGCGTCGGGCTTGCAGGTGGATGGTATGGATGCGGCAACACGTCTTTGCCAAACCCATCAACCATCAAATCCGGCATCCGCAAAGATGGTACCGTTGTCTTGCACCAAGGGGCCATGGATATTGGTCAAGGCGCAAATACCGTCATCAGCCAGATTTATGCGACGGCGTTGGGAATCCCGGTTCACCAGCTGGAAATCGTCGGGCCTGACACCGACGTGACACCCGATGCCGGGAAAACCTCGGCTTCGCGTCAAACTTATGTTTCAGGCAGCGCCGCGCGCCTGAGCGGCAACGCAATGCGCGCGCAAATCCTAGCACAGGTGAATGCTGGTGCGGATGCCACTTTGGAAATCAGCGCCGGGCAGATCAAGATCACAGACCAGGACACGGCTCACACCATCGACCTAGCGACCCTAAGCGCCGATGATGAGGGGTATGTTTTGTTGTCACAGGAAACCTATGACCCCCCCACCAAGCCCTTGGATGAAAATGGTCAGGGCATTCCCTATGCCCAATTTGGATATGCCGCGCATTTGGTTGTGGTCGAAATTGATACCAAGCTTGGAACAGTCAAACCACTCAAGTTTGTCGCCGCTCACGATGTAGGAAAAGCGATCAATCCGATGTTGGTCGAAGGTCAGGTTCAAGGGGGCATCGCACAGGGACTCGGCATGACTTTAATGGAAGAGTACATTCCCGGCCGCACTGAAAACCTGCACGATTACCTTATCCCAACAATGGGCGATATGCCCCCTGTTGAAACAGTCATCATCGAAGAACCGGACGCGCATGGCCCTTATGGCGCCAAAGGGTTGGGGGAACATGTCCTCATCCCGACGGCGCCCGCAATTCTTAACGCGATAAAGAACGCTTGCGGTGTCCGGTTGACTCAAGTTCCCGCTACGCCATCCCGAGTGCGCGCCGCAATCAAGGACAAGAACAATGGCAAATGAAACCGCTAATCCTGAAAAGATCCGCTGCGATGCCTGCCCGGTCATGTGCTATATCGCTGACGGTAAAATAGGAGCCTGTGATCGGTACGCCAACCATGGCGGAGATTTGGTACGCCTTGACGCTTTGACCATCATTGAAAGCTCGGGCCAAAAACTCGTGCCATTCCTTAAGGACGGCAAAGGCCCCGATGACTGGGATGGAAATATCGTTCAGGGCAATCGTCCGTTTGTTACCGCGGTTGGCGCTGGCACCACATATCCCGATTACAAACCCGCCCCCTTCATCGTCAGCCAAGAAATTCAGGGCGTCGATATGGTCACCGTTGTGACCGAAGGAATCTTTTCCTACTGCGGTGTAAAGATCAAAATCGACACCGACCGTCATCTGGGCCACGAGCGCGACGTTGTTCGCGTCAACGGAGAGCCGATCGGTCACGTGATGACCTCAGAGTACGGATCCAAAATGCTCAGCCTCGGCGGCGTCGAGCATTTGACCGGCGGGACCAAGAAAGAGGGCCGCATCACCTGTGATGCACTGTTGAAACTTTGCAACCAAGAAGCCGTGGAAATGGTGATCGGTGAGCCTGAGCACGAAACCACGGTTGTGGTTCAAGCCGGCAAAGCCCCGATCATCAATGGCGTCGAAGAGAAGTTGATGCGGGTTGGCTGCGGGTCTGCTACAATTGGCATGTTCGCCACACAATGGGTGGGTCACGTGGAAGACGTTGTGGTGGTCGATGACCACATCACCGGCGTTCTATCAGAGCATCAGGCTGGCAAATTGTTGGACGTGCCCGCGACCGGAATCAAAATTAACGGTCGTCGATCAACGCCCGGACGGTATTTCCAAGTCGCAGAGCCTGGCACCGGCTGGGGCGGCACCGATATCGAAGATCCACTCAAAATCCTGGGCGATTTCAATCCAAAGTTTGCCAAAGATGGCATGCGCCTGTTGATGGTATCAACCACCGGTGAGCAATACGCATATTTCGAACTCGACGAGACGTTGACGCCGCAACCCGCAGAAATCCCGGAAAAGCTGAAAGCATCAGCTGACCTAATTGCGGAAAACTGTGAACCGTCGGTCTGTTCAGTCCTGTTCATGGGCGGTGCCGGTGGCAGTTTGCGCGCTGGCGTTACAGAAAACCCCGTCAAACTCACCAAATCCGTCAAAGATTCACTCACGTTTGTGTCTTGTGGTGGGGCCGAAGCCTATGTCTGGCCCGGTGGTGGCATTACCGTGATGGTGGATGTGTTGGACATGCCGACAGGCTCGTTCGGGTACGTTCCAACTCCCGCGTTGGTGGCCCCGATCGAATTCACCATGCGGGTCAGCGACTATGGCACATTGGGTGGCCATATGGATGAAATCAGATTGGTTCAAGACGTGGTATCAGACGGCACTCGCAAGGTTGCACAGTTCGACAACCAGCCTGATCCTATGGCGCACACAAATTATCGTTGGTCTAAATGAGACCTGTTTCCGCCCTTCTCTCCTGTGGAACTCGGCTGCATTTGCAGCACGGGCCGATTGATCTGATCATCGGGGCAGATGGAGATCGAGTTAGGGCATTTGCAGCGGCACAAGCCCGGTTTGAGACCGTGTTGGAGGAGTTGGTTGGGAACCTTCGTCTTCTCAAATCCCCGATGACCGAAGCCAGCCCTCGAGCAGGGGAGGCCATCGCACAACACATGCAAAGTGCGGTTCGCCCCCATTGCGCCCAATTCGTCACCCCAATGGCGGCGGTCGCAGGTGCCGTGGCTGATACGATCTTAAATGCCATCACGTCAGTCACTGATGTGCAACGCGCATATGTCAACAACGGGGGGGACATCGCGATACACTTGGAACCGGGGCAGAGCTTTTCCATGGCTATGGCCTCGGTCGAGGGGCATGATTTAGGGCGGGTTCTGATAAATGCCGAAGACGGTATTTCTGGAATCGCCACGTCGGGGGTCAGTGGGCGCAGCTTGTCCCTTGGCATTGCTGACAGCGTCACGGTCCTTGCTCAAACTGCGGCCACTGCGGATGTAGCCGCAACTTTGATCGCCAATGCTGTCAATCTCCCCGATCATCCAGCAATCAGCCGCCGTCCAGCGTCTGACATTCAGGACGATAGTGACCTTGGTCAGCAGCTTGTCACAGTTCAATGTGGGGCGCTTTCACGCACAGATATTCACCATGCGCTGCAAAGCGGTCAGATCGTCGCCGAAAAAATGCGCGACGCCGATTTGATCCGCGCCGCTTCGCTTTCCCTGCAGGGCGAAATCCGCCAATCAGGACATTCCGGTTTCACCGAACACCAACCCAACAGGACTTTGATAAATGCCTGACGTCATTCTCAGAAAAACAGTCGCCTCGTATGAAGAGATCTTTCACGAAGGGGGCCCTGCCCCGGAAACGCCTCAGCGTAGAGCTGCAGTATTGGCAATTATCAAGAACCCATTTGCCGGGCGTTTTGAACCTGAAATCCAAGGTTTCATGGAAGATCTAAAGCCGCTTGGCTTGGAAATGGCGCAGAAATTGCTCGATATGCTTGGCGGCCCAGAAAACATCCAAGGATACGGCAAGGGGTCACTGGTTGGCGAAGCCGGTGAGCTAGAGCATGGTGCCCTTTGGCACGCCCCCGGTGGCTATGCCATGCGCCAGCTTTTGGGCAACGCCAATGCCATTGTTCCGTCATCAAAAAAGGTGGGCGGCGTAGGGGCGCGGCTTGATGTGCCAATTACCCACGTCAACGCATCTTACGTGCGATCCCATTTCGACAGCATGGAAGTGGGCTGCAACGACGCCCCTCGTGCCGACGAGTTGGCCTTTGCTCTTGTGATGAGCACCGGCGAACGCATCCATTCCCGATCGGGAGGTTTGCTCGCATCAGAAATCAAAGGGGAGGACGGTTTGAGATGACCATGAACATTCGCAAAATCGCTGTAAATGTCGAAGAAACACATATCGAAGCTGGGCGCGCAATTGTACCCGCCACGCGCAAAGCCGTGGCTGTGGCCGTCATCGCTAACCCGTTTGCTGGCACCTACCAAGAGGACCTGACCGCTCTGATGGATATCGGAGCCGAGTTAGGCACGATCTTAGGAAAACGGTGCGTCGAGGCCTTGGGGATCACACCAGATCAGGCCGAAAGCTATGGCAAGTCCGCCATGGTGGGCGAAAACGGTGAGCTAGAGCACGCGGCAGCCATTTTACACCCAAAGCTCGGCGCGCCCCTGCGCAAAGAAGTTGAAAAGGGCGCCGCCTTGGTTCCGTCGTCGAAAAAGATGGGTAGCCCCGGTCAGGTTCTGGATGTGCCTTTGGGCCACAAGGATGCCGCCTATGTGCGCAGTCATTTTGACGGGATCGAAGTGCGCCTGAACGACTCCCCGCGCGCCAATGAAATCATGGTTGCGGTTGCCGTTACCGACAGCGGGCGCCCCTTGCCCCGTGTAGGTGGTCTGACCCATTCGGATGCCAAAGGGACAGACGGACTGCGCTAAAGGATTACGTAAGGTCAATCACTTGCTGACAATCACCAAGAAGCCGGGCACAACCGGCCTTGCGAACAGAATAACTGATCTAACTGGAGGAAAATACATGTCATTAATCAGACGCACCGTATTGGGGGCGCTCGCTACATTGCCCTTGGTGGGCTTTGCCCCACAAGCTGCCCAGGCAGCTGACGAGATCGTTATTGGCGAGGTTAACAGCTACACCCGGCTCCCCGCTTTTACAGAGCCCTATAAAAAGGGCTGGCAGCTGGCCGTCGAACAAATCAATGCTGCGGGCGGCATCGACGGCAAGCAGCTCAAAGTTATCAGCCGCGATGATACCGGTGATCCAGCAACAGCAATCCGCATAGCCGAGGAACTTGTCTCCAAAGAAGGTGCGGCACTGATCTTTGGCACGTTCTTGTCCAACATCGGCCTGGCAGTCGCAGATTTTGCGAAACAAAAAGAAGTGCTTTTTCTCGCATCTGAACCACTGTCCGATGCAATTGTTTGGTCAAAAGGCAATAAGTACACATATCGCTTGCGTCCCTCGACCCACATGCAAGCAGCAATGCTCGCGGAACAGGCTGCCAAACTCGACGCCGTTAAATGGGCCACGATCGCGCCCAACTATGCCTACGGTCAAGATGCTGTAAAAGCCTTCAAATCCGAACTCAGCCGCCTGCGCCCTGACGTTGAATTCGTAACCGAACAGTGGCCACCTGTGTTCAAGATCGATGCAGGTTCAACAGTGCGCGCGCTCGAAGCGTCCAAGCCCGACGCGATCTTTAACGTGACATTTGGCGGCGATTTGGCAAAGTTTGTTCGCGAAGGGTCGTTGCGCTTCCTCTTTGAAGACCGTGCAGTTGCGTCTTTGCTGACCGGCGAACCTGAGTATCTGCAGCCGCTGGGCAACGAAACCCCCGAAGGTTGGATTGTCACCGGATACCCCGGCACGGACATCACAACCGATAGCCACGCCGCCTTTGCCAAGGCATATATTGACATGTTTGGCGAAGAGCCCAAGACAGGCTCGATCGTTGGCTACAACTCGATCCTGTCGATTGCGGCAGCGCTTACCAAAGCCGGCTCCACCGACACAGCTGCCCTGCTGGCAGCAATGGAGGGGCTAGAGGTAGCAGACAGCCCGACCGGTCCATTCATGTTCCGCGCCGCAGACCACCAATCCACGATGGGCGCCTATGTAGGAAAAACCTCTCTCGTAGACGGCCAACCCAAGCTGGTTGATTGGAACTATGCCGATGGGTCCAGCTATCTGCCGTCAGAAGAAGAAGCCGCGAAACTGCGCCCAGCTGACTAACGAAATCTACCACTCACGAAACGTCAAAGGGCGGGCAATCGCCCTTTGACATTCAAATTCAAAAGCCGGGAGGGGAATTCATGGGCTTTTACTTCGCGCAGTTGCTGACGGGGCTTGCCAATGCCTCGTCGCTGTTCCTGATCGCATCGGGACTTTCAATTATCTTTGGTGTGACCAGGATCGTGAACTTTGCTCATGGCTCGTTCTATATGGTCGGTGCATACTTGGCCTATACGCTCGTCACGACCTTAAATGCGGGCATTTTTGGGTTCTGGTTCAGCGTCATCGCTGCCGCCCTTATCGTCGGTGTTGTCGGTCTGTTGATTGAACTGACCATTCTGCGCCGCATTTATCGCGCACCCGAATTGTTCCAACTGGTTGCGACATTCGGCGTCGTGCTGATCTTTCAAGATGGCACCCTCGCCATTTGGGGGGCTGAGGATCTTTTGGGGCCACGTGCGCCCGGATTGGATCGGGCCGTCCGCATCATGGGTGAACCCATTCCCGAATATGATCTTGCACTAATCTGTATTGGGCCTGCTGTTTTGCTGGGTATATGGCTTTTGTTTCATAAAACGCGCTGGGGTGTTCTAGTGCGCGCCGCAACACAGGATCGCGAAATGGTCGCTGCTCTTGGCGTAAACCAGGCATGGCTCTTTTCTGCTGCTTTTGTCCTTGGGGCATTCCTTGCCGGTCTTGGTGGCGCCTTGCAAATACCGCGCGAGGCAGCATCGCTGCAAATGGATCTCTCGATCATTGGCGAAGCCTTTGTTGTTGTGGTAATTGGAGGGATGGGCAGTGTAACAGGCGCCTTTGTGGCGGCCGTGTTGATTTCGGTCCTGAACGCGTTTGCCATCCTTATCTTCCCACAAATTTCGATTGTTCTTCCGTTTATCGTTATGGCGGTTGTATTGATCGTGCGTCCTTATGGCTTGTTCGGTAAACCCGGAAGCGAGCATGGCGGAACAGAGGAGCCCGACCAACCTCTCAGATTGATGAGCAATCAAGCCTCGATGATCCTGTTTGCAGCGGTGGCGATGCTTGCGCTCAGCCCAGTTGTTGTAGCGGAATTCACCACTATCCTGCTTGTTGACGTCATGGTGGCAACGCTCTTCGCGGTCTCATTACATTTTATGATGGGTATCGGGGGCATGGTCAGCTTTGGACATGCTGCTTACTTTGGTGTAGGAGCGTATGCTGCTGCACTCTCCGTAAAACTGCTTGGATTTAGCATGATCCCAGCCATGATTTTCGGCCCCATTGCCGCTGCAGCGGCTGCTTTGTTCTTTGGATGGTTCTGCGTCCGTTTATCTGGCGTCTACTTGGCCATGCTCACAATGGCTGCCGCGCAAATCCTGTGGGGCGTAACCTTCCAATGGCAGGATTTCACTGGCGGTGACGATGGTATCTTGGGCGTATGGCCCGCGAAATGGGCCAGTTCGGATCAAGTATATTTCTATATTGCCTTTGTTCTGTGCATCGGTGGCATATGGTTCCTGCGCCGCGTCGCCCACTCGCCGTTCGGCTATACATTGCGTGGCATCCGTGACAGCAAAACCCGTGCCGAAGCGATTGGCGTCGACACCAAGTTCCATCAATGGATGGGCTTTACCTTGGCAGGTGCCCTTGCGGGGCTGGCCGGTGTAATCTTTGCTTTTTCCAAAGGATCTGTTTTCCCAGACAGCCTTGGAATCGCGCAAAGTATTGATGGCCTAATCATGGTGCTGCTCGGTGGTATTCATGCGCTGGCCGGCCCAATCTTTGGGGCCGTGGCCTTTGTCATGATCGAAGACTGGGTTACCCGGCTCGAATATTGGCGCTTTATCTTTGGCGGGATCATTTTGGTTGTTGTTTTGCTGGCCCCTGATGGCATCGCTGGTGGCGTTCAAAGACTACTGCGTGCTGTCATGCCGACCAAGAAAGGAGACGCAGCATGAGCCCTGTTCTATCAGTTCGTAATTTGGCCAAAAGCTTTGGCGGGATCAAAGCTGTTCAAGATGTGAACTTCGACGTTGGCAAGGGGGAATTCCTTGCTCTGATTGGGCCTAATGGCGCGGGTAAAACGACCTGCTTCAACATGTTGAATGGGTATCTGAAACCCAACACTGGTTCAGTCAAGTTGAACGGCAAGGAATTGCTGGGAACACCACCGCGCAAAATCTGGCGTTTGGGGGTTGGCCGGACCTTTCAGATCACTGAAACCTTCTTGTCGATGACCGTGTTGGAGAACATCCAAATGGCGTTGATCTCATATCATCGACGGGTGTTCGATTTATTTTCACGTGCCACGCGATTGTATGTCGACGAGGCGATGGCTCTGCTCGATCTGGTCAACATGAGCGAACAGGCCCAGCGAGCTTGCTCGGAACTGGCCTATGGCGATCTGAAACGTCTGGAACTTGCCATTGCACTGGCGCATGAACCTGCATTGCTTTTGATGGATGAACCAACTGCAGGTATGGCACCCTCCGAACGTATTGCCTTGATGGCCCTAACTGCTGAAATCGTCGAACGTGAAGGGGTCAGTGTGGTGTTCACCGAACATGACATGGATGTAGTTTTTGCCCATTCCCACCGCATTCTGGTGCTGAACCGGGGGGAATTGATCGCGGAGGGTACTGGCGAAGAGATCCGCGCGAACGCGACAGTGCAAGAGGTTTATTTGGGCGGCGGTACCCTATTCGAAGAGGAGTTGGCCCATGCTTGAAGTCGCAAACCTGAACGCTCTATATGGGCGCGCGCAAATTCTGAACGGCGTCTCGCTGTCCCTCGAGAAAAACGAAGTGGTTGCTGTCTTAGGGCGCAACGGGGCAGGCAAATCGACCACCATGAAATCCATCATGGGCATGGTGCGCCAGAAAACGGGTCAGATCACCTATGAGGGGTCTGATATTTTAGGCAAGCCATCCCATTTGATTTGCCGGGCCGGTGTTGGGTATGTTCCAGAAGAGCGGCGCATTTTCGGGGATCTCACGATCGAAGAAAACCTAGAGGTCGGCCGTCGTGACAAGTGCGAAGACGCGCCTGAATGGACGTTGGAGCATCTCTACGAGCTCTTTCCCAACCTGTTGGAACGGCGCAAAAACCTGGGAAAGCAATTGTCGGGTGGCGAGCAACAGATGCTAACTATTGCCCGCACGTTGATGGGCAATCCAAAGGTGGTCTTGCTGGATGAACCATCCGAAGGGATCGCTCCTGTCATTGTAGAACAGATGGCCAGTATCATCGCAGAGTTGAAACGTGAGGGGCTTTCTGTGTTGATCTCGGAACAGAACCTTCACTTTGCGAGATTGGTGTCTGATAGGGCCTACATCATTGAAAAGGGTCAGGTTTGCTATGATGGGTCGTTTGATCATCTCGATCAGCATCCTGAGATCTCACAGAAATACCTCGCGGTGTAATCAAAAAACCGGGCCGAAACGGCCCGGTTTTACCGTTGTTCGCATACCCTTAGTTGTTATACTGCAAATGATAAAAAAGCAGTGGGTACGATAATGACAGATGCAGCAGAGCAGAATGAGAACGCCTATCAATTAGACGATCAGGTGGGTTATCTGCTGCGGTTGGCCAGCCAAAGGCATGCTACGATTTTTCAGTCGCGCACTCTAAATGGGCTGACACCCACGCAATTTGGTGCCCTGCTCCGTATCTCAGAGCAAGGACAGTGTTCACAAAATCACTTGGGGCGTTTGGCTGCGATGGATGTGGCCACTATCAAGGGCGTAGTGGACCGTCTGCGTCAAAAGGGTTTGACCCTCGCAGAATCAGATCCAAACGACAAACGTCGGACGCTGATCTCACTCTCCCCAGAGGGAGAGGAGATGGTCAGGCAAATGGCAGAGGTTGGGCACGCCATTACTGCCGAAACCTTAAAGCCCTTAACCGCCGCCGAACAACGTAACCTTATCAAGATCCTGCGAAAGATATCATGATCTCGTCGGCTTTTGCGGCGATGCTTTGGCCAAGCTGAGCTCTGACCGCGAAAAGGTTATCGGCGTACGTAATCCGGGCACCTCCTCGGGGGCGATCTGCATATCCCGATACTTGATTTGAGGATCACTCAAAGCTTCGGCCACGGAATTGATTGGCCCACCCGGTACAGCCCCTTTTTCGAGCGCCTCAAGCAGATCCTCCTTCATCCAGAGCAAACACGCTTTGGTCAAAATGTCCGTCAATTCAGCGCGATGTACCACTCGATCCGCATTGCTTAAGAAACGCGGGTCCTTAACCAGTTCGGACACATTTAGAATATCACAAAGGGTGCCATATTGCCGGTCATTGCCACACGCAATGATGATGTGCCCATCCTTCACGGGAAACACCTGATAAGGCACGATATTTGGATGCGCATTGCCAAGACGTTTCGGACACTCTCCCGAGGCCAAGAAATTCATCCCTTGGTTCGCTAACACCCCGGTCATGCAATCCAGCAAGCTCAGGTCAACGTGCTGCCCCATTCCCGACCGGTCCCTCTCAGCAAGGGCTGCCTGAATTCCAATGACCCCATATAGCCCCGTAAAAATATCTGCAAAAGCCACACCAATTTTCTGCGGCTCCCCGTTCGGATCCCCCGTCAGATCCATAACACCGCTCATGCCTTGGATCAGGAAATCGTAGCCCGCCCGATGCGCGTAAGGTCCATCCTGACCAAACCCTGTCACGGAGCAATAGACCAGACGCGGATTGATCTGCTTCATACTCTCGTAATCGAGACCAAATTTCTTGAGCCCGCCAACCTTAAAATTCTCGATCAACACATCTGCGTCGCGGATCAGGCCCACCAGTTTTGCCCGATCCCCTGCGTCGCCAAAGTCCAGGGCAATACTGTCTTTGCCGCGATTGGCCGCGTGGAAATAGGCGGCGGTCTTCTCCCCTTCACGCTCAATGAACGGGGGGCCCCACTTGCGGGTATCATCGCCATCAGGACTTTCCACCTTAAGTACGTCAGCGCCTAAATCTGCCAAAGTTTGACCGATCCACGGACCTGCTAATATCCGCGCCAGTTCGATCACCTTCAGACCCTGCAACGGTGTGCTCATCATGCGTGCCTTTCAAAAAAATCCCCAGCGCCTTAAGGGCAACTGGGGAACAGTCTTGGGGAGTTTCTGGGTTTTAGCTGACGACTTCGGGCAAACGTGTTGCCGGGGGCGTGTTGCGGCTGCGGTGGCTAGTCACAGCACCGTCAATGATGGTCATGCCAACACCGGGCAAATTGCCCAGCTGCACTGACTCAAGCATGTTTTTACCTGGCGCGTGCTGGGCCTGATCCATCAATACGAAATCGGCACACATCCCAACTTCGATCAAGCCTGTATCAAGTTCGCGCTGACGGGATGTGTTTCCGTTGGCAAAGCAAAACGCGATTTCCGCCGGGACATCCCCAAGCGACGACAGCATCGCAACCATCCGCATAATCCCAAGCGGCTGAACGCCGGACCCGGCCGGGCCATCTGTGCCCAAAATAATGCGATCCATTTGCTTGAGTTCACGCGCTGTATTTAGTGTCAGTAAAGCGGCGCGCTCGTTGCCGTTGTGCACGATTTCCAACCCTGCCGTACAGCTTTCGCACAAGCACATGATCTGGTCATCCGGTAGGGCCGAATGCCCGCCGTTGATATGCCCGATCACGTCTGTCCCTGTTTCCAGAACCATATCAGCATCAATCAAACCCGAACCCGGGATCGATGGCCCCCCGGTGTGAATGGTAGATTGAATTCCATATTTGCGGGCCCAATCAACCATCTGTTTGGCTGTCTTACCATCTTTGACAGTCCCAAGGCCAACCTCGCCCAACAGCTTAACACCGGCGTCAGCCATTTCTTTGAAGTCTTCCTCGACCATACCGTGTTCAATCACGGGGGCACCAGCATGAACTTTCATGCCCGAAGGGCGGAAGTTTTCGTACCAACGCTGCGCAGCAATCGCCATCGCCTTCAGACCAACGATATCCTTAGGGCGGCCCGGCATGTGTACTTCGCCCGCTGAAATCAGTGTTGTCACCCCACCATGCAGCGTGGAATCAATCCAATGCAATTGCTGTTGGCGCGGAGTGTAATCCCCGACCACAGGGTGAATGTGGCTGTCGATCAAACCCGGAGCCAGCGCAACCCCATGTGCATCGACAACGGTATCTGCGTGTTCACAATCCAGATCCTTTTCATACCCCCATTCAGCAATTTTGCCGTCTAGGGCAATCAGGCAGTCGCCATCTAGAATCGGTTGCTCCATCTTCCCTGACAACAACAACCCAATGTTTTTTATGACAAGCTTTCCAGTCATCGTTTCCTCCGGTTGCGAAAATTCGCGCAAATTATCGTTTGCATACTAATGTATCATCAGAACGCGTCAAGCATTTGATCTCCAAAGATCGAACGCCAAAAATACATATTGACAGAGTTTGGCAATTCCGAATAATCATTAGTATACAAATGAATGGAGAGCCTGTATGACCTACGTCGTGACCGACAATTGCATCAACTGCAAATTCACTGACTGCGTCGAGGTCTGCCCTGTCGATTGCTTCTACGAAGGTGAAAACACTCTGGTCATCCACCCTGACGAATGCATTGACTGCGGCGTTTGTGAACCCGAATGCCCGGCTGATGCCATTCGTCCCGATACAGAGGCTGGAATGGAGCCTTGGGTTGAGCTCAATCAAAAATACGCCGAACTCTGGCCCGTCATCGTTGAGAAAAAAGATCCGATGCCTGATGCCGACGACTGGAATGGCAAAGACGGGAAACTTGCTCTGTTGTCCGTAACCCCTGCCGCCGCATAATAGACAAGGAAACACCAATGTCGCTAGATAGCTCCCCCAAAACTGACTTCCCTGCCCCTGCAGGCGTGTTCGCTCAAACCGTGACATCTGTTGAACATTTCACTAACCGTCTATTTAAATTTCGGATTACTCGCCCGTCGACATTCCGGTTCCGCTCCGGTGAGTTTGTGATGATTGGGCTCCCAAATGCGGAAAAGCCGGTTTTTCGTGCCTATTCTATCGCCTCGCCCAGTTGGGACGAAGAAATCGAATTTTACTCCATCAAAGTCCCCAATGGCCCGCTGACAGAACACCTACAAAAAATCAAAGTCGGAGACACCGTTTTGATGCGCAAGAAGCCCACGGGAACGCTGGTTAATGACGCGCTACTGCCGGGTAAACGGTTGTGGATGTTTTCAACAGGCACTGGCATCGCCCCGTTTGCTTCTCTGATCCGCGACCCCGAAACATATGAGAAATTCGACGAGGTCATCCTAACCCACACTTGCCGTGAAGTGGCAGAGTTGGAATATGGCAAGCAGCTTGTCAAAGCCTTGAAAGAAGACCCTCTGGTAGGAGAAATGGCCCAGAACCTGCGCCACTACTGCACAACCACGCGCGAAGATTACCCTTTCAAAGGTCGGATCACAGATTTGATGGCCAGTGGTAAAGTTTTCGACGATCTTGGCATTCCGCCCATATCGCCAGAAGTAGACCGGGGCATGATCTGCGGTTCCATGGACATGCTGCGCGACACCAAAGCCTCGCTTGAAGGGTTCGGACTGATCGAAGGCGCAAACAACAAACCTGCGACCTTTGTCGTTGAACGCGCCTTTGTTGACTAAATTTCCGGGGCGGCCCACCCGCCCCAGAGATGGCACCGGGGTCTGATCTCCTCGCTCTCACTTTCAGACCCCGGCCTGCCAAAGCATGACATACCGATCCGAAACTCCCTCACTTTTTCGGATCGTGTCAGGGGAAAGCTGATCCTCCAAAACGCTTTCCCCGCTCTCACTCCCTCTACACTCAAATGATCAACTGCCCCCCCCCGCCTCTCCAGACGCGGAATGCAAAAGGGGCCGGCGCAGATATCTGCACCGACCCCTTAGATGTGTTGCGGCTTGGGTTATTGGTTATCCCGCTTGCCCGTCTTAGCCAAAAAGGCCTCCATTCCCGCGCGTGCTTCCGGGGATGACTGCGCAATTGCTGCAGCCAGGCTTTCGGTGAATAGCCCATCACTGGCCGACATGTCGTTGATCCGGGTGATCGCCTGCATCATCATATAGTTTGAAAGCGGCGCATTCTCGGTCACACGCCGCGCAAGCTCCATCGCCTTTTCAAAAACAGTTCCATTTGGCTCTACGTAGTGCGCCAGACCAAGGCTTAATCCATCGTCAGCTTTATAGCGGCGTCCGGTCAGCATCATTTCCATCATACGTCCGGCACCGATGATCCGGCCAACCCGAACCGTGGCCCCGCCACCAACAAAAATGGCGCGACGCCCTTCAGGAAGCTCATAAAACGTATCTTGCTGACTTACCCGGATATGAGCCGTCATCGCCAACTCCATCCCGCCGCCCAAGACACCGCCATTCATTGCAGCCACGACAGGAACACGACCATATTCGATTTTGTCGAAAATCCGATGCCAAAGACGGCATTCATGCATAGCCCCAGCTGCATCCCGCATGGAATGCTCCAGCAAATCAAGCCCGGCACAGAAATGTTCGCCAGAGCTGCGCATAACAACCGCACCAATCGCGTCGGGCAGATTGTCAAAGTAGTGCTCAATCTCGTAAAGCAGCCCATGGTTGATGGCATTGAACTTGGCAGGACGGTTCAATGTCAGAATACCGACATTGCCGTCTGTTTCGCTCGTTATGTTGGTATATTCCATCGCAATCTTCCTTACTTGGGCTCAAGCCGGATGGCGCCGTCCAAACGCACGCATTCACCATTTAGCATCGTGTTCTCGATCATATGTCCTGCAAGCTGGGCGAATTCGCCGGGTTTGCCAAGACGCGATGGAAAAGGAACCTTAGCACCCAGACTATCCTGGATCTCTTGGGGGAGGGTTTCCATCATCGGAGTCGAAAAAATCCCCGGTGCAATGGCCAGGACCCGAATGCCAGATCGCGCTAATTCCCGTGCCGCCGGTAGGGTCAGACTGGCCACCCCCCCTTTGGACGCTGCATAAGCCGCCTGCCCAATCTGGCCTTCGAATGCGGCCGCGGATGAGGTGTTGATGATCACGCCGCGCTCATTATCGTTTTGGGGTTCGGCTTGGGACATTTTTTCAGCGGCCAATCGCAGAACGTTGAATGTTCCAATCAGATTCACCTGAACCGTCCGTGAAAACCCCTCGAGCGACGCAGCCCCGGTGCGACCAACGATCCGTTCCCCATGTGTGACACCCGCACAATTCACGACAATGCGTGGTAATCCATTTGCTTCGATTGCCGTGTTCAACGCCTCAGCGACGGCTTCTGGGCAGGTCACATCACAAGGCGCAGCTACGGCACCTAGATCTTTGGCTGCAGCATCCAATTGCGCACCAGGCAGATCAAACAAAGCCACTTTAGCCCCACCCGACGCCAATATTTGTGCAGTCGCAAACCCCAAGCCCGAAGCCCCGCCGGTTACAATTGCTGATGCATTCTCGATCTTCATTTTGTTTCTCCTTGTTGCCAAACCCGTCGCTACGCAGCGGAAAGTTCCTCTCCTCTTGCCCCAAACGCTTCGGCAACCTACTCAAGCAGTAAATTAAGTGAACGTTCGATAATACATTTGCACACTAACAATCTCTTGGGTAGTCTATTTCTACCAAAACCGGTTCGCGAATGATGATTCCGAAGAACGACGCCAGGGAGAAAACGATGAACAAAGATGTTCACCAGACCAAAACAGGGATAGAGCCCGCCGCCAAATTTGCCCCCGCCAAAGTTAGGCGTCATGATTTGGACGACGGAGCGTTCACCTTGGAAAGCCCCCTGCCCTTGGACCTGCCACACGACTGCCTATCGGACCTGCTGGACCACTGGGCGGAAGCCGCGCCAGATCGACCCTTTCTGATGCAACGCGGACCTGATGATCAGTGGCAAGGCGTCACATTTTCTGAAACGTACGAACAGGTGCAGTCCCTTGCCGCCTTCTTACTTCTTCAGGGGCTATGTCCGGACCGTCCGCTGCTGATCCTGTCTGGTAACTCCGTCCGCCACGGCGTCCTGATGCTGGCAGCAATGCACGTTGGCATTCCCGTGGTTCCCGTTTCGGTCCCCTATTCTCTCTACGACGGCGAACTTACCAAACTGCGCCACATCGTCGAAACGACCAAACCCGGCATGGCCTATGCCGATGATGCCCTCGCGTTTGACCAGGCATTTACATATTTGGCAGGTGAAAACATTACATTGTTCTCCGACAACGGCGCGTTGAGCTATGACACCGCCTTGCAAACCAAGCCGTCCGAAGCAGTCAGCCAAGCGCGCCAAGCTGTGGGTCATGACACCGTTGGCAAAATCCTTTTTACCTCAGGCTCAACAGGCCTACCCAAAGGCGTGATTGTGACACAACGGATGATGCTGGCCAACCAGCAAGCGTTGGTTCAGATCTGGCCGTTCCTGAAAACAGACCCACCTGTGATCGTCGACTGGCTGCCGTGGAACCACACCTTTGGCGGCAACTTCAACTTCAATCAAATCCTGTGGAACGGCGGCTCGTTTTATATTGATGACGGCAAACCCGTGCCCGGTGAGATTGAAAAAACTCTGCGCAATATTCGCGAAATCTCGCCCACTCTTTTTTTTAATGTCCCGCGTGGCTTTGACATGATGCTTCCCATCCTGCGGGATGACCCTGAACTGCGCCGTGCCTTCTTTGCCCGGCTTCAGTTGATCTTTTTCTCAGGCGCTGGTTTGCCAGATCACCTGTGGGAGGGGCTCGAAGAATTGGGCGTAAACGAACGTGGCGATAAAATCCCGTTTGTCTCTGCTTGGGGCGCGACCGAGGCGATGATGATCACCTGCGTCCACTTTCCCATTGCCAGCGCGGATGTAGTGGGTTTGCCGACTCCCGGAAATGAAATCAAATTTTTTCCCAACGGTGGCAAATTGGAAATGCGTGTGCGCGGACCACACGTGACCCCCGGCTACCTTAACAACCCTGCAAAAACGAGCGAGGCCTTTGACGACGAGGGATATTACTTGATTGGGGATGCCGGACGTCTCCAGAACCCCGAAGACCCCTCTGAAGGCATTGTTTTTGACGGGCGCACGTCCGAAAACTTCAAACTTATGACAGGAACCTGGGTCGCCGTGGGCAATCTGCGTTTGGCATTGCTGGAGGCACTGAAACCGTTGGTGTCAGACGCGGTGATCACCGGCCATGACAAGAGCGAAATCGGAGCACTTTTGTTCCTAAACACGGATGAATGCAAAACTCGTGCAGGTCGCGTTGATACGCTTGCAGGCTATGCCGCTGACCCGGCCGTGCGTGCCTATGTTGCAGAACGGTTGGCAGCTTACAACAAATCCCAAACGGGCAGCGCCACGCGTGTAAAACGCGTCCTGATCCAAGGCGATACCCCCTCAGTTGAGAAAAATGAGATCACCGACAAAGGGTATATCAATCAACGGCTTGCCTTGGAGCTTCGGGCAGACAGTATTGCTGACCTCTATAAAGGCTCCGCTGCAGTAATCCTTCCTGGGGAGGTTCACACATGATCGACTATACCGCCTCAGAAGCAGAAATCGCCTTTGTTCTGAAACACATCGGCCGACCGGATCGCCTGCCCGATTGGAGCGACGAGTTGGCTGATGATTTGATCCCCGCCTTGGGTAAGTTCATCAACGCCGAAATCTCGCCCCTTGATCTGATTGGGGATGAGGTTGGTGCAAAACTGGAAGACGGCCGGGTCAAAATGCCCCCAGAAATGGTCGCCGCTTATGATCGCTACCGGCAGGCGGGTTGGACCGGCCTTACCGCCCCCGAAGACTTTGGGGGGCAAGAATTGCCCCATATCTTTGGCGCAGTTTTGGCTGACATGTTGGCAGGTGCCTGCATCTCATACGAAATGGTGCTTAGCCTTGCACAGGGCTGTATCCGAACCCTAACCGCATGTGGCAGTGATGACCAAAAGGCAAGGTACCTGCCGCAGTTGATCTCGGGGGAATGGATGGCATCGATGTGCCTGACAGAGCCTGATGCAGGATCGGATCTTGGCCTAATCAAGACAATCGCGACCCGTGACGAAGATGGATATGCCCTGAGCGGCACCAAGATTTTCATTTCAGGTGGGGATCATGATTACACCGACAATATGCTGCATCTGGTGCTTGCACGAACCCCAGACGCCCCTGCAGGCGTGCGCGGGCTAAGCCTTTTTGCCTGCCCCGCGACCTTACCTGATGGCACACGCAACACCGTTCAAACGGTACGGATCGAAGAAAAGATGGGGATGCATGGCTCCCCCACCTGCCAGATGGCCTTTGACGGTGCGCGGGCAGAACTATTGGGCACTATTGGTCAAGGTTTGGCCGCGATGTTCACGATGATGAACGCTGAACGGCTGGATGTCTCACTGCAAGCTGTTGGACAAATGGATGCAGCCTTTCAGCGGTCGCGCAGTCACGCCTCGGCACGACGCCAAGGCACAACAGCCGGCGAAACCGCCATGATCACGCAACATGGTGACGTTCAGCGGATGCTTCTCGATATCTATGCCCACACCATGGGGTGCCGGGCCATGGTTTATCGGACATTCGTCGATATGGACCTAGGGGTCGATCAAGGGCTTTTGGACATCCTTACCCCAACCTGCAAAGCCTTTGCGACAGATGCAGTCAACATCGCCTCCAGCCAAGCCGTACAAATCCACGGCGGCTATGGCTTTTGTAAAGAATACCGGGTCGAGCAAATTATGCGCGATGCCCGGATCATGGCAATATACGAAGGAACCAATGGCGTTCTCGCAACCGGCCTTGCCCGTCGTGCCATTCGCACAAACAACGGCGCCGCCGCCGATGCCTTTGCAGAACTGGTTTCAACGGGCCCGACCTCGATGGAACTGGCCGATGCAATCGAAGATTGGCGTGCATCCACAACAGCCATGCAGAACGGCACCGATATCGGGCCTGCTGTTACAGATTACATGCGTTTGACTGGTTTGGTCTATTTCGGCCGGGTTTGGGCCGATCTTGAAACCGTTGCGGATCATGCCCCTGAGCCTGCCCTCTTACGGGCTGCAGCCTCTCATGTGCGCGCGCGGCTTTTGCCTGAAGCAAGCTTGTTACGTCGACGGGTCGAGGTCTCAGAACCAACTCATGCTGCAGAAATATTCGCCCTTTAATCAGAAAGGAAAATGTCATGACTGACTTTGTCCCCCCCGAAGCAAACCCACAGGCCGACGCGACGTTTCGCGCCGGTTTAACAGATGGGAAATTCTTAATTCAACGCTCTGCCAGCACTGGCGCATATGTCTTCTATCCACGAGCAATTGCCCCAACGACAGGCGCAGATGATCTACAATGGGTCGAAGCCTCTGGTGCCGGAACCGTTTACGCCAGCACCATCATTCGCCGTCCTGCCAAATACGGTGGCGATTACAATAACGTGTTGATCGATCTCGCCGAAGGCCCTCGTATTTTCAGCCGTATCCTAGATGTGGACAATGACGCCATCCAAATCGGCATGCAGGTTCAGGCCGTTGTCACAGTTCCCGACTTTGGCCCGAACGCCAAATCCGGTGAACCTGCTGTATTCTTCAAACCTGCGTAAGGAACCTCTACATGTCACATCCATTACGCGGCAAATCCGCAATTGTCGGCACTGGCTATTACGGTCTAGGCAAGTCACCCAATACCTCTCCGCTTGAGCTTTTGGCGAAGGCGACACAAAACGCTTTAGCTGACGCCGGCATGAACTTGTCAGAAATCGACGGGATCTGCGGCGGTACATTTTACCACTTCTTCCCCACCCTTTCGATCGCTGAGTATCTGGGTATTAAACCCACTTGGGCAAACTCTGACATGGTGGGCGGTTCGTCGTTCATGTCTTACCTGCTCGAAGCCACCATGGCGATTCAGTTCGGTCTCTGCAAAAACGTTCTGATCTGCTATGGCTCGAACGCGAAATCATCGCGAAATTTGAACGGCATCATCGAAACACCACAATGGGAACGGGCATATGAGCCAATGGTTCCCGTGCCCGGTTATGCTTTTACCGCACAACGCTATATGCACGAATTCAACGTCCCCAAAGAGCACTTGGGTCACGTCGCAATTTCGGCGCGCAAATGGGCACAACTCAATCCGGATGCAACAATGCGCGCGGACTTGACGATGGAAGAGTACCTCGCCTCCCCCAAAGTGGCAGATCCCCTCACCGTATTGGATTGCTGCCTGATGTCAGACGGCGGCGCAGCCATCATTGTCACATCTGCGGAACGCGCCCAAGATTACCAGCAAAAGCCCGCCTATTTCCTAGGCGGCGGCAATGCAATCTCACACCGCGAAATCAGCCAAACGGGCTCATTGACAACGACATGCGCAACCGAAAGCTCAAAGCGAGCATTTGAGATGGCTGGGGTTACCACCAAAGACGTCGACGTTGTTGAGCTCTATGACGCCTTTACGATCAACACCCTTCTGTTCCTTGAAGACATGGGTTTTGTGAAAAAGGGCGAAGCAGGCGCATTTGTCGCTGAAGGACACATTGCTCCGGGGGGATCTTTGCCCGTGAACACCAATGGGGGCGGGCTAAGCTGTGTACACCCCGGCATGTATGGCCTGTTCTGCTTGATCGAAGCAGCAACCCAATTGCGAGGTGCCGGTGGCGAACGTCAAATCAAGGACGCCAATATTGCCATAGCACACGGGAACGGTGGGACATTCTCAAATGAGTTTACCACCGTGCTAGGCAGTGACGCCACCCTTTAAGCCATTAACCATCTGGGCCGTGAATCATCGCAAAAGGTACGATCTTGCCGCCCAGATCCTTAGGGATTGAACCCATCGAGTTTCAAAACCAGTAGATGACGATTGCGATGAGAGCGATAGCTGAGAGGAAGACCTTCTGAGCATCGGTCATTTATGGTCCGTATACGCCGACAATTTTTGAGACGGCCAATTACCATCTCGATGCGGTTACGTCGTTTTAGCAGCGCTTGACATACTTCACTCGCGTTTCGCACCGTCTTCCTCTGGGTATTCAGGTGCGCTTCCCCTTGTCTTGCAAGGCTTCCCGGAAACAACCTGGCATCATAGCAGCGGTCTGCGAGCAATCTGTCAAAGTACGGCTGGTAGCCGAACAAAGCCCGCCCCTCTTTTTAACGCCCATGCTAGTCGCTATTCGATGCGCTTTGATTTGGACCTTCAAGCATATGATGCAAGACACGCCTCCGGTGCGTCGCTCCAACCAATAGGATAAAACATGTCATCGCGGCATTTTCGGAACCTTGAACCATGCAACGGCCCTTAAATCAATGTGTCCTGATCCTAGTAGCCATTAAGCCAAATCAAGCCCTTTCGAGAATTGGCTTTCCGAAATAGATTCCGGGGATCATGGTTCTATTTACTCGGCAATACCACACAGGCGATACGTGTCCGATGACCAGTAATGCATAATCTCTGTCCGGATCATTTCCGTCATTGAGTTTCCCATGCGAGCGGATGATATGCCTTTGCTTGCACATGTAATGTATAAACATGCAGTGATAACTGACTACGTCGCAACCAATCTTCCATTGGCCGTGGCTGGGTTTGCGGTCATTCGCTGAAACCTGACTATTTGGTTAATCAAATCATAGGTAGTTCGCGTTTGATGGCAGCCATGCGGGACTTTGCAACGCTTCTCCACAAAATGCATGCGGATATATTGGTGAACGTCCACGACGCAGGCGACGCCGTTATAACCACTGAGAGGTCACGCCGGTATTTTGTCTCAGTAAGAGAAAACAAGGCGCACCATCGAGGACTTGTTCACCCATGAATACGTACCCATCTGGCTGGCTTGATTTAACACGAGAACGACATCTCGATCTGGGGACGATGCTATATCTAACGGACCTCACTAGCACTCATCGGCAGCGCACGATGACACAATCCATCTATGTCTTTGAAACCCCGCTGCGATTGGGTCAATATCAGATCTTCTCCAGAATGATTTTCCGCGTGGCTTTTTCACTTTGGGAGTAAACCCGGAATCGGAATATCGGCTGGGGGTCGAAGGACAGCGCCTGCGCAATAGCAACTATACCAGTGGGACCTCTTTCTGGATTCAGGATTTGGTCGCACCAATTGGCCAAGTTCGCCAAATTCTTGATATGTAGAAGTGTGAGGTTCCGCACGATCACGTTCGGACAAACCTAATGGACAGTGATCAGGCAACACCGCCGATCGTGGAATGGACGAAAGACAAGAAGGACAAACTGGATATGCGTCTCTATCAGCAAGAGGACTTTGTCCGCACGCTGATATAGGAGGGTTTGATTGATGGTACTACCCGTACCAACTGACGCCAATCGGACCTTACTCAGTACAACTTGGGGGATATCGGCAAGCCTAAGTATAGGCACGGCTACAACTGATCGCTTGGCCGGAAAGTGAGTCTATACAGTTGATCCCTCCGAATTTGCTGCCCTTGATGATGGTGAATTCACCACGGGCAGTATTGCAGTTGAGCCGACTGTTCTGGCTCTGAATCGAGGCGGTCTGTTTTGCTAACGAGACGCTGATCGAAAGCGAACAAGGTTCAGTCCCGATTGAAACCTTAAGGGTGGGAGATTGTGTTTTCACAATGGACAATGTGTTGCAGCCGGTACGGTGTACCGCAAGCTGTGGCCAAAGCTCGGCCAAGCTATTAAACAATCCAAAAATTTGGCCTGTCAGGATGTGTGCGGGTGCCCCAACCGAGCAGCAAAAATGCTGGAGTTGGACGCGCAACTGGTTGGACTTTCATCCCCCACCCTGCCATTTCCGATATTTCGTTTAAGGGCTTCGACGACGTGATGGAAAACCATGTGAAAACGCTGTCACGACTTGTGTCTGAGCATCAAATCGCAATCGATCGGATCGCACAAGCGCGCGCGAAATACGGCCTGACTTAACAATCTGCTCAATAGGGCGAATTGAGACCCATCATTACGGAACGCTTCAACGGCAGCAATGCGCAGAGAGCGACCTTTGCAAAATCACCCCGTCAAGCTTACGGCTGGGTACGAACTCGCGGCGATGCAGCGCAAACATCGGACATTGATAATAGGTGCAGCATTTTTTCGTTCTGGATGACCGCTCAGCGGACTGAGCGACCGTTCTCCGCCCTCCAGAATTTGAATGACGCATTCGACTTCGAGAAGCCGGTCAAGTAGCACCAACACTCGCTTTTCGCAGCAGGAACCGTTGGATTTTCCCGCTGGGTGTTTTCGGTAGTTCGGTCACGAATTCGCAAATCCGAGGGTATGCGTGTGCCGAGAGGCGCTGTTTGACATATTCCTTTAGTTCCGCGGCAAGCTCTTCATTGCCCTCTCTGCCCTCTGCTAGAACGATCACCGCTTTCACGATTTCGGTCCGTTCTTTATCCGGCACGCCGACAACCGCAGCCTCTGTCACTGCGGGATGCTCGATTAGGGCGCTTTCTACATCAAACGGTCCGATGCGATAGCCCGAAGAGGTGATAACGTCGTCGTTACGTCCTACAAAAGTTATGCACCCGTGCTCATCCCGCTCCACCGTGTCCCCAGTAAGATAGTAACCGTTCTCGATCGAGTTTTTGCCCTTGTTCAGATAACCACCGAAAAACATGAGAGGTGATTCCGCGATTTTCACGGCCAGTTGGCCCGGTTCATCGAGATTGGCAATGCTGCCATCCTCGGCCAAAACCTCGACTCTGTATCCCGGCATGACATAACCTGCCGATCCCGGGCGCACGGGGTGTTCGAGCCCGTGATGGTTATTCACTAGCATGCCCGTTTCGGTCTGCCCGTAGTGATCCTTGATCGGTGCATTCAGTTCTGCCTCAAACCAACGGATGACTTCGGGGTTCAACGGCTCGCCCGCGCTACTGATACAGCGGAGTTGATCACGCAGCTGAACTGCACGTTCGGTTCCGGAGGCGATAATTAGTCGAAACGCAGTGGGCGCACCAGCAAAGCTAGTTACGCTCAACCTTGAAATCACATCATAAGTGCTGTCCACCGTGAATGGCCCTTCGACCAGAGTGGTTGCATGGCCCAGTAGCAATGGACCGATCACTGCATAGTAGAGCCCATAGGCCCAGCCAGGGTCGGCAATGTTCCAGAAAACATCCTCAGGCCGTAGGTCGATACCTTCGACCATGTAGGATCGAAAGGCAGGCAAGGCTTTTAGCGGGATAGGCACACCCTTGGCGGGCCCTGTAGTTCCAGAGGTGGCCATCATGAGCATCAGATCATCGCCGTTTCGCAAAACTGGGACAAACTCAGTTGATTGAGTGGCCATTATCCGGCGGAAATCAATGTCGCCTGCAACAAGCTCTTGTGGGGTTTCCGCAATCAATGCGACGGGCGGGCAACCATTCACATCGTCGAGCTTTTTGCGGTTGGCAAGGTCGGTCACAACCAGCTTCGCGCCGCTCATAGTCAAACGGTCCTGGATAGCCTTGGGGCCAAAGGCTGTGAATAAAGGCTGATAAGCCGCACCAGCCCGGAACGCGCCCAGAACAACTGCCACTAGATCAGGGGTGCGCGGCAACAGTCCCGCCACGATGTCGCCCGGTTGAATGCCCTGTTTCTTGAGCAGGTTAGCGAAGCGGGAAGCTTCATCGCGCAACTTGGCGAAGCTGCGAGTCTCATGATGCCCGTCCAACCTAATCCAGTCCAAAGCTGGGGTAGCGCCCTGCAAATGAGCATCGCAGCATTCCACGCATGCGTTGATCCCGTCGCTGAAACTGCCGGACAACAGGGACCTTGCGGCGTCCAGATCGAAGCTATCCACCGCTTTGGAGTAGTCGGGGGAACTTCCAGTGCCAAAATGCGATGCCATTGAAATCATCTCCTGCAATTGCAATCCGCAATTACCTTGCACCTAAACGGATTGAAATTCCACGGTAGAGATTACCCAAGCACCGGCGCGCCAGAAAGTGGACCGATTGCTCTCATAGGCAAAGCCCGCTCTGGGCTCTGAGCCGACATTGTTACCCAAAATCGATTTTTGCCTACTTAAAGTTCCACCTTGGTGTATCCGAGATGCTCTGTTTCCTTTTGCGGCACGTATCTACCTCTCTTGCCAAACGACTTTCCCGTTTTGATGTTGGTGTGACCGCTTTCAGCGCCAGTCAGTCAGCCAGCATGTTAACCCCCACGCCATGCCGCAGATAGGAAGCACTTTGCACGCTGGTGCTGGTGGTGGTGGTAGAAGGGGACGGATTCCCTGCCCTATCGTTATCGACGAATGACCGTCACCTCTTCGCGCTCGCCTGGAAGCACGCGCAGTTCGGGTTCTCCTTTAATCATCAAAACCGGCAAATCGCAATCGTGTTGGCCCGGGTCCGACACAAACATGCCCGCCCGCCGGGGTAAAAGGAAGCGATCCTGCTTCTGGGATACGGAGGCGGTTTGCACCGTTCCCAGATCGTCAGCTTGGATGTCGGCAAGAATGTCACCCCAAAATCCGGTGGTTAGATCGATATCTTCGACGATAGCGAAATTCTCACCTTGAATGCTAAGATTGGATGGCCTTCAGTAGAGATTGGGCGCCAACCTTCGAAGCCAACCTGCCCAATCCATGCTCTCGAACAATAGGTGCTACTTCGTAAAGATTGATTTCAGTCCAGTATTTGGGAGCACGTCGCGGGACGGAAAAAAGGCCTTGGAAGCACGATCAAGTGACAAACACATTGCCCGCCTCATTCAGCAAACCATTCTGAAATGCGGCATTCAGCAGAAACTATCCGAGAAAAACCGGCTCGCCCTGTTCTCGGGCCATCCCCTGCGCGCGGGGCCTCGCCTCATCAGCATTATTTGACGAACACCATGTCCAGAAACAACTCGGGCCCGCTTCGGCCGAGATGACCCGCCGCTATCAACGCCGCCGAGACCGGTTCCGCGGGACCTTGATCCCAACCCCATCACACCGCCTGTCCGCTGAACCTACCATAGAAACTACGCTCGAGATGCAGTTACCCTAGATTACAACTGGGTGGATACCGCTCTGGGTAGAAGCTTTAAGTTGATGATGCCGCTCTTTGGCCCGCTGGAGCCAAGTTTCAACAAAAGCTGGAAACTCGGAGACTTTGAATTTGTCGAGTAAGGCACCAAATGATAGGAAATTCTACTTCGCCGATCCGGCGGGGTGGTAATTTCAGTTCTAAGATTTCCCGTGTTTGGGTATGGGTAAGATAATCGAAGCATCGGTTTGCTCTTCCGAACGGAGCAGCTTGATGTCCAACAAATGCTCGGCTCCTTCGATTTCGAAAAGTCTGGAAATGGAGAAGAGTGGCCTCGCCAGAATGATTATTCTGCACCGGCAGTGAAGGTGAACCTCTCCAGAGCAGCAGAAGAGGGAGTTCAGGTTGCCGCTTGATGGTTTCAGGCAGTTTTAAAGTCCGAGTATGATGTTTTCCCGAAATCTTCGACAACGGCTACATTCAGGACGTTCACACCGATCTTCTGTGCGATCTGAACACGCACTTTGCCCTGCCTCTTCTGCCGAAATCGAGCGCACCAAAGCCCGCTACACCACTCAAACCTGAACTTGAAGTGGAAGGCGAACTGGGTGTCATGATGAACAATTACTGGCACCAGTTCCCATCGGTATTCCAAATGCACCCATTGGCAACCTGGACAGTGACTTCGAAAAAATCACCGTCCCTGTTCAGATGCTCATGCAGGGTTACTAAGTTGGCTGAGCAACCGTGTTATTCGCGGAATGCAATGTTGCATCATCCGGTCTCCCTACAATTCCTAAAATTAACATTATGATGAATAGACGGCTCCGAAATGTAGCCATGATAGAACCACATCCGAAGCGCAAATTCCCATCAAAACAGGATGTTGCACTGAGGATGCCAATGGAACGCTGCTACCCTTACCTGAGCTTGGAAGAACGCCGGAAGCTTGCCAAGTGGCGTCAAACCAAAAGGGGCTGCTGCCTTAAACTTGAGCGACTCAACTTACGTCAAATACCGCTTCTTGTTTATGCATCCGCTTCGCACACCAAGCGATGAACTAGAGCTCGCCGCTGATGCCAGGTAGGGTTTGATGGACGTGTCCGCGTTTGATCGTGCGGATTGTCTCTATGCTGTTAAGGGTCCCTTTTACATTCCGCAAGGAACGGAAGCTCTGTCGGTGTCCGAGGAGCCGTCCCATAGAGGCGTGGTCGCTTTCCATTCAGTTGTTGCACTATTTTCGGTTGATGTACCGGGTGCTTTCGGAATGCAGCTTTTACCGCTGACTGATCGCTCGAATGACGCTGCGATAGGTGTATGCCTTTTCCGTGCAGATCGTGACGGGATGTTAGGGCCGAACGCGTTCGATAGCCTTGTTAAGAAAAGCTCTTGCAGCCTATGTATCCCCCCGCGCGGTCAGGTGGAAATCAACCATCTACTCTTTCGCATCGATCGCGCGTTAACAGTAGCACCACTTACTTCCCACCAACACCGATCTAGGCCTCGCTTGCGTGCCAATCTATACTCGTCCGGTGCAGGTGTTTCTCGGTCCGTTTGGTCAATTCGGGACTGAACTTTTGAACCCAACAAACCCCGGTGGATTGGTCAACGGTGTTACCGCATTCAGCAAGCAAATCTACAACTTCCAGATAGGACAGAGGTTAGCGCAGGTATCAACGCACAACAAAAAGGTTTGAAGTTGTGCGGAAAACAATGGCGGTTGAACGGCCATTTGCGCGGCATGATCAACCTCAAAAGTCGTAAAGTGACCAAGCGAAGCGATTAATGCAACAGTCTCGGGAAGGTTCAAGATAGCCAATGAAAAGCCCAGAACACTGTGTTTGAAACCACACATCGCAGTTGGCTTATTTGTTGATCCGCGCAATACTCCGGCTAAGATTATCACAGGTTAACGGCTTCCTACCTGTTCTAAGGTTATCAGCATATGTCGACTAGTCAGAATCAACTCACCACCGAACAGCTGTCCCAAGCTGTTCTCCGGCATATGCTCGAGACCGGGGCACCCAACATTCTCGTTGTCGACACCAACCTACTCGCTTCTGTCAAACTTCCGGAAGGAGCTATTGTTGAATACCCACTGCTGTTAGATGGTTACCTGATCCTAGTGCAACCTGATGGCACCCTGATCGTCTTTCCAAATGCTACTGAAACCTCGCTGCTGGTCGATACTGGGATGGCCCTTGTTCCTTTCAGTCGTCTCTGGAACGTGGCAACACCAGAAAACGAATGGACCACGCTCAGCGATGTGCCTAGGGTTCCACTTCATTTCATCCTCAGTCTTGGAACCCCACATCAGGGGTCTGCAGATGATCTGGAACTGGTCGTCGGCGACCCGCTTCTCGGTCTCGAAATCAACCCATTGCTTCCGCCAACGGACTATGAATTCGGAGATGAGTTAGAACGTCGCTACGCTGGAGATAAGGACGATGGGACGCCGCCCGCTGGTCTACAGGTTGTTCTAAAAGGCCCGCTAGTTGCGGCGGAAACGGACGCGATCACCAGTATCCGCCCCGCTGATCAAATTGAGATTCGCTTTGATACAGCTAGTTTAGCTTCCTCGGTTTCCGAGATACAGGTCGAAGTTTCGGGCCTGCCAATTGGGGCAATTGCCAGTCACGGTGGGCTCGTCGCACAGCCGGACGGAACCAATACTCTGATCTTCATCGGATCCTACGCGGAATTTCAGGCTCTTACATTGTCCTTCCCGACCGATTTCTCGACAGCGTCCCGTACGGATATTGCGAGTGGTCCACTTTCTGGAACTATAGAGGTTGTTTCCAATACCGGTGAAACTGAAGCTCTTGATTTCCCAATGCGCATCACAGCTGAGGGTGATGTTGAGATTGACGACAGCCTGGCGGACATGGTTCCGGATGAGACGGATGATCCGACGCCTGTTGTGCCTGCGGAGCTTTTGTTGCCAGCGGTGACGGATGCGGATGGCTCCGAGGCACTGGAGAGCCTGGTGCTGACGATCACCGGGCTTCCGGGCGGTTCGGACCTGGCCAGCCTCGGGATCACCCTGCCCGCCGGGGCGACCTCGAGCATTGGCGACGACGCGACAACCGGCGCGGCGACGCTGGTGATCACGCTTGAGGCGGTGGCGGTGGGCGATGTGCTGGCGGCCTACCGCGCGCTGAGCCTGAGCCTCCCTGCAGATTTCTCGACCGCCAACCGCTCGGACCTGAGCAATGGCAACACCACCCTGCCTCTGGCCCTCACGGTCGACGTGCAGACCAATGAGGACCAAAACCCCGCCACAGATACCCCCACAGACGGCACCGCAACCGCAACACGCATCATCGATATCGGCGCCACCGAAGACATCACCCTGACCGCGCCGCGGCTGCGGATCGCCTCCGAGGATGATGGGGTTCCGGGCAGCAGCCAGGGTGTGGATGTGGATCTGGGCATCGAGATTGCGATCACCGACCAGGACGGCTCGGAGACCGAGGATCCTTCCGATCCGCGGTTTGCGGCGACGGTCGAGATCCGCTTTGCGGGCCTTCCGGCCGCGACCACGGCCAATGGCGGCACCCTGGATGCGGGCGGCGGGCGCTGGACCGGCACGGTGGCTGAGGCCGAGGCGCTGGTTCTGAGCCTGCCGGGCGATTACAGCGGGGCGATCCTGTCGACGATCACGGTGACGACGCCCGAGGGTGTCGAGAGCGTGCCACAGGCGATTGTGGTGACGCCGACGCCGGACATCGTGATTGACGGAGCCATTGTGACGGCCGAGACGGACGCGCCGGTCGAGGTGCTGCTGTCGGACTTCATCTCTGTGCTGGTGAGCGACCCGAACGAGACGGTGGAGAGCCTGAGCTTCACCCTGCCCGGCCTGCCACCGGGGATGATGGTCGAAGGCGACGGCGGCCTGGGCCAGTTCACCGACAATGGCAACGGCACCTTTACCTTTGATCTGACGCTTGCAACGGGCTCGGGCGTGGACCCGGCCGGGGTCAAGCTGATCTTCCCGACCGATTATTCGACAACCAACCCGGCCACGACGCTGGAGGCGGCGCTGACGGTGACCACCAGCGATGGCACGGCGACGGGGGATATCCCCGTGCTGATCACCGAAGAGGGTGACGTGCTCCTTGAGGGTGCGACGGTGACCCTGGCCGAGACCGACGCGCCGGTGCTGTTCACCCCAGCCAACAGCCTGGTCCCGCAGGTGACGGACATGGATGGTTCGGAAAGCATCGCACTGGTGGCGGTGGTGTTCAACGCGCTGCCGCCGGGTACGCGGGTATCGACCGATGGCGGTGCCAGCTTTGCGCCGCTGACCAACCCGACGCTGAACTTCATCGGCACCCTGGCCGAGTACCAGAACCTGGTGCTGTCGCTGCCCACCGATTACTCGACACAGAACCCCGCGACCGCGCTTTATGCCGAAGTGGCGGCGGTCTCGGACGAGGGCGGCTTTGGCCTGGCGCGTCTGGATGTTGTTGTGTCCTATGAGCTGGACGTGACGCTTGCAGCGCCTGCGGCTGTGGGGGCGGTTGAAGATGGTGACGGCGTTGATGGCGGCGGCGTGACGGTGGATCTGCAGATCACGGTTGCGGCGACGGACCGGGACAACTCCGAGGACAGCACGACGGTAGAGATCGCCTTCACCGATCTGCCGCCGGGCGCGCAGGTCAATGGCGGCACGCTGGATGCGGGAACCGGGCTCTGGTCTGGCACAATGGCGCAGGCGGCGGCGCTGACGCTGCAGCTGCCGGGGGATTATTCTGGCACCATCACCTCGGTGATCACGGCGCTGAGCCCGGAAGGATCGCTCAGCACCCCGCAGGTGATCACGGTTGCGCCTGCGGGCGATATCGACTTTGACATCGACGACCTGGTGACAGCCGAGACCGATGCGCGGGTGGTGGTGACGCCCTCCGATGCCTGGGCCATCTCTGTCTCGGACAGTGATCCGGGGCTGCCGGCGGAAGCGCTGGACACGGTGAGCCTCAGCCTGGCGGATCTGCCGCCGAACGTGCTGGTGCTGGGGGTTCCGGCGGGCACGATCAGCTACAATCCGGGCGCGGGCGGCACCCTGACCTTCACCGGTACCGAGGCGCAATATCTGGCACTGCAACTGAGCTTCCCGGCGGATTATTCCACGCAAAGCCCGGCAGCGGACGGGCTGGTACTGACCGGCACCCTGTCGGCCACATCGACCGAAGATGCGGGCGGCCAGTCGGCGCCGGTCACCCTGCGCATCACAGCTGAGGGTGATGTTGAGATTGACGACAGCCTGGCGGACATGGTTCCGGATGAGACGGATGATCCGACGCCTGTTGTGCCTGCGGAGCTTTTGTTGCCAGCGGTGACGGATGCGGATGGCTCCGAGGCACTGGAGAGCCTGGTGCTGACGATCACCGGGCTTCCGGGCGGTTCGGACCTGGCCAGCCTCGGGATCACCCTGCCCGCCGGGGCGACCTCGAGCATTGGCGACGACGCGACAACCGGCGCGGCGACGCTGGTGATCACGCTTGAGGCGGTGGCGGTGGGCGATGTGCTGGCGGCCTACCGCGCGCTGAGCCTGAGCCTCCCTGCAGATTTCTCGACCGCCAACCGCTCGGACCTGAGCAATGGCAACACCACCCTGCCTCTGGCCCTCACGGTCGACGTGCAGACCAATGAGGACCAAAACCCCGCCACAGATACCCCCACAGACGGCACCGCAACCGCAACACGCATCATCGATATCGGCTTCGAGTTGGACGTAACACTAGATGCCCCACCTTCATTGACCAGAGCTGAAGACAGCAGTGGTGTTGGCGTAACTTTGGATCTTGGCATTCAGCTTGCAGCAACGGATATCGATGGGTCTGAGAACAGCACGTCCGTTGAAATCCAATTCACAGTCCTGCCAAGCGGTGCCATGTTTTCAACGGGGCAATTCGATCCGGCAACAGGAACCTGGACTGGTAGCATGGTGGCCGCCAATGCGCTGAACCTGACTTTGCCCGAAGACTACTCGGGCACGATCCAAAGTCAAATCACAGCGATTAGCCCCGAGGGGCAGGTCAGCACCGATCAGGTGATCGAGATCACCCCGACAGGCGACATTGCCCTAGATGTTGAAGAATTGCGTACCCAAGAGACCGATTCCCGCACCATCGTAACCCCATCGACTGTTTGGCAGGTCAGCGTGGATGACAACGACGGGAATGCCCCATTCGAGATGATCGAAACGGTTTCCATCAATCTGGCTGACCTACCGCCGAATGTACTGGTGTTGAATGTTCCTGCGAGTACCTATTCTTATGATCCGGCAACGGGTGGTGGCCTGAACTTTACTGGCACCCAAGCCCAGTATCAGGCACTGCAACTGTCTTTTCCAACCGACTATTCCACCGAAAGCCCGACGGCGGACGGGCTGGTGCTTACGGGCACTCTGTCGGCGACATCTACCGAAGATTCCAGCGGCGTCAGTGCTCCCATCGTTCTGCGGATAACACCCGAGGGTGATGTGGAGATCGACGATACGCTGCCAGACACTGTGCCGGATGAAACGAATTCAAGCACGTTGATTACACCCTCTGATCTATTGCAGTCAGCGGTCACTGATATTGACGGTTCCGAGGCGCTTGAAACTCTGACACTCGTGATTGAAGGGTTGCCGGCCGGGGCCGACGAAACCTCGCTTGCGATCACCGTGCCAACCGGCGCCAACCTGAGCTTTGTGACTGATCTTGTGACAGGCGCCAGAACACTGACATTGGTCTTGGACGCCGCGAATGTTGGCGACGTGGCCGCTGCCTATTCGGCATTCAACTTTACCTTGCCTGCCGATTTCTCGACCGCGAACCGATCAGATCTGACGGATGGGTCAGCTACCCTCCCCCTGACCTTCACCCTCGATGTGCAAACCGACGAAGACCAAGACCCGGCAACCGATACGCCCACGGACGGTACAGCCACAGCCTCACGGGTAGTAGATATCGGCTTCGAAGAGGATATTTCCCTTGTCGCTCCCCTGCGGATCACGGCGCAAGAAGATGGCGGGAACACCGGTGACCCCGATTTGGGTGTTGATGTGAATTTGGAGATCCAGATTGATATCACGGATCAGGATGGATCCGAAACGGCCGACCCCAGCGACCCGAGGTTTGCAGCACAGGTCAATATCCAGATGTTCGGACTTCCAGCAGGCACCGGTGTCAATGGTGGCACCCTGACGGGGACCACCTGGACTGGCACCGTGGCCCAGGCGAACGATCTGATCTTGTCCCTGCCACCAAATTACAACGGTGAAATCCTCAACCTGATCACCGTGACAACACCGGAGGGTGTCGAGAACACGGTGCAGGGTGTCATCGTATCACCAACGCCGGATATTATCATCGAAGGTGCCGTGACTGTCGATGAAACCGATAATGTTGTCGAGGTGATGCTATCTGACTTCATCGACATCATCGTCGACCCGAGCGAAACGATCTTGAATCTGACATTCGATCTTGATGGGCTACCTACCGGCACCGAAGTTGTGGACGGGGGCGGCAACCCGATCGGCACGTTCACCGACAATGGCGATGGAACTTCAGATTTTCTCTACATCTACAATGGTGTAGGAAGTATCGCCTCCGATGCTATTGTTCGGTTGCCAAAAGACTACTCCACCACGTCCCCAACGCAGAACCTATTTGCCGGGATCTCGGTCACGACCAACGAAGGAACCGTTTCGCGTGATGTCCCGGTTACAGTACGCGAAGAAGGCGATCTGGCGATCGGGGATGGGAGTTTTGATCTGGAAGAGATCGATGCACCGGTCACGTTCCGTCCGGCGGATCAGATCACACCGACAGCGACAGATATGGACGGTTCGGAATCCGTTTCGCGGGTTGCCGTGCTGTTCAATGCACTGCCGTCTGGCACGCGGTATTCAATTGATGGTGGGGCGACCTTCCAGGACGCGCTGCCAACATTGCAATTTGTCGGAACGCTGGCTGAATACAATAATCTGATCATCGAACTGCCGACGGATTACTCGACCGAGAATCCGGCAACAACACTGACTGGCTCGGTCTTTGCCATCACCGACGAGGGCGGCCTAGGCCGCGGCGATCTCACAGTGACAGTTGACGCAGAGGGGGATTTGGCACTGAGCGGCCCGGGTCGATTGGACTTGATCGAGAATGACGCTCCTGGCAATTTCGACGAAGACAACACGGCGAATGCGCCTATTGATGCGCGTATTGCGGGTGCCATTTCGGCCTCATCCCCAGACGCAGATGGCTCGGAAAGCATTGCGACCGTTGATGTCTCTGTTTCAGGCCTGCCTGATGGTACACAATATTCGACCGATGGCGGCACGACCTTCACCCTTGTTCCTGCGGGACCAACATTTGTCCTCAATGGTTTGACCGACGGCGAATACAACGCCCTTATCTTGCGCTTGCCTAACGATTTCTCGACAACCACAGACATCACGGGCAGCGCAACATTCACCACTGACGAAGCCCTTTTGGCAGGTGAAACCGATGTTGACGGCACCGATGGTGTCGAAACACGTGATTTCGTGATCACCGTTGCGTCGGAGCAGGATGTTCTCATTGCGGCCCAAAACATCACGGTGATCGAGGATCTGGGGACTTTCATTCCCTTCAACCTGAATACGGCTGTCACTGACATCGATGGGTCCGAGAGTATCACCGCAATCACCGTCGATTTCACTGGGCTACCGGCAGGGAACACGGTGCTGACAGATGGTGTGATCGTCAACGGTCCCGCCGATAGTTGGACTGGCACCGTGGCCGAGCTGCAGGCGCTTGGCGTGGTCTCGTTCCCACAGCACTTCTCAGGTATTGTGGGTGTGACGGTAACGGTTCAAACCGACGAAGGCACGGCCGCCGGAACGTACGAGAGTTTCGATCTGAACGTGACACCTGTTGCCGAGCCGACGTTGGTCCTTTCGGTTGATGACAGCCCCGGAAGCGTAGATCGGATTGCTGACGAAAATTATCTGGTCGACGAAGACAGTTCGTTCCTGATGATCTTTGACGCGCAGACACCAGACCGCGACGGGTCAGAACAGTTGACGACCATCGTGGTCGAAAACCTGCCAGCAGGCTGGGTTCCAAACACAAACGGGAATGTGGATTTGGCCCTGTTTGAACAGGGCGCAGCGCAGGTCTCATCTGCAACGATATCCGGCACGACCCTTACAATAACACTCAATGGCAGTGTTCAGGAATTCATGGGCGCACTCAGGGTCACACCCTTGGCGGATGACGATCGGGATGCCGCAACGATTGTGGGCAACGACCTCGTCGCGACAGTCACATCGGTCGATGCTGCCGCGGGTCTTCCGTCAGACACGCAAACGGCTCAGGACGATCTGGATATTGATGTCGACGCGATTGTTGACCCGATTGACTTCACGGTGACCAACTCTCGGACGAACGAGAACATCGGAGGCGCAAAGCGCCTCAACATTGAGCTCAGCAATATTGCCCTGCAGGACAATGATGGGTCCGAAGTTCTGCAAAGCCTCTCGCTGAGCATCGCAGTTGCAACGGAAAGCGACAGCTTCGACCCGTCAAACACCAATGATCTTCTTCTCGAAGTGCGCAACAAAGGGCTGGCCTCAAAGGTTCAAATTGTCCAGGCCGGTTCCACCCTAACGAGTGTGGATTACACGATTACACCGCTTCCAACCACTAGTGCTCTGGATTTTGCTGCGGCACTTGATGACCTAAGAATCGAAGTTCCCCAGCATTTCAGTGGTGTTCTGACCCTCGACGGGACATTGGCTTGGAACGAAACGACCACCGGAGATGTCGAGATCGATACCAGCGACAATTTCGCGACCTCGAACTTCCAGATTATCCAAACAGTACGTCCACGCGCTGAAGCGGAACTGACGGCTTCGGTGTTTGTCCGAGCATCGGATGAAGTGGCCGATGACAGTCCGCAGATCGTCAGCGCGACGATCAAAGATGGCTCGGTCAGTGGGGATAAGATCCTGACGCTGCTGGAAAGCACCGCAGATGGCAGTGGCCCCGGACAGGTCGACCTATATGTCGGTTTGGATGTCTCGACACCCGACACGGACGGTTCAGAGCAGATCGAATCCATTGTGATCTCGAACATTCCGACAGACTGGGTCACCGACCATCTCAGCGGTACAACCCTGCAACAATCAGCGTTTTTTCAACCTGACGGTGGTTTGCCGTTGACGCAGGCGACATATGACCTGATCGACAGCGCCACCTATGATCAGGCAACAGGCGACCTTACGATCAGCTTCGTGCCCGATGTCACGTCCTTCGAAGCATCACTGCAACTGCGACCTTCGCTCTACGAAGATTACGATGTCGACCGACAGACCGGCGATCCGTTCTCATCGGTCGGTGATTTCTTTGGCGACGACCTGAACATCGAAGTTTCGGTCTCGGACGACAACACCGACGAGGTGCGCAATGCTCAAGCGGATGCGACTTTTGATGTCGACGTCGATCCAGTCAACAACATTGCGGTCATCCTGACACTGCCACAGGGCAACGAACAGGTCATCGACGACGCGGGAGGTGTCTGGCAAATCCCGTTCGAGCCCATCATCCAAGACAACGATGGCTCAGAGTCCGTCACTGCCGTTGTTATGCGCGAAGTGCCCAATGGCGTCACCGTCTATGTCGAAGACCCCAGCGATCCGGGCGGCGCAAAAATCCCCGCCCTGCTGACGGATGTGAACGTGCCACCCGGATTCAACTCGTGGAGCCTGGAGAACGGCAGCTGGCTCACCGCCGAATTGCGTGGCATTCCTACTCACTACGCGGGTGACTACCCGCTCAAGATCGATGTTGTCACAACAGAGTCCGATGGTGGAAATACTCGAATCACAACGTTGGATAAGGTACTGCATGTTGACCCGGTGGTTGATGGTGGCGATCCATCCGAAAGTTTCAGTGGCGAAGAAGACACGGCACTTGCCACGCCTCTAGACGGGAATATCATTGACAACCTGAACAATTCACCTGGTTCACCCGAAGCAATACTGGGCGTTATTCTGGTTTCAAACATTGTACCTGATTCCTTTGGCCGACTACCAACCTTCTTCGTCGGCTCGCCTCAAGCTGATCCCGTTGTCCCCGGCAACTACTACAATGCACTTCCGATCGGCAATAACGGCGAATTGCAGTTGTCTCCTGCGCAGGCTGCGGCGCTTTGGGTTCTACCCGGACAGGACAGCAACGAAACGATAAGATTTGACGTAACGCTCGTGTATTATGAAACGATTGATGCCACTCAAGCTCAGACTGCCACCGGGACAGTACAAATCAATGTAGTGGGAATCGCCGACGACCCGATCATCGAAGTACAGAATCCGGATCCAACCGACGATCCGAATTCAGGCATCACTGACGATCAGATCGACGACGCCTATCGTCCAACCGAAATCGTTGATGGCATAGCCAATGCGGACCGCGTCTATGGGTATGCAGGCCGGGACAACTCACCTTTCACGCTGGACGCGCGGATCCGTGACATCTTCCTTCAAGCCGGTCCAATTTCGCCAGACGCCCTGTTCCGTCCGGCAGATCCGATTGAAGGCCGGATGACCGAGATCACCTTTGCCGGTGGTCAGTTCGATGGATCCGAGACGCTCTACTATCTGATCACCGGCGTCGATCCCAGCGTGTCCTTCCTGGGCGCGACCCCTGTGGATGCAACTGGCGAGTCGTATATTGTCACCGCAGATCAGCTTGCAGCGTTGGAATTTGTTCCAACCAATGTCTCCGAGGTCACCTATTACGACATGACACTCCACGCGATTGTCGTTGAGGATGACCAGCCACTGGACGGCCTGATCGGTACACCCGAAGAGGTGCTGGCGCTGATTAACAACCTGCCCGGCGGCTCGGTAATACCCATGGACTTTACTGTTCTTGTCGTTCCGGCGACGGGCAATGGCCCGGATCCCTGTGAGCCGGAGCAGGATCTGCCGCTTCCAATCCTTGAGCTGGTGGGCAGCGGTGACGAAGACACTGTGATTGAACTCAAGATCAAGATCACACCACAACCGCCATTCTATGACTCGATTGACGATCTGGTGAACTTGCCCAACGGTGTGACCGGAGACTTCGGAATTGGGATAGAATTGCCACCTGGATCCTCTTTGGCGACCGATCCACCGGGCGGGGCGCTGTTTGATCCGGTTACTGGATCTTGGGTCATCGACCTGTCCGTGCTGGGTGTCAATCCCAATGATCCGACACAAACCGAAGGTTCCTTACTTTTCACGCCACCTCCGCATGAATCAAGCCCCGCGAACCCGTTCGATCCTGCCGAAACCTTTGGTCCGGACGATCCGTATGATGAGCTTGATACACTCAACTACTCGATGATTTTGAACAACTTCACCTGCGGAACGACGACTTCAGGCGACAGTACGTTCAACCTGACCATTAACCCCGTTGTCGATCAGCCGGTAATCCGTCTGACCGGAGGCCGGGCATTTGACGAAGACACAATCTTTGATCTGGGGCTATCCATTACAAGCCCGGATGGCGGTGAGCGCCCGGGCGATACTGTTGAAATCGATCTCGACACAAGATCCGGAGCAGAACTTCTGGACGAAAACGGGAATCCGCTAACAGGTACGGATATCGGTGGAGGCTTTACCCGATACGTGGTCGATTACGACGACATTGACACGCTCGGCGTGAGAGCCGCAGAACACTATAGCGGTGTATTGGACATTCGTATCACGGCCACAAGCGAGGATATCAACGGCACCACTGCATCATCAACGCTGTTCGCGTCACTTGAGGTAATTCCAGTAGCCGATGATCCTTTCTTCAACTTCAATGATGCGCTCATCGATCCGGATACAGGCCAACCATTCGTAGACGAGAGCGGACCCGTACCGATCATAACCGCGATCGAAGACATACCCTTGAACCTGGGCCAATTCATCGAAGCAAACACACCCGATCAGGATGGTTCAGAGGCGATTGCCATCGTCTTGGCCGGTGTACCGGACTATCTGAATGTCACCGGTCCGTCGAACAACGGCTTCATCGATAACGGGGACGGGAGCTATACGATCTCGGAAGCAGCCTTCTCACTTGTTTCCATTCAATTGAAAGCCGATCACGCGCGGACACCGGACTCTCTAGACCCTATACTGCCAAGTGAAATTCCACTCACCCTGACAGTGAACACTCTGGAACTGGCCAATTCTGATCAGGCAACGGGAACGCAGGATTTCATTTTGCGGGTTCGTCCGGATGCGGATACGCCGGTACTGACGGCCAGCATTGACCCCACTACCGGCGTCGAGGACTCTGGTGACCTATTTACACTGACACTGTCAGGTGAGACGCCGGACCCACATGAGACGATGAGCTTTGAGATTGCTGTACCAGCCGGCGGCAAGATCTTTGTTGATGGTGTCGAACAACCGGTCGTCGGGGGCGTCGTTACGCTGAGTGCAACGCCGAGCCCAACCGTCAACCCGTCGATCAATCTCGGATTTGCACCGGCCGGTGTGGTAACATTCCTAGCACCGCCAGACTTTGGTGGCATGACATCGCTGGATGTCACGGCCATCACAACAGACGCCGACGGGATCTTTACTGACAGCGAACGCACCCCGACCCAATCCCTGGATCTGGATATTGCGGTTGCATCTGACTTGGTGTTCAACGTGCTGGACCCGGATGTAGAGCTGGATGAAACCGACGCGATCGTGACCCACGATCCCTCCGGAGATTTCGATATTCAGGTTACGGATACTGATGGCTCTGAAATGGTCGACAACGTCACCTATACGATCACTGGCGTTCCGGATGGCATGGCCTATCAGGTTGGCTCTGCCCCTGTCGTACCAGTGACCGGCGATCTTGCCTTCTCGGGCAGCCTTGTTGATTTCCAGCAGCTCACACTGATCTTCCCACAGGACTACGCTACTAATGGCACGCCTCTGAATGGCATGATCAATGTCACCACCAACGAGGGCGGCAACGAAAACGGTATCTTTACAATCGACGTGGACGGCGAGCTGGACCTGTCGGTCCTCGTCGACGTACAGCCCGATGCCGCTCCGCAAACCGGCACCCCCATCGTTGTCGATTTCGGGATCACTGCCACCGTTACGGACGTTCAGCCCATACCTTCAGAAACGCTGGACGAAGTGGTGGTTCAGTTCACCGACCCCTTGCCCCCGGGCACGACTGCTTCGGCGGGCACGATCAACGGGGATCGGCTGACCTTAACGCGCGGATCAACATCACCTGCTGACTTTGCAGCACTCGTGGCAGCGTTGTCCATCACCTTGCCCGGCACCTATGCCGGTGCACTCGAAGGAACAATAACCGTCTCTACCAACCACGGCAGCGGCACGCCCGACGCATTCCAAGTTGCGATCAATGATCAGCCGGACGTCAGCGGCCCGGTCGATATCAGTTCGACTGATCCAAGCTTTACGATCTCGTTCAACGAGCTGTTGGCCAACTCAACCGATCCCGATCAGCCACTAACAGTTGAAAATGTTGCATCGAGTGATCCGCTGGTTGGTCTGAACGTCATCGGGTCCACCGTATTCGTGACTGTGCCGAACGCTTATGTCGGCACGCCGACGTTAACTTATGACGTTGTTGACAGCAGCACCGTTCCGGCACGCTCGACTGCCTCTGCAAATCTAGATATCGACACCCTGCAAATGGAGCCAAACGGAACTCACTCCGGACCTGATGGTGTCACGCGAGATCTGATGGACAATGTCACCGGCGCGATTGGCGGTACTGACATAGCGCGCGGGAGCAGCGGTGATGATGCCGTGATTCTAAACCTGACGACCCCCTACACCGAGATCGAAGGGTTCGAGCTGCAAGGAGGAACTGACTTTGTTGATCTGAGCAATTCAACCCGAGATTTCACGATCGATCTGGGCAACGGAGACGATTGGGGCGTGGGCGGCAACGGCAACGATGTGCTGATCGGCGGTGCTGGTGCGGACACGCTGGAAGGCGGTGGTGGAACCGATGTATTCACCATCACAGACCTTGGGTCAGCGGATGTCATTCTCGATTTCGAAGAACCCGTTGGCTTCATTTCCCCAATTGGTATCGACCAAATCGATCTGACTTCTGTCGTGACGCTGACACTCGGAGAAGATCTGGCCGACCATGTTGGTTATGATAACTCGAACGGAGAGTTGGCGGTGGACGGGTCCCTAGCAGCAACCGTCAATGCCGACGGAGGTGGATTCGCTGACGAAATCGAGGTGATCTTTACCAATGCCATCGGTGCTCAGGAAACTGCCATTATCTAACAGCGCGCGGCCTTGACCTGCGGATCAGCACACTGGGAATTATCTGCGAGGCCCATACATTGGAAGGCAGGGTGTTCTGTCGAAACGATCTCTGGCTGCTTCCAACCGCACCCGGCTTCAACGCTCTCGCATGGCCTCAAGCCGAGCTTTGCGGAATGGCTTCAGCAGATAGTCCAGAACCGTCCGTTCGCCGGTCTGGATATCCAGAGACGCCACCATGCCCGGTCGGATCTCGTGGCTTTCATCACCGCGGATTAGTACATTACTTTTTGTTTCAACGATAATCGGAAAGTAAATCTCACCCGTCGCTTCGTCCTGCTGGGCGTCAGCACCAACCCGCATTACCTCGCCATCCAACGCCCCATAGATAGTGAAATCAAAAGACGTGAGCTTCACGCTCGCGGGCAACCCGGAATAGACAAAAGCCACGTCCTCGGGACGTATTCGCGCTTCGACCTGTAGGCGGTCATCCTGAGGAACGATCTGAAGCAATTCTTCCCCCGGAGCGACCACCGACCCGATAGTGTTGATGTTCAGAACAGAAACGATTCCGGTGACAGGCGCGCGCAAAGCCGCGCGCGACACCACATCGCTGGCGCTTTTGATGCTTTCCTGAATCACGCTGATCTGGTTGAGCGTGTCCGATCGCTCGACACTGATTTCGGCTCGCCGCTGGAGTTTCAGCTCCTCAAGTCGAGCCTCAGCTTCGCGCAAAGCGGCGCGGGCTTGCTCACGGCGGCTGACCAGCGAGTCCTGATCCTGCCGCCTGCCAGACAATTCCCGTTCTATGGGAATGATCTGCGCGCGTGGAACAACTCCGCTTTCGGCTTTGAGCTCGATCTCTTCTTGCAGCAATGCGATGCCCTCTGCAACGCGTTTCAAGTTGCCTTCGGTCTCTTCGATTTCGCGCTGTCGCTGGTTCAGCTGAGCATCGAGTACGGCACGCTGACCAAAATAGCTGGCGGCTCGACTATCAAAAATTGCAATTTCGCGCAGTGCTTGCGCACTGTTCGGGTCAATATTTGTTGCCTCAAAGCTAAGTGCAACTGCGCCGGCCAGTTCTGCCGCCAGGCGCAGCCCACGTATCGAAAGCGCGCCCAACTGCGCATTCAACTCTCCAAGCGAGGCAGAGGATCCGGTATCGTCGATGCGGATTATGATCTGACCAGCCTCGACAAGATCCCCTTCACGCACCAGAATATCGCGAACAATGCCGCCTTCGAGGCTCTCAAGAACCCGCGCCTTACCCGAAGGAACGACACGACCCTGAGCCCGGGCTACCTCTTCGATGCGTGCCTGCGAAGCCCAGACCACCGCTGCGGTCACCAATGCGATGACCACGATAAGCAACAGTGTCAACAGTCGGGACGACCGACCCATTCTGGCCGCGTCCTGTCCCTGGGCGAACTCCCGTATCTTCCAATCTTGCCCATTCATGCCTTCGACGCCTTGACCGAAGCGAGAACCTGATCCCGCGGCCCATCCATTCGAATCTTTCCATCTTCAAGAATGATAACCCGATCAACCAAGGCCAACAGGCTGGTTCGATGCGTTGAAACCACCAGCGTCATAGGTCGCTGCCGCAGAATTCGCTTGAGCCGTTCGACAAAGAACTGCTCGGTCGCCGTATCCATCGACGAAGTAGGCTCATCCAAGATGAGGACCCTCGGCTTGGGCAACAGAGCCCTCGCAAGCGCCACCATCTGCCTTTGTCCGCCGGACAGATTGGCCCCACGTTCCGCGACCGGCATGGCAAAACCCATCGGGTTCTTCGCCGCCAACCCATCAACACCGGTCAACCGGGCAACCCTCAGAACGTCTTCAACAGAGGCTTGCGGCATCCCAAAGGCAATGTTTTCCGCTAGTGTTCCAGAAAAGAGAACCGCATTTTGGGTAACCAACTGAACATCCCGCCGCAAGGTAGCTGGTCCTAGCTGTGCAATGTTGAGACCATCAAGAGTGGCCAGCCCGTCGGTCGGCCGATAGAGACCTCCCATCAGACGCACAAGGCTGGTTTTGCCCGCGCCAACTGGCCCGATCAGCCCGATACTCTCTAGCCCCACCGTTTCAAACGACACCTCCTTCAGCGCCGGCACTGAAGCCCCAGGATACTCGAGCGAGACATCCTTGAAGGCATATGCACCCTGCTCGATCCGAGCATTCAGTACGGTGTTCGCCGTTGGTTTTTGCGAAGGGCTTGCCATCAAAGCGTTAAGGCTACGCAGGGTCGAGAAGGCAAAACTTGCCCGGACAAACAATGCCGCCAAAGACGCGGTCGGCGCCAACGCGCGCCCGGACAAAATCATCGCAGCAATAACAGCCCCCATAGTCAAGCTACCTTCGAGCGCCAGGTAGACGCCGATGATCACAATCCCAATACTTGATGCCTGCTGTGCCAACCCGGTGACTGTGGTCGAAAACGTGGCCAGCTTTTTGCTGCGCTCATTCACACGAGCACTTTCGGCAACGTGCTTTTCCCATCGCGATTGCATCCGCCCCTGCCCTGCGATCGACTTAAGTGTTTCCAACTCGGTCAATGCCTCTACGGCGACTGCATTCTTGATGCCGGTCGATTGTCGGGATGCATTTGTTGCGCCGCGTAGCGGCAGCATGATGAACGCACCCAACACAAGCACTACGGCCAGTGCTATGGCTGGTGGATAAGCCAACGGGCCGCCAAGATAGGCGATCACCGCAATGAACAGCACACTGAAACACAGATCCGTCAGCGTCGCCAAGGTTTGCGACGAGAAAAAGTCGCGAACCTGTTCGTAGTCCTTGAGCGTATTGATCAGGGCCCCTGCTGGTTGCATGGTTTGCTGAAGCTCAACGTCGGAAAGATGTCGAAAAATCGAGGCGGAAACCGCCTGATCCACGTTCCGGCCCACATTGTCGACCACCGCCGCTCGGATCCATTTCAAGATCGCATCGAAAATCAATGCAACCCCTACCGCAGCGACCAGCGACCAAAGTGTTGTTATCGCCGCCGTCGGAAAAACCCGATCATAGACATTCATTGTAAAAATCGGAACCGCAAGTCCAAGCAAATTGACCAGTACCGACGCCAGCATAACTTGGAAATATTCGGGCCAATATCGAGCCGCGACACTCCAATACCAATGCCTGGGGGCTTTGACAGTGTCCAGAGTACCGCCATTTTGCGCCGCATCAGACCGTACAAGCAGAGCATGACCCGCATAAGCCTTCATTAGTTCGTCGCGAGGCAATTCAATCGGTTCATCTGATCGTGTCGGCCATATGACACGAAATGATTCGGGCCCACCCTGAAGCAGAACGCAGGCTTCGCGATTGCGCAAAAACAAGATTGCAGGCAAAACTCCTTCAGGCAACGCGCTCAGCTTGCGCTTGGTCAGATGCGCTCGAAATCCTTGCTCTTCGAGAGCCGACACTGCTAGACCCGGAGTGAGCAATCCGTCAGCCGGCAGGGGCACACCTGCCAGAAGCCCCTCAACACCCAGATCCTGCCCATTCAACCGCGCACAGACCGCCACGGCCTGAGCCAGCGGATCTGAGGACATGCGCGCAAAATCCCACTCTTTCACCATGCGTGTGGACGGCTTTACCGATCCCTTTTGGGCTACAGGTCTTATTTGAACGCGAGGGGTCGTGTCCGTCTGTTTACCAGAGTCAGATATTGCGCATCTCCCGCATCAGGCACCGATCTATTTGTCGACCGATTTCCGCCAGTTGTTGAAAGAATTCGCATCAAATTGACGTTCGCCGCTGACTTCGCTCAAACCCGGGGCTCCGACCTGATCCCGGGCATAGGGTGCAGCGTCTTCGGGTGCTTCCATACCCAATGTGGGCAGCAGGACTCCAATGGACGCCAACAGGCGATATTCGACATAAGTTGCCAAGCTGCGGGCATTGATCAAATTGGCTTCGGCCTGAAACAGCGCGCTTTGAGTGTTCAGAACATCTAAGAGCGATCGATTGCCTACGAGATACTCGGCCTCATAGGCCTCGCGCAGTTTACGCGACAAACGCGCTTGGCCTTGAATAGTAGTGAGGCGCCGCCTAGCAGACCTGAGAGTGGACCAAGACTGGCGTACTTCGCTCTCAACCCGACGTGTTTGCGACAGAAGATGCGATCGGCTTTCATTCACCCGACGCGCCTGCTCCTGGCGCTCAGCACGTTTGCGGGTGCCTTGAAATTCATAGCGCATCACCACACCAACGCGAAAATCCTCCCGATCTCCTATAAACCCACCTACATCTTCACCTGTCCGTCCTTCAGCCTCAAGATGCACAGTGGGGTATTGGTTCGCATTGGCACGTCGAGACAAGGCTTCGGCTGATCCAACATCTGATTGCATGAACTTGATGACGGGATTTACTGAACGTGCGCGACCAACCGCCAGTTCAAGCGAAGCGGGCACTGCACTTGAAATCCCGGGCAAATTCTGAAGCGCTTTGGCCTCGACCCCAACAGTTTCCAAGAAAAGTGTGTTGACGTCTTCGAGATTGAGCTGAAACTCTAAAATGATGTCCTCGGCCAGATAGACACGTTCTTCACCTTGCTGCAGGTCGCCAATTCCAACAACACCGCGATCATAGCCAGTCTTAAGGCGACCATAAACGTCCCTATGATAGGCAAGGTTGTTTCTGGCGAGAGAAAGCAACGACTGCGATCTCAACACATCCGAATACAGGCGAACTGCTTCCAGAGAGAGAACTTCGGATCTTTCGAGCACACGAAACGCAGCACCGTCAATCCGGTAAGCCTGCCGCTCAATCTCAGATCGCGTTCTGAAACCATCAAACAACATTTGCGAAATGCGTCCCGTAACCTCAAAGCCATCAACCGATCCCGACGCCGCACCCAGATCCGGCGAAGCTGTCCCGCGGTTCTCGCTGGTCCCGGCCCAAGCCTCGAATTCGATACTTGGCGCATAGAAATTCCGAGCCTGCTCGAGCTCAAATTCGATCGCCTGTTTGTTAGCCTCGGCCGCTTTAATATCCGGGTTCGTTTCCAAAACGAACAAGATCGCGTCCTTCAGGGACAGGGCGTCAGCCCTTTGAGCTCCAAACACTGCTGCAGTCACGCAGAGCGCACATGTCACTGCCTTAAGCACGGAGAAATCCCCTGATTGAAAAAATTAATACTCATTCTTACAATCTACAACGAAAATCACCACGGACCATAAGTCCGGTTTCGATTACTTGAATAAGTCACGCACGTTGTCCACAATACAACAATAGTTGATCTCAAAATCTGAGGAATTTCGATGCGTTTGACCCTGATACGCCTTAGCGCCGCAGTGATCTCGATACTTTTTCCTTCGCTCCTCGCAGCACAGCTCATGGGGACGGTCAATTTCGACTTCGACTCGGACCAACTGGATGCCGAGTCAAGGCAGAAGATTCTTGAGATCTCAGAATCACTCAAATCAACCGAAAGCTACAAACCCACCGTGATCGTGGGATACACGGATGCCGTGGGCGGGTCGTCCTACAATGACAACCTCGGACTTCGCCGTGCCGAAGCGGTCGCAAGCGCACTCAGAGCAGCAGGCGTACCAGTCGATCGGGTTGGCAAAACTGAAACACGAGGTAAAAATGAACTATTGGTTTCGGTCTCGACCCCTGAGCGATTGAACCGTCGCGTGACCGTTGGTCTCGAAGACATTCTGGGGGCGTGCCGCAGCTATCGGGAAATACCCCTGAACACCTCGGACGTTGGCGATGCGTTGCAAACCGACCTCCTGACGCGTGTGCAAGAAGCCACCAGCTACTACGGCCAATTGACCAGCAGCGGCGGCAATTCTTCGGCCTTCCAGATGGCGGGAGCCGCGCGCGCGGATTGCGAACAGGCCGTCGGCTTTAACAGGGATGCAATTCGCAAAGTTGAATACGCAAAAAAGTGCTTTTGCAGCTCAGCCCGAATGCAAGTCGCACTGGGACTTATCCCAGCTAATTGAGGTCAGCCATAGCGACGCTCTGGTGACATACCACACTGCTTTGTTGCACAAATTTAATGAAGAAGGCCTTGGCGGCAAAATTTTCTTAGCGAATGCGTATTCCACTCAACCATTGCGCCAGTAATGAATGTTTTCATGCATAATACGTCCACCTTCTGCGAAGAGGTCGTTAGGTTCTGGACCTTATTAATTTTGTTGCCGTCATCCCGCCTGCGTGTTTCATGCCTGTGAGTTTAAGGGGTATAACATGAGCAATCTATTCTGACTGACCGATGAGCAGATGGCGCGGCTTCAGCCTTACTTTCCAAAGAGCCATGGTAAGCCGAGGGTTGATGATCGACGCGTGCTGAGTGGGATTATTTTCATCAACCGCAATGGGTTACGTTGGTCCGATGCGCCGCATGAATATGGTCCGCCCAAGACGCTTTATAACCGATGGAAGCGGTGGAGCGATATGGGTGTGTTCGCTCGGATCATGAACGGGCTGGCTGCAGAGGGAACCGATCAAAAGACCATCATGATTGAGGCAACCTACCTCAAAGCGCACCGCACGGCTTCCAGCTTGTCGGTCAAAAAGGGGGGCGT
>OMPR01000003.1 GCA_900313015.1 Rhodobacteraceae bacterium EL53 | reverse complement strand
TGCTGACCGTGCCGTCGTCTTCGGTGACAGCAGGCGCCGTGATCGCCGCAACCGTGGGTGCATCGTTGACCCCATTCACCACCAGCGTGGCGGTGTTGGTGGTCGAGGTGGTGCCGTCATCAACTTCGTAGGTGACAGTGACCGTCTCGCTTTCGGTGTCATCCAGGTCGTTGAACTGCGCCGGATCGATGGTGATCTCATCGCCGCTGACGGTGTAGAGCACGGTGCGGCCCACATTGTCAGAGGCCACCGTGGTCACCGAGGTGGTCAGCGCATCGCCGTCCACATCGCTTTGACCCAGAAGCAGATCAATGCTGACCGTGCCGTCGTCTTCGGTGACAGCAGGCGCCGTGATCGCCGCAACCGTGGGTGCATCGTTGACCCCATTCACCACCAGCGTGGCGGTGTTGGTGGTCGAGGTGGTGCCGTCATCAACTTCGTAGGTGACAGTGACCGTCTCGCTTTCGGTGTCATCCAGGTCGTTGAACTGCGCCGGATCGATGGTGATCTSATCGCCGCTGACGCTGAAGGCCACGGTGCGGCCCACATTGTCAGAGGCCACCGTGGTCACCGAGGTGGTCAGCGCATCACCATCCACATCGCTTTGACCCAGAAGCAGATCAATGCTGACCGTGCCGTCGTCTTCGGTGACAGCAGGCGCCGTGATCGCCGCAACCGTGGGCGCATCGTTATCACCAGTGATCTGGAAGGTAGCCACTGCAGTGGCCTGAGTGCCGCCACTGTCCTGAACGGTGTAGCTGAAAGATCCGCCATTTTGAACGTCGGTCAACTGACCGCTGGCTGCATCGATATTATTGATCGCAAATGTGCCGTCTCGGGCCACTTCGACAATCACACCAGAATTTAGTGTCACATCAAACCCGGACACCGTGGCAACAACTGACGCTACATTTGCACCTGCAACCACCGAGATGATTTCTTTGGTATCATTCTGATCAACATCAACATCGTTGGCGACCAGATCACCGGTCGTTCCTGTCGCTGGCCCGTTGTCGTTCTCATCCACCACCAGCAAGTCGTTCGAAGCACTAATCGCGTCATTCACGCCAGTAATTTCGACCGAGACCGTTGCTTCGGTCGTTCCACCTTGCCCGTCGGACAGGCTGTACGTGAATGTATCTGTCGCCGTCTGACCTTCGCCAAGTGAGTTGAAGAACGCCGTGGGTGAAGTCAGGTCATAGGTGACAAGACCGGCGTCGTTTGCGGTTACGCTAGCGCCAAAATCTGTGGTCATCGTACCCGGTATAGATACAGCAATACCGGCACTGTCCGGTGAGATGACCGCCGGATCACCAGCTGTATCTAGTACATCTGTAATACCCACGAGGGTCAGATCATTCACCGCCTGTTCGGGATCGCTGTCTTCGTCGCCGATGGCTGCAATACCCAGACGGACATTGAAGACCGCTGTTGAGCTTTCATTTGCCGATGCTGTGTCTGCAAGCGGAGTCGGGCTGTCGTTCTGGGCTGTGATGTTGACTGTTACAGTCTGAACACCAGCTGCCCCACCGTCACCATCCAGCAGCGTCAGGTTGATGTCCCGGCTGGCTGCGGGTGTGTCATCCGACGTCCGATAATTGATGTTCTGGATCAGGGTCTGCACGTTTTCCTGAGTAGAGTTCCCATTAAAGGTAATCGTCAGCGCATTGTCATCCAAAGCACCACTCGTGATAGAGCCGATAAACGAACTACCCACAAAAACACTGGTCCCAGAGATGGTCACGCCATTCTCGAAGTTCAGCAAATCGGTCGCATTACCGCCCACCACTTCAATGGCCAGGCTGCCGGTGCTGTAATCCGTTGCATCCGGGTCGCTCAGCGTCGCCGTTCCCGCAATCAGAGTTTTGTTAAGGGTCACGCCATCCGAAGTCGATACCAGAGCGGTATCAACCAATGAGGCAAAGTTATCGTTCACGGATTCCATATGGGCCACAGAGGCGTCAATTGTCAGCGTGGGCGCATCATTGGTGCCGTCGATTATAACATCGAACGTTTGTGTTGCGGTGTTCCGCGCGGATTCTTGATCGTCGATTGCGAGGGTATAGCGGAGCACGACCGACTCGCCTGCTCCCAGATAATCAAAGCTGGTCGATAGTGCATCAAAATCAAGACTGACTGAGCCTGTGGTGTCATCTACAGCCTTGGTCACGGTGCCCGGGGTTACCATGTTGATCAACTGCGTTTCGGTCAGGCCATTGCCGTTGCCGATCTGAACCGCTGCCGCAGTGATCGAGGCCGTGTGGCCCACGTCGTCGCGGTCCTCATCGGTGAAGGTCACCGAAATGGTATCTGCGATGTTCGAGGCATCGGTGGTTTCTGCAATCGTTGTCGGCGCAATCGCGTCGATGACCGGTGCATCGTTAGTGCCATCCACGCGCACAACTACCGTTTGCGTGCCCGTGTTGTTCGCAGTCTCACCGTCATCGATCTGAACGGTGTAGGTGATTTCGACGTGCTGACCCGCGGCCAGGTAGTCGAACACGCCCGAACCGGCGGTAAACGTAAAGTCAACCGAACCGTTCGAGCTGCCTGTGGCCTTGGTCACTGTGCCGGCGCTCAGCAAATCGGCCAGCGTGACACCCGACAGACCATCATCCTCGCCTGTGGTCGTGGCACCGGTGACCGAGGCCGTGTGGCCCACATCGTTCAGGTCCACATCTGTAAAGGTCACCGCGATGGTGTCCGTCAGATCCGCTGTATCGATTTGCTCGTTCAACATGCGGCTACCGATCACAGCCACTTCTGGCGCATCGTTGGTGCCAGTGATGGTGATGCTGACGGTCTGGGCATCTGTCCCCCCCTGACCATCACTGACAGTCACTGTATAGACTTCGGTGATCGTTTCTCCGGCGGCCAGGAACTGCACGGCCGCATTGTCGACCGCATAGTCCCATGTCACCACACCCCCCGTCGGCACGCTGCCGTCCGTCTGGGTCGTCACGCTGGCAACAAGGTTGCCGTACGGCTGATTGGCTGTTTGCCCCACACCCACACTGTCCGAAGAGGTGAACGCCGCCGAGGCCATATGGCTGTCGGTCAGATCCAGGTCCGAGAAGTCCAGCGTACTGGTCAGCGCAAGATAGGCGCCTGCTTCGGTCGCACCTGTGGTCGGGTCATCCGCAACAGTGGTCCCGTCCTCGGTCACACTATCCGTCACAGCAGCCGTCGTAATTTCAGGCGCATCATTCGTGCCTGTGATTGTCACAATCACCTGTCGACCGGGAGAGACATTGCCCTCATCACCAGCGCCCGGTGTGGTGCCATCATCTGCGGAGATTCTATATTTCACAGTCAAAGTTTCATCTTTGGCCAGGAAGTCGACAGTTGTATCCGTCAGATCAAAAGTCCAGTCGATCTTGGACGCATCGCCAGTATTCAGACCCGCCGAGAAGGCCGCATCAAGCGCAGTCAACAGGGTCGGACTAATAGGCGGATTCCCCCCGCCAGCAGTATCGGCAAGGACAGCATCGGCCGCATCCTTGTGTACGACGCTGCTTATGATCTCGGAAATCATGTGCGTTGCATCGCCATCATCATCACTGAGATCCAGCATCCCGCTATCGCTCAGCGTTGCCGGGACGCCTGTCGCATCCGTGGTTTCGGTTAAAGCCGACGTATCAAACGAAGCAATCACAGGCTGATCGTTGGTCCCGGTGATCGTGATGGTGACCGGGACAATATTGCTGTCCTTGCTCTGACTGTCCGTGGCCGTCACATTAAACACAAGGGTCAGCTCATCCCCTTGGTCCAAGAAATCAAAGGCTTCGGTCAGGCTGTCAAAGTCCCAATTGATCGTGCCGCTGGTGGCGGCATTGCCGATGACATCCGTCACATCAACGCTGAAGAAACTCGCGAGCGTCACGTCGTCCAATGAACCGGGCAGGGAGGTGGTGGTCCCGCTGAGCGTTTTAGACGCCAGCGTGGAGCCAACCGAAACCGTATCGCTCAGATCAATGTCTGCAACAGACAGGGTGCCGCTGTCGCTTAGCTTCGCATCTGTTTCGGTAAGAGGCGCGGAATTCGTGTCCCCACCTTCAATCGTAATCACCGGCGCATCGTTGCTTCCGGCGACGTTGATCGTGACTGTTTGACTGTCGGTACCGCCATTTGTATCGGCGACCTGAATAGTAAAGACCTCGGGCATGGACTCGCCTGCCGCAAGTTGATCTGCCGCACCGCCAGCCGTGTTGTCGAGCGTATAGATCCATGCGCCGTTTTGATCGACAGTGAGGGTCCCGTAAACGCCGTCAACCTCGGTCGAGGAGGTCGCGCTTTGGCCATCACTCGGAACAATCGAAAACGTGTCGTTGGCATTTGTGTCATCTGCGTCCGCATCCGCCGAGGCAAACGAGCCATTGACCGTGTTATCCGCACCCACAGGCGTTGTGCCATCCGTATCAAGACCGGCTTCGACGATACCAACGGTCACGTTGTTGTCGGTGATATCGCCCGCAGTCACGTCACCATCTACGTTCGCGATCAGAACTGGCGCGTCGTTTGTCCCGGTAATGGTGAGTGTCACCTGCTGAACGTTGCTGTCCTGCGTCTCGCTATCCGTTGCTGTGACGTCATAGACAATCGTCAGCACGTCACCCTGGTCGAGGAAATCAAATGCCTCAGCACCGCTGTTGAAGTTCCAGTCGATGATTCCAGTCGTCGACGCATTATCAATGACATCAGTGCTATTTACGGTGAAATAACCGTTCAGCGCAGAGGGGTCGAGTACGCCGGGTGTACCGGTCAAGATGGACGATTTCAGAACCGATCCAACCGAAACAGTGTCTGTCAGGTCCAGATCAACCACGCTGAGCGTGCCAGTCTCGTCAAACCCGGCATCTGCCTCGGTGAGCGCGGCGGAGTCCGAGTCCACCCCTGCAGCAACCGAAATAACAGGCGCATCATTGGTGCCCGCGATTGTCACACTAACGGTCTGGGTATCTGTGGGGCCGCTTCCGTCGCTCACCTCGATCACATAATCGATAATCAGAGTTTCATTGGCGGCGAGGAAATTAAACGCCTCAACCGTCCCCATGACATCACTGTCAAAAGTCCATGTCAGCTGCGCCGACGTTGTGCTGTTGTTCAGGATCGCCGTCGGAGTGATCGAGAAGAAGCTTTCCAAGTCCGCTGTGGTCAAACCACCGTCAGGACCGGTTGATGATCCGACATTTCTTGTGGCCGACATGACAGAGGCGGTGACCTCGTCGGTGATATCAACGTCGCCAACAGTCAGCGTATCAGATGCCAGCAGGGCAGCATCGCCTTCTGTCAACATAGCCGCAGCGCTGTCGTCGAGATCAACCACACCAATCGTTGGATCATCATCTGTGCCGTTGATCGTCACGCTGACGGTTTGGGTGTCTGTGGACCCGTTTGCATCATCAACCTCGATCACATAATCGATGATCAGGGTTTCATTGGCGGCAAGGAAATCAAACGCCTCAACCGCACCCAGGACATCGCTGTCAAAGGTCCAGGTCAGCTGCGCCGTGGTTGTGCTGCCATCCAAAATAGCTGTCGGAGTGATCGAGAAGAAGCTTTCCAGATCCGCTGTGGTCAAACCACCGTCAGGACCGGTTGATGATCCGGCATTTATTGTGGCCGACGTGACAGAGGCGGTGACCTCATCCGTTGTGTCCACATCGATCACGGTCAGGGTATCGGTTACGCTCAAAGCGCCATTTGCTTCAGTCAGGGAGGCCAATGCCATATCCCCTGCATCTACAACGCCAATTGTTGGGGCGTCGTTGGTGCCCTCGATCGTGATTGTGATTTGCTGGGTGGCTGTGTCGTTGGTCGCGCCTGAATTATCCGTCACGTCGATGTCGAATGTCATCGCCAGCATTTCACCGTCACCGAGATAATCGAAATCGGTGTCGTTGATCGTATAGGTCCATGTCACAGTATTTGATACCGCCGCCGATCCATTTGCAGCGTTGGTATCAAAGGCAAATGTCCCCGTTGGCAGGGTTGCCATGGCAAAGTTGGCCATATCCTTGGTTGCCGAGACAAACGTCGCAGTCACGGTATGCGTATCTGCATCATCTTCGGCGGATGTGCCCACCAGCCCATCGCTGACATCAACGTCATCAAAGACAACGTCACCCGACAATTGCTGGGTCGAGGACGCATCCGTCTGAACCAGATTGCTGTCTTCGATAAGCGAAAGGCCCATATCATTGACGGCGGTGATAACCGGCGCGTCATTCGTACCCGTCAATGTGACAACAATATCCTGCGCGATGAGTTCAGTGCCATCGCTAATGCGCACTTGGTAGCGCTGGATAACGGTCTCACCGGCAGTCAGCTGATCAATGTCACCATCGTTGAGGGTGAACTGGAATGTCACCTCACCTGCACCGGTGCCTGTGGCCACCTGTGGGAAGCCAGATCTGAACGTACCGATATAAGAGCCGAGTGCAGGCGTTCCCGTACCGGTCACGGGCACAATAAATGCAGTATGGTTGTCCGTCAGTTCGATATCATCAAACGAAACAGACAAGCTTTGCACGTGGTTGTACGTGTTTTCGTCCGGTGATGTATCCCCATCGCCCAATTCGGTGACATCAACGCTGAAATCTAGTGTTGTTCCGGTAAAGAATGGCGCATCGTTTTCGCCCTCTACCGTCAAAGTCACAGTCCGGTTGATGGTGTCGCCACCTGACACAACATCATAGTTGATATCGACGGTGATCCGTTCCCCCGCATCCAGACTGTCAAAGATCGTATGGTTGCGATCATAGGTGACCACGCCCGCAGGTGTGACAGTGAACAACCCTTCGATGTCGGCCGCATCCACCCCTTGAGTAAACGACAGGTTCGCCGGAGTACCCGGTGCAGTGGCCGAGCCATTCAACTGTGCCAGATCACCCGAGACATCAGCATCGCTTCCATCAAGCGCCTTGCCGCTGTTCATCACAACAGTGGCATTGGCAATAACGGGCGTATTGCTTTCATCGACTTCGACAATGTCGGTAATCTGAACGCCAGGCGTTGGACTTGTATCATCTGTCAGCAGGTTGATGCTGACAATATCCGATGCCGCGGTTTGTGGCGGAATGACATTGATCGGGTTCAGTTCTGTACCCGCTACGGTCACGAGGGAATCCCCCTCGGTATCGTTCACCGGGTTGGTTGAAACCACGACGGGGCCATCGTCCACACCATTCACGGTCACCACAACCTGCGTGGTGTCCGACCCACCATCACTGTCATTGAGGGTCAAGTCATAGGTCAGGACCAGGGACTCGGTCGCAGCCAAGTAGTCAAACAGGTTCTCATCAGCCGAGAAATTCCAGTCGAACCCGGTCTCCGCGACCTGGATTCCGGGCGTTCCACCATCAGCATCCACCAGCGACAGCAGTCCTTGCAGAACGCCAGCGCCGAAAGCTGTGGCTGGGGAGGTCCCCGTGGCGGTGACACCATCAATGGTGGCCGTAAATGTATCATCGGCATCAACGTCGCTAAAGTCGACGGTGCCATTTGCGGTTAAGGTGGTGGCGTTTGAAGCAGGCGCTTCAGCCGGATCCATCGTGCTGCCCAATTGCCGCGTCTCTGCGACTGTCCCGGTCAAGGTTGATGTCCCATCATTAACAACGGGCGCATCGTTGGAACCGGTGATATCGATTGTAACGGTTTTGCTATCAAGGCCACCGTTGTTATCCGCAACTTGAACAGTGAATACCTCACTATCCGTGTCCCCAAGGTCCAGCATATCCGCCGCACCACCTGTGGTGTTGTCGAGCGTATAGACCCATTCGCCAGCATCATTAATGGTCAGCGTGCCATAGACACCGGCAACCGATTGACCGATGGCCGGGGCGCCGTTGGAGGTGATGATTGAAAACGCATCATTGGCGTTGGTGTCATCTTCGTCGACATCAGCCGAGGCAAACGAGCCGTTGACCGTGTTGTCCGCACCAACTGCAGTCGTCCCGTCTGCAAGAAAACCGGATTCGACAATATCAACAGCCACGTTGTTGCTGCCATCGATATCGCCAGCGGCGACATCTCCGTCAACATTTGCCGTCAGGATAGGCGCATCATTGGTGCCGGTGACGTTGATCGTGATCAGTTGCGTATCAGTACCAAGATCGGTGGCGTCTGTGTCGCTCAGACGGACAGTGAAGACATCTGTAGGTGTATCACCGCCGTCCAGCGCCTCGGTGTCGTCATCCATGTTGTTGAGCGTATAGGTCCAAGTGCCGCCCTGATTGATTTCAAGCGTGCCGTAGGTTCCCACCAGCGAGGTGACGTAAGACGGACTCCCCCCTGAGGTGTCCACGATGGACCAGTCATCATTGTTCTCGTCATCGTTGGAATCCACATCCGAACGACCCAACGTGCCAGTCGCTGTTGGGGTGCCAGCAACCGGTGCATTCGCCCCATCCACACCAGATTCTGTGACATTCCCAGTCTCAACACCGCCAGTGATGTCGATCACCGGATCGTCGTTCGATCCTGTGATGTTAACCGTGATGGTCGAGCTGACGCGATCGTCTGCGTCCATTCCATTTGCGATCGTATAGCCAAAACTATCAATCGCGGCCTCGCCGTTGAACAGCGCCTGAGTGTCACCGTCCGCATCGTCCAGAACATAGCGATATTCGCCATTGGCCTTCAGGTACAGCGTACCATAAGTCCCTGTAATTTCAGCTTCATCCCCGGTGCCACCAGTGAATGCAAGCGGTGCCTGTACCCCTGCACCCGCCGCGCCATCAACCACAGCCAACAGGGCCGTTTCGTTCTGGTCATCGTCAGCCCAGGTGCCGGACACATCGCCAGACACTTCGTTGGTGCCGGCCTCGTTCACGCCCACCTCAACCAGTGGTGTGGCATTGGTTTCCGTTGCCGAAATAACCGGCGCGTCGTTGGTGCCATTGATGGTGATGGTGATATCGACTGTCTCATCCGCGTTGGATGCGCCGCTGTCGTCGGACAGAGTGACCGTATAGACCTGTGTCAGGCTGTCCCCATCGCCAAGGAAATTGATGTCCGCATCCGAAACCGTAAAGGTGTAGCCAACCGTATGGGCGGTTTGATCCACCATACCAAGCGTCAGGGTGCCGAGTGGCGACGCAACAGTGCCACCAGACCCGTCTTTGACTGTGGCGGACTGCATCGCACTGTGCGTATCAGCGGTATCAAGATCCGAGAATGAAACGGTTCCATTGGTCGTCAGTGGGCTGCCTTCGGCGGGCTCTCCCGCATTGTCAGCCAGTTCAGTGACACTGCGCTCATGATCCGGGGCCATCGACGTAATCACAGGCGTGTCGTTGGTGCCGGTGATTTCAATCGTCAGGTCAGCCGTGTCGCTTGCTCCGTCCGGATCAGCAACGGTGTAGGTGAAGGTCTCATTTACGACCTGCCCATGCTCCAGCGCCTCGGTATCAGCATCTGTATTGAGCAGCGCGTATGTCCAGCTGCCATCGCCGTTCATCACAAGGCTGCCATAGGTCCCGGTAATCGTGGTCGCACCGCTGATGGTAGTTCCGTCCACATCCGTGACGGTCAATTCCGTAACATCCGCGACCGGGAGCAAATCCTGATCGGTGTCATTGGTTAAAACATTGCCCATGGTTCCAGGCGTGCCTGGAATTCCAGCCCCGGATTCAACAACAGTGCCAGTGTCAGAGTCATCTTCGCCAACGGGCGCCTCGTTCACACGAATGTTGATCGTATTGGTGAGCTCGACTGATCCATTGACCTTGTTCAGCGCCTGCACCTGCATATGGAAATAGCCAGGTGCCGCAGGATCGAAATCCGCAGGGACATCAATCCCGGTGGTCGAGTCCAACAACCATTCAAGGTTAATTGATTCTTGGAATACGGATTGGGCCAAGAAATCCGCAGGCGTAGGGTAAGTCCCCGGGAAAGCTGTAGATGCGGCGGCTGCGACATCATCCAAGGTGAATGTAATCAGCACCGTACCATCTGGATCGCCGTTCGCATCCGCGTTCGAGAGTGTGAATACATAGTCCCGGTCACCCAAGGTCCCGCCGGACCCATCGGTATTTGTGCCAATGGACACTTGGAAGTTCCAACGCGCCACACCATCGTCAAAATCGCCAACAATGCCATTTTCCTGTGGCGTACCCCCTGCGGCACCCGCAGGCACAACATAATCGCCGTTTGCATCAATGGGGGAACCGCCAGTGTAACGCAGTACTGCGTTCAGGCCGATTTCCACACCAGCGGCATCTGCGCTGTCGGTCGCAACATTCCAGCTGCTGTCATCCCCCGGGATCCCGGAGCCAATCAACAGATCGCCGCCTGCAGTTAGAACCGAAGCGTTCAGATTGCTTGCAGGCGTGATCGTATCAGCGTCAGCAACGGCGTTTACTTCGAAATCAAGTGAGGCCGGCGTTGTTGTCGCGCCATCGCTCACCCCATACGTCAGCGTGACAGTGCCGTTGAAATCCTGCGGCAGTGCCACTGCAAAATTGCCCCCCCCCAGATCGGTGACCGTGCCGGCGCTTGACGTCGGGGTTCCGCTTAATGCCAAGACATCGCCGGTGTCCACGTCAGCCCAGCCTGCCAGAAGGTCGGCGGCGGTGAAATTGTAACTCGTATCTTCGGTGCCATCACCCAAAGTAGTGGCTGTGCCTGTCAATTCCGGCGCATCATTGGTGCCCGTGATTGTCATGGTCACTTGTTGCGTTGCCGTCGCGCCTTTGCTGTCCGTCACGGTCGCCGTGAAAACATCGGTCACGACCTGACCTTGGCTCAGGCTTGCGGCAGAGGCGTCGTTAAAGGTGTACGTCCATACTCCGGTCGATGCATCAATCGCAAACGTGCCATAGGTACCGGCCGCGTCGCCGCTCCATGTGTGGCTGTCATCTGCATCAACATCCGAGAACGTCAATTGCCCGGTTGCCAAGGGCAGATATCCATTGGCCTCGTCCCATGCAGTAGACAGATTCACAACACCTTCATTGCCCGAATAAATTGGGCGCGTCAGCAGGTCATCAATACCAGCAGCGGTCATCGCAGCGGTAATTGCTGTGTATATCGGCCCCATAGGATCAAAACGCGACGTCAAGGCGCCATCGTTCAAATTACCCAGCAGATTGTCGTGCATGCTTTGCAGACGATCAGGGTTCTCAAGGACGTCAATGCCATCTGGTGTGAACTTTGCCACGACGTCGGTCAAAGGACGGCCACCGGCATTCAGATATTTCGCGTACTCAATCCCCAAGTAAGCAAAGGATTCATTGGTATCATCGTTATGATATCCCACCACACCATAGATATCATCCAGGTAATCCCAGACCTGGGCAATCGCATCCGCCTGAACCGCATCAGCTGGCAGATCGCTTGCTAAGAGGCTGGTCAATATAGTCGCAACACCTGAACTGCCATTGGTCATGAACAATGCGTCCAATTCGGTGGTCAGATCCAATTCAGGTTCAAACGATCCCAATGGGGCTTCGTCGGCTTCGTTGAAGCCATACAGCACGCCACTTTCGAATGCGGCGCCCTGCGCATCTGACAGGGTCGAAGTGATAACAGGCTGATCATTGGTGCCGGTAACGTTGATCGTGATCACCTGCGTATCAGTACCAAGATCGGTGACGTCTGTGTCGCTCAGGCGAACGGTAAAGACATCCGTCACCGGATCGCTGTCATCCAGCGCCTCGGTGTCGCTGTCCATGTTGTTGAGCGTATAGATCCAAGTGCCGCCCTGATTGATTTCAAGCGTGCCGTAGGTTCCCACCAGCGAGGTGACGTAAGACGGACTCCCCCCTGAGGTGTCCACGATGGACCAGTCATCATTGTTCTCGTCATCGTTGGAATCCACATCCGAACGACCCAACGTGCCGGTTGCTGTTGGGGTACCAGCCTCCGGTGCATTCAACGGACCCACGCCAGATTCTGTGACATCCCCAGTCTCAACACCACCGGTGATGTCGATCACTGGATCGTCGTTCGACCCTGTGATGTTAACCGTGATGGTCGAGCTGACGCGATCGTCTGCGTCCATTCCATTTGCGATCGTATAGCCAAAGCTATCAATCGCGGCCTCGCCGTTGAACAGCGCCTGAGTGTCACTGTCCGCATCGTCCAGAACATAGCGATACTCGCCATTGGCCTTCAGGTACAGCGTACCATAAGTCCCTGTAATTTCAGCTTCATCAGTGCCAGCCATAAATGTCAGCGGTGCCTGTACCCCTGCACCCGCCGCGCCATCAACCACAGCCAACAGGGCCGTTTCGTTCTGGTCATCGTCAGCCCAGGTGCCGGACACATCGCCAGACACTTCGTTGGTGCCTGTCTCGTTCACGCCCACCTCAACCAGTGGTGTGGCGTTGGTTTCCATTGCCGAAATAACCGGCGCGTCGTTGGTGCCATTGATGGTGATGATAATATCGACCGTCGCATCTGCGTTGGCGACACCACTGTCGTCAGACACTGTGACCGTATAGACCTGTGTCAGGCTGTCCCCATCGCCAAGGAAATTGATGTCCGCATCCGAAACCGTAAAGGTGTAGCCAACCGTATGGGCGGTTTGATCCACCATACCAAGCGTCAGGGTGCCGAGTGGCGACGCAACAGTGCCACCAGACCCGTCTTTGACTGTGGCGGACTGCATCGCACTGTGCAGATCGGTTGTATCGACATCCGAGAATGAAACGGTTCCATTGGTCGTCAGTGGGCTGCCTTCGGCGGGTGCTACCGCATTGTCAGCCAGTTCGGTGACACTGCGGGCATGATCGGGTGCGGTCGATGTAATCACAGGGGCATCGTTTGTGCCGGTGATTGTCACGGTAACGTCTTGCTCAACCGATGCCAGACTTGGGAGATCCGTGACGGTGATCGTATAGACCTGCACGATGGTCTCGCCGTCAGCCAGATTGTCTATGATCGTCCGCTCAGCTTGATCCGTAATATTCAGCGTGTACGTAACGGTACCTTGCCCGTTCACAGTACCCCCCGCCTGTCCAGCAAGGAACGTCCCCAGGAACGACGGTGTCCCGGTGACTGATTTGTTGCTGACGCCAGTAAAGTGCGTGTCGGTCACGTCGTCATCGCTAAAGTCGAACTGACCTGTAACAAGGATGGGATCGTTTTCATCACCCGCCAGATCGTCACGTTCAATGAACTCAGGCGTGAGGCCACCCTGTCCTGCCGCCACAACCGGCGCATCGTTGAGATCGTTCAGCGTAACAGTAAATGTGGTGGTGGTGTCATTGCCAGCTGCATCTGTGGTAACGATATCAACGGTGGTGCTGCTGACACCCATAGCAAGGTGATCTTCGTAATCAAAGAACGCAGGATCTTTGACGCGCAGCTCCCAAGCTGTGCTGGTGCCGGGGCCGTTGTAGGTATCGACCAGATCATAGTTGTCCGCATCCCCGATATTGGCAAAGGAATATGTCAGTTCGGGCGCACTGCCCATATCGGTCCCGGCGAAAGTTGCCAAAACCGCGCCCGGCGCAGCGCCAGCATTGGGATCCGGGTATTCATTGATTGTCGCGGCAACAGTGGCCAGAGCAGCTGGGTCGGTTGTATCCAATGTGAACGTGAACTCTGTGGAAGGTCCGGCATTGCCCGCGACATCAACCTGACGCACGTGGACCGTGTTGGGCCCTGTCATCGCTGTGGGCACCGTGGTGCTCCAGCCGTCTATGCCATTGCTGGAATATTCGACCAGTGCTCCGGTCTCGTAACCCGTCACATTCAGCGCAGGATTGTTGGTGATGAGATCCCCGTCTGTCCCTGTGTCATCCAACAGGGCGACAGTCGGAGCAGCAGGCGCAACCGTATCAACCACAACAGGATTGCCATTGAACAAGGCGGATACGGTATCACCACTCACGGTGGCGCCCATGCTATCCACAGCCTCGCCAATCGTAAATATCAGATTGCCCACAGGAAAAGCCACATCCTCAATCTGAAACTCGACGGTGTAGGTTGTCGCGGCCCCATCCCAGTCGGCAACTCCTGTCTCGACCAGCAAAGCGCCTACGTTGCTGGTGATCAACGGCGGCGTGGCAAGGGGGTCCATTGTGCCGCTATACGTGATTTCCAATGTGACGGTTGTGACTGGGCTCGTGATATCCGCCGTGTTGATCACATCGTCGGAGAAAACGATCGAGGCAATAGTAATTGTCGAAACTGGCATGTTAAATTCCTACTTTTTGCAGTGCCGGGCGAAGGGCACCAGCGAAAATATTGAATGGGGTGTGGGGCCGGGCCGTGCGGCGCATTGCGCGGGCTCCGGGCGCGCGCTCGAGGGCGCAAACGGACGGGGCGAACACAGAAAACGCCGCAAATACTGCAGCGTTTTCCCACCCGAGGGCGGTTCGAAACTTGGTCTTGAAAAGGGCGGAAAACAGGTCCGCAAATTCTCGGCAGATTTTTCGCAATTCACAAAAAAGATATGAAAAAAATGCGCTCAGGCGTTTCATCAAGGGTTGGTTTCTTTGTTCCATGTGCACCCGCCATCTTCAATGAATGCTGAAAGAGAAAAAAACCAACCATCCGATAACCGCCAAAGGCGTCCGGTTTTCCGCAGCTCGCGCAGCGGCATATATTACCCACTCACAGGGATCGGGTAATACGATTGAATTTTCAGATAGTCAGTTCGAAAGATTTATTTCCGCAGTTCACCTGCCGCGCCTTTGAGTTGCCAACCTCAAGCGAAGGTCGGCCTGCCACAAAGGGGTATTTTACCTAAGGAAAACAGACCTATCAGGCCACATTCCCACTTGCTTGAAAACCGATACTCACGTGAATACCACCCCGAACTGAATATTCCCCCTTCACCACTCCAAAAAAAATAACTTTCAAAGAAAGTAATTTCTCCACTCAACAGGGCAACGTAACTCACGTCAATAGATTTTGTTTAAAATACGCCCAATATTATTTGAAAATCCTGACTTCCAGCACTTGGACATCAATGGTTTTCCCTATTTTCAACAAAGGGCTCAGTGCGGTTTTTCACTTTCCACACTTTGCATCTGCACATTCGATTGCATTTCTAAAAACCAATTCTACCTAGGGTGGTGGGTTAGATAAAGTGACCCTAAAATACCAATTAAAAACATTTGCATTCATTCTAATTTGAATCGTGATCTTGTCCGCTTGTTTACTGCAAGCCGCCCAAATTCTCAGAGCCGTTTTTCGGCTTGGGAGTGGTACAAATGGGCAAAGTGGGATGGACTGCTCGCGCAGTCAACGTTGAGAGCGGTGTGTTTTCACCAGACTACCTTGATACCTTAGAGCAGCTGGTCCTTACCGCCGCTCGGGATTGGGGGCAGTATCTGTATTCTGATCACGGGGTCTCGTTCGAGATTGAGTTGAACATTACTGATTTGCCAAACGCTACGCTGGCGACGGCAGGGACGTCCTTTGTCAACACGGGCAATCATAATGGAGCCTATCAGGTTGCACAGCCACTTACCTTGTTTGAACTGAACAGTGGCGTGGATCTAAATGGGGCGTCGCGTGATATTGTCATCAATTTCGATGCCCAGGCTCTGGCAAACGCATATATCGAGGCAGACCTGACAACCAGATCAAGCACCGTGCCGTCCTATCAGTTTGACCTGTACAGCATCGTTCTCCATGAACTTGCGCATGGTTTGGGAATCCTGTCTTTTCGAGATGGCGCGGACAAGATTTCCGGATTGTTCGGAACAACCTTTGACGCGTTGATCGACCATAGTTCAGGCGCGGCTCCTACTTTTGCGGGCACGCATGCACAGCGCCTGAATGGCGGCAATCCCATCCAGCTTGTTGCCGGCAATGCCAGTCATATTGATATTCTGCATGGTTCAGCGGAGTCCCAAATCCTGAATTCAGTGTCGCTCTTGTCTGAAAGCATACGTCCAGGACAACGGCTGCATATTTCAGCTTTGGAGCTGGCCATTCTGCAGGATCTGGGCGCGCGGGTTCAGGCATCCACAAGTGGCGACGACTACATCGTTGGTTTCAATCGGTTGGAGATTGAAAATGTTGAGATGCCCGATGACCCAGAGGCATTATCGGCCAGTTTTCAGAGCATCTTAGAGGGTCGCGACGATCTTGTGGGGGAAACGGGAAATGATACGCTGATCGGCTTGGGTGGAAACGATCACATCCTTGGAGGTCGCGGTCATGACGTTCTGATCGGTGGTGCTGGTTCAGATGAGCTGGATGGCGGTGATGGAATCGACGTTGCACATTATGCCTCAGCACCCGCCAAAGTGCATTTGGACCTTCGCTTGTCTCGTGGAACCTTTGGTGACGCGCGCGGGGACACTTTCATCGCAATCGAAAACATCTTGGGCACTGACTTTGATGATTACGTTTATGGGGACAACGCCAAAAACAAAATCGAAGGCGGGGACGGCACAGATCGGCTCCGGGGTCACAATGGCAACGACACACTGATTGGCGGTGCTGGCGCGGATGATCTGCACGGCGGTTCGGGTCGGGATTGGGCCGATTACGCAAATGCTTCCACCTCTGTGTCGATCAACCTACGCACGGGCAAAGGCCTGACTGGAGAGGCAAAAGGGGACACATTTACCTCAATAGAAAACCTGACTGGCAGCGATTTCCATGATCTCCTTATCGGATCTAAAGTATCCAATACGATCATCGGAGGAGCTGGGAATGATACCGTGGTCGGCGGGGTCGGTGGTGATTTCTTAGATGGTGGCTCTGGAGTTGACCTTGCGAGTTACGCAACGGCGGATACGAGGGTCAATCTGGATTTAAGGTCCGGCAAAGGTAGTGCTGGCGAAGCGTCACGGGATACTTTTGTTTCCATAGAAAATATCACAGGCTCAGCATTCAACGACTATGTTTATGGTGACGATAAAAACAACTTGATCCGTGGAGGGCAGGGCGATGATCGTCTACGCGGGCACAACGGGATGGACACGCTATTGGGTGGCGAAGGTCACGACGATTTATACGGTGGGTCTGGCGCGGATACATTTGTTTTCGACACAGCATTGGATGCAGAGACCAATGTCGACTCCATTCGCAGATATTCCCCGGGCTACGATCGCATCGCTCTCGACCGCACGATCTTTGTTGAGTTAGAGGTGGGGGGGCTGCAAGATATCAACTTCACAGCCAATGCCACGGGTCTTGCCCAAGACCTAAGTGACAGGATTGTTTTTAACACAACGACTGGCGCTCTCCTGTACGATCCGGATGGGACGGCATCTCTGGGCGCAATACATTTTGCCACAGTATCAACCGGAATCGACATAAGCCCTTTGGATATTTGGGTGTTCTAGCGCCCATCCGGCAGCGATAAATAGTCTAATAATGTTGATTATGTATAATTAATGCCCGATCAAACGTGCTGCTACCGCTTGTTTAACGCACCAGCATGTTTCGTTCATGCCGGTTAATGGCCTCTTCCACGTCATCAAAAAACTGAAGCCGCCCGTTTTCCAGTACCGCACCTGCATCACAGACTCGCCGAATAGATGGCATCGAGTGCGAGACAAACAGAGCACCACTGCTTTGCAGTCGGTTCATGAACAGCGCTTCGCTTTTTCGTTTAAACGCCGCATCTCCCACTGCAGTCACCTCATCGACGAGGTAAACGTCGAAATGAATGCCCATCGAGCAGGCAAACCCCAGCCGTGATCGCATACCCGAGGAGTAGGTGCGCACCGGTTGATGAAAATGCGCTCCAAGCTCGGCGAAATCGGCAACAAAATCCAACAATTCGCGGGTCTCCACCCCATAGACCCGAGCTAGAAACTTAGCGTTCTGTGCACCCGTTAAGTCGCGATGGAAACTGCCTTGAAATCCGACAGGCCAAGACACGCTGCCCTGGGAAACGATCTCTCCTGAATCTGGTTGAATGGCCCCAGCAATCATCTGGAGGAGGCTGGATTTCCCGGTTCCATTGCGCCCAAGCAGTGCAATAGAGCGCCCTTGGGGGATATCCAGCGTGATGTTATGCGCAATAGTCTTGCTCGCCCCTTGCAGGCGAAAGGTTTTGCAGACGTTCTCCAGATGTACGCTCATGGTTTAGCGGCGGTCTTTCAGGCTGTAATAAACCAAAGTCACAATAGACCAGATCCCAAACAGAATGATCAAAGTCAGGGCCAGCAGGATTTCACGTTGCGGATAGAGTGGGGTTTCGGCAAGAGTCGGGCGCACATAAGCCGCCAGATAACGGCTTTGGCGACGGGCCTCGGCCACCGCGGTGTCATAGGCCAGCAATGCAGACAAATAGGTCTTTTCAGCAAACTCGCGATCTACAAGCAGGCTCTCGTATTCACCGACCAGATCGGCAAACACGCGGGTGTCGCCCTCGCCACTGACCCCCAGTTTGCGCCGCTCTTCACTGATGCGCTTGCGGATCACTTCGACCTTGAGCCGAGCCTGTTCCAGTCGTGGGTCATTGGTCCGCGCAGTTTCACGCAACAGATCCTGCTCAATCAAGGTTTCGGCCATCTGCGCCTGCAATGAATTCAACAAGCCCATCTGCCCTTGAATGTCGGCGCCGGGATCCACGATCTGGGTCTCGTTGCGGAACAAGGTCATGGCCTGACGCGCTTCTTTCAACCGCACGACGGCCTGATCCAATTCTTCTTTGGCATAGCGAGTCAGGTCGGCCCGGGCGATGGCCGACAATTCGTTGATCATAGCGCTGGAGCGGCGGAAAATGGCTGCGGCGATGTTTTGGGAATCTTGCGCCGAGAACGAACGAGTTTCGACCTCAATCAGACCAGTACCCGGATCATAAACAATACGCACCATCCGCAACCAGTAATCCACCAACTCTTCGATGGTGGCATCTGGTTTCAGGCTAAAGATCGGGTCATTTTCCGGCTTAGTGTACAACTTTTGCAGATCCAGTTCGGTGTCCACCGCCTGAACCAATTCCTGACTCTGAATGAAGTGATAGAGGATATCCGTATCCGATGAACTGGCGCCAGAGATATTGGTCAACCCGCCCAACATCTCAAATCCCGATCCGGTTTCTTCTTTGCGCACAGTAAATCCGACCTTGGACGCATATTGATCATTGGCATAGCCGTAGAGGTAATACCCCGAAATCGCAGTGGGGAGGATCACCGCAAAAATAAAACTGAACAGCATGAGCCAGTGCCGGGCTTGCATACTGGCCGGGCGTGCAGCTGGTGCCACTTCGACGATGGATGCGGCTTGCGGCTGCCTGCGAAGGGTGGACATATTGGTATCCGCTTGATCCTCAGCAGCAAGATCATCGGTAACATCGCGCAGTTCAACATCCGTAATTTCGAACCAGCGATTTGCACCCGAAGAGCGCACAAAGATCCGAAGCGCGAAGGTATAGACGTCGGCGTCCTCCAATTCGAGAACATCACTTATCTCTGTAAAGGATGCGGTGATCTGGCTATTGGTATAGGGGTGGAGTTTGAGGTCGGCGTCGGCAGTCCGGCTGGACATTTGATAAAAAAGGCGGATGCCGGAATGGCTGCCGCGTGCTTTAAAACTGACTTCGTATTTGCGGTTTTTCAGCCCAGAAGCAGTGATGGCTTTGCTGTAAAGCCCACCATTGCCTATGGAATCAAACGTAACCCGGAGCGTGGTGTCTGAATCAGTTCCCGACTGCTCGTGCGTCTTGATCGAGAGTTTGGCACCGGAGCTGGCCACCCACTGAGATCTATCGACGCACTTGGAGTCGGCAATCAAGTTACCGTTCAACTCCGGCCCAGTACCGGTCTGAGGCTCTCTGGCGGTCTCTGCCATCTCTCCAGAAGACGATGGCTGAAGAATTTTTACAGATGACGATGTGTCAGCCACGTGTATTCCGATCTTTCAATTGTCTATTAAAATCTTTACCTTGCTTTACCGGCAGAGACCAACTTAATCCAGTTTTATTGAAAGCCTACAAACCATGGCATTTCCCACAGCCCAGGCACCCAAGTCCCGCCGTTTCCGAACTTTCAGGTCAGTTTCGGCTCTGATGTTGCGCGAGATGGTATCCTCTTACGGCACGTCGCCAGGCGGCTATGCGTGGGCTATTCTTGAACCCGTTGCAGGAATCGCTCTGCTGAGCGCAGTGTTCAGCCTGATCTTGCGCGCGCCCAGTCTGGGGACTAATTTTCCCTATTTTTATGCCACTGGGCTGCTCCCTTTCCTGTTTTACATGACGATCAGCAATTTGTTGGCCGCCTCTATCCGCTATTCGAAACCATTTCTGGCCTATCCGGCCGTGACCTTCATGGATGCGCTACTCGCCCGGTTTTTCTTAAATGCATTGACCCACTTTTTAGTGATGGTCATCGTGATGACTGGCATCATTGTGCTCTACCAGCTCAATCCGATCTTTGATTGGTCAGCGATCATGCTGGCTGTGGCCATGTTGGCTTCACTGACGCTTGGGGTTGGATTGTTGAATTGCTATCTGTCGACCCGTTTTACGCTTTGGGCACGACTTTGGGCGGTGGCAAACCGGCCGATGTTCATTCTGGCGGGAATCTTCTTTATTCCCGAGAACGTGCCAGAACGGTTCCGGGAATACTTTATGCTGAACCCCCTCCCACATATCACCAGCCAGATGCGCAAAGGGTTCTATGCCACCTATGATGCGGTTTATGTCAGTCCCCTTTACGTCTTTATGATCTCAATCATTCTGGCAATCTTTGGACTGCTGTTGCTGATCCGGTATCACAAAGACATCGCATTACTGTAAGCGGACCAGAGGAGGCGCGCGTGAGGCGGCACCCCATCTTCCGACGGATGCAAACGCTGTGGCGCTTTGTTTGGCCTGCCCAAGATGAGCGCCGCTATGCACGTATGTTGCGATCCAGCCCGCAGTTCGACCCAGCTTTTTACATCGCATCCAACCCGCGCCTGCGCTGGCTGTTCCGCCGTGCACCCGAACGTCATTATGTGCTCTTCGGCGAGGCCCTGGGGCTAAGCCCAAACCCGCATTTCGCTCCGCGGGCCTATCTGTTTCATAATCCGGATCTGATGGCACGCGGTGTGCGTCCATTGCAGCACTACATCGAAATCGGCAAGCAGGAGGCACGCCAGGTGCTGGTGTCGCCCGATCAGCGGGGGTATGACGGCCCTCCGTTACCCGCGATTGGCGCGACGGATGCACCCAACCCACGCGCTCCGGTGGCTGTGGTGGTGCATCTCTACTATCACGAGATGTGGCCCGAGTTTGCCACTGCATTGCGCCGCCAACACTTTGATTTTGATCTTTATGTCACCCTGACTGGGTCTGAAACTGATTGTGCGCCTGTACGCCAAGAAATCGAGGCCACGTTTCCCCGAGCGCAGGTTTGGGCATTGCCCAATCATGGGCGCGATATCCTGCCATTTGTCCATCTGATTAACGCTGGTCTGCTGACGCCTTATCGCGCAGTTTGCAAGTTGCACAGTAAGAAATCGCCCCATCTTGCAGATGGAGATGCCTGGCGTCAGACCCTGTTGGCCGGGGTTCTGGGTGATCCTGATCACACTCAGGTTCGGTTACAGACCTTTCTGGATCAGACACAGTTAGGGATCTGGACTGCGGATCATCAGCTGTATCAGGGCGACATCTGGTGGGGGCCTAATCAACCCCGAGCCGAGACATTGTTGGATCGGATCGGGCAGCGCAATTGGGGGGCAAACCTCGCTTTTCCGGCGGGGTCAATTTATTGGATAAAACCAGCGCTGCTGACCCAAATCCAAGCGCTGAAGCTGACGGCACAAGATTTCGAACCAGAACAGGCCTTGGTAGATGGCACCACCGCTCACGCGATGGAACGGGTACTGGGATGTCTGGCTATCGCAACCGGATTGGGCATTCGTGAAACACATCAGCTGGATGCAGAACTTGCACCCAGACCAGAAACCCAGAGCTGAGCAGGGACAGAGATCACGACCATGGCCAGAGTTGTCCTTCACATCGGAACCTACAAAACCGGCACAACCTATCTGCAAACCCTGTGTCACTTGAACCGGGCCCAACTGGCACAAGCTGGAGTGATTTATCCACCCTGTGGCGATGGCTATGCGCAACATGGATTGGCGGCTCTGTGGTTGGATGTGCCCGATGCCGTGGCAAGCGCCCAACAAGCAGGAGGCGCGCAAGCTCTGTGGCAGACCCTCACGGATCGCTATGCCCGAGCACCGGGTACGCTATTTCTCTCATCCGAGCTGTTTTCCCATTGGGGCCGCAGCCGGATTGATCTGGCCGATCTGGCCAGCCGCCTGTCCGCCTTTGAAAGCATCTGCCTGGTTTATTCCCTGCGGCAACAGGCTGATCTTGCGCAGTCGATCTGGCTGCAAGCCGCTAAATTCAAGTCACCACGCCCCATTCACCGGTTCGTGCGAAAGGCTTTTGAGCGGCGCCAGATTGAGGATGTTCGGCTGGACCATGCCAGTGTCCACGAAACGTTATTGGGCCACTTCTCTCCCAGTCAAATCAAACTGGTCGATTATCATCAGGCAAGCCGTTCCCCCGGGGGGATCGGGCAGACATTTCTAGATCTTTTGGATGCTGGGCTGGATGTGTCACAATTAACCCCCCCCCCGCCCGAGAGTGTCAACACATCACCAGCCCCCCTAACCTATTGGGTGGCCACACAGATCACCCGTGGTCAACAGCAGCCCTCTGAGAAACTAATCCGTCTTGTCCACCAAGCCTTGGGATTAGAAGAGGGCCAACCCACCAGTCTGTTGGCACGTTATGAATATCAGAAATTCCAAAGCCGTTTTGGCCCCGGAAATGCAGCCTTGGTCGCCCGAGTACAGAGCACGCAGCCAGGATTTTCCTTTGCCGAAGGCAGCGTCCCCAAAGGCATGATGTTCCGGGATGACGTTACTCAAGCACATTGGGCCGAAATCGCGGCATTGCTCTATAATGAACGCGCCCAGGAGGTTTCGTTTCTGGAACGTTTACGCAAGCGTTGGCGACTGGGCTGAGCAGATCCTGCGCCGTTGTCGAGGGTCATATGTCTTAACCCACTTTAATAGAATGCAACCAGTATGCCTTGCTTTCGCCGCTTTCGGCAAAGGGCGCGTTAATCTCTTTTAACAATTCTACAGCTGTGCGTGGGAGCACAGTAGTGGGACTGTGAAATGGGAATTTTGTCGTTCGTCCAGACCATCTGGACTGCAAATATGCCAATCTTGAGTCAAGTATCGCGATTAGCTGTACCCGGGGGGGATACACTGCGACTTCTGGTTCATGATCCGGCAACTGAAACGCGGGCTGAATGGAATCTCAGCCCCGCAATATTATCGCCAGACGGAGCGCAGGTTGAAAACACTGGGCGCAGCAGTACGCAGGTCAACATTACAGTCGATGGGATCACCCATGGGCTGGACAAAACCACGATCCAGCACCTGATCGGGAGCGAAACCAGTGCGCATGCGTATCTGGATGAAAGCGGGTTTGTGGGGGATCTGATGGTCCTGCATCAACAGACCGCCTTTGGGAAAAGTTATTTGTTTGCGGCCCGTTCAACAGGCTCTGGAATTGGAATCTATGAATTAAACGAAGATGATGTCCCAACACTGATTTCAACGCGGGGCGACAGCAGATCAACCTATCTCAAAGGAGTAACGGACATGGCCGGTGTCACCTTGGGTGGCAAGCCGTTTGTGGTGGCTATTTCGGCTTTCGACAATGGGGTGAGCTTGCTGGAACTCCGCTCTAACGGTCAACTGCAAGCTCGGGATAGTTTCGGGATTGATGAACTGTTGCCAGTTGATCGCCCGAGCGCGCTTGAGGTGGTGGAATTGGGCGGGCAGACCTTTGCCTTGATCACCTCGTTTGGCAGTTCCTCTCTGACCGTTATCGAATTATTAGCCGCCGGTGAGATGCGCTTTATTGATCAGGCCATCGACACTCTTGAAACGCGTTTTGCTGGGGCTTCTGCGCTGGACACGATCACATTGGATGGTCAGGTGTTCGTGGCGGTGGCAGGCAATGATGGCGGGGTGAGTCTATTTCAACTTCTACCTAATGGGCGGCTGGTGCTTCTGGATACTCAGATCGATGGCATTTTGACCGCTTTGGACGGGGTGCGCCAATTGCAATTCGCTCAGGTAGGGGATCAAATCGAGCTCTTCGCACTCTCAGCTGGGGACGCCGGATTAACTCGGTTGCATCTGGATCTTGGTCCAATCGGAGTCACCGCAACCCGTAGTACCGGCACGGATGGACGGGATATCCTGACAGCCCCAGAGGGGGACGGGCAAGTTCAGGCCGGGGCAGGTGATGATATCTTGATCGACGGTGGCGGCCGCGATTCCTTGCGCGGAGGATCCGGGGCTGATCTGTTTGTTCTGAGGCCCGATGAACAAGGCGATATCATCCGGGATTTCAATGTGACCGAAGACCGGATTGACCTGTCCAGTTTTACTGCGCTGAGCGGGCTGAGTGACATTTCAGTCAGCACCTCTGCTACGGGGGCCGTGCTGCGGTGGGACAAGGAGGTCTTGACCGTACACAGTCACAACGGGGCACGGTTGAGCGCTGCAGATTTGGAGGAACGGCTACTGTTTAACGACAGTCATGTCGTGATCCCAGAGCGCCTGCCTCAAATCGGAAGCCCGGAGAGTGACACATTTATCTGGACAGAAGGAGAGGATTCCATCGACGGGGCGGGTGGTGTTGATACCATGACCTATGCCGCCGCAACTCAAAGTGTGACGGTCGACCTGCTGGACAGCAGCAAGAATACCGGAGATGCGGCGGGCGATGAACTGAGCAATATAGAGTCGCTTGTCGGCTCGCACTATGGGGACTCGCTCAGTGGGGATGACAACGGCAACACCTTGAACGGCGGCCCGGGCAATGACTTGCTTCGAGGACGCGGAGGCAATGACTGGATCATTCCAGGCGAGGGGCAAGACACCATAAACGGGGGATCAGGCCGGGATATGGTGAGCTTTGTCGATTTACCGGACCGACCAGGACGCACCAATGTGCAATACTTGCTAGAACTGGATCTTGCTGCGGGCACAGCCAGCACATCGCCGGAAAACACCTATGAGCTGGTCAATATTGAGCGGGTCACCGGAACCATTTTCGCAGACCGCATGAAGGGCAGTGACGGGGATGATCAGCTGCGTGGGCTGGGGGATTATGATTGGTTTACCGCCACCTCGGGGCAGGACACATTGGATGGCGGCACTGGAAAAGACATGGTGTCTTATGTGGAATGGATGGGATCAGGGGCGGCAATTGTCGGGTCCGTCTTTGGGTCTGGCGCACCACCGGGGTCCAGTTCAGTCGCCGGGGTGGTGGTGGATCTAGACAACACGAACAACAACACCCGTCTGGCCGCAGGACATACCTACATAAGTATCGAGCGGATCACAGGGTCCAGCTGGCAAGATGTCTTTTTCGGTGATGGCGAGTCGAATGATTTCCGAGGTCTGGGCGGCTATGACTGGTTTGTCGGCTCGACCGGGGGGCGTGAACGCTACTTTGGTGGCGCCGGAATAGATACCGTGACCTATTACCGTTCCAGCGCTGGCATCTCGGCTTCACTAAGCAATGGTGCCACCGTAAAAGGAGCTGAAACCGGACGCGGCATCACCGGGGATGCCGCACGGGATCTTTATTTCGAAATCGAGAACCTGATCGGCTCACACTTTGATGACCGACTGGGCGGCAATTCCGGACGCAATCAACTGTCCGGTCTTGACGGTGATGATTTTCTGTTCGGCTACGGTGGGATAGATCAGTTAAAGGGCGGCGCGGGCAACGACACGATCGATGGTGGTGATGGATCAGACTATGCCCTGTTTAATGGGGATTACGCCGATTACACCCTGACGCGTACAAGCGCGACAACCGTGACCGCCACGGGTCCTGATGGCACCGACAGTTTGATTGATGTAGAGTATTTTCGCTTCAACGATCAGGATGTCAGGATTTGGGATCTGTCTCTCTAGAATGTGCAGACCGGGTTGCCCCGGCCTGCCAAGCCTTAGAACCGCGAGGCCAGCTCGACCACTTGAGCGGGTGGATCCGGCCAGTCACCACTCACACAGGCAGTGCGCATCGCATCAATCCAGGCCAACCCAGCGCGATAAACCTCCATCTGCTCTGCATTGAACAGTCCCGCACTGGCGGCCGAAGCCAAATTGATCTGGGCAATCTCATCACAGACCGCAAAAATCCGCGTCCGACAATCTATCTTATGGGCATCTAGCTGTTGTTTCTGCTGTTCCACCAGCTTGTCTTCAGCGGTGATGATCCGCGATACATTGATATTACTCATGGTTCAGACCTCTCTGTCATCAAGGGTGTAGGGCGGCAACAGGATCGGGCCATTCAATGCCTCGATCGGCGCGGGAAACAGGGTCTCTTCCCCCGCATTTGCCCCATGCGGTAAGATCAAGGTCAATTGAATCACCCCATCGACCCGCTCGACATCTGAGGCCAGCCAATCACAAGAAACCGCATCCTGCGGCAAGGTGCTCCCTTCGCTCAGCGGGGAAAAATCAAAGGCCTCGCCATTGATGGTCAAAACATCATCGGCTTTGCTCAGCTCAAGCCGGTCTTCCCGGCGCATGGGGGTAAATGAGATATGCATGAATGGTGTCTCCTTAAATCCAACGACCAATGGCAATCAGGGATATTCCGGCCGTAGTCCCCACGCCGTCTTTGTCCCACACCCGGATAGTGGCATCCTGATAACTCGAGGACAGCCCAGTCACTGAGCGGTCCACAGCAACGCTGGTGGACGTTCCAATAACCGTCACAGTCCCCTGCCCGCCCAGAAAGGCTGCCGGAAAGTTCCAAGTGGCCGAGCCCGGTCCAATCGACCAGTTACGACGCCAGCAAATCTGGGTGCCATCAGCATAGCGGGTATAGTAGCCATTGGCATTGGAGCCATGTTCAAAGGCGGCTCCTGTTGGCGCACTGCCAGTACCCGCAACAGTGCCAACCAGATTGCCGGTATCAATCGCGCGACGCCAGTTCCCTACCGTGCCGCCCTGTTGTGTGACCCACCACAGCGCCGCATCCTGGGCGTTGTCCTGCGGTACCGCCAAGGCTACGGCCTGACCCGCCTGTCTAGCTGATTTGAGCACATGCCAATCCCCGTCAGAAGGCATATCCGATGCCCCTGAACTGGCACTTGGGCGGGCAAAATAAAAACCGGTTTTGTTGGCATCAGCAAACAGATCACCAGTCAGGTCCGACAGCGCGCTCCCTAGACCAAAGCTCCCGACCTTTAGTACACGGCCAGAAGTAGTATCCTGTGCATCGGTCTGCACCGCAGTACCAGTCAGTGGTACATCCAGTTGCAGAGCACTGTCCGTCAGACGTGCCTTAACGCCCGAAGACGGAGCCAGAGCAATCTCTTCATTCACGGGATCCACCCGCAGACTCTCGGCCCAAGTGCTGCCGTTTGCACTCGTTTTAACGGTAAAGGCAGTATCACCGGCCAACCCCATTTCGGCATGCCCGGTCCAGTTCGACTGAAATAGCAGGCTAACGGTGTCTCCGACGGTGGCCTTATTGACCTTAAGTTGGTGCCCTGCCCCGGCGTGGGAAAACAGGCTTGCCTCGGATGCAATTGCCAATCTGTTGGTCGCATCCGCCGTCGTAGCGATCCCAACCTGTGCTACATTTTGCAACGTATCCGTTTCTGGTTGCCAAGCACCACCTGTGAAAACATAGGCGCGCTGCGACCCGAGATCGTAGGTGCGCCAACCGTTCTGGGGCTCAATAAATTGCCAACCGGACCCCGTCCACAAGGCTAACTTGCCCTCCTGCCCAGCCCAGGCTGCCGTCGGCGCAGCCCCCAACGCATGGGTATCTCCCGCTGCGGGATCGCCAGGCGGCGTTTCTGCAGCCATCGCTAAAACGGTCAACTGCACCAGCATATCCAACTGTTGCAGTGCTTCGTTGTGAGTGACGTGTTTCTGGGCCTGAGACGGTTGCAAATATGGCAACCCCAGTCGCGGTGACGTATCGGGCATGGGTGCATCCTATGTCGGTGAACTAGCGCAAGACTATGCTCAAAGAGGTCCAATATAAGTTGAACGGTGCGCACGGTGCCTGGCCAGATCATGCAACACTTGCAACCGAAGCAATAATCAAGCATTTGAAGCTGACACGTCAGAGTTCCTAAGCTAATTTGGATTACCTGATCATCCCAGAAATGGCTCTGAAACAGAGAATGGCCCAACACTTGGGCAAATCACCCGAGGCAATCACCGGATCGTCAAAACGGCTATGGATTTTACCAACCGCTTTGACGATAAATAGCACAGCCTTGTTCACGATGAACTGAATTCCGATCGCATGCCTAAAATGGAACTGAAACCTAATACACACCAGAAAACGTCAGAGGTTTGTATCTTTCTGGCGCTGTATCAGGGGGCTCCCTATCTACAAGCGCAACTGGACAGCTTTGCAGCCCAAACTCATAAATCCTGGTCTCTTATTGTCTCTGATGACGGATCCACGGATGATGGCCTGGACATCCTGCGAAGGTTTCAGGCCCAACACCCACATCGGCAGGTCCACTGCCGTGCAGGGCCACAGCAGGGGTTTGTGCGCAACTTTCTCTCCCTGATTCAGGCGGCACCCGACGACTTGGCATTTGCAGCGCTATCCGATCAAGATGACATCTGGTTCCCTAATAAGCTGGAGCGCGCGGTGCGGTTGTTATCCGACTTCCCAGAAACACAACCCGTACTCTATTGCGCGAGCACCGTAATCTGCAACCAACAACTATCGCCGATTGGTCGTTCACCGGATTTCCCGCGGGCGCCGGGTTTCAACAACGCTCTGGTCCAATCCATTGGCGGCGGCAACACCATGGTGCTGAACCGGGCGGCTTTGGATTTGGCCCGCACCGCGGTCGAGGAAGCCACCGATCCCGTGGCGCATGATTGGTGGCTCTATCAACTGATCACCGGCTGTGGTGGTCATGTGATCCACGACCCCGCGCCGGTTTTGTCGTATCGTCAGCATTCCGGCAACCTGATCGGTGCCAACCTGTCGTTGCGCGCCAAACTGATGCGATTTACGGCCCTGCTCGGGGGGCGGTTCCAACGCTGGAATGAGATCGGCCTGACTGCCTTGCAAGGATCCATGCACCGCTTTACCCCGCAGGCCCAGACCACGTTGACCCACTACAAGGCGGCCCGCACTGGCCCGGTCTGGCATCGGCTTCGGTCTTTGAAAGCATCGCAGGTCTATCGTCAAAGCGTTCTGGGAACGATCGCGCTCTACCTCGCGTGCCTGTTCAACCGCATTTGAAAATGCTCTGACCCCTGTTGCACAGGGCTTATTTTGGCACAAACATGCGGGGCAAACGGATGATTTCAGCCCGCTTCAATACCGCTCTTTTTATAGGCACTTTCAGGGTTTATGTGACCTAAGTCACAGGTTTGAAGAACGTCTTCAGGTAAGGTTCCAGTCAAAATCATCCGTGGCACCAAGTGCTGCACAGAATGCCAGAGCACACAGAAAATCAGTAAGTTTACAGGCCACGCATCACAAAAAGAGTGACAGAGATAGCTAACATTATAGACTTCCTAAAAATGAACACATTGTCATTTATCGGATATGTTAAAGGGGGTCACCGTCACGATAACTGGCCATTTCACCGCAAGGTGATAGCTTTCATTGCCGCTCTGTGCGATCGACATCTATCGGTCACGTATTAAACTGTGGGGCCTTTCCAACCGACATCCTCTTCACATTTCGAATAGAGATAAACCATCCGTAAATCGATCATCTTTGATGTGTTTGCCCCGCTTTGGCAGATCTGAACTCAAGTTTTTAAAGGAAGAACCAAATGACACTTTCAGCCGGAGATTTTGCATTTGTTGGCTATAATTCCGATGGCGATGATGATTTTGCCATTGTTCTGCTCACCGATATTTCCTCAAGCGAAACTGTCTATTTCACCGATACTGAATGGCTGGGCAGCGCACTGGCAGCTGGCGAAACAACGCTGACCTGGACCACGGGCGCGCCCCTGTCGGCGGGCACAATCATTCGATTTAATAATGTCTCCAACGCCGCCAACCCACCTACAGCGAGTGCAGGTTCTCTATCTGGAAACCTGGCCTTGTCGTTTGGCGGAGACTCCATTCTGGCATACCAAGGGTCCTTGGGCGCCCCTACGTCCTTTGTCGCCGGTATCGCCTACGACGAGGACGGCTTCGCGCAAAGCGGCGGCACCCTATCGGGCACCGGGCTGACCGAAGGGGTTAACGCCGTCGCCATGCCCACAAACACCAGTCACGATGGCGGGGCATACACCGGGGACAGGGCGTCAGGGGCCAGCTTTTCCGACTACCTCAGCCTGATCAACAACAACAGCAACTGGACCGTTTCTGAATCAGATGGCGAGAGCTTTGTTCCCTTCAGCACGACCGCATTTCAAACCGGGGGGGTGGACGCAGCACCACCAATCATTGCCAGCGTCAGCCCGTCCCTGGATGCCGAAGGGGTCGCGGTTGGGGCCAACCTGCAGATCACCTTCAACGAAGACGTGCAAAAAGGATCCGGAAACATCCAGATCCGCCTGCGTTCGGATGACAGCGTGGTCGAAACCATCGCTGTCACCAGCGGCAGCGTCTCTGTTGCGGGCCCAACGGCCACCATCAATCCAACCGCAGATCTGGATCAGGCCACCCGGTACTATGTGACCGTCGACAGTGGCGCCTTTGAGGATACAACCGGAAACGATTTTGCCGGCATCAGCGACAAGCGCACACTTGCCTTTGGCACCGAACTGCCAGCCATTGGCGCGGCGCCGGCCGGATTGGGCGCAGGGTCCCTGGCCATTGTGGGCTTCAACACCGAAGGTCAAACTGACGACCTTGCGTTTGTGGCCCTCGAAGATCTTGATGGCTCCACGACGCCGTTCCAGATTTTCATAACCGACAACCACTGGAATGGAACTTCATTCAACGCAAACGGAGCTGGGACACTCATCTGGACAATTGATGAACTCATTCCTGCCGGAACAGTCGTCAACTTCAATGATATCGCATCTGATGCCTTCAGCCTGACCTCGGATACGGGAGCCAGCGTCGGGTACATGTCGCTCAACGGCACTGTCACTCTAGCGTCGTCGGGGGACGCCTTTTATGTCTATGTTGGCAGCCTCGGCACGCCACGGGCATCAAATGCCTTTCTGACTGCCGTCGCGACAGATTCTGTTGGCTTCACCGGAGCCGACGGCGTTTTAACCAATACTGGCCTGACCGAAGGCTCGACTGCGGCAAACTTTGGCGCCCTTGAGGATGGGCTGGACGGAGCCGCGTATCAAGGGGCAAGAAGCGGTGAAACCGACTTTGCCGATTATCTATCCGCTCTGAACGGCGCGCCCTTATCCACGAACTGGACAACGCTGAACGACACTGGCGATGGTGACACCCTGTCACCATTCAGTGAAACAGCCTTTAGCATCAGTGGGGTTGATCTGACCCCCCCGAACCTGGCCAGCACCTCCCCTGCCGATGAAAGCAGCAATGTTGCTGTAGGGACCAACCTGACGGCGACATTCAACGAGAACGTACAGGTCGGAACCGGCAACATCCGCATCTACAACAAAGTTGGCGATACGCTGGTTGAAACCATTGATGTGACATCGGGTCAAGTCAGCGTGTCCGGTGCCACGGTCACCATCAACCCCACCAGTGACCTGGATCCGGCCGCGACCTATTATGTGCAGATGGATGCCGGGGCGGTCGAAGACGCTGCGAACAATGATTTCGCCGGCATTTCTGATGAAACCACGTGGAATTTCACGACCGCGCTTCCATCTGTCAGCGTACCAACGTTCTCTGCGGGTGATATTGCGTTTACAGGGTTCAATGGCTCTATACCCGAAGACCTGTCCTTTGTGGCGTTGACGGATATGGATGGTTCATCCACCCCGTTTCAGGTGTTCTTTACCGATCAGGCCTGGACAGGTGCGGCATTCGCCGGGGGAGAAGGCACACTGATCTGGACCGTGACCAGCGAGATCAAGGCCGGCACCGTCGTTACCTTCACCGATATCAATGAGCCAACAAGTTCTGACTTTGGGGCCTCTGTCGGCCTTTTGCAGGAAGATGGGGCCTTCGACATTAACACCACCGGAGACGTCGTCGTTGCCTACACCGGGTCCTTGAACACACCCTCTGCGTTTCTGAGCGGTTTCACATCGGAAGAAACCGGCTTTGCCTATGACTCGGGCACGCTGGCTGGCACCGGTCTGGTCGAAGGGCAGACTGCGGTGAACCTGTCCGATGGATCCACGGATCCGGCAGGCGGCCAGTATAACGGCAATCGATATGATCAGGGATCCTTCGCCGACTACCTGCCGATCATCAACAACCGTGCCAACTGGTCACTGGAAGAAGATTCCGGGGCCAGTACTCTGCCCCTCAGCGTGTCCCTATTTGGAGTCTTACCCTCGGTCACGCTTTTGCCGGGTGATCTGGGTTTCACCGAGGATACGGCCGGGAATGTTGCGCTTGGGGCGGCGGTGTTTGCGGATCCGGACAGTGATCCGATCACGGTGACGCTGGCGGTTGATCAGGGCACGTTTGGCACCCCGGCAGATGGGGCGGCTGTTGGCAGTGGCGTAACTGAGACGCTGGTGAACTCGCAGACGATCACGCTTGTGGGCTCGGTCGCCGATATCAACACCTATCTCGATACGGCCTCGAACCTCCAATACACGGGTGCGCAGGATGACACTGGCGACGATACCGCCACGCTGACGGTCACCGCCAATGATGGGGATGGGTCCGGCGACGTGAGCCTTGGCACAGTCAATATCGATATCACGGGCGTGGATGATCCGGCGGTTGCGCAGGATGACACCTTCACCGTTGGCGAATTGGCGACCATCACCGGCGGGGACCTGCATGCCGACAATAGCAATGGGGCAGATACCGACGTTGAAAGCGACGCCTTCGATGTGACCGAAGTCAATGGCGTGGCGGGCAATGTGGGCAGTCAGATCACCCTGGCCTCGGGCGCGCTGTTGACGGTGAATGCAGACGGGACGTTTGATTATAACCCCAATGGGCAGTTC
>OMPR01000018.1 GCA_900313015.1 Rhodobacteraceae bacterium EL53 | reverse complement strand
GAMGAGGAAACACTGGAGGTTCGGGCCGTCGAAGTCACCGGCAGCAACATCGGTGATGCTCCCGTGTTGCCAGAGCTTCTGAACCAAATCTCAGTTGATCAGGACATCGGCAGTGTCACCGCAGACGGGGCGTATGATACGCGTAAATGCCACGAGGCGATTGCCGCCAGAGAAGATGCCCATGCGGTGATCCCGCCACGCAAGAATGCAAAGCCTTGGAAGCCTACGAGCGCCGGAGCCATTACCCGCAACGCTGTCCTCAACCGCTACACGGCTCTTGGCATACCTATCACTGAGCCCGTAGGCTAAATCCGTCTAGGTGTAAGGGGAAGGCCGCCCTTCACCCGATTTGTGCAATAAAGCCAAACCTGTGTGCACTCGCTCAGTCGAGGAGGTGCTTCTCACAATCCACACGCAGATCTCGGTCTTCACGGACTTTCGGATCGTCCCTGTTTTGTAGATATGTACGGACTCACGGAACACTTCTTGTAAATTCCCTGATTTGGGATGGAGGAAGTGATTGTGATGCGTGTAGTCGTTGACGCTAGGAAGAGCTTTCTTGACCCAGTAGAACACAAAAAGATCCTGAAAACTTCAGGATCAACAGCCCTGTGCCCTTTGATATCAACACTGTCCTCGAAAAACTATGAAGCTGAACGAAGTGATGGTCACAGGGGCAGGGAACCGCGAAAAGCAGGACCCGTATCACGGGAAAATCAGCCGCTTGATTGGTCACCTGGAAGCCAAGTGGCAAGCGGAAGCTAGCTGCAGCCGCGTTGATCGGGTCTGCTTGGAAATTCCTGTGGTCGCCTCAACTCCGACACTGTTGCAAAAGGTCAAACCGCGTTGTCCAATTTCGATATCGGCGTCTGCCTCAGCGCACTCATTCGTCACATTAAGTTGGCGACTGCCATGTTTGCTCGAGAACTTACTTTACGATACGGCACTCTGCGCCACGCCGCTTCTTTTGGTTTTTGATGACTACGAGGCCACCGGACGAAAAGGATCGCTGCCATTGAGATGTCATTTTCCTTCAGCGTCTTTGGCAATTCCTCAAGAGCGCAATTTAGCAGGAATTGTCCCTTTCGTTGGGCCTTTGCGGTTATCTGCACAACGAACCGGGTCTGCAGGTGCTATGCGCTCAGGCTTCGGCCCGCTCCTACTGCGGCGGCGCAGGCGGCTGTGAAGCCGGGGCGATTTCAAACTGGATGTCTGCTGCCTTCAGCGAAAAGAGCGCAAGGGCGCCGATGCCGATTACTGTTGCTAAGGTGAACTCACCCTCCACCGCCACGTACCAGAGGCCGCGCAGGTCAACATCGGCGTCCGCGTCTTGTAAGCGGCGTGTGTCGTCCAGCAGGGCGCCTGCGGTGTCCTTGATGCGCGCAGCCCAAAGATGGCAATTTCCTTTGAGAGTTGGCGTTCAAACTCGTCTCCGCCGCCGTTGATGATTGCAAGGTCAAGCTGACCCAACAGCCCTGCGGCCTGCGCTTGCAAACCCTGGTAGGGTGGGCGGATCACGCCCTGAACGCTGACCGGCGCTTGCGAGGGATTCCACATTCGCAACACAGTGTTAATACAAGACCGCAGACCGAAGGGGTCGTGGAGGTTCTTGTGCTTGGGACAAGGTCAGGGGCCGCACACGGCCAGTGTCGCAGGCAACGATGCGTACATAGGGTGCGGGCTTATTCGGCGGCCATCGGCATCGGTGCCTCCGCGATGAGTGATTTGAGCTCGGGTTTGCAGGACCCGCAATTCGTGCCAGCGCAGGTAGCGCCCCCAAGCGCGGCGACAGAATTGGCGCCAGCAGCGATGGCCGACATCAGCGTGTTGCGCCCGACGTTGAAGCAGGCGCAGACCGTCGCGCCGGGGTCGGGCAGATTGGCAGCATTGCGACCAGCAAGCGCCATAAGCGATGGTGTTTCTGTTCCGATCACACTGATGATTGCGTTTCGGGCCACGACAACGGGGCGGGGCGCAACGAACAGAAGCGCTTCGATTACGCCGTCCTGGACCAGCGCCACACGGGTGGTTCCGCTGGCTGGATCGGTGTGAATTGAAACTTCTGCGTGTTTCATTCCAGCAAGCTTTTGCGCCTCGGCCTCCCAATCGGGGGGCGTTCTGCGCCCTGCCAGTTCTACCTGCCAGCCGGTGGTCGTGCGGGCTACCGCAGCATAGGGCGTCTGTGGCCTAGGCTGGTGACGGCAAGCCAGAAATCCGTACCAAGCCGCACGGTAGATCTGTGCTGTGATCGAACCGGTTTTGAGCGCGGGCTGGCCTGAAACAGGATCGACCACAGGTGCTGTCAGGCTGTTGACCGTGCCACGCTTAGAGCGTTGGCGCGTCCAATGCATCGGCGCGAATAGCTGCCCCTGCGGGCCGCGGTCAGTTATCAATGTGCGCAAAAGAGCCGAGCCATAGAGGCTTTCAATCTCAATGATCGACCCGGGGTTAGCACCCAGTTCGATTGCATCGGCAGGGTGGATTTCAACATAGGGTTCCGCCCGATGAGCCCCCAACCGTTGGGATTTGCCAGTGCGTGTCATGGTGTGCCATTGGTCGCGGTTGCGGCCCGTGTTCAGGGCAAACCGTGGCTTGGATAGCTTGGGAGCGGTGACGGCGATCATCCGCGCCTTGCCGTCGGGGTGAAAAAACTGCCCGTCAGAAAAGAAGCGGTGACCATTGCGCGGCCACTGAGTAGGGAGCATTTGGTTATAATCGACATCTGAGAAAATGCTGAGATCAAGATCACGCGGGGCAGGGGTCAGGGCGGTATCAAGTGCAACGTATTCCGCAAAAATGTCGGCGGGCGAATGATATGCAAAGGCTTTGCCAAACCCCATCCGTGCGGCCACATTACTTATGATTTGCCAATCCGGCCGCGCCTTCCCGGGCGTTTTCAGAAACGCGCGTTGGCGCGAAATGCGACGTTCAGAATTAGTTACGGTTCCGTCTTTTTCACCCCAGCCCGCGGCGGGCAAAAGCACGTCGGCAAGGGCATTTGTATCGGTCTTTTCGATCATGTCCGAGGTCACGACAAAAGGTACTTTCGCTATAGCCTCGGCCACGCCATCGGCATCCGGCAAGGACACGGCGGGGTTTGTCGACATCACCCAGAGCGCCTTTATCTTCCCATCGGCGCAGGCCTGAAATAGATCAACCGCTTTCAGCCCCGGTTTGGTGCAGATCGTTGGGCTGCCCCAGAAGTCCTGTACGGCAGCGCGGTGGTCCGCATTGGCAATCTCAAGATGGTTGGCGAGCATATTGGCCAGCCCACCCACCTCGCGCCCGCCCATGGCGTTGGGCTGGCCGGTGACAGAAAATGGCCCCATGCCCGCGCGCCCAATTCGCCCCGTCGCGAGGTGGCAGTTCAGGATCGCGTTGACCTTGTCGGCGCCGCTTTGCGACTGGTTGACGCCTTGGGAATAGATGGTGACGACCTTGTTGGTGCTCCCCCAAAGTTCGAAGAAGGTGGCGAGATCCTGCGCCGATAGGCCTGTGTCATTGAGGTCGGACGCACGCGCTATTTCGACCGCCTCTGCCACCCCGCTCACATGCGCTGATGCATAGGTGGTGTCGATCCGTCCCGTCTTTGCCAGATGGGTCAGCAACCCGTTGAACAGCGCGATATCCCCGTCGGGTGCGATGGAAAGATGCAGATCCGCCAGTTCGCTAGTGGCCGTACGGCGGGGGTCGATGTTGACGATGCGCATGGCTGGCCGTGCCTTTTTCGCCGCCGCGATGCGTTGGTAGAGCACCGGATGGCACCAGGCGAGGTTTGATCCGACCAAAACGATCAGGTCAGCCTGTTCTAGGTCCTCATATGTCCCCGGCACCGTATCCGTGCCAAAAGCGCGTTTGTGGCCCGCCACCGAAGACGCCATGCACAGCCGCGAATTCGTGTCGATATTGGCCGACCCGATAAAGCCTTTCATCAGCTTGTTGGCGACATAGTAGTCTTCGGTCAGCAATTGGCCGGAGGCATAAAACGCGACACTTTCGGGGCCGTGTTCGGCTATGGCGGCACTGAATTTTTTGGCGACCAGATCAAGGGCGCTGTCCCAGTCGGCGGCTTCGCCTTTTATTTTGGGCTGCAATAGCCGCCCCTCTAGATCAATTGTCTCGCCCAAGGACGCTCCCTTGGAACACAGCCGGCCGAAATTTGCGGGGTGATCGGGATCGCCCTTGATCGTGCCGTCCTCGTTGGCCAGCACCCCGCAGCCCACGCCGCAATAGGGGCAGGTTGTGCGGGTCATGCTCATGCGGCGCTCCGTGCTTGTAGGAATGTGCGATCCAGCAGGATGCGCCCGCCGTCCACGCGGGCCGGATAGGTCGCTACACGGCCCTCATCGGCTCCCTGCGCCTCTCCGGTTTCCAGAGAGATTACCCAATTGTGCAGTGGGCAGGTCACGGAATTGCCATGCACGATGCCGTCAGCCAATGGTCCCGCCTTATGCGGGCAGGCATTGTCGAGAGCAAAGACCTCGTCTTGTGCTGTGCGGAAAACCGCCACACAGCCAAGCGCCGTTTTGATCATCCGCGCCCCGCGCCGAGGGACATCCACTAGGGCTGCAATATCAATCCAGTCGGTCATTCCGCGGCCTCCACTGACAAGTTTGCAAGGGGCCGGTAACGCTCGGCCTTTTGGGTGGCATGTTCGGCCCAAGGGTCTTTGCGATAGATGGTCTGACTGAGTTCGAACCGCTCGACCAAAGCATCGCGTTCGGCTTCGACACGTTCTTTGATCCAATCCAGCCCCACCTTGGCCATCCATTTGTAGATCCGGTCGAGGTATTTGGCGTTCTCGCGATAGAGCTGCGTGACCGCCTTGATCACGAGGATCGCCTCCTCCTCAGTCGGAACCTGGCACAGCAGCTCGGTTTCCTTGACGTCCATGCCCGCCGCCCCGCCGATGCTGATCTGATAGCCGCTGTCTACGCAGATAATGCCGATGTCCTTGCAGGTGGCTTCGGCACAGTTGCGCGGACAGCCGGACACGGCCAGTTTCAATTTATGAGGCGTCCAGGTGCCATGCAGCGTCTGTTCGAGCTTGATGCCAAGGCCGGTGCTGTCTTGTGTGCCAAAGCGGCAGTGGTCGGTGCCGACACAGGTTTTCACCGTGCGCAGCCCCTTGGAATACGCAAAGCCCGACACCATGCCCGCAGCATTTAGATCGGCCCAGATATTAGGCAGATCCTCACCCTTTACTCCCAGCAGGTCGATCCGCTGACCACCGGTGACCTTGACGGTCGGGACCATGTATTTATCGGCCGCATCCGCAATTGCACGCAGTTCTTGCGGTGTCGTGATCCCGCCCCACATGCGCGGCACGACGCTGTAGGTGCCGTCTTTCTGGATGTTGGCGTGTTTGCGTTCGTTTATGAACCGGCTTTGAGGATCGTCTTGGTACTCAAGCGACCAATCTGCGAGCAGATAGAAGTTCAACGCAGGGCGACAGACGTGGCAGCCATCGGGCGTCTTCCAGCCGCATTCTTGCCAAACGGCAGGCATGGACGTCAGCTTTCGCGATTTGATCATGCGTCGCACGTCTTCGTGGGTCATATCGGTACAGCCACAGATCGATGCGGCGGTGGGAATGACGAAATCATCGCCAAGCGTGACGGCCAAAACCTGTTCGACCAGCCCCGTGCAAGTGCCACAGGAAGCGCTGGCCTTTGTCGTGACCTTTATCGCACCCAGATCAGAGGCACCCGCCGCGATTGCGTCTTCGATTTGCCCTTTGCAGATACCGTTGCAACCACAGATCTCCGCGTCACGCGGTAAGGCTGCAACAGCTGCTAAAGGGTCCAGGGGGGTCCCCCCTTGAAAGGCGGGGCCAAAGATCAGCGTATCGCGCATCTCTGAGATGTCGGCCTTGTCTCGAATGAGGCCAAAGAACCAGTTGCTGTCGGCGGTGTCGCCATACATGACCGCGCCGACAAGCGTGCCGTCCTCGATCACCAGACGGCGGTAGATGCCGCGAGCGGGATCGCGGAACACGATATCCTCGCGCCCTTCGCCTTCGGCGAAATCACCGGCACTGAACAAATCGCAGCCCGTCACCTTCAGCTTGGTCGCGAGTTCTTTGGCGACAAAGGCGCCGCCCTGTCCAAGCAGGGATTTAGCAACCACCTTGGCCTGATCATAGAGCGGTGCAACAAGGCCGAACAACAACCCGTCAAATTCCACGCATTCGCCAACGGCAAAGATATCAGGGTCCGAGGTTTGCAACTTGGCATTCACCTCGATCCCCCGCGCAACCTCCAGACCGGCATCCGTGGCCAACCGTGTTTCGGGGCGGATACCAACGGCCATGACGACCAGATCGGCCTCCAGCACGGTTTTATCTTCCAGCAACACAGCCTCAACATGGCTTTCGCCCAGTATCGCGGAGGTCGAACCTTTGCAGATGACTTTGACGCCCTTGTCCTGCAAATCGCGGCGCAGCAAGAAGCCCGCGCTTTCATCCAACTGACGTTCCATCAGGTGGCCCATCAGATGCAGAACGGTTACGTCCATCCCGCGTTCGGCCAGCCCGGCGGCGGCCTCCAGCCCCAAGAGCCCACCGCCGATGACCACAGCCTTGGCTCCCTTAGAAGCGGCTTCGATCATCGCGTTGGTGTCATCAAGATCACGGTAGGTGATGACGCCCTCCAAATCCTTGCCCGGCACCGGAATGATAAAGGGCGCAGAGCCTGTGGCGATTAGAAGCTTGTCATAGGGCACCAAGCCATTCTGCCCCGTCACCGTTTTTGTCGCGCGGTCAATCCCCACCACATGCTCGCCAAAGCGGCAGGTGATGTCATTTTCCGCATACCAGTCGTCATCATGGGTCACGATGTCAGCGTAGGTTTTCTCCCCCGAGAGGACCGGCGAAAGCATGATGCGGTTGTAGTTCCCCCGTGCCTCTGCATTGAAAAGGGTGATGTCATAGGCATCACGGTCTTGTTCCAGCAGGTGCTCTAACACCCGTCCAGAGGCCATACCGGCACCAATCACGACAAGTTTCTGTTTCATGGTCTCACTCCGCCGCGATTGCTTTGGGTTTCGATTTCGCGCCGTGCTCGTATTCCTCAAGGAAATCGAGCACTTCTTGGCGATAGGTGTAGTAGTCGGGGTGTTCGAGCAGCGCCTTGCGGGTGCGCGGGCGCGGCAGGTTCACGTCTGTGATCTTGCCGATGGTGGCCTGTGGCCCGTTGGTCATCATCACCACGCGGTCCGCCAGCAGGATCGCTTCGTCGACATCATGGGTGACGCAAATCGCCGTCACCTTGGTGCGCGACCAAACCTCCATCAGCACTTCCTGCAATTCCCAGCGGGTCAGGCTGTCGAGCATCCCGAAAGGTTCATCCAGAAGCAACAGTTTGGGCGAGAGGGCAAAGGCACGGGCAATGCCGACGCGCTGTTTCATCCCGTTCGAGAGGCTGGCGGCGTTCTTGTCCATACTGTCAGCCAACCCGACCCGCTCAAGGTAATACTCCACCACATCCTGACGTTCAGCCTGGCTTGCACGCGGGTAGACTTTGTCGACACCGATGGCGACGTTCTCTTTGGCCGAAAGCCACGGGAACAGGTTGGGCGATTGGAACACAACGGCGCGTTCAGGGTCTGCACCTTCGACGTTCCAGCCATCCAGCCGGATCGCCCCTTTGGAAATCGGGTTCAGCCCCGCAGCCATCGTCAGAACCGTGGACTTGCCGCAGCCCGAATGCCCGATCAGCGAAATGAATTCGCCCTTGTTAATCTTCAGATTGAAGTTCTCGACCACGGTCAACGGTCCCTTCGGGGTCGGATAAACCTTGTGGAGCTGTGAGAAATTCAGGAATTTTTCTGCGATCGCGCCTTCCTGCGCTTTTGCAACCGCAGAAGGCACTGAATGGATCGGCGTGACATTGGGCAGCAGGCGCGATTCTTCTACTTTGGCGGCGATGCCTACATCCATAAGGTAGGTCGTGACCTGTGCGCGCAGGGCCTTGAACGCGGGGTTGTCGTTCATTGCAATGCGGTCGCGTGGACGCGGGACCTCGACCTTGAACTCGTCGCCCAGCGTGCCGTCGGGATTAAGGGCAATGATCCGGTCAGCAAGGATGATCGCCTCGTCCACATCATTGGTGATCAGCACGCAGGTCTTCTTGTCTGCGTCCCAGATCGCCTCGATCTCGTCGGCCAGATTGGCACGGGTCAGGGCATCCAGCGCCGAAAGAGGCTCGTCCAGCAGAAGCATTTCGGGGTCCATCGCCAGCGCACGCGCTACATTGACCCGCTGACGCATCCCACCGGATAGTTCCGCAGGACGGCGCGAAGCTGCATGGGACAGGCCCACCATGTTCACATAGTGATCGACCTTCGCAGTCCTCTCTGTCTTGGACAGGTCGGGGAACATCGTGTCCACAGCCAGCGCAACATTACCCTGTACCGTCAGCCAAGGCATCAACGAATAGCTCTGGAAGATCACGCCGCGTTTACGGCCCGGTTCGGTAACAGGCTCTCCCCGAAAGGTCACGGCACCTGTAGTCGGCTGTTCCAGCCCTGCCATCAGGTTGATCAGCGTGGTCTTGCCCGTTCCGGAAAAGCCGAGGATGACAACGAACTCACCCTCTGCCACGTTCAGATTGATGTCTTTGAGAACCGGCGTTTCGCCATAGCTCTTTGTGACGTTCTTGAATTGCAGGATATTCATCGGTTTACCTTTCGCGTTGCTGCTTGAGCGCAGATCACCGTTGGTTCGAGAAGGTGAACATGGACTGGAGCGCATACATCACACGATCCAGTAGGAAGCCGATGATGCCGATGGTGAACACCGCGACCATAATCCGTGCCAGCGACTGCGAGCTGCCGTTCTGGAATTCATCCCAGACGAATTTGCCGAGGCCGGGGTTCTGGGCCAACATTTCGGCCGCAATCAGCACCATCCAGCCGACACCAAGCGACAGGCGCAATCCCGTGAAAATCAGCGGTAGGGCCGAGGGCAGTACCAGTTTGGTGATTTTGGTGTAGGTGTTCATTTTCAGCACGCGGCTGACGCTCACGAGGTCCTTGTCGATACTGGCGACACCAAGTGCAGTGTTGATCAGCGTGGGCCAAAGCGAACAGAGCGTCACCGTGATGGCCGAGATCAGGAATGACTTGGAAAACAGTCCGTCGTTGGTCGTGTAGGTGGCTGAAACGATCATCGTGACAATTGGCAACCACGCCAGCGGAGAGACAGGCTTGAAGATCTGGATCAGCGGGTTCAGTGCGGCATTGGCCGTCGCTGAGAGGCCCGCGGCAATGCCCAGTGGAATGGCCACGACCGAGGCGATCAGGAAGCCGAAAAAGACGGTTTTGATCGAGGTCCAGATTTGATCATAGTAGGTCGGCTTTCCGGTGTAGACGCGGTCGCGAACCTTGTCTGGCTGGCCGTTGGCGATGTGTTCGGCGTTGCGCTCGTCCTGACGTTCATAAAACGCCACTTCGCGTTTGCCCTCGCGGATGGCGTCGGCCCGCAGTTCGCCGACCTGTTCCCAAACTTGCGCCGGTCCGGGGACAGCGCCAAGGGAGGTTTGCACCTGCGGCGCCAGCGTGGCCCAAAGCCCGATGAAGACGGCAATCGCAAGCAGCGGCACCCCCAAAAGGCGCCAGATTTCCTTGGCTTGTCCGCGCGGGTTATCCCCAGCCGCGGCTTTTAGAATGGGCGTCATCCAGGACAGGCCAAACACGCGAAACCAGGCATCGGCCTTGTTAATGCGGGCAAACCGGCGTTGACGGCGGGCCTCTGTGTCGAGTGTGATTGGGTCAATCGCGGTCATATCGGGTGTCCAACTGCTGCTTTTGAAAAGAAGGAAGAGCGACCGCCCGACGCGCGCGCTGGCGGGGCGGGCGACGGTTAATTAGCCTTGAATTTCACCTTCGATGACGGTCTGACCCGACTTCAGGCCAATCGGCAGGCTATCGACATAGGTATTGGGCGCACGCCCATCGAAGGGGATGCCATCAATGATGTCCGCCGCCGGTGTCGGAGCCTTAAAGCCGTCGCTGTCCCAAGGGAAATCCACCTCATCCGCCAGCCCTTCGTCGACCAGCAGGCGTGCAGCCCCAAGATAGATATCAGGGCGGTATACGTCTGCAGCGGTCTCGAAATACCACTCGTCCGACATGGTTTCGGTGATCTGCCCCCAGCGGCGCATCTGGGTCAGATACCAGATGGCATCTGAATAAAAGGGATAGGTCGCATTGTAGCGGAAAAAGACGTTGAAGTCCGGTGCCGGGCGCACATCGCCTTTCTCGAATTCAAAGAACCCCGTCATCGAGTTGGCAATAACCTCGTAGTCCGCACCAACATATTCGGACCGCGACAGGATTTCGACCGCTTGAGGGCGGTTGGCGTTGTTGTTCTCGTCCAGCCAGATCGCCGCCCGGATCAGGGCTTTGGTCAGGGCCAGCGTCGTGTTGGGATTCTCCTCTGCGAATTCGGCAGTGATGCCAAAGACCTTCTCGGGGTTGTTGTTCCACATGTCGTAGTCGGTGATGACGGGAACGCCGATGTTCTTGAACACCGCTTGCTGGTTCCAAGGCTCGCCCACCGCGTAACCAAAGATTGTGCCAGCCTCCATCGTGGAGGGCATCTGGGGGGGCGGTGTTACCGACAACAGCACATCCGCGCCGATCTGGCCGGAAATGTCCTGTTCGCTGTAGTAACCCGGCTCAAGCCCGCCAGCCGCAAGCCAGTAGCGGATTTCATAGTTATGGGTGGAGACGGGGAAGACCATGCCCATGTTGAATGGCTCGCCGCGATCAAGATAGTCCTCGACCACGGGGGCTAGCGCGGTGGCGCTGATCGGGTGCTGCGGGCGGCCATCCTCCATCAGAGGCACGTTGGGGCGCATCTCTTCCCAGATTTCATTGGAAACGGTGATCGCGTTGCCGTTTAGGTCCATTGAGAACGGCGTGACGATATGGGCTTCGGTTCCGTAGCCGATAGTTGCAGCCAGCGGCTGACCTGCCAGCATATGCGCACCATCAAGCTCGCCGCTGATGACGCCATCCAGCAAGACCTTCCAGTTGGCTTGCGCCTCAAGTGTCACGAAAAGCCCCTCATCCTCGAAATATCCCAACTCATAGGCCACGGCCAAAGGGGCCATATCTGTCAGCTTGATAAAGCCAAGGGTCAGGTCTTCCTTTTCCAGATCAAGGGACTGGGCCGCAGCCGAAGTTGCCAACAGGCTGGAGGTGGCCAACAGCATCGCGAGAGTGTTTTTCATATTCCGTTCCTTTCACGGCCCCAAAGGGCGAAAACAAAAAAAGCCGCGCGTAAAGATCACGGGGGAGGAGGTCCGTGTTCCCTACGAGCGGCTTTGCTCTAGAATGTTGCGCGACCTGCATCGGCCAGCGCGGATTAATGGGCGACGTTGCCCCTTGGTGTAATGATGCCTAGGCGAGCGCGCTCTTTGCAATGAAAATGCTGCAATGCCGCACGGATTTTTGCTGCAGTGCAGAGGCTGCCCAAGATTTCATCGTTTTCCACTCGGGAAGTCGAAGGTTCTGCCATCAAAGAAAGCGTCTTGTGCAAGAATCATATGGCCGCCGGTAGACGCCACAGCAGTTTCAACTTGCAATCCACCTTCGACTTTCTCGGATGCTCCAGGCAAGTCGGCGCCGATCCCGCTGAGGTTCTGGCGATACAAATCAGAACGAAAACAGGCCTTGGCCTTTTGAATACCCGCGGGGTCCGCGCCCAGTTGCTGGGCGATCCATGCCGCTTGGCTTCGCCACGGAAAGGATGCGGCATGGTTGTGAAACTGCAGGAAATGCGCCACCGGTTCGGGCGCAAGGTTTAGTCGGGGCGTGATCTGACCCGATACAGCGGGATCAATAAGATCGGGCGACATGCTGAGATGTTCGCTGCGTGCCAGTATCTCGACGGCGAGTGTCCGGTTCTTGCGCGCATCAAGCCATGCCGAGGCACGAAAGACCGCCCGCATTAGTCTGCGCGCGGCATCCTCGTTGAACCCGGCCCAATCATGGCGCACGGCCAGCACCTTTTCGGGCGCGAATTTCCAGACGTCGCTGCCTGTCATCATCAACTGCCCAACATTCTGCTGAACCGCCACGCTGCCCCAAGGCTCGCCGACCCAGAACGCATCCACGAACCCATCTGCAACCGCATCGGCCATGCGCGACGGCGGCACGGTGACCTCCTCTACGTCGAGGTGCTCAACCGTCGAGGTCCAATACGACAGCAGTAAGCGATGCATAGAGTAATGAAAGGGAACACCGATCCGCAGCGGGCCTGACTGGCGCGCTGCAAGCGCTGCCAAAAGTGCCTGCGCATCACCAAATGGCAGATCGCCCAGCTCAGCCGCTACAGCATTCGAAACCCCGAATACCGTGCCATTCACCGACAAAACCATCAGCGTATCAATCCGCGCGGGCAATCCGCCGAGCCCGATCGACATGGCAACCGGCATAGGGGAAAGCATATGCGCCGCATCCAGAGAGCCAAAGGCCAACATATCCCGCAACGCCGACCAAGACGGTTGCGCCACTAGATTGAGAGCAAGCCCCTCTTCAGCGGCAAAGCCAAGGTCTTTGGCGATTACTAAGGGCGCGCAATCGACAAGTGGAACGTAGCCGCAATTCAAGACAATATCGTTCATGACAAAAGCTCCGCCGCCGTGACCAGAGCGTGAGCCACGTCGATAACCTTGCGGTTCTGCCCCATCGCCGTCTTGCGCAGCAGCGTGTAGGCGTCGTCCTCAGACATATTTCGCTGGCGCATTAGGATGCCTTTTGCACGATCTATTGTCTTGCGGTCCTCCAGCGCCTGTTTCGCGGCATCAAGTTCCGATTGCATCTGGCGCATGATCTTGAAGCGCGCGATTGCCGTCTCGAGAACCGATTTGATCCGCTCCATATTGAGGCCATCAACGACATAGGCACTGACCCCCGCGTTCAACGCCGCCTGCGTCAGGTTTTCATCGGTCTGATCCACAAACAGCGCCACAGCGCGCTTGGAGGTTTCCGTCGCAAAAGAGATATGTTCAAGCGTGTCGCGATCGGGGTTGGTCAGATCAATCAGAACGATATCCGGCATGAACTCCTTGACCGTGCGGTCCAGCGCTGAGATCTGTGCCAAGGCTTTCAGATCCGACCAACCGGCATCCGTCAAAGCGTTGATGATCCCAAGCACGCGCTCCGGATCAGGCTCTACAACAAGGATGCGCAAGTCATGGTTCATGGACTCGTCATTTTGCGCCGGTACAAGGAACGTCAACTGCCCGGACGCTGCTAGAGCCTTCTACCTTTTGACCTGCAATCAAATTGAGCAACTGGCGCCCAGCTGCATATATTTTCAACACATTGCGAGCAAAGGGTGGCTGGCGTGTATGGTGCCCACGCATTCCTTCGAAACAAACCGCGCAAAGACCAGATCGTTTGTCGGCTTAGGGGAGGCTACACTGTGGGCAATTGCTTGAGGTGAATGTCCGCAATTGGCAGTGCCTACCCATCTCGGCACGCCTTCAACCATGCCTTTGCAAAGATCACTAACTGCGAAGAACAGCCTTCGGTGTATACCAGAGGACGATTCTTTTGATTGGATTACTGCATAAAGGCGTCATGAAAGATGATCAGCTCGACTTAATGTTCAAGGCACTATCTGACAGCACGCGCCGTCGCATAATCGACCGCCTGAGCAACAAGCCAGGTCAGTCATTGTTCGAAGTATGTGCTGCTTCGATTGCCGAAGGTGGAGTTGCGTTGTCCCGGCAGACGGTCTCACAGCACCTCGCAGTCTTAGAGAAGGCTGGCCTAATTGAGATCACATGGAAGGGGCGTACAAAGGCTCACTCTTTGAGGATCAATAAAAATCACATCACCGCTGCATCTTGGCTCATGAAATACAATAAGAATGGAGAAGAAGAATGAAAATCTATGTGACCCACATCTTCGTCGATGACCAGGATAAGGCCGAGACGTTTTACACTGACGTCCTTGGCTTCAAGGTGAAAAACAACGTCCCATTGGGTGAGCATCGTTGGCTCACAGTCGTGTCGAGCGAAGACCCTGAGGGAACAGAACTTCTGCTTGAGCCAAGCGACCATCCCGCCGTGAAGCCCTACAAAGAAGCACTGTTTTCCGATGGAATCCCTGCACACTCCTTTCAGGTGGTAGATCTTGATATGGAGCGGAAAAGGTTGGATGATATAGGTGTGAATTTCACCGTTGAGCCGATGGATGCGGGTCCGGTCCGCATGGCAGTTTTCGACGACACTTGCGGAAATCTCATTCAATTGATCCAAATGATGGACACGACCCAATAGCCAGTGTGGCACAGCCCGCGAAATCATCTTTCCAGCTGGGTACAAGCTGTTAGATCAAGCAATATGAACCGGTAGAATGGATTCAGGGCTGACGCGTGGCGGTGCAGTAAAGCAAGAAATCATTCGCCACGAGTTCCTGCGAATAGACCCCTGACGCACCAACAGATGGCTCGTGACAACCTAGGCCAGACGTCTTCATTTCTTGGGACGTTTGTTAGGCGTGTACGTCCCCCGTCCCAATCAATACCAGCATAGGTTAACAAAGCTCCAATTTGATCGAATAGATCAACATCGGCGAGAGAAGTGCCGCCAGTCAAAGCATGCCCTCAAAAATGGATTGAGGCTCGAAACCCAAGCGGCTTCGAACCTCAATTATCAACAGACTCCTAGATTTATTCGATGGCAGGCAAGCCTGTTACCGCTTCAAACGCATCAGAGTGGGCTTCGACATGATGTGGATCACGCGTACCGGGTAGTACTTCGAAGAAGGGATCGAAATCGACCATCGCCTGCGCAAGTACACCCAATATTGTCGGGTCTCCTTCAATTTGCGCGGTGCCATCGGCCAATTGAGCGTCCAACTCTTTTTCACCAGCCATCGTTTGCTCCAAGTCGCTGCGATTGATCGTTAGCGTCACGTCCGGCGTAGCAGAAACGAAACCCTCCACATTGGTCAACGTCGCGTTTCTGAGTTCGACGAGGAACTTCTCACCGTTGTCCGGTGTGATTAAGTTCATAGTGAACTCGTGACCTTCGACCTTGCGGCTATCCATCTTGATGGCCAGGAAGTTCAGGAATAACTCAGTCGAGATCGCACAGATCACATCCGGCGACGAGGTGTCAGGGATATCACCATCGGGAATGCCAGACCGCAATTCAAAGGCACCAGAAAGGAAAGAATTCCTTAGTCCCGGATTTTCCTGCTGATATCCGATCTGCTCATAGACACCCGCCAGCAGATCTTTGGCTGCCTGGTTATTTGGTTCGGCCTGCACCAGTTTGTTCAAGATCTCAGTCGCAAGGAGGTATTCTCCTGCGTCATGCAGGGTCCTTCCCTTGGTCATGATCGCATCAGATCTACCCATCATCTGGACATAAAGAGGGGCGGAATCCGATGGCGACAAGGGGATCAAAGTAGCCGGATTGCAGTCCCAGAAGCCGATGTATCGCTGAACCACGCCGCGGCTATTGTGTTCAGGTGAACCGTGATATCCCCGACAGTGCCATTTGTCTTTCAGGCTTTGCGGTAACTCATATACGTTGTGGATCTGATTGATGGTGACACCCTTGTTCACAAAATGCAGAACCTGATTGTTCATGTGTGCGTAAAGATCCCGCTGGTCGCGCATGATTTTCTGTAGACGGTCATTGCCCCAGCGTGGCCAGTGGTGCGAATAAAACATCACTTCGGCCTCTTCGCCATACGGGTGCAATGCACGTGACATGTATTTTGACCACCTTAGCGGATTACGCACCGGGGCACCGCGAAGGGTATAGATGTTGTGCAGAGTCCCCGTGATATTCTCCGCCATCCAAAGCGCCTTCATGTCCGGGAAATAGGTGTTCATGTTCGAGGGGGCCTCGGTGCCGGGGGTATTCTGGAAGATCATCCGCACCCCATCGATTTCGAGTTCCTCAATATCGTCCTCAATAATTCTCGTTGGGGCAATAAGACCAACTGCACCAGCAGATACGCCTTGTCCTAAACCCTGACCCGCATACCCATGCGGGCTGGCGGGCAAAAGCAGCCCATATTGGTAGAACAAACGACGGTTCATAGCGATACCGGCATAGACGTTTTCCGAGATCGTATGCTCCATGAAATCACGTGGTGCGATAATCTCGACCTTGCGGGCCTGGACATCCGCCTCGTCGACCACACCGCTCACCCCGCCTCAGTGGTCACCGTGAGAGTGGGAATAGATTACAGCAGTCACAGGGAGCCCTTCGCCGACATGCTCTTAGAACAGCTCAAGGGCCGCGCGCGCAGGTTCCGCAGAGACCAACGGATCAATCACAATCCACCCCGTTTTGCCACGAACGAAAGTTATGTCGGACAAATCAAATCCGCGCACCTGATAAATGCCCGGAATGACTTCATAGAGTCCGTAATTCTGGTTGAGCCGTGAGATACGTTGCATGGACGGGTGTATGCTGTCGAAATCCGTATCACTGTTTAAGAAATTAAAGCGTTCCATGTCCCATGCCACATGACCGGCGTCTGCCATAATCTTTTTTCAGGCATTTCGGCGATGAGGCCGCGTTTTGTTCGTCAAAATCCTGAGTGTCTGAAAACGGCAACGTTCGCCGGGCTTCGTCAAGTTTGTCGAGGGTAAACTGGGACGGTGCTTTACCCTTTGGGTGGAAATGCCCGTCAAGCGGCGCGGCTTCCTGAGCGTGGGCCACGGCATCGTCCAAAAGAACTGTTCCGGAAACAGCAAAGGCAGTACCCACGGTTGGAATAGCTTTGAGTAAATCGCGTCTGGTCGTCATGGTACTTCTCCTCGTTGATTACTTACAAATTCACAGCCGATGAGGTGGCACTGGCTTTCAAAACCGGTACAAATACGTGTTCGAGCGCTGTAATTTTCATATGTTGCGATGCTAGCATGTCTCGCTTGGGCAGACTTGATCACCTGATCAAGTCATCAAAGTGGATACGTTGTCCTGGTTTGGTTTGGCACTGTGTAGGAAGCTGGAGGTGAGATGGTGAAGACACTGAAGCTGACGACAGAGCACAAGGATGTACTACGAAGCTCTGGCTGGCTGTCTACAAGGCGTCCGGCTTTTCAGGACGCGTTGCTCGCGCTGGGTACATTGAAGACACTGGAAATTGGACAAGTGCTATATCCCCGTGGGAAAGCGCCGTCTCATGTGCACGGCCTAATTTCGGGGCAAATAGATGTGCAAATACTGGCCCCGAATAACGAGGAATTGGCCTTTCCGTCTGGGCAGCAAAGCAAGTGGTACAGCTTTTCTGACGTGATTACTCATGAGCCTGCTGCTGGTCTGGCTATTGCCCGGCAACCCTCAGAGTTGTTGTGCATTTCAAGTACGGAATTCCTGCAATTCCTGAATGAGGATCCGAGCCGCTACGTTGACTTCATCGCGCATGACAATTCCCTCCGACGTCAAATTCAGGATGTCATCGCTGAGCTCGTCACAGGCGATGGTGTTGAACTGGTCGTGCGGCGTTTGACTTGGATGATGGAGCCAGATCGCTTGGACAAGTCAAACTCGGTTGTCATGTCCCAGATGGACTTTGCGCTGAGTACCGGGGTGTCAGTCCCAACTGTGCAACGTGCATTCCGGGACATGAAGCGCAGGGGGATAATCGAAACTTTTTATGGAAAAATCGTTATCAAGGATCTCAACGCTCTGAAGGCGTTTAGTGAAATGCTTGGGTCAAACTGATCCATTACAGCGGAACATCAATGAGTGTCTCAACTGAGAAGTGCGCACCCCGGAAATAACTTGTTAATACTGCATCCTGTGAAATCCCGCTTTTCTGAAACACTGTTGCGTTTCCCAAGCCGGTTTCCTGCGCATCGTTTTCGCCTCATTCCGAGAAATGCGCAGCCAAAGCCAAACGCGTGCGCTGCACCTGTGGGATGGGCAAGCCGACGTTTACACAACCTATTTCTTGGACGCAGTGTCGGCGGACTCATATAAGTCGCGACAAGCAAAATTAGCGATATTGCGCCCAGAAAGCGAAACATACGTATTATTAAGTACAACACCAACACCGGTTGACGCATAGTTAGCGTATGTACAGGACAACGCTTTCATTCTTACTGGCCGCTGGCCTGACGGTGCCTACATCCGTCAGCCCTTGTGGATTTCACAACTACGCACCACAGCCGACATTGGTTGATCGGTTACTGGGAAGCGACCAAATCGTTCTTGCCCGTTCTGCGCCCAACAACCCATTCCGGTTCGAGGCATATGAGGCGTTTGAGGGGGGACTCAACTTTTCAGAAATTCCTCTACTTGTCGACAGCACCACGCGCAGGCGCTTTGCACTGGATACCAATGCTGCTGTTCTGTTTGCGCGGGACGGAGCTTATGGGCCATGGCAACGCCTTGCCTATGTTGATGCAGCAATGGCCCCGGTCGTGCGTACAGTCATGGCGCGGTTACCTTCTTGGGAACTCGGTGAGGGAACAGATCGGTTTCATTACTTCGCGACATTGGTCGGGCACCCCGAGGACCGGATCCACAAGATAGCATTGCGCGAGCTGGATCAGGCTGACTACAGCCTTTTACGCAGCCTCAACCTGAGGATTGACACCCCGCGGTTAGTGGCGCGATTGAACCAGCTAAATGAAAACGAATTCAAAGCCATACGTATACTTCTTCTTGGCCTAAGTGACGATATCCAGCTACGCGATCGGTTGGCGAAAGGTGTTCAATACAACGTCAGGTCCGGAGGGACGTATCTTGGCGCATATGCGACAGCTTTGATCGAGCTTGTGGGGCCGGATGCGGTCACGAACCTTGCCGCCCGCTACTTGACCAATCGGGAAATTCCGCTTCAGACGCGGGAACTTTTGATTGAAGCGATTGCTTTACACGGAGGTACTGACGACCAAGACATGGAGGCGTCAATATCACAGGCTATCAACAGCGCACTTTGGATAGATCCTAGGCTCGCAGCTGCCGCAGCGCGCCAGTTTGGCGCCAGAGGAAACTGGTCGCTTCAGGATGCGGTGCAAGCACTGCTTGAGGAAGGAACCTTGCTTGACGTGGCCGACAAACAGGATGTGTCTCACTACGTGGTGCTTGCCAAAGAGGCTTTGGAGAAACCGTAAAAGAGAACCGATTTCAAACGATAACATAGACCGTTGATTTCATAGGGTAGGGCGCCTCAGCAGCGACCATGCGATAGCAGCAATGCAATGTGAGACGCGGACGTGGAAGTCGGTACGAAGCTGTGAGGGCTTAGCCTGAGAACGCCGTGCCAAAAGGCAATGACGGTTAGAAGATCGCCGGGGGCGAGAACCTGAAGGGAAGCGAACCCCAACCTATCAAAGCCGTTATGCTAAACGCTCACAAGGCCTGACGCTGAAACCTCTCGCAGCGAAAGCGGATGTTGGCGACGACTTGCTGCAGGGGTCATAAAGCGAACGACGCGACTATTCGTACCGCATTGTTTCACGACTGCAATGTTCATGGAAATCAGGCGCAATCTGGTAAGGCGCATTCCTCTATGTCTCAGGCTTCTTCCTCTAGATCATAGATGGGGTCGAGCACCAGCAAGAGACGGGATTCTCCGCTTCCCTCAATTGGCGGCGAGCGATGGAGAATTCGCGTTCGCGCATCACTCGGCCAGTTGGTGCCGCGTAAAACGACGGGACAGCTTTGAGGAACAGATATGACTACATCTGGATCACATCCCAGTTCTGCCTCGCCAAGCTGGGTAGTCTGGCCGCGATAGGTACAAACCAGCCGCGCGGTCACGGCATCAATGTGGAATTTTCGACAGGCGTTTGTGGTAACAACATCCAAACGCAATCGCAGATGCTGGACATTCATCAAATCGGAAAAATGCAATGCAAAAGCCGCGATATCATCAATCAGTAAACTACGCGCGGCCGCCTTTGGCACACCAGATGTTTCGCAGATTGAGCATAAAGCATCTTTGACCCGATCAGCCCGTAGAATAACACGCGCCCGAGGCAGTTGTTCAGGCTCAAGCGCATTTAGCCAGGGTTGGATTTGCGGCGGGGGTTGACGTGATAAGATCACCGCTGTGCAGCCTGCATCCCGGATAGCCGATAGCCCACTTACTGTATTTGCGATCGTCACACCGGTTGGAACGCGCAAGGCTAATGTTGCCACGTCCAGCGCGGTCACTGGTGCTGTCCCCACCGTGGGAAATGGTCCTGCAGGTCTTTCCAATCTTCTGGACGAAACTCATCGGCATCGAGCAGAGCAGAATTTAGCCGTGCGCAAATGGTCTCACGCTCCAAGCCAACACCGATAAAAACCAGCTCTTGTCTGCGATCCCCCCAAGGTTCAACCCAATTTCTGGCAATTTCAGCTTGCGCCTGGGGATGGGTGGGGAGGCGGTCTTTAGGTACCGCAGCCCACCAAAGACCCAAAGGTTTTACTGATGACAAGGCACCAGCAAGGCTGAACTCAGCGGCCCATTGCGGTTGAGTTGCGATCCAGAAGTGCCCTTTGGCACGGATCACACCCGGTAAAGTCCCATTGAGTATTTCATGTAGCTTTCGCGGATCAAAAGGCGCGCGCGCATGATAGACAAAAGAGCCGATCCCGTATTCTTCGTCTTCCGGGGTGTGATTTGCGAAACCATAAAGCTCCTTGGCCCACATCGGATGTTCATGGGCAGTGTCAAAGTCAAACAGTCCTGTATTCAAGATCGATGCGGCTGAGATATCCGAATGGTTGGTTTCAATAACTTTCGCATCGCCATTCAAGGCACGGATGATTTTGAGAGCGGTATCTGTCCGTTCGCGTCCAGCGTCCGCAACCTTATTGAGGATCACCACATCTGCAAATTCGATCTGTTCCGTCAAAAGACTGACTAGGCTGCGATCATCTTGCTCGCCCAGGGATTCTCCACGATCTGTCAGAAAATCATGACTTGAAAAATCTTCCAGCAAATTCACCGCATCAACGACCGTGACCATGGTGTCCAGGCGTGCAACATCTGACAGGCTTTGGCCGTTTTCATCGCGAAAATCAAACGTTGCTGCGACCGGAAGCGGTTCGGAAATACCCGTAGACTCGATCAGCAGATAGTCAAAGCGTCCTTCTTTGGCCAGATGGCGTACTTCTTTCAGCAAGTCATCGCGAAGGGTGCAGCAGATACAGCCGTTAGACATTTCCACGAGCGTTTCCTCAGAACGAGACAGCTCTGTGCCTTCACGCACCAGATCGGCATCAATGTTGACCTCAGACATATCATTAACAATCACTGCTACGCGCTGCCCGTCCCGATTGTTCAATACGCGGTTTAATAGCGTTGTTTTACCGGCCCCGAGAAACCCGGATAAAACCGTTACGGGAAGGCGGTTGTCTGATGCATCGATGTCTTTCATGGCAAGGGTTCTTTCATTGTAGGTTCCAACGGGTAGGGCAGGTTTGGTATGAGTTGTTATGTTATTCTATAACATATTTCAATCCCGAATTTCCCACCCTTTGGCTCGCCTATCGGATGTCAGCCAACATTCTACTCAGCCAGCAAAAGACACTACGATTCTTCGCCGCTATGCCCTGTCTCCAAATGTCAAAACCCAAATGGCAGTTGAGGGCGCCTGCCGACTGTGCATGGCTGCGTTTGGGATAGCTGTTGAAATTGGTCCAGCGAATGTTTTGAAGAAAAGTTGGTCAAGATCCAGAGTTCAGTCTTGACCCCTTTGGCGTCATAACATAACCAACACAAACACTGCGCGGGCGTTGTGTAGTGGTAAGACCTTAGCCTTCCAAGCTAATGACGCGGGTTCGATTCCCGCCGCCCGCTCCATTTTCCGATATATGTTGAAACGAAAGTCAAATTCCGGATTTTATGGGATTTTCACGTGCGTTTTCTCCTACGACTTTAGGGTCGCGGCATCTGGTCGCTTGACCCGCCCGACGCTGAGGGCCAAGAAGCGAGATCAGGATCTGGCTGATGCTGGATAGAAGCGCTAATTCAATAAATTGTCACAAGGGCCCAACATGGCAAGATCTCAGACTGCGCAATCAGCGCCGAACCAGGTGCCAGGTGGCAGCGAAGAGCGTGCAACGTCAAAGAAGATCGGCGTTCTTTCGGCTCTTTGGCCCTTTATGGTGCCTTACAAGGGCCTGATGCTCGGGGCGGGTGTGGCTTTGGTCATAACCGCGAGCATGTCCTTGATGTTGCCGTTGGCTGTGCGCCGTGTCGTCGATAATTTCCGTATCGCTGACGAAGCTCTGTTGGATCAGTACTTTATGGCCGCTTTGGTGATCGCCGGGATGCTCGCAGTGGGGACCGGTTTGCGATACGCCTTGGTGACCCGATTGGGTGAGCGCGTGGTCGCAGATATTCGCATGGCCGTTTTCGATCGTGTGATCGGGATGAGCCCAGAGTTTTTCGAAAAAATCATGACGGGCGAAGTGCTTAGTCGGATCACCACTGATACAACTTTGATCCAATCGGTTTTAGGGTCGTCCGTTTCAATCGCATTGCGCAATATGCTTTTGTTTGTGGGCGGCTTGATATTGATGCTGCTGACGTCGGCCAAGTTGACTGGTTTGGTTCTGCTTATCGTGCCCGCTGTGATTGTTCCGATCTTGGTCTTGGGGCGGCGATTGCGGGTTATCAGCCGGGAAAACCAAGATTGGATCGCCGCGTCGTCTGGAAATGCAGGGGAGGCGTTGGGCGCCGTACAGACAGTACAGGCGTTTACACACGAAGCCGCTAGCCGGGCACAATTCGCAGACATGACCGAGACGTCGTATCTGGTGTCTCGTACCCGCATTCGAACGCGCGCGATGCTGACTGTCATTGTTATTTTTCTGGTTTTCACTGGCATCGTTGGTGTTCTGTGGATGGGTGCGAATGATGTTCGCGCTGGTATAATGAGCGAAGGTGCGTTGATCCAATTCGTCATCTACGCGGTGCTTGTTGCCGGTGCCGTCGCGGCCTTGTCTGAGATCTGGAGCGAGTTGCAACGCGCCGCAGGTGCGACAGATCGTTTGATCGAAATGCTCAACGCCGAGGATACGGTTCAAAACCCACAAACGGCACAGCAATTGCAAGAGCCAGTGGCCGGGGCCATCGCGTTTCAGGATGTGACGTTCCGCTATCCTGCGCGTCCCGATACTGTTGCTCTTGATGGGCTGAGCTTGATCGTAAACCCCGGTGAAACCGTTGCGTTTGTTGGTCCATCCGGCGCCGGCAAAACAACTGTCATTCAGATGATTCAACGGTTTTATGATCCTGACCAGGGGATAATTTCGTTGGACGGCGCAGCGTTGACAGATCTCAACAAAGATGAATTCCGCAAGCACATTGCCTTGGTCCCACAAGATCCGGTGATTTTTGCTGGATCTGCGCGTGACAATATCCGGTTCGGGCGTCCTGATGCCACCGACAGCGAAGTTGAAGAGGCCGCAAAGGCCGCCGCCGCGCATGACTTTATCACAGCTCTGCCAGATGGATACGATAGCTTTGTTGGCGAACGCGGGGTTATGTTGTCGGGTGGACAGAAACAGCGGATCGCGATCGCACGTGCGATTTTGCGCGACGCGCCTGTTTTGCTGTTGGACGAAGCAACCAGCGCCTTGGATGCAGAAAGTGAACGCGCGGTTCAGGCCGCAGTGGATGAGCTGAGCGCGGGGCGTACAACGCTGATCGTTGCGCACCGGCTTGCGACGGTCAAAAAGGCCGATCGGATTGTGGTCATGGACGGCGGACAGATTGTAGCACAGGGCAGTCACGATGAACTGGTTGCTGAAGGTGGATTGTATGCGCGCCTTGCAAAACTGCAATTTACTGATGGCAGTCTCGGCAGCTAAGCGCGATCACCGGTGGGGCTGATCTCACGCAAAACACCGATCTGACCTGAAGAATAGGCGCGGCTCTGCAAGGGTCGCGCCTTTCGCGTCGTAGCGTCATTCCGCTGGGGCATGAAATTGACGTTAAGGCGTTGCTTGCATGGCAACCAAAATCCCCCCATCCTGCGGACAAGGATGAAATGCCCGGCACAAGGGCAATCAAAATTGGGAGGAATGTTCATGGCCTTTACGGGTATGGAAGATCGTTTGAAGATCGAAAGCGAAATGCCTTGGGAGGATCGGGACGTTCCGGTGACGCTCTATCAGATGCTGTCATCAACCACGAAAAAGTTCCCCACCAACAGTGCGACCAGTTTTCAGATCTTCTCAGGTCCGACAGACAAGGCGGAAACCTTGAATTGGCAAACGCTGCACGACAAAACCGTTCAGGCTGCAAACCTGTTCCGGTCTTTGGGTGTAGGCGAGAATGACGTCGTTGCCTATATTCTCCCGAACTGTAACGAGACCCTGATTTCATTTCTGGGCGGGGCAGTGGCCGGCATCGTCAACCCGATCAATCCGTTGTTGGAGCCGGAACAGATTGCGTCGATCCTCAGGGAAACCAAAGCCAAGGTTGTCGTGACGCTAAAGCCGTTTCCCAAAACCGATGTCGCAGAAAAAACTGCCGAGGCCGTGCGCCATGCACCCGGCGTGAACACAGTGCTCGAAGTGGATCTGAACCGCTACCTGACGCCGCCGAAATCCTGGATCGTGCCACTGATCCGTCCCAAGTTAGAAAACAAAGAGCGTGTGGCCCATGCGGACTACAAAAGCTTTACCAAAGAGCTGAAGAAACAACCCAAAACGTTGCAATTTGCTGACAGCACCGAAGACCGGGTTGCCTGCTATTTCCATACGGGTGGCACCACCGGGATGCCCAAAGTGGCACAGCACAAATATTCCGGCATGATCTACAATGGCTGGCTGGGTCACACGCTGCTTTATACCGAAGAAGACGTGATCATGTGCCCGTTGCCGTTGTTCCACGTGTTTGCCTGTCATGTGATCGTCATGGCCTCGGTCGCCAGTGGCGCGCATGTGGTTTATCCAACACCGCAAGGTTATCGCGGCGAAGGTGTGTTCGATAACTTCTGGAAACTGATCGAACGCTGGAAAGTCTCGTTCATCATCACGGTTCCCACAGCAATCTCTGCGATCATGCAACGCCCAGTCGATGCAGATGTCAGCTCGGTTCAGCGCGCCTTTTCAGGCTCCGCGCCTTTGCCAGTCGAGCTGTATCGTCGTTTCGAAGAGGCGACTGGCGTGAACATCGTCGAAGGGTATGGCCTGACCGAAGCCACTTGTATGGTTTCTGGCAACCCTGTGGATGGTGAGAAAAAGATTGGCTCAATCGGTATTCCGTTCCCTTATACGGATGTCAAAATCGTCAACGTGACGCCCGAAGGTCCGGTCGAAGCTGCGACAGACGAAGTGGGTGAGATCTGTATTTCAAACCCCGGTATTTTTCCGGGCAACACCTATACCGAAGCCGACAAAAACAAAGACCTCTATCACTATGAAAAGTTCCTGCGCACCGGGGACTTGGGGCGTGTTGATGCGGACGGCTATGTCTGGATTACCGGACGCGCCAAGGATCTGATTATTCGCGGTGGTCACAACATTGATCCGGCTGAAATCGAAGAGGCCTTGCTGGGTCACGAGGCGGTCGCCTTTGCCGGTGCGATCGGTCAGCCTGACGAACACGCAGGTGAGGTGCCCTGTGCCTTTGTCGAACTGGTCGGTGGGGCCAGTACTACCCCCGAAGAACTGATGGAATATTGCAAGGTCCACGTGCACGAACGCGCGGCACAGCCCAAGCATATGACGATCCTGCCTGAGCTACCCAAAACGGCTGTTGGCAAAGTCTTTAAGCCAGAGCTGCGCAAACAGGCGATTACTCGGATTTACAACGCTGCTTTGGATAAAGCCGGTGTTGCGGCACGCGTTGAAACCGTGATCGACGATAAGAAACGTGGATTGGTTGCACAGCTTGCACCAAACGGAAGTTCGGACCAAGATGTGAGCGCAGTCCTTGGCGGGTTCACGCGTCCTTGGGAGTGGCAAAGCTAATCGGAGGATACATGGACTATAACGCGCTGATAGATGAGGAAACTTGGGCATTTATTGCCCGTACCCTCGAAAGTTATCCCGAAGATGCGGTCGAGTTGACCATCGAAGGGCAGCGCGCTGTCTATGACACCATGTGCCGGGAATTCCATCAGGGATACCCGGACGGTATCTCGGCCACAGATGTCAGCGCCAATGGTGTGCCAGTCCGTGTCTATTCCGCGGGTCAACCCACACGAACCGTCGTCTATTACCATGGCGGCGGTTTTGTCGTTGGTGGGTTAGAAAGCCATGATGATGTCTGTGCTGAAATATGTGTGCAGACTGGATATCGGGTGGTTGCGGTTGATTACCGCCTGTGCCCAGAATTCCGTCATCCTGTGCAGTTTCAAGACAGCTGGGCCGCCACTCAGTGGGCCGCATCAGAATTCGGTGATCCTTTGATTTTAGCCGGCGATAGTGCCGGCGGCAACTTGGCAGCCGCGGTCGCACATTATTCTCGCGGACGGTTGGACAATGTTCTGGGGCAGGTGCTGATTTACCCAGGTTTAGGTGGGGATATGAGCAAGGGATCTTACCTGGATCATGCCAATGCCCCGTTGTTGACCTTGGCGGAAATCCAGTTTTACCAAACCGTCCGTTTTGACGGGGAAGAACCCGTTGGCGATGCAACCTACGCACCGTTGCACGACACAGATTTTGCGGGTCTTCCGCCGTCGGTAATTGTCACAGCAGATTGCGACCCACTACGCGATGATGGTCGGGACTACCGGGATCGGATTCAGGCGGCTGGGGGACAAGCCCATTGGATCAACGAGGACGGCCTGGTGCATGGGTATCTACGCGCCAGAACGACCGTGACACGAGCCCAAGACAGCTTTGAGCGGATCTCGATCGCGATCGAAGCGTTGGGGCAGGGGCTCTGGCCGTACGATTAAGCCGCGATTTCGTACATTTCAGGAAATGAAAAGGGCGCCACGGAAGGGCGCCCTTTGTTCAAATGCGATAGGCGCATCTATTTCAAAAACGGCTTGGCTTTCATCGTGTCCGCGATCGGGGCCCCCATGCGGGACAGGATCGTCGGGGCCAGCTGCAGCTGATCAATCACGGCGTCTTGCTCGGGGCCTTCGGCGTCTCCGAAATAATAAAGCGCGGTTTCCTGTTGCAATGGACCACGACCACCATGGTGACCGCGTTCATCTTGACCGTGATCTGCGGTTACGATGACTTCGTATCCTAGATCACGCCAGCGTGGAATAAACGGAGCAAGCATTTCATCCATCACGAAACACGCATGGTCCATCTGTTGGCAATCATGGAAAAAACGATGCCCCATGCTGTCCAACGTGCAGGTGTGCAAGATGCCGTAATCCAAACCGAACCGCAGCGCGAGGTTGGTGAGGGTTCCAAACAGATCCACATCCGAAGGCGTCATTTGGTTGTCGTGCCCATATCCAGTCATGGAATGAAATCGGCCATGGTTGATGGTTTTGCTTTCGGGTTCGTCATATTCGACATCGCGAACATAATCGAAAGGATGACGGTTAAAGAACTGCGACCAAAAGCTATGCGTCACAGCGCCTGTCACACCACCACCTTCGCGCACCTGACTGAACACGTCCTTGTGGCCTAGCCTGAACACGTTGCCATTACCGGTGCATCCGTGCTCAGCAGGGGCCACGCCCGTGTGGATCGAGGCATAGCAGCTGGCAGAAATGGACGGCAGCACAGCGCGCATCTTCCACACGCGGGCATCGCCGCTATCGACCCACCCTTCGAGGTTGCCAAACAACCGGCGGAAGTTGCGGTAGGGCACCCCATCCAGAATGATTAATAGCAGTTTCCGGTCCATCGCGATCTCCTTTTCGCGTCACAGGATTTCGAACAAGCCTAGCCTGTTCAAGCTTAGGGACACGTCCGTTCACGCCCCAAATAGTAAAATCCCGACGCCTGCCAAGGTGCAAAACGCCGGGACTTAATATCTTCATGAAAGTGCCGTGGAAAACGACGGCTTAGTTGCCTGCGCTTTCCATCTTACGATGGGCCACAACCTCTTCCAGCCAACCCAGCCGCATCTCGGGAACCGAGCTGAGCAGCAGGTCCGTGTAATCATCGAAGGGAGGGCTGAGAACCTCGGATTTCGATCCGTAGCGCGCCACGCGCCCCTGATACATCACTGCGATGGAATCAGAAATCGCCCGAACCGTTGCCAGATCGTGGGTGATGAACAGATAGGCCACGTTTTCAATCTTTTGCAGATCGAGCAGTAGCTTGAGAATGCCGTCCGCAACCAAGGGGTCGAGGGCCGATGTGACCTCATCACAGATGATCATCTTGGGTTTTGCAGCCAAGGACCGCGCGATACAGACACGCTGTTTTTGGCCCCCCGACAATTCAGCCGGATACCGATCCATGAACTTTTCGCCCAGTTCGATCTCATCCATAAGTTCGATGACACGCTTGCGCTTTTCATCACCGCGCAGACCGAAATAGAACTCAAGCGGACGACCGACGATTGTACCTACGGTTTGACGCGGGTTCATCGCCGTGTCCGCCATCTGATAGATCATCTGCAATTCGCGCAGATCCTCGCGCGAACGTCCCGCAAGATCGGGGGACAGCGACCGTCCGGCAAAATTGATATCACCATCGCGTGGTGGCAAGAGGCCGGTAATGACCCGCGCCAGAGTCGACTTGCCTGAGCCGGATTCACCCACCACAGCCAAGGTTTGACCGGGGTGCAGATCAACACTGACATTATGCAACACATCAAAGTTGGTCCCTTTGTATCGGGCAGTGATGTTGTTGACACTGAGAACAGGTTCGGGCGTCGGCGCCTTTTCTTCGTGTTCAATCGAGCGCACAGACACGAGCGCCTGTGTGTACTCTTCTTGAGGATTGTTGATGATCTGATCGGTGTTTCCGTATTCGATCATGTCCCCCATCTTGAGCACCATGATATCGTCGCTTACCTGTGCCACGACCGCAAGATCGTGGGTAATGTAGAGCGCAGCAACACCGGTGTCATGAATGGCTTCTTTGATCGCCATCAGAACGTCGATCTGGGTTGTAACATCCAACGCCGTCGTCGGTTCATCAAAAACCACCAGATCGGGTTCTGGGCACAGGGCCAAAGCTGTCATGCAGCGTTGGAGCTGTCCACCAGAGACCTGATGGGGATAACGCTCACCGATGTTGTCAGGGTCGGGCAAGCCGAGTTTGGCAAACAAGACACGGGCGCGGGCTTCGGCGTCCTTGGTGTTGAATTTCCCCTGTTCAACAGCCGCTTCGATCACCTGTTCCATGATCTTTTTTGCAGGATTGAACGAGGCTGCTGCGGATTGAGACACGTATGTCACTTCGCCGCCGCGCAATTTGCGGATATCCTTGATTTTGGATTTCAGGATATCGCGGCCATTGATCCAAACCTCGCCACCAGTGATTTTCACACCGCCCCGGCCATAGGCCATCGAGGCAAGACCGATGGTCGATTTACCAGCACCGGATTCACCGATTAGGCCCAACACCTTACCGGGCTCGAGGTCAAAGCTGACCCCGTGCACGATTTCGATGTCATGTGGTTTTTCCCCCGGGGGGTAGACCGTGGCGCCGATTTTCAGGTTACGGACTTTCAGAAGTGGTTCGCTCATCCGCGGCCCCCTTTCAGCGAAGTGGTGCGGTTCAGAACCCAGTCAGCAATCAGATTGACCGAGATCGCCAGAGTGGCAATTGCAACTGCAGGGTACAGGGCTGCACCGATGCCAAAGTTAATGCCCTCTTTGTTTTCTTTCACGATTCCGCCCCAATCAGCGAGTGGTGGCTGAACACCGACACCCAGGAACGACAGCGTTGAAATAAACAGAACCATAAAGATGAAGCGCAGGCCAAGTTCTGCAACCAGTGGAGACAAAGCATTTGGCAGGATTTCCCGGAAGATGACCCAACCAATCTTTTCACCGCGCAGGCGCGCTGCTTCGACATAGTCCATGACCGTGATGTCCACCGCAACAGCACGAGCAAGTCGATAAACACGTGTTGAGTCCAGCAAGCCCATCAAAACGATCAGCGTCAGGACGGTTGCCTCGATGCTGGACAAGATGACCAACGCCAAGATCAACGAAGGGATTGACATCATCAGGTCCACGAAGCGGGACAAAGCCATGTCAATCCAGCGTCCTGAAACAGCCGCCAAGAAGCCCAGAGAGGAGCCTGTTACAAAGCTGAGGATGGTCGCAAGGGTCGCGATCCAGATGGTCGTCCGCCCCCCGTAAATCATCCGGCTGAGTAGGTCCCGACCGATTTGGTCAGTGCCCAGCAGATGCGCAGAAGAGGAGGGTTCCCAGACATCGCCAACAACTTCGGCCATGCCATAAGGAGAGATAACCGGAGCCAGAGCAGCGGCGATGAAATAGGTGGCGGTAATCACCAGTCCGATGAGGGCTGAGATAGGGATATTCTTCATCATTTTGGATGCCTCAGCCTTGGGTTGGTGAAGATGGAGACAACGTCAGCGATGATGTTCAGGATAATGTAGACGGCGGCAAAGATGACGCCGCAAGCCAACACCACAGGCACATCGCGTTTCACAACAGCATCAACCAGATACTGTCCCATGCCGGGGTAGGCGAAAACCACCTCGACCACGACAACACCCACAACCAGATATGCCATGTTGATCATGACGACGTTCACGATCGGAGCAATTGCATTGGGGAACGCGTGACGTGCGATGACTTGAAAGCCACTAAGACCTTTAAGCTCAGCCGTTTCGATATAGGCCGATTGCATCACGTTCAGGATCGCAGCGCGAGTCATACGCATCATGTGTGCAAGAACAACCAATATGAGCACTGCAACAGGCAATGCGATCGCGTGCAACTGTTCAAGCAGTGACATCGAGGAGGAGATATTGGCAAAAGACGGTGCCCAGAACAATTTGACCGCAAAGAAGAAGATCAAAATGTAGGCGATCATGAACTCTGGCAGGGAAATAGACGCAAGCGTGATGCCTGAGATCATTTTGTCCGGCCAACGGTTCTGGTAGCGAACCGCAATCAGTCCCAGAATAATAGCCAGAGGAACTGAGATCAGAGCCGCCCAGAAGGCGAGAAAGAGTGTATTGGCCATGCGGCCTTGGATGCTGGTTGCGATGTCCAGCTTGTTTGTTAGCGCAACACCCATGTCACCGGTTAAGATACCCCCTAGCCATTCGAAATAGCGGGTCACCGGCGGGCGATCGAGCCCCATTTCTGCGCGCAGGTTTGCAAGAGATTCAGGAGTGGCGGCTTGACCAAGAATGGCCTGAGCTGCGTCCCCCGGGAGAGCTTCGGTCAATCCAAAGATCAGTGCCGAGGCGGCGATGAGGAGAAGTAGGCCCAGCGCTAAGCGCTGAGCTACAAGTTTAACGATCGGGTGCATGATGCTGGCCCTTAGGCTTTCCAGGTTTTATGAGGCGCGTACCAGTTCATCATTGGACCGTTGGGATCACCCTCGTAGCCCTGAACCTTGTTGCTCACCGCATCGATGAAGTCGTTGAACATTGGCAAGATCAAGCCGCCTTCGTCACGCACCAGAGAGCCCATTTTGGAATAGATCTCTTTACGCTTGGCATTGTCCAACTCAGCACGAGCCGAGAGCAGCATTTCGTCAAACTCAGGGCGCTTGAACTTAGTGTCGTTCCAGTCCGCTGTTGACAGATATGCCGTGGTGTACATTTGGTCCTGAACCGGACGACCACCCCAGTACGAGCAGCAGAACGGCTGTTTGTTCCAAACTTCCGACCAGTAGCCATCGTTTGGTTCACGCTTGATTTCCAGTGGGATGCCAGCGGCTTGAGCTGACTGCTGGAATAAGGCGGCGGCGTCCACAGCACCGGGGAAGGCACCATCGGCGGTCCGCAGAATGATGGGCGAGCCATCGTGACCAGACGCTTTGTAGTGCTCAGCTGCCTTTTTCATGTCGTAGGTGCGCTGAGGGATTGAGTCATCAAACAACGGATAGGCCGCGTTGATGGGCATGTCGTTACCTACACCACCGTATCCACGCAGGATTTTGTCGACCAATTCCTGACGGTTCACAGCGTATTTCAGTGCCAACCGCAGTTCGTTGGCATCAAACGGTGCTGTGTCAACGTGCATGATGAAGACATAGTGACCACGGCCCGAAACGTTCTGAACGCTCAGAGTTGGCGCGCGATCCAATAGTTGAGCGATCTTGGGCTCAACGCGGTTGATCATGTCAACCTGACCAGACTGCAGGGCAGCTGTCCGTGCTGTGGCGTCGTTCAGTACGATTACTTCGGAGCTTTCGTAATGGGCAACGTCGTTGTTCCAGTAATTCGGGTTCCGCTTGTAAACCTGACGAACGCCGGGCTCGTCGCTTTCCAAGATGTAAGCGCCTGTGCCGATTGCAGCAGCTGGATTGTCAAACCCGCCATCGGGCTGGATCATCAGGTGGTAGTCGGCCATCAGGTAGGGAAGGTCAGCATTGGCTGTCGCCAAGGTAACTTCGAACACGTCACCATCGGTGCGCATTGATTCAATGCCTTTGACGATGCCCAAAGCGCCTGATTTCGAATCTTCGTTCGAGTGGCGTTCCATAGTGCGCATGACGTCTTCGGAGGTGACGGATTTACCATTTGAGAAGGTAATGCCGTTGCGAACCTTGAAGCGCCAAACCTTGGCGTCTGCGGAGGCTTCATAGCTTTCAGCGACCAGACCTGAGAGTTCACCGTTGGGGCCTACTTCGAGCAGAGGTTCCGCCCAGTGACGGCCGCCCGCGATTGGAACATCAGAAGCCCACAGTGCTGGATCCTGAGTGTTTGTGCTTTCGCCACCCTGAACACCTTGGCGCAATGTGCCGCCTTTTACCGGACCAGCGGCGCGAGCTGCGTCTGCAAACATTGTGCTGGCAACTGCGGCGGAAACGCCCAGTGCTGCGGCTTTGCCCATAAACTCACGGCGGGTCATTTTGCCTGCTGTGACTGTCTTGGACATGTATTCGAGTTTATCGTTCATGGATTTCTCCCTGTCTTGAGTGGTGACACTTTGGTGCCTTTTTTGTTGATTGGTGAGTTAAGTTTGCTCATTTCGGTGCATCGGGCAAGCCTCAATGTCGCAGGTTTTTCGCATACGAAGTCAGATTTGATGTCTTGGAATTTGATCCTCTACGTCGCGTTCGTATACAACAATGTCGTTTTCGTATGCAAACAGTTGAGCTGCAAGGTAGAAATGGTCGCGGTCGGCCCACATCTGACAACGTGTTTCTGTACGTAATTTTATTTCGCCGCGCTGCATTTCGTCGGTCCAATGGCAGTTACCGCGTGCTGAAAGGGGGTCATCTGGGTGAATCACCCATGTTTCGCGCGCGATCCCACCGCTGATCAGACCATGGATATCGTCTTGTACTTTGCCAAAATCATCTTCGATGATCAGACTTATGTGGCCTGACGCTTGGTCGATTTCTGTGCGGCGGATGTTGCTTCCTTCACGCAAGGTCGTGGTCTTCCAAGGTGGGTCTGACTCGGCAGGTGGAAAGATCCATTCGTCGTTCTGCCCAGACGGGCGGAGCGGCAGATCAATCTCGCCCTTTTGCAGCTGCAATGTCGTCTGTTCAGGTGATGGCCAGATCAGGGGCCAATAACTGGTGGAGATGGCCACGCGAAGACGGTGCCCCTTGGGAACACGATAGGCGATGTGATCCAGGTCGAGCACGGCTTTGACACTCTCTCCCACAGGTAGCGGCTGCGGGTCAGAATGGCTGTCGCGATGCGTCAGATTGAGAACGCCATAGGTGATCCGTGAGGATGAGCCATCGGGCAGGATGTGATTGAGGCGAACAGCGATCTGCGCCTGCGGAGTAGTCGCGCTGAGGGTTAGGCGAATGCGCGGGGCGCCAACAATATCGAGGTCCTGATCCAGAACGGGCCCTTCAAAACAGCACGACAAAGCGTCATCAAATCTTTGATCACCGGGCAGTTCTGGTCCGCCAAAGAACGCACCATATTCCCCCGCTTCCATGCCGCAATGCTGTGGCGTGCCGACCGTTGCTGTGAGTGGGCCATCTGGCCCTAATCCGGTGTCCGTCAGGTGATGGGTTTGCACAGGTAAATGCGCGGTGGCCCCTTTGTCTTCTGCGATCCAGCGGCCGGGGCGATGATCATAGATCCGTTCGGGCGCGATGCCGTCCATCAGGTAGGCCCGGTAGTCGGGATCATCCTCAACCCCGGTAGGGATGTCTTTGAGCCAGCGATCCCACCACCGCAGCGCCTCTTGCAGAAACCCGATGCGTGGACCGGGGATCGCGAAATGCGGGTACTTGTGTATCCAGGGCCCGTTGATGCCTTTGACAGGGGCTGAGATATTTTCGACCAGTGAGGGCACAGCGTTGATATAGCTGTCTCCCCAGCCACTTATGGCAAGGGTAGCGGCTTTGATCGACGAATAATCTTCGCAGACCGAGCCGTGTTCCCAATAGGTGTCCCGGGCTTGGTGACGCAACCACTTTGAGGTCAGGAACGGCTCGTTTTCCAAGCGGTTCAGCCACATGTCACGCCATTTGTCCCCGACCAAAGCAGGGTCAGGCGCGCGTGATGAAAAGCACCACATGGTCGCGCCCCAACCGAGGTTCTCATTCAGCAGGCAGCCGCCCTTGTAATGGATATCGTCTGCATAGCGGTCCACCGTCGAGCAGAGTGTGATAATCGCTTTGAGCGGTTCGGGCTGCATGGCGGCGACTTGCAGGCTGTTGAATCCGCCCCAACTGATCCCCATCATGCCGACTTTGCCGGTACACCAATCTTGCGCTGCGAGCCAATTGATCACCTCAACCGCGTCGTCCAGCTCCTGTTGGGTGTATTCGTCCTCCATCAACCCTTCGCTGTCGCCGTTGCCGCGCATATCGACACGGACGCAGGCATAACCCCGCTTGGCGATATAGGGGTGGGTCAGCTCATCGCGGGCGGTGGTTCCGTCCCGTTTGCGATAAGGTAGATATTCTAGGATCACGGGGACTGGATCGTCGCTGGCGTTGTCCGGACGCCAGACTCGGGCGGAAAGACGGCAGCCATCTGAGAGGGTAATCCCGAGATCGGGCAATTCTTCGATTTCGCGCAAGGCGTTGAGTTTAGAAGTCATACAGCGACTGTCTTAAGGCGCGCGCAGAGAGTCAACGGCGACTCGCGACCAATTGAAGTGGGATCGCGACGAATTCAGGTCCGGATTGCGACGAGCAAATCCATCACATTTGTCCCAGTTGGACCCGTTGTCAGCAACGCGTCATGCGCTTCGAGGTAGGTGCCGCTGTCCGCCGATATTGCAAATTGGGCGCCATTCTCTGTCCATGTGGACCCGTCGATAATGCCGCCAGCATCTTGGGTCGGGCCATCGGATCCATCTGTTCCGCCAACAACAACGACCAAATCAGGGTGATCCGCGATTTGTTCGGCCAGAGCAAGAGCAAGTGCTTGATTGCGGCCCCCCCGGCCGGGCGCAGGGGGGAGTTTTACCGTTGGCTCACCACCCAAAATCAGGACACCTTTGTCCATGGAGCGCAATTGAGAACCAACGCGCACTGCCAAAGTCGGCAATTCGGCGTGCAGCGATTCCAAATTTGCCACAACAGATAGGCCATATGTTTTTGCCGCTTGCGCTGCTGCGTCGCGGGCATGGGTGTTGCTTGCGATAATTTGGGTGTGTGTCGAAAACATAGCGGTTTCGGGAACCATGCCGATCCCGGATCCAATCACGTTCAGATCATCGCCCGGTACATCAGAGATCGCCAAAACGTCGACATGTGCACCGGGGAAGAATCCCAACAGACCGCCGCTTTTGATGCGTGAGAGCTTGCGCCGTTGGGCGTTCATTTCAGTGATGTCTTGTCCGGACGCCAGCAACTGCGCGTTCAATGTTGTTAAATCCGTCAGGGACACGCCCGGCATTAGATCCTCGGCAAGCGACGAAGCCCCACCGGAGACAAGCAACAGAAGGTGCGCGCTTTTAGGTTGGGACATCACGGTTTCACGTAAGGCTGCCCCGGCATGCAAGCTACGTTCGTCGGGCACGGGATGCGCGGCTTCGATCAGGTCAGCGTCCTGAGACAAGGCGTTGCCGTGACCGTCTTTAGTCACGACCAAACAGGGTTTCTGGCCGAAATGATCGATTGCTGCTTGTGCCATGCTCGCCGCTGCTTTGCCGACGGCCAAGATTTGATCAGGGGGGGCGAACTCTTGAATCGCACTTTGTGTGGCCCCATATCCGCCGACGGCATCAACCCCGGCCTGCCATATTTTAAGGGCTGTTGTGCGTGGCGTCATCACATGTCCATCCATATCGTGACGGGGCCGTCGTTGGTCAGATCAACGGCCATATCCGCCCCGAATTGACCGGTTTGCACTGGCAGGTCTTGGGCCGTCATTTGATTGGCAAAATATTCATACAAACGCTCGCCATCCGCAGGCGCGGCGGCGGTCGAGAACCCGGGCCGGTTGCCGCGTGACGTATCTGCAGCCAGAGTGAATTGACTTACGACCAAAACGGCCCCACCAATGTCTTTGACAGAGCGGTTCATCTTTCCAGCGTCATCGGTAAAGATGCGCAGTTTTGCAATTTTTGCGGCCAGTTGGTCAGCTTGCTTTTCGCCGTCACCCTGCATGGCGCAGATCAGGATCAGCAGGCCGGGGCCAATCTGACCAATGATGTTCCCTTCGACGGTGACGCTGGCTTGGGTAACACGTTGAATTAATGCGCGCATGTGAGGTCCTGTCGTGTGGGGGCGTGGGCACCGGGGTGCGATACGCTGAAGCTGGCGGCTTGGATGCCGGAGTGTAAAGCGGATTTCAGAATGTTTGGAGCGAGGAGTAGAGGTTTCTCAATTGCATCTTGGCGATACAAGGCGGCAAGAAACCCAGCATTGAAGATATCGCCAGCACCAACTGTGTCCTGCACTTCGACCAAGGGTGCTGATATCGTGTAGCTGTCTTGCCCGGACACCGCTGTTACCCCATCAGCACCCTTTGTATGAAGCAAGAGCGTGTCTGCCTGCAGGTCGGGCAGGGGGCCGAACCAGTCCAGATCCTCGTCCGAGACTTTGATGATATCCGCCAGTTTGATTAGTCGAGACAACCGCGCGCGGTAGGTACTTTGATCACTGACCAAACCGGGGCGAATGTTGAGATCCAGATAGATCAAGTGATCATGGGCAGCTTGGGAGGCCAGTGTTTCAAACGCATCTGCTGCCGGGGCGTGAATGAGGCTGATACCACCAAAAACCAGCGCCTGCGCGCTGTTTGGTAAATCGGGCAGGTCTGTCTTGGCATAGCTGCGCCCGGCGCTGCCCTGATCATAGAGATCAAACCGCGTGCCACCATCGACGACATGTGCCAACGCGACAGTCGTCGGGGCCGGGCTGCGGGTCACATGTGAAAGGTCCACCCCCTGCGTTTGGATATGCGCAAACAGCCGTATCGCCATTGGGTCATTGGAGAGCGCGCCGACAAAGCCGCAGGGGACATCTTGGCGTGCCAAGGCGATGGCCGTATTGACGGCGGCCCCCCCCGGAACAGGGCGAAACCCGTGCCCTCCATCGGACAAGGCAGCGGGGACAAGATCCATCACCGCCTCGCCACAACAAAGGATCACGGGGTCCGTCATCCCCGCCAGTCCACGATGTCATCGACTGTGGCGCGGTCGGTTCTGAACCCGTTGGCCGGGTGGGTTGTATCAGCATAGCCAAAGGAGATTGCGCAAAGGATCAGCCGGTCGTCAGGTATCTCAAAATAGCGGTGCAAGAATGGCCCATAGGAGGCCACGGCAGCCTGTGGAATCGTGGCAACATTCAAAGCTTGTGCGGCTAGGGTAAAGGCGGTCACAAAACCACCGCAGTCCATAGCCCCGTAAGCGCCCAGTTCCTTGGGACTGGTAATGATTGCACAGTGTGGTGCATCAAACAGGGCAAAGTTCTGCATCATCTGTTTGCCCGACCCGACACGGTCACCTTTTTCAACACCGACTGCGTCATACAAGGCAAAGCCGCATGTGCGACGTCGATCCTGATAGATCCCGGTATATTTTTCTGGAAAGGGAAGATCTGGTTTGGGGGCGCCGCTGGAGACTTCGGCCTGCAAGGCTGCGCGAAACGACTCTGTCTCTGCTCCACTCGTCACAGTTACCTGCCATGGCTGGGCGTTGCACCAGCTGGGGACGCGTCGAGCTGTGGTGATGATGTCAGAAATCTGGGATTGCGGCACGAGATCGGGCAAAAACGCCCGGCAGGAATGGCGCTGCTTCATCAGCGCCTCCAAGTCGGTCAATGTCATTGTGGGTTCTCCTCTTGCGCGCACTTTGCCGCCGGGAACAGGGATGCGCAAGAGCAGGGGTTATTGGTTCGTGGCGATCACGTAACCGACGCCAGCAGCTACCAAAAGACCCAGCACAACGGCGATCGTAATCTTGATTGCGGACCATGGTCGTTCGCCCTGAACCCGCCCAGTGCGACCGTTGACAACAAAGCGATAAGTCTTGCCCTGATATTTGTAGGCAGCCAGCCAAACAGGCAGCAGAATATGTTTAAACGTGACATCTGAAACGGCCGTATCAATGTCGTGGATGCGCTGGCGATCCCCCCCAATGTCAAACCGCACATCACGCTCTATAACCCGTGCCATATGGGCTCGTGCTTCCTTGTAACCGTCTGTCAGGTCAACGGTATAGGCTTCGGCCCTGAACCCGGCGAGGTACTGCGGCTGATAGGGTTCCAGTGCTGGCAGGTCCCAAGGCTCTAACGCATCGGTGTATTTCTTTGGCAAAGAGGACGACGCCAAAATCAACACGTCATCAAAAAACCGGGCGACGCGTCCGGCGACCGACCGCCAACGCACCTTTGCAACCTGTTCCTGCACTTGCTTGCCATCCCGTGTGACAGTGCGGGTCACGTAATAGACGGTGCCGCGTTCGCCGCGGTAGCTGGATTTGGTATCGGCATCAAAAGTCCAATAGGGCACATATATGCCCTGCATTTTCCGTCCCTTGCGTGCGTATTGTTTCAAACCGCTTGGGGCGAACCACAAGCCGCCAAGCCAATCTGTCATGGCGGCATGGGCCGCGCGCTCTTCCAACGCAAAGGGAAGAACTCCGCGCGGTTTAATATGCCGGTTTACACCTGTCCCCGTGACAACCGGGGTGGCGCAAAACGGGCACTCTGCCGCGTGGGTATCTGGATCGAATTCAACCTGCGCGGCACAGTTTGGACAACTTAGGACCTTGGTTTCTTCGATTTCGCTGGCGGGCAATTTTTGTGCCACGGCTGCATCGAAATCCAATTCGCGTAGACTGGCGCCTTTCCAGGGGCCAGCCGAAATCAGTTCGGAATGCCCACAATGGTCACACGTCAGCGACCCATCGCTGGGACTGAAGCGGTAATCAGCGCCACATTGATCACAAGGAAAGCGGTGGTCGGTTTCAGAAGAAGTCACGGCAAAACCCTTAGAGGTATATATGCGGAATGCGGGGTGCCACGACCCGCAGTGCATTGTCTTTTAGCCAGAAATGGCGCCAGAGATGAAACGCAATATGCAGACCAATCAAAAGGATCAAGCCATCAAACAACAGCTCATGAACCTCTTGAGCGAAGTCATCAAATCCCTTGCCCCCGAATCCCTGATTGATTGGAACAGATCCAAATGCGCGGATCACAAAAGGGGCTGCTAAACCTGCAAGCGCCCCCGATACAACAAGAACTGGCACCCCGATTTGCAGGGCTTTGTGTCCAATCGGGTCAAAGGTCTTCACCCATCCGGGCAGTTTAGGTCCGGGGTGACCGGTCAATCCCTTTGCCAAGTACATCAAAATCCACACCAACCCGACAGCGACAAGCACCATCCCGGTGTGCAGATCTAGTCCAGCCGCCGGATCTGATGGCACGTTTTCGGGTTCGACCACAAAGAAATACAGGATCAACCCAAAGGTTGACCAATGCAGCCACTTCACAAGGGCGCGGCGTGTCATAGCTTAGACCCCGGGCGGTGGGGGGGGAGGCAGAATAGTGAACAATTGGGCCAGCTCTCGTACATCCTCGGCCCGTTTCCACCCGTCTTGACCCGCAGTCCACACAAAGGTGTCGCGCGTTAAGGCACCTTCGGTCGCCATGCGTCCGAGTTTGGCTTTCGAAAAGGGGCCGCTCGTTTGGCCGTTTTCCGCGATATGCCAAACATGCTCTACCGGTGGGGGGGGCGGCGCTGCCACAGGCGCTGAGGGGGCTGCGGCAGCGGGGGCAGGCGCGCCCCACGGGCCGGACGGTTGCCCCGCTGCCATAGAACCCATCTGCTGGGCCATTGCCATTCCCATTCCCATACCCAATCCAGCCCCCATGCCACCTCCGCCACCGGGAGCGCTGGCGGCCGCGGTCATCGCTTCGGCGGCTGAATATTGCGTGAACTTGCCCAGATCGCCGGCCAAGCCCATCGAGGTTCGTTTGTCCAACGCAGCCTCAACCGCCGGTGGGAGCGAGATATTTTCGATATAGAACTCGGGCATCTCCAGCCCATAACCCTCCAGAACGGGAGAGACCTCGGCCGCGATCAGTTTGCCCAAGTCCGCCGTGTTGGCCGCCATGTCCAATACCGGAATGCCTGAGCTTGCGATGACACGGGAAAACTCCTGCACGATGATGTTGCGCACCTGATACGAGATTTCATCCATGGTGAACTCGCCATCCGTCCCGACGATCTCGACCAGGAACCGGGCCGCGTCTTTGACCCGAACCGTATAGGTGCCAAACGCGCGAATACGGGTGGGGCCGAATTCGGGGTCGCGCAGCATGATGGGGTTTTTCGTGCCCCATTTCAGGTCGTTGAAACGGGTGGTGTTGACGAAATAGATCTCAGATTTGAAGGGGCTTTTGAAGCCGTGATCCCAGTGCTGTAGGGTCGTCATGATCGGCATGTTGTTGGTTTCGAGCATGTAAAGCCCGGGCGTGAACACATCCGCCAGTTGCCCCTCGTGCACAAACACGGCCGCCTGACCTTCGCGAACTGTGAGCTTGGCCCCGTATTTGATCTCGTGGCCTTCCCGTTCGAACCGCATAACCATCGTGTCGCGGGTGTCATCCACCCAATGGATTACATCAATGAATTGGCCGGATAGAAAGTCGAAAATACCCATGGTCTGGTCCTTTTGTAATCTCATACACCGCTCAGAGCGGTTGCCCCGTTTTTTCCATTGCAATGGCTTGGGTTAGGGGGCGAATTTCATCCGCTCCCATTCCCTGCTTCAGGCGGGGGTCATAGAGCATCTGCAGCAGAATTTCGTCGTGACTGGTGAGCAACGCAAACTCGTCGTCGTCGTTGAAAATCGAAGGGCGCGCACCGGGGGAGTCATTGGGCAGACCCAAGCCCTGCGCAACTTCTTCGTGGATACAGGACAGGCGGACCAGATCCGGGTGTTCTGCCCGGATCAAAGCAACAGCCTGCGTATAATTAAACGGATTTCCCGTGTCTGAGACCGCTATCACAAGGCAATAAAACGATTTGGGCAGGGTTTTAAACAGATCCAGCTGGCTGGTGCTCATCGTTGGGATCAGCTGTTTCAGACGCTGCTGCACAAAGGGGGCATCGTCTTCGCCCGCTACAAAGACATGAAAATTGGCATTTCTAGGCGTTGCGGTGATGGAGTGTCCGGTAATCCGTTTCAGACGCGCGGCATAGGCGTCGACATTCTTCTTGTCCAACGTTCGCTGATCAAGTGGCACGCTCGCACCAAATTCGGTGTTGATCCGGACGGGGCCTGACCAGCGGCTCAGCTGGCCACTGGAGCGTCGTCCGTTGGGCGAAAGTGCGCCACGCGTGTATTCATCATAGAGCGCGATATTTTCAAAGTTGCGCACCAGATCCTCGGTATCAAATGGGGTGTCTGGTCCGCCTCCATCGGTGCGCAACAGACCGCGCGTGAGCAGATCGCTCTGAACTTTGACATAATAACGCTCCAGATCGATGCTCTTTGCGGACCTTGGCACAACGGTGTCGCCGATAGGCGCCAGGCCCGCAGGCCTTGCCTGTGGAAACGGCGTCCGGCGCGGGGTTGCATCGCAGGCCGACAGCACCAAGAGCGCCGCGCATGTCGCCGCCCAAGTACAGAGTTTTATGCCAGTCCGCAGTATCAATTTATCAACTTGGAACCGCGGTGCTGGCGTTGTCGCCAACCCCATCTTTGCGGGCCTTTGCCGCGGCTAGTGTGTCGCGCAATTCGCCCTCCATCTTTTTCAGCTCCTCTTCGGCTGCAGCCCGATTGGCTTTGCCTTGATCAGCGATTTGCAGGCTTTCCTGAATGGTGCCAATCAGATCAGCGTTGGCCGCCTTAACGGCTTCGATATCAAAGACGCCGCGTTCCATTTCTTCGCGGATCATCTTGTTGGATTGGCGCAGGTTTGCCGCGTTCGAGGTCAACAGCTCGTTCGTTAGGTCGTTTGCATCTCGTACTGCTGCCGCAGCTTCGGCGCTGCGTTGGATGGTGACGGCTTGTGCCAGTTGAGTTTCCCAAAGGGGAACCGTATTCACCAGTGTTGAGTTGATCTTGGTGACAAGGGATTTGTCATTTTCCTGTACCAAGCGGATCGATGGCAGCGATTGCATGGTGACCTGACGGGTAAGCTTCAGGTCGTGCACACGGCGCTCAAGATCGTCGCGCGCGGCGCGCAGGTCCCGCAATTCCTGAGCGCGCATGACTTGCTGCTCTTCTGGAGCAGCGTCTACGGCTGCTTCCAATTCAGGAATGTTTTGGCTGTCCAGCTCGGTCAGTTTTTCTTCGCCAGCCGCAATATACAGGGCCAGCTCATCATAGAAATTCAGTGTCTTTTCATAGAGTAAGTCGAGCGACTTGATGTCCTTGAGCAGGGTGTGTTCGTGACCCAACAGATCATCCGTGATCTTGTCGATTTGGCCCTGAACCTCTTCGTAGCGCGCAGTGAACTGTGCAAAGGGGGCTGCACGTCCTAACAACCGCTCCCACCAGCTTGGCTTGCGGCGCACATCCAGCTCGCTGACGGAGAACCCGCGAATGGTGGTGACGATGTTGCGCAATGAATCGCCTGCGGGACCAACATCCTTGTTGCGCACATCGGCCAACATCGCTTGAGAGATTTCCTGCAGCTCGGCCTGCGCCCCTGACCCAAATGAAACGATTGAGTTGGTATTGCTCATGTCGACTTCGGTCATCCGTTTGCGGATTTCGGCGCCGATGGGGGCCTCTGCCTCTTCCAACGGGACGATATCCGCTGTGGGTTCCGGCAGGACAATTGCGTTCACTTCTTCGACCAAGGCTTGGTTTTCCTGCGCTTTTTGACGGATCGTTTCAGACATGAGTGGTTCCTCGTAACAGATGGGCCGGTCAATCCAGCCGGACGCCTTCGCGTTGAAGCCGCTCGCGCAGCACATCAATTTCAACAGTCAGGTCGCTGCGATCATCCAGCAGCATCTTGCGCGTACGCGCGGTGAAGTTTCGTTCCAGATCATCCAGTAGATCCGTGTAATCGCTAAGCGCCTTGGGATCGCGACTGCGGGCATAGAAATCCGCAAATTTAACCGTCGCATCACGGGCACCTCGTAAATAGACGGTCAGGTACTTTCGCGCCCCTGACAAGTCACGCGGGTCTTCTTCTAATGTGCGAAACAAGTCGCGCGCAGTGTGTTGAAACCGTTCGACGCGGGCCTCGATCTTGCGGTCTTTGGCGCGCAGAATAGCATCTGACATATCTGTTAGATAGGCTTCGGCCTCATCCACGGCGCGCGCGACACGGTTTTGCTGAAAGGTATCAATGCCTTCCATGCCCTTGTCTTTCATCGGATCAAGGCCAAAGGCCACAACGTGAAGTACGCTCGCGACAGCGCCGAAAAGCAAAGGGGCCAGGGCGGTTGCAGCTGTAACGCTGTCAACATCCATGTAGTCATGTTTGAAGACAGCCAGTGCCACACCAAACCCAGTCAGAATGGACGCGCCTGTTTTACGTGGAAAAGCAGGGCGCTTGGCCACGCGGCGTGCAGCATATGCCGCCTCAGCGCGCAGACCTTCGCGCAGCAGCAAGGCAGCACCGGTCAAAAGACCCGCCGCCCCAAGTCCAAGGGTTAGCCCAACCGCGCCATCGTTCAACGAGGAAAAGACAAGCGGAATAGCCGGGATGAACAAGAGGTTGGTGCGGCCACCTGCAGGGTCAATTTGGGCCCCATCAAATTGCCCACGTTGCGGCACATCCTGATCAGATTTGGGTTCAGCATCGGGGCTGAATTTACCGCCATAGCGTTGCGCCATTCCTATAACCCTCCGAGCCATCCGGTGCAGACACCAAACAGCAATATGATCAGAGCGGTGTAGGCTGTCTTTTGTACGCCGTTTTGCGACATGCCGAATTCCCTAGTGTTCTGCTTTGCAAGAAATCTAGGGGATGAGAGGCAGGCTTGCTAGGGGGAAGGTTGCACTAACTGGCTCAGGACCGGGGCTTTTTGGGGCCACCACGGGTTTGAGGGGGGCGACCACCGCGACTGGAGTCGGGGCGTTGACCGGGTTTACTGCTCGGTTTGCCACCTGGCCGGCCCGTTGGTTTTCCGGTTGGTTTTGCACCCGCGCGATCAAACGATTTTCCCGCAGGCTTACTGCCTGACCGATCAAAGGTTTTCACGCCCGGTTTTCCGGTTGAACGGCCTGTTGGTTTGGCGCTGCCGCGGCCTGTGGGGGCGGCAGCGGGTTGGGCCGGGCCGGGGCGTCCGGCCATGGTCGAGGGGCGTTTACGTTGCGGTCGGGCCGGGCGTTTGGGCGGGCCGTCAGGTTGTGGTTCAGCCTCCAGCCCCAACTGGTCTCGCATCACGCGGCGGCGGACTTCTTCGACCATGCCGGGTTTCAGGTCGCCCAGTTGAAACGGCCCGTAAGATACGCGCATCAAACGGTTTACATAGAAACCGACGTCTTCCAGAGCGCGCCGAATTTCGCGGTTTTTCCCCTCGCGGATCGAGATGGTCAGCCACGCATTTGCGCCCTGCTGCCGGTCCAGTGACACTGTCATGGGCTGGAATTTTTCACCATCAATCACCAGACCACGACGTAGCGGGGTAAAGTCATCCTCTTGCGGGCGGCCATTGATACGGACGCGATATTTGCGCAGCCATCCGGTCGAGGGCAGCTCGAGTTGGCGTTTGATTCCACCGTCGTTGGTGAGCAGCAAGAGGCCTTCGGAGTTGATGTCCAAACGGCCGACGCTCATCACGCGGGGCATGTCCTCGGGCAGGTCGTCATAGACGGTTGAGCGGCCCTTTTCATCGCGGTCCGTAGTCACCAGGCCGGTGGGCTTGTGATAGAGCCACAGACGGGCGGGTTCAGGATCGCGCAGGGGTTTGCCCTCTACGGTGATCTTGTCTTTGTCGGTCACATTGAGCGCGGGGCTGGTGATGGTTGCGCCGTTGACGGTCACAAGACCTGCTTCGATCATGCGTTCGGCGTCACGCCGCGAGGCGACACCGGCACGGGCCAGAACCTTGGCGATCCGGTCGCCTTTGGGGGACGACGCAGGCGTCGCGGAGGGAGGGGTTTTGCTCATCTAATGGGCTTTAGACCATTCCGGGGGATTGCGAAAGGGGGGCACAAGGGGCAGGGTAGGGCATGACCTTCAAATCCTATATGAATCAAGCGCTTGACCAAGCACGTGCTGCGGCAGAACGGGGCGAAGTTCCTGTTGGCGCGGTGTTAGTCGACCCAAACGGGCAGGTTGTGGCCGTTGCGGGCAATCAGACGCGCGCGCAGTGTGACCCGACGGCTCACGCTGAAATCGTAGCGCTGCGCGCGGCCTGTGCGGCGGCGGGGTCCGAGCGGTTGGTGGGGTATGATTTATACGTAACGCTAGAGCCTTGCGCGATGTGCGCGGCCGCGTTGGCGGCGGCGCGGGTGGGGCGGATTTACTATGGTGCGTCGGACCCGAAATCGGGCGGCGTGGCCCATGGCGCGCGGGTGTTTTCCCACCCCCAAGCACACCACAAACCCGAAGTCTATGACGGCATTTCCGGGGCTGAGTGTGAGCAGATCTTGAGAGAGTTTTTCGCGCTGCGACGCGGCGAGAAAGAGGCTGAAAGCGAGTCTGACACCGGGGGGTGATATGCGGGCGCCCTCCCCCGTGCACCGCCGCGGCGCAGCATGTTGTTGGTGGTTAAGCTAGTCCGTTTTTAACGATTTCCGCGTTCATCCAGTGCGTTTCACTTTACACATGATTGGGGCGGACATATTTGCCTAGATTGGTCGGCATTTGCGTCACTGTGAAGGCTGTCGAGGTGCGAACAACAAACCCCTCTTGTGTAGAGAGATCAAGGCTTGCGATGATCGCGTCTTTCTTAGCCTCTGAGGCAGGCCCGCGATAGAGGACTGGAACGCTCGCTATTCCAAGTTCGCTGAATTTGGCCAAGGTATCATCCCAAGATTGAACCACGTCGTCGACGATCCAAGCGAAACCTAAAAAATAGCTGGGCAGGTTGTCATAGCCGATTGAATGACGCGCAAAGAGATATTCACCGACGATGCGCTCATTGGCGGCGAGCATTGGGGATATACCGGCAGCGAAGGCTTTTACCCAATCGCGAGAGGGATGATACCGCGCGTCTGGGCTGCGCGGGTGGCAGCCCTCAGAAAAAATCGTGGTGTTTTCACCGTCCATTTTTTCGGTAATGACAACCTCTGCTGCTGCGAGGAGAGGTGACATGTCGCGTATGAGACGGGTTTAACCTCGAGCGATGTCACCAGGTGAATGGGATTGGGGACGCGGAAGATGAGCCGCAAATACTTCAAGCATAAAACATCTTGACGGATGGTCGGGTTTCTAGAATGTCTTGAGTCGTAATCTGTGTGCGAGCAGGGGAGAGCAAGCATGTCATGGCCATCCAATTCTGGTGTTTCCGACGAACAGCGACAGGACTGGAAAGAGCGTTTCTCTGAGAGTGATGCGGCGGCGGGGATTGAGGTTACGGAGGAATTCGAGCCGTTCAAGCAGCGCAATGACATGTTCACGCGGGCGTTCTGGGATGAGAGCGTGCGCAGCAAGCAGACGGATGCGTTTTTCTCCAGCTATCGGATGAAGGCGAGCTATCGCAAAGGCGATGGGTTCCGGCAAAAGGACTTCGCGCTGCGCAATGCGAGCTGGTTGATTTCGGACATCATCAGTAACCGGGGCGGGGACAGTGGCAAGCGCGAGGGGTTTCAGGCTCCGATTGATAATGACACGCCGGTGGCCGAGGCGCGGGTTGAGATTGACGACCCCACGTTGATGAGTGCCGAAGTGAAGCGCATTGCCAAGTTCTTTGGCGCGGATCTGGCGGGGATCACCGCGATGGATGAGCGGTGGCTGTATTCGTCGCGGGTGGATACGCGGGATTTCTCGGAGGCGGAGAACGAACTGCCCGAAGGGATGACCAGTGTCATCGTGTTGGGCCATCAGATGGATAAAGAGCTGGTGGCGACGTACCCCTCGGCCTTGGCCGGGGCGGCAACGGGGCGCGAGTATTCCCATGAGGCGGCGATCATCATGCAGTTGGCGGCCTACATCCGCAATCTGGGGTACGAGGCGGTGGCGTCGATGAACGACACGGGGCTGGTCATTCCCTATGCGATCAAGGCGGGGTTGGGGGAATATGCTCGCAACCAGCTGGTGATTACGCCGGAGTATGGGCCGCGACTGCGGTTTTCCAAGATTTTCACCAACCTGCCGCTGGATCATGATCTGCCTGCCAAGATGGGTGTCGAAGAGTTTTGTAACATTTGCACGCAATGCGCGGATGCCTGCCCGGCCAAGGCGCTGCCGTTTGGGGAAAAGACGGTGAGTGAGGGGGATGCGGCCTCGGCCATCAAGGGGGTGCGCAAGTGGACCTCGGACGCGAAGGCGTGTTTTGGCTATTGGGCCAAGCTGCAGTCGGATTGTGCGATCTGCATGCGGGTGTGCCCGTTCAACCGCGAGTTTGATACGTGGCAGAACAAGCTGTGGCTCAAGGTGGCCTTGTCCCGCTGGCGCGAGTGGGCGTTGTGGTGGGACAAACGCAGCAAACGTGCGGATCGGCTGAAGCCCAAGGAGTGGTGGGGCGGCTCGCCCGAGGCCTGAGTCAGAGACCTTGGTACAGATAGGCCTCGCGATTGGCGCGGTGGTATTCCAGCGCCTCGGGGTCGACGTTTGAGGGATCGCAGGCGGTGAGGGCCATAAGGCCGAAACCGATGAACAGGACTGTGAAAGTCTTGCGGGGCATGGGGCGGATCCTTGCTGAGCGTTGCGTTACGAGCGGGTTGCCTGATCTTGCAGGGTGGTGAGGATTGACATCGCCTGTGTGCTGTTGCCTGCGGGAACAAAGACATGATCGTGGTGGTGGGCCGCGACCATGTTGCAGGGGATGTTCTGTGCCCCAAGTGCGGCTGATACAGCTGCGGTCAGGCCAACCCCAGTGAGAGATGAATAGACGTTCAGGGTAATGCAGCGCATGGGCGCGTCAATGGGCAGGGCGTGGGATCGGGCCACATCGAGGGGCAGGATCAGCGAGAGACCTTCGGCCTCTTTGAAGGTTGCGAGTGCTTGAGGGATGAGAGCGGCGGCCAGATCTGTGTCTTGGGTGGTTGCAAAGACAAAATCGCCCGCGATCAAGGTCGGGGTCATGCCGGAAATCATATCGTGGGCGGTTTCTGAGATCTTCTGCATCTGGGCCTCTTTGATTGGGGGATCGGCCCCGGATAGAGCGGGACTGATGGTTTGGTTTGTTAGGGGACCGCGACGATGTTGAGCGGGATGTCAGCCAAAGCCTGCCCACCTGTTGGGGTCACAACAAAGCTTTCGGTGATGGCGACGCCCCAATCCGGGGTCCACAGGCCGGGCATCAAATGAAAGGTCATGCCGGTTTCCAGGCGGGTGGTATCGCCGGGGCGCAGGCTCATGGTGCGTTCGCCCCAATCGGGAGGATAGCTGAGGCCGATGGGATAGCCGGTGCGGTTGGCTTTGACGTAACCCGCGCGGGAAAAGCTGTCGTAGACGCAGGTTGCGATCTCTTCACAGGTGACACCGGGGCGGGCGGCGGCGAGCGTGTCGGAGATCGCGGTCAGCACCGCCTCTTCGGCGCGGCGGATGTCGGCGGGGACCTCGCCCAAGAACAGCGTGCGGCTGACAGGGCAATGGTAGCGGTGGAAACAGCCGGAGACCTCGAAATAAGTTGCCTCGCCCCGTGTCAGGGGGCGGTCGTTCCATGTGATGTGCGAGGCGGAGGCCTCGAGCCCAGAGGGGGCGATGGGGGCAATAGCGGGGTAATCGCCAGCCAGTCCGGGCAGACCGGCAATGCCTGCGGCCTGGACCTCGGCGACGAGTTCGTTTTTGGGGCGGCCTTCGCGGAAACCGTCGTGCAACACAGCATGCATATGGGCGGTCAGACGTCCGGCTTTGCGCATCATCTCAAGCTCAGTCTCGCTTTTGACGGCGCGTTGCCAGTTCACAAGCCCGGTGGCGTCGGCAATGGCGGTGCGTCCAAAGGCGGTTTCCAGAATGCGGTGGGCGGCGGCAGAGTAGTAATAGTTGTCCATCTCAACCCCCAGCGCGCCGGTCCAGCCGCGGTCCTGCAACAGGGTGACGAGGGCGTCATAAGGGTGGTGATTGGGGTGTTGGACGTGCTCTTCGGGCCAGTCGAACAGGTTTTCTGTGCCGATCCATGTGGTTTGTGCCGCGCCTGCCTTGTCCTGTGTGCGACCCCACCAGAGCGGCGTGCCCTCAGACGGGACGATGACCACTTGGGGGACATAAAAGCTCCAGCCGTCATAGCCGGTGAGCCAGGCCATGTTGGAAGGGTCGGCCACGATCAGGGTTTCGATCCCTTGAGAGGCCATGGCTGCACGGGTTTTGGTCAGGCGCTGGGCGTATTCTTGGGGCGTAAAATCGGATGCAGGCACTTTTGCCCCTTTCTCTCCATCTGGCGGGAGCAACCCGCAGTCTGGGGTCAGGCAATGTGTAAACAGAAGCTTTGTCTAGTCTGAAAGCGAAACCATCGGGTCGGTGGTGGTGTTTTGCAAGGGAAAGAGGTGGTCTAAAGAGAGATGATCAGGATCAGCCGGACCGTTTGGAGTGGGTGATTTAATGGCGGTTTTGCGGGACAACGCACCAATTCGCCGCGTTTGCGCCGATGTCTGCTTCTGGCTATCGCGGTTGTAGAAGACAGCGTAAGATTCAACCTTGCACGGAAAACGATCTAGGGAAGTATGCGCTCGCGAGCTAGGGACAGCGTAAAACGATATCTCATCTTAGAACTCTGCCGACTTCTATATGGCCCATCCGAAAACTATTCGGTGACACGCCAGTTTTGGATTTAAAAAACCGAGTGAAATGACCCTGCGCAGAAAAACCCAGCATTTCAGAGATTTCTGCGATTGAAATCTCTGGGTTACTGAGCAGACCAGCGGCCCGTTCGCAGCACAGTGTGTCGATATATGTTCTAGGGCTAAGTCCCGTACACAATCGAAACCGTGAATAGAATTGCGAGCGAGACAGCCCAATGTCTTTGGCAACTTCGCTCAGGTCTATCTCTTTTGAAGGCTTCTCTCGAAAGACCTTTATTGCTTTCCGGACGCGGGGATCGCTTGCGAAGTTTCGCTGTGAACTTACATCCGAGATCGCATCTGTTTTCGAACACTGAAGGACTGAAAAGACCAATTCGCGCAACAATGGGTCAAAATGATCTTCTTCAGTGTGAAAGTCGGCCATTTGATCCGCTAGGTACCGAGCTTGACTGTGCAATTCAGGACTGACCTCGGCTGCCACCTGATGAAAGGGCAATTTGTGGAAGCCAGTTACAATTTGATTGCCCTGCTCACCAAACCACAGCGGGTCTATGTAGAGCGCCAACAAAATTGTGGGTTCGATGCCGATCTCTCTGTCATTGGAGTGCACGATCCATGGATTGACCAACACCATTTGACGATCCGTCATTAGGGCGGTTTGTCCATCAACCAGGAAGCTTGTGTCTGCTCCGGAAATCTTGATCAACGCATGAACCTGAGAATGAGCATGACCTTGGACGGGTTCCGTCGCGGACAACAGAGCAACCCGCCCAAATGCGCCAACAGCGATTCCTAGTGCATCAGCCAAGCTGTCTCCCTTCTGCGGCGCACTCAACATTATCGGACAAAAAGGTAAATAGCAACTGAGGGTGACGAAAGCTACCCAACGCCCAGGCGTTCGCCCCGACATAGCCCAATCATAGCTCCGTCCATCAAAATAATCGGACAAAAAGGTAAATTGCGATTTGGTGAGCCAAAGACCAACCTGATCTGATCCCCTAGATTCGTTCCAACAGAACAATGTTGCGACATGTGAAAGCTAGGGGAATCAATCGTGGTGAAACTGCCGGAATTTTTGAAAACAGACTGCTATGTCGGCGGCAAATGGGTGGCTGCGTCCTCAGACAAACGTCTGGACGTCACCGACCCTGCGACGGGCGATGTCTTGGCCTCAGTACCGCGCATGGGCGCGGTCGAAACGGACGCCGCGATTGCAGCGGCGCAAGCCGTGTTTCCTGACTGGAGCGGCCGCACAGTTGCTGATCGGGCATTGGTGCTGCAACGATGGGCTGCATTGGTGCGCGCGAATGCCGAAGATTTGGCCCGCCTCATGACGCTTGAACAGGGAAAGCCGATGGCTGAATCCCTTGGGGAAATTGAGTATGCCGCCAGTTTCTTAAGTTGGTTTGCGGAAGAGGGCCGCAGGCTTTATGGCGATATCATTCCGCCACACCGCAACGATGCTCGCATCTTAGTGACGCGCAATCCGCTGGGTGTTGTCGGTGGCATTACGCCATGGAACTTTCCTGTCGCCATGGTCACGCGCAAAGCCGCGCCTGCGCTTGCCGCTGGCAATTGCATGGTTCTAAAACCCGCCGAAGCGACACCACTATCTGCGCTTGCCGTTGCCGCATTGGGCGAAATGGCCGGGCTGCCTGCCGGTGTCTTTAACGTTGTAACCGGGGCACGCGAAGATGCTCCGGCAATCGGAAAGGCGCTGGTCGACAGCCCGCTTGTGCGCAAGATTGGTTTCACTGGATCTACAGCCGTGGGCAAGCAACTGATGCGGGACTGCGCCGCTGATCTGACAAAAATCAGCCTAGAGCTTGGCGGCAATGCAGCCTTCATCGTATTTGACGACGCGGATATTGAGGCCGCATTGGACGGCATTCAAATTTGCAAGTTCCGCAACTCGGGCCAGACCTGCATCGCCGCAAATCGCATTCTGGTGCAGGAGGGCATTCACGAGAAGTTCGTCGCGGCCCTAAGCGCCCGCGCCCAGCAGATCCAAGTTGGGCACGGGCTTGAACAAGCGACGCAAATGGGCCCCATGATCGACGAACGAGGATTGGAAAAGGTTGAACGCCTTGTCGCTGATGCAACCGATAAAGGTGCAAAGATTCACGTGGGCGGCAAGCGACACGAGGCTGGTGGCACGTATTTCCAACCTACTGTGATGACTGATGTTTCGACGGACATGGATCTGGCCCACGAAGAGTTATTTGGCCCTGTCGCCGCAATCTCGACGTTTCGCGATGAACAAGACGCCATTTCGATGGCAAATGATACGCCCTACGGTCTTGCCGGGTATTTCTATAGCCGGGATGTTGGTCGGATCTTTCGCGTCGCTGACGCGCTTGAAGTAGGTATCGTCGGCGTAAACACCGGTCTCATTTCAACCGAAGTCGCCCCCTTTGGTGGCGTCAAAGAATCCGGCATCGGCCGTGAGGGATCAAAGTACGGCATCGATGATTGGACTGAGCTAAAATACATCTGCCTCGCAGGTTTGGGGGCAGCAGCATGATCGTCGAAGAACGCATTTACACCCTGCATATAGGCCAGGTTCCTACCTATCTCAAGCTCTATGAAGCAGAAGGGCTTGCCGTACAGACACGCATTCTGGGCAACCTGCTTGGATACTATCAGGTCGAGTTTGGCCCTCAAAATCAAATCGTGCACATGTGGTCCTACACTGATCTTGCGGACCGAACCTCGCGGCGCAAGGCGCTTGTCGGCGATCCCGACTGGCGGGCCTACGTCAAGAAAATCCGCCCGCTCGTGCGCTATCAGGAAAACAAATTGCTGATCCCCGCGCCCTTCATGCAGCAAAAATCTTAGAGTTTTAAGGAGAGTTACAGATGGAACTTCATTTATTCGAAGACAATATTGCGGCTGGGCAGGAGGTCACGTTTGCAGACACCGTTGCGCGGGCGATCTATGTGACTGCTGGCAAAATCTCGAGCGATGGTCAGGACATTGCCTGTGACGACGGACTTGTTGCTGATGGGCCGGTAACGCTTGTTGCGGGGTCTGAGGGCGCATCCTTGTGGCGTTGGGATTTGTCTGATGCAGACCACCAGGTGTCCACGCACAGGGTTGCCCACAAGCTGTCAGGGTCAGTGCCCGACGCTTTGGCGATTTCTGAAAGTTTTCTGCGGCTCGATAGCGTGGCGTTCCCACCCGCCGGAACGGCCATGCTGCATACGCATCAAGGCCCCGGCGTTCGTTGTCTGCGCGAAGGCAACGTACGGATTGATACCGAAGGGTCGTCAACCTCATATGGCCCCGGCGGTGCGTGGTTTGAGGGCGGGCCTGAACCAGTTTTTCTGCAAGCGGTTGAGGATATTCCAAGTCGTTTCATTCGCGCCATGGTGCTGCCCAAGACACTGCTTGGGAAATCATCCATCCATTATGTGAATGAAGAAGATCGCAACAAACCCAAGTCGCAATCCTATCGCAACTTTGGTGAGATTGGGCTGGCGCTGTGAACATCTCGCATCAAGATATCGCTCTGACAGGCGCTCAAATTTTGGTTGAATGTCTGGGCCAGCAGGACGTGAAGCACGCGTTTCTTGTGCCAGGTGAAAGCTATCTGTCGGTGCTTGATGCCCTGACAGACGCACCAGAAATCGAACTGACGGTGTGTCGTCAAGAAGGTGGCGCTGCGATGATGGCTGCGGCCTCTGGCAAGCTAACCGGCCGACCCGGCATTTGCATGGTGACTCGCGGGCCGGGGGCGACAAATGCGTCGGCCGGTTTGCATATCGCCCGTCAGGACGCGATCCCAATGATCCTGTTTGTTGGTCAAGTGGCCCGTGACATGCGCGAGCGCGAAGCGTTTCAGGAAATCGACTATCGTCGGATGTTTGGTCAGGTCGCTAAATGGGTGGCAGAAGTAGATAGCCCGGGCCGTATGGCCGAGATGGTGTCACGCGCCTTTCATGTGGCTATGTCAGGGCGTCCCGGACCCGTGGTGCTGGCCTTACCAGAAGATATGCTGACCGAACTCGCAACAACCCCGGTGCCGAATTTAGCGGCCGCGAAGCCACCGCGCGCAACAATCACTGCGCATGATGCTGACCAGCTTTTGAATACGCTCGCGACAGCAACCGCCCCGCTTATCATAGTCGGTGGAGGTGTGTGGTCAGACAAGGCACGCCTCGATTTGGAAGAATTCGCTGAAACATGGGCCGTACCCGTCGCTGCGTCCTTTCGCTGTCAGGACTACTTTGACAACGAGCACCCCTGTTATGCTGGCGATTCAGGCATCGGCATCAACCCAAAGCTGGCCGCTCGGATCAGAAACGCGGATGTCTTGATATTGCTTGGCACACGTTTCAGCGAAATGGAATCCAGTGGATATTCGTTGGTTGGTATTCCCAAGTCTGATCAGCACCTTGTACATGTGTTTCCTGAACCAGATGAAATTGGCCGCGTCTACAAGCCGCAGCTTGGCATTTCAGCGCCCCCTGATGAGGTCATAGCATCGCTATTGCGCTGTGAAGGTCCGGATCTTGCCCTGACGACGCGACAAGCGGTCATTGTGCAGTGCAATGCGGATTACCGTGCCTGGTCAACATTGCCCAAAGGCCGCGGCGATTTGGCAATGGCCGAGGTCATGGGCCATATTGAGGGGTCGCTTGCTAAAGACGCGATCGTAACAAATGGCGCCGGAAACTACACCGTTTGGGTGCATAGGTTTCACAGACATCGCCGATACGTCACGCAGCTTGCGCCGATTTCAGGGTCGATGGGATACGGGCTGCCTGCGGCTGTTGCGGCGGCACGTGTAAAGCCTGATCGCCAAGTGGTCTGTTTTGCCGGTGACGGGTGTTTTCTGATGCACGGTCAAGAACTTGCAACCGCCGTGCAGTACAATGCAAATCTGACGGTGATTTTGGTGAACAACGGGATGTATGGCACCATTCGCATGCATCAGGAACGGCACTATCCGGGCCGCGTAAATGCGACTGATCTGGTCAATCCTGATTTTGCAACCCTCGCGCAATCCTATGGATGTCACGGTGAAACGGTAACCAAGACCGATCAGTTTGCGGGTGCATGGGAACGCGCCTGCGCCCAGGGGCGGCCAAGCCTGATCGAACTACAGATGGATCCTGAGCTGATCACGCCCATGCAGACAATAGAAGACATCAGGCGGGCGGCGCAGTCGACACAGGCGTAATGCCAGAAATTTCGGGAGGAAAATCAATGGATCGTCAAGAAGTTGTAATCGTGACAGGCGGATCAATGGGTATCGGGCGCGCCATTGCGGATCGATTTGCCAGGGACAGGGCTGCGGTCGTGATTGCGGACGTTGCAGGTGCCGAAACGGCGGCTGCCGAGATAATGGCTACTGGTGCCAAGGCCATTGGCGTGACTTGTGACATCTCAGACCCTGCCTCATGCGAGGCACTGGCTGCAGCGGCGGTGGATGCCTTTGGTCGGATCGACACGCTGGTAAACAATGCAGGGCTTTATTCTACGCTGAAGCTCACCGAGTTTTCAAAGATCACGCCTGAAGAGTGGCAACAGGTTCTGAATGTGAATGTGATGGGCCAAGCCTTGGTGACTGCTGCCGTTTTACCCACCATGCAGGCGCAAGGTGCAGGCTCGATTGTGAACATGTCATCAGGGACACCCTTCAAGGGAGTGCCCTATCTGCTGCACTATGTTGCCAGCAAGGGCGCCATCAACGCAATGACCAAAGCACTGGCCAAAGAGATCGGCGCAGATGGCATTCGGGTCAACGGGGTCGCGCCCGGTTTCACAATGTCGGACGGGGTCAAAGCAAACCCACATCAAATCGAAAAGCTACAGGAAATTTCACTGAAATCGCGCGTTATCGCTCGCGATCAACTGCCCGAAGATGTTGTCGGCGCAGTGGTTTTCCTCGCTTCAAACGAAGCCGCGTTCATGACTGGCCAAACGCTTGTCGTCGATGGCGGTGCTTACTTTCACTAACGATTTCTATCAACAAAACCGGGAGGATAAGACATGGAAAGACGTACTTTTCTAAAAATTACAACACTGGCTGCAGCCGCTTTGGCAACACCTGGGCTGGTTCGGGCACAATCGGCGAAAACGCTGCGGATCGGCACGATCACACCGGGCAGCCATTTCTGGACCCAAACGATGGACCGGGTTGGGACATCACTTGCTGAAAAAAGCGACGGGATGTTTGAAACACAAGTGTTCCCATCAGGTCAGCTTGGCAACGAAGCGACAATGATCCAGCAGATTCAGGCTGGTGGTCTGGAGATGGGATTCCTGACGGTCGCCGAGTTTTCAAACCGCATCGACGATATGGGTGCGCTGTTTGCCCCTTACCTTGTGCCAGACGTCACCCATGCCTCAAAGCTTCTGACAGGTGCCACTGCGACAGGTATGCTTGATCAGTTCTCAACATTGGGCATGAAGGGCCTCGGTTTTGGTCTCGGCGGTATGCGCCATCTGATCTCACGTGATGAAGCAAAGACATCCGCTGACCTTGCAGGGCGTAAATACCGCATTACACCCTTTGCAGCGTTGCGCGATTTTTACGAACTGATGGGTGTCGCTCCAACTCCGGTGCCTTTACCAGGATTGTTTGACGCTTTGGCAAATGGCCAAGTTGACGGGGCCGATATCGATCTTGAACTGGCTTGGAAATTGAAGCTGTATGATCAGGCTCCGAACCTCAAGACCACCAGTCAGATGATGTTCCCTGTGGTTGCAGTTGTGTCAGGCAAGTACTGGGCCGGGCTGGATGATGCTGAAAAGCAGATGCTTTCAGAAACCGTATCAGAGCAGATCGACTGGCTGTTTGCGCAATACATCGAGTTTGAACCCAAGTGGCTCAATGATCTGAAGGGGACGGGCATGAACGTCACAACGGCAGAGCCCGCGTTCTTTGGCGATACCCTGAGCAAATGGTCAGGTATTTGGGAGCCGAAAGCACCTTCCATCATGGGTTTGCGCAAAGAAGCCGCAGCTTTGATGTAAGGGCCAAGAACCGCCTGTATTTCCAAAACAGGCGGTTCATCCGGACTACAAGAGGCAGTAATTATGAACTCTATCGTCAAATTGTCGGCCCAGATAACCAGAATAGAGGCCACCGCATTAAAGGTGTTGGTGGCGTCCGTATTGCTTTTGATGGTTGTCAACGTCGCAGCACGTGCATTGAATTCGTCTTTGTATTGGGCGGACGAGCTTGCGATCAATTTGATGGTTATCTTCGCCTTTATCGGGTCCAGCCTAATGTTTGCGCAAAGACGAAACTTTGCTGTCACGCTTGTGTCTGATGCGGTTTCCGAAAAAAACCGCCGCCGCATGTCGATCTTCGTTCAATGCGTGAATGTGCTGTTTGCTCTGTTTCTAGCGTATGCCACCTGGCTTTGGTTTGACCCGCTGACCCTGGCAAAGAATGGTTTTCAATTGCAGGGCTTTTTTGAAGAAACCTACAACAGCATCTACCAAGAGGTCACCAACACCATCGGCGTGCGTCGAGTGTGGTTTTTCCTTGTGATGCCGCTTTTCGCGTTCACTTTATTGGTTCACAGCGCGGCCTGTCTCATTCAGGACATACGTGCCGAATCCACGTTAGGCACACCAAAATGATCACCGCCATTGTCTTTGTCGTATTGCTGTTTGTTGGTGCGCCCATCGGGGTTGTTCTGGCCGTTTCTGCAGCTGCCTATCTGATTGATGCGGGCAACACCGCACTGATCGGATCCTATGCGCTGCAACTGATGTCGGGCATTGGCAAGTACGGATTGTTGGCAATCCCCCTGTTCATGCTTGTCGGCGAAATGATGAACGGAGGCGGTATCACTATTCGGCTGGTTGGCATGGCCCGTGCAATTGTCGGGACCATGAAGGGTGGCCTAGTTTATGTGAATATCCTTGCGAACATGATGATGGCGTCGATCCTGGGGTCGGCTACAGCGCAAATTGCGATCATGTCAAAGGTCATGGTGCCCGAAATGGAACGCGAAGGGTACACAAAGACATTCGCCGTCGCCACGACAACGGCTGCTGGGCTTTTGTCGCCCGTCATTCCACCATCAATGATGTTTGTTGTCTATGGTGTGCTCGCTCAAATCTCGATTGGTGATCTGTTCGTTGCTGGCATCATTCCGGGATTGATGATGGCTGGCGGGTTCATGGTTGTGATCTTCATTATGGGGTTGATCAATCCGTTTCCCGAAGCAACTCGATTGTCACGGAGTGAGCGCATCGCATTGCTGCGCGATGGCTTGATTACGCTGGTCATTCCGGCGTCGATTATTGGCAGCATCACACTGGGATTGGCGACGCCAACCGAATCTGCGGCCATCGCTGCCGTCATGGCCTATCTGATCGGCAAGTTCGTCACACGCGAATTGGTTGAGCGGGACATACCGCAAATGCTGCTGACCGCAGGGTCCAACGCGGCACTTGTGCTGTTCATGGTCGCCACGGCAAATGTCTTTAGCTGGATATTGATCTATAGTCAGATCCCGCAAAGCTTGGCCGCTTGGATTGTCTTCATTGCTGACAACCCGATCCTCTTCTTGTTGCTGCTGAACATAATCATGCTGCTTGTTGGAATGGTGATTGATGGCATTCCTGCGCTAATTATGGTCGTTCCGATTGTGCTGCCGGTGGCGACATCGGTTTACGGGATCGATCCTTATCATCTGGGGATTGTCCTGTGTCTGAACCTGACCTTGGGCCTTGTCACACCGCCCGTAGGTGTCGCGCTTTACGTCGCCGCAACAGTGTCAAATGTAAAAGCCGGAGCGATCTTTAAATCGGCTCTGCCTTTTGTGGCTATAGCCGCTGTAGTCGTGGTTCTGATCAGCGTGTTTCCGGCATTGGTCATCCGCTGAGCAGTCAAAAAATTATTAAAAATAGTCACCAATGGGACATCAAAAGACATGACATTCACACCACATGGCAAACATCTGATCGCTGGAAACTGGGTTGGGGGAGATAGCAAATTCACCTCAGAACCCGCACATGGCTCTGCATATGAATTCTCAGTCGGAACGCCTGATCACATTGATCAAGCCGTCACTGCCGCTGAAGAGGCTTTTTGGTCATTTGGGTATTCCAATCGTAAAGACCGCGCTGCATTTTTGAACGCAATCGCGGATGAAATTGAGGCGCGCGGCGACGCAATCACCGAATTTGGCACCCAAGAATCCGGCCTGCCTGAGGCGCGTCTTCAAGGGGAACGTGGTCGCACAACAGGCCAGCTGCGCCTCTTCGCGGATCACATTCTGGCTGGAGATTATCTGGATCGTCGACATGACGAAGCGCTGCCAGAACGTGCGCCATTGCCGCGCTCAGATCTGAAAATGATTGGGCGGCCCATCGGCCCTGTCGCAGTATTTGGCGCGTCCAATTTCCCACTCGCATTTTCGACAGCTGGCGGCGACACGGCTGCTGCCTTGGCGGCGGGGTGTCCGGTGGTTGTCAAAGGCCATTCAGCCCATCCCGGCACCGGCGAGATTGTCGCAGAAGCGATCCGCGCAGCAATCGTCAAATGTGATATGCACCCCGGCGTTTTCTCATTAGTGCAGGGTGGCAATCTTGAGATCGGGCAAGCCTTGGTGCAGCATTCACTAATTAAAGCGGTTGGCTTTACAGGGTCATTGGGCGGGGGCCGTGCCTTGTTTGACCTATGCGCGCGGCGAGCTGAACCCATCCCCTTCTTTGGTGAACTTGGCTCAATCAACCCGATGTTTATTCTTCCCGCTGCGGCTAAGGCACGAGGGGCTGACATTGGTGCAGGATGGGCTGGTTCCCTGACAATGGGGGCGGGCCAGTTCTGCACAAATCCCGGTATCGTTGTGATCCTGAAAGATCAGGCCGACGCGTTTGCCGCAGCAGCAGCCAAAGCGCTGGAACAGACGGCTGCGCAAACGATGCTGACGGATGGGATCGCTTCAGCATTTCGAAAAGGACAATCGCGCATCGCAGCCAGCAGCGGCGTTAAGGCCGTACTGACGACAACTTGTGATGGACGCAATGCCACACCTTTCCTCTATCAAACGACCGCCGCACAATGGTTGACCAATAAGGACTTGGGTGAAGAAGTTTTCGGCCCGCTTGGTCTGATCGTCCTCGCCGACGATGTACAGCAAATGCGCAGCGTGGCACATGCACTGCAAGGCCAGCTAACATGTACACTACAAATGGATGCCTCCGACAAAGACGCCGCTAAATCTCTGATGCCGATTTTGGAACGTAAGGCAGGACGCATCTTGGCCAATGGCTTCCCTACAGGCGTCGAGGTCAGCGAGGCGATGGTTCATGGTGGACCTTATCCGGCCTCTACCAACTTCGGAGCGACGTCTGTCGGAACCATGTCGATCAGGCGTTTCATCAGGCTAGTTTGTTACCAAGATATTCCTCTTGGGCTTTTGCCCGACTGATTTGATCTCTATTGGGGCGGGCACTCGCTGAGCATTCACAATTAGCCCAGCATAATCTGCCTCCGCAATCCGCGGTATTCGATCTTCAGAGCAAGGGCAGATTGAATGGGGACTATGGCTGCCAAGGTCCGTTTCATGCCTTTGCGGCCATTGGTTCATTGTGCAGCATCGGTCAGATTGGGCTCACAGCCGCCGTTCGCCGCGTCAGCTCACCAGATAGGCACTCATGCCTGAGGTCAAGGGCGGCAGAGCGGACAAAGGGTGAATTAGCTGTAGCGGCATCAATGCCTGCTCTTAGAAAGAGTATGTCCGTCCTCAAGAGCAGAAGGCTGGAATTCTTTGACGTACGTAAACATCAGGTTCCTAAGTTCAGAAAACGATATATCAAGGTCATTTGAAGTCATATATCGCCCATCCAAGCCGACTGATTTGTTGAACCAACGCGTTATGGTTGCTGACCACGTAAACTCGAACTGATGAGTGCCTTCAGAGGCTAGTTGCAATCGTATCGCCGAGTTTCCTCTGTGAGACCACACAGAAACACGGGAAAACGCCGACCACGGAATTTCTTCTTTAAAGTAGCGTTTATCGACGAGCCCGTTTGGGGAGAGTCTGACAGGAGTTTTCTCACCAAGAATCAACCTCACAAAAAACTTTGTCGAGAGCAAACCAAAAACCAGCACTGATAGCCAACCATATAATACAGAGACCTCGCCGCGAGTATCGACAGCCCCTCCTTGGATGAGCCAAACTCCCATCGCCAGGAAAATACCTCCTATACCTAAAATTCCGATTAACTTTGAAACGGATCGATTAACTGTTCTTTGGCCGAGGATGACAGGTTTCATTCTAGCTCCAAAACGGGCTTGAGCGAAGTTCAGATAGCAGCCCTTGGCGTCGACGGCAACATCAGCAGTTCGGGCTCAAACCGGTCATTGAATTGCGGCGCTCTTCGCTTCCCTTTTATCACGCGGGATTCGAACTCTTTGCGTATCTTATACGCTCTGCCGTCTGAAAAATTCGCCCACATCTAGCCGCACTTCCAAGGCACTCTGCCCTGTCATATAGTCGAAACAGAGCCAACGGTAGGCGTTGGCTCCGGGCTCGGGAGTATGGGCGATTTAGCCTCAGAGTGTGATGGCCTTCATCACTTCGGGTTCGATCACGTCAACTCCGGGCAGACCATCAATCAGCACCTGTGCGGATTGTTCCAGAATGGGGAACGTCTTGTAGTGGCAGGGGATCACGGTCTTGAAGTTGAAATAGCGTTTCGCCGCGTAGGCTGCGCCTTTCATATCCATAGTGAAATGGCCCCCGGCGGACAGAATGCCGATGTCGGGTTTGTAGTAATCGCCCATCCAGTCCATGTCGGCCATGATGTCTGTATCGCCAGAAATATAGAGCGTTTTGCCCTCGGACTGGATCATGAAGCCGACCTCGGTTCCGCCGGTGCGAATGCCCTCTGGGGTGTTGAAGGTTGAGGAGTGCGACGCGGCGACCATCGACACTTGGACCCCATTCAGATCAACTGTGCCACCCTTGTTGAAGCCAACAGTATCGACACCTTCGGTCTCGCCCCAATGGCCCATCAGATCGTATTGCCCGACCAGAGGAATGTTGAGACGCTTGGACAGCGCGAGCACATCAATCACGTGATCAAAGTGGGCGTGGGTCAGCAAGATGTGTGTCGCGCCGGACAGGGCGGCATCATGTTGATCTTCGGGCAGGGCCGGGTTTCCGGTCAGCCAAGGGTCGATGAGCAGAACCTGTCCTGCGGTTTCGATGCGAAAGCTGCCGTGACCAAGCCAGATGATGTCCATAAAGATTCTCCTATACCGTTTGACAGGAGCCTAGCACCGGACGAGAGGAAATCTATGGATTGCTTGTGCAAATTTGGAAGGGGGAGAGGTTGATGGCATCTCCAAAACCAAAAACGCCGCCCTGTGTGGGGCGGCGTTGGGGTTGGTTTAACCGTAGAGCGTTCTGGCTTGGGCGAATGACAACAATCGCTTGGTCTTTTCGTCCCACAGATGCAGGCGTGCGTTGATGATGCTTTCGCGAATGGTCATGTGGTTGCTCGCATCGTCCAGTTCGGGTTGATCGCGTAGGACTTCGGTCAGGCGATAGAACGGGATACGGCTGTAGAGATGGTGCACATGGTGGATGCCGATGTTGGCACTGAACCATTGCAGAACAGCGGGCATTACGTAGTGCGAGCTGCCGTGCAGCGCCGAATCGTGCAGCTGCCAGTCTTCTTCGTGGTCCCAGTTGGTGTGCTCGAACTGGTGCTGAACGTAGAACAACCACATGCCAGCAGTGGCGGCGAGAATGGTTGAAGGCAAGAAGATCAGAAAGATTGGGGCCAAGCCGCCAAAGTACCAGATGGTGACCAGAGCCACGACCAGCGTCAGGTTGGTACCCATGGCACTGATCCAGTATTTCGCCTTGTCTGTTACTCCAAAGGGGATGCGGTTTTGCAACAAAAACAGATAGCTGGGCCCGAAACCGAACAGAATAATGGGGTGACGGTAGAGACGGTACATGATGCGGTCCCAGCGGGACATTTGATTGTACTCTTCGACGGTGGCGGTGTGGATATCGCCCATGCCGCGTTTGTCGAGGTTACCCGCCGCACTGTGGTGCACCGAATGTGTGTGGCGCCAGACCGCGTAAGGGGTCAGCGTCAGAACGCCCAAGACCCGCCCGACCCAATCGCTGAGCGCGCGGCTTTTGAAAAAGGCGCCGTGACCGCAGTCATGTTGGATAGTGAACAGGCGCAGCAAGAACAGCGCGTTCAGAACGGAGATGCCAAAAGTCAGCCAGTAGCTGACGGACATCGACCACCAAGCGAGCCCCCAGAGCAGTAAAAACGGCCCAAAGGTAACAGCCAGTTCAAACAGGCTGCGCAGCTGGTTGGGTTCCCGGTACTGGGCAAGAACCTTGACCCAGTCGCGAGGAGACATGGTACCCGGTTTGATCCGGGGAAACTCGGAGTGCTGATTCATGCGCCTGCTTTATCTCGTTATCAATGGATCGGATAAACGATCAGCCCAACATAGCAAGCTAAAATTGAACATCCAGTTGCCTTAAGCTTGGGACTATTGCGCGCAGGGAACGTCAAAAGGCATGGTTTGAAGGGGGATTACTGAGCGCCGGTAAGTTACGCAAAAGAGTTGGGGTTTCACATTGAGATTTCAAGGGATGCGCTAAATGCTGCCTGCGCGTTCGATCACGAGCACCCGTGCGGGGCCTTGGGGATGAGCGACGTGTTCATCGCCGTCCTTTGCGTGGAAAATATCGCCTGGGGACAGAGAATGTTGCGTGATCTGACTCTCTTCACGACAATGCATGAGGACATGGCCATCCAGAACCACAAATACCTCTGGGCCATCGTTGATATGCCATTTGTAAGGTTGGTCGGTCCAATGCAGTCGAATGGTGGCGGTCCCGATCTGTTCGATATCCAGCGCGTCCCACGCTGTTGTGCCAGTAAAGGATGTTGGGTTGATGATGCGCATGGGGTACCTCTTGGTTTTGGGGTGAAATAGCACCCTTGGCTGGCCGCCGGTATTTGCGATTCGTCGGAAGGTACCTGCGTTTGAAAGGATCTGGACTGCATGACGTTGGATCGCACGAATTTGCATATTCTGGCTTTGTTGGAGCGCAACGCGCGCCTGAGCAGCGCTGCTATCGGGCGGGAAATCGGGCTGTCGCGCACAGCTGTGCAAGACCGGATCGCTAAAATGGAACGCGACAATGTGATTGCTGGATATCGGGCTCTGATCAATTGCGAAGCGGACCAGTCAGTGCGGGCGGTGGTTTTTGTACATATTGCCGAGCGTCCGTGCGGCCCGGCGTTAAGCTGGTTGGCGGGCTTGCGGGGGGTTCAATCGGTGGTGTCACTGGCGGGTGAGTATGATGCGGTGGTGCAGGTTGCCGTGGCCTCGACCGAGGAGCTGACACGGCTGAATGACACCATCGGAGGGCATCGTTTGATTGCGCGATCCAACACGCAGATCGTTTTGCAGACGCTTTAAGGTGCGTCAAACTGCAAGGGTGGGCCGCTGGAAGGCCCATGCAGGCTTGCGGGTCGCGAGCGTGCGGGGTAAATGCGGGCCTGACGCAGATGAGGGTTCCCATGTCGATTGACCAAAGCACCGCCGCCAAGGTGGCCAAACTGGCCCGGATCAAGGTCGAGGATGACGCGCTTCCGGCGCTGGCCTCGGAATTTAATACGATCCTGGGGTTCATCGAGCAACTGAACGAAGTGGATGTTGAAGGGGTCGAACCGATGACCTCGGTCACGCCGCAGCGTTTGAAGCGCCGTATTGATGTGGTGAATGACGGAAATCAGCAAGAGAAGGTGCTGAAAAACGCACCCGACGCCCGCGAAGGCTTTTTCGCGGTCCCGAAAGTGGTGGAATAAGACATGAGCGATCTGAACAAACTGGGCTTGGCCGAAGCACGCGATTTGCTGCGTAAGGGCGAAACCACCAGCGTTGAGCTGACCGAATCTTGTCTGTCGGCGATTGATGCGGCGGATGCGTTGAACGCGTTTGTGCACAAGACACCTGAAATTGCTCTGGAACGCGCCAAGGCTGCGGATGCTCGCATTGCCGAGGGCGATGCGCCTGCAATGTGCGGTTTGCCGATCGGCATCAAGGATCTGTTCTGTACCAAAGGTGTGCCGTCTCAGGCGGCCAGTCGGATTTTGGAAGGGTTCAAGCCCGAGTATGAATCGACTGTCAGCCAGAACCTGGCCGATGCGGGTGCGGTGATGCTGGGTAAGTTAAATATGGATGAGTTCGCGATGGGCTCGTCGAACGAAACCAGTGCGTATGGCAACGCGATCAGCCCATGGCGACGTGACGGCGATACCGCTGATATCACGCCCGGCGGATCGTCTGGTGGGTCGGCGTCTGCTGTTTCTGCGGATCTGTGTCTGGCCGCGACTGGGACGGACACTGGTGGATCTATCCGTCAGCCTGCGGCCTTTACAGGCATCACCGGCATCAAACCAACCTATGGCCGCTGTTCGCGTTGGGGCGTTGTGGCCTTTGCCAGTTCGCTAGATCAGGCCGGTCCGATGACCAAGAACGTGCGTGACGCGGCAATCATGCTGGAAGCCATGTGCAGCCATGATCCCAAGGATTCGACAAGCGCCGACCTGGCCGTGCCGAATTTTGAGGCGATGCTGACCGGTGACATTAAGGGCAAGAAAATCGGTATCCCCAAAGAATACCGTATGGACGGCATGCCCGGTGAGATCGAAAAACTGTGGGCCGAGGGTGCGGAAATGCTCAAGGCGGCAGGGGCCGAGATCGTTGATATCAGCCTGCCACACACCAAATATGCTTTGCCTGCCTATTACGTGATCGCACCGGCTGAGGCGTCGTCGAACCTGGCGCGCTATGACGGTGTGCGCTATGGCCACCGCGCTAAGTTGGAAGCGGGCGATGGCATCACCGAAATGTATGAAAAGACCCGGGCCCAAGGTTTTGGCACCGAGGTGCAGCGCCGTGTGATGGTTGGAACATACGTCTTGTCGGCCGGTTTTTATGACGCCTATTACAACCGCGCCCGGAAAGTGCGCACGCTGATCAAGAAAGATTTCGAAGATGTCTTTGCGGCGGGTGTGGATGCGATCCTGACCCCTGCAACACCTTCGGCGGCCTTTGGTCTGGGTGAAATGACGGATGCGGATCCGGTGCAAATGTACCTGAACGACGTGTTCACCGTGACTGTGAATCTTGCAGGTTTGCCAGGTATTGCAGTGCCAACAGGTGTGAATGCACAGGGCTTGCCCTTGGGCTTACAGCTGATCGGGCGCCCATGGGAAGAGGGCGATTTGCTGAACACCGCCTATGCGCTTGAGGGTGCTGCCGGTTTTGTAGCCAAACCTGGAAAATGGTGGTAACTCTCAACCCAAAGCAAGAGCAACAAACGGCAGGACGGCAGCCATGCGCGCATATTATCTGATCCCGGTCGTCGGGGTTTTGACAGCTTGTAGCCCGGCAATTCCGGATTCGGCTGCGGGGGTTGGGTTCAACTCTCCGCAGGAACAAGCCGCGCGCGAGGCCGCGTTGGCGGGAGAGACCGTAGCGGGGGATCCGTTGATCCCGCCGTCGGCTGTTGCGTCAGAGACCTTGCCGGATTCGCAGCCTCTGACCGCGACCGGAACGCAAACCGCTGCGGTAGAAAGCACCACGTTGTTTGGCGGGTCGACGACCACCTCTGCGCCGCTTGTGTCTGCTGCAAGCCCGGCGGCAACAGCCGGGTCGTCTGACGATATTGCATTGGAAGCGGCTGCTGCTTTGGCGGCGTCCAATCAGAACTCGGGTGTCGCCCCTCTGGAGGCGAGTCCGTCTAACCCTGCACCGTCCTTGATCAATAATCCCGGTATTTCGGACGAAAACGATTTTGCTGCGGTATCGAGCCGTCAGTCGATCGAGAGTGATGCTGAGCGGATTGCGCGTAACAAGGAACAGTATCAGGTGGTTACACCAACCGCTGTTCCAGAGCGCAGCGGAACGGCCCAGCCAAACATCGTGTCTTATGCTCTGGAAACAACACATCCTGTTGGAACCAGTGTTTACACTCGCACCGGTTTTAACTTGCGGGCCAAGTCCGAGCGTAACTGCCGGGCCTATGCCTCGGCCGATCAGGCGCAGCAGGCGTTTTTGGATAGCGGTGGACCGCGCAAGGATCGCAAGGCTTTGGATCCCGATGGGGATGGCTATGCCTGCGACTGGAATCCAGCGGCCTTCCGCAGTGCCATCAAACAATGAGGTAGAGCGGGTGATTTGGCACCCGTCTCCCAATTTCGGCCCACGCCGGGAGGGTTTGCTGCCGTCACTGGTGGTCATTCATTATACCGCTATGAAAAACGCTGAGGCGGCTTTGGCGCGGCTCTGCGATCCAGGTGTTGAAGTGTCTGCACATTATCTGATCGGCTCTGATGGCACGGTGTGGCAGATGGTTGATGAAGCGCAGCGCGCGTGGCATGCGGGCGCGGGCGAATGGGCCGGGCAGGGGGATGTGAATTCCCGCTCGGTCGGGATCGAGTTGGACAATAGGGGCGATCATCCCTTTGCTGAGCGGCAGATGGCGGCGTTGGAAAGCCTTTTGCCACAAATCATGACCCGGTGGGATATTCCTGCGGATGGGATCATTGGACATTCCGATATGGCCCCTGATCGCAAGTTTGATCCCGGAAGCCGGTTTGATTGGACCCGCTTGGCGCGGCAAGGGTTGGCGTGCGGAGTAGGGGGCGGGCCTGTCGGTCCCTCGGTGGCATCTGATGAGTTCCGAGCTTTGGCCCAACGCGCCGGATTTACCGCAGATGTGGACGACGCCACCTTGCTCGCGGCAGTGCGTCTGCGATTTCGTCCACAGGCCCGTGGGCCGCTAGAGGCGGCTGATCTGACGGCACTAACCAGAACCTGACCCGGGAACGGGTTTTTGCACTGTCAATGGCTTGACGTCCATGCTGTCCCGGCCTAGGTCAACGGCGCGCGGAGGGCCGGATGGCCGCGTGAGGGGCAACCCTCGCGAGGAAAGTCCGGACTCCACATGACAAAGGTGCCGGGTAACGCCCGGGCAGGGCAACCTGACGGAGAGCGCCACAGAAATGAAACCGCCTGTCCCCCCATGGGTTCGCCCGCAGGGACCAAGGGGCTGGTAAGGATGAAACGGTGGGGTAAGAGCCCACCGCGCCCCAGGCAACAGGGGTGGCACGGCAAGCCCCACCTGGAGCAATGCCAAATAGGATCCCCGCGCGGGCAGCGTCGGTTTAGGCCGATACCTCCGCTAGGCACGACATGACCGAGAGGGATCGGGTTGGCAGCTAGAGGGTCCTGGTAACAGGTCCCCCAGAGGAATGGTCATCAAAGGGGGCAACCCCGGAACAAAATCCGGCTTATAGGCCCTCCGCGCAAAACACAGTCGATGGCCCTGTTTAGATGCTTATGGTCACTTTAGAGGTTGAGACCCCGAAACTTGCCTGTGCGATCTTTGGGTCTGATATTCTAAGGGGTGCTTTGCCGCACAAGCAGTGATCGGAACTCGCTTCCTTTTTCCCCGGACAGATGTATCCGATGACCTCGCCCGTAGGTATGCCAAGCGCGGTGATTGCACCGATAGACAAGGTTGATAGAGACGTCTGTATCGTCTTCAAGGCGAGACAGTCAGAAGCACAGACGATGGCTACCAAAGGAGTTTAAGCGCCTGCTATGAAATCTTCACATGCGACTCTACGTCGGCCGTATAATAATTCAAAAACAACCACTTCCTGAAACGCGCCTCGCTTCGAGCCCCCAATTTCTTCAACCCTTTACTTGGGACCCAAGCACGCTCTGTTCCTGAACGCGGTCGCATGTTCCAGCAGCTATTTTGTTGCTGTAATCAACAGCCAGACCACCTCTGAAGAGGCCCATGAAAAAGAAATGGAAATTTACGCATTTCATGCGTTTTTCCATCTTGCAGTGGAGGGTCTTTGATACTATTGAAACGCCAACGGCCCCTATAGCTCAGCTGGTAGAGCAACTGATTTGTAATCAGTAGGTCCGCGGTTCGAGTCCGTGTGGGGGCACCATTTTCACCATATATACCAAGCACTTAATCACCATACCCCGTACGTGACGGGGTGTAGTAGATCCATAGTGTGCCTTTGTTGGTTTTTACCCCTCTCTGCCCTGATTCAGGACCGCTCTTGCTTTGTCGGCCATGTCCTTCTTTGAGAACTTGGCGTACTTCTGAGTTTGCACCACCGTTGAATGTCCCAAGAGATGCGAGACCTCTTCCAAACGCATTCCATCGTTCAACATCCGGGTCGCGTATGTATCCCGGCAGGAATGGATGGTTGCTTTGCCTTGAGTAGCCAAAATGCGGGGGCTGCTCGGGCAACATTCCGTTATGGCCTTGCGCAAGTTTTTGACAGCCCGATCCATTTGCATAAAGGGCTGCGGCTGATGTTGCCGGTTCAACAACACGGCCCGAAGCCGGTTGCTGATGGGTACAAAGGCCTCCTTCTTGGTTTTGAAGTTGTAGTTGTCGATGTAGCCTTCTGACAGTTCGATGGAGGCCCATTCAACTTTTATGGCCTCATTCAAACGAACCCCTGTGTCGATCAGATAAATGAACAGATCATGTGCCTTGGACCATGCTGCTGCATCCTCAAATTCAGCCTGTTTGGCGCAACAATGGGCGATGACTCTTTCTTCCTCTGAGATCGATAATGAGCGACATTTGACAAACCCCTTGGGCAAGACAAAAGTCAGATCATCATTTGACTTGTACCGCTTGCGGCACAGGTCCCACGCCCGTTTCAAAAAACGAACTTCGACGTTGACGGTGTTCTGGGTTAATCCTTCGTCCAGCCGAGATTGCAGATGGTCTTGGAGGTCGTCATCAGTGAGGTCAGATAAGAATCGTGCCCCATCCAAGGTCCAACGATCTTTGAAGTCAGGCTTTAGCCCCAATAGCTTGTTCATGCTCAACTGATAGCTAGTATGAGTTGATGGGGCTTTGTTTTTTACGCTGTGTCCGGCTGCGACCTGAGTATCGCAACCATGTCTGGTCGTACGGTTTCGTGCATCACCGGACAGACGATGGCAGGGCGTTCAGGACGCTCAATATCCTGGACGAACACAGCCGGGAATGCTTGGCGATCTGGGTCAAACGGAAGTTGAACTCTACGGAGGTCATCGACGCTCTCACGGATCTGTTCATCCTGCGCGGCGTGTCTGCCTATATCAGGTCGGACAATGGTCCGGAGTTTATTGCTGAGGCCGTCAGGGACTGGATCAAAGCAGTCCGAGCAAAGACTGCATACATCGAGCCTGGGTCGCCTGGGAAAACAGGTACTGCGAGAGCTTCAACGGGAGATTGCGCGATGAACTATTGAACGGCGAAATCTTCTACTCGTTGCGTGAGGCCCAAATTATCGTCGAAAGCTGGAGGAAATGTTACAGCAACAAACGACCCCACAGTGCTCTGGGCTACCGCCCACCTGCGCCAGAGGCCATCGTCGCGATGGACCAAAGGCCAACCATGCACTAACTTTCAACTTGGACCACTCAAGTGGGGTTGCTCACAATCAACTGACAACAAACAAGAATTTGAAGTTTCGCTACAAGAGTCACAACATTTCTGGTCAGCAACTATGTGATTTGATTGCACACTCTAGCCACATGAATATCAGAAATTGCCAAAACCATAATGTGACTTTGGGACCGTTTGCTGTCGAGGTCATTCAACTGCTTAGTGACAACAAATACGACAGATCATATCAAGGTAATGTTCGGGGATATGGTTGGAAGTTCTTCCCTTAAACAGATATAGAGGCCTTAGCCTCCACACGATGGATTATGTACCATCTACATACCGACCGCAAAAGCATCGGGTTAATAATTATAGGCACTTGCGTCTTCCTAAAGTCAAGAAAATAGTGCGTTTAGGAGCTGGTAACATGTCGCCCACCGTCAGTAGCCCTTCCAGTGCTGCCACACGTGCGCTTCCGTGGCATTAGGCAGAGTAAAATGCGCCATTGAGCCGTTGTATGTGTGGAGATTAATTTCTAGCCGCGCCAATTAGTTGGCATATGGGCCGTTCGCTTGACTTTGCAAAGCCCGATTTCTGCGCAAAGAGGCCATCCCTGGCGGATGGCTGCTGCCAGCCCATAGCGGTCCTCGGGCGGAATACCGGACAGTTCAAAAGCAGACTTTGGTGTCCAACTGAGTGAACAACATCGATGTGGACTTAGTAGCCGTTTTTGCTTACCGGCAATGGCTGCTTTGAGTTAGCCTGCGTCGGTTTCCACCGATCCTGTGAGCATTCTAAGAAGGTCATTCAACTCGCCTCTTTGCTTTTGGGGAAAGCCATCCATCAGCCGATGCTGTGTCTTCACATGGTCGGTCACTGCGGCCTCAATTTGTGTCATACCGTCTTCGGTCAGACGGATAAGAAAACCACGCTTGTCTTCGGGGTTCGGTACCCGCTCAACAAGCCCCCCCTTCACCAGCCGGTCGACGCGATTGGTCATTGTTCCGGACGTCACCATTGTCAAGTCAAGAAGCTCGCCCGGGGATAATCCATCCGGTTTCCCTGATCTGCGCAGGGTCGCCAGAACATCAAAACTGGCGGGGTTAAGACCATGGGCCTTCCAGGTTTTTTCCATCTCACTTCGCAACATCGCCGCGAGGCGATACAGCCGACCGATGGTTTCCATTGGTCCAACGTCTAGGTCGGGGCGGGCGCTGTTCCATTGCGCGACGATGCGGTCAACTTGATCCATGAAGTAGTGAGTAGTGATAATTCATCTTGACGTCAAGATTTATCCGCATATCTTGACATCAAGAGAAATGGAGCCCCGGCATGAACCGACAAATTGACCTTGCAATCACCGCCATCGCGCCCTTGGTCTGGGGCAGCACCTATTATGTAACGACTGAGTATTTGCCTGTAGGCTATCCAATCACGATGGCCGCACTACGCGCCTTGCCCGCCGGGTTGATACTGCTGGTACTAGCCAAGCAATTGCCCCAAGGGATTTGGTGGGCACGTGTTTTTGCGCTAGGGGCGCTAAATTTCACTCTGTTCTGGACCTTGCTGTTTGTCGCTGCTTATCGGCTTCCCGGTGGCGTTGCAGCGACTGTTGGGGCGGTTCAGCCGCTCATCGTTGTGTTCCTCGCCTCAATCGTCCTCGGGTCCGCCATAAGACCCACATCAATCACGGCCGCGGCCATGGGTATTGTCGGTGTCGGCTTTCTTGCGCTTGCCGGGGACGTTGGTCTGGACCCGGTTGGGTTGGCTGCGGGGCTTGGCGGGGCAGTCTCCATGGGAGCAGGGACGGTGCTGACGCGCAAATGGCAACCTCCTGTACCACTCCTTACCTTTACCGCATGGCAACTGAGCGCGGGGGGGCTGTTGCTGGTGCCGCTTGCTGTTTTGCTTGAGCCACCCCTGCCAGCGTTGGACGTGCAAAATATCCTCGGTATTGGATATCTTGGTCTCATTGGCGCAGCACTGACCTATATCCTGTGGTTCAGAGGCATTTCGCGCATCGAACCGGGCGCGGTATCTGCCCTTGGTTTCCTCAGCCCGTTGGCCGCCGTTCTGATCGGCTGGGTGTTGCTTGGTCAAGCTCTCACCGTCTGGCAGATCGTCGGCGCTGGAATCGTTCTTTCTGCAATATTGCTAGGACAGCTATCTGGTCGGTCCCCGCGCCTCACTCCCCTACAACACGCAACTCATACAACAAACTAAAGGGAATTCCGATGAAAATTGTCGTATTTGGAGCATCCGGTGACGTCGGCTCTCGCGTCGTCACAGAAGCCGTCACTCGCGGTCATGACGTTACCGCGGTGGTCAGAAACGAGGCAGGGCTCGCCAAGCTACCGGAAACCGCCAAGGGTGTTATCGCAAGTGTCAGCGATCCCTCGGCCGTTGCAAAAGCCATGGCAGGCCATGATCTGGCGATCAGCTCTCTTCGCACGCCGCCCGGCCACGAAGGCGACGTCGTCGCCCTCACGCGATCCATCCTCAAAGGTGCTTCGATCGCGGATGTCCGGGTGATCATCGTCGGTGGTGCCGCGCGGTTGCGCCTTCCTAACGGCAGTCCGCATACTGTTCTTTCCGACCCTGACTTCCTGCCCGAGAGCATCGTTCCAACCGCCAGAGCCTCGCTCGCGCAGGCTGAGCTTTGCATAAGCACCGTCGATGCGGACTGGACTTACGCCAGCCCCTCAGCCCTTCTGCGGCCCGGGACCCATCGGGGAAAATTCCGGATTGGCACCGATACGCTTTTGATCGACGCAAATGGCAACTCGGAAATCTCAATGGAGGATTTTGCCGTTGCTTTGGTGGACGAAGCGCAGAGTGCACAGTTCATACGGACCTCTTTTACCGTCGGGTATTGAGAACCAGCTCCTAGGGGCGTGAAGACATATTGCACTCCTCCATTTTCATCTGGTGGAGTGTTTTCATATATCGGATCGATCAATTTTGCTGGATTGAGCTAAATGCTTTCACCATTGGCCTGCTATTGTCGGAGCTGCCATTCGCTGCGCGTTGGTCCAAAGTGCGGTTCCGGGCGCAGCACCACTCTTTGCAAATTGCACTATCTGCGCGAACCTGTCGCTCGATCCGTCCCGCCAGAGTGAGTTGGCTGGCGGAAACTGTCAGATGACTGCAGTCAGCCCAAACCAGACTGGTTCGATTGACCAACTGGGCGGAGAACCGCCATTCGCTGCGATCCGCACGAGTGCCCGCAGTGCCGACTTTGTTGTCCTTGGACATGCGGAATTGAATGACCGCTGACAACACATCGAGACACAATATAGCCTTCCCAGAATTGTAATTTAGTGCAACATCCTCTCTTGATGACCTATTTCGGCGTCAATGATGCGGAAACCAAAAGCATGAGAAGGATAGCCTGCGCATTCTATGTAAGTTATCCGCCGTTAGATCGGTAGGCGCCTTAACTTGGCTATGCCAGCCAGCATCCCATTTCTTGTCTCTCAGAGCTTACCCAACGGAAGTGAGCGGGTTGATCGATGCTCAAAACGAGCGCAGTATGGATAGCAGAGTATTTATCTTAAGCGATTTTGGTTCCAGCGAGAGTTCAAACATGACTATTACTGTTTCAACAGCGGCTACTATCAGTGACATCGGTCTTGCAAGCGGGCGCGTATACCGCGTAGGAGATCGAGCTATCATTGTCCGCGATAACAAAATTGCGGCAATCAATGATGAAGGGGTCCTATTTCAGGCGATGGATTTTGAGCCTGCGCCGGGAGGCTGGGGTAAAGTCGACCCCTATTTCGTGCATGACAACGGCGACGATACGATGAACGTCTATTTCCGGCTGACAGGACCGAGTCTGCCTTTGAACCATAGTGACCTCTACGTGACATTGGATGCTGACACGGGCGCTAAGATAGGCTCAACTCAGACACTGCCGTATTCGCAGTCTGGCAGCCTGGCTAATTTAGGACACACTAATTCGGGTCGCGCAAGCGGGCAGATGTTGCAACAAGCGGTGTCGCTGTCAGATGGAACAATTGCCGTTGTCGATACGGCAAATGTTTTGAACAAATTCGTTCTTAAAATTGTCAACCCTGATGGGACTGGCATTGCACTAAGCGCAGTGTTGGGCGACGCTATCCTAAACCACAATTCTCAATTGTTGGTTGACCTAACTGAAGTCGGCAACAAGGTTTTGGTTGCTTGGACCAACTATGCTCCCGGTCACATTGGCCCTCCGGTGCACATGCAGCTTGTCAATAAGGACGGCAGTTTTTTCGGCAGCGAAATAACTATAGGCAATGCAACTTCGACGCCATTTGGCGCTACCCCGGCAGTGCAAGTCGAGACCATGACAGACGGGCGCATCTTGGTTGTGTGGACAGAAGCGGGCACATCATCCGGGCCAGATACCGATCAGTCATCCACTTGGTTCTCGATACTGAACGCCGATGGGGCGCAGTCGGTCGAGGCCACGCTGGTCAACTCGGAAGTCACTGCTGGGCGCGAGGATACGCCACTGGTGGTCATCACCGAAAGTGGTTTTGTTATAGGCTACTCAGTTTTGGATTTTGCAGGCATACAAGAAGGCCGGCTAAAACAGTATGACGTTAACGGAACGCTCCTTGATACCCAGACTGGTGCTTATCTTTGGGGAAGTGATGATATCATTCGCACCGACAACAACTCGGCCTTCGTCGTCGGGGGCAATGTGTTTGAAATTGCTCTTCCCGGCGATGATACATCTCTGGATAGCGGAAGTGGTAGCGGGTTACCTGTCACCGGCACCAACGCCGCCGAGGACGTTGTGGGCACACCGATGGCGGAGATCATCAACGGGCTGGACGGAGGCGACTGGATTACGCCGGGCGGCGGCTCAGACACAATCGACGGCGGCGACGGAAACGATATGCTCTCGTTCTTCAACTTGGCCGAAACTCCGGGGCGTTCAAATGTGCAGTACCGCCTCGACATTGACATGGGTGCTGGCAGGGCGGTGAGCCATGATGGCAGCGAAAACATTTCGTTTACCAATGTTGAACGTTTGACGGCTACGATCTTTGCAGACTGGATTCGCGGATCTGATGGTGACGACGAGATTCGCGGTCTAGGCGATTATGATTGGATTATTGCAACCGAGGGCCGCGACACGATCGATGGTGGCACGGGGCAGGATATGATTTCCTTCCTCGAATATCAGTCGAGCGCGACCAATGTAATCGGCAGTATATTTGACTCAAACGGACTACCGCCGACGGGGGCGCAGGCGTCGGGCGTGCTGATGAACTTGGCCGACCCGTCGGGCAACACGGGACTCGCGGCGGGGCTTGATCTGACCTCTGTAGAGCGGGTGACCGGCTCTGGGCGACAGGATGTGTTCTTTGGGGACGGCGGCCAGAACGATTTCCGCGGGCTCGGCGACTTTGACTGGTTTGTCTCGTCTACCGGCGGCCGCGAGCGCTACTTTGGTGGTGACGGGCTGGACACTGTGACCTATTTCAACGCCAGCGCAGGCATTAAAGCGAGCCTAAGCAACGGCGCCATGGTGAGCGGCCGAGAGACCGGGTTTGGTTACGGCGGCGACGCCGCTCGCGACCTGTTTTTCGAGTTGGAAAACATTGTCGGCTCGCGATTTGATGACGAAATCAGGGGCAGCTCGGAGCGCAACCAGCTTAATGGGTTGGAGGGCGACGACATGATCTTTGGCAAGGGCGGCACAGACTACATAATGGGCGGCCTTGGCAACGACATGATCGACGGCGGCGCAGGGTCGGACTACGCCTTGTTTTCGGGCGACTCGGCGGACTATATGCTGACGCGCTCGGGCAGTAACGTGACGGTCGTGGGGGTAGATGGTACCGACAATTTGGTGGATGTCGAGTACTTCCGGTTTGACGATGGGGATGTGACGATCTGGTCGTTGTAGTGCAGAGCAACTATGCAGCAAAAATAGTGAGATCATCGGCATTTATACATTCAGATAATATTAAATAAAAGTAACAGCTTAGCCGGCTTATAGGATGCAAAAACCTTTGGCATGATTGCCTCCTACGCGCGTCAACAAGTATCAATGTAGCTTCCTGCGCGCTAATAGTCTGGCTAGGTTCTCGACCTTATTAATTTTGTTGCCGTCATCCCGCCTGCGTGTTTCATGCCTGTGAGTTTAAGGGGTATAACATGAGCAATCTATTCTGGCTGACCGATGAGCAGATGGCGCGGCTTCAGCCTTACTTTCCAAAGAGCCATGGTAAGCCGAGGGTTGATGATCGACGCGTGCTGAGTGGGATTATTTTCATCAACCGCAATGGGTTACGTTGGTCCGATGCGCCGCATGAATATGGTCCGCCCAAGACGCTTTATAACCGATGGAAGCGGTGGAGCGATATGGGTGTGTTCGCTCGGATCATGAACGGGCTGGCTGCAGAGGGAACMGATCAAAAGACCATCATGATTGAGGCAACCTACCTCAAAGCGCACCGCACGGCTTCCAGCWWGTCGGTCAAAAAGGGGGGCGTGGCAGGCTGATAGGGGCGCACCAAAGGCGGTATGAACACAAAGCTGCATGCTGTGACTGACAGTCTGGGACGCCCCATCCGCTTCTTCATATCCGCTGGGCAGGTGAGCGATTACACGGGCGCCAGGGCTTTGGTGAACAGTCTGCCATCGGCTGACTGGCTGCYCGGAGATCGAGGTTATGACGCAGATTGGTTCCGCGAAGCCCTTAATGACAGGGGAATAAAGCCCTGTATCCCAGGTCGAAAGTCACGCGACAAGCCTGTCCGGTACGACAAGCGCCGCTACAAACGACGCAACCGCATTGAGATCATGTTCGGACGCCTGAAGGATTGGCGGCGCGTCGCCACCCGATATGACAGATGCCCAAAGGTATTCCTCTCGCCCATCGCTCTCGCTGCTACAGTCCTATTCTGGCTGTAAATCAATGAGTCTGGAGCTTAGGTCAGGCGCAGGTCCGCCGTGAATTTCGAACGCCCCGGTGGAAAAATTCACGCCAATTCTGCTGTGACCAACAAGGCCTGTAGAGCCTGACAAATCATTCACGCCATTATCGAAAGAAGCCATAGTTTACCCCAATTTCATCATTTTTCTGCAAAGCGACTCAGCGTTTTTGGCCGATTCCAATTCGCTGACTAATTCAGTTTTGGTCGGTAGATTCTTGTGTTCCCAAACCGGTCCGTTTGGGTCGTCGAATCCTGGTCGTCGGCCGCTGATACGAGAAAATTTGAACGGTCTGTTTTTTCGTTGTTGCTGTCACTCAATACTTCAATGAAACAGCGGTCTCCATTTTCAAATTCTGTCAGTCCCAGTAAGCTAAATCCTTCGAACTTCAGGTTTGCATTTCTGATTGACACTCTTCGACCAGCGGTGCGTGCTAATCCGCTAGATCCTCTGTAACCAAGCTCAGGGCACTGTTGATACACAGATCGAACTGCCGCCATATGAGGTGAGCTGGTTTTGTCAGGTAATACAATGGATCGTGCTTTACTTGACGCTGAAGCGAGGGCTACAAACTGCGAGTTCATTCTTGAACTATACTGCTTTGAGGGTTCGACGGTAACACCACCACATCCCGCCAGGATAATGAAAGCTAGAAATGGTATTCGCATGGGCATCTCCTATTTTCGCCCTAATTGGAAGAATCAATCGCTTCGGTCACTATGCTTTCCCACTATCTTAGAAAACACAGTGCTCGGCGCTGAAATCAATGAACACCTCTATTAGAGGTTGAATTTAAATCACTTTCCACTCTTCTTAGAGCAATGGATCCTTCGGCCTTTTTTCAACCGCCTGTATTTCACGCTGCGCCTCGGAGGGGACTATGTTTTGGTAACTGAAGCCCTACAGAACTCAGGGAGAGCGACGCTGTTGCTCGGCTATTCAATGTTGCTGATGAGGCACAGTGTTCAATCGCCTCCGTTTGCTTCCACGTGCGATTGGTTTAGTGCGTCCCCCTTCTGCGAAGAGGTCGTTATTACATTGTATTTTCGTAGAAATTTTTGGTTGCGGGAGTAGGATTTGAACCTACGACCTTCAGGTTATGAGCCTGACGAGCTACCGGGCTGCTCCATCCCGCGCCATTTTGAGCGTTTGTGCTCGGCGCCTCCAAGCGGTGTTTTGATTGGAGTCATTTTGTTTGTGATCGCTTAGAGATTATGAGGTATTTATTAGGTTTGGCGGTGACCTACTCTCCCACGTCTTAAGACGCAGTACCATCGGCGCGACAGTGCTTAACTTCCGGGTTCGGGATGGGACCGGGTGTTTCACTTGTGCTATGGCCACCAAACCGAATAAATACCTCATTTCCTGCGATTTTATCGCAGGGAAAATATCAACGTTGTCTGTTTGTCATGTATTTCAGTGTTGTGATGTATGCTTTTGTTTGTCCGTAAAAGTCTTGCTTTTACTGGATCAAATCAAGCCTATCGAGCCATTAGTACCAGTCAACTGAATGCATTACTGCACTTACATCTCTGGCCTATCGACGAGGTGGTCTACCTCGGCTCTCAGGGATACCTTGTTTTGAGGGGGGCTTCCCGCTTAGATGCCTTCAGCGGTTATCCTGTCCGTTCATAGCTACCCAGCACTACCGTTGGCACGATAACTGGTCCACCAGTGGAACGTTCACCCCGGTCCTCTCGTACTAGGGGCA
>OMPR01000006.1 GCA_900313015.1 Rhodobacteraceae bacterium EL53 | reverse complement strand
AGCGTATATTCTGACCAAAGACGAGGGTGGCCGTCACACGCCGTTCTTCGCGAACTACCGTCCTCAGTTCTACTTCCGTACAACTGACGTCACCGGTACTGTTGAGCTGCCCGAAGGCACCGAAATGGTCATGCCTGGCGACAACCTGAAGTTCGACGTTGAGCTGATCGCACCGATCGCCATGGAAAACGGCCTCCGCTTCGCGATCCGCGAAGGCGGCCGCACCGTCGGCGCCGGCGTTGTGTCAAAAATCATCGAGTAATCACAGCTCTGCTGTGATGGTGGTGACAGGGGCTTTTGCCTAGGCAAAAGCTCCCGAGAACCACGCCGGTGAAATAATAGAAAAGGCCGCTCCAATCAGGAGCGGCCTTTTTGCTTGAGAGGTGGCATTTTGGGTCAAGAAACCCAACGCTGGACAAAGTGTCCTAAGTCTTGGGGGGAAGTGAGCGCCCTGCCAATGTGTCGGCTTTGTCCGTAACGTCATCAAGCGCGCGCTCCAAAGACAGGCGCAGGGTTTCTGTTTCTTCGTCAGTGGCCTTGCGTGGAACTGTTTCAGCCCACTCATAACAAACCAAAGTCCCCTTGCTCCAAGGAGTGGGTAGCCATTGGCGGTCCCAGGTGGGCAACTCAAGCACGCGGTTGGCGGAAAAAGCGACGACAAAGACGCGCTTTCCCGAAGCGCGTGCCCAAATGAGCGGTACCAAGGACGCGACGCGCGCAGGACCTCGTGGCCCATCGGTGGCGATCCCAACCGAAAATCCATCGCGGATTTTTCCAAGGATTTTCCGGGACATGGTCACATGACGATCCCGGCTGTTCATCGCAATCGTGTTCATGCCGAACCGAGTGTAGATCTGCCCTGCCAGACGCCCCGCACGCCCTGTAGACGTCAGCGAGGTGATTTGGCCGAGTTCAAGATTGAACAGATATGGGGCCATGATTAGGCGTTGATGCCAGAGGGCGACAATTACCGGTTCGTTTGTGCGCAGGACATCGTCCATCGCTTCAAACCCCTGCGTTTCCCATGTCGACGTTCGATAGGCAAAGCGGATATATCCTGCGAGCAGCCGCTCGACCATGTTGTTGAACCTAGGGCTGTCGGCAATTTTTCGTCTTAGGTTCAAGATAATAGTCCTCTGCTTGTGGGTCTTCTGTAGTCAAAAAATACCATCAAGCAAATGTGCTGTAGGATTTCTTTATGATTCCGTTGTCGTTGGGTTGCTTTTCCTCTTGAGTCCTTGGCCATGTTATCATATTTGGACCTCGATCTTAGGGGTATAGCTCAGTTGGTAGAGCGACGGTCTCCAAAACCGTAGGTCTCGGGTTCGAACCCTGATGCCCCTGCCATTTCCATCAATGGCTTAGAGTATAAACGGATATTCTTTCGACATTCGTTTCTCACAAAGTTTCCCAGATACGCGTTTTTTTGTTCTGTTCGTTCAGGTTTTGTGCCTGTTGGGCGAGGCGTTTTTTACTAGCGCGTTTTGAATACCTTTGAACCATGGACAGGCTTTTGTGTCCTGTGATCGCATCAATCTGATCCAGCCTCAGCAAATTCGCTGGTGGCGCTATATCGCCATCCGTGCAGGCTGCAGCCTTCCAAAGCCACCCCCTTGCGTTTGGTTAGTGTGATCTTCTGATTCCTGTCGTAGCTCAGCTTTCGGCTTTGGCTTGTGTGACCCAAATCCCATTATCTTCGATGTGACCCCATTCCATGCGAGTCAGATCCGAGGCGCGTTGCCCCGTGCCAATAGCAAGCTCAGAAACCAGAAGGGCAAGCCCAGTCACGTTTTGCGGTAGATCATAACTGCGCTTGTTGGCCAGGGCTGGTGACCACTTCCCGTTTTCAATTTCTCGATACCCTTTGCTAGATTGTCCCGTTGCCAATCTAGGTCGATCGCATGTTCAAATAGGATTGAAAGCATTTGGGGAATGCAGTTGGTGGAAACGTGCCCGATGATGGTTCGCCATTTGGGCCTTGATCACTGAGGGTCGTCGCATTTTTGCCGGATTGAGTGTTCCAATTGTGTCAGATAGATATTCTAGGACCTTTGAATAATCGGATTTTGTTCGAGGGGCTAAGCGCCCCCATTAGGATGTGTGCTTGTAGCTGATGATTAGCTTTTCAAAGATATATCTGGATCACAGGGACCCACCGCCCCGCATTAGCTTCAAATACTCTCAGGCTACTCTTCTCTGTTGGGATCATCGGGTAGGCGCACATAACGCCCATCTTTGCAAAAATACTGACATTTGCGCCCTTTGATAATTTTGGCTGTCGTGAACTTTTTCGTTGCCATATGACGTCCTAATAGCCGTTCACCATTTGCCCGCGAATAGAGGCGCGCAATTCCTCCGCGTCCCAAGATTCGTGCGTTCCGATCTTGCGGGACCTCGGGGGGTATCCCTTCTAACACTAACGAACGAAAACTTTGGGTCGGCAGATCCAGCGCCTTGGCGGCGGTTTCCTTTGCCACGTGCGGGTGGCCCATTGGTCGGTGGCAGCGTTCATCATTCCAGGGAATGAGGGGTTAAGCAGGCGGGCGCGATCTGGACCGGGGCGCATACGGCGAATTCTGTTCCAGCGTTTCCAATCGTCGGTGTTTCGTTTCGGCTCTGTCAGGCGGTTCTTTTTCACTAGTTGGGGCAGGGCGCGCATACACCACCCGGTTGATTTGTACGCTGGTTCGCCAAACTAGAACGGCGGTGCCATCTGGGGTCTTGGCAGATCCTTGGAAAGCGCAATTTCGCAGGACCACACATCATGTCCCCGTGCGTCAACCGCAGGGCGGGCGGTGCCTGATGTTTCGTAACCAATCAGAATGCGTAAGTACGTGACATCTGCAGCGTCTCGTCATTTCGACAAAACTCTGCTTGAGCAAGGCTCGCTCCTGTAAGGTGCATTGACTGTGTGTTGACGTGCGTCAGGTCGGGAAATCCTTGGTCCAATCGCTAAGTCCTGACAGGGCCAACCACAGGGCGGAAATTGCGGCTGTGAGTGTTAGAGCCGTGATTGTGATATTGGCGTTGGTCATTTCTACCTTGGTAAAAGGGAAGGGCGCGCGGGTCTGTTTTGTTTGTGATTGGTGAGTGTTGGCAACGGACCATTGCCAAGCGGTTTCTATGCTGACGGAGGTTCGGCGGCGGATGCGGCGACTTTCCCGGTGGCCGGGGCGTGGTTGTATCCGTGTCGCAGGCGGTATCGGAACTCGCTACAGGATCACTTGGGTGTGACAACATAATGGTACTACGCCCAAATCATAAGAGGCAGGCTCACTATGGCAATTTTGAAACCCTGGAGACAGGAAAGCTAAACTGGCGTATTTTATTCGATGGCAAGGAAGTGATCATAGAACGGTTTCTAGAATAATATTTCGGTCTTTGGAGATTGCGCTTCAAATTCTGCCGAACCCCGACGCTGTAGTCGCGGTCAGATGGTTTAGTTAAAGACCTAACGATTTAAGAGACCCCAGGGTCAGGGTGAGAATCTAGCTTACGTCCGCAAGTGTTTGCAGGATTGAAATGGAAACCGATGAACTGCAGAATAGGTTCGCTTTAGCTCCCAAATATGACGGCGAGCACCGCATCTCGGCCCGCGAAAGTACAGAACTTGAGTTCACGCGCGCCTTGACGTTGGCGACGTTTCGAAAATCTCCTAGGACTATTGCTGCCTTTGCGAACAAGACTGATGGTCAAATCGTCTTTGGCATCTCAGACAAATCTCGTTTACGCGTCTTGTCCGTTGGAATGCTGTTTGCGAGGCTTTTGGCTCTGTCAAGCTTGCCCCTGTCTAGGCTGGTATGATTGACATTACTTGCGGGAAAATAGCCGGGTTCCCGTAAGCGAAACCAACGTGCTAAATGAAGTGAGGTCATTCAACCGTTAGGTCACTGAGCGTGGTTGACAATTCAGCGACTCTGTTAGAAGGGTAGCCCTCAAAGTGCGGGCCGTTAGCTCAGCTGGATTAGAGCAGGGAACTTCTAATTCTCAGGTCGGGGGTTCGAGTCCTCCACGGCTCGCCACTTTCTCTAATGTGCGAAGTTATCACCAGAAAGAGCCGCAGGGCCTCAGCGTGCAGGCTCTAAATCTAAGCGCATAAAGGCACTGTTGGGGTCGTCATCGTAGCCATAGATCGGCGCGCAATAGCTATAGCCCAATTTTTCGTACAATTTGCGCGCTGAATCGTACGCTGACAGTAGGGATGACCCTGTTTCCAACACTAAGGCATTGATTCCTTCGGCCTGCGCCCTTTGGGCCAGAAACGTCATCATGTGCCGCGCCAGCCCGCGACCACGTGCGGTTTCAACGATATGCACGGATTTAACTTCGGCAGAGCCATCAGGAAGCTGCTTTAACGCGCCACACCCAAGCGGGATTTCGTCGTCAAATAGGGCCCAGAACTGAATACCAGCTCCACGCAACCCATCGACACCCATTGTATGGTTACTGTCGTCTGGCCCGGCACTCTGACTGTGTGCCAGGTGATCTTCGACGACAGGGCGCAGGTTCTCTGCTCCGGGATCGGCCTGCCGTATCTCGATCATGTTTAGTGGGTCCAAGGGGTGCGGCGGTTGGTGGCAAAGTTTTCGCCATATCCACCCGCCCGCAGATTCGGTTTGCGCATTTTAGGTTCGAACACCTGGGCATCGATGTCATGGGCTTCGGCGTAGCCGATCGCCTCTTCTTTGCTATCGAACTTGAGCCGCACCTGAGATTGCGTGTCCGAAGAAGACGTCCATCCCATCAACGGATCCACTTCGCGTGAGGACGCCGGTGCATATTCCAGCACCCATTTGTGGGTCTTGGCCATACCCGATGTCATCGCATTTCTGGCAGGCTTGAAAATCCGCGCAGGCATCGCAGTCTCCTCGTATCTCGCTGCACTCATATATGCGCGAGTCCCTCGTGCTGAGCAAGGCACCTTTTGTCTCATGTTTATTGGTGTTTGCGCGGTTCTGGTCGAATGCCCCTTGAACAAGAACAAAAACAGACCAAAATCCAGCCACGAAAGGAATCTCCTCCATGGCTTTTGCCCACTCAGATAAAACCGCTGCTCAAATGCCGACCTCGACCGATCAGGTTCAGGCGCGCCCCAAGCTTGAGGGCGGTATCGCCTTTCGTATGGAGACAGAATTCGAACCCGCGGGGGATCAGCCCACAGCAATCGCCGAACTGAGGAGCGGCATCCAAAGCGGAGAGCGTGACCAGGTTCTGCTGGGGGCGACGGGTACGGGTAAAACCTTTACCATGGCGAAAATTATCGAGGAAACACAACGCCCTGCGATCATTCTTGCCCCAAACAAAACGCTGGCGGCACAGCTGTACGGGGAATTCAAAGGCTTCTTTCCAGACAACGCCGTCGAATACTTCGTCTCGTTTTATGACTACTACCAACCCGAAGCCTATGTGGCGCGCTCTGATACCTATATCGAGAAAGAAAGCCAGATCAACGAGCAGATCGACAGGATGCGCCACTCGGCCACCCGTGCGTTGCTCGAGAGGGATGATGTGATCATCATCGCATCGGTCTCGTGCATCTACGGTATTGGATCTGTCGAAACCTACGGTGCGATGACGCAGGATCTAAAGGTCGGCCACGAGTACAATCAGCGCAGCGTGATGAGCGATCTGGTGGCGCAGCAGTACAAGCGCAACGATCAGGCGTTCCAGCGCGGGTCTTTTCGGGTGCGCGGCGATTCCCTAGAAATCTTTCCGGCGCACCTTGAAGATCGCGCATGGCGTTTGTCGTTCTTTGGGGAAGAGCTGGAAGGGATCACAGAATTCGATCCTCTGACAGGTGAAAAAACCGATACCTTTGAACAGATCCGGGTCTATGCGAATTCGCACTATGTGACGCCAAAGCCGACGATGCAGCAGGCGATGATCCACATTAAGCAAGAGTTGCGTCAGACGCTGGACCGCATGGTGGGCGAGGGCAAACTGCTCGAAGCGCAACGTCTTGAGCAACGCACCAACTTTGATCTGGAAATGTTAGAGGCGACAGGTGTTTGCAACGGGATCGAGAACTATTCACGCTATCTGACGGGCCGTGCCCCCGGCGAGCCACCCCCAACCTTGTTTGAATTCATCCCCGACAACGCGATTGTTTTTGCGGATGAATCCCATGTCTCCGTGCCGCAGATCGGCGGCATGTATCGGGGCGACTATCGGCGCAAATTTACCTTGGCGGAACACGGATTCCGCTTGCCGTCCTGCATGGACAACCGCCCCCTCAAGTTCGAGGAGTGGGACGCGATGCGTCCGCAGTCAATCTTTGTGTCGGCGACCCCTTCGGCGTGGGAGCTGGAACAATCCGGCGGTGTGTTTACGGAACAGGTGATCCGCCCCACGGGTTTGCTCGACCCCCCTGTTGAAATCCGCCCGGTGGACATGCAAGTCGATGATCTGCTGGACGAGGTGCGCAAAGTCACCGAAACCGGGTTCCGCACGCTGGTCACTACCCTGACCAAACGCATGGCCGAGGATCTGACCGAATACATGCATGAGCAGGGGATCAAGGTCCGCTACATGCACTCTGACATCGACACGCTGGAACGGATCGAGATCTTGCGCGATTTCCGCTTGGGCGCGTTTGATGTTTTGATCGGCATCAACCTGTTGCGCGAGGGGTTGGATATTCCCGAATGCGGGTTGGTCGCCATTCTGGACGCTGACAAAGAGGGCTTCCTGCGCTCTGAAACGTCCCTAGTGCAGACCATCGGTCGCGCGGCGCGAAATGCCGAAGGGCGCGTGATCATGTATGCGGACCGCGTCACTGGCTCGATGGAACGCGCGATTGGCGAAACCAACCGCCGCCGTGAAAAACAACAGGCCTATAATGTCGAACACGGCATCACCCCGGCGACAGTGAAAAAGAACGTCGAGGATGTGCTGGCGGGTCTCTACAAGGGCGACACGGATATGTCCCGCGTCACCGCCACCATCGACAAACCACTGCACGGCGCCAATCTTGAGGCGGTATTGGATGGCCTGCGGACAGACATGCGCAAGGCAGCGGAGAACCTTGAATTCGAAGAAGCCGCCCGTCTGCGGGATGAGGTCAAGCGGCTCGAGGCTGTCGATTTGGCCGTGTCCGACGACCCAATGGCGCGGCAATACGCCATCGACAAAGCGTCTGAGGCAGCGGTGAAATCGCGGGGTCGTTCAACCGCAGGCAGGCCGGGGCAGCACGGTGGGAATGTGAAGCGGCGGAGGCGATGACCCACCAAAATAATGGCTAATATTCCTTAGAATCGATTTTCCCATTCAGTGACTTCATTCCCTAGTAGCTATTACCTCGAGGCGTGGCTTAAAGATGACAAGAATTCAAATACGGACGAGTGATAACAATCCGAGTCCTTTTATAAAGCAGCTAGTTGATATCGAGTGTTGCCCTAGGTGTGGAATAAACAATCCACACATTTCATTGCGTTATTCGCCTTCTAAGCCAGCAACAGCTCACGGCACCGGTGAACAGTCCTGGTGGGCCTTTTACTCATGCGAGTCATGTGCAAAGCCAATAAATGTTAAAGCTGTGCAGCTACAAAAAGGTAGTCCAATTTGGGATCTTTTTGTAGATCCAAAGCCCTGGACGCCCTTCGCTTCGCTGCCATGTGAAGCTAAACGTTATATGAAACAAGCCAGAAATACTCTATCAAGTCCTGATGCTTCGCTACTGATGTCAGCATCCTGCGTGGATGCGATGTTGAAACACTTAGGGCTTGAAAAGGGTTCACTCTACAAGAGAATCGAAGAAGCGGTCCAAGAAGGTCTTATTACCAATGAAATGTCTCGATGGGGGCATTTGGTAAGATTGGAGGCGAACTCTGTAAGGCATGCCGATAAAGGGAAGGAACCAACGATAGAGGATGCTGAGCAATCATTCTTATTTTCGGAGAAGCTTGCAGAGATTTTGTTCCATATTCCGTCCTTATTACCTGAGGAGAAAAATGGTGGAACCAAATAGGCTTAAGTTTGTTAGGAAGTGTCTCTATGGCCGCACAAACTTCGCTGACCCTATCGGCCGTCGGACAGGAGTCTCGCTTCCCTGAGACGCGCTTGCTCCATGCGTGATACGCACATTTGGAACCTCTCGATCCCCCTGAACTGTTCCTACAGTGGAGTCGTGGCGATACGGCTCGCAGGCAATCCCATCTTGGTCGCCATCATTGCGCAGGTGATACCCCGGTTCACCAACAGATGTTGGGCCAAGACCAACAGATCGGGCCGCGTCGCAGCCCCACATCGCCACCAGATGCTGCAAGGCGGCCTCTGGCTCATAGGGGCTGGTGCGGATATACGCGCTGATCCCGACGCTGCAGGCGATCACAGGCAGGCTGAGCAACAGCATCACGATTCGCCTTGGCGATAGGAATTGCGCACGCTGTGCCTCGGCGCGCCTTATGCGCTGAACTGAGCGTGGGTTTAGGTCAACTTCTTGAAGAATGCGTTTTCGGTTAAACATCTGCTTTGTCTAAACGGCCGAATTGGCAAAAGTATGACCAAGATCAACCTAAACCTGAAATACACACCACTTTTTGAGTGTTAGCCCCGTGTCGCTTGTTGCTGAGCCACATTTTCCGCAACCATCTGTTTGTAGAGCTCGCGAATGCGCAGGGTCATCGGGCCTGCGCCTTGGTGTGGGCCGATGGCTTTGCCGTCAATTTCAGCGACGGGGGTCTGCGCGCCGAATGTGCCAGTTAGAAACGCCTCGTCCGCGCCATAGGCTTCGTACAGGGAATAGTTATTTTCCTTTACGATGATGCCATTGTTGCGGCACAGGTCGATCACCTTTTGGCGGGTAACACCGTTCATGCAGTAATCCCCGGTCGAGGTCCAAACCTCGCCCCGGCGCACGATGAAAAAGTTGCAGGCATTGGTCGTGTTCACAAACCCATGCGGGTCCAGCATCAAGCCCTCATCGGCGCCGGCCTGTTCTGCCTGCAAACAGGCAATGACGCAGTTCAGTTTTGAGTGGCTGTTGTATTTGGCGTCCTGACTCATCGGCAATCCACGGACCTGTGGCACCGTGGCAAGGCGAATACCGTCACTTTGAACGCTTTCGGCGGGTTTGGAATGTTCGATGATCGCAACGATGGTCGGACCAAATCGCGACAGGGCAGGGTGCTGAAACGGTTTCGCCTTGCGCCCGCGGGTGATCATCAAGCGGCAATGCGCGTCTGACGTCATGCCATTGGCTTTGGCGGTGTCGTTCAGAATGCGCAGGATATCGGCGGGGGTTTCGTCAATCTCAAGCGAGACAGATTTCAACGAGTTAAACAGCCGATCCATGTGTTCGTCAAAGAACGCCCATTCGCCATCGTACAGGCGCATCCCTTCCCACATGCCATCGCCCAGCATGAAGCCGCTGTCATAGACGGATATCACGGCCTCGGCTTTGGGGACGATCTGACCATTGACGTAGATCTTGATATGCTCGTTGCGGTCGTCTGCCTCGGCGTCGTGTGTCGAATGGCTTTGATCAATCATTGGGCGTCTATCCTTGTGGTCGTCGGTGTCTCTGACTGCGGCGCAACTTGGCACGAGGACAACAGGTATTGTCAACAACCAGAGGCCGGGTTTCCCTTGACGCCCATTTGGGTTTCAGTCGTATCTGTGCCCGAGCGCAAACCCGGAGGCAGGAGCCGTAAATTCGATGACCCCAGATTTTTGGCACGACCGTTGGCAAACCAATCGGATTGGATTTCACGAGGCAGAGGCAAATAGGCTGCTGGTGGCGCACTTTTCTCAGTTAGAAGTGTCAGCGGGGGATCGGGTGTTTCTGCCATTGTGCGGCAAGACACGGGATGTGGCATGGCTTTTGGCGCAGGGGCTACAGGTTGTTGGCGCCGAGTTGAGCCGCTTGGCGATCGAGCAGTTGTTCGAAGAACTGGAACTGGTTCCAGACATTACCGAACTGGGCCCACTCACCCGGTTCGAGGCGCAAGACATCACGATGTTTGTGGGCGATATCTTTGATTTGGATGCGCAGACATTGGGTCGGGTCGATGCGATCTATGATCGTGCGGCCCTTGTTGCATTGCCGCAAGACATGCGAGCGCGATACAGCCAGCACCTGATCACAATCACGGGGGGCGCTCGTCAATTGCTGATCAGTTTTGACTATGATCAATCCAGAATGGATGGCCCTCCGTTTTCGGTACAAACGAGTGAGATCACCCATCTTTATGCGGGGCAGTATTTGGTTGTACCCATCGCACGAACCCCGGCGACGGATCGTATGAAAGAACGCTGCGATGCAATCGAAACGGTTTGGGTATTGCGCTGAGCGGGTCGCTCTGGATTGCTGGCACGCGCTGACGTAAACAGGCGGCAGTTCTAACAGAAAAGGCCGCAGACATGACCGTAGGTTGGATTGCATTGGATTGGGCCGCTGATCGCCAGCGGGTTTGGGCCATGCAGGGCGGAGATATTGTATCCGAGACGGCGCACGAGGGCGGGTTGACTGTCACGCCACAGGGGTTGATTTCTTTGATCTCTGATTGGCTGTCAGACAAGCCGCTTCCGGTTATCGCCTGTGGTCTGCTTGGCCCCGTCAGCGGCACCATCCCCTGTGCGCCGCTGGCGGACGGGGCGTGGTCTATGGATCTCGGCGATCCGCGTGTTGATTTGCACGTTATTCCAGGACTAAAACAAAAAACGCCGGTCGACATGATGCAGGGCGATGAGACCCGTGTGGCGGGGTTCTTGGCCTTGAATAAGGATTGGGATGGGGTTTTGTGCCTTGTTGGGTCCGAAACCCGTTGGGTTCACGTCAGCGCAGGTGAGGTGGTGAGTTTCCAGACCTTCATGACAGGGGCAGTTTTGGGGGCCTTGGCAGCGCAAACTGGATTGCACCAATGGTTGAATAGTCCGGATCTGGAGGTCGCAGCCTTTGACGCGGCGCTGAGCGATGCGATGGCGAAACCTGAACGCATTCTGGCGCGGCTCTACAGTATTCATGCTGAAGGAGTGTTAGATGGCTTGTCCCAAGGGCAGGCGCGGGGCCGAATTCTTGGGGGGCTGATTGGTGCTGAATTAGCGGCAGCGCGCCCGTTCTGGTTGGGTCAGCAATTGGCGGTCATCGGGCAGGGGGCAATGGCACAGGCCTATGTCGATGCTCTGGGTGCGCAGGGGGCGCCTGCGACTTTGGCGGATGAGCCGCGGATCACGCGACAAGGGTTGCAAGTTGCTTGGCGCGCTTTGTCCACTTGAAGTTTTCGGCTGAGACAGAAAGAGTGTGCACAAACGAATAGAGGAGCCCGCGATAATGGCTTTTACAGTACAAGTCCCCGTCCGGTTTCGTCATTGTGATCCTGCAGGCATTGTCTTTTTCCCGCGTTATTTCGAAATGATCAATGATGTCGTTGAAGACTGGTTTGCAGAGACACTTGATCTGCCATTTGAAAAGCTTGTCATCGCAAACGGTGCTCCAACAGCCCAAATCGAGGCGAGCTTTACTGCGCCGAGTCTGCACGGGGATGTGCTGGAATTTCAATTGACCCCCACCAAGCTGGGCCGCAGCAGTGTGCGCTATGAATTAGAGGCGCATTGTGGATCCGAGCTCCGGTTGAAGGCTTCTGCGACACTTGTTTACATTGAAAAGCTCGGCCGGTCTCTGCCTTGGCCTGATGATGTTCGGCTTCGTATCGAGGCTCAGTTGCCCGAAGCGGACAAGGCCTGAGCAACAATTTTTGGTAGGACCCGACTGTCGTCATAGCTGATGGTATGCGGGATCTGATCGACTTCGGTCTTGCGATACCCTTGTGTGAACAACAAAAAGGGTATCGCTGCGCGCTGCGCCGTTTCGGCATCGATTTCACTATCGCCAACATAGATGCGATGACCATTAGGTAGCGCATCGAATGTGGCACGCAGGGGCGCTGGATCAGGTTTGCGCTGTGGCAGGCTATCGCCGCCGATCACCGCCTGAAAATAGGGCGCGAGGTTCAGGGCGTTTAAGACGTGGTGGGCGGCTTGAACCGGTTTGTTCGTACAGATCCCCATATGGCAGCCTTGATCACGCAGCGTGTTTAGGGCGTCGTAAACACCGGGGTAGACTTTGGTCAATTCAGACCCTGCCGCGTTGTAGTGGGACAGAGTTGCGTCACAGAGTTGAGGGTGCAAGCTGGCGTCCAACTCACAATGGCGCATGACCCGTTCGACCAGACTGGGCAACCCGTCCCCAACAAAGGACGTCACCTGAGCAACGCTCAGAGGGGCAACACCCTGCTCTGCCAGCATTTTGTTGGTTGCGGCTGCGATGTCATGGGCGCTGTCAATCAGGGTGCCGTCCAGATCAAAAACAATGGTTACAGTCATCTCAGGTCGCCTTGTGTTTGGGATATCTGCATATCAGGTGCCCGAGGCGCAACGCGCAAGTCAAAACTGCTCGGCCAATCGTTTCGGACGACAGGCTTTGTAAGATTGAGCTGTAAGATTGAAAATGACCAGCTCTTCAATCGATGCTGGCCATGACAGGTGTTAAGCACCCTCAGCGACAAACCGGTATGCGCTGTCTTTGCGTTCGGCCCGTCCTAGCCCCCCTTCAGGCAGATGATACCCGATGAATTGCATTTGATCCGCTGCCATATGATCCAGCAGACGCATGCGCGTCTTTGCTGCCGTCGCCTGATCTTGGTCAGAGCCAGAATGCCAGTCAGGTCGCGCAAAGGCGACATGGTGATTGCCGATCGAATCCCCAACAACCATGACTGAATTTGACCCCTGCCGAATTTCAAAAGCCATATGCCCAGGCGTGTGCCCATATGAGGCATGTGCCGCAACGCCAGGCAGAATTTCCTGACCGTCATCAAAAAGCGTAATGCTGTCTTCCAGAACCTCAAGACGCCGCTTGGCACCCACAGCCATTGTGGTCCGTGCCTCTTCGATGGTGTCGACTGTGTTGGGGTCTAGCCAATACTCCCATTCAGATCGGCCAATCATGTGCTCTGCTTCGGAAAACAGCGGATCTTCGAAATCATCCAATACCCCCCAAAGGTGATCGGGGTGGCCATGGGTAAACACGACATGCGTGACGTCTTCGGGGCTTAGGCTCAAGGCATCCAGCGCATCGACCAATTCGCCAGCGGTTTCCTGAAATGCGGGTCCAGATCCGGTATCAAACAAAACCGTACGTTCGCCGTCCCGCATAAGGGTTACATTACAGGAGGGGGTCAAAGGGCCATTGCCCAATCCATATTCACTCAGAATCGGGGCCAGTTCATCTTTTGGCATTGGAGCAAAAATGAAGTCAGGGGGCAGAACCAGATGACCGTCGCTTAGGCTGTGGATCTGGGTGGTTCCCAGTTTCAACTCTGTCGCGGCCCAACCAGATCGCGGGGCAATCGAACCCAGACCTGTCATTCCGGCCAGCGCCAGCCCCGTATTTTTCAGCATTTTACGGCGTGTCAGTGTCATACAGCCTCTCCTCTTTCTATAAATTCTCGCATTCATAGATGTGAATGACAATGAGACATTTAAACATGTATTGAAAGCATACGCTTTGGGGTTGACAGTACCTTACTATTTTTGTCAGATTACACATAGAACGTCAGCCAACCCACATCGGACCGGGTAAGCCAGATTAGATAAACCTAAACTATTTAGACCAGTTGACCCGATGCAAAGTGCTGAATTCATGACCGTTTCATCAAAACAGAACCGTTCGGCCAGCGCTTTGTGTACCCCTGCCCATCGCTCAGGAGATGATCCTATGAATATCCAGAACCCAACCCCGACCCAAGGTTACCCTATTACTTCACTGTTACCGGCACACCGGGCCGAAGAGCTGACCAAAGGTGGAAATCTGGCGCATATTGAGCTGGGTGATCAACTTTATACATTGCGCATCACGCGCGCTGGCAAGCTGATCCTGACGAAATGAGTTCATCGAATCGTGGCGGGGCGGCTGTTGGCCGCCTTGCAGATCTTGCCCCCGTCGAAGCAGGGGCGGTGATGTATCTGCGGCTGTGGAGTGACGGCGCGCACGGCCGTGATGATGCAGCCAGCGATTTCAACCTTGCACTGGGAACAGAGCAAGGGCGTGCCGCGATGGTGACGCTGGAACAGATCTGTATGCTGTGCGCCAAATACAGCCGTCGCCCCATGATCCGACACGGATTGAGTTGTTCTTGCCTCGGGGCAGATGAAAACTGTTTCGCACAAATGATCGGCGCGGCCTCGGATGGGGACCGCGAAGATGCAATGTTGATGGCGTCTCTGCTTGTGCGTGCGGATTATGCGCCGTCATTGGCGGGGCTGTCTGAAAAACTAGGAATGGCGCTGCGCCGCATGGTGCAGCCACAGTCTTATCAAAAAGCGACGCACCGACCGCACACAGCGGTGGTGCACTAAGCCTGTTTGAGTTTTTTGCAGAAATTTTCAGCACCTAGCAAACCTCTGACCTTTTGGGTCAGAGGCATTCCGTGTCAGCAGCACCCACATCCGGCGTGATGGTGATGATGGTCTGGAACCGGTGCAGCGGGTGAAAAATCACCAACTTCACCCAAAATCGCACGCAGAGTGACTAGAATCATTTCTACATCCTCTTGCTCGATCGTCAGTGGCGGACGGATTTTCAGGATGTTGTCCTTGGGCCCTTCGCTGCCAATCAGGATACGATGATCGCGCATGCGGTTCTTAACGTATTTACAGATTTCCGTGCCTTCGGACCCATCCGGGTTGATCAGTTCTAGGCCCAGAAACAACCCCATGCCCCGAACATCCCCAACGCAGCCAAATTCGGCTTCCAGCTCTTTCAGCCCGGAAATCAGAATATTGCCCATCTCGCGGGCATTGTCCTGCAACCCTTCGTCATCAACGATGTCCAACACTTCTTTGCCGATGCGGCAGGACAAAGTTGAGCCGCCAAAGGTCGAAAAGAACTCGATCCCGTTGTCAAAGCTTTCCGCGATGGCTTTGGTTGTCACCAACACGCCCAGCGGATGACCGTTTCCAATGGGTTTGCCCATCACCACGATGTCGGGCAGGGCACCTTGATGTTCAAAGCCAAAATAGTGGTCGCCAAGTCGACCAAGGCCGGTTTGGACTTCGTCGGCAATGCACACCCCGCCAGCGGCGCGGATCTTTTCATACACCGTTGCCAAATACCCTTTGGGAGGGATGATTTGCCCACCAACCGAAGGGAAAGTCTCGGCAATGAAACCGGCTACTCCGTGGCCTTTTTCTTGCAAGGTCGCAATAGCGGGATCAACAAGCTCCGCATACTTCTGCGCCCGGTCAGGGTCGTCCCGTTTGAAACTGCCGCGATAGTCGTCTGCGACTTCGACCAACTCAACCCAATCCGCCTGACCAATGCCGCCCGGCTTGTTGAATTTGTACGCGGATATCGCGACCGCCGCATTGGTGTTCCCGTGATAGCCGTGATCTGGTGTCACCATCCCTTTGGCGCCAGTATGGGCCCGGGCCAAGCGTAGGGCCAATTCGTTGGCCTCGGTCCCGGAATTGACAAAGAAACAGACCTCGAACTGATCGGGGAGTTTCGACATGATTTTGTCAGCAAATGCGGTTTGTGCCGGGTGCAGGTATCGCGTGTTGGAATTCATTCGCTTCAACTGATCCGCAGCGACGGCCTGAATGCGGGGATGGGCGTGCCCGACATGGGGGACGTTGTTGTACGCATCCAGATAGGGGCGACCCCATTCATCAAACATATGATGCTTCCACCCGCGCACCAACATGACAGGATCATCATAGGTGAGGGACAGATTGCCGCCAAAGTGATCGTGCCGCCCTTGCAGGATCTCGTCTTTGTTGACCGGCTGATAATACACTTTGTCCTCTGGCAGGTTCAGCAAGGCCGCAGGATTGGGGCAGACCCCATGCCACAGATACATCTCATCGGGGTCCCCGACACCGGGCCAGTCGTTTTGCATGCCATCTGTGGTCAGCGCCAATTGGAAATGCACATGCGGGGCCCAGCCACCGTTTTGCGTGGCATCCCCCAACCGGCAGAATGTGGCACCCTGTGCCACCGGATCACCGGGTTTCAGACGATCACACACCTCTGGGTCCAGATGACCATAGAGGGTATAGAACGGATCCCCTTCGGGAGTTTCATGATGCAGGATCACAACCCCACCATAATCCAGATGACCAGTGCGGTTTTCGATGGCCTCGACCCGCCCGCTGAGCGGGGCATGCAACAGTGACCCCGCAGGGGCAAAAACATCGACCGCCAGATGAACGGTACGTCTGTCGCTGGCCTTCCATGGGCCTTTGCGGAACCCCGGTTCAGCGTAGATCAGGCGCGGTTCATTGTAATACCCCATCCACCAATCGGGGCCGAATTCGGCTCCAACCTGTGCCGCTTCACTGAGGGGCATGTGGAACGGGTTTTGCGGCCATGTCGAGTTTTCGACCGATAGAGACCCCATCGGCACGTCGTTCAAGTCGCGATCAAATAGGGGGGCAAATTCCCCCCGGTGGGCGTTCAGATACGCGTGAATGCGATCCGCGCCATCGGTCACAGGCATGTAACATGCGGTCCTGAGGCGGGCCGACATAAGACCACCATTCACGGCGGGATTTTCGAGGAACCGCCAAGCCGGGGCCTGTGAAATGGTGACATAGGGGTCTTCTGGGTTTTCGATCGCCATCAGGGTCGAGTTGACGACTGAGACGACCAGACGCATTTGCAACAGCGGCCAGATCAGATCGATCTCTTGCGGGCTCAGACGGGCAGCGGCGTGATACCCTTGGACCAGTGCAACGAGCGCTGCCTCGGGGTTCGGGTGATCGAGAACAACATAGGCGCCTGCAATCGCCAGATCACAGACCCGCGGGGCGGCACACATGTCGCCCAAGTCGATCAGGCCGGTCACTTGTTTGGCCTCGCCCAGATCACCGTCGATCAGAATGTTGTAATCGTTCGCGTCATTGTGGATCGCTTGTTTCGGCAGGCTCTCTAATGTGGGTTTTACCGCTGTAAAGGCGTTGGTGATCTCACGCAGCATCGCTTGGCGGTGTGGATCAGTGATGGCGGTCAACTCATCGCCAACCCATCCAGCCTGCATCAGATCCCATTTGAAATCTCGGTGTAGCCCGTCGTGACGGAAGTCTTTCAGGGCGCGGTCCGTTGCGCCCAACACCCGACCGAGTTTCAGGATCAGGCTCTGCGATTTGGGCGTCACCTTTGCGTAACAGTCCCCCGGAAGCCGTTCCTGCAGCCATGCCAGCCGGGCTTGGCCTCCTTCGTCAGTCAGTTCGGGCAAGGACGTGCCGCCCAGGCTGGGAAATACCTTGGGAAAGGGCAGGCCAGGGGCGGATTCGGCGATATGGGCCAGTGCTTTGATCTGCATATCAACTAGATCGGCGGCGCAGCCGGCACGCATGACTTTCAATACGTAGTCTTTGCCATTCGTTGCTTCGACAAGAAAGTTCAGGTCATATTCCCCATCCAGCCGGGTCAATTTGCCAGAAATACCCCATGTGCGCGGCAGAGAGTCTGCCCAGAAATCCAGATTCATGGATGTGTCCTTTGTTGCCTTGTGACGCCCCGCACATGGCTATTGTCGAAACCTTCAAATGGAATGGCGCCGTTGCTAGCGCGGCGCCCTTCAGCAAGGAGCCAAAGCTTAGTCCAGCGCCCGCAGTCGCTTGATCAGGGCCGAGGTATCCCAGCGCCCACCACCCAGTTTCTGAACGTCCTTGTAAAACTGATCGACCAAAGCGGTGACTGGCAGCGAGGCCCCGGTTTCATTTGCAGTATCCAAACAGATGCCCAAATCCTTGCGCATCCAATCGACTGCAAACCCGTGCTCAAAATGGTCATCCAGCATGGTCTCATACCGGTTTGCCATTTGCCAGCTGCCCGCAGCGCCTTGGCTGATCACCTCGACAACCGAGCGTCCGTCCAACCCCGCCTTTTCAGCAAAGTGAAGCGCCTCTGACAGGCCCTGCACCAGACCAGCGATGGCAATTTGGTTGCACATCTTGGTCATTTGGCCGGCACCACTGTCCCCGATACGGCGGCACATTTTGGAATAGATTTGCATCACCGGTTCAGCGGCGTCATAAGCGGCTTGATCTCCGCCACACATGATTGACAGAACAGCATTTTCTGCCCCCGCTTGTCCGCCAGAAATCGGCGCATCAACAAAGGCGATGCCTTTGTCTTGCCCTACCGCATAAAGCTCGGTTGTAACTTTGGCTGAGACCGTGGTGTGATCGACAAAGATCGCGCCATTCTCCATGCCCTGAAACGCACCGCCTTCACCGGTGCAAACCATGCGCAGATCGTCATCATTGCCAACACAGGCAAACACGAGGGTCGCGCTTTTGGTGGCCTCTTCTGGGGTTAGCGCCATAGTGCCCCCATGTTCAGCCACCCAAGCCTCGGCTTTGGCGGCGGTGCGGTTAAAGACGGTGACGTCGTGGCCAGCGGCCTGTAGATGCCCGGCCATTGGATAGCCCATGACCCCCAGGCCCAGAAATGCGACTTTTGCCATTGGTTTTCCCTCTTACGTGCTGAGACCCGTCCCGCTGGATGAGCCCTGAAAATTTGTACGTGAGACAAACCAAAGCTTGGGCCAAAGGGCAAGGTGTCTTAGCGCGTTCGGCCAAGATCCTTAAGGGTCACCAACGTAGCAATGCAAAGATTACGGTCTCGGAATTGGTTATGTGCCGCCGATCTGACGCTCCATCAAGCGTTGATACAGACGGGGCGCGACGCCGTTGATCCACCATGCCATGCGGGCAATGCGGCCGATTGGAATCATTGGGCGCGCCTTTTCAACACCGTGCAAGATCTCAGTGGCTGCGGATTGAGGGTTCATGTAATCCACACCATCGGTTGCAGATCCGGGGCGGGCGGTGCCGTCAGGTTGCCTTTGGTCATTGCCAATATTGGTGGCCAAAAACGAGGGTGCGGCGATAGATGTTTGAACACCGTGCACCTTCTCTTCGGAGCGGAGCGATTTGAAAAAACCTTCGAGCGCGTGTTTGGATGCTGCGTACGCGGTGCGGTGATAGAGGGGCGCAAACCCTGCGACGGATGAAATGGCCAAGTGGGTCCCTTTGGCCGCGCGCACTGCACCTAGAAGCGCCCGTGCCATTTCGACCGCTGCAAAATAGTTTATCTCAAAGACCTTGCGATGACCGGCGTCGTCACTGTCTGCAAAGCTGGTGATTTGGGTAATGCCGGCATTGTACACAACCAAATCTAAGCTGGGGCTGTGTTTTAGAATGCTCTGCATGGCCTCGGTCAATTGGGTGGGATCGGTCAGATCACACTGAATTGGCAATTGGGTGTCGGTTTCGGAAAGAGCTGATACATCTAGATCCAACAGAATGACCCGCCACCCTTGGGCCTGCAATTGCGTCGACAGCGATTGGCCAAGCCCGCCGGCCCCTCCGGAAATGACAGCTGTTTTCATGATATTGCTTCTCTTTTCCAACTCTCAAACACTTCGGCGCTGGTTTGCGCCGGGGTGTACCCAAATTCAGCCTTCAGGGCGTCGTTGGCCAGAACCGGGCGATATTGCAGGAACCGCACCTGTTCTGGTCCATATTGGCTCAGCCGCAGCGGGTGCGCGATGGCCAGAGCCGCTTTCAAAACCCAAACAGGCAGGCGCAAAACGGGTTTGTTCATTGCCTTGGCGAGATCGGTGACGCCCATTGCGCCATCGCCTGCGACGTTGAAGATGCCGGGTGGGCCGTCCGTCGCAGCCCGGTGCAGAATACGGGTCAGATCCTTTGTGGCGATGAACACAAACGGGCTTTCGCTGCCATACAAGGCAAGCAGACGCGGTTTGTGAAACAGGGCGGTGATTTGGTTCTCGGTACCGGGACCCAAAACTGTTCCAACTCTCAGAATGACCTGTTCGAGGTGCGGTGCGGTATCTCGGGCTTTTGCCAGCATTTCTTCGACTTGGCGTTTGTGATCGGCATAGGCAAATTCTGGATTGCCCCGCACAGCATCCGTTTCCCTGAGCGGAACGGGATTGTCTGCGTGGTATCCGTATGCAGCACCGGACGAGGTGACAACCAACCGCTTTACGCCATGCGCGATTGCTGCATCCAAAACCTTGCGGGTGCCTTCGACATCTACGGCATAGGCGAACGCGCGACCTGTCCCTTTGGGTGGGGTCACAATCGAGGCCAGATGAACGATCACGTCAGGTTTGACCTTGGCGATAACCCGTTCAGGTTCATTTGTGGCCACGTCCATCCGATGAAATGAGACCCCATTTGGCAGGGGGCTGGGGGGCTGCAAATCAGTGGCAAAAACCGTGTGTTCGCTCAGTTCGTGCAAAAGCGCCTTGCCGACCATGCCAGCGGCCCCAGTGATCAGAATACGCGTCATTTTCGGGCCTCCGTCCGGGACCAGATTGATGCAAGAACAAGGCCCGAAATCGCGTGCCAGATACCCCAGAACGCGGCCACGACAGCCATGCCGCCCAAGCCGTTGAAAAAGGCAAAGATTAAAACCAGACCCAGACCGGAATTCTGGATGCCGGTTTCGATGGTGATGGCGCGACGATCAAAGGGGGACAGCCGGGCCAGAGTGGCCACAGCCCAACCGCCCCCCAGTGCCAGTGCGTTGTGAAGGATCACAAGGCCGGCGACTGCCCCGGCAAAACCAAGGAAAAATTCCCAGTTTGCCGCCAGAGCGAGTACGATAAAGGCGATAAAGATACCCATAGACAGCAGTTGCAGCGGACGGCGCAACCGAAAGGTCAGGCTGGGTCGATGCAGGTTCAGATACATGCCCAGAACCAAGGGCAGGATCAGCATAAGGCTGACGGTTATGGCGATTTGAACAGGGTCAATCTGGGTTTCCTGCAAAATGGCGCGGGTCGGGGCATAGAGCCCGCCCCACAGCGCAATGTTCAGCGGTGTAAGCAGGATCGCCCCGATGGTGGCAAAAGCCGTCATTGAGACAGACAGGGCCGCGTTGCCCCCAGCCCGATGGGTGATGAAGTTTGAGATGTTCCCGCCCGGACAAGCCGCAACCAAGATCAGCCCTAGCGCGATAGAGGGGCGCGGTTGCGTCACTAAAATCATACCAAAGGTCAAAACGGGCAAGATCAGGAATTGAGAAATCAGCCCGGCCAAAAGTGGTTTTGGCGCGCGGCGCAGCCGGTCGAAATCTGAGGGCTTCAGGTCAATTGCGATGGAAAACATCACAATTGCCAGAATTGCATTTAACAGCGTCAGGGACGCAGGCGAAAAGTTCAGCGCGATATCATCAATGCCAGTCATGACTTGGCCTGCGTCAGCCGCTTGATCCAACCGGTGACTGCCCCGCGATAGGTTGCCTTGTCGACGTAATAGGCCATCCGCGCCAGTTTGAGATACTGCATGCCGCCGGTTGCGCGCTGGAATTCGGCAGATTTCTCGGCCTTTAATTCAGCTGCAACAGGACAGTTGTTGGACAGCCCTTTGATATATCGGGCAACCATTTCCGCCTGTTCGTGACGCCCTTGCCATCCCAGACCGCTGGCCTCGATCATGCCCAGAACAAACAAGTCATCGCGCGCGGGATGAATGGCATTCAGGTACAGATGCGGGGCGTCGCCTTGCCAGTTCAACAGGTCCCGGTCGATAAACGGATAGTGCAGCTTGTACCCGGTAGCGGTCAGGATCATGTCATAATTTTGTACACTTCCATCACGAAAATGTACGGTCTTGCCATCTAAGCGTTCGATGTCGGGTTGAATACGCAGATCCCCGTGGCCCGCATGATACAGCACCAGAGAGTTCACAACCGGATGGCTTTCGTACAGTTGGTAATCCGGTTTTGGGAAGCCATATTTCTGTGGCTCCCCTACAAACCACTTTAGGATCATCCCGTCGATCCGGCGCTTGAGCCACATGGGCAGTTTGATCAACCCGCCCATTGTGTCCGCAGGTTTTCCAAATACGTACTTTGGAACGAAATAGTATCCGCGCCGCATCGACAAATCGCACAGCTTGGCATGGTGGATCGCATCCACCGCGATATCACAGCCGGAATTCCCCGCGCCAACGATCAACACCCGTTTGTCTGTAAACTGTGAGGCATAGCGATATTGCGAGGCGTGGATCATCTCGCCGTCGAACTGACCGGGGAAATCGGGGATGTTGGGTTCTGTCAGGGTACCGTTGGCGATCATCACACCGGCGAATTCGGCACTGTGATCCCCATCTGGATCAGACCAGTCAACACGCCATCCTTCGCCGGGTCCACCCAGCGGCTCCACATGGGTGACTTTGGCGTTGAAGTGGTATTGTTCCCGCAATCCAAAATGATCGGCAAAGGCGCCAAAATAATGCTTGAGATCCCGATGCGACGGGTATTCGGCAACATCATCTGCCATCGGGAAACCGGTGAATTCGGTCATGCGTTTGGAGGAGATCAAATGCGCTGTCTCGTACATCGTCGAATTGGGTCCGTCGATGTCCCACAGACCGCCCACATCTGAATGCAATTCAAACCCCTGAAACGGGATGCCTTGTTCCGTCAGTACCTTGGCCATAGCCAAGCCCATTGGACCCGCCCCGATCAGGGCATATTGTTCACGTGTCTGTGTCATTTGGCCTCCCGCAATCGCATTAACTTGAACGATCGTTCAAAATAAGGCAATATGTATTTCAAGAGGGAAGTAGATGCTTGAGAAACAACGAAAAAGAGCCCCATCCGCACGATCTTTGGAGACCAAGGCACGGATTCTGGACGCGGCTGAGCAAGTTTTTGCGGTCGGGGGATTCGAAGGCGCCTCGATCCGCGATATCGCCGCTTTGGCTGGGGTGCAGGTTGGGTTGGTGCACCATCACGGCGGCGGTAAAGAAGAGTTGTTTCATCAGACTGTGGCCCGCCGTGCGGATGAATTGGCGCGTACCCGATTAGACGCGTTAGAGGCTGCGCGGATGGGCGGTCTGACGCTGTACAAAATTCTGGATTGTTTCATTCGCCCCTATGTCACGCTAGCCCAAACCGGGGGCGCGCATTGGATCGCTTATGGGCGCATTGTTGCACATGTCTCGGTCGATCCTCGGTGGCGCGACATCGCGGTCGAATGCTTTGACCCCACCGCTGGAATTTTCATAGATGAAATCGCGCGCTTGTATCCAAAGGCCGAACGGCAGGAGATCGCGGCTGGTCAAATTTATTCAGTGGCAGCCATGCTGGCGCATCTCAATACCGGGTGGCGGGTCGAGGCGTTGAGTCCGGGCGCACAAGAGGCTGATCTCGACAAGTTGGTTCGGTTCTGTACCGCAGGTGTCGAGGCGATGGTGACAGGGGATTAACTCTGGCTTTGCAGAACAGCAAAATAGAGAGCTTCGCTCAGTCCTCTGGTTCTGGACTGGCTCCAAAGCTGTTGTGCTTTGGGATGTCGGGTAAGTGATCCAGCCAGCCAATCCGTTCTTCGCAGACCACTTCTTGATCCGGCTGATAGGCTGCGCGATCAGCTAATGTGCTGGAATGAAGGTGAATTTCACCCGGCCATTTAGCGGATTTGAAATATAGTCTGCTGCCACAGGCAGGACAGAAGCCGCGCCACGTTTTTGGGGAGCTTTCGTAGTGATTGATCTTGCCTGACCACGTTAGATTATTCGGGTCCAAACCAACAAAAGCGGCAAATGGGGCGGATGTTGCGCGTTGGCAGCTTTCGCAATGGCACACCAAGTTACGCCCACGAGGGCCGTTATAGTGCCATGTCACAGCCCCGCAAAGGCATCGGCCATTCAGTTCAACCATCTTCGAACCCTCTCAACCAGGTAGTCCAATTATGACCATCAACACGTGACACAGGAAGTATGAGCCGTATCTTGGTGGATCGCGAGGGGAATTATAGGTTGCGTTAAAGCGGCCAAGGCAAAACCCCCACCCAGTTTGGGCGGGGGTTGTCGAGGAACTAGTTAATCCGGGCGAGAAAATCCTTCATCTCTCCCGCAATTTCAGCACCATGGTCCTCTAAGGCGAAGTGTCCGGTATCAAGCAGGTGAAATTCCAGATCCTTCAAATCACGCTTGTAGGGGTGCGCGCCCTCAGAGGGAAAGATCGGATCGTTCTTGCCCCATACCAACAAGGCAGGCGGCTGGTGTTCACGGAACAACGCTTGCCATTTCGGGTACTCGGCAGGGTTGGTACCGTAATCGAGAAACATTTCCAACTGCACCTCTTGGTTGCCCGGGCGGTCCAGCAGATACTGTACATGCCAATAGTTATCCGGGTTGATCGCTGAGGGGTTTTTTACGCCGTGGGTGAACTGCCATTTGGTGGCATCCAGCGTAAGGAAGGCGCGCAAAGGATCGCCTGTTTCAGCGGAGGGGGCCGCCCAATAAGCCTTGATCGGATCCCAGAATTCACGCAGCCCTTCATCATAAGCATTGCCGTTTTGAATCACAAAGCCGGTCACACGATCCGGGTCGTCTGCAAACATGCGATAGCCAACAGGCGCACCATAATCCATTACGTAGGCGGCGTAGTCCTCAACGCCTTTTCGGTTAAGTAGTTCTGTCATGAGGTCGGCTGTATTAGCAAAACTGTATTCGTATTCAGCCGCGTCCGGCATGTCAGAGGCCCCAAATCCGGGGTAATCCGGTGCAATGACATAATATTCGTCTGCCAGTGCTGGGATCAGGTTGCGGAACATGTGCGACGACGTTGGAAATCCGTGCAACAACACGATTGTGGGGTTTGCGGGGTCGCCTGCCTCGCGATAGGCGATCTTGAGCCCGTCTATGACCTCGGCCCGCATGGCGGGGGCAAAGGTGTCGGGTTGGCCCGCTTGCACAGCAAGGGGAAGGGCCGTTGCGCCTGTGATCAGGGCAGAAAGCGCGAAATTGGTGAACGTCGTCATTGTATTTCCTTTCGAAGTGAAGGGATGGATTGGATCGGCTTGATCCAACGGGGGGATTAAGAGGGAGAGGGCACAGCGGCATCTGCGTCACGTGCTGCACGGATCAACCGGACAACAATCATGAGATGCGTAACCAGCAGCAGTGGAACGAAAAAGGTGGGGATATACCAAGCGGCCTGAAAGTGGGGGATGACTTCGGCCTGACGCAGGGCGTTAGCCAGATCAGCGATACCGACAATGCTAAAGATCCATGTCACCAGCAACGCCCCGGGCAAATGTAGGCGCAATGTGACCATCGCGGTAAGCGCAAGCAGGGCTGCGGCCAAATCACCAAAGCCGGCGCTGTTGGCAAAACCCTGGGCCAAGTTAGGTGACACCACTCCCGGAACCATGAACACCAAGCCAACGTGGCGAAAGGCATGGGGGATCAGCAGGACGCCAATCGCTATGTGCGGAGGGCGTGTCGACAGGGCCGGGCCAAGATACCACGCAGCGAGCAAAGCAATCACAAGGAGGCTGAGCGCGAACTGCAGCAAAAAGATAGGTTCGACAGGCATGGCGAATTCCTTTGGCGAAAGGGTGCAGGGGAGGGACCGCAGCCTTGGGGTCAGGCTGCGGTTCGTAAATTTACGAGGTGTGGGAGCGACTTATCTGGTTTTGGACGCAGCTACTTCGGCTTGTAGGCGTTCATTCTCGGCCTTGAGTTCGGCAATTTCAGCCCCCAATTTGTTCAGGTGCGGGCGCAACTCGGCCTCGGTGTAGCGTGGCGTGATATGGCGGGGGCAGTTCCAGTCCATGCCTTCGACTGTGATGATGGCGGCGCGCTCTGGTTCTGTTTCTGAGCCATCGGCAAACAGGCTTGCCGCGGCTTGCGCGCCCTCGGTAAAGGATACCCGCCCCACAATCTTGAGCCGTCGTTTGTTGGCGTAATCCATCAGGATAAGCGACACACGGTTATTGCCATCCAGATTGCCGAGCGAGATGTATTGTTTGTTGCCGGTCAGGTCAGCGTATCCGATCGTCCGTTCGTCCAGCACCCGCAAGAACCCAACGGGGCCGCCGCGAAACTGAACATAGGGCCAGCCTGTTTCCGAAACAGTGGATTGGTAAAATCCATCCCGCGCCTCGATGAATGCCTTTTCTGCGGGGCCGATCAAATGCCCGCTTTTGGGGCCATCGGCGATGAATTTGGCATAAGATGCTGCCGATCCCATGCGTTCTTGGTGAGCACGGACAGCGGGGGTGAACATGAGTTCGGAAAAGGCGCGGGGCATTGGTTTATCTCCTCTTGCGGCTCAGCTTACAGGCCAAGGTTGCTTAGGCTGGGATGGTCATCGGGGCGCGGGCCGAGGGGCCAGTGAAACAAGCGATCCTCTTTACGGATGGGCAAATCGTTGATCGAGGCATGCCGGTTGGCCATGCGGCCATCTTTGGCAAATTCCCAATTCTCGTTGCCGTATGATCGGGTCCAATTGCCGTCTGCATCACACCACTCATAGGCATAGCGCACCGCAATGCGGTTGTCGGTGAAGGCCCACAGCTCTTTGATCAGGCGGTATTGCGTTTCTTTTTCCCATTTGCGGGTCAGCATAGCTTGGATTTCTGCGTGGCCCTTGGGGAATTCAGCACGGTTTCGCCACGTGCTGTCGTCAGTATAAGCGGGTGTAACCAAATCAGGGTTACGGCTGTTCCAGCCGTTTTCAGCCAACCGGACCTTTTCAATAGCTGTTTCGCGGGTAAACGGAGGGAGGGGAGGACGTGTCATAAGAGTGTCTTTCAGGTCAGTGTTGCGGCCAAAAGGGCCAGTGTCAGGATGAGGGGGCCGCAATTGGCCGGGAACGGAGAGATGAAACGAGGCATGATGAATTTCCTTGGTGTACTGATCTGTAAACTATGAAGATAAAGTGTACCGATCGGTAACTTTTTTCAAGGTCTTTGTTTTCGGAAAGGTTTTCTTAAAATACAAAGCTGACATTAAAGTGTTTTATTTCAGCCGGTTGATGGGGCCTTGTTGCACGTAAGAAAGTTTGTGACTATGTACAGATCGGTACACTAAGGAGCCGAATCATGCGCCCAAACAAAAGAGACGAGCTGGTCCGCAAGGCGCTGCAGGTGTTCTATCGCGATGGGTTTCATGCCACGGGCATGGATAAGCTGGTGACGGAAACCGGCGTCTCTAAAACGTCGATGTACAAACACTTCCGCACGAAAGAAGAATTGATCGTTGCAGCGCTGCAGCTACGCGACGAAAGTTTTCGAGCCTGGTTTCTAGACCGCATTCAAGAGCTTTCAGATACGCCAGAAGGGCAGCTGATGGCCGGGTTTGATGTCTTGGGAGAATGGTTCGCTGAGGACGGGTATCGCGGCTGTATGTTCATCAAAGCCGGGGCCGAATATCAGGAAAAGAGCCACCCGATCCACCAACAGGCGGCCGGGCACAAACAGGCGTTGTTGGATCATTTTATCAGGCTGGCAACCGAAGCTGGAACCAAAAACCCCGAGGCGCTGGGCAGTCAGATCCTGTTGCTGAAAGAGGGGGCGATTGTATCATCTGTGCTGCTCAACAGTTGCAAGCCAGCACAAGATGCTAAAGAGGCTGCGCGTGTTTTGTTAGATCACGCGCTAGCGAAGTAAGCTGGCGCGAGGGACCCCCCGCGCCAGTTGGTTTCAGGCGAACTCTTTTTGTTCGGCAACGTGCGTTTTTAGGATTTCTGGCGGCGCAAAGCGGTCACCGTATTTGCCGGCCAGCTCTTCGCACCGGGCCTTGAACCGATCCAGGCCATAAGTATTGACGAACTGGATGTAACCGCCTGTGTGCACCGGGGCACCAATGCCCAGGATGGAGCCAACATTGCCGTCGTTCACAGTGCGCAACACACCCTCTTCGAGACAGCGCAGGCTTTCCAGAACCGCGCGGAACAGGATGCGGTCTTTGATATCCTCATCCGGGATATCTGCACCGTCTTTGCGCCATGCGGCCAAACCCGGCCAGATGGTCTTGCCGTCGGTCGAATAGTCATAGAACCCTTTGCCTGTGGCGCGGCCGTGGCGTTCGTGCTGGCTGATCATTTCTGCCAACATGGCGCGTGCGCCGGGGTTTGGCTCTTTGGCGGGGTCCAACAGCCCCATTTCGACCTGAGTGTTGTAGATGTCGGTGACCAGTTTGATCTGCACCTCATCCAGCAACGACAGCATTCCGGTGGGCATGCCAATCAGGCGGGACAGGTTGTCGACACGAACAGGGTCGTGCCCTTCGGCCACCAGTTCCACCGCTTCGATGATCTTGGTGCCGATGGTGCGCGAGGTATAGAACCCGGTTTTGTCCCCCACGATGATCGGGGTCTTCTTGATCTGACGTGCAAAATCAAAGGCGCGCGCTAGCGTTTCGTCCGATGTCTGATCGCCTGCGATGATCTCAAGCAATGGCATCTTGTCGACGGGCGAGAAGAAGTGAAGCCCGACAAAGTTCTCCGGTTTGGTAGATCCGGTCGCCAGACGCGTGATGGGCAAGGTTGAGGTGTTTGACCCCCAGAAACCGCCATCAGCAAGCAGGGCCTCGTGTTCCGCTAGCACTTTATCTTTGATGTCGATCTGTTCAAACACCGCTTCGATGATCAGATCGCAGCCTTTGACGTCTTCGGATTTGTCCGTCGGTGTAATCAAGGCCAGAACGGCATCGCGTTTTTCAGGGGTCATCTGGCCGCGTTTGATCCGCTTTTCCAACAATCCAGCGGTATAGGCTTTGCCGCGTTCGGCGGCTTCCATCGACATGTCCTTGAGCACCACCGGAATACCCGCCATGGCAGCGGAATAGGTGATACCTTGGCCCATCATGCCCGCGCCCAGAACGCCCAGACGGTCCACTTTGGAGCGTGGGATGTCTTTGGGGCGGCTGGCCCCACCGTTCACCTTGTTCATGCCGAAGAACAGCGTCGAGATCATGTTTTTTGTGGTCGCAAGTGGCGTCAACGAGGCAAACCGGCGGCTCTCATAGCGTTGGGCGGTGTCGAAATCGACCTTACCTGCGGTCTCGGTCATGATGTCGAGAATACGCACGGGCGCAGGCATCAGGCCCTTAGTTTTCTTATAGAGCATGGCCGCCGCACCAGCGATGCGGGTCATGTTTTTGGGGGAGTTCGACGGTCCACCGGGAAACCGGTAGCCCTTGGTGTCCCAAGGTTGCGTGATCACAGCTTGATCGCCTTGGACGGACAGGATCCATTCCTTGGAGCGCGCCAGAAGTTGGTCGGCAGGGACTACTTCGTGGATCAAACCCGCTTTCGTTGCTTTTTCTGGTGAGACCTGACGCCCCTCTAACAGGAAGGGCATTGCGGCCTCTATGCCCAAAAGATAGGTCATCCGCACGACACCACCACCACCGGGCAACAGGCCCAGTGTGACTTCGGGCAGGCCGATCTTGGTTTTCGGGTTTTCAGCTGCGATGCGATAATTGCACGCCAGACAGATCTCAAAACCGCCACCCAACGCAGCACCGTTGATCGCGGCCACAACCGGAACTGGCAGCTTTTCCTGACGGCGCATCACGGCTTTGGTCGCTTCGACGCTTTCGAAAAGGGCACCTGCACCATCGGGCTGAATGCCCTTGAGCATGTTCAGATCCCCACCAGCAAAGAACGTGTCTTTGGCCGAGGTCCAGATGACGCCGGTCAGACCCTCTTCGGCCTCGATCTTGTTCATAGTGTCCGCAAACAGCGGCCAGAATGCGTCGTTCATCGCATTGACCGGGCCGTCCATATTCATGGTGATGGTGACGATTCCATCGGCGTCTTTTTCGTAAGCAAATTCACCCATTGTTTTTCTCCTTACACCCGCTCGATCAGGGTCGAAATGCCCATGCCACCACCGACACACAGCGAAATCATCGCGCGTTTCTTGCCGCGGCGTTCCAACTCGTCCAGCACGGTCGACACCAACATACCGCCCGTGGCCCCCAATGGGTGACCCATGGCAATTGCGCCGCCGTTGACGTTGGTGATTTCGTGATCAATCTCTAGGTCTTTCATGTAGCGCATCGCGACCGAGGCAAACGCTTCGTTGATCTCCCAGATATCGATGTCGTTGACTGTAAGGCCCGCCTTGGCGAGGCATTTCTTGGCCGCTGGGCCGGGGCCTGCCAGCATGATGACGGGATCGGTTGAAATCACGGTGGCCGAAACAACGCGCCCGCGCGGCTCTAACCCCATGTCTTTGCCTGCTTGTTCAGAGCCGATCATCACCGCCGATGACCCATCTACGATGCCCGAGGAATTGCCCGGCGTGTGGACGTGGTTGATCTTGCTCACCTGTGGGTATTTCGCCAGCGCCATGTCGTCATAGCCAAAGCCGCCCATTTGCGCGAACGACGGGTTTAAAGACCCCAGTTTCTGCATGTCCGTGGCGGGTTTGATGAAGTCATCACGTTGCAAAATAGTGATGCCGTTCTCGTCTTTGACAGGCACGACCGAGCGATCAAACCAGCCATTGTCGCGCGCGTGCGCCGCGCGGCGTTGGCTTTCCATTGCAAAGGCATCTACGTCTTCGCGGCTGTAGCCATCAATGGTGGCGATCAGATCCGCGCCGATCCCTTGGGGGGCGGAGTTCTGGTCGATCACAAAATCAGGGTCGGTGAACATCGCCCCGCCACCGGACAGCATTGGAATGCGGCTCATGGATTCAATGCCACCTGCAACCACCAGATCCTCTTGGTCTGAGCCGACTTTGGCGGCGGCCATGTTTACAGCTTCCAGTCCGGATGCGCAGAACCGGTCCAATTGAACACCCGGAACGGATTCGTCCCAATGCGCGGCTTGAACGGCGGCTTTTGCCACACAGGCACCCTGATCCCCAATTGCGGCGGTACAGCCCAGAATCACGTCACCGACCAAGGCGGTGTCCAGATCGTGGCGGCTTTCCAACTCGCGTAGCAGGCCAGCGGCCAGTTGGATGGGTTTGACTTCGTTCAGGGTGCCCCCGGCCTTACCCTTGGAGCGCGGGGTGCGGACGGCGTCGTAGATGTAGGCAGCAGTTGCCATGAAATGAATCCTCCGTTGACGGTTGTGAGCAGCGTAAACGTGGGGTCGCAAATTCGACAATGATCTGGCGGTGCAGAAAAATAGACATTAAGTGACACTGCATGGCGGTCAGGATTCCAGCGGCCTTTGCGGCAAACATGTTAGAGGGTGCAACCCTTCAGGGCATTGACCCGGCGGGTTTATTGCGACGGGCAGGATTGCCGCCGCAGCCGACCGATTTGGCCGCCCCTGATTTCGTCAGGCTTGTGCGTACGGTTACTCTGACAATGGATGATGAGCTTGGCGGTCTTCAGCATCGCCCACAGCGCATCGGCATCACTGCGATCATGGCCGGAGCCTTGAGCCACGCAGAAACATTGGGCGAAGCATATGGTCGGGCGGTTCAGTTCATGGACCTGATGGACAATTCGTTTCGCTACGGTTTCCGTGAATCCGGGTCGAGCGTGATGTTCGAACTTACTCGGATTCCCGGTCGCGAGGTTCTGAACGTCATGGCGATTGAGATGATTTTGGTGCTGGTTACACGAATGCTCAGCTGGATGGCCGGCAATCGCGGTGCCACCAATGCAGCGTGGTTTGATTACCCTGCACCCGGGCATGTCGCGGCCTATCGTGGAATGTTTGCCCGTGCGCCGATGCAGTTCGGGCAATCCAGTTCAGGCATCGCCATTCCCGCTGGATTGATGAAATTGCCCATCGTGCGTAGCGAAGCCCAAGCGATCAATTATGCCCGACGGACGCCTCTGGATGCGTTCCTGCCGGTGGATGCAGCCGTGGGTCTGTCGCTAGAGGTGGCGGTGGCGGTCGAGAATGTCCTGACCGTTGAGCGGCGGCTTGCGGACATGGCCGAGGTTTGCTCTGCGCTTGGCATTGCTCAACACACCCTGCGCCGTCGTTTGAAAAAGGAGGGCGTGGATTATTCCGACATCCGCAAACAGGTGCGCCGGGATCTGGCGGTTCGCCTGCTCACCACATCGGATGCGTCGGTAGAGGGGATCGCGGAGCGCGCAGGCTTTAGCGAAGCCAGCGCGTTTATTCGCGCGTTTCGCAGTTGGACAGGCGTGACGCCGCGCGCCTATCGCCTGTCAGAGCTTTAACACATGCGCCCCATTTGGACCCCAGAGTGAGGGTCTATTGCCCGGCCAGTCCCATTTGACGCACGGCCAGATCGCGCATGATCTCTTCGGATCCGCCCCCAATCGCCATGACTTTGATTTCGCGCCAAACTCGTTCGACCGGGTTGCCGTGCAAATATCCGGCGCCGCCAAAGATCTGCATGCCCTCTGAAGCGACATACTCCAGAGCTTTGGTGGATTGCACTTTGGCCTTGGAGATTTCGGCCACTGGCATCACGCCTTGGTTCATGGCCCAGCAAATCCGTTCGACATAAGCCTCGATCATATCGATCTTAGCGGACATTTCCGCGAATTTATGTGCGATGATCTGATGGTCGATCAGGCGCTCACCAAAAGTTTTACGTTCGCGTGCCCAATCCAGCGAGGCCTCGTAACACAGCCGCATCATGCCCAAGGACCCGGCGGTCATCGCCAGCCGTTCGTAGTTAAAATTGTTCATGATCGCGATAAAGCCCTTGTTTTCAGGACCGATCAGGGCCTCGGTGGGCACCTCGCAATCATCAAAGTGCAACATCGCCTGTTCTGAGCAATGCCACCCCATTTTGCCCCCCAAAGGCGTTCGGGTGAAGCCGGGCGTGTCGGCCTCGATCAGGAACAGCGAAATGCCAGCAATGCCCGGCCCCCCGGTACGGGCGCCAACCACAAACCATTGACTGTCCATGCCCCCGGTGATGAACGCTTTGTCCCCGTTCAGGACCCATTTGTCACCTTTGCGCACTGCCTTGGTGTTGAGGTTGGCAACATCCGATCCGCCCCCGGGTTCGGTAATGGCCAGCGACGAATTCATCCGTCCGGCGATAATTTCGGGCAGCACGGTGTTGCGAAAACCATCCGGCGCGAATTTGGCAATCGGCCCCAATGAGATCATGCGCCCGCCCACCGCAGCCGCAAACCCTGACGCGCCGCACCCAAACGCGAGTTCGGCATAATCGGCGCGCATAAAGGCATCATCGAACCCCAGTCCACCGTATTTTTCGTCGATCCCAAATCCAAAGACACCAAAGCTGGACACGCGTTCATGCATTGCCCATGGCACGGCTTTGTTCAGTTCCCATTCATCAAGGTTGGGTTTCACCTCGTCATCAAAGAACCGTTTCAGGTTGGCGCGAAACGCCTCGCGTTCGGGGGTCATAAAAGGCGATGGGCAGGTCATTTCGGATCCTCTTGCGGTGTTCGGTGTTCAGGGGGCAGCACAATCAGCTGCGTTTCCATCATGCGGGCAAAGCGGTCGACCATTCGGGCCAGATAGGCAGGGTCGCTGACAAAGCTTTCGTGCAGGATCAGCCCCCGCAGAAAGTTCCGGCTCATGCTCCACAACAGTTCTGCGTCGTCTGGGTCAGGGCCAGTGCCGCGATAGCTCTGCGTGACAGAGGTCAGGCTGACGCGGTCCCAATGGTGCAGACGATCCTCGAGCAGTTGATACAGCTCGGGGTCGGTGCGACATGCCACAAGGATTTCGACAATCGCACGCCCGCCTGATGAATTCACCACGTTGTCCCAGGCTTTCATGATCAACTCATAGACCGGCACGGGGTTTTCGCGCGGCGATCCGGCGCGCCGTTCTACGGGGCCCAGTGCATTGCCCAGCAAATCCATCGCGGTGGCGGCAACAAGGGCTTGTTTTGTAGGGAAGTGGTGGGTGATGGCGCCGCGTGAAACACAGGCTTTTGCCTGAATTTTGGCAAATGTCGTCTCGGCGTAGCCCAGTCGATCCAGACAATCGATGGTGGCCTGACACACCTTTGTGCGGGTCGCCTGAGACCGTAAATCTTGCGGGGTTGGTTTGGTGGGGGCGGGTGTCTGTGGCATCGTTCCGTGGCGTCGTTTGTTGCAAAACCCCGTTGACCGGAGCGATGGCTGGAACTTAAAAACAGAACGGACGGTCTGTAAAGTGCCGTTTTGATCGGGATGGAGGAACGTGACGTGACAAACGCATTGCGGATCGGCGGGGCCAGCGGGTTCTGGGGGGAAGCACCACATGCGACGGCGCAGTTGCTTGGCGCGGGTGTGGATGTGCTCGTCTATGACTATCTCGCAGAAATCACCATGTCGATCATGGCGCGCGCACGGCTTAAGGATGCCGACAAAGGGTACGCGGTTGATTTTGTTTCAGACGCAATGGGTCGTAATCTGGGCGCAATCGCCGCGCAGGGTGTTAAGGTTCTGTCCAACGCGGGTGGGGTGAATCCTGCGGCTTGTGGGGCGGCATTGAAGGCCAATATTGCAGAGGCAGGTTTGTCTTTGACGGTTGCGGTGGTTGAGGGGGATGATCTCCTCCCACGGGCGGCGGAATTTGCCGGCGTGACCGAGATGTTTTCAGGGGCGGCAATGCCGCCTCGGGACAAAATCGCTTCAATGAATGCCTATATCGGGGCAGCCCCGATTGTGGCGGCGCTGAATGCGGGCGCTGATATCGTGATTACGGGGCGCTGCGTTGACAGCGCGTTGACCTTGGCGGCTTGCATGCATCATTTCAATTGGTCTGCGGATAACTTTGATCTGTTGTCGGCTGGCTCGTTGGCCGGTCATCTGTTGGAATGTGGTCCGCAATCCACCGGTGGGAATTTCACCGATTGGGAGCAGGCCGGGGATGTCGCCCAGATCGGGTACCCGATTGCCGAAGTTCACGCCGATGGCAGCATGGTATTGACCAAACCTGATGCCACAACCGGTATTGTTTCGACTGCCTCAGCCTGTGAACAAATGCTCTATGAGATAGGCGACCCTCAAGCCTATTTGCTGCCCGATGTCGTGTGTGACTTTTCCGACGTTCAGCTCGTGCAGCTTGGGGCTGACAGGGTGCAGGTCCGTGGGGCCAAGGGGCGACCAGCCTCAGGGCAGCTCAAGGTGTCCACCACGTGGTCGGATGGCTACCGGGCTGGCATGGTGTTTCAGTTTAATGGCCGGGATGCGCGCACCAAAGCGCAGGCGTTCGCGCAGGCCGGTCTTGATCGGGCGCGGGCAACGCTGACCAAGATGCGCGTGCCGGACTATAGCGAAGTTAGTTTTGAGGCCTTTGGCGGGCGTCCCGGTGATGGCCCTTATGAAGAGATCGCGTTCAAAGCGGCAGTGCGCCATCATGATCCGCGCGCCATTGGACTGTTTCTAAAAGAATTGATCGGTGGAGCCTTGGCGACACCGCCGGGATTGCATTTCTTTACTGGTGGCGGGCGACCTAAACCCTCGCCCGTGGTCGCGTTGTTTTCCTTTTTGGTAGACGCGGATCAGTTGGCCTACAAAATCTCGCTTGATGAGAAGACGATAGATTATGAACCGGAGCAGGGTGGGTTGAAACCACCCGCTCCAAGTTCGCCAAAAGCGCCAGCTTCTGCGGGCACATCGACTGAAATGGTCACGCATGGCCTCGAAGATCTGGCATGGGCGCGATCCGGTGACAAAGGTGACAGCGCCAACATCGGCGTCATTGCCCGCCACCCCGCCTATATCCCTTACATTTGGGCCGCTCTCACACCGGATCGGATCGCTGAGGTCTTCACAGACCAGACCCGGGGCGAGATTAAACGGTTTTTCTTGCCCGGATCCCATTCCATGAACATCCTGATGCACAACGCCCTAGGCGGCGGCGGCATCGCATCCCTGCGCAACGATGCACAGGGCAAGGGCTTTGCCCAGAAACTCCTGTCTGTGCCGGTGCAAATTCCGGCCGGGCTGATCCTGAATTCGAATTAAGGAGCGACGCATGGGCTTTGTCAGTCAAGTTGTCCGCGAATCCGAAACCTTTGCCAAGAACCGCGCCGGAATGCTGGATCTGGTTGCCGAAATGCGCGCGCTCGAGGCGCGTCCGGTCGCCCTGTCTGAACAGCGCCGCGAACGGATGGAGGCCCGTGGCCAAATCACACCTCGCGACCGGCTTGCGCATCTGCTGGATCCGGGCATGCCGTTTTTGCAGATTCACGGTTTGGCCGGGTATTTGGTCGACATCAAAGAGCCGGAAAAATCGGTGCCGGGGGCCTCGGTCATCATCGGCATTGGGTTTGTGTCAGGCGTGCGTTGCATGATCGTGGTGGATGACGCGGGCATTAAGGCAGGCTCGATGGTTGAAATGACCGGCGCGGCAGTCCTGAGTGCGCAGGACATGGCGTTAAAGCAGAATCTGCCCTTTGTGCATCTGGTCGAAAGCGCCGGTGCGAACCTGATGGAGTATAAGGTCGAGTTCTGGGCCAATGGCGGTAAGCTGTTCCGCAATCTCGCACGCCACTCGGCAGCGGGTTTGCCCAACGTTGCGGTTCTTCATGGTCCATCCACGGCTGGCGGGGCTTATATGCCCGGGTTGGCTGATTACGTTGTTGGCGTGAAAAACAATGGCATGGCGGCGTTGGCGGGCGCGGCCTTGACCCATGCGGCCACGGGTGAGCGGGCAAATGACCGTGATCTGGGTGGCTCGGAAATGCACGCCACCATCTCAGGTTTGGTGGAATATTTAGCCGAGGATGACACGCACGGCGTAGAAATGGCCCGTGATGTGATGGCGCGGCTGGATTGGAACAAGTCCCTGCCTGTGCGACATGAAAAGCACGTCGAGCCCCCCCGGTATGACGCTGAGGAAATCGCGGGCGTGGTGCCAACGGACTACCGCATGCCCTATGACATGCGCGAAGTTGTGGCGCGTCTGGTCGATGGTTCAGAGTTCGAGGATTTCAAACCGGGGTATGGCCCCGCAACAGTGTGTCTTCAGGCGGCGATCAACGGTATTGCAGTTGGCATCATCGGTAACAATGGGCCGCTTGATCCGGCGGGTGCAAACAAGGCCACACAGTTCATCCAGCTTTGCGGTCAAAGTGATACGCCGCTGATTTTCCTTAACAACATCACGGGATTTATGGTCGGCACGCAGTCTGAACAAGGTGGCATGATTAAACATGGCGCAAAGATGATTCAGGCTGTGACCTCGGTCGATGTACCCAAAATCGCGCTGTACATCGGGGCCAGTTTCGGGGCGGGAAACTATGGTATGTGCGGTTACGCCTATGACCCGGATTTCCTGTTCGCGTGGCCCAATGCAGCAACCGGCGTGATGGGGGGCGAACAAGCTGCCGGCACGATGGAGATGGTCGCCCGCGCCGGTTTCAAACGCAAAGGCGTTGAGCCGGACGAGGCAAAGATGGCAGCCCAAACGGCAGCAATAACCCATCATTTCACCCGTCAGGAAGGGGCGTTCTATACTTCGGGGCGGTGTATAGATCATGGTGTGATTGATCCGCGCGACACCCGGCGGGTGTTAGGGTTCTGTCTTGAAACCTGCCTTGAAGGGCGGGCGCGTAAAGTTAAGCCAACCTCATATGGGGTGCATAGGTTCTGATCATGTTGCCAACTTCTCCTCATTTAGAGCTGGAACAGGACGGCGCGTGGCTGACCGTCTGGTTCAACGAGCCCGACAAACGCAACCCTCTGACCGGTGAGCGGGTTGTGGCGCTGCTTGATCTGTGCGCTGCCCTGCAAACATCTGATATCCGCGGAATCACCTTTCGTGGGCAGGGTGGGATCTTTTGTGCGGGCGGTGACCTCAAGGCCTTCAAATCCGTGTTTCAGGGTGGTGCGTCGAAACAGGACATCATTGCTATGAGCCTGCAAGCCGCCGACTTGTTCGATGCCGTTGCCGCCCTACCGCAGTTCATTGTGATGGCTGTCGAAGGTGCCGCGATGGCGGGGGGCTTTGGTCTGGCTTGTGTTGGCGACATGGTGATCGCTACCGAAGGGGCGAAATTCAGTCTGTCGGAGACCCGGATCGGCCTGACCCCGGCGCAGATCGCGCCGTTTGTGGTCGCGCGTCTGGGCCTGCCTACTGCGCGTCGATTGATGCTGACCGGGGCCGCGTTCAATAGTGCCATAGCGCATGAAACGGGGTTGGTGGATCAAATCGTGCCACCCGGTGGGATGGAAACAGCCCTTGGGCAGGTGCGATCCAATGTACAGGCCGCAGCGCCCGCGGCTTTGGCGGCGATCAAACAGCAATTGGCGCAGATGCCGTTTCAAACACGCGATCAGCAACGCCAGACGGCCGCTGAAAGCTTTGCCGCGCGGATGCTCTCGGACGAAGCACGTGAAGGCATCTCCGCATTTTTTGACAAACGTAAACCCAAATGGGCAGAGGGCTGAACAGATGGCATTTGATACAATTCTGGTGGCCAACCGAGGCGAAATCGCCGCCCGTGTGATCCGCTCGGCTCAGGCGCTGGGGCTGCGCGCTGTGGCGGTTTACACCACGGCTGATGCACAGGCGCCGCATGTTGCGTTGGCGGATGAGGCCGTGTGGATCGGCGACGGGCCAGTGGGGGACAGTTACCTTGATGCAGGTAAGATCCTTGCAGCAGCTCAGCACACTGGGGCCGGGGCCATTCATCCGGGATACGGGTTTCTGTCAGAGAATTCGGATTTTGCTGCTGCGGTCGAGGCTGCGGGTTTGGTCTTTGTCGGGCCAGAACCGCAGGCGATCCTGTCGATGGGCAACAAGGCCGAGGCCAAGCGCCTGATGATTGCCGCTGGGGTGCCCTGCGTACCCGGGTATGAGGGGGCGGATCAAGCCGACGATGTGCTAATAGAGGCCGCCGATGAAATAGGGTTCCCGGTCATGGTCAAAGCCGCCGCTGGCGGTGGCGGACGTGGGATGCGCTTGGTTCAAAGTAAGACAGATCTTGCCGGGGCTATCAGCTTGGCACGATCCGAAGCTGAGAATGCGTTTGGCTCAGGCGAGTTGATCCTTGAAAGGGCAATCATCGCCCCGCGCCATGTCGAAATTCAGGTCTTTGCCGACAGTCATGGTGCAGTCATCCACCTGGGCGAACGCGATTGCTCGGTTCAGCGCCGCCATCAGAAGGTGGTCGAAGAAGCGCCGTGCCCGGTCATGACACCCGACCTGCGCGCATCAATGGGCGCAGCAGCCGTGCACGCGGCGCGTGCCGTCAACTATCGTGGGGCAGGAACGGTTGAGTTTCTACTGGATGAGGCCGGGCAATTCTATTTCCTAGAGATGAACACCCGATTGCAGGTTGAACATCCGGTAACTGAACTGGTCACGGGGTTGGATCTGGTCGCGATGCAAATTGCGGTGGCTCAGGGGGACCCCTTGGCGTTGACCCAAGATGACGTGACCCTCACCGGTCACGCGATCGAGGTGCGTCTCTATGCCGAAGATCCTGCCAATGACTATTTGCCTGCAACCGGTCCAATTGATTTGTGGCACGCGGCGACAGGCCCGGGTGTGCGGGTGGATTCAGGGGTCGTGACCGGGCAAGACGTCTCACCCTTCTATGATCCGATGTTGGCCAAAATCATCGCCCACGGCCCCACACGTCAGGTCGCGCGCACCCGTTTGATCAAAGCAGTTCGCGAAAGTGTTCTGCTGGGTACAGTGACCAATTCTGCCTTTCTGGCGGATGTCTTGGACCAAAAGGTGTTCGCGCAAGGCGAAGCAACAACCGCCTTTTTGGATCAGGCCTATCCCACAGGTTTCCCTAAAACACTGCCGCACGCGCAAGATGCAGCATTGGCTTTGGCCCTGCTGCTTGATGCGGATGCGAAACGGGCAAGAGAGGCTGCTGGGTATGTCTCTGAGGATCAGTTGGGCTGGTCTAGCGTGGCGCTGTTGCCGTTGAATGTGACGTTGACCTTCGCCGGGCAAGACCTGCACCTGCGCGCGACTGCTACGCTCGCTGGTTGGACGATTGGGGCGGGTGATGAGACATTTGAGATCACCGTGACAGCCCGCGACAAGGACATGATCCGCGCCCGTGTAAACGGAAAAACGGTCGATGTTGTCGCTGTGCTCAGCCGCGATAGCATTCAAATCGCGGTGGGGGCTGAACGCATGACGTTTTCGCGGGTGCGACCGGGCGCGCAGGACGAAACCGTCGTTGCCGGAGGACGTGTCAGCGCGCCAATGCCCGGGCTGGTGGTCGATGTCACAGCACAACCGGGTCAGACCGTGACCAAAGGGGACACACTGGCCGTTTTGGAAGCCATGAAAATGCAACATCAGATCATGGCCGCTGTCGATGGAACAGTTAGCGCCGTGCACGTCAAAGCCGGGCAACAACTGACCGCGGGTGACGTGATGATCGAGATTGAGGAGACTTGAGTTATGAATTCCGACCTGTGCCGCCAATTGGGCATCGAATTCCCGTTGTTTGCATTTAGCCATTGCCGTGATGTGGTGGCTGCGGTGTCCCGTGCCGGGGGCATGGGCGTGTTTGGGGCGGTGATGTATACGCCCGAACAGCTGCGGACCGAACTGGAATGGATAGATGCCAACTGTGATGGGAAACCCTATGGTGTGGATCTGATCGTTCCGACCTCAATCCAAAAACAGGCTGCTGAACCCAGCGATGCAGATTTGCTGGCATCTGTTCCACAAGAACATGTGGATTTCGCCAATCAGGTGCTGGATCAATATGGCGTGGCCACTGATGATTTGGATGCCGCGCGCGGCGATCTGTTGATGTTCTCGCACAATATGAACAGCGCTGGCTCACAGGACATGCTGGATGTGGCGTTCTCATTCCCGATCAAGCTGATTGCAAATGCACTGGGCACGCCTCCCCCGATCATGATGGAACGCGCCAAGGCTGCAGGTGTTCCTGTCGCTGCTTTGGTCGGGGCCAAGAAACACGCAGAACTGCAAGTCGCTGCTGGGGTCGATATCCTTGTGGCGGCGGGTGGCGAGGCGGGCGGTCACTGCGGTGAAATCTCAACCATGGTGCTGGTGCCCGAAGTCGTTTCGGTCGCCAAGGGCACGCCGGTATTGGCCGCTGGTGGTATCGTTACAGGGCAACAAATGGCCGCGGCGATGGCCATGGGGGCTGCGGGCGCTTGGTGCGGGTCTGTCTGGCTCACCACGGCAGAAGGCGAACCGCCGCAACAAATCAAGGATAAGATGTTGGCCGCGACCTCGTCCGATACGGTTCGGTCTCGGTCGCGCACCGGCAAAGGGTCGCGACAGCTCAAATCAGCTTGGACGGATGCCTGGGAGGTCAAAGGCCCCAGCCCGCTGCCGATGCCACTGCAGACGCTGGTATCGGAACCGGCCCTGCGCAAGGTCGAAAAGCTGGCGCAGTCCGGCCATGATGGCGCGGCCGAATTGTCGACCTATTGGGTCGGGCAGGGGGTTGGGTTGATGAATCAGGCGACTTCAACCACCGCTGTGGTACAGGATTTTAAACAGGACTACCTTGCCGCCGTGGAACGGCTGATGGCAACGTTGGAGGAATAAATGGAACAGGCGCAGGATTTTCTGGACGAAAGCGAGGCGCTTTTTGCAGTGCTTGCAGATGTGCGTGGGGATGGGTGGGATCAGGTCACCCAATTCAAAGGCTGGACCCTGAATGACGTCATGGTGCACCTGCATTTCTGGAACCAAATGGCGGATCTGTCGTTGCAGGACGAAGACGCGTTTGCAGCCAAGGTGGGGGCTGTGATGGGCGGAATCGCCAAGCAAGGATTCCGTGCCACCGAAAACGCAATGGTTTCAGAACGCGGTGAACAGCTGCGCGAAGCATGGCGCAGCCTATATACCGATATGGGCGTGCGCTGGGCGGATCTCGACCCCAAGCGACGGGTGAAATGGGCCGGGCCGGACATGTCGGTACGTTCGTCCATGACGGCGCGGCAGATGGAAACATGGGCGCATGGACAAGAGGTGTTTGATATCCTCGGCGCTGAGCGGCACGAAATGGATCGCATCAAGAACATCGTGGTTCTGGGATTGAACACCTTTGCCTGGTCTTACAAGGTCAATGGCCGGAAGGTGCCCGAAGTGATGCCGTATATGACATTGGTTGCCCCGTCAGGTGCGGTCTGGACCTTTGGCGAACCAAACGACAATGAGATCAACGGATCGGCCGTGGAGTTCGCCCAAGTCATGGCGCAAACGCGAAACGTGACGGACACAGAGCTAAAGCTGGACGGGCCGATTGCGGTCGAATGGATGTCCATTGCTCAGTGCTTTGCTGGTGGCGCTGAAACCCCACCGACCCAAGGGATGCGCCATCGTGTCGCGAACTAAACCAAAGGACGTTGCGTTGCAGAATTGGGACGCGGCGTCACCCAGATTGGCATAAAGCACAGCACGCGATAGCTTGGTTTCAACCTAGATTTCAATGAGGCATGCCATGACGCTCTTTACCCCAACCGCCAGCTGGATCACCGAAGAACACCGGATGTTTGCCGAAATGTCGGGCCGGTTTTACGATGACGAACTGGTTCCCAACATCGACTCGTGGAATGCCAACGGTGTCGTTGATCGCGGCTTTTGGAACAAAGCTGGCGAAGCTGGCATGATGGGCGGAACCATTGCCGAAGAATACGGGGGAGTAGGCGGAGGCATGGGCTTTGATGCCGTGGCGATGTACGAACAAGCTGCGCGGGGCGACAGCGGTTGGGGCTTTGGCATCCAGTCCATTGTGATGCACTACATCAACGGCTACGGCAGCGAAGAGCAAAAGCAGAAATGGTTGCCGAAATTGGTCTCTGGCGAAATGGTCGGTGCAATTGCGATGACCGAACCGGGCACCGGATCCGATTTGCAGGCGGTGCGTACCACCGCTGAAAAAGAGGGCAACAGCTACAAAATCAACGGCTCCAAAATCTTTATCACCAACGGTCAGTCGGCTGATCTGGTGATCGTGGTGGCCAAAACGGACAAAACTCTGGGTGCCAAAGGTGTTTCACTGATCGCAATGGAAACCGAAGGAACTGAAGGTTTCCGCCGCGGTAAAAACCTCAAGAAACTGGGGATGAAGGGCAATGATACAGCCGAGCTGTTCTTTGAGGACGTCAAAGTGCCGATGACCAACCTGATTGGTGCCGAAGAGGGTCAAGGCTTCTATCAACTGATGAAGCAGCTGCCATGGGAGCGCCTGACAATCGGATTGATGGCGCTTGGGGCGATTGATTTCGCGATCGCCGAAACCGTGAAGTATACGCAGGAACGCAAGGCGTTCGGGCAGCGCGTAATGGATTTCCAAAACACACGGTTCAAACTGGCAGAGTGCAAAACCAAGGCAGAGTTGCTGCGTAGTTTTGTGAATGACTGCATTGGGCGTTTGGAACAAGGCCAACTGGATGCAACTACGGCCTCGATGGTGAAATATTGGGGGTCCGAAGTTCAGAATGAAATCATGCACGAGTGCCTGCAACTGTTCGGGGGCTATGGGTTCATGATGGAATACCCGATTGCCCGTCTCTATGCAGATGCACGTGTCCAGATGATCTATGGTGGGACCAACGAAGTGATGAAGGAACTCATCGCGCGTTCTATCGACGTTTAACTAATCAAACGGGCACTCCCGCCCGTCGGCAATGTCACTAGCGAGACATTTCCTCCCGTTGGGCCCGGCAGGGCGCGGCAAAGCCGCGCCCTGCCGGGCCCACATCCCGCCGTCCGCAGGACGCAAGGCGAAAAGCCGCGCAGCAACAGCGCTGAGGCCACTGACTATCCGAAGCTGGGGTCTAGGTCGTCAATCTGTTCCAGTAGCCAGGTATGGAACGTCTCAAAAGCCACCGGCATCGGCCTTGTGCTTGGCCACACCAGAAAATAATCCCCCAATGAGATGCTTTTGCTGTCAAAGGCTCTGATGAGCCGTCCAGAGCTCAATTCGTCCTGGATCAGGTAACTGGGGAGAAGTGCCACACCCAGCCCGTGGATTGCTGCTGGGATCATTGTGGAAAACTGATCAAACAGCATGCCCTGCAATGCTGGGGGAGAGATTCCCTGTGCTGAAAACCATGCCTCCCAAGCGTTCGCCCGGGTATCGAGGTGAAGCAGCGGTGCGTCCAGCAACCATTCGGCCGAGCGTCGGTTTGGGGGGCAAAGGTGAGGTGCGCAAACCGGCACGACCTCTTCGCGCATGATCCGCAACGCATTGACGCCCGGCCAGTCGAGACCACCAAAATGGATCGCGGCATCAAAGGGTTCCATGGTGAAATCAAACGGCTTCAACCGCGTGTTCAGGTTGATCGTGACACCGGGGTGCTTACGGGCGAAATCGCTCAGCCGTGGAGCAAGCCAATGCATGGCAAATGCAGGCAGGACGGACAGGTTTAGCGATCCGCCCATTGGATTTGCTTTTAGCTTTAGAGACGCCTGCGCCAACTTCTGGATCGCTGCGCGTGCTTCGATAACATATTCCTGCGCCGCAGGTGTCAGCTGTAGTCGCATCTGATTGCGTTGAATCAGTGCGACATCCAATTGCTCTTCCATCACCTTCAATTGCCTGCTTATTGCGCTTTGTGTCAGTGACAACTCTTCTGCTGCTGCAGAAGCGCTGCCCAGACGATCTACCGCCTCTAATGCAAGCAGAGAGCTGATGGAGGGCAGGAACCGACGCGGGATATCCATATAACTTTACCTCATGCCTTCCTTCCGAATTATCATTCGCTTTCTTTGGATCATAGGGCGATATTGCTCTTGCTGCATAAAGTCAGTCAAAGGACCTATTCCAAAGATGAACACACATACTGAATTCCAACCCGCGGGTCGTCTGAATGGAATCGCCTTGTCCAAGATCGTTCAGATTTCCGAGCGCGCAGCGGAGTTGCGGCGTCAGGGCGTGGATGTCATCGCGCTCAGCACCGGGGAGCCTGACTTTCCAACCCCTGCGCATGTGGTCGAGGCCGCGCATCAGGCCGCGCTGGCGGGACAGACCCGATACACCGCTACCGCAGGGACACCAGATTTACGCGCTGCCGTTGCCGGTCAGGCTGGGGTTGGGACGGAACAGGTGATGATCTCGACCGGAGCAAAACAGGTGCTTGCGAATGCGTTTCTGGCGACGTTGAACCCGGGTGACGAGGTGATCATGGCCGCGCCATTCTGGACCTCTTATGCTGATATGGTGAGACTGGCGGGCGGGGTGGCTGTTGTTATAACCTGCGACGCGGCCCAGGCGTTCAAGCTTACCCCGGCGCAGTTGGAACAGGCCATCACCCCGCGCACAAGGTGGTTGCTGCTGAACTCTCCGTCCAATCCAAGCGGGGCGATTTACTCCGAGGCCGAGCTGCTTGCTCTGGCCGATGTGTTGTCCCGTCACCCACATGTCTGGGTGATCTCGGATGAAATCTATCAACACCTGAGCTACGTGTCCTTTCCACCGTTTGCACAGGCGATGCCAAAATTGGCGGACCGGGTTCTGACCGTGAATGGTGTGTCCAAAGCGTTTTCTATGACCGGGTGGCGGATCGGATGGGCCATTGGGCCACTGCCCCTAATCAAAGCAATGACCGCCGTTCAAGGGCAGGTTACTTCTGGGACGTGTTCTGTCGCACAGGCGGCGGCTTTGGCCGCAGTCACGGGCCCACAAGACCTGCTTGCGGATCGTCTGGTCGAACTGCGGAGCCGGCGGGATATGATGGTCGACAGCCTGAACGCCGCAGGGCTGGAGTGTCCTGTGCCGGACGGCGCTTTTTATGTCTTTCCGAAGTGCCCGGAAAAAATGCCATCGGATCCGGAGTTCTGCCGACATTTGCTGGATAAGGCGGGAGTTGCGGTTGTTCCCGGGCGGGCTTTTGGCATGCCGGGACATCTGCGCTTGTCATTTGCCTACGGGCGGGAAAGTCTGCAGCAAGGATTGGTGCGCATCACCCGTGCGGTAGAAGCTCTGTAACCTGTTTCTGGGCGTTTGCCCTTACTTACATATCTAAAGAAAAGGTCACCCAATGGCTCGCGCCCAGATCGTTCATGAAAATTTCTTGTCTCGTGTGGCTGCGCGCGACTTTCCGACAGGCGCCGCCCCGCAGGAGGGGTTAAGCACCACCGAAGCGGTGTCTCTGTTCCGGGCGCAGGTGCTTAGCCGCGCACTGGACCGTACCAGCCGCGCGATGCAAAAGGCGGGGCAGGGATTTTACACCATCGGATCGTCTGGTCACGAAGGCATGGCCGCAGTGGCCCATGCCCTGCGTCCAACCGACATCGCCTTTCTGCACTACCGTGACGCTGCGTTTCAGATCGCGCGGGCCGATCAGGTGCCGGGGCAACAGATTGCATGGGATATGTTGCTGTCCTTTGCCTGCTCTTCCGAGGATCCGACCTCGGGTGGCAGGCACAAGGTGCTGGGCTCCAAGGCCCTGACCATTCCACCGCAGACCTCAACCATCGCCAGCCACCTGCCCAAGGCGGTCGGGGCTGCTTATGGTCTGGGTGCTGCGCGGCGCCATGCACCTGAACACCGCGAGCTGCCCGAGAATGGCATCGCCGTCTGTTCGTTTGGGGATGCATCGGCCAACCATTCCACCGCGCAGGGCGCGATTAATTCAGCGGGATGGACATCGGTGCAATCCGTGCCCTTGCCGCTGCTGTTTGTTTGCGAGGACAACGGCATCGGCATCTCGACCAAAACCCCCAAAGGGTGGATCGCAACCTCGATGGAGCATCGCCCCGGCATCAAATACTTCCGCGCCAACGGTCTGGATCTTTACGAGGCGCATGCGGTTGCTCAAGAGGCAGCCGAATATGTCCGCACACGGCGTAAACCGGCGTTCTTGCACCTCAAAACCGTCCGCCTTTATGGCCACGCAGGGGCGGACGTTCCGACTACCTATCTCAGCAAGTCCGAGGTCGAAAGTGACGAGGCCAATGACCCATTGCTGCACAGCGTGCGTTTGCTGGATCAAGCGGGTGCCCTCAGTCCCGAACAGGCCCTGTCGATTTACCAAGACACTTGCGCGCGGGTGGATCGTGTCGCGGCCGAGGCCGTCAAGCGCCCCCACCTGAGCGATGCTAAATCCGTCATGGCCAGCCTGATCCCGCCCAAACGTGACTGTAAGCCCACCAACGGCCCCAGCGACGCAGCCCGTGCCGAAGCCTTCGGCGGCGACATGCGTGCCATGGCCGATCCGCAACCGATGAGCCGGATCATCAATTGGGCCCTGACGGATCTGATGCTGGAACATGGCGAAATCGTCATGATGGGGGAAGACGTTGGTCGCAAAGGCGGCGTCTATGGCGTCACACAGAAGCTACAGGCGCGGTTTGGCCCGGACCGGATGATCGACACGCTGCTCGATGAACAGTCCATTCTGGGGCTGGCGATTGGCATGGCACACAACGGATTTATCCCGATCCCCGAAATCCAGTTCCTGGCCTATCTACACAACGCTGAGGATCAGATCCGTGGCGAAGCAGCAACTCTGCCGTTCTTCTCAGACGGTCAATTCACCAACCCAATGGTGCTGCGGATCGCTGGTCTTGGGTATCAAAAGGGATTTGGTGGCCATTTTCACAACGACAACTCACTAGCCGTCCTGCGCGACATTCCCGGCGTCATCATTGCCTGCCCCTCAACCGGCGCGGATGCGGCGATGATGCTGCGTGAAAGCGTGCGATTGGCGCGCGAAGAACAGCGCGTTGTGGTGTTCTTGGAACCCATCGCGCTTTACCCGATGCGCGATCTGTACGGGGCGCAGGATGGAGGCTGGATGACGACCTATCCGTCGCCAGACCAACGCATCGGTTTGGGTGAGGTCGGCGTGCACGGCGATGGAACCGATTTGGCTATCGTCACCTACGGCAACGGGCATTACCTGTCGAAACAGGCGCTGCCCGAACTCGAAGCCGCCGGTCAAAGCACTCGGATCATCGACATGCGCTGGCTGTCGCCGCTGCCCGCTGAAGCCTTGCTCGAGGCGACAAAAGGTTGCAAACATGTACTGATCGTGGATGAATGTCGCCGCACCGGCAGCCATTCCGAGGCGTTGATGACGCTGTTCGCCGAGCACAGCGATCAACCTACCGCCCGCGTCGTGGCCGAGGATTGCTTTATTGCCACCGGCCCGGCCTATGCCGCGCCGCTCCCCTCTAAAGACGGCATTGTTGCTGCCGCGCTCGCATTGACAGGAGCCCGCTCATGACTCGCACCGCTGTTGTGATCTGCCCCGGTCGGGGGACCTATAACAAGGCCGAGCTGGGATACCTACACCGCCATCACGCGGGACGGATGGACATGTTCCGGGAATTCGACGCGATCCGCGCTGAAACCCGACAAGAACCGGTAACGGGCTTGGATGGCGCAAGCAGGTTTTCAGTTGGAAAATACTCACGCGGGGACGTCGCCTCGCCACTGATCTATTCCGCCTCACTGGCCGATGCACAGGCATTGGCAAATGATATCGAGGTTGTGGCCGTCACCGGCAATTCCATGGGGTGGTATATCGCCTTGGCGGTAGCGGGGGCGGTCAGCCCTGAAAATGGATTTCGCGTCGTCAACACCATGGGCACGTTGATGCAAGAACAGCTGATCGGCGGTCAATTGGTCTATCCGTTTACCGACGTCGACTGGGTCAACGACCCCGCGCGCAAGTCTGCGTTGTTGAGGCAGGTGACTGAGATCAACGCGCGCGAAGGGCACACACTTGCCTTGTCCATTGATCTGGGCGGTATGTTGGTCCTTGCTGGCAACGAAGAGGGGCTCAAGGCATTCGAGGCCGAAAATCCTTTGACCCAAGATCGGTTTCCGCTGCGGTTGGCCAACCATGCAGCGTTTCATACCCATCTACAGACTCCTGTTGCGGCGCAAGGTCGGGCCCAGCTCGGCATTGATCTGTTCACCCAACCGGACCGCCCCCTGATTGATGGGCGCGGTAAAATTTGGTGGCCGGGGGCCAGTGATATCAAAGAACTGTGGGATTATACTTTGGGGCATCAGGTGACCGAGACGTATGACTTCAGCCGCGCCATTCAAACAGCTGCGCGTGAATTTGCGCCTGATCTGTTCATCGTCACCGGTCCCGGCACCACTTTGGGCGGCGCGGTGGCGCAATCTCTGACCTTGGCCAATTGGCAGGGCATGGACAGCAAAGCCGCCTTTCAGTCCGCGCAGACAGCCAATCGCTTCTTGATTTCGATGGGTCGCGATGATCAACGTGGCTTGGTTGTGAAATGAGCGACCAGCCGCCCCGGTTGGGGTGGGCCCTCTAACTGCACCCCACATTGCTGGCATATCCTGACTCCGAGGATCGAAATTGACTCCTGAAAACGCACAGAACATTTGGTTCCAAACTTGTGCAGAAAAAGTGACTGCTCCGCCACTATCGTGGGATGCTTCTGTTGATCTCGTTGTGATCGGCGGTGGGTATTCTGGTGTTGCTGCGGCGTTGCAAGCGGCGCAAAGCGGTGCATCCGTCTGCCTGCTCGAGGCGCAGGAGATCGGGTCTGGCGGATCCGGGCGCAATGTTGGTCTGGCCAATGCTGGTTTATGGTTGCCCCCGGTTGAGATCCGCAAACATCTGGGACAGTCGCAGGGGGATCGCCTTGTGACCCTGCTGGCCGAGGCCCCGAGCCGGGTGTTCGACTTGATCGCACAGCACGATATTCAATGCGAACCGGTGCGCCAGGGCACCCTGCATTGTGCCCATTCGCCCAAAGGGTTCGCTAACCTGCAAACCCGCCACCGGCAGTTGTCCCAAGATGGCGCACCGGTTGTTTTACTGGATCAGGCCGAAGCCACCCGGCGCACGGGCTCTTCTGCCTTTCATGGTGCGCTGTTTGATCCGCGTGCAGGCACCATTCAGCCGCTTGGATATGTCAGGGGATTGGCGCGCGCGGCCGTGGCCGCCGGAGCGCAATTGCATGCGCGAACCCCAGCACTGTACATCCAGCACGACGGCGGGGTTTGGCAGGTTGAAACCGCTGGCGGCACTGTGCAGGCTAAGGCACTGATACAAGCAACCAATGCCTATCATCAGGATCTGTCAGCCTCTGCGCAGAGATACGTTCCCGTGAACTACTTCCAATATGCCACGGCCCCTTTGCCACAGGGTTTGCGCGACACCATTCTGGCCGGTGGCGAAGGATGCTGGGATACGGGGCTGATTATGACGTCATTTCGCATGGATCAGGCTGGGCGTCTGGTGATTGGCGCGATGGGGAATCTCGACCACATCGCTAGCTTTGCCCACAAGGCTTGGATCAAACGCAAACTGACCGAGCTGTTTCCTGCGCTTGCAGACCAGCCGCTGACGGCTGGCTGGCACGGGCGCATCGCTATGACCTCAGATCGCATCCCTAAAATTATTTCGATTGGGCCAAACGCCTTGGCTGTGTTCGGTTATTCGGGGCGGGGCATCGGTCCGGGCACTGTGTTTGGCATGGGCATGGCTGACAGTCTGTTGTCAGGATCACCGGATCCATTGCCCATCTCTGCGATCCCGACCCACCCTGAAGCCCTGACTGGCGCCCGTCAGATATTCTTTGAAACCGGGGCGACCCTGACCCATCTGGTGAAATCCCGCGGGCATATTTAAAGCTTCGCGATATTTGGGCGGCTGGCCTAGATCCCGTGCGTAAATTGTTGCGCCAATCGTTCAATTCGCTGCCGCAACCAGCGATGCGCGGGGTCTGCATTCGAGCGTTCATGCCAGACCATATAGATCGCGACGGGTTCACAGTGGAATGGCACCGGGGCGTTATCCAACCCAGCCAAGGGTCCCTGCGCCATCAGTGCCGTATCAGTGGAAATCAGGTCACTGCCCTGAATAAACGCCGGGATTGCGTTGAAGTGAGGCAGGGTCAAAACCGGCGCCTTTATCTGGCTCTGATCCACCCCACGCAACACCACCTGCGCACTGCGCCCATCGGCAAAGCGCACTTGAACATGATCGGCCTGACAATATGCGCCCCAAGTTGATGGGGGTGCGCGGTGTCTCGCATCGTAATATATCCGCATCTCGCTTTGCATCAGACGTTTCTGGAAAATGTCGGGCCCATCGGGGGGCATGGGGGTAAGCATCAGCTGACAGCGGTCGCTGCGCAAAATGGCAGCGTCCGGCACACCCGAAGGCACAAAATCCAACCGCAATCGCAAACCCTCAGACCGGGCCTCTCGCAGCAGCTGGGGGAAAATAAGCTCGCGTTGCAGATCATTTGCAGCAATCTGAAACTGTAAGGTTTCGGCGTTGGGGTCAAAAGGGCGCGCATCGGTTAGCGCCTTGATCCCATCCAGCACCCGCTGCACCGGCTCTTGCAGGGCCACTGCCCGTTCTGTTGGTGTCAGGCCCTGACCCGATCGGACAAACAGCGGATCACCCAGCACTGCGCGCAACTTGCCCAAGGTGTGACTGACGGCAGATTGTGTCACCCCCAAACGGTCCGCGGCCTTGGACACTGAAGACTCCTCTAGAATGGTCAGAAAGGTCTTTAAAACCTTGCCATCCAGATCTGTAATATCGAAATTGCTCATGCAGTCTATTAATAGGCATGAATGGATTTTGTGTCGATGGCGCGATATGGCCTGACGAACACGCGAACAGGGGACGCCATCATGGGCATGCGCATATTCTCAGATAAGAAAAGACCGGTGCATTTGGGATCGTATCCGTTGGAGCGATTGCAGCGCAGGTCCGGTCTTCCTGATCTGTCGTCAGCACCGGCGCAACAGCAACTCAGCTTTCATCGCCCGGACCAGCCCGACAGCATCGTCAATGCGATGGGCGAATTTCAAGCAATGATGGATGCCATTCGAGATGGGTTGGTGAATCCGGTTCAATCTGAAATTCCAACTGATCCGCAGGAACGTTCGGATCACCTCAAGGCGTTTGGGTATTTCAACGATGCGTCGATGATTGGCATTGGGCCTCTGCCTGAAGCAGCCCTGTTGGAAACGCCTCTGCGCAACCCAGACATTGACCGCTTGGCGCATGCGCTCAAAACCCGTCAGACAAAGACATTGGCGTCAGGCATTGACGTGATCATGGCTGATCTGCGCGACAGCATGCAGGCTGTACCACGTCCCATCGATGGCCACCGTCATGCGATTGTCTTTCTCTACGAACATATGCGCGACCCCAAGGCGGACGAACCGGGCAGCGATTGGATCATGGATGCCCAAGATCACCGAGCCTGTCTGCTGGCCACTGAAAACGCGATGGTCATTGCCAACTATATCCGTCTGTTGGGTTTTGATGCACGGGCGCATACCGCGACTTCGACTGATGTGGATCTAGGAAAACTCGCCGTTTCTGCGGGTTTGGTGACATCTGAAAACCGTGATCTGGTTGCACCGTGGCTGGGCAAACGCTTTGGCCTTGCTGCGATCACCACCGAAATGGATCTGGCACATGACCGGCCATTGGCCCCTATGGCTGACCAGCCGTGGTTCAAAACTCAAGGCCCCGCATGGTGGCTGGGCGCGGGTTTTGCCAAGAATGCGATGAACCGCGACCCCTACGCGAAACGCCGCTATGTAGACGGCGCGCAGCCGTTCGAGCGGCTGAAACGCGTGGACACCCCCACCACCTATATCGACGAAGAAAACGTCGCACGCGTTCCCAAGCGCGCCGATATGTTCGCCCGGGCACAGTTTGGTGACATGGGCAAGACGCTGCAAGATGGGGCAAAGGGCGGTTACTACGTGCGCAAAGCCGCGCCCAGTTTTGCCCAACGCCGCGCGCTGGGGGCCTTTGTGCTGTTACAAGATGGTGAAACGGCCGACGGCACCCGCCCAAGTGATGCGCAACGCAATGCCGATAACCTCAAAGCGGCCAGCTACTTCCTAGGTGCGGACGCTGCGGGCCTTAGCCGATGTCCGGATTGGTCTTGGTATTCGCATGACGCCACCGGCGAGGAAATCGTGCCACCTCACGACCAAGCCATCAGCATGATCATTGATCAGGGCTATGAAACCATGGAGGGGTCCAGCGGCGACGACTGGATCGCGGTTAGTCAATCCATGCGCGCATATCTGCGGTTTTCGCTGTTGGGCGGCGTGATGGCGCAACAAATCCGCAATCTTGGTTACAAAGCCAAGGCCCACACAGTGATGGATGGCGAGGTCCTGCAACCGCCCTTGCTATTGCTAAGCGGATTGGGCGAGGTTAGCCGCATCGGCGAGGTGATCTTGAATCCATACCTTGGCCCACGCTTGAAATCGGGTGCCGTGACCACCGACATGCCAATGGCCCACGACAGGCCAATCGATTTTGGCCTGCAAAAATTCTGCGAGAGCTGCAACAAATGTGCCCGCGAATGCCCATCCGGCGCGATCACGGCAGGCCCCAAGCGTATGTTCAACGGCTATGAAATCTGGAAATCAGACAGCCAGAAATGCGCCACATACCGGATTACTACGCCCGGCGGCGCGATGTGTGGGCGATGCATGAAAACCTGCCCATGGAACCTCGAAGGGATCTTTGCAGAAAAACCGTTTCGCTGGGCCGCAATGAACATCCCTTCAGCCGCGCCTGTGCTGGCCAAACTGGATGATGCGGTGGGCCACGGCGAATTGAATGACGTCAAAAAGTGGTGGTGGGATATCGAACTGGACCCGGATGGGGCTTACCGTCCGACCAAACACCCCTTGAACCGGCGTGGCCTGCAACGGGATCTGGATCTGAAGTTCGAGGATCAGACCCTTGCGGTCTATCCCGCGCCGCTGGCCCCGCACCCTTGGCCCTATCCTTTTGCGATGGACCGCGAGGCAGGGATCGCTGCCTATGAAAACATGATCAGCGCCGAGGAATACCAAGCCCGCAAGGCGGCGGGCGATTTGTCGGTCGTGCACCGCTATCAGATTTCTGGCGATGCGCCGGTGATCCGGGTTGAGCTGTCCAAGGTCGATCAGATGACCGCAGACGTCACCAAATATGAATTCTCATCGCTGGATGGCAGCCCCTTGCCGCACTGGACCGCTGGGGCGCATCTCGACATCCTTGTGGCACCTGAATTCCTGCGCCAATATTCGATGTCGGGCAACCCAACGGATCGTTCCACCTATCAGATCGGAGTTCTGCGCGAGGATGAAGGGCGCGGTGGCTCGGCCCTATTGCACCGCATTTTTGATGAGGGGCGCAAGGTCTTCGTCTCGAAACCCATCAACCATTTCGAACTGGATGAAACAGCTACCAGAACTTTTCTCATGGGAGGCGGGATCGGCATCACGCCCATGATCGCCTTTGCACACCGCCTGCATGATCTGGGGGCGGACTTTGAGCTGCATTATTCCGCCAGCGCCCGCGCCGGGGCTGGGTATCTGGACGATCTGGCCACCATGCCATGGGTGGATCGGGTGCATCTGCATTTCTCGGACGAAGGCACCCGTGCGGATCTGAACGCCGTCATGGCGGGGTATCAGAGCGGTTGGCACGTCTACACCTGTGGCCCTGATCGGTTCATGGACGGCGTGATGCAGGCCGCTGAACAGCAGGGCTTCCCCGAAGAGGCGAGGCATCTGGAGTATTTCTCGGTTCCTGAGCAGCCAGAGTATGAGAACCACGCATTCACGTTGAAGCTGGCCAAATCTGGGTGCGAACTGACCGTGCCCGCGGACAAGGACGCCGCCGAGGTGCTGAATGCAGCTGGCATTCAGGTGGATGTGAAATGTGCCGACGGCATCTGCGGGGTCTGCAAATGTGGCTTGCTTGCGGGCGAGGTGGAACACCGCGATTTTGTGCTGTCAAACAAGCAACGTGAGGGGGCAATCATCCTGTGCCAAAGTCGCGCGGCCAAAGCAGACGGCGTGATTGAAATCGACCTATGATCCAGATCACCGCGAGCGGAAGGGCAGACAACTTTGATTGTTACGTCATTTGCTAACCTGAAGTGGAAAACCAGACCTATGGGTTCGCTGCAGCGAACGCTTCGATTGAGCCCAAATTGTTTGATTTCTGCAACGTATCGAGTGTCTGCAAGGTCGCGAATTGTGGGATAGGCAGATCGTTAGGTTACTTTAAAATTGGCATACCTCGAAAAACCTTGGTGTCATGATTTGATACACTGGATCTGCGTTACCCTGACCCAGTTTTAAGGTTCATTCGCTTTTGGAAAGCCGGGAATTCTCCCCGAGCAGGGGCTATTGCACGATTTCTTCCAGCCGCTTTGCACCGGCACGCACCGTATCTATCGATAGCGCGAGATCATCTAAATCGTGTCGTAGGATTGGGGCGTGGATCGATAGGGTGGTAAGTAAACGTCCGTGATCGTCACAGATTGGGACAGCTACAGCTGCCATCCCCTCCATGAACTCTTGATTATCAGTTGCGAACCCACGCTCGCGGGTTTCAGCAAGCTCAGTCATCAATTGTTCCGGTTTAACAATTGAGCGAGAAGTTTTCTGTTCCAGCTGCATGGATTGCAACAGGCGTTGCAATTTGTCGGGCGGCATTGAAGAGAGATACATCTTACCGCTTGCGGTGCAATGAAACGGAACCCGTGTTCCGATGGGTAACTGGATACGCAGCGGCCAGTGCGTTTCGACACGGTCAAGGTAGACCATGCCGTAACGACCTGGCGCCGCTAGATTGCACGTCTCACCGATCTCTTCAGCAAGCTTTTTAAGGACCAGCAATCGCTCTGTCCGTACGCGTTGCGATGATAACGCATTGGCTGAAAGCTTGCGCAAACGCGATCCTGGACCGAACGAACGGCCATCAAGATCGCGTTGCAAAAATCCTTCTTCTTCAGCTGTTGCCAAAATCCGATGGACGGTTGGTTTAGGCAGGCCAAGGGCTGCGCTAAGGGCGCTAGGTGAAACAGGCGCGCCCTCTTGCGCGATCTGCTCCACCAGCAATAACAGACGCAAGTTCGTTGGAATGTGGCCCTTGTTATCGTCTGTCATGTCGTCCCTTTATCGATTTGGCAGTAGCCAAAGTGCGAGTTCAGGTGTCAGCGCCACGACTATCCAAACCGCGATCAGCGAAATGAGGTACAATGATGAATACCGCAAGAGACGGAAGTAGGGGACACCCGTCACACCTGAAGCCACATAAAGGTTGAGGCCATAGGGGGGTGTGATGAAGCCGATTGAGGCACCAACAAGGAAGATAACAGAGAAGTGGATAGGATCGACACCAACTGATGCTGTGATCGGCGCAAGGATCGGTGCCAGGATGATAGTCACAGGAAGCGATTCAAGGATCATTCCAGCGACAAAAACCATGGCCATTGCCGTGAACAGAACAGGGTAATAGCCGCCCATGCTTGTCACGAAATTGCCGATTGTGTCCTGCGCGCCCATTGCCGACAGTACCTGTTGCATAACAACCGATACCGCGATGAGTGGCGCAAGGATGCCTGTAATTTGCGCGGAACGTACGACGATAGATGGGATTTCGAATGGGGTGAACCCTTCGACAACGAACATGGATGACACGGATTTGTCCGCAACCGGCGTATCCGCATCAGTGCCCATGATCTTGTTCATCGGATAAGACAAAAGGCCGACGATGATACAGAAACCAACGGTCACACCTGCCGCCTCTGTCGGTGAAAACTTACCCGTGTAAATGCCCCAAAGAACAAGCCCAATCGCGAAGAAGCCCAACCATGCACCAATTGCAGTCTTCATAACGCGCTCAAACGACAGTTTGATAAGGTAACCCCAACCGTTGATCGAGCAGATGATGAAACACGTGACCATCATACCGACAACCATCAATGTGCCGGGAATAATACCAGCGACGAATAGGTCCGAGATCGGCAGGTTCATCAAGAAGCCGTAGACGATGAAGATAATCGACGGCGGTATAATGATCCCAACCGTACCACCAGCCGCAGCTGTTGCGGCCGAGAAACGTTCGTCATAGCCGCCTTTGACCATTTCGGGATGCAACATCGAACCGATGGTCGCTGTCGTTGCTGAGTTAGAACCAGAGATCGCGGCGAACAGGCCACATGCACCAATTGCTGCCATGGCAAGACCGCCACGTAGCCAACCAAGACAGGAATAGGCAAAATCAGAAAGCCGTCGTGCGATGCCGGATTTGTTGATCAAATCACCGGTGAGGATGAACAACGGCATGGCCAAGAGGGCAAAGCCCTTGTTGAATACGTTCAGCATTTCAGCGCCGGTATTGTCTAACGGCAAGCCAATTACAAAACTACATCCAACGACCCAATAAAAGATGACGAGTAGGACCGGCGTGCCGAGCATGAAGAGCACGGTGACAGTCAGTGAAATCAACGTAATGATTGTACTATCAGCCATTAGACGTCCCCCCCGATTACAGCCTGCTTGATCAAGGGTTCGCCCTTGCGATAATTGGACCAGTCCTCAAATAAGTTTTCGAGAACGCGACCGGCCATCAAGATAAAGGCGATTGGAATTGTGATCAGGAACCACCACTGCATGGTGTTGTCGGTCCCGAGTACGATCTGAAAGTTTGAATAAGACCGAACAACTTCGCGCGACACGGTTGTCACGATCACGATGCAGAAGATCATCCAAAGCACGGCATCCAAACTGAGGGCTGCAATTTGGCCCTTGGGTGAGAATTTCGTGCGAAACTCATTAAAACTCAGATGCGTGCGCAAGCGGACATTAAACGAACACCCGTACCAAGCCATGATCATGAAAATGAGCGGGGGTATTGTCGTCGACCAAGCGGGTTGGCCACTGAGTAGAAAACGTTGAATAACGCCAAAGAAAATGATCGCGGCCATGATGATGTAGGACCAAACGACGATTGTGCGTTCAAGGTTTCTTTCAAGCCATGGGCTAGCCTTGTAAAGATAGTAGACCAAGAAACCGCCTACCAACGTGACCGTTGTGAATACGATCCAAGCGGCGTTGGATCTATATGCGTTTACAACTTGGAAATCGATGTCGCCACTTAACGTCTTCGAGACGATAGTCGCTGCGTCAGCCCAAATAGACATCACGCTCTCTCCCAGATTTATTGATTGCCACCACTAAGCGATGGCCCTGTAATATGAAAAGGGCCGGTCCAAGTTTCCCTTCGGACCGGCCCAATTTAGTCAGCTAGCTAAGGGCTATTAGCCCTTCCACCAACGACGTGGCTCAACGTTTTCAGGCAGCGTGTCCTTATCAATTGTGCGGACTTCGTCATAGATTTCCTGATAGGTGTCGTGCCCGCCGGACCAACCGTTGATCCGCTCACGCCATTCCTCCCACAACTGCGGTTGGAATTCTGGTGAACACATTTCTTCTGCTTTGCGGATTTCTGCATCCGACAAGAACGCGTTGCGCACGTTGTTCTGTGCAAAGATTGTATCAGGCAACATTGGGTCAGACATACCAACGGTTTTCACCAATGCCGCTTCGTTTGCCGCTTGAACGTGCGTTTGCGCCCAATAGGACGATTCCATCACAGCGTCCTGAAGTTCACCACCAAGGCTATCAAACACTGACGCGCTCATCGCAGTGTGCTCTGTGCCACAGAAGAAGTTCAGGTGAACTGACTGGGACACCACTGGTGACATGTTGGCATAGGCTACCGCAGACGCCCAAGTTTCAGCGCCATCTATGAGGCCTTGCTTGAGGCCATCAAGTGTTTCTTCCCAAGCAACCGGAACTGGGTTCAGGTTCAACGCCTTCATGGCGATACGGCCAAGTTGTGTGCCTGTGACGCGGTTCTTTGTCCCGAACAATTGTTCGATAGAAGTAACCGTTGGTTTATCTTCCCAAGCAAGACCTAGCTGAATGCCACGAAGTTCCGCATGGCTGAAGAGGAACTTCAAACCATGGTTCTTTTCATAGGGGTCACGCAAGAGTTCTTGTGATTTTGGAGAGTAAAGGAAGTGGTACTGATCGGCACGGTTACGGAACATATATGCGTAATCGAGCACGTTCAGATACGGTGCACCGCCTGCTGAGTTCTGTGTCGAAGCCGCATAGATATCAACGATACCTTGCTGTGTTTTTTCAACGCAGGATGTCTGACCACAAATCTGATTGTTGCCGATGAACTCAACGCGGATTTCACCGTCAGTCCGTGATTCAAGATCGCGTGCAAATTCAAGTGCGCCAGCGCGTTCGATCAAAAGGTTTTGCGGGTTAAAACCAGCAGCTCCGAACTTCAAAGTGAACTTTGCGTCTTTGGCGAAGCGACGGTCGTACGTTGATTCTGCAGCAGCCGCGAGATTCGCGGTTGTCATTGCGCCACCAAATGCACCAGCAGCAAGGAGCGTCGAGCTCATGCCGTAAGTACCTGCGACTTTGAAGAAATCTCTCCTCGAGACACCCTTAATTCTATTGTTGATTGTCATTGTCTTCTCCCATTTTCTCAATTATTGAGACTTTTCTTATCAAAAAAGGCTAGTTTAGGTTTGAGCTTTTGGCTAGTGTTTTTTTTCAAAAGATGAGGAATGCCCTCATAATTGTGGATATTGAGTTGGTTGGAACTGGCTCAGCAGGTCGTGTATTGGTCAACAGGCTAAGTGCTGATCCCAATGTAAAAGTCGTACTTTTTGAAGCCGGACCTATGGGCTGTAATCCGAATTTGGATTTGTGCAATGAGACCGAACCAGACGCCGGTCTAAATGGACGTGCTACCGCTATTAATAAGAACAGAAAGTAACGAGCGCAGTGCAGACGAGTTGCTTGGTGCTCAAGGCAGCAGGATAAGAATTCAACCCCGACTATAGCGGTGCGGATCAAGAAGGCGTCGGATTCTTTCAACTCACTTTGTAATAGGGTCGGCGTTGTTCCTGTGCCGGTGCGTTTCTAAATGCAATCAAGTCAGACAAAACCTGAGGGCAATCGCTCCAGCGCCGGTCGAGAAATCTTAGTCTGGTGGCTCGGGTAATGCGCCAGAACTGCTCAGGTTCCGATCAGGGCTGAAGACAATGGCAGCAACCATTGCAAAGGGATTCATGAAAACCCATGATGTCGAGACACCCGACACCTATTCCACGTTCAACCGCTTTCAGCCGAAAATCCCGGAAAAGGTGCGTACCGCATTCACAAAGCCTAGAGTGTCGCGCTAAGTTTGCGCGATGACGACGCACCAGATCAGGTTGGTTTCAGGCCCAAAATCTCACGTGCCTGCGCCAATGTTGCCACTGGGCGTTCGTATTTTTCGCAAAGATCAGCGGCCCTCGCGATCAATGCCGCGTTTGACGGGGCAAGGGTGTTCTTGTCGATGCGGATGTTATCCTCAAGACCAGCGCGTGTGTGACCGCCATTGGCAATTGCCCATTCGTTGACGATCAACTGGTTTGGTCCAATCCCGGCGGCGCACCATTCCGCGTTTGGAGCGCGTTCACGCATGATCTTGGCGTAGAAATCAAAGACTTCTTTGTCCGCAGGCATCGCGTTTTTCACACCCATCACGAACTGCACATACAGCTTACCAAACAGCAACCCTTGTTCGCTCATCCGGATCGCGTGCAAAATGTGGCTCAGGTCAAAGGCTTCGATCTCGGGCGTGATCTCATACTTGACCATTTCCGCCGAAAGCCACGCCACCAAATCGGGCGAATTCTCATAAACGCGCGTTGGAAAATTGTTGGACCCAACCGACAATGAGGCCATGTCCGGTTTTAGGGGCAACATGCCACCACGATCGCGTCCTGCACCAGACCGCCCACCGGTTGAGAACTGAATGATCACGCCGGGGCAGTGCGTCTCCAGACCTTCCTTGAGCTGGGCAAACCGATCCGGGTCGGATGTCGGGGTTTCATCATCGTTGCGCACGTGGGCGTGGATAATCGACGCGCCTGCCTCGACCGCTGCATGGCTGCTTTCGACTTGCTGTGAGATGGTCACAGGCACATTCGGGTTATCCGCCGTGGTCGGAACGGACCCAGTGATGGCGCAGCACAAAATGCAAGGTTTGGACATAAGCGGGCTCCTGATTTCGATAGGAACAAGTCATCCCCCTGAAGCCGGGGGATGTCAATTTGATTGCGCTGGTGCGCCTCAGTAGAGCGGCTGGCCCTCGACCGTGATACGATGCATCAACCGCCGCGCACCGTGATAATCGGCCACCGCATAATGCTGCACCAAGCGATTGTCCCAGATTGCGACGCTGCCGGGTTGCCATTGGAACCGAAAGGCAAACGCGGGTTGGGTGCAGTAGTCATACAAGTAATCCAAAAGCGGCTGGCTTTCTGCCTTGGTCCAGCCCTCGAAGTGTGTGGTGAAATCCCCGTTCACATACAGCGCCTTTTCACCGGTCTGTGGGTGGTGAATGACCACCGGATGCAGCACCGGTTTTGTGACACTGTCACCCGTCAAACGCCCATCCTTGGGGCTGTCGCTGAACGAGGCATCTGAATGCCAGGCCTTCAAATTTTCCAGCATGGCCTTTAACCCATCTGACAAGTGCGCATAGGCGGCGGTCTGTGACGCAAACAGCGTATCTCCACCAAAGGGCGGCAATTCCTGCGCCACAAGGATCGAGCACATCGCGGGCGCTGTGTCGTAGGAATGATCGGTGTGCCAAGACCCGCCAATAACGTTTTTCTGATCCGCTTCGGTGCGCACCTCAGCGATGTTTGGGTGGGAGGCAACGGGGGTAAAGAACCGATTTACGTCGATGGTCCCAAAGCGTTCTGCCAGCGCGATATGATCTTCGGGTGAGACACCCTGATCCCGAAAAAACACGACACCATGGGTGAACAGGGCATCCCGTATCACCTGAAACCCGGCGTCATCCAATCCGCTTAGCGACAGGCCTGAAATCTCTGCCCCTACATAGCCTGCGACCTGCTTAACGGTCATTTCAGTCATCCCGATTCCTCCTCGGGATGACTGTTTCTGAATTTCCGTGTTGGGTCGAGTCAGTTGATGACAGCCGTCGCTTCAATCTCTAGCAAAGCTTCGTCCTCGACCAATCCGGCCACAACCACCATCGCCATTGCCGGAAAATGCCGGCCCAGAATTTTGCGATACACGGCGCCGATTTCTCCCTGACGGGCTAGGTATTCTTTCTTGTCCGTTACGTACCACGTCAACCGGGTGATGTGTCCTGCCTGGCCCCCGGCGGCCTCGACGACATCCATGATATTGCGCAGCGTCTGCTCCATTTGACCGATGAAGTCATGGGTTTCAAACACCTGCTCTGCGTTCCAGCCAATCTGACCGCCAACATACAACTGCCCGTCTTTTGTCAACACTCCGTTGGCATAGCCTTTGGCGGGGGACCAACCGTTGGGTTGAATAATTTGATGAGTCATACTGCTCTCCGTTCAGTGCAGATCGGGGCGCAGGCGAAAGCGCTGGATCTTACCGGTTTGTGTCTTGGGCAGCGCGTCGATGAACCTGACGCTGCGGGGGTATTTGTAAGGGGCGATGGTGGCTTTGACGTGATCCTGAAGGGTCTTGATCATCAGATCGCTGGGCGTCTCGCCCTCATTCAGCACGACGTGTGCCTCAACGATATGACCACGCGCTTCATCGGGGGCAGCGATCACGCCACATTCACTCACTGCGGGATGGGCCAACAACGCCGCTTCGACCTCGGGGCCAGCGATGTTATAGCCAGACGAAACGATCATGTCGTCGTTACGGGCCGCAAAATGCAGATACCCGTCTTTATCCATCACAAAGGCATCGCCAGTAACGTTCCAGCCGTCTTTGACGTATACACCCTGCCGATCATCCGCCAGATACCGGCACCCGGTGGGGCCGCGCACCGCCAGTTTGCCAACCTCGCCCGGCGGCAATTCGCGCCCTTCGTCGTCCAGAATACGCACCTCATATCCACTGACGGGCTTGCCGGTGCAGGCGGGGCGGTGATCGTCAAACCGGTTTGAGATAAAGATATGCAGCATTTCTGTTGCACCGATCCCGTCGAGCATTGGCTTGCCGGTCTGTTCGATCCAGGCGTCATAGACCGGGGCAGGCAGGGTTTCGCCAGCCGAAACGGCAGCTCGCAACGATGACAGATCAGCCCCATCCTCCATCGCTTGCAGCATGAACCGATACGCTGTGGGCGCAGTAAAACAAACGGTCGCTTTGTATTGCTGAATGATTTCAACCATGTTTGGTGGGCTGGCCTGTTCCAACAGGGTCGCCGCCGCACCGAACCGCAAGGGGAATACGGCCAAGCCGCCAAGTCCAAAGGTGAACGCAAGTGGGGGGGAGCCAATGAACACGTCGTCTTCGGTCACGCCCAGAACCTCTTGGGCATAGCCATCCGCAATGATCAGCAGATCGCGGTGAAAATGCATCGTCGCCTTGGGGTCGCCCGTGGTGCCCGAGGTGAACCCGAGCAACGCCACATCATCACGGCCCGTGTCGACCGCATCAAAGCGCACGGGTTTTTCCAACGCCAATCGATCGAGTTCGGCGTCGTGGTTCGATGTGCCGTCAAAGCCAACGACTGATTTCAGGAACTTGGACTTCTTGGCGCATTTGACCATGTCCTCCATCAACCGGGTGTCACACAGCGCATGAGTGATCTCGGCCTTGTCGATGATTGCGCCCAGTTCGCCTGAACGCAGCATTGGCATGGTGTTCACCACTACCGCACCAGCTTTGGTCGCCGCCAACCAGCAGGCCACCATCGCCGGGTTGTTTGCAGACCGGATCAATACCCGGTTGCCCGGTTTCACGCCCAAATCTTCGACCAGCACATGGGCCAGTCGGTTGGTCCAGTCGGATAACTCTTTGTAGGTGCGTCGCCGCCCGTTGCCGATCAGGGCGATGTGATCGCCAAAGCCTTTGCCAACCATGGCATCGGTCAGTTCGACCCCGACATTGACGTGATCGGGGTAGTCAAACCTCTCCATCAGGAATTCTGGCCACATCTCGGGTGCGGGCAGATTATCCCGCGAAAATGTATCTGTATGCGCTGTTGGTCCCAGCATGATCAATTCCCTCCCAGAAACGCTCCCATCGTTTGACGCGCGATCACAACGCGCTGCACATCCGATGCGCCCTCGTAAATGCGCAGGGCTCGGATATCACGATACAGCTCCTCTACCTTCTGCCCGTGTTTCACGCCGTCACCGCCGTGCAATTGCACCGCCTTGTCTATGACGTGCTGCGCCTGATCGGTGGAAAACAGCTTGGCCATTGCCGCCTCGCGACTGACCCGTGCCGCGCCTGAATCCTTGGTCCAGGCCGCACGATAGACCAGCAAGGCTGCTGCATCGACGTCCAGTGCCATATCCGCGATGTGGCCCTGCACCATCTGCAGCTCAAACAGGGGTGCGCCCTGTACCTGACGGTCATTAACCCGAAACAGCGCCTCGTCCAGCGCGCGTCGGGCAAAGCCCAACGCCGCCGCTGCCACCGTTGTGCGGAACACGTCCAACGTCGCCATCGCCACCTTAAACCCTTGCCCAGCGGCCCCCAATAGGGCCGATTTGGGCACACGCACATCGGTGAACCGCAGGGTCGCCAAGGGATGCGGCGCAATAACCTGCAACCGTTCAACCACCTCAAATCCCGGCAACCCAGCAGGCAGCACAAAGGCGCTCAGCCCCTTAGCACCCGGCGCTTCGCCCGTGCGTGCAAACAGAGTGTAAACATCCGCGATGCCACCGTTTGAGATCCAGGTTTTCTCACCGTTCAGAATGTAATCGTCACCATCTAATGTTGCCGTCATGGTCGAATTCGCAACATCCGATCCCGACTGTGGCTCCGTCAGCGCAAAAGCAGACATCGCCTGACCACTGCGGGTCAACGGCAACCACTCTGCCTTTTGTGCCTCGGTCCCGAACAGCGAAATCGCTCCGGTTCCAAGCCCCTGCATTGCAAATGAGAAATCCGCCAACCCGTCATGACGCGCCAAAGTCTCACGGATCAGGCACAGGGTGCGCACATCCAGCGTGTCCCCGGCTGTGGGCTGCAACCATCCAGCAGAACCCAGATCAGCCACCAACTTGCGACAGGCCGCGTCGATATCTGAGTGATCAACACTCAGATTGTCCGCGCACCATGTATCTAGTGCCGCCGTTAAGTCGCGATGACGGTCCTCAAAAAACGGCCACTGTAGAAAGCTGCGATCAGGCATGTATCAATCCCCTTCGAAAACAGGGCGCTGCTTGGCGACAAACGCATTATACGCCCGCTCGAAATCAGCAGTTTGCATACAGATCGCTTGGGCCTGCGCTTCGGCCTCGATCGCTTGTTCGATCGACATCGACCATTCCTGCGCCAGCATCGTTTTGGTCATCATATTGCCAAAGTTCGGACCTGCCGCGATCTGCTCTGCCAACTTCAGCGCCGCACCATCCAGCTCATCCGCTGGCACAACTCGGTTGTGAAAGCCCCATGCCGACCCTTCATCCGCCGACATCGACCGCCCGGTGTACAGCAATTCAGCTGCACGGCCCTGACCGATGATTCGGGGCAGGATGGCGCAGGCGCCCATGTCACAGCCTGCTAAACCAACGCGTGTGAACAGGAATGCGACCTTGGCCTCGGGCGTTGCGATCCGCAGGTCAGCGGCCATCGCGATGATCGCCCCGGCGCCAACACAAATCCCATCAATCGCCGCAATCACCGGCTTGCCGCAGTTCACGATGGCCTTGACCAGATCGCCGGTCATCCGGGTGAACGCCAACAGCTCTTTCATGCTCATGCGGGTCAGGGGGCCGATGATATCATGCACATCGCCGCCAGAACTAAAGTTTCCGCCGTTCGAGGCAAACACAACAGCGTTCACATCGTCATTGTACACCAGATCACGGAACCAGTCGCGCAGCTCGGCGTAGCTGTCGAATGTTAGCGGATTCTTCCGATCGGGCCGGTCCAGTGCGATGGTGGCAATCCCATCCTCAATCTTGCACAAAAAATGCGTTGTCTCGGCGCTCATTGCGCTCCCTCCCTCAAAATTCTATCCAATTGTTCTGTCATGCCTGTGGCCTCCTCCGGCCCCAGCGCACCCAGCAATTCATCCACCCAATGTTCATGTTCCGATGCTTGGCGTGCGAACTCCTCGGCGCCTTTGCGGGTCAGGCGCACGCGGGATGCGCGGCGATCCCCCGGCACGGCTTCGCGCAGGGCAAAACCGTCTTCGACCAGCCGTTCAACGATGCCAGTCACATTGCCGTTCGACACCCGCAGCAGCCCCGACAGTTCACTCATCTTCAATCCGTCAGCATATTGGCTCAGCGCGGCCATCACATCGAACCGGGGCAGGGTGGTGCCAAATTCGGTCCGCAGGTTTTCGCGCAGGTCGGCTTCGACCAGCCGGGTCGCCTTGAGCAGCTTCAGCCACAGCCGCAGCCGCGTCTTGCTGGTTGGCTCCGATAGGGGGGTGGGGTCAGCGGATGTCATATTTCGCCTCCGGATAGGGTCAGAGTGTGGCCATTGACCGAGCGCGCCGCATCAGAACAGAGCCACAACGCCGTGCCCGCCACCTCGTCCGTTTGGATGAACCGTTTTTGCGGGTTGTTCTTGTACAGCGACTTGGCGGCCTGTTCCGGGCTCATGCCGGTTTTGTCCACGATGTTCTGGATCGAGCGTTCCAACAAGGGGGTCTCGATGAAACCGGGGCAGATCGCGTTGACGGTGATGCCGCTCGCGCCCAGCTCCAAGGCCAAAGCACGGGTCAGTCCGACCACCCCATGCTTGGCCGCCACATAGCCAGACACATAGGGGTACCCTTTCAGTCCGGCGGTCGAGGCCACAGCAATCATCCGGCCCCAATCGTTGGATTTCATATCCGGCAGCGCCGCCTGCCATGTGTTCACCACGCCCATCAGGTTGACCGACAGCATAGCGGTCAGATCATCGGCGGTCATTTTGGCAAAAGGCACGCTTTCTGCGGCACCTGCGTTGGCGATCACCACATCGACGGGGCCATTCAACCCACGGGCTTGACGAAACGCGTCTTTGACCGCCTCGCCGTCGGTCACGTTACAGGTGACCCAACCGATGAATTTGTGCTGTTTGGCCACCTGCTTCAGTGGCTGTTCGCGGCGTCCCATGATCGTGACCTTAGCGCCGGCATGGGCCATGACCTCGGCGATTTCCGCCCCAACGCCACTGCCGCCACCGGTGATTACCACATGTTTGCCGTCGACACTCACGCCCGGATCTCCGCCTCAGCATCGCGGTCGGCCAGACGCCAGGCCTGATCGCGCCCAGCCAGATAGGGCAGGGGCCAATCGGCGGCGCGGTCGCCAATGCGTGCGGCTTCGTGCAACGTCCAATAGGGATCGGCCAGATGCGGACGTCCGACACAGATCAGATCGGCGCGCCCCGCCATTAGGATCGAATTGGCGTGATCGGCTTCATAGATGTTGCCAACGGCCATGGTGGCGATGCCCGCCTCGTTGCGGATACGGTCAGAAAATGGCGTCTGGAACATGCGGCCATAGACCGGCTGCCCTTGGGTGGTGGTCTGGCCGGCGGATACGTCAATGATATCGGCCCCTGCATCGCGGAACATCGCCGCGATCTGCACGGCCTCTTCGGGGGTAACACCGTCGTCGCCCATCCAGTCGTTGGCTGAAATCCGCACTGACATAGGCTTGGCCGCAGGCCAGACGGCACGCATGGCGGCAAACACTTCCAGTGGATAGCGCATCCGGTTTTCTAGTGATCCGCCGTATTCATCGCCGCGCACGTTCGAGACTGGTGAGATGAACGACGACACCAGATAGCCGTGCGCCGCGTGTAGTTCGATCATATCAAATCCGGCGCGCCCGGCCATCTCGGCCGCCGCCACAAACTGAGCCCGCACGGTGTCCATATCCGCACGGGTCATTTCCCGCGGGGTCTGGTTCGCATCCGCCCACGGCAGGGCCGAGGCTGACATCAGCTCCCAATTGCCGTCATTTAGGGGGGCGTCCATGATCTCCCACCCCACCTGGGTCGACCCCTTGCGCCCGGAATGCCCGATCTGACAACAGATCTTTGCATTCGAATGCTGATGCACAAACTTGGTCAACCGGGTCCACTCTGCCTCGTGTTCCGGCGCATAGAGCCCCGGACAGCCCGGCGTGATCCGTCCCTCGGCAGAAACACAGGTCATTTCGGTGTAGACCAGACCCGCACCGCCTTTGGCGCGCTCGCCGTAATGCACCAGATGCCAGTCTGTCGGGGTGCCGTTTTCGGCTTTGTACTGCGCCATGGGGGACACAACGATCCGGTTCTGCAACGCCATGTCACGAAGTTGATAGGGTGCAAACATTGGCGCGCGGACGGGGGATGACGCACCCCCCGACCGGGTCTGAAACCAACCTTCGGCTGACTTAAGCCATTCTGCATCTCGCAATCGCAAATTCTCGTGGCTAATGCGCTGGGATCGGGTCAGCAGGGAATAGTTGAACTGCACTGGATCCATATCCAGATAGCGTTCGACCTGCTCAAACCATTCCAGCGAATTGCGCGCTGCGGATTGAAGGCGCAGCACGTCCAAACGGCGTTCGTCCTGATACCGAACAAAAGCCTGTTCTAAGTTAGGTTCCGAATGCAGGAACGTCGCCAGCGAAATCGCACTGTCAAAGGCCAGACGTGACCCGGACCCGATCGAGAAATGCGCGGTCGCCGCCGCATCCCCCATCAGAACCACATTCTCGTGGTGCCATTTCTCACACAGCACGCGGGGGAAATTGATCCAGACTGCAGACCCGCGCAAATGCGTCGCGTTGGAAATCAGCGCATGGCCATCCAGATGATCTGCAAAAATCCGCTCGCAAGTGGCGATGTTGTCTTCTTTGGACATATGCTCAAAGCCAAAGGCATCCCATGTCTCTTGGCTGCATTCCACGATGACAGTCGCGGTTTCATCATCGAATTGATAGGCGTGCACCCAGACCCAGCCATGTTCGGTCTTTTCAAAGATAAAGGTAAACGCATCGTCGAATTTCTGCTTGGTGCCAAGCCAGATGAACTTGCACTCGCGCGTGTCCACGTCCGGTTTGAAGTGCTCTGACAGATCGGTGCGGACCCGTGAATTCAACCCGTCACAAGCCACCACTAGATCGTATTCGGCCTGATATTCGGCGACAGGGCGGGCTTCGGTCTCGTACTGCAGATCGACACCCAGTTCATGCGCCCGCTCTTGCAGGATCAGCAGCATTTTCTTGCGCCCGATTCCGGCAAACCCATGGCCACCCGATACCGTGCGCACGCCGTCATGGACAACAGCAATGTCATCCCAATAGGCAAAGTTTTCGCGGATCATCTCGGCGCTCTTTGGGTCATTCACCGACAGGTTGCCCAGGGCATCATCGCTTAGAACCACGCCCCAACCAAACGTATCATCGCCCTTGTTGCGCTCGATCACGGTGACCTCATGCGAGGGATCACGCAGTTTCATTGAAATCGCAAAATAGAGCCCGGCAGGCCCTCCGCCCAAACATGCAACGCGCATCGATTCTCTCCCTCAAACCGGTGTTGTTGAGATCAGAGGATACGCAGGCTTGAATTTATTTCAAGCCTAAACCTTTAAGCTTGAAATAAATAAGGAGGGGCCATAGGCTGTTCCCAACAAACGGAGGGTCGCATGATCGATTGGGATGATGCCTTTGACAATTCCAGCTATGTGCCGGGGTCAGATCAACTCGCAGACAGGTGGAGCGGACAGGCTGCGGCCTATCGCGCCACAGCTGGCGAGCTGGATCTGCCGTATGGCGCAGGGGCGCGCAATCGCTTTGATCTGTTCCGTCCCCAAGGCGCACCCAAGGGGTTGGTTGTGTTCGTCCATGGCGGCTATTGGCAGATGCTGGACAAAAGCTTTTGGTCCCATTTCGCAGTTGGTCCCCTGTCGCAGGGCTGGGCGTTGGCCGTTCCCAGCTACACCCTCGCGCCCGAGGCCCGTTTGGGCCAGATGGTCAGTGAAATTGCCGCTGCCGTGACCGAGGCGGCGAACCACGTCGCGGGTCCCGTCCGCATGATTGGCCATTCCGCAGGCGGACATCTGGTATCCCGCATGGCCTGTACCGATGGCCCGCTACAGGATCGGCTGGACAAGTTTGTCTCGGTCAGCGGCATCCACGATCTGCGCCCGCTGCTGGGTACAAAAATGAACGACACCCTGCATCTTGACGCGGCTGAGGCCGAGGCGCAAAGCCCGGTCTTGCACCCCAAACGCGAGGGTCTCAACGCAACCTTTTGGGTCGGCGCGCTGGAACGTCCTGAACTGATCCGCCAGACCCGTCTGATTGCCGAAAAATGGCAATGCCCCAATGTGTTCGAACCCGATCAGGATCACTTTTCCGTGGTCGAGGCGATCAGCCACCCGGGTTCCCCCCTTCTTACTGAATTGCTCAAGGATTAACCCCATGACCGATGCCTATGATCCCAGTCAGGACGGCGCCAAAATGTCCTATGCCAAGGACATGAGCTATGGCGATTACCTACACATGGAGCAACTGCTTGCCACGCATGAGCTGCACTCGGACGCGCATGACGAACTGTTGTTCATCATTCAGCACCAGACGTCCGAATTGTGGATGCGTCTTGTCCTGCACGAAATCGCCGCCGCGCGGGAATTGCTCAAGGGCGATGATTTCCGCCCAGCGTTCAAGATGCTGGCCCGTGTCGCGCGGATCTTTGATCAGTTGAATTCCGCGTGGGACGTGCTGCGCACCATGACGCCCAGCGATTACACCACCTTCCGCGAGGCGCTGGGCAATTCCTCTGGCTTTCAGTCGCACCAATATCGCCTGATCGAATTCTCTCTGGGCAATCGCAATCCTGCAATGCTCAAGGTGCACGAACACCGTCCCGAATCCCATCAGGTGCTTAAGGATGAGCTGGCGACCAAATCGCTTTATCACGTGGCCCTTGATGCGCTGTCCGTCAAAACTGGTGTCATCTTTGCGCCTGAGGCCTACCGAATGGAGGCGCCACACGCCGCCGACCCGGAGATACAGCGCGCTTGGGTGATGGTTTATCAGGACCCCAAAACATACTGGGATCTTTACGAGTTGGCCGAAAAGCTGGTGGATCTCGAGGATTATTTCCGTCGCTGGCGGTTCAACCACGTCACTACAGTCGAGCGCGTGATCGGCTTTAAACGCGGCACCGGCGGCACCAGCGGTGTTCAATATCTGCGCCGCATGCTTGAGGTGGAACTGTTCCCCGAATTGTGGAACTTGCGCGGCGATCTGTAAGCGCGACTCCGATCCCATTCGGTCCAAGACGAAATTACATGACCGCCGCGCGCATGCCCTGCTGTGTGGCGGTTTTGTGATCCCAAGGCGGCCCACAATTCACCATTTCCCGTCACAAGTTTGCAAATCTGTGAAAACGGACGATGGACGCGGCCAAATTCCTACTCTAACACTTTCGGTCAACGCCCGATCCGGGTGCACGAAATCCATGTGGGAGGCATTTGCGTGGACTATCATACCCCAGCCAATTTTGACGATGCTGTTGCTTTGGCGACAGCCGCTACGGGCGTGACACGATTCTTGGCCGGCGGAACGGACGTACTCGTTCAGTTGCGCGCAGACATCGTTACACCCGATACGCTGATCGATATCAAAAAGATCGACGGTGTTTCTGACATCACCCAAAACGCCGATGGCAGCTGGACGCTTGGCGTCGCAGTGTCAGGCGCAGAAATGACCGAACACGCCAGCCTGTCTGCAGCCTGGCCCGGTGTGGTCGAAGGCATGGATCTGGTCGGCTCGACACAGGTGCAGGGTCGCGCGACGCTGACCGGTAACCTGTGCAACGGCTCGCCCGCTGCGGACAGCGTTCCGGGCATGGTGGCCGCAGGCGCAACTGTCTCGATCACCGGCCCTGAAGGCGCGCGCACCGTTGCAGTAGAAGATATCCCAATCGGCCCGGGCCGCACCTCGATCGCCAAGGGAGAGTTGGTGACAGCGGTGAACATCCCGGCCCGTGGCGAACATGCAGGTGATGCGTATTTGCGCTTTATCCCGCGTACCGAAATGGACATCGCGGTTGTCGGCTGTGCTGTGAACCTGCGTTTGGATGGCGATACCGTCACCGAGGCGCGCGTGTCTCTTGGTGCGGTCGCTCCAACCGTTCTACTGGTGCAGGACTGCGCCAATGCGATCATCGGCACAACGCTGGACGATGCCGCTCTGGACGCGCTGGCAGCTGCCGCTTCGGCAGCCTGCAACCCGATCACAGACAAACGCGGAACCATCGAATTCCGCACCGAGGTCGCTGGCGTTCTGGCCAAGCGCGCCGCCAAAATCGCCTATGCCCGTGCAAAAGGCGAAACCGTGAAAGGAGCCCACGCATGAGCAAGGTCCACGTCACAACCACCGTCAACGGCGACGAGATGGAATTCCTCTGCGATCCACGCGAAACGCTGCTGGATTCCCTGCGCGATAAGCTGAACCTGACCGGTGCCAAAGAGGGCTGCGGAACAGGCGATTGCGGGTCGTGTTCCGTCACCCTGAATGGCCGTCTGGTCTGCTCGTGCCTTGTATTGGGCGTCGAGGCCGAAGGCCAAGAGATCGGCACCGTTGAAGGCATCGCCGATGGGGACGAACTGCACCCGCTGCAGAAAAAGTTCATCGAACACGCAGCCCTGCAATGCGGCGTCTGCACTCCGGGTATTCTGGTCGCAACAAAATCGCTACTCGAAAAGAACCCGAACCCCACCGAAACTGAGGTCCGATATTGGCTGGCAGGCAACCTGTGCCGCTGCACCGGCTATGACAAAATCATTCGCGCCGTGATGGACACGGCTGCTGACATGCGGGAGGCATCGTAATGGCTCTGGACGATCGCAAGACAGAATTCACCTTCGTAGGCACCAGCCCAGACCGTCCCGACGGGATGGACAAGGTCACTGGCCGCGCCAAATTCGGTGCAGATGCCACTGCACCGGGCATGTTGTTCGGTGCCATCGTGCGTTCGCCGCATGCTCACGCCCGGATCGTCAAGATCGACACGTCCAAGGCCGAGGCCATGAAAGGCGTCAAAGCTGTCGTAACCCGCGCAGATTTCGCCACCGGATTGACCGGCGAATTCTGGAACGTGCTGGAAAACGTCATGGCAGGTGACACGGCGCTCTATGATGGTCACACGGTTGCGGCGGTTGCGGCAGGCTCTGCCATCGACGCCCGCGACGCGGCTAAGCTGATCGAGGTGGAATACGAGATCCTGCCCCACGTCACCGACGTGGACAAGGCAATGGCCCCCGATGCGCCCGTGATCCGCGCCGGGACCGCCGACAGCTCAGTTCCCGAAGGCATGCACCCCAACGTCGTGCGCTATCACGAAAGCGGCCACGGCGATGTGGATGCTGGTTTCGCTGAGGCGGATCTGGTGATCGAGGATCACTTCAAAACCGAAGCCACCCACCAAGGTTACATCGAACCCCACGCCTGTCTCGCCTCGCTGGGCGCAGACGGCAAGGGCGAGCTGTGGTGTACCACCCAAGGACACTGGTACGCGCAGAAACACTGCGCCGCGCTGGTCGGTATCGAAACCTCGCAGTTGCGTGTTACAGCCTCCGAAATCGGTGGTGGATTTGGTGGCAAAACCACTGTCTTTATCGAACCGGTCGCACTGGCTCTGTCGCGCAAAGCGAACCGCCCGGTGAAACTGGTGATGAACCGCTCCGAAGTGTTCCGTGCAACGGGTCCGACCTCGTCGACCTCGATGGACATCAAGATCGGCATGAAAAAGGACGGCACCATTACCGCGGCGCAGGGCATCTTCCGCCTGCAAGGCGGCGCATTCCCCGGTGCTCCGATGGAATTCTCAGCCATGTGCGCCTTTGCGCCCTACGCGCTCGAAAACGTCAAACAGATGGGTTATGACGTTATCGCCAACCGCCCGAAACAGGCCGCATATCGCGCGCCGGGTTCGCCCATGGCGGCCTTTGCGGTTGAATCCGTGCTGGACGAGCTGTGCAACCAGCTGAACCTTGATCCCATCGATGTGCGCCTGAAAAACGCTTCGCAAAAGGGCACCAAAGCCAGCTATGGCCCACGTTTTGACGCCATCGGCCTAGTCGAATGTCTTGAGGCGGCCAGAGCGCACCCCCATTACGCAGCACCGCTTGAGGCGGAGCAGGGGCGTGGGATTTCCTGTGGCTTCTGGTTCAACCACGGCGGTGAAACCTCGGTCTCGCTGGCCCTCAGCGAAGACGGCACTGTGCAGGTTTCGGTTGGGACCCCCGATATCGGCGGCTCGCGTGCGTCCATGGCGCTGATGGCCTCCGAAGTTCTGGGCGTTCCGTATGAAAACATCCGCGTCACCATCGCGGATACGGCGACACTGGGCTACAACGACGTCAGCCACGGCTCGCGGGTGACCTATGCCTCGGGTCTGGCCACCATCAAAGCGGCCGAAGCTGCGGTGCAAACCCTGTGCCAACGCGCCGCTGCGAAATGGGGCATCCCCGAGGACGCGGTGAAATGGGAAGACGGCTGTGCGGTGCCTTCGGGACCAAACGCAGGCGACTTTGATCCCCTGCCACTGGCGTCGATCACGGCCAACATGGGCGCAACCGGCGGTCCGATCTCGGGCCACTTCGAGGCAACCCCTGAAGGCGCTGGCGTTTCTTTCGGTGTGCACATCGTGGATGCCATCGTTGATCAGGAAACCGGCAAAACCTCGATCCCGCGTTACACCGTGATTCAGGATGCAGGCAAAGCAATTCACCCGACCTATGTCGAAGGTCAGTTTCAGGGTGGCGCTGCGCAGGGCATCGGCTGGGCACTGAACGAGGAATACATCTATGGCGAAGACGGTCGGTTGCAGAACACGATCTTCCTCGACTATCGCATTCCCGTCGCCTCGGACCTGCCCATGATCGACACCGTCATCGTCGAAGTTCCCAACCCTGGTCACCCCTTTGGGGTCCGCGGTGTGGGCGAAACCGGCATCGTGCCCCCGCTGGCGGCCATCGCCAACGCGGTGTCTGCGGCGGCTGGTGTGCGTCTGCGCGAACTGCCGATGTCTCCGCCCCGCATCCTTGCGGCGCTCAAAGACAACGGGTGACCTCGGATGGTTGAGGTAAACCTCTGGTCAGGCCTCCGGGCGCTGACCGGCGGCAAACAAGTGGTCGAGGTCGAGGCCTCGACCGTTGGCGAGGTCCTGTCGGGCCTCGTTAAAGCCTATCCGGAACTGCAGGCCCCGATTGAGGCAGGCGTTTCCGTGGCTGTGGATGGCCGCATCATCGCCAGTGGGCTGACCGAACCGGTCAATCCCGATAGCGAAATCTACCTGATGCAACGTCTAAAGGGCGGCTAATTCGGGAATTCCCCGCTTGTCGTTGCCCCTGATGGCGCTCTAAGTGAGAGGGCACATTCGAATCACGGATCGCTGTCCATATGACCTTGTCCCGCCTCCTCCTGTCTTTGGGTCTTGCCCTGTCGCTGGCCATCGGCCCAGCCTTGGCTCAAGCTGAGTATGGCGTCCAGATCGAGGGGCTGTCGGTCTACAAGAACGGGCAGGTTTGGGTGTATTACGAAATCAACAATGAGGCCGATCAACGGGTCTGTTTGCCGGGGTCACGTAACGATCCATCGGTGTTTGTTGGACAGTTCCGCGCCTCTGACGACGCACCGCTGACCGTTGCGCCGACAGACGAAGGCACCTCAGACAAATTTCGCAGCCCCTATATCGTGCTGGAACCGGGGCAGAGTCTAAGGGCCCACACCCGATATTCGGTGCACGACTTTTCAGCAGTCGAGGCCCAAACAGGTCAGGCCTCAACACCGCCAAGCCTGAACCGCGACGCACTCTATGTCATTTTGTCGATGCCGGTGCGCAACTGCCCTTTGTTCACCTTCGGATCCAAGATCGCCTTTAACCTCGACCCGGTGCAGGATCAGGTTGTGCGCTCTCTCCCGTCACGGGTGTTCAGCCTCAGCAAACCAGGCCGTTACTGAAGGTCTGGCCGCGCATCACCCCGCAAAGGGATCAAGATTACAGGCTCCAGATTGAGATATCTCCATCATCGAACGAGAGGTATTCCACATCGACGAGGCTGTCAGTGCCTTCAGCGCCCACGACCGTTATCTGATTGCTGTTAGAACCGGAGCCTCGGGTCAACGAATAGTCCGACGCGTTGCCTTCGAAGAGTGCATAATCCGAGCCGCCACCACCGTCGATGTGATCATTGCCCAACCCGCCCTTCAGGTAGTCGATACCACCATAGCCAAAGATAAAGTCATCTCCTTCCAGCCCATTCAGCTGATTGCGCTCACTTGAACCACGCAATTCGTCGTCAAATCGCGACCCGACTAGGTTCTCAATTTCAAAATAGAGGTCTCGTGCTGCGTCGCCGCCCGAGCCGTAACCACTTTCGCGTCCGTTCACCGTTGCGCCATTGCTAAGGTTCGCGACTATCCCACTCGATGCATTGAAATAGGTCACCGTGTCGATGCCATCGCCGCCAAAATACCGCTCGCGCCCACCCGTCGAACTGACGAACCAATCGTAATCACCAAGCCCGCGAAAGTCGTTCTGTCCCGCGTCGCCATAGAATACGTCCTGACGGCCTGACCCCGTAATCCGCTCTACCGAGGTCAAGTTAAGCCCGGCTGCAAGACCTGTGTTGTTGCTTGGATTGGCGAGATCAACAACTAGTCCAGAAGCTTGCGCGCCTGTGGGTGGTAGTCCATTCGACGAAAAGATATCAGCAACCACGTTTGTAGCGTTCGACTGATATTCAAAGAAGGAAATCATGTCCTGCCCTGTTCCGCCATCAATCGTGTCGCTGCCTTCGGTCGCAATAATCCAGTCGTAATCGCCAAGACCGCGGATCTGGTCATCGCCATCAGTACCGCGAATCCAGTCTGCAAAGATCGTCGACGTCAAACGTTCAACATTAGTAAACGAGATGTCTTCGCTGCCATCGTGATTAACTGCCGAACCGGCGCTCATGTCGATTTCTAGGCGATAATCCGTGTTCGTTCTGCCCGGTGTATCCGCTAGGTTGAAGAAGCTGATCATGTCGCGCCCGGATCCACCGTCTACGGTGTCATCGCCACCGCCCGGTGTGATCCAGTCATCTCCGTCCATCGCGTTGATTAACTCGGACGCGGCCGTACCGGTGACATTTTCGGCCGCCGCTGTGCCAGTGATGGTCGGGGGAACCAAATCAGCAAGGTCACTAAAGCTGACCGTCTCATCCGAGAACTGAATAAATTCAATGTCGTTGTGGACTATGTCATTGCCATCCGACGTTCCCACTGACAATCCGTCCTGCACATGTCCCAGCATCGCAGATAGACTGCCGCCGGAGCGTAGGGACGCATCAATAACGGCGGTGTCGCTCCCGCTGCCACCCTGCAATATGTCATCATCCGCACCACCGACGAGCAGGTCGTCGGCTTCTGCGCCTTGAAGAAGGTCATTTCCTGCAAGGCCGCGGATGGTGTCATCACCGTGGTTGCCCGTGAGAGTGTCCTCACCCGCAGTGCCAGTGATTTCACGATTCCGGAGGTCCAGGATCTGAGCATAGGTCATCACTGTGACCGGATCATTGTAGGGCCGGAACTCGAATGTTTCGACATTTGTTACGACGTTGTGCTGAGGGTTGTAATAGCCGTTGTATTCTATAGTTATTGCATCATCAGGCCCCCCAACAACCAGCGCATCAATGGGGAACCCATAGAAAACGGCCGTGTCATTGCCTTCTCCACCGTCCAAAGCATCGTCACCCTTGCCGGCATGCAGCACATCATCGCCTGCATCGCCAAACAACCCATCATTACCGTGCCCACCATCTAGCGTATCGTTGCCAACACCGCCGCGGAGTTGGTCTTCACCATCACTGCCCTCTATGGAGTCATCGCCAGCTTCGCCAAAGATCTCGTCATCGCCGTAAGACCCAATTAGGCTGTCCTCGCCAAAATCGCCGACAATTGTATCGTCGCCACCTGTTCCATAGACGTACATGTTCCGAAGTTCCAAAACTTCGGCCAGGGTGCGCGTGTCGGTGTAAGAACCATTTGTAAATTCGAAGGTTTCAAACCCCTGCACCAAGTCACTGCTTCCTGTATGTGAAATGGTCAGCGCATCCGCCGCGCCCCTGACAGTAACGTCAGAAACCCTAACGCCGAACACGGCCGTGTCGGTGCCATCACCACCGACCATCGTGTCGTTGCCCACGCCTTCGATGACAACATCATCACCAACACCACCATCAAGGCTATCTGCGCCATCGCCGGCCACAAGCGTGTCGTCACCTTGACCGCCACTAACAGTGTCGTCTCCGACCTCGCCATCCAGATAATCGGCATCATCTGATCCTTGCAGCGAGTCATCACCATTGCGGCCAAAGATCGCCGTACCACCAACGGCTGCGGTCATCTGGTCATCGCCACTCGTGCCAAGCGCGTCAGGCATATAAAGCCTAAGCAACACGTCGTCGCTGAGATCGTCCGAGAAAGCTCTGCTTTTGATGAGAGCCATGACCTTGCCGTTTCCAAGCGTCACGAGATCAAGCGGACTATGATAATAATTAGTTTCGTAATCAGGCGCACGTCGCTCTGTTGCTACAAACATGTCGCCAACCGCTTCGTTGTTCTCGTCAAAGCGTTGGGCATATGTGGTATAGCCGACAGAACCGCCCGCAACGTACCTTGCGGTGATCAAGAAACCCCCATCTTCCAGTGCGGCAACCTTGGTGTCGCGATAGCTGGCATCAAGCACCATACTGCTGGTTACGGGGTCCCCATCGGCATCAAAACGGCGCCACGCCGAGACGCTTCCGTTGTGCCATGTAACGACAAAGCCACCATCGGGCATCGCTGTGGCCGCCGGGTTACTCTCGTTCCAGACGGGCGTGTTTTCATTGATCATGAAACTTGCGCCCACAGCATTTCCGTTCTGGTCGTAAATACGCCCAAGAACTGCGGCGTCATCACTGGTATTGCCCGGTGCGCCTTCTCCACCCCGCATCAGGACAATGTAATTGCCGCCGGGAAGCTCAACAGAGTCCGAGATCCAATTGTGGCGGTCTACAGAATAGCTGCCTGTGCCAACCCAAGGTGTTACTGCCACAGGACTGCCTACAGCGGTGCCATCTTGTGCGAATGTTTGCGTATACATTATCTGCGCGCCGCCATATTGCGCCAGAATTCCGCTGTATTCTGCGTTCCATGTAAACGCAAAGCCACCCGTACCGAGCGCATTGATCGAATAATAGCCACTGTTCGCATGGACCTCAGCCATGCGCCCACCCCCGACATCGTGATCGGGCAAAGCAATGATCGTTTCGCCGCGCGCGGTGCCGTCTGCATCATAGCTGCGCACCTTGGCGTCTCTTGTCGCAAAATCACGCCATCCAATGGCATAGCCACCGTCTGCGAGGCCGGTCACAGCAGGGTACAGGCTTGGGCCACCGTGGCCATCATTGTCGCTGTCACTCAAATCGATAGAAATGGCGGCCCCCACAGCCGTTCCGTTTGCATCATATCGCTGAGCGAACATTTCATGCACATAGTGATAAACGTTTTGGTCGGGCTGTGTTTTCTGCGTGTAAACGACAATCGCGCCACCATCGGCAAGCGCCGCAATGTCGGAGCGGGATTGTGAACCTGTACGGTCGGCGTAGGCGGGGAATGCATCTGAGGTTGGCACGAGTGTATATGTCATCTGGCAGTTCCTAGCTTGTTACAAATTTCTAACTTTGCCCAAGTCTGGGCATTGGAAGACGCAGAGCTAACTCCGACGCCGCGAGAGGTGTTTCCATCAAATTTGCGGCGATCAAACCGAGGCCGAAGAGCAGTTGAACTGGCGTCCATATGCGCCAGAAATCTCAAGGCTTTGATGCCGCCAGCCAAGAATTTGGCCCTCCTTAAAGAAGGCAATATCTGGCTATCAACTCGACGGTTAAAACCAACATTGGCGTTGGTCTTTTTTCGCCTCAGCACTTCAAATGCGCTGTGGTTTCTAGATATTCATATTGTAGAATATTTTGAGCTTTTTGCCTTGATGTAGATCATGATCCCGGGGAAGGGTATGGGGCTCCAAGCGTCTTTCAATACAGCCAACCCGGAGCGGTATGATCGACCCCAAAGCTGGTGTCAGACAGGTTTCGTTCAGTTTGGTGATTGTTCTTTGTCGCCGATGTTGTGTTTGGGCGAATGGCCGACAACAGCGAACGCCTGAACATGGGCAAATTCCACGCAAATCAGCCCATGCACGAACCCGCGCAACAGTACTTTGAAACACCTGCATTCAGACGCACGGTGTGACTGGCGTCCAGACATTGGTCAAAGTTGCAACCGCTTGCCTGCAGGAGCGAGCTGCTCTCTGCATCACCCTCGCAAAAAGGCCCAGAGCGCACTACAGCAGTGAAGGTGGCAATCTTTCGTTCATATAAAGGACGGAGAAAACGTGTAAGGGATTTGCACGGATTTGGTTGGTTTTGCACAGAAAATTTGCGCAGTACCGCACAATGCCCAGAAGCGATGGTTCATCCCTGGCAGATATAAGTATTTGTAAACAAAGGGGGTAAATGGTGCTGCTGGAGCGCATTGAAGTCATGTTTCATGGGGTTTCCCTGAACTCCGCCCTGCGCCTCTTAGGCATATTCTATTGAACTTTCTAACGCCATGGTAATCCACGGCACCCCACCCCATACTATATGTAGAGGGTGGACCATAAGGTGTACTGTTAAATGGGTGCTTTGAACAAGTTATCGGCGCAGAGTGTGAAATCCGCAGGGGCGGGCAAACATTCGGATGGCGGCGGATTGTGGATATTCAAAAGTGACGTGGACAAAGGCAAATGGGTGCTGCGTGTTCACGTCCACGGACGCCGCCGTGAAATGGGGCTTGGCCCCTACCCCCGAACATCCCTTAAGAAGCGCGGCTAGAGGCTGACAAGTGGCGCAGGGTATCGCACAAGGGTTAGACCCGATCAAGCAACGCCAGACCGATATGCGCGCCGCTGAACGTAATATGTACCTTCTAAGCGATGTTGCCCGTGATGCCATCGAAAGCCGTAAAGCCGAACTCAAAGGTGATGGAGAAGCGGGGCGGTGGTTCTCACCCATAGAGCTGCACATCCTGCCAAAGCTGGGCCAGGTGCCAGTGTCCGAGATCGACCAACGCGACATTCGCGACACGCTGGCCCCGATCTGGCATGAAAAGGCCAGCACAGCACAAAAGGCGATGGACCGTTTAAGCATATGCATGCGACATGCGGCGGCGCTGGGCTTGGATGTGGATATTCAAGCAACGGACAAGGCAAAAGCGCTTTTGGGCAAGCAACGCCATAAGGTGCAAAACATCCCTGCCCTTCATTGGCGAGGTGTCCCTGCCTTCTATCAATCTCTGAATGAAGGAACCGTAACCGAACTGGCTTTGCGGTTGCTTATCCTCACGGCGGTACGTTCCGCGCCTTTGCGGTTTCTGCATTTGGATCAGATTGAGGGCGATGTTTGGACCATCCCCGCCGATGCCATGAAGGGCCGCAAGGATGCGACAAGCGATTTCCGGGTGCCACTATCAACTGAGGCGCTGGGAGTGATAGAACAGGCGCGACCCTTTGCCCGTACCGGGTTTCTATTCGCGGGTGTGCGGCGCGGCGTTATCTCGGATGCCACCATGGCGAAATACATGGACAGGCGCGGTATGGCAGAGCGCCCACACGGGTTCCGATCCTCATTCCGTGACTGGACCGCAGAGGCGACAAATACGCCGCGTGAAGTGGCCGAAATCTGTCTAGGCCATGTATCGAGTGGCGCGGTAGAACTAGCATATCGGCGCACGGACTATCTGGAGCAACGGCGTGTGCTGATGAAGCGATGGAGCGACTTAATCCAAAACTCAAACAGCAACATTTCGAGGATTTTAGCGTGATATTCTGCCCAAAGGGATGGCTGTCAATCGATGGCCTACACAATTGGTTTACTTCGTCAATTACGTACTGGTGGGATGAAGCAACCTCAGGACACATGTCGGATGATACCGCCCAACGGATAGGACTGTGGGCGGCATGGGAGTGTCTAGAGGAAAAGCCATCGGGTGCAGTTCTCGGACCAACCGGTGAAGTGATACCTGTCGACTTAAAAACCTTTGCTAACGATGGGTGGATTGACCAAAAAACAAACTTTTACTTTCATCTGGATTTCTGAATACTGGGCATGGAGGCGTTCTTGATGAAAATGATTTCATAGACGCGTCTATGAGTGTGGAGACCGCACAAAAACGATACGGTCCTTTTGCGTTTTGCCCAGTACTGATTCCAAAAGCTTCCTTTAATGAATTTGATGCAGCAAATAGCAATAAACTTAGAAAAGAAAACGGCTATAGTGCACCAAGTAAGAAACGAGCCTCAGTAGTCGATCAAATATTTGAAATAATAGACAGCGGTGTTGCAGTTAAGCGCGATGACATCAACAGGCGCGTTGCGGTCAACATGATGGTTGACGAGTGGCGAGCGCATTGGCGGGAGGCGGTAACGATACGTCCAGAACTAGGAAGGTCGGGCCCCAAACCGAAACGCAGATAATTGTCAAAATAGTTCGTAACCGAAACAAATTTGTTTAACGAATAGCACTTGGCACGCTGAGCACCATGAAACAACATGGAGCACCTTGATGCGTTATCTATCTTTCCGCGACCTACAAGCCAAACTCGGAGGCCGTGGTCGGACCACGATCTATCGTGACGTTGATCTGGGCCGCTTGCCCAAACCTGTGAAAATCGGTTCCCGTTTGTACTGGAACGAAGCGGACATCGACGCGACACTTCAAGCCCGTACGGACGCATAACTTCACCCCCCGCCATGCAAAGCGCATGGGCGGAGGGTGCAGCGTTTTCCGTGGTAGGAATGTTTACACTTTACGCCCAGCGCCTTGCGGCATCAACCGTTAGGACGACACGATGAAATCAGATGATTATTATTCAAAGGGAACGCAGGTGCATTGGACCTGTAAGGCGCTGTTGGACCAGCGCGAAATCTCACACGCCACCGAAATTAGGGAGGTGCGCGGCTGGCGTCTCGACGCGATTATTCACCGACTGAAATCGGACTACGGCTGGCCGATCCAGACCCGCTACCGCTCACCCGATAACGTGGCGTTCTACAGTCTGCCGATGGAGACAGACCGCAGCGCCTTGCGCTTCCCGCCCTCTGCATCTGCGCTTGGTAAATTGGAGGGCGCTGAATGACTAATATGCGTATCACCCGCCTACGCCACCGCTTTGGGATGTCCGAGGCGCAGGCCCACCTATATGCCGATCTGGTTTTTGGAGGTTCCCGAAATGACTGAGCCTTACAAACTCACCACCAAAGGTAACGGTTGGGCCATCATGGCGCGCAAGGGGGCTGGAGCGGCTACAGACGCGGCGTGGCTATCTCTTGGCGGATTTCCCAGCCACATGACCGCCATGCGCGTCTATTTGGCGCTGAAAATGCGCGTGGACCGCTAATGGCTGGCAAGCCCTACAAAAGCCAAAAGAAGGGGGCTGGGCGTTTTGTCCAGCTTCCCGAATGGCTGCAAGCATCCGAAGCATGGGCAAGCCGAAAGCCCGGCCCGCGTGCGCTCTATATCGAGCTAAAGCGCAGGTATAACGGCGGCAACAATGGCCGCATTATCCTAAGCCACCGTGACGCGGCACAGGCGCTGGGCGTGCATCGCAATACGGTAGGGCCGTGGTTTGAGGTGCTACAGGACCGCGCCTTTATCCGAATGACCCGTGCGCCATGCCTTGGCCCGTCTGGCGTGGGGCAGACATCGCACTGGGCGCTAGAGGAAGTGCCCACCGATGACCTGAAACCAGCGACCAAGGGTTTCATGGCGTGGCGGCAAAACAAAAGCCCCGCACAAAAACAGGACAGAGTGTCACTTTAAGGGTGCATAGAGGGGAAAGAAATCGGTTTCAGATAACTTAACCGGCCTGAAAACTGTGACGCGTGAAGGTGTTTGGAGCTTCCCAGCGACACAATAAACAGGACATATCTACATCTAGCCAAGGGCAGACGAATAACATGAACTACCTAACCCGTCGCCATCTAAGATTTCAGCAAGAGAACCTTCGTTTTTGGATTTTTTCATGGCGATCATCTAGTACTGAGGGTGCCGCGCTAATTTTTTATTGTGTTCTCGCCAAAACCATTGGAACAGGAGTGCTGTTAGTGGGGACTAATATCCCTGCCACGGGCATTCTTGGGGTATTTTCCCAATTTTTTTGCTAAGTCTGAGTAAATTATATTCTGATTTGTGGACCCAATCCTCCGTTCTCGAAGTGGGTGTAGGTCTCTTGTCTCACCAAAAGGTTTATATTCCGGCCCAGCAGCGAAGCACCGCGCGTTAAGGCCCACCGAATACGCGTTTGACTGCCAGCCCATGCTTTCAACCAAGTCGTCTGTGAGGTAGGTTTCTGACGTTCCATCCTGTCCGGCATAACTTTGGCCCTCAATGCCAAAAATATTTCATCCTGATCGGAAATCAGGGAACTCAGACAGATCCTGTCCCACTATTCGTGCTACCTCTATAGTGCCGAAGGCATCGGCTTTAGCGATCTCGTCCGCGCTTCAGTAGCGAGACTGGCCTTGTTTGATTTCTTGGGTTGCTAGTTGATGCTTCTTGAAAATGTTTGAGAATTTTAACATAAGTGTTTCGTCCTAATGAATTTCGTCAATGACGATATCGTAGAAAATTACTCCGCCAATCTGGCGGTAATCCTCTTTTGCATTTTTAATAACCGCTCATCGTAGTTGGTCTGCAATTTTTGGGCTTTCCTCATGCTATCCAGCGCCGATACAAATTCCCCCAATGCTTCCTGGGTCAAGGCTAGATTGAGCCAAAGCCTAGCCGATTTTGGCCATTTTTCCAGATACCCAGTAAGTAGATATCGCGCTAAGTTTAGCTGCTTGGCCGATCTTAAGGCATTAGCAAAATAGAAGTGCACCTCTTCATGCTCTGGTAGAGAGGCTGTGAGTGAGCCGAAGTGCTGGCAAGCGAGTACTGGTAGTTTTTGAGCTAGATAAGCTTTGCCAATCATGAAGTGTAGCGGATCGCAAAAAGGGGCTTCTCTTAGCGCCAGATTGCAATGATCGATGCAATCAGAGAGCTCATTTCTTGAAAAACACAAATGTGCCTTGTGTAGGAGCTCGATGGTACCCTTTTTGCCAATAATGTCGCCCTTGAGGTATGTACCGGGCAGGCTTCCAATTGCCGAATATTGATCTATCATCGTTTCTAAACCCATACTCTGATGTACAAAGCGAGCTGTTGAGTGATCTACACCCCGAAGGCTTTGGATTGTCACGTTCGGTATGGTGGATAGTCTTTCAGCGCCCAGAAGATCCATCGTATAAAATTCACCAACGTAAATATGTATGCGCGGCTGGTAGGTCTGAACGGTCTTCAGCAAATCGGGATAATGCACCGGGGCAAGGTCGTTCATGTGTTTCTCGCTGGGGCTAGTCGGTAATTTTAGTATGCTATCGAAGCTGAATGCCAATACCTTCACTTTGATGTCGGAGGTGAGTAGCGCCCCGTAAAGCACTGCTGCATATCCACCCATACTAGCACCGACAGTGACGATTTCGTAGACCCCTGCACTCTCGCAAAACTCTAATATTCTGGCGACTGTACCCGAGATGCTATTGGCTATGCCTGCAACGCCTTCTTGATACCAGAAATTTCGGCTGTCACTTAAAAAAATGACATTTTCGCCAAGGTTGTTACCTACAGCCCAAAAGTCGAATTTACCATTTTTTTTACCCGTTCCAGAGAAGAAAATGATGAGCTTTTTTGATCCTGTTCTCGTGAGCAGCCTATAATTGAGACCTGATGGGTTGAGAGGAAACTCCTGCTTGCAATCTGCAACTTTTGACATGCCAAATACCTGAATATACAAAATTCTCGCGAACTGTTATCTGGTTGGTTGCTCTAATTCAAGAATTGCCTTCTGGTGGGTGAAACAGGTTGTTTTGAAAGCGGACAGATTTGTACCATTGAAGGATTATGCAATCCCTGAAATGCGGCATCAGGTCCAACCGAAGCTGCCCCCAGAGAACGGTGCCGCCTGCCAATTACAGATCAGGCCTGAAGACCTTTCAACAGCTCGCCTCCTTCAATCTCAAGATTGATAGGCTCGGACGGTGCAAAATCATAGGCTAGCACCTTTCTTCAGAGGGATGTCGAAAGTCCGAAAGCAACATAAGCTAACCACATGAGTTAGCGTATTCCCTACACAGCCGTCGAAAGTTTGAAAAATTCCTACGCGGGCAGTTGATAGGTAACCGATTGGCATCCAAAGGCCGAGCGAAAGGTGGGCCGCAGGGTGGACCCCAAAAGTCAAAATACATCTAAGATATTATATCTAAAGTATAAATACGAAATAATTGGTGCGGTCGGATAGAATCGAACTCTCGACATCTCCCTTACCAAGGAGGTATCAACTTGGCGCTAAGCTTTTCTTTTATCAGGTTTTTTATGGTTGTCAAAATTGGTCTTTGCCAATTTCGTGCCAAAATGCATCGCCGCTTTAGCCTGCGCATCAACTGGATGCTCGTATGTTTCAGCAACCAAGCGTGTTGATTTCCATCCCCCGGCCTCTGCAATTGCTTTGGTTCCCCAGCCAGCCTCACTGAGGCTCGTTGCGAAGCTGTGCCGTCCCGGTTGGTGTGTTCCGAGGTACTCAAGCCCGGCTTTGTCGCAGGCGCGGCGCAATGTGTTGTACAGGCTGGATCTGTGGACGTATCCAAACACGCGACCATGGCGAGGTGTTAGCTCTGCAATCAGTTCGGCAAGCTCGGCGGTTATAACGACGGTCGCGGGTTCCCCGTTTTTCGTCTCTGGAATGAAAACCCGCATCGTTTCCATGTCCAGCCAATCGGGCCGCATGTAAATGGCATCGCCAACACGCCGCCCCGTTTGGAACAGAAACAGCATTAAAGCGTAGGTTCTCACAGGCAGGTGCGGTTGCAGGGCGTCTATGTAGTCCCTGTCTATGGCTTTTCGCTTGGGGCGCTTCACCGGTAATCCTTCGACCTTAATTAAGCCGCACCAGCCTTGGGCGTGGCCATAATTAATCACGGCTTTCGCTGGTGTAATGCCTTGCCTGTTGATTGTGGAGTTTGCAGCGTTTGGATAGGCTTTGCGAGCCGCTGCACGGATGTCTCTTGGTGTAATGTCTTTTAGCCGCAGCCCGGATAGCTCTTTGCTGATTTTTAAGAGAAAGCGAGGGTCTCCACCATCCTCTGCATATGCAACTGCGCATTCGTCAAACGTGACCACATCGCCCGGACCATACAGGCCAGTGCGCCACAGGCGAGCCTCTATCTGTGCGCGTTTTTCCTCCGCATGGCGAGGGTTTCTAGTTTTAAGAGATTGTCGGATACGCCGCCCATCTGGACCGGTGCCATGTAGGTAGGCCCAACCGTTGATCCATTTGACTTTGAGGCGCATTGGTTCATATCCCTTCTGAGTTGCGAAATGTGTTCTGGGTAAAAGACCTTTTTACTGCCCCGGAATTCAAAGTGGGGGTAGTCCTTTATGGCGTCAATCAGAGTCCGCCGCGAAATCCCAAGTGCTGCGGCAGCTCCATTCATGTCGATAGGTGTCGTGGCCCAGCTGGGTAGGTCCATCACGCTTCTCCTTGCTCTGCTAGGGCGCGTTCTATTGCGGCGATGGCCGTGACTTTCACGTGGTGTTGATCAATCCTCCATGCACTCATCTTTGTGTGCACGTCTTTGAATCGGCTGTTGATACCAATCTGGGCAACGATCCTGTCAGTGATGATGGGTCAAACTGGCTGGCTATTGGTCCGACCAATCGGTTGCGCGCTTTTGATGGCACCATCGGGTCCGGGTCCAGCCATGCAGGCAAGGTGGAATTCACGGTGCATACAGATCGCACCTGTGATGCGCTGGCCTTGTTTGGTGTGCGCGGTGGCACGGTGCGGGTGCAGGTCTTTACCAATGCGATGGTCGAGATCTGGGATAACACCTATTCGCTGTTTGATCCTATCGAGATCGCAGATCAGTTTGATTTCTGGTTTGCCGAACGCGAATTCACCCGCGCGTTTCTGATCTCGGGCATGCCGCGCGGGCTGGATCGGTTTGTCAAAGTCACAGTGGATGCAGGCACGGGGATTGCGGAAATCGGGGCGCTGGTGCTGGGCACACAGATGAACCTGGGGATCACGCAGGCGGGAACCAGTGTGGATTTCCGCGACTTCTCAGAACTGAACGAAGACCAATACGGGCACATTGCGCCGGTCGGGCGGGAAAAGATCCGGCTGGTCAAGTTCCGGTTCTCTTATGAGACGGAAAACCAAGAACGCATTTTGCGCCGGGTCATGCGCAACAGCGGGCGGCTGGTGGTCGCTTATCAAGATCTTGATGCCGAACGATTTGGCACCTTGGTTTATGGCCTGATCAACGATTTGGAACTTCCCGGCGAGGCGGTTTTTTCGACCGGGCGCTTGGATATGCGAGGGGTAGTCGAGTGAGCATTATCGACGTGTTTGATGGGGTCATTCCTGATGAGAATGATCCTGACTTTAACAGCAAAATGCGCGCGGCGCTGAGCTACATTCTGGGGATGCCGGGTCAGTTCAACAGCTTGAAGGCCAGCGAATTCTTTCAGGTGATGAGTGACGCAATTGATGCGACTGAGGGGCGTTTGATGCCCGTTGGGGCCTTTGGTTTGGGCGCAACGGATGAGGCGTTGACCCGGCTTAATGTTGGCAACGGACCCTTGCCAAGTGGGTTTTAGGCGGGCGGCGGTTCGGCGGCGGATGCGGCAACTTTCCCGGTGGCCGGGGCGCGGTCGCACCCGTTTTTAACCATGAACCGCAGGATCTCAGCCGGGGTCTATGGCATTGCGCGCGTGTTCTTTCACAGCAACGTGCCGGTGATCTGGACCAGCTCGGACAATGGGTCAAATTGGGACGATCCCAACACGCTTTACGGCACGGAAAACCTGTTGGGCACTGTTGCTATAACAGGGGGCAAGCCCTCGGGTGCGGTGTTTGAATACGGGGCCAATGCAAACGGATATTATCTGCGCGTGGCCAACGGGGTGCAGGTCTGTTGGCGACGCAATTGTAGCATTGGACCGGGGGCTACAACTTGGACCTTTCCGGCCGTATTCAGTGGCGGGCAGGGCAGTGTTGCGGTGATCGGCTCGGCCACCAGTGCGGCAACCGCGCGGACGGTCTCGGGGATCTCTTCATCTTATCAGGACGCAACCATCCAGTTGCGCGATCACAGCAATGCGGCGGTGGCGGGTGGCGTCTCGCTGCTGGCCATCGGTTTGGGCCTGTAAGGAGGGCAATCATGCGACTTTCGTTTTCCCCGGTGCGCCAGGATGATCAGTATGAGCTGGTCAAGATTGGCGACACCCTGACACTCAATGGCGAGGCATTCGACTTCTCGCCCATCCCAGAGGAGGCCACCTTGCCGCGCGCGGCGGTGGATTGTGATTGGCTGGCCTCTGATGTGGAGCGGGTCGATGGGGTTCTGCACCTGACCTTGAAGCTACCACACGGGCCGCACGCCCCGAAAGAAACCCTGTTCCCGGCTCCGATTGAACCAGCGGATGGCAAGATCACATTGCCGCCGTTCAACGCGGCTGTTGTGCCAAAGGAGGCGGCAGAATGAGCAATATCAACTTTGGCCTTGTGATCACCGCAGAGCAGAAGGCGGCGCAGATCCTGATCGAGCGCATCGAGGTCGTGAAAGCGGAGTGTCGCCAACGGATCTTTGCAGCGGCGTCACAGACCACGCAGATGAACCTGACGGCGGCGTCATCGGCGGATCGTTTGTCGCCAGAGCAAAAGGCGCTGTGGGCAGCGGCCTTGCAGTGGGTCGATGACATGCGCGCGGCTAGCCCGCCCCTGATCGCAGATCCGGATGCGGATTACACGTTGGACAGCGCATGGCCTGCGTTGCCTGACGGGGTGGCCGAATTGGTCGCGCAATTCTGAATTCAAAAGGGCAGGGACCACATGGGCAAAGTGATCGAAAACAGCGACCGGGGGCTGACAATCAACAAAGGGCTGGCCTGGACCATTCTTTCCGCGCTGGTGCTGGCTGGGGTCTGGGTTGGCACCCAAACCGCCACCATGTCGGGGGGTATTCGCGAGCTGCAAAATGACTTGGATAAAGTCGTGATCCAAGTGACGGCAGAGGCGGACAAGCGCGACCGGCTGGCAGCGCGGGTGCGGAGCCTTGAGGCCAAGAGCGCGGCGCGGGATGCATCCTATGCGCATCTGTCACGGGGAATGCAGGATCTGCAAGCGCAGCTCGGAGAAAACAACCGGCTGCTGCGTCAACTGCTGCAACGGGCACAAATGACACCGACCCGCTAACCGCAACACCACCAGAAACCAGAGTCACCAAACACCCCCGCCTGCGGGGCTTTTTGCATTGGAGAAACATCATGCGAACCAACTATCCCCAGATTCAAGCGTGGGTGGGGCTGTCTGAGGGGGGCTATGTGAACCACCCTCGCGACCCCGGCGGGGCAACTGACCGGGGCATCACACAGCGCACCTTTGATGCGTGGAACCGCAAACAAGGCAAACCCAAGCGCCCGGTGCGCGGGATCACCAAGCACGTGGCCGAACAGATTATCGAGTTTCAATATCTCGATGCGGTGCGCGCAGCGGATCTGCCCGGCGGTCTGGATTACGCCATGGCCGATTATGCGGTGAATTCCGGGCCGGGGCGGGCGGCAAAGGACTTGCAGCGCACCTTGGGTGTTGCGGCTGATGGTGTGATCGGGGTTCAGACTTTGGCCGCAGTCGCAAAGGCCGACACCGCCGATGTGATCCAGCGCCTGTGTCAGCGCCGCATGCGGTTCCTGCGCGGCCTGCATCATTGGGACACTTTTGCGGACGGCTGGACCCGGCGCGTCATGGGCGATCAACCGGGCGTCCAGATCCGCGATATCGGCGTGATCGATCGCGCCGTGCGGCTCGCGCGCGAAGCAGTGACTATTCCGGCACCCGTCGCCGCGATACCCGGCAAGGCGTTGGAGCCAAACCCCTCAAATTCTCAACCCACGGACCCAGAACCAACGGTCCAAATTCCCACGAAAGGAAAACCAATGAACGATGTGAAAAGCTTTCTGGCGTCAAAGACAATCTGGGGCGCGGTGATTGCCATTGCGCCAATGGTGCTTGGCCTGCTGGGCCTGAACGTGACCGGGGCGGATGCAGCTGAGGCCGCGCAGCATGTAAATGCAATCATCACGGCGGCGGGTGGCCTGCTGGTTGTCTATGGGCGTGTGAAGGCGACCAAAGCTATCGGCTGATGGCTTCTGCAACAAGAGCACCTCGCCTGATTTGGGCGGGGTGTAAGGTTCCCTTCGAATGGTTGCTGAGCGACGGCTATGCGCAGATTGTGACCTTTGCAAAGTCCGGCAATCTACCCAGCGGCGTAGCTTAAGACCGCTGCGCTGCCGCGAGAGAAGCGGTCATTGTTGAGGCCTGCAGTGTGATTGCGAAAGTGAAGGTCGGCTGAGCGGACTTAGCTGCATCGTGACTTTACGAGCAGCTGAACTCCAGTAGCCGATTCAGAACGTCTTCAACATAAGAGTGAACTTCTTCAAAGTGCTCGAACATATGGTCTGTGGATGCATCATTGTATGAGTGAACTCTTATCGTAAATTCAGGGTCAAACCACGCGTCACTCATGCGCTCATCCAAGAAGCGAGAGCACATCGTAACGTGGTATCTTGTCCGACAATTTAGCCCTTCCCGATCACCTGCTCGCGCGGTTGCGCGATAGCAATCAAGATACTTAACTGGGTTCAAATCCATCGCACCAGTGTCGAAGGGTCGTGCGTTTTCTGACATGTCACGTGCCCAAATAAAGCTCGTCCCAGTATCGCGATTTCCATGGTCATCAAATATGTCGACGCTCCATATGTCTTTGGTAAAGGGTCGAATTTCAAAGGACGCGCGCCCGTCTATTTGCATGCTTCGATACCCTGGAGTTCTTACACCAAACAACTGCGCGAGATTGTGGCTTTTTTCAGGTGAAACCGTAAGCTGAATATGGATATCCCATGGAAAATCTGCTTGAGGGCAAAGGCTAAATCCGGAGACGGCCCTTCCCTCTAATGCAAACGCCAAAAAATCTCCTTCGAGATCATCTGTGCATTGATCGAAATTTAATGGGCTTTGCGCTATGGCCGTCGACGGAAGCGTTGCCGACAGTGTGACACAAATCACAAAGATGAATCGTACTAGCTTAGACAAGATATGTTGCTCCCAGCAGGTTATGTTGACGTTAGCTGGGTTTTCGAGTGGTCGCTATGGGCTCTAAGCGGTCAACCGACAAGTTCAATCAGGCAAAAGGTTACTTTCTTGGCTTGGATGTCGGCTCAGCGGACAAACCGGACAAACAGGTTAGGCGCACGAAGGTCTGCTATTGGGATTGCACACCCTTGATAATCTGTGCGTCTCTTTTGCCGGACGCCATCAGCCACCAAGCAAGTAGCGGAAAACCTACCAGTTCAAATGTCAGTGACGGTGCAATGGCAGCACTAAATAGGACCTCAGTGTCCATGCCGCTCAGTCGAAACAGTCCCGCGATTGCGATCATAGCCGACAGAATAATCAGTGTTGGACGCAGCCTGCGCAGTGCAAAGCCACCGATCACGAACACAGTACCGACGGCGAACCAGACCCCGCCGATGAACCGAATGTGGCTGTCATGGGCATGAAAGGTTGCCGCATCCGTGATCGCAACAAAATCACGCGTCGATTGCCATCCCAGTGTCTTAATCCCGCCCAGGCCGATATTCAGCCCCAAAAAGATAATGGCAGCGCCAATGATCACAACAACCGCGTTCAGTAAGTTTGTCTTGTTCATGTCACTTTTCCTCAATGCATGCCCGGTGGGCGATTAATATTTGATACGCGTTCTATATTATTGCGGCATTGCCAAGGCAAGTATTAATTGGTACACGTGCTAAAATAATATTGAAAGGGCCCAACCATGGCTAGAACCGCTGGCAGGCCAACCCGCAGTAAGGCTGAAATTCAGGAGTTCCGATCAAAGATTGGGAAGCACGCGCTTGAGATTTACCGAGCGGAGGGCTTCGGAGCGGTTTCAATGCGCCGTTTAGCCAAGGAGGTCGGCTGCGCCCCGATGACAATCTATGCGCATTTCGAGGGCAAGACGGATATTCTAAGATTCCTTTGGGCAGACGTACTCAGAGACATGTCTCATGATATCGAGAATAAGCTGAAATCGGTCGTTGGAGCGCGTGAACGGCTGCGGGCTGCTGCACAAACCTTTGTCGACTATTGGATTGATCACCCCGATCATTTTCGACTTGTCTTTATGTCTAACGATGTGACGCGGGCGGATGTCAGTACGTTCATTATGGACGAAGGTACATTGGCACACTTCTTGATGTTTTCGGTTTTGATTCAAGAGGTTCTTCCGGATGAGCTTGAAACTAAAGTGAGGACCGACACGCTCATATCCGGAATGATCGGTATCGCTCTTTGTGCGAATACGATCCCCGATTACCCTTGGGCTGACGCGACATCAATGACCGAGCAGTTACTATCGAGCATCATTGCGTAAACCAACTCGCAATTTGAGGAAAAGCTGACCTTCGTACATCTCGCAGCATCAGTTAGTATGGGCTCACTGCCGACATTGAAGGCAAAAAGCCGCGTTTGACAGCTTGAATGTCTGATTCCGGGAAGTCGAGGCGCGTTTTGTGCATGTGCGGCAACGAGAGCCAACCTCGCTTCGCATCGGTCACTTTGGGCTGACTTCGGGCATCCGGTGGGGCAGATCAGACCACTGGCGGTGGCTTTTTTGTGCAAGATCAGGCGCTGCACCGCCGCAAGTCGGCTGTGAGCCCTGAGCGGAAGTGCTCCGGCGCTGACGCTCGCAGATGCAGCAACCCGTTTATCGAAACCATCAGCTGCCTCGCAGAAAGAAAAGCGGGCATTGGACTCCTCCGACAATTGAAAAGTACAGTTGCCAGGTTGTGATCCACATGGGGCAGTACTTCGTATAAAAATAAGTTTTCTCAATCAAAATTCTTGTAATCGCAACGGACTGACAAAATGCAAAACGCGGATCCAATGACCAAACCCGTGCTTAACCCCGATGAAATTTACTTTCCCGATGCGCTTGAGCCGCCGACACCGCAAACCAGCGCTGTCTTGGTCACGGGTGCTGCTAAGCGCTTGGGACGGGCGATTGCTATGGATCTGGCAGCGTCCGGCTGGCCGGTTGTTATCCACTACAATGTCTCGAAGCTCGCGGCTGCTCGTCTCAAGAGTGACATTGAAGCTGCTGGGGGGCGTGCAGAGATCGTACAAGCCGATCTCTCCCGTGCAGGCGAACCGTTGAAGCTAATTGAAGGAGCCGAAAATCTTTGCGGCCCGATCGGCGTGTTAGTCAACAACGCTTCTGTCTTCGAATGGGATGATTTGTCAACGGCAACGTCGGAGACCTTCGCGCATCACATGGATGTGCACCTCAAATCACCACTGTTTTTGTGTCAGCACTTTTCAGATCGTTTGCCTGAACGTGCGGGCGGTATCATTTTGAACGTAATCGATTCTAGGGTGCTCACCCCCCCGCCTGGTCACCTGACTTACACGCTATCAAAAACAGGGCTTTGGAACCTTACCCAAATCTTGGCTAAAGAGTTTGCTCCAAGGATTCGGGTTAATGCGATTGGGCCAGGCCCGATACTGCCTGAAGCGGGCCAGACAGATGAAGATTTCCGCGCCCGCTGTTCACATCTGCCCTTGCAGCGGCCTGCTTCTTTGTCTGAGGCGTGCGACACAGTCCGCTTCATGCTCTCCCAAAGAGCGATCACGGGTCAGATGATCGCGTTGGATGGAGGAGAACATCTTACTGGCCATTACCCTCGCCAGTCGTAGTAAGCAGCACGGCTTAACCCACGTGATATAGAGACGCGAACATTCTGTGGTCGAAACTAACCTGCTCGAACGTGCGACCCTTGGTTAGGATCGACACCGCATCGTGGCTGTGGAGTGACTCCTGGTGACTAGCGATCACTCGGAAGTCACCAACGTGGCTCACTTGATCTAAGGCGGCAAAAATAAGTCGTACCGCGTCTTCGACGAAAATCGGATTCGACCCGTTTAGCTCGGCGAACGCCTGTTCGTCTTCGCGCTTAACCATCACTTGCGTTTCTGTGGGAATTGCTTTCAAGCATAGGGCTACAAGGTCTTCGAACCAAATCTCTTTATCGTCTTCAATCACAACCGAAATACGCGCCACTGAACGCTGCGAGTGCGGTGTCGCGATCTGCCCGCGGCTGTTTCGAGCATGCTCGGACAGCTCTAAAGAACACGGGCATGTCGACGAATAGACGTAGTCAAAATGCATTATTCTCGTTGATGACGCCCCCTTGCGGATCACCTCATAGGCCACGTCGTAGTACTGGTATCCCTCAAGATTGCTGCGCAATGAACGTTTCAGCATTGGGTAGCGGAAGCTCAGTTGCAACCGCGCATCGAAGCTTTCGAGGTCATCTAGATAGCTTCTCAGAATTTGCTCCGTAGTTTCGAGATCGAAGGGTGCGTCGGAGTACTTGTAAAACGAGCGCATAATGCGGCTCATGTTTATGCCCTTCTTAGATGCCTCGAGTGAGACCGATCCAGTCACGGATGTCTCCAGCACCAAAGGCTCGCCCCCGCGCGTCCGCCACTTCAGAGGCAGGCGAAAGTTTGAAATGCCAACATGCTGGATTCCAGTTTTTGTTCCCTTGATCAGGCTCGACGGCCCATTTTGCAGATCGGGCATGCTGGATTTGTAAGCCGCATCTGCAACAAAACTCTCCGGATAACTGCGATTCAAATCCAAATTGTCCTGATGATTTGCTCCACCAAAATCGTTATCTACCTGCAACGTTTTGTGGCGGCTGATGATTTCCAGAGCTTCTTTCACCTCGTCAAAAGAAGGGGCACAAGAAACTTCGGCCTTGTTCAGCTGTTTGGGTAGCACGATCTCGTTCATGGTGTGTAACTCCTCAAAGAATAATGAGTATTACGCACCATGTTGAGTATTGGATCAAATCATGAGGTCCATTATTGGTGTCGTAGTGAAGAGTCACTGTTACTGCGGATCGAGGAGTACTCGTATTGCAGTAGGATTGGCCGGGTGGCGGGCAAAAACTGAAAATGGTTCTTTTTCTTGCCTCAACCATTCCTGAACGCTTGCAGGTGCGCAGGCTTGCTTCTGCGGTGCCGAAAGTCGCGTATTGCAAGGGCCGGATCGAATTCAGGGAAGCACAGACTCCCATGATTGGTCTGATTTGCATTTCTGCTCTTAAAGGAGCTGTGTTCAACTTACAGCTTACTGCGTGCCTATGTTGCCAACTAGGTTCTTTCCGGAGCTTCGATTGATCGGTTTTGGCCCAGAAAAGCCGCCAACTGCCAAACTAATCCATTCACGTGCTTCTGGAACGACTTCTTCTAGTTGGGGCAAATCGTTGACACACAAAAACTTGATCCCGGGACTGGCTGCTTTGTACAGAAGTGATAGCGTTTCGGATGGGCAACGACCGAGCCCCTGGCCACTCACGATATGGAGGTGATCGTCGATTGTCTCAATAACAGCTTCATCCGCGGTTATGCATGCGTGATTGTGTAGGCCTTGAGGCAGGAACTGGCTAAGATCACGAAACCGATGTGCCACATTGTTTATGAAGGCATCCCTATGCTGATCGAACAACCGTGACATGACCGAACGCCTGAGTGGATGCACCACATGCGCGGATGAGAACAGTCGGGTTTCGTCAAACCCCATCATGCGCGCAGCGTTCATCTGCATGTAATGATTGAATTTGGACGGGTCACTTCGTACTTTCGGGCTGCGCAGGGCGTCGCCATAATGCACCCATTCTCCTCGCAATACAGCAGAGTATCCTCTGAATACGTCAGACGGTTGCAGGGGCGCGGTCAGGAATACGTCGTCGTTGAAATACATGAAGCGCTCGCTGAGCCCATTTATCCTCCAGAGCATGCTTTCGATTGCAAGCGAGTTGAATGTCGGTAGCGCCGCGGTGAATCCATCAAAGATCTCATGATGAAACACAAAGCGTATTTTTGCCCGCAGATTGTCCGAAAGCGGTTGCAGATTTGGCGTCTCATCGTCGACAACAATCCAGATTCTCCGCACCCACGGCGCGTTATTCTCCAGTGATTTAAGGCAGTACAGGATTTCATCGTTGCATGCCCACCGATGCGGATTGGTCGCGTTTTCATGAAGGGGGCGATTTGCGTGCGCCAAGTACCGATGTAGCTTGCGGCTGTGGTTTTCAGAGCTCCCGTCTACCCAGGTAATGACGGCATCGATGGGGTCGTCCGTTCTGTTGTCGGCAATGATCTGATTTTTCTGTATATCCGACATCAACTCCAGTCCCGCATTTGTTGGCTCATCCCTTGTAGGGTAATCAAGGCTGAGCATGATTTTCCGATGGGCGCGTTGAATTTGCTTAATAAGTTCGCTGCTAATCTTCTCCCAATCGAGAATGAACGCAGTCATTTAGGTCGGTCGCCCCTCCCACTTAAGCGGGAGAGGTATTTAGACGCTTCTGACTCAAACGTTTGTTGAAAATGATATCTGCGAAGAGATCGTCATCACTTTGGCAAGATCACTGCATCGATAACGTGGATGACACCATTAGAGGCTTCGATATCGGCGGCGGTGACGGTAGCTCCATTTACGGTGACACCACCTTCGGTCATGATTTTCACGTCGCCACCCTGAACGGTTGTGGCCATCAAGTTGTTGGAAAGTTCGCCGCTCATCACTTTTCCGGCGATAACGTGATAAGTCAGAATGGAAACAAGCTGGTCTTTGTTTTCGGGTTTCAGCAGCGTTTCAACGGTGCCTTCAGGCAATGCCGCAAACGCAGCATCTGTTGGTGCGAAAACTGTGAATGGCCCTTCGCCTTTCAGCGTGTCCACGAGGCCGGCAGCCTGCACTGCGGCGACCAGTGTTGTGACCGACCCTGCGTCAATCGCAGTGTCAACGATGTCTTTGGAATGTCCATCTGCAAAGGCAAATGAAGCGATAGATAGAGCGGCAGCAGAAGTGAGTGCAAGAAAAGTGCGACGGAACATGTGTTGTCTCCAGAGTAAAAAGTTTGCCAACAGGGTGTTGAATGTTGAAGTTACGCACCTGCAGCCCAATTAGATCAAAATCGGCGGAACTAATCGGACACTCTTGCTTTAGCTGCCGACAAAAACCGACAAAACTCAATCGCTGCGCAGAAGTGGTTAAGAGCTGTGCAAAGTGCTGAGCACGCTGATGCTCGAGCAAGCGAAGCAAAGTAGCTAATTTCCTAGGCAACTAGTCCAGAGTGGGGCTATTTGTACTTAAAACAATCAGGTTGTTGAGATACGTTTGTCCCGCAACTGAGACACCCGAAGCGGACGACCGGTTTGGATTTGGGGCAATTCGACCGCGTTGAATGACCGCTTTTGGGAAATTTCGCTGCGGTCCCACAACTTTTTGTGCGATTTGGTGGACACGCGGCCGCGAAGTTTCCTGCATCAGAATCAGGCTACTTTTGTCCCGCTTAGTTGATCTTTACGTCGCCCGCAGCGAAGGTCAGCTTTTCAACCTTCTAGCCAGATCACTATGTCCGCTTTGGGCTGGCAGAAGCATTCATAGGGGTTGGCCGCTTTGCGCAGTTAGTGATCTTTGCAAAGTCCTGCACCGGCCCGGTCCTTCGCTGCACGTAACGATGCTGTGCCGCGCTTTCCCGAAACTGGCGTTCATGCGCTGCGAAGTAATCCGATCCTCGAGGGACCTACTCTGCTGGCGACATCGCCATCCTAAAGGCGGAATTATTGATAGTTCTGTGCTTTTGTAAATCGCTAGAGAAACGCTCAGTTCTTCTGAACATGTTGACGAAATTGGCTCCGAGCTGCACTGATGGTTACGGGGGGAAGCCTATGGCACAGACAAAAGAAATCAAAAAAATACAAACCCAGGGAGTACACCACATCACGATCGTTGGCGCAGATCGTCAGACCTCGATCGATTTCTGGGAAGGTGTGCTGGGGATGCCGTTCATCTTCGACCAGCCGAACCTAGACAATCCAAACGAGGGCCATCTGTACTTTGATCCTGGCGATGGTCGTCTCATCACGATCTTCACCAACGAAGAGCGCAAGCCAGATGCCTCGCTTGTCCCCGAGGCCACGGGATCGCTCCATCATCTCGCGCTAAACGTGAGCCAGGCCACCTTTTGGCAGGCAGCTGCGCGACTCGATGAACGAAGCGTCAAGCATTCCGGCCCAGTAGACCGCGGATTCATGGACTCTATTTACTTTCGAGACCCGCTGGGCCTTCGGTTAGAGCTTGCGAGTTATCGGTTTGAACCCCCTGAGGGCTGCCGACATGCCGACGTAATGATCGAAGCGCACAAGATCCGCGTTGCCAGCGGCGATCACCACATAGACCGGGAGCATCTTACGGATGCAATCGAACTTCTGGTTAAGCGGCGGCAGAGTTCCTTGTCCGAAGATAGATCGCCACGGCAAGCCTATTAGAAGACATTGTCTGCTTCTCGAGTATGTTCCCGTCAACCGTCGCACGCTGGCCGGACGGATCGAGCGGCAGCAATGCGCAGAAAGTGGACTTTGCAAAGTTCAGCTAACAGCCCAAAGCAGACATGAGTGCACGCAGGGTCGGGCAGATTGCAGACTTTCGCAGCCCCTACAGCAATCAATCCTAAACCCTAGCTTTTGCAGCAAAAGATTAACCCTCACAAACCGCCCCCACAGCCTAGCTTTCTTCAGGCAGCAGAATCAGAAGGGCGTTTGGTTCCTAGTTTGAGATCTGTTGTTGGCATCGAAAACCTATTTGGGGCATGCTTGAGTTCCATAAGCGAAAGGCGAAAGTTGATGTCCCAAGGCGTAGACCTTGTTGTCCACGACGGTCAGGTGGTGACGCCTAGCGGGATCGTAGAGGGCGACCTTGCCGTTGCCGGGGAGCGTATTGTTTCGATAGGGCAGCCTGTTTCGCAAGCAAAGACTCACATATCTGCCAAGGGTAAGCTTGTGATGCCAGGCGGCATCGATCCTCATGCCCATATTGAACAGAGGTCCGGCATGGGCCAATGGAACGCCGACACGTTTGAAACCGCAACAAAATCCGCCGCGATTGGCGGCACCACCAGTGTCATCTCCTTCGCCGCCCAGAGCAGTGGGCAGTCATTGGCTGACACTGTCTCAGACTATTCGGCTCGGGCGGCGCGGGGGGCGATGATCGACTACGCTTTTCATATCACGCTCACGGATATTTCCGTTCCCAACTTCGAACGCGAATTAGAGGCCCTGATTGCGTCGGGTCATCGGTCTTTGAAAGTGTTTACCACCTACAATATCCAATTGGACGATGCGGACCTGTTGAAGGTGTTTCAGCATGCGCGCGAGGCCGGCGCACTGATGTGCGTGCACGCAGAAAACGACGCGATCATCACACAGGCAAAAGAGCGGTTGATCAAGGCCGGCCGCACGGCGCCAAAAGATCACGCAACATCAAGACCCAGAATGGCCGAGATCGAAGCGGTCGAGCGGATGTGCCGCTTTGCTGAATACTTGGATCAGCCAGTGATGCTATTCCATATTTCGACCCGCGAAGGGGCTGCGGCTGTTCGCGCGGCTCAAAAGCGAGGCGCACCTGTCTGGGCTGAGACCTGCCCGCATTATCTGTTGATGACGCAAGACGTGCTCGATAAGCCCGGGTTTGAAGGCGCCAAGTGGATGTGTTCTCCGCCACAGCGCGAGCCTGCAGATCAAGGCGCACTTTGGCAGGCCTTGCGGGAAAGAACGCTCAGCCTGGTGTCATCGGATCATGCACCATACCGCTTTGACGAGACGGGCAAGCTGGCAGCTGGACCCGCGGCGGGGTTTCACCAGATTGCCAATGGGTTGCCGGGATTGGAAACAAGACTGCCGTTGATGTTCAACGAAATGGTCACCAATGGACGCGGCGGGCCTGAGGCCTTTGCCGAATTGACCTCCCACGCTCCTGCGCGGCTTTACGGTCTGGACCGCAAGTTTGGCATTGCCGAAGGGATGGACGCAGATATCGTGATCTGGGATCCGGAAAAGACAGTGACCTATGGCGCAGACGATCTGCATGACAACGTAGGCTACAATCCATGGGAGGGCACCAGCGTGACCGGCTGGCCTGACCATGTCATTTTGCGCGGAACGACCCTGATGAAAGACAGAACCTTCTTCGGCACACCCGGCACAGGAAAGTGGATCAACCGCCCACAACTGGCCACCAGACCAACTAATTCGTTTCAGCAAGCGGTGGAGGGATGAAGAGACCGGACATTGCCAATCAATTGGCTATCACTTTCTTCTACTACCGCGATTTGCCCACAGCGATGCGGTTTTACGAAGATATTCTGGGCCTCTCGCTGGCCATCGATCAGGGCTGGTGTAAAATCTATCGGATATGTCCCGGCGCACATGTCGGTCTGGTCGACGAAAGCAAAGGTATGAACAAATGGGCCCCGACTAAGCCGGTGCAATTGTGTATCCGCGTACCAGATGTGGATGGGTGGTATGACTATGCGACAGCGGCCCAAGTCCAGAAACTGTCAAAGCTGTTCATCAACGACGAAATTGGCATCCGCGCCTTTGTGTTCAATGATCCCGAAGGCTACCAGATCGAAATTCAGTCAGCCACACGGGAGGGTGCATGAAAACTCTTGTCGTCATCAACCCGAACTCCTCTCAAGCGATCACTGACGGGATAGACATGGCGGTTGACCCTTTGCGCAACTTTGGCATCCCGATCCGCTGCCTGACCTTAGCTGAAGGGCCGCCTGGTATTGAAAGCCAGCGACAGGCGGACCTGACAATCGCCCCGATGCTGGACCTTGCGGCGGCTCAGAAAGACGCGGCAGGATATGTGATTGCCTGTTTCGGGGACCCCGGGCTTCATGCACTGCGCGATCAGACAAGTTTGCCCGTTATTGGGATACAAGAAGCCGCCGTGATGACAGCACTGACGCTTGGGCAGCGGTTCGGCGTGATTGCCATTTTGCCGCGCTCCATTCCGAGACACCTAAGATCATTCGGGGCTATGGGTGTGCTTGAGCGCTTGGCAGGCGACCGCGCTTTGGGTCTGGGGGTCGGAGACTTAGCCGATCCCAAAAAGAGCTTAGATGCCATGATCTCCACCGGAAAGCGGTTGCGTGATGACGATGGCGCGAATGTCCTGATCATGGGATGTGCTGGCATGGCGCGCTACCGAGCCCCTTTGGAACGGGCAACCGGCCTGCCCGTGGTCGAGCCGACCCAGGCTGCGACAAACATGGCGTTGGGGCAAATCCAACTTATTCTTTCACACAAACTGCAAAGAACTGATCATGCTTGACGAAACAACCAGCGGCGTTTTTACAATTGCCGCCACTCCCTTTATGCCGGATGGCGCACTGGACCTCGACAGCATCGACCAGATGATAGATGCCTATGTCGAAAAAGGTGCGAACGGGCTCACTATCCTCGGGATGATGGGCGAAGCGGGAAAACTGTCGGCAGAAGAATCCGTGGCAGTTATCAAGCGCACGACCTCTCGGTGCAAAGTGCCCGTTATCGTCGGTGTCTCGGCCTCCGGTTTTGCTGCGATGCGTGCGCTCGGCATTGAATCCATGGATGCAGGCGCAGCTGGCGTGATGGTCGCACCTCCGATGGGGTTGCAAACCAACGAGGAGATCTTCTCCTATTATCACAACACTGCAAATGCGCTGGGAGACATCCCCTTTGTTCTCCAAGATTTTCCGCTGGCGACGGGTGTCAAAATCCCGACTTCAGTCATATTGCAGATTGTTGAGAACTTACCCACATGCGTCATGCTGAAACACGAAGACTGGCCCGGTCTTGAGAAAATCACAGCACTGCGGGAAGCCTCTGACGCGGGCGCGCGGCGAATATCCATCCTCTGTGGAAACGGCGGCATGTATCTTCTGGAAGAGCTGCTGCGCGGCGCGGACGGTGCCATGACTGGATTTGGGTATCCTGAAATGATGCGGCAAGTCTTGGATGCGTATCAGACAAACGAGATCGTGCGGGCGCGGGATATCTTCGACGCTTATATGCCCATGATCCGGTACGAAGCGCAGCCGGGCATGGGGCTCGCCATCAGAAAGCACTCGCTGGCACAGCAGGGGATCATTCGACATGCCACACTGCGCAATCCGGGGGCGGGCCTTTCAGCGGCAGCCATCGCAGAGGTTGATATTCTTGCAGCCCGGCAGCAAAGGCGATTGTCTGAGCTAGGAATTCTGTAAGCTGTTTTGGTACAAGTTTCGCTGCTTGTTTTCAGAAAGCCCGTCGACTGAAATAGGGGGTGTGGAAATCTGTTCTAAGACTGCTTGAGTGCTTCCGCGCCAAAAGTGATGAAGGTCTGCTTTGGGCTGGGTGCAGCCATCCGCAGGGGACGGCGGCTCTGCGCAGATAGCGACCTTGGCAAAGTCTTGGACATTTCCCGATAACCGACTTCCGTGTCGTGTGCATCAAGCGGCAGCTTCGAGCCCGAAGCGGATTCTCTATTTCCGGAATGTTTCAGAAGGAAGTTATCCATAGAGAGTGTGATATCTTCCCGCAAAACGACCCAGTACAAAGAAGCCGTAGTCCATCTCAGTTTAACAATCGAGCGGAAAATTCACATCACCCATTTCGACCACGAAAACGTGCGATTCAGCGCTTCCGACAGATGCGATGTTTGCAGAAATTCGCTGCCGTTCATTCGTTGATCCACAACAACTTCAATCAGGAACGCCATCTTTGCTCACGAGACAATTTCAAACTCAACCGAAATGCGGCTCTGTCTGCATAGCGCCAGCTTTGTTCAGCATAGGTTTACGGATTCTGTAGTAATCTGAAACTGGTTCGAATTAGTCTGACAGCACCCGCTGCGCTCCTCGCGCGGAGTTAGACACAACATGTCGATTTGGGCGATGAACTTGGAACAGATAGTTGATGCAATGTTGCGGTCAATTTAGGTTTGTTTTGTTAAGAAGGTAGATAATGCACCCGAAGGTGCTCTAGCGAAATGGAGTTTTGTCCGGGCTGAGCATGATAAGTGACGAGGGGCCCATCGAGTCCTGCGGAATAGTCCAGGCAAAGTGCATTTTCAGCCTGAAGAAGCGGGCTACCAGTCATCCAGTAATGGCCGAAAAATACTGGTGCTGCGTCGCTCGGGTAGGCGGAGGTCAAAACATCGTCAGGCAGTTCATGGTCTGGTAGCTGTTCTGGATTTGGCACTGAGATTGCAATGTCGCGCCATGAAACCGCTCTTCCGTCCCACCACTTCCTGCGAATCTCTTGCCTCTGGTGCCCCCCTTTGTCGACGAAGAAGAAGCCGTCGGGCAGCTGAAGTTCAGGGCCTTTGAGAGCGGTTTCAACAAGCTCGAACAGCGCATGCCGTTTGTCCGCGGCTTTGATCAGCTGATCTTCTGTCATGACGCCGTTCTTGGTCAGTGCTTTCAGTTCTTCGATGCCTGCTTCGTTCCAGCACGCATGTACCGCGCGGAAACTGCCAAATTCGAGAAAGAGAGGAAGTGTCCGCATCCAAGCGATTGCTTCCCCGGCGGCATCAGAACCAAGTGGGAATTCCTTTAAAAAGGCTTCGTGCTGGTCGGTATTCTTTCGCGAGTGATCCCTAAGAGGCCCGTTCTGATCCTTTGTATGGAAATGAATCGCGTTCAGTTCATGGTTGCCCATGACTGCAGACGCAGTGCCGGCATCGATCATTCCCCGAACGATACGGATGACCTCCCGATTGCCGGGACCACGGTCAATGAAATCACCTAGAAAGACAGCATGCCGTTTCGGGTCACTATGCCGCCAAGCACCGTTCCTTTCGCAGTACCCAAGGTTTCGTAGAGCGGGTTTCAGTTTTTCTGCCTGCCCATGAATGTCGGGGATTATATCGTACACCTGGCGTTATTCCTCCTGATCTGTTTTTGCTGCCCAAAGCATTCCCTCGTGTTTTTCATTCGAAGTTTCGCCACATGCATATCCTGCCATGTTAGGTGTCAAAGTACGCCTCGGCATTTTCAAAATTTGCCCACGGGCCATCTGCCCGGAAGAACACCTTATTATCGGCGTGAGACGGTTGGGTTTTATGGAAGCTTTATAGGTGCTGATTTTGATAAGCATGGCGGCTTGCGTGATGGTCAAAGGCCGCAGAGCCGCAGCAGACGTGGCGACGCGAGAGATGATAGTGCTTCGACAGCTTCGGCAGGCAATTCTCTGGCACCAACTGTTCTGTCTCTGATCGTTGTGACGTATTTGGAATGCCAATCAGCCTTGAGCGTGTGCCTACTAACCTGCGCGCAGAAAAGTGCAGCCTCCGTAAGGTTGCACTAGGGCGCACCAAGATACTTAAACCGATAAGGCAATCCGTGCGCCTTAGCCCTTGCATTTGCTTCCGCAACAGTTATCCGAAGTTCGGCGATTTGCGCGTCGTCACCAGGGTAGATGCCATCGATTAGTGCGATACCAAGCTTGTGAGCGGCGTCCTCATCCCTCTCGAAAAATGTTTCGAATACACACTGGAAGGATTAGCCGGTAGCTGGGTCACTATCGGAAAGATAATCGGTCGCCTCCTCAAGAAAAAGGTTTGATAACTCTGCTGACTCTTAGTCATTGATGCTTACTTTTTGGTCATTGTACCCACCCGATTATCCTTAACACCTTATAAAACATTTCTTCTGGCCGACCTAGACGTTTCCTGTTTTCTATTTCTTCAAAAGAAGCAGTCGTCACCAATTCTTTCAAATATTTCCTCTGTACAGAAGGCGGAGTATTCGATCACCTTCTATAATCACGGTAGGTGACCTTCTCGCTCCACCATATGATCCCCGTGCCCGGCACACTAGCGAATGCGTGCCATGTTCCTTTGGAATCGCGCCAGAGTTCCCAAACGCGGGGCCAGCTGTCGCCAAAGTCGGCGACGGCATTTTCTCTGAGACGCAAAAGATCCGCGATAAGTACCTCGCCTTGGTATTCGATGCAGTCGCCATGCCTGACCTGCGCCCAGTCCGCTTCTGGCAATGGGATCAATCGGTCGGTTGATCGGTAGTGGGCCATCCGTTCCTCCATGGGTTCTTGCCTACCTTTAGTCCTTCGCCCTCACCATCACTGGCTGGACGAGACCACAGAACGCGCATCTCCCAATCTTTGCCGGTTGCCGCTTCGAGCGCTTCCTTTGCTGAATAGGGATGGCGGCGGGTGGAAACCTCAAAGCCGATGTAACCATACCCGGCATCGCTCTTGTCAGGTGTCTGACGAAACACCCACTTGGCAGCATGCGCCCAAATCATCCCGGACGTAGCCGAAATAGGCCGGCGGCGGAAATGGAGGCGATAGAAAAGTGCTCTCTTGTTCATCTGCTCGGTCATTTCCCAGCCTCGCCATTCTCGGTTTCTTGGTTTGGTTGCGGATCATCGAGGAGAAGCTCTGGCACACAGTTCTCTTTCGACGACATGATCTCGGCCAACTCGCTGCGCATTGCTGCAAGTCCGGCGCTCTCCACATACCGATCCATGGCCGGCAGATCGCTCCAATCGGATAGAACAGCGGCGGGCCAATAGGCGGGATAGCTCGAGCGCATTTGGCTCAGACGCCATTCATAGTGACAGAGTTCCGCGGTCATGGACTTGGTATCCGCGAGAAAGCGCACAGCAACTGCGCAGGATGCTTGCCACTGCCGGTCGGGAACCCAGGGGTTCTCCAACCCGGTTGGAGCTCCTTGTGCGTCGCAATAGGCCTTTGCGATCCTAACGATCCGAAACGCGGCCTTTGACTCTACGAGTACTTCATCGTTGCTCATTGGGATTTCCTTTTCTCGTTTTGAGCACATGCCACCGATCCGGAGATCGGAGGGGGCCACCCCAGGGAGGGGTTGGCGGCCAGTTCATCTGGCGCTCTGCATGCTGGTTGGTTTCGCCCTGCCACGGGCTCATCAGTCGGGCGGCGTTAGCCCGAGACCTGTCTGTCGCACCGGTCGCAAGCATGTCTCGGGCGGTCGATGCCCTGGCGGTCATCCGCGACTTATGGGCAAGGCCCGGCAGACGGGCGTATAGGTGTATGCGGGAATTGCTTCCCTCGGTTGTTCGCTGTTTGCGAACCCTGTGTCTCTTTCTTGAGAAGCCACCTTGCCGAGGCAGGTTGGCGGCACAACTAGCGCGCTCTCTTCACAAGTTATCATTTAGTGAAGCCCGCAGCTTAATACAAGAAGCAGAGCGGCAAATTCTATTCTGCCGTAGCGACACTTCAATATGCAGGTGAGATTTCTTGACAGTTGGGGGTAGAAATCTTGCCACAAGAGAGGTGGGCGTTTTGATCATTTTCTCCGCCAATGCTCCGGCTCCGGCGCATGCGAAGTATTCAGGGTTTTGCCTTCGTCTATGCTCCCGTCTGGTACTGTCAGGTAAAACCAGCTTGAGAAGGGGCAGGGCAGTTTCCTAGCCTCACGAGATGACATAACACACTCTTTTCGGCTACTTTAAGACCAGCCCTGAGATCATCCGTTAGGCAGTGATGATGTATGTTCGGCTTGCCACCCGGCCCCAATGAGACAGGTCAGGAAGGCGAGAGCACATCGGCGTATTTGGATCTCCGGTCAGGGCAGGGTAGCGGGATTAATCGGCTATGGTATATCGCTGGTCTATTAAAGAACGATTGCGGAACATCCAATGGTACAACGCGGCGCAACCACCCTTACGCAAGTATCAACTCACTTGATCTGGGCTTACTGTGGTTGCGGCTATGCGGCTCCGATAGACGTTGCCCGCTTGCTAGAACTGCCCAATCCCCCCCTGACTGTTGGGGATGTGGTCAGACGCGCAAAGTGTCGCCAGTGCGGTGCCGTCGGCGTAAGTGACTTCCGGCTCGTTTGGCGGTGTGCCTCTGATAGAGAGGCTTAATCAGTGACGATGCAACACGGCGCGCGCGTTATCAGGCGTTCGACATTCGTTCAGTGAAAGAAGTTGGAAAACTTCCGCATAAATCACGCACCGATGAAGATCGAAGCGAAGATTTAGGGGAAACAATAAAAAGCAGAAATGTGCTGAGCGGTAAATTGCATGGCGCATTTTCTTGCCAATTTCTTGCCATACAGCTACGCGCGTTCCCGCACTGTTCTGCACATGGAGTGAGTGCAGCACTGTAGGAAGTTCTTTTGTTTTCAAGGGTTAAATGGTGCTGCTGGAGAGAATCGAACTCTCGACCTCTCCCTTACCAAGGGAGTGCTCTACCTCTGAGCTACAGCAGCGCCGTGAGGGGGGATTTAGACTCAAACGAAACAGGGCGCAAGGGGTATCTGGACGCTTTTTTTCCGCTCCTGTAGAGAGTGTGTATGGCAGAGCAAAAAACACCCAAAAAGCCCGGAAAGTCCAACGCAGCACGCGAGGATCGGTTAAAGGCAGCCCTTAAAGCGAATCTTGGTCGCCGTAAGACGCAGGCCAAAGCACGGGCGGATGATGCGGTGCAAAACGATAAAAGTAAGGGGTAAGGCAGATGGATTCGATTCTTGTAACAGGCGGCGGCCCGCTAAATGGCCAAATTCCAATTGCAGGTGCAAAAAATGCCTGTTTGACCCTGATGCCAGCCACGCTGCTCAGTGATGAACCGCTGACGCTAACCAATGCGCCGCGTCTGTCAGATATCGCCACCATGACGATGCTGCTGCAATCGCTGGGCGCCGAAGTGTCCAGCCTGCAGGGCGGACAGGTGCTGGCGATGTCCAGCCACGATCTGAACAACCTGACAGCGGACTATGACATCGTACGCAAGATGCGTGCTTCTATTCTGGTGCTGGGCCCGATGCTGGCGCGGGCAGGGCAGGCGGTTGTGTCTCTGCCCGGTGGCTGTGCCATCGGCGCACGCCCGGTTGATCTGCATCTCAAAGCGCTCGAAGCTTTGGGTGCCGAGATGGAGCTGAAAGACGGCTATGTTCACGCCAAAGCCCCCGGCGGGCTCAAGGGCGGTGTGGTTGATTTCCCTATCGTGTCGGTTGGGGCCACGGAAAACGTGCTGATGGCAGCGACGTTGGCCAAAGGCACAACCGTGATTAACAACGCCGCACGCGAACCTGAAATCGTCGATCTGGCCCATTGCCTGCAAAAGATGGGCGCGCAGATCGAGGGCGAAGGCACATCAACCCTCACCGTTCAGGGCGTTGATCGCTTGCACGGCGCGACACACCCGGTTGTCACCGACCGGATCGAATTGGGGACTTATATGCTTGCCCCGGTGATTTGCGGCGGCGAAGTTGAACTTCTCGGTGGGCGGCTCGACCTTGTTGGGGCCTTTGTTGAAAAACTGGAACAATGCGGTGTTGATGTGACGGAAACCAAATCTGGCCTGCTCGTCAAACGGCGCGGCGACCGGGTACAGGCGGTGGATGTGGTGACCGAACCGTTCCCCGGTTTCCCTACCGACCTTCAGGCGCAGATGATGGCGTTGCTGTGCACCGCTGAAGGCATCAGCGTGCTGGAAGAAAAGATTTTCGAAAACCGGTTCATGCATGCGCCGGAATTGATCCGCATGGGCGCCAACATCGACGTGCACGGCGGCACCGCCACCGTGACAGGTGTTGAACGCCTCAAAGGCGCGCCCGTGATGGCCACCGATCTGCGCGCCTCGGTGTCGCTCATTCTGGCCGGGCTCGCTGCCGAAGGTGAAACCCGCGTCAGCCGGGTCTATCATCTGGATCGCGGCTATGAACGTGTGGTATCCAAACTGGAAGCCGTCGGCGCAAAAATCGAAAGGATCTCGGGCCAATGACAGACGCATCATTCCACGAAGGCGGCGAAGCACCCCTGAACCTCGGGGCCGAGGGCGTCGATGACCTGCAGGTGATTTCGACCCTGACACAGGACGCGGTGTTTCCGATTACTGAAATGTCCTGGCGCGCGTCCGAACGACGCTTTGCCTTGCTGCTTAACCGCTTTCGCTGGGAAGACAAAGATGCGGCAAGCCAGCGCGATCGCCCCTTTGAGCGGGTGCAATCCCTGCTGGTGATCGACAATGTGCTGGGCGTTTCCAGTCAGGGCGTGGATCGCTCGGACAAGGACGTTATCCTTTCGATTTTGTCGGTTGATTTCGAAACCGGCGAAGATGGCGCAGGACAAATTTTGCTGACATTGGCAGGTGACGGAGCCTTGCGTCTGACCGTTGAAGCCATCGGTGTCTCGCTGCGCGATGTGACGCGCCCCTATAAGGCCCCGTCGGGCCAGGCTCCGCACCACGACGATTGAAGCCGTAAAAATCGCCCTGTTGGGGCAAAGGAAGGGCTGGCCATGCAAAACAAACGCGGTATTGCACAGGCCTTTGCGCACCCCAACACTGGGCTCGTGCTGCGCCCGGCAACTGTGTTTGATGTCTTTGACCTCAGCACGGTGCTGTGCAGCTCGATCCGGGATCTCTGCGGTGCGGATCACAACAATGATCCGCAGATCATCACACAGTGGACCGCAAACAAAACACCCGACGCCTTGCGCGGCTGGTTCGCCGGAGAGCACGCAATTTGGCTGGCCACCCTGAACGATAGGGCCGCAGGTGCCGGGGTGGTGTCCCCGGCTGGGGAAATCTCTGTGCTCTATGTGGCACCACAAGCCGTGGGGAAGGGGGTTGGCACCGCACTGTTGGCAAAGCTCGAATCCACCGCAGGTGACGCTGGAAATCGAACCGCCCACCTGTCCAGCACCGCAACCGCTCAGGGGTTTTATGTTAAACATGGGTGGACTTCTGCGGGGCCGGTCGAACTTGACCCCCTTGGCCCATCCTATCCAATGCAGAAAAAGATCTAGGCCATCGCGACGGAACCCTAGAGCAGCCACGTATTACTGTGACAGATTATCATTGATACCGGATTTTGATATGCGCATTTTGCTGCCCCCTCTCGCCTTGATGTCCCTGTTGCTGTCAGGTGCTATTTTTGGTTTTTTCTATGCTTGGGTCTGTTCCACCATGTGGGGGCTGGACCAAGCTGACCCCAACGTCGCGATCGAGGCGATGCAGGCCATGAATGCCAGCGTTCGCAATGGCGTCTTTGCTCCGGCGTTTTTCGGCACGCCCTTTGTTTTGCTGCTCACCGCCTTGGTCGCCAATCGCGCTCAACGAACGCACGCGGCGCTGTGCTTTGGCGTTGGCGGGCTGATCTATCTTTTCGGCGGGCTGATCCTGACCATGGCCGTCAATGTTCCAATGAATGAGGCCTTGGCGGTCGTGGAAACTCCCCTGTCCCCCGAACAGGCGCAACAGATCTGGTCCGACTATTCCGCCCCATGGCAGGTCTGGAACCAGATCCGCACCGGGTTTTCTGGCCTGGCGCTGCTTTTGACGGGCCTCGGCCTGTTCGCATTGCCGCAGCGCGCGCCTTAAACGTGGCATAAATCTTGAGGCTCTCCGCTGCTCCGGTTAAGGGAAGACCAAAGGAGAGCCGCATGCCCCAGTTTCTGGACACCACGTCGCCCGATTTCGAAGCCGCCTTTACCGCTCTGCTGTCTGCCAAACGCGAAGACAGCCCAGACGTAGATGCAATTGTTGCCGAGATTATTGCCGATGTGCGCCATCGGGGCGATGCAGCGGTGATCGAGCTGACGTCGAAATTCGACCGGCTTGACCTGACCCCAGACACACTGGCCTTTACGCCTGAGGAAATCGAACAGGCCGCGGCGCAAGTTTCAACCGAAGATCGCGCCGCGCTTGAATTGGCCGCTGCGCGTATCCGCGCCTATCACGCGCGTCAAATGCCCCAAGATGATCAGTGGACGGATGAAAGCGGGGCCACATTGGGCTGGCGCTGGTCGGCAGTGTCGGCGGCGGGGCTCTATGTGCCCGGCGGACTGGCTTCTTATCCATCCTCGGTGTTGATGAATGCCATTCCCGCCAAAGTCGCTGGGGTGGGACGTCTGGCCATCGCCGTTCCCACCCCCGATGGTACGGTTAATTCGCTTGTGCTGCTGGCGGCACAAATCTCTGGCGTGGATGAAGTGTATCGCATCGGCGGCGCCCAAGCGATTGCGGCGCTGGCCTATGGTACAGCCAGTATTGCGCCGGTCGACAAAATCACCGGCCCCGGCAATGCCTTTGTGGCGGCTGCTAAGCGCCGAGTGTTCGGCAAAGTCGGCATCGACATGATCGCCGGCCCGTCGGAAATTCTGGTGATTGCAGACAAAGACAACGATCCCGACTGGATCGCGCTGGACCTGCTCAGCCAAGCCGAACACGACGAAAGCGCGCAATCGATCCTCATCACCAATGACGCCGCGTTTGGCCGCGCTGTTGCGCAGGCCGTCGAGCAACGTCTCATCACCCTGCAACGGCGCGCCATCGCCGGTCCGAGCTGGCGCGATTTTGGCGCCATCATCACTGTGTGTGATCTGGAGGAGGCGGCGCAACTGTCCAACCGCATCGCCCCCGAACACCTTGAACTGTGCGTCGCCGATCCCGTGGCGCTTAGCGAAAAAACCATCCACGCCGGCGCCATCTTTATCGGCAGCTACACCCCCGAAGCCATTGGCGATTATGTCGGCGGACCCAACCACGTCCTGCCCACGGCCCGTTCGGCGCGGTTCTCGTCCGGCCTGTCTGTGATGGATTTCCTCAAACGCACCACGCTCAGCCAGATGACCCCTGACGCCCTGCGCGCAATCGGTCCCTCGGCGGAGCGTCTGGCGCAATCCGAAAGCCTTGAGGCGCACGGCCTGTCGGTGCGCGTGCGCCTGGATGCGTTGAACCGCTGACGGCCCCTGATCGGCGCAGGAAAACAACAGCAAGGACAACGATACAACGGGTCGTTGCCCCCTGTGGTGTGGTGTTGTAGGACATGGGCGAAACATTTCTGGCCAAGGCCCACATCCGATGAACCGCATCAGCCATATCGAACTGGACGACAGCAATCTGCCGCCCCCGACACCTGAAATCGAACAAGAGCGCAAAGTCGCAATGTTTGATCTGTTGGAAGAGAACAGCTTTGAGCTGCCAACCCGTGATGATCGCACGGCCCCCAATGGCCCCTATCATCTGAACCTGTCGATCAAAGAGAAACGCCTCGTCTTTGATGTCGAGACCGAAGCGGCTGAAAAAGCAGCGGAATTCCACCTGTCACTAGGCCCCTTCCGTCAGGTCGTGAAAGATTACTTTCAGATATGCGAAAGCTATTTCAACGCTGTGAAAACCATGCCACCCAGCCAGATCGAAACCATCGACATGGCCCGGCGCGGCATCCACAATGAAGGCAGCCGCGTATTGCAGGAGCGTCTTGAGGGGAAAGCTGACATTGATACTGACACCGCCCGCCGTCTCTTCACGCTGATTTGCGTGCTGCACTTCGGAGGCTAAGGAGTGGTGGGTCCGCTTCCGCAGTCGGTTCTGTTTTGTTGTGACCACAACGCGGTCCGTTCGCCTATGGCCGAAGGGATCATGAAAAAGTTCTACGGAATGGATACCTATGTCCAATCCGCAGGTGTGCACAATGATCTTGAAATCGACGGGTTCTGCATCGCTGTATGCCAAGAACTGGATGTCGAACTCAGCCGCCATAGATCCCGTTCCTTTGATGAGATGGAGCAATGGGGCGATGATCTCAGCTCGTTTGACCTGATCGTTGCGCTGTCCCCCGCAAGTCAACATCGAGCGCTGGAACTGACCCGCGTTTTCCATCTGGATGTCGATTATTGGCCAATTATGGACCCTACCGGGGTCGGCGAGTCGCGTAACGATAAGCTAAACAGCTATCGCCAGACTCGCGATCAGATCATCACATTTCTAAAAGACCGCTGGGGCGAACCAACGGAGGCGCCATAATCGCTTCCATGTAGTGTCGAATCTTAAATTTGTCACTCTCTGTCAATGCCTTGCGCTAAAAGACAACCTTACCCACATGTTAGTCACAGCACTATGTTCGATGGAAATCGGCCTTCGCTTCCGTAGTACCTTCAGGCTCATCAAAAACCTCAGACAGTGAGTTTAACTCTTAACCTGTCAGCAGCCCCACTTACCCTTTGAACGCTTGGGTGTTTCAAAATGCCTCTTGATCAGTAGTGCGTCGCGCTCTGGTAGAACGGGGGGGGCAGGCAGAAAACTGGCACGCAATATTCAGCGTTTGTTGGCGCATCCACTGAACATTTGCCAAAACGGGCAGGGCACCGACTTCATAAATAACACTAGGTCCCTAAGGTGAAGAGACATCAAAGTGCAAGAATAACGCCAGGGTTCATTATTTTCTTAGGGTCCATAGCTGTTTTGATGGCTTTCAAAGCAGAAAGTTTCGCGGGATTGGCGTAGTGTTCCAATGCCCGTGCTTTGGTGTTTCCTATCCCGTGTTCGGCACTGATTGAGCCTTTGAATTTATGGACCTCGTAATGAACGATGTCTTCGATAACAGGTTTCAGATGCATATAGGCGTCGCGTATCTTGCTCTTTTTGGGGAGAGAAATTGAAGTGCAGATTGCCACCTCCCAGATGACCAAAGCAATTGACCCTCAGCGGCGCAAGAGCAGCAACTTTGGCAGTGGCCTGTTCGATGAATTGGGGCAGGTGGGTCAATGGCAGCGAAACATAATGACCTGCGACCGCGCCAATCAATCTATTCGCCTCAGGAAGATGCTCTCGTGCGTTTCAGAATTCAGCGCGCTGGCCTTGCGACTGGGCGATCAAACCGTCCTGAACCAGACCCTCTTCCAGCCCAGGCTCGAACAGCGACATCAACACTTCTTCGCCGTTTTGCCTGTCTTGCTGTTCCCGCCGGTAGCCCGATCAAGTCCGTGTAGGATCTTGTGGATGCAGCCAAGGTTGCGCTGGGCAAGCTGTGTTGGGCCCACACAGGCAAAGGCGGCACGTATAACGTCTCTGGTTAAACCTTCCTGAACAGTGTTGGGCTTGAGGCTGTTGGTATCCCCTTCAAAGGTTGCTCAGCCTTGCGCGCCGCCGTTCTGGCTGTTGACCGGGACGCGCTTGCCCCTGATGTGCCAACCTTTGCCGAACAGGGTTTTGATTTCCCAATCGTGAGGTCTCCGATCGTTTTGTATGCGCTCAAAGGTGTCGATCCCGTGATCATTACCGGCATCAAAGGGACCATGTCAGAGATCGTTGCCGCACCTAAATTCGCTGAGTTTGTGACCGCCAAAGGCACCCTGCCGCTCTATCGCACAGGTGCCGAAACCAAGGCCGCCGTGCGCGCTATGCAAAACGCGGTCACATCCGTGATCAACGCGCTCAAAAGCAACTAAACATGATGTCGGGGCGTTTGAGTTCTTTGGTCAGTGTGGGCGCAGGTTAGGTGTTGCTCGGCACCGGGCTGGTTGCACCCCTTGCAATGTGGATGTTTGGCACGCGCAATCCGCTTGGCCTTTTGATCACCGCGTTTCTGTATGTGATCGGTAAATCGGGGCGCTATGGTGTTCAATTGCCGCCATCCTGTTTAACGCGCCGGGCACGGCGGCTTCGGCCGCGACCCAACTTGACGGGCATCCCCTGCCGCAACGGGGTCTGTCTTCCAGCGCGATGAAAGTTGGCAACTTTTCCTCGATCATCGGTGATTTTACAGGCGAGATTCGGTTGATCGTCGGCGTTGGGGTCATTGCAGAAATTGCTTTGAAATTGGGCCCGCTCGAACTGTTTACAGCGTATTTTTCAGCCTTTGTGGTCGTCGGTAAATCCGTGTTCAAAGGGCTTGCCAGCGCTGCCCTTGGTGTGTCGATCAAGATGGTCGGCACCGATCTGATTTCAGCCTCAGAAGGTTACACGTTTGGCAGTTATGAGCTGCTGAATAGCATCGGTCTGGTGCGTTGATGATCGGCATGTTGCCGGGGCTTGGGTCCGCGATTGCAGCCGTTTTCGCCTAGGGTGAAGGGAAACGGCGTGCGAAAAACACAATGGAATGGGGCTAAGGCGCGCCAGAAGGCATCGCCGCTTATGCGCTGATTGGTTTCCTTGACGCAGCCTGTTCCTCACGCGGCAGCCTGTTTGAGGTCTGGGTCATGATTGGTGTCGGTGTGCTGGGATGGCTGATGAAAAAGCTGGAATTCAATCCAGCGGATTTTGTTATCGCCTTTGTTCTAGCCGGAGGAGCCGAGGAAACGTTCAGGCAATCTCTTTTGTTGTCGGACAATGGATTGTTGATCTTTGTCACGTGTCCGGTTGCTCTTGGGTTTTTGTTGCTCGGGGTGGTCACGGTTGCCCTGCGAGCCCGCGCCCTGAGCTGCGAGGCTCGCGCCGTTTCTCTAGAGGGTGCCTGATGTTCCAGTTGGTCCTGTCATGGGTAAAGCCACCAAAGTGGAAGGCCAGAAAAGGGTTCCCCCTGCGGATCGTGAGCGATGTTTTAGAGCGCATTGATACGCCCTGAGCACCGCCGCTTGGCGCCCGACCTTCTCGGCGCAGAGGTTTTTAACCCCCGGTGGTAGGCGCTGTCCTTGGGATTTATCTAAAGCTACCTATTCCACCGGCCGCCCTGTTAATCCGCAACAGTTTTGGATTTTGGTGCACAGGGGGTGCACGCCGGGTGCACGTAAGGTGCACGCATGTCACCCCGACCAAACCCAGAAAAACAACGGCGTTAACCTCTGATTCGCCGCCAGCTCACGAAACTGACTATTCCCCGTTGCGTCCCGATGCGCCTTTGGTCTTAACTTCGATCACTTTAGGGGAGAGACTTGAGATGAAAATCGCCACCGCCGCATACCCTCTCGACTGGCTCGACAGCTGGGCACAGTACGAGGACAAGATCGCCAAATGGGTTGGGGACGCTGCCGGGCAGGGGGCCGATCTTCTGGTCTTTCCGGAATACGGTGCGATGGAGCTGTCGACCCTCGCAGGTGCCGATATGGCCGCCGATCTAGAGCAATCCATGCATGCCGTGTCTGACCGGATGGAGCCCGTGCACCAGTTGCACAAGACCCTTGCAGCAGAGCACGGCGTCCATATTCTGGGTGCCTCTGCTCCGGTGAACGCCGATCATGGCCGCCCGGTCAATCGCGCGACCTTTTATGCCCCGAACGGTGTAAGTGGTTATCAAGACAAACAAATCATGACCCGCTTTGAACGTGACCCATGGGGTGTTGTTGGTGGCGATGGCCTGCAAGTGTTTGATACTGCTTTGGGAAAAATAGGGGTCTTGATCTGCTATGACAGCGAATTCCCACTTCTGGGGCGGGCGCTGAAAGAGGCGGATATCATTCTGGTCCCGTCCTGCACCGAGGCCCTGTCGGGGTATTGGCGCGTGCGCATTGGGGCCATGTCCCGGGCGCTGGAAAACCAATGCGTGACGGCGATGTCCTCGATTGTGGGCGCAGCGCCTTGGTCTCAATCCGTAGAGGTCGCCACCGGCATGGGCGGGATCTTTGGCCCCCCCGACACAGGTTTCCCCATGACCGGCGTTTTGGCCGAAGGCACGTTGGGTCAATCCGGCTGGACCTACGCTGACGTTGACCCCGCCGCCATCGCCCATGTGCGCGCAGATGGCGTGGTTCTGAACGCAGCCCACTGGGAAGAACAGAACCCTCGCGCCAAATCCGTGACTAATTGCTCCCTTTTGTGATTGCGCCCTTGAATTCAAGGTGGAATGCGCTCATTTAGGCGCACATCCCGCACAATGGCGGGTGAAACCAATTTGGAGAGAACATGGCCAAGGAAGATACGCTCGAATTTCCCGGTGTCGTGAAGGAACTCCTGCCCAATGCGACGTTTCGGGTCGAGCTGGAAAACGGCCATGAGATCATCGCACACACGGCAGGCAAGATGCGCAAAAACCGCATCCGTGTTCTGGCTGGCGACAAGGTGCAGGTCGAAATGACCCCCTACGATCTGACCAAAGGTCGGATCAACTACCGCTTTAAGTAACGCCACCTCTATGGCGTTCATTCTCGGATCGGGCAGCCCGCGACGGCTGGACCTGCTGGCGCAGCTTGGCGTGCAGCCCGATGCCGTGCGCCCCCCTGATATTGACGAAGATCCGCTAAAAGCCGAGCTGCCACGCCCCTATTGTGCGCGCATCGCGCGTGAGAAAGTCGCGGCGGTTCAAGCGGATAACGATGATGTGGTGCTTTGTGCAGATACCACTGTCGCTTTGGGGCGGCGTATTCTCGGCAAACCTGCAGATGCAGGCGAAGCCGCTGCATTCCTTCACGCTCTGTCAGGTCGTCGCCACCGTGTCATCACAGCTGTTGCCGTGCGGCGCGGCGACAAGATCTGGGAACGTGCCGTGGTTAGCCAGGTGCAAGTCAAACGCCTGTCTGACCTCGAAATCAACGCCTACCTTGCAACCAATGATTGGCAAGGCAAAGCAGGCGGGTATGCTATACAAGGCCCTGCTGGGGCCTTCATCCCATGGATCAGTGGTTCATTTACCGGTATCGTTGGCCTACCGCTGGCAGAGACCGCAGGCTTGCTGCAGGCGGCTGGCTATCCGCTTTACAAGGAGACCTCATGAAAGGTCGAACTATTGTTCTGGACCACCTGAAAGACCGCCCTGCTGCGGCTTTGATGGTGGATGGCAAGCTTGATGATTTCCTGATTGCCGGTGATGCTCCTGCTGTTGGCACGATTTATCGCGCCCGCGCGGACCGCCCGATCAAAGGGCAGGGCGGGATGTTTATGACAACCCCCGACGGACCTGCTTTCCTACGCCAAGTCAAAGGCTTAGCCTCGGGTGCAATGTTGCTGGTTCAGGTGACTGGTTACGCAGAACCGGGCAAAGCTATACCTGTCACGCAAAAGGTGCTGTTCAAAAGCCGTTATGCGATCGTTACCCCAGACGCGCCGGGCCTGAACATTTCACGCAGCATTCGTGATGATGACGAACGCGATCGTTTGCTCGAAGTTGCCAATGCGGAAATGGGCGGATCCGAATACGGCCTGATCCTGCGATCGGCCTGTAGCGGCGAAGACATCGCAGAAATCGCCGAAGATATCGCCGCAATGGCGGATTTGGCCGATCAGGTCATGGGCGATCAGGGCGCAGACATTGCGCTGTTATGCGAAGGCGACGGTCCGCATGCGTTGGCCTGGCGCGATTGGGTTGAACCCGCCGAAGTGATCACGCAGCCCGGTGGCTTTGAAGATCATGGCGTGCTGGATGCGCTCGACATGGCTCAAGGCATTTCGGAACCTCTGGCGGGTGGGGGGCATATCTATGTCGAACCTACACGGGCGCTGGTTTCCGTGGATGTGAACACCGGTAGCGACACGTCCATTGCCGCAGGCCAAAAAGCTAATTTTGCCTGTGCACGTGCGTTGCCGCGCGCCTTGCGGGTGCGCGGATTGGGGGGGCAGATCACAATTGATTTGGCCCCAATGGCCAAAAAGGACCGGCGTGGATTTGAAAGCACGCTCCGCGCTGCGTTCCGGGCCGATAGCGAGGACACAACCCTCGTTGGTTGGACCCCTCTGGGCCACTATGAATTGATCCGCAAGCGCGGGCGTATTGCACTGACCGAGGCGCTGCGGTGACTTGCCCAAAATGTGATAAAGAGACGGTGCAGGACTATCGCCCGTTTTGCTCAAAGCGGTGCGCTGATTTGGATTTGGCCAGCTGGTTCAATGGTACATATGCTGTGCCTTCTCAGGACCTTGAAGACCTTGACGAGGCTGCAGAAGCCTTGGAAAAAAATCTTTTACTTCCGCATTGAAGAAAGTTCAAAAAGCCTCTGGACACTGTCACGCTCAAGTCATAGAACGCCCACACCCAACGACAATAGTCGTTCCCATGCCCGGGTAGCTCAGGGGTAGAGCAGTGGATTGAAAATCCTCGTGTCGGTGGTTCGATTCCGCCCCCGGGCACCATTTAAATATCTGAAAAATATAAGCTTTTTTGAAGATTTGAGGGGCATTCTTAGTCTGGTGAATGACAGCCGTACCACGTCTGTACCACTTCGTACCATTTTAACGTAAGCGTTGCATCCGTCCCCCTCTTTGTCCCCTAAACCTACAGTTGGTACGAATGGTACTAAGCCTCCGATACAAAACAGGAGGCCAGCATGGCAGAGTACGAGGTTTGGGGTTTTACAATTGGCCAGTCAGCTTCTGGAAAGAACATTTGGCCCAACGAAGTCAAATGGGAGGCCACGCGACGCATCCGGGAAGAAGGTCAGTCAGCCGGTGATGTCGCTGCGGAGATCGGTGCTCATGAATGCCTCGTCCGCAAATGGTCGGTTGCTGATCGGCGCAGTCGAGGTGAAAAAATCCAAGTGGAAGGTCCGGCATTCGCTGCTTTGAGTGTAGAAGAGGACGTACAAGTAGTCGAACCGCCAGTACCGATCCACAACAGCCAAACGGGGTTTGGTCGCATTCTTTGCCGGGGTGTGGCGATCGAATTTCCTTTGGGGATTTCCGAAGGCGATTTAGTGAAACTCGTGCAGGTCGCGGGGCAGGTCCAATGATTGCGCCATCTAACACCTACAGGATTTACCTCGCAACGACCCCGGTCGATTTCCGAAAGGGGATGGACGGGCTGGCCAACTACGTCATCAGCAACTTCGATCTCGATCCTCTATGTGGGGCATTCTTCGTCTTCAGGTCGAAGAGTCGAGACAAGATCAAGATTTTGATGTGGGACGGGACGGGCCTAGTATTGGTCTACAAACGCATCGAAGGGGCGGGTTTCGTTTGGCCCAAGCTGAACGAAGGCACCATTTCCATGACCAAGGCCCAGTTCGAAGCTCTGTTTGAGGGCCTTGACTGGAGGCGTGTCGAGACTGCGAACTACCATCACCCAAAGATTGCCTAGCTGTGTTGGTTGACACAGCCCACCTCTTGTTCGCTGAATTGAATGTGTCTCGTGGACAGATACGGTCCTTGGGCATGCAGTAAAGATCAGGTTTTCTAACAGCGAATCGGTGGTGTGCCTCGTCCATCCGACCGCGTCACAGAGCCATCGCAGCACCGCTCGGAGATTAGTTTTTGTCGAATCCTACCCTCATTTTGTTGTTTAAAATCACATTGTTACTCAAGATCACAGAAGGCGACAATTCGGAGTAAGAAAACCGCAAAATTCTGTCCTTGGCACCACTTTCTTGGTTGCAAGATCTCCGCATACACCGCATCTAAAACATACCGAAACGCAGAGAAGTTCACGCATTCGCCTTTGTTATCGAAAGGCGCAGTGTCTCGCTGCGTTCGGAAAATGAATGACTCAATTGACAGCTTGACGGCTGACATTTTGGCTTCTGCGATACCTGATGGCTCGCGTCTCGCTAAGCGAGTTGAAGCGCTATGGTGGGAACATAAATCTGAGAACACGGCCCTGCATGCGGAGTTGGGCAGAACAAAGACACTCATCCGCATCAAGGATGCGAAGATAAGGAAACTCGAGAAGCAGATCGCTGACTTCAGAAAAAGAGTGTTTGGCGCAAGTGCCGACCGCAATCCGAACAAGGGTGAACTGCAAAACGGTGATGACTCTTCTGACCAATTATCCCCAAAGGATACTCCCAAAAGCCTGACAGTAGACTCAGGGAGCGAGCTGCATGAGCAAAAAGAGACACTAAAACAGTCGACCCCGCGTTATCGAAATGGTCGCGGCAAACGCGAGTTCCCGCAGGACCTCGAACGGCGGGAAATCTACATGGGCACAACGGACAAAAAATGTCCCTGTGGGTGTGGTGGTTCGATACTTGGTTATGACAAAAACGAAACGCTGGAGCTGGTTCCGGCGCGCTATTACGTGGCCGTTCGCAAATATCCAAAATACCGATGCCGTGCGGCAGACAAAGTGGTGGGAACGCCTTTCTTTCCGCGTATTTTCCCTCAAACCACGATGAGCAACGGCGTTCTGGCGAACGTGATCTTCATGCGTTTCGGTGCCCAACTGCCGTGGTATCGACAGGAGGGGTTACTGAGGGCGAGCGGTATCGATCTCAATCGCAGCACCTTGATGACTTGGTCAAACCGGATCGCAACGCAAGCTCTCTTGCCCCTTTATGAATTATTGATGCATGAATTGCTGCACAACAGTTCGCGCCTCTTCATGGATGAAACTACCATTCCGATGCTAGCGCCGGGCAATGGCCAAACTATCACAAGTTATCTTTTCGCCATGCACCGCGATGATCGATCTTTTGGCGGCAACTTGCCACCCATCGTGGTTTATGTCCCCAGCAAGACCAGAGCGATGTACAAAATTCATCAACTACTCAAGGGCAGTACTGCAATCGTTCAAACGGATGCTTATGCGGGCTACGGACGATTGGGGCGAGAAGGGACAGTTGTTGAAGGGATCATCTCTCCGAAATGCTGGGCACACACGCGAAGGCATTTCACCGATGAGTTTAAGCACAACAAGACGGATGACGCCAGAATAGTGATCGAGTTAATCGCGGAGCTTTATGCCGAGGAACTGAAGATAAGGGGCAAGCCGCCTCTCGTTCGGAAAGGCCATCGCCAGAAGTACAGCGTACCAATACTTGCTCGCCTTAAGGCATTCCTTAATGAGTGTTCAGGCCGTCATCTGACAAAAAGCGGGATGGCGAAGGCAATCAACTATGCGCAAAAGCATTGGCCAGATTTGATACTTTTCGTCGATGACGGGCGCATTGATTTGGACACCAACGCTGTAGAACGCATGTTCAAACCGTCGATCTTGTTGCGCAAGAACGCCCTGTTCATGGGCAGCGAAGAAGGTGCGGAGGCATGGGGGATTCTTTCCTCCATCGTTGAGACCTGCAAACTCAACGAAGTCAACGTCGAACCCTACCTGAGCTGGGTGCTGGACCAGATAGCAGCAAAGTTGCCTCGCAGCCAGTACGGCAAACTGCTGCCTTGGAACGCTCCATCGCATTTTCGGCTTAGAAAATAAGTGGTGCGAGGGCGGGCTTGGTTACGCCTCGTACCCATGTCCGCTTCGCGGGCTATACGGCAATTTATTACTGTCAGGCAATTGGCTTTCGGCCCAAACTGAACCTTGGCGGGTCACTAAGCATGCTGCAGTGCTGCCGGTCATCGAGGACTTTGGCCACAATCGCAAGAGTCTTATTGTTTGCAAGTTTTCTTGCGAAGCGGCTTGCGAGCAAGTGCGCTCCACTATGTGTTGTGCTGACTTGCTTCCCGACAACCATTTGGAGTTCTTGCCGTGCAAACCAAACTGCATATCAACTTGACGCAAGGGATCATCGATGTCGAAGGCGATGTTGAACTTGTCAAAGCTGTCTATGAAGACTTCAAGGACCAGCTCACCGGGCACAGCTTGTCTGCTCCGCGACCCTCCGAGCAACAACCAGATGCACCTGCCGCTGATACAGGTAGCGGTGCGGCTCCAAAGCCAAAGAAGCGTGTGACCACACGAAGAAAGGCGAAGACAAGCCAAGACGCGCATAGCACCATCGATCCTAATGCGCCGCAACTTGATAAGAGCTTGGACACATCCCAGCTCGCCGCGTATTTCGATCAATACAAGGTTGGAAACCACCCTGAGCGGGTGCTCATCTTTTTGAAGTTCTTGAATGACGAGTTGGGGATTGAAAGCCCGAATACCGACCAAGTGTACACATGCTACGAAGCCGTAGATGAACGTATTCCCAAGGCGTTTTCGCAGGCGTTTCGCGATGCTAGCGGACGCAAATTTGGCTACATCGACTACAACTCGCCTACAGAAATTTCGATTACGGTGGTCGGCAGCAATTTCTTCAAGTTCGACTTGAAGAAGAAGGATGCTGAATGACAGACACAGTCAATCGCTTCTACAACTCAATTGAAAACGCGAGCACTCAATCGCAGGCTTCTCTGATCGAGTTGTTCGTGTACTTCCTAACAGTCGAGTTGGGTCAGGATACTGCGAACGCAAAAGGGGTCGATCAGTGCTTCATTGACTGCGACTTGACGCCGCCAAGAGCGACGGCGTCCCGACTATCGGAGGGTTTAAAAACCAATCCACAGAAGTTTGTGAAGTCAGGCAGCGGCTACAAATTGCAGCGTCATATGCGTGAAGCGCTTTCTAAGAGGCTTGGCGCTGAAACAACCACCATTCAGACGAGCGCCACCCTGCGATCAATAGAGCACAAGCTGCCAGACGGCGGAGCAAAGATTTTTCTCGCTGAAACGCTTGATTGTTTTGAGGCAGGAGCGAACCGCGCGACCATAGTAATGGTTTGGATATTGGCTGTGAACCATCTCTTTGACTACATCCTCAAACACAAGCTTGCCGAATTCAATGCTGTTTTGGCGAAGAACACTGACCGACGAGTAAAGGTAACGGCCATCACTCAGCGCGATGATTTCAGCGATATTCCGGAAGGAAAGTTCATCGAGCTTTGCCGTAGTGCAGGTGTAATTTCAAATGATGTTCGCAAAATTCTTGATCAGAAGCTTGGAGTACGAAACACGAGTGCGCACCCCTCTGGCGTGAAGATTACACGTAGCAAGGTCATCGATTTTGTCGAAGATCTCGTTGAGAACGTCGTTCTAAAGTACACGATTTGAGCTTCGGCTGAAAAGGGTATCAAAAATTACGAGAGTCACTTCCAACATCGACAGAAAAGACCATACGGCAGCATTCGTTGAGGTTTGCGAATGCCGCCATGGGGTTGGTTGGACCAAGGCAAGTGTATTCAGCGGCGACCTTCGAATCTCGGATTTAGATTGAGATGTAGAAATGCTTCGAGCAGTCTGGTCATGGCATCGCCGTGTTCAGCAGGAATGCGAATGTTTGCCCGCCCGAAATTCTCGAAAATCCAAGTATCAATCCGCTCCTCATCACCATCGAAACCAAATTGCTCGCGATTGTTCCAAATGTCGGCTGCAAAGGTGCTTCCAGCCCGATTTGTTCCATAATGCTGACTGGTAAAGCGCTGAGAGTAACCAGTTTGACCAATCCTGAGCCATTCCTGTCCTCTAAAGAACAAGTAGACAGCGCGCTCGTTGCGCAAAGGCGTGGGGCGCGTATGCGGACCAGCCTCGAACTGAAGACTAAGCGGAGCGAGCAAAACGCCTTGAACTCCACGAATCTCAAGAAACTGCCTTAACAAGGCTCTAAGTTGTCTTTCTATTGGTCTGCCTCCCAAAAATTTCTTCGATCAAATACTGAAAGCGGGCTTTACTGCCTGCAACCGCTCCTTTGTACCAACTGGCGCCGGTGGCGGAAGACTCTAGGCAGTTTTCCCCGCTATATTGGCGCGCAGCGCCAATATAGGCAGGAGAGGGCATCCTAGGAAGACGTCAAAATGGGGGGCAGTTGCAACGCTTACATTTTAACACTTATTTCAGCCACCTTAACATTTGGGGTGAATTGGGATGCCGCCTGCGCATTCCGGATGTTGCCGGTTGCCGATTACGACAACACCTAAAGGCATTCCTAGATAAGTGTTCAGGTCGTCACCTGAAGAACAGCAGGATGGCGAAGGCGATCAACTATGCGCAAAATCACTGGCCTAAATTGGTACTCTTCGTCGATGACGGGCGTATCGATCTCGACACCAATGCGGTCGAGCGCATGTTTAAGCCGTCGATCTTGCTGCGCAAGAACGCGTTGTTTACGCAAACACATTGCCAGCCAGACGAGATTGGTCTGTTTAAGGACTTGGAACCATACCGGACTGCTTGGGACGCGATTGGAGACCTGCCGGAACACCCCAATGAGGCATCAATCGCTATGACTGGGAAATGGGCTGACTTGCTGCCCTCCATTCCTGAAGGACAAAACTACCTTTGGCACACCAACCGCCTTGGCGGAATCAACCTCTTTGGGTGGAGGACGCGATATTGGAGCTTTATGCTCAAGCTCGCCAAAGATCAGCCGTCGTGGACCATACAAGCCCAACCCGGATCGTCCATCGGCCCATTCCACTGGAAAAACAGAAAGCTCTCCGCGCAAGAGATGTGTCGCCTTCAGACCTTCCCTGATGGTCTGGAATTCGACTGCGGGCGAACCGACATTCAAAAAATGCTGGGCAACGCTGTTCCTTCGCTTTTAGCTGAAGTTTTAGCTAGAGAAATTCGCTGCCAACTTCTGGATGATCCGGCGAAAGACCTGCCGCTCAGCCTAATGCCACAAATTCGTCTACCAGTGCCCGCGCCAGAACCAGTGTCGCGCGTACCAGAAAAGTATCTGAGTCTGGTTGGTAATCACGCTGACCATCCGGGCACCAAGAAGGTCGCTGCTGGATAGCTCAGAGAGAACTCTCTCTGTCAGCGCCGTTTACGAGGCGAAACTCGATTTCACTTTCTGTGTTTGTCACTGCTTTTAGTGATGTTCGTATTGGCGCGTAGCGCCAATATAGGATGGAGCTAGCGTCCCAGATAGCCCTCAAATAGGGGGCCAGATGCAACGCTTACGACCTAGGTGGCGTCTGGCGTATGACTCTTCCAGGATCTTTAGAAATCCAAAGAAATGTGGGTCTGTGTCCTTTTTTTGCGCTTGAGCAGGTCGAGCTTTCCGTGGTTGCTTTTAACGACTTGCTTGCCCAATCGGCTGATTTCCAGCCAAAGCGCACCGTTTTCCTTCGAGTAGACTTCGAGCTGTCCAAGAAGGAGAATTCGATGTTCACCAATGCTCCCAATCACGCTCCAAACGGGCTGGTTGGGTTCGCTTAGGACAATGTCACGGTATAGTCTGAAGTTGCGCTTTGAGGTCATTTCTTGCTCCCTTGCACAGTCAGTTATGCAGGCGGATGCAAGGGGCAAGTTAAGGCGCCATTTCGGTAAGTTTAATGCCGTGGAACTGCTCTGCTGTACAATTCGACTAAGTCGTTACACTTTTTGCCATTTCAAGCTACCAATCACTTGTGTGGGAATCGGAGCTCGAAGTAAGCATGCAAAAAGTGAAAGCCAGCCAAACCTCTATGCTCGTGGCTAAGTTGAGATTGATACTGTTCATACTCGGGTTGATGGCTGTTCCCGCCGCGGCTCAGGCCGATGACGTTGCAGATCACATTCAAGACATCGTTGGCCCGGTGAAAGAAGCAAGCCCTTCAGAAGGCAGCAGCCTTGCGTCCGCCGAACTTCTGCCGAGGCTTTATGAGACACGGGATTACCGGGTAATCTGGGAGCAGGATTCTTCTGTCAGAGAGCTGTTTCGTGAATTGGACCAAGGTGTCGCTCATGGGTTTTCACCTTCGGATTTCCACTTGCCGGATTTGCTGGGGCAGTTTGAGAAAGCAAAGTCCGGCGGTGCTTGGGAGAAGGCAACATTCGATGTTCTGGCCACAGATGCTGCTCTCAAGCTGATCGACTATTCAGTCTTTGGGAAGGTCAATCCAAGCCAACTGGATAAGGACTGGAACTTTGCACGGCTTGCCCTTCAAAGAGACCCGGTTCAGGTTATCGCGCAGTATCTGGATGGAGAGGGCTTTGCAGCCCTTATGGAGCTGGTCGAAATAGAAAACCCGCAATTCCAGAACCTTTTAGATGCCTTGGCGACGTATCGCGCGTTTGCATCGAATGGGGGCTGGCCAGAAGTACCGAGCGTAACAGTACTGAAGCCTGGCATGTCAGACCCTGCGGTGGCCATTTTACGAAACCGGCTGGCAGCGGAAGCCGCCTTGGATGAAGGTCAAATTCCGCCATCGGTCGAGGATGGCAGCGATCCAACTGAAATCTACGACGACGGGCTGGTGAACGATGTCAAAGCCTTTCAGGCGCGTCACGGCCTAGAGACCGATGGGGTCATCGGGCCCAGAACCTTTGTTTCTCTCAACCGTACAGTTGATGATCGCATCAACCAGATCCGACTAAGTCTTGAGCGGGCTCGCTGGTTGTTCCGGGATGAAGAGCTGGAATACGTTCTGGTCAACATCGCCGGGGCGCGAACCTATCTTGGAAGAGAGGATGGATCAGTTTGGACATCAAGATCCATCACTGGATCCCAATACCGCAAAACGCCGGTGTTCCGGGACGAAATCCAATACATGGAATTCAATCCCACATGGACAGTGCCCGCCTCAATTTTCCGCAAAGATAAACTGGCCCGCATCCGCAACGATCCCGGCTACCTGGATCGGAACAACTACATTGTCCGCAACCGGAATGGTGAAGTTATCCCTGCCAACTCTGTGAATTGGGGGGCAGACAATCCGGGTGTTACATTGGTTCAGAAACCCGGCCCAAATAATGCTCTTGGGTTGGTGAAATTTATGTTCCCCAATAAGTATGCCGTCTATCTGCATGACACGAATGACCGGTCCCTGTTTGACCGAAGCGAACGCAACCTCAGCTCGGGCTGCGTAAGGGTAGAATACCCGTTTGAGCTGGCCGGGTTGTTGATGGAAGGGGATCCGGAGTGGAGCACAGAACGCATGCAATCTATTTTAGAAAGCGGAAAAACGGTTCGTATCAACCTGCCTAAACCAATGCCGGTCTTGCTCACTTATTGGACGGCTTGGGTAGAAGAAGGCACCGTTCACTTTAGAGAGGATATCTATGGGCGTGATGAGAGAGTGTTAGAGGCACTTGATCAGTAGCGGCAAACAGTGAACGACCGCAATTTCTGTGGGGTAGGCGTTAATATTTAGTCCACACAACCGAATATTCTAGGTTGAAACCAAAACCCGCTTTGGACTGCGAAAGGGCATTCAATTGTACATGATTGGTTGCTGCTTTTCCCGCATAGCAGACCTCTGATTACCCAAAATGCTGCGGTGCGCGTCTAATGTCGGGTTTGATGGCACTGATTCGTAGCAATAGTGGGGTCGGCGTGCGGCAGCTTTGGGCCTTCCGCTGAGTTATGCAAAGGTCGCTATCTGCGCTTCGCTGCCATTCGTAACTGGTGCAGCATCTGACACTCTGGGTTCTATCCAGACCTTTGCTGCGGATAGATCGAATGGCCGTTATGGGCGGGAACCAACATGCTTTTTTGCCGTCGAGCCGCGACCTTAGTGATCGACCTTGTCCCAAAATGCGTGTTTGCGAGGGTGCGCGAGGCGTAGGTTTTTGACAAAGGCCTCGTGGCTTTGGAACGCTCCATAATCCGTGATCGCGTTATCGGCCTGAGCGCAGGAGGCAAGGTGACGGGCAGCGTGGCGATAGCGTTTGGCGCGGTTGTTTTGAAGGGCAAAGGTGATCATCGACCGCCAAACCAGAGTGGCGGCCAAAGGATGTTCGGCCTTGAGCAACTCAGAGGCCGGGGTAAGGACTTCATAGGTATTACCATCCAACTCCTCTTGGCGGGATAGGATCATGTCAGCGGCGAGCTCTGGATCGGGCCAACTCAAACAGAAGATGAGGCCTTGGAGCAGGTCGGGATGAGTGCGCACAAGGGCGCGGGCCTCCAGCAGTGCCTCATCATCGTCGAAATCGGGCAGGCGAGAGAGATAGCGGCGCAAGGTCTCCGCGCAAAGCCGTGTTTCAAACCGGGTCCACATTGTGCGGCGCAGGTCGTCCTCTTTGCTGAGGGCTTCGAGACAGGCGAAGTGGGCGCTGTCGACATCAGGCGTATCAAAGGCGCGGTCTTTGCCGTGCTCAGCGGCGATGCAGTTTTCCATGATCCGCAGGGCGTCTCCGGCTCGGCCGGCCGCCAAGAGCCGCCGCGCAGCATCTGGTGCAACGGTGTGATAGGTCAGTTGCTGCGCGCTATATTGCGACAGCCAGGCATCCACGTCGCCCTCAGCATCGGCGATGTCGGACAGGATCATCCGAAGTGTGCGGTCGCGGCTGTCTTTTGCCATCTCAAGGCGTCGTTCGGGGCTCACAGAGACACCGAAATACTCTGTATCATCCCAGGTCACAGGTGCATCCATTGCCGCTTTTGCGCGCGCCTTAAGCGTGTTCAAACCTGCATCACTGAGGGCCTCGGACAAGGCAGGGATCACGCCGTCAAATTCGCCGCAGCCGTTGTCTTGGAGGGCATCAAACACTTGATCCGCAAGCAATTCAGGGTCGCGTTCAAGACGTGGGGCAAGCGTTTCAATCGCTTTCATCGCTGCATTCATGACAGCCCCGAGGGTGCCGTTACTGTCGTCGGTTCGCGCATGGATGTCGGGGGCAATCTGAAGAAGTGACCAGAGCAGATCAAAGCCAAGGTCGGCGATTTCGGGCGCGATGCGCGTTTCGGTGAGTGCTATTAAGCCGGTTAGTTCCTTGGCCAGTGTCCGCTGCGCTCGCGCGGAGATCCAGCTTTTGGCACGCCGGATCTGAGCCAGCCGCTTGCGGATGTCAGCGGCGGCCTCTTTTGGGCTTTGTTCAGACGAGAGCGCCATCCGCACCCGCCGCTGCCGTGACGCATCACCTTTGACGGCGTCCATGAGAAGCTCGGCTAGAACTTTTGCGCCCAAGGCCTCCAGGTTCTTCTCGTTGAGGGCTTTTCCTGCCATGGACAGTCCCATTCAGAAGCGTGGTTAAAAAGATAGGGGCGCGCGCCATCACCCCAAATAGGGACTTTTGTCAAGGCCATCTGAAAATTAGTGCTTTGAAGGAAGCCGTCCAGCCAAAGGATAACGCGGGGCCAAGCTTGCGCATTAAACCAGGTGCGGTCGATATGGGCGAACTGCCTAACAAACGGAAAGATCGCGATGTCGGCTAGTGTGGGACTTTCGCCGGTCAGAAACAAGTCTTCTGTCAGCCGTGTATTGAGTGACTGTATGAAGTCAGACGCTTTCTTCCGTTCAGATTGCGGATCCAGATCAGGATAGTGGACTGCGTATTTGGTATGATCAAGCGCGCTTTTGAAGGGCCCGTCGTTCTGGGCAATCAGGGTCTCGCCGATATCTGGCATGTTCAAAAGCCCATGTGGGTCCTTTTGCCTAAGCGCCCAGAGCATGATGTCGAGGCTCTCATCCAGGTTCAAATCATCCGCTTGCAGATTTGGCACCGTGGCCGAGGGTGCGGCCCTAAGAAACGCTTGCGGCTTTTCGTTCAGCTTGATCTCTCACAGCTCCACCTCCAGTCCGGCGCTCATCACGGCCATCCGCGCCCGCATCGCATAGGGGCAGCGCCGAAAGGACCACAGGATTGGTCAAGGTGTTTTCGGTGTGTTTCGAGTCATTGGGAGCTTGTATGATCAATAAGGTTCGCAAGCAAAACGAAGCGTTCGGCATAGCTTCAAAAAGTTAGAAATTCTACTTTGCTGATCCGGCGCCGCAGGGACTTACCCCCTTATTTCAGTTTAACTGAAATCAGGGGGTAAGTCGGGGTATGTCCCTCTGCAAAAGCCCATTCCTTAATCTTGCGTTATCCTATGATCTCAGAAATTTAGCACCTTCGCTCTGACACCACCAACAACCCGGTCTGAACCTAGGAAGCCTCCCAGCCTTAATCCTAGTGAAACCGGAATGTCCGAACTTACACGTGCCTGCAATCCCGCGGGCCAACAGAAAAGAGCCTGTCGGGGCCGGAGTGCGTGCAGTGACCATCGGAAGACCTATTTCAGCACCCATTCATTTTGATCGCTTTCCGCTCTGCGGGCAGAAGAGCAGTCATTTTGAAAACGAAAACACATTCGAAAGAATACCAACCCGTCAAGTTCACGATACTGGAAGCAAGCCGCGGACTTATCCAAACAAAGCTATTTCATGAAGGTGGCGTCAAAAACTCAAGCCGCGCAAAGACCTTTGCCCACAGGGAACGTGAGGTCTCAAGTTTTGATGACCTGCATTCCTTAATCGTTGAACTATCCAATTCAGTCCGCAAAGTCGCGGTGGCTGGAGCTGTTAAGGCAGAGTTCTTTCAGCAGAACAAAATTGGTCGGCGTTCAAATTCAACATCGAAGGGGCCGGCCACGCTGGAGGATAGAGGATGCGCCTGGCTGAACTTCGATGTCGATGATGTTGTGCGGCCAGATCATTTGAGCTGGCAAGACCCGCAATCCCTGGCAGAATGGACCTGGGAAAGCCTGTGTTTGCGATTGCCTGCATTGAGAGATGTCTCCGTTGTTTGGCAGGCCTCATCCAGCGCGGCGACTGCTGGAAAGGAACACTTGGCCAAGTTCCATTTTTACTGTCTTACGGATCGCACTCTCCTCGCACATGAGCGAGAGCACTTGTTTGAGCTGGTTGGCAGCGACAAGAGCCTGGCTCGGATCGCACAGCCCAATTACGTCGCCGCCCCGGTTTTTGATGGGGTTCCCGACCTTTTGGAAGGCTTGCCAAGGCTTGGGATCATTAAGAACAAGAAGGAAAAGCTGGAAACAGGTTCCATTGGTTTCCCTGAGCAAGCCAAGAGAACTAAAAAGAAGGCAGAGAAAGGGAAGCCTTCGAAAACTGTCCCTTTGGAAGTCACTCCTTCTTGTGCAAAGGCCATCACTTCGAAGCGAGGGGAAGCCCAACTTTCCAAATCCTGTGCAAAGCTTGGCAGTGGAAAGCATGGAAACACATCCATCTACAATGAATCCCAACTCATTGGAGGCTTTGTCAGAGTTGGCGAAATCAATGAATGGGAGGCCCTCGAAAGACTTCTGAATGCTGCAAGCCAAACCGGGCACGACCGATATAAAGAAGCCGTACGCAATGGGCTTCGGGATGGCCTGGCCCGCCCAATAGCTGAGGCCTCATCTGCCGGCGCGCCAGTTCCCTATTTTCCGCATTGCTCGATCCCTCGCGAACAAGCCATCGTATCACATACCAAGACCATCGAAACATGGGGACGCGAAGCTTTGGCTTTCCTTTCCAAGCAAGGACAAGGAAAGCCATCACAAAAACAGGAAACCCTGCCTCGTATTTCGCTATCGGGCGCCCAAGGTATCGGTAAAACTGCCGCAATGGTAGGCCGGGATGGCAAGCCTGGCGTTTTACACTACACGGGCGGTTTGGTGTCTTTGATGCTTCTTCCCGATCACACAAAAGTGGCAGAGGCCTTTGCTGACTATCAAAGCAGCGCACCTGCCTCGGCACCACCAGCTATTGCTTTGAAGGGCCGAAACCAGCCTGACCCAGAGGCTGGTGACAACACAATCAAGATGTGCCGGGTCTTTCCAACCGCGAGAAAACTATCCGAGCTCGGCATCTCGATCCGCTCCACGCTTTGTAAGAAATGCCCTTTCCAGCTGGATTGTGGCTACATGCGTCAGGAAGCCGATATCAAAGCTCACCTGAAGGCCCAAACTGGTTTGGTCTTCTTTGCCCCGCATGAATATGGACACCTGCCTTTGCCGGCGGAAGGTGAGCCGGACTTCACAATCTTTGATGAACGCCCACGCGACTTTGGTGTGGAAGAGGCCCATGTTTCCATACTTGAGCTGACCGAAGCTCTTTTGCCACCTGCCAAAAGCCGGAGGCAACGAGATGTTGAGATCGGGGATGCGTTTGTTTCGCAAGATCAGGCGATCTCTCGGGTAAAGTCGGCTTTGTTGGCCATGGCAGGTGGCTGCCAAGGTGTTCAGACGTGGCGACTACAGGAGATGGGCGTCACATCTGAGGTTTTGAGAACCGCGATCAAAAATCTTGAGGAGCTAAAAACTGGCAACACACATTGGGCTCTGAAACCATTGTTTGCCTGCAAAGGTGAGACCATCGACGAGCAGCAGCTTGGCTCCATTGGTAGTCTGCTGAAAAGCAGTAAGGCCAGTCTTGCAAGACGCTTCCAGGCTCTTTGTGAGTGCTTGTTGACTGACATGGAGAACGGTCTGGGGGTCTCTAGCGCTGTGTTTACGCATATCGACCGCTTGCGACCGGCCCAGCACCAGGCGGGTTTTGCGGTCGTCCGTTTGCGAGAGCAAAAGAATGTTAGTGGCCGCCCGTTTCTTTATCTGGACGGAACGGCAGATGCAGATCTTTCGCGACTTCTATTTGGTTCAGATCTCGAAACCCATCACTATCCGGTCGAACGAAACGCGGAGGTCACGCAAATCCTCGGGTGCAATTTTGCCAAGCGTAGGATGAGTCTATCAGCGCAAGAAAAGCAAAATCTGACGGTCAAAATCAGAGCTGAGAACGAAACTTTGCGTGGCTACGTCAATGACGTGATTGCGCGTTATCCGAATGCCGCTGTCTTCGGCACAAAGGACGTGATCGCATCACTGGACTTTGATCGACCTGGACGGGCTGGCCACTTCGGCAACCTAAGAGGTCAAAACCGCTGGGAACAATTTGATCAGGCCATTGTCATAGGGCGGGAACAACCGGGTTATCTGGATGTCGAAAAGACTGCCAGAGCCTATGCCTCGGCGGCGGGTCAAGAGTTCCTATCGGGGGACTACGTCAAGCAACGCCGTGGTATCAGGATGAGAGATGGCGCTCGCACGATTGACGTTTTTGCCCACAGAGATCCTTGGGGCGACCGCATTCTGCGACAGATACGCGAAGCCGAAATCGAGCAGGCCTTGGATCGCATTAGACTGATCCACAATTCCGAACCCAAGGCGGTCTTCTTGATGTCGCCCGTGGTGGCAAATGTGACGGTAGATAGGATTGTTGAGTGGCGAGACTTCAAAAAGGGCGGCAGCAATGTTGAGAAGGCCATCGCCAAGTACGGGCTTTTATTCCTTTCGCCCACGGATTGCGCCAAGCATATGCCGGAGTTTTGGCGTTCAAAACAAGCCGCACACACCGACCTGAAACGCGCGAATCTCATGTCAAAAGACCCATGTAGTATTAGACTATATGGGGAATTTGACGATAAGAGCCCCCCGCTTGGTGTTGAGTTCTGGCCAATGGTCCAACCTGGAAACAGATCTCAGAAAAGACAGGCGTTAGTGTTTGCGCAAGAACAGGAGGTGCAGGAAATGTTAGAACGTTTTTTGAAGATGTCAGAGATGCGTGTTCTCAGCTTGAAAGGCATTTGGGAAACCGCCATCGTTTCTGGGAAAAGCCAAATCGGACGTTCAGACCTTGGGAGGTAACAGAATGATCAAATATGTTCCGGGGGATGATGTTGGTGCTCTTGAGCACTGGCCCTTCGATAATCCTTTGAGCGACTACCAGATAAAGGAAGGATCTCCGCAGGTGTCGGGACGCATGGATGCAGGTGGACCCGGCCATACCACCCGCACGGGCATCTGGCGTTGCACCAAGGGTGTGTTTGAATGCACCGAGCAAGGCGATGAGCTCATGACCGTCCTGTCAGGCCGTTGCCGGATTACCAACCTGACCAGCGGCGAGACTCAAGAGTTGAACCCTGGAGACAGTCTCTTTGTACGCGATGGAAGCCGCGTTGTCTGGGACATTGCTGAGGACGTGACCAAGGTGTTTTTCGGGCAGAAATCCGAAGGATTTTAAGTACAGAATACCAGCATGATCGAGTTTCGCCACCTTCCTGATGACCACCCGGACTTGAAGCATTCACCGCTTCTGCGAGCCGCAATTCTCACTTTACGGTATGCTGAAGACAACGGGGCTATAGGCATCACGGGAACAAAAGCCTTCAAACGCACGTTTGTGAAAAGGGCGGCTGAACACTTTGACTGGCCGGGCATGAGTGCAGAGGAGCTGTTCCGCTACAACAAGGTTCTGAATGAATACGATTTTCCGCCCCTGGAGATACTGCATTTTCTTCTGATCAAACTGAAGCTGGCTCGACACTACAAAGGAGAATTCAGGCTAACCAAAACGGGCAAAGAGCTGGCGCGACACCCGGCTCGGCTCTTCACAGCGCTGATCTCATTCTACGTGCTCAAGGTAGACCACAGCAGTTATGGCCGCTTTGAAGAACAGCCCTTTGGCAGCTGGGACGTCTGGCTGAATGTTCTCAACGTTGAGATCGACCGGGGCGCGAAGGAGAAACACCTCTATAGCGTTTTTTATCAAGACAGGGCGGCGGGCGAGAGCAAGGGCTGGCGTGAGCGTGCGGTGTTCTCCTCCTATGTGCTGCGGCCCCTTGTCTGGTCAGGTTTGATCTTTGAGAAGGACGCCTCTGGCGGTGGAGAGACGGAACGTCAGTATTTCAAAACGCCCTTGTGGCGCTCAGTGCTGAAACTGGATCTGGACGATACCTTGGAACCTATTCGTCAACACTGAGCGACCTGCTTTTGTCAGAACGCGCTCGCCGCATAGGACTTAAAAAGGTTTTTTTAGTGTTTCCCCTGCCCATGGGATGTGCTTCTGCCTTTCGTAGGCCGCCAGGACCGCATTGACCCAGAGCTCCATCGAGGCCTTCTTCAGCTCCATGTAAGCTGAATGGGCACCGTATGACTTTTTTGTCACATCCGCCGGGCTTTGTCTCATACGGTCATAAAGACGCTGATCGCTCTTGTTGAAATCGAGAATTGTGGGATCTTTGATCGTGTGCGCCAGGATCGCCGAGGCACCACCTGGATAGTCTGCCTCACTGAGAAAATCCGACACGGATCGCCTGATATCATGGGGTGCCCACCACTCGATCCCTTCTTCTGCCAGCAAATCCGGCCAAGGCCCTTTTTTCGGGCTTAGCCGTCTACCGGTCTCGGGCTTGTTTCGGTCCCTGCCTGCAAGACGGGACAGGATTTGATAGGCGCCTGAGCCAGTGACGTTTTTGGTAAGGTTCTGCGCTGAAGGCAGAAACATTGCGGAGTCCTCGTAGTGTTTCGACATCCTCAGGAACCTGTTCAGATGATCAATTGCTTGTACCGGCACAGGCAAAACAACACGCCGCTTTCCCTTCATGTTCGCGGCATCCCAGGACGCCAGCCACCACTTCTTTGGAGCGTGGGCATCTTTGACCAGGTCACTTTTTAAAAGTGAGAAACCGGCACCTGTTCGTTGACAGGTGAGGACGGCCCACCAAAGCGCTGCCAATGTTTCAGGTGTCACACCTTTCTTGTTGCTTTGACGCTTTGGTAGCGGTTTGTCTAGAAACTGTTCGGCAATCCAAAGCGTCCGCACCGCCTTATTCAAACTCGGCATTCGAGTTCTGGGTTGAACCACAAGAGGAGATGACAAGGTCGTCCACCATTTTCCGGCGTGCGCGAGGCCACTTGCGCCGTTATGGTGCGTTTCGCACCAGGTGAGCGCTTCTCGCGTGTATGATACCAGCTTGAGCGATGCGGAAACGCCATGCGCCTTGCACGTCGCATTACGAACAGCTTCCAAATCACCTTGGGTCAACCGTGTGGCTGGTTGGTCCAGAGTTCTCTCCCAAGTCGGGCGGGACAGGATGTAACGAATATCCCTTTCAGTTGCAGACACGATTTTCCTCTTTGCATGTTGTGATAGCTTGTCTTGCAGCGTTGCTTCGAAACACTCCCGCAACGTCCATCCATCCGGAACTTCGATCAGTTTCGCAACAGCGGCCTCGTGAGTTTGCCCATTATCTCGATGGGCCATGTACTCGTCGAATTTTTCCGGCTGCGACTTAAGCACGGAGCGAACATTTGCCGCCGTCTCGCGTGCAATTCTCACACTTGTGATTGGCCGTTCAGTGGGCCGAGGGTACAGCTGTCCGATGGTTTTTGTGCTTTGCTTGTATTTTGTCAGCCAGACAGCCCGATGCCCCCTGACCCTCAAGTGCAAACCCAACTTTCCATAATCCTTAAATGTGTGTGTGCCGCTAACTCCGGCTTCAGCCATTTTCTCGGCCTGGTTCACAATGCGTCGATCAATTTCGCATGCTCTTGTCGGCATGTTCTGTCCTTCCATGTTAATGTGAAGGACTTCGCATGTTCACAAATAAAAGTTGTTTAGGACTCGTTAACGGCTGTCAGAATCTGATCTGAGAGCGTCACCAGGCCTGTATGACGCTCACCCCTGACCTCAGGCACTCAACTTTAAGGTTGTTCACATAACACCCGTTATTCGATGTTTGCGTTTTGTTACCGATGGGATTTTCGCGCCAAGGTTGCGTAGGTAGCGACCCACTGGCAGGAGCAAACGCTTCGACTATGTTACGAATTCAGGACCAAATCGCACACCGGACCTCGGTCCCGATACTCACAGGAAACCACGCTGGCTTTGATCCAAGAATTCTCAGGCGTCTAAAGCCGGATCACCGCATAAAATGATTTGGATGTTTGAATGGGCGCAATGTATGGGCGTTTAAACGAGCACTTGGGGCGGCACAAAAACGCGACAGTTCCACGTTTTGGACCTGCCGATACCTACGTACGATCTTCGGCTAAGATGGCACCTTACTGAGTACGGAGACCGACTACTTACGGAGAAGATAGACTCTAAGTAGTCCTTGCGGTCTAAAGTGGAAGGACTGCTGACCGCGGCTCTACCGGCGAGATTACCGTCCGGTGATGAAGTCGCCGCAAGCGTCGGAATGAGCCCTCGTACCTTCGCCCGTAAGCTGAAGAAAGACGGGATAAGCTATCGCGAAATTGTAGATGATCTTAGATGTGATTTAGCGAAGACGTTCATGAAAGATGACATGAGGTTGTCAAAAATTGCCTTTGCGCTGGGGTACTCTGATCAAGCCGCGTTTTCAATTGCCTTCAAACGATGGACAGGAAAGGCTCCGACCAATTTTAAGGCAAACCACTAGAAACGCATGCTGTACCGGCTGCCATCTGTGCCGTTTTAACGGGCCACGAATGCAACGGCAGCTTTTACCGACACCGGACGTTGGCAAGAATCGAGGCTATGACCGAGTTGCGGGACAAAGTGTGAATTTACTTCAGGCGATCCAATGCCTGCTTCTTGGGGCGTAGCCCGCAAGCGCAATGCTATGGCACCATAACACAAAGGAGTTCGAACATAATTGAGGCTCCCAAAAATGCAGTACCGCCGCTTTGATCAAAGGGAGGAGACACTTCGACCAAGTCTGCGCCAATGATGTTCACTTTGTCTAAGGCTCGGACGACCTGGACTGCTTGATATGAATTGGGACCACCAATTTCAGGTGTGCCGGTCCCCGGCGCATAGGTGGGATCAATAAAGTCGATATCGTACGAAATGTACGTGTCAGACTCTCCAACAATTTCACATGCTTCCTGCATAACGTCGTCAGCACCACGTGCGTGAAACTCCTCTATGGGGATGACCCGAATGCCGACAGAATCCGCAAAGTCCCGATCTTCGTCATCGTAGGTTGTTCCGCGAATGCCAATCTGAACGACTTTCTTTGGATCAAGCAAACCCTCTTCAACCGCGCGTCTGAACGGTGTGCCATGGGTGTACTTTGTTCCACCGAAATAGCTATCAAACAGGTCAGTGTGACTGTCAAAATGGATCATCGATACGGGCGAATCTTTGGCCAAAGCGCGCAGAACTGGCAGGGAGGTTAGATGATCCCCACCTGCGGTTAATGGACGAATGCCAGCGGCTTTTACCTCCTCATAGAACGAAGTGACCCGCGACATAGTCGCCATAAGGTCTGCCGGGTTGGGAGCAACGTCACCAAGGTCCGCACAATTCGCGACCTCGAATGGGCGCACACCAGTGCACCCGTTTTGCGCCCGCATCATTGTGGACATATCTCGCAATTGACGCGGCCCGTGGCGCGGGCCGGGGCGGTTAGTGGTGCCGCCATCCCACGGAACACCAATCAGGCCAATTTCAACATCCTTGATTTTTGGGTCATCAAGCGCGACGTGTGGCAAACGCATGAACGTAGCAACGCCTGCAAAACGGGGAAGATCGAAGCCGGAAACAGGCTGGAAGTATTTGTCACTCATTGTCACTCTCCATTAGTGCATAACGCCTGTTTCGGTGAAACTATGCAGCCTTGCAGAATATCCACAAGCCCTGCTCGACGGAAAGCAGCCGTTTACTGTACTACAGAAAATGGTCACTTTGGGCTCTGTGCCATCATCTGGCAGATTTTGTCGGATGACCGGTGTTCCATGCTGAGCAGACATTGCTCTGGCGGATTCCATTTATTTTGGCTTCGTGATTCAACAGCGACAGGAGGATTGCCCATGCCGCATCTTTACTGGCTGCACGGCTTTGTTGCACAAATCGGGCTCTTTAGGATTCACTGTGTGAATCCAGCGTGATAACTGGCGGCAATGAGCAGCTGGACACCTACGAAGTACAAGACCCGGAACTGGGCAGAGTACAACCTTTCACTGAAGAAGCGGGGATCGCTTTCGATCTGGTTTGATCCAGCGATGGTGTGGGATGCTGCACCTTCAGGGCGACGGGGGCGTCAGCAGGCCTACAGCGATGCCGCGATATAGGCTACGAACCCAACGCGGCGGTGCAAATTTTGTGTTTAGTCTCGAGCCAGATCCTATCATCGAATGTACTGCAAGCGTCGTTTTCAAACCGAGATACTAGACTAACTCTTCCCCTGCGCTAATTAACGTCCATCAAACGCACCGTAGTTGGTTCATAATGGCATCCCTGAAGATCGAAAACGTCCAAGACTATCCGCGGCCACCTGAGCTACGGTCGGTGCCCCATAGGTTTCGGATAGAGTTCGGTGGTCAAACAATCGTGGAAACGGATCAGGCGCCTCAGGTTCTCGAAACCCACCACGCCCCCACGTATTACATCCCGCCGCATGACATTGATGCCGTTTTGACAGAGGCCATCGGGAAATCATTCTGCGAGTGGAAGGGCGTTGCTACCTACTGGGACGTACAGTGCGGTACGGCCAAGGCCACAAAAGCCGCATGGAGTTACGCAGCACCGACCCCAAGCTTTGAGCCTATTAAAGTCTACCTCGCCTCTTACGCCGAACGTATGAACGCGTATTTTGTCGGAATACATAGCGTGATCTCACAACCTGGGGGGGTCTATGGAGGCTGGATCACCGAGAACTTGAGCGTCCGTATCAAGGGCGCTCTAGGTACGAAATTTTGGTAAGGAATGATGAGCTATCGTAAATCCTCGCCTACACCGTTGGCTGTTCCCAAAGGCCGCTTTGTCCGCGTTGCCGGTTTGAGCAGCATGACAGCAGGCATTGCAGGGAACGTGGCGGTACATGCCCTACGAGAGATCAGTCGCGGCGTGCGTCCCGATTTGCGGGCTTTGTTGATGACCCCCGGCAACGCGACACGAATTACCGATCAGCTTGCTCGCATGCGAGGCGCTGCGATGAAGGTGGGTCAGTTGATTTCGATGGACGCAGGCGAGGTCTTGCCACCCGAGCTGGCCGACATCATGGCGCGTTTGCGAGATCAGGCGCATTTCATGCCTCCGAAACAATTGCGTGACGTCCTGAACCGGGCCTGGGGTCCAGAATGGCGAAGACCCTTCCAATCCTTCAATGTAATGCCCATCGCCGCGGCGAGTATCGGGCAAGTGCATCGTGCCGTTTTGAAAGACGGGCGCGATGTGGCGATCAAGGTGCAGTATCCCGGCATTGCTCGCAGTATCGACAGCGACGTTGCCAATGTAGCCTCGCTGGTGGGGATGTCCGGTCTGCTCCCCAAAAGCTTTGATCTGGACCCGTATATCCAAGAAGCGCGCAGTCAATTGCATGACGAAACAGATTATGAACTCGAGGGGCAGCACCTGCGCCATTTTGCTGACCTGTTGCAGAACGATGAAGCGTTCGAAATCCCGGAGTTCTATCCGGATTGGAGCACGTCAGACGTTTTGACGATGTCCTTTCTGGAAGGTCACCCTATCGAGACCGTGGGTGAGGCGACCAAAGAAGAACGCAATCGAGTTTGCAGTGCCCTGGTTGATCTCACCCTGCGCGAGATTTTCGAATTCGGCATCATGCAAAGCGATCCAAACTTTGCCAACTACCGATACAACTCATCAAACGGGAAGATCAGCCTTTTGGATTTTGGTGCCACCCGTGCGCTACAACCATCTGCCATAGATGGATATCTGCGTCTGATGCGCGCTGGTTTGTTTGAAGATGTCGTCGAGCTTCGAAACGCTGCCAGCCAAATGCAGCTTATCGAAGGTGATGGCTTATTCGATGACCGTATCCTTGGAATGATCCGCAGCGTTTTTGACGCGATCCTTTCCGCAAATGAATTTGATTTCTCTGACCGAACGCTTGCCAGTCACCTGAACAAAGAAGGCATGGCCTTGGCCGAAGCGGGGTATATTCCCCGCCAGGTGCCAATGGACATTCTTTACCTTCAGCGAAAGATTGGGGGGATGTTCTTACTGGCCACTCGACTGAATGCCTCGGTGCCTGTGAAGACACTTCTTGCAAAGTACGTTACCTGAACGCTCACCATTCACCCCATGTCTGTCGTCATATTAAGTTGGACATCATAGCGGCTTGAACACTGGAGGTTCTGGTTCGTTTGTGTGATTGATTACGCGCCGGGGTGCAGTTCCGGAACAAGTTAGTGCGGCAGAAGTCGACAAGCTGCATTCCGAGATTGGTCAGCTGGTGGTGGGGCGGGATCTGATACGGCTCTGTTTGACGCCAGCATTGGCGAATACACCGTGACCAAGATGTTGTCGAACACGGTGCACGTCGTCGCCGGCGGAGACACCGATATCCTCACCGATGTCGAGTATTTCCAGTTCGCGGACACCACGGTCGATATCTGGAGCCTCTCATGACAAATCAAAGGTCTCCAGAGAGATCTGGGTCGCAGCCATTAATGTTCTCTATTTGTTCTGGTGTCGAGTTCATGTAAAGGTCTTTTTACTAAGACATAGGGACGCGACAGAAGTGGGCAAAATTCACGTAGATCATCGCATCGTGGTTTGGGATGAAAACGACTGTATAATCTCAGATCATCGAGAGCGTGATTTTCAGTCCGCTTGTCCGGTGTTTGAAGCGGTGGTAACAAAACTTGAGGCAGGGCAATCAGTCACGATGCAGCATGGCGCGCATGTGATAAAGCGTTCGAAGTTTAGCAGTCGTTAATTTGAGTCACCGCGTCTTTGATCGCCAAGTTGTGGAGATCTAGATCCGCGCCGCGATCCTAAACGGCTTCACAACTCTTGGTATGCCTCGTAACGTTGCCGTAGGCTAATTCAGTCCGGGTTCAGGGGAAGCACTACGGTAATCCCCCCATTTTTATTGGGGATGGATACAGCCGTAGAACTCTTGCGGCTGTTTTCAGTTTCATAGCGGGGGTCATCACCAGCCTCAATAGCCTCAATAGCCTCAATAGCCTCAACACAATACTCATAAAAGGGTCGAGCCCCCTCCCGGTATGACCGAAGGCTACAAAGATGACCGATACGCCTTCGTAGATGCGTACCTGGCAACCGGTCATTATGGACCGGAAGCTTATGAGGAGCTTATTAGTGTTGCCATAGTGGACATCTCCAAAAGGAGGTCACCCGACTGGTGGCGGTCGTTTTTTGCGGATATCGTACAGGGTTGACGAAATTAACTGTGCAGCGGCTAATAACCCAAATGCGGACACGGGGCGGACAACAACCTGTGTTGACTGCCGAACTATTTCTTTTTTGAATGAAGTACTCCGTAAGCGCTGTTTAGATCCCACCTTCCGTTGGCGCGTTTATTCTGCGAGTCCGTGACACATGGATTTGAGGGAGTTTCTCCATGGGTAGTACGGTTGAGTTTCTCACGGATGCGAGTGTTGGTGATCGGAGGTGCCCACGCTGGCCGCAGGATGTGAAGGCGCCCATTGAACTTGTTGGCTAATCAGCGGTTTGTGTAGGACAGAAATAGCGTGGGGGTCGTCATTGATTTTTGACGTCTCAATGCCAAACGCTGTTTCGCTAGGTCAAGCTTTAAGCGTGCAGCGTCCAACTGGATCATGGCCCGTTCACGTTGCTCATATAGCCGCCTTATGTGTGACCCACGATCCCCGATTTTTGAAGAGCTTGGCCATTCTCCACGCGGAAACCAACTCTTCACCTCTTGTCGGGCAACGTCCCAAGCTCGGTCGGCTTTCTGGTATCGCTGGTACATCACCAATAGAACACGACGTCTCGTTGCAAGATCAATATGCATTTACCCTCTCCATTTCTTGGTTTGGCTCCGAGGCGAGCTATTTGCGATACTCGTTCCTATTGGTCGCCGTCTGCTCCGCTAACATTGCCATGTATGGCTCGAAATTTGGTGACAACTGTTCGCCGCACACCTTCAGGCTGTTCTTCGAGAGCTTCGGTAAGCGCACAAAGCTCCCGACGCGTTTGGTGCAAATTGTCGATAAGGGTTAGAACTACGGGAAGCGCAGCCGTCGGAAGCGACATGTCTTTCTTCAAATCGCACAAAAGTCGGATGCGAGCGATGTCTAGCTCGTCGAAGATTGGCCCTGCCTCACTGTGAGCAGGGCGAACCCAACCTTCGCGGACCCAAATTCTAAGTTCCCGTAAGTTTAGGCGCTCAACGCGAGCGACAACCATTCGTTCATCAAAACTCATGTTTTCCTCCGCAGTTCTTCCCGCGGGTCAAAACTGGTCTGATCCCGCCAGCGCGTTGCAAGCTCTTCCAATTGCTCATCGATCTTGTCTGGCAGCACTATCTTAAGGCGGACAAACTGATCTCCACCCTGTCCCTTGCCCTTGGTGATCCCCTTGCCTTTGAGCCTTAGGCGGTGCCCGGAGGACACTCCCTTGGGAATGGTCATAGACACGGCACCTGAGATCGTTGGCACTTCGATCTTTGCGCCAAGAACAGCCTCATCAAAGGTAATCGGCAACTCAACTTCAATGTTGTCACCCTCACGCAGAAATACCGGATGTGGACGTACACTGATGGTAACGAAGGCGTCGCCGGATGGTCCCTGTCGATGGCCTGGAGCGCCTTTCCCGCGCAAGCGAAGGGTTTGGCCATCAGCGATACCAGGCGGAACCGAAATCTCGATCCCCTTTCCGTCCGGCATCGTTACGCTACGCTTGGCACCAATTGCAGCATCGATGAAATCGACATCAAGATGGTAACGCAAGTCCTGACCGCGTGCGTGAAACTCTTGTCCGGATGCGTTACCGCTGCGCTGGCGCTGTCTAAACAGCTCAGAGAACAAATCAGACTGGTCGCCGAAGCCTCCCATGTCTGGGCCGGTATCATAGCGGCGCCCCGCATCTTGATTGGCATATTGATGGTAGAACTGTCGCTCCTGCCGCTCCTGGCCGCTCGCATCGATTTCTCCATTGTCGAAACGTTTGCGTTTTTCCGGATCACTCAACAGATCATTGGCGGCTGAAGCCGCTTGAAACTCGGCCATCTTGCCAGAGTCGCCAGGGTGCAAGTCTGGATGCAGCTTCTTTGCAAGTGCGCGGTAAGCTTTCTTAATCTCGGCCTGAGTCGCCGTCTTCTGCACGCCCAGCACCTTATATGGATCATCGCTCATGGGTCAGTTTCCAACTCCATTTTTGGATAAGCCTTATCGTTCATTCTAGTGAAGTGAGTTTCGCATTTCAACAAAGCGGTTGTTTGATCTTTAGCTCGTCACGCCATCGGGGCATTGAGCATGCCAGGCAGACGGTTGCTTCAAGGTTGGGCCGTGGCCGCTCTAGCCAAGAGAATGCCGGTTGAAAGCCCACTCTCACCTTCATATGTTCGCCGAGAAATCTAAAAGACCTTCCAATTGAAGCTAGGAAATATCCCGATGGCGAATGCTGATGTTAAAGAAACCTTTTCCTTCCAGACGGAAGTTGGCCAGTTACTGGATATCGTGGCGGGTTCTCTTTACTCAAATCGGGAAATCTTCCTGCGCGAACTGATATCAAATGCGTCTGATGCCTGTGACAAGCTTCGTTACGAGGCGCTGACAAGGCCGGAGATCGCAGCCAACGCAGAGCAATTTGTAATTGCCCTTGAAGTCGACAAAAAAGCCAAAACACTTTCTATCTCTGACAATGGTATCGGAATGAACCATGCAGATCTTCTGGAAACGCTGGGGACAATCGCTCGATCCGGTACTGGCGCGTTTCTTGAGGCACTCAAAGAAGACAAAAAAGGTGATCTCGGACTAATCGGCCAATTCGGGGTTGGGTTCTATTCGGCATTCATGGTTGCCAATAAGGTAGAGGTGACAACCCGGAAAGCAGGCGAAGACCAAAGCTGGCTGTGGGTCTCTGACGGGAAGGGCGAATTTACTATTGAGCCAACTGACAAAAGCGAGTGCGGCACGACGGTGGTTTTGCATCTGAAAAAAGACGCCAAGGAATTTCTGGAAGACGTGCGGATCCAACATATCGTGCGAACCTATTCTGACCACATCGGCTTTCCTGTGCTCTTGGGCGACGAAACTTTGAATTCTGCTTCCGCAATTTGGACCCGCCCACCGAAAGAGGTGACGGAAGAACAGCACACGGAATTCTACCATCATTCTTCACATGCATTTGATACGCCTTGGTTGGTATTGCATAACCGGGTCGAAGGCGTGGTGAACCACACAAGCCTTTTGTATGTGCCTTCAATGGCGCCGTTTGATCTTTATGACAACGAACGCAAGAGCCATGTGAAACTCTATGTGAACCGGGTCTTTATCTCTGAAAACACTGAAGGGCTTATACCGTCCTATCTGAGGTTTCTGCGGGGAGTCGTCGATTCCGAAGATCTTTCTCTCAACGTTTCGCGAGAAATGCTGCAATCTGACCCGAAGTTGACCAAGATCAAAAAGGCGTTGAGCAATAAAGTGCTGAGCGAGCTAAAGAAAAAGGCGAGTAAGGCTCCTGACGAGTATACGACTTTCTGGGAAAACTTTGGTGCCGTCCTTAAAGAAGGCCTGATTGAAGACCCGGACTTGCAAAATAAACTGTTGGAGGTCTGTCGCTTCTCATCGACTGGAAATGATGGCCTAACCAGCCTGTCCGACTATGTCGCTCGCTGCAAAGAGGGGCAGGATTCTATCTATTACATCACTGGAGAAGACAGCAAGAAGCTGGTGCATTCTCCGCAGCTTGAAGGGTTCAAGGCCAAAGGAGTCGAAGTCCTGCTGTTGTCTGACAATGTCGATGAATTTTGGCTACAACATGTGACAGAATTTGAAGGAAAGACCTTTAAATCAGTCACCCGAGGAGCAACGGAACTCGACAAGATCGAAAGTGACCAAATCGAAGATGCAGAAGACTCATCAGACGAGTCTGACCTTGCTGACCTAATCGCTGTGATCAAGGTTGAACTCGGTGATGCCGTTAAGGATGTGCGTCCTTCCAAACGGCTCACAAGCAGCCCGGTTTGTCTTGTCGCGGACGAAGGCGACATGGATGCCAATCTGGAAAGATTGCTGAAACGACATGGTCAAATGGTGGATGGAGCGACCCGAATTCTTGAACTCAACCCCACGCACAGTATCCTAGAAAAGCTGGCACAACGCGCAAAGGGCGAGAAGGCGGCATCAGACCCTCTTTTGCAGGATGCCGCACACTTACTGTTGGATCAGGCCAAGATCGCCGATGGCGAAGCACCTTCAGATCCGGCAGAATTCGTTCGACGTCTAAGTGCCGTGTTCGACAAGGCGCTGTAAAAAGGCGTCGATCATCCAAGCTGCCTGAAGACATGCAACGCGATCTTGCCGACATGGTAGAAAGCCAACAAGCGCGTTATTTGCTAAAGGAAATGGCAGCCTGCGAGATGAACTGCTGAACGAAGAATGGGTCGACAGTCTGGACGATGCACGCTGGAAGCTGGCGCTTTGGCGATATGATTACAAGCACGTCAGGCCACACTCATCGTTGGACAACCAAACGCCCGCACAAGCGCGCCGAGCGCTTGTGCAAACAGAAGACGAAGAATATGAAATCCAAACCCTCAAACTCTCGTTATGAATGAGGGAGCTTTGGGGGCAGGTCATACGAAATCTGCAAAGATTTGAGCAAAAGGCAGCAGGGGTCAGACGATCTAGTATTTGTGCCCCGGCGTTAGTCTCACCGCCGCTGCTCTTGTAACGTGCAACAATGGCGAAATCGGTGGAGCACTCAGATGCTTGTTCCTGTACCACTTCTGTACCATCGCAAAAAATGTGGACAAGGTTCGATCCCAGTTGAGAAGGTCGCGGATAGAAGTTTACGGTAGTCTTAAGGGGAGGTTAAAACCTATTTAAAAACAGATATTTGACCGTTGGAAGTTCAGCAAAATAAGGCTATTGATCCAGCTGTTCGTTTCTACCGAATTGGATTGAAAATCCTCGTGTCGGTGGTTCGATTCCGCCCCCGGGCACCATTCAAACAAGGTAAATCATTGAATTTAAAGGAAGAGATTTACTTCTCCAATAGTGCATCCACCTTTTTATCCACCTAAGCTTTCTAAGTGCGCCCATCTGCCGTTGCTGCGGCGTCGGAAGCCTTGTTGCGTGGTGACTTGCTCAGCGCGAGAATAAAAACCTTCCCGATTTCAGAAAATAACCTTGCTGCCAGTCAGCGTGGTAGGGTTGGGGCTTCAAAGAGCTGTTTTCTTATCCGATACGCCGTGGAGAGATGTATGTTTGCAAGCTTGGCGACATGCGCAGGCCTCAGGCCGCTTTTAAACATCTGATGTATTTCTGCGCGGTTGTCCGCTGGTGGTCGGCCTTGATATCGGCCAGCTTTTTTGGCTTTCTCGATGCCTTCGCGCTGACGTTGCAAGATTAGCGCTCGCTCAAACTCGGCTATGGCTCCAAGAACTTGAAACATTAAACGCCCGGCAAAATCCGTCTCTGCACTACTAAATGTGAGGCCTTCCTTGATAAAGCAAACCGAGGCCCCGCGATTTGCGATCTCGTCAACAATGTCGGTCAAGTCTCTTAGTGATCTAGCGAGTCGGTCGATTGACCAGACGAACACTTCGTCTCCGGCACGTGTACGTTTCAGCATTGCGGCAAGTTCTGGTCGTTCCTTTCGGGACTTGCCGCTGGTCTTCTCTTCATAGATGTCGTCTTGGTCGATATCTGGTGGGAGTTCCTGCCGGTCAGTTTTCTGCTCCACGGTTGAAACTCTTCGGTATCCTAGTTTTGCCATTGGGTGGTCGCTCCTGTTCGCGTTTGAGCTTTAGAGATAAACGCGAAAGGTTGTTCTCAGATTAAATCGAACCCAAATGCGAAAATCACACCCCGCTTTTCTTGAACTTTCGATTTTCGCAGGTGGCTCTACTCAAATAGGAAGGCTACCAAGAAAGGAGTGGTTACCATCTTACATGCGAACATGACTTCGACTGACGGCGCTTTGACGCCGTAAGGAATTCGGCGAAGGCAAGGATATTTTTACCTTACAAAAGAAATAGTGTTGTGGTTGGCTGCCCCAACATTTCGCTATGGCAGGAAACGAGCGCAGAACCTATGCTAGGATCACGCAGGATGTTCCTGCATTGTTCTATTTTCGGGAGAGCTCCATGACCCAGTCGTTGCCGGTCCAACCGTCCTTCCAGGCTTCTGCCCAATCGCTGAAGCTGTGGAACGTTTGGCGAGCGAAAGTGGCATCGAAGAACGCGGAGCGATTTACACCAAACGAGAGGTTGTAAATTTCATTCTGGACCTGGTCGGATACACAGCCGATCAACCCCTTACAGAATTGCGTCTTCTAGAACCGTCCTTCGGCGAAGGTGATTTCATCCTTTCTGCCGTGGAGCGGCTTTTGGCTGCGGCACAACGCAAGCAGAACGGCCTCACATTTGCAGTGCTAGCACCTGCGATACGAGGTGTTGAGCTGCACCGCGCGACGTTTTTAAGGAACCGGCAAGCCATGCGTTCGATGATGACCGAACAGGGGGTAACTCAGGAAGACGCTGACGCCTTGCTCGACACTTGGCTTTCACAAGGTGACTTTCTGCTTTGTGAGTTCGACCAGGATTTCACTCACGCCGTAGGCAATCCTCCTTATGTGCGCCAGGAAGTGATCCCCGACGTTCTCATGGGAGAATACCGCCAGCGCTACAGCACGATCTATGATCGGGCGGATATTTACGTGCCGTTCATCGAGAAATCACTTCGCGCCCTGGCAACAGGGGGCAAGCTTAGCTTCATTTGCGCGGATCGGTGGATGAAAAACCGATACGGCAAGAAGCTACGCGAGCTCGTCAGCAAGGATTATCACCTAGCAACATATGTCGATATGGTCGGTACAGATGCGTTTCACTCTGAGGTTAGTGCCTATCCGGCAATCACGCTGATTGAGCGTCGCAGCTCAAGCCAAGAAAGCAACGTCACGCGGGTATTTGCTAGACCAGAGATCAGTGGAAAGGCCCTCGGCCGTCTAGCACGTGAGCTGACCAAGCCGAAGCTTAAGACCTCGAGCGATGTGCGCGAGATCGTCAAGATCGCAGCAGGCGGAGAACCTTGGATTCTCCAAGACTTCGATGCACTCGCGCTTGTGCGCCGCCTGGAGTCTAGCCTCCCCGCAATCGAAGAAGCAGGATGCAAGGTCGGGATCGGTGTTGCCACCGGCGCCGACAAAGCATTCATCGGAGACTTTGAAGAGCTCGATGTTGAGCCGTCCCGAAAGCTTCCCTTGGTCATGACAAAAGACATTCTCGAGGGGCATGTTCAATGGCGGGGCAAAGGTGTGATCAACCCCTTCGGCGATGATGGAAAGCTTGTCAACCTCGAGGACTATCCGAAGCTCAAGCGCTACCTGGAAGAGCGCTATGCACAGATCGCGAAGCGGCATGTGGCGACTAAGTCACCGCAAAATTGGTATCGCACAATTGATCGCATCTATCCTGATTTGGCCAGACGCGAGAAACTTCTGATCCCCGACATCAAAGGGGATGCTTCTATCGTCTACGAAGCCGGAAAACTCTATCCGCACCACAACCTGTATTTCATCTCGTCAGACGAGTGGGACGTGCATGCGCTACAGGCTGTCATGCGCTCAGGTATCGCCCGCCTTTTCGTATCGCTCTATTCGACCAAGATGCGTGGCGGGTATTTGCGTTTCCAGGCACAGTACCTACGACGCATTCGCCTTCCCCTTTGGGAAAACGTCAGCTTGGAAACGCGAGATCGTTTGAAGCGCTTTTCTGAAACCAACGACCGGCATGAGCTCAACGAGATTGTTGAAAGTCTTTATGGCCTTTCGGCCGACGAAATGAAATTGATTGAAGGGGATAGAGCAGAGTGAGCCTTGATCTAGCCAACTACGAAGCCCAGGCCCAGGAAGCGATCAAGCTCTTCTGGGGCAACCGTGAAGCGGCACTTTCAAAGCAGGCGGAATCCGGGAACCAGGATGCAGGGGCGCGAGGCGCTGTGACGGCGGGCAAGAACCTAGACGGGTTCGTCGGCATGGTACAGTCGCTGGTAGAAGCAAATGGGTTATCGGACGCCGAGATTTGCGTGAAGAGGAAAGTTCTTGTTCTGCCTGGATATTACCGACCAAAAAAAGAATGGGACATGCTGGTTATGCGACGAGGCGAACTCGTTGCAGCGCTCGAATTCAAGTCGCAAGTTGGGCCTTCTTTCGGCAACAATTTCAACAACCGATCCGAAGAAGTCATGGGCAGTGCGCATGATCTTTGGACAGCCTATCGCGAAGGGGCGTTTGGTAAAGACTCGGCCCGGCCCTTTTTAGGGTGGCTCATGCTTGTTGAAGAATGCGAAGCATCGACCGTCCCAGTCAGCGTTAAAGAGCCGCATTTTCGGGTTGATCCGGTTTTTCGAGGGGCATCCTACATCGAGCGCTATGACATTCTATGCAAGCGTCTCGTGCAGGAAGGGCTTTACACCAGTACAGCGCTGATGGCGTCTCCGCGTGAAGCTGCCGAGGATGGTCGGCACAGGAATTTGAGCGAACTAACATCGCTTAAGACCTTTGTGACCGAGTTTGCTGGTCACATCGCGGCCGTGGCAGCGCGGTAAGCTACTATGGTTCTGATCCGCCCTCGGTTTACAGAGTTTCATGACGTTTTCATCCCCCAGGCGGAGCTCGACTTTGCGATCCCTTTTTTGGATGAGGACATACCGCTCTAAGTCGATCCGTTTCTCTTGTGGCGTTTACCTAGTCTTCAAGACAAGGGGCTGCACCAGGTCATTCTAGGAGCTTTTAATAACCTTGGTGCTCTTTCAAAATCGGGCAGCCAGGAACAAGCTGTGCAACAGCTTATCGACGCTTCAGAATGTGACGAAGTGGGGCTAGGAACTTCTGCGACCAAGAAAGGAACGCGGATTGGCCGGGCCAAAGCAGAAGAGGTTCTTAGTCTCTTCGAGCGTAGACCCTTCTACCGAGATCATGGTTTTCGCCACTTTGAAGAAGTTCAGCTCTTTGTCGATGGTATTGGCAAGGATCGAATCAGCGACATTGCATGTAACTTCGTCAAGAGCTTCCTGATCGACTACACCGCTCAGGAATGTCATGCGTTGGGGGTCGAGTTGAAGCGAGCCGTGGTTCCCAACGTTTACAATCCATCTTCTCTGGCATTTGAGGACGTTGAAACCGAAGTTCCGGTACATCCTGAAACCGGACTCCCTCTGTTGCTTGTGCCGAAACGGTGGCTGCGCCATGTTCCTTGGATCAATTACGACACTTATTTTCGAGATTTTTGCCCACAGGATGACATAGCGCATGAGGGTGAGGAGCTTACCCGCGTCAGGGTGCAAACCTACAACCGCGATAACTACGGCATCGTGGATGCTTACGTACAGGCGCGTGAACGTTCCTTTGAAGATTGTAAGAACGACCCTCTTTTCACACAGATTCCGGTGCTGTCTGCACGTCGAAAACTAACTGCGATCAGGAAACTGCCAACTGGAAAAGACGATGGGGCGGACATTGCCTATGAAAATTTGATCGGGCAGCTTCTTCCTTCGCTCCTGTATCCGCAGCTCGACTTTGCCCAGGAGCAAGCTCGCACAGATAGCGGGGTAAGTATTCGAGACCTGATTTTCTATAATAGTCGTACACATCCTTTCCTTCAGGAGCTTATGAAGGATTATGGATCGAGGCAGATCACGTTTGAAATGAAGAATGTGAAAGCTATCGAAAGCAAGCATGTGGATCAGCTCAACCGGTATCTGAAAGACAATCTTGGAAACTTTGGAGTCTTCGTTACGCGCAATCCTTTGAAGAAGGCGAGGTTTTCGAGCACGGTCGATTTATGGTCTGGGCAACGGAAAGTGATAATTGCTTTGACCGATGCAGACATTGAGCAAATGGTCGAAGTGTTTGACAGTAAACAGCGCGATCCACTCGATGTTGTTATCAAGAAATATGCCGAATTTAGAAGGGCTTGCCCGTGAGGAAAATTGAATGAAATCTGAGCAGGACATTGAAAAACTTGAAAAACTGATTGGGCAGCTGAAGGCGCTTCACTCGGAGATATCGGTCCTTTCTAAGAAATCACCCAGTGATGCTGTCAATGATTTCAAACTCAGGCTTGTAAACAAGTGCCTAGCTGCTGGGAATGATGTTCTAGGTGCTGATTATAAGCCATTTGATGACTTTGATGCGTTTGATAGTGATGACATGCCGTCGAACAGCGATGTTACGATGGTCATCGCTCAGTATTTGGAGGAGGCCGAGCGTTATCGCAGTGATAACGTCACAGTCTCTGGTGGATACTATTATTATAAAATCAATGGGGAACAGTCTTCCGTCCGATCCGCGCCGCCGACATGGAGCAAGAAGTGACAGATTTCGAACACGTGACCGACCAGAAAGCGGTTAAAACCTATCGGACAACCCAAGAAATTTTTTCCTGACTTATCAGGGAGATGAGGGAGCTTTCGAAAAAGAAATCAGATGCGACCCTTAGTAAGGGAAAGGTCAAGATTCTGAACCGTGTGTTGGATGATATTCGTGAGTTACTTGCTAGTGAGCCTGAGGCAAAGTTTCTTGACGCGCTTGATGATGATGAGCTTCCACAGAACAGCGATGCCGTATTGGTTATGGTACAATATGAGAGCGCATTGGCGGCATTCCGAAAGCGTTATTTGCGCTACGTTAGCGGGTATGGTGACAAGTGGATTACCAAAGAGTTTGTCGAGGAGAGAAAAAAAGCGAGAGGGTATTGATCATGCCCGTCTCACCGTCCGTTTGCTGACTTTGAACAGCCGCGCAATCTTGGAGACGCGGCGCTGTTCATCATCACGCATCCGGCGCATCCCGGCTTTCTGATCGGACGTGAGGCACTCCGTTCATTGAGCTCATCGGAGAACTAGAATTTGGTGTCTGTTGACCACTCTGGGTTGCCCGGAGGCGGGTTGACTAAGGTTATGCGGCACTCGCGAGGTTTTCGAGAGCAGAGCTAATGTAGACGAATTTCCGGCCGGTTTTCTATTGGCCCGTAGTGGCGCAAGTTGCATGCGGCTTAGATCGCAATATTGCGGCTTTTGTTGCCTCAGTTGCTCTTTTCATCTGGTTTCGAAGGATCCGAGCAAGTTTCAACATAAGGTTTGGATCGTCGATATCCGGATTCGGCTCAAGATCGGCTGTATTGAGGTCGCCAACACGATTGCCGGCGAAAATCTTTACTTGCGGCCGCAAATTCTCTGCCGCTGCGGCCTGCTGGTCGGCCTCTTTCAGCTCTTGCTGATGGCTTGCATGATCTTCAGGAGTGCGTTCATACGCTGAATCATCGCTTGGTTTGACTCGTGAATCCGCTCCTGACCTTGAATAATCTGCGACAGGAGATCTCGTAACGGGGTCTGGTCTGGATTCTGGGGTGCCGGATCTGAGATCATGCAATTTCTCCTGTGTTTCTACAATAAATTGGACCACCCGAGTGGCGCTAATCTTCAAAGTTCTGTTTGCGTTGTGTGTCCTCAGGTCGCCCGGTAGCTCGATATTGATCCGGCTGCGGCCTCTGCCCTCGGTCACGGCGGCTTGCAGCTCTAGGCCGTTGCTGTAGATCATCCCGGCCAGTGCCTGCGGCTGCTGATCGCGGGGCAGTTCGGCCAGCTCCTTTAGCGTTTGCCGCAGGGCGGGCAGGTTGAAGCTGTTACGCTTCGCTGCTTGGTAGTCGTTGTGGCTGTAGGCCGCTTTCGGTGTGTCATGATCGGCAAACGCTGCGGCCAGCCTGTCGGCCAGTTCGTCGCGGCCCTGCTCGCGTAAGCGTTGCATCCAGCCCCCTGAATGACCCCTAAACCTGCTGGCCCTGTGAATGGTATTCAGGCCCCGTAAAACTAGTCGGAGGTCAAAATGACTGAGCACGAGGTCTGGGGCTTCAAAATTCGCAAGTCAGCTTCTGGGAAGAACATCTGGCCTAACGAAGTGAAATAGGAAGCCACACGACGTATCCGGGAGGATGGTCAATCTGCGGGAGATGTCGCTGCAGAGCTTGGTGCCCATGAATGCCCTGTGCGCAAGTGGTCCGTCGCTGATCGGCGGCACCGGGGCGAGAAAATCCAAGTTGAAGGCCCTGCATTCACTGCGGTGAGCTTTGAGGCAAAAGAGGCTATCGGAGAAACACCAGCACCGGCACCGGTAACTTCAGGCAGCCGAAGTAATTCTGGGCGCATTCTCTGTGGAGGCGTGGCTATCGAGTTTCCACTAGAGATTTCAGCAGGCGATCTCTTGAAACTTGTACAGGTTGCGGGGCAGCTCCAATGATTGCACCTTCTAGCACTTACAAAATCTATCTCGCTACGACGCCTGTCGACTTTCGCAAAGGCATGGACGGGCTGGCTAACTACGTCCTCAGCAATTTCGATCTCGATCCTCTGTGTGGAGCGTTCTTTGTCTTCAGGTCAAAGGGGCGAGACAAAATGAAAATACTGATGTGGGATGGGTCAGGTCTTGTTTTGATCTACAAGCGCATTGAGGGAGCTGGTTTCGTCTGGCCGAAACTCAACGAGGGAACCATCTCTATGACAAAGGCCCAGTTTGAAACCCTGTTCGAAGGCCTCGATTGGCGACGCGTCACGACCGCCAATTACCACCATCCAAAATTGACCTGAAGGGGCCAATACCATTAGCATTGGGGATCCTCTCTGACCAGAAAGGCTCGATGTAAGTCGCGAATCACCCAATGCTGAACACCCTTATAGGATGAAGCAAGGCACCATATTTCAGCAAAAAGTGAATCTAACATATTATTCTTTAAGAATAATATGTGATGCCCTGTAGCAAATTTCCCGACTGACGGATTGCAAGAAATCAGAAATTCTACCCTTAAGTGCACTTCCGCTGATTTTCCTTGCCATTGAAACCGCCAACACACATGCAACCTCCGCCCGAGTTCACGCGAGCTTGAGCGAGCGATTTCCACTCATTTTTGACTTGGATGGAGGGCGTGGTTGGTAGACCCCGTTTTTTAGCATGACTGATGCGATAGAGATCCTGTTGGTTGACCTATTAGCTGCCGCCGGACCGGATGGCTCTATTCTCTCTGAGAGGCTTAGAGCGCTTTGGCTGGATGTGGAACTTGAGATTACGTCTCTCCGGCGCGAATTGTTCAAAGCGAATTCCACAATCCGGATCAAGAGTGCCGAAATTCGCGACCTTAAAGGGCAAATCGCCAAACTCTCGAAAATCAAGTTTGGCGTAAATGCGGACCGTAATCCTGAAAAAGGAAAAGCAAAGATGGACAATAATGCTGATGGCAATGATGGCTGGGACGAAGAACAGCCAGAGCCACACAAAAATCATAAAGAAGGCAATAAGGCCACGAAACGAGCGCCAGCACCGCGCAACACAAACGGTCGAGGTCGCAGAGTATTTCCTAAGCACCTCGAAAGGCGCGAAATCTACATGGGAACACCCGACAAAAAGTGCCCCTGCGGATGCGGTGGCTCGATACGTGGATACGACATCAACGAAACTCTAGAAGTGATCCCGGCGCGCCACTATGTGGCCGTGCGTAGATATCCAAGATTCCGGTGCCGTGTGAAAGACAAGGTGGTTGGAACCGCTTTCCCGTCCGATGTTTCGTTAGGCAAGGACTACTCTGGGCTGATAGAAATTTTGACGTGAGCTGGATCCGTTGATTTTGACTACGAGAACCGCTTGAAGCGTAGATATGCACATGGAGAGGCCTTGCAAGGTCAAAACTTAGTCTTTGGCCTGCATGGGGATCACGCCGCATACTGGCCGCTGGACAGCCGCAAGTTTTTGATCCGCTTTTGTTCAAAACTGATGGCTGCTCTATGTGGCTCTCGCAAAGTTTTTTCCATGCAACAGAGCCGCCCTCAATCAGGAAACTTCTCAAGCGTCATTAATACGACCCGTTTCGCATGCGAGCCCTCGCGAAACATGGCATCAACAACGGATAGGGCAGGGAAGTCAGGCCAGGTCTCACGCAACTCGAACATCAACGCTTCAGCTTTACGATCATCTGTCATTTGATCAAAGGCTACTGCCTGTAATAGCAATGAAGGCGGGCTTACAGGCGCCCCTGAAGCAGCCGCGCCACTAAAGGCCTCTACCGTTTCCGGATAGTTGCCCAGCATAAGTTGTGACACCCCCCAAATGTTTCGAGAGCCAAATCGCCCAGTGCCTTCGCGTAAGCGCGTTGGATCGCTCGCTAGCGCCGCAAGTTCAGCATCGTCTGCGACAATGGCCGTCATACCAACAAGGTCGAGAACGTGGCCATCATTTGGGGCCAAGTCAAACGCGATATGGGCATACTTCAGTGCATGGGCATATTCCTGAGTGGCGGCTAGAGCAAATGCTTTAGAACCGTTAGCCCACGCATCAGTGGGCGCAATTTGGAGCGCTCTATCAGCCGCTGCTTGAGCGTCAAGAAGGAACGTTTCAGCCGCATCTTGGTCAGGAGAAAACATGCCCATAACTGTCAACGTTTGCGCGACACCAGCATGGCCGCTTGAAAGAGCGTCATCCAGTTCAATTGCATGCCGAAACATACCGAGCGCTAAGGCTTGCCGCTTCAAGTCAAAAACTGGAAACAACATACCTTGAGCTTGTTCTGAGATATTCGCAGCTTGCAGGGATAGAATAGAATGCTCTCTTAGAGCCTCGCGCGCGGGACCTCATTCTTTGCTGGAAAAGGCAATTCTAGGTTTGGCTGCATCTGTAAGAAAGCGAAAAGTGCTACCAAACCAACTAAAGGCACAGCCAAAACTGCTGTAAGTCTCGGCCAGCGCAGCGGCCGTGCCGGTTCTTCCGTAGATTTAGGCGGTTGATCAAGGGTGTCTGCAAACTCGAACCTGGGACAGTATCCGCCAGGGTCTACCGCGATGTGTACGGCATCACTGCTTCCTTCGGTGTCGTAGTACTCTGTGAGTAAACGCCGTAACCTGCGCGCTTCAACCCTCACCAAGTTTATACCTGCATCCCCCTCAAGCTTGCGATGATAAACATCAACAGCAACGGATTTGCCCCGAATGTCGCCGCCTCTTCCAGCGCTGGCTTCGCTTACAATGTAGGTCAAAAACTCTTGCAAACGGGGGGAGTCTAAAAACACCTTGCTCGAAATCACACGATCCAACTCTGCTGCAATCGCCTCGCGCTGATTTGCATCAAACGTCTGATTTACAACAGGTTTTTGGACACGGCTCACGGCCAACTCACTGTGACTTACTTGTTGAAATTTCAAAACTAACAAATCCTATCGGTGATCCAATCGTATTGTTCATCGGTGCAGAGTCAATGTCCAAACTCGAAGCAGATTTGCCACTATTAGCGTCGATAGTTCGAGCGCGTGCGCCTGAAAACAAGGCCATTCTCGAAGCATTGGAGGATTATGAATTAGCCTGCGCCAAAGAAAATGACGGCACTATGCGCTTGGATGAAAAGGCCGAGTGGAGCCGTATCCGAAAGGAAGCCGCAGCTGAACTTGAAAGGCTGATCTAGCGTCAATCTAAATCAGGGGGCAATACATGATACGGGTTCTTCTGGCGGAATTGGGATGCCACAGGGTGATCATACGGCTCTGGTTTGCAGCTTGGCTAGTTTTGTCAACCGCTGCGCACGCAGGTGCCACAGAGGCGCGCAATCTGAACTGGGATAACTTGGTGCCTCGGGTACAGAAAGTACAGAACCCCTTCGAAAGCTTAGAATTTCGCCAAACCAATGATTTGGCAAAACTGTACCGCCTTGAGGCAAGTCAAAATAACACCACAAGCGAATTCACGAAATCGCAAGCGGTCGAAATTCGCGCGCGGCTCAAAGCTGATGGATTGGATCCCGATTGGTTGTTTAAGCAACGGGAGCGATTGATGCAGGAGCACACACGCCAAGCGAGTGCTCCTAACCCCGAAGTCATAGCACAGATTGTGCGGGTGCCTGGCTATATCATTCCACTTGAAATGAAAGGCACACTGGCTGTCGAGTTCTTGTTGGTGCCAACCGTTGGCGCTTGCATCCATACTCCCCCACCTGATGCCAACCAGATGATTCACGTCCGCTACCCCGACGGATATCAAATTCGCGGGCTTTATGACCCGGTTTGGATCATCGGTGAACTGCAGGCCGAAAAACAGGTTGAGCTTGTAACCTTATCTGACGGCCAGCTTAGCCTCGAGACCACCTACAGCATGAAGGTCGAAGGTATTGAGCAACATAGGTAAGGCGCGAAGGCCCTTCCGAATCCATAGAAATCTCATTCCGAAAAATCCGAACAGGAGGAAAAGATGATAAATATCAGAGCATTGAGCGTAGCGGCACTCGCTTCGCTAAGCTTGTCTGGCTGGGCCAACGCGCAACAAGCCCCAGAGTTGGGAGAACCATCGTCACAAGAGGATATCCAGAAAGCTCTAACTGGCGGTGTGCCAAATGGGCGATGGAAAGAAGGGTTGATGTTTGAGGGGATATCCCCACAGCCATGGCTGACAAGCGCCGCGAACTGGTTCCCCGGCTCTGAGGAGGTGCAGCCTGAGGAAATGCGGATCACCTTTATGGGGACCGCGCCTATTCTCCGCCCCGGTCAGGCCAATACATCTGTTTTTGTTGAATTGGGCAACGGCGACAATTTCATCTTTGACATCGGCGAAGGCTCTGTAGCGAACTACCAAGCCGCTCGCGTTGCGCTCAATGAGATGACAAACATCTTTATCACTCACCTTCACGTCGATCACTTTGGCGCATTGCCATATGTATGGATGTTCCGCACGTGGAGCGGCGGCTGGCATGAGCCATTGCGTATTCACGGCCCATCAGGCCGTACGCCCGAGTTTGGCACCGCGGCCATGGTCGAAGGTATGAAGATGATGACGGCTTGGCACCGAGATGCCTTTAGCGTTTTTCCGACAGGTGTTGGTTGGGACATCGAAGTCAATGAATTTGATTTTCGCGACAACGGTGGGATCATCTACGACGAAAATGGCGTCACAGTGCGTCATTGGCAGCGCAGCCACGCCAAAGACGGTGCCACCGCCTATCGTCTCGATTGGAATGACTTGTGTTTCGTCTGGACCGGCGACGGTCGTCCGAATTTGCTGGATGTTGAATATGCCAAAGGCTGTGACGTCTACATCACCGAGCAACAACAGGAAGTGGTTGAAATCAACTCCGGTGTACAGGGCGTACCGCCTTTCCTTGCCCGCTACACGATCGACACACACCACACGCCAACCTACGCGGCCGGCTATATTGCCAACTTGATCCAACCACGTATCTTCATGACCACACACATGAGCTATGACAAATACTTGCTGGAAGAGTCGGTCGCCGAAATCCGAGAGCACTGGAAAGGCCCGTTCCACTTTGGCGCGCCAGACGGGATAGTTGTCAACGTAACGAAAGACCAGATCTGGGTGCGTGAAGGTATTCTCCCGGAATTCCCCAACGTGCGCGCGCCACAGTTTGATTTTACAAATGAGCAGTTGGTTGTCCCAGCACCGCCTCATGCCCGTGAAGACATTCAAGAACCGTTCATCCGTGAAAGTGAATTGGATCCGGATCTATACTACCCAGAAGGCTACAAGCCGGAATTGCTTGAACACTGGCCTGTTGATGGGGATCTCGTTGTACCCATGGAAATGCTTCCTGAAAACTTGAAAAGCAGCATGGGTGCCGCTTGGCGTCATCGTGAAAAGAACCGCGCAGTGTTGATGGATCTGGGCAAGTTCTAAGGAGCGAATGACTTCATATTCTAACACTGAAGGCGGCACTTAACAGGGGTGCCGCCCGCTTTTGATCCGACGCTCAATTGCCTGCACAGTTTGTGCTGAGCAGCCATTGTTTCAGACCATAGATAAAGTGCGCTTCCCGCTCTTTATTTTGTTTATACTGTCCGTTATTAACGGGACCCGGTCAACCGGTGAGGCTGATCAGAGCACTAACGGCAGCCGTTCCGTCACCCAGCGCGGAAAGCGAGTGCAGGCGCTTTGTGACTGTGGGGAATTCCTCTGGATCGCCGTGGTCGCGAAAGAAATTTAGGTTAGGCTACCCGTCAACATTCGGATAAATGAACCCGTTCACTGGATAGAATTTGCCATACTGCCCTGGGAGGCTTTCGACACGGACTAGCGTCCAGTCATTGTGTTTGGACACGTCTTTCACGCCCATTTTCAACGACACTTTGTTGCGATGCCAGTTGGCGTGGTTCACGATGATTTCCCGGTCAGTCACAATGTCGGACACGACCGCAACATGGCCCAGTGGCATCCCATTGGTCGCGCGAAACGACATCACTGCGCCGACATCCGGTTCAGTGCCCCGTTCATAGGTATTGTGCGCCTTACCCCACCAGGTCTTGGCGTTGCCGCGAATTTCAACGCCGCTGAGGTTTCGTGCGTAAGGCACGCACCACACCCTTTGTCCACGGGCTTGCTTTTGCGAGACCTCTAGCAACGCCATCGACTGACGTGCCGGATCGAGTTTCGCATAAGTCGTGTTTTGAGCGCAGGCAGAGAAAAGACTCAAAAGCCCCAACGCAACCGCTGTTCGGGCGGCGCCGGATAGGCGCGGCGACATCGTCGTCGTATTGCGGGCTTTGTTTAGCAAGAGTTTTCACGGCCTGTTCGAAGAATCGCGGAATTTTAGGGTGATCCAATCGGGAAAGAAAAGAGGTCTGCTATTCCCCGGCAAGATTTTGCCAGTTACCCGTGCCGCATTTGGTCTCAAGGCTTAGGCAAACGGTGTGTATCCGACCTGAGTGCCCCACGCTGCGTTTGACCAAAGGGTCTTCAATGAGCGCAAAGCAGATAGACGTGTAAGCGTTTCCGGTTTGGAAGTCTGCAAAATCTGGATGTGCGAAATGCAATAACTCAAATCTTGAAAAAGACATTTCGGTAGGGGGAGCGCGTTCAAAATGGGTGAATTTCTGTGAAGCGCCCGCTCATCCCACCGCATGCCTTCCAAGGAGGAACCCTCGGTTTTTGAAGGGATTTTTCCAAGCGTGTCTAAGTCGTTGCAGCTTCCTTGAGGTATCGTCTGACTGAAGTCGACCAATCCACTCAAACTTGTTATGTCCAAATGTCGGCCTTGGCGCTGTTCAAATTGATGCCGCAAGCAATTTTTTCGAATAGGCGTGCTGCGCCTGCGCATTTCGAAGGGTTTCAACATCCATTATTTCGACGATTTCGCCATCTTTCATGACTGCCAAACTCTCACACATATGACCCACGACAGACAGGTCATGGGACACCATCACATAGGTCAACCCGTGTTCCGAGCGTAAATCTGTCAGCAAGTTCAGAATTTCAGCCTGTATCGAGACATCCAAGGCTGATGTGGGTTCATCGAGCAACAAAATGCTTGGCTCAGGGGCCAAAGCACGGGCGATGGCAACCCTTTGCCGTTGCCCACCGGACAGTTGATGGGGATAGCGAAACCGGAATTTAGCGCCAAGGCCAACATCATCCAATAGCTTTACAACGCGCGCGTCGATGTCGCGAAAACCGTGAAGATACAGGGTTTCACCCAGTACTTGATCCACGGAATGACGCGGATGAAGTGAGGCATAAGGATCCTGAAACACCATCTGAACTGCTTTGTAGAAGGTCTTTTCTCTCTTTTTACCGACGGGTGTTGCGTCCACTGAAATTGTGCCAGACCAATTGGGCACGAGCCCCATAATCGCCCGTAGGATAGTGGATTTGCCCGATCCACTTTCGCCAACCAACCCGAAACTAGCACCCCGGTTGACATGAAAGTTTGCACTTCGCACGGCATCCACACGGTCACGACCGCCACCGAACCAGACACTCAGGTTCTCAATATTCAGCATAGTCATACGCGGCCACTCACGCTTGGGGCTTCGGACCATGCCGGATTACGATTAAGAACGTCCAGTTTTCTGCGCGGTTCACTTAGTCGCGGCAATGAATTGAGCAATCCCTGTGTGTATGGGTGCTTGGCGTTGTGGAGGTTTTTAGCATCGCAGACCTCGACGATACGGCCAAGATACATGATCAATACGCGATCACAAAAATCGGCCACCAGATTCAGATCATGGCTGATAAAGATCAAGCCCATGCCTCGATCTGTCACCAGCTTGTCGATGATCGACAAAACTTGCCCTTGGACAGAAACGTCGAGCGCTGACGTCGGCTCATCCGCGATCAGGATTTCGGGATTTGGGATCAGCATCATTGCAATCATGATACGCTGTCCCATGCCGCCCGACATTTCGTGGGGGTAGGCCCGCATAACGCGCTCGGGATCTCTGATCGAGACGGCTTCCAACATTTCGATAGCTTTGTCGAAAGCTGCAGACTTGCTGACCTTGTTGTGCAGGCGATAGGCTTCGATAATTTGCTGTCCGATGGTCATGACTGGGTTTAGCGAAAACTTTGGATCCTGCATGACCATAGAAATTTTCTGCCCGCGTACATCGCGCATTTCTCGTTCTGATTTCTTCATCAAATCGATACCGTCCAGCGATATCTGATCAGCGGTCACAATTCCCGGTGGACGGATCAATCGCAGGATGGCGCGACCTGTCATCGACTTGCCTGACCCGCTTTCACCAACAATCGCAAGACGTTCGCGCCCGAGTGTAAAAGACACCCCCCGAACCGCATCAAAGACGCCTTGGCGCGAGGGAAACTGCACCCAAAGGTTTTCGACATCAAGTAAAGTCATTTGTTACCGTCCTTCGGGTCCAATACATCCCGCAGTCCATCTCCGAGCAGGTTAAACGCCAGCGAGACCGTGAAAATAGCCATGCCAGGCACCGTAGCGACCCACCAGTGATCAAGGATGAACCGACGTCCTTCGGAAATCATCGCACCCCATTCCGGGCTGGGCGGTTGTGCCCCAAGTCCCAAGAACCCAAGACCTGCGGCAGCTAGAATTATGCCCGCCATGTCCAATGTAACCCGCACAATGAGCGAGGAAATGCACAAAGGCCAAATGTGTTTGGTGATGATGCGTAGGGCGCCGGCACCTTGTAACTGTATGGCACTGATGTAATCCGAAGACCGGATCGTAAGTGTCTCAGCCCGAGCAATCCGGGCATAAGGTGGCCATGCGGTTAACGAGATGGCAAGAACCGCGTTTTCGATGCCAGCCCCTAAAGCTGCAACAAAGGCCAAGGCCAAAACAAGGCGTGGGAATGCAAGAAATATATCTGTTATCCGCATCAGAATCTGATCCGTCCAGCCCCCAACATATCCGGCAACAGTTCCAACCAGAAGGCCGGTGATAGGCGCGATCAGCGCTACGAGACCAACAATGTATAGCGTGATCCGAGAACCGTAGATCAACCGGCTCAGTATATCCCGGCCTAGGCTGTCGGTGCCCAATACATGACCTTCCGACCACAAAGGTTGCAGGCGATTGCCAAGTTCTTGTGCAAACGGGTCATGCGGCGCCAGCAATGGGGCTGCTAGGGCGATGACCCCAAGTAGGATCAGTATCCACAACCCGACCATTGCCATCGTATTGCCGCGAAATGACAGCCATCCCTGATAGAGTGCCGAGAGCTTAGCGTGTCTGCGCGATGTGGGTGTGTCGGTCAACAACCATGCGCGCCATGTTTGGGCTTGGGCCATCTATATCGCCATTCTATTTTGCACGGGGATCAAACACCTTGTAGAGAAGGTCAGAGAAAATATTCAGCAAGATAAAGATCAAGCCGACCACAACTGTGCCCCCCATAACCGCATTCATATCCGCCGATAAAAGGGCAGTGGTGATGTAACTACCGATGCCGGGCCAACTGAATATGATCTCAGTCAGAACTGATCCTTCAAGCAGGTTCGCATAGCTCAGAGCGATCACGGTAATCAGTTGCACCCGAATATTCTTGAACGCGTGCCGCCAGATGACTGCGTTTTCTGACATGCCTTTTACCCGAGCGGTGGTAATGTATTCTGCGCTGAGTTGTTCAAGCATGAACGACCGTGTCATGCGGCTGATATAGGCCAGCGAATAGTACCCCAGCAGAGAGGCGGGCAATACAATATGGCTTAGCGCGTCTTTGAAGACGGCCCAATTGCGATCAAGGATACTGTCAACAAGGATCATGCCCGTTACAGTTGGCACAACATCGACATAGAATATGCCAACTCGGCCCGGCCCACCAACCCATCCAAGAATGCCGTAAAACACCAAAAGGCCCATCAAGCCCAGCCAGAATATCGGCATCGAATACCCAACCAGGGCAATGACCCGAGCGATTTGGTCAATCCAGGAGCCGCGTTTAACAGCAGCGACGACACCCAAGGGTACACCCAGAACAATTCCAGCAAAGACACCAATCGTGGCCAACTCCAGCGTAGCTGGGAACACCCGTTTGATATCCTCCGCCACAGGACGTGCTGTCAAAAGCGATTTCCCGAAATCGCCGTGAATGACATCCCAGACATAGAGACCAAATTGTACGATGATCGGCCGGTCCAGGCCCAGTTGCTCGTATGCTGCGTCATAGGTGGACTTAGACGCCTGTTCTCCGACAATTGCCAGCACCGGATCTATTGGCATTACGCGCCCGATAATGAAAGTGACGAACATCAGGCCCAGCATCGTCACGATGATTGAACCAAGGGTCAGAAAGGTTGCCCTGATCCAAAGTTCAAGAGGCGCCTTATGGCGCCCCCCGTTATTGTTTTCAGCCAAAGCCACTTACTTAGTCACCGGCCAGTAAGACACAGCTGTAATGGCCCCACCTAGGTTCAAATTCTGAACCGCTTCGCTACGGCCTGTCTGTTCGATTTTTTGGAACATGACCGCAAAGGGCGCGTTGTCGCGGAATTCAGATTGAATGTCAGCGTACATCGCCGCGCGTGTGTCACGGTCGCTTTCAATAACTGCTGCCGCAACCTTTTCGGTCAATCCGCCAGTGTCCCATGCGTTTCTGTAGGCCAAGAGACCTGTTGCACCTGCTTCGTCAGAATTGTCAGGATTATAGGCGAAAGTACCGGCGTTTGTGTGCGGATCCGGATAATCCGGTCCCCATGCGCCCATATACATGTCCAATTCCCGCGCTCGATAGCGGCCCAAGATGGCCTTAGCAGTTCCCACAGTAATATTCAGTGTGATACCAGCCTGCGCAAAGGTGTTTTGAAGCGATTGCGCGATCTCGATCCGCTCTTGTGCTTCTCGCACGCCAACCTCGATTTCAAACGGTCCAACACCAGCAGACGCCAGCAATTCCTTGGCTTTGTCTATGTTCAGGCTGAACGGGTTCTCATCCACTGCCCCAAGATAGGTACGAGGTAAGAAATTCTGGTGGATGGTGTACTGCCCGTTGAGAAAGCTGTTTTGCATCCCTTCATAGTCGACCAGATACTTGATGGCCTGACGCACTTCGGGCTTGGATAGCATTTCGTGTTTTTGGTTAACCGAAATATACATCAATCGCCCACGCAACTCGTCGTCAATTGCAATGCCGTCAGCAGCGCGAGCACCGGCGATATCTTCGGGGTTCAAGTTGCGAGCAACGTCAATATCGCCGCGTTCCAGCATCAAGCGCTGGGTTGCGCTCTCCTGAACATGACGCACGATAACGCGCTCCATCGCTGGGGCACCGCCATGGTATTCAGGGTTGCTGACCAGGGTAACGCTTTCATTGGGCTTCCAACCTTGAAGGACGTAAGGTCCAGACCCTGCAGAGTTCGTTGCCAGCCATGCGTTGCCCAGATCGCCGTCGACCTCATTGGCCATTACAACTTCTTTATCCACGATACCGCCGATTGTCGCTGTCAGACAGTTCAACACAAAGGACGTCGCATAGCGCTTGTCCGTCGTGATACGCAAAGTATTGCCCTCGGCGACAATTGTTTCGCCGACATTCTCAGGGGTGAAGCCGAATTGGGTTAGAATGAACGAAGGTGTTTTATTCAGCGTCACAACGCGGCGCAGCGAAAATTCTGCATCTTCGGCGCGCACAGGATTACCAGAATGAAACTTGACGCCGTCCCGCATTGTAAAGGTGATGGTCCGGCCATCTTCGCTAACGGTCCAGCTTTCAGCCAGGTCGGGCTGATAGCCCGCGTCAAGGTCTAGCGGATCGAAGTTCACCAGCTTGTTGTAGATGTTGCGGCTGACATCAGACCCGGCAAATTCGAAACTTTGGGCGGGATCAATTGTTGTGATGTCGTCTATTCGATTAGCGATCACCAACATGTTTGCCGGTGTTTCTGCCATGGCAGAAAATGATGTTAACCCAACTGCTAGGCCGATGGCCGCAGTGGATAGTAAACGGTTAAAAGCATTCATAATTCTAAACCTCTCCTATTTGGTTATGGACAAAATCGAGAGTGCACTTTGGGGTTAAGATCCCCAGGTTTTTTCTAGCACACGCAACCAGTTTCCGTGACACAGCTTGTTCATCAAAACATCATCATACCCATGCTGCGCCATGGCCAATCTCAAGTTGGGCAGATCAGCAACCGTGGTCACGTCCTGTGGTACAATCGCCCCATCGTAGTCAGAGCCAAGACCAACGCGGTCTTCGCCTAGATGTTCAATTAAGTAATCTAGATGCCTGAGCATCTGTTCCAGTGGTACATCCGGAATCATGCGCCCGTCATCGCGCAAGAACGCCACGGCGAAATTCAAACCGACCATGCCATCGCTGTCTTTGATCGCGGCGAGTTGCGCATCCGTCAAATTTCGCGAATGCGGACAGATGCTATGTGCGTTGGAATGTGTGGCTATCAGCGGTTTGGTGGAATGACGCGCTACATCCCAGAAACCGGCTGCGTTCAAATGAGATAAATCGATCATCACGCCCAGTTCGTCACACCGCTTTACCAAACGCAGACCGTGGTCTGTCAGGCCTTTGCCAATGTCGGGGTCACTTGGATAGCGAAACGGAACACCATTGCCAAAGATTGTCGGGCGGCTCCAGACGGGGCCGATGGAGCGTAAACCTGCCTGATACAAAACTTCCAAAGTGTGCAAATCAGGGTCAATCGCCTCTGCACCCTCAATATGAAAGATCGCAGCTATCTGGTTTGCCGCCAAGGTCGCACGTATATCAGCAGCGCTCCGGCAAATTTTCAACGCACCTTTGTTCTCCAGATCAAAAAGTATCGCTGCTATGGAAATTGCCACGGGCAAGGCGTCTTCCCAGTCAATGGCATCCGGCAACGGCAGATCATAGCTGGGCTTCGCCATTTCCTCCATCTTGAAGGCTTTATCCAAAGGGGATGGGATATATACAGCAAAGAAACCGCCGCCAAAACCACCGGCTTTGGCCTTTACCAAATCAAGAGCTCCATCGCGCCCAGTCAGAAAACTGTCAGAGGCAGACAGGCCTCCTGCACGGTAAAGGTGCAGCAGGACATCGTTGTGTCCGTCAAAAATTATGGGTGCGTTGGCAGCGTTCAAATCAATCACCGGTAGTTTCTGCGCTGAGACTATCAAATGTTTTGTCATGGGCGAGTCAAAATGCCATGAGTTATACGCATATTCTTATGCGGTTTATGCAAGAGGCAGTGGATGAGACGAAAATCCTGGCATAGTTTGTCCGAGTATCAAGCCTTGCGCGCTTTGATGCAGGGGGGCACAGCAACGGTTGCTGCTGAGCGTTTGGGCCTTTCGCAATCCGCTGTCAGCCGATCAATCGGTAGCCTCGAAGCACGTATAGGCCTGACGCTTTTCGAACGAGAATCGGGTCGATTGCGCCCTACTGAAGAGGCAGTACGGCTAAACCATCGCCTTGATCCGCTATTTGAAGCCCTGGATCGAATTGACGGGCCCACACAACCGGTTAAAGAAACGCTCCGCCTAATTGCTCCGCCAACATACGCTCATAGGTTTCTAGTCAGTCAAATCGCCAGCTTTCTTGCTATCAATCCGCATTTCTTTGTTAGCCTCGAAGTCAACACATCCGACGAAGTGATCCGCGCAATCCTTGAGGACCGTTTCGATCTTGGTCTAACGGGCATTGAACTTGCGCGGGCTGGTGTGAAAATGCAGGCTTTTCGGACATCGTCTGCTGTCTGTGTCATGACAGCGGATCATCCTCTCGCAGTACAAGAAGATGTGCTTCCAATTGACCTGAACAATCAACCATTCGTTGCGATTGCGTCACGTCATGCGCGCCGGACCCAACTCGACAAAATCTTTAGTCAAGCACGCAGTAATCCACGGATTATGGCCGAGGTCTCAACCTCGTTTGCTGCAGTGGATCTCGCCAAAGAAGGGCTGGGGTTGGCTGTGGTGAACCCGTTTCCAGTTTATCATTATCGCTCAGACGATTTGGTCTTTCGCCGGTTCGTGTCGCAAATCGAATATCGTAGCTATTTTGTTATGTCCGACCAACGCCCTCTACCTCGCGTAGCGCGCGCATTTATTCGCCATCTTAGGCTCCATACACCGTCTGATCCGCACTCAAAAAAGGTTGCAGCAAATGCCTGAAAAATGAGCTTGAAAACCCGAGTCTACATGAGGCGCCTTGAGAAAAGGTTATCGCGGCTACAGATCGACCGAGTCTCTGCATGAACTGGTAGGCATCGCGTCCCAGAAGTCGTGCTGGAAGGTTAAGTAGGCAAAGTCGCGCGGATTGTCCGTCAAAAATGGCTGGACGGGTTAATCATCAACTCGATGATGTAGCTGCAATACGTTTGTCTCCCAATTGGCTCAGGTCACCGTCATAACGACGGTGACCTGAGCCAATTGGCACAACATTTTCCAGGGCTATTCCTGCCCCGGCCAACGCAAGCTGCCAAAGATGTTTCTAAGCTCCATCCGACCACCTCCCGTGCGAAAGGCGCTGGGCTTGTGCGGCGATGGTGGATCGTCGTTCAGAGCTTTGGCGACGACATTTCCGCGCCCAAATGGAGTGGTTGGGGATTGCGCGAATTGATCCGCAACCCATCGCGCAACGCGTGGGGTCGAAACGCTTGTTCCGCTCATGCTCACCCTTGAACCGCAGTTGGAGCCAGCACTCAGCACCCCATGCAGGACAACGCTATCATCACTAACGGCCGAGGCATCTGGACCGGTTAAACGGAAACCGTTCAGCGTGGGGCCTCCGGCGGAGTATGCCGACATCTTGCCGTCTGACGAAACATAGCCAGCGATCACGGCTGGCAGGTTGCCACAGGCGATGCCGTTGATCATGCCCGCCCGCCTCACCGGGCTAGCATGGGCCACGGGATCTTCAGAAATCACTTTTCCGCCCGGCACGTCGAACCGATTATAGCTGGGGGCAGACAAATAGGACTGTCGCCCAAACTCGGGAAAACCGGGTAGCGTTTCGTCCCTCTGGACCCAAACGTTCAGCGATAGTTTGTCCACTGCATTGCCTTTCACAAACTGCAGTTTCCAATCCCCCGACGGCGCAACAAGGCCAACTCTCATCGGGTTGTCCGTCGGGACGACCGCAATTGTGAACTTTCCCCGTGCTGTTGGGGCCACAGGTGGCTGATAGACGACAAGGCCAAGGATGATGGCATTTCCTAAATGATCCTGTTCTGTCAGCCAGTTGTAACTAGGTGTCATTCCAGCGGTGAGCGTATGGGGCGTGTCAAAACCGGGCACGGTGACTCGCATCGTAACGGTGCTATCTTCGACCGGAGTCATGACCGGCAGCCAGACGCTCAGGATCGAAGCGCTGCGATCGGCTGGTTGCAACTGCCAATCTAATTCGGCTGTTGGTGCCGTCTGCGTCAGATTGATCACCGCATGGCAGCGCGAAAGGTTCCCATTACCCGAAGGCATCATCAGCAACCGCGGGCGGCTCGACGAGGCCTCCATGTTGCTCATAATTGTATCAATGGAGCGTGAAACTTCGCCGGTGCCATCGTGGGGCCCCATGAAATTCCCAAAGCTAAAATTCACAACCAAAGGCATTTGTTGTGCTACTTCGTCTACTTGGAAGTGCACCAATTGTTGCGAGATGAAAGACATCGCCTGCTCGATTGCCTGCTCTAGCCCAAACCCCAAAGTGTTGGCGACCAAACGCGTAGGCAATTGCACAACAATGATACGCCGTTCCAGCCCGTCAACGTCTGACGCGTCATAGCCTGATGCTAGGCCGGTCACATGTGTACCGTGCGAAAGGCGATGTGCGCAGGCGTTGAAGGGCCGAGTTTTCCAGTCGATTAACCCCAAATCACGATACACCGCAGCGTCATCTAGCAGACCATTGTGAAGGTTGTTTTTCAGGATCTCGTTAATCTCCGGGCCTGTCCAGACGCGCCCGATTGTGCTTGGTACGGGTGCATTCGGATCGGGGGTGCCGTCCATATCGAGAAAGAAGTCGACGCGGCTTAAGACCAGATCGCCGTTGATATTCTTGCGGCGAAACAGGTCATGCGCGATGGCGACCCCATGATCAATGACCGCAGTGACAACCGTGTTTGGCGTGACCGGCACCTTCAGGTCAGGGGGGGTGAACGGCTCCGCTGGCGAGCTGAGCGTTTGGCTTTCCAAGGGAGTGCTTACCAAAAGCGTTTCGATGCCCAGCTGTTCCGCCCCATTGGCAGCATTGGCAGCATTGAGATAGTCGCGGCGCGCATAAAGCGTGATGACGTCGATGTCCTGTCTGTTCCGGAAGCCTTCGCTATATTCACCGGGGATCACCAGTGAACCCGGGTGATCTGGGGGCAGAAAGTCTGCTGCGCGTTCCAGCAAACCGGCAATACTCAGACCCGGTGTTACACTTACTAACGCCAGCCACCATTGTTGGTCAAAGTTTGACGAGCGATCCATCGGTCGGTGCTCATTGCTCAGACCTATTTCCGCCGCGGTGAACCGCGCCATCACATTCAGGGCGAAATCTGCCAGCGGATTGCGGGGCTGGTCTTCTAGAGCCAGCTCTTTCCATTCATAAGCCATTGTTCACCCCCAATTATGAACCGTCGCCGGTTTCGGTATCCTGATCAATGTCAGCAGCGAGATCGACCCATTCCGCCGCCGCTTTCTGCCAGAGCCAGTCTAGGGGCGCAGACCTTGTCTGGTTTTGGTCTGCATCCGTGAGGATGGATTCTGTTGCCCAGGTCGTCTCTTTCTGCTCTGGCGCGATGTTGTCGGCTGGGTTCTGTGGGTCAAAATAGTCGCGCCAATCAAAATCCATGTGGCCGGGATAGTTTGTGCCGTCGAATTCCCAGCTATTTGCTGGGGCCACTCCCGTGCAGCGATCCACGAAATACCGGCCGAGCGTCAGACCCAATACAGCTCCCGCTGCACTGTCGACTGGGAAATGCACTCCAGCAACTGTGCGATTGATCGCAATCCGTGCAGCTTGGCGCATAAGCATCTCACCCCAAATGCCTTGTGAATAGGGTTTGACGTTGTGTTGCCGCAAGAGCAGCCACAGCACTCGCGCCATTGTGAAGGCCTCGGTGGCGTGACCGCTGGGCAAGCTACCGTGCGAAGGGGTCCAGATCATCGGTTGTATCTGAGGCGAGAATTCAATCGGTCGTTTGCACCCGAGTGCATATTTCAATCGCATCTCGACAAAGTTTGCCAACCAGTGTGCCGTGGCCAGAAGTTCGATCGTGAACGGTGTGCGAGCCGGTTCGATGTAGGCGATTGCGCGTAAAAATTCTGTCGGTGTGCCCAATGCCGCTAGAATTTCCGCCATTCGATCTTGGCGTAGATCAGCGTAGTTGGCAACCAGCGTCAATTGCTCAGCAAAGATGTCGATCGTGGGCCGTCGTAGGGCAACCAGCTTTTGATATTTGGTGTCGGGCACAGGGGATGCCGATGTTGTTTCAAGGTGGAAAACACTGCCCAAACCCGGATCACCAGCGGTCATATTGGGTTCAAAGGAAAACCCGATGTGGCTGCCCAGCTCCAGCGCAAAAATGCTGGCACGCACAGCGGGCGAGAGGCGCCCCAGATAATCAGTGCTCTCTTGAACATTTGGATTGACCGCATCTGCGCCAACCGATGCCCATGTGCCGGCGATCCCATCATGATTTGTGATCAGAGCCTGCGAAATCAAGGGAGGGTTGGCCGAGCCGGGCCCCCCAAACGCGCCAAAGGCCCCAAAAGCGCCAAAAGCTCCGCTACCGGAAAAAGCTCCAAAGGCCCCAAATGCGCCTTCGGGTGCCACGTTTGATGCATTAGACATAAAAAATCCTCCAATTAGTTAAAGCGTCACAATAATTTTCAGTCCGAAACTCCGATCTCCTTCAGTGTTTTTGCAAAGGCTTGCCCAACCGGCAAATCTGCACTTGGCGTGCTGCGTTTCCATTTGCTGACGGTGAACCCGGGGTCCAACCTGAGAATCTTCTCAAGCGCACGACGCGCGGCTACCTGGTTGCCCAGGCGCCACTCGGTCACTGCCAACATCCTGTGCGAAGACATGTGCAATCGATTGAGACGGAGCGAGCTTTTGATCAGCTCAAGCGCCCGGGGATAGTCTTCGGCGACCAGACTGGCACTGCCTGCAAGACATTGGAAAAAGAACCGATGTGGATCCCGCGGGGCTAGCAGCAATGAACGCTCCGCATCGCGAACCGCGCGCGCGCCGTCGCCGCGAAAGGCATAAAGAGTACCGCGCAAGGCTCGTCCCGTCGCCTCGCTGGGTTCGTATTCTAAAGCGCTATTATAAAGCTCTTCGGCCTCGTCAAGATCGTGAAACAAATTGGTTTGGACAAAACCCTCCGCAATCAACGCGCCGCTGTTTGTTGGGTCTAAATCAAGGGCCCGATGCGTGAGGTTCAGCGCCTGCCGCGCCTCTTCAGTTCGATTCGTTGCCCACCCCTGAACGACTTTAAGAACATGCCATCTGGATTTCCAAGACAGCGGCACCGGGTTGTGAGGGATGCGTTCGATCAAAGCATCCAGCAACTCCCCAGCCCGGTTGAAGTCCGTCGGCGACAATCGATGCATCAGTGCGACCGAGGCCATCAGAATTTCGTAGCTATCCAGCGTTGGCACCGGATGGCTCACAGCGCGTTTCATTTCCAGATCAAGAATTGCCAAGTGGACCTGGTTGGCCAATTCAGAAAAGATCACATTCTTTTTAAGAACTTCAGCCGCTTCAACTTCTATGCGCTCTGACCAGATGACCCGCCCAACGCGCACGCGCGACAGGCTAAGATCAAGAACATGCCGGTTTTTACCCACAGAGCAGGACCCCGAAAGCAGAAAATCAGCCCCAAGTGTCTCAGACAGCTGGGACGGCTCGTATTTTTGGATTGAAATGCCAATTGTAGACAGGCGCGAAATCACGTGCATCCTGTGAGAGCGTGACAAAGCTGTGATCAAATCATCCGTCAGCATGTCACCCCAGACTGAGGCTTCGTCACTGTTTCGCACAACTAGCGGCAATACCGCGATCGTCGGCAAAAGATCTTCGGATGACATCATCGGCATGACCCGCGCCACCTCATGAGGTGGCACAACGCGAAACGCATGAACCGGATTGGGCACATTCTTGAGGAAAACCGGTCCAATATCCTCGAATTCGGCATCAACGCTGTTGGCAAGCGCGTCTCGAACGCTGGCCGACGCCATTACGTCGGCGGGTTTGGCGGCCGCAGCAAGCCGGGCTGCGATGTTGACGTCCTTTCCGTACAGGTCGGAATCCGGTCCGCGCAACACCTCTCCGGTGTGTATGCCGATGCGAATCTCGATGCGCTGCAGTTTTGGGTCGCGTTGGTTAACCTTAGCAAGATCCTGCCGCATTTTTAGAGCACCGCGCACGGCATCAATTGGATCGTCGAATTCCAGCATAATTCCATCGCCGAGGCGTTTAACGACGCGGCCGCACTTTCGCTCGGATATGTCCAACTCGACGGCATCAACGAAGCTGAGCCAACGTTGAACGGTGCCTTCTTCGTCACTGTCTATCAGCCGCACTGAATCAACAACATCGGCAAAAACGATAGTCTCAAATGAGCGCTGTAGGGATTTTATCCCAAAGACCTCCCGAGAAAGGTTCGCGCGCGTGCCTACCATGTGCGGCACTCCACAAATTACTTTTATTGAAGCCCCCATTATAACAAGTTAATTGAAAATTGCATCCTTCGTGCAAAAGGGTGGGGGAGTCAGAAAGATGCTTTCCGACGAAACCCCTGCCAAAACTGATGCGTCAGAGGTGTTGCAAGGTTTGGGATTTATCGCCTGAACAAAAAATTAAGGCATTGATTAAATGTGATTATTCTGGCCTGCATCACTAAAATCAGCGCGACTTGCGGCTCTCAATTGGTAATTTTAAATCTTGCAGAAATTTCACCGATTGAATAAGGTATTTGCCACCAAGTGTTCTCAACTTTTGAATTCGTTTGGTTGATTTATTAATCGAAACCGGCCTAAACCGCTGAGTGGATTGCGTCCTTAATTGCTGCAATAGGGGGTGTATCAATTTGACTGACCCGGGATAAGAGTCCGATCGGTCGTGTAATCTCCAAATCGTGCAATTCACAGGTTGCCACCTGGGCAGTACTTGCAGAATGGAACACAGATCGGGGCAAGAGCGCCGCGCCGATGTTGCTGGCCACAAGTTCCAATGCGGTCGAAGACCGAGTAACTTCGTGTGCCCAAACCATTCGCAGGCGCGCGCGCGCCATGGCTTCGTCTATCAGCAACCTGTTCCCCGTGCCCCTTGCGGGCAGGATCAAAGGGGTGCCTTTCAGCTCCTCGAAGCTAACGGATGTTTTTCTGGCCAAAACATGACTCAGGGGCAGGGCCAGCACAATTTGATCATCATACAAAGGCTCAAAAAGCGTCGAGGGTTCGAGCATTGGGATCGAACACAAACCAAAATCGGCCTCTCCTTCCGCAACTGTCTCTGCAACTTCGTTGGCGCTCGCTTCGAGCAGCCGAATTCGGGCAGAAAATGGACTGTCTCGAAAGGTATGAATAGCCGGTGTCAGTAGCCTTGAAATCACGGTCGAAATGGTCGCGATTGTCACCAAAGCATTCCGTTGGTGAACAAAGGCAACGCTTTCGTCACGCATCGCACGCGCAGTCTCTGCGGCATCGTTAACAATGGCTTCGGCACGGGGGTGTAGGCGCTTAGCGGCTAGGGTCGGTTTCACCGCGCGCGTGGTGCGTTCAAAAAGCACGCTGTCCAGTGCCTGTTCCAACTTTTGAACCCGTCGGGTCACTGCAGATTGGGACAAATTCAATCGCTCTGCAGCTGCATGGAAGGATCCTGTGTCCTTGACAGCAAGAAAGGCCTCTAGGTCACTGAAATCATAATTGATGCGCATGGCGCAATAATCTCAGGAAAAGCATCATTGGTCAAATTAAACAGGGAGCCGTAGCAAGATTTCAACAAAGGAATTCGGCATGCACAGAGATTATGACATTACGGTCATCGGGGGCGGAAACGCAGCCCTTTGCGCTGCTATGACAGCGGCCGAAGCCGGAGCCAAAGTATTGATCCTTGAAGCCGCCCCTAAACCGTACCGCGGCGGCAACTCACGTCACACGCGCAATTTTCGTTGCATGCACACTGGGCCGTTGGGGCCATTGGTAGATGACTATAGCGAGGAAGAATACCTTGCTGACTTGCTGAAAGTCACCGGCGGGAAAACCAATCAACACTTGGCGCGCCTGGCGATCCGCACGTCGGAGGAATGTCTGCCTTGGATGCGCGACCACGGGGTCCGTTTTCAGCCCTCCCTTTCGGGCACTTTGTCGTTGGGGCGCACCAATGCCTTTTTCATGGGCGGTGGCAAAGGGTTGGTAAACGCCTACTACCGCTCAGCTGAAAGACTGGGTGTGGATGTTCTTTATGAGGCCCATGTGGCCCATCTGGAGCTTGATGGCGGTCGTGTCACACATATTGATTACACATACGAGGGGCGCACGTGCCGTATTGCACCCAAAGCTGTGATTGTCGCGTCTGGAGGGTTTCAGGCAGATATGGATTGGCTCGCAAGGGCGTGGGGGCCTGCCGCACAGAATTTCTTGATCCGCGGGTCGCCCTACAATCGCGGCGTGGTGCTTGCCGACTTGTTGGAGCAGGGGGTGCACTCCGTCGGGGAGGCAGATCAATGCCACGCAGTTGCGATCGATGGGCGGTCACCCAAATTTGACGGAGGCATCGTAACCCGGCTGGATTGCGTGCCTTTTTCCGTTGTTGTGAACAAGAACGCGGAACGTTTCTATGATGAGGGTGAAGATGTCTGGCCTAAACGCTATGCCATTTGGGGACGTCTGGTTGCCGCACAACCAGATCAGATTGGCTATGTGATCATTGATGCCAAATCTCTTGAGCTGTTCATGCCTTCGGTCTTTCCACCTTTGAAAGCAGATACTCTGGATGATCTGGCCAATCAGATGGGTTTGCCTGCGGACAAGTTGCGCAAAACTATAGATGGATTCAATGCCGCGTGTGGGGACACCTCGACTTTTCACCCCACTGAATTGGATGGTGTGGCTACAAATGGGCTAAAGCCGCCCAAGACAAATTGGGCGCGCCCGATTACTGATCCGCCGTTTTATGGCTACTCCCTTCGGACGGGTGTGACCTTTACCTACCTAGGGCTAAAGGTTGATGAAAATGCACAATGCAGCAGTGACCAAGGGCCCATCCAGAATCTTTGGGCCGCTGGTGAAACCATGGCGGGATCCATTCTTGGACAGGGGTATTTGGCAGGGTTTGGAATGACAATAGGCACCGTCTTTGGCCGCATCGCAGGTCGGGAGGCCGCAGCCTATGCAAATTGACTTGGTCCAAGAAGCCCGTCGTCAGGCAGAAATCTGCAACGCGTGCAGATATTGCGAGGGGTATTGCTCAGTATTCCCGGCCCTTCATCGGGAAAGAGCCTTTGCGGACGGCGATATCACCCAGCTTGCCAATCTCTGTCACAATTGCCGCGGGTGCTATTACGCTTGCCAGTATACGGCTCCGCATGAGTTCGATTTGAACCTGCCCAAAGCGTTGGCCGAAGTCCGCCGCGACAGTTGGGAAAGCTATGCTTGGCCCCAACCCGTTGCACGTCGTTTTCACACATATGGTGGCGCAATTGCATTGTCTCTGGTGGTCGGAATCACACTTACTTTTTTGGCTCTCCGGTTCATTGGCTCCCGCGATGGCAACGGATTTTACGCGGTGTTATCACACAATGCGATGGTGGCTATTTTCTTGCCTGCGTTTTTGTTTCCTTTGGTCAGCTTGGCTAAGAGCTTGCGCCGATATTGGCGGGCTGTCGGTGGACAAACGCTCAGGTTCCGAAATTTCAGCGCCGCGCTTTCGATGGTGGCCCAGATGAAAGATTTGGCTGCTGGTCATGGCGACGGGTGTAATTATGAAGACGAAGACCGATTTTCGCATGCCCGCCGCTATGCGCATCAGGCCATCATGTACGGTTTTCTGTTGTGCTTCGCAGCGACCAGCGCAGGCACTGTGATGCACTACGTTTTAGATATGCCGGCTCCGTATGCGATTTGGTCTGTGCCCAAGGTGTTTGGATTGACCGGGGGCGTATTGCTGACGGTGGGCTGCGGGTGGATGGCGGCCCTAAAGATACGCGCAGAACGGAACCTTGGCGATGCGCGCGCGTGGGGTGGGGATCTGGGGTTTATCGCGCTCTTAGGCTTTGTCGCGTTCAGCGGGCTTATGCTCTATGCGCTTGGATCAACGGCAGCCATGCCTGTGCTGCTCGCCTTGCATCTCGGTTCGGTGCTGAGCTTTTTTCTGATAACACCGTATTCGAAGATGGCGCACGGATTCTATCGATTGACGGCTTTGATCCGCGAAGCTCAGCAAAAATAGGGCCTGCAGGCACCACGGCCTTGTATCGTCAGGCAAGGCCTGCGCCCGGGCATCTGCTGAAAGGCGCAATCGCGATTTAATCGTTCTTTTTGTTGCTCAGAATTGTGGTCAAAATCGGCACCAACAGTGCGGGTAGGGATCCCAGAGGGTTCGCCCCGAAACTCTTGACAGCCTCTACCACTTCTCGAGCCTCGGTGGCCATTTCTTCCAGCTCCTCTTCAATGTCTGCGATGGCCATATCGCGCACTTCAATGGCTGGCGCGATCTCTTGCTCAACGTTTGAACGCTTTGCGACCAGCACGAGCAGACCCGCCAGAAGGAGGTTCGAAAGCGATAGCAACGCCGCAGCAGCAGCTGAGGATAACCAGGTCTTCAGTACGAAAAAAAGAGAGATATCCAGCAGGATCAGCCCAGCAAGACCCGCGATGCCCGCCACGACCATCATGATGGTTTGTTGTTGCACTACCGCAAACCGGCGGCGTGCGATCAGCCGCTCGGTACGGTAAACGGTGGTCAAGTTTCGGCTAATTCTGTTCATGACTGTATCCTATTTCTGCACGCGGCCAACGACATATCCAAGCGTAAAAGCAACCAATAAAACGGTAATGGGATAGTGTTCCTGAAGCTTGTGAATCTCCTCAACAACTTCATCACCCATCGTTTCGATCTTCTTGATATCAATGCCGTGATCTTCCAGCGATTTCCTGATCTCGTCCTTTGTTTTGGTCGGTGTGGAGTCTTGCGCGCCCTCATCGCTTTCCGGCTTTTGCTCCACCTGCGCCTTTAGCTCCGCATTGCGCGTGCGGAGCTTTTCCAATTCAATTTCCAGTTCAGCTTTGGTTGTCATGAAAACGTTGCCCTCCATTGCCCGGTTTGGCGCAGTCTAAGTTTACCCCATCGTACTCGGGTTTAATCTTAGTCAGATTGGCTTTGATGAACACTACTTTCGAACTCTGCGCTTACTCAGTTGTCCCTGCCAACCTGCGTTCCAGTCGATCAAGCCCAGTCTGCAAGGCTTTGTAACCGCCCTGTTCGGCCAGGTGCTCTCTCAACTCTGCGTTCAACCCGCCGGGGGTGTTCAAGTCGGCAAGCGCATCCGAAAGCGTACTAGATGACAGGGTGCTCCCAAGCAATAGCCGCAGGAACTGATCGGCGGTTGCGGTGTCTCCGGTCCGGTCAGCCAACCAATCTGCCGCTACTTCGGTCAATTTCAAGGCCGGAGACAGGACAGCCTGTGCAGTCAAATAGGCATCCATCTGATCTGAGGTGCCGAACGAGAAGACGGTGTTCGCCGTCCCGAACAGAGACTCAACCAACATCGATTGCGGGCAGACCAACACAGGTGAGTTTCCCTGAGCAATCGACGGGAACGGGATCATGGTGGCCGTAAATTTGGCAGGCGCAATGAGGGTCGAAATCTGCTCGGATGATATGCCAGCCATAAACGAGATGACGCTCTGATCCGGGCGAAACGTGAGTGCTGAAAGAACCGACCCGGCGACATCCACGGTGGTGCCAAGGAATATTACATCGCTGGCATCAATGACGCTCTGATTCTCCGCAATCTCGATATGTGGAAACGTCGTTTTCAGATGCTCCGATTTGGCCGCATTACGATTGCTGACCACGATTTGATGCCCATCATTTGCAATGCCCGTTATAACGGCAGATGCGATTGTTCCGGTTCCGATAACTCCGATTTTCATGGCAGGTTTCTTTTCTGTGTTTGCGTTTATTTGCGGCCAGGCATTTTAAATGTCTTTGACCAGTCGGAGGGCTTCATAGATTGCCGCATGGGTGTTACGCGCCGAAACTGCGTCGCCAATCCTGAACAGATGATACCCTTGGCTCGCTTCATCGGGTATCTGTGGAATTCCACTTATCAGATGGTCGTAATTCACAACCCCTTTGTTGAGGCTTTGATCTTTGAGTTCAAAGTACAAATCATCCAAGGGCATAGTACCGTAATTGACAACGATCTGATCATACTTGGCTTGATAAGTGTGATCGCTGTAATCCGTACCGATGGTAGCGGTCAGTTGATTGCCAGTACGTGCCACCCCGGTCAGACGTCTCGTCACGGTAAAATGGACATCCTGTGATTGTAGGCTGCGCATATACGGCACGAGGTTCATCCCCATGATGTCAGGTGCGAAAGTCCGATCCGGGGTCATGATTTCGACCCGGGCTCCTGAAGCGGCTGCAATTTCCGCAGCTTGCAAGGCTGGATGGTCCCCGCTTTCATCATAGATCAGGATCGACTTTGCGGGTTTCACATCGCCGGAAATGATGTCCCAGCTTGAGGTGACGTGGTCTGGCTCCGCATGAGTTTCGTACAGCTGCGTGTTTGGCAAGCCGCCAGTGGCCACGATAACCACGTCGGGGTTCTGGGCCAGTACATCTTCGGCTGTGGCCCATGTGTTGAAGTGAAACACAACATCGCGTGACGCACATTGGGCCATGCGCCAATCGATAATGCCTATCATTTCGCGTCGCCGTTGGGATTGTGCTGTTAACCGTACTTGCCCTCCGGGATCAGCAGCAGCTTCGAACACGGTGACGTGGTGGCCGCGTTCTGCCGCGACACGGGCGGCTTCCAATCCGGCAGGACCCGCCCCGACAATAACGACCTTTTTGGGTATCTCCGCTGGCGAGATATCATGCGGCATACTCAACTCGCGACCTGTTGCGGCATTGTGCAGGCACAGGGCCTCTCCGGCTTGATAGATCCGATCCAAGCAGTAAGTCGCGCCTACGCAGGGGCGAATATCGTCTTCGCGCCCGTCGATGATTTTGCGGACAATATGGGGGTCCGCCATGTGCGCGCGGGTCATGCCGACCATATCCAACAGGCCACTGGCCACAGCATGGCGAGCGGTCGCTACATCCGGGATGCGCGAGGCATGAAAGGTTGGCATGCCGGTTTCTTTGCGCACCGCACCCGCGAAATCCAGATGGGGCGCGCTTTTCATGCCTTGGACAGGAATAATATCGGTCATGGCTGGGTCGGTGTGAATGCGGCCACGGATCACATTAAGGAAATCAACCTGACCTGTGTCGCGCAACCGTTTAGAGATTTCCAAACCCTCTTGGGCAGAGACACCGCCGCTTTGAGCCTCATCTGCAGTATAGCGTAGACCCACGATGAACTCGGAGCCGACCCGTTTTCGGATCGCATCGAGCACATCCATCGTAAACCGAAGACGATTGTCCAAAGTTGCTGCGCCATAAGGCCCGTCGAGAGTATTAGAAAGTGGTGACCAGAACTGGTCCATCAAATGGCCATAGGCCTGTAGTTCGATCCCATCCATGCCTCCGGCCTGCATCCGTTCAGCGGCGTCAGCATAGTCCGTTATGATACGGTCTATGTCCCAATCTTCGAGCTTTTTGGGAAATGCGCGATGTGCGGGTTCACGATCTGCACCCGAAGACACCGAGGGTAGCCAGTCGCCTTTGTTCCATCCGGTGCGCCGCCCAAGATGGGTCAGTTGGATCATTACGGCGCAGCCATGGTCATGACAGGCATCCGTTAGGTTGCGAATCCATGGCACGACTTCGTCTTTGTAGGCGAGAATGTTATTAAATACTGGCGGGCTGTCCCGCGAGACAGCTGCAGATCCGGCTGTCATGGTCAGGGCGACACCTGCTTTGGCCCGTTCTTCGTGATACGCGCGGTATCGATCCTTGGGCATGCCATCTTCGGGGTAAGCCGGTTCGTGGCTGGTGGTCATAATCCGGTTTCGAAGGGTTAGATGTTTCAATTGATAAGGCTGCAGCAGCGGATCTGTGGACATTATGGCTGAACCTCTCAATCGATCTCAGTAAAGGTGCGGGCTTTGTCCAAAGAATGGGGCAAATCATGCACCGTGTACCAGAGCAAAAAACTCATAGGGGCATTAATTCAGCTCACCTTAGAACCTCGCAGAAAGGCGCGTCGTAGCTGAGGGGATAAAGACTGATGAGATAAAGAGGCTCTGGCTGAGCCAGAGAAAAACTGCCCTCCGAGTGCGAAAATTGCACCAGAGGGCAGGTTCGTTCGTGAGTGGTGGTGGTATTTGTATGTGTCGTACTGTGAGCCTTAGGCCCAACGGCCGCCAAAGTCGGCAGGGACTAAGAGGTTGTCGCGGCTGAGCCCTGCCACATTCTTTTCGCCACAGAGCGCCATTGTTGTATCAAGCTCTTTGTGGATGACTTCCAAGGCCTTGGTGACGCCGGCTTGTCCCATTGCGCCCAATCCATAAACAAAAGCTCTCCCGACGTAAGTTCCTTTTGCCCCTAGGGCGAGGGCTTTCAGAACGTCTTGGCCTGAACGAATGCCGCTGTCCAGATGGACTTCAACGCTGTCACCGACCGCGTCCATGATCTCTGGTAGAACCCTGATAGAACTTAGGGCCCCATCCAATTGACGCCCGCCATGATTGGACACGATAATTGCATCCGCCCCCAGTTTAGCTGCCATTTTGGCGTCTTCAGCATCCAGGATCCCCTTGAGGATCACTTTGCCGCCCCATTCATTCATCAGCTTTTCAACCTTGCCCCAATCCAGGCTTGGATCGAATTGCTCGGCGGTCCACGCCCCGAGAGAGGAGGCATCGGAGATACCATCAACGTGGCCAACGATATTGCCAAATTCGCGACGATGCGCCCGCAACATCTGCAAACCCCAGGTCCACTTTGTCATCAAGTTTGCGACCGTGCTTGGGGTCAGTTTTGGCGGGGCTGACAGACCGTTCTTTAGATCTTTGTGCCGCTGTCCAAGGATCTGAAGGTCCAGCGTGATCACCAGAGCTGAACATTTGGCGTCTTTCGCGCGCTGAATCAGACGGCTGACATAGTCCGTGTCTTTCATCGTATAAAGCTGAAACCAAAAAGGTTTGTTGGTATAGTCGGCGACGTCTTCGATCGAATTGATCGACATGGTTGAAAGCGTGAAAGGCACGCCGAATTCTTCGGCTGCGCGTGCGGCTTTCATTTCGCCATCTGCATGTTGCATACCTGTCAATCCGACAGGGGCAAGGGCAACCGGCATTGCAACATCCTGCCCGATCATCTGACTCGCCGTGTTGCGCCCAGTCATATCAACTGCCACCCGTTGGCGCAGACGGATCTGGTCGAAATCTGATGTGTTCTCGCGGAACGTCTGTTCGGTCCAACTGCCGCTTTCGGCATAGTCATAAAACATCCGGGGAACGCGGCGTTCATAGATGCGTTTGAGGTCTGCGATATTGGTGATGACAGGCACGAAAGGCACTCCCTCGCTAATGTGGTTAAGTTTTATTACCAATTCTGGATCCCAGATGCAATCGCAGATCGGCATCGTTAAGCGGCCATTTACGACTTGAGCATACTTTAGACGCACCGAACGTCGGAGGATGCCATGAAGGGCGTTGTTTTTGTTGAGCTATTGCGGATGGCTGAGACTGTCTTGGGCGAAGAAGCCGTAGATCAGGTGCTGGACCAAACCGAACTGCAATCTAATGGCGCGTTCAGCGCGGTCGGTAACTACCCCTGTCGAGAGCTTCTTAGTTTGGTTGACGCGTTCGGAGAGCGCCTTGGTGCACCGCCAGAAGCATTGCAGGTAAAGTTTGGACATTGGATGTTTAGCCGGTTCGTTGAGGGATATCCCGAATTTTTCGAAGGCAAAAAGGATGCCTTTGAAATGTTAGAGGCGATCGAAGGTGAGGTTCACGTCGAGGTTCGGAAACTGTATCCAGAGGTTGAGCTTCCGAGCTTTGCCACCAACCGCCCGCTCCCATCGCAATTGCGCATGGTCTACGAATCTGATCGTCCTTTGATGCATTTCTGCCTTGGCTTGATCGAGGCGTGTATCGCGCATTTTGAAGACCAAGCAGATATTCAGATGGTCGAGCAGTCGGATCCACGAAAGTTTCGAGCTGAGTTTTTGATCGAGAAGGCGGCTTGAACTGAATGTCTGAGACGTCTCATCCTTTACCTCCGGTGGTGTCGCGTCGCCGCTATGAACGGGCTCTGATCGCCAGAGAAGAGGCCGAGCGGTTGCTAGAGGCCAAAAGCCGTGAATTGTATGAAGCCAATCAAGGTTTGCTGAAGTCAAAATCATGGTTGGAAAAAGCGGTACAAGAACGCACTGTTGAGCTTGAAGCAGCCCGCATTGCCGCTGAGTCTGCGAATGCGGCCAAATCTGTCTTTTTGGCCTCCATGAGCCACGAAATCAGGACGCCCCTGAACGGTATTTTGGGGATGGCGTTGGCGCTGTCAGAAAACGGGCTTACGGATGAGCAAAACGCGATTGTTGATGTCATTCGAGACAGCGGCTCCCTTTTGTTATCCGTCATCAATGACATCCTCGACCTTTCAAAAATTGAGGCTGGAAAGCTCGAATGCGAACACATTCCGTGTGGACTGGGTCAGCTTTTGGGATCGGTTGAAAAACAGTATCAACTGGGCGCGCAGGAAAAAGGGTTGGAATTCCGGGTGTCCATCCTTGAGGGCGCTGGCATTTGGGTAAAAACGGATGCAACGCGTCTTCGTCAGGTCATTGGAAATTTGTTGTCCAATGCAATCAAATTTACGGACAAGGGCTCTGTCGCAATGTTGGCAGATATCATCCCTTTGGATGCGGGCTGGTCAAAACTAACGATAACCGTCACGGATACGGGCCCCGGAATCCCCAAGGATCAGCATTCGCGTTTGTTCAAGCCATTTTCTCAGGCAAATTCCGGTATTACGCGTAATTTTGGTGGGACAGGGCTAGGCTTGGTTATATCGCGTCGAATTTGCCAAGAAATGGGGGGTGCCCTCACCCTGAAAAGTGATGCTGGTCAGGGGGCCGAGTTCGTGGCTTCGGTATTGGTCGAACCCTGCGACAATGAAGAAATGATCGGTGAGGACTTAGAGCACAGTGAAGCGGTGCTCACTGGAACGCGATGGCGCATTCTGGCGGCCGAAGACAACCGGACCAATCGCTTAGTATTGCATCACATGCTTAAGCGATTTGGGATGCAGTTGGAAATGTCAGAAAACGGTGAACAGCTGATTTCGCGCTGGCGGGCGGAGCCTTGGGATCTGATACTTATGGATGTGAACATGCCTGTCATGGATGGGTTGCGTGCGACACAAATCATACGTGATCACGAGCACGAAGAATGCCTCGAGCCGATCCCGATTATTGCGGTGTCAGCCAATGCGATGTCGCATCAGGTCAATGGATACCTTGCGCATGGGATAACGGATCATGTGGCAAAGCCGTTGCGCCGCGCTGAACTTGTCCGGGCGATGGCAACAGCTTTGACCTCGAAATCTGTGGATTAGGCGCGATGAGCCCCATCTGACAGGGTTTTTACAAATGCCAGAACTTCTGCGGTGGATTTGCCCTGTGCCAATTGACTGACAATTGCACTGCCGACCACGGCACCATCTGACAGGCTGGCGATGGTTTCCGCGCGTTCCGGAGTGTTGATGCCAAACCCGACAATGATCGGCAGATCGGTGGCCGCCTTCAGGCGTGCAACTTCGGGGCCAACATCACCGGCCTGTGCTTCGGCGGAACCCGTGATCCCTGTGATCGAGACGTAGTACACAAACCCAGACGTGTTTTGCATGACACGGGGCAAACGCTGATCGTCCGTAGTTGGGGTTGCCAGGCGGATAAAGTTCAAGCCGGCGGCCTGCGCAGGCAGGCAGAGCTCATCGTCTTCTTCAGGTGGAAGGTCCACGACAATCAAGCCATCAATGCCAGCCGCTTTTGCAGCGCTAAGGAACGCGTCGACGCCCATGGAATAGATCGGATTGTAATAGCCCATCAAAACAATCGGGGTTGTATCGTCGGTCTCGCGGAACTGGCGCGCAAGTTCCAAAGTTTTGTTCAACGTCATCCCGGCATCCAAGGCGCGCTGCCCGGCCAACTGGATGGTTGGGCCGTCTGCCATCGGGTCGGTAAAGGGCAAGCCGAGCTCGATAATATCGACGCCCGCACCGGGCAGACCTTTGACCAGTTCCAGTGATGTTTCAAAATCCGGGTCACCCGCCATCACATAAGAAACAAAGGCCTTTTTGCCCTTGGATATTAGATCTGCGAATTTGGCGTCGATACGGGTCATGGTCTGCATCCTTTTCGGTTGAGTCTGATGTGCAGAAACTTGGCGGGAAAATCAATCCCGACTGAGTCTAGTCGTGAGAAGAATGCGCTGAAACCGTACGATAAGGGGGCCGAACTGTACAATTCCCTCCGAATTTCTGTGATATCGAGGTTTAAGTGCGGGTTGAAAGCACGACCTTGTCTTGCGTCTTAGCCCCTAGCTGCCTAGAAGCAGCCGTCATATGGCTTCAGGAGACCGGCAATGGGCTTTAAAATGGGAATCGTGGGTCTGCCCAATGTTGGCAAGTCGACCCTGTTCAACGCGTTGACCAAAACAGCAGCAGCGCAGGCGGCGAATTTCCCGTTCTGCACAATTGAACCCAATGTCGGAGAGGTCGGCGTGCCCGATGCACGCCTTGATAAACTCGCCGCGATTGCGGGATCAAAGCAGATCATTCCAACGCGCATGACCTTTGTGGACATTGCTGGCCTGGTCAAAGGCGCGTCCCAAGGCGAAGGTCTGGGCAATCAGTTTCTGGCCAACATTCGTGAAACAGACGCGATTGCGCATGTGTTGCGCTGTTTCGAAGACGGAGATGTGACCCACGTCGATGGCCGCGTGAACCCCGTGGAAGATGCGGAAACCATCGAAACTGAGCTGATGCTGGCTGACATTGAAAGCATCGAAAAGCGGTTGCAGAATATCGTGCGCAAGGTGCGTGGCGGCGACAAAGAGGCTGTCCAGCAAGAACGCCTGTTGCGTCAGGCACTCGCAATGCTCGAAGACGGCAAGCCCGCACGTTTGATCGAAGTTGACGAAGAAGATGCAAAAGCCTGGAAAATGCTGCAGCTTCTGACAACCAAGCCAGTTCTGTATGTGTGTAACGTCGGTGAAGCCGAGGCGGCAGAAGGCAACGCGCATTCTGCCAAGGTTGCTGAAATGGCCGCCGCTCAGGGGAATTCACACGTCATTATCTCAGCGCAGATCGAAGAAGAGATCAGCCAGTTGGAAGATGACGAAGCTGAAATGTTCCTGACTGAGATGGGCCTAGAAGAAGCAGGGCTCGATCGTTTGATCCGGGCAGGTTATGAGCTGCTTCATCTGGAAACCTATTTCACCGTTGGTCCGAAAGAGGCGCGCGCCTGGACCATCAAAACAGGTACAGCCGGGCCACAGGCGGCGGGCGTCATCCATGGTGATTTCGAACGCGGATTTATCCGCGCAGAAACCATCGCCTATGACGACTACATCGCCCACAATGGCGAACAGGGTTCAAAAGAAGCGGGCAAAATGCGCGCAGAGGGCAAGTCGTACATCGTTAAAGACGGCGACGTGCTGCACTTCTTGTTCAACACCTGAACCAAGGCGCGTTCTGATTAACGGCGCCCGGATTCGAAATTTCGCTCGACCGGGCCGCCATATTCAGGGCGCACAAGCTTTCGATATGACCGACCAGCTTGCCCATCGGGTAAGTGCGGCCAGTTAGACCAGCGCGGGTCTGTATCAGGCACCTGCGCGCCTTTTTCAATTTTTTGGTCTTTTGAATCTACTTTCCCGGTCGCTGCTGCGACTTGCGGTAGGATCAGCAGTGCAATTCCTATGCTGGATGCCACATATCTCGGTAATGTCATTTTCTAACGCCTCCAGAGGGCTTTTAGGGCCTGTTGATTGGGTGGGTCTGAGGAAAATCCGACAAAGACAGACTGCGCTTCAGATCAATATATATCAACTCACCCTGCTTCACCCCTTCGTGATCCACCCTCGGTGCGCCGGTTAGTAAGTTTTGCTGATATGCTCTGCGGATGAGATAATGTCTTTTTGTCGCCCCCAAATCTGATCAAAAGAAAACCCTTGGACGAATCAACCCTCTGACGTAAACGGCGCTTCCACACCGCCCCTTTTTCTGCTGTAGGTCCACCTTTTTGAAACACTCTCACGACGCACCGCATTCCGTTTATGGCGTGGACAAATGGGGCAAGGGCCTCATCGTGGTGACGGACGAGGGTGAGATTGGACTGACCAATCCACTGGCACCCGAGGCGCCCGCGATCAGCCTGCCGAGCATTCTGCACGATCTGGACGAACGGGGTATCAAATCTCCGATGATCCTGCGGGTCAGTTCGTACCTGGAAAACGAGATCGCCCACATCAACGAAAGTTTTGCGGATGCCATCGCGCGCGTTGGCTACAAGGGCAATTATCGCGGTGTTTTTCCGATCAAGGTCAACCAGCAGGCGCAGGTGATCGACCGGATCGTCGAGTTTGGGCACAAATTCGACTACGGTCTTGAAGCAGGCTCTAAGCCAGAGCTGGTGATTGCATTGGCACATCGGCTGGCCAAAGAGGCACTGATTGTGTGCAATGGCGTCAAGGATGCTGAATTCATACAATTGGCGATCCTGTCCCGCAGGCTGGGATTTAACACTGTGATCGTGTTGGAAAGCCCGAAAGAGGCCGACACTGTCATCGAAGTTTATCGTGAATTGGGCATCGAACCGTTGTTGGGTGTGCGGGTCAAGTTGACCAATCAGATCAGCGGTAAGTGGGAGGAAAGCTCGGGTGACCGATCTGCCTTTGGCATGAACACCGATCAACTGGTGGCCGTCGTTGATAAGCTGCGTGATGCTGGGCTGATTCAATGTCTCAAGCTACAGCACTCGCATTTGGGGTCTCAGGTGCAGGATGTGAACGACGTGCGCCGCGCCGTGGGCGAGGCCTGCCGATACTACACCGAACTGACCACCGAAGGTGTGCCTTTGACCCATTTGGATTTGGGCGGTGGAATGGGCGTGGATTATACCGGCGAAAAGAAAGCTGCAGAGAATTCGATCAATTACACGGTTGAAGAATATTGTGCTAATGTCGTTGAAACCGTGGCTTATGCTCTGGACGAAGCAGAGGTAGCGCACCCGACTTTGGTCACCGAAAGCGGCCGTGCGGTGGTCGCGACCTCGTCGATGTTGGTGTTCAATGTCTTGGAATGCACGCTCTATGACGCGCCAACAGCACCGGATGCGGATCCTGACGACCATCACCTTGTTTCGGATCTAGCCGCTGTGCGCGGATACCTGAAACCCGACCGGTTACAGGAATGCTGGAACGACGCGAATTTCTATCGCAACGAGCTGCGCGCCCTGTTTCGTCGTGGTTATGTAGATTTACGCCAAATGGCGCGGGCGGAACGCATTTATCTGAACCTGATGGCCCGTGTCAAAGCGCTGGTTGCGGCGCAAGACGGCGAGACGGATGTGGATGACCAACTGGAAAAGTTGGCCGATATCTACCACTGCAATTTCTCGCTGTTTCAGTCGTTGCCAGATGTTTGGGCGATTGACCAGCTGCACCCGATCGTGCCCTTACAGATGTTGAACCAGACGCCGGATCGCCGCGCGGTTCTGTCGGACATCACTTGTGACAGTGATGGTAAGGTCGACAAGTTTATTCTGGCAGATGGTGTATCGCCGTCCCTACCAGTGCATTCCCTGCCCGAAGACGAGACCTATTATCTGGGTGTGTTCTTTGTTGGCGCCTATCAGGAAACGCTGGGCGATCTACACAATCTCTTTGGCGACACAAATGTGGTGACCATCGATTTGCGCGCAGACGGTGGGTTTGACCTGTTGCACGAGCAAGAGGGCGACACGATCTCACAGGTGCTGTCTTATGTTGAGTTTGACCCGACCGACTGCGTCGCGGCATTCCGCAAGTTGGTCGATGGTGCAATTTCTGCTGGAACACTCAAAGCCAGCGAACGCAAGCTGATCATTGGGGCTTATCGCGACAGCATCAATGGCTATACTTACTACGAATAATACCCCACCCAGAGGAGATTTGCGCATGGGTAAGACACTGGTTGTCGGTGCAGGGGGCGTTTCCCACGCCGCAGTGCACAAGATGGCGATGAACAGCGATATCTTTACCGATATCACGCTGGCAAGTCGCACCAAGTCGAAATGCGATGCCATTGCCGCGGCCGTTAAGGACCGTGTGGGCGTTGAGATCAAGACCGCCGCGTTGGACGCATACGATGTGGCCGCGACTGTCGCGCTGATCAAGGAAACCGGGGCGGAGCTTTTGGTAAACTTGGCGCTGCCATATCAGGATCTGGTGCTGATGGACGCCTGCCTAGAGGCCGGGTGCCACTATCTGGACACCGCGAATTACGAGCCCGAAGATGTGGCCAAATTCGAATACCATTGGCAGTGGGCCTATCAGGATCGCTTTAAAGAGGCTGGCCTGACGGCGATTCTTGGCTCTGGCTTTGATCCGGGCGTCACGTCTGTCTTTGCCACTTGGTTGAAGAAACACAAGCTGGACACTATCCGCCAGATTGATGTTTTGGACGCAAACGGTGGGTCAAACGATCAGGAATTTGCCACCAACTTCAACCCAGAAATTAACCTGCGCGAAGTGCTGGCCGAAGTGCGTCACTGGGAAAACGGTGCATGGAAACACAGCCCTGCGATGACCCACAAGGTCGAGTTCGACTTCCCGGCAATCGGGCAGAAAAACATGTACCTAATGTATCACGAGGAACTGGAGTCACTCAGCACCCACTTCCCCGAGATTGAGCGCGCCCGCTTTTGGATGACCTTTGGCGATGCCTATATCATGCACGCCAAGGTTCTGGAAAACGTCGGTATGACGCGGATTGATCCGGTTGTGCATGACGGTCAGAAAATCATTCCGATCCAGTTCCTCAAGACCTTGTTGCCCGATCCCGGTGACCTGGGCAAAGAAACCAAGGGCAAGGCTTGCATCGGCGATATCGCGACGGGTCAAGCCAAGGATGGCTCGGGTGAAAAGACTTTCTACATCTACAACATCTGTGATCACGAAGAGTGCTATGCCGAAGTTGGATCGCAGGCCGTGTCCTACACGACTGGTGTGCCCGCTATGATCGGTGCCGCGCAGCTGTTGAAGGGCAACTGGAAAGAACCCGGCGTCTGGAATATGGAACAGCTAGATCCCGACAACTTCATGGACATGCTGAATGAGCATGGCCTGCCGTGGCAAGTTCACGAGCTGGACGGTCCGGTCGACTTCTAAGGTCGCTGTAAAAAGAGGTGCTCGGTGGCCAAGGTCGCCGGGCATTCACATCCACGCGCAGTCGGGCGCTGCCCCTGCCTCATTCGGAGGGTTCATCTTGTCCGAGATGATGACCACTCAGGCCGGTGATGCCGGCGCTTTCCGCAGCTTTGATATGTCTCGTGTGCCGACACCGTGCTTTGTGGTCGATGACAAGGCGGTTGAACGGAACCTGACTATTCTTGGCGATATTGCGGACCGGTCCGGGGCGCATGTCCTCAGTGCGCTCAAGGCGTTTTCGATGTTCGCATTGGCCTCTTTGGTACGTCAGCACCTTGGTGGTGTCTGTGCGAGCGGTATCTTTGAGGCCCGATTGGGACGCGAAGAATACGGAGGCGAAGTGGCCACGTTTTGCGCAGGTTACAAAGACAGTGAGATTGATGAAATTATTGCGCTGTCCGATCATGTAATTTTTAATAGTCCCACTCAGAAAGACCGGTTTCTGGCCAAATGTCAGGCTGCTGGCAAACAGGTTGGATTGCGGATCAACCCGGAACATTCCGAGGGCGAAATTCCCAAATACGACCCTTGTGCGCCTTGTTCACGCTTGGGAACGCCTGTTTCGCAAGTGACGCGCGAAACGCTAGTTGGGGTTGATGGGGTGCACATGCATACGCTGTGTGAACAGGGGTTTGATCCGTTGGCGCGGACGTGGGCGTCGGTTGAACCGCGATTGGCGCCCTATATGGATCAACTCAAGTGGTTGAATTTTGGCGGTGGTCATCACATCACCCGCGATGATTATGATCGCGAGGCTTTGATTGCGTTCATCAAAGAGATCCGTTCCAAGTACGGTATCGATGTGTATCTTGAACCGGGTGAAGCCGTGGCATTGGATGCGGGAATTCTGATTGGTGAAATCCTCGATCTACCGCAAAACGGAATGGATCTTGCGATCACGGATATCTCTGCGACCTGTCATATGCCTGATGTGATCGAAGCCCCGTATCGCCCGGCCTTGATGAATGAGACCGACACGGGTCACACTTATCGTCTGGGCGGGCCATCGTGTTTGGCAGGTGATGTGATTGGCGATTACACTTGGGCGCAGCCGCTTAAGATTGGCGACCGCTTTGCCTTTCTGGATCAGGCGCATTATTCGATGGTGAAAACCAACACCTTCAACGGCGTACCCCTACCGACCATCGCGCTGTGGAACAGTGAAACTGATGCGCTGCAGATCGTGAAGCAGTTTGGGTATGATGATTTCAAAGAAAGACTCTCATGAGCATTTTCCTCGACAGTGAACTCAGCTCGTCCGAGCGTGGTTCAGATGCCCGTTTTCGCGTGATCCCGATGCCATTAGAGCGCACAGTCTCCTATGGGTCCGGCACCGCCAAAGGCCCAGAGGCAATCATCGAGGCGTCGAATGAGCTGGAACGCTTGTGTCAGGGCATAGAACCCTGTGCGCAGGGCATCGTGACAGAACCAGCTGTTGATTGCACTGGCGAAATGCCGGATGTGATGGAGCGTTTGGCCGTGCGCACTGAGGCGGCAGTAAAGGCTGGCAAAGTTCCGGTAACGCTCGGCGGGGAACATTCGCTGAGTTATGGTGCGGTTGTGGGCGTAGCGCGGGCTTTGGGTAAACCGATTGGGATTGTTCAGATTGATGCGCACGCAGATTTGCGGGTGGCCTACCAAGGCAACACATATTCACATGCGTCTGTCATGCATTTGTTGGCAGGAGAAGGCGTAAAGCTGGCGCAATTCGGTGTGCGCGCACTTTGTACACAAGAGGCCGAAAGTCGTACGAAAAATGGCGTCTTCTTTAAAGATGCCGAAGATTTGGTAACGGCAAACATTCACGCGGTCGATCTGCCCGAGGATTTCCCTGAACTGGTTTATGTCAGTTTTGATGTGGATGGGCTGGACCCGTCTCAAATGCCCGCAACTGGAACGCCAGTGCCGGGCGGTCTAGGATACTACCAAGCGCTGCATCTTGTTGAACATGCCCTGAAGGGGCGAACCTGCGTTGGTTTTGATGTTGTGGAACTGGCACCTGATGGCAATGCCGCTTGGGATTTCACAGCGGCGCAGATCGTTTATCGGCTGATGGCGGCAGCGACCGCATAGAATAGAAAGAGGCGCACCCGGTTGGATGCGCCTTTTTTACGTTTGTGCCGCTCTTTTAGTCCGCGTCAGACAACCCAGATCCGGCCCCGAGCAGCCGAGACTCTTCGGTTGCCGGCGCATAGGTTCGCCCAGTCAACTGTATGAGGGTGGCCCAATCCTGATCACTCGGTTCTGCGCGTGTGTGTACTACAGATACAGGGACAGGTTGATCCGTCGTGTGGACAGTTACGACGCTTGCTGTAGGTGTGCCGTTCAAAGACAAGGATAGGTTCCCCCCATCGGTCACAGCAGATCCACCGTTCCATTCAACCCTAATCGACTGTCCGTTTAGGCGCGCGGCAAAGGGGATCAAAAACAGGGGCGACAAAACCGTACCTAGATTCAAGCCAGATTGAGAGATCTGGGCAGAATGATCTGACAGGGAAGCCCCGGCGATCAATGGGCACAGTTGCCCGGATGCTGCCGTCCATTCATTGTCCAACGCGGTTGGGCTCATTTTTGAAAGGTCCTGACCGTCTGTCGCGGACAAGAGATCAGCAAGTATCCCACACCCATCCAGACCTTGAGCGCAGAGCCAGCGTGTCGCTTTGCCAGCCTCTTCGGCCAGGCCCCAGCTATAGCCCGCACCACGTGCTGCCTTCTTCGCGGTGACTTCGACTTCGTTCAGGGACAGGTTCATGACGACACCTCTGGATAGACCCACAGGTCTGCGTTTCCTTGGTTCAGATCTTCGGGATAAGGCGCGCCTGAATACATGCTGATCCGCACCCAGCGGTCTGATCGTGGATCAAAATGCGTTGCGCCAAAGAAGGCAAGTTTGGCACGCAACATGTCGATCGGTAGCACTGTCGCGCTGATCGTGTTGTCGTGGATTTCGCTGTAAGGAGCCGTCGCATTGATTTGCGCGCGCCGGATGGTGTGACGGTGTTCCGGGTTACGCAAAAGGAAATCCGCAACGGGTTGTCCTGCATCCCAATCCATCATCGCCGCATGAGCAAGGGCCGCATCCCGGGCCGGGGCTAGCGGTTGTTCATACTCTGCGATTGGCTCATCAAATCGCTCGCCCAACCGGGGTTCTAGTTTTTCCTCGGACACATACCAAGCGCGCGCGATGTTTTCGCGAGATGCCCAATCTATGCCCAAAGCCCAGCCAAAGCTATTTTCGATCTGGTCGCGAGTTTGCGAAATCGTCTGGCGACCATCAATGACGAAGGCATCAGAGGCGTTGTCAGACATGTCTTGCGTGAGGGTGTCCACCAAGTCACCGTACGGCTCTAGCATCAGCGAGGCGAGCAGCTCCTGCCCATCTTCTGATAGCGTCTTAGCAGCCCACCTGTGCATGCGATTCCAAGGGTGATCGTTCAGCAAATCATCCCCGGCAACAAAGCCACTGATTGTCTGCAGATCCTTGCGCAAAGTCGCAAGCTTTGCGATTTGGATCTCATGAGCTGAATGCCAATTGTGGATCGAGGCCTCACTGCATTGAAGCAGATTGCGGAAGGTGGTGACCGCGTCGGGCGTGGCAGTTTCAACATTGCGAACGCGGGCGATTGCTTCTTCGCGGGCCATGATCCAATTGTTGAACAGGATCGGGTGATTGACGATGAAGGGGGCCATGCCCAAGCCCGTCGAATTGCCGATCCCGAAATCGCGCGCTAGGACGGGGTCCAAAGGAACTGCGGTATCGCCGCCTTTCGCTTGCGCCATGTGCTGCACCAGATCGCGGACAAACGCGCGCGTGAGAAACACAGACAGCATTTCAGCTTGAAACGGGGCGTTCATTTCGGGGCGATCCGAAAGTTTTTCACGATCTGCTGCGCCGAACTTGCCAGACCCGTAAACGGCTGTCGTGCGCATCAAGTACCCAACTTGCGCAATCTGGTCTGCATCCGGCTGATGGCCTGCGGCTAGTGAATCAACCACATGGGCCCAGAGCCGGCCTGAACGGTTTGCCCGTGACAGGGACAGCTCCTTTTCGCTGACCCGGCCTGCTTCTTGCAGGGGAACGTTTTGGGACAGACGGTCCACATCTTCGGTGGTGGGAACCCCATCGAACAAGGCAAATGTCGCGTCCCAGGCTTCTGCGATCACACGGTCCGAGCGCAATTCAGCTGGCAAATCATGTGCAAAGGCCACCAACGAATAGGTGCGATCAGGCCCCTTTGCGCTGTAAACGGCCCGCCCAACGCCAGCGTCGTTGATATCAAACACCGGACGGGAAAATTGCCACCCCTCGCGCGCCATGCGACGCGTAAGATTGCGCATAAAACTTAGGCGGCATTGATGCAGCGAGCCGAGGCGCGACAGGCGCATCACCTGTGCCGGTTCGCGGCGTTCTATCTTGTTATTCTGTGCGTCCAGCATGGCGGTTATCCCTGCGGTGTAAAGTTCTCAGCATAGAACCGATACCAGTTTCCTCCCATGATCCCGGTGACTTCTTCCGGGTTCATACCAATCGCTTTGAGGCCATCCTCTAGGTTGCCAAAGTGGCGGTTGTCTTCGTACCAGCTGGGCATGGGGGGGAAACCGGGCGCAGAGGCAGAGCCTTCGCCATAGTCTATTTCCTTGCTCCAGCGGCCAACACGCATCCATTCGACAACGCTGTCGGGTTGATCTTGGCACAGATCCGAGCCGATCCCCAAATGTTCAGCGCCATAGAGATCTGCCGCCTGTGCGATCATCTGGCAAAAGCTTTCCAATGTGCACTCCGATTTCCCCTTGAGATGATGAGGGTAGAGCGAAAAGCCCAACATGCCACCACGTTCGGTCACCGCGCGGACAACGTCGTCTTTTTTGTTGCGCAAAGCAGGTGCCCAGGAATGCAGGTTGGCATGGGTAATGGCGATGGGGCGTTCGGAAATTTCAGCCGCTTCGATGGTAGAGCGATCTGCCGAATGGCTCATGTCGACCACCAGACCAACGCGGTTCATCTCTTTGATGACCTGTTTGCCCATGCGGGTGATGCCGGGGTCTTCGGTCTCGTAGCAGCCGGTCGCCAGCAGGGACTGGTTGTTATAGGTGAGCTGCATGAAGCGGGCGCCAAGGGTGTGCACGATTTCCACCAGACCGATGTCGTCTTCGATCGGGCTGGGGTTTTGGAACCCGAAAAAGATCGCGGTGCGTCCGGTTTCGCGGGCTTTGTCGATGTCGCTGGCCCACTGACCTTTCATGATCAGGTCAGGGTACTGCTCAAACCAGCGGTTCCACTGTTCAAAATTCAGAACCGTTTCGCGGAAGTTTTCGTGGTAGGAAATGGTGACATGTACTGCGTCCAACCCGCCTTCGCGCATCTGGCGAAAGATCTTTTCGGACCAGTTGGCATATTGCAGGTTGTCGATGCGAAAATTGGTCATGGAAGTCCCCTGTAAATTTGACAGCCCGTCTGACCCTGAACAGGGATCAGAGCGCCCTCTGGTGGGGAGGGTCGGGCGCTGTACCCGGCAAATGGCCGGATACATTTCTTTGTCTGAGCGGTCTTAGACCGGTGTGCCTGCGCTGATGTAGGCGGTTTTGACGGTTGTGTAGAATTCAGCCGCGTTCTTGCCCTGTTCGCGTGGACCGTAAGAGCTGTCGCCGCGGCCGCCAAACGGCACGTGATAGTCTGTGCCAGCAGTTGGCAGGTTCACGGTCACAACGCCGGTGCGCGCATTGCGGCGGAAGTGCGTGGCGCGGGCCAGTGACTGGGTCACGATGCCCGAGGTCAGGCCAAAGTTGGTGTCGTTGACGGTGGCGAGTGCCTCATCATAGCTGCCGACTTTGATGACACTGGTCAGGGGCGCGAACATTTCTTCGCGGTTGATGCGCATATCGTTGCTGGTGTTCAGGAACACGCCGGGGGACATGTAGAAACCGTCGTGTGGCATGTCCAAACGTGCACCACCACAGGCCAATTCGGCGCCTTCGGTTTTGCCCAAGTCAACGTAAGCAAGGTTTTCGCTCAGCTGTTGTTGGCTGACGACAGGGCCCATTTGAATACCGGCTTCCAACGCGTGGCCAACCTTCATCGCCTGTGTGCCTGCAACCAATTTCTCGACAAAGGCGTCGTGAATATTGGCGTGTACGATCAAACGCGATGAAGCGGTACATTTCTGACCTGAGCCACCAAACGCGCCACCCAGAGCCAGCGATACCGCCAGATCCAGATCGGCGTCATCCATCACGGCCAGTGCGTTTTTCGAACCCATTTCCATTTGAACTTTGGTCAGGTTCTGGATCGCGGCGGATGCGATGCCTTTGCCAACGGGAACCGAGCCGGTGAAGGAGATGGCGTTGATCTTGGGGCTTTCGACAAGACGCTGACCGATAGAACCGCCCGAACCCATAGCGAGGCTGAACAGACCCTTGGGGATGTCCTGACGGTTGATGATTTCTGCCAAGGCCACAGCAGAGGCAGGTGTCACGTTTGCAGGTTTCCAAACAACGGCGTTGCCGTAGCACAGCGCGGGGGCGATTTTCCAAGACGCGGTAGCGGTGGGAAAGTTCCAGGGGCTGATGATGGCAACGGTGCCGATGGGTTCGCGACGCACGTCGATTTCAACGCCATCGCGGACGGAATCGGCGTTTTCACCCAATTGGCGCAGGCATTCAGCAGCATAGTAGGTAAAGAACTGACCGGCGCGAAACACTTCGCCTTTGCCTTCGGCCAGTGGCTTGCCTTCTTCGCGGCTGAGCAAGGTGCCCAGCTCTTCGGCGCGCTGCATCATTTCATTGCCGATCGCATTCAGCACGGCCTGCTTGCGCTCGAGCCCATAGGCGGCCCATTCGACCTGTGCAACACGGGCTTGATCCAGAGTTGCCTCCAGCTGATCGGCGCTGGCTTGGGCAAAGGTACCAACCAGATCGCTCAGATCCGAAGGGTTACGATTTTCGATTTCGCTTTCGCCAGAGATCCATTCGCCAGCGATAAGGTTCAGTTTCAGATCAGACATAACAATTTCCAATGGGGTTGGCTTGATTGCAGGATGGACTTTGAATGCAGTATCAGTCAAATTCAAATAATTGAAGAAAATTTCAGGAATATTGAAATATGGCAATTAAGATCGAAATGTTGCGATGTTTCAGTATCGTGGCCCAAACCGGGACATTGGCAGAGGCTGCACAAAGGTTGGGGCGCACCCAATCTGCGGTGTCGATGACGCTGAAACAGCTAGAGGATCATCTGGGCAACCGGCTGTTCGAAAGCGACCGCAAAAACCGGCTGACGCGGTTGGGGGAGCAGGTATTCGAGCTGGCCCAAACCGAACTGCGTCAATTCGATGAAACGGTTCGGGCCATCGAAACCTCTGCAAAGGCGCCACAAGGGGTTATTCGCATTGTGTCAGTGCCCTCGGTCGCGAGCTTGGTGTTTCCGGTCATCGTCAAAGAGTTTACGCGTCGCCACCCCGGAATTGATATCGAACTTCGAGATACAGATTCCCAACAGGTGGTTGATGCCCTGACCGGGGGATATGCGGATATTGGCATCGCCTCGCCCAAACATGTGTTGAACGGTGTCAAAGCCCAGCAGCTGTTGTCAGATCCGTTTGGATTGATTTGTTCTGTCGATCACCCTTTGGCCAAGCAGGTGGAAGAGCCGACAATGGATCAGGTTCTATCGGCGGGTTTTGTGCGGAACGACCTGTGCCTGTCGATTGGATCGGAAAAGTTTCAAACCGCAAGTGCACAGGCGAAGCTGTCGGCGCGCAATACTCTGTCGCTGATTTCAATGATCCGGTCAGGGAACTGGGTAACCATCCTGCCGCAAACGGTCGCGCGCATCGCCCCATCGGATCTGGTGTTTCGTCCCTTGGCGGATCTACAGGATCACCGCCATGTCAGCCTGTTGTTGCGAGAAAAAACCCCCTTCTTTGCCCAAGCTCAAGATATGTGCGAGGTCATTCTGGACACGGATTGGAGCCTGATCGGAACCCGGTGATCAGAAAGGCATAAATTCCAGCAAGTCACCGGTGGCTGTTTTGTCGATGTCTCCGGGAATCAAAACCAATCCATCAGCCTGTGCCATTGGACCCAAATGTCCCGAATGTGTCGCTGAAGGGCATTCCACAACCTCAAGTCCGGAGTGATCCATTCCGCAGAACCGGGCAGGGCGGTACTCGCACCTTCCGGGTTTGTGCCGCAATTCAGTTTGCGCGCGGACCAAACGTCTGGGGGGGACAGCCTCTGTTAGCCCGCACAGCTTGTTCAGCATTGGGTTGCCAAACACTTGCCAGGTCACATAGGCCGAAAGCGGGTTGCCCGGCAGGCTGACGATCGGCACTCGTCCGAGCCGGGACAATGTAATGGGCTTGCCGGGTTTGATGGCGACGCCGCTTATAGCGGTTTCAGCCCCTATCAGGTTAAGGGCTGGTTTCACGTGATCCCGATCTCCAACCGAAACCCCGCCGGATGTGATGACCAAATCCACTTCTTGTGCCGCTGATTTAATGGCGTCGATCATGGCGTCAAAACTGTCAGGGACCTGATAGACAAAGCTGATATCAGCCACATCACTCAGGACAGACGTTAGCAAGGGCGTATTGACGTCCCATATTGCGCCACCTGTGGCCTCTGCTCCCGGTGCGATCAGCTCGTCGCCTGTCATCAGCAGCGCGATTTTGGGTTTGCGAACGACTGAAACGCTGCCGTGCCCAGCACCTGCGCAGATCGCCAGATGGCGTGCGTTCAGGCGTTGGCCGGCTGTCAGCACCGTGGCGTTCGCGCGCTGATCTTCGCCTTGCCGGCGAATATTACTGCCGGTTTGGGGGCGTTTTTCGAAGGTTACCATGTTACCCGTGCGCGTGGTCCATTCCTGCATCACAACAGTATCGGCCCCGGTGGGAACTGGTGCTCCGGTGAAAATTCGCATGGCGGTTCCAGCAGGAAGGCGCTGAGGCGCATCACTGGCCGCGCTGGTGCCGCAAACCGGGAGCGTTTTGGTGCCATTCAGATCGGTCAGCCGCAGCGCATAGCCGTCCATCCCCGAATTGTCAAAACGCGGAAGGTCAGCGCGGGCTTTGACGGGCCTTGCGAGAACGCGGCCGTTTGCCTGATGCAGTGTCAAATCTTCGGTAGCAGTCAAAGGATCAACCAAGGCTAATCCGCGATTGAGGGCGGTGTCGACTGGCAAAAGCGCCGCTGCAAGATCGCTGGTGTCACAACCGCACCCGTGGGTGTCAATTCGGTCGAACAAAGTCATGATGTTACCTCTTGGTGCAGGTGTCCGCGGCTGATCGTGCAGTTGAGGTCATGCAACAGCCCATCGCGCAGGCCGTAGATCAATCCATGCACTGCGATTTCGCTGCCATTGGCCCATGTGCGTTGAAGGATCGGCGTTTCGGCCACGCGCATGACTCCTTCGATCACATTCAATTCAGCCAGCTTATCGCGTCGGGCTTCATGATTGGTCGACCGGGACAGATCGACCGAATACTGCCGTGCCAACCGGCGAATAGGTTCCAGCCAATGATCGGCCAAGCCATGTGGCAGGTCCTCGGTTGCGGCTTGGACACCGCCGCAGCCGTAGTGGCCACAGACGATGATTTCCCGCACTTTGAGCGCATCGACTGCGAATTCCAGCGCGCTAAGCAGGTTCATATCTGAGGAATGCACAACGTTTGCCACGTTGCGATGCACAAACACTTCGCCGGGGGCCAGACCTGCCACCACATTTGCAGGCACCCGACTGTCGGAACAACCGATCCAGAAATATTCGGGCGCTTGTTGCGCGGCGAGACCGGTGAAGTAGTCCGGATCGCCAGCGGTCCGGTCCGCGGACCAGTCGCGATTGCGTGTCAGCAGGTCTGTCAGCATGGCTGGCTCCTAAAAGGGTTGGCTCAGGTCGATCCCCTGAATGTCGGCTGTATCCAACAGACCCGCGACATAGGCTTGGGCGGCATGAGTCCAAGCCGATTTTTCTGCGGCATCCCGAAGGCGTGGCTGGACGGATTCAAAGGGGAGGATTTCCCCATCGGCGCGCGCATCCATGCGAAGGATATGCAAGCCATACCGCGTTTTCACCAATTCAGGGTGGATTTGCCCTTCTTCGGCAATCCGCATCACCGCCTCGAATTCGGGCACCGTATCGCCGCTGCTCAGCTGACCAAGTTGGCCGCCTGCCTCTCTGGACCCGCAATCGCTTTCGCGTGAGGCGAGTGCGGCAAAATCCCGAGGGGATTTTAGCAAGGTTTTCAGCGCAACCTCAGCCCGGATCTGCGCGTCTTCACCTGAAAACAGGATATGGGACGGTTGATAGAGCGCTGGCGCGCGAAAGTTTCCGGGGTCACGGTAATAGATGGCCCGGAGCGTTTCAGTCTCGACCGCATCAGGTGTTAGAGCGTGATCCAAGACCGCGCGAATTTGCGCTTCTTCCTCGGTTTCGAACTTACCAGGGGCGATTTCGGTTGGAGTGGCCTTAACGGCCAGTTCCTGTGCTTGTGCCAGCAGCAAGTGCCGGATGATCAGCGCTCGCGCCGCTTTGCGCCAAGCCAGGCCGGGTTTGCCTTTGGGCGCTTGCTGGTTCTGGGCTTCTGCCGCGATATCCGCGGCAGAAATTGTGGACCCATTGACCAAGATCGGGGGGAACAGAGGTGCGTTCATCTGCTCTTACTCCGCTGGAGGGGGTGTGCGACGTGACCGAACCACCTGATATCCCGGACGTGCCAGATAGCGAACGGGTGCGGACAACATGTGAACCAACCGGGTAAAGGGGAACAGGATGAAAATGGTCAACCCCAAGAACAAGTGTAGCTTAAAGATCGGGGAAACATCCGCGATGTAGCTTGCGGCTTGGCTGTCAAAGGTAAAGATCCCCTGCGCCCAGGCCATGAACTTGGTCATTTCGTGGCCGTCCAAGTGCCCCAGCGATACAAAGATGGTGAGGATGCCGAGCACCAGTTGCAGCAACAGCAGCGCCAGAATGCCGATGTCAGCAAAGCTGGAGGTGCGGCGGATGCGCGGATCTGTCCAGCGGCGGTGAAAAAGCATACCGCCACCCACCAGCGCCATGATGCCAGCAACGCCACCAGCAAGAACTGCAAGCAATTGTTTGGCACCGTGGCTGATGCCCAGAGCGTCAAAGACCCAGATCGGGGTCAACAGGCCGATCAGGTGACCAAAGAAAATCACCAGAACACCGATGTGGAATAAGACTGAGCCCATGATCAACTGCTTGCGGCGCAGCATCTGGGATGAACTGGATTTCCAAGTAAACGGCTCGGTTTCATACCGTGCGATTGATCCCACAAAGAGCACTGTCAGTGCGATGTAGGGGTAAGTTCCAAAGAAAAAATCGTGCATCTGAGCCTCCGTTACTCAGCCGCTTGGGCAGATGCGCCCACGGCTGGATTGGGTGCGGGGTTCACAGGAGTGTCCATGTTGGCCAGCATATCGCGGACCTGAGGACAGCCACCGTTCGGATCTGGGCCGAAGGTGACTTCGGATTCTTCCCAAACAGCGTCGAGCGCATTTAGATCGGTTGGATCGTCTTCTGGCTGCTCGAGCAGCTCGGCGACGGCCGCCTTGTCAACCTTGGCATCCGCGATCTGCAAAAGAGCGGCGAACACGGCACCATATCCACTTTCGCGACGGGCAAGCCGTTCGCTCAGTGTGTCTAAGATATGAGCCGCGTCCGCCAAGGTATCCTGAACTTCCGCAAAGGGACGCGTCGCCAGGAATTCGAGCAGAACGGGAAGGTGATCAGGCAGTTCCGATGTGACCGGGTCAAACCCGGCCTCACGGTACATTTCGACCAGGCTGACCATCGCGCCGCCCCGGTCCCGGCTTTCACCATGGACGTGCTCAAACAGGTTGAGCGAGAGGGTGCGCGAGCGATCAAAGAGCCCGACATAGGACTCTTGCAGATCATAGATGTCGTCCGTGGCCAGCTTATCCAACAACTGGCTGAGGGTGCGACGGCAAACCGTGGTCATGCGGGTATCCGACATCAGCACGCCGCTGATTTCGGGCATGGCTGCCTGCAGTTCGGTTGAAGGATAGCTGAGCAACAGCGAAAGCGCTTTAAGAGAGCGATCCATTACATTGCCTCCGGCATTTTGAGGGCTTTCTTCTTGCCGCCAAACAGCGAGCCTTTGGAAATCCCTGGTGAACAGCCGTTGGTGTCAGTAAAGCCACATTCACCACGCAGCTCATATGCATCTTCGACCTGTTCGCGGTGGGTAGTGGGGATCACGAAACGATCCTCGTAATCGGCCAGTGCCATGATCTTGTACATGTCTTCGATCATTGCGCTGTCCAGACCGACGCGCTGGGCAATGCCCTCGTCGATCACACCATCCACAGTTTTGGACCGCATATAGGCGCGCATGGCCAGCATTCTTTCCAACGCGTGGGCCACAGGGGCTTCATCCCCGGCGGTCAGCATGTTGGCCAGATACTTGACCGGAATCCGCAAGGAGCGGACATCGGGCATTTCGCCGTCGTGACCGATCTTGCCAGCCTCGGCTGCGTTCTGGATCGGGCTGAGCGGCGGAATGTACCACACCATAGGCAGGGTCCGGTATTCGGGGTGCAGTGGGAAGGCAACTTTCCAATCCATTGCCATTTTCCAGACCGGGCTTTCCTGCGCGCCTTTGATCCAATCCTCGGGCACGCCATCGGCACGGGCCGCTGCGATCACTTCGGGATCGTTGGGGTCAAGGAAGACACCTAGCTGGGCGTCGTACAGGTCCTGTTCGTCTGGTGCGTTGGCCGCCTCTTCGATCTTATCCGCATCATAGAGCATAACGCCCAGATACCGGATTCGACCCACACAGGTTTCGGAACAGACGGTTGGATTTCCAGATTCAATACGTGGGTAACACAGGGTGCATTTCTCGGATTTGCCGCTTTCCCAGTTGTAGTAGACCTTTTTGTACGGGCAGCCCGAGACACACATGCGCCAACCGCGGCATTTTTCCTGATCAATCAGGACAATGCCGTCTTCCTCGCGCTTGTAGATCGCACCTGAGGGGCACGACGCTGCACATGCCGGGTTAAGGCAGTGCTCGCACAAACGCGGCAGGTACATCATAAAGGTGTTTTCGTACTCGCCGTAGATCTCCTTTTGGATGCCCTCAAAGTTATAGTCCTCAGAGCGTTTCGAGAATTCGCCGCCCAGGATTTCCTCCCAGTTGGGGCCCATCTCGATTTTCTGCATCCGCTCGCCGGTGATCTTGGACCGGGGGCGGGCAGTGGGGAACGCTTTGACCTCGGGGGCCGATTTCAGGTGGTCATAGTCGAAATCGAACGGCTCATAGTAGTCGTCGATTTCGGGCAGATCCGGGTTGCCAAAGATGTTGGACAGGATGCGCCATTTGGCGCCCTGTTTTGGTTGCAGTTTACCGGATTTTGTCCGCTCCCAGCCGCCGTTCCATTTGTTCTGGTTTTCCCAGTCCTTTGGATAGCCGGTGCCGGGTTTGGTTTCCACGTTGTTGAACCAAGCGTATTCGACGCCGTCGCGGCTGGTCCAAACATTCTTACAGGTGACAGAGCATGTGTGGCACCCGATACATTTATCGAGGTTCAGCACCATGCCGATTTGTGCGCGTACTCTCATTCTGCGGCCTCCTTCGTGGTCGGCTCGTCGTCAAGCCAGTCGACGTTCTTCATTTTCCGGACGACGACAAATTCGTCTCGGTTGCTGCCGACGGTTCCGTAGTAGTTGAAGCCATAGGATTGGTGCGCGTAGCCGCCGATCATATGGGTGGGTTTCAGCGTCGTACGGGTGACCGAGTTGTGGATCCCACCACGGTTGCCGGTTTTCTCCGACCCGGGTGTGTTCACGATCTTTTCCTGCGCGTGGTACATAAAGACCGACCCTTCGCGGATCCGCTGGGACACCACGGCACGGGCAGTGAGTGCACCGTTGACGTTGTAGGCTTCGATCCAGTCGTTATCCACGATCCCTGCCTTCTTGGCGTCCACTTCGGATAGCCAGACCACAGGTCCACCCCGGTTCAGCGTCAGCATCAACAGGTTGTCTGAATAGGTCGAGTGGATACCCCATTTCTGGTGTGGGGTGATGAAGTTCAACACCAAGCTGTCGCCATCATCCTGCACGTCCTTGGTGATCGTTTTCAGATCGACCGGAGGGCGATACGTACAGAAGCCTTCGCCAAATGCCCGCATCCACAGGTGATCCTGATAGAGCTGTTGACGACCGGTCAGCGTGCGCCACGGGATCAATTCATGAACGTTGGTGTAGCCGGCGTTATAGCAGACTTCCTCGCTCTCGATGCCCGACCATGTGGGCGAGCTGATGATCTTGCGCGGTTGGGCCGCGATATCACGGAACCGGATTTTCACATGCTGCTGACCTTCGGCCAGATGTTTGTGTTCACGTCCGGTTGCCTTTTCGATCTCTTCCCACGCTTTGACCGCAACCTCACCATTGGTTTCGGGGGCCAGCATCAGGATGACTTCGGTGGCGTCGATATCGGTCACGATCTTGGGCATGCCAGCGTTGTAGCCGTCGCGGTGTTCACCGTTCAGATCGCGCAGTTCCTGCACCTCATGCTTGGTATCCCAAGCGATGCCTTTGCCGCCATTGCCGACCTTGTCCATCAATGGACCAAGAGCAGTAAACCGGTCATAGAGCGCAGGGTAGTCCCGTTCGACCGGCACATAGTTGGGTGCGGTTTTACCGGGTATCAGGTCGCATTCGCCTTTCTTCCAATCCTTGACCTGATCCTGGGCAATTTCGGCAGGGGTGTCGTGCAGGATCGGCAGGGCGACAACGTCGGTTTCTTTGCCGAGGATTTCTGGAGCAACTTCCGAGAACTTCTTGGCGATGGCCTTGAAGATTTCCCAATCTGATTTCGATTCATACGCCGGGTCTACAGCCGCCTGCAGCGGGTGGATGAACGGGTGCATGTCCGAGGTGTTGAGGTCGTTTTTCTCATACCAGGATGCCGTCGGCAGAACGATGTCCGAATAGACGGCGGTGGTGGACATGCGGAAGTCGATGGTGACCAGCAGGTCAAGTTTACCTTTGGGGGCATCCTTGTGCCACTTGGCCTCTTTCGGCATTTCGCCGCCTTCTTCGCCCAGATCCTTACCGAGAACACCGTGGTCGGTGCCAAGCAGGTGCTTGAGGAAGTATTCGTGACCTTTGCCCGAAGACCCAAGCAGGTTGGACCGCCAGATGAACAGGTTACGTGGCCAGTTTTCAGGCGCATCCGGATCTTCGCAGGACATTTCCAACTCGCCAGATGTCAGTTTGTCAGCGATGTAATCCTTGATCTCAACACCTGCGTTTTTGGCCGCTTTGGCAACCTCCAACGGATTAGTTTTGAGCTGTGGAGCGGAGGGCAACCAGCCCATGCGTTCCGCTCGGATGTTGTAATCGATCAGGCTGGCGTCCCAATCGCCTTCGGGGGCGGTGGGGGACAGGATCTCATCCGATTTCAGGGTCTCATAACGCCACTGGTTGGTGTGGGCATACCAAGCTGAGGTCGAGTTCATGTGGCGCGGTGGGCGGGCCCAGTCGAGTGCAAATGCCAACGGTTGCCAGCCGGTTTGCGGACGCAGCTTTTCCTGACCCACATAGTGGGACCAGCCACCACCGGATTGACCGATACACCCACACATCACCAGCATGTTGATGATACCACGATAGTTCATGTCCATGTGGTACCAGTGGTTCAAACCAGCGCCGAGGATGACCATGGACTTGCCCTTGGTCTTTTCGGCGTTAAGTGCAAACTCGCGAGCAACGGTGACGATCTTTTCTGCAGAGACGCCAGTGATCTTTTCAGCCCACTTGGGGGTGTAGGGGATATCGGCGTCATAATCAGATGTAACCCATTCGCCACCCAACCCGCGATCCAAGCCATAGTTGGCACAGAACAGGTCAAAGACGGTTGCAACTTTAACGTCGCCCTCACCCGTTTTGACTGTTTTCACCGGGATATTGCGTGTCAGTACGTCGGGGTGGTCACATTTGACAAAGTTTTCAGTTGCCAAGCCACCAAAGTATGGGAAATCGACGCCGACTACTTCGTCGTGATCTTCTTCCAACACAAAGGTCATGGCCAACTGTGTGTCTTTGCCATCCGCGCGTGTTTCGAGGTTCCATTCGCCGTCTTCACCCCAGCGATAACCGACAGACCCGTTTGGCGCGACAAAGCCTTTGGCTGTGCGATCATAGGCGACAGTTTTCCATTCGGGGTTGTTGTCTTCGCCCAGTTTGCCGTCCAGATCGTCGGCACGCAGGAACCGGCCGGGAACCAGCTTGCCGTCTTTTTCTTCCATCTTCACCAGCATGGGGAAGTCGGAATACTTGCGGCAGTAATCTTCGAAATACTCGGCCTGACGGTCGAGGTGGAATTCGCGCAGGATCACGTGGCCAAAGGCCATTGCCAGTGCCGCGTCCGTGCCCTGTTGAGGGGCCAGCCAGACATCACCGAATTTGGCGGCTTCGGAATAGTCGGGGCAGATGACGGCGGATTTGGTGCCGCGATACCGTGCCTCGGTGTAAAAGTGCGCATCTGGTGTCCGGGTCTGTGGCACGTTCGAGCCCCAGAGCAGCAGGAAGCCAGCGTTGTACCAGTCAGCAGATTCTGGAACGTCGGTCTGTTCGCCCCATGTCATCGGCGAGGCGGGTGGCAGATCGCAATACCAGTCGTAGAACGACATACATGTGCCGCCCAAGAGGCTGAGATACCGCGAGCCAGCGGCGTAAGACACCATCGACATCGCAGGAATGGGCGAGAATCCAAAGACTCGGTCGGGGCCGTAGGTTTTGGCGGTATAAGCATTGGCAGCAGCCGTCAGTTCGGTCGACTCGTCCCATGTAGAACGGACAAAGCCACCCTTGCCGCGGTTTTCAACGTAAGAGGCACGCAGGATCGGGTCATTCTGGAGCTTGGTCCAAGCTTCGATCGGGGTCATGGTTGCGCGCATTTTGCGCCAGATTTTAGCCAGTTTGCCGCGCATCAACGGGTTCTTCACCCGGTTCGCGGAATAGAGATACCAGCTGTAACTAGCGCCACGGGCACAGCCGCGTGGTTCGTGGTTGGGCAGATCGGAGCGGGTGCGTGGGTAATCAGTCTGCTGGGTTTCCCAGGTGACAATTCCTGACTTCACGTAGATCTTCCAAGAGCAGGACCCGGTACAGTTCACACCATGGGTCGAGCGCACGATTTTGTCGTGCCGCCAGCGATTGCGATAGGTGTCTTCCCAATCGCGGTTCTCGCGGGTTGTGACCCCGTGGCCGTTGGCGAACGTGTCCAGCTTTTTGGGCTGAAGGAAGTTCAATTTATCAAGCAGATGGCTCATTCTTAGGCCTCCTTGGATTGGCTGGCCTGCCCCGATCTGTGCCGGGGCAGGCGGGCGGGCTGGATCAGGGGTTTTTGATGTATGCGCCGGGGCGCAGGTAGAACCACCAGTTGATCAGGATGCAGACGCCGTAGAAGACGGCGAAACCATACAGAGCGTACTCTGGCGTCGCGGCTTTGATCTGTTCGCCGAACACTTTGGGGATGATGAACGCGCCGTAGGCAGCGACCGCAGCGGTCCAACCCAGAACCGGGCCAGCTTGCTCTTTGTCGAATGCAAACGCGATGGTGCGGAAGGTTGAACCATTGCCGATACCGGTGGCAGCGAACAGGATCAGGAACAGCACCATGAAGGGGAAGAAGAATTCTTCCGGGGTCGCGGAAACATAGGCCTGTTTCAGGAAGTAAGCCACGCCCAGTGCCGAAGCGACCATAACGATCGAGATCCACTGGGTAACCCGGGCACCGCCCAATTTATCAGCGATCATACCACCCACGGGGCGGATCAACGCGCCGATGAAAGGGCCCATCCAAGCATACATCAGGGCCGAAGGACCGTTGGGGTTGGCCAGATCATGGGTCATGACACCGTCAACTTCGACGTGCTGAAAGCCAAAGACCACTTTGATTGCTAGGGCAAAGGTTGCGGCGTAGCCGATGAACGAGCCAAAGGTCATGGTGTAGATCACGGTCATGGCCCAAGTGTGTTTGTTGCCAAAGATCTTGTACTGACGAGTCAGGTTCTGACCGATCTGACCGGGGATCAGTTTTAGCAGGAATACGGTCAGGGCGATTACGATGGGCAGAACGATCCACTTTGAAACCATAAAACCGGATCCACCAACTTTGGCGGGCAACATCAGCCACAGACCAAAGGCAGCAGTTACAAAACCGATCAACAACATAAAGGTGATGGTTGAGAACGCGCCAACAGGACCGGGGATATCGGGGCTGACGTGCTCATCACGAATGTTGTTCATGCCGAACCAACCCGCAAAGGCCAGTGGAATGAGCAACAGCAGCCAGACATAACCCGCGTTGTGAATGTAGGTCTCGGTTCCGGCAGGGATTTTACCAATCAGGGTGCCCGAGGTGTTTTCCAGGATCATAGGATCGCCGCCGAACAGGCCAAATGTCATCACCAGCGGGATAACGATCTGCATGGTGGTCACACCAAAGTTGCCCAGACCCGCGTTCATGCCCAGTGCATAGCCTTGAACCTTTTTCGGGTAGAAGAACGAAATGTTGGACATCGAGGAGCTGAAGTTTCCGCCACCGATACCACTGAGGAAGGCCAGGATCTGGAACTGCCACAGAGGGGTATCAGGGTTCTGCAACGCATACCCGGCACCAAGGGCAGGGATCATCAGCAGGGCAGTGGTGAAAAAGATGGTGTTTCGCCCACCCGCGATGCGGATAAAGAATGTAGACGGAATGCGCAGTGTTGCACCAGTCAGGCCAGCGATGGCTGCCAGTGTGAACAGTTCTGATTTTTCAAAATCGAAACCAAGGTTGATCATCTGAACGGTGATGATGCCCCAGTACAGCCAGACAGCAAAGCCACACAGCAGCGACGGGATTGAAATCCACAGGTTGCGGGTTGCAATTGACTTACCGGTCGACGACCAAAAGGCCTCGTCTTCCGGGGTGTAGTTTCTTAGGTCTTGTCCCACTTTAGTCCTCCTCAGGATGAGGGTTGTGGCACGCCTTGTTGGCGCGCCGTATTATTTCAGAATGATTTGGCGTTTTCGGGGTGCGCGCGGTTGTATTGCTCGACCACATCGACCGAGCGGGCCAAGGCTGCGTTGGCACGATCCGCACGAACGCGCAGGGTGTTGAGGTGTGCCGCTTCGAGGTTGGCACGTTCTTCTTCTTCCTGCTCTTCAGAGAAACGCACGAAGAAGGCCAGAACCGAGGCGCAGGCAACGGTAATCCCAATGATCAGGAACACGTCGTTCCACTCCATCGCACCTTTGAACAGGAAGCCTGCAGCCACTGCGCCAGCGTTCCCGCCTGCACCAACCACACCGGCAACAGCGCCCAATGCTTTTTTGTTGATGAAGGGGACAACAGAGTAAGTCGCGCCTTCGGCCATCTGGGTGAACAGCGAGAAGATGATGAGCATGGGCAATGCGAGGAACAAAACCTGCATCTGGCTAAAGATCATCAAGGCACAGCCTTCGCCCAAGAGCACAACGAACAGCCAAAACGAGCGCCCCTTGAGGCCCCAGAGTGCACCGAAGTTGTCACCAAAGATGCCGCCCAGAGTTCGGGCAAAGATGTTCATCAGGCCGAATGAGGCAGCCACACCACCCGCAGCAACAAGGCTGAGGTCGAAGTAGTCATAGAAGTAGAGCGCGGCGACGTTGTTGACGGTCAACTCGATCCCAAAGCAGGCCCCGTAAATCAGGAACAAAACCCACACACGGTAATCAGCCATGGCGCGGAAGTAGTCTCCGGTGACCGATTTCTTGGGTGGCATCATGCCTTTTTCGCGGAGTTCTTTGAAATTGCCGTCAGGCGCATCCTGAGTGAGGAAGTAATAGGCGATACCGGTGAGGAAGATCACACAGCCCACGACAACCATGGACAGGCGCCAGCCGACAGCTTCGGAAAAGCCAAAGCCGACAACGAACATTGAAAAAACCATGGGCATGGCGAATTGGGTGACGCCGCCGCCCAAGTTACCCCAACCAGCCGAGGTTGCGTTTGCGGTGCCCACAACGTTGGGCGCGAACATCACAGTGGTGTGGTACTGTGTGATGACGAATGCAGCACCGATCACACCGATCAACAAGCGAAAGAACAAAAAGGCTTCAAAGCTGTCGGCCAAACCGATCAGGGCGACTGGGAATGCCCCCAGCATCAGCAAATAGGTATATGCCAACCGCGGCCCGATCCGGTCACAGAGCCAGCCTATGAAGAAGCGCGCGAAAACCGTCACCGTAACCGAGGCAATGATCGACCAGCCCACCTGATTTTTTGTGAGGTTCAACTCGTCACGCACGATAATCATCAGCGGCGCGATGCCGAACCATGCGAAAAAGCATGAAAAGAACGCAAACCACGTCATGTGGAAGGTTCTGATTTGCACCATCTTCACGTTGAAGAAGTTGCCCCAGAGGCTTGTTGCCTTGTTTTGTAATTCCATCGGTCCCTCCGTCTATTGGCACGAGGCCAAAACAGTTGGAGGAACTCTTTTATTATGCGAAGCGACACCTACTTGATCTATGTCATGCTTTTCGCGTGCCCCGGTCGAAATAAATGACGGCCCAACGGACGTGGGGTGGCCTGAGTGAAAATGCCGCTCTTGAATGTGGCAGATATCCGCCTGCCGGTTGACAAATATCAATTGGATGGCCGATGTAGGTCAAAATACCCAATTAGGCAGCTGTTGATGCGACCCGAAGATATCCCCGAGATTCGAACTCTGGATTTGTTTCAGAACATGTCTGATGACACATTCAAAGTTCTGGTGCGCGGAGCCTATGTTCAGAACTTTCCACCACAGATCGACTTGGTCGAAGAGGGCGATCCTGCGGATTTTTTGCATATCGTAGTTGGGGGATGCGTCGAGCTTTATGCAAATTGGAATGGGCGGGATACGACCATGGCCATGGTGCGCCCGATCTCGACATTCATTCTGGCTGCTACCATCAAAGACGGGCCATATTTGATGTCGGCACGCACAGTTGAAAAGTCGCGCGTTGTTTTGTTGCCGTCCAATGATGTGCGCACCGCGTTTGAACAAGACGGTGTTTTTGCGCGCTCAGTGGTCAATGAACTGGCGAATTGCTATCGCTCGGTGGTTAAGAATACGAAGAACCTCAAATTGCGAACGTCTCTGGAGCGGTTGGCAAACTATATCTCGCGAAGCCAAATTCGCGCGGGTTCGCTGGAATTTGACCTGATGATGGATAAGCGCAGATTAGCGTCCTTTTTGGGCATGACGCCAGAAAACCTGTCACGCGCAATCAAGGCGTTGCGGCCCTATGGCGTCATGGTTGATGGGGCAAGGGTGACGATCACCAACTTGGAAGACCTTAATCAATTGGCACGACCGGATCCTTTGATCGACGACTTCTCAGTGTGATCTTCTTCGGGATGGAGAGGTCTCATCGGCCAGGCCACCCAGTTGATCTGTGAGATGCCTTTTTCTGGAACTGAAGACAGAGCGTGTTTCATGCGCGTCTTCTGCTTCCATTTTAGGGAGCGGTCTCTGGCTCTGTTTTTCCCGATTCTGTTTTGTTTTTGTTGTTCCGACTCGTGGATTTTTGGTGATTGAGGTGGGGTTTGGTGGGTAAGTCTGTGGATAAGGGTGTTTTGTGGTTTGTTTTGGGTTTTGAGGTTTGTGGGTTGGTGTTGTTGTTTGGGTGTAAGGTGTTGTAATTGTTTATGTTTTCACATTTCTGGTGATTTTGTTGGTTTTTGTGTATTTAGGGGTTGCGGGTATTTGGTGTTAGGACTAGAACCCCCTTCACCGGCGGCGCTGAGGCGCTACTGAGACACACTGGACGGGACGGCGGGAACGCTGAAATGGACGGGAAACACAGCGGAGAGACGCTGGAGAATTTGGGATATTGGCAAGCGGGCGCGCTGAGATAATTGGCGCATCTGTTGGTTTTTGTCTCTGGGGCTTATGTTCCGACGTTGTTTGAAAATTGAATATCTGAAGAGATATGTGGGCGGTTTGGTCTATTTCGATGGATCAACCTCTTCATATCAACGCCGGTAGGGTTTCGACCCGATGACCGGTGTCAGCTTCACTGTTTGGACGGTTTCTTGTTATCTTTGGATAACCTGAAGCACAACAAACAGAAAAGACGCATGATGGTTTCAGTAAGGCCATTGTGTGGATGTGCAGAGGTTCGAACGTCAAGGACATGGTCGCAAGACCATTTCAACTTGAGAGTTTGATCCTGGCTCAGAACGAACGCTGGCGGCAGGCCTAACACATGCAAGTCGAGCGCACTCTTCGGAGTGAGCGGCGGACGGGTTAGTAACGCGTGGGAATATGCCCTTCTCTAAGGAATAGCCACTGGAAACGGTGAGTAATACCTTATACGCCCTTCGGGGGAAAGATTTATCGGAGAAGGATTAGCC
>OMPR01000014.1 GCA_900313015.1 Rhodobacteraceae bacterium EL53 | reverse complement strand
CTTCAGGGGTGCGCTTTCTAATGGGGCCAGCCGTCCAGCTTCGATTTCATACTTCAAGACATTCGAGCAGCCCAGAGCTATACCCTTGCCCCGGATCGCTGCGTCCAGAGAGCTACCGTAAGAACCCAAGTTTACCCGAGGCGCTGCAGCAAAATCGGAAGATCCGGATAATTCGATAAAATCGGGCCAATTGATCCATTTCATCGCCAACTTGTCAAAATCCAGCAGGGTACTTTGTGAAATATCCGGACTTTGCATCAACAAGCTAGGAGCAGCTAAGGGTTGCCAAACTTCCTCGAACAAAACTTCTCCTTCCCAACCTGAGGGAATATCCGTTCCGTAATAGATGATGGCATCATGGTCCTGGTTTAGAATGTCAGTTTCTTTGTTCGAAGCGGTAATGCTTACAGGAACTGCATCTTGGCTCAGCAAATATTCGTTCACTCGCGGGGTGAGCCAGAACTGTGAAACCGCGATGTTTGACGCAAGTGACAGCTTTTCATGGCTGCCCTGTCGCAATTGACCAATACCAAGCGCTAGGTATTCGAGGGCCTCAGAGGCGTTGGCCGCAAGCTTATGCCCAGCCTTAGTGAGGTCAACGGTGCGGCCGCGTCGGGTGATCAGTTCAATCCCCAACCAACCCTCCAGAAACTTTATGCGTTTGCTAACGGCAGCTTGGCTAACGTTCAACTCTTCGGCTGCACGGGTGAAGTTTTTGTGACGGGCAACCGTCTCAAAAAATAACAAATAGTCCAGAGGGGGGAGGGTGCTACGATAGTGTTTCATAACTGATGGTTATCAAAATGCGATATGAGAAGTCATTTTAAAAACGAGTTTTCCAGCAATAAGCTCGACTGAAATGCACATAAAGGCCCTAAAGCTCCGGGTCATTTCGCACAGGGAAGCCCGCTATGTTCACCGACCGATTGAGCAACCTGCAGACCAAGCTGGCCGATGCAAATGTTGATGTGGCTTTGATCACCGATGATGACAACGTCTACTACCTGACCGGCTATTATGACTATCTTCATATGGAATTTGGCCGACCCACTATTCTGGTTGTGCCCAAGGACGGCGAGGTGTTGCTAATTACGCCAACCATTGATCTCAACAGCGCTGAGGCCGCGGCGCGCGTCGGTCGGATTGCCGCTTGGAATGACGGCATGGGCAATGAATGGCGCGAAGAACTGCCAGGTGCAGTCAAGAATGCCACCAAAGTGGCGATCGAGCCGGGTCATATGCAGCCCCCCGTGCGTGCCTATTTGAACGATCTGGTGGATGGGGAAAAACTAACCACTGTGACACCCATCCTGAACGAGATGCGGATGATTAAGTCCGCAGAAGAGTTGCAGCTGGCACGTCACGCTGGACAGGTGGCCACCGCCATGATGAATGCTGGCCGCGCCGCAATTGGCGATGGTGTGCCCGAGTTTGAAGTGGCAATTGCCACCTCGCAGGCTGGGACGCGCAAAGCTGCAGAACTCTTAACGGCGCATTATGACGATGCCGATATGTCTCCCAACACGCATTTCTTGCAAATCATGGCTTCTGGCAAAGATATCGTGAAAACCCACCACCGGGCCTCTACGCGGGTCATGCGTCAGGGCGAACCTGTATTCCTGTGCTTTTGTGGTATGACGAACTTTCATCGTTTCAAGCTGGGCTTTGACCGAACCTTTTGGATTGGTGAACCGGACCCGGCCGAAGTTGCAGTCTACGAGGTCGCTGTGGCGAGCCAAAAGGCTGCTTTGGATGCCCTGCGTCCCGGCGTGACTGCTGAAAGCATTCATGCCGAATATGCAGAAGTTATTCAGGGCGCGGGTTATGAATACCCGTTCCGCTGTGGTCGCGCGACGGGCTTCAGCTTTCTCGAAGCGCCGCAATTGGTCACCGGAGATACCACCATTATCCAACCGGGCATGGTCTTTGCCGTAGATGGATCAGTGTCCGCTGAAACCTTCCGCGCTCAGGTTGGCGATAGCTTTATCATTACAGAAGACGGCTGGGAGCCGCTTACTCAGCATCCAAAATCCGTAGCAGAGGTCATTCTGTGATGTTCCAGCAGGTCAGACGATCTAGCTTATGCTCCGCATTCCGGGACTCAGCAAAGGTCGCCATCACCGCGCCAAACTGGGGTTTATCCTGTTGTCGATGGACCCAACTGCAGAGGCAGATATTAAAGACATGGCCCCGAGAGGATAGGCATTCATTTCACCCGTCTGAAAACGGATGACAACACCACCGATGAAACCCTCTCCGGGCATATTGATCACATGGCCGATGCAGCTTGTCGTATCCAACCCGAGGCGCGGCCAGATGTGGTCAGCTAGAGCTGTATAAGTGGGTCAATCGTCATTGGTGAATTGCGGGTCTTTAAGGAGATCCACAAGGGTGCACCTTGGGAAAAACCGATGTGTCTGATTCAGGGCGTACTGGTCACGTTGCATGAATAGGGTGCAGAAAGCTGGCTGTTGGAACGGCTTACCTTGATGAGATCAACACCGTCGAGACCGAGTTTCTGGTAAAGTGTTGCAAAGCATCATCTAAAACCTACGAAAACCAAACCAGAATGACTATATTTTCCGCGTAGAACGTCTTTTGGCAGGGGAAAGTGGCCGTTGGACGCACGGTGCTTCATTACGTTGGTGTCATCCTGTGGCGTGATGAACAATATTTCAACCTTCTGATACCACGCAGTTCTGCCCAGTCCCTGTCGGATCCACTTGCTGACAAAGTTTGCCAATGCAAGGCATGGCAGTAATGGATGCAGCCTGTACAAACTGGGACGGCTTTCACCGAAGAAACGTACGATCTGGTATTTTCAGCAATTTCCGCGAAAAATATCAGCCCTTGAATTAGGCTTCGTAAAATCGGACCAGTGAGCGGGTTATTAACAGAGATCTGGCTCTCCTTCTTTTTGGCAGGTGCGGAAAATCAAATCCGCACTGCAGTTTTCAACCGCTCCACTCAGCCTGTGGCCAAACCCATTTGGGGTAAGCGGAAGCTCGGCCATCTGATGATTTGGATAACAAAGCCACGCAGGTTCCAAAGGGTTCTTCGTTGTTTTAGAAGTGACTGTTGGTTTTGACTAATTCGGAACGCAATCGCGCATCTGTGGTAAAATAAATGGTATTCCGCCTGCTGGAACCCGGTTGAGATCCAACGTGCAACCGTAAACCTTTTGCACCATATCGGCCGTCAAGGTCTGCATAGGTGTGCCCTGGCAGTGGACGCGCCCTTGGTTCAATACCAGAATGCTGTCCGCGAACATTGCTGTCAGATTCAGATCGTGCATGACGATCACCACACCTCCACCTTGATCTGCAAAGGTCCGCGCGACATCCAGCACAGTAAATTGGTGCGCAATGTCCAAGCTGGCAACTGGTTCGTCCAAGAACAACCATCGCGGGACCCCATCCAGCATCGGCTGCCAGACCTGTGACAAAACCCGCGCCAATTGAACTCTTTGTTGTTCGCCTCCAGACAGGTCTTGATAGAAACGGTTTTCGAACCCGGCCAGATCAACCTGCTCCAAAGCCCGTGACGGCAGCGTATCGTCTTGTGCCGCGCGCCCGCTCGCAAGCCCAAGCCTAACAATTTCCAGAACCGTGAACGGGAATGCCACAACGCCGGCTTGCGGCAAAACTCCCCGCAGCGGTGCAAGTTCCCAAGGCTTCAGCATCCGGATATCGTGACCATTCAATTCAACCGAACCGTCAAAATCAATTTCTCCTGTCATCGCCTTGAGTAAGGTCGACTTCCCGGATCCGTTCGGTCCAATGACTGCCGTCACTTCCCCTGCGCGGGCGGCAAAATCGACCCCATGGAGGATGTTCTTGCGTCCCATTCGAACGCGAATATCAGTGGCTTTCATTTCACATTCCCATGATGCCGTGACGGCGCAACAAGATCCATAAAAACACCGGTGCGCCCAAAATTGCGGTCACAATCCCAATAGGCAACTCAGCCGGAGCAATGACGGTTCGACTGATCACATCTGCAATCAGCAAAAGAGCTGCTCCCAACAGAGCCGCATTTGGCAAAAGCCGGTGGTGATCCGGACCGGTCGACAAGCGCAGAACATGTGGGACCACGATGCCGATAAACCCAATGCCCCCTGAAACTGCGACAGCAGCGCCGGTTGCAGCCGCCACCATTAAAATCGCGATGTTCTTGGTGCGCTGCACTGGAATTCCGATGTGGTTTGCAACGGCCTCGCCCAAGGCCAGCCCATTTAGCCCGTGTGCAAGGAAAAGCGTCGTGGCCAAAGACCCCAACATGACCGGCGCAAGGCTCATAACCTTGAGCCACGTTGCCCCGGCCAAGGATCCCATTCCCCAAAATGTCAGATCCCGTAGTTGCCGATCATCCGCGATGTAAACAAGTATTCCACCAATTGCGCCCGCAAAGGCACCAAGCGCGATACCCGCCAATAGCATAGTTGCAACCGAAGTTTGCCCTCGCCGCGTCGCCACCCGATAGAGGATGATAGTCGATCCCCAACCGCCTAGGAAAGCAGCGCCAATGATTAGCCAGCCCCCAGCCCAATCCCGCAAGGCGACTGGCAAAAAGCCTCCTAGCACAATGGCACAGATCGCACCTAACCCGGCACCGGCACCAACTCCGACAATACCCGGATCGGCCAATGGGTTTCTAAACAATCCCTGCATGACTACGCCAGATACGGCTAAGCCAGCACCGACCAACATGCCCATCAACAATCGTGGTAGCCGGATGTCCCACAAGACGACGCGATCCAGCTGCTCCAGTTCACGGCCGGCGGACAAGTCAGTTAACAATCGCCAGACAGAAGCCCCCGAGGCCCCTTGTGTAAGGCTGATCAAACTGACCAACCCCAACAAAACAATTAGGACTATTGTCATCCGCCTTGCTAACGTGCGTCGATCCAACAGCGGCTCGAGTGGTCCGGCTTGCGCATTTATTACAGTCACGACTCGTTTCCGCTCACCAATGCCTGGGACAATTGCGAAATCGCCGAGGCGGTACGCGGACCAAAGCCCAGCAAATGTGCACCATCCATCCGCACGACGTGTCTATTTCGCGCTGCAGGAGTCAAAATTAGCGCAGGCATCGCAAACAATTCCGCCGTCGCCGCTGAATGGTCGCCGCCGCGATCCATCATCAGGATGACATCAGGCTTAGACAGCGCCACGGCTTCGGGTGTCATTGGTTTGTACCCGTCAAACTCGGACACAGCGTTTACGCCACCAGCCATTTTGATGATCCCATCTGCGGCTGTATCCACGCCAGAGGCTAGAATGCGACCACCTTGGATCGACAGAACAAACAAAACTCGCTTGGGATGCCCCATTGTCGCAGATTTGGCTGCTGTTTCCGCAGCCGTAATTTCGGCTATGACTTTTTCCGCCAATGCAGCCGCCGCAGGTTCTTCGCCTAATGCCGAGCCCACGATCTGGATCCGAGTTACAATTCCATCTGCCGTGAACTCTTCTGGGATCGAGACATATGGAACGTTGGCTTTTTCAAGTACAGCGATGGATTCGGGTGGCCCTGCACCCTCAAGGGACAGGATCAAATCAGGATCGACCGACAGAACCCCTTCGGGTGACAAGGCACGCATGTATCCGATATCGGGGAGTTCATTCACCTCTGCTGGATAGGTCGAGGTCCGATCCCGCCCAGCTATTCGGTGTTCTTGCCCCAATGCATAGACGATTTCGGTCACCGAATTCCCAATCGATATAATTCGGCTGGGGCGTTCGTCGGCCAAGGCTATTTGTGTGACCCAGATCAGCGCCAAAAATGTGCTCAGCCCACGTTGAAAAACAGACAGACCAGAAAGGCGCATTATGCCAGCTCCTCAATCTGCAAAGGGGCCAATCCTTTGACCAATTCGCCCCATGCCCCCCGGAAATCGCCCGCATCTGTACGGCGACCAAAAACTTGGAGTATCAGCCCGCCTTCGGCATCAAATGCTTCGACTGAAACAGCAGGTCCGCGTTGTGTCGGTTTGGCAACGGCCCAGACTTCGGCAATATGATCAGAACGCAGATGAAGATTGAAACGCGCATCCAGAACGTTCTGCCAAGGGCCCATAGATTTCAGCTCTTCTATCGGTCCACCGTGGATTTCGATGCATCCCCGATTTCCAACAAACACCATCACCTCTAGCGCCTGATCCCGCACGCCCTCTAGCATTGTGTCAATTTCGCTGGTTGCTAAGGCACGTGCCAGTGGGGCGCCCGCCATCCGATATGCCCCTAAACGGTTCATCTTTAACTTTGAGGTAAGGCGCATGAACTGGTGGGTATCCGTCATTTTTGCCCACTCTGCGCGCAGGATATCCGCCTTTGCGGGATCGCCCTTCGGTACCTCAGTTGGTGCACGTGCATCAACGGCCAGAACTTGGTCCTGTTCATCCAGTTTTAGGTCAGTGACCAATTGCGTCCAATGATCCAAATCGGATCCCTCTCGCAGAAAGATCTTGTGGACCGCATCACCAGCAGCATCAAAGATTTGTAAAGACCGCTTCACCCCCGCCTCCGTCACGCGTTCGATCGCAAACGCTGAAATCCAGTGGGACGGGAACATGCGCAGATCAATATCGGCCGTCAGAACCATCGATGCATGCTTACCAGAATGATAGTTGTCATACTGTCCAACCTTTTCGATCACACAGGATTTGTTGCGTGTCAGGGCCATTACCTCACCCAATCCATTCAGGCGCAGAAACAGGTCGTCTAAATTGGCAGATATGCGTGTGACGTCGATACCGACATAAGCTGCAACCAATTGGCCTTCGGTGATTCCCACCTGATCGGCCAAATCACGATCACGCATTTTTGGGTTTTCGGCACGCGCGGTGCGAATTGCTTCAGGGGACATAACAGCCTGATTAGTCATAGGGATTCCCATCCAGTCATAAGTTTTTGGGGTGGGCTGGCTGATCATCACAGATGTGATGTTGCTGCTAGCAAGGTTGTTCACATGACAACAATATATGTTGACTATTTTAGTAAGTTTTATTAGCAAGCTCAAGCCACGGAACACCGATTCCGAAAAAAATCAATAAAAACAGACCAACGCCAGCGCTGCGCCAGCCTTTTGAGTCATCGAACGCATCAAAGGGACAGACATGCGCGCACGAAACATAATGATGGGCCTCTTGGGCACAGCTTCTTGCCTAAGTATCATCGCATCTTCGGTATCCGCTCAGGAACAAGACGAAGAATTTCTAGGCACGATCGAACTTGGCCAAAGCAAACGCGAGATTCAGACCGATACGGCCGTACCCGTTACGAATATCGACCAGGAAGAGATCAATGATCGTCAGGCTAGCACGGTTGCAGAGCTGATCGACTCGGTTCCCGGTGTAACGCTGGTGAACGGAACGAATCCACAAGGGTCGGGCATCAACATTCGGGGCTTTGGAGCGAACGGGACCTATGGCACGGACCAAAAGGTTCTAATTCAAATCGATGGAGCCACCACTGGATCAGAAGAGCTGTATCGCATCGGTAATCAACTTTACACCGATCCCGAACTTTACAAAAGCGTATCGGTTATCCGTGGCACAGTGGGGTCGTTTGAATTCGGATCTGGCGTTATAGGCGGTGTGGTTCGACTGGAGACTAAAGACGCATCTGATTTCACCGGCGGTGAACCCGGCTTTAAGTTCCGCCAGACATTTGGCGGCAACACAAATGGTGAAGGGTTCTTATCTTCAACCATTCTGGCGTGGCAGCCCACAAAAAACTGGGAATTCTTGCTGAACTACACTTACCGTGATCAGGACGATTACAAAAATGGCGACGGCTCGGTTATCGCAGATACCAAATTCAAGATGCCGTCGTTCCTTGCTAAAGGTAAATATACCTTCGGTGAATCCGACGACCACTCGTTGACACTCTCTTACAACAAATCAACCACTGACGAAAAAGACGTGCCTTATGACACTTTCGCAGGAGGGGCCACCGGGTTCGCGAACGTCGACAGAAAAACCGAAAGCGAGATCACAGGTCTTAGATATCGATACAGCCCTGTCGCTAACGATTTGGTCGATCTGGATGTAAATCTTACGTATTCTGACCAGCTGATTGATATTTCTCCGCTAACGCCCGGCGGGTCCCCGTTGTACACAGCGCAGCACCGTTATGAGACAACCAAATTAACGGTCAAAAATACCGCATATTTTGATACCGGTGCGATGTCACACAATCTGCGCGCAGGATTCGAAGTTCTGGAGCGCAAACGTCAAACCGCATTTGCGGCACCCGGTGGGACCGACAAACGGTTTGCCTTGTTTGTTGTCGACGACATCGAAGTCACAGAACAATTTACCCTGTCGCCAGCGCTCCGGTATGAAATTCAGGATATCACAGGTGATCAGGCATCGGTTGATCCATTGAACCGCTCTTATTCCAACAATGCCCTTATGGGCGGTTTGTCGGCGCGGTATGAATTCAACAATGGTATCGCTGTTTTCGGGAGTGGGGCCTACACTGAAAGTCTGCCAATTCTCGACGATTTTGGGTCTATCGCATTTATGACCCAACCTGAAAAAGCCCAAACATTTGAGGTTGGCGCATCGTATAACGCAAATGATATCTTTTCAGATGGCGACACGGTTCGGGCCAAGGTCAACTTTTATACCTCCAATATTTGGGATGTGACCTCTTATAGTGGTGTTGCGAATGTCGACAACAAAGGGGCTGAAATCGAAGCCTCATATGCCCATGCATCTGGATTTTATTCGGATCTGAACATGAACATCACAGAGGGCACGGAAACCACCACAGCAGGGGTTAAGCAAGGTTGGCGTAACTCTCCCGAAGATTCACTGCGTCTGACTGTCGGAAAGCGTTTAAGTGCGGCATGGGATGTCAGTTGGGAACTGGTCGCCGGGCGTAATTCTGAACGGCAGGTGCGGTCTCAGTCTGGGGTCTCTTATCAGCCGGTATCGGGTTACGGGCTGAACAACCTTCGGGTGACATATATCCCCCAAGAGGGGCTGTTTGCAGATACCGAAATTCGGTTTGGTGTCGAAAATATCTTTGACAAACAATACCGCACGAAACTTTCGACCCGCGACGCTCCGGGCCGGAACTTCAAGCTGACACTTGCAAAAACTTTCTGAAACCCATGATCCCAAGGCAACGACGGTACCTATCATGATGAAAAACTCTCAGATTGCCCTGTTGGCCCTGCCCCTCCTTTGGGGGGCAGGTATCACACAGGCCGAAGACACCAACGCTCCTGGTATTTCTATTGAACTGAGCGCAACCCAAACCGAAAATGCGGGATGCCGGATGAGTTTTCTCATCCAAAACCACCACGCCCAAGACATCACCGACGTGGTCTATGAAACCGTGTTGTTCGGCGAAAAAGGGCAGGTCGCCCAAATGACACTCTTAGATTTCCAAGATCTGCCAGCAGGGCGCCCGCGTGTCCGCCAGTTCCATTTTAGCGCACTGATCTGTGACAAGATTAGCCGCGTCTTGATCAATGGCGCTGAACGCTGCGCGATCGATGGGCAAGCCGCCAAATCCTGTGATCAAGGTCTTGAGCTAAAGTCGATGACTAACATCGAACTGATCGGATAATACCATGGACAAGATTGCAAACGCTCTGCGCGGTATTCTGGAGTTGGGCGGTCCCGTGGTGGCTGTCTTGATCCTGACGTCATTCATCACCTTAACGGTCGTGTTTTACAAACTCTGGCAATACCGCGCTGCTGGGGTTGGGCGCCATGTCGAATTGAATCTCGCGGTGCAGGCCTGGGATCGGGGGGACAAAGCTCTTACTGAGCGGCACCTTAATAAAAGTCGCAGCTATCTGGTGCCTGTGATCAAAATGGGCCTCAATGGCAACTGCCCCGAGTTGTCCGAACGCACAGATGCCGAAGCCGAAGAACGGTTTTCACGTCTGGAACGGGGTCTCAGCGCGCTGGACATGGTGGCGCAACTTGCCCCTCTGATGGGATTGTTTGGTACGGTCTTGGGTATGATCGAAGCCTTTCAAAAACTGCAGAGCGCGGGCAGTTCGGTCGATCCATCGTTGCTCGCGGGTGGCATCTGGGTGGCGTTGTTAACGACCGCGGCCGGTCTTGCTGTCGCTATGCCAACCTCGTTGATCCTGTCTTGGCTTGAGGCCCGGATGCATCAAGAGCGCGTCTTTACCAATCGCGTCTTACGCACTTTGTTTGCACCGGGGCATTCCATGGTCGAATCCAAACAAACTCTGCACTCAACGGACCTGGCTTCACATGGCGCTTAAAACCGGAAAACGCCGACGCCGACGCTTGTCGATGACATCCTTGATTGATGTGATCTTTCTTTTGCTGCTGTTTTTTATGCTGTCCTCTACCTTTTCCAAATACAGCGAGGTTGAACTCACCGCAGGGGGGGCAGGTAGCGCTCAGAGCGACGATCCCGTTCGGTTCATCAAAATGGATGGCCCGCGCATCCTGCTGAATGGCCAGGATTTGGCACTCGAGTCCTTGACGCAGGCATTTGCGGCGGACAAACAGCAGACCGTATTGATCAGCCTCAGCGATCAGACGACCTCGCAACACCTGATTGATCTGCTTAACACGTTGCGCCCATTGTCCCACATTCGAGCCGTGGTCTTGAGCTGATGCATACCAAAAAACGTTCCCGCATGGCACAAGAGCCGACAATCGCTTTGATCAACATTGTTTTTCTGATGTTGATTTTCTTTATGATCGCAGGGACCTTGGCTCCTCCGTTGGATCCCCAAGTCAATCTGGTTGAAACCGCAGCACTTGAAGGTCGCGAACCGCCTGATACGCTTGTGGTTTATGCCGATGGAACACTGACGCTGCGCGGCACTGAAATCACCAGCGTATCAGCCTTTGTTGATCGCCTCGTGGATGATGCGACACCGTTATCAGACGTGCGTATTGTGCCGGACAGAGACCTACCTGCGCATAAATTGGTAAAGATCGGTACAGATCTGCGCGCACTTGGTGCTGAGAAGATCTTTGTGGTCTCTGAAAGAGAAATCCAATGATACCTCAATCGCGTCTCATCGTGGTTTTGTGTGCATGCGCTGCGCTTGGCACGCATGCTGTCGCTATGTTGGATCTGTCTGGCCCCGAACCTGTGTTGATCGAAGGCAGCGGAGAAACGGGCCAAGCCGCACTGGGAAATTCCTTTCGCGATTTGGCCATTGGCTCAAATACCCCCGTCCAACCAACTGAAACCTCGCCGTTGGAACCAAATGTTCAAAAGCCGGTTCAAACCAAAGCCACCCCAACGAGCCCACCCGACACGCTAACGCATCCTAGTAAAACAATAAAACCCACGCCCACACCGGTTCAAGCGCCAACAATGGCTCCTTCTCCTGTACAAAAATCCAGCGTTGCACCGACGCCTCAGATCCATGCTCCGCAACAAACTGTGGTTCGCTCCACCGAGACTTCGATCACCGACACAGCCATTCAAAAACCACTCATCGACGCCCCCAGACCTCCTGCAGACAAAAAGAAAACCACAAAGGCAAAACCCAAAGCAAAGCCAATAGCCAAAGGAAACAGCAGTAAAAATACCCGCAAAGGCCGTGCAACCGAAACCCAGAAAAGGGGCATGGCATCAGCGGCTTCTGCGGGAAAAAAATCAACGAAACAGGGCGATGCAGCGGCAAGTAATTATTCCGGGATCGTTCTTCGCAAAGTGCACCGCGCCAAACGAAGGTCAGTGAACTTGCGAGGTGTTGCGCGCGTGTCTTTTCGAATTGACCAAAATGGCTCCTTACAGCGGATTGCAATCTCTCGCAGTTCGGGTTCAGCCAGATTGGATAAAGCGGCGCTGGCTCAGATCAGGGCCGCGGCGCCATTTCCGCCGCCACCGGCTGGGGCCAAACTGAACTTTGCGGTCGATATCAAGGGCAAATAACGGAATCAAAATCGTCGAGCCTTGCGCGGTTGAATAGCTCCCGATGTCTCTGATGGGGGCATTGCCGAGCTGTTGCCGTGATATTGCGGGGTATTGGCCAACACAGGAACAAACTACAAATTGCAGCAGTGTTATCGTCCACAAATTGAACACGTTCTGAACGTGCGTGGCGGTATTTCGTTGAGGTGCTAATATGCGCGACATAGCTGAAACACTCAGCTTCAAAAATGAATGGGGTGGACAGTTCCACCCACCGGATTCACATTGAAGGTGATTATCGAACTGATACGAAGAGAGGTATAATCAGTATTATGGTACCTTTTATTCCGCTGAGTTGATAACCTGAATTGAGCAACAATCTGGTGATTAAATCATAGACTGCATTGTTTCCCATCTGATCAATCCAGTGCAAGAGCGCGAGGCGCAAAGCTATACGAGGTCTGAATTACCGACTATGTCGCGCTGGATCACTTGCTTCATTCCCTTAATCAGCCTGTCGATCTGTCCGGCAATTTGCAAGCATCGGTCTAAACAAGTCGATCTTGGAGCAGCATGTCGCTGGCCTTTTCACCAATCATAATTGTAGGTGCATTCGTGTTGCCAGAAACGATATCGGGCATGATCGAGGCATCCGCGACCCGCAAACCAGAGATTCCGTGGACGCGCAAGCGATCATCCACAACTGCCAGCGCATCGCTGCCCATTCGGCAGGTGCTGGTTGGGTGATAGATCGTTTGGCTTATATCTCGAGCACATTGCAGCAGTTCTTCGTCCGTTTCAGGATTGTTGTTGGGCACATGTTCTCGCACGACAAAGGGGTTCAGTGCTTTGGTTTTTGTCATGGCGCGCGCGAACTTGATCGCGCGTACGGCGCATAGCTGATCAGCGATCGCTGATAGATAGTTGGGCACGATCATTGGATAATCTGACGCCTTTGGCGACGAAATATGGATGGTGCCACGGCTTTCCGGGCGCAGCTGGCACACCGAGGAAGTGATACCTGAAAACGGGTGCATTTCGATGCCTGGTTTGTCTGCGCTAAGGGGTTGAAAATGGAACTGGATGTCGGGCGTTTCCAACCCCTCCATCGATTTTGCAAAGATGCAGACCTGGCTGGCGCCCAAACTCATCGGACCCTTGCGGAATAGCGCATAGTTCAAGCCAATGCCCATCCTTGGGATGAAGCTGTTGATGGCATCATTCAAGGTTTGAGTGTTGACTTCATAAACCAGTCGAATTTGGAGGTGATCCTGCAAATTCTCACCAACACCGGGCAATTCATGGCGCACATCTACACCAGCCGCTTGCAGAACATCCCCTTTGCCGATCCCAGACAATTCCAGAATTTGGGGTGATCCAATGGCCCCGGCAGAAAGAACGACCTCCCCACCCGGATTGAGCATTACATCATGGCTTCGCCCTTTGGTTGAATAGCGCACACCGATCACGCGGCGTGTTTCAGTCGCATCAAACAGCAATGTCTCTGTATGGGCGTGTGTAATGATTTCTAGATTCGGGCGTTTTTTGGCGGGGTTCAGAAAAGCGCGGGCACTTGAGCAGCGAAACCCACCACGGGCAGTTTGATGAAAGTATCCGGCCCCTTCTTGGTCTTTGCCATTGTAGTCATCGTTTCTGGGCACTCCCATCTCGACAGCTGCATCTATAAAGGCATCAGCAATGTCGCTCCGGGCGCGAATGAGCGACACAGATAAACCTCCGTCACCTCCGTGATGTTCCGATTCACCGAATTCATGAGATTCCGAGCGCTTGAACAAGGGTAAGACATCGTCGTGCCCCCATCCCCGGTTCCCCATTTGAGCCCAGCGGTCATAGTCTTCTTTCTGGCCACGCACATAGAGCAAACCATTGATCGAGCTTGATCCCCCCAAGGTTTTACCACGTGGCCAATCCAGCGATCGATTGTTTAATCCGGGATCCTGTTCGGTTTTGTAACACCAGTCGGTGTTTGGATTATGTAGGGTCTTAAAGTAGCCAACCGGGATGTGGATCCAGGGATTGATGTCTTTTCCGCCTGCCTCAAGCAAAACAACTTTGATTGACGGGTCAGCACTCAAACGGTTGGCCACTACGCATCCGGCAGAGCCGGCTCCGACCACGATATAGTCGACTTTTTGGATCTGCATCGCGGGGACCTCCGAGGTGTGTTGTTTGGCTAGATCAATTGTTTCTATGGTTGATTCATATACCTCAATTAATGATACTTCAAGTCTCATTTCTTTAAAAATGGACTGCAGAAAGGTGACGCTCTTATTCCTGACTGGTGTCTCACCTATCGACACGCACAATCTCTTCCTTGTAGGTAGAAGCACAGAAAATCTGATGAGGGTGACATGGCGAAATCTGGTGGCACGGAAACCGCAATCCCAACCAACCTTCGATTGCTTAGTGTTATTGAAGTGATGGCACAGGCTGGCGTCCCAGTGACGCCGACCGAAGTGAATCTGAAACTTGGTTTGCCAAAGCCCACGATCCATCGCCTGTTTGCGACGCTTGAATCAGAGGGCTTTATTCAGCGTGAAATTGACGGCCGTGGTTATTCCCCGGGCTTGCGGGCCCGGAATATGTCCAGTGGCATCTTATCCTCGTTGCGCATAAGGGTTGGGCGGGTCGCGATCTTGACTAAGCTGGCAGAAGAGATTGGTGAAACCTGCAACATTGCGCTGCCTGACCGCGATGCAATGTTGTACATTGATCGCGTCGAAACCAAGTGGCCGCTTCGAATTCAGTTGCCTGTTGGCACGCGGGTTCCGTTCAACTGTACGGCAAGCGGTAAGATGTACCTCAGCAGTTTGGATCGGCGCCATCTTCAGAGCTACGCAAATTCAGCACTGTTGGAAGTCAAAACAGATAAATCTATCTCGACTCCAGACGCGTTGCTTCAAGAGACGCAGATGGTTCGCGAGCAAGGATATGCGACAGATGATGGTGAGTTCATGGACGGGATGGTTGCTGTCGCTGTGCCGATTACGGATGGCTATGGGCGGCTGATGTCGACCTTGTCCTTTCACGCGCCGGATCAACGATTGTCGATGACCTCGGCAATTCAACATGTCGACAAGCTAAAGCAGGCGGCTCAAAAGCTGTCTCATTTGCTGACGCAGCAAGAAGACGTCTAAGCCAGTCGGATGCTGTGACGTCGATGTGCGTCCAATGGGCATGTGGTTCATATCACTTCAAACCCCCGTTCCGCATTTGAGTGGGGCTTAGCCCAAACTCAGTTCTAAAAGCGCGTGTCATTGCACTTGCGTTGTCGTAACCGCTACGAAAGGCTATTTCCGTAACTTTCAGATCGGTATCGGTGACCAACTTACGCGCCAGCGTCAATCGCAGACGGCGATAGACACCCTGAGGAGTCAGCCCAAATTCCAACTGCATGCGCGTTTCCAACGTCTTCTGTGTGCACCCTATTTCGCGAGCGATCTCCCCGATGGTCAAAGGGCGTTCCAAATGTTCTTGCATGATAGTTATGGCGCGATCGACTGTTCGGCTGCTTGGACGGGATAAAGAGGCATGTGAACGCGCTGAGTCTCGTGTCATGAAAAGTTGCGCCACCTCCATCGCCAGCAAAGGCCCCAGGTGTTCGCCAATCAGATGCATCACCAGATCAAAGGCGGCCATTGCCCCGGAGCAAGTAATCCGGTCGCGATCAAAGACAAAGCGTTCGCGGCAACTGTCCACCTCGGGAAAGGTTTCAGCGAATTCGACCAATTCCTCCCAGTGGATTGTGGCGCGATACCCATCCAGCAAACCTGCCCGCGCCAACAACCAGCTGCCCGTGTCCAGACCGGCAAGGCAGTCATACCGCTTGGCTGCCGTTCGCAATTGCCGTGTGGTGTCCCATCCATCTAGCCCACGAAACCCATAAGATGGCATGACCATGAGTGTTGCGCCCTGCCCCATGTTCAAAGGTCCGTGTGGCTCAACACGCATACCGCTCGAGCTTTCGACGGGGCCCCCATCCAGAGTGTAAAACCGCCAAGAATAATGACGATGCCGGGATAGGGTATTAACTGCGCGCAGTGGTTCAATTGTGTTTGCCAAGCAGTGGTTCGAGAACTGATCGAACAACAGGATATCAAAATCATATCCGTCATCTTGATTTTTGGTCAAATTCTGCATGATCTACGCCCAACTCCGCACATCGCTAAATAACAACCCACGATTTGATGCGTCAACACGCCACTGAGGAGAGCGCGATATGCATTTTGGTCTGACCGACGAACAAGAGATGATCGTCTCGACGGTTCGCAGCTTTGTAGAAAACGAAATCTACCCCCACGAAGCCGAGGTAGAGCGGACGGGCCAAGTACCTCATGAGCTGGGCCAAGAGATCAAACAGAAGTGTATCGATCTGGGATTTTATGCCTGCAACTTTCCTGAAGAGGTTGGTTGCGCTGGCCTGAGCCATCAGGATTTCACCTTGGTTGAACGTGAATTGGGTCGTGGATCCATGGCTCTGACCCATTTCTTTGGGCGCCCGCAAAACATCCTGATGGCGTGCAATGACGAACAGCGCGAGCGCTACCTACTGCCCGCAGTACGCGGCGAGCGGATGGATGCGCTTGCGATGACAGAACCCGACGCCGGATCCGATGTGCGCGGCATGAAATGTCAGGCGACACGCGATGGCGGCGATTGGGTGGTGAATGGCTCGAAACACTTTATTTCCGGCGCTGAGCACGCGGATTTCTTCATCGTGTTTATTGCCACCGGTATAGATGAGACCCCCAAAGGGCCCAAGCGACGGATCACGACCTTTTTGGTAGACCGCGGTCATCCCGGTTTTGAGGTGCGCGAGGGTTACAATTCGGTCAGCCACAAAGGCTACAAAAACTACATCCTGACCTTTGATGATTGCCGTCTGCCAGATGCGCAGGTTCTGGGCGAAGTTGATGGTGGTTTTGCGGTCATGAATGAATGGCTTTATGCCACGCGCTTGACCGTCGCGGCCTTTTGCGTTGGACGCGCGCGCCGGTGTTTTGACTATGCTTTGCAATATGCTGCAGAGCGTAAACAGTTCGGCCAGCCTATCGGCAAGTTTCAGGGCGTTAGCTTTCAAATTGCCGATATGATCACTGAAATTGATGCCTCTGACTTGCTCACGCTGTCTGCAGCTTGGCGCTTGGATCAGGGGCTGCCGGCAAATCGCGAAATTGCTTCGGCAAAAGTATATGCATCCGAAACTCTGGCCCGGGTCACTGACACGACATTGCAGATCTTTGGTGGTATGGGGCTGATGGATGACTTCCCAATCGAACGGTTCTGGCGCGATGCGCGTGTTGAACGGATTTGGGATGGAACGTCGGAAATTCAGCGACACATCATTTCACGCGACTTGTTGCGCCCGTTGGGGGCCTAAAGTCACGTTCGGGATGTGAGCCGCCGGGTGTCTGATCGTCGCCTGCGTTTCCATCCCGATGCCATGAACTCGGCCTTCCCGATTTGTTACCGGGGGGCGTCTCAATACCCATGCATGAAATGGCCAAGACATGACCCGAGACCTTTCGCGACTACTGCGCCCGAAAACCATTGCCGTCGTAGGCGGTGGGGCGTGGTGCCAACAGGTGATTTTGCAATCTCAGAATATGGGGTTTCAAGGCGAGGTTTGGGCAGTTCACCCCAAAGCAACTGAGGTTGCCGGACTGCCCGTTTATCCCACGTTGGAGGCGCTGCCAGCTGCCCCTGATGCAGTGTTCATCGGGATTAATCGGCATGCGACAATCGAAACCGTCAGATTACTGTCCGAAATGGGCGCAGGCGGTGCCGTTTGTTTTGCTTCTGGATTTGCAGAAGCGTTGGCAGAAGACGAAACCGGAGGTGATTTACAGGCCGAGTTGGTTTCTGCAGCCGGCGATATGCCCATCTTGGGACCCAACTGTTATGGCTTTGTCAATGCGTTGGATGGGGCCCTGTTGTGGCCCGATCAACACGGATGTTCGCGGGTGGAAAGCGGCGTTGCGATCTTGACGCAAAGTTCCAACATCTCGATCAATTTGACGATGCAACAACGAGGTTTACCGATTGCCTATATGGTGACCTGTGGAAACATGGCCCAAAGCACGCAGGCACAAATCGCATCCGCCTTGATCGATGATCCACGCGTCACGGCAGTGGGATTGCATATCGAAGGTTTCAAAGACCTGCGCGATTGGGAGCAACTTGCAGCCAAAGCCCACGCCAAAGGGGTTCCCTTGGTTGCGATCAAGGTGGGAGCATCGGAACAAGCCCAGCAGGCGACAATTTCGCACACAGCTTCACTTGCGGGGAGTGATGCGGGGGCCCAGGCCTTTCTGAATCGTCTTGGCATCCCCCGATTGACTGCCCTGCCCGACCTTTTGGAAACGCTGAAGCTGTTGCACTGTTACGGTCCTTTGCCTGACACGAAAATGGCCTCGATCAGTTGCTCTGGCGGTGAGGCAAGCTTGATTGCGGATATGGCTGTCGACTCCGCGTTGACATTCCCAGAACTGAGCACACGCCAGCAGACGCAATTGAGAGGCGCCCTTGGTCCTATGGTCGCGCTGAACAATCCGTTGGATTATCACACCTATGTTTGGCGGGATGAGGTAGCCATGGCCCAAGCGTGGGCTGGCATGACCGGCGATGAAATCGCCATGACCTATTCCATCGTGGATTACCCAACAACAGATGCGACGGATTGGACATGTGCCACCAACGCTGCCCTGCACGTCCGGAGCGAAACCGGGGCAAGATTTGGCGTCGTCGCAAGCCTGCCCGAATTGATGCCATCCGATGTTGCAGATCAATTGATGGCCGGGGGGGTCGTTCCGATGATGGGTCTGCGCGAAGCGCTCGCCGCGACTGAGGCCGCGGCGTCAGTACGAGCCCCAATTAGCGACCCGGTTTGCCTGCCAGGAGAGACTGAGGGTTTGCCAGAAACTATGACCGAGGCAGACTCTAAACACGCCTTGATGCAGCACGGCGTTCCCGTGCCGCAGAACCGGTCGGTTCAGGGCTGCGCGCAAATCAGCGCTGCGATTGCCGAATTGCATCCCCCCTTTGCCATCAAGGGTGTCGGGCTGGCACATAAATCAGAACATGCGGCTGTCCGCCTAAAAGTAATGCCAGACGAAGTAGCGCAGGTGGCGAAAGAAATAGGAACGCAAGAGGTTCTGATCGAAGAGATGATTACCGGCACCGTTGCCGAACTATTGATCGGGGTTATCCGCGATCCAGCGCATGGGTTTGTTTTGACCTTGGGTGCTGGTGGTGTTCTGACTGAGATATTGCGCGATACCACATCCTTGCTGATCCCCGCGCGTCCCGAAGACATCCGCACTGCCCTCGAAGCTCTGGGCATTGCGCCGCTCCTCGCGGGTTATCGGGGTCAACCGCCTGCCAATATAGATGCGATCCTTGCGGCGGTGATGGGCGTTCAATCCTATGTTCTTGAAAACGCCGACAGTGTCAGCGAAGTTGAAATCAACCCGCTCCTTTGCACCGCTGATCGGGCGGTTGCTGTAGATGCCCTGATAAGAAAGGCCTGATCCATGTCAGATAGTCCTGTAACAACCCGGCGCGAAGGCGCCATTCTTGAAATCACACTCGACCGACCAAAGGCAAACGCCATTGATCTGGTGACAAGCCGGATCATGGGCAAAGTGTTTCGCGATTTCCGCGATGATCCCGAATTGCGTGTTGCGATCCTGACAGGTGGTGGGGACAAGTTCTTTTGCCCCGGTTGGGATCTCAAAGCGGCAGCTGATGGCGATGAAGTTGACGGCGATTATGGTGTTGGCGGATTTGGCGGTTTGCAGGAACTGCGGGATATGAACAAACCGGTGATTGCAGCGGTAAACGGTATCGCCTGCGGTGGTGGGTTAGAGCTGATGATCTCGGCCGATATGATCATTGCTGCGGAACATGCCACTTTTGCATTGCCAGAAATTCGCTCTGGGACCGTGGCAGATGCGGCTAGCGTTAAGCTGCCCAAACGCATTCCCTATCACATCGCGATGGAGTTGTTGCTGACAGGCCGTTGGTTTGACGTGCAAGAGGCGAACCGTTGGGGCTTGGTGAATGAAATCGTCCCCGCAGATCAATTGATGGACCGCGCTTGGGAACAGGCCCGTTTGCTCGCAAGCGGGCCACCGCTGGTTTACGCTGCGATCAAGGAAATCGTTAGGGATGCAGAAGACGCCAAGTTTCAGGATGCGATGAACCGGATCACGAAACGGCAGCTGCGGTCTGTTGATGTGCTCTATGACAGCGAAGATCAGCTGGAAGGCGCGCGCGCATTTTCGGAAAAACGTGATCCTGTTTGGCAGGGCAAATAAATAAGGGAATACAAGCCGGGTATGTGTTTATGCCCGGCTTGCTTTTTTTGCGTTCAGACTAGCTCCAAATCTGCGTCGGGGTGCCAATTGCATCTCGGTTTACCTCGATCCCCAGACCCGGTGCGTTCGGGACAAGAACCCCGCCATCGACCACCGGCGCGTTGAAGCGCGCAGTCTCTAACGTCACCATGTCGCGACAATCCAGAATACACCGCAAATAGCGTTCGGGAACGGTTGCCCCCAGATGTGCAACCCCGGCAAAGGCAATGTCTGACCCAACGGTGTCCTGCACGCTGACAGTCAGGCCAGCGGATCGGCAGATATCGCGATGGCGTCGCCCCTGGGTCAGCCCACCGGCTTTGGAAATTTTCAAACCAATTCCATCTGCAATATCTTGTGAAACGATTTGCGTGATATCCTGATCCTGCTGTGCAAGCTCATCAATGATGATCGGCACGGGACACCGCTGACGCAGTGAGAGCGTTTCTCGCCAAGAGGCACAGGGTGCTTCGAGCACGAAATCCAACCCATCGGGAAGCAGGCGCAACATGCGCAACGCCGTTTCCGGAATAAGCCCACCGTTTGCATCTACTATGAAGTACTCGCCGGTTTTGCGGTCCGCCAAAGCGGCGGTGATCCGCTCTGCATCCAACGCCGGGCCGCCTTCGGAATCAAGCGCGCCAATCTTAACGGAATGACCCATGTAGCCCTTTGCCCGGTGCGCAGCCACGCGGGTGCGCATATCTTCGGGATCTCCGGCATAGATGGATGAAATCGTGGGCATTCGAAACCCAGTGGCCCCGCCGAGTAGCTCACACACGGGCATATCTACGGATTTCCCGAAGATATCCCAACAGGCAACATCCAGCGCTGTTTTCGCATGGTTATGCCCAACCAAGGCATCATCCATTACGTCATTGATGCGATCGACCTGACGCGGGTCCCGACCCAACAAATGAGGTGCGATTTCGTGTATTCCAGCCTGTGCACCGCGCGCGTGTGCCGCGATATAGGTTGACCCAAAAGGGGTGCTTTCCCCCCACCCTTGGATTCCGTTGTCTGTCGTCACGCAAACAATTGCTGCGTCAAAGCTTTGGTATTCCCGCCCCCCGGACAGCAGATACGTCCCGCCGGAATAAGGCAGCGCAACATCGTAAAGCTCAATTTTCGTGATTTTCATTTCACCCTCCGAAAGAGGCGATAGGCGCACCAAATGCAGATTCTTCGGGCACTACGCCTAATCCCGGTCCCTGAGGTACTGAAATATGCCCGCCTTCCACTTTTACGCCATTTTCAGGGTCGTAGTGACCGTCGATATAGGGGCCTGCAATCCAAACACCTTCCAAACGGTCTGGGGCAACCGTCGCGCCAACATGCGTACACGTCGCCGCAATGATGTCGCCGCCCCAATTGTCGTCACATGTGTGTGGCAAATGGCGCGCGGCACAGATATCGCGAAAGCTACGCATAGGGTGCAAGCCACCAATACGGGTGACCTTCATACCAAATCCATCGACCAAACCGGTGCCCACGGCCTGAACGACGGTGGCCAGATCAACGGAATTTTCATCCATATAAAGGGCGTGCCGGATCTGCGGACGGATTTGGCGCAGGTCATCAATCGAATTGCATGGCTGTTCCATAATAAAGGGAATATCCCCACATTCACGGCTGACCCGCAACACATCGCGCGTGTTCCATCCACGATTGCCATCTACGGCAAGTCGTGTTGTGGTCCCAACCGTTTCCCAGACCTTGTGGATGGTTTCGATGTCGATCTCTACCGGGCGCCCGCCAACTTTGATCTGAAGGCGCGGATATCCTTCGTCACGTTTTTCGCGGGCCAGTTTGGCAATGTCATCGGGCGCACCGACACCTGTTGCATAATAGGATGGCACACGGTCTGTCAGTGCCCCGCCAAGCAGATCAGCCACCGAAAGCCCCAGATGTTTGCCAAGCGCATCGTGCACCGCAATGTCCAACGCAGCCTTGGCATAGGTGTGACCATTCAACAAAGCATCCATCTGCCGATGCAGGATCAGCGGCAGACAGCCCGTCCCGATCAAGTCAGGGGCCATCTGGAGCAGAGCCGCCCGCGCACCTCCGGCAAAAGCTTCGGCGTAGGTCGGGCCGACGGGACAGGTCTCTCCCCATCCGACAACCCCGGTATCCGTCACAATTTTGACCAACGTAGTGTCCAACGCCCAAACCTCGGCGTTTGCCATCGTATAGGGGCCGTTCTTCACCGGTAGATCGTGCTGGTAAATATGAATTTCCGCGATTTTCACTGCGCGACCTCCGGAGGAAGCAGAACAAGCTTTCCCGTGTGTTTCTTGGCTAGAAAATCCTCTTGCGCGCGGGCGATGTCCTTTAGCGGATAGGTCGCTGACAATGTTGGCTGAATTGCCCCGCGTTCAATGTAGGATACCAAATCTGGAAAAACCTCATCCGCTTGATAGGTGGAGCCGAACAACGACAGATCCTTAAGGTAAAGTGTGCGCACATCGAGTTCCGTGATAGGGCCTGCAATTGCCCCAGCTGTGGCGTACCGTCCACCACGGCGCAGAACCTCTAGAAAATTGGGCCATTGCGGACCTGCCACCAGATCAATCACCACATCCACTGACATTGCCCCAAGACAAGACACCAGATCCGCGTTCCGGTCGATCACCTGATCTGCTCCCAAAGCGCGCACGTCGTCAGCCTTTGCAGCCGATGAAATGGCAATAACATGAGCCCCGCGCCGTTTGCACAGCTGCACAGCAGCCGACCCCACTCCGCCGGATGCCCCTGAAATCAGCACCCGCTCTGCCCCAACTGATGCACGATGCAGCATGTTCTCCGCTGTGGAATACGCACAAGGAACCGAGGCCAATTCAGCATCCGTCCAATCGCAGTTGATGGCATGCGTGAATTCTGATCGCGCCACGGTAAACTGGGCAAATCCACCGTCGCATTCTGAGCCAAAGGTAATGCAGGTAAAGGGCTCTCCATCACGCACGGGCTGCAAAGCTTGCACAAGCACCCGTTCCCCTATCCGTGCTGGATCAACATTCGCCCCAACAGCCGTGATATAGCCGCACACATCAGCGCCCTGAATGCGCGGAAACTTAAGCGGCACTCCGGACCAACTGGCATCGTCGTTATCAACGTTATCGAACCCCTCGGCACCGCCCGTTTCGGTGTCGGCGGTCACTGCCTTGGAATACCAGCCGATGCGCGTGTTGATATCTGTGTTGTTGATGCCCGCTGCAGTTACGCGAATCTGGACCTCTTCCGGACCCGGAGTGGGAACCGGCAGGTCCGAACGGTATTCCAACTTTTCGATACCGCCGTGACCAATCAATTGGACACCATGCATTTCAAGTGGGGTCATGTCTGCAAGTCCTTGTTTAGTAGTTCTCAATTGCAGGAAAAGTCATACGATTCACCTAGCGTTAGGTGAACAACATGTTGGATCGTCTTTACGACACTTTGGGAAGTCTAAGCTGCAGGTTGGAAAAATGAAGACCGCTATCAAATGTCATTTTGTTGAACCTCGTTTGTGATCCAGTCTTTGAGGGTACGCACACCATCAGAAAGGTCTTTGTCGGGATGTCCGACAAGATAGAATTGATGTGGGGCCGGCAACACATGCGGTCTGATCGGCGCCAATTTACCTGCATCAATCAAGGGGGCGATCAAGCGTTGCCACCCCAGAACAAGCCCTGCCCCGTCCTGCGCTGCTTGGAGCGCAACAGAGTATCGATTGACCCGCGTCCCGGTTGAGACCACACCAAGATATCCAAGTTCGCCAAACCATTCGTGCCAGCCCGTCCAATTTGTGTCTGCGGATTCTAGGTGAATTAGCCTTTGCCCGGCGATGTCCTTTAACACGCACCCTTTCAGTTTTTGTGCCAATTCGGGGCTGGCCACAGGAACCAATTGGTCGCGAAACAGCGGGGTTTGTTCCATCGTCGAGTTTGGATCCCGGCCGTACCGGATGAAGAGATCAATTTCCGGGCAGGCGTGAAACAACCGATCCTGCGCAACCTGATACACGTCTTGGTTAGGAAACTTTCGCCAGAACCGGGTCAGCGTTGGCGACAACCACTGTGCCGCAACCGCAGTTGTGGACCCAATCGTCACTTCAGTGGTCATATTGCGATCACGGATGCTATTCAGGCTTTGAGAGACCTTCAAAAACGAGGTCGACAACGTATCAAACAGAGCCGCGCCATCTGGAGTCAAAACAACCCCACGATGACCGCGTAGAAACAGGGGCGTGTTCAGTTCGCTTTCCAAAGCTTTGATCTGGTGACTGACGGCGCCCGGTGTGACGGACAACTCTTGGGCCGCATCCTTAAAGCTCAGATGACGGGCTGCGGCTTCAAAGGTGCTGAGCGTCGTAAGCGGGGGAAGATTATAGTATCGTCGCGACATGATCAGCTCTAGGCCTTTGGAAAATGGGTCGGCAGGGTTCCCTTGAGATCGAAAATCTTAGTCGCTTTGATCGATTCCGTTAGGACATCGCCGCAATCTTTCATTTAAAAGGCGACATCTTTCACTGATTGCATCGAAACATGTGTCGATGTGCTGCCAACATACGGCAGCGAAGACACCACACGCCCCAACACCTCGCGATAGCTTTTCATGTCTTTGGTACGCACTTTGATCAGGTAATCAAACGCCCCAGCGATCATATGACATTGTTCAATCTCTGGAACCGACTGAACCGCGGCATTGAATTCAGACAAGGCAGTTTCAGTCGTATCCGTCAGCTTGATTTCAACAAACACGACCTGTTCCAGACCCAGCTTTTGCGGATCAAGGATAGCTTTGAACCCTCGGATATACCCCTCAGCGATGAGTCGTTTCAACCGTGCCTGACAGGGTGATTTCGACAAGCCAACCCGATCCGACAGCTCAGTGACCGGCAGGCGCCCTTCTGTGTTGAGAATCTTGAGAATTTCAAGATCATGCCGGTCAAGTTTCCCGCCATCCTTCATTTTGATACCCTATCAGACTGTATGATGGTTCAATTTAAGTGATTTTGGGTTGAAAATGTAAAGTCATAAGTCAGTATGACTTGTCAATTTTTGATATCCTTGAGCAAACCTCGGAGTCAGGAAGAAACATGACCACTTTGCTCACACACCGTGCCGCTCTGCGCAAAAACCACCTTCGCCCCGAAGCTGAGGTTCTCAGGGATCTTATGAGCGTTCACGCGTTGAATTCGGTTGAGCGGGCGATGTCGCACAACCGCGCATCCAGCTTGGTCAAAGCGATCCGCAATGATAGCAATCCGGGTCTGATGGAGGTGTTTCTGGCCGAATACGGACTGTCCACCAGCGAAGGCGTCGCGTTGATGTGTCTGGCCGAAGCGCTATTGCGGGTCCCGGACGCAGACACCATTGATGCGTTGATCGAAGATAAGATTGCGCCATCCGCTTGGGGGCAGCACCTGGGACAATCCTCATCCTCGTTGGTCAATGCCTCCACATGGGGGTTGATGTTGACAGGTAAGGTTCTGCAAGAGGGAACCGGTCTCGTTGCGACCTTGAAAGGGGCCGTTAAACGCTTGGGCGAACCTGTCATCCGCGCCGCCGTAGGCCGCGCGATGAAAGAAATGGGCGCGCAATTTGTTTTGGGTCAAACCATTCAAGAGGCGGTAACCCGGGGGAAAAGCAAAGAAAAACAAGGATACACCTATTCCTACGACATGCTAGGCGAGGCAGCGTTAACTGCACAGGATGCGCAATCGTTTCAAACGGCCTACTCTGATGCCATCCGCAATCTGGCAGGCGAATGCAATTCTGATGACATTCGCAGCAATCCCGGAATTTCCATCAAATTGTCCGCCCTGCACCCGCGGTACGAGGTTGGTCAAAAATCACGTGTAATGCAGGAGTTGGTTCCAATCACGTTGGAATTGGCGCAACAAGCCAAAGCGGCGGGCATGGGTTTCAACATTGACGCCGAAGAAGCTGATCGACTCGATCTGTCGCTGGATGTGATCGAAGCTGTTCTGCGTGACCCGTCGTTGTCTGGCTGGGACGGATTTGGAGTTGTGGTTCAGGCTTATGGCAAACGCGCGGCCCCTGTTTTGGATTGGCTGAATTCCCTCGCGATCGAGCTTGATCGCAAAATCATGGTACGTCTGGTCAAAGGTGCCTATTGGGATACCGAGGTGAAGCGTGCACAGGTCGAAGGACTAAAAGACTTCCCCGTGTTTACACGCAAGGTGGCCACGGACATTTCATATATCTGCTGCGCCCGAAAACTATTGGGTATGACTGACCGAATTTACCCACAATTTGCCACGCACAACGCCCACACGGTGGCCAGCATTCTGGAAATGGCGACCGACAAGGATACATTCGAATTTCAGCGCCTTCACGGCATGGGCGATAGCCTGCATGATCTTGTGCTCAAGGAAAATGGTACGCGCTGTCGGATCTATGCTCCGGTTGGGGCACATCGCGATCTGCTGGCCTATCTCGTGCGACGTTTGCTAGAAAACGGGGCGAATTCGTCCTTTGTGAACCAGATTGTTGATGAAACGGTTCCGGCTGAAACGGTTGCTGCGGACCCCTTTGAAGTACACGGCGTTGGCGGTTTGAATGCTGCAGTTCAAATGCCTTCGGATCTGTATGGTGCGGAACGGCCAAACTCCATTGGGTGGGATCTACATGATGACGATGATTTGGACGCTATCGCTGCCGCGCGCATGCCATTTCACACCCACCAATGGCAGATGCAGCCGCTGATTGCGGGTGAGGTCCATGGAACCGAGGCGCGCGAAGGGCGAAACCCTGCAGATCATAGCGATCTGGTCGGAACTGTCATCCAATCCACGCATCAAGATGTGGATACAGCCCTCGCAGCCGCAACCCTTTGGAATGAAGATGCGGAAACCCGCGCTCGCGTTCTGAACACGGCCGCGGATTTGTATGAGGCCAATTTTGGCGAATTGTTTGCCGCCCTTACCCGTGAAGCGGGAAAAACCCCGTTGGACGCGATTTCTGAATTACGCGAAGCAGTTGATTTCTTGCGGTATTATGCAGTGCGCGGCACAGAATTGAACAGCCCTGCTCGTGGAATCATGGCATGTGTTTCGCCTTGGAACTTCCCGTTGGCGATCTTTACGGGTCAAATCGCGGCTGCTTTGGCGGCAGGGAACGGGGTTGTTGCCAAACCTGCTGACCCAACTGCAATTGTGGCCAGTATTGCCGTAGGATTTATGCATGACGCGGGTGTTCCCGTCTCTGCCTTGCAGCTTTTGCCAGGGCGCGGTTCTGTTGTAGGCGCACGTGTGACCTCAGATCCACGCATCAAGGGTGTTTGTTTTACCGGGTCTACGCAGACGGCTCAGACCATCAACCGTGCCATGGCGAATGAAATTACCCCCAGTGCGCCTTTGATTGCAGAAACCGGGGGGCTGAATGCGATGATCGTGGACAGCACCGCCCTGCCCGAGCAGGCAATCAAAGACATCGTAGCATCGGCGTTTCAGTCTGCGGGTCAACGCTGTTCGGCATTGCGACTGCTGTATGTGCAAGAAGACGTCGCCGCGCCGTTCCTTGAGATGCTGTATGGCGCAATGGATGAGCTGGTTGTTGGAAACCCCTGGGATCTTGCGACCGACGTCGGCCCTGTTATCAATGCCGGGGCACAAGACGAGATCATGGACTACATTAAAGACGCGCGCGTTCAAAACCGGGTTCTGAAGGAATTGAACGTTCCGACAAACGGGACCTTTGTCGCGCCAACTGTCCTAAAGGTGTCCGGTATCGCGGATCTTGAGAAAGAAGTCTTTGGCCCGGTCATGCATGTGGCGACTTACAAAGCCGCTGATTTGGACAAAGTGGTAAACGCCATCAATGCAACTGGGTTTGGTCTGACGTTTGGAATGCACTCTCGCATTGATGATCGGATTGAACAGGTCACATCGCAGCTGAATGTCGGGAATATGTACATCAACCGCAATCAAATTGGCGCGATTGTTGGCAGCCAACCGTTTGGGGGTGAGGGCTTATCTGGCACGGGGCCCAAGGCGGGCGGGCCATCTTATGTAAAACGCTTTGCATCTGAAAAATCGCTCGCCTTCTCGATGCCAACTGGACCGGTCACAGATCAAGCCAAGATACAGGCAGCGATAGACAAGACACCACGTCCGTCACGCACTGCCATCAGCCGCCTGCAGCTGCCCGGACCTACCGGTGAATCCAATGTGCTTTCGACGTATGGGCGGGGTGTGTTCCTCTGTCTTGGTCCCACATTAGAGGCCGCGCAAAACCAAGCGCAGATAGCACGCGCCCATGGATGTGGGGCTGTTGTCATCGCGCCTGGTGCGCAGGGGGAAGCGGATGTTGATGGGATGCTCACGCCAGATCAACTCGGGACTCTGTCTGGCTTTGATGCGGTTGTGTCTTGGGCAAATGAAAGCAGCTTGCGCGAACTGCGGACAGTCTTGGCTGCACGGGACGGAGCGTTGATCCCGCTGATCAATGGTGAAGATTTCGGAGACCGTTGCCATTTGGAGCGTCATATTTGCGTCGATACCACAGCTGCAGGCGGCAACGCTTCCCTGCTTGCGCAAGCCAGTTAACCTCACATCCCTTACCGGCGGCTCAGAACAGTCGCCGGTAAGGGATTTAAACGAGCCGGTTCATAGACGATCAATCCCGTCCAACGTGCTTGTCCAAAGATTCCGCCATCCGTTTTGCAAGCGTGTCTATATGAGGTTCCTGTAACAGGGACAGATGCCCGCCCGGGACATCAACCACCTCAAATCCAGCGGTCGCAACAGGTTCCCATCCAAGGCCAGTCTGGCGGGCAATTTCCGTGTCGAAAAAGTGGTTCTCTGCCCGGAAAATCGTCAAGGGAACGTCCAATGAACCCGGCGAATATTCGTTCACCGCAATTTCGTTCGAGGCGATGAATTCATAGACCGTCATAGGCGCCTTGGCATCTCCTTCGGACGTTGCCTTTTGAATCTTCTTGGAGGCAAAGAAGTTTTTAAGATTGTGAATACGGTTGTTCACGATCTGCACCGGGAATTTCAAACCAATGTACTGCGCCCTCTTGAAATGGGCACAGAGACGCCGCCAACCTTGATATTCATCCCGCCCCCCCGGGCCTGCTGCGTCAAAGAATGCAACCAATCCAATATCCCGGCCGCTTTGCCTTAATTGTCGCGCCAATTCGAGCGCCATGTAACTGCCCAAAGACACGGCCATCAGACTAATTGGCCCGGTCGGGTAGAACTTGTTCAGCTCTTCGCAGTAAATTTTTGCAGTGTTTTCAATGCCGGTTGGCGTATCTTTGTCTAGCGATCCAACTGAAATTCCCATGATCGGCTGATCTAGCCCAAGATGTGCTGCCAAGGGTCTAAAGTACTCTTCGTTTGGGCCAAGAATGTGAACGGCAAACAAGGGCGGGCGCGTTCCTTGTGGCTGAATTGTGATAATCCGCTTGGGTCGGTCGGTTTCCGATTGCAACAATCGCGCAAGCGCGCGTGGCGTCGCATTTTCCCGAAAATCCATGATCCCCAGCCGCTTACCAGAGAGTGTTTCGAGACGACCAATCAACTCAACCGCCAAAAGGGAATGGCCGCCCAGATCATGGAAATCCTGCGATGGGGCAACGGTTTTCCGACCCAGAGATTTGGCCATAGCCATGCAAATATCAGCTTCTAATTGGCTTACAGGCGTGCTGTTTTCTGGTGCCTCAACAGCCGATGGCTCTGGATCGGGCAGTGCGGATTTATCAATTTTTCCACCCGCCGTTTTGGGGAATTCAGGCACAAAAGCGAGCGCTGGACGCATATGCGCGGGCAAGCGGTCCGCGACTTCGGCTTCAAGTTCCTTTTTGTCTCGATTGTCACCTTCGATCCAAGCAACCAGTTGCGCCGCCGCCGTGCCCTCATTCAAAACACCGGCCAGCACCTCGAATGAGGTATCAATCGACTCGATGGCATGTTCGATTTGGCGCAAATCAATTCGATATCCGCGCACTTTGGCTTGCCGATCACGGCGCCCGAAAAAGTTCAAAGCCCCATCCGGACGCCATTGTGCCCGATCACCTGAACGATACAGACGGTTTTCTCCGACAACGGCCCCATTAACAAATGCTTTGTCTGTTTCCTCAGGGCGGCCAACATATCCAAGGGTGACGCATTGCCCACCAATCACCAATTCGCCAACAGCCCCCATGGGTGCCATACTTCCATCGGCCGCCATCACATATGTGGTCGCATGGGCGACGGGACGTCCAATTGGAATATCAGCTTCGGTTTGTGCTTCACTTATTTCGTGCAGGGTGCAGGTGATTGTTGTTTCTGTCGGGCCATACCCGTTTAACCAACGCACGTTTGGAACCGCTTTCTGCCAAGCGATAAGGCTGTTTGGTTTCACCTGCTCACCCCCGACAACCATCAGGCGCAGGCATTCGGGCATTGGTTTTTCTGAGCTCGGTAGAAAATCCGCCAGCAGTGACCAGAACGCCGTTGGCAGGTTCAGCACGCTCAGCCGCAAATCATGGCATCGCTCGACAAACGTCCCAAGGGACTGCGCCATGTCCTCACTTCGCAAAACCAGCGTGGCACCTGCCATCAACGTTGGAAACACCTCTTCCAAAGCCACGTCAAACGACAGGCTGGCGAATTGCAAAACCCGATCTTGAGAGGTCAATTCAAACTCTGACGAGATCGCCGCGATGTGCGAGAGAAAATTCCCCCGGCTGGCGGCCACGCCTTTGGGAATTCCGGTCGAACCAGAGGTATAGATAATGTAGGCGCGTTGCTCTGGGGTGCCTGTCGGTAATGGCATTGGGTTGGTTGACAGGCCCTGATCAGGCGAAAGCACCGGCAAATCAACGCTGTGTTGCGCGTCTGCATTTGCAATCAGAACCGAGGCTCCGCTATCGGCCAGCATGTGATCCCGCGTCTTGGCGGGATACGTTGGGTCCACGGGAACAAAGGCGGCTCCAGTGCGCAGAACGGCAAGCATGGCAACGATGAATTCAGGTGATCGCGGCAATCCAATGGCAACAACGTCACCCGTAGTCACCCCTTTGGCCTGCAAAGCCAGCGCGAGCCCCTTCGCGCGGGCATCTAGGTCTTGGTACGTTAGGCTGGTGTCAGTGCCCACCGTCTCAATGGCAATTGAGCTTGGAGAGGCTTGAACAGCGCCTTCGAATTGTTGCACTAAACACGTATTGTCGTGGGTTAATACCCGATCCGGTTGGGCTAGCTTCAAAAGCGCATCGCGCTCGCTCTGGCCAAGCATCTCCAATGCACCAATACGCGTTTCCCTATCCGCAAGGGCCATATTTTGCAGCAATACCAACAGATGATCAAACATCCGTGCAGCGACTACAGATGGAACCTGCGAAGGGTCATGTTCCAAAACAAACCGCATGTTTTCTTGGCCATAAACCGCCAAAGTCAACGGCATACCACCTTCTTCATGCAGCTCTATTCGCGGCGAAGGATGGGGGCGGCTGCTACCAAGCACCAGACCTTCGAGGTCCGCGTTTTCAAACATGACCAAGCTGTCGAACAGGGATTGCTGGCCGTTCAGATCAGCATTTTCACGCACCACGTTTGCCGAAGTATGTTCTAGAGGGTGTAATGCCAGCGTATCCCGACGGAGCTTCGCAAGCAGGATGCCCAAAGTCAGGTCTTTATCAAGCGACATGCGCATCGGAAATGAACTGATAAAACAACCGACACTGGTGGCGCTGATGGCGACACCATGGCGGCCGCTACGGATCACGCCAAACGCAACTTCTTCGCTGCCCTGCCACCGAGCCAGAACAATTCCCCACGCAGCCTGAACAAGATTGGCAAGCGTGCCGCCAGATTTCCGTGCACAGAGTTGTAACTGCTGCTTGAGGTGGGGTTCAAGTTCGAACACATCGAGTTTTTGGCGCGTTCCGGTTTCTTCTACTTCGCCAATGGGAGGAAGGTTCAGCGTACCGATATCATCGAAATCAGCCAGATAGTCCTTAAAATATATCTGTGCCGCTTCTTGGTTGAGAAGGTCTTGCTCCAAGGCCAGACAGTAAGCCCGGAAATCTGAACTGGGCGCAGGGATTGCCTGCAGCGTGCCACTTTTTAGATAGGCTAGAAATTCACACAGAATTTGAGCGATGCTACGCCCATCCACAACCACGTGGTGAATCGTCAGGATCATGATCGAAGCGATGTCATTCAATCGAATGAGAGTCACCCGCCATGGGGTGGCCGTTTCCAGATTGATGCCTTGTGCGCGATCCGCTTCTAGAAACTGTTCCAGGTTTTTCTTTTGCTCTGCAGCTGACTGTGTTGACCAGTCCAGCACAGAGATAGGAACCGAGATGTTATCAGTAACGCGCTGCTGAGGGTGGGCACGATCATGCCAATCACACACCAACCGCAGCGCATCATGACGTGCCGCAATTTCTTGCCAGGCCCGTCGGACGGTACCCTCATCAAGCCGTTGTTGATCAAAATGAACGACGGCTTGCTCGATATTCGTGCCAGCACGTCCTGTCTGCATGCTTTCGTACAGCATACTCATTTGCATTGACGTAAGTGCAAACCAATCGTTTGGTTCAGCTGAGGTTTGAATGGCGCTCACGCAACTACTCCTGGTCCCGTAAATGAGGGGTTCTTTGTGTCTAATTCCTTAAAATTAGCGTAAAGAAGCGGCAAAATTGGGGCAAATTCCCGAAAAAACCCCGTATGACAGCCAAATTTCTAGCCCGCCTGTTTCACTTCTGCATTGCAGTAGGCCAAAAGGTGAAAACCAACTCTTCAGGTTGCAGGCAGATTTCTTCGCTACAGGTCTGTAAAACAAGGGTAATACGCGGCACAGAGGTTTTTTCGGGACCTGGGGTTAACTGAGCGGAGATCGCAATGTCCCCTTCGTAAAGAGCCAGCGGTGCATCGTTAAACGCCAAGGTTTTGATGTGGGGGCTAGGATACTCCAGCGCCCCTTTTGCCCCGCTTATCGACACCTGAGTAGGTATTAGATGGCGCTGAAGCGGTTGGTCTGCATTGATGTGCCAACCCTGTGCAATCGAAATTTGAACGGTGGCAATGTTGGTTGTTTTATCGTGATGCAGCTCACCTCGAACGGCCCCATTGGCGGCAAACCGAACAGGCCCGGTTGCTTCTACTTTCAGGTCTTGCACAGCTTTCAGAAAGTAGCTGCGTTTTTCAGGGGAGTGCAGCACACCACCTGACAGAGCCGATGCCAAAGCGTACGCATCCTGTTGCAGATCCGGTGCCTCTGTTCGCAAGGCCAATTGCGTGAACAAGTCCAAGGCCAAAGCATTGCCGGAAGGGAGGTCGGCGTCTTCTATCAGGACAATTGCGTGTTGGCCCAATGTTTCCTGACTCATCCGAAACCCATCTTTGGCGGATCCGAACCTCTTCCCGATTTCATTTGCAAAGGCTTGCGCATGGTCAAGCCAATCGCCTGCAATCTCTGGCGTTGCTGCATAGTCATGCAGCGCAATCAACGCGCGCCCGAACCCCGCATAATCCGCCAAGCGCGCCGGTTCACTTGGCCTTTGATTGTACGAAACTCTATTCAATCCTGATGGCATCTGCATTTCCGCTAAGATGAAGCGCGCAGCCTTTGCTGCTGCTTCAGTGTAGTCTAGCCGCTCAAAATGATGTCCAGCATGGGCCAGTGTTTCGATCATCGCCGCGTTCCACGATACGATAATCTTTCGATCTACAAAGGGTGCCGCGCGGGTTTGGCGGAGACCAAACAACTGTTGCAACAGACGGTCCAAAGCAGCCTGTGTTTCGCCTACAGGTCTTCCGTTTTCCTGGGCCATTTCCATCAAGGACGCACGCAATGCTAAAATTTCGCGTGGGGACACCTGGCCCTTTGGCGTCGGCAGAACAAGATCCCGCCGCAACACACTGCTCCTGTCTAGTCGATCCAGCACTGCAGTCGGCCAAGTATAAAACGCCCCTTCGATACTTTCGCCAGTGGAGGACTTGCTATCGGCATTTTGCGAAGCAAAGAAACCGCCGTTTGCATCCCGTAAATCGCGTAAAACATAATCAAATAGGCGCTCTGCGGCACGGCGATACTCAGGAGTCCCTGTTGTTTCCCAGGTCCGCACTAGTAACCGCCCCATTAGGGCCTGCGTATAGAGCATCTTTTCAAAATGGGGTTCGTTCCATTCCGGGTCGACCGCATATCGGTGAAGCCCGCCGCCTACATGATCGTGGACACCGCCTTGGATCATGCCATCTAACATATCCGTAACCACCCCCAGCACTTCAACATCACCGGTGCGTTCGGCGTGATCCAGTAGAAAGAGAAACAAGGGTTCGCGGGGAAATTTAGGTACTATAACGTAGCCCCCGTTAAAGGGATCCATATCGTCCAAAAAAGCGTATCCACGATACCCTGAACCATATCTTGTGAAACCTCCAAAGCTTCGGCTTTCTGCTGCAACTGCGCGGAAACCACCTTGGAAACTTGATTGGCCTCTAACCGAATAGATACGGGATCTCTCATCCAGTCATGATGAACCTGTGTGATGACGGACAAAAATTCAGCGGCTGGAACATAGCCCCCTGCAAGAACCGGGTCCCCCTCAGGGGTGAGGAAAACCGAGTTTGGCCAGCCCCCTCCCCCTGTCATAACCTTGGTCGTCATCAGGAACCGTGCATCCAGATCCGGATCGCTTTCGCGATCGACCTTGATCGACACAAAACTCTCGTTCAGCGCTGCAGCGATCTGTTCGTTCTCAAAACTCTCCTGCTCCATCACATCACACCAATGGCACGCGGAATAGCCAACCGAGACAAAAATCAACTTGCCTTCAGTCTTGGCCTTGTTCAGCGCCTCGGGCCCCCAAGGGTACCAATCAACCGGGTTATAGAGATGTTGCAAAAGATACGGGGACGCGGCCCCTTGCAAATGGTTCGCCTCACGCCCGGCTGCGTTGGCAAATGTCGCCAGCATTCCGAAAACACAGAAGATGAACCATTTCATAGCTCTGCCTCAAATTATCTGAGGCTTTAGCGTGGGGCAGAACAGGCGGTCCGTCAAATCAGATGCCACGCAGACATCACAGCGCGGCAGTTCTTTCGACCCGGGTGCGCGGTACCAACCACGCACCCTAAGCCGAATTATTCAAAATGAGCACGCGCCTTACGATTGCGCACTTTGCTCGAGTCCGCCTCGGGCATATCATTTTCATCCCAAACCCCAAGAATGATACCCTTGCCTTTGTTAGAGGTCCGAAGGTCCAGCAGTTCTTCTTTGGACAAGCTGGTGCGTTGTGCCGGGCGTCGGGTCCATTCAAACATCAACGCGTACATCTCATCAATGATATCCGTATGCTCTGCGCTACCACCCAGATCGTTCAGCTCATTGGGGTCATTCTCAAGATCAAACAGCATGGGCCGATGCCCGTTTTCACAGTGTACCAGTTTCCACTTTTTCGTCGACGCCATGAACATCAATGCATCATCCGGGGTCGCGCCCAGCAGAACGGCCTCGGATTGAGTGGTGAAATCCACCTCGCAGAACACCGCCTTGCGTTTGGTTTCAGTCACAGTGCCATGGAGGATCGGCAACAAGGATTCCCCCTCAAGCACATGGTCAGCAGCCTCACCACCGGCAACTTCTAAGAAGGTAGGAGCCAGATCGATACTTTCGACCAGCGCATCACACACCGTGCCGCGTGTTGCATCCGCTTCGGGCGAGGGATCGTAAATTATCAGCGGAACTTTGGTTGAAGTGTCATGGAAGAACGTTTTTTCACCCAACCAGTGATCGCCCAGAAAATCGCCATGGTCCGACGTCAGCACGATCATCGTTTCATCCATACGGCCCGTGTCTTCAAGCCACTTGAACAGGCGGCCCATCTGGTCATCAACCTGTTTGATCAGCCCCATATAGGCGGGGATCACGGCCTGACGGACCCGCTCTTCGCTGAATGCTTTGCTGACCTTGCTGTTCATAAAGGCCGAAAGGATCGGGTGCGCACCTTCTTTTTCGGCGTCAGATCGTACCGGTGGCAATACATGTTCAGGCCCGTACATACCGTGGTATGGCGCGGGTACAATATAGGGCCAGTGCGGTTTGATATACGACAGGTGACAGCACCATGGCCCTTGGGCTCCTTCGATAAACTCCATCCCGCGCGTGGTCAGATAAGGTGTTTCACTGTCCTCTTCGGCGATATTGGCCGCCTCGGTCGAGTTTTTGAGGAACCACCCTGACAGCACGTTGCCGTCTTCGTCCAAGCCTGAATTTGCAAAGTCATGCCAAGGGTTATCACTCTCGTACCCTTTGTCAGTCAGATACTCATTGTACGTTTTCGCGCCTGTATCGTCATAAAACCCATTTGGACCTTCGGCACGCAATCCATCATCACGTTCGAACACATCAAAACCACACTCAGCCACGCGCGCACCAATGATGGTATCGCGGCTCAAACCAAGACGCTCCATACCTTCGTTGTCTGCCCGCATGTGGGTCTTGCCGACCAAATTACACGACATCCCAGCCTTGCGCAGATGATCCCCCATGGTCCGCTCACCAACTTTAAGCGGCACACCATTCCACGAGGCCCCATGGCTTTTGACATAGCGGCCCGTATAGGTGGACATCCGCGAAGACCCACAAATGGGCGATTGAATGTAGGAGCGCGTAAAGCGCACCCCTTTTTCAGCGAGCCGGTCAATGTGTGGCGTTTGCAGGTGCGGGTGCCCGTAACAGCTTAGGTAATCCCAGCGCAATTGATCGAACATGATGAAAAGAACATTCTTTGCCTTGGCCATGGATTTCTTCTTTCAGTTACGGTGCCAAACAGGGGCCCCAAGTCGTGTCATGTATCCAGTTCTAGCAGAAGCCAAAACAATTTACATGACATATCATATTTATGTGGTAATTTGTATGAGAAGTCATACAGTGTGGCAACGAAAAAAGGAATCCAGAGTGCGCGACACCGTAAAGCGATTGACAGGAATGCGACCCGGCCAAATCCCGGATGGAGCGAGCCTGCTTGCAGTCACGGTATTTCGGCTCTCACGTATGCTGAAATCAGATGTCACACGCACAGTTTCCAAAGAACCCGGCGTTGGCTTGGTGTCATGGCGAGTGTTCATGGGCCTATCAATGGCGCCGGAGGCCACGCAAAAGGAATTGATCACGTTTTCGCGCATTGAACAGGGTCAGCTCAGTCGCGTGCTAAAAGAAATGGAAACGCGCGGGTTCATAACCTCGCGCCCGTCTGACCACGATAAGCGCGCACGTGTTTTCGCTCTGACCCAAGCGGGCCGTAAGAAGCATCACGATATGCTGCCCCGTATGATCACACTTGCCGACACCATTGATGCCGCGCTGAGCCCCGAGGAACAGGAGACGTTTCTAGATATGTGCGCTCGCATTGGTGCAGCAGCTGAAGTGGCCGCTGCCCAAGACTAATTATTCGTGCCGGTATGGTGCGCCCCGCAATGTTCAAATGGAGGTACGAACATGACATTAACAACCAAACTGACCGGGCTTTTGGCAGGCGCCGTTATGGCCCTTGCCACCGCAGCAACTGCCGCGGACTGGAAACCTAGCGGTACGCTTAGATTGCAAATCGGCTTTGGTGCCGGTGGATCGACCGACACAATGGGTCGTGTGATCGCAAAGGTCATGAAAGAGCAAACCGGCTGGAACATCATCGCCGAGAACAAGACAGGCGGCGGTGGCGTCGCCATGTTCACCGGTATTTCCAAAATGCCGCCCAAAGGCAATGTCATCGGCATGGGTGTAAACATGCCCATCATGATCAACTTGGTGAAACGCGGGGATCAGCTGCCGTTTGATCTTGACAGTTTTGACTATCTTGGCACCGTCGCACACGCTCAGCTCGCCCTTGTTGCCAGTGCGGATGCACCATTCGACGACATTGCCGGAATGGTCGAATACGCTAAGGCCAATGATGGCTTGCCCATCGCCTTTAGCGCAGCACCGCAAAAGTTCCTGATGTCCGCCGTCGACAAAGAGGCCGGTGCAGGTTTCCGGTATGTTTCCACCAAAGGTGGCGCTGAAAACATGAAACTGATCCTTGGCGGGCAAGTGCTGGCCGGTTTTGGCTCGGGCGAACACCTGCAGTATCTGGAATCCGGCGACGTCAAGATGATCGCAAGCGCCAATGATTCACGTCACAACTATGCTCCCGACACACAGACTGTGCGCGAAGCGGGTTATGACGTGTATGTCGATCCTTACTTCTTTTTCGCAACGACCGCAGGCACAGATCCCGAAGCCCTTGCTGCGCTGACCAAAGCTCTGAGTGATGCGATTGCTTCCGATGAAGTTGCCGAAGTCGTTAAGAATGCGACACAGACTGAAGCACTAAATCTTGGCCCGGACACCACAAAACAGATGCTGGTGGATGGTGTTGAAAACGTCCGCGTTCTGTTTGCTGACTAAATGAATGTCCCCGCTGGTTTATCGAACTGGCGGGGTCTGTTTCTAAGGGGGAACTCAATGTCAGTTACCGCAGATCGTGGCGCTGGGGCCGTCATTTCACTGTTTGGATTGGTGCTTTATTTCGGAGTCATCCCCAATTTTGTCGAAGCGGTTGACGACGGCTGGGTTCTACCCGCCACCATTCCTAATGCCGTTGCAATTGTCCTTATCGTCTGTGGTATTTTGTTGATCCTAAAACCCACCACTCACCGACCCCAGCGGATGATAGAATTTCAGAAAGCCGCCCTTTATTTTGGTCTGCTTGCCTTCGGATTGCTGGCGATGTCTTACCTCGGCTTTACTTACACGGCCCCAGTGATTGCATTGGTTTTAATGCTGCTCATTGGCGAACGGCGGCCTTTGTGGCTGATCCTTGGCGTCGCGGTGTTGCCCGCAACAATTTGGTTTCTCGTAGTCTACGTCTTAGACCGCGCCCTACCCTGAGGTTCGAATGGTAGATTTAGCTACAATCCTTGCTGGTTTCGCCGATGCATTCACCCTTTGGAACCTCGCTTTTGTCCTGTTCGGGGTGGTATTAGGACAGTTTGTCGGCGCCGTGCCCGGCATCGGTCCGGTCATGGCTATGGCGATCGCGATCCCGTTTACGTTTGGGCTTGATCCCCTGCCCGCAATTGCGTTTCTGGTGGGTGTGAACAAGGGCGGACTTGTTGGGGGTGCCGTTCCGGCCGTACTGATGAACACGCCCGGAACACCGGATGCCGCGGCAACCGCGATGGATGGCTACCCATTGGCCCGTGCTGGAAAGCCCCTAAAAGCCACGAAGATGGCGCTATTTTCCTCGGTCACCGGGGACACCTTTTCAGATATCGTTCTTATCACGGTTTCGGCCCCACTTGCTATTCTGGCATTGCGCATGGGCCCCGTAGAAATTTTCGCGCTGATGATCTTTGCCTTTTCCGTTCTTTCCGGCCTTATCGGCAATTCGCTGATCAAGGGGATCATTGCCGCCGCTCTGGGTCTGCTGTGTGCCAGCATAGGCAGTGACCCCGAAAACTATACGCCACGGTTGATTTTTGGGTATTTTGAACTGTTCGATGGTCTTCCCTTACCCTCAGTTGCGATCGGGATGCTGGCCATATCTGAGATCCTGCGACGTTTGTCGCAGATCCGAGGCGATATGCGTGGCGCGATTGAACTGCATGATACCGGGAACCCGGATGATCGCCGGGTGACGTGGGCAGAATATTGGGGATGCCGCTTCACGATGCTACGCGGTGCCGTGATCGGTACAATTCTAGGGGCCTTGCCCGGGATCGGATCCACCGCGGCCGCGTTTATGTCTTATGCAAGCGCCAAGACCACGTCGAAAGAGCCCGAGACCTTTGGCAAAGGCAACCTGCACGGAATCGCTGCAGCCGAGTCTGCAAATTCAGCTGTCGTTGGGTCGAACCTGATCCCACTTTTGACTCTTGGCATCCCCGGTAGTGTCGGCGCAGCCCTCATCATTTCCGCGTTCATGATCCACGGCATTCAGCCCGGCCCGTTGTTGTTTCAAGACCAAGGGAGACTGATCTATGGCTTGTTCGGTGCGATGATTATGGCCAACCTGCTGAACCTGTGGGTCGGTCAGCTGGGTTTACGGTTCTGGGTCAAGGTCGTATCAGCCCCGGAATCCATCATCTTTGCCTCTGCTTTGTTGCTCTGCATCGTGGGTGTCTCAATGGCGACGGGTGGCATTTTTGGTGTCGCAATCATGCTGATCTTTGCGGGCCTAGGGTATCTGATGACGAGCTTTGGATTTTCCGTCGTTATCTTTATCATCGCCTTTTTCTTAGGCCCCCGGTTTGAAATCTCGCTGTCCCAAAGCCTTGCGTTGATGAACGGAGATTGGAGTAAGTTAGTGAATTATCCGATTGCCTTGGCTCTGCTTGCGCTCTCAATGGTGTCGCTCATCTGGTTCCTCAGCAGAACCCAATCAGATGACCTACCTCCGGAAACCTCTATCGAAGAATGACCACCGGCCTGTGTCTATTAGCAGCCTCAAACAGCTCTCTGACGGACCGGTCTGTTCCATGATCCGACTGCGCGCCCTGATTTGACGTGACGGTACCGACAGAAATACTGGACATTTGTCCAGTGTTTTTGACTAATAAACGCCAACCACACTGACGGATACGAATTCTTTCCAGTGTGCACTGGTCTCGCTGACGGTTCAGCGACCAGCCTTGGGAGGGGTGTTATGATGTATGACTTTGTGATCGTGGGTGGAGGATCAGCAGGTGCAACGATTGCATCTCGGTTAAGCGAAGATCCAAATGTGACGGTTTGCCTGCTCGAGGCGGGCGGAGACGGAAAAGATCTTTTGATCCGCATACCGGTTGGGGTCGTTGCCATGTTGCCCGGCTATGGAAAGATCAACAACTGGGCCTTTAAAACAGTGCCTCAGCCTGGCCTGAATGGGCGCCAAGGGTACCAACCCCGGGGTCGCACATTGGGTGGTTCCTCAGCAATTAACGCGATGCTTTATGTTCGAGGGCAGAAAGAAGATTACGATGGTTGGGCCGCTCTTGGCTGTGACGGTTGGACATGGGACGATGTTCTGCCCTTTTTCAAAAAGGCCGAAAACAACGTTAATGGAGCAGATGATCATCATGGGTCATCGGGTCCACTGCAGGTGTCCAACGCCAAAGCCCCCCGCCCCATCTCCAAAGCGTTTGTCGAAGCAAACACCCAGATGCAAATCCGTGAAACGCAGGACTTCAACGCGGGCGACAACGAAGGTGCGGCCCTGTACCAGACAACGTTGTTTCATGACAGCGAGCGAAACGGCGAACGGTGTTCCGCGGCTGCGGCCTATCTGCACCCGGTGATGGCAGAGCGCCCGAACCTGACGGTGATTACGCGGGCGCATGCCACACGTGTTATTTTCGACGGGAAACGTGCGGTTGGTGTCGCCTATCGCAGCGGCAAGGAAACGCACGAAGTACACGCAAACAAAGAGGTTGTTTTGTCAGGCGGTGCTTTCCAATCCCCACAACTGTTGCAACTCTCAGGGGTTGGACGATCCCAGGACATTGTCCAACACGGTATCGAAATGGTGCACGAATTGCCCGGTGTTGGCCAAAATTTGCAGGATCATTTGGATTTCATTCTGGCCTACTCGACCAAAGACACCGACAATTTGGGCATCGGGCTCCGCGGGTCCTTTAAGCTGTTAAAAGAACTCATCGAATGGCGCAAAACAGGTAGCTCGATGGCCGCATCCACCATCGCAGAAGCCGGAAGCTTCTTTAAAACAGACCCGTCATTGGATCGCCCAGACGTGCAGACCCATTTTGTGATCGCTGTTGTTGATGATCATTCGCGCAAGCTGCATTTGGGGCATGGTTTCTCGTGTCACGTCTGTGTTCTGCGACCTTATTCTCGTGGAGAAGTTGTTCTGAATTCAGGCGACCCCTTGGACGCTCCCAGCATCGACCCCAAGTTCCTGAGCGACGAACGTGATCTGCAAACGCTCATCAAAGGCGCGCGTAAAACTCGCGACATCCTGAATGCGCCTGCGATGAAAGGCTATCAAAACAAAGAGCTTTTTGGCGTTCACGACAATATGACGGACGCGGAATGGGAAAACCATATTCGAGATCGTGCCGATACGGTCTATCATCCCGTCGGGACCTGCAAAATGGGTGTTGATGATCTGGCCGTGGTGGATGCCGAACTCAAAGTTCATGGGCTTCAAGGTCTCAGGGTTGCGGATGCATCCATCATGCCGACCGTTGTTTCCGGGAATACCAATGCGCCTTCGATCATGATCGGTGAAAAATGCGCAGATATGATAAAAGCTAACTACGCCAACTAGCGGCGTTTTGGTTGAATATAGAATTGAAAACAAAAGAACAGAGGAGCTAAGACATGCTTGGTTCAATGATGAAACAGGATCTGCTGATCAGCGATCTGATTGTGCACGCCGCTAAATTCCATGCGGATACAGAAATCATTTCACGCGAGATTGACGGGTCTACCAACACCAGCAATTGGAGCGAAGTGGAACGCAGCGCGCGCCAGATGGCTTCGGCCCTTGGAAAGCTGGGCCTAGAGCAAGGTGATCGCATTGCGACCTTGGCTTGGAACAATCACCGGCACCTGAAAGTCTGGTTTGCGGTGTCGGGTGGGGGCATGGTTTGCCACACATTGAACCCGCGGTTGTTTCCCGAACAATTCATTTTCATCTGCAACGATGCTGCCGACAAAGCGATCTTTTTCGACAAGACCTTCATGCCATTGATCACCGGCACGCGTGATCATCTGAAAACAATTGAGCACTTCATCTATTTGGGTGCGCACGACCCCGAAGTTGCCGCCGCAGTGCCCGGCGTGGTGTTCTTTGATGACCTCGTTTCCTCAGGGGATGATGCGTACCAATGGCCAGCCCTGAGCGAGGATACCCCCTGTTCGCTTTGTTATACCTCGGGTACGACCGGCAATCCCAAAGGGGTGCTGTATTACCACCGTTCAACGATGTTACATACATTTGCGATCTCTTTGCCGGATGGTTTGTCGTTGTCGGCACAGGAAACGATCCTTCCTGTGGTCCCAATGTTTCATGCAAACGCATGGGGCATTCCCTATGCAGCTGCCATGTGCGGCGCTAAATTGATCATGCCTGGCCCCGGATTGGACGGCGATAGCCTGTTGGGAATGATTGATGAATATCAGGTCAGTCTGGCCTTGGGTGTTCCTACAATCTGGCAAATGTTGCTGGCGTCGGCTGCTAAATCCGGGTCGAAAATGGAAAGCCTCAAGCGCAATGTGATTGGTGGATCTGCTGCTGCACCGTCGATGATCGCCACCTTCCGCGACGATTATGGCTGCGATACGGTCCATGCATGGGGCATGACGGAAACCAGCCCATTGGGAACGGCGAACCGTCCCAAAAGCAAGCATTCAGAGCTGGATGCTGACCTTATGGCCGCCCTGCGTTTGGGACAGGGTCGTCCGCCATTCGGCATTGATCTGCGCATCGTTGACGACGCTGGCGTGGCGTTGCCGCATGATGGCGTGTCCGAAGGTGCCTTGCAGGTGCGTGGGCACTGGGTTGTCGATACGTATTATGGAAAAGAGGATACCGCGCTTACAGCGGATGGCTGGTTCGACACTGGTGACGTTTCCACCATTGATGCAGATGGGTTCATGGTGATCCGAGATCGGACCAAGGATATTATCAAATCAGGCGGTGAGTGGATTTCATCAGTTGATCTGGAAGGCATCGCCGTCTCGCACCCCGGCGTGGCCATGGCCGCCGCCATCGGCGCAAAGCATCCCAAGTGGGACGAAAGGCCCATAATTGTGGCCGTCAAAGCCGAAGACGCAGACCCAACCGAGGATGAGATCCTTGCCCTGTTCCATGACAAAGTTGCCAAGTGGCAGATTCCGGATGCGGTGGTTTTTGCTGATGCCATCCCACTGAACGGGACCGGCAAAATGTTGAAAAACAAGTTGCGTGATCAATTCGGTAACACGCTCATCGAACGGGGACTCTGATATGACGGGACCCAAACATGGTGTAAGGGTTTGGGTCCCCACTCGTATTTCGCTTCTTTGCTTGATACGCCCCACCCTATGAGATTGACCCACAACTTTTCCGATCAAAGAGATCGAACATGACTGACCTGCCCGAAAAGCTGCAACAGCGTCATGCCCGCAAGAATGCGAAGCGAGACGAGAAAAAGCGCCTGATCGCAGAAAGCGCCATAACAGTGCTCAAAGAGCTGGGTTATGCGAATACGTCATTGCGCGACATTGCCGAAAAGTGCGGTTTGTCCTTGGGCATGCTGCATTACTATTTTGAGGATCGTTCAGATCTGATCATCTATTGCGCGTCGGTTTATAAACAGGAATTTGCGCGAAACATCATTGACTCGTTGAGCAAGGCGCAGGGTCGCGATCAAGTGATAGAAGCCTTTGCACAGGCGCTCGCATCCTCCATCATCGACGAACGAAGGTCGCATAGTTTGTGGTATGATATTCGCACGCAGGCGATGTTTGACGAAACGTTCCGTGCCGCTGCGATTGAAATCGAAAACATGTTGATCGCGATTGTTCGTACTGCATTTGAAAAAGCAGGACATACGTCGTTTGAAGAAGTCGAAATTCACTATGCTCTGATGGACGGTGTATTTCGCTACTTGATGCAAAACCAGACTGGGGCAGCCCCCAAATCCCATGATGAACTCGCCGCGACGTTCAAGATGTTGCTCGAGCGTTTCCTGTAAGCCTGCAACGACTGCCTCTGTCAAAAGAGGCAGGACCAATGCCCTGCCTCTGAATGCTCTTGGCAAAAACATCACCTATGCTTTGAGATCATCCATTGTCGCGCTGATGCTTTCGCGCAGGATGGCTTCGATCGAGGCGATATTGTCTGCGTCCAGGATCAGGGTTGGCGACAAGATCAGGCTGTTGCCAAGCGCACGCGCAATCAATCCGCGATCCTGGGCATGTTTGGCGACTTTTCCACCCACATTATCGTCTGCGTCAAACTCAGTTTTTGTCGACTTGTCTTTGATAAACTCGAGGCCCATCATAAAGTGGCTTCCGCGTACATCGCCCACGATATCAAGGTCCCCCAATCCACGCAGCGCATTTTCAAAGATCTTGCCCGTGACCTGAACCTGCCCCGGAATATCTTCGCGCTCGAGGATTTCGATATTGGCCAATCCGGCCGCCGCAGCCGCAGGGTGCCCGGAATAGGTCATCCCATGCAGGAACATCGCACCCGGCTCAGAAATCACATCATAGATTTCATCGCTGATGATTGTTGCAGACAAGGGTTGATACCCCGAGGTTAAGCCCTTGGCAGTGTTGATAATATCAGGCTGCATACCGAATACATCTTCAGAAGCAAACATAGCCCCCAATCGCCCAAACGCCGTGACCACTTCGTCCGCGATGTATTTAATGTCATTGGCCGCTGTAATTTCACGCATCCGCTTGTGATAGCCATCAGGTGCAACCAAAACACCCCCGGCCCCCATTATTGGCTCGGCAATAAAACAGGCGATGTTCTCGGCGCCGATGTCGTGGATCGCCTTTTCCATGTCTTCGACCAACACATCAAGGAACTCTGCGTCGCTCATCCCCGGCTCCGCTTGGTGATAGGCGCAGGGTTCCATCAGGTGATGCACCAATCCATCGGCGGCCGTGTCCCACTCTTCGGAATATCCCGGCGTCGTCATCGCCATCGCCAGATGGGTTGAGCCGTGATAGGCGCCCATGCGCGACAGGATCTTTTTCTTGTTCGGCCGCCCCAAGCGGTTGTTATAATGGTGCAACATACGGATTGCGCTGTCGTTGGCCACGGATCCCGAGTTGCCAAAATAGACCCGGTTCAGATTCCCGGGTGCGAGTGAGGCAAGCTTGTCCGCAAGTGCTGCGGCGGCTGGATGGGTAAAGTTGTAGAACGTGGAATAGTAGTCAAGCGTGTTGAGTTGCTCCGTTATGGCGTCAATGATTTCCCGACGGCCATGGCCAACATTCACACACCACAAACCACCAATGCCATCGATCAGCTTGTTGCCTTCGCTGTCCGTTACATGGATCCCTTCGGCCCCTACAATTGCTGTGCGGGCGTCGTTCTGTTTCAAGGCATCCAGATTGGCAAAAGACTGAATCAGATGCGCATCTTTGGTCAGGATATCGTCTGTGGTTTTCAACGGATGGGTCACGGTTTTTCTTTCAACCTCGATTCAGGAAAGACAAAAACTCCCGGCCCACCGCCTAAGGGGCGGTGGTGCACAACACCATTTGGCAGGCCGGGACTGGGGAGTTACTTTTTCAGATTGGTCCAGATCGTGTCATAGACTTCTTGCACCGCCTGATCACAGGCCATCACAAATTGGCCGGGTTGATCACTGGGCGGGTTCAGTTCTGGCGCTGTCTTGACTTCGTCCGTTAGGAACTGATCCACACCCTCGATACCAGCGGTATACTGTGCATAATTGGTGATCGCCGCGATGTTTTCCGGCTCTAGCAGGAAATTCATGAATTTGATCGCATTGTCCCGGTTGGGTGCATCTTTCAGCAACACAACGTTGTCCATCCAGACCACGAACCCTTCTTTCGGAAAGGCATATTCGATGTTTGCCCCCTCGGACCGTGCCTTGGCGGAAAATCCATTGTAGATCATGCCCGCAGAGGCATCGCCCGAAACCAACACATCCTTGGCAATGTCAGAGCCAAAGCTTGCCCAGTCTCCTTTGACGCCTTGCAACAGTGCATTCAACGCCTTCAACTGCTCCCGATCCGTGGTGCATTGCGGAATGCCCAAATGCATCGAGGCCAACGCCAGCACTTCACCCTGACTGTCCAATACGTTGATCTTGCCTTTGAGTTCCGCTGGCGGATCAAAGATGATCGAGGTTGTGTTGATGTCACCGCTATATGCATCCCGGTTCACGGAAAACCCCGTAGATCCCCACTGATACGGGATCGAGGACTTGCGCCCTGGATCAAAGCTGACATCAGCCCACTGCGGTTGGATATTCCCGAAATTGCTTAGCTCTGTGTGTTCGAACGTGTCCAACATCCCTTCGCCAGCCATAATCTCAACCATGTAATCACCCGGAACAGCAACATCATAGCTGCCCAGTTTCCCCGCCTTAAGCGATGCCAACATGGCCTCGTTGCTGTCGTAGGTATCCATGGTGACTTCGACGCCGTGTTCGGCGGCAAATTTGTCCAATACTTCTTGCGGGATATATTCGAACCAATGGTACACTGACAGCTTGCCTTCGGCCTGTGCAGCGCCGCTTGCCAAGGTCAGCGCCAAAGCCGAGACACCAAGTTTGAATGCGTTTTTCATTGTGGGCTTCCTCTGTTGGATTATTGTTTTTGACCCTTCCGCCCAACCAGCCAGGACAGGGTGACAAACAGCACCGAGACCAGCAAAAGCAGAGTGGAAATAGCCATGATATTGGGCTTGATGCCCTGTTTGACCGATCCGAAGATCGCAGTGGGCAGGGTTTCAATCCCCGCTCCTTTGACGAAATTGGTAATGATGAAATCATCCAGCGAGATGATGAAAGCGAGCAGAAACCCCGAGATGATCCCCGGCGCCATCAGTGGCAGCAAGATCAGGCGAAACGCCTGCCATTTGCTCGCATACAGATCCTGAGCAGCGTGTTCGTAGACATCTTCGATGCTTTGCATTCGTGCCGCAATCGGCAGGTAGGCAAACGGAATGCAGAACACGATATGCGCGACCAGGATGGTCAGATAGCCAGCTGTAAAACCGATGGCCGAGAAAAAGATCAAAGAGGCCACCGCCGTCACGATTTCGGGCACCATCAGCGGCATGTTGACCAAGACAAAGCTTAGGGATTTCCCCCGAAATCGTCCCGCCCGCAGCAAAGCCGTGGCCGCAGACGTGGCAATGGCTGTGGAAACGACCGCCGCACTTACAGCGATTACAATCGAGTTTAGCGCCGCCACCTTGAATTTTTCAGCTTCAGGCCCCCAAAACACGTCCCCGTACCACCGCAAGGACAATCCGCCCCAGATCGTGATCGAGTTGCTGTCGTTAAAGGAATACACCATCACCACGATCAGCGGCGCATAGAGCATGAACAGGCAGGCCCAAGTGATGGCCTGAAAGCCTGTGAAGCGGCGCAAGTCAACTTTACGGGTCATCGACTTGCCTCCTCTTTGGATTGGGCGCGGGCATAAAGCGTGAGCACCACCATCACCATCGACAAGAGGATCATCGAAATAGCCGCGCCAAACGGCCAGTTACCTGCGTTCCCTTTGAACTGTTCTTCGATCAGCGAACCGATCATGAAGTTCTTGGCCCCACCCAACAGGTCCGGTGCCAAAAAGGCACCAAGGCTGGGCACGAAAACCAGTATGCACCCTGCAATGATGCCCGGCTTGACGATAGGCAGGATAATCAAGCGCAATGTCACCCACTTGCTGGCATACAAGTCCGCCGCGGCTTCGGAAAAGGCAAAGTTATAGCGTTCGACGCTCGCATAAATCGGCAAGACCATGAACGGCAGATAGGAATAGAACAAACCCAACTGCACGGCAAAGTTGGTGTTGATGATATGCAGCGGTGAGTCGACCAATCCAGTCCACAACAAGAATTCGTTCAACGGACCATTGTCACGGATCAGGAACTTCATCGAAATGGTCCGGATCAACAAATTTACCCAATAGGGGATCGTAATCAGAAACAACCAGATCTGACGGTTGGATCCGCTACGTGTCGCGATAAACCATGCCGTCGGGAATCCGATGAATAGGCAGAACACAGTTGCAAGGGCCGCTTGCCAGATCGACCGCCAGAATATGTTGATATAGGTCCATTCGATTTTGGGTGGTTCATCCCCGAACAGGCCGCGATCAAAAAAGAACTGATCATAGGCCGCCAGCGAAAACTCCCAAATGACGCCACCGCGAAATTCTTTTGTCAGAAAGGAATAGATCAGCATCAGACCGACGGGTAACACCAAGAAAAACCCAATGATGGCCCATGCAGGCAAGATAAGCCGCGCCCCGAGCCCCTCGTACATGTCCGAGCCTTGGCCCCCGCTGGAAATGCCCCCGCCAGCCATCAGTCAACCAACAGACGCGCTGCGGCTGCCTCCATCCCAAGTCCAACACGATCACCGCGTTCTGGGATATGCGTATCGGCGGAATTCTGAACCCGGACCGTCATCACCTCGCTATCATCAAGCGTCACCTCGACGTGCATGTCTGTACCTAGATAGATCCGCCGGGTCACAACGCCCGACAGCTCCGCACCGTCAACCGGGACAATCGCCATGCGTTCAGGGCGCACGGAAAGATGTCCGGCCCCCTCATGTGATCCGTCGGCAGCCGGACAAGTAAACGAGCCCCCACCGGGCAAAATACAGGTTGCCTGTCCCGCCCCAAGCCCCGTAACCGTCACATCCAACAGATTGGTTTCCCCAATGAAATCCGCCACGAATTTGTTGTTTGGTTCTTCGTAGATGTCGCGTGTTGATCCCACTTGTTGCACCTGCCCCCCCGCAATGACAGCTATGCGATCCGACATGGTCAGGGCTTCTTCTTGATCGTGCGTAACAAAAATAAAGGTGATCCCGGTTTCTTGTTGGATCTGTTGCAATTCCAAGCGCACTGCTTGGCGCAACTTCAGATCCAGCGCTGACAGAGGCTCATCCAGCAACAACACTTTGGGGTTTGGGGCCAAGGCCCGTGCAAGCGCGACCCGCTGTTGTTGCCCTCCTGACATTTGCGATGGCAACCGATCCGCAAAGGCGCTCAGCTGAACCAGTTCCAGAACCTCGCCTGCCCGCTTGCGCGCCTCTGCTTCGCCCTGCCCCAGCATCTGCAAACCAAACATCACATTGCGCGTGACATCCATGTGCGGGAAAAGCGCGTATTGCTGAAAGACCGTGTTCACCGGTCGCTTGTTCGGCGGTAAATCTGCGATGTCCTCACCAAAGAGCTTGATCGCCCCTTGGGTCAGGGTTTCAAACCCGGCAATGGTGCGCAGCAAAGTGGTTTTACCGCAGCCCGACGGGCCCAACAGTGTAAAAAACTCGTTATCGCGAATCCGCAATGAGACGTCTCGTAACGCGGTGAACGAACCGTATTTCTTGGTCGCGGCCTGAATATCAACGGCAATTGGTGTCTCTGATGTCACGCGGTTTCCGCTCCCTAATGGATACCCCTTGGCTCTTACCCTTGATGCTAGTTTTGTCAGATGAAGGGGTATATACCCCCAAAGGGGTATGAAGGGGCAACACCATGGACGGTTCAGAAATCTACCTTGGCAAAGCAATCCAGAGCCTTGGAACAGAAACCTTTTCCGAAGCTCTCAAGATTTGGCTAAGCAAGTGCATCGATTTCGACAACATCGCCACGCTAGCCTATTTTCAGGACCGCCCGCCCATCGCGTTGATGTATGATGCGTTTTCACCCATTGCGCAGATGAGCCTTGAAAAGACTTATTTAACAGGGGCGTATCTGTTGGATCCGTTCCATGATCTACATACCCGAAAAGCGCCTGCTGGGCTCTATCAGCTCAAAGATATCGCACCGGACCATTTCATGAGAAACCGCTATTTCCGGGATTATTATCAGAACACCGGCATGATTGATGAACTGGTGTTTACCGCTTACCCAGCCAAAGGAGTATCGGTACATGTCTGTTTGGGGCGCGACCAAAAATCAGGCAACAGATTTGCCCAACGTGCCACTCGTAATGCGGCAAGAATCGCACCCATCGTCACTGCACTTGCGGAATCGCACTGGACCGACCTGAACACCACCGGGCAATATAATGAACAGGATCTGATCACGAAACTCATCCAATCCGCGCAACAGATGTACAACATCAAACTGAGCCCTCGTCAGGCCCAAGTTGCGATATTGATCCTGCGGGGTCATTCTTCGGTGTCGATTGGACTGCGATTAGAGGTCAGCGCACAAACCGTCAAAGTGTTTCGAAAACAGCTCTACAAGAAGTGTGAAATCTCTTCTCAGGTCGAATTGTTTTCACTGTTCTTGCCTCTCTTGGGATCAACCAATTGATCGAAAACAATCTATCACAAGACGTGAGGGCAATTCTTTTTCGACAGGACAGGATCGTGAGATTGATCTATCCGTTTTAGGAACGTCCGAAATTGAACTGGAGCACCTCGCACATGAAATCTGCATACTATGAAAAGAACGGTCCAGCCGCGGATGTCCTGATTATCGGAGACCGGGCGCGCCCCGAACCTGCGGCGGGTGAAGTGCTGGTTCAGGTACATCGCTCTGGCGTTAACCCCTCTGACGTTAAAACACGCGCAGCGCGGCCTTTGGCTGGTGATTATGTCATCCCTCAAAGTGACGGCGCCGGGGTCATCGTTGCGGTTGGGGCCGGCGTTTCAGACGAACGCGTTGGTCAAAGGGTCTGGGTGTGGAACGGACAATGGCAACGGGCGGATGGAACAGCGGCCGAATATATCGCGCTGCCCTCAGAGCAGGCAGTCGAATTGCCTGAAAACGCCAGCTTTGACGAAGGGGCCTGTGCTGGCATTCCTTTGCTCACAGCGATTCAGGCCGTCGAATTTGCCAAGGCCTGCGATGCCAAGACAATCCTCGTGACCGGGGCCGGGAATGCGGTTGGCCATTATGCGACGCAATTGGCCGAGCGAAACGGCATGACCGTTATCGGAACCGCCTCGCCACGCCGCGCGGATCTGGTGCGAGAGGCCGGTGCCGCAACCGTTGTTGATTACCGCGCCGACGGGTTCACGGACACCATCCTTGCCGCCAATAACGGCAAAGGTGTCGATGCGATCATCGACATGGATTTTTCGTCCTCAGTCAGCCTGCTGCGCGCCGGTGTCCTTGCCCCGCACGGAACACTGATTTGCTACGGTTCTAACGACATGGACGATATCGCGGCCCCGTTTCGTGAATTGTTGTATATGTCACTGAAGGTGAACTTTTTTCTCGTGTATGAACTGACCCCATCGCAGCGTGAAGCTGCCCTAGGAATCGCAACCGAGGTTCTGGCATCTGGCACGCTGCAAACCAAAATCGACAGCCACTTTACGCTCGCCCAAATCGCGACCGCCCATGAAAAGGTAGAAACCGGAACAGCGATTGGCAACGTGCTGCTCGACATCGCTTAACGTTTCTATTCAGGCGTGGGGCGCGGGTTTCGTGCCCCCGGAATTAAAACTGAAACGCCATCTGAAATGCAGATTTTTGCCCTGCAAGGTGGTGAAACGCGGTGTTGGTCTCGGCCTCTGCTTTCAGCACCACCTGCGCAGCTGCGCGCGCATCTTCGCCTGCATCATGGTGCGTAAACTCCAATTCTAAGACCTGTTTCAGGTTGCCTAGCCCATGACCGCCATTGCCTTTCAATTCCGGCCAGGCTGCGCGGGCAATGGTCACGCTGTTTGCCCAAACCAGAGAGGGGCGCGGTAACCCTTGGGATTTGCATGCGGCATCAATTGCTTTTTCATCAAACCGACTGTGTTGCACCAAGGGGTGACGCGACAGTAGCGGCAATAGATCGACCCACACTTCGGCAAAGGTCGGCGCGTCTTTGACGGTATCTGGCCCAATTCCGTGTAGTTGGATATTGAATGGGGCAAACGACATCAAGGGGTTCACATAAGTCGCCCATGTTTGAATGTCCCCATCGGATCCGACGCAAGCGATACCAATTTGGCAGATGCTTGCGCTGTCCCCACACGATGTTTCAACATCCAGCGCAATAAAGCGAAAATCATCTCTGGGTAGCGAAGTTAACAAAACTGAACTCGAAGGTGGGCCACTTGGGACAGACCGGTTGAGAAAGTAGTTGGGGTAGAGAATCCCACGTTGTGGTTCCTGATAATGACTTATGACATCGCGTTTCAGCGATGAGGATATACCCCCCTTCACAAACCTACAAAGGGAAACGGTTTCGGTTGAGCACGAAGCTGCCCCGCCCCAAACGCGCTCAACGCCAGCATCACAGCCGCAGTGGCAAGACACAGCGACAGACCGCCAATCTGATAACTCAACCCGGATAGAACCGTCCCCAACAAGCGCCCTGCAGCATTGGCCATATAGTAAAAACCCACGTCCATCGTCACACGGTCATCTTGGGTAAACGCAAGGATCAAATAAGAATGAAGGGCCGAATTGACCGCAAAAACCGCCCCGAAAACCAACAATCCAATGACCAGCGTCCACGTCAGCCAGGCAACAGGCGAACCAGCAAGCCACACAAGCGCCGCAAGACCACTGGGAATGATGCACAGAACAGCCACCCACGTGTGCGCGTCCTTCACCAGATCCGCTTCGGACCGATGCGCGGCACGCAACACGCGCGGTGCAAAGGCTTGGACAGCACCGTACAGGATGATCCAAAGCGCCATAAAGCTGCCGATCAAAAAGAAGGTTTGGCGATTACCCGCTTCGGTCCCGTCCGAAAGCACCGCATAGAAATAAACCGGGATGCCAACCACAAACCAAACATCCCGCGCGCCAAACAGAAAGACACGCGCAAAGCCCAGCCAGTTGATATTGCGGTTTTTGGACCAGACATCGGTGAATTTTGCGTCCTTACGCCCCTTGGGCAAGCCATCAGGCATACGCAACAGAACGGCCACCAAGATAACAGCAAGAACCGCTGCCATAACTAGAACCGACGGCACAAATCCAAATGTCCCCAGCAAAGCCGCCCCTAACAGAAAGCCAAGGCCCTTTACTGCATTCTTGGACCCGGTAAGCAGGGCTACCCAGCGGAACAGCCCGTCCCCCTCGGTCGGAGCCAACAGCTTTACGGCTGATTTTGAACTCATCTTGGCAAGATCTTTTGCTACCCCGGACACGCCTTGAACCAGCATGACATAGACCACGGACACAGTGATCGACCAAGCTGGGTCAAGCCCTGCCAACGCAACCAGCGCTAGCACTTGCAAGGTTAAACCGGCATAAAGTGTTCGGGTCAGACCAAACCGCGCGGCGATCCACCCTGCGGACAGGTTGGTGGCGATGCCAGCAATCTCGTAGAATACAAACAGATAGGCCAGCTGAACCGGCGAGAACCCTAACGTGTGAAAGTGCAACAGCACCAACATCCGCAAGGCCCCGTCAGTCAGCATAAAGGCCCAATAGGCAGCTGTGACTGCGCCATAAGCTGCCAATCCCGAACCGTCGCGTGTCACAGCGAGGCGCCTACCATCATGGCCACGTCAACAAGACGATGCGCATATCCCCACTCGTTGTCATACCACGCAAAGATTTTGACCTGCGTACCATTCACCACCATCGTAGATGGGGCATCAATGATCGAACTGCGCGGATCGTTTGTGTAATCGGTAGAAACCAAGGGTCGCGTTTCATATCCTAAAATGCCCGCCAGCGCGTCTTCAGAGGCGGTTTTGAACAGGGCGTTGACCTCTTCAACGGTGGTCTCTCGTTCAACTTCGAATACGCAATCTGTCAGTGATGCATTCAACAACGGCACGCGCACCGCATGGCCATTCAGTTTGCCGGTCAACTCTGGATAGATCAACGTAATTGCGGTAGCACTGCCCGTTGTTGTTGGGATAAGTGAGTTCAACGCAGACCGTGCGCGCCGCAGATCTTTGGCTGGGCGATCCACAATAGTCTGCGTGTTTGTAACATCGTGAATGGTGGTCATCGACCCATGCTTGATGCCTAGCCCCTCGTGAATGACTTTCACCACCGGGGCCAGACAGTTTGTTGTACAACTTGCCGCTGTCACAATCTGGTGCTGGGCCGGATCATAGATTTCATCATTCACACCAACAACGATGTTTGCGGTGTCTCCATCTTTGACCGGAGCCGAGACCACAACTTTCTTCACACCCGCCGCAAAATAGGGGGCCAGCTTGGCTTCGGTTTTGAACACGCCGGTGCAATCAATGACCACATCCACTCCATCCAAAGGCAGCTCTGACAAGGTTGATGTTTTGGTCACAGGGATACGGACGTCATCAATCGCTATGCTATCGGCAGTATGCGAAAACGCAGCAGGCCAACGCCCGTGAACCGTGTCAAATTCCAGAAGATGCGCATGCATTTCAGGATCTCCAACCGCATCATTAATGAACGCGATCTTTGCACCACGTTCCAAAAGCGGGCGCAGGGCCAATTTGCCCATACGGCCTAATCCATTGATCGCATAAGTTGTCATCTTAAATATCCTTGATCGTGCTGATGGTATCGACATTGGCCTGCAACGCTGAGCGGTCCAAAGTTGTGAAAGGAAGGGCAACAAAAGCCAGGATACGGTTGCGCAATTGCCCGTAGGCCTGCTGGAACGCCAGCCGTTTTTCGGCGTCGGTTCCTGTTGCGGAAACCGGGTCTGCCACACCCCAATGCGCACTGATCGGCTGACCATACCACGCCGCACATTCTTCGTTTGCGGCCTGATCACAAACCGTGAATACAAAGTCCATGACCGGCGCGTCTGGTGTTTGAAATTCCGCCGTATTCTTGGAGCGCATCCCTGAAGTATCATGCCCTTTGGTCGACAGCATTTCGACGGCATAGGGGTTCATTTCGGACTTTGGCTGCATCCCAGCCGAATACACATTGAACCGATCACCTGCTTTGGTGCGCAAAATCGCCTCGGCGAAAATTGACCGGGCGGAATTTCCGCTGCACAGAAACAAAACATTGCGCTTTGGCGCATCTGATTGCGCATCCTTGGTCCGCGTTGGGCTGGGCGATGGGTGGCACAACTCGGGCCGCCCCTTGCAACAATCGTGCATCAAGTAATCGGTCACTTCAGCAACCGCATCGACGGCGGCCTGATATCGTACGGATGTTCCCTGTCGGGATTGCACGACCAACTCAACCTTTTTGAGCGCGGCCAGATACACGGACAACGTGCTGGATTTGATTTCCAACGCCGCAGCGATTTCCCCTGCGGGCACCGCGTCAGGATACCGGCGCACCAGCAAACGGAACACAGCGATCCGCTGTGGGTGGCCAAGTGTTGTGAGACGATCTAGAATCATATTTTCCATATTTCATGAATTATGGAAATAACAACGAGCAGTCAATCAATTTGTAGCAACAAACCCGTCTGGCCACTCGGGGCTTAACACTCTAAATGATGTGCAAGACATCCGGAGAGGTCCCATGCAAAAAATCGCCCTGCCCGAACGACCAAATTGGCGCGCACACGCCCAAGAGGTTGGGTTTACCTTTGCCGATATGCATGGCGCACCCTATTGGGACGAAACATCCGCCTATGCATTTTCGCTGGAGCAGATCGAAAACGATCTCGAAGATCCGGCAACCGAACTGCATTCCATGTGCCGCGAGGCCGTTGACCTTATCTTGAAAAGCGAAGACCTGCTGGACCGCTTCGCAATCCCCGAAGCCCATCGCGACCTAGTGGCCGAAAGCTGGCGTCGCGGAGACCCTGAAATCTATGGCCGGTTTGATTTCGCTTATGATGGCAAAGGCCCCGCAAAGCTGCTGGAATACAATGCCGATACGCCAACGTCGCTCTATGAAAGTGCCGCGTTCCAATGGCAATGGCTCGAAGATCAGCTGGCGGCTGGCGTCCTGCCCCAAGGCAGTGATCAGTTCAACGGAATCCACGAGGCCCTAGTTGCCCGGTTTCGCGAAACATTCGAACCGGACAGCGATCTGCATTTCACCGCCGTCAGCGGCTCTCCCGAAGATTACGGCACCGTCGAAGCCATGGGCTGGGCCGCACGCGAAGCCGGTCTGGGGGCGCATTATTGCGACATCGACAAAATCGCGATCAGCGACGAAGGGCAATTCCTGGATGATCAGGATCGCGTCATGGGGGTGCTGTTCAAGCTCTATCCATGGGAAGATCTGTTTCAGGACGACTATGCTGATCACATAGCCAAATCCGGGTGCTTGTTTTTGGAACCGGCGTGGAAATCGCTGTTGTCGAACAAGGCGATCCTGCCCGTTCTATGGGACATGTTCGAAGGGCACCCAAACCTTTTGCCCGCCTTCTTTGAACAAGACATTGCCGAGGCTCTCACAGCCCAATCCGCCGCAGCCCCTCATGTTGCCAAAGCATTTGAACGCGCTGAATCAGATCTGATATTGGGCCATGTCAGCAAACCGATCCTGTCACGCGAAGGGGCCTCGGTTTCGATCTTCAAAAACAATGAGATTATCGAACAGGCGCAAAATACCGAATACGCACAACATCCACGCATCATTCAGGCTTATCATCCCTTACCCCGCTTTGACGGATTTCGCCCGATTATTGGGGCCTGGGTCGTGGGCAAGGATTGTGCCGGTATTGGCATTCGCGAAGACACATCGCGCATCACGCAGGATTTATCCCGCTTCAAACCGCACTATATTACCGCTTAACTGAACGCCAACATACACGCGCCCGACCAAGAGACAGGATTGTCATGACCAAACGTTCCAACCGCGTCGCCATCGCCATTATTGGCGCCACTGCCTTTACGCTCGCAGGGTGTCGCGACGAACAGGTCGATGCCCAAGCTTTTCCGGATTTAGCATCCTGCACCAATCAGGCCAAACAAGGCGGGATGTTCTCGGCCCAAGATTGTGAAACCGCGATTTCCGACGCCAACGCTTTGCATGTCGAAGCCGCGCCGAGGTACGATAGCCAGGCCGTGTGCGAAGAGCAGCATGGCGTCGGCGCTTGTGGATCAGAATCCGAAGCCAGCCAAGGTGGGTCTGGTAGCATTTTCATGCCCCTCATGGCCGGATACCTTATTGGCAATATGCTCGGCGGGGGGCGGCAGGGCATGTCTGCCAGTCAGCCGCTCTATAAAACCTCGGACGGAAAATTCACCAACGCGGCCCGGTCCAGCACATTTTCCGCCAACCAGGGCTCAACCAAGATGTCCACTGCGCAATTCACCCGCCCGGCGACAACCGTGGGCAAGACGCCGATGTCCCGCGCCACGGCCAGTTCTCGGGGTGGATTCGGGAAGAGTGCTGGCAGAGGAAGTTTTGGAGGATAAGCATTTTGGATGGGTCGGATCTCTTGGCCATCCTTAGCCTCTGCGCTTTGTCACGCTAGACAGCCGCCGCCAAACCATGCTCAATACCTAACCTCGGGCCAAGCCGTCCAACCAATTGGAGACAGACGTGCAGAACGCGATCTGGAATACGGGATTTCTTGAACGGATTGCGACTGGCGATCCCGCTGCTGTTGAGATCTTCGTGCAACCGGGTTTTTCTGATTTTGAATTGTCTGCGATCATCCAAGTCCTTCAAACGGGCAATGATGTTTGCAACATGGATCGGTTTTCCTGGCACGTCACCTCCGATCAACCCGGCCTGATCACCAGCAGCTCAGAACTTTTGGTTCGCGCAGAGCCCACAATTGGCGATGAATACCTCAAAGATTGTTTGATCGTCGTCGGGGGTCAAGGTGTCTCTGCCTCTGGCTGGATCAATCGCGTTCGCGCGATGCAACGGCTGAAACGCCCGGCGATCCTACTGTCGGACGCCGCAACGAAATACATCAAAACCTCGGCCACGTTGTCAGGACCAGTCACCACACATTGGCGCGACATCGGAATTCTGCACGAAACCGGCGATTACCCAACGCTTACAAATCATCTGGTCGAAAACAACAATGGAATATTCACCTGTGCGGGCCAAAGCCACACACAAGAAATCGTCATTGGCCTCCTGTCTGCAATCCTTAATCCACAAGACTGCGCTGAATTGAGTAACACTCTGATTTTAGAAAATGTTCGGGGTTTTCAACGCGATCAGCCCGCCGGTCTAAGCAAGAGTCCCAATTTCTTTGAAAAGCGCCTGCAAAATGCAATCGCCTTGATGGAAGGCAATGTTGAAACACCACTTCGGATCGCGTTTTTGGCCGGGGAAATTGGTGTGTCCACCCGCCAACTGGAACGATTGTTCATGTTCTATCTGGGGAAATCCCCGGCGAAATTCTACAAACACATTCGCCTGAAACACGCGCAGGCCCTGATCGTCGACACCCAAATGCCGTTGATTGATGTGGCTCTGGCAAGCGGGTTTTCGACGTCCTCATCGCTGGCAAATTCGTATCGGCAGGAATTCGGGACCACGCCTAACAAAGCAAGAAATCGCAAGAATTAGGGCACGCGGGTGCTCGTGTTGCTATCGATAAACACGATGGTTACGTAATCCCCAATCCGTAAAAAGATCAGCCAGAATAGTCTGAAATTGCGCCTCTGCCATCTGGGGTGAAATCCGCGCGCCATCAACATCTCCAAACACGTTGACCTTATCCCCCACCTGAACACTTGCGATGTTCGTAACATCCGCAACAATCGCATTCATAGAGATCTTGCCCACCACCGGGGCCAAAGCGTTTCCAATCGAAACCGCACATTTACCATGGGCGATCCTTCTAAACCCATTCTCATAGCCGATCGAAATACATGCGAGCCGACGATCCTGATCAAGATGGCTTGCCCTGTCATACCCAACGCTCGACCCTTTTGGGTACTCTTGCAGGCTGACCACCCGAGCGCCCAGATCCATTGTACTGCGGAACCCATGCTCAGGCTTCAAAATTCCGTACAGAATTGCGCCACATCGATACATATCCGTGTCAACGTCTACGTCCGAGACAAGCGTCAGCGAACTGCCCGCATGGACAAGCACATCTTTGCGTCTCAAATCGCTGTTCTCAAGAACCCAAGCCACCTGCTGCTGAAACAGCTCAGAGCTTTGAGTGAGCTCATGTGGCTCGTTAGATGGGAAATGCGTGCAGATCCCGCCGATGTTTTTGCCTAATACATCCAAGATCTGGCGGCATGTATCTTGACCCGGGCCTGTCGAAACCTCCAGCGCATCGCGCGACATACCCGATGCATTCAGCGAAAGGTGAACGCGGCCCCCATATCGATTTGTGTCCATATAAGCCCGGATCAGCCGGGCCGTTGAAATCGAGGCAACCTGCTCTTCCACGCGATCGCCAAGCGCGCCGTAAATCTCTTGGGGGGTGGCTGTACGCAAGCGAATAAGTGTACCGCCAAACCCCGCATCCCGCACAGCGCGTGCTTCGGCATTCGAGGTGATCCCGATGCAGGTCACGCCCTGTTCTTGGGCCAAGGGGACAACTTGCGAAATACCATGACCATAAGCATCAGCCTTTAACACGGCGCAGAACCGTCGCCCCGCAGGGACCAATTCCAGGGCCAGTTCTAGGTTTTTCGAGATGCGTTCCCGGTGGATTATACACCAAGACGCCGGACAGATACCCGCGTTTGTCACTGTTACGCGTGCCCCAACAAACCGTAAGTAATGTCGCAAAACAGCGCGGTCACAATGGGCACCAAAGTGTCTGGAAAATCATAATCCGGGTTATGTAGTTGGGGCTGATCCTCGCCCGACCCAATGTAGATCATTGCCCCCTTGGCGCCATCATCGCCGATACGTCCAAAGTCCTCGGACCACCGCATGGGGATGTCCATATCGTGAACCGCAAGCGCCATCTTTTGTGCGCTTTGACGGGCAATCTCTGTCGCGGTTGGGTCATTCACCACAGACCGAAACACATCATGCCAGAGAATTTGAACCGCAAGGCCCGCGGTTCTTTGTTCAACCAGATGCTGCGCATCCGCCATCAGCGTTTCCATACGCTCGTTGGTCATCGATCGCAGTGTAACGCGCAATTCGCCATCCGCTGGGGCGATCCCAAATGTGGGTTCCCCCAACACGGCATGCGTCAGCGTACTCAGCGCAAAATCGTCATCGTCAATCGCGCCACCGCCAAGCGCAGGTAAGGCGGTCATCAGGTTGGCCATGGCGTTGGCTGGTGAAAATCCGTCTTCGGGCGCGGCAGCGTGCGAACTTTTCCCTTCGAGCAAGATCTGCATGCCACGCGATGCACAGTTTCCCGGCCCCGCGCGCAGACCAATTTCCCCCAAGGGGCGCCCCGGAACATTATGGTAAGCAAAGGCGAAATCTGGACGTATCTCAGGCCAACGCGGGTCTTCGATCACGGCCTTGGCCCCTGCCCCGGTTTCTTCGGCGGGTTGAAACAGCAAGATAACGCGGCCCTTAGCAGGGCGCGTCGCAAGCCGCATCCCGACACCTAACATGGAAACCATGTGGCCATCATGACCACACAAATGCCCTTTGCCTTCGATTTCGGATTTATACGACAGCTCTGAAATCTCGCGGATCGGCAATCCGTCCAATTCACACCGCAACAAAACGGTCGGCCCCTCTGCGGCCCCCTTGAATTCTGCAGCAACACCATGACCACCAAGGTTTAGCCACAAACGATCAGCGCCAAGCTTGGTCAATTCCGCGGAAATACACGCGGCCGTCTCTTGCTCTTCGCCTGAAATTTCAGGACGACGGTGCAAGGCATGACGCAGTGCTATGAGGTATGCGACTTGTTCAGAAGAAAGAGCATGCATTTGACCAGTCCTCAAATTTCTTCGACATCGCACCAATCGGCGATGAACATGGCGGTGGCTTTTGTAATACGGCGGATGCTTTCGAGTTCGACACGTTCGTTAAAGCCATGAATGGCTTCGGCGCGGGGACCATAAACCAACGCTGGCGTATCGGCATAAAGTCCAAAGAACCGTGCATCTGTGGTGGCGGTGATCGCTTCGCGCACCAACTCCTGCCCCGTCGCCGCTTGATGTGCGCGGCCTAACATCTCAATGGCAGAAATCGCCCGCTCAGAACTGTCTTGTGACAGAGCGTACCCCTCGGCATGGAAGCCGTGGTAGACGATTTCAGGCAAGGAATTACGCAGGAAATCATTGTCGCGTGCAGCATCCAAAATCACCTCTTCGATTTCGGCTTTAGCCGCCTCAATCGATTGGCCGGGGAAAATCGCCATTCGCACATCAAAGACGCTCCATGCTGGAACCGAACTGGTCCAGTCGCCCCCTTCGATCTTTCCGACATTCAGATTCAATGCGTGGTCCATATGGGCATAATCATCAGGCCGGTTCTCAGCCGCATTCCAACGATGTTCCATATCGTGCAGGGCCTTGATCAAAGGAAATGCCGCCTCGATCGCGTTCGCACCGCTGCCCGCATAGGCAACGTGGGTGGGGCGTCCCTTCAAATGAACCTGAAACCAGATCACCCCCAATTGCGCCGTCACCAAATGTTCAGAAAAAGGTTCAGGGATCAAAACCGCGTCAGCTTTGTACCCTCGTGCCAAACAGGCCAGCGCCCCGTTTCCGGTGCACTCTTCTTCGACCACCGATTGAAAATGGACATCCCCTGCTGGGGCAAACCCGCACGCCCGCAAGGCATCTAGCGCAAATAGGTTCGAGGCCAGTCCCGCCTTCATGTCACCGCCACCACGCCCATACAGCCAACCGCCTTCGACCCGCGGCTCAAACGGAGGGGTGTCCCACATATCAAGCGGCCCTTCAGGGACAACGTCAATGTGCCCATTCAAAATCAAAGACCGGCCTTTCTGTGTGTTCGACCTGTGTGTCCCGACGACATTCAACGCATCATCATAAGGGCCAATGACAGGCGAAAACCCCGGTAGGTTCTCAATCTCTGCAACATCAATCTGCCAGCGATCAATTTCATATCCGCGTACTGACAATTCATCTGCCATAAAGTTTTGCGCCGACTGCTCATTCCCGCGCGTCGATGGATGTGAGGTGAGTTCAGACAAAAACGCAATTTGGCGGTCAAACCCAGCATCAACAGCGTCACACAGGCGGGCTTTCAGATCGTCTTGCATTTGGAACCTTTCAGAATGTCGCGGGTGGGGTTTGGGGTGTCACAAGCGGGGCGCCCGTCGCTTCTATCACTTCTGGGAGGCTGACCCCCTGCGCCAATTCTACAAGCACAAACCCCTGCGGCCCCACATCAATAACTGCCATATCAGTAAAAACACGCGCCACACAGCGGTGGGCCGTCAACGGAAGCGAACAAGCCGCCTTTAGCTTTGGATTTCCCGCACGGTCCGTATGCGTCGTCAGAACAACGACGCGGCGCGCTTTCTGCGCAAGTTCGATACCGCCGCCCACCCCGGGGCTAAACTTGCCGGGGATCTTCCAATTGGCCAGATCGCCATTGGCCCCAACTTCAAACGCACCAAGCATCGTCAGGTCCAGCCGCCCAGAACGCACCATTGCAAAACTGGTGGCACTGTCAAAAAAGGCCGACCCCGGCACGGTTGAAACATAAGTCCCCCCCGCATCAATCAAATTTCGATCCGCCATCTCTGGCGGCAGCGTTGGGCCGATGCCCGCCAACCCGTTTTCGGTGTGCAGACAGACGGGAAAATCAGCAGATAGATGATTGATCACTTTGGTCGGCAACCCAATGCCCAGATTAACAACCATGCCCGGCGCAATTTCACGCGCGGCGCGGGCGACCATGCGTTCTCTAGCGTTGGACAACAGCATATTCCTTGGACAAATCACCCAATTCGGTAACGTGATCGATAAAAACGCCGCTGGTGTGTATCGCGTTCGCCGACAACCCTCCCAATGGCAAAACTGTTTCGACCTCGGCAATGACACAATCAGCAGCCATCGCCATCAGCGGGTTAAAATTTTGCGCAGTTGCCGCATAAGCAAGATTGCCGAACGTGTCCCCACACGCAGCGTGGATCAGCGCTACATCAGCACGCAGGGCCGCTTCAACCAGATGAGGTTTTCCTGCGATCTCAACCACTTGTTTGCCCGCGGCCAATTCGGTCCCGATCCCAATATCGCTGAGAACCGCGCCTATCCCAGATCCACCAGCCCGAATGCGTTCCGCAAGAATGCCCTGAGCGTTGAATTCAACACTGATCTTCCCCTCGTTCATCAAGCCGATCGCATAGCTGTTCAAACCCAGATGGGTTGTCACGAGACGTGAAACCTGACCACTCTTCAACAGATGGTCCAGTCCCATGCCGGGCTCATTCGCATCATTCTTAACCAAGGTCAGATCACGGGCGCCATGCGCCACAAGGGCGTGGATCAGTGTCATCGGTGTCCCCGGCACACCAAATCCCCCGATCATAACCGTATCCCCATCTTTGATAATCGCGATTGCCGCCTCTATCTCACATTGTTTGTTTGGAAGCTTCATTTAGCCGCCTCCACCGGCAGACCGACGTCTTGAGCAAAGGCGTCCAGCGCATCCCGCAGAATGCCCATCAACTCGTCGATCTGCTGTTCGGTGATGATCAATGGGGGCGCGATCAGAAAGTGATCGCCAGTTATGCCGCCGCGCGTCCGGCGCGAGTAAATGATCAGACCACGTTCATAAGCAAGTTCGACAAGTCGTGCATGGGCATCAAGTTCGGGTGGCAGCGGCTCCATTGTCTCTCGGTCAGAGACAAACTCAAATGCAGTCAACAAACCCTTGCCGCGCACATCACCAATAAAGGGGTAACGATCCATCAACGCACGCAGCTGAACCATCAAAACCTCACCCATTCTGGCGGCGTTCTCGATCAATCCCTGATCTTCCATCTCTTCCAGAACAGCCAATCCAGCCGAACACGCCAAAGGGTTTCCGGCATAGGTAAACCCATGCAGAAAACCACCAGCATCCAGAACAGGTTCGACCAACCGCGCCCCAGCAACAATTGCCCCAAGCGGCGCATATCCAGCGCCAAACCCCTTGGACATCGCAACGATATCCGGTGTGATGCCCCAGTGTTCAGCCGCCAAGAATTTTCCGGTGCGCCCTGCCCCGGTCATGACTTCATCATAGATCAGCAACACCCCAAATTCGTCGCAGATGTCGCGAATGCGGCCATAATAACTATCGGGCGCAACCAAGGCACCGGTAGACGCCCCACCAACGGGTTCCATGATAAACGCAAGAACCGTTTCCGGCCCTTCGGCAAGAATTTTGTCCCGCAAAAGATCGGCGTATTTTATCCCACGCGCCTCTTCACTCAGATTGTCCCGATCCAGATAGGTCGCAGGCGCTGCCACTTTGGGCATCCCCTCCATCATAGGTGCAAAGGGTTCGCGCAGTGGATCATAACCGGTCAAATCCAACGCACCAAAGGTGCAGCCATGGTACGACGGAAACCGCGATATCACCTTGTGGCGTGCGTCTTGCCCCTGTGTCAGCGCAAATTGACGGGCCAGTTTCACAGCGCTCTCAACTGCCTCTGATCCACCCGAAACAAAGAACACACGGTCCAACCCATCGGGCGTCATGGCAACCGTTTTCGCTGCCAGATCCTCGGACGGATGGGTGCGAAAATGCAACCGATACCCAAACGTCGCCTTGTCCATCTGCACCTTGATCTTGGCCAGCACACGCGGGTTGGAATGACCGATGTTTGATACCATCGCGCCAGACGATCCATCGATATAGCGTTTGCCCGCCTCATCAAAGAGATAGATCCCCTCGCCGTAATCCAGAAACGGACGCGGGTTGCGCGATTGATAGAACAGATATGAGGAATCGTCGCTCACTTGGCACCTTCGATATGCTTACGGAGAAATTCGCGGGTACGGTCTTTGGTCGGGGTCTTGAAAATGACTTCGGGCGGGCCTTCTTCGACAACAACACCTTTGTCCATGAACAGCACACGGTCACAGACCGAGGCTGCAAAATCCATTTCGTGGGTCACAATGATCATGGTCATGTGCTGTTCGGCGAGGTTTTTCATGACCTGATTCACCTCTTCCACCAATTCCGGATCCAGCGCCGAAGTGGCCTCGTCAAACAGCATCAGCTTGGGTTTCATTGCCAGTGCCCGCGCAATCGCAACCCTCTGTTTTTGCCCGCCGGACAGTTGCGATGGGTAATAATCAATCCGCTCTAACATGCCGACGTTTTCAAGCTGTTCTTCTGCCAACTTGTTCGCCTCTTCCTTAGAGATCTTTTTCAACAACATCGGCGCCATAGTGACATTTTCGCGCGCCGTCATATGCGGGAATAGATTAAAATGTTGAAACACCATTCCCACGTGCTGGCGCATCTCGTTGATGTGTTTTTCATACTGCCGATGCGGCAGTTGTTTGTTCACTTGCACCCCATCCAACCAGATTTCGCCACCTGTTAGCGGGTCCAAATCATTAATAGCCCGTAGCAAAGTCGATTTACCTGAGCCAGACGAGCCAATGATGCCAACAATCTGCCCACGCTCAACCGTCAGGCTGATGTCTTTCAGAACCTCCAGCGTGCCAAAGGATTTTTGGGCGTGCCGGATTTCGACAAAGTTTGTTTTTTCGGTCATGAAAGGCCTCATAAAATCAGCGGGAGATTGAGATACGGCGCTCGATTTTGCGCTGCACCCATTCCATGCCCAGGTTGATGACGTAATAGCAGGCCGCAGCCAGGATATAGAATTCGAACGGGCGATAGGTCTTGCCGATAACCCGCTGCGCCGACAGTGTCAGTTCACTCACTCCAATCACCGACACCAAAGCACTGTCTTTCAACAGCGCGATCATATTGTTGCCAATCGGCGGAACCACATCCCGCACGGCCTGTGGGATAACGACTTTGCGCAGCGCCTCGCCCCGGCTCAGTCCCAAGGTCCGGGCCGCTTCCATCTGGCCTTTGTCGACAGCCAAGATCGCAGTTTGAATTAGCTCCGAATTATAGACAGCAAAGTGCAATCCCAACCCGATGATCCCTGCCACAAAGGCGGGTAAATCAATGCCAATCTGAACCAATCCGAAATAGATCAAAAACAGTTGCAACAACAGCGGCGTCCCCATGAACAGCCACGCGATCAGCCGAAACGGCTGGCGGATGATCCAAGGCGCATAAAGCGCAATCACAGCAAAGATGATACCACCAAAAAAGCTCAGGATCGCCGCCGCAACCGTGATGCCAATGGTCCAGGCACACCCAAGCAGGATCACGTCCATGTATTTGGGAATAATCGAAAAATCGAGGCCCATCAGTCTTTCCTTTTCCGATCAGGTGATTTGCACTTTGCGGTCTAGCCAGGCGATGCCACGGCCGACCACATAGATGATGATCATGTAAAGAACCCCTGCCAGCAGAAACATTTCAAAGGGCTTATAGGTCGATCCAATGTAACGCTGCGCGGTATAGGTCAGTTCGACGACCGAGATCGCCGCGACCAGCGCAGTCGCCTTGATCAGTGCGTTGATATTAACCCCTAACGGGCGCACCATCAGCCGGGCAGATTGCGGTAGAATTATCCTGTACATGGCTTGCCATTGGCTCAGCCCAAGGGTGCGGGCCGCTTCGCGCTGGCCTTTGTCGATCGCGATAATCGCACCGCGGATGGTTTCAGTCATGTAAGCGCCGGCGTTTATGCCAAGCCCGATCACACCCGCCTCGAACGCATCCAGTTGGATACCGATCTGGGGCCCCCCGAAGTAGAGGATGAACAGCTGGATCAAAGCAGGCGTGCCGCGAAACACACTGACATAAGCCGCACCGACAAACCGCAATCCCGCAAATCTTGACAAGCGGGCCGCAGCCCCGAGGGCCCCACAGGTCAAACCCAATATCGCCGTCAAAATCGACAAAAGCACTGTTATCCAAGCGGCCTCAAGAAAGAACGGATAGACCTTAAGCATCAGTTCAAAATCCATGCTGCCCCCCTGTGGCCATATCTTGTGAAACGGGCACAGCGCACCGTCTCTGAAACGAAGGTTTACCTATGTTGAGGAACATGCAAGCGCACACCAACGGTCCATGCCCAAAAGAAAGCCCCGCCGCCAAAGCCGACAGCGGGGAGGAGAGCGCTTAGCGGATATCCGCGCCGATCCACTTTTCGGCCAGCGCAAGATAGGTGCCGTCTTCCATCATGGAATCCAACGCTTTTTGCATTTCCTCAGCCAAGGCGGGGTTACCCTGACGAATTGCGATGCCCGCCCCAAACGGTTCGGTGCCGGGATCGTCGAACATTGCAAATTCCTGACCCTTGGCCGTCATCGCCAGAATGGCCGCAATCGAGTCGTTGACGATGGCATCAACACGCCCGTTTTCCAATTCAAGCAGAAGTTCAGGCAGACCTTTGTAAGTATTGATTGAATACCCCATCTCCCGGGCCCAATCCTCGTGGGTTTCGCCCAAAGTCAGGCCAACTTTCTTGCCCTTCAAACCATCAAGGTCGGTAATGTCTGACCCCGGCTTGGTGAAGATAGCGCGCTTATCCGAATAATATGGCCCAACAAAATCAACCACCTCATCGCGTTCGGCCGTGATTGTCATCGACCCAACAATCGCGTCGTATTTGTTTGCCAAAAGCCCGCCAATGATGCCGTCCCACGCAGTGGTCACAATTTCGGCCTCTAGCCCCATGCGTTTGGCGATTTCCGTGCCAACCGCCGGGTCAAATCCGACAACCTGATTTTCATCATTCACAAAGTTAAACGGAGGGTAAGCCCCTGACATTGCGATGCGGATCACACCCTTTTCTTTCAGGGTATCAAGCTCCTCTGCGACAGCAGCGTTCAGCCCCATTACTGCAAGGCCAGCAGCGGCGATTGCAGATTTCAGGATGGTACGGCGAACAGTCATCTTTGTCTCTCCTGTTGATAATTGCCGGGGTAAAGGCCCGTGCAGTCTTGGCGGATTACCCCCGCTCAAGCTGAGACTTGCATGGTCGCTCATATCGTGCAAATAAATATATGACATTATCAATATAGATGAAATCTATGAGCTTACCGCATCAACAACGCTTTCCTTGGAACCTTGATTGGAATCTTCTGCGCACCTTTATGGTCATCGTCGAACAGCGCGGTATTTCAAAGGCTGCTGACTTTTTAGGCCTGAAGCAGCCAACAGTTTCTGCCGCTTTGAAGCGTCTCGAAACGGCGACGGGCCGGACACTCATCATTCGCAAACCCAACGAGTTTACCATCACGCGCTCAGGCCATGCGCTCTATTCAGAATGTGCCAAGATTTTCGGTTCGATCTCGCAACTCCCTTCGCTCTTGAATGTCGACAATGCAGAACTGCGCGGACATCTTTCTATTGCCACCACCAGTTCTGTAATCTCTGAACATTTTGACGACTTCTTGGATCGGTTTTCCACCGCACATCCACACGTAACTTATTCCTTTTCAGTTTACGAAAGCGACGAGGTTGAAACGATGATCTCGCAAAACAGAGCGAGTTTTGGCATCTGCCTCTTGTCTAAAGCCCCGCAGAATCTGGACAGATTGGTTCTATACAGAGAATTCTTTGGGCTCTTTTGCGGCGCCCGCCATCCCTTGTTCCATGCCAAGAAAATCCGCCCCAAAGATTTAGAAGGTGAGCCGTTCGTAGCCTTTCAAACAGAAGCCGAAGGCGGTCCACTGGATGTCATTTCCCGCCTGCGTGCCCGTGCGGGTCTGGCCAACACTTGGCGCGGCGTGTCCTCTAGCCTGAATGAAATCCGCCGGATGATAATGGCAAATGTCGGAATTGGCGCGCTGCCTCTTCACGTCGCAAAGCAAGACGTGATTGCGGGCAACATTCGTCAATTGCCGCCTTATGATGACCTGCCCTTGGTGAACATCTATCTGATCACAAATCCTGCCCGCCGCCAGTCCGACGCCGAAGCCATCTTCTTGTCCAGCTGTGAGGCTGAACTTGCTGAGATCCCTATCGAAGATCGGACGTATGGGGCAATTTAAACGGCACATCACACGCCCGTTTGGGGTAGGCAGGGGTGGCTAAAAATCTGCTCCTGGTTTCTGCTCTTCTAAGGCTGATTTCACGGCAAGACTAAAAACCTGCGCCTGCGAAGACAAAATTTCATCTGGGCGATGCATCAGCCCGACTGGCCCGCGCGTAATCGCGGTATCAATCGGCAGTGCCCTAAGATGCCCGTCTACAATTTCGTTGGCCACAACCCCCGCTGAAATGATCCAGATCGCATCGGAATGCCGTGTGAAATGACGGCCAAAAGCCCCTGACACGGTTTCGAGGCGATTGTCGATCTGCCCCACACCGTGGGCAATCAAAAAACGATCCACCAATGGCCGGATCGCAGACCCTTCGGGTGGATAAATCACCTGCCATTCACCGATCCGTTTCAAATCTGGCGCATCCAACAGCGGATGGCCCGCCCGCACCACGAATTCGACTTGTTCTTCGTAAAGCTGCGTAAACGTAATTCCCTGCATGGTCTCTGGTCGCCCCAAACGGCCGATCACCAGATCCAAATCCCCAAGGCGCAACCGTTCAACAAGGTAGCTATGTGGCCCATCCACGATTCTAAGCGTTGTATTTGGGGCCAATTCGGCAAACTTGGCTGCAACACTTGGCATGAGACGCGCAGCAACTGATGGCAGCGCCCCTACAGACAAAAGGGTCTTACCGCGCGCACCAACTTGCTCTACCCCGGTTAACCCTTGCTGGAGCGAGGCCAACGACATCTCGGCAAAATGTAAAAACACCTCTCCCTGTCGTGTCAGAACGACCCCTGCCCGATTTCGGGTCAACAGGGTTGCCCCCATAATGCCTTCCAGCTCTTTTAACGTTTTGGAGATCGCCGGTTGGGTTAAAAACAGCTTTTCCGCCGCGCCCTTCAGACTCTGCTCGCGACAGATTTCCACATAACATTGGATGTGACGAAACTTGATACGGCGATCGATCACTTACTTGCTACTTTCCGAAACTAAAATCGACATAAGATCATTTTACTTAATCGTTTATCGCAAGCAATATCTCTGTAGAAGATTTCAGGAGAGTCAAAATGCGCACCCAAGTCGCGATCATTGGCGGTGGCCCATCCGGGCTTTTGCTAAGTCAGCTTCTGCACCGCAAAGGCATCGACACAGTGGTGCTGGAACGCAAAACCAAAGATTACGTTCTGGGTCGAATACGGGCCGGTATTTTGGAAGTCGGCTTTGTGAACCTGATGCGCGAAGCCGGGGTCGCAGACCGTATGGACAAAGAATGCTTTGCCCATGATGGTACCGTCATCTCCTTTGGCGAAACCCAATTCAACATTGATTTCAAAGATCTGACAGGCAGCAATGTCGTTGTTTATGGCCAAACTGAAGTCACGCGCGACCTATACGAAGCCCGCGAAGCAATGGGTGGTCAGATTGTATTCAACACAGAAAACGTGACTATTCACGGAGCGGATTCAGACGCACCACATGTCACCTATTCGGTTGATGGCACCGAACATCGGATCGATTGTGACTATGTCGCCGGGTGCGATGGGTTCCACGGCATAAGCCGCCAAACCATTCCCCTAAGCATCAGAAAAGAATATGAAAAGCTTTACCCGTTTGGCTGGCTGGGTGTTTTGTCGGAAACCCCACCCGTGAATGACGAGCTGATTTATTCTGGCTCCGAACGCGGCTTTGCCTTGTGTTCGATGCGCAACGAAAACCTGAGCCGGTATTACATTCAGTGCTCGCTGTCTGATGCCCCCGAAGATTGGACGGATGACGCGTTTTGGACCGAGTTAAAACGACGTATCCCCGCCGAATACGCAGACAAGCTGGTGACGGGTCCCTCAATCGAGAAATCCATTGCCCCGCTCCGATCCTTTGTGACCGAGCCGATGCGCTGGGGGCGTTTATTTCTGTGCGGGGACGCGGCCCATATTGTTCCACCCACAGGCGCAAAGGGGTTGAACACCGCCGCCAGCGATATCCACTATTTGTACAATGGTTTGGTGCAAATGTACGAAACGGGCAAAAGCGACGGCATCGACCAATATTCCGAAAAAGCATTGGCGCGCATCTGGAAGGCCGAGCGTTTCAGCTGGTCCACGACAAACCTATTGCATCGTTTTCCCGACCAAAATGCATTTGATCTGAAGATGCAAAAGGCCGATGTCGATTTCCTGCGTGGAAACCGCGAAGCGCAGTCGGTCTTTGCCCAGAACTATGTAGGCTTGCCGTACTGATGCGTTTGAAAATGGCATCCCTGCTCCGACATCGAGATAAACTCCCCCCCGCATTCCTACAGGAGACATCGTCATGAATGATCGCTTTGACGCGGGCATGAAAGTGCGGCGGCGCATATTGGGTGACGCCCATGTTGATCGGGCAGAAGCGGCGAAGTCCCCAATTGATGAACCGTTCCAGACCTTGATTACCGAAGGGGCATGGGGCACGGTCTGGGCCTCGGACGGGATTAGCGACCGGGAACGGTCCATGCTCACGCTGGCGTTGCTGGCGGCGCTTGGCAATTTCGAAGAGATCCCGATGCATATCCGCGCCACCGCGCACACCGGGGCCAGCAAACAAGACGTGCTCGAGGCGTTTCAGCATGTCGCGATCTATGCAGGCGTGCCCCGCGCCAACCACGCGCTAAAGCTGGCCAAACAGACCTACGAAGAGATGGAACAGGAGTGACAAGGGAAATGCACAGACAGGATCAGCCAGAGGTGTCATCCAGCAATGTCTAAACCAGCCGAATTCTATCAACGCGACCGCGAGCGGCACCCGCCTGCTTTGACGCCCGGCTATAAAACAAGTGTTGCGCGATCCCCTCGGTACGCACTGATTTCATTGCAAAACTCGGTCAGCGAGGTCACGGGACCAGTTTTCGGCCATGCGGACATCGACCCGATCGATAATGATCTGCTCAGCAATTACGCGCAGCCGGATCAAAGCCCGATTGGGGAACGCATCATCATCCATGGCAGGGTTCTGGACGAAAACGCACGCCCCGTGCCCAACACGCTTGTCGAGATTTGGCAAGCCAATGCAGGTGGACGCTACCGGCATAAGAAGGACACCTATCTTGCCCCGATTGACCCAAACTTTGGCGGCTGCGGGCGCACCATGACCGACGAAAACGGGTATTACTATTTCCGCACGGTCAAACCCGGCGCCTATCCCTGGCGCAATCTCGTGAACAACTGGCGACCTGCGCATATTCATCTGTCGATCTTTGGCTCGGGCTTTGCCCAACGCCTGATTACGCAGCTTTATTTTGAGGGCGATCCGCTGATCCACAAGTGCCCGATCGTCAACACGATCCCGGATCCCGATGCCATCGCACAGCTGATCGCCCGGCTGGATCTGAACGCGACGATCCCTTTGGATACAATCGCTTACAAGTTCGACATCGTTTTGCGCGGGCGCCGGTCAACCCTGTTTGAAAACCGGTTGGAGGGCAACTGATGTCTCAGGATCTGAATTACCTCAAAGAAACCCCCTCGCAAACCGCGGGACCCTATGTGCACATCGGATTGGCGCCGGGTGCAGCCGGGTTTGACATCTATCGTCAGGAATTGGGATGGGACATTTGCGGCCCTAATGCCAAAGGGGAGCGCATCCGGATTGAAGGGGTCGTGATTGATGGCACCGGATCGCCCATCAAAGATGTGCTGCTAGAGGCGTGGCAGGCCAATGCAGCGGGCATTTATTCCCACCCCGAAGGCGGTGGAGACGTCGAAGAGGGATTTCGCGGGTGGGGGCGTGTCATTACCGATTTTGAAACCGGTGAATGGGGGTTCGACACTGTCAAACCGGGTGCAACGCGCGGACGCAATGTTGGGATGCAGGCCCCTCATATCAATCTCTGGATCGTAGCGCGGGGTATCAATGTCGGGCTGAACACGCGCATCTATTTCGACGACGAGATGGATGCCAATGCCGCCGATCCAGTGCTGAACCTGATCGAATGGGAACGCCGCCGCGCCACCCTGATCGCCAAACGCACAGACCGCGATGGTCAGATCGTTTATCGGTTTGATGTTCGGATGCAAAGCGAAGACGAAACCGTCTTTTTTGACATCTGAACCGCACGGTCCGCCAGCCCAAAGGTCACGCTGGCGGCCCTTTCAAACACAGTCTGATCCACTGAAAATTGCCCTTTGTTTAAACGCGCCTCATTAACAACGGTCTCGCAATGTATGCTGATTGTTGACCTGCGTACCTTTTGGCATTACGAACTGTATACAGAATATAATGCAATTCAATAACGCAGAGGTCACGCCGTGAACGAGACAACTCCTAACGCCTTAAACGGTGCACAGATCATTTTGAAAATGCTTGAACTTCATGGCGTTAAGCATGTTTTTGGCCTGCCCGGGGAAACCACAATCGGTTGGTACAAGGAATGGCGCGAACATTCTGACATCGAATATGTTCTGACCCGAGACGAACGCACAGCGTCATACGCAGCCGAAGCTTATGCAAAAATCACCGGTCGCCCCTGCGTGCTCGAGGCCCCAAGCCCCGGCGTTACGCATTGCTCCCCCGGCATTACCGAAGCTTATCTAAGCTCTGTTCCTGTCATTTTCTTCAGCTCGGATATCCCAATCAATCAGGACAAAAAGCACGGTCTAACCGGCGTGGACCAATCCGCGTTGTATGACAGCATCTGCAAAGAGTCCTTTGTGCTGACAAATGCCAAGGACATCCCCTTTCTGCTCCGGCGTGCGTTCCGTGTTGCGACCTCGGGCCGTCCGGCACCCGTTCACATTCGCGTCCCGATCAACGTGTTTCACGAAGAGGCCGAGATCAGCGACCTTTACGCCGAAAGCGATTACAGCGTTTATCCGGCGCACCGGCCCGTCGCCGATCACAGCAAGATCAAAGCCGCGGTTGAGGTTTTGCTCGCTGCGGAAAAACCGGTCATCGTCTGTGGCCAAGGTGGGTTGATTTCCAAAGCGACGGACGCGCTTCTTGAGTTGGCAGAATTGTTGCAAATTCCGGTTGGCACCACGACGCCGGGCAAAGGCACCATTCCCGAAAACCACCCCTTAGCGTTGCGCGTGATCGGCGGTCGGGGCGGCATGGAGTATTCCAACCGCTATGTCCGCGAGGCAGATACGGTATTCTTTATCGGGACAAACACCGACAGTGCCGCAACCGATCATTGGAAACTGTATGGCGACCCGAACGCAAAAACGTTCATGCATCTCGATATCGCCGAAGCCCACGTGGGCAACAATTTCCCGGTCAAAATCGGGCTGGTTGGCGATGCACGCGCCAGCTTGGAATACATGGTTGAGATCATCAAAGCAGATCTCCCAACGCTGCAGCGTGATGAGATCGATCTGAACCCGATCAAGAAGACCGCGTTGGACAAAGTGTTCAATTCCAACATTCCAATGCCCGAAGGGACTGTATCACCGGTCAAGCTCAGTCAGGCGTTGGACAAAATCCTGCCGGCAAATGCGATCGTGACGTCCGAACCCGGCGTCAGCGCGATCTATCCCTCAGCCTTGCTGACCATCAAAGAGGCCGGGCGACGCTATATCACCAACTATTCAATGGGCGCGTTGGGCTATTCGGTTCCCGCAGCTTTGGGGGCGTCTTACGCCTCGGACGGGCCGATCATTTCGTTCACCGGGGACGGCTCATTTGGCTTTGTGATGGGCGATATGGAAACCATCCGACGCAGCAACAAAAACGTAACCGTCATCCTGACCCGCAATGACGCCTTTGGCTGGATCCGGGGCGAAGCCCTGTTGCTGGACGATGTGGATGAGCCTTGGTCGACTGATTTCGGATCTGTCGATTACATCAAACTGGCTGAGGCCTTTGGCTTTAAAACCGCACGCATCACCAGCGAAGATGATATCGAGGCGATCTTGCAGGACGCAATCGACCACCCCGGTGCCAGCTTTATCGAAATGATGGTGCCAACGCAGGACAAGATCATCCCGTTTGTTCCCAATTGGGTCCGCGCTGCCAAAGCAAAGAACCTGCCCTATTTCGAATAAGGCAGGCCCCGCGATCCGGTCTTAAAAGAGGCCGGATCGTGGATCATCAAGGTCCAAGGGGAACCGACTTGGGATCAATCCCTGATGAAACCAGTTCACAAAGGAATGGATCGAAAACACCGGCAAGCCGGTCACTTTTCGAACGTCGAGCGCATAGGGCGTCATGTTCGTACATTCCAGCACGATAGCCCCCACATCACGATCCGTTTCGACAATCTGGCGTGCCGCATCAATCATATCCTGACGACACGCCTCGAAATCGATTGCTTCGTGATCGTCCAGAATACTGCGAGTAAAGGTGTGGCCCTCATCGGTCCCGAAAATGGGAACCTCATCCAGGTTTTTCACCCCCGCCGCACGCAGGTGCGCAGGCGTCAGCGTATTTTTGGAAATGGTCAGAACGGCAACCTTTTTGTCCGGCGCCAACAAGGCCTGAACCATCGGGATCTGCATAAGCGAAGAAGTGGCCACAGGCACAGGCACGGCCTTGGAAATACGCTCTTGGGTCAGTGCCAGAAAGCCGCAATTCGTGGTGATCCCATCACATCCAGATTCAACCAACTCGTTTGCGGCTGCGATGAAATCATCCACCAACAGCATCGGATCCTGACGCACAACTTTGTCCGGGCTTGCCCCTTTGACGACCCTGTACTGCACTGGAAACGACCACGTTGTCGCATTGCCAATATCGCCAAAAATACGAGGGAACCGTGCTTCGAGCATCAAAATACCCAACACGGCCCCGTAAACAGATTTCCCGCCGTATACCATTGTCATGATGTGATACCTTTTCAGGGTCTTTTATTGCTGAGGGACGTAAAGATGCGTGTAAGCCTTGCCTACAATCTCGGTCGCTTCTGCGTTGTGTTTCTTGATGTGATCGCGCATCCGCGCCACGGCAGCATCCGCATCACGTGCGGCGATCGCCTCAAAAATGTGCATGTGAGCCGCATGGGTAATGTCGATCTTTTCGCGCATCGCGATCCAGCGGACATACCGAATGCGTTCGTAAGTCAGTTCGATCATGTTCACCAATTCGGGATTGCCTGACAGGTTGGCGATCATCAGGTGAAACTGTTCGTCCAGTGCAACGATTTCCCGCGTTGGGGTTCCGTCTGTATAGCGACCTGCCGTATCCAGAATGAATTGCTGGAGTTCGTCAATCTGGTCATCACTTGCGCGTTCAACCGCGGCACGAATGGCTGCGGTTTCCAGCGCCTCTCGCAATTCGTAAAGGTTCACAACCAGTTGCGGATTGAGCGGTTGGCAGAAAAACCCACGCCCAGCCTCAAACATCAACAGCCCTTCGGCCGTCAAACGGTTCATCGCCTCGCGCAGCGGTGTGCGACTTGCCCCAAGCCGTTTGGACAGCTCACTTTCGTTGATGCGCTCTGCTGGCTTGAATTCAAAATTGGCCGCCATGTGACGCACTTGCTCGTACACCAAATCAACGCTTGTGCTCATGTTGGGTCATGTCCTCGATTGATGATATTCTTTCTGACAGGGCAGAAAGAAATGTCAATTGATTTGCGGACAATCTTGAATTCTTGTCGGTATACAGTTTGCAAAAACCCCGATCCAAAAGGCCTTTCCCACAAATAGATACGGCGACGGAGATCCGTCGCCGTTCTGATCGGTCCAAATTCCGATTCCCAAAGGGCGTTTTAGATCCGCATACGCGGTACATCGTTTGGATCAATGCGCAGTTCAATCAACACAGGTCCCTTACGAGTCTCAAGCGCAGAAATCGCGGCTTCCAAATCCTCGGCAGACTGCACTTCGATGCCCTGCCCCCCCAACGATGTGGCTATCTCAGCAAAAGAGGGCCAATCGAACTGTGTCAGGCTGGGATCCATTTTCCTGTCGAGGAATTGGATATGTTCCGCACCATAGGCTGAATCGTTGGCAACAATCACGATCAGATCCAAACCAAGACGTACGGCGGTGTTGAATTCATTGATCCCGCCCATCATGAATCCCCCATCGCCACTAAAGACGACCACAGGCCGGTTGGGTGCTGCCACCCCCGCACCAATGGCTTCTTGGATGCCCAAACCAATGGAGCCAAAGTTCGCAGTTACAACGAAACTCTGCGGATCAGGGGAGGAAATACGGCACCACACCTCGGTCATGAAACGACCCCCATCCGTGACCAGAATGCGGTCAGACGGCAGCGTTTGTTCAAACCGTTCCAGCGCCTGCACATAATTCACAAAACCGTCTGTCGTTTTGTCTGATCCCGTTGGATGTGCCGTAAGGGTTTCGATGTCCAACTCGCGGGTAAACCCGCTCGCAGGGATTTCTGCTTCGTCCAACCAATAGAGGATGGTTTCTGCGGTCAAACCTGAATCCGCCACCAAAGCGGCGTCAGGGTGCAACCCCCCACCAATCGCGGTGGGTTCGATGTCCACCTGAATAATACGTTTATCTTTCATCAGCTTGCCACGGTCCGTGGTAAAGTCATGCAGTGCCGTTCCGAAACAAATGATGCAATCAGACTGGGCAATCAGCTCATAGGCCGCGGGTGTGGAGAGTGTGCCGAATATATCAATGTTATAAGGGTGATCATTGAACAACCCCTTGGCTTTCAGCGTCGTCGCAAGCGGGGATTCCAACCTGTCGGCAAGTTTGATCAACTGATCGCGCGCACCAACTGCGCCCGCACCGGCCAAGATCAAAGGACGGCGTGCAGACGCGATCATACCAATCGCCTCGTCCAGAATGTCACCCTGCGCTACACCACCCGGAGCGGTGAACACGTCGAGCACCTGTACGTCGTGCTCGGTTTCCTGCCACATAAAATCCGCTGGCATATTCACAACGATAGGGCGACGTTCCACCTGCGCCCGGTAAAAGGCGCGTGCTATATCCTTGCTCACAGTATCCGGCGCGCGCACCTGCTCAAAGCCAGCGCCGGTAGTTTTAACCAATTCACGTTGATCAATGCCTTGCAAATGGCGTGGGTTCGCGACCGGGGTATCCCCCGCAAGCAGAACCATGGGAACATGACCCCGCACCCCTTCGGTCAGCGCCGTAATACAGTTCGTCAACGCCGGACCATGGGTAACCGACGCAACGCCCACTTTGCCTGCCACATGCGCATAGGCCAAAGCCATCAAGACAGAGCTGCCCTCGTGCGCTGCAGGCACAAATCGGCCACCGCAATCGCGCACAAAACTATCTACCATGAATAAGTTGGCGTCGCCCATCAGCCCAAACATCGTAGCTGCCCCATGATCAGCAACGGATCGCGCAATAGATTGATAGACGTTCATGTTGGTCCCCATGGGGCTTCACTCCTAATGTGTTTCAGGTACACCTACCTGAGAACCAGTGCGAGAAGTGCGCAATATTCGCGGTATTATGAATTCGCGGCGCGGGAAATTCACCCATTTTGGTATATTTGCGCGCAAGTACCGCAGCTTTTTAAACCTTTAAACGCTATCCGAAAGCCCCTCTCCACCCCCAGACAGTCATGCGCCAAGGCACTTCGATTACCTTCTGGCTATTCTTCTAAACTTCGACTCACACCAGAATGAGGACTAGGTTTAAGCACCGCTTTCCAGCACATGCAGCGAAACGTCAGAGACCTAAATACACGTCGCTGTCCGCGCGCGCCGACCGGGTCTTGGCATCCCTGTGGCCGAGGCCTTGGAGTAAACCAAGGCCCCTCCGGGCATAGATGAAATGCAAACTTCCGCCGAGATTTACAACATAGCCATCCCACCGCCATGATGGCGGCAGTTTCAAAAGGTCAGCCGTAATTTGGCGCGCGTTTCTGCATCAACGCGGCAACGCTTTCGGCAAAATCCGGGGATTTGAGCTGCTCTACGAACACGCTGATTTCAGCTGCCATGTGGTCGGCAATCTGATCTTTCTGATTTCGGATCAATGCCTTGGACCGGCGCAATGCCACGGGGGCAGATTGGGCAACCGACTGGGCAATGGCTTGAACCTCTGTCATCAGATCGGCATCCGCAAAGACACGCGCGACCAAGCCGTAGCTATGCGCTTCGTCAGCGGTCAGGGTCCGACCAGCCAACAAGATGTCGTTAGCCACAGCCATGCCCACAGATGCGGGTAACAGGATCGAGGCACCGGCCTCGGGCACCAGCCCCAATTTTACAAACGGTGCGCCGAATGTGGCACTTTGACCTGCGTAAACCAGATCGCAATGCAGCAGCATGGTCAGGCCGATCCCGATCCCCGGCCCATTCACTGCCGCGATCAACGGTTTAGGGCAATCCCGGATCGCATTCAGAAACCGACCCACTGGTGGCATCTCTTCGCTTTGTCCACTTCCTTGGATCGAAAAATCCTGCAAGTCATTGCCCGCGGTGAACATGTCGCCCGCCCCAGTCAGGATCAGCGCGCGGGCCGTATCCGCTTGCCCATACTCTTCGATGGCATCCGCCATCGCACCGTACATCGCCTGCGTGATGGCATTCTTTTTATCTTGGCGGTCGATGGTCACGGTGGTGACGCGTGCCTCGGTCGTGATGAGAATGTTGTCGGTCATGGTCAGGATCCTCTGAGTTCACGTCATGCGCGCAAAGCAGACGAGGCTGGACTGGCAGCAATTGGCACAAGAAATAGGGAAACAGTACAGGCGCATCAACATAATGGGCCGATTACCTCGCGTCGCCCGTCACTGGTGGGGTCCGCACCGCCCGATCATTGGGTTTCGGGACCTGTGCAGGCCCCCGCAGGGCCGATCAAAACGATCTTTCCAACATCATACCGCGGCGCAAATGGCAGAGCGCTTATGACGGTTTGCCCCTGACAATAATCAAACTTCACCAGACCGTGGCGGGTATCCACGATCCCTTTGGCCCGATGCACATCGGCCGGAAGGGTCGCGGTCCAGCGTCGCAGCGCCGCCTCTGAGGTCGGTCTTGGGTGATCCAGAATACGGCTCTTAAACTCTGGCAGGACATCCACCATCGTGGCCGCAACGGCGGATGTGACCCCATTCAAGGCGGCCCCAACCGAGGCTACGAAAACAGCATCAGGTGCCAAGCGTGCGACGGTTTCTGCAGCGTAATCCGTTTCCCGGTTTAAGGCTACAAAATCAGAACTGGTGATTTGCGCTGCAAACAGCCGCCCGATGAATTTGTCCTGGGCATTGCGCCGCGCTGCTGCGCCATTGATCACCGTCAGGATGCGCGCCGGATCAACCCCCGCCACCCCACGCAACAGCAACGCCAATCGCGCTGGGTCAGATACGCCGCTGGCCTCAACAATCAGCAGATCAGGCGCGGTAGCGACTGCGCGCTTGGTGGCACCCAGTAGATCATCGCCAATCACACAACATGCACAGCCATTGGTCAGCGCAATGGTATCCCCCTCAGCCGTTTTAATCAGTGCGGCGTCGATGTTGATGGCCCCGAAATCATTGACCAGAACCACAGTCCGTCGCCCGCCGGGATCGGTTAGAAAATCATTGATCAGTGTGGTTTTACCGGCTCCCAAATAGCCCGCCACGATCAAGACGGGCAGGCTCATTTCGGGCGCGGATGAACCGCCCCTTCAAATACGGTGGCATCAATACGGATATCCTTGAGCTTGGCCGGGTCAACCTCGTACGGATCCTCATCCAACACGGTAAAGTCCGCCTTTTTCCCAGACCGGATTGAGCCAATCTGCCCCTCTTGGCCCAACACCCATGCCGCATCAATCGTGATCGCTTTCAACGCCTGATGGATCGAAATCCGTTCGTTTTCACCAAGCACTGCGCCAGATTCAGCAAAGCGATTGACCGCGACCCAAACACTGGTCAACGGATGCGCCGGGGCCATGGTGAAATCGGAATGCAACGCAAAGGGCACATCGGCGCGGGCCAACGACCCCAGCCGCGCCATCTGACTGGCACGCTCATGGCCAATGGATTCCCGCCAATAAGCCTCGCCCAACTCGTGCAGGTAATAAACATTGGCAGAGACCAACGCCCCCAAAGCTTTGATCCGACGCACCTGATCTTCGGTTGAGACGCCGAAATGCTCAATGGTGAACCGGTGATCGACACGGGGGCGTTCAAATTGTAGCTTATCCAGCACATCCAACGCCAACTCGACCCCCAAATCGCCGGTGCAATGCACGTGAACTCGGTATCCCGCGTTCCAATACGGGCGCGCAATCGCTTCGAACTGCTCGGGCGCGGTCAGCCATTCGCCATGATGCCCGTCAATGTAGCCGGGATCACCCAGTTGCATCAGTTCGGAAAAGAACGCGCCATCGGTGAAAAATTTCACATGCCCGTCAAAGAACAACCGATCCGTGCCGCGATCAGTCAGGGCATCGACCCGATCAAAGGCCGCCTCGGGCGAACCGGTCAATTCTGGATCAGGCAGACCGCGCGGCACCATCATCACCCGATAGGGTGGCGCAACCGAGTCCATCGCGTGGGTATAGGCCGCCCATTCCAGCTCGTAGTCAAACATGCCCCAAGCCATATCAGCGACCGTGGTATGGCCCCCTGCATGCAGCACCTCGTGCAGCTGTGCCAGCCCGGCACCAAACCACGTGGGCGAAAACAGGATCGGTTTCACCCCCTCGATGGCCACCATCGCGCCGGTTTCCGAAAACCGCCCGGCCTCCGCATCAATCTGGGGGTGGGTCTCCATCACCTCGGCATCGATGTTCAAAAGGGCAATCGCGGCGTCATTCAGGATCACCTCGTGAAACGAGCGGTGCCAGACCAGAATGGGCCGTGTCTCAGAAATTTCGTTCAATTGCGCGCGGGTAACCTGACCATGCCAGATCTGATGATACCCCCACGTGACAAAGATGGGCTGCGCGCCATCATCCTCTGCGACCGCCTGTTTTACCGCCGCCAAATACTCAGCATGGCCGCGGGTGGCCTGACCGCTCTGCCCGGGCAGATCCCACTCAAACGCGGTGATGAACCGCGTTGGCAACAGAACCGCGCCGATAAAGGGATGCAGATGCGGGTCAATGAACCCGGGCAGGATCACCTTGTCGGCAAACCGGTCGTCCACCTCGTGTGGGTGCGCATCCAGCCACGGCGCGAGACTGTCCAGCGTGCCCGCCTCAAGGATCACGCCATCGCGCACCGCAACCGCCGTGGCCTGTGGCGCGCTATCGGTCATGGTGTGGATGCGTTTGGCCGTAAATACCGTGATCTTGCTCATGATCTATTCCCTTGTTGCAACAACCCCAAAGAGGCTTGCACCAGCATCTGCGTCAGCCCTGCCTTATCGCGCGGGAACAACCGCCCTGCCCCCAGCCGCGTCTGCAGTGTGACCATGATGATCAACTGCAGCGCATGGCGCAGAGCCTCGTCCGGATCAGCGGCTGTGATCTGATCGCGGTACTGATCCAGATAGGTCATCACATGCGCCTCAAGCGGGGCCACCAGAACGCCAGTATCCGCCGAGCGGTCCGAACTGAGTGTATTAAGCCGCTGTGACGCACGATAGACCCCCAATCGTTCGGTCATGCTGTCGTGCAGACCACCCGCCAGATAGGCCAACATCTGGGGCAAATCGCCGTGAATGTTCCGGTTCAGATCCAACGATTGGATGACATCGTCAGCCTCGTCGATGAACCGCTCGATCATCAGCCGGGCCAGCCCTTCTTTGTCGGTAAACCGATGATAAAAAGTTCCCGTAGAACAGCCCGACCTCTCGATGATGTCCGTGACCTTGGTGCTCTGATACCCGTTTTCGGCAAACAACGCCTCGCCCGCCTCTAGCAGCAACTGTTCGGACCGAACACTGCGGGCCTGTTTGCTGGGGCGGTATCCGTCTGATCCACTCTTGCTCATGTCGGTGCCCTTTCCCTGTGTCGTCGCGCCATCAGCGGCACCGAGGCCCCCGCCAACCCTATCAAAATCCCGCCCAGAATGGCCGATTGCGGCGGGTATTCCCCAAACGCCAACCACCCCAGACCCAACGCCACTGGCATTTGGACGTAGAGCATGATGCTGATCCGTCCAATATTGCCACGGGCCAACTGCATGGCAAGGCTGGCCAGAATGATACCCAGAACCGCAAATCCGGCACTTAGCTGAATGAACATCTGCGCATTCAACGCTGGAACCGATCGATCTACCAACAGCCACCATGGCACAATGACCAGCGACACACCGTTCACGGCCCAGAATGTAAATCCAAGCGGCGTTGCTGCGGTGCGGTTCACCGCAACAAACGTATTGGTCACCGCATTCGACAGCGCCGCGGCCACCGCGATCAGCAAAGTGGCCGAGATCCCCTGAAACCCCGGATCAAGGATCAACCAAGTGCCCGCCAGACACGTTACCAACACCACGATCACATGCGCGCTCAGCCGTTCGCCCAGCACCAGAACACTGATCAGCAGGGCAAACACTGGCGACAATTGAAACAGCATGGCGTGCTGGGCATAGGGGTTCATCATCAGCGACGTAATGTTCAGCGTCGCCATCACCAGCAACAGAACCGCCCGGATCAACAGTCGCCCCGGGGCACGGGGGTACAAATGATGGCGAATGCCGCCCTTTAGATGCGCCAGCATCAGCAACGCGGCGATGGTAAAGGGCCATGAAAACACCATCAACGCCGGCAGCGACACCCCCGCCAGCGATGACTTCTTGATAAAGAAATCGCCCAGCGTCAGGCCCGTTGCGCCCAATGCCATGACCACATATGCCATTACCGGAGGGGATCCTGCCTGCATCGCTTACACCCGCCGCAAGGCGCGCCGCAGGATCTTGCCCACGCTGGATTTCGGTAGCTCGTCTATGAATTCCACCGTTGCCGGAACCTTGTAACCCGTCAGGGTTTCGCGACAGGTGCTGCGCACCATTGCCTCGGTCAGAGTGTCATCATAGCGCACGGCAAACACTTTGACCGCCTCACCAGTATGGTCGTCCGGCACCCCGATACAGGCACATTCGACAATGCCGGGGATCAGGGCAACCGCGCCTTCGATCTCGTTTGGGTAGACGTTGAACCCGGACACCAGGATCATGTCCTTCTTGCGGTCCACGATGCGAAAGAACCCGTCAGCATCTGCCACGGCCACATCGCCGGTGCAAAAATACCCATCCTCGGTCATCACCTCGGCGGTGGCATCGGGGCGGTTCCAATAGCCCTGCATCACTTGCGGACCGCGCACGCACAGCTCGCCCTCGGCCCCGATTTCAACCTCGACCCCGTTCTCGTCCCGCAACGAGATATCGGTCGAGGGCACCGGAATACCAATGGTGCCTGTATAGGCGTTACGCGCCACCAGATTCATCGACACGATGGGCGAGGTTTCAGATAACCCATAGCCTTCGCGGATATGCCCCCCAGTGATGTCATGCCATTTGTGCGACACTGCCTCTTGGATTGGTGCGCCGCCGCCCCAGCACACCTTGAGCGAGGAAAAATCCAGTTCCGCAAACCCCGGCGTATGCAGCAACCCATTGTACAGCGTGTTGACCCCGGTCATGGCGGTGAACTTGTACTGGCTCAGGGTTTTGACAAACCCCGCCATGTCGCGCGGATCGGCAATCAACACATTCAGCGCGCCATAGCGCCAGTAGCACAGGCAATTCACCATCAAAGCAAAGATATGATACATCGGGATCGGGGTGATCACGATTTCCTTGCCCTCTTCGGTAATCGCCCCGGCCAGCGCATCATAGACCGCAACGTTAGAGACCAGATTGCCGTGGCTTAGCATCGCGCCTTTGCTCAGGCCCGTGGTGCCGCCGGTGTACTGCAGGAAAATCAGGTCATCCTGCGTAATTTCAGGGCGTTTAAACGCCAGTTGGGCCCCCTGTGCCAATGCATCCGTCAATGCAATTGCGCCAGTTATGGCCTCATCCACCGGCGCCGCAGGGATCGGCGCGGCGGTCAGATCCGCCAAATCAACGGTGATCACGGTCTTGATTTGCGTCTGCTCCAGCACGGCGCCCAGCGTGGCGCTGACCATGCTGGCCACCACGATGGTTTCGGCGCCAGAGTCATTCAGCTGATGCGCCAGCTCGTGCGGAGTGTACATCGGATTGACATTCACCTGCACCATCCCGGCGCGGATCATGCCAAAGCTGGCGACGTGAAACGGGATGATGTTGGGCAACATGATCGCCACCCGCGCACCCTGCTCCAACCCCAACCCATTCTGCAAATAGGCCGCAAAATCGCGCGACAACCGCTCGACCTGTCGATAGCTGAGCGTGGTGCCAAAACAGGCAACCGCCGGCAGATCCGCAAATTTTTCTGCCGCCCGTTCGATCAAATCCGCCATGGACCCGTCCTGTTCCCACCTGATTTCGGGGCTCATGTCGCCGTAATGTTTCTGCCAAATCCGCTTCATGGTTTCTCTCTCCTCACATCCCTGTTCATCCAACCAGCCACAAGGACAACGCAGGCACAAAAGAAATTACGATCAGCCCGAACAGCATGATGCCAATGAACGGCAGCACCCCGCGTACGATTAGGCTGAAGGGTTCCCGAAAGGCTGTCATAGCGATGATCAGGTTCAGGCCAACAGGGGGTGTCAGCAAACCGATCTCAAGATTGACGGTCATGATCACGCCCAGATGGACCGGATCAATGCCATAGACTTCGCCCATTTGCTGCAATAAGGGGGCCAGGATCAAAATTGCAGATGCCATGTCCATCACGCAGCCCACGATCAGCAGCAAACCATTGACCAGCAACAGGAACGTGGTGCGGTCTTCTACAAAGCCAGCGACCCAGTCCGCCAGTTGTGATGGCACCTGTTCAGCAGTCAGCAACAGGTTAATGCTCAGCGCAATCGCCAGCAGCGGGAACAGCGCCCCCATCATGGTGGTCGTGTCCAACGCGGTATCATAGAGGTCGCGCAGAGACAGTTGGCGGTGAATAAACCGCTCAACGATCAGCGAATACCCCAACGCCACAGCGGCGCTTTCGGTTGGGGAGAAATACCCGGAATAGATCCCGCCCAAAAGGATCACCGGCATGAACAGCGACCAGATCCCCGATTTCAGCGCCGACCCAAATTCCTCTATCGAAAACTGTTCACGCGCCACATGGCGATTGGCGAACACGGTGTAACTGCCCAACAGAACCGTCAGGAACAGCCCCGGCAGAATCCCGGCGGTGAACAGATCCACGATCGAGGTTTCGGTCACGATCCCATACAGGATCATCGGAATCGAGGGCGGGATCACCACACCCAACGTCCCGCCAGTGGCCAGCGCGCCAAGGGCGAAACTTTTGGAATACCCATCCTTGATCAGGGCCGGATAGGCGATGGAACCCACCGCGATCAGCGTTACTGCGCTGGACCCGGAAATGGCAGCAAAAATTGCACAGGTCAGGATCGTTGCCAACGCCATGCCCCCAGGTACCGGCGCGGTCAGCGACCGCATCACCCGGATCAGGCGTTCAGCAATCGCGCCTTTGCCCATGACCGAACCACACAGCAGAAACAGCGGGATCGACAGCAACACTTCTTTGTCGATGGCGCCCCACATGTCTTCGATGATGTAGGTCAGCTCTCCATCGCCCCAGGCCAGATGCACATAGGCCCCGACCAGCAGCAAAACAGCCGCAATGTTAACGCGCAGGATCAAAGCCCCAAGCGCCAGAAACAACAGTCCAAGAGACAGGATCATTCCAGAACCTCCTGCGGGCGCAACTCAGGATGCAGAGCAAACAGAACATAGCGCAGCGCGGTCGAGAAAAAGGCATAGGGAACAACCAATTGGATGTACCACAACGGGATGTCGATGATCCGCGCCATGTCGCCGTATTCGATCGCTTCAGCCACAAATTGCACGCCAACAACGCCAAATCCGCCAAAGATCAACGCCATCAAACCGCTGCCGATCCGGTCCGCAGTTTCCGAAAACCGCGCCGGCACCACATGATCCAGAAATTGGGGCCGCAAATGCCGCCCCTTAGCCGCCGCAAGCCCAAGCCCCAAAAACCCGATGACAATCATCAGATAGACAGAAATCCGTTGGGCGCCCCATAACGAACCACCCCCGGTTTCCCGCAAGATCACATCGCCCAGCAACAACACGGCAACGGCGACATAGGCCGAGATTGAAACCGTCACATCGACAGCAAACAATCCCGACAGAATGCGACGGCTGATCTGCACCCCTATTACTCGCCGCAGGCTTTCTTGGCCTCAAGAACGCGCGGCCACAACGCAACCGCCTCGGGGCCAAGGTCTTCGACAAACGCAGGCCAATTCGGTTCAACCTTGGCTTTCCAAGCGGCGCGCTGTTCCGGTGTCAGATGTTGGACCAGACCGCCCGCCTCTTCGTATTGGCCGATCAGATACTGTTCGACACCCATAACCCCCTGACGCAACTCGTTCAGGTCCGGCATGTTGTCGATCAGGATGGCTTGTTCGTCTTCGCTCAGCTTGTTCCAGACCTTTTTGCCCATCATGATCGACCCGGCCTGATGCATGTGACGTGTCAGCATCAAATGCGGCGCGACCTTGTTCAGACCAAAGGCCACATAAGAAATGCCTGTCGCCTCGCCACTGCGCACCAGCCCGGTTTGCAAAGCCGCAGGCGTATCAGCAAACGGGATTTCAACACCGTTGGCCCCGACTGACGCCCACAATGTCCGCGACATCGCCTGTGGGGCCACGCGGGTCTTATAGCCATCTGCGTTCGCCACATCTGACAGATCATCCTGAGCATAAACCTGTACCCAGCCTGTTTCGCCCCACGAAATGACCTTGAACCGATCCTCAAGTAATTCGGTGAATTCACCCTTTAATTCAGTGTCGTAGACGCAATAGGCGGTCTGTTCGCTGTCGAACAGGAACGGGGTGCTCATCAAGGCCATAGGCGGCACTTTTTCGGACATCACCGCAGCACTGAACAGACCTATTTCGATCCGACCCTTGGCGACTTTGTTCCACACTTCCCATTCGTTGCCCAACTGCGCGCTGGGGAAAATCTGAATGTCAATTTCGCCGTCGCTGGCGGCCTCAACGGCCTGTTCCCACTTGCTGAGGAAATCAAACCAAGGCGTGCCCTCCGGCGCCAGAGTGGCCGCCTTAAGCTCAGTCTTGGCAAAGCTTGCTGCGGGGGTCAGCGCGACCGCAACAACAGCGGCAGCAGCGGCTTTTACAAGCGCGTGGATCATCAGTCTTCTCCCTAAACAGACGCAGATGGCCGCGCCCTATCCTCTCCTACGCCGAATCTCGACGTCCTGTGCGCAGGATAGAAATTTATAGAATTAGAATTCAAATTCTATTTTTAGAAGAAGCTTGTGACGTTGAGTAAAATAACCTCATCCGCATTGTGCCAAGGGACATGCCGCGCCCACATTTGAGCGCGTTCAGAGGCGGGATTCATCAAATGATTCAACCGCCTCTGTGGAATTTAGACGCGCATCATCCCGCGTTAGGGTCTGCCGCGATGGCCTCGATCTCGACCAGCGCACCGGGGATGGCAAGAGCCGATGTCACGGTAGACCGTGCAGGCACACCTTCCCCAAAAGCTTCGGCATAGGCCGCATTGAATTCAGCAAAATCCGCCAGATCTGTCAGCCAAACCGTTGTTTTGGCCACATCCGACAAAGTGGCCCCGGCCGATGCCAGAACCTGTTCAAGATTGGCAATGGCCTGACGCGTCTGCGCCCCGATCCCACCGTCAACGATCTTGAAATTTTCATCCACACCCAAAGCGCCCGAACAAAATATCAATCCAGCACACCGGGTTGCAGGGATCAATGGCACGGTGACACCATTGGGCAGAACAGGTTGGGTGCCGATGCGGGATACGGTCATGGGGATCTCCTTTGGAATTTTGGCAAGCCTAGCGTGTTTTATGCCCCGGGCCACCAATACACGCCGCAGCTCAGCAATGGTGACGCCACGTCTAAACCGACCACCACCAGCACTGGCCCACATGAGCAAAGCGTTCTGTTGTTGGCATATGGCTGCAAGGTTGAGGTATTATTTCCGACCCTCGGCCCGCACGATATCCAACTGCGCCAGAAATTCAGAAAACCTCGTTTTGGCTTTAGACCAATTAAACGACCAAAACTTATTTGGGATCATCCAATCATCACCATAATTCAGCTTGAGCATTCTTGATGGCGTGGCAGGCATTTTCACCCCATCGATGTTGGTTTCCTCTAGGGGTAAGACATCTTCCCTATCAAGATTTCCAAATGTATGCGGCCAAACAAAAAACTTTCCATCGATCTCCCAAGCGGGGAACAAATCGACCTGATAGTCCCCAATAGTTCTAAGCTTATAGAACCCCTTATGCTTGACGATTTCATTGTTAACATGATCAAGCAAATCCAGCCTTTCCAGCGTCGCCTCCAAAGCCACCCATTCGCGAACCACCTCAGAAACGCTATTCGCGCTTAGCACGACCGCTAGATCGATATCATCGTCGTGTTCAATAAGCTTTTTGCTGCGCACGTACCCAAGTAGCGTCCCCGAGTTTATGAACACGGACAGCCCTTCTTTCTCAAGCTCAACAGACAACTGGCGAATATGATCCCAAATGGAGTCATGGTTTTCGTCGGCCCCAAATCCGGATGCAAATCCGTGGTGAGACAGGTTAACCCCGTTCAGTAACGTTGACAGCTTCTCGGCAAAGGCCTCGAACTTTTCGCTATCATCATTCACAGTTCTCACGCCTCTCAGCTTGATCATCTGCTTAACCGTTCTCGTGGGCATTATCTTGAGCTTGGACGAGATCAATACCCTTGCTTCCAAATACTCAGGCAAATTGGAATATTCGTCCGAAACACTCTTAAGGCTTCGGTTCAGCTGGCGCGCCTCTTTGATCGAGCTTTCGTGCGTCATTGCCAACGCGTCTTGATGGATCTGGCGGAGGTCATCACTGGGTTGAGCAAATTTTTGATCGACCAGTTTCAAAATCTTTTGCGGCTCTCCACTTTGCTCGCAATGGACAACCAAATCCATGGTTGCCGCGCCCTCTGGTATGATGATTTCCTCAATTCTACTTTGTGCCGAATTAGACTGACCATCAAGTTTCCGGCTAACTCCCGCACTCTGCGAAAATGTCAAAGGCACAACATTGTCTTCAAACCGCAACTCCACCTTAGGGCTGGGACCAAAATCATTCGCAAAAACGACAATACCAGATAATTTCAACGACCCCGTCTCTGGCACGCCATGAAACTTCAGACGTTCAAGCAGCGTTGCAGACCCGTCGCTCGTGTGGTGGGTAACGATCGACGTTCGTCCCTTAGTGGTCAAATTTGCCATATGAAAGTGCTGCCCGCTGCTCAAAATGCCTGTTCTCATTTAGCTTGAGAAGGCGAGCTTTTTGCTTCTTCCCGTCCTCAATCTGATTTCACCTAATCAGCGCATTCGACTTCCCGCAAGCATCATGGGCTCAGGGTCGAAAATCAAAAAGTGACTGTTGCACTGAATGCATTATTGAAAATGAGTTGATTTGAAAGACAGCGAAACGCTGCTCTTTCTGGCGCCATAAGCCCTATTCAGGTGTGGAAACGGGAAGTGGCTCAGCCGGGTCGATATCGTTTCTCACCCAAAAGAACCTAAATCCTTGGTTTCGCATCCACTTTTCCAGCCGGTCTAAACTGGACCATTCACGTCTCAGCCCCCGCGCGGATTCAACCAACGCCCATTGACCATCGACCAAGAAATAGACCGTCCAGGTATTTGGATGCTTGCCTTGATCCGCAAACCCACCACCCATTACTTCGCGGGTTGTGCGCACAGCTACGGGATAATCGCCCAACCTGTTTTGTGCAAAAAGCTCAGGCAAATCGCCTTGTCGTATCGTGACACTAGGTGCCGGCGTTTCTTCCATTGTCAGGCTTCATATCCAAGGTGGTCAGACAGTAGTACTGATAGGATCGCGCCAATCAAATTGCAACGACCACCACAAAGCGGCAGAACCTTAACATCGGTTGCGACCGCCCTGGCAAATCCGCCAGGGCGCACACCTATCTCAGAGCTGTAGACCACATTGTTCAAAAGCGGCCCGTGTCGTGTCTTTTTCAACCTGAGACAGCTCAAGCATTGGATGACGAACCGATCCCCCAACCTGACCCAGCAGTTCCTGCCAGTATTTGCCATGTGCCGTCGGCTTTCCACCGGGCTTGGTGCGTTTTATCGCGGCTCTGACCGGGTCCAGACTGTCACGGACCTTGCGGGCTTGGTCCATTTTGCCTGCAAACGCCAATTCGGTATATTCATGCATGCGTTTGTCATTCTTCGTTTGCAGCTGATAGGGGGGCGATGAACAAAGATAGAGCTTCCAATTCAGCTCTTGGATGTTGTCCAACCAATCATCTTCCAACGACGTCGAGACATGAATTTTGTCGCCAATCATATGCGTCAGACGCACATACATGTCGCGCGGGACTGAATATTTGATGGCAACAATATTGGGCAATTCAGCAATACGAGCGCAAGTTTCAGGCTCCATCAAATAGCCAGAATCCGGGTGGCTCCACATCGCAATCCCTATATCCAAGCGATCACACAGGTACTTGTAATAATTATATAAAACCTCATCGCGATCATGACAAAAACTTAGAACTGGCGCATGAACAACCACGTAATCCGCACCACAGCTTTGCGCATGCAGGCCCAACTCCAGCACCGTATTCACGTTCTGATCAGAGATCGACATGATCGTGCCAGCCGCATCTCCGCATTCCTCAACGGCGATCGTCATATTCCGCTTGCGCTCTTCCAAGCTCATCGAGAAAAACTCGCCCTGCTTACCCGCAATAAACAGACCCTGAATTTCCAGATCATCAATCCAATGGCGAATGTTCTGACGCAGGCCCGCTTCGTTAAACGACCCATCCGCGTGAAACGGGTTCAAGGCAGCTGCCCAAATGCCGCGCATAGTCTCGCGCGCATAATCCTTAGCCTCAAATTTGGTGTATTTCATGTCGCGTTTCCTTGTTCGGCGGCCCACATGGCCTGCCATAGCGTTTGACTGGTCAGGGGCATCGTCAGATCACGCACCCCCAAAGGGCTGAGCGCATCAACAGCCGCATTTAGAATGGCTGCGGGCGCCCCGATGGTTCCGGCTTCGCCAACCCCCTTGGCACCCAGAGCATTCATTGGGCTTGGCGTTTCAATTTTGTGGATCTCAAGCGCAGGCACATCCAACGCCCGGGGCAGCGCATAATCCATGAACGACCCGGTCAACAGCTGCCCGTCTTCGTCATAAACGACACACTCCATCAGCGCCTCGCCCAACCCCTGCGCAAATCCCCCACGGATCTGCCCATCGACCAGACTTGGGTTGATAATACGCCCCGCATCATCCACGCATGTGACGCGCTCTAACCGCGGCGTTCCGGTTTCCCGGTCCACAGACAGCACAACCAGATAGGCGCCATACCCCCACGCCTGCCCTTTGTTCTCATACCGGATGTCCGCACTCAGCGGTAAGGCCTCGCCAGAGGCGTGGCGCGCTTTGATCTCTTCGCAAGCCTTCAGAACCGCGCTGCCCCCTATCGCCGTTGATCTGCTGGCAAGCGCCCCGATCCCTTCTGGGGATGTGGCGGTATCCGCCATCGTGACATCGACCCTATCTATCGAGACATTCAACACATCCGCCGCAATCTGCGCAAAGCTCGTTTCACGCCCATGCCCTTGCGAGGAACTGCCGCTGGCCACTTGAACACGCCCATCACCATCCCACGTCACACGCGCGCTTTCCCACCCGTTGCCCGAGGGTTCGACGTAAAACGCAACCCCGACCCCGACCAGCTCCCCCTGCGCGCGCCGCGCATCGCGATCTGAAAGACACGCGTCGTAACCTGCTTTTTCCTTCAGCATCGACAGCGCCTGCGCATAGCTCCCTGAATCCAGAACATTTCCCGTTGCCGTTTCATGCGGCAACGCCGCCGCATCCAACAGGTTCCGTTCGCGGATCTCAAATGGGTCGCAGTGCAAAACACGGGCCGCTTTGTCGATCAGACGCTCCATCAACACGTTGGCCTCCGGGCGTCCCGCCCCCCGGTAAATTCCCGTCGGGGCTAGGTTCGTCATCACCGCTTTGGTCGATATGTCCAAAGCTGGCATAAGATATCCCGACGGCAAGACCCGCGCCGCATTCCACCCTGTTATCAATCCGCTGTTTGGCACCCATGCTCCAAGCGGCGCTGACACATCCGCACGTAACGCCAGAAATGTCCCGTCCTCATCAAAGGCAAGTTGTCCATGACTGGTGACGCCCCGGCCATGGGTCGCGGACAGAAACTCTTCGGATCGGGTCGCGGTCCATTTCACATCGCGCTTGTGATGAAACGCCGCCCAAACCGTAAATACATCCTCTGGATACAGTGACGCCTTCATCCCAAACGCCCCGCCAACATGGGATGCAATCACCCGGATACGCCCCGCATCCAGCCCCAAAATCGCGGCCAACTCAGATCGGGTTCGATGGGGGGTTTGGGTTGAATGCCAAACTGTGACCGATTGAGTCACATCGTCATACGCAACCGCGATGGCGCGCGGCTCCATTGGCGATGGCGCAAGACGGGGGTGTTGAACCGTGCACTCCACCACATGCGCGGCGCTTGTAAATTCCGTATCCACATCCCCACATGCCCAATGCTGCGCTGCCAGATCGCGGCTCTGTGCGGGTTCATCTGCGATATCGGCATAAACCAGCTCTGCCGCATCAACGGCCTGCGATTTTGTCCCTGCAAGAACCGCAGCAATGGGTTGTCCCACCGCCCCAACAGTTTGGGTTGCAAGGATCGGGTAATCCGGAGTGAACATCATCGGAAGCACCGGATTTATGGCCAGCTTTCCTAAATCTCCCAACTCTGCGCCCACATGGATCGCCAAAACCCCATCCGCCTGTGACGCGTCCTCAATCTCGATTTCAATGATCTTACCACATTGCACATCACTGCGTACAAAATGGACATGCAGCGGATCGCTAAGCGCCACATCGTCCGTATAGCACCCCTGCCCGGTCAGAAACACGCGGTCCTCCCGCTTGTCCGGGGACCTGCCAATATAGGAATGTTGCTGAACCGTCATGCGCCGCTCGCAATTTCTGCTGTCAGGCCCACTAGGGCAAAAACACAACCAGAATCCAAATCCAATTATCCGATCCCGGTATAACCAAAAATAATACCTATCGCGCCAGAGCCAAAGTATACTACACAGAACTTTCGGAGGGACGCATGAAAATTGGTCTGATCGGCAACGGCTCAATCTCGCGATATGCACAGCACCATCTGATGTCTTCCGGGCATCAGATCGACGCCATTCTGGTGCGCCCAGATCGCGTGTCCCACGCCCCGAATAACGGGCCAACCCTCATTTCAGACCCCGCACAGTTCCCGGATGACCTTGATCTGATCGCAGACTGCGCCGGCCATCAGGCCCTTGCACACTATGGGCCAGATATACTGCGGGCTGGATACACTTTGGTAACGGTCTCGATTGGCGCGTTGGCGAACCAAGAGTTGCACAAAACCTTGCAACAAGCCGCCACCAAAGGGAACGGAACGCTCGTGCTGGCCACTGGTGCCATTGGCGCACTCGACACCCTGCGCAGCGCTCAGGTCGGCACGCTAAAATCGGTGCGCTATGTCGGACGCAAACCCCCGCAAGGGTGGCGCGGGTCCGCCGCAGAAAGCAAATTGGATCTGTCTGATCTAAAAGACGGGGCCAAAACCCATTTCCAAGGTTCGGCACGCCAAGCCGCATTAGAATATCCCAAAAACGCTAACGTCGCTGCAGCCGTTGCATTGGCCGGGGTTGGGTTTGATGCCACCGAGGTCGAACTGATCGCCGATGCAACGGTTGACCGGAACATCCACGAAATCCACGCCCAAGGTGATTTTGGGTCCTTCAACTTCCGCATCGAAGGACAAGCCCTGCCCGACAATCCCCGCAGTTCTGCCCTTGCCGCGATGAGCGTCGTCAGCACGATCCAGCAACACGCCTTGGCCATCCGGTTTTAAAGAGGTCCCCCTTGCCCTCCAGCCACACCCGTATCGTCGAACGCGTCCTGACACGCCTCAAGCTGAAACAGCTGCGCCTGTTGGTGGCCGTCGGCAAGCACCGCAATATCCTGAATGCCGCGCGCGAGTTGAACGTATCGCAACCCGCAGCCACAAAGATGATCAAAGACCTCGAGCTGGATTTTGAGGTTCTGCTGTTTGAACGCACCAACCGCGGCGTGGTCCCAACGCCCTATGGCGAGGCTCTGATCCGGCACGGGAAACTGATCTTTGCCCAAGTGTCGAACGCCGCGCAGGAATTGGATGACCTCAACGAAGGCAACAGCGGTCGGGTCGTGATCGGAACCTTGCTCGCAGCCTCCTCACACCTGCTGCCCCGCGCGATAGATACGGTGCTCAAAGCCCGCCCAAACGTCGCGATCAAAGTGGTCGAGGGCACCAACGAAGTTCTGATGCCAGCCCTTCGATCCGGGGAAATTGACCTTGTTGTGGGGCGCTTGTCGACACACCGACACCGCTCCGAGTTGGTACAAGAAAAGCTGTTTGACGAACGGATCGTGGCACTGGTGGGCAAGAACCATCCGTTGACCCAAAAAATGACCCACAGCTTTGAAGACTTAAAACCCTATGGCTGGATCTTGCCGCCGGTCGAAACCAGTTTACGGCGCCAGATCGATCAGTTTTTCGTCAATCAGGATCAATACCTGCCGCCATTGGCGTTGGAATCCGTATCCTACCTGACCAACCGATCCTTGTTGCAGGCGCGCGATTTCATCGGCCTGATGCCCGCACATGTCATCACGCAGGATGTGGAAAATGGAACGCTCCGGCGGTTGAATTGGAACGTCCCTTTTGGCGACGGCCCCGTCGGCGTATCCTATCGTCAGGACAGCACACTTTCTCCCACCGGGGTGGCATTCCTCGACGCCCTGCGGCTTGCCGCCGAGACCCTGTAACAGCCCCTAACCCGTTACTGATCCAGCAGCAGTTTGCCAAAAAAGTTGATCCCGTGGTTGAGGTTCTCAATCGACAACCGCTCGTCAATGCCGTGGAACCGCGCGATATCATCATTCTTTACGATAAACGGATTGATCCGATAGGCGGCATCAGCCACCTGCGCATAGTGCCGTGAATCCGTCGCGGCGATTGTCAGGCCCGGCACAGAGGCAAGCGGGCCAAATGTTGAATAGATGGCCTGTTCGATCTGCCTGAACCCTTCGGTGTCGGTGGGCGCAACGGGCGAGGCTTCGCTCGCGAAATCCCGGTTCACTTCGATTACGACCTGATCGTCGTCAATCGTTTCCCTGACGTGGGCGATCACATCATCAATGCTATCGCGCGGGTGCAGCCTGAAATTGATCTTGGCCGTAGCCCGTGCCGCCAATACGTTTTCTTTATTCGACCCCGACAACATGGTCGGCGCGGTCGTTGTGCGCAGCATGGCGTTGGTTGTTGCGGCGCCCGACAGAACCTCTTCCAACACGGGTGAGAACAGCCATTGGTTTGCGAACAAAACCCGCTTTTCAAGTGAGAAGTACCGCCCCAGCTTGTCAAAGAACTCCGCAGATACACCGTCCAATCCACCGGGCATGAGTGTCGATTGCAACCGATCAACCGCACGGGCAATCCGCCCAACAGCCGTCATACGGGGCGGCAAAGCAGAATGGCCTCCCGCGGCTTCGGCAATCAATGTGACGGTCAAATATCCTTTTTCCGACAGGTTGATACTGGCCACAGGCACATCAAGACCGGGAATAACATCATCCAGAACAAAGGACCCCTCGTCCAACGACCAGGCCAGACGCACCCCAGATTTGATCAAGTGATCTGCAACAGATTTCGCACCCTTGCCGCCGACTTCTTCATCGCCACCAAAACTGAAATACACCGTCCTTTGCGGTGCAAATCCTGTCGCCGCCACATGCTCAGCCGCGGCCAAAATGGCGATCAATGCGCCCTTATTGTCCAGCGTGCCACGACCCCAGACATAGCCATCCGCAACTTCACCCGAAAACGGCGTATAGCTCCACCGGTCCAAAGACCCAAATGCAATTGGCACGACATCAGAATGTGCCGCCAGCAACACCGGGGCTAGCGCGGGATCTGAACCTGCCCACTTGTAAAGAACCGTATTGTTGGCAAGCTCTGTCCGCTCAGTCGTGGCGTGAAATTTCGGGAATTGGGATTGCAGAAACGCAAGAAACCCGTCGAACGCCGCCTGATGGTCCCCTTGCGAAATCGTTTCGAACCGGATCGCCTGAGACAGCGCGCCTGTCGCCCGCTCCAAATCAGCTCCAAGATCAAAGGCGGTCGCTTCGCTTTGAACCTCGGGTTTGTATTGCCAAGTTTTAAAGGCCAGCACGGCGATAAGCACAAAAAGGGCTCCAAAAAGCCACCCGAAAATTCTGCGCATGTCACGCCCCCTGATCAATCCCTTGGCGCAAGGGTGAGGGAGGCTTTGACAAAAATCCACTCAGACGCCACGTAAGCCGCATTCACCCAATTAGACATGACAGACCAACGCCCAACCTGCCCCGGTCCGGGGCAGGTCCAAGCCAATAGTTACGCCGCGCCTGCCTGTTGGGCGCGGGCATCGGCGATGATGCTGGCGACCATCTCATCGGCGACGCAAGTGGTGGTTTTGCCTGTCTCGCGGCTTGCAATCAGGATCTGCTGGATCCGCTCGGCCACGCCCGCCAAACGCGCCTGTCGGTATTCTGGCCCTGCTTGATGAATCTCGCCCGCAACGCTGATGATACCGCCCGCATTGACAACGTAATCCGGCAGATAGTGAATGTTTCGCGCCCGCAAAGTTTCTGCAACGTCAGGTGTCGCCAACTGGTTGTTGGCCGCGCCACACACCAACCGCGCTGTCAAACGCCTGGCGGTTTCGTGCGTCAAGACACCCCCCAAAGCGCAGGGTGCGAAAATGTCCATCTCCGTTTCAAACACCGCCTCAGGCGCGCAGACCGAGGCCCCAAACCGTGCCTGCGTCTGCGCAATCGCATCCGCGTTGATGTCCGACACAATCAGCTCAGCCCCCGCCTGATGCAGTTTTTCGGCCAAGGACATGCCGACATGTCCCAAACCCTGAACAAGCACCTTGCGCCCGGTTAAATCCCCCGAGCTGAAAACCTCTTCCGCGCCCACTTTCAGGCACTGAAACACACCTTCGGCTGTAAAGGGCGACGGATCCCCACTGCCATGATCCCCATGATCCAAGCCCACCGCAAACGGCGTCATCTGCGCAATCATGGCCATGTCGTCGGGCGATATCCCAACATCCTCGGCGGTGTAATACTGCCCCTGCAAGCTGTTGACGGCTTTGCCAAACGCGCGGAACAACGCTTCGGATTTATCCAATGCTGCGTTGCCGATAATCACCGACTTTCCGCCCCCTAACCCAAGACCTGCGACTGCGTTCTTGCTCGTCATCCCTTCGGCCAACCGCAACACGTCCGCGCGGGCTTCGGATTGAGAGGCGTAATTCCACATCCGACACCCACCCGCAGCGGGGCCACAGGCCGTGGAATGAATACAGATATACGCGCGCAACCCACTTGTCTTATCTTCAACAAAAAGCAGGCGTTCGTAACCGGCTGGGGGTGTTTCGTCTGACAGGTTAAGCTGCATGGGGCCCTCGTGATGTCTTTGATGTGCTAATTGGGGGTCAATCTATCAGATCTGTTTGGTTGAAAAATCACGCATCCTAGAGTATCCGGAAGAAGACAGCAGGAAACATCTACGCATTAGGTGATTGATAGTGAAATTCACTACAGATGACATTGATCGAAAGATACTCCGCGCTTTGGGCGAAGATGGCCGCATGTCCGTTGTTCAGCTGGCCGACAGGGTTGGCTTGTCCGCCACCCCCTGCAAACGACGCCTGCAACGCCTCGAAGAAAAGGGTCTGATCTCTGGCTATGGTGCCCAGATAGATCGCAAAGTCGCGGGATTTGGCATCACCGCCTTTGTTTCAATCGAGTTGGAACGACAAGACAGCGCTGAGATACAGAACTTCCAAAATCAGGTGGCCCTGTTCGAAGAAGTGGTCATGGGGACCCTAATGACCGGGACACAGGATTTCCTGCTCGAAGTTGCGGTGGAAGGTTTGGAAGAATTCGAAACCTTCCTGCAATCCAAGTTGATGAAAATCAAAGGCATTCGCGTTGTTCGGTCCCGGTTCGCGCTGCGCAAGTTCATAGATCGCGCACGCGTTCCGTAAACCCGGTGGACGCAGCGCCTAGGCGCTGTAAACCAATTCTGCCGTGGGATGCGCGCGCAGCGCCAATACCGCCGCTTTGTCATCCAACAAACACAGTGCCGTGGACAATCCATCCGCCAAGGCAGCCGTGGGTGCGGTGACCGAAACCAATCCGCGCTGTGGGGCTTGCGCCAAGGCGTCTAGAATGTGACCGACCCCCAAATCCGGGTTGATCATCATTCCCCGTGGGGACGAGGTCGCAATCGCACAATCCTGCAAGGTCACATGATGCACGACACGCCCTTCGGGGGTGGCGATGCCAGCGGTCCAACCGCCTGCGCCCCGCCGGTTCCCGCGCGCCGAGATTTCACCCATGTTGACCATGACATCCCGCAGCCCCTGCGCCCTGAGCAGAGCCGCAATCCGATCCGTAACAGCCCCCTGTGCGACACCGTTCAGAGTCAGCGCCATACCCGGCCCTTTTTCAAATCGTACAGAACGGGGGTCAAATCGTACGTTTTCCCACCCGATCAAGCCCCGCGCCTGTTCCAGCTCAGGTTCTGGCGCACGCCGCGCCAGTGCCTGCCAATAGGGTTGGATTGACGGATCAAACGCGCCGCCACTGCTGTGGTGCAACGTGTCGCACAGGCTCAACACCTCCAGCAACTCAGGCGCCGGGTTCTTCAAGTGGCCGGTTTGATTCAAACGGCTGAGTTCAGAGTCAGGTCGATACAGGCTGAAGATATTTTCCAACCGGCCCAATTCTTGTTCAACACCGGCAAAAATGGGGGCTGCGACCTCGGGTGTTACCCCCTGCAACTGCATGGACGCGGACGCCCCCATGGCCGTCCCGCGCCAAGACGCGATAGGCGCGTCCATCGCAAAAGCGGGCACTGCCAAGGTCGAAGCAGAGATGGTCAAAAAGCGGCGACGGGACAGGATCGTCATGCCGGTGTCTCCAGTGCAAGGTCCAGATCAACCGGCCCAAGCGCGGCATCATCTGGAATTTCAGTCAGCGGCAGCGCGCGGCCACCATAGGTCGATATAAACGCGCCCGCGCCATCAAGGGTGCCAAAGGGGACAATTTCGGGCGCGCCCATGCCCCCGGCAACGTTTGATCCAACAACAAAATTGGCAGCATCTGCCGCGATCCAGTTTGCAGTTCCGGGGTTGGCCCAACTGGGGGCAACAGACATATCGGTCACGTAGATTGCGGTTATCTCAGCGTCCCGTTCGGGGCTTTTGACATAGGCGACCATGTCCCGGACCTGCGCAAAAAACAGCGGTTGAGGGTACCCTTTGAGATGGATCTGCGCCTTGGGGCCCCCATGTTCGGATATGTTCATCTGACAGAAATAGCTGAGCGCCAGTTCCGTCATTTCAATGGGTTCGGGCGGAGCTTGTGCCACGTCTTCTTTGCAAGCAGTTAAGGTCAGGGCAGCAATCAAGATCAGACGTTTCATGGCTCTACCCTTTGAAACGCGGCGCGGGCCAAGACAAAGCCAATCACCGGCCAGATCAACAACGAGACAGGGGCTGCCCACATCGGCAACGCCTGTGCCGCGCCGGTCATGCCAGAAGTCAAAGCGACACTGTCAGAGGCAGCAATATTCCAGACCCGAAACGCATCTGCGGGGTTGGCGACCATCACCCATGGAAACACCGATTGGGTAAAGACGCCGCCTTGGTCCAAGACAACTGCGCCAAGCAGCCCGAGGTCATAAAGCACCACAAAAATCAGCCACAGACCGGCCGACATCCCAGCCGCAGCCGTCGCCCCTCCGGCCAAAGCCGACAGGCAATAGCCCAAAGCCAAAAAGACCGCACCCAACAAGATTGACGTCAGGATCAACCGGATCAGTGCAATCAGGCTGTCGACACTGACGCCGCCAAACCAAGCGGCCACAGCCCCGGCCGTGCCAAAGCCAATTGTCATGGCAAAGGCAAGCGCGGCGATATGGGCCGTGAACTTGCCCAGCAGGATCTCTCCGCGCCCAGCGGGATAGGCCAGCAACAAGGCAAGACTGCCGCGGTCAGATTCACCGGCGATGGAATCAAACGAAATCATCAGGGCCAATAACGGAGCCAGATAGACCGACAAGGTGGTCATCGACGCCACAGACACGGTTAACATATCCACCCCCAACGCCCCTGTGGGGGCGCTGCCGGCGAATGTCAGAGCCAAGGCAAACAGCACCATGATAAGCGTCGCCATGAACAGCCAGCGATTGCGACGCAGGATGTGCATTTCAGCAACCGCAATAGCGAGAAAACGGGTCATTGCACGGCCTCCCCTGAATAGTGACGATACAGATCTTCGAGACGCGGCGGCGTCACATCCACATCCACAACCGCATCCCCAAGCGCCGCGACCTGACGCAACGCCTGCATCTTGGTGGCGGGGGAACACAGCAGTTCAACCGACGCGCCGTTTATACGGGTCCCCCCGGTCTGTGCCGCCAAGGCATCGGGGTTTTCGGCCGCGCGGATGCGCAACTTGATCGGCAGCCCGGCCTGATCTGCCAGATTGGACAGTGTGTCATCAGCCACCTTTGCGCCCTTGCGCAGAATGGCGATGCGGTCGGTGCGGGCTTCGACCTCGGTCAGGGCGTGGCTGGCGATCAGAACAGCAGTGCCTTGCGCCGCAAGTTCATCAATGATGGCATATAGATCTTGGCGCGAAATCGGGTCGAGACCACTGGTGGGCTCATCGAGCAGCGCCACCTCGGGTTTGCCCAGCAGAACCTGCGCCAGACCCAGCCGTTGACGCATGCCCTTGGAATAGGTGCCAATGCGGCGATCCATCGCTTCGGGCAGCCCAACGCGGTCCAGCAACCCAGCGACATCGGCTTTTTCCCCCGCCAAACGCGCAAACAGCGTCAACTGTTCACGCCCGGTCAGGGCGGGATGGAACGAAACCGCCTCGGGCAGAAAGGTCGTCGCGGCGCGCGCGCGGGCGCTGCCGGGTTTGGCCGCTCCAATCAGGATCTCACCGGATTGAAAGGAGGTCAGACCCAGAATGGATTTTATCAGCGTGGATTTTCCGGCGCCGTTGTGCCCCAACAGGGCCACACGTTCACCTGGGGAAAGGGACAGGTTGATATCGCTAAGCACCCGGATTTTGCCGCGGTCTTTGTTCACGTTTGAGATGGTCAGGGCCTTATCCATCATGAGGCACCTTTTTCATTGCGTCGGGTTCGACGGGTTTCATCATAGCATGGCTGTCCATAACACCGCCCGGCAACAGGGCCGGAAAGGCGGATTGGGACCAGCGCACAAGTTGCACGGCAGGCGACCCCAGCAGCATTTTGGCGGCTGGCTGTGTCCACAACACATGGTCCATGCTGTCATTCGGGCGATAGGGGACATCGGCAATGCCGTTGCCGTCCACATCAAAGGCGGCGAAATCGGACCAATAATTGCCTTGCCCGTTTTCGGACCACTCGACCCATTTGGTCGAGACATATTTGACCTGCGTCCGGTTGCCGATAAAGCTGTTGCCGACAATGCGATTGCGTTGGCTGCCAGCAGTAAAGTGAATGCCAATGCCGCAGCCTTGAAACCAATTGTTGGTGAATTCGTTCTTGTGGGCATTGTAGAGGAACGTGCACTTTTGCTGCGCGCCGATCACTACATTGCCAGAAATCACGCTCTGGTTGGCATAGTTCAGCATGACCCCGTGTTCGCGGTCGTTGATCGAGACATTGTCCGTGATCTTGACCCGTTTGGTGAACATCACCGCATAGCCCAGATCATTGCCAATGGAAACGTTGCCTGAGACCTCAGAATTATCCGCATACATGTAATGCACGGCAAATCGCAGGTCGCGGAACAGGTTGTTGGTAAACGTGTTTTTCTTTGACGAGTTCACAAAGACCCCGTCGCGGCCGTATTGAATGTCATTGTTGTCGACAACAGAACCCGGCGCGTTCCAGACATAAACGCCATTGCCGCGCGCATTCATATGGCGGTCCAGTCGGCCTTCGATCCGGTTGCCTTGCACAAGGCTGTTTTTGGCCCCGTGGATGTCCACGCCATACAAGTTGCCAATCAGCACATTGTTCAGGATCTGCGGTGCGGTGGCGGTTTTGGTCAACTGCACTCCGCTGTCGATTTCCTTGTGGTCAGAGCCCGACCCGATAATGGTCAGGTTCTGCACGGTAACGTCCGGGCCAGTGACGGTGATGACGCTGCCGGTGCCTTGTCCGTCCAAAGTGGCCTGCCCCTGCCCGTCGATTGTGACGGGCCGGGACAGAACCAAAGTTTCCGCATAGATACCGGGCGACAGGCGAAGGGTGTCTCCCTCCTCCGCCTGTGCCAATGTCTCAGCAATGGCTTCTGCCCGATTGGGCACGTCCCAATCCCCCGCCCAAAGGGGCGAACCGAGCAAGAGTGCTATGGTCAGGAGCCAGCGCATGATTAAGACGCCCGTGGTTCGACAAGCATCCGACCGCGCATCTCCATGTGGAGCGCGTGGCAGAACCACTGACAATAGAACCAATGCACGCCGGGGCGTTCTGCGATGAAGGTGACCGAAGCGGTTGCCATTGGGCCGACTTCCATTGCGACACCAAAGTTCGCCATGCAAAAGCCGTGAGTCACGTCATCCACATCATCCAGGTTGGTCACATAAACGGTGACTTCGTCGCCCTGTTTGACGGTGAATTTCTCCATCGAGAAGGTCGGCGCCTGCGAGGTCATGTAGACGCGCACTTTGTTGCCGTCCCGGATGGGTTCCTCGGGGGTGTCCTCAAGATCAACACCATCGGCTTCGGCCTGTTTGCGCGCCTCTTCCCACATTGGGTCGTTGCGGTCCCAGACGTTGACCGGGTTCACGATATCCCGACGCACGATGATACTGTCATGCGGTTCGGCGAAGGTTGGACCATCATGGACCACCTTCATCTTATCGCCCGAAATATCAATCAGCTGTTCGTTCTCAGGCTTGAGAGGACCCACATTGAGGAACCGGTCCTTGGAGAACTTGTTCATCGAGATCAGCCATTTGCCATCGGCATCCGCAGTTTCACCCATCGAGGTAGAGTTGTGGCCCGGCTGATACTGCACATCGACTTTGTCCAGGATCGGGTCAACGTCGCTGCCTGCAAAGGATTCAATCGCTTTTGCGATGTCCCATTTCACAACCTGGCTGTCCAGGAACAGGGTTGTATAGGCGTTGCCCTTGTTGTCGAACGCGGTGTGGAGCGGACCAAGACCCAGCTGAGGTTCGGCAACGATGGCAGACCGTGGATCCGCATCGGATTCAAACAGCGCATCAACCTTGGTCACGTCGATCACCGAAACGGTCGGTGACAGTTTACCGTTGATCATGATGTGCTTTTTGTCCGGCGCCGCGTTTACGCCGTGGGGCGAATTCGGGATCGGGATATAGCGCGTCAGGTTGGTGCCTGCGTTTTTACGCCCATCAACCACTTTGACGCCGTTCAGCTCTTCGTACTTGCCGGCCGCAACAGCGGCCTCAATAGCTTTGATGTTGAACACGACAACGTGGTCCATCTCGTTCTCGGTCATTTCCCCGAGGTTCATCCCCATTTCTGAGTTGTACGAGGTCGAGAAGGCGTATTTGCCCTGATAGTCACAATCTGTGTTGTCGAGGTTGCCCGAGACGATCACCTGCCATGCGACTTCCATCTCGTCACCGTCGATGGCGGTAAAGATGTTCACATATTCCGCAGGCTCATCCAGAATTTTGCCGTCGTTAACCAGCGGCGCTTCGTGCTCACCATTGGCAAAAACATATCCGGTGCGCGGATATTTCTGCGGGCGCATGCCGTGGATATCCATGGCATTTGGGATCTCGATGATCTTGTCGCATTTCATCACATCGCAACGCACACGCGCCACGCGGGTGTTGGCTTTGTCGTTCATAAAGATGAAGCGACCGTCATACACCCCATCGGTGAACGACATGTGGGGGTGGTGCAAATCGCCGTTGTCATACATTTCCTTGCCATTCGCAGCGAGGAACTCTTTGGTTTCCGGCAACAGACCTTCGGTCAGGATTTTGCGGGACTCGTTTGTCTGACCCCAGCCGGTGGCAGAGCAGCGGTTGAAGACGGGCACGCGCATGAATTCACGCATGGAGGGCACACCCAGAATACGCAGCTCCCCGGTCTGGCCTGACGACCAGAAGCCATAATAATCGTCCAGTTCACCGGGTTCCAAGGCAACCTTGGCGGCGGCGCTGGCCTCTTTCGCGCTCATCAGGGTCGAGCCAACACCAGCGGCGGCGGCAACGGCGCCTGTGGCTGTGGCGCCCAACAGGCCGCGGCGGGTGACGTTCAGTTTGTTTTCGTGATCCGACATGATTTCCTCCTTTAGGAAATAGGTGTCTGTTTGGCGTTTGGATGGTTCGCCGGGGGTTGCCCGAGAGGCATCTTGAGGTCAGCAGAGCCAACCTTGGCGCGGCGTTTGACCTGTTTGATCACGACCGGGCATTTGCTCTCGGATTGATAGAGAACCTGACAGTGCAGGCAGTTTACGCATTCGTTCGGGTTGATCTCGCCGGTGGGGTGGATCGCCTGAACGGGACACTCGTTAGAACAAGTCTGGCAGGGGCTTCCGCATTCTTTGTAGCGCTTGAGCCAATCGAACATGCGGATCCGTGCGGGGATCGCCAGTGCACCGCCGAGCGGGCAGATGTAGCGACAGTAGAACCGTTCGATAAACAGGTTCGCCACCAGCAACAGCACGGCAAAGACGACAAACGGCCAATCGCGCACGAACTTGAGGATGATTGCGGTTTTGAACGGTTCAATCTCGGCATAGGTTTCGGCCAGCGGGATCGACACCATACTGAGGCCAAACAAACCCAAAAAGATCATGTACTTGAGCGGCCACAGACGTTCATGCAAGCCCCAGGGCAAGGTCCACTGTGGCACGTTGAAGGCCCGCGCAATTTTATTGGTCAGTTCTTGCAGGGCTCCAAACGGGCACAACCAGCCGCAATAGGCCCCGCGCCCCCAAAAGAGCAGGGCAGCCGCAATCGCGAACCATTGGATGAACACCAGCGGGTCCAGCAAAAAGGCATCCCAAGTGAACCCGCCACTGCGCAGGCTGCCAGCCAGCGCCATCAGGTTCACAACCGACAGCTGGGCGTTGGCATACCAGCCAAGGAAAACCAAAGAGACCGTCAAATACCCGATGCGGAACCAATAGAACGCGCGGGCATTCATGGTCGCGTGGAACTGAAAGAAAAAGACCCCCGTCAGGACGAAAAGCATGACGCCCAGGCCTGCGATCTCGACTGTTTTGTCTTTCCAGATGCGTTGCCACAGGGCCGCCTTGGCTGCGGATTCATCTGTCGCGCTGTCAATCACCGCGGGGGCGGCAAGGGGCAGCAGATATTGTTCAGGCAGTTTGTAGCCCAGATCAAAGGTCAGAAACGTCTTTTCGACCGCCCCCACTGCGCGCTGCGCCAGCAATTGCAGGCGGAATGGCTCGGCCGCGTCGAATTCGGCATCTGCGGCGATTTTAAACAGGTCCAGTTCAGTGAACGTTGGGCTGTCATCCGTGGCAAGATCCCCCAAACGGCGTTGCTGACGATCAAAGAAGCGAACCGCGTTGTCCCCTTGGATCAACTGAATCCGGTCAAAGATACCGCCGCGCACATAGCCAGACCCTTTGAACGAATAGGCACCACGGCCCAGAACCAAAATCGCCTGTTCACCGGGTTTAAGCCATTTGGTCAGATTGGCATATTCCGCCTCGCCCAACAGTGACAACCCGATAGAAGGCACAGAAACCAAGGCCACATGCATGTCGATATAAGTATCGTCAGGATCGCCGGGTTCAGGGCGTTTGATCGCACGCGCATCGCCGGTTGCTTCAAAGGCGGCGTTGATCTGGCCGATGTCCAGCGTCATCCGGCGCACAGAGCCATTACCAGACAGCGTCGCCCAATCGTTGACCTCTTGGTTGGTCATATCAAGCTCGCGCTTTGGCCCGGTTGCGGCCTGCGCAGACAAGCCACCCAATCCAAGGGCGCGCGCCACTTTGATACCGCCCCGCACAAGGCTGTCGTCGATGATCATGATCGTCACGGTCGCGCCGGAAATGATATCGAGATCATGCGCTTCACCGCCTGATGCGGCTTCGGCTTTCAGGTCCAGACCTGTGTAACCTTCGGTCAGCGCGACCATTTTGGAATTGGGAATACCAATCAAGACAATGGGTTCTGAGTGCTTGACCAATTTGACCCCGGCCAACACAGCGTCGTCATCAATGGCCGCCACCACATGGATCGGTTTGCCCGAATATCCGGTTGTTCCAACAAAATCAGAGGTCAGAAAGGCCCACGCGACCGTTTCACCACCCTTAAGCACGGGGGCAACTTTAACGTCGTCTCGGACCGGGCCAAAAGCATCTGCTCCGGGCACCAGCTCAGCGGGTTCAATGTCAAGAAGAAAGCTGGCGAGGCTATCGGCTTGGGCGGTCAGTGCCGCGCAGCAGAAAGCGAAAGAGGCCAATAAAATATGGATTGCGCGTCTTACGTCCACAGCGCACCTCCGATGTTCTGGATTGATGCGATGGACGCGCGCAGGGCGCGTTCGGTGATATTTTGGGGCGCAACCGGCGGTCCGCGTGTGTCAGGCCAGTATTGCGCAGGATTGACGATCAGACACTGCGCTGCCTTTGACAGGTCATCGCGACCCACAGCGACCTGCACATCCACCCGCGAGAGAATGGGCGGATCGGTTACATCAGCAAGCGCGCACAATGCGCAGGCCTGACATTTAGGGCACGGGCCCGTAACCGGTTCCGGTTCATCCCCTGAATAATCGACTTGGATCATAACCGGGCCTTGCTCGGCACAAATTTCGATCCAATCAGAATTGCTCGCCTGCGCAGCGACAGGAAACAAAAGCTGAAAGATCACTGCGAAAATCGCCAATCCACTGCACACCGCACGCAGCAAAGCAGGGCACAAAAATGTGTCCTTGGCTTTTGCGATACGATGTTGTGCTGGCATAAGCATTCGAGAAATCCAACGGGTTCAGTTTCCCTTTCCATAGAGAGGTCAGGATCCCTTGGACTTGATCGAAGTCAGGCCGAATGGTGTTTTTTTTAGAAAAACATATATTCAAGTCTTTGTATTTATTGAATTCTCAAGCCCCGTATATCCCGCCCGGTCTTCTAATTGGCATGCTAGGGAGACAGCTATTGAGGAAAATCTCTCTCACATAGCCAAGGGCTTAGTATCCAAAAATCCAATTTTCTCGCGCCTCACACCCGCAGGAAAATCACACCGAACCAGAGCCAAAGAAAAGCTGCGTGCGCTGCCGCGGCGTTTGGCATAATTTGGGTTAAAATCTGGTAAGGCGGGTCAACACTCAGTGCGATCAGGGCTGACTCAGGACAATATAGGAATGAAACTGCTTGGCATACGAATCACAAAAAACCGTCGCCCGAGATTCGTTGCTTTTGCGATCCTTACCTGACACGCACGTAGGAACATTACTGAGCCAAGCACGTTGGCAGCACTACGATCGAGGTGAGAACATCTTTCTTCAGGAAGAGACATCACAAGCGATTCATGTTGTGATCGATGGCTGGGTCAAGCTGTTCCGCATTGCCCCAACCGGGTCCGAGGCCGTGGTCAGCGTCTTTACCCGAGGAGAGAGCTTTGGTGAGGCTGTAGCGTTGCGTAACCTGCCCTATCCGGTTTCTGCCGAGGCGGTCACCGCGTGCGAGGTCATGCATATCCCGTCGTCAGCTGTCATTTCATTGATCAAGCAGGACCCTGAAATTGGTGTCTCGATTCTGGCATCCGCTTTTACGCACCTACATTCGCTGGTCTCGCAGTTGGAACAACTAAAGGCCCGGACAGGGGCGCAACGGGTTGCGGAGTTCCTGTTGAACCTCTGCGCGCCTAACGCTCAGCAATGTGACGTTACCCTGCCATACGACAAAATGCTGATTGCGGCGCGTTTGGGGATGAAACCCGAAAGCCTCTCGCGGGCGTTTACCCGGCTGAAGCCAGTCGGTGTATCCGTCAAAAAGAACCACGCCGAAATCAGCGATACCCTTAAGTTGCGTGAATACGCCGATGCCGACCCCGCAGACAGTTGGAGCAAACCATGACACCACAGCTAGACACAGTTCTGAATGCAATTGATGCAGCCAACGCAGCCGATCCCCGGCAGGACGAAGGCCAACCCGAGGCGCTGCTGTATGGCCATCGGATGAGCGCCGAGTTGGACCGCCTGTTCCCAGAGGCAGACGATCTGCTGCGTATTGCGGCGCGTGGTCAGCACGTCGAACGATGGACGCTGGCCCGCAGCGAATTTCCGGACGGGCGCACCGGGTATCTGACGTGGCGCAAGGCGCTGGCTGTGCATCACGCCGACATCGTCACCGCAATGATGCTATCCGCCGGATATTCTGACGCTGACCGGGACGCAGTCGGGGGTATGTTGCGCAAAGAAGGAATTAAGCGGGATCCCCAAGTCCAAGCCTTGGAAGACGTGATTTGTTTTGTGTTCTTGAAATGGTATTTTGCACCCTTCGCAGCCAAGCACTCGCCGGAAAAAATCCAACGCATCGTGGAAAAGACTGCGCGCAAAATGTCGGCCAAAGAACGTGCCCGCGTTTTGGATGAATTCGACCTTCCTGAAGATCTGGCCAACGCCTTCAAAGTCTAGAGTCCCAAAGGCGTAGATCTGGTCTACCCCTTAGCTGCGGATAGAAAGAACGGCATTTTTTGACGTTCTTTCTGTGGGTTACGATAGACCCAACTGGGATCATACCGTAAGCTATACGGAATTTTCCGATACGGCACTTCAGGATTTGAAATGGAACATTACGTCCTCTATCTAGCGATTGTCATTCTTGGGTACTGCCTGTTCGCCGGTAAAATGTCGGAATGGGCAATTACCATGCCGATGGTTTTTCTGTTGTTTGGCATTCTCGTGGGGTTCCAGGGCGTTATCCTCAATCACGAAACGGCTGAACAGTTTCACCTCTTGGCCGAACTAACGCTTTCCATGTTGCTGTTCGCCGACGCGACCCAGTTGCGACGCGATGCGCTTGAAAAGATTGGGGAACGCACGGCCCGCATGCTCTTGTTGGGTCTTCCCATCGCGATCCTGTTTGGGTCTCTTTTGAATGTTATGTTGCTGCCCGATTGGCCCCTTTGGGAGGCCTGTCTGCTGGCCGCGCTACTGGCGCCGACCGACGCGGCGCTTGGGCAAGCCATTCAATCCAATCAGAAAATCCCAATCGCATTTCGCAATGCCATGAACGCGGAAAGCGGGTTGAATGACGGCTTGGCCCTGCCCTTTGTGATCTTTTTTGCCGGGCTCGCGATTGAACGCACCCCCGAAGCCGCTGCAGAAGGGACGCTATTGCATCTTCTTGCCACCCAAATTGGATTGGGCGTCTTAGCGGGGATTGCCGTTGGCTGCGCAGTTGGCATCGCACGCAACTTTTCAATCAAACATAGGTTGATGGACGAAGGCCTAGCCCGCGTTGGCATGTTAGCTGCGGTTGGCGTCACCTATTTTGCGGCCGAACACATTGGTGGAAATTCATTCGTTGCGGTTTTCATATCTGGCATTGCATTTGCCAATACCGCCAAAGGCAGTGTGCATCAGGCCCGTGAATTCATCGAGGGCGACGGTCAGTTTCTGGCAATGCTAAGCTTTTTCTTCATTGGCGCCCTGTTTGTCCCCGAAGCGCTGAACCACGCGACCTGGGTCGGTTTGGCCGTTGTGTGTCTGTCGCTGGTATTGGTACGCCCTGTCGCAATCTGGATCTCTTTGATGGGAACGAACACCGCGCCGAATGAGCGGCTGTTTTACGGCTGGTTTGGGCCACGTGGGCTGGCAACTGCCCTGTTTGCGGTTTTCGTCGCTATGGATTTCGAGGGGCTGACACGGATCAATGATATAATAGTCATTTCCATGATGGCCGTTGTCGTATCCGCCTTTGTCCATGGTATTTCGGCCAAGTGGGCCCCACAAATCTTTCGCCTCGGCTCTTCGGCTGAACCAAATCATCAGGATCGCCCGTAATGCTGGACATACGCAAAGAAAGCCAAAGCACCACCAATGGATATCATTGGAGCGCCCTGCTCATCATGTTGCTGGGTTCAATCCTTTTGGAGCCTCTGTTTGGGTCATCTTTTGCAATCGAGTTGACCAGCCTTGCCCTGATTGAGCTGACCCTTGTTGGTGCCATTTTCTTTAGTCTGAAAGATCTGAGGTTCCGTCTGATCGGGGCTATCGTTACCTTAATCTGGTTTGGGTGCAGTTTGGCGGCGATGTTGAATGGGCATCTGAATGGGGTTGTCACGTTGATTTCCACGGGAATGATCATCGCCGCACCTATCATGACCTTTCGGGCCTTGTTGGCCCGTGACCAAGGGGATTTCGAAACCTTGATCGGTGGTGTTTTTGGCTATCTGTTACTGGCCGTAGTCTGGGCCATGTTCTATTCTCATATGATCCGCTGGCAGCCCGGTTCGATCGAATTTGTTGGCGATCACGACCTCTGGACTTCGATGGTGTATTTCAGCCTCGTGACCCTGACGAGCCTTGGGTATGGTGACATCTTGCCCATTCACCCTCTCGCCCGGATCGCCGCCGGATTACAGGCAGTTGTAGGCGTTTTGTATATTGCCGTGATGATCGGCAGCATTGTCGGCAACTATCGGATCGAAAAGTTCGAAACCGAAGAAAAAGAGGGTGAGGGCAAATAGGTACCCTGCATTTGCTGCAAGACGCCCTCACCGGGGTGATCGAAATCAGCACGTGTGTGACTTTTACCCGCGTTAACATGACCTTACGCAGCGCTAGGTCGGCGGATCTGTCTGTTGCTGATACATGGAAAAATGGCCAGCCTGTCGAGACAGGGCTGGCCAGTTCATTCCGGTCAGACGCGGTTCGGCGGGCCACAAAGCGAATGATGTATTAGAATTGGGGCGGACACCCGTCCCATTCCATCAGCTGTTCGGGCGCACTCGCGCGGCTGTCTTATCCGCGAAAGCCGCCAAACGCTCACGCGCAGCGGGCTGAGTGTTCACAACGCCCGCAACAACCGCTTCGGAATACGCCGCATCAAAGGCCGACATGTTCTGCATGTGGCTAATGGCGGAACAGATGGCAAAGTTGGTGAGCGGCAGGTTTTGTGCGGCACGGCGCGCCAATTCCATCGCTTTGTCCATGCTGGACCCTTCGACGATGTATTGTGCCAAACCGAGATCTACGGCTTCTTGACCCTGATACACACGCCCGGTCAGCATCATGTCGATCATGCGTGCCTTGCCAACCAAATCGGCCACGCGAATGGTTGCGCCACCTCCGGTGAACAGCCCACGCTGCCCCTCGGGCAGGCCGAAATAGGTGGATTGATCCATCACACGGATATGAGCTGAGCTGGCCAATTCGAGACCACCGCCAACAACAGCACCTTGCAGGGCTGCAATCACAGGCACCCCACCATATTCCATTTTGTTAAACGCCTCGTGCCAACGCAAACACACATGCATGAAATCGGCGGGGCTGCGGTCCGCATCATGATGTTCGATCAGGTCGAGGCCGGCGCAGAAGTGATCACCGGAGCCTGCCAGAACCACCGCTTTGACCCCAGCGCGCGGGGCGGTGGCAAAGAAATCCACCAGCTCGTCAATCGTGGCCAGATCCAAGGCGTTGCGTTTCGTCGGGCGATTTAGGGTTACAACCCAAACGCCATCGTCATGGACATCAAAGGCGAGGTTTTCAAAGCGGGACTGGTCGATTTCAACGGTCATTTTCGTGTCTTTCAACTGAGTGCGGTCTGCGCCGCGAAAAATAATGATAGATGCAAGGCGCCCGCGATCATGGGCGCCTTTTTCAAAGGTCAGAGAATTGCAGCCAACAGGCTGTCACCGCCGTCAAGAATACGATCACGCTGGACTCCGGCATCGGTCAGGACGTGATCGGCATAGAACCGAGCAGAAGCCACTTTTGCCGCCATGAATTCCGGATCTTCACCACGGGCCAACGCTGCCTCAGCCACCAACAAAGCGCGTGCCAACTGCCAACCCGCAACCAGATTACCGGCCAACATCAGATAGGGGACACCCGCACCGAATACCGAATTCATGCTCTCGGACGCTGTTCCGACCAGATGTGCGACGACGTCCTGAAACGCCAAACGCGCAACGCCAAGACGTTTGGCAACAGCCTGTGCTTGATTTGACCCTTTGGCCAGTTCCTGTTCGGTTTCTTCGATCAGGGCCGCAAATTTCAACGCTGTCGCGCCGCGATCCCGCAGGGTTTTACGCCCAACCAGATCATTGGCCTGAATCGCTGTGGTGCCTTCGTAGATTGGCAAGATACGGGCGTCCCGATAGTGCTGCGCGGCGCCAGTTTCTTCGATAAAGCCCATTCCGCCATGGACCTGAACACCCATCGAGGCGACCTCGACACCGGATTCAGTGCAGTAACCTTTGACAAGCGGCGTAAGGAATTCCCCCATCGCTGCGGCGTGCGCGCGCGCCTCTGCCGTGTCAGCATGACGGGCCAGATCTTGCCAGCCAGCCGCATAAGCCGCCATTGCCCGGCCGCCTTCGGTCAACACCCGCATCCGTGCGAGCAAACGCCGCACGTCTGGGTGATGGACGATCGTAACCGCATCCCGCGATGATCCGTCCACGGGGCGGCTTTGCACCCGGTCGTTGGCATAGGCCAGCGCCTGCTGGTAAGCACGTTCCGCGATTGCAACACCTTGCAAACCAACGCCAAAACGGGCGGAGTTCATCATTTCGAACATATATTCGAGGCCTGAATTCTCTTCGCCGATCAGATAACCAGTCGCCTCTTCGAATTCCAGAACCGCCGTGGGGCTCGCTTTGATCCCCAGTTTGTGTTCGACGCTGACACAGCGTACCGAATTCCGGTCCCCGGGCGTACCCTCGGGCGTGACAAAGAACTTGGGTACCAAGAACAGGCTGATCCCTTTTACACCTGCGGGCGCATCCGGCGTGCGGGCCAGCACCAAATGCACGGTGTTTTCGGACATGTCATGCTCACCATAGGTGATAAAGATCTTGGTGCCCGAAACCGTATAGGTCCCGTCTTCTTGCCGGTTGGCCCGGCTGCGCAACAAGGCAAGATCGCTGCCCGCTTGTGGTTCCGTCAGGTTCATCGTGCCGGTCCATTTTCCGGACACAAGATTTTCAAGGTAGACCGATTTCATGTCTTCAGACCCTGCGGTCAACAACGCTTCGATCGCGCCATCTGTCAGCAAGGGGCACAGGGCAAAGCTCATGTTCGCGGCGTTCACGATTTCCGTGCCGGCAGCCCCGATTGCGCGCGGCAGGCCCTGACCGCCGAATTCCTCGGGGTGTTGCAGGCTTTGCCAGCCCATTTCGACAAATTTTGCATAGGCTTCGGAAAACCCATCAGGCAATGTCACGCGGCCATTACCATAACTTGATCCGGCTTCGTCACCCGGTGCATTCAAGGGGGCGATCTCTTCTGCGCAAAAACGGCCATATTCTTCAAGCACCGCTGCGGCGTCTTCCAGATCCAGATCCCGATATGGGGGCAGCTGGGATACCTCTGACCATCCGGAAAGATGTTCAAGATTGAAAAGCATGTCTTTTGTCGGGGCGGCAAAGGTCACGAGGTGATCTCCCAAATTGAATTCGTTAGCCGCTACATAGGATGTCCATGCCCGGTGCGGCTATCTCCGGGATGGACGCAAAACTTGCAAAAAGTGACAAATCTTGCGATACGCGACGTAAGATGAGCATTCACCATTCCCCTCCCATTTTGCCCACCGTTTCGCGGGCTTTTTTGCAGGACTGGCTAACGACGCTCAGCAATCAATGCCCGCCGCAACGCCTGTCTGAAATCCTGCGGCAAGCGGGGGTGTCCTTTACCGGAACGCCGCGTTCGCGTGTCACCCATGATCAGTTTGTGCGTCTTTATAAATTGGTCGTTGATGAAACCCAGGACGAGATGATGGGCCTGTGGAGCCGCCCAATTCGCCCCGGCGCGCTTAAGCATTTGTGTACATCTGTTCGGGGCGCTTCTTCTTTGTCAGCGGCCCTGTTTCGCTTTACGTCGTTCTGGAACCTACTGTTGGACGACTATCAGCTGACGCTTGAAAGCGACGGGGATCTGTTGCGCGTCGAATTGTTGCCGCGCGGCACCCCGATACCACAACGGTTTGGGCAGGTTCTTTTGCTGAAACTGACACACGGGATCGCATCATGGCTGGTGGGGCGCGAACTGCCCCTGCATGACGTTGGCTTTATTTTCCCACGACCTGAATTTGCACAAGACTATCCCATCTTGTTCCCGGCCCCCGTGCGTTTTGATCAGCCGTTCTCGTCGATCACCTTTGCCGGAGTACAGGCGGAAATGCCCGTTTCGCGCAGCGATTCAGAGATGCAGGACTTTTTGCATCGCGCGCCCCGCGATTGGATCTTTACCAGCCTGCGGGAACATACTCTGTCACTGCAAATTCGGGAATTGCTACTGCAAGCGGAACAGCTTGATTACCGGCTCAACGATGCGGCGCAAGCCCTCAACCTGACACCGCGCACTTTGATGCGCCGCCTTGATGCAGAAGGCACCTCTTTTCAAGGGATCAAAGATGATCTGAGGCGGGACATTGCCATTCGGGATCTGACGCATGGAAACAAAAGCATCGAGGCAATCTCACAAGACATTGGGTTTGCTTCGGCGGCCAATTTCCATCGCGCGTTCAAACGATGGACCGACGCGACACCCGGCACTTATCGTCAGAAAATGCCCTAGACACCGCTTTTGGCTTAGTAATTGTCCGGGAAAGCCGCTGTTTTTCCAGTCTTGCGTCTCACCCAACTCTTACGTGTATTTTCATAGCAAATAACCTGCGCCTTTTGGTTGATTTTTGTGTGCGTAATCTGGAAACTCATCTCAAACCGAACGGTGCGTTTAAGAGGTAGGCAAGAATGAATTCAAGCAACCAAAAACAGTCTTTGATTGCACACGTAATCAAAGAACCTCTTTTTGCTTTCATGATCGTTGGAGGTCTTATTTTTGGAATTTCCGCAGCCCTTCAACCTCAAACCTCTGAAAAACCTGACAATATTATTGAAGTTTCTGATGTAACCATCGACAGATTAACGGCTCAATTCGACGCAGCTTGGAAACGCGATCCGACGCCAGAGGAAATGCAGGGCCTAATCGATACCTTCATTCGAGAAGAGGTCTTGGTGCGCGAAGCTCTGGCATTGTCCATGGATCAAGCAGACGCTGTGATCCGCCGTCGTTTGGTGCAGAAAATGACCTTTCTTATGGAATCCGCATCTTCGGGTGCACAACCCTCTGACGCGGAATTGCAAGCCTTTTTTGAGGCCAACAAAGACACGTATGCCGGCAAACAAAAGCAAAGCTTTGAACAGGTTTATTTGGGGGCACAGGTATCGCAAGACGACGCATCACGCGCATTGGCAGCATTGAACGATGGTGCGGATCCGCTAACGGTCGGGCAACCTTCGCTGATGCCCGGCGCTTTGACGCGCGCCCCCGCGCAAGTCGTTGATGCCACCTTTGGCAGAGGGTTCTTTGCCAGCGTCCTGTCGCAGCCCACCGGAGTTTGGGAAGGGCCCGTCAGGTCGGGCTATGGATATCACTTGGTGCGTGTAACCGAACGGCCAGTGGCGGCCGAACCAGCCCTAGATGACGTCAGAGAAAAGGTAATTGAAGACTGGGCGCAGCAAGCCACCGACGACATATCCAAAAAAATGTACCAATCCATGTTAGCGAATTTCGAAATCAACCTGCCCGACACACAAGAAAACGTAACGCAATGAGGATGTGGATCGCAGCATTTTTTGCCTTCATCGTTGCGTGCCTCCCTGCGCAACCCGTTTTAGCCCACGCATTGCAACCCGGATATCTTGAAATATCTCATCTGGGTGCCGAGACATATCGGGTTTTCTGGCGCAAGCCCGATGTACGTGGCAAAGCCATGGCGCTTGAGGCCACTTTGCCCGAAAACTGCACTCCGTCCATTGGGCCCGAGCCCAGATTTGATGGAATCGCATGGATCGCATCTTGGTCGGCAACCTGTTCAGGGGGGCTTTCGGGTGGTCAAATCAACATTGGTGGCCTGGAAAACACCCAAACGGATGTTCTGGTCCGTTATCCGTCTTCGACAGGCACCGCATTAACACAACGCCTAACGCCGGATTATACGTCATTTGAAATCCAGTCAGACCCCGATATCTGGACCGTCATTGGCAGCTATTTCTACCTTGGGCTAGAGCATATTTTAGGTGGGTTCGATCATCTGCTCTTTGTATTGGCCCTGCTTTTGTTAATCCGGGATCGATGGCGGCTTGTTGGCGCGATTACCGCTTTTACAGTCGCTCACAGCATCACAATGGCGGGTGCCACGCTTGGCTATGTGTCCCTGCCCGGCCCCCCGGTCGAAGCCGTCATTGCCCTGTCGATCATGTTTGTCGCCTCTGAATTGCTGAAACGGGATCCAGACACGCCGCGTTTTTCCGAGTTGTATCCATGGAGCGTTTCGTTCTTGTTCGGCTTGCTGCACGGGTTTGGCTTTGCGGGTGCTCTGGCGGAAATTGGGCTACCGCCCGGCGATGTTCCCTTGGCGTTGCTGTCGTTCAACCTTGGTGTTGAGGCGGGTCAGCTTTTGTTTATCGCGGTGATATTGGTCGCGGGTTATTTCCTCAAACGTCTGTTAGAGCCGCGCGGTCTGCTGCCGCCCAAACTCCGCATGAATGTAAGTTGGGGGTCTGCTCAGCTGATCGGTATCATGGCCGCCTATTGGCTGATCGAACGGGTCACGGGTATCCTGACATAGCGCCATCAGCGGCTCAGGGCGTTCCCTGATTTGGCTTTGGCAATCATCCAATCACGCACCTGTTCCGCCTGCGGAATAAGGGGCGTCTCTGTTGACCAAACCAAATAAAAGCCGTTGCCGGTTTCCCAGCTCCATTCGGGGCGTGCGGCCAGTAGCCCTTTTTCGATAAGATTGTCGGTGACATGCTGCCAGCCAAAGGCAAACCCCTCGCCCGCCATGGCGGCCTGCAGAACCAAAGCATAATCATTCAGGCGCAGACCCGCCTTTGGGGTTCCAGCCGGCACCCCAAAATGGGCGAACCATTGATCCCATGTGGGCCTTTCGCGAACCGGTTCTTCGAGATGGATCAAACGTTCATGCAGCAAATTCGCAGCGGTCTTCAAATTGATCGCTGTGGCCATCAACCGGGGGTTCGCAATCGGGAAAATAACCTCGGGCGCGATCAACACCGATTGCACACCGGGCCAAACCCCATTGCCCCGTCGAATGGCCAGACTGATCCCTTCCGAGCCGATATCCGGCTCTCGGTCACTGGTCTGCAATCGCAAATCAACGTTTGGATGTTTCTCGTGCAGATCTTCGAGCCGGGGCACCATCCAATAATAGGCAAAGGCGGTTGAAACCGACAGGGTCACGTGATCGTTCTGGCCGCGTTGATGGATTGCAAGGGCCGCGTTCTGAATATGGCCCAAGCCAATGGACACATCCGTGAAAAACCGCTCGCCCGCTTTGGTCAGTTCTATCTTTCGATGGCTGCGATGAAACAGGGTAACACCCAGCGACCCTTCCAACTGCTTGATTGCCATGCTGACCGCAGGTTGCTGAATGTTCAATTCTCCTGCCGCCCGTGTGAATGATCCAAGACGCGCGGCGGCCTCGAAAACAATCAAGTGACGTGGGCTATTCAAGAGTTTCCAAAGATTTCGCATTTTCTGTGCTTATCCTAAAGATCAAAAATTTCAAGCGTCACAAGGGCAATTCGCACAGCTAACATTCGACAACCAAATGTTGCTGGAGGCATCCCATGGCCAGACGTTCCCGCGCTGCGCGTGACAGACAGACCCAAATACCCGGCGCGCCTGCATCGCCTTGGATCAAACGAACCTTGCCGTTCTTTGACATGCTGGACGAGGAGGCCCTGCAAAAACTAGAGACCCAAGTGGATTGGCTGTTGCAGGACATTGGCATTGCCTTTCGCGACGACCCAGAGGCTCTGCGGATCTGGAAACAAGCGGGCGCCACGCTGGACGGGGATATCATCCGCGCCGATGCACAGTGGATACGGTCCTTATGCGCCAAAGCCCCCAGCGAATTTACCCAACTGGCCCGAAACCCGGCGCGTTCGGTTACCATAGGGGGCAACAATCAGGTCTTTGCGCCCATATATGGGGCGCCGTTTGTACGCGATCTGGAAGGCGGTCGCCGATATGGTGACATGGATAGCTTTCAAAAGCTGGTCAAACTCACCTACATGCACCCCAATCTGCACCACGGGGGTTTCGTCATCTGCGAACCCTGTGATGAGCCGGTTTCCAAACGTCATTTCGACATGCTCTTTGCGCATATGACGCTCAGCGACAAACCCCATCTTGGGGCGATCACCGAAATGAGCCGCGCCCAAGACAGCATCGACATGGCGGAAATCGTCTTTGGCCGCGAGGTGATGGACAACAATTGCGTCATCATGGGCAACGTCAACACCAACTCTCCGTTGTTGGTGGACAAGGTGGTGACCGAGGCCATCCGCACCTATTCCGCCCGGGGTCAGGGGATTATCGTGGTCCCGTTTATCCTGTCCGGTGCGATGGGCCCGGTGTCCACCGCCGCATCCGTCGCCCAAGCAATGGCCGAGGCGATGATGGTCTGCGCCTTTACCCAGCTCGTCCGCCCCGGCGCACCGTTTGTGTTGGGCAACTTCCTCAGCTCAATGTCGCTAAAATCCGGCGCGCCCACGTTTGGCATGCCTGAGCCGGTGATTTCGAACTATGCCATCGGTCAACTTGCACGCCGCGCCGGCCTGCCGTTGCGGTGCGGCGGGTCGCTAACTGCCTCCAAGATCGAGGACGCCCAAGCCGCCTATGAAAGCGCGGATTCGATGCATTCCACCATGCTGGCGGGCGCCAACTATGTGCTGCATTCGGCGGGCTGGCTCGAAGGCGGTCTGTGCACTGGATTTGAAAAGCTGATCATGGATGCCGACCGTCTGGGATCGTATCAAAAGGTACTGTCCCAAGGGCTGGACACAAGTGACGAAGCCTTTGCGCGGGATGCCTATGGCGAAGTTGACCCCGGCGGTCACTTCCTTGGATCGGGGCACACCATGCGCAACTATCAGGCCGCGTTTTATGAACCCGCCCTCAGCGACAGTGAAAACGTCGAAAGCTGGGAAGAAGGCGGATCAAAGGACATGCGCCAACGCGCCTATGACCGCTGGACCAATATGCTGGACCAATACGAAGCCCCGCCAATGGACCCCGCAACCAAAGAAGAATTGTCCGCCTATGTTGCCAAGCGCAAGGAAGAGATCCCCGATGCTTGGTACTGAAGCTGCGACGATCCGATCTACCCTCTGAACACCTGTTAAAGAGATCCCACATGCCCGAAATTCAAAGCGAACCCTCAACCACCACCAAAACACTGCCCTCACACGCCAAAGTCGTCATTATTGGCGGCGGCGTTGTTGGCTGTTCCATTCTGTATCATCTGGCCAAATTCGGCTGGAAAGACGCCGTTCTGCTGGAACGGGATGAGCTGACGTCAGGCTCGTCCTGGCACGCGGCCGGACAGATCCACACCATCAGTTCAGACCCAAACATCTCTCGTCTGCAAAGCTATACCATTGATCTGTATAAAGAGATCGAAGAGCTATCGGGCCACTCGGTTGGTTTGCACATCACCGGGGGGTTTTATCTGGCCTCAAACAAAACATGGTATGATTATCTGAAACGCGAACGCTCCAAGGCGCGTTACATGGGGCTCAATCAGGAATTCATTTCCCCCAAAGAGGTGGCCGAGCGTCACCCGCTAATTGATCCCAGCCATTACCACGCCGCGCTGTGGGATGATCAGGATGGCGATCTGGACCCGTCTGGGGCCACCTATGCCTTTGCCAAAGCCGCCAAAGTCCACGGCGCGCAATATTTCACGCACACCCCGGCAACTGCCACCAAACAGCGCCCCGACGACAGCTGGGATGTGACCACGCCCAAGGGTGTGATCAACGCCGAACACATTGTGAACTGCGGTGGCCTGTGGGCGCGCGAGGTCGGGCATATGCAGGGTCTGAACCTGCCTGTGCAGCCGATGGAACATCACTATCTGATCACTGAAAAAATCGACGCAGTGGCCAACCATCCCACCCGCCTGCCTGCCGGGATCGACTATGAGGCGAACATCTACTTCCGCCAAGAACGTCAGGGGATGCTTTTGGGCACTTACGAACCCAAAGGCACCCCTTGGAAAGTGGGCGGCACGCCTTGGGATTTTGGGCATGAACTGCTGCAACCTGATCTGGACCGTATTGCCGATCGACTAGAGATGTCATTCGAACGCATCCCAGCGATTGGCGAGGCCGGCATCAAGGATATGATCAACGGGCCGTTTACCTTTGGCCCGGATGGCAACCCGATGATTGGCCCGGTGCCGGGGATGAAAAACTATTGGTGCGCCGTCGGGGTGATGGCCGGGTTCTGTCAGGGCGGCGGCGTTGGCCTGACCATGGCAGAATGGATGATCGACGGCGAACCCAGCATTGATGTCTGGGCCATGGATGTTGCGCGTTTTGGTGATTTTGCCACCCCCGACTGGGGCACGGTCAAATCGACCGAAAACTACGAACGTCGCTTTGTCATGACCTTTCCCAACGAAACGCTGCCCAAGGGGCGGATGCAAAAAACCACTGCCCTGCATGACCGCCTTGTCGCCAAAGGCGCGCGGATGGGGCAGAGCTTTGGCTTGGAAAATGCGCTGTGGTTTGCGGATGGGCCTGAGGACGCCCACGAAGACCCCACATTTGAGCGCAATCGCAGCCATGACTATGTCGCGCGCGAAGTCAAAGCCGTGCGCGAAGCGGTGGGCGGCATTGAAATCGCCAATTTCGCCAAACATGAATTCAAAGGCGCAGGCGCACGGGCGTATCTGGATCGGACCCTTGCAGGATACGTTCCCAAACCGGGCCGCCTGACCCTGACACCCATGCTGACACCCAAGGGTAAACTGTACGGGGATCTGACTGTTGCCTGTTTAAGCGAGGAGCATTTCATCCTGTTTGGCTCGGGCACCATGCAAGAAGCCCATCGCCGTTGGTTTGAAAAGGATCTGCCCAGCGATGTGACCTATGCCAACGTCAGCGACGACTGGCATGGGATTGCCTTGTCCGGTCCAAAGTCGCGCGATTTGCTGGCCCGGCTCATCCGTGACGGCGTGTCAGCAGAGGCATTCAAATTCCGCGATCTGCGCCAGACCTATGTCGGGGGCGTCCCTGTCATTTTGAACCGCATCTCGTTCAGTGGTGAACTGGGCTATGAAATCTATTGCAAACCACAATACCTGCTGCGTCTGGCCGAAGCGGTTGAAGAGGCAGGCGCTGGCTTGGGGTATCGCTGGTATGGCGCACGTGCGCTGATGTCGATGCGACTGGAAAAAGGTTGGGGCGTGTGGACGCTGGATTTCCGGCCCGATTTCGACGCCGTTGAATCCGGGATGGATGTGTTCATCAACTGGAAGAAAGACTTCGTCGGCAAAGACGCCACCCTTGCGGCACGTGATACCGGCCCCAAACAAAAACTGGTCACGATGACCATCGATGTAGACGGAATTGATGTCAGCAACGACGAAGCCATTCTGAAAGATGGCGCCGCTGTCGGCTATATCTCATCCGGGGGGTATGCCCACCATGTCGGAAAATCCATGGCCATGGGCTATGTCACCACCCCGAACGCAGAGCCGGGCACCCAGCTGCAGGTGGAAATTCTGGGCGAACTTTATGATGCGGAGGTGTTGGGCGCGCCGATCTACGACGCAAACGGTGCCAACATGCGGGCCTAACCCTGCCAAATCCCCATTGCGTGCTCTTGAAACAGGGCACGCAAAACTCCTGATCCTACTATGATTTGGTGAGCCAGATTTTGCGACGGCGTTCTTTGACCAACTCGTTTCCATCTGCCGTGCCATCGTGAAAGGTATTGAACCACCGATCCCAAGGCGTTTCCCACGTGCCATAGTTGCAGTCGAAAAACTTGTGATGCAGCTGATGAAAGAAATCACCCAGCGCGAATTTACCGACTTTGCCCAGCTTGATGTTTTCGAAACCCGCATGGGACGTGGGCGCGCCGATCCCGTGATGTAAAAGCAAGAACAACACATGCACCGGATGCGCGGGCAGCAGGAAAAAGATCATGGTGTCAAACATCAGGAAAAAGCTTTCGACCGGGTGCATGGCCAAACCAGACCACGGGCCGGTGTTGATGTTCTTGTGATGCCAACTGTGAAACCACGTATACAGCTTGCCAACATGCAACAGCCGATGCAGCCAATAGAAATGCAGCCCGGCCCAAATTGGGATAAACACGATCAGTGCAACGAACCAGCTTGGGTTGCTCTGGACCGTGATCATCGACGCCCAGCCATTGGCATAGGCGTACCACATCAGGCATTCCCAGAACGTCCAGAACGCCAGCGCGGGACCCAGAGTCCAGAACATGTTGTCCCAGACCTGATTTTTGAAATAGAAAACCTTGGCCCCCTTGGCCATGGGGCGCATGTCATAGCGATAGTCGTCTTGCTGCGTTCGGTATTTCCACAGCGCCAAATGCAGCCCCCCGGCCACAGTCACCAAAAGGATCAGGTTTCGCACCCAGATTTCAAAAACCCAACCCGCTTGCAGCGTTTTCATGCGAGTCAATTCGGGCGTGAACCACGTCCAGACGGCCATCGCAACGATCAGGATCAGAAGCCGCAATCCGATTGGGTTCCAGCTCTGCAAGAGATAGAGCAGCGACGCCACAGGTCGCGCTGGCCAATCCCAATAGGGTGCCATGTTCAACGGCAAGGCAGGCGTGTAGTTCCATATCTTACGCGGGGCGCGCTTTGTTTCGGGGGTATCCATCAACGGCCCCCTCAATATTTTTGCATGGTGATGTTGGCGCGTTTCATTGTAATATTTCCCAAATTCGCACGATAGAATAGTTTTGCGAAAGGAAACGCTTGGCGCACAGCCCAAATATCCTCATGATCCGATAACTTTTTATTATCATGACAAGAGACAAAGATGCGTCGACGCCTGCCCCCTTTGAACGCATTGCTCGCCTTTGAAGCGGCGGCGCGTCATGGCAATTTCACGCGCGCCGCGCACGAACTTTCTGTCGCGCAGCCAGCTGTTACGCGCCACATTGCAAATCTCGAAAACTGGTTTGGCACTTCGCTTTTTAAGAGAAATGGCAATCACGTCTCGCTGACCGCGCAGGGACAAGAAGTTGCCGATCTGGCACTTAGGGCCTTTGATCGACTTGAACTGGGGTTTGACCGTCTGGCAAAACGCGGTGAAAACGAGCTGGTGATCGGGGCGTCTTTTGGCATGGCGCACCTCTGGGTCATGCCCCGTATTTCAGAACTCCGTGATGCTGCACACGGTGCAGCGATCAACTTTGTCACGTCTGATACATACACTGATTTTGACAGCAATAAGGTCGACTTTTCGATCCGCTTTGGCACAGGTCACTGGCCAGGGTACGCGGCTGATTTGTTATTTCGCAAAGAAGTCCAAGTGATCGCCACGCCCAAATTTTTGCAAGCGCACCCAAGCCTTGATCCCAACAATCTGACCGAAACGCTCACACAAGATTGGATGTTGGATCACGGGGATGAACACGCAATCGGCTGGTTCACGTGGCACACTTGGCATCAACATCATCAACTTGGATTTGACACCACACGCCTATTTACAGAAATTCGCAACTATCCAACCCTCCTGGATATGGTTCTCTCTGGCGAAGGGGTTGGGTTAGGGTCTTCTGGATTAGAAGATCCGCACGTTCTCTCTGGCGAACTTGTAAGATTAGGGCCCGTGATCAGCCGACCCGACCATGGCTATTACTTGGTCTATGACCCTGATACGCTTGAAAAACCCGCAGCCCAAAATTTGCGAAATCACCTTTTGACCGAAGCAAAGCATCGCTTAGACTCCGGCAAAACGCCGTAGGTTCGAAACCGAATTGCCATCGACCCAGTAGAACATGACACAAGGATTCAAACCGTGGCCTCAAACAAACAGTCCCTGACGCCACCGAACCAACTGTCGCCAAACCTTAGGGGTGTTCTATGGGCGTTGTTGTCCACTGCTATCTTTGCCTTGGTCGCTGCCCTCGCCAAAATTGCGTCGGGCCAATACCATGTTTTGCAGATCCTGTTCATTCGCCAAGTTGTTGTGTTTTTTGCGGCGGTCCCTTCGATCGCCGGTAATTTTCCGCACAGCCTGCGCACGCAGCACCCCAAACTGCACATGATCCGCCTGATCGGGGCCTTTCTGGCCTTGTCCTGTAGTATATGGGCGGTTTCGGTGTTGCCGCTGACGACTGCAATCACCCTTACCTTTGCTCAGGTCTTTTTTGTGACCCTGTTGGCCATGTGGTTTCTAGGCGAACCCGTTGGCCGCCATCGTATCACGGCTGTTGTCGTTGGCTTTGTCGGCGTTCTTTTCGCGACACGGCCCGGTGTCAGCGGCTTTTTTGATGTCTATGCACTTGTCCCGATCCTTGGCGCGTTGGGGGCGGCCATGGCTGTCACCTCGGTTCGCCGTTTGTCACAAACGGAATCCACCGGAACGCTATTGGCCTATCAGGCCATTTTCGTCGGGGCATTGGCCGGTATTCCTATGTTCTGGCTGTGGGAAGCCCCAGACGCCCAAGGGTGGATGTTGATGATCGGCATGGGCGCTTTGTCCAGCGTAGGTCAGTGGATTGGCGTCAAAGCATTGCGCCTTGGCGAAGCCAGTGTCGTTACCAACATCCAATACATGAAACTGATCTATGCAGCGATCTTGGGCTATATCCTGTTTATGGAAATCCCAGATTCCAACACTCTGATTGGGGCTGCAATCATCATCGGGTCGTCTGTTTACATGATGCACCGGGAGCGGCGCCTAAAGATTGGCGCAGAAAAATCAGCCTTTGCAGGACCGCGAAACTAGCCATTTTTCCGGACAGAATTAGCAGAAAAAGAGGTGTCGGTTCTTGCAATGATCCTTCGCAACGGTACGGGCAGCCACCTGCTAGAATCGTGCAAAGTGGCCCCACACCCAAGCCCCTCGTGCGGAGATCTGCCATGACTGACCAAACGCCCCCAACCCGTGCCCGCGCTGGCGGACGGTCTGCACGCCGTGCATTGCGCAGCGCCCCCAATTTTGAAATGCTGCCCGGACTCACCCGCAATATTCCCCTGTGCGAGGTGATGGATGAGGCGCAGGTTGAGCGCATTGATAACGCCTCGATGGACATTCTGGAAAACGTGGGTGTCCACTTCCGAGATCCCATTGCAATCGAAGATTGGAAAAAGGCCGGTGCCAAAGTGGTGGGCGAAACCGTCTATCTGGATCGCGGTCTGGTCCGGGATCTGATTTCAACAATCCCCAGCGATTTCACCTATCATGCCCGTGATCCCAAAAAGAACGTGCGTCTGGGTGGCAAGCATTCGATCTTTGTTCCGATGACGGGTGCGCCGTTTCTGCGCGATTTGGACGACGTGCGCCGCAACCCGATGTTGGACGATCTGGCGATGTTCCACAAACTGGCGCACATGATGCCCGCGTTGCATTCCTCAGCGCATCACATTGTCGAACCCTATGACCACCCAATCAGCCAGCGCCACCTGCAGATCACCTATTCGTCGATGAAATATTCCGACAAAATGTTCATGGGCATGACCACCTCGCCCAAGAACGCCGAAGACGTGATGGACATGTGCGCCATCTTGTTTGGCGAAGACTTCATTGAGAATAATCCCGTCACAACCGGCAACTGCAACGGCAACTCGCCACTGGTTTGGGATGAAACCATGCTGGGGGCCTTGCGCGCCTTTTGCCGCCGCAATCAACCTGTGTTGTGCTCTCCGTTCGTTCTTGGTGGGGCCAATACGCCCGCTAGTGTTGCCGCCTCGGTTGCGCAACTGAATGCCGAAGCTCTCAGCGCATTGGCCTATACACAGGTCATTCGCCGGGGCTGTCCGGCGATTTATGGCCACTACCTGTCGACTGTTTCGATGAAGTCCGGTGCCCCGATGGCAGGCACGCCGGAAATCAGTCTGATGAATTTCATGATCGGTCAAATGGCGCGGCACTATGATGTGCCTTGGCGCACCTCAAACACCTTGGGCGGGGCCAAAACATTTGACGCGCAGGCGGGATATGAATCCGCAACCACACTGTCATCTGTGATCCACGCCGGGGCCAACTACATCTGGCATTCCGCCGGCTGGAACGAAGCGGGCATGCACTGCTCTGTCGCCAAGTTCATCGTTGATGCGGAACAATGCGCGATGGCCTATCGCATGGCCGAGGGGCCCAACTGGGATGATTTTGACACCGCCATTGCCGCCGTTTCAGATATTGGGCCGGGCGGGCACTATCTTGGGCACCCTCACACCCAAGAGAACTTTCAATCTGCATTCTTCATGCCCGACATGTTCGACAACAATTCAATCGAACAGTGGATTGCCGAGGGCAGTGTCGAAATCACGGAACGTGCCCTGAAACACGCCAAAAAACTGCTAAGCGAATATCAGGAACCCGCGCTGGATATCGCCAAGGATGAAGAGTTGCGTGACTATATCGCGCGCCGCGAACGTGAAATTCCAGCCGCGGATGAACTGAACCAAAGCTACTAAAACCCAAGGGCCTGCCCGGCCTAATCAGTTGAAAGGGATCATTTTGGATTTCACCAACAAACGTGCCTTGGTAACAGGTGCAGCAGGGGGGATTGGGTCGGCGATTGTTGCGCAATTGCGCGCCGCCGGGGCCAAAGTGGCGGTCGCAGACCGGGACGTTACCAATATCATGGCCGAGGCTCATTTGCCCGGTGACCTGACCGACCCGCAGTACGCATCGACATTGCCCGATCAGGCGGCACAGGCCTTGGGCGGGTTGGACATTGTCATCAACAACGCAGGCATCATTCGGCGCGGTCCTGTAACCGCCAGCAGTGACGAGGATTTCGACCTCTCCATCGCGGTTAATGTCAAAGCCCCGTTTCAGGTGTGCCGCGCAGCAATCCCGTTGCTCGCGGCCAACGGAGGGGGTGCCATCGTCAACACAGCGTCTTGTTGGGGCGTTCATCCGGGGCCGGATCACGCGGTGTATTGCATGACCAAAGCCGCCATCGCATCGCTGACGAAATGCATGGGGCGCGATCATGCCCACCAAGGCATCCGCGTCAATGCGGTCTGCCCGAACGAGGTGGATACACCCATGCTTCGCACCGGGTTTGAGCTGCGTGGATATGACCCCGCCACAGCCATCGCTGAGCTGGACAAAACAGTCCCGATTGGCCGCATTGCCCAACCCGAAGACATCGCCGAGGTGGTCCTGTTCCTCGCCTCAGATCATGCGCGCTATATGTGTGGCGAATTGGTCGAGGTAAACGGGGGCAAGACTGTGTCATGAAGCGGTTTACAGACAAAGTGGCATTGGTCACGGGCGGGCGCAGCGGCATAGGTCAGGCCATTGCCCGCCGCCTGCATGATGAAGGGGCCAAGGTTTTTACTGCGCAACGCGCGCCGGACCCGAATTTCCCCAGTTTCACCGCTGATTTCAGCGACCGGGCAATCCCGGCACAAGTGATAGAGCAGGTCATCGCGGACAGCGGGCAACTTGATGTGCTCGTCAACAACGCGGGCATGATGCAGGAGTCCAGTATCGAGGCCATGTCGCTTGAGGATTGGAAGCGTAATCTGACGGTGAACCTAACCGCACCTTTCCTTCTCATCCAAGCCGCCCTGCCCCATCTGCGTGCAACACAAGGCAGTATCGTCAATATCGGTTCGATTGAGGGGCTAGGCGCGAACCCCGGCCATGCGGCCTATTGCGCATCAAAGGCAGGGTTACACGGGCTGACCCGTGCAGTTGCAGTTGATCATGGCCCCGAAGGCATTCGATGCAACGCCGTTGCACCGGGTTGGATCGACACTGATTTGAATCAAGATTTCATCGACAGCATGGACGATCCACAGGCATTTCGCCGCGATATCGGCAAGATTCACCCCGTAGATCGCACCGGCACCCCGGCCGAGGTCGCAGCCCTCGTGGCCTTTCTTGCCGCCGAGGAATCCGGGTTCATCACCGGGCAAGTTTACACAGTCGACGGGGGGCGCATGGCAAAGTTGAGCCTGCCGTAACCCCGCTTTACCTCGTTAGAAAATATGGGCCATGGCGCGCTATTCATCGCCCGCGCGCCACTCTTTCCACCGCAAAACAACATTCGCACCGATATCGGACAAAGGCCTAGGGGGCAGCGCTTTGGGCTGCGCCTCAGCCGTGAAATATCGCGTGATTTCGGTATCTTCACCGCATGCCATTTCAGCCGCGCCCATTCCGGTCAAAGTGCCCCGCGCCGTTCCAAGCCCGTTCTGGACGCAGGCAGAAAACACCCCCTCATCCACGGCACGCATCACGGACACGCCATTCAGTGAAAGACACAGATGCCCGGCCCATTTGTATTCCATCGCCATCCCCGCCAGTTGCGGAAACCGTTGGTCAAACTTGCCCTGCTGAATGCGCGCTGCGCGATCTACGTCGCCCTGACTTGCGGTCATGCCGGGCCGCAACATCGCACATGTGCGCGTGATGACTCGATTACCTCCCTGCGCGGTATCAATCCGGCGCATCGTGGTGCCCATCGGATCTGACGGCGTGACGCCCCAGCGCGGGGCACCCCCCAGACGCTTCAACGTCTCTGCATCCAAATCAGGTGTCATCGAGGCAAAGAGAAACAGTTGCATCAACCGGCCACGTTCAATGCCAAAGCTTTCCAGATGCCCGTTGTTGGCCAAAATGACCTTGGCAGCAGACACCGATCCGGTTTCTGTGTGCACCAACCAATCCTGACCTTGCCGCGTGAACCCGGTCACGGCGGAATTTTCAAACACCTGAACCCGATCACTCAGACCGCGCGCCAATCCACGAATGTAGCCCGCTGGCTGCAACGTCACAGTTCCCGGCGTGTAGAGCCCAGAACAATAATGCGGCGACCCTGTGAGGTCCTGCATCTGGTGCTGGTCCAGCATTTCGGACGTTTCACCAAGCGAAGCGAGATGTTTGGCATAGCTGAGATTGTGGTCATGACCCGCAGCGCTGGCTGCGCCGTTCACCTTACCTGAGGGATCAAAATAGGCGGGATCAATGCCATATTCCTCAACCGCCGCCCTGCCAAATGCAATCGCTTGCCGATTGAGACCAATCAGGGCCTGATCATCCCCAGATCCCGCATAATCGTCCGAGGCCAAATCATGCGGCAGATCGATCATAAAGCCGGAATTCCGCCCCGCCGCGCCTTGGGCCACGCGCCCTGCCTCTAACACCACAACGCGAGCATCTGGCTGCAATTGGGTCAACCGACGCGCAGCTGACAAGCCTGCAAACCCGCCTCCAACAATCACAAAATCAGCCGTCAGATCGGCCTGCAGCTCCTCTGGAGCGGCCTGAGGCCCCAGAATTGTGTTCCAAGCTGCCGGTCCACGTTGAACCGGCAGTCTCTTGGCCCTGTAGGCGGTCAATCGATTGCCTCGTCAGCATCGTCGCTCAGGTCAATCCAGATGGTTTTCAGCTGAGTGTACTGATCATGCGCGTGCAAGGAATTGTCGCGCCCGCCAAAGCCGGACTGCTTGTAGCCCCCAAACGGGGTCGAAATGTCGCCCTCGCCAAAGCTGTTGACCGTCACCGTCCCCGCGCGCAACATCCGCGCGCCGCGAATGGCGCGTTTGGCGTTGGCCGTGAACAAAGACGCGCACAGACCGTAATCGGTGTCATTGGCGAATTTAATCGCCTCGTCAAAACCGCCCACTTCGATCACCGACAGAACCGGACCAAAGATCTCTTCGCGTGCCAAGGGGTGATCATTTCCGGGGATGTGAACCACCGTCGCCTCGACAAATCCGTTTTCCGCTTTGCCACCGATTGCAACATCATCCGCCTGATCCAGATACCCGCATACTTTGTTATAATGGGTTTCGCTGACCAGCGCCCCCATACGGGTTTCTGGGTCCAACGGATCCCCCACATTCCAGTGGCGCGCATGTATGGCGATGCGCTCCATCAGCTCGGCCTTTACATCGCGATGCACAATCAGGCGCGACGAGGCGGAACAATTTTCACCCATGTTCCAGAACGCACCATTGACGATATGTTGCGCCACACGGTCCAGATTTTCGGCATCCTCCATCACAATGGCCGGGTTCTTACCACCCATTTCCAGCACCACCTCTTTGGCGTTGCTTTCGGCGGAGTAGCTTAGGAACCGCTTGCCGGTTGCGGTTGAGCCGGTGAACGACACCATATCAATGTCCATATGCCGACCGATGGGTTCGCCCACCTCGGCACCGCCACCGGGCACAATATTCAGCACCCCGCGCGGCAGGCCCGCTTCGGCTGCAATTTCTGCCACCCGCAGTGTGGTCAACGACGTCTCGGCGGCAGGTTTCACGACAAGTGAACAGCCAGCGGCCAAAGCTGGGCCAATTTTCCACGCCAGCATAAGCAATGGGAAATTCCATGGCAGCACCAGCCCCACAACGCCAATCGGTTCGCGCACGACCATCGCAATATGATCGTCCGACGCTGGCGAGACCTGATCATAGATTTTGTCGATCGCTTCGGCGTGCCACTTGATGCAATGGATCGTTTCGGGGATATCCACCGTTTCGCAGTCAAAGATGGTTTTGCCGCTGTCGATGCTTTCCATCACGGCCAGCTCGCGGGCGTTGCGCGTCAACAACTTGGCAAAGCGGATCAGGATATCCTTCCGCTCTGACGGGTGCATCCGTGACCAGCGCCCATCCTCAAACGCGTCGCGTGCTTTGGAGACGGCGAAATCCACATCCTCGGCCCCGCAGGCGGCAATCTCTGCGAGTGTTTCGCCCGTTGCCGGGTTCACAGTGGCAAAGGTTTTGCCCGATGCCGCGGGGCGGTATCCACCGTCGATATAGGCATTCACCGGCAAGGTAAGGTCGCCAGCAAGGGCGCGGTATTCTTCTTGTGTCAGCAAATCCATGGCTCTTACCCCTCTGCCTGAATGTCAGCGATGGTGCGTTTCAGCACCTTGATCACCTGTTCCAAGGCGCGTTTATCGTCTTTGTTCAACCCCTTGAGCGGCGGACGCATTGGGCCGGTATCTATCCCATTCAAAGTCACGCCATGCTTGATGCATTGAATGAATTTGCCACCCTGCTCCAAAACGCGCATCAGGGGCATCATCGCCGCCATGATCCGGCGACCTTTGTCGAAATTGCCCTCGACCGCGCAGGCATTGTACAGCGCCAGATGTTCGGCCGGTAAAAAGTTCGACCCTCCGCAAACCCAACTGCGCGCACCCCAGGCAAAGAATTCCAGCGCCTGATCATCCATGCCACAGGACATTTGAATATGTGGATAGTCGCGCGCCAGCAGGTGCACCCGGTTGATATCGCCTGAGCTTTCTTTGATCGCGCAGATATTGCGGGACCGCCCGACGCGGTCCAAGAACTCTTCGCCCATGTGCACGCCCATGCGACCCGGATAGTTATACAGCATCACAGGCAGGTTCGCGGCTTTGTCGATAGCCAACGCATTCAATGCGTTTTCCCGTTCTGTTGGAACCGAATAGGGCGGCGTGGCCAGCAAGATCGCATCGGCGCCGATCTCGCGCGCGCCGGTTGCCAAAGCGATTGAATCCGGCGTCATCATGGCCCCGGTCCCAACAATCACAGGCACCCGGCCTTTGGATTGTTCGCGGGTGAATTTGGCCACTGCAATGCGTTCCTCGACACCCTGTGCGTAGTTCTCACCGGTTGATCCGCCTGAGATCAGCCCATGCACGCCCGAACTGATCAGGAATTCGATCACCTCGGCCAGAGCCTCCCAATGGACGCTGCCATCATCGTGAAACGGCGTCACGACAGGGGTATAGATCCCCTCGAATTTGAAAATCGGAGTCATCATGTCCTCATGCAGGGGTTTTGCGCGCCATGGTGCCCAACGGCATATCCAACCCGGCGGGCATTACAAAAAGTTCGATTTGGTCACGCGACAGATTCCAGTGATCAATCGCCAATTGCGCGGCAGCTGTGGCATCTTTGACCTCAATCGCGGCAATAATTGCATCATGTTGGGCGCTGGCCTCTGACACGTTGTCAGCCATGCGGGCGTCTTGCGGACGGTAGAAGGTCATCGAAATCCGCGCGTGGTCAATCAACAGACGCTGAAACGACGGCATCAGGTAAATGTTGTCGGCCATTTCACCCGTGACCTCATGGAACCGGTTGTTTGCCATTGCACGCGCCGCGCCATCACCGCGATGCAGGGCGGCTTTGAAATCCTCTTGTGCGGCCTTCAAATCGACAATCTGTTCGGGCCGCGCATTTTGCGCCGCCAATTGCAGCACTGCGCCGTAAACCATCGGGGCCGCCAGAAAGAAGTCGCGCAGGGTGGTGTGCGACATTTCACTGACCCGCGCCCCGCGATTTTCACGCAGGTCAAGATACCCCTCGCCCGCCAATTGACGAAACACCTCACGCAGGGGGGTGCGCGACAAAGAAAAATCTTCGCTCAGGCTTGCCTCATCCAAATCGGCACCGGGGCGCAGTTCCAATGTCATGACAGCCGACTTGAGATGCGCATAAAGCTCAGCTTTGCGCTGTTTGGACGTGTCTTTCATGTCTTCCCCTCATTTCTGAGTCTCTGTTTGCTGCAAATGAAACCTGCACAAACCGCGAGTCGATTACTGATTAGACTTGAAAATACAATTTGTACACAATAAAAATACCTGAGCAAAACAGCGTCGCAATCGACTCACCCCACGCGCCACCAGAAAGCTCCCCAATGGCAAAACCTCAGCATTTCATCTTTCTTCTGGTCCACGACTTTACCCACATCGCATTTTCCTGCGCCGTCGAACCCTTGCGGATAGCCAATCTGGTAAGCGGAAAAGAACTTTATACGTGGTCATATGCCTCTGAGAACGGCGAGACCGCGACCTGTTCGAACGGATCCGTAACCTTGGTTCATCATAAACAAGATGCGCTGCCGGACTGTGACCGGTTGTTTGTGTTGTCGGGCATTCGGGTTCAGGATCATACAGACAAGTCTTTGCTTGCCTGCCTCCGTAGGGAACGGGCGCGTGGAACAAAAATTGGCGCGTTGTGCTCGGGCGCCTATGTTTTGGCAAAAGCGGGCTTTCTGACGGGAATCCAAACCGCGATACATTGGGAATTCCATGATGGGTTCATGGAAGAGTTTCCGCAGGTCAACCTTGTCCGAAATGTCTTTGTTTCAGATGAAAAGATCATCACCGCATCGGGCGGGACCGCAACGGCGGACCTGATGCTGCACATGATCGAACGTGATCACGGCTATGACCTGTCGGTCGCTGTATCCGATCAAATGGTCTACAACGCAGTGCGCGATGCTACGGCAGAACAACGGGTTTCGCTGCAATCGCGTCACGGTATGCGCAACAAGCACCTGGCCCGCGCCATTCAAAAGATGCACGAAACCATCGAATACCCCATTTCGCCCACACTCATTGCCGAAGAAGTCGGCATTTCAACGCGGCAGATGGAACGCTTGTTCGGAAAGTTCCTGAACTGTTCACCCAAGAAATATTACGTTGAAATCCGCTTGGAACGGGCCCGCCATCTCTTGCTGCAAACCGAGGGGTCCGTGACCGAAATCTCGCTCGCTTGCGGCTTTGAAAGTGCTGGCCACTTCTCCCGCGTTTACAGGTCCGCCTTTGGCGTCACACCCTCAGTTCAGCGCAGCAGGCTTAGCTAAGCCTGCTCAGCGATAGCGAAACGCCAGCAGCGGAATTGAAAGCAGATAAAGCAACGCCAGCAATGCAAACGAATACCAAGAGAAGGACAGGATCAGCACCAAGAACACTGCGCCAATAAACGACACCACCCGCGCGTTGGCTGATTTCATTTTGAACATCTTTGGCGAATAGGTCGGGATCGTGCTGATTGCCAAAAGCGCGACACCAACCAAGTACACAAGAAAGATGTCTTGGAAAAAGTCAGTTGGTGTAAAACCACTTTGCTTCAGATAGATCGGCAACAGCGACAGGAATGCCAAAGCCGGGGCCGGAACCCCCACAAAGGCCGACGATCCGTTGGTCTCAGGCTCTGAACTGGCCACATTAAATCGCGCCAGACGCAACATGCAGCACACAACCAGAAACAAGACCACAGCCCAGCCAATGCCCATCTGGTCCGTGCCATCAAACATGAAACGATACAGCAACAGGCCCGGCGCGATGCCAAAGCACAGGAAATCAGAGAACGAATCCAGTTCCGCGCCAAATCGGCTTTCTGCCTTGAGCAGGCGCGCCACGCGCCCATCCAAACCGTCCAAAATAATCGCGATTAGAATAAGATAGATAGCGGGTTCCAGCCGGTCCATCAGGGTCATCCGCAACGATGTCAGCCCCGAACAAAGTGACAAGACAGTCACCGCATTGGGGATATTGCGTGTCAGATACCCACTTGAAAACCCGGATCCCGCTCGCTTCATATCATGGTCCCTAATCGCTTGCTTTGCTCTTCGCCAAGTGTGGCCAGGACAGTTTCGCCTGCGGTTGTGGTTTGCCCCAGTGTTGCCAACGGCTGCACACCTACGGGGAGATACACATCTAGACGACTTCCAAAGCGGATCAAACCAAATCGTTCCCCAACACTGAGGGTTTCTGTCTCTTTCGTAAAGCACACGATCCGGCGCGCAACCAAACCAGCGATCTGCACAACTGCGATATCGGTGCCATCGTTCCGGCGGATCGCAAGTCCGTTTCTCTCGTTATGTTCGCTGGCTTTGTCCAAAGAAGCGTTCACAAATTTACCTTTGTGATAGACGATTTTGGTCACTTCGCCAGTCATTGGCATCCGGTTCACATGGCAATTGAAAACGCTCATGAAAACAGACACACGGATCCGGGGCGCATCCCCCAGCCCCAGCTCCGGCGGGGCCACGGTTTCCGTTATCAACGACACCACCCCATCAGCGGGTGACACGATTAATCCTTCATCGGTCGGCACCGAACGCACAGGATCGCGGAAAAAGTAGTAACACCAGACGGTCAGACCCAAACCGATCCAGAACAAGGGTTCAAAAAGGAACCCGGCCGCGACACTGATCGCTGCAAATGTCGCAACAAACTTACGACCCTCGGGGTGCATCGGCACCGCCACGATTTTGAACATATTCATAGTGCGTCCTACTTCCGCAGCATTTCTGTTACAAACTTGTTCATTACGGCATGCCCCATCGATAGCAATAGGCAGAATGCGACAAACCCACCATAACCGGTGAGTGTTTCGCAAATGCCGCCTGCTTGCCTGACACCCCTGCTACAATTTGGAGGCTTTGGAATCAGGTGGCGCAATGATCGGCCTTCGCTACGACACACAACCCATAAAGCCAATGCATTTGATCGACGCGACATCATATCGTGATAGGTCTTAACAGCCCCCAAAGGACAATATTGCGCTGTGAATAACTCTTGCCCCCACGCCCAAAACAGACAAAGTGGCCGCACGTAGACATAGCAAGAGGCCCCTATGCAGACTATCGACACACTGGCCGCGCTTGACGCACTCTATGATGCCCCGGTGCCCGCGTCGCTTACCAAAGTCACGCCACGCATCACCCCGCACTATCGCACTTGGATCGGCGCATCGCGCTTTGTGATCCTGTCGACAATCGGCCCCGAGGGCACCGATGCCAGCCCCCGCGGGGACAATGAACCGGTCGTCACAATTGCAGATGACAAGACAATCCTTTTGCCCGATTGGCGCGGTAATAACCGGATCGACTCGCTCAGGAACATTGTGCGCGACAACCGGGTCAGTCTGATGTTCATGGTGCCCGGGTCCAACAACGTGGTGCGAGTCAACGGAACAGGGGCTATTACCGCTGACCCCTCCGTGACCGAACAATTCAAAAAGCGCAGCACCAGCCCGAAAACCGTCATCGTGATCACCATTGATGAGCTCTATTTTCAATGCGCCAAGGCCCTGATGCGATCAGCCCTCTGGAGCAGCCCGGACGAAAGCGCATCAGTTCCAACCGCCGGGCAATTCGTCAAAGAGATGCAAAGCAATTTTGATGCTGAAAGCTATGACAGCGGATATCCGGAATACGCCAAAACGCGCATGTGGTAGACATTCTTAGATCTGAGTTGGGCCCATTCGCTTGGGCCCAACTTAGATGTCTTACAGCGATTGTGTAATCGCCAGATCCAACTTGGTGACGATCTCATCGATCTGTTCGTCGGTCAGGATAAAGGGCGGTGCCAACAGGATGTGATCCCCATGCACACCATCCCGTGTGCCTGACATTGGATAGCAAATCAAACCGGCCTCAAACGCCGCCTTTTTGATTTTCTTCGCCAATCCAAGTTTGGGATCAAACGGCGTTTTGGTTTCGCGATCCGCGACCAGCTCAATGCCACGAAACAACCCCCGCCCCCGGATATCGCCAACATTTGGGTGCTGGCCAAACTTCTGCACCAAAGCAGATTGCAGTTTTTCACCCATCTCAGCACTGCGCTGCACCAGTCCCCGATCCAGCATGGTTTTGACAACGGCCAAAGCCGCAGCTGTCGCAACCGGGTGTCCAAGATAGGTGTGACCGTGCTGGAAAAACCCAGACCCGTCTTCGATCGCCTGATAAATCTGCTTGGAACACAGCATCGCACCAATCGGCTGATATCCAGCCCCCAAGCCTTTGGCGATGCACAAGATGTCAGGCGCGACCCCATCCGCGTCGCAGGCGAACAGATGCCCGGTACGGCCCATTCCGCACATCACCTCGTCCAAAATCAACAACACGCCATACTTGTCACAGATTTCTCGGATGCGTTTGAAATACCCCTCAACCGCAGGCACCGCACCCGAGGTTGCACCCACAACAGGCTCGGCCATGAAAGCCATAACGCTGTCTTCGCCCAACCGCAGGATTTCATCCTCTAGGTCCTGCGCCGCGCGCTGACCGTAATCAAAGGCGCTTTCGTCCTCGGCACGGTCCACATATTCATAACAAGGCGCGATGTGGCTGATATCAATCAACAAAGGTGCAAACTGCTGGCGCCGCCATTCATTGCCACCCGCCGCCAAGGCCCCCAAGGTATTGCCGTGATAGCTTTGGCGTCGTGCGATGATGTGGCGGCGTTGCGGCTCGCCCCGTTCCAGATGGTACTGACGCGCCAGCTTGATGGCGGATTCCGTCGCCTCGGACCCGCCCGACACGAAATAGACCCGGTCCAGATCACCCGGCGCGTTTGCAATCAACAGATCCGCCAATTCCTCGGCGGGTTCCGAGGTCAAAAACCCAGTATGGGCAAAGGCCAGCTTTGCCACCTGATCCTGCACCGCTTTGATCACGTCGGCATCTGAATGGCCCAGACAGGACACCGCAGCGCCACCGGATCCGTCGAAATACCGTTTGCCATCGGCATCAATCAAATAGCAGCCATCGCCCGATACGGCTGTGGGTGGGTTGGCTTTAGTATGGCGGGGAAAGACATGGCTCATCAGGCAACCTCGTTCAATGTGTGACCCGCAGTTTCGGCTGCGCGGACAAATGCAGCAACCGAAGCCGCGTTGTCGGCGAAAACCTCGCCGTTTGGTGTTTCAGTGTTATTCTCAAACCCGATCCGCACCGCGCCGCCGTGTTTCAGCGCCTCTAGCAGACAGGTATGTTCGTAGCGACCAAAGGCGCAAACTGTCCAATCAAGATTGGCCCCTTTGGTGCCATTCAGGAACGGCAGCAGCCCCTCTGGCCGCGCCAATACCGGCGGATTGTACTGCCCAAGAACAAAGATCACCTGGTTCTGTCCCGGATTGATCACGCCAGATTGCCGCCAGTCCAACAGCGTCTTGATGCAGTCCGGCCCATACAGAATGTGCTGCACCTCGGTTCCCGCCTCCGCACACAAGGCATAGACGCGCGCCGCGATTTCGGGATCACGCGCCATCTCGCGCACGGAAATGCTGGCCGCTGCGGGGCGCAGCGCTTCCAGAGTTTGATATTGTACGCCAACCTGAAAGATCCCGCCGGACTCGGTCGTGATTTGGATCGCCATCCCGGGGGCCGCGGTCTCAACCGCCGCAATTGTCTCGCGATAGCGACCCGGATCCAGCGAATGGCGGCCCGTGTCATCGCGCACATGCAAATGCAGCGCCTGCGCCCCCGCCAGCTGACAGGCGCGCGCGGTTTCAGCGACCTGATCTGTTGTCACCGGCAAGGCCGGGTGATCGCTGCGCAGACGTCGCGCCCCGTTGGGCGCAACTGTGATCAATGGCAAAGGCATCGTGTTACCCTCTCATCCGGCTGCCGGTTGGATCATAGGCTGGCGCAAATTGCACCCGCGCCGCAAACCGTGTGCCCGCTATGTCCATCTCGACCTCGGCCCCATCCGCGTCGTCCATATGGACGCTGGCCAAACAGATCGGCTTGCCAATGCGATAGCCAAAGCTGGCCGAGGTGGTGTGCCCGACGATTATGTCCCCGAAATAGATCGGCTCGTGACCCAAAGGCACCGCGTTGACGTCATCAATGATCACCGTCATCAACGACCGCTTGCCAGTGGCCCGTCGTTCGACCAGCGCCGCAGAGCCGACAAACTCTTTCTTCTTGGACACCATCATATCCATGCCGGTTTCAATCGGGGTGATGTCACTGTCCAGCTCGTGACCCATCGCAGCAAAGCCCTTTTCGATCCGCATCGAAGATTGCGCATACATGCCCGCCGGTGTCGCCCCTGCTGCGACCAAAGCGTCATAAACCGCCTGCGCGTTCTCGGCCTTCATGGTGATCTCCCAGCCAGCCTCGCCCACATAAGACATGCGGACCGCGCGCACATGTTTGCCCGCAATATGTGCCGGGCCAACTTTGAAATACCCCAACTTGTTCAGCTCTGGCGCACCAACTTCGGCAGCGATCTGTGCCGCTTCGGGGCCCATCAGGCCCAGAACCGCGTACTCTTCCGTGCTGTCCGTCAGGGTCACATCAAACCCATCCGAGTGGCGCTTAAACCACGACAGATCCCGTTTGATCGCGTTGGTGCCCACAAACAGACGATAATGATCGTTTGCAATACGGTGCGCGGTGATGTCTGATTCATAGGTGCCCCGTTCATTCAGAACCGCAGAATAAATCGCGCTACCCGGTGCCTTGGCCATGTTCGACGCACATACGTGCTGCATGAACGCCTCGGCATCTGCGCCGTGCACTTCGATCTTGCCAAAGGGTGACGCATCAAAGATCGCCGCAACTTCATGGGCCGCCTTGACCTCGGCCGCCACGTTGTCGAACCAATCCGGCTTGCCAAATGTCATCTGAGGCTCGGCCGTTTTGCCGAAATAGAGTGGACGCTCCCAACCATAGAACTGGCCAAAGTGCGCCCCTGCCGCCTTATAGGATTGCTCCAGCGGCAGGGCACGCAGATTCCGAGCCGTTGAGAGCTGCCGCCCCGGAAATGCAATTTCATAATGGGTGCCCAGAATTTCAGGTGCGCGCGCCATCAGGTGGTCAAGGGAGTTGAACACCGGTGCAAAGCGTTTTGCATCCGCTTCGCCCAGATCATAGGCCGTCCGACCATGCACGATGCAATGGGCAAGGTTCATGCCCGCGCCGCCGCCCGACGCCATACCGACCGAGTTCATACCACAGCCCAGGAACAACCCCTTGGTTTCAGCGGTTTCCCCCAGCATGAACATCCCATCCGGCGTAAAGCTTTCGGGTCCGTTCAACAGCATTTTAACCTCGGCGGTTTCCAACGCAGGCAGTCGATGCAACGCGTTCATCATCATGGGCTCAAAGTGTTCCCAATCTTCACCCAACAGACCGAATTCAAAATTCTCGTCCAGAATGCCCGGTTTGATCGGTTTGCCCATGGGTTCGAAACAGCCAACCAGCAACCCGCCGGAATCATCCCGAATATAAAGGTGATTATCGTGATCACTCAGCGTCGGCATGTTGCCAACGATGCCATCAATCGGCTTGGTCAACAGATAGAAGTGTTCGCACGCCAGCGCCGGAATTTCCGCCCCGGCCATGGCGCCGACTTCGCGCGACCAAAGACCGGTACACAGTGCAATCGCATCACACGATACGGTGCCTTGGGTGGTTTCAACTCCGACAACTTTACCATTTTCGGTCAAGATGCCGGTCACGCCGGTGTCTTCAAAGATCCGCGCGCCAAGTCCCTTGGCCGCTTTGACCAAAGCCGCGCACACATCGCTCGGGGATACGCGCCCGTCGTCTGGCGACCAGACCGCGCCCAACACATCATCTGCATTCATCAACGGCCAACGTTCCTTGGCCTCGCCAGCGGACACAGACACCGCCTCGACGCCGTAAGCATGGGCCAGTGCCTCTTGCCGCTTGACGTGGATCATCCGGTCCTCAGTCGTGGCGATCGACAGCGATCCCTTTTGAATCCAGCCAACGTTCTGACCCGTTTCCTGTTCCAGCTGCGCATACAGATCGACAGAATACTGGATCATCCGCGTCAGGTTTTGCGAATGGCGCAGCGCCCGCACCTGCGCCGCCGAATGCCATGTGGTGCCGCTGGTCAGCTTGTTCCGCTCGATCAGAATGGCATCTGTGACGCCCATTTTGGCAAGGTGATACAGTGTCGAACACCCCATGATACCGCCACCGATGACGACCACTGAGGCATGAGTTGGGAGAGACATGATAAGACTCGTTTTGGGTTCCGTTGGGTCATAGTTAGACGCAGATCAATATTTTTGTATTTGCTATTTGCAGAACATTTGTTTTTATCTGACTTTATGGATCAAAGCCTGAAACATCGCCTGATCGAACGTCTCAAGGACGACATCGACTCCCTACCGCCGCGGCTTGAGGCGGTCGCCAAGTATGTTATTGATCACCCAGCAGATTTCGGCCTGAACCCAATCCGCGAAACTGCGTCCACGATTGGGGTCAGCCCCAATTCGCTTGTCCGGCTCGCGCAGAAAATGGGCTTTGACAGCTTTGATGCATTCCGCGAACCCTTTCGCGAGGCTTTGGTCACAGATGGCGAACGCGATCTGGGCGAAGACTGGATCAACCGGATGCAGGACGCCGGTGAAACCGGGGGGTTACAAGCCCGCGCGGCCCGAAATGAGATCAATATTGTCTCCCGCTCTTTGCGTCTGATGACCCCTGAAAAAGTACAAGGGGTCGTGGACTGTCTGCTGAAAGCAGAACGGCGTTTTGTGACTGCGACGCGCGCCAGCTATGCGGTCGCGTATTATTTCCACTATGTGGGACGTATGGCCCTGCCCGATCTGAATTTGATCCCACGCCATATGGGCAGCGCCGTGGACGAACTGGTCGAGGGCACCGCCAATGATGTGTTGATCGCAATGACCCTTGCACCCTACAGCGCCGAAACGATCAAGGCGCTCAGATTTGCGCGAGCACGTGGGATGAAGATCGTCTTGATCTCGGATTCTGAACTGGTGGCCCCAAATATCGAGGCCGACCATGTTTTGACCGTGGCGGCCAATTCGACCCACTATTTTGGCTGTTATGTCGGCGCGATGGCGGTGGTTGAATGCCTGCTCAGCCATCTGGTGGCCGCAGGGGGCGATCAAATCCGCAAGAAGATCTGGAATTACAACGATGTACGCGAAGAATCCGGCGCCTATTGGAGCCCATCCAAGTTACCGCGCATTCGCTAACTGAGCTTAGATAACGTCCAACGACACCTTGACCCGATCCATCACTACAGATGTTTTGAACCGGCTGATGTTGGATTCTTCAAAGAAATGCGTTTGCGTGAACTGTTCGTATTCCTTGATATCTTTGACCGTCAGGATCAGCACGAAATCCGCCTCGCCCGTGGTATAGTAACATTGCTGCACACAGTCCGCCGTCCGGATCCGCCGCTTGAACGCATCCAGATGCGCAAGGTTTTCCCGTTCGAGTATCACCTCGACGATGATCATCATCTCACGGCCCACCTTGGCCGGAGACACCACCGCGATTTCGCGTTCGATGGCACCGGTTTCGCGCAACTTCTTCAGCCGCTTCTGTACCGCAGGCGGGGACAGGCCAACGTCCTGACTGATGGATTCAGCCGTAAGGCGCGCATTGGATTGCACAAGGCGGAGTATCTGAAGATCTTTGTCGTCCATACCGCGATGAAATGCCCCTGCTTTGTACGAAACACAATCAATTTCGTACAGTCCGGCCTAAAACTCGATGAAATTCATCCCGACAGATGAATACTCTGGGGCCACCATTCCAGACAGGATTCCCCCATGTCCGACTTTGACAGCAAATTACGCGCACTGCGCCAGACCTTTCACCGGACGCCAGAGCTTGGGTTTCAGGAACACCAGACCCGTGCCCGCGTCGCGACACATCTGCGCGACCTCGGCATAGAAGTCCACGAAGGCGTTGGCGTGGTCGGCATTCTGCGCGCCGGAACAGGCAATCGCGCGATCGGGTTGCGCGCTGACATGGATGCGCTGCCCATTCACGAGGCCACAGGTCTGGACTATGCGTCCCAAACCGATGGGGTGATGCACGCCTGCGGACATGACGGCCACATGACCATGTTGCTGGGCGCAGCCGAAACCCTTGCGAAAAACCCCGATTTCGACGGTACAGTTGTTTTCCTGTTCCAACCCAACGAAGAACACGGTCTGGGTGCCAAAGCGATGATCGATCAGGGCGTTTTGGAGCAGTTCCCGATGGAAGAAGTCTATGCCATTCACAACCTCCCCGGCGCGCCCACCGGACAGGTGACAACGCGGCCCGGACAAATTTGTGCAAGCGAAAGCCTGTTTGAAATCACAATCACCGGTCAGGGCGGCCATGCCTCGATGCCGCAAGTCGGAGTGGATGCTATCACCGTGGGCGCAGAGCTGGTGCAAGCGCTGCAAACCATCGTCGCCCGCAAACTGGCGCCCAGTGCCGGGGCTGTTGTTTCAGTGACCGAATTCCTGACGGATGGGCAGCGCAACGTCTTGCCCGGGGAGGCCACGCTAAAGGGCGATTGCCGCGCCCGCCTGCCCGAGGATCGTCAACAGATCGAACGCTTTATGCGGCAAATCGCACACGGCGTTGCAGCCGCGCATGGCGTTCAGGTGGACGTGCAATTCCGCACCGAATTCATCGAAACCATCAATGCAATTGAGCCGACAGAGGCCGTGGTCCAAGCTGCAAAAGCGTTGGATCTGGAGGTTGACGGCAATCGATCCCCGATGAGCTTTTCCGAAGATTTCGCCCATTTCACCGCTGCCGTTCCGGGCTGTTTCCTGTTGATGGGCAATGGCGAAACGGGGGCTAACGGACAACCGTTGCACGCCGCCGATTATGATTTCAACGATGCGCTGTTGCCGATTGGCGCGGCGTTCTGGACGCAATTGGTCAAAGACCGGCTGCCCCTGACCAAAGGACAAAACTGATGGATATCTTTGCAACAGCTCAAATGGCGCATGCCACAGGCGCCCGCCACCAAGGGGATGCAGCGCAACGTGTTCTGAGCCCGGACAATTTTGGTCAGGCCATTGGCGAAATCACCCAATGGGACGGGTATGCGCCCACTCCGCTTGTTTCGCTGCCTGCCTTGGCCGCCAAAATCGGCGTCGGCGAAATCCACTACAAACACGAGGGGCCGCGGTTTGGCCTTGGCAGTTTCAAGGCACTTGGGGGTGCTTATGCCGCCCTGCGTGTGCTGCAACGAGAACTGTCCAGCCGCCTTGGCAAAGATGTGACTTTGGCCGATATCCGCAATGGCGATTACAGCGATGACTGCGCCAAGATCACGCTGGTTTCGGCGACAGATGGCAACCATGGTCGCTCGCTTGCTTGGGGCTGCAAACGGTTTGGCGCGCCCTGTCGGATCTACATCCACGCCGAAGTCAGCGAAGGCCGCGCTCAAGCGATGCGCGAGTTGGGGGCTGACGTCATCCGGATCGACGGGGACTATGACGATTCTGTCGATCTGGCCCGCGCTGAGGCAGAGCAAAATGGCTGGTTCGTAGTGTCTGACACATCCTGGCCCGGCTATTCCGAGCCACCGCGCGATGTAATGGCGGGATATTCCGTGATGACCCGCGAAGCCTGCGAAGAACTGGGCAGCGCCCCGACGCATGTCTTCTTGCAGGGCGGTGTTGGTGGGTTGGCGGCCTCTGTCGCGGCGAAACTGCGTCAGTATTGGGGGGATCAATCCCCGCGCGTGGTGATCGTCGAGCCTGACATGGCCGCCTGTCTTTATGAAAGTGCCCGCAAGGATGCGCCGACGGCTGTGAACATCGAGGTTGAAACCATCATGGCGGGTTTGTCGTGCGGTGAACCCTCGGAAATGGCGTGGGACATCCTGCGCGAAGAAGCCACTGACTACGTCACAATCCCTGACAGTGTCGTAGGCCCAACAATGCGTTTGCTGGCGCGTCCATTGGGGGATGATCCGGTGGTCGAAGCCGGTGAAAGCGCGGTGGCGGGACTGGCCGCGCTGATCGCGGCGCAGGCAGGCACAACCGGCGCAACACTGGGTCTGGATAGCAGTTCGCGCGTGTTGCTCATCGGGTCCGAAGGCATCACAGATCCAGAGATATTTGCAGCCGTCATGGCGGAGGACAGCAATGTCTGACGCCCCTGTTCGCGGATTTGCTGACGCTGAATTTGAACAGCGCACTGCCAAGGCACAGGCCCTGATAGCCCAACAGGGCTTGGCTGGTCTGTTGCTGTTGACCGAACCCGAAATCCGCTATTTCAGCGGATTTCACACGCTGTTCTGGCAAAGCCCGACACGCCCTTGGTTCTTGTTTGTGCCCGCGACGGGGAAACCCATCGCCATCATTCCAGAAATTGGCGCCGCCCTAATGCGGCAAACGTGGCTGGATGATATTCGCACATGGAGCGCGCCAGCGCCCCAAGACGACGGCATTTCGTTGCTGCTCGAAATCCTGACCCCGTTGTCAAACAGAGGCGCGCGGGTTGGTGTGATGAAGGGGCATGAGACCGCGCTTAGGATGCCGTTGGGCGATTACGAACGCCTGATGGCTGCCTTGCCGGGGTTGGATATCGCGGATGCCACGCCGCTGATGCGATCCCTGCGCATGGTCAAATCGACAGCTGAGATCGAAAAGCTGGCCCATATCTGTGACATTGGTTCACGCAGCTTTGCCGCTGTGCCCAGCTTTGCCACCGAAGGTCAACCGCTTGAGGAAGTGTTTCGTGCATTCCGACGCGAAGCACTGGCTTTGGGGGCGGATGACGTGCCCTATCTGGTGGGGGGTGCGGATCAAGGCGGCTATCACGATGTGATTTCGCCGCCCTCTCGTCGTCCCTTGCAATTCGGTGACATCTTGATGCTTGACACTGGCGCGACATTTGACGGGTATTTTTGCGATTTTGATCGCAACTGGGCCATTGGTCAGGCGGATGATCTGTCTAAGCGGGCTTATGATGTGCTTTGGCGCGCGACCGAGGCCGGAATGGACGCCGCCCGACCCGGCGCTACATGTCGGGATCTCTTTACGGCGATGCAGACTGTCATTGCCGAGTTGGATAATCAGGGTGGTGATGTTGGCCGTTTGGGTCATGGGCTGGGGATGCAGCTGACCGAATGGCCATCGCATGCCGCCTTTGATGAGACTGAACTGCAAGAAAACATGGTGCTGACGCTGGAACCCTCGCTTAGTTATGGGGATGGACGTATCATGGTTCACGAAGAAAACATCGTCGTGACCGATGGGGCGCCCCGCCTGCTGAGCACCCGTGCGGCGCGCGAATTACCGATACTCTGAGGGACAGATGAAACTCGACTTTGCGACGGATGATGGGATTGGGACGCGGGCGACCTTGGGTGTTGTCGTGCTGGAAACCGATGAATCGCTTGAACCTGAATTCTCTCGGATGATGGATCTGGATGGGGTGGCACTGTATCATTCACGCATCCCGATGGTGACGGAAATCCGCCCCGACACGCTAATCAAGATGGAACAGGATTTGCCTGCCTCTGCGCAGCTGTTGCCAGCCGCGTTGAACTTTGACGCGATTGGCTATGGGTGCACATCAGCATCAACCGTGATTGGGTCAGATGGCGTCGAACGGGCCATTCAGACCGTAAAGCCCGGCGTTCCCGTCACCGACCCGCTGAGGGCAACCATTGCCGCGTGCCGGGCTTTGGGCGCGACAAAGTTGGGTTTCATAACCCCGTATCTGCCCGAAGTTTCGGGCATGATGCGCGAAAAGCTTGAACAGGCCGGGATGTCCATTGCGGCCTTTGGGTCGTTCGAAGAAAGCGATGATCGCGTGGTCGCGCGGATCACCGAAAACGCGATTTCAGCGGCTATCGACAAGATTGCGGATGAGGCACCTTGTGATGCTATTTTTGTCAGCTGCACCAACTTGCGCTGCCTTAACATCATCGCAGAGGCCGAATCCCGCACAAGCGTTCCGGTGATATCCAGCAACCAAGCGTTGGCGTGGCACATGCTTCGCTTGGCGGGGGTTAAGGCCGAAAACCCCGCCTTTGGTCAGCTTTTCACGCGGCAAATAGCACAATAACCCTATCTCATGGGGCTAGATCCTAACGCCGTCCCTATTCGGGGCGGCGTCTTGCCGCGTGGGGCATTCTCTCTTGAGGTTTTTTCACCTTATCTATAATCACCTCCATCAAGCAGAGCGCAGCTCATTTTTATCTATAATTCCCAATGGAGGAATACCGATGCTCGACAACCAGACCATTCGTACGGACTGGAGCCGCGCCGAGGCGGAAGAAATCTACAACAAACCCCTGATGGATTTGTTGTTTGAGGCACAAACCGTGCATCGGGAAAACTTCGATCCAAATCAGGTCCAGCGTTCCAAGTTGCTGTCGATCAAAACCGGTGGCTGCGCCGAGGATTGCGCCTATTGCAGCCAGTCTGCGCGCAACGGATCCAAGCTGTCGGCCTCTAAACTGATCGAGGTCGAGCAAGTTCTGGCACAAGCACGCAAAGCCAAGGAAGGCGGCGCTACGCGGTATTGCATGGGCGCGGCATGGCGGTCCCCCAAAGAGCGCGACATGCCAATGCTTGAGGCGATGGTGCAAGGCGTCAAGGACATGGGTATGGAAACCTGCATGACATTGGGCATGCTAGAGGACGATCAGGTGTTCCGCCTGCGCGATGCGGGTTTGGATTACTACAACCACAACATCGACACCTCGGAACGGTACTATTCCGAAATCATCACCACACGCACCTTTGCCGACCGCATCGAAACGCTGAACCGCGTGCGCGAAGCAGGCATGAAGGTCTGCGCAGGTGGCATCGTCGGCATGGGCGAGCAGAAAATGGACCGCATCGACATGTTGCTGGCCCTGGCCACCCTGCCCGAGCACCCGGATTCAGTTCCGGTCAACATGCTGATCCCAATCGCAGACACGCCGCTGGCCGATGTTAAACCGCTGGACCCCATCGAATTTGTACGCACCGTTGCTTTGGCTCGTATCTTGATGCCAAAATCGCATGTGCGCCTGTCCGCAGGTCGCACCGACATGAGCGATGAAATGCAGGCCATGTGCATCTTTGCCGGAGCCAATTCGATCTTTGTGGGCGACACCTTGCTGACCGCCGACAATCCCGAAGAAGACAAAGACAGCGTTTTGTTCGACAAGCTTGGCCTGACAGCCATGGCCGTAGGATGTGACGGCTCAAAATGACGTTCTTTGCACGGCACGATACAGCGCTCAGGTCGCTGGAAACGCGAGGGCGTTACCGGCAACTGATCCCGCGTGCCGGGCATGACTTTGCGTCTAACGACTATCTCGGGCTGGCGGAATCTGACGTCTTGCAGGCCGCCGCCCGATCCGCGCTGGACCGGGGTGTTCCGGTTGGTGCAGGCGGGTCCCGCCTGTTGCGCGGCAATCAGGATGAGCATTGCCTGTTAGAACAAGAGGCTGCGACGTTCTTTGACACCGAGGCCGCACTGTTTGTCGGTGGTGGTTTCGTTGCCAATACAGCGATATTCGCGACCCTGCCTGCACAGGGCGATCTGGTGTTGTATGACGCATTAATCCACGCCAGCACCCATGACGGCATGCGGTTGGGCCGGGCGGACACGATGGCCTTTGCCCACAACGATGTCACCGACGCAGCTGAGCGTATTCGGCACTGGCGCGAGGCGGGCAATACCGGACAGATCTGGTTGGCTTGCGAAAGCCTGTATTCGATGGACGGCGATCTGGCACCGATTGACGATCTTGCCACTCTGGCCACTGAGACAGATGCCGTTCTGGTGGTGGACGAAGCCCACGCCACAGGTGTTTTCGGCGATTTGGGCCGCGGTGTGAGCCACAGCTATGCGAGCCGGGCAAATACCCTGACATTGCACACGTGTGGCAAGGGGTTGGGCGTATCCGGCGCGCTGATCTGTGGAGCGCAGGTTCTGATCGATACGTTGATCAATCGGGCGCGGGGGTTTGTCTTTGCAACCGCCCCGTCGCCGTTGAACGCTGCCCTTGTGCGTGCCGCGCTGACCGAATTGCGCACAAATCCCGCGCGCCAACAGCGCGCGCAGGCCTTGATGGCACATGCACATGCGCAGGCCGAGCGCCACGGTGGTTTGATCGGGTTTCAAAGCCAGATCATGCCTGTGATTATTGGCAAAGATAAACCCACGATGGCGCTGGCGGCCCATATGCAAGGGCTGGGCTATGACATTCGTGGCATTCGCCCCCCGACGGTCCCACGCAACACGGCGCGCTTGCGGATCTCGATCACTCTCAACACCTCCGCCAATGTGGTCACGCAGATGATGCATGACTTGAGCCAGGCGATGAAAGAGCACAGCCAATGACCCAACCCATTGTTGTTACAGGGACCGACACTGAGATCGGGAAAACAGTGTTTTCTGCGGGTCTGACCTTTGCATTGAACGCAACCTATTGGAAACCCATCCAATCCGGCATCGAAGAGCAGACCGACAGTCAGATCATCGCGTCTTTGACAGGCTGCCCGACGCTGCCCGAAGCGCATCTGTTGCAGTTGCCCGCCTCGCCGCATTTGTCGGCCGAGGCCGAAGGCGCGCATATTGGTTTGGACGACCTGACCATCCCGGCGATTGACGGGCCGCTGGTGATCGAAGGGGCTGGCGGCGTCATGGTCCCCCTGAACCGGGAAGAGCTGTTTCTGGATGCCTTTGCCCAATGGCGGGCGCCCGTGATCCTGTGCGCCCGCACACAATTGGGCACGATCAACCATACCCTGATGTCTTTGCTGGCCTTACGTCAGGCACGATGCGCGATCGTTGGCGTGGCCTTTATCGGGGATGCCGTGCCCGAGGTTGAACAGACAATTTGTGACTTTGCCGATGTTGCGCATCTGGGTCGTCTGCCCCGGCTGAAAACCCTGAACGCGGACACGTTGACGGCGGCCTTTGAAGCCATCGACATGAAAACCATCACCGGAGCACTGGCCAAATGACACCTCTGGAATTCGACCAAAAGCACCTTTGGCATCCCTATACCAATGTGGAAAAACCCGGACCCACTTTTGTGGTCAAGGAAACCGAGGGTATGCACATCACATTGGATGATGGCACCCGATTGATCGACGCCATGTCATCGTGGTGGTGCATGATGCATGGCCACCGTCACCCCAAGATTACGCGGGCCATTCACGATCAACTGGACCGGATGCCCCATGTAATGTTTGGCGGTCTGACCCACGATCCCGCGATTGAGCTTGGCAAAGCACTGCTGCGTGTCGCGCCCCCGTCAATGCAACGCATTTTCTACTGTGACAGTGGATCGGTCTCTGTCGAGGTTGCGATGAAAATGGCGGTTCAATATCAGCACGCCAAAGGGTTTCCGGGACGGTCCCACTTTGCCACCATCCGCTCGGGCTATCACGGGGATACGTGGAAGGCGATGAGCGTCTGTGACCCGACAACGGGAATGCATCACCTGTTTCAAGGCGCATTGAGCGTGCAACATTTTGTTGATCGCCCCCCAATCCGCATCACCGAAGCATGGAACGGCGATCCCGCGTTGAACGGCTTGGCTGATTTGCGCGCCCTGATCGAGGCCAATCACCGCGAGATCGCGGCCTTTATCCTTGAACCCGTCGTTCAGGGCACCGGCGGTATGTATTTCTACCATCCGGAATACCTGAACCAAGCGCGTGCGATTTGTGATGAGTTCGGCGTGTTGCTGATTTTTGATGAAATCGCGACTGGGTTTGGCCGAACTGGCAAAATGTTTGCCACCGATTTCTGCTCAATCGAACCCGATATTCTGTGTCTGGGCAAGGCATTGACAGGCGGGCACATCAGTTTCGCCACCACCATGACCAATGATCGCGTGGCTGAGGGCATTGGCCACGGAGAACCCGGCATCTTTATGCATGGACCCACATTCATGGCCAACCCGCTAGCCTGCGCCGCCGCGCACGCCAGCCTTGAGGTGCTAGAGGCACAGGATTGGCACGGAACAGTGAATGCCATCGCCAGACAGATGACGCAGGAATTGGCCCCAGCCCGTGATCTGCCAAATGTGGCAGATGTGCGTGTGCTGGGCGCAATTGGCGTCATTGAGATGAAGCACCGGGTCAGCGCCGATGAGGCCCACGCCTTGGCCCGTGAAATGGGTGTCTTTTTGCGCCCGTTTGGGACCAACATCTACACAATGCCTCCGTTCATTGCGTCGCCTGATGAGGTTTCGAAAATCTGCGCCGGCATGCTGCATCTGGCGCGGGCGCTCTGATGCAGTGGCGTTGGGTGCAACTCACAGGGGCCAACGATTTGATCGTGGTCTTTGGCGGGTGGGCGTTGGGACCTGCACCGTTTGCGCACCTGACCGGGCCATATGACGTTGTATTAGCTGACGATTACAGCGACCTGAACCAAGAGTTACCGGATGTCAGCGCCTATCAGTCTGTCACGCTGATCGCCTTTTCGTTTGGGGTAGCGGCCTATGGGCATTGGCAGCAGGGTAGACCGGATCCGTTCACCAAAAAGGTCGCGATCAACGGCACTTTGACCCCCATCGACAGACGTTATGGAATTGCGCCGGTTGTCATGCAGCGGACAATCGACACGCTGAGCCATGAGGCGTTTCAGGTCTTTCTTGAGCGTTGCTATAACGCGCCCCAAAGCGACACGCCAATCGACGTGCAGGCCCGCAAACAAGAATTGCGCGCAGTTCAGGCCCGAGGTAACGCGCCCGATGTGTCATTTGATCGTGTGTGGATCAGTGACCAAGATCGCATTTTTCTGTCGGCCAATCAAAAGCGCGCCTGGATTGATCAAGTTGAACGTGTTCAACACGTTGATGCCCCTCATGTCCCGTTTAAGCGTTGGTCAATATGGGCAGAGGTGCTGGTATGAAAGATCTGCAGTCGTTCACAGATATCACCCGCGTCCAAACCAGCTTTGCGCGCGGCTTGCCCAGCTATCACGATCACGCCCAAGCTCAGGCGCGCATTGCCCGAACCCTTGCGGATCATCTGTATCAGGCGAAACTGCAGGCCGGGGCACGGAATACGTTTCAACACGTTCTGGAATTTGGCTGTGGTACAGGTCACCTGACCCGACAGCTGTGCAATACATTTGATGTCGACAGCCTGCATTTGAACGACTTGGTGCCAGAATGCGCCACCCTTGCCGCCCCTTTGGCGCAAAGCTTTGTCCCCGGACCGATCCAAGACGTTGAGTTGCCCCGGCACCTTGACCTGATCGCGTCGGCCTCGACCGTGCAATGGATCGAAGATCTTCCCGGTTTGATGCACCGTTTGACCGACCACTTGCGCCCCGGTGGCTGGTTGGCGTTATCGAGCTTTACCCCCGCCCATTTTCCTGAGCTGGCGACCTTGGGGTCGGGGTCAGCTGCGCCGAGCTATGTCACCCCGGCGGACTGGCAGGCGATGCTGCCCAGAGATATCGACATACACCACTTGGCCGAGGCCAAAGACGTCATGCGATTTGCCAGCCCGCGAGACGTGCTGCGCCACCTGCGCGCGACTGGTGTGAACGGCAAGGCCGAAGGCAGATGGACGCGCGCGCGCCTGAGCGAATTTGAAGAGCGTTATGCTGAAATGTTTGGCGATGGATCCACGGTTTCGTTAACCTACGCCCCGGTGTGGTTGATCGCCCGAAAACGGGGTTAACCCAAGCGGGACAGGTGTTTACGCAGCACAGACACGGCCGTTTCTACATCACGACGCGTTATCGCCGCCATGATCGCGCGATGATCACGATCTGCGCGGGCCTCCCATCGGCTGCTGTATGTTGCCAACAGGTGGCGTGCTGCCAGCGTTTGCAGATCAGCAATTTCGGCTAGCATTCTGGGCATGTCACACCCTGCCAGAATGGCCATGTGAAACCTGCGGTTTTCATGTTCCCACGTGGCCAGATCCGTTGCTTCGTCACAGGCCAGCCTCGCCAGTTCCGCTTGTTGTTTTTGCACGGGCGACATCTGTGCGATGGAGTGGCTTAACGCAACGGGTTCCAACGCCAATCGCATCTCGCGAATTTCACGCATATTGGCAGGATCAAACGGGGCCACACGGGTTCCGCGACGTGGTAGGCTGACAGCCAAGCCTTTGGCCTCGAGCCGCAAAAGAGCCTCTCGCACCGGTACATGGCTGGTCTTGAATGCCGTGGCGATATGGTCCTGACGCAGCTTTTCATCCGCAGCCAGATCACCGCGCACAATCTGATCTGTCAGGCTTTGGGTTATCTGATCCGAAATAGTGGATTTGGCATTTTGCGACATGGGTTTTGATACGAAACCCTACGTATGCAAACAAGTCTCTACGACCTGTTTGCACTGATTTTTCATGCCCTATTAGGGTTTCAGGTCCGCTTGGAGATTACTGCGCCCACCGCGTCCACGACTCGGGAGAGCCACGGAACACGTTAATATCCACGGGTCCAGAGATACCCGGCACAATACCCGTACCGGTATATTGCCAAAACGCCCAAACCGCCCGTGGATAGGTTTTGCGCGGATGCGCGGCGACTGATCGCAACCAGAAATCGGTGCCCTTCAGCTTGCCAATGCCAGTGTCTTTGTAAAAGTCCACCGTGGAATAGACCACCGGACGACGGCCATAATGATTTTCCAGAATCCTGAGGAACTTCTTGGCTTCGGCGCGCACGGTGGCCCCGTCCGGACGCAGCGTGCAGGTTTTGGAATGCGGGGTCCATTCCATATCCAACACATGCGGCAGGGCCCGATCATCGCGTGGGACATTCTTGATGAACCAGCGGGCTTGTTCTTCGGCGGGGCGGCAGAAGTAATAGTAGTGATACGCACCGTACCGCATCCCGGCGCGTTGGGCGCCACGCAGATGTGTTTTGAACATGGGGTCCAAGAAATCACCGCCTTCAGTGGCTTTGATAAAGGCAAATGAAACTCCCGCAGCGCGGACCGTTCGCCAATCAATGTCACCTTGCCAGCGGGACACGTCGATCCCATGAACGGGGTAAGAATAGGGTGTTCGCCCCTCCCATGGGTGGGGATCGCTGTCCCCGAATTTGGGGTATTGGATGACGTTTTCGGGCGAATACGTCGGGATCGCCGCAACCGGTTCCGGCTCTGGCGCGCGTGAGCGCCCGCAACTGGAAACCATGGCCAAAGCCAACACTGCACACACCACAAAACGCATCATCAATAATCCAAAGCCAATGTTCGCCTACTCCGGTTATCCCCTCATTTTGGGTCCGCGGCAACACAGGATCCCGTGAAGGGGAATCGAGCACCCATTTTCCGCTTACGCAAGCGCTTTCGTAGAGAAATCACCCCCTGAAACAATTGGCCTCTTGGTCCAAGCAGCGTTACACAGGATATCCCACTTGCCGCCAAAAGGACGCCGCCTTGGACACTGCCAACCGCATTGCACGCACGATCGCCACTGAAATCAACGCTCGCCCCGATCAGGTTGGCGCTGCGGTCAAATTGCTGGATGAAGGGTCAACCGTTCCCTTTGTGGCACGGTACCGGAAAGAGGCGACTGGCGGGCTGGATGACACACAACTGCGCACCCTTTCGGACCGCTTGGTGTATCTGCGCGAACTAGAGGCGCGCCGCCAAACCATTCTGGGATCGATCAAGGATCAGGGCAAACTGACAGATGATCTGAGCAAATCCATTGCCAAGGCCGACACCAAGGCACAGCTCGAAGATATCTATCTGCCCTACAAACCCAAGCGCCGGACCAAGGCGATGATTGCGCGGGAAAATGGGTTGGAACCCTTGGCAGATGCCATTCTTGCGGATCGCATGGCGGACCCTGAAATCCTGGCGCAAGCCTATGTGACAGAAGCCGTCGCCACCACCAAGGACGCGCTGAATGGGGCCCGCGATATCATCACCGAAAAGCTGACTGAAAATGCCGGTCTGTTGGGGGAATTGCGGTCATTCATGCAACGCGAGGCGCTTTTAACCTCTAAAGTGATTGCGGGTCAGGAACAAAGTGGGGCCAAGTTTTCGGATTACTTCGACCATCAGGAATTGTGGTCCAAAGTACCCTCGCATCGGGCCTTGGCCATGCTGCGCGCATCAAAAGAGGGCGTTGTCACATTGGACATCGCGCCGGACCCTGAGACAGGCAAGGATCGCGCCGAAGGATTGGTTGCCAGCCATCTGCATACCCGTGGCACTGGTCCCGGCGATTTGTGGTTGCGCAAAGTCGCTGGCTGGACTTGGCGGGTCAAGCTGAGCCTGTCGATGATGGTCGAATTGATGGCCGATCTGCGTACGCGGTCCCAGGATGAGGCGATCAACGTGTTTGCCCGCAATCTCAAGGATTTGTTGTTTGCCGCGCCGGCTGGGCCGCGTGCCACATTGGGGTTGGATCCCGGCATCCGAACCGGGGTCAAAGTGGCCGTAGTGGATGCGACCGGGAAGCTGTTGGCGACCGACACGATCTATCCGTTCCAACCCAAAAATGATGTGCGCGGGTCCGAAGCTTCGATCCTGCGGATGATCACCCAGCATGGTGTTGATCTGATCGCGATTGGCAACGGAACCGGCAGCCGTGAAACCGAGCGGTTGGTCGCGGATACTCTGAAGCTGCTGCCCAAGTCCGTCAAAACGCCAACCAAAGTGGTGGTCTCCGAGGCCGGGGCGTCAGTCTATTCCGCGTCAGAATTGGCCGCGCGTGAATTCCCCGATCTGGATGTGTCGTTGCGGGGGGCGGTTTCGATTGCGCGCCGGTTGCAGGATCCGTTGGCAGAGCTGGTAAAGATCGAACCGAAATCCATTGGCGTTGGACAGTATCAGCATGACGTTGATCAGCACCGTCTCGGCAAATCGCTGGAAGCGGTGATCGAAGATGTCGTGAATGCGGTCGGCGTGGATTTGAACATGGCCTCTGCCCCGCTGTTGGCACATGTCTCGGGGCTTGGCCCCGGATTGGCGGATTCCATCGTCAGCCACCGCGACGCGAACGGGGCGTTCAAGTCCCGGCGTGAGTTGTTGAAAGTCGCCCGTTTGGGGCCGCGCGCCTATGAACAATGCGCTGGTTTCCTGCGCATCCGCGATGGCAAGGAAGCGCTGGATGCCTCATCTGTCCACCCCGAGGCGTACAATGTCGCGCGCAAAATCGTCAGCGCCTGTGGCCGCGATATCCGCCAAATTATGGGTGACGAGGGGGCGCTAAAATCTCTGCGCGCCGAGCAGTTTGTCGATGAGACCTTTGGCCTGCCAACCGTGCGCGATATCTTTGCGGAACTGGAAAAACCCGGTCGCGATCCGCGCCCCAGTTTTGTGACCGCCAGCTTTGCTGATGGGGTTGAGGATATCAAAGACCTGAAACCCGGCATGGTGTTGGAAGGGACCGTGACCAACGTTGCGGCCTTTGGTGCCTTTGTTGACGTTGGTGTGCATCAAGATGGTCTGGTTCACGTCAGCCAACTGGCGGATCGGTTTGTCAAAGACCCACATGAGGTGGTCAAGGCCGGTCAGGTGGTCAAAGTCACCATCACCGAGATCGACGTGCCCCGCAAACGGATCGCGATGAGCATGCGCAAGGACGGCGGCGCCTCGGCGCGCGAAGATCGCAATGCCCGCGACGCTGGTCCGCGCAAAGGTGGCGGTCAAGGTAAAGGCGGTCGTGGCGGGCCCAAAGGGCCGATGCGGGCCAGCCCCAAATCCAACCCCAAAGACAGCGGCGGGGCCTTGGGGGCCGCTTTGATGGATGCCTTTAAGAAATCCTAAGCAACTACACTAGAACGAAAAAAGGCGCCCGAGGGAAACTCGTGCGCCTTTTCTTTTTCTCAATCGAACCGTTTAGCCGATGATTGCGTTCAAGGTTGCGCTTGGACGCATGACAATCGCTGCTTTGGCAGGATCGGTGTGGAAATATCCACCCAGATCCGCAGGTTTGCCCTGTGCCGCCGCAAGCTCACCCAAGATCGCGGCTTCGCCATCTGCCAGTGCTTTGGCCATTGGTGCGAAATGCGCCGCTAGATCTGCATCGTCGGACTGTGACGCCAATGCTTCGGCCCAATAGCGTGCGAACCAGTAGTGGCTGTCGCGGTTGTCAGGCTCACCCACTTTGCGCGATGGCGAGCGGTTGTGATCCAGAATGCCTTGGGTCGCTGCCTCGGCTGCGACGCCCAGAACACCTGCTTTTGCATTGCCCTGTGCATCCGCGAGGAAGTTCAGCGATTCACCCAAGGCGCAGAATTCACCCATCGAGTCCCAACGCAGGTGGTTTTCTTCGACCAGCTGCTGAACGTGCTTAGGTGCGGAACCGCCAGCGCCGGTTTCAAACAGACCACCGCCCTGCATCAGTTTCACGATCGACAACATCTTGGCCGATGTGCCCAGTTCCAGAATTGGGAACAGATCGGTCAGGTAGTCGCGCAGAACGTTACCCGTAATCGCAATGCTATCGTTGCCAGCGGTGATGGTTTTCAACGACTGTGCGGTTGCTTCGCGTGGGGCCATAATCTGGAATTTGTCGGACACGCCTGCGGCTTCCAGCGCGGGTTCAACATATTCGATCAACTGCGCATCGTGGGCACGGTTCGCGTCAAGCCAGAAGATTGCCTCGGACCCGGTCAACCGCTGACGATCCATTGCCAGTTCGATCCAGTTTTCAATCGGCGCTTTCTTGGCTGTGCAAGACCGCCAGATGTCGCCTGCCTCCACGTCATGGCTGTGCAGAGTTTCGCCATTGGCCAGAACGATGCGGATGGTGCCATCTGCAGGCGCTTCAAACGTGGTTGGGTGCGAGCCATATTCTTCGGCTTTTTGCGCCATCAGACCAACGTTCGCCACAGAACCAGCAGTGGTCACATCCAGCGCGCCGTTTGCTTTGAAGAAGTTGATGGATTCATCATAGATGGTTGCATAGCAGCGATCGGGGATCACACAGTTGGTGTCACCTTTGTTGCCTGCCGCATCCCAGCCTTTACCGCCAGCACGGATAACCGCAGGCATCGATGCGTCGATGATCACATCTGATGGCACGTGCAGGTTGGTGATGCCTTTGTCGCTGTCAACCATATACATGCCGGGACGATCCGCGGTGACGGCGTCAATCGCGGCCATGATGTCGGCGTTGCCTGCAACACGGTCCAGCAGGTCACCCATGCCAGAGTTCGGGTTTACACCCAGAGCGTCCAGTTCAGCACCGAACTTTTCGAACACAGGCGCCAACCATGCTTTGACCGCGTGGCCAAAGATGATGGGATCCGAAACCTTCATCATGGTCGCTTTCATGTGCAGCGAGAACATGGTGCCGTCGGCTTTGGTGTCTGCGATGGCTTCGGCCAAAAACGCGCCCAGTGCCTTGGCAGACATGAATGTTGCATCTGCAACAGTGCCTTCGTCCAAGGTCCAGCCGTCTTTCAGAACGGTGACAGCACCGTCTTTGCCAACGAATTCGATCTTTGCATCACCCGCCTGAGCAGCAGTGATTGTCGCGGATTTCTCATTTGCGTAGAAATCATTGCCCGGCATGGAGCTGACTTTGGTTTTGCTGTCCGACGCCCATTTGCCCATCGAATGCGGGTTGTTCTGAGCGTAGTTTTTGACGGCCTTGGCCGAACGACGGTCCGAGTTGCCTTCGCGCAGAACCGGGTTCACAGCAGAACCTTTGATCCCATCATAGCGGGCGCGGATCGCTTTTTCTTCGTCGGTGCCAGGCTCTTCGGGATAGTCGGGCAGTGCATAGCCCTGACCCTGCAGTTCGGTTACAGCTGCAACCAACTGTGGAACGGATGCAGAGATGTTGGGCAGCTTGATGACGTTGGCGGCAGGCGTTTTCACCAATTCACCCAATTCAGCCAAGTCGTTTGCCTGACGCTGTGCATCGGTCAGCGACTCGGGAAAGGTGGAAATGATTCGTGCGGCCAGTGAGATATCCTTGGTGCCAACGTTGATATCAGCGGCCTTGGCAAAGGTGCGAATGATCGGCAACAGCGATGCGCTCGCCAGTTCGGGCGCTTCGTCTACAATGGTATACAATATGTCGGAGTTTGATTTATCGGCCATTTTTCTTACCTTTTCGCCCGTATAAGGCGTGAGACTTGAGATGAGACTGTGCAGCTTTGCTGCGGCTACGAATACGCGGTCCACACCGCATCACGCGGGCAGAGCCGCGCAAACGGCGGCAAAGCGAACACCGTCCATGTAAAGGAGAGCGCGCGCGTGTTCAATTGACACAAGCCGCGCATTTTGACCCAGTTTGACGAAAACTCGGCCTTCTGGGTGAAAATTGGGGCTGAGGGTTGCTAAACCCTTGCTCAGGTCCCTGTCAAAGCCGAGGTTTGGGCCGACGCGATGTAATCAGAAACCGCTGCGCGTTCTTCATCCGACAGGTGCAGGCCCATCCGCGTGCGACGCCACAAAAAGTCATCGCCCTCTTGCACCCACTCATTTGCAATGACCCAGTCAATTTCGGCACCGGTCAGGGTACCGCCCAGATCAACGCCAAGATCTGCCGCTGCTTTTGCATCGCCAAGAATGGCGGTGGCCTCAGTTCCATAGGTTCGAACCAAGCGCCGGGCCCAATCGCGTTGCAGAAATGGATACTGTGTGCACAGCGTTTCAATCAGCGCATCAACGCCATCAACAGGGAAATCCCCTCCTGGGAGCGCAACGCCAGCGGTCCAGCCTTGAGGGGTCGCCGGGAAAACGGATTTCACATGTGCCATCGCGGCCTCGGCCAGCTTACGGTAGGTGGTGATTTTGCCACCAAATACGTTCAGCATTGGCGGACCCTGCGAATGATCCAGCCGCAGCACATATTCACGTGTGGCGGCAGTGGCGGAACTGGCGCCATCATCATAAAGCGGGCGCACCCCCGAATACGTCCAAACGACATCTTCTGCTGTGATCGGGGCCTCAAAATACTGCGAAGCAAAGGCCAACAGGTACTCTTGCTCTTCTTCGGAACACCTTGGCGTGGTCGCTGCATCTGAATGGTCGGAATCGGTTGTTCCGATCAGGGTGAATTCGTCCTCATACGGAATCGCAAAGATAATCCGCCCGTCTTCGCCCTGAAAGAAATAGCTTTTGTCATGATCAAACAGTTTGCGTGTCACGATGTGGCTGCCCCGAACCAGGCGCACCCCATCTGAAGAGGACGCACCGGCGACACCCTTTAGTACATCCTCAACCCATGGTCCGGTGGCATTCACCACCATTTTGGCCGCGCGGGTGAATGTGCTGCGATCTGCGCGCTGGACCGTTACGAGCCAATGATCACCCTGCACCTCCATTCCGACGACTTTGCACCGGGGCAGGATTTCAGCGCCCCGTGCCTGGGCGTCGCGGGCATTCAGCACAACCAGACGCGAATCTTGGATCCAACAGTCTGAATACTCATAAGCCTTGGCAAACTTGTTGTTCAAAGGACGCCCAACCGGGTCACTCTGTAAATCCAGCGTTGCGGTTGCAGGCAAGATTTTACGCCCGCCAAGCGTGTCATAAAGGAACAGCCCCATGCGGATCAGCCAAGCGGGGCGGCGCCCCTTCATCCACGGCATAACACGGGACAACATCCGTGAAACGGGTGTTTCACTCTCGAATCGCATATCCGCGTGGTAGGGCAGAACAAATCGCATCGGCCAGCTGATGTGCGGCATCGCGCGTAAGAGCACTTCGCGTTCAATCAAAGCCTCGCGCACAAGACGAAATTCGAGAAACTCCAGATACCGCAGGCCACCGTGAAACAGCTTGGTCGACGCCGAAGAGGTTGCAGACCCCAAGTCGTTCATCTCGGCCAAGGACACTGACATACCGCGACCCGCTGCATCGCGGGCAATGCCGCAGCCGTTTATGCCGCCACCAATAATGAACAAATCCACCGGCTCTGCGTCATGCTTATCCATCATTGTCTTGTTCCATTATCAAAATTTCGGTCTGGCCCAAGCGCGCCTGCTCACAAAATTCGAGGGGGGGCGGCGCATCGGTCACGACATAGTCGAGCTCTGCGATTGCGCAGATCCTGACGGGGGCTGAAATCGCGAACTTCGACGTGTCACACACAAGGATTCGCGTGCGGGCATTGCGCAGGACGGCCCGAGCCACCGAGACCTCGCGCGCATCAAAATCCAGAACCGACCCGTCGGCATCCAGGGCAGAGGCCCCGATGACTGCGAAATCCACCTTGTAACGCGAAATGAACTCAACCGCGTCTTCGCCAACAATGGCGCCGTCGCTTTGACGTACCGCACCCCCAGCCAAAATGAGGTCTTTGGATCGGGTGCCAATCAGGCTGTTGATGATGTTGATATTGTTTGACAATACCGTCAGCCCCGAATGCGCCGCCAGAGCTTTGGCAACCTGCTCTGTTGATGTGCCGATGTTCAAGGACACCGAGCAATTGTCAGGGATCAACGACGCCGCGATACGGCCCATCGCCTCTTTCTGTGGTGCACAGGTTTGACGCCGCGCTGCGTATTCCCGGCTCGAACTTTGATCGGCGCGTTCGGCCCCACCATGAGTGCGCATGGCCAATCCACGATCGCTAAGTGCCCGCAAATCCGCGCGAATTGTCTGTGTACTTACCCCAAAACGATCTGCCAAATCTTCGACCTGAACACGATCCTGATCTTTGAGCAGGTCTACAATATTTTGATGCCGGCTGTTCGCGTCCATTAAGATTCTCTCGTGCGTTTCGCCGAATACATAGGCCCAATCACTTTCAATGTCATTCATTTTGTTTTCACTAATTTTGGATATGAAAGAGCAAGCTCTGATGTGGCTCCCTTAAATTGTAAGAACTTCTATTCTCTTAACTTTACATCACTGAGCCGAGGCATTATGTGAATAAGCATTCGCAAAATGAGTCTCAGATGGCCCGACCCAAAGATCCCAAGAACCGAAACCGACGCACCACTGCCATTCTGGAGGCCGCCGCAACGCTGTTTGCCACCAAGGGCCTGCAAGACACTACTATGCAGGATATCTGCAAAGCCGCGGGCATCAGCCCCGGCGGTTTGTATCGGTATTTTTCCGGCAAAGACGCGATCATACAGGCGCTGGCGCTGCATGAACGCGATAGCGTAGATGACCTGACGCGCATGATTGAAACCGGCTCTAGCCTGCTTGAAACCTTGGATGGCCTTGTGGCTGATTTGGTTGCGTATCAAACCAACCCGATCATTTCGCGTCTCTCAATCGAATTTGGGATTCATGCCCACAACACACGCGAGGGATTCGAAGAACTGCAAGCTTCGGAACGCAATCTGGCGGCTGCCATGGTGCATGCGATCCAAAAAGATCAGGCGGCAAATCGGTTGCCCACTGACCTTTGCCCCGACAGCGTTGTCTATTCCTTGCTCGCTTTGTTTGACGGCATGATTACGCAAGCGGCCTTTGCCGAACGGGCCGTGCCCCCTGCCCTAACTGAAACCGTGCGCCGCATGCTGCATATCTATCTTGCCCCCCCACCCAAAGGACCGCGCAATGACTGACCCGAAACCCCGTGGCCGCTGGAAATGGTTACTGGCTGCAATCGTCATTCTGGGCGGCGTCTTGGTCTTTCTGGACGAACTCGAAGATACAGCCGACATTTCCGAAGCGGTCAAACCGCCATCCTTTCCGCTTGTTTCCGTAATCTCAGCGCAGAGCAGCAGCCACGCTGGCAAGGTTCACGGCTTTGCGGAAATCAAACCGCGTTGGTCCGCGACCCTTTCTGCCGCCGTATCCGGGCGCATTATCGAAGTGTCAGATCATTCATTGGCGGGCGAACAGGTGAAACAGGGCGATAGCCTGATCCGGATCGAAGACAGCAATTTTCGGTTCAATCTCGCAGAGGCACAACAACGGTTGTCCGAGGCGGAACTGGCCCTTGTTCAAGCCAAAAACAAATCCGAAGTGGCCCGAAAGCAAATCGCTCGGGGAAAGACCATTGAGGCAACAGACCTTGCGTTGCACTTACCACAAATGCGCATCGCAGAGCATGCCCTTGCAGCCAGCAAGGTACAGGTTGAGGCCGCCCGTGAACAGTTGAGTTCGACCGTGATAACCGCCCCATTTTCCGGCTTTGTCACCAAGCGCGATGTCAGCCCGGGCCAAACCGTTACCGCCGGGCAAGCATTGCTTTCGCTGGTTGATGATCAACGGTTTGATCTTGAGTTGTCTTTGGGGAATGCGGATTGGATGTTGCTGTCCAAACCCTGGGATCGCCACACCGCCAAGCTGTTTAGTCAAACTGATCAGTTTCTTGGAACGGCGCGCATTCGGCGTGGCGGTGGCTTTTTGGATGCCCAAACCAGACAGCGCAAACTGTTTCTCGAGGTAGTCGAAGCAAAACCCGGCCTGATCCAGCCCGGTGCTTTTGTGAAAGTGGAGCTGAACGGGCGCGAAATCGAACAAACCCTAAGGTTGCCAGAATCCACGCTGACCCGCGAAGGCGACATTTGGTATGTCGATACAGAAAACCGGTTGCGACGGTTCAAGGCCGACATCAGCTATCGCGAAGGCGCCCATGTCGTTGTTCGTGCGCCCGAAACAAGCACAACACTTGATGTAGTGCGCAATCCGCTTGGATCTTTCTTACCGGGGCTGCAAGTGTCGCCGCGCAAAGTAGAGGACCAGTGACATGCACGCGTTGACCAACTGGTTCATTCGCAACCCTGTTGCGGCCAACCTAGTTATGGCCCTCATCCTGTTTATGGGCGTCATGACCGCCCTGACCATCCGGATCGAAGGGTTTCCACGCATCCCTGCAGAAAACATCGAAATCAGTACCTATTACCGCGGCAGCACGGCCGAACAAGTCGATGAACTGATCACGCGAAAGATCGAAAAGGGCCTCGAAGGGCTGGATGGCGTACGCTCGATCTCTTCAACCTCCAGTGCGGCGTCTTCTATGATCTATGTGCGAAAATCCGGATCACAGGATCTGCAAAAACTGTTGGACAAGATACGGATCCGGGTCGACAGCATTGGCGATCTGCCACAATCTGCGCGTCGCCCTGTGATCCAGACGGGCGGCTTTGACATCCCGGCGCTTTACGTCAACCTTCATGGGGATACCGATCCGCGTACCTTGCAAAAACTTGCCGAGCGGCTGCGTGAACAACTGCTAGCAGAACCGGAATTGTCGCGCCTTCAGATCTGGGGGTTGCACGAACGCGAGATGCAGATCGAGGTGCTGCCCTCGGCGTTGGAGCGGTTGAACCTAACGGTTGCGCAGGTTGCGCAATCGATCCGCCGCAACTCGGTTGACTTTCAATCTGGGTCCTTGCGCACAGCCGGGGGCGACATTTTCCTGCGCGCCGACAACAAAGCCCGATTTGCCAGCGATTATGCACGCATTCCGGTTCTGGAACGCCCAGATGGGTCTGTTGTGCTGCTTGGGGATGTCGCACAGGTGACTGATGGGTTTGCCGACCGCGACTATCTGTTTCGGTTCAATGGTGAACCAACCGTCGGCATGGTGGTTCAGGTTGGGCGCACCGAAAACTTGTTGACGATTTCCAAGGTGGTCAAGGAAACGGTCGAGGAATTCCGCCAAATTCTGCCGCCCGAAGTACAGACAACCGTTTGGGGCGACGCAAGTTCCTATATCTCTGATCGTTTGCAATTGTTGCAGACCAATGGGTTTCAGGGGCTCTTGCTGGTTGGGCTGATGCTGTCGCTGTTCTTGAACGTGCGTCTGGCGTTCTGGGTCGCAATGGGCATTCCCATATCTGTCATGGGCGCTCTGGCCGTTGCGGGCACCAAATGGGTTGATTATTCGCTCAACGATATAACCACTTTTGGTCTGATCATTGCCTTGGGGATTTTGGTCGATGACGCGGTTGTTGTCGGCGAAAGTGTTTTTGAAGAACGCAAGAAACACAAAGACCCGCTGATCGGCACCGAAGCTGGCGTGCGCAAAGTAGCGGTCGCAACCGTTTTTGGTGTTCTGACGACCATCGCGGCCTTCTTTCCCTTGCTGATGATCAACAACCCGCTGGGCAAGGTTCTTGCTGGGTTTTCGGGCATGGTTATCTTGGCGCTGTTGTTTTCGCTGTTCGAAAGCAAATTCATCCTGCCCGCCCACCTTGCCCACATTGATATGGATAAAGAGCCCAGAAATTTTGTCTCGCGCGGTTGGGCACAGGTGCAATCCGTTTTCAAGCGCGGGTTGGCAGGTTTCCGGGACACTATATATGCCCCCACCCTGCGTCTGGCCTTGATCCATCGCTATGCTGTTTTGGTGCTGTTTTTTGCAATGGCGGCGCTTGGGATTGGGTTGATCTACAAGGGCAAGGTCAAAACAACCTTTTTCCCCGAAGTCCCCGGCCAGGTGATTTCACTCAGCATGCAGATGGACAAGCGGGCACCCTTTGCCCTGACCCGCGACAATATCTTGTTTATCCAAGATATCGGGGATGCGCTGAACGCCGAACTGGCCGAAACGCATTCTTTGGCGCAACCGCCAATTCGCAACATCTTTTTCCAGCTCTCGGACCCGCGCAGCGCCGAGCTATATGCAGAGCTAACCCCCGTCGCGGATCGTCCGGGCCTTGGCATTCTTGATATCCTGCGGGACTGGCAAACCCGGGTTGGGCAACTCGAAGGAACCGTCGAGTTGAGTTTTTCAGGCACCGAAGAGTTGGGCGGCGGGTTCCAGATCCGACTGTTCAGCAAAGACACCGATCTACTGGCCAAAGCCAGTGACGAAGTGCGCGCATATCTGGATAAAATCGAGGGCGTTTCGAACCTGCGCAGTTCGCTGCAAGGCGGCGCGCCGGAACTGACCGTGCGCTTGAAACCCGAAGCCCGTCATTTAGGGTTTTCCACAGAAACGCTGGCCACTCAGATCGGATATCGCTTTGGCGGGGCCGAAGTGCAAAAGATCCAGCGTGATGATCAAGAGGTACGAGTGATTGTGCGCAACGCCACACAAGCGCGCAACACGATAGACGATCTGATGCAATCTCGCCTGCGCAATGAGGCAGGCGATTGGGTGCCGCTGCTGTCCGTGGCCGAAGTCAGCGGCCGCTATGTGCCCAGTTCCATCACCCGACGAAATGGTAAGCAGCTTAGCACCGTAAGTGCCTCTATCGACAAATCCAAAGTCGCCCCCGAGGAAATCTCGCAAGCGATGTTTGAAACTTTGGTGCCGGATCTGGCGGAGCGTTATCCGTCTGTCGACATTCGGGCCGGGGGCGAGCTTGAGGAGATCGGCGAAGTTCAGGGCGGGTTGAAACAGGCATTGCTGCTGGCGATGGTGCTGATCTATGTGCTGATGGCGGTTCCGCTCAAATCCTATTGGCAGCCAGTGATTATCGTGTCGGTTGTGCCGTTTGGGTTTGTAGGCGCAACGATTGGGCACTTGATCATGGACGTGCCGCTTTCACTGTTGTCTTTCTTTGGCATGCTGGCCCTAACGGGTGTGGTGGTAAATGACTCTTTGGTCATGGTCACCCGTTACAATGACGCGCGCAATGATGGGCACACTGTCCATGAAGCCCTGAAAGACGCGGGTATCGGACGGTTTCAGGCTATTTTCCTGACGACAGCCACAACCGTTATCGGTCTGATGCCCCTACTCAGCGAAACATCCGAACAGGCGCAATATCTGATCCCGGCGGCGATTTCGTTGGCATATGGTGAAATTTTTGCCACGCTGATCACTTTGATCCTGATCCCGGTTCTATTAGCCATCAGCGACGATATCCGGCGGTTTCTGAGATAATCGTTTTGCGGCTCTGGCTGTTGGGGTCAGAGCCGCACCAAGTCCCCAAACCTATGGCATCACGAAACCAAGACCGCGCAACACAGCACGGGCTCATCTTTCTGCAATGCAGCAAACGAATCTATGAATCCCTTCGAATACGATGCGTCAATCCTGACACCAGAGGCGGCAAATGCACCTGAAGCCCTGCGCTTCTTTGACCCGAGACAGCAAAAATCCTCTTAAATTCTGTGATTCTGCGCAAAGGAGGTTTGCGTTTTTCGCAAACCCGGCGTAAAGCTGCGCGCGGACAGGAGCTACCCTGGCAAATCCATAGACTGAACATTTCGGACTGTGTTGAAACCTATGTTGGGTTTCTCGGAATTTGCTTTGTTGCGGCTATCCACCAGGTAGGAACCGCCACGGGAAACGGGCTCGGAAGAACGTAGCTACATATGCATAATTTCTCATTGAAAAAAGGGTTAAACCTGCCGTTGGCAGGCGCACCCGAACAGAAAATCCACCCTGGTCCAGACTTTGGATCGGTGGGTGTCGTCGGGGCTGACTATGTTGGTCTCAAACCAAAGATGCTGATTCAAGAGGGTGACACCGTGCAACGCGGCACCCCGCTGTTTTGTCACAAAGATGCCCCAGAGGCGGTCATCGTTGCCCCGGCCACAGGTCAGGTCAAGGCAATCAACCGCGGCGCGCGGCGGGTCTTGCAAAGTGTTGTCATCGATATCTCCGATGTAAACGATGCAGGAATCGACTTTAGTGCGGTCGGAAACGGCAAAACTGCCGAAGGCTTGACAGAAAAGCTGTGTGCGGCAGGCTTGTGGACTAGTTTCCGCACACGCCCCTATTCCAAGATGCCCCAACCAGGCAGCAAGCCGTTGGCGATCTACGTCACGGCGATGGACAGCGAACCGCTTGCCGCTGATGCCGCCCTGATCATCGCGGATGCCAAAGAGGCATTTGAAGCCGGACTCCAAGCGATCACGCTGCTGAGCGAGGGCGCGACGTATCTGTGCCACAAAGCAGGCGATACGGTTCCCACAGTTGATGGCGCGACGGTTGCGACCTTCTCGGGTCCGCACCCGGCTGGTTTGGCTGGTACGCACATCCACTTCTTGCAGCCCCCTGTTGGCGAGCAAGTTGTCTGGACCATTTCCTATCAGGATGTGATTGCCATCGGTCGCCTGTTGATGACCGGCCATATCGATCCGAACATCGTGATCGCACTGGCGGGTCCTGCTGCGTCTAATCCGCGTTTGATCCGGACCATGATGGGTGCCTCGACGGATGAGCTGACAGCAAATGAAGTCAGCGTTGATGGTGCTGTTCGTGTGGTGTCCGGTTCGGTTCTGAGCGGTCGTGCCGCTGACGGACCCGGTGCATACTTGGGTCGTCACGCGCGTCAGATCACCATTATGCGCGAAGACACCAAACAGATCCCACTGGGTTGGATCCGTCCGATGTTTTCGAAATACGCCATTCAGCCCGTATTGGGCTCGGCGTTGACGCGCAAAATGCAGGATCTGGGCACCAACCTGAACGGCGGTCGTCGTGCGATGGTTCCAACAGGCACCTTTGAAGAACTGATGCCACAGGATTACCTGCCGACACAGTTGCTCCGTGCACTGTTGGTGATGGACACGGATTCAGCACAGGCGCTTGGCGCATTGGAGCTGGACGAAGAAGATCTGGGTCTGGTCGGCTTTGCCTGCCCGGCTAAATACGAATACGGCGAGGCCCTGCGGGACTGCCTTGCCAAAATTGAAAAGGAGGGCTGAGCCTATGGGGCTGCGCAGCTTCTTTGACCGTATCGAGCCAAACTTTACCAAAGGTGGCAAGTACGAGAAACTCTTCCCCGTCTATGAGATGGTTGAGAGCTTTATTTACACGCCTAAAACCGTAACCACTGCGGCGCCACATGCGCGGTCTTACGTGGATATGAAGCGAATCATGACCTATGTGGTCATCGCGACGATCCCGGCGATCCTGATGGCGCTTTACAATACCGGTTTTCAGGTCAACTCGGCCCTTGCCGTTTTGGGAAATGAGGCCGCAACCGGTTGGCGGATTTCGCTGCTGAACGCATTGGGCATTTCACTGGATCCCTCCAGCATCTTTTCCACCATGGTTCACGGCTTCCTGTATTTCCTACCGATCTATCTGACGACCTTGGTTGTTGGTGGTATCTGGGAAGTCTTGTTCGCAACCATTCGCGGCCACGAAGTCAACGAGGGTTTCCTTGTTACGTCGATGCTGTACACGCTGATCCTGCCTGCATCGACACCGTTGTGGCAAGTTGCCTTGGGCATCTCGTTCGGCGTTGTGATCGGCAAGGAAGTCTTTGGCGGCACTGGTAAAAACTTCCTCAACCCGGCGCTGACGGGTCGCGCGTTCCTGTATTTTGCCTATCCCGCCTATATGTCCGGTGACTCGATCTGGACCCCGGTTGATGGGTTTTCTGGCGCGACAGCGTTGGGTGTGACTGCTGCAGACGGCGTTCAGGCGCTTGCGGCCAAGGGCATCACCTGGATGGACGCGTTCTTGGGCTTTGTCCAAGGGTCCATGGGTGAAACATCTGCACTGGCCTGCTTTATTGGTCTGGGCTTCTTGCTGTTCACCAAGATCGCCAACTGGCGTCTGGTCATCGGCTGCCTTGCTGGCATGATTGGCTTCTCGCTGTTGCTCAACACCATCGGATCCACCACCAACCCCATGTTCGCCATGCCTTGGCATTGGCATCTGGTTCTGGGTGGCTATGCCTTTGGTCTGGTCTTTATGGTCACGGAACCTGTGTCGGCCAGCCACACCAACGTAGGCCGTTATATCTATGGTGCCCTGATCGGCGTCATGGTTGTCTTGATCCGTGTGATCAACCCGGCCTTCCCTGAGGGCATGATGCTGGCCATCCTGTTCGGTAACGTTTTTGCACCGCTGATCGACTACTTCGTCGTGCAGGCAAACATCAAACGGAGAGCGCGTCGCCATGTCTGATACGCAAACCCCCAAAGGCCCTATCGGTCGCTTTCTGGCCCTGTCGCCTGACTCGGTTCCAAAGACCCTGTTTGTGGCTGTTACATTGTGCCTGTTCGCCTCAATGATCGTGTCGGTCGCAGCCGTAAGCCTGCGCCCGGTGCAAGAGGCCAACAAACTGCGCGACAAACAGCTGAACGTTTTGCAAGTCTCCGGCGTTTATGAACCCGGGATGAACGTTGCAGACGCATTCGCCTCGTTCGAACCGCAGGTACTGGATCTGCAAACCGGCAGCTTTACCGACCAGTTCGACGCCACCACGTTTGACGATATCGCCGCTGCCTCGGACCCCGAGTTGAGCGTCGCCCTGACGGATGACCCGGCGGGCATTGGTCGCAAGGCAAACTATCGCGTGGTTTACCTGCTTAAGGATGATGCCGGTGCAATCGACAAGGTAATCCTGCCAATCCACGGCTATGGTCTCTGGTCCACGCTCTATGGCTTTATCGCTCTGGAAGAGAACGGCAACGACATCTACGGCCTGCAGTTCTATCAGCATGGCGAAACCCCCGGCCTGGGTGCCGAGGTGGACAATCCGCGCTGGAAAACACTTTGGAGCGGCAAGAAACTGCGGGATGATAACGGCGATCTCCAGATCACCGTGGCCAAATCGCAGCCCGCGGCCGGTGCCGACTATTACATCGACGCGCTGGCCGGTGCCACGCTGACCACCGTGGGCGTCAACAATCTGGTGAATTTCTGGATGGGTGATCAAGGTTACGCACCCTTCCTGGCCAAGCTTAAAGCAGGAGAGATCTGATGAGCCAGACCAAGAAGGAAATGCTGATCGACCCATTGGTCGACAACAACCCGATCACCTTACAGGTTCTGGGTCTGTGTTCGGCTCTGGCTGTAACCTCGTCCCTGCAGGTGGCCTTTGTGATGACCATTGCGGTGACCATGGTGACCGCATTTGCATCCATGTTCATCTCGCTGTTGCGAAACCAGATCCCCGGCTCGATCCGGATCATCGTGCAGATGGTGATCATCGCATCGCTGGTGATCGTGGTGGACCAGGTTCTCAAGGCCTATGCCTTTGAAATTTCGAAAACCCTGTCGGTTTTCGTCGGTCTGATCATCACCAACTGTATCGTGATGGGCCGCGCCGAAGCCTTTGCTATGAAGAACCCGCCAATGGCGTCCTTCATCGATGGTATCGGCAACGGTCTGGGTTATGGTCTGATCTTGATGCTGGTCGGTTTCATCCGCGAGCTGTTCGGAGCTGGCTCACTGTTCGGCATCACCATTCTGGAAACCGTGAACAACGGTGGCTGGTATGTCCCCAACGGCATGCTGCTGCTCCCCCCCTCTGCGTTCTTCATCATTGGTCTGCTCATCTGGGCATTCCGGACCTGGAAACCTAATCAGGTCGAAGAGCGTGAATATAAAATCCAATCGGTGGAGGCTCACTGATGGAAGGGCTTATCGCGCTGGCCGTAAAGGCCATCTTTGTTGAAAACCTGGCACTGTCGTTCTTTCTAGGCATGTGTACCTTTATCGCGGTCTCGAAAAAGATCGGCACCGCGTTGGGTCTGGGTATTTCGGTCATGGTCGTTCAGGCCATCACCGTCCCTGCCAACAACCTGCTGCTCACGTATCTGCTGAAACCGGGTGCGCTGGCCTGGGCTGGTTTCCCGGATGTGGATCTGACCTTTCTTGGTTTGATTTCCTACATCGGTGTGATCGCTGCGATGGTTCAGATCCTCGAGATGATCCTCGATAAGTTCTTTCCACCGCTCTACAACGCGCTGGGGATTTTCCTGCCGCTGATCACAGTGAACTGCGCCATCTTGGGTGGCTCGCTGTTCATGGTGGAACGTGATTACAACTTTGCCGAAGCAACCACATATGGCCTGTCTTCCGGCTTTGGTTGGGCACTGGCGATCACCGCCATGGCGGGTGTTCGTGAAAAGCTGAAGTATTCGGATGTGCCGGACGGCCTTCAGGGTCTTGGCATCACCTTCATCACTGCAGGACTGATGGCGATGGCCTTCATGTCTTTCAGCGGCGTGAAACTGTAAGGGGGCGCTAGAACATGGAAACCTTTACACTTGGTGTTATCCTTTTCACTCTGATCGTTCTTGGACTTGTCAGCATCATTCTGATGGCCCGTTCGCGTCTGGTTTCGACCGGTGACGTGACAATCACCATCAACGGCGAAAAAGAAATTACCGTTCCAGCAGGTGGCAAATTGCTGCAAACGCTGGCGGCTGAAAAACTGTTCGTTCCTTCCGCTTGCGGTGGTGGCGGCACATGCGCCCAATGTCGGGTCAAAGTGCATTCGGGTGGCGGGTCGATCCTGCCGACTGAAGAAAGCCACATCACCAAACGTGAAGCGTCTTGCGGCGATCGCCTGTCTTGTCAGGTTGCCGTCAAACAGGACATGAACATCGAAGTCCCAGAAGAGGTCTTTGGCGTCAAGAAATGGGAATGCACCGTTCGCTCAAACGAAAACGTTGCAACCTTTATCAAGGCCCTGACATTGGACTTGCCCGAAGGCGAAGATGTGAATTTCCGCGCCGGTGGCTACATCCAGATCGAAGCCCCGGCACATGCTCTGAAATACACTGATTTCGATGTGGAAGAAGAGTATCGCGGCGATTGGGATCACTTCAATCTCTGGCAGTACGAAAGCGTTGTTCCAGAACCGATCGAGCGCGCCTATTCGATGGCGAATTATCCAGACGAACGCGGTATGATTATGCTGAACGTTCGGGTTGCATCGCCTCCTCCCGGCTCCTCTGGAATTCCAGCGGGTCAGATGTCGTCGTACATCTTTAACCTGAAACCAGGTGACAAGGTGACCATCTCGGGTCCGTTCGGCGAATTCTTTGCCCGCGACACCCAAAAAGAGATGGTGTTTGTCGGCGGTGGTGCCGGTATGGCGCCAATGCGCAGCCACATTTTTGACCAGCTCAAGCGCTTGAACTCTGATCGTAAGATCAGCTTCTGGTATGGCGCCCGGTCCAAGAAAGAGATGTTCTTTGTCGAAGACTTTGACACTCTGGCAGCCGAGAACGCCAACTTTGACTGGCACGTTGCCCTGTCTGATCCGCAGCCCGACGATGATTGGGATGGCTACACCGGCTTCATTCACAACGTTCTGTTCGAAGAGTTCCTAAAGAATCACCCGGCCCCAGAAGATTGTGAATTCTACATGTGTGGTCCGCCCATCATGAACCAATCTGTGATCAACATGCTGGTCGACCTTGGGGTAGATCGCGAAGACATCATGCTCGATGACTTTGGTGGATAAATAAATAAAACCGGCGCCTCAGAGCGCCGGTTTTCATTTGGTGGATCAAATAACGACCGTTTAGCCGACGATCATCTGCTTCATGCGCAGGGCTTCGTATTCCAGTTCTTTCAGGCGGAAGTTCACAACATCACCGATGGTAATCATTCCGCACAAACGTCCCTCGGACAAAACAGGCATGTGCCGGAACCGTCCTTCGGTCATGCGTTTCAAAACATCCGTCAGCGTGTCATCCGGCGTGCAGGTCACAACATCCTTGGTCATCAGATCTTCGACCGACTGCGGCAAGGTCTGTCCCGGCGTATCGGCCATGCGGCGCACAATGTCGCGCTCTGAAAGAATGCCCTGCATCACGCCGCCTGCTTCGGTAACAACAACCGCACCGATGCGTTTATCCTTAAGAACGCCAACAACATCAGCAATGGTATCTCCGACATTCACCGAAAATATAGCATCGCCTTTCCCCTCCAGTAGCTTGGACACCTTGGTTAAGGTATGAGACATGTTTGACTCTACCGATTGACTGTAAGTGGTGCGTTCCGCCTTGTCGCCCCGTGTTGGAGCTTGGTATGAGGTGGGTGCCATTCGCAGATCTCCTCCGTTTCGTTGAAATGCAGATATACCCTCATCTTAACGCCGGTTTTCGATCCGCATAGACCTCAATTTTGAAAACCCGTTCGTGGGACTGTTCAGCAAGGAAAACAACATGTTCCAAGACCTGTATCTGACCCCGCTCAGTGGCTCGATTATCCTGTTCATTGTCGTGGTTAGCGGGCATCTCTATCGGCAGAATTGGAAATCGGAAAAGCCCAACACCCGGCTGCGGGCTTGGGCCTATGGCCTGCCTGCCGCAATCGGCCTTATGGCACTAGCGTTTCTGCCGTTGAAATACTGACGTCAAATTGACTTTGACCGCCTGCGGTGGCATACGCCAGCAACGCCTAAATCCGGAGATCCAACCGATGCCAAAATGGTTGCTGCTGGCCCTGCCCCTGTTCATGTCAGGCTGCCTTTTCGATGAAGACCCCGAAGTGCTGCGCCTATCGGGCAAGACGATGGGCACCACCTATAACATCACAGCAATCGGCGTGGATCTTGCGGATGACGAGATCGCCGCAGCGGTCGAAACATCGCTTGCCGGTGTGAACGCGAAGATGTCCAACTGGGATCCTAAATCCGAAGTGTCGACGTTTTCCGCATCCCCCAACACAGATCCAACTGCCGTTTCGGCGGAATTTGTAACTGTGATGACCGCGGCAAACACGGTGCATGATCAAAGCGGTGGCAAGTTCGACGTCACCCTCGGCCCGCTTATCGAACTCTGGGGTTTTGGCCCCCGCAAACCCGAAGACCCGATTCCGTCAGATGCCGATATCAACGCTGCGCTGACCGCCGTAAGCCAATCCAAACTGCTGACATTGGACACAGATAAAGGCACGCTCGGCAAATCTGCGGCAGGGGTAGGTATTAACCTATCCGCCATCGCCAAGGGGTATGGCGTGGATGCCGTGGCTGAAACCTTGGCCGGTTTTGGTGTCGAAAACTATATGGTCGAAATCGGCGGCGATCTGGTGACCAAAGGCCAAAACGATAAAGGCGAAGATTGGCGTATCGGCATCGAAAAGCCTGACGCAGCCGCCCAAACCGTGCAACTGATCGTACCGGTCAGCGATTTTGGCCTCGCGACGTCGGGGGACTATCGGAACTTCTTTGAACAGGATGGCATACGCTATTCCCATATTATCGACCCGACCACCGGACGCCCCATCACCCATCGCACCACTTCGGTCACAGTTGTGACCGATAACGCAATGATGGCAGACGCATGGGCAACCGCAATGCTGGTTCTGGGGCAGGAAAATGGGCTGAAAGTGGCCGAAGCCAATGAACTTGCCGTGTTCTTCATCTCTAGGGATGGGCAAACCGGGTCCGAATCCTATACCACAGCGCAGAGCAGTGCGTTCACCAAACTGCTCGGTGAATAAGTCACGAGATCAAAGCGAGACCGCGATATGGCAACTTTCTTTCTGGCCTTCTTTATTTTGGCCCTCGTCATGATTGGCATGTCCCTTGGCGTCATGCTGATGGGAAAAACCATCAAAGGCAGCTGCGGTGGGTTGAATGCGATTTCCGGCGCGGACAAATGCGTGGTCTGCTCCAAAGACGTTGACCCGGACAGCCCCCTTCGTGACAAGCTGCAATGCCGTCGCGCGCGTCAAATTGTCGAACAGATGAATGCCGATCAGACAAGCTGAACGCAAAAAAGACCAAGCCTCTCCGTAACGTTACCCCAATTCAAAGCATTTTTATTGCTTCTATAACAAATCCCAAATTGCTTCTTGGCGGCCACCGCCTTTAGGATGAATTGAAAATTGTTTAAGGGGTATTGTTTTGATTTGGTATGATGAGACCGCGGCGCGCCGCGAAGAGAGATTTGCGATTTGGGACAAGCGTGTAGAACAAGATGGCACGCCGCAAGCCATCCCACAAAAATACGCCCGTGAGTTGCAATCCAAGATTGCCGGCAAAGTCGTGCTTCCGGGGGATCCGGATTACAATACTGACCGTATGGTCTTTAATCCTCGCTTTTCCGCCTACCCCCAAGCGATTGTCTACTGCGTCAGCCCTGCCGACGTTGCCGAATGTCTGAATGTGTCCCGAGCGCTTGATTTGCCCGTGGTTGTTCGGTCCGGCGGTCACAGCACAGCTGGATTTTCATCGCAAAGTGGGTTCCTGATTGATGTCAGCGAACTGAACGATGTTGGCATTTATCCCGAATCGGAATGTGCTTGGGTTGGTCCGGGGACAACGTTTGGGAAATTCAACAAACACTTGCAGGCTTATGGATACCACACACCCGGCGGCGCCTGCCCCACAGTCTGTGTTGGTGGGTACATGCAGGGTGGCGGGTACGGGTTCACCGCTCGTATTTTTGGCATGAACTGTGACCAGGTAGAAGCCGTGCGCGTCATGCTGTCAGACGGGCGCATCGTTTACGCAGATTCGGAATGGAACACCGACCTTTACTGGGCGGTTCGGGGCGGCACCGGCAGCAACTTTGGCGTTTTGCTAGCGGTCAAATACAAGATCTATCCGCTCAACAGCTTTGCTGGGTTTTCGATCTGCTGGTCCATGGCCGGCGCAGAAGGTGAAACCCAAACGGCCAATGCTTTGGCATGGTTGCAAGCCAATTTCATGCGCACTGGCGCCCCTGATCAGTTGGGCTACCAGATGATCTGGGCCTATCAAGGCGCAGAGGGGACAGCCAAAGTGCCGATGTTGTTGATGCGTGGCATGTACAACGGATCGACCGAAGACATGCGCAGCGTCATTCAACCAGTGTTGGATCAGCCCGGTGCGGTCCTGCAAACAGTTTATGACCCGATGCCCTATGAGGCTTTGAACGAAGCCCTGTTAAGCAAACCCTATGAGATCCCTGAATTCCCCAAGAATTTCCCCTTCCCTCCGCGCGAAGCCAAGCTGAGCAGATACTTGGATCAGCTGCTCACGGCGGACGACTGGCTTAAGCTGGTGCAGTATTACGTCAGCACACCAAACCAGACGGCAATCGCTGCGATGGAAATTTACGGCGGGGCGATTGCCACACCAGAACGCACAAACGCATTTATCCATCGCGATGTGTACTGCGATATCTTCTTTGATGTCTTCTGGGCAACGGAGGCAGACAAAAACCAGATGTTGGCGTTTTCCCAAGGCTGGGCAGATACCATTGCCCCCTACTGGGGTGGGCGTGTCTATCAAAACTATCCTTCACCGGATAATCCTGATTTTGGCGAAAACTACTGGGGTAGCTATTATCCCGTTTTGCGGTTCATCAAATCCAAATATGATCCGTTGAACCTGTTCCGCTATCCCCAAAGCATTGCCCCAACTGATCGTCTGGACGAAGACATGGGTGTCTATGGATTGGATAAACCCATTCAACACGCCCATCGGTCCTGATCCATGGGAGCGGGATCGATCAATGCTGCAGGCATTGTGGCCTGGCTTGCCGATCTGGATTTGGAGCACTACGCACCCGCGTTTATTGAGGCAGACATCGATACAGATGTTCTGCCTCATCTCACGGATGCGGATCTTAAGGAACTCGGCGTTACCTCGCTTGGACACAGGCGCAAGATCATGGCCGCCTCTGCCCCATCCGATCCCGAAACGCAGGTCGAAGATCCAATCGGAGAGCGGCTCTACCTGACGGTTGTGTTTTGCGATCTTGTCAATTCGACGCGGCTTGCCTTTGAGCAAGGCGCGGAACGTTTTAGCGAGCTGTTGTCTGATTTCTATCAGGGGGTCGAACAGGCCGTGACGCCCTATGGCGGGCACATTGCCCAATATCATGGCGATGGCGTTCTGGTTTATTTTGGTTACCCAGACCCGTTGGAAGATGCCGCGCCCCGCGGGGTTGAATCCGCCTGTTCGATTATCTCGTCCGTAACCAAGCTCCACACCCCAGATGGTGAACCACTTGCCGTGCGGATCGGAGTCGCCAGCGGCCCCGTCGTTGTGAATGATCAACACCCAGAATTGGTTTCCAATTCCGGTCGAGCCTACGGGGTGGTTGTCAATCTGGCAGCGCGACTTCAGGCCGAAGCGGATTCCAACAGCGTCGTGTTATCTGACACCACTGCGACCCTATTGGGGGATCAGTTTGAATTGCGGCCTCTGGGGCTCAGGCTGCTCAAAGGCATCGAAACCCCTTGCCGCCTGTATCAGGTCAGGGATCAAAAAGCCCCCGACACATCGCGCCAACTCCCTTGGATGACAAGCAATGGCGCCTTTATCAATCACGACGATGAGCTCAAGAAGCTTTCTGAGCAATGGATCAAAGTTCAAAATGGTGGCTTTGCGCTAACCACTGTTGCGGGTGAACACGGCATCGGGAAATCCCGCATGATTTCCGAATTCCTAAAACAACATCATCTCGGTCAAGGCGCAGCGCGCCGAATTGTGTGCCAACCACAGGGCAGCCACATCCCTTTTTACACCTTCCGCCAACTCTTGGCACAGGATCAAGAAGCAGGACAGAACCAAGCATCTGAAATTCTGTTGGCCTTGGATGAAATCGCAATCAGCCCACAGGCAGAGCGTCATCAACGCCGGGCCCGTGTTATTTCTGATCTGGTCGACTATCTCACCGGCCTTGAAACCAAACCTCGTGTTCTGTGGGTCGATGATCTGCATTGGGCGGACCCCTCCACGTTAGAGGTGTTGCGCAAGCTCGCCTTATCTTCGCCAACCGGGTTGATGTTGATCATCAGCGCCCGAGATACCGGAATGGATCGCCAGTATTCTAACGTGCAAAACGCGATCTCCATAGTTCTTGTTCCCTTGGATGACCACCACACACATGCAATCGTCCAAGACTTTTTGGGCAACATTCCCGGTGGCGATCAGTTCATAGATGCTTTGGTACAAAGAGCCGAAGGCATGCCCATCTTTGCCGAAGAGCTCAGCCGTGAAATCCGCGCCCAGCTGAGCGAAACCGATCGGCATGACGGATCTGTCGAACCAGAGCAGGCCATTCCGTCCAGCTTGCAGCAAAGTCTTCAGGCTCGCATTCGCCGCTTGAAAGCTGCACGGCCCTTGATGCGGCTTGCGGCCGTTTGTGGACGCGAAAGCCCGGTGCCGCTGTTGCGCGATCTTTGGTCTGGCCCCGATAGAATTGAAACAGCTCTGAACGAGTTGGTGGATTCTGGCCTTGCTGATTTGCAAATCGGTGTTGGGCCAGATCAAGAAAATTGTCTGATCATTCGTCATCAGATGCTGTTGGATTGTGCCTACGATACCATCCTGTCGCGCGACCGGATCGTTTTGCACAACGATGTTATTGCCGCAATGGAACAGCGCGCAAATCAAGGACGCGACTTAGAGCCGTCGGTAATGGCAAACCAACTCGAACGCGCGCAACGCCCACAAGAAGCCGCAACACAATGGGTTCAAGCTGGCCGAAACGCCGCCCTGCAATCAGCGGACGCCGAAGCGGTTGCCCTCTATCGACGTGCATTGTCACTGATCCCATCCATTCCAAAAGATCAGAAAAACTGGACAAAACAGTTCGAAGCCGACACGCTTTTGGCACTTTATCCCGCTGTGATTGGGGCCGAAGGATACCGTTCCGCAGACATCTCGGTCATGAACAGAATCCGCGGGCTAATCACACAAACGGGCGGTGAACAGCGTGTGTTTTCATCAATGTTCTTTCGGTGGATCGACATTCTGGCCCACGGTGACATTGACGTCGGGCACGACTTTGCCTTGAATTTATCTGACATTGCGAACCAAGAACCCACCGGCCTGCATCAAATGCTTTTGCACCGGATGGTGGGCACGACCCACATGTTAAGAGGCGAGTTTGACAACGCTCTTTGGCATCTTGACCGGTTCATTTCCAATTACAGGGCTGACATTCACGCCGATCTGATGCGCCCCTTTGGGGCCACGGACAACCACGCTACCGTGATGTCCTGTTTTTCAGCCATTCGCGCAATTACCGGCACGCAAGACGAGGCGAACCGCGCCATTGATGCGGCATTGCTGGCAGCCGAACAAACCGGATTGGCCCATACCATGTGCCACACGCTTACGTTCGGCGCAGCTTTGCCGTCAGCGTTGCGTCGAGACTGGGATGCCGTATCTAATTTCCGAGATCGCCTCCATAAGATTTCCTCTGAACGTGATCTCGCGTTTTGGGCAATTTTCGACCGGATGCTGACCGGTTTCTTGGAAATCGCCGAAGGCACGCACAAACTGGGGTTCGCTAAAAGCGAAGAATGTTTCAACACGCTCAGGGACAATGATTTCCTGTTTCTGTTTCCGACTTTCCGGACAGCCCGAGCCCTTGCTGAGCTGGAAACTCCTGATGGCCCCACCGAGGATTTAGCGGCTTTGGAGCAAACCCTTTCATTGGGCGAGCGCTGGATGCTGGTGTATTTTAAGGAACTGCGCGAGCAAGCCCTATAGCTTTCCCAACAACAGATCGAGATCCAGAAACGTGATCCTGCGCCGTTCGGTTTTGATCGCGCCTTCTGCAGACAGGCGCGCCATCACACGGCTCACAGCTTCGCGTGTTGCCCCGATGTAAGTCGCGATTGCGTCATGTGTTGGGCTTGGCTCCAACACGCCACCAGTTTTCAGTTGCTCATGATCTTGGGCCAAACGAGATAACATAACTCGGACCCGCGTATCCACATCATGCACCACCAATTCGAATACACGCTCGGTCAGTTGTCGGTTCCGTTCCGCAAGATCAATGGTCAGGTTGTGCGCGATTTCAGGTTGCCCAGCCATCCATTCGCGAAACTTCGTCGCTGACATAGAGCCGAGTTGTGTTTTGTTCGCCGCTGAAACGGTAATGGACCGGGGGCGTCCATCAAGCGCTGAAAGCTCTCCGAAATAATGACCCGCTTTGATTTCGGTATAGGTAACCTCGCGCCCTTGGTCCGACATCAGCAATCCCAGCAATCGCCCCGAAAGCACGAAATGCACATCATCCGTTTTCTCGCCCTGCTCGACCACTGTTTGACCAGGCAAGACCCAAGACAAAGAAAGATCGCTGGCGAATTTACCGACGACTTCGGCCTCTAACCCAACAAACAAAGACATCTCAGACAATGTGCTGGTTATCTGCGTCACTACTGAGTTTCCGTCCGCCACAGCTATCACCTCACTCAAACCACTTACCGAGCCCCCCTAGGGGTCCGGTTCTGACATACCCTTTGTTTGTCGCATGTAAAACGCAACAGCCAAGAGTATGCCTTCAAAACATTGTGTTATTGCAGGTTATTTGAAAACTTTTAGCAACCTTTGATTGAGATGACCAAACGGTAGCACCTCGTGAAACATAGCAAACACAGCTTGAATCACGTGGCGTCTGCTGCAACCTGATATACCACATCCCCACATTTCACCTGCCCCAAGGGGCGCTTACATAAAATCGTCCCAGTGAAAGAGGAAATCACCTCAGTCGGAGCCTCCAACGGTCGATCAAGACGGTGCACATAACCGGATACCTCGCCCTCTGAGATGTCATCGCCGATGTCTTTGACAGGCTCGAACACGCCACGATCGTAGATACAAATCGTTCCAAGAGCATGCATTTCACGTGTTTTATTCTGTGGAACAGGTCCCGCCCCCGACAAAAGAGCCAGACGATGTAGAACGCGGCGCAATCCCCGCTCTGTCTGCGCCAAGATCGATGGCGTCACCGCTCCAGCGCCGCCCAGTTCGGCCATGACGGAAACGACCCCGTTTCTGTTCCCGGCGCCCATCGCTGTCCGCGCCGTTGAATTGGGCCCTCCCCCACCGGTGAAAACCCATGCATAAGGCAGGTCGAATGCGTCTTGTATCGCTTTCAACATCACGGCTTCTTGTTGAGTATAACCCTGTCCCCGAAGCAAAGTCGGGGGATAAAACAAAGACGTGCCCCCAGAATGAAGATCGATAAGATAGTCACATCGGGGGAGCAAATATCGCTCAATATAGTCCGCAATCATTTGTGTTGGCGTGCCAGTCGGATCACCGGGGAAAGCCCGATTGAGATTGCCCCCATCAATTGGTGACGTACGTAGCCCGGCCTCGGCCGCCGGGAAATTGGTCATGGTCAGCACTATGATTTGACCCGTGATTTGATCTGGTGCCAGTGACCGCACCAATTTGCTGAGCGCAATCTGCCCCTCGTATTCATCCCCGTGAACACCAGCCAACAACAACACAACCGGCCCCGCGCCATTTCGAATGGACGCGATGGGAACAGGGATCCACCCATAGGCGCTGTCGTGGACAGAATGGGGAACGCGCAAAAAACCTGCGTGCTTGCCCGTCGCATCAAGATCCACCTCTGAGGAAATCAAAGTTTCAGCCAAATCACCTCTCCCTTTTACTTGACCCTATAATTCACCCTGACTCGAGAAAATCCCCTAAGATGTCGCAAACGCGTTTGAATTCAAACCGACATCTGGTCAGAGAAATAAGCGAGGTTTCAGATCTGACTGCGTCGGAAAAGATTCACCACCGCATCGGAAAAGATTCATCCAACTTGGAGAGATTACGTGATCCGCCTTCTTGACGTAGACCACCCGAATGATGAAACCATAGGGCAACTCGGCTTGAACCGTGCGGCTCCTTTGACCCAAATGGGGTGGACCGTTTTCAGAGAAAGAGACCAACAATCAAACGGGCAATCCAAAGTTTAGGTTTGGATAAGCCCCCCTATTCCGTTTTAACCAGAGACAAGTAAACGCTACATTTGACGCTGCTCTGGCGACATTCGAACAGTTCAACAGAAAGGACACCCAATGATGAGAACGCGCGCTGCTGTTGCGCTTGCCCCGGGCAAGCCGCTTGAAGTGATGGAAGTGAACCTCGAAGGTCCACGCGCCGGCGAAGTACTGGTCGAGATCAAAGCGACTGGCCTCTGCCACACCGATGAATTCACACGGTCCGGTGACGATCCCGAAGGCATCTTTCCCGCCATTTTGGGTCACGAAGGCGCCGGCGTTGTTATTGAAGTCGGCGAAGGCGTCACCTCGCTGGAAGTTGGCGATCACGTCATTCCCCTCTACACGCCCGAATGTCGCGAATGCGAATACTGTCTGAATCCCAAAACCAACCTGTGTCAGGCGATCCGTTCGACGCAGGGCGCCGGTTTGTTGCCTGATGGCTCCACACGGTTCTCAATGTTGGATGGCACGCCGATCCATCACTACATGGGCTGTTCGACCTTTGCCAACCACACTGTCGTGCCCGAAATTGCGCTCGCCAAGGTCCGCAAAGACGCGCCGTTTGACAAGATCTGCTACATCGGCTGCGGCGTCACCACCGGCATCGGTGCGGTCATCAACACCGCCAAAGTCGAAATCGGGTCGCGCGGCATAGTGTTTGGTCTGGGTGGCATCGGCCTGAACGTAATCCAGGGCCTGAAACTGGCCGGCGCGGATCAAATCGTAGGTGTCGACTTGAACCCGGGCAAAGTTGAAATGGCCAAGCGGTTCGGCATGACAGACTTCGTCAACCCATCCGAAATCGAAGGCGATCTGGTTGCGCATCTGGTGGAACTGACCGGCGGCGGTGCTGATTACACCTTTGACGCAACGGGCAACGTTAACGTCATGCGTACCGCACTCGAAGCGGCGCACAAAGGCTGGGGCGAAAGCATCATCATCGGCGTGGCGCCTGCTGGCGCTGAGATCTCGACCCGTCCCTTCCAGCTGGTCACAGGCCGCAGCTGGCGCGGGACTGCCTTTGGCGGTGCCTCCGGTCGGACCGATGTGCCAAAAATCGTTGATTGGTACATGGACGGCAAGATCGAGATCGACCCGATGATCACGCACAAACTGTCACTGGACGAAATCAACCACGGCTTTGACCTGATGCACCAAGGTAAATCCATTCGCGCCGTCGTGGAATTCTAAGAACCGACCGTTAGAACATTGAGACAGCGCGGGCCATCAAAGCCCGCGCTGTTTTGCTTTGGTCTCCTTGACAGCCCCCCTGACACGCGATCATTTGAATACCTAAATCACCAACGCGTCAGGCCCCCTATGAAACCGCCCAAGCTGCCCTCCTTGCGTGCCTTGCAGGTATTCGCATCCTTTGGGCGCACCTTGTCGGTTACACAAACCGCACAGGAATTGGGGGTCACATCCGGCGCTGTCAGCCAACAGCTCAAGGTTTTGGAAGAGCAAACAGGCCGTTCCCAGTTCAACCGCCAAGGGCGGGTAATCTTTCTACGACCCGGCGCCAAAGCCTATCACAAACAGATCTGCGAAGGGTTCGAAACACTCGCACAGGCACAGCACATTCTTGATAGGTTGGAGGACACCGCTGATATTTCCATCAGCGCCTTGCCATCGCTGTTGTCCAGATGGTTGAACCAAGTTCTGAGCGCCTATCAAGACCATCACCAAGACCTGTCTTTGCGACTGGATTCCACGCACAAAGAACCCGAACGCCATTTGCTGTCGACAACATTTCGGCTGACCTACGGGGCAAATGCCGACACTTTCCCATACCGGCGCCATCTCTTTCAGGATGCAGTCTTTCCTGTCTGCGCGCCGGCGTTTTTGTCCCAGTTTCCATCGGCCTCAGATCCGGCACAGATGGCGCAGCTGCCGCTTTTACACACAGATTGGGGTCCAGCGCATCGGGATCTGCCCAGTTGGGGGGATTGGTTTTCGCACTGTGCGGTAGATCCGGGAACCTTGCCAAAAGGGGCCACCTATTCTCTATCCAGCTTAACGCTGGAGGCCGCGATAGCAGGCAAAGGGATCGCTTTGGCACAAACCTCTTTTGTGGCACGTGATCTGCAATCCGGTCGCTTGATCCGCCTCTCCGAGGCACAAATCCAAATGCCGCAGCCCTATTTCATCTGTTGGGGTGAGGGAGCAATGCAGTCGACCAATGCACGGGATCTGTTGGATTGGATCACCAGTGCTGCCCGAGAGTTTGATTAGATTTTCTAAACCTTATCATAGGTGCCGCCACCTATACTTTCACCCCCCGCTCCCCAAATGTAGGCCCCTTAGATAATGAATGGGGGATACTCATGTTTCTGAAAAACGCGTGGTACGTGGCGGCCTGGAGTTCCGAAATCACCCGCGATCTGCAACAGATCCGCGTACTGAACGAAAAGATCTGCATTTTCCGCACCGAAGACGGAGAGGTGATCGCCCTCGAAGACGCCTGCCCGCACCGTAAACTGCCACTGTCAAAAAGCCGTATCAAAGGCGACACCGTAGAATGCGGGTACCACGGTCTGACCTTTGATTGTGCAGGCCAATGCGTATCGGCCCTGGGCAAGGGGCGCATCCCCTCAAATGCCAAGGTCAAATCCTATCCGATCCATGAGAAGTACGATTTGGTCTGGATTTGGATGGGCAACCCGGCAATGGCGGACGCCTCCGAAATCTTTGAGATTGAACATTATGAAGATCCAGATTGGGGCATAAACCGCGGTGCCGCGATGGAGATCAACTGCAACTATCTCTATATGAACGACAACCTATTGGACCCCACGCATGTTACCTGGGTTCATCAAAGCAGCTTTGCCCAAGCCGCCACAAAAGACGCCCCCCTTTCGGTCAAGAAAACAGATGATGGCATAATCGTGCATCGCTGGATGATGGATGTGGAACCTGCCCCGTTTTACCAAAAGGTCGTCGAATTCGCAGGGAACTGTGACCGGTTACAACACTACGAGGTCCGCTATCCCAGCCACGCACTGATCAAGGCCGTCTTTACGCCCGCCGGGACGGGTGGGCCCAGCGGTCCCTTGCATGACCAAACCTTTGTCATGGACAGCTATAACTTCATGACGCCAACCAGCGAGAAAGAGACCCGGTACTATTGGTTCCAGCTTCGCAACATCCGCTCAGATGACGCAGAGCTGTCAGCCATGATGACCGAAGACGTCAAGCACGCCTTTGAAGAGGATCTGGCCATTCTGGAAGAGGTACAAACCGGCATGGATGAAAAGACCTCGGCACACATCGACCTGAACATCGATGGGGGGCAACTCAGGTTCCGCCGCCAGCTAGAGGCAAAGATTGCCGAAGAAGCGATGGTTGATCAGGCGATGGCCTGACCAACGTGTTTATCTAATTCAGTGATCTGGGGCAAAGCTCCAGATCACTTTTCCCATTACAGGATGCCCGGCAAATTCAAGCCATGTTCTTTGGCACAGTCTTTGGCGATTTCATATCCAGCATCCGCGTGACGCATGACACCCGTTGCAGGATCATTCCACAGCACACGACCAATACGACGATCTGCGTCTTCGGTTCCATCACAACAGATCACGACACCTGAATGCTGCGAAAAGCCCATGCCGACGCCGCCGCCATGGTGCAAGGACACCCATGTCGCGCCCGAGGCGGTGTTGAGCAATGCATTGAGCAGCGGCCAATCCGAAACGGCATCCGAGCCATCCATCATCGACTCTGTTTCCCGGTTTGGTGAGGCGACCGACCCTGAATCCAGATGGTCACGCCCGATAACAACAGGGGCCGACAGTTCGCCAGTTCGGACCATTTCGTTGAACGCCAGACCCGCCTTGTGGCGATCCCCCAAACCGATCCAACAAATCCGCGCGGGCAGCCCCTGAAACGCGATGCGTTCCTGCGCCATGTCCAGCCAGCGATGCAGATCCGTGTTGTCGGGGAACAGCTCTTTCATCTTGGCGTCGGTTTTGCGGATATCTTCGGGATCGCCCGACAGCGCACACCAACGGAACGGGCCGATGCCCTTGCAGAACAACGGACGGATATAGGCAGGCACAAAGCCGGGGAAATCAAACGCGTTTTCAAGGCCTTCTTCCAACGCCATCTGACGGATGTTGTTGCCATAGTCGACGGTCGGAATGCCCATCGCGTGGAAATCGCACATCGCTTTGACCTGCACCTTCATGCTGGCACGCGCGGCTTTTTCCACCTCTTTCGGGGCGGTCTCGCGCTTTTCTTTCCACTGACCCATGGTCCAGCCCTGCGGCAGGTAGCCATTCACCGGATCATGCGCCGATGTTTGATCCGTCACCAGATCGGGACGCACACCGCCCGCATTGGCGCGTTCCACCAGTTCCGCAAAGACATCCGCCGCATTGCCCAACAGGCCGACGGATTTCGCTTCGCCTGCTGCGGTCCAACGCTCGATCATTTCCAAAGCTTCGTCCAGCGTTTCGGCTTTTTCGTCGAGATACTTGGTACGCAGACGGAAATCGATGCTATCGGGATTACATTCCACCGCCAGACAGCAGGCCCCGGCAAACACAGCCGCCAGAGGTTGCGCGCCACCCATGCCACCCAAGCCACCGGTCAGGATCCACTTGCCCGTCAGACTGCCACCAAAGTGCTGGCGACCGGCTTCGGCAAAGGTCTCATACGTTCCTTGAACGATACCCTGCGTGCCGATGTAAATCCATGACCCGGCGGTCATTTGGCCGTACATCATCAGGCCCTTTTTATCGAGTTCGTTGAAATGATCCCAGTTCGCCCAATGGGGCACAAGGTTCGAGTTTGCGATCAGAACACGTGGCGCATCTTTGTGGGTCTGAAACACGCCAACCGGCTTGCCAGATTGCACCATCAGGGTCTGATCTTCTTCGAGGTTCTTCAAGTTTTCGACAATCAGATCGAAATCTTTCCACGTACGCGCAGCGCGTCCAATACCGCCATACACCACCAATTCGTGCGGGTTTTCCGCCACATCGGGGTGCAGGTTGTTCATCAGCATCCGCATCGGCGCTTCGGTCAGCCAGCTTTTGGCCGTAATCTCAGTGCCGGTGGGTGGAAAAATATCGCGGGTGTTTTTGCGGGGATCGCTCATGCGGGTCTCCATTGGCTGAGGTCTGTCAGAATATCTGTGAGATGAGCGCGCAGAGCCTCCGCGCGCGCGGGGCGAAAGGTCCATGGCGGAACCTCATCGCAATAGGTGGCTTGGGCCAATTCCATCTGAATCGCGTGCATCCCATCAAGCGGCCTGCCGTAATGCCGAGTGGTCCAACCGCCTTTGAACCGGCCGTTCAGGGTATCGGTGTATCCGTCAGCCGCCTGACACCGCGCCACGACCATGGCTTCGATCATAGGGTCACAGGTTGCGCCCAGATTAGTGCCCACATTGAAATCCGGCAAACGCCCGTCAAACAGAAACGGAATATCCCCCCGGATCGAATGGCAATCATAGAGGATCGCAAACCCATGGATCGCTTTGACACGTGCCAATTCCGCCTCAAGCGCCGCGTGATAGGGCGCGTGATATTCAACGCGTCGGCGCTCAATCTCGGCCGCGTCCGGTTCTTGGCCCGGCAGGTAAATTCCGTTGCCGTCAAAATCCGTCAACGGGCACAGCGTCGTTGTGTTCTGACCAGGATAGAGACTGACGCCAGAGGGGTCGCGGTTCACGTCGATGACATAGCGATGCACCGGCGTGCGCACGGATGAAACCCCCTCCACCAGCCCGTCATAGAGATCGTGAATGTGCCAGTCGGTATCGGCCAAGGCGTGACCCACGTTGTTCAACGTGGCCCCCACATCAGCCGGCACATCCGTCCCGGTGTGGGGCAAGCCCAACACCAGTGGGCTGTCACCCTGTTTGATGTCCAAATCCAAGGTCATGGAGCAACCTCAAGACCGGCCGCACCAGCAATTTCACCGGCTCGCACCATGGCGCTTGCGGTTTCAATATCTGGGGCGAGATAGCGGTCTTCGGCCAATGTTTCGACCTTGGTTCGCAGATGCCCGATGACATGGCTGAGACGATCCGAGGTCACCAATGGCGCCCGCGCCTCGACACCCTGCGCAGCGCACAGCAATTCGACGCCCAGAATAACCGACAGGTTGTCGTTCATCCGTTTCAGACGCAACGCACCATGGGCCGCCATTGATACGTGATCTTCCTGGTTGGCTGATGTGGGCGTTGAATCTGTCACGCATGGGTTGGCCAAATGCTTGTTTTCGCTCATCAACGCCGCAGTTGTGACTTCGGCGATCATAAAGCCTGAATTCAGCCCCGGATCAGGTGTCAGGAACGGCGGCAGGTCATAGGACAACGTGGGATCCACCATCAGCGCCACGCGCCGCTGTGCAATCGCACCGATTTCTGCAACTGCCAAAGCAATCTGATCCGCGGCAAAGCCCACGTATTCCGCATGGAAGTTCCCACCCGAAACGATGCGCCCCTCGTTCACCAGAACCAGCGGGTTATCAGTCACGGCATTGGCTTCAATCTCAAGTGTTTTCGCCGCCATCCGCAACACATCCAGTGCCGCGCCCACGACTTGTGGCTGACAACGGATGCAATACGGGTCCTGCACGCGTTGGTCATCGTCGCGATGGCTTTCCCGGATAACCGAGCCGTCCATAATGGCGCGCATTTCACGCGCGACATCAATTTGTCCCGCATGTCCGCGCAGGGTGTGAATGTCGGCGATCAAGGGCGCGGTTGAGCCCATGATCGCGTCTGTCGACATAGATGCGATCACCATCGACGCCTCGGCCATCCGCCAGCCATCAAACAGACCAGCCAATGCACAGGCCGTCGAGAATTGCGTGCCGTTGATCAGCCCCAGCCCCTCTTTTGGACCCAGAACAATTGGCTTCATCCCAGCCTCGGCCAAAGCCAGCGACGACGGCAGGCGCTGGCCGTTGTACGTCGCCTCTCCCGCGCCGATCATCGCCGCGGCCATATGCGCCAGCGGGGCCAAATCGCCCGATGCACCCACAGACCCCTGTGACGGAATCACGGGGATCACGCCGCGCGACAACATTTCCTCGATCTGATGAATCACAAGCCACCGAACTCCAGACGCCCCGCGCCCCATCGACAACAGTTTAAGCGTCATCATCAGACGGGTTTTGTCTTCGGGCAGCGGCTCGCCCACACCACAGCAATGGCTGAGGATCAGGTTGCGCTGCAGAGTTTCAGTGTCTTCAGGTGCGATTTTCTTGCTGGCGAGTTTGCCGAAACCGGTATTGATACCATACACCGCTTCTTCGCCAGCGGCCGCATCCGCCACCATCTGAGCGGCGGCTTCCACCCCTGCCCGCGCGCTGTCATCCAGACGTGCGGGCGTCAGGTTGCGGTAAATATCCTTGAGGGTGTCCAGAGTCACGGCACCGGGAACGAGATTGGTCATTTTGCACCTTCGTAAATGCGGGAATGAAGCGGGTTGAACCCGATGCGATAGGCCAGTTCACCGGGTGTTTTGACATCCCAGATCGCCAGATCAGCCCGGAACCCCGGCGCGATTTGCCCGGCGTCCGAAACACCCAAAGCGCGCGCCGCATTTCGGGTGACACCGGCCAAAGCCTCTTCGGGGGTCATACGGAACAGGGTGCAGCCCATGTTCATCGCCAACAAAAGTGATGTCAGCGGCGATGATCCAGGATTGCAATCCGTGGCCAATGCCATCGGCACACCGTGGCTGCGGAAATGTGCAATCGGCGGGGCCTGAGTTTCGCGAATGGTATAGAATGCACCGGGCAGGATCACGGCAACCGACCCGCTGTCAGCCATGGCGCGCGCGTCGTCTTCTGTTGCGTATTCCACGTGGTCCACCGACAACGCACCGTATTTAGCAGCCAATGCCGTGCCACCCATATGGCTCAGCTGTTCGGCGTGCAATTTGACCGGCAGCCCAAGCTCACGGGCGACCTTGAACACGCGCTCGATCTGCGCCGCGTTGAACGCGATCCCTTCGCAGAATCCATCGACTGCATCGACCAGCCCTTCGGCGTGGGCGGCGCGCAGGGTTGGAATGCAGATATCGTCGATATAGGCATCATCGCGATCTTTGAATTCCGTAGGCGTGGCATGGGCCCCCAGAAACGTCGTGCGGATTTGAACCGGACGCAGTTCAGCCAAACGACGCGCAGCGCGCAGCGTGTTCAGCTCGGTTTCACCGTCTAGCCCGTAGCCGGATTTCACTTCGACCACCGTCGCGCCTTCGCCAATCAATGTATCCAGACGCGGCAATGCACCTGCAACCAGATCCTCTAGCGACGCGGTGCGCGTGGCGGTCACCGTCGAAACAATGCCCCCGCCTGCGCGCGCAACCTCTTCGTAAGAGGCGCCGTTCAAGCGCATTTCGAATTCCATCGCGCGATCACCGCCAAAAACGATATGCGTATGGCAATCTACAAATCCCGGTGTGACCAGACGCCCGCCCAGATCTTGGCGCGGCAAAGTCGCATGTTCAGCAGGCAGATCAGCCAAAGCCCCCACCCAAGAAATACGCCCGTCGCCTACCACAATCGCACCGTCAGGAATCAGCCCATAAGCGTCCTTACCCGGTACCATCGTGGCCAGAGTGGCCTGCGTTAATACATATCCAGCCTGATCTGACATCGCGCCCTCTCAATTGTCTTGCTGGGCGGCAAGGTATGTGATTAAAATCATTATGTCTAGACATAAGGAAACCCGATGCAGACCATTTTCGCTGACCGCGCCCGCACTCCTTCTGGTTGGCTGCACAATCTGCGCCTCAGCGTTGCCGACGGTAAGATCGCCAAGATTGAAGCGGATCAAACCCCGCAACCGGGCGATATCAAAGTGGACACTCTGCTGCCGTCTCTGGCCAATCTGCACTCGCACAGCTTTCAACGCGCGATGGCTGGCATGACCGAGGTCCGCGCCGCTGGCAAAGACAGCTTTTGGACCTGGCGCACACTGATGTATCAATTCATGGAACATGTGACGCCGGAACAATATCAGGCCATCGCGGCCCTTGTGTTCATGGAAATGCAAGAGGCAGGATATGCCTCGGTCGGTGAATTCCACTATGTCCATCACCAACCGGGCGGTACCCGGTTCGACAGCGAAACAGAACTCAGCGAACGTGTGTTTGCCGCTGCTGGCCAAACCGGCATTGGTCTGACCCACCTCCCGGTGCTTTACACCTATGGCGGCGCTGGACAGGCCGAACTGAGCGTGGGGCAAATGCGGTTTGGCAATACCGTGGATCAATTCAAATCTCTCGTCGCACAGGCCCGCACCAAGGCCACCGAAACTCTTGGAGCCGATACCAGGGTTGGCATTGCGCCCCATAGCTTGCGCGCAACCAGCCCCGCCGATCTGAATGACGTTCTGGAAATCCAGAATGGCAATCCGGTCCACATCCACATCTCGGAACAGCCCAAAGAAGTGACCGATATTCAGAACTGGCTTGGGGCACGTCCCGTGGAATGGTTGCTGCAAAATGCGCCTGTTGATGATCAATGGTGCCTGATCCACGCCACGCATATGACCTCAGACGAAACCCGCGACATGGCCAAATCCGGTGCGATTGCAGGGTTGTGCCCGATCACCGAGGCCAATCTGGGCGATGGCCCTTTTAACGGTGTGGAATACTTTGCAGCCGGGGGCGCCTTTGGGGTCGGATCGGATTCCAACGTGCGCATTTCCCTGACAGAAGAGTTGCGCTTGTTGGAATATTCGCAACGCCTGCGGGATCTCGGCCGCAATGTCATCATCCCCGGCGAAGGATCGGTGGGCGATGTTCTGTATCTCGGCGCAGCCGAGGGCGGTGCGCAGGCGCTTGGCCGGTCTGCTGGCCGGATCGAGGTCGGCGCGCTGGCTGACCTTGTCGCGATCCAAACCGACACCCCTGCCCTGCTCGCCCTGCACGAGGATCAAATTTTGGATGGGCTATGCTTTGCAGCAGGCGATGATGTTGTCAGCGATGTCTGGTCTGCCGGGCGTCATCAGGTTCAAAATGGCCGCCATGTAGAACGCGATACAATCGTCGCTAACTATCGCCATTCCACTACGGGTCTCTTGGCCGCGCTTTAATCCAGCTGTTTCAGCCTCACACACAAAGCCATCGCCCCGGATTCTAAGTTTGCGCTTGCCGGGGCGTCCCATAGGATGCCCTGTCCAGCCTCCAACATGCCGCCTCCCTCCAACGCGGCGCGGCCCTTGATCATGAAAAGAACCGCCTGATCGGAGCCATGCCTGACCTCTCCGGTTTCAACGATTGTGGCCTCGGCCTGTATCTTTAGCGGGTCGTAGATCACGTTGAACGCCCGACATGGCCCGTCCGTCAAAGTCGCAGAAACCGCCAGATTCCCGGAAAAGACCAACGGCTCACACGGGCGGGCCTGCAGGGTTGTGTCATCATCCGTGAGCGTCAGCCCCTGCCCTAATATGATGGTGTGAATCCGCTCAAATCCGGGAAAGGCAGAGAACGCGCCATCACGATCGATATCGGCCAGACTAAGCCGCCACAGGGTTTGCCCCGCATCTGCGCGATGCACCAGCTCGCGGGTCACTCCCCCGTGGTTTTTCCAAGGTCTCGGTTCACAGGTCGCGGCATCAAAGCGCATGATCTAGCAATCCCTTTGCAATTCCCCATAAAAGCAGACATATTTCACATAATCGCAACATAATGCAAACCAAAGGACATCCCGTGCCAGCCAAAAAGGTCAGCTTTCAAGACGTCCGAGACGAGGTTATCCGACGCATCCAAGATCGTGTCTGGCCCCAAGGTACGCTGTTGCCCACGGAATTTGAACTGGCCGAGGAATTTGGCTGCGCCCGCGCCACCGTCAACCGCGCCATGCGCGAACTTGCGGACCGCGGCATCGTTGACCGCAAACGCAAAAGCGGCACGCGCGTCAACACCGCACCGGTGAACCAGGCAAAGTTCGAAATCGCCGTGGTCCGCCATTTGGTCGAAGAAAAGAACGCGCAATACCGCTATTCCCTGCTGCAATTGGAACAGATCCCTGCCCCGGCATGGCTAAGCTCGCGCCTTGATCTGCCAAACGACGCCCAAGCACTGCATATCAAATGCATGCACTATGCGGACAACCGGCCGTTTCAGTTCGAAGAACGCTGGATCAATATCGCCGCCGTCCCTGATGTCTTGCATCAGGATTTCAAAGAAACCGGGCCGAATGAATGGCTGTTGTCCGAAGTTCCGTTTTCCAACGCTGAAATCGGATTTTCTGCCATTGCGACCGATGCCACGCTGACCGAATTTTTAGCCACCCAACCCGCAACCCCTGTGATCCAGATGGAGCGCACAACCTGGTTTCAAAATCAGCCAGTAACGTTTGTGCGTATGACGTTCCACCCCGGCTATCGGATGTCGACAAGTTACTGACCCCCACGCATTCTCAAAACCGCGCGGGGGCCATAGCGATTAGCTTTTGCGGTGGTGCAAAATTCGACCAATCAGATTCATCAGGATCTGGGCCGCCAATGTCGACGTGCTGCCTGAATGGTCATAGTCCGGCGCGACCTCGACCAGATCTATGCCGACAATCTCGCCGCGTTGGGTCAGACCGTCCAGAAACTCCAGCACTTCGTAATAGATGAACCCACCGTGGCTGGGTGTACCCGTTCCCGGCGCGATAGATGGGTCAAAGGCATCAATGTCGATGGTAACGTAGTACCGCTTACCTGCTGGCACACGCTCCAGCACCCCCTCAACACCCATCTTACGCAAATGGCGTACCGACAGGATGTCTGATCCCATGGCGCGGGCATCTTCGTACCCTTCTTTTGCGGTCGAAGACACGTTGCGAATACCCAATTGGGTCAACCCGGTCACATAGTCCTTTTCAGCGGCACGACGCATGGGGTTGCCGTGCCCATAGCGGACACCGTGGCGTTCGTCGACAAAGTCGAGATGCGCATCAATCTGCACCACATGGATCGGCTGTTGATCATCAAACGCATTGATACAAGGGATGTTGATTGAATGATCCCCGCCCAGAACAACCGGCAGCGCCCCGGCTTTCAGGATCGCACGCACCCCTTTTTCGATGTTGGCATGGCTGCCCATCGTATCGGTGTGAATGATATCTGCATCGCCGATATCCACGATCTTGGTGCTTTCGGCTGGGAGATAGGTGATGTCATCCTCAAAGTCATAAGCCCCGCCGTGACCAAAGGAAAACAGCGTCGATGCCTCGCGGATTGCACGCGGGCCCATCCGCGCCCCTGATCGCCACTGGCACCCAAAATCGTAGGGCGCACCCAGCACTGCAACATCGGCATCAATCTTATCCCAATCGGCGACATATTCGCCCTTGGCAAAGGTACAGATCCCCACAAACGGTAAATTCAACCGTCCGCCCTCGTATCCATGGTCGCTCATGCTTGTCCTCCCGATTCAAGATTTCCCCGACACTAGGGCAAATGGAGGTGAAATAAACCGCCAATTGCGACCCAAAATGCTCCACACTTTTACCCTCGCCAAGTCTTAGGCAGAAGCGTACAGAAAATCAGACCCCCCTCATGCATGGGACCCGCAAATGCTGGTAACGCTGACCTCTATCTTGCCCATTTTCCTAATCATCGCGTTGGGCTTGGCGCTTCGTAAAGGCGGCATCCCAAGCACCGATTTTTGGAACGTCAATGACAAGCTGGTTTATTGGGTTCTTATGCCTTGCCTTATGTTCAACAAGGTCTCTCTTGCGGAACTCAACAACCCCAACCTGATCCCGTATGCGATCACCTTGATCACCGGCTTTTTCGTGGCCGTTGCGTTTGGCGTAACAATTGCATGGATGAACGGGTTCAAGGCGGCGCAAGGCACCTCGATCCTACAAGGGTGCGCGCGCAACAACGCTTTTGTCGCCCTTGCCCTGTCCGCCAGTTTGTATGGCCCATCTGGGTTCGAGTTTGCCATTCTGGCGTCTGCGATCCTGATCCCGGTGACGAATGTGGTCATGGTCGTTCTACTTGTGACAGCCTTGCAACCCGGGCAGCGTTCGAATCTGCCCCTGGCGATCCTGCGGGACCTGATCAGGAACCCGCATATCATCTCGATTACACTGGCCTTAGCCGTCAATCAGCTCATCGGTGCAGAAATCCCCGTCCTACATGAACTCACGCGTATTCTTGGCTTGTCTGCTTTGCCCATCACGTTGCTGGCGGTTGGGGCAAACCTACGCGTCAAAGATATGGCCGCCAGCGCGAGCGCCCTGCTTTTGGCATTTGTAGGGAAAATGATGATTTTCCCGGCCGTCGTTCTGGCCCTTGGGCTGGTGTTTAACCTACCCCCTACCCTTTTGATCATAGCGGTGATCTATGCGATGTCGCCCACGGCGGCTTCGTCTTACACACTGGCGCGCCAACTTGGGGGAGACGCGCCCATGATGGCGGCCATCGTGACCCTGCAAACGCTCGCGGCCGTTGCCACGATTCCACTGACGCTTTACCTGCTGGAATGGGTCGTCTGAGCAGATGCCAGCTCAGCTGATCCGGTCCAAAGCCCGCCGATGTCCTTGCGCGCCAGCCGTGCCGCAATGACCATCGCAATCGCCCATCCAGAACTAACCGCCGCCGCCGTCCCGTACCAAACCCCAGCTTCGTCAAATCCCCAGACCCCCACAAAGATCCAGGCGAAAAAGGCGATCCCAAACCCTTGGCGATACAGGCCAATCCAAACGCTCCAAACAGGGCGTTTCAGTGCCTGTAGCAGCGAGTTAACAGAGAACAGCATCATGTACAGCGGCAGGATCACGCTATCGATCCTGAGATAAATAAGCCCAACACGGATCACTTCGGGGTCAGAGGTAAAAAGGCCCAGTATTGCAGCCCCAAATGTCCAAAGGATCGCGGCAGCGATCAATGTGATCACCGCGCCAATTTTCCAACAGAAATGCAGAGCATGCCGGACACGATCAAATTCGCCTGCGCCAAGATTCTGGGACAGGATGGGCAACAACGCCGTTGTCATGCCCAAGACAGGCAACAACAGAATCTGTTCCACCCGCAAACCAATACCAAACCCCGCGATGGCGTGTTCCCCGAACCCTTTCAGCGCGTATTGCACCACAAACCCAGACAGAAACATGATCAACAGGGCAAAGGTCGTTGGCACGGATTGCACGGAAATTTCGCGAACCGAGGCCCAGACCGGAATAAAATTGCGCCGTCTCAGACCAACAAGAGCAGGCGAGTTCAGCGCCTGACGCAGCAAATAAATCATGACGCCAGTCTGGCTCAGCACGGTGGATGCGGCGATTCCATTGAACCCCATCCCCGACCAAATCCCGGGAATGCCCCAAATCAACAAGGGGTTCAGACCGATGTTGGCAAAGAACGCCACCATCAAGGCCCGCTGCATCGAAGTACTGTCCCCCTGCGCCTGCAGCACGCCGTTGCAGGCATAAGCCAGCAGAAACCCCGGCAAAGCCAGCAAGAGCCACCGAAAATATCCCGTTCCTGCTGCGCGATAGGCACCGGGTTCTGACAACACCGCAAGAATTTGGGGCCCAAGCCAAAACCCAACACACCCAAGCAGCCCCGAGGCCATAATCCCATAGCTCAGCCCCTGCACAGAAAGCCGGCGGGCCGCCCGGCTGTCTTTGCGCCCCAAGGCATTGCCCACCAGCGCGCTCATCGCAGCGCCAAGTCCAAAGCCAACAGCAACGAAGATATAGAAAACCTGAAACCCCTGCGCGAGCCCGGCTTGCGCATTCGTCGACAGCAACCCAGCGAAATAGATATCGACCACGTTGTATAGCGTGCTGAACAACATCCCCAACGCCGCGGGCAGAGCCAGATTGCGGAAATGGGACGAAATCGGTCCGATCGTCAGATCTCGGGTCAGCGTACGGGCCATATGTTACCTATCCGGGCGGGGGTGCGCCGCTTTAGGCGCTGTGTGCAAACCCGATAGCCCTGTCAGGGGCTTCAAACAAGGCCGCAGCACAGGGGAACTGGGCCAAGATCTGTGCGCCACCGGGCAAACGGTGTGCATGGAACTGCCCCTTCTCCCACAGGGTCGTGCCATCAACGACGATTGTCGGGTCAATGACATTCCAGCTGATTTCACCGGGCGCATAGGCCCCACAGGTGTGAAAATGCATGATACGCGGGTTGCCAAAGGCCGCCCCACCCCAACGTTCGTAATTGTCGCGCAGATCCCATGGGTATCCGCATCCGGGATGAAGCCCAGCATGCCAAGAATGGACAAAGTTGCGGTCGATGCCAAACAAGTCGGATACACGGTCATACTGCGCATTCGCGACGGCCACATCTGACGCGGCCCCCTCGAAACCGGTCAAACGCCCCTGCTCCATATGCGCAAAGACCTGACCGTCAAATTCAACGGTGTATTGGTCGTAATACCGCGACCCTGTTCCGGTCAAAAACCCGGGCAACGCAATTCGGCCCGAAAAGCTGTGCGCCGGGACTGGCGTGAAGACAGACATCGGAAATCGCAAGACCGACGTGTCCCCTGCGGCACTCAGATCCATCTGCGGTGTGCCGAATACATCTGTCCCCGCGGGGCAGGTCATGCGCACCTCTTTCGCCTGCTCCAAGACCGTGTTGACCTGCGATTTCAACGCGAGAAATGCATCGTGATGGCCATTGCTAAATCCCGATCCGAACAGTTCTTGGGTAAGGGCAAAACTAACGATGACCTTTTTCCCCTGAGGCATTTCCGAGAACCGCAATTGATCGCCAAGGCGTGCTAGGAACAGAACGATGTCGGCATGCTCGAATTTGCTAAGGAGTTCGGGCGAGAGTGTCGGCGCATCAGGTGAGAACCCGACATCCAGTGTATCCACAAACAGATTTAGGGTTCTTGCCGCGTTGCAAACAACATCAACCGCCTGTTCATCGAAATAGCCATAGCTTGCCGGTTCGTAAACTATTAGCAAACGATCGCCACTTTTCGCCTGTGCGCAATTGTTCAACAGATTGGACGCGCCGCGTTCTGGCGTGATATCGGACATGAAACCCCCAAGAATATGCTTCATATCTCTCTCAACTGGGGGAATTTATCCATTTGAAACGTTTAATGTGTTCCATTAGCTTAACTTATATGATCATCAACCTTCCCTACACTGCACTGCGCGCATTTGAAGTCGTCGTGCGCCGCGCCAGCTTTAGCGCTGCCGCGGAAGAGCTTGGCGTAAGCCAGAGCGCCGTCAGCCAGCATGTCAAATCGCTCGAGGAATGGGTTGGTCAAGATCTGCTAACCCGCGGGGCGCGTAAGTCCACACCCACGCGAGAGGGGCTGATGCTGGCCCAAGCCATTGCCGATGGGTTAGGTCGCATTTCAGACGTCTGTGCGGACCTCAGGTCCCGTCAACGCGCTGAGAACACCATTGTTATCAGTTGTCTGCCAGGATTTGCCTTCATCTGGCTTTTTCCACGATTGATGCGGTTCGATCTGGCGCACCCGCATTTATCCATTTCCATTGCAACGGATACCGGACAGGAAAAATTCGGCTCCGCGCAAGCAGACCTGGGTATCCGGTATGGCTTTGGTGACAACCCGGGATTTCATGTTGAAAAACTGATGGAAGAACGCATTTTTCCTGTGTGTTCCCCGGATTTGTTGCAAGCTGGTGCGCCGTTAACCTGTCCCGCTGATCTAGCCCATCATACCTTATTGCAAGATGACAATGCGCAGTTTGGTCCAGCGAGTCCTGACTGGGAGTTCTGGGCGCGATCGTGCCTGCTGCATTTGCCTGATCCCGCGCGGACCCGTCGATTTGGCCAATCCAATATGGTCTTGCAGGCGGCCATCGAAGGAATGGGTGTTGCAATGGGGCGGGAGCCCCTTGTTGCCGATGCCTTGATCGAAGGGCGGCTTGTTCGCCCGTTCAGCCACGTTGCCAAATCTCATCTTGCCTATTGGCTGGTCCATCGAAGAGGCGCTGAAAGCAATCGCAAAATTACTGAATTCGTAGACTGGATCCAAGAAGAAGCCCGCACCCAATCAGATATCCCACCGTCGGTACTGTCTGCACAACCTTTGATCAGTCCGTAATCAGAACCTCTGAAACGCTGGAGTCCACCGCCTGGCAGGCCAGCAACACTTCTCGGGCCATATTGTTTTGGACATACCGCGCATGAAACCGTGAGGGTGCGCGCAAAGTCAAACGCCCCCCTGCCCTCTCGCCGCGGGTCAAAGCCTGTAGCCACGCCCCAAACCGGGCCTGATCTTCTTGATGTAAGACCGCCTGAGCCAATGACCATTCCGTGCCGTCAGAAATATCCGGCGGCGGGGACTGAACAGATTGTGTCCCCGCGGGGAACGGGACAACGGATGTCTGTTCCGGAGCGCCTTCGACCCGCAATGCAAAATCCGGACCGACCGCTTCCCAGGTAGCGCGGGTGTCGTTCATCACATCCGCAAGTTCCATCTGGTATTCCGTAACGCGCCCTCGTGCGCCTTGGCGCTTAACCGTCAACCACCCCAAAGCGCGGAACCGCGCCATCTCACGTTTTACGGTCCGCTCGTCACACGACCACAAGCGCGCAATTTCTCGCTGGCCGACAGCAAGTTCATTGCGCCCCCAGTTATACCGCGCCGTGACAAGGGTTATCAAACGCAAAACACGCCGTTGCTCTGTCTTGTTCAGAGAAAGCGCGTGAGATCCCAAAGCAGTGATGAGATCATACTTTTGTGCGGCGGACCCTTGGCCTGCATATTTTGTTTTGAGCATAGTCTGCTCCTCTGTGCCACTGAGTGGCTGCCTCGAACCTGTGGGATCTAGCGTCCCATTTTGATGTGACTAACTTATGAACTCAGCGTTCTTAGGGTCACTGCAGTGATTTGCGTCCTTTTGCGCGATTCTGTCAAGACGCTTGTTGGTTTCAGCTTTGACCTAATCCCAATTCAAAAAAGAAAATCAGGTATTATAGGTATGGGGGGACATTCGTGTGTGTCCCTTATTTGAGCAGTTTTGTCACCCAATATCTAGGGTATTCCCGAAATGTGACCCCTAATTGCGCTATTGGTGCTCTTGTTAGGGGAAACCAGTCTCACAACACCCTGAGGCAAGAAACGCTGGTGAAAGTCCAAAACCGTAGGGACGCTCATTTCTTAGATATTACGTTTTGCCTTTCTCTGCAAATCAGCGTAAATGGGGATAAGAGGTAAATTAGCGTCCAGTGTAAGGGCGGGTCAGTAAGAAACAATGAATTGTCCCCGCGGGGACAGGAGGCAGAATGTTCACTCATCAGGACTTGGCACAGCTTCAGGCACAGTCACTTAAGATGCAGAGCTTTATTCGTCAGCAGACATACTCCCCCGAAATGGAGAAGACGTTGCGACGGTTTTCCAGTTGGGAAGTTGCCGAGCTTATCTTTCGGGTCAATCAATCCACAATGCGCGGTCGGTTGGCGGCTGACCCATCATTGCCGCAGGGGCTGGTGGAAGAAGACGGCCGGCAGCGGTGGTATTCACTCGAAGAGATTAACGAGATACGCCGCCGTCTTAAGGTCAATCGCAAATCGCTGATGCCTCCTCGGCCAGCGGGTAAGCGCGCCATTCGGGCCGCGATTGCCAACTTCAAAGGCGGTGCGGGTAAATCCACAGTGGCGCTTCACTTTGCCCATGCGGCCGCATTGGATGGATACCGCGTTCTGTGTGTTGATTTCGACCCGCAGGCCACCCTGAGCCATTCGATGGGTCTAAGCGATGTCTCGGAAGAGTTCACAGTCTGGGGTGTGATGGCGCGCGACCTGATCCGCGAAACAGAACGGATGAACGCTGCCGTGCAAGGGGCTGAAAGTGGCGCGGCCCTGCCCCAACGACGCCTGCCCGCTTCGGTCACTGATATGGGGTTGTCGGACCTCCGCGTGACGGATTTCATCAAACCGACCAGTTGGCCCACGATTGATATTGTACCGAGCTGCGCCAACGCGGCCTTTGTGGAGTTCGCCAGCGCCCAATACCGTCACCTGAACCCGGAATGGTCGTTTTTTGCGGCGGTGTCGCGGTACCTCGATTCCTTGCCAGACGACAGCTACGACCTCATTCTGTTCGATTGTCCGCCAGCGATTGGGTATCAGTCGATGAACGCCGTGTTTGCAGCGGATGTACTCTATATACCGTCGGGGCCCGGATATTGGGAGTATGACAGCACCACATCCTTCATCGGTCAGTTGTCCGAAGCGCTCGAAGACCTGGGGCGTTTTGGCAGCTCTGTCCCCGCGGGGACACTCAAGCTGCCCAAGGCATTTACGGATGTGCGCTTTCTTCTGACCCGGTTTGAACCAAACAATGAATTGCACCGCGCGATGCAGTCAGCGTTTGGAAAGGTTTTTGGGGACAGATTGGCGGAACACCCCATTGAAATGACCCGGGCCGTAGAACAATCAGGGCGCTTCCTAAGCTCTATCTACGAAATTGATTACCGCGATATGACCCGTGAAACTTGGCGTCGCGCCCGAGGATCGTTTGATCAGGCGTACGTTGAATTCCGCGATAACCTGGTCAAAGCCTGGGGTGAGATTGAGGAGACAGGAGCATGAGTAAGAAACGCCGCGTGTTTGACATCAACTTTGACGATGTCCCAGCTGTTGAGACGCCACAGGTTGATCCAGTGGTCGCACCAAGCCCAGCACCCGAAGGACGTCGTGGCCCGATGGCAACTGCGATCACTGAGAATGCGGATGCTGTGACCGCCCGACAGAGCGCTGAAGCCGCCATTCGGGCCGAGAATGACGCGCTTGCCCATGAACATGTTCGCCTTAAGCGCGCCGGGCTAATCACCGATCTGATCCCCTTGGATCTGGTTGATACGACCAAATTGACCCGAGATCGGGCACCCGGCCGTGATGAGGATATGGATGACCTCAAGATCTCGATCCGGGATATCGGTTTGTCCAATCCAATCCGCGTGGAAAAGAATGGTGATCGCTATGAGCTGATCCAAGGGTTTCGGCGCCTTTCTGCCTTTCGGGAACTGTTCGAAGAAACGGGCGACGAAGCGTTTGCCAAGATCCCCGCAGGGATCAACGCCAGTGGCGAAGATCTGCAGAACTTGTATCGCCGGATGGTGGATGAAAACCTGGTCCGGCGGGATGTTTCGTTTGGGGAACTGGCGCGGTTGGCCATTTCATATCGCTGCCAAGACCCGAATATCGAAAGCTATGACCGGGCGGTTGAAATCCTCTATGCCTCATCCGGGCGTCAGAAGCGCAGCTATATCAAATCGTTTGTCCGGTTGGTAAATGCCATTGGTGATGATCTGTTGTTCGTTGCGGCGATGCCACGGGCCTTGGGGCTGCGTTTGGTTAAACTGGTCGAGGATCAGCCAGATCGTATCGAGGTTTTGTTGTCCGAGTTGCGCGCGCGACCCGACCGGGATGATGTTGCGGAACAGGCCATCTTGCAAAGCTTTGTCGCGTCGGGTGGGACCACGAAAACCAAGACCGAAGTGCGAAAGACGGCCAAGTCCACGTTCAAGATGACCCGGCCCGAAGGCGTGGTTAAGTGCATCGCAGCTGATGGGCGGATTGAGTTGCAGCTTGATCGCGATTTCAGCGGGTTGGAGCGCAAGCGGTTAGAAGCCTCGGTTCAGGCATTTTTTGACGAGCTTGACGGGGAAGGGTAGGCGGCTGTTTTCGTCTGTGCGGGAAGTGGCGTGCAATTGCACGCCACTTTTGTTTTATATCAAATGGTTAGGACTCAATCTGCTTTTAGAACGTTAAGTCCGGGCCACCCCTTGCGAAAGGGTCCCCGCGGGGACGGCAATGTGTTTTGCGGTTTCGGAGGCCCTGTTGATCCTGACGTGTTGGCATTGGATTTTTCATCAAAAGGGCTGTAGGGTAGGGGGCACGTAGTATTGGCGCAGATCATAACGCGGGTGAGCAGTATGTATTTGGAACGACACGAGCCAGACCAGAATATGCACCGTTTCTATGTCACGGATGTGTATCGCGATATGTTGGGGGCGTGGATCTTCCTCCGTCGGTGGGGGCGAGTTGGTGCACGAGAAGGGCAGTCGCGTACGGTGTCATTCGAAACCCAACACGAAGCAAAGCAAGCCGAGACTACCGTCTGTAAAGCCAAAGCAAGGCGGGGCTATCAGCGTTTGTCTTTGTGGGCGAGAGCGGAGCAGAGCTCTTTTGCTTTGGAAATCATCGAACCTTGAAGGTATTTCGATGTAAAGTTTGCCTTTACATATCGTAAATTCATTATGACTTGCCTTGCGCGCCGCTTTACTTAGGTTGTGCCCAATCTCATAATGGAAACAGCCCATGTCAGTGAACGATAAAATTGTTTCGGACTTTGTGAACAACCAGATCGAGTTTGTCACAACAGTGCCTTGCAAACAGCTTGCGGGGGTCATCGATCAAGTCGATGCCAACGACAGCATTTACCACATCCCGTCCAACAAAGAGGACGAAGGCATCGGCCTGTGTGCGGGCGCGTTCATGGGGGGGAAACGCTCTGCGATCATCATGCAGAACACCGCCATTGGGGTGACCATCAACACGCTGGTGACATTGACGCAATACTACCGGATGCCGTTGCCGATGCTGATCAGCTATCGCGGGGAACTGCGTGAACCGGTCGCCTGTCAGGCTGAAATGGCGGTGCACACCAAGGCGTTGCTGAACCAGTTGAACATCCCGACGTATCACTTTCATAAGGAAGAAGATGTTGAGGAACTGGATGCGATCCTGAAATACACCTTTATGTGCAACAAGCCCGTCGCAATCCTGACGGATGCGTCATTCTGGGGAGGGTACTGATCATGATCCGCTCTGAGGTTCTCAAAAGCTTGCTACCGGTCATTTCTGACCAATTCGTTGTCTGCAACATTGGCCTGCCAAGTCAGGAATTGCATATGATGGATGACCAGCCGACCAATTTCTACATGCTTGGCACGATGGGACTGTCGTCCTCGATCGGGTTGGGGGTCGCCTTGGCACAGGGCCAAAAGGTCATCTCGATCGATGGGGATGGATCGGTGCTGACCAATTTTGGCACACTGCCGACGATTGCGAACAACGTGGCCGATAACTACATCCTGTTTATCGTCGACAACGGCAGCTATGGCTCGACGGGGGACCAACCGACCTATGCCGGGCAAAAGACCTCTCTGACCGAGGTAGCGCGCGCCTGTGGCTGCGAGAATGTCGTTGAATGCCAAGCCGAAGATGCCTCGCGTGTGATGCAAGAGGCGCTGGATAGCGACAAGATGACGGTGATCGTTTGCAAATGCGAAAGCGGCAACATCAAAGTTCCTGTTATCACGATGGACCCAGTCGTTATTCGTGATCGCTTTATGAAGGAATTGGCCGCGCGCAACGCGTAATCGATTTCCTGAAAAGCGAAACAGAGGATGCCCTGATGTGATGGTCCACATCAGGGCATTTCTGATTTTGGTGAAAAGTAAATATGTGAGCGCTACCGGCAACTTATTAGGGCCGTCGATTGTGGTTGAACAGCGCGCCAGCGGGGCAGGGGGGGCAAACTCGCTGCTAAGCGTTAATCACGTAGAGCCGGGTTAAGGTGAGGCGCTTGGCCGCTCGTTTGGCGCACTTCTTCTACAAGGCGTTCAATTAACTTGGTCTTCGGGGAATCCGCCCGTGTGAGTAGCCCCAGCTCTCGAAATGGGGCATGTGGCCCTAGGGGAATTTTTCGGAGCCGTTCAAAGGTCGGGTCAGGCACGCATAAATTAGGGACAACTGAGACACCCAAATTATAGGACACCATGTTGGCCAATGTTTCGAGTGAATCCATCTCCATTGTGGGTCGAACAGTTATGTTTTTCTCGGAAAGCCACTGATCAACCAGTTTTCCGGCGGCTGTCTGTCTTGCGTGGCGAATAAAGGGCTGGGTTTGCAGGATCTCGACAGGATCGGTTTCGTGGATATCCGGGGCCGTGATCAGAACCAAGGGTTCTTTGGCGACAAGGTGCCATGTCAGCTGGTGGGGGATGCTGTCCGGAACGCTTAGAATTGCAGTATCAAGCCCGCTGCGTTCGACCTGTTCGATCAGATCATCGGCCAGACCCGGCACAACCCGGATATGGAGGTCGGGAAAGGTGCGGATCAAGCGTTTGATCGACTGGGGAACTAAACCCCCGATCGTTGATGGCATCGCGCCCAGCGAGAGCTCCCCATAAAGCCGAGCCTCGCCCACGACGCCTTCTAGCATCGTGTCATAGGCATGTAGGACGTCGCGGGCCTTGGGGATCAGCGCCCAACCGGTGGCGTTCAACTGAGGTGACTTTTGCGACCGGTCAAACAAGTCAACCCGGAGCTGGGACTCAAGCCGTTTCATTTGCTGGCCCACCGCGGCATGGGTTACGCAGACCTGATCAGCTGCGCTTGCAAAACTGCCCCGATCTGCGACCGCAACCAATGTCCTGAGCAATGTGATCGACATCAACGTTTTCCCTGACCGAGCTTATTCTGTCTAGGCCGAATGGGTTGTGATAGCCAGTGCGTGACGTGTGTTGGACGGTCTCACGCTGTCTATGGTGTGGCCGGGTTGGCCACACCAGATTATCAGGGCCTGGTGATCCGCTGACCCATATTAGGTGGCGGAAAATGCGTCAAACGCTGCCAATCTATCATATCGGTTTTCCCGCGGGTGGGGCAGGTTGTGCGGATTGTTGCGTTTGAAACCGGTGCGCGACAGTCGGGCATAGGTCAGATCAAAGATCCGTTTGGCTTCAGCGTCGTCGCCAAAGTTGAGAATGTCAGGCAGGGTTTCACGAGTTGCGCCGGGGGCTTGAACTGCATCCATCAAAGCCAATACCATCAGGTCCCACCCCAGATAGGACGTCCCAATCTGGGCCTCATCCCCAGCTGAAATCCCCAGCCCGTCTGTAGGGGTCGCGCGCCAGATATCTTCGGGAACGCCGCTGGCGCGGGCGAGGCAGGGGACTTCCCACGACTTCAGGAACGATTGGATCGGCGCGACATCTCCGACATCGCCGTGCAGGGTCCAGAACCCGGCACCCAGTTCGGAAAAGTTGTCCGTGCTTGCAACAACGCCGCTGTGGCGGTGCGCCTGATCATAAAGCGTCGCCATGCGCAGTCTCGCCCGGATGTTGCCCCGGCGTAGGCGGTGGCCATGATCATCCTTGTCTCCGCGACCCGGTTCCAATTGCGCCAGCCCATCGAGCATGCACTGATATTGAGGTGTCAGATCAATGTTGCTGTGGCTGATGCCCAATGCATGGCAGGCGTTTTCACCCAATTCCGTTTCGCGCGGGTTTTGTTCGATCGGCAGGGTGTAGCCGTGAACGGCCCAGCCTGCCGCCTTGAACAGCGCGGCGGTCAAGGCGCTGTCTACGCCCCCGGACATGCCAATTACAGCGGCGGCGACACCGTTTGACTGACGGTAGTCAACCAATTGAGCGACAATCGCGTCTTTGTCCTGTTGCAGTTGCTGGGTCGATACAAATGTTCCGTCTGCGATACGGGCATCCAATGCGGCCTCCAGCCAAGGGCTAAGGGGCCCAATCTGCGCCTGTCGTGAAAGTTCCAGAATTTCAGTTTTGAGGTCCATCCGATGGTCCGTCCTGTTGTTGCTTTACCCTCGGGGTGTAGTCGCGCATTTGATGTGGTTCGCGCAGGGATGTCAAAGCGGCTAGATATGAAATAGCGCTGAATCTGGTCAGAGAAAGAGGGCAGGGGGCAGGACTGCTTAATCCGCAAGCGATATCCACAAAACAGAGGCATCTTCTGCGCTGGTGGAAACGCATCCGTGCCCCATTCCGCTATCGTAATAGACCGAGTCGCCCGCAGCCATCTGCAGGGGACGATAGTGTTCGGTATAAAGTGTCAACTCGCCACTGAGCACGAACATGAACTCTTCGCCGCGATGTCGGACCCAATTGTCGAACTCTGTCACATCGCGGGCTTTGATCGTACTGATATAGGGCACCATGCGCTTGCTGGTCAGTTCACTGCACAAAAGCTCATGATCATAGGTTTTGGTTTCTTTGTGTTCACCCAACCCTTTGCGGGTGAAATCCCGACGTCCTGAGATGTCGCTTTGTGCGGATTGTACAAACAGCTGTGGCGTTTCCAGTTCCAGCGTCTGCATCAGGCGGCGAATAATCTCGAAACTTGGGCGGGTCTGGTTGTTTTCGATCTTGGATAACGTCGAACGCCCGATGGCTGCAGCTTTAGCCGCTTCTTCCAGTGTCAGGCCCTTTTCTTTGCGAGCATCCCGAATCATTTTGCCTAGGATTTCCCCGTCTGGGGCCTCAGTTGCCTCTACGGCAAGTCCTGTCTCTTCGCTTTTTATCGGTTCCACGCGCGCATTTTCTCCTGTTTCTCATAGAGCTTAGCTTTGGTGTATCTCCTAGTCAAAATTTCTTGATGATATCTTTTGTTGCCTGAAAGGGAAAAGTTTCCTATAGGAGACGAAACGCAGCATACAGGCGCATACGGACCCGATCCGCACCGCCCATCTCGGGGAGGAGAGACCCATGAGTGCATTTGATCTGATCGTTATCGGTGGTGGACCCGGTGGGTATGTGGCCGCTATCCGTGCGGCGCAACTGGGACTTTCGGTTGCTTGTATCGAAGGGCGCGGTGCCTTGGGGGGCACCTGCCTGAACGTGGGCTGTATTCCTTCCAAAGCGTTGTTGACCTCCTCGGCCAAGTTCGCCGAACTCAAGCACCTCTCCTCCCACGGTGTTTCGGTCGAGGGGGCCAGCCTTGATCTGGGCGCTATGATGGGGCGCAAGGATAAGGTTGTTGGCGATCTGACTAAGGGGATCGCGTTTCTGTTTAAAAAGAACGGTGTAGAACATATCGAAGGCTGGGCCAGCATCCCTGCACCGGGTCAGGTGAAGGTCGGAGATGACGTTTACGAAGCCAAGAATATCTTGATCGCCACGGGGTCTGAACCAACGCCGCTGCCGGGTGTTGAGATCGACGAAGTGGATGTGGTTAGCAGCACAGGGGCGCTTAAGCTGGACACGGTGCCAGATCATCTGGTGGTGATTGGGGCCGGTGTTATTGGGCTCGAACTGGGTCAGGTTTGGGCACGACTGGGCGCCAAAGTTACCGTTGTTGAATACCTGGATCGCATTTTGCCCGGCATTGATGGCGAAATTGCCAAGCTGTCACAGCGGGCGCTGTCCAAGCGTGGACTCAAGTTCCAACTGGGTCGCGCTTTGAAATCTATCGACAAGACGGATGCCGGTCTGTCCCTGACCGTGGATCGCGTTGGCAAAGACAAAGAAGAAACCATCGAAGCAGACAAGGTACTCATCGCCATTGGCCGCCGCCCGGTGACACGGGGTCTGGGCTTGGACGATCTGGGTGTTGCCGTGAATGCAAGCGGATTTATCGAAGTAGACGGTGCGTTCCAAACCTCGGTTCCTGGCATCTATGCGATTGGCGATTGTGTTCCGGGTCCGATGTTGGCGCACAAGGCCGAAGAAGACGGGGTTGCCTGTGTCGAAACGCTGGCGGGTCAGCACGGGCACGTTGATTATAACACTGTTCCCGGCGTGGTTTACACCGATCCCGAGGTGGCCTCGGTCGGGTTAACCGAAGAGGCGCTGAAAGGAGCGGGCACTGACTACATAAGTGGCAAGTTTACATTCATGGCGAACTCGCGGGCACGTTCTACCGGCGAAACCGATGGGGCGGTCAAGGTTTTGGCCTCGCCCGAGGGAACAATTCTTGGCGCCCATATCTGTGGCGCCCATGGCGGTGATCTGATCGCGGAACTGGTGTTGGCGATGACCAAAGGCGCGACCGTCGAAGAGGTCGCACGCACCTGCCACGCACATCCGGCATTGGGTGAAGCAGTGAAAGAAGCCTGCCTTGACGCGCTTGGCCGCGCCATTCACGCCTGATCGGAGAAAAGCCAGATGACCATCCAGCTTCGCCATCCTGAAAAAGCCAAAAAACCCGACAGCGTGATCCCCCGCAAACCCAAGTGGATCCGCAAGAAAAAGATCGAAAGCGCTGAGTACTACGAAACCCGTCGCCTGATGCGGGATCATGGGCTGACCACCGTTTGTGAAGAGGCCGCGTGCCCCAACATCGGCGAATGCTGGTCACAGCGCCACGCCACGATGATGATCATGGGTGAGACCTGTACGCGGGGCTGTTCGTTCTGCAATGTGTCGACAGGTAAACCTGATGCGCTGGACGTTTTTGAACCGGGTCGTGTGGCCCAAGCGGTGAAAAAACTGGGCCTGCGCCATGTTGTGATCACCAGCGTGGATCGTGATGATCTGGCCGATGGTGGCGCGGATCATATCGCGCAGACCATTCGCGCCGTCCGCCATCAGACCCCCGACACCACGATCGAGGTTCTGACCCCTGATTTTCTTGGCAAAGGCAACGCTGCTGATGCGGTGTTTGAGGCCGCGCCGGATGTGTTCAATCACAATCTGGAAACTGTGCCGCATCTGTATCCACGGGTGCGTCCCGGTGCACGCTATTACACCTCGCTGCGCTTGCTGGATGACGCCAAACGCGCCAATCCGCAGATGTTCACCAAATCCGGCCTGATGGTTGGTCTGGGCGAAAGCATAAATGACGTCCGACAGGTGATGGACGACATGCGCGCCGCAAATGTCGATTTTCTGACAGTGGGCCAGTACTTGCAGCCCACTCCGAAACACCACCCGATTGATCGGTTCTGGACGCCCGAAGAATTCGCGCAACTGGAACAGATCGCTCGGGGCAAAGGATTCCTCGGCGTGTCCGCCACGCCGTTGACCAGATCCTCGTTCCATGCGGACGAAGATTTTGCCGCTTTGAAACAGGCCCGCCAACAGTCTCTGGCTGCGGGCACCTGACCTTCAAAGTAATTCGAAAACGCAAATGGGAGGGAAACCATGGAAGCGTTAAGTTCAATCGTAGGAGCCATCAATGGCGTCGTTTGGGGGCCACTGATGTTGGTGCTCATTCTGGGCGTTGGCTTTTTCTTGCAGGTCGGCCTGAAGTTCATGCCGATCCTGAAACTGGGCACGGGCTTTAGCCTGCTGTTCAAAGGCCGCGAAAATCAGGGCGAGGGCCAGATCAGCCCGTTCAACGCGCTGATGACGTCGCTGTCGGCAACAATCGGTACTGGTAACATTGCTGGTGTGGCCACTGCTGTCTTCTTGGGCGGTCCGGGCGCCTTGTTCTGGATGTGGATGACCGCCTTGGTAGGCATGGCCACCAAATATGCCGAAGCCGTTCTGGCCGTGAAGTATCGCGAAACAGATGAGCTGGGCAACTTTGTCGGTGGTCCGATGTACTACATCAAAAACGGTCTGGGCTCGTCCTGGTACTGGTTGGCGCCAGCGTTTGCTCTGTTTGGTGCGATCGCTGCGTTTGGTATCGGCAACGGTGTACAAGCCAACGGTGTGGCACAGGTTCTGGACAGCAACTTTGGCGTAAACACGTCAGTGACCGGCGTTGTTCTGATGGTTCTAACCGCGGCTGTTATCCTTGGTGGTATTACACGCATCGGTGCGGTTGCTGGTAAACTGGTTCCATTCATGGCCGTCAGCTATATCATCGCGGGTCTGCTGGTTCTGCTGATCAACGCTGGTGCCATTGGCGACGCGCTGAGCCTTGTGTTCACCCACGCCTTTACCCCATCCGCTGCCGAAGGTGGCTTTGCTGGTGCAGCCGTTTGGGCCGCGATCCGCTTTGGTGTTGCCCGTGGTGTATTCTCGAACGAAGCTGGTCTGGGTTCCGCTCCGATTGCGCACGCTGCGGCGTCAACGGCCGGTCCTGTAAACCAGGGTCTGGTTGCGATGTTGGGCACGTTCATCGACACAATCATCGTCTGCTCAATCACTGGTCTGGCGATCATCGCGTCAGGGGCTTGGACATCGGGTGAATCTGGTGCGGCGTTGACCTCGCTGGCGTTTGAAACTTCGCTGCCGGGTATCGGTGGTGCGCTGATCGCGGTTGCTCTGTCGATCTTTGCCTTCACCACCATTCTGGGCTGGTCGTTCTATGGCGAAAAATGTGTGGGCTTCTTCTTTGGTGCCAAGGCGCTGATGCCATACCGCGTGTTGTGGATTGTTGCGATTTACTTTGGTGCGACTGCTGATCTCGGCTTTGTCTGGTTGTTGGCGGATACGCTGAACGCAATGATGGCAATCCCGAACCTGATCGCACTGGCCTTGCTGAGCCCTGTCGTCTTTAAACTGACGAAAGAGTTCTTTGCCTCAAATGGTGCATCCGAAGCTGGTGATACCGCCAAGTAATCTCGGGCATATACAAACAACGGGGGGCTGTGATGGCCCTTCGTATCTGAAACGAATTTCACATTCTTCGAGGAGATGACGGATGGCTACCAAAATCCTGCTTCCGATTGATCACACGGACGACCGTTCGTGGAAAAAGGCACTGCCTGTCGCACTGGAACAGGCCAAGTTTCATGGTGCCGAGCTGCACGCTGTTGAGGTCATCCCTGAAATCATCCAGCTGCCCAACCTGCCCGAAGGGTATGGCGCGGGTGCCCGGGACTATGTCCATGGCAAAGTAGAGGCCATCTTGGCCGCAAATAACGCCGCTGATGTGCCGGTCCAGATTCAGGAAGGCAGCGTTTATCGCGAAATCCTGAAATTGGCACACAAAGACGGCTACGATATGATTATTATGGCATCAGCCAAGGGTGATTTCCCGAACTACGAAATCGGCCCGAACCTCGCGCGGGTTGTGCGCAATGCGCATTGCACCGTCATGGTCGTTCGCGACTGACCCTGTTTGAAAAAGGTGACTGATATGTCCGACGCCCCCAAACGAACTCCTCTTTATGACCTGCACGTCGAACTCGGCGGCAAGATGGTCGATTTTGCCGGCTGGGAAATGCCGGTTCAGTACCCCATGGGCATCATGGGCGAACACAATCATACCCGCGCCAAAGCGGGCCTGTTTGACGTCAGCCACATGGGTCAGGTGATCCTGCGCGGCGAAAACGTGGGCGAAAAGCTGGAAACGCTCTGCCCGCAGGCCTATGCGACCTTGAAAGAGGGCAAGGCGCGTTATGGTTTCTTTACCAACGAAGACGGCGGCATCATGGATGACCTGATCGTGTCCAACGCGGGCGATCATTTCTTTGTCGTGGTAAACGCCGGTCTGCGTCATCAGGACATCCCGCATATGGAGGCCAATCTGGACGGCGTCGAAGTGACCGAGATTTTTGACCGCGCTTTGGTGGCGGTTCAGGGTCCGGCTGCTGAAAACGTTGTGGGCGAATTGTGCCCCGCTGCGCGGGACATGAAATTCATGGAATCCATCGTGGCCGACATCGCAGGCGTTGAATGCCGCATCTCGCGTCTGGGTTACACCGGCGAAGATGGCTATGAAATTTCGATCCCAGAAGACAAGGCGATCGAAGTCACACGTGCCTTCCTTGCGCATGACGACTGCGAACCGGCTGGTTTGGGCGCGCGGGATTCCTTGCGTCTGGAAGCAGGCCTTTGCCTCTATGGCAACGACATCGACCAATCTACGTCGCCTGTTGAGGCCAGCTTGGGTTGGGCTATGCAAAAGCGCCGCAAAGAAGAAGGCGGGTTCCCCGGTGCCGCGCGCATCCAAAAAGAACTGGCCGAGGGTGCCGCCAAGAAATTGGTAGGGATCAAACCAACCGGTCGGGCCCCCGCGCGTCAGCACGTGGAAGTCCAATGTCTTGAAGGCAATACCATCGGTGAAATCACTTCGGGCAGCTTTGGCCCCACTGTTGGCGGGCCCGTTGCGATGGGTTACGTTTCCGCAGGTCACGGTGAACCGGGCGAAAAGGTTAACCTCATCATTCGCGGCAAGGCTCAGCCTGCCGCAATCGTATCGCTGCCTTTTGTGCAGCAAAACTACAAACGCTAAATCCGGGAGCATTTAAAAATGGCCACCTATTATTCAGAAGAGCACGAATGGGTCCTCGTCGAAGGTGACGTCGCCACAATCGGCATCACCAAGCACGCCGCTGACCAGCTGGGCGAGATCGTTTTCATCGAGCAAAAAGAAGCTGGTGATGAGTTCGAAAAAGGCGACGAAATCGGCGTGATCGAATCCGTCAAAGCGGCGTCGGAAATCTACGCCCCGCTGGATGGCGAAGTTGTCGAAGTGAACGGTGATCTCGAAGATAACCCGGGCGCCCTGAACGAAAGCCCCGAAGGCGACGCTTGGATCTATAAGGTCAAACTGGCAAACGCCGCACAGCTCGAAGAGCTGATGGATCTGGATGGATACAAAGCCCTGATCGGGTAAATCCATCTTTTCAAAACTACGCTCGCCGGACGTTTTCATAGGGTCCGGCGGGTTGGACATTTGACATCAGGAGCGCTGACCATGGCCTTCAAACTCACCGATTACGAAGCCTACGACTTTGCCAATCGCCGTCACATCGGACCGTCACCGCAGGAAATGGCGACGATGTTGAAGACGATCGGCTTCAAAACGCTGGACGAGCTGATTGACGCCACCGTGCCTCCTGCGATCCGCCAGAAAGAAGCGCTGGACTGGGGTCCGGCGATGACAGAGCGTGACGCGCTGTTCCACATGAAAGAGATCGCGAGCAAGAACAAAGTTCTGACATCGCTGATCGGGCAGGGCTACTACGGCACCACCACACCGGCGCCGATTCTGCGCAACATTCTGGAAAACCCCGCGTGGTACACGGCCTATACGCCCTACCAGCCCGAGATTTCCCAAGGCCGTCTTGAGGCGCTGTTGAACTTCCAAACCATGGTTTCGGATTTCACCGGTCTTGACGTTGCCAACGCATCTTTGTTGGACGAAGCGACTGCTGCTGCCGAAGCGATGGCCATGGCCAAACGTGGCGGCCGCTCTAAGGCAAACAATGCGGCATTCTTTGTCGACAAAAACTGCCACCCACAAACCATCGAAGTTATCAAAACCCGCGCCGAGCCTATGGGCATCGACGTGCAGGTTGCGGACCCATCCGAGTTGGAAGCCGGTGCTGTTTTTGGTGCGATTTTCCAATACCCGGGCACCGACGGCCACGTTCAGGATTTCACAGCGCAGATTGCTGCGTTGCATGAACACAAAGGCATCGCGATTGTGGCCGCTGACATCCTGTCACTGGCATTGCTGAAGTCACCCGGCGAAATGGGGGCCGACATCGCGATCGGGACGACCCAGCGGTTTGGCGTTCCAATGGGCTATGGCGGACCACACGCGGCCTACATGGCGACAACTGATAAACTGAAACGGTCTATGCCGGGTCGGATCATCGGTGTGTCGATCGACAGCCGGGGCAACCAAGCCTACCGTTTGTCGCTGCAAACTCGTGAACAGCACATCCGCCGCGAAAAAGCGAACTCGAACGTCTGTACCGCTCAAGCGCTGCTGGCCGTAATCGCGTCGATGTATGCGGTTTATCACGGTCCTGACGGCATCAAAGCGATTGCCCAGTCGGTGCACCGCAAAACCTCGCGGTTGGCGGATGGTCTGGAACAGCATGGTTTCAAGGTTGAGCCCGAAGTCTTCTTTGACACGATCACCGTCGAAGTTGGCCCGATGCAGAAAACCGTCATGGAAGCCGCAGTTGCGCGTGGTGTGAACCTGCGTAAGGTCGGTGAAAGCAAGGTTGGCATCTCGCTGGACGAACAGACCCGCGCCGAAACAATCGAAGCGGTCTGGGGTGCCTTTGGCATCGACCAGAAAGATGACAGCTCGAACAGCCACTATCGTTTGCCCGAGCATGCGCTGCGCGAAAGCGAATACCTGACTCACCCGATTTTCCACAAAAACCGGGCCGAAGCAGAAATCACCCGCTACATGCGCCGTCTGGCGGACCGCGATCTGGCACTGGATCGCGCGATGATCCCGCTGGGCAGCTGTACCATGAAGCTGAACGCTACCATCGAAATGATCCCGGTGACGTGGCCGGAATTCAGCAACCTGCACCCCTTCTGCCCGAAAGATCAGGCGCTGGGGTATCATGAGATGATCGATGATCTGAACGACAAACTGTGTCAGATCACTGGCTATGATGCGATTTCCCAGCAGCCGAACTCGGGTGCGCAGGGCGAATACGCGGGTCTGTTGACCATCCGCAACTACCACGCGGCACGGGGCGAAGCGCATCGGAATGTGTGTCTGATCCCAACCTCGGCACACGGCACCAACCCGGCGTCGGCGCAGATGGTGGGCTATCAGGTTGTTCCGGTCAAAGCGGACGAAGATGGCAACATCGATGTCGCCGATTTCCGGGCCAAGGCTGAAAAGCACTCGGACCATCTTGCGGCCTGTATGATCACATACCCCTCGACCCACGGTGTGTTTGAAACCACTGTGCAAGAAGTCTGTGACGTCACCCATGAACATGGCGGTCAGGTTTACATCGATGGCGCGAACATGAACGCCATGGTGGGTCTGTCGCGTCCGGGTGATATTGGCGGCGACGTCAGCCACCTGAACCTGCACAAAACGTTCTGCATTCCACACGGTGGCGGCGGCCCCGGCATGGGTCCGATCGGTGTTAAGGCACACCTGACCGAGCACCTGCCAGGTCACCCGGAATATGGCACAGCTGTGGGTCCGGTTTCTGCGGCTCCGTTTGGATCACCTTCGATCCTGCCGGTCAGCTGGGCTTATGTTCTGCTGATGGGTGGTGCGGGTCTGACCCAAGCGACCAAAGTTGCGATCCTGAACGCCAACTACATCGCGGCACGGCTTAAGGATGCGTATGACATTCTCTACACGTCTGAAACCGGTCGTGTGGCGCATGAATGTATCCTTGATACGCGTCCGTTGGATGTAGCAGGTCATGTCTCAGTGGACGATATCGCCAAGCGTTTGGTTGATAGCGGGTTCCACGCACCGACCATGTCATGGCCGGTTGCTGGGACGCTGATGGTTGAGCCAACAGAATCCGAGCCTAAAGCGGAACTGGATCGTTTCTGCGAAGCGATGCTGTCGATCCGGACCGAGGCGCAGGACATCATTGATGGCAAGATCGACCCGGAAAACAACCCGCTGAAAAACGCACCCCACACCGTGCGCGATCTGGTTGGTGATTGGGATCGTCCTTACACCCGTGAACAGGCGTGTTTCCCTGCAGGCAGCTTGGGCGTGGACAAATATTGGTCTCCGGTGAACCGGGTCGATAACGCCTATGGTGACCGGAACCTGATTTGCACCTGCCCACCAATGTCGGACTACGAAGACGACGTGGCTTAAGCCACGACACACTCTCACCCCGCCTAGATCTTGGGCGGGGTGATTTTCATCCCGTTAGATGAACCGGACGCGCACAGGATGCGCGCCCATTTCCATACCCGCAAGAGGAGACAGACGTGACCTATTTCGCATCCGTACCTCAGGTTGTATCGCCCGTTGTGACGTACCCCGTGGCCCCAACGCAGGTCCACGACATTGATATTATCCTTCCGGCCAACATGCCGCCTTCGGCGGCGCAGATGTTTGCGGACCTGTTTCAGGCTGCCAATGATCTGATCCACACGATGCCTTACCGGATTACAGTTCAGAACCTTGCGGCGCGCGGGTCCGAGGATCCGCGATACTGGACCCGACGATCTGTGATCTTTCTGGGGGATATCCATTCGCGCTGGGGGTTGACCTCGGTTGAACAGAAACGGGTGCATCAAATCCTGCGATTGGCAACGCGGTCGGTTTTGATTGGTGGGGCCGTCTTTCTGCTACGCGAAATCGGGGTGCAGGATCACCATAGCGTCGCAATCCATCCAAATTTTTACGCCGCAGCACTAGAAGAGAACCTGAATGATGCAGGGCGGGGGAAACACCACGCCATTTCCAAACAGGTTCACAGCGCAATTAGTGGCTTTGCAGCCCTGCCTTTGTTGATCGAGATGATTGGCAACGATCATGGTCAGTTCATTGCAAAATCGCTTGGGGATTATTTGGGATTGAGCAGTGGCAACACGCGCAATCAAAGCAAGGTTGTTCTGGATCTGCGCCATCGTGCGCGGGGGGACAAGTTGATCGACAACACGCTGGCCCTGATGCAGGAACATATCGAAGAGCCTTTGATGATCTGTGATTTAGCTCAAGCCCAAGGTGTGTCTACGCGCAAACTGCAACGGCGTTTTCTGGAAAAGACGGGCACAGGACCATTGGTTGCATACCGCGCGCTCCGGATCGAGCGGGCGCATCAATTGCTGGTTCATACCAGTTTGAACCTATCTGAAATTATCGTGGCCACCGGGTTTGGCACGCATTCTAACCTCGCGCGATGGATTCGCACGGAATACGGGATGAGCCCGCAAGCCGTACGGCGGCATGCGTTTGATGGTGTGATGAGCTGACGGCAAGCCGGGGTCAGTTGGCGATCCGACGCGCGATGTCTTCAACCAACAGTTTGATAGCCTTCGATTGCGCCGCCGCGACCGCGTTTAAACTGTCGTCGGCCATTGGCACCGCGAATGAAAACCGGTGCGCGCGTTCCAAATGCCCGTGCGCCGGTGAGGTCAGGAAATACTGACCCGAAAGGGTAAGCACCTGACCTGGAATTCCAGACAGATTGTGCACCTTGATTTCGACCTGCACATCTGGGGGCGTTTCAAAGGGCCAAGGCTCGGCGGCCACTGACGCGGAAAGAGATTGATCCAATCCAGCCGCCAAGAGTTCGGTCAGGGCCCGGTCCGGGGCATCTGCCCAGAATCCGCTTTTGGTGGGGCGCAAAACTCCGTCTTCGCCGAGTACGGAAATTTCGCTGTCTTCGGCATAGGCCGGCAGGTCAAGGCGCGTGACTTCGACCGTGCGCACGCCAGATCGATAGGTTTTGACGTTTTCAATGGGGGGCAGCAAATAGCGTTCTTCGTTGGTTGAACAGCTCGCGAGGGCTGCAATAATCAAACCCGCTAGGACAGGGCGAAAAAACTTGAGCATGGTTAACGTCCTACCAAGAGGGAGTTGGGTTTGCGTCTGATGGCCTGCACCAACGCGTTAAGCGATTTGACCGCACTGCGCAGATCCTGAATGGCGGCCTGCACCTCGCGATTGACCGGCGAAGAGGGGCCGTAGGCACCGATTGTATCTTCTGCCGTGTCTGCAAGCTGATCCAGTCGCTTTGCCAGTTCCGGCAGGTCTTTGACCGCGATAGAAATGCTTTCCGCCGCATCACCCGCCGAACTTAACGTGCGATTCAGCTGTGCGACAGCGCCCCCGTCACGCAATTCTTTCAGTGTCAGGTTCGCCTGCTCCAGGGCACCGGACAACGCGCCGGGCACTTGTGCCATGTCTTCGTTGCTGAGGAATTCGTTGGTTGATTTCAGCACATCATCGGCCGAGGTGACGACGCTTTCCAAGGGCAGCCCATTGGCTTTGCCCACAAATGTATCGATGTCTTCCAAGAGAGCAGGCAGTTTGTCGCTCGCGGTCGAGATTGACGCGACGGCAGTCCGCACATCCTTGAGCGATTCAACAATGTTCGTCACCCCATCGTTGGTCTCGAACGTGTCGAGCAGGTCCTGAACCGTTGCCAGCGTGTCATGCAAATCATCGGGCAGTTTCTTGAGACCATCAGAGGTGGCGATGGTGTTCACGTTGCTCAGCAAGGCACGCACATCTGCAGGCAGCGCCTGAGTGTCTTGGTTTGCCAGTAGCGTATCAATTTCGCTTATCACTTTGATGGCGCGATCCATCAACTCTTCGATTGGCAGAGAGGCGACGCGATTGAGAACGCTTTCCGCCGCGATTGTCAGGGTCTCTGGTGATGTCGGGGTCGAGGGCAAGACGGGGTAGGGGATCTGATCCCGCTTCAATGCGGCGCTTTCAGCTTCTGGATCTTCGTACAGTTCTATGTGCAAACCACCCGAAAAAATGGAGTTCGGGGCCAGACGCGCACGCAGGTTTGATTTAGAAACCATCTCTGCCAACAGATCCAACGTTTGTTCTTTGGTTTTAACTTCCGCCAGCCCCAAGCGCCCGGGTTGAACGGTGTAAGCCGCTTCCATGACGATCTCAGGTTTGCCAGCGTCGTCCGTTCTGGCAGTTGCTGACAGATTGATGATCTGGCCAATCTTCAAACCCCGAAACAGAACGTCAGACCCTTCTTTCAAACCTTTGACGGATCCGGCAAAGCTGGATGTCAGATGGACTGTGGCGCGTAGATCATCATCCAGCAAACTCTCCTTCGCCAGGTCTTTAGTTGCGTACAGATCAAAAGTCGCCTTTGGCCCGATGGGCGCGCCACCTGACATCGTGGTGTCAAATTCAATGCCCCCTTGTAGAAGGGAAGACAGGCTGCCCACGTTCAGTTGCAGCCCGCTGTCGTTCAGCTCAATGTTGATACCGGATGCGTTCCAGAAGCGTGTCCCGGTGTTCACCAAAGCGTCATAGGGATGATTGACAAAAGCGGTTATCAAAACAGTGTCGCTTGCTTGATCAAAACCCACGGCTTCGACCTTACCCATAGCGACACCTTTGTGCAGGATCGGGGCCCCGACAGCGACCGAGCCGCTCACTGGGCTGGTTAGCAGAATTTCGGCACCTTTGGCGCCGGGCAGAATGATAGGGGCATCAGCCAAGGCAACGAATTTGCGACTTGGCTCGACGACATCGGTGTCCCATTCAACATTGATGTGTGACCCAGACAAGAGCGTGTTCAAACCCGTTACACCGCTCGCGGTGATCTTTGCGGTCACCAACCAAAATTGGGTGTCGGTATCCAGATATTGGGCCATGTTGCGGTGAATGTTTGCTTGCACCACGACCTGGGTCAGATCCTCTGAATACCCCAACTCAGCAACGGTTCCGACGGTGACTTCACGAAACTTGATCAGGGTCTTTCCGGGCTCGATTCCGCTGGCTTCTGGGAAGGTGATTTCTATGGTCACGTCGCGCTGTCGGTAGGTGTCCCATGCCAATCCGAGGGCCCCGGCCAAAGCAAGGACCGGGACAAGCCAGATCAGAGATAGCCGCGCAAGCAATCCGGGTTTTTGATCTTTCACGATGGGTTTGGGAAGGCCCTGCGAGTCAGTCATGTTTGGGGCCTTTCCCTGTGTCCCAGATGAGTTTGGAGTCGATGCACTGCGCCGAAATCATGGTGCATATCACCGAGAGTGCAAAGCAGATTGCACCTGCTCCTGGTAGAATTGAGATGACAGCGCCCAGATTTACGAGGCCGGTTAATAGCGCAACAACAAAGACGTCAATCATTGACCAGCGTCCAATGAATTCGACAAACTCATACAGCAGAAGACGTGTGTGTTCGCTGAGCTGCCACCCAAACTGAATACTAAGCACCAGAAACCCGATAATCAGGATTTTGACAAAGGGGATCAGCAAGCTGGCAACGAAAATGACGAGGGCGACGAAATAGTCGCCGGTCTGGAAAAAGATCACTACGCCTTCGAGGATTGTGTGCCCTTCTTCGTGCCCCAAGATTAGATTACTCAGCAGCGGGTAAATGTTCGCGGGGATAAGAAAGAGAACCCCGGTGATGAGCCAGGCCCAGACTTTTTGCAGGCTGTGAGGGAGCCGCGCATGGAGATGCGCCCCGCAGGTGCGGCAGTGCTGAGTATCGGGGTGATGAACCGATCCGCAGGTGTGGCATCCGACCCAATCCAGATCTGTGGCGCGGGTCATGTTGGCGCCTTTCGGATCAGGGACCAGACGGTCCACCGGCACAGGGCTGCATTTTTCAGCCCAATGATGAGAACCAACAGACAGTACAACCAGAACGCTTTGCCAAAACTGATCGTTGCCAATCCGGCCACTTTGACCAAAGCCACCCCTGTTCCGATGATGAAGATCTCGGACATGGCCCAAGGATTCAGTCGTTCGGCAAACAGAAAGACTTCTTTGGCCCGATAGGGCACACGGTGGTGTTTGAGGGCCCACAACACGTAGACCAACGCCCCGGCTCGTGCCATCGGGAGGGTGACGACAAACATAGCAACCGCAAAGGCCAGCAGGTTGTACCAGCCATGGGCTAATCCAAAAATGATATCGAGGATCGACGCCTCGTGCGACAACCCGGACTTGGACATTTTGAGAAACGGAAAACTCAGAACTGCAATCATCAGGATTGCAGATGTCACCGCCAGCGCGATTGTTCGGTCAAAGGTGTTGGCTTTCGGCGCGATCAGTTTGAAACCGCAGCAGGTGCAATAGGCCGTTTGCCCGGCTGATACGGGGTCCAGAATATGCAACGTATCGCAGGCGGGACAGGCAATCAGGCTGTCGGGGTCTTGGGCGAAAGCTGCCTTAAATCCAATCTGTTCAGGTGTCATGTGGCACTTGTACCAGTAACTTGACGGAGGCTGTTGGCTCCTTCTTTTCAATGGTGCTTGTCTGGCCGGTTGTCAATCTACGGGGTTTTGAGCTGGTCGCAAAAAGTGATCAAATTATTGCTGCGTGTCTCGGAGAGAAGGGGGAGGTGCAAAAAGCGGCAAATGAACACTTCTCTGTATTGAAAATGGGTCTTTCAGATGCCGGTGTGTCATGCGGTGAAAATTTTGGGCTGGATTTCTCGGAATAATTTGATCATAAATTTGGATAACCCCAAAATAACCCTGAACGCGGAAAGAGGTTGAGTGTGACCAAAACGCAAAAAAACTGGATGGACCATCTGCCCAAGGCGACAAAGGCTGCGCTGAACAATCGCGGCTTGGATGAGGTCGAATGCATTATTCCAGATACGGTTGGGACGTCGCGCGGCAAAGCAATGCCTGCGTACAAGTTTAACCCAGATGATACGTTTTTTCTGCCGGTTTCGCTGTTTTATCAAACAGTGTCAGGCGGGTATGTCGATATGGATATCGAAGGCCAGTGGCTTGAAAAAGACGTGGTTCTGCGTCCCGATATGTCCACTGCTACTGTCGTGCCGTGGGCCGACGATCCGACCATTCAGGTGATCTGTGATATGAGCAATCGTGATGGCGAACCGCTTGCCATTGCGCCGCGAAATGTTTTGCGCCGCGTGTTGGATCTTTATGCTCAAAAAGGCTGGAAACCCATCGTTGCGCCTGAGTTGGAGTTTTATCTGACCAAGCCGCATACGGATGCGAACGAACCCATTGAACCGCCTTTGGGGCGCACGGGGCGTGTCGGTTTGGGGGCGCAAGTCTATTCGATGTCTGCGGTGGATGAATATGGGCCCGTGATCGACACGATCTATGACTTTGCCGAATCTCAGGGTCTAGAAATTGATACGGTGATCCAAGAGGGCGGACCGGGCCAAATTGAAATTAATCTGATGCACGGCGATCCATTGCGGTTAGCGGATCAGGTGTTTTATTTCAAGCGGACCATCCGGGAGGCGGCGCTGAAGAACGGGATCTTTGCCACCTTTATGGCCAAACCAATGCGAGATTACCCAGGCAGTGCCATGCATGTGCATCAAAGCATTGTTCACGCTGAAACGGGAGAGAACATCTTTTCCAATGCAGATGGCAGTCCGACCGACCTGTTCTATCATTTCATTGGTGGCACGCAGAAACACCTTTTGGATGTGGTGCCTCTTGTTGCGCCCTATGTGAATTCATACCGCCGGATCACCGTAGATGGTCAAAGCGCGCCATCCAATCTGGAATGGGCGACGGACAACCGCACGACCGGGCTTCGCATTCCGGTGTCTGATCCTGTGGCCCGGCGTGTTGAAAATCGGGTGATCGGAATGGATTGCAACCCGTATCTTGCGATCGCGGCCTCTCTGGCCTGTGGGTATCTGGGCATGATCAACGGGATTGACCCGCGTCCTGCTGCGCAGAAAGAGGTGTGGGAAACGGATTATCCCCTGCCTGCTGGATTAGGGGCGGCCTTGGCGCGGTTTCAGGCGGCAGCTGAAATTCGCGAGGTTCTGGGCGAAGAGTTCTGTAGTGTTTACCACGACATCAAAGTGGCAGAGAACGAGGAATACCAGCGCGAGATTTCCCCATGGGAGCGTCAGCACCTGTTGCTGAACGCTTGATCTTGCGCTGAACCAGACGAACAGAGGTGTGATATGGACTTGCTCACAGCCAACGACAAACAGGGTCAGTACCCTGACTCTTTTTATGCAATAAACGCAGGGGCGAATGCGCTTGACCGGTTCCCAAGCGCGCAGGGTGATTTGACCTGTGATGTGTGCGTGGTTGGTGGGGGCTTCATGGGGCTTTCGTCTGCGTTGCATCTAGCGCAGCGTGGATACGATGTCATTTTGCTTGAGGCACAACGTCTCGGCTTTGGGGCATCCGGGCGTAATGGCGGGCAGGTCGGGCAAGGCCAGCGCAGTGAGCAGGACGAGTTAGAAGATCTGGTTGGGCTCGAGAACGCGCGCGCCTTGTGGGCGATTGCGCGTCAATCGGTCGATTTGGTACGGGACCTGTCTAAATCAGACCTTGTTCATGCGGATTTCCATGATGGCATCATTCATGCGGATCACCGCGCGCGAAATGTACAACATAGCCACGATTATGTACGTCATTTACAGGACACCTATGATTATCAGGGCATTCGTGCACTGGATCGGGACGAGCTGCGCCATCTGGTCAATTCCCCAGCCTATCACGGCGGCAGTATCTACGAGGATGCTGGGCACATTGACCCGTTGCAGTTTGTTCTGGGTCTTGCGCGGATGGCCAAAGCTGCCGGTGTTCGGATTTTCGAAGAATCCAAGGTTGAAAGCGTTTTTGAATCAACACCCGCGCGGGTGACAACCGATCAGGCAAAGATAACCGCAGACTTTGTTGTGTTGGGCTGCAATGGGTATCTTGGTCGGTTGAACTCTCATGTCGCTGAACGGGTCATGCCGATCAATAACTTTGTCATCGCGACAGAGCCGCTGAGCCCGGACCGGCAAGAGAGTTTGATCCGGAACAATCACGCGGTGGCGGACAGTAAATTTGTGGTCAACTATTTCCGGTTTTCCGATGATCACAGGCTGCTCTTTGGCGGGACAGAAAGCTACGGATACAAGTTCCCAACAGATATTGCGGCCGCCGTGCGCAAGCCGATGTTAGAGATTTTCCCACAACTTTCCGACGTGCGTGTTGATCATGCGTGGGGGGGAACCTTGGGGATCACAATGAATCGGATGCCGCATTTTGAGCGGCTGAATGGAAATATCCTCAGCCTATCGGGGTTCTCTGGACATGGCGTTGCGATGGCCACTTTGGCTGGACAGATCGTTGCAGAAACGATTGCGGGCCAGGCTGAACGGTTTGATGTGATGGCATCTGTTCCGACAACGCGTTTTCCGGGGGGCGTTGCGTTGCGTGGGCCTTTGCTGGTCTTGGCGATGCTGTGGTTTAGCCTGCGCGACCGATTATAATTCCCGGCATTTGATCTGGTGCCTTGTGGGCACCAGATTTAAGTTCAGGCCATCTGGCTTTGTTTGTTACGCAGAATTTGGCCAACAAGGGTTGCAATCGACGCGCGGTTGTCTGCGATTGCCATGTTTTCCTGCCCCTGATCGACGTCCTTATCACTCAGCACGGTGCCCCGGCGGCTTTCTAGCAAGGCACTTGCGTAGGGTTTGGCAAATTCAGGGTGCCCTTGAACCGTGATTGCAAACCCCGGATACCATAACGCCGCCGCTTCGCAGAAAGGCGAACTTGCAAGGACTTCGGCCCCGTCCGGGATCTCTTCCACCTGATCCTGATGGTAGGCTTGGATCGCAAGGTTATGCGGTTGTTGACCCAACTCTGAGGGCCAGTTTTTGAAGTCGTATTCGTGTACGCCCAATCCCCAGCCTTTGGTCGATTTACGCACAACGCCTCCCAACGCCTGAGCGATCATCTGGTGGCCAAAACAAATGCCAAACATCATGACATTCTCTTGCTTACAGGCCCGAATGAAATCTTCCAGCGGGGGGATCCATGGATGATCCTCATAGGCTCCGAATTTGGATCCGGTAATGACCCAAAGATCCGCTTCGATCGGGGAGGGGGGGAGTTCATTGTCCAGAACAGGATAGCTGACAAAGTTGGCGTCTAAGTCGCCAAGCCACGAGGCCACCATGCCGGGATAATCCCCATAGACTTGCTTGAGCTCTTCTGGAGGGCGCCCGGTTTCGAGGATGCCGATCGTGAGTTTTGTCTGTGCCATTTTCGGATCCGTCGTTGTGTCAAATTTCAGGGCCACGCCCAGCGATCACCTTTGTAATACAGAACTTGCAGCCCTAAAAGAGGTCGTTGACCTAGGACCAATGGGGTGGGTGTTTATTGCTCCGACGCAGCTACGGCCTCTTGGATACGCGGATCAACGCGATAGGCGGTTTTGAACGCGTCGGGAATGCGGGTCGGGCGGCCTGACTTAAGATCCGTGCAGATGTATTCAGTTCGCGCGCGCACCAAAGTTTCACCAGTTTGTTCTCTGACGATTTGGAACCGACGGTCAGACCGCAGTTTCCCGTCCATTTTGACGATCCATGTGGACACATGCACCCGGTCGCCCAAGTGCGCGGATTTAAGGTAATCAATCTCGTGTCTGTGAACGGCAAAGCCTTTGCCAATGCTTTGGCAATATGCGGTTGTCATCCCGGCTGCGTCTGAGTGCGCCCAAGCGATTGCATCTATCCAGCGCAGATAGACAGTGTTGTTGACATGATCGTACGCATCAATGTCGTCCGGCTGAACGTCAAAAACCACGGTGAAAGGGACTGGAAGATCCCAAGAGATATGCGCGCTCATTATTGATTTCCGTTTGAATGTGACTGCTTTGTATTCAAGTGCCAGAGATCCGTATCTTTGATGGGTAAGGTGCTAAATCAAAAGCCATTTGACCCATTTGGCTTGAGTTAAACAGGTGATCGCCAGAGCTTCAAGCACTTCGATTTCGACGTGACGGCACGGTATTGATCTGCTGCGTCAAAGGTCTTTTTGTGATGCAATAAATATATACCAAAGAGGGGATTAGCTTCCTTTCGTTTAGACCTAAGTCGCAACGACCAAGGTCCAATACCCTCTGACAGATGCGATTTTTATGGTGACCTCAGCACCGAACCGGGTGCCTGACACTTTAGAGTTGGGGGCTTGGACATCGTTGCCTTTCTTGAACACATTGAAGGGAGGAATGACATGAACATTCAAACTACTCGGAATATCAGCGCCGCACTGGATACGTCACATCTGGAGGTCGAGTTTCCATTTCGCGCCCGTTATGGCAATTTTATCAACGGTGAATTTGTTGAGCCGCGCTCGGGTCAGTATTTTGAGAACACGACGCCAATTACCGGTGAAGTGATTTGTGAAATCGCCAGATCCAACGCTGATGATGTTAACGCTGCGTTGGACGCTGCACACGCGGCCTTTCCCGCATGGGGAAAAACGTCGACGACTGAACGGTCAAATGCGCTGCTGAAAATCGCCGACATTATGGAAACCAACAGTCAGAAACTGGCGGCGGCAGAAACCTTGGATAATGGTAAGCCGATCCGTGAATCGATTGCTGCTGACGTTGCCCTGTGCATTGACCACTGGCGGTACTTTGCGGGTTGTATCCGCGCCGAAGAAGGTGGCATTTCGGAAATTGATGGCGACACCTATGCCTATCACATCCCCGAGCCATTGGGCGTCGTCGGCCAGATCATTCCGTGGAACTTCCCGCTGTTGATGGCGGTGTGGAAACTGGCGCCTGCATTGGCGGCTGGCAACTGTGTGGTGATGAAGCCTGCTGAGCAGACACCGGCGTCGATCTTGGTGTTGATGGAATTGATCGCAGACGTGCTGCCTGCCGGCGTTTTGAACATCGTCAACGGGTTTGGTCTGGAAGCGGGCAAGCCATTGGCCAGCTCAAACAGAATTGCCAAAATTGCATTCACTGGTGAGACCACAACAGGCCGTCTGATTATGCAGTATGCATCGCAGAACCTGATCCCGGTCACGCTGGAATTGGGGGGCAAGTCGCCGAACATCTTCTTCGAAGACATCATGTCCGCAGATGATGCGTATTTTGACAAGTGCCTTGAAGGGTTCACAATGTTTGCGCTCAACCAAGGTGAGGTGTGTACCTGTCCGAGCCGGGCGTTGATCCAGGAATCCATTTATGATGATTTCATTGGTCGTGCCATCGAACGGGTCAAAGCCGTCAAGCAGGGCAACCCGCTTGCGATGGACACCATGATCGGTGCACAGGCCTCGGTCGAACAGAAAGAGAAGATCGCGTCTTATCTGCAATTGGGCAAAGATGAAGGTGCGGAACTGTTGACCGGCGGTAACGTAGCCAATCTGGGTGGTCTCGAAGGCGGCAACTATATCGAGCCCACCGTCTTTAAGGGCGACAACAAGATGCGCATCTTTCAGGAAGAGATCTTTGGCCCTGTTCTGTCGGTAACGACATTCAAAGACGAAGCCGAAGCTTTGGAAATTGCCAACGACACGCTCTATGGTTTGGGCGCTGGTGTTTGGACGCGGGATGGCGCGCGTGCCTTCCGGATGGGGCGTGAAATTCAGGCGGGTCGGGTTTGGACCAACTGCTATCATGCGTATCCGGCGCACGCCGCGTTTGGGGGATATAAGCAGTCCGGCATCGGGCGAGAGAACCACAAAATGATGTTGGATCACTACCGCCAGACCAAAAACTTGTTGGTGTCCTACAGCCCAAATGCTTTGGGTTTCTTCTAAGACCTTTGTTTCGCCAGCCCTGCGTCTTTCGCGGGGCTGGTTTCACTTTGTTGTAGGATTTTTGTGATGACCGACGACCCCGCACAAATGACCGTTTCTGCTACACCAGCGGCGCTTGAATTGATCGGATCAATCAAAGAGCGGGTCGGACATGACCTGCTTTTTCATCAATCGGGTGGGTGCTGCGATGGATCGGCACCGATGTTGTTTGAACAGGGCGATTATATCATTGGTGATCAGGATGTTTTGATCGGTGAAATTGGGGCGGTGCCCTTTTACATGAATGCAGATCAATACGCGCGTTGGAAACATACCGATCTGACGATTGATGCGATCGACGGGATTGGCGGGATGTTTTCGCTGGAAAACGGAACGGGGCGGCGGTTCTTGACCCGGTCTGACATTTGTATGCGTTAACCGTGTAATACTTGTTCCAAGAAGCCGCGCAGACGTATCGGATCAATGGGCTTGTAAATAAGCTTTGTTGCTTCTTTTTCGCACTGGCCAACAAGATCCGGGGATCGATTGGCGGTTACAATGCAGGACGGAATGTTCCCATATCGACCACGCAGGTCGGCAATCGCGGTTGTTCCCAATGCTTGGTCATCCAATTGATAATCGGCAACGATGACATCCGGCGCGATGTCGATCGCAGTCAACAGATCCTGCGCTTCGGCTAAGCTGGCGCAGGGCAGGACATCAAGTCCCCATCCCTCAAGCGTGATTGTCAGGGCTGACCGTAGATCGGCATCGTTTTCGATCAGCACAGCAATTTTGTGTTCCATGCAGACGTCCGAGCCAGATTGGCCAATGGGGGCAGGGGCTGTCCAAGTTTCCGAAGACGCGGCGCGGGGGACTTCGATTGCGAAACACGTGCCCCTGTCCACAGTCGAGTTCAGGTGTAGGGGATAGTTGAGCAAACGACAGGCCCGATCCACGATTGCAAGTCCCAGACCCATCCCCTCGGCAGGGCTGGCAAAGGTATCGAGGCGATGGAATTCGTCAAATACCTTGCCTTGTTGATCCTCAGGGATGCCGGGGCCGGTGTCCCACACTTCGATCCGAACTGATTTCTTTTGGTTGCGGACCCCGATCAACACTTTACCCGTTTCGGTATAACGCACGGCATTGGAGGCTAGATTTTGCAGGATGCGGCGCAGGAATGAGGCGTCGCTTTGAACCACGGCACCGGAAAATACCAAGTTGAATTCCAACCCTTTTTGAACTGCCAAAGGCTGCAGCTCGTCATGGAGTTGGGTCAGGATATCTTTGAGTGAGAAAGAAGATATGTCGACAAAAGCCTGACCTGAATCCAGTTTCGAAATGTCCAATAGGGCGCTCAGGATTCCTTCGACGCTGACCAAGGCATTGCCGGCTTTCTGTGCGCGATCAATCAGGTCGGGGGTGTCGAGTTCGGTTTCCAACGACGCGACATAAAGCTTAGCAGCTGAAAGCGGTTGCAGCAGATCATGACTGGCCGCGGCCACAAACCGGGATTTGGAGGCGTTCGCCCGCTCTGCCTCTGACAGCGCGTCTTCTAGCTCTAGCGTGCGTTCGGCGACGCGTTTTTCCAAGGTTTCGTTCACTTGGGAAATGGCGCGAACCGCGGTGCGTTCGGCGGTTACGTCGGTAAAGCTCATGACAAAGCCGCGATCGGGCATTTGCTGGGCAAAGACGGCAAGCGTGCGGTCGTTACCAAGACCCAGTTCGAACGACAAAGGCGCGCGTTTCGAGTTACTAGCCACCCATTGCTCGACCATATTTGGATCATCTTCGTCGTGAAACCGCAGGTCGTTGCGAATTTGGTCATACAGGGTTGCGAAGTATGTCCCGAGCTGCAGCTTGTTTGCCTCAAGCGCCAGCAGTTCGCCGGTGCGACGGTTCCAACCAACCAACCGACCCTTTTCGTCGAATATGCAAATCCCCTGGTTGAGGTGTTCTAGCGTTGCTTTGATCAGATGGGCCTGATCATCTAGCAACCGTTCCCGTTCGCGCCGTTCGAGGCGCATCATGTCCGTGATATCGGTTTGCAAAATCACGGTGCCCCGGTCTGGGGTCCGGTGTTCACTGACTTGCAACCATCTGCTGCCAGCCATCTGTACATTGAACACGGCATGATTGTCTTTGTGACGGGACATGCGGTAGGCGGCCCAACTTTCTGGTGTTTCCCCTTCGGAGAGCGAAAGAAACGGGCTGACACTTACCAAATGCACATATTCTTCGAACGTCATGCCAGGTTTGAAGAGGGAATAAATGTCCAGCATGTGCTTGCCAAATCGGGTGTTGCACATGACCATTTCATCCTGAGGGTTGAACAGAGCAAACCCTTCTTGAATGGTCTCAATTGCGTTGGCGAGGTTCGCGCGCGCCGCTTCGGTTTCAGCGTTAGCGAGGGCCAGTTTCGAATTGGAGGTATTGAGCAGGTCGAGTGCGCGTTCCAGTTCGCTGGTTCTGGTGCGCACCTCTTCTTCGAGCATGACCGCACGCTGAAATTGCGTGTAAGCCGCACCAGAGGTATCAAAGTTTTGTTCCACCCGCCGCATCAGGGTCTCTGTGATCTTGAGCAGCTTTTCGTTTTGGCGTTCAAGGCTATCGGCGGGGTTGATCAGATCGTGCCCCATTAAATCAGTCCTCGTCAGGTGGGTAGATCGCTACCCCAGTCAAAGTGTGGTTGACGTGCATGGCATGAATTTGTTCGCCGTACGTCGAAAACCCAACCGCACGATTTTCGGTCAGAATCCGCGACAGATCAGTTGCAACCTGTGTTTGCTGCGCTTCAAGGCGCCTCAGGATACAATCACAAGACAGAATAATGTCTGGGCTTTCGGGCTGGGATAGCGCCTGCATTTCTCGCTGTAGATGGGTGACCATATTTTCGGGTTCTGCAAGCGTTAGCACCACACCTTCGTCAATGGCCGAAAAGAATACCATCTCGCCATTCTCTGCGACCTGTTGGATCGCACGGACATGGTGTTGCTCGCCGATTTGAACGACAACAGGATGGGCTGCAAAGGTAAAGGTTGTGAGCTGCTTTGGATCTTTGCCCAGCAACCGCGCATATTCCTGACCTGCTGGTTCGGCGTTTATCTCATGAACAATACGGCGTGCAGGATCGGCCCCAGTGACAACCATCCGTGTTTCCGTCGGGATCAGGTGATCGGTTTTGAAGACCCGGATCGGGCATTTGGTACGGACTTGGATCAACACAGCCCCATTGGGATAAGCTTTGCCACCATGCAGGACATAGGTTTCACAAAAATCGGTCCCGTCGCCAGCAGATCCGCCAAAGAACGGGACGGGGCCAAGTCCAATTGCCAATTCTGCGGTCAACGTGTCCTCTTTGGTCGACAGCCCATCGATAAGCAGGAACGTGAAATCGGATTCCCAATCTGGCGTTACGCGCGCCATCTGGTTGCGATTTTTAATCATCTGTTCGTTCAGGCTGTGGCTGTCATAATCGTCCAGATCTTCGACCAATATGACACGGGCATCAAAATAAGAGCGCGGGAAACCCAGTGCTACGATTTCGGATTCCGTGTAACCCGCGTTTGAGATTTCCCCAGCAGTGGTGCACCCAACCACCTGGGCGGGGGCAAAAGTGCGTTGCGCCTGATCGATCAGGCGCGTCACATCTGTATTTGGGGACAAGAACAAGACGACCAACGACAGGTCACCGGGCTGCAAAGCTTTGGCAAGCTCTTCAACCGCGTCTTCTCGGTGGCAATCAACAAATCCGGATCTAACAATCTGCGGTAAATTTGTACCCATGCCTAAGGGACCACGTGCATGGTCCATCTCGTGCCCCTCCCCAATGAGCTTGTGCAAGATTAGTCAGTTGGTGGCGAGTCGTGCAAGACATTTGCAAAGCTTGATTTCTTTGCAATCAGAACTGCCTGCGTTCGACTTTGTACGCCCAGTTTGCGCATGATGGCTGTAACGTGCGCTTTGACTGTTGTTTCAGCGATGCTCAGGTCAAAGGCGATTTGTTTGTTCAGCTTCCCCTCGCAGATCAGCTGAAGAATACGCGCCTGTTGATTGGTGAGCGAGGCGAGGCGATTCATGGCGTCATTTTTGTCGGTGATATCGCTCTCTTCGAGTAGCACATAGCCAGCTGGAACAAAGGTTTCGCCGTCACTGATGGCCTTGATCGCCTGATGGAATACATCGCGTTGGCTGTGCTTGGGCACAAATCCAGCGGCCCCTGCGTGCACAACGGAACTGATGATCCGATTGTCCGCCATCGAAGACACAACAACGATCGGGCATTTGGTCGCTTTGCGCAGGCGCAACAACCCGTCCAGACCATTCACATCGGGCAGGTTTAAATCCAAAACGACAAGGTCGATATGAATGCCCTGAGAAATCAGATCCAACGCACCCTGAAGGTTGGTCACTGTGTGCATGCTGTTGATAGAAGAAACGGCTTGCAGTGTCATCGAGAGTGCGTCGCAAAACAACGGATGATCATCAACAATCAACGCCGAGAGCAAGGGGTTCGAGAGAGGCTTACCAGTTTGAAGGTGCATCAGAATTCCGCACTTAGAAGAGTTATCTGAGCCTACCAATCAGGCCCCTGCGGAGATATACGCCTTAAGTCGTAGAATGAAAACGCGCGCCAAAAAGGCGCGCGTTCCGTACATAAATTGCTTGTCTGCTTAGTTCGCCATTGCCAATGCTTTAGGCAATTTGAATGTCCACAACAGGCCACCCTGGTTCAGATAGTTGACCTTTTTGGCCACTTCGCCACCCCACAGTGGAACGGCGCCGCCCCATCCTGAAATGATCGAAATGTACTGCTCGCCATCCTGTTCCCAAGTGACGGGCTGACCCACGATGCCAGACCCGGTCTGGAAGGACCAAAGCTCTTCACCGGTTTCATCATCAAAGGCGATGAAGCGTCCCTCGGGAGTGCCGGTGAATACCAAGCCACCCGCAGTGGTCATCACGCCGGCCCAAAGCGGAGCATCGTTTTTGAATTCCCACTTAAGATCACCGGTGTCCGGATCGATTGCCTTCAGGCTGCCGATGTGGTCATCATAGTTCGGTTTGATGGTAAAGCCGGCACCCAGATAGGCTGCACCCTTTTTGTAGGTGATTGGCTCGTTCCAGATATCCATGCCCCATTCGTTTGAGGGAACATAGAAGTTGCCGGTGTTCTGGCTAAAGGCCATTGGCATCCAGTTTTTACCACCAAGGAACGATGGAGAGGAGAAGGTTACTTCGCCCTTTTTGCCATCTGCAGCGGCGGCTGGATTACCTGGGCGGTTGCCTTCGTTGTAGATTGGGCGCCCATTTTCATCGATCCCTTCGGCCCATGTGATGTCTTTCACAAAGGGGGTAGCACTTACGAATTCCCCGTCTTCACGGTTGAGAACGTAAAAGAAGCCATTCCGGTCAGCCGTCGCATAGCGCTTGTTACCTGAGCGGTCGGTATAAGCGACAACTTCGTTCACACCATCATAGTCCCAGCCCTCGCGCGGGGTGGTCTGGTAGTGCCACTTGATGTCACCTGTTGTGGGGTCGATCCCGATGCGGCTGGCCGCGTACAGGTTGTCACCCGCATTGCCATCAACGGGCGTACCCGCGTTGCGCAGGTGGCTGTTCCATGGGGCAGGGTTCCCGGCACCAAACACCAACGTATCGGTCTCCACATCATAAGAACCGCCAAGCCAAGTCGCACCGCCACCGGTTTTCCACATGTCACCGGGCCAAGTCGCGTTCAACTCGCCGGTCATGGTGCTTTCTTTGCCATTCAAAGTACCCATGTGGCCTTCGATAACCGGACGGGTCCAAACCATTTCACCGGTTTCCGCATCACGAGCCTGAACCTCGCCTACGATCCCGAATTCACCGCCAGAGTTCCCGGTGATGACCAAGCCGTTCACAATCAGGGGTGCGGCGGTATAGGAATAGCCTGCTTTGTAATCTGCAATTTTCTTACGCCATTTGACGTCGCCGGTTTTCAGATCCAGTGCAACGATGCGTGCGTCCAGTGTCCCGAAATAGAAGGTGTCGCCATAGATCGCGCCGCCCCGATTGATTACGTCACAGCAGGGGAGAATGCCCTCGGGCAAGCGGGCATCGTATTGCCACAGCTCTTTGCCGGATTGGACATCAATCGCATAAACCCGGCTGTAAGATCCGGTGATATACATCACGCCGTCATAAATCAGCGGCTGTGTTTCCTGGCCACGTTGCTTTTCCCCACCGAGTGAGAACGCCCATGCAGGGACCAGATTTTTGACGTTGTCTTTGTTTAGGGTGTCCAGCGGGCTGTAACGCTGCAGGTGGCGTCCCATGCCGTTGGTGACAATCTGTGTGGTGATAGATTGATCGTTTTTCAAATCGTCTTCGGTGACGCCAGCATGGCCTGGACCCGCCAGCATCAGACCCGCGACAACCGTAGTGATAAACCGGTTCATAAGATTCCTCCCAAGTTTCTCCAATCGAGACCGGCGCCCTCTTAATACATGCGGGTTGTCCGGCTGTGCACAGTATTGGCGAGCGAGGCCGTGACGGAAATTGCACAAAGGTCGTAGATTTAAACCTTTGAAATGCCTCAGAAGGTGCAGAAAGACGCAAAAGAGCCCGGTAACACAGGTTACCGGGCTTACAGTTTTAGGGCGAACATTGACCCGCCCTCAGGGAGATTAGTCAGAGATGGCGCTGCCATCGCGGTCAGTGATCGAGGCAAGGTAGCTCAGCACAAAATCTTGGACTGTTGGGTCCTGAATGCCGACATGACGCATCTTGGTTCCGGGCATAAAGCCGTCATTGTCTTCCATCCAGGCACGCAGTGCGGCGGGGGTCCAGACAATACCAGATGCAGCAAGAGCAATGGAAAAATCATAATCCGGGTAGGTTCCCGCAGCGCGACCAACAATATTTTTCAAAGGGGGGCCATAGCTGTCGTCGGTTGATCCGTCAGTATGGCAGCGTCGACATTTTGCATCATAGACGGCTTTGCCTGCATCGACTTTGATCCGGTCATAAATGCTTTCGCTGGCACCTGCGGGCAAACCCGCCGAGAGTGCAAGACAGATGGCTGGAATGATCCGTTTCATGTGGTCCTCCGAGAATAAGATCACCCAGAGGATACAGTAAACAGGTCGCGATTTCATCGAAATAATAAGTAATTACAATGTGTTCGGCCTGTACTTTAGTCGTAAGTTTCACCTTGAGACTAAGGAAATTTAGAACAAAGGTGCATATTTCCAATTATCAGCATCTGGCGTGACCTCGTCCGGATCATACTCCGCTGCTTGCAACCGTTTGGCAATTTTCAAGCCATCTGATGCCGCTTCGTCAATCAGGGCGCGGCCGCGGATCTCATCCCTGACCACACCATGTCCGCGCAACATGTTCAGGCCATAGTTAAACTTGCCAACCGGGTCACCCGCTTCGGCTGCGCGACGATCCCATTCGGCGGCGGCATCTGGGTTGTAAGCCGCGCCCAATCCGTTGTTGTCCATTTGCCCCATCCAGGTCATTGCGCCGGTCCAACCCGCGTTGGCGCAGCTTTCAAACAGCTTGCGTGCCATTTCATGACGTCCAGATTTGGTAATGTAATATCCGGCAGCACAGGTGGTCATATCTGTTATGCCTTTGTCGAGATTGCTCATCACGTGGCCAAAACCGCTGTCTTGCGGGTTGAGCGTCCCATATTCATCTTCCACTGTGACCGTGTCTGCCATCGCTGGCGAAGTGCCAAGTAGAACCAAAATTGCTGTCGCGCGTAACATAACGGATCCTCCTGTTGGCCAAGAGGATAGCACAGGCAGGTAAGATTTTCACCGGTGTTATGGTCGTAGAGAGGTTTGCACAGGTCACCCTATTTGCCGGATCGACGTACCAACCCACGGGCTGGGTCATATCCCCAAAGCGCAAGCGCGACCCAAATTAGACCCGCCAACCCGGTCCATATCAGGGCGAACCCATTGAATTGGCCATAGAGTGCAAACCGGATCAGTTCGACCGAATGGCTGAACGGATTAAAGGCGCAAATATCATGAAGGAGTTCTGAGCTCTCGGCCATCTTCCACAATGGGTACAGTGCAGTAGACAGGAAAAACATTGGGAAAATCACAAAATTCATAACACCAGCAAAATTCTCAAGCTGTTTGATGGCCGAAGACAAAGCCAAGCCCAAAGCGCCTAACATGACGCCTGCGACCAGCAAAGCGGGCAACAAGGCGATATAGCCGTACCAAGCAAATCTGATGCCATAGAGTGCGGTGATTGCAAGGAAAACATAGACCTGCAAGACCGAGATGCTGGTGCTAGCTAACAGTCGGCAGAACAACAACCACCAGCGGGGCAGGGGGCTGGTTAGCAGCAGACGCATCGACCCCATTTCGCGATCATAGACTAAGGACAGCGAACTTTGCATTCCGTTGAACAACAAGATCATGCCGCACAAGCCGGGCACGATATAGACTTCGTAAGTGATGTAGGTCGCATAAGGTGGTGTAATCGACAGGCCAAGCGCGGCGCGAAACCCAGCGGCAAAGACAACAAGCCATAGCAACGGGCGAACAAGGGCGGCAATGAACCGGCCACGCTGACTGACAAACCTGAATGCTTCACGCCCAATAATCGCCTTTAAGGCAATAAGATACGCATTCATGCGGTGGCTCCGGTCATGGCAAGGAAATGATCGGCCAACGGTTTCCCAGCGCGCAGTTCCCCGGAGAGGCCCTGTTGCAACAACGCGCCTTGATGCAAGATCAACAGTTGATCGGTATCGCGGATCTCATCCGCCAGATGTGTGGCCCAGAGGACGGTCAAACCTTCGGTTTCAGACAGAGCATGCACGTGATCAGTTATCGACCGCCGTGCCGCCGCATCAAGGCCAACAGTTGGTTCGTCCAGCAGCAACACTTTGGGGGTATGAACCAAGCTGCGCGCGATTTCCAAGCGGCGGCGATGCCCGCCATTCAGGTTGCGCACGATTTCACCCGCGCGCTCGCGCATATCCAACCGATCCAGCGCCGCGTCGATCCGGTGTTGCGCGTCTTTACCAGACAGGCCATGCAGGGCGGCGAAATAGGTCATGTTGCGCTGTGCCGTCAGGTCGAGATCCAGCGTCGGCTGTTGAAAAACAACGCCCATTTCACGCAACGCTTTTCGCGGCGTCCGCCCCATATCGTGACCCGCAATTTCGATGGTGCCCTGGGCTGATGTGAACAGGCGAGTCAGCAGGGCAAACAGAGTGGATTTACCTGCACCATTCGGACCCAGAAGGGCACAAAAAGAGCCCTGTTCCACGCTGAATGTTACGTCGTTCAGCGCCTGTTTGGCACCATAGGCGTAGCTTAGATGATCTACGCGCAGTCCTGTCAATTGATGGTGATCTCCAGCCTTTGGGTTTCACCCGTCGAGCCGGGAACCTTCATGTAATAGCTGCCTGGTTTGATGGCGACAAATCCGATTTCCATCTCTCCGGCTTCATCAAATTCGATGCTGTCCAGGCCGAGCGGGCGAATTTCCAAGCCCTCGACAACAATCTCGTCGATCCAGATTGCGCGAAAGAATTCAGGTCCGATCAAGGCCAGTTCCTGACTTCCGTCCCCCTGGATCTCGAATTCATAATACGTGCCTGACTTTAAAACCCACGGATCCGCAGCCAAAGGTTCACCGGCCGACAGGATAACAGGCGGCAAATCTTCTTTGTTCGACCCTGACAAAAGACCGGCAAGGCCGAATTTCGGCCCATCGTCATCATCGGCTTGCGCGCTTACAGGCAGCAACAACGCAAGAGTAGCGCCAAAGACTGTGCTCAGGATGGTAAGTTTGTTCATTTTGAACCCCTTGGGAAATTGGTCGGCCGTTTTAACCCGCAGGTCAAGGGCGCATCGCGGCACCCCAAGGGAACCGTCCGACTTTGATAGATTTGATTGCATCGCGTTTGGCAACATCGATAACAGTCACATCGCCAGAGACACCGTTTGTGGTGAACAGCAACGATTTGTCGGGTGAAAAGGCCATGTGCCAGACACGCCGGCCAACAAGAATGTAGTCTTCGACAGCGAGCGTTTCGGCATTCACAACTGCGATATGGTTGGAGGGGCCCAAAGCGACAAAGGCGGTTTTTTCGTCTTCGGTGAATTCAAATCCAACAGGCTGTACGCGGTCAGGGTGAACCCCTTTGACCTCGAACGTGATCTTGCCCTTTTCGGTTTGATCGGCGGTGTTAAACACAGTGATCGTGCCGCCAATCTCTGAACTGACCCACAGTTCGCTGCCTTGGGCGGTGAATTCAGCATGGCGCGGACGGGCATCGACCAACGTGTTGGCAAACAGTTTGCGCGTCTCTGTGTCGATCCAATGGGCCATATTGGTGGTTTCAGAGGTTGTGATCGCAATTTTGCCATCAGGCGAGACGGCCATGCCTTCGGGTTCGATCCCAACATTGATCTGTGCCGCGACTGTGCGGGTTTCAGTGTCGACCACCGTTGTCACAGCGTCGTCTTCGTTGGCGATATACAGATGGCGGTCGTTGGGGTGCAGAACGAATTGTTCTGGATCTTCGCCAGAGGGTAAGTCATGCAAAATCTTACCCGTTTCAGGATCCATGACCTGCACAGTGTCGCTGTCAGAGGCGCAAATATAGACTCGGCTGAAATCCTTGGAAAAGGTGATCCCACGGGGCCGTTCACCGGTTTCAATTGTGCGTATCACTTCTAAAGTGTCGATGTCGATCACACTGACAGTGTCGTCTTTTTCGTTGGTCACCCAGATCTCGGCCGCCAAGGCTGGGGAAGCCAAGCCTAGAAAAAGGGGGAGGCTGAGCAGACGCGCCAGATGGCTGGAGGGGGAAATCATTGAAAAACCTCGCAATTGGATTCAGGGCGGTCAAGACCGAGGGTGTCGAGTTCGCTGTGTTGATGCAGATACCCCGGAAGCGGTGCCAACGCGACCAAGGCACGGGGTTGCGTTAGCGGAATGGGTTGACGCAACTGGCCGTTCCATTGGCGATAGCTTAGCGGGCGCCCTTTGAACCCGGCCAATTCAAAGTCATCTGACAGGATATAGCCCCGTAATGTTTCCGTATCTGCCGAATTTGTTCGGGTCACGGCCTCTCCAATCGTGCGGATAGCGGCCCAGGCGGCGTAATCTTTAGGGCGCATCGCACGCCCGGCAAGCTCCGTAAACCGAGACTGGAGCTGAGCCGCGCCCCATTGTTCAACCACTGGCGACCAAGCGCTTGCAATGAGCCCTTCAGACCCGGCAACGGGACGGGGCAGCCAGGTATTGTAGGCAATGTAGCGACCAAAATCCTGCACCTCATCCGCGATGAGCAACAGGTCGTATTTACCAAGATCTTGGGTGAACAACGGCACCTCTTGCGCGGCGTTGCGGCGCATATCGGCATCAAAAACCCACGTTTTTTCAGATTTCAGTTTCATACCAAATTTGGTGGCGCTGCGGCGCAAGGAGTGCGCATAGCTCAGATCATCGGGATGCTCTCCGGAAATCAGGGCCAACGTATCCCACCGCCGTGATCGTGCAAATTGCATGATGGCATCGGTTCGCATCAAAGAAGAGGGCAGACTGTGTAACACGTTCGCACGGCACCCCTGATCCCTCAGCGCGTTTTGTGCTGATGAAACATTGAATAGGACAGCGTCCTGCGCAACCTCCAGATCGGCAATGGCAAGAACGTCTGTTGCGGGGGCATCAAGGATGATCAGATCACTTTCAGCCAGCGCTTCTTTTGCTGCTGTCATGAGATCCCCACCCACGGGCACGATCCGTGTGAGCAAGCTGTATTTATGACCTAAGAATGTCCCGGTTGTCAGATTGTCCGCCAGCCCGAGTTGTGCGCCCATGTCTCCTTCATCCTCGGGGATGGGATCAAGGTTTGAGAGCACAGGTGGGCGTTCAACCGTTTGTTTTAGATAGACAACAGGGACAGAAACCTCAGCCATTGCGCCATGCGTGAATAAGGTAAGACATGTCAGGATGAGGCCGAATTTCGGGAAGCGCACGTAGGCTCCTGTGCTCTGTTTAATGTATCGTGATCAACCTACGGTGTCGACTGTTCAACCATCTATTGGACCAAGGTCGTATGGTGATCCCGGCGATTTCAAACTTAAGTCTTGTAGCAAGGACCAGATCGGGTCGGCTAAACTGGCACCTGAAAATACGAACGGGAGGACCCATGATGTTCAGATTGCCCTTGGCCACGTTTGGCCTGATAGCGACAACTACGATGGCTTTTGCACATGGGGACGTTGCACCACAGCCCATGGATACGGATACGTTGCCGGATGTTGGCGAGGAATGGTTGATCGAAAACCCTTACCGCGGCCAAGGCGACGATGTTTGGAAAACTGCGATTGAAATTGGCGACAGTGGCTACAACCAGAACTGTGCACGCTGTCATGGCTTGGGCGTTGTCTCTGGTGGTCTCGCCCCCGATCTGCGGTATCTTGAGGCCGAAGAATACGGCGATGAATGGTATGTAGAGCGGTTCCAGACGGGATATACCCAAAACGGAATTACCAAGATGCCGGCCTTTGGCGAATTGTTGGGGCAAAAAGCGGCTTGGGCGATCCGTACCTACATTGAGACGCGCCCGGATGATGGGGAGCTGGATGACGCGACCCCGCGGTTGATCCAAATCCGCGACCAGCTCAAGGCGATGGCGGATGGTGGAGACGGGGATGTCGCGGCCCTTCAGGCGGAACTTAGCAGTATTGCGGAAACGGTTGAAACCGGTTCAGGTGCACCCATCGCGGATAGTGTTGCATTCCGCGCGGCCTATCTGATTGGTGGCGACGAACCTAATTTCCTCGCTGCGGCCGAGGCTTTGACGATTGGCTTGTCAGCGACCAACTAAAACAACAGACTGAGGCACATGACACCCTATCTACCAGGACTATTCGCTTCTCTTATCGGTCTCAGCGCATTCGCGACAGATGTATCAGCGCGATGTGCGGATCATGTGCCTCAACTCAAGCCCCAGAATGCATCTCGTGATCGCGTGGGGCAAGATTTGGATACCATCCAAGAGCGGGGGTATATCACCTTTGCCGCGTATGAGGATTTCCCGCCTTGGTCATCCGAGGTTGCTGGAAAACCCGTTGGCGTAGACATCGATATTGGCCGGCTGATAGCGCAGGATCTGGGGGTTGAGGCCAGATTTAACTTGGTGACACCGGGCGAAGATCTGCTAACAGATTTGCGCAATTGGATCTGGAAGGGCCCAATTGTTGGTGGCAGAGTGGCCAACATTATGCTGCATGTCCCCTATGACAGTGAATTTGCGTGTCGCGTTGAACAGGTTGTTTTTACCGGGCAATACCAAGTAGAAGAAATCGCGATTGCCTATCGTCAGGACGCCTATCCCGAAGATCCCCCAGTGCCCGCCTATTTCAGGTTCGACACGGTGGCGGTCGAAAATGACTCAATCGCAGATTTTTATCTGTCTGCTTTTCCCGGCGGGCAGCTTAGCCATAACGTAAGTCGCTTTCCTAGTATGTCCGAGGCGATGGCCGCATTGGCCGCTGGCGAAACAATGGCCGCGATGGGGGCATTGGCCCAGCTTGAGGCCGGAAAACAGGATGGTATCGGGGTTCATACGCCACCTTTGCCCGGGTTTGCAGTTGGATCGTGGACCGCAGGCGTCGCGGTGCATTTTGCCTATCGGCCTTTGGCCTATGCAGTGGATGACGCAATTTATGCCGCTATCCAAGATGGCCGGATGCAGGCACTCTTTGACGCGCACGGTCTGAGTTATCGCCCACCTGAGCTGCGCTAGAACAGTTTCAGCTCAACGTTTCTATATCGCCGTTAAAGTCGACCAGAGTGACCTCTGTTCCGACCGTCAAATGGCTAAGGGCCTGCCGAATTTCTGCGCGCGACATAACGCTAAAGGCGGTGCTGGTCGCATCGGCAATCGCTGCTTGATCTGTTTTAACACTGACGGTCGACCAAAGAGCGGGCGCATTGGTGATTGGGTGCTGGATGTGGGATGCAGATTTGCCGAGTGACATTGCGGTTGTGCTTGACGTCGCGATGGCTGTGTCAGTCAAACGACGTGTGCCCAAGTGACCGTGCATTGGGCCCGACAGGCTAAGGGTGAACGGGCCGCCAAGGGCCGCATATTCGCCGATGTTGATCAAAGCCTGCTCAAATCCCTCGCGGTACAGGTCAGCGCGGACCAAATCAGTGGCAAAGCCTTGGGCGATGCCGTTGAAAGTCAGCGCTTGATGCTTGGCGAGTGAAATCGCCTCTGAACTGACGTGCACGCGATCCCATCCGATCGCCCGACGGGCCGATGATGTGTCTTTGCCCTGGGCCAGTGCCGCCCACAGGGGTTGGATGCTTGGATCAAATACGCCCTGAGTGGCAGTATGCATGTCCGAGCATAGGCCCATAAGCCTCAAGAACTCTGGTGGCGGCGACTTCAAGCGGCCGGTTCGATTGAGCTGCGACAGGTGTGATGACGGATCGTAGAGGCTGAACAAATGTTCGATGTCGCGCATTTTGGCAATGACACGATCCAATGTCAGTTTGACCTGATCACGTGGGCCAGAAAGCTGTATGCTGACATCGCTGCCAAAGGCACGGCCTGACCAGCCGTGCGAGCGGGCCTGCGCCATTGTCCCGCTGCAAACGCTTGCGGCTGTTATGGCAAGAAACCGGCGGCGTGATAGGGTCATTCGGCGGCCTCTCGATTTTGGGGGCTGCGTTGGGTTTGACGGGCTGCAAGGATCAATGGCACGCATCGTTGCTCATCATTGTGGATCGAAACGCAATCCAGGCATCCAAAGCATTCGGAATAGGCGATTTCGCCGGTTTTCTTGATTGAACCGTAGTTGCATTTCATTTTGCAGAGCTGACAGGGTGATCCGCACTCTTCGCGTCGCGCAATCCAGTCCCGCCCACGTATTAGACCACCAATCGCCATGACGGCGCCTAGTGGGCAGACATAGCGACAGAACCCTTTGAACAGCACCATGCCTGACAGCAGCCAGAAGGCGGCATAAGCCACATAGTACCATTCGCGAATGAAAAAGGTGGTGATGGCTGTTTTGAATGGTTCAACTTCGGCCACTGTGTCGATGCTATCAGGCGAAACAAAGACAGTTGCAACCAATCCAGCGAGCAAGACATATTTCAGGTTTTTTAGGCGGGCATCCCACCGGGCACTGGGTTCAATCTTGGGCATTCGCAACAGGCGACCGATGTGATGAGTGAACTCTTGCAGCGCCCCAAACGGGCACAGCCAGCCACAAAACAGCCCACGCCCCCAAAGAACGAAGCCAAGAATAGCAAACGCCCAGATCAGCAACGAGAACGGATCATAGGCGAGAAACGTAAAGCTGCCGCCCTCAAAGCTCGTTCGGATAACGCCCAAGACAGTGACGATAGAAAGCTGACCTTGCCCCCACCAGCCAATGAAACCGGTGACGACCGCTAAAATAGTCAGGCGGATGGGGGTAAAGATCTTGCTGTCTGCCAATTTGTTCTGCGCAAACAACACCAAAGCGGTCAGTGCGGTCAGAAAGACGGCGAGTATGACCATATCCGTTTGCCGATTGCGCAAAGCCTCAACCCAAGGTGGGACAGGTTTGGGTGGAACTGGGCGAAGAAAAAACCGCTCATCAGTGCTGTGTTCAACCGCGAGATTGATTGAACCAACCTCGGGCCGGAAAATCCCGTGTTTACGGATTGAAGAAACGTTAAGGGTCCAAGCGGTGGCTGGGTCAAACCCAAGACGGCGGTCCGTTCGCAAGATCAATGCGGTTCCGTCAGGAACCTCGCTTGCCAGATCTACAAACAGATCGCTATCGCGCAACGCAATGGGGAGGCCATTTTGTTCGGCGGATAACCAATTTGGGGCGGTATTTCGTACGAAATCTGGACTGACAAGGCCATGCCTAGCTGTTTCGATCAACAAGATGGGTTCGTCATCGGGGGAAATCGCCAGAAACTCGCTTAGCTCGGCAAAGCCGTCTTTGGACAAAGCGGCGCGTGCGATTGATTTGGGTCCAAGGTCGACGATCCACAAATCCAGATATGGGGCGTCGGGATCATCTTTCGCCTCTGGGTCATCGTCTTCCCATAATGTGTCAGCGAAGGCCGCGTCGATTTCCGCGTTGGTGACGACTTTGTGGGTAACGAGGCCCTGTGCAATCAGATCATCCCAGCTCAAATTCTCTTCAATGTCGGGATTTGGGTGTGCCGGTGGGCCAGCGGCAAGCCCCTGCATCTTTTCGCGCGCAACGGCCAACGCGGCACCCATGACCGACTCGTGCGCGATGCGTACAGATGCGGTCGCTTTGGTAACACCGTCCAAATAGACCAGCGAAGACCCGGTATCCCCGCCGCCATAAGGTGTGCCAACGACGATAGAGGACGAGATCGACAGGCCGGGGTATTGTTCAAAAAATTTATGAAATGGGGCTTGGCCCAAGCCCGAAACAAAGATTGGTTCATTGTGCTCAATCAATCGTACATCCAGAAATTTCCCTTCCAGATCTAGGGTGACCAAGACGTTGATGGCAGCGCCAGAAAACCCCGGCAAAGGTGCAAGCGGTTCTGTTTCAAAGACATAGCCAGCTTCTGCACCACCTGAATTGAGTAGAGAATAGACACCCTTATCGTTCAAGGGCTCGCCCAATGAAAATGGAGGCATAATCAGATCTGCCAACATATCGCGGTCCATTGGCTCCGCCTGGACTGGTGATAGCAGGACTAGCCAGATGCAAAGTGAAAGAATATATTGAATCGCACGCATAGTTCAAAACTCTAGAAGCAACTGGGCGCCCACAATATGCGACCTTGGTCTGATCTAAGACCCAACTTGATCCTACGACCAAAGGCCTATTCTCGGGTGATACCCTTGCGGCTAGTGTGAACACATCAACCAAGCCCGAGGAGGATCAAATGGCCTGGACTGCACCTAAACTCAAAGAAGTGAACTGCGGCATGGAAATCAATTCTTATGCACCAGCAGAGGACGAAGGCCGCGAGCAAGAACGCGACCTGTTCTGATCCGCAATAGACGGATAGAAGACTATGCAATTTCTGGTTCTCGGAGCGGCGGCAGGCGGTGGCTTGCCGCAGTGGAATTGTGGTTGCCCAAACTGCAACGACGCCCGAACGGGTAAAATCCCCTCCGCGAGCCAGTCTTCACTGGCTGTATCCGTGGATGGCAACAACTGGGCGGTTCTTAACGCGTCTCCTGACATACGGGCGCAAATGAAGGCTTGCCCGCGCATGCATCCCCGCAGCTTGCGGGATACGCCAATCTCGTCGGTCTTGCTGACCAATGGCGATATCGACCATATCGCGGGCTTGCTGAGCTTGCGGGAACAAACACCGTTTACCTTATTCGGCACTTCTGAAATTCTTGACCTTCTGACAGCAAACCGTGTGTTTGATGCTGTGAACGCAGAAAAAGTCCCGCGTCGCTCAGTGGCGATTGGCGCCTCATTCATGATGTTGCCAAACCTCGAAGCACAGGTTTTCCCCGTGCCGGGCAAGGTCCCTTTGTTTATGGAGGGTGAGACCGTCAAAACCGATCTGGTGGGAGAACAAACCGTTGGGGTTCGGTTAAGTGATGGCACCCATGTCGCTTATTACATACCTGGCTGTGCAGAAGTCACCGAAGATCTGCTGACCACTATCGAAGATGCAGATCAGTTGTTTTTTGACGGAACGCTGTGGCAAGACGATGAAATGATCCAGAGTGGGACCGGCGTGAAAACCGGCCAGCGTATGGGGCATATTTCGATAAGCGGCCCAGATGGCTCCATCGCGCAGCTTGCGCATCTGAAGGCGCGAAAAACGTTTATCCATATCAATAACACAAACCCTGTCTGGCAACCCAACAGCCCTGAACGCGCGTTTGTTTTGGAAAATGGCTGGGATATCGCTGCTGACGGGATGGAGATCGCGCTATGACGCACCCTGTTGCCACCCCAGAGATTGAAACGCTCGAGGACCGTCTGCGTGCGATAGGAGCAGAACGCTATCACGACAAGCACCCCTTTCATCACATGCTGCACGCGGGGGAATGTAACCCGGACCAAGTGCGGGCATGGGTGATCAACCGATGGGCGTATCAAGCCGCGATTCCAATGAAAGACGCAGCTTTCATGTCACGCTGTGGCCCGGACATGCGTCGGAACTGGCGCAGTCGGATCGAAGATCACGATGGTGGCGTAGAAGAAGGCGGCGGTATTCGGCGGTGGCTGAAGCTGGCCGAAGCGGTTGGGCTGGACCCTGACTATGTTGCATCTGGTCGGGGTGTGTTGCCTGCAACCCAATTCGCCGTCGATGCATATGTGCGGTATGTTCGGGATATGCCGTTGCTACAAGCCGTGGCATCGTCGTTGACGGAATTGTTTGCCCCATCCATCCATGAACGCCGGATTGAGGGCATGTTGAAACACTATGATTTCGCCAATGCGACGTCGATGTCCTATTTCAAAAAACGCCTGAGTGAAGCACCTAAAGATGTGAAATTTGGTCTGGCATGGGTGTTAGAGCACGCAGACTCTGCTGAGAAAGAAGATATGGCCTGTGAGGCGTTGATCTTCAAAACGAATGTTTTGTGGGCGCAGTTGGATGCTTTGTGGGGCGCCTATGTTGAACCGGGTCGTGTCCCGCCCGGTGCGTGGAAACCGGGTGAGGGGATGTTATGACACTCAAGCTGTTGGCCGGGGATCGTCCGTTTTTGCCCCGTGGGGTGCGCATCATTGATGACCGTGTGCGCGGAGGCAAAGTTTTGCTCGCGCCTGAAAAGGCGGTCGCATTGGATGCCATTGGCGAAGCGATCCTGTCACGTGTCGATGGCGAAACCCGGTTTGATGCTTTGATCGCTGATCTGGCCGCGACGTATGATGCCCCTGCGGAACAGATTACAGGCGACGTCCAAACTTTTCTCGTTGGCCTGAGGGCGCGGATGTTTTTGGCGGTGCATGCATGACGGCGCCCCCACCCATCGCCATGCTGGCTGAGCTGACGCACCGCTGCCCATTGGCTTGTCCCTATTGTTCGAACCCAACCGATCTGCTGACGCGCGATCACGAGTTGGACACGGAAACCTGGGCCGATGTGTTTCGTCAGGCCGCAGAAATGGGTGTGTTGCAGCTGCACATTTCGGGCGGTGAGCCTGCCTCGCGCCCTGATCTGGTGGAATTGACCCAAGCCGCTGCTGAGGCCGGTCTTTACACCAACCTGATAACCAGCGGTGTTGGGTTAACCCCGAAACGGTTGGATGCGCTTGAACAGGTTGGGCTGGATCACATCCAGCTCTCGTTGCAAGGCACCACCGCAGACTTGGCGGATTGGATCGGCGGTTACAAAGGCGGCTTTGATCGCAAGATGAAAGTTGCAACTGAGATAAAAAATAGGGGCATTCCCCTGACGTTGAATGCGGTCATGCATCGCCACAATCTTGATGATCTTGAACGCACGATTGAAATGGCGGTGGATTTGGGCGCACGGCGGCTCGAGGTGGCTTGTGTGCAATTTCATGGCTGGGCTGAAACCAACCGAGATCAATTGCTGCCGACATTGGAACAGACCAAAGAAGCGAAACGTATCGTATCCGAGGCGGAAAACCGACTGCGCGGAACAATGGCTTTTGATTTTGTACCACCAGATTATTATTCCGACTTTCCAAAGGCCTGTATGGGTGGCTGGGGGTCGACAGGGTTGAACGTCACCCCGGATGGAACGGTTTTGCCCTGTCACGCAGCGGAAAGCATTCCGCATCTCAAATTCGACAATGTGAGGGACCGGACGCTGTCCGAAATTTGGTACAAAAGCGAGGCCTTCAACGCCTATCGCGGTACGGATTGGTTGCCAGATCCGTGTCAGAGTTGCGACCGCAAAGAGATTGATTTTGGTGGATGTCGTTGCCAAGCGCTTGCACTGGTTGGGGATGCCAGTGCAACGGACCCGGTGTGCCATAAATCCCCACATCATCAAAAAGTGGTTCAGGCACTTGAGGCGGCGATGAACACGCCAGAGCAGGATTTGGTTTATCGCAAATTGCCGACTGTCTCAAAGCAAGTGGTTTAGTGATCCATCCTTAGACAGCCAACAGCAGGTGTTGCGCTGTCTAAGGGGTAAAACCTCGTGCAGTTTAGCGTTGGGGTGGGGTCAACCAAATCGCAGACCGGCCCCGGTTCGAGGCTTTGATCTCCATCTTTGCGATCGATTGCATATGCACCTCGTCAGGGCCGTCGGCATACCGCAAGGCACGCGCCCACGTATAGCTGTCGGCAAGCGGGGTATCCGGCGTCAATCCCATTGCACCAAAGGCTTGCATCGCTCTGTCGGTTACCGTCGCGTGCACATTCGGGGCGACCACTTTGATCAACGAGATTTCTTTGCGGGCCGCTTTAGCGCCCACCTTGTCGATTTTCCAAGCGGCTTTGAGTGTCAGCAAACGGGCTTGTTCGATTTCAAGGCGCGAGCGGGCGATCCATTCACGGGTAACACCCTGCTCTGACAGGTACTTCCCAAACGTTTTGCGCTCTTGCAACCGTTCAATCATCAGATCCAGCGCCATTTCGGCGGCCCCAATGGAGCGCATACAGTGATGGATGCGGCCGGGGCCCAATCGTGCTTGAGCAAGGGCAAAGCCACTGCCTTCTTCGCCCAAAAGGTTGCCAGCAGGGACGCGTACATTCTGGAACACGATCTCTGCGTGGCCCTCGGGGTCATGCATGTTCAAAATGGTTGGGTTTCGTACAATTTCGACACCCGGCGTATCGCGTGGAACGATGATCATGCTTTGCTGTTTGTGGGTTTCGGCGTTCGGATCTGTCTTGCCCATCACGATCAGGACCTTGCAGTTCGGATGGCAGGCGTTGGTGATAAACCATTTCCGTCCATTGATCACATAGTCATCGCCATCCCGACGAATTGAGGTCGTGATGTTGGTCGCATCCGATGACGCAACATCGGGTTCGGTCATGGCAAAAGCAGATCGGATTTCGCCGTTGAGCAGAGGAACCAACCACTCTTTGCGCTGCTGTTCTGTGGCGAACATGTGCAACAATTCCATGTTTCCGGTATCCGGCGCGTTGCAGTTGAAGACTTCGGAGGCCCAGCTGACCTGACCCAAAATTTCCGCCAATGGTGCGTATTCCAGGTTGCTCAGGCCAGTGCCCGGTTCGTCGTCACGAAGACTGGGTAAAAACAGGTTCCAGAGACCTTCTGCTTTTGCCAGAGCTTTGAGATCTTCCATGAAGGAGACGGGAAATTGACCCGCCTCAATCTCGGCTTTGTGGGCCGGGATGCGCGGGTAAATATGCGTTTCCATAAAGGTCATCAACTTTTGGCGCAATTCTTCAGTCCGTGGAGAATGGTCAAAATCCATGGGATACCTCGTCTAGCTTTGTTAAAGATCAGCGGTGTTTGACCACGTGATATCAAGCCACTTGTCATTCTGGAAATTAATATTCAGAATTGGCATCATTCACATAGAGAATGATGATGCGCTTGAACCGGCTCGACCTGAATTTGTTTCTGGTCTTTGATACGATTTATACGGAACGCAACTTGACCAGAGCAGCGGAACGTTTGTCGTTGACGCAACCAACCGTCAGCAACGCTTTGGCTCGGCTACGACATGCTTTGGATGACCCATTATTTGTCAAAAGCGGGGGCGGAATGCAGCCCACCAGCTTTGCCGACAGTATTGCGGGCCGTGTTTCAGATGCGTTGACCTTGCTTCAATCGGCCTCGCTCAAGGCGGAACGATTTGATCCGGCAACCAGTCGTCGGATTTTCCGGTTGAGCGTCTTGGATCTGCATGACGCGGAACTGCTGCCGGATCTTGTGCAAGACCTGAGCCATCGGGCGCCGGGGGTTGAGCTTCGGGTGCTGCGTCTGCCCCGGGCGGAGCTGCCCAAAGCTTTGGCGCGTGGAACTGTCGAAATCGCAACCGACATTCCCTTGCGCGATACCACAAATTTGAGCAGCCAGATTGTTGCCAAAGACAACTATGTCTGTGCTATGCGACCGGGTCATCCGGCAGGAAGCCAAGAGCTTACGCTCGACGCATATTTAGAGCTTAAACACATCCACATTTCTTCGCGCCAACAGGGGGCCGCAGCCGTGGATATTGCGCTACGCAGGCGTGGAATACGGCGACAGTTCGGGTTGCAAATGCAGAATTATTATTCGGTTGTTCCAATCGTATTGGGAACCGACATGGTGGTTACGTTGACGCGCGATCTGGCCAGACGGTTTGGCCTGCAGGCGCGACCCTTGCCGTTGGCAGTTAAGCCGCTGGAGATTCATCTTTATCGGCATATCCGCTCAGATGGGGATGCAGCGATTGATTGGTTGTTTTCGCGTATTTTGGATCTGTCACAGAGTTCAGGCCAGCGTTCAGAACCGTCCAGTTAGGGATTGCACCGGGGCATGGCCTCGGCTTCCTTTGCGGTGTGAAAGTCGCAAACGCCCTTAACGCTCTCGGAGCAAACGCAATGCGTTGGCTACGACGGCAAGCGACACCCCAACATCTGCGGCGATTGCCCCCCACATTGAGGCCATGCCCAATGCGGTCAAACCCGCAAACAAAGCTTTGGTTGCCAGGGCAAATCCAATGTTCTGACGAATGATTGACATGGTGTGGCGTGAATGGTTGACGAGCCAAGGCAGTTTGCCGATGTCATCGCTCATTAATGCGATGTCGGCAGTTTCAATTGCCGCATCAGATCCCACCGCACCCATCGCAATTGCAATGTCAGCGCGCGCCATCGCGGGGGCATCGTTGACCCCATCCCCAACCATCGCCACAACATCATAGGTTTCGGTCAATTCCTCGATGGCTGCGACCTTTTCTTGTGGCAGCAACCCGGCGTGAACCTCGTCAATGCCAACTGTTTGAGCAACGGCACGGGCAGTCGGTTCATTGTCCCCCGTTAACATGACAATCTTTTTGACGCCCTGTGCGTGTAGCTTTGAAATCATAGCGCGCGCATCGGGGCGGATTTTGTCGCGCAGTTCAAGCAAGCCGAGCAGGTTTGTGTCATCTCCAATCGCAACCAGAGTGCTGCCCGCCGTTTCAAACTGCCGTTTTAGGGCGTCTGGGATTTCTAACCCCTTTTCGTGCGCAAAACGTTCAGACCCCAGCCACACGTTGCGCCCGTCCACGATGCCTTCGACACCACGGCCAGGGACAGTGCGGGTTTGTTCGGCAGGAGCGGTTTGACCTGCATAGGTCACAATAGCGCGCGCAAGGGGATGGGACGATCTGATTTCCAGCGCGGCGGCGATTTGCAACAAGCTGGCGTCGTCTTCCATAAAGGACTGGACCGACGCGATTTCGGGCGTTCCTTCGGTGATCGTACCTGTCTTGTCGATTGCCAAGGCGGTCAGTCGGCTGGGGATTTCGACATAAGCGCCGCCTTTGATCAGCACGCCATTGCGTGCTGAGGCGGCAAGGGCTGCAACAATGGACACGGGCGTTGAAATCACCAAGGCGCAAGGGCAGGCGATGACAAGTAAGACAAGCGCGTTGTAGATCCAATCCGTCCAAGCGGCCCCGAACACAAGTGGCGGGACAATGGCGATGAAAGCTGCGAGTCCCATGACGAAAGGGGTGTAGATGCGGGCAAATTTGGTGACCCACTGTTCAATATCCGCGCGCCGTGAATGCGCATCCCCAACCATCCGGGTGATTTTTGCCAACACCGTGTCGCTTGCGATATTGCTGGCTTGAATGGTCAGCGAGCCTTCGCCGTTGATGGTTCCTGCGAAAACCGTGTCCCCGGCCTCTTTTAGAACCATGGCGCTTTCACCCGTTATCGGGGCCTGATCGACGGCCCCAATGCCGCTTTGCACTGTGCCGTCTAAGGGAATGCGATCCCCACCCCGCACGACAAAGATATCGCCGATCACGACCTGTGCGGCGGGGGTATCCTGTTCCGTTTTCCCATCTTTGGAAATGACTCTGGCCGTCGCCGGGGCGAGGTCCAACAACGCGGCGACGGCATTGCGCGCGCGCCCGACGCTCCAGCTTTCTAAGGTCAGAGAAAGCGCAAAAAGGAAGGCGACGGTGGCGGCCTCAAAAAATTCGCCCAAGATAACCGCACCACAGACGGCGACAATCATCAGCAGGTTCATATCAGGGGAAAGGCGACGCGCAGAGGACCATGCTTTGGGCGCGACCAGCCATGCCCCAAAGAGTATGGCGAGTAAGAATAGGCTGATCTCGATGTTGGGCGTCGGGGTGTCACCATGGCCGGAAAAAATGGACAATCCACCAACCAGCCCGGTTTCAATCATGTGATAAATCAATCCAGCGGCCCAGAAACCCGCTGAGAGAAAGGTAAATTGTTTCTGCCGTTTCAGGTGGGCGGAATGGTCCGCTTTGGCAGATTGATCATCCCACTGCTTTGCGCTGAGCCCTGTTGAGTCAACGCGCCTGATGACTTCATCGTCCTGCATCGGAATGGCGGAATCCAAGATCGTCATACGCGCATTTATGACATCAAACGCCAGGTGGTCTTCGCCCCCTAAATCTTTGGCCAAAACTTTGTTCAGAATCGCCACTTCTTCGGCGCAATCCAGTCCCGCCACGCGGAAACTGCGCCCGACACCGGATTTCGCGGTTGGGTTTGGAATTTTTGCGTCGCTGCCGCAGCAACTGCTGCAAGTGGATTGAGGGGCAATAATAGAACCTTCGTGAGGCATTGAAAAGCTCCGGAATGGATGTTCCTGATATAGATAGGACCTCTAGTGGCTGTAGCTTCAAGAGCTTTTTCATCTTTTCTTGTCAGGGCGAGGGGGATCGCCCTTAGCGCGCAGGTGTTAAGCTGAGGATGGCCAGTTTTGCCTTGATCTGACAGATTGAGTGGTTAGCTCTGCTATGTATAGAGACTAGAGGTTTTCATGCTCACAATCGGCACGCTGTCCCGCAAAACAGGGACCAAAGTCCAGACCATCAGGTATTATGAACAGATTGGGGTGTTGCGCGAACCTGGCCGGACCGCGGGTGGGCAAAGACGCTATCTTCAGAGTGATCTGGACCGATTGGCCTTTGTGCGCCATGGACGGCAATTGGGTTTTTCGCTTGATGCAATTCGGGATCTGCTGGGTTTGGCTGACAATCCTGAGCAATCCTGTTCACAAGCGGATTCAATTGCCCAGCAACAGCTGTTGCAAGTGCAGCAACGCATACTCAGGCTGCAAGCCTTGGAGCAGGAACTTAAACGGATGATTGCAGAATGCGCAGGCGGGCAAGCTGGGGATTGCCGGGTTCTGGATGTATTGCGGGATCATTCCGAGTGCCTGACGGATCACGAGAATATCGGGGAATAGTCGTTCGCACTCTTTTCATCTGGAACGCAGACAGCGGCTTAGTCGTGAGGTTTGAATAAGCGGTCCGGTCCTATTGCCAGGAACCGGTTGATCCAAGATGGAAATCAAATATTCCTCGTCACAAAAATCTATCGGCCAGTTTCAACTGAGCGCACTCAAATGATTGGTTATGCTTGAGCCAGAGCATCTTTGAGTGGTCTGCCAGTCGTCGCCATCTAAGGCGAAACCGGGTTGGGTTCTTTTTTGACCGGTTGAAAGACTAGGCGAGCGTGGCAATGCGATATGACTGCTGTCATGACGTATTCCTGCTGCGCACCGCCCTCAGTGAAAAGTTCACGAGGCCTGCGCCTAGTCTTTGCCGTTCCTAACGTGAACAAAAAAGAGATCACGGCGATGGGATCTCTTATACCCGTGGAAAGTTCCTGAGATATGACCCACAACAGCGCTTTGTTACCGACAAACTGCGATCATATGTAGTGGCTGCAATGGGCCCTGACCCTAGGACACTTGGGCTGCCTCAAAGCCAAGGAATTTCGTTGTATTGCTAACCGGACGCCGGCGAGACACAACCGAGTTGGCGACAAATCCTTCATCGGGCCAGCCCAAGGCAACACAGGTCAGAATAACCTGATCTTCTGGGATCTCTGCAACTTCCCGTACAACTGGGCTTTGCATGATGCCCTGTCCGTTGATGACCGCGCCCAACCCTCGTGCCCAAGCGGCGAGAACCAGACCATAGGTCATGGCGCCAGTGTCAAAATGGGCAATCGTGTTGTTCAGCAGTGAACGGTCAAAGCAGACCACAATTGAGACGGGCGCATCAAATTGCCGAAACCCACGCATGACCCAGTCCTGACGACGCTCAGCATCGTGGCGTTCGATGCCCATCGCCTCGAACAGTTGTACTGCGATTTCGATCTGCCGTTTGCGGTGCTCGCCTTCATAGGCGGCATAGTCCTCAATATCGCGCGTCGGGGTCACACCGCCCAGCATCCGCTCGGTATTGCCTGTGCGGACGCGTTCCAGAGGTTCGCCTGTCAGCACATGCAGATGCCATGGTTGCGTGTTCATTGAGGAGGGCGCGCGATTGGCGAGCTCAATCACCTCTTCCAGTATCTTTTTTGAAACTGGCGCATCGGTAAATCCGCGGATAGAGCGGCGTTCGCTCATGGCTTGATCAAGTTTCATGTTTTGCTCTCTTTTAGTCTTTGAACGCGGCTCGCCCGAGCCATTCGGCCAAAAGGGTGGGCTTGCTTCGCCGTTTATTGCGATTGTTAGAATGTTGGTGTGCGATTTCGGCGGCATGCTTAGGCATCAGGAAATCGGGTGCGATGGTCCACCAACAAAAGTTCCTGCCCTGCACTTTATGGGCCCACGCTAATTCGTGGCGTGTCCCAACTAGTGTTGGCGAATTCATCCACCCCTCTTTTGTTCAACAGTGATCCAGTTCAATAGGCCCGCTTTGGCGCTGATCTTACGTGGTTCATTGATGTGTCGCATCTGCCGGCCTAGGCTCTTCCGAGCTACGTCATCGTGACCACAACTTTGCCAAGTGCCTTGCGGCCTTCGAGCAGTTGGAGCGCGTCGCCGGCTTGCGCCAACGGGAAACGCGCAGAGATTTGTGGCCGGACTTTACCCTCTGCATACAAGCGAAACAGATCGCCCATGTTTTCTGCGTGGCTCTGGGGCTCGCGCACCGTATGGGAGCCCCAGAATACGCCAACAATCTGACAACCTTTCAGTAGAGTCAGGTTTAGTGGGATTTTCGGGATACCCGCCGGGAATCCCACCACCAGATAACGGCCCTTCCACGCCAGTGCACGTACGGCTGGTTCTGCATAATCGCCACCCACCGCATCATAGACGACATTCACACCCTCACCGCCAGACAATGTCTTGATCTGTGCAGAGAAGTCTTTTTGCGCAGCCCGGTCGGACATGTCGCGAGGGTAGATCAGGGTTTCATCTGCGCCGAGGTCACGGCAGAACTGCGCCTTCTCCTCTGAAGACACAGCGGCGATAACCTTTGCACCTGCTGCCTTGCCCAGTTCGATTGCAGCAGCCCCAACACCGCCCGCAGCCCCCAAAATCAAGAGGGAGTCACCCGGTTGAATCGCGGCACGGTCCTTGAGTGCGTGATGCGATGTGCCATAGGTCAGCACGAAACAGGCGGCCTCGTCGTAAGGCATCGCGTCAGGGATTTTGATGACGCGCGTTGCGTCTGCCACGACCTGTGTGGCGAAACCGCCAAAGCCGATCATGCCGAGCACGCGATCTCCGACCTTCAGATCGCTCACCTCTTCGCCAACAGCGTCAACCTCGCCTGCAATTTCGCCACCGGGTGCAAAGGGGCGGGGCGGTTTCACCTGATAGAGGTCGCGGATGATAAGCGTGTCGGGGAAATTTACGCCCGCTGCATGGACTTTGATGCGGACCTGTTTCTTGCCCGGTTCTGGGGTCGCAGTATCGCTTAGAACCAACGTATCCGGTCCGCCGGGCTCAGTGCTGAGCATAATTTTCATTGTCTACTCCCCCTCAATGTATTGGCATAAAGTTGGGACCTTGCGTTGAATCTTGTCAACCGCAATTCCGGCGTTAATTCCGCACTGCGGAATTTCTGTCCGCATACTGACGTGACGTTCTTATCGCATAGAATTTGAAGAATGGCGGTTACCCCTGATGGCTTCTACATAGAGGAGCTCAGTTGGCTCGAAGAAATAAGCGCGTTCTGTAGACACAGTGTTGCATTACCGGAACTGGTTCCCCAATCGCCTGGGGGTCGGGGGCATTGAAGCACCAAATAGACGCGCTGAAGAAAGCTGTCTTTGACAGGCAAGACGCTGCCTTCAGAGGCGTGTCAGCAACCTTTGTCAAAATTGCGAAATGGGTTGAGACCGCGCCTAAAGATCAGGAACTTGATGTCGTAAAATGTCGGCGAAGCTGGTGTGCTACATTGGTAATTTTGGCTATTTCTTTGGCTTTTGCTTCTTTCGCATGGCCGCAGTCATTCAATGCGCGCTATGGCAAGGGGTGGACGGTAAAGTTTCAATACCTGCATACGTTTTGATGCTGGGCGCTTTGTTCCAGTGTCCGCACAACGCGGCTGTGGCGCACTGAGCTTAGAATAATGGACTGATGGACGACCGACACAAAGACAGCTCAGACAAGGATCGCAATTTTGTCACCGCCTTGGTGCGCGGACTAGAGGTGCTATGCTGTTTTAGAGATGGTGAATCCCACCTAAGCAACACTGTCTGTTGGCCTATGCCTCAGACATGAAGCTGTTCGGACTGTTGCTATACCTGCGTGGTTTAAGGCGGCCACTCGATAAAAAGTGACCGCCGCGCACATTAGCCAAACACAAAAAAGCAGAACTTGTTTCCGTCGGGGTCACGGGCATATGCACCATAAAACCGATCGGGAATGCGCTGACCGGGTGCACCGTCATCGGTGGCTCCCAGCTCCAATGCGCGGGCGTGCATCTGGTCCACCTCTTCTTTGTTGTCTGCGGTAAAGGCAAGCATGGTGCCGTTGCCCGGTGCTGGGTCGCCCTTGTCATAGGGTTCGCAGACTGCGACCATTGGCTGGCCCTTTGCCACGCTAATAAAGGCGATGCGCCCATTGTCGATAACAACCTTGCCGCCCTTATCGGCAAACAGTCCTGCGTAGAAGGTTTTGGCGCGTTCCATGTCATTCACGCCGATTGTTACATAACCGATCATATTTTGTTCCTTTTGCTTGATGTTTGGCGAGCGACCCGACTTATGTGTCGAGCGCGCCGAATTTGCGGTTGAGTTTGCGCATACCACCGATCCAGCGGTCATAATTATCTGTTTTGTTCTTCATGTACTCCCGCACTTCTTCGTGCGGCAGGATTAAGAACGTTTCCTCGCGGATGGCATCAACGCAGCAAAATGCTACGGCTTCGGGTTCCATCATGCCGTTGAGTGCCGCGACGTGATCCTCATGTCCCCGGGTCATCTCGGTGCGCACAGCTTGTGGGCACAAGACAGAGACTTTGATCCCGTCGTCCCCGTGCGTCATCGCGATCCACTCCGCCAAACCGACAGCGGCGTGTTTCGTCACGCCATACGAGGCAGACCCAATCTGGTTCAGCAACCCTGCCGCCGAGGCAGTGTTTAATAGATACCCACCACCACGGGCGGCCATCAGGGGGACCAGTTTACGCGAGGCCCAGATGTGGGCCATGACGTTTATCTCCCATGTGCGTTGCCACTCGGCGTTGGGTGTTCCCATACCCCCTCCAACAGCAATACCCGCATTGGAAAAGAACAGGTCAATCGGGCCAATGTCGCGCTCAACCGTGTCGATCATATCGGCAATCTGCCCTTCGCCCGACACATCGACCGTATAGGCGTGCCCGCCCACGTCCTTCGCGGTTTGCGCAGCACCTTCGGCATTCATGTCAACGCACACCACATGCGCAGCCCCTTCAGCCGCGAAAGCATGGCACAGAGCGCGGCCAATGCCGCTTGCCGCACCTGTCACAACACAGATTTTGTCCTTTATTTCCATAACCTCAACTCCACATGCTGGAGCCGCCGCAGACAGTCAACGCCTGTCCGGTCATATACTTACTGGCGTCCGAACCAAGGAACACGGCCAGACCAGCGAAATCATCCGGTTCCCCCAGACGGCCCAATGGAATCGCGCGGGAGTATTTCTCTTCTACCCCTGGTTTGTCCCAGAGCTCACGGGCAAAGTCGGTTTTGATTAGCCCGGGGCAGATCGCATTGAACCTGATGCCTTTGGGACCAAACTCTGCTGCGAGATTGCGGACCAACCCGATCAGCGCCAATTTGGACATGCCATAGGTGCCCAACGTGTCGGAGGCTTTGAACGCCCCGATCGACGATGTGAACATCATAGACCCGGACCCTTTGGCCTCCATGTCTGGGGCGACCATCTTTGCCAGCCAGAGGTTGGACTGTACGTTGGCGTTCATCGTGCGTTCGTATTGTTCATCCGAAATGCCAGCGATTGGGCCGAAATAAGGATTCACGCCAGCGTTGCCAACCACGATGTCGATTGCGCCCGCGACTTCATGTGTCTTGTCGACAAGCGCTTGCAACGAGTCCTTGTGGACAATGTTGGCGGCAATGCCGTGGGCGCGCTTGGCCCCCACAGCTTTGTTGATTTCAGCAGCGGCAGCGTCGAGCTCTTCTTGCGTGCGCGAGGAGATCACCACTGTTGCGCCGTGTTGGGCAAGGCCAAGGGCCATCTCGTAGCCCATGCCTTTGGACGCCCCCGTTAAGAGGGCGACCTTGCCGGTCAGATCAAACAGACTCATCCGACAAATCCGAAAGAACCGCGCGCGTTTGTATCACCAGAGATGGCATCTTGGCGCGAGTTGCTATCCTTATATGACTGCACTTCATTGCGTGCGATGACGTGGTGGTGCACCTCATCGGGGCCATCGGCGTAACGCAGCGTGCGTTGCTGGGCGTACATGCCAGACAAAGGGGACCATTGGCTGATGCCGGTTGCGCCGTGCACTTGCATCGCTTGATCAATGATATCGCAGACCTGTTCAGGCACCTTCGCCTTGATCATGCTGACCCAGATGCGGGCCTCTTTGTTGCCCAGTACGTCCATCGCCTTGGCGGCTTTCAACACCAGCAAACGCATCGATTCAATCTCGATCTTGGCGCGTGAGATCGTCTCCATGTTCTTGCCGAGGTCAACGATCTTCTTGCCAAAGGCGACGCGATTGAGACCGCGGTGGATCATCAGATCCAGCGCCTTTTCGGCTTGCCCGATTGAGCGCATGCAGTGGTGAATGCGGCCGGGCCCAAGGCGAACTTGGCTGATCTCAAAACCGCGGCCTTCGCCCCAGAGGATGTTCTCTTCTGGCACGCGCACATCGGTAAACTTTATGTGCATGTGGCCGTGTGGCGCGTCGTCGTGGCCGAACACATGCATCGGTCCGAGGATTTCAACACCGGGGTGATCCATGGGAACAAGGATCTGAGATTGCTGGCGGAAGGCTTCTGCGTCAGGAGAGGTTTTGACCATCACGATCATGATCTTACAACGCGGATCACCTGCTCCTGAGATGTAGTACTTCTCGCCGTTGATGACCCACTCGCCATTTTCGAGCACAGCAGATGTCGAGATGTTCTTGGCGTCAGAGGACGCCATGTCAGGCTCGGTCATCGCAAATGCTGAGCGAATTTCCCCTGCTAGGAGCGGCTTGAGCCACTGTTCTTTTTGTTGCTCCGTGCCGATACGCTCAAGCACTTCCATGTTGCCCGTATCAGGTGCTGAACAGTTGAGCGTTTCGGAGGCCAGCGGGTTTTTCCCCAGCTCAGCGGCAATGTAAGCGTAGTCCAGGTTTGAGAGGCCTTCGCCGGTTTCGGCGTTGGGTAGAAAGAAGTTCCATAGTCCGGCATCACGCGCCTTTTGCTTAGCGCCATCCAACAGCTCAATCTGGCGCGGGTGATATGACCAGCGGTCTTCCTGTGCTTTGCCCAAACGGTGAAACTCTTCGCTAATCGGGTCAACGTTTTCGCGGATGTGCTTGATCACTGCGTTCAAAAGCGGTTTGGCTTTGTCGGACATTTCAAGGTTGTTCAGGCTAGTTTCTGCATGTGCATCTGACATTTAGTTCGTCCTTAAGGCTGTTTATTTGTTAACCCACTGCGGGGCGCGTTTGGCGACGAAGGCATTGACGCCTTCTTTAAAATCTTCTGTTTTCGACAAGTCAGCGATGACCTCGCGAGAATAGGCGATGCTTTCGGCCATGCCATCACGACGCAAGATGTCGTTAAGCACGCGTTTGGTTGCCTTCACGGCTGAGGGCGATACGGTGCAAAGCTGTTCGGCTTTTTCTATCGCTTTGGTAAGCAATTCTTCAGGCGGGTGTACCTCGTTAACGCAGCCCATCGCATGGGCTTCTGTGGCGTCGAAGGTGCGGCCCGTGAGCATTAACTCATGCGCGGCGAGCCGTCCGATGTAGCGCGACAGGCGCTGCACGCCCGAAGCGGCCGCAAAGAAGCCGACTTTGACTTCTGGCAAAGCGAACTTGGCATTTTCGGACGCGAGGATAATGTCGCAGGACAGGGCCGTCTCAAAGCCGCCGCCCATCGCGACCCCGTTAACCGCAGCGATGATCGGTTTCTCGAGGTCAAACCGCGAAGAGAGGCCAGCAAAGCCTGTCGTTGTCATCTTGGCCTTGCTGCCGCCGGCGGCTGTTGCCTTCAGGTCGTTGCCCGCCGAGAAGGCCTTGTCGCCCGCGCCCGTCAGGACAGCTACCCAAAGGTCCGGGTCAGCGGCAAAGGCATCCCAGCACGCGGCCATTTCGTTGTGCATATCCACATGCACGGCGTTGTAGACCTCTGGCCGGTTCATGGTAACCAGCAGGATATGTCCGCGTTTTTCTGTTTTGATGAATTCGTAGCTCATACCTTCAACCCTCCAGTATCAATATCGACGAACTTGCCACCTGTTTCAGCTAAGGCGCGCAGAGCTTGAGCGGGGGAAAACGCCGCATCTTCGGCGCCGAGCGTTTCCATACGCGCGAGCACAGCTGCGGCCCCAACCCGATCGCCGTAAAACATCGGGCCGCCCTTGTCTGCAGGCCAGCCATAGCCATTCAGCCAGACCACATCGATGTCCGAGGGGCGCTGCGCTTTGTTCTCTTCTAGGATCTTCACGGCTTCATTGATCATCGGATAAATGCAAATTTCAACAATCTCATCCGCGCTCATTTTTGAGGGCTGTGCACCTGTGATGTCACGGATAATGCCTGCGGTCACGTCTGACGGGATAGGGCGGCGCGCGTCGTCATAGTCATAAAACCCGGCTTTGGTTTTCTGCCCGCGACGATCCAGTTCGCACAAGGCGTCGCGGATCGGGTTATCGGTCTTGGCCCCTTTGGACCAGCCGATATCAAGGCCCGCCAGATCGCTCATCTGGAAAGGGCCCATCTTGAAGCCAAAGGCATTCAGGGCTGCATCTACATCCCAAGGCATCACGCCCTGATAGACCAGCTTGTTGGCTTGAATCTGGCGCGCAAACAGGATGCGGTTGCCGACAAAACCAGGACAAACACCGACAAGTGTCGCAATCTTGTTGATGTCGCCGGCCAACGACATGCAGGTGGCCACCACGTCATCGGCAGTGTGCTTGGCGCGTACGATCTCCAACAGCTTCATGACATTGGCGGGAGAGAAGAAGTGCAAGCCGATCACGTCCTCGGGGCGCTTAGTCATCGACGCAATCTCATCAATGTTGAGCGCAGAGGTATTTGTCGCAAGAATGGCGCCCGATTTCATCACGCGGTCGAGCTCTGTGAAAATCTTGCGCTTGAGGTCCATGTTCTCAAAAACCGCCTCAATCACCAAATCGCATTCAGCAAGGTCAGCCAATGCGATTCGTCCGTCAAAGCGGGCCATACGCGTCTCGACTTCGTCTTGGGGAAAGCGACCTTTGTCTGCAGACCGCTGGTAGTTACCGCGCACCACAGCAAGACCACGATCAAGCGCCTCTTGCGTGGTTTCAACGATGCGTACGTCGAACCCAGCCGTGGCAAAATTCATAGCAATGCCGCCACCCATGGTGCCCGCACCGATGATGCCCACGGTCTTTATCTCACGCAGGGGCGTGTTTGCAGGCAGGTCTGGAACATCCCATGCCGCCTTGCCTGCGGCTGCAATATAGGCGCCTGTTTCAACTTCGCTTGGGGAATTCATACTTTCACCTTTAGATTGTCCAGACAGGCCGTACGGATGGCGCGGCGGTCGATTTTGTCAGTGGCACCACGGGTCAGGACGTCGCGCTGAACCCACAGATGTACCGGGATTTTGAAGGGGGCGAGGTGCCCCTGCAGAAACGTCGCCATGTCATCGCATGTAAGTGTCGCACCGTTTTTCAGTTGAACCGCGGCGCCGACGGCTTCGCCCAGACGGTCATCGGGTACAGAAAACGCTGCCGCCTCCAGCACGTCGGGATGGCGGTGCAAGGCACCTTCTACATCAAGGCATGCGATGTTTTCGCCGCCCCTGATAATGATGTTTTTCTTGCGATCAAGGATGGTGACATAGCCATCTTCGTCCAGCACGCCCAGATCTCCGGTTCGCAGCCAGCCGTCTTGCAAGGTCTCTGTAGTGGCTTCAGGTTTGTTCAAATAGCAACGCATGTTGGCGGGGCTTTTGACTGTGATCTCTCCTAGACACCCCACGGGCACATCATTCCCAGCATCATCAAGCATGCGAAGCTCCTGAACTGGTGGATGCAATTTGCCCGCACTTTCGGGTCGTGCGGTATAGTCCTCCCCGATCATGCCAATGCCCAAGGCGTTGGTTTCCGTCATACCCCAGCCCGTGGCGACGCCCGCATTCGGGAAAGCCTTGGCAAGTTGCGCGACCTGCGCTCCCGGTCGTTTCGCACCACCTGAGCCGAGGTAATCCATCGCTGGGAGTGTTTCACCCATCTTCAAGGCCGCCTGCATGAGTTCGGCTGATTGGGTAGGTACGCCAAGAAAGCGAGTTATGGAGTTGTCGCGCATCAGGCGCACGGCCCCTTCGGCATCCCACTTGTGCATCAGAGTTATTTTTGCGCCAGCAGGCAGGCTTAGTAGAAACAGTGGATGGGTGGCCGTAACATGAAACAGTGGTGTGACCACCAATGCCGACGGGCGCGGTGGTGCGGTCGCATCCGGTTCGGGGGGCGTGACCAAAGGTGCCACGACCGATTGCATCAACCAACTGAAAACTGCGTTCACGGCCCCGCGATGGGTTTGTACCACGCCCTTTGGATGACCGGTGGTGCCGGAAGAATACATGACAGCAAAATCATCGTCGGTGTCTATTGTGACCACGGGTGCGGTATCGGATGCGGCGTTTGTCTCGAGCGCTGTTAAGTCATGCGCGCTTTGACCTTCGGCGTCACGTACGCCTATCAAAGTCAAACCAAGCTCTGACTGCAATGGCTCGAGGCGCTGCAGTCGCGGGCTGTCAGCAAAGACGATTCTGGCACCACTGTCGCGCAGGGCATAGTCGAGCTCTTCTGTCGTCCACCAGGCGTTGACGAAAACAACTACTCCCCCGATGGATGAAATTGCCAACACCAGAGCCAAAAGCTCTGGATAATTGCGCATGGCGATCGCCACACGGTCGCCTTGCTGCACTCCCAGTTCATCGCGCATGGCATGTGCCAACCGATACACCATACTGGTGAAATCAGCATAGGTCAGCACTTCCCCTTCGTAGGCCAGATATTCCAACGCGCCGTCGCCATGTCGTGCCCATCCAGCGGCAAGCAAGCTAGGCACTGTTGGTGGAATGTTTTTGAACGCCTTGAATGTGACACCGCGTACGTCGACTTCATGCACTGCGAATGTCGGGTCCGTGGCAATCACATGGCGGACCGCGTCCTCAGGTTTCATCGCTGTCATTGCATCCGTAGAGTGCTTTGCATCATCCCCTCCCAAAGAATTTGCCGCCTTCGCTCTGTTATTTGTGCAGGTTAAGCAGGAGTCGAGTTGATGCCAATGCCGCAGAACGGAACGTCATTCCGCAAAATAACATTTGATTGTTCTTTTGTGAGCGATTCAAATTTGGCGCCGGATGCTTCGCTCAGAATTTTAGAAAGGGCGCGACCAAATATGACAATCCAGCCCCCTTTCGCATTTTCGATCACATTGCAGACCTGTCGAGATCAAAGGACTCGCGGGGCTCTTGCAGGCATGTCCGCTTTCACAGATTCAACTACGTCGGTAGCGAGTTGAGTCGGTGTAATCTGGTTAAAATGAAAGTCGCCGCTGATAGCACTTCCAATACTTATGAAGTGCCGCGGGATGAAATGCGGAGTACCTAGATGGGTTAGGCCCTTTGATCTGGCTGGGTCAGAAGAGTGCTTCGACTCATGTCGATTTGCGAAAGGGTGATAAATCCATATTTGATATCGGCGAAGGGGCAGTTGTTAGGCTCAGGCCCTATAACCAGTAAATGGCGAGTGCAGCGAGGGCGATTGTGGACAGGAGGACCTTTGGGCACCTGTGGTATCGGATTGCGAGGCGCCGCCAGCCCTTGAGACTTACGAACATTCCACCCGCTTCGGAAGCTTCGGGGTAAGTGCGTTGAGCACGTTACGGTCGTTCACGAAAAACTCAGTGTCTATAAGCGCGTTAGCCCCAAGAGACCGTAGAGGAGTACGTTGCCCAACGCTTTGTTCTGGTATCGATCAGTCCCCTCGACACAACGGTATTTTGCTATATCTATATTTCACAATGAAACCTATTGAACTCAAATCATTACAATATCGCTGGGCAGGTGCGCCGCGCCTGATCCTCGATATCGACACATTTGAACTGCGTGCCAACGAGAAAGTCATGCTGCGCGGACCTAGTGGCAGTGGGAAGTCGACGTTGCTCTCAGCGATTGCTGGGGTCATAGATATTCCCAAGGCTTCGGTTTTCGTTGCAGGAACCGATGTTGGAGGCTTGTCAGGCCGTGATCGTGATCGTTTTCGTGTCGATCACATTGGACTAATTTTCCAAGTGTTCAATTTGTTGCCTTGGCTAAGTGCAATTGAAAACGTTCTATTGCCCTGTCGCTTTTCAACGCTGCGGCGGGAAAAAGTGGCGGCTGAACCGAAAACAACCGCAATCCGGTTGTTGAATGAACTTGGGTTGACTGACCCCAAAACGCTCAATGGCCCCGCCAGTGCGCTCAGTATTGGCCAGCAACAAAGAGTTGCGGCGGCGCGTGCCTTGATCGGGGCACCGGAAGTCGTTTTGGCCGACGAACCTACGTCGGCGCTTGATGAAGAGGCAAAGGATGCTTTTGTCGAACTGTTGCTAAGGGAATGTAACGCATCTGGGTCAAGCTTACTGTTCGTTAGCCACGACAGAACCCTTGAAAAGCATTTTGACCGAACGGTGGAATTGGGCGTGCTGAATAGTGGAGCAAAGTGATGCTTGATCTCTGCCTGAAAAGCCTGCTCAACCGACGGTTTGTCGCGGGGCTCACGGTGCTTAGCATAGCACTCAGCGTAGCATTGATCCTCGGGGTTGAGCGTCTACGAACAGAGGCCCGCGCGGGCTTTGCCAACTCGGCTTCTGGGGTCGATCTGATTGTAGCCGCACGAGGCAATGACGTGCAGATCCTGATGGCGACCGTTTTTGGGGTTGGTTCGACCGGGACGGGCATCAGTTGGGAAAGCTATGAGGTGGTCGAGGACATGCCCGGTATTGACTGGGCAGTCCCGCTTATGATGGGGGATTCACACCGTGGGTATCCGGTCATTGGCACCAGCAACGCTTATTTCAAACGCTTTCGTCACAGTGGTGGCAAGCCTTTGGTCTTTGCGCAAGGGCAGGCCTTTGACGATCCGATGGGGGCCGTGGTTGGTGCAGAGGTTGCGCAGGCTTTTGGCTACGCCCCGGGTGCTGAAATTGTAAATGCTCATGGATCCGGCGCGGTTTCGTTCGACGTTCATGACGACGCACCCTTTACCGTCAGCGGTGTTTTGGAGCCAACTGGAACAGCGGTTGATCGCATGGTCTTTGTGTCCATCGAAGGCTTTGACACCCTTCACCAAGAGGCTCTGCCTGAAAACGCTGACCCTTTCGGCCGCGCCCGAGCGAATGAAGATGACGAAGAACCGGCGCAACAAGACGAGGGCGAGACGGCGCACTCTGCTGAAGAAGGCCACGATGAACACAAAGAGCATCTGGCCAAAGAAGTTCACGACGAGCACCTACACGATGATGATCATGACGAACATGTAGATGACACCCATGATGATCACGGGCATGAACCCGCAACAATCAACGCGATTTTTGCGGGACTCGAGAACAAATCCGCGGTGCTTTCAATACAACGTCAGCTAGCCCAATATCGCGGTGATGCACTCACGGCGGTCATGCCAAACGTAGCGCTGCTTCAGCTTTGGTCGATAACGGGGACAGCTGAAATAGCACTGCGCTTGATGGCAGGTGCCGTTGCGCTGGCGGGTGTCATTGGTTTGGTGGTGATGCTGTCAGCAGCCCTTGATGCAAGGCGGCGAGAATTCGCTATTCTACGCTCGGTTGGTGCAACGCCTTATAACATTTTCACGCTGATCATCTTCGAGGCTGTGCTACTTTTGCTGATGGGAATACTTCTTGGGTATTTTGTTTTGACAGGGGTTACGATTGTGGCAAATCCAATTCTTGCTGCGGAATTTGGGCTCAGGATTGGCCTAGGATTGCCAACCCTACGCGAGGTTGTTCTTGTTGCGCTGGTGTTCTTCTCAGGTTTGATTGCTGGTGCTATCCCAGCTTTACGGGTTTACCGGATGACATTGGCCGACGGGCTATCCATGCGACTATGAAGAAAAGGTGGAAATCATGAAAACACTTGGTCTAGCGTTCATTGCTGTGTCGGCATTTGTTTTTGCGCAACCTGCCGCCGCTCTGGAGCCACTGGAAATCACTTGGGTAGATCTTTTGCCAGAAGAACGCCCCTATCACGATCCTTTTGCAGAATTGGAATACAGCCAGATCAGTGATCTTGCGAATCTGTTCCGCATCGAAATTTTGATACCCGATGAAGAAAATGACACCGCGCGTGCCAGAGCGTCAGAAATCAGGGAAAGGCTTGTTTCCCAAGGGCTGGATCCTGATCAGTTATTCAAGCAGCGTGAAATCGTTATGAACCAACGTAGACTGGCCGCAACGGAGTCGAACCCGGATCTTATTGGAAAGATCGTGCGGTTGCCGGGATATCTGTTGCCTTTGGAAATGGTAGAGCAGAAAGCGGTCGAGTTTCTGCTCGTACCGACCGTTGGTGCCTGCATTCACACCCCTCCGCCTCCCGCAAACCAGATGGTTCTTGTTCGGTATGACGAGGGCTTTGAAGTGAATGAGCTGTATAAACCTGTTTGGGTTAGCGGTGAGATGCGCGCCCAAAGTCATTCAAGTGCGCTCCATCTGGTGGACGGCCAAGCTGATATCGAAACGACCTATTTCGTGAAGGCCAAATCGGTGGATATCTACAATTAGGGATTGTCACTTGCCGTTTTAGTGAGCCGTACTTTCCCGCAAGCTCAGCGCGCTGTTGATGTCCATATCGGTTCGAGTTTTCCAACTGCCGATTGGAGATAATGGTGGTTCCCGTGCTACCAGAGCCTTTTGGCCGGCTTTATCAATCGCAATTCGCAAAGGATTTCCGCTTTTAGCGAGGGCCTTGGTGACGAATTGTACCGTAGCCGTAATGGTGCACCGTTCAGACAGAATGAAAAATGACGCGCTTTGGGAAATGGCTGCCCTAAAAATAAGAACATACCGAGCATTTCCATGATTGATTGCTGAAAGAGGTGTCTACAACATCATCTTTATTGCCAACCAAGTCAGAAAGCTTGCAACAGAGCCGGGCCGCTCAATCAGCCCGCTATACGCAAAATGCTGTTCCCAACATGTCAGCATTGAACACTGATTTTGCACAAGAACTGCAAGAAGGTGGCGCTCTTCATATTGTTGCTTACAATCAAGAAACGCGAGGGTAGCTTTTTAAGCATCGAGTTTAATAGGGCTGCGCTGTCAAACTGTCCGGTCAATTCGGCGAAGTTTACGTAACACCTAAGCAAGCCGAGGCCTTGATCTCGCAAATACTTGAAGAACTGAAGTGGAGTTTTGGATGTTGGATCAGGGACGTTGTCGATGGATTACCGGTGTTTTGGCTCTGTTTTTTTCAGGCTGGGCCGTCTTGGCTCTGGCAGCTTCAGATGAATTGCGAAAAATCGTAGCCAATCCGTCAATATCCAGCGAAAATTTACAACAATATGTTGTTCCGCTTACAGCGGAAGAGCTTTCCGAATTGACAGGTATTTGGCAGCAACACCTGTCTGGTTCACTCGAAGAGTTTATTGTTCTTAATGAGGGCCTTGAGGGTCTGGATGAAGCTCAGGCGAAAAAACAGCGCACCAAAATCACGGATTTTTCAAACGAAATTGAGCGATATACAGACAATTATCAAATCGTTCTGTTCGCTTGGCAAAGCAAGGGCGCCAGCCCCGAAGAATTGACCGTGCACCAAACCTACCTCGACTCCACGCGCAGGGCTTCTTTGAAGGAAACCGATGCCCGTACACTCATTTCTTTGGTTACCAGTTGGCTGGGATCAAAAGACGGTGGCTTGGGGCTTTTGCTTCAATTGGCGGTTTTTGTTATGGCCCTAATTGTTTTGTTGTTCATTGCCCGTTTTGTCCGCAAGTTCGCGGCTAAGGGGCTGGCACGGGTGCCATCAATTTCGCGGCTGCTGCGAAATTTTGTGCTGACGGTCGTTTACTGGGTGACGGTCGTGCTTGGTTTGATGATCGCGCTTGGGTTGGCGGGCGTCAACGTTACGCCGCTGTTTGCGGTATTTGGTGGCCTGAGCTTTATTCTGGGTTTCGCCTTGCAGGATACACTGGGCAATCTGGCGAGCGGCTTAATGATCATGGTTCTGAAGCCGTTTGATACTGGAGATTACATCGAGGTTTCAGGCGCCAGTGGCTCTGTTGATGCGATGTCTATCGTGTCGACCCAGATAAGAACCTTTGACAATCAGATCATCGTAGTACCGAATTCGAAAATCTGGGGGGATGTCATCACGAACGTTAGCGCCGCTAAAACACGTCGGGTCGATTTGGTGTTTGGCATCGCCTATTCCGATAGTGCGCCGCAAGCCTTGGAAGTTCTGAAACGGCTTGTCGCCGCCGACCTGCGTTGTCTGAAAGATCCGTCTGCCGAGATTTTTGTGGGCGAATTGGGAGAAAGCTCCGTAAATCTGTTTTGCCGTCCCTGGGTTGCAACGGATGACTATTGGCAGGTTTATTGGGATCTGACGGGTCAAGTCAAAGAGGCCTTTGACAAAGAGGGTATTTCCATACCGTTCCCGCAGCGGGATATTCATCTCATTCCTGCTGAAAGTTGAAAGTGGTTTGGGAAATGGCCAAAACGGGGAATTTCTTTTGAACCGGCGCAGAGCGATTGCGGGCTTTGCGGCGTTTGGTCTGACGGCCTGTACGGTGGGTGAGGATTTCACTTCGCCTACGATGAAGTTGTCTCAGAGTTTTTCTAACACACCAACGGGCCCCGTCCGCAAGAACGATGCGAAATGGTGGTACGCGTTCAATGATCCCGACATCAACCAGATTGTGGAGTTGGGGTTACAACAGAACCTTGATGTTCGCCGAATTGCGGCACGGATTGAGCAATCCCAAGGGATTTTGGATGGGGCCGGATACCCAATTTATGGCAACGCGAGGATCGCGGAATCCAGTTTGAATTCAGGGGGAGGTAATCCCACAACAAAAACCGGTTTTATACGCGGTGAAGCGACGTGGAAGATTGATCTGTTTGGCCGCCTGTTACGGGAAAGGGAAGCCGCTTTTGCGCGCCTTGAGGCAGCCTATGCAGATCTGGATATCTGGCGTTTGTTGTTCGTGGACGAGGTCGTATCCGCTTATATTGACCTGCGATATGCTCAGGAATTATTGCGGGTACAGATGCGTGTTCTGGAAAGCCGCAATGCAACATTAGAGGCAACTAAGAATCTTGCCGCGGATGGAAACGCAACTGATCTGGAAATCGCTCAGGCACGATCCTTGGTGTTGTCCACTCGGGCAAGCATCCCAGAAACCCGTGTGTTGTTCGTCCGAATGCTCAATCGCATTATTGCCTTGGTTGGAGCAACGGACATTCCCAACAGTGAAAAGTTTGACAAAAGGGCGCCACAACCGGTTGCTCGGACCCATGTCGTTTCCACAGGTGTTCCCGCCGATCTGCTGCGAAACCGGCCTGATATAGTACGTGCTGAACAACGTCTTGCAGAAGCCGTTGGGCTGCTGGGTGTTGCCGAGGCTGATCTATATCCAAAGCTGATTTTGACTGGTAACGTTAACCTGAATGTAAGTGGATCGGAAATCTTGCCGGGTGCAGGTTTCATTCGTTATGGTTTTGATGTGCCGATTTTTGATCGGCCAGTGCTAAAATCCAAAATCGAAACCGCCAAGGGGTTGGTGGTCGAACGTCAGGCCGAATGGGAAAAGGAAGTGGTGCTGGCGGTCGAGGAAGTGCGTAACGCGATGTTTGCGCTGGAGCAGCACCAAGAAGCCGTTAAAGCGGCAAGAGAGGCTGTCGAAGCTTCAGAGAGCGTTCTCACAATCGCACGTAAACGGTTTGCTGACGGCACAGTTTCTTTTCTTCAAGTGTTGGATGCGGAACGCTCCTTTTTGAACACTGAAACTGCTTATGCCTTCGACGTACGTAATCAGGCCATAGATTTCGTGGATTTGAACGTCGCACTTGGCGGCAGCTTTGGGAGAGACTGACATGGGGCGATGGGTTGTGACGACCGTAAAATGGGCGGTTATGCTGCTAATTTTAGTGATCACTTTGGCCTGGTTGGCTCTGGCGACCCCGTTTTTCTCGCAACTAAGAAAATCTTATATTGAAGATTATCTGACCGCCCAGATCGGTCAGCCACTGATCGTTGAGGGTGATGTGCGGGTTGTCATTGGTCGAACGACCTTTGTGCATGTCAGCAAAGTTCGGATACCCAGTTCCAACATCGACGATCTTAACCTTGCGGAATTAAACCTGCTTGAGTGGGAGTTGAACCTGCCAGCTTTGCTGAAGAGAAAGATTGACCTTGATAATCTGACCATTGACGGGCTTCAGGCCAATGCCATCACAAAAGCCGACGGAACGACAAGTTGGATAAAGCGAAGCCCAAAACCCGAAACCCCGAAAGAACCCGAGGTCGATGAAACCGAAGAGCCTGAAGTTGCGCAGACTTTATCAGGTAAGCCATCTATTTTCAGTTTCCTCAGCGATAAGACTGTGACGTTTACTAATATCGGTTTGGTCTCGATAGATGAGAATTCCGGCTTCGAGTTTGTTTTCAATCTTGAGTCTATTCTTCTCGAACAACTCGAAAACGGGAACCTGGTGTCTGTCTCTGGAGGAGGCACCGTGAATGACCAGGAGTTCTCGCTGGACGGTAAGTATCCGAAAGGTCAGCCCTTTACCAATACGCTGATTTTTGGCGATATCGAGGTGACTTATAATGGCGAAACGATCGACGCTGCCCAAGGTGGTGGATACTCTGCAAAATTGGCTCTGGATACGGGTGAGATCGGTGAAGTGTTTGATGTGCTTGGGTTGGAACGCAGCTTTGATGGCACAGGCGCATTAAGCGCAGATATCACGAGCCAACCGGGGCTGTTGGCCATTCAAAATATTCAATCGGTCTTGGACTTAAGCAAGGGGCAGCAGATCACGATAGATGGCAATGTGAACAACGTGATCGACCGATCTGGCTTTGATATCAAGGTTCAGGCACGGCTGCATCCAGAAGGTCAACCTCCCGCAAATGCGGACACCCTTAAGGATTTGAAGCTGACAAGAATTGATGCCCACATTGTCAATCAGGACGACGCGTTGGAATTCAAGAAACTTGTGGTCCGCACCAACGCGTTTGAGCAAGGCTTGAACAAGGTAGGACCTATTTCGATTGGTCGGGTTTACAAAACAGAACAACAAACTTTGGGGCTTGAGGATGTGCATATACAGGCTGGCCCGAATGGAGCCCCCTATATCGTTGCGTCGGGTGGCATCGGTGACATCTTCAAGTTCAAATCTGTTGATCTAGAAGGCACTTTGGCGGGATCCGCGGACTTGTTGTTAAAGACACTTAGCAAAGAAGACGTTGCTAAATTCGGAAGTATTTCCGCGGAGTTTAAAGTTTCTGACCAAGCCGGACACCTAGGTTTGACCGAGCTCCGTGCAACGACAAAGGACACAGACCTTTGGTCGTTGGGCGCAGACATCTCGGTTGAAGACGTGACCGAACTTGACGGGTTAAAAGCTGCCATCGGAATAGCAATTTCGGACACTGCCAGCTTTCTGGACGTGCTGAAACTTGATCCGGTGGATATAGGTGCAGTCGAATTCGCGGTGTCTCTAGAGGGACAAGCCACGGCTGCTGATCTGGAACTGTTATTCAACGCGGGTGAGAGCGACCTGAAAACCACTGTTTCCTTTGACCTGAGCAAAGAGATCAACGTCATTCGGGGCGATATTCTCAGCAACCGTATCCGGTTAGAGGATCTGCGGGACGGCACACGCGTTCTGGTTCAGTTGTCCGAATCTGGCAAGCCCGACGATCCGGAAAAGAAGGAACAACCGGCACCCGACGACGGCCCACCAATCCAACCATTGGTGCTGGAGGAGAAAAACGGCCTTCTTGATCTGGAGCGCATCCTGACGGAAACAGATCTGGAGATCGGTCTGGAACTCAAAGAATTTGTCGGGGATGCGGGAACTTCCTCCATGAGCAGCAAGTTTGTCGCCAAGGAAGGTCAGATCGAAGCAGGCCCGCTGGAGCTTTACTATGGCCCTGGATTTTTCAAGGTGACGGCGTCTATGGATGCCATCGAGAACCCAAAATTGGTGAAGCTTAAAGGGTCGACCAGTGGCTGGGATTTTGGCAAAATTCTGGATGCAGTCGGGCTGGGGATCGACGCTCATGGCACGCTCAGCGCCGCCTTTGACGTGGCGGGTAACGCGACTTCGGGCAAGGCTTTCATCAACTCGATGACTGGCTCGGCCTCTCTTAACATGGGCGGCGGATCTATCGCGACCAGCCTGCTCGAACTGGCCGGTCTTGGTATCTTTCCGTGGTTATTCTCAGAGGAACTTGCTGCGCGTCAAACTGAAATCGTCTGTGTAAAGGCACCGGTTTGGGTTCAGGCTGGCAATGTCAGCTTTAAGTCGATCGTGGCCGAAACCCGTCGCGTTCAACTGGTTATTAAAGGCAATGTCAATTGGGTCGGCGACAGTATCAAAATTAGGGGGGAACCGCGCCGTGTCGGTGACCCGCTGGCGCGAAGCGCATGGCCGTTTGATGTGACTGGGAAGCTGTCAGATCCAAAATTCAAGCTGGATGTTGGCGGCTCACGCAGCGTACGCGCCGATGGAGCAGATGAAATGCCTGCAAACCGTGTGCCTTGTCAGCAGGATATCTTGCAATTGGAATAGACGCATTCCTGTGCGGTCAAATGAGTGATGCAAAACACCAAAGGAGAGGCACAACCATGCAAAAGCGACTCGTTTTAGGTTTTGGTATTCTGCTGGCTGGGGCGGCCTTGGCTGAAACTCATACGGATTACGGTGCATCAGACGATTGGATCATTCGGATCAATCCGGCCAATGGCAATGGCTGCTACATGCAAAAGACCTTTGAAAACGGCACGGTTGTGCAGGTTGGCGCCGTACCAGACCGAGAAGGCGCCTTCTTTGCCGCTTACAACACGGCATGGATAGACATTGTCGAAGGAGAAGCCGGTAGCCTTTTGCTGGACTTCGAAGACTCCAGATTTCAGGGGGAGGTCCTGGGTGGCAGTTTCGAAGGAGCACCCGGTGGGTATGCCTTCTTTAACAATCCGGAGTTTGTTTCAGAATTCGGCCGGCGGCGCTCGGTGACGATCACCGGCGAAAGGGGGGGTTCTGAAAAAATCGACCTGACCGGTAGCAGTCGCGCCATAGGTACTGTGACGGCGTGTCAGGACGAGCAAGACTAGTCAAAGGCAAAACGGGGTGGGCCATGTCGCATCAGGAGTCTTCTTTCATCAGGCTTTGGAACGCGATGCGGCGGTCGTCTTCGATTTTAGACGGACGGTGGGTTTCGCGATTGACATAGACGTGGGTAAAAAACCCTTCTGCGGTGGCCGAGTCTTCGTTGTTGCGGAATAGGGCGACCTCGTACTTGATCGAGCTTGAGCCCAGCTGGGCGACCCGTAGACCGGCTGTCACTCTGTCGGGAAACCCCATTTCGGCATAGTATTTGCAGCCGGTTTCAACCACTAACCCATAGGTTTCGGAGTTGCGCGGATCCAGAAGGCCGCGTTCGATCAGCCATCCATTCACGGCGGTGTCAAAGAGAGAATAATGCACGACATTGTTCATGTGGCCGTAGACGTCATTGTCCATCCAGCGGGTTTGCAGCGGATAGAATTCGGCATAATCGCTGCGTGTGGTGATGGGTGTTTTGTTCCCCATTACCAAGCTGCCTTGTAGATGTTGAATGCGTCCCTTTCGGTGACCGCTCGGGGATTATTGACCAGCAGACGCTGTTGGATCATCGAATCCGCGGCCATCTTACCGATCGCGTCTTCCGGGATGTTCACGTCACGCAAGCGGGTTTGCATACCAAGGTGTTTGGACAAATCTGCTAATGCGTCGATGAAGGCAGCGCAGCGCGCCTGGCTGCCTTCGACCTCGACTATTTGTGGAAAGGCGTCGGCGGCAATCTCAGCATAAAGCGCATGGGCATCGGGCGCGTTGAAGCGCAGCACATGGGGCAGGACCAGCGCGTTCGACACGCCGTGCGGGATGTGGAAGGTGCCGCCGATGGGGTAGGCCAACGCGTGCACCGCAGCAACGGGCGAGTTGGCAAAAGCCTGACCTGCCAGCATCGAGCCCAGCAACATTGCACCGCGTGCACCTTTATCCTGGCCGTTAAACACGGCGGTTTCGATGTTGGCGCCTAGTAGGCGCAGCGCTTCGCGTGCCAGCATCTTGGACAAAGGATTGTTATTGGCTGATTTCGAGGCATAGGCTTCGATCGCATGTACCATCGCATCAACACCAGTGGCGGCTGTAATATGGGCCGGCAGACCAACAGTAAGGTCGGCATCTAACACAGCGATGTCCGGCAGGATGACTGGCGAAGAGACGCCACGCTTTTCCTCGGCACCGACTGTGATGATCGAGACCGGCGTAACCTCGGACCCGGTTCCGGCAGTGGTGGGCACCAGAACTAGCGGCAAGCGCGGGCCTTTGGCCTGCGCTACGCCCCAAGCTTCGTCAAGATCCTCATCCGAACCCAGCAGTAGCGCAACCAATTTAGACACATCAAGTGATGAGCCGCCACCCAAACCCACGACCCCTGTCGCTCCGACAGAGCGTCCAAACGCCACCGCCTGCATCAGTGTTTCGCGCGATGGGTCGGCCTCTACTTTGTCAAACACCGCAACGCTGTGTCCGGCAGCTTCAAGTGAGGCGATGGCAGGATCTGCAAGCCCCAGCTGACGCAAGCCTGGATCTGTTACGAGCAGGACGGACTTGCCCAGCGTTTGTCCTGCTACTTCGGCAAGGCGCGCCGAGGCACCGGTTTCGAAGACCAGAGATTTGGTGGTGTTGAAAATGAATGGAGCCATTTGGATGTCCTTGAATTCTATGTCACGCCTCTACCTTGTCGATATCATGCAGTTTGAACTGCAGATCTTGCCCGATCCGGTACGCGGAGTTTCTGGGACAGTGCTGAATACACTGGGACATTTGTAAGGGGAAAGTCGGTCACCAAAATAGGCACGGATTGCTTCAAGATCGGGTGACGTTCCGTCATCTGGTCCAACAAGGCCACTGAGAGCTCTCCCAAGCCTTCAAGCGCGATACTAACAAAAGCGGAGTCAAACGGACAATCCATATGGATGCTGTTCTCTTCTATTTCGGTAGGAGCAGTGTTCGTAACCGCGCTGACGATGGGCTGCCTGAGATGTGAAGCCTTAGCCAAGGTCCGGTATCCGTTGAGCCTGATCAGGTTACTGGCGTCGCCACTTTGGGCCCGTTCCGGTCACTAAAATTTAGGCTACACTCGCAACAACAAAATCATCACTGCAGGGGCGTGACCTTTCGTACCGCCGCCACTGCGCCAAGCCTGACAAGAGTGTAGTGTTAGGATTTGGTCTTTTAGTGCATGCAGCACATTGTTTTTCCACAGTTTGGGCGAATTGTGTGAATTCATTACATGTGCTCGCGCTTAATGCACTTGGTAGTTCCTTAGGGCGGTGTGCGAAGCCGTCTGATCCTGCGGCAGGGCTAGCTGTCTATCCCGACGTCCCGCAACAGATCGCGAGTGCGTTGGGGTAGGGTTCCGCTTTGCCAGATGACAAAGTAGGTGCGGCCCGTCTTCAGGGGTGCGCTTTCTAATGGGGCCAGCCGTCCAGCTTCGATTTCATACTTCAAGACATTCGAGCAGCCCAGAGCTATACCCTTGCCCCGGATCGCTGCGTCCAGAGAGCTACCGTAAGAACCCAAGTTTACCCGAGGCGCTGCAGCAAAATCGGAAGATCCGGATAATTCGATAAAATCGGGCCAATTGATCCATTTCATCGCCAACTTGTCAAAATCCAGCAGGGTACTTTGTGAAATATCCGGACTTTGCATCAACAAGCTAGGAGCAGCTAAGGGTTG
>OMPR01000011.1 GCA_900313015.1 Rhodobacteraceae bacterium EL53 | reverse complement strand
CAGGATAACCGCTGAAGGCATCTAAGCGGGAAGCCCCCCTCAAAACAAGGTATCCCTGAGAGCCGAGGTAGACCACCTCGTCGATAGGCCAGAGATGTAAGTGCAGTAATGCATTCAGTTGACTGGTACTAATGGCTCGATAGGCTTGATTTGATCCAGTAAAAGCAAGACTTTTACGGACAAACAAAAGCATACATCACAACACTGAAATACATGACAAACAGACAACGTTGATATTTTCCCTGCGATAAAATCGCAGGAAATGAGGTATTTATTCGGTTTGGTGGCCATAGCACAAGTGAAACACCCGGTCCCATCCCGAACCCGGAAGTTAAGCACTGTCGCGCCGATGGTACTGCGTCTTAAGACGTGGGAGAGTAGGTCACCGCCAAACCTAATAAATACCTCATAATCTCTAAGCGATCACAAACAAAATGACTCCAATCAAAACACCGCTTGGAGGCGCCGAGCACAAACGCTCAAAATGGCGCGGGATGGAGCAGCCCGGTAGCTCGTCAGGCTCATAACCTGAAGGTCGTAGGTTCAAATCCTACTCCCGCAACCAAAAATTTCTACGAAAATACAATGTAATAACGACCTCTTCGCAGAAGGGGGACGCACTAAACCAATCGCACGTGGAAGCAAACGGAGGCAAGTCGGGCTGTACTGATCTTTCAATATCCAAGATTTTGAGAATCTGGACTGAAACAACTTAAACCCAACAGTTGTTCAACAACCGCGAGTCGACTGCAGTCAGCCCAAAGCGAACACCAGGCTTAGAGTCCATTACATGAACAGCAGACTTTCACTTTACTGACGCTCGATGACGGGTGTGCGGGACAAACCTTCTGTTCGTTATCGGTTAGAGTGACAGCATAGCTCGAATCAGGCTTCGGATTGAGAATTGCCTTCGGTACTTCACAGCCGTCATGATGAAAACCTGTAGCCAACCGGAATCCAACAAAGAGATTCAATCACTCAAGCCCGCCGCCCGCAGCGCCCCCTCAATGTTTTTTTTGTAAGCAAGGTCTTCTAGAAGCAACAGATCTAGGATGCCGGAAAGCGACGTGTCGAATCCCAGCATCCCGTATTCTTCCAGCAACCACAACGCGTCGTCTTCCCGCCCCAACGCGCCAAAATTCGCGATCTGGAATCTCAAGCAATATGGCGACGATGGCATTTGCCTAAGGCACTGGTTGAACGCAGCTTCAGCAGCATCATGGTTTTCGACGTGAAAGAGCGCATTGCCTAGTGTCAGGTAATACCAGAACGGCGGATTCGGATGCGTCGCAAGGATTGGCTCAACGATGGCAACTGCTTCATCGGCCTTGCCTTGAAAGGTCTTGAGCGCTGCATAGTAGATCCGTGCGTCATCATTGGCAGGTTGCAATGACATCGCCCGTTCTAAATGAATTTCCGCCTTCGAAAAATCGTCTTTGGAGGAAATTGAATGCAGCCGTCCGGCGGCATAATGCGCAAGCCATAAATCCTGGTCGATAGACAGCGCTTTGTCGGCGAAGAAAAGTGCTTTTTCCTCGTCAGGCACACTCAGAACCGTCCAGCCGTTTTCAAGGCGAATTGCATAGATGGCCGCAAGTTCGGCATAGGCGCGTGCATAGCCTTCATCGAGGTCGATGGCCTTGCGGAAATGCCGTTCCGCCAGATGACTCGCTTCCTCAGAAAACGCGGCCGCAGCCTGACGTCCCAGAATGATCTCCCTATAGGCGTCTGGGTTGTCGGTCCCGGATCCGCGCAGCCGGTCAAGGTCCTGTTCGGTAATCTGACCGCTGATCCCGGTCGCAACCTCTTCAACAATCCTGTCACGAAACTCGACCAGTTGAGGCATCGTGCCGTCATAAGCCCCGGCCCAAATGATAGTCCCCTTTGCTCCGTCGATAAGTTCGACGGAAATCCGTAGCACATGTTCCCGGCTATGTACGCTGCCATCTACCACATACCGCGCGCCCAATGATTGCGCCGCCCTGATCGCTGCCAGCCCGTGATCTGTGACCGAAAAGGCCAGCGAACTCGGCACCACACTAACGCCCGAGACCTCCGCTAGTCGGATCGTCAGGTCCTGCGCCAGACCGTCGGCGATGATCCTGTCAGCGGACGGTCCCTCGGGAGTCTGAAACGGCAAAACGGCAACCACATCACGCAACGGTTTCGCTGTCTTTTGCGGCACCGGGCGCATCACCCATCCCAACGCGGCGGCACACATTGCCAGCACGGCTATCGCAACTGGCCATTTCCGGACAAGCTTGCGCCGACGGTAGCGGTGGGCGGCATGCACAGGCCAGCACAAGAGTTCCAAGGGCCGCGAAATGTTTTTAAGCTGCTGCTTTCCCACCGGGGCAAAGTCATCTTCGACCTTTCCGACGATCTGGTCCGCCACCACGCCCGAGATCAGGACACCACCTGGCGGAGCCAAGGGTTCCAACCGCGCGGCAATGTTTAATCCATCGCCAAGCAACGTATCGCCATAATCGGCGACATCACCGAAATGAACCCCAATCCTCAGCTGGAGCACGTTCCCGTCACAGCCCGACAGGTGCTTCTGGATGTCCAGTGCTGCTTTGACCGCATCGACCGAAGTTTCGAACGTCGCGATAACACTGTCGCCTGCAGTCGAAAAAACCGCCCCGTCATGCTGCATAAGCGCCGCGTCGATTACAGCAAGAGTAGCCGACAGCGACGCGAGGGCACTGGCCTCATCCGCCTCGACCTTGGCGCTGTACCCAACGGCGTCCGCCACAAGAAAACAAGCCAGCCTACGCAGCATTCAAGGTATCCTCGCTATCAGATCACTGCTTTTAACCCTAGGCAATATTATCACATGCGTCCAACTGGGAAGGTCCCAAGATACAATCCGTTCAGCAGAGCAGGCCATTGCACCGTGCCCGCTCTGGTCTCAAACTGGCCGTTCGCCGCAGCTAGCACTGGCGTCAGCCTTAGGCAGTTGGTTTGACTTTGCAAAGGGCGCATTCTGCGCATAGCGGCCTTCGGTGCCTTTCAGATGAAGATCCTCTTGATCGGGATACAGCGATCAAGGGGTAGGAGGTCAGCTCTCACCCCATAGTGGACCTAGCTGTCAAACATGGCTTGTGACCATAGCGCAGATAAAGCGATCTGATGAGTGTGCAGCGAACTTCGCGACCGAGCATCCACCAAATCGCGATCAAAGTTAAGGCATTGCAGCGCAATTACCCCTTAGTGGTCACTGAACGCTGCCAAATTGGTCTAACTCGAATCCGGGCGTTTGCTGCACTGGTTGCGGATGTCTCAGTTTCGGACTTTGCGGCCGTTGATTGATTTGCGTCAAAGCAAGTTTCTTCCGGGATTAGGAAACTGCATTAATCCTACCCGTCTCAAACTTTTTTGCCTGACAGTATCGCGAAAACAGATTGCTATTTCGCTAAGTGCGCTTCACCAAGCCGATTAAGAAAAGTAGTATCACTGATCCAATTGTAGCGTGCAAAATCGAAGCGACAATCCCGCCGCCGACTGAAAATCCAAGAGCAGGGAAAATAAGTCCGGCTAAGAAAGCCCCGACGATTCCAACAATAATGTTTCCTATGAGTCCGAAGCCACGGCCTTCCATAATTTTTCCTGACAACCAGCCTGCAAGAGCCCCAATGATGAGCATCGAGATAAGACTTCCAAATTCCATTATTGTTCCCCTTGTTTTTACGTACGGAAAAACCTTCGTTGTTATCGCCGTTTTATTCAAGCTATCTATTCATCTTGGGTCTCTCAATGCTCCCCCGCTTTCCTAACTATAGGGGTGGACCGCTTCAAAGGGGAAGGATCACCGAATGAGAAAGCGTGGAAACAGCCATGTTCTGGCACGCCAAGCTGCCCAGCTAGTATTTAACTCGAGAGAACCTGCAGAGTGCTTGCGCCAAACAGCCATTTTTTAAAAACCGACCAGAAAATCAACTTAAAGTGGGTTGATAACTTTAGTTTTAAGGCGCTCGTTCGCACCTTTAAACCGTGTGGCTAGCCAGAACATCATTGCAGACAATGAAATTGCAGCAAAAGCGATAGCCCAGCCGAGGGCGACCAGCCCTGTGCCTGGCCAGAAAATGAGAAACAGGCCAATCAGCAAAGCCACAAAGCCAGCATTGCGTGCGGTCACACGCTCAGGGTTCCATTCTGGCAATTGGTGCCAAGCCAGCAGAGACCCTATGCCCGTGATCAGTGAGAAGGTACCTAATAACACAAAGGCAAAGCGTGCAGCCCCCTCTGGCCAAATCAGCAAAACCAGCCCAATCACAATAGTACCAATGCCGACACTGCCAACTGCGCCCCGACGCCCGAGCCCAAACAGTGTCAGCCCACCATCAAGAACCAGAAGCAATCCTACAAGTTGCAGCAATAGTGAAATGCTGCCGGTTGGCCAAAACAAGGCTGCGATCCCCACGCCCGCCGCCAGCAGCCCACGCAGAAAAAAGGTCCACCAGATATTAGCAAGCCTGTTGCTAAGCGCCTCACGGGCCTCAAGCCGGTCGTCTTCTACAATCTCGGCATGTGGGGTTTCTGGTTGATCCATGTGCGCTTCCTTATGGGAATCGGACCAGTTTAGCGTAACAACCCGATGGTGTCTTCATACAAGCCGAATAGCGAAGAGTGGAGTGCTGTGGCCGGGATTGTCGTGTTTACTTACTTATACCGGGTTTGACACTGCCCAAGGCGTTATCACGACTGCTTTACATAGCTGCGCTCATCGACCCGAATTAACATAAGGGCGCTTGAGCGCTCCGCGGCATCTTCGCCGCAGCGGACGTTCAATTGTCCAGGCGGAGACGTCAGCAATGCGTGTGTTGCGTTGTAACCGCCCCGCACTGCAGCCATGAAAACATCGATGGATGCTGCTTAGTAAACTGTGTCTGCTATGGGGAAACTGCACTGCAGCGCTGAGCGGCTTGGCCAAGATCAGCAATGGGTCGCTCGGGCGACTTTGCAAAGTACACTATCTGCACAAAGCGGCCATCCCATGCGGGTGGCTGCTCCCAGCCCTAACCGGACCACTGACAGGATGGTCAACGCTTCGATGCAGATTTCCAAAAGCGGTCGCCCGTTACCTCGTCCTGCGCGCGTTGGGAGGCCAAAGTCAACTGTGCGGGGAAAACTGTATTTTGGGCTCTACGTTGCCCTAGAGAAAAGCATATCAAGAGAGCAACAATCAGACCGTCTGATCTGGTGCCGGAACCATGCCTTGGTTAATATGACGGGATGTTCGATTTTTTCTTAGTTCTAGCCAGTCTAGCATTGCTGATTTGGGCAACATATCTGTTGTTGGTGATATGCAGAATCGCGCGGCCACAATCTTGGGTCTTGGTGGTTTGCATCACTCTCTTGGTCGCCCTTCGGATCGATCCTCGTGAAGTGGTTGTTCTTTCCTGTCGTCAACGAGGACGAAGAAAAGGTGTAAGCACCAAGCCATCCCGTCCGGCAGTGTGCGAGGGAGGTTGTATGATGGGGAGAATGGCTCTTTAGCTATTTGTTACAGAAAGTAGATTGCCATGTTTCTTCCTGATCTTAGCCTCTTTGCAAAATTTTGCGGGGCCTCTTCTGTGGGTAATCTGGCCTTGGGCAAAGAGGTTCGAGCCCCCAAAAAAGATGTTGGCAATCAAGCAGAACACAGAATTCTAAGGGATATACTCGCGGGCAAAGCGGTATCCAAGGAACGCCTCCTCACTCTAATGGAAGCAGTACGGAAACATTGGTTTAAAGACAAAGGTGATCCTTTCCCTGAGACACTTTGCAAAATTTATGCTTCGATCAACGATGACGACGAATACTCAAGCTTGACCGCAGATCAAGCAGTCTTAGAGCTTTGGTACGCTATCCATTCGAATATGCTTGCCGATAGAATGCCTCGGACCCTGGCACACCTGTACAGCCTACTAACGGTCTCGCAGCAAACAAACAAACTTGTTCAAGATGATGGCCCGCATGCTCTCTTTCGAAAACTGAACGTACCAGACGATCCGATCTGGAGGAGATGGTTCGGATTTGCGGTCCAACCCCTTGAACACGCAAATGCGGTTCCTGATGATATTGCTGAGGCATTTAGGATTATGGGCCTACTCAGCTTGGCCTGGGTGTTTTGGTTTGAAGCGATCGAGAAGCAAGAACAGGATCTAAAGCATCAGGAATTGCTCATAAAACGGAGCATAGATTTGTTCTTTGCGGTTGAAGACGGTCGAGCACACCCAAGATTAGCCGTCGCTAGCATTCTTGAAACTGGGTATGAACAGTCCGACTTTAAGACCAAGACCGAGTTTATTGAAAAGGCCTTCGGAAACTCGACCACCAACGACAGGGAAGTGTGGAAATTTCTTTCTGGAACAGAGATCCCGACGTTCGATATGACAAAAGAAGCTTTGCTAAAATGCTACGCCTCGGATGACTATCAACCCAATGACCATAATTCTTCCATCATGATGGCGCAGCTTATGGCGCGGTCCTGTCGCTTTCTAGACACTCTCAAAAGCGGGGCCGTACCTGATGAGGATAAGCCGCATTCCCTGTATTTCGACCAAATAAATCGTGCGATACAGGCCCACCTAGACAGCGGGCCTGCTCCGACTATTTCAGCCGATCAATAGATTGAAGAATAGGGCAAGCTGTCATACTCTTCTTCCCAATCATCGGGGCGGCCGTCATAGCCGCGGCTTCCCCAATACTCGTCGTTATTCGGGTTAAGTTGATTGGAACGGTTGTCCATTTCATCTTTGGTAGACATATTTAGCTTCCTTTCAGGTTGAGCAGATTGCTCATAGATTTTGAAAATCGTCTTGGCCAAGTCGATGCATGGAACTTAGGTCATGCAGTGGAGTTTGATATCTGGGGAAAATGAGAAATGCATCGGCGCAGAATGAATGGAGCGCTGACTATTCGGTAGCCAAGTTCTTTGCTCACCTCGTTCGCACAGCGAATGTCCGGTGTCCTCCGTCAGGGTCGATTATGTAGGTGCTGGCCGGGACGGCTTAGTTGAAAGTCTGCTTCCGCAGGTAGACCGGAGACCGTTCGCGGCTGCGGCGAACTTCCGCAATCCGCCCTCCGTGTCAGCGCCCGGTCGCTCGCCGCACCTTGCACGAATGTCTTGAAAGGGCTGACTCCAGTCACCCAACTTGGTTACCTAGGCTGGCGACGGCGCGATCTGGGCGACAACCACACGCAGCACTGCCGCAAGTCTGCTTAGAGTCCATTTTGCCTGATGCTGCACGGTCCACGAATCGCTGAGCAACACGCGAAAGAAGCTTTACGCTGACGCCAGATACTGGAACCTGCGTCGCGCAAAGTACCATCCGAAAACATCTTGTATCTAAAATTATCGTCATGCTTCACATCCATCTAGGTGTAGTACAATCTGTCTGCACGTGGTGGGAAGGGAGTTTGGCTTGCAGTATCACCTAGAGGGCTTCCGAACAGGCGATCCGTCAATTGCTAGAGCAAACGACAGGAAAGCAGACGAGGAAGTAGATGTTCTTATCGTTGGGTGTGGCCCTGCCGGGCTGACCCTTGCGGCCCAATTGAGTGCTTTGGATGATCTCAAGGTGCGTATTCTTGAGCGCAAATCAGGCCCTCTGGAGGTTGGGCAGGCAGATGGTATCGCCTGCCGCTCAATGGAGATGTTCGAGGCTTTTGGTTTCTCGGAGAGGGTGATCAAAGAGGGCTACCACGTAAACGAAGTCAGCTTCTGGCGACCGGGACCGGATGGTGTGTCCCTTTCTCGCGCAGACCGCACCCAAGACGTCGAAGATGATCTTTCGGAAATGCCTCACATCATTCTAAGTCAGGCTCGTATCCATGACTTCTATCTTGAAGTTATGGCCAATTCGCCAAGTCGTCTGGTCCCTGTCTATGATCGAGAACTCGTTTCTTTTACGCGCGACGATACGCAGGCCTATCCGATTGAAGCCACGTTCAAATGTCTGGCCGCAGACGGTGGACACGAGATCATTCGCGCGAAGTATCTTGTCGGTTGTGATGGGGCACGCAGCAAAGTTCGCTCCGGAATGGGCTTGGAGCTGAAAGGGGCCTCAGCGCGGCAGCTTTGGGGGGTCATGGATGTCCTGCCACGCACCAGTTTCCCAGACATTCGCTTGAAATGCGCAATCCAATCAGTTGACCAAGGCAGTATCCTGATTATCCCGCGCGAGGGCGGATACATGGTGCGTCTTTACATTGAACTTGATGCTTTGAAGGAGAACGAGCGTGCGGCGGATCGCGGAGTTACTGCGGACCAATTGGTCGACAAAGCTCGCAAAATTCTGAGCCCATTTCAATTTGAAGCTGCTCAGGTCGCTTGGTGGTCGGCTTATGAAATTGGACAACGTGTTTGCGATAGTTTCGACGACGTATCACAAGACGTGGGTGGTGTGGCCGAACCGCGCGTCTTTATTGCCGGTGACGCGTGCCACACCCACAGCCCAAAGGCGGGTCAAGGCATGAATGTCTCAATGGCCGATGCGTTTAATTTAGGCTGGAAGCTCGCAGCCGTTTTGCGTGGGCAGTCTCCGACAGAATTGCTTGATACTTACTCGTCAGAACGACAAACCAAGGCTCAGGAACTTATTGATTTTGATCGAGATATGGCGCGTCTGTTCAGTGAGAAGCCAAAGTCCAAAGAAGAAGAAGCGCAATTCCAAACCTACTTCAAGAAACACGGTCGCTATACCGCTGGGGTAGAGACATGCTATGATCCGTCGCTGATCACAGCCAATGACTCCACTCAAGCGCTCGCGACGGGCTATCCAACAGGCAAACGCTTCCATTCCGCGCCAGTTATTAGGCTGGCCGATGCAAAACTCATGGAGCTTGGCCATACTCTCGTGGCGGACGGGCGTTGGCGGATCATCGCGTTTGCCCCGGCGTTGGATACTGGAATTGACGGCGGCCCGATCAGCAAGTTAAGCGCGGACCTGGCAAGCTTAATTGAGCGAGTAACACCTAGAAGTCGGGATGCAGATTCGGTCATAGATGTACGCGCAGTTTTTCAAGTGCCATACCGAAACATGGACTTCTCTGAGCTTCCGACTGTTTTAAGACCGTTCAAAGGAACGATGGGCCTCACTGATTACGAAAAGGTGTTTTGCGCAATTCAACAAGGATCCAACATCTTCGATTTGCGTGGCATCAACCGTACCAAAGGGGTGGTCGTTGTCGTGCGCCCCGATCAGCACGTGTCTCTGGTTGCACCGTTCGATGGGTTGACCAAAGTTAGCGACTATTTTGAAAAAGTTTTGCTAACTGTGGGCGATGCGTAAGACGTACCTAGGATCGAGGTGGCAAGCTTTTTGAAACCTACGCTACCCGTGTCAAACCAGCCGTTGGTGAAAAAGCAGGGAAAGCTCACTTTGACCGCTTGGTAGACCTTTGTGACTATCGCCGCAAAAGTCGGGTGTTCACCCGGCGGGTAGATCAATCATGTCCGCTTAGGGCTGTTCGCTGAACTTTGCAAAGTCCCCTTTCTGCGCAAAGCTGCCACTCAATCATTTCGGCCAGCGTGGGTTGATTGGGGAAAACCTTCAGATGACCGCAGTCAGCCCGAAGCGGTCATTGAGATCAAATACTAGGCCCCAAATACCGCGGTTGCGAGGTTTGATGATCAGCTTCCCTAAAACGGTGATTCAACGGCCCTAGCGCACGATCACAACTGTCGCAGTCATAGCCCCCGCAAACTCAAGGAAAACCGACCGCTGCCACCAGATCTTAAAGAAATGCATCCTGCAGGAAAATTACTTCCTGCCGGGTGATCTCGAAACTCAGATTGAGGTCTCGTCGATCATTACAATCATCAGCGTTACCACGAGAGCCTGAGAAACGTCACACTCGCCGATGTCTACTGTGGGTGCGACAAAACCAATCTACAACAAAAGGAGAGGATCAAACGTAAAATGCTCGAAATGCGACGCTTGCATCACAAACAACGCGCCACATAGTCAAGCCAACCAGATGAGCCAAACTCTTCACTTGTTATATCTACCATTGGTGCCAAAAACCCTAACGACGGACAAGGGGCCAGAAAACCTGTCAAATGCGGGAGAATTACTACTATCCCCCATCAGCTTGACCTCCTAAGAGACCCAAAATCGTACTCTTCCAGTTGGTTAAATCAACATTTTCCAGATCTCCCCATTTAAAATACCAAACTGCTGCGGTAAAACACCTATAGGAATCTTCTGTATCTCCGCCTTCACTGTTATGTACAGACAAAACAATTCGGTTCCTCTCACTCCCAACCGTAAACCCTTGCACATAACAAACACTCGTGTTGGTCGGAAGGCTTGTAACGGCTTTTACTAACTCTCGTGGCAATCCCCCAATCGATCTTGGGGAAACACGTTCGTTTTCAATGAACCTATCACCAGAAGCAAAGAAAAAGTTAAGATCCTTTGCAAGCTGATTCCTGTTAAAAACTACTGGATCTGCATGATCCAATATCTGTAAAGTTGCAGCGATAGCGTATATTCCTGCTAGATCGCTCTCATTTTCTACATTCAATCCAGGCTTGAAAAATCCGTAGGAGCTCTTCAAAATTTGAGCCTCGGAGATCTCACTGTTTAATACAAACACAAGCAGAATAATTAGTTTTTTAAGGAAAGACATTAAGATACACGCCCTTATTGTGGATGGCACCCCTTACTCTCCTTGGGCAAGGCAATCAAGGCAACGACAAATAGTATCGCTGTGGATTTACACCTTGTCCCGCTTAGCTACCTTTCTACACGAAAACTCGGTGCAGCCCTCATCAATGATCGCATCTGGCGCGGCAGCGCAGCGCTCTTAGGCTGCGTTGCTGGGTAGATTTCCGGACTTTGCAAAGGTCACAATCCTGCGCTTCGTTGCCTTTGAAACGCACCGCAAGGAAGGGTCCAAACTTGCCCTATGGCACAAATTTCTAAGTCAGGCGTTACTTCACGCGCGCTTTTGCGATTTGGTCATAGATTGCGGTGTGTAACTCGGATGCAAGTCGTAACAGTATTTCCAATTGGTTTTTCATGGATTTGTCGAAGCCATTGCCCGATTCATAGTAAATGGCCACGCGGGCGGTGAATAGATCAACCAGTTTGGCATCCAGCTCTCGCAACTGCCAAAGATTCGACTAGCTCCACAAGGGCAGCTTAACGTGTTTACACGCGCGAAGTGGTAGCAGCTCCTTAGAGGTGACATTCCCCGGCAAGCGGAGACGGTTGCACCCAACGCCTCAACAGAAAACCAAACAGGAAAATAGTAGGTATCGGTGGTCACAAAGCCACCAAAAGACCCTCCTTTTCCGAGCATTTGATTTCGGTAAATCGCAATAAAATTGTGCACCGGTTAGAGGTTTTGATAAGGGAAGCCTCAGAAGAGGCGTTAGTTGGTTTGAATACCTCGTTGCGTGAGCAACTTGGGCGCCCGATCCTGATTTCGATGCATGAACCATTTCCCGGGTTTCGGGAACATCTCATGAAATTCGGTCCAGAGGGCCAAGTTTTCGACACTTCGATCTCATAGCACTCTTTCCGGGCCGCAGACGTCTAATTGAAATTTTTAAGGACGCAATTCAAGATAGGTAATCTGGATTCCTTTGCACAGCGAGCAACAGTATACTGAACACCTTTTACCAACGAGGCCTTTACTCAAAGTAGTGGATGCACCTTTGGAAGGTAAAAATAAAATTCTTCAACGTTTCAAGCCATAGATGCGGATCCTGATATGCTCTCATGTAGAGTGGCAGTCAGCCAATGCGATGATGTTTTGGGACCTTCTGAAGACGGATAAATAGGATGAATCCAAAAATTTGTGAGGAAAGTTAGGCTTACCCAATTTCACTTTTTTGGCACGATTCTTGGGTGATTGGAGGGGCTGGTGGCAGACGTTCAGGGGTGCATCTACTGCATGTCAGCATCAGCCTTGGATTTCAGTATGAACCGCTCAAACAACCGTCCGTCTGTCACCGCGAACCCCAAAGCGATGACTGTAAAGCCGATTAAGGCATTGGCCCCTAACTGTTCATCCAATAACAACACCCCAAGTCCAATGGCAAACGGCGGAATTAGCAAGGTAACCAGCATCAAATTCGCGGCACCAGCTCGCGCAAGAATGGCAAAATAGAGAAGATAGGCCAGCGCCGTCGACAGAGCCGCCACACCAAACAGGGACCCCCAAACACCAGCAGAAAGATCGAGGCGCGGCGTGCCATCAAAGATAAACACGATAGGTAGCATCAATACGGTGCTGCCTGCGACCATTCCAAAGGCATTCATCAGCGGGGGCTGGTCGGCAAGCTTTAGCTTTCCCCAAACACTGGCAAATGCATAAGATAATGCCCCACCAAGGACTGCCAGTTGCGCAAGATTACTTGGGTTGAAGCCCGTTAACACCCCAGGGCCCATGATGAACGTCACACCTGCAACGCCCAATGCAGCTCCGACGATTTTCTTTAGGGTTAAAGGCTCATCCACCAACACAATGCCAGCGACAACTGCGCCAAACACTGCCGTGGTACCATTCAAAATGGAGGCCAAACCACTATCAATTTGCGTCTGGCCCCAGAAAATCAATGAAAATGGGATCGCATTGTTAAGTCCACCCATCACCAGATAGGCCCCCCAGGTTTTCATACTTCGAGGAATGGATATACCTTTCAGGACGACGATAAGCCCCAAAATCGGCAATGCCCAAAACACCCTGTGGAGGGTTATTGTCATCGGGGGAACTTCTCTTAAAGCAACCTCTGCAAAGAAAAAGGAGCTCCCCCACACCGCTGCAAGGGACAAAAGCATAATCGTGGCTTTCAGATCCATCGATGATGAAGGTTTTGTTGCCACGATTATCTCCGCCCCCGGTTATTGTGCCACTCAGGTAAATCACATCAAGTTCAGTGAAACGACCCGTTTCCTGCTCATAGAGGCAGAGGGAAGTTGGGTCTTTAGATCTTGTCTTACCACGCCCTTTTTCTGGCTTTTGGTGTATGTCAACTGGCACTCAACAAAGTCGTGGCTATCTTGAATGGTTTGGCGGCAAACAGTTTGCCTCCACTAGCTAGCGTGCAGGGAGTCACATTTCGAGATTGCAAATGTGATATCAGAGCGTGGTTCAGCCATCTTAGAAAGAGTTATGAGCAGAAGCAGTTCCATTCAGTGCTATTTTAATTACATAACATAGATTATACAGCCGCAATTGAAGCTAAAATGGCCTGCCCCCTTTGGCCCTTCGAGTACAAGAGAGAGACTCCTTTATGCGGACAGTAAATCGATTTTGTAATCATCCAAACGATCTTTAAGGAACGTATAGTCCCGTCGTGCGGTTTCCAAAGCGTCCCGGTTCACTGTCAGGATTCGGAACTCTTCGGCGGTTTCTGCAAAAGTTACCGGGGAGGTATTTTCATCCTGCCATGGCAAGCAGAACAGAGAATTCCCGTAGGTCTCACCAGCACGGTTTAACGAAAGAAAGAACACTTGGTTTTCTAAAGCGCGGGCAATCGCAAACGGGTGCCAAGTGTGAAAGGATTCATCGCGATAATACGCGCCACAGTGCAAGATCACATCAACAGCATGATCCACAACCAAGGTGCGCGCCAATTCTGGAATGCGAATGTCGTAGCAGATGATCGGCGACAGCCGGAACCCTTTGACCATAAAGGTAAACAGGTGGTTGCCGCGATTGAAATATTCCTTTTCCATTGAAGCGCCATATTGCGCCAGATGCAGTTTGTCGTAATGCCCAAGCAATGCCCCATCTGGCCCAACGACACCGATTGAGATAAACGGCCCGCCTGAACCAGCGCGCGGAAAGCTGTAAGAAACGAAAACCCCCAGATCCACAGCAACCCGTCGCCATGCCTGAAACGAAGGGCCATCCAATGGCTCAGCGAGCGTTTTCAGTTCTGCAAAGGTTTCGCGCGCATATTCAATGCTGGACAGCTCAGGCAGTACCACCAAATCCACCCACGTTTCAGACTGCACCACCTGTTGGCGCACTTTGGTTGCAGACACCTCTAGATGCGCATCCCGCTGGGCAACCGTTGTCATCGGCGGAATGCTGATCTGGCAGGCCAGAATGGTCAGGGTGTCATTGGCGGTCATAGTTTAGGCTTTCTTATTTTTCCAATATTCGTTCATGCGTAGGCGATCCGCTTCGATCCGTTCGATCCGGGCCACTGCCTCGCTGGACTGGCCGATCGTAAAGAACCCAATCAACGCCTCGATCAACACAGTGCTGCCCACATAAGATTCAAAGAACAGCGGGCTTCGATTGGGGCTGAGCAGCACATAGTCGGCATGCATAGCGATTGGCGCCGCCGGGCTATCCGTCAAGGCGACAACCTTGGCTCCGCGCTCGCGCGCAATCATAGCAAGCTCTATGGAGGCACGCGCGCAGGGTTGTTGACTGATGGTGATCATCGCATCGCCTTCGCCAATATCCGCAATCGGGTCGGCAAAAACACCACCCTCGCCGCGGACCAGCCGGAATTTGTTGCTCGCCATGCCTCCGATGTAATGCGCATAGCCCGAAAAGCTGGCCGAAGCCTGCATACCGGCGATATAGATCTGATTGCTGTCATTCAGCATCTTGGCCACCAAGGCAAAGTAATCCGGATCAATGGCATCGAAAATCGCGGTCAGATTGCTAAGTGTAGATTGGCGAAATTCATCCCACAGGCGCGCGGCCCCAATATCACTGCCTGCTTGTTGCAGGTTTTCAGCCCGCAAGTGGTATTCGCTGATATCGTTCTGCTGCACCTGCTTGCGGTAGATTTCGCGCAGCTCGCCATAGGTTTCAAACCCCAACGCCTTGGCAATACGCGAGAAATTGGGCAACGACACCCCAGCATTTGCCGCCACCTGTCGCATAGACAGGGTGGCGATGTCACCGGGATGTTCCAACATGTACGTCGCCGCGATCTTCAACGCGCGCGGCAGCTCTGGGAACAGCTCTTTCAGGCGCTCGCTGGTTTGAAGATAGTCGCTCATGTCGGGTGACACTTCCTTTGGCATTCTGGCCTCGCTCTGTCCCTGTATTGGACGCCAGTTAGAGCATTTGTTTCACAACAACGCACGAAGTATTGCATTTGCAATATTCCTGCCCTTTGGGGCTTTCGGGCAGCGGGGGGAGAAAGAACCACCGCCCGAAAGCTCTGCTTGCACCTATCGGCTGAGCAGTAAGTCGGGCAGCCATAGCGACAGCTGCGGAACAAAAGTGGTCAGCGCCAGCGTCGGTAACCATGCGAAAAAGATGAACAACAAGGTAGGACCAAGCATCTTACTAACGGGCGTTTCCGTGACCTGCGCGCCAAGATACAACAATGGTGCAGTGGGTGGGGTCACATTTGCCATACCCAGATTGACGCCTAGGATCGCCGCAAAATGGATTGGATCAACCCCTATGCTTTGAACAATTGGCAGCAACAGCGGTGTTGACAGCAACAGGCCTGAGATATCGTCCATTAGCATCCCAATCAGGATCATCACCAGATTAACCATCAACAAGATCACAATCGGGTTTTCAGAGACGGAGAACACCATTTCCCGCGCTATTGTGGGGATGTCCTCAAAAATCAGAAAGCGGCTGACAATCAGCACCATGAAGATCATCGTCATGACGATCCCGATGGTGATACCTGCCCCTGTCAGGGTTTCCATCAAGCCACGCCAGGTCAGCCCGCGATAGACATAGATCGCGATTGGGATCGAATACACCACCGCCACGCCGGCGGCTTCGGTTGGGGTCATGATGCCGCCATAGATACCCCCCAGAATGATTAGCGGCATGATCAACGCGGGCATCGCCTGACGTGATTGCAGTTTGAACTGGGGCACGAAATCAGCGGGGCGGTCGGTGACTTTGATGTCTTTGTATTTACGCAAAGCTACTTGGGTGGTCACGATCAACAGTACGATAAGGATAATGCCCGGGATCACTGTCGACAAAAACGCCTTGAGCACCGATTGCTGCGCCACCCAGGCATACAGGATGTGGGATGAACTGGGCGGGATCAACAGCCCCAACGGACTGGCGCTGACAATCAGAGCCGCGGACAAACCTTCGGGGTAATTCGCCTTACGCAGATGGGGCATCATGATGCCGCCAATGCAGGTTAGCGTGGCGTTTGCACTGCCCGAGATTGAGCCAAAGATGCCGCTGGCGATAACTGCTGCTGCAGTCATGCCCCCTTTTATATGACCAATGAACAATTCGGCCAGCGCAACCAGCGGCGCAGCGATCTTGCCCTTTTCCATGATCGCCCCTGCAATCATGAACAACGGGATCGCCAGCAACACCAGTGTGTTCATTTTCCAGTACCCGGCGGGCAGATATCCGGTGATATCGTATCCCCCGGTATAAGCCAGAAACAGCAGAACTGCGCCAAACGCGATATAAACGCTAACCCCGGCCAACAGCAGGCCACAAATGATCGCGATGCTTCCAAAGATGATCATGCGTCAGACTCCGATGAGCTAGGTTGTGGGCCATCAATGATGTGGAGGGTCAGGTAAATCGCGGTGAACAGGTTCATGAATGCAAACCCGGTCAGGATGGCCACGCGCGGGAATACCGCCGGAATTTGCAGCGCTGTAGTGCGCTCCCACAAAGGGTAGGCAAGGATTTCGGATTCCACGGCTAGATAGCACCAGTGGACAATGTAGGCTCCGATCACCAATTCGATCAAATACACGATCAAACCCCGCCACCAGATCAATTTGGGGTTCTTCAAAATCACGCCCAGAATATCCGCATTCACATGGCTTTTACGTTCGGCCGCCAAAGCAGCGCCCAAAAAGAAGGTCCAGAAGCTGATGGCCAACAACCACTCTTCGTAGGCGAACAAATTCCCTGCAAAGCCATAGCGAATGATCACAACGGCCATAAAAGTCAACGCCATCAGCAATCCGCCAAAGGCGACGAAGATCCGCATAAGCTTCAAAATCCCACGCAGGGGCACAGCAGCCGCCCTTGGCAGTCTGTCAGTTATTTCACTCATGCGTTTCCCCCCGTTTGGAATTTCTGGGGTGGTCGGCGAAGTAGCATCGCCGACCACCCAAATCTTAGTTTGCTATCAGACGGTCCAGTGTGTCCTGACCAATCGTATCAACCATCGTTGGCCAAATGTTTTCACGCACCCAAGCGGCCATTGCTGCCTGTTGGTCAGCATTCAGAGCAAGGATTTCGTATCCTTTTTCCTCAAGTTTCTTGCCGAATTCCGCGTCATTGGCGCGGTTGTAGGCAAAGAAGTCATCCGATGCTTTGGTGAACGCGGCCTGCACAACATCCTTTTGCGCTTCGTCCAGTTTGGCCCATGTCTTTTCGGATGCGTAATACGAGGTCAGCTCGGAAACCGAGTTGTATTGAACATAGTATTTGCCCACATCAGACTGCGCAAAGATCGAGTATGTGGCGGATTTGGTGCAACAAATCGCGCCGTCTACGATACCCGATTGCAGCGCGGGAAAGATGTCTCCCCAAGCCATTGTTGTCGCTTGAAACCCCAGACCTTCGACCATGTTTTTGACAACGGGGGATGACCAGACCCGGATATTCATGTTTTTGGGGCCACGTTCGGCCCAATTGTCAGGCTTTTTATTAGCAACGATTCCGGTGAACCCTTCGGGGTTGTTGGCGAGCAGACGCAGGCCCAAACCGTTTAGGCGTTCTTGCAGGATCTGGTTGAATGCGCTGTCCATGTTGCGCATGACGCTATCCATTTCGTCAAAATTGTTGACGAGGAACGGCATCGACAAGAACTCAAGACGCGGGTCTTTGTGGGAATAGACAAAAGCCGCGGTGAAATCGATGTTACCGCGAATAGTGTCTTCCATCAGCGCCTCACCCGAACCCAGCTGGTTGGCTGGGAACAGTGACATTTTCAGGCCCACATCCGCGGCTTCGATGTCTGCTTTGATCTGCTCCATCATTTTAGTGCCGGGGTGATCCACCGGGAATGTCCCAGCAAATTTCAACCGCATGTCCGCCGCCGAGGCAAACGTCGCAACTGACAATGCCATAACGCCCGCCAGACCGATACGGCCCAGAGTCTTACCGAATTTCCGTGAATTGAGCATGTTGTCCTCCCTCGCTCATTGCCCCTGTTAGCAGGAGCAAATGCACATCCCGTGATGCACCTCAAAACTGCGCCCCAGTGCCAAACACGCCCTATTCAAGGCCCCGACCAGCAGCAGGTTGGCGACACGTTACGGTAATAAATATTACATTTACAATATTATTTTATATATTTGTTACATTTGATAAATTGTATATTGATACATTGCGCACCAAAGCCAAAAGAGCAGCGCCAGGTGCTTGGAACTGTTCTTTTAATTCATGAAGTAAAATCAGGTATTTGAAACTTATTCGACCGCTTTCACAGCTGGTCTTTGAACCGATACCACGCAAATGCCGGAGGCAATGACGCACGACGCCAACGGCCCAGTTCAAACCGCCGCAGTGGCCTTTGCAACAGCTTGGCGTGTGGTCGCTTCGTGCGCCGAAGGGCCAAATCAGCAATTAGAGCCCCGGCGTAATTCGCCATCGTGACCCCGCCGCCATGGTATCCCAATGCCGCAAACGCGCCTTCGGTGCCGGGCAGAGCCCCTGCAAATGGGACCAGATTGCGGGTCATGCAAATCAAACCCGACCAGAAAAACGGAGTTTCCACATGCTGCCAAGCCGGGAACATCCGGTCGAAATCCGCTCGCGCAATGGCGCGCGTCCTGGCGATATTGTCCTCGGTAACACGAACGGAACCACGCAGCCCCAACAACATCCGGCGGTCCGGCAGCAATCTGAAATAATGCAGCAAGGTGCGGGAATCGACGATCATCTGATCGCTCCACCATCCCTGCGCCTGAATTTCATCATCCGTCAGAGGCCGGGACACAAGGATATTGGACTGCACTGGCAGATATCGTCCTGCCAAAGCCGGGGGCAGATCATCGCTGGAATACCCGTTGGTGGCAATCAATAGCTTTTTAGCCCGAACCTGCCCATGTGGAGTGGTCAGGATAAATCCACCGTCGGCTGAAACTTTCGTCACAGGGGTGTTCGAATACATCCGAACGCCAGCGGCCTTTGCCGCACGGGTCAATCCCAGCACAAACTTCATCGGGTTCAAGGCAAACCCAATCGGCAGATTTACCGCCGCATGGAAATCCGGGCTGTTCAGGCCCTGCGCAGCCATCTCCTCTTTGGCAATAAACTCATACGGAAGCCCATAACGCGATGTGTAAGACGCCCCGTAGTCTTTGATCCCGGCAATCGCGGAAGCAGAATGCGCAACAAACGTATACCCGCGCGAATGGCGATCCACGTTCAATCCGTAGGTCTCAAGGTACTCTTCAACCAACTCGACCGAGGCCCGATCCCCATCAAACAGGGTCTGCGCATCCTCGGCACCGTATTTTCGAATGATCTCGCTATCATCAATCTTGCACGCCCCAGCAGAGACCAATCCGCCGTTGCGACCAGAGGCGCCCCACCCCGGGATCTTGGCATCAACCAGAACCACATCAGCGCCCGCTTCGACCAGGTTCAACGCCGCAGACAGCCCGGTATAACCGCCACCGATAATGGCAAAATCACAGGTCACCGACTCTGTCAGGGTCTCATAGACGGGTCGGTCCTTGGACACTGTTGTTGGCCAAAACCCATCCTGCAATGGGCGATCGCCATAGGCCAAGGATTCATAAATCCGTTTCATGTTCCCCCTCCCCTTGATCCGCTTAGACCCTAAACCCGTTTAAAATGGGTCGACCCAGCCAGGGTCGACCATCATTCATCAGTGGTACCGCCCACCTTGGCGTTCCAATTCGGTTTGGATCAATAGCGGGTCGATGTCTGCCAACGCCTTGTTCTGCTGTTTGATCGACAGCGCGGCAGCGATACCTGCAGCCTGCCCCGTGACCGCGCAGCACGCCATGTTGCGCGTTGCGGCATGACTATCGCGGTCCCCACCGGTTGCACGGCCAGCAACCAATAGGTTTTCGACCTTTTTGGGCAACAGGTTGCGATACGGAATTTGGAAATAGCGCCCCGTCGTGGGCAGGATGAGAATGCCGTACCCATCAATGAATTCCGGGAAAATACCAACTGAATCTTCAAATCGGGCCTGTTCGCGCACATCATGGCTGGTCATGTTGTACTCACAATCCACTTTGCGCGTATCGCGCACGCCCAGCGACATGCCGAAATTGCGCAGGCGAATGCCTTCGCAGCCCGGCGTGTAGCGGCGCAATGCTTCGATGGCGAGCATCGACTGACGGCGGCCTTCGATCTCGTATTTGGTCAGGCTGTCTGGGTCGGTGCCGTCACAATCATCCATGTGGATGAGGTTCATATACGTCAGCTCGCCCGTATCATGCACCGCGCCCCATGTGCCTGCGATCGTGTTCAGATGTGGCGGGATCAACCCGTCTTTGATCGCCTGCTCAAAGGGCTTTTTCAAAAATGGCGAAAACATCTCGTCTTCTTTGCCAGTGGTCTCGATATTCCATTCACCACCGCCACCCCAATCGGCGTAGGTCTGCGGATCGTTCTTAATGCCATCCATGAACTTTTGTTTGTCCACGCCCGCAACATGGAACATCACTGACGCCGCCATCATCTTTTCCAGCGGAGTCTTATAAGTGGGCGCGCCTGCTCGATCGATAACATCCGCATCCCCGGTTGCATCAATCACCCGCTTCGCCAGGATCGCTTCGCGCCCGGCTTTGGATTCCGTGATGATACCGATGATACCATTGCCTTCCATGATGGGCGCGACGAACTGTCGGTGCAGCATGGGGCGAATGTTGGGTTCATCAGCGACCATCTTGTCGGCCACCAGTTTGAACCCTTCGCTGTCGATCTCATAGCTGAGCGACTGACTTTCCGGAACGGCAGCGCCCATTTCCTTGGCCCTGTCTTCGAACTCACGCGCGATGCCGTTGGATTCCACTGTTTCTTCGTGGCGATACCAATGCATCCCCTCAACCCCAACAACTGTCAAGTTTCCGCCAAAGCAGCCAAAGCGTTCCACCAAAGTCACCTCGACCCCAGCCCGTGCCGCGGCCAACGCGGCGGGCAACCCACCGGGGCCCGATCCAATCACCAACACATCGGTTTCATGAATGACGTCAATTTCGCGCGCCGGTTCTTGAATTCGTTTTGCCATAGGTCCCCCCAGCATCTTGTATGGTGCAGCATTCTCCAAAGGGTTTGGATTTGGCAAGTACCCGCGTGAAGGAATGCCTGTTTTCCGGTCAAAGCCCCAATTTCGGACCTAAAATCCCCCGAAAATGGCCGTCATAAAAAATTCATATGGATTTTTGTGGCTTTTCGATTGGTTTTGTGTGTTTCATTTGGGCTATGGAAACTGAGACCGATAAAATCCCACATCGGGGGCACGAGCTGCTCAACGTTCTGGCGCGTCTGGGAGGCTCTGCGCGCAATGCCCAGATCGCTCAGGTGATGAACGTTTCAGAGGAAACCGTACGCCGTCTGATCAAAGGTCTGGCCCAAGCGGGCAAAGTTGAACGGGTGCATGGTGGCACCTATTTGCGCGGTTCTGCGGACACGCCAATGTATTCCGGAGCGCTGGAACAAAACGCAGTTGAAAAGACACAAATTGCGCGCGCGGTGTTGGATCATGTGACCGATGGCATGACCATTTTCATCAACGTCGGTTCAACGACAACCTATGTTGCAGAACAATTAAGGGATCGTAAGTCTCTGATTGTGGTTACTAATTCGATCACCTCTGTTGCGGCGCTTGCCGATCATAATGACAACCGCGTCTTCATGGCGGGGGGTGAAATTCAACCTGCGGAACGGGGCACATTTGGCAGCGCAACAGAAGAATTCGCCGCCCAGTTCAGCTATGATCTAGTGATTTTCGGGTCGGATGCCATTTCGGCCAATCAGGGCTTTCTGGCCTCGAACCCGGCCGAGGCTTCGCTGACCCGCGTCATCATTAAACAGTCCCAACTCGCATTGGTCGCCGCGGACAGTCGCAAGTTCAACAGACGGGCCCCTATTGTGGCCTGCACCCCTGATCACGTCACCCACTTGATAACAGATGCTCCCCCAGATCCGGCCTTGCAACTGGCCCTGAATGACTGGGGGGTCGAGGTTCATATCGCGCATAAACTGTCAAGAAAATGAAACATAAGAACAATAAGCGGGGCAAATCGCGGGTCAACCGTTCCCCAATTTAATCCAACTGGAGGTAACATGAAAAAGATTCTTCTTTCCGGCGTCGCCGCTATCGCCCTGCCGGGCATGGCCGCAGCCGCAAGCTGTCCGGCGGTCACCGTCGCAGATGCCATGGGTGTCGCCGCAGGCGCATTCCCACAGCAATATGATCTGGCTGAATTCCAAGGCGCCGCATCCTGCGAGATGACATTTGCCGAAAACCCCGCCATCGGCGATCTGAACGCGCGCATTCGTGGCAACGGCGATCTGCCTGCTGTCGCGGACCGTTTGCCATCCGAGCCGCTGGTAATGGCGCCTTATGCGGCAACCGGCACCTATGGCGGTCAGTTGGATGTCCTGTCCAACGCCACTGAATCCGGCACCTCGGATTTCCTGTCTGTGCGTCACGTCAATCTGTTCCGCTATTCGGATGACCTGCAGACTGTTGTGCCCAACGTCTCGAAGTCCTGGGCTTGGAATGACGACTTTACCGAGCTGACTGTATCGCTGCGCGCAGGCCACAAATGGTCGGATGGTGAACCCTTCACCGCAGCTGATGTGGTGTTCTGGTACGACAACCTGATGATGGACACCAATGTCATCGCCGAACCCAAAGGCTATGCGTTGGCCGGCGGCGAACCGATGAAGGTTGAAGCCATTGACGACACCACCGTCAAATTCACGTTGGCCGCACCCAAGCCCGGCCTGATCGAGACCTTCTCGTTCACCTACGTGCAGCCTTATCAGCCAAAGCACTTCTTTGAGCAGTTTCACCCAGCCCTGAACGATCAAGCTGACGCAAACGCCAAGGCACTGGGATACGAGGGTGGCTATGATCTGATCAAAGCCTATTACGGCAATTCAGACTGGATGGACACGCCGTCACCGATGCTGACTGCGGGTGACAAACTGGCCGGTCTGCCCAAAGACACCATGCCCACGCTCGAAAGCCATATCTTGGTCAAAGAAACCACCGAGGGTCGTCACTATGTCGCGAATCCCTACTTCTTCCAGGTGGACACAGCCGGCAACCAGTTGCCCTATATCTCGGACATGGACGAGACCTATGTGGGCGATGAAGAAGTCCGCACTCTGAAGCTGTTGAATGGCGAAGTGGATTACAAATCACAGGCCGTGAACCTGACATCAGCTCCCGTGCTTCTAGAAGGTCAGGAAAAGGGCAATTATACACTGGACGTTAAGCCCGGCATCGCAAGCCCGACCATCGCGTTCAACGTGACCCACGAAGACGAAGCCCGCCGCGCCATCTTTGGCGATGTCCGGTTCCGTACTGCGATGTCCGTCGCGATGAACCGCGCCGAGCTGAACGAAGTGACCGCCTTTGGTTTGGGCACACCCACCCAGTACATCGGTTTCTCGCCGCGTCCTGATTTCATCGACGCCAAATGGTCCGAGCACGAAGCCGGTTTCGATCCAGCCCGCGCCAACGCGCTGTTGGATGAAATGGGCCTGATGGACAAAGACGGTGACGGCGCACGCGACATGCCCGACGGATCGCCTTTGGTTCTGGATTGGCAGTTCTCGACACAGGCCAGCCCGGCCCAGTTCGTGGAACTGATCGCCCAAAACTGGACTGATGTAGGCATCAAAACCTCGATCAAAGAAGTCACGTCAGATGAGTTCCGCGCGGCACAATCCGCCAACCAGCTGGACATCACCATGTGGGGCAAAGGTCAGCCTGCCGGGTCTATCCTTGGCGATGGCGAAATCTGGGTGCCACCGTTTGACGGGTACTTTGATGTTCGGACCGGGATGCTGTGGGCTGAATTCATCAGCTCAGATGGTGCAAACGGCGTACAGCCCCCTGAATGGGTTGGCAGCCTAAAGGCAGAGCTGGACACCTATCAGTCTTCGGCTCCGGGAACGGATGCGTCGATTGCAGCCGCACAGAAGATGGTCGAAATCGTAGCTGGCGAAATGTTGTTCATCGGGACGGTGAATGCACCTGCGCCGATCTATCATTCGAACAATCTGAACAACTTTGTCGAGTTCAAGACGCAGTCGTATGAGTTCTACCGGACCTACCCTTATCGCCCAACCCAGTGGTTCCTGACTGAATAATCCAGGTCCACCGGACCCAACAACACGAGATCGGGCATTCCAAAGCGGATGCCCGGTCTTAGCGACCTAGGGGGTAGCCATGCTACAATTTGCACGGTTCGCTGCGACACGCGCAGCGATGGCACTGATCACACTGACGATCGTGTCCTTGGTGGTGTTCACCTTGATGGAACTGGTGCCCGGCGACTGCGCCGAGCGGTATCTGTCCTACAAGAACACCCAAGGGTCTGCGATCACGCTGGCGGATATCGACGCTGAGCGCGCTCGCTTGGGCTTGGACCGTCCATTCCTGACCCGCTGGGTCAGCTGGCTGACCGGCGCGTTTCAGGGCGATTTTGGCAGCAGCTGTATTCTACGGGTTGATATTGCTCAGCTACTGGGCGCGAAATTCTGGATTTCCCTCGCAATCTGTTTGGGTGCCCTGACACTGGCCTATGCCATTGCAATCCCTGTTGGAATCATCTCGGCCGCGTCCCGCAATGCCGCGATGAACAACGTCCTGCGTCTGGTCAGCTACCTTGGTCTGGCAATGCCAAACTTTCTGTTGGCGCTTATGATTATGTTGGTTTCGACCGTCTATTTCGGCGAGACTTTGACCGGCCTGTTTTCCCCCGAATACAAAGACGCGCCGTGGTCCTGGGCCAAATTGGGCGATCTGTTGAAACACGCCTGGCTTCCGATCTTTATCCTTGGCTGGTCTGCGACTGCTTTTGCTTTGCAAACCGTGCGGGCCCTAATGTCGGATGAGATTGGCAAGCTATACGTCACTGCCGCCGCAGCGCGGGGCATTCATGGCACCCGCTTGTTGTGGCGCTATCCGGCGCGGCACGCGCTGGGGCCAATCGTCAACAGCCTTGGGTTCGATTTGAATCGGATCTTTAACGAATTGCCCATCGTGGCGCTGATCCTGACTTTGACCGAAGCCGGATCTCTGCTGCTCGAAGCCCTGGCACGCTCCAATGACCAACAACTGGCCGGCGCAATCATCTTTCTGCTCACGGCCTCCATCGTGACGCTGAACTTTTTCACCGACATCCTGCTGGCGGTCATCGACCCCCGTGTCCGCAAAAGCATCCTGAGGTAGGCCGATGAGTGTGACGACACAAAACCAAAAGGCCAAAGAGGCCTATTTCACCGCCTCGCAGGGTCAGTTGATCTGGGCACGTTTCAAGAAACAAAAGGCGGCTATGGTCGGCGCCGTGGTGCTGGTGGTGTTGATCCTGTCGGGGATTTTCGCACCCTTCCTGTCGCCCTATGACCCCACTGTGGCGGGACGAGACAAAGGATACCTGAACGGCGCGCCACAGATCCCGAAATTTTGCGATGACAATGGCTGCTCAGTGCGGCCGTTCCTCTACACCGTGACCCGCGAGCGGTCACTCGCGACCAATTTCCGCTGGGTGGAAAAGGTAAACACCGACGAACGCCGCTATGTGCAGTTCTTTGTACAGGGCGATAAGTACAAGCTGTTTGGCTTTATTCCCAGCTCGGTCCACCTATTTGGCATGGATAATGGATATGTCCATTTGTTCGGCACCGACAGCGCAGGCAAAGACATCTTTAGCCGGACTTTGCACGCGATCCTGACCTCGCTTCAGGTGGGCACGATGGGTGTCGTGATCTCTTTCGTGCTGGCGCTCGTGATTGGGGGGATATCCGGGTATTATGGCGGTTGGCTGGACAGTGTGATCCAAATGGTCACAGATGCCATCCGTACCGTACCCGCAATTCCATTGTTCATGGCTATCGCGGCCTTTATCCCGCCAGAATGGACAGCAGAAACCCGGTTCTTTTTCATCTCAATGATCCTAGGCCTGATCGGCTGGCCCACTTTGGCGCGACGGGTCCGCACCCATTTGCTGACCGAACGCAATCAGGAATACGTGCTGGCTGCGCAGCTGTGCGGGGCCTCGCCCAGCCACGTCATCCGACGCCACCTACTGCCGAGCTTCACCAGTTACATCATCGTCGATCTGGTCATTTCCTTTCCTTACATGGTGCTGAGTGAAACGGCGCTGTCATTCATTGGTTTGGGCCTCAAGGATCCGGTGAACAGCCTGGGCGTGATGTTGCAGAACGTAACCAAGGCGGATGTTTTGCTGAACTATCAATGGTATTTCATCCCGGTGATTTTCTTCATCGCACTGGTGATGGCATTTGTGTTTGTGGGCGATGGCCTGCGTGACGCGGCTGACCCCTATTCGGAGGCCAACAAATGAGCCTGATCGACGTCAGAAACCTGACCCTGCAATTTGATACCGACGAGGGGCGCATTACTGCGGTCGACAACGTGTCGTTCTCGCTCGCACCAGGTGAAGTTATGGGGTTGGTCGGGGAATCCGGTTCCGGAAAGTCGGTCACCGCCAAAGCGTTGATGAAACTGAACGCGCGCAACGGACACTATTCCGACGACAGCCAGATTACCCTGCATCTGGACAGTGGTCCGGTCGATGTCATGTCCCTAAAACGCCCACGCGATATGGCCGTCATTCGTGGCGGCGCGATCAGCATGATCTTCCAGGAACCCATGGCCAGCTTTGCCCCCGCTATGACTGTGGGCAGCCAGATGGTTGAACAGCTGTTGATCCATTCCAACATGAACAAACGACAAGCCAAGGAGCTGTCGATTGAGATGTTGGATCGGGTCGGTATTTCCGACGCCTCGACCCGGTTCAATCAATACGCCTTTGAAATGTCCGGCGGGATGCGCCAGCGCGCTATGATCGCCATGGCCCTATCGACAAAGCCCAAACTGTTGATCGCAGATGAACCCACCACAGCGCTGGACGTGACCATTCAGGCGCAGGTGATCGATCTGATGAAGGACCTGGTGGATGAGTTCAAAATGGGCATCATCTTTATCACCCACGACCTGGGCGTTGTGGCTCAAACCGCCGACAAAGTCGCCGTGATGTATCTGGGCCGGATGATCGAACAGGGCCCCGTGCGCGAGGTGATCCGCAATCCGCGCCATCCCTATACCCAAGGCTTGATTGACGCATTGCCGAAACTTGACGATCTGGGCGCACCTTTGCGGGCCATTCCCGGTGATATTCCGTCACCGCTGGAACGCCCCTCGGGCTGTGTGTTTCATACTCGCTGTTCGCAGATCATCGGCGATATCTGTAAAACCCACCTGCCCGCTTGGGCAGATACCGGCGCCGATCATCGTACCGCCTGCCATCTCTGTCACCAAGGAGCCAGCGCATGAGCGATCCGCTTTTGATCCAGACCAAGGATCTGTCTGTCACCTTTTCCATCGGCAATGGCGTGTTCAAGAAACAGCAGCTCAAAGCGGTGGATGGAATCTCCATCGACATCCCAAAAGGGTCATTCTTTGGCGTTGTTGGGGAATCCGGCTCAGGCAAAACCACGCTGGGCCGCGCACTGTTGAATGCGGTTCCGATCTCGGACGGGCACGCCACCTATGACGATGGTGAGGTCACCTATGATTTAGCCGGTCTCGATGGCGCCGCGCTCAAGGATTATCGCAAACGCGCGCAACTGATTTTTCAGGACCCCTACGCCGCACTCAGCCCGCGCATGACGGTCCGCGATATTATAGCCGAACCGCTCGAGGTGATGGGTCTGACTGCAAACCGCGAAGAAACCGATGCCCGCGTGCGTGAAATCGCAGCCAAATGTCGGTTGAATCTGGAACACCTGCGCCGCTTTCCTCATGCGTTTTCCGGCGGTCAGCGCCAGCGCATTTCCATCGCACGCGCGCTGGTATCTGGACCTCAGTTCATTGTCGCAGATGAATCCGTGGCGGCGTTGGATGTGTCCATTCAAGCCGACATTCTGAACCTGCTCAAATCCATCCAACAAGAGATGGGCCTGACGTTTCTGTTCATCAGTCATGACCTGTCAGTGGTCGCCCACACATGTGACCATGTGGCGGTGATGTATCTGGGGCGTATAGTCGAAAGCGCCCCAACCCGGCAGTTGTTCAAGAACGCGCGTCATCCCTATACCAAGGCGCTGTTCTCCGCGATCCCTTCACTGGATCCGGATGATCGCGGCTCGGCGCAGAAACTGGTCGGGGAAATCCCATCGCCCACCAACCAGCCGACTGGGTGCAAATTCCACACCCGCTGTCCCTATGTGACGGAGCTGTGCAAACAACAGGAACCCCCATTGGTCACCTGTGAAGAGGGCCACGCCGTGTCCTGCCATCGGTGGGAAGAGCTACAGGAAGGCATAACCGCCTGAACCGGGTCAGGCGCTGGTTCCGATCAGCGCCACGCCCATCGCCATCAGCACGGCTGCGCCAAGGCGGCGTTTCCAGTTGCCTTCGCGCAGGAACACGAACCCGATCAATGCGGCAAAGATTACCGATGTCTCGCGCAGGGCTGAAACTGCCCCAAGCGGTGCAAAGTTTTTGGCATAAAGCACCAGACCATAGGCGGTCATCGACACCAAGCCGCCCGCGATGCCCAAGGCCCAAACCCGCAGCGGTAGCGCCGCAAGTGTTGCGCGTTTGCGGAGCCCAATGAAGCCCGCGATAAAGATATGCAAGAATGCGCCCCATGCCCAATAAGACAGCGTATTGCCAGACAACCGCACCCCAATCCCGTCTACAACCGAATAGATCGAGATACAGAAACCCGTGCCGACCGCAAACCCAAGTGCAGCCTTACCGACGCCAGAGCGCAACACTTTCCAACTGCTAAGCTGAATACCTAACGCAATAACACCGATCCCGATCCACGCTTGCGCAGGCAACACCTCGCCTAACAGGATCAGCGCCCACAGCGACACCAACGCCGGAACAATGCCGCGCGCGATGGGGTAAACCACGCTGAGATCGCCGTGCTGATAGGCCTTTCCCAGCATGAAGAAATATCCGAAATGCACCACCGTCGACAGCAGGATATAGAAAAAGCTTTCGGCGTTGGGCAGCGGTAACAGCATCACCATGACCGTCGCAGGCAACACATGACCAAAAGCCACCAGACCCAGCGTCGTGGTCCGGTCCACGGCGGTTTTCACAATGGCGTTCCAGACCGCATGCAACACGGCCGCGGACAGGATTATGGCAATCACAAAGGGCGACATACGGTCAGTCCTGCGGTTCGGGGGTGGGCATGTCCTCGATCAAGCGGGTCTCTAGCAACTGCCCATTCTGATAAAGGATCGGCGTCGCGACCGAAGCAATATGACTGTTGAAATCCCGAAACGCCCGCAGGGTTTCCAGATGGATATCGCTTGTTTCAAAACTTTGCACCTGACCGGCCTGCAGACGGCGAAAATGACGCTTTCGGCTGTTGCGCTCGGCGCGTTTAACCTCGGTCTTTTCACCGTTCAACAGGCGGGCGCTTTCCAAATCATCCGAGATCAGCACATTCGAAGCCAAGCGCAGATTAGCCAGAATGGTCTCGTGCATGTCCTGCAATTCGCTCCAACCCTCTTTCGAGAACTGTTTGCCAGTCCGCCGCAGGTCCCCGGCTAAAACTGTCAAACGCTTGGCCACCACATCGCCAGCGGTTTCCAAACGGACGGCATATTCCATCATGTCCCGCGCAATTCCCGCGTTTTCTTTGCCCAGCTCCTCGACCGGAAGAGCCGCAACAAAAGCCCTGACCCCGGATAGGCACTCGTTAACCTCGTGGTCTACGGCCTGCACGGCCCGGATCTGATCCTTTTCGCCGGTTTTGTACAGCTTAAGCGTGGGGCGGAACATCGCTTCGACCAGATCGGTCATACGCAGCAGTTCGCGCTTTAGGCTGAAAATCGCTTGGGAGGGCGACCCGACATCCTGTGGATTCAACACGCTGGTCGGACGCGCCATCTGGTCAGCATCCACCGCAGGGGTCACGTCCGGCAACAGACGTTCAAACGGGCCGCGCAACGCAGAACAGAACGGCAGGGCCAAAACCAGCAACGACGCGTTGAACGCCAGATGCGCATTGACCAACATCTGCCCGCCGTAATCCGCACCAACAAGTCCAGCCCCCAGAGCCGCGTTTACGGCAAACAAGGTTAAAACAGCCCATGTCCCGCGCAAAACAAGGTTGGCAACAGGAATACGCCGCGCAGCGACGTCCATCCCCCGCGTCAGCCAGACCGGGATAAAGGCACTGCCCATATTCGCGCCCAACACCAGTGACAGCCCTGCCGCAAAAGGGATCGCGCCAATCTGCACCAGTGTCACACACATCAAAATGGCCGCGACCGAGCTGTGCATCACAAAGGCCAGTGCTGCCCCAACGATAAACGCTGTGATGTAATCGCGCGCCAGATATTCCGCGAGCGCAGGCAAAAAGGCACTGTCGCGGATCGGGTCCATCGCCTCGCGCAGGAATCGCAGCGAAATCAGGATAAACGCAATCCCCATCAAGATACGCCCCATCTGGCGTAGCTTTTTCTGCTCCGTTTTAACGAACAGCCAACCGCCAACGGCCAGCAAAAGGGGCACCAACCAATCCAGCTTAAAAGACAGGATCTGAATGATCAGAGCAGACCCCAGATCGCCACCCAGCACAATCGCCAGCCCGGCGCCAAACCCCAACATGCCACTGGCGGCAAACCCCGAGGTCAACAAGGCCACTGCAGCCGAGCTTTGCAACACCACTGCCATCACCAACCCGGCAAGGCTGGATTGCAACAGGTTGCTTTGACCGGTCATAACCCGCTGGAACGAGGCGCCATAGCTGCGCTCAATCCCGGTGCGCACCATGCGAACCGCAAACAGCAGCAACATGGTTGCACCGGCTAGGCTGATAAGAAAACTAACAATTGCCATCGCGTTATCCGTTCACCAGCGCCAAAAGGGCGGTGTGCAATTCTGGCGTCGCCGCCGAAATCACCCGCCCGTCAGACTTCAGGGTCAGAGGTTGCCCCTGCCAATCCGTCATCATGCCACCTGCGGCCTCCACCACCGCAGAGACGGGCAAATAGTCATAGGGCTGCAAATCATAATCGACCACGGCATCCACATGGCCGGCGGCCAACAACGCGTGCGGATAACAATCATATGAAAACCGCCGGGTTTGGCCCGCTTTGGTCAGCCGGTCAAAGGTCAGCGGATAGTCACGATAGATCTTTTCGCCTTCGTTCACATAAAGGATCGCCCGGTCCAGATTCGTCTGGTTGGAACTGTGGATCGACGCTCCGTTCAACGTGGCCCCTGCCCCTCTGGCTCCGATGAACACTTCTCCAAGCGCTGGCATGCCAATCACACCGAGTTGCGGAACCCCATCGTGGAGCAGCCCCAACAACATGCCAAACAAGGGGTGCCCGGACAGAAACGACCGCGTGCCATCAATCGGATCAATGATCCACATATCCGCACGATCCGCGCCTACTATCCCGTGTTCTTCGCCGAAAATCCCGTGATCAGGGAAATGTTCGGCCAAATAGGATCGGATCAGGGCCTCGACCCCTTTGTCGGCCTGAGTGACTGGGCTTTCGTCTTCTTTAAATTCGATCCCTAGGCTGCCGCGGAAATAGCCGCGCGACGCTTCTCCGGCAAAATCGGCAATCTTGGCTGCATGGATCGTGTATTCAATCGTGGTCAGCATCGCTGTCCGCTCCACTCGATAAATGTGTGACAATCCCCCAGTCGAGCAAGGCAGTTGCCAGTTTTGCTCCGGGGGATTGATCCGTTACCACCATATCCACCTGTCGCGGTTCCGGGCCTTGGTGGGGGGCCGTTTCGCTGAATTTGTGGTGATCCACTGCCATCAGAACACTTTCTGCGCTGTCGGCGATCACCCCCGCCAGATTGGCTTCGGTCTCGTTTAAGTACAAAAAGCCGCGCTTGGCGCTAAGCGCATCAACACTCAGGATCGCCATATCAAACGCAAACCGCCGCGCCTGTCGTTCAGTGACAAAGCCAAAAGTGCCGCGCTCATCGCCCTGCATTTCCCCACCCAACAGATGCACCTTGTTGCCGTTGTGATTGACCAGGGCTTGTGCCACGCCAATCGAATTGGTCGCAACCGTAAGGCCCGAACGCTGGCGCAATTCCTCGGCCACAAAGGCCGTTGTGGTCCCGACATCGAGAAACAGGGTCATGCCATCATGAATCTGGTCTGCAACCCCCGCAGCAATCGCCTGCTTTTCATCAGAATGACGTGAAATACGGCGGAAGAAGCTAGGATCACCCTGTGTTCCAGTCAGATAGGCCCCGCCGTGCACGCGTTCGACCGCGCCGGATTTTGACAGGGATTTGATGGTACGCCGCACGGTTTCCTCGGACACATCAAGTGCTTTGGCCAATTCGGCCCCGCGAGCGGATCCACCCAGTCGGCGCAACGCGTCGAGCAGTTCCAGTTCCCGATGCGAGTGCGTCGATGTTTGGGCCACGGTTGGGCCTCCGGTCAAGGCGAATTCCCTCGTGATGCCACAAAACCCCACAAATATTCAACTAGTTTGTGGATTTTTCGCACAACCATGACCACCAAAAGTGGGAAACTTGGCAAAAACCCTCTTTCCAGTGATGGAAAATGCCGGTTATGTGGGTTTGACCAGCGACGCCCGAACATCGGAGCCCCTTATGCGTGAGCCCAAGAATGTCCTCTTTGTCATAATCGACCAGCTGCGCGCTGATTGCGTCTTTGGGGCGCTATCGGACCATGTGGATCTGCCCAATCTGCGCGCCTTTATGGATGAGGCGGTAACGTTCAAACGCCATTATTCCGCGGTGAATCCTTGTGGTCCCTCGCGCGCATCTTTGCTGACTGGACAATATTCCATGAACCATCGGTCGGTGCGCAATGGCACGCCCCTGCGCCACGATACCCCGTCTGTTGCATCCGAAATGCGCAAGGCTGGATATGTTCCAATGCTGTTTGGCTATACTGACACCTCTCAAGATCCCCGCGCCTTTCATACCAGCGACCCTGCGATGCACACCTACGAATACCCAATGGCCGGGTTTCACGAGATGTTAGAGATGCGGTTCGAGATGTCCTATCCGTGGCGCTCGCACCTGATGAACAACGGCTACAGTTTTGACAGCTACGAAGAAGTCTATCAGCCTGTCTCACCCACTGGAGCAGCGCCTCGTGTGAATGACCCCGCACTCTACCGTGCCGAAGACAGCGACACCGCCTTCCTGACGGATCGGTTTCTGGCCACCATGCCAGCCTATGCAGATCAAAGCTGGTTCGCCCATCTGACCTATATCCGCCCGCACCCGCCGATGGTTGCGCCAGCGCCCTACAACGATATGTATGACCTCGATCAGATCCCCCTGCCCACCCGGCTTGCGGATACTGATGCGGAACTCGAAATCCACCCGTTCTGCGGCCCCGCGCAAGCCAGCGCGACCCCTGCCCGCTTTGTGGTTGGGTTTCCGGATCTGGAACCAACGGATGAAATCGTGCAGACCCTGCGCGCCCTCTATTTCGGCCTCGCGACCGAGGTTGATCTGCATATCGGGCGGGTCATCCAGTTCCTGAAAGACAGTGGCCAATACGACGACACATTGGTGGTGATCACCGCCGATCACGGCGAAATGCTGGGTGATCGTCATTCCTGGGGAAAGTTTTCAGTCTATGACGCCGCCTATCACACGCCGCTGATCATCCGTGCGCCGGGGCTGTCTGCGGGAACCGAGGTCACAGTGCCGACGGAATCAATCGACATCACCCCAACCATCCTGGACTGGGTCGGGCAGGAAATCCCAAACTCCATGGATGGCCGGTCCTTGATGCCGTTCCTACGGGGTGAAACCCCACAGGATTGGCGCGGCTATTCCTTTTCCGAGCTGGACTTTTCCGACCCTGAAACCCCTTCCCTGTGGGAACAGGCACTCGGCACTGGGCCCAGCGATTCCTCTCTGGGCATCCTGCGCGATGATCGTTTTACGTTGGTTGAATTTGCAGCGGATCTACCGCCGATCCTGTTTGATCATGAGGACGCGGGTGAATTTGCCAATGTCGCGGATCAACCCGCGTATCAGGCGGACCTGAACCGCCTGACCCGGCAGATGCTGCGTCACCGGATGCGGAACATGGATCACACCCTGTCACTGGATTCGATCACCAATGACGGACCGCGCAAACAGCAGCGATACCCGTGATCACCGTATCACAAACGGATCGGGGATCGGATCGTCCGAAGTTTTTAGCCAGACCGCTTTGACCTTTGTGTAATCCAGCGCGGCCTGCATACCGCCTTCGCGGCCATGACCCGACAAACCGTGCCCACCAAAGGGCGCGATGGGCGAAACCGCGCGATAGGTGTTAACCCAGACAATGCCTGCACGAATGCCCCGGATCATCCGGTGCGCGCGGGTCAGACTGCTGGTGAATACGCCAGAAGCTAAACCAAAGGTCGTGTTGTTGGCAATTTCCAACGCTTCTTCTTCGGTATCAAACGACAGGACCGATAGAACCGGGCCAAAGAACTCGTTGGTGATGCAATCCGCTTGCGGGGCGTCTGAACAGTCGATGATCGTGGGCGGGAAATAGAACCCATCACCCGCAATCGGCTGCCCACCGGTGACCACGCGCGCGCCCTGTTTTTCAGACGCCGCAATGAGTGCCAGCGCATTGTCGCGTTGATGCAAGGTGCACAACGGGCCGACCTCGGTCGCCATGTCAGTTGGATCCCCGATCACCACGGCTTCAGCCTTGGCCTTGAGTTTGGTTAGGAACTCGTCCTTGATCTTGTTCGAAATCACCAACCGCGATCCGGCAACACAGCTCTGCCCAGTCGCCGCAAAGATGCCCGAGACCTGCGCGTTGACCGCGCTGTCTATATCCGCGTCGTCAAATACGATGAACGGGGATTTACCGCCCAGCTCTAGCGAGGTCGAAGCGAGATTTTCGGCCGAATTTCGTACGATATGGCGCGCAGTCTCTGGCCCGCCGGTGAACGCCACATGCACCACCTTTGGATGGCTGGTCAGGGTCGCGCCCGCCTCAGGTCCGCCGGTGATGACGTTCAGCACCCCCTTGGGGAACCCGGCCTGATCAAAAATCCGGGCAAATTCCAACATCGGCGCGGGGCCTTCTTCGGATGCTTTCAGCACCACTGTACAACCAGCGGCCAATGCGGGTCCAATCTTTACAGCCGACAGGAACAACTGCGAATTCCACGGCACGACTGCGGCCACGACGCCGATGGGTTCGCGGCGCAGCCAGACCTCCATATCCGGTTTGTCGATGGGCAGATGTGCGCCTTCTATCTTATCTGCCAACCCGGCGTAATAGCGGTAGTATTCCGCGACATAAGCGATCTGCGCGCTGGTTTCGCGAATGATCTTGCCCGTGTCGCGGGTTTCCAGCTCGGCCAGACGGGGGGCGTTCTCGGCCACCAGATCGGCCAGACGATGCAGCAGCTTGCCGCACTGGGTCGCCGTCATTCCCGCCCATTCAGACCCTAAAAAAGCAGTTTCCGCAGCTTGGACCGCGCGGTTCACATCTGCGGCCTGCGCCTCGGGCATGCTGGCCCAGGCAGCACCCGTGGCGGGATCAATGCTGTGGAACTGCGCCGATCCGTCGTCAAACGCGCCGTCGATATACTGCTGAAACTGTTGCATTTCTAATCCTTACTGAAACGCGGGCATAACGTTGTTGATGAACCGTTCGAGCGAAGCTTTCTTGCGCTCAAAACACATGCTGGAGTCGATCCAGAACGAGAACTCATCATAGCCCAACGCCTCGTACTTTTTGAGCCGTTCAATCACCGCTGCGGGTTCGCCAATCACCAGATCCCGCTCCATCGCCTCGGGGCTGTAAAAGGGATGCCCGGCGATTTCTTCATCGCTTAGCGTTTTGATCAACCCTTGCTCAACAGGGCGTTCGTTTTTGAACCATGCACCAAAGTAGTTGTAGAACCGGTTCAGCTCTTTGGCGCCCAGCTTCACATCCTCGGGGCTGTCGGCCACATAGGTGTGCAGCAGCAACATGATCTTGGGGCGTGGTTGTTCGGGGAATTTGGCGCAAGCATCGTTGAACTTGACCATCAGGCTTTCGATTTCAGCGTCACCCTGCCACAGCGGCGTGACCTGCACGTTGCAGCCGTTTGAAACCGCAAATTCGTGGCTGTTGGGATCGCGCGCCGCCACCCAGATGGGCGGCCCGTTTTTCTGCGTCGGCATAGGCGATGAAGAGGTTTGAGGGAACGAGTGGAATTCCCCCTCTTGGGCGTAATCGCCTTTCCATAGACCCTGAATCGCTGGGATCAGTTCACGCATACGCTGCCCTGCCTCCCAGGCATCCATGCCGGGCATCATGCGTTCGTATTCATAAGAGTACGCCCCGCGCGCAATGCCCAAATCCAAACGGCCATCGGTGATTATATCGGTCATCGCCGCCTCGCCTGCCAACCGGATCGGGTGCCAGAACGGCGCAATCACGGTACCGGTGCCTAGGCGCACATTTTTCGTATGCCTTGCTACGTCGATCAGGTTCAGCATCGGATTGGGCGAGATGGTGAAATTCATCCCGTGGTGTTCGCCGGTCCAGACCGCATGCATCCCGCCCTCATCGGCGATTTTGCACAGCTCGATGAACTCATCATACAGCTGCTTTTGATCTTCATCCGGTGAAATACGCTCCATATGCGCAAACAAAGAAAACTTCATGCCTTAACTCCCTGACACGATCGGGCGGACTTTGCCGCTGGTCTGGTTGCCATAATATACCCCGTAATTGCCCATGCGGCTTTCGCTGGCGAACCGTTCGAGCATGATGCGCACTGCTGGGTCAGCAATGTCCATCAAGGTCGACGCGCTGAGTTCGGTAAAACATCCCTTTGCCGGGACGCCATCAGCCGCTTGGCACAGAAACGAGATATGCTGGTGTTCGCGCGCACCATCTTCGAAAACAGAATAGATGAAGCCGGGCTCTGCCGAGAGGCCCGAGGCCTCGATCAGTTTGGTCAAGGCGGCGCTGGCACCGTCTTTGCCAACGCAGATTTCTGGCAGGGCCAAACCGCCGTTGCCGTCATCCACCAACAGAACTTCGTTGCCACGTGCGATCAGAGCCGAAACGATCAGGTTTGCGTTCTGGCTCAGAGCCTCGGCCTCGGCCATGGGGGTGACATAGGCCCCGCGCGCATAGCCAAGACCCGGTGTGGGGCTGGTGTCGTATGCCTGCACCTGGCCAATCAGAATGACATGATCGCCCGCTTCGACCGTTTTATGCATGGAACAATCAAACCACGCAGACACACCATCAAACACCGGCGACCCATGCGGGCCTGTGCGCCAGTCGACACAGGCAAAGCGGTCATCAACCGGGCGGGCAAAAGTGTTCGACACGTCTTTTTGATGCTCGGACAGGATGTTGATGGCAAAGCCATCCGCCTGCGTCAGCGCATCGTAGTTCTGCGAAGAATTGGCCAAGCAGACTAGCACCAGCGGCGGATCCATCGAAACAGAGGTAAACGAGTTCGCCGTGAAACCCAGCGGATTGCCGTCTGCGTCATGGGCCGTCACCACGGTAACGCCAGTCATAAAGGTGCCAAACGCATTGCGCAGCGCGCGCGGATCAATCGTGGTCATGCGGTTCTCCTTTGGGTCAGCGAGCGGGACAGCCAATCTTGCAATATAGCTGTCACTTCGTTGGGCGCGGTCAAGTTCACCATGTGGCGGTGACCTGTGATCACTTTAGCCGCACCGTTTTGGGCAGCTGCTGCCATCGCTTGAGACATCTCAGGTGTCGAATTCGGGTCACCATCGCCTGTAAGCGCCAGCATTGGGCATGTCACCCTGCCCCACGCATCCGCATAGGTGCTGTCGCCGCGCGCAAAGGCCCCGTAAGCTGTGGCATAGCCGCCCATATCCACGGCGCTAAGCCATCCCGCGACCTGATCGCGCGCAATCTGATCCTGCGCGCTGTCGCCAAACCAACGGGTCAGCGGGGTTTCCAGATCAACCTTGCCCAGCTTGATTTCGGCGGCGCGCGCCTCGACCGCTGCACGTGCGGCGGCGTTGCGGCGATAGACGCCGTTCACTACGGCAACCCGCGTGACCATGTTCGGATGTTCGACGGCATAGCCCCCGGCGATCAACGCCCCCATGGAGTGCCCCGCCAGATTGATCGGACCAAGGTCCAAAGCGGTAACCACCGCGTGCAGCCACGCGACGAAATCAGGCAGCTCCGCAGTGTCTGGCAACATATTGCTGCTGCCATGACCCGGCATGTCCACAGCGATGACACGATAGGTGTCCGAAAGCGCCGCGATCTGTGGACCCCACGACGCCGACTGCATGCCGACGCCATGGATCAACAGAACCGGCGCGCCGGTGCCTGTGTCGCGATACGCGACCTGGCCGTATGGCTCAGACAGCTGCAGGATTGTCGAGGTCATGGCCCAGATCCTTGAGGTCCTGATAGCGGTCACCGATACGGTGATGGGGGCGGCCCCCGATCGAGGCCCCCAGCGCGATCACGATTTCATCCGGACCCGGCGCATCCGCAACCGAGGTTTGGATAGTCAAATAGTGCGAACGCTTGCCGCCATCATTTTTGTCCATCAACGGGATGTAGAGCGGCGCGTTGGCCGGGCCGCGAGTGTTGCAGAACGACAGGTAGCTTTTGGCGCCAACTGCTTCGCGGAAATGATTGCCGAACCGCAGCGTGTGGATCAGCCCCGAGGCATGTTCGACCTCACCGTTCACGCCAACGATTGCGGATTTGCCATAGCCTTCGACCATGTCACCGCCACCAGCAGCATCCAGCACCATTTTGGTTAGCAGCTCGCCCAGACCGGGGGCGCAATCCATAATGCCGGGTTTCAGATCCTCGACAAAGCCCTGCCCCGCCCATGGGTTTTTGATCACAGCAATGGCAGCGATCATTTTTAGCGGCGTTTCAGCGACCTTGCCGCCTTCGATCAGGGTGTCTTCGATAAAGAGCTGCGTCTTGCGGATTTCTGCGGGCATGGGAGGAGCACCTGATTCACTGTGTTTCGAACTGACAGACATATGGTATACCATAATCCCGTTAGTCAAGAATTTCTTGTCTCTCGGTTGGCGGACTGTTAAATTACGCCAATGACCCAATCCGACCTTTCCCATCTGAAAATCGAACAACCCCCTGCAACGCTTCGCGAAATCGTGCAGGACAAGATGCGTGCCGCGATCATTGATGGGCATTTCAAACCCGGACAAAGATTGGTTGAACGCCCGTTGTGCGACCAACTTGGGGTCAGTCGCACCGTCGTTCGCGAAACCATCCGATATTTAGAAGCCGAAGGTTTGGTGGAGATTCTGCCCAATCGCGGCCCCATCGTGGCCCGGATGGAATGGAATGACGCGCGCCAGATATACGACATTCGCCGCATGTTAGAGACGGCAGCGGCGGTCGCCTGTGCCCAAACCGTGACATCGGATTTGACCCGCGACTTGCAAGCTGCACTCGCCACGCTGGAACAAGAGTTTGACCAGACCACCCCCGGCGCACTGTTTCAGGCATCGTCGGGATTCTATCGGGTCATCTTTCTGGGCGCGGGCCATTCGGTGGCTTGGGAAATCGTTCAACGGCTGAACGGGCGCATCAGCAGGTTGCGGATCATGACCTTGTCGGCAACCCAGCGCGCGCGCCCAGGTCTGGACCATATGCGCGCCATAAGTGACGCCATCATTGCCGGCGACCCCAATGCCGCGCGCGCCGCCGTAGCGGCCCATTTGGATGATGCCGCCACCGTTGCACAGCGCTTGTTGTCGCTGGAGCCCCCTGAATAATCCTACATTCCAGAATACATATTTGATTTGGCGCAACGCGCGCCGTCTCACTTTGCGCTAGGCCCGGGCAAAATCCGACAAAGAGAGCTGGCCATGACTTCTCCTCGTTCCGTTCCATTCTTTGAATTGGGGTTTCGACCCTTTTTTCTGGGCGCTGCTGTTTTTGCACCGCTTGCCATCGTCCTTTGGATCCTGTCGCTGCGCATCGATCTGGAATTGGCGTTCCGATATGACGCCCAAAGCTGGCACGTCCATGAAATGCTGTTTGGCTATGGTTCAGCGGTCCTGACCGGCTTTTTGCTGACGGCAGTCCCCAACTGGACCAACCGTCCACCGCTGAGCGGATGGGCCTTGATCGTCTTGTTTGCCGTCTGGGTCTTGGGTCGCGTGGCGATGATCACGCCCCTGCCCCCTTTGGTTGCGATTGTGTGCGAAGGTTTGTTTTTACCGATGGTTTTGGGTGTCATGGCCCGCGAAGTCATCGCAGGGCGCAATTGGCGCAATATGGCTATTCTTATTCCTGTCTCATTGTTCACTTTGGCTAACATTCGGTTTCATGTCGAAACCCTGACAGAAGGGTACGCTGCAACGACCATCCGTCTTGGGTTTGCTGCGCTGATCTTTTTGTTGATGTTGATCGGCGGGCGCATCACCCCTGCGTTTACCCGCAACTGGATGATCCAAAAAGGTGTTGAGCCAAAGCCCCCGATGATGAACCGGTTTGATGGTGTCTGTCTGGCTTCAGGGCTGATCTCATTGCTTGCCTGGGTGTTCCTGCCCGAATGGACCGGCACCGGCGTGGTGTTGTTGCTGAGCGCCACGCTCCACCTGATGCGACTGGCGCGTTGGGGTGGATGGCGGACCCGTGTGAACCCAATCTTGTTCGCATTGCATGTCTATTACGCAATGATCCCTGTGGGTTTAGCGGCAATTGCGCTGGGTGTGTTTGATCCCGCCTATGCCACGGCCGGGCTTCATGTCATCGGCATTGGGGCCATTGGTGGCATGACTTTGGCCGTCATGATGCGCGCCAGCATGGGCCACACCGGGCGACCCCTGGTGTCTGATATCCGGCTCACGCTGGCTCTGACCTGTATCATCGCAGCAGTGATTGCCCGGTTTTTGTGGGCTTCGTTTCCCGACATCGATTGGATGCTGGATCTTGCCGCGCTATTTTGGGTCGCGGCCTTTGGGCTGTTCATCATCCGGATTGGCCCATGGATGTTTAAACCCCGTCTAAGCTGACAGGCGAAGCCGTCGCGAAACCAGCAATGACGGTTTCGCGACGAAACTACCCCAGCTCACGCGCCAGAATATCCATCAGGCGCTGCGCCTCGGCCACCCCCAGATCGCGCCCCGCAACCCGGAACCGCACACCGTCTGGGGACACTTCAGCATCCAGTTTGCCGCCGCTTGTCAACGTGCGCGCTGACAGTCGGGTGATTTGTTGGGGGCGACCCCCACGAGATTTATCCTTGGGACCAACTGGGATTCCGAACAGTGCTGTATCCAGCACCTTCCATTCGCTTTTGGCATCCGAAGCATCCGACCCATCCAATGCATCGCGCAATCTGGATTGCGCCCCGTCCCGCAATGCGGTGGCCAGTTGCAACCCGGCTTTTTCCGACAGTGATACAGGGAACCGCAACAGATCCCCCAACGCCTCGTGCACCATTGCGAAACTGCGCACTTTGGACCGTTTGGCTTTAGATGCTGCTGCAAACAACACATCAACCGCCGCCTCGACCGAGGGGAACACCCCCTGCCCGGCTGCCAGAACCGCAATCCTTCCGCGTTCATAATGGCTCAGGTTCGAGCGCATTTCGTTTTCTTCAACCATCGAGACATAGGCCGTCGCCCCGGCCCCCGCATCACGGACAAAAGCCGGGATATCTGCAAACATCGGGTCAGTGATCGCCAGCTGCCGAAACGCCATCAACCGCCGATACCCAGAAATCAATCCGAACCCTTCGGGCGTTGGAGTCACCTCGATCGGAGTGCGTAATCCATTTGCCCTCAACGAGATCACCAGCTCTTGCATGGCTTCTTCGTCTTCGGTCATGCGGTCACGACGAATGAAATCCGCCTCGATCTGATCCAAAGGAATGCGTTGAGCCACAAGCCCCGCAGCGGTCGCATCGCGCCACCGCCCGGCATCGCCTTGATCCTGTGCCAGGGCAACACGATCGGTTACCGCTGCCATTCCAGACAGGCGCGCGGCTTCGGCCGCGACCTGCGCAATCGGTGGAGTCGCAGATGTGTTTTCAAAGGGGCTGATGCTGGGTTTCGTGGCGAAACCCGCCTCTAGCTGTTCAAGTTCTGCCGCATCAGGCGCGCTTAGACGTCTGCGTTTAGCCATTCTCTGCTCCTCCCATATTTGCATCACGCCACCAGCAGCCAATCAGTAGCTGTTTGAATTCGGCATAGGTCCGGTCAAAGGTTTCGCGCCCGCGCACATAGGTGTCGCGGTTGAACTCGCGATAATCCGCCTCGTAGATCCCGTTGACCTGTTCGCCAGCCTGCCCAACCAAGGCGGTGTAATCCTGGCGGTAGGCATTCATGAAATCCCCAAAGTAGGCCTGGATCACATTGGCCATGTCAGTCTGTTGGCTGGCGTCAAACCGGGTGATGATCGCTCGGACTACATCCCATTCGAATTTGATCTCTGGCAAACCAGCAGCGCGTTGGGCTGCATTTTCCCCATCTTCGATGCTGGCAAAGGTGGTGTAAAGCATGTCGAAAAACCGGCCGGTCGAGTCGAACTCAAGAAACGAAGCTCCAAGCGGCACCAACAGAATGTCCGCCGCAGCCAACGCATTGATGGTCAGGTAGCCAAGGGCAGGGGGCGTATCCAGAAAGACGATATCGTATTCATCCAAAATACCTTCGCCTTCGAGGAAGTTAGTCAAGCCATCCCAAAGCGGCCAAGACCGGAGCCCCATGCGCCAAACCGGGATTTGAAATTCCGCCCAATACAGATTCAGCTGCGCGCCAATCAGACCAATGTTGGGCCAGTGGGTTTTCTGGATGACATCCTGCGGTGTGACCTTCAGCGCCTCTTGCAGGGTTTCGTCCAACCCAATTTCCGGTTCACCCGCCGCGGCGCGCACTGTGTTTTCCTGTATCACCGCCTTAGCGTAATCTTTAGCAATCAGCGGAAAGACGGTCTGCCATTCATCCGCAACTTTACCGCCCAAGATCGACGTCATTGACCCTTGGGAATCCAGATCAATGACCAGAACTTTGTAACCGTCTAAGGCCGCAGACATAGCCAGATGGGCAGCGGTGCTTGTTTTCCCAACTCCGCCTTTGAAGTTGGCGACTGAGACCACCTTGGCGGGTTGTCCCTCGGGGCGGTAGGGCAGGTATTCTTTGGTGCTAATCCCTTCGCTGGCAAAATGTTGGCGCAGGGTCAGGACCTCTTCTAGCGTGAACCATTTCGATCCGCCTTCGCCTTCGCCTTCGGGCAGATCCGGGTTTGCTTTTAGCACGCGCCGCAGATGAGCAGGCGCAACGGGGATTAGGTATTTTGTGATCTCCCAGATCGAAAACTTACGTAGGCGTTTTTCACCATCCGGGGCGTATCCCCGGCGAGCCAGATCTTCGCGGCCTTTGCCACAAAACGCAGCTGCTTTCGCGAATCGGGTAGTCCCTATAGGGTCTGGGAGACGCTTGGCTGCCGCCTCGGGGTCAAGGTTTAAATAGGGTGGCAGAGGAGGTGGGGGTGTTTTGCTCACTGTCGGTGCCTCGGTAAATGTTCGCCTTTTTGGCGTATATATCCGAGAATAGCGAACATAGAAAAATGGCGCCAGCAAATCATACGAAATATAGTGATATTGCAGAACTCCGTGGCGGTTTCGCGACGAAACCTTCGAACTAATAGAAGGAAAAGCAGCAACAAAGAGTTTATTTAGTTTATGATGTTTAGAATCTTTAGCCACAGAAACTATATTAGTTATAATGTGTTAGCTTAGTTTGGGGACCCATCATCAGGTTAAAGGGAACCCGTATGCAGGGTTAAAGGTACCTGATTACGGGATCATAGGTACCTGGATACAGGAAGAAGGGTCCCAATTCACAGGAGAGTTTGGACCGCCTTGAAACAGTCAAATATGGTCGATTTTTTGCTCGTTTTCGCGCTGTTGAGGACCGAATTGCGCTTGCGCCGAGTCTTATCAACAGATAGGCATGGCGATCTTGCTGTTAAGGTACCTGTCTACGGGACGTCTGTTTGAAGCAGTAAGGAACCTGAAAAGTCGTTGTGCATGGGTACCTTTCGTGGCATACCTGTTGAAAACGAACAGGCGCCTTTTTCATGTCCGATACGCAAATAGATATGGACCACCTCAGCGGTGCTTTGCGTCGCGAGACGGTGAAAAAGAACGTTGCTGCGATCCATATCAGTGGCAAACTCACTCTGCTGCAGCGCAAGTTATCCAACGTTTTACTGCTCAATGCCTATGACGCTCTGACATCGGCCCAAACCCACACCATTGATGCCCGAACACTGGCGATGATGGTGGGATATAACTCCAACGACTTTGATACCCTACGGGCGAGTTTACGGGCCTTGGCTGAAACCGTTGCGGAATGGGATATGCTGGATGACAAGGGCCGTCAGGAATGGGGCGTGTCATCGTTGCTGTCGTTTGCCAAGCTGACGAATGGGGTTTGTGAATATGCCTATTCCCCCGCCTTGGCGCAGAAGCTGCACGACCCGAAAATTTATGCGCTGATCAATGTGCATATTCAGCGCAACTTTAGTTCAGGTCATGGGCTGGCCTTGTATGAGAACTGTTACCGGTTTGTGCGGACGGGTTCGACGGGGTGGTGGACTTTGGAAACCTTTCGCAAACTGATGGGCGTAGATGGGTCCAGCTATTACGAAAGCTTCAAACATCTGAACGCCAAGATCATCAAAACAGCCGTAGCCGAGGTGAACAAAAGCGCTGACATCGTGATTGAACCAGAGTTCCGGAAAAAGGGGCGCTCGGTGACGGACATTCGGTTCCTGATCCGCGAGAACCCCCAGATGGCGATGTTCCAGATCGATGACAGCGAAGGCGTTCGAAATCTTGGCGTGTACCGGGCTTTGCGGGCACAAGGCGTGTCGGACCGGCTGGCGCGCCAGTGGATAGCGGAACACGGCGAGGCATATGTGCAGCAAAAGCTGGACTATATGAAAGGGCAGGGGGATGTGAAATCGACCGTTGGGTATCTGTCCGCTGCGTTGCGTGACGACTATTCCGGCACAACGGCTCCAGAACCCGATCCTGAACCACCTACCGCTGAAGCCGTTGCAGCTGCTGCTGTACGCGCCGCCGAGAAGGCCGCCGAAGATCAAGCTTACGAGGCACGTGCTACAGAGCGTAGTGCCCGCGCCGCAAAATTTGCCATTGTCGAAGATTTGGTTTCGCGGCGAAACCCGACCCAACGCGACGCAGACAAACAGTTGTTTATGGCCAGCCTCAGGGACGATTTGGAGCGCGAAAGCTTTGCTGCGCATGGCTGGCGGTCTGGGTTGAATGCCACGGCTATTTTCGAATTCTGGGCAGAGCTCGAACCGGGGGCCTTTACAGGGTAACCGATGGGGCCCGCCGCGTTGTGGCCCGTATCAGAACCTTTAATTCGCACCGATGGCGGACCAACGCGGGTTCATCTTCGGAAATTGCAGCACAGATCTCTTCGCCAGCCAGCCGCCCGATGCTTTGGGCGGGAATACGAATGGTTGTCAGCGCGGGTTCCATTTCCGCGGATCCTTTGAAGTCTCCGATCCCGATGACGGACAGATTGTCCGGAACACGCAATCCAAGGGTATGGGCGGCATAAATCACCCCCTGTGCAATCACATCATTCCCACAGAGCATCGCCTGAGGGCGGCGCTCCAACGATAATAATTCTGTGGCTGCTTGTTTGGCTTGTTGCAGATTATAGGGGGATTCGACCTGCCAGCCTTCGGGCACGGTGATGCCTGCCTTTTCGAGCTCAATCATGGCCCCGTCGCGACGGTCACGTGCGCGGTCATTACCTGCGACGCTAGGAAATATCGTGCCGATTTCGCGATGTCCAAGAGTGATCAGGTGTTCGGCTGCCAGCCGCCCCGCTTCGGCGTTTTCTGCCCCCACGCATGAGATTTTGGAGCCTTCGGTAAAGTTCCAGATAGCGATACAGGGCACACCCTGTTGTTTGAGCAGTTGAAACGTCTCTTCTGAATGTTCCAACCCGATCAGAGCAACACCATCCACCCGGTGTTCCAACAGCTTGCGCAGAACGTCGTATTCTTTGGTCAGGTCGTATCCGTGCGAGGCAAGCAGAGTGGTAAATCCCTCGGCCTCGATCGCGGTTGAAAACGCCTGTACCACCTCTGCAAAGATGGCGTGATCGATGGTGGGCACGATCAATCCGATGGTGGCGGACCGTTTTCCATGCATCGCCTGGGCGGCGCGATTGCGGATATATCCTAGCTTTTTGACCGCCCGATCGACCTTGCGGCGGGTTGTGGGATTCACCAAATCAGGGTGGTTGAAGCAGCGAGACACTGTCGATGCAGATACGTTTGCAGCCAGCGCTACAGCAACAATATCAGACCTAGAGTTTTGTTTTTTGGCCATAAATCACCGCTCCTCAGGTTATTTTATGAAAACATTTGCAATACTATTTTCATGGCCTACGCTCAATTGTCAACAAAGCTGAGAAAGCAAAAGACTTGGGTTGGGAGGCCCCAGAATGGAGTTCATCTACTACTTCGGCGACGTATTCTCGCCCCTCTCTTTCATGCTGCTCTTGGGCGGCACAATCGGAGGTCTGATCCTTGGGGCAACGCCCGGCCTTTCGCCGACAATGGCTGTGGCTTTGCTCATCCCGTTCACCTTTCAATTGGAGGCGGCACAGGGTCTGATCTTGTTGGGGGCGGCCTATACCTCAACTGTGGCGGGGGGCGCGGTCAGCGCGATCTTGTTGAAAATTCCCGGAGCACCCGCAAATATCGCGACCACACTGGACGGGCATACGATGGCGAAGAAAGGGCAGGGTGCAAAGGCATTGCAACTGTCGTTCCTGGCCTCGGCTGTTGGCGGAGTGTTTGGGGTTTTGTTGCTGATCTTTCTGACGCCAGTTCTGTCAGATTGGGCGCTGGCCTTTGGTCCAAGTCATTTGTTCTGGCTCGCCATTCTAGGGGTCACCGTGATTGGGTCCTTGGATTCCGCATCGGTGGTTAAGGGGTTGCTGTCGGGCTGTATCGGGCTTTGGCTGGCCACCATTGGTTTTGATGACATCATGGGCGCACAGCGATTTATCTTTCACCCATCTTTGGGAGGTGGGATCAATATCATCGCAGCCTTGATTGGCCTGTTCGCGATCCCACAGGTTCTAACTATGTTTGCCAAGGGCCGTCAGGTTGACGGGGCCGAGGTGATCGAGGTGCAAAAGCATTCGGTTTTGGCAGCGACGCGTGAATTGATCCGCTGGCCACGCGCTTTGACCATCGGCACGCTTACAGGTTCTATTATTGGTCTGATCCCCGGCGTTGGTGGGCAGATTGCGGGTTTGGTCGCTTATGATCAGTCCAAGAAATTCAGCCCCGAAAAAGACAAGTTTGGCACTGGTCATCCCGAAGGTGTGATTGCAGCTGAATCTGCGAACAACGCCATGGTTGGCCCGTCTCTGGTGCCATTGCTGACGCTGTCGATCCCCGGCAGTCCCACGGCTGCGGTGCTTTTGGGCGGCTTGCTGATCCATGGGATTTTCCCGGGCACGGATCTGTTTGACAATCACCCTGACGTGGCGTGGACCTTTATCAACTCGATGCTGATCGGGCAGGTTCTGATGTGCATATTTGGGCTCTATGTTGCCGGTCTTGCGGCGCGTGTCGCTCAGGTTCCCCAGTCGGTTATGGCTGCGGTGGTTTTGTCGCTGTCGGTCTTTGGGGCCTATTCGGTGCAAAGCTCGATGGGCGATGTCTATGTGATGGCCTGCCTTGGTTTGGGCATGTTCTTTCTGGAACGTTTTGGATTTTCTGCCGCACCACTGGTGCTGGGTTTGATCCTTGGCCCTATCGCCGAGGCAAACTTTACCCAAGGGTCGATGATCGCAAACGCCACTGTTGGCCAAGCCAGCTATTTCTTTTCCGGGCCGCTGAACCTGTTCCTGATCTTTGTCGTGATCGCATCGATTGCGTATTCGGTATGGATGGAACTGCGGTCGCGTCGAACCACCACCAAAGAGGAGGCCCTGGCATGAGCCGTACACAACATATCATTCCATCGGGCATTGTTTTTCTGGTCGGGTGCTGGGTCGCCTGGATCAGTTTCACCCAACAACCGGTTGAGGCCTTTTTGTTCCCGCGCATGATCTCGATGGTCTTTGTGGCGTTGGCAGGCTGGACCTTTGCCAAGGCCCTGCTGGGGAAATCCAAAGTGGGCCTGGGACTGTCGCGGACAATGGTGATCAATCTGGCTCCGGGCCTGTTGGTGATGCTTGTCTATGTATTCTGGGCTGCAAAGGGGTTGGGGTTTTATACCGCAACCGCCGGGGCCTTTTTCATCCTGCTGTCGCTTTATGACCCGGCGTCGCACTCGGACATAAAAACATGGGTCAAACGCGGGATCATTACCGCGGTGTTTGTGGCCGTGATGTACGGGCTCTTTGCCCAGTTGCTGAGCGTCTACACACCCCGAGAAGTCCTGTTCTGAACCACCGATCACTGGTGGACGCAAATCCAAGGGAGGAAACGCGATGAAGAAACTACTACTGAGTGCCGCACTGGCGGTAACTGCACTGTCTGGGGGCGCTGCCTTGGCAGCTGATTACCCAGAACGTCCCGTCATGATGATGGTGTCGTATGGCGCGGGCGGGGCCACTGATTTCCAAGCCCGGATCGTGACGATGACGGCTGGTAACGAAGATGCATTGGGCATGCCCATCGCGATCATCAACAAGCCGGGTGCCGGTGGGCGTGTTGGCTGGAACTGGTTTGCGACACAGGCCGACGCCGATGGATATACGCTAGGCGCCTACAACGTCCCGCACTTTATTGCGCAGTCGATCAAAGGCGGCGTACAGTATTCCACCGACAGCTTTGAACCTATTGCCAACTGGGGTGCTGACCCGGCGGTGTTTGTGGTCAAGGCAGACAGTGAATTCCAGTCGATGGATGATGTCATTGCCTTTGCTAAGGAAAACCCCGGCAAGTTGACCTTCTCGGGGGCGGGTCTGTTTGTGGGTCACCACATTGCGGCATTGCAGATTGAAAAAGCTGCAGGCGTGAAGATGGCCTATATCCCGACCAAAGGGGGTGGTGCAGCGGCAATGAAATCTGTGATTGCGGGCGAAGTATTGGGCGGTGTGAACAACCTGTCTGATGCCTTCCGCGCGCAAGAAGCAGGCAATGTCCGCATTCTTGGGGTTGCTGACCTTGAGCGTAGCGCGTTCCTGCCTGACGTTCCAACGATGAAGGAACAGGGACTGGATGTGGACAATGCTTCGGTCAATTTCCGTGGTGTGATGGTGCCAAAAGGCACACCACAGGAGGTGATTGACAAGCTGGCTGTGACTGTCCCTGAAATGTTCAAAAACGGCCGGGTGGCCAAAAAGATGAAAGCGGGCGGTTCGCCTATGCACATCATGACACGTGACGAAGTGATCGAGATGTGGGCTGCGCGTGAAGCGACATTAAAAGAGCTGCTTGCCGGGCTCTGATTTTAACCGACGCACAGGGGGGCGGGATCAGCCCGCCCTCTGACAACCAATTGAGGATCAAGATGAACGCTCAGGATGAGTCCGCTCAAGTGGACCAGATCATTGCACGTGCGCGTGCAGCCCAAAAAGCTTACGAAGCCAAGGGCAGTCAGGCGCTTTATGACAAGGCCGCATTGGCGGTGGGCTGGGCCATCATGCAGCCCGAGCGCAATCGGACGTTGGCTGAACTGGCGGTGAAAACCACCGGATTGGGCAACGTGCCAGACAAGATTACCAAAAACCACCGCAAGACGCTGGGATTGCTGCGCGATATCGCGGATGCAAAGACCCACGGTGTTGTGCGGGACGATCCAGAAAACGGGATCACCGAAATTGCGCGTCCTTTGGGTGTAGTGGGGGCGGTCGTGCCGTCAACCAACCCGGCGGCGACGCCTGCCAATAACATCATCAATGCAGTTAAGGGCGGCAATGCGATTGTTGTGGCCCCGTCGCCCAAAGGTGTCGCCTCGTGCGAGACGCTGTTGTCCTACATTCATGCGGAATTCGACAAGCTGGGGCTGGACCGCGATCTGGTGCAGATGCTGCCATCGCCTGGTTCCAAGGCCAAGACACAGCGCCTGATGGAAACCTGTAACCGGGTGATTTGCACCGGCAGCCAGAACAACGTGCATCGTGCGCAGAGTTGCGGCACTCCGGCAGTGGCGGTGGGCGCGGGCAATGTCACGGTGATCGTGGATGAAACCGCTGATCTGGCGGCAGCAGCGGCGAAAATCACCGCATCTAAGACGTTTGATAATGCCACATCCTGTTCGTCGGAAAATGCGTTGGTTGTGGTTGATGCGATCTATGATGACTTTCTGGCGGCCATGGCAGCCGAAGGTGGCGCATTGGTGCCAGCAGATCAGGCCCATACCATCATCGAGCGGTTGTGGCCCGACGGGCATCTGAACCGTGAGGTGATCGCGCAGGACGCGGACAAGATGCTGACGGCCCTTGGCATGGCAGATCAGGTGCCAGCAGATACGAAATTCCTGGCCGTGGAAACGGATGGGATCGGCGCAGAGCATCCCCTGTCAGGGGAAAAGCTGAGCCGCGTTGTGGCGCTTTACCGGGCGCGGGATTATGAAGATGCGGCGGCTACGGCGGCGCGTATTCTGAATTACCAAGGGGCAGGGCACTCGATCGGCCTTCATTCGGCTCGCGACGATCGGGCGCTCGAACTGGGTCGCAGTATCCCGACCTGTCGGGTGATTGTGAACCAGGCCCATTGTTTCGCAACCGGTGGAGCGTTCAACAACGGCATGCCGTTTTCCCTGTCGATGGGATGCGGCAGCTGGGGTGGCAACGCCATTGACGATAACCTGAACTGGAAACATTTCGTCCAGACCACCAAGGTGATCCGCGAAATTCCTCCGCGTGAACCAGCCGTCGAAGACATTTTTGCCGGATACTGGAGCGAGGTTGGCCAATGACCATGACCCCACCCAAAGGAACGGTGCGTGATTGGGTCGATATGCGCGCAGAACAGGGCGGCACAGCGTTTGTGTTTCCTGATTTGGATGTGCGTATTTCATGGGAACAACTGCGCGATACCGCCCGCAACATTGCATCCTATCTGACGGATCAGGGCATTGCCAAAGGCGAAAGCGTGGCGATCCTGCATCCCAATGGCCCCGAAGGTGTTCTGTGCCTGTTTGGCACGCTCTATGGCGGTTTTCGGGCGACGATGATCAACCTTGTCGCCGGAACCAGCGCGGTCTCTTACGCATTGGAACACAGTGATGCGCGCCATGCCTTTGTCCACGATACACAGCGCGGGCTGTTCACAGAATCCGTAAATACATCCCATATCTCCCCTCTGGATTATCCAGCGGCAACTGGTGGTTCATCAGCAGAGCTTCATGACCTCTCTGCTGATGACCACGCTTTGTTAATGTACACCTCGGGAACCACAGGCCGTCCAAAAGGCGTCGTTCATACGCATTCCAGCCTGCTTGCGGGAGGCTGGACCACGTCCATTGCGCATGAATTGACGGATCAAGATCGCGGTCTGTGTGTTCTCCCGATTTACCACATCAACGGGTTGTGCGTGACGGTGATGGGCGCTCTGATTTCGGGTGGATCGCTGGCGATGTGTCCGAAATTCTCGGCCAGCCGGTTCTGGGACAATGCCGCCAGATCCGAAGCGACCTGGTTCTCGGTGGTGCCAACGATCATCTCGCATATGCTGCATTCCGAGCAAAACCCGGATGTGGCGACGCGGGCGCGAATCCGCTTTGGCCGTTCGGCTTCGTCTGCGTTGTCGCCAGATGTGCAGCGCGCTTTTGAAAAGCGGTTCGAAATCCCGATTGTTGAAACCATGGGGCTGACCGAAACGGCGGCGCAGATCCTATCCAATCCATTGCCCCCCGGCGTTCGCAAGATCGGCTCGCCCGGTATTGGATACGGCAACGAGGTGGCGATTTTCGACGCCAACCAACAGCCTGTTACGGCTGGGGTCGAGGGCGAATTGGTCATCCGTGGACCCAATGTGATGTTGGAGTATCTGAAGAACCCCGAGGCGACAGAAGGTACCTTTGCCCCCGGCGGTTGGTTGCGAACCGGTGATCTGGGGCGGATGGATGAAGACGGCTATGTCTTTGTCACGGGACGCCTTAAAGAGTTGATCATCAAAGGCGGTGAAAACATCGCCCCGCGTGAGATCGACGATGCGCTACATTCTCATCCCGAGGTGGTTGAAGCTGCAGCCTTTGCCCGACCATGCGAAAAATACGGTGAGCGGGTCGAAGCCGCAGTGCGGATTGGCGAAGGATCAACAGTAACCGAGGAACAATTGCTGGAAATATGCGTGTCTTTGTTGGGCAAATTTAAAAGCCCGGATCGGGTGCATTTTCTGGATGACCTGCCCAAGGGTCCGTCAGGCAAGGTGCAGCGTCTCAAGCTGTTGGACCTAACCAGCTAAATTTGAAAAATGCCCGACCCTGACGCCGGGCATTTTCATTTAGTCCGTTTTGACGATGCCTTCGGCGACCCATTGGTCGAACAGGTTCAGCACAGCGTCGCAGAATTCAGGATCGTTGATGTGGGCGTCCACCTCGGTCATCTGCACTACGGCTGGTATCACTTTGCGGGCCTCATCGATCAGCGCGGCTAACCCATCGGGATCATGGGTTTCGCCACCTTCCCGATCCCAATCTTCAACCCCGCCAAGTGGGAGGATGAAATGAGTCTCGCCCTTGGCAGCACTTAGCCGGTTGGCCATCTCACGCACCCAGGCGCGGCGTTCGTCTTCATTAAAGACTGAGCTTTTGATTAGCCGGTTGTGTTCGTGAAAGGGGCGGTCGGCGTATTGATCGGGGATGGTCTGCCAGCCTGCGAAATCCAACAGGTCCAGTGCACCGGGGGCCACGATCTGGGGTGTGCCAACACGGCCTGCATTGGTCAGACGATCGTCGCCACTGGACACCAGAGATCCTGCCATTAGGTTGCCGAATTCCTGCATTGAGAAATCCATGACGCAGGCAAACGCGCCTTCACCCGCTAGTTTTTCAAACGCCATGCCGCCCATGCCGGTGGAATGGAAAATTGCCACTTCGAACCCGCGTTGTTCTAGGGCTGGTTTAAGGGTCTTCATGTATTTCAAGCAGGACGACCCAAGCGATGTCATGCCGATCAGGGGACGCGCGCGCTCAGGCGCGATCACCGCTTTGGTTGCGCCAACCACGGCCCCGGCGGCCTGCGACAGCGACGACCGGCAGATCGAATTCATGCCATAGAGTCCCCCGGCCCAGAGGATCATCTGAATATCGGGTGCAAGCCGGTGCGGCGGGATCAGCGGTGAAAAACTGACGGTTGAAACGATGTATTTAGGTACGCCCATAGGCAGCGCCTGCGCACAATCCAGCGCCAGATCGGTGCCCATGGTGCCACCCGTGGCCAGCATCCCGTCAAAGCGCCCTTCTGCGTGCGCCTTGGCCACCACTGCGGCTGCGCCGCGCGACATTACGCGAAACGCCTTGTTCTCATCCCCAAGTGCGATCACCTCGTCGATTGTCATACCGCCCGCCGCCGCGACTTCGTGTTTTGAGATGTCGGTGGGTTCGCTTGGGTCGCCCAGCACGCTGACGTCCATGGTCAGAACCTTGGCGCCTTGATCACGAACGCACTCAGCAATGAACTGCATTTCCGGGTCTTTGGTGTCATAGGTGCCGATCAGCAGAATGGTTTTCTCGGTCATCTGGGTCCTCCCTCGGGCACGCTCAGGGCGTGGTTAAATAGTTTTGCGCCAAACGGGTGGCGGTTTCGATAAAGCGGCGGTTGCGGATATCTGATCCGTCCTCGTTCATACGGGGGACGATCCAGCCGACATAGGTCAGCGCGCGCAGCAACAAAAACAGGTCCAGATCGGTGGTGTTGATGGGACGCACACTGCGATAACCGTCCAGCAGCGCAGTTTTTAGTTCGTCATAACCCGGTTCGCTGAGGTTCTTGAGCAAAGTCGTTGCGATGTCGAACAGGCGATACCCAAAACCGCTATCGTCGAAATCAATCAGCTGCAGGCGGCCCCCGTCCTGCATCACGTTTTCCCGCACCAGATCGGCGTGGATCAATCCGTAATCCAGTGTGCTTGAGGTCGTGGCGAGTCGAGCGGATGCCTTGGCGCGGGCGGCTTGCAATAGCTCCACTTGGCTCTGTGTTAGAGACGGGTTTTCCCAGAACCGGCCCCAGATCGGATCATTCCCCAACAGCGCGGCTTGGTCCCAAGCACAGCGGGTGAAGCCGGGCGGCAAGGTCCACGCATCTGAAACTGTATGCAGACGCGCGATTTCGCGACCCAAGGCCTGAAACAGGGCAGGCGGGTCAGCGTGATTTAACGCAGCACCCGTTTCCCCGATGGGCGCACCGGACAACCAGCTGAGCAGATCAATTTGAACCCCATCAACCCGGTGCAGGTAATCCCCAGACAGCCCTGCAATAGGGGTGGGCACTTGCAACCCCCCCGCATCCACGGCACCCATCCATTGCAGCTCAGATCGCAGCTCAGCGTCAGTGCGGTAACCAGGGCGATGCAGGCGCAGCGCATAGGCTGTTCCAGAAAATTCGACTTTGAACACCTGATTTTCACGCGCGGCGATCAGTCGAAGAGGCGCGTCCTGCATGCCCCAGAACGCCAGTGCTTGTTTGGCAATATCGCTCATGACGTCAAAGGCGTATTGGCCAGCACATCGTCCAAAACATCAAACAACATATCGGCGTTGTCTTTGGTAAACGGCATGGGCGGGCGGATCTTGAGGGTGTTTTTGTGGCGTCCCAACTTGGAATGGATAATGCCACGCTGGCGCATTTCGTTGATGACGCGATCGGTGAAGTCGCTGGCGGGGGTTTTGCTGTCACGATCCAAAACCAGTTCGGCGCCAAATACCATGCCAGATCCGCGTATATCACCGATGAAATCGTATTTGCCTCGCAGCTTGTTCAGGCGGGCGCGGGCATGATCGCCGACGTCTTTGGCGTGGGCCATCAGATTGTGATCCTGCAATTCGTCCAAGACCGCCATTGCCGCTGCACAGGACACCGGATTGCCACCAAACGTATTAAAATACCTGAATTTCGTACGAAATGCGGCCATTGTATCTGCGTTGGTGACGACTGCGCCGACCGGGTGACCGTTGGCCATGGGTTTCCCGAGGACCATGATGTCGGGCACCACACCCATCTTTTGGTGGGCCCAGAAGTGGGTGCCAATGCGACCAAAGCCAGATTGCACCTCGTCACAAATCAAAAGACCGCCGGCTTTGCGCACCACGTCTGCGACTGGTTTCAACCACCCATCGGGCAGGTTTGGAAAGCCTTCGTTCAGGAAGAACGGACAGACCACGAGCGCGGCAAAGCCGTGTTCGGTTTTGTTCAGCGTGTCGATCTGTTCGGCCACGGCATCGGCAAACAATGTGCCTGTTTCGTCCGGATTGCGATAGCTGTCGGGGGCAGGGGCAAAGCGGAAAAACTGATCCAGACCAAACCCAACTTCGGGCACGTTGCTCCGCGACAGTTGGCTGACCAATGCCGTATTGCCGTGATAAGTGGCATCAGTGGCGATGATGCCGCGTTTGCCGGTCATGCCTTCGGCCATACGTAAGGCGATGTCGTTGGCTTCGGATCCGGTGCAGGTCAGGATCGCAGTGGACATGCTGTCATCCATCGTGGCGGTCAGGCGTTCTATGTAATCTAGAATACCTTCATGCAGATATCGTGTGTGCGTGTTCAGCGTGCTGGCCTGTTCGCGGATTGCCTCGACCACGCGCGGGTTGCAGTGGCCCACGTGCGGTACGTTGTTATAGCAATCCAGATATTTGCGCCCCTGGGCGTCCCAAAGCCAGACGCCTTCGCCGCGTACGACATGCACGGGATCGTCATAAAAGGTCGAGACATTCGGGCCTAACAGACGGGCCCGGCGCTCCATCAGGTGCGCGGTGTTTTCAGATAGGGTCATGAGGTCTCCGAATTTGTCAGAGTTGGATCCAAGCTGTTTTCAGATCGAAATATTTGTCCATCGCATGCAGGGATTTGTCGTGGCCATTGCCGGACTGCCCGACGCCACCCAAGGGGACGGTCAAGTCTGACCCGCCATAGGTGTTCACGTGGATGATGCCCGACCGAATACCTGCAACCATGCGGTGCGCGCGGCCGAGGTTCGAGGTCCAGACACCAGCGGACAGACCATAAACGGTGGAATTGGCGATTGCGATCGCCTCGGCTTCGTCTTTGAATGGAGTCACGGCCAACACTGGTCCAAACACTTCTTGCTGGGCCAATGTGTCGGTGGGTTTGACGCCGCCCATCACCGTGGGCTGCATGTAGTATCCGCCGGTCTCAGACAGGATGCGATTGCCGCCTGAAAGGCGACTGGCACCTTCGGCCTCGGCTTTGGTGACGAAATCGAGGTTTGCCTCCAATTCGTCCAGCGAATGCACTGCGCCGATTTGGCTGTTCAGATCCAGCGGATTGCCAACGCGAAAGGCTTCGGCGTGTTTGCAAATTTCAGCAACAAAATCATCGTGGATGTCCTCTTGCACCAACAGGCGGGACCCGGCGACACAGACCTGACCTGAGTTGCGGAAAATACCGCCTGCGGAAACCTGTGCCGCGTGAGCCAGATCCGGGACATCGTTAAAGATGATGTTGGGGGATTTACCGCCCAGTTCAAGATAACAACGCTTCAGGTTTGAACGTGCAGAATATTCCAGCAACCGTCGCCCCGTCGCGCCGGATCCGGTAAAGACCATGATGTCCACATCCATGCTGAGCGCGAGGGTTTCCCCCACAACGCTACCTTTGCCAGTCACCACGTTGAATACGCCATCGGGCACGCCAGCCTCTGATGCAAGTTCGGCTATGCGCAGCAGGCTGAGCGACGCGCTTTCGGCTGGTTTCAGCACAATGGAATTGCCTGCAGCCAATGCGGGTGCGATTTTCCACGACCCGATCATCAGGGGGAAATTCCATGGCACAATCGCCCCAACGACACCGACGGGAGCATGGTGCACCAGACCAAGTACGTTTTCAGCTGTCGGCGCGATTTGGCCGTACACTTTATCAATCGCCTCGCCGTAATAGCGGAAGGTGGCGGCGGCGGACATGGATTCCGCCTTGATCGCCATGTTGATTTCGGTGCCATTGTCGCGCACGCCAAGAACCGCCAGCTCCAGCGCCTGTGCTTCGATTAAGTCGGCCAGTTTAAGCAGCACTTTTTTGCGTGCGGCAGGTGCCATGCGGGACCAGCGCCCATCCTCGAATGCGGCGCGGGCCGAGGTGATGGCGCGCTCCATATCCGCGTGGGATCCTTCGGCTATTTGCGTCAGGACCTGCCCGTCGATGGGGGAAATTACGTCGCGCATTCCGCCTTCGATTGCGGGGACGCTCTGACCGTCGATGAAATGACCGCGCGGCGATACAGGAAGAGCGCGCAGCGCGTCGATCGAAGTTTGATCCATGGGTCAGTCTCAGCCTTGTTGAGTTGTGGAATCGTCGCCGGTCGGTTCGGGACGGATGCGGTTCTTGTGTTCGTTGATCAGGGTGCGGATGTGCATGACGATGATCAGCAGGATCATCAGCGCTAGAATGGCGGCAATAGGTCGATCAACAAAATCCATCGGAGATTTGACGCGTGCCATGGCGCTACGCAGTTTGACCTCCATAATCCCGCCCAGAACCATGCCAAGGATGATGGGTACAACCGGCAGGTTCAGGCGCTTCAGGATCAGGCCAAAGACACCAAAACCCGCAGCCAGCATGCAGTCGGTGGCCGAATTGCGTAGGGAATAGACCCCAACAAAGGACAACATCAGGATCATCAGCCCCAGAAACCGGGTTGGAATCTGGATGATTTTCAACAGCAGGTTGGTCGAGAAGAGTAGGAATACCAACACGATCACGTTGAGCAGGATCAGCGCCATATAGAGCGCCATCACGAAATCCATCTGGTTGGCAAACAGTTGCGGGCCGGGGATCACGTTATGGACGTAAAACACTGAGAGCATCATCGCAGTCAGTGCTTCACCCGGGATGCCGAGTGCCAGCAGCGGGATCATCGCCGCGCCGGGGACGGCGTTGTTCGCCGCCTCGGATGCCACCAGCCCTTCGGGAGAGCCTTTGCCGAATTTCTCGGGCGTTTTCGATGACTTCTGCGCATAGGTGTAAGACAGGAATTGCGAGGTGAATTCGCCCACGCCCGGGATCATGCCCATCAGCACGCCGATTGATGACGATACGGTGGCGATACGTTTCAGGCCTAGCAGTTCCTTAAGTCCAGTCGTCAGGTTGCCATCGACGTGGGCCTTTGGCGGGGCGGTGTCTTTGTCGACCAGCAAGAGCAGCGCTTGGCTAATTGCAAACAGCCCGAGAACCACAACGATCAGATCAACGCCCGAGGTGAGCCAGCTTTGATCAAAGGTAAAGCGGCGGGTGTATTTGACGGGCTCCAGACCAACGGTGTTCAGGAAGATACCGAGGCAGGCCAGCATAGCGGCGGCGAATGTTTGACCACGATGCGCCAACACCACCAACAAGATACCCATAAAGGCGGCGAGGAAAATTTCGCGGCTGCCAAAATGGGGTGCAACCATAGCTAACAAAGGCGAGAGGATAATCAGGCAGAGGATCGAAAACACGCCACCAAAGAACGACGCGGAATAGGCCAGCGATAGGGCGCGATGGGCCTGACCGCGTTTGGTCATTGGGTAGCCGTCATAGGTGGTCAACGCGTTGACCGCCGTGCCGGGTGTGTTGATCAGGATCGCTGGGATCGCGCCGCCATACATTGACGAGCCATAGATCCCTAAGAGCAAGGTCAACCCAACGATGGGTTCGAATGAAAAGGTGGCAGGTAGCAGGATTGCAATTGCCACAGCTGCGCCAACACCGGGCAGGGCACCGATAATCACGCCACCAACAGACCCGATCAACAGGGCCACAAGAACTTGCCATTGGGCCAGAATGCCCAGGCCGGAAACAAAGACGTCCATCAGAGCCTCACAGGTAAGTCAGCGCAAAGGCGCGGATGGTATCGGGGAGCAGCTCGTAAATCTGGCCAGAGGGGATTTTGACCTGCAGAAACGCGCGAAAGATTACCGCCAGACTGACGCCAAAGACTGCCGCGGCCAGAAACATCTGGGGGCTGCGGAAACCAACACGGGCGCAGAGAAACAGTGCAAACAGGACCGAAGAGGGTAGGTAGCCAAGCAGCGGAACGGTAAAAACATAGATTAGGAAATAGGCAACGAATTCCAGCGATTTGAGCCAGAACAGAACCTCGCGCCAGCGACCGGGAATGCGCGGCGACAAAAGCGAGCTTATGTAATGCAGGGCGCCAAAAAAGAACATGCCGTAGACAGCAACCGTGGGCCACAGGCTGGGCTGGGCGTACCATTTGGTGCGTTTCACCATTTTGGTTTGTTCACCCAGTTGGGTCAGCAGAAATATGGCGAGCGCCAGAAACAACAACGCAAAGATGATATCGCCAGGTCGCCGGTATCGCCTGAACAGATCCTGTAGCGTTTTGATCGTCCTCATGTGCGGCTCTCCCTGTCAGCCTCGGTAAACTGCGCAGACCCTATTGGCCTGCGCAGTCGTGAGTTTTTTTAGTCGCCGAGGATCTCGCCAATTTTCGCAACAGAGGCTTCATCGCCGGAAATCTGCGCTTCTGAGGCGGCGGCATCCTGCCAATAGATCAGAGCGCCGGTTTCTTTGGCCAATTGCTGCGCCTTGTCCGAGGTCACGACTTTTTCGGCGACAACCGCGATCTTTTCGCGCACGTCTGCCGGAGTGTCCTTGTGCACAAACAGGCCGTTCCACAGGAACAGCGGCAGTTCAGGTACCAGTTCGGTCACGGTTGGAGTGTCCGGCACCAGCGAAATACGCTCGCCTCCGATCGAAGCCAGAACATTAACGTCGTCCAGGCAGGGCAAGATCAACTGCAAGGTGGTGTTGATGACGTCCACATCACCGGAAGCCAGCGTGTTGCAGTCTAAGGCGTCAAACGCGGCTTCGGATGCGAAATCAAAGCCAGATGCGATAGCGGCGGCCATGGTCACGCGGGTTGGGGGCAGGGGCGCACCAAAGTGACCCAGCGCGATATCGTTGTCCTTGCCGTGGGCTGCCAGTTCAGCCCAGTTTTGGTAGGGGGCTGATTTGCTCGCGGCAATGACAAACGGATAGGTCAGGAAGATCCCGATGGGATCAAACGGGTTTGGCGACAGTTCAGGAATGCCAATTTTGGGGCCGGTGATAGGAACGCCGATAACAAATGAGCCGACTGTGTATCCATCTGCTGGGGCATTGGCGACTTCGACTGCGCCGGGGAAGGGGCCACCGCCGCCGCCGGGTTTGTTCACGACTGCAGCAGGCACGCCATAGGTTGCCTGAAACTCGTCCGCAATCATGCGCGTTAGAACATCCTCTAGGTCACCCGGAGGCCATGGTACGACAAAGGAAACGGGTTTTTCTGGGTATTCAGCGACAGCCGCAGTTGCGGCCAAAGTAAAAGCAAGTGCCAGCTTGGTAATCTTGGACACGGTGATCCTCCCTGTTGCATCGGTTCAAATAATGAACCATCATATACATGTTTTAGATTGCTATGTTAAACAATTTCTGTCAAGGATTACATGTAACGGAAAGGCCATGGATATGGGCACGACGACCAAAGCGCTGCGAATGCTAGATTTTTTCTCGCTCACGGGACCTGAAATTGGGCTCTCGCAGATGACTCGTTTGACCGGTTACAACAAAGCCACTGCCTTAAGGTTGCTCACAGAGCTGGTCGAGTACGGATTGGTTGAGCAAGATTCGGATACCAAGCAGTACCGTTTGGGCAGCGCCGTTCTGCGTTTGGCGCATTTGCGAGAGTCATCCTTTCCGACTCGTACGGTTGCCCGCCCTTTTATGAAAGACTGTGTCGAGCAATCTGGCGAGTGCTGCCATCTGGCGCTGCTGGATGGGTTTCATCTGAACACAATCGCGGTCGAGGATTCCAGCGCCCACAGTACTCGTGTGGTGATCGATGCCGCTGTGCGTCTGCCGCTGCATGCGACGGCATCTGGTTTGGCAGTAACGGCCTTTGGATCCCCGGCCCTGCGAGAGTGGGTGCAAACAGAAAGGCTGGAACAGTTCACGTCATCCACAATTGTCGATCCGGCAAAGTTAGAGCCGGTTTTGGAACGCGTCCGCACCACGGGTCTGGCCGAAAGCCCGGATGGCTTTGAGATCGAAGTACATGGAATTGCCGCCCCTTTGTTCGACGCCAAAGGGCTGGCCATCGGATCCATTGCCATCGCAACGCCGTCGTCGCGCATGAACGAAGAGCTGCGCCAAAGAATCTACGCCATTTTGCTGAATGCTTCGGCAAACATCACCCGGGCTTGGGGCGGCAGTTTTCCTGCCTCTTTTCGCCAGCACATCCAAACATGACTGCTAATCTGATCTTGGAGGATTAACGTGAAAGACTCGAACTTTCTGAAAGAGAACAATGCGCGCCATTTCTGGCATCCCATGGCGCATCCCAAAGACAGTCAGGACAATCCTCCGACGATCTTGACCGGTGGCGAAGGCGTTTCGATTATTGACGTCGACGGTCACAAGGCCTTGGACGCTGTTGGTGGATTGTGGAACGTCAATCTGGGGTATTCCTGTGAGCCGGTGAAACAGGCCATCGCAGATCAGCTGTCGGCGCTGCCGTATTATTCGACCTTTCGAGGCACCAGCAACGATAAGGCGATCGAGCTGTCTTATGAGCTGGCCGATTTCTTTGCCCCCGATGGGCTGACACGGGCGTTCTTTACGTCTGGCGGTTCGGATTCCGTTGAAATCGCGTTGAAAATGGCACGTCAGTATCACCGGGTACGTGGCGATGCGGGCCGCACCAAGTTTCTGAGCCTGAAGCAGGGATATCATGGCACACATTTTGGCGGGGCATCAGTCAATGGGAATGCCAAATTCCGCAATACGTACGAGCCGATGTTGCCGGGCTGTTTCCACATTCCGTCGCCGTACACCTATCGCAATCCGTTTGATGAAACCGATCCGGCGCGTTTGGCGCAGCTTTGTGTGCGTGCATTAGAGGCCGAGATTGCATTCCAGGGCGCAAATACCATTGCCGCCTTTATCATGGAGCCGGTTCTGGGTGCGGGGGGTGTGATCCCACCGCACGCAAGCTTTATGCCGATGGTTGCTGAGGTCTGCAAAAAGAATGGCATTCTGTTGATTTCTGACGAAGTCATCACCGCCTTTGGTCGGACAGGCACCGAAAGCGGCGCGCGTCATTGGGGCGTCCAGCCAGATATCATGACCACTGCCAAGGCGATTACCAACGGTTACTTCCCTTTTGGCGCGGCGATGATCGCAGGTCACGTGGCCGAAGTGTTTGAGGGCGACACCACCGGTATTGCGTCGATTGATCAGGGTTATACCTATTCCGGCCACCCTGTAGGTGCGGCGGCTGCATTGGCAGCGCTGAGCGAAATCCGACGCCTGAAGGTGCACGAAAATGCAGCTGTACGCGGCGCGGAACTGTTTGCAGGCATCAAGGCATTGAAGGAAAAATACGACGTTGTTGGTGATGTGCGCGGCGGTGAGGGTCTGATGTGCGCGCTGGAACTGGTTTCGGATCGCGACACCAAAGCCCCGGTTGGCAAAGCCGTTCCTGTGACGTTGCAAAAAGCAGCATACGAGGACGGTGTGATGGTGCGCGTGTCAGGCAACAACGTGATCCTGTCGCCCCCATTGGTCATCACAGCTGACGATGTGACCAAGATCCTATCCGCGTTGGATACCGGACTGCGCGCCTTGTAAGATAAAGGGCGCGCTGGAAAGCTGGTGCGCCCGTTTTAAACGCGGACCTGTTGTAGCTCTTGCAGCAGGTCCAGAAGTGTATCGAGCTTTTCCTGACCCATCTGGGATTGGATCGACTGATAAATCCCGTTTGATACATGGATGTTGTCGCGCAAGATTGCGCGCCCGGTTTCAGTGATCTCAACCAGCGTGCGCCGTTTGTCTGTCAAATCTGCGGCACGGGCGATTTGGCCGTCTGCCTCCATCGTGCGCAAAATACGGGTCAGGCTGGGAAGTAGCAAACACGCCTCTTTGGCGATGGTGCTTTGTTCAACCCGTCCGCATTCTTCCAATGTGCGCAGGATCCGCCATTTTTGTTCCGTCAGATTGAGGTCATGCAGCATGTCCCGAATCGGAGACATCACGGTTTCACGCGCCCGCAAAAGCGCAATCGGAAGCGCACGCGAGGTTTCGCGGGTTCGCTGAAGAGGGGGATTTTCTACTGTCATACCTGCATTCTCGGCGATTTTGAGATGATTAACAACACAACCGTTGACATGAGGTTCAATATACTTAACATCGCAACTATATTGATTGACCCGAAGCTGTCCCAGCGGAGAAAGCCATGTCTGACCTGACCACACATCTGTCCCAGCTCGAAACAGTTCTGGAGCGGTATCGCGCAACTGGTATCGAAAACCTGATCGGGGGCGTTAGCCTGCCGTCCAGCTCTGGTGCAACGTTCGAAACGTGCTCGCCGGTGGATGACAGCCTGATCTGTTCGGTGGCGCGTGGGAACGAGGCCGACATCGACGCCGCCGTTGCGGCCGCCAAAGCCGCATTTCCTGCGTGGCGCGATACTTCTGCGGCGGATCGCAAAAAGGTACTGATCAAGATTGCCGAAGGTATTGAAGCCCGTGCAGATGAAATTGCTGTCGCAGAATGCTGGGACACCGGGCAGGCCTATCGCTTTATGTCCAAGGCGGCCTTGCGGGGCGCGCAGAACTTTCGCTTTTTCGCTGACAAAGTCTCCAGTGCGCGGGACGGCCAGCAGCTGCAATCGCTAACGCTGATGAATGTCACAACACGGGTGCCGTTGGGTCCGGTCGGGGTGATCACGCCGTGGAACACGCCGTTCATGCTGAGCACCTGGAAAATCGCGCCGGCGCTGGCGGCGGGATGCACAGTGGTTCACAAGCCCGCTGAATTCAGCCCACTGACGGCTCGTATTCTGGCTGAAATCGCGCATGAAGCCGGTTTGCCGGATGGGGTTTGGAACCTCGTGAATGGTTTTGGTGAGGACGCAGGCCGTCGTCTGACGGAACACCCGGATATCAAGGCCATTGCCTTTGTTGGCGAAAGCCGCACCGGTAGCATGATCATGAAACAGGGTGCGGATACGCTCAAGCGGGTGCATTTCGAGCTGGGCGGCAAGAATCCGGTTGTTGTCTTTGATGACGCGGATCTGGACCGCGCCTTGGATGCTGCGATCTTTATGATTTATTCGCTGAACGGCGAACGCTGCACATCGTCCTCGCGCCTGTTGGTCCAAGACACCATTGCGGATGAGTTCGAGGCCAAGCTGACCGCGCGTGTTAACAAGATCAAGGTGGGCCACCCGTTGGATCCCGCGACAGAAATTGGTCCGCTGATCCACAAAGAACATTTCGATAAGGTGGTCGAATATTTCGACGTGGCCAAACAGGACGGCGCAATCATCGCAGCCGGTGGCGAGCGTTTGGGGGATGTCGGGTATTTCGTGAAACCGACCTTTGTGACCCATGCGACGCCAGACATGCGCATCGCCCAAGAGGAGATCTTTGGTCCCTATCTGACCTCGATTCGGTTCTCGACCGAGGAAGAGGCATTGGAGATCGCTAATGGCACGGAATACGGCCTGTCGGGCTATGTCTGGACCAACGATCTGACCCGCGCCTTGCGGTTCACCAACCAGCTAGAGGCTGGGATGATCTGGGTGAATTCGGAAAACGTCCGCCATTTGCCTGCGCCGTTTGGCGGTGTCAAAGCCAGCGGCATTGGTCGCGATGGCGGCGATTGGTCGTTTGAATTCTATATGGAGCAAAAGCACATCGGGTTTGCCCTTGGAGATCACAAGATCCCCAAATTGGGGGCCTGATCCCACTCTTGCTGACAAGACATAGGAGCCTGTGAGGGGCCACGCCCTCACCTCCTTTTTCGACTTAACGGAAACGCGCCCACATCCAACCTCCAGGAGGAGACTATGGGAGAAATCGTTCTCGCCGCCAAATGCACCCACGTGCCAACGATGTTGATGTCTGAACAAGACGGCCCGATCAAAGGCAAACGTCAGGCGGCCATTGATGGTCATCGTGAAATCGCGCGCCGCGCCAAAGAGTTGGGCGCGACCACAGTGGTGATCTGTGACACCCATTGGGTGATCAATGCCGGGTTCCACATCAATTCCAACAGCCACTTTAAGGGATTGTTCACCTCGAACGAGTTTCCCCAGTTCATCAAGGATCTGCCGTATGAATATCGCGGCAACTCAGAACTGGGCGATGCCATTGCTAAGATCGCGACCGATAGAGGCGCTTATACACTCAGCCATCAGGTCGACAGTCTGGAACTGGAATACGGTACACTTGTTCCGATGCGGTTCATGAGCCGCGAGGCGGATTTCAAAGTTGTCTCCGTCGCGGCTTGGGCCACTGTGCACGGCCATGACGAAAGCCGCATCGTGGGCCAAGCCATTCGCGAGGCGATTGAAGCCAGCGATGAAAAGGTGCTGCTGGTTGCCTCGGGGTCGTTGTCCCACAAAATCTGGGCGAACAAGGATTATGCCGCCAATAACGGCACCTTTACCATCAGCTCTGAATTCAACCGCCAGATGGATCTGCATGTGCTTGAAATGTGGAAGAACGGCGATCACGCGACCTTTCTCAAAATGCTGGGCGAATACGCCACGTATTGCTGTGGCGAAGGGTCCATGCACGACACCGCTATGCTTTACGGTGCGCTGGGGTGGGACAGATACGACGCGAAATGCGAAGTTGTGACCGACTATTTCCCCAGCTCTGGCACCGGCCAAACCAATGTTATCTTTCCCGTCCAATAGGAGATCCTGAATGCCTGTTCCCGCTCCAAATCTGTACCCGGATTTCAACACAATCCGTCTGAGCCATGTTTGCCTGAATGTCAGTGATCTGGCGGCGTCACGTACCTTTTATACCGATATGTTTGGTCTTCAGGTCACGGACACGTCCGATAGCCATGTCTATCTCAGAGCGCTCGAGGAGCGGGGCCATCATTCGGTGATCCTGCAAAAGTCAGATCACCCCGGCACGGTCGAGGTGATGGGGTTCAAAACCTATGACGAAGCTGATCTGGACAAGGCCGAGGCTTATTTTCAATCCAAAGGCCGTCCAACGTCGTGGATCGAACGCCCCTATCAGGGTCGCACATTGCTGACCTCTGACAACATGGGCATCCCGCTTGAATTCTATCACAAGATGGATCGCCTTGCCCCGATCCATCAGGAATACGCGCGCTATCATGGTGTGCGGCCGCTGCGGATTGACCACTTTAATTGTTTTTCGAACAACGTGGATGAAAGCGTCGCATTCTATAACGACTTTGGCTTCCGCGTGACCGAATACACCGAGGACGAAGAGAGCGGAAAGCTCTGGGCGGCGTGGATGCACCGCAAGGGCGGTGTGCATGATATGGCGTTCACCAATGGCAAAGGTCCACGGATGCATCACCTTGCATTCTGGGTCGCCAATCCGTTGCACATTATCGACCTGCTCGATGTGATGGCGACCACGGGGTACGTTGAAAACATCGAACGCGGCCCCGGCCGGCACGGGATTTCGAATGCGTTCTTCCTCTATATTCTGGACCCCGATGGACACCGGATCGAAATCTATAGCTCGGACTATCAGACCGTTGATCCAGATCACGAGCCGTTGAAATGGGATCTTAAAGACCCGCAGCGTCAGACCCTTTGGGGTGCACCTGCACCGCGCAGTTGGTTCGAGCATGGCACCGAATTTGTCGGGGCCGAGGTCAAAGAGCCCGCGTTGAACGCCACCCCGATCATCGCGCCTTGATCCGGAGACTGACATGATTGCATTGAAGGACAGCGGCCTGTTGCGACAGGCCGCCCGCGTTGGGTCACGTTGGATCGATGCGGATGCGGAGACCGGGTTGGCAGTGACTAATCCGGCAACGGGCGAGTTGATTGGCTATGTGCCAAACCTTGGCGCGGCTGAAACCAGAGAGGCAATTAAGGCGGCTGAAACAGCTCGTCACGCATGGGCGGCGCGCACCGCCAAAGAGCGCAGCCAGATCCTGCGCCGATGGTACGAGTTGATGATGGAACATCAGGATGATCTGGGTGCAATCCTAACGGCGGAGCAGGGCAAACCCCTAGCCGAGGCAAAAGGAGAAATCGCCTATGGCGCGTCGTTCATTGAATGGTTCGCTGAAGAAGCGCGTCGGGCATACGGCGACATCACCCCTGGTCATGCGCCCGACAAACGTATCTTGACTGTGAAGCAGCCGATCGGGGTTGTCGCTGCGATTACGCCGTGGAACTTTCCCAATGCGATGATCACCCGCAAGGCAGGCCCGGCCTTGGCAGCTGGCTGCGCGATGGTTTTGAAACCTGCATCGCAAACGCCGTTCTCGGCCATTGCGCTGGCAGTTCTGGCAGAACGGGCGCGCATTCCGGATGGGTTGTTTTCGGTTGTGACCGGATTAGCCAGCGCCATTGGCGGGGTCATGACCAGCAGCAAAACGGTGCGCAAATTGACATTCACTGGATCGACCGAAGTGGGTGCGATGCTCTATGCACAATGTGCGCCGACGATCAAGAAACTGGGTCTTGAGCTGGGCGGCAACGCGCCGTTCATCGTGTTTGACGACGCCGACCTGGACGCAGCAGTCGAGGGCGCAGTGATCGCCAAGTTTCGCAATAACGGCCAGACCTGCGTCTGTGCCAACCGGATTTACGTGCAGGCCGGGGTCTATGACACCTTTGCCAAAAAGCTGCGCGCCAAGGTGGCAAACCTGCCAACCGGCAACGGGTTTGATCAGGGCATCGTCTTTGGTCCGCTGATTGATCAGGCCGCAGTTGATAAGGTGGCTGAACATGTCAGCGACGCCAAGGCCAAAGGGGCCACCGTCACATTGGGCGGCAAGGCCCATGAATTGGGCGGCACGTTCTTTGAACCCACTATCCTGACTGGTGTCACTGCTGACATGGCCGTCGCGACCGAAGAAACATTCGGCCCCGTCGCGCCCTTGTTTGAATTTGAGACTGAGGCCGAGATAATCGAGGCGGCTAACGATACCGACTTTGGCCTAGCATCTTATTTCTATTCCCGTGATCTGGCCCGTGTCTGGCGGGTGTCTGAGGCGTTGGAATATGGCATGGTGGGGATCAACACGGGTTTGATTTCCACAGCCGAAGCCCCGTTTGGCGGGGTCAAATCCTCGGGACTGGGGCGTGAAGGGTCGGCCTACGGGTTGGACGACTATTTGGAACTTAAATATCTGTGCATGGGTGGTCTCACCCCGGCTGAAGGAGCCTGAATAATGAAGATCGCAACCTATACGGCAGATGGAACGCAGTTTTATGGCGCAATAACTGATGCGGGCGCTGTTGCCTTGTCGCCTGATTTTCCGCAGTGGGTTACCCTGTATCAGGCGATTGCCGCAGGCGGGTTTGACCAACTGGTCGCGGCGGCAGAGGGGAAATCTGTGACGCATACGGATTTCACCTATGACATGGTGATGCCAGACGCGCGGCGCATCTTGTGTGTTGGGGTGAATTTTCCCGATCGGAATGCCGAATATAAAGATGGCAGTGAGCTGCCGAAATACATGTCGTTGTTTCCCCGCTTTGCTTCTGGCTTTACTGGACATGACCGTCCGCTAATTCGGCCGCCAGAAAACCACACGCTGGATTATGAAGGTGAGGTTGCCATCGTGATCGGTAAGGGGGGACGTCGGATTAGCCAAGATGATGCCTATGACCACATCGCGGCGCTGACCCTGTGTAACGAAGGCACCATTCGTGATTGGGTCCGACACGCTAAATTCAACGTAACTCAGGGCAAGAATTGGGACAGCTCGGGCGCGATTGGCCCGTGGTTGGTGCCGTTCACCGATGCGGCTCAGCTGGACGAGGCGCGGATCCTGACGCGGGTGAATGGTGAAGTACGCCAAGATGACACCCTGAACCGGATGATGTTCCCGATCCGGCGCGAAATCGAATATATCTCGACATTTATGGCGTTGCAGCCGGGCGATATCATCGTGACGGGCACCCCAACAGGTGCAGGTGCGCGGTTTGATCCGCCCAGATATCTGAAACCCGGCGATGTGGTCGAGGTTGAGGTCAACGGCATCGGAACCCTGCGCAATACGGTAGAGGATGAACAAGTATGACCCCAGAAGATCACGCTAAGGCCGCCGCTGATCTGTTGATGGCGGAACGCACAGGCCAGCAGATCGGATTGCTCAGCCTGCGTCATCCAGAGATTACGATGGATGATGCATATGCCGTGCAAAACGCGATTTACGCCCAAAAGTTAGCCGAAGGGCGCAAGGTGATTGGGTGGAAGATCGGCCTAACATCCAAAGCGATGCAATACGCGCTGGGGATCGACATCCCCGACAGTGGCATCCTGTTTGATGACATGATGTTTGATGATGGCGCGATTGTACCCAAGGGGCGGTTCATCCAGCCCCGGATCGAGGCCGAAATCGCTTTTGTCATGAAATCTGCTGTGGGCGGGGCTGGGGTCACGCGGGGGGATGTGATCGCTGCCACGGATTATGTCGCGCCCAGTATCGAGATCCTTGACACCCGTATTCTGCGCTCGGATCCCGCAACAGGACAGGCGCGGGTGATCTATGACACCATCAGCGACAATGCGGCCAATGCGGGGATTGTGCTGGGGCAACAGCGACACGGCATTGATGCCTTTGATCTGCGTTGGATAGGAGCGATCACCACGCGCAATGGCGAGGTCGAAGAAACCGGTCTTGGCGCGGGTGTGTTGAATGACCCGGTTGAAAGTGTGGTCTGGCTTGCGCGACGCATGTCGGCTTATGGTCAAGCGATTGAGGCGGGGCAGGTGATCCTGTCTGGTTCTTTTATCCGCCCGGTCGAATGCCCGTCGGGCACTGATATTCACGCCGATTTCGGACCCTTTGGTTCGGTCGCCTGCAGCTTTGAGTGAGGTCGCTATGCCCGCCCCCAAGAATACGTTTAAACAGGCCTTGAAAGAGGGTCACGCCCAGATCGGATGCTGGGTCGGTCTGGCCGATGCTTATGCGGCCGAAGTGATGTCGACCTGCGGGTTCGATTGGCTGGTGATCGACGGTGAACATGCCCCCAACGATTTGCGCAGTCTGCGTGATCAGTTGCAGGTGGTTTCCCCATCTGACAGCCATCCCGTTGTGCGCCTACCAATCGGTGAAACATGGATGGTGAAACAGGTGTTGGATGCTGGGGCGCAGACCGTGTTGATCCCGATGATCGACACCGCGGAACAGGCCGCTGAAATGGTGCGTGCCTGCCGCTATCCGCCCGAAGGCGTACGCGGCGTTGGATCATCGCTGGCAAGGGCGTCGAAATTTGGTGAGATCGCGGACTATCTGCACTCTGCCAATGACGAGATTTGTCTACTGGTGCAGGTCGAAAGCGTCGAGGCGATGGACAATTTGGATGATATTCTAGCCGTTGATAACGTCGATGGTGTGTTTATCGGTCCTGCGGATCTGGCGGCGAGCATGGGTCATCTGGGCAACGCCAATCATGCGGACGTGGTTGCGACTATCGAGGATGCAGTGACCCGTATCACCAATGCGGGGCGCGCAGCGGGTATTCTGATCACCGATCTGAACGCGGCGAAACGCTATTTGGATCTGGGCGCGACGTTTGTAGCGACGGGTATGGATGTTACTTTGTTGGCAAATGCAGGTCGCAAGCTGGCCGCAGACAGTAAGGCTTTGATGGCCTGAGGGTTTTAGCGAGCTGGCAATATTGCGCCGTGAATGCCGGACCCAAATCAAGTTTTTGCTTGGTTTGGGTTAAGGGCGGCTGCGTGGGCAAAGCGGCTATACCCCAAAAGTGGAACCTGACTTCATGAGCACTCGACGCGGTTTCTTAGCAACAACACTGGCTGCGGGTTTTTTCCAGCCGGCATTTGCCCTTAGGGTAAATGCAGACACTAAAACCCTAATTTCTCGGATTACCTTTGGCTCGTGTGCAAAACAGTGGGAGCCACAACCGATTTGGAGCTCTATTGGCCGACGTGATCCAGATGTTTTTCTGTTCCTCGGAGACGCGATCTATGGCGACTGGCATGGTGAAGAAGTCTTTTCACCAACGCGGGAAAGCCTGATCGCTGATTGGGAAAGGCTCGCCGCAATTCCGGAGTTTGCGGCGTTCCGCGAAAGGACTCCGATCCTCGCGACGTGGGACAACCACGACTATGGCAAACATGACGGCGGTGCAGAGTTTGATCTTAAGGATGTTTCTAAAGAGGTTTTCCTAGACTTCTTCGGCGAGCCCGCGGCCTCGGCTCGACGAAAAAGGACCGGCATCTACGACGCGAAAGTATTTGGGCAAGAGGGGCAACGTGTCCAGATCATCTTGCTAGATACGCGCACTTTCAAATCGCCCTATTTGATAGATGAGCGCGACAAAGAGATGAAAGCCGCACTCAACATTCGCGGTCAGTACCTGCCATCGACTGATCCCGACGCGACCCTGCTGGGGCAAGAGCAATGGGATTGGCTGGAAGGGGAGCTGTCTAAGCCGGCGGAGATCCGATTTATCTGTTCCAGCACTCAGATCGTTGCCGACCAGAAAGCCATGGAAGAATGGGGGAACTTTCCTCTTGAACGCCAAAGGTTGTTTAATTTGATCGAAACAACCAATGCGAATGGGGTCATCCTGCTGTCCGGGAACGTACATTATTCGGAAATCTCGGAAACAGATGAAGGTCCTTATGTTTTGACGGATTTTACATCGAGCGGAATGACGCATTCGGAGCCCGCGTATGCTGAACTCAACAATACAAAACGTATCCAAGGTCCATTTACAGGTTTCAATTTTGGAGAAGTGTCGATTTCGTGGAGTGATCCAATAGGGCCAGTCGTGACACTAACCTGCTACGATGCTGCTGGTCGCCAACAGTTTGAACATGTCATTCAAACTTCTGAGTTGCGCCTTGGGTAAATTTGTCTCGTTGTCTTGCCAAGTCATTGCTCTGGACACACTGTAGACCTCTACGGCAGTTCTCTTCGAAGCCTGCCTTCCTGTTATTGGGACCGCTTTTGAGGTGAGAGCCCAAGTCATCTGATTTTTAGTAAAGACAAAAAGAAACCCCCACGTGATGCCTCACGCAGGGGTTTTCTGTATTTTTAGAACAGATTTACAGCTCGCGAACAGCACCTTTGGCGGCGCTGGTGGTCAACGCGGCATAAGCCTTGAGCGCGGTGGTCACCTTGCGTTTGCGTGGCGCTGCGGGGAGCCAACCTTTGGCCTCTTGTGCCGTACGGCGCGCGTCAAGCACATCGTCGGCCACTGCCAGATTGATTGTCCGGTTGGGTATGTCGATCTCGATCTTGTCGCCCTGTTCAACCAATCCAATCATGCCACCTTCGGCCGCTTCGGGTGAAACGTGCCCAATCGACAGGCCGGAGGTACCGCCCGAAAAACGACCATCGGTCAGCAGGGCACAGGCTTTGCCCAGACCTTTGGATTTCAGGTACGAGGTCGGGTAGAGCATTTCCTGCATGCCGGGACCACCCCGTGGACCCTCATAGCGGATCACCACAACGTCACCCTCTTTCACCTTGTTGGTGAGGATGTCGTTGACTGCCGCGTCCTGGCTTTCGCAGACATGCGCGGTGCCGGTGAATTTCAGGATGCTGGCATCCACACCGGCGGTTTTCACAATACAGCCGTCTAGCGCGATGTTGCCGAACAGAACCGCAAGGCCACCGTCTTGGCTGAACGCATGTTCTTTGGACCGGATCACGCCGCCTTCGCGGTCAGTATCCAGCTCTTTGAACCGGTTTGACTGGCTGAACGCCTCGATCGTGCGCACGCCACCGGGGGCGGCTTTGAACAACTCTTCGGCTTCGGGATTGTTGGCGACCTTGATGTCCCACTTGGCGATGGCTTCGCCCATGGTGGCCGAGTGGACCGTGGGCACATCCAGATGCAACAGACCCGCGCGCGACAATTCCCCAAGGATCGAGAAAATCCCGCCCGCCCGGTGGATGTCTTCCATGTGCACGTTTTCGGTGTTGGGTGCGACTTTACACAGGCACGGCACCTTGCGGCTGAGCCGGTCCATGTCTTCCATGGTGAAATTGACGTTACCCTCATAGGCAATCGCCAGCAGGTGCAGAACGGTGTTGGTCGACCCGCCCATAGCGATATCAAGGCTCATCGCATTTTCAAACGCTTCGAAAGAGGCGATTTCGCGGGGCAGCAGACCCTTTTCCTCTTCCACGTAATGACGCTTGGTGATGTCGACGATTTTGCGACCCGCTTCAAGGAACAGGTTCTTACGATCCGAATGCGTCGCCAGCGTTGACCCGTTGCCGGGCAAGGCCAGACCGAGAGCTTCGGCGAGACAGTTCATCGAGTTGGCGGTGAACATGCCAGAACATGATCCGCAGGTCGGGCAGGCATTCTCTTCGATGTGCTGCACCTGCTCGTCGGTCAGCTTGTCATCGGCTGCCGCGACCATGGCGTCCACCAAATCGACCTTTTTCACGACCAGATCATCAAGGTTGATCTTACCGGCTTCCATCGGGCCACCAGAGACAAAAATCACCGGAATGTTCAGGCGCATCGCGGCCATCAGCATTCCGGGGGTGATCTTGTCACAGTTGGAAATACAGACGATGGCATCTGCACAGTGCGCGTTGACCATGTATTCAACCGAGTCCGCGATGATTTCGCGAGAGGGCAGCGAATACAGCATCCCGTCGTGACCCATCGCAATGCCGTCATCGACTGCGATGGTGTTGAATTCTTTTGCTACGCCACCGGCCGCTTCGACTTCGCGTGCAACAAGCTGACCCATGTCCTTGAGGTGGACGTGGCCAGGAACAAATTGGGTGAACGAATTGGCGATGGCGATGATTGGCTTGCCAAAATCACTGTCGGTCATGCCGGTTGCGCGCCACAGTCCGCGCGCACCTGCCATGTTGCGACCGTGGGTCGAAGTTCTCGATCTGTAAGAGGGCATATGTCACCAGTCTGTTTGAAACTATCGTTTTGCGGGCTCTATCTATCAACCAAACGGCCACAGGGCCATACAGGAAAGGCTCTGATTGCGGAAAACGCCTTTTGTTAGGTTCGGAAATGCGATGCGAAACGGCGATGCGACGATACTCTATACATAGTTCGTGCTGTGAGGTCGTGGAAATCACCACGAATTTGCGGTCATTTTTTTGCAAGGGTAGCAGATTTGAAATGAATCGCAGGGTGCTGACTCGGAGGCTTTTTAGAGTGTTCAGGTGGGCGACTCATCGGGTCTTTAGTGTCTGATGTTGGTTCGCGATCTAGATGTAGTGTTCCAGGGTTTTAAGATGTTTCTTTGGAGAGGGGTTAAGAGTGTGATTTTGTGTTGATTGGGTTGAATGTGGTGCGGTGTTTGTTCTTTAACTTATTGTAATTGTTTATGTTTTCACATTTCTGGTGATTTTGTTGGTTTTTGTGTATTTAGGGGTTGCGGGTATTTGGTGTTAGGACTAGAACCCCCTTCACCGGCGGCGCTGAGGCGCTACTGAGACACACTGGACGGGACGGCGGGAACGCTGAAATGGACGGGAAACACAGCGGAGAGACGCTGGRGAATTTGGGATATTGGCAAGCGGGCGCGCTGAGATAATTGGCGCATCTGTTGGTTTTTGTCTCTGGGGCTTATGTTCCGACGTTGTTTGAAAATTGAATATCTGAAGAGATATGTGGGCGGTTTGGTCTATTTCGATGGATCAACCTCTTCATATCAACGCCGGTAGGGTTTCGACCCGATGACCGGTGTCAGCTTCACTGTTTGGACGGTTTCTTGTTATCTTTGGATAACCTGAAGCACAACAAACAGAAAAGACGCATGATGGTTTCAGTAAGGCCATTGTGTGGATG
>OMPR01000012.1 GCA_900313015.1 Rhodobacteraceae bacterium EL53 | reverse complement strand
GGATCCGGGGTCGGGGTCGGGGCCGGATCAGGATCAACCGGGTCGGGCCCGCCCCCATCAGGCGTACCAAGCCCCTCATCTCCGGTGATCCGATCCTCGAAAAACTCGATAGCCTCATCCACCGACGGGCCATCGTATCCACCAAACTGATCGACATAGCGCAAGATGGACGTACCATACTCATCGTTTGACACCGCTCCGTTCAAAAGCAAGTTCAAGGTGCCAAAGGCCCCGCGCAAATGCGCCGCCGCCATGATCCCGGTCAAGGTCAGTTCGACCGTCACCTGCGTGCCATTGTCATTGTACGTGGTGGTGGTTCCCAAGAAGTCGTCCAGAGTTTTGCCCTGTTGCGCCAACCCGTTCTGAATAATTTTCAGATTGTGCCCAAAAGCTTCCTGAATGGCGACTTCCTGTGCGGCTTTGGTCTTGAATTCGTCCAGGGAGTTCACCCCGTTCTTGCCGGTCCAGGCGCCGTCCCACGTGTTCGTGGTTTCCCCATTGCCATAAAATTTGTCATCGTCGTAGTAGCCAAGATCAATCAGCAATGCTTCGCCGAATTGGTACCCCACAAACCCAAGCGAATTGGTCGATTGATAGGACATCGCATCCCATTCCTGATCCGTCAGATCCCCCCAACTGGAATAGTTCGGAAAGAACTCTGTGACCGGCCCGCCCGCCCATTGGGTCAACTGTGCATCGGAAATATTTCCACTTTCATAGCGGTCCCGGTCCCAACCAGATTCAAACGCCCTAAGCGCATCGCGAAATTCTAAATAGCTGCCTTTTGATGTCATACCGGCTTCCTGTTGATCGTGAGTGGGCATGACGAAAAAGCGTCATGCAGGATCTTCAGGTGACACAAGGGGCGAACCATTGTCTTTGGCGCAAGAGCCAAGATTTGGTCATTTCACGCCACTTTTAAGATATGCGAACTTACGCCGATACAATCTAGGGTTATCGGCAAATTACAGCGCTCTTCTGTATTTGAATGGTGTATCTCCGGCCCATCTGCGAAAGGCGGTGCCAAAGCTGCTTTGATCCGCAAAACCCAGCAGAAACCCGATTTCCGCCAAAGGCAGATTAGGATCCGCAAGGTAGTGACGCGCCAGATCGTACCGCAAATCCTCGATCACTTGGCGAAAGCTTAACCCCTCGGCACTCAGCCGGCGCGACAAGGTGCGTGCGCTCAGCCCAAGCAATTGCGCAACAGAGGTCAGGGTCGGAACACCATGCGACAGACGAGGCAACACTACGGTATCAATCGCATCCCGGATCGACCCCCCATCGACACGCCGACGCTTGAGCAAAATATCCCCATACGCGCGCAGATGTTGCAACAATCGGCTGTCCGCATTGTTCACCGGATGTTGCAACAGCTCAGGACACAGCTGAATTTCCAACCGACGCGCGCCCAGGCTGACGGGGCAGCCCAAAATCTGCGCCATCCCGTCGACATCGCTCTCCTGTCCATGTGCCAACCGCAGGTGCACCGCAGGATTTCGCCCAATCGTTGTCTGCATCATCTTGATGACCGCGGCAGCGGTAAATTCAGTATGCTGACGATGTTCCTGAATTTTGGGGTCCGTGTTTGACAACACGATGGTTGCCAGCCCCGGCGTTTTCTCGATCGACAACCGTGCCTTGGTGCGCGTGATTGGCATATAGCGCGCCAGCAAATCCAATTGATCGCTCAACGTATCAGCCGCCATCGAAATATAGGTCAAAATCGACCCTCGACGGGGATCGTGCAACGTTCCGGCCTCGGCCCCAAACAGCGGATGGTTCAAACGATCAGCCAATCGATCCAACAACGCGGCCTCGTGGTTCTGCGTCACGGCCAATTCGTGCGTTGAACTGGTATCCGCAGGCAATCCAAGGTCCATCAGAACGGCAACACGGTCCTTCGGGTCCACTCTGGGATGAGCCAGTATCGCACTGGTCCAAAAATCCGGCACCAATGCAGGATGATCAAGCGGTAACGGGTTGGTATCAAGCAACTTCATGGGGGGATCTGAACTTAAATGGAATTTCCATCTGATCAATCAAACCAGACGTAATGTCAATTCAACGCCGCATCAAAGACCGCTCAAACCGGGCGTCGCGGCTTTTCCCCCCAAAGTTTGGTAATCGACACCCTTGCATCGTTCGCTCTCGCTTTCGGAAAGGCAGATGGCTGTTTTCAACGCGATTGTTCACCCCCTTGTGTGAGCGGTAATCTCAGATGGAAAACGGTGGTGCTTGTAGATGATCGACGATTTTTACATCATGGTCGACCCGGTCACCCCTGCAATCGGCGCATCGCGACGCTGTTAGATGCCCTGCACAAACGCCGGACCAAAGCGGGTTTATTCCAAAGGCAGCGTAATCGTTGTGCTGTTCTCAGCAAGCCCCACAATGTGCGATCTCAAGGCGTGGACAAAACGATCTGATGCATCTGTTGGGGCAACGTTGACCGGGAACAGCAACCCAAATGACATCCAGCGTTCGGGTGTAATCGGGATCACTCGAATTCGCGTTTGGTCAACTTGCGCGGCCACTAATTCATCCGCAATCGTGATCCCCGCCCCATCCGCAACCAGAGCACATGCCAGCGAAGAAGAGGCCACCTCGCACTGATGTTTCGGCAGGATGCCCGCGGATTGGAACATATCATCCAGCTGATCACGCAACAAAAGACCATGCATCAAACGAATAACTGGAACCTCTGCCAGATCATCAACCGAAAGCGTCTCGGCCTCTGCCAAAGGGTGATCCGCAGGGACAATGGCCTGCGCCCGAACCCGCAACAACAACTCGGTCCGGATTTCGGGGTGATCCACAGGCAAGGCCCCAATCCCGATGTCATACTCCCGCCCCGCCAACCATTTGCTGGCCTCGCGACGGGCGCGCACATCTAGACTGACGCCCACATCCGGAAAATCCTGAACAAACCGCGCCACCGCTGGCGACGCCAACGCCTGCGCGATCCGTGGCATCGCAACGATGCGCAAATTTTCTGTACGCCCGGCGCGGATTTCAGCCGCGATTTTGGGCACCTCATCAAGGTTATCCAGAATGCGCCCCGCCTCACGGTAAAATGCGGTGCCCTCTGGTGTCGGCACCAAATTGCGCCCAGACCGATCAAACAGTATAAGGCGCAATTCGCCCTCAAGCCCCGAGATCAATCGGCTGACTGCGGGCTGTGACAGGTTCAATATTTTACCCGCCGCCGCCAATGATCCTTCAGAAAGGGTCGCGCGAAAGGCGCGTAAGGCTTTGATGTTCATAGCAACACCTCATCACTTGCAATTTTTGCAAGTAAAATAAACATATTTGCATTTTTCGCAACATTATTGCTCTGCTAACTTCTGGCCTAAGATATTCAGGGAGAACCAAAATGAACCGCAGATCACTCATCTCAGCCGCTGTTGCAGGCGTCGCAGCTTTTGTCACCGCAACCGCAAGCGTCGCGGCAGACTGGCCCAAGCGCCCCATTAACCTTGTTGTCCCCTACAAAGCGGGCGGTGGAACGGATGCCTACGCACGTGCCATCTCTGCCGCTGCCGCTGATGTACTGGATGTGCCCGTCGTTGTTGTGAACAAGCCCGGCTCCGGCGGCTTGAACGGCGCGAACTCGGTGGTTGGCGCACGCCCCGATGGCTACACCATGATGATGACCTCTGGTGGGTCATTCCTGCTGTCCACAATGACACGGGATACAAAAATTGACGCGCTGGAATCCTTCGAATTCGTCGCTCAGGTCGGCAAGCTGCAGACCTCGCTGATGGTGCCCAAAGACAGCCCATTCCAAACCGTTCAGGATGTCATCGACGCTGCACAGGCCAACCCCGGCTCACTGCGTTGGGCACACTCCGGTCGCGGTGGGTTCCACTTTGTCGGTGGCCTTGGTTTCTTGGCCAACAACAACATCGAAGCCCAGGATGTTCCGTTCAAAGGTGGCGGCCCAACACGCGCAGCATTGATCGGATCGCAAGCTGATTTCGGCTTCTTAGGCGTTCAGCAATTGGCTGGCTTCGAAGACAACCTGCGCGCGCTCGCCGTTAACAGCGCCGAACGCGATGGCATCATGACCGAAGTCCCCGCCTTTGGTGAATTGGGCATTCCGTTTGCAGCCGTGTCCTCACCCGTCATCGTCTTCGCCCCCAAAGGCACCCCAGCAGAGGTCATCACAGCCATGGAAGCCGCGCTGGCAGAGATCGCCGCAAAGCCTGAATTTGCCGAGCTTTTGGCGAAACGCGGCACCGGCCCTGTTTACGCCAATGGCGCAGATGCAAAAGCGGGCCTGACCGCGATGAAGGCCGACGCAGCCCCACTCGTTGCAGGCTTGACCAAATAATCACTCACAGGGGTCAGCGCAGTCCGCGTTGGCCCCAACTTTTTGACCGTGGGAGGGGCAAATTATGCGCGCGTTATCCGAAGGTGTGGTGCTTTTTGCACTCGGCCTATTCGCAATCATTGGGGTCTGGAACGTACCAGCCGCTGCCGACAATGAAACTTGGGCTGGGATCGTGCCATTTGGTGCCGGACTTGGGCTGTTAATCATCGCAGCATTCATGATCTTGGGTGCACTGCGCAGCCCAACATCAAACGACAAGTCGCAGAGCGCGGAGAACAACGCGGTGCTCGAGATCCTCGCACTGTTTGCGATTGCCCTTCTCTATCAGCACTCCATCCGCTGGTTCGGCTATGTGCTGCCCACCGCCATAACGGCGCCCGTTGTGCTGTATATGTTCGGCGTGCGCAGCAAAATTGGTCTGGCCGTTTCGGTCGTCCTTTGCCCGCTGATCTACCACATCATTTTCTTTGAACTTCTCGGGGTCTTCCCGCCATTTGGCGAAGTGTTTGACCTGTTAGATGCGATCCAGGGGTAAGAGACATGGATATATTTCCCGCACTTCTTTCTGTCATCTCCGACCCAATGCTCTTGGCCGCCATCCTTTTGGCAGCTGTTGTCGGGATGATTGTTGGCGCCATTCCCGGTCTGACGGCCTCAGCCGCGATTGCGATGCTGCTGCCGATCACCTTTTACATGGACCCTCTGTTTGCGCTCGCCTTTCTCTATGTGATTGGAAAATCCGGCCGGTACGGCGGATCAATCGCCGCCATTCTGTTCAACACACCGGGCACCGCCGCCTCTGCCGCGACACAGCTTGACGGCTATCCCCTCGCCAAAAGCGGCAAGGCAGGCAAGGCGATGAAGGTCGCCACCATTTCTTCGGTGATTGGTGATTTCATGGGCGATATCATGTTGGTTGTCGGGGTTGGCTTTATTGCGGCGCTGGCGTTGAAGCTGGGCCCACCCGAGACCTTTGCCATCTACTTTGCCGCCTTTGTGGTGATCGGATCGGTCATCGGCAAATCCATCCTGAAAGGTCTGGCCTCTGCCTTCATCGGTATTCTGGTCGCCATGGTCGGTCTTGATCCAATTTCCAGCCAAGAACGCTATACCTTCGGGTCTTTTGACCTGTCCAACGGCATCGGCCTAGTGCCGCTGATGATCGGTGTCTTTGTCTTAGGCGAAGTCTTCGCACAGCTCGAAGAACGCAAAAAAGCCAAGAACGCAGAGATCGAAGTCAACGATCAGGCAGGCGACGACAACACCCTGACATGGGATGAATACAAACCCTGCCTGCCCCATGCCCTGCGTGGTGGTGTCATCGGAGCCTTTATCGGTGTCCTGCCCGGTCTGGGGTCTGCAATTGCCGCCTTCATCTCTTACGGCGAAGGCAAACGCCGCGCTACAAACCCCGAAAAATGGGGCAAGGGCGCCCTCGAAGGTGTCGCCGCCCCCGAAGCCGCCAACAACGCGGTCTCTGGCCCCTCTATGGCCCCCCTGCTCACACTTGGCATCCCCGGCTCCACCATTGGCGCGATCCTGTTGGGCGTCTTTCTGATCCACGGCATTCAGGTCGGCCCGACACTGTTCCTGACCGACAAAGAACTCGTCTACCGACTCTTTGCCTGTGGCATGCTGGGCATTCTTGCCTACGGGTTGATCGGGTATTTCGGTGCAACACAAGTCGCCCGGATCATTCTGAAAATCCCCACCAACGTGCTCTATCCGATGATCTTTCTGACCTCGTTTGTCGCCGCTTATTCCGCCCGTGGGTCCATGTTTGACGTCACCGTCATGACGGTGGCCGGGTTCGTCGGTTGGCTGATGCGCAAATACGACTTCAACATCGCGGCCTTTGTCATCTCTTTTGTGCTCGCCAAAGGGGCCGAAGAAACATTCCGCCAGTCCATGCTGATGTCAGATGGCGGCGCACTTGTCTTCATCGAACGCCCCATCGCGGCGCTGTTCCTGGCAATTGGCCTGGCCGCCATGGCTTTTCGTATTCGCACGATCCTGCACGAGCAAAAGATTGCCCAAGGGGGTCTTGGCGATGCTTAATTGGCACCTCTCACAAGATTGCTTTAGCGATGTCGAAATGCGTCGGATCTGGTCAGAAAACTCAACGCTTTCGGCATGGATCAAGGTCGAACAAACCCTTGCGAATGTTCAAGCCCAATCCGGGCTGATCCCGCAAGAGGCCGCCGACAAGATCGCCACCTTTTCTGCCTCGCATCTGGACCAAGACCAGATGCGAGATGCCATGACGATGGTTGGCCGCCCAATCGTCGATCTGGTCGCTCAGATGCGCGCCCATATTGGCCCAAACCTTGCCCCCTATGCCCACTACAACAGCACCACACAGGACATTCTGGACACAGCCCTGGCAATGCAGATGAAGCTGAGCCTGGACAACATCACCCACACCATCGAGCAACTGATCACCCAGCTGGATCGCCATATCAGCGAACAGCAAGACACGCAGATGATCGGGCGCACCAACGGCCAACACGCGGTCCCCATGGCCATGACCAACAAACTACAGGTCTGGCGTTCAGAATTGCTGCGCCGGGAACAGGCCCTGCAAGACGCCGCCACACGCGGCCTGAATGTGCAAATCGGCGGCCCACTCGGAGATCTGGCAAAATATGACGGAGACACCGGCCAAGCCGTCAAAACCGGCGTTGCAGACGCTCTGGGTCTTGGCCAGATCGACCCACATTGGCAAAACGCACGCGACGGCCTGTCAGATATTGTGACCACGCTTGGGGCGCTCTGCGCGACCCTCTGCAAGATCGCCCACAACATCAATCTGCTGTCGTCCTCTGACATTGCCGAAGTGTCTGAATGCCATGTCACAGGAAAAGGTGCGTCCTCGTCGATGCATCACAAGCGGAACCAACGAGCCAGCGAATTCGCCGAAGCCGTCGGCCGCCTCGGACGGCAGCGGTCTGAACAAATCGGGGAACTGACCTTGCATCAACATGAACGTTCGGGCGGTGTATGGATCGCAGAATGGGTGGTCGTCCCCGAAGTCTTCTTGCTGACCTCTGGCGCGCTGAGTTGGTCAGAGAAAATGATCGCGGAACTGACTGTGAACACAGAACAAATGGCCCTCAGCCTCTGAACATAAGATACATGCCCCAAGGCATTCCCCTTCTTTCGTGGTGATCCGGCTCCTCACTCTCCCCAGCCCCCATCACGAAAGATCCAGAGCGGACGCGTCGTATATGCGCCCGCTCTGGTCACCCAAAACTTCGCGGTTCTCTCAAATGAACCAAGGGCCCACGGCAAATAACGGCTTAAACCCCACTCAAAGCCCCCTGCCCTATCCAAATTCAAAAATATTTTTGAATTTAACGAATATATTACAATACCTTACATATAAAATCTAATCCATGACTTCAAATACGCCCAAACCCCGGTCCCGAATATGATCTGCTAACGCCTCGATGTCGCCGCCCAAAGGCCGGTCCTGTTCAAACGCCTGTGACAGGCTGCGCACCTGCCCCAGGACGGTGTTCAAATATGGCGCCACACCCGGTTCACACTCGCGCAACGCCACCGCCTGCCCCGCCACCAACATCTCGATCGCCGTCAGACGACGCAGCCGGTCAACGACCTGCATCAACGCTTTGACCGCCGCCGGGGACCCGGTCATGCAATCCTCAACCCCATTGGCGTTCACACTGGGCCAAATCGGAACCGGTTGCGCCTGATGCGCCAATTCCATCACCAAGGCTTCCGCCGGTTTCATCAACGGCGCAAACCCGTTTGAAGCACTGTTTGGTTTGGCTAGAAAGCTTGGCAATTCACTGAAAACAGGATTCAACAGCTTGGAAACCCGGGCCAATTGCGCAAACGCCAGCGCCACAAAGCTTCGACTCAGCGTTTCCACAACACTGCTGATTTCCGAGGTGAAATAGGCCCCACTCGACAGGATCTTGCCGGTTTCAACCAACGCCACCGGATTGTCGCTGGCACTGTTGATCTCAATCTCAATACTCGCCGCCGCCTGATCCAAAGCGCTCTGCGTCGTACCATGGATCTGCACAACGTTGCGAAAACTCAGCGGGTCCTGCAACCGCCGGGCCTGCGTCGTGTCAGCCAAGACGCTGCCTGCCAACCGATCTCTCAGCCCCGCTGCCGCCTTCAACTGGCCGGGATGAGGTTTAACCGCCAATATCGCCGCATCCAATGGGCCAAGGTTGGCCCTAAACCCCTCAACAGACAACGCAGCGGCTGTCTGAGCCGCTTGAAACGCAATTTGCGCCTCATACACTGCCAAAGCCGCTGCCCCCCCCACAGCCCCTGTATGATTGGCCAACGCCAACCCCTCGCGCGGGGCCAGAACAAATGCAGGGATCCCCTGCCCCGCCATCATCTCGGCACTTGGGCCAACCGCGCCACTGCTGTCCCTCATCTGACCTTCGCCAATCAAAGCCAGACCCACGGTCGCGTTTAAAATCAAATCCGCTGCGCCAATTGATCCGATCTGGCCACAGACCGGGGTCAAATCCGCCTCAAGACATTTGGCCAGATGCAGGGCAAGTTCGGGTCGCGCACCGCTATACCCACACAGCAAGGTGTTCAGCCGCACAATCATACCCGCCCGGATGATTTCACGGTATTCCTCTGGGCCAATCGCATGCGCCCTGCCCCGCAACGTCTGAACCGAGAAATCCGCAAGTGCCTTGTCATCCAAAACCTCGGTTGACCGCGCGCCCAGCCCAGTGGTCACCCCGTATACTGGCACCTTACCCCGGATCGCCTGCTGTACCATGGCGTGGCTTGCCGCCATCGCATCCAGGCCGCTCTGGCTTAGGGCGATACGCGGTGTCCCATGCGCCGCGCGGTACAGGCCGACGAGATCAAGCGCGCTGCCATCCAGATGCAGAACCGGATCATTCATCGCGATACAGCAGGTTCTGTGTAATCCCCATGTCGCGCGCTTTTTCCAAAATCTTAGCCCCCAATGCGATGTCCCCGGTCGACATGCCCCGATGCCAAAACAGGATGGTTTCATCGTCAGATTCCCGACCGGGTTTCGCGCCGCACGCGATCTCTCCGATCTCTGCATAGAAACTTTCTTCGGTGATCTTCCCTGCATCAATATGTGGCCGCAGTGCTCCTAAGTGCCCGGCCCGCATCTGTCCCAGATCATCCATCACAAACTTGTCGAACCCATCGACGAAATTCAACGGCAAGGCACTCATGGTGCCATACGGCACAACAAAGCTACCCTTTTTCACCCAAGAGCGGTCAAACATCGAAGTTGGTTCGTTCAGCCGCGTGGCTTCGATCATGATATCCGCACCCGACAGACAGCTTTCCCAATCATCCGTCACGATGACTTTCTTGCCCAGATCCTGGCTCAGCTTCTCGCCAAAGGCATTGCGACTTTCGGGACGGCGGGAATGCACGCGGATTTCGTCGAAATCAAACAGGTGATCCAACAAGCGCACATTCCAATACGACGTCCCACGTGCCCCGAGATGGCCAAGGATTTTCGGGTTCTTTGGCCCCAACCATTTCGCCCCAAGCGCGGTCAAAGCCCCGGTGCGCATATCTGTAATCCCAGCGGCATCAATCACCGCAAGCGGCGCGCCGGTCCGGGGACAGAACAGGTTCAGCAACGCCAACTCTGAGGGAAGCCCGCGTTTGTAATTGTCGACAAAGTCCCCAACAACTTTGACCCCAGCATAGCCCAAAGGCTCCACATAGCCACGCAGCACATTGAAATGCCCGTTGAACGCCGGATCAGGGGTCAGATGCATACGTGGCTCGATCACCGTTTTGCCTTGCCCCGCAGCGATCAACCCTTGTTCCACCGCTGACAGAATTTCATCATTGGTCAGCGCCAATTTGTCGATCTCTGGTTTTCCCAGATATTCAATTTCCATCTTAGCCATGCGCAATTCCTTCCTTTGACCCGACAGTGACCCGAGGTTGCTGGCTTTTCAAATCCACAAATTGTATATCTCGGCACAGTTTTTCTTTGCCAGATCGGGATGACGCGATGCGCCTGCCTCCTTTGAACCCGCTCAAGGCTTTTGAGGCCACGGTACGGCTTGGGGGGTTTACGGCAGCAGCGGCTGAACTGGGAGTGTCTCCACCAGCCGTCAGCATGCAAGTGCGCAAGGCCGAGGACTACTTTGGCAAAAAGCTGTTCCTGCGCACCCACAACGAATTGCATCTGACCGATGCGGGTCGTCAACTTTATCCATCAATTTCAGCGGCCCTGACAGAGATTTCGACTATCTCGGATCAGTTGCTCGAAAACGATGCCCGATCCAGCATTGTCCTCAGCACCATTCAGTCGCTGTCCGTCCAATGGGTTGCCCCAGCGTTGGCGCGATTTCGCGAGAGGTTTCCAGACACAGGGGTTGAGCTGAAGATCGAAGCTGATCCCGTTGACCTGGCGCGGTCTCAAGTGGACGTTCGCCTGACCTATGAAAACCACTTGTATCCCCAAATGTCAGCCATGCCTATGTTCTCGGATGTAACCTACCCAATGTGCTCAGAGAGGTTTCTTAGTGACCATCTCAAGGATGGGGATTTAACTTCGCTTTCAGACAGTCACTTCATCCACACCGATTGGGGAGAGAGCTATGCCTCGTACCCCACATGGGCGGCTTGGTTTCGGGAAACGGGGAAACCACGTAATCCTGATCCACGAAAAGGGCTGCGGGTTGGCGGGTCTGCGGTGGCGGCAACCTTGGCTGCGAATGGGGGTGGGATAGCTCTTGTTCCAAAGCAACTGTTCCAAGAATTGCTGGATCAACAACAACTCGTTGTTCCAAGCACTGTTGGTCTAACATTGCCGCATTCGTTCTTTGCAATCACACAACATACACCAGAAACAGCTTTGGCGAATAGCACGGCTAAATCACGCGCTGTTTTAGGGTTGTTAGACGCGTTGCAAAGTTCACAGCTGTGAACCCGAGGGCAGGCATGGGAGCAGTTCACAGCTGTGAACTTTGTCCTCATGCGGCATCCCTCCGCATCAATGCCATGATCATTGGACCGCAGGAAAACGTTCCAAGATTAGCCTTGGCAGTCAGCGATCTTAGGTAACCTCCAGCAGAACGAATGGTCTCGAACCGTTCCAGGATACAGAGAACAACAACAGCAGCTTCTTCTGGTCCCATAGCGGTTTTTGCATCTTCCCAAGCGGTGGGGGAAATATCCATCATTGGGTGAATGGTTTCAGCGACTCTTACCAAATCATGCCAATGGCGAACGGGACCTTTGGCATATGTTTGGAGTTCTGTGCAGGTTGCCAAAACCATACTGAGTGGAATACGAGGCAGCTTATGGTCTTGCTCAACATCTGGAAGGGCAGGAGGCGTTTCGTTATCTTCTTTGCTTGTGCACTTGTTCGGAACCTCGGGGATGTATGTTGTGATATTGGTCTGTTCAGATTCATAAGAGTCTTTATCTGAATTCTGATGGTGCTGCTCAGATAGAGACTCTGTGGTGCTCAAAACGGCTGTTTCTTGTGGCTCAAGAATGTCTCTGGCTGCAACGAGCGCGGTGTTCAAACGGGTCTCGATGTTCAGCAACGCATCGAATGGCAGCTTTCTGCGGAGATCGCGTGCGGTTAGGATGGCGAGATCGGAAAACTGATCCCATACAGTCAAGTCAGGACGCAGCTCTGCGCCGTATTCAGCAAGACCTGCCAGATCGCGACGCATCAGGCTGACCGTTTCTCTGAGGCGAGTGTATTGTTCTTGGGCTGCGCGAATGGTTTCGGCCGTGTCGCGGATTTCGTCCGCGCGCTGCACAAGGGGGGTGAGGTCAAACCCAAAGGCGGTTTTTTCCGAGCCATAGCGGCGGACATAGCGTTTGCCGTTCGGGCTGTCGCGACGCACCAGCAGACCGGCCTGAACCAGTCGCCCAAGGTGACGCCGCATGGTTGAGCAGGGCATGCCATTGAGGCGTTCACAGATTGATTTGTTCGACGGATACACCACCAGATCAGGGTCGTTGCCACCCAGAAGCGTCGCTTGATGAAAACTGATCAAAGCCTGAAGAACGGAAATATCCCGGTCTGATAGATCAAAAGCAGTGCGGGCAGCTGCCAGTTCGCGCAGGATTTCCCATTTGTTAAAACCACTTGGGGGAAGATCCTGTTGCGTTTTGGAATGATGTTTCAAAACGGCAGCATCAAGGGTTCGCCGAAACGGCGTTACAGGATTGTAGGTCATTTTTATTCATGAAGACAAAGAAATCCCGTGCCACGAATCACTTTGGACTTGCGGTTCAGATTGCTCGACACTACCTTGAAGGTGCTAGAAACAAGTTAGGGTCTCGTGGAGCTATGTCTTTACGGGGCCTTTTCTTTTGTCGGCTCATGCCTCCTTTGTTATTTTTTGCTCGTCCTCAGTCTTCGCCGCGTCGTAACCAACGCGCGTGAAGGTCTTGAATTACATCCTGTGCCTCGGTCTCTAACCAGTCGGCAAAAGCGCTGTTGTCGACGTTCAGGGATATTCCTTTGGCGGTGCGTTTCATGGTTCCGCTGCGCGTGCCTGCAAGCATCAGCGGGTGGCTGGTTGCGCGGGCAGGGGAGGGTGCTGTGCTTTTCTCAGCTGTTGGCTTTCCGACTGCTTTGCTGACCGCTTCGAACGCGAGCACAGAGGTGTCGGCCGGCTCTGTTATCGGGTCTTCGATCAGAATGTCGACCGAGGCCTTTGCATAGACGTCATCGGCGATGGTCATCAGTCGGGCGCGATCCGCGCCTTTTTCTTCGATGGCTTTGCCAAGCGTTTCCCAGCGCGGGCGTCCGATACCATGGGTCGATCCGATGGCGCGCACAAGATCGACGCCAACCATGTCAACAATGGCGATGGCCATGGACACCGAGGATTTCGTGACGGTCAGAACTTCGGCGACCTGAGATTGATTGCCAAAGCCACTTTCAACTAACTCTTTGGCAAATAACGCTTTTTCGATGAACGAAAGATCGCGTCGAGCCATATTTTCAGAGATTTGTGCCCGTACGGCGGCATCTTCGTCCAAGTTCGCGATCAGGGCACGGACCTTGGTGATCTTGTCCGAATGGCGGATCGCTTCGAGCCGACGGCGGCCATACACAAGCAGGTAGCGGTCGGCGTCTTCTGGGTGACGGCGCACCAGAATAGGCACGGTCTGGCCATTGGTTTCGATTGCGTCGCGCAGGTCGGCGACGTCTTCGGGGTCAAGCCGGTCGGCCAAACGATCATCAGCGATGGTGTCTGCGTCCAGTTCCCAGACGTGATGGGAATCCACAGCATCGCGAGCGGACCGCAGGGCGCGGTTGTTGGACATCATCGATGGGGCCGCGGCAGAGGCGGGGCCTCCGGCGGCAGCGAGACTGTCCAGCATGGACATTCGTTTCTTTTTCGACGTGGTCATGAGCGCCCCCATGTTTTCTGGATCAGATCTGCGATTTCATCGTTCATGGCATTCAGGCTTTCGACGGCCCTATCATAGGTCGCGCGGGTGAAGGCGCTGCGTTCTACTTCGTAGAGGGTCTGTTTGGTCAGGCCTGCGTCTGAAATCGCCGTGGACTTGAGCATAGGGGCATTCAGAACCGAGTCCCCGTACATCGTGCGCAAGAAGGCGACGATCCGGTTTTGTGGCGCATCCGAGGGCTCATACCGGGTCAGGACGTAGCGCATCCAGTCGTGGGACATGTCGGCCCCGCTTTCGGCGATCACATCCATCAGGTCAGCGGTCATCCGCAGGAACTGGCTCATCGACATGACGTCGAGCATTTCGGGGTGAATGGTGACCAGCACCCCGGTCGAAGCCGACAGGGCCGACATGGTGAGAAAGCCCAGTTGTGGCGGGCAGTCGATGACCACGATGTCATAGTCATCATCGACCTGGGCGAGCGCCTCTTTGACGCGGAAGAAGAACATGCCCGCGTTGCCCTGAGCCAAGGCGCGGGGGGTTTCGTGTTCAAATTCCATGAGTTCGAGGTTGCCCGGAATCAGGTCGAGGTTCGGAATATAGGTGGGCCGGATGATCGAGCGGATCGGAACGGGATCCTCGTAGCGGATCGCGTCATAGAGGGTTCCGCCGTCGACCAGATCGAATTCAGGTTGGACGCCGTGCAGGGCGGTCAAAGAGGCCTGTGGATCAAGGTCGATGGCCAGCACGCGATAGCCGCGCAGGGCAAGCCGCTGCGCCAGATGAGCCGAGGTGGTGGTTTTGCCCGAGCCGCCTTTGAAATTCATCACCCCTAGGATCTGCATATGGTCGCCCTCGCGGCGTCCGGGCAGATAGTCGCCGGGTTTGCGGGCGGTTTTCTCCAGCAGAACGCGCAGGTCCTGAATGTCTTGGGTGGAATAGTGGCGCCGATTGCCCGGCGTCAGCTCGGGGGAGGGGCCTTTGCCATCGAGGTGCAGCTTGCGAAGGTAGGAATCGTTGACCCCCAACAACGCGGCCGCTTCACCCGAGGTGAATTTGCGCATCGTTTTCTGGGCGTTTGGGGGAAACAGGTTCTCGCGCTGCGAATGCAACTGTCCGGCCAGCCACTCGGAGTGCTGGCGAATGACCCCATTGAGATCGTCTTCGGTTGTGTTATCGGTCATCTGCTCTCTGCACCTCCGTGGCGTGTTCACGGAAAATGGCGTTTATCGCCTCGTTTTCGTGACTATTGTCCAAATCGTCAGAGTCGTGCAAGAGAAATTTATATTTAGGGTCTTAGGGCGTGCGTCTGCCCCACAGTGAGATGGACCACTGTGGGGGCGAGTATGCGGTGTGTTGGCTGGGATGCAAGCCTGCCGTTTTCGCCAGCGTCCGCTGAGATCGCTGTGGCGAGCAACCCGAGGCGGATTGAGAGAGCTGTTGGGTTTGGCAAATGGTCTTGAATGCCTCAATCGCCTAGGGTTTGGTCAGCACAGAGCCGTATTTTCTTTGTTAGGGCAGAGGGTTGGATGTTGTGTGCAATGATAGCAGGGGCTGGTTTCAAGCGGCAAAGACCAGAGCCATATCTTTGAAGCCTTTCACCTCGATCGGATTACCCGATGGGTCGCGGAAAAACATGGTTGCCTGTTCGCCCGGTTCGCCCTCAAATCGCAGGCTGGGAGGGATGACGAAGGAGATATCGTGATCTTGCAGGCGCTCAGCCAATACGGTCCAGTCAGCCATGGGCAGAACAACACCAAGATGTGGCATTGGCACCAAATGGTCCCCAACCTTGCCGGTTGCCTGTGTTTTGAACGGTTCGCCCAGATGCAGCGATAACTGGTGACCAAAGAAGTTATAGTCGATCCAAGTGTCGGTCGAACGACCCTCAGCACAGCTGAGAATGCCCCCGTAGAAATGGCGCGCAGCCTTTAAGTCGTGGACGTTAAAGGCGAAATGGAAGGGCGTTGGCATGTATGTTCTCCGTCATCTGTATTGAGGCAGGAGTAGCAGCGCCATATAAAAAGAAATAATGAGTATGTGTGTGTTTAATCGAAAGGAATAATTTGGATACTCGGTTTCTGGAGACGTTGCTGGAAGTTGTCGAGGGGGGCTCTTTGGCGGCCGCCGGGCGACGTCAGAATATAACGGCCGCGGCAGTTGGTCAGCGGTTGAAAGCGCTGGAGCAGGAGCTGGGGACCCGACTGGTTGCGCGGTCTGGCGCAACGGTGCGTCCGACCTCTGCGTGTTTGCGGATGCTGCCGCGTCTGCAATCGATCCTGTCTGAAACGCGTCGGTTGCAGAGTGATGTGGCCGAGGACGGATTGGCGGGGCCTTATCGGTTGGGGGTCATTTCCACCGGATTGTCTGACTATGTTCCGTCCCTAGTGACGCATTTGCCAGAGCTTGCACCCGATGTGGAGCTGCTGATCACGCCGGGGTCGTCGACGCAATTGTATGACATGGTGTCCTGCGCGGATCTGGATGCGGCCATTCTGGTGGAACCTCATTTTCAGATCCCCAAGACCCTTGCCATTCAGCATCTGAATACACAGCCCTTTGCGTGGGTCACGCCGACAGAACCGGCAACAGCGGATTTACCCTTGGTGGTTTATGACCGAACCTCTTGGGGCGGAGAGATCGCCTGGCGTTGGATCGAGCAGCAGGCCACCGTGCCTCAAGTGCTGTGTGAAATGGATTCACCCGAAACGGTCGCCAGTTTGGTTGCCAGCGGCGTGGCGCGTGCGGTTTTGCCGATCTGGGCAAGTCTTGCAGGAATGTCAGGGATCAACATTCACAGTATTGAGGAGCTAACACCTCGGTCGATTGTTTTCGTGCACCGGGGGACGCCGATTGATCGGGTCTGTGTCGGTGTAATGCGCGGGGGTTGAGGTGTGGGAGCCGTTGAGCGGGTTCAGGCTTGAACGGAGCATGTGTCGCAGGTGGAAACAAATTATGTTTCTTGACCTTCCAGTTACTGGAAGCCGTACTTAGGTGTCATCTGACAACGCCAAGGTGACACCATGACAGAGACTGACTCAGTTCGGTTACAAATTACGGGTATGAATTGCGCCTCGTGCGTGGGGCGTGTTGAGCGTGCACTGTTGGCGGTGCCTGGCGTTGAATCGGCGGCGGTGAATCTTGCCAATGAAAGCGGCCAAATCACCCATACATCCGCGGTGTCGGTGGCTGATCTGGTCACGCTCCTTGGTGATGTTGGATACCCTGCCGAGGTCGAAGAGATCACGTTGGATGTCCAGAACATGTCCTGTGCATCCTGTGTGGGGCATGTCGAACGGGCGTTGAACGCAGGCGACGGGGTTTTGGGGGCAGCGGTGAATCTGGCGACAGAGACTGCAACCGTACGGTATGCCACTGGCGTGAACACGCCCGCCGGGGTTGCGGCGTTGGCCACGGATGCGGGGTATCCGGCAGCGATCACATCCGCGCAGGAAAGTGACAGGGATCAACGCAAAGCGGATGAAATCGATGAATTGGCGCGGCGCACTTTGTTTGCGGCGGTTCTGGCGTTGCCGGTTTTCATCATCGAAATGGGCTCGCACCTTATTCCGGGTATGCACCACCTGATCATGGGCACGATTGGCTTGCAAAGCAGTTATTATTTGCAGTTTCTGCTAACCTCTTTGGTTCTGTTTGGTCCGGGATTGTCGTTTTACACCAAAGGGTTTCCGGCGCTGTTCAAGGGCGCGCCTGATATGAACTCGTTGGTGGCGCTTGGCACATCGGCGGCGTACGGGTTTTCTTTGGTGGCGACATTTGCGCCGGGTGTGCTGCCTGCAGGCACCGCCAATGTGTATTACGAGGCGGCGGCCGTGATTGTGGTGTTAATCCTGTTGGGGCGTCTGCTGGAGGCGCGCGCAAAGGGGCGCACGGGCGAGGCCATTCGCAAACTTGTGGGATTGCAGGCCAAAACCGCGCACGTTGAACGGGCAGGGGGCATTCAGGAACTCGCGATCGAGGACATTCTGGTCGGGGATGTCATTCATGTGCGTCCGGGCGAGAAAATTGCAGTGGATGGCCGGGTTCTAACCGGGTCGTCCTACGTCGACGAAAGCATGATTACAGGCGAGCCGATACCGGTAGAGAAATCCGATGGGGCCGGGGTTGTGGGTGCAACAGTGAATGGCACAGGTGCTTTGACTTATCGCTCTGAAAAGGTGGGCAGTGACACGATGCTGGCCCAGATTATTCGGATGGTGGAACAGGCGCAGGCGACCAAGCTGCCGATTCAGGGGCTGGTTGACCGGATCACCCAGTGGTTTGTGCCCGCTGTGATGGGGGTTGCGGCGCTGACGGTCGCGATCTGGTTCCTGTTTGGCCCTGATCCGGCGCTGAGTCTGGCCTTGGTTGCTGGTGTTTCTGTCCTGATTATCGCCTGTCCCTGTGCGATGGGTTTGGCGACCCCGACCTCGATCATGGTGGGGACGGGGCGGGCCGCTGAAATGGGGGTTCTGTTCCGCAAGGGTGATGCGCTGCAATTGCTGCAGGAAAGCACGGTTGTGGCTTTGGACAAGACGGGGACGTTGACCGCCGGGAAACCTGCCTTGACGGATATGATCGTTGCACCGGGCTGGGACGTGGCGGATGTGCTGCGTCTTGTGGCGGCGGTCGAAGGCAAATCTGAACACCCGATTGCAGAGGCGATTGTGGCGGATGCTTTGGCCAACGGGCTGGCGCTGCCTGAGATTGAAGGGTTTGACTCGATCACCGGATACGGCGTGTCCGCGCGGGTTGATGGCCATGCCGTGCTGGTGGGTGCGGATCGGTTGATGACACGTGAGGGCGTTGATCTAAGTGCGTTGTCTGCGCAGGGTGAGGCGTTGGCGCGCAAGGGAAAGACGCCGCTCTATGCAGCTGTTGATGGCCAGATTGCAGCGGTCATTGCGGTGGCCGATCCGATCAAACCCACCACGCCTGCGGCCATTGCTGCGTTTCACGCGCTGGGTCTGAAGGTGGCGATGATCACTGGTGACAACCAGCGGACGGCGCAGGCAATTGCCGGTGAACTGGGCATAGATCACGTGATTGCCGAGGTTTTGCCAGAAGGCAAGGTGGCCGCGCTGGAGGGGTTGCGGGTCGGAGATGGCAAACTGACCTTTGTCGGGGACGGTATCAATGATGCGCCAGCACTGGCCGCGGCTGATGTTGGTATTGCGATTGGAACAGGCACAGATGTGGCGATTGAAGCCGCAGATGTGGTGCTGATGTCCGGGGATTTGGTTGGGGTGGTGAATGCCTTTGACATCAGTCAGCGGACCATGCGCAACATCCGGCAAAACCTGTTTTGGGCATTTGGCTATAACACGCTGTTGATCCCGGTTGCGGCGGGGGCGTTGTATCCGTTTGGAGGCCCGTTGTTGTCACCGGTTTTGGCGGCGGGCGCGATGGCCTTGTCCAGTGTGTTTGTCCTGAGCAATGCGTTGCGCCTGCGGTGGGTGCGCCCGGCAATGCAGGCAACGGGGCAGGGGGGTGATCCTGCGCAACAGACCCCACACGCGGTACCGGCAGAATAAAAAGGGCGAGCTAATGAACATAGGCGATGTTGCGGAACGCTCGGGTGTTCCACCCAAAACTATCCGGTATTACGAGGATATTGGGTTTATCAAACCGCATCGGTTGGCGAATGGGTATCGGAATTTTGAAGATAAAGACCTGCACAAGCTGGTGTTTATTGGCCGCGCAAGGTCGCTGGGGTTTTCTATCGAAGATTGCCGCACCCTGTTGGCGCTGTATGACGACGACGCGCGCACCAGTGCGGATGTAAAACAGGTCGCGGAACAAAACCTGAGAGAGATCGAAGCCAAGATCAGCGATCTTCAGGCGATGTATTCAACCTTGTCGCATCTGATTTCGGAATGTGCCGGGGACCAGCGACCAGATTGCCCGATCTTACAGGGGCTCAGCCGAACGCCTGATCAAAAAGGGTGACGTTCTTTGCTAGTCGTCCAGTGAGCCGTGCACAGCAAGTTGGTCCAGTTCGGCACTTTGGGTTTCGATCGCGCGATAGCTTTCGCGGACACCTGCGGTGGTCAGTTCGCGGGCCACTGTCAAAAGCGTGCCGTCGGCGTGTTCGTCACATAAATCTGCCATGTGGGAAATCTCGTCTGCGGCCACTGGGCGCGCGGCGTCGAGGTCGGGGGCACCGTAATAGGTGACGAAATGCTGGGCTAGGTGTTCCGTCAGGCGGGCGACCTCGTTTGGTTCCACAGATGACACGGCAACAAAGGTGGCGCGCCCGTGTGTTTCCAACCCAAGCCAACCGTTTGCAAAAGCCTGACGGGCCTTTCCAGTGAGATCAGCTTCGCTCCAGTTTGAGAACTCAAACCCGCCTGAGACGCACCATTCGCCGGTGCGGGCATGTGTGGCAAAGACACGGGTGTCGCTCTCATCAAGATGTGTCGCAATGGCCAGTTTCATCAGGGGGTCTCCAACACGGTTGTCAGGGGGATCAATTGGGTGGTGCCGTCGGCGTCACGCAAAAGCATGCCGAAATCTTCGTCTACGCCCATGAATGTGCCTGTTTTACCGTTCTGAGTTACGGTTTCGCCGACGTCATGGGCCAGCCCGCGCCATTCTTCGTGCAAGGGCCGCGGACCGTCGTGTTCCCAGCGGTTGATCCAGTTCAGGGTGTGGCGCGCCCAGGCCTCGAGCAGGGCAGGGGCTTCGACGTCGCTGCAGCCTTCGGCATAGAGGGCTGTGGCATCGGGGGTTTCCCCCGGATTGTCGCTGGCGGGCCAAAGTGGAATCGCGACACCGACTACCAGCCAGTCCGGAGATGAGGCGGGGTCTGTGTCGGATGCCATGACGCGGAAGCGGCCACATCGCGCGCCGTTCACACGCAGGGCGCCGTTCCATTCCAGATGAACCGCGACTTCGGGGGGGGCCAATGCGCCAAGCGCGTTCTGAAACCCGATGCCACAGGTGGGCAGCATTGCCATGGCAGAGGCAAGCGGCACCTCGGGGGCAAAGACCATCGCCGCCGTCATCATGTTTGGTGCCAGATTGTAAACGATCAAACCGGCGTCACAGCCCATTGCGGCCTTCGCGCAGGCAGTATCGAAGGGATCAATGGGGCCTGTTACAGCCAAGCCCGACATCAGCGGGGGAAAAACGATGGCGTCGCTCATGCATGGCCCCCGGCGATAAGCGTTTGTGCGATTGCATGGAACGCTTTGGCCTGCGCGCTGTCCGGTTGACTTGTCACAATGGGCGCACCGCCATCCGCTGCCATCCGGATCTGCAGATCCAGCGGGATTTCAGCGAGCAGGGGAACGTTGAGTTTGTCCGCCTCGGCGGCGACGCCACCATGGCCGAATACATGCTCTTCGTGGCCACAGTTCGAACAGATGTGGGTGGACATGTTTTCAATCATCCCAAGGATTGGCACGTTCAATTGCTGGAACATGTCGATCCCCTTTCGGGCATCCAGCAGCGCGATATCTTGCGGGGTTGAGACGATGATTGCCCCGTCCACCTGCGATTTCTGCGCCAAGGTCATTTGAACGTCGCCTGTTCCCGGTGGCAGGTCCACGATCAGTACATCCAGCGCGCCCCATTGGACCTGTGTCATCATTTGTTGCAGCGCCCCCATCAACATTGGGCCGCGCCACACGACGGCTTGATCGTCATTGGTCATCAGGCCCATCGACATCATTGTGACACCGTGGTTGCGCAGAGGCAAAATAATCTTGCCGTCCGGGCTGGCGGGACGCCCCGAAACCCCCAACATGCGAGGTTGTGAGGGGCCATATACGTCTGCGTCCAACAGACCAACGCGCCGCCCTTCGGCGGCCAGAGCGCAGGCGAGATTGGCGGACACTGTTGATTTTCCGACTCCGCCTTTGCCGGACGCGATTGCTAGTATACGATCGACTCCGGGAACTTTTTGCGGGCCTTGGGGGGCAGCCGGTTTTGGTTTCAGTTCCGGAGGGGCAGCCGGGGCGCTGTGGGCCGTCATCACGATATTGGCGGTGATGCCAAGGGCGCTGAGCGCTTTTTCGGCCTGCGCCTTTGTTGCTTCATAGGCTTTGGCCTGTGCGGGATCGATTTCGAGCACAAACCGGGCTGTGTTGTCGTCGACGTTTAAGGCACGCATTGCCCCTGAGGACACGATGTCGCCACCAGTGGGGTCAGTCACGCCTTTGAGTGCGGCCAGAACCTTATCTCGGATCACGTTGAATTCCTGTTCTTTGGTCTTTGCCGATCCTTGCGGAGGCATTTATGTTTCAGTGATCGCGGCGCTTTGACAGATAGTCTTCGGTGGTGCGGGGGCGAGGGCGCTTGCCACCCTCAAACGGGTTGTCTTTGGCGTGGTACTGCGCGTTGACCCGACAGGTGTCGCACATCTGGATCATGCGGGCGGCACCGGGGTTGGCGAACATCGCGTGATTGCCAGCCAGTTTTTCGGTGATTTTCTCGATGGTGGATTTCACACCAAAAAGCGCGCCGCATTCAACACAGCCAAACGGCTCTTCCTCGTGCAGGACAGCCTGATCCAGAGCGGAAGGATTCAGGTTCATTTGGGGTTCAAGGGTGATTGCCTGTTCCGGGCAGGTTGACGCGCAGATCCCGCATTGCAGGCAGGCGTCCTCTTGGAAGCGGAGTTGGGGGAGGTCAGGGTTGTCGCCAAGCGCCCCAGAGGGACACAGCGAAACACAGGACAGGCACAGCGTGCAGTCGTCGGTGTTGACGACCACGGCGCCATAAGGCGCGCCCGCAGGCAATGTTAGCGTTTCGTTTGGTGAATTCAGTGCGGTGGCGGCTTGGCGTGCAATCTGGCGGCGGGTGCCCATCGGGCGGACGGGTGTGGCCACAGGGGCAGGCGGGGTTGCCGCGTACAGCGCATCGGACATTGCATCGGGGTCGTCGGAGTCCAGCAAGACAACCGAAGCCCCGAGAGCGGTGGCAAGGGCGGCTTCGTAGGCGATCACTTGTCGGTCTGCGCCGGGGGCCAGTTGGATGTTGACCTGTGCGAAACCGGCAGCTTGCGCCGCGACCATCTCGGCGTGGCCAAAGGCGGCCAGCGCCGCCAATTCCAGCGGGATGACATGGGCCGGTAGACCACGGCCAAAGCGGGCGGCCAGTCGGATCATCTCGGATCCATGGTCATTAACCACCAACAAGCTGGGGCTGTCTCCGCCGGCTTCGAGGTAGGCGCGGGCCAGTGTTTGCACGCGGCGGAATGTCAGATCAACGGGGGGCGCATCATAACTGATCGCGCCGGACGGGCAGAGCGAGGAACAGGCTCCGCAGCCAGCGCAGATCATCGGGTCAATTGTGACATGGTCGCCGTTGGGGATGATTGCACCGGTTGGGCAGGCGTCCAGACACCGCGAGCAGCCAGATTGAGACGCGCGGGAATGGGCGCACAGCAGGGGTTCTGATTTGATGTAGAGCGGCTTTTCAAATGTCCCGATAAGGTGAGAGGCCGCCAGTATGACGCTGGAAATGGCTGGGGGATGTTTGGGATCTGCGTGCAGATACCCTTCGCGTTTTTCGGGCGCTGGAAAGAGAAGTGTGTTGCCTGTCAGATCAATGATGATGTCACAGTCCGATCGACCTCCGTCGCGCGGGGCGGTGAACTGTATCGGTCCGCGCCCACCCAGCACTCGTTGTTCGAGCGCATCAATCACGACCGAGAATTGCCCGAGCGACCCTTGGGCGCGTCTGAGCTGACCGCGGATCACATCATAATCACGGGTCACAGGGGCCTCGGAACCGGGAGCAAGCAACAGGGTCACAGCCAGATGTTCGGCCAGCGCTTCGGCGGCGGGGATGGCCACATCCGGGGGACCGATGATCAGACAACTGCCATCAGACACGACTTCGATGGCTTTGCTGGGCTGCGCAGGCAATCCAGCTTCGGCGATCAGGGCGGACATTTTGGGTAGTTTCGATGCGGGGTCATCGGACCATGAGGCCCGGTCGCGCAGGTCGAGTGTGGCGGGGGCAGGCACCCCTAACTCAGAGGAAAGTGAGTCGAAAAGTTGAGCTTCTTGCGCACAACAAATCATTGCATCACCGGCCTGAATTGCTGCCGCTGCATCGTTGATCTGGTCGGTGCACAGGGCGGTAAACACCTTTGAGGCGGGGGTTCCGCATGTCTCGGAAATCGCCTCGGCATCGATGGCTTGACTGCCGGAGCAGTCACATAAAATCAACGTCTTAGTCATCATATTCCTCCGTTTTCCGGGGCGCTGAAAGTCGCGGTTTCGCCCTGGAAATCCATTTCAAATAGGCATGATTCTGAGGGCAGGTAAACCGGTTTTCTGAACGAGGGAATCAGCAAACACCGTAGGAAAGCGTTAGGTGATTCGCACCCTCAGAGAGATTTTGTAAATCCGATAGAAACACTCGAGATAGACAATTCGTCTGCGTGATGTTTGGTCGAAATTTCTTTCTCGACATTTTGTCTAGATCGCACATTTGGCACGACAAAGTACTTTATGTGGCGGTCTGCCCCGCGTCATTCTTGGAGACGGGAGGACAGTTGGGTTTGATCCACGATCCAAATAGATTTGAACAAATGCCGGTTGGCATTGTTTTGCGCCGCGTGCCGGGGGTGACCCAGTGGGCGGCTTGGTCGTGGAAAGCGACCGGAGTTTTGCCGGGGGCTGCGGATGCGAATTGGCGGGTGTTGCGGACGGAAGGCGACATGACCGAATATCACGCCACCACGCTGCCGGTTGAACTGCACGGGGCGGAAACCGAGGCATATCTGCATGGGCTGGCAGCGCAAGAACCGGCTTTGTATGTGGTGATGCGCGAGAGTGTTCGTGCGGATGAACCCCTCGATATCGTTCTGATTACAGCCTCGCCATATGAAGCGCAGGATTATGCTGACAGTGGCGAAGAGATCATTGAGAAGATCGCGATGCCCGCGGCGGTGATGGCTTGGGTTTTAGATTTTGTCGAAACCCACCACCGCGAAGAGATATTTAAGAAGCGCAAGCGCGACAAGAAAGACATTGGGTTGGTTGAGGATGGCGTCGGGGACGCGCGCATCACTCAGATGGCTGATGTCTATCGCGCTCCGTCGCAAGCCAAAAAGGAGCGTTTGCAATGAGCCGCTTCTGGGCAAACCGAAAGGCGGCTGTGCAAGCCGAGGCCAAAGCTGATGAACAACAGGTTGAAGCCGACGCGCAAGCCCTGCGTGAGGCTGAACTGGCAGACCGTACCGATGCGGAAATTCTGGCTGAGCTTGAGTTGCCCGATCCGGATACGTTGGAGGAGGGGGACGATTTCAAAGTGTTCCTGACGGAGGCCGTGCCAGCGCGCATCCGCACCCGTGCACTGCGTCGACTTTGGCGGTTAAATCCGGTGTTGGCCAATGTTGATGGGTTGGTTGATTACGGCGAAGATTTCAACGACGCCTCTTTCTTTCTCGAAAATATGCAGACCGCTTATCAGGTGGGTAAGGGGATGACGGAACACGTGTTAGAGTTGGCCCGTCAAGCGGAAGCCGAGGCCGAGGGTGAAACCACTCTTGAAGCCCCCGAGATGGAAGCGCCCGAGCAACTGGCCCATCGGGAAGATGATGACGTGGACGAGGTGCCTGTCTTTGTAAGCGAGACTTCGGTTTATCAGCCTCCAAACGTAGAGCCCGAGCCTGAGCTTCAAGCCCCCAATATGCACCGCATGCGGTTTGTCTTTGATGCCCCCGCAAATCCGGGGCTGCCGGAGATGGCGAATGAATGAGGATACCCAAATGAATGTAGCGCAAGACCTCCGTGTCTCTGAGGAAGATCGCCTGCGGGCGGATCTTTATAACTATCTCGGCACGATCTTGTCTGGGCCACCAAATGCGGACCTGCTGAGTATGACGTCGGGCCTGTCGGGCGACGATACCCCACTGGGCGTGGCAATCAATGCGCTGGCAAAGATTGCAAAGTTGTCGAAACCAGCGGCGATCGAAAGCGAATTCAACAAGCTGTTCATTGGTTTGGGCCGGGGTGAGCTGTTGCCCTATGCAAGCTATTACCTGACCGGGTTCCTGAATGAAAAGCCGCTGGCGAAATTGCGTCAGGATATGGCCGCGCGGGGCCTGACGCGGGCGGAAAACGTCTATGAGCCCGAAGATAACATTGCGTCTTTGATGGAGATTATGGGCGCGCTGATCGTTGGTCGATTTGGGCAAGCCCGCGATGTCAGGGATCAGAAGCTCTTTTTCAACACGCATATCGCTCCGTGGGCAGGGCATTTTTTCGCGGATTTAGAAGCGGCCAAAAACTCGGTGTTCTATGCAGCTGTCGGTCAGGTTGGCCGCGTGTTCATGGAGATTGAAACCGAAGGATTTCGAATGAGCGCGGAGTGATCCGCTTAAACTGGTGGGCAACCACCGCCAACAGAGAGGAGGAACTCTCATGACCCAGAAGGACAAGGAGACGACAAGTCGCCGGGACTTTCTGAAACTGGCCGGAACAGCAGCCCCAGCGGCTGCGGTGACCGTTATGGCCAGCGGGCAACAGGCCGAAGCGGCCGCTGAGCCTGATTTGCAATCCACACGATTGCAGGACACGGCGCAGACGCGCGCCTATTTTGACTCGGCCCGTTTCTAACAGGCCGATCAACCCGTACCTGAGACGACTGGTTGCGTTAGGCCCGACAGTCAAAGGTTTTCATCAACCCAGCCAGCCCCAGTGGGGTAGCAAGGGAGGTTAACATGCTGAGGAAAAAGACCAACGGGGTTGCGAGACGCCCCCAGCGGACCAGTATCCTTTCCGAAGTCGCGGAAAAATCCGTCGACCGCCGCGCGTTTTTGCGTGGCAGCGGCCTGGCCATTGGTGGTCTTGCCGCGATCAGCGCCACTGGAGGAACAGTGACGCAGGCCAATGCGCAGACTGCTGCAGCCGGGGCCGTTGAGACGATAAAATCTATCTGCACCCATTGTTCGGTCGGCTGTACAGTCGTTGCCGAAGTGGAAAGTGGTGTCTGGACCGGGCAAGAACCCGGTTATGACAGCCCGTTCAACTTGGGAGCACATTGTGCCAAAGGCGCCTCGGTGCGCGAACATGCCCATGGCGAACGCCGCCTGAAATACCCGATGAAGAAAGAGGGTGGCGAATGGAAGCGCATCAGCTGGGCGCAAGCGATCGACGAGATCGGCGACGGCATGATGAAGATCCGGGAAGAAAGCGGCCCGGACAGCGTTTATTGGTTGGGCAGTGCTAAGCACTCGAATGAACAGGCCTATCTGTTCCGCAAATTCGCCGCCTATTGGGGCACGAACAACGTGGATCACCAGGCCCGGATCTGTCACTCGACCACGGTCGCTGGTGTTGCAAACACATGGGGCTACGGCGCCATGACGAACAGCTACAACGACATTCACAATTCCAAGTCCATCTTTATCATCGGTGGTAATCCGGCAGAAGCGCACCCTGTGTCGCTGTTGCACGTGCTCAAGGCGAAAGAAGAAAACAACGCGCCGCTGATCGTGTGTGACCCGCGGTTTACGCGCACAGCGGCCCATGCGGATGAATATGTCCGTTTCCGTCCGGGCACGGATGTTGCGCTGGTCTGGGGTCTGTTGTGGCATATCTTTGAGAACGGTTGGGAAGACAAAGAGTTCATCCGCACCCGTGTCTGGGGTATGGATCAGATCCGCACCGAAGTGAAAAAGTGGAACCCCGAAGAAGTCGAACGCGTTACTGGCGCTCCGGGTGAACAGTTGCGTCGCGTTGCGCGGACTTTGGCCAACAACCGTCCCGGCACCGTGATCTGGTGTATGGGTGGTACACAGCACACCAACGGCAACAACAATACGCGCGCCTATTGCGTTCTTCAGCTTGCGTTGGGGAACATGGGCACCGAAGGTGGCGGAACGAACATTTTCCGTGGCCACGACAACGTGCAGGGCGCGACCGATCTTGGCGTTCTGAGCCACACCTTGCCGGGCTACTATGGTCTGTCGGCTGGCGCTTGGGCCCATTGGGCGCGCGTCTGGGAAGAAGATCCAGAATGGCTGGGTGCGCAGTTTGCCAAGGTTACCGGGTCAGACGGCAAGGAAAAGAGCCTGCAGAACCTGAAGGGCATTCCTGTCAGTCGCTGGATCGACGGCGTTCTGGAAGATCCCGATAACATGGACAACCCTGATAAGGTGCGTGCCATGGTTTTGTGGGGGCATGCGCCCAACTCTCAGACTCGTGGACCGGAAATGAAAACGGCGATGGAGAAGTTGGACATGCTGGTCGTTGTTGACCCGTATCCCACTGTCTCAGCTGTTTTGCATGATCGGACCGATGGCTGCTACCTGTTGCCTGCGGCGACGCAGTTCGAAACCCGTGGTTCGGTCACGGCCTCTAACCGGTCGTTCCAATGGCGTGACAAAGTGGTTGATCCGCTGTTCGAAGCAAAGACTGATCACGTGATTATGGCCATGTTCGCCAACAAATTTGGTTGGGCCGATCGTCTGTTCCGCAATATCGAAATGGAAGACGACGAGACGCCAAATGTGGAAAGCATCACGCGTGAGTTCAACAAGGGACTGTGGACCATTGGGTACACGGGTCAAAGCCCGGAACGGCTCAAGCTGCACATGGCAAACCAGCATACGTTTGACCGCACCACGTTGAAAGCGGTCGGTGGGCCGGCAGATGGGGACTATTACGGTCTGCCATGGCCATGCTGGGGAACGGCTGAGATGGGTCATCCCGGAACGCCGAACCTGTATGATATGTCCAAACCCGTCAGCGAAGGCGGCCTGACTTTCCGTGCCCGGTTCGGTGTGGAACGCGATGGTGACAACCTGTTGGCCGAAGGCGTCTATTCCAAGAATTCGGACATTCAGGACGGATATCCCGAATTCACCATGCAGATGCTGATGGATCTTGGATGGGATGGCGATCTGACGAACGAAGAACGTGCGGCTATCGACGCTGTGGCTGGACCCAAAACCAACTGGAAAACCGACCTTTCGGGCGGTATTCAGCGGGTGGCGATTCAGCACGAATGTGCGCCGTTTGGTAATGCCAAGGCACGTGCGGTTGTGTGGACCTTCCCGGATCCGATCCCAGTGCATCGCGAACCGCTGTATACGCCGCGTCGCGATCTTGTGGAGGACTATCCGACCTACGAAGATCGTCACGACTATCGTCTGCCAACGCTGTATGCCTCGATCCAGAAACAGGACTTTTCGAAAGATTATCCGATTGTTCTGACGTCTGGACGTCTCGTTGAATACGAAGGCGGCGGAGAGGAATCCCGGTCCAATCCTTGGTTGGCCGAGCTTCAGCAGGACATGTTTGTCGAAATCAACACGCGTGACGCCAATAATCTTGGTGTGCGGGACGGCAAACAGGTCTGGGTCGAAGGCCCGGAAGGCGGCAAGGTCAAGGTTATGGCGATGGTGACGGAACGGGTCGGCGAAGGCGTTGCCTTTATGCCGTTCCATTTTGGTGGCCATTATCAGGGCAAGGACCTGCGGGACAAATACCCCGACGGTGCCGACCCCTATGTGTTGGGCGAAAGCAGCAACACGGCCCAAACCTATGGCTATGACTCAGTGACCCAGATGCAAGAGACGAAATGTACTCTTTGCAAAATCTGGGCAGCGTAAGGAGAACGAGAAATGGCAAGAGCAAAGTTTCTCTGCGACGCCGAGCGCTGCATCGAGTGCAACGCCTGTGTGACCGCTTGTAAGAACGAGCATGAAGTGCCCTGGGGCATCAACCGCCGTCGGGTTGTCACCATTGAGGATGGCAAACCGGGTGAGCGGTCGATCTCGGTCGCTTGCATGCACTGTTCAGATGCGCCCTGCATGGCCGTGTGTCCAACCGATTGCTTTTATCAGACCGAAGAAGGTGTGGTTTTGCATTCCAAGGACCTGTGCATTGGGTGTGGTTACTGTTTTTATGCGTGCCCCTTTGGCGCGCCGCAGTATCCGCAAGCGGGTAATTTCGGATCGCGTGGCAAGATGGACAAATGTACCTTCTGCGCCGGTGGCCCCGAAGAGAACCATTCCACAGCCGAGTTTGCCAAATATGGCCGCAATCGTCTGGCCGAAGGCAAACTGCCGATCTGTGCTGAGATGTGTTCGACCAAGGCATTGCTGGCCGGTGATGGGGATCAAGTGTCCCAGATTTACCGTGAACGCGTGGTCGCACGTGGGTTTGGATCTGGCGCTTGGGGTTGGGGCACCGCCTACCAGCTCAAGGGTGAATGATACAATTCGACCCTGACAGGACGGCCCTGAATTGGGCCGTCCTGCATTCTAATTTTTTCCAAGGAGGAGCGACCATGCTGCGCATGGCACTCGCGCTTGTTCTGACGCTTGCGCTGGCATCTTTCGCACAGGCTCAGGAAAAACCTGCGGACATTGATCGGTCATCGACCGGCGGTGCGCAGACGCTTGAGGATATTCTGAACCGACAAGCGGGGCAGAAGGTTGATGACACGTTCCGCCGTGATGCGGTTGGATCGGCGGACAATGCGGCCGGGATCGCTTCGCAACTGGGCACGCTTGGGGGTGTTTCAGATCCGGAGATGTGGCGTGCCTTACGCTATGGTTCGGCTGACTTAAAGGTTTCGGCAGGCGGAGAAGTGGCAACCGTTGTAATGCAGGACGGAGGCATGACATGGCTTGAGTTCCGGCGCGGGCCGCTGCGAACCTATGGCGGATGGTTGTTGTTGGGGACGCTGGCCGCTTTGGCTTTGTTCTATCTCTTACGTGGAAAGGTCCGTATTGATGCGCCGAACACGGGGCGTTTGGTCGTTCGTTTCAAGGCCATTGAACGCTTTGGTCATTGGCTATTGGCGGGGTCTTTTATCTTGCTGGGGGTCACGGGCCTTGCGGTTCTGTTTGGTCGCGTTGTCCTTGCCCCAGCGTTGGGCAAAGACGTGAACGCGACGCTTTTGGTTTGGTCAAAGCTGATCCATAACAACGTGGCTTGGGCGTTTATTCTGGGCCTTGTGATGGTTTTCGTCATGTGGGTCGCGAACAACATTCCAAGCAGGCTTGATCTTGTGTGGTTCCGACAATTTGGCGGCATCATCGGGAATGCACACCCACCAGCAAAGAAGTTCAACGCTGGCCAAAAAATCATTTTCTGGTCCGTCATACTGTTTGGGACTTCGATTGCGTTGACAGGCGTATCGTTGCTGTTCCCCTTTGAGATGCCATTGTTTGCCAAATCGTTCTCGGTTTTGAACGCAACCGGTCTGCCACAGTTGGTTGGGCTGGGAGAGTTGCCCGTAGCGCTTGCGCCGCAAGAAGAGATGCAATTGGCACAAGTCTGGCACACGTTGCTTGCCTTTGTTCTGATGGCGATTATTTTCGCGCACATCTATATCGGATCGGTCGGCATGGAAGGTGCCTATGACGCGATGGGATCTGGCGAAGTGGACGAAGCATGGGCTGAACAACACCACTCTCTCTGGTTAGAGGAAGTTTTGGAGAGCCAAGGCTCTGACACAAAAAGCGGAACGGCCGCCGAGTGATTTCCATCTCCATGGCCCGTCTGTTACCCTGCGGGCCATGCATTCTATTCGAACTGGAGAAATTGGTATGAAAGCCATGATGACAGGATTTGCCGGGGTCGTGCTGGTGGCGGTTTGCGCAAATCTGGTGCTGAGCAATCTTGGTTTTGCTTCGCAGGATGTACATTCGGGCGCGTCGGTTCGGCTGGATTGAGAGCGATGTCATCGTACAAGCAGGATGAGTATGGCGAAAGCCTTGCGGATGCATCGATTCTTGTGATCGATGACGAACCTGGGATGCGCAATTTCCTGACGAAGATTTTGTCACCACGGTGTAAGCGAGTTGAACAAGCCGGCTCTGCTGCCGAAGCGTCAGCAATTCTTGACAAGCATCACTTTGACCTTGTGGTTCTGGACAATATCATGCCGGGCAAGACCGGGTTGGATTGGCTGCGCGAACAGGGCAGGGTTGGTCTGTTTTCGGACGCCATTTTGATCACGGCCTATGCTGATCTGGAAACGGCCATCGAAGCCTTGCGCATGGGCGTTGTGGATTTCGTTCTGAAACCGTTTCGAGCAAACCAAATCCTGAACGCGGTTGCCCGGGCCTTGGACCGCAAGATACTGCGCCGGGATAACTCGCTTCTTAAACACGCGCTTTTGTCCGAAGAGAGTTCGGCGCGGGGGCGCCTGTTGGGGAATTCTACGCCAATTGAACAGGTGCGCGAAATGCTGGCGCGTCTTGCACCTTTGCCAACGCCTGTTTTGTTTCTGGGTAAAACCGGAACCGGAAAAGAGGTTGCCGCACGGACATTGCATGCGGTATCAGATCGGGCCGAAAAGCCGTTTGTGGCGGTGAACTGCGCCGCGATTTCGCCCAAGCATTGTACCGAAGAGCTGTTTGGGATGATCGACGAAAACGGGCGCAGCCGGGATGGGTTGTTTCTGTTGGCAGATGGGGGCGTTTTGTTTCTGGACGAAGTCGCACAAATGCCAGAGCAGACCCAAGTGGCCTTGCTGCGCGTATTAGAGGATCAACGCATTCGTCCTGTCGGGGCTGAGCGGGACATTCCGCTGAACCTACGGATTTTCTTTGCCACTAATGTTGATCTGGAACAGGCGGTCACAGAGGGAAAATTTCGATCTGATCTGTATCACCGGATAAACGTGGTCAGCATCGACATGCCGGACCTTAAGGATCGATCTGACGATATCGTTGAACTGGCTGCATTGTTCATGGATCAGATGTCAAAGACGCTGGCGCTTCCGGGGTTGGAGTTGGACGAAGAAACCTTGCTGAAGCTGTGTCGCTATGACTGGCCCGGCAATGTGCGCGAGTTGCGAAACACGATCGAGCGTTCGGTGATCTTGGGTGAGTTCTCGGAAGAATTCGCTGGCGCTGGACAGGTGACTGGGATGCAGGCGATTGAATCGCTGGATCTGGTGACGCAACGCCACATCGTGCAAGTGTTGGACGCTTGTGGGGGCAATCGCGCAGAAGCATCGCGCAGGCTTGGTGTGTCGCGCAAGACCATTGATCGCAAATGCGCGTCGTGGGGGATGTAGGCCAAGACTAAGTGTCTTTGACTGCAGGAATCCAAACCGTGAAAATGGCCCCGCCCGTTAGTTGATTTCGAGCGGAAATATGCCCGCCTGCCTGTTGGATCAGCGTTTGACTTATGGACAATCCCAGCCCAGTGCCTTCGCCCAGTTTGGTGGTATGAAAGGGATCAAACACCCGTTTCATATGGTCTGCATCAATACCCGGTCCCGTATCTGAAACAGAAAGCTCTACGCCGTCGATCTCATTTCGAGGGACCGGCTTTACCCTGATGTCCAGCTGCCCGTCGCCACCCATTGCCTGAATGGCATTGACCATGAGATTCACAAGAACCTGCTGCATCTCCCCGGTGTTGATCGCAACATTTGGCGCTGCTTTGAACTGAGCGACAATTTGAACGTTTTGCTGTGGATGAACGTGGGTGATTAAACTCTTGCAATCGTCTACCAACATCTCCAGCGATGTGCCTTCTCCGGAGGCTGAGAATTCGGTGGGGCGCGCGAATTGCAGAAGCTTGCCAACGATTCCGTCAATTCGCTGTACTTGCTTATCGATCAGATTCAATTCGGTTTCCACACAAGCGGCATCTGGGCCAAGTGTCTGACGCACGACGTCTACATTGCCTTGAATGACGGCGACGGGGTTATTGATTTCATGCGCAACCCCCGCAGTGATTTCCCCAATCGACGCGAGTTTTTCGGACAGCACCAATTGCTGAAATGTTTCCTCTAGCTTTTCATTGGCGTCGCGCAGCTCCGATGTGCGCCGATCAACGCGATCATTCAGTTCTTCTGCCCAACTGCGCAGGGCCTGATCCCGCTCTTGGACCTGATCCAGCAATGTATCCAGATGGGTTGCGACTTGACTGATTTCATCTTTTGATCCGACGCTGCCATTGCGCGCAGACAGATCCCCGTGTTCCACACGCTTCATGGTTTTGGTCATGCGTTCAAGCGGTGAAAAAATACCACGCGCCATTCTAAGGAAAAGCGGGATAGACAAGGCAAGCACGGCGACCATCGCAGCCAGCATAGTGAGATAGGCGGATCGTTTCGCATTGGCAAACGGTGCCTCTAGGAATCCAACATAGAGCATCCCAACCCGGTTCCCGAAGCTGTCGCTGAGCGGGAGATATCCTGAGATATACCAATCGTTTACAACAAAAGCGCGGTCCAGCCATGTCCGGCCCTGATCCAAAACTGCGGCCCGGACTTCGGCAGAAACACGGGTTCCCAACGCGCGGACATCTTCAAACAGCCTTACATTGGTCGAAACGCGGACGTCTTCGAGAAACAAAGTCGCGGTGCCCTGTCTTTCCCCGCCCGTCGCCGCGTTGAGATACACCAGCGCGTTGATGGTATCGATGAAATCGAGGTTCTTGTTCAGCAAGATCCCCCCGATCAGGACACCTTGATGCCCCAGCAGATCAACGGGTGCTGCAGTATGAACCACCATGCCGCGATCTTCGACCACCCGATCGGTGGGCACGGCGGCTTCGGTTTCGATCAGGTCCACCCGCGCGCGTTCGGCCAAGGCAGGGAAATTGGCAATTGTATCGGCCGGGAAAATGTCGATCTGCGAAGACAGCTGGCCCCCGAGCGCGGCCTGAACCACTGGCCAGTGTTGGGCTTCGCCTGTCTGTGTTGCCGGAAGGTAGTAGAGAAAATCGAGCGCTTGCTGAATGCGTTGTTGTTCTAGATACGCGGCCCTCGTTTCCGCAGGTCCGGTCAATGCAAATTGGAAAGTTCGGGAGTCTGCGATAGCGGCGATACCCGCACCGGTCCCGGCCAATATGCGTCCCAGATATTGTTCAGCTATGCGGAGATCACTGTCGACCTTGGCGATCAAAAGCTCATCGTAATCCGAGGTCCAACGTGTCATCGCCAGCAACATCAACAACGGAAGCAAGACTACAAGAGGCGCAAGAGCGAGCACCAACAGCTTCAGGCGTACTGAATTCAATGTCCCCTCCTTTGGCGCAGATTTCAGTAAAAACCGAATGTGTTAGGGTAGCCTACCAGACAGAAATACCTGTACCAGAGCCTTCTGATTGCGGGTGCTGTTCCGTGGTCGATCTGCCCGAATGCAGATGCCGTTTGGACAAAAAGGCGGACAAAATGTCCTTATTTTCCATTTGAGGTTAGAATTTGGTTTTTCTGGCTCGCGTGCTGTGATTGAGCTGTGTTCGGATAACATCTGAACCGACACGTCGCGTCGAAACTGGGGGAAGGCATGTTTGAGATATGGGACGGCCTCGCTCAAGCTTTTTGGCTGGTGATAACACTGGATTCGGATCTCGTTGAAATCACGTTACGATCGCTTCATGTCACGTTGTCGGCCTTGGTGTTTGCTTCAATTTTGGCTTTGCCGTTGGGGGCTCTTCTTGCTGTGCGCAGGTTTCGCGCACGGCGGATTACGATTGCAGTTTTGAATGCACTCATGGGCTTGCCGCCGGTTGTTGTTGGCCTGATCGTTTATGTTTTTCTAAGCAGATCAGGACCTTTTGGTGTATTCGGTTTGTTGTTTACACCCACAGCTATGATCATTGCCCAAGTCATCATTATCTTGCCGCTCATCGCCTCTATCGCACATCAATCCTTGCGCGAACTCTGGTCGGATTATCATGATTTGCTTATTTCGATGAATACCACCCAGCGGCAACGTATCGCGGCCCTTTTGTGGGATGGGCGCCGGGCGTTGATGACGGCCTCTTTGGCTGGATTCGGGCGTGCCATTGGCGAAGTGGGGGGGATCATGATCGTTGGTGGCAATATCGACCATCATACCCGGGTATTAACTACAGCCATCGCGCTTGAGACCGGCAAAGGGGATTTTGCATTGGCGCTTGGACTTGGCTTTGTCCTGATTTCTCTGGCGATTGCTGTGAACCTAGCCATTCATATCATCGGTCGCACAGAACAGGAGGGTAGGTGGTGAGCCCCTTGTTTCCCTTGGTGGTCGACGGCGCAACCGTGCGCCGGCGCGGTAAAGTGCTTGTCGGACCCGTCAATTTGACCCTGTCCGCAAAGGGCACGACGATTGTGATTGGCCCAAACGGGGCAGGCAAAACATCCTTCTTGCGCATGCTTCACGGGATTGCTCGTTTGGCTGAAGGGTCTGTGACATGGGCCTGTGACGCGATCGAGGCCAGGTCACGCCAATCGTTTGTGTTTCAGCAACCAGTGATGATGCGCCGATCGGTCATGGGCAACTTGATCTATCCGCTTTGTCTGGCGGGGCTTCCACGGGCTGAGGCACGCGGACACGCCGCGCTCGCCGCAGCAGATGTTGGGCTGGATAAAATGCTGGATCGGCCCGCACATTTTCTGTCTGGGGGCGAACGCCAAAAACTCGCCTTGGCCCGCGCGTTGATAACAAAGCCCGATGTTTTGTTTTTGGACGAACCCTGCTCCTCGCTTGATGGGCGCGCAACTCGTGAGATTGAAACGATCTTGATGCGGGCGAATGCAGCAGGCACGCGGTTGGTCATGTCAACACACGACATGGGGCAAGCGCGTCGACTGGCGACAGATGTTCTATTTCTGCTGAACGGTAAACTACATGAAAGTGCTCCGGCTGAGCAATTTTTCTCTGGCCCTTCTACCGACCCGGCTCGAGCGTTTCTGAACGGTGATATTGTCGAATGAAGCAGTTACCTCATGAGCTGTTCTGACTGTCTTTAACGCGGTAGGGGATAATCGTGATAGGCCTTGGCGCGATCTTCGGGTCATCTGCAGCACTGGACCAGCGCCATTGCCGACAACGCATGGGGCAGAATACGCGCCTTTTCATCGTTCGGACCGAAGTCTGCGCAAATCGCCCCGAAAGGGTCTGACCAGGTAAACGTTTCCAAAAACAGCTTGAGCGTCCCAACCTTAACTGAAACAATTTCAAGGCAGGCCAGATTTTCCTAGCTCCTGCACTTGGACTGATATGACTTTTCTGCGCTTTTTTCTGATCGCCAGCTTGCTTACATCTGCGATGTCAGATGTGCGGGCGCAAAATGCACCGATATTGCAGTTCATTAAACAAGAACCGCTTTATCTGCCGCGTGACCGCCTGAAGGAACCTTCTGGCCTGGACATTCAACCGAATTCGCAGGCGTTCTGGATCGTCAGCGACGACAGCGCCGAACTGTTTTCCGTTAAGACGCCTGCAACGCTCGTCGATGTGATATTCCCCATAGCGTACGAGGGGCTGGAAGGCGTGAGTGCGGGCTGGGATGAGGGCATCGTGTTGATGGTTCAGGAAGATACCAATGCCATTGTTCTGATTGACGAGAGAAATTCTGCAGCATCGGTCAGACTGCCTATTTCCAAGATGAAAGGGTACGATGCAATCGCAGACCACTTTGAGGGCTCTGATACAAACAAAGGCCTTGAAGGTATTGCGGTAGACCGTGAGAGGCACCGGATTTTTGTGGTTAAGGAAGGCAAGCCCCGGCTTCTTGTGGAAATCTCGAGTGATTTGAGCAGCATCACGGCCCACAGAAAACTCAAGGCAAAGCACGGGTTTCTTGTATCGGGTTTAAAGGACAAAAAACTTGATATTTCAGGTCTGTATTATGACCGTGCCCAAGATGCCCTTTGGATGGCCAGTGACCGAGGGGGCTGTGTTTTTCTCTATGACCTACAGTCAAATCGGGCGGTACGGCTTGAAATCGAGTATGACGGTGAAGAAATTCCAGATTTGAAAGGTATCGAAGGTATCGCTTTAAGCAGCGATCACGAGGTTCTTTATCTGGTGTCTGACGCGGGCAAAGAGTCGGCGTTGTTTACCTTTCGAGTGATCCGATGAGTTGTTCATCAGCGCTTTAGCTCATACAGATACGCCTTTCAGTACGTCCTCTTTGGTTAGCGTATCTTTCGTGCCCGACATCATAACTTCGCCTCGGCGCAAAACCACAAACCTGTCAGCCAGATCATAAGCGAACTCGAAATACTGTTCGACCAGTACAATCGCCATATCGCCTTTGTTCCGCAGCAGCCGGATTACTTCGCCGATCTGTTGGATGATGTTGGGCTGGATGCCTTCTGTCGGTTCGTCCAGCAGCAACAGTCGCGGTTTGGTTATCAGCGCCCGGGCGATTGCTAACTGCTGTTGTTGCCCGCCTGATAAATCCCCGCCACGCCGGTTCTGCATTTCCTTAAGAACGGGGAAAAGCTCAAATATTTCGTCTGGAATGAAATGCTCGGCAGGTGGCAAACAGACGAAACCGGTTTCGAGGTTCTCACGCACGGTCAGCAGCGGAAAGACCTCACGCCCTTGTGGCACATAGGCGATCCCCTTGTGCGCCAACTTGTGCGAGAGCAGGACACCCAGCACTTCGCCCTCCAGCTCCACGGTTCCACCGGATCGCGGATGGGTACCCGAAATGGCCTTGATCAGGCTAGTCTTGCCGACGCCATTGGTGCCCATCACACAGGTCACCTCACCCATCTCGGCCTCCATTGAGATGCCATTCAGGATTTGCGAATGACCGTAGTGCAGGGTCAGGTCTTGTAGTTTCAACATGCTTCAGCGCCCCAGATAGACATCGATGACTTCTTGGTTCGAGGTGACATGGTCAAGGCTGCCCTCGGCCAGAACGGCCCCCTCGTGCAGAACCGTTACCTTACAATTCAGACGGCGAACGAATTCCATGTCATGCTCGACAACCACAACTGCGCGGGTCTTGGCCGCTTCCAGAAGAAGGTCGGTGGTGTGCTCGCGTTCTTGCGGGGTCATTCCTGCAGCAGGCTCATCCACCAGCAGCAAACGCGGTTCCTGGGCCAGCAACATGCCGATCTCCAACCATTGCTTTTGTCCATGGCTCAATTCGCCGGATTTGCGTTTCAACTCGTTCAGCAAACCGATTTCCTGAGCCAGCTCGCCAACCTTTTCGAGGTCAGCCGCGCTAGGCTTGTAAGCCAGCACAGCGAACCAACCACGTGGTTTTTTCAAGGCCATCAGCAGGTTTTCCTGCACTGTCTGATCTTCGAACACCGTGGGTTTCTGGAATTTGCGTCCGATCCCAGCTTGGGCGATCTTGGCTTCATTCATCTTCAGAAGAGAAATGGATTTCTCGCCCCAGATCACTCGGCCTTCGTCCGGCTTGGTTTTGCCGGTGACGATGTCCATGAAAGTGGTCTTGCCGGCCCCATTGGGTCCGATTACAGCGCGCAGTTCGGCCTCGCCAATCCGGAATGACAGATTGTTGATAGCGCGGAACCCGTCGAACGTGACGGACACACCGGATACTTCAAGAAGCGTACTCATTGGCTCGCCTCCTGTTCGCGCAGCGCGCCGTCGTCAGGACCAAGATCTGCACCATGGCGGTTGGGATTTTTGTGCTGGCTCCACAGATCAACAAGCCCACCCATGCCTTTCGGTGCGAACAAGGTGACCGCGACAAAGGACAAGCCCAGCAGCACCAACCACCAGTCCACCCATTTGACTGTGTAAAAACCCAGCGAGATGTCAGGTGCCTGACCGCCAGTGAACCAAGTGCTGAGCAGGCTGACGAACGCGGCGCCGATGACCGCTCCATACAGCCGCCCGCGTCCGCCAATGGCCACCCAAACTGCGAGGTAGATGGACGCGATCGGTGCAACCTCGGCCGGGTTGATTATGCCCGCCTGCGGGTAATAGAGTGCCCCCGCAATAGCGGCGATGCAGGCGGTCAGGGTGAAGATTACGAGCTTGTAGGTTTCAACCGAATAGCCAAGGAACCGCACGCGCGCCTCGTTGTCCCGTACGCCGCGGATGACCGATCCGAACTTGCCTGAAACGATCCAAGCCGCCAGCAGATAGCCCAGCCCAAGGGCCAGAGCAGAGGCCCAGAAGAACCACAGTGACACTGCGTCCTGCGAGGCGGTCACGGCTGGTAGGTTCTGCAAGCCAGACAACCCGTTGTTTCCGCGCAACCCACTGTCGTTCTGGAACAGGTATAGCGCCAGTGCCAGCGTCATCGCTTGTGTCAGGATTGACAGGTACACGCCCGTCACCCTGCTGCGGAACGCCAACCAGCCGAATACCAAAGCCAGCAGCCCCGGCACCAGAACGACCAGCACCAATTGCAGGAACAGGCTGTCTGAAAAGGCCCAGATCAAGGGAAACTCATTGGAACCAACTACACCAAAGATTTGGTTGCCGATGGCATCAACAACCTCTGAACTGGTCGGCGGAATGTCTGCCTGTGAAAGCGACTCCACCACGATCAGGCGGGTGCGTTCATACATCAGCCACATGCCGATCATGTAGCCGCCCAACCCGAAGAAGGCGAAATGACCAAGTGACAGGATCCCCGCGAACCCCCAGATCAGGTCCATAGCGACCGCAATCAGGCACAGGCACAGGGTCTTGCCCAGCGTCTTGATGAAACTGGTCGAGATCGTTCCGATTCCAAAGCCCTCGGACAGCACCGTGACGAGCAAGGTGAACAGAGCCAAACAGGTAAGGAAGATCAGGACAGACGGGTTCTTGGCAATGAAAGAGCGTTGCATGGTTCAATCCCCTGCCGCGCGGCCCTTGAGGGCGATGATGCCCCTGGGCCGGAACTGAATGAAAATGATGATGAAGACAATCATGTAGGTCTGAGCCGCCAGAGTGTTCGACGGGTTCAGCCATTCGATGCCTTTCTGGAAGAAGCCAATCATGACGGCCCCAGCCAGTGTGCCCCAGATGTTACCGACCCCACCGACAACGACAGTCATGAAGCTTTGAACGATATAGTCGCTGCCCAACTCAGAGGTCACTTTGGCAAAAAGGCCGATGGCAACACCGGCAATTCCGGCAATGCCCGAGCCAAGACCAAAGGTTAGCATGTTGACCTTGCCGGGGTTGATTCCCATCGACGCGGCCATGCTTGGGTTCTGTGTCACCGCACGGGTTTCAAGCCCGAGCCTGGTGCGTTTCATGATAAACAGGAAGATGCCTAGGAACGTGAGGGCAAGGATGAAGATGGCGATACGGATATAGCTGATTGACACAACGTCGTTCATCACCAGCGCTCCATCCAGCCAACCCGGCGCTGTCAGGGGGCGCGCTTGGGTGCCAAAGATGTTCTTGGCCAACTGTTGCAGAGCGATGGATATGCCAAAAGTTGCCAGCAGGGTTTCCAACGGACGCGCATAGAGCCAGCGGATCACCAGCCGCTCCATCGCCACGCCAGCGGCAAAGGTCACGGCAAAGGCCAGCGGGATTGCCACGATGATTGAAACGGTGTGATCAGGAATGATTTGCTGCACCACGTAGCCGGTATAGGCGCCCATCATGATAAATTCACCATGGGCCATATTGATAACCCCCATGACGCCGAAAGTGATGGCAAGGCCAATGGCAGCGAGAAAGTAGATCGATGCAAGGGAAAGCGCGTCAAGGGTCAGGTCCAGCGTCTGGTTGAAACCAACCTTCAAGCCGATGGAATCCAGTGCGTGGTTCGCCGCCGTCGTCACTTCGACTGATGGCTCGGCATAGCTTTCAAAGAATACATGCTTCGCGAGGGTGGCATCGATATCTGTCTGTGTAACAAGCGAAGGCACTCTGCCGGTCTCTGCCAGCGCAGCATAGGCACGGCTACGAGCGTCATCCTTGTCCAGCTGCGCCACTGGTACGCCGCCGACTCGACCCCCATCAATATTGGCAACCAGTGCATTGCGCATACCGTCCGACGACACCTGCGCCCGAGCCAACCCCTTGTCCACCAGCAGGTCATAGGCCTCGTCCTTGGAGAACCCTTCTGCGCCAGGCACTAGAACCCGCGCGATGTTCAATCCTTCGGGCACATTGCCCGGTGCCACACTACGCGTCGTCGCCACCAATGGGTTCAAGGTCGCGCGAACATCGACACTCAGATCAGTGGACATTTCTTCGATGGCTTCAACACGGGCCTTGATATCTACATCATAGCCAATTGTTAGAAGCCGCTCGAGCCGTTGCTTCCGGGCTTTGAGCATTGCATCAGCTTCATTCTCGATCGATGCACGCAAGGGCGCCAACTGCACGGCAGAGGGATCACGCTGTATAGATGTCAAGGCGCTCTGTCGCTTGGCTTTGTCCGGATCAGATAACTGGAACATCACCAGCGCCGTGGCGATCATGGCACGGACACCGCTGTTGGGTTTCAGGTGTTTGAGCTCTTTACTGGGATATGTACCTACCACTTCACCGCTATCAAAATCGGTCAACTGATAGGTTTTGTTCTCGGTTTTTTTCCCCACAAGAAACGCCCCGTCGGACTTCCGCATCCACATGGCTTTGGCCGCCCATGTTTCAAGCACGGTTTGTGCCTTTGGCGAGCCACTGGTGGCAATCGCGTCGATGGCCGGGCCTATGGTCTTGCGTGAGCTTTTAGCGATCGCCGCTTGATGCTCCTGCAGGATGGGTTGGATGTCTCGTTCCTCGGCCGATGCTGTTAGGCAGGACAATAGGACGGCAAGACCCGCAAAGAATAATCGTATCATGTCGGAAGTGTCCGCGTCTTGGGTTGGAAGGGGCCAGGGAGTGGCCCCTTTCTCAAGTTCAGGCCTTAGTAGTTCGAGAGGGTCTGAACACAGGTCTTGGTTTCGGTGTTGTACATACCGCAACCCAGATCTTTCCAATCCGACATCAGAACAGCCGATTCAGGCAGGAAGTCGGTCCACGCGTCACCTGCGACTTCGCTGGTCTGACTGATGATATCAAACTGACCGTCATCCTGAATTTCGCCGATCAGCACTGGCTTGGCCAAGTGGTGGTTCGGGAGCATCACCGCCATACCGCCGGTCAGGTTGGGGTATTCCTGTCCGTACATGGAAGCCCGCACGGAATCGACTTCGGTACTGCCGGCTGCAGTCGCGGCATTCACCCACATGTTGAAGCCGATGAAATGCGCTTCCATTGGGTCGTTGGTCACGCGCTCTTCACCCATGGTGGCTTTCCACGTTTTCACGAACTCAGCATTCACATCGGTATCTGCGGACTGAAAGTAGTTCCAAGCCGCCAAGTGACCCACAAGGTTAGAGGTATCCAAACCAGCCAGTTCCTCCTCGCCGACTGAGAAGGCTACAACCGGAATATCGTCGGCCGACACGCCTGCGGCTGCCAGTTCCTTGTAGAAACCGATATTTGCGTCACCGTTGATTGTTGAGATCACGCCGACTTTCTTACCATCCGCGCCGAGCGCAACAACATCAGCCACGATCTTTGACCAGTCCGAATGACCGAATGGTGTGTAGTTTACGAAGATGTCATCATCGGCAATTCCTTTGCCCTTCAGATAGCTTTCCAGAATGTTGTTGGTGGTTCTGGGATAGACATAGTCTGTGCCAAGCAGAGCGAATTTCTCGACCCCTAGCTCTTCAAGGAAATAGTCTGTTGCCGGAATAGCCTGCTGGTTTGGCGAGGCTCCGGTGTAGAAAACGTTTTTCGACGATTCCTCACCTTCATATTGCACCGGGTAGAACAGCAAGCCGTTCAGTTCTTCGATCACCGGTAGAACAGACTTGCGTGAGACCGAAGTCCAGTTGCCGAAGATCACATCGACTTCATGTACGGTCAGCAATTCGCGGGCCTTTTCCGCAAACAGCGGCCAGTCTGATGCCGGATCTACCACCACGGCTTCCAGTTGTTTGCCCAGTAGGCCGCCGTTTGCATTCTGCTGATCGATCAGCATCAGCATGGTGTCTTTCAAAGTGGTCTCTGAGATTGCCATAGTGCCGGAAAGCGAGTGCAGGACGCCGACTTTGATGGTGTCTTCGGCAGACATGGCAGCCCCTGCCAGTGTGGCAAAGACGAGTGATCCGGCGAGTGTGGATTTGAGAAAATTCATTCAGTCCTCCAGGCGGGGCCATTGGTCAGGGCTTGCGCTTAGGCGCCTTGTTCCATTACCTGTCCCCGCAACTTCGTGTTGCAATTCGTGTGGCGGCCGCTTCGAGGTCCAATTCGTATGGTCGTCACACACCCCCAATTTCCAGACATCGCGTCACTGGCAGGCACTGTCATCGATTCTGCATTGCGGCATGAAAGGCAAACTTGGGCGGGCGCAAACCTCACCCAGCGGCTATTACTGCACAGTTTTTGACCTCACATCGCAGCTTTCGCTTAATAATTAGACGCAACACCAGAGGCAGCATTACGAAACGCTGTTTCTTGTGGTGCTTCTAACTTCTGAGCGCAAAGACCTTAGGCAACCCAAAGACACGAGGATGCCCACATCACACAGCACGCATTCATAACAGCCGAGGCCGACACAGTGGCTCAGCCTCGAGCCAGAGGCGTGCTGCACCTGGGCACCAAGTTGTCTGGAAAGCGAACGGTTGTAGACCGGCTGTATCAGGCAGGTTCGTCCAAGTATCTTTTTCCTCGCTCGCGTAGCGAAGGCCTTGAGGCTGTGTTCCTTAATACTGCAGGGGGCGTGACTGGTGGAGATGCGTTTGAGAATTCGGTGCAGACCAAGGCCGGGACAACGCTGACTTTGACGACCCAAGCCTGCGAACGTGCTTACAAGGCCCAACCCGGCCAAATTGGCAAAGTTCGCAACACGGTGCAGGTCACCTCTGGCGCGCGAGTCAACTGGCTCCCTCAGGAAACCATTCTGTTCAACGACTCGGCGATGGATCGGCAGCTGTCTGTAGACTTAGACGAACGCGCGTCCTTTCTAATGGTTGAACCGCTGATATTCGGTCGCATCGCAATGGGTGAAATTCTGACGAACATTTTCTTCCGTGATCGAATTCAGATCCGAAAGAAAGGCGTTCCTGTCTATGTTGACTCGATGACCTTGCGGGGTGACGTGAACGCGCATCTCGCTCGCCGCTTTATCGCCAACGGGGCGCTGGCCATGGCATCGCTGGTGTATATCGCCGACGATGCGCAAGCCTACCTCTCCAAGGTAAGAGAGCTATTGCCCGAAACTGGCGGAGCCAGCCTGTTGTACGACGATACTTTGGTTCTGCGCATGCTCGCGACAGACAGCTTTGATCTGCGCCAGACCCTTATACCGGTGATCAGTCTTCTTACCGGCCAAGACCTTCCCATATGTTGGATGATTTGAAATGAACCTGACCCCGAGAGAAAAAGACAAGTTGCTGGTAGCCTTGGCTGCCGAGATAGCCCGCAAAAGGCTTGCGCGAGGCGTCAAGCTGAACCACCCCGAAGCCATTGCACTGATTACTGATGCGGTCGTCGAGGGTGCCCGTGATGGGCGTACGGTGGCTGACATGATGGAAGCTGGTGCGCATGTGATTACAGCCGATCAATGCATGGTGGGCATCCCAGAGATGATCCACGACGTTCAAGTCGAAGCCACATTTCCGGATGGCACCAAGCTTGTCACCGTCCACAACCCGATCCGCTAAAGGAGATCCGTCATGAAAACTATTGTATCCGCTCTGCTTGTTCTGGCCACTGGTCCCGCGCTTGCCCACTCTGGGGTTCACATGCATCCGCACGCCTCTGATCCATCCTGGTTGCCTTTGCTTGTCACTTTTCTGGTTGTGGCTTTTGGCGGAGCTTTGGTTGCGGTGCGCCGCAAATGATACCCGGTGAAATTCTACCCGCAGAGGGCGAGATCAAGCTGAACAAAGGGTTATGGGGGACTAGGTTGATGGTTGCGAATACCGGAGACCGCCCTGTTCAGGTTGGATCACATTACCACTTTGCAGAAACCAACCCAGCTTTGGATTTCGACCGGTACGCGGCTCTTGGGATGCGGTTGGATATCCCGTCTGGAACCGCAGTCAGATTTGAATCGGGCCAGCGCCGTGAAGTGAACGTGGTGCCAATCGGCGGACGGCGTCACATTTATGGGTTCAATCAGCATATCATGGGGGAACTGAACGATGCCGGGTAAAATGCATCGTGCCGATTATGCGGCAATGTATGGACCCACGACCGGAGACCGGGTGCGTCTGGCCGACACGGATCTGATCATCGAAGTCGAGCATGACTATGCGACCTATGGTGAAGAAGTGAAATTTGGTGGCGGCAAGGTAATTCGGGATGGCATGGGGCAAAGCCAGGTTACCCGCGCCGCTGGAGCCGTGGACACAGTGATCACCTGCGCTTTGATAGTGGACCATAGCGGCATTTACAAAGCCGACGTTGGACTAAAATCCGGACGCATTCACAAGATCGGCAAAGCGGGCAACCCTGACACTCAGTCAGGCGTTGATATAATTATTGGCCCCGGCACCGAAATCATCGCTGGTGAAGGTCGCATCCTGACGGCTGGAGGGTTCGACAGCCACATCCATTTTATTTGCCCACAACAGATAGAAGATGCGCTGCATTCCGGCCTGACCACCATGCTAGGCGGTGGCACTGGCCCGGCGCATGGCACCTTGGCCACCACTTGCACCCCCGGTCCATGGCACATCGGGCGAATGTTACAGGCAGCGGATGCATTTCCGATGAACCTTGCCTTTGCCGGCAAGGGAAACGCCTCTCTGCCAGAAGCACTTGAAGAACAGGTTCTTGGCGGTGCCTGTGCACTGAAACTGCATGAGGACTGGGGCACAACGCCTGCAGCCATCGACTGCTGCCTGTCAGTGGCCGATGATCTGGATGTACAGGTGATGATCCACACTGACACGCTTAATGAATCTGGTTTTGTCGAGAACACTGTGGCCGCCATGAAAGGCCGCACCATCCATGCCTTTCATACCGAGGGCGCGGGCGGCGGTCATGCCCCGGATATCATTAAGATCTGCGGCGAAGAGCATGTTCTGCCGTCTTCAACCAACCCCACTCGTCCTTTCACAGTGAATACCTTGGAAGAGCATCTCGACATGCTGATGGTCTGCCATCATCTCGATAAGTCGATTCCGGAGGACGTCGCCTTTGCTGAGAGTCGTATCCGCCGAGAGACTATTGCCGCCGAGGACATCCTGCACGATATTGGTGCGTTTTCCATAATCGCATCCGATAGTCAGGCCATGGGCCGCGTTGGCGAAGTGCTGATCCGCACCTGGCAGACTGCTGACAAGATGAAGAAGCAACGGGGCAGGTTGCCTGAGGAAACCGGCAACAATGACAATTACCGGGTGCGCCGCTACATCGCAAAATACACTATCAACCCGGCCATCGCCCATGGAATTTCTCACGAGATCGGCAGTATCGAAGCCGGAAAACGGGCTGATCTGGTGCTCTGGGACCCCGCTTTCTTTGGTGTGAAACCTGAGATGGTTCTGCTCGGCGGTACTATAGTCATGGCGCAGATGGGCGATCCCAACGCGTCGATCCCGACACCGCAACCTGTCTACTCACGCCCAATGTTTGGTGCCTATGGCCGCTCTGTCGAAAACTCGGCAGTCACTTTTGTCAGCGCCGCTGCGCAAGATGCAGGAATCGGCGCGCGACTGGGTCTCGCCAAGGACACGCTGCCGGTGAAGAACACCCGCAATATTGGCAAGTCTCACCTGCTTCTCAACAATGCCACGCCGAAGGTCGAAGTCGACCCCGAAACCTACGAAGTGCGCGCTGACGGAGAGCTGCTCACCTGTCAACCCGCCGAGGTTTTACCAATGGCACAACGCTATTTCCTGTTTTGAAAGTGCTTCCCATGACCCTTCCTCCAAGCCGTCAAACCCGTAAACCCGGCCATTGGTCCGACGCGTATGACTGTGTAACGCTCAGCTATGACGACCGTTTCCTGCGCCGCAAAATGCTGACGACGCTACAGGCCGAGACGTTTCTCGTCGATCTGACCCATACCATCTCACTTGATCATGGCGCCGCGTTCGAGCTGGAAGATGGTCGCCTGATCGAGGTCGTTGCTGCCGAGGAAGAATTGTTAGAAGTCACGGGCAGCGACCTGACCCGGCTCGCCTGGCATATCGGCAACCGTCACACCCCCTGCCAGATTGAGCCCGACCGGTTGCTGATCCAGCGCGACCATGTGATCCGTGATATGCTGGGTAAGATCGGCGCCACGGTGCGCGAGGTGGTCGAGCCTTTTACACCTGAAGGCGGGGCTTATGGCCACGGGCGGACCCATGGTCACAGCCACTGACATCCTGACCTTGACGCAGTGGTTCTCCCCCGCTTACCCGGTGGGGGCATTTGCCTATTCGCACGGGCTGGAATGGGCCATTGATGCGGGTGAAGTGACCACAGCAGAACAGACCGGCGCATGGATTGCAGAAGTGCTACGAAATGGTGCTGGATGGAATGACAGCCTGTTCCTTGGCACGGCATATCAGGCCGAGGCCAACGACCTGAGCGAGATTGACGCGATGAGTTGCGCCTTTTCGGCGTCGGCCGAGCGCATGAAAGAAACCCGCCTACAGGGCGAAGCATTCTGTGAAATCACGTCAAAGGTATGGAGCGCGGATCTTCGGGGGCTGACCTATCCGGTCGCTGTTGGCCGCGCAGCCCGGCTGCGGGGCTTGCCACTGGACCTTACCACGCAATTCTACCTGCAAGCTTTCATGGCCAATCTTGTGGCGGTGGCCATGCGTCTTGTTCCACTGGGTCAGACCGAAGGCCAAAAGCTGATCCGCGAATTGACACAGCTTTGTAGCCAGATTGCCGCGGACGCCAGCGGTGCTTCGCTCGATGAACTCGGCAATACCGCCTTTTTGTCGGACATAGCCGCGATGAAACACGAAACCCAGTATTCAAGGATTTTTCGCACATGAGCACGATGAATGGACCACTTCGCGTTGGAATCGGTGGCCCTGTTGGTGCCGGTAAGACAACACTTACTGCTGCTCTGAGCAAAGCCTTGAGCGACAGATATTCTATCGGTGTCATCACAAATGACATTTACACGAAAGAGGATGCTGAAGCACTGATGCGGATGCAGGTTTTGCCACAAGATCGCATCATCGGGGTCGAGACAGGCGGATGCCCTCATACTGCGATCCGAGAAGATGCATCAATCAATCTTGCCGCTGTGGCTGAGATGGTCGACCGGCATCCAGACGTCGAAATCGTCATGATCGAGAGTGGGGGTGACAATCTGTCAGCCACTTTTAGCCCGGAACTGGCGGATGTAACGATTTATGTGATCGACGTGGCCGCTGGAGAGGAAATTCCCCGCAAAGGTGGGCCGGCTATTACCAAGTCTGACATACTGATCATTAATAAGACCGACCTTGCCCCCTATGTAGGTGCATCGCTGGAGGTCATGGACCGGGACGCGAAAAAGATGCGTCGGGGGCGACCTTTCGTGTTTACTTCGCTGCGTAATCGAGACGGAGTAGCCAAAATTATCACTCTGCTCGAGGATGCCGGAGGCCTGAGTGCTTTGAGTGGCGGCAGATGCACCGTCGGTGCCTGATGCCTAAATGCGTTCTTGAGGCAGGGCTGCACAAATTCTGATCAATGCCTCAGGAAAAAGGCTACCATACGGTCCAACCGCCGATGTTGAAGAAGGGGATGAAACGACAAAGGACAACACAATCATTACCTTGAACATGCCTGCGCCGAGTCGATGAATCTAATAACGACACCATTTGCTTTCATAGTCAGATGCTGCGCCTCGGTGACGATTTAGGAGCTTGTGATGGTCTAATCGACGGAACGGATCGCGTCTTCTAGCACATCGAACATCTGATCTATTTGATCTGGTGAAATTACAAGCGGCGGCGACATCACGCACATGTTGATGATTGGGCGCAGGACCAAGCCATTTTCCTGACATTTCGCATCGATGTTCGCACCAAGTTCATAGTCGCGTGCGAGTGAACTGCCATGGTCGGGATCATAGGAGCACTCGATACATCCCATGAGCCCCATTCCGCGCGCATCTACGACTAAGGGCAGGTTGGACAGGTTCTGCAGGCGCTCTTGGAAATGTGGAGTTATAGTCTGGACATGTTCAAGTATTCCTTCGCGCTCAATAATTTGCATGCTTGCTAAGCCTGCGGCGGCACTAACGGGGTGGCCAGAATAAGTGTACCCGTTGGAAAATGTGGCACCTTTGCCATCGGAACCAGAAATATCTGCGATCAAGCGATCCGAAAAGATTGCGGCGCCCATTGGTGCATAGCCAGAGGTCAAGCCTTTGGCGCACGTAATTATGTCGGGTTGAATGCCAAAAACATCATAAGATGCAAACCAGTGGCCAAGGCGCCCAAACGCGGTAACCACTTCGTCAGAAATATAAAGAACATCATGCCTATGGCAGACCTCAATGCAGCGTTTATGATACCCTATCGGGGGTACAATTACGCCTCCAGAGGCCAATACGGGCTCAGCGATAAATGCTGCGACGTTCTCTGGCCCAAGCTCTAGAATAGCGTTTTCAAGATCGGCGATCTTTTCATCAAGAAATTCTTCTATGCTTTGGTCTGGTGCGCGCAGAATAGGGTTCACGTTTGGTAAGAAGTGAGCGAGCTCGTCTGGTTTGTCGAGCCACAAGCGATCCCGCTCTTTCCCGCTAACGGCCGCGGCAAGATAGGTACTGCCATGATAGGCTTTTTGACGTGAGATGATCTTCTTTTTGGTCGGTTTGCCCAATAGATTGTTGCGGAAGTGAACAAACCGCAGCGCAGTATCAACCGCCGTTGATCCCCCGGTGGTGAAAAACACGTGGTTCAGATCGCCGGGCGTCCGTTTTGCAATTTCACGCGCAAATTCGGTAGCAACAGAGTTGGTGTTATTGAAGGGCGAGAAATACGCTAATTGGCGGGCTTGCTTGGCCATAGCATTCGCTATTTCGTCTCGGCCATACCCGACCTGGACACACCACATGCCAGCGGGACCGTCTAACATTTTCTGGCCTGCATCATTTGTGACATAGACGCCGTCGCTTGACTCGATAAAGGCGCGTTCGTTTTGGCCTATGTCGTCCATGCCCTCCCATGGGTGCATGAAATGGTCATTATCCCAGTTTTTCGAATTCGTATTGTCCATTTCGTGCTCCGTTAGGTTTTGAGCTGGATGGGAGTTGCGCCTGAACCAACCCTCGTTGCGATAACGCGTTCGGCAGCCTGTTGACCGCTCAAGAAAGCACCGTGCACTGTGGCATAGGACTCTGTCATGGTCGCTTCTCCGGCGAAGAAGATGCGTTCATCGAGAGTCTCTGCCAATACTTTGCGTGCACCTGCTCCGCCGGGCTTGGAATAGCTGTAAGACCCTAGCGTTAAGGCATTGGTGCTCCAGCTGGTTTCGTCAGTACGAAGCACATATTTAGTCACGTCATTACCAAACACAGTGCGCAGTCCCTGCAAGCAATAGTCTGTGGCAGCTCCGACACCCTCTTTTTCTAGCGCCTCTCCAAACCGGCCAGCCAAGAATCCTGTCGCGATGCTGGTCTCAAAGAACCCAAATAATAGGGAGCAAAAGGCATCACCCCCCGTGTGGTAATCTGCGATCTGACCTTGTGTGGCGTCGCACCATGCCGGGTCAAACTCTATGCCGACTTTGTTCAAGAGACCGTTTGGCAGCATATCGACCGCATCTTGTTTTTGGATAGGCAGGGCCGGCACAAATTCGATTGCTCCGGACGCAAGGACGCCGGTGGAAACCGTCAAAATCAGATGCTTTGCTTTCAGAACACCTTGGGGAGTTGTTACTTCTACACCAGTGCCGTTGTAGTCAATTTTGCTAACGGGGCAGTTGAGTTGAGTAGGAATTCCAGGATGCAAATCTTGTATGAAAGCGCCCAAACCCCCGCCAACCAACCAATCGCCTTTTGCATCCGCATAATTGTAAACGTCTGCAGCTGAAACTAAGTCGGCATCGCCTGCCATCATTTGTGGGATGGAACAGGCGGCAGACGCTTTGAACGGCCCGTCAGGCATTGCGGCGGCAGTGGTTGTATCTGGGGTTTCAGCACCTCTTTTATTGATGGCGAGCCACATGGCCTCTTGGTATCCTCGATACGCAAGCACTTCGTCACTGGTAAGGTCATACCCTTCTGTGTGGACATGGGACCATAGCCATGGCGCCTTGTGCAACACAGCGCCGCGTTGTTCCGCGAGCCGGGCAAGTGGGTTAAGCGACACAGAGTGGAGCCAAGATCCCCCACGATCAAAAGGGGCGCTGAACGTGGTTGTGTCGGTGACACATCGCCCACCTGTGTGTGCTGCGGCTTCCAAAACAACGGTTTCAATTCCGGTGGCCAGCAATGCGGTTGCAGCGGAAAGGCCAGCCGTTCCTGCACCGACAACGATCACCTCGGGGTTTTGTGGAATCTTACTCATGTTTTCTTTCTGAGGGATGTACTGAAATCCAACAGGCAATCCTGAACACCTTCGTAGGTGGCCAAATCATTCGGGTCTTCGTCGTCAAATTTGCTACATCTGCGGTAGATCTCGAGCATCTCCACCGGCATGAGCTTCATGTTGTAGAAGTACATGGCAGCGGCATACCTTGCCGCCCCAGAACCGGGTGGGCCAACGCGGGCGTAGAGTATAGTCTTCTGCTTGTTGAATTCGACGGTATTTGGCTTGGGTGGGGTCACGTCTGACCTGTGTGCTGCATCGATGTGTTTAGCGCAGAAAGCTCATCTTCGTTTGGGGCGTCATCTAAGGTGTAAATTGGTAAAACCTTGCGCAGATGATCATGATGGCTGCGCACGCCGTATTCGAGATCAGACAGGTAGAAACCTTCGAATGAGTCTGATGCCATCGCCTCATTAGACCAGATGGTCAGCTGAATATCTTCGTCTACTGTTTCGCGGTCAATGCGGGCGGCTAGGTAGCGCGCAGCGCGTTGTTGGCGGTTTTCAGTTTCATTTCGGTAAGTTGCACTGCGCAGCACCGATTCACCCGTCGCCACTGGGAACTCTTGATAAAACAACACTGTTTCAGGCGTCACCGCTATGACGGAGTTTGGGAAAATCCCGTAGTACAACCATCTTTTTTGCAGATGCTCGGGAAGGAACGATTGTGGCATGCTCATTTTCTTGTAATTGCGAACAGCCCAACGGCGACCCTTTGTGGGGGTAAATTCACCATCAGAGCGAGATACGCCATCAACGAAAGGTTCATCCTTGTAGGTCGAGCCATACAAATCTTGTAGCGCGGGGTGTGCCATCGCAACGTGATATCCTTCGTTATCGACATCGCGCACGGACTTCCAATTGACCGGAGATTTCTCTGTCCAAATACCATCGGTTGGTACGTGTTGATCCATCTTATAGGCTGCTGCTTCTTCTTCAAATGGGCGCATTAATTCAGCAACAGAAGGCTGTGGACCGGGACGGAAACGTACAAAAACAAACCCTTGCCAGACCTCCATTTCGATTGGGCGCAGGCCAAATTTACTTTTGTCCATTTGCGGAAAGGATTCGGGTCGACCGGGGCCCCTGAGCGTGCCATCCAAATTGTAGACCCAGCCATGAAAAGGGCAAATTAGCGCGTTTGGGCACGTGCCTTGTTCCTTGACAACAAGACGCGAGCCCCGATGGCGACAAATGTTGTAATAAGCCCGGACTTCATTGTTGGGATCGCGCAAAATAATGGCCCGCTCATCGCACATATCGAAGCACTGGAAGCTCCCCGCTTCGGGAATATCAGATACATGACAAGCGATCTGCCAGTGTGTCTTGAATAACTTTTCTTTTTCAAGCTCCAACAAGGCGGGGCTGTGATAACACCAGCCGGGCAGGCCGCGGCGATCCCAGTCGTTTGGTATGGCAATGTCTCTTACATTTGTATTCATTTTGCAGGCCAGACTTTCCAATTCATTTGCTCCTGGATTTTTGCGGAAGTGGCAAAGTCAGTCCGCGGTGTTTGATAGATAGCGTCGGGTGGGGTTGCGCTAGCTAAGAAACGACATCCTTCAATTTCATAGATGCCTAAAACTTTATCAGCGTCAAGTATTTCTGACTGACTGGCCATTCAGAAGGTGTGTCAAAATATTTTGTGGTAATGCCATGAAACCCCAGTGTTACAGGGACATTAGCATGTTGTCCGTTTTGATTACCCGCATTGAAGAAGAAACTGACGGCACCGGCGTGCTTGACAGGGTCGGTCGACACTGCTTACCGTTCTGACTGACCGTTCAGATAGAAAATCTCAAACAAGAGTTCGACTGTCGAAATTGCATAGCCAAGTTGAAAGACATCTGCCCAACGAAAAATCGAATAACTAGCGCGCGCAATGGCGAAAAGCCTCCGATAAGGTCATCAAATAGGGAGAAGAGAAACTATGAAGATCATCAAGAGTATCTTGGGGAGTTCGCTCACAGCAGCAGCTAGCTTAGGAATTGCAAGCATCGCGCTTGCAGAGGATCGCGTTCTAAAAGTTACCAATTGGGGCGAATACATCGCTGAAGATACAATCTCGAACTTTGAAAAAGAGTATGGGATTAAAGTTATCTATGACCCTTACGATTCTGCTGAAGCAATCGATGCAAAGCTGCTTGCAGGTAACAGTGGTTATGATGTGGTTAGCCATTCTGGTGGTGATGTTGCTCGTTTGATCAAGGCAGGCATTGTTGCGCCCTTGGATATGTCCAAATTGGACAACGTCAAAAATATGGACCCCGCGCTGATGGCGCAACTGGCCGTTGATTGGGATCCGGGCAACCAGCACTTCGTTCCGTACATGTGGGGCACCCACGGTGTCACTTACAATAAAGACTTGGTGCTTGAAACTTATGCGGATGCGCCGATTGGCTCGATGGATATGGTTTTTGACCCCGTCCACATGAAGGAACTCGCGAAATGCGGCGTTTCTTTTCTAGATTCACCAGGTGACATTATCCCGATGGCTCTGGCGCATATGGGGTTGGACCCAAACTCCACCAACAAAGACGACTACGCAAAAGTAGGGGCCATGTTGGCCGAAATTCGTCCCTATGTGAAAACTTTTGATAACTATGCGTATCAACGGATGCCTCAGAAAGAGTTCTGTGTTTCAACAACCTGGGGTCCTGATGGGCTGCTTGCTATGTCTGGCGCGGTTGAAGCAAATACCGGGGTGGTTCTCGATTTCTTCCTGCCAGAAGGGGATGGTGCGGCTCAGCTCTGGATCGACGGTTGGATGATCCCAGGTGATGCAGCTAACAAAGATGACGCTCATCTTTTTCTCAACTACATGATGCGCCCTGAAGTAGGTGCTGCTGACAGTAACTTTACTTGGTACGCAACAGCGAACCTGACAGCTAAGCCGATGGTTGATGACGATGTGATCTCAAGCCCGGCGGCTTTTCCGACATCTGAGCAAGTCGCCAAAATGTACACAACAGCTGTTTTGCCCCCGAAAGTGGAGCGCTTGCAGACCCGCACTTGGACTGACTTCAAAGCCGGCAACTAATTGCCCTGTGTGAGAACTTGAGCAGCGGTTTTCTTTGAGAACGCCGCTGCTCGCTGTCATTTCTAATAGCGCACGAGGCATGCTTTGACTGAGACAGGAACTGTCAGCGAAACGCCCTGGCTTGACCAAGATGGGCAACAGCCCTTGGTTCAGATTAAGGGTGTTACAAAAAAATATGGCGAAGTTACCGCCGTCGATAATGTTGATCTTGATATCTATCAGGGCGAACTGTTTTGTCTCTTGGGCGGGTCTGGGTGCGGAAAATCCACGTTGTTACGTATGCTCGCTGGATTTGAAGACCTCAATGGTGGCAGCATCACGATTGATGGTGTCGATATGCAGGGTGTTCCGGCTTACGACCGCCCCACAAACATGATGTTCCAAAGCTATGCGTTGTTTCCACACATGAGCGTAGAGCAGAATATTGCATTCGGTTTGCAACAAGACAAAATGGCTCGAAGTGAGATCAGCAACCGTGTGCATGACATCCTCACGTTGGTTGAACTTCAAGATTTTAAAAAACGTAAACCACAACAGCTGTCTGGCGGGCAACGCCAGCGCGTCGCGCTTGCACGCGCCTTAGTGAAAGAACCACGTTTGTTGCTATTGGACGAACCTTTGGCTGCATTGGATAAAAAATTGCGTAAGCAAACGCAGTTTGAGCTCGCCAATATACAGGAAAAGGTTGGTGTGACCTTTATTGTCGTGACGCATGATCAAGAAGAAGCCATGACGCTTTCAACGCGTATGGCAGTTATGGATGCTGGGAAGTTCAAGCAGATAGGTACACCCACGGAAATCTATGAGTTTCCTGAATCGCGATTTGTGGCGGATTTTATCGGGTCTGCAAATGTGTTTGAAGGGCGCGTTACAGAAGACGGCGCCGACCATGTGCGCGTTAAAACCAACGTCGCAGAGGTTTTCATCGACCATGGCCAATCTGTCAAAGTTGGCAGTAAGATCTGGGTGGCACTACGGCCTGAAAAGATACGCATAACCAAAACCGATGAACCGGCTTCTGGTCCAAACCAAGTAAGCGGGGTTGTGGACGACATTGGGTATCTGGGTGAGATGTCAATTTACAAAATCGAACTCCCGAATGGTCAAATTGTAGACATCACTTCTCCGAACAGTTCGCGCCCGATGAATAGACAGCACCGCATAACGTGGGGCAACAAAGTTAACATCGCTTGGGAGCCATCTAGTGTGATGTTGCTTACCGCATGACCGATTTTTCCACCCACCCGTCCATCCCGTCTCAGCCTGAGAAGAAATCACTGCTTAGACGGATACGGCGCAAGCTTCAGGACAATTGGCGGCTGGTTATCATTGCTATTCCCTTTGCATGGCTTCTTCTCTTTTTTCTCACTCCATTCTTTATTGTCGCGAAAATTAGCCTAGCTGAACTTGCGATCGCTAGTCCGCCTTTCACCAAAATGATTGAATGGGCCGATAGTGGGATTGTGACGATCCGACTGGTGTTTGATAATTTCACTTATATTCTAGAAGATGACCTATACCGCAACACGTACATGAATTCGTTGAAAATTTCGGTCACCTCAACGTTCTTTTGCCTTCTTTTCGGGTATCCAATTGCCTATGCGATTGTGCGGTCCGGTCCTGTGGCTAAGCCACTTCTTTTGTTTGCTATTATTTTGCCCTTTTGGACATCTTTCCTACTGCGCGTTTACGCTTGGATGGGGTTGCTCGCAGATCAAGGTACAATCAATAATCTCCTGATGTCGCTTGGTTTGATCGATGAGCCGATACGCATGCTTTATACAGAGTTCGCGGTCTACATCGGCATTGTCTACACCTACATGCCCTTCATGATACTGCCTCTCTATGCCAATATGGAAAAGCTGGATGGCCGCCTGAACGAAGCCGCTGCAGATCTTGGTTCTCGACCAATGAACACTTTCTTTAGGGTTACGCTGCCTCTGACGACCCCGGGCGTCGTTGCTGGTTGTTTGTTGGTCTTTATCCCGGCAACCGGCGAGTACGTTATTCCTGATCTCTTGGGCGGAGGAAACGTGCAGATGATTGGGCGGGTTTTGTACAACGAGTTCTCGCGGAACAGCGATTGGCCCGTCGCCGCGGCGGTGGCGATTGTTCTGCTTTTCCTATTGGTGCTGCCCATCATGGTTTTTCAGTATTTCCAAGGCAAAGCTTCGGAGGGGCAATAGACATGCACGGAAAACGCTCACGCTTTTTGACGATCATGCTCGTACTTGGAATGGCATTCTTCTATGTGCCGATGGTTCTGCTGGTCGTCTATTCGTTCAACTATTCCAAAATTGTACCGGTGTGGGGTGGGTGGTCGCTGCGGTGGTACGAAGTCTTGTTTCAGTCCGAAGAAGTTTGGATGGCCGTATCTCTCAGTCTAAAGATCGCATTTGTGAACGCGACTTTTGCAACGATGTTGGGCACTTTGGCAGGGCTCGCCATGGTGCGGTTTGGCCGCTTTAGGGGGCGCACATTGTTTGGCGGGATGTTGGTTGCCCCCTTGGTTATGCCAGAGGTTATTACTGGTCTGTCCTTGTTGGTTTTCTTTATCTCTATGAAGCAATTGGTCGGCTGGCCTGAGCAACGGGGCTTTGCAACGATAACAATTGCCCATATCACTTTTTCGCTGGCCTATGTGGCCGTGACCATTCAGGCGCGTCTAACTGGCATGGGTGAAGATTTGGAAGAAGCCGCGGCAGATCTTGGCGCTAAACCTTTCAAAGTCTTGACCGCAATTACGATCCCACGGTTAACGCCTGCGTTGATCTCTGGCTGGCTGCTGGCCTTCACCCTTTCGCTTGATGATCTGGTGATCGCGAGCTTTGTAACTGGGCCCGGGGCTAACACCTTGCCGATCCTAATATTCTCTCGCATAAGACTTGGATTGAGGCCCGACATTAATGCCCTTGCCACGATAATGATTCTTGTAATTGCAACGTGTGTAGCAATTGCAGCGATCTTAATGTTCCGCCAGCAGCGCGCGGATCTGAAGGATCAACAGCTGGCGGAGCGCGGAGAAAGTTAACTATGAATGTCAAAATCGCGTCGTCGAGAAAACGAACCGCTCCTAAGGAAACGCGTCAAAAGCAGCTCATAATGGCAGCGATAGATTCGATTTCTAAGCGTGGGTTTTCAGACACGACGCTGAGGCACGTAACAGAGAAGGCCAAGCTGTCTCATGGTGTGGTCAATTACCATTTCAAGAACAAGGAAGCGCTGTACGATGCGACCTTGGGGTATCTGGCCAAAGAGCACTACGATATTTGGACGCAGTATTACGACAATGCCAAACCAACCGCTGCGCATCGTCTTGCGGCTATTATCAGTGCCGATTTCGATAAAAAAGTCTGTACTCACAAAAGGTTAGCTGCGTGGTTTGCCTTTTGGGGGCAGGCAAAATATCGACCCAACTATCTGAAGATTCACAACCAGTATGACAATGAACGGTACCAGAAAATCGCAAAAATTTGCAACGAGCTGGTTGCTGATGGTGATTATCCAGACCTCGATATCGAGCGTACTACGCGCTCAATCGAGGCGCTTTCTGACGGATCTTGGTTGTGCTTGATGTTGTACCCCGGCGGCCCGGATCGCGAAGTGTTCCGTGATGATTGCCTGTACGCATTAACGCGCTTCTTCCCCAAGCATTTTCCGCTGAAAGACTGACTGCTCGTTAGCATGCCAAAACCCTGTGCAGCTGGCATCAGATGCACAGGTCTTTGATGTGGCAAAGGTGTTAAGTCGCGACTTGTGCGTAGTACTTCTTGATGTGGGTCGGGATGCTCCACTTGCACAACGTCCCTTTCGGGATGAAAAAGCAATCACCTGCCTTCACATGATGCGTGGTTCCTGCTGCTTCGGTGATCGTGGCTTCTCCGTCGATCACCTGTACGTATTCGTGCACTGAAAACGGCTCCATCTCAAACTCTGCGGTCTCACATTCCCAAACACCCACGGTCATGTTTCCGGTGTCATTTCTGAAGCTGATATGCTCACGCTCAATGGGCTCCCCTGGCTTCGAAGAGGCCTTCAAAGGCGTGTCTGGATCTACGATGATCACTGCTCCGTCTGCGGTGTCGATTTGTGGTGTTTCCGCGTTGGGGGAGAGGAGGGTGATAAAGAACTTCTTGAGATACCCCAGTTGTTTCCAACTCATCGGTGCGCCGTTCCTGAACGCTACGCAATCCCCTATGCCTGCGCGTGTTGCGTTGCCTGTTCCGTCGACCATCGCGAAGTCTCCCTCTAAGATGCTTACAAACTCATCGCCGGGGTAGGGGCCAAAGGTCTCTTGCATGGTTGTTGTGTCCCAGACCCCAACTGTCAGTCCGATCTCATCATCTTCGAAAAATACATGCCAGTGTTGCTCGGGAAGGGGTGATTGGAAGTCCGCTTGATCAAGTTCAAGTGGAGTCAGCCCTTTGTCGGGTGGTCCATTCGGAACTAGGCGGACAATTCTTGGTTCATAGGGCATGTGCTTCTCTCTTTGGCAAAATCATGAATTTGGCGTTCCAAGGATTATGGCCTTGACTCATTCGTTAAGGCAACAAATGATTGAATGACTGTTCAGATAGAGAAGTCGTATTAGTGCATTGAAATAAAAAAGATAAAGATAGATCAAAGAGAATCTTGTTAGGAAAAAACTTGAATCCCGTGACGAAGAGATTCTCATTTGGATTTCCAAGGAAAGAACTAACGATGCCCCGCAGTGCTTAGACGTTAACCACCCCACCAGCCTTGTCCCAAAGGAAGCCCCGAATGAAGCGTGATCCGCGATTTGACGTCTTGTTTGAGCCAGTCAAAATTGGGCCTGTGACGGCTCCAAATCGATTTTTCCAAGTGCCACATTGTAACGGGATGGGGCATCAATACCCGTCATCCATGGCGGAAATGCGCGGCGTAAAAGCCGAGGGCGGTTGGGGTGTTGTGAATACTGAAGAGTGTGAGATTTCGCATACTTCGGAATTGTCAGGCGCTATAGAAAGTCGCCTTTGGGATGATGACGACATCCCCGTTCTGAGAAAGATGGTTGATAAAATTCATGCTCACGGTGGGTTGGCTGGAATTGAACCCGCGCATCTTGGCGCGGGAGCAGCCAACAATTACAGCCGCGAAGTGCCCATGGGCCCCGCCGCGCGGCCGATTGACTTGCTTGAGCCCGTTCACGCCCGTCGGATGGACAAATCCGATATAAAGGCGTTTCGTAAAATGCATGTTGATGCAGCAATCCGCTCCAAGAAAGCGGGCTTTGACATCGTCTATGTGTATGCCGGGCACGACATGACAACGCTGATGCATTTTTTGCAATCTGACCGGAATGACAGAACAGATGAATACGGCGGTAGTCTAGAAAACCGCGTACGGTTGCTGCGTGAAGTGATTGAAGACACCAAAGAAGCGATCGGTAATACTTGTGCTGTTGCCGTGCGTTTGGCGGTGGATGAAATGCGTGGCAAAAGCGGAATTTCCAGCGATGGTGAGGGACGTGAAATTGTCGAGATGCTCGCTGAACTGCCAGATCTATGGGACGTGAATGTCAGCGGGTGGGAAAATGACAGCGCCACTTCACGGTTTTCGGACGAGGGCTTTCAGACCGATTACATTCGCTTTGTAAAGCAGGTTACCACCAAGCCGGTAGTCGGTGTCGGACGATTTACGTCACCGGATGCGATGGTGTCACTTATCAAGAACGGGGTTCTCGATCTGATTGGCGCAGCGCGACCGTCGATTGCCGACCCTTTCCTGCCCAAGAAAATTGACGAAGGCAGGGTTGAAGATATTCGCGAATGCATTGGCTGCAATATCTGTGTGACGGGGGATTTTCTCAGTCACCCTATGCGGTGCACACAGAACCCCACAATGGGTGAAGAGTGGCGCAGGGGATGGCATCCTGAACGGATTGCACCCAAGTCAGCGGATGAAAGTGTTCTTATCGTCGGTGGCGGACCTTCGGGGCTTGAGGCCGCGCGCGCGTTGGGGCAACGCGGCTATGATGTAACGTTGGCTGAAAGGAGTGATACCCTGGGGGGGCGCGTTCACAGCGAAAGCCAATTGCCGGGTCTAAATCAGTGGCGGCGCGTGGCTGATTACCGCGCCTACCAGATCAGCCAGATGGCAAATGTGGCGACTTATCTCAACAGTTCGCTCAGCGCGGATCAAGTGCTGGAGTTTGAGGCGGATCACATTGTGCTGGCGACAGGGTCTGATTGGGATACGACGGGTATCGGGCGCAACAACCGTCGCGCGATCACGGGGTTCAACTCTGACACGGTGATGAGTGTGGATGCGATTTGTGCAGGTGCAACGCCAGTAGGTCCTGTGGTGATCTTCGATGATGATTACTATTACATGGCGGGCGTTCTGGCTGAGAAGCTTCGGAATGAGGGTCATGAAGTAACCTATGTGACACCCGCGGCGGATGTGTCGCACTGGACCCACAATACAATGGAGCAAACCCGTATCCAGACTAGGCTCATGGAAATTGGGGTGCGCATCATACCGCTTCATAACCTTGCTACTATTCACGCAGATAGCGTCGACTTAGCGTGTATGTATACAGATAGAATTCAACGAATTCAGTGTGGTACGCTTATTCCCGTCACGATGCGAAATCCACGCCAAACCCTGTTCGCTGAGTTGCAGGGGCGCGCCAAATCTGTGACGTTAATTGGGGATTGTAATGCGCCGGGTACGATCGCGGCAGCTGTCTACGCCGGGCATCGATTTGCCCGTGAACTAGGCGAGGAGGCGGTTGAGGGCGTTCCGTTTCGCCGTGAACTTCCCGCGCTTTCGCTGGATTGATCTATGGCGCGAGATCCAAGATATGATGTCTTGTTTGAGCCGGTAAAGATCGGGCCGGTGACTGCAAAGAACCGTTTTTATCAAGTGCCACACTGCAATGGGATGGGCCGGAGTTACCCTTCTTCCATGGCTGAGATGCGGCGTGTGAAGGCCGAAGGTGGGTGGGCGGTTGTGACAACTGAGGAGGTGGAAATTCATCCCTCTGGGGATCATTCTCCTTGGATGGGCGGTCGATTATGGGAAGATCGTGACATTCCGGTTCTTGCCCGTATGTGCGACGCAGTGCATGAATTCGGTGCGCTGGCGGGCTGTGAATTGAACCACGCAGGCGTGATGGCCGCCAACCGCTATAGCCGCGATATGCCGATGGCCCCAAGTCATGTGCCTGTTGCGCTGCCAGATCCCGTTCAAGCCCGCGCAATGGACTTGTCTGATATTCGCGATCTGCGCCGTTGGCATCGCGAGGCGGCGCTGCGCGCCCGCGATGCTGGTTTCGATATTGTCTATGTTTACGCGGGCCACCAGCTTTCAACGATCTCACATTTTCTGTCGCCCTACCGCAATCGCCGTTCTGATGCCTATGGTGGCAGTCTGGAAAACCGCGCCCGCCTGTTACGTGAAGTCCTTGAAGATACGCGCGATGCTGTGGGGGATAGCTGCGCGATTGCGCTTCGGTTTTCAGTTGATGAACTCATGGGAGATTCAGGTATTTCGAGCACCGCCGAAGGGCGAGGTTTGGTTGAAATGCTGGCTGAACTGCCCGACCTCTGGGATGTGAACATTAGCGGATGGGAGAACGATAGCGCCACCTCTCGATTCAAGCCATCAGGGTATCAAGAGGATTACATCCGTTGGGTAAAGAGCGTCACAACCAAGCCCGTTGTCGGCGTAGGGCGCTTCACCTCTCCGGATGCCATGGTATCGTTGGTTAACAACGGTGTTCTTGACTTCATCGGTGCAGCGCGGCCCTCGATCGCCGATCCGTTCCTTCCCCTAAAGGTTGAAGAAGGCAGGGTTGAAGATATCCGTGAATGCATTGGTTGCAATATTTGCGTTTCCGGAGACAACAATTTTGTGCCAATCCGATGTACCCAGAACCCGACGATGGGCGAGGAATGGCGCAAGCGTTGGCATCCCGAACGGATCGCCCCTGCGCATGCTGATCAACGCGTTCTTATTGTAGGGGCAGGGCCGGCCGGATTAGAGGCTGCGCGTGCACTGGGCCAACGCGGATACCATGTAACGCTCGCAGATCGGGCAGGTGAACTTGGGGGTCGTCTCCAAACTGAGCGGAAATTGCCGGGTTTGTCGGAATGGGGCAGGGTCGTTGACCACCGTATCTGGCTGATCAGTCAGATGGTCAATGTGGACACTTTCTTGGAAAGCAATCTAACAGCAGAAACCATTCGGGAGTTCGGTGCTGATCACGTGGTTATAGCGACGGGATCAAAATGGACAAGCGATGGCATTGGACGTGAGAACCCGCGCGGAATTGTCATTGATCCAGCCGCGCGGGTTCTTACGCCTAACGAAATTATGGCCGGGCAGCGTCCCAATGGACCGGTGACGATCTTTGATGACGATCACTATTACATAGGCGGATTAATGGCCGAAGTTCTACGCAAGGACGGCTATGAAGTTACTCTCGTAACACCGGCCGCCTATGTGTCTGAATGGTCACTTCAAACTTTAGAGCAGCACAAGATCCAATCACGACTGATGGAGCTAGGCGTAAAGCTGGTGCTGTCTCATAACCTGTCTCGCATCCGAGCCAGCGAAGTGGTCCTTACCTGTGGCTACACAGATGCAGAATCCCAAGTTGAAACTGACACCACCTTGCTTTTGACGATGCGCGCACCTGAGGACGAATTGTTTCAAGCACTTCGTACTGCAGATCTCGGATCACTCATACGGATCGGGGATTGCCTTGCCCCCGGAACCATTGCCGCCGCGATTTATGGAGGGCATCGCTTTGCCCGCGAGTTGGGCGTGGCTGACTTAGACAATGTTCCGTTTCGCCGTGAACTTCCAACACTTGCCGCCCTTGATTGATACTGGAGCCAGCCATGACCCGCGATCCTCGCTATGACATATTGTTCAAGCCGCTTAAGATTGGGCCAGTCACCACCAAAAACCGTTTCTTTCAAGTTCCGCATTGCACTGGCATGGGCTTTATTCGACCCCGAATGTTAGCTGAAATGCGTGGTATGAAAGCTGAAGGAGGATGGGGGGTTGTTTGCACGGAATACAACTCCATCCACCCCTCATCAGAAGACCTCAAACATGTGTCATCTTCGCTTTGGGATGACAGTGATATTCGGGCTTCGCGTTTGATGACAGATAAGGTGCATGCCCACGGTGCACTCGCAGGTGCCGAGCTGTGGTACGGAGGGTCACGCAGTGCGAACATGATGACGCGCGAGGTGGCGCTTGATCTTGATAGCTTACCAAATGCTGTTGGTCATCCGTTTCAAACCCGCGCGATGGACAAATCCGATATACGTGATCTCCGCCGCTGGCACCGGAAGGCGGCATTACGCGCTAAGGAGGCCGAGTTCGACATCGTCTATGTCTATGCCACACATGGTTATTTGCTGGCGAACTTTCTTGATCCGGTCCGCAACACGCGGGGTGACGAATATGGTGGTAGCATGGAAAACCGAACGCGCCTCATACGGGAGTTGATCGAAGAAACCAAAGATGCAGTCGGTGATCGCTGTGCTGTGGCGGTACGCTTTGCGGCAGATGAACAGGCGGGAGAAGACGGCAAGCCAATCACGGGTGAACGTCGGGATATGTTTGAAATGATGGCGCACATGCCGGACCTTTGGGATATCAATATCGCCAACTATGACGTCGAGATGGGCGTGTCGCGGTTCACCAAAGAAGGTGCGTTGGAACCTTATATGGATTTTGTTAAGTCCGTGACCGACAAGCCGGTTGTTACAGTGGGACGCTTTACATCGCCCGATACAATGGTCAGCCAAATCAAACGGGGCGTAACTGACCTGATTGGCGCGGCTCGCCCATCTATCGCTGACCCATTCCTTCCAGCCAAGATCGAAGCAGGCGATGTGGATGCTATTCGGGAATGCATCGGCTGTAACATTTGCTATTCGGGCGATAGCATCGGCGTGCCTATTCGTTGCACTCAGAACCCAACAATGGGCGAAGAGTGGCGCAAAGGGTGGCATCCTGAAAAGATGAACCCCAAGGGTGGCGATGGCCGTGTTTTGGTTGTAGGGGCAGGCCCCGCAGGCCTAGAAGCGGCACGCGCTTTGGGTAAACGGGGCTATGATGTCATACTTGCAGAAGCTAGCCGCCAAGTGGGAGGTCGTGTTCTACGTGAGGCAAGCCTTCCCGGTATGAGCGAGTACATCCGAGTAAAGAATTACCGTGAACAACAGCTTTCAGAGATGCCAAACGTCGAAATCTTTCTAGAAAGTCTCCTGTCAACGCAGGATGTTCATGCTGTAGGGGCAGACCACGTTGTAATCGCAACAGGTGCCAACTGGCGCGCAGAGCGTTTTAACGGAAATGAGTATAAACCCGTTGTTACCAGCTGTAGTGGTGTCGAAGTTTTCACACCCGATGACATCATGGATGGTAAATTGCCCAACGGCCCAACGCTGATTTATGATGAAGATGGCTATTATCTAGGTGGTGTTATTGCCGAGAAAATCCGTCACTTGGGTCACGATGTGACATACGTAACCCCGGCAGATGCTGTTTCAAAATGGACTGAAAACACTTCGGAAAGTTGGCGCGTTCGCAGTCATTTGATGACACTTGGCATCAAGATAATACTTTCAAAGTCGTTGCAGAGTTTTGATGGGCAAACCGCAATGTTGGCCTGTGAGTTCTCGGGCCAAACCAGTGAGGTGAACGTCGAAAACATAGTCATGGTGACCCAGCGTAGGACAAATGATACTCTCTATCAGGCTTTGCTGGAAGGCGCAGATTGTGACCCCGGGAAACTCCCATTCACGTTGGCCCGGATCGGCGATTGTGATGCTCCAGCCATTATTGCTGCAGCAATTTATTCAGGCCATCGGTATGCGCGTGAACTGGATGTACCTGTGGATGTGGATGAGCCCTTGCGCCACGATAGGACCGATGTGGGGGAAACAAAGGATGGTGAATATCTGAAGAACGCCTAACACTCGCGTTGATAAGGCCAAAAAGGCAAATGTGATAGGTGGGGTGCTTCCTGTCTGGCATAGCTACAGACGCGCTGAAAATGAGCCAGGCTCTCTCTTAGTGTTGGCAATCCTTGGTTCCCAACGTTCTGACGATCTATTACACAGGCCCCTGCATTCGGCAGAGCCGTTAGCTAGGCTTGCCTCGGTCCGAAACGTCATTAAAGCAACTGATTGTTTCCGCCTGTCGACGTTTCCGTGGTGTTAGAAACTGAGGTGTTGGTTAAGGTGTTGCCAAATCTGTTCATCATGTTCAGAAATAGCTTCCGTCAAACGAACCATCCGGATCGACATTGATTGCGTCGGCAGCACATCGTCAACGCACACAAGTTTGTCCTCTGTAAGGTGTGTTGCAACCAGAGAGAGGGGCAACCAGGCAATGCCAATTTCGTTCACAGCGTATTGAAGCATGGCCAGTGTCAGGGCTGTTTCAGCTCTGGGCATCAAGGTCTTATTTTTTGGCAAACGCGGTGCGATTGTTCGGGAAAATACCTGCCCAAGAAAAACTTCTGGTGGATAGCTGATCGTTGGAATTGTCGCATCATTTGCTTTTGCCCGTACTGTAGGGGCACAGACTGGGATCAGAGTGTCGTTTCCGATTTCTTTGGTTTCAAACGCGTTGCCAGGTTCCGGCATTCTATCATCGGGGGCAGCGTACATGATGGCAAAATCAACTTCTTTCGAGATCAAGTGCAACAGACATTCGTCTTGATTTCCTGAACGTACGCGCACCGAGGTTTCACCACTATCCGTCAGAATACGGACAATCTCGGGTGATATCGTTGCGGTAAGGGCATGTTGGCACACAAAAGATAGCGGCTTACTGGCCTGATCGCTTGCTGTTTTTAACGAGTGTCGAAGTTTGTGCAGCCGCGTGCTGAGCTCACGCAGTTCAATTTCCAGTTCCTGCACGCCCGGCATCAATGAAACGGGTTTTCGGCGGCGGTCAAATAACTCTGTTCCGATGTTGTCTTCGATCAGCCGCACCCGACGCGTGAACGCAGATTGGGTTAGCGAACGCTTTTCTGCAGCGCGGGCTAGAGAGCCGCTGTCAAGCACTGCCAATATGTCATCGATCCATTCTAAGCGCATGAGCTAGGAATACCGAAGTATCCTCTAACATGCAAATATTGCAAGTTACCTGTCAAAATTCGAATTAGGAAAGTAAATTACAGGCAGGTAAGTTGATGGAAGCAAATATTAGGACTCAGCCCATGCACCTTGCCCGTTTCCCACGCCTGCACCTTGCCCACCTGCCAACTCCACTTGAGCCGATGACGCGACTGTCAAAAGAGTTGGGCGTTGAAATCTGGATCAAACGCGATGATTGCACAGGTATGTCGACCGGGGGCAACAAGACCCGTAAGTTAGAATTCTTGATGGCCGAGGCCGAGGCGCAGGGCGCAGACATGGTCATGACGCAGGGCGCCACGCAAACCAATCACGGCCGCCAGACAGCAGCTTTTGCCGCCAAGCTGGGGTTGAAGTGTCATATTCTGCTGGAAGATCGTACGGGCTATCAGGATGGAAATTACAATACCAATGGCAACGTCCTGCTTGACCATCTGCACGGCGCAACCACCGAAAAGTTCCCAGGCGGCCATGACATGCCCGGTGAGATGGAGAAAGCGGCTGAAAGGAAGCGCGCTGAGGGTCATAATGTTTATGTCATTCCGGGTGGTGGATCGAACCCAACCGGTGCTCTTGGTTATGTAAATGCAGCTTTCGAGCTTTTGGGGCAGGCCAATGACAGCGGTTTGCGAATTGATCGACTAGTTCACGCGACCGGCTCTTCGGGCACTCAGGCAGGACTGGTTACTGGAATGTGTGCGATGAATGCACAGGTCCCAGTTCTGGGCGTTGGCACAAGGGCGCCACTGCCCAAGCAAGAGCAAATGGTTTATGATCTTGCGTGTAAAACCGCCGAGAAATTGGGCTGTGCGGGCGTGGTTAAGCGCGACGATGTGATGGCGAACACTGATTATGTTGGCGAAGGCTATGGCCTGCCAACAGCAAGCGGCATTGAGGCGATCCAGATGTTTGCTGAACTGGAAGGTATCCTTCTGGATCCGTGTTACTCGGCCAAGGGCGCAGCGGGTTTGATTGATCTTGCACGCAAGGGTCAGTTCAAAGATGAACGGGTCGTTTTCCTGCACACTGGTGGTGCTGCAGCGCTCGGGGGCTACGACTTTGCCTTTGATCATCAGAAGCGTTGGGTTTCAGTCTAAACCATGAACCTGCGTCCGATTGGCATTCTTGGTGGCATGGGACCTGAGGCGACGATCCTCCTCCAACGTAAATTGGTGGAGGCGGTTTCCGCGCAGGATGATCGTGATCATATCCCGCTATTGATTGACATGAATACGCAGGTACCGTCGCGGATAGACCATCTGATTAACGGCAAAGGCAAGGATCCGGGGCCAACATTGGCTGCGATGGCACGCCGTCTTCAGGATGCCAACGCGTTTGCGCTGGCGATGCCCTGCAACACGGCGCACCACTATGCCAATGCCATTACGGATGCCGTTGAGATTCCACTGTTGAATATGGTCGAATTGGCTGCGGACCACGCAGCCCACACGATCGGATCAGGGGGGCGTGTTGGTATGCTTGCTTCGCCCGCGGTGCGGTATACCCGTCTTTTCGAAAATGCATTGGCCAAGCGCGGGATGTCGGTCGTTTGGCCAGCTGACGATGATCCGATATTGACGGCAATTCGAAAGATAAAAAGGGTTGGCCCTTGTGTTGACGCGCGCGTAGCATTGCAGGCGGCTTCAGACGAGCTTGTTGCTGCAGGGGCAGATCTTCAATTTGTTGCCTGCTCAGAGTTTTCGCTGATCGCTGACAGTGTTGCCGCAGAAGTCGTTGCTATCGACACCCTCGACCTTCTGGTTCGCGCGATCATCTCGTTTTCAAGTGAAGGTCACATTGGCGAGGCCTTTTAGAGCCCTATTGTTCTTGGGGTGGGGGCGTTCGAAAAATGTTAGACCTTCACAAACGATCCCAGAGCTGTTGAGCGATCTGGTCAAAAGTTGCAGGATTGCCAAAGGCTGAAATCGTTAACGTGGCACACCACTCCTCATCGCCGATCGAAACCAACAAACCACTTGCGAGTTCTGTCGAAATCGCTGTTTCTGGCATCCAGGCAAACCCGCTCCCGGTCATCAATCGCCGTTTGATTGTTTCGACCAGACTATCAACATAGATCGTTTCAGTATTGAGGGGTTTCCGATCTATCGTATTTTCAACAACCATGCCTAAAAACGACGATCGATCATAAGCCAGATAGGGGACAGGCGGCCCATCCTGCCGATCAAGATCCCAACCTTGCGCGCGGGCGGCGTCCGCTGCTGCAACCGGTATCAACCGATCCTTCAACAAGTCCTTTCGCTCAAAGGCGGCTTCGTCGATCATTGGCGAAACTGAGTGGTGATAATAGCAGAGCAAGATGTCCACCGCGCCTTCGACCAAAAGATCGCAGCAGGTGCTTAGGGAATCGGACAATACGCGTGTGCGAAGGTCCGGAATTTGAAGCTGTAATTCTTCGATCCGGCTTGCCAGAAAATTGACCGCTATCGTGTGCAGCACTGAAAATCGAATAAAGCGACTATCCCCTCGGTCAGCATCACGCAGCGATTGACGCGCTTCTGATAATTGTGAAACGGCTGCCAATGCGACTGGGAGGAACTGTCGACCTGCTTCTGTCAGTTGAACAGGGTAGGTCGCTCTGTTGACTAGAGGTAGGCCAACCCAGCTCTCTAATGCTTTGATTCTGCGACTGAATGCGGATTGGGTGATGTTTCGCTCATCTGAAGCTCGGGTGAAGTTCAGAGTCCGGGCGAGGCATTCAAAATCGCGCAGCCAATTCAAGTCCAATGGATATTCCTACATGTCAAAAAGAGCACCTTAGCAAAGTATATCTCAAACTATGCAAAAAAAGAATAGTATGATGAAATGTTCGAATTGGCCCTTTGAAAACCTCTTGATCTAGACTTCTGCGCAGGGTCCGGCGGTTTACACCCATACCAGCCTTCCGTCTGCAGTTGGTGCCCGAGGCAAGTTGGTGCGAACCGATCGCGCAACATGGGAAAGTCGAACGAACAAAAAATCGACGCCAAAAATCGGCGCAAATCAACAGAGGAGACTACAATGAAAACGAAGCTGAAGTCACTGAGCCTTGCGGCGATGGTTGGCATCTATACGATGCCTGCTCTTGCCGCCGAAGAGGTCAAGATCGGTGTTCCATCCTGGACTGGGGCGCAGGCAATTGCGCATCTTCTGGGGGCGGTTGTCGAAACGCGCATCGGGGGGACGGTTGAATATGTCCCAGGAAACAATGCCACGATCTTTCAAGCCATGGATCAAGGGAAGGGCGACATAGACGTACATCCCGATGTGTGGCTGCCCAATCAAGAGAGCTTTACCAAGAAATATGTTGATGAGGCTGGCACGGTAACCCTGTCGTCGAACCCTTACGAAGGCAATCAGGGCTTTTGCGTGAGCCAGGATTTTGGTGAGGCGAACAAAGTCACAGACATCGCAGATTTGGGGCGCCCGGACGTGGCTGCACTGATGGATAGTGACGGCAATGGCAAAGGCGAAATGTGGATCGGTGCCCCAGGCTGGGCATCGGCCAATGTGAACGAGGTGAAAACGCGGGACTATGGCCTGCTTGATTTCATCGAGCCGGTGCGTGCTGAAGAAAGTGTGAAAACTGCACGGATCAAGGACAGCATCGCCAAGGGCGAAGGCTATGCCTTCTATTGCTATAAGCCGCATGCGGTTTGGTACATGTTCGATGTTCAGATGCTGAGCGAGCCAGTTTATAACTCCGATAACTACGTGATGGTTCAGCCTTCGGACGATCCTGATTGGTACGAAAAATCCAGTGTCTCCACCAAAGACGCGCTGAAGAACGTACAGATTGCTTGGTCTAATTCTCTTCCAGAACGCTCACCGGCAATTGCTGACTTTTTCGCGAATTTTGCACTGACAGCAGATGATGTCAGTGGCTTTGCCTATGAAATCAGTGGCAAAGGCCGTGACCCAGCAGAGGTTGCCCGCGAATGGGTCGAGGCGAACTCTGATCGTGTCGATGGTTGGTTGGGTCTCTGATCCTGCGTTTGAAACCTGAGTGGTGCCAGCTGTTGGCGCCACTCAACCGCAGAGCTCTGGGGGACTTATGAGCGACGATACCGTTATCGAAATTTCGAATGTATGGAAAATTTTCGGCGGCCGCCCCGAAGTGGCCCTGAAAGCGATCCGGGATCAGGGGCTGACCAAGGCTCAGGTGCTGGCGGAATATAACTGCGTTGTCGGCGTAGCGGACGTTAGCCTGTCTGTGAATCGGGGTGAGATCTTCTGCATAATGGGCCTTTCAGGCAGTGGAAAATCAACCCTCGTTCGCCACTTTAATCGGTTGCTTGAGCCGACAGATGGTAAAATCGAAATCGAGGGCACGGACGTGATGGCGTTAGGGCCAAAGGAGCTTCAACAATTTCGCAACAACAAAATTGGCATGGTGTTTCAGAACTTTGCGCTGATGCCACACCGATCGGTGTTGGACAATGTCGCGATGCCGCTCGAAATCCGCCAGGTCAGCAAGAATGAACGTATGCGGCAGGCAGCGGCTATTTTGGATATTGTCGAACTTGGCGCTTGGGGGTCGAAATTCGCGCATGAGTTGTCAGGCGGTATGCAGCAACGTGTAGGTCTGGCTCGGGCTCTGGCCGCAAACCCGGATGTGTTGTTGATGGACGAACCATTTTCGGCACTTGATCCTTTGATCCGGCGGCAGTTGCAGGATGAATTTATCCGGCTGAGCAAGATCCTCAAAAAGACCACGATCTTTATCACCCACGATTTGGATGAGGCCGTTCGTATTGGCAACCGGATTGCAATTATGCGGGATGGCAAAGTTGTACAGATCGGAACCGCTGAAGATATCGTGATGAATCCGGCTGATGACTATGTTGCTGATTTTGTAGCAGGTATTTCTCGACTCAAGGTGGTGCGTGCCCATGCCGTGATGCGGCCTATCCCCGAACATCTCGCCTCTCATGGTCCCCTGTCGTCTGACGCGCCGCGTGTGAATGAGAGCGAAAACCTGAGCACGTTGATTAATCTGGCGATCGACAACAGTAGCGCCATCCTGGTGGAAGACGGTGGTGTTGATGTTGGCGTGATTACTCGCGCCGATCTGCTGCGTACTGTGATCGAAGGGACCGAAGTGTCATGAGCACGTCTGACGTAAACCCACTTGATGATACCGAAAGCGAAGCAGCGCTGGCCTACGCCGAGGAGCGACGCGAAAACATCCGCGCCTTTGTGCGTACCAATCCCGACTATTACATTCGTAATTTTGACAAGATCGGGGCTTCGTCCCGTTTTACGCCGACACTAAACCTTATGGCCGGCTTATTCGGCCCGGTTTGGTTTGGTGCACGCGGCTTATGGTCTTGGGCGTTGCCGTTTTTAATCCTTGAAACGATCGCCTTTGTTCAATTGGCCCGTGGCCTGTTTGGGGACCTAGCTGCTGATGCTATGGCACGGATTGCTTCAATCGAAGGCACTTTGGACTTACGTCGCCAACAGCTAGCTGCAGCAATTGAAAACAACTCGGACAAGATCGATGTCTATCGCCGGACAGTAGAGTCGCTTGAGGATAACATTGGTGGTATTCGCGCCGAAGCGGAGGCGCTGGCCGCCGAAGGTCCCTCCATTGTTTTGACGGGCCTTCTGCTCTTACTCATTGTTAAGGCATTGCAGTCCCAAGTTGCAAACTGGGCGCTAGAAGCCCGGTTTTCGGAATGGCTCTCTGATCGGTCTATCCGCTCAGCCATGCCGATGTCACAAATTGTGTTTAGCGCGATCTTCATGGCGCTGATCGTTGCGGCAGCCATGATACACTACAGTTTTCCCGGCCGGTTCTCTCTGCTCAGCCAATTCCCCACAGACCCAAACATCCGTCTCACGAGCATCACTTGGGTGGAAGATTTCATCGCGTGGTGCGTGCGCAATAGCGAAGCCTTTTTTGACGGGCTGACATTCGCCATCCGAGCATTGTTGGACGCGCTAGAAATCATTCTGGTACAGACTCCTTGGATTGTAATTGCCAGTCTAATCATTCTGTTGACGTGGCTAACTGCGGGCGTCAGCACCGCTATCTATTCTGGGGCATTTTTGGCCTACATGGGGCTGCTGGGCTTTTGGGAGGGCGCGATGACCACTCTCGCCTTGTTGGGTACAGCGGCATGTTTGTCGATTGTCATTGGCATTCCGCTTGGAATGTTTGCCGCCCGACGCCCTCGGTTCTATGCGTTTATCCAGCCGATTATGGATTTCATGCAAACCATGCCTGCCTTTGTATTTATGGTTCCTGTGATCGCATTTTTTGGCGTGGGTAAACCCGCGGCTGTCGTGGTCACAATGATTTTCGGGGGAACACCCGTGGTGCGTTTGACCGTTCTTGGGCTGCGGGGCGTGCCTGAAAGCGTGCGTGAAGCAGCGATCAGCTTTGGTGCTAACAAGTGGTATCTGCTGACCAAGGTTGATCTACCATTGGCAAGCCCGTCGATCCGTGCCGGCATCAACCAAACTATCATGTTGTCACTCGCAATGGTCGTGGTGGCTTCGCTGATTGGTGCCAAAGGGTTGGGCGAAGACGTCTTGGAAGCATTGCAATACGCCAATGTCGGTCAGGGCATTCTTGCTGGATTTGCCATCCTTTTCTGCGCCATGATCCTCGATCGCATTGTACAGGGTGGGCGCAAATGACGCCAATCGTTTTCGTTCATGGGTTTTTAGGCGGCAGCCGGCAATGGGTGGGGCAAACTGAAGCTCTAGGTGGCTTCAATGTCATTGCCCTAGATTTGCCGGGGTTTGGCAAGAACGCGCATCTCGACGCTATGGACAGCATTGCGAGATTTGCCGAATGGGCTCTGGGTGAGCTGAGTGCGCGGGGCATCGAACAGTTTACCCTGATTGGCCACTCGATGGGGGGGATGGTAGTGCAGGAAATGATCGCCCGTGCTCCCCAGCGTATTGCTAGCTTAGTGCTCTATGGTACGGGTTCGATCGGGGTTTTGCCCGGTCGGTTTGAAACAATCGGCACGTCAAAGCGCAGGGTCAGTACGGATGGGACAGTAGCCACGGCAAGGCGAATTTCGGCCACCTGGTTTCTTGAGCGGGAAAAGGCCCCTGCCTATGAAGACTGCGCCGTGATCGCGGAAAAATGCTCTCTGCAATCTATGTTGACAGGGCTTGATGCGATGGAAGGCTGGAGTGGTTCTGATAGCCTACCTAATATCGAAACAAAAACGTTGGTAATTTGGGGCGACCAGGACCGGACCTATCCTTGGAGTCAGACCCAGCAATTGTGGCAGTCAATTCCTGACGCTAATCTCGCGGTCATACCCAGATGTGCCCACGCGGCGCATTTAGAAAAGCCGGGACTGTTTAACATGATCCTGCGAGATTTCTCGGCTGCCTAACAGGCAACATGCACGGCAGGCATGTTACATTTCTCACCATCGCGAGTGTTGTGCGTTTATCTCGTTCTGTACGGCTAAATGCTGTGCTGCTATTTACGTATGAGGCGAATGGCTGGTGTGCCTTTCTTTCAGTAGAAATGGATCTGATGGTCCCTTTTCACTGCTGAGGAAACTTGCGGGAAACGGAAGGCACGATCGGTTCTCCACGTCATTAAGTACCGATTGTGGGCGCATATTAAGTATAATTTTCAGCTCCTTGGGCGCCTTTAGTCTTTCGAAAAAGCGATTAGGAAGCCAACGCTATACATCTTTCTACTAATAAATTAGTTGACAGATGAGGAAGCGCGCGAATAATTATTTTTGTGCTGAAGTGCCAGCAAACATAATCTTTGGGAGGAGATAAGATGCGTAAGTATCTGCTCTCCGCGACTGCGGCTGTAGCCGTCATCGCGGGGTCCGGGACTGCTTTTGCCGATTCGGCAGCAGCCCAGAAATGGATTGATCAAGAATTCCAACCTTCGACATTGTCGAAGGATGAACAAGCCGCTGAAATGGAGTGGTTTATTCAGGCATCTGAGCCCTTCTCGGGTATGGAAATCAACGTTTTGTCCGAGGGAATTCCGACCCACGGTTACGAGTCCGAAGTCCTGACAAAAGCTTTTGAAGAAATCACCGGTATCAAGGTTAATCACCAGATCCTTGGTGAAGGTGAGGTTGTTCAGGCTGTACAAACGCAGATGCAGACGCAGCGGAACCTGTATGATGGGTACGTCAATGACAGCGACCTGATCGGAACACACTCTCGCCTGCAACTCGCGTACAATCTGACCGACCAGATGGCGGGTGACTGGGCGGCGACAACGTCGCCAACGCTGGACCTAGAAGATTTTATGGGCATCCAGTTCACGACCGGACCAGATGGCAACCTGTACCAACTGCCCGACCAGCAATTTGCTAACCTTTATTGGTTCCGTAAAGACTGGTTTGACCGTGCTGATCTGCAAGAAGCTTTCAAGGCAAAGTATGGCTACGATTTAGGCGTTCCCGTGAACTGGTCCGCCTATGAAGACATTGCTGAATTCTTTTCGAAAGACGTTAAAGAAGTCGACAGTGTCGCAATCTATGGACATATGGATTACGGCAAACGTGCGCCAGACCTTGGCTGGCGTATGACCGATGCTTGGTTGTCTATGGCAGGTGCGGGCTCCAAAGGGGAACCAAACGGTGTCCCAATCGACGAATGGGGCATCCGCATGGAAGCGGGCACATGTAACCCAGTTGGTGCCTCTGTATCACGCGGTGGTGCCGCCAATGGCCCCGCAGCCGTATACGCAATCCGCAAGTGGGACGAATGGCTGCGCAACTATGCACCTCCGGGCGCGGCGAGCTTTGACTTTTACCAGTCTCTGCCTGCTCTGAGCCAAGGCAACGTAGCTCAGCAGATCTTCTGGTACACAGCGTTTACAGCCGACATGGTGAAGCCGCAATCCGAAGGCAACAACACGGTAGACGCAGATGGCAATCCATTGTGGCGCATGGCTCCGTCGCCTCATGGTCCTTATTGGGAAAAAGGCCAGAAGGTTGGGTATCAGGACGTTGGATCTTGGACGTTCCTCAAATCTACCCCCTCTGATCGTGCTCAGGCAGCTTGGCTTTACGCCCAGTTCGTCACCTCGAAGACGGTTGACGTGAAGAAATCTCATGTTGGACTGACGTTCACGCGTGATAGTTCCGTCAATCATGACTCTTTTACCGAAAGAGCATCAAAGCTTGGTGGTCTGGTCGAATTCTATCGTTCGCCTGACCGCGTGGCATGGTCACCAACCGGAATCAACGTTCCTGATTATCCAAAGCTGGCCCAAATCTGGTGGCAGCAGATCGGTGACGTAAACTCTGGTGCGTTCACGCCACAAGAAGCGATGGATCGTCTGGCCGAAGAAATGGATATCACCATGGCTCGCATGCAGTCCGCTGATGAAAACGCCAATGTCTATGGTGGCTGTGGCCCCCGTTTGAACGACCCCAAGGATGCATCCGAGTGGTTGGGCAAAGGTGGTGCAAAAGCCAAGCTGGACAACGAAAAGCCTCAGGGCGAGACCGTCAACTATGACGAACTCGTCGCGCGCTGGAACCAATAATCCAAAAATGGCTTCTTCCCTTAAGGGGAGAAGCCAACCAGTGGCCGGAGCTGTTCTAAAGCTTCGGCCACGTACGCAAGGTTCGCAATCATGACTATCGAGTTAATAAATGCCAGCAAAGTTGTTCGCGGCATTACACACATTCAGCCCACCTCCCTGAAAATGAGCACCGGCCATTTCAATGTATTGCTGGGCCAGACCGGAGCGGGCAAGACATCGCTTATTAAGCTGATGGCAGGCTTGGACCCTTTGGCATCCGGTCAGATTTTTCTGGACGGAGAAGACGTCTCAAAGCTCTCAACGCAAAAGCGTAACATCAGTCTGGTGCATCAGTTCTTTGTGAACTACCCGCATATGAGTGTGTTTGATAACATTGCCTCCCCTTTGAAAGTTGCGGGAATGGCAACGTCTGAGATCGAAGGACGTGTTCAGGAAGCCGCCGATATTCTTCAACTGGGTCCAATGCTGAAACGGCGCCCACACGAGCTTTCGGGAGGCCAACAGCAGCGATGTGCTTTGGCGCGCGCGATTGCTAAGGAAAGCCGGGCCGTGTTTCTAGACGAGCCGCTGGCCAACCTTGACTACAAACTGCGGGAAGAACTGCGTGAACAGTTACCTGAGCTGTTTGCCGGACGCGGAGCGGTCGTTGTCTATGCCACATCTGAGCCAGAAGAAGCCCTGTTGCTGGGCGGAGAAACCCTGTTGATGAACGATGGTGTCGTGACCCAATTCGGGCCAACCGCCGAAATCTATCGCCAGCCCGCAAACCTGACTGCGGCACGCGTATTTTCGGATCCGCCGATCAATGCCGCAGAGATAACCAAAACCGGCACTCGTGCTGAACTACGCACAGGCGTGAGCTGGGCCATACAGGGAGATGCGGCAAGCTTACCTGACGGAGAATATACAGTAGCCATTCGCCCGCATCATGTCCTGCCCGTTAGACACGGCGACGATGACGTCGCGCTGAATGGAATTGTCCAGGTCACGGAATTATCAGGCTCGGAATCCAGCGCTCATTTTCAAATGGGCGCAGATGGCTGGGTCTCTCTTTCGGCCGGTGTGCACCCCTATAAAGTTGGTGAAGATCACCAGTTTTTCATGGACGTGCAAAAGGCCTTTTACTTCAGCCCTGACGGGAGCCTCGTGGCCTGATGGCAAAAATCACTCTATCAAACCTGCGTCATTCGTACTTGTCCAACCCCACTGGCCCTCAAGACTATGCGCTTAAGGAAATTGACCTGGATTGGAACGACGGTGGTGCATACGCATTGTTGGGCCCATCGGGGTGTGGGAAATCCACCCTTTTGAATATCGTTTCGGGCCTCCTCACGCCGTCCGAGGGGCGTATTCTGTTTGATGATAAGGATGTGACCAACCTTCCTCCGGATCAGCGCAACATTGCTCAGGTGTTCCAGTTTCCGGTGATCTACGACACGATGACAGTGCGTGAGAACCTTGCCTTTCCGCTGCGCAACCGGGGCGTTGCTGAACCAAAAATCGCTGAACGTGTTGCCGAAATTGCCACCATGCTTGAAGTCGAAGAAATGTTGGACACACGGGCGGCGCATTTGTCACCTGACAACAAGCAAAAGATCTCGATGGGGCGTGGTCTGGTACGCGATGATGTGAATGTTGTGATGTTCGACGAGCCGCTGACAGTGATTGACCCGCATCTGAAATGGAAATTGCGATCAAAGCTAAAAGAGCTGCATCATCGCGTCCGCGCAACCATGATTTATGTGACCCACGACCAGACCGAAGCGCTGACGTTTGCGGACCAGGTTGTCGTTATGCAGGAGGGTGAAGTTGTGCAAGTTGGCACCCCCGTTGAGCTGTTTGAACGTCCGCAACATACCTTTGTTGGCCACTTCATTGGTTCGCCCGGGATGAATATCCTGCCTGCATCGGTGGATGACGGCAGGGTCATATTCAACGGAAATTCAGTCCGTGTCGAAGGTGGAATAACCGGGGAAGGGGGGGTGACTGAGCTTGGCGTGCGCCCTGAATTTGTCTCGGTATCTGATACCGGCATTCCCGCCCGTGTGCGCAAAGTTTCGGACGTTGGCCGCCACGCTGTAATCGAAACGATGGTTGGCGACACACGGGTGCGAGCCGTTGCTGAAACGGCGAACTTCGAGAAGGGGGCCGAGGTTCATCTGGCCTTCCAACAGGATCAGACACGGCTTTATCGCGATGGGTGGATCGCAACTGAGGTGGCATCATGAAAACTGAAAATCAACGCGCGTGGTTCTTTGTCCTGCCGGTCCTTTTGCTCGTTGCGTTCAATGCGCTTGTGCCAATTATGACGGTTGTCAATTACTCGGTTCAAGAGACGTTCGGGAATAACGTCTTTTTCTGGCAAGGTTTGGATTGGTTCGAGAATATCCTGAGATCTGATCGTTTTCACGCTGCACTTGGACGGCAGTTTCTGTTCACCTTCCTGATTTTGATAATCGAGGTTCCGCTGGGTATTATCGTCGCCTTGTCTATGCCCAAAAAAGGGTTCTGGGTCCCAGTTTGTCTGGTGACAATGGCGCTGCCGATGCTGATCCCGTGGAACGTGGTCGGATCGATGTGGAACATTTTTACACTGCCCAACATTGGGTTGCTGGGCTATTTCATGAATGACGTTCTGGGTGTGAATTATGACATGACCCAGCAACCGATTTCCGCGTGGATTACAATCGTTGTGATGGATGTTTGGCATTGGACATCGTTGGTGGTGCTGCTGTCTTATGCCGGCCTGGTGTCGATCCCGGATGCCTATTACCAGGCTGCCAAGATTGACGGCGCAAGCCCTTGGAAGGTGTTTCGCTACATCCAGTTGCCCAAGATGAAAACGGTACTGACAATTGCTGTCTTGTTGCGGTTCATGGACAGTTTCAACATCTACACCGAGCCCTTTGTTCTGACGGGTGGCGGGCCGGGTAATTCGACGACCCTGCTATCGATTGATTTGGTGAAAATTGCGCTAGGGCAGTTCGATCTGGGTCCGGCTGCTGCGATGAGTTTGATCTACTTTGCCATCACATTGCTGGTGTCGTGGCTGTTCTACACACTTATGACAAAGGATGATGCGCAATGAGAAAACGCTCCCTCATTCCGATCCTCTATATCCTGTTCCTGTTGCTGCCAATCTATTGGCTAGTCGCGATGAGTTTTAAGACCACGCAGGAAATTTTAGGTGGCTTCAGCCTATTCCCGCAAACGTTCACGTTTGAGAATTACCGGGTCATCTTTACCGATCCAACTTGGTACTGGGGCTACATCAACTCGATCATTTACGTGTCACTTAACACCGTCATTTCGGTTTGTGTTGCTTTGCCTGCTGCCTATGCGTTTTCGCGATACAGGTTTCTCGGTGACAAACAGCTGTTTTTCTGGCTGCTGACAAATCGCATGGCGCCGGCGGCTGTCTTTGCTTTGCCCTTTTTCCAACTCTATTCATCGGTCGGCCTGTTTGACACGCATCTTGCGGTCGCATTGGCGCATTGTCTGTTTAACATCCCCCTGGCGGTTTGGATCCTAGAGGGATTCATGGGCGGGGTTCCTAAGGAGCTGGACGAAACTGCCTATGTTGACGGCTATTCCTTTCCCCGGTTCTTCACCACAATCTTCCTTCCGACGATCAAGGCCGGGGTCGGTGTTGCCGCGTTCTTTTGTTTCATGTTTTCGTGGGTCGAGCTTTTGCTGGCAAAGACACTCACGGCAGTGCAGGCGAAACCAATTGCAGCAACAATGACCAAGACAGCGTCGTCAGCGGGGTATGAGCTTGGCTTGCTGGCTGCCGCAGGCACACTAACCATCATACCCGGTGCCATCGTGATCTATTTCGTCCGCAACTATATCGCCAAGGGCTTTGCCCTGGGGAGGGTCTGAGAATGGGTATTTTTTGGCGCATTTTTGGGAGCTTATTGGCCTCTACCAGTTCAGCATCGGCGCAGGGCTGGGGCAATGTCACCAAGAAAGAGGTGGACGAGGGGTTTTCGTGGACTGCTCCGCTGTGGCCGTCTTTTTGGATGGCATGGACACCGGCCACCTTTCTCTTGTTCTGCGGGATTTTTGGTGCAATCGCGGTGATCGGCGTGCTGGAAGTGGTCAAATATCGAGACGGTATTGAACGGCGCGGCATTCTGGGACTGACCACCACTTTGGGCGACAGACTGTTTATCTCTCTGCTTGGAACGGCATACATCTTTCTGGCGTGGTTAGGAATTTTCGGTCAGCCTCTTTGGTGGCCATTGGCGATCAGCATAGCGTGGGGCGTGTTCTGCTTTCGGAAAGTGTAATCTTTTGCATTTTACAACGAAATGTTTAGTATTTGCTACGAGCGGGTATTGAATATGCGTTTCCTCAGGATGGAACGGTGATGAAAAAGAAAAAAAGCGACCTACTGACCGAAGTGGAACTGGAGTTCATGAGTGAACTTTGGGCTATTGAGGAAGGCACTGTTCGGGATGTTCTGGCACGTCTGCCGGAGTCCAGGAACCTCGCGTATACATCGGCCGCGACCATCCTGCGTATACTGGAGCAAAAGGAATTTGTCACCAGTAGGAAAGAGGGGAAGAGTCACGTCTACATTCCCACTTTGGCGCGTGATACTTACCAGTCCCGTTCGCTCAAGGATCTTTCAGCAAAGCTGTTTGATGACACACCGGCGTCCCTTGTGGCGCGTCTGGTCAATGATGACGAACTGACAGAAGAAGCATTGGGGCAAATCCGGGCACTTGTGGATCGGAGGTTGAAGAATGATTCCGGGTGAAATTCTGCTGGATGCTTTTGTAAACGCAAACATCCTGATCTGTGTTGCCTATCTGTTGTGGCGCTGTGTCCGAGAAGCGATGGCGCGTTCAGGTATAGGGCAAGCTTACGGTGCACAACTGCAGATCCTAAACAGTGTTTTTCTCCTGATTATTTTTTCCCCCCTAATCACCATGGCCTACCGATCCTTGCAAAATGTCGGGATGGCAGGCAGCATGAATTTCAACCTGTCAGATATGGTCGTTTCCTACTATCTGAATGGCGGCTTTGAAATGAAGGCATCCGACCTCGAAGGTCTGATCCACATGCGCGATACCTTCATGTTGAACGTGATCAATGGTACGGGATGGGGTGCGAAAATCGCCATCGCCCTTTTCTTGATTGGTTTCACGCTTGGGGCTGTGCGCCTGATCTATTCGATGACCTGCCTCTACAAAATTGTCGTCCAAAGCTATGCTTGGCGCGGTTTTGGGCGTGTTCGCCTTCGGTTGTCAGACCGGACTTTGGTGCCGTTCTCCACACGTGGGCTGCGGTGCTATTATGTTGTTCTTCCTTCCCACATGCTGGCCGAGTCTCATGAGCTCAAGGTCTCGATTGCGCATGAGCTGCAGCATATTCGCCAAGGCGATCTCGAATGGGAAATCTTCCTCGAAGCCCTTAAACCGCTGTTCTTTATGAACCCATTCTTCCACGCATGGAAAAGGCAGGTCGAAGATTTGCGCGAGTTCAGCTGCGATAGCAAGGTTTTGAACCGCGGTGTCATAGATGTCAGAACCTATTGCGATACCTTGCTGTCGGTGTGTCAGAACACCCTGCGGCGCGACCGCGCGTTTGTTATTGCGGTTCCCAAAGTAACGTTAGTTACTGCCGACCGATCCTCAGCGCGTGAGGGTAAGCTGGGCATGCTAGAGCATCGTATTCTATCTGCTTTAGAACACCGTCCGGTGAAAAGACAAAAAGCCCTGTCCCTTACGGTTGTTTTGCTGCTGGCGATTACGCTATCGGTCACTACGATTTCAATTCAGCGGTCTGGGGACTGGAGCCAAGATCGATTGATGCTATCGACCGTTGTGAATCTTGAACGCCTTGACGAAATAAACCGCTTGTCAACATTCGGGCGCATCAGAAACTAGGGTGGTTTTCGTGTCTCAGATGAAAGCGTGCACCGTTCGCAGTTAGGTGACAGGAGCGATTTAGACGAAACGTGTTTGTGCCGAGGTTGGGCAAACATCCGCACTGCAGCCGTTCAGTGACGATTATCAACTCTTGGCGCGGCCGTGTAGATGTCCGTTTGGAGGTGCTGCAACAAGTAGTCACACGCTTCACACCATGCACGGTATAGTTGATCGAATCTACAATCAACAATAAGCTGATTTCTTTCATTGATGAATGCTGTCGTTGAATTTACTCAAATATAACAGGATCTTAATTATGCCTCTCTCTATGAATCGTCGCCATTTTCTCGTGGGAACAGCGGGTCTTGTCGCCATGCACCCATTTTCAGTTTCTGCTGCGGGCAACCAAGCACACCTGCGTCTCATGGAAACGACTGACCTGCACGTGCATGTTTTTCCGTATGATTATTATGCCGATAAACCCCGCGATACTGTTGGGCTTTCGCGTACAGCGTCCTTGATTCAAGGGGTGCGGGCCGAGTCCACAAATTCGCTTTTGCTAGACAACGGCGATTTCTTGCAAGGCAACCCGATGGGCGACTACATCGCCTATGAGCGCGGTATGAAAGAGGGCGACAGCCATCCGATCATCAACGCAATGAACGCGCTTGGCTTTGATGCCTCGACACTGGGCAACCACGAATTTAACTACGGTATTTCGTTTTTGATAAAATCCTTGGCAGGGGCGGAGTTCCCTGTTGTTTCGGCCAACGTGGTCAAGAAGATGGGCGCTTCTGCAACAGAAGACACCACACTGATCAAACCATACGTGATCATGGAGCGCGAGATCACCGATGGTAGCGGTGCGACGCATCCGATCAAGATTGGACTTATCGGATTTGTGCCCCCACAGATCATGAATTGGGATCGCAAGCACCTGGAAGGCAACGTGCAAACCCGCGATATCGTCGCGACAGCCAAGGCTTACGTTCCGCAAATGAAAGAGGAGGGCGCAGATCTTGTCATCGCGCTCTGTCATTCTGGTATTGGGGGTGCAACTGCAGAAGATAGGATGGAAAACGCTGCGATCCCGCTGGCGGCTGTTGAAGGCATTGACGCGATTCTTACGGGTCATAGCCACCTTGTTTTCCCATCTTCGAAATATACTGACATTTCTGGCGTTGACACAGAGGCAGGCACCATTGGTGGCAAACCAGGGGTCATGGGTGGATTCTGGGGCAGCCACATGGGTCTTCTCGACCTATTGATCGAACGGGACGGCAACAGCTGGCGCGTGCTTTCACATACGGCTGAAGCCCGACCAATTTCGAAACGCAATGAAGATCGTTCGTATACTGCACTTGCCGAGGATTACGCGCCTGTGTTGGCTGCAGCGACCAAAGAACATGAAGAGACTCTTAAGTACGTGCGCACAGCCGTCGGCAAAACCGACGCGCCGCTGCACAGCTACTTTGCCCTCGTTGCAGATGATCCATCTGTGCAAATCGTATCCAACGCGCAGGTATGGTACATAAAAGAGCAAATGGTCGGCACCGCTTACGAAGGCTTGCCCATCCTTTCTGCTGCTGCGCCATTCAAAGCAGGTGGCCGCGGAGGCCCAGAATATTACACCGATGTGCCGGTTGGGGATGTGGCGATCAAGAACGTCGCCGATCTTTACCTTTATCCCAATACAATCCGCGCGGTGAAGGTGACAGGGCAGCAGGTCAAAGACTGGCTGGAACGCTCAGCGGGCATGTTCAACCAAGTCGAGGTGGGCGCACAGGACGCACCTTTGCTGAACCCAAGTTTCCCGAGCTATAATTTCGATGTGATGGACGGTGTAAGTTATCAAATCGACCTTTCGCAGCCGTCCAGATTCGACAAAGACGGTGCGGTCGCAAATGCAAATTCCAGCCGCATCACCAACCTCATGTTTGATGGTGCCCCGCTGGACATGGACAAAGAGTTCATTGTGGCCACTAACAACTATCGAGCGTCAGGGGGCGGCAGCTTCCCCGGTGCCAAGGGCGACACGGTCGTCTTTGAAGGGCCAGATACAAACCGCGATATCATTGTGCGCTATTTGGTTGATCAAGGCACCGTGAACCCCAAAGCAGATGCAAATTGGTCCTTTGCTCCGCTTGATGACACTACGGTGATATTTGAAACGGGTCCTGCGGGTGCTGGCTATGCGGAAAGCGTCGAAGGCGTGTCAATCGAGCCAGCTGGAGCGTCCGACACAGGTTTCGCGAAGTTTCGCATAAAGCTCTAAACTGCTGAACTCGCAATCCGAGCCCGTCAAGTGGGGTTCGGATTGGTGGGCATTCATTCTGACAGCCCGGCAATATAGGCAAGTAAGCGATCCCGTGCGCGTGATGGTAACTCGGCAGGTAGATTGTGGGGCAGCGCTGGTGTAGGGCCCACCTGAATCAACATGACCATACCCATGGCAAAATGGGGCGTGCATTTGATGCCATAGAGACCTGGAATGGTGAACGTAATTTCGATCTCATGGTTGATTTTGCATTTGAATGGCGTTGCACCATCAGGGATCATGCCGTCGATACTTGCGGCGTTGTGGCCGGGACGAGTTGCCAAAAACCTCACAGAATCGCCAGACGAGATCCGCAAAAAATTTGGCGAATAAACCATCGAACCAGTTTCATTGCGATTGAGCATCTCAACTTCATGCAACTCGGCGCTGGCGAAGTTCGGGATTAAAAAGAGAAACAGGGCAAGTAAAATTCGCATGAGGTGTCAGTTGCCCTTCACATGGCCGTGTGGAACCGGATGACCCGAGATTGATCTGCCGGATCAGTAAGGAAATGGGCGCAAACGCCAAAGACTTCGCCTAGTAAATCTCCGGTTAAGATCTCATCTGGTGTTCCAACCGCCCTAAGCTGCCCGTTCTGCAACACGCAGATTCGGTCACAAAGCATTGCTTGGTTGAGGTCGTGCAAAGCGATGACTGCTGTGACGGGAAGGCGCGTAACCAAATGCAGGATCGAAAGCTGGTGGCGAATATCGAGGTGATTGGTTGGTTCATCTAGCAGCAAAACCTTTGGCTGTTGCGCCAACGCTCGGGCGATATGAACCCGCTGGCGTTCACCACCCGACAACGTATGCCAATGTCGGTGATTGAAACCAGTCAAGTCGACATCTGTCAGCGCGCGCGCCACGATAGCATCGTCTTGAGAGCCCCAGCCGCGCAGGGCAGAAAGCCAGGGCGTACGGCCCAACTCCACAGCATCGCGCACTGATATACGATCAGCAGTGTCTGCATGCTGTTCAACCAATGCCACCCGCTGAGCAATGTCGCGCTGACGCTGTTGCGTCATGCTCTGGCCGTCAAGATAAACGGAGCCCATGTTCGGTTTGCGGATCCCCGCAAGCATGCGCAGGAAGGTGGATTTACCGGATCCATTTGGCCCAATCAGGCCCAGCTTTTCACCTTCATTCACGGTTATGGAAATGTCGCGGACAATTTCCTTGCCCTGTGTTTCCCAACCGAGGTTCTCGCACGACAGGATCATCCGGAGGCCCGCCCGTTAATTAAGATAAGGGCAAACACGGGCGCACCGACCAACGCAGTGACAACTCCGATTGGCAAGACCTGACCGGGGATAATCACGCGTGAAATCACATCTGCAAAGATCAAAAACACAGCGCCCGCTAACGCCGAGGCGGGCACCAGTATGCCGTGTCGATGGCCAACCATGAACCGCATCGCATGGGGGATCACTAGACCCACAAAGCCGATTGCCCCGACGACCGAGACCATCACGGCGGTGACCAGAGCGGCGATACCGATCAGGGTCAACTGCACCCGTTTCACGGAAACTCCCAGTGACGCTGCGCTGTCGGCTCCGAATGTAAATGCATCCAGTGCGCGTGTATTCCATACACAGACCCCGACCCCGAGTACTGCCGCTGGTACGACGGTTATTACATCGGGCCAACGGACCCCTGACATATTGCCCATCAGCCAAAACATGATTGCGCGGGATTGTTCGGCGTTGGCGGATTTTGTAATCAGAAACGTGGTTATGGCGTTGAACATTTGTGACCCCGCGATCCCTGCCAGCACAATGACGCTCGCCGCACGCAGCCCGGCGCCACCACCAGCAGCATGGGCGAGCAATGCGACAAAACCAAACGCCATCAAGGCACCCGTGAACGCGCCAAGGGACAGGGATATCAGCCCTCCGCCCAAGCCGATTACTGTGACTGCAACCGCGCCGGTAGACGCGCCGGCCGAGATCCCCAGAAGATAGGGATCCGCCAGCGCGTTGCGCAGCAGTGCCTGTAAGATGACGCCGGACAAGGCCAAACCCGCGCCGCAGCAGGCCGCCACAACCGCGCGGGACATGCGATAGTTCCACACAATGCCCTCATCAATCCGGTCCACTGGATAGCCAGCATCGAACAGTTTATTGGCGAGTACTTGCAGCACCACGTTGGCTGGAATGTTGGTTTCCCCTAGCGAGGCTCCAAATAACAGCGCGGCCAAAAGCACTGGGGGCACTACAAGCCCCCAATGCCAATGAGACCGGCGATAAAAAGGCCGGTCTATTGCCGTCATTGCGTCAAACCAAATCCGGGCAGTTCTTCTGCGATCTGCTCAAGCGCATAGATGGCGCGGACGGTTGGGCTCATTGCGTGGGCATCGATTGTGATGATCCGGCCTGCCTTTACGGCGGACATCTCTTTGGTCACCGGATCGGTCATCAGGAAGGCGCGCTTTTTCTCGATGTCATCCGCTGGGAAGCGGCGGCGATCCATTTTTGCGAGCACAATGAAAGTGGGGTCAGCCTTGGCGATGGTTTCCCAGCCGACCAATGGCCATTCCTCGCCAGAGGTCACCACGTTGTCGATGCCCAGCTTGTCCATCATGTAAGCCGGCACGCCTTTTTGTCCGGCAACATAGGGATCGGACTCCATGTCTGCGGATGAAAACCAGAATAGTGCTGAGCTGCCTTGGGACAGGTTCAGTGCCTCGGCCTTGGCAATGGCCTGCGCCTCACGTGTTTTCAGGTCGCGGACCAATGCGGCACCAGCGTCCTGTGCATCATAGATTTCTGCAAGCTGTTCAATGCTGTTATAAAGCTGATCGATTGAGAACAATTCGGACCGAGTGCCATCAGACCCAACAGTATTGTCTTTGGCGGCGCAATCAGTGGGCATCACATAGGTTGGCACATTCACGTCGTGAAACATCTCGCGTGTAGCCACCATACCTTCGGCACCTACGTGCCATTCATACATGACTGTGACCAATTCCGGCTTCTTACCAACGACACTTTCAAAGCTGGGATCATTATCCGCAATGCGTTCGATCTGATCATTGATGTCCTTGAACGCAGGCAGAACCGGATTGAACCAGACCGAGGTACCAGTGATTTTGTCCTGTTGGCCCAACAGGTACAGGATTTCAGTCGTGGACTGACCGATGGTGACCGTGCTTTCAGGGGCTTTCTCAAAGGTAATAGTGTGACCGCAGTTCTCCAAAGATAACGGATATGCGGTTTCGTTAGCAAAAGCGGGTACGCTGAGCACAGAGGCCAGCGCAGTCAGCGTGATAAGTTTGGATGTCATTGTATTGGCTCCGGTAGATCCGATGCCGGGGTTTTTGGAATAGAAAAAAGGCCAGCGTCCGAGCAGGCAAATGCATCAATCCATGCACAGCGCAAAAGAGACAGTCGCATCGCGATCCTTTCCCGAGCAACCCCGCCCGGTGGTTCAGTTTACATGTCGGCAGGTCTCCTGACTGGCGGATTGTAGCGTTCCCCGCCTTCCCAGACCTAAGGGTCCAGTGGCAATATGGGGTTGGCTCACCGCCTACAGTTGCGGGGGCAGTTTCGGTTCGTCCGGATAAATCCGAACGGCGAATTCCCTCTTAGGTCCCGAAGGACACCGACACGCGTCCATACTCATTTATAGGATTTTTCGTCAATACCCGAATTGAGGGACAGGTAAATTCCCCGAAACAACAATGTGAGAAGGAATACGGCGCAAAATGCGAGTGGGCACAGTGCTATGCGCGCGGCGGGGGCAAGTTTTGAACCGTGCCTTTGCGATAGCCCTAAGGACCGAAACGAAATGACTAGCGGTAGGTCCATGAAATGCCGTGAAAAAGAAAAACGAGCGCCCCAGTGCTTAGAGGCGCTCGTTTAGGTCTTTAAATCTGAAGCAGATCGATCAGCTTAGGTCGAAGCGATCTGCGTTCATAACCTTGTCCCATGCTGCCACGAAATCAGCTACAAATTTGCCTCCAGCATCGTCTTGGCCATAAACTTCGGCCAAGGCGCGCAGCTGGGAATTTGAGCCAAAGGCGAGATCGACGCGCGTTGCGGTCCATTTGACGTCGCCTGATGCGCGGTTACGACCTTCATACGTACGATCGCCTGTCATTGACCATTCCGTGCCCATATCAAGTAAGTTCACGAAAAAGTCGTTCGAAAGCGTCCCGACTTTGTCAGTGAAGACACCATGAGTGCTCCCTCCGTGATTGGCCCCCAGCACGCGCAGCCCTCCGACAAGGGCGGTCATTTCCGGCGCGGTCAATGTCAGAAGTTGAGCCTTGTCGATCAACAACTCCTCTGGAGAGATTGAATACTCCTGCTTTTGAAAGTTACGGAAACCGTCGGCAACAGGCTCCAAATGACCGATGCTTTCCACATCAGTCATATCCTGTGCTGCATCGCCACGGCCAAGTGTGACTGCAACATTGACGTCGTGGCCTGCATCCTTGGCAGCCTTCTCGATGGCCGCTGCGCCACCAATCACGATAAGGTCCCCCATTGATACCGACTGAGGTGAGGCTTTCTTGATGCCCTCCAATACTCCTAATACCCGTGCCAATTCTTCCGACTCGTTTGCTTCCCAGCGGTTCATAGGTTCGAGTCTGATACGCGCACCATTTGCTCCGCCACGCATGTCCGAGCCACGGAAGGTCGAGGCTGACGCCCATGCGGTTTTCACCAGATCAGAGACTGACAGCCCCGAAGCCAGAATGGATGCTTTCAACGCCCTGATATCGAGATCGGTCGCAGTTTCTGACGCTGGAATCGGATCTTGCCAGATCATCTCTTCGACCGGGACTTCTTTGCCCAGATAACGCGCACGTGGCCCCATGTCGCGGTGGGTCAACTTGAACCAAGCGCGGGCAAAGGCTTTCTGGAACTCCTCTGGGTTCTCGTGAAAGCGCTTAGAGATCGGGCCATAGATTGGATCCATACGCATCGCCATGTCGGCGGTGGTCATCATGGTAGGAACCTTTTTGGACGGATCATGCGCCTGCGGTGCCATATCCTCTTCGGTGACCCCAACCGGCTCCCAGATCCATGCACCTGCGGGCGATTTCGTCACGTTCCAATCATAGCCGAACAAAAGGTCGAAATAACCATTGTCCCACTGAACCGGGTTCGCCGTCCAAGCGCCTTCGATACCTGAAGTTGTGGTATCGTCACCCTTGCCCGTGCCATGGGTGTTGATCCAACCAAATCCCATCTGTTCTATCGGAGCAGCTTCTGGCTCGGGACCCACCAAGCTAGGATCTCCAGCACCATGCGCCTTGCCGAAGGTGTGCCCCCCGGCAATCAGCGCCACGGTTTCCTCATCGTCCATTGCCATGCGAGCGAAAGTTTCGCGTACATCGCGGCCCGAAGCGAGCACGTCTGGTACACCATTTGGTCCTTCAGGATTTACGTAGATCAAACCCATTTGAACAGCAGCAAGCGGGTCTTCCAAATCACGCTCACCCGAATACCGGCTGTGGGGGTTTTCGTCGAGTGCAAGCCATTCGTTTTCGGCCCCCCAGTAGACATCTTCTTCTGGTTCCCAGACATCGGCGCGGCCACCAGCGAAACCGAATGTTTCACCGCCCATCGATTCAATGGCGACATTGCCTGCAAGGATCATGAGGTCGGCCCATGAGATTTTGTTGCCGTATTTCTGCTTGATCGGCCACAACAGGCGCCGTGCCTTGTCGAGGTTACCGTTATCCGGCCAGGAGTTTAGCGGCGCAAATCGCTGCTGACCGGTGCCTGCACCGCCGCGTCCATCGGCGGTGCGATAGGTGCCCGCACTGTGCCAAGCCATGCGAATGAACAACCCACCATAGTGACCATAATCAGCAGGCCACCAATCCTGACTATCGGTCATCAGTGCACTCAAGTCTGCTTTGAGCGCTTCGAGATCGAGCGTCTTGAATGCCGCTGCGTATTCGAAACCATTCCCCATGGGATCGGATTTGGTCGAATTTTGATGCAGGATGCGAAGGTTGAGTTGGTTGGGCCACCAATCCTTATTCGAACGCATTCCCACGTTTGTTGCACCATGTGCGACCGGGCATTTCCCTACGTTGTTTCCGTCCATGTTCTCACTCCCGTTCAGGTTTTCGGTTGTTCAGGTGGATTGTCGAACTCGTGCCCGACTCCGTGACTTCAGACTAAGCGGTAAGATTGATAATAAGAAATTTATATTTCAAATAGTGACCATAACTTATGCCTATGATTAATATCAAAACCTGACAGCTCCAGTGCTTTGCTAAACTCGAAGAACATCTCCATTTTAGCTAGGCAGCCCGAGTGCGCTGTACTTTTCACACCGTTTAGTCACACAAGTTCAAGCAATGAGGGGTATGGGCGGCGAAGACTTCTGAACAGTCGTGTCTACGCATCGTCAACCAATGGGTTTGCCTTGTTAGGCGCATTTCGGTGACCACGGCCCCTAAACCAAATTCCTGTTTTAAGGGGTCTGGCGTTCCGGGGATTTGATTTCACTGGGTCAACAAATTTTTTAACATAATGATGATTACACGAAAACCCTCACCAAGCAGGGCACATCCTAAGATGGGAAGCGATCTTTCCTCTTTTCTAAGGGAAAGTGTGGATAACAATTCATGCACCCGACTGAGCTAGACCTAGCCGAACGGCGCCCTGCCGAAAGTCTTCTAAATCAAAAAAGTGAATATCACAGGGATGGTGCAACGGATCGATCACGACCGTCTATCGCAAGGCTAAGCGCAATTTCTTCAAGGACGGAGAGCTGCCTATCCTCATTGGCTATTACGGGATATTTGCACTCATTTCGGCGGCCAAAATCTATGCAGTACTTCCCAAAATAATGCGTATTGCCTCCATGTTGGCGACAACAGTTCAAGGTTTAAAGCACCTATTTCTGAGATGTACTCTCTCCCCAGCTAAGCTTGCTAACCACCAAAAGTGACATTTCATCTTGGTTGCAACACTCAGTACAGTGCGAGCCTTTCCATTTTGCAGGCTACAACGTCGCGCGAAGTTTTATCTTGGCGCACATCAAGCATGTGTGTTAGTAATCTGTGATCACAGTTTACACATTCCAGAGGAATCAGATGCCCGGCATGCAAACGATGACAGTCGAAAAACTCCGTCAGGAACTGACAAACCTAAAGGCGTTGGATCGCGAGCAGGCTCGAACCATGCCAACCAGCTTTTACACCTCAGAGAACTTTCTTGAGCTCGAAAAGGAACACATTTTTCATCGAGAATGGGTCTGCCTTGGTCATGTAGGTGAAATCCCGAATGCCGGGGATTTTTACACGACAGAACTTGTTGATGAGCAGCTTTTGGTGTCACGCGGTCATGACGGCGAAGTCTATGTTCTTTCCAACGTATGTCGCCACAGGGGCAACATGGTTGAAACAAATGAACGCGGAAACCGTCGGTCATTTGTTTGCCAGTATCATGCCTGGACCTATGATACAGATGGACGCCTAAAGACCGCACCATTGATGAAAAAGGCCAAGAACTTTGACTTGAAAGGGTGTCGCCTTCCTCAGTTTAAAACAGAAATCTGGAACAACTTCATTTTTGTAAATCTGGATGGCAAGGCTGCGCCGCTAACTGAACAGCTAGGTGGTTTGCAAGACATTTTACAAAACTACCATCACGAAGACCGCAATCTCTTGTTTTCAGACACCGCTGTTTGGGGAACCAACTGGAAAAACCTGACCGAGAACTTCATGGAAGGGTATCATCTGTTTTCAACACACCCGCAAACATTGCAGCCAATGACGCCAACCCAGTTGTGTAGAAAGGTTCCAGGACAGGACCGTTGGACCGCATACCGAGCGTATTACCACTCCGATTTCCCCCCGCGTGGCCCGTTCCACCCTGACATGACAGATGAAGAGAAAAACAACTCTGTTTTGTTCAACACCTTCCCCAGCTTTGTCTGTGCGGTGGCGTCCAACTATACGTTGTTCCTGTGCTTGCGTCCGGCCGGTGCTGACAAGGTTGCCATTCGCTGGGGTGTCTGTGGCTTGAAAACCGACCCGACGGATCCGGAAGTTGTCGATTACGTCAATTTGTGTAAGTCGTTCAACGCAGAAGACAAAGAGAAACTCGAGACCCTGCAAATCGCGCAAAACACGCGGTATTATTCCAGTGGGCCCCTGGCACCAGACGACCTAGAGGGCACCATATGGGACTTTCTTGGGTATATGGAAAAGATGCTTGGCGCAGAAAAAGAGCTTACCGAAGTCTAACGCCCCCTGCTCTGAACTCTAATGATCTTGATGTGCCCCGCGTTAGGCACATCACTCTCTCCGATCGAAAGGACGTGAAATGATGAGAACGCGCGCTGCTGTTGCGCTTGCCCCGGGCAAGCCGCTTGAAGTGATGAAAGTGAACCTCGAAGGTCCACGCGCCGGTGAAGTGCTGGTCGAGATCAAAGCGACTGGCCTCTGCCACACCGATGAATTCACCCGGTCCGGTGACGATCCCGAAGGCATCTTTCCCGCCATTCTGGGTCACGAAGGCGCCGGCGTTGTTATCGAAGTCGGCGAAGGCGTCACCTCGCTGGAAGTTGGCGATCACGTCATTCCGCTCTACACGCCTGAGTGTCGCGAGTGCGAATACTGTCTGAATCCCAAAACCAACCTGTGTCAGGCGATCCGTTCGACACAGGGCGCCGGTTTGCTGCCCGATGGCTCGACCCGGTTCTCAATGTTGGATGGTACGCCGATCCATCACTACATGGGCTGTTCGACCTTTGCCAACCACACTGTCGTGCCCGAAATTGCGCTCGCCAAGGTCCGCAAAGACGCGCCGTTTGACAAAATCTGCTACATCGGCTGCGGCGTCACTACCGGCATCGGTGCGGTCATCAACACCGCCAAAGTCGAAATCGGGTCGCGCGGCATAGTGTTTGGTCTGGGTGGCATCGGCCTGAACGTAATCCAGGGCCTGAAACTGGCCGGCGCGGATCAAATCGTAGGCGTCGACCTGAACCCGGGCAAAGTTGAAATGGCCAAACGTTTTGGCATGACAGACTTCGTCAACCCATCCGAAATCGAAGGCGATCTGGTTGCACACCTGGTGGAACTGACCGGCGGCGGTGCAGATTACACCTTTGACGCAACGGGCAACGTTAACGTCATGCGTACCGCACTCGAAGCAGCGCACAAAGGTTGGGGCGAAAGCATCATCATCGGCGTGGCGCCAGCTGGCGCTGAAATCTCGACCCGTCCCTTCCAGCTGGTCACAGGCCGCAGCTGGCGCGGGACTGCCTTTGGGGGCGCATCCGGCCGGACCGACGTGCCAAAGATCGTTGATTGGTACATGGACGGCAAGATCGAGATCGACCCAATGATCACGCACAAGCTGACACTGGACGAAATCAACCACGGCTTTGACCTGATGCACGAAGGTAAATCCATTCGCGCCGTCGTGGAATTCTGAAAATAGGTAAAGATGTAATGCTTGAGGTTGCAAATGGTTAAAATCACATACATCGAATTCGATGGCGCTTCCCATACCGTAGATGTCGCCATGGGTGCGAGCGTCATGGAAGGGGCCCGAGACAACAATATCCCGGGAATCGAAGCAGATTGCGGTGGGGCCTGTGCATGCTCGACCTGCCACGTCTATGTTGATCCCAGTTGGTTTGAGAAAATGCCTCCTATGGATGAGATGGAGCAGGACATGCTTGATTTTGCCCATGAACCTAATCCCCAAAGATCGCGGCTGACCTGTCAGATAAAGGTTTCAAATGCTCTGGAAGGATTGATCGTTCAAATGCCCGAAAAGCAAATTTGAAAGAAAAGCCCCCTGAGCCGTTCCAACGTCAGGGGGCTTTTAGCATGTACAGAATTTTGATTAAATTGACGGGTGTTTAGGCGTTTAAAGTCCGATCTTGTCACCCAGCTGTGTGCCCAACCCGTTGATCATCCGCGCCCAATAGGCAAAAGAAGACACCAGTTGGACAATATAGGAAATCCCTTTGTCGCAATACCCAGCTCGCCTCAGGTCTGCGATGTCGTCGGCATTCACCTGCCCGGGAGTCAGGGACAGTTTCCGGGTGTATTGAAGAGCCGCACGAACTGCCGGGTCATCAATGCTCTGTTCCCAAGTTTCAGCGCGCAGGGCTGAAAGAACCTGTTCGCCCCGTGCCGGATCGCCCAGATAGGTGCAATAGTTCTTACCGTGATTAGCTGATGCATAGTCGCAGTCGCACAGGATCGCCACATAGGTCGATACGAGCTCCGACAGCCAAGGTGTCAAAGGATTATCTGGATTATGAAGCAGCGCCAGATAATGGTCATCAGCGGGCTTGATCGCTTGAGCGGTTTGGGACATCGCCAGATACAGGTTTTCGACCCTCCCATCGCTGCCCTTTACCGCGTCATACGCGTCTTTCAGGTCGCCCTGTGCCTCTGCCTGAGGGGTGACCTGAACCCATGCGATTAATTTCTCTTCCCTGACCATCTTAGATACCGATCTGATGCAACACTTGGGAATTCAACAACCCTGCTTGTTCAGGTGTCATCAAGGCTTGAATGTCGGGTCGATCTAGAAAGACAAACCGCCCGCGGTCCCAAACCGTTTCACCGTCGAATGCGATTGTCAGATCCATCACATGAAAGGCGGCATCGCCCGGATCAATTCCGGCTGCGTGAAAATGTGTGTACCTTGGCGATCCATAGGCAACGGTACCCCACTTATCCAAATCCTCATACGGATCCTGTGTATAGAACGTCCCCGGATTGATCCCTGTATGCCATGAATTGATCAGTAGAGGATCTCCACCAGTCAACTTGGCGGCGCGCGTCAGCTGATCTTCCAAATGTTCCACCAGCTTGGGCGGTCCTTCAAATGCTACCATGCGAGACTCTTCTACGGTGGCAACAATGGGTTCTTTCAAAATCAATGTGCTCCCTTCAAAGGCGCGGGTGGATGTGGATGTGACGAAATTCCGGATACTCAGTTTGCCGTTCATCCGATGACAGATTACAGGCGGGAAAATCATCACAGGGAACAATTCCAGTGCAAAATCCGCAACCGCCTCAGCGCGCCCGGGTATTATCTCGCTGACCAGGTCTGTTCCACAGTCCCCCGTAATCCGGTAGCTGCTAGCGTTCAGGATAAGGCTCAAAAGGGCATCGTGCACCTTTTTCATCACCAAGAAATCTACGCTGGCAAAGGGCGACGACAAGTAATCTAGGTCGAGTGTGTATGCCATGACCGTTATGCGGCTGTCATCAGGTAAAGAAAACCGGACCTGATCCCCCAACCTAGAGAAGAATATTGTTCGGTCTGAGCGGTTCATCGCATCCCGAACAACATCGGGAAACGAGTCCGCGTCAGAACCTGGCTCTGCAAAAATGATCTCGGATTTCATCCCCAACGATTCGGCATATTTTGCAACAGTGGGGCAAAGTTCGGAATCGAAATAGGGGTTATCACCCAGCTCACCGACCAATAGCACACGATCACCTGCCTGCGCTTGGGCACAGTTAATCAACAGGTTGCGGGCACTGGCTTCCTGCAATTGCAACGCCGTTTGCGCCATGGATTTCCCCTCCTAACAAATACGCTTCACAATTGTATGATCCAGCTGTGATCACAGATCAATAGAAATGTCCCTCTTGCAATGCGCCTGACTCCTGAGTAACTGTGATCACAGTTTACGCGATCGGATCTCATATGAGCTACTCAGGACTTTCCCTGCTCTCAAATGCTCTCACCGGCAATACCCGCTGGCCGTCGATCATTGACGTGTCGGACCTGCAAAAGAGCTATGACATCGTTATTATTGGCGGCGGCGGTCATGGTTTAGCAACTGCATACTATCTGGCCCAGAACCATGGGATCAAGAATATTGCGGTTATCGAAAGTGGCTGGATTGGGGGGGGTAACACCGCACGCAACACCACGATTGTGCGGTCAGACTATCTTTTGAATTCGAGCTTCGCGCTAAAAAACTTCGCGCTCGGTCTTTGGGATCAGCTTAGCCAAGATCTGAACTTTAACTTAATGTACGAACCACGCGGATATGTGGATCTAGCCCATTCTGATGGCGAGTTGGAGCATTTCACGCTGCGAGCTAATGCGATGCGCTTGGGCGGAGCTGATGCACAAATATTGACCGGCGACGCCTTACAAGCCCGCGTGCCGGAGCTGGACCTTAGCGGTGCGCAACGCTTTCCGATTGCCGGGGCCTTAGTACAAGAGGCTGGCGGGGTCGTGCGTCATGATGCTGTTGCTTGGGGATTTGCCCGTGCAGCATCTAAAGCTGGTATTCATATTTTCCAGAACTGCCCAGCGACAGGCATCATCATCCAAAATGGAAAGCTAGAGGCTATCGACACACCACAAGGTCGCATTCGCTGTGGCCAAGCCTTGCTATCGGTGGCCGGAGCCAGCTGCGAAGTGGCCGGGTTGGCAGGTCTGGACCTGCCGCTAAACTCCATCAATGTGCAAGCGTTTGTCACTGAACCGGTCAAACCTGCGCTGGATGCGGTTGTAAACTATAACGCAGGGCTGTCCTATATCAGCCAAACTGACAAAGGCGAATTTGTCCTAGGCGGCGCAACGGATGGATACAGCTCTTTTGCCCGGCGCGGCAGCTTTGAACGGATAGAAGATGTTCTGGCACGCGCTGCCCAAATGTTTCCGTTTCTGCCGCGGTTGCGGTTGATGCGCCATTGGTCAGGCACAGCAGACATCACAATGGATGGCAATGCCATTATGGGACCTACACCCATCAACGGTCTAATGATCAATGGGGGCTGGGGCTATGCCGGGTTCAAAGCAACACCCGCTGTGGGACATCAGATGGCAGATCTGCTTGCCACCGGGCAGGTGCCCGATCTGATGTGCCCCTTTTCCTATGACCGATTTGAAATCGGAACTGAGCAAGATGATGGGGGAATCGGACCCTATCCCTGGTTGCACTAGGAGAACGATGAGATGTTATTGATCCCCTGCCCCCATTGTGGCCCGCGTGACGAAGGCGAATTTACCTATGGCGGTCCCAAGAGCCGCCTGCCAGCTCTGGATCTGACGGCTGACACGCAGGACTGGCATCGTGCTCTCCATGTTGGTCGCAATGCTCGCGGGCCCCTAACCGAGATTTGGTATCACTCCAGCGGATGTGAAACTTGGATAGAAGTCACCCGAGATACCGCGACCCATCAAATTCTCAATAAAGCAAAGGGCGGCAGTACATGAGCCGTTTATCTGATGGCGGGATGATCGACCGCGAAACCACACTCAATTTCACGTTTGATGGTCAACCCATGGTGGGACATCCGGGTGATACGATTGCATCGGCGTTGTTGGCAAACGGCCAACATTTGGTTGCCCGGTCAATCAAATACCACCGGCCTCGGGGCATTATGTCAGCCGGTCTAGAGGAACCCTCAGCGCTGGTCACCGTCAAAGATGAAACTGGCAGCACCCCGAACCTGAAGGTGACCGAGGTGTCTCTGCGCGATGGATTAGAGGTGAGCAGCCAAAACAACTGGCCCAGCCTGACCCATGATCGTGGAGCAACGCTGGCGCTTGGCGGTAAATCCCTGAGCTCAGGGTTCTACTACAAAACTTTCAAATGGCCGCGCAAGGCATGGCAAACTACCTATGCGCCCATCATCCGCAAAGCCGCGGGACATGGTGAAGTGGACGCAACGCCTGACACCGCTTTATATGACAAACGCCGCAAAGCATGTGACGTGTTGGTGATCGGTAGCGGTGCGACGGGATTATCCGCAGCAATAACCGCCGCGCAATCCGGGGCCACGACCATTGTTTTAGAACAAGATAGCATCCTGGGCGGCACCTTGTTATCCTCGGATGCTACCATCGCCGAACAAACTGCAACCCATTGGGCCGAGGACGCGGCGGATGCGCTTGTCTCCTTGTCCAATGTCACGGTTATGACTAGCACGCTGGCCTTTGGTCAGTATGATCATGGGTTAGTGCAGGCAGTGGAACAGCAAACCGCAGGCAGCGCCGCCCGGTCAATCCTCTGGAAGATCCGAGCCCAGAAAATAATACTAGCTGCAGGCGCGATTGAACGCCCCATAGTTTTTCCTGGAAATGATCGCCCCGGCATAATGCTGGCTGGGGCATTGCAAACCTATGTGCGCCGCTTTGCTGTGGTGCCCGGAAAGCGGGCCGTTGTCGCCGTGGCCGAACCCAATGCCCGTGCGGATACGATACGAGCTTTGGAACACGCCGGAGTTGAGATCGCCGCCTGCCTAAATGCAGGTGACCAAATTTTGTCAACCCAAGGCAGGCTTCGTGTGTCTGGATTAACGTGGCGCAACACACAAGGACACCGGCAAAAGGTCACCTGCGATTTGGTTGCTATGTCTGCCGGTTGGATGCCTACCGCGCATCTTTTTGCGCAAATGGGTCAGCCCCTCGAGTTTGACGCCTATACGCAGAGCCTTCTTCCACCGCAAACCGATGGCCCCTTGCGTCCTGTAGGTGGCGCACGTGGGGTGCTGAATCTCAGGGATTGCATCGCCGACGGGAAAATTGCTGCGCATCAGGTTTTGGCCGAATTACAGATGCATAAACATCTGTCCTTAACCCCGCCCGCTTCAACCGCAAGGCCGCCCCAAGGGTTTGGATCAGGCAAAGGTAAGGCATTCGTCGATTTTCAGAACGACGTGACCCGTGACGACATCGCCTTGGCACAGCGCGAAGGATATACAGATATTGAGCTGACCAAGCGCTATACGACATTGGGCATGGGCACCGATCAAGGGAAAACCAGCTGGACCAATGGGATACTGGAAATCGCTGCCCTGACTGGTGAAGACCCGGCCAAGATTGGTCACACGACCTATCGCCCTGCCTATTCTCCTGTTTCTTTGGGGACGTTAATCGGAACAGAAGTTGGCGAACAAATGCTGCCTACGCGGCGCACGCCGTTTCATGGGGGGTTTGAAAAACTGGGCTGTGTCTATCAAACCTCGGGCGACTGGCTGTACTCACGCTATTTTCCCAAAGCCGGGGAGACGATGGAGCAAGCCATCACGCGTGAGTGTCATGCAGTGCGGCGTGGACTGGGATGTGTGGACATGTCGACCTTGGGAAAGATCGACGTGAAAGGCCCCGATGCGCTCGAGTTCCTGTCACGCCTTTACTGCAATAATTTCGCCAAGATCAAAGTGGGGCGCCTGCGATATGCGCTGATGCTGCGTGAAGATGGATATGTGTTTGACGATGGCACCATCGCACGACTGAGTGACACACATTTTATGGTCACGGCCACCACGGCAAATGCCGGCTCTGTCTGGCGCCACATGCGCAAATCTGCCCAACTGGATTGGCCTGAGTTGGATGTGGTACTGACATCGGTCAGCGATCATTGGGCCTCACTTGCCATCGCTGGACCTCACGCCCGTAATCTGCTGACAGCACTCAACCCGGATTTTGACGTTTCCCGCCCAGGATTCCCTTTCGCCTCAGTGCGCGCAGGACATTTGGGCGGGCTTCCGGTCCGAGTATTTTCAGTGAGCTTCTCAGGTGAACTAAGCTACGAAATCAACGTTCCCGCTGGCTTTGCCGACACACTGTTGTCACGGGTCATCGCGGGTGGTGAACAGTGGGATATCACGCCTTACGGCTTGGAAACCTTGGACGTTTTGCGTATCGAGAAAGGCCATTTGTCCATTGGAACAGAGGTTGATGGTCGCCGTACACCGGCTGATTTGGGTTTGGGGGGCATGGTGTCCCACACAAAGGATTTTGTTGGCCGCGCACTCTTGCAACGCAAGGCTTTGCAAAAAGATAATCGCGCCCAACTTGTTGGCTTGGAATCCAAAGACGGTGCGACTCCGATTCCAATTGCCGCGCACCTTAGTACAACACCGCTAGGTAACGGCGGGCCCATGCAAACATGTGGGTATCTCACTGCAGCGATCCATAGCCCGACTTTGGATCACCCCATAGCCTTGGCGTTCCTTGAGGACGGACAAAACCGGACGGGCGAGGTCTTATGGGCGCATTCCCCGATTGCAGGAAAATCTGTGCAGGTTCGCGTGACCGCCCCTTGTGCCTATGATCCAAAGGGAGAGCGTTTAAATGCCTGAGATTTTGCGCCCCCAACCAGCGTCAGACGCTACAGGGTTTCTAGCGGGACCGTTAGGATTGCGATTGGACGAGGTTTTCCTGCCACTGAAATCGCTCTCTGCCGCACCCGAGGTTTTGGATACAATTCTGGAGTTCGGACAGGTACGGCAGACCGATGACCTTCTGCTGTTGCGATTTTGGCCGGATGTAATCTGGGCAAGTGGTTCCCTCTCTGACCCAGCGGTTCATGTCACCGAAATTGGCCATGGAACAACTCGTTTCCGATTGCGTGGCGTCGAGGCGTTGCATTTTCTTTCAAACTATACGCGCGCTGATTTGTTTGCGGCCAAGCTTCTTCAAGCCCGTGCCATCAGGACCAGCCTGAACCACTATGATTGCGTGATCTGGTGGGCCAATACCCGGGACATTCACCTAATCGTCGACCGCTCTGTCGCGCAATCTTTTGCTGACCATCTACAGACACTGGCCCAGCGTCACGACTGTACTGATCCACTAACCTTACCACGTCCGGTTGCCCCGGATGCACCTGATAGAAGGGGTTAAATATGTTTTTACGGAACACTTGGTATGTTGCTGCCTGGGACGAAGAAATCACCCGGGAACCAAAACAGATCAAAGTTTTGGGCGAAGCGATTGTTGTCTACCGGACAGAAGCGGGAAAACCGGTCGCCTTGATCGACGCCTGCCCGCATCGCAAACTCCCCCTATCCAAGGGGCGGGTCAAAGGCGACCAGATCGAATGCGGGTATCACGGCCTGACCTTCGATTGTTCGGGGTCTTGCGTTCGGGTTCCGGGACAAGACCGTATTCCCGCCTCAACAAATATCCATTCCTATCCAGTTGAAAGCCGGTACGGACTGGTTTGGATCTGGATGGGCGATCCTGCGCTGGCTGATACCGACAAAATCTTTCACATCGACCATTATGACGACCCGGAGTGGGGCATCAATCGGGGCGACGCCATCCCGTTCCCTTGCAACTATCTCTACATCACAGACAACTTGCTAGACCCCTCGCACGTGGCCTGGGTACACCAAAGTTCATTCGGGAACACCGCCTGCGAAGAAGAGCCGCTTACAGTTACCGGTACCGATACAGGTGTGATCGTATCGCGCTGGATGCATGATGTAGAAGTTGCCCCGTTCTACAAAAAGCTTGTGTCGTTTGAAGGCAACTGTGATCGCGAACAACACTACGAAGTGCGCTATCCGTCACTTGCATACATCAAGGCCATTTTCACACCGGCCGGCACCGGGGGTGATGCGAACAACCTGCCTGAGGGACAGTATTTCCAGATGGATAGCTATAACTTCATGACACCCATCGATGAAGAAACAACCCGCTACTTCTGGTTTCAGGTCAGGAATGTACTGCCCGAAGACGAAGAGATTTCGCAGTATATGAGTGACTCGGTCAACTTTGCGTTCAACGAAGACCGAGACATTTTAATAGAGGTTCAAAAAGGCATGTCGCAAAAAACGACCCGGAACGTGGATCTGGCCATTGATGCGGGGCCTTTGCTCTACCGCCGAAGATTACAGAGGCTCATCGATGCAGAACAGAAAATCACAGAACCCACATAGGTGATTTGGCCCGCGGTTGATATTTGACTGACCGCTGACGCACCTCATCTTGTTTGGGGTTGTCATTCCTCACAACGCACCCTCTTTGAAAAGGAAATGCACATGACCCACGTTGTCGTCGTTGGCGCAGGGCAAGCAGGCGCGTCGCTTGTGGCCAAACTGCGAAACTGTGGCTTTGAAGGGGACATCACATTGGTTGGCGCAGAACCGTGCCTCCCATATCAACGCCCACCTCTCAGCAAGACATACCTGTTGGGTCAGACAGCACAAGATCGCTTGTATCTGCGCCCGGAACGTTTTTATGCCGACAACAATATATCACTGCGGCTTGGGGAACCGGTCACCGAAGTCAATGCCGGGGATAAAACGGTAACGGTGGGCGACGAAACCATCCGATATAACGAACTGGTTTTCGCGACTGGATCCAGCCCGCGCCAACTGCCTGCTAACATTGTTGGAGCACTAAGTGGCGTGCATGTCGTGCGCAACCTTGCGGATATTGACGGTATGTCACCCAGTTTTGTCAAAGACGCGCGTGTGCTGATTATCGGGGGTGGTTACATCGGTTTGGAAGCGGCCGCAGTTGCGGCATCAAAGGGGTTGCAAGTCACTCTGGTTGAAATGGCTGACCGCATCTTGCAGCGGGTGGCGGCACCGGAAACCTCAAACTACTTCCGAGCTTTGCACCAGAGACACGGGGTCAACATCCTTGAAGGTGTTGGCCTGGACTGTCTGCTTGGGTCAGATAGGGTCACGGGGGCGCGCCTGTCCGATGGAACCAAACAGGACTTTGATTTTGTCATCGTCGGTGTTGGTATTGTCCCCTCAACTGATTTGGCGGATATGGCTGGGGTCGCTCTGGAAAACGGGATAAAAACGGATGTCTACGGTGCGACATCCGTTCCCCATATTTGGGCGGCTGGGGATTGTGCCTCGTTTCCGTATGGATCAGGCCGCATTCGATTGGAAAGCGTGCCGAACGCCATTGAACAGTCTGAAATCGTAGCCGAAAATATTATGGGTGGACACAAAGAATACCGCGCCAAACCTTGGTTCTGGTCCGATCAGTATGATGTTAAACTGCAAATTGCAGGGCTGAACACCGGATACAATAGAGTGATCTCTCGCGCCGCTGACGGCGGTGCGACGTCCCATTGGTATTACCTCGCCGATCGCTTGTTGGCCGTGGATGCAATGAATGCGCCCCGAGACTTCATGATTGCCAAACGACTGATCGAGGCTGGAAAATCTCCCGCGCCCGAGACAATCGGAGACCCTAAAACCAACTTGAAATCGCTTTTGAAAGCTTAAGACTATGTCGTTCAGACCTATGCCCAGATTTCCTCTGGGCATAGGAACACCTTAGTCAGGGCGCATGATCTTATTCAGCTCTGACGGGCTGAGTTCGTGGGTGACCTGACACAAGTGATCCCCCGGTTGCACAAGTGGGTTACGTCGACAAATGGCCACGATGCCATCTTGGGAGGCGCGCAGTTCAGCACATTTGGTGCCAAAGTTATGGACATCAAAAATCGTAACAAGGATATCGCCCTTTTTAACAACTTGACCCGGACTAACAAGCAGCTGTGCAAGTCCGTGCTGCGCTGAGGTAGCAAAACTGCTGCCTGCCCCGATATCGATAAACCGGCTATCTGCTGTCTCTGCCTTGTGGCCGGTCATTCCAAGATGGGCGAACACCCGCTGCACTCCCTCCCACCCGGTTGCGTACGATGCAGGTGAAAACCGCCCCATCCCCCCCAATTCGCACGACAGAAAACGCGTATGCTGTCGATATGCCGAGGTGTCAAAATCCCCACCGGTGCCATCAATTGGGCAGACCATCGTGTAAGGCGCACCAAATACCTGCGCGATTTCCAGATTTGCAGCATTCATCTCGGGATTCGGCCCGGCACAGACAAACCCGCAATCCACATATTCAGTTGCGGTGCCACCTGAATGAAAATCAAGCACAACATCCGCCATCACTATCAGATGTGCATTTACATAGGCGGCAATCGCACCGGTGGGTCCGCTGTCCGGGTCGCCTGGGAAACTGCGGTTCATATTGCCACCATCCAAAGGCGAGACCCGTGTGCGACCCAAAACCGCCGGAGTGTTCAGTGCAGGCAACATGATCAACCGCCCTCTGATCATGGATGGTTCAATCTCCTGCATCAGTTGATGTAGGATCACTTGCCCCTCGTATTCGTCACCATGACTGCCGGCACTCAGCAACACCGTCGGCCCCGGTGCCCCTTGAATGACTCCGACAGGCACCCGGATCAGGCTGAATGCATGGGCGTTGTCGGAATGGTTCAAATCTAGAAACCCGCTGCGTTTCCCGTGCGTTTCAAAATCAACGTCAGTTTGTACTGGTCCGTGGCTCAACATCACCGTTTCTCCTAAGGAATTCTCGCGCTGGGGCGCCGCCGCATCACCAAAAGCCCGGCACAAAGGATCATCCCCGCCCCAAGCAACAGGTTTATTGTCAGAGTTTCGTCAAAAAAGAGCACCGCCATCGCCAGAGCCGAGGGGACCTCGACATACATGAATGGTGCCAGAAAGGAACTTTCTGCTCTTTGGAATGCCGCAAACAACATGAGATTGCACAACACAGAAATCACAGAAATTGCGAATAAGCGCGGTAGATGTGGCAACAGCTCGGGCCCAAGGTCGGAAAGGACCAACGGGAACAGCAAAAGAGAGCCGATCCAAAACTGAAGGAACAATGTCTGGAACATATCCCAACGCACAGCAACAACGCGGTTCAGAAACAGATAGCCGCCATATAAAAGCCCAGACGATAAGGCAAAAAACGCACCAGGTTGTGGCGCAACACTGGGTTTAAGGGCAACTAGAACGCCAAACATTCCCAATCCCAAGGCCAACATCTTGAACCCGGTCATCCGCTCTTTCAACAGCAAGACCGACAAGCCCGCAGCCACAATGGGCGCGACGGAATAATAGGTTGTCGCCTCGGCAAATTGGATTGTGCGAAACGAGAACACGAAGCACCCAAAGGCCACGATAATGATTGCTGCACGCAGTGTTTCAACAGCTATGGCCCGTTTCGTGGGCCACTGCCGGACACGCATCAGATACAACGGCGTAATCAGCAAGGCTGCACCGCAAAACCGCACCCAAACGATCACCAGCAGCGGCACTACTCCCGACAGGGATTTGGCAAGCGAATCCGCTGTCGGGAACACCACCATTGCCGCGACGGCAAGAGCCGCCGCACCGAAGTGCACGGCGTCAACTTGCAGGGCGGATGTCTGCTTTGCGTTTTGCAACATAGGCCTCCAATTCCTCTTCAACCGCCGGATCTATCGCCGGTTTTTCATAGTCATTCAGTAGCTGTTTCCATATCGAATTTGCCCGTTCAGTTGCGGTCTTTGCCCCGTCGTCGCGCCAGGTTTCAAAATTGCGCCAATCTGACAGGATCGGGCTATAAAACGCAGTTTCATAACGTTCGAGCGTGTGCTTGGTACCAAAGAAATGGCCGCCGGGGCCGACTTCGGCAATGGCACCTAGCCCCAGCTCTGCCTCGCTCAGATCCAATGGATCCAACATTGCGGCCTGCATCTGCAACAGCTCCGCGTCCAAAATCAATTTCTCAAACGAACAAGTCAGACCACCTTCAAGCCAGCCCCCTGCATGCATCATCACGTTGATATGCCCTTGGACGCAGGCGTTAATGGACATCGCGGATTCATAGGTGGCCTGCGCATCAACACAGGCCGCAGCCGTAGTGTTAGAAGATCGGATCGGCAAGCCATAGCGCCGCGACATTTGCCCGGAAACAATGACCGATTGCGCATATTCAGGCGTACCAAAGGCAGGTGACCCGGTTTTCATATCCACATTAGAGGTAAAGTGCCCGTAAAATACTGGCGCCCCGGCACAGGCCGCCTGTCCCAAAACAATCCCGGCAAGCGCCTCGGCGTTCTGCTGCACCAGAGAGCCGCCAATGGTGACTGGGCTCATCGCGCCAGCCAGCGTGAAAGGTGTCACATGAATAGGCTGACCAGCCTGCGCGAATTCAATTAACCCTTCGGCTTGACTATCATCCAGCAAAAGCGGCGAATTGGTATTGATCCCGCCAATAATTCCAGGCCGGGCGCGCAGGCCATCGTCGTCAGTTTGCAATGCGATCTTGGCCATCTCGATGCAATCGCGCGCTCTGCTGGCTGAGTTTAACCAACAGGGTTGCCAGCCTTTGTCGCAAAGCGTCGTCTGTGCCAACATCATGTCTAGATGCCGGGTCTCCGGCGGCAACTCCAACGGTTCACACCCAGCCCCGCCTTCGTGGTGAAAGATATTCAGCATCGACGACAATCGGACAAAATTCCGCATGTCTTCAAGCGTGCCCGCCCGCCTGCCTCGATCCAAGTCCGACACGAAAGACGGCCCGCTCACGGTGGCAAAGGTCAAAGAGTTACCACCCACCGATACGGTTTTTGCCGGGTTTCGCGCATGGATCGTGAACTCTTTCGGGATGCCCTTCAACATCTCTTCAACCAACGCTGGGTCAAATCGGACGCGATTGGTCTTGCAGTCGACATCGGCGCCAATTCCGGCCAACAAGTCGAGAGCCACAGCGCTATCAACTTTCAGGCCGGTATCACGCAGTACCTTCAGACTGGTGTGATGTATGACCTCCACCTGATCAGCAGAGATCATTTCAACTGGGGCCAGCGGGGTGCGAACCTCAGAAAAGAGGCGCTGAGTAAAAGCGCTGTTACGGGGTGTGCGTTTGGTGCGGCGGCGTGCCATGGCAGATCTCCTGTGGGCTTGGGAACAAGGGGGAATAACCCCCAAGTGTCCCGGCCCACGTCTCGGACCGGATGATCCTTTTGGGTTGCACATTCATGACATTACCCCCGCATTCTGCTGCCAGTGGGATCATACAAAGGTTGGGTATGCAGCTGTGCCTTATACAGCTTTCCGAACAGCTCGACCTCATATGTGCCATCTGCGCGATAGGCATTGGCGGCCACATATCCAAGCGCGATATGCTGGCCTGTTACCGGCCCCCAACCACCCGAGGACACATATCCCACTGGTTTGCCATTGAGGAAAATTGCTTCATCCCCCCAGACCGCCAATTCACCGGCGTTGACGGTCAAAGTGATCGGCTGTTCTCGCGCTGGACCGTAGCTTTGGGCAGCCTCCCGACCCGTGAACGCGCCTTTGTCCAATTTCACATGATGCATCATCCCGCATTCATGGGCGTTGTAATCCGACGTGATCTCAAGGCCCCAAGCTGGCCAGCTTTTCTCAAGCCGCAACATCATCAGGGCACGCAGTCCACACAGTCGCAGCCCATGGGCGGCACCTGTTTCAAAAAGCGCATCAAGCAAAGCGGGTTGTTGTGCACGCGGCAAATACATTTCATAGCCAATTTCACCGGTGTAAGAGACCCGCAAAACCGAAACCTTGCCGATACCCACCAACGTCATGTCCGCTGCATCCATGAATCGGAAACTCGCACTATCGATGTCCCGGTCCGCTAGTGCTGCTATGATTTCTTGCGCCTTGGGCCCTGCGATATGTAGCCCGGCCAACTCATCCGAAACATTTCGCAAGCACACATCTTCTGCCGGCAAATACTTGGCAAAATGGCGTTCAAAAACCAGTTGCATCGCATAGGTGCCCACAATCAGATAGCGGTCGCCAAGATTGCTAATGGTGAAATCCCCAATCACACGACCCTTATCAGACAGCATCGGCGACAAGCACAGCCTTCCGGGCTTTGGCAGCGTATTGGCCATGATCCGATCCAGCCATTCCGCAGCACGCTGACCCGACACTTCAAACTTGGCCATGTCCGAGAATTCAAACAACCCTGCGGCTTCGCGCACGCCGCGCCCTTCTTCGGCCACCGGTTCCCACCAGTTTGGCTGACGATAGGTCAGACTGTCTTCTGCCTTTGTCCCTTCGGGAGCAAACCAGGTTGCGTGCTCACGCCCAAACCCAGTTCCAAAAACGGCACCTGCGGCTGCGAGCCGGTCATGTACTGGGGATTTTGCCTGCGGCCGCGCTGCTGGAAAGCTCTGATAAGGATAGACTTTCTCTGATCGGTTTTCATAGAAATACCGGGTCATGTCTTCGGTGTATTTCTGGGTCGCAAATTTACCAAACCGGGCCACATCCCAATTAAAGATATCAATCTCCGGCTCACCACCGATGATCCATTCTGCCAGCACCCGGCCAATACCGCCGCCCTGGTTGAAGCCTGCCATAACACCGTTGGCACAGATATAGTTCCGCAAAGCTGGATGCGGCCCAATCAGCGGGGCCAGATCAGGCGAAAAGATCATCGGCCCGTTAATCACACGTTTGACCCCTGCCTGACCCAGAACCGGCATGATCTCGACCGATTTTTCAAAGTTCCATTCCATACATTCCAGATTATCGGGCAACAGTTCATGGCCGAAATTCAGCGGCGTACCCTCCTTTGCCCAATGGGTCATCTTGTCTTCATATGCACCCAAAAGCATCCCCATGCCTTCCTGGCGCGCATAGGAACCTGTTTCATTATCGTTGATTTGGGGCAGCTCAAAACCCAGGTCTTCGATCAAGGGGATGCTCTCGGTCACGAGGTAGTGGTGTTCGACCGGCATCAAAGGCAGTTCAATCCCCGCCATGCGCGCCACTTCACGCCCCCAAAGGCCGGCTGCGTTGACGATATATTCCGCATGAATTGTGCCCTTTTCGGTCACCACATCCCATGTCCCATCCGCCCGCTGGGTCGTGGCCGTAACCGGCGTGTGCCGATGGATCGTGGCGCCCATCTGGCGCGCGGCCGCGGCAAAGGCATTGGTTGCCGACGCCGGATCAACATGGCCGCCCTCTTCCTCCCAGAACGCACCGATCATGTGCGAGGTATCGAGTATTGGCGCCTTTTCCTTGGCCTCTTCCAATGAGATAAAATGACCTTCGATGCCCAACCGCCGACAGGCGCTCTGCATCATTGCATTGCTGTCAATCTCATCCTGCGTCCGGCAAATATTCAAACCACCGGTAAAGTGGAACCCACAAGGCTGTCCGCGCTCTTCCTCCAGTTCGCGATAAATCTGAAATGTGTAGCGATGCATTTCCGCCGCCGCATTGGGCCGCACCACAGTGAACAGCCCGCCCGCTGCATGCCAGCTCGAGCCAGAGGTCAGCTCTTGCCGTTCCAACAGCATCACATCGGTCCAGCCGTTCTTTGCCAGATGATACAGGACCGAGCAGCCAACTACGCCGCCGCCGATCACTACCACACGTGCTGTAGATTTCATGACGCCGCCCTACCCTTACAAGATCTGGCGCTGGCGCGTGCTATCATCGTTTTGTGATGTAATTGATTACAGTGACCAGACCCGGCCACCGCTTGAAGGCACACCTTGGTCGAATGTTCGAGACTGGTTGTCTTGTCCGAATTGCCGTTCTGACGGCCATAACAGCAGCTTGCCATTACTGTTCTCCTGAAAGTTGGATCCTGATTGTGAGGAAATATTCCAGCAGGCCCCTGACCAAGTTTCTTCCATCATGACTTTGAACGGCTTGTTCATCCCCGGCCTCCTTCAGTTAACGGTCCAATTTCATTCTTCGATGTGGGTGACTGACACCGCCTCAGATACCGTCCAGCGCCGCCACCAGCTTGCGCCGTTCGATCACCGCCTCATCCAGCCAGTCCGTGCGCATTTCCGGCACAGAGTTCAGCAAGAGCTGCGTGTACTCGTGGCACGGTGGACTTAGCACTTGGTCCACTGGCCCTTGCGCCAAGATGCGCCCATGACGCATCACTGCAATGCGTTCTGAAATCTTTGAAACCGTCGCAATATCGTGGGTGATAAACATGTAGCTGAGACCCAGCTCATCTTGCAGATCCTCCAACAGATCAAGGATCTGTTGTGCCACAATCGTATCGAGGGCTGAGGTGATCTCATCGCAGATGATCAACCGTGGTTTGGCCGCCAAAGCACGCGCCAAATTGACTCGCTGCCGCTGACCTCCTGACAATTCAGGGGGAAACCGCCACGCAAATTCGGTTGGCAGCCCGACCCGTTCCAACAAGCGCGCAACCTCTTTCGTGGCCTCTGCCTGTTTGAAGCCCTGATAAAACATCATCGGGCGGCTCAGGATCTTGTTCAATCTTTGACGCGGGTTCAGCGCAACATCAGCCATCTGAAACGCGAATTGAATCTGCTGCAATTCAGCCCGCGACCGTTGCTGAACTCCCGGTGCCAATGCGTTCCCATCCAAGAAAACACCACCAGATTTCGGCACCATCAACCCGGAAATAAGACGCCCAAGCGTGGTTTTGCCGGACCCGGACTCCCCAATGACCCCAACCGTTTCACCCGCGTGAATAGCCAGATCAATATCGCGCAAGGCGATGATCTCTTGCTGCGTTCCATATCCTGCCGTCACCCCCTTGACCTGCAACAACGGAGGTTCAGGTTGAATCACAGGAGGCGCCGCATGGATTTCATCTGGCATCAAGTGGGCCGCAGCCATCAGCGCTTGAGTGTATTCATGTTGCGGGTCACTGATGATCTGTTCGGTTGTGCCGTATTCGACCATTTGGCCATTCTTCAGCACCAGAATATGGTCAGCTACCTGCGCCACAAGCGACAGATCATGGGTCACATAAATCGCCGCTGTGTTATTGTCCTTGATCAACTTCTTAAAGCTCGCCAAAACCTCGATCTGGGTGGTCACATCCAATGCGGTCGTTGGCTCATCCAGGATCAGCAATCGCGGATCACTGATCATCGCCATAGCCGCCATCAACCGCTGCAGCTGCCCGCCAGAAACTTGATGCGGATAGCGTTTCCCAATGCTTCCGGGGTCTGGCAGTTCAAGATCGCTATACAGCTTTTCTGCCTTGGCCAAGGCCGCTTCTCTGCTCATCGCACCAGTGATCACCGGAATCTCGATCACCTGCGCGTCAATGGTCATGGCACTGTTGAACGACGCCGCGGCTGATTGCGCGACATAGGTGATCTCTTTGCCGCGCAATTCTTGCAGCTTAGGCAAGGATTGATCCAAAACCTGTGTGCCATCAAGGTTCACAGTGCCGCCGGTAATATAGCAACCCGGCCGCGTGTAGCCCATGCAACCCAGCGAAATCGTTGTCTTGCCAGACCCGCTTTCACCAATCAGCGCAATCACTTCGCCCGGCTGCACATCAAACGATATGTCATCGACAATCTTATACTCATGCCCCTTTTTATCGCGTACCGAGACATCAAGATTGCGGACCTTCAACAGAGGGCCATTTTGGGAGGTATCTCTCATGTCAGATCTCATCAGGCAGCTTGGCGCTGGAGCGTTGCAGCAACCAGTCGACAAAAACATTCATGGAAATTGCAATCAGCGCGATGCCGAAAGCTGGGTAAAGCGTGGTGTACTCACCATACAGGATGGCCTGCATGTTCTCTTTGACCATCACTCCCAGATCCGATTGCGGTGGCTGGACGCCCAGACCAAGGAAGGACAGCGCCGAAATGAACAAAATTGCATAGGTGAAGCGGATGCCGAATTCGGCAGCCAGTGGTGTCAGCGCATTGGGCAAAACTTCATGCCAAACGATCCAGCCCTTGCCTTCGCCGCGCACCACAGCCGCTTCGACATAGTCCATCACCATGATGTTGACAGCGAGCGCGCGCGCGACCCGGTAGACCCGCGTCATGTCGATAAATGCAATCGTGAAAACCAGCACCACAAACGACGACCCAAGTGAGTTGATCACGATCAACGCCAACATCAGGGCAGGAAAGCTGAGCATCGCGTCATTGCCGCGGCTCATCCAACTGTCGATCTTACCGCCAAAAGCAGCGGCCAAAAAACCAAGACCAACACCCGCAAAGAACGAGAGGAAGGTGATGATCAACGCTAAAAACAAGGTCACCCGGACCCCGTAGATCAGGCGCGACAACACATCTCGGCCAAGATAGTCACTGCCCAGCCATAACATTGCGCTTGGGGGGGCAAAGCTTTCGTTCGTGAGGATCTCACCTTCGTCAAAAGGTGCAAACCAAGGTGCAAAGGCGCCGATAATAAACACTGCAATCAGAAACAGGATGCAAAAGGTCACTCCGGGTGTGAGATCCGACATCGCATCTTTCAATTCACCTTGCCAAGTTCGAGTTTCGGGGCTCATTTCTTGTACCTCACGCGCGGATTGGCCAGAATTGAAAGAATGTCGGCACTCATGTTCAACACCACATAGAAGGAACAGAAAATCATGGCGCAGGTTTGTACGATCGGCACATCGCGATTGGTCACGGCCTCAACCATGTAGCGTCCTAAACCCGGGAAGTTGAACAGCGTTTCAATGACCACCACACCGCTGATGAGGTAAGCGAGGTTCAGCGCGACGACGTTAATGATCGGGCCTAAAGCATTCGGCAGCGCATGACGCAAAAGCAAGCGCTTGCGAGGAACGCCTTTGAGGATCGCCATCTCGATCGCTGGGCTAGCCAACACATTAAGGACAGCTGACCGTGTCATCCGCACCATATGCGCCAAAATGGTAAAGCTAAGCGCGGTCACCGGGAGGATCAGAATACGAACCCAATCTAACAGTTCGTAACTGGGTCTTATCGAAGCAATCGCTGGCAGCCAGCGCAGTTTGATTGCAAAAATAGTGACCAACACCACCGCAACTAGAAAGTCAGGGAAAGAGATCAATGCCAACGACGCAGAGGTGATTGTACGATCGACCATTCCACCCGGTTTAACGGCCGCCATCAGACCAAGGGCCACAGCTAGGGGTACTGAAATCAGAGCGGTCGAAAGTGCTAACAGAATGGTATTGCTGGCACGGCGTCCAATCTCTGTCCCGATATCAGCGCCATTTGCCAGAGAGGTACCAAAATCGCCTGAAACAAAATTGGTTAGCCAAACAAAATAGCGAACGTGCAATGGTTCATTCAACCCCAACCGCTCGCGAACTTGCTCCACCAATTCAGGCGTTGCCCCCTGCCCTAGGATGGCGTGGGCCACATCACCCGGCAGGATCTCAGTACCCAAAAAAACCAGTACCGAGACAAACAATAGGGTCCCAAGACCGATGATCAGTCTTTGCCCTAAAATTTCGAAAATGCTCATTCCCATCCCCTTTACGCTGGGCCCATCTGGCTGGAGAATGAAGTCAACTGTGATCACAGTTTTGATTCAATGCAAGAGATTACTTTGCGATGTATCAAAAAAGTTTTAGCTGAGCTGACGGTACAGCTGCATGCCCCAACGCGCGTCTTCTTCTACCAAACGTCGAGCCTCAGCGGCGTCACGAGTGCGCAGGGCTTCGATGATCTCTGGGTGTTCCCCAAGCCAGCTGTCAGCGTCCACCAGATCGACAATTCCATGCGCCAACCAAGGGCCGGTTCGCATATAAAGAACTTCGATCATCTGTTGCAGCGCCTCGTTTCTGGTCAACAGATATACCCGGCTGTGGAACAGGTAGTTGGCCCGTAGAAACGCACTACAGTCGCGTTTGATCCAAGCCTTGTCCATGTCTTTCACCAGCCGCTTTAGAACTTTGACGTCTGACTCACGTATTTTCTCAGCAGCGATCTCTGCGGCCGCGCCTTCCAGGACAGCACGGAGGAAAAACAGGTTTGCAGCCTCATCAGGTGTCAGATCTGGAACGCGATATGCTTTCTTTGCGGCCCCAATCAGTGCGTTCTCTGACGCCAGTTGGCGCAGGGCCTCGCGTACTGGCATTGCGGAAACACCATATTCTTCGGCCAAAGTGCGAATGGACAGGCTTTCAGCTGGTCTAAGATCCCCTGCAATCAATTTCATGCGCAGGTCAGCATAGACCTTGGCACTCATATTTTCTGGGGCCTCTTTTCCCGGGCTAACTAGCTTATCCATAAGTGGTTTCTCGCAACTTGACTACAGGTTAGGAATACAGAGCGACCTTCGCCTCTAGCGATACCACAGGGATGCTGTTGGCTCAATCTGTGATCAAAGATGCTTGATTTATGCATGATTCTGTGATCACAGTTTATCGAGTCAACAACGAACGAGGCTGCAAACAGCCCATCCCCAAGCCAATGGCGGATCCGATCCGGACCGTCCAACAGCGGAGACAAATGAATGTCTGACGATCAGCTCAACGACCACCTTTTCAAGCAATATGTAGCCAACAAAGTCTCTCGCCGAAGGTTCATGGGAACCCTTGCTGCGGCTGGCGCATCGGCCACGGTAATCAATGGGCTGACAGCCCAGAGAGCTCAGGCAGCGACTCCCAAAAAGGGTGGGCGCCTGGTTGTTGGCATTGAATCGGCTCAGGCTCAGGACAGCTTGGATCCGACCAAATACTACAGTACCTCAAATCTGCAGATGGGCTATTCGGTACACGAAAACCTTGTGAACCGAGACGCAAATTTGCAACCTCAGCCTTGGCTTGCAACGTCTTGGGAAGCCAATGCTGATGCGTCATCCTGGGTGTTCAACCTGCGCGAAGGGGTCACATTCCATGATGGGTCCGACTTTGGCGCCGAGGATGTGATCTATTCGATGACCCGGCACTTTCGTGAGGGCACTGAATCCGCTGGCAAGGCCTACATGAGCCAGATCAACGATATCGAAAAACTGGGCACGCATCAGGTGCGCTTTAACCTCAAGGCGCCCAACGCCGATTTCCCGATGATCCTGTCAGACACCCGAGTGCATGTGACCAAGCGCGATCTCGAAGATTTCACTGGAACCCCTCCCGGCACCGGCCCTTTTAAGGTTGTCGAGTTCACACCTGGCAGTCGATATGTGTTTGCCCGTAACGAAAACTATTGGGGCAGCGACGGACCTTACGTGGATGAGTTGGAATTTGTAGGCATTGCCGACAATACAGCGCGCATTAACGCCTTGATCGCAGGGGACATCAATGTCTTGCTTCAACTAGATCAAAAGGCGACACGCCTGATTGACAACAGCGGCATTGGCTATGTTGTAAACGCCACCTCCGGTGCCTTCATCAACCTAGCGATGATGATGGATCGCGAACCCACCAATAACGCCGACTTCCGCACGGCAATGAAATATGCTGTGGACCGCGAAGGCATTCGTGACAACATCCTCAAGGGGCTCGGTTCTGTCGGCAACGACCATCCCATTGCGCCAATCGATCCCTACTACAATTCCGATATTCCTCAGCGGACTTATGATCCAGATAAGGCACGCCATTTCATCAAGAAGGCAGGGCTGGAAAATACACCTATCGACATCTACGGATCGGACGTCGCTGGCACGGGCGCGCTGGCCTCGGCTCAGCACTTGCAACAAAGCGCCAAGGCGGGTGGTATCAACCTGAATGTGATCAACCCTCCTTCGGATAGTTTTTGGTCCTCTGTCTGGATCAAGAAACCCATTGTGACGTCAGGCTGGGATCCACGGCCTGTGCCTGATTTGATCTTCTCGATCGCCTTCTCAAATCAATCTGGCTGGAATGAAACGCTCTGGGATCATGAGCATTTTGAGAAAATCCTGGTCGAAGCGCGCTCGGTCACCGACTTTGACAAGCGCAAAGAAATGTACGGCGAAATGCAGCAGATCCTGCATGACGATGGCGGTCATATCACCTTGGGTTTCCGTAACTTTGTCGATGCGGCCCGCAACGAAGTGCAAGGCATCATGCCGCACAGCGCTGGCCCTCTTGGTTTCTACCAGATGCAGCGCACAGCCTGGATCGACAACTGATCCATCCGCAATATCCTCAAGCCCGGCCAAATTCACAATTTCGGCCGGGCTTCCCTTTTGAGAGCCAACTTGACTGAGCGAGCCAGAAGAAATGCCTGAATACACCCTGTTTTGCGCCCCAAACACCTATGCAATGTGTGCCCATGCAGTTCTGGAAGAGGTCGAAGCAGACTATGAAACACGCTGGGTGGAACTGTTTTCAGAAACCCCGGACCCCGAGTTTTTGGCAGTCAGCCCACATTGCCGCACTCCGGCTCTACTAGGGCCTGACGGCGCGCTCTTTGAAACCGGCGCAGTCGCACTTTACCTGGCTGAGCAATTCCCCGTAGCAGAATTGGTTATACCTCCCGGTGATGCCAATCGTGGGGCCTTTCTGCAATGGATTCACTATTTGGCGACAACGCTTCAACCGGATGTCATCATCCAGTTTCACCCCGAATTCTATCATGCCGACCCTGATCTACAGTCCGCACTCAAAGCGGCCTCAATGCAGCGTCTAACAGGGGTATTCAAGACCTTGGACGCGGCCCTTGATGGCGGCCCGTATTTCTTTGGCAAACGGCCCACCCTGCCCGATTTCATCCTTGCACTGCAAACCGTTTGGGACGTGATTTTTCCGCACGGGGACATCAATGCGTATCCTAACCTCGCTCGACATCGTGACGCGATGTGCAATCGGAAGTCCGTCCAAAAAGTGCTATCACAACACAAAAAAGAAAGCATGCAGCGATGAATTCAATAACGGTGTTGCAACCTGTCGCCCAGCCGAGCGTCAGGGTCGAACGATAACGACTAGATCGCGTTCGGGAATGTCCAAATCCAATTCGAGCGCGGCGGCAACCCATTGTGCCTGCTCGGCGATGGCATCGCCGATCCGCTTTCTGGCGGGCCCCCGCATGTCTGGAATGCGCCCTACAATGTTGGCGGTAATTGCCCCGAGGCGTTTTTTCAGCGCAGGGATCATTCTACGATAGCCAAGCGCCTCGACAAAAGTAATCAGGTCCTTGGGTGTGATATCATCAGTCATGCAAGCCGATCCGATATCGAACGAGAGTTGGTGCAAAACAGAGCCGTCCAGAATGGTTGGCACCACGTCGTAGAACGGTGCCAGCTCTGGTCTAGGCCCGCGATAGAGAAGCGCATGGTTCTTCGCGTGGTTGTCTGTATTGCCCAAAAGCAGGTTAACCAAGGTTCCTTCGAGAAAGGCCTGACGCGCACCGGCAGGGGCGTCCAGCTGATCAAGCAACTGCCCAACACGTTTCGCAGAGAAGGTATCTTCACCGTCACCCGCGCGTTGATATTTGAGGGTCGGCCCCACCCCCAGCGCCTGACAGAAGTCTTCCTGATGAAGACGTCGAACACTGTGACCGTCAATCACACGATCAAAGCGTTTGATCAGCAGAGCTTGGAGATCCCCTTCTCCAAAGATACTGGTTTGCGCAACCGGATGGTTTTGGACGTCGCCCATGATCTCCATCAGCAGATGTTCATGTTCGACCTGTCTCATATCCTGTCGACGAGGCACCTTGAGGATATGTGTCGTTGGTACATTCAAACCCGGCTTTGGCAGTGCAAATCTCCCGTCCGGTAGCCGCGTGAGTGCGATTTTGCCCTGCACTCCTGCCAACGGCGAGGGATCACTCGTTTCCAGCGGCAGTCGGCGCGTGTCCCGTAAAGAGATCATGATTTGGTCAAGGTTTTCGATCACATCGTAATCAGTGGCGAATTGACCCGGCACTTTGGCCGGGCCATCCCCCTGTGGCACCACCGAGATCGCGCCCGGGCAATCCTTGCCCAAATATCTAAGCAGCCCAACAGTATCGCCAAATTCTAAACGATGGCGTTGCATCACCTGTTCGCGTTGGATGTTTTCGAACAGAAGATTGTCAAAAAACGCCCGCGCCGCAACATCATCATAAGGTTCTTCCCTGACCGGCATGGACAGGGAAATAGGGTGCGGGGGATCGTCTCGCACATACCGAAATCGAAGGGACCCGCTGTCCAATTTCAATAATTCCCCGATTGGGTCTTCGAACCCTTCGAGGAATACATCCAATGTCGTCATCTCACACCTCCGTCCGCAGCCGGATGCCGAGATCACGACACAGTTGCAAAACAAGCGACAAGCGTGCGGTTTCCTTGCCATTTTCAATTGCGCCGATGGTCGCCGCCGAAATGCCCGATGACATGGCAAGCTGTTCTTGTGTCATGCCAAGCGCCCTGCGCCGTAGTTTAATGGCCTGCCCAAGATCTGTGGGTGTCGTCACGTCCATCACAGCACTTTCTAAACGATCGTTGATATTTGATGACTATATGGGTGCCTCGTGAATTTTGTCAACGATCGTTGAGATTTTGAGGGCCCCTCACTAAACTTTCAAGAATTCTAAACGCTTGCTGAGATTTTCGAATACCTCAGATCTAGCCACCTAGCTGCGCGCAAGGATTTGTTCAGCCAACTTCAGATGTGGCCGATCCAGCATTTTCCCGTCGAGTTGAGCAACTCCCGTTTCAGATGCTTCAAGCAATGCGACCACCTTTGCGGCCCATTCTCTTTCAGATTGATCCGGCTTAAGGGCATTGTGAATAGGCCCGATCTGGCCTGGGTGAATGGCCATCTTACCATCAAAACCAAAGGCTTTGGCCGCTTCAGTTTCTTGCGTTAACCCAATTTCATTCCGAAAATCCGTAAACACTGCATCAATCGCCAAGACATTGGCGTCACGTGCTGCAAAAAGCATAAGATCGCGGGCCAGAGCAAACGGCGAGGCATAGCCACCGCCCGCCGATCTGTTCGACCGAGCACCCAAATTTGCCTGCAGATCCTCACCGCCCCAAGCGAGGCCAACAAGCATTGGGTGTTCCCAATCCATGCGCATCAGATTGCGTACGCCACGAACCGTTTCAGTACAGATGCCCAGAATGCGCGGCAAAGGTGATACGCCGTGCCGCCTAATCATTTCGGCCAGCGTCTCAATATCATGCGGTCCTTCACACTTAGGCAGAACATATCCATCTGGTTTCCCAGCAATGGTATCTTCGACATCTTTGGCAGTGTAGCCAGAAGCCAGATCGTTAACCCGCACATAACGGGCCGGGCGCGAAGTACGGCTCAACGCATCAAACGTCAGAGATCGGGCAATGTCTTTTCGACCCGCAGAAACCGCATCTTCAAGATCGAAGATGACAACATCCGCATTGCTTTCCAAAGCTTTGTTCAACTTTTTGGGGTCATCTCCGGGAACAAACAGCCAGGAACCAAAGGCATGGGGTGGCACGGGCATAAGGGGCTCCTATTCGGGAAGCAGGTGCGCCAATGACTTAACATAGGCGTTTATGTCGTCGCGGCTCGGATCGAACCATTCCAACGACCAGTTGAGCGCGCCCAAAAGCGCATGGCGCAAATGCCGAACCTCTGCAGCCTCGGCTGGCTTGTCGAGAAATGCACAGATCAAATCGTTCCAGTCTTTGTCATAGCTTTTACGGACAGTGGTCAGCTCATTTCGGACCGTATCAGGGACAAAAGGGTAGCACCGGATATGCGCCGATGAGAAATCGCTTTCTGACAACAACGTTTCGATGTGGACATGCATGGCTATGATCAGGCGATCGCGTGCCGTGCTGTCTGGCTGGTTCGCAAGGGCCGTCTGCACCGCCTGTTGAACCACTTCAACGCCAAGGCACATCACTTCGGTTGCCAGGGCATCCTTTGACGCAAAGTGATAATAGAGGCTCCCGGCTTTCATACCAACTTCGGTGGCCAAATCCCTTAGCGACATGTCGGAATAACCGGTCTGGCGCATTTTTCGCGCGGCAACTGCAAGGATATCTTGACGCGCAGTTGCGGCCTTGGTTTTCTGACGCGGTTTTGTGGGGGTGGCAGGCAAGATCATTCTCCTGAAGTGTGCCGCAGGAGTCTTTCTAACTCCTGCCCTGGATTCAATAGGGTCACATCCGTTTGGCGACTTCTTCAAGCATCACTTCAGTTGCGCCGCCGCCAATGGCCTGAACACGCGCGTCTCGGGACATACGTTCAATGGCGCTTTCTCGCATGAATCCCATTCCACCGTGATATTGAACGCAGGCATACATGACCTCGTTCACCAACTCCCCACAATACGCTTTGAGCATGGACACCTCACGGACAAGGGTTTCGCCCTGCGCCGTACGCGCGGCCGTGGAATAGAGCATCTGGCGTCCCGCTTCGACCTTAGTCGACAGCTCCGCAAGACGGTTGCGAATAACCTGTTTGTCCCAAAGCGGCGCACCAAAGGCTTTACGATCCTTTACATATTGGACGGTCATCTCAATGGCGGCCTGCGCCTCGCCCATTGCCATTGCTCCCAGAACCAAGCGCTCATTCTGAAAGTTCTTCATGATTTCATAAAACCCACGCCCTTCTTGGCCCAACACATTTTCCGCAGGCAACCGCACATCCACAAACGACAATTCCGCGGTGTCCGAGCTGTTCCAGCCATGTTTTTTCAAAGTTCTCGACACGGTGAATCCGGGTGTATCTTTCTCAACGATAAACATGGTCACGCTCTGGCTTGGGTGACCCTTTGGATCTGTCTTGGCTGCAATGCAATACACATCCCCCAACACACCGTTGGTAATGAATGTCTTGGCCCCGTTCAGGAAATAGTAGTCACCCTCGCGCCGCGCCGTGGTGCGGATTCCTTTTACGTCAGAACCGGCATCAGGTTCCGTCACCCCCACCGCAGTGATGATTTCACCTGAAATCACGCTCGGCAGGTATTTCGCCTTTTGCGCCTCATTGCCTGCGTTGAAAATGTGAACCGATGCCATATCGGTATGAACAAGCGCCGTAATAGCAACGCCTGCATAAGTGCTGCGTCCCAACTCCTCGGCCAGAACAACCGTGGCTCGCTCATCCATACCTGAGCCACCAAATTGTTCTGGATAAGTGATACCAAAGAACCCCAATTCGCCCATCTTGCGCAACAGCGCACGCGGCGTTGCGCCCTGCTCTTCCCATGCCTCAGCGTTGGGTTTGATTTCCTCCTCAACGAAACGACGAACTTGGGCGCGCAGCATGTGGTGCTCTTCTTCGAAAAAGAAATTGCTCGATGTGGTGGCATCAAAGCCAAGTGTCTGTGTCATTAGGATCTCCTCGTTCGGTGTGTTGACAGATTTTCTAACGGCCGTTAGGTAGAAACGCAAATCAAATCGAAACAAGGGCTCGACGATGTCCACGATCACCGATCTTGTTGCTGAACTACGAGACAAACACAGACAGGCCTCTCAGGGCGGAGGCGACAAATCCCGCGCGCGCCACAGCAAGCGGAACAAAGTATTCGTTCGGGACCGTATCGAGATGATCCTTGATCCCAGAACCGCCTTTCTAGAGCTGTCTCCGCTGGCCGCACATGGCCTTTATAACGCAGAGGTGCCCGGCGCCGGGATCGTGACCGGGATCGGCATGATCCACGACCGCCCCTGCATGATCATCGCCAATGATGCCACCACCAAAGGCGGATCGTTCTTTGCCGAAACTGTACGCAAACATTCACGGGCTCAGGACATCGCCGAACAACATACGCTGCCCTGTATCTACTTGGTAGATTGCGGTGGGGCTTTTTTGCCAGAACAGGACAGGGTGTTTCCCGACCAAGATCACTTTGGCGGTGGTTTCTGGCGGCAATGTCGCATGTCAGCAGCTGGAATACCGCAGATCTCGGTGGTCTTTGGCGGATGTACCGCAGGCGGAGCCTACATCCCTGCCCTGTCCGATCAGGTGATCATGGTCCAAGGAACCGGGCGCATCCACCTTGGCGGCCCGCCAATCGTAAAGGCGGCGATCAATGAAATTGTCGATGGTGAAACCCTTGGCGGTGCCGAAATGCACACCACCGTTTCGGGTGTCAGCGACCATATTGCCCCGGACGAGGAAACCGCGTTGCAAAAGCTGCGCGAGATCGTGGCAAATCTGGGTGACACGCGCCGGATCATACCACCTGCGCAGCCCGCCCGCGCCCCCGAAATCGAACACGGTGAAACCCAAGACCATGCCCCGATTGACTTGAAGCGCCCGATCAATATGAGGGCGCTGATCAAAACCATGGTGGATGGGTCAAGTTTTTCTGAATTCAAACCTGACTATGGCAAAAGCCTGATCACTGGGTTTGCCCATATTCACGGCTATCCGGTGGGCATTTTGGCCAACGACGGCGCGTTGTTTTCCGAAAGCTCGCTTAAGGGCGCACATTTCATCGAACTCTGTGATCAACGCCAGATCCCGCTGATCTTTTTGCAAAACATCACAGGGTTTATGGTCGGTACAGACGCCGAACGCGGCGGAATTGCCAAGCATTCTGCCAAGCTGGTCTATGCGGTCTCAAACGCGCGTGTGCCAAAATACACCATTCTTGTTGGCGGGTCATACGGGGCCGGAAACTATGGCATGTGCGGGCGTGGGTTTCGCCCCCGGTTCCTGTTTTCATGGCCCAATTCGCGCATCGCTACGATGAGCCCTGAGGTCGCCTCGACCGTGGTCACGGCCCTGCGCCGAACAAGTTTAAAATCCCCCACAACCGAAGATGACATTGCCGCATTGGATGCCCGGACCCGGACCCAATTCGAAGAACAATCCGACCCATATTATGCCACCGCTCGCCTTTGGGATGACGGCATCATTGAACCCAATCAAACCCGCGACGTTCTGGGCCTGTGCCTGTCACTGGCAGCTGGCGAAGATCAAGATACCGGCGCCCGCCCCGTTTACAGGATGTGAGATCAAAAATGTTTGAGTCAGTTCTCATCGCGAACCGTGGTGAAATCGCTTGCCGCATCATCAAAACCGCCCGCAAAATGGGGCTGCGCACTGTTGCGGTCTATTCTGATGCGGACGCTGACGCACTGCATGTGCAAATGGCGGATCAGGCCGTTAACATCGGTCCGCCCCCTGCAACAGAAAGCTATCTGTGCGCCGATCGTATATTTGAAGCCGCGCGCCAAACCCACGTAAACGCCATTCACCCCGGATATGGATTTCTGTCTGAACAGCCAGATCTGGTGACGGGTTGTGCCGAAAACGGAGTGATTTGGGTTGGGCCTCATCTTGATGCAATCCTGTCGATGGGGTCAAAAATCGAGGCCAAAAAAATAGCCCAGAATGCGGGTGTTCCCTGTATTCCCGGCTATTCAGATCAGGATCAATCAGACAAAACGCTGATCTCGTCAGCACTAGGAGTTGGCTTGCCGGTCATGATCAAGGCCAGCGCTGGCGGCGGCGGCAAAGGCATGCGTGCCGTCTTTAATGCCGCAGAACTGCCAGTGGCCATTGCCTCGGCGCGGACAGAAGCAAAGCGAGCTTTTGGCGATGATCGGCTGTTGGTGGAAAAGCTGATCCAAAACCCACGCCATATCGAAGTCCAGCTTTTGGGCGACAAGCATGGGAACATGCTGCATCTGTTTGAACGCGATTGCTCTGTTCAACGCAACCACCAGAAATTGCTGGAAGAAGCCCCCGCCCCAAACTTGCGCGATGACACCCGCACCGCGCTGTATGAAACCGCAGTCAGGCTAGGTCGCACCATGAGGTATGACAGCACCGGTACTGTCGAATTCATCATGGATGCTGAAACCGAAACCTTTTATTTCCTCGAAGTGAACACCCGACTGCAGGTCGAACACACCGTCACCGAAGAAGTCACAGGGTTGGATCTGGTGGAGCAGCAATTCCGCGTGGCATCGGGCGAAGCGCTGCACTTTACGCAGGACCAAGTCACCTGCACAGGCCACGCGATCGAGGCACGGTTGACCGCAGAAGACGCCGCTGACAATTTCCGCCCAGAAACAGGCACTATTCTCCATTGGGCGACTGACCCCAACCTACGCTGCGACAGCGGAGTTCAGACCGGATCGGTCATTGGTGCCAACTATGACTCGATGATTGCCAAACTGATTGCCCATGGCAGTGATCGGGACATTGCCTGCCGCAAACTTGCCAAAGGTTTGGAACAGCTCGAGGTGGCAGGCCTCAAAACCAACCGGCTCTTCTTACGCGACGCGATCCAGCGTGATCGCTTTGCAACCAGCCGAGCCACGACAGATTTCCTGTTTGAGGAATGGCCAGAGGGGTGGCAGCCAACACAGACCGACACCTTTGCCATCGCAGCGCTTGCTTTGCATATTCAGGACCGTCCGGCATTGTCACCCTGGACTTCGCTGGGCGGGTTTCGCCTGTTGCAAAGCTCGGGCCATCCGGCAACGACAACGTATCGCGACACCCAAGACACCGGCCTACGGCTCGACATTACTGAAACACCTGATGGATATGTGCTCAGCACTCCGACTGCATCGGGACCGGTTCAGGTGAAACGAACCAATAGCACCCAACTGACCATCACACGTAACGGTGTCCAGAACACTGTTGGGGCTTTGATTGGCAACGATAGAACCCATGTGTGGGGCCATGACTTTGATGCAATCCACGGGGTCCTCCCTCTGGGGAACTTTGACGCCGCCAAACAGGGTACAAATGCGCCCTCACCCCATCAGATCATTGCACCAATGCCAGGTTTGATTGTCGAACTTCGCGCCACCCCAAACGCAACAGTGACTGCTGGTGAAACCTTGGTGGTGATGGAATCAATGAAACTTTTGATGGAGCTCAAGGCGGCGGTCCCCGGCACAATAGGCGAAATCAAAACCGGTGCCGGCGAAACCGTCGATGCCAACGCAATGCTGATACAGCTTATCCCATCCGAAAAAGAGGATTGAACAATGGCAGGACTCTGGTTCGAAGAATTCACCCAAGGCATGGTGATTGATCACGCAATCACCCGCACAATCACCGAAGCAGACAACATGTTCTTTTGCTCGTTGACCTACAATTCGCAGCCCTTGCATATCGATCACCACTTTGCGGAACAAACAGAATTCGGCAAACCACTGGTCAATTCCTTGTTCACGCTGGGTGCGATGATCGGAATGACGGTCAACGAAACCACTCATGGCACCACAATCGCCAATCTTGGGATGACCGAGGTAAACTTTCCCGCGCCGGTGTTCCACGGTGACACCCTGCATATCCGAACAACTGTTGCTGAATGCCGCGAAAGCAAGTCCCGCCCGAACGCAGGTATCGTGAACTTTGTGCACGAAGCGTTCAACCAAGATGATACTCTGGTCGCGGTCTGCAAACGAGCGGCCTTCATGCACAAAAAGCCCTGTGCATGAAAATGGCCAATCGATACCCCGCATCTAAGCTACCTGCGCGCACTTATCGTGTACGGCGACTCCGCCCGGTTAACGTGACAGCACCCTAATATACGCCCCGTTAGATCAGCTTGGACAAAAGTTGCATCAACAGCGCGCTATCTTGCATATCGAATTGTTCTGTCAACGCGCGATCTTCGTCTTCTACATCTTGGCGAATTTGCAGCATACGCATCCGCCCAAGGTTGGTCAGAAGAAGATTAATTTGACGCTGGTCGGCGGTTGAGATTTGGCGATGCACCAAGCCGTCGGATACCATCCGGTCAACCAACTTGCTTAACGCAGAGGGATTTAACAAGGCGCGCTTAGCCAGTTCGCCCATAGTCAGCTTTTCACTCTGATCCAGACATTCCATTATGCGCCATGCTTCGATTTGAATGCCGTGCTTCTTCAGACGCGCGTTCAGCAATTGATTGACTGTCCTATGTGCTGCGGCCAACGCATAGGAAAGGTGCCTGTCAAAGGGATCGAGTTGGGTTGTCATCATCCGCCTCAAGTTTTCATTCAGTTCGAAATTAGTTGACTTGGAAAACAATTTCAATTGCAATATGCGCTTTAACCGCCGCGACCTCTGGAGGATCTTGCGCTGGGACGCCGACCCGAAGATTTGGCAATGCCGATTGAACTTGCGGACCTCCGCGAGCACGGCAATTTGCACGCCTCCGGCAGTTTCCGCGTTGCCCTTCTGATCCCCATGTGTGGTCCTGCCGGAATTTGGGCTGCATCGTGTATATCCAGTGCGCAGGTTGCAGTGGCAGAATTGAATCGCAGCGATGGCATTCAAGGACGCCGCGTGCAGCTTATAATGATTGATGCTGCTGTCGAGGCTGGTGAACCGATCGAGGAAATTGTGAACGAGCTGATCGAGCTCGGTGCGATTGACGCAATTGTTGGCATGCACCTAAGCGCAGTGCGCCAGCGACTTTCCAAAGTTGTACGGCAACGAGTCCCCTACATTTATACACCGCTTTATGAAGGGGGCGAGACGACGCCGGGTTTGTTTGCCATTGGTGAAACCCCGCAAGAACAGCTTGGTCCCGCAATGGCGATGCTTCAACAGCGTTTTCGACCACGTAAGTGGGCACTCATTGGCAACGACTATGTTTGGCCGCGCAGTTCCCACAGCTTTGCAAAGACCTGCCTCAAAAACATGGAGGTGGACCTCGCAATGGAATGCTACGTGCCCTTTGGTCTACCCAGCATGACCAAACTGGTCGACCGATTGGAGGCCTCTGGTGCAGACGCGGTTCTTGTTTCACTGGTCGGTCAAGATGCGGTAAATTTCAATCGAGAATTCGGTCGGCGTGGGTTACACAGATCCATTTTGCGTCTGTCCTGCGCCTTGGAAGAAAACGGGTTGATGGCCTGTGGCGAAGGCAATCTGGAAAGTCACTTTTCGGTCTCATCCTATTTTGGATCTATTTCAACTGACGCAAACAATTGCTTCAAAGAGCGATATTATGCCTTGCATGGTGAAACCGGGCCCGCGTTGAACGCGATTGGGCAATCTACCTACGAAGGGCTGCATTACTTGTCTGGCCTGCTGCAAGATTTCGGCGATGTCTGGCAGGAACGTTCGACTCAGGATTATCTGCCAGTCGTTCACCAAAGTGGCCGTAGCTTTACCCGAAAGAATGGTTCAAAACGTCCGTCTGTCTACCTAGCTCGTGCGGATGGCATACAATTTTGCGACTTTAAGATGTTGTAAAAGCTTACTAAATAGCAAATCATTTTCCAATTCAAATAAAGTACTTGAAATGGAAAATGAAATCCTTCACCGTGATTGACATCGGCTCCGACCCCTTGGTCGGGTGCACAATGCGACGGGGGATTCCGATTTGTTCTGGTTATTGGCAGTTGCCATTTTTGCGATCACGTTGCTGATTGGAATATGGTTTTTGCAACGGTTCTATGCGAAGGCGTCGCTGGACAGTGCTCTGGTACGTACCGGCTTGGGCGGGCGTCGCGTGTTAATGGACAGCGGATGTTTGGTCCTGCCGATCGTGCATCAAGCACAACGTGTTTCCATGCATACGAACACAGTCACCCTCTCCCGCACAGGGCCTGAAGCAGTGCTGACCGCTGACCCTTTGCGCGCCGATATCTCAATGAAGTTTGAATTGCGGGTCGCACCGGACACCGACAGCATTGCCGTCGCAGCACAGGCTTTCGGCCGTCGGATTGCACGAGGGGGCGAGGCCTTTGAAGAGGCCCTCGCGGGTCCATTGGCCAATGCGATACAAACTGCTGCTGCCACACGGGATCTGAATAATATCCATCTTGAACGCGCAGCATTCACTGCTGAAGTCGCGAAGGTTGCGACCGAGCACGCCGAACGCTTGGGATTGGAACTGGTGACCGCTGCCCTTGTTTCGATCGACCAAAGTGATTTTGCCCAACGCGACGAGAACAACACCTTCAACGCGCGCGGTATGAGACGACTGGCCGAAATGGTTGCTGAAGAACGCAAAGCCCGGATCGCGGTGGAAACCAGTACCGAAGTGGCCGTTAGGGAATATCGCTTGTCGCAACATCAGCGCCAGATGGATCTGCAACGTTCTGAGCGCGAGACGGAGATTGCCCAACAAGAGCACCTAGCCAAACTTGAAGTTGAAGCCGAGAGTCGCTCCGCTCAGGCCCGCACTGAGGCAAAACAAGCATCAGAGACAATGCGCATCCGACAAGAGCAGGAAACCAAATCCGCGCAGGTCACAAATGACGAAGCTTTGCGCAAAATAGAAATGCAAGCGTTGCTCGAACTAGAAGAAGCCAAGATCGCAAATGATATTCAGCTGGCACAGTCGCGGGCGAAAGAAGCGCAGGCCAAAGCTGCAGAAGAAGAAGCCCGCGCACAGGTCATTCTAGCCGCAGAAAGTGTTCAGACACAAAAGGAACGGGCAGTCACTCTGCGCGAAAAGGAAATAGCCAAGCTCACGCAAGAGCGGGACATCGAGCTTGAAGGCAGCCGCGTGAAAAGCGACGTCAGCATTTTGCTGGCACGCGCACAGGCCGACGCCTCTGCACGGACAGCGATGGCCAGCGCAGAAAAAGCCGCGATGGAGGCGGAGGCCGCTGGTCAGACCGCGCTCAATTCCGCTGAAAACACGCTGAGTGATGCTGTCATTCGCATGCGTCTAGAAGAACACAAACTCGAAAAGATGCCCGAGATCATGACGCAGATGATGAAGCCTGTCGAAAAGATCGACTCGATCCGCATCAACCAGATCAGCGGGCCTGGTGGGGGTGCTTCTGCGGGTGGCGAAGGTGTTGATAGCGCCTTTGGGGCCGCAATGGATCAAATCCTTGGCATGGCCGTGCGCCTTCCTGCGATGAAACAGATGGGCGAAGAAATCGGGCTTGATTTTGACGCACAAACTGCCGGGCGAACCGCAGATTATGCCAATCGTATCAAGGCAAAAGACGACCAAAAACCGAAAGAGTGATTTCAATCACCCCTTATCCATAACCTTACCGACGGAGGACTTTTCATGTCTCTGACCAGGAGAGAATTACTTGGCGGCGCAGCTGCCGTTAGCGCGGCGGCCATGTTGCCAAAGGCGGCCATGTCGGCGGATAAAATCCAGCTTGGCTCGATCCTAGATACTTCAGGCATCTTTGACGCCTATGGCAAGCCGATGGATCAGGCCATGCGCCTGGCCGTCAAAGAGATCAACGCCGGGGGCGGTCTTTTGGACCGGCAAGTTGAAGTCGCGGCCTATGACACCCAATCAGACATGGCGCTCTATTCGCAGTATGCTCAGCAGTTGACCCGTCAGGATCAGGTTGACGTGGTGCATGGTGGTATTCTGTCTGCCTCGCGTGAGGCGATCCGCCAGACGATGCGCAAGACCAAGACGCTGTATTTCTACAACGTGCAGTACGAAGGTGGCGTTTGTGACCGCAACATCTTTGTCACCGGCGTAACCCCTGCCCAGCAGGTTGAAGTTTTGGTTCCCTACGCCATGAAAAAGTCTGGCCCAAAGGTCCATATCCTCGCGGCGGATTACAATTACGGTCAGATCACAGCGCGTTGGATTCAAAAGTTTGTCGAAGAAAACGGCGGCGAGGTTGTAGCGACCGATTTCTTCCCTCTGGATGTGTCTGACTTTGGCTCAACCATAACCAAAATCCAGCAAACGGCACCGGATTTGGTGTTCGCTCCACTTGTGGGCGGGGCGCATTTGTCTTTCTTCCGTCAATGGGCCGCAGCGGGTATGAAAGATAAGATCCCGTTGGCCTCAACAACAATGGGTGTTGGCAACGAACACAAGGTGCTTACCGCCGAAGAAGGCAACGGCATTATGGTTGCCTACAATTACAGCCAAGAGCTGGAGACCGCATCCAACGCCGCGTTCAAGGAAAAATGGCAGGCTGAGTACGGCGATACGACAGCCATTCATGAACTTGCTGTGTCCACCTATCAAGGCATCATGCTTTGGGCCGAAGGTGTGCGTAAAGCAGGCAGTATAGAACGTGATGCAGTCGTGGATGCGCTCGAGACTGGCATTTCTATTGAAGGTCCTGCCGGTAAGGTCACCATTGATCCGCAAACCCACCATGCCACAGTCGATGTACACATCATGGAGTTCGATGGTCAGGGCATGAAAGTGATAGAAACGCTGCCACAACGAGCCCCCATCGACACGCAGGCGGTTTGTGATTTGCAGGCGAACCCAGACGACAACACTCAATACGAAATCGAAATCTGATTTTTCGGTGTCCTCCGACCAGGGCGACGCAAGCCGCCCTGGTCCAGACTTTCAATTCGCAAGCAGCAGATAGCAGGCACTATGGACCTCAGTTTCGTCATCCTCGTTGAAATGCTCTACGCCGTTGCATCACTGGTGCTGATAAGTGCGGGGCTGGCGGTGGTCTTTGGCATGATGAAGGTCATTAATTTGGCCCATGGCGAATTCATGATGATGGGGGGGTATGCGACCATCACCGCCGTCGGACTGGGCGTGAACGTCTTTGTCGCCATGTTGGTGATTGCCCCTATTGTCGTCGGGCTGATTGGCCTGATCGTTGAAAGGTTGGTGATCCGCCACCTTTATGGACGGTTGGTGGATACGATGCTGGCAACCTGGGGTCTTAGCCTAGTTTTTATTGGGCTTGCGACGATGATCTTTGGCAATACGACAACGGGCATCTCAACCCCGATCCCCGGTTTCGCAGTGGGCGATTATCAAATCAACGGCTACAACTTTTTTATTATCATTGTGACCATTCTCTTGGTCATCGCAATGTACGCGGTTTTGCGTGGCACAAGGGCAGGCTTGATCGCGCGGGGCACAATGCAACGCTCTGACATGGCGGCGGCGCTCGGCTACAGCCCGGATCGCATCTATATGATGACGTTTTTCTGTGGCTCCGCGCTCTCGGGGCTTGCTGGCGCCGTGCTAGCCCCCTTGGTCGGCCTGGTGCCCACTTCGGGCGGGGCATATATCGCCAAAGCCTTTATCACGGTTATTGCGGGCGGCCCTTCTTTGATCGCAGGGTTGGTCAGCTCGGCCACGTCGTTTGGACTGGTCAACCAGATTTTTACCTTTGCCATCTCGCCCGTGATCGGAGAAGTCGCGCTGCTAATCGCAGCCGTGGTCCTTTTACGCGCCATGCCGAGCGGGATCACCGGGCGTTTCTTTAAGGGCAAAATGTGATGAAGCGAACAATGTCTCAGGACGTTTTGATCACGCTAGTGGTGTCCGCCCTGTTGATTTGGCTGATGCCCCTGCTGATCAGCACCTACACACTGACCGTTCTGGTAATCTACGGCATGCTCGGGTTGAGCCTTGGGTTGATCTGGGGATTTGGGGGCATTCTGTGCTTTGGCCAAGCGGCATTCTTTGGGCTGGGTGCCTATACCTATGCCATCGCCGCGATCAACATTGGGGAAAGTACAGTCCCGATGATCCTCGCCGTGGTGGTACCCGCGATATTCGCCGCTCTTTTGGGGGCGATGATGTTTTATGGACGGCTGACCGATGTTTACCTCGGTGTTATTACACTGGTCGTCACGCTGATCTTGTTCAAATTCGTCAACTCGACCGCCGGCCCACAATATGTGATTGGCAAAGCACGGCTGGGTGGGTTCAACGGCATACCGGGGTTTCAGACACTGAATGTCCCGGGTGACCCAAATGCATATATCTGGGGCGATCCTTACTTCTATGTATGCGCCGTAGCATTGGTGATTGTATACCTGCTGGTCACATGGCTGCTGCGTTCGTCCTTTGGCCGCATGGCTTTGGGCATTCGCGAAAATGAAGTCCGAATGGGCCTGATGGGATACGATGTTGCCGCCCGCAAGACAGTACTATTTGCCATTGGCGCAGCAATCGCGGGCCTTGCAGGCGCACTTTTTGCAAATTGGGGTGAGATCGTCACCCCCAACCTCTTTTCACTTGGGCAATCGGCCGAAATTATAATTTGGTGCATTGTTGGCGGCCTTGGCACACGGTTGGGCCCAATTGTTGGCGCTGCGGGACTGGCTTATCTCAAATTCATGCTTGGCCAGCAAAGCATGATCGACAACACGCTCATCACCGGGCTGATCCTTGTGTTGTTTGTTCTCTTCTTACCACGCGGCCTAGTGCCTGCCATTGCGTCTCTTCTGAGCAGCATATTCGGACACACGAGGCGCAAGCCAAGCAATCGCCGCATGCGGAGAGCACGACATGGCTGAAACGGTATTGGAAACGCACGGTCTAACGATGCGCTTTGGCGGTGTCACAGCAAGTGACAACGTGAACTTCAAACTGAAAGAGCGTGAGTTGCGGTGTTTGATTGGCCCAAATGGTGCGGGCAAATCGACGTTCTTCAAATGTGTGACAGGTTTGTTAATCCCAACCGAAGGTCACGTTTACATGCGTGGCCAAGAGGTGACAGGCTGGCAACCTCACCAGATCGCAGCACTTGGCGTTGGTATCAAAACGCAAACCCCCAATGTCATGGATGCGCTGAGCGTGCATGAAAACATCTGGCTCGCGGCGCGGCGTTTTAACAACGTAGCTGAATCACGGGCACGGGCGGATGCGATCATCGAACGGCTGGCCCTTGGGTCCATTGCACGCACGGAATTGGGACAGTTAGCGCACGGAGAAAGACAACGTGTAGAGTTGGGGATCGTCGCGGTTGCCGACCCATGGCTTGTCTTGCTCGATGAGCCCGCTGCAGGAATGAGCGCACAGGACGTCGATCGCATGACCGAAATCATCCACGAACTAACCCGTCGTGCAGCTGTCGTAATCGTGGAACATGACATGCAGTTTATCCGGTCAATCGCTGAAACCGTGACGGTGTTCCACCAAGGGGCCGTGTTGATGGAAGACCACGTTGATCAGGTCATGTCTGACCCTCACGTGCGTGCCGTTTATCTGGGAAAGAAAGCATAATGGCCGAAGAACGCGATACCTTGCTGTCGACCAAAGGCCTGTCTGGTGGGTATGGCAAAGTGCCGATCCTACATGGCATCGACCTTGATGTCGCAGAGAACGAAGTCGTCGGCGTCTTAGGACACAACGGCATGGGCAAAACCACGCTCCTCAAGACCTTGATGGGGTTTCTCCCGGCGACATCAGGACAGATACATTACGATCAGTATAACATCACAGGATTGCCCCCAAATGCGCGCGCTCAGATGGGGGTAGGATACGTCCCACAGGGTCGGGGCATCTTTCCGCAGCTCTCCGTGCGCGACAATCTACGCTTTGCCTGGCATGATCATGGCACAGGGTCAGAAACCGATGTGATGGACGCAGTCCTTGCTGATTTCCCTCGCCTTACACGTCTGCTGGATCGCGATGGCGGTGCCTTGTCCGGCGGAGAGCAACAACTGCTTTCGCTTGCCCGATGCCTGATGGGGGATCCGGATTTTCTGCTGCTGGACGAACCAACCGAAGGTATTCAACCTTCTATCATCGAAGAGATGTCTGAAACCCTGTTGAAATTGCGCGAAAAGCGCGGGCTTTCGATCCTGTTGGTCGAGCAGAATTTCGATTTCATAGCAGACCTTTCCGACCGGGTACTGGTGCTGGAACGCGGTCGGATAACCGGTACTTTGACCCGAGCTGAACTGTCCGATCAGTCCAAGGTCGATCAGTTTCTTGGGTTCGGAGCCGCACGTGGCACCCGTACAAACACGGGTCGCTCAACGTCAAAAACTAACAAACCGAACAGCACCCAATCGTTCCCGCCTACACCTACGCCAACACCTGAATTGCCTCTTCCGAAACTCCATGCCTCAACGGTGAATGCCATGACCATCAAACGTCCAACCCTTGCCCAAATGCGCAGCATGGCTGAACGCTTTGGCATGAGCCTGTCGGATGAGGATCTCGTTGAATACACTGAGATCATCGAACCTTATATGCAGGCCTATGACCGACTTGACGCCATGCCGGATAACTTGCCCGAAGTGCGCTATCCCCGCAGCCCCGGCAATTTCCCAGACCCCACAGAGAACCAGCTAAACGCATGGTACGTCAAAACTGAAATACGCGGCGCCCCCGATGGCAAACTACGCGGCAAGCGGATTGCTCTGAAAGACACGATTTGTTTGGCGGGGGTCCCGATGATGAACGGGTCGTCGATCATGGAGGGCTACACGCCAGAGATCGATGCCACCATTGTCACCCGCATGCTGGATGCAGGGGCCGTTATCGCGGGCAAAGCACATTGCGAGAATTTCTGCTTGTCCGGCGGCTCCCACACCAATGCCAAAGGGCCAATCCACAACCCTTTCAAACGCGGTTATATGGCGGGCGGATCCTCGGCCGGTTCGGCAGCTTTGGTTGCAGCAGGCGAGGTCGATATGGCGATCGCAGGGGATCAAGGTGGCTCCATCCGTATTCCTGCATCAAATTGCGGGTGCTATGGGATGAAACCCACACATGGCTTGGTTCCCTACACTGGTGCGATGCCTATTGAACAAACCATTGATCACCTCGGACCAGTCACCAACAATGTCGCCGATAATGCATTGTTGTTGGAAGTGTTGGCGGGTGAAGATGGGCTCGACCCAAGGCAATACAACCCCAAAGTTTACAGCTACACCGAAGCGCTTGGGCGCGGAGCACAGGGGTTGCGCATCGGGGTCCTGATGGAAGGTTTCGGCCACCCCAACTCGGAATCGGACGTGGATCAAAAGGTTATGCAGGCCATTGAACGTTTTCGCGAACTCGGCGCGCGGGTAGAAGACGTTTCCATCCCTGAACATCACACCGCTATGGATGCATGGACCGCGATTACACTTGAAGGTCTGCAAGATGGGATGATGTGGGGCAACTCTACGGGTACGAATTACCGCGGGTTGTTCCTGCCATCCATGACGGATCACATGGCACAATGGAAAGGGCGGGCGGATGAACTGAGCCATTCCCTTAAGGCCTGTATGTTCGTTGGTGAGCATTTTCAGCGTCAATATCGGGGCCGTTTCTACGGTAAGGCCCAAAATATCATGCGCCGGTGCAATGAACGCTATCTGGCCGCACTCAAGCAATACGATCTTCTTTTGATGCCAACACTGCCCATCAAACCGCAAGAACACCCTCCTGTTGATTGCTCACTGAGCCTGTACGTGCAGCGTGCGTTTGAAATGGTGCCCAATACGGCGCCCTTTAACGGTGGCTTACCCGCGATGAGCATCCCTTGCGGATTCAGCGAAGGGTTACCCATCGGTCTGCAACTCGTTGGACCGAACTATGGGGAAATGAAAATCTATCAGGCGGCACATGCCTTTGAACAATCAGGCGATTGGCGCACCATGTAAGGAGACCTCACTATGACGATCCTGAATGAAAGTATCGCAAGCCGTATTCAGCAGTTTGGACTGGATCAAAATGTTGGGGCGCAAAACAATCTCGCTCCGCGAGACGGTAAATCCTATGTGCAGGGCCCCAAGCACCCTGAATTGGCCTATGCTACTATTCCACAATTGTTGCGCGACGCTGTTTCGCGTTACGGCCCCCGCGATGCGCTGGTTTTTCCTGACATGCGCCTCAGCTATTATGATTTTGACCGTGCAGTGGATGCTCTGGCGTCTGGTTTTCTTGCGCTCGGGTTAGAAAAAGGCGATCGCCTTGGTATTTGGTCGCCCAATCGGTTGGAATGGGTTTTGACTCAATTTGCCACGGCGCGAATAGGCGTGGTTCTGGTGAATATCAATCCAGCCTATCGCCTGTCAGAGCTGGAATACGTGCTGAACAAAGTCGGATGCAAAGCATTGGTGCTAGCGCAGGCATTCAAATCCTCCGAATACCTTGAAATGATCCGTACACTTGCCCCAGAATTGGCAACGTCCGAACGCGGGCGGCTACATGCCAGCAAACTCCCCCATCTGCGGCACGTGATCGTGATGGATGAGGTACCTGATGATGCAGGCATCTGGAACTTTGGCGAAGTTTCCTCCCTTGGCGGTCCGGCACAGCAACTTCGATTGCCCGAGATCGACCGAACCTTGCAACCGGATGAGGCAATCAACATCCAGTTTACCTCAGGAACAACGGGGCAGCCGAAGGGAGCGACCCTCTCACACTACAACATTGTCAATAATGCCCGCTTTGTGACTGATCGGATCAAATTGACTGAAAATGACCGTCTCGCCATTCCAGTCCCGCTTTACCATTGCTTTGGAATGGTCATGGGCGTGTTGGGTGCGGTTAGCAAAGGCGCTGCGATGGTCTTTCCCGGTGAAGGGTTTGATGCGCCTTCAACTCTGGCCGCGCTCGCGAACGAACGCTGCACGGCGCTCTATGGTGTACCAACTATGTTTGTGGCCATGTTGCAGGAATTATCGAAAACCCCGCGCGATTTAACAGCCCTCCGCACCGGCGTAATGGCGGGTGCCCCCTGCCCCGTGGATGTGATGAAACAGGTCAATGATCAGATGCACATGAATGAGGTTACAATTTGCTACGGCATGACCGAAACCGCCCCTGTGTCTTTTCAAAGCTTCGTGGATGACACCACCCAACAGCGCTGCGAAACAGTGGGTCGCGTGCACCCACATCTTGAGGTGAAAATTATTAACGAAGCCGGAGAGATCGTTCCGGTCGGCGTGCAGGGAGAGCTGTGCACGCGTGGCTATTCAGTCATGAAAGGCTATTGGCAGGACCCCACTCGCACCAGTGAGGCCATCCGTGATGGCTGGATGCACACGGGCGATTTGGCGGTTCTGGACGCGGATGGATTTTGCACCGTCACTGGCAGGGTCAAGGACATGATTATCCGTGGCGGCGAAAACATTTATCCGCGTGAGATCGAAGAGTTTCTGTTCAGCCACCCTGACGTCAGCGAAGCTCAGGTTTTTGGTGTGCCCGATCCGCGTTTAGGCGAAGAGGTTTGTGCATGGATCGTTCCCAAGCCAGGGAGTGTGCTGAGCGACTCAGCACTCAGAAGTTTCTGTGAGGGCCAAATCGCGCATTTCAAAGTTCCGCGCTACATTCGCATCGTTGAAGACCTGCCCATGACAATCACCGGAAAACCGCAAAAATTTATTATGCGCGACCGTATGATCGAAGAACTAGATGGTGAAAGTTCTGCCTGATTGGAAAGCAGTGACGTGCCACCAGAAGCAGGGGATTACCCCCGGCCGTTCTTCAACCAATACCTTTTGAATCGTCAGGCTCGGTGCGTGTGGTTCAGTAAACGTCTTAGATCGGCACCCCATCAGTGCTGGATCTGTCACGCCTAACACCAAAGAAAACAGCGCCATACCAAGTTCAATCTCGTAAACGAGTAACCTGCTGGCCTTCAAAGCCGTGGCAACCGAGAAAAAACAAAACCTCGCCAGAGTATTACCAAGGCATACTCTGGCGAGGGCGGGATCAGGCTACATTGGCGCTTTTTCACCTGATCCGCACGCATCAACCCAAGCTAAAATCCAACGCAACCAATTGCTGGATCAGGGCCCCACACGGGTCGGTAATTTCATTCCAATCTTCAGCAGTCAAAGACCTCAAAGTCAGATCTTCGGCCTGAATCCCATTGAGAGTTGTGATGTTTCCACCATTGCCAAGCACCTCAATCAACAGATCCCCATCCGCCTCGCGGATCGAAACGTTTTCAGCGGCCAGCGCATTGAAGTCGATGACATCTTCTTCGGGGTCAAACCCAAGGATGGTTATCTCGGACGCCCAATCCCACGTCACCTCGACCCGGTCCTGCGTGCCTTCAACAAACTGGATTTCGTCGCCAGAACCGGGTTCCCCATCTCCGTTTCCGGGATCCGTCCCGCCATCAGCATCTCCGGGATCTGTGCCGCCTCCCATGTCACCAGTGCGGGTTTGGTGCCCGTCTGTGGTATCACCGGCAGGCGCTGTTGGGGTCAACAAGTCAGTGCGATCCACAAGTGTCACATCGTTCTGATCAAAGCCAAAAGGCACCTCAAGATTGTCTTCCATCACCTGATCATGATGAAACTCAACACGGCTCGGCACCAGATCGGCAAGTTCTACGCCCACCAGCGTCACGCTTTGCCCTGTCGGCAGCGAGGAAATCACCAAACCCCCATCCGTGTCTTCGACGCTCAGCCGTTCGCGGGTTCCGAAATACAGAAAGCTGATTTTCTGCGTTGAGGGATCGAAATCATTCACCACCTCTTGGACACCATATTCGTGGCTACGAACATAAACGGTGTCCGCGTTGCGCGGGCCAACGCCTTGTTCCCAACTCACCACGCCGCCCATATCCTGACGCAGGTGTTCATTGCCGACCACACCAAAGCTGTCGATGGTTACGGCTTCAAAGCCCACGCCTTTTACGACCTGCAACTGGACGGACCACGGGCTATCTATCGCGATCTCACCCGCGGGGGTTTTGGTAACAATCATGCCGTGAACCGAAGTGCCGCCGAAATCGAGCTGATCCTGCGCAGGATCAAATCCGATGATATCATCCGCATTCACATCCGCGCGGTACCTTACCCCGCCTTCTACAGTCTCGCCCGTAATTGCAGGCGGGTTTGACCCATCGCTGTCATAAACGACGCCATATCCAAGCCCATCGCCCGGATCGGTGATCGAGGTCCCGATCACCGACGCGACCTCATTCAAAGCCGATTGTTCAGCAATCGAAAAATTGGACAACGTCAGATCAGACAGAGCAACCCCTTTCAGGATGGTAGTGGACAAGATCGCACCGGCTGAATCGGTCACAACGATCCGGGTGGTTAATCCCAGCGCATCGCCGCTTTCTTCAAATATTTGAAGGCGTTCCGCCGTAATTCCACCCTCAATGTGAACCATGTCCTGAGTTAAATCGAACCCATCGACAGTCTGATTGCCCGAGGTCAACGTAATGGTGGTCATGGTGCCGTCCATTCCCCCATGGCTATCTCCGTCACCATGGCCGTCGCCGTCTCCGGGTTCCGTTGTGTCGGTCAAACTGACCAACTCTGCCCGCAAACTGGCGTCCAAGGCATTGATGTTGGTCGGAACCAGGTCCGCAAACGTCACGCCCTGCAAGGTCAGTGTTTGATTGTTCGTCCCAACACTCAGAACAAGCCCCTGCTCGGCCTCTTCAGTTTCCAACTGTTCGGCACTGAACCAATCAATGAACAACGTGTCCTGCGCCGGATCAAAATCGGTCACGGTCCGCGTCGCTCCCCAAGACCAAGTCACTACAACGTCGGCGTTTTCCTTGGTAATTGCCCCATTGGAAAACCCATCCCCCGCATCTGGATCCGGGGTCGGGGTCGGGGCCGGATCAGGATCAACCGGGTCGGGCCCGCCCCCATCAGGCGTACCAAGCCCCTCATCTCCGGTGATCCGATCCTCGAAAAACTCGATAGCCTCATCCACCGACGGGCCATCGTATCCACCAAACTGATCGACATAGCGCAAGATGGACGTACCATACTCATCGTTTGACACCGCTCCGTTCAAAAGCAAGTTCAAGGTGCCAAAGGCCC
>OMPR01000015.1 GCA_900313015.1 Rhodobacteraceae bacterium EL53 | reverse complement strand
CGTTGGAAGCGGTGGAGCGATATGGGCGTGTTTGCCCGAATTATGGAGGGCCTTGCCGCTGAAGCGCCTGACCATAAAACGCTTTCAATCGACGCGACTTACCTCAAGGCCCACCGGACAGCTTCCAGCTTGTCGGCCAAAAAGGGGGGGCGGACGCCTGATCGGGCGTACCAAAGGCGGTATGAACACAAAGCTGCATGCTGTGACTGACACGGTTGGGCGGCCTATTCGGTTCTTCATGACCGCCGGTCAAGCAAGCGACTACACTGGGGCGAGAGCTCTTGTGAGTAGCCTGCCATCAGCGGACTGGCTACTTGGGGATCGTGGCTATGATGCGGATTGGTTCCGGGAAGCCCTTGTAGATATGGGAATAACGCCTTGCATCCCCGGACGAAAGTCACGCGGCAAGGCTGTCAAATATGACAAACGTCGATATTAACGCCGCAATCGTATCGAGATCATGTTTGGCCGCTTGAAAGATTGGAGGCGCGTGGCAACCAGCTATGACAGATGCCCAAAGGTGTTCCTTTCGACCATCGCTCTCGCCGCAACCGTAATATTCTGGTTATAAGTCCCGTGCCTAAACAGCGCCTCGGCAGTGTGAGCTACCACTCCATCATCATTCGTGGTGAAGATGTTGACCCGCTTCTTGCGGCTCTTTTTGCTTAGTATCTTCAAAACCGTTTCAACAAACTGACGATAATTTTCAATCGTCTTGTCTTGGTCAGCTGTATTGAACAGTGTGAGGCTGGGATTGTATTCAGCAGCTGGTAAGATGACCTCGCGAACATACGAAGAGAAGAGATGTGCTTGGAAATCAGGTATGCCTTCGTACTTGGTGGCTAGTGTCTCAACGGTATGTGCCTCGTCTGAGCCATCTTGTTTGAGTTCCAAGGCAAGAGTGGGTAGCAAGCCGTGAGGGGCATCAGAGCCTAGTAGGAAAATTCAAGTTTTTCTCATAAATATCGGACTTATTGATTTTTGACAAAGTGAGTCGTCCCTCGGTTGAATGCTCTACCCTGATCATTTTTTCTTTGGGATTACACGCATTTTCAGTTGAAGGTGAGGGAGGTTACTCGCCAGAGGATCAATTGCCGTTGCGCAATCTTCCAATGTCCCCTTATGGGAAGATTCGATGCCGAATAAGTACCACGGTCAAAGACCGCTGTGGGCAGTTCGCGCGACTTTGCAAAGCCCGCATTCCGCACGCAATCGACGTTAGCCTTCGATGCGGCAAGAGACACCCACAACCGCCCCTTCAGTCTGAAGACAGCCTATACCTCCTCAATCGCACCAGCTGGCCCGATAGGGGGGTGTCCAAACGCGCTCGAAGCCTTCATTGATCAATGTCTGCCCAATGGTTGATCCATCTGGCAGGCGAAGTACGACTGGCGGCCTTCTGAAATTGTCGATTTCGCCTGAGTCTTCGATAACCAAACCGGGTTTTCGCAGTAGTTCAGACATTCGTACCGCAGCTAGTAAACCTGCATGGGTTTCCTTTGGGCAATCCGAATACCTGCTTAATTCTGGCGTATCAAAGCCAGAGACAAACGGTGCGCCGTCTCCCATTGGTCGAAGGTTTTGACCGTCACACTTCCACACACACGCCGCGCGGACGATGGGACGCACAGAACCACAAGGGTGCTGGATGACAAGAAGAGCGGCCCCCAGGAGATCCTTCGGATTCGGGGGAAATGGGAGAAAAGAACCAATGCAGCGCTGAAACGGATCGGCTCGTCGGCGCGAGTCGACCTGCGCTCCTATGAAGACATGGCCAAAGCCGGGGATGCCCCGATGGGTCTTATCTCTCAGGATCATCTGGGCCCACGCCGGGCCGAAACACGTTCAGAAAACCCCGATGGGCAGGCGCTTGTTCTTCAAGCGAACGAAGAACGGAAAACCCGTTGCGATTCCAGTAACACCGGCACTGGCACAGTTGATCGACACTACACCGGACAATCAAGAATACCTGGTCGTCTCGTTGGACGGGCACAAACTGCAACCTGAGCGTGCCTCAGGAATTATTCGAGACCTGCGGCAGCGGGTGAATGATGCTGCCAAGAATGATCGGTCAAAGATCAACATCAGAAATGAGCTTCATTTCTATGATATGAGAGGAACCGCAGCGACTGAATTGCTACGAGCAGGTTGCTCGTTGGAGCAGATTGCCACGACGATGGGCTGGGGCATTCGCCACGCAGGAAGCATCATCGAGAATTACGTGGCACTTGTTCCAGAAAAGTCCGACGAAGTGTTGGTGAAGCTGGCCAAGGCGCGTCAAGAGGCCAAGGGCTGCCGGTGATTCCACTGACCCTTAGTGGAAACTCGCTTGGAAGCTCGTTGCTGTTAAATCGACATGGGTAGTCAGTGGTGGGCGCAATTCGAATGCCCTCGGCTCCCGGGAGAAGTTCCAAAGCCTGAAAAGTGTCCAGCTGTCGCGGTTTGAGTCTGCGACAGCCAATTCATTTCTGGAGATGTGGAAAGGAGTTCGCTCCCATCCGTTTGTCGTTTTCACCTCAATCAGCCGTTCTTCTCCTTCGGGCGAGAAGCTGGAGATATCGTAACCAGCACCGTCGCCATCTTCCTGACTGACCCAGCGCACCTTCCGAGCGAGATCCTGCCGCCCGGCGCTGGCGAGAATGGCACGCTCGTGATGGAGGACACGCTCCTCTCCGGCCTTGCCAAGAGATCGGTTCTGCTCGTCACGTCCCGCCACATCGAATTTGCGGGCTACGGCCTGCATTTGCTCTATTTCATCCGGTGGAGGGGTGTTCTGCAGGGTCGGCGGTGTACCTATCCAGATGGCCCCTGGAGCCTCGGATATCCCCGTCAGCTTGGTCTGGGAGCTTACAAGCCAGCCTGCGCGTTGGTGAAGCTGTCGCGCGACAGCTTCGACCAAAGACAACTGAAAATTGAACGCGGGCTTGTAACCATTGATCCAGGTCTCACCCAACCCTTTGAGCACGGCTGAGATGTTTTGATGCTTGAATTCAATCGAACCCTTCGAGCGGCCAATCAATTTCTGGAGGGAGCGGTTGTGGGCTGCCTTGTTGTATCTCTTGCCTGTCAGCTCATCAGAAAGCATGGATAAGTAATCTGCCACGATGGCGTTATTTTCCAAATCTGACCATTCCTCACCACTCATGGCGCCAGGCTATGGCGAGGTTGAGAGAATGTCATCCCCGTTTTAATGGTAGAAACAGAAATCTCAGTCGCTTAACCTTTTGATGTTTCGGGCTGATTGAAACGAATTGTGTTGGCATCAATCACTTCAAATGTGATTGTCTCACCTTCTTTGAAATGCCGCTGAAACCACTGCGCTATCGCGCGGTTGTTTCCCACGATTCTAACTCCTCCGGATTTGTTGGCTGTTCTGTTGATGCGAGAGCTTACGTCCTTCCAGCCATCCCCGAACTTAACAAGCATGGGCTCACCGTCTTCACCAAGGAACTCACTTGCAGCGACCCCAGTGTTGACCGTTCCTTTTGAGAAATAGGTTTTCGCCAGTGTGAACGGAAATCTGCGGCCCCGTGCCGGGTTGTCCTGGTAGTGTAGGGGATTTGCAGGTGTGCATTCTTCGGCGGCTTCGCGCTCTTCCGTCTCAGAAATGGCACTTCCGCGATCTCCGCCATTCCATGGCGGGTTGATCGCTCTAATCAAAGAATCTTCCAGTCCTGCTGCAAGATTGATTTCGAAGTCGCCGTACCGAAAATGGGTTACCGGTACAAAACCAAGAATACGAACCGAATGCCCGCCCGCAAGAAGCTTCTTTATCTTTTGGTTGCAACGGATGTTGGTGCGTTGAGTTTTCCCAGGTCGTTGATAGCCCCGAAACCGTTTCTGCAGGCTACGCGTGGTTTTGCCAATGTAGAGGATGGTCTCATCATGCTGGAATGCGTACAGAGCATTCGGTTCATTCATCAAAGCTCGAGCGACACGCTCGGTGCCCAGGTTTACCTGGTAGGAAAGATCACCCCCGTCGCAGACCCATTCCGCAACTTCAACGAAGCCAATCCCCAGTAAATCTTCAAAAGAGAAATCTGATACAACGCCTCCGCCACGGGACTGAAAATTACTATCAAATTTGGTGCCTGACTGTTGGTTTGGCAACGTGATCAAGCTGGCATTTGGGGGTTGCTGTGTAAACCGGCCTGTAAACCGAAACGCTGAAAGTAGCGCAATGCTCTGTAAGTCATTGAAAAATTTGGAGGCGAGTACCGGAATCGAACCGGTGTACACGGATTTGCAATCGTTCATATTTATCTGTTCACGGATTATGTTGCGCATTTCTTCCCGCATGAGTTGTTCAACGTCCAGCATTTGTGCCCTACCTTATATGTAAATAATATCAGTAGTTTATGAGGGAAGGGGAGCCGGTCACAGCCCCCGGTTGCTGAAAGATTCTCATTATCTATGACGTCGCAGGAGGCGTGGAAGCAAGGTGCCCGTCGATGAGCTGGGGAAAGAAGAACTGAACCTGACTAGCAGGTAGCGCGCCTGTGAGGATACCTCTTGGATTGGGGGGGGCATCGCTACAGAGGTGACCCCCCCATAAGGCGAAGGTATCCTATGCCGCCTGTGAGGACCCCTCTTGGATTGGGAAGGCCATCGCTACAGAGGTGGCATTAGAAGAAGCGAAGGTGTCCTATGCCGCCTGTGAGGATACCTCTTGGATTGGGGGGGCCTCCTCTGTAGCGAAGGCCCCCCTTTGATTGGAGGTGTCCTATGACGTCCCTGAGACTGATCTAACGCGCCATTCTGATGGTGTGATAAGAAGAACTTATCGTAATGACGAGTTACCGTTAATTTATCTTATGGCCAGATTGGCTCAAATTGACATGGCAGAGAATATTGTCCTGTCAGATCAAAGCTAAGCCGTTGTTTCTGTAAGACAAAAACTCAAACTTCTGGCCCTGATGCTGGATTTGGGGGATGCTGGAAAGAGTTGGGCCGGGTGGGGAGTCATCCCATCCGGCCCGTAATCCAATGTGCAACCAGCGCAAGCATAGGAGTATTCTCGTGTGACACACCTACCGCAGACCGATCCCGTCGCGCAACAACAAAGCACAGCCGGTTTCCAAGTGGGTCTGTACCGGCACACCCACCCCAACAATGCCGCACCGGGCAAATATTTCCAGATGACCGAGACCGGCGTCAAGAAAGGCACACACGGCGCAATGTCGCAGGCGGACTACTGCACGACGCGCTTTGCCTCCCTGACACAGCTGAAAGATTGGCTCCCAAGCGTCAATCACAAGTGGTCAATGACCGCAGGTGTATCCCGGTGTGAGGCCGGTGTGTGTGTTGGGTATGAGGTCGCAGAGGGCACCCGGACAGACACTGGCGCGCCCCTTATATCCCGGAACAACGCACACCTTTCACACCCTAGCGGCCCCGCCCTGCTGGTGATTGATATGGACGATCTATGGACAATGCAGACGCTGGGTGACGTGGATGCACAATTGACCGCCGCATTGCCTCAGTTGGGCGCGTGTGAGCGCCTGCTGACGTCTAGCTCTGGCAGCAACGTGTCAATGATGGGCTTACCCGTTGTGCTGCTCAAGGGCGCGCATTGCTACATTCTTGTGGCGGATGGGAAGGATATCCCCCGTGCGCTGGATGTGATGTTCAGACGCGCGATCCTCAATGGCTACGGACAACACAAGATCAGCAAGTCAGGCGGATTCCTGCGACGGACAGTTGTTGACCGGGCTATGCGTGTGCCGAGTCAGCCAATTTACCTTCACGCGGCGATGAATGGCGACCTGACACAGACGAAGGCGTTTCATCATGTCGCTGAGTCGCCAACGCTGGATACGCGCGAGACCTTCCCCGATTTGACCGCCGAAGAGGAAGTAGCGTTTGAGGCAATGTGCAAGGCGGCTGAGGCCAAGATGAAACCACAGATGGAAACCGCCCAAGCACAACACAAGACAGACACCACAGCCGCGCTGATGTCTAAGAACCCAGACTTGAGCGAAGCAGACGCAACCCGACAGGTAGAGCAAATGAGAGGTGGAGTCTTGGGGCTGGATGTTGTCTTGCGCACGTCGAAGGGCACAACAACAGTACGCGACATTATGAGCAATCCGGCCAGTTGGGACTGCGTGACATGCCGAGACCCCATCGAACCGGATTACGGCAGCGACACGACGGCCAAGATTTACACCGAAGGCCACCAGCCACATCTTAAGAGCTTTGCCCACTCAGGCGGCGACAAGCCCACCATATACAGGATGATGCCCATCCTTTCCCCTGCTGAGCCTGTGGTTGCCCCTGCTGAGCCTGTGGGGGTTGTTAGGCCTGATCCGGGTGTCTTGTGGTCTATGACCCCGTTGCCGCTTGCGGAGCGTGTGAGGGTGGACCCACGCGACCTCCTAACCAACCTGCAAATGTTGATTGACGGTTTGTTCATATGCAACGGCCAGCCGACAATCCGAACGTGGCAAGAGCAAACATACATCTGGGTCACGACGCACTGGGAACCTGTTGCTGAGAGTTGGCTGATGGATTTGATGTTCAACTGGATGAGCAAGTGTTTGTGTGTGGCGGTGAAGAAAGACGGCGTTTGGGTTCACGATATTTTGCCCCCGAGTATCGCGACCAGAAAGAACTACGTCGCTGCGCTACGCTCACTGACAAGCCAACCGATGCAGACACCCCTTGGTTGGTCAGACCAGCGCCCCGGCCAATGGATGAGCGTCCAGAACGGCCTGCTGGACTTCAACACCGGCCTGCTGGTGGCTCACACCCCCGCGTTTTTCAACATGACCCATGTCGCGGCTAATTGGGAACGCGACAAGCCCATGGAGGGCACCGACGCGGAACAATTCTTCACGAGTGTGTTTGACGGTCAGTTGAACCTGATCCAAGAGATCACAGGGTACTTGTTGAGCGGTGCGACCCACTTCCAAAAAGCGTTCATGATCACAGGACAATCACGCAGCGGCAAAGGCACATACGCTGGTGTTCTCAAGCATCTGCTGGGAACGAAGACGACCAGCCTAAGCGCAAGCAAACTTGGCGGCGACTTCGGAACAGAACCGATGATCGGGAAGTCAGTCGTATTCTTACCAGACGTGCGGATAGGTAAGACCGCAAATCATGACATGATTGCTGAGACGATCCTGACACTAACGGGTGAAGACAACGTCACTGTGCCGAGAAAGAATAAACTGGATTGGGAGGGTAAGATTGAGGCCCGTCTGGTCGTGATTTCGAATTCTGTTCCGTCGTTCCGAGATCGCGATGGTGTTGTCGCGGCAAGGTTTAAGTACGTGCATCTGGGCGTCTCGCATGCTGGGAGTGAGGACTTAGGTCTCGCCAACAAGCTGGCAGTAGATGCGGACGTCATCTTGTTTTGGGCGTGGCAAGGTTGGCAACGGCTAACTAAAGCAGGGCGGTTCAGCGACAACGAAACTGACAGCCGCATTGCACGACGCGCGAAGGTTCGGATGGACCCGGTCGGAATGTTCTTTGCGGATTGCGTCAAGTTCACTAGTAACCCGGACGACTTCATAAGTGCAGAGGAACTTTTTGCATTGTTCGAGACCTACGCTCAGGACAACGCGGACGTTGCTGGCTACAGCTTGGTTGGTTTCTCGAAGAGTGTGAACGGCAGGGACTTCCCAATTCAACATACACGCCGCCTCAACCACTACAACAACAGGACGCGCGGCTGGGCTGGTCTGACTGTTAGTGGTTTTGGTGCCTAGAGACGTGCAGGCCCGAAAGCCCGGATAAATCCAACCTATTGCTCTACACTACTGTGTTTTTACCCTCTTCACGTAGTTAATAAGATTCTTCCGGGCCTTCCGGGCCTTCCGGGCCTCAAACAAGGTTAAAAGCAGCTGAGCGTTAAACATTTTGTACATAATGCACCACTTAAATGCTGCACGAACATTAAGTACATCGCGTATAATGCATGTGCGTTAAACACCCCACGTATAATGCACCCACATTAAGCACATCACGTATAAGTTCATTAAGCACAGCGCGCATAAGGGGTGGCACACCCGCCCCAGCCATGCACCAACCCTGCACCAACATCCCCCACCAACATCTGCACGATACGCGCTGCACGTCCTGCACAGTGACCGCCCGACCTGCCCAGCTACCTGCAACACTGCACGTCTCGGGCGGTGCAATGGGGGTATCGAATGGGGCGTTGGACGTGGTGTGCAGCACGTCCGATTTCTTGCAGGAATGGTCGAAAACCCTTGACTTCCCCAGCCCTGCAAACCGGGCCGGTGCTGCATGTTGGGGGAGGGTAGGTCAAAGGTCGGGCTAAGGGGGTATCACCGCGCTGGGGAGTTAGGATTTTCATCCAACACATGAAACCACTTTTATATAGGTAAATGTCAGACAGTTGAGATGCAGGGGGGTAAGTTACAGCCATTCATCCGCGCTAAAACGTTGCCTATTTTCATGAATTTACGTAAGATCATGGCGAATTATAAGGATTTACAGGTGAATGTCAGATCGACAGCCGGGCAACTAGAAGCCGCTCAAAATGCAGGACGATTGTACCCGTGGCCGCTTGTAGCTGGCCCCACCCCCGACGAAAAAACGCTGCAAATCTTTAACGGTTTGCAAGAGTATCGTGCTTTCCTAGACTGGCAACCCGTTGACATTCTCGACTTGGCCGGGTTGGCGCAAATGCATACAAATGCAACCGCGCTACTACGAAAACTGACAGCCGAGGGGTATGTCGTTTATGGCGGTCGAACGGGCCTAGAACCGCGCCCAAATCCAGCAGCCAAACTGCATATGAATCTGGTTGCTACAATTAACGCGGTTAGCCGCCGAATTGGGATCACAACGATGAGTGTCAGTCAGAAAAACACCCGCTCTAGTCGTGCGAAGGCCGAACGCGATGCAGCGCGCAATCTTGGGGGCGAAACCCAAGCCGACCCGTTTGACCGATCAAAGCTGATGTGAGGAATGCCGATGGCCAGAAACCGACTCCCCCAACATCTGCGCAGCCAAAAGCCTCCAAAGGAGCCGGAAACGGACGGAGCCTAAGCCGGCCACAATGTCGGAAATGCGCAGGAAGCGGGCTTTGCAAAGTCACTTGCATGGCTCCCGCAGTGATTGGCTATTAGTCGTCTACAGGCCTAGCGGCAAATTGTTCGTTGACATTGACCGGCTCGGGTACGCAAACGGTTGCGGGCTCGAATTGTGTCAGCCAGCTGACACACATGGAAACTATTTGCTTTGATGGCACGTATCTGAACATCTAGAGGTTGTGATGAAGAGAGAGGGTTCGGCTGCATTTTAAATACCCGCAATGCACGATTAGTAGTGTGGAGTTGTATTATTTTTGTTCGTTGCACCCATATGGCGAATTGGTTATTCGCTGAGTAAATTAACGATGAGGTCGCAGGCAATGGTAACAGTTACAGGATCTACAGTACCCGGTTCGGTTCCTATCGATTTACTTGGCCTTAGCAACGAAAACTTTTGGTATATGGGGAATCTTTCCCGCGATGCCTTTGGGTCATCCTATGTCACGGGAACTACCGCCTTCAACCAGAGGCTAGGAGGGGTCGGGCTGCTTTTTGAGGGTGACTTTACACCATACGACTTTCGCCGACCAGTTCCCTCCGCTTTGGAAGACCCTGTGTATGCGGTCTCAATTATCGAAAGTGAAGATCGCATTTTTGACAGCGGGGACATTCGCGTCGTGCGCTTGGATTTTGCCCCCGGGTTCACCGAAGCAGACCTCCGAGCATTGGGAGCCAGTAGCGACGCGCGGGCTTTTTTAAGACTGCTTTCTGGTGACGACACCTTCAGTCTGACGAATGGCCACGACAAGGTTAACGGATATGGAGGAAATGACTTCATTGACGGTCTTGGCGGCAATGACTTGCTGCAAGGCGGGGAAGGCAATGACACGCTGAATGGCGGGGCGGGGAACGATACTTTGCAGGGCGGAGCAGGTTTCGATACCGCCGTACTGTCGGTCACATCAAGCGAAGTCACTGTAGAGGAAGAGCATAGCGGTTTGCTTTTGGTGTCCTCGGAAGGGCGTGATCTGCTGGCCAATGACATCGAGAATGTTCAATTCAGCGATAAGACACTTTCTTTGGCCAATCTGCGGTCGCAAATACCGCCTACTCCGACCGTCGCGGGTACGGATGCTGGAGAGAACGTGTCCGGGACCGTGGCAACTGAGGTTATCAATGCGAGGGGCGGCGCAGACTGGATCACACCCGGTGGCGGAAACGATACCATTGATGGAGGGGCAGGCAATGACATGGTTTCCTTTATCAACCTCGCCGATACGCCTGATCGCACCAATTTGCACTTTCGGTTAAATGTCGATCTGGGCGCCGGCATTGCGCGCAATCATGACAGCTCGGAGATCATGCATATCAGCAATGTTGAGCGCGTGACTGGGACGATCTATGCCGACTACATTCGTGGTGACGACGACGCCAACCATTTGCGTGGCGCGGGCGACTATGACTGGTTTGTGGCCACAAGGGGCAATGACACACTTGACGGCGGAACCGGACAGGACATGGTAACCTTTGTCGAATGGCATAACGTCGGTGCAAATATCGTTTCGGATGCGTTTTCGGCGGATGGTGCGCCACCGACAGGCGCACAGGTCACAGGCGTTTTGGTTGATTTAGCCAACCCATCCAACAACACCAACCTAGCGAGAGGCCTAACCTTGGAAAGCATCGAACGGGTGACCGGCTCGGCGCGGCAGGACGTGTTCTTTGGTGACGGGAATTCGAACGATTTTCGGGGCTTAGGGGATTACGATTGGTTCGTTGGCTCGGCCGGCGGGCGCGAGCGTTACTTTGGTGGTGACGGAGTCGATACTGTGACTTACTTTTTGTCGTCTTCTGGAGTGACGGCGAATCTGCGCGGCGGAGCGCGGGTGAACGATCAGGAAACCGGTTACGGCAGTCAGGGCGACGCGGCGCGGGATCTGTATTTCGAGATCGAGAACTTAGTGGGTACCGCGTTTGACGACCGCCTGACCGGTAATGCGGGGCGTAACCAACTGTCCGGGCTCGACGGAGACGATTTCCTGTTCGGGTTCGAGGGGGTGGACTATCTAAAGGGCGGGGGCGGTGATGATACCATCGACGGCGGAGCTGGTTCGGATTATGCACTGTTTAACGGTAACCTCGCGGATTACACGCTGACGCGAACTGGCTCGAACACAGTAATGGTTGAGGGCACGGATGGCACCGACCAGTTGACCGACGTGGAATATTTCCGATTTGACGATGGCGACACTCGAATCTGGGATCTGGAGCTCTGAGTTCAACTCTTCGAGGAAGTGGGCTGGAAAGGTATTCGGCAGGCAGGATAAACAGGCCTGTCAGCTAGAACGACCGTCAACTTCTGGATAGCTGTTGTTGGGTATGAGTTTTGGGAGGTATAGGTGCTGTATAGTGAATCCAGACCTTTCACGAATGTCGTGTTTGGGCTGGCAGAAGCCATCCATAGGGGTTGGCCGCTTTGCGCAGGTAGTGACCTTTGCAAAGTCACGTGAACGGCCCAAAGCCGCCGTTCGTGCGAAATGCGACTGGTGACCGCTTTGAGGTGAAAACAGTGCTTGCGGTGGAGTAACTTTGACTTTGAAACGATCCGGCTCAGTCTCGCACCCGCCGATAATCTGTCGGGGTCAGTCCGAATTTCCGCCGAAAATCTCTTGTGAAATTAGTGGAACTGCTAAATCCGAGTGACGTAGCTATTTCCTGAATCGGGCTGGCAGATTCCTCGAGCTGACGGCGAGCTTCTTCCAGGCGAACGTCAGAAGCAAACAACTGGAATGTCGTTCCCTGGGCTTTCAAAGTGCGTTGTAGTGTTCGAGACGAAACATCGAGCTCAGCGGCAGCATCGGTCAGCTTCAACTTAACGTTGCTCGGCGAGCTCAAAATCTTCTGCTTTAGAAAGGGCAACACCCCTCCATCTATCGAATGCTCAAAATCTGACGCAACAACGACGTCGTCGCACGAGCGGTGAAAAACAGGCTTCGCGTCACACCATTCAACGGGAAACCTGAAAAAGAAATCTTCTGCGGTGGACGCAAACACACTTGAAGGGGGAACAAGCCAAGAAGGCAAGTTTTCACGATTTGGGGTTCGTACCAGAACCGACTCGCCATCCCATGAGTCTCCCACAGCATTTTTGATAAAGGTTAGAATGAAGGCGACCATAGCTGCGGAGCCATGCGCTGCCGCCGGGCCAGGTTGATATGAACGTTTCCCCAATACCTCGGCGTGCGTCGATGTGGCGGAAAAACTAAGGCCCCCTGTTGAGACTTCTGTTGGGAAGAATTGAGTAAGCTTTACAAACAATTGAGAGAGCGACGTTACATTTTCCTTTGCACGTTCGAAGGGCGGTCCTTGGGTCTCTGCCCATGTTTGCCCGATCCTTGCACCCAGATACGGTTCGGCAAGTTCCTTAGAGATGAACTCCATTGTTTCATGAGCCTTGTGGATAGGAACCAACAATTGCCCGTCATCAAAGGGGTTCTCTTTCATTCCAAGATGATCAAGCAACACCTCAATCTGCCCCCCTCGCGCAGTGTAGTAGGCAATGAAGGGAGTAAGCAGAGCTGCTCGGGTAGTTGCAGTCTTTCCGTGTCGCATATCTTGTCACTATCCCAAAATAACTATCATATACTCATTTTGCGCCAACTTTCGGTCGTGTCTGGCGCCATTTGATCTTTGCTTCTATCTCTCCGGAATTACAATATTTTTCAACTGCAACTTACCTGCGCATTACAACCGTCCCATCATGGCACAACTTAATGGAGATTTTCATGAAAACCATTGAACTAACAACAGGCGTGGTCTTGGCGCTTTCTATATGGAGTTCTGGATCGTTAGCCGAGGAAGCGGTGTCACAAACGCTCTTTACCAATGTTGATGTTTTCGACGGCGTGAATGACGAATTGTTCGAAAATGCAAACGTGCTGGTCGAAGGGAACCTGATCAAGACCGTCTCGACCGATGCAATTGAAGCAGGCGGCGCGACTGTCATCAACGGCGACGGGCGCACATTGATGCCCGGCCTGATGGACATGCATACGCATTTGTCAATTGTCAGGGAATTATCAACGGCGCGTCACGAGCTGAGCCCTCTTGCACATGGCGCAATTGCGATGAAGCGGGCTGAAGGCATGCTGATGAATGGGTTTACCACTGTCATGGATGTCGGCGGGCCGGCGATTTATCTAAAGGACCTGATCGACGGAGACGCTGGTTTTTTTGGGCCGCGCATCTATTCCGCCGAGGCCTTCATTACGCAAACTAACGGGCATGGGGATTTTCGCACGCGGATGGAATACAACCCCAACAATTCCGGAGGTATTAAAAGTTGGTATGAATACTACACGGCTTGCATTGCCGACGGCGTCACCGAAATTCGGCGCTGTGGCAGAGAGAACTTTCGCAAAGGTGCGACCCATTTGAAGATGATGGTCGGCGGTGGTGTTTCCAGCCGGTTTGATCCCTTGCACGGCTTGCAAGGCTCACCCGAGGAGATTGCGGCAGCTGTGGAAGTAGCGCGAAACATGAAAACATTTGTTACCGTGCACGCATACACCGATGAATCCGTTCGAATGGCCGTTGAGGCCGGTGTTCCGCATATTCTTCACGCGCCATTGATCACCGAAGAGACTGCCAAGCTGATGGGTGAAAAAGGCGTCTACATGCAGCCCAATCTGGAAGCGGTTCTCGGGCTTTCAGAAGAGAGCGCAGCACAGGTTTTGTCACCAGCAAGCTTTGTGAAGTGGAAATCGGTCTACGACGAATATCCTGTCGCCATGGAGGCGGCGATCAAATATGGGGTGAAGATCGTATTTGGCACCGACCTTTTGTCGGAGTGGAATCAAACCCTCGGATTCGACAAGGGTGCAGCCCTCGAATTGCTGCAATTGGAGAAATACCTTGGCTCGGCTGGCGCGCTTCGGGCGGCAACGTCAACGGCAGCAGAGATCATCGATCTTATGGGGCCAAACAACCCATACACAGCAGGCGCTCTGGGTGTTGTTGCGGAGGGTGCATACGCAGATCTTTTGCTAGTTGATGGCAATGTTCTCGAAGACCTCGCTTTGTTGACCGATCCCGACAAAAACCTGCTGATCGTCATGAAAGACGGGGTCATTTACAAGAATACACTGGAATGAGCACTTGTCGCACTGGTGGTTGAGATCGGTCATCAGTGCGGCAAGCTATGGAGGAAACAGTCTTGAAATACGCAGCAACCACATTTGCATCCTGCATTCTCGCCTTGGGAATTGCATCGGGCGGTCAGGCAGAACAATCCAATGACTCAGATTTACGATACTTTGTAGTTGAGGGCTCTCTTGCTCCTCCCATAGCCGGAGCAATGGTCGAACATCCAGCCGACCCAATGGCAGGCGCAGAGGCTTTGGTTGCAAGTATCGAAGGTGCCAAGCTGGTCAGCTATTTTCTCTTTCTCGGGGAACCCAAAAACTTGGCGATTATTGCGGTTCCGAACTCGGATTATGCAGCAGCAATCACTTATCAACGCTTTGGAACTCAGGCTCTGAGCGACATTAAGATTCGAGAAGTTATTCCCGGAGAACGGTTTGAGAAAATATTGAAATTATCGAATGAAATGAATACCCCACAAGAATAGAGGACCAACTTGAGCCAATATTATTTTAGACTCTTCGCAGTTGTTTTTCTGTGTTGTTTCGGCGCTGGCGCGTCCTTTTCTCAGGAAGCCGGACCCCGGCAACGCCTTGAAGCGGCTGCCGAAACCTCTCTGGGTGGCCCAGCAAGCGCCGAAGCACAGCAAGAACAGGATCGACTGCGCAGGCTGCAAACCTCACGATGGCCCGGTCTTGATCGCACCATCGATCCCGCCGAATCCTGGAAAGAGAGGTTGCAGAAAGACACTGGCCTTGCTCTGTCGTTCGACTATCAAGCGCTTTACCAGAAATCAAACAGCACAGTGACTGGCGTTGATGATGGAGCCGCTGGTCAGGCTCGCATTCTTGGTACATGGACATTGGCAGATCTCGGTGGAAGCAACCCCGGTAGCTTTGTTTTCATTCTTGAGAACCGGCACAAGCTGGGCTCTGGTCAAACCCCTGCTGGGTTGGCTGGGGAAATCGGATACGCTGGGCTTACAGGGCTGACTTTCGGGGATAACGGATCGAGTTTATCTGTGGCTTATTGGTCGCAAACGATAATGGGCGGGCGTGGCGGCATTGTCGCCGGGCGCATTGATCCGGGCGACTACACAGACATCCTGGGCTATGTGAACCCTCGGACGGGTTTCCAGAACTATGCCATCAACTATAATCCTGTGCTGACGATCCCGGACCCTGGATTCGGCATAGGTGGTGGTGTTCACCTGACAGATCAGGTCTATGTGCTTGGCATGGTCTCGGATGCGAACGGCTCTCTGACGGATGTCGAGTGGTTTCCAGGAGGCTCGGAGTTTTATAAGTACGCGCAGATCGGTTGGACACCCGCCCGCAATCAACGCTACCTGACGAATGTGCATCTTGGTGCATATCACATCGACGCCAGAGCGGACAAAGGCCTGCCCTCCAGCTCTGGCGTCGTCTTGTCGGGCAACTATACGTTCGAAAATGATCTGATGGTGTTTGGGCGACTTGGGTGGTCCGACGGTAACGATCCTATTGCAAAACGCGGTGCCACCGGTGGTTTGATTTGGCGGCCAGGGTTTTATGATGATCTCATTGGTGTCGCGGCAACGTGGGCGGACCCGGTTTCTTCAGGCTTGGAAAATCAGACGACCTTCGAAGCCTTTTACCGTCTGGATATCTCGGACAACGTGGCGCTAGCAGCCGATGTTCAATACATCAACAACCCCGGCTTCACTTCCGATGACCCCCTCATCTTTGGTCTCAGGCTGCGCTTCAATCTCTGACAAAGCTGACCTTCGCTACAAATGCAGCGAAGGTCAGGTTTCCGCCCGGAGTGTCGAAACGCCATGTCCGCTTTGGGCTGGCAACAGCCATCCGCTGGGGATGGCCGCTTTGCGCAGATAGCGACCTTTGCAAAGTCTAGAATTTCCCCCAAAGCAGACCTCCGCTAAGGAACGTACCATGGTCCGAATTGGACTGTTCGCGCCTTGGGGAAACGTGTAAATTAGCCAAATTGGCCAAATTGGGCACGGTGAAACGTATTTGCTAAGGCTCAAGTGACTATGTAAAATTGGCGACGTTATGGCCGCGGCTTTAACACCAGAGAAATGCCCAATAACACAATCCCTATTGCAGCCAGAATGAAAGTCAGTGGCAGGAAAAAGCTCTCCTGCAGGACACCGTTCGTATCTATGTCGCCGTAAAAAACTGCCTCAGCCAACCAAGACAGGCAGGCGAGAGCTAATGCTATAAAGCCTGCGGTTCGAAGTTTGGATTTCATGATTATCTTTCTGGTGTAAGTAGATTTGGGTTTTGGATGCCCCAAAAAAGGGAGCAACAGTGGATCAGTTAGTGTTCCGAGTGAGCAATTTTTCCAATTTTTCCGCCTGCGTTTTGGAGAGTGCTAAGATGAAGTTCGTACCTTGAATGGCATCAGCGATATGCACGGAGTTGACCAATTGGCCACCAATTCGAATATCTAATTTTTGACCAATAGATTGCTCCGTGAAAGCAGCCAGAGGGCTTGCGATCTCAGGTGTCAACTCAAGGCGGATCTGCGACTGCCCATTCTCCCCGCGTTGGAGATCTAGTTCAACAACATCATTTTGTGTGACCCTGATCGGTCCCAGCCAAAGCGCTGCGTTTTGCTGCTCAACGACGCAAATAGGGTATTGCCCCGGATTTCGCCCCCCGCCAAGATCAAGGCACGCGTCATCATATTGCGCCTTCCGAAATTCTGATCCGGCCCAGAACGACATGGCTGCGGCCAATGTGACTGCCGCAATGACAGTCAAGTTGTTTCTTGTCATTCGCAATCCTTCAAAGAGTGCTCAATTACAATATCACTGGGCCATCTAGCCACCGCAGCATCACTGTTCAATACCGCTCAGATGTAGCGCAAGGTCATTGAAGTCGCACATCATAGTCACGCAGGCTTGTTTTAGGGCCGGATGCCTCAATCGCATTTTCCGCGATCAGATGCTGAAGTCTTCCCGATAGGAATACATCACCCAACAGATTGTGTTCGTCGCAACGACCCATAGCCGTACCGACCACGCGTGAAGCAGAAACCCAGTCTTTCTGGCAACACGCCAAAAGCAGACCATCATAGTGATCCTCGGAAACTTCAACGATCTTGCCTGCTTCCCATTTACGCAGTGTAGCACCACTATCTTGCAGGCGCAGAAAATCAGAAGAAAGCGCTGTTCTTGTTATCGGGTCTACGGCTTCTCGCTGATCAAAAAGGCTCGCCAGTAAAACCGGAGTTTGCGGGCCTATATACGGTAGTGACCTTAAACCAGTCGTTCCAACTCTGGTCACCGAACCTTTAAAAAGGAGTAGGCCATGACATGCCATCTCCAGAAACGTTCGCTCTGATGCATTCTCGCCCGCCCATATGCAAACTTCTGGTGCATGATCCTGCATCAAATGGGCTGAAAGGCTGTCGAAATCGGCTAGTGAAGGAAGCGGATCGTCAGGCAACTGGCCATAGTTTTGGAAAAGCGCGCCGAAATACGCCGCCCTCGCTTGTTTGTCGTTCAAAGGCCCGTGGCTCAGATCATCATCGAACACATGCACGTGTCCTGTCAGGCCGTAAGATGCAACTGCCGCGCGTAGACAACCTCCGGCACTTCCTCCCAAAACCAGATGTAGATATGCGGGCTGTGACATTGGTTACCTTTGACTTAAGAGCGCGATTTGGGTTTTCAGGGGACACGTCCCGGCTTGAGGGCACTAGCTGGAAGTAAATCACTTTCCGCGCGGGTTCCCAGTCTGAATTTTCCCATTTGAACATCAAACTTGCCGCGCCACAGCATCATTATAAATCTAATAATGTGCGAAATAAATCTAATAATGTGCGAAATAGGGCTGCCAAAGTAAAACGAGGAGTTTAAGAATGGGTTTCACGCAATCAGTCAAGACCTGCCTGTCCAAGTATAACGTGTTTTCGGGCCGCGCGCAGAGATCAGAGTATTGGTGGTTTGTTCTGTTCGTAGTCCTGGTCAGCGTCGGGTTGGCGGTACTCAGTGAGGTCCTTTTTGACACTGATCCGGAAACAGGACAGGGATCGAACTTGTTGAACTCAGTTTTCCAACTGGCGATGCTGCTTCCGATGCTCGCCGCGGGGTGGCGTCGATTGCATGATACAGGCCGTCCTGGATGGTATCTTTTGCTTCCAATGGCTTTCAGCATTGCAATGATGTTCATGCTGCTGACCGGGGTTGCAGTTTTTTCCGCTCTCGAAACTGGTGTTGAAGACCCTGAGACTTTGAGAGCACCAGCAGCCTTTCTCGGAGCAACCGGTTTGATGGTCATGGGCGCGATTCAACTTGTGCTTTCTGTCTTGATGATCTGGTGGCTTTCGCGCGCCTCACAAGAGGGCACGAATGAATATGGCGCACCGTCTTAGGATTACATGACCACTCACTGGCATCTCAATGCTGGAGAACCATTATTGCCTCCTCGTACGAGGAACCTTGGGAGTTAAAAATGAAAAATACTTTCTTGTCTGCGTGTCTGATGTGTTGTCTGTCGGCGGCCCCTGCACTGGCCGAATGGGGCTTCAGCGGCAGCCCGTTGCCAAATGCATTTATTCAGACAAACAACATGACGCTTGAGTTGCAGTGCGACAGGATCAGGTTCGCGCCGGCCGGGTATGAGGATTCACAGGATATCGTACGAAAGAACGGCCTTTCCTTTCGTTTCCTGATAAACGGATCGCAAGAAGTCGCTGTTTTTCAGATGGGACGCGAAAACTCGTTCGTCCAGATCGCCGACAACTATCCTGTCGAGATCCAGTTCAGCGATGAGGGGGATTATGCGTTCGTCCTCGACCAGATTGCTGCAAACGCCACCCTGAACCTGTCGATGGTAGATCAAGACGTCAGCTACGGCATTTTTGATCTTAAGGGATCAGGTACAGCTATCCAGTCACTCCGAGCCGAATGTCGTGCATTGGAACAAACCTCTGCGCCTATGGAGTCACCAGAAGGCCTGGTCTATTGCGGCGGCGATGGGATCAAACGCCAAATCGAGTTCGAGATCCTCGATAATGCTAGCGATGAATGGGACGCGCGCGTCATCGTGAACGGCGAAACCCAGCGAGCGATGACCGCCTACAGCTATTTCGGCAACTCTGAACCGGTCAAGGACTTCGTTGTTGCCCTACTGGCGGAGGATCAGGCCGAATTTCTGATCTTCCGGAACCGGAGGGAAAACTGGCTGGAGTTCGGCGATTATCGGTACGACCAATGCAACTGATGCCGAGATCGAGCGCCGCACCCAGCCTTGTTTGGATTGTCAGGATGCTTGTCTGCGCGTTGCTTGCGACGGCTTTTACATTGCCGCAGCCAGCCAGTGCTTCAGAAATATCTGGGCTCCCGGCGCAGCTTCAAGAAAAGGTCAATCAGGCGCAACAAGCCTGCTCTGACTTTGAGAATGGCGAATTCGCATTGGAATGGGGCGCTGTTGCGCGTGTGGATCTGGACGGGGATCTGAGACTTGACTGGGTGCTGAACGAGGTTCTCTTTGCCTGCTCGTCGGCCGTGTCCCTCTATTGCGGAACGGGCGGATGCATGTCGCATTTCCTCGTGGGTGACGTAATTGGCTCTCTTCTCAACCAGGGGTGGGATGTCGTGGATCTTGGTCCCAACCGTGTTCTTCTAACGGATGTTCACGGATCGCAATGCGCCGGGATCAATCCAACCCCATGCGTCACTGCAAGCACGTGGGACGCAGAGGAAGGCATCTGGCGTAGCACAGCCGCGGAGTGGGAGAAGTAGAATGGCAACAACTATTCACTTGAAGCAGCTTTTAGCATCCTTCGCCGTCTTGTCAGCGACGCTTTTCCTCACTGGGTGTATTGAGACGCCGGTTGAGGTTGCGGTCAGCGAACCGGACCCCGATCTCGTCTTTGTTCGTGGTTACCGGAGCCCGTCGGATGAATGCCAGGTTGTCGGCGAAAGCGCATTCACCGTCGACTTTCTTGATGATGCCGCCGATCTTGTGGCCTGTCCAACGGGCAGCTCGGCAATGCAAACGCTTTTGGCTGAGACGGGATCACGCATAGTCACCCAGACGAACAGCTTCACATTCTTCAGCTTGCCCTATCGCTGAACCCTGTAAATTCAGGACTGACTCCCAATTCTGGAAAGTGGGCCTGTCACACCTCACTTAGAGTGAGGACCTGTCTTTGCCGTGATGGTGGCGTCAGTCAATTGATCCACCCTATGGTATCCGCACAGCGGACCTTGGTGCAAATTGGAGCGAATGGCCGCAATCCGCCCGTGGTGTAGGACCGCCATGTCCGCTTTGGGCTGGGAGCTGCCATCCGCTGGGGACGGCAGCTTTGCGCAGGTTGTGACCTTTGCAAAGTTACGCGAACGGCCCGGACCGGACCTCGAAAACCTCCCAAGATGCTGCGGTGCAGCCCGTCATTGCTGCCAATCGTGCAGAGCGCAGCATTTTGGCCGGTGAAACGCCGGTCAGCGGGCATTTCCACCGTTCGAATAAGAGCAACCGATTTCAGTGGCCGTCATGGGCTGTGCTGCTGTAGCGAAAGGCGGATCAACTTATATCTTTTCTCATGACTTGCCGACTCGGAATTGCGTCGGTGTCATTCCCATCTGGGAGCGGAAGAAGCGTGTGAAATGCGCCTTGTCCGAGTACCCCAGTGAAGCGCCGATGTTTGCCACGGTTTGCGTAGGGTCCATTAAGTATTCCTTGGCCACGTCGATCTTCAGGCGTTTGATTTCGCGCGGCAATGTTGTGCCATTATGTTTCAGTGCATTGAGGAGTAAGTCAGGGTCGATGCCGAGCAGACTGGCAACCGATGCAGGCTTCAGAACTGTCTCGCCCAGTTTGTCTCGCAGAGCAGTTCGCAAGGCGGCAACCACTGAAACATCCTGCTCCGACGACACCGGTTGTGCGCTAGCGAAACGTGATCCGATTGCGACGTCCTTGTGAAGCCAAGCCGTCGGAAAGCTGATCTGCATGCCTGGGTCGGGTCCGACCCGGGTTTCTATGCCGCTGTAGCCTAGTGGTACGCCGAGAAGATAACGACTTTCCCAGGCAACCACCGAAGGATCCCAGTTTGGGCCCGTAACCGATTGCAGCAGGCGGACGTAAACGGCAGCACCAAAGCCCGTGACTTGAAGTGGCGGGACCGACGGCTCTTGCTGTCGCGTAATACGATAAATCGCCCTGTCAGCCTCAACGATGAGACTGTGAAGAACAGAGCTGGATTCCTGCGGCACCAAGCGCACGAAATCGGCGAAGAACTTGAACAGAGTTGATGGTCCCTGAAGCGCATTGGTAAACGGAGGCCAAGATTGGAGGTCAAAAGTTTCACCGACATGGATACCAAGGTATTTGTCGCCAGACAGTTCCGACAGCTTGTTTAACAAACCAAAAACCAGTTCGGCGTGGACATAGACTTTGGCGTCGCGCATCAGGTCTTCACTCACACCAAATTCCTCCAGCGCCGGGTGTGGGTCAATGTCGCGAGCGTTCAGATAGTCCAAAAAAGGCAGCACCAGCGCCAAGCGAATAAAACCTTCCTGATGGGGCTGCGAATTGGTTGTGTGCGGCATGGGCGACTCCTTGGCCCAGCATACGACTTAATTTCCGCAACGGTTGCCATTTTTAGTTTCAGAATCGTGTTTTTGATCGAAAAGTGGCCACTGATCCTTAAACTGATCTGCTAGATGTCCCCGGAAGTTCATCAGGGGAGATCAAGATCATGTCCAGTTCAATAAAATCGGTGGTGTTTGCGGCAGGTGTTGCGATTGCTCCACTCAGCATCGCTCAAGCGAAGGAAGACGCGCCACCACCAATCTTGTTCACCAATGTCGATGTCTTTGACGGCTTCAGCCCGGACCTGCTCATGGACGCAAACGTTCTGGTCGAGGGCAATGTCATCACGCAGGTCTCGACCGACCCGATTGACATGGAAAGCGCGTTTGTTGTCGATGGGACCGGCAAAACGATGACCCCCGGGCTGATCGACATGCACCAGCACGTCATGTTGAATCCCCCCGAGGGCACAGCCGCATATCAAACGCGATGGGACGAGGCATCGGGCGGCGCGATCGCACAGCACCACCTCGTGAACAACATCCTGATGAAGGGCATCACCTCGGTCAGGGATATTGCAGGGGATCCGCTGGACATTGCCAAGGCCATCGACATGGGGCTACTGCCCGGTCCGCGGATAGTCTCGTCTGGTGGCGCTATCTCACAAACAGGTGGTCATGGTGATTGGGCCGGTCGCAACGTCCCTCCTGGGATTATCGCGGAACATGCCGACGTGACTCAAGCTTCGCAAAACTCATGGACTGTTGATGGGCCTGACGAGGTGACCAAAGCGGTGCGCCTTAACCTGCGGCGCGGTGCAGGGTTCATCAAAGTCATGGGCGGCGGCGGTGTCGCAAGCGAATTTGACCCGCTCGACATCATGGGCCTGTCCGAAGAAGAAGTCGCTAAAGCTGTGGAAATCGCGGCCGACAACGGCACCTATGTCGCCGTGCATGCCTATCACGACAAAAGTTATGACCGGCACCTGCGCCTTGGCACACGATCCTTTGAACACGGTTTCCTCATCTCCGAGGATATGGTCAAACGTATGGTGGCCAAATACGAAGAGACCGAGGATATCGTCTGGAGCTTCCAGTGCTTTATGAGTGTTAACTCCTTTGGCAGCTACGAATCCATGCCCGCCTTCTTCACCCACGAACAGAAACTCAAGGGCGTCAGGGTTGGAGAAGGCGTTCGAGCGATGTCCAAATGGATGAACGAATACGATATGTTTACCATTGGCGGCTCCGATATGTTTTCCCCCGGTCTGGTCGAGAAGATCAAGGAAGACATTACCTGCAACGTGGACGCTGGATTCACACCAGCGCAGGCGCTTAAGCATTGGACCGGAAATGCAGGTATCGTGATGGCATGGTCTGGTCCGAAAAATCCATATCCGAGCTACCACCTTGGCCGGATTGCCCCGGAGAGCTACGCAGACATTTTGCTGTGGGAGGGCAACCCGTTGGAGGACATCAATCTGATCCTCGACGAAAGCAAGCTGCAAATGGTGATGAAGGACGGTCGTGCCTACAAGAATACGCTCGCCGACAGCGACAGCATCATGTACCGGCCTGCGGTTTCAGAACCCAAAGTTTACCCCTGATCCTATGATCTGGGCTTCGTCACAACAGCTGTGACACAGCGGGGCGGTTTGTTTACCTCGGCCGCCCCGCAAAAAAATTGAGACCGGGGAAGATCAATATGAATGTGTTTTTAGTTTTCGGCCATGTGGTTGCTTTCACTTTGGTCATGTCTATGCCTTTGCAGGCGAGCGAAAGCGATCCTGTCGCATGGGCCGATCTTGTCGATCCATCGGCGCAGACCTTCGCAGATCCTTTTCGAGACCTGCGCAGTTGGCAGACCGAAGCCTTGAGGACGATTGTCCAGAACCGCGCCCGGCTCATTGACCCCACGCTCAGCGAGGCGCAGGTTGCCGACAGTTCTGCAAAAATTGATGCGGTGCTTGCAGAACTGGCCGAAGATGGGATTGATGCAGATTGGCTGATCGACCAACGCTGGCTCGTTGCCGAACGGCGCGAGAAAGCCGCAATAGCGGCCAACCCTAATCTTGATGGACAATCCGTTACATTAGCGGGTTACGCTATCCCGGCACCAGCCGATGCGGACGGAACCACGGTCGTCTACCTCGTGCCTGAACGTGGGATGTGCAGTCATATGCCTCCGCCAAATGCCAATCAGATGATCCGGGCGCGTGTAGTTGGCGACTGGATCCCCAGCAGTATGCATGAGCCTGTAAGGTTGACTGGCAAATTGTCGATTGAAGAAACAAATCACACTTTCCGCATCGTAGACGGTGATATGCCAATGCGCTCCAGCTATATTCTTGAAGTGTCGCGCACTGAAACGATGCAAGACCTGATGGCCAGCACGCCTACAACGAATGATTGGGCGGCATCCATCGCGGAGCGCCTGCGTGCATCGGGGCGACTGCCAAACAAAACCCAAGGAACCAACGATTGAAATATCTGATCTCGATAGTGTTTACGATTGCGCTGTCGGCACCGGCGCTGGCGCAAGTTGGTCCGAACATCGATGAACTGGCCAAAGAGCTTTCCAACCCCGGCGCAGCCAATACGACACTGAATTTCAAGCTTGAGTATCGGACCTTCGACGGTGATCTGCCAGACGCCGATGATCAGGACAGCCTGACCGCCACGTTCCAACCTGTCTTTCCCTTCGTACTGGAAAACGGCAACAATCTGATCTTTCGCCCGGCGTTTTCCTACGTGTTGGATCAACCGATTGCCTCCGCATCGGGTTTTTCCGATTTAGGTCATTTCGGTGATATTACCTATGATCTTCTGTATTCTTGGAGCAAGAGTGGTTGGACGTTGGGCGCCGGCGTAGTTGGTTTGATCCCAACAGGCAGCGGCATTTCGTCGGACAACTGGCTGCTCGGCGCAAGTGCCCTGGCTGTGAAGTCAGAAGATTGGGGCATCTGGGGTTTCTTTCCCTTCCATAACAAAAAAGTCGGGGGAAATGGCTCAGATGTATCGATCACTTCGCTCCAGTATTTTGTATTCTACGGGCTGGGTGACGGGTGGCAAATCGGAACTGGACCCACGATCACATACGACTGGAACGCAGACAGCGACGACGCCTGGACGGTTCCCTTTGGCATACAAGTCGCCAAAACAACAGCGATTGGAAACCAGCTCGTCAAACTCAATGCGGGCATCGAGAAAAACGTTGTCACACCTGATGCCTTCACCTCAGACTGGAAGGTCACGTTCACCTTCAGCCCCGTCATAAGCAATCCATTTCAACCAATTCCACCGTCACCACCAGTGGATGAGGCTACACGCGCTGCGGTACTGTCGCCTATCCGGTAGATTTCAAATGCTCTCTAAAACTCTTTTTTTAGCTACGGTTTTAGCCTGCCTTACAGGCTCCGCTTTTGCGCAAGGCCTTGGTGGACCATCCTCGGTACAGACAGAATTGCAACCCGGCGACGGGCTCATAGAACCGCAGTTCCGATCGAACTTCCCGGTGAACATCGCGCCCCGCTATTTCGAGTTGAAGGAAGGCTGGGCGGAAAGAGGCTTTAGCTTCAATTTCGACTATCTCACGCTTGGTCAGACGTCGAATTCCGATCTGGGCCAAGGCGACGCTACTGGCGGGATATTTCGCATCTACGGAACGTGGAAGGCGACCGAGAATGGAAGCCTGACGTTCAAACTGGAAGATCGGCACGTGTACGGAGATGTCGCGCCACAAAACTTCGGGTTCGATGGTGGCGCACTGTCGATCACCGGCACCACTTGTCAATGACAATGGCACACTTCTGACGAACCTGTTTTGGACACAGCGCGCGGCAGACGGATCCTGGACGCTGCAAGTCTGGCAGTTGGATATGACCGACTTTCTGGACGTACACGGCTTGGTTAGCCCATATATCAGTGCATAGCTGCCCGCGGCGCAAGTTGCAGCATAGAGCTTGTACCTTTCGGTCCATGAATGGCTGCTTTTACCACGCTGTGGATCGTTTCATGCACCCGCAGCGAATGTCCGGAAACCGCCCTTTTCGCCGCAGCACGCGCCGCCATAGATGCCGTTTGGGTCCTTCCCGGCCCCTTTGGTATGCGGGTAATTCGCACCCCGTGGCCTTGGTCTATTGCAAATTCTGCTAGGGTTGAGAATGGGGTTGTTGTTGTTCACCTTGCAAAGGTGGTTCGAACTGTTGCGAGGGTTTCCAGCGTGTTAATGGGGGAGGGGTTTAAAGTTGGGTGTAGCCCCGCATCAAAATCGGACATTTGCTACGGACTATTTTGCTTCGATGCCCTGCTTTCCTCCATTCGACGCTAAAAACGCATCCGCAATATCGCCTCGAAAGCTGGCAGGAAAAAGCCAGTTGTTGGCTTTTACAGAGATTTTGAGACGCTTTGATCCAACAATCATAAGACGGAAAATAACTCGCACTGCACTTGTACATCAGGCGCTGCTAGCGAAGTATAGTGAATTCATAAAATCCAAGATGGTCGCAAAACTATGGGGGACGAATTGGCAACAAAGGCACTTGGCGAGTTCAATTCGTCCCCGATCGACAGTTCGAGACGCGTCGAAATGACGCCTTCTGAGCGACTTGAAGCCGTCCTCACCGATCAGTTGGAGCACGCGGCAGCGGCCTCCGAGAAAGGTCTCCGGCCATACGAGAGCCTGCGCACTCTTGGCGAGGTAATCGGCGGCGAATACGGCGATCGTGTCCTATTCGAGTTATTCCAGAACGCCCACGATGCGCACGCCGAAGGAAGCATCGGCTCCATCCTATTAAAGTTTGTTGTGCATAACGATGAGCGTGCGGACCTCTATGTCGCGAACACGGGCAAAGGCTTCGACTGGAGCAACGTCGACGCCATTCGCAACGTCGGCTTATCCAGCAAGTCTGTCGGAGAGGGAATCGGAAACAAAGGCTTGGGTTTCCGTTCTGTCGAGACGCTCACCGACGACGTAAGGATTTACTCACAGGCAGAGGCCAAGAGCACGGAAGCATTCGACGGTTTTTGTTTCCGCTTCGCGGACCGTGCGGAGATTGAACAAGCTGCGAGGCGTGTGACCTCGCCGGAGTTGGCTGCCAAGGTAGCTCGCGACTTGCCGCGTTACCTCGCCGCGACGCCGATCGATGCGCAGTCCGATGACATCGCCGATTTCGCGAAGAATGGTTTTGCCACCGTCGTGCACCTGCCGCTACGGGGACGAGCGGCGGTCTCATTGGCTCGATCGCAGATTACCGCTCTGGCGGAGACCGAAGTGCCGCTGCTGCTATTTCTCGAACGCCTCGAGAAAGTCGCCGTAGAGATTCACGATGGGGGCGACGTCTCCCGGCATAGGCTCACCCGTAAGGTCGTGGAGAGGCCGGCGCCGGTCCAGTCGTCCGACATTGAATACGAGGTCGTGTCAATCGGACCCGGCCGCCGCCGATATGTCGTGGCGCACCGGCCCATCGATCGCGACCGGCTCGAAGAAGCCGTCGAGGCGAGCATCGCCAAGGAGCAGCAGCTCGTCCGCTGGCGCGACTGGCAGGGCGATCCCAAGGTATCAGTCGCGATCCCTCTAGCCGCCGCGGATGCCGAGCATGGCAGGGTCTACAACTTCCTTCCCATGGCCGCCGAGATGGCGTCGCCGCTGGCGGGGCATGTCGACGCTCCCTTCTATGCCTCGATCGACCGGCGGCGCGCCAACTTTGACCTTCCTCTCAACGCCTTCCTCCTCGATGAGCTTGCCGATACGGCCGTGCGGGCTGCGCTCGAACTCAAGACGATCTTCGGCAGGGCCCTCAGGAACGCCGTTTTCGATCTGGCAACTTGGGAGCCAGAGGATCTGGAGCGACTCGCTCGCGTCTGCGAACGCCGGGAGATCGACTGGCGGGAACTCGAGGTCGTTCCCGAGCCCGGAAGGGAAGATCAGTGGTGCTCCCTCAAGGACACCTTCGTCTGGGACGAGAGGGGCTTCCGCCTACTGCGCGTGCCACGTCTGGTCAAGGCCGGCGTCGCCGGTCTCGCCGATCCCGATCTTGGGGCACGCCGTCTCGAGCGGATATGCGGCATGCTGGACACGGTCTCGCTCAGGGCCGTCCCGAACGAGCAGGACTTGGCGGGATGGCTCGAGGCGGTCGCCGCCTCGCTTGCATCCGACCGCTCGTCACCCAAGACCTGGGGCACGTTTTACGAGGAGTGCCGCAAGGCGCTTCCGTCGGTTCGCGCCCTTGGAGAACTCGGCGGCATGAGGATTTTGCGAACGCGCGACGGAGGAATTGAGGCCGCCATGGGTATTGCGTCGGAGACGCCCGTCTTCGTGCGCGAGGCCGTCGGTCGGCGAAAGAAGGCGGAGGAGGCTCCGTTGCCACCGAAAGCGTTGGCGAGCAAGTTCTCAATTTTGGACGACGATGTACCGTTGTCTTCCGGGGTCGTAGCGGATTTTGTCAATGCGGGCCTCGTGAAGCGATACGACGCCTTGGAGATCCTGGCAAAGATTCCAGCGACTTTCGGCGACCGCGCTGCTCCCAAGAGGCGAGAAGCCGCGCTCACGTGGGCGTTCAAGGTTTGGCGGGCCGAGGGTTCAAAATGTGACGAAATCCTAGCCGAGATCGACCTTCACGTCGAGACTATTGGGGGATGGAGACCCGCGGGCGAGGCGCGTTTCTCGGAAGGATGGACAGCACAAGGAAGGAACCTGACGACCTATCTCGCCGAGGCGTCGGCTCTATCTCCCGATTGCGCAGAGGCAGCCCAGATGCAGCTTCTTTCGGAAGCGACTTGGATCCCTAAGTCGGTTGCGCTACGGAAGGTTTGGGTGGACTTCTTGAAGGTAGTCGGGGTTGAGGACGGCCTTCCCCTCCTGGCGGACGAGACGGCACCAGAGATAGGAGAGCCTGTCTATACTTGGAACCCCTTTCTCAAATCCGAGCAGAAGAAGGCGGGACGCAATGCCTCTTGGATTGCGGCCAACGCCGATGTCGACCTTCCCAACCCACATACCAACTATTCGCGACGAGGCGACCTGTGGCGCTTTCCAGGACAGCTCGAGCACCGCACGATGCCGCCCGAGGCGAGGCGGCGGCTAGCCGAATTGGCGATGGTGCAGGCGTCGCAGGGCGACACAGGTTGGGCGAAGTGGCACCTCGGCAGATACGAGCGGTGGGGGACTGACCAGAACGAGACTGAACTTTCCACGCCTGCCGCGGTGTTCCTAGCGAAGTCGCGATGGATGCCGGTCGATGGAGACGAAGAGCGATTTCGCCGTCCGGGCGAGCTTTGGGCGAGCACCGACGGACGGCGGCGTCCGCCGCGCTACATGGATAGGCCGAGGGACAGGCTGGTCGAAATGGTTGAGACAAACGAGAGCCTTTCTTCGCTCTTGTTCTCTCCAGTTATCGGACTGCGCGACTGGTCTGATCGCGAGCAGACCCCTTTCAAGCTGGCCTTGATGGCGAGGAGTACGCCTAACCTCCAGCCAAGGGAGCGCGTGGCATTTCGCAAAGCCTATCAGCAAGCGTGGGAGGACATTTGCTCGTCCGAACTCGATCTTCCTTCCGATCTTCCTCTCTTCATTCTCACTTCGACCGGAAACTCCGTCCTCGAGGGAAATTCCGAGACGCCGCCACGCGTGTTCGTGACAGGAGATCCGCTCCTGCCCGAGACTAAGGCGGTTCTGGCTGCAGGAGAGGCGGTCCTAGAGTTGTCCGAGAAGGATGCCGAGAAGGATCTCGTCACGCCGGCAATCGCGAAACTCCGCGAAGGTGGTCGCTTCGATGCGCTTCCGGTCGATGCCGGACAGGTGGGCGTTCTCGTTGACCACGCTCCCTTGGTCGTTTCGAACTCCGACCCGCTTCTCGTCGCTGACGGGCTCGAATGGCTCCCGGAGGCGGCGGTGCTGGCTAACGAGGTCTTGGGCCAGGGGCTCGAACGTCGGATCCCCGGCGGCACGGTGGCGGAGAGGTTGCGGCGCGTCAGACTTCGCCGATGCGGGACCATCAGGCTCTCGGTCGGAGGAACCACCGTTGAAGATCCTTTGCGCTTCTACGCCCTCCCCGACAACGACCATCCTACGTTAGTAGTGGGCGATGACGAAGACATCTCTTGGTCCGTCCTAGCCGAAGCCGCCCCTACGCTGTCGACACTCCTCGACGGGCGCATGCGTTCGCTCGAAACTCTCCTGCTCCGCCTAGCCGCGCGCCGTCCGACACCTGATCCAAGACAGCGCCCGAGCGACGAGGAACTCGCGCGAGCCTTGGGATGCAAGGTCAATCTTGTGCACGACCACGCGCACGCGATAACGACGGACCATACGCTCGTCATGGAACGCTTCGTACCGATCGTCGCCTGCATCACCGAGATCACGACGGCGGAAAGTCTGTTCCAAGCGTTGGGCACCTCTCCAGGTCGCTCCGAAATAGTGGAATCTTTAGCAGGCATTGCCAACCGTCTCCCTTGCACTCCCGAAGAACTGGTCGAGGAACTCGGGCGACCCGACCTAGCGGAAGTCCGTCGCAGACTCAACCTGGACTTCGGTGAGCTCAATCGGATGCTCGCGGCGCTCGGCGGTCCCGTTCTCACCAACGAGGACGAGCTTAGGCGTCTGTTCGACACCTGGAAGAGGGAGCTGTCCAGCATGGCTCTCGGGAGGATCCGTCGACACTTCTGGTCGGACTTCGACGCCGGGCGGTCGCTCGATGGCTACGTGTCGATGCGCGAACTGGACTTCCTCGAGTTCCAGGAGGATTGGATCTTCGACCGTGAGCATCTCGCCAGATCGGACGTAAGTGTCCTGTTGGATGCTACGCTCGACGAACTTCTGGGTGCGGACGGCGGACGCGAGCTGGAGCCGCTGGAGAAGGTTCGCAGGTCGTCGGCAAGGACGTTGCAACGCTTTGTTGAGGCGAATGCTGGCGTGGTCGGCGCTTGGTGTTTCGCTAACGATTTCCCCGACCCTTGGAAGGAAGGTCCGCTGTTAGTGGTGAAGGAGGTGAGCCGACGTGGCTTGCTTGACTTCGCCCGGGTCGACGAAGGCGCAGAGATCGGCTTCCTGGATCGGGCGGGCGTTTGGCCGGGTGGCATGCCGCACACCGTCGAACCGACGGCGCTAGGGCTCGATCCCGACGACCTCGACGGCGAACTCGAACGCGAGCGTGAGCGTCAGGAGCGCAAGGAGGCGGAGAAGCGGACGATCAGTTTCGCCGGCACCCCGTTGGACACGCGTAGGGAGAATTTCGCGAGGTCGCTTGTTGACCTCGCCGATGTCGGCATGACCGACGGCGACTGGCTGACACGTTCACGCCGCCGATTCTCTCTGGCGGAGCAAGCCGCGCGCAAGTCGCCAAAGGCTGGCAGTGGTGGCAAGGGTGGCGGCAGGCGCAGATCAACACGGGTCACGGAGGAAGTTCGGTCCGCGATGGGCTTTGCCAGCGAGTATCTCGCCAGCCGCTTCCTCATCGAAAAACATAAGAAGAGGTATGATAATCGCTGCTGGGTCTCCGAAAACCGCGGCCTACTCGAAATCGACTGGGAGGGCGACGACACCCTCGGCTACGATTTCCGCGTCCAGACCGCCGATGTCGAATGGCGCTACGAGGTAAAGTCTAACTTGGACGATGCATTTGAATTTGAATTCTCTCAGAATGAGATGCGCGTTGCGGCCGAATGTTCCTCCGACAGCACCCGGAAGTATCGTATCCTTTACATTCCCTTCGTCTTCGACCCCACACGATGGCGAGTAATGCAGCTACCGAACCCGTTGAGCGCCGACGGGCGGGGTCTTTTCAAGGAAGTCGGTGCCGGGGCAACTAGATTGAAATTTGACGTCGCGCGATAACGTGGTTTGCGCGTCAGCCCGCTTGTCAACGCGATGCGCACCGCGTGCTGGCGGAATTTCACCTCTAGTCTAGCCGCACATAGGTAACGTAGAAGTTCTTCAGCATACGGTGTTCCTGTAGGCGGTCGCCAAGGCTAAACCCGTCACGTCGCATTGGCGCTTGGAAAATATCAAGACCGCGATCGAGAACGATTTTCCAGCCTGTATCTGTGACGATATCTCTCGAGTGAGCTTTCCCCGAACCATCAAATGCCCAGGTGAAATCAACGCCCGAACCGATGCATGCCTCTGTAATGCTCTCGAGCAATTCGCGTTGCTTCTGCACATTGCCGTCGTCAGGCCCCGTGACAAGATGGATGGCCACTTGATCTTCCAACGCCTTGCGCTGAATGGCCATCTCGACGAATTCCATCATGTTCTTGATCTGATAAAAATAGCGAATGTAGGGATCTGTCACCACGATCCGCGATGCACCGTCCAAATAGGGGCCGAACAGTTTGTTATAGCTGATGCCCTTACGGTTTTCGGCGAATACATGGTGGCCTTCTGCGGCCTGTGGCTTGGCGGGTTTTGAGGGAGCCGATATCTCGTGCGGCTCATGCTCGACCTCGATGACGTCATCGTCGACAGCCTCAACGGACTGATCTTGCTGCTTCGGGTCCAACGCAGGTTTCAGATAGTAGAATTGGGGGAACTCTTGCTCTTCGACGGTCTGGACGCGCCGCTTTTCCCCATCAGAGCCTGTGTAGTAGAAGTCCACGTCTGGATAGGTCGCATCGATCCGAAACAGTTGGTCTTTGACGCGCTTTCGGCTTTCCAGTGAGAGCTGCAAGAGCTCTTCAACGTCATCGGCTGTCTCATCTCCGGCTGGGAAAATCACCTTCAGAAAGCCCGACATGGTTTTATAGACGGCATCCCGATCACGAGTTGAGATCTTCTCGCTAACTTTGAAATGTAGGTCCGGCCGGTTGGAGAAGTCTTCTTGGCGCAAATGGCGAAGGATCTCGGCGAGGTAGTCGACAATGAACCCATAGCCAGTGGTGAACATCTCACCACGAATTACGTCAATCTCCCAGCCGGGCAGATAAGCGTGGAGGCGGTCAATGAATGCAGAGTCATGGAACTGGGGCGGCAGTGCTTCGAACAAGTCGCTGTTCTTGAGCATGAACGGCACGTTGTGGTCTGTATTCCCCACAAAAGCAAAGCTGGCCTCGGCTCCCATGGGGTTAACACCGCGCGAGAAAGTCTTGTTGGCCATATAGTTTTTCATGATATCAACCAGCGCTTTGTTCGCGGTTTTCTCGCGTCCCGCAAATTCATCAAAGGCCACGACATCCCAGTAGCCGACCAAGCCGATCCGCCCATTCGAGTTGTTTACAAACAACTTCGGGATAGTCACTTCTCCGCCGGAGATCAGCTGCCCGTGTGGCGAAAATTCAGAGTAAATGTGTGATTTGCCCGTTCCCTTTGGGCCAAGTTCGATGATGTTGTAGTTTCGTTCGACGAAGGGGATCAGGCGCATCAGCTGCAGGAGCTTGCTGCGACGTCCGAAGGCTTCAGGATTGAAGCCAATCGACTGCATCAGGAGATCGATCCACTCGTCTTTGGAAAATTGCGCGCGCGCCTCCTTGTACCCCTCGTAATCGACCTTTGCGATCTGGATGGGTTTGATGGTCTCCAACACCCACGGAGATGTTCGTGCGTCCTCTGAAAACTCGTATTGGACATCGGCGATACACCATACTCCGGTCACAAGCAGTTTTGGGTGCGCCATGACCGTGCCGCTATCCACTGCGACCTTTTTGATGCCCAGGTTGTCGAACGTGGCTTCATAACTGTCTGTTTTTTCGTTCAGCGAGACGCTTATCTGGTCGATGACCTTGTAGCGTCCCTTTTCCTTGATCGTGGATTGGATCAGGCCCGCTTCGCTTCTGTGAACGTAGTGCTTTCTGAGGATTTCTTTGACGGTTTCGATGCCGCTCTCGATCGATGGTTCGTCGTCAGTGGCACAGTACTGCCCGAGCAGGTATTCGAGAACATAGGTTGGAACGATCGCGTTGCCCTTGACCGCTTTCACAAGGTCTTTGCGGACCACGTAGCCCGCGAAATGCCCGTTAATTTTTTCGTCGAGTGCGCTCATGATAGGTCCTTAAAAGTCAAAATCTGTCGATATGCCACGACGCAGTTGGAAACGATGGCTTGTGTAATCCTCAAAGTGGCTCGTCTTGCCGATCCGTTCGCGAAGCTTGAGGAAGACGTCCTGATTGTTGAAACGATCAGCATCGCGAGAAAGCAGGAACTTGATAGGCAGCTCCCGTTCGCGCGCATTTTGCGAGGTGTAGTCAAAGGTCAGCGGGTGCTCATCCGAGATGAGCGTGCCGTCCGAAGCGTGAATCCCAGCAAGAACATCACGCTGTTGCTGCTTCTCTGAAACTGGCTGTGTTTGATAGAGAGTGACCGCCGTTTGACCGGAAGAAATCAAGCTTTTTCCAGTGACGATGATCTGCACTTCAACTTTTTCAACATCGGCTTCGCGTCGTTTGCCGACGCGGAGTACGGGAACAATGACCTCTTGAAGCGTGGCACCGCCATGCACGAACCGGCTTCCCGCCCCCTTGACGCGCATACGATTGATCGAATTGGGCAGCAGAACGTCCAAGTCACCTGATAGACTCAGATTTGAGGAGGAGAACTTCTTCATTCCAGGTGTCGCATCAAGGTCTCGCCCGATGATAAATCGGCGATTTTTAACAAGGATTTCTGCACCAGCGGGATCCGCTACCGAAAAATCCGTCTCATCCAACGCGCGGTGTTGATAGATGAAACCATGATCGGCCGTCACAAGAATGTTGGAGAAGTTGGCGGTCGTGAGCTTGCGAACCAGTTTGGTCAAGTCTTCGACAGCGACCTCTGCGGCCTCTGTCACGCGTTCCTCAGTGGCGAGCTTGTCACCAACGATGTCGATCCTGTTGTGGTAAAGATAGAGAATGTCATGGTCGCGGAAAATCTCTTTGCCGTCGTCTGCTTTCAAGCTCATGAAATCATCGGCCTTCATGGCTTTGACACGGTCTCCCGAGCGCCCCATCCCCAGAACCTTTTCGCGGTTTGCCGTTCCCTGTGTAGGCAAGCCAAAAGAAGACACGCTTCCGTCCTCTGAAAGCTCCAGATCCTTGTTCGGTAAGAGCGCAGCCATGCCGAGTTGCGTGTAGCTGGGCAAAGCAGAAATCATCGGTTTTAGGTCGGCGTCGAACCGGTTCAGTTTGCGGATCTCGCGCAGAGCTTCTTCTGCTATTTCATAGCGCAATGCGTCCGAGATGATCACCACCACCTTCTGATCGCGGCGGCGGAATTCGGCGGCCTGGTCCATGTAGAAATCGGTCTGATGAGCAAAGCCCGAGATATTCCAATCGTTCAGCCCAGCGATTTGATCCTGCCAAGCATCATTGACGGCAGACAGGAAGTTGGTCGTATAGCGGTTCTCTACGCTTTCGAACAACGCGCTAAGCAGCGAGGCCTGACCGCTCTTTTGCATATTATAGATGAATTTGCGGTAGAGTTGGTCGATCTTGTACCAGTGCGAAACATACCGCTTAACCCCCTCAGCGGGGGAGGTCATGGTCAGGTTCGCCTCAGCCAACGCCTGCTGGAATTCTGTGGCATAGCCGATCGCCTGATAGATATCCTCATAAGTCGAATACCAATGGCTTTGCCGCCGCTCTCGTACGGTCTTCAGCACCTCGGCTGATGAGACCGTCTGGCTCGCCATCTCACGCACCAGAGACCGGATAATCTGCCGGTCGACCTCCTCAAAGTGGTCAATTGCACGTAGGGCTTTGACGTCACGCTCCTGCACGTCTTCGGGGATCCGCAAGATGTCCTGATACTTCCCGCTCAGCGTTTCAAACGCCTTCGCTCCCAGCCGGTTATTCTTCCAGCGTCGGAAGACAAGAAGCGCTTCGCCGTTCAGCTTGCCATCTTCGCCCAGGGCGCGGGCATAGCAGGACTGGAACAGCGTGATCGCGAAATCCTCAAAGTCGGGCGCATCGCTGACATAGCCGTAGGTATTCTCAACCTGCTTCCAGAAGAACTCTGTCAGCCCGGACCGCTCCATCAGGCGCATGGCGTCATCACGCTCGTCTGCCAGTTCGGCCAGCAGCTCCTCGATGACCGTGTCCAGGGCACCTTCGGCCCCGGCGCAGACGGCCAGCATGCGGCGCAGCACATCGGTCTTGGTATCGGACGGCGTGAGCATCTGCTTCAGCGCTTCAATGCGGCCCTTGGCGCGGTAGAAATACAAATGGTCGCGCACCACGTCCTCGAACTGCAGCGGTAGGCCCAGTTCAGCCAGCCAGATCGCCGCTTGATCGGCTTTGAACACTCCACAAGCGAAATACAGATCCAGCAACCAATTGTCGGTCATCTCGGGCGCGGGGCCGTCGTGGAAGACCAGAAATTTCTGGCGAGGCTCTTGCCGCAGCATGCGGTACTTCAGACCGAATTCGTTATTCGCGATCTCGACCTTTTCCACATCCGGCAGATCCACCGCATCATATTCGGCCCGCATGTCGCGCGCGGCATCATACCAGAAGACGATCCGGTGATCGATGAACAGCCGCTCTAGGCCCGCCTTGATCCGGTCCATCAGCTGAGCCCCACAATCTTCTTCAGGGCAGACCCGAACTTCGGATAGTTCGCCTTCACCCCGTCATCCAGATCGATCTCGATCTTCTGCTGCGCCAGCGGGAAGACGACCTCGCGCTCCCAGTCCGTTAGTTCGTCGATTTGTTTTGCGACCTTAGCGGTGTCATTCAATGCCCTTGTCCGTTGGCCCTGGGTAGCGGTTGCGTCGTCGGCCAGTTTCTCCAGACGAGCGCGTTCCGCTTCAAGTTTACTGATGAATTCACGTAGATAGTCGTTCAGCAGGACCGACACCGTGTCGCCCCGATACCGGTGCATGTAGATCAGCGCGTTGAACGTGCCCTTGGGGCTGGAGAACATCCAGTAGATCGGGCGTTTCTTGTAGCGCTTCACGTGGTCGGCGTAGAAATCCTTGGTGAAGTATTTGCGGATGTCCTTGCCGAGCGCGTCCTCGATATACCGCAGGTTCTCGCGGAAATGCGCCTCGCCGAAGGTCACGCGCAGGAACAGGCGGAAGCGGTCGGTGATGTCGTCGGGGAACCAATCGGCGTCGAGCACGGGGATTACGTTGTCTTCGTCCGGCATGAAGCTCGGTTCGGGGATGCGGGCGAGGTAATCGGCCAGCGTCTCACCTTGATTGGCGAGGATCAGGCCAGGGGCGTCAAGGCTGTAGCGGCCGAACATGCAGCCCACGGCGTAGGAGAGGAACTCGGCAATGGTGTCGGCGCGCAGGCGGGTCTCGTTCGCTTCGGCGTCGTTCTTGATGCCATAGCGATAGGCGGGGTTGCAGGTGAGAGTGATTTCGTTCAGCGGCACCTCGGGGGTCAGCTCGTCTTGCAAGCCGTAAGCGTCGATGAAGATGCGGTTGTTCTCTTCCTCCAGGGCTTTCATCTCGTCCGTCATGGACTGCCAGTGGGCGCGGAGGGTGGCATAGCTGTCCTCCAGCGTCTCGCCACGATGATTGGTTGAGAGCAGGGGGAGCGTGGTGAAATCCCAGGAGGTTTCGTAGGCGTCCCAGTCGTTGCGCGAAAGTTGGACCAGTCGTTCGGAAGCTTCCCCAGCTTCCGCTTCAGAAGGACGAGTATACGCGATTTTCTTAACTTCGTTGCTTTGCAGGGAGAGAGTGGGATTTATTAAGGAGACGATCTCTTCGCATACCTTCGAGTTTAGAAAGGGCAGCAGTTCATGATTTTGATCTGAAAACAGCATCTGCCCTTTGTTTGATTCAAAAACAAAACCCTTGTCTGACCACCGAAAACTATTCGCGTCCGATGTAAGGCCGGACCAAGTGAGCCCTTCTCTGAAATAATATTTTTCACCGGGCAGAGACCACGATTGCCCTGAGTTTTTCCGGTGATCGCGGATTTCAATGCCCTCGTTTTGGAAAAAAACAACCAATTCGTTTAAGCCATACCACCGACGAAATCCGCCGCCTTTGTTGTATGGATAATACTTCTCATCCGTTTGATTCAGACACTCAGTTGTTCGGCTGGTGTCGTCCTCTGAGACTTCGTGCCAATATCTGAGAAACCGCTCATTGTCACAGGTAAACAAACCGACCGCAGTGTCGGCAATCTTGCCAAGCTTCTCCCCATCACGGTATGCATTCAAGAACTGTGGTGTCGCCCAATACGCTACTGGGCTTCCGGGAAAGGTTTCGAAGTCTCGCGAGGATGCCGTGTGCCAGTTTTGATCTTTCAGCGCGATTGCTTCTCGTGCGAGTTGCGCTTTGCCAGCCTCATTTGCTCCTCCCGTCAAGCGCAGGAAACTGCCCTTGTAGTCGGGCAGATAGATCTTCTTTAGAACGAAAGCAGTTGTAGATACGACAGCACCACCGATGGTGTCAAAGGCGCGCTCTCCAAGATGCGCCATCGAAAGAAGTGTTCCATTAGAAAGTATGTTGCCTCGCAGCGCTTCGTAGCGAGAAAGGAACATCCAAGACTGCATGTTGACCATTGCCATTAGCGCGCGCGACTGGATCATACCAAGAGCACGCTCCATAAACATAGCATACAGATCATTTTTGGAGGCTGGGAAGTTGCTTTTCCCAAATCTGTTTAGTGAATCATTCAATCCTTTGGCACCGCCATAGGGCGGGTTGGCCACTACTACGTGATACTTCGGCGACAGCGCCTCGGCCATGCGCAGCACGGCAACCACACGCGCCTGCACCTCCTTCAGCAGCAGATCACCCGCAAAGTCCCGCGCCTCGACCACCCGCAGCGCCTCTGCCGGATCGCGCAGTTTCGGCACGATCAGCGAGCCGAAGTTCTTGGCCTGCTCGAACTGCCCCAGCGTCTCGCGCAGCTCATCGGTGAACAGATCCTTGCCCACCACGGAGGCCACGTCCTGCATTTCGGCCTCGGTAAAGGCAACGTTCTGCAAAACGCAGATGTCGGGCTTCGCCTCCATCCGCAGGAATCGCCGCCTCCCCAACTTAGCCGCCGCCTTCATCGCCAGCGCAAATGCCGCCAGCGCGCCAGCGCGGTCGTCAATCTCTACCCCCGTCAGGTTGTGCGTCAGTATCAGCGCGGGGATCTCGGTCGCGCCATAGCCCTCTTCTTCGTAGATGGCGTAAAGCAGGTCAAAGGCATAGGTCAGCATGTGCCCCGAACCTGCGGCGGGATCGCAGATGCGGATCTCTTCCGGTTTGGTGATTTTCAGGAAATCCGTCTCGGGCTCTTCGGGCGCGATGTAGTAGTCCATCTTGGCCGCCAGCCCGCTGTGCGGATTGTTCAGCAGCCAGAGCCGCCCCAGCGAGTTTTCCACCAGATAGCGGACGATCCAGTGCGGGGTGAAGAGCTGCGTCGCTGCGGGGATGTTCTCGGCCGTGATCTTCTGGTTCTTCTTGAGGCCCGCGAAGACCTGATCCTTCTTCTTGGAGATGTAGAACTGGTAGAGCCAGCCGATGATCTCGACATCCTGGCAGGCGTCCTCGGTCATGACCTTGCGCAGTTCGGCGAGGATCGAGGTCTGCGACAGCAGATCCTCGGGCATCAGAAGTTCGGTGTAGTCGTCGATCTGTTCGAACAGGAACGGCATGGGGGCGTGCCACTGGTTGCAGGTATGGACGAGCAGGAGGCGATAGGCCTCGGCCTGCGGGGCATGGGACGGCGTGCGCCCGTCGAGGAGGGACTGGACGGTCGTGGGGGCACCGTCCGGCAGATTGCCCGCCATCGCCTCTGAGAGCAGTTCCGGCCGTGTGGCCCCGTCAGCGGGGGAGACAGTGCGGACCTGCGTGTAGCCGTTGGCATCCATGAAGCGCAGGGCGGTGAAGCGGTTGAACCACGTGTAGGCGACCTGTTCGATGACCTGCTGTTTGTCGGCTTTGTCAATGGCGTTCTCGAGGTCTTTGACCGCCTTCGGGGCCTCCCGCCGCGCGGCGCTGCCCTCGGCCAGAACGACATCGAGCTTGGAGGTGACCTGATCGATCAGCAGGTTGCGGGCGGCCTGTGCAAATTTCTTGAGCGCGTTGGTATCCATCAGCTGAGCCCCGTGATCTTCTTCAGGGCAGACCCGAACGCCGGATAGTTTGCTTTCACCCCTTTATCGAGGTCGATCTCAATTTTCCGCTGCGCGAGTGGGAAGATCACCTCGCGTTCCCATTCATTCAGTTCGTTGATCTGCTTGGACAATACGCTGATTTTCTTCAGTGCCTTCGTTTGGTTGGCTTTGGTCTCAGTCGGATCATCAGATCTTTTTTGTTCATTTACGCGTTCGCCCTCCAGCTTGGTGATGAACTCCCGCAAGTAGTCGTTCAGCAGCACGGACACGGTGTCCGGCCGATATCGGTGCATGTAGATCAGCGCGTTGAACGTGCCCTTGGGGCTGGAGAACATCCAGTAGATCGGGCGCTTCTTGTAGCGCTTCACGTGGTCGGCGTAGAAATCCTTGGTGAAATAGTCTCTCAGGGACCTTGGTTTTCCGTTCTTGCCAAGCGCGTCCTCGATGAACTTGAGGTTCTCGCGGAAATGCGCCTCGCCGAAGGTCACGCGCAGGAACAGGCGGAAGCGTTCGGTGATGTCGTCGGGGAACCAGTTTTCGTCAAGCACGGGAATGACGTTGTCTTCGTCCGGCATGAAGGTGGGTTCGGGCACGCGGTCGAGGTAGTCGGCCAGTGTCTCGCCTTGATTGGCGAGGATCAGGCCTGGCGCGTCGAGGCAGTAGCGACCGAACATGCAGCCCACGGCATAGCTGAGAAACTCCTCCATAGTGCGCTTGCGAAGGTCGGCATCACGCGCAGCATCGGTCTTGTCGCCCTTGATCGAATAGGCGGGGTTGCAGGTGAGGGTGATCTCCTCGATTGGCACCTCGGGGGTCAGTTCTTCTTGCAGGCCATAGGCTTCAATGAAGATGCGGTTGTTCTCTTCCTCCAACCGCTGCATCTCTTCCGTCATGGATTGCCAATGGACGCGGAGGGTCGCATAGCTATCCTCTAGCGTATCGCCACGATGATCCGGCGAGAGCAGCGGGAGCGAGTTGAAATCCCAAGAGGTTTCGTAGGCGTCCCAATCGGCACGGCTGATGGACAGCGGAGCAGTTGCACCATCTTTCGCGGCAGCAGGTGTACTGACCGTAGGCAGCGGCACCTTTGAAACGTGCCCAACTTCTGTTTTGAAGCCACTCGAAATAAAACTCAAAAGATAAGCAAAGGCCTTGGAGTTCATGAGCGCAAGGTTTTGCAACGTAGAAGTTTCAGGGCCGGGCACAGCAAAGGGGCTCAAGTCGTCGAAGGCATGCCCAGCAGAGACATAGCGAGCTTGGAAATTGCCTTGGCTAAGCCGGTTCCAACAGACGCTTTCCTTGAAATACTTTTCAACATTTCGCAGAGCAGCGTTTTTCGTTCTTAGAATTTCCCTACCTTCGTTGGACATGTTTGCGACATACGACTCACTCCCGAACCACTTTCTTGCACTGCCGCCCCTTTGTAGCGGCGACCATACTCGCCCCTTGGCATCGGAAATTGTGGCCAAACTCCAATCAATAGATGGGTAAGTCACTTCGTGCCAAAAACGGAAGTGTTTATCGTTGTCGCCGCTTTGCATCCCAATACATGCAGTCGATTTGGACGAAAACGGTGACCCCAAGAAGGCCGAAACGGCACTATCACTCAGCCAGTAGGCAATTATTGTTCCAGGTATGCTTTCGAAAGTATCGGTGCCTGCTTGAAAAAAGTAGGGAGGACGTCGAGTGGCTATGCCCGAAATTGCTTGTTTCGCCTTTTCTTTTTCTGATCCTCCCTCAACTAGACGAAGGAAGTCTCCGGATCCTCCGGTTGTTCGCTTTTTCCAGAGAACAAAGGCTGTAGTCGAGACGACTGCTCCGCCAATTGTGTCGAAACCACGCTCTCCTAAGTGAGCCATTGTTAGAATCGTACTATCGGTAAGTAGTTTCGTTCGAAGCTTTTCAAAAGACGACAAGAACATCCAAGATTGCATATTTACCATGGCTACTAAGCCCTGCCGACACGCCAGCGCCAAGTTTCGCTCCATGAACATCGAATAGAGATCGGCCTTGCTAGCTGGGAACTTCACTTTGGACCAGTCGGAAAGCAGCGTATTTGCGTTGCTAGCCCCCATATAAGGCGGGTTGGCCACCACCACGTGATACTTCGGCGACAGCGCCTCGGCCATGCGCAGCACGGCGATGACGCGCTCCTGCACCTCTTTCAGCAACAGGTCACCGCCAAAGTCCCGCGCCTCGACCACCCGCAGCGTCTCTGCCGGATCGCGCAGTTTCGGCACGATCAGCGAGCCGAAGTTCTTGGCCTGCTCGAACTGCCGGATTGTGGCCCAAAGCGGTCCGTGGAACGCAATGCTTTCAGACAGCTTTCGCCCCAGACCCGCGAGTGTGTCATGTGCTTCGGGCGATTTGGTCGCTTCTTCGACGCGCTCAACAAGGGCATCAAGCGCCATGCGATAGGTCGTATCGTTCTTGTGCTTCGCGTAGGCTTTTCCAATGTCGCTTAAACGTTCGGAAATGTTCGGAGAATTTGCGTGTTTCTTAAAGGCAGCTTCGCGCTGCTTGCGTTCAGTGGTTGCTTTGTCCGAGGCGGCAATCGACAAGAGCTCAGACCGAGCGTCTTGAATCTGGGCCAGGACAAACGGGTTCTGAGACGCTTCGTCAAAGAGAGCAAGCTCGCTCTCAATCGCGACGTCGAAAACATGCGTGGCGCTTTCAACGATGTTCTCAAAACCGGATGCTTCGGCGTGCTTGAGATAGCGACTGACACAATGCCAAAACTCATTGAGCATAAGTGGCGTTTTGGTGAGGCCCTGCGCAAGCCGGTCCACATTCAGGTCGCAGCCCAGTTCAGCTAGAAAGTCGTTGAATTCACTGATCTTGAAGCGGTGCTCTTGCAACACGCAGATGTCGGGCCTTGCCTCCATCCGCAAAAAACGCCGCCGCCCCAGCTTGCCAGCCGCCTTCATCGCCAGCGCAAAAGCCGCCAGTGCGCCCGCGCGGTCGTCGATCTCAACTCCGGTCAGGTTATGGGTCAGGATCAGCGCGGGGATCTCTGTCGCGTCATACCCCTCTTCTTCGTATATGGCGTAGAGTAGGTCAAAGGCATAGGTCAGCATGTGACCCGACCCGGCGGCCGGGTCGCAAATCTTGATCTCCTCGGGTTTGACGACCTTCAGGAAGTCCGTCTCGGGCTCTTCCGGCGCGATGTAGTAGTCCATCCGCTCGGCCAGACGGCTTTGCGGCCGGTTCAGCAGCCAGAGCCGCCCCAGCGAGTTCTCCACCAAATAGCTGACGATCCAGTGCGGGGTGAAGAGCTGCGTTGCGGCGGGGATGTTCTCGGCCGTGATCTTCTGGTTCTTCTTGAGGCCCGCGAAGACCTGATCCTTCTTCTCGGAAATGTAGAACTGGTAGAGCCAGCCGATGATCTCCACGTCTTCACACACGTCAGGTGTCATCGCCTCACGCAGGTAGGCGAGGATCGAAGCGTTGGACTGAAGGTCAGAAGGCATTAGCAGCTCAGTAAAGTCGTCGATGCGCTCGAACATGAAAGGCAAAGCCTCATGCCAATAGTTGCAGGCCGCAACCACAAGTAATCTGTATGCCTCGCCCTGAGGGTCCGGACTGTCGATACGCCCGTCCAACAAGCTTAGGACTTTTTGCCGGGTGATGTCGGAAACGATTTGCTCGTTAATACTCCCTGATTTCGCATCCGAAAGTATCTCAGGTTGAAATTGACCAACGGACGGAGACACAACGCGAACGGGAGAGAAACCGTTCACATCCATGTACCGCAAGGCGGTGAACCTGTTGAACCAGATATAGGCCACCTTTTCGACGACGTGCTCCGGTCCATGTTTGGCGACCAATGCCTCAAGTTTCTTGAAGGCCTTCGGGTGTTCTCGTTGAGCCCTTGAGCCGTCGCTCAAGACGGCGTCCATCCTTGCGGCGACTTGATCAATCAAAGTGCTCCGCGCAAATTGGGCGAACTTTCTGAGCTTTGTGGTATCCATCAGTCGATGGCCTCTGCAATATTAGTCGCTTCGGCAATCCGGGCTACGGGCCAATCGGCGAATGTTTTGTTCCAGATATCAACGGACACCACCACACAATCAGCTATGTGTTGCCGTCGCCAGGGGGTGTCTGTCTCGCATCGAATATCCGCTAGAAGGCGATCTTTGAAGCCTGTAAGCAATGCCTTCTGTTGAACCGGATCGTAGGCATCGAGACCGATGAGAACGACGTATTTGAACGGTTTAGTGTCGCGCTCCATCAAATGCAAAAACGTATATGAACTGCGTGCCTTCGGTGTCAATTCTTGAGTTAGAATCGAATTGTCCGAAAGCCTTTTGAAATATCTCGCTTGCTCATCAGGTGGAGTTCTCTTGTTTGAAGGATCCTTAATTTCAACAAGCAAAATGTCGTTCTCTCGTTCGATAACGAGATCGACAAATTTCATTTGAACCGGGAGCTTCACCCCCTGTTTATCAAGTTCATCCCATATCGCTTCATCTGGAAACGAAAACTCGAGATCAGCATTTTCCTCGGCTCTGTACACCTTCATGTGCTCGACGCTCCGAGCGCACGAGTCATGTCTTCATCGAAGAGTTCAGCAAAGGTGTCCGAGATGGCTGTCTTGGAAATAAGCGCATAGCTGTCGGCGCTTTCGACGCTCATTTTCTGCTTGGCAGGATCCTGATAAATTGCGTGGAAACGGATATGGTCTTCTTTTCCGTCATCCATAAGAAGGTCTAGCCACTTCAAAAGCACGTAATCGTGGGTAGCAAGAATGATTTGTTGCCCGTTACGGGAAAGCTCCAATAAGACCTGAACCAGCTTCTTCATCAGTTTTGGATTCAAGTTTGACTCAGGCTCATCCCATAGAAGGGCCCCCGTTTTGCCAGGGCTGATCGATCCGTTACATAGCAAGCGGTGAAGCACACCGATCTTGCGGTATCCTTCAGCAGTCATTCCAGTTGGGAAAGCCTGAACGCCACTCGAAACAAATCTGGTCTGAGTCGAATCTTGATATGCCTTCGCGATTTGAGCGTTGGATTTTCCCTCACCGCCGTCCGTCGTCGACTTGGCTTTTTCTTCATACAGCCCAGGCTGAAAATCGAAGCCGCCGTCAATTTTTGCGCGATAGCGTCCTCCCACCAGAGTAACCAGATCGCTAATTACATTCGATAGCCTCGGATCTTCGGGGAGATCAGATTTTTCGTCGAAGCCGGGCTGCACAAGAAGTTCAGCAAGGTTCACATAGCCATCATCGAAGATCATCTCGACAGTAGCGCGGTCATGTTTCGGGTGGCGAATGCCACGAACCAAGGAAAGCACCTCTTTGGTCGGGATGTAGACAGGCGTGTCGGCAGACTCGGGTTTCACGGCGTCTGATGCAAAATCTAAGTATTGAGACCTCGCACCGAAAGTTACTTCAACTGCGGAGCCATCGCTGTTCACCAGTCGCAGCCGGGTTTGCGCTTGAGCCCCTTTGGAAGAGAGGGTTCCCACCTTTTCGTCTTCAGTTGAAAATATGCTCAGGAATTTTCCTGATGCTGAGGCCGCAAAACCTTCGTCTGAGCGATCAGGAAATCCACCACCGGCGATCAGACCTAAGCCATAGATAGCCTTTAATAGAAGCGTTTTCCCAGTCCCGTTTGACCCGATAATAACGTTGAGTCGAGGGGAAAGTGAAAGATTCAGTTTTTCGAACGCGGTGAAGTTCTCGAATTCAAGATTGGCTATCATTAGACGATCACTTTCTTGCCCGCGCGGATTTCTGCCAGCAGGGTCTTTTTCATTTCTTCAAGGTATTGGTCGACGTCAGCCTCATCGATCAGCAGCGTTTTAGGGGCTGCGACCTTCAGCTGAGAGGCGAGGACCGTTGTCGGAGGTTGCGGTGCGGGCGCTGGCCGGTCCGACATGCCGGGCTGCGGTTCGGGTGGTGGTGCCGGTCGCGCGAGGCGGTCGAGTTCGGTGACAACGTCCGACAGCAGGTTGGTGCGCGCGCCATTCGCACGGTCGCGCAGCACAGGGATCAGCGTGACCGTGTCGAGACCCGCCTTGTGGCTCTCGATGCGGGCGGTGATGCGGGCCTGTTTGTCCGTGTCAAGCGCCTGGAAGTCAGGCATTTGTGCGATTTTAGCTGAGACGTCTTCGACCTCTGCGATGACGGCTTTGCGTTCTTCAAGCAACTTGAGTTCGACCTTGTTTTTCAAATCAAACAGGTCGGATTTAAGGTTCTGGATCGATGACCCCTTAAAGCAGCCCGAATCCTGCAATGCAGCGCGCAGCTTCGCCCCAGCATCAGGATCGACATAGTCGATGTTGGCAGATTGGCTGGCGAGCATATCGCGGGCGTCGTCGTAGATACCTTTTTGTGCACCCCCCATGAAGGATTTCACCTTGTCCAGGATATCCTCTTTCGCGTTCAGAAGGTCATCCTCGCGCTTGGGCGCGTCGGAAATATACCAGTTCGCCGGTTTGTCCTTCATGCCCCGCAGCAGTTCATGGAACGGCTCGAGCGCGGTCAAGAAAGGGTAGCGGTGCGACTGGCGAACAAGAGTGTCTACCTCTGCTTCGAGCTCATCAATACTTGTAGCCCATTCCGCACCCAAACCCCGCGCATCAGTTCCTGATGAGGGGTGCGCAAAGAGTTCCTGATAAAGTTCTTTCGCCCGACGAATTTCTGCAGCGGAGAATTCCGTCTGAGGGGTCAATAGTATGTTCGGAAGCGCGTGGCTGTTGTTCAACGCCTTGGCAAGATCCAACCCCTCCTTGATGGCGCTGTCGACGCGCGCTTCAATTTTTCCTTTGGCGACCAAGCTGCCTGCAATGCAAAGGATTCCGGTTACTGGCCAACCGTAGGGTTTGGATGTGAACCGATCAGCCAGATATTTGACGGAGACCTTTACCCCGTTGCGTGCCTGCGCGTTGATGAAGCTGAGGACGTCTTGTTCGGCTTCGTTGATACCTGTGCCGTCAGAACCGAAGAGCCCGCTTTCGGACTGTACCGCTTTGTTGATATCGGCCTCGGTATAGCTGACGCCGCGCAGCATCGGGAGATTGGTGTAGACTTTGTCGACTAGGGACTGGAACGCCTTGCTGATGCGCTCTTGAGCATCCTCTCCACCGATCTCCAATTCGTCACCCCTGACGAAAAGCCGGGCGCTTCCCATCAACTTACGGATCCGCATTTCAAGGTCTTTTGCGCGGCGGCCGTTTTGTTCGCCTTTTTCTGCGACGATACGGTCGCGGCCTGGCTGCGGGGAACCGCTGCGGGACTGGCGGATGAACTTGTCTGTTTGCTTGAACAGGATCAGGTCGCGGACGAAATTGGCATCTGGTTTCATGGCAACCGCGAGCTCTTCCCGAGACATGGTTTTCATTCGAATGCCATCGGGGCTCTCAACCTCGTCGCTGAGGGGCGAAACGAGATTGATTGCCAGTTCGTACTCGCGTCCAACCGCGTGATCATCCAACTTTCGAGTGAAGGCGTATTCGCTATTCGTGGCGAGATGCTTGATCTTGCGGTGACGCAGAATCGTATCGAATGCGAGGGTTTCTAGTTCCTTCGAGAGCTCAGAGGGATCGATGTCGAGGGCTTTGATTTCCGCTTCGACATCCTTTTCCTCATTGGTAAGGAACTCATAGACCTCACCGTTCCGCTGGATGTAGGTTTCCCTTTCCAGACGGCTCAATGCTTCCTCGATCTTGCGGCGTTGGCTCGTCTGGTCCGCCTCAAACTCTGACAGGAGCAGAATTCCGATGTTTCGAACTGACGGTTTGAAGCCTTTGACGTATTTGACGAGGAACAAGGATTTCAAAACCCGAACGGCAAAAGGATCGTCCAGGTTTTTTTCGGCAATCTGAATACTCTGTTGAACCGAAGATTTCAGCGCGGTGCGGATCCCTTCGAACATGAGATCGAAAGTGGCCAACCCTCCGACTTCTTTGTCTTTCAGCTTCTTCGAGACCTCTTGGAAAACGCCCAGCATCGACCGTTCGCCGACCGAGCTGTGTTTGCCTTCAAATGCGTTGTGCTCCGACAAAGACGTGATCGCCATTTGAAAGAGGTCATACTGATAGGGGGGGAACGGATAGCTTGAGATGAAGTGGTCGCGATCCCGGTAGTTTTTGAGCTTCATCGACCCGTCAGCAAAATCGAATAGGGTCTTGAGGTTGTTTTCTTCGCGGTCATGAAGGTTGCCAAGCGTCACTTGCCCTTCCGACGTCTTGGCGAGCAGGCGGCGCTGGATTACTTCGGCGACATCGGCCGAGTTCAGCGGCATGCGGTTGCTGAAGCGGGCCTGGATTTTGGAGAAGTCATTCTCTTGCTGTTGCGTCATGTCGCCGATAACCGACGCCATATCTTGTTGCGCAGTTACTATGATCCAAGCCCGCCCTTTGCATTTGGTGTTAAGACTCTCGGCAATGGTTTGCAGGTTGGTCATGAGCTTTATATTGTCAGCAATATACTGGCCGACTTCGTCAACGAAGAAGTTGAGCCGAAAGCCCTTGGGCTGGTCATCGATCCAAGCTTTGACTGTGCCAGCGAAGTCCTCAATCGAGACACGTGTGTCCTTCCGGTATTGGCTCAGAATGTCTTTTGCATCTAAAGGGTCACCACCGGTTACTGCAGCAAACGCTGTCGCAATATTCTTGGCTTCGAGCAGCGCCTGCTCTCGGCCGCGTTCCCAGTCTTTCCCCGCAGCGCTTCGAAAAGCTTCTTTGAATGCCTCGAATTGCCCACGCCCCTGCAAGTCGCGTTCGAATTGCGCGATATGGGGCTGTTTGCCATAGAATCCGCAGGCTTCGTCAAAGACCTTTTGGAAGACAGATAGAAGCGCGTCTACATCCGTTTTCGAGATCACATCTGCCTTCTGGTCGATATTGAACAAGATCGATTTCGACGGGATGGAAACTGCCTTGTTGAGTGCGCCTGCCAGCATTGGCTCGCCTTTGAGTTTTTCGGCAAAGATCTCGTGAGCGGTTTTGCCGTCGACCTCACGATTTTCAAGCAAAAGAGCCAGCATCTTCAGCAAGTGCGACTTACCAGAGCCAAAGAATCCAGAGATCCAGACGCCATTTGAAGTGTCATAGTTGTTGTATGCTTCGAGGAACTGCTCAAGCCGTTGGCCGATCTCCCCTGTGATGACGTACTCGTCGAGCTCGATGCGAAGGCTTGCCTCGTCGTCGGCCTTGATGACGCCGTCAATGGCGCGATCAACGGGTTTCTCAAAAATGTCTTTTAGCAGTTGGGCCATGGGCTTAGACCTCGTAATTCAGAATGTTGAAGGCGCGGTAATACTTGTCGTCATGAAGCTGACCAAAGAGATCCAATGACGCGCCAGTCGCCAAAGCATGGGTATAGCTTCCTGGGAAGAAGAGAACGGTTGGTGCTTCTTTCGCAGTGCTTTGTAGGTTGTTCAGCACGTTGTGAGAGCGGATGTAAGGGTATACTTCACCGACGCCTGACAAGAAAATGACGTCATGTGGGGTCGCTTGGATCGCTTGGCCAATATGCGGGATCAGGTGAGCTTGTGGGTCCAAGACGCCTTGTAGAAGTTCCTTGATCTCGCCCTTGCTACTGTCGGCCTCAATTTCGAGAACCTGCTCTACGATCCCGCGTTCTGAAAGTATGTCTAGCGCGAGATTGTAGAGGTTCAGGTCCAACACTCGAGTGCCGGAGTGCTGAATTCGGGTCACAAGATCTTCGCGATCCTCAACCATGGTTAGCCCTTCCTCGGCGGGAAAGGGGTAGATAAAAAATGGCACTTCATTCCCTAGGCCTTGTTTGGTCAGGAAGCGTTCACTGGTGATAACGCGATAGAGGTGCTCGGCCCGTTCTCTCCGGTTTAGTTCTCGTTTCAAATTAAGCTCCCTCGACCGGAACGCTGGGGAACATGGCCAGTTCGCCGGGGTTGTGGTCTTCAATCATGCGTTTCAAACGTGTGGAAACAATCGCAGTTTGAATGCGGTCATCTTCTGAAATGATTCCGGCCTCACGCATCATGCGAAACATGATTTGACGAAGTTTCAGGCGGGTTGACCGACTTAATCCGGCCAGTCCTTCATCCCATTCAGCTTTTGCCTCAAAAAGAATGTCAAAGCTTTCGAGCGGTAGATCGAGTTGGTAAGACAGGTATCGCTCTCTCACCACTTCCACTGCAAATTCACGAACGAAACGATATGCCCGGCATGTTGCGATCCACAACAGCGCCTGTTGCTCGGCGCGGCCCGCTTCTTCCAAAAGGTAAGCGCGTTCCGCATTCGTGAGAGTAAGCAGACGATTAGAAATCTCGCGCAACGATCGACGGTTCGACGCTGATTTCGGCAGGCTGGTAGTGCCTTCCTCCATGGCTCTGAGAATTGTGTCTTCCCAAGGTTCACCGTCTTCATGCAAACGCGCGACTTCTAAGCTTTCGTTCAGGAAGAGCCCGCCGGTGCTAAATGACATCTTGTAGTCTTGTCTCGCCAAAGCACTCATCTCCGTCCCCTCTCGAGAGCAGCGCGGACTTCTCCGTCATTGATCAAAACTATGTGCTGATCCTGTGGGGCGCGGATACTGGGGTCAACGTCAAGGCCGAGCCGCTTTAGATTGTAGAACAATAGGCACTTTCGCACTGAAAGCTCTGCCGCCCCGTCATTCATTGCATAGTCGAGTTCGACAACCCTGCGTTGGTTTTCTGGCAGGCCAGGATGCGGTGCGATTTTGAGCGTTACTGTTTGGTTCCAGTCTTCATCTGTACCGGCGTCGACATCTGATTGTTCCCCCAATGCGCTCTTCAGTATGCGTCCGAGAACAAAGTCTTTGAAAACTTGGTCTTTTGAGCAAAGCGCTCTCGCATGCCAACGAAATCCGTCATGTGCGAGGGCATGAGGAATGATAACGCGATCTTCTGGATCGGGGGACGACATCGACTGATAGCTTATTTGCAGCTCTTTGCGCTGTTCACAGGCTAATAAGACGTTGCGAAGTGTTAGCGCGCTTAGACCGCGCCCGGGCACAGTGGTTGCCAGAATGTCCGGTTGGTAGACAATCCAGTCTGCAGCGGGAACCGAACCGCCCCGTGAGATCGATAATAGATCATCAAGATACTCTGACGGATCAAGCGCAGTGTAGTGTTCTTCGAACTTCGGGCCCAGAACGTAGGTCTTGGCCGTTTTATCGTAGATGATGTGTTCGGGGTGATCATTGATGTAGCTATTGAGGTCTTTCGAAGTTTGAGCCCGGCTGAGGCCCATAACGTCCATCAGGTCCGCAAGGCCGACACGTCCACGCCAAAAGACCCTGTGCTCAATGAATGCACGGCGATCCTGCTGCCATCGTGAAAGATTGTTCGATTCGCTTGTCATAGCTTAAGCCTAGTTCAACCTAGAGGATGGGTCTACATTTGAGAACCATATACTCAGCGGACTGGCTGCGATAGCTTGTAATTCCGTCAGCGGGTTGGCGGATTGCTTTGGTCTCGTATAGGCGCTCGGCCTGAGAAGTTTCGCATGGTTTAAGAAGAACTCGCGCTTTTGCGCGCGGGCAACCTCACCCAATAGACTGCACCGGCGCTTAACGGGCCGTTGGCCCGCTCACCCCGATCCAGACATCATTGTTTTTGTTTGGTCCGCCCTACATCCCTGACCGTGGCGGTCAACCTTAGTTCTTCCCCAAAAGCAGCCACCAATTTCCCCTGTCTCGCAAGCGAGTCATTTTTTCCACGGCTCCAATCAACATGCGCTGAAACCCAAGAAAATCACCGGTGTTCTATAACCGATCTTGACGTTCCAAATACGAGGAAATATTAAGTCTACCTGTTGAGCGGGCGTTGTGTAGTGGTAAGACCTTAGCCTTCCAAACTCGTGACTTGACGTAAGTATCACATCCCCCACAAGAAATTCTCTGCCGACAAATCACCTGCAAAATGGCGATTGGCTGCTCCCCAAGGAATAGTGCTTCCAGCATGCAGTGCATGCTTGGGTGGCAATCAGTTTTGGGTGGGTCGGTAGCGATGCATTTTTGGAAAAATTATAAAAATTAAATATTAACAATGCTTTAATGTGTATGGATGGAGGCGAGTACCGGAATCGAACCGGTGTACACGGATTTGCAATCCAGAAAGAGCGCAAGCGAAAACAACGACTTAAGGGTGCAAAACACCCCCTGACAAAAAGTGAACAAAAAGCGAAAGTTTCAAAGCCAATTTCGCCGGTTCAAAATGAAAAAGGCCCCGTCACAGCGGCAACTGCGAACCGGGGCCAAATAGAAAAAGCCTGTCAGCTTTCACTGCACATTAGCATGGGCCAGTGCCGTATCGCAAATGCTCAGTCGGCTTTTTCCTGGCCTCTGACCGGTGAGGTGATCCAATGAGTTGGCGCATCGCAAACGAATGCGCCGAGCGCCGCTTTGGCAGCGCTGCACGCAAGCAGATCATCATGTTCCTGGCCGACAAGGCGAGCGATGACGGCTCAGGCATCTGGTGCTCGAAGGGGACCATCCAGCGTCACACAGAGCTTAGTGAGAGCACGGTCAAGCGCACCATCATCGACTTCCTACGCGAAGGCATCTTGATCGAGACCGGGCGGCGACAATGCAAGAACGGCTACACCGTCATCTACCGCATCGTTCTGGAGCGCGTGGCCGCGCTCGAACCCACGGTTGAGCCCGACATTGAGACGGGGGTCACTGTGAACCCCGTCCAGCCTGAACCCGGTACGGGGTCCACGGTGAACGGGGTACGGGGTTCACGGTGGACCCCAAACCATCCTAAAACCATCCATAAACCACCTACGCGCAGGCGCGAGGCGGTGGAGGAGGTTGAAGATCTTGAATCTGAGGAGATCCTGGCGGCCTATCCCGAGGACAGGGTCCGAGACCGGCGAACCAGTCTGCGCTTGATCGCAGCCGCCGTGAAAGCCGGGGTAAAGCCTGATGATCTGCTGCAGGCGGTCAAGGCCTATGCGAAGGAAAGTGACGGCTACACGCGCAGCAAGGTTTGTTTCTCAGACAACTGGTTCAAGATGCGCCGATGGGAGAAGGGCCTTGCCCAGATACAGGCGGACCGCGAGAAGGCACGAGAGGCCGAAGCCAAAGGTCGTGCCAGCCTCACCGAGTGGATCCACGAGCGCCATCCCCTGTGTCGTCACATCACCAACCGGCAGGTCGAGGACTTAATTGCATCGAAGCTGGTGACGCCTGAGCAGGTTCGAGCTGCGGGGCTGCAGGCATGAGTGCGGCTCGATTGTTACGCTATGGCGTAAAAATTGAATATTTACGTTGCAGCGTAATTTGTTTTGATTTACGCTGTGCCGTAAAAGGAGCCACGTCATGGACCTCACAGCACGAACGGCCGAGCAGATCGGCGAGGCACTCCGCCGGACGCGCAAAGCGCGCGGCTGGACCCAAAGCGATATCAGCGCGCGTACGAATTTGCGCGTCGCGACAATTTCGTCGCTCGAGAATGGCGACGCGGGAGCGAAGCTCGCCACAGTGCTCGCTGTCATGGCGGCACTTGGGCTTGAGTTCCGATTGGTGGAGCGCGGTGGCTCGCTTGAGATTGAGGATATCTTCTGATGGCCAAACACGGGCGTAGCGGCACGATGCAAGTGCTTCTGAACGGGCGGTCGGTGGGGGCTTTGCGTCTCGCTGGTTCAGGCGCGATCAGCTTTACATATGACCCGGAATGGTTGGCATGGGTACATGCCATGCCCATCTCGCAGTCACTGCCTTTGCGTGAAGAGGCACACCAGGGCGGCCCTGTTATCGCCTACTTGGAAAACCTGCTGCCGGACAATCAGGCGATACGAGAGCGCGTCGCTGCACGGGTGCGTGCGGGCGGCACGGACGCGTGGCACATGCTGGAGAAAATCGGGCGCGATTGCGTGGGGGCCTTGCAATTCGTCTCGGGTGAGATTCCAGAGTTTGCCGTGCTCGAGGGAGAGCCCGTATCTGAGGCACAGATTGCGGATATGTTACGCAACCTCGCAAGCGCTCCGCTAGGCTTGGATGAGGAAGACGACTTCCGCATTTCCATCGCCGGGGCGCAGGAGAAAACAGCGCTGCTGCGCCACGAGGGCGCGTGGATCCGTCCATCGGGGCTCACTCCTACGACCCATATCTTCAAGACCCAGCTAGGTGTTTTACCAGCGGGGATTGATTTGTCTGACAGTGTTGAGAACGAGTTTTTCTGCATGAGCTTCTGTCGCGCCATGGGTTTGGATGTAGCAGAGGTAGAAATTACTGACTTCGAAGGCGTACGAAGCCTTGTCGTGACGCGGTTTGATCGGCGCTGGACCAAAGATGGCCGCTTGATCCGCCTCCCGCAGGAGGATTTTTGTCAGGCGCTCTCAGTCCCACCCAGCCAAAAATATCAAATGGATGGCGGGCCGGGGATCACCGAAGGGATCGGGTTGCTGACAGGCAGTGATGACCCCGAGGCGGATCAGCGCGTGTTCTTCCGCGCGCAAGTGCTGTTTTGGCTTTTAGGGGCGACAGACGGGCACGCTAAGAATTTCAGCATCGCATTGCGCCCTGGCGGGTTCCGCATGACCCCGCTCTACGATGTGCTGAGCGCTCAGAAAGCCGTGGATGACGGTCAAATCCGCCAGAACCGGATGCGCCTCGCGATGGCCGTCGACGGACACTACCGGATCAACGAGGTGGTGCCGCGTCATTTCCTGCAGGCTGCGAAGGTGGCAGGTTTTGGTGTGGCGCTGGCGGAAGAGGTCTTGTCGGGCGTCGCGACGGAGCTTGAACCCGCCTTGGACAAGACACTAGCCGACCTGCCGGATGGGTTTCCGCAGCTATTGGCGGAAGCCATTGTTGCTGGAATACGACGTCGGGCGGCTGCCTTTCATGCCGTATGATCCGCAGATCATATTTCCGTTTTATGGTCGGTAGATCATATTTACTGCGCGCAATCTGCAGGCCCAGCAAAGTAGTTGCAGCGTTTCAGGCCAGCTTTGACGGGCCAGCCCAGAGATTGATGGCCAAACTCAGATCCTCAACAGCGTGTTTCTGATTGCTGAACATAAGCGGGCAGCCGTGTCAGACGCGGGACAAACCCCACTTCAACAAGAAAATTCCCCTGCGCCAGCGCATTCCTCGCGAAGCAAGTTTCTCGCTGACAGCCCCTTGGTGCCAGCTTTGGTCATGTTCATCGAAACACTCAAAGTGAGGATCAAAAAATGGCTACTCAAACTCTGAAACTGAACGTCAAATCCGGCGAAAAAGACGGCAAGAACTTCTGGGACCGCTGCGGCGTACTCTTCGTCAACACCGATGACCGCGGCAACATCACTTCGATCAACGTCAAACACAGCATGTTCCCCGACGTCGAAATGGTCGCCTTCCCGCGCCGCGATGACGATCCAGTCACCGAATGACTGCGGTGCCGGGGCGGGTAGCCCGCCCCGGCACCGCAGTTAGGTGTGGATCGCTGCCAATTGGACTTCCACAAGCACCCGATGTCGCTTCAGTGCAACTCCTCGGACCGGACTTTCGCTGCAAGTGCAGAACCGGCAGTTGGGGGAACTGGTGCTAAGCGGACAATCCGGTCATCGAGTTTTCGGTTTTCTCTGGTGCAGCATTTGCTCGCACGCGCAGCGCGGCAACTTCGATGGCGCAGCGATTTTCACTAGACCGGCCATTTGATAGGAAAAACCGGCTGGCAAACAACCTACGATTTCGCTGCATACCATCCAGGCAAACAAGGCGTGGACAAAACGAACCTTGGAAGGATCTCTTTCAATGACAGCTTATTACTAACAGCCAATTCTGAGTAACCACGGTAGCCGGAACACGGGCTATCAATGTCACAGCAAACCCTCAGGGAACCGTGTTACAAGCCGACATTACACTGACAGGCTTTGCCCGATTTTAAGCTGCCAGATGGCCTTTCCGAAGTTCGGAAATACGGGCGCAATTGCTACTCCAAAAACGAATTTCCTGGGCCACGAAGATAGGACGGTGACAGCGCTGGTTCATCCTTTGCGGCAAATTGCTCCAACTTAAAAAGCGTGCGCAGATGCACTTCATCTGGCCCGTCGGCGATGCGCATAACGCGTGCGCTGGCGACGGCCGAGGCGAACGGGCTATCGTCGGACACGGCCATGCCGCCAAAGACTTGTACTGCGCGATCGGCGATGTTGCTGTAAGCACGCGGCACCGCCAGCTTGATCATGGAAATTTCGCGGCGCGCTGCCTTGTTGTCAAAATTGTCAACAAGCCAAGCCGTTTTCTGCAGCATGAGCTTGCATTGCTCCAACTCCAGACGTGATTCCGCGATCCACTCTTGTACTGTCGAATAGCTTTGCAATGGCTTGCCAAAGGCCACTCTGTCGCGCGCCCGCTCTAGCATCAGGCGCACCATAACCTCGCCATGACCAATCATGCGCATACAGTGCTGGATGCGTGCAGGGCCAAGGCGCGCTTGACCGATTAGGAAGCCGCCGCCTTCCGTTCCAAGCAAATTCGTTTTCGGGATCCTTACGTTATCGAACAAGACCTGATCATGCGGCGTTGTGATGTCTTTAGCGCCGAACACAGACAGAGTGCGTTCCACTATAAAACCGGGCGTATCCGTTGGAATAAGCACCATCGTATGGCCGCGACCCCGCTCGGCCTCCGGATCAGACAGGCCCACCAGTATAGCAAATTTGCACAAGGGGTGGCTGGCGTTGCTGGTCCACCATTTGCGCCCGTTGATCACGTAGTGATCGCCATCGCTCTCAATCGTAGTTTCGATGTTGTTGGCATCTGATGAGGCAACCGCAGGTTCGGTCATGGCAAAGGTCGAACGGAATTCACCGTTCAGCAAAGGAACAAGCCACCGCTCTTTCTGCTCAGGCGAACCGAATTGCTGAAGGATTTCTGCGTTCGGGACATCTGGTGGCTGGCAATTGAATACGAAAGATGACCAGCCCAGTCGACCCATCACATCGGCAACATACGTGTATTCAAGGTTATTCAACCGCGTGCCGGGATCACTGTCGTCCAGCATTGGCAGGCCCAGATTCCACAAGCCTTGAGACTTTGCTTTTGCGCGTAATTCCGACAGGAAATCCGGCCACGGGTTGCCATTCTCGTGCACCTCACGCCGCCATTCGGGGTCTCGCGGCAGGATTTCGGTCTCGAAAAAATGCTCGACCTTTTTACGCATTTCAAATGCCAACGGAGATGGTGAGAGATCCATGAAAGCCTCTTTTCTAAGTTTGTCTTTATTTCGAAGGGTGCTTGAGGATGACCGCGTCATAGGTCTCCAGCACCTCGTCCGACATCCGGAACTTCTTTTCCTTTTCAAGGTAATAACAATACTCGCAATCGATGTTGCAACGCGGACCAATCGGCTTGGTCATGATGTTGAACGGGCGCGGGTTTGGTGACATGATCCTTGCTTTCCGAAGCTCTGCAGCAGGGCAGGAGACTGCATTACGTGAACTGTTAGTTTAAGTCGCTCTCTGCCGATCCGCCATTTCTCTGACGCAAAATGCCGGTCAACCGGATCAAAGGGTGATAACCCCCGGGGCCGGATCGACCTCGTAGAGGCGTTCGACAAGATCCGCGCGGTTTTCCTGTGTCGCCCGCTGATTGACATAGCCTTTTTCGGTAATCTCATGTGCTGGCAGCGAAGGCGGTTCGACCATCACGGCAATGCGCGCGACCCGGGTCGACGACCCAGAATTTTTGTTGTAATCGGCCAGACGTTCACGAACGAATTCGGCCAAGGCATCCGAAACGAACAATCCGTCCCGCTCTTCCAGTGGACCCGGCATGGCTTTGCGCAAAGCGTCCGGATTGGCCCAAGCCAAGATCGAGACGTAATCCTTGTTCAGGCCGCAGACCACGGCATCCCTGATGATCGGGGATAATTCCGAAATCACATTGATCCGCAAGTTCCCGGTCGCGACCCAGCTGCCCGTCGCAAGCTTGAATTCCTCCGAAACGCGCCCATCGAATTTCAAACCGGCTTCGGGCCGGTCCTTGTCGAGGAAGGTAAAGGCGTCGCCGAGCTTGTAGAACCCTTCATCGTCGAACGCATCGGCCGTTGCTTCGGGGTTTCCAAGATAGCCTGCGAACAGAGCGTCGGACTTGACGCGTGCTTCCAGTTTGTCGCCATAAGGCACGAGCTTTACGGTGACGCCGGGAATGGGAAGCCCAATCTGTTCCACATTTTCTGTGGCCCATCCGACGATGGTCACGACCAGAGCTTCGGTCGTGCCAAAAGCCGAGTTGACGGAAATCCGGTGGCCGGTGCATTCCACCGCCAGTTTCTGGAGGCGTTCGGCAATGTCGTACGGCATGGCCGCCGCCCCATAGAAAAACTGTTCGGCATGGGTGAAGAAATGCTTGCGGAATTCCGCGTCTTCTTCAAGTGCCGGGACCAGCATGGCATAGCCGACCGGTGCTCCGGTATAGCCTGTTACCGGCAGTTCGCGCAGGTTCCGCAAGGTTTCGTCGAATTTGCCCGGCACTGGCAGACCATCGTCCAAGTACACCGTGGCACCACGTCTGATCGAGTGGTTGAAATTCATAATCCCCTGTCCCGAATGGCTCCAGGGCATCCAGACAAGGCTTGCCTTGGGATCATAATCCGGTGCTTCGAAATCCTCGGTTTCAACGGTTGCAACATTGGCAACGTTGGCGGTCATGCCGCCTTGGGTGATGATCGCCGCCTTGGGCATGCCGGTCGACCCGGACGTGAACATGTAGCGCGCGACCGTGTCAGGGGTGATTGCATCGATCGACGCATCCACGGCATCCGTTGCCACTGCCGCTTTCAGATCTTCAAAGGGGGTGAATTCCGTTTTCGAGGTGTCACCTTTGAGACCGACAATTTCAAGATCACTCAGATCATGCCCCAGATCGGCCAGAAACTGCAGCCCGCCCTGCACCTGTGGTAGTTGTTCAGAGAAAATCATGAAGGGGCGGACAGTGGTGAAGACGTGCTGAAATTTGGGAAAAGCGCCGGGAACTCTGGAAAACGCTTCTGAAATTGAGGCCACCGGCACCCGGGCCTTCATCGCCCCCATGTAGAGCAGCGCATGGTTGATGCTCTTGCCTGACAGGATCATCAACGGCGTCGATGGCCCCATACCCCGGTCGATCAATGCCTGGGCTATGTTCCCGCTCAGCCGATCGCCGTCTTCGTAAGTGAGGTATTTCCAGTCACCGCCATTGTCACGCTCGGCAATCCAGCCCCGATTGGGATGCAGTTTGGCTTTGCGCGCCAGCAAATGAACGATGCTTTTTTCCTGTAGCTCCGGTTCAATTGCGGACCCAAGATAAATTGTTCCATCAGGCCGCCGGTCGACAGTCAGTTGCGGAGGTTTGATTTTCAGGGGTTTGAAAGGAATGTCGTGCTGCATGTCTTCTCCGTTCGCGAATTCACCGATTCAGGCATCAAACTGTCAACCCCACGGAATTTCCGGTTTCATGCGGGCGCCGAATGCCGGCACCCGCCTTTTGTTGACAAGCCTACTGCCGGGTCATCGCCGCCCGTGCTTCGCTCTTAGCTTCTTCCTGCGCATCCCGTTTTGATCTTGATTCGGGGATATCGAAAGTCACGGTCTCGATCCGACCAGGATAGATGAACGGCGGATCATAATCGCGCGTGATGGGAGCAATCGCGCGCCCGATATCCATGCCGGTGCTCGACAACATGACCAGCAGATGTGGAATGACCGCCTCACCCTGCAGTTCTCCATCGACAATCAGCCGGGCAACGGCACCGGGTTTCTCGATGCGTTCAACCTCCAATGTGATCTGATGCCTGCCCGGAGAAAGCGGCTGATCCATCACGATATGGGTGTGTTCGTGGAAGAAGTTGTAGTCGAAATGAAGCTTCCCGTTCAGCACATAGAGCGCCAGCCCGGAATTGATCGTGCCCCGGTTGACCAATGCGCCGTCGCCGTTGTTCTCGGGATGATCGAGCGCGATTTTCGTGGTCCAGCCGCGCCCCATGGGCGGGCAAACCTCGCTGACCATATGAGAGATCGGCGGGTGATAGACGAACCTGCGCCGGGAGGCAGGCGATCCGTGCCGCCGCGCCGCGCGGAATATCTCGAAAGCTGGGCGATCATCAAGCGGAAGTGCGCCGTATTTTTCGGCCTCTTCCCACCACAGGGCGATCATCTGTTCCAGCCGTTCGGGATGTTCTGCAGCAAGGTCATGCGTTTCCGAGAAATCCTTGTCCAGGTGATAAAGTTCCCACTTGTCCTCTTCCCAGGGTTTGCCGGGCAGGTGCCGGGTGACCGCTTTCCAACCGTCCTGCCAGATACCGCGATGGCCGAGCATCTCGAAATACTGAACCGAGCGCGCAGGTTTCGTGTCGCCCGCCGTCATTGAACCGGCCAGGGATTCGCCATGAATGGGCATCTGTTCGATCCCCCTGTACACCTCCGGCGCCTCGGTGCCGGTCAGTTCCATGACCGTGGGCATCAGATCGATTGCATGGCAGAAATTGTCTCGGATTCCACCGCGCTCCTCGATGCCGCCCGGCCAGTGGACGATCAGAGGGTCGCGAACACCACCGCCATGGGTGTTCTGCTTGTACCATTTCAGCGGCGTGTTGCCGACCTGAGCCCAACCCCAGGGGATATTGGAGTGGCTTTCAGGCCCGCCGATATCGTCAAGCCGTGTGACCGCTTCGTCCACATTCTCGGGAATGCCGTTGAACCATTTCATTTCGTCAAAGACACCGGTCTCGCCGCCTTCCTGGCTGGCGCCATTGTCGGAAATAAGCACGATCATCGTGTTGTCATACTGGCCGATCTCTTCCAGGAAGGTCATCAACCGTCCGATCTGTGCGTCGGTGTGATCCAGCTGCGCTGCAAAGGCTTCTTGCAAACGGCAGCCGAACTTCTGCTCGTTCTCGGACAATTCGCCCCATGGTTTTACGCTTGGATTGAGCGGGGCAAGCTGGGTGTCCTCGGGGATGATGCCCAGCTCCTTTTGCCGTTCGAACCATTGTTTGCGCACAACCTCCCAGCCGTCATCGAACCGGCCGCGGTATTTGTCCAGATAGGCTTGCGGTGCCTGATGAGGCGAGTGCGTGGCGCCAAAGGCCAGGTACAGGAAGAAGGGTTTTTCGGGTACCAGCGAGACCTGATCGCGCAGGAAGCCGATGGACTGTTCCACGATGTCTTCGGACACATGATAGCCGTCTTCCGGCAGCGCCGGGGCCTGGCTATGATGGTTGTCGATCGTGATCTCGGGGTAGAACTGGTCGGTTTCACCCTGCATGAAACCGTAGAACCTGTTGAAGCCGCGCTGCAGCGGCCAATTATGAAACGGCCCGACCGCCGAGCTTTCCGACATTGGCGTAAGATGCCACTTGCCTGCTGCATATGTTCCGTAACCGGCATCGCGCAGCACATCTGCCATCGTTGCCGCCGTCGGCGGCAGATAACCACGCATGTTGGGATAGCCGGTATCCATGTTGGAAATGCCGCGCATGCCGACCGAGTGGTGGTTGCGTCCTGTCAACAGGCAAGCGCGGCTCGGAGAGCATAGCGCCGTGGTGTGAAAGTTCACATAACGGAGCCCGTTTTCCGCCAGCCGATCAATATTGGGCGTCTCGATGCTCGATCCGTAACACCCGAGATGCGAAAAGCCGGTATCATCTATGACGATGAAAACCACGTTGGGTTTGCCGTCAGGCACGGCGAGCGGCGGCCACCAAGGTTCGGAGTCCGCATATGTTTTCCCGATGCGGCCTTTGAATTCTTCACCGGATGGGTGTTTGTATGTCATTGTGCGCCTCTCGCCTCCCAAATTATTACGCCCAGACTTCAAGATTGTTTTTGCGGCCGATCCGACGGTTCAGCTTGAAGCCGAGAACCTCTGCCATCCCGCACTGGGTCAGCAGGTCCTTTACGGCCCGTTGATCCGTTTCAGCCAAACTTTCAAATTCATCCTGAACCCGAGCCAGCAGATAGAAACGGTAGGGCTGTGCCAGCGCGCTGGTCTCGACACCCCGGACCTCGAAACGGGCAAATCCGACACCTCGTTCGATGGGGGTGCCGGGTTCAAGGTCACCTTGCGCCGTGATCCAACTGTTGATTGTGGTCGCTGCGGCCTGAGTCTCGGGGACAAAATCGACGGCCATCTGTTTTAGAACCTCGATAAGGGTATCCGGAATCTCATCATCAGCCAGATAGGATGCGTCCTGACTTGGAAACTCGCACATATCGTCGTCCAGCCGGTTCATACGTTCGGTCCAGCGGAACAGGTGCACCGCGTTGGCCTGCATCATGGCAAGTGGTTTGGGGTCGCGACCCAGGTGGGCAAAAAGCGGAGCCATCATGCCGAAATCGCCGATGCAGGGCTTGCCGCCAAGCAGATAAGGGAAGGTCGCGAAATGGCGCTCAAGTTTTTCGAGCATTTCGCCGTAAAGCGTTTCGATGACGTCGTATGTCTCGGGCGCCACGCCAAATGCCTTGGCTGCACGCCGCATCTTGTTGGCGATGGCTTCCGCCTTTTCATCACGACCGGGGCCTTCCTTCACCAGCGTCCGGAACGCGATTTTCAGAAATGCGAGGTTTTCTTCGGGGAAATTCCAGCGGAAATGCATCGCTGGCCGCAAAAGGCCCTCGGCACCGATGACATCCATCAGCAGGCTGAGAATGCGTTGCCTCGGCGAAGCTGGGCTGAAGCCGTTGCCACTTTGGGCTTCATAGTGGTCGATGATTGCGGCGCTATCGCGGATCACTTCGCCTTCCGCTGTCTCGATCGTTGGCAACGTCAACAGCCCGTCAGCCTTGGGCAAAACGTGGTTATGGAAATGCTGGCTTGTCGCGAGGGTTTCTCTGTGGGGCAGCCCCGCCTTGACCAGGTAGCTTCTGGCCCGGCCGGCATAGAGTGAAAAAGGCACCCCGTAGAGCGTGATCTTATCCATGGTTCTTGCCCGTCATAGTCAGTGTTGGGTGTTTTCGAAACGTTCGGCGGCGTCAAAACCACCGAGTGTCACCTTGCAAGGGAACCATTCAGAATTTGGTCTCATAGTCGAATCAAATGCAGTTTCGGGAATTGCCGCGCCCTGACTGCCCGGGTGATTCTTTGTTGACTGGCTCGAATTCCCGGCTCTTGCGCCCGCTTCCTTGTTGCTCGGCGCACCCAGAAAAAAACCAAACCTTTCCAAGGAATTTGGCAGGGAGATCGGCGCTGGCGGGACTAGTCGTGAAAGCTGGTGCATTGATGTTCTTCGCCATTTTTTGTTGACAATCTATGGAATAATTTCCTTAGATGCTCTCATAAGTCAATAAAAATGAGTAATTTGTTTACAAAAAGGGAGTTCATCACTTGAGCACCGACAAGCACACACTATCAATTTCAGTCGCCAAACAGCTTGGCGAGCAGATAGTGTCTGGCCGTTTCAAGCCTGGAGAAAAGCTTCGTGAAGCCATGGTTGCACGGGAGTTTGAAACCTCCAGGGGACCGGCGCGCGAAGCTTTGCGGTTGCTTGCCAGTGAGGGAGTCGTTGAGCTGCGCCCCCGGCAAGGCGCGTATGTCAGGCAGTTCTCAAAACGGGAATTGATCGAGATAGTCGAGGTGCGGGGATCATTGTTTGTGACCGCCTGCCGTCTTTTTGCCCGGCGTCTGGGTTCCGGGGAACTCGGCCCCGAGACACTCGACCAGATGGAAGAATTTCGGACCAAATCGCAAAGCGCCAACCTGGAGAAGGCCGATGCCGGTGCCTTGTTTGCGACCGAGACCGTCGCGTTCCGCACCCATATCATGCGCCATTGCGGAAACAGCGTTCTCGAAAACCAATATGAAAAGCTCGCCGGGCTAACCAGCGGCTACTATCTCCATTTGACGCATCGGGAAAGCCAGCATCGGGAACGTTTGATGCGCCTCGGCAGAATACTGATAGACGCGCTTCAGGCTGGCGAAGTCGAAATTGCCGGCAAAATTGCGCAACAACTGACTCACCACAACCAGACAGCGCTTCTAGCTTCGCTGGACGAGATCGGAGATGGAAACCCGGCCAAGCATTTCGATCCAACGCCCCTGTTTGATGAAGCGGGGTCATAGGATGAACCCTTTCCCGGTACGCGACCGAAGCACCTGCTCAACGACAATTTATACCAAACCGAGTCCTGATCTCACCCAGAGAAGTCGATCTATCCCATCATGACCCAACAATCTCCTCAAGGCGGCGGCCATTCAGACCAAGTCACAGCGATTGCGCCCAAGGGCTTGCCACGCATCCCATTCATGATCGGCGCTGCGCTGGCGGTCCTTCTTGCCATTCATGCCATCGTGGTCGCCTATGCAGGCCAGTATGTTCATCCCGAGTATATCCGGGCGGGGGCCTTGTTTGCATGCGCTGTGGTCGTGGTGTGCACGTCTCCACTGGCCGCGGCAACTCGCGAAAAGACGGGGCTTCGAAGTGCCGCTCTCTGGGGTATCGACCTGCTGCTATTGGCGAACTTGGGATATGCCTCCCTGAATTTCCTGAACAAGATCGCGGATATTGAAAACCTGATCGTCGAGTTTTCCTTGGTTGATCAGGCCACGGCTCTAATCGCCATCTTGAGTTTGCTGGAATTTACGCGCCGTGTCTTTGGCCCGGTGTTGGCGGCGACGGGACTGATTGCCCTGATCTACTGCCTTTTCGGGCAGGATCTTCCGGGTTTCCTGCGTCATTCCGGGTTTTCTCTGGAATTGACCATGGAGATCATATGGTTCGGGTTTCAGGGCGTATTCGGGTTCGCAACTGGCATCGTCGTGTTGCTGATTTTCATCTTTATTGTCTTCGGCGCGCTGCTGGAGGGCGGTGGTGCGGGCGGCGTGATGATCCGAATGGCATTGGTAGCAACCGGTAGTACGCGCGGCGGTCCGGCTCATGCTGCCATTATCGCGTCCAGTATCTTCGGAATGTCTTCGGGTAGTGTCACAGCCAATGTCGTCGGCACTGGTGCCGTAACCATACCGTTGATCAAGCGGCGGGGTTTTTCAGGTGCCTTTGCGGGCGCCGTGGAAGCGGCAGCGTCGACCGGTGGCCAGGTCACGCCGCCGGTGATGGGGGCTGCGGCATTCCTGATGACGCAACTGGCCGGGGTTCCCTACCAAACCATCTGTATCGCAGCTCTCGTGCCGGCGATTTTGTATTACTTCAGCCTTTTTGTATCGGTTGGCCAGGAGGCCGGCCGCCTGGGGCTGGAGCCGGCAGCAAAGCACGACAAGCTTCGACTGGAGCCGGGTGATGGCGTGAAATCCTTGATGTTCTTCGTACCGCTGGCGGCGATTCTTCTTACCCTTGCAATGGGGCGTTCGCCGTCGATGGCAGGTTTCTGGGCCGCAACCAGCACGATCGCCATGAGCTTCATATTGAATCCGCAAATGCGCAGGGACCCGAAAATCCTCCTGTCCGCGCTTGCGAAAGGGGGAATTGCCGGTGCGCGCATCATGATGGCCGTCGGTGCAATCGGCGTGATGATCGCCGTGTTCGAGCTAACGGGTGTTGGTCTGAAATTCGCAACTCAAGTGGCCCTGATCGGTGATACATCGTTGTTTGTTGCGCTATTGCTGGCCGCGGCCGCCTGCCTGGTCCTGGGCATGGGGATGCCCACTTTGCCGGCGTATCTGATCATTGTGCTGGTTCTTGGGAATGCTCTGAAAAAGCTCGGTATTCCCGATATCGCTGTGCATCTTTTCGTGTTCTACTTCGGGGTTCTTTCGGCGATTACGCCCCCGGTTGCTCTTGCCGCTGTGGCCGCAGCACCTATTGCCGGAGCCGAGCCGATGAAAACCGGCCTGACCGCGCTTAGGCTTTCGCTTGTCGGATTTGTGGTGCCTTTCATTTTCATCTACGAACCTGCCCTCTTGCTGGTCGTCGATGGTTTCCAACTGACAGCCTTCATCTGGGTATTGGTCAGGTTGCTGTTGGCAATCTGGCTGTTGAACAGCGCATTTTCCGGTTTCGACGGCAGGAAGCTATCCCTTTGGTCACGTGTGATCCGACTACTCGTGAGCGTCCCCATGTTCATTGCAATTCCCGAGGTCAAAATAATCGGTTTCGTCGCTGGTCTGGCGGTCGTTTTCTTCGACAGGCTTTTCACGCCGCCACAAAAGACTGCAGCTTAGGAATATCCAGTCTCACCCATCAACCACGTCTTTATGATCAACAGCAAAGAGAGGAAATACCATGCTAAAAAGATCGATAACAGCCGCAGTCCTCAGTGCCGCGGCCTGTCTGGGCCAAGTGTCCACCAGTGCGGCGGATACCACATTTCTGACAATGGACAGTATGCCAGCCGGCTCTGCGCCCGGGCAATTCAACATTGCCTTTACCCAGCTCGTACAAAAGAACATGCCGGTCGAGATTCAGGTTTCGGTCGGTAAGCCGGCGGCAAAATCCGCGGTTGATTCAGCCATGAAGAAGGTCGACCTGATCCTTGTGTCACCGACCATCAATTTCATGATGCAAAACAATCTGGCTATGTTCAAGGAGGTGAAGAAAGCGCCTGAATTGAACGCCAATCTGCGCGGCATCGTCAATTACTCCCTCGGCCCGTATCATGTCGTCGTTTACGAAGATTCCGGCATCAAGACGCTGGCCGACATCAAAGGCAAAAAGGTCTTTTTGGGCCCGCCTGCCGGCGCCGCGACGAAAGTCGCAACGCAGATCGTCACCGCTGCCACAGGGTATGAGGCCGGCAAGGATTTCGAGGCAGTTCGTTTCGACTGGAAGTCGGCTGAAACAGCCTTCCTGGATCGCCAGATGGACGTGTATTTCGCGCCAACTACCGTACCGAGCCCCTCGATCCAGCAATTCGGACTGGTCTCCAATATCCGCTTACTGGATATCCCTGAAGATGCCTGGGACAAACCCGAAATGAAGGCGGCTCTGGGCCTGCCGGGGCGGACCACGATCGGCATTCCTGCCAACACCTACGACAACCAGGTCAATGAAACCGGAGTCAAGATGATTGGTACGTGGGCCGGGCTTGGCGCCAACAAATGGGTTGATGAGCAGTTGGTCTATGACATGACCCGGGTGCTTTGGGAAAATATCGACGAACTGCACAGTACCGCGGAATGGATGAAGGCGATAGACAAGGACACGGCCCTGTCGGAGATGAACGTCCCGCTGCATGCCGGTGCCTATCGGTACTACAAGGAGGCGGGGTTCGACATCCCTGACGCCTTGGTGCCGCCTGAGGCCAAATAATAATAACTGCGCTTCGGGGTTGCCAGAATTAAAGGCAACCCCGGGGCTTCACAAAAGACTACGCCCGCTTTTGTGGGTGACTTTGGAGACAGCCGAGGCTGTGTGAAAACTCCCGACGTTCGGCTCGTTCCGAACAAAACAGGCCTTAGATGCGTTCTGTCACGCAATTGGGGGAGTGTTTACTCAGGCGCTCGAAACGAACGCGACGAGAGAGGCCATGGGGCTGAGTTTTCACACAGCCTCAGCCCAGAGCGGACCCACAGCCCTCGACTCGAATTTGCGATAGCTGACCTTGGCTGCACTGGCCGTGAACTGGAAAGATGCGGACTTTCCGGACTTGTGCAGGCGCAGCTACTGCTCGCGCAGCATTGCTTTGCATATGCAGCGAGCTCTACGCCGCAACGTAGCCCAAGGCGCAGAAGCGACCGTTGCCGGTCGGTTTCGACGGCCTCATCCAAACAACACTTTCGCCGCATAGCGCGTGAATGGGCGAGACGCGGACAAGTCAGTCATCCTTGTTAAAGACAGGCTCCCGTTTTTCGAGAAACGCCAGCATACCCTCTTGGGAATCTGCCGTATCACGCGTGAGCAGCACCGCTGCCCGTTCATCAAGAATTGACTGCCGCAAGCTTTTCGCCTCAAAGCCAACGATGGTGTCGAGTACGCCTTTTACGGCAAGACGCGGCTGCTTTGCCAGTTCCTCACCCAGTGTCTGCGCCCGTGCCTTGATCTCGGTGACCGGGCACGTTTCCATGACCAACCCAAACTTCAGGGCTTCTTCTCCGGAAATCTTTCGTCCCCGAAGGATCATATCGAGCGCAACATCGCGGCCTACCACCCTCGGCAGACGGGCCGAGCCGCCCCAAGCGGGGACCGTACCGAGGTCCATCTCCGGCAAGCCGATCTGAGCGCCTTCATCTGCTGCGAGCCGGAAATGACAGGCCAGCGGTAGTTCAAGCCCGCCCCCCAAACAATAACCAAACAATGTTGCTATGCTGGGTTTGCCCAAGTTCTCGATGAGATCAAGGACCCGCAGGCGTTGGTCCAAAACCGCTTCCAATGATCCCTTGCGTTCGATACCCTCGGGAATCTGCTTCAGATTCATACCAACCGAAAAGTGGTCTTCGCCCTCTGATGTAAACACAAGCGCGCGAACAGAGTTGTCAGCGCCCAGTTCCGGGACCAGACGCTCAAGCTCGTCCATGTATTCAAGGGTCATGCGGTTATAGGGCGCATCATTGTTGGACAATGTGGCGACATGGTTTTTTATGTTCAGCAATACAGCGCTCAATGTCGTTTCCTAGTCGTTTTCCTTGCGGGACAGTGCCGGCTTCAAGCAAGCAGCCAAAGCCTGTCCTGGCCCCAAAATACGGTATCGCTGCAGCGGAAACTGGGCACGCCCCAAAGGCCCAGTGCGGTCAGGGCGCGGCGGTTTTCTTCGACTTCCGCGCGCCAGGTGTCGCTTTGAAGGTGTGGTTTTGCCTTGTCCCAATCCAGCCCGGCCCGTTCGACAATCCGGGCAAGGCCGCGGTTTGTTTTGGCGTCGATCCCGTCGGCCCAGACGCCACGCAGAAAGCTTGATGCATAATCGTCCAGTCGCCCGGCCTCGCGTGCGTATCCGATCAGCGCATAGCCGCGCTCGACCGCCTTTCCAAGCGGGTCACAGACATGGCCAAACGGGATACCCAGCCGTCGGGCTTCGCGGGCGACGTCATGCAGGATGTAGAACTGTTTTGCCTGAGGTACGGCCAAGCCGCGCATGACCATTGGCAGGACCGGGCGGAAGCGGAGTTCGGCGCCACGGGCCCGGGCAAATTCGCGGGCACGGTCAAAGGCGAGATAGGAATAGGGGCTGCGAAAAGAGGCGAAAAGTTCGATCACCGTGCCCGGCGGGGCAGGGGACGTCGCATCGGGTGCGGGTGGGGCGTATATTGGATCTGCTAGCGCGTCCGGTTTGGCCACGCCTCGCCCGCGCAATCGGGCTTCCAGGTAATGCAGCCGGTCAATGCCCCAGTACCATTCGCCGCCATAGTGGAAGGTTGCACCAAGAAAGTGCCCCAGCTGTTCCAGCCGCGCGTCGCCTTGTGCCATCTCTGTGGCCGGTTTGCTCACAGGGGCGTCCGGCAAAGCCTCGCCCTGCCACAGGGCGTTGCCGACGGCGATCGCGGTCTGAGCGAAATCGGGCCGAGGCAAGGCAGCGGCCACAAGGGCGCGGGCATGGTCCAGCCTTTCGGTTGTTGGCGGGATCGGCGTGGCGGGAAGGGCAAGCCCTGCCTTTGCGGCCAGCCGCGCGGCATCCAGCCGTGCATAGTCTTTCAGCGCCGCCCGGTCCGGTGCGGCCCAGTCTGGCGGCGCGGAGATCAGGTGGGGGCGAAGCTCGATCTCATAACGATCCTGAAACCGGCGCAGGACCTGTGCTGTCAGATGAGAGTATGGATCAGAGACGTCATGGAAATAGTCGACGACATGCGCTGCACCTCGGCGCAGGCGCTGCCGCTCGAAAGCGGCCCGCTTTCGCAATTGCCGTGGTTCGCCCGTGATATGGGCAATGATGCGAGATTTGATCAGGCTGTCAAAGGACATGAATACCTATCTTTCCAGGTCCGACCCGGCTCATGGTTTCCAGGATTCAGGAATCCACCTTTTGCAGACACGCCACTGCCTTTTTGGCTTTGCCCCTGACCCCGATAAAGGCAACTTCGTCTTTGGACACCATGTCCTTGACGGTTGATCTGATCCGCGCCTCGTTGCCTGACTTGTCGCTAACCACGATTTTCGGTTTGACCCTGTTGTAGATCAACTTGCTGTCGCCGGATAGCCCGGCAGCGCAGGCATCGGCCTCGTTCCATCCGGCCTGTGCGCTTGTTGCGCTGATTGCTAACGCGACTGTGAAGAATGTGACTGTTTTCATCGGTAACCTCCTGTCGATGTGAAGCGCGCCGTTTAGTATTGGTCTTTCGGCGATCTTCCGTCTCTTGCGAAATATCTAAAGTAATGGCATTATATATGTCAATAAAATGCTTAAGGGCGTTACAATCAAAGCGCTCAACCGGACTGACGCGGTCGTTTTTCTAGTGCTGGCATTTTGGAAGCCGTTCAAATAGGGTGTTGGGAATGGTTGACCTGAAAGGAATGCAGCAGTGGCAGTCAATGCAGAACCCGTTGCGAAAAAAGAAAAAAAAGACGGTCGCAAGCAGCGCAGCGTGCGTAGCCGGGACAAGATTACGACATCGATCATGACCCTGATCCGCGCCGGCAACTATTCGCCGCGGGCTATCGACATCTCGGAACATTCTGGCCTGAGCATGCGTACGGTGTTTCGCCATATCGATGACATGGAAAGCCTGTTGCGAGAAATTGCGGGCGATATGCGGAGAGAAATTTTACCAAGTTTCCTGCAGCCATACTCGGCAACCGACTGGCGCGGGCAGTTTGAAGAACAAATGCAGCGCCGACTGGAAATTTGGGAATATATCCTGCCCGTTCGCTTGGCTGCATCATTGCGCCGGTTCCAGTCGAAGTTCTTGTTGGAGGAGTATCGCCAGTTTCTCGAACTTGAGCGCGCTTCGCTGAAGTCGGTGTTGCCGGAAAGTGTGGTCTCGGACGATGTACTTTTCGCTGCCTTGGACGAGGCGATGGGGATTGCTTGCTGGATTAACCTGCGCATGGACCAGGAGCTGTCCCCCAATGCTGCCGAAGCAGTCGTGCGCCGCACTGTCGAAGCTTTGATCGCTAGCGCCGAGTAGCGAGATGCGCTGGCTGGTTTTGCTGTCTGGTCTGGTGGTTCTTAGTCTGGCGGGCGCGTTGCTCTGGTGGCCGAGCGGGGATGGGACGGCGCGAAGCTGTGTTCTGGCCGAGGCTGACATTGGCGGGTTCGTGCAGGTGCCGGGCGGCGGGTTCGTCAAGGGTGCCGACGCGATCTATCCCGAAGAGGGCGGGCCCATAAAGCTGCATGTCTCGCCGTTCTTGCTGTCCGTCACCGAGGTGACGAATGACCAGTTCGCCGCTTTCGTGGCCGCCACTGGTTATGTCACCGAGGCCGAACGGACCGGTGGTTCGGCGGGGTTTGTCGAGACCGAGACGCCGTCCGACCTGCTGTCCTGGTGGAAGCTGGACAAAGGCGCGACCTGGCGCACGCCAGCCGGGGCAGGGTCGGATATTGCCGGGCTGGGCCGCCACCCAGTGGTGCATGTCAGCCTCACGGATGCACGCGCCTATGCGGCATGGGGCGGGGGAAGATTGCCCAATGAGATTGAGTGGGAATATGCCGCGAGCCTTGGCCTTTTTGACCCCGACGATCCGGAATCCGGCCTTCGCGGCCCCGATGGCGAGATCCGGGCCAATACCTGGAACGGCGTTTTCCCTGTGCTGAATACGGCCGAGGATGGGTTCGCGGGCACCGCCCCGGTGGGATGCTACCGGGCCAACCTGATCGGCGCCCATGACATGATCGGCAATGTCTGGGAGTGGACTGAAACGCCGTTTGGCGACGGTAGTCCGCAGTTCACCATCAAAGGCGGGTCTTATCTGTGCGGTTCGAACTATTGCCGCCGTTATCGCACTGCGGCCCGTGAAAGCCTTGAGCCCGACTTTTCAACCGCGCATACCGGGTTTCGCATTGTGAAGGATCCGGGTTAGGGGGGGGTCGTTAACACTTCGCAGCCGGTGCCGTCGAATGCATCGCGCACTGCGGTCTGGTCTTGCGTCGAAAGCGCGGCGAAGCTGTCGCGCAAAACCCGTAGGCATTTGGCCTCATAGGGGAACGTGGCCTGTGTCCAGGGTGCTCCGTCGATCTCTAACGTGACCTGTTTTTCTCCCGCCGCATGGGCGGTGGCATTGGCCTGCAAGAAGGGCGCATAGGTTTTGCCGATCTCACAGAACAACGGTCGCAGGGTGGTGGCCACCTCGTCGCGCGACAGCCAGCCGTTTTCGTCAGCGGCGTTGCCGGTGGCGTCTTCAAGATGGTCGATCCAGGCGCGGAGTCGCGGGGCGTTTTCGCGGGCGATCGCGGCAGAGGTCGGCTCGATCGTCAGCAGCTGCGTAAACTGGCCATGAATGGAGAAATCGGCGGCCGATGGGCGGGCACCGAACAGGAACGGGCGGGACGCGACTATGCTGTCCAGAAGCTTCAGGACGCGCAGGTAGCTGGCTTCGATGATTGCGGCGGTCGTATCGTTCGACCCCACGACGCCAAGGCGCCCGATCTGGCGCGCGGCAAAATTTGCGGCAAAGGCATTGGCAGGGCCTTTCGCGGCCTGGGGCATCATCCAGTAGACCAGCAGCGGCGCGACATGATCGGCATTTTCCGGCACCGCCCAGCGATAGTGGAACATCATCTTGCTCAGCCATTCGTCGGCGTAATCCTCGATAATGTCCTGAAGGAACCGGGTGGCGGGATCACTGGCGTGTATACGGCGAGGCCGGTGCACCAAGAAGTTCGATTGGTTTCGCTGATTCAGACATTTTGGCCTCCCGCATATCGACATGCTATATGTCAATATATGCGGATCGCGCGCTGCGATGCAGTGGGTGCCATGCACGTACCCTGCGGAATTACGCAACGACACTGGGCTTGCGCTTTTCATCTTCCACGATAAACTGGCATTAGATATGACAAAATAAATTGCCCGGTCAGGGAGGACAAGGCCAATGTGGAAAAAGATCAGTCTCGGCGCGGTGGCGCTGATACTTGTGGCGGGTGTTGTTGGATATGCAAAGCGGATGGATATCCTGCTTTATGTTGTGGCCAACCGGGATCTCACTGAGACGGGGCCCAACCGTCCAGTCACTTGGGAAAAAGGGCCCGAGAAAACCGAATCCTTGCCCGTCGACAAACCCAACATCGTGTTCATCCTGCTGGATGATGTTGGCATCAATGACCTTAGCGGCTTTGGCGAGGGTATCACCCCGACGCCCAATATTGCCCGGCTTGCAGCCAAGGGCGCGATTTTCACCAATGCCTATGCCGGGCACGCCAACTGTGCGCCATCACGGGCAGCGATCCTGACTGGGCGTGATGCATCCAGCACCGGCTATGACGTGACGCCCACGCCCGATGGCATGGGCCGGATGATCGCCATGATCGGCAACTACAATCCCATGGGGCGGCCCGAATACATCTATGACAAAGCGGCCGACGCGGCCAACCCGACTTTTGACGCGCGCGGCTTACCAGGGTCCGAGATCACTTTGGCCGAGATCTTGCGCGATACTGGCTATCACACGATGCATATCGGCAAATGGCATCTGGGTCGGGCGGAAGGCATGTGGCCCAAAGACCAGGGCTTTGATGAAGATCTGATGATGGCCAGCGGGCTTTTCCTACCGGTCGACGACCCGAACGTGGTCAATGCCAAGCTGCCCTTTTCGTCCCTCGACAAGTTTTTGTGGGCGCGGGTGCAATATTCGGTGATGCAGGGTGGTGGCGACTGGTTCGCGCCCAAGGGCTATCTGACGGACTATTTTACTGAACATGCCGTGCGCGCCATCGAGGCCAACGCGGGTCGGCCGTTTTTCCTTTATCTGGCGCACTGGGGCGCGCACACGCCTTTGCAAGCCACGAAAGAGGATTACGAAGCGGTTGGCGATATCCAACCCCACCGCAAACGGGTCTATGCGGGGATGATGCACTCGCTTGATCGTTCGGTGGGTCGCATCATGGACAAGCTAGAGGCGGAAGGGATTGCCGACAATACGATCGTGGTTCTGTCCAGCGACAATGGCGCGGCGGACTATATTGGTGTTGACGGGGTCAATGCGCCCTATCGCGGTTGGAAAAATACGTTTTTCGAAGGCGGGCTAAAAATCCCGATGTCGGTGACATGGCCAGGCAAGATCGCTCCGGGTACAAAAATCGACGCGCCGGTGACGCATCTTGACCTGATGCCGACGCTGGTGTCCGCCGGGGGCGGGGCGCTGCCGGTGGATCGCGATATCGACGGGCACGACATGACGCCGCTCTGGACCGGGTCGGACCGGCTGACACGACCCGACGATGCGATCCATTGGGGGACGTCGGACTACCGCGTGGTGCAGGCGGCGGGCTGGAAATTGCAGCTCAACCCGAGATTCGATCAAGGCTGGCTGTTCAATCTGAATGACGACCCGACCGAGCAAACCAACCTGATCGATGAAGAGCCGGAAAAGGTGGCGGAACTGACCGCGCTGATCGAGGCGCATTGGGCGGGTTCGCAACCTCTGGCGCAGTCGGTCGTTGCGGGCCCGCTAGCCATCGACAAGCATCTGGCTGACGAGTTTGTCGCGGGGGATGCCTTTGTCTACTGGCCGAATTAACTGCCTGAAAGGTGAACAATCATGACGGACCAAGTGGTTTTTTATGGCGGCAAGCTGTCGCTATACTCTGCAAGAGTGCGGTCCTATCTGCGCCATCAGCGCATTGCGTTCACGGAACGCGCGCCGGGGTCAGAGCGGGCTCTAAAGGTAATCTACCCCGCAATTGGGCGGCGTATCATACCTGTGGTGGAACTGCCTGATGGCACGCTGTTGCAGGATGGCGCGCGCATCATTGACCACTTTGAGGCCTCAGGACAGAGCCGGTTTTCGGTCTATCCCAAAGACCAAGCACTGAATGTCGTCGCCCGCCTATTCGATCTGTTCGGCAACGAGGGCCTCATGCGTCCAGCGATGCACTATCGCTGGAACTTACCTGAGCAAACGCCATTTGTTCGGCATATTTTCCGCGACGCCCTACCGTTGGGCAAAAACGAAGCGGAAAGTGACGCAGGTTTCGAGAAGCTGTCGGGTCTCTTACGCACATATACTGCGATGATCGGGGCAAACGCCAAGAACGCGGCGGAGATCGAGGCGGCCTATCTGGACTTTCTCGGCCGGCTGAACGCGCATTTCGCTGTGATGCCCTACCTCTTAGGTGGGCGTCCGACAATCGCGGATTACGCGCTGTTTGGCCCGATGTTTGCTCACCTTGGGCGCGACCGGCTCCCGCTGGCTCTGATGCAGGAACGCGCGCCTTTTGTCTTTGACTGGACCGAACGGATGAACGCGTTCGAGGATATCGAGGACGCTGTTTCGCTGGCGTGGGGCACAGGCATGGTGAATCTTGAAAACCCGCCGGACACATTTCTGTCTTTGCTTAAGTACGTGGCCGAAGAATACGCCGCCGAATACGCCGCCCATCATGCCTATTGTGATAAGTGGCTGACGAAACAGCCCAACGAGGTGATCGAAGGCCACCGGGTTTTCGCAATGACGCAATTCGAACTGCGCGGGGCCAAGATGCCTGCGCCGGTCAAAGCCTACCGGCATTTCCTGTCCCAGCGGATGACCGATCGTTTTGATGCTGCCCCCGAGGCGGCGCAAGCGACAGTGCACACCCTGTTTGAGCGTTGCGGCCTTGCACCATTCCTCGACCTGCGGGTGTCACGTCGTGTCGGGTGGCAAGACCATCTTGAGATATGGGAGCCGATTGAAGCAGCTTCGGAACAAGAAAACCTGTGACACAGGCCTGGCACCGGATGGAGGCGAAATGCTCTGGGCTAGGTCCTGATCCTAGATACTGACAATCAGCCCTGTGCTGCCGGGCACTTCGTTGTCCAAAAGCGCAAGCCAGGACGCGGCGACCTTGTCGACACCGTTCTGCGCCACGATGTCCAGCGTCGACGCGGTGTCCTGTGTCACGCCGATACTGGCGGTAAAAGCCTTTTGCCAGAACTTGCCCGGTCCCCATTCCTTGTCGCGCTTGCCCATATGGGTGGGGGCAAAGAAGAAGGCGGGTTTTGCGCCCGGCAGGTCGCTGGGCGGTTTTCCGCCGTCCTCCCAATGGGTGGCACCGACAACCCATGTGGCCAGAATATTGTCGGTGAAATGCGCGTGCATGCGTATGGTCAAAGGCACATCTCCAGACATGTCGATAAAAACGGATTTGACAGATGCGTCCAACGCGTTTTCCGCGCCATAGACAGTGATCTCGTCAAAACATCCGAGCTTTTCGCAAAATGCGACATTGCCCTGCGACGTGAGCCCGACGACACGTTTGTCCAACGTTTTGTCGTTGATCAGAAGATGCGCCAGCCCAAAGCCGGTTTTGGAAGAGGCCGAACCAATCAACACCTGATCCGCGCCAAAGAAATCATTGTCGATCAGAAAGTCATACAGAATATAAGAGGTCGCGAAGAGCGGGAAAAGGATGCAGCGCTCATCCTCAAACTGGTTCAGGATTTCAGGCTCCGGCCCCGTGCGCATATAGGCGTTATACATCGGCGGCAGCGCATTGCGGTGATCGGCAGCGTCAAAAAAGCGGCTGTCGGTCACCTTGCTCGGGCGCAGCACAACATGGCTGGCCAGCGGGAAAAAGCCCCAGACACGTTCGCCCTTTTTGATTTCAGCGCAGTTGCTTTCGATGGCATGGGCAAAGCCCCAAGCAGGCACCTTGCCCCAGTGTTCATCAGCGGGGAAATAACCCCAATAGCCGATCTTATCGCCGGTCACGGCATAGCTGACGTTGTTAGCGGTCAGGCCGAGTTTCTCGATTTTCATCAGAACTTCGCCCTCTTTCAGCTCTGGAACGGTGCGCGTGACGGATTTGATGTCGCGCAGATCGGTGCGGTTGGTCCAAAGCTCGGTGATTGTGGTCATGCTAAAATCCTCATTCTGTGTCAGAACCCGAAATCATTAACTTGGGAGATATCGCCTCTCGTCAACTCAGCGCGAGAATGACGAGATTGCCGAGCGCTGCGGCCAGGACTAACGCCGTCGCCATGAAAAGCCGCGGACCGGCAAAACCCGTCATCATCATCTTGTTCGGGTAGCTGATGTTTTCGAGAATGGCTGCGCGCTTAAACTGGTGGATGCCCGCAAAGGCAGACATGGCGGCCATATTTGCCAGATCGCGGCGACTGCGATAGCGCATCACGTTGGTCACTCCCCATTGTGCGCCGCTCTCGGCGGTCGACCCCCAACTGTCAACATCCCCGCCATGACGCATCATTAAAAGTGTAGGGTGCCCGCCGCGCAGGAGCAGCTGTTTGATAAATGGTCGGGAGTAGCTTTGCACCAGTGTCCGTGGCTCGATCGGCGCGCCGGTATCAGGATGCGCGATCTTGCCGTCGGGAAACAGCATGAGATTGAGCATGAAAAACTCACCGCCATCATCGGTTTCGAGAAAGGCGCGAAACCCGTCAGGATCATTCTTGGGCTGGATGGTCTTGAGGACGTCGTCGACTTCGGCCTGTGTCAGCGGGCCGCGCCAATTCTGATAGTGGCTCAAAAACAGAGCATAGAGTGCCGCAGCAGCAATCCAGGGCCATGCCCAATAGGGAGCCACCGCCATGGCCGCCGGCGCAATCGCACCGGCAGGCACGCCGATCGAGAGTTGGGGTGGAAGCTTTGTCATTGATTTGTTCCAAGATCAGAGTCTTTTCGGTGCCTTTGCTGCGCTGCCGGGCCTGTAGGGTCTGTCGGGCCTAGGCCAGATAGTCCAAGCATCCCGTATCCGTCAGCACGCTGTTCAAATTGGCCTTCGCGTCGTCGGACAGGCTTTGGTAGCGATCCTGCAGGGCAGGTAGGCAACCTTGATGGCGCTCTGCGGGCCGTTGGGTAAAGGTGCTGTCATCGATCGGGAAACTGAGCATTTTCTCTCCTGCGTCCATCGCGCGCCTGTTCGCGCGCAAAAGCGGCAAGTGGTATTTTGCGCTCAGCCTGAGCAGATCAATCACAGGAGAGGACTTGAGACGTTCAGGATCTGCCGACAAGGATTGCCACGCACCTTCGCGGCCGCTGAGGTCTTCCATCAAAGTCGTCCAGCGATAGGTGAAGTTGAAGTTCTGGCGTAAGTGCGCCGAAGGCGTGTGATCAAGAATGAGTTGTGAAAGTATTCCATAAAGCGCGAATTCAGCGCGCGACGGTCGCGTGCCAAAAAGAAACATGCCAGAGGTAAAGGCGCGTTCCGTGATCTTCAACAGCGCATCAAGGCTTTCGTCATGCAGCGGGAACATCTCTTGCTCGCCGCATGTCGCGCGCACGAGCTTGGTCTGGCGAGCCGCCCACATGGTGGCAAAACCGTCAAATTGCGGCGTTGTCGTGTCACCTCTCAGATATTCGTAAACGATCCATTGGCTGTTGAACTTGCGATCCTCCTCATGCCGCCAACGCATCATGAAGAACGGCCAAAGTAGCCATTCGTCGGCGAAATCTTCGATAAGATACGCAAGGAAGGCATCGGCCTCATCTTCCGGCTCGGCACGTCTGTCGGGGAACCGCTCTTCGAGCAGATCGATCATAAAGGTGGAATCGTTGCGAAATACCCCTTCGGGATCTTCCAGAACCGGGACCATATAGGTTTCGACTTTGGTTTGCGCGACTGTATTGGCGCGTTCGTCCGTGATCCATTGAAACGGGATGCGACGATACCGCATGTAGGCGCGCATTTTCATCGAGAAGGGCGACATCGACCCGCCATAGAGTTTTTAATCGGTCATTGGACGTTTCTTTCGCTAATCGGTTGAATTGCATCTCAGGGAGGGCTGAAAGGCAGCCGACGATCTCGCCGACTGCCCATGGGCTGTCTTTCTCACTTGGACAGCAATTCCATCATCCGGTGTGCGGCCTCGGCACCGCTGTTTTGGTTCTGACCCGTCACAAGGCGGCCATCAACGCTGACATGGTTGGCGAACATGTCGCGGAAGGCCGTGTCGGCCTCGAAGTTGGCCTTGGCGGCGCGCAGTTCGGTTTCAGGGTGTTTGGGGGTTATCGAAATGCCCAGCTGGTCGATCTGGGTATCGGTCACACCGGTCACGGTGCGCCCCTCAATCAGCGGCGTTCCATCGGTGTCTTTGGCATTCACCAGCCCCAGCGCCCCGTGGCAGACAGATCCGATCACGTCGTTATCGGCGTTGGCTGCGGTCACCAGCGCTGCCAGTTCCTCGGATTGAGCAAAGTCATAGGCTGCGCCCCAACCGCCCGAAAGGAAGATCGCGTCATATTTGGTGATGTCGACATCTTTGACAGAGATCGAGTTCGTCAGTTTGGCCATCGCAACCGTGTCTTTCTTGAACCGGAAATCGGCCTCTGTGCCCAGAGGCCAGCCCATCGAGCGCGGCTCAACCGGGATCTCACCGCCCTTGATCGAGACGAGGTCGACCTCCATGCCCGCGTCAAGGAAGGCATAGTAGGGCACGGTCAATTCCGAACCGAAGACGCCAGTTTCCTTGCCAGTGTCGCCCAGCGTGTCCTGGCTGGTGGCGATGATCAGGGCGCGTTTGCCGGCCAGATCATATTCGGGGATATCGTAGTGCGGATGAAGGCCCATCATGTTCAGCGCCCGCGGCAGTCCGAAATAGACCACAATGGTGAGAACAGGAATTGCGATGAGGATGATTTTCAGCCAGGACATTGGGGTTCTCCTTAAGTTGGCAGTTCGTATGACATATTATGCTAGGGTAAGGGCCGATCAAGGGCGCAACCGCCGCCCGACCCAGCGGAAGGAAAAGAACAGGATCGTAAGCAAGACCAGCCCGGCAACAAGCAGTCCAGGCCAGTGTTCGCGCGCCATTTTGCTGACCACGTTTTTCTTGATCTGCTTGAACGGGTTGTAGTCCGCAGGCACAGGCACCACGCCAACCTCGTCGGCATAGCTGAGATATTCGTTCTGCATGTCCTGAAACAGCTCGGGACGGGCGCTTGCAAGGTCCGTGGTCTCGCCCGGATCGGTCGCGAGGTCATACATATGCCATTTGCCATCACCCAGCGGTGTCGGAATCCGCGAGATTTTCCAGTTGCCACGATAGAGTGCCGCGTTGCCACTGACCTCGAACCCAACCGCCTCGTCGTCGCCGTAGACCGCGGCGCGCGCACCACTGAGCATGGGCAAGAGGCTGCGGCCGCGAATGTCGGGCGCTACCGGGTCCAGCCCGGCAATATCCAGCATGGTTGGCACCAGGTCGGTGACATGGGCGCGGCCGTCCAGAATGCCGGTTTGAGGCAGGTCCGGACCCGCAATGACAAGCGGCACGCGCAACCCGCCCTCGGTCGCGGTGAATTTGAACAGCGCAAAAGGCGCGGCCGAAACCGAGGCCCATTCCTCGCCGATAAAGGTCATGGTGTTGCGCTCCCCCAGTGTTTCGAAGTCCTGGTTCCACCCGGTTTGCCGCATCCACCAGCGCTGAAACACGCCTTCGGCGCCGGGTGCATTGCCGATCCCACTGGATTCCGGTCCGTTGTCCGAGGTCACGATAACAAGAGTGTTGTCGAGCTGACCTTGCGCCTCGAGATGCGCCAGCAGGCGGCCCAAATGGTGATCCGCGGCCTCCAGCATCCCAGCATTGACCTGCATAGACCGCGCCCAATAGCTCTGGTCCGCGGGGCTCAGATTCTCCCAGTCGCGCGACGAAGCGGGCAGGGGGGCCAATTCCGTGCTCTCGGGCACCAGTCCCAAGTCGACAGCGCGTTCCAGCCGCTGCTTGCGCATCGCCTCCCAGCCTTCATCAAAACGTCCTGCATAGCGGTCGCGGTATTCCGGCGCGACCTGGATCGGTATGTGGATTGCTTGGAAGGACAGGAAGCTGAAGAACGGTTTTTGCGGGTCGGCCTCGTCGAGATAATTGATCATCCGGTCGACGATGCCCTCAGACGAGTAGAACCCCTCAGGCAGGGTAGTCGGTTTGCCATCCTCATACCAATTTGTGGTATTATAAAGTGGCACATAAGGCGTGTGGTCGTAATTGCTGCCCCCGGTGGCGTCGATCACGAAAGAGCGGTCAAAGCCGAAACGGTGCGGCAGGTTCTGCCCGATATCGCCGATGCCCCACTTGCCCGAGATAAAGGTCTGGTATCCTTCTTCATTCAGGCGCGAGGCGATGGTTGGCAACCCGTCTTCCCAACGCATTGAATAGCCGGGGTATTGGCGCATATCAGGGGAAAGGGTTTCAGGGATCGAGCCTAACCCGACCTCGTGATTGTCGCGCCCGGTCATCAGCATCGCCCGGCTCGGGCCGCATTGCGGCGACATATAAAACCTAGAAAACATCGCGCCCCGATCGGCCAACGCGTCGATATTGGGGGTGGCGGCATCGCCGCCATAGGCACCGAAATCCATGAAACCAGCGTCGTCCAACAATACCAGCAGGATGTTTGGACGGGCGGCCTCTTGCGCCATCGCAGGGATGGCAGCGGCGATTGCAAAGGTTGCGGCGAGCGTGAATTTCATCGGTTTATAATCCTTGTCCATCGTCCAGATGCAGAACCTGACCAGTCAGGAAACGCTGGTCGGGGTCACACAGATACAGGATGGCCTTGTCCAGATCCGCTGGTTCCCCCACCCGTCGGCGCGGGAATTGCGCGATGACGGCTTGCCCATTTGGGCTGTCGAAATAGGGCGCGTTCAGTTCGGTGCGGATATATCCCGGCGCCAGCGCATTGACGTTGATGCCCTTGTTGATCCATTCCCGCGCCATCTGCTGGGTCAGTCGTGCAATCGCCGCCTTTGACGTGCCATAGACCGTGTGGCCCGGCATCGCACGGCTGTCGGAAAGCGAGCCGATGTTGACGATCCGGCCGCCTGTGTCGCGCGCGATCCAGCGTCGGGCCAGCTCGGTAGACAAGAAGTAGGGGGCCCGAAGATTGAGCCCCATAACGGCATCGAAATCCTCGGGCGTCATGTCGGTGGCGAATTTGCTGACCGAGGTGCCGGCGTTGTTGATCAGGCAGGTGATCGGTCCGGCCATCGCTTCGGCTTCGTCCAATGCGATGGCAAAGTTTTCCACATCCGAGACATCCATCGCGAGAGGATGCGCCACGCCGCCGGCTTCTGAGATGTCATTGCACAAGCTCTCCAGTCGGTCCTTGCGGCGGGCGGCTGCAATGACGGTATAGCCATTTGCCGCCAGTGTGCGGCAGAACTGGTCGCCCAATCCTGACGATGCCCCTGTTACGAGAACGTTCTTTGCGCTCATTTCCTGATCTCCCTGATATTGATCCCCAAACGCCCGGCGGCGCGTTTGAATTCGGATCGCGCCACGGCGCGGCGATGCACTTCGTCCGGGCCATCGGCCAGACGCAACGAGCGCTGGCCAGCCCACATCTGGGCCAATGGCGTATCATCAGACACGCCCGCGCCGCCGAAGGACTGGATCGCGTCGTCGATCACCCGAAGCGCCATCGACGGCGCCGCGATCTTGATCATGGCGATCTCGTCCTTCGCCGCCTTGTTGCCAACCGTGCCCATCATCCAGGCCGCCTTCAGGCAGATGAGCCGGGTCATTTCTATATCTAGCCGTGCATTGGCGACGCGCTCTTCCCAGACCGAATGCATGCCGATGGCCTTGCCGAAAACCTCGCGGCTAAGCAGCCTTTCGGTCATCATTTCCAGCGCCCGTTCGGCGGCCCCGATCGAACGCATGCAGTGGTGAATGCGCCCTGGTCCCAATCGGCCCTGAGCAATCTCAAAGCCGCGGCCGTCGCCCAAAAGGATGTTCGTGGCCGGGACGCGGACATCTTTCAGGGACACTTCCATATGTCCGTGCGGCGCGTCGTCATAGCCAAAGACAGGCAGGTGACGCTCGATCGTCACGCCGGGCGTATCGGCGGGAACAAGCACCATGCTTTGTTGTGCGTGAGCTGCGGCATCGAGGTCGGTCTTGCCCATAACGATAAAGATCGCGCAGCGCGGATCGCCCGCACCAGAAGACCACCACTTGCGTCCGTTGATCACGTATTCGTCACCGTCGCGTCGGATTTGGCATTCGATATTCGTGGCATCACTCGATGCGACCTGAGGCTCGGTCATCAAGAACGCCGAGCGAATCTTGCCATCCAGTAAAGGCCGCAGCCATTGGTCCTGCTGTTCTGGCGTGCCGTAAAGCGACAACGTTTCCATGTTGCCGCTGTCAGGGGCAGCGCAATTGAACACTTCCGGTGCGATATGGCAGCGGCCCGTGATTTCCGCCAAAGGAGTGTATTCAAGAACAGACAACCCTGCGCCGAAACGTTCATCGGGCAAGAACAGATTCCAAAGCCCGGCCGAGCGGGCCTTTTCCTTGAGCTCTTCGATGATCGGCGGCACGGCCCATCTGTCACCAAGCTGGACGTGCTGGTCGTGGTAAACCTGTTCCGCCGGATAGACATGTTCTTCCATGAAGGCGGTCAGGCGTTGTGCGAAATCCTGTGCTTTTGCAGAAGGCGCAAAATCCATGGTCTATACTCCTGCGAAGTCTTCGGCGCGATCCAGCAAAGCCAACGCGGCATCAAGGAAAGGGCTTGGCTTGCCAACACCACCGGTCACGCGCACGTGCACCTGCAATGCGATGACGGCGAGACGGAAGAGGCCCATCGACTGATAGAAATTCATGTTTGCGGGGCGGTCGAATCCTCTCGCTGTGCAATAGGCATCGATGATCTCGTCGCGGCTCATCATGCCGGGCAGATCCGTCGGGCCGCGCTTGAAGCGCTGCAGTGCATGCGGATCGCCGGCCTCGACCCAATAGGCTAGCGCATTGCCGAGATCCATGAACGAATCTCCGAGGCCCGAGAGTTCCCAGTCGAGCACGCCGATGATCCGGGTCGGATCGTCTCGGTCCAGCACCATATTGTCGAACTTGTAGTCATTGTGCAGGATCGAGGCGCGGTCCGGATCAGGCGGGATGTTGGCAGACAGCCAGTCGCGCAGGGCGCTGCGCGGGTTGTCCAGCCCGATCTTTTCGTATCGCCGCGACCATCCGGCCACCTGACGCGCGACAAACCCCTGCGGGTCGCCAAACGCTGCCTGCATGGCGTCGGTAAGGTCGGCCTCGTGCAGCCGCGCTAATCCGTCGACGAAGTTTTCGCACAGGGTGCGGGCCTGATCGGGGCTTACCTCGAACGGGCTGCCGGGGGGCAGGATGCGCCCGTCGATCTGGGCCATGATCATGAACTGATCGCCGGTGGCCGAGGGGTCTTCGCTGTAACCGACAATGGCGGGCGCTTCAGGGAACAGCGGATGCACCGCTTCGAGCACACGGGCCTCGCGGATCATGTTATGGGCATTCCCCGACCGCTGCCCGGGCGGTGGCGTGCGCATGACCAGTCGCGCGCCCGAAAACAGCGTCAGAAGGTATGTCAGGTTCGACACACCACCAGACAGGGGCGCGACCGCTGAAACCGTCTCGCAGCTACCTGTTGCCAACCTCAGGGCCTTGGTGGCCGTTTCTGCATCCATTGGCGGTTTGCCTTTCTGCTATCGGCATTGAAACTGCCGCCGCGTTATTTGGCCGTCAGCATATTGAGCCTTGCCATGTATCTCAAGAAGTATTTACACACAATATGACAAAACATTGAGATTCGTCATGGAGGAAGGGCAAGAATGCCGACTTACACAGCACCGCTAAGGGATATTGATTTCGTTCTGCACGAGGTTCTGAAAGTCTCACAGGCAGACATTCCGGGCTACGAAGACCTGACCCCCGACCTGACGGGTCCGGTCCTCGAAGAGGCCGGCAAGATCGCTTCGAACGTGCTGGCCCCCTTGAATCGCGTGGGCGATCAGGAGGGCACCAGCCTTGTGGACGGCAAGGTGCAGGTGCCAAACGGTTTTCCCGAGGCAATCAATGTTCTGCGCGAGGGCGGGTGGACATCGCTTGATCTTGATGTGGATTATGGCGGGCAGGGCTTGCCCAAATTGATGCACATGGCGGCGGGCGAATGCTTTTCCTCGGCGAACCACGCGATGGTGATGTATGGCGGGCTGACGCACGGTGCCTGGAACACCATCTTTGCGCACGGAACAGAGGCGCAAAAGCACACCTATCTGCCCAAGATGGCGAACTGTGAGTGGTTCGGTACGATGAACCTGACCGAGCCCAATTGCGGCACCGATCTGGGCCTGATGCGCACCAGCGCCGAGCCTCAGGACGACGGCAGCTACAAGATCACCGGCACCAAGATCTTCATCTCGGCGGGTGATCACGAGATGGCCGACAATATCGTCCACCTTGTTCTGGCGAAAATCCCCGGCGGCCCCGAGGGGATCAAGGGGGTGTCGTTGTTCATCGTGCCCAAATACTTGGTGAATGACGATGGCAGCCTTGGTGAGCGCAACGCCGTGCGCGCAGGCCGGTTGGAAACCAAGATGGGCATCCACGGCAATGCCACTTGTGAAATGAACTTTGAAGGCGCCACCGGCTATCTTCTGGGCCAACCCAACAAGGGTATGAGTGCGATGTTCACATTGGTAAACGAGGCGCGGATTGGCACCGGCGCACAGGGGTATTGCATCGCCGAGGCGGCGTATCAGAATGCGGTGGCCTATGCCCGCGAACGTCTGCAGATGCGGGCCGTTACCGAGCCCGCGAACCCCGATGGACCGGCCGACCCGATCATCGTGCACCCCGATATCCGGCGCACCCTGATGGATCAGCGCAGCTTCATCGAAGGGGCCCGGGTCTTTGCCTATTGGTGCACCATGCAGGCCGATCGGGTGTCGCGCACCGATGATGCAGATGCGCAAGGTCTGCTGTCGCTTGTGACGCCCGTGTTCAAGGCCTTTTCCAGCGACAAGGGATATGAGGCCGCCACCGATGCACAGCAGGTTCTGGGCGGGCATGGATACATCGAAGAATGGGGCATGTCGCAGTTCGTGCGCGACGTGCGGATCGCCAAGATCTACGAGGGCGCAAACGGCGTGCAGGCGCTCGACCTCGTCGGTCGCAAACTTGGTGCTGATGGCGGCAAGCACACCATGGCCTATGGCATTATGATCAAGGAGCTGGCTGACCGTCTGATCCAGAATGAAGCTCTGACCGACATGGTGGGAAAACCACTTATGGCAGGGCTGGGAGATTTCCAGAGCGCCGGTCAATACATGATGCAGAACGGTATGAAAGATCCGAATGCCGCGCTGGCCGGGTCGACCGATTTCCTGCATCTGATGGGGCATCTGACCATGGGCTACATGCTGGCGATCAGCGCCGAGGCAGCGCAGGCCGCGTTGGAGGCCGGAACCGGTGATGCAGCGTTTTACACCCAAAAGCTCCTGACCGTGCGGCATTACATGACCCGGCACCTGCCGATGACGCGCATGCATCTCAAACGCATTCAGGCCGGGCCGGAAACGGTGATGGCGCCGGATGCCGCAGCTTTCTGAGCTGGCACGACAGATTTCAAGAAAGGGACCACGAATGACCCAAGACGCCTATATCTATGACGCAATCCGCAGCCCGCGCGGTAAGGGGCGCAAAGATGGTAGCCTGCACCAGGTGACGGCGCTGCGCCTGTCCTCTGAGATGTTGAACACTATCAAGGAACGCAACGATCTTGATCCCACCCAGGTCGAGGATGTGATCTGGGGCAATGTCACGCAGGTGGGCGAACAGGGCGCCTGCCTAGCGCGCAGCGCGGTGTTGAACTCGGATCTGGGTGAACAGCTTCCCGGCATTTCGATCAACCGCTTTTGCGCTTCGGGGCTTGAGGCAGTGAATCTGGGCGCGGCGCAGGTCAAGGCCGGGGTCGGGTCTGCCTATATCTCGGGCGGGGTTGAAATGATGGGCCGGGTGCCAATGGGTTCGGACGGGGGCGCGATTGCGGCCGACCCGACCTTGGCGATGAAAAGCTATTTCGTGCCTCAGGGGATCTCCGCCGATATCATCGCCACCGAATACGGATTTACTCGTGACGAATGTGACGCCTACGCGGTGGAGAGTCAGCGCCGCGCGGCAAAGGCCTGGGACGAGAACCGTTTTGAGCGCTCCATAGCGCCGGTGAAGGATCGCAATGGGCTGACCATTCTAGATCATGATGAATATCTGCGCCGGGGCACGGACATGCAGTCTCTCGGGGCGCTGAAACCCGCCTTCAAGGAACAGGGCGAGGTGATGCCCGGCTTTGATGCCGTGGCCTTGCTGAAATACCCGCATCTGGAGCGAATCAACCATGTGCATCACGCGGGCAATTCGTCAGGTATCGTCGACGGCTCGGCGGCAGTGCTGATCGGCTCGAAAGAGTTCGGCGAGCGTAACGGCCTGACCCCGCGCGCCCGTATCAAATCCATGGCCAAGATCGGCACCGACCCGACCATCAACCTGACCGGCCCGGTCCCAGTGACCGAAAAGATCCTGCGCGAAATCGGTATGGAGATCGGCGACATCGACCTCTTTGAGGTGAACGAGGCCTTCGCCGCCGTGGTCCTGCGCTTCATGCAGGCCTTTGATGTGGATCAAGAAAAGGTCAACGTGAATGGCGGCGCCATCGCCATGGGCCATCCGCTTGGGGCGACTGGTGCCATGCTGATCTCGCATCTGTTGGACGAAATGGAGAGGGCCGACAAGGAAACCGGTCTGGCAACCCTGTGCGTGGCCGCCGGCATGGGATCGGCCACCATTCTGGAACGCGTATAAGGAGCTGGATGCATGGCTGAATTTCATTTGAACGTAGACGAAGACGGCATCGCCACCATCACCTGGGACGTTGCCGAAAAGGCAATGAACGTGATGTCGTCGCAAGGGTTTGTCGAACTTGACGCGCATATCGACACGGTGCTGGGTGACGACAATATCAAGGGCGCGGTGATCACCTCGGCCAAGCCCGATTTTGCCGGGGGCATGGATCTGAACGAACTGAGCGCGGCGCGTGTCAGCGCGGGGGAAAACCCCGCGCAGGGGATTTTCGACAACGTGATGCATGGCCACCGCATCCTGCGCAAGATCGAGCGCGGCGGTATGGACCCGAAAACCCTGAAAGGTGGCAAGCCCATCGCCGCCGCCTTGCCCGGCACAGCCGCCGGGATTGGTATCGAAGTGGCGCTGGCCTGTCACCGGGTCTTTGCGTCGGATCGCCCAGGGCCGAAATTCGGCCTGCCCGAGATCCTTGTGGGCATTTTCCCCGGTGGCGGTGGCACCGTTCGGATGCTGCATAAGGTCGGCTTGGTGAGTGCCCTGCAACTGCTGAGCCAGGGCAAGATGCTGTCTGCCGACAAGGCGGCAAAAGCGGGCTATCTTGATGAGGTGGTGCCTGCTGATGATCTGATTTCGCGCGCCAAGGACTGGGTGCGGGGTGCGAGCGATGCCGATATCGTCAAGCCCTGGGACAAAAAGGGTTTCAAGCTGCCCGGCGGGCATGCCTATCATCCTGCCGGGATGATGAACTATGTCGGCGCCGCGGCCATGCTGCACGGCCAGACCAAGGGCGCCTACCCGGCCCCCAAGGCGTTGTTGGCGGTGATGTACGAGGCCTCGCTGGTGCCGTTTGACGTAGCACTTGAGATCGAGGCGCGCTGGATGACCTCGGTCATGATGGATCCGTCCTCGGCAGCGATGATCAAATCGCTGTTCATCAACAAACAGGCGCTGGAAAAAGGCGCGAACCGCCCCGCTGGTGTGCCGGATATGCGGGTGCAAAAGCTGGGGGTTCTGGGCGCAGGCCTGATGGGCGCGGGGATTGCCCATGTGTCGGCCAAAGCCGGGATCGAGGTCGTGCTGATCGACCAGAGCCAGGAGGCCGTCGACAAGGGCAAGGCCTATTCCGAGACAATTCTGGACAAGGCCATCGCCCGTGGGCGCAGCACGGCTAAAAAGAAAGCCGCAGTGTTGGAACGGATCACCGCAACCACCGAGTACGCCGCGCTCAAAGGCTGCGATCTGGTGGTCGAAGCGGTGTTCGAAGATGTCGGCGTGAAGGCAGATGTGACCAAACTGGCCGAAGCGCAGCTGGGAGAGGGTGCGATATTTGCCACCAACACCTCGACCCTGCCGATCACCGATCTTGCCAAGGCGAGCCGGGAAGCGGGCCGCTTTGTCGGCATCCACTTCTTCTCGCCCGTCGAAAAAATGGCGCTGGTCGAGATCATTAAGGGCCGTGACACCGGGGACGAGGCCGTGGCCAAGGCGCTCGATTTCGTGCGTCAGATCCGCAAGACGCCGATCGTCGTGAACGATGCGCGCTTCTTCTATGCCAATCGCTGCATCGTGCCTTACATGAACGAGGGTCTGCGGATGCTGTGCGAAGGGGTGAACCCGGTGCTGATCGAAAACGCGGCCAAGCAGATGGGTATGCCGCTGGGGCCGCTGCAATTGGGGGACGAGACCGCGATTGACCTGGCCTATCGGATCGGCAAGGCAACGCGGGCGGCGATGGGGGATGCCTATCAGTCCACGGGCACCGAAGAGGTGGTCGAATACCTTTATGAGGCTGGGCGCTATGGCAAGAAGACCAAGGCGGGCTATTACGACTATGACGAGGCGGGTAAGAGGCGGGGAATTTGGCCTGGTCTGGCCGAGAAGTTCCCAAGGGCGGAGGATCAGCCCGATGTGCAGGAGGTAATGAACCGCCTTGCGCTGAGTCAGAGTTTCGAGGCGGTGCGCGCGTTGGAAGATGACGTGCTTCTGGACATTCGCGAGGGCGATGTCGGTGCCATACTGGGCTGGGGCTTCATGCCCTGGTCGGGCGGGCCATTCTCGTATCTCGATATCGTTGGCGCGGGCGAAGCAGTGCGTTTGGGCGAAGAGCTGGCCACGAAACACGGGGCAACGTTCGAGCCGCCCAAGCTGCTGCGCGATATCGCGGCAGCGGGCGACGGGTTCTACGCGCGTTTCGGTTCACAATCGCAGGCGGCGGCCTGAGCTTGAAGCCGTGACTCCACGCCGGGGTTCGGCGATCGGAGAGAAAACTATTGACATAAGTCGCGCCATTTCTTGTTCTGGCGGGAAATGGCGCAGCTTATGACAAAAGTGCCTGGGGAGGACAAAATGAGACAACAATTCGAAACCGCGGCCGAGATTTTGGCCGACTACCAACGGATGGAAAACGAAACTACGCTCGAGGACCGGTTTCCAGCGAACTCGGTCTATGGGCTCTTGAAGCTTACGGCCGAGAAGCACCCTGACCGGCCGGCAAGTTCGTTTCAGATGTTCTCGGAACCGGGCAGCAAGGCGCAGACGCTGAGCTGGCGGCAGATGCTTGAAAAGGTGACGCAGGCCGCGAACCTGTTCCGCTCGCTTGGTGTGGGCGAGGATGACGCGGTCGCCTATCTGTTGCCGGGCCTCAACGAGGCGGTGATCACCGTGACCGGCGCCATGACCGCAGGCAAGGCCAATCCGATCAACCCGTTGCTGGAGCCCGAGATCATTGCTTCGATCCTGCGCGAAAGCGGCGCCAAGGTTCTGGTCACGATCAAGAGCTTCCCCAAGGTTGATCTGGCAGAAAAGGCGGCGCAGGCGGCCGCACTTGCGCCCAATGTCGAAACCATCGTCGAGATTGACATGCTGCCGCATTTGAGCGGGTTGAAAAAGCTGATCGTGCCGATGATCCGCCCCAAGATGACGGTGCCGCGCAAGGCGCGGGTGCTGGATTTCCAAAAGGCCTTGGCCGAACAGCCCAACGACCGGCTGACATTCGAGGAGACGAGCGAAGATCGGATCTGCGCGATGTTCCACACCGGCGGCACCACAGGCACGCCGAAACTGGCACAGCACCGCATGTCGGGTGCTATGTTCAATGGATGGGCCAATGCTGAAAACCTGTTCACGCCTGACGACGTGGTACTGTGCCCGCTGCCGCTCTTCCATGTTATGGCGGTCTATCCGATCTGGATGGGCGCGATCATGTCCGGCGCACATATGGTGCAGACCACGCCTGCGGGGTATCGCGGCGATGGCGTGTGGGAGAATTTCTGGAAACTGATTGAGCATTGGAAAATCTCGATCATCGTGACGGTGCCCACAGCTGCGGCGATGCTGCTCAACTACCCAGTGAATGCCGATGTTTCCTCGCTGCGATATGCTTGCAGCGGCTCCTCGCCTTTCCCGACCAAGCTGTTCGAGGAGTTCGAGCAGAAACTGGGCGTGTCGATCCTTGAGGGCTATGGAATGACCGAGGCGACCTGTCTCGTCACCTCGAACCCACCCAATGGTCCGCGCAAGGTGGGGTCGGTTGGCATTCCGACACCCTATTCCGGGGCGCGTATTTTCGAATGCGACGATGATGGCAACATCGAAAAACACTGTGGACCGAATGAAATCGGCGAGATCTGCATTTATGGGCCGGGCGTCGTTGAGGGGCACACCTATACCGAGGATAGCCGGAACAAGGGGCTTTATGCGGTCGAGAACGGCAAAACCTATCTGCGGACCGGCGATCTGGGGTATCTCGACGAGGATGACTATCTGTGGATCACTGGGCGTAAGAAGGATCTCATTATCCGCGGCGGCCACAATATCGATCCGGCTGAAATCGAAGAAGCTTTGGTGCATCATCCCGATGTGACGTTTGTCGGTGCCATAGGCGAGCCGGACGCCTTGGCGGGCGAATTGCCTGTGGCCTATGTTGAACTGGCTCCTGGTGGCACGGCAACCGAGGCCGAAATCATGGATTTCGCCCGGAAACATGTGCCGGAACAGGCCGCCGTGCCGAAACGTATCATCATCCTGCCCGAGCTGCCCAAGACCGCGGTTCACAAGGTTTTCAAGCCCGATCTACGCAAGCAGTCGATTACCCATGTGTTCGACCATGCGCTTGCCGATGCAGGGTTGGGCCTGAAAGTGGCGCAGGTCATTGATGTCAAAAACAAAGGCATGACCGCCTATCTGTCGGGCACGCGCGATGGGGTGTCGGATGAGCAAGTCAATGATATTCTTGGTGATTTCATCCCGCACTGGGCTTGGAAAACTGCAAACTAAATCTGAAAGGAAAGAACCATGAGCGATATGATCGCGAAGGCTGTCGAAGAATTGGATACGAAGGCTAAAGCCTCGGGCATGAGCGAAACCGTGAAATTCAACATCGAAGGTGAAGGCGCCGTGGTGATCGACGGCACCGGGGCGCGGGCCTCGGATGAAGAGGCCGATCTGACGGTGACCGCAGACGCGGAAACCTTTCAGGGCATCCTCGATGGCTCGATCGATTCCACCTCGGCATTCATGATGGGTAAAATCACAATCGATGGCGACATGGGCTTGGCGATGAAGCTGGGCACTATCCTGGGATAGTTTCGGCAGTCGTGGACACCGTGCAAATGGGATTGCGGCCGGGCATTCGGTCTGAACCGGACCCGGCCGTGACCCTGAAGGAAGATGTGTGAAATGATATCGTATAGGCTTTTGGCAAGAACAAGATGCCAGCCCAGGTCACGCCCACTCAGAAAATGCGAGATTTCCTTGCGCGTTTTGATACTTGATGGCTACGCGGTTGAGGCTGGGAAATCAACAGGCCGCGCGTGACAAAAATGATCAAGAACGTAGAATTCAGGTCCTCGCAGGACAGCCCTTTGATGTTTGACGAGGCACGGCTGGAGGATCTCCGCATCCAGGTCCTTCACAGCCGTGAACGTGCGCCCTGGCTGGGCGGTGATTTGCAAACCGTGGCGCACCGTATCACTTATCGCGACTTGCCCATTCCGGGAATCGAGACGCCGATGCAATTCCCCCTGCGCGATGGCTCGGGCGATATCATGACGGGGACCCTGCATGATCCTGGAAAAGGCGGTCCGCTGGTGATCCTGCTGCATGGCGTCGCCGGCTCCGAGGACAGCGTCTATATCAAGGCAACCGCGCGCCACCTGGCCGAGCAGGGCAGGAGGGTTCTGCGCCTCAACCACCGCGGGGCGGGGTCGTCTTTGGCAAGCTGCTCGGTCACTTATCAGTGCGCTGGCACCGCCGAGATTATCGACATTCTGGATACCCTGCCGGATGGGCTTACCGAGCGCGGCATCTTCCTGTGCGGGTTTTCAATGGGCGGAACGATCCTGTTGAACACGCTGGCCGAGCTTGGACGTGATCTGCGGATTTGCGGTGCCATGACGGTATCGGCCCCGCTGGACCTGATCGCCTCGTCCTCCCGGATGAATCGGCGCCGTAACCTGATTTATCAAAAAGCATTGCTTGGCACGCTGATGGGATTAGAACGAAAACTGTGCGGGTCTGGCAGGCTGCTCGATGAAAACCCGCTGCCGCGCCCCCGTTCATTGCTTGAATACGACGAGCTTTTCACCGCGCCACGACACGGGTTTGCTAATGCCGCGGACTATTACCGGCGGGCCTCCCCATTCCTGCGGCTGGGGCAAATCAAGGTTCCGGTTGTGATGCTTCACGCCGAAAACGATCCCTGGATCAACAGCGATCCCTACCAACGTGTAAACGAAAGCGGCTGCTCGAATTTTCGCATATTCCTGACCCCATATGGAGGCCATGTGGGGTTTCATTTCCGTGGACGGCCACGCCCGTTCTTCCTGGATGTCCTGACCCATACGCTGGGCGAAATTGGCGGGTGAACTTACCCTCGCTACATTGATTTGTTTCTTATAAGTATCCATAGGATGTGGACTTCATAATGGTCGCTTTTCCAACCTTCTCTAAGTCGACCACGAACGGCCGGAACGCGGATTCGAAAAACCGACCTTTGAAAACCGCAGCGAATTTACCCTTTGTCCCACGACCTGCAAATTCGAGGTTTTTTCCACGCTGCGGTCTACAAAAATGACTGCTCTTTCCGCTGCGCGGCAGCACCAAATGTCTTGCTTGCGCGGCATTTCTGACGCTGCGAGTGCAAACAGCGAGAGAATTCAAAGTACACCTTGGGCTCTTTCCGGCCGTTAGCTGCGGTTTGCGCCAATGTCCGTTTCAGCGGGATGATCTGAGCAGTTTGATGTTTCAGGATGACCATCATCGTAAAGCGCCGCCTGCGTCTCACCATTGTCCCAATGATAAAGCAAGCCAATTTCTTCGCCTGTCTCAATACATGTAATGCGGCCGATGGCTTCGGCCGTTGTGCGAACACTCTCAAATTCGGGCAAAACTAGCCCCTCTCGTTAAACAATTCCTTTGGATCGACGCTGAGAGCATCCGCGATCCGCTCCAGAACATCGATTGATGCTGAATTCTTGGCGAGTTCGATCTCGCTGATATAGCTGCGATCGACTTCCGCAGCAAAGGCTAATTGTTCTTGGCTCAATCCTCTGGAATTTCTTAGATTTCGTACATTTAGCCCTACTCGTTCCCGCAATTTCATGGCCTGTATTCGGCCAGATCACAAGAACTGCTCTACGGAATATATTCCACAAAACGCGCGCGAGCATCACAAATGATGTTCTCGTATATGGTGTGAAGGGCGATGTTGGAGCTACATTTTCAATAATACAGTAATGTAATCAAAAGGCAGTTATTGATATGTGGTGCAGATTTATCAGGAATTGGTTCTTTGGGGTCGCAATGTCTCTGCTTTCCAGTGTGGCTCCTCAGGCAGCGAAAGCCTATCAAGTCGATTGCGCCATTCTGCTTTGCCTGGCTGGTGGGTGGCCCGCGTCAGCAGAATGCGCTCATGCCCGCGCCGTGTTCATCCGTCGGATCACGCCTTGGCCGATTGAGCCACCCCTGCAAATCTGGCGTTGTCCGATGGGTGTTGCGGAGCGCGCGCCTATGCAAAGCACGGCCCCGACAACTTGGGAGGCCAGCAACCAAATCGGCCAGACACTTGGTCACGTCATTCTGGCACAGGTGGTGGAAAGTGGCGCAGACATCGACATCAGTGGCCTAGAATTCGATTTCGTGCGCTCGATCCGCGTCTGGGATGTTCGGCACTACAGCCATCGCGAACGTGGTCGCGACGATGATTGTTCTGAGAGTTACAACATGCGCCTCGGGACCTACGGCACGCAGGGCGAATTCGGCTGGCAACGCACGACACCAGCGGCCGCCCCGCAATGGGTTTTGCCGTCGCGACGCTGTTCGTCATCGAATTGGCGACGAGGCGTCGGCGTTGAATGGGAGGATCACGAAGGCAACCACGGATATGAGTGGGTGGCCTATTAGGGCTATTCCCCGATATCCTTCATGCGTTCCGAGATATCGACCGCAATGCGCTCATACAAGGCTGCTTGCTTGTCTCTGGGAGAGCCGGGCTTCGGGCTTCTTCGGCGGATGCGCTTCGCGAGCCAGAAGAGCAGCCGCGCGGCGGGGTCTTCCAGTTTTTCCGGCACAGGTGCCGGATAGTTTTCTTCGAGTAAGGCGACGACCTCAGCATTCATACTGCGGTGGTTGGCCTCAGCCGCGAGGCGTATCCGATCGCGAAGACCGTCGGGCAGCCGCACGATGAATTTATCCTGATTTTGAGAGCTTTGTTCTGGCATGGTGGCACTGTGCCATAAAAAGCAATTGACGCAATAGTGGCTAAGTGCCACTAAAAGGATGTGATTTCAACCTGGAGGCGTTTCATGAACAGTCGTAAACCAATGCAGCTTCGACTTCCGCAAGAGCTCAAGGAGTGGATCAAGGCGGAGTCCGATCGCAATGGAAACTCCCAAAACTCTGAAGTGATCCGCGCCATTCGCGCGGCAAAGGACAGGCGCTCCACACCTGGAGCAATTGGAAATATCATTATGGATCAGGGTGATAATGCGCGTTGTTAACAAGGCGAGAGAGGTACCGACACGATGACCAAAGCAAGTGCACAGACGAAAGCAAAGCAAGCGGCTTCGGCCTTCATCAGAGAAGCGCGAGAGGCGGGCTGGCAACGTGCCAAATTCGAAATCAAGCCTGATGGCAGTGTGATCGTCGACGCGAACATGGTGGCGGCCGAGGCAGCCGACGACTTCCTCAATGGTGACTTGAGAATGGGCGAATGACCCGCAAGAGCCTGCCAAAATACGTCTACAATGACAGGGGGTACCTTCGGTTCATCCGGCGGTCGCGTGGCATCTCCGTCATGATGCACGAGGAAGCGGACACGCCGGAGTTTTGGGATCACTACAATCGCCTGCTAAAAGGAAAGCCAGCACCCGCGCCGGTGAAGCGAAACTTCGAAGCGTTGATCCTCAGCTACTATGAGAGCGACGCCTACAAGAAACTCAAGCCCCGAACGAGATCCGACTATCGGCGGTACATCAGCCACATTCGTGAGATCTGGGCCGAGAAAGACCCGGCTCGGATCGAGACCCATCACATTTACGAATTGCACCGCGCCAATGCGGATCATTGGCGACAGGCGAATTACTTGGTGCAGGTCATGGTCGTGTTGATGAACCACGCTCGATTGATTGGCTTCATCAAAAAGGAACACGGCAACCCGGCGAAAGGCATTCCGCTATTCAAGCAGCAGAGCGACGGCTGGGAGCCTTGGCCAGATGATGTTCGCGCCGAGTTCGAAGCGCTAGCTTCTGAGCGTGCACGGCTGGTCTACGAGCTTTGCGTCGGCACAGGCCAGCGTATCGGCGATGTCGTGAAAATGAAGTGGGCGCATTTTTCCGACGAAGGATTCGATTTCACTCAGGGCAAAACCGACAAGCCGCTTTGGATCCCGCTCACCGACCGCCTGAAGGCCCATCTGGACGGCATCGCACGAACAGACGGCACTATTGTGACTAACGCCAAGGGGCGACCAGTGAGTTATCGGATCGTTGCTGAGGAAATGCGTTCCATCAAAAAGAAGATGAAGCACGAGAAGGCGAGCTACTACAAAACGCACGGGCTCAGGAAAAACGCGACGATCGAGCTTTATCTGGCTGGATGCGATGACGAGATGGTCAAGGCTGTCACCGGTCACTCAGGCGTTGAGATGCTGAAAAAGTACGGTGGGCCGATCCGGCAAAGAGAGCTCGCGAAGCGCGCTCAAGAGGCAAGAAATCAAATGGAACGAAGCAAGACCGAAACGTGAAAGTTTCAACGGTTGTTTCAAAAATGGCAGTGAAGGAGAAAAGGGATGACGCAAGTCATTGATTTTATTGGAGGCGAGTACCGGAATCGAACCGGTGTACACGGATTTGCAATCCGCTGCGTCACCACTCCGCCAACTCGCCTTCTCTAGCAATTTCAATAACTTGCTGTGGTGTGCGCGGGTTTTAGCAGTAATCGCTTAGGGCGTCTAGATGTAGTTTTCAATTTATTCGCTCGAAGCTGGGTGTAGGCGTAATTGGCGATTTTTGAGCCTAGAGAGCAAGGCGCGACGCAGGGCGTAAAGTCACGTATTGGGGCGTTGCTGGTTGCGAACAGATGTGGCAAAAGTGCTATAACCAACTGATAGATGAGTTTAGCTATGACAGATTTCGCGGCCCGGCGTCGATTGATGGTGGATACACAAATCAGGCCTTCAGATGTGACGAAATTCCCGATCATAGAAGCAATGCTTTCGATTGAGCGAGAGAAGTTTGTTCCGGATGCAATGCGCGAAGCCGCTTATGTTGGTGATCTGCTGGATTTGGGGCAAGGGCGATGCCTTTTGGAGCCTCGGACTCTGGCAAAGATGTTTGATGCGCTTAATGTCACCAATACTGAGTTGGTTCTCGATATCGGCGCTACCTACGGGTATTCGACCGCGGTCGCGGCGCGGATGGCCGAACTGGTCGTGGCAGTCGAAGAAGATGAAGCAATGGCCGATGAGGCGCAGGCTCTATTGATGGAGAATGGTGTCGACAATGCCGTTGTCCACAAGGGACCTTTGGTTGGCGGAGCTGAAGAACACGGTCCTTATGATGTGATCTTGATTCAGGGTGGCGTAGAAGACGTTCCGGCGGCCCTTCTTGAGCAACTCAAAGAGGGGGGGCGCATCGCTTGTATATTTATGGACGAAGATCTCGGAACTGTCCGGATTGGCTACAAGTCGGCTGATCGGGTTTCTTGGCGGTTTGAGTTCAATGCTGGTGCACCGGTGTTGCCTGGATTTGCAAAGCAGCCTGTATTCTCGCTGTAGCGGTAACAATACCATATTGGGCTTGTAAAAAGGCGAGGCGTCCTTGCCTTATGTGTTGCAAACGCGCATTTTGAGCGGGAACACACATTAAGATTGTGAGACACGTGATGCGCAGAGCAGTTAAGAATAGATTTTCCAGGACAATTCTAGCCGCGATGGGAATTGCGGTTTTTGGTATGATGCCTCGAGTGGCAGCCGCTGATAATCTGGCTGATGCTTTGATCGGCGCCTACAATACCAGCGGGTTGTTAGAGCAAAATAGGGCGCTGTTGCGTGCCGCAGATGAAGATGTAGCCATTTCAGTTGCCGCGCTCCGACCGATTATCGACTGGACTGCACGGGTTCAGCGGAACTTAGTCGAAAACCGAACCGGCGGGTTGGTATCCGATAGCCAGACGTCGACTTTTTTCACAGGCATTTCGCTTCAACAGTTGCTATATGATGGTGGCGCCAGTCAGCTTGCTAAGAGTGCCGCCCAAGAAACAGTTTTGGCGACACGGCAAAGCCTTTTGCAGGTCGAACAGTCTGTCCTGTTCACAGCGGTTTCTGCTTACATGAATGTGCTGCTTCAGGAAGAGAATGTGGTGCTGCGTCAGAACAACGTGCGAGTGCTGGGAGAAGAACTCCGTGCGTCGCAAGATCGCTTTGAAGTTGGTGAAGTGACGCGAACTGATGTTGCCTTGTCCGAGTCTCGGCTGGCCGGGGCGCGTGCAAATCTAGCGGATGCACAAGGCGCTTTGATCACAGCGCGTGCTGTGTATGTGAATGCTGTTGGGAACGAGCCAGGTAAAATCGCTGGGCAACCAAGGTTGCCACAACGGCCCGCTTCGATCGACGCAGCTGTCGCCTTTGGGGTGCGCAATCACCCGAGTATCCTTGCTGCGCAACATCAGGTCAAAGCTGCTGATCTTACTGTTGAACGGACACGAAAATCGCTAGGGCCCAACGTTACCTTGCGCGCTGACATCGGACTTACCAATACTTACGGGAACTCAAACTACAACGATACCGCCAGCGCCGGCGTTCTGTTTACGCAACCGGTTTATGCGGGGGGGCGCCTTGCGGCCACAATACGGCGCAGTATGGCTACTCGGGATTCGATCAAAGCCAATTTGTTGAATGTCAACAAAGACGTGATTCAAGCGATAAACGAAGCCTATGTTCGCTTTGAAACAGCCGGTGCAAGCCTGACAGCATCGAACGAACGTGTACGGGCCGCTCAGGTTGCATTCGACGGGATTCGTGAAGAGGCTACATTGGGTGCACGGACCACGTTGGACGTCTTGACCGCAGAGCAAGAATTGCTGGATGCGCAAACGGCACAGATCAGTGCCCGTGCGGAACGCTCTTTGGCGGCGTATCAGCTGTTGTCTTCGCAGGGGCTTTTGACAGCTGAGCGTTTGGGGCTCGCTGTTCAGATTTACGATCCGACACTTTACTACAACCTGGTAAAGGGGGCTCCGGCTAAGGTGTCCAAGCAGAGCAAGGATCTGGACCGTGTCTTAGAAGCCCTAGGTAAGAAATGAGAATTCTCGCTATCTGTTGTGAGAATCCCTGACGTTGGTTACACTTACTACCTGAGGCTAAGTGTGGTGAATTCGAATGTCTGATCCTGTAACCAATCTTGAGATCGAGGATGTCTTGTCCTCGATCCGTCGTCTGGTCAGCGAAGAGGGTCGATCAGAAGCGCGCGCAGAGGTGGTTAAGCCGGCGCGAACTACAGATCGATTGGTCTTAACCCCAGCGTTGCGTGTCGCAGAGACTTTAGATGAGGATGAAGCTGAATCGGTTGTGCCGGTTGAAGATGCTGCGTCTTCCCAATCCTCTGACCCCGTTGATTTGGGGGATGAACCTTGGACTGTTCCAGACGCAACCCTGTATGAAGCAGCGCAAGCGGCCAGTGCAGACCCTTATGATGCTGACTACACGGTCAAAGATCACTTCGAAGAGACCGATCGGGAAAATGGCGAAACACCCACAGCTGATGTTGAATGGGCGCAGGTTAAGCCGGACCAAGAACTGGATGATGTCGATGTGACGTCGAATGATCAGGTGCTCTCAGAAACTGAAAATGAAGGACGTTTCCTTGAGGATGAAGTCTCAGAGGAAGTCAATTTCGAAGCAGAGTTAGAGCCAGCGGCTCTTGATCCAATCGATAGCCTGAGCGCAAAGATACAAGCGTTAGAGGCGGCAATCGGACGTACACCCGATCAGTGGGAACCTGATGGCGAAAGCGACGAGGCATACTCGGGAACGCGGATCGAGACAATTGCTTGGCAAGATCACGAGCCAAACTCCGTTGTGTTTGAAGAAGACGAAAGGTCAGATGTCGAAGCCGCCCCGTCGGATCGTGAAATGGCGGGTATCGAAATGCCTGACGTAGCGCCTCTGTCAGAGGTGGACCCGATTCATGAAGACCTATCTTTTCAGACTGGTGATGTGCCAGTTGAACCGCAGGACGAGGTTGAGGACGAAGTTCAGGCGGGTGGCGAACGCGATATTTTAATGTCGGACGATACCATTTTGGATGAAGAAAGCCTGCGAGAATTGGTTGCTGATATCGTGCGCCAGGAATTGCAGGGCGCTTTGGGCGAACGGATCACACGCAATGTGCGCAAGCTCGTGCGCCGCGAGATTCATCGCGCTTTGACCGCTCAAGAGCTGGAGTAACCGTTACTTTCTGTGTGGTACAGCCGCGAGCGCCAATAGGTGGTCGAGATCCATGTGCGCTTCTAGATGGTTGGCGAGGGCTTCTAAAACCTCTTCGACTTCATCTTCATAGGACAGATCTGATTTATGCCCCAGCTCAGCCAAATAGGTTGCGCGGAATGCATCCGAAGAGAAAACCCCATGCAGATAAGTGCCGCGAATTTGGCCATTCGCCGCAGCGGCGCCCTCACGGCGCCCCTCAACCGAAAGCCACGCGCGATCACAGTCCGGTCCTTCACTGCGACCCATATGGATTTCATAACCGGACACCGGTTCACCACCAGGCAGGGCTGTTGCATTGCGCAGGGTGACTTGTTTTTCACCTGCCATAACGGTGTCGATGTTCAGCAAGCCAAGACCGGGAACTTTTCCCGGGGTTCCGTCAACACCCAGAGGGTCATCGATGCTGTTGCCGAGCATTTGAAATCCGCCGCATAGGCCAATCACATGTCCACCACGTCGTACATGAGCATGTAAGTCGATATCCCATCCTTGCGCCCGGAAGTACGCCAGATCGCCAATGGTTGACTTGCTGCCGGGCAGCAGGACTAAATCGGCGTCGCCTGGCAGGGCGCGTCCGCCGGGGATGATCTCAACCGTTACATTGGGCTCTGCTGCTAGCGGATCCAGATCGTCAAAATTGGCCATGCGCTCAAGTTGAGGCACAACGACTTTGCAAGCGCCTCCCTTGGTTGAAGCTATGTCCATCATGTCTTCGGCGGGTAATTTCCACGCATCTTTGAACCAAGGCACAACGCCCAAACTGGGCCACCCGGTGCGGCGCGAAATGTCGTCACGGCCCTCATCAAACAGGGTAATGTCTCCCTTGAACCGGTTGACGGCAAATCCCTTGATTTGATTCAAATCCGTTTCATCCAATACGGCCTGTGTGCCGACGATCTGGGCGATAACACCGCCACGATGTATGTCGCCCACTAGAATGACCGGGACACCTGCGGCATAGGCAAAGCCCATATTGGCGATGTCGCCTTTGCGCAGGTTGGTCTCAGCCGGGCTACCGGCTCCTTCTATCAATATCAGATCGGCATCAGCGCAAAGGCGATCAAAGCTCTCAAGAGCGGCTCCAAGCAGCTTGGATTTGTCGCGACGATAGTCTCCTGCTTTCATCGTGCCAGCGCGCTTCCCCTGCACGATAACCTGCGCTCCAGTGTCTGTTTCGGGCTTTAACAGGATGGGGTTCATATCTGTGTGGGGTGCGCGCTTGGCGGCGCGAGCCTGCAATGCCTGTGCGCGCCCAATTTCTCCACCATCTTCGGTTACGGCGGCATTGTTGGACATGTTTTGGGGTTTGAAGGGGGCAACTTTAAGGCCGCGACGGGTAAAGGCGCGGGCGATGCCAGCAACCAGCATGGACTTCCCGACGTTGCTGCCAGTGCCCTGAATCATGATGGCTCGAACCATGCATCACCTCCTGTGTTTTCGTGCAAATGACCTGAAAAGAGGCCAAAGGGAAAGACCCTGCGCGAGGTGGGTTAAGAATACTCATAGCAAGGTGGGCAAGCCTGCCCAGATCCGACCCTCTGAAACAGAAAAACGCGCCCCCCCAGGAACGCGTTTTTCAATTCATAATTCAAACAGCTGCTTAAGCTGCTTCGGCCTGTTGGGCTGCATTGCGGCGTTCGCTTTCTTCACGCGACAGAGCGACAGAAGTGCGGACCCCACGGCCAACAAAATCCATCAGGCCCGACACAACGCGTTCGTTGGGGTCGATGCCCGCGCAGGACAACACTTCGCGGCCATCCCGCGAACGGGCCCAGCGTGCGATTTGTTCAGGACCATTGCCATATTTCTTGTCGTCTGCGATGGCGTCGTCCAGAGCAGCCAACACAACGGCTGCAAACAGTTTACGTGCACGATTGCCTTGCTCGTTATTAAAGGCAGTGCCGTCAACGAAATCTTTCATCTCGTCTTCCTTGTTGTTCTTGCTCTTGCAATTTTCGGCGTGGCGTTCCTTATGACTGAACATATTTGATTCGGATACCCCAGGAATGCATAGTTGCGTTGCGTAACGTGCATGGCTTGCTGCAGGTGCAGCACTAGGTATCGTTGTCTTGTCAGCCTCCTTCCCGCCAGATATAGGGGCACAAACCAATGCATCAACCGTGTGTGAAGGATTTATGTCATGCCCAAAATAAACGGAAACGAAATCCGCCCCGGTAATATTCTGGAGCACAACGACGGACTTTGGGCCGCTGTGAAAGTGGATCACGTCAAGCCAGGCAAAGGCGGAGCGTTTGCTCAAGTCGAAATGCGCAACCTGCGCAATGGATCGAAATTGAACGAACGCTTCCGGTCTGCGGACAAAGTTGAAAAAGTGCGTCTGGAACAGAAAGACCAACAATTTCTCTATGAAAACGATGGGATGCTCGTTTTCATGGATATCGAAACCTACGACCAAGTCGAAGTTTCTGCAGAGATTTTGGGAGAACGTCGCCCGTTCCTGCAAGATGGCATGACCGTTGTTGTGGAGTTCTACGACGAAGAAGCCCTGAGCGCGTCATTGCCCCAAAAAGTAACCTGCAAGATTGCTGAAACAGAGCCGGTGGTCAAAGGTCAAACTGCCGCCAACTCTTTCAAGCCCGCGATCTTGGACAATGGTGTCAAAGTCATGGTGCCTCCCTTTGTTGGTCAGGACGAAATGATCGTAGTGAATACGGAAACCATGGAATATTCCGAACGCGCGTGACGCCACGTCGATTTGAAATGCAAACAGAAAGAGCGGCCCAATCGGGTCGCTCTTTCTGTTTGTTAGGGTCCCAAAAGGGGCAGTTCAGCGACAATCCAATCCTGTTCGGGTGCAGATTAGCCTTTGGTGCGCTTACGTACCGGGGGAAAGATTTCCAGCAGCAGTTCGTATTTGATCCGATTGGCGCTGACTTGTCGGTAATAGGCGATCAAAAAGGCGGTCGGCCCCTGAATGCGCCCCAAACCTATCGTGGCTGCGACAACGGTCCCCACATCTGTGCGTCCCTCGATAACCATCCACCCCCCCAACAGCAGGATGGCCACCGTTCCGCTGCCATTAATGGCACTGAGCAGGAACTTGGTTGAAAGTTTCCAGATGAACATGCTTTTACGCGCGTCATAAATGGCATCAAAGCGGGTTAGGACATCTTGCTCGACTTCGCGAATTTCGTTTCCGGTCAATTGATCCGTAGCATTGCGCAATAAGCGTACACGCTCGGCGACATACTGGTTCACTTTGCGCTGAGACAGCAAAACGATGATAATCTGTGGAAACACCATCAACAGGGCAATGGTGCCCAGACCGGGTTGTGATGAAGCGATGTATCCGATCACGCTGATCAACGTCCCAATTTGGACAACTGGTTCTGAAAAAGCAGCGCCTGCAAATTTCCCTAACTCTTCCGCCTCGGCAGACACCGCGGTCGAGAGTGTTCCCTTGCGTAGGTTGCCTCCTTCGCTGCGATAGGTGATGGAACGTGTGACCAAGCGGCCGCGAATAAATCGAATGATATCTTCGCCCAATAGGCCCGAGCGAAACCCCATCAGCCATTTAAGCGCAAGGCTGAGCAAAATCGCCCCCATCATGTAAAGGCAGTACCAAGACAGATCTTCTTCGTTGATCTCGTTTTGCGTCAGAAGGTTGACGATTTCCTTTTGAAACTCCAGCGGGACCGCGGCAAGACCTGCGATCGCAACAGAGATCAGAATCAAGATAACTTGGCGACCTGAACTGATGCGCCAGATCGCTGCATAGAGTTGGAACATCGCTGACCTCTTGTGGCGTCCCCCAATGGTGCGCCGACTGGATCAAGAGTTCAAACAGTTGTAGTCGCAGTCCGCGGCAACCGTGCCGGATGGGTCACAATGGGCGAACGATCGCGTCTCCAGCCTGCATCTCATCCTGAACCCGATCAAAGCGAAGATAAGCGAGGCCATAGCCGCCAGCCTGCGTGAACAATGCGCCGATGGTTTTGCCATTCACCGTGATGTCCGTTCCAACTGGTGCGCTGCCCTCTAGGGCAACCCGGCGCAGCCCTTTGCGCAATTCTGTTTTGTGTTTCATCCGGGCAGTTACTTCTTGCCCCACATAACATCCCTTACGAAAATCAACGCCGTTCAAGGCTTCGAACTGGTTTTCCAGGATATAGCTGTCAGGCGTCAGTTCTATGTTGGTTTCCGGGATACAGTGTGTAATCCGAATGGCGTCCCAATCAGTGCCATCATCGCGGGCTGCGCCGTCAGTGTAGGCACGCCAGCCCATGTCCGGGTGTCTGGGGTCCGTTAGCCCGCCGTCTGGGGCTGGGCCAGTGCCACGCTGCAAGGACAGCCCGCTATCTGCGATTTGCACATCCGCCCGCAGCTTGTACATGGTCAACCGCTTAATCAGCCCGTCCGCAAGTGTCTCAGAGACGTCCATCAAGAAGCCATCACCGTCCTGTGTGACAAAGAAATCAGCTAGAAACTTTCCCTGCGGGGTCAGGATCGCGGCGTACAAAAGCCCTTCGCTAGCACGCTTGATATCGTTGGTGATTAAGCCTTGCAGGAAATCCTCGGTGTCATTGCCAGTTAGGCGCAGGATACGACGGGCGGTCATGGGCGGTTCCTCGTGTCAATCTTGGTCTCTGTGATATAGGCAAAACCAACCCGCTGACCAGAGGAGAGAGCCTTGCCCGCAAAGATCAGTATCGTCATCCCGACGCTGAACGCTGAAACTGCGTTGCAGCAGTGTCTTGAGGCCTTGATGGAGGGGCTGTCCGAGGGCCTGATCCGCGAGCTGATTATTAGCGATGGCGGGTCAAACGATACGACTAAGCAACTTGCCGAGGCAGCAGGGGCCAAAATCGTGACCGGGCCGGCCTCGCGGGGCGGGCAATTGCAACGAGGCTGCGCAGCGGCGCGCGGAGATTGGATCTTGGTTCTGCACGCTGATACGGTGCTAAGCCGTGGGTGGGCGACCGTCGTAAACGACCACATCAACAACAGCGAGCAGGGCGCTTATTTCCGGCTGAAATTCCGGGCAAGTGGCTTGGGGGCGCTTTGGGTTGCGGGCTGGGCAAATTTGCGATCACAGGTATTCAACCTGCCATACGGCGATCAGGGCTTGCTGGTCCGCAGGGCGGACTATGAGGGGGCCGGAGGCTACCCAAATCACCCCCTGATGGAGGACGTGGCCTTGGTACGTGCCTTGCCACCATTAGTCGGATTATCCGTAAAGGCGACTACGAGCGCAGACCGTTATCAACGCGCCGGGTGGGTGCGCCGCGGCGCACGCAATCTTTGGACATTGCTCCGGTACTTCGCAGGTGTATCACCAGAGAAGCTGGCGCAGGCCTATCGTCGCTAAACTATTTTAGCTCGACAATCGATTTACCTAATCGAAAAGGGGCTGCGAAACTTACGAGACACAACGCGATAACCTGCAAGATCAGAATATGCGCATTGTCCTGCAGAAATTCCCATTCGTCTTTTAGCTTTCCAACCTGTTCAATCAGGTCATCGTAAGCCATTGCTAAGATCAGATAGTCCCCGGCAATCGTCGGTATTTTCCGCCGCAATGTATCCACGGCCGCCTGCGTTGGCTCATCCATCGAAGTGAAGACCAAAAACTGGTCAGGGTCAAAGGCATTGGCCTGTTCTACCATGGTCTCCATCTTGTCAATGTCATCCGTGCTGCCAAGGCCAAACAAAACGGTGAATCCCGTAAGTGGCGCTACTTCATTCGTCACGGCAATAAACAGCGGCAATTCCGAATTGCTGGCTGTTGAGGCGGACAGGAATTCGACCTTTTCACACAACGTTTCGATGTCGTCGTCATAAGCCGGATCACAGAACCTAAGCCGAAAGCGTGCCGCATCGCGATCAAAGGATGCAGTGGCGGCATAGGCAATGTCGATTTGGCGATCCAGGCGAGAGCTGTCGGCCTTGTACAGGCCGGCCATAACGGCCACCAACGCACCAATACCGCCCAGCACGACCCACACAAGGTCGGCCATCTTCCAAGAGCGGTGCCCAGCCGGTTTGCGAAACAAAAACGCAGTTCCAATACAGCCAGTGATAAAAAACACGATCAAGAGCGGCAGCTGGTTGTCGGCGATAAAGGTCATTCATGGCTCCGCAGCGGGGGTTAAGTGACCATAGTAAGGAGTGGTGCCTCGCTACAACCGGGCTCACGAGGCTGTGTAATGCTTTGTTTGATCCGTCGCGGTCGAAATGATCCTTTGAACTGGCTGGGCTCAAAAGAAATCCCCTCGCCCCTCATTTACAGGGGAATTGGGTCATTGTTGAAAATACACTCACTCACGTGTCGTGATATTGCACGACGCCGCAATTTTATCTCATTCATTTGCACCTGCTAATGTGTCGTGTTGTCCGGAGGCTGAGCCTCGAGTTGTTAAAGCCTATGAAGTTGCAACAGATTTTCGCCGGATCAGCACGATGTCGGGTTAGCGCCGCTTGCTCTTCCGTTTAATCAGAGCAGGAAGGGGGCACAAAAGCTTCCAACATATTGCCAAGGTATATTATCCGGTTTGGCATGATTTTCTGAACAGAGGCCTCGATATCTGTCGGTAAACGGCCAGGGTGATGCGCCATTGTCCACACAAACAAAGCGCTTTCTGCGATATCTTCGGTGTTTGGGTTTTTAGCTGCATATTGAGTGATGAAACCGCCGTCAGAAATCTGATTTGACCGCCAATCAGGATCGTTAGAAAAAAGAGGGTCCAGCGCAATATGCGCAGTCTCATGAAAGACAGTTTCATCCAGATCATGCTCGAGCAAACGGCGCTCCATCAACCCATCGTAAAGGGTAAAAAAGCGCCCCAGATCTTCGGCCCATGCCGACCCGTCACCGTCTAGGATATTGACGTACCTTACAGCTGTCCTCATTTGAAGAGGCAATCTGGAAACCGATGCAGCAGCTTCAAGAGCGCGTTGTTTAGGGTCGCCCACTTCAGGGTGTACATTGATACGAATTTGTTGGTTGGGATAAGAAACGCTGAAATGAATAGCACCCTCGACAAAAAGAGTATCACGCCTTGGGTCATACATCTCGGTCTTCTCGCGCCCGGTTTCTGCGATTGACCAACAAGCACCAGGGTCGTCTGGCAGAATGAAATCAATGTCGTTGGACGCGACCGAATTTGGATAGAGTGGCTGCGCACCTAATGAAACGGGGGCACAGAGAAGCATGAACGTTAAAAGGAGCGGTTTCAATATTGCCTCCAATTTTTAGAATGTACTTACTCTTACGTCCTTTAGAGATGCCTCCCGATCGCAGGTCAAGTTTCAAAGCATAGGAGATTGCGATGTGAGAGCGGTCATTTGCGTCTCGTATCGCGATCAACGCAAAGGGTTCGATGGGGCCACTCACTAGACGCGGCCCCCATGTCATCTCTCCGCTAATTCTGTTGGAAAACTCCCTGGCCAGCAAACCGCTTGCAAAGTTTGAGCCATTGTTTCGTGGATGCACCTCTGACAAGCGATAGCCTTAGCATGGCATGTCAGCGGGACAGCGATCCAATTTAGTGCATCGAATTGGGGCGGTGAAAACTAACTCACTGAGCCAGAAAAGAAGGGTAGGGGGCGGGCAAGCGCGCCACATCCGTCGATACATAAAATTGGGTTGAGGGATCGCCAGTCGTTGCTTTCAGTTAGCTACCCGAGATCGGTCTTTCTCAACGAATTGAAGCTCAAGAAATATCACACTTTTCTAAGGTTAGCTGTCCCGGAAAGCTCTATCGAAGTAATTCTTTAACGGCCGCAGCACATAATTGAATGGCGTGCGGCTTTCAGTGGATAGATAAGCCTCGACCGGCATGCCTGGTAGTAATTCCCGCTGCCCCAGCTTCTTCATTTCGTCGTCCAGCAGCCCGACCTTGACCTCATAATAGAACTTCTTGGTCACTGGATTGGAAAAGACATCTGCTGAAATGCGTTCCACCTGACCGACGATGATTGGAATGTCACGACCACTGAAGGCTGTAAATTTTAACGAAGCGCTTTGACCGACAAACACCTGATCTATGTCCGCCGCTCCCACCCGTACACCGACTTGGATCGGGTCGTCATCCGGCACGATCATCATCAAGGGTTTGGCCGCCACGACCACCGATTGCGGCCCCAGAACCTTGGAATCGTGGATCTTTCCGTTGATCGGTGCCCTGATTTCCAACCGGCTCAGGTCAGCTACCAAGCTAACCCGCTTTTCCAGAAAACGGGTGCGCAGGGGGCGCAGTTTGCTCATGGCTTCTTCTGCTTTTTCCTGCGCTGTAGGCAGGACTGCCAACCGTTTTTGGTTCAGTTCAGAGATGCGGCCACGCAATGCTGCGATGCGGGCGCTGAAACGGCCAATATCACCGCGGACGGTTACAGCGGCCTTCTGCAAGCGGAACACTTCAGACAGTTTAATCAGCTGCCGGGTTGCAAGATTCTGCACATTCACCAGCTCTTGTTTCAGGTACTCCTGTTCGTCACGTTTTGCTGCAAGCTGGGCCTCGACCCCCTCAATCTCCGCACGGACCTGCTCGATCTGTTCGTCCAACAGGCTGGTTCCCGCATCGAGCGCCTGGAAATACGACAGCAGCTGTTGTTGCTGACGGACGACCATCCGCTCGAGATCCGGACGTTGCAGCAACGCTTCGCGCAAGAGCGGTGGCGGTTCTAGCGTGCGCCGACTGTCGATGATGGCTTGGAGACGGGCAATGTTCGCGAGAACTTCAAACAGTTCGATCTCAACCACATTCAGATCTGACCGCAGTTGACGGCTATCCAGCCGAACCAACAGATCGCCTTCAAGCACCTCATCCCCGTTTTGGGCGTGTATGTCCTCGATCACGCCGCCGATGGGGTGTTGAACAGCGGTCATTGTCGTCGATACTTCTATTACGCCGTCTCCGATCACCGCACCCGAGATGTTCACGCGCGACGACCAGAACATCACACCGATGATCAGCATGACAAAGGACAGTATCGCCAATCGTAAGGGCATGCCGATGTTCCAGGTGCTGCGTTGTCTAGAAGGCTCTGCCATCGGTCAGCTCCGCACGATTTTGTGGGTATTGTCCTTGCCGACCACTGACATTTTGGCAGCAGCCGCGGGCTTAATAGCGGGTGAATTGTGATCTTTTTCGGACTGGTTGGCAGCTTTGGTCTGGCGCACGGCCAAGCGCCCGTCCTGCAGTGTGTAGCTGCGCGTGGTGTCGGGCAGATTCAACGGTTGACGGGTCAAAACGATGATTGTCACGTTATCCCGTTCCCGGAGCAGCGAGAAGGTTGTCTCGAGTTTCTTGGGAATGCGCACAAGCATTTCGGAGTCGATCGTGTCGATGATCAGGATCTGTGCGTCTTTGTAGAACGCTCGCGCCAACGCCAACTGATTGCGTTCGAAGTTCGATAAACAGCTGGCTTGTGGATCCAGTTCAGTGTGGTAACCCATCGGCAGGGCACAGATCGCCGCATGCATACGGGCTCGCCGCGCTGCTAGGCTCACTTTTTCGGGGTTGGACTGGGGATCGAGCCCCGAAATGTTCTCGGCAATCGTTCCGGCCAGGAAACTGGGGTTTTCCGGAGCATAGCCAAACACGGTCTGTGCCTCGACGTCGGTCAGGCGCCCGGTGTGGTGACCGTTCACCAGGATGCTGCCGCTCGACAGTTTCCACATACCCAGAATGGTCTCAGCCAGCACAGTTTTGCCTTGGCTCGACGTCCCGGTGATTTCGATCAGCTCTCCTCCTGTTGATGTCAGTGACACCGAACGCAGCAGCAAGGCACCAGTCAACGGCGAGCGTACCGAGACATTATCCACCACGAGACGATGGGGTGTGCTTGGCTGTTCTGAATAGGCATCTTCGAGTTCCATCGCCCGTGTTTTCAGAACTTGGTTCAGGCTGCGCCATTGTTCGCGGGCCTGTATCAGACGGGGGATCTGGGTCACGAAACGTTCCACCGGTCCTAGAACTCGGGTCACCATGAAGGTGGCAGCCACCATGGCACCGGCTGTCAACTCACCCTGCAGGGTCAAATATGCGCCAGTGGCCAGAACAGAGTAACGCACGACCATGACCGTAATCCGCGAAATGCTGTTGAACCAACTGGTCCAATCTTGCAGGGAAATGGCTCGGTCGCGGGCATCGTCACGGGCAGTTTTCCAGCGCTCCTTGAACCCCACGCTCATGTCCTGCTTGCGCATCGTTTGGTGGGAGGCGACGATGGCATTTTTAAGCTTACCTATTGCACCACGCGCCAAGCTCGCTCGTTCTTGTCGCCCACCCTTGAATACCGAACGGATTAGCATCAGCAAGCAGATGACACCGATGCCGCCAACGCAGATCCAGCCCAGCAGTGGGTGCAAGACGAAGACCACGGCGACAAACATCGGGGTCCATAGAAAGTCCAGCACCGCAATCAGAGACCCAGAATGCAGGAACCCACGCAGACCATCGACTTCATCGAGGCCGAGCGCAGGCTTGGCGCGGCCTTGCTGGAAAAATTGGTTACGTCCGGAATGAGACAGCAGAGTCTCTTCTATCTGTTCCTGAAACTGGGCGCCAAACCGGGCGAGCATACGTTTGCGCGCGTAATCCAACGTGCCCAATACGCACAGCAACATAATCAGTAGACCAAACAGTGCCACCAACGTTTCGACAGATCGTGAAGTCAGGACCCGGTCATAGATCAGCAACATGAACAGTGGCCCCGCAAGGCGCAGCAAATTAACTGCAAAGCTGATTCCGAACGCGGCCGTCAAAACGAGACTGCCTCGCCTGACAGCGTGCCGTGCGGCACCTCGAAGAGCCTGTGCCGAGTTCATTCAATCCTCCTCTCAGGCAATCTGGACGCTCCTATCCTTTACGGCATCGGTCTCTGCCTTTATCGGGAGACACGAAGGCGTATGATCTTTGATCCCTATTCCACCTCCAAGGTTGGTGTGCAGGCATCAAACTGTCCGACATTCACCCTAATCTAACCGACAAGCTTAATTTGACCAAATCCAAGGGGCTGGATCTGACTCTACTAAGGCTATTTGGGTTTCTTGACCTGATTAAGGTTGAAGCTGATGATAACGCGGTTTGCTGCGTCCCCTTTTTCAGTGGTCAGGTTTGGATCCACCGCGTGATAAAGCCAACTGGGGAAGATTAGCATTCGGCCCGCCTTTGGAGTGAACCGGACTTTGGTCCAGTTTTCCTTGTTACGCTTCTTGTTTGGTTGGAATTTGGCTTGGTTCATTAGGTGAACCGTGCGCGGCTCGATAAATTCGATCTGGCCACATTTTTCCGGGGCCTGAATGTAATACACCCCGCTCCATAAGCAACCAGGGTGAACATGGGCTCGATTGGCGCTGCCGGGCGGGTTGATGATGGACCACATCGTGCCGATGCGGACGTGGTGCGAATCGGCATAACCCAGGTTGTCCGACATCTTACCCGTCGCCTGGCTGATAAGATTCACCAGATCAGCATAGTCATTGGACTTATGCAGATCGTTGTGGCTGTGCCAGCCGCCCAGTTCTGGAATGTTCGAGCGGCTGATCCCTTTCTGATCCCGTTCTCGCTCTGAATAAATATTACTGAGCAGTTTGTTGTTCAACTCTGTCGGGTCGGGTACCTCGACTTGGAACACCATTGTGGGGAAATACATCCTCCGAACGAAGTTGAAGTCTTGTTCCATTTTTTCCTTCAATCCCTTTGTTTTCTTAAGTCGCTCCCAGCCCGAAAATCTGACTGCAATAATATTGGTCGCCAAAAAAACTAGCTATCGATAATATCAATAGCTTCGTTAACCCTAGGAAAAAAATGTGATTCCTTCAAGGTGGGCGCACTTGTGTGGCAGCGTGTGCCCACAGATGCTGAAGAGGTGGCCGGATTTCTTGCTAAATGCAGTCTCTCGGCGCAGAGTGGCCAACAGTGACCTGTCAGCCTAATTGTCCGGCCAATAAATCCCGCCGCTTGATCTGGCCGACTGGTCCGAATGACCCGAAGCGGAAAAGACTGACATGAGCGATTCTACCATGGCAGACTGGCTAGTCCTGCACGGGCTGACTCCAGAATCTTGTTTGCACCTGCTCGGCCCGGAGGCCTCTGAACAAGTACCTGCAGAGCACCGCCCTCCAGAGGTTACAGTTCCCAGTGGCTCTGATCTCTGGACCCTGTCTTCGGAGATCTTGCAGGTACAGGCACCTGCCTTGGCCGCACAGATTGCGCGCACAACCGAGCAGACCTTGACCCAATTCGCTCCGGATACGGAACGGTTTCCCCGCGCGTTTACCCTGCATGACATCGGTAACGGACGTCCCTATGTGTCTTGCCCCTGCAAAGGCACAGCCGGCGATGTGATCCGTGTGGCGCATGAGTTCGGTCATGCTCTGCAACTCATGTCAGGTCCCCCTTTGCCACCCGTGCTTCGTGAAATTTGCGCCTTTGCGTCCGAAGCCCTTGTCGTACGTGGATTGCGAGACCGTAACCCGAAACTTGCAGAGGCAGCGTCCGCTGTGCTTGTCGCCAACACTCGTCACGACTTGGGCCGGTTACACCAAGATCTCCGGGCCCGTTTGTCTCAGCCGGACTGCCCCTATGATTACGACTGGAACTATCCTCTCTCCCGCTGTTTGACGGTGCGGTTGATGCAAATGCCTGACGAAACGCTGCTCACGAAACTCTTTTGTGAGGGCCTTTCAACGGTGAAATTGACAGAGTCGCTGCCCGCGCAAGTTTGATTGAAAAACCCTGCTCGGATCAATGTCCGGGCGAAATTCAACGCTTAGGGTTGCAAGGGAGCTTCCATGATCTCGGTCAAGGTTTGTTGCTTTGCAGCAACAGGCCCGATCCGCCAGATTTTCATTGACAGAAGCCCCCACCACACCTGAGCATGGTTACCAAATCCCATTTCTTTGGGCCGTGGCGCAAATTTCCGGCATCACTTTGGCCCAACTCTTATCCGCGGGAACATGCGGATCGGGCTTTTTCAAATGTGACTTGCAAACATTACTGCGCTCCGATCCACTGATCGACCTTCCCGTGAAAATCAACACATTTGCCGACCTGCGCCCGACTGTAAGCGCGCTTGCAGGTCGATTTATCGGGAGAAGACCCATGACTGCTTTTATCACCGCACTGACTGCCACCGCTACCCTGACAAACGAAGAACTGAAGGCTCTGATTGAAGAGCAACTGCGCGCTCAAGGGATGCTGGCCGGGATCAGTTTCTCTCATGATTATGTCGATGGCGATGAAGGCAATGAGAGTGATGAAGGCAACGAAGCCAACGAAGGCGACGAAGACGACGAAGGCGATGAATTCGACGAAAACAACGAGAACGACGAAGGCAACGAAGACGACGAAGGGAATGAAGACAACGAAGACAACGAAGGCAACGAAAGCAACGGCGACAACGAAGGCAATGAAGGCAACGAAGGCCACGAGGACGACGAGGGCAACGAAGCTGACGAAGGCAATGAAGGCAACGAAAGTGACGAAGGCAACGAAGACGACGAAGGCAATGAGGGCGACGAGAACAACGAAGATGATGAGCAGGATGAAGGCGACGAAGCCAACGAGGGCAACGAAGACGATGAAGGTAATGAAAGTGCTGGTGGCGGCGACGACGAAGGCAACGAAGGCAACGAAGGCAACGAAGACAACGAAGGCAACGAGCCTGGTGCCCTAAACAACGAGGGTGACGAAGGTAACGAAGGCAACGAAGGTAACGAAGGCGACGAAGGCAACGAAGACAATGAAAGCAATGAAGGTGACGAGGGCAACGAGCCCGATGGCACCAACGAGGGCAATGAAGGGGACGAAGACGACGAAAGCAATGAAGGCGACGAAGGCGACGAAGGTAACGAAGGCAACGAAGCTAACGAAGATAACGAGGGTAACGAAAACAACGAAGGCAACGAAGGCGACGAGGGCGCCAACGAGGGCAACGAAGGCAACGAGGGCAACGAAGGCGACGAAGGCGACGAAGACAACGAAGGCAATGAAGGCGACGAAGGCAGCGAAGGCGACGAAGGCAATGAAGGTGTCTTTGGCGACGAAGGTGACGAACAGAACGAGGGTGACGAGAGCGACGAGGATAACGAAGGCAACGAGGGCGATGACACCGATGGCCTTGATGACGAGGGCGACGAGGACAACGAAGACGACGAAGAAGACGAAAACGACGAAGACAACGAGGGCGACGAAGAGACCGTCTTTGATGATGAGGGTGACGAAGGCCAGGAGGGCGATGAAGGCAACGAAGGCGTAACTGGTCAGGAAGACAACGAAGGCGACGAAGACGACGAAGGCGATGAAGACAACGAAGGCGACGAAGACGACGAAGATGATGAAGCCGAGGAAGGCAACGAAAACGACGAAAATGATGAAGGCAACGAAGGCTTAGAAGACAACGAAGATGACGAAGATAACGAAAACGACGAAGACAACGAAGACAACGAAGCCAACGAAAACGACGAAAACAATGAGGGCACTGAAGGCGACGAAGGTGACGAAGACGACGAAGGCAACGAAGGGGATGAGTTAGACGAAAACAACGAAGACGACGAAGGTAATGAAAACGACGAAGATAACGAAAACGACGAGCTCGGATCAGGTTTCGGTGACGAAGGAAACGAAGACAACGAAGCCAACGAAAACGACGAAGACGACGAAAACGACGAAGGCGACGAAGAAGACGAAGGCGACGAAAACGACGAGGCCAACGAGGGTAACGAAGGCAACGAGGACGACGAAGAAAACGAAAGCAACGAAAACAACGAAGGCAACGAAGGCAACGAAGGCAACGAGGACGACGAAGGCAACGAAGGCGATGAAAGCGACGAAGGTGACGAAGCCGACGAATTTAACGAAAGCGATGAAGGCGACGAGGGCGACGAAGGCGACGAGAACGACGAAGGCGACGAAGCTAACGAAACCGACGATGGAACCATCGGCGACGAAGGTGATGAAGATAATGAAGGCGACGAAGGACTTCTGAATTCGAATGGCGACGAAGGTGACGAAGGTGACGAGAACGACGAGGCTGACGAAGACAACGAATCTGACGAAGGTGATGAAAACGACGAAGGAAACGAAGGCAACGAGTTCGACGAAGGAAACGAAGACAACGAATCCAACGAAAGTGACGAAGGCGACGAAGACAACGAAGGCGACGAAGCTGACGAAGACGACGAAGGCGACGAGCACGATGAAGAGGATGAAGGCGAAGAAGGCAACGAAGGCGACGAAAACGACGAAGGCAATGAAGGCGACGAAGGCAACGAAGACGATGAAAACGACGAAGGCGACGAAGATAATGAGGGCGATGAAAATGACGAAGGCAACGAAGGCAATGAAGGCGGCATAGACGACGAAAACGACGAAGCCGACGAAGACGACGAGTCTGATGAAGGTGACGAGAGCGACGAAGGCAACGAAGGAGATGAAGACGACGAAGGTGACGAAGCCGAAGAAGGTGACGAACACAACGAAGGTGACGAGAACGACGAAAACGACGAAGGTAATGAAAACGACGAAGAAAACGAAGACGACGAAAACGACGAAGGTGACGAGAACGACGAAGCCAACGAAGGCAATGAAGACGACGAAGACGACGAAAACGATGAAAGCGACGAAGACAACGAAGACGACGAAGGCAATGAAGAAGACGAAGCCGACGAAGGCGACGAAGGCAACGAAGGGGACGAAAACGACGAAGACGATGAGGACAATGAAGGCAACGAAGACAACGAAGACGACTCCGGTGACGAAGGCAACGAAGGCGACGAAGGAGACGAAAACGACGAAGGCGACGAAAACAACGAAGGTAACGAAGGCGATAGTCAGGCTGACTCCAACGAGGGTGACGAAGGCGACGAAGACAACGAAGGCAATGAAGGAGACGAAGGCGACGAAGACGACGAAAACAATGAAGGCGACGAGGGTGCCCCTTAATCTTCGGATTTGCCTTGGACGACCTGCATCCGATGCAGGCGCCCACGTAGAAAGGCAGCGCTTCGGCGCTGCCTTTCTACGTTTCTGATGGCCAAGCCCCCTTAGCTTGACGTGTTCCGCTAAAAGCTCAGCGGTTTGAGGTCAGCCTGTTTTCCACACAAGCAGGCTAAGAATACCGAAGAGCGGATGCACGACGTGCCCGCATTCAAAGATTGGTTGGGATAAAACTATGGAAGCCCTGTGCAAGGCGATGCGCTGTGCTCGGGACTGAGACAGCATTTTTCGTGGTTTGAGATTGGTAAGATCGGTTAGAATTTTGGCGGCTCAAAGTTGCGCCGAACTGCGCTAAACCCCGTCAAACTGTGTTGAGCTTCGTAAGGGCGCCACAACGCGGCGCTGTCCACCACTTCCTTGTTTTTATTGAATAAAATATGGAAGTGGTGGGCGACCCTGGAATCGAACCAGGCGTGCGTCTCCGCGAGGGAGTTACAGTCCCCTGCCACACCTTGCGGCCTGTCGCCCACTATCAGGCGTTGCACCTGATGTGTGGGCGTGATTACAAGCACCCCAACGGGGCGTCAACAGGAAAAGTTATACTTAGGCGCCCTAAACTGAATTGATTTGCCGGAGACCAGAAAAATGAAGAAACCCAAGTGGGTTGTAGAGAAGGAACAGGCTCGCAAAGCGTCGGGTGCTGAGACTGTGTGGCTCTTTGGCTTGCATGCCGTACGGGATGCGTTGATGAATCCAAAACGGCAGAAATTGCGCCTGATTGTGACGAAAAACGCCCATGACAAGCTGTCCGAGGCAATTGCCGAGGGCGGGATCGAGCCCGAGGTCGTTGACCCGCGTAACTTCTCGGCTCCGTTGGACCCTGGGTCGGTGCATCAAGGGGCTGCGATGGAGGTCAAACTGCTCAGCTGGGGATCTTTGTCAGAAAATTGCATCGGACGTGAAACGCCTCGTGTGATTCTGCTCGACCGGGTTACAGATCCGCACAATGTTGGGGCGATTCTACGCTCGGCCGAGGTTTTGGGCGCAAGCGCAGTGATCGGCACCCGGCATCACTCGGCCCCTGAAACCGGTGCCCTGGCGAAAACCGCCAGCGGCGCGTTAGAGCGGCAGCCTTACCTGCGGATGCGCAATCTGTCTGACACCATCGTTGAACTACAACGCATGGGATTTCTGGTGTTGGGTCTGGATGGCGAAGCCGACCAGACGATTGAAGAGACGCTCGAGGGTAAAATGCACCTTCCCGTGGCTTTGGTTTTGGGTGCAGAGGGACCCGGATTGCGGCAAAAAACCAAAGAAACCGTGGATCATCTGGTGAAAATTGATGCAGCAGGTGGGTTTGGCTCTCTGAACGTCTCGAACGCGGCAGCTATCGCCTTATATGCTAGCACAGCCCGCTAACTCGAGGTCCACGTGAAGCCCATCCCTAAAATCGCCACTTGTTGTTACTGCGGCACGCGCGCGGCGCTTGTCCTGCGCGGTGAGGGGCGGCACGAGCTGAGTTGCGCTGCCTGTGGTGCACCGCTTCATGATTTGAAGATGTTGCCACAGGAAAAAGCTAAACCAGCTAAAGTCAAAAAGGTGGGGGGCGGGTCTGCCCCCTACAAGAAAGTCAAAAAGCACAAAGCGTACAAAAAGCCCAAAAAACGAAAGGGACTTATGGCGCGTGTGTTTGATGAAGCATGGGATGTTATCGAAGACGTCTTTGATTGAACCCAATGTGGTTTCGGGCACACGATGTGTTCACATCCTTGTCAGGTCCCTTGGCGTGCCTTGTTGGACAATGCATGTATGAGGGGTGGCTCTCAAAATGGTACGTTAATGCTGTCTCGTCGACTCTTTCTGGCTGGTTTTGCTGCGTTGGGCTTTGCCCCCGCCATACAGGCGGAATCCCCGATTTTCTATGCGTCTCAGGGCGCGGCGATAAATGGCTATGACACGGTTGCCTATTTTTCGTCAGGAGAACCTGTAATTGGGGCCCCTGATATCGCGGTGATGTGGAAAGGGGCGGTTTGGCATTTTGCCACTCAAGAGAACCGCGCAGCTTTCGAAGCCAATCCACGCGCTTACGCGCCTCAGTTTGGGGGGTATTGCGCCTATGCGATGGGGATGGGGTATATCTCTACAACGGATCCGCTTGCTTGGCAGATTATCGATGGAAAGCTGTATCTTATCCATTCGCAGGGTGTTGAGCGGATGTGGTCGCGTGATGTCGCTGGGAATATCTCACGTGCCGAGGTGAACTGGCCAACACCGCTGTTTGACTGATTCCAAGCGAAAAACTGTCTTGTCATCAAAAAAATACAACCGGCCTCTTTTTTTTAGTCAGGTAATGCCTAAATGATACAGTGACCGCGGAAAGGAACTGCCGCGGGTCATTTCACTGTCCCTCGTTCCACACTTTGCGCCCAGGGTTTCATCCCTTGGGCGCTTTTTTCTTTTGTTGGTCCGGGTTACGGTAAGTCCATGACATATTACCCAGATCCGCATCTGAAACAGATTCTGACCCGCACCAAGGTGATTGCCGTGGTGGGGGTGTCTATGAACCCGGTCCGCCCCAGCTATTATGTTGCGCGCTACCTCGGAATAAAGGGGTTTCGTGTGATTCCGGTTAACCCGGGGCATGCTGGAAAAGAGCTATTTGGCGAAACAGTCCGTGGCTCACTCAGCGACGTGTCTGAACCCGTCGATATGGTGGATATTTTTCGCCGCTCCGAGGCTGTACCCGCGATTGTCGAAGAATCGCTCGCACAGTTTCCCCAGTTGCGGACAATCTGGATGCAGATCGGTGTCGAACACGCCGAGGCGGCAGCACAGGCCGAGGCGCGCGGCGTGGATGTGATCCAAAACCGTTGCCCAAAGATTGAATATCAACGCCTGTTTGGTGAACTGCGTATGGGTGGCTTTGCCACCGGGGTTATTTCTTCGAAGCTGTAGCAGCTCAGGTGGGGCGGGCGGCCTTTTCAGCAAGGCCGCTGGTGCCTTGCCGCTTGGCCAGCACGTCCAACACATCATCCAGTGCCACATCCCGTGCGGCCAGCATCACCAGCAAATGATACAAAACATCTGCGGCCTCGCTGGTCAGCTTTTCACGGTCGCCTTTGGCCGCTTCGATGATCGCCTCAATGGCTTCTTCGCCAAACTTTTCGGCACATTTTTCAGGGCCCTTGGCAAGCAGCTTGGCGGTCCAACTGCTGTCCGGATCCGAGCCTTTGCGAGCTTCGATTGTGGTGGCTAGATCGTGCAGAATGCTCATATTTACCCCCTTAAGACAGGCGCATCGGAATACCGGCGGCAGCCATGTGTTCTTTGGCCTCTTGAACGGTAAATTCCCCAAAGTGAAAGATCGAGGCGGCCAGCACAGCACTTGCCCCGCCTTTGGTGACGCCTTCGACAAGGTGGTCCAAGGTTCCCACACCACCTGACGCAATGACGGGTACGTTTACCGCGTCTGAGATCGCTTTGGTGAGCGGCAGGTTAAAGCCTGATTTGGTTCCATCCCGATCCATCGACGTCAGCAAGATTTCTCCGGCACCTTTGGCGACCACGGTTTTGGCGAACGCAACCGCGTCAATGCCGGTTTCTTTGCGGCCCCCATGGGTAAAGATCTCCCACTTGCCCGGTGCCACGGTTTTCGCGTCGATCGCCACGACGATACACTGGCTGCCGAACTGATCAGCGGCCTCGGCGACGACTGCCGGGCGGGCCACGGCTGCCGAATTAAAACTGACTTTATCCGCGCCTGCCAGCAACAGATCGCGCACATCTTCTTTGGTGCGTACGCCGCCACCAACCGTCAGCGGAACAAAACACTGTTCAGCGGTGCGCTGCACTACATCAAACATGGTGCCCCGGTTTTCGTGGGTGGCGTGAATGTCCAGAAAACAAATCTCATCCGCCCCCGCCGCATCATAGGCTTTGGCGGATTCAACCGGGTCCCCGGCATCTCGGAGACCGACAAAGTTCACGCCTTTGACAACGCGGCCATCGGCGACGTCCAGACAGGGGATAATGCGGGTTTTCAACATAAGGTGTTTACCGTGACTGGATGTGGGGACAGGGGGACGCTCATTGCGGATCAGGATGCCAGAGTGGCTAGGGCTTCTTTCAGGTCAAGCGCGCCATCATACAACGCACGTCCTGATATGGCACCATTCAAGTCAACGCCGCAGTCGCGCAGGGCAATCAGATCTGCCAGCGAGCTGACCCCACCGGACGCGATCACCGGGATCGATACCGCGCGGGCCAATTCAGCGGTGGCTTCGATGTTTGGCCCCTGCATTGCGCCATCGCGATTGATATCTGTGTAGATGATGGCGGACACGCCTGCGTCCTCGAACGATTTGGCCAGATCAGTGACCTGCACATTGGTCTCTTCGGCCCAGCCTTTGGTCGCGACCAACCCGTTACGCGCGTCTATGCCAACGGCAACTTTCCCGGGGAATTCGCGGGCTGCTTCGCGAACCAAATCAGGGTTTTCCACTGCAACGGTCCCAAGGATCACCCGCGCTAATCCCTTTTCTATCCATGTCGCGATGGTGGCCATATCGCGTATTCCGCCACCCAGCTGCGCAGGAACATTGCAGGCTTTCAAAATCGCCTCAACCGGGGCGGCATTGACCGGCTCACCAGCAAACGCACCGTTCAGGTCCACAAGATGGAGCCACTCACAACCTGCCTCGACAAATGCCATCGCCTGTGAGGCGGGGTCGTCGTTAAAAACAGTCGCTTGGTCCATTTCACCGCGCACAAGGCGTACGGCTTGGCCGTCTTTGAGGTCGATTGCGGGATACAGGATCATGGTGCGCGGCCTTATGCTTATGTTCAGGCGCGATATGGCACGACTGGGGTAGGGGATGCAACGCGACCCAAAGTCAGTCTTGCCCGAAGCGGGGAATCCACGTCACAGTGGGGCAAACAGGGAGAGTAATGATGAAAAAACTGATTATCAGTGCAGTGTTTGCCTTGGGCTTTGTCGGTCCGGCGCTGGCCGATGCCGTGTCAGGCACCTGGAAAACAGCAGAAGGGGAAGAAGGCGGTTACCTGCATGTGGCGATTGCCCCATGTGGTGCAGCTGTTTGCGGAACCATCAAGGCCGCCTACGACAAAGCAGGTGGTCTGTCGTCAGATTACGAGCACCTCGGCAAAAAGATTATCTGGGATATGAATGTCGACGGGGGCGGAGCTTACAGCGGTGGTAAAATCTGGGCCCCGGATTCGGACAAGACCTATTCGTCAAAAATGTCGCTGAGCGGCAAAACCCTAACCGTCAAAGGCTGCGTTGCAGGCGGCTTGATCTGTCGGGGTCAAGATTGGAAGCGCGTTAAGTAACGACCCCAACGCGCAAGAGCTGGGCGATCAAGGCGCCCAGTTCAAAAAGTTAGCGATCAGTCGCAGGCCGGTGTCTTGGCTTTTCTCGGGGTGGAACTGCATCCCCACCATCGTATCCCGACCGATGACCGCAGTAATATCCCCGGCATAATCCACGTGCGCCAATCGCTGGGCGGAATCTGCCACATGAAACTGGTACGAATGCACAAAATATGTGTGATCGCCGGTTTGAATGCCATCAAAGACAGGATGTGGATTGTCGATCACGAGATCGTTCCACCCCATATGAGGCACCTTCAGGCTAGGGTCTTTTGGTGTGATCTTGACGACTTCACCACCGACCCAATCCAACCCCTTTGTGTCTTCGTATTCGCGACCCCGGGTTGCCATCAACTGCATGCCGACGCAGATCCCCAGAAACGGGCGACCTTTATCCTCAACAGCTTCGCGCAGCGCGTCAAACAGGCCAGAATGTCCGCGCAACGCAGCGGCACATGCGGGAAAGGCACCGTCACCGGGCAACACAATGCGATCTGCGCGGGCCACTACATCGGCGTCGCCGGTGACGATCACCTCACCAGCGTTGGTTTCCTGTGCCATGCGCTGAAACGCTTTTTCAGCAGAATGCAGGTTGCCGCTTTCGTAATCGATAATTGCCGTCAGCATTCAAAGTGCACCTTTGGTCGAAGGAATCGCATCAGCCTTGCGCAGATCCGTTTCAACGGCTGTCCGCAAGGCACGCGCGACGGCCTTGAAAGCCGCTTCCGCGATGTGATGGCTATTGAAGCCATGCAACTGATCAACATGCAGGGTGATTCCGCCGTGGGTGCTCAAGGCCTGAAAGAACTCTCGCACCAATTCGGTGTCAAAGGTTCCGATCTTTTGCGTGGGAATGTCTACATTCCAGATCAGAAACGGGCGGGCGGACAGGTCCAGCGCACAACGCACTTGGGCATCATCCATCGGCAGGTGACATTCGCCATACCGATTGATACCCTTTTTGTCACCCAGCGCGCTCGCCAGGGCCTGACCTAGGGCAATGCCGGTGTCTTCGACGGTGTGGTGGTCATCGATATGGTAATCGCCTTTGGCTGTGATCGTCATGTCGATCAAAGAATGACGCGCCAGCTGGTCCAGCATGTGGTCAAAAAAGCCAACACCAGTTTGATTGTCATAAGCTCCGGTTCCATCGAGATTGATCTCGACTGAAATCTCGGTCTCGGCGGTTTGGCGAGTAATGGTGGCGCGACGCATGTCCTGTCCCCTCAACGGTTCTTGCGCGCTTATAGGCGCAGATTGCGCCGAATTTCCAGCCCGCTCAAAGCCCCTGATGCGATATGTTGCGGCGCGGCACTAAACAGGGGCACACCGCAACAGGGATTGCGCCTGTCAGGCCACCATGTCAGCTTGGCGGCGAACTCCAATTAAAAGGCTCCGGCATGTCCACTTGTGTCTTCATCCAGATTCGCTGCAAACCCGGCACCACTTACAAAGTGGCAGAAGATATCGCGCTGCGCGAAATCCATTCAGAGCTGTATTCCACCAGCGGCGATTTCGACCTGCTGATGAAGCTGTATATCCCCGCTGACGAAGACGTGGGCAAATACATCAACAACCATTTGCTGGACATTGACGGGATCGAGCGGTCCTTGACCACGATGACGTTCAAAGCGTTCTAAGGCGGCTCAGCCCAGCTCAAAACTGGTGACACCAAAAATACGTGTCATGTCGATATCCGGCGCGGGTCCCGTATACATCCGCGCCGTTTCAAAAACAGGCTCCATTTCCAATTCGCCCGCCAACGCCATCGCTGAATCATTGCAGTCGGGCGTGTCCAGATACACGGTTTGTGACCGTTGATTTGCTGGAACTTGATCCAATACAGCCGCCAACAGATCCCGAGCGATCTCTTTGTTATCGGCAAAGAGCGGCCCGATTTTGTACCCATCCCGGCAGGGACGCAACACGGCGTATCCTCGCAATTCCCCTTTATCCCACACGGCACGGGCATGATGCCCGGGGGCGGTTTGCCAGGCCTGCAAAAAGGCGTCTCGCGGGGCAGGGAACACGCTGCGATCGTATTGTAACTGTTGGGGCGATATCTCTGACAAAGCTGCGATTTCGGGCCGGGGCGTGGGCAGTTGTGCAAGAACCGCAGCCACGCTGCCGTGTTGGCGAATATTGCGATAGGCCAACGTAAAGCCGGACTTGCGGTAATTCTCTTGCTCCTGCACGACACCATCCAACCCTACCAGCCGATCCTCGGCATGGGCGATTGCTGTCAGCCACAGTTCAAGCCCTAAACCCTCCCCGCGAAATTCAGGGCGCACGATGTAAAACCCGAGAAACGCGAACGCCTCATCGTAGTTCACGACCGAAATCGACGCGATCATTTCACCATCCAGAAATCCACCCCAAAACCCCTGTGGATCCACCGAAAGAAAACTGTCGGCATCAGCGAGCCCGGGGTTCCATCCTTCATCCGCAGCCCATTGAATGGCCGTCTGCACTTCCATGGGGGTCATCGGGCGGATGATATAATCAGGCATGGCGAACCTCTGATCCAAAAACGAATTGTATGGGATGCAGCATGGCTGAAACGCACAAGGCAGGCCAGAGGCCTGCCATGCAAATACGATCTATATTGGAGCGGGCGAGGCGATTCGAACGCCCGACCCTAACCTTGGCAAGGTTATGCTCTACCCCTGAGCTACGCCCGCAACCTATATAGTCGTCACTGTTTCCGGACGGGTAATCCGGATCTTGATGGAGCGGGCGAGGCGATTCGAACGCCCGACCCTAACCTTGGCAAGGTTATGCTCTACCCCTGAGCTACGCCCGCATCATCAAGTCTTCTGTCGTCCCGGATGGGTGATCCGAAACTCTCATGGAGCGGGCGAGGCGATTCGAACGCCCGACCCTAACCTTGGCAAGGTTATGCTCTACCCCTGAGCTACGCCCGCTTCCTTGAGTGAGCCGTGAATTAAGTTCTATAGCCGATCACCGCAAGGGTAAAAGTGCAGAAAGGCAAAAAAACTTTGCTGCGACGGAAACCAAATGTTCAGGCGTTCAATGAACATTGGATCGCACGGTCTGCTTCTACACAACGAGGTTTCACATGTCCTTTTCTGAACGTTTGAAAACAGGCAGCTTGATTGCGGCAATCACTGTCGCGTTTCTTTTGCAGGCACAGGACGACACCCCCCAAGACGCGTTTGAACCGGTGTTAGGGCACCCGTCCTACGTTGCGATCAACGTTCTTGCTGGGTGATGAGAACGTAAGTGAAATCAGTGTATTAGACAGCTGGGCGTGCAGGTGGCATTATCAGCGCCACCACACATGGTGGGCTTAGCTGGGCACCAACTCTTACATTCGGCAGATTTTGTCGAATGATCCTGCCCGAAGTGACTTGATGATCTAGTTCGCTTGGGTTCGCATCAGGTCCGAGTGATCACCCCAGCTATGAAAAGGGCGGGGAAAACCCCACCCTTTGTTGTTCTATTCGAACTCGACAAGAAGATCCTTGGCGTCGATTTGCCCACCGGGTTGAACATGCAGCGCTTTGACTGTCGCGTCATGCTCGGCATGGATGCCGGTTTCCATTTTCATGGCTTCAATCGTGAGCAACAGGTCACCCTCTTTGACCTGTTGACCATTTTGAACGGCAACCGAAGCAACGACACCGGGCATTGGCGCGCCGATGTGGTTGGCATTGCCGGCTTCTGCTTTCGGGCGCTGAATGGTCGAAGATTTCACCAAACGGTTTGGCACCCGGATCACCCGCGGCTGACCGTTCAGCTCAAAGAATACCTTCACTTCGCCGTTTTCGTCGGTTTCACCGATCGCCTGACACAGGATTTCCAAGGTTTTACCGGGGTCAATTTCCGCCGCGATTTCTTCACCGGGCTCCATGCCGTAAAAGAACGTGCGGGTCGGCAGACTGCGGACAGGGCCATACTGACGATGACGCCCCATGTAGTCTTTGTAGACCTTGGGATACATCAGATAGCCGTTCAGATCCTCGTTATCGATCTCTTTGCCTTCCAGCTCGGCGCTCAACTCGGCGCGCGCGGCCTCCAGATCAACCGCGGGCAAATGCTTGCCGGGGCGCTCAAGATTTGGCGCTTCGTCTTTAAGAACCTTTTGGATGATCGTGTTGGGGAACCCTCCGGGAGGCTGACCAAGGTTGCCGCGCATCATATCCACGACCGAGTCGGGGAACGCCACATCGCTGGTCGGGCTTTCCACGTCATCGCGGCTCAGACCTTGGCTGACCATCATCAAGGCCATGTCGCCCACAACTTTGGACGAAGGGGTCACTTTGACGATGTCGCCAAACATCTGGTTCACGTCGGCATACATCTGCGCCACTTCATGCCAGCGCTCTTCCAGGCCCAGGCTACGCGCTTGCGCCTTCAGGTTGGTGAACTGACCGCCGGGCATTTCATGCAGATACACTTCAGACGCTGGCGCCTGTAAACCGCTTTCAAACGCAGCATACTGACCGCGGACGCTTTCAAAGTAGTCGCTGATCTCGCGAATGGCTTTGATGTCCAACCCGGTGTCACGATCAGTATTGCGCAGCGCTTCAACAACCGATCCCAACGTCGCCTGCGAGGTGTTCCCGCTGAACGAGTCCATGGCGCAATCCACAGCATCCACACCCGCGTCCGCGGCAGCCAAGATGGTGGCTGAGGCGATGCCCGCCGTGTCGTGTGTGTGGAAGTGGATCGGCAGGCCAACCTCTTCTTTCAGAGCCCGTACCAGCACGCGGGCAGCGGCGGGCTTCAGCAATCCAGCCATGTCTTTTAGGCCCAGAACATGTGCCCCGGCATCGCGCAGCTCTTTGCCCATCGCGACATAGTATTTCAGGTCATATTTGGACCGGTCGGGGTTCAGGATGTCGCCAGTGTAACAGATGGTGCCTTCGCAGACTTTGTTCTGTTCCACCACCGCGTCCATGGCGACACGCATGTTTTCAACCCAGTTGAGGCTGTCAAAGACGCGGAACACATCCACACCCGAAGTCGCGGCCTGACGCACGAACTCCTGCACGACATTGTCGGGATAGTTGGTGTAGCCAACGCCGTTGCTGCCACGCAGCAACATTTGCGTCATCAGGTTTGGCATGGCTTCGCGCAGGTCGCGCAAACGCTGCCATGGGCATTCCTGCAAGAACCGGTATGCAACATCAAACGTTGCGCCGCCCCAACATTCAACCGAGAACAGTTGCGGCAGGTTGGCCGCATAGGTTGGCGCCACTTTGATCATGTCGATCGAGCGCATGCGCGTTGCCAACAGTGATTGGTGACCATCGCGCATGGTGGTGTCGGTGATCAGCAATTGACGCTGGGCCTTCATCCAATCAGCGACCGCCTGCGGGCCCTTTTGCTCCAGCAGGTTGCGCGTGCCCATCATCGGCTCGGCATTTCTGGCCGGAGCCTTTGGGGCCTTCAAGTCGGCCGAGGGCAGGGGCCGGTCCTTGGTTTCAGGATGCCCATTAACGGTGATGTCGGCGATATAAGTCAGCACCTTGGTGCCCCGGTCCCGGCGGCGTTTGAACGCGAACAGGTCTGGCGTCTCGTCAATGAACTTGGTGGTGTATTCATTGTTCAGGAACGTCGGATGCTTCAGCAGGTTTTCCACAAAGGCGATGTTGGTGCTAACACCCCGGATCCGGAATTCACGCAGGGCGCGATCCATGCGGGCAATCGCCATTTCGGGTGTTGGCGCTTTGGCGGTGATCTTGGTCAGCAGGCTGTCGTAATAGCGCGTGATGACCCCGCCGGCATAGGCGGTGCCGCCATCCAGACGAATTCCCATACCGGTGGCCGACCGATACGCTGTGATGCGGCCATAGTCGGGAATAAAGTTGTTTTGTGGATCCTCGGTGGTGATCCGGGTCTGCAGGGCGTGCCCGGTCAGAGTGATCTGGGATTGATCAGCTTTGCCAGTGGCCTCGGCAATTGTCTTGCCTTCGGCGATCAGGATCTGCGCACGGACAATGTCGATGCCCGTAACTTCTTCGGTCACAGTGTGCTCAACCTGAACCCGGGGGTTCACTTCGATGAAGTAGAACTTGCCGTCATTCATATCCATCAGGAATTCAACGGTACCGGCGCATTCGTAATTTACGTGGGCACAGATTTTGCGGCCCAATTCGCAAATTTCAACGCGCTGCTCTTCGCTCAGGTAGGGGGCAGGCGCGCGTTCCACGACCTTTTGGTTGCGCCGTTGGACCGAACAATCCCGCTCAAACAGGTGATAGATCTCACCATGCTTATCGCCCAGAATCTGAACCTCGACGTGGCGGGCGCGGGTGATCATCTTTTCCAGATACCCCTCGCCATTCCCGAATGCAGCTTCGGCCTCGCGACGCCCTTCCAGAACTTTCTCTTCCAATTCATCCGGGCCGTGGATTGGGCGCATACCCCGTCCACCACCGCCCCAAGACGCCTTGAGCATCAAGGGATAGCCCACTTCTGCCGCCTCGGCGCGGATCGCATTCATGTCATCACCCAAAACCTCGGTCGCCGGGATGACGGGAACGCCGGCCTGAACCGCCACTTTACGGGCACTGGCCTTGTCGCCAAGGGCGCGCATAGTTTCCGCTTTGGGGCCAATAAACGTGATGCCGTTTTGGGCACAGGCATCCACGAATTCCGGGTTTTCAGACAACAGCCCATAGCCTGGGTGAATAGCATCCGCGCCGCTTTCTTTGGCGACACGGATCATCTCATCAATACTCAGGTAAGCGGCAACCGGACCCATCCCTTCGCCAATGCGATAGGCTTCGTCCGCTTTGAACCGGTGCAGGCCCAACTTGTCCTCTTCGGCATAGACGGCAACTGTGCGCTTTCCCATCTCATTGGCAGCGCGCATTACACGGATAGCTATCTCACCGCGGTTTGCGATCAGGATCTTTTTAAAGTCAGTCATGGCAGGTCCGAGTCCCTTAGGAGTTTGGGCGTGGGTTTTAGGCGGACAATAAGCCCGCGTATATTGGTAGTTCTGGGTAGAACCGGCATGTTAACGCTCGCAAACGCCGGTTTCATACTTTTGTTGCAATGATTTCGCTCACTGAAGTGCAGGTAAGTGGGTCGCAGCAGGAAGATCGCGCAAAGATCTTGCGCCGAGTTGGCCCATATTCGCCATCATATCTTGCTTTAGAATGTCGATGACATGGCCTGGGCCTTTGGCGCCAAGCGCCGCCAGACCAAAGTGAAAGGCCCGCCCCAACATGACAAAATCCGCGCCCAAAGCCAATGCGCGCAAGATATCCAAACCCCCTTCGATGCCGCTGTCGAATATCAACGGCAGCTGGGTTGACGCGCGGATCAGCGGGAGCGCTTCGATCGTTGCGGGTGCGCCATCAAATTGCCGCCCCGCGTGATTTGAAACCCATAGGGCATCGACGCCGACGGCCTCTAACTGTGCGACATCCTGAGCCTGCATCACACCTTTGACAATAAAGGGGCCATCCCAATGGTCACGCAACCATTTGACATATTCCATATCCGGCGAGGTGCGCAGCAAATAGCCGATATGCGCGGTGGGGGGCAGATTAGATTGCTTCTGTATATATTTATCCAGACTTCGCATCCGAGGCATGCCATTTTGGGCCATACCCAAGGCCCATGCTGGGCGCATCGCGATCTGAGCAAGCAAACGCGGGGTTAATTTCGGAGGTTGCGTCAAACCGGATCGGGTCTGGCGCTCCCGGCGCGAGGCGACCGGAACATCCACTGTCAACACAAGTGTTGAGAAACCTGACGATCTTGCACGATCCAGTAAGTCTTGTCGGATGTCAGGCTTTTTGGGCGGATAAAGCTGAAACCACGCCTGCGATCCAATATGCGGTGCCATATCTTCAGGACTTTGGCTGGCAACCGTTGACAAGGTATAGGGGATATCGGCGCGCGCCGCCTCCTGCGCCAAAAGCTGTTCCGCTTTGGGCCAAATAAGACCTGACATCCCAATCGGGGACATGCCAAAGGGCAGCGGATGGTTCTGCCCCAGAAAGGTTGTGCTCAGATCAAAATCCATCGCCCCGTGCAGGATCGAAGGATTGAACCCTATGTGGTCCAACGCAGCGCGGTTGCGGGCTTTGGTGGCTTCGACACCTGTACCGCTATCCAAATATTCCCATACGAAACGGGGCAAGCGGCGCTTTGCGCGCCACTTCAAATCCATAATGCCTGGATAGGTGCTGTGTAAATCCATGGGGATTGATCGGTGCTCTCATCCGATTCGGCAAGGGCTTACTCTGCTGCCAGCGCTGGGCCGGGATTGACCGCCCCCTTTGGGCGCGCGCCCATCCGTCCCTTTTCATCCGTTTCGCCATTCAGGCTCTCGTTTTGAGACGGTGCATTCTGTGCCACCTGGATTTGATTGCGCCCTTTTGCCTTAGCATCATACAAGGCGTCATCTGCCGAGCGCATCAAATCCTGCGGCATGGACCCATGGGTTGGGAAGAATGATACTCCTGCTGATATCGTGATGCGCGGCAGTGTCTTTTCTCCATAACGTACGGAAATGGCTTCAACTGCCTGACGTACGTGTTCAGCCCGAGTCATGACATTATCCTGCGTTGTTTCTGGCAAAATAATCATAAACTCTTCGCCCCCCATTCGGCAGGCCACTTCTTCACCGTCACAGGCCTGCTCCAGAACAGACCCAACAGCGCGCAGAACCATATCACCAGCATCATGCCCATGGGTGTCGTTGAATTTCTTGAAGTGATCGACATCGATCGCAATCAGGCTGAGCTCGGCGCCAGTGTTCTGACTGCGCGCCACTTTTTTGCGCAAGTAATCTGTCAGATGACGGCGATTGAATAGGCCTGTCAGCGGATCACGGACAGATTGATCATGCAATTGATCACGCATACGCACGTTGGCTATGGCCATGCTGATTTGCTCTGCACACATCTGCGCAAGCTTTTTGCTCTCGGCGAATTCCGCACAATTATCTGTCTGCGCGCGCAGATGCATCAATCCAACCGTTTCACCGTGTGCCAAAATGGGAAAGCAGAAATAAGGGCGGCCATCGTGTGGCTCTGCATGTTCGCAGACAAAGTCGATTTCGCTGCTGCCATATTCATAAGTACGCCCGCGGCGCAGACCCCAGCACCCATCAGGGTGAATGTGGGCTTTGTGATCGCCACCGTTCCAGCTGGCGCTGCCATCCAGCACATCGCGTGAATTCGAGTATACGTAAACGCTGCCTTCTGCCGTCGGCAAAATATGCGTCATGAACCGGGACACCATATCGAACAGTTCTTCCAGGGACCGGCTGGATTGCAACCATTCGTTCAATTCACCGAGCAATTGAACCTCGCGGGCAAGACGCAATTGATCTTTTAGCAGGTACCGCTCTTTTTCAGTACGATCATGCAGCGCGTGAAATTGACGACGGTTGGTGCGAAAGATGACAAACGACACTGTCGCCATTGCTAGCAACGCAATGACCGAAAGAATGGCCAGTGACATGCGGACACGCGTCACAAAAACCGCACGCATCTCGGTGAAGTCCGTGAAAAACTCAATCGCGCCAATGAAACGGCCATTCTCCATCACCGGCATGTAGACTTTGGCCACATGCCGTTGTTCCACTTGGGATGCATTTTCGACATGCAGGTCCAAACCGTCTATTTCGGACAGCGGCTTCAACTCGTGCACGTAATGGATCATGCCCTGCGCCAATTCGTTTCGGAAAAAGGCACCGTTTTCAATCTCACCAATTTCGTGCTCACGTGTGGACCAGAAAACCTGACCCATCGTGTTCAGGAGTTTGTAGCGGTAGACGCTCGACGCTTCGGGAATCGCTCTCAAAAACTCTTCGTCGTGTTCATTGAACTGACCCGTTTCAAAGGAAACCGAAGGGCTCTCCATATGCAGCGTGACCCGGCGCTTCCACAACTCGGCCTCGTGGCGAATGTCCGTTTCAAGCATCTGTTCAACCAGCGGGCCGGGGATCTTGTAGACTCCCCACGACGCGGCGGCCGTCAAAGTTATGAACAAAAGGCCGATTCCAGCCCACTTGAGCCGATGGCTCAGTGAAAAGGCGGTAGTGAGTGACATATTCGCGCTCCGTAGGATCTTAAGGGATCTATGGGTAACAGAGTTTGATAAAGTCTTAATTTTGCCGATGGGCAGTGGTCCTAGGCGCCTACATTTTGAACGAAATACCTGAATTTTGTTCCGTAATGCGCGAACAGTTCGTGAACAAAGCCTTTCCCTCTGGTTAATTCCAGCGTATTTTGAACCCATGAGCAGCTTTGATGAAATGGACGCCTTTGAAGGCGCCTCTCTGTCGGCGCGCGCGATGGCCGCGCGTCCGATGCCGTACCTGGATGACCTGAATCCTGAACAGCGCCGCGCGGTTGAAACATTGGATGGACCCGTGTTGATGCTGGCCGGAGCAGGGACGGGGAAAACCAAGGCGCTAACCACGCGGATTGTTCACCTACTGAACACGGCACGCGCGCGCCCCAATGAAATATTGGCGGTGACGTTTACAAACAAAGCGGCGCGCGAGATGAAGGAACGCGTCGCGCGTATGTTGGGGCAGCCAGTCGAAGGCATGCCTTGGTTGGGGACGTTTCATTCGGTCTGCGTGAAGCTGCTGCGTCGGCATGCGGAATTGGTGGGGCTCAAATCCAATTTCACTATTCTTGATACTGATGATCAGATCCGTTTGCTCAAGCAGTTGATCAAAGCAGAACAGATTGATGACAAGCGCTGGCCTGCACGGCAATTGGCCGGGGTTATCGACAGCTGGAAAAACCGCGCCTTTACGCCGGCCAACGTCCCGACCTCGGATGCCGGGGCCTACAATTACCGCGGCGTTGACCTATACGCGCAATATCAGGCCCGCCTGAAAGAGCTGAATGCCGTCGATTTTGGCGATTTGCTGCTGCATGTGGTGACGATTTTCCAAACGCATTCAGACGTTCTTGAACAATATCAGCGTTGGTTCCGCTATGTGATGGTGGACGAATACCAAGATACCAACGTCGCACAGTATCTGTGGCTGCGCTTGCTGGCAGGTGGACATAAAAACATTTGCTGTGTTGGCGATGATGACCAATCGATCTACGGCTGGCGCGGGGCCGAAGTCGGTAACATCCTGCGGTTTGAAAAAGATTTTCCGGGGGCGCATGTGGTGCGGCTGGAGCAAAACTATCGCTCAACCCCGCATATTCTGGCCGCCGCTTCGGGGGTCATCGCCGGAAATTCCGACCGACTCGGAAAAACCCTGTGGACCGAAGCTGAAGACGGCGAACAAGTGCGCTTGATCGGTCACTGGGATGGCGAAGAAGAAGCCCGTTGGATTGGCGAAGAAATCGACGCCTTGCAGCGGGGCACGCGCGGGCAACGTCCGGTCTCCTTGGACGAGATGGCGATTCTGGTACGGGCATCGCATCAGATGCGCGCGTTCGAGGACCGTTTTTTAACCATTGGCCTGCCTTATCGCGTGATCGGTGGCCCGCGATTCTATGAACGGTTGGAGATTCGCGATGCCATGGCCTATTTCCGGGTGGTGACCAGCCCCGAAGATGATCTGGCGTTTGAGCGGATTGTGAACACACCCAAGCGTGGATTGGGCGACAAAGCTCAGCAAACCATCCAGATGACGGCGCGCGCGCATGGGGTTTCGTTGCTCGAAGGCGCCCGGATCGCAGTGCAAGACGGCGCGATCAAAGGCAAAGGCGGCGCGGCCCTGCGTCGCTTGGTCGAAGATTTGACCCGCTGGAACGGTATGACGCGTGGCCCTGTGGTTCAGATCGACGAGGATGCTGTTCTTGATGACGGCGGCCCGCCGCAGGTCCGGTTCGGAGAGCCTGAGATCAGCCATGTTGAACTGGCGCAGATTCTGCTGGATGAATCAGGCTATACCGGGCACTGGCAAAACGACAAAACGCCCGAGGCCCCCGGGCGGTTGGAAAACCTAAAAGAACTGGTGAACCAGCTGGATAACTTTGAAAACCTGCAAGGGTTTCTCGAACATGTCAGCCTGATCATGGACAATGAGCAAAGCGACGATGGGGCCAAAGTCTCGATCATGACGCTGCACGCGGCCAAAGGGTTGGAATTTCCGGCCGTTTTTCTGCCGGGGTGGGAGGATGGGCTTTTCCCCTCGCAACGTTCAATGGATGAAACCGGCCTTAAAGGGCTCGAAGAAGAACGCCGACTGGCCTACGTGGGCATCACCCGCGCCGAAGAAATCTGTACGATTTCATTTGCAGCCAACCGACGGGTTTTTGGTCAGTGGCAAAATGCACTGCCTTCGCGGTTTATCGATGAACTGCCCGAAGCGCACGTGGATGTGCTGACCCCGCCCGGATTGTACGGCAGCGGTGGTGGGTATGGCGATAGCGGTGGACTAGAGGCGCGTGTGTCCGAAGCCAACGTATATAATTCCCCCGGATGGAAAAGATTGCAGGCGCGCCAAGGGCAACGCGGAATGGCACAGCCAAAAGAAGCCCGGAATTCAGTGATCGACCTAAAGGCCGTGTCGAGCTTCATGGTTGGTGAGCGCGTATTCCATCAAAAATTCGGCTACGGCGAAGTCGTGGATATCGAAGGCGACAAGGCCGAGGTTAATTTCGAAAAAGCGGGCGTGAAAAAGGTGGTCTCCAAATTCCTATCCGCAAAAGACGACGTTCCGTTTTGAGCTGTTGTTAAATTGAATACGCCCTAAGGGCGTATGCACGATCTTTGATTTGGCGCCTCGGTTTAACCGGGGCGCTTTTTCTTTGGGGGGTGCGTAAGTGGTCGGCGGACACAAAAAAACGGCGACACCAGGGAGGAGGGGTGTCGCCGTTCTTTAACAACATCAAGGCAGGGAGGAGGAGGCCCTGATGTGTTCCGACCCGGGTTTGAGCCCGGTATGAGATCGCGGCGATGTCAGGGAGGAGGAGGACATCGCCGCGGGCTTTCAACATCAAGGCCAGGGAGGAGGAGAGGCCCGGATGTATCCGCGATCCGGGTTTGAGCCCGGTATGAGATCGCGGCGACACCAGGGAGGAGGAGGGTGTCGCCGCGGCTTTCAACATCCAGACCAGGGAGGAGGAGAGGCCCAGATGTATCTGCGATCCGGGTTTGAACCCGGTATTTTGTGCGGCGACATCAGGGAGGAGGAAGATGTCGCCGCGTTTTACAGACCCTCAGGGAGGAGGAGAGAGGGCCTGATCTCTTGTTTCGGTGCGCTTAGCGCGCTGTGTATTCGCTGGCCGCTTGCTGCGCGACGCGCTTGATCATCGATCGGTGCAGGCCCAGATCGGCCAATTCCCGGGCGCTGAGCTCAGAAAGCTCATTGACAGTCTGGCGGTACATCCGGTGACGGATGAAGCGTGCTTTCATGGCCTCGATCACCGAGGAGAAGCCAAAGCTCAGGGTGCCTTTTACGGCGGTGAAGTCGCTGGTAACAGCCATGTTCGTAACCTATCGTCGTCTCGTCTGCGCCGCGTCTCTGCGGCCTTGTTGTCATCAAAATAAGCAAATGCTGCAAGTGCACAATAGGGTGCACCCTCAATGCCGCTATGCAGCAAGTGCATAGATTAGTTCACAAAAATGAGAGGACCGCCGGGAGCTATATTTTCTTGAGGTTCCTTTAGGGAAATCAGAGCGAACGTTCACCCTTGAGGTTATGGGTGCCATTCAACTCGCCTTTAACGGTATCAAATGCCGTGGCGTTTGGGGTTGTCTACGGGATGCAAAGAAGGGGTGTGCAGGGACTCAAGGTAAGGGCGAGGGTCAGTTGGGATTTCGTGGGATGGCTGGTGTGGGATTTCATGGGAGCAGTCTATGGGATTTTGTGGGATGCCTTTATTCGGTTCTCTTTAGCGGCTCAAATTTGAGCGAATTATCGAAATCTAAGAGTGATTCGGACCGAAGTTGATGCCAAACTCGGATACTCAGCCAGAAAATTCTAAATGGGTGTGGGCATTCTAGGGAAGTCATGGAATTTTTTTCACCACAACATTCGGTTCTATATCTTGTGTATTGCTTGAAGCCTTCTCCTAGGTGATGTGCTGTTGATTCTTTTGAGAGCCGGTTTGGCGGCATTTGGTTCGAATTTCAGAGGCTTCATAAAGAGTCGTGCGGTAGTTTCCTGTTGATTTCCATGAATTCCCATGGCATCCCTTGTTCATCGGATGAGAACGAGACGACAGGGGCACCAAACGACCCCAACCACTAATAAGCAGGTTTCATACAGGCGCTTCGCTTTCATCAGACCAAAGAGATCCGGCGCGCGAGCGAGCAGACATCCCCCCAGGTGGCGCGCGCAGTCGGACATCCCCGCAAAGCGGGATCAGGCGGCGGGTTGATCAGTGGCAGCAGATCAACCCGCCGTTTCTAATTTCTGGGGACGAAAAAAGAAACGCGATAGCGCACAACGAAAGGGACAGTCGTTTTGGCGCGCAGGTTCAGAGGCGAAAGCCAGAATAAGGTCGATACGAAGGGTAGGGTGTCAATTCCTGCTTCGTTTCGCCGTGTTCTAGAGGCCGGCGACCCGAACTGGCAATCTGGCGACGCCCCGGAATTGGTCATTGTCTATGGTGACCACCGCCGCAAGTTCCTTGAATGCTATACGATGGAAGCCATCGACGAGGTCGACGATAAAATCGACGCCCTGCCGCGCGGCTCCATGGAGCGGAAAATGCTGCAACGCATGTTCCATGGGCAATCCCACCCCACCACAGTTGATGAAACAGGGCGGCTGGTACTGCCTGCAAAGCTGCGCAAAAAGATCGGCCTGAGCGGTGAGGCCTTTTTTATCGCCGCCGGGGATACCTTCCAGATTTGGAAGCCTGAAACCTACGATACCGAAGAATTGGCTCAGACCGAAGAGTGGCTTGACGAGCTGCCGGATGACTTTGATCCGATGGCATTCCTAGATGGCGCAGGAGGCGCATAACGGTATGGCTGCTGCGGCCCGCCCTGACACAGACTCTCACATCCCGGTTCTGCTGCGCCCTTTGCTGGCCGCCGTTACCCCTGTTTCCGGCGTTTGGCTGGATGGCACCTTTGGCGCCGGGGGATATACCCGCGGATTGCTGGCAGCTGGTGCTGATCGGGTGATTGGCGTTGATCGCGATCCACTCGCGTTTGAAATGGCAGCCCCTTGGGCCAGCGAATATGGCGACCGGCTTGTCATGCAGGCGGGTGTCTTTTCTCGCATGGATGAATATGCACAGGATCTGGACGGCGTCGTGCTTGATTTGGGCGTGTCTTCTATGCAGTTGGATCTGGCCGAGCGCGGGTTTTCGTTCATGAAAGACGGGCCACTGGACATGCGCATGTCTCAGGATGGCGTGTCCGCCGCTGATCTGGTGAACGAGTCCAGCGAAGAGGCAATCGCCGACATCCTATTCCACTATGGTGAAGAACGCGCCAGTCGCCGGATCGCGCGGGCCATCGTTCGCGAGCGCGCCCTGGCGCCGATTACAACGACCCTACGGTTGACTGAAATCATCGAATCCTGCTTGCCGCGTCCCAAGTTCGGGCAGTCACACCCGGTAACCCGTAGCTTTCAGGCGCTTCGGATTGCCGTGAACGCAGAGTATGACGAGCTGTTTCAAGGCCTCATGGCCGCGGAACGCGCGCTCAAGCCCGGCGGACAATTGGCTGTTGTGACCTTCCATTCCATCGAAGACCGCATGGTCAAACGGTTCTTTCAGGCGCGCGCAGGCAAAACCGGGCGTGCCAATCGCTATGCCCCGGAAATTGCCGAAGAGGCCCCCCAATTCACGCTCAAATCCCGCAAGGCGATTGGCCCGGATGATCAAGAGCTGGAAGAGAACCCACGCTCACGCTCTGCAAAACTGCGTGTCGGGATTCGGACGGATGCACCCGCAGGCGCGGTCGACGCACGCAGCATCGGAATGCCGCAGCTCAAGGAGAGCTTAAAATGAAGGGCGTCATTTACGTTTTGACCGCTCTGACGGTGTTTGGGCTGGCGCTTTGGGCCTATCAAGAGAACTACAAAACACAGGAGGTGTTGAAAGATACGCAACGCCTTCAGCGCCAGATTGGTGCCGCGCAGGTCCGTCTCAGCGTGTTGCGCGCGGAATGGGCGTATTTGAATCGCCCCGATCGGCTGCGGGAATTGGCGGATCTGAACTTTGATCGCTTGGGTCTCTTGCCGCTCCGCCCCGATCAGTTTGGCCGGGTGGATGAGGTCGCCTATCCAAAGGCGCCAGATATTCCAATCATCAACCCCGTCGATGTATCCACAATGTCTCAGGAGCAGTTGCCATGATCCGAACGCCACTTCGTCCTCTGGCGCGGATTTTGGATGCCCGGGCCAAGGGGGAAAACCCCGGCCTGATCGAAAAGGAAAACATTCGCCAGCGGCATGATGATATGCAGGACCGGGCCCGTGCACGGGCCGAAGGGCGCTTGCTTGTACTTGGGGGGTTTTTCCTCTGTGCGTTTGTTGTGGTTGGCGTGCGCATGGGGTTGATGGCAACCTCGGTCCCTGTTGAACCTCTGGCTTCGGCCCCCGGCGCCATGATCGCGGCGCAACGGGCGGATATCGTAGATCGCCAAGGGCGCATTCTGGCCACCAACTTTGAAACGCATTCGCTCTATGCGCAACCACAGCTGATGGTCGATCCGATCGCCGCGGCCAAAGGGCTTGCGCAGGTCTTTCCTGATTTGGAAGAGGCGCGACTGATCAAGGATTTCACCGGAAAACGCAAATTTGTCTGGATCCGGAAAAAGATCTCTCCCGAACAGAAACAAGCCGTGCATGACATCGGCGATCCCGGATTGTTGTTTGGCCCGCGTGAAATGCGCCTCTATCCAAATGGCAAATTGGCATCGCACGTGATGGGCGGGGCGGGATTCGGCAAAGAAGGCGTGAACGCCGCCGAGGTCATCGGGGTTGCAGGTGTGGAACGTCAATTCGACGGATATCTGCGCGACCCAGCAAATGGCAGCAAACCGTTGCAATTGTCCTTGGATCTGACCGTTCAGGCCGCCAGCGAACGTGTGTTGCTGGGCGGCATGAAGATCATGAATGCCAAAGGCGCCTCCTCGGTTTTGATGGACGTCCACACGGGCGAGGTGATCTCTGTCGCCTCTTTGCCTGCATTTGATCCCAATGACCGTCCACGCCCCCCAACATCTGGATTTGATCCCTCGGATAGCCCGCTGTTCAATCGCGCGGTACAGGGGGTCTATGAACTTGGATCTGTGTTCAAGATCTTTACAGCGGCACAGGCGGTTGATCTGGGACTGGCGAACAGCAACACCATCATCGACACTTCCGGTCCGATGCGGATCGGGCGTTTCCCGATTGGTGAATTCAAGAACAAGAACTACGGCAAAATCAGCGTTGCTGACATCATCGTCAAAAGCTCGAACCGGGGAACCGGGCGTCTCGCTCTGCAAATCGGCTCCAAGCGGCAGCAGGACTTCCTGAACTCTTTGGGCATGTTTGACCCAACTCCGTTCGAAATAGTCGAGGCAAAAGGCGGCCAGCCCCTAATGCCCAAGAACTGGGGCGAGCTGAGTACCGTGACAATCTCGTATGGGCATGGGCTGTCGACCAGCCCCATGCATTTGGCGGCAGGTTACGCTGCAATTGCCAATGGAGGGCATTACGTCAGCCCGACAATCCTCCGCCAAAACGGACCGCAACACGGCCCACGCGTGATGTCGTCCGAGGCCGCGCTGGCCGCGCGCGGTATGCTGCGCAAAGTTGTCACCGACGGCACCGCCAGCTTTGGCGAAGTCCCCGGATATCAAGTGGGCGGCAAAACCGGAACAGCGGATAAACCCAAACCCAAAGGCGGGTATTACGAGAACAAAGTGATCGCGACCTTTGCCACCTTGTTCCCGGCGAGCGATCCCAAATACGTGCTGATCGTGACATTGGACGAGCCGTCAATTCTGGCTTACGGCGAAAAGCGCCGCACAGCGGGTTGGACAGCCGTCCCCGTAGCCGCAGAAATGATCGGTCGGATCGCGCCACTCTTGGGGTTGCGTCCACAGGTTGAGCCCGGCGTCACGGCTGGTATAACGCTCACTTCGAATTAACCAAACAGGCAGGGGCGTCATGGGCACACCGGCACAGAAACTTAGCCAGCTGGCCCTGACCGCACGTGCAGGCCGCGATCCCGAAATCACAGGGATGGCCGTAGACAGCCGCGACGTGCGTGATGGCTTTTTGTTCGCTGCACTACCGGGCACGCGTGTCCACGGTGGTGAGTTCATCCAGTATGCTTTGCGCATGGGTGCAGCTGCCATTCTGACCGACAGCAAAGGCGCTGAAATCGCGGCCACCGAATTGGCCGCATCTGATGCCGCGCTGATCGTGGTACAAGATCCCCGTCAAGTATTGGCCTATACCGCCGCTCTCTGGTTTGGGGCACAGCCACAGACCATGATCGCGGTGACCGGTACCAATGGCAAGACTTCCGTCGCCACCTTTGTGCGTCAGATCTGGACCGAACTGGGGCACGATGCGGTGAATCTCGGCACCACCGGCGTCGAAGGCGCGTGGACCGCGCCCTTGGCCCACACAACCCCCGAACCCATCACCTTGCATCGGTGCTTAGCTGATGCTGCGGCGCAAGGCGTGACCCACGCCGCGATGGAGGCATCGTCCCACGGCTTAGAACAGCGCCGCCTTGACGGGGTTCAACTTGCCGCCGCTGGGTTCTCGAACTTCACCCAAGATCACCTCGATTATCACGACACGTTCGAGGCCTATTTTGCCGCCAAAGCAGGGTTGTTCCGCCGGGTTCTGCCCGTGGATGGCACCGCTGTGATCAATCTGGACGATCCCAAAGGCGCAGAAATGCGCGCCATCGCCGCCGCCCGTGGTCAGTCGGTTTTGACCGTCGGACAGGGCGTCGGGGATCTCAGCCTGCTGAACCAACGGTTTGACGCGACGGGGCAGGATCTGCGCTTTTCGTGGCAGGGTAAGGTTTATCAAACTCGCCTGAACCTGATCGGTGGCTTTCAGGCAGAAAACGTTTTGCTGGCCTGTGGTCTGGTGATCGCAGGTGGCGAAGACCCCGAACGCGTGTTTGAAACGCTGCCGCATCTGCAAACCGTGCGCGGCCGTATGCAACTGGCCGCGACACGCTCAAACGGGGCCGCCGTTTTTGTCGATTACGCCCATACGCCCGATGCTGTTTCAACTGCGCTCACGGCGCTGCGCCCTCATGTGATGGGACGCTTGATTGCTATCGTTGGCGCAGGCGGGGACCGCGACGCAACCAAACGTCCGTTGATGGGCCAAGCCGCTGCAGACAACGCAGATGTGGTGTTCGTGACCGACGACAACCCCCGTTCCGAAGACCCCGGCTTGATCCGCGCCGCCGTCATGGCAGGCGCGCCCGAAGCCACCGAAGTGGGCGACCGGGCCGAGGCGATCCTGCGCGGCGTTGATGCACTCCAACCCGGTGATGCATTGTTGATTGCGGGCAAAGGACACGAAACCGGGCAGATCGTTGGCGATGATGTGCTGCCATTTGATGACGTTGAACAAGCCAGCGTCGCCGTTGCCGCCTTGGATGGAGGGATCGCATGACACTCTGGACCGCAGCCGAGGCCGTAGATGCGACCGTCGTCGCAGGTGGACGCAGTCAGGGATCTTGGTCCGTAACGGGCGTCTCGATAGATACACGTACCCTTGAACCGGGCGACCTGTTTGTGGCGCTGACAGCGGCACGGGACGGTCATGATTTCGTGGCCCAAGCGCTCAAAGCTGGGGCAGGGGCCGCGCTGGTGTCGCGTATCCCCGACGATGTGCCCGCTGATGCACCTTTGTTGATCGTCGATGATGTGCTCGCCGGGCTCGAGGCCCTGGGCCGCGCCGCGCGCGCACGTTGTCCGGCGCGGGTTGTCGCCGTGACCGGAAGCGTTGGCAAAACCTCGACCAAAGAGATGTTGTTGCGGATGTTGGGCGATCAGGGGCGCACCCACGCCAGTGTCGCCAGCTATAACAATCACTGGGGCGTGCCGCTGACCTTGGCGCGGATGCCGCGTGACACCGACTATGCAATCATCGAAATCGGTATGAACCACCCGGGCGAAATTGCCCCCTTGGCCCGTTTGGCGCGTCCGCACGTGGCGCTGGTCACCACCGTCGCCGCCGCACATCTTGAGGCATTTGACTCCATCGAAGGGATCGCGCGCGAAAAGGCCGCTATTCTGGACGGGCTGGAACCAGACGGGATCGCAGTCCTGAATGCCGATATCGATCAGGCTGACATCCTGATCACCACGGCCAAACGATTGGGCGCGCAGATCATCGGATTTGGACGCGCCGCACAGGATTACACGCTGGTGGATGTCGAAGTTGTTGGCGATACGACCAACGCGGCCGCACGGGCCAATGGGATGCCTCTGGAATTCTCGATCCAATCTGCAGGGCAACACTTTGCTATGAATGGTCTTGGGGCCTTGGCCAGTTGTGCCGCTCTTGGCGCGGATTTGACCAAAGCAGCCCAAAGTCTTGGCAGCTGGACCCCTTTCAAAGGGCGCGGTGCCCGCGAATTGATCAGCCTGTTCAAGGGTCACATCGACCTGCTGGACGACAGCTATAACGCAAACCCAACCTCGATGGCCGCGGCTTTGGATGTGCTGGGCTTGGCCACGGGCGCGCGGCGTGTGGCCTTCGTTGGGGATATGAAAGAACTGGGCCCTGACGCGCTGGCGCTGCACAGCGCCGTGGCAAACTTGCCAGCTGTCCAACAGGTTGATGTGATTCACTGCATCGGCCCACTGATGAAGGCGCTGCACGCAGCTTTGCCGGCAGGCAAGCGCGGGATCTGGGCCGAAACCAGTGCGGAGCTGGCGCAACAGGTGCCCGAATTGCTAAAGGCAGGCGACATTGTGCTGGCCAAGGGCTCTCTCAGCATGCAATTGGCGCGGATCGTTGACGCGATCCGTAAAATGGGTCAAGGCGGGCCCGCTTCGGGCGCCTAAGCGTTCCGACCCAAAGATGACGAGTAAGAAAGGCAGACATGCTTTATTGGTTGACCGCACTGTCGGACGGAGGGGATTTCTGGAATCTCTTTCGGTATATCACTTTCCGCGCAGGGGGGGCATTTCTGACGGCATTGCTGTTTGGCTTTATCTTTGGTCAACCGCTGATCAATGTCTTGCGCCGCAAACAAGGCAAAGGGCAGCCCATTCGCGATGATGGCCCCGAGGGTCATTTTGTCAAAGCGGGCACACCCACGATGGGCGGCTTGCTGATCGTTGGCGCCTTGGTGACGGCAACCTTGCTATGGGCGCGTCTGGACAACCCGTTTGTCTGGCTGGTGTTGTTCGTGACACTCAGCTACGCAGCGATTGGCTTTGCTGATGATTATGCCAAAGTGTCCAAGCAAAACACCAAGGGTGTACCGGGTAAGGTGCGGGTTGTATTGGGTATTTTGATCGCCGTGATTGCCGCCATCTGGGCCTCGGCCAACCACCCAGACGCGCTGCAAAACCAACTGGCCATGCCGATTTTCAAAGATACCCTGATCAATCTTGGCTATTTCTACATCCCCTTCGCTGTGTGCGTTGTTGTTGGGGCTGCCAACGCGGTGAACCTGACCGATGGGTTGGACGGCCTAGCCATCATGCCTGTGATGATCGCTGCCTCGACCCTGGGTGTAATTGCCTACGCGGTTGGCCGCGTCGACTTTAGTGAATATCTGGATGTTCACTATGTTGCGGGCACTGGCGAGATCCTGATCTTCACCGCCGCGCTCTTTGGCGGTGGCTTGGGCTTCCTGTGGTACAACGCCCCTCCTGCGGCTGTGTTTATGGGCGATACCGGGTCGCTGGCCCTTGGTGGCGCTCTGGGCGCAATTGCGGTTGCGACAAAGCACGAACTGGTTCTGGCCATCGTTGGCGGCCTCTTTGTGGTCGAGGCCCTGTCGGTGATCATTCAGGTTCTGTATTTCAAACGCACAGGCAAACGCGTGTTCCTGATGGCCCCAATCCACCACCATTACGAGAAAAAAGGCTGGGCCGAACCCACCATCGTCATTCGGTTCTGGATCATTTCGCTGATCTTGGCCGTGATCGGCCTTGCGACTTTGAAAGTCCGCTAAGGGCCTTTACCACTGACACAGACAACATTAGCCCAAAGGTGACAGAATGATTCCGGTCAAAGGATTTGGAGGCCACAACGTGGCCGTTTTGGGTTTGGGTCGCTCCGGGCTTGCGACCGCGCACAGCCTGCGAGACGGCGGCGCACACGCGATCTGTTGGGATGACAACCCAGCCGCCCTTGAAACCGCCGAGGCCGAAGGGTTCACCTGCAAAGACCTGCGCAAGCAGGGGGCCTTTGATGACATCGCCACGCTGATCGTGTCGCCAGGCATTCCTCATCTCTACCCACATCCCAACCCCGTGGTTGTGGCGGCTTTGGATGCCGGCGTGCCCGTAGACAACGATATCGGGTTGTTCTTCCGCTCGTTCGCGGACAGCAGCTGGGACAACTTTGATACCTTGCCGCGCGTCATCGCCGTGACCGGGTCCAACGGCAAATCCACCACCGCCGCTCTGATCCACCACATTCTGACCGAGGTCGACCGCGCCTCGCAACTGGCCGGTAACATCGGGCGCGGCGTGCTGGACATCGATCCCCCCGAAGACGGCTCTGTAGTGGTTCTGGAACTCAGCAGCTATCAGACTGAATTGGCCCGTTCGATGACACCCGACATTGCGTTGTTCACCAATCTCTCACCCGATCACTTGGATCGCCACGCAGGCATGGGCGGCTATTTCGCCGCCAAGCGTCGCCTCTTTGCCGAAGGCGGCCCAGATCGCGCCATCGTTGGCGTCGACGAGCCCGAGGGTATGTTCCTCGCTGGGCAGATGTCTGAGGGGCCAACCGATGACCGGGTGATCCGCATTTCTGTGGACCGCAAATTGACCGGCCCCGGCTGGCAGGTGTTTGCCCGCAAAGGGTTCCTCAGCGAATATCGCAAGGGCCGTCAGGCAGGCTCGATTGATCTGCGTGCAATCAAAGGCTTGCCGGGCGCGCACAACCACCAAAACGCTTGTGCTGCCTATGCGGCCTGCCGGTCACTGGGCCTTGCCCCACGCGTGATCGAAGCCGCCCTGCACAGCTATCCCGGCCTGCCACACCGCAGCCAGATCGTTGCCGAAGCAGGTGGCGTAACCTACGTAAACGACTCCAAGGCCACAAACGTGGATTCCGCTGTCAAAGCCCTCAGCGCCTTCAAACGGATCCGCTGGATCTGCGGCGGGCTGGAAAAAGAGGGCGGTCTAGGCGCATTGAACGCCGCCAAAGACAACGTGACCAAGGCTTATGTCATCGGTCGCGAAGCCGCAGCCTTTGCGCTCCAACTCGATATGGAAACCGAAGTTTGCACGACCATGGCACAGGCGGTAGAGCGCGCCATGGCCGAGGCGCAAGAGGGTGAGACTGTCCTGTTGGCCCCTGCCGCCGCCAGCTTTGATCAATACGACAACTTCGAACAACGCGGCGAGGATTTCACGCAAGAAGTGTGCGCGCGGCTGCCAGCCTAAACGGGCCGCGCACACCATCAGATCTTGCTCAGGAAATCCGCCAATGCGCTGTCTTCCATCTGGGTGATCTGTCCCGCTTCCGGGAACGCACCGCTGGTCACATCCGCGATGTACTCGCGATAGGCAGCGATGCGGTCGTCCTGCATCCGGTCCCGTTCTGCGGCGAAATTGCGGTAAACTTTAGCATGGCGCGGGATGTGCCCCCGATTTTCACCCAGCAGGTCAGCCGAAAACAGGTATTGCACATCGCAATCGCCACCTGATCCCAGCGAAACCGTCAGCAGAGATGTGCGCTTGGTGATCTCGCACGCCAAATTGGCCGGAACCACCTCCATCTCTACGGCAAAGGCCCCGGCAGCCTCGAAATCGCGCACCTGCTGCCAGATCATCTGCGCCTGATCCAAGGTTTTGCCCACTGCGCGATAGCCGCCTGTCCAAGTGGCTTTGGGCGGAACAAGCCCCACATGGCAAATCACCGGAATCCCTTCGCGCGCCAGACCTTCGACAATGGTCGGGCTCATGCCGCAATACACAGATTGCGCCCCCGCTTGCATCGCTGCCATCGCATCGCGCAAGGCCTCAGTGACATCCGCGTGCTTGCCCCAAGGCAGGCCAAATTGAAAATGCGCGCCCGCTGCGGCTTTGGCAAAATGGGCGCGTTCGGGGATAAACGCGGTGCCGATCATATCCATGCCGGCCTCGGCTGCGGCCACCGCCTCTTCCTCGCGGGCGACCTGAACATAGGCCATCTGACGCTTGCCCTTGGCCCCCAAAAGATCTTTGACAGTCATTCCACGCATCGACCCATCCTGTTTTGCTCGTTCCTGTGACTTGTTTGTGTCAGACATCTCAATTCAACCAAAATAGAATATTGCCGTGAACTTCCTCAGAAATTCAGAGGTTTTGAAGCGAGAGGACCGCGCCCAAGACCGCAGGGGTTCTCATTCAGCCGCCTGAGCTTAAAGTGGCCATGTGTGAAAAGGGACCGTTACCATGTTGCTCCGTTGGATTGCTCTGTTTTGTATATTTGCAATCTGGGCGCTCAGTGCGCAGGCAGAGGACGCTAAAGCCGAACCCGGACCCGATGCGGTCTGTTGGGTTGGCAAAACCTTGGGTGCTGGGTGTCAAGAAATCCGCGATCGCGAAACCCTGGATGCGGCACAGGCCCCGTGGCGCGCTATAGGTCGGGTTAATTTTGCCAGCCAACAGGTCAAAACGCACTGCACAGGGGCGCTTGTGTCGGACCGGATTGTACTGACGGCCTCGCATTGCCTGTACAATTTTGCGCGCAAACGGTGGATCCCCGCAAGCAGCATTCGGTTTGTTGCAGGGTTTCAACGCGGAAGCTATGTGGCGGTATCATCAGTTGATCGCTATGTGCTCAGCCCGGTTCATGTGCAACGCGATCAACCGTTTCGGGTCGTACCGTCGCAGGACTGGGCTTTGCTCGTGCTTAAGGACCCTCTTGGGGCCACTGTTGGAACTTTGCCCACGCGGATCATATCCTCACAAGAGGCCCACGAAAGCGTATTTCAAATGGTTGGATATTCAGGGCTACGCAAAAATGTGTTGTCGCGATCTGAATCCTGTGGACCACCGACATCAGGCCAAGATGCAGGGGCGTTTTATCAAACATGTACGGTTATGCCCGGCGATTCAGGGGCACCGATCCTGATGCGCACCGGGGCCGAGCTTGCGCTGGTGGGGGTTTTATCAGCGGTTCAGAAAAAGGGCTCCAATGTGGTCAGCATTAGTATCCCATTTGCCAATTTTGCTGCCGCCTTAGAACACGAGCTCAGCCTAGAAGAAACCGGCGACTAACCGATTACTCGGGGTGCACCTGTCCCGCTATTGCTGTCCCGGCTGCGTGCCCAGAGGCCCAGGCCCACTGGAAATTAAACCCGCCAAGCCAGCCCGTGACATCCACGGCTTCGCCAATCACAAACAGGCCGGGCACGGTCTTGGTTTCCATTGTTTTGGACGACAACGCGTTGGTGTCGATCCCACCCAATGTGACCTCGGCAGTGCGATACCCTTCGGTGCCTGAAGGGATCAGCGCCCAATTGCTCATCTGGTCACACAGGGCCTGCAATTTGACGTCTGATTGATCCGCCAGCTTGCCCTTGATGTCAAATTCCACTCGCAAGTGGTCGACCAATCGGCCGGGCAGGTGATGGGCCAAGACCGTCACAAGATCCTTGCGCCCGCTGATCTGGCGTTGCTCGCGCAGCTTTTCAAACAGACCCATCTCTGGGATCAGATTGACCGAAACCGTCTCACCCTCGTGCCAATAGGACGAAATCTGCAACACGGACGGCCCAGACAGGCCGCGATGCGTGAACAGCAACGCCTCATCAAAGGACGTGCGCGCATTGGACAGGCGGGCAGGCAGGGCCACACCCGCCAATGGTTTGAACCGATCCTCGGAAAAGGTGAACGGCACCAATCCCGGACGGGTGTCGATCACCGGCAAATCAAACTGACGCGCGATGTCATAGGCAATGCCCGTGGCGCCCATCTTGGGAATGGACTTGCCCCCCGAGGCGATCACCAGATTGCGGCAGGTCACTGAAATCCGCTTGCCCTCGCGATCAACCTCCAGCGCAAAGCCATCTTCGGTTTTGCGCAGGTCCTTCATCGAACTCAGCAACCACAGCTCAGCCCCGGCTTTATCCATTTCGGACAACAGCATTGAAACAATCTGTTTTGCGGATCCATCGCAGAACAACTGGCCCAGTGTCTTTTCGTGCCAGTCAATGCCATAGCGATCAACCAGCTCAACAAAGTCCCACTGCGTGTAACGCGCCATGGCCGATTTACAGAAATGCGGGTTCTGGGACAGGAAATTACTCGCGCCTGCATACATATTGGTGAAATTGCACCGCCCACCACCGGAAATACGGATTTTCTCGCCCGGCGCCTTGGCATGGTCCAGCACCAAAACCCGTCCCGAACAGCGGCTCGCGCACATCATGCCTGCGGCACCTGCACCTAATATGATCGTGTCAAATTGCATGACCCTCCCGTGGCGCGGATTGCCGCCAATGGCAAGAGGAAGAGGGTGGCCTGATTCCTTTTTTGTCTGTAGAGTCGCAATCAGATCCCGATAACGGGGCGTTTTACGAGGCAGATAGTGGCGGTATTCCCATGACTGAGATGGTCTATGGCGTGGTCCCTGATAGGGGCGGCGAACCTGTTCTTCCAAAATGGTGGCGGACTCTGGACAAGTTGACGATGTCCTGCGTGTTGATCCTGTTTGGCATTGGGTTGCTCTTGGGGCTTGCGGCATCGCCCCCCTTGGCGTCACGTAACAACTTTGACCCGTTTCACTATGTAGAACGTCAGGCGTTCTTTGGCGGCGTTGCTTTGTTGGCCATGCTGTTTACCTCTATGATGTCGCCCGTTCTGGTGCGCCGTCTGGCCGTGCTGGGCTTTTTGGTCTCGTTTATTGCGCTGGCGCTGCTGCCCGTCTTGGGGACTGATTTCGGCAAAGGGGCTGTGCGGTGGTATTCGCTTGGATTTGCCTCGCTCCAGCCCTCTGAATTTCTGAAACCCGGCTTTGTGGTTGTCGCGGCTTGGCTGTTTGCCTCGAGCCAGGAAATCAACGGCCCGCCGGGTAAATTGTGGTCCTTTGCGCTGTGCATGGCGATTGTGGCGATGCTGGTGATGCAGCCCGATTTTGGTCAGGCCAGCCTTGTTCTGTTCGGCTGGGGCGTGATGTATTTCGTCGCCGGGGCCCCGATGCTGTTGCTGGTTGCCATGGCTGGCGTGGTGGTGATGGGCGGCATGGTCGCCTATTCCAGCTCCGAACATTTTGCACGCCGTATTGATGGGTTCCTGAACCCTGATGTCGATCCCACCACACAGCTTGGCTATGCCACCAACGCGATCCGCGAAGGCGGTTTGTTCGGCGTTGGCGTCGGCGAGGGGCAGGTGAAATGGTCGCTCCCGGATGCGCACACCGATTTCATCGTGGCCGTCGCAGCCGAAGAATACGGCCTCGTTCTGGTGCTGATCATTATCCTGCTCTACGCTTTGGTTGTTGTGCGTTCGCTGTTGCGGCTTATGCGCGAACGCGATCCGTTCATTCGGTTGGCCGGAACGGGTCTGGCCTGCATGTTCGGGGTTCAGGCGATGATCAACATGGGCGTCGCTGTGCGGTTGCTGCCCGCCAAAGGCATGACCTTGCCCTTTGTCAGCTATGGCGGCTCGTCGCTGATTGCAGGCGGAATTGGACTTGGAATGCTGTTGGCGTTTACGCGAACACGACCCCAGGGCGAATTGGGCGATTTCCTCCGCGGACGCGGATAATCTAGGCGGGAACGATGAAGCAGAAATATCTGTTGATTGCGGCAGGCGGCACCGGCGGACACATGTTCCCGGCGCAGGCGCTGGCCGAAGCAATGTTGAAAAAAGGCTGGCGGGTGCGCTTGTCTACCGACGCGCGTGGTGCGCGCTACACCGGCGGGTTTCCCCACACGACCGAAATCGTCCAAGTCTCCAGCGCGACCTTCGCGCGGGGCGGGATCTTGGCCAAAGCCATGGTTGCCCCGCGTATTCTGGCGGGTGTCGTTGGTATGGCATGGCAGTTCTTTCGCGATAAACCCGATGTGGTTGTCGGTTTTGGCGGATACCCATCGATCCCTGCACTGGGCGCGGCTACGCTGATGAAACTGCCCCGTATGATCCACGAACAAAACGGTGTGCTGGGCAAGGTGAATAAACTTTTTGCCAAACGCGTCGCGGGTGTGGCCTGTGGCACATGGCCCACAGATGTTCCTGATGGGGTCGAGGCAGGATATGTCGGCAATCCAGTGCGCGCCGCAGTGTTGGAACGCGCAGGTGCCGGGTATATCACCCCCGGTGACTACCCCATGTCCATCCTCGTGATGGGCGGCAGCCAAGGGGCCCGCATCCTCAGCGATGTTGTGCCCGAAGCGATTGCAAATCTCCCGGCTGATCTGCGCCAATATGTGCGCGTGGCCCATCAAGCCCGTGAAGAAGACCACGAACGCGTCACGGCCTTTTACGCCGATCACGGCATCAGCGCAGATGTGAAACCCTTCTTTCAGGACGTGCCCCGCCGCATGTCCGAGGCTCAGCTGGTGATCAGCCGGGCAGGGGCCTCTAGTGTGGCAGACATCTCCATCATCGGTCGGCCCTCTGTTTTGATCCCTTACGCCGCTGCAACAGGGGATCACCAAACCGCCAACGCCCGTGGTTTGGTCGAAGCCAACGCCGCAATTATGATCCCCGAACGCGCCCTTGACTCCAAAACACTGGCAGAGCAAATCACCGCAGTTCTAACCAACCCAAACGCTGCTTTGCAGATGTCCAACGCTGCCCTAAGTGTCGGCGTCCCGGATGCGACGGCGCGTTTGGTCTCACTCGTCGAAGATCTGGCCCAAGAGGAAACCGCATGACCCCTGCAACCAAACTGCCCACCGATGTTGGCGCGATCCATTTTGTCGGCATTGGCGGCATTGGTATGTCGGGCATCGCCGAAGTGTTGCTGAACCTCGGCTATCAAGTGCAGGGCTCGGACCTCAAGGCATCGAAAATCACTGACCGTCTGGCCGAACACGGCGCACGGATCTTTGTTGGTCAATCGGCTGAAAATCTGGACGGGGCGGCTGTTGTTGTGGTTTCAACCGCAATCAAACCGGGCAACCCCGAATTGGACGGGGCCCGCACGCAAGGCCTGCCAGTGGTGCGCCGGGCCGATATGCTCGCCGAGCTGATGCGCCTGAAATCCAACATTGCGATTGCGGGAACGCATGGCAAAACCACCACAACCACGATGATGGCTGAACTGATGGTCGCGGGGGGCTTTGACCCGACCGTGATCAACGGCGGCATCATTCACGCCTATGGCTCGAATGCCCGCATGGGGCAGGGCGAATGGATGGTGGTCGAGGCCGATGAATCCGACGGCTCGTTCAACCGCTTGCCCGCCACCATCGCCATCGTCACCAACATCGATCCCGAACACATGGAACACTGGGGCGATTTCGACAAATTGCGCGAAGGGTTCTATGAATTCGTGTCGAACCTGCCGTTCTACGGTCTGGCTGTTTGCTGCACGGACCACGCCGAAGTGCAGGCTCTGGTCGGGCGGATTTCGGACCGTCGCGTGCGCACCTATGGGTTCAATGCACAGGCCGACGTGCGCGCCGTGAACCTGACCTATAAGAAGGGCGTCGCGCATTTCGACATTCACCTGCATCACGAAGATCTCGTGATCGAAGGTTGCACCCTGCCGATGCCCGGTGATCACAACGTCTCGAACGCTCTGTCAGCGGTGGCCGTTGCCCGTCATCTCGGCATGAAGGCCGATGAAATCCGCGAAGCTCTGGCCAACTTTGGCGGCGTCAACCGCCGCTTTACCAAAGTCGGCGAAATCAACGGTGTCACCATCATTGATGACTACGGCCATCACCCGGTTGAAATCGCCGCTGTGCTCAAAGCCGCGCGTCAAGCCACCGAAGGGCGCGTCATTGCCGTACACCAGCCGCACCGCTATTCGCGCCTGTCCAACCTGTTCGAAGATTTCTGTGCCTGCTTTAACGAGGCAGATGTGGTCGCCATCGCCGAGGTTTTCGCCGCAGGCGAAGATCACATCGAAGGCGCGGACCGCGATGCTCTGGTCGCCGGTTTGATCCGCCACGGCCACCGTCAGGCCAGCGCCCTGATGACCGAGGATGATCTCGAACAGCTGGTCCGCGAACAGGCGCAACCGGGCGATATGGTTGTCTGTCTCGGCGCCGGTACTATCAGCGCTTGGGCCAATGCCCTGCCAGCACGTCTAAAGGACTAAGACGATGAATCTGGCCATCCTCCTGGCTTCCTTGTGGGTTTTGGCTGCAACCTGTGTGGCAATGCTGCCGATGCGGCACCAATTTCTGCCGGGCAGTATCCTGTTGGCGCTGGCCCCGGTCCTGATCGGGATACTGGGCTATCAATTCGGATGGGTTGTCGGGATCGGCGCGTTTGTTGCCTTTGTGTCGATGTTCCGCAATCCACTGCGCTATTACGCGCGCAAATGGACGGGCCGGGGAACACCGGAATTTGCTGGGGACGAGGCCGACCTGTGACCCTCTCGCTGATCCTTGCTTGTGTTTGGGCTGTGGTGGCCAATGTCTTGGCAATGACGCCCAGCAAAGACAATCATTGGCGTCGCGCCTATGTGCTGATCGCGATTGGCATCCCGTTGGTGGGCTATGTCACCTACGAAAACGGGCCGTGGGCTGGTCTTGTGGTGTTGCTCGCGGGCATGTGGATTTTACGTTGGCCGGTGATTTATCTGGGTCGATGGCTGCGCAAGCGGTTCTTGTGACGGCGGGCGACGCTTGATCCGTTAGTTGAATTATGGTTTCCGGGCACACAATAGGCTCGGCAAGCGGAGAACAAACTGATGAATCTGCCAGAGGTGCGCGGAAAACTGACCCCGAACCGGGACCTGTCAGACCTGACTTGGATGCGCGTAGGGGGTCCGGCGGATTTTCTGTTCCAACCTGCAGATGTCGAAGACCTGCAAGCTTTCCTGCGCCAGCTATCGCCCGAGATCGATGTGTTTCCCATGGGCGTCGGCTCTAACCTGATCGTGCGCGATGGCGGGTTGCGCGCGGTGGTGATCCGATTGGGCCGTGGGTTCAACGGGATCGAAGTGGAGGGCGATACCGTCACCGCTGGTGCGGCGGCGCTGGATGCGCATGTGGCACGCAAAGCCGCAGACGCGGGTCTTGACCTGACATTCCTGCGCACAATCCCCGGCTCGATTGGGGGCGCGGTGCGGATGAATGCAGGGTGCTATGGGCTCTACACCGCTGATGTGTTCCAGACGACGACAATCGTCACACGCGACGGCGCGCTGCACACCCTCGGCCCCGACGACCTGTCCTTCCAGTATCGTCAAACTGAGTTTCCCGATGGCGCGGTCTTGGTCTCGGCCACGTTCAAAGCCCCAGCAGGTGACCCGCAAGCGCTGCACGCCCGGATGGAGGCGCAGCTGCAAAAGCGAAATGACACTCAGCCGACCAAGGACCGCAGCGCCGGATCAACGTTCCGCAACCCAGCCGGGTTCTCGTCAACCGGACACGCGGATGACGTGCACGACCTGAAAGCGTGGAAGGTAATCGACGACGCTGGCCTGCGCGGCGCACGCAAAGGCGGGGCGCAGATGAGCGAAAAGCACTCCAACTTCATGATCAATACCGGGGATGCAACTGCTGCAGATCTGGAACAGCTCGGCGAAGAGGTGCGAAAAAAGGTTTACGATTCCAGCGGGATCAAGCTAGAGTGGGAAATCATGCGGGTCGGTGATCCGCAAACCAAATAATACCCCAACCGCAAGACCCGACAGGCACGATTTTCAGGGCGCGGTATGAGGGAAAATAAACCAGACGGGCCAGCAAAATAAGGCCCGGGGACATTGAGGCACTTGTCGTGGGTCAGTCGAGCGAGACACCCCCAAAAGTGGCGGTTTTAATGGGCGGACCCTCTGCTGAACGCGAGGTATCTCTGTCCAGTGGGCGTGAATGCGCAACCGCTTTGCGGGGAGAAGGGTTTGAAGTGGTCGAGCTGGATGCTGGACCAGATCTTTATGCCCGACTACAGGAAATCAAACCGGACGTTGTGTTCAACGCGCTGCATGGCCGTTGGGGTGAAGACGGCTGTGTGCAGGGCATGCTGGAATGGCTGGGCCTGCCCTATACCCACTCTGGTGTTTTGGCCTCTGCGCTGGCGATGGACAAACAGCGTTCCAAAGAAGTGTTTCGCGCCGCCGGTTTACCCGTTGCCGACAGCGTCATTGTCGAAAAACATCTGGTCGAAGAAAGCCATGTTCTGGACCCACCCTATGTGGTGAAACCAAACAGCGAAGGGTCCTCGGTCGGGATCTATATCGTACACGAGGCCGCCAATGGCCCGCCCAAGCTGGAACCGCACATGCCCGCCGAAGTCATGGTGGAAACCTATGTGCCGGGCCGCGAGCTGACCACCACGGTGGTGGGCGACAAGCCCGTGTCCGTGACCGAAATTTTCGTAGACGGCTGGTATGACTACGAGGCAAAATATGCCCCCGGCGGATCGCGTCACGAAATCCCTGCCAACATCCCGCAGGATATCTTTGATCTCTGCCTTGATTACGCTCTGCGCGCGCATCAGGTGCTGGGATGTCGCGGCGCCAGCCGGACCGATTTCCGCTGGGATGAAGCCCGCGGCGCGGCTGGTCTGTATCTGCTTGAAACAAACACACAACCTGGCATGACCCCAACCTCGCTGGTGCCTGAACAGGCCGGTGAGCTTGGCATGACTTTCGGCCAGTTGTGCGCCTGGATGGTGGAGGATGCCTCGTGCCATCGTTGAAACGGTTTAGCCTAGTTCCGCGTGGGTTTTTTGGGTCCCGCGACCTCGCAAAGACAGACGCAGAATTCGAAAGCGGTGAAAATGCCAACGCCACTGACGAAAGCCGCGCGCGTTTTCGGTTGAATGCAGGTGGTTTGGCCAAGACCCCCGGCAAACGCTCTGACCCGGCTCCCTCGCGGCTAAGCTATCGCGTGCAGCGCTGGATGCTGACACCGGGCATTCGGCTTGGATTGCGCATCGGCATTCCCTTTTGTCTGGTCTTTGCAATCGGCAGCGGCTTTCTCGCCAGTGAAAAACGCCGCGATGCACTGGACGCCTTTGTGGGTGATATCCGCGCCTCTATTCAAGAACGCCCCGAATTCATGGTCAACCTCATGGCCATCGACGGGGCAGGGCAGAATCTGGCCGAAGACATCCGCGAAGTTGTGCCATTGGATTTCCCCGTCAGCTCTTTTGATCTGGACGTCGAACAAATCCGCGATGTCATCACCGGTCTCGCGCCGGTCAAAACGGCTGCGGTACGCGTTCGTCCCGGCGGGATTTTGCAGGTCGATGTGATTGAACGCCAACCCGTCGTTGTGTGGCGAACTCGTGATGGGATCGAAATTCTGGATCACACCGGCGCTCATGTCGATGATATACCGACCCGCGCGTCGCGCGCTGATCTGCCCTTGATTGTTGGCGGTGGCGCAGACGAAGCAGTCGAAGAGGCGCTGGCCCTGCTGCGCGCGTCGCAGCCGTTGGGCAAGCGTCTGCGCGGATTGCAGCGGATGGGAAATCGGCGGTGGGATGTGGTCCTGGACCGGGGCCAACGCATCATGCTGCCCACCGACCGGGCAGTACAGGCACTGGAACGCGTGCTGGCCGTCAGCGAAGTGCAGGATTTGCTTGATCGGGACGTTGCCGTCGTCGACATGCGGATCGGCGCACGACCAACGATTAGAATGACCGAAAACGCCGTCGAAGAATGGTGGCGGATCAGAAAAACAGGTGGGGTTGGGCAGTAACGATATGATGACGGATCTCTATCAGTCTCAGCGTGCCATGCGGCAGATGCGTCAACAGGCGATGCAGCGCGGTGTTGTGGCTATTCTGGATGTGGGCAGTTCCAAGATTGCCTGCCTTGTTTTGCGCTTTGATGGCACCTCGCGCCTCAGCGAAGACAACTCGATTGGTTCTATGGCCGGGCAGACCGGGTTTCGGGTGATCGGCGCAGCCACCACCCGCTCGCGCGGCGTACAATTTGGCGAAGTCACTGCGATGCAGGAAACCGAACGCGCCATCCGCACGGCCCTGCAGGCAGCGCAGAAGATGGCCGAAATCCGTGTTGACCACGTGATCGCGTGTTTTTCTGGTGCCAATCCGCGTTCGTATGGTCTGGATGCCGAGGTCGAATTGGAAACGCAGGTCGTGACCGAGGCAGAAATCGGCCGGGTGCTGAATGCCTGCGATGTGCCTGAATACGGGGCAGGTCGCGAGGTTCTGCACGCCCAGCCGGTGAACTTTGCGCTCGATAACCGTTCGGGCCTGATTGATCCACGCGGTCAACTGGGGCAGTCGCTGTCAGTGGACATGCATATGCTGACCGTCGATGGCGCATCGATCCAAAACCTGATTCACTGCATCAAACGCTGTGATCTGGAATTGGCGGGCATTGCCTCGTCGGCCTATGTGTCGGGCATTTCCGCCTTGGTCGAAGATGAACAGGAACTGGGCGCGGCCTGCATTGATATGGGCGGCGGATCGACATCAGTATCGATTTTCATGAAGAAACACATGATCTATGCGGACAGCGTGCGCATGGGCGGCGATCACGTCACCAGCGATATTTCGATGGGTCTGGGCGTGCCGATGGCCAATGCGGAACGGATCAAAACCTTTTGTGGTGGGGTGCATGCCACCGGTGCCGATGATCGCGATATGATCGACATTGGCGGCGACACAGGTGATTGGGAACATGACCGGCGCACGGTAAGCCGGGCAGAACTGATCGGCATCATGCGTCCCCGGGTCGAAGAAATCCTCGAAGAGGTCCGCGCACGTCTGGATGCCGCTGGATTTGAACACCTCCCCAGTCAGCAAATCGTTCTGACCGGTGGCGGCAGCCAAATCATGGGGCTGGACGGGCTCGCAAGCCGCATTCTGGGGCAACGTGTCCGACTGGGCCGCCCCTTGCGCGTCCACGGCCTGCCGCAATCGGCAACGGGCCCCGGTTTTTCCAGCGCTGTTGGCCTCAGTTTGTTTGCAGCGCATCCGCAGGATGAATGGTGGGATTTTGAAATCCCGGTCGACAGATACCCGGCCCGGTCGCTCAAGCGCGCCGTCAAATGGTTCCGCGACAACTGGTAAACCGGTTCACCTCCAAAACAGGCGCGGGCTGAAGATGACTCGCGCTTTGGATGTATTATCCCAAAATAAAGAGCGTCAATTGCGCGGTCCTGTGGTGACAGTCGTTTTGTGACGTGATACGCTTATTTCAACAGGCACTCGTCAAAGAGGTGCCATTCGGGCCGAGCAGGTCCCCAGAGCGAAAGTTAAGAAAATCACCCGGTGTTTCCATCGGGGTGTTGGCGTGTGTTGTGTCTGCCGCCTGAACTTCCGCTAGATCTGCGCAGACCGGCGAAATCCCGCAGATCGGGATAGAAAACTTCCATATTTTGTGGCGTTTTTGCGTTTTTGGCGTGACGTTTGACGCTGTGAACGGTAAGATATCTGTGGATAGGTAATAAAAACACGCGCCGTGCAGGCGCTAAAACAGGCGGACAGAGCATGACATTGAACCTTTCGATGCCCGGACAGGACGACTTGAAACCTCGGATTACCGTGTTTGGGGTCGGCGGGGCTGGCGGTAATGCCGTCAACAATATGATTGAGAAAGAGTTGGACGGCGTTGATTTCGTCGTGGCCAACACAGACGCACAGGCGCTGCAGCAAAGCCGCTCGGACAGCCGGGTGCAGCTTGGTGTAAAAGTCACCGAAGGACTGGGCGCCGGCGCGCGTGCCTCCGTCGGGGCCGCAGCCGCCGAAGAAAGCATTGAACAGATCGTTGACCATCTGGCGGGCGCGCACATGTGCTTCATCACCGCTGGTATGGGCGGTGGCACCGGAACTGGCGCTGCCCCCATCATCGCGCAAGCGGCGCGTGAGTTGGGCGTTCTGACTGTTGGTGTTGTCACCAAGCCCTTCCAGTTCGAAGGTGCCAAGCGGATGCGTCAGGCCGAAGACGGGGTTGATGCCCTGCAAAAGGTCGTCGACACGCTGATCATCATCCCCAACCAGAACCTGTTCCGACTGGCGAACGAAAAAACCACCTTCACCGAAGCCTTCTCTATGGCCGATGATGTTCTGTATCAGGGCGTCAAAGGTGTGACCGATCTGATGGTCCGTCCCGGCCTGATCAACCTCGACTTTGCAGATGTCCGCTCCGTCATGGACGAGATGGGCAAAGCGATGATGGGCACCGGCGAAGGCGAAGGCGAAGATCGCGCCACGCAGGCCGCCGAAAAGGCGATCGCCAACCCGTTGCTGGACGAAATCAGCCTCAGCGGCGCACGTGGTGTTCTGATCAACATCACCGGCTCGCACGATCTGACATTGTTCGAACTGGACGAAGCGGCCAACCGCATCCGCGAGGAAGTCGACCCAGAGGCGAACATCATCGTTGGTTCGACATTGGATACCAATATGGAAGGCATGATGCGCGTCAGCGTTGTTGCCACCGGTATCGAAGCCTCGGAAATGGTTGGCGATATGCCAGCCCCGCGTCGCCCGATGTCCGCTCCGCTCAAGCAGAAGGTTGCAGCCGAAGAAGTTCAGCCCGCACCTACCGCAGCACCGCTGACACTTGAGCAGCCCGCGATGGTACAGACAGCCGAAGTGGCCGAAGAACCCAGCCTGTTTGCTGGCATGGAAGTCGAAGAAGTCGCCGCGCAGGATCTGGGCGAAGACATCTTTGAACCTGTCGATCAGGAACCCATGGGTGATGACGGTCTGCCAATGCCAGCGTATCAGCCGCAGCAATTTGCACCTGAGCCGCAGCAGCAACAGATGATGGAGCCCGAGGTCGAGACATTCGTCGCACCGCGCGCCCCCGCACCTGGCACCGTTTCCCCCGAAGCCGCTCAGCGTCTTCAGGCCGCCGTGCAAAAAGTACCCTCTGCGCCGCAGCAGGGACATCAGACGCAAGTCGACGCACATGGCAAGCCTTCGCGCTCCGGATTCAACCGCTTGATCGATCGCATGACCGGCCACGCCGCAGATACGCCTGCGCCGGCGGCAGCCCCCGCGCGTCATCAACCGATGATGCGCCAGGCTGACGCAACGGCACCTCAGTACGAGGAAAACGACCCAGAGCAGGATCGCATCGAAATTCCTGCCTTCCTGCGTCGCCAAGCAAACTGATAGCGGTCACATTATTGAATAAAAGGGCCACCTTCGGGTGGCCTTTTTCGTTTGTATTACAGTGTGTTATTAATTCCTGAGCGAAGTTTTGCCGAGTTGTTTCATTCATGTTTCATTCCGTTACAAAGATTGAGTTGAGCGTAACGAACCGACCCCTTAACTCAGTATCAACGCGGCTCACAGAGGTCGAAAATTGTCTCACGAGGCACCCATTGCAAAATACGCTCAAAACATCGGTTACCTTCGTTGGGGTTGGTCTGCACAGCGGCCGCCCTGTGAAAATGATTTTGCGTCCCGCTTCGGCAGGTCACGGAATCTGGTTCAAACGAACAGACATCGATGGACGCGGCGCAATGATCCCGGCGCTCTACCATTTGGTAGAACGCTCGCCTCTGTGCACCCGACTGGTGAATGACTCAGGTGTTTCGGTTTCGACCGTTGAACACATCATGGCAGCCCTTGCAGGATGCGGCGTTCACAACGCATTGATCGAAATCAGCGGCCCCGAAGTGCCGATTATGGACGGCTCCTCGGTTCCGTTCTTGCGCGGAATCATGAAACACGGCGTGCGCACTCAGGCGGCTCCGATTCTGGCCTATCAGGTGCTAAAGCCCGTCACCGTTGAAAAAGACGGCGCACGTGCAACCCTGTTGCCTGCGGATCAGTTCGAGATCGAATTTCACATCTCCTTTACCGATGCAGCTATCGGCACACAGGCCAAGCGTCTTGATATGCGCAACGGCAGCTTCGCACGTGAACTCAGCGACAGTCGCACGTTCTGTAATTTGTCGGATGTGGACGCGATGCGCGCCCAGGGTCTTGCGCTTGGCGGAACCTTTGAAAACGCTGTTGTCGTCGACGACGGAGAGGTCCTCAGCCCCGGTGGCCTGCGTCACTCGGACGAGGCGGTTCGCCATAAGATGTTGGATGCATTGGGCGATTTGGCACTGGCCGGGGGTCCCTTGTTGGGGCGTTATGTCGGCGAACGGGCCGGACATTCCCTGACCAACACTTTGCTGCGCGCTCTGTTTGAAACACCCGGCGCGGTGCGCCCTGTGGAATGTACCCCAGACATGGCCGCACGGATGCCGGGCCAAGGTTTGGTCTGGGCCGAAATCCCTCACGTAGCCTGATCCTTGCGCCTTAATGACCGCAGCGGCTTTTAAGGCGTTTTGCAGCAGAAATTAATGTGCTAGACCAAAGCCCAATCCGGGGGCAATGTCCCCCAAAAGGTAAGACGACAAGGATGGGCGTATGATCAGCAGCAGGGCAGGCGTCAAACTGGTTTGCGCAATCACTCTTTCCGCATTTCTCGCGGCTTGTGACGGTGGCGGATTCAGAGGCAGCGCAGATCGAAGCCAGAACCTCGAAGGGTTCACAGCTGAGCAAATCTTTGAGCGTGGCGAATTTGAACTGTCGCAGACACGGACCAAAGATGCCGTATACTATTTCTCCGAGATCGAGCGCCTGTATCCCTATTCCAATTGGGCCAAGCGGGCACTGATCATGCAGGCCTTTGCCAGCCACAGCGGCAAGGACTATCCCGAAAGTCGCGCCGCCGCGCAGCGCTTTATCGATTTCTATCCCGCTGACGAAGATGCCGCTTATGCGCAGTATCTGCTGGCGCTCAGCTATTATGACCAGATTGACGAAGTCGGCCGCGATCAGGGTCTGACCTTTCAGGCGCTGCAATCCCTGCGCACCGTGATCGAGGTCTATCCCGACAGCGAATATGCGACATCCGCGATCCTGAAATTTGACCTCGCCTTTGACCATCTGGCAGGCAAGGAAATGGAAATCGGCCGTTATTATCTGCGCAAGCAGCACTATACCGCCGCCATCAACCGGTTCCGTGTGGTTGTCGAAGATTTCCAAACCACCTCGCACACGCCCGAAGCGCTGTATCGCTTGGTCGAAGGGTACCTGTCTCTGGGCTTGGTGAACGAGGCGCAGACCGCCGGCGCTATTCTTGGCTACAACTACCAGTCTTCGGAATGGTACGGGGATGCCTACAAACTGCTGACAGCGCAGGGTCTGAAAATGAGAGACCGCGGTAACAATTGGCTCAGCCAGATTTATCGTCAGTCGGTCAAAGGCCAGTGGCTGTAAGGCGCCGGGTGTCCCCCGAAAGGCTTGAGGCATTCCATGCTGCGTGCACTTGATATTCGCGACATGCTCATCATTGATCGGCTGGAACTCACCTTCCAGCCGGGTCTGAACGTGCTGACAGGCGAAACGGGCGCAGGCAAATCCATTTTGCTCGACAGTCTGGGGTTTGTTCTGGGCTGGCGGGGCCGGGCCGAACTGGTTCGAACCGGCGCTGCCCAGGGTGAAGTCGTCGCCGAATTTGACTTGCCCGACGGCCATCCCGCCCACGACATCCTGTCCGAGGCTGGTTTGCCCGGTGGCGAGGAATTGATCCTGCGGCGTGTCAACACTGCCGAGGGCCGCAAAACCGCATGGGTGAATGATCGACGCTGTTCCGGCGAAGTGCTGCGTGCCCTGTCCGAAACCTTGATTGAACTGCACGGCCAACACGATGATCGCGGTTTGCTAAACCCCCGTGGCCACCGCGCCATGCTGGATGAATTTGCGTCCGTCGAGGGGCAGTTGGCCGAGGTGCGTCAGGCGTGGGTTGCCATGGGCAAAGCCCGCAAAACGGTAGACCAGACCAAAGCCGCCCTTGATGCGGTGCGCGCCGAAGAAGAATTCCTGCGCCACGCCGTGGCCGAGTTGGATCAACTCGACCCGCAGCCCGGCGAAGACGAAGAATTGGATATGCGCCGTCGCACGATGCAGGGCGCTGAAAAGATCCGCGATGATGTGGTCCGCGCCTTTCACCTGCTGGGTGGGGACGGGGCCGAAGGTGCTATGGGCGATGCGCTGCGCTGGCTCGAAGGCGTCTCTGCCGAGGCGGCTGGCCAGCTCGAAGCACCAATTATGGCGCTTGGACGAGCGATGCTAGAACTGGGCGAAGCCCAAGGCGGCGTTGAACACTGCCTGAACGCGTTAGAGTTTAACCCAGCCGAACTTGAGATGGTCGAAGAACGCCTGTTTGCCATTCGCGCCTTGGCCCGCAAATACGATGTGCTTGCTGATGAATTGGGCGGCTTTGCCGAAGGGTTGCGCGTCAAACTGAACGCCTTGGATGCAGGCGATGTGAATTTGGCCGATCAAATGGCGGCCCTATCGGCTGCCGAAGCCCACTATGACACCTGCGCCCAACGCCTGACTGACACCCGGTACCAATCCGCTGGCCAGTTGGATCAGGCCGTGATGGCTGAACTTGCCCCATTAAAAATGGAACGCGCTGTGTTTGAAACGCAGATCACCCCTGGTGACGCTGGTCCCGAAGGGCGCGATGTTGTGGCCTTTACCGTTGCCACCAACCCCGGCGCTCCGGCGGGGCCGTTGAACAAAATCGCTTCTGGGGGGGAACTCAGCCGCTTTCTCTTGGCGCTCAAGGTCTGTTTGACCGGGGACGACAGCGATCACACCATGATCTTTGACGAAATCGACCGTGGGGTCGGGGGCGCGACGGCGGATGCGGTTGGCCGCAGACTGGCCGCGCTGGCGGATGGCGGGCAGGTGCTGGTCGTGACCCACTCGCCGCAGGTTGCCGCCCAAGGCGCGCACCACTGGCGGGTTCAAAAACAGGTCGAAGACGGCATGACCCTGTCGACGGTGGTGCCCTTGTCCAAAACCGAACGTGTCGATGAAATCGCGCGCATGGTTGCAGGCGATACCATCACGAAAGAGGCCCGCGCCGCCGCCCGGTCGCTGCTCAAGGCGTAAATTTCGGCCCAAACAGCGCACTTTTTAGTGAGTACACGTTCTTTTCCAGAAACCCGCTTTTTTGTTTGCATGGCCTCGCTTACACAGGATTAAGCGACTTCGAGCTCGAAATGACCCAATCAACACGTTCCGTCCTGTCCCAACAACTTGGCCAAGCCATTGCGGCGTGCAAGGACGGCTGGCGCATTTTGCGTCATCGCGGCCCCAGCCAGATCCAATTCTGGTTCATCGCGTTGCTGATTGGCGTTGCTGCGGGCTTTGCCGCGCTGTTCTTTCGGATGGGCATCAACGCGCTGCAATCCACGCTCTATGGCACCGAAGACGTTCAGTTCATCCACAGTTTCGCTGAACAGCTGCCGTGGTATTGGATCCTGATCATTCCCACGCTGGGCGGTCTGCTGGTCGGGGTGATCTTGCACAACTTCACCGATGACGCACGCGTCCGGGCCCCGGCTGACGTGATCGAAGGCGCGGCGCTGAACGATGGCCGGGTCGAGGTCAAAGCCGGGATCGCGTCGATGTTTGCCTCGCTGATCACGCTCAGCTCTGGCGGCTCGTCGGGCCGCGAAGGTCCGGTTGTGCATCTGGCCGGTGTGGTGTCCACATGGGTCAGCAATCGCATTCATGCCGATGGCATCACCGGGCGCGATCTGTTGGGGTGTGCCGTCGCGGCCGCCGTCTCCGCCAGCTTCAATGCCCCAATCGCGGGCGCGCTCTTCGCGCTCGAGGTGGTATTGCGCCACTTTGCCGTGCACGCCTTTGCCCCGATCGTGATCGCTGCCGTGGCCGGAACGGTCATCAACCGCCTGCACCACGGGGATGTTGCCGAATTCTCGCTGGACACGCCGGGATCACTGCAATTCTACGTCGAATTGCCTGCATTCCTGATGCTGGGTCTTGTCTGCGGTGTCATTGCCGTCGTGCTGATGCGCTCCATCTTCTGGGCCGAGGACATAGGCAACCACTTTATGGATCGCTTTTCGCTACCCCGCTGGCTGCGCCCTGCGATCTCCGGGGTCATGCTGGGCGCCGTCGCTATCTGGTTTCCCCACATCATCGGGGTCGGCTATGAAACCACGGCGCTTGCGCTGAGTGGCGAGATCGCCCTGCACAACGCTATCGTCTTTGCCGTTCTCAAAACCATCGCCGTCGCCATCACCTTTGGCGGGCGCATGGGGGGCGGGGTGTTCTCGCCTGCCTTGATGGTTGGAGCACTGTCCGGGCTGGCCTTCGGTCTGATTGCCACCAGCGTCCTGCCGGATGTGTCCGGCACCCATGCGCTCTACGCCTACGCCGGAATGGGGGCCGTGGCCGCCGCCGTGCTGGGCGCACCAATTTCAACCACGCTGATCGTGTTTGAACTGACCGGCGATTGGCAAATCGGGCTTGCGGTCATGGTGTCGGTGTCCATGTCCACCGCGCTTGCCTCACGTCTGGTGGATCGCTCGTTCTTCCTGACACAGCTCGAACGCCGGGGCATCCATCTGGCCGCGGGCCCACAGGCCTATCTCTTGGCGATGTTGCGCGCCTCATCCGTGATGCGGGATCTAAAAGACCCCCGGTGCGCCTCGTTGCAGGATTGCGAAAGCCTCATTGATCAGGGTCTCTGCGTCGAAGCCAATTCCACGCTCGAAGCGGCGATGCCCTATTTCGACCGCGCCGATATTCCCTACATTCCTGTGGTGGTTCATGACGAAGAGGGGGCGATCAAACGGGTTGTGGGGGTGCTCTATCACATTGACGCGCTCAAGGCCTATAACCGCGCCCTCGCCGCGACCGCCGCCGAAGAGCACTCGTAACCCCCCGCTATGTCTGAGTGCCAAAAGAAAAGGCCCCATCGGGGCCTTTTGCAACGTCTCAATAATGTGGGCGTGACTTACAGACGCTCAACCTTGACCGTGTCACCCGTGACAAAGGCAAGGTAACCCTTGATTTCAGCCACAGCGTCAATCGGGTTTTCATAGCTCCATACCGCGTCTTTGGTGACGGACGACATGTTAACGATTGAAAAATAGGTGGCATCGCCCTTGTGTCGACAATGGCTGGTCTTGTCGGACTGATCCAAAAAGGCCATCGCGATGTCAGCGCGCGGGAAATATACCACCGGTTCAAGATCGCCTTCATGCAGTTCCAGCGCGTTCGAGCTTTCGCCCAAAATTGCGCCGCCTGAACGAACAGCCCATTTGCCATCTGCTTTGTAGATCTTGATGTGATCAGTCATTTAGATTCCTTCCCCAACAATTCGCGTGGGCTGTCTTGTCGCCCCGTCATGTAACAACCCGGTGTCAAATCGGAGCAGTTGCGGCATCCAACCACATGCGTGTGGCGCTGCCGACCCGTGGTCCGATGTGTTCCGCAACCTGACGATGATAGTCATTCAGCCAGCTGCGCTCCGAGAGCGTCAATGTATCTACGACGATGAGCCGGCGGTCAATGGGTGCAAAGGTCAGTGTTTTCCAGTTCAGCATGGCGCGTTCCGGGTCTGCTTCGGCCAAGGCCGGGGCCTCTTGCGCCACAACAAGGTTTTCGATGCGAATCCCAAACGCCCCTTCACGGTAATACCCCGGTTCGTTTGACAAAATCATGCCCGGCTCTATCGGCACATGACTGGTGCGCGCCAACCGTTGCGGCCCCTCGTGTACGCTCAGATAGGCACCCACACCATGGCCAACCCCGTGGTTGAAATCCTGCCCCGCAGCCCACAGCGGCGCACGCGCGATGCATTCGATATCCCGCCCTGCCAGCCCGACGGGCCACTGCAGCATTGACAGGGAAATCATACCTTTCAGAACGCGGGTAAAGGCCCGCTTTTCCGCCTCTCCGACGGTGCCAATGGCCACTGTGCGCGTCACATCTGTTGTGCCGTCCAGATATTGGCCGCCACTGTCCAGCACCAACAAATGCCCATCCTGCAAGGTGCTGTCGGTTTCCTCGGTCACGCGGTAATGCATGATTGCGCCATTGGGCCCGGTCCCGGCAATGGTCTCAAAGCTGATGTCCTGCAGCGCATTATCGACCCGACGACAGGCCTCCAGATGCGACACGACCTGTGTCTCACTGATGCTGCTGGGGGGCTGTTGATCCAGCCACGCCAGTACCTCGACCAGCGCCGCCCCATCGCGCAGATGCGCCTCGGCTGAGCCTGCAATCTCGGCGGCGTTCTTGCGCGCTTTGGGCAGGGCACAGGGATCGCCTGCGTCGTTAATTTGCCCGCTCAGCTTGGTTGCGACGATGTCTGGCACCGTGCCCATATCAACGCGTACACTGCCCTCAAGCGCCTCAACCGCGCCCAAAAACTGATCTGGCGCATGCACACGCACACCTGCGCCCAAATGATCGCCCAACCCCTCTAGTTTCGAAGGGGCCATAAACAAATCAACCTGCCCATCCGCATGCAGGATCGCAAACCCATGCGCCACGGGATTGCGCGGAATATCTGCACCGCGAATGTTCAACAGCCACATGATCGAATCCGGCAGGGTGATCACGGCAGCAGCATGCCCCGCCTTGCGCAGATCCCGACCCAAGCGGGTGCATTTTTCAGCGGCACTTTCCCCCGCGAATTCAAGCGGATGCGCCTTGGCCGGTTCCATCGGGGGGGCAGGTTGATCCGCCCAAATCCGATCCACCAGATTGGCGCAGTCCACCAGCTCAATCCCGGTTCCGTCCAGATCTGCCCGCGCCGCCTTGATCTGCCCCGCGCTGTGCAGCCACGGGTCAAAGCCCACGCGGCCCCCCTGTGGCAGCTGGCTTTTCAACCATGCGGTCAGCGTCACATCCGGCCAAGGCACCGGCGTGTACACATCCGCGACCTGATCCTTGACCTGTGTGCGATACCGCCCATCGATGAACACACCCGCGATATCCCGCAGCGCCACACAAAACCCGGCAGACCCGGTAAAACCGGTCAACCAGCTCAGCCGCTCATCATGCGCCGCGACATACTCCCCCTGATGCGCATCCGCGCGCGGGATCAAGAACCCGTCCAAGCCCTCAGCCATCAACTCACCGCGCAATGCCTCTAACCGAGGGGGCCCCTGTTCCGGGCGTGCGGTCACTTCAAATGTCTGGAACATGGGGGCCTCGTCTTTTGCAATGCGATGTGTTGGGCGAAAAGTGGGCGGCAGGCTGGCAAATGTCCAGCCGGATAATCACGCCACCCCAAAAGCAGGGACCACAAAAAAACGGCCCGCAACCATGCGAGCCGTTTCTAAATCTCAATACAGATCCACAGATCAGCCGACGTTGCGCATCCCCATTACGCGGGCACGGGCGCGCGGGTCACTGTCGAACAAAGCCGCCAACTGCTCGGTCATCGCACCAGCCAGCTGTTCCACATCGGTGATCGTCACCGCGCGGTCATAATAGCGGGTCACGTCGTGGCCGATCCCAATCGCCAACAGCTCTACCTGTTTGCGCTTTTCGACCATGGCGATCACATCACGCAGGTGCTTTTCCAGATAGTTGGCCGGGTTCACCGACAGGGTGGAGTCATCGACCGGCGCGCCATCCGAAATCACCATCAGGATCTTCCGCTGTTCCTGACGCGCAATCATCCGGCGGTGCGCCCATTCCAGCGCCTCACCGTCGATGTTTTCCTTCAACAGGCCCTCTTTCATCATCAGGCCCAGATTGGGTCGTACCCGACGCCATGGCGCATCGGCGCGCTTATAGATGATGTGGCGCAGATCGTTCAGGCGGCCCGGCGTTTGTGGACGGCCATCGTTCAGCCATGCCTCACGCGCCTGTCCGCCTTTCCACGCTCGGGTGGTAAAGCCCAGGATCTCGACCTTGACGTTGCACCGCTCGAGCGTGCGCGCCAGAACATCGGCACAGATCGCCGCAATCGAAATCGGACGCCCCCGCATCGAGCCAGAGTTATCCAGCAGCAGCGTCACCACGGTGTCGCGGAATTCCGTGTCGCGCTCGATCTTGAAACTCAGTGGAGTGGTTGGGTTGGCAACAACCCGCGCCAGACGCCCGGCATCCAGGATACCTTCTTCCTGATCGAATTCCCAAGACCGGTTCTGCTGCGCCTGCAAGCGGCGCTGCAATTTGTTGGCCAGACGCGACACCGCGCCCTTCAACGGCTCCAGCTGCTGATCCAGATAGGCGCGCAGGCGTTCCAGTTCAGCCGGTTCCGCCAGATCCTCGGCGGCAATCTCTTCGTCATGCTCGCCCAGATAAACCGCATACTCAGGATCGGCATCAGACACAGGCGCGGGGGCAGGGGGCTCCATCGGGGCCTCACCCTCGGGCATTTCCGTCTCTTCGCCCATCTCCTGATCGGCCATCTCATCCATCGAGACTTGGGCCTGCTGCTGATCCTGCTGCTCTTCCTGCGATTGCTCAGGATTGGCATCCGCGTCCTGATCGTCTTGCTGATCATCCCCGGTGCTGTCGGGATCAGGCTGCTCTTCGGCGTCGTCTTCGGCTTCGTCCTGCTGATCTTCGTCCAGCTCGTCGGGGTCTTCGCCCAACTGATCGCCATAGCCCAGATCGTCAATGACCTGACGGGCAAATTTGGCAAACTCAGCCTGATCGTTCAGAATATCCTGCAGGTTTTCCAGCGTGCCGCCGGCCTGCTCTTCGATAAACCCACGCCACAGGTTCATCACGTTATCCGCACCACGCGGCAGATCGCGTCCGGTGGCCAGATGACGGATCAGATATCCCGCCGCAACGGGCAAGGGTGCCTCGGACGGCTGTTTGACCTGATCATAGCCCCGGCGCAGCGCCTCATGAGTGATCTTCACATCAATGTTGCTGGCGGTACCGGGCATATCGCGCGCACCCATCGCCTCACATCGCGCGGTTTCCATCGCCTCGTAGAGATCACGCGCCATGTCACCGGGAGGGGCATAGCGGTTGTGCGTCGCCTCATTGTGGTACTTGCGCTGCAACGCCAAAGCGTCCGCCGTGCCACGCGCCAACAGAACCTCGTCACGGGTCATCCGGCGCGACACCTGCGGCAGGCGCATGGAATCGCCTGACACGCCCGAGGGATCAACCGTATAGCTGACGCTCAGCTCGGGATCATTGGCCATAACCTTGGTCGCTTCGGCCAAGGCTTTCTTGAACGGATCGGCGGGGTTGTCGTTGGGCTTTTTCATAAGGACAAATCCTGCGTTTTCAGGGCGTCAGAGGCAAGAAGAAACAGGTGTTCGACATGCACATCGATGGCGTCCACAACTGGGAAACCGGGGCTTTGACCATCAAATGCCAGGCCAAGGTCTGTCCCAGCCAGCACAACAGCGTCCGCTCCCATTTTCTCAATCATTCTGCGCCCTGCGGTAAAAAACAAGTCTCTTGCAGAGTCCGTAGACCGCCCCGCAAGAGCCGTATCGATATAGGCCTGCCCAACTTCGGCAATCTGCCCCTCTGGTATCACGGTCTTGGTTCCGGTCATGCGACCATACAGATGGCTGCGCATCACCGTTTCAGTTCCAAGGATCCCAATCGTACCTATGCCTTGCGTCACAAAATGATCATCGAGTGCGCCAAAGGCACTGACCAAAGGCAAGGCAGACAAGGTGCGGGTTTCATCTTCGCAAAAACTACCCCCGATTGACGTGATGGCAGCGGCCTTTGCTCCGGCTGCTGCCAATCGGTCAATGAGCTCTGCATAGATTGCAGCCTGATCATCCCGGCAATCGGCCTGCGCATTGTGCGCAAGCGTTTGAATGTCTGCATTCACGATCGTCAGGTCTAGCGGAACACCTGCGTCACGACAGCGACCAACCAGCTTGAGATAATAAGCTGCAGTTGCTGCGGGACCAATTCCGCCTATCAGGCCAATATGCATCACGTCCCCCTTTGAGAGACCTTAGCTGAGGTCAAGTTCACCCCATGCTCGTGCTTGCAGCACTTTCAGGCAGTTCCTGATCGAAACAACGCTGATAGAACTCAGCAACGGTCTGACGCTCCAGTTCGTCACATTTGTTCAGGAACGACAGACGGAACGCATAGCCCACATCGCGGAAGATCTCGGCGTTTTGCGCCCAGTTGATCACGGTTCGGGGTGACATGACGGTCGACAGGTCGCCATTCATGAACGCAGTCCGCGTCAGATCTGCAACCGTCACCATCTGGCCCACGATCTTGCGACCCTCGGCGGTGTTGTAATGCGGTGCCTTGGACAGAACGATCATGGTTTCTGCATCATGGCTCAGATAGTTCAACGTTGCGACCAGGGACCAACGGTCCATCTGGGCTTGGTTGATCTGCTGGGTGCCGTGGTACAGACCGGTTGTATCGCCCAGACCAACGGTGTTGGCCGTGGCAAACAGACGGAAATTCGGGTTCGGAGTGATGATTTCGTTCTGATCCATCAGGGTCAGCTTGCCGTCATGCTCCAGAACACGCTGGATCACGAACATTACGTCCGCACGGCCCGCATCATATTCATCAAACACGATCGCAACAGGGTTGCGCAGCGCCCAAGGCAGGATGCCCTCGTGGAATTCGGTCACCTGAACACCATCGCGCAGTTTGATCGCGTCTTTACCGATCAGGTCGATCCGCGAAATGTGGCTATCAAGGTTCACACGAACCGATGGCCAGTTCAGGCGCGCCGCAACCTGTTCGATGTGGGTTGATTTACCCGTCCCGTGATAGCCCTGCACCATGACACGGCGGTTGTGCGAGAAACCCGCCAAGATCGCCATCGTGGTGTCAGCGTCAAATTTGTACGTATGATCGATCTCAGGCACACGGTCGGAACGTTCCGCGAAACCCTTGATGGTCATATTAGTGTCAATGCCAAACACCTCACGGACCGAGATCTCTTCGGTGGGTTTTGCGTTACTATCGATCGATCCGTCAGCCATGCTTCTCGCCCTTATCCTCTGCCCCAAATGCGGGGTCTGAACCCGCATGTGGTGCAACATCTTTTGTCCAAGAGCAAGGGGAACCGGGCGTTCCAAACCGGCTGTATCGGTAAAAGGGGTCAAACTGGACTTATGAAACCACCTTGGGGGTGAAAAATTCCAGCTTTAGGGGTGATTACTAACCGGATTTAGCCATTGCTGAGATTTTTTTTATCAGTTTCGGCAATCGTGGTTATAGTGATCGCATTGAACCGGGCTGTGTTTTTTGCACTCTGCTGCCGGCCCAGATTTCGAACTCAATTTTTAAGGGAGTGAAATAACTGGAATGAAATACTTTAAGCGAACAATGCTCGCCAGCGTGTTAGGGCTGGCCTGCGCTGTGCCAGCAATGGCCCAGGACAAACCGATGAATTACCTGATTATTTGGGGGGATGACGTCGGGCTCTGGAACATCAGCGCCTACAATCAGGGGATGATGGGGTATGAAACCCCCAACATTGACCGTATCGCCAACGAAGGCATGTTGTTCACCCACGGTTACGGTGAACAATCCTGTACCGCAGGGCGCGCCTCCTTTGTGACGGGGCAAAGCGGCTTTCGAACTGGCCTGCTCAAGGTGGGTCTGCCCGGCGCCAAAGAGGGGATGTCTGAGAAAGACCCGACCATCGCCGAATACATGAAATCCAAAGGCTATATGACCGGCCAATACGGTAAGAATCACTTGGGCGACCGGGATGAGCATCTACCGACCAATCATGGCTTTGATGAATTCTTTGGCAATCTCTACCACCTGAATGCCGAGGAAGAACCCGAAAGCGTTGATTACCCCAAAGACCCCGAGTTTCGTAAAAACTTTGGTCCGCGCGGCGTGATCAAATCCTCATCTGATGGCACGGTCGAAGACACCGGACCCCTGACGCGCAAGCGGATGGAAACCATTGACGAAGAAGTCACTGCAGGCGCCATCGACTTTATGGGACGTGCGGTCGAACAGGATAAACCCTTCTTCCTGTGGTACAACACCACCCGAATGCACATCAACACACACCTGAAACCCGAAAGCGAAGGCGTGACAGGTCTGGGCATTTACCCCGATGGCATGGTTGAACATGACGGCATGGTGGGCGAAATGCTCGACAAACTCGAAGAGCTGGGCATCGCCGACAATACCGTGGTGATGTATTCCACCGACAACGGAGCCGAGGTGTTCTCGTGGCCCGATGGCGGCACCACGCCGTTCAAAGGGGAAAAGAACGACAATTGGGAAGGCGGCTATCGCGTTCCAATGATGATCAAATGGCCGGGTGTCATCGAACCGGGGCGTAAGTCCAACCAGATCATCAGCCACCTTGATTGGTTCCCAACCTTTATGTCCGCCTCTGGCGACCCCGACATGAAGGAAAAGATGCTCACCGGGTCTCAATTCGGCGAGGGCAACGAAGGTGTCCACCTCGATGGTTATGACTTCATGCCCTACTTCAAAGGCGAAACCGAAAAGGGACCGCGCAAGGAGTTCTTCTATTTCTCCGATGGCGGCGATCTGGTGAACCTGCGGTATGACCGCTGGAAACTGGTCTTTGCCGAACAACGCGCCGAGGGCTTCGACGTCTGGGAAGAACCCTTTATTCCGCTGCGGGTGCCAAAACTGATCGATCTTTACAGCGATCCGTTTGAACGCGCACAGGAAGAGGCCGCGGCCTACGTCCAATGGCGGTTCGAACGCCTGTACCTGCTGGTTCCGGCACAGGTCTTTGTGGGCAAGTTCCTCGAAACCTTCATCGACTATCCACCACGTCAGGAACCCGCCAGCTTCTCGATTGATCAGGTCCTAACCAACCTGCAACGCAATCAGGGCGGCTGATGCTTTAAACACAAACTGCAAAGCCGCGCTTGTGGCTTTGCAGATCGGCGCGAAAACGCGCAAGACCACTGAAAAGTGGCGCATTTTAGCCTGAAAATTTGATCCCGCTGCAACTCCTATAGGGATAAGCTAAAAGCATAATAAGGGTACCGCCTCTGGCTTGCCCTAAAGAACGATCCTGAAAACGGGAGATTCACGTGAATTCAAAACTAAAATTGGCATCCCTCGCGGCACTGATCGCCATAACTGGTGCCTGCTCAAATAACCCGGCTGCGCAACACGAAGTGGCCTGTGTCGGCGGCGTCTTGACCGGCGCAGTTCTTGGTGGAGCGATCGGTAACCGCTTTGGCGGTGGAACCGGACAAACACTCGCCACAGCGGCTGGCGCTTTTGCAGGGGGCGCTGCGACTGGCACAGCGTTAAATTGCTAATGGGACACACAATGAAGCGCGTTACATATTCTGCCATCGTTGCCTTGGCATTTGCCTCAGGCGCAATAGCTCAAACCATGCCCGGCGAGGCTTTGTTGTTGCTCGACGGGGACGGCGATAGCCAAATCACCCTAGATGAGTTCAAGCAACAGATGGATGCTATGTTTGACGGCATGGACACCAATCAAAACGGTCAGCTTGAAACCCCAGAGGTCGAAAGTTTCATTGCGCAGGATGTGTTTGATGCCACAGACACAGATGCCAATGGCAGCATTTCAAAGTCCGAGTATGACGCTCAAATCCAAAAAGACTTTTCCAACGCGGACAAGAACTCAAGCGGCACTCTAGATTGATCAGGTTCTAATCAACCTGCAACGCAATCAGCGCGGCTGATGCTTTGAACACATATTGCAAAGCCGCGCTTGTGGCTTTGCAACAGAGCGGACCTTGCAGCAATCCTGCTGAATGTCTGTTACACGCGACTAAGCGGCCCTTTTGTTTGGTCTTACCAAGGGCCACTTCCTGTCTTAAATCAACTCTCGCCAAGTGTTCGCGAGGCTACAGAACACACGGTTCTTCCGGTTCTACAGTTGAAACGAGAATGCTCAAACCGTATCGCTAATCGACACATTCGCCGATTACTTTACCAGTTCAATTTCGTTCAAAACAAACTCGCCGTTGAACAGAGCTTCCTCCGGTCCATAAAAACGAAACATGGGAAAGGGAACTTTATCCATGGTTGGTATCCAGTTGCTTTCTAACCCTTCCGGAGCTTTCGGCCCAAAATAAAGCGTAACACTGTCGTCGTCATTCAGCGTCATAGAGTCCCGTTCACGCGAGGATAATCCGGACCGACCTTCTGGCGTGTAGATAAAGGCCCAAGTGGCCATATCATAAATCGTCAAGGACCAGAATTTGTTGGCTGGAACTTTGGCAGGCACGGTAAGCTTGTAGGTTTTTCCAGCTTGGAAAACGTTCCCATCACTGTCCAAAGGCGTATCAACATACATGGTCGCTGGAACCTCGGCGACCCCAGCAGGGAAATAGATCACATTGAACCAATTGCGGATCGCGCGATTGTCATAGTCCAGCATCCCCTCTGTATCCCAAGAGAACCCGCCATCCGGATCGGTGTAAAACACATTCCGCCAACTGCGGTTATCCCAGAACATTTCTGCCGGAACGCCTTTGACGTATCCTTCGAGCATGTAGTGATAGGCATCGATCGCGGCCTGTCTAAAAACCTTGGTTGTTTTTTCATCGGGGTCATAGGGCTTGCCCTGTTCGATCCCGATAGATTTCAGCATCCCCATCATCGCTTTGTCGCGTTCACGGGTTGGGCCAGCGTCGATCACCATTTGCAGATCTTCAAAATACCGTTCGTCATATCGCGGCAAGGTGGACCACCGCATATTCAGCGGGTCTAAGATTTTGGTGGGCTCAGGGTTTGGAAGCTCTGAAAGATAGTACATCTTGAGACTTTTTGACATCGCATAGGCATCTTCCAGTGTGCCGTCGGGCGATGGAACGGAGCGAAACGCAAAGTCCAACACAAAGCTGGTGCTTTTCACTTCGATATAGCCTTCGGGAATATCCTCAGCATACCCCGGAGGTGTAAGAAGAATTTTTGCCCCTTCGCCCTTATCTACACCGATGGGGCCGATATCCGCGATTGTTATAAACCAGTTGTCGGCGACCTGACCAAATAGACTGGCCTTATCCGTCGCCTTGGGAACTTCTAGGACAACAGGCCCATTTCGCAGATCGGTTGTCGACGTCACATAAGGTGTCGTGTTGTTTGGGGTCAGCGTTTCAAACAATGGCAAAGCCGTTGACGACCATGCGAGGATGACATTGTCGCCCCCGCCAATTTCCATTGATGCACGTCGCAAACCATACTTCATCACCGCAGGCTGAGACCAAACCACGGCCTCAAACGCGCGCTGATACAGGACCTGATCGGCAAAGTTCGATTTTGAAGGTTTCGACCCGGCCGGTGGCTGCCCGCCTCGAGGTTCGGTCGGCATATCCGTCGCACCTACAGAGGGTGCCGTGTTGACGACCATTAGAGTTACGGCCGCTGCAGCGAATAGTTTTTTTATGGAATTGAAAGTACGATTTCTCACAACATTCTCCAATTTGGTGCGAACGGCGAAAAAATCGCAATTTGGAATTGCACTACCGTTTCTTAAATCAACTATACGACAAACTTTAGCACGAGCTACATTATTAGTGAAAAGCTGCGTGCCGAGGACCGCTTTACCAATTTGGGTCAGTTTATGATGCTGTGGGGGGCTCACTTCATCGCTGACCTAAAAACAGCGACCAACGTCCGGCAATCCATCAACGCAAAACGGGACGCCTCATCGAAGCGTCCCGTTCAAAATTCAAACTTGATCAGCCTGTTACTTAAAGCTGCGGCTGTCTTTGATTTGATCCCAAGCCCAGACCACCTCTTGCAGCTGTTCTTCCTGACTGCGATCCCCACCGTTCATGTCCGGGTGCAGCACTTTGATCAGCTTCTTATACGCCTTGCGCATCTCGGCTTTGGTCCAGTGATCCTTACCTTCCAGAATCTCGACCGCACGGCGCTCGGTGGGCGGCAGACGTTTGCCACCACCACCACCTTTACCTGGGTTGCGCGTCGCGTTGGCACCCAGAACCTGATGCGGGTCTTCGATGCCCAACCGTTCCCAGGCGCGCGCTTCAGGATCGCCAATCGGGCGGGTCTTGCGTTCCCACACCTTGTCCTTGGACTGCTGTGCGTTCAGCTCGGCCTCGGTGGTTCCATCAAAGAAATTCCACTTGAGGTTATATTCGCGCACGTGCTGCTGGCAAAACCACTTGAATTCATCCAGAACGTCCGGCGCTTTGGGCGCACGGAACTTGCCCGGCTCTTCGCAGCCCTCGTGTTCGCACACGCGCTGTGATGTTTCAGACGCTCCCGACATGCCACGACGACCCCTAGGGTTCTTTTTCTTGGCAGTGGAGACGGACATATCAAACCCAAAGGGATCAGATTTCGTCATAACAGGCACCTTATGGATACTACTTCTCGACTCGGAGGAGACAGTCTAATCTATGTGGCAGAAGATAGAAGAGGGCACGGCGAATATATTTCTTCGTCGGCGAAAAAATGAAGGCACCCCCTATGAGCATAACCGACGAAATGCGCGCAAAACTGCAGGCTGCGTTTGATCCCCGTGAATTGGATGTCGAAGACGACAGCGAAAGCCACCGCGGACACGCCGGCCACCGTGAAGGGGGCGAAACACATTTCAACGTGCGCATTCGCTCACACGCCTTTGAGGGCCAATCCCGCGTGCAACGCCACCGTGCCGTTCACAAGGCGCTGGGCGATATTGTGCCCCGCATTCATGCCCTTGCGCTGGATTTAGACACCTAGGACCGGTCGGACTCTTCGCCGTCTTTCTCGATCACGGGCGGCTTGGGGCTCACCTGTTCGGCGCGGGTTTTCAGCGCGGCGCTCAGAACCGGCTTGGTCTCGCTTTCGTCCTCTTGCATCGCCTCAACCGCGTCTTTGCTTTGCTCACTGGTCAGCGGCGGATCTTCGACAGGCTGTGAAATCGGGGCGAGGGGGGGCTCAGGCGTGGGCGCCGGTTCGTCATCTTCCTGTGGGCTCGCGTCGTCCTGCACTTCATCGATGGGCACAGAAACCGAATCAAGCGTCCGACGAAACACCAAGACATTGCGCCAATTCACCGTCGTGCCGGTCAGACCAGAGCGTTCATCGCTCGGCAACAATTCAGCCCGCTGATATTCCCAGCCTGACGCGCCCATCTGATTGAGCAGTTGTTCGATGGACAAAGCAAACCGTCCTTCGGGGGTTTTGATACCCTTGGCTTTGGTCCCCTTAGGCGGGGCCGGTAAGACTTTGTATTCATAACGCGGCATTATCGCCCTCCGAACGCACTGTGATGGGCAGGTGTAGCGGATGTGCACGAGGCGTCAAGGTTTCACCACCCCAACGCCCCACCTGAGCGCCGGTATGCCCCCAAATCGCAACATCACAGCGCCGCTGAGGCATCAGTCGATGAAATCGGGCGCGTCTTCAACAAATTCATAGCCACCAGATCGCCCGCCAACGGTCTTGGCCAAAAAATCTTCGCGCAGCCGGGCTTGGCGCAGTTTGTCCCGCCAATGGCGCACGCCATGCCCTGCATTGGGGAAATAATGCACCTGCACATCCTTGCCCGCCATATGTGCGTCGGTTTCGAAATTCCGCACTTGCTGAACCGCAGTGATCTGATCTTTCTGACCGCCCAAAACCAATATTGGCCCGTGGAGCCGTGCAATACGATCTGATGGCGAAAACCTTTGCATCTTGTCTACATCCTCGGGCACATCAATGTCCCCGAAATACCGTGTCCAGGTCTCCAGAGAGTTGTTCCAGAACCCGGGGTGATGTTTGGTTTGAAACTCTGCATCCAACATTGGGAACTCAACAATCGCCGCATCAAACAGACCGGGGTCGCGGGTCATTGCCAGCGCGGCAGAATAACCGCCGTAACTCATGCCCATCGCGACCAAGGCATCAGTATCGGCCATCCCCTGATCCACCAGCCATAGGGCCGCGTCAGCAATATCATCCTGCATCGCGCGCCCGAATTCTCGATACCCTTTGGCTTGAAATTCCTTGCCAAATCCGATTGAGCCGCGAAAGTTGACCGACAAAACACCATACCCCCGGTTCACCAGAAACTGGGTGCCATGCCCATAGTCAGGTCCAACCTGACCGGCAGGGCCCCCATGAATGAAAACGATAAACGGGATCGGGCCAGCCACATCCTTGGGCATGCTCAAAACAGCTGGGATTTTCAAACCATCGCGTGCTGTGAACGTCAGCACCTCTGGCTGAACCAAATGATCCTTGAATCGGCGAAAGTGATATTCGCCCAGCACCTCATACCTCTTTTCATGCAGATCAATCAGCAGATAGACAAAGGATTTGCTCTGCGGCGATATCGCTTGGGTGACGTATCGCCCCGAAGCGGTCGTTGCTGTCGCACCCAATGAAACAGGCTGCGGAAATTCAGCCAGAATATCCAAAAACACCTGTCCGCGCTCGGTCAGCGCAACCTTCTCATGGGTATTGGTTCCCATTCGAATGAAGTCAGGCTCCCGAGCATAGGTCAGCGCGGTGGTTCCCCCAACATCCTCATCCGGGTTTTCGATCAGAACAGTTTCTTCTGCCGTTTTTGTGTCAAACGACACCAGCGCCACCTTGTCCCGTCCGCGCGAGGATCGAACCAGAACCGTCCCATCCGCCCGCACGTTGGACACCGGTTGGAAAGTGTCATTGATATGGATGTCGATCAGCTTTTCCCAACCGTTCTCCGTGGATCGCACCAACCGGAGGGTGGCCGTATCCAAGCTGTCTATGCGCAAAAGTGGGGTGTCATTTTCATCTAAGAGCCAGCTTTGTGTTTTTGAGGTTCCCTTCGTGATGATTTCCGCTGTGACCCCATCCTGCGAGACATGCCACAAATGCGGGTGTTCGCGGTTGTTCCGTTTCCCCAAAACCAGAGCCGGCAGCGTGTCGTCTGTTGGGTAGCCCTGTTTTATCCACCACCCCGACAGCGATATAGGGCTGGTGCGGGTCCAGTTCTCAGGCTCTGGCGATTTTGGGTCGGCCTCCCATTCGTTGCCTTTGTGGATGAACCGCAACAAATGTTTGGTTGGGTGCCAACGATATCCCGACAGATCACCCGGGAACTCAGCGATGGTCTTTTTCGTGGCAACCTCTTGCACGGTGATGCTGCGCCGGAAAATGCTGGCCTGCTGAAACGCTACCAACGACCCATCGCTTGATGCGACGTACCCAAAGGCCGAGCGCGGATCTGCGTAAAACGCCCGCGTCGGGATCAGCGGCGGCAGAGCGCTGGCTTTCAAAACGGGGTGAGTGGGGCCTGTATCACGGGTCAGATACAGGCCGGTACCTGCAGCAACCGTGGCAACCGCCGAAAGACCGATTAGTAATTTTTTAAACACTGCAAACCTTCAACTAGAAAGAAAACCAAACACTTTGGGAAACTCTACTATAGCGAGAATTGTTCGCAAGAAGGCTCGGTAAGATAGATCCGGTTCGACGGATCTTTTCAGTGGCGTGTTTCGGGGGGGAGTGCACGATTTTGGCGCCAAGACCCAAAATCAGTGCCTCACAGCAACGTACGCAACCTTTTGGAAACTGATTTCGTACGAAATCAGGGGGTAATCCTACAAACAGTAATCTTTTGGGGTGTTTTTGACGTGCGGAGAGCGGGCCATTTCGTACGAAACAGCCCACATTTCCTACAATTTACTGCGCCAGCTTCTGCGCAACCAGCTGGTTGACGGCCTTTGGATTGGCCTTGCCACCCGTGGCTTTCATCACCTGACCGACGAACCAACCCGCCAGTTTTGGGTTCTCTTTGGCTTTTTCGACCTGCGCCGGATTGGCAGCAATGATCTCGTCCAGAGCCGCCTCAATCGCGCCGGTGTCCGTGACCTGCTTCATGCCACGTTTCTCAACGATATCAGCAGGATCGCCGCCTTCGGTGTAGACGATTTCAAACAGATCCTTGGCGATTTTGCCCGAGATTGTATCCGCCGAAATCAGCTCAATAATGCCACCCAACTGCGCCGGGGAAACCGGGCTGTCGGTGATATCATGATCTTCTTTTTTCAGACGGCCAAACAGCTCGTTGATAACCCAGTTCGCCGCCAGTTTCCCGTCGCGCCCTTTGGCCACAGCTTCGAAATAATCCGCAGATTCCACATCGGCGGTCAGCACCGAAGCGTCATAGTCGCTCAGCTTGAAGTCGTTGATAAAACGCGCTTTTTTGGCATCTGGAAGCTCGGGCAAATTCGCTGCAATATCATCAACCCACGCCTGTTCAATCTCCAGAGGCAGCAGATCGGGGTCAGGAAAATAGCGGTAATCGTGTGCTTCTTCCTTGGATCGCATTGACCGCGTTTCACCCTTGTCCGGATCGTACAGGCGGGTCTCCTGATCCACAGTTCCACCGCCTTCAACAATCGCAATCTGACGACGCGCTTCGACGTCGATCGCTTGCTGAATGAACCGCATCGAGTTCATGTTCTTGATCTCGCAACGGGTTCCCAGATGGGAAAAATCGTTTGCTTCCTGATACTTCTCGTACTGACCCGGACGACAGATCGACACGTTCACGTCCGCGCGCAAGTTGCCGTTCTGCATGTTGCCATCGCAGGTCCCAAGGTAGCGCAGGATCTGACGGATCTTGGCGATATAGGCCGCCGCTTCTTCAGGACCACGGATATCCGGGCGCGAGACGATCTCCATCAAGCACACACCGGTCCGGTTCAGGTCCACGAAAGACATGTTCGGATCCATGTCGTGAATCGACTTACCAGCGTCCTGTTCCATGTGAATGCGCTCCACACCCACCAGACGCGCGGTGCCATCGCCCATCTCAACCAACACTTCGCCTTCGCCTACGATGGGATGATAAAGTTGTGATATTTGATAGCCTTGCGGCAAGTCGGGGTAGAAATAGTTCTTGCGGTCAAAGGCGGAATTCAGGTTGATTTCGGCCTTCAGGCCCAATCCTGTGCGGACCGCTTGCTCAACGCAGTATTCGTTGATCACCGGCAACATGCCCGGCATCGCTGCATCCACAAATGCCACATTCGAATTCGGCTCAGCACCAAATTTCGTGGACGCCCCGGAAAACAGTTTCGCATTCGAGCTGACCTGCGCGTGCACTTCCATACCGATCACCAGTTCCCAATCGTGCTTGGCTCCGGCAATGGTTTTGATTTTTGGCGTTTCGTAGGTCAGGTCCAGCATGGGTCGCCTCTTGTCCTCAGGATATCGCTTCGGGTTCTAGGCGAGGTCGGCAGAGGGGGCAAGAGGGCAATACGCCCAGAGTCGGGCGATCTTAAGCGGCATGGTTGGCCCGATAGAGGTTAAATTGGGTCCATCTGCGGGCCTTGTGCGGTGAAAGTTATCCGCTGCCCCCGACTTATTTCGTCTCGAAACAGGTTTGAAATTGCATGAAGCGCATCTGCACGACCACGCGCAGCAAACCTGCTGATTGATGTGACCGGGGCGTTATTGTCAAACCCGTCTGTTGCGTGCGCCCAAATCAGCGGATGAACCTCAGTCAGGTGATCCCGGATCAACCAGTCTGCAGCATCACAAATCTGGCCACGCGCCAGATCGGCTTCTTCGTGCAGACCTTGCCCATTTCGCAAGGCAACCGCACAATAAGAGGCTAGCAAATTGACCATCTCCTGCTGTGGCCGGGCTTGCAGGATATCACGTAGCCCATCGATAAAGAAATCAACGTCAACACGCGCACAGGCTTCTTCGTCGGTCGCAATCGCATCAAAACATACCCAGGTGTAGCCACCGGCCCCCCAGATATCTTGGGTACGGGCGGCGGTCCGGCGGGCCTCCAACTCCAACTCTGCATAGGAGCCGAACCAGCGGGGCAACAGGTGGTTGCCCAAGGCGCGCATATGACGGTGGTTGTGCGGGGCCAGATCGATAAGGTCTTCGTAATCGTCAGCAACGCGGGCCTTAGGATTGCGGCGTCCAGCCAAAAGCGCACATCGGGTAGCGGCTAAAGCGGGGCTATCAAGTTCAATTCCGCAGAACGGTTCCAAAATCTGCTTGGCTCGGTCAAAATGAGCTGCACAGCGTTGTCGGTTCAGCTGCGGCACAATTGTGTCCCACCCTGTGCCACGCCATGCCCAAGCTACGTCGATATGGGTTTGGGCCATGACCAGCGCAATGGCTGGATCATGGCGATATTCGTTCAGGATTTCTTCGAACCCTAAGATACCGTCGGCCATAGGGCCAGTTTCAGTCGAGACACAGTCCGAAAGGGCGTGTTCCATTGCGCTGACAACATCCAGTCTCGCCCCGAAGCTTAGCAATTCAGCGATGGGCATGCCGTTCGGAGTTGTTGCGCGCGCTTTGTCAGCAGCACGCAGCTCTGCTGAGAGGTCCTTCCACCGGTCTTGGCGGGCCAAAAATTGGCCCCGGTTCCGGGCATCTGCACAGGCTGCTTCTTCTTGCGTGTGATCCATGATGGGAACACTCAAGTGTTCTTCTGGACGCAGAAACGTTGGGCGCGGGAGCGCTGGGACAGCAGACGTGCGAAACCGCTTTGGCAAAAAAGAGGTCAAAATTGGCAGGTTTCGAAGTGTCAGGCGAGAGCGGTTTAACATCACAAATCCAAGTCAGCGGAACAATTAATACACTGCTGAATGTGATGGCGATTTGAGGCACAATCATGGCCCTGTTGAGGTGTTTCGCTGCACCTTTTGTGGAAACCTCGGGCCAAACGCCTGAATGGTGAACAATGGGCTAAAAAAGAGCGAAATGATGCCGGATGACACGCAGGTCCCGGTTCTGAAATTCTGTCTCTAGTCTGCGGTGGGGGGGCAGGGCCTCGTAAGGCAGGCGCACTTTCTCTCCGGAGTGTAGAACCGCAGTCACCCGCACAGACATATCCATGCGAGTGTCAAACCGCATGTGATCAATTTTATCGAGGTCGAGATCTGCCGACCGCTTGCCGGTAAACCACTCTAGCTTGTGTTCTGTTATGGACAGCCCGGCGCTTGTGTCAGCGTAAAGATCCCACAGGGCGGGCAGCGTGAACAGGCCCAGTACCGCCATCAACCACCACGCTGCATCAATCAGGATCACGGCTCCGATCAACGCCGCATAGATGCAGATCAGGATTGTTACCGTTCTGGGATTGCGATTGTGGCGAGTGAAATCAAACGAGTCGCTCATCTGCCGCCCGAGACATCCAAAGTCGTGCCGGTAACATAAGATGCCTGATCTGACAGCAGGTAGAGCACAGCTTCGGCTATCTCGATTGGGGTTCCAGTGCGTTGCATCGGGACGTTTGGAGCAAGACGCTCTGCGCGTCCCGGTTGGCCGCCCTTGGCGTGGATTTCGGTTTTGATCAGGCCGGGACGCACTGCATTCACCCGAATGTTCTGGGTTGCGACTTCGTCTGCTAGACCTTTGGTAAACGCATCTATCGCGGCTTTGCTGGCGGCATAATCGACATATTGATTGGCCGAACCAAGCCGCGCTGCGACAGAGGATATATTGACGACTGCCCCCCCTTGGCCGTGGGCCAACATACGCCGCACTGTTTCTTTGGCAACCAGCATTGCCCCAATTACGTTGATATCGAACATTCTTCGTAAGCGTTCATGCGTGAAATCTGTCACCGGCACTGCAACATCGACAATACCGGCATTGTTCACCAACGCATCAAGTCTGGGGAAATGCGCATCAATTTGGGCAAAGATTTGAGCAATCCCTTCAGGAGACGCAACATCACCCTGACACAGCACAACCTGCGCCCCGGCGTCTTTGGCGGCTTGGGCCGTCGCTTTGGCGCCGTCATGATCACTCAGGTAGTTCAGGGCGATGTCATAGCCGTTCTCGGCAGCCAGTCGGGCTGCGGCCGCGCCGATACCCGCGCTGGCCCCCGTCACAAGGAGGTTTTTACGCATGCTCTCATGCCTCCCGGATGCGAGTGATCATTTCAGTTGTGTCGCGTGACAGGTCAGGTGTCGCTGCGATCCGATCCAACTGTATCTTGATTAGAGCCTGACGATCCGCGTCATACCGTTTCCATGTTTGAAAGGCGGAACACATGCGAGCCGTTGTTTGGGGATTCAGGGGGTCGAGTTTGATCAGCCAGTCGGCCAAAAGGGAATAGGCGTCACCACTGATGTGATGGAAACCTGCATGGTTCATCGCTAGGGCGCCCATGACAGCACGGAACCGGTTCGGGTTCTTCATATCAAACAGCGGGTGCTGGGTCAGCGTGGCTGCGATTGCGGCCGTCTTTTCAGGCGTTGCAAAGGCGACCTGCGCGGCAAACCATTTATCCATGACCAAACGGTCGTCTTTCCATTGGTCAAAGAACGCCTGATTTTGCTCGGCGCCTTTATCAATGGAAAGCAAGCAGACAAGCGCAGCATATTGCAGGGTCATGTTATCGGCGCTGGCGAATTGTTGGGCGGCTTGATCGCCACCGTCCAAGCGGGACAACAGCGCCAACATGCGGAAGTTTAGCATGCGATTGCTCGCCCCAACCGCATCTGGCTGATAGGGGCCCTCGACAGTGGTTGCCGCATAAAGCCGGGGCAGACTGTCGGCCAAGGTTTGGGCCAGCGTTTGAGCCATCGTTTCTGACGCATCATAGATCGCTTGCGGATCGGGGGCGTGGTCGTTTTCAAAAAGGGTCTGCGCAAGGTCTGAAGCGCTTGGTGGCTGTAAGACCAACGCGCGGAAACCGGGATCTAGATCGTCATCGCGCACCAATTTTTGCAAAGCATCCAGATAATCCGAGTCGGGTGCGGCCCCCTTGGTGATCATCTTCAGCCGCGCGTCTTTGGCTAAGGCGTTGCCCGCCTCCCAGCGATTAAAGGGATCGGTATCATGTGCCAATAGGAACGCGCGCTCTGCGTTTGTGCTTTCGCGCTCCAGAATCACCGGGGCTGAGAACTCGCGCAGAATGGAGGGCGTGGGTCGGCTGGATAATCCGTCAAAGGAAAAGCTCTGACTTGCTTCGGTCAGTTCCAGCATTTCGGTTTTGCGGACTTCGTCACCGTTTGAGCCAAGCAAGCCCACGGCAATTGGGATGACCCGCGGGTCCTTGTGTGGCTGGCCGGGGGTGGCTGGTGTGCTCTGGGTAAAGGTCAAAGTATATGTGCCATCGGTCCAGTCTTCGGTCACATTCACGCGGGGGGTGCCAGCTTGGCTGTACCAGCGTTTGAATTGCGTCAGATCGCGGCCTGTGGTGTCTTCAAAGACCTTGAGCCAGTCCTCGATCGTGCAGGCCTGACCGTCGTGGCGGGCAAAATACAGATCTACGGCTTCGGCGTAAGCCGCATCGCCCACCAACCGTTTGAGCATGCCGATAACCTCGGCGCCTTTTTCATAAACCGTGGCAGTGTAAAAGTTATTGATCTCCTGAAAGCTTTCAGGACGCACGGGGTGTGAGAGCGGGCCATTGTCTTCGGCAAACTGGCGTCCACGCAGGTCAATCACATCCCGGATACGCTTGACCGGGGCTGAACGGAGGTCAGAGGTGAATTGACTGTCGCGGAAAACTGTCAGCCCTTCCTTCAAACACAGTTGGAACCAGTCCCGGCAGGTGATGCGATTGCCGGTCCAGTTGTGAAAATACTCGTGGGCGATGATGGCTTCGATCCGCTCGAAATTGTCATCCGTGGATGTTTCGGGGGATGCAAGAACACAGGATGAGTTAAAGACGTTCAGACCCTTGTTCTCCATCGCACCCATGTTGAAATCGTCTACTGCGACGATGTTGAACACATCCAGATCGTATTCTCGGCCATAGACCTGTTCATCCCAGATCATCGATTTTTTCAGCGCTTCCATGCCAAAGGCGCATTTCCCTTCGTCACCGGGACGGACATAGAGATTGAGATCGACATGTTTGCCCGACACGGTTGTGAAGGTGCTGGAATGGGCCAGCAACTCTCCGGCGACCAGTGCAAAAAGATATGCAGGTTTGGGCCAAGGGTCATGCCATTCGGCCCAATTGGGCCCAGCATCCACTGGATTGCCGTTCGATAGTAAAACGGGATGCGGACCATTAATGCGCACGGTAAAGACCGACATCACATCAGGACGGTCGGGGTAAAAGGTGATCTTGCGGAACCCTTCGGCCTCGCACTGGGTGCAATACATGCCGTTCGACATGTATAGCCCTTCGAGCGCGGTGTTGTTGGCCGGATCAATTTCAACCACGGTTTCCCACGTGAAGGGTGCGTTGGGGACATCACAGGTTAAACCCTGTTCCGTCACTGTTGGGGATATGGCGATCCCGTCAATCTTGGCGCTGATGAGCTTGAGCTGTTCGCCGTGTAGGAAGAACGACCGATCCGTGGTTTCGGGGTTTGGTATGAAAGCAATCCGGGATGTGACGCGTGATGAATGCGGTTCCAGATCAAATGTCAGATGGACGCTGTCCACAACATAACCGAATGGGGTGTAATCCTTGAGGTAGATCGTGGTGGGGGCAGCGTCGCGCATGGGGGCCTCTGAAACCGATGGAGTGTTGCGGCGACGTTAGGGGACCAGTGCAGGGCCTGCAAGCACGTGCGAGGCAGGGCCCTGTGCGCATTACCCAGATTTTCTTGAAACAGTCATTTGTGAAATTGGTAAATTCGTTTTACCAAAAAGTTGCCTATCGGAAACTTTTGTTCTATTCAACTTCGGGAAACCAGAATAGCACGGATCAGAGGGAGAGATTTAGATGGGCGAGAGACTGAATTTGAACGGTTTGCAGGTCGCGGCTGAATTGGTGGAGTTCATAGACTCCCGTGCCTTGCCGGGCACCGGTGTCGCAGCTTCTGATTTTTGGGCCGGTTTGGCCCGAATGGTCGCGGAATTGGGCCCCAAGAACCGTGCTTTGCTAGCCGAGCGGAGCGAAATCCAAGGTAAGATTGATGCGTGGTACACCGCGTCCCGCGGAGGCTTGCCCGGATTTGAGGCACAACAGTCCTTTTTGAAAGAGATCGGCTATCTGGTCGAAGAAGGCGCAGAGTTTGCGATTGATACCGCGAATGTGGATCCTGAAATCGCCCTGACCCCCGGCGCACAGCTGGTTGTGCCGATTACAAACGCTCGCTTCGCTCTGAACGCCGCGAATGCGCGTTGGGGCAGCTTGTATGATGCGCTTTATGGCACCGATGCGATGGGGGATCTGCCACAAGCGGGCGGCTATGACGCCGCGCGCGGCGATCGCGTCATTGCATGGGCCAAATCATTTCTGGATGATGCCACGCCGCTGGCCAGTGGATCTTGGGCAGATGTTCAAAGTGTCCGCGTCGACAACAGCGCTTTGGTTCCGGCGCTGGGCGATCCGGCACAGTTCGTTGGATTTGGGGGCGCGTCGGACGCTCCAGACTTTGTCGTGCTGAAAAACAATGGTTTGCATGTTCAGATCATGATCGACGCTGCCAGCACGATTGGAGCGACTGATGCTGCGGGTATTTCTGATGTCCGTTTGGAATCCGCATTGTCGACGATCATGGATTGCGAAGACTCGGTCGCCTGTGTGGATGCCGAAGACAAAATCGTGGCCTACAGCAATTGGCTGGGTCTGATGAAAGGCGATCTTTGCGAAGACGTGACCAAAGGCGGGCAGAGCTTTACGCGCACACTGGCCGAGGATTTGAGCTTTACCGCTGCCGATGGTTCAGCTGGCTCCCTTAAGGGGCGATCATTGATGTTGATCCGTAATGTTGGGCACTTGATGACCAATCCGGCTGTTTTGGATAGTAACGGTGATGAGATCGGCGAAGGGTTGATGGATGCTTTGTGCACAACACTGATCGCGATGCATGACCTGCAACGGGATGGCGGAAATTCCGTTCATGGATCGGTCTATGTGGTTAAACCCAAGATGCACGGACCTGCCGAAGTTGCTTTTGCTGATGAGATCTTCACGATGGTCGAAGAGATCCTAGGCCTGCCACAGAACACTGTTAAATTGGGCATCATGGATGAAGAGCGGCGCACGAGTTCCAATCTCAAGGAATGCATCCGTGCTGCAAAGTCGCGTGTGGCCTTTATCAACACCGGGTTTTTGGATCGTACTGGTGATGAGATTCACACCGCTATGGAGGCAGGCCCCATGCTGCCCAAAGGCGACATCAAGACCACGCCTTGGATTCTGTCCTATGAGGACCGCAACGTTGATATCGGTCTGGCTTGTGGGTTGCGCGGCAAAGCGCAAATCGGCAAGGGCATGTGGGCCATGCCGGATCGTATGGGCGAGATGCTGGAGGCTAAAATCGGCCATCCGAAATCAGGCGCGAACTGTGCTTGGGTGCCATCCCCGACAGCCGCGACGCTGCACGCGACCCACTATCACAAGGTTGACGTCTTGGCGCGCCAAGATGAGATTGCTGCGGGCGGTCCACGTGGAACGCTTGAGGATCTGCTGACCGTGCCCCTGCTAGGCGGGCGCAATTTGAGTGATGCGGAGATCGCGCAAGAGATCGAGAACAATGCGCAAGGTATCTTGGGATACGTTGTGCGGTGGGTTGATCAGGGGGTTGGCTGTTCCAAGGTTTTGGATATTCACGACGTGGGCCTAATGGAGGACCGGGCGACCTGCCGGATTTCCTCTCAGGCGCTGGCGAATTGGTTGCACCACGGCGTTGTGAGCGAAGATCAAGTGATGACCGCAATGAAAAAGATGGCTGCGGTGGTTGATCGGCAAAATGCAAGCGACCCGCTGTATTCGGCGATGGCCCCAGATTTTAACGGTGTCGCCTTTCAGGCTGCTTGTGATCTGGTGTTCAAAGGGCGCGTTCAGCCGTCGGGGTATACCGAACCGGTTTTGCATGCTCGCCGGTTGGAGCTGAAGGCTCATCTGAGCTAAAGAAATTCAAAAGAGCAGGGCGGAGATCGCTCTGCTTTTTCAAATTGTGGCAAACGATAAAGGAAACTGGGATGACAATTTCGCTGAGACGCGCACGCACCATCATTCGTAAAGCGCTTGAAAAAGGGCGTGAGATGGAGCTGAAGCCACTGTCTGTTGTTGTGTTGGACGCAGGCGGTCATGTGCAGGCTTTCGAACGCGAAGATGGGGCAGCCCCCGGACGGTTCCCCATCGCACATGGCAAGGCCTACGGGGCTGTCATGCTGGGTATGGCCGGCACAGCTCAGATGAAGCGCGCCGAGGATCAGGCATATTTCATGGCTGCGGTGAACGGCGTGTACGGTGGGCAGGTTATTCCGGTGCCGGGTGGCGTTTTGGTGCGGGACAAAAAGGGGGCTGTGATCGGTGCCATTGGCGTAACGGGCGACACATCGGACAATGATGCAATTGCGGCGATGGCCGGGATCGATGCTGTTGGGTTGACCGGCGAGATTTGATCTTGGCCGCACGCTGCTGAGATGAGGTCGGTATGCTGTACCGCTCGGGCGCAAACACCACTGGTGTCTGCGCCCATTTTTTACGCAATGTGCGTGGTTGAACACGCGCTTGCGCCATGGTGCAGGGGGTGCGCTGTTGCACGTCTGATCGGCGCGCTGTAGCGTCAAGCCAGAATTAAAAACAGGAGCACTCATGGTTCGCCCGGTCATCGGTATCATCGGCAATTCATATTTGATGAATGATCAATATCCCACACACGCAGGGGGCACGATGAATTCAGATGCAGTGGCCAATGTGTCGGATTGTATGCCAATGCTCATTCCGGCGGACCCTCGATATCTGTCTGTTGAAGAGCTGCTTGAAGCTTGTGACGGGTTCTTGCTGACCGGTGGACGCCCGAATGTGCACCCCGAGGAATATGGCGAAGCAGAGACCGAAGCGCATGGAGCTTTTGACCGTGCACGGGACGCGATTGTTTTGCCATTGGTCCGGGCTTGCGTCGAACGGGGGCAGCCGTTTTTGGGGATTTGTCGTGGTTTTCAAGAGGTCAACGTGGCCATGGGAGGCACGCTCTATCCTGAAATCCGGGATCTGCCGGGGCGGATGAACCACCGGATGCCGCCCGATGGAACGCTTGAGGAAAAATTTGCGCTACGCCATCCGGTTAAATTGACCGAGGGCGGAGTGTTTCATCAGGTGTTTGGGGCCCCCGAAGTGATGACCAACACATTGCACGGGCAGGGGATTAAACGCGCCGGATCGCGGATTGTGATTGACGGATTTGCACCTGACGGAACACCTGAGGCGATATATGTAAAAGACGCGCCCGGTTTTACCTTGTCGGTTCAGTGGCACCCTGAATGGGACGCTGCAAATGATCCTGTATCGCGCCCTCTGTTTGAGCGTTTTGGTCAGGCGGTGCATGGATGGCAGGCGACGAAAACGCAGCAAGCGTTTCAAAAATCGGCCTAATTAGACTTAGGCGGCAAGAACTCGGGCTTCGTGTGCCTTGAGGCACAGTCGCGCTGTGTCGCCGAATGCACCGTGATGGCTTCGCAGTTCGGGGAACAGATTGAACATCTCGTGGCGGCTCTGCCCGGTCAGTGCTTCAATGGCGGTGTCACCTGGGAAAAAGCTCTCGGTCGCGGCGCCATTTGCGTAAATCACTTCGTGCTGATCCAGCATCAGATGCATGTAAGTGACGGAACCGCCCTGTATGCGGGTGACTGCCGGATGGTTCAGCAGATGGCGCGCAGCCACAAGAACTTCGGTTTCGCCAAACAGCATCTGCGCGCGAGACCCGCTCCAGAGCATGCGATGCTGAGGGGAGACGGTCAAAGGCGCGCTGGCAGCCTGCAGTAGCGAGGTGTCCAGACGGATGGGGGCAAGATCGCCCTGTGCTTCGACTGTGCGAGTGCCGATCCAACGCAGGGGCTGGAGACCGTTGTCGCGGGTCACGATCAGATCGCCCACTTTCAGATCCTGAATGAGGCGGGGACCCTGAGCGGTGGAAATCAGCGTATCCGGGGTAAAGCAGATGATCCGTTCAATATTGGAAAAGGTGACGATGGACCCGTCAATCATCTCAACAGTTCCGGCCAGTTCGCCGGGGATATCTGTTGTCAGGTTGAGGGTCCCATCGACAGTCTGACCGTTCAGGTCCAGAACGTCACCATCGGTTTCATCGCCTTCGCCACCGACAATCGTAATGCCTGCAGTACCAGCTTCTCCAAGATCGGTCAGTACGAAGAGATCGTCGCCATCGCCGCCCTCGATCGTGTCACCTTGCGCCGCGTTGACTGTGTCGTTCCCTTCTCCACCGTCAACCGCGTCCTCTCCCCGGCCACCGGCCAAAAGGTCGTCCCCCCCTTCACCGAACAGAGTGTCGTTGCCAGAGCCGCCGAACAAGGCATCGTCGCCATAGGTCTGAGGAATGGGTTCAAAGAAGACGTCTGTAACCCAAATGGCTTGTGTTCCGTCCAAGGCATTTTCGTAGATGATGTCGATACGCGCGACCGGGCCTTCCACTTCAACCAACACAGATCCCGCGGCGTCAGCTTGGGATTCACCTGAATCCCCGGCGGTCACTGTATTGCCGGAAACCGTATCGGTCGCACCACCATTGGGGGTTGGTGTCAGGGTAACGGTTACCGGATTGCCGTCTGCGTCGAACGCGTTGACGGTGATCACATCGCGGTGGTTGCCGTCGGCGTAATCCACATCGTTGATACGAAAGGTGACGTTTTCAACTTCGTCCTGTACGTCTGCGCCGGTCGCAGCGTCGAAGCTCAGGGTCGTTGTTGACGTGGCACCGTCACCGTTGCCATACAAATACAAAGAAGATTGTTCGCTGAACGGTTCGTTTGCGTCGACATATTGTGTGTCGCTGCTTTCAATCGAAAACTCGGGCGAGTTGTTGCCATTGTTCGTAAAGCTGACGGAAACATCGACATCGCCGGTGTTCTGGGTAAACCCGCCGGAAACATCGGTTTCATCCGGCGCCTGTGAATCCCAGTTCAGCGATTCAATTGAGCGATCACCATAGAGCAGGTCGTCACCCTGATTGCCGCGCAGGGTGTCGTCACCCGTACCGCCCAGCAACCAATCATCTCCGGAAAGTCCGCGTAACTGGTCATCTCCTGAATACCCAAGCACCAAGTCCGCGTTGTCAGCACTGTCATTCAGGCTGTCGCCATTGCTGTCGGTATAGGTGTTATCAATCGTATCATTGCCCACGGTGCCGTCGACTACGTTGTCGGGGATGTCTGAGGGCGGATCAAACGGAGAGGGGGCCGTATAAGTCGGGGCAGTGACCGTGTCGGCAGTCGTCAGCGTATCAACTTCGCCAAAATCAGGAACGAAATAGACGTTTCCGTCTTCGGCGAGGTAATATTGACCCGGTTCTTGTTCGTCAGTGAATGTGGCGCCGTTATCGACGCCGGTAAACACCCATTGCCCAGCTCCAAGAGCGGTCTGTGTGTTGAAAAAAGTCCATGGTCCACCGATGACATCATTCGGTGTAAGCGCATTGTCTGCACCTAATGTGACGAGATACCCGGAAGGCATTGAACTTTAACCCTATTTCGATGCACAGATTCTTGTGACCTGTTGCTGAACTGCTCTTTCCAGAGATGCCTGAAGAGTTGGCGCTCTCTGATCCTGACGCTCTGTGTAAAGACCTGTTGCGGCCAAAGAGCGGAGGAATTGAGACAAATTCGCGTGGGAAATAGGGAAACAATGCCTTAATTGTTTCTAATTTGAGAACGATGCGCAGGCCCTGTGTTTTACAGGGCCTGCGTTGGAGTTTGTGATTGCAGTCAGACCAACAGATCGAAATGTTGGCTCAGCGGCAGCGTGCGCGCCCGCTTTCCTGTCAGGTCAAACAAGGCGTTGCCCAAGGCTGGGGCTGCAGGTGGGGTGCCGGGTTCCCCTGCACCGCCCATAAACCGGTTGGTCTCCAGAATTTGGATATCTACCTGCGGTGCAGTGTGCATGCGCACGGCATCATAATCCGGGAAGTTGAACTGCTCGACCTCACCGTCAGCAAAGGTGATTTCACCAAAACTTGCAGCTGATAACCCGTACATCATGCCACCAAACATCTGTGCCTTGACCGTACCGGGATCGAGCGCCAAGCCCATGTCGCAGGCGATCCAGGCTTTGTTGATCCGAATGGTGCCAGCTTCATCGACGACTTCGATCACTTGTGCGACGGGCGTGCCAAAGCTGTAGGCAAAGGCCACACCGCGCCCAACGCCGTCGGGGGTCTTGCCGGTCCAGCCTGACATATCACGCAAGGTTTCCAGAACCCGCGCGGCAACATCCCATTCGGGACGTGCCATTTCTAGACGGAATTCAAGCGGATCGCGGCCAGCTGCATGGGCCATCTCATCCATGAACGTATCATGGAAGAAAGCGTTATGGCTGTTGCCGACTGAACGCCAGAATCCGACCGGGATTTTGAGATCAGATATATATCCGCTCATGCGGTAGTTCGGAATGGCATAGGGTTGGTTGAAGAAACCCTCGACCAGCACTTTGTCTGGCCCTGCGCCAGCCATGCCAGTGATCCGCTCCATAGCTTGTTGGGTGGGTGATTGGGTTGCAAGGTGCCCGTCCATCAAGACCGCTTTGCCGTCTTTGATTGCACCGCGCATTCGCGCGATTGCACCGGGGCGATAGTAATCGTGACGCATGTCCTCTTGGCGGGACCACGTGGTTAGGATCGGGGTGCCGGGTATTGCCATGGCAACTTTGACCGCGACTTCGACAAAGTCCAATTCTAGGCGACGACCGAACCCGCCTCCAAGATAGGTTGTGTTGATTTCAACCTGCTCTGTTTCTAACCCGGTAACGTAAGCCGCACGCGATTGCGCAAAGGTGGGTGTTTGTGTGCCGGTCCAGACCTGCAATCCATCGCTGTTGAGCTGTGCAACCGCTGTCATCGGCTCCATCGTCGCGTGGGCAAGGAAGGGCACGGAGTAGTCGGCGCTGAATTCGGTTGCGCCATCGGGCAGGGTATCCACGTCGCCATCGTCACGCATGGTTGAGTTGGGGGAGCCATCAAAGGCTTTTGCCAAAGTTTGGAAAATCGCATCGGTTTCCGGGGGGTAGGGCGCGTCTTCCCACTCGATCTCGACGGCTTCAGCCGCCTGGATGGCAAGCCAGGTGTTCGTAGCAATCACGGCGATGCCATCGCCCAGATCGACAATCTTTTCAACGCCGGGCATGGTTTTTGCTTCATTTCCATCGAACGAGACCATGCCGCCACCCAACTTGGGGTTTCGGCGTACGGTGGCAAATTTCATCCCCGGCAGTCGCACGTCAATTGCAAACTCGGCTGTTCCGGTGGCTTTGCCGACCATATCCAAACGGGGCAGATTCTGGCCCAGCTTTGTCCAAGTTGTCGGATCTCTGAGCTCGGCTTCAATCGGATCAACGCTGGCGGCAGCAACAGCCAATTCGCCGTATGGGACTTTTGAGCCATCAGGGGTGATAACGTGACCAGCCTGTGTTTTGAGCTGGTCGCGACTGACCCCCAATTGGTCAGCTGCGGCTTGTTTCAGGGTTTCACGGGCGCTGGCGCCGGCTTCGCGCATCCGGATGAACCCGTCCTTCATGGATGTGGATCCACCTGTTGCGTGCAATGACAAGGATTTGCCAATCACGCCAAGCGCTTCGCCCAGATTGTGCATGAAATCAGATGTGTCATACCCCTTACCGGGGAGACCATCAGCGACGAAGGCTGAGTTGTAATACGCTGCAGCTGCTGGTCCGTGCAGAACAGTGACTTGATCAAGTTCGACATCCAACTCTTCTGCAATAAGAGCGGCCCATGTGGTTTGGACGCCTTGACCCATTTCCGCACGAGGGGCGAACAAGGTGACGCCGTTCTGGTCAATCATAACGAATGGGTTCAGCGCAGCTTGCCCCTGACCCGGTTTCAAGGGGTTGGGGGCGGGGGAGCGCACTTTGTAGGCGCCAAAGGCAACACCACCAACCACGGCGACAGAGCCTATCAGAAATGTACGACGAAGGATTTTACCGATGCTGGCCATGGTTCAAACCTCCTTCATTTTGTCTGAGGCGGCATGAATGGCGGCCCGGATGCGAGGGTAGGTGCCACAGCGACACAAATTGCCCTGCATCGCCTCGTCAATTTCTGCATCGGATGGCTCGGGGATCTCAGCAAGCAGGGACGCGGCTTGCATGATTTGTCCGGACTGGCAGTAACCGCATTGCGCGACCTGATGGTCGACCCAGGCTTGTTGAATTGCCGCCATGCCATCGGGGGTGCCGATGCCTTCGATGGTGGTGATTGGGCCGTCCACGTCGGTCAAGGGAACCTGACAGCTACGGACGGCTTCGCCATTGATATGAACTGTGCAGGCGCCGCAAGCTGCAACGCCGCACCCGAATTTGGTGCCGGTCAGGCCGACTTCGTCGCGGAGCACCCACAAAAGAGGCACATCATCAGGCAGATCGACCTGATGTGCTTTACCGTTGATCGTAAGGGACGTTGGCATGGCGCGTTTCTCTCCGCTTCAGCTAGGGTGTCTGACACATTTAATCATAAGTGTCAGGATGTCAATTGACATTTTTTTATCGAAGTGTCAGATATTCGACATGAAAGACTCGAATGCCGATCCCAAACAAAATGCAATTGTGACGTCTGCTTGGCAGGCCTTTGCGACCTATGGGTTTCGCAAAACCTCTATGGACGACATAGCGCGCGGTGCGGGAATGTCCCGTCCGGCGCTCTATCAGCACTATCGCAACAAAGAGGATATCTTTCGCAGTCTCGTGCAGCATCATTATGACGAGGCGCGTGTAAGTGTGCGCGACGCTTTGCAGATGGACGGTAGTGTGATCGAGGTTTTGACCAATGCTCTGCAAAAGCAAAGCGAAGGAGCGGCAGAACTGCTGATGTCGCCTCATGGTATGGAATTGCTGGATGTCGGTTCGACAACAGCTCCAGACATAGTTGAGGCCGGAGAAGCCGCTTTACAGGTTCTATATGCTGAGTGGTTAGAGCGACAAGTGGCGCGGGGCAGTGCGAAACTGCCCGGCGAAGCCAGCGTTGTGGCTGCTATGCTCACAACGGCGCTAAAGGGGATCAAGGCCCATGCCCCGGACGTTGCCAGCTATACTGCACGGGTGCAGCTGTTGGGTGCGTTGGCCGGGGCAGGTTTATCGGTCAGGTGACCTTGTTGCGGACTTTGTATTCTGGCTGATCCCACAGATTATTGGTCATGACATCGGCAATGATTGCGACCGCTGCGCGTACATCCGCTTCGTCGACGTACAGGGGGGTAAAGCCAAACCGCATGATGTCAGGTGCACGGAAATCACCGATCACACCACGTGCAATGATCGCCTGCATTGCGGCATACCCTTCTTCGAACCGGAACGAGACCTGGCTGCCACGAGCGTGTGGATCGCGTGGGCTGGCCAGCGTCAGCATGGGGCAGGCGGCTTCGATTTCAGAGATAAACAGCTCGGTCAGCTCGATGGACTTGGTGCGCACGTCCTGAATATCGGCCATGTCCCAGACATCCATAGCAGTTTCCAAGGCAGTCATCTGGATCACGGGTGGCGTGCCAACGCGCATCCGTTCAATGCCGGAGCCGGGACGATAATCAAGATCAAACGCAAAGGGTGATTCATGTCCCAACCATCCGGATAGAGCGGGTCGAACCTGATCCATATGGCGCGGAGCCACATAAATGAACGCAGGCGCGCCGGGACCACCGTTGAGATATTTATAGGTGCACCCGACCGCGAAATCAGCATTGCATCCGGCCAGATCAACAGGGAAAGCCCCGGCAGAATGCGCCAAATCCCAAACGGTGACGATGCCCCTAGCGTGCGCCAGTTCTGTCAGTGTCTCCATGTCGTGTTTGCGGCCTGTGCGGTAATCAACTTCGGTGATCATCATCACGGCGATATCGTCGGTGAGGTTGTCAGCTACGGCTTCCGGATCAACCACGCGCAGTTCATAATCATCACCCAGCGATCGCAGCAATCCATCCGCCATATAAAGATCGGTTGGGAAGTTGCCGTTGTCTGACAAGACCACTTTGCGGGTTGGGTTCAGTTCAAGCGCTGATGCGACAGCCTGATAAACTTTGATAGACAAGGTGTCGCCCATCACAACGCTGCCCGGTTCGGCTCCGATCAAGCCACCAACCCGGTCGCCCAGATCGGTGGGTTTCGCCATCCAACCGGCTTTGTTCCAACCGGTGATCAGCAGGTCACCCCATTCGTCCTGTAGCATGGTCCCAACACGGGCCGCTGCTGCCTTGGGCAGGGGGCCAAGAGAGTTGCCATCCAGATAAAGGACGCCCTCGGGCAGGTGAAACATAGCTTTGGTCGCAGCAAAGTTTGTCATGTGGGGCCTTCCGCGTTTACTTTAAGCTTGAAGTATCTCTATTGGGCGTATCGGGTCTTGGACGATGTGTCCAGTGTTTGTCATACCCTTCGGGGACATCACAAGGGGTGGCAATAATCGCGCATGATTGCACCACCCGTCGATAAGGTGTTGTTTTAGGTGGAATAAGATATCAGTTTTTGACTGCTATCATGATGTCTGAAGGCCGCTGACAAAAATGCGATAGCCAGACTGATCGCTTCGGCACCCAATCCAATGGGTAGGTGCCAAAGCATTGGGATTACATCTGACCACCGGCGATTTCGATGTTTTGGCCATTGATGCTCTGGGAGCCGGGGCCAACTAACCACATGGCGGCGGCTGCGACTTCTTCTGGGGCAATCAGGCGTTTGTGGCGGTTGGCGCTGACCATCATCTTTAGCGCTTCATCAGAGCTGACTCCGGCGCGCTGTGAAATCGACGCCGTGTTGCGATCCACGATTGGGGTGTCCACGTATCCGGGGCAGAGATTGTTAAAGGTATAAGGCTTGCCCATGAACTCTTCGGAATAAGTACGCGTCAACCCGATCAGCCCATGTTTCGAGGCGGCATAAGCGCCAGCACCGGGCGCACCACGCAGACCGGCGATTGAGGCAACTGAAATCACGCGACCCCAGTCGGTCGTCACCATAGAACGCAGGCTTTCACGGATGGTCAGAAATGCGCCATCCAAATTCGTTGCCATGATATTGCGCCAAAATTCCATATCGGTCTTTTGCAGGGTCTTCCCTTCGGCAATACCGGCGTTTGCCACGCAGATCTGGATAGGGCCGTGGGCATCCACCGCTGACGCGATGGTGTTCACAACATCCTCTTCATTGCGAACATCCATTGCGCGGGCGCTCATACCATCTGTGCAGACCTGATCCAGAATTTCTTGGCGGCGTCCGGTGATGGTTACATGCGCGCCCTCTGCGGCCAGTGCTTTGGCAATGGCCAGACCAATGCCCGTTCCACCGCCGGTGACCAAAGCATGTTTTCCTGATAGATTCATTTCGCGTCCTCCATATTTTCCAGCCACGTTAGTTACTAAGCGGCCTGTGACAAGACGCGCCGCTCCGTCACTTTACGGTATCATTCACACATGCGAATGTGTCACCTGAATGAGGGAGTTTTCATGACACGTCTTTTTGCTATCGCCGGTATTACCGCAGGTGCACTTTCGTTGGGGACATTGGCCCATGCCAGTCAGGACATTGCGGATCAGTATCCGCAGTCTGAGTTGTACTCCAAACCCGTCGAAGTGATTCCACATGTCTTTTCCGCCATCGGTGCTACAGCCCCGCCCACCTATGAAAACGCAGGCCACAACAACAACCTGTCGTTCATTGTGACGGACGGGGGAGTTGTCGTGATCAATGGCGGGGCCTCTTCCCGGCTTGCCGCAGCCTTGCATGACGAGATCAAACAGGTGACGGATCAGCCTGTTGTCTTGGTGATCAACGAAAATGGTCAGGGTCATGCGATGCTTGGCAATGGGTATTGGCGCGATCTGGGCGTTGATGTGCTGGCGCATGTGGATGCTGTGGCCGAGACCAAGGAAAATGGCGATTTCATCTTTCAAGGCATGCAGGCCTATAACAAGGATCGTGCCGAGGGCAGCCGCGTTGAGCATGCCAACCTGACGTTTGAAGACAGGTATGACTTGTCTCTGGGTGGGGTTGATATCGAAGTGCTGCATCTTGGCCCTGCGCATGATCCGGGCGATGTTCAGGTCTGGATCCCACAGTGGAGTATGATGATCGCGGGCGATATCGCCTTTCATGAACGGATGCCGCCGATTTTCCCGCATACGTGCACCAGCTGCTGGATCGAAACGTGGGACGAGGCGCTGGAACCGATGAACCCAACTTATGTTGTCCCTGGGCACGGGCACCCGACAAATCTGGCGCAGGTGCGGCGCTATACCGTCGATTATCTCAAGGATCTTCGCGCTAAGGTCGGTGCGCATATCGAAGAGGGCGGTGATCTTGCTGGGGCCTACTACGTGGATCAGGAAAAATGGCGCACTCTCGATACGTTTGAGGAACTCGCGACCAAGAATGCAGGGCGTGTGTTCGAGGAAATGGAATGGGAATAAGATCCCGGTAAACTGGTTTGGGGCCCGCTGCATGGGCTCTGAACACCCTTACGACAAAAGGATCTTTGTATGACCCTTGTCAAATCGCTGATGATGTCGCTCTGTCTAGTCAGCCCCGCTTTGGCAGCGGACGAAGCGGTTACCGACGCCGTGATCGAATATATGGATTTTGCCACTTACGAAAGCGGCATCATCCTTCCTGCTCAGCTGAGCAAGGATGTGTTCCAAGCGGCAACGTTTGTAGATGTGCGGGACGCAGAGCAATACGCGAAATCCCATATTCCCAGTGCAATCAACATTGAATGGCGCGAAATCCCCGGACGGATTGATGAATTGCCCGAAACCGGGTTGGTCATTTTGTATTGCAACACAGGCACCCTGTCTGCGCAGGCGACATTTGCAGCCCGTCTGTTGGGGCACGAAAACGTTGTTGTATTGCAAACCGGTATAACCGGGTGGACTGAAACAGCCGAGTATAAACCATGATGAAATACCTTGATTTGCCGCCGATCTGGTTGGCAGGCTTTGCCGCGTTGGCATGGGGACAATCCCGCTACTTTCCAATGGGACTATCACTAGACAGTGGGATAACGGATTTGTTGAGCGGCCTGTTGATTGGCGGCGGCATTGTTCTGATGCTTATGGCCGTTGTGGAAATGCGCCGGCACCACACAACGTTGAACCCACATGGCGCGCCGCAAACTTTGGTCCAGTCTGGGATCTTCAAGCGCAGCCGGAATCCGATCTATGTGGGCGACGTTTTGATCCTAAGTGGGCTGATTCTCCGGTTTGATGCTGTGTTGGCGCTACCGTTGGTGCCAATCTTTGTTTGGACATTGGAGCGTCGATTTATCATACCTGAGGAAAATCGGCTCAGGCGGGCGTTTCGGATGGATTTTGCCCGTTATGAAGGCAAAACCCGACGCTGGGTGTAGGAGTTTTGCGACACTGGACCTAACGTTCTGAATGCTGCGCTTGCGAAATAATGTTGCGCAGGATAGAGGATTGCTTTGCGAACCGAACCATTCTGCGCCTGATTTTGGGCGAAATAGGGGGACCTGACGGGTGAAAATAGGCACACCAAAGGAAATATTTGACGGGGAAGCGCGTGTTGCGATGACTCCGGACTCAGCGCTGCAGCTGCAGAAACTGGGTTACGACTGTGCGATCGAGAGCGGAGCCGGTGCGGCTGCGGGTTTCTCGGATGCACTGTACGAAGCTGCGGGTGTTGAGGTCGTCAAGACCGCAGCAGACCTCTGGGCCACGGCGGATATCATCGCCAAAGTCCGTCAGCCGGATGCAACTGAATTAGAGCATTTGACCGACGCGAAAACGTTGATCTCGTTCTTTAACCCAGCCGCAAATACCGAAGGCATGGACGCCGCCAAAGCCAAGGGCGCCAACGTGATCGCCATGGAAATGGTGCCACGTATCTCCCGCGCGCAAAAGATGGATGCGCTGTCGTCGATGGCCAACATCGCGGGCTACCGTGCTGTCATCGAGGCGGGCAACAACTTTGGTCGCTTCTTCACTGGTCAGATCACGGCGGCGGGCAAAGTTCCCCCAGCCAAGGTTCTGGTTGTGGGTGCGGGTGTTGCAGGTCTTGCCGCGATTGGCACCTCGACCAGCTTGGGTGCAATCACGCTGGCGTTTGACGTGCGGCCCGAAGTGGCCGAGCAGGTTGAATCCATGGGCGCTGAATTCGTCTATCTGGATTTCGAAGAAGAACAGCAGGATGGCGCGGCCACCGGCGGTTATGCTTCGGTCTCTAGCCCAGAGTTCCGCGAAGCGCAGCTTGCCAAGTTCCGCGAATTGGCCCCCGAGGTGGACATCGTGATTACCACGGCGTTGATCCCCAACCGCGAAGCGCCCGAATTGTGGACCGCTGACATGGTTGCGGCGATGAAGCCGGGTTCGGTGATTGTTGACCTTGCGGCCGAAAAGGGCGGCAACTGTAAGCTGACCGTGATGGACGAGAAAATCGTAACTGAGAATGGCGTGACCATTGTTGGCTACACCGATTTCCCATCGCGCATGGCTGCACAGGCTTCCTCGCTGTATTCGACCAACATCCGTCACATGATGACTGACCTGACCCCTGAAAAAGACGGTCAAATCAATCACGACATGGAAGACGATGTGATCCGCGGTGCCACCGTGACCCATAAGGGTGAGATCACCTTCCCACCGCCACCGCCCAAAGTGGCCGCGATTGCGGCCAAGCCCAAGGAAACCGTTCCAGAGCTGACGCCTGAAGAAAAGCGCGCCGCCGAAGTGGCCGCGTTTAAGGCTCAGACCAAGAACCAGGTTACCCTGTTGGCTGTTGGTGGGGCATTGTTGCTGTTGGTGGGACTGGTTGCTCCGGCCAGCTTCATGCAGCACTTTATCGTGTTTGTTCTGGCGGTCTTTGTCGGCTTCCAGGTGATCTGGGGTGTTGCGCATTCATTGCATACACCGCTGATGGCTGTGACCAACGCGATCTCGTCGATCATCATTCTGGGCGCTCTGATGCAAATCGGATCGGGCAGTTTCTTGGTCATTCTCCTCGCCGCGCTTTCGGTCTTTATGACCGGTATCAACATCTTCGGTGGCTTCCTCGTGACACGGCGCATGCTCGCCATGTTCCAGAAATCTTAAGGAGACGAGGACAATGGAATTTGGATTTACTACTGCCGCTTACGTAGTTGCGGCTGTTCTTTTTATCCTGTCTCTGGGCGGTTTGTCCGGACAGGAAAGCGCAAAGCGCGCCGTCTGGTACGGCATCGTTGGTATGGGGTTGGCGATCTTTGCCACTCTGATCGGCCCCGGTGCCGGTCTGTGGTGGCTGTCGATATTGCTGATCCCGGCCGGTGGTATCATCGGCTATATGCTTGCGACACGTGTGCAGATGACACAGATGCCAGAGTTGGTAGCTGCGATGCACTCGCTGGTTGGTCTGGCGGCTGTGTTCGTCGGCCTGATTGCGCATATTGAGCTGGGCAATGTTCTGGCGATGGATGACAGCGCTAAAAAATCTCTCGAAGGGTTCGCGGCGCTGCTGGCCAAGAAATCCAGCGTTGAGGTCAGCATTCTGCGGGTCGAAGTGTTCCTGGGTATCTTTATCGGTGCGGTGACCTTTACCGGCTCTGTTGTGGCCTATGGCAAACTGGCGGGCAAAGTTTCGTCTGCTGCAACGAAACTGCCCGGCGGTCACATGTTGAACGCCGGTGCGGCCGGCCTCTCGCTGCTCTGCCTGATTTGGTACTTCAACACGGGTGGGTTCTTCCCTCTGTTCATCATGACTTTGGCGGCGCTGTTCATCGGTTACCACCTGATCATGGGCATCGGTGGGGCTGATATGCCGGTTGTTGTGTCGATGCTGAACTCGTATTCGGGGTGGGCTGCGGCTGCGATTGGTTTCAGCTTGGGCAATGATTTGCTGATCGTTGTTGGTGCGCTGGTTGGTTCGTCAGGTGCTATCCTGTCCTACATCATGTGTAAGGCAATGAATCGCTCGTTCGTCAGCGTTATCCTTGGTGGTTTTGGTGGTACATCTGGCCCCGCAATGGAAGTCGAAGGCGAGCAGATCGCAATCGACGCCGATGGTGTTGCTACAGCTTTGGAAGAAGCCGACAGCGTCATCATCATTCCTGGCTACGGCATGGCAGTTGCACAAGCGCAGCAGAATGTTGCTGAGCTGACACGTCGTCTGCGCGCAAAAGGGAAAGAGGTTCGCTTTGCGATCCACCCGGTTGCGGGTCGTCTGCCTGGGCACATGAACGTGCTCTTGGCCGAAGCCAAGGTGCCTTATGATATCGTGATGGAGATGGACGAGATCAACGACGACTTCCCATCCACTGATGTGGCAATCGTGATCGGCTCCAACGACATCGTTAACCCTGCAGCACAGGAAGACCCCAACAGCCCCATCGCCGGTATGCCGGTTCTGGAATGCTGGAAGGCGAAACAGGTGTTTGTCTCCAAACGTGGTCAGGGTACTGGTTATTCCGGTATCGAAAACCCGCTGTTCTTCAAAGACAACACCCGTATGTTCTATGGCGATGCCAAAGCGTCTCTGGACACTTTGTTGACTATGATCAACTGATCTCAACATCACTGTAGATGTGAAAAGGGCGCTCTGATCGAGCGCCCTTTTTCTTTTTCAATTAGGGCTTGAGCTGGAGTGCACTCCAGCTCGTAAAGTGGCGCGACTCACAGAGAATGGAGCATGTGTATGAAGATCTCAGAGGTGTCCGCGCAAACAGGGCTTAGCGTTGATACGCTCCGGTTTTATGAGAAAATCGGGTTAATTGATCCTCCGCCGCGCGATGATGGGGGCGGCGTGACTACAACACAGAGGTGTTGGGGTGGATCCGGTTTCTGGATCAGCTGAATGCAACGGGAATGAAACAAGCAGATCGTGTGATGTATGCTGATTTGCGTCGACAAGGCCCAGAAACCTATGCCGTACGGCGTGAGATGCTAGAGGCACATCGCATTGAGGTCGCTTCAAAGCTGGAGCAAATGCGCCAAACTCTGGATCTGATGAATGCGAAAGTGGCACTGTATCAAAAGTTAGAGCAGGAGCAGATTGCCCATGTCTGAGGCATTAAAAAAGGGCCGCGCTTTGGTCGCGAATATGAACCCTGGCTTGGAAACCGCGCTGGCAGAGCGCTATGACGCCGCGGTGCCTGACATGGCGGAGACTTTGGTGGAGTGGGCCTATGGTCGTCACTACGCGCGTGAAGGGGTCGATCTGAAAACCCGTCAGCTTTGTACGATAGCAGCACTGACCGCGCTTGGGGGGCACACTGCGCCGCAACTAAAGGTGAATATCGATCACACATTGGCTGCAGGTGCCAGTGAGCGCGAGATTTTTGAAATCATTTGGCAGATGTCCGTTTACGGTGGAATGCCCGCTGCAATCAACGGCTTGAACGCTGCAATGGATCGTTTTCAGGAACTGAAGCGATGAATGTATACCACCGTATTCCTGTAAGTTTCTGAAATAAAAAGATATTTGTGGATTTTGTTTGTGCGGCTATAGTGATCCGAATTGGAGAACCAAATGCCGCCCATTCATGATCACCCCCTTCGCTACGCTCTGGCAAATGAGCTGCATGCGCGTCCCTTTCCGATTTCCACCGCGCCTTGCACGGTGGTTTTCCTCGCAATAAAACAGACAGCCGAAGCTGCTGGGCGGGATCGCAGTCAGGATCGTGAGCACTTGTTGAACTTACTGGATCGGCATGGCGCGCCGCATCCGCAGCCAGAGGCAACGCATTACGCCGGGCAGATCGGGCGCCATTGGTTGAAGTGGGAACAACATACTGAATTTGTGACCTATACGGCATTTTCCGAAGGCGTCAGCGAGCGCGCCTTTAATCCTGCGGATTTTGAGGTGTTTCCAGCGGAATGGCTGGATCAGGCACCCGGGCAGAGGATTACGTCATCGCTGTTACGGGTGGTCCATAGGCCGGACCAAGGAACGATCAAAGCCAACATGTCGGACTGGTTTGTGCCAGAAAGCCTGGCCGTGTCTCGCGTGCTTGATGATGCCGCCGTGGCCGCGGGGGATTTCAGAATAGATCCTGCAGGACATATGCGGTTTGCCGTCTTTGTGACTGAGGGAACCGGGCAACGACGCATTGGACGTATCATTCAACGTTTGTGCGAGATCGAAACCTACAAGGCTATGTCTATGCTTGGGTTTGCACGTGTAAAGCATTTGAACCCAAAACTCGGCGCGTTGGACGCTCGGGTTACTGAGTTGATGAACGAGATGACCGATGGTCCAGCTCCTGCAGATGAAATGCTGCCGCAGTTGCTTTCGACGTCAACGGAGTTGGAAACAATGGCCGCTCGGTCTTCGTTTCGATTTGGGGCGACAGGGGCCTACGAGGCCATCGTCAACCAGCGGATTTTTTCATTGCGTGAGGAAAGGTTCGAAGGGCGCCAAACCTTTGCTGATTTCATGATGCGCCGATATGAACCTGCCATGCGAACCGTGAACTCGACCGAAACCCGCTTGCGGATGCTTTCGGATCGGGCGATCCGGGCGGGCGAGCTGTTGCGGACACGGGTCGATGTGGAACGCAGCGCCCAAAATCAGGCGCTGCTGGAAAGTATGGACCGCCGGGCCGATATGGCATTGCGCATGCAACACACTGTCGAAGGGCTCTCAGTTGTGGCGATTAGCTATTACGCGGTCTCATTGGCCGGGTATTTGCTCTATCCGCTGACGGCGTTGGGGATCAGCAAGGGGATGCTGACCGCACTGGTCACTCTGCCGGTTGTGGGCTTGGTGTGGCTGGGGATCCGGCAGATCCGGAAGCGCCTTGAATAACAGCCTGTGTAGCGAGTGCTCCGCCTGCGATTGAAACCAGCGCCAGCAAGGCTGCAAAGCTAAGCGTGGGAACACCTGACAAGCCCGCGCCAACTGTGCAGCCTCCGGCCAGAACGCCGCCAACACCCATCAACGCGGCGCCGGTCAGGTATCGCCCGGTTTGACGGGGGCTTTCAAAGCTCTGCCATTGAAAGCTGCCGAACACGAGCGATGACAGCAGAGCCCCCAGAAGGACACCGCCCATCAGACCAGCCCCAAACCCAGCAGGGATCGAACTGGCGGCGATGGTGTAGAACAGGCTGTCTGCAGCAGGAGAGGTGAAGGATAAGCTCTCCATGGCGATGGGGTCGAATTCGTCGAGCAGAATGAACCCGGTGCCCACCCAAGCCAAGGGCACCAGCGCACCGATAAGAACCGCCATCAAAAGGGTCACGGGCCGGTTGCCAGAACGCAGCGCGCCCCCCAAGGCTGCAGCAGCGATAAGTCCGCTCCAGACCCAAGCACCACCGGGCAGGGTGGCCAACGATGTGGTGGTCCCCATATCCAGTGTGACAGACCCAACCGCAACGCGCAGCGGTGCCAGCACCCCTTTGAGCATGGCGTGTGCGACAATGGCAAACACCACCAGAACCAGCAGGGCCCGCAGATTGCCAGAGCCGCTAAGCACGGTCAGCCGAGACACGCACCCGCGCGTTAGCACCATGCCAGCACCAAACAGGGCGCCGCCCGCTAAAATGGCAAAAACCGGCAGTTCCGATGCCATGAACCGATGATCGTCAAAGGAGATGAGTTCTGCGCTTACAGCGAATTGGGTCCCGATGACGGCGACGGCCAGCGCCATCAGCCAGACACCAACGGCGGCGCGACGGTCGTTGCCAACGACGGCGCGGCGGAAACAGAACTGGCTCCGCTCGGCTAAAAGGCCAAATAGGATACCAATACCAAGGGCAAACAGAACGCTGACCTCTTTGGCGGTGGTTTCTTCGAAACCAAATGACTCGAACATGACGATCTCCGCATTGAAATTGGAATTTTTTCCCAATTGGCGCAGATATTACCATCAATCAAGAGTATATGAATGTGTTTAAGCGTTTGTGGGTGGAACAAAGTTCCGTTGAGCTTGGAGACGCGCCGAAAGAGTTTCGTATAAGCGCAGCGCTACAAAACAAACAGCCGCCCGATGTGGGGCGGCTGTCTGGTATTGTTCTTTTTCGTGCTTCTCAGCGTCCGCGGATCCGAGGATCAAGAGCATCCCGTAGACCATCACCAAGATAGTTTACACTCAGCACCGTCAGCGAGATCGCCAAACCGGGCCAGAGCACGCGCTCGGGAAAGTTCTCCATCCGATCGACGGCATCGGCCAGCATCTTACCCCAAGTCGGGAAGTCCGACGGGAACCCGACGCCAAGGAAGGACAGGGCGCTTTCAGTGATGATTGCGGTGGCAAGACCCAAGGTTGCAGACACCATGATCGGGGACAGTACGTTAGGCAGAATGTGCCGCTTGATCATGTTGGTCTGGGTCGTGCCGATCGACCGAGCTGCCAAAACGAACTCGCGTTCCTTCAGGGCCAGTACGTCGCCCCTTACAATACGCGCAGTGGGCATCCAGCTGGTGATACCGATGATTGACACGATCAGAATGAACATGCCGCCCTCGGGACCAAAGCTGGCGCGCAGGGGTTCGCGAAACAGGGTCACTGCCACCAGAAGCAAGGGCAGGATTGGCAAGGACAGGAACAAATCGGTCAGGCGCATCAAAGGACCGTCCAGCCGTTTGAAGTAACCTGCAACCACGCCAATAATTGTGCCGATGCCCAAGGTCAGCAACATGGCCGTCCAGCCCACAGCCATAGAGGCGCGGCCACCGGCCATCAGATTGGCCAGGCCATCACGACCCAACTGATCCGTGCCAAGTGGATTGGCCCATCTCACTTTGGCATCGCTATCAAACAGCGCGGTAAAGATCGGCCGCAGGTCCCGGTTCCGGATGTCGATCTTTTGCGGATCGATGGTCCAAATATAGGGGCCAAACAAAACGCCCAATGTGATGAACAGCAGAAAGCCACCGCCCAGCATTGCGCCTTTGTGCTTGCCCAGTTGGGTCCAGATATCCAGCCACTTGTTACGCGGTGGTTTGGCCGGAAGCGGTTCTATCGAAATATCAGTCATAACGGATCCTCGGATCAAGCACACCGTAGAGAATATCTGCGATCAAGTTGAACAGCACGATCAGTACCGCAAAGATAAAGGTGAGGGTCTGCACCATGGGCAAATCGTTGGCGAAGAGGGCGGTGATCAATAGTTGACCGATACCGTTTACCTTGAATACCACCTCGGTGATGATGGCGCCGCCAAAGATCGCGGGCATTCCCAACGCAATCACGGTGATCACTGGAATCATCGAGTTGCGCAATACATGAACCATAACCACCACGAATTCACTCAAGCCCTTGGCGCGGGCGGTGCGCACGTAATCTTGGTTGAGGTTGTCCAGCATCGAGGCGCGCATATACCGGCTGATCTGCGCGGTGGTCTGCAGCGCCAGTACCATGACCGGCAAGATCATTTGTCGGAATTGCAGCTTGAAGCTTTCCCAGTCGTTGACCACGTGCGTTGTGTCATACACTGATGGAAACCATCCCAAATGGACCGCAAAGATCACGATCAGAAGCGGGCCGGTAAAGAAGGGTGGGATCGAAAAGCCGATCATCGACACGAACGTACCTGCCTGATCGAACATCGAATACTGCTTATAGGCTGAATAGATCCCAATCGGGATCGCGATCAGGATGCCTACGATATAGGCCGTTCCAACAACCCAAATTGTCTGTGGAATACGCTGGACAACGATGTCCATAACGGGCGAACGGGTCTGCCAGCTTATGACACGCAATTTGCCTTCGGCAAAGGTAGTGCCAAAATAATGGTCAATCAGAACCTGCGGTTCGATCCAGAAGAATTGCACGATCCATTTCCAATACCGGACATGGAGGGGCTCACCCAGGCCGAGGGCCAGGCGCATTTTTTCTTTGACTTCGGGCGGAACAGTCAGGGGCACCTGCGCCATCGGATCGCCCGGAGCGAGCTCGAGCAGCAGGAAAATCGCAAGACTGATGAACAAAAGCGTGGGAACCGCCAGAACCAAGCGTCGGATAGTGAAGGTCAGCATTCAGGTGCGCCTTTGTTTATGAGTCTTTTTCTTGGGTCAGAGTGCCAGAGGCCGCGCCCCGATAATGATCGGAGCGCGGCTTTGCAAGAGGTAGAAGGCTTAAGAACCTTCTTTGCGGTACCAATCGGCTGCATTCCACAGCTCGCTGTCCCAAACGTTCAGAACAACGCCACCCAGAGTGTTGGCGTGTGCTGACAGACGACCACGGTGAACCAGCGGGATCATGCCGCCGTTTTCAACGATGATGTCGTTCAGACGTTTGCTGATTTCAGCGCGCTTGGCGATGTCAGCTGTTGTTGTCAGCTCAGCATGCAGTGCGTCGAATTCATCGTTACAGAAACGGCTGATGTTCTCACCCTGCCACTGCGACGCAGGCGAAGGTGCTTTGTCACATAGACCATTGGCCAGGTAAGACTGAGGGTCTGTGCCGTTGAAGGTGTTGGCGTACATTTCAACGTCAGCATAGAACTTCTGGAAGGTGTCAGGCGAGCCGGGATCACCACCAAAGAAGACAGAACCGCTGATGTTGCGCAGCTCGGATTGAATGCCGATTTCGCTCCACATCTGTTTGATCAGAGCTTGGAAATCCTGACGCACAGCGTTGGTCGAGGTCTGATAGACCAGCGACAATGGAACACCGTCTTTTTCGCGGATGCCATCACCGTCGGTGTCAACAATGCCTGCATCATCGAGCAGCTTGTTGGCGCCAGCGATGTCCTGAGTCGAACAATCAAAGGTGGTAGAGTTTACTGCTGCAGGGGCAGGGATCCAGTTACAGGTAACTTTCCCGGCTTTACCATAGCCAACTTCCACCAGAAGCGGACGGTCGATCGCCATGGACATGGCTTTGTAAACGGCCGGATCGCTCAGGAATGGGTGTGGACGGATGACCGAACGTTCTTCTGCGCTGAGGGATGGATCAGGGTTGGTGTTATTGAGCATGATGCGCTCAACCAAAGGACCAAAGCCCGCAACGGGTGTACCCTTGCCGCCTTCTTCCATCTTGGCAATCACGTCGGGTGCCAGCTGTAGGTTCCAAGCGTAGTCAAATTCGCCGGTTTCCATAACCGCACGACCCGCAGAAGTCGCGTCGCCACCACCTTTGAACGTTAGCGATGCAAAGGCAGGCTTTGCAGGATCACGGTAGTTGTCGTTGGCCTTCATGGTGATCACGTCGTTCGGTTTGAACTCAGTGACAACAAACGGGCCTGTGCCGAGAGGGTTAAAGTTCGCTTCGGTACATTCAGGAGCCTTGGCACCCATGCACTGTTCGAACTGAGCCTTTTGCAGGATGGGGCTTTCACCACCAACAAAGGGGCCATAAGGGAAAGGTGTCGCGCCACCAAAGGTCACTTTAACTGTCAGATCGTCAATAGCTTCAACCGATGTGACACCTTCGAATTTGGTCACCTGCGCGCAGCCACCTTCTGGGTGCATGCAGTAGTCAGCCGTGAATTTAACGTCAGCTGAGGTAAACGCGGATCCATCCGACCATGTGATTCCCGGTGAGATTTTCCAGGTGATCGTTGTCAGATCTTCGCTCACGCCGCCGTTTTCAACGGTTGGGATTTCCGACGCCAGATATGGAACCATGGTGCCGTTTTCATCATAGCGTGCGAGGGGCTCGATCACCAGCGATGCGGCTTCCACATCTTTGGTGCCACCCGACAGGAACGGGTTCAAGATCGAGGGCGCCTGCCAGTAAATAATGCTGACGTTGCCGTCCGATCCACGCTCGGCCATGGCCATCGGGGCCATTGCCGTGCTTGCGATCGCACCCATCAATAAGGCTCTGAGTTTCATTCTACACTCCTTGTTGGACACGTTTGTGCCTCGATTATCTCCGCAATAGCCGCGGATTAAGCTTGTGCCGTTTAAGGGGTAAATCTTTGAAACCAAACATGTAACATGTTGACGTTACGTGAATGTCGCTCTTCCCCCGGGAACGGTTACGCCACGTATCGAAGCAGAGTTTCAGAAAATTGCAAGCCTTGCTGTTGGGAAAAAATCTATGGGTTTGACTTTCCCTACGTCCCAGCCTTAGCGTCGGACACTTGAACAACTACGCGGCCAAAGGGAGCGCACCGGTGCTGGATCAGCCTATTGCACAAATCAAGAATCTTCGGGTTGAGTTCCAAACCAAAGACGGACCCGTCGTCGGCGTGGAAGATGTCTCGTTCGAGGTAAGCCCCGGCGAAACCCTCTGTATCGTTGGCGAATCCGGGTCCGGGAAATCGGTTTCATCGCTGTCTCTGATGCGTTTGGTAGAGTTTGGTGGCGGCGAAATTGCCGGAGGCCAACTGCTGTTTGATCGCCGTGAGGGCGGCGAAGTTGATCTCGCACAGTCCGAGCAGGATCTGATGAAGCAGATTCGCGGAAACGAAATCGGAATGATTTTTCAGGAGCCGATGACCGCTCTGAATCCGGTTTTTACGGTTGGGCGTCAGCTCACCGAAGGTCTGCGGGTTCATAAAAATATGTCCAAGCGCGAAGCTGAGGCACGCGCGATTGAACTGTTGCGCGAAGTGCGAATTCCTGAGCCTGAGCGGCGCTTGAACCAATACCCGCATGAACTGTCGGGCGGCATGCGCCAGCGCGTCGTGATCGCTATGGCAATGGCTTGCGAGCCGCGCCTGCTGATCGCGGATGAACCGACCACCGCATTGGATGTGACCATTCAGGCCGAAATTCTGGCGCTGATGGACCGTCTTAAGCGGGAAACCGGCACCGCTGTTATGTTCATCACCCATGATATGGCGGTGGTCGCGCAGATGGCTGACCGGGTTGTGGTCATGTTCCGCGGCAACAAAGTCGAAGAGGGCACGGTTCAAGAGATATTTGAAAACCCGACCCATGATTATACCAAGGCCCTGTTGGCGGCTGTGCCCAAATTGGGCGAAATGACCGGCAAGGCGGCACCAGAGCCGATGAAACTGCTTGGCGTTGAGGGGCAAAATCTGGACCCGATTCCGGGCACCGAAGAGGTGCTGTTGCGGGTCAAAGGGCTGACTACCCGATTTGAAGTAAAAGGCGGCTTTTTCCGTCGAACCGTCGCCAACGTGCACGCGGTCGAAGATGTGTCTTTCACCATCAACAAAGGGCAAACACTTAGCCTTGTTGGCGAATCCGGCTGCGGTAAATCCTCGGCAGGGCGGTCGATTCTACGGTTGGTTGAACCCATGGCGGGTGAAATTGACCTGGATGGCAAAGACATTATGCAGCTGAACCAAAACGGTCTGCGTCAGGCGCGCCTGGATATGCAGATGATTTTTCAGGATCCGTTTGCTTCGCTCAATCCCCAAATGCAGCTTTCAGATCAAGTTGCTGAACCGATGTGGAATTACGGTATGGGATCCGCCAGTGATATCAACGCGCGGGTCGAAATGCTGTTTGACCGGGTGCATCTGCCGCGCAGCTTTATGCGACGGTACCCCCACGAGATGTCCGGTGGTCAACGGCAGCGGATTGCCATTGCCCGGGCTTTGGCCTTGAACCCGAAATTGATCATCGCAGATGAGGCGGTCTCGGCGTTGGATGTTTCGGTGCAGGCGCAGGTTCTGAACCTGATGATGGAGCTGCAGTCCGAACTGGGCCTGTCGTTCCTGTTTATCAGCCACGATATGGCCGTCGTCGAACGCGTGAGCCATCACGTGGGGGTAATGTATCTGGGTCGAATCGTGGAAATGGGCCCCCGAAGCCGAGTATTCGAGAACCCGCAACATCCCTATACACAGGCCTTGATGAAAGCGGTCCCCATCGCGGATCCAAATCGTCGAAAGTCTGAAAAAGACCTGAACTTCAAACCGATTCCGTCGCCCATTCATCCGGTGGATCACGTGGTTGAACCTTCAGTGTATAATGAGGTTGAGTCAGGACATTATGTTCTGACAACCGATAGCGGATACTGAGACATCTCATGACAGACCGTTTGTCGCCAAAGGCGATTATGGACAAACTGATCTCGTTTCCAACGGTCAGCCGCGATAGCAATTTGCCGCTGGTCGGCTGGGTCGAATCCTATCTGAACAGCCACGGGATCGAGGCGCACCGTCATTACGACGAAAGCGGTGAAAAGGCGGCGTTGTTTGCTCATGTCGGCCCGTGGATCGAGGGGGCTGTGATTTTGTCAGGGCATACGGATGTGGTGCCTGTCGATGGTCAGCCTTGGGACAGTGATCCGTTCACCGTGACCGAGCGGGATGGCAAGTATTTCGGGCGCGGCACTTGTGACATGAAAGGGTTCGATGCCATTGCGATCTGGGCTCTGGTCGAGGCACAGCACCGGGGCGTGAGGCGACCTCTGCAGTTGGCGCTCAGCTATGACGAGGAAATTGGCTGCACCGGTGCCCCACCGATGATTCGCGCCATGCAGCCTGTTCTGCCCAAAGGATCGGCGGTGATCGTGGGCGAACCATCGATGATGAAGGCGGTGACCGGACACAAAGGCGGATACGGCTACGCGACTCACGTGCAGGGATTCGAGGTGCACAGTTCGTTGATCCACACCGGGGTGAGCGCGATTATGTTTGCTGCGCCTTTGATCGAGTGGGCCAACCGAAGCAACGAAGCCAACCGAGACAAAGCCCCGGACGAGATCGCCGCGATGTTCGAACCTTCTTGGACCACGCTGCATGTCGGCGTCATCGAAGGCGGCACTGCGCAGAATATCACGGCCAAGGATTGTCGCTTTAGCATGGATATGCGGGTTGTTCCGAGTGAAAGCGCGGATGACTGGGGCGATGCTTACAAAGCGCGGGTGCGCGAAATCGAGACCCAGATGCAAGCGATTCACCCCGAAACTCGGATTGATGTCATGCAGACTTTCAATGTTCCAGGATTAAAGCCGGAAAAAGACGGCGAAGCCGAGGCCATTGTGCGCCAGATCACAGGCGATAACGAAAGTCATGTGGTTAGTTACGGCACCGAGGCCGGACAGTTCCAGGAAGCGGGTTATTCCGCTGTGGTGTGTGGCCCGGGCAGCATTGCCCAAGCACATCAGCCTAACGAATATATCTCCGTTGCTCAGTTCCAAGCCGGCGTAGATTTTGCCGACCAATTGGTTGCGCGATTACAGGAGGGCTGAAATGCCAATTAAGAATCGTCTGGCCGAAATGCATGCAGAAATTACCGGCTGGCGTCGGCATTTGCACACAAACCCAGAATTGCTTTTCGATGTGCACCAGACTGCGCAATTTGTCGTCGACAGACTGACTGAATTCGGTGTCGATGACATCACTACCAGGGTCGGGCGGACCGGCGTTGTGGCGGTGATCAAAGGCCGTACAGATACCAACGGTCGGGTCATTGGCTTGCGCGCAGACATGGATGCGCTGCCTATCGAAGAAGCGACCGGGTTAGAATATGCCTCACAGGTTCCGGGGAAAATGCATGCCTGTGGGCACGATGGTCACACAGCAATGTTGCTAGGGGCGGCCAAATACTTGTCCGAAACGCGCAATTTCGATGGAACAGCTGTGCTGATCTTTCAACCCGCCGAAGAAGGTGGCGGTGGCGGTAAAGAGATGTGTGATGACGGCATGATGGAACGTTGGAATATCCAGGAGGTCTATGGCCTGCACAACACTCCGGGTTTGCCCGTCGGTGAATTTGCGATTCGTCCGGGGGCGCTCTTGGCCTCGTCGGATGAGTTCGAAATTACGGTGACCGGGCAGGGCGGCCATGCCGCAGCGCCGCATGAGGCGATCGACACCACACTGGTCGCGGCGCAGATCCTGATCTCGTTGCAGACGATTGTATCGCGCAACGTTAATCCGGTGCAGCGGGTGGTTCTGACAGTGGGCACCTTTGAAACCGACAGTGTGGCCTCCAATGTGATTGCGCATACCGCTCGGTTGAAAGGTACCGTTCGAACCCTCGACCCCGAAAATCGCGCGTTGGCTGAGGCCCGAGTACAACGCGTCGCAACTGATACGGCGTCGGCCTTTGGCGCGCAGGCCACAGTGACATGGGATGCCGGGTATCCCGCCACCATCAACACCGAAGCTGAGACTGAATTCGCTGCAGAGGCGGCGCTGGCTGTCGCAGGCAAGGTGGACAGTGACGTGGATCCGATCATGCCGTCGGAAGATTTCTCCTACATGCTTGAAGAGCGCCCTGGAGCCTATATCTTTCTTGGTAATGGGGACACGGAAACCTGTCACCACCCCGCCTATAACTTCGAAGATGAGGCAATACCCGCTGGTTGTAGCTGGTTTGCTGAATTGGTCGAACGACGAATGCCTGTTTAAGGAGAGAGAAACAGATGCCTGTCAAGAACCGCTTTGCAGAAATGCAGCCCGAGATCACCGCATGGCGTCGTGATCTGCATGAAAACCCCGAAATTCTGTTCGAAACGCACCGCACCAGCGCTGTCGTGGCTGAAAAGCTGCAAGAGTTCGGCTGTGACGAGATCGTAACCGGCATCGGGCGGACAGGTGTTGTCGGCGTGATCAAGGGGAAATCTGATAGCGCGGGCAAGGTGATCGGTCTGCGGGCTGATATGGATGCTCTGCCAATTCATGAGCAGACCGGACTTGAGTATGCCTCGAAAACCGATGGGGCAATGCATGCCTGTGGCCACGATGGGCATACAGCCATGTTGTTGGGCGCTGCCAAATATCTGGCAGAGACCCGCAATTTCGATGGCACGGTTGTTGTGATCTTTCAGCCCGCAGAAGAAGGCGGCGGTGGCGGCAAAGAGATGTGCGACGATGGAATGATGGACCGTTGGAATATCCAAGAGGTTTATGGCATGCACAACTGGCCGGGCAAACCGACCGGTAGCTTTGCAATCCGCCCCGGCGCCTTTTTCGCTGCGACAGATCAGTTTGATGTCACGTTGGAAGGACACGGCGGTCATGCGGCAAAGCCTCATGAAACCGTTGATACAACAGTAATGGCGGCGCAAACCGTTATGACATTGCAGACGATTGCATCACGCAATGCCGACCCTGTGGATCAGATTGTGGTGTCGGTCACTTCTTTTGAAACATCTTCAAAGGCGTTTAACGTCATCCCGCAGCGGGTGCAGATAAAAGGTACAGTGCGTACCATGAGCGGCGAGATGCGTGATCTGGCTGAAAAGCGGATCAAAGAGATCTGTTCGGGTGTCGCGGCGACATTTGGCGGAACAGCGGACGTCACATATCACCGCGGCTATCCGGTCATGGTCAACTCCGAAGAGCAGACCCAGTTTGCAGCGGACGTTGCCCGCAGCGTTTCTGGGGAGTGCGAAGATGCGGATCTGGTCATGGGGGGAGAGGATTTCGCTTTCATGCTCGAAGAACGCCCCGGTGCTTATATCCTTGTTGGGAATGGGGACACTGCAATGGTCCATCACCCCGAATACAATTTCAACGATGAAGCAATTCCAGCCGGTTGCAGCTGGTGGGCTGAAATCGTTGAACAGCGGATGCCTGCCGCCTAGGTACCCATAACACGTTGAACCTAAAAGATAGGGTCTGAGAACAAACCAGCCCATGGATGAATGTTGAAAGGGCGCGTCGATGATCTCGGCGCGCCTTTTATTTGTTTTCCATAGTGTTCTTCGAAGAACCGTCCGCTGACGTCCACGCCAAGCGCTCATGTTGGGACTACCTTCCCATTCAAGAGTTTTTAGGCTGCGAGGATATCTACCACCACGGTGGAAGGAGCGGTATTATTGATAAGTTTCTGACTGGCCGCTTGCATTCAGCTGCCGGGAACAAGCGGTGCATCTTAGAGGCGTAGATGAGCGGCATCTCGGCTCTGCAAATTGACATCTTCGGCAAGTCCAAAGGACTAATCCTTTTTTAGGATAGACAAGCGAGCGGGAATAGCTGTGCCGTAGACCAACTGACTGGGCAGCGGGATCTTGGCATCCACGGAGTCGGAATTGAAGTTGGCACAACGGGCCTCCCTCCTGCCACTGGGTTTCCGTGACATTGACCCGTTGACCAGCTCTATGCCGCCAATTCCCGGTGCGGATGGGGCAGGCGTGGATATGTTGGAGGCGAGCAAACTAAACACTGCTCACTGCCAGGACCCTGAGCACATACTGCTTATTTTCTTACGTAGAAGGTCACTGGATCACCCTTCTCCGTTTTTCCGAAGGAGGAGCAAGTGCGCGAACCTTGAGATATCGCCGCTCCGGTATTCGCTCGGGCCAGTAACTTTGCGCCAGCTGTTTGTTAGGTCTGTCTTCCCTTCCACACAAATAGAGGCAGGGCAGCACGTACGACAGCCGATTGGTGGGGGGAGACTATAAACATTTGTCACATGGGACGGCGTCGATAAGGGCGGTCGTGATTGTTTAGACAGGGGGCTAGAGAGATTTAATTCTGGGTCCAAAGCATGTCATAAACAGCGTTTATTCCAGCGGCTTCGCGCGCCGAACTAAACCCATTCACGGCAATATACCGAGCTGCGCGACTGAGCGCAGCGTGACGGTCGGGGTTTTTCAGGATCGCCAGGGCGGCTTTGGCCGCGTCCTCTGGGGCCTCCACTGGAACTATCTGACCTGACTTTCCCTGGGATGAAAACGCGCGATAGTACCCGGTCTCGCTACCGACAAAGGGCACGCCGCTGGCCATCCCTTCCAAGGGGGCCATGCCGTAGCCTTCGTATCTGGGAAGCTGCATAACCAATGACAAACCCCGCATCGTCGAAGGAAGGTCCGCCGCAGGTATTTCGCCGGGAAACAGAATGCGATCACTCAGGCCAGCGGCTGCAATGCGGTCCTGCAGGGATTTCTGAAAGGCATCGTGTTTGCCACCAGCCCGCCCAATCACCAAAGCAACCGCTCCGGGCAGGGTGGGCAGCAGGCGCAGCATTGAGTCTACAAAAACGTCAGTCCCTTTCTCGGGGCGAATGCGACCGACCGTGGCAATGCCGACAGACCCGCCATAGCCAAGTTTTTGCCACGCTGAGGTGCGTTCTTCGGCGGGGGTGAACACATCGGTATCGACGCCATGGGGGACGACAGCGCGCACATGCGGCACAAACTCAGCAGCGCGTTCCGTCGTCGCAATCACAGCATCCATCCGGCTGATCAACCAGCGCGGATAGGCCGAATGACGGCGCTGAGCAGCAGAGGTAAACACGATGCGAATGGGCAACCGCAGCACATCACGCGCCCAAATCGCCACGCGCATTTCAGGGTTGCGACGTACGTGCCAGATCGAAAAGGTCTTATCGACGGGAGGGAGTTTGGACTGGTTTCGCGCCGCAGCGGCCGTAATCGGCGTGGGACATCCAGGCAACGCGTGCCCTACAAGTTGCATGTCGAGCTGGTGCGATTGCTGTCGGATAACGTTGGCAGCTGTTGCCGAAACCCCAGTAAAATTACGATTGAAGTTTGTAACGTAAAGTTCTGACATAGTTTATAATTTCAACTCTTCGCAGAGGGTATCAATTACGGAGTCCAGTGCGGTTTGCTGTGTGTTGACATAGGACCGCGCCGCCGTGCACGCAGTTTCGAAATTGCTCTGATTGCTTAGCCATTTATCCACGGCAGCGGTCAGGTCGACGGCATTGCGCACCTCAACCGCACCGCCTGCAGCGATCATTGCATCAAAGGTTTCTGCAAAGTTGAAAAAGCCCGGTCCGGTAATAACAGCGGCTCCGGCTTGGGCAGGTTCAAAAGGATTGTGGCCCCCGATATCCTGCAAAGACCCCCCGAGAAAAACAAGGGGGCAAAGCGCGTACCATGTCCCGGTTTCACCAAGGGTATCTGCCAGGTAGACTTCGATCTCTGGTGATATGTCTTCTTGCTTTGATCGCCGTGCACTTGTGAACCCAGAATTCGCGATCAATTGCTGCAGGTCTTGGCCCCGGTCCGGGTGTCTGGGGATCAATAGCAAGAGCAAATCTGGATGCCGTTTGAGAAGCGCCCGGTGAGTTTGCAGTACAACCTCTTCCTCGCCCGGGTGAGTGGAGCTTGCGACCCAGACAGGTCGATCCCCAATGCTCTTGCGCATGCGCGCGCACAGCACCTCGTCAACTGGCAAAGGACCAGATAACGCTTTGAGGTTGGTACCGGGTTTCACACGTTCCGGAACCGCCCCCATTGCGCGCAAATTGTTGGCGGTCTTTTGGTTTTGGGTCAGAAAGAGATCGAATTGACCCAAGATAAACTGGGCTGTGTCAGGGAAGCGCTGCCATACCCTTACGGATTTATCAGACAGGCGGGCATTGAGCAGAGCCAAATGCACGCCCGCTTTGCGCCCTTTGACCAACATCTGTGGCCATAGTTCGCTTTCAACGAATATTCCAGCATTGGGACGCCAGTGGTGATAGAACCGATTCACTGGACCATTTGCATCCAGAGGTGGGTATTGATGAATCGTGCGCGGTGGCCGTCGTTTAGCAATCAGAGCGGCTGATGTCGGTGTGCCGGATGTGATGAGGAACTGTGCCTGTGGCAGGCGTTCGCCCATCCGCGTAATCAAACTCAGGACCGAAAGGCTCTCTCCGACGCTGGCCGCGTGAAACCATATTAGCTGTCCCGCGGGTCTGGGTTGACTGGCCACCCCCAAGCGTTCGTGCTGGCGCCCCACGGGTACGTGCGCGCGTCGCAGTTTGCGGGCTACGGAATACCAAGCAAACGGGGCCAACACGGCAGATATTGCACGGTAAGCATAATAGAGCAGCGTTGCCTTGCCGCCATTAGGCCGGGACATCTCAGCCGCCTGTGTGGCTCATGTGGCGGGTCATCTGACCATCGGCACGTTGGCGAGAATAGTCAAAGTCATGGCCTTTGGGTTTATGCTCAATAGCGTCACGAATGGCTTGTTCCAAAGGCTCTTCGGTGGTGGGGTGATCACGCAACTGCGCACGCAGATCTACCATGTCCTCTTGACCAAGGCACATGTACAGCTCGCCAGTGCAGGTCAGGCGGACCCGATTGCAACTTTCGCAGAAGTTATGGCTAAGCGGCGTTATGAACCCAATCTTTTGCCCGGTTTCTTCAAGGCGAACATAACGCGCGGGCCCACCCGAACGTTCTGCAAGATCGGTTATGGTGTAATGCTCAGCATAGCTTTTGCGGACATCTGACAGGGACCAGTATTGATCTAGCCGATCCTCGTTGCCGATATCGCCCATGGGCATAACTTCGATCCAAGTCAGATCCATATCACGCTCAGCACACCATTGCGTAATGGTCGGCAGTTCGTCTTCGTTGAAGCCCTTCAGCGCAACAGCATTGATTTTGACGCGCAAGCCTGCTTTTTGCGCCGCATCAATGCCTCGTAAAACCTGTGCTAAGCGACCCCAACGGGTGACGTCTGCAAATTTTTTCTCATCCAATGTATCAAGCGAGATATTCACACGCCGCACACCGGCATCATAGAGGTCTTGTGAAAATCGTTCTAGCTGGGAACCATTGGTCGTGAGGGTCAGTTCTTTGAGCGCGCCGCTTTCCAAATGCCGCGACATGCCTTGGAAAAAGGTCATGATGTCTCGACGCACGAGTGGCTCACCCCCGGTGATACGCAGCTTTTCGACCCCCAAGCCGACGAAGGTGGAACACATGCGATCAAGTTCCTCCAGCGTCAGCAGTTCCTTTTTCGGAAGAAAGGTCATGTTTTCCGACATGCAGTACACACAGCGGAAGTCACACCGGTCCGTTACAGAAACACGGAGGTATGTGATGGCGCGGGCGAAGGGATCGATTAGCGGAGCTCTCATCCCACATAGGTAAAGCGGAGCCCCGCCAGCGGCAAGGATAATGTGTCTTTTGGGTGGCGCCCCCTTCAGGCCAAGGCTAGGGTCCAAGGCATGAGATATATTCTATGCCTGAGTTTCGTTTTGATTGCTGGTTGTGACCAGATCCGTTCAACCAAAGACCGCCTGTTTCAAAAACCGCCGGCCGAATCGACCATTGTGGATCCGGACACGGGCCCCGCAGAAGAGGGGCCCGCAGTTGAGCCAACCGAAGAAGCGTCGGCGGAGCCTGTCGCGTCGAATCCCGGTTGGGAGGGGAGCAAATCCACAATTGCGGGTCTGGGCGATCCAACCAAGGCGGGGCGGTGGATGGAGACTCCAATTGTGAGTTCGGAAATCAACGGCCGTATCGTGGCACGCAAAACTGGCGCTTCGGCCTATGTGACCCTTGTTCCAAGCGGTGGCGCGCCAACTTCGGGCAGTCATTTGTCCTTGGATGCCATGCGTGCGCTGTTGGCGCCTTTGGATGAGCTTGTTGAGCTAGACGTTTATTCCAATTGATTTTTTAGGAACCTGAACGCTTCTTTACGGGCAAAGGGTTTCATCGCTTTACCATGTTGATCTAAGAAATCAATCACGCGTTGCGCGTCATGCTTTGACAATTCGCGCAGCCACCATGCGATGGCTTTCTGAATGAACCAATCCCGATCCGGAACATAAGATGCCGCCCAGCCCAAAATGCGATCGCGATGTTCCAGATCCGCCTCTGATGGGTGGTTCTGTTTAGTCCAGGGCAAGGTGGCAACCAAGGCTGCGCGACGGGTCCACATGTGCTCGGACTGGGTCCATTCCTGCACTTGATCCAGACGCGTTGGATCGGCTGTCAGACGCTTCTGGGCCGCCATGCAGGCGTGATCCGCAATCGCCCAACTGTCAAAATCCACAAGCCATGATTGCAGCAAAGCCCAAGCCCCTTCGTCTGGTCTGATCCTTGCTTGGGTCAGTAATTTTGCTGCGGCAAGCCGTGCTTCGTAGATGTCGGTTTTCCACAATTCCTCGGCCAAAGTCACACGATCGTCAACGGACAGGCTTTGTCGCCAGCTTTTGGTTAGGTCGTTGATCACAGGATTCGACACGCCAATGTATTCACGCGACGCCTTGTGATAAGCTGCCATGCCTTTGGCGCGTTCAGGGTCTGCGTGGGCTTTGATCTGGTCAAGGTGCTCTGTCAGCATGGAGGAAGGGCCTTTTTCAGCGAGAAAGAGGGGGGTTATGAGCCCGTTGGAACATCCGTGTCCATCCCATCAATGGTTTTGGTGTTCTTTTCCACCCAATAATCACGCAATTCTGTGTCAGATTTTGCGTCTACCCATTTCTGCATCGTGTCACGCTCGGATTGATACTCCATGAAAGGCACTGCGTAGCCACACGAGGTTTGCACCATATCAATCGAAAGGTCGAAAATTTGCCGCGCACTACGGTGGGCCGGGAAATGTTCAGCCAGTTCGGACCATTCTGCATCATCAGTATGATATGTGCGTGCCGTGCCATAGGTCCGCAAAATGAGCGGGCGTGTCGTGAAGGAACACCACATCAAGGTCATGCGCGGAATATCTCGTAAATGACCGGCAGTTTCGTTGCCGCTGCCTGTTAGGTTCATCCACAAGATTCTGTTGGGTCCAAGGATCCGAAGGGAATCCATGCCCTTTGGGGAAAGGTTTACCCGCCCATCCCGCGCGGCGGACCCGGTGAAAAAGATATGCTGCTGGTGGATGAAATCCTGATGAGGCGTTTCAAGTTTTTCAAATTGCTTGGCCATGTTTGCCCTTGCTTCAGAAGAATGAATTCACGTTGATCCAAGCCTGCACGGACTGGACGATGAAAACAATAAATACGAGTGCCGTGTACTGCGCCTCCACGCTATGACAGGGTGGATTAGAATTGTTTTTGCCAAATAGACTCTTTGACCACATATCTTTTAAGAACATTTTTTTGTGTATTTCGTTATAATATTCTATTTTGTTGTAAATTTCCAACTATTTTGCAATTTACGCACCGAAAGCACATCTCGGTGTCGAAGTGTTGATTTTCTTTGTGTTTCGTATGGTTCGGACGTATCCCAAATATAGAAAATCCAACACATGCATGAACGCTCAAGTGGCGGCGACGAAGAGGGAGAGCGAGATGCGTACCGTAATTTTTGATCTGGATGGAACGCTTGCAGATACATCTGGTGATCTGTTGGCGGCAGCCAATCAGTGTTTTCAGAAAATGGGATATGGCGATGTTCTAATCCCCGGTCAGGATGCAGGCGTGGCCTTGCGCGGCGGGCGGATGATGTTGACCAAGGGGTTGGAACGTGTCGATGCATTTGATGCCGCGATTGTTGAACAGTATTACCCGGTTCTGCTCGAGGCCTATGCCGCAGCCATTGATTTGCATACGTTTATGTACCCCGGCGCCATGGATGCGGTCGAGCAATTGAAACGGGATGGGTTCGGTGTTGGGATTTGCACCAACAAACCGGCTGCGTTGGCAGAGCAATTGCTTTCCAATCTGGGGGTCAGGGATGCGTTTCACTCTATGGTTGGTGCGGACACGTTGCCCGTCCGAAAACCAAACCCAGAGCCGTTGTTTGAGGCGGCCCGTCGCGCCGGGGGCGACCCTGCGCAGTGTATACTCATCGGGGATACGGATACCGACCGCAAAACAGCCAGGGCCGCGGGGGTGCCGTCAGTTTTGGTAACGTTTGGGCCCGCAGGCGGTGATATGGCGGACCTCGAGCCAGAAGCACTGTTAGATCATTTCGATGACCTGCCGGGTGTTGTGGCCGGGCTCTACGCGTGAATGGCTGAAATCTCGGATTTGGGAAAGCCGAATTCAGGGCCGTGGCCTTGACGCACATATCAACGCGTCGCAGAAACGGCTTATGACAGATAGATTTACAGGCAGTTTCACCCAGCAAGAGCCGATCCCCGAAGCCGGGATCGAAGCCGCGTTGGCCGTGCTGCGCCATGGTCGGTTGCATCGTTATAATGTCGCTGATGGTGAATTGGGCGAAACGGCCCTTTTGGAACAAGAATTCGCATCGCAAACAGGGGCGAAATACTGCCTTGCGGTGGCCTCGGGCGGCTATGCCATGGCAACTGCGATGCGTGCAGTTGGGGTGCAGCCGGGGGATGCGGTCTTGACCAATGCCTTTACCCTTGCGCCAGTGCCGGGCTCGATCGCCGCATTAGGCGCACGTCCCATCTTTGTTGGCGTCACCGAAGATCTGACAATTGATCTCGAGGATTTGGCCGCAAAGGTACATTTGGCCAAGGTTCTTTTGCTAAGCCACATGCGTGGTCACCTGTGTGACATGGACCGGTTGATCCAGATTTGCGATGCCGCTGGCGTTTTGGTGATCGAAGACTGCGCACACACTATGGGGGCTGCTTGGAACGGGATTGAGTCGGGGCGCCAAGGCATCGTTGGCTGTTATTCCTGTCAGACCTACAAGCACGTTAATTCAGGTGAGGGCGGGCTGTTGGTGACGGATGACGCGGAAATCGCGGCCAAAGCCATAATGCTCTCGGGTTCATATATGTTGTTTGAACGGCACTTGGCGGCGCCACCACAAGATGTGTTTGATCAGATAAAATATGAGACGCCCAATATCTCGGGGCGTATGGATAACCTGCGCGCCGCGATTCTAAGGCCACAGTTGCAAGGTCTCGATAAGCAAGTGGCGCGGTGGAATGATCGCTACCGCCAACTCGAATCAGGATTGCGGGATATTCCGGGTCTGACCATAATCGAGCGCCCTGCAGAAGAGACCTATGTTGGCTCGTCCATCCAATTTTTGTTGTTGGATTGGTCAGCGGATGCGGTTCAACAGGTGCTTGCCCGCTGTGCGGCCCGTGGGGTCGAGTTAAAATGGTTCGGAGCGTCGGAACCTGCCGGGTTCACCTCGCGTTACGACAGTTGGCGCTATGCCGACAGCGAAGCGATGCCTGCAAGTGACCGAGTTCTGGCGGGGATCGTTGATATGCGCGTACCGCTAACCTTTAGCCTGGACGATTGTGATCTGATCACACGGATCATTCGCAGCGAAGTTGGGGCAGTATTCCAGACGCACGCCTAATCTAAGAAAGGCGGACGATGTCTCGAACATGCTTGTTTTTACGCCCTGCCGTTTCGGTGGGGCGTTTTTTGTTTGCAGCGGGGCGGGACTGTTGGTCGCGGAGGGAACGCGAATGTTGACGCATTTCAGATTCGCTGCTATCTCATTATTGAACACTTGTTCATATAACGCTGGAGGGAGAGCGCGATGTTCAACGCAACCATGCAATTCGATCTTGGTGAGGACGTAAATGCACTGCGTGAAATGGTGCATCGCTGGGCGCAAGAACGCGTTAAGCCGATGGCCGCCGAAATTGACCAATCCAACAATTTCCCAGCCGAGCTGTGGAAAGAGATGGGTGAACTGGGCCTTTTGGGCGTGACCGTGTCCGAAGAGTTCGGCGGTGCTGGTATGTCCTACCTTGCCCACACGATCGCCGTGGAAGAGATCGCGCGGGCAAGTGCCTCGGTTTCTTTGTCCTACGGGGCACATTCAAACCTGTGTGTGAACCAGATCAAGCTAAACGGCTCGCAGGAGCAAAAGGCGAAATATCTGCCGCGCTTGTTGTCGGGCGATCATGTTGGCGCCTTGGCGATGTCCGAGGCGGGCGCCGGGTCCGATGTGGTTTCGATGAAGTTACGGGCGGAAAAGCGTAACGGGTATTACCGCCTGAATGGCAACAAATACTGGATCACAAATGGTCCGGATGCCGACACTTTGGTGGTCTACGCAAAAACCGATCCCGACGCGGGTTCCAAAGGTATGACCGCTTTCATTATCGAAAAGGATTTCAAAGGGTTCTCGACCTCTCCTCATTTCGATAAGTTGGGGATGCGCGGCTCCAATACAGCCGAGCTGATCTTTGAAGACGTCGAAGTTCCGTTTGAAAATGTTCTGGGCGAAGAAGGTCGCGGTGTGGCAGTTCTGATGTCTGGTCTCGATTATGAACGTGTTGTTCTGGCCGGGATCGGCACGGGGATCATGGCCGCTTGTCTGGACGAAGTGATGCCGTACATGGCCGAGCGTCAACAGTTCGGTAAGCCGATTGGCTCGTTCCAGCTGATGCAGGGTAAGATTGCGGATATGTACACCGCAATGAACTCGGCACGTGCCTATGTCTACGAAGTTGCCAAATCCTGTGATCGTGGCACGGTGACCCGTCAGGATGCGGCCGCTTGTTGTCTCTATGCCTCAGAGCAGGCGATGGTGCAGGCGCATCAGGCTGTTCAAGCCTTTGGCGGCGCAGGCTATCTGTCCGACAACCCTGTTGGCCGGCTCTTCCGCGATGCCAAGCTGATGGAAATTGGGGCAGGAACATCTGAGATCCGCCGGATGCTTGTCGGTCGTGAACTAATGGCGTCGATGGAGTGAGACAGAAAAGGCCCGCATGACGAGGTGACATGCGGGCCTTAAATGTTGCCGGGCCCATCGGGCCCGCCACAATTTCGGAGGATCAGAAGCGGTGAATGTAGGATACGCCAACGATCAGGGGATCGATTTCGGCTTTGCCGATGCTTGCGCCATTCAGGGTCGCGTCGCTGCTGATTTTCATCCAACGCAGATCCAAACGGACGGCACCGTTATCGCTGATTTGATAATCGGCACCGGCGTGCAAAGCGACACCAAAGCTATCGTCCAGTTCCAGAGTTCCCAGTCGCGAAGATTCTTCAAAGAACGTGGTGTAGTTCAGACCGAGTCCAACAAACGGCTTGATCGGGCCGTTGGTTTCGAAATGGTAGTTAACCGAAAGGGTGGGCGGCAGCTGTTTGGTCTTGCCGATGTTACCCAGACCACCCAATGCGATCTCGTGCTCAAACGGCGTGGCCAACAGCAACTCGATACCGATGTTGTCGCGGACGAAGTATTCAAATGTCAAAGTCGGGCGGGTGCTGTCATCAATGCTGGCCGGAGCGCCAGCCAAAGTCCCGTTCGAGGATTTGGGGTTCACATTGGCGACACCCACACCGACGGTCCAATCCCCTTGGGATTGAGCGGCGAGAGGGGCTGCAAGGGCGACGAGGGCAGTGGTCAAAGCCAGTGCAGAGATCGTGCGTTTCATAGGTTTGCCTATTTTGATGTTGGTCTGTCTTCTAGTGACTTTGCGACTGTGCAGGTCGCACGGGCACACAGCTCTGATCTGAATCAAAATCGAAATGAAAAATGCACTGTAGTGGGCTCAAATCATGTCTAGAAATCGTGTTTCTGCACCTGCTCAGCGGAACTCTGCTCAAACCTCTGACGAGCGTGCAACTCAGCACATACCGGGGTTGTCAGCTGGGACTAACTGGGTGCTTCCAGAGCGTTTGAATATGGCGAGGCAGTGTTTGTCTTGGGATGCGGATCAGATTGCGATTCGTGATCTAAACTCAGCAACCCCTGAAAATGTGACATTCGGTCAGCTTTCAGGCCGCGTTGATGCAATCGCACGGAGGTTGTTGCGAGATGTCGCACCTGGTGACCGGGTGGGCGTGCTGCTCAATCAATCCGCTTGGTGTGCGGCTGCGCATTTGGCGATTTGGAAAATTGGCGCAATCTCAGTGCCCTTGTTCAAGCTGTTTAAACACGATGCGCTGCAATCTCGGGTGGGGGATGCGGGCGTCGAATTGGTTTTGACGGATCCTCAAGGGGCTGTGTTGTTGGGCGATCTGGCTCAGCCGTTGATGGTGGATCAGATTGGCGAAGACGGTGCAGACGTTCCCTATGCCGAAACACGTCCAGACGACCCAGCCGTTTTGATCTATACCAGCGGCACCACGGGCACGCCCAAAGGCGCGTTGCACGGGCATCGTGTGCTGACCGGGCACCTTCCCGGCGTGTCGATCAGCCATAACCATCTCGGACAAGAAGGGGATTGCCTGTGGACACCGGCAGATTGGGCCTGGATCGGCGGTCTGTTTGATGTGCTGATGCCGGGATTGGCCTTGGGCATTCCCGTCGTAGCGGCGCGGTTGGATAAATTTACCCCCGAACGCTGTGCCGAAGTGATTGCACAGGGCGGCGTTCGCAATGCTTTCTTCCCCCCGACAGCTTTGCGCATGCTCAAAGCAGCAGAGCAGGGGCTCGACGGTCTGCGCTCTGTTGCCTCTGGCGGAGAGCCCCTGGGCGCAGAGATGCTCGCTTGGGGCGAACAGGCGTTTGGGGTGACGATCAACGAATTCTACGGCCAGACCGAATGTAATATGACGGTGTCGTCTTGCAGCGTTGATTTCCCCGTGCAGCCGGGGTGTATCGGGAAACCGGTACCAGGCCACACCGTACAAGTCGTTGATGAAGGCGGGCTGCCAACGCGCGAAGAAGGGGACGTCGCCGTGCGTCGGGGATCCGCCTCGATGATGCTGCGCTATTGGAACCGCCCTCAGGAAACCGCCCTGAAGTATCGTGGCGACTGGTTGATCACCGGGGATCGCGGTGTCTGGGAGGGTGGCTACCTGCGTTTTATTGGGCGGGATGATGATGTGATCACCTCGGCAGGGTATCGCATTGGTCCCGCTGAGATCGAAGATTGCCTGATGACCCATCCCGACGTGGCCACCGTAGGGGTGGTGGGCAAACCAGATCCGCTTAGGACGGAAATCGTCAAAGCCTATATCGTGCCAAAGCCGGGGGCGCAGGCTACGGCCAAAGAGTTGCAGACCTATGTCAAAGACAGGTTGGCAAGTTATTCCTATCCACGAGAAATCACATTTCTGGACACGCTCCCTATGACCGTGACTGGCAAAGTAATCCGCAAAGAACTCAAGCGTCGCGCAGCGGCGGAACAGGAGGCTCAATCATGAAGCTATCATCCAAGGCTCTGCCTTCGTCCGAAGGTTTCAAATCCAACCGCGCCGCGCATCTGGAGGCACTGGGGTTGATCAGCACAGCAGCCGAGGCCGCGCGACTGGGCGGTGGTGAAAAATCCCGGGTCCGCCATGAAAGTCGGGGTAAAATGTTGCCGCGTCGTCGGGTTGCGAATTTGCTGGACCCCGGTTCTCCGTTTTTGGAAATCGGTGCGACGGCGGCGCATGACATGTATGGCAATGCGGCGCCCGCTGCGGGCGTGATCGCTGGGATTGGCCGGGTGCATGGCCGAGAGGTGATGGTGGTTTGCAATGATGCCACCGTCAAAGGTGGAACCTATTTCCCGATGACGGTCAAAAAGCACCTGCGCGCGCAGGAGATTGCCGAGGAAAACCATCTGCCCTGCATCTATTTGGTGGACAGCGGCGGGGCCAATCTGCCGCAGCAGGACGAAGTGTTCCCTGATCGCGACCACTTTGGCCGGATTTTCTATAATCAGGCACGTATGTCTTCCAAAGGCATCCCGCAGATTGCGGTGGTGATGGGGTCCTGCACCGCAGGCGGTGCCTATGTTCCTGCGATGTCGGATGTGACTATCATCGTCAAAGAACAAGGAACTATCTTTTTGGCGGGTCCACCGCTGGTCAAAGCCGCAACTGGCGAAGTTGTGTCAGCCGAGGATCTGGGCGGCGGTGATGTTCACACGCGTCTGTCAGGTGTGGCGGATTATCTAGCCGAGGATGACGGCCATGCGCTGGCTTTGGCCCGACGCGCAGTTCAATCGCTGAACCGGCACAAGCCATTAACAGTAAACTGGGCCAGCCCCGAAGAACCTGCGTATGACCCCGAGGAAATTCTTGGCGTGGTGCCCGGAGACCTGCGCACACCCTATGACATCCGCGAAGTGATCGCGCGTCTGGTGGATGGCTCGCGGTTTGATGAATTCAAACCACGTTTTGGCGAGACACTCGTGACTGGGTTTGCCCATGTCAAAGGCTGCCCCGTGGGTATCGTCGCCAACAATGGCGTGCTGTTTTCTGAGGCGGCGCAAAAAGGCGCGCATTTTGTCGAACTATGCAGTCAGCGTAAAATCCCTCTGGTGTTCCTGCAAAATATCACCGGCTTTATGGTTGGCCGCAAATACGAAAACGAAGGCATTGCGCGGCATGGGGCCAAGATGGTGACGGCTGTGGCCTCGACCAATGTACCCAAGATCACCATGCTGGTGGGGGGCTCGTTTGGGGCTGGCAACTACGGCATGGCCGGGCGGGCTTATCAACCAAGGTTCCTGTGGACGTGGCCAAACAGCCGTATTTCGGTTATGGGCGGCGAACAGGCAGCGGGCGTTTTGGCCACCGTCAAACGCGATGCCATTGAACGGCAGGGCGGCGACTGGTCGGCCGAGGAAGAGGCCGAATTCAAACGCCCCACCATCGAGATGTTCGAAGAGCAGAGCCATCCGCTCTATGCGTCAGCGCGCCTGTGGGATGACGGCATCATCGATCCACGTAAATCACGCGATGTACTGTCTCTGTCCCTAAGCGCCGCCCTGAACGCCCCCATTGATGAGACACGTTTCGGCGTGTTCCGGATGTAAGGCGGTTCGGTATGTTTCATCTTTTCAAAACGACTCCGGGGGTGTGGGGCATGATCCCTACGCTGTTCCCAGAACAAAAGGATCGCTCGGATGCTTAACAAAATTCTAATTGCAAACCGTGGTGAAATCGCCTGCCGCGTGATGGAAACTGCCCGCGTGATGGGCGTGAAAACTGTGGCTGTGTATTCCGATGCGGATGCCGCGGCCAAACATGTGCAGATGGCGGACGAAGCCGTGCATATTGGTGGACCGGCCCCGGCGGATAGCTATCTGAAAGGCGACGTTATAATTCAAGTCGCGTTAGAGACGGGCGCGCAGGCAATCCACCCCGGATATGGATTTCTGTCTGAAAACCCTGAATTCGTAGACGCGGTTGAGGCCGCTGGCCTGACTTTTATCGGACCCTCAGCCCATGCGATCCGCTCGATGGGGTTGAAAGATGCCGCTAAGGTTCTGATGGAGGAGGCTGGCGTGCCGGTTGTCCCCGGGTATCACGGCGACAATCAGGACCCGGAACATCTGGCAGGGGCGGCGGACACCATCGGCTATCCTGTTCTGATCAAGGCGGTTGCAGGTGGCGGCGGCAAAGGTATGCGTCTTGTCGAAGCCCCTGAAGAGTTCGCCGCAGCGTTGGCAAGCGCGCAGGGCGAGGCCAAGACGGCCTTTGGCAATGACGCGGTGTTGGTCGAAAAATTCGTCTCCAAACCCCGTCACATCGAAATTCAGGTTTTCGGTGATGGTAAACATGCGGTGCATTTGTTCGAGCGCGACTGTTCCTTGCAGCGTCGCCACCAAAAAGTGATCGAAGAGGCGCCCGCGCCAGACATGACGCAAGAGATGCGCGATGCGATGGGGCAGGCGGGCGTTCGCGCTGCCGAGGCGATTGGCTACAGCGGTGCGGGTACGGTGGAATTTATCGTGGATGCCTCCGAAGGGCTGCGCCCGGATCGGTTCTGGTTCATGGAAATGAACACGCGTCTGCAAGTTGAACACCCCGTGACCGAGGCGATCACCGGCGTTGATCTGGTGGAATGGCAATTGCGCGTTGCCGGGGGCGAGAGCCTGCCAATACAGCAGGAAGAGCTGTCTATCACAGGTCATTCGTTCGAAGCGCGCCTGTATGCCGAAGACGTGCCCAAGGGTTTCTTGCCGGCGACCGGAACACTGACCCATCTGCATTTCCCTGCAGATTGCCGGGCGGACAGCGGCGTGCGCGCCGGGGACACCATCAGCCCTTGGTATGATCCAATGATTTCTAAGGTCATTGTGCATGGGCCAACGCGGGCTGTGGCGCTTGCCAAGTTGGATCAGGCGCTAGAGGGTACGCAGGTCGGCGGTACGGTCACCAACCTTGCCTTTCTGGGCGCGCTAACACGGCATGCTGGCTTTGCTGCCGGGGACGTTGATACCGGTCTTATCGGGCGCGATATCGATACGTTGGTAGAGGCACCGGCAGTAATGCCGCGCCACAAGGCAATGGCGGCGATGGTCGCGCTGGATCTTGTTGACGTCTCGGAGGACACTGGTTTCTCTCTCTGGGCCCCCTTGCACCGCGCGGTGCAGCTGAGTTGGCAGGACGAGGTGTTTGATGCAGATGTGCAAGTCGACGGTCCAAATCGCCAACTCTGGCAGGTTGGGGATGATCAGGTTCTTGCAGAACGCATTGGTGGAGCTTGGCGTGTTGACGGACAGGCAATGGCCGATGTCGTTCAGGCAGGTAGCGAGATCACCGTATTCGAAGGCTACGGTATGGCCTTTCAGGTCATTGATCCTTTGAACCGCGCCGCAAGTGCAACAGGCGATGGAAACTTGATTGAGGCGCCAATGCCGGGACTGGTTAAGGCCGTCTTTGCAAAAGCCGGGCAAGAGGTCAAAGAAGGTGACCGTTTGGCCATTCTCGAAGCCATGAAGATGGAGCATTCGCTGCTGGCCGCGCGCGACGGTGTCGTGGCCGAAGTTTTGGTCAGTGACGGTTCGCAAGTCGAAGCGGGTGCGGCACTTGTTCGATTGGAGGATGCCTGACCTTGCCAAATCCAACACCTAAGCGCAGGCTGCAGGTGTTGGATCTATTATCCTGAATAAAACCAAGAGAAGGGCACGAGATGAGCGAACGGGTCGAGATTTTCGAAATGGGGCCACGCGATGGTCTGCAGAACGAAAAACGTGAAATTCCTGTCGCTGAAAAAGTGGCGTTGGTTGATTGTCTCAGCCGGGCCGGGTTTCAGCGGATCGAAGTCGCAAGCTTTGTGTCTCCCAAGTGGGTGCCTCAGATGGCGGGCAGTGCCGATGTATTGGCAGGGATCGCCCGTGCTGAAGGGGTAAGATATGCGGCACTGACGCCAAATATGCAGGGATATGAGGGCGCAATGGGGGCCAAGGCGGACGAAATCGCGATTTTTGCGTCCGCATCCGAAGGGTTTTCTAAGGCCAATATCAACGCCACAATCGAAGAATCGATTGCACGCTTTGTTCCGATCCTAGAAGCGGCGCGTCACATTGATATGCCGGTTCGGGGGTATGTGTCTTGTGTAACAGATTGTCCTTTTGATGGTCCGACTGCGCCAGAAAAAGTTGCTGAGGTGGCCGATCGCCTCTTTTCGCTGGGGTGTTACGAAATTTCCCTAGGGGACACGATCGGGCATGGCACACCGGATAGTATTGCCCGGATGCTGTTGGCGGTGCGTGAACGCGTGCCTATGACCCGGATCGCTGGGCATTATCATGATACAGCCGGACGTGCGCTTGAGAATATTGATGCGTCCCTTGCGATGGGCGTGCGCGTATTCGATGCCGCGGTTGGAGGATTGGGTGGATGCCCTTATGCCCCGGGTGCTGCAGGCAACGTCGCAACCGAAGCTGTGGCCGAACATCTGGAACGGCTGGGATATCAAACAGGCCTCGATATGGCAGTGGTGCAAGAGGCCGCTGAAATGGCGCGCGCAATGCGTACAGAATAAGGACTAAAATGTACGAAACTCTAAAATTGGAGGTGGACGCGCGCGGCGTGGCCACCTTGACCCTGAACCGCGTTGAAAAGCACAACGCGATGTCGGCGCAAATGTTGGCGGAGCTGACGGCAGCAGCGAACCGACTGGCAACAGATGATGCCGTGCGAGTCGTGATCCTTACCGGGGCCGGCAAAACATTTTGCGCTGGCGGTGATCTGGCATGGATGCAGGATCAAATGGCGGCTGATGCGGCCACACGGTTTGTCGAGGCCCGTAAGCTGGCTGAGATGCTGCAAGCGCTCAATACTTTGCCTAAGCCCTTGATCGGGGCGCTACAGGGGAATGCCTTTGGCGGCGGCGTTGGGATGGCGTCGGTCTGCGATATTGCGATCGGTGTCGACAGCTTGAAGATGGGGCTGACGGAAACCCGGCTAGGGATCATTCCAGCAACCATTGGCCCCTATGTCATTTCGCGCATGGGCGAGGCGCGCGCGCGCCGGGTGTTCATGTCGGGGCGGATCTTTGGTGCGCAAGAAGCCTGTGATCTGGGACTGTTGGCCCGCGTTGTGCCCGCTGATCGGTTGGCAGACGCGGTTGAGGCTGAAGTTGTGCCATATCTGAGTTGTGCGCCCGGCGCTGTGGCAGCAGCTAAACAGCTTACCCGGGATCTTGGAACGCCCATCAATGACGCAGTGATTGATCATACAATTCGGGCTTTGGTCGACCGTTGGGAAACCCAAGAAGCCAATGACGGGATCCAGGCCTTTTTCGATAAACGGAAACCTGCATGGATGACTCAGGTTTGAGTCAATCGTAGAAAGTCGCCAGAATCCGAAATATTGGGTAATTCCCGCGACCTATTGCCTTGATTAAACCGGCTGTCCGAGCGTTCGCTTGGTTGACGCTCAGACGGCACGCGGTTAGAAATCACCGAGTCTATACGCCAATTGACGGCGCGCAGGTATGACGCGCAAGAAAGGAGCCACTCGTGGATGAACTGTTGCGGGAATATCTCCCGATATTAGTTTTTCTGGCTGTTGCGGTCGGTCTAGGGGTCGTTCTGATCCTTGCAGCTGTCGTTTTGGCAGTTCGAAACCCCGATCCTGAAAAGGTGAGCGCTTACGAATGCGGCTTCAACGCATTTGATGATGCGCGGATGAAGTTCGACGTTCGGTTCTATCTGGTTTCGATCCTTTTCATCATTTTCGATTTGGAAATTGCATTCCTGTTCCCTTGGGCGGTTGCCTTTAAGGATGTGAGCATGGTTGGCTTTTGGTCGATGATGGTCTTCTTGGGTGTGCTGACCATCGGGTTCGCCTACGAATGGAAGAAGGGAGCCTTGGAATGGGAGTGATGACCGGGGCGAATACAGCTGGTGCCGACAAAGAAGTTGCGACACAGGCATTGAATGCAGAGTTGCAGGACAAAGGGTTTCTGCTGACCTCTTCCGAGGATATCATCAACTGGGCCCGGACCGGGTCGTTGCATTGGATGACGTTCGGTCTTGCCTGCTGCGCGGTCGAGATGATGCACACCTCCATGCCGCGATATGACGCCGAACGATTTGGGATCGCGCCGCGTGCGTCTCCGCGTCAGTCCGACGTCATGATTGTTGCGGGTACGTTGACCAATAAAATGGCACCGGCCCTGCGCAAAGTTTACGACCAGATGCCTGAGCCACGCTATGTGATCTCGATGGGATCGTGCGCCAACGGCGGCGGGTATTACCATTATAGCTATTCAGTAGTGCGTGGCTGTGACAGGGTCGTTCCTGTCGACATTTATGTTCCAGGGTGCCCCCCAACGGCTGAGGCGCTGCTGTATGGTTTGATGCAGCTGCAACGTAAAATTCGCCGCACGGGGACGATCGTACGATGAGTGATGCACTGAAAGAACTTGGCGCCTATCTCGAGCTGAAGCGCCCTGATTGTGTTTTGGTTTGGGATGTGACCCACGGTGAGCTGAATGTGAATGTGGCACCGTCCAACATCGTTGACTTCATTGACTTTCTGAAAACTGACCCGACCTGCAAGTTTTCGAGCCTCGTGGACATAACAGGTGTTGATTACCCAGAGCGCGCCAAGCGGTTTGATGTGGTTTACCACTTTTTGTCGATGTATCAGAACCATCGTATCCGTCTGAGGGTTTCGATCCGTGAAGACGACATGGTTCCCTCGATTTCAGACGTGCACCCCTCGGCCAATTGGTTCGAGCGCGAAGTCTTTGACATGTTCGGTATTCTGTTTTCAGGACACCCGGATCTGCGCCGCATCCTAACCGATTATGGATTCCGCGGATATCCGCTGCGCAAGGATTTCCCAACCACTGGGTATACCGAGGTGCGTTATGACGAGTCGCAAAAGCGAGTTGTCTATGAACCCGTGAGCTTGGTTCAGGAGTATCGCCAGTTTGACTTCATGAGTCCCTGGGAGGGGGCGGAGTACATTCTGCCAGGGGATGAAAAGCAGGAGGCCAAGTAATGGGTTTCATCATCTGGATGATCATTGCCGTAGCGACGGTTATACCGCTGCTTAAGCTGCTGCCGCACTTTGGCATCAACAAGCTTTGGGCGCTGGCCTGTCTTATCCCACTGGGACTTTTGGTTCTGTTGTGGGTTATGGCGATAAAGTTGCAAGAATTGGATCGCAGATGACGTTTTCTTTGCTTGGTGAACTTGTGGCGCTTGGTGCGCTGGGGCTGTTGTTGGCGGGGGCTGCAGGGCAGGTTGCGGCTGCAGCAGACAAGGCGCGCGTGAAAGCAGAAGCCAAACGTGCGGGTTCCTCAAAGAAGCGGAGCACGTGAAAATGGCGCAAGACATGACCACTGTTTTCGATCAGGTGAATGCAGCTGCTTATGCATATTGCACGGCATTGAACGAGGCCGATGGGGATACTTTGGACGCCTTGTGTCATGACCGATTTCTGATGACATGGGTCAAAGACGACGGCACACCGCGTTTTCTAAACAAAGAAAAGTTCGTTGGTGGCATTCGAACGCTTGAGGCAGACAAAGACGCGCTGTCGTGTGAGGTGATCTCGGTCGATGTCGAGGGAACGGACATTGCGCATGTGAAGCTTTGGGTCGACATGCCGCCACGACGATACATGGATTACCTCGGATTTTTCCGGGTCGAAGGCGAATGGCGCTTGATTACGAAACTGTTCCGCGTGGCCAAAGGTCCCGAGCTTTAAGAAAAAGCCGGGTGAAGGCCTGGATTGGAGTACTAAGATGATGGATGGCGGCAAGGGCTTTGATGACGCGCTGACAGGCGAGCAGAAGATCCGCAATTTCAATATCAACTTTGGCCCGCAACACCCTGCTGCCCACGGCGTATTGCGCCTGGTGCTTGAGCTGGATGGCGAAATCGTGGAACGCTGCGATCCGCATATCGGCTTGTTGCATCGTGGCACAGAAAAGCTGATGGAAAGCCGGACATATCTGCAAAACCTGCCGTATTTTGATCGGCTGGATTATGTGGCTCCGATGAATCAAGAGCACGCTTGGTGTTTGGCGATTGAAAAGCTGACGGGCGTTGAAGTTCCGCGTCGTGCGTCGCTGATCCGGGTGCTCTATTCCGAAATTGGCCGTATCCTGAACCACCTGCTGAACGTGACAACGCAAGCGATGGATGTTGGCGCGCTGACGCCTCCGCTTTGGGGCTTTGAAGAGCGTGAAAAGCTGATGGTATTCTACGAACGTGCCTGCGGTGCGCGTTTGCATGCAGCCTATTTCCGTCCCGGTGGCGTTCATCAGGATCTGCCTGATGATCTGTTGGATGATATCGAGGCATGGTCGCACACCTTCCCGGCTGTCATGGATGACATCGATGGGTTGCTGACAGAAAACCGGATCTTCAAACAGCGGAATGCTGATATCGGTATCGTGACCGAAGAAGATATCCTGAATTACGGATTTTCTGGGGTGATGGTGCGCGGTTCTGGCTTGGCGTGGGATCTGCGTCGTTCGCAGCCTTATGAATGCTATGAGGAGTTCGAATTCCAGATCCCGGTTGGAAAAAACGGCGATTGTTACGATCGTTATCTGGTCCGCATGGAAGAGATGCGCCAGTCGCTTTTGATTATCCGTCAGGCGATTGCCAAGATCCGGGAATGTCCGGGTGATGTCTTGGCACGTGGCAAGATTACGCCACCGAAACGGTCGGATATGAAAACCTCGATGGAGAGTTTGATCCACCACTTCAAACTTTACACCGAAGGGTTCCACGTGCCCGAGGGTGAGGTGTATGCCGCTGTTGAGGCACCAAAGGGTGAATTCGGAGTATATCTGGTTTCAGATGGCTCTAACAAACCATACCGCAGCAAGATCCGCGCGCCGGGTTTCCTGCATTTGCAAGCCATGGACCATGTTGCCGGAGGCCACCAGTTGGCCGATGTGGCTGCTATCATCGGTACCATGGATGTCGTATTTGGAGAGATTGACCGCTAATGCTCCGCCGCCTGCATAAAGACCAACCCGAATGCTTTGCCTTTACACCTGCCAATTTGGCGTGGGCTGAAGGGCAGATTACCAAGTACCCAGAGGGCCGTCAGGCCAGCGCCATCATTCCATTGCTGTGGCGTGCTCAGGAGCAAGAGGGCTGGTTGACCCGCCCTGCGATTGAAGCTGTCGCGGATATGCTTGAGATGGCGTACATTCGGGCGCTTGAAGTCGCTTCGTTCTATTTTATGTTCCAACTGCAACCGGTTGGGTCGATCGCGCACATTCAGGTGTGCGGCACAACGTCTTGCATGATCTGTGGTGCTGAAGATTTGATTGCGGTCTGCAAAGACAAGATTGCCAATAAAGCGCATGAAGTGTCTGCAGACGGCAAGTTTTCGTGGGAAGAGGTGGAATGCCTTGGGTCTTGTACGAATGCGCCGATGGCGCAGATCGGCAAAGACTATTACGAGGACCTGACTGCTGAAAGTTTTGGTCGCCTGATCGATGAACTATCTGAGGGTAGAGTGCCAACACCGGGACCTCAGAATGGGCGCTATGCTGCTGAGCCATTGAGCGGTCTGACCAGTTTGACAGAGTATGACAGTGGCCAAACCCAGTACAATGCGAGTGTCCAGCTGGCAAAAGACATTGGCGATACCGTCAAGCGTATTGATGGAACCGAAGTTCCGTTGTTGACCCCGTGGGTTGGCAAAGATGCTCCCAAAGCCGCTGCTGCTGAGAAAACTGAGCCTGTGGCTGCCACTCCTGACCCTGTTGAAAGCGCTCAAGAGCCCGTGGCACTTGTTAAACCTTCGACCCCATTGCCGGGACAGGCTGAGCTGGCGGAGCGTAAAGGCAGCTGGAAATATGAAGGACCAGAAGAAGTTGAAGATACCGAAGGCGCGAATGTTCCTGAAGCATCTGACGCCGGGAAGCAGCCTGTAACCTTGGATGCTGCGCGAGAAGGCGGAGCAGATGATCTAAAATTGATCAAAGGGGTCGGTCCGAAATTGGAAGGTGTGCTGAATGGCATCGGTGTGTTCCATTTCGATCAGATTGCAACTTGGACAGAGGCCGAAGTGGCTTGGGCTGACCAGAACCTTGTTGGGTTCAAGGGGCGCGTAAGCCGGGATAACTGGGTGGATCAAGCAAAAGCTTTGGCCGCCGGAGAAGAGACAGAGTTCGCGAAGCGAGCAAAGAAAGATGGGATTTACGACGACTAATACATCAATGGGATAGGAGGCCCCTGACATGGATACTTCGACTGATCAAACAGGCTGCGCAGCGCGCAGTTGGCGCGTTGCCGTGTACGGCGGTATTGCGGTGGCAGTACTATTCATGGCGATAGGCGGGGCCGGACTGTTTCAGGCAATAATCGCCGGTGCGGTATCTGGCGGCGTGTTAGGGTTCGTACTGACCCGGTATTTGTGCTCCGAAACGGCCGAGGAACCTGCGACGCAGATGTCGCCCCCGCAGCCTGATCCGGTACCCGCGCCCACTGCGCCAGAGATGTCAGACCAGCAGGTCGCGGAAGTTGCTGAACCTGAAATGACCAGTTCGCTGGTCAAGCCGTCGAAAGATTTGCCCGGACAGCAGGAGCTGTCCAATCGTAAGGGCACTTGGAAATACAAAGGACCTAACGCCACAGCCTGACAGGGTCGTGGGGACAGCAGGAAAGAATGAACAAGGATCTAGACAACGCCATCGCTCAGAAAGGGCGCCATATCGGGCTGGTTATTGCTGGCACGACTGTGCTGTGGCTAGCCACGACCCTTTTCCTTGGGCCAGCTTTAGGGCTGCCCGGGCGATATGCGTTGTTGTTCGATCTCGCCGCGCTGGCAGGGTTCATTTATGCAGTGATCAACATTTTTCAACTCTGGCGTATGCGCCAGGACAGCCAAAGGTAGCCACACATGCTGAAGGATCAGGACCGGATCTTTACCAATCTCTACGGGATGCATGACCGCACGCTGAAAGGCGCGCAGGCGCGGGGCCATTGGGATGGTACTGCGGGTATCATTCAGAACGGGCGTGACTGGATCATTCAGCAGATGAAGGACAGCGGTCTGCGGGGCCGGGGTGGCGCGGGTTTTCCCACCGGCCTGAAGTGGTCTTTTATGCCCAAAGAAAGCGATGGTCGCCCTGCGTACCTGGTTGTGAATGCAGATGAATCTGAGCCAGGCACCTGTAAAGACCGTGAGATCATGCGCCATGATCCGCACACGTTGATCGAAGGCTGCCTGATTGCCTCGTTCGCGATGCAGGCGCACGCATGCTATATCTATATTCGCGGTGAATACATCCGCGAGCGCGAAGCACTGCAAGCGGCGATCGACGAAGCTTATGACGCCGGTTTGCTAGGAAAAAACGCAGCGGGTTCGGATTGGGATTTTGACCTGTATCTGCACCACGGGGCCGGGGCCTATATCTGCGGTGAAGAAACGGCATTGCTAGAAAGCCTTGAAGGCAAAAAGGGTATGCCACGGATGAAGCCGCCATTCCCCGCCGGGGCTGGTTTGTATGGCTGCCCGACCACAGTGAACAATGTGGAATCCATCGCCGTTGTGCCAACGATCCTGCGTCGTGGACCAGATTGGTTCAGTTCGTTCGGTCGCCCGAACAACGCGGGTACCAAGTTGTTTGGCATCTCGGGTCATGTGAACAACCCTTGCGTCGTTGAAGAAGCGATGTCGATTTCGTTTGAAGAGCTGATCGACAAGCATTGCGGCGGTATTCGCGGCGGGTGGGATAACCTCAAAGCGGTTATTCCGGGCGGGTCATCGGTGCCATGTGTAACCGGCGCCAACATGCGCGACGCGGTTATGGATTTTGATGCGCTCAAGGAAAAAGGATCGTCTTTGGGCACTGCTGCTGTGATCGTGATGGACAATTCGACCGACATTATCAAAGCGATTTGGCGGCTTTCGAAATTCTACAAACACGAAAGCTGTGGTCAGTGTACGCCTTGCCGCGAAGGGACAGGCTGGATGATGCGCGTCATGGATCGTCTGGTCAAAGGCGAGGCTGAGATCGAAGAGATCGACATGCTGCTTAGTGTCACCAAACAGGTCGAAGGTCATACCATCTGTGCGTTGGGCGATGCGTCGGCTTGGCCCATTCAGGGATTGATCAAGAACTTCCGAGAAGAAATCGAAGACCGTATCAAAGCCAAGCGCACCGGGCGCATGGGTGCGATGGCGGCTGAGTAAGAAGTGTAAGGAAGGGGCGAACATGGAGAATTTTGCAGAATACGGACACGCAATTGCGTCGTTGGTGCTGTTCGCGCTGATTATTCTACTGATGTCGCCCTTGTCCGCCTTAGCCAAGCAAAAGGGTGGGATGGCCCCAGGTGCAACACCATCCGAGGATTATGCCGACCGCGCCTATCGCTTGAACCGGGCTTACCTGAATGGGACGGAAACGCTGCCCGCGTTCTTGACTGTGACGGTTGCCGCGATGCTGGCCGCTGTTGATCCGTTTTGGGTGAATGTGCTGGCATCTGTGTTCTTGGTGAGCCGGGTTTTGATGCTGGCTATTCATATAGGCGGCGTCGGTGCGCCCCACAGTGGGTTGCGCTCTATCACCTATGTTCTGGGCTGGGCTTGTCTGGTTGTGATTGCGGCGATGACATTGGTGGCTTTGCTATGATGGGCTTTCACCTGCGTGCTGAGCGCAAAACAGTGATGAATGAAACGATCCCGGATGCGATTGGCGTCTTGGGGGCAAAAAAGCGAAATCTGATGACCCATAAAGCCACCTTAGTTGTTGCTGTTTGTGTTGTGGCTTTGGCCGCCGGTTGCAACCGCGTGAAAAAGGAAGATCGGATTCTTTTCGATGGGTTCTATTTCCCGACCAAAGCCTCAGCCGTTGATAAAAAGGCGACGCTGTCGCAATTCGATGTGCAGGTAAAAGACGCGGGTTCGTCGATTGAAGGCGCGCGCGAAGCCGGTCGATATGCGGGTACGCGGTACTGTATCGAAAAATATGGGTCTTCTGATATTATTTGGTCAGTGGGCCCGGACAGCGATCCCTCACAGCTGCGGGTTGTTGATGGCGCACTTAATCTTCGTGGGACCTGTCAACGTCCATGAGCAAAAAACCGACATATCCTGATGTATTGGGCGCCCTGTTATTGCATAGCAAGGGCACACCCAGCCGTTCTGAGGGCATCAGAACGAAAGGAAATGTCATGTCTGTTCTAAAGTACTCTATTCTCGCCTTCTTGATTGCGCTGCCAACCAGCAGCTGGGCAAAGCCACACCTCAGAGAGGTGAGCGAAATCGACGACTCGTTGTATTGGATTGCACTGGCCAGTGAGATTTCGAAGAAATGCGACTCGTTGGGTGCGCGTCGTCTCAAAGGGTTGAATGAACTGTGGCGCCTAAAGGGGCTCGCAAATGATATGGGATATTCGGACACCGAGATCCGGGCCTATGTTGAATCAGATGTAGAAAAAGCGCGTATGCGCAAAAAGGGCGAAAGTTATTTGGTCGCTCTTGGAGCCAACTACGACAAACCGGAAACATTCTGTGCGGTCGGGCGTACAGAGATCAAGAAAAACAGCGCGATCGGCGTGTATTTGAAGGCGAATTAGATCATGTCTGACCTCCGCAAGATCAATATTGACGGAAACGAGATTGAAGTTGAGGGCGCGATGACCCTTATTCAGGCCTGTGAGCAGGCCGGGGTCGAGGTGCCGCGCTTTTGCTATCACGAGCGCCTGTCCATCGCTGGCAACTGCCGCATGTGTCTGGTCGAAGTTGTAGGTGGCCCGCCAAAGCCTGCGGCGTCTTGCGCGATGCAGGTACGAGATTTGCGTCCGGGACCCGAGGGCCAAGCGCCGGTGGTAAAGACGAATTCGCCTATGGTTAAAAAGGCCCGCGAAGGGGTGATGGAGTTCATGCTCATCAACCACCCGTTGGATTGCCCGATTTGCGACCAAGGCGGTGAGTGCGATTTGCAAGATCAGGCCATGGCTTACGGCATCTCGGCGACCCGGTTCAGTGAACCCAAGCGCGCGGTAGACGATTTGGATTTGGGTCCACTGGTGTCGACAGCGATGACCCGTTGTATTTCCTGTACGCGGTGTGTGCGGTTCACATCCGAAGTGGCCGGGATAACGCAGATGGGGCAGACGGGACGTGGTGAAGATGCCGAAATCACATCCTATCTGAATGAAACATTGGTTTCGAACCTGCAGGGCAACATCATTGATCTGTGTCCGGTTGGAGCGCTGACCTCAAAACCTTATGCCTTTACGGCGCGACCTTGGGAATTGAGCAAAACAGAAACGATTGACGTTATGGATGCGCTTGGATCGAACATTCGTGTCGATACCAAAGGTCGCGAAGTGATGCGGATTTTGCCGCGCAACCATGACGGGGTCAACGAAGAGTGGATTTCGGACAAAACCCGCTTTGTCTGGGATGGTTTGCGCCGCCAGCGTTTGGATCGCCCGTTTGTGCGTGTGAATGGCAAACTGAAGCCTGCCAGCTGGCCCGAAGCTCTGGCTGCCGCCGCCACAGCGATCAATGGTGCTGAGAAACTAGCCGGTGTTGTCGGCGATCTGTCCTCGGTTGAGGCGGCGTTTGCCCTTAAGCAACTGGTCGAGTCCAAAGGTGGCGTGGTCGAAAGCCGTCTGGATGGCGCTAAATTGCCAGCCGGAAATCGCAGTGCTTATGTTGGCACCGCCGCAATCGAAGATATCGACACCGCAGAACGCATTCTGTTGATTGGTACCGATCCGCGCAACGAAGCGCCTGTGTTGAATGCGCGTATTCGTAGGGCTTGGATCAATGGCGCCGAAGTTGCTCTGGTTGGTGAAGCCGCCGATTTGACCTATGAATATCATCACATGGGCAATGATCGTGAGGCCCTGCAAGAGGCGCTTGATATGGGTGGCTCGGATGAAATCCGGGAAAAGCCATCCTTGGTGATCGTTGGGCAGGGCGCCTTGCAAGAGGCAGACGGCGCAGCGGTTCTGGCTGCGGCACAAAAGATCGCTCTGAACACAAACAGTGGATTGCTTGTTTTGCACACCGCAGCGTCGCGCGTTGGTGCGATGGATGTGGATGCCACGAACGAACGTGGTCTGGACGCCGTGAGCGAAGCGGATGTTCTGATCAACCTCGGTGCCGATAACATCGAAGTGGCCCCACGCGAAAACGGCGGCGCCTTTGTGATCTATCAAGGAAGTCACGGAGATCGCGGCGCGCACCGCGCGGATGTTATTTTGCCAGGCGCGGCTTACACTGAAGAATCCGGTTTGTTCGTGAACACCGAAGGGCGACCACAGATTGCGCAGCGGGCTGGTTTTGCACCGGGTGAAGCCAAGGAAAACTGGGCTATCCTGCGCGCGCTGAGCGCCGAGTGTGACGCAGTGCTGCCCTATGATTCACTGGCGCAACTGCGGCAGGCCTTGGTCGCGGCTGTTCCGCACCTTGGAAACGTGGATGTCGTTGCCAGTAACGAAGTTCAGGAATTGGCGCCTGCGTCTTTGGGTACAGCGACATTCCAGCTGACGATCAAGGATTACTATCTGACCAACCCAATCGCGCGTGCTTCGGAATTGATGGCAGAGCTGTCAGCCGGGGCCAAGGCGCGCAAAGCGGAGAAAATGGCCGCAGAATGAAGCGTCTCGCACCCATATCCTTCTGCGCGTTGGCCGCCTGTGGTCCACCGCCGGTCGACGTGACACGGTTCGCACCAGATTATCTTGGTGTGGAAACTGCGTTGCTCGAAGGGGATCTGGTGCAATTTGACGTGCAGATGGCAGGCGCACGGGATGGCACTGATTTGGATGCCTATGCCGAATGTGCTGCCGCGCAATACGCGCTGATCCGGGGATACGGGTTTGCGCGTCATTTGCGTACAAATGTGAACGAGAACGACGGCGTATGGGCGGCTGATGCCATTTATACCATTTCGCCATCACTGCCGCGTGGGCTGCAGACCATCGACGCCGAAGTCGTGGTCGCAAATTGCGCGGAAAACGGAATACCCACGGTGTGAGGACCTATGGCTGAATTCTTTAACACCCCAGGCGGCATAGCCGTGATTATCTTGGCGCAAGTGCTTGCAGTTGTTGCTTTTGTGATGATTTCATTGCTGTTCCTGGTGTACGGCGACCGCAAAATCTGGGCCGCGGTCCAAATGCGTCGCGGACCCAATGTTGTGGGGGCTTTTGGCCTGCTGCAATCTGTTGCGGACGCATTGAAATATATTGTCAAAGAGGTGGTAATCCCAGCCGGTGCAGACCGGGCTGTGTTTATTCTGGCTCCGCTGACCTCTTTCGTTTTGGCGATGATCGCTTGGGCGGTTATCCCGTTCAACGACGGATGGGTTCTGTCAGATATCAACGTTGCGATCCTGTATGTCTTCGCGGTGTCATCTCTGGAAGTTTACGGCGTGATCATGGGGGGGTGGGCGTCGAACTCGAAATACCCATTCCTTGGGTCGCTTCGCTCTGCAGCGCAGATGATTTCTTACGAAGTTTCGATTGGCTTGATTATCATCGGCGTTGTCATTTCGACAGGTTCGTTGAACTTTTCGGCCATCGTTGCGGCGCAAGATGGTAAACTGGGCCTGTTCAACTGGTACTGGTTGCCACACTTCCCGATGGTGTTCTTGTTCTTCATCTCGGCATTGGCTGAAACCAACCGTCCGCCGTTCGATTTGCCAGAAGCTGAATCCGAATTGGTTGCGGGCTATCAGGTTGAATATTCGGCAACGATGTTCCTGCTGTTCATGGCGGGGGAATACATCGCGATCTTCTTGATGTGCGCGCTGATCTCTTTGTTGTTCTTTGGTGGCTGGCTGTCGCCGATCCCTGGACTGCCCGACGGCGTCTTGTGGATGGTCGGGAAGATGGCGTTTTTCTTCTTCCTGTTTGCGATGGTTAAGGCGATCACACCGCGTTACCGCTATGACCAGCTGATGCGCTTGGGGTGGAAGGTTTTCCTGCCATTCTCATTGTTCTGGGTTGTTTTCGTGGCCTTCGCGGCAAAATTTGACTGGTTCTGGGGTGTATTTGCACGCTGGACCGTGGGGGGCTGATCATGGCGAACATCGACTATACCCGCGCGGCAAAATATTTCCTGCTTCAGGATTTCTTTGTCGGCATGAAATTGGGGCTCAAGTACTTTTTTGCCCCCAAAGCGACGCTGAATTATCCGCACGAAAAGGGGCCATTGTCGCCGCGGTTCCGGGGTGAACATGCCCTCCGCCGTTACCCAAATGGCGAAGAACGCTGCATTGCTTGCAAACTCTGCGAGGCGATTTGTCCTGCACAGGCAATCACCATTGACGCCGAACCCCGCGAAGACGGCAGCCGCCGCACCACGCGCTATGACCTCGACATGACCAAATGCATCTATTGCGGGTTTTGTCAGGAAGCTTGCCCCGTGGATGCAATCGTAGAGGGGCCGAATTTCGAATTCGCCACCGAAACCCGCGAAGAGTTGTTCTATGACAAGGACAAACTGTTGGCGAACGGTGAGCGGTGGGAAGCTGAAATTGCCCGTAACCTCGAATTGGATGCTCCGTACCGATGACAGATCCCAAGAACCCATTCGAGATGATGATGAAGCAGGCGCAGGATATGGCAAAAACCATGAACCCTGCACTGGAGAGTTTCTCACCCACAGACGCTTTTAAGGGCTTCGAGGCCATGTGGCCCAAGATGCCCAAAGAAGTTATGGAAATGATGTTTGGCAACACGGTCAACAAAGGCGGGCTGGATGCCAAGACCCGGTTGTTGCTAACGCTGGCCGGACTGACCTGTCAGGGCGCGCAGGCAGACAGCGCCGTGCGTCAGACCGTGCGTCACGCGGTTGAGGCAGGCGCCAAGAAACAAGAGATCGTTGAAGCGATTGGACAGATGTCGGTTTTCGCTGGCATTCCGGCCATGACCCGCGCGCTGGAACTGGCGCAAGAGGTCCTGGGCGAAAATGGGGACGACGAAACATGAGCGTATTTGCTTTTTACCTCTTTGCGATCAGCGCCATCACGGGCGGGCTGTTCACGGTGATCAGCCGACAGCCAGTGCATTCGGTGTTGTGGCTGATCCTGTCCTTTATCTCTGCGGCGGGCCTGTTCGTGCTGTTGGGCGCTGAATTCGTGGCCATGCTTTTGGTGATCGTTTATGTTGGCGCGGTTGCGGTTCTGTTCCTGTTCGTCGTGATGATGTTGGATGTTGATTTCGCAGAACTGAAAGCCGAAATGGCCCGGTACATGCCGCTGGCCTTGCTGATCGGTCTGGTTATCCTGATGCAATTCGTCATGGCCTTTGGCGCATGGGAAAGTGCACATGGCGCAGCCGAGCAGTTGGCCCAACCGATCCCGGCAGACAGACACAATACCGAGGCGCTTGGCCTCATTATCTATGACCAATATTTCCTTCTGTTCCAACTCGCAGGACTGATCCTGCTGGTCGCAATGATCGGTGCAATCGTGCTGACACTGCGTCATCGCACTGACATCAAACGTCAGGACATCGTCGCGCAGATGATGCGTGATCCAGCCAAAGCGATGGAACTCAAGGACGTCAAACCGGGGCAGGGGCTGTAAGCGCATGATCGGACTTGAACATTATCTAACCGTCGCGGCGACGTTGTTCGTCATCGGCATCTTCGGGCTTTTCCTGAACCGTAAGAACGTAATTATCCTGTTGATGAGCATTGAATTGATGCTGCTCGCAGTGAACATAAACCTAGTCGCCTTTTCGTCGTTCCTCGGCGATTTGGTGGGCCAGGTCTTTACGTTGTTCGTGCTGACGGTGGCTGCCGCCGAGGCTGCGATTGGCCTTGCAATCTTGGTCTGCTTCTTCCGCAACCGGGGTACTATCTCGGTCGAAGACATCAACGTGATGAAGGGCTAAGCGACAATGGAAACCACTATCCTCTTCGCCCCTTTGGTTGGCGCGCTAATTTGCGGATTTGGCTGGAGATTTATCGGCGAGACAGCCGCCCTGTGGACCGCGACCGGTCTGCTGTTTCTGGCGGCCTTGCTCAGCTGGATTGTGTTCCTGTTCTTTGATGGGCACACCCAGCACATTGAGATCTTTCGCTGGATCGAAAGCGGGTCACTCAGCACATCCTGGGCCATTCGTCTGGATCGTATGACGGCAATCATGCTGATCGTCGTGACCAGTGTCTCAAGCCTCGTTCACCTGTATTCATTTGGCTACATGGCGGATGATCCGCAATGGCGGAAGGGCGAAAGCTATAAACCGCGCTTCTTTGCCTATCTGTCGTTCTTTACCTTTGCCATGCTTATGCTGGTGACAGCGGACAACCTGGTTCAGATGTTCTTTGGCTGGGAAGGTGTGGGCGTCGCATCCTATCTGCTGATCGGTTTTTACTATCGCAAGCCAACAGCCAACGCCGCCGCGATGAAGGCCTTTATTGTGAACCGGGTCGGTGACTTTGGGTTTGCGTTGGGCATCTTTGCGCTGTTCATGCTGACCGACAGCATCAACTTTAACGACATCTTTGCAGCAGCACCGCAGATTGCTGAAATGAAGCTCACCTTCCTGTGGGCCGATTGGAATGCGATGGAAGTTGTTTGTGTGTTGTTGTTCATCGGCGCGATGGGCAAGTCGGCGCAACTGTTCCTGCACACATGGTTGCCTGATGCGATGGAAGGTCCCACACCTGTGTCGGCGTTGATCCACGCCGCTACTATGGTGACCGCAGGCGTTTTCCTCGTTTGCCGGATGTCGCCGCTGATGGAGTTTGCCCCCGCGGCAACTGGGTTCATCACCGTTATCGGTGCAACCACCGCATTTTTCGCCGCCACTGTCGGCTTGGTACAGACGGATATCAAACGCGTTATTGCCTATTCAACCTGTTCTCAGCTGGGGTATATGTTCGTTGCGGCAGGCGTTGGGATGTATTCAGCGGCGATGTTCCACTTATTCACCCACGCATTCTTTAAGGCGCTGTTGTTCCTTGGGGCTGGTTCAGTCATCCATGCGATGCATCACGAGCAGGACATGACCAACTATGGTGGTTTGCGGAAGAAAATTCCGTTCACGTACTGGTCAATGATGATTGGGACATTGGCCATCACCGGCGTTGGTATTCCACTGACGCATATTGGTTTTGCGGGTTTCCTGTCTAAAGATGCGATCATTGAGAGCGCTTATGCCGGTGGATCCGGCTATGGGTTCTGGATGCTGGTTATCGCGGCGGCTATGACCAGCTTCTACAGCTGGCGTCTGATTTTCCTCACATTCTTTGGTGAGGCACGTGGCAACAAGCATACACACGACCATGCGCATGAAAGCCCCAAAGTGATGCTGATCCCGTTGGGTGCATTGTCCGTGGGCGCCGTTTTGGCAGGTATGTTGTGGTATGCGCCATTCTTTGGCAGCACCGAACGCGTCAGTACATTTTATGGTATCCCACAGGCAGACGCATCCGGTCATGGGGAAACCACCTCGCATGGCGCGTCGAGCACCGATACCGTTTCGCATGATGCACCAAAAGCGGATGATCACGGCACGTCTGAGGCGGCCGCGAGTGATCACGCATCGGATGCAGAGGGACACGGCGACGGGCATCACGCGATGTTTGCAGGCAAACCCGGCGAGGGGGCATTGTACTTTGCACCCGACAACAACGTCCTGAATGATGCGCATTCTGCTCCCAAGTGGGTCAAGGTATCACCGTTCATCGCGATGTTGCTGGGGCTTGGCCTGGCGATCTGGTTCTATCTGGTCAACACCACGTTGCCTGCGCGCTTGGCTGCGACGTTCCAGCCGCTCCATTTGTTCCTCAAGAACAAGTGGTACTTTGACGAGCTGTATGACGTTGTATTCGTCAAACCTGCTTTGGCAATTGGTCGGTTCTTGTGGAAGCGCGGGGATGGTAATGTCATCGACGGGTTCCTGAACGGCGTTGCCATGGGCATCGTTCCCTTCTTTACCCGCCTCGCAGGCAAGGCGCAGTCGGGCTACATATTTACCTATGCCTTCTGGATGGTTCTGGGCATCGCTGCCCTTGTCACCTGGATGTCGATCGGCGGAGGCGCACACTAATGGATAATATCCTCTCCATCGTCACCTTCGTTCCAGCACTGGCTGGTCTGATCCTGGCGGTTTTTCTCCGGGGCGAGGATGCGGCAGCGCAACGTAATGCCAAATTGGTTGCGTTGTTTGCCTCAACTGTCACGTTTCTGGTGTCCATCGGCATCTACACAGGCTTTGACCCTGCAAATACAGGGTTTCAGTTTGTAGAAGAAGGCGAATGGCTGCTGGGCTTGAAATACAAGATGGGCGTGGACGGCATTTCGGTTCTGTTCGTCTTGCTGACAACGTTCATCATGCCACTGACCATTTTGGCCAGTTGGAATGTCACCCATCGCGTCAAAGAATACATGATCGCATTTTTGCTACTTGAAACGCTCATGTTGGGTGTGTTCATGGCGCTGGATCTGGTGCTGTTCTATCTGTTCTTCGAGGCTGGGTTGATCCCGATGTTCCTGATCATTGGGATTTGGGGTGGCAAAGAGCGTATCTACGCGAGCTTCAAGTTCTTCCTTTATACTTTCCTTGGGTCGGTGCTGATGCTGGTCGCGATGGTTGCGATGTATGCAGACGCTCAAACCACAGACATCACGGTTCTTCTGACGCATCAATTCTCTGCCGCGAGCTTCTCGGTGCTTGGGGTACATGTGGTCGGCGGGATGCAAACGCTGATGTTCCTCGCGTTCTTTGCGTCGTTCGCTGTGAAAATGCCAATGTGGCCGGTACATACTTGGTTGCCCGATGCGCACGTTCAGGCCCCGACAGCGGGTTCGGTGGTTCTGGCTGCGATCCTGTTGAAGATGGGCGGGTACGGCTTCCTTCGCTTTAGCTTGCCGATGTTCCCGGTGGGGTCTGATGTATTGACCCCCATGGTTCTTTGGATGTCGGCGATTGCTGTAGTCTACACATCCTTGGTCGCCATGGTGCAGGAAGACATGAAAAAGTTGATCGCTTATTCGTCTGTCGCGCACATGGGTTTTGTGACGATGGGGATCTTTGCAGCAAATCAACAAGGTGTGGATGGGGCCATCTTTCAGATGCTCAGCCACGGTTTTATCTCAGCTGCTTTGTTCCTGTGTGTCGGTGTGATCTATGATCGGATGCATACACGCGAGATCGACGCCTATGGCGGTCTGGTCAGCCGGATGCCTGCTTATGCGCTGGTGTTCATGCTGTTTACGATGGCGAACGTCGGCCTTCCGGGAACTTCCGGGTTTGTTGGGGAATTCCTGACGCTGATGGGCACCTTCCAGAAAAACACTTGGGTAGCGGCGGTTGCGGCAACTGGGGTAATTTTCTCGGCCGGATATGCCTTGTGGTTGTACCGTCGTGTCGTATTTGGGGATTTGATCCGAGAAAGCCTCAAATCCATCACGGATATGGATAGCCGCGAACGCCTTGTGTTTGCGCCATTGATCGTGATGACCATCCTGCTTGGTGTTTATCCATCACTCGTCACCGATATTATCGGCCCGTCAACTGCGGCGCTGGTTTCGAATTTTGACTCGGCTCTGGCCGCGGCTGACACCGCGACCCAAGTCGCATCGCACTAAGGGAGCTTTGGGAAAATGATCCAGGCTGATCTGATCGTAATTCTGCCAGAGATCCTTCTGGCTGTTTACGCCATGGGCGCCCTTTTGGTGGCGGTGTACACAATCAAAGACGGGATGGCGCCAACATTGGTCTGGTTGACCAGTGCCATCATGGTGTTTCTCGCTGCGGTGATTATCACCGGCGGTGAAGGAACAAATGTTGCCTTTAATGGGATGTTTGTTGACGACAGTTTCTCGCGCTTTGCCAAGGCTGCGGTTTTGTTGTCAGGGGCCGCCGTTTTGGTGATGAGCCAAGAGTACATGTCGCGTCGCGGTTTGCTGCGATTTGAATACCCATTGCTGATCGCGTTGGCCTCAGTCGGTATGATGATGATGGTCTCGGCAGGTGATTTGATGTCGCTGTACATGGGCCTCGAACTGCAATCTCTGGCGCTTTATGTGGTTGCTGCACTGCGCCGCGATAGCATCAAATCGACCGAAGCTGGCCTGAAGTATTTTGTGCTGGGCGCGCTTAGCTCTGGATTGTTGCTGTATGGCGCATCTTTGATCTACGGCTTTTCTGGCACAACCCTGTTCTCGGGCATCATTCAAACTGCGCAACATGGGTCGGTTTCGGTCGGGTTGTTGTTTGGCTTGGTGTTCCTGATCTCAGGTCTTGCTTTCAAAGTGTCGGCCGTACCGTTCCACATGTGGACCCCAGACGTTTACGAAGGCTCGCCCACGCCAATCACCGCCTTTTTCGCCACCGCACCTAAGGTCGCTGCAATGGGCCTGTTTGCGCGCGTTCTGCATGATGCCTTTGGTGCGGCTGTTTCTGACTGGCAGCAAGTCCTTGTTGTTCTGTCGGTGCTGTCAATGTTTTTGGGGGCCGTTGCCGCGATCGGACAACGCGACATCAAGCGACTGATGGCGTTTTCTTCGATCGCTCACATGGGGTATGCGTTGATCGGTCTTGCTGCTGGCACCGTTCTGGGTGTGCAGTCGATGCTGATCTATATGGCAATCTATGTCACGATGAACGTTGGGACCTTTGCCTTTATTCTGATGATGGAACGTGACGGACAGCCAATCACCGATATTGACGCACTGCGGATGTATGCAAGCCGTGAACCTGCCAAAGCGTTGGCTGTCCTTGTGTTGATGTTCAGCCTTGCGGGTGTCCCGCCATTTCTTGGGTTCTTTGCCAAGTTCGGCGTTTGGCAAGCTGCTATTGACGCGGGCCTGATGGGCTTGGTTGTTGCCTCTGCCATCGCCTCTGTCGTTGGTGCCTTCTATTACTTGCGGATCGTGTTCTACATGTATTTCGGCGGGGAAACAGATGAACAGCTGGACACACACTCTTCACCAGTTTTGTGGACTGCTTTGATGGGGTCGGCTGCTTTGATGATGATTGGTGTCTTTTACCAATTTGGGATCGAAGGGGCTGCTGCCTCTGCGGCTGCAGCACTTGTTAACTGATTTCGTTTTCAAACTAACAGAGGGGGCTCGGTCGTTTGACCGGGCCTTTTTGCGATGAACGACTGGCCAATTGGATACGGAAAGCGGGTGCTCGCAGAAGTCGACAGCACCTTGAATGAAGCCGCACGTATCGCGCCGACCCTGACGGGTCCTGAATGGATATTGGCCCTCCGCCAGACATCTGGCCGAGGGCGGCGAGGACGGGCCTGGACAGATCCGCGCGGCAATCTGGCCTCGACCTTGGTCATGCGCCCAGAAGGGGAGCCGGGGCAGATAGCCTTGCGCAGTTTTGTAGCGGCACTTGCGCTGTTTGATGCCTGTGTCGCAGTGACTGGGCGAGCGACTGGGCTGTCGCTGAAATGGCCAAATGATGTATTGCTAAATGGCGGGAAATTGGCCGGGATCCTGTTGGAAAGCGCTGGCCAAGCGGGCGGTGTTACACATCTTGCCATCGGGATTGGTGTTAACTTGGCCGAAGCACCTTCAGTTGAAAACGTCGAAGACGGGGCGCTGCGCCCTGTCTCTTTGTTGTCTGAAACGGGTGCACTGGTCACGCCTGAGGCGTTCTTAAGTGAGTTGGCCCTTGCATATGACCGTTACGAGGCCCAATTCACCACTTATGGATTTGAGCCGATCCGAACGGCCTGGTTGTCCCGAGCCGCGAAATTGGGCGAAGTGATTACAGCCCGTACCGCAACGTCCGAGACGATTGGAACCTTTGAAACGGTGGACGCCACAGGCAACCTTGTCTTAAACACCGCTAAAGGCCGGGTTACCATTCCGGCGGCAGATGTATTTTTCTGAGGGTCTAAGACATGCTATTGGCGATTGATTGCGGGAATACGAATACTGTTTTCTCGATCTGGGACGGTGAAAGTTTTCTGTGCACGCTGCGAACGTCGACCCATCACGCACGTACGGCGGATGCATATTTCACTTGGTATTCGACGCTGGTGAAACACTACGGGATCGAAGTGGACATCACGGATGTGATCATTTCTTCAACCGTGCCTAGGGTTGTGTTCAACTTGCGTGTTTTTGCAGATCGGTTTTTTGGGTGCCGTCCGATCGTGGTTGGCAAACCCGAATGTCTGTTGCCTCATCTTCCGCGTGTTGATAACGGGACGCAGGTCGGGCCTGACCGGCTGGTCAATACGGCGGGCGCCTATGATCGCCACGGTGGGGATCTGGTCGTGGTTGACTTTGGAACGGCGACAACATTCGATGTTGTGGCACATGATGGTGCCTACATTGGTGGTGTGATCGCGCCGGGGGTGAACCTGAGCCTTGAAGCGCTACATCAGGCAGCAGCGGCCTTGCCTCATGTCGATATTTCGAAGCCGCAGAATGTGATCGGAACCAATACGGTTGCTTGTATGCAATCGGGGGTGTTCTGGGGATATGTCGGTCTGGTGCGGGAAATTTGCACGCGGATCAAAGAAGAACACGAGCGTCCGATGAAAATCGTTTCGACTGGTGGGCTGGCACCTTTGTTCCAGCAGACCGTCGATTTGTTCGATGCGTTCGAAGATGATTTGACGATGCACGGATTGACCGTGATTCATCGCTATAACAAGGAAAACAGCTGACCCATGAGCAGCGAACGTTTGATATATCTGCCCCTCGGTGGGGCGGGCGAAATTGGCATGAATGCCTATGTCTATGGCTATGGTGCGCCTGATAAGGAACGCTATATCCTAGTCGACCTTGGTGTTGCCTTTCCCGATATGGATGGCACCCCGGGTGTTGACCTGATCATGCCTGATATTGCTTGGCTGCGCGAACGCGCAGACCGGCTGGATGCGATTTTTGTCACCCACGCGCACGAAGATCACATTGGTGCAGTCGCGCATTGTTATGGGGATCTGGGTGCGCCAGTATTTGCACGCCCCTTTACCGCCAACATTGCGCGTCGCAAAATGGAAGAACACGGCCAACCAGAGGATGCCGTGATCACTGCGATGCCTTGGCCCGAACAGGTCAGTGTCGGCCCTTTCAAAGTTGGCTTTTTGCCAATGTCTCACTCGATCCCGGAAAGTGCAGGATTGGTGATCGACAGCCCAGCAGGGCGCGTGGTGCATTCGGGTGATTTCAAACTGGATCCAACCCCGATCGTTGGCGAAGCCTTTGATCCAGATTTGTGGGCCGAGGTCAGCAAGCCCGGTGTTAAAGCGCTGGTGTGTGACAGCACGAATGTGTTCTCGCAACACCCCGGGCGCTCGGAGATCGAAGTTGCCCCAGAGATCACTAAATTGGTGTCTGGCGCCTCGGGCATGGTGGTTGCAACCACATTTGCCAGCAACGTTGCGCGGGTTAAGTCGCTGGCCGAAGCCGGTGATCGGGCAGGGCGGTCTGTTGTATTGCTGGGGCGCGCGATGCGTCGCATGATCGAAGCGTCGATGGAAACCGGTGTTCTGACTGATTTCCCCAAGGTGATCAGTCCAGAAGAAGCACGTGATATTCCCCGGGATCATGTGATGTTGATCGTGACCGGCAGCCAGGGTGAACGCCGAGCGGCCAGTGCGCAATTGGCACGTGGCAAATACCGTGGGTTGGAATTGAAGCAGGGCGATTTATTCTTGTTCTCTTCCAAAACCATTCCGGGCAATGAAAAGGGTGTGATCCGTATTATCAACCAACTCAGTGAGAAGGGCGTGGATGTTGTGGATGACAGCTCCGGTCTGTATCACGTTTCTGGGCACGCCAACCGGCCAGACCTAGAGCGGTTGCACGGGATTGTTGATCCGCAGATGGTTATCCCGATGCATGGGGAACACCGCCACCTACGTGAACACACCAAACTTGCTGAATCCAACGGACGGACCGGTATTGTAGCTGTGAATGGGATGATGCTGGACCTGTCTGGCAATGCCCCCAAGGTTGCCGAATACATCGAAACCGGACGGACCTATCTGGATGGGTCGACCAAAGTTGGTGCAATGGATGGTGTGGTCCGTGACCGGATCCGGATGGCGTTGAACGGTCATGTGACTGTCACGGTGATCTTGGACGAAGAGGACGAGCCTTTGGGCGAGCCGTGGTGTGACACCATGGGGCTGGCCGAAACCGGTAACTCCAAGGCGGCACTGGTCGAAATCCTTGAAGCTGACCTGAATCAGTTCTTGATGCGGTCCGGTGATAAGACCCGCAAAGACGACGATAAGCTGGAAGAGGCGCTGCGCCGTATCGTGCGCCAGACGTCACAAGCTGAGATCGGTAAAAAGCCCGAGGTCACGGTTGTAATCAGCCGGATGCGCTGACCGCATCCTGACTGTCACAAAGAAAGCGATGTCCGATCAGGGGTGATCGGGCATCGGATACCCCCGCAACCGCAAGAATAAACTGGCCTCGTCGTTGTTGTGGAAATAGGGAACGGATTGAGGGGGCGTTGGGTCTGTGACGCGACCGGCCACTTCGGCCAGGACCACCTCGGTGATGAAGGGCAGATCAAATTTGCGAGCTTCGCTCAGTTTGACCCATTGCAGATGTGAAAGCTCGTCTGAGGCGTGGGTGAAATCGTCCAGATCCCCCTGAATCTCGTCCGCATCCACCAAAAAGAACCTCGCGTCAAAACGCCGTGGGCGGCCAGGTGGGGTTAAGGCACGGAACACAAATTGCAGCCCATGAGCCACGGGCATATGCCCTGTTGACGCAAAACTGGTCCAATCTGCGGGAACATTATCGGTCCATTCGCCGGGACGGCCAAGGATGAGGCCTGTTTCTTCCCAGAGTTCACGAATAGCGGCCACGGCAAGGGCGTGATGCAGATCTTCCGGTGCACTTTCTCGGAGGCGATCTGTGCACACCTCTGGAAGTGGGGTTGCAAGCGGGATCTGGGCATCTTCGGCATCCACTGCACCGCCGGGAAAAACGAATTTATTAGGCATAAACGCGGCTTTAGCCCCGCGTTGCCCCATCAGGATCGATGGGTCCTGCAATCGGTTTCGAAGTACAATGACCGTCGCGGCATTGCGAATTGCTGTCTTATCTATACTCATGGCCCCTCGCGTGTTTGAAGGGTCAGTCGTTATTTCCGAACCCGTGCATCCGGCGCGCCCATTGATAGGCGACAACGACCCCCTTCAGTCTGGGTAGAAGGTAGAGTGACAAGCTCAGACAACCAAGGGCAAAGATTGCAAATAGGGTCAAAGGGTCCGGGCGAAATTGAACAAAGACAATATGTAACAGCGGGACCAAAAGGTGGCCGACAATCAGAATGGTCAGATAGGCGGGGCCATCATCCGCGCGGTGGTGTACGAACGCTTCGCCACAGTCTGCACAGGCGTCATTTACTTTGAGATAACTGTGCAAAAGCTTGCCTTTAACACAGTTTGGGCATTTGCCGCGAAATCCACATCGAACCGCCGGCCATGTCGGGCGGTCATCTCGCGACAGCGTCTGCAAAGTGCTTTGATCCGTCATAGGGTACTCATTCTATTTTTCGCATTTGTGATGGGTGTCCGGATAAAGGGAAAGAGCATATGGCGTCGTTGCGGCGGGATGCCGCAAAACATGAGAATTGCGCCTGGTTATTCCGCTGATTGTATCGAGATGAAAAAAACTTTGGGGAAGTGCGACGGAACCAGTGATGTATCCCGTTTGAACTGTATGATCGGCGGCAAGGGGCCGCTGAACAACACAGGAAGACCCGACATGAAACATGCAGGCATTATCGCAGGGATCGTATTGGCAGCCTCGAGCATCGTTGCCACAGGTGCGTTGGCCAAGGGGCCGGGTCATGGACCACAGGTCACGTTTCAGGAATTGGACGCCGACAACAACGGTGAAATCACCAAAGAAGAAATGCAGGCACACCGAAAGGCGCGGTTTGCAAAGGCAGATGCCAATGGCGACGGTAAGCTAAGCTTGGAAGAGATGCAGGCAAAAGCAGAAGAGCGGGCCAAGGCACGCGCTGGTAAGATGATGGAACGTCATGATGCCAACAAAGACGGGTTTCTGAGCGAAGATGAAATGCCCAAGCCACGCAAGGCGGGAAAATTCTTTGATCGTATGGATGCCGATGACAACGGCTCCATCTCGGAAGAAGAATTTGAAGAAGCCAAAGCCCGTATGCAGAAGCATGGGAAATGGGGTAAGGGCAAAGGGTCAAAAAACAAGAATTGATCAGGTGTGGATGATCTTGCTTCAATTTCGCAAAGTACTCATGGCGGTATGCCTGCCATGAGTACACCCAGCGATGATGCGCTGTTGGTGTTGTTTGCCAATGGAGATCCAGAGGCTGCGCGCATGCTGACGGATCGGCTGGGTCCGCGCACTTTTAATGTTGCGATGCGCGTGCTGGGCAATCGCGCTGAAGCCGAAGACGTGGCACAAGACGCGATGATGCGGCTTTGGCGCATGGCCCCCAAGTGGGAGCAAGGGCAGGCCAAGGTTTCGACCTGGCTTTATCGTGTGACGTTAAACTTGTGTTTGGACCTGAAGCGTCGGCGGCGAACCGTCGATTTGGATGCGGTGGCCGAACCAGAAGATCCCGCGTGCAGTGTTCCAGAACGGCTGCAGAATGCCGCGCGTTTTGATGCGTTACAGGCGGCCCTGATGGAATTGCCTGAACGGCAACGCCAAGCGGTGGTTTTGCGCCACATTGAAGAGCTTTCAAACCCCGAGATTTCGGGGATCATGGATATCAGCGTTGAGGCGGTCGAAAGTCTGACCGCCCGAGGCAAGCGAACGTTGGCCAAGGCTTTGGCCGGGCGGCGCGCAGAATTGGGGTATAGCGATGGCTGACGAAGATCTGGATCTACTTTTTTCCCAAGCGCGGGACACGCGCGATGCGATGCCGTCTGACCTGGTGACCCGAATGTTGCAGGATGCAGATGCTGTACAGGCTGAGATAAGCGCCCCATCTATACCCGAGCAAGCGCGCCCCCACAGAGGGCTGTGGGCACAGGTGCAGCAGGCTTTGGGCGGATGGGCGGGACTGAGCGGATTGGCGACTGCCTGTGCTGCTGGCGTTTGGATTGGGTTGGCACCCCCGGATTTCTTACCGGATCCGGTCGAATTGGTGCTGCAACAACAAATGGAAGCGGATCTGTTCCAAGAAACTGGGTTGGGCATATTCCTGACCGAGGAGGGGTAAATGAGCGAACCTAAACAGAAATCACGGCTTTGGTTGCGGATCCTTCTGGGAGTTTCCTTAAGCCTGAACCTACTGGTTGTGGGATTGGCGGTTGGGGCCGTGATGCGATTGGGCGGGCCAGACGGGATGCGTCCGCCACCGTCTAGTCTGGGCTCTGCGTTGTTCCGAGCCATGCCGCGTGAACATCGATCCGAAATGCACCAGAAGTTTCGCGATCGTCGCAGCGACAAAGGCAAGGCTAAGATAAAGGACGCACAGGCGGTTGCCGCGCTTTTGCGGGCGGTGCCATTTGATGCAGCAGCGTTGACTGAGGCGCTTAAAAAGCAAAAGCAGGACCGAGATGCGTTCTTTGAGACGTTGCAGGTTTCATGGTTGGAACGGATCAACCTTATGAGCGATGCAGAGCGTTCAGAGTATGCGGATCGTCTGGAAAATATGGCAAAGCACAAACGCAAGTGGTCGGACCGAAAGCGTGAGGTTAACTAATCCGCTAAGTCACGCAGCGGACGCGATCATCGACACTTGGTTGCGTCCCGCTCCTTTGGCCTCGTAAAGCGCGCGATCTGCCTGTTCGATCAGGTCAGGCACATCATTTGACCGTATTTTTTTGCTGCGAGTTTCACTGCGCCGAAGAACAAGCCCGATGCTGGTCGTAACTTGAATTGGTTCTGGCAATCCACGGATTTCAAAGGGTTCCCCATTAATACGACGGCAGAGGCGATCCGCTATTTGCAGGGCTTCTATCCGTGTGGTGTTGGGCAGGACAATCATGAATTCTTCGCCACCAATCCTGGCAATTAGGTCCGTCGGGCGCAATTGCGTGCGTAGGCGATTGGCCGTTTCGACCAGCACTTTGTCTCCGACGGGGTGACCATAGGCATCGTTGATACCTTTGAAGTGATCCAAATCAGCGAGCATGACAGCAAAGCTTTCGCCAGTTTCAGCTGCGTTGCGTGCAATGCGATGTAGTTCGGGCAAAGCAAAGCGGCGATTGTGTAATCCGGTCATCGGATCAGTCAGAGCCGCAAGAAGACCATCGCGTACCGTATCTCGGTAACTCTCGGAACGGGCGCGGCGACGCAATTGTGTTTCGAGCCGAAGCACAAGTTCATCGGCACAAAAGCCCGCAGGCATGACATCGTCGGCGCCGCGATCTAGTGCATCGGCTGAGAGGTAAGCATTCGCAGGGTTGGGTATGGCAATGACAGCAGCGTGGCGAGTGCTGCTGCGCGCGCGCAGATCAGCCAGGAGGCGCAACCCGGTTTCACTGTCGCACAGTTCGACGATGATGGCGTCCGGGATGCGATCACTCAGCAAGCTTTGGATGTCGTCGATTTTGTGCAGATCCAGCTGATGACGGGTATTGCCTTTGAGACGGGCGCGCCAGATGGCTCCAGTGCCGGGACTCTGCGTGACCACGGCGATGTTGGCGGCCGGTAAGAGGGTTGGAAAGCCAGCTGCGGGTTCAGCCATGCCTACAGGCTGTGCCCCGCTTTGAATACGAAGCTCTTCAGCGGTTGTGTGGGCACGGATCAGGCTGCGGATGCGGGCAAGGAGGATCACATCGTCATAAGGCTGACTAAGCACATCTTCGATCCCGGCACCAAGGGCGCGGAAATTGGCGTTGCGATCGTTCTCGGCAGTCACCGCGATTATAGGAATGCCAGCGAGCTCTTCATCCAACTGCAAGGCGGCACGCACGTCGAGCGCATCCCCATCGGGCAAAGACATCGCCGTCAAAATAAGGTCAGGTCTGACGCGGCGCACAAGGGGCACCAGCCCCTCGAGCCGGTCACCTTGAGCCACGCGATACCAAGCAGCCGAGAGCTGTACCTTGAGCATGATCCGATTGGTGGAGACACCATCGAGTACTAATATTGTTCCCTGCACGGCGTTAGCCTTTCGACTATTGCTTTCATTTATTGTTAAATTGTTTATGAGACAGGTTAACAAACCCTTTCCGCGCCAGAGACACGGGAACATTTATGCAACTTTCCGCCGATGCATCCGAAACCCTGGCGCTGAAAGCGTTGGCTTGGTTGGTCACCAATGATGAGCTTTTACCCGTGTTTCTTGGGGCTACGGGGGCTTCGGAAGCCGACATAAGGGCGCGCGTGAGTGACCCAGAGTTCCTTGGGTCCGTGCTGGACTTTCTTATGATGGACGATGCCTGGGTGATCGCATTTTGTGATGCTAGCGAGACAAAATATGACTTGCCGATGCAGGCACGTGCTGTTTTGGTCGGCGCTGCTGACACGCATTGGACCTAATACGTTAACCTCTCAATCACCGGAGTACCCCCGCAATGGCTATCTCTGCATTGCTGTTTGACAAAGACGGCACGCTTTTTGATTTCGCTGCAACTTGGGAAAGTTTTGCCCGCGCGTTTCTCTTGCGGGTTTGCGACAATGACGAAATCCGCGCGACGGCTGTTGGCCTGACCATTGGGTTCGACATGCAAAGCAATAGCTTTTCCCCTGACAGCATTGTAATCGCTGGCACGCCTTCGGAAATTGCGGCGACCCTATTGCCGCATTTCGCGGACACCACTCAGGACGCGCTTGTTGTGTTGTTGAACGAAGAAGCCGCAACTGCGCCTCAGGCAGAGGCCGTGCCGTTGGCTTCGTTCCTCGACAATCTCCGAGAGCAGGGGTTCAAGCTTGGGGTGGCAACAAATGATGCCGAAGCACCGGCAATGGCGCATCTGACCAAGGCAGGTGTTTCTGAGCGTTTTGATTTCATCGCAGGGTTTGACAGTGGGCATGGCGCCAAACCTGGACCGGGCCAATTGCTTGCTTTTGCCAAACACATTGGGTTGGAGCCAACGCAAATTGCGATGGTGGGGGACAGCACCCATGATCTGATCGCTGGCCGCGCTGCGGGCATGGCCACGATTGGTGTTCTGACAGGCATGGCGCAGGCCGAAGATCTTGCCCCGCACGCAGATGTTGTTCTGCCTGATATAGGGCATATCCCGGCTTGGCTGGCGGCATAAACGTCAATCGCGTCTTGAATTCGCCGGTCTAAGAGTGGAACGCGACATTTTCTGTCGCGTTCGGAGCGGAGGCCGGTGGTAGCCTTGGTGCCTTCTTGTTCGTAAGTGAACCGGGAGAATGCCATGACAGATAATACAGCACGCCGACGCCGCGGTGGTGGACGCGCCGGAGCAGCAGCGCGCCGGGGCGGAGATGTGATTGAGCAGATGCCTTGGCGGTTGCCAGTCAACATAGATCGACCAACCGAACCCTTGGGTCCCGAAGGGGTCGAAGCAATCCACGAGGGGGCGATGCGGATCCTCGAAGAGGTAGGCGTTGCGTTTCTGAACACCGAGGCGTTGGGTCTCTTGCGCGAGGCCGGGTGTAAGATCGACGGTGACATCGTTCGCTTTGACCGCCATTGGATCATGGAAATGGTGGGGAAGGCCCCCAGCACCTTTACCATCACACCGCGCAATACGGAACGCGAGTTGACTGTTGGCGGCAATACGATGCTGTTCGGCAATGTTTCTTCGCCTCCGAATTATTGGGACATGTCCATCGGGAAAAAAGTGCCCGGAACGCGCGAGATGTGTGCCAACCTTTTGAAGCTTACGCAGTATTTCAACTGTATCCACTTTGCGGGCGGCTACCCGGTTGAACCCGTGGATATTCACGCCTCGGTCCGTCATCTGGACGTGCTATACGACAAGCTGACGATCACCGACAAAGCGATGCATGCCTATTCCTTGGGAAAAGAGCGTGTTGAAGATGTCATGGAAATGGTGCGGATCGCGGGTGGGTTGACCGAAGAAGAATTCCAAGCCAAGCCGCGCATGTACACCAACATCAATTCGACTTCTCCACTGAAGCATGATCACCCGATGATTGATGGCTGCCTACGGTTGGCGCGCCGGGGACAAGCGATTGTTGTTACGCCCTTTACGCTGGCGGGGGCGATGGCACCTGTGACCATGGCGGGAGCTGTCGCGCAATCCTTGGCAGAAGCGCTGTGCGCTATTGCGTTGTTCCAGTATGTGAAACCCGGCATTCCCTGTGTCATTGGCACGTTTACGTCGAATGTCGACATGAAATCAGGTGCGCCTGCTTTTGGAACTCCGGAATACATGCGTGCCACACAAATGACCGGTCAGATGGCCCGGTTCTATGGCCTGCCAATGCGCAGTTCTGGTGTGTGCGCGGCAAACGTTCCGGACGGGCAAGCCATGTGGGAGACGTCAAATTCGCTCTGGGCGTCGGTGCAGTCGGGCACCAACATGGTGTATCACGCTGCGGGTTGGTTAGAAGGCGGTTTGATCGCGAGTCCTGAAAAATTCATTATGGATTGCGAAGTTCTGCAACAGATCCAGCGCTATATGGAACCCGAAATCACGGCAACGGGCCCTGATGAAATCGCTTTGGATGCGATCAAGTCCGTGGGCAACGAAGGGCACTTCTTTGGCATCAAGCACACACAGGATCGGTACACATCTGCATTTTACCAACCCTTTTTGAGTGATTGGAAAAACTACGAAGGCTGGGAAGTTGCCGGTGCCATTTGGACCCCTGAGCGCGCCCACCACATGTTCAAGGAAATCGTTGCCAATTTCGAAGAGCCGCCGATGGATATTGCGATCCGCGACGAACTGGCTGATTTTGTCGCGCGGCGCAAATCCGAAGGGGGCGCGCCTACCGACTTCTGAAGGCTCCTTTTCAAGAATTGTCCCCACCAGCCAAAGCGCGCGTTTCGATTGGAGGGGGACGATTCATGCCGGGGCAGATTTGTGGCCTGCTGGCTCGCTGTGACATTTGGCCAAATCTACGCATCTGGCGTGAGTCGATGCAGGTTGTTACCCTTGTGTTAAGGGTACAGCAGTAGGGGCCTGTCTTATGTCTGACCGAACCGAGATCGCCGTTGCGTGGAATAGAGTGGCCTTGTTCTGGATCGGTGGGCTGAGTGCGGTTGCGATTTGGGCGTTGGGCGAAAACTGGGATAATCCGCTGATTTCGCCTGCCGTTTTCCTAGCCTTGTTCTCCTTTGTCGCCATTCATGCGTCGGTTTCCTTGGCATTGGCGGGGCCAATTGGACCGATGCGTGCGATCCTCTGCGCCTTGATCCTGTCAGTCCCGGTAACGGGCTTGATAAGTCTGGCTGCGTTGCGGTTCACCCACGCTACTGAATTGCTTGATGAACCTATCATGCTAAGCGTGACAACGATGTTGGTCTTCTTGGCAACTCCCTTTTTGTCGGTGTGGATGCAAGACAGACAGAATGTGATGAAATACAGCGCCTTGTTCGAAACGGCGTGGCTCATCACGATCCGATACGGCGTTGCGCTCTGTTTTGTTGGCGTGTTCTGGTTGGTTGTCTTTCTATCAGACACTTTGCTCGAATTGGTTCAGATCTCGATCGTTGATACCCTTTTGCGAACGGATTGGGTGCGGTTTTTCCTAAGCGGGGCAGCCTTTGGTTTAGGCTTGGCTGTTGTATATGAATTGCGCACCACAATGTCCCCATTTGTGGTGCTGCGATTGCTGCGTCTGCTTGTGCCAATTGTTTTGACAGTGGTCGGGGTCTTTTTGATTGCGATTCCGATCCGTGGGCTAACCCACTTGTTTGGGGACTTTTCGGCAGCAGCCACGTTGATGGTTACAGTGCTTGTTTCGATCACGTTGATTTCGGCAGCATTGGACAGAGACCGGGAATTTGAGGTCATGCATCGGGGGCTGCGACTCGCGACGCGTGGGCTTGCGATGGTGTTGCCCATATTGGCAGGTCTCGCCGGGTGGGCGGTATGGCTGCGTGTGACGACCTATGGCTGGACCCCGGATCGCGTGCTTGCGGCGATGGTGGCATTGTTCGTTTTGACCTATGGGCTAGGATATTGCGCTATTGCGGTATTCGGACATAACTGGATGCGGCGGATACGCGCGTTGAATGTGGTGTTGGTGGTTGGCGTGATGGCTGCCTTGGTGATCTGGATGACGCCCTTACTGGACCCTTACCGCATCGCAACGCACAGTCAGGTCAATCGATTTGCTCAGGGACACAGCACCGCCACCCAGTTGCCATTGTGGTCCATGGCACATGAATGGGGTCGAGCTGGGCAGGCTGGGTTAGAAGATTTGTCTGCCATCGCCCAAGAGCGCGAGGCCGAAGACCTCATTACACGCATAGCCGAGGCGCAAACTGCGACGAGCCCCTTCATTTTTGAACGCTCGGTTGTCGATCTTGGCCGTCCGGATACATTGGAAGAGATTTTGTCGGTGATGCCAACACAACCATTGGGCATCGGTTTGCCGGTCGATTTGATCGCCAAAGTTCCTGGGTATCAGTTGGAGCAATGGGCACGAGGGTGTCGGGAACACTTAGGTGACGGATCACCGGGGTGTGTGTTCGTGCAGGATGTATTTATGCCCGGAGTTCCGGCGCAGGATCAGGGAATGGTGCTTTATCTTGCTTCAGGGGATTTGGTTCGGGGCAAACACGTAATGGCCCGGGGCGAGCAAAGCGCGGTCGTGCGCGATCTTTTTGACCCAATGGATGACAATTGGCCCGAACTCACTCGTGCGACGTTAGAGGCGATATTGGCGGGACATTTCATCGTTGCGCCTAGTGGAAAACAAGCGCTTATCGTAGGCGGAAAGGTCCTGGCACCAGCAAACTAAGTACAATTGAAAAGACTCAACTTGGTGTGTTGGCTGTTTTTTAAGAATTCGAGGGCGAAGGTGACCCTGAACAAATTGGGGACCGTGTATGCATGGTTTAATCAACAAAGCGATTCAATCGTTTGTCTGCAATACATATGGTCTAAGCCGGTGGGTTCAGATCACCGAAGCAGCTCAGCTGGGTTTTGTCGAATTCGAAGCGATGTTGGTTTATGATGATGACACCTCGCTGCGGGTGCTGGCTGAACTGTGTAATGAAATGGATCGCCCCCAAAATGAAGTTCTAGAGGATGTTGGCACCTATCTGGTGTCGAACCCCGCGACCGAAGCATTGCGTCGATTGTTGAGGTTCGGCGGTGTGACCTATGTTGAGTTTCTGCATTCGCTTGATGATCTGCCGGACCGGGCGCGCTTGGCGGTTTCAGATTTGTCGCTTCCCCCACTGGAACTGAGAGAGCACACGCAGGGACAGTTCACTTTGACCTGCCATCCCGGTCTGCCTGGGTACGCAAATGTGATGATGGGGATTCTGCGCGCCATGGCGGACGATTATGGAGCCTTGGTGTTCCTCGATCATGACGGGAACCACGGCGAGTCTGAGGTGATATCGATTACTTTGGTTGAAACTGCATTTTCTGAAGGGCGCAGTTTTGATTTGGGGGCAAGAGCCAGATGATTGGAATGGACGATTTGGCCAACCTTTTGGAACGGTTGTGCCCCATGTATGTGCTGCTGGACCCGACCGGGCATATCAGCGAAGTTGGTCCAACCTTACAAAAACTACGCCCAGAACAAGCCATGCCGGGGCAGCGGTTTTTAGAGCTGTTTGAATTGCTTCGTCCGCGCACTGTTACAACAATGCCGGCTTTGCTTGCAACATCGGGAGCCAAGTTGCACTTGCGTCTGCGTGATGACCCTCAGACCGCATTGAAAGGGGTTATTGTGCCGCTGCCGGATGGGCAGGGGGCTGTCGTGAACCTGTCGTTTGGGATTTCAATCTTGGATGCGGTACGGGACTATGCCCTAACAAGCGCAGATTTCTCGGGAACGGACCTGGCAATCGAATTGCTTTATCTGGTGGAGGCAAAATCGGCCGCGATGGAGGCCTCGAGAACTTTGAACCTGCGATTGCAGGGAGCAATGATTGCCGCTGAGGAACAGGCCTTTACCGACACGTTGACCGGCCTCAAAAATCGCAGGGCTATGGATCACATTCTTGATCGGTACAAAGCGGGGAACACCCCATTTTCGATGATGCATCTTGATCTCGATTATTTCAAAACCGTAAATGATACATTGGGGCATGCTGCTGGGGACTTTGTGTTGCAGCAAGTCGCGCGAGTAATTGTTGAGGAAACGCGAGGGGATGATACGGTTGCACGCGTGGGGGGGGACGAGTTTGTTTTGCTTTTTGCAAACCTTCTTAACAAAGAACGCTTGGATGGAATTGCAAAGCGTCTGATCGAACGATTAGAAGAACCCATGCCGTTTAACGGTGACATATGCCGGATTTCGGCAAGTGCGGGGACTGTCTTGTCGACACAGTTTTCAAAACCGGACGGCGCCGAAATGCTGCATGCCGCGGATTTGGCGCTTTATGCTGCAAAACGCGCGGGGCGCGCCGGTCACTTTTTCTATACCGAGGACATGGCTCATAGTGCCGCCCAGCCAACTGCGTTGCCGCGCACAGAGCGACCCAAAACTGGATGATAAATATTTCTGGCCAAGCGGGCAGAGCTGGAGCGCGTTTCCAAGCTGCCATCGGGCTGAGAGTTCTAAAATGATCACCCTGCTTGCGAGGCACAACGCGGCTTGAAAAGTAAGATGCGGCCACCTTTTGGGTGCTGGGGGTGGCGAATTTCTGCATCAATTTTCCCTTGGTAAATAAGACACTTGCAGCGGATTAACACCGCAGACTAAGATCAACCGAATTGAGAATTGGGGTCGGGCGTTTCGCAAGGGAGATTGCGGCCCGTAAATTACCGATCGATGTTGACATGCGTCTATTGATTTCAGTTTTGGTGATCGTGTTGATTGCGTTGGTGGGCGCATCAGCCAATTTACTGTTGCAAGCCTGTGGTGTGACCTTCCCGTTTACGGGCAACCGGCTTGGGAAATGTGAACAACCCTTGGCCGCATCTGTCGTCCTTGTGCAATCTCAAGCGGATCAGGAAGCAATAGCGTTGACGCAGAGAATACAAAGCCTGGAGCAGCGGTTGGCGCGGTTGCAGTGCAAAGCAGACCCACCGCCGCCCCCTCCGCCTCCACCCCCGCCGAAACCCAAGACCCCCAGCGGGCTGAAACCAGATGCTTTTGATGAGGCGGATATTTCGGTCATGGAAGGGTGCTGGGAGCTGTCTTCTGATTACGCGGTCCGGGAAATTAATACCGGGCAAATCACGCGTTTCAAATACTGGCGTATTTGCTTTGACAAAAACGGGCGGGGCACTGAGCAGATGCGATCAACCAATGGGGTACGTTGTAATGGGCGGTTGACGGGTCGCATGCCGGGAAACGGTGTTTTGACCATGCGAGAGCCCGGCAATTTGAAATGCGATAACGACTCTTCGATATTCCGCAGAGATATCACTTGCAGAATTGACAGTCGCGGTCGCGCAAACTGCGATACCTATCAACCAGAAACCAACGGCCGCAGCTCTGCTACGTTGCGGCGGGCGAGGAGGTAAGGCCATGGCTGATCAGTTCCTATCCAAAATTCGCGTGAAGTCACAGGATTTTGTCGAAGCCAATGGACAAGCCGTTTTGCAACGCCATGAGGAACTGCGTGCATTGCTGGCGGAGCGGGTTGGGCCAGAGGGGGCAGCACTATTTGCGGAACCTTTGATCAACCGCGGCAATGACGCGGCTATGGGCAGTGTGTCTTGGTATTGCGATACGGTGGGTGATGTCCTGCCGTTCTCTCAATTGAGCCCTGCGAGGCAAGAGCAGATTGAAACTTATCTCAGGGATCATCTGCGTCCTTTTCAATCCATGGCAGAAGATCCCGCAACCGCTGATTTGATTTGGGGCGCACTCAGTTCTTACGGAACCGATGATATTGTCGTGGTTGGGGACCGTCCGTTCATAGTCAATTGGGGTTTGTTACCAGACGGAAACGGCGCCAATGTGTCGGCACGTCCTCGGCATTTTGAAGATACGCTGGGTCGCTTTCTGCAGGCACCGGTGCGGGCACGGCCTGTGGCTGAGGTTCCACCTGTTGCGCCAGCGGCGTTCGTATCAAGCCCAGTGTCTGAAGCCCCTGCCGCACGTGCGCTGAGCCCGGTTGCTTGGGTGCCTCTGGTCGTGTTGTTATTGCTGGCAGGTGGAGTCCTGTTTTGGTTACTCCAACCGGGTACACGCTTATTCCCACCTAAATCACCAGTGGTAACGGCGCAGGCAACCTTAAAGGCGCAAGAGGCTACGAACTTAAGCCTTAGAAAACGATTGGGAACGCTTCAGGATGCACTGGCGGGGGCAGTCTGCCGCAAAGATGGCGTTCTGATTTTGCCAGATGGCCTGACGCCTGAAGGGTTGACACCGCCCAAGCAAGGCACAGGGTTTCCTGAAACGGCACGAGTGTCACCCGATGCGGTGCTGCCAAATGTGCCCGAACGGGTTTTGGTCCCTGATGGGCAATCTGGTGAAAACACACACACCTTATTGCAGCACATCGAAGCAAGTACCGTGCTTATTCTGTCTCGCGGACAAAAGCGAAGTTCTATTGGGTCGGGCTTTGTGGTTGGGCCGGGTTTGATCGTGACCAACCAGCACGTCATCGCAAATGCAGCCGAAGGCGGCGTTCGGGTGGTGCATAAGAAAGGTGGGGATCCTTTGACAGCGCAGGTCCTCAAGGTGCAAGGCCCCTTGGCAGAAACGGGGGGGGATTTTGCACTGTTGCGTGTCGAGGGAGCGGATTTGCCAGCCTTTACTCTGTTTCGGTCAGCTGGAACTCAAAAGCTGCAACACGTCATTGCCGCTGGGTTTCCCGCAGATGTGCTTGAATTGGACGCGGATTTCGCAGCCCTGAAAACAGGGCAAGCGACGTCCATTCCAGACCTGACGGTGACAGACGGTATTATCAACACGGAGCAGCAGCTTGGGCCGACGACACGTGTCTTGATGCATTCTGCACCTCTGAGCGCGGGCAATTCTGGGGGGCCATTGGTGGATATGTGCGGTCGCGTGGTTGGCGTAAACAGCTTTGTTCGCAAGGGGCCACTGCAAAACCGAAGCTATGCTCTGTCTATCGAGACGTTGTTTACCTTTCTCGAAGGGACCCCAGCGGATCCGATTGTGACGGATGTCGCGTGCGAAGCGCTTGCCTCGACGTCTCCGTTTGTCGCACGGGCAAAGGATTAGAATAGTGTTTGGGGATCATCTCATAACCACCTCAACCGAAGGGTTGCAGCCGCTAGGGTCTGCGGCACAGCGGTCTTATGAGCTGGTGTCTGGGACCCTACGCGATAGGTTAAGCCCGGCTCATGCGGTGTTGCTGGCAGAACCTGTTGCGGCTGAGCACGGTGACCAGATCGACTGGCATGCTCCGATCTCTGGCCATATTGTTCGCTTGTTGGATTTAACCGCTTCAGAGCAGAAACTGGTGCGTCTTGAATTGGCGCAGCGCATCAGTGAGATTTTGGAGGAATCCAAGATCTTACGCGCAAACCCTGATCCGAGTATGCAGCGGTTAGGCGAAGCTTTGACCAATGTTGTCGAGGTGCCGTCTGAGGCGATGATCTATGTTGTGAAGACTGCAACAGGACTGCATCCGGTTCTGGTTCATTGGGCCTGGGTTCAAGATGAACAAACGCGGGTGCGTGGTGTTCTGACAAGTATGATCGCGCGGCCGACCCCGATTGAGCCAGCCGCGCCACCAAGGTCGGTTTGGGCAAACCCAATTTGGCGATGGGTGGTGCTTTTGGGGTGGCTTTTGTTGGCTGCAGTGTTGGGACTCATTTTATGGTTGATGGTTTATCCCTGTGGGTTGTCCCCTTGGGGGCCAGAATATTGCAAAAAAGAGGAACAGGCGCTCGCGGCCTTGTATTCGGAACAATACGTGATTGCGGATCGCATATTGCAGGTCGAACGCGAAATCGCATTGGCAGACCGCCGTTGCATTGCTGTGATCCCCGTTGCGCCTGCAAAAGAGATTAAACTGAAACCTGAAAAGAAGGGCGCGCTGCCGATAGACCTAAATGGCGTATCAAGACGCTTTGCAGGTCTGGCAAGTGCACTCTACACTCATTTGAACCGAACAAGATCAGGGAATTAAAGAACCGTCATGCAAAGCTCTGAACATTTGGCTCGGTTGGTTGATTGGCGGGATGAAATCACGCTGGTTCCATATTCGGGGATCCAAATCCTTGATTTTGGGTTTCAGCTTGATGCCGTGGAATTGAAAAGTGCGCGTTTTATTGAACGTGTTGTTGGTGGGGATGACACCCAAGAAGAATGGGCGTTGGTTCCCTTAACCGGGAACGAAGATCAAGACGCAGCAATCGAGGCGGGTGCCCGCGCTGATGACGACCCGTATTCCATACGTTCCGTTGCAGCGTTGGAGCCCTTTTTGTCAAAATGGGTTCCGGTGCCTGTTCTGCGCATTAAAACGGATCGCGGCGCTGGTGGCGAAGAACGGTTTGACCCGGGCCCTTCGACGTGGTCGCGGATGCGCGTTGTTGAGTTGGATGAACCCGACGCTGAAACAGGGCACACGCACCGGGTTCAACTTGCCATCGATACGTCCTTGATCGAAGCGGATCAATCATTTCAATACTTGTCGCCCGAACGTGTGGACGCAGAAAAATCCCGTGAATTCAGGTTTGTGTCTGATCCAGTGCGCATGGACTGGTTCCTGCGCCGTTTGGAGAAGGATCCAGACGGGGGCATGCTGGATCTTCAGAAATGGGTGTCTGATTGGCTGGATGATCTGTTTATGGCGTATAAACGGGCAGAACGACCGGGACGGCGCATCACCAAAGAAACGCTGAACCACAAATTCGAACACTGGGCGCGCTACTTGGGGTTCTTGAGGTTGATCGATCACGCGATCCAAGTGCCACGCCTGCGCTTAGCCAATACCGTGAGCGCACGTGAAGGGGTGACACCGGTTGATGTCGAGTTGGTTTTGGACGTTGGCAATTCACGTACCTGCGGGATTTTGATCGAACGGTTCCCCGGCGAGACGCGCCTGGATCTTGCGCGTTCCTTTCCGTTGGAGGTGCGTGATCTTTCACAACCAGAGCTACAGTATTCAGGGCTATTTGACAGCCGGGTCGAGTTTTCCGAATTTCGATTGGGAGATGAACGGTTCGCAAGCCGGTCAGGGCGCCGCAACGCCTTTGTATGGCCAAGCTTTGTTCGCATGGGGCCGGAGGCCTTGCGATTGGTTGCCGGCGAAGAGGGGACAGAGACCGCCTCGGGACTAAGCAGCCCGAAGCGATACCTTTGGGACGATACGCCGCTTCAGCAGGATTGGCGGTTTCACCATCATTCAGATCCGAACAACTTGCCCAAATCTTTGCGGGCTGGCATGCGGTTTTTGAACGAGAATGGCGATGTGCTCGAACAAATCGAAGCGGACGAGCGCGCGCGATTGCGCCCAAGAGGCAAATCAGTCAAGACGCCCGCGATACGGCCGAGGTTTGCACGGGCCTCCTTGTTTGGGTTTATGCTGGCGGAAATCATTTCGCATGCGTTGATACAGGTGAATGCGCCCGCCTCGCGTGCACGGCGCCCGCAGTCAGAGCTGCCGCGCCGGTTGGACCGCATCATTCTGACCCTCCCGACAGCGACAACCGCGCAGGAGCAGGCAATCATTCGATCCAAAGCCAAGGGCGCATTGGCTTTGGTCTGGTCTTTGATGGGGATGAAAGACGGGGAAAGCGTTATATCGCGCCCGCCAGAGCTGATCGTGGACTGGGATGAAGCCAGCTGCACACAACTGGTTTATCTTTATTCAGAGCTGACACAGAAATTTGATGGGCGCATTGACCGGTTTTTGTCCCTCAAAGGCACCCCCCGCGTTCAAGCCTTGGGTCAAGAACCGACGCCATCCTTGCGTCTGGCGTGCATAGACATCGGGGGTGGGACAACCGACCTGATGGTGACGACCTATTGGGGCGAAGCGGGTCGCGCCCTGGTCCCGCATCAAAATTTCCGCGAAGGATTCAGGGTCGCGGGGGATGAACTGCTGCAACGGGTCATCGCTGCCGTTGTTCTACCCGGACTGCAATCTGCAATCGAAGCAGGTGGGGGACAGTTTGTTGGCGAAAAGATCCGCGAACTGTTCACGGGTGATATTGGCGGGTTGGATCAGCAGAGCATTCAAAAGCGGCGCCAATTTGCGTTGCGTGTACTCATGCCTGTGGCGGTTGCCATTTTGGAAAGCTGCGAAAGCGCAGATGAGTTTGAGCCTTTGACATTGGCGGTGTCCGATGTGCTGTCTCTTGGGACCGATGACACTGCACAACCTGTCCCGCAGGCGTTGACGGCTTATATCGAAGAGGCGGCGCATGCGCTGGGCGCAGATGGGTTTCATCTGGGGCAAGTATATCTGACCTACAGCCGGGAAGATGTTGATGCGATTGCGCGTGAAGTGTTTCAAAAGGCGCTGGGCAACTTATCCGAAGTTATCGCGCATCTCGGGGTGGATGTGGTGTTGTTGACGGGGCGGCCTTCTCGTCTGCCTGCTGTGCGCGCCATTTTGCAGGAGCTGATGGCTGTCCCTCCGCATCGCTTGATTTCGATGCACAGTTACAAGACTGGGCGCTGGTATCCTTTTAGGGACCCGGTCACTCAGCGTATTGGGGACCCGAAGTCGACCGTGGCTGTTGGCGGTATGCTAATTGCGCTAAGTGAAAGCCGGATCCCGAACTTCAAGGTAATGACACAAGCCTTTCGAATGCAGTCGACGGCGCGGTTTATCGGTGAAATGGACAGCTCCGGTCAGATCATGGCGGACCGTGTTTTGTTTTCCAATGTGGATCTGGACGATCGAAAACCACCATCGGATATGGAATCCACCATATCAATGTATACGCCAGTTTATTTGGGGGCACGACAGTTGCCGCTAGAGCGCTGGACTACAACGCCGCTTTATAGGCTTGATTTTGCATCGCAATCCGCACAATCTCGTGCCCCGCTTAGAGTTACGTTCGAGCGTACGGATTTTGACGACGATGTTGATGTGGAAACGTCGGAAACCGTCCTGCGCCGCGAAGCGATGCGCGAGGCGTTTACAGTGACTGAGGTGGAAGATGCCGAGGGCGATGGCATGAAGCGATCCGAAGTGCAGTTGCGGTTGCATACGCTTGGATTTGAAGATGACTATTGGATTGATACCGGCCTGTTCCGGCTCTAGAGGGTGATGATGAGCGTAGACGCACAGACGAAACTGGCCGCCTCATGTAGTGATATTGCAGAGCTGTCGGGACAGGCGTTGGCCTGGATCGAAGATGGTGAAAATAGTGCACTGATCGGGGCTGAAACGCGGTCTTTGGTTCAAGTGATGCGTAAATCGCAACGCCGGGCACGACGTTTGGCGCGCGCGGCAACGACGCGGATGTCGGTCAGTGTGTTTGGGCCAAGCCAAGCAGGTAAATCGTTTCTTGTGTCTGTACTTGCCCGCCCAGAAACGGGACCCTTGGTTGTCGATTTTGACGAGCCAAACGGGCAGCTTGACTATATTCGAGAAATCAATCCTGAGGGTGAAGGCGAAAGCACCGGATTGGTGACACGTTTCACTATGGAAAAGCACGCATCGCCTGATGGCTATCCGATCCGCCTGACCCTGCTGAGCGAGGCCGATCTGGTCCGGACGCTGGTGAACTCGTTTTTCATGGACGGCGACCGTTCAGAACAGGTTCCGTCGCCAACGGACCTTGCAGCGCATCTGGACCAATTCAAGGCGCGTAGCGGACCAACACAGCCGGGTATTGATGCCGATGAGATCCATGAGATTGGCGACTACATCGACAACCTCTTTGGACGAGAAGCATATGCCGCAGCACTCAAACCGCTTTGGGATGAGGCAGCCGAATGTGTGCCGGGCCTGTCGCTTGCGGATCGCGCCGCGTTTTTTGCGGTTCTTTGGGGCGGGCATACGCCGTTTTCGGAACTTTATCTCAAGCTGGGCGGTGCCTTGGCTCAACTGGGGCATTCTGAAACTGTCCATGTTGGATTAGATGCGCTGATCCCGCGTGAAACGTCGATTATTGATGTCAAAACGCTTAGTGGTGTGGGGGATGCCGCACCGTTGGCTGTTCTGACCGAGGCGGGTGCGCGTGTTGCATTGCCCCGGTCCGTGGTGTGCGGATTGGCGGCAGAACTTGTTTTACCGATGCGGGATTTGCCTTCAGAACTGTTCTCTGAAACGGATCTGTTGGATTTCCCCGGTGCGCGCAATCGCTTTGAACAGGATCTGTCCAAGGCGTTCGTGAATGCAGAGGCCATCCTTCCTGAGCTGCTGTTGCGCGGGAAAGTGGCTTATCTCTTTGATCGTTATGTACAAAATCAAGAGATCACGTCGATGTTGCTGTGCATCCCAGACAGCAATATGGAAACGGTTGATTTGCCGGGATTGGTGCAAACTTGGATTGCCTCAACACACGGATCGACCCCAGAACAGCGCGCCGGGGTCGATCCGGTCCTGTTCATGGTCCTAACCAAGTTTGACAAACATTTGGGTGACAGTGCTGCCGAGGGCGGGGACGAGACACGGTTTGAACGCCGTATGCAGGCATCATTGCTGGAAAAATTTGGCAAGGGCAGCGACCCTTGGGTGCGGGATTGGCAACCGGGGCGGCCATTCAGCAATTGTTATTGGCTGCGCAATCCCAATTTCTATGTCGATGGGCTGCTCGAGTATGGGCCAAACAAAGTTGAAACCGGCATTCGCCCGGACAAAGTTGTCCGGATAGATGAATTGCGCAGGGGGTGCTTGCAAGCACCTTCGGTACAAACTCATTTCGCAGACCCACAAGCCGCATGGGAGGCCGCGCTTTCGTTGAACGATGGGGGCGTTGGGTATCTCTTGCAAAACCTAAAGGCGGTGTGTCGACCTGATCGCAAGCTTGAACAAATTAAGGCGCAACTTGAACAATTGCGGGCAGGCTTGCAGCAGGCAATTTCCCCGTTTCATGTGTCCGATGATGTTGAAGTCCGCATTTCTGAGAAGCAAGAAGCAGCAGGTCGGGTCATTGATGATCTAGAACAGGTTTTTTCCCGGCATCGGTTCGGGGCTTTGATGGCTGCTTTGATGGTGGATCAGGAAGAAATCGAAGGGCGGATCAGTCGTGTGCCAAGCACTGTGCGGATCACCAACGCAGTGCAAGCTGCGACTGAAACGACACCACGATCCACAGGTTTGCAACGACCGGGACGTAGTACGCGGCCGGAAACGAATTCCGTGCCTGCAGCGTCCGAGATCCGAACGATGAGTCTGGCAGAGTTTCAAGCCGAAACAGCGTTGTCGATCTGGATCGACACAATCAAGAGCTTTCGCGAGGATAGCGCGCGGCGCGGTGCTTACGGCTTAGGGGATGCGGCTGCGCAGGATCTGATTAGTGAGTTGATACATGCCGCGCGCCGCACAAAATTGAGCCAGCGTACAGCGGTCCAATTGGAGGTCGTGAATTTTGGCCTGACGGTAGAAAAGCAGGCGCAACCTGCCTCTATCTTAGGGGCGGAAGCCATCAATACCTTTGTGTCGACCTTGGGGATGCTCGAAGTCCCTGAAAGCCAACGCCCCAAGATAGAACTGGCTGATGGGGGGCATCGCTTGATTTTTGCGGCTGCTGAAACGTCAGATAATGCTGATGACCTTCCTGCTCAACCTAGCCCTGTTGGCGAGCGGGTGTGGACTGATTGGGTCTTTGGGTTGGATGCATTGTTTGTTGCCAACGCGAAAGAGGGGCTTGGTGGGCAAGTGAACATAGATCAAAATCTGCGTTTGGGTCGCATTTTGACCGCGCTGAATGGGTCATCTTAGGCATGAGTTTGGAATTGCACGCGGATCCACAGCATCGGGCGGGTGGCTATGGGTTTCTGGAATTGCCAGAACGCAGCTTGCCGGAGACTGTGAAAATCGCAGTGCAGGATGCCTATTCAGAACGCTGGTTGAACCCATCCCCTGAGCAACGTGTCACAGTTGGAGAGGCAAATTGGCAACCGGAGCGTCATGCATTCGGACCCTATCAGGTGCTGCGTCACGACGGTGCGGATTGGGTTCGGATTGGCCCCGAAATCATCAATAAGATCGAAGAGTACACAGCGGTGCGGTTTGAGGTGAATGGCCAGACGCATAATGTGGTTTGGCCAGATACGCTCTCACCTTTGGCAGGGGCGGCAGCTTTGGGGGGCTTGCAGGTCACGCCGCAAGTTGTGCCGGTGCAAGAACCAGAGCTGAAATCGCCACCACCCCAAGAGCATGTGGAGATCCCAGTAACGAAGTCTGTTTCACAGCCAAAAGAGCGATCGTCGAAACGTTGGATTTGGATTTTGATCCTGTTGGTTGTGCTGGGTGCGGCAGCTTTGGCTTGGAAACTATTTGGGGGGGAAGCGACCCCGAAAGCCGCGCCGCTGGATAGGTCTGACACTGCTTGTAACTTTGAGACATTGTCGGCGCTTCCCGATTTCGATGCACGCAATGCGAGCATGCGGGAGTGTGGCAAGGACATCTCCCCTGATGTGGTATTACGTATCATAGAAGACGCGTCGAAAGCGGGAAATGCGGATGCTTTGTTGCTGTTTGGAACGCTCTATGATGAGGATGAGCTTGACCCGCGGATAGAGGTTTTGATCGGGCTCACGTTTGCTGATGATCCTGCGCGCGCGGTTTACTATTATGCGCAGGCACAGGCTGCTGGATCGAAAGAAGCAGGCACGCGTCTTGAGGGAGCTTGCAAGCGGCTAACAGGGTCGACCCAGACCTTGGAAAAAGGGGCATTTGATGATTTCTGCGGTTAGTAACTTCGTTTGTCTTTTGGGGGTGGGTCTAGCGCTGGCCTTACCGGTCGCTGCTCAGTCGACTGAGCGCCCTTTATTGATTGAGGGACGGCAAACGGTTTATCAGCGCGTTCTGACACGCCCGGGGGCTCTGATGTATGAGGCTCCAGATGGCGCAATTGAACGACAGTACCCTGCCTTTCAACCGCTATATGTCTATTATGCTAAAGGGTCTTGGCAACAGGTTGGCCCGTCCCTATCCCAAGGTCCACAGGGATGGGTCAAGACTGATCAAGTCGTTCCCTGGAAACAGAATATCGTAGCCAGTTTCACCAACTCTGCAGGTCGAGAGAGACAGGTACTGATGCAAAGCGAGGCCAAGCTTAAGGCCTTGTTGAACCATGAAGCCCTGCGTGAGGTGCAAGATCAAATCCTTGCCGAAGTCGCAAAGGGAGCGGTGCCAGAAGATCGTGGTGTTGTCGCTGCAGAACCAGAAGAATATGTGAATATTGTCGAGCGGCTGTATTTGATGCCAATTCTCGATTTTGTTCAGGATCTACATCCATCAAATTATCAGGAAAATCTGTTGATGCAGGTGGCCTCGGTTCCCTTGCAGGAAAGTGGCGTTCAAGCCGGCGCGATTGCGGATAATTTCGATGCAGGGATTGTGTTTGTTTTTGACACAACTCAATCCATGGATCCCTATATTGAGCGGACACAGGCTGCCGTTGAACGGATCGTGGATGGCTTGCAAGACACTGAAATCGGAAAACGTGTTCAATTTGGGGTGGTTGCATTTCGTGACAATACTGATGCTGCACCAGGTTTAGGGTACCGCACAAAAACGTTGTTGCCTTTGCAACGGCGCAGGGACCAAGGGCAAGTCGTAGCAACTATTCGCGCAGCAACGGATGTAGCTGGGGTGAACTCTCCGGGGTTTAACGAGGACAGTTTGGCTGGGGTTGAAGACGCGGTTGAATTGACCGATTGGACACCCGAAGGGAACGATCCTTTTGATGCGCGTATCGTTATCCTAATCACCGATGCGGGGCCCAAAGATCCGCGGGACGCCAATGCAAGGTCCGATATCGGTCCGTCCGAGCTTCAACGTGCGGCTCAGGACAAAGGCGTGGCGATCATGACTTTGCACTTGCAAACTTCAGCGGGCGGCGAGGCGCAGCACCAATGGGCCAAGACCCAATACCAAGCCTTGTCGCGTTTCAACGACGAAACCTATTACTATGGGATTGAGAACGGCGCGCCTGAAGCCTTTGAAGCGACTGTTACACGTCTGGTGACGGCTTTGACGGATATCATCCGCGTGGCGCGCAGCGAGAAGCCTGTTCTGGATCCTAAAGAAGCTGGCAAAGTGGTGAACTTGGGATTGGCGATGCAGTTGGCTTACTTGGGGCGCCTTAACGACACGCAAGCCCCTGATGTAATCGAGGGGTGGGTGTCAGAGAAAGCGATCGAAGACCCATCGCGCCTTGCGATAGAGCCACGTTTGTTGGTGTCCAAGAATGAAATGGCGACGATGGCGGATCTGCTGTCTGAGCTTTTGGATTTAGGTGAACAAAGCCGAAATGCAGAAGATGCGCAGACGTTTTTTGCCCAAGTTCAGGGTGTTGTCGCGCGTATGGCTAGAAACCCGGATCGGCTGTTGAACCCTGAAACCGAGACATTGGGCGGCGCGCTCGAGTTTTTGGAAGATTTGCCTTATGAGAGCCAGTTGATGCTAACGACACAGCAACGGTGGCAGCAAAGCGCGATGATCCGGCGTTCTATCCTTGATGGGATGCGTCAGAAATTGGTGCAATACCGGAAATGGTTGCATGATCCAACGGTCTGGACCGCCTTGTTTGACGGGGCAACGGACGGGGAATACGTGTTTGCCATGCCATTTGACGTCTTGCCGTGATGTGACGATGGTGGGGCTCAGTCTTAGAAATGCGGGCATTAGCCTTGTCGATGGCGAGCGGACTTTCAAAGTCGAAATTGATGTGTTGGATGTGCCCGAAGGACAGGCCGTGGCCCTGACGGGGGTGAGTGGGTCTGGGAAAACACTGGTGCTAGAGCTTTTGGGCCTGCTGCGCGCGCCAGATGCTGGGGCTAGCTATTTCTGGAAAGGGCAAAACCTTGCATCACTTTGGTCCAAAGGGCCGCGGAACCGGGCCTTGGCGCAGTGCCGTGGAGAGGTATTTGGATTTGTCCCACAAACGGGGGGGCTTTTACCCTTTCTAACGGTGTCGCAGAATATTGGGTTATCGCAATCTTTAACGGGGCGTATGGACTCTGATTGGCAGGCAGCTTTGATCGAACGCCTAGGTCTAGGGGACGTATCGGGCCTTTTCCCTGCTGCTTTGTCTATCGGGCAGCGTCAGCGGACATCAATTGCTCGCGCACTCGCGCATCGTCCGGCGTTTGTAATTGCTGATGAACCCACTGCCGCGCTTGACCCAAGCAGCGCGGATCAGGTGTTGGAGCTATTTTTGGAAATCGCGCAGGCCCAAGGCAGCGGTGTTATCTTATCCTCACACGATCAAGATCGTATCGCGCGTCATGGGATCGGCCAGTTGAAGCTCGCAATGGTTCCGGGGGGCAGGCCGCTGAGCCGGCTAGTGTGGGTATGAAGCAAATCGCCCTTCTTGCGGTGCGCGATTTGTTTCACTCGCGTGTATTTTTGTTCTGTAATACCGCCATCATGGTTGGTGTGCTGGTCCCATTGTTGCTGTTGTTCGGAGTGAAGAATGGGGTCTATTCGGCCTTGATCGGTGAAATGCTGGCCAATTCGGCCAACCTACAAATCGATACAAGTGGCAATGCAACGTTTTCACCTGAAGATGTCGCGCAACTCAGCACGTGGCCCGAGATTGCATTCTTTACCCCCAAAGTTCGAGGGCAATTCGACTACATGAATGTGCGGACTAAGGGGGGGCGACGTTTGAAATCGGCTGTGGTTATTCCATCCGGTGCGGGCGATCCCACTCTGCCCTTGGGGCTAGATCTGCCAGAGGGCCAAGTGGCTGTCAGCGCGCAACTGGCCCGCCAGTTGCAGATCTCTGCGCAAACCGAAATCGAATTGATCAGTCAGGCTGAAGGGCGCTCCAAACAGCTGCGACTGCCGATGAAGGTCGTGACGGTTCTCCCCGAAGGAGCGATGTCAGGGCGTGCTGTAATGTTGGCGTTTCCAACACTGGATGTGATCGAGGCCTTTTATGAATCCTATACGTTGCCAACCTATGGTATCGAGGGGGCTCGGAAACTTGAGGATCGGGTGCCGTCTTACGAAGGGGTGCGGGTGTTTGCCCATCGGTTAGAGGATTTGGCAGCGCTGCAATCACGACTAGAAACAACGCTGGGCGTTCGAACTCTGGCTCGGACCCAAGAGGTGAATGCCCTGTTAGGGTTGGGGCAAAAGCTAAACTTGGCTTTGGGTTTGACGGCGACGCTAGCCGCGATGGGGTTGGGGGCCGCCTTGGTTTTTGGGTTTTGGTCAGACGTTGCGCGCAAGCGGCAAACCTTGGCAGCCATTGCATTGCTAGGTGTTCCCGGGCGTACGTTGGCATTGTTTCCGATGGTGCAGGCAGGTCTGACGGCAACCTTTGGGCTGAGCCTTTCATTGCTTCTATTTTTGGGCGCGGGCAAAATCGCTGACAGGCTATTTGGTCATGGTCTGCCTGATGGCGCGGTCTTAGCCCAGATTTCGCAAGGACAGGCAGTGAGTATTTGCTTTGCGGTGTATGGGCTGGTGTTGACTGCTGCCGGTGCTGCAGCGTGGTCTGCTCTGCGATTGGACCCAGCGACTGTATTGCGAGAAACATCATGATCTGGCGCTGGCTTGCGTGCTTGTGTCTGTTGCCGGGGGGGCTAAATGCTCAGCCCATAGCGTGGCCTTTGGATATGACCGATCCAGCAGCCAAGCACCACGCGCCTGCTGATCTGTTTCTGCCAATGCCATGCGGCGCCTCTATGGCCTTTCAAAAAGTAGAGGTGCCTGTTGCTGCGGACGATCCCTTGGCGGACCGGCGGATGCGATTGGGGCAATCTGTAAATCTGACCGGGTATTCGGACTATCTGCGGTCTGCTTTTTTACGCGGCCCATTTTCTGATCGCAGCAACGTGACGTATTTCTACATTGCACGATATGAGCTGACACAAGGGCAGTTTCGCGTTTTGCAAGGCGATTGCACACCGCCCACGCGTGCGGATCGCCTCGCCCGAGGCGGGGTGAGTTGGCATGATGCGGTGACATTGGCAAAGAACTACACCTCTTGGCTGTATCTAAATGCACCCGAGGCGATACCGCAATCGGACGGTGCACGTGGTTTTTTACGTCTCCCAACAGAAGTGGAATGGGAATTCGCCGCGCGCGGAGGCACGGTGGTTGATGCAAATACCTTTCCGAAACTTACCTATTTTGATGTTGGTGAAATGCGGGATCACGCCCTGCATCAAGGTGTTGGATCAGGAAGAGGACGGTTGGGCGCTGTTGGGGTGCGTGCGGCCAATCCTCTTGGGTTGTACGATATCTACGGCAACGTCGAAGAACTGATGCTTGAACCTTACCGAATGAATGCGCGCGGGCGAGCACATGGCCAGATTGGTGGTGTGGTGACCCGCGGGGGATCTGTTTTATCGGAGGCGGATCAAATCTACAGTGCGCAGCGGACTGAATATCCGCCTTTTGACCCAGAGACTGGGCATCCATTGCGCGGTGAAACCTTTGGTGTTCGTTTCGTGATTTCTGCTCATGTCGCAACATCCGAAGCCAAGTTGGCTGAGATTCAGAAACGGTGGGGGGAAATGGCTGCCCCAGATCCGGACGCATCCGCGGATCCTGCCGCAGCGCTTGCTGATCTCGCGAAAGCGGAACCAGATTTGACCCGGCAAAAGCAATTGACCGATCTGCTGCTAGGGCTAAGGCGCAATCAAGATCAGACGGATATCGCCATTCAACAATCTGCGCGCGCCTCCTACCTTGCAGGATCTGTTTTTGTTCAGTCTTTGAAGACGAATGCAGAAGCGATCGATGCAAAGGCCGTGAACATTCGCATGCTGGCATCGCTTCAAAGAGCGGGAAACCAAAGCGATATGTTTGACCGCCAACTGCAAGGCCACGTGCGTAAGATTGCAGAGATGCGGGCGCGCCAAACCGGTGTTTTGCTGTCTTTAAGGGCCGTTTTGGATGTTTTGAGTGAAGACGTTCCTCCAGATATCCGGGCCTCTGTTCTACCCGTGCTTCGTGAAGAATTAAGCTTGTCGGGGCAAACGCAACGTTTGCGCCATCTGGATGACTTCTCGGACGATCTAAACCTATACATTCAAAAACCGGACCTGAGTACCGAGGAATTGATGTCCGAAGCACTGAAATAGGCCAGTTTTGGCCGAGAAATGAGCGGTCGAATGCTGGGTGTCATTGGGGGGCGAGACTGGTTGATTGAGAGTTTTTGGTGTATAATATCTCGCGAGAACAAGAGGTCTGTGCAGGATAACCTTGACATCGACCGATGTGTTTGGTGCTCTGAACCAGTTCCTTTTTAGAAGTTGAGAGAGCCATGTTTTGCAGCGATGTGATTGTATCACTGAGGGCTTTTGCGAGGTAAATCAAATGTATAAGAAATTTCTGTGTGCGGGTTTCGTTGCCAGCAGTTTGGTTCTGGTTCCTGTAAAAGAAACACGTGCCAATGATGCGGCTGCCTTGATTGGGGGCGCTTTGATTGGCGGAATTATTGTAAACGAAGTTCATAAAAACAAGCAGCGCCAGCGTCAGAAAACCACCCAGCAGACGACCCGAACCACAAAGCGTTCCTCTGGTATTTCAACTGCGCAACGCCAGCAGAACAGAGATGTTCAGACGTCTTTGAATTACTTCGGATACAATGTTGGTGCTGTAGATGGATCGTTGGGCAGAAAGAGCCGTGTCGGAATTTCGCGGTACCAAACGGACATGGGGTACAATACGGACGGCTACCTTGATGAACACGAACGCAGTTTTCTTGTCGGATCGCACCAGCGGGCATTGGCCAGCGCGCATGTTGCGCCGTACAATCAGATCCTGGCATCGCAGGGACAGCAAGGTCTGCTGAGAGCGTACCGGAACGAGCAGTTGGGTATTCCGGTACAACAGCCTCCCCAAGCGCCTATCCAACATACGACGGCAGCAGCGCCAGCGCCAGTTACGCAGGCTCCGACAACTGTTCCAACACGGGCCAACACCGCAGCTTTGCCTGATTTCACATTCGGGCAAGCATCGCGGACGGCCAACGAGTTATGTAACGAAGTCAATATTTTGACAGCGGCAAATGGTGGGCTGACCACAGCCAACCGTGTAACGGATGCGAATTTTGCCTTGAATGAACAATTCTGTCTCGCGCGGACCCAAGCTATGGCCGAAAGTTCACGGATCGAAGCAACAATTCCCAACCTGACAGCGCCACAGATTGAACAGCAATGCGAAGGATTAAGCCAAGCTATTGCGCCTCAACTTGTGGGAATTGAAACGGCCCAGGCCGGGCAGGTACTGGCTAAAACGTCTGCCTTCCTTCGGGATTCCGGAAAGCCCATGAACCAGCTGATTTCTGGCGGCAAAGTGTGTCTTGGAATTGGATACAGAACTGACAATGCAAAGATGGCAATGGCCTCTGGTCTGCTGCTGGCGGGGGCAGGTGAACTTGGTTACGGCGAAACGGTCAGTCACCATCTGCGCGAAGGCATTGGGACCAATCGTGCGACGGGGCAGCAATCTACGGAATGGATGCGGCTGGCGTTGAACGGTGTTCAGGCAGGGAGCACTGTGCCGGGGCAATCTGCGGATCGTATTGCTGTATTGAATGCAGCAGTTAACGCGCCTTCAGCCGGAGCGGTTGCATTCCCTGTCTTTCCAACGACGACAGGGAACTGAATTCAGCCCTTAGAATGGAAAAGCCCACTTCAACTTGAGTGGGCTTTTTTGTATTCCGATCAAAAGAGGGCGGGATTAGCCATTTTTTAGTATGTCTTTGCGTTTTTTGTCATACTCAGATTGGGAGATGGCGCCTTCGTCCAAGGCTTTCTTCAAATCAGTAAGTTCTTGTCCAGTTGTCGTGGTTCTAACTTCAGTATTTTGCTCTGACCGGCCACTACCACATGCGCTCAACCCGGCCATGGCTATGACAAGCAGGCCTAAAAACCCCAAACGTCCCATTGTTTCATCCTTAATGGAAATTATTCGTTGCTTCGGTCTAAAGCAGGGGAAACATAGGTCAACAGCTTAACTCAACTCAAATCTTCAAGAGCTTAAATCGTTGTGATCAAAGCCGATCTAAAGCTTTGACGATTGATTGTGCGATCAATTCCGGAACGGTAGAGAGCGCGCCCAGAACGGGCATGTGTTCCCCCTGAAAATTAGCTGAGCGCAGCGCGTTTGGGACATCATCATCAGCATGGCCACCTTGAGCTGCAAAAAATGGCAGACAGATCGCATGCTCCCCCGCGGTGCGCGCTGCGGACTCAATTGATGGGTCTTCTTCTACGAACCCGACTATTAAATCCTTGCAGGCAAGTTGAGCCTGAAGAGCGTGTCCAAAATCGCGAGTGACCGTTGCGGGATTTCGGCTGCGCCCGGATCCGTGTGCAGCCAAAACCACATCGAGATCTTCTAAAGGCCAGCCTTTTTGATTTGCTAAGGCTTGGACCGCATCAGCAGCGAGTCTCGGCAGGGCAGGGTCCAGGCCAAATGGGTCAAGGATCTGAATTGGAGTATCTCCCAAGCGTTTTGGAAGCGCTTGGGTAACAAACCAACCCCTGGTCATGAAAAGCGGATAGATCACCTCGACATTGGGGGAGGTTGCAAGAGCAGCTTCCAATGCATTGGGGGCAGCGAGTGTTGCGGATCCTATTTCGTACCCTTTGGTGTGTTTTTGCACCTGTCCTGCGAGTTGGGCAAGAGCGGTTTCGGCCTGATCCGGCGAAGAAGGTTGTCCATGAGCGACAATCAAAGCTTGGGGCATACTAAATCCATAGATTGAGCTTAACTAAGGGAAACATGGAGCGGTCTGTTTATTTATCCAGTTTGCAGTTCATCCAAGAACCATCAACCAGAACCAAACCGTCAGGATTGAAGCGCCTGTTGCCATAAGAACAGACGATGCTGCGATACGCTTTGCACGCCCGTACATGTTTGCAAATATGTAGGCATTGAATCCAGGTGCCATTGCAGAACAAAGTATTGCCGAGCGAAACAAGTCTTTAGGCAAGCCAAAACTTTTGCCGAACATCCACACAAGTGTCGGATGCAAGATAAGCGAGACTGCGCACACAAACCCGATGGCGCGGAGATCCCCTTCGGGACGATATTGTACAAGCACGCCCCCCAAGGCAAACAGGGCGCCGGGTAACGCTGCGCGAATGATCAAGCTGAGGGCATTGTCGACTGTTTCAGGTACGGTGAGCCCCGATAAGTTGACTATAAACCCTAAAGCGATGCCAAGAATGAGCACGTTTTTAAACATGGCCGACAGAACAGCACCGGCCATTTTCCCACCACCGCGCCCTCGGTTTCGGAAAACTTCCATAATGGTGATGCCAACGCAGTAGCAAAACGGTGAATGAAAGGCGATGATTGCATAGTTTCCGGTTAGGTTTTCAATACCATAAGCCCGTTCCGTAATAGGAAGGCCCAACAAGACTGTATTCGAGAAAAGGCAGCAAAACCCGATCGCGACGCAGTCTTCCCAATCTCTTTTGAAAATCAGTCGCGCGCCTGCCATGCCGGCCATGAAACACAAGCCAGCGCTGAGGTAGAAGCTGGCCAGAAGACGGGGGTCAAAGCTGGCCTCCAGATCAAGTGTTGTGATGGCTCGAAACAACAAACACGGAATGGCAAAGCTCTGAGTGAACCGCATCAACCCGTCGATGTGACCTGCTGTGAAATACCCCGCCCGCGTTAAGGCATAGCCCGCGCCAATCACGATGAAAACAGGCAGGACAACGTCGACCAAGCTCTGAAACATCTGGCAGCTTACCTGTTTGGGGCCCGATCAGCTTGCGCAGAAGCAGCTCTCAGAGCGATATGTGTTCTGGCCTAAATGGGATAGCGGATGACCATTCCGTCATAGGCAGGTGTGATGTGTGACGGTGTGTCAGCGTCAACCTCTGCATAATCCAAATCAATGTGCATATTGGTCAATACCGCGCGTTTTGGTTGCATCTTGGCAATCCATTCCAGCGCTCTGTCCAAGTGTGCGTGTGTTGGATGCGGGGTCCGGCGCAGCGCGTCCAGAATCCAGCAATCCAGATCCTTGAGCTCGTCCCAAGCGGCATCATAAATCTCAGCAACATCAGGGAGATATGCCAGATCATTGATCCGGAATCCCAAAGAGTCGATTGCCCCATGATTGACGAGAAAGGGACGCAGCGAAATTGGACCACCGGGACCGTCAATTTCGAACGGGCCTTTGATCGATTTCAAGTCCAGAATTGGCGGATAGGGCGAGCCTTCGGGTTGAACAAAGGCATACCCAAAACGCGCCAACAGTGCGTTTTGGGTATCCCCATCAGCGTAAACCGGAATTCTGGAACGCATATTGAATACAATCATACGCAGGTCATCGATCCCGTGCACATGATCAGCATGGGAATGCGTGTAGACGACCGCATCTAGACGTCCTGTGCCCGTGTCCAAAAGCTGGCCGCGCATATCGGGGGTGGTGTCAATTAGAACAGTAGTTGTCCCGTCTGGCCCTTCACGCTCAACCAACAAAGAGCACCGACGGCGGACATTACGCGGGTTATTGGGGTCACAATCGCCCCAATGCCCACCCAATCGTGGGACACCGCCTGACGATCCGCACCCTAGAATGGTAAAACGTAATTCATTGGTCATGTGGCGACCTTATGGGCAGCGACCTTGGCGAACAAGCGTTCAAAGTTTGCCTGCGTTTGTGCGGCAAAATCTGGATACTCCATGCCAAAAATCTCGGCCCCTCTACGCGCTGTGTGCGCGGTGTAGGCTGGTTCGTTGCGCTTGCCGCGAAACGGCGGGGGCGCAAGATAAGGTGCGTCTGTTTCAACAAGCACTTTGTCCACCGGAGCGGCCGCAAAGATATCGCGCACTTCTTGGCTTTTGGGGAACGTCGCGATGCCAGACATCGACAGATAGAACCCTAGATCCAAGGCTGTTCGAGCCAGTTCGGGGGAGGAAGAGAAACAGTGCATGACGCAGGCATACGGCGCGTTTGCCATCTCTTCGGAGAGAATGCGTGCCATGTCATCGTCGGCTGCCCGCGAATGGATGATCAAAGGCAGGCCTGTGCGCTGCGCTGCTTCGATATGGATGCGCAAACTTTGTTTTTGGACATCTGCACTGTCTGCGGTGTAATGGTAATCCAAGCCGGTCTCGCCAATGCCCACGAATTTAGGGTGTTGCGCTAGCGCGACCATTTCATCAACAGTTGCCATGGGTTGGTCGGCGGCGCTCATTGGATGTGTGCCTGCTGCGTAAAAGACGGGCGCGTGGGCTTCTGCAATGGCACGAACCGAAGGTTCATTCACCAGTTTGGTACAGATTGTGACCATGCGGGTCACACCTGCTGCGACGGCATTTGAAACGATGGTATCCAGCTGCCCTTCGAAGTCTGGAAAGTCGAGGTGGCAGTGGCTATCGGTGATTTCGGGGGTGATCGTGATTTCGCTCATTGGCCTCAACTGGCGGTTATCCCGCTGCGGTTTCCTGCATCTTGAAAACCGTATCTAGAACTAGTGAGGCGGGGTCAAGGTTCACCGCCTGGCCATGGCGGGTTCGGGCCGTGATCGTGGTGGCAATTTCGGCCCACATGCGCCCTTTGCGTGGCTTTGGGGCGAGTTTGGCCAATACTTCTGCTTCACCATGGGCAGCTTCGGGATAAGGTGGCTGCCCTGTGGCTCCTGTTCGCGCCAAACGCGCCAAAGCGATGTCTATGAGCGAGAGTAACAATTCGAATTTTTCGGCTGCGTTGCGCTGTGCAGCAGCGTCAGCTAGCGCCATCGCGCGTTTTCGGTCTAACCGTGGCATGGTGCCAAGTATCCCAATCAATTCGGAATAGATCTGCAAGCCACCCAAATTCAAAAGCCGCAAAGCCGCACCAACGGATCCCGCAGCGAGTGCGGCCAAGTGGTCCGGATTATCAGGCACTTGGGCATTGGCTTGTTCCAAAGCAGCCTGCATGTCTGATGCGCTCAGCGGACCCAACCTGAGGGTACGGCACCGAGACCGGATAGTTGGTAATAGGCGCGACGGTTGGTGTGAGATTAACAATAGTGTTGTGCGGGCAGGTGGCTCTTCCAGCATTTTCAACAAGGCGTTTGCCGCGCTTGTGTTCATCTCGTCAGCGGAATCCACAATGACAACACGACGCCCACCATCTGTTGAAGAGAGTCCGAAAAAACGCCCCAATTTCCGAACATCGTCTACGACGATTTCCTTGCGTAGCTTTCCGTTGTCGTTCAGCGAGCGGGTGATTGATGCCAACCCCGGCTCTGCACCTGCCTGAATGCGATGAAAAACGGGGTGGTCCGAGGAAATGTCCAGCGAAGTTGGGGCAGGGGGTGCCCCAAACAATCCGTTGTTGTCAGCGGGTGGGTTGGCCAGCAGAAACAATGCGATCCGCCAGGCAAGGGTCGCTTTGCCAACGCCTTGAGGGCCGGTGAACATCCACCCGTGATGCAACCGTTCGGAATTGAAGGCCGTCAAAAATTCCGCTTCGGCGGCATCCTGACCAAAGAGGCGCATTGTTTCGCGCGGGTGAGGGGCTCCTGGGGCTTGATCGGGCGCTGGGATATCGTCGCTCATACCGGTGCCTGATCCAAGGCTTGCAGAGTAATCTGTACCAACTCAGCTGTGATGGCATCCATTTCCTGCCCACCATCTAAGATTCTAAAACGATCGGGGAAATCCTGTGCCAAAGACAGAAAGCCAGCGCGCATTTTGTGTTGCAACTCGGGCCCGAAATCTTCGAACCGTTCTTCAGTGCCTTGTCGGGCCTTGGCACGCGACAGGCCAACGTCTGGATCCATGTCGATAAGCATTGTCAGGTCTGGCTCTCGTCCAATCATCAACTGATGGAGCTGATCAACGAGGGCGCGCAGGTCGCCGCGAGACAGACCTTGATACATCCGGGTGCTATCGGCAAACCTATCACAAATGACCACTTTACCCGCGGCAAGCGCGGGCAGAATGGTGCGTTCCAGATGGTCACGTCGCGCCGCAGTGAACAGCAGGATCTCCGTTTCGGCGGACCAGCGATCTGGGTCCCCTTCGAGAACAAGACGGCGGATTTCTTCGGCACCCGGTGAGCCGCCGGGTTCACGCGTCAGCACGACATCGTGCCCCAAATTGCGCAAATGTTCGGCGAGCTTGCGGGCTTGCGTGGACTTGCCCGAGCCATCAATGCCTTCGAATGTCAGGAATAGACCTGAATGCGTGTCTTGTGTCACAGGGCCCCCGATGGGCTATCAGAAAGCTGTTTCATGAGAACTTGTGCTACGGCCTTCATGCGTACAAGAAAACCACCCGAAGAAATGTCTGTCGCGGCAACTAGCGGGCGGCGAATTTCGGGCAATCCTTCGGGTTTGAGCACCAGTTCGGCCAACTTTTGGCCTTTGACGACCGGAGCATTCACCGGGCCATTGTAAACAACTTCGGCCTTGATGGTTCTGTCAGACAGAACTGGCAACAGCAGACTTAGGTCCTCGGCTGGGACAAGCCCTACCGATTGTTCGCTTCCCATCCAGACTTTGGCTTGGGCGACGGGGGTATCTGCACGGGCGACGGTTTTTTGGCTAAAGTGGCGAAACGACCAGTTAACAATGGCCTCAGCCTCCTCTGCGCGTTTTGCGTTGCTGGACAGTCCAGACAGTACAAATATGACACGTCGATCAGCTTGTTTGGCTGATCCAACCAAGCCATATCCTGCTTCTGACGTGTGTCCAGTTTTTAGGCCATCCGCACCAATACTGAGCTTCAGAAGTGGGTTGCGGTTCTGGGTGTTGCTAGGCGCACGCCCATCAAAGGCGAACTTCTTTTCCGAGAACAGCGGATAGTACTCGGGAAAGTCTGTGATCAGTTTGTTCGCCAAGAGAGCCAGATCATGCACAGACATCCGGTGCCCGGCCGCAGGCCAGCCATTTGAGTTCGCAAAGGTTGAGTTAGTCATGCCCATTTGCTGTGCGCGTTTGGTCATGTATCGGGCGAAACCTGCCTCGGTCCCGTCGGGGCTCAGCGCCTCTGCGATAACGGCGCAGGCATCATTGCCCGACAACACGATAATTCCGCGCAACAGATCTTCGACTCGAACGCGGTCTTGAGTGTTCAGGAACATGGTCGAGCCTTTATAGCTCATCGCATGTTGGGACACCGGTAGTTCTTCGTTCAAGGTCAGCCGACCGTCCCGCAACGCTTCAAATGCGACATACAATGTCATGAGCTTGGACATGGAGGCAGGTGGAAGCGCCTCGTCGGCATTTTTGGCCAATAGAACGGTGCCTGTGCCCTGATCCAGAACATAGGCTGCGGTCGCAGACGTATCATACGCAAGCGCTGGAACGGCTGTGACTGCAACAGAAACAACCAGAGTAAGAGAGCGGAGTGAAGACAGCACGGGAAGGTCTCCTTATTTGCTGACTGCATATGCGTCAGAGAAACCGGTCGCTTTGACCTTTTTCAACAACGTGGAACGTTCAGATTTGCTCTGGGCGGGGCCAACGACCACACGCCAGAATGGTTTGCCGTTTGCGGATTGTTCGAACACGGTCGGGGTCATGCCTGCGCTGCGCATTTGATCGGCGGTACGGTTAGCATTGGCTTCGACACTGAAGATGCCAATCTGAACATAAGGCTTGCTGAGCGATGACGTTTTCGTCGGAGCGGGTTCGGCTGCCTGCTCGGTTGGGGCTGTTGGGGCCGCCGGGGTAGACGCTGCAAGTGCAGCCGCTGCGCCGCCCGCAATTGGATCAAGGGGCGCCTCGGTGATTTCTCCACCGGGTTCGATCGCCTCTGACGGAATAAGCGTGTCTTGAATCTCGGGCTCTTCATCGACGGCTTCGCGCCGCAGGGCTGTGACGTTTAACTCAACTGGCGCACCGGGGAGCATCCCAAGCGCGGAGGCCGCATCAGAGGATGCTTGAATGCGAGGCCCTGGAATGTCTCGTTCTCGGCGGAACAGTGCGCCGATCACAAATTTTCCATTTGCGCTGTTGCGGATAATCACGCGTTCAGGATCAGTCGCATCGGGGTGGGCTACCCAAACACCCCCGAGCGATGGCCGACCGTCCCAAAGCCCCGACTCAGTCACCTGAAACACTTCGGGGGCTTCGACATCGCGTTCAACCAATTTGGTGCTTTGTGATTGCGTCGGCTCAGATGAGTCTTTTGGTTGCTTGAAAGGCAGTTTGGCACCGTCTTCACAGGCTGCCAAAAACGTGAGTGCAACCGTAATCGCCGCCAGACGCGGACTGAACCGGGTTTTCGCTGCTTCTCGAATCATTTTTTGTCCCTTGCCTGTCTCGGGCGCTGCGTCTGAGCCCAAAATGCCGGTTTTCCGGTCGTTACCTCACCAGAGCCAGATAGCCCATTTGCGGCAAAGCATAGCCTGAGCGTTGAGGCAATGAAAGTAGGCAGAAATGGGGCCGGCAAGAATTCCCTATTTTCGACTTGCCTTGGGCGCACGGACCCCCTAAATCACATTTCCAACGGGGAGGTGGCAGAGTGGTCGAATGCGGCGGTCTTGAAAACCGTTGAACGTGAGAGCGTTCCCAGGGTTCGAATCCCTGTCTCCCCGCCACTAAATCAATCACTTTATGTTATTGATTGCCGCCTTTGGATTGAGTGAAAAACCACGGTTCCCATTTGATCCCAGATTCACGTTTGTATTTGTTCTGTTCCGTCAAGCTTTCAGCCTGCTTGGCAAGGCGCTTTTGACTCGCTCCTTTAGAATATTTTGAACCATCGATAAGCTCTTGTGGCCGCTTATTGTTGCTGTTTGATGATCAGTGCACCCAGCTTCGGCCAGTTCGCTTGCCGCGCTGTATCGCAAGCCATGCAATGCTTGCGCTTGTAGGCCCAGTATTTTTCTCTCTGTGATCATGGTTTTTTGGATCTGATCGTAGTTGAGTTTTCGGCCGTGTTCGCCGCTCGGGATATAGCTAAGGCTGAGAGGCACGTGGCGGAGTGTTTCAGCATGGCTTGTCGGGATAGGTATCCAAAAGCGTGTGGACGTTTTGTTCTGTGTGACCTAGATTCGATCGTCTTCGATGTGTGACCATTTCATTCGCGTCAAATCTGAGGCGCGCTTGCCGGTTGCTAGACACAGGACCTGTTAATCTGACTGAGGTTGCCGGTTCGGCGTGATTCAAGCTCCTAAACTGCGGGGGCTATATGAGCAATCTTTACTGGCTGAACGAAGATCAAATGGCACGGATTCGGCCCTATTTTCCGAAGAGCCAAGGTGTGCCACGCGTCGATGATCGACGCGTGCTGAGTGGTATTATATTCATCAATCGCAATAGCTTACGTTGGTCTGATGCGCCAAAGGAGTATCCTCCACCTAAGACGCTTTATAATCGTTGGAAGCGGTGGAGCGATATGGGCGTGTTTGCCCGAATTATGGAGGGCCTTGCCGCTGAAGCGCCTGACCATAAAACGCTTTCAATCGACGCGACTTACCTCAAGGCCCACCGGACAGCTTCCAGCTTGTCGGCCAAAAAGGGGGGGCGGACGCCTGATCGGGCGTACCAAAGGCGGTATGAACACAAAGCTGCATGCTGTGACTGACACGGTTGGGCGGCCTATTCGGTTC
>OMPR01000016.1 GCA_900313015.1 Rhodobacteraceae bacterium EL53 | reverse complement strand
ACCTCACGCTTTGGCACTTCGAACCTGAACCTGACCGGCAACGAGCTGGACCAGTGGATCCAGGGCAATGGCGGCAACAACCGGATCGACGCCAAAGAGGGCACCGACGAAATGTCTGGCGAAGGTGGCAATGACACGTTTGTCTTCTCGACCGCTCTGGGGGCCGGCAACATCGACACCATCCGCGATCTCAACGTGACGGACGATCAGATCGAACTGGCCGTATCCGTGTTCACCAGCCTCTCAGCCGGGTCGCTGGCAGCCACGGCCTTCACTGCAAACACCTCAGGCACGGCACAGGACAGCGATGATCGGATCATCTACGACACCGACAGCGGCGCTCTGCTCTATGACGCCGACGGCAACGGTGCCGGAACGGCCCAGCAATTCGCGACCCTCACCACGGGGCTGGCCTTGACAGAAACCGATTTCATCCTCGTGTAATCATCGCAAAAACCACCAACACAAACACCAAAAGGCCCTCAAAACGGGGGCCTTTATATGTCTCAATTGCGGCCAGCTTAAATGTGTGAACTGACCTCGGTATCGGCTTGTATGCAGCAGGTTTGATATTTTCGGTAAGCGCTGCGATATTCGATAAAAACAGCGCCGCCAAATCGATCACGACTAAAGGGGATAATTGACGCCAACGATGAAAACGTCGAGCGCCTTAGTTGAAATATGTGTTTCGAAACTCTGAAAACTCCGCCACCACGGTTCGTTGACTAACCAAGTCACCACCCAAATTTGCTCACAAGACCCTGAAAAGAATCAGGTAAATCAGCCGTCCGACTACAGCCAGTGCCTTTCAACGCTTCACTATCACTGGCCAGCAGGGAAAACCCAAGTCAGCAAACAGTCAATCAACTGCAACATTACCTTTGGTGGGTCCATAGTACTAGACACTGAGGAAATTCGACCTCGGATGGGGAAATCCACCGCTCAACGTATTTGTGCAACAATGCCCGATGAGCAACAGACCCTGCCTCACTGCACAGAAGTCTATGTGCGACCCGGAAGCCGTTTGACGGGCGGTTGGCAAAACTGTACTCCGTAGAACAGAAACTTGATTACAAAGGCAATTCAAACCGCCATGCAGCTGATTTTCCACACTGGCGCACATGCGACTGACGAGGACCGGCTGCTCAAGGTCCTGCTGACAAACAAAGAAGGCTTTGCGCAACGGGGCATCGCCGTGCCTGGTCCCGGCAAGTACAGGCCATTGCTTAAGGACACCTTTAGCGCGCTTGAAGCTTCGCCCCCGTCATCAGATGCACGTGACGTTCTGCTGGACGCCATCTTGGATGAAGAGGTCGCAGATCGGATCCTGATGAGCCATCAGCATTTTTTTGGCACGCAATGGTCTGCCATTCGAGATGGTGTATTTTATCCGCTTGCCGGTCCTCGGGTCGCCCAACTCAAGCAAGTGTTCGAATACGATCAGGTCGAAATCTTTATGTCGATCCGCAACCCCGCTACCTTTGTTCCGGCGGTTCTGGCAAAAACGGCACCAAAGCGGCAACAACAGGTGTTGGATGAGATTGATTTCCTCTCTTTGCGTTGGTCGGATATGGTCCAGCGTATTCGCGATGCCGCTCCGGATGTGCCTCTAACCATTTGGTGTAACGAGGATACGCCGTTGATTTGGGCGCAGATCATTCGCGATCTCGCTAGTCTGGATCATGGCACCAAATTCACCGGTGGTTTTTCATTGCTGTCCGAGATCATGTCCAAAGAAGGCATGAAAAGGTTTCGCGCCTACCTACATCAATACCCCGAGATGACGGAGATGCAGAAGCGGCGAGTCATTGCGGCCTTTCTTGACAAATATGCCATTGAAGACGCCGTCGAAGAAGAACTGGACCTGCCGGGATGGACCGAAGAGTTGGTCGACCAACTGACGGAACTCTATGACGAAGATGTTTTTGCCATTCAGCGTATCCCAGGCGTCCAATTTATCGAGCCCTGAATTGGAACGGCGGCACGCGTATAAAACTCACCCCCGCCGGTCTGGCCTATCTTGTGCTACCGATGTGCAAGGAGGGTCGCGTTGAAGTTTCGAAAACTCTTAAAGCTCTTTCAAATCTTCTCCTGTGCTATCCTCTTTGGTGGTCAGAGCGCTCTCGCACAACAGCCTGTCGTCGTTTTTGCGGCAGCCAGCCTTAAGACCGCCCTTGATGAGATAGCGCTCCAATACCAAGAACAGAGCACGCACAGCATTCACATCTCTTATGCCGGAAGCTCTGCATTAGCGCGACAGATCCAATATGGTGCCCCTGCGGAATTGTTCATTTCGGCCAATTCGGCTTGGATGGACACGCTGGAGCAAAGCGGCTTGATCGAAGAGAGAAGCCGTGTTGATCTATTGCGCAATCGGTTGGCGCTGGTTGGTTCAGTCACTGCGCCCGAGCCCTTTGATATCACAACCGACCTGAAAACAGAACTAGGCACTGAACGGTTGGCTCTGGCCTTGGTGGATGCAGTCCCCGCTGGCATTTACGCAAAGGCCGCTCTGCAATCTCTGGGGATGTGGGATTCGATTAAAACCCAGATCGCACAAACCGACAACGTGCGCGCCGCTTTACGTCTTGTCGCGATTGGAGAGGCCCCACTGGGGATCGTATATAACACAGATCACCGCGCTGATGACCAAGTTAAAGTACTGTATCTCTTTACGGAAAGCAGCCATCCTCCGATACTCTACCCTGCTGCATCGATCTCTGATCAAGCCACAGACGCAGGCCGCGCTTTTCTGCAATATCTACAAGGCCCAGACAGCACAGCCGTCTTTCAAGCCCACGGTTTCATTACAGTTGGGGATGAACAATGATGGACGGGTTCGGCCCAGAAGAATGGCAAGCCGTGCTTCTCTCACTCAAGGTTTCGATCTGGGCCGTAGCTCTAAGCCTGCCTTTAGCTGTTTTTATCGCTTATGCGTTGGCCCGGTGGCAATTTCGCGGCCATCAACTGCTGAATGGGCTGGTGCACCTCCCACTGATTTTACCCCCGGTTGTTACTGGCTATTTGCTGTTGCTCACCTTTGGGCGACGCGGTGCAATTGGCAGTTGGTTAGAGGAAACCTTTGGCCTGGTGTTGGCATTTCGCTGGACTGGCGCGGTTTTGGCCGCTGCGATTATGGCGTTCCCCCTAACGGTTCGGGCAATCCGACTGGCCATCGAAGCAGTGGATCCAAAGTTGGAAGAAGCCGCTGGAACCCTTGGGGCATCGCGTCTTTGGGTCTTTGCAACGATCACCCTGCCTTTGATCCTGCCCGGCTTGATCGCAGGCGTTGTGCTCGGGTTTGCAAAAGCGATGGGAGAGTTCGGAGCAACCATCACTTTTGTATCCAACATTCCCGGTCAGACCCAAACACTGCCCTCCGCAATCTATACCTTCCTGCAGGTTCCCGGCGGAGAAACGGCCGCCCTCAGGCTGGTCATCCTGTCCGTTGCTATCGCGATGAGCGCGCTGGTGGTATCCGAAATTCTGGCTAGACGTGCCGCGCGACGGATATCTGGCGGATGAGTCTTTCTCTAGAAATAACCCACCAAATGCCCGATTTTTCACTGTCGGTCAGCTTTGAAGTGCCGCCAGGGATAACCGCTCTGTTCGGCCCGTCTGGCTCTGGAAAGACGACCGTGATCAATGCGGTTTCCGGCCTGCTCAAGCCCGATGCGGGCAGAATTATTCTGGCCGGTGAGCCGATTTTTGATACCTCCCTTCGCATCAACCTGCCGCCGCACAAACGGCGCCTCGGGTACGTGTTTCAAGATGGCAGACTCTTCCCTCATCTCAATGTTGAGAAGAACCTGCTTTATGGGCAGCGCTTTGCCCCACAGGATGAATCAGGGCCAAGCCTTGAATCTGTGTCTGAATTACTTGGCATCAGTTCACTGCTCCAACGCGCTCCGGGCGGTTTATCCGGTGGGGAAAAACAGCGGGTTGCGATTGGACGAGCTTTGCTTTCACGTCCTAGAATGCTGCTGATGGATGAACCATTGGCGGCTCTTGATGAGCCGCGCAAAGAAGAGATCCTGCCCTATCTGGAGCGTTTGCGCGATCAGACCGACATCCCGATCCTGTATGTCAGCCATTCCGTCTCCGAAGTCGCCCGGCTTGCGACCTCTGTTGTGCTTCTCGACAAGGGATCTGTCCTTCGATCCGGTCCTGCGGAACAAGTTCTGTCCGACCCAACCACTGTTCGCCAGCTTGGACTGCGGCAAGCCGGTTCCGTGCTCTCAGCAGCCATTACCGCGCATCACGCAGATGGCCTGACCGAGCTCACGGTTTCGGGAGGTACATTGTTCCTGCCCAAGATGGATCGCCCCGTTGGCGCCAAAACCCGTGTTCGTATTCTGGCACAAGATATCATCGTCGCAGGGTCCCTGCCCCGCGATCTGTCTGCTCTCAACATTCTCCCTGCCGAAGTGACCACAGTGCAGCCAGGTTCGGGACCGGGTGTCGTCATTCAAATGCGATCCGGGTCTGACCATCTGCTGGCCCGCATCACTCGACGATCCGCTGAAAAGATGCGCTTGAAACCGGGGGCGCACGTGTTTGCAGTGATCAAAGCTGTCTCTGTGGCCCGAACCGATATCGGCACACGATAACGCAAAAGGCAGCCCGAAAAGAGCTGCCCATCTCAGTGTGAAAACATACGGACCGTGTGACCCGTCTGCACGGAATTACATTCCAAGCGCTTCTTTGTACATTTCCAGAACCGCTTCTTCTTCGGCGATATCATCTTTGTCACGCTTGCGCAGAGCAATAACCTTGCGGATGACCTTGGTGTCATATCCGCGCGCCTTGGCCTCGGCCATGACTTCTTTTTGCTGTTCGGCAAGGTCCTTCTTTTCAGCATCCAGCCGCTCGATCCGCTCTATGAACTGGCGCAGTTCACCAGCTGTTACGCGGTAATTGGCATCGGCCTGGGACTCTTCCATCTCTGTACTCCGTCAGTATGCTAAATGAGGCGACCTGCGGAATACATCGGCCCAGCCTCTGCCGCAAGCATCCATTACACGGATCGTGAAACCTGCAAGGCTCCGCTTGCGCAGCATCCCTTGATCCGGTAACGCGACAGCCATGTAATTAGAACCGGTGGACCATTATGTTTGATCTCATCATCTGGGGCGGTGCTGCCCTGTCTCTTGCCGGTCTTGTTGGATTGATCTGGTGTATCTTCCGCGTCAACGCCGCCCGTAAGGCTGGTCTTACGGACGACGAATTACGCGCTGCGGTTCAGGCTGTGTTGCCTTGGAACCTTGGGTCGCTCTTTCTTTCGATTCTTGGTCTCATGATGGTCATCCTCGGAATTTCGCTGGGATAACCACCTTTTTAGACCGGCATATTGTCAAACCGCGCTTCGACAGCTTCTTCGGCTAATACCGAATCCAGATGACGCAAATGCTGCGGGATCTCTGCACCTTCTGCTCGGAGCCGATCAACAACCAAGCTCAACCTAGGCTGCAACTGCAATCGCAGGTCTAAGTCAGCACCGTCCAATTTATGTTCGAGTTGCTCAGCTTCTTTCAGCAAGTCCTTTAGTGTCATCATATTCCTCATTCCTCCCCTATCCTGATAGCCTGCCAAAAACAGGTAACAACCGTAAGAAGAATCCCTGCACCTTTTGAGAAAGAGCCGCGATTCTCAGGAAATCGCTGCTTTTGTTGGCACATGGCGATCCCTTTGGTAAAAACGGTGTCACATTTCTATGATTAGTGCCTTGACCCGTATCAATGTCTGCGCGGTTAAAAACGGGATGCAGGTCAAAACCATTGCATCACATTCTAAATTCACTATATGATGTTCACATGACCAATCGGAGAAACACATGACACCCTTTGTAAAAGCCTTCTTCGACGAGGCCACCTTTACGGTGTCCTATCTGGTGCGAGACCCAAAAGGCAGCGCCTGCGCCATAATCGACAGCGTTTTGGATTTTGACCACGCGTCAGGGCGTACCGATACGACCTCGGCCGACAAAATCATTCAATTTGTCAAAGACAACGACTTGGCGGTTGAGTGGATCCTCGAAAGCCATGTTCACGCTGACCACCTTTCTGCGGCCCCCTACTTACAAGAGGCTCTTGGAGGAAAGATTGGGATCGGTTCCAACATTACAATGGTTCAGGACACCTTTGGAAAAGTTTTCAACGAAGGCACTGAATTCCAACGGGATGGCAGCCAATTTGATGCGCTGTTTGAACAGGGTGACAGCTTTCACATCGGACAGTTGCGTGGTGATGTCATGCATACCCCGGGGCACACGCCTGCCTGTATGACCTACGTCATCGGCGATGCAGCATTTGTCGGCGATACGCTTTTCATGCCCGACTTTGGCACCGCGCGATGCGATTTCCCGGGTGGCTCATCGGAAATACTTTTCCAATCAATCCAAAGCATCCTGGCATTACCCGACGAGACAAGGATTTTTGTTGGTCATGACTACAAAGCACCGGGACGCGACGAATTTGCTTGGGAAACCACAGTTGGGGAGCAAAAAGCCCTAAACGTGCACATCGGTAAGGGGCGCCCTATCGAAGACTTTGTGGAAATGCGCGATGCCCGCGATGCGACCTTGGCCATGCCACGGCTGATCTTGCCTTCTTTGCAAGTCAATATGCGCGCGGGGCAAATGCCAGAACCGGATGCTGATGGGGACGTTTATTTGAAGATCCCGATCAACAAAATCTAACGCTCAAGATAAATCGCGCGAACACAAAGGAATACACACATGGAAACAGATTGGATCTGGGGCCTGGTCGGCGGCGCGCTGATCGGGACTGGCGGGGTCATTTACCTGTTGGGCAACGGGCGCATCATGGGGGCAAGCGGCATTCTAGGTGGGATAGTTGATGGTACGGGGCGGTCTACGATGGTGGAGCGTATCGTCTTTGTCCTGGCCGTTATTTTGACGCCACTGCTGCTCATGCCGTTGTATGCTGTTGAAATCAGCACACACATTACCCCTAATCTGGCCGTTGTGACTGCTGCGGGTTTGTTGGTCGGAACAGGGACGCGCATCGCGAATGGGTGCACCTCTGGTCACGGGGTTTGTGGCATTTCGCGTCTCTCGTTGCGAGGGATCGTGGCGACTGTTTTCTATATTCTCGCAGGGGGCATCACGCTCGTTTTGTTCCGTCACATCTTGGGGGTCATTTGATGCGTATTGTTATTGCATTGCTTGCCGGCGCCTTCTTTGGGGCGGGCCTGTTCGTCTCTGGCATGACAGACACCACCAAAGTCCAAGGTTGGCTGGATGTGTTCGGCAACTGGGACCCCACACTGGCCTTTGTTATGGGCGGGGCCATCATTCCAATGTTTATCGCATGGCGCTTGATCCCCAATCGCAAACCTCTGGCCGGAGGGGATTTCCCGTCGCTACCCCGCCCTGAACTGGACCACCGCCTGATTGTCGGGTCAATTCTGTTTGGCATAGGATGGGGGTTGGCGGGCCTGTGTCCGGGACCGGCAATGGCCTCTCTAAGCTATGGTGGGACCTCAGGTATCGTTTTTCTGGTCGCTATGATTGTCGGTATGGGCGCAGCACCTCAACTCGGTGTAAAACTGGACAGGCTGGCAGGCACAGCGTAAGGAAACTCCATGGATATTCGACCCATCACCTCCCGCTACGCTGTCTCGCCGCAAATCTCGGTTGAAGACGTGCCCGCCATCGTCGACGCAGGCTTTTGCAAAGTTATTTGCAACCGTCCGAATTCGGAAGTCCCGCCCAGCCACCAGGCAGATGTCATCGCTGAAGCTGTCCGTGGAGCAGGCCTGGAATTCGAAGTTCTGGAGCTGACCCACCAGACAATGACACCGGACAATGTGTCTCGGCAGCGCGCGCTGTCAGAGTGTGACGCAGGCCCGGTTCTTGCCTATTGCGCATCGGGGACACGCTGTTCGGTCATTTGGGCGCTTGGTCAATGCGAAGTGTCCGATCCTGACGCCATTTTGTCCCAAACAAGCGCCGCTGGGTATCAGCTTGAAGGGTTGCGCCCAACGTTGGCTGAACTCTGCAATTCAGTCAAATAGGCGCAGACGGCGCGGATTAATCTTCTAACCTGCGCCGCTGCAAACCGCTCATTTTCCAACGCTTAGGAAGATGGTGACATCTGAGGAAATGCGTCTTCCTCTTCGCCCAGCCCCGCCAACTGCGAAATTTCCACGGCGGCAAGGTCAGAATTCATATCAAACAGAGGTTGTTCCTGCGCTACAGAGGCAGGCTGCGGTACTGCCTCACTATCAGGCGCCGTCACAAAATCCGTATGGTCTATAACATCTGGATGGGTCAGATTATCTACCCCTTGAGTGGAAAGTGCGTGTTTCTCACTTGCTGCGCCATGTGCCTGGAACCCCGCATCATAGGGTTCAACAACCACATCCGACTCCTTGGTCTCGTTCAATCGCACAGCACGCACACCGCGGCATTGCCCCAATCGCGCCAATGCAATCTGTTTGCCATCAATCGTCAAAATTTCAGTGCGGTCCAGTTTGTTCCCGATCAATGGCAACACATCCCCTGGCTTCATGTCCGCAAAGGCAGATAAGGGCAAACGAACCCGTGAGATGACTGCCTGCAGATCGGCACGCATCACACCGAATGACTGATCCAGTCGCAAGCCGGCCTCTGCGCCATCGCTCTCTTCCATATCCTCAACAAGATCGGGGATATCAGGCAATATCAACGTAATCTGTCCCTGCGCCTTACCACCTGCGATTTCAATGGTCAGATCAAACGTTCGATAGTCATCCGCTTCCATCGCCAATAGCAGTGTGCGCGAATCTTCGACCCGCGAGCAAAACTCATAACCGGTCAGACACCGTCGGTCTGTCAGTGTTTCGCACTGATCAGCAGCACGCGGGAGTATAGTATCAATGAGCGGAGCAACCATCGCGGCATCGGTACCGGTAAAGGCGCGCTCACTTGGCGCACCTTCAAAGACCTGTCCCATGGTTTGCTGTTGAATAATCGCAGTCAGGCAAGCCCAGTCAACACAGGCTGCGCCCATGCGATCCTCAGGGCCCAACAGCAGCAGATATAATCGATCTTCGGGCACACCTGCAGCAAGCGTTTCTGCAGAGCGACGCGCCTGCGTTGCGCCGATAACGGACATCGCAAGATCGAAGGTATCGTCAGCAGCACGCGCCAGTGACAAACGCAACGCCCGAAGGATGGATCGTTTACTGTCCTGCCCGTCGTCCTGTGCCAACGCAACCTTGCGCGCTAGAATTGAAAGAGTGTCCGCATCCATTTTTGAGCGACCTTATTTCTGGTCTCGTTTTGGACTCTGGTTTAGCGCACTGGAGGTTACGGAACCCTTTACACTTTTTGATTTACATAGCGGCACGTTCTTCTTTGGGCAGGCGGACCCGAAAAGCCGCGCCTTCCTTGCCGGACAAATAACTCACATCGCCTCCGAGACGTTGCATGATCTCTTTACAAATTGCCAAACCCAGCCCCGCGCCCCCTGCTTTTTCCGCAGAAACACGTGCAAATTTCTCAAAAATCATAGACTGCGCGTCGCTTGGGATACCGCTGCCGTTGTCGACAAAATCAACCATGATCTGCCCCCACACATCATGCACGGTAATGGTCAGTTCGGGATCTGGTGCGTCACAGTATTTCTGGGCATTCGCAATCAGGTTGATGAACACTTGCCCCAACCGATCCAAATCCGAATACAAGACGATACGTTCGTTTGAAAAATGTCGTTTCACGATCAGCGGATTGCTCCACCCGGCAAGAGCCGTTGAAATGGACCGTTCCAGAACATCGCCCAAATCGCCACGCGCCCTATTCAAATTGACCTGTCCGCTCTCCAAAACACTCAAGTCCAGCAAGTCATCTAAAAGCCGTGTCAGTCGCAGCGCCTCATCGTGAATAATTGTTGAATACCGAACCTGTTCTTCGAGCCCTAACCCCTCGGTATCGCGCAGAATCTCTGAAAACGCCCGGATCGAGGTCATTGGCGTGCGCAACTCATGGCTCACCTGACTGAGAAAGGCATCTTTTTGCAACGAGATTTGAGTCAGTTTGGTATTGGCTTCTCTGAGCTTAAGCGCGGTCTGGCTTAGCTCGGATGACTTGGCTTCAAGTCGGCTTGAATATTCCAAAAGCTGCGCAGATTCATCAGCCACCGCCAACAAATCTTCAACAGAAACAGAGGATCCCCCGACGATTTGCCCAATCATAGCATGGGCTGCTGCGGCGCCAACGGACCCCCCCAACTCACGCTCTAACCGTTCCAAAAAAACAGGCGTCGGTTCCGGCAGCCCGCCGCGCCCCCCTTGTTCGACCGTCTGCGCACGGAAAAATTCCTGCGCTTCGCGCGCGCCCAAAATACGCTGGGACATAATCATCAGATCTTCACTCTGCGCAGCAGAGCCGCTCCACCCGCGTGGGCCCGCTGAGTGTTCAAAGACGTTGACGAATTGGGCCCCTTGCAGTCGTTCCAGAGGGCGTGGAAAACTCAGCACAGAGGCGATACAGAAGGCTGCCATATTCAGGGATAACGACCACATGACCGCATGGACCATCGGATCCAATCCAGCAATGTCGAACAGGGCCTGCGGGCGCAGCCATCCCCAGCCAAACGGCCCATGATCCAGCACCGATTGCGGCATGACTTCGCCACCTATCCCGGGCAAAAGCAACGTATATACCCACAAAACAAAGCCAACCGTTAATCCCGCCAACGCGCCTATCCGCGTTGCCCCGCGCCAAAACAAACCGCCAACAAGCGCAGGCAGGATTTGCGCGATCCCGGCAAATGCAATCAATCCGATCGACGCCAGAGCCGCCCCGCCACCAGACAAACGGTAATAGAAATAGCCAAGCGCCATGATGACTGCGATTGAAACCCGGCGCGCATACAACACAACAGATCGCACATCCCCGGAAACCACCGCACCGCGCCCCTTGGAACTCAGCCAAATGGGGATAACGATATGGTTGGACACCATGGTCGACAAAGCCATAGCCGCCACAATCACCATGGACGTCGCTGACGAAAAGCCGCCCAGAAACGAGAGCATTGCCAACCCGTCTTGGCCTTGGCTTAGCGGGACCGTCAGTACGAATAGATCCGGGTTCGCGCCTTTGGGCAACAGATCAAGCCCCACCACTGCGATCGGGACAACAAACAGGCTCATCAACAACAGATAGAGCGGGAACGCCCAAGCCGCAGTGCGCAGATGCCGTTCATCGTCATTCTCAACGACCATGACTTGAAACATGCGCGGTAGACAGACAAAAGCCGCCGCCGATAGGAACGTGATGGTCGCCCAGCGCCCTCTATCCACCTGCCATTGACCAATCTCTGAAGCATCAATCCGGTCCAGCGTTGGGCCGACACCGCCCGCGACGCCCCAAACCACAAAGATGCCAACAGCAAGCAAGGCAACCAGCTTTACCACGGCTTCCAATGCAACGGCGGTCACGACACCATGATGCCGCTCGTTCGCATCCAAGTTGCGCGTCCCAAACAGAATGGCGAAAACCGCAAGCCCCGCAGCCACCCAGAAAACGCTGGCCCCCTCGTAATAGTGACTGCCAGGATCGGCTTCGGCGAAAATCGAGAAGGAAAGCGTAATGGATTGCAATTGCAGCGCGATATAGGGTGTCACCCCGATCACGGCCAAGATTGTCACACAGATCGCCAGAGTGTTCGACTTACCATAGCGTGACGATATCAAATCCGCGATTGACGTTACGCGCTGGCTACGCCCGATCCGAACAAGTTTACGTAACCCCCACCACCAACCAATCATAACCAGCGTCGGGCCAAGGTAAATCGTCACAAATTCTAACCCTGACCGGGCCGCATACCCAACAGCCCCGTAAAAGGTCCACGCTGTGCAATAGATGGACAGAGACAGCGTATAAATCAGCGGGGATCGCAACCAGGTACTGCGCCCGGCCGCTGCCAGCCGATCGGCCGCAAACGCCACTCCAAACAGCAAAACAACGTACCCAAGGCATACAAGGATCAGAACATTTAGTGATGCCATCAGTTGCGCTCTGTTCCTTGCGGATCACCACCGGACCAACGCCGCGCCGCTATTCCGAACAGCACACTGATCACAATTAAGCCCGCCCAGACCCCAAAAACATATCGAATTGCAACTGAGGTCGGCACGCTTTCAGGTGCCCCAACCGAGGGCCACAGCAAGGGCACTGCAAATAACGCTGCGCCCAAAATTGGGAGCAATCTTGCGGCATCCATCAAGCGACGGCGCCGATAACTCTGACGTTCAAGAAAAACGGGCGGCGGTGACACCGGCGCAGGTTCGGGATCGGGGCTATGGCTCACAATTGAGTGGCCTGTGCATGCAAATCACGCACGGCAGTCAAGACTTCAGCATTCGAAAATGGCTTGGTCATGAACCTGCTCACACCGGCTTTTTCTGCCATTTCACGATCCCGGGATTGACCACGCGCGGTTAACATCAACACCGGGAGCTTTTCCATGCCTTCGAGTTCGCGCAGCTCACGCAGTATTTCCATGCCGCTCTTGCCAGGTAGCATCAGGTCCAGAATAACCAAATCCGGGTTTTCATTAGAAATCACCTCGACCGCATCGCTACCGTCCGCATGCGTCACGACCTGCCACCCATCTCGGGTTAACAGGAAACGGATCGCCTCGGTTATGTTCGGCTCGTCTTCGATCAGTAGAACACGACGGTTCATTCCTGCCCTTTCCTCCCCCAAGAAAGACAATCGGCGTAAAGCCGCTGCCTTTATTCTATCAGATTAAACGTGGTGTCATGGAACTGTCAAAACCCTTCGCTCAGGATTGAAGGCTCTCGACGTGCACCGCATATGTCCCGGGGGCAAATCCGACAGCTACTGCCCACAAGTTGCGCGTCTGATTGACCTGTTTCCGCGCTCGCAACTGGTAATATTAACATGATTGACCGATATACCGGATCCCGATCAAATTCAGGCATGTCTTGCGGCCAAGCCACCGCAAGGCAGTCAAACTCGGCAGCGGTTCTACCCAATTGCGCCACGCGGCGTCGAATCGGAACCAAGGGCCGGCTCAAAGCCGTAAACAATGGCCAAAGGGGACAGGCTTCTCCATGTCGCGGCAAAGCAAACCCCACCAACGGCTTCCGAAACAGGATGCTGCCTGAGGCATCACAAACCACCAAGCCCACTTCGTAAGACAAGATCTCTGGTGGCAGGCTCGCCAACCGCCGAAACACCGACGGCAGATCCGTGCGAAAAACCCGTGACAGGGCAATCGGGTCCATCCCGTGCTTGCTGAGGGCTTTCTGAATGTCCGCGATAGGCATGACTTTCGCATCCACCGCATATTGCGACAGCAGGTCCTGGCCAATCTTGCGGGCTGCCCCTTGCGTCAGACCCTGTGTCATTGCCTCTGGAACGGGCGCGCCGGTTTCAAGTGCCTCAAAGTGATACCCATTGGCAGCGACAAAGGCCTCAACTTCCTCGAGCGGGACACCCCGGCGTTCTTCGCTGGTTTCACTTTCATCCAGATAGTTCACCAGCGCCTTGGAACTTTCGGCCAACCGTTCCGCATCTTGGTCAAGGTTGCGATGAAACCGATCCCTCCACTCGGCCTCCAATTCCCCCGGTTCGGCAAGGATGGAGGAGGTTGATCGGATCGAGGCCGCGGTTGAAAGAACCTCGTGCAAGGACGCCGCCAAATGCGGATCGTGGGTCAGGCGATCTGACAGGGTTTCCACGGTTCTCTCTAACGAAGCGACACGGCGGTGCTCTTTGGCCAGAACTTCGGCCCAACCGGGGAACCGGCCTGCAAACTCGTCTACACGGCTGACTTCTGCAGCGACGGCCCCGGCATCAACCGCGGCTTCGCGTAGCGTGGCAATCAACGCCGCCTCTGCACCTTCGGTCAACATTGATGGCTCGACGCCAAGCACAGCGGCGATATCGACAAGTAGTTTCCCGCCGATTCTGCGCCTATTGTGCTCGATTAGGTTGAGATAGGATGCAGAGATTCCCACGTCTCTCGCGAGATCTGACTGCCGTAGCCCCGCAATCAACCTCCGCTCTCGAATTCGGCTCCCTGTCAGCGTGTCACGCGACATACTGGCCCCCTTGTTGATAATTGCGCCTTTTCAAGGGCTTTCTGCACCGCAACATAAACCCCTTTACACATAGCAGTATCCGATTGTGTATTTATTTACAAAATTATTGTTCATTTCAATGGGCTTATTGCCTAATTTTACAACCCTCACCCATACTTGATTTGCACAGATGTGCTTGCGCCGAGCGGAAGAGGAGCCGTGACGCGCCAATCACGAAATGGGAGGACTGAATGTCTAATTCTAATGTCACACGCCGTGGCGTATTGAAAACTGGTACCATGGTCGGTGCCGGTGTCGCGCTACCAACAATTTTCACCGCATCGTCAGCAGCCGCTTACACAAACGAACCCACAGGCAGCTCTGTCACACTGGGCTTTAACGTACCCCAGACCGGTCCCTATGCGGACGAAGGCGCAGACGAACTTCGCGCCTATGAACTCGCTGTTGAACACCTGAATGGTGGTGGCGACGGCGGCATGATGAACACGTTCAGCTCCAAAGCGTTGCAAGGCAACGGCATCTTGGGCAAGAAGGTTGAATTCGTCACCGGCGACACGCAAACCAAATCTGACGCCGCACGCGCCTCAGCAAAATCAATGATCGAAAAAGATGGCGCGGTGATGATCACCGGTGGCTCGTCTTCGGGTGTTGCGATTGCTGTTCAGGGTCTGTGTCAAGAAGCTGGCGTGATCTTTATGGCGGGTCTGACCCACTCTAACGACACCACGGGTAAAGACAAAAAGGCCAACGGCTTCCGTCACTTCTTTAACGGATACATGTCAGGCGCAGCTTTGGCGCCGGTTCTCAAGAACCTCTATGGCACCGACCGGAACGCCTATCACCTGACGGCCGACTACACATGGGGTTGGACGCAGGAAGAGTCGATCGCAGCCGCGACCGAAGCTCTGGGCTGGAACACAGTGAACAAAGTGCGCACGCCTCTGGCCGCGACTGACTTCTCGTCCTATATCGCACCGGTTCTGAACTCAGGTGCAGACGTTCTGGTTCTGAACCACTACGGCGGCAACATGGTGAACTCGCTGACCAACGCGGTTCAGTTTGGCCTGCGTGAGAAAATCGTGAACGGCAAGCAGTTCGAAATCGTTGTTCCACTGTACTCGCGCCTGATGGCCAAGGGTGCAGGCGAAAACGTTAAGGGCATCCACGGTTCGACAAACTGGCACTGGTCCCTGCAGGACGAAGCATCCAAAGCGTTTGTGAAATCCTTTGGTACCAAGTACGGCTTCCCACCCAGCCAGGCGGCACATACAGTGTATTGCCAGACACTGCTCTATGCAGATGCAGCCGAGCGCGCAGGCACCTTTAACCCTTGCGGTATCGTAGAGGCGTTGGAAGGCTATGAATTCGACGGTCTGGGCAACGGCAAGACGCTTTATCGCGCCGAAGATCACCAGTGCTTCAAAGACGTGTTGGTTGTGCGCGGGAAAGAAAACCCGACCTCCGAGTTCGATCTGTTGGAAGTTGTCGAAGTGACACCTGCTGCTCAGGTAACCTACGCAGCCGATCACCCGATGTTTGCTGGTGGCCAGTTGGGCACCTGTAACTCAGGCTCGTAAATCAAACAGTGTCGGGGGTCTTTAGTACCCCCGATTACGCATTCCCAAAGCGTCACCTCGGCAGTTCCGCCAAGGTGCGTGGACGTACCCGGAACTAAGGTGGGGACCCATGGACGCAATCCTATTGCAAATTTTGAACGGGCTCGACAAGGGCTCTGCCTATGCGCTGATCGCGCTCGGCCTGACACTCATTTTCGGTACGCTCGGCGTGGTGAACTTTGCCCACGGGGCCTTGTTCATGATTGGAGCGTTCTGCTCGGTCACTGTCCAGCGTATCCTGACCCTCAGCTTTGAGACTGTTGATGAATCCCAGAAGGACTTTCTGGGCAATCCACTCAAGGTGAAAACGCCATATGTTGAGTCCTGGTTTGGCCCTGAGACGGGGGCGGCCATAATAGACTGGTCAGTTCCGATAGCGATCCTGTTTGCGATCCCGGTGATGCTTGCCGTTGGATACATCATGGAACGCGGATTGATTAAGCACTTCTACAAGCGTCCCCATGCGGATCAGATCCTCGTAACCTTTGGTTTGGCCATTGTTTTGCAAGAGGTTGTAAAGTATTTTTATGGCGCAAACCCAATCCCCACGGGCGCGCCTGATGTGTTCAAAGGCAGCTTTGATTTCGGGGTCATGCTTGGTTTTGAGGCCAACGCGATCATCTACCCCTACTGGCGTCTTGTGTACTTCGGCTTTGCGGCTCTCATCATCGGCGGCGTCTTTTCTTTCTTGCAGTTCACCACCTTTGGCATGGTTGTCCGTGCCGGTATGGCAGACCGCGAAACCGTGGGTCTGTTGGGTATCAACATCGACCGTCGGTTCACCATCATGTTCGGCATCGCCGCAGCAGTGGCCGGTTTGGCAGGTGTAATGTACGCCCCGATCAACTCACCCAACTATCACATGGGCATGGATTTTCTGGTCCTGAGTTTCGTGGTTGTGGTTGTCGGGGGTATGGGCTCCCTTCCCGGTGCCGTGCTTGCCGGTTTCCTACTTGGTATTCTCGAAAGTTTTGCTTCTATGAACGAGGTTAAATCCCTCATCCCCGGTATTGACCAGATCATCATCTACCTGGTTGCAATTCTCATTCTGCTCACCCGGCCACGTGGCTTGATGGGTCGCAAAGGCGTGATGGAGGAATAAGACATGTTCGGTCTCGACAAAAAAGACACCACCATGTTGCTGGTCGTCGCTATCATGGCGCTGTTTGCGCCCTTCATCCTCAACCCGTTTCCCGCGGACAGCGCCATGGCGCAGTTCAATGCAGGCTATCCTGACCTGATGCAGCGGTTTGTGATCTTTGGCATCTTTGCCATTGGGTTCAACATTCTGTTTGGTTTGACTGGATACCTGTCCTTTGGTCACGCGGCCTTTCTGGGTGTCGGATCCTATTCGGCAGTCTGGATGTTCAAACTGCTCAGCATGAACGTAATCCCGGCCATCCTGCTGTCGGTTGTCATGGCGGGCTTGTTTGCCCTGCTGATCGGGTTTGTCAGTTTGCGCCGCTCGGGGATCTACTTTTCGATCCTGACACTGGCCTTTGCGCAGATGTCGTTCAACCTAGCCTATTCAGTACTGACGCCAATCACCAATGGTGAAACCGGTCTGCAACTGACGCTAAATGACCCCCGTGTTCTGGGTGTTAGCCAAACGGCAGACGGCTCTATCCCCGTAACCAGCCTGTTTGGCTTGGAGATGCGCTCGACCTATGAAATGCACCTTGGGCCTTGGTTGTTCCAGTTCAACGCGGGCTACTATCTGTCGGCCTTGATCATGCTGGCGTCGTTCTATCTGGCGATCCGCATCTTCCGTTCACCCTTTGGGATGATGCTGCGGGCGGTGAAATCAAACCAACAGCGCATGAACTATACCGGTCTGAACACCCGTCCCTACACTCTGGCTGCCTTTGTCATCTCGGGCATGTATGCCGGTCTGGCCGGTGGTCTGATGGCCTCGATGGATCCGCTGGCAGGTGCCGAGCGCATGCAATGGACGGCAAGTGGTGAAGTTGTTCTGATGACCATCCTTGGCGGTGCGGGTACCCTAATCGGTCCAGTCGTTGGCGCTGGCTTCATCAAATACTTTGAGAACATCTTCTCCAAGATCAACGACAACGTCCTGCACCAGTGGTTCGCATTTATGCCCGATGGGCTTGAGGACGCGATGGTATTCATCGTGCACCCCTTCATCGGCAAGGGCTGGCACCTGACGCTGGGCATCCTATTCATGTTGGTTGTAATCTTCCTGCCCGGTGGTCTGGTCGAAGGTGGTCAAAAAATCGCAGCTTGGGTGCGCAAAAAGCGCAACAAAGGCAGCGATGACACCACCACCAAAACCGAACCTGCAGAATAAGGAGACGCGAGATGGGAATTCTTGAAGTCAAAGGCGTCAACAAACGGTTCGGTGGTCTCCAAGCGCTGGGGGATGTAAACCTCAGCGTGGCCGAAAACACCGTGCATGCCATCATCGGCCCTAACGGAGCTGGCAAATCTACCTTGCTGAACTGTTTGGTGGGCAAGCTGATCCCCGACACAGGATCGGTCATGTTCGATGGGCAATCGGTACTGGGGCGCAAACCGTTCGAGATTAACCAGATGGGTATTTCCCGCGTTTTCCAAACGCCAGAGATCTTTGGTGATCTGACGGTGCTGGAAAACATGATGATCCCCTGCTTTGCCAAACGGGATGGCTCGTTCGAATTGAACGCCATCCCCTCGGTCGCCAGCCAAACGGATGTGCTGGAAAAGGCCGAAGCAATGCTGGTCGACATGAACATGGCTGACAAACGGCACATGAATGCGGCTTCGATGTCTCGGGGCGATAAGCGCCGGCTAGAGATCGGCATGTGCCTGTCACAGGAACCACGTCTGTTGCTGTTGGATGAACCCACCGCCGGTATGGCGCGGGCGGATACCAACAACACCATCGATCTGCTGAAACAGATCAAGGACGAACGCGACATCACCATCGCGATCATCGAACACGACATGCATGTAGTGTTCTCACTGTCCGAGCGCATCACCGTTCTGGCCCAGGGCACCCCCCTTGTCGAAGACACGCCCGAAAACATCAAAGGCCACCCCAAGGTACGCGAAGCGTATCTGGGCGAAAGCGCTTAAAGGAGAAGAACCATGAACGTTAAACCGGACTTTTCCAAAAACGCCAATATGGCCACCACGGCCCCGGCCTTTCTCTCGGTCTGGGACATGCATGCCTATTACGGTGAAAGCTACATCGTGCAGGGTATCTCGTTCAACGTGCATGAGGGGGAAATCCTCGCCCTGTTGGGGCGTAACGGTGCAGGCAAGACCTCAACCCTGCGCGCCATTGCTCGACTGGATGACCCGCAAGTCTCGCACGGTGAAATCTGGCTGGATCACAAACCGCTGCACAACATGTCCAGCTACGAGGCCGCCACCGTCGGTTTGGGGCTGGTCCCCGAAGATCGCCGCATCATCGCGGGTCTGACAGTCGAAGAAAATCTGCAACTGGCCCAGATTGCACCGCCCATTGGGTGGTCAATCGAGCGTCTTTATGAATTGTTCCCGCGCCTTGGTGAACGCCGCAAGCAAGAGGGCGTGACCCTTTCTGGTGGTGAACAACAGATGTTGGCAATTGCCCGTGCATTGGCCCGTGACATCAAAGTGCTATTGCTGGATGAACCCTACGAAGGTTTGGCCCCGGTGATCGTTGATGAGATCGAAAAGACCCTCATCCACATCAAAGAACAAGGTATGACAACGGTCATCGTAGAACAGAACGCTGTGCGGGCGCTGGAATTGGCGGATCGTGCCGTCATTCTGGACACCGGCGGCATCGTCTTTGACGGATCCGCTTCCGAAGTTTTGGAAAACGAAGAACTACGCGCCGAATATCTGGCGATCTAACTGAACACTCCCCGTCGAGAAAGAGCTAAGGTTCTTGCGTCGACTAACTCTTGGCCAGCTCTCCACGAGCTGGCCTTTTTTTGTGTCCACAGAAAGGCTTGTCGGATCCTGATATTCCCGCCTAAATAGCGTCATGAAAATTTGTGCGATGACAATGGTGTATCGGGACTATTGGGCGCTGTCCCAATGGTATGCCCATTTTGGACGACACTTGGGGCATGAAAACCTGTTCATTGTGGCCCATGGTCCAGACCCCGAGATTCAACGGCGCTGCCCACTGGCCAGCATCATCACCATTCCACGCGAAAAATTCGACAACTTCGACAATTCGCGCAGCAAAATGCTGAACGCATTTCAGAACGGGTTGGATGAAATCTACGACTGGGTGATCCGCACGGATGCAGACGAACTGATTTGCCTTGATCCCTCGCTCTATGCAAGTTTCGAGGATTTCTTTGCCCAACAAGAGGGCAAATCCGCGTTCTCACTGGGCATAAACCTTGCCGAAATCGAAGGCGATGCCCCCCTACCCCATGATACTTCAGTCCTGAAATTGCGGCGGCATGCGCTGTTCTCAAGCCATTACAGCAAAGCCTGGGCTGTGCGCGGGCGTATTGGGTTGCATCGACATGGGGTTCAGGTGCGTCCGCGATTTTGTGAAGACTATCCCTTTCACATTCCACGTGGCGTCTATCTCATTCATCTGAAATTCGCCAATGGGCTGGCCTTAGCGCTGGCGAACAAACACCGCCACGCCGTCGCCAATTCCGAAGGCAAAGGATTGCCGGGGCAAAGCTGGCGCGATCCTGATGTGTCGATACAGAGGATCAGCAAACAGTTGGATAACTCAAAATTGCTCCCATGGGCCCGCGCAGAAGAGCGCGCCTATGAGATCATTTCGCAAGAGCCGATCCGGGATTTGAAAAAGGGAATCGTGCGCGTATGTGACCGGCCCATTCGAATACAGGCCACCCTACCCGAATGGTTCCGATCGGCCTGACACGCGCTATTGCACGGTCCAGCCTCCGTCCACCGGAATGGAGGCACCGACAACGTTATGGGCCACAGGGGAACAGAGCCAAAGCGCCAAAGCGCCAATTTCAGCAGGCTCAGACCCGCGCAGAGAGGGCTGTTTGTCTTTCAGCATGTCAGCCACTGCAGCCTCACGATCCACCCCTAGCGCCGCCATGCGCTCTTTGATCTGCGGTTCAATAATCGCGGTATTCGTCCAACCGGGGCAGATACAGTTTACCGTCACCCCGCCTTTGGCCTTATCCCCGCGCGAAGCATATTCCAACGCAGCCGTCTTAGAGAGACCGATCAAGCCGTGTTTTGCAGCCACGTAAGGAGCCTTTTGTTTGCTCGCCACCAGACCATGAACAGACGCTATATTGATAACCCGCCCATATCCCCGATTGGCCATTTCAGGCATCGCTGCCTGCATTGTGTAAAACGCTGCACTCAGGTTCACGGACAGAATGCTCTCCCACATATCGCTGGGTTGTTTTGACAGCCAATCGGTGTGTTGAATGCCCGCATTGTTCACCAAAATATCGGCCCCACCCCACGCAGCAACAGCAGCCATTAAGTCCTGTATCTGCGTGGGGTGCCGCAGATCACCACGAAAGAACGCAGCGTCTGCCGCCCCTTTCTTGCGCAAATGATGGCAGACCTCTTCGATCTGTGCGTCACCCGCGATACCGTGAACCGCAATACGTGCCCCTGCGCCCGCCAACGCTTCGGCAATCGCCAATCCGATTCCCTGCACCGATCCGGTGACCAAGGCTGTCTTTCCCGTCAGATCCGTCATGTTCCCTCCGCCAGCTGCGTCCTCAGTTCTGTCTTGAGCACTTTGCCATAATTGTTTTTGGGCAGCTCCTGCACAAACACATACTCTTTGGGTCGCTTGAAACGTGCAATGTTTTCAACACACAGTTGATCCAAGACATCTGTTGTGGCTTCTCCGACAACAAAGGCTACGACCTCTTCGCCCCAATCGGTATGCGGGCGTCCCACGACGGACACTTCGGTCACCAACGGATGGGTCAGCAGAACCTCTTCAACTTCACGCGGATATACATTTGATCCACCAGAGATAATCAGATCTTTGGATCTGTCTTGCATTGTCAAATACCCATCGCCGTCAAGAAACCCCATGTCGCCTGTCATCAGCCAGCCATCGACCAATGTCTTGTCGGTGGCTTTGGGATTTTGCCAATATCCCGGCATCACCACATCCCCACGCACCATGATTTCGCCGTGTTTACCGATTGGCACCGGGTTCCCATTTTCATCTCCGATCTGCACCTCGACCGTAGATTGTGCGCGCCCGACGCTGGCCAACCGTTGTTGCCATCGGGGATGTGTTCGATCACTGACATCATGACGCGACAGGGCCGTGATCCCCATGGGGCATTCCCCCTGCCCATAAATCTGTACGAAAATCGGTCCAAAATGGGCAGTCGCGTCGACAATATCGGCCAAATACATCGGGCCGCCCGCGTAAACGATTGTGCGCAAGCCTGTGCCAACCTCGCCTGTCGCCTTTGCCACATCGGTCATGCGCTTAACCATCGTCGGAGCCGCAAACATCTGCACCCGATCAAAGTGCCGCGCCAGATCAAAGATCTCGGCCTCGTCAAAACCGCCCGACACAGGGCAGACATGGCGAGCCCCGGCCAGCACATGCAACATGTTATAAATACCTGCGCCGTGGCTCATCGGCGCGGCATAGAGCACCGCATCCCTATCGCTCACCGTATCTACATCGGTAGAATAGGTCAGCGACATCGCGACTAGCATGCGATGGGTGATCATCACACCTTTTGGCTTGCCCGTTGTTCCAGACGTATAGAACAGCCACGCTAAGTCATCAGGCGCGCGCGTCGCGGGAGCATCCACCGGGTCGTGTATCAAAGCCATCCCGTAAGCGCACCCTGTCACATCCATGCATCGCACCGGGACATCAGTCTCTTGGATGGCTTCGGTCAGACCTGGCGAGGTAAAACACAACTCCGCCCCCGCGTTTTCAAGGATATAGGCCACCTCGCGTCCGTGCAGTTTTGAATTGATCGCGACAACCGCAGCCCCCGCGTACCAAACCGCGAACTGTGCAATCAAATAATCCGGACAGTTCTTGAGACACAGCCCCACCCGGTCGCCCGGCTGTACTCCCTGCGCCAACAACCATCCCGCCACGCGCGTGGCCTGATCGTGAAATGCGCCATAATCCGCGATCTGATCCCGTCCTAAAAACAACGCAGGGCGAGTTGGGTTCAATTGTGCCTGTCGGCTCAGCCAAAGACCAAGGTTCACGCTTTCACCGCCTCTAGGATCGAGGCGTAATTGGCGACGCCTGACCCGCCCATATTGAACACAAGCCCCAGTTCAGCCCCCGGATGTTGCATGGCATCCGCCTGCCCCACCACCTGTCGCGCAATAAGCGTATGCATCGACACGCCTGTTGCTCCAACCGGGTGACCTTTGGCCTTGAGCCCACCGGACAAGTTCACCGGCAAGGTGCCGCCTGCATGCACAACACCGCCTTCAAGAACATCTGCGGCATGCCCATGTGCGGCCAGCCCCATAGCCTCGTAAATCAACAGCTCAGCGATTGTGAAACAGTCGTGGACTTCTGCAACGTCCAGATCCCCGACCGTGATTCCCGCGCGATCATATGCTGCGTGAATGGCTTTGCGCGGCCCCTCAAACGCCAGCACATCCCGTTGTGACATCGCCATGACATCATTGACCTGCGCGACACCCCTCATGCGCACCGCTTTGGACACATCGCCCAAAAGATCCTCGGACACCATGACCAGCGCGGCCGCCCCATCCGACACCAAAGAACAATCTGTTTTCTTAAGGGGGGCTGCAATAATCGGGTTACGGTCAGAGACGGCTGCGCAAAAAGCTTCATCCATAGGCTTTTGCAATTGAGCCAGTGGATTGTTGACCGAATTCCCGTGGTTTTTGGCAGCAATCTTGGCCAAGGCCTGCGTGTGATCGCCATACTTCTCAAAGTACGCTTGGGCAAATTGGGCAAAGACACCGGGAAACGACAGACCTGTCTCTTCCTTTTGATATGCCGCATGACCCAACGCCGTCGCAACATCGGCCGTTGGCAGGTGGGTCATCTTTTCCACACCGATAACCAAGGCAACCTTGGCTTCGCCCGACAGGATCGCCTGACGCGCCGCAAACACGGCCGCCGACCCCGAAGCACAGGCATTTTCCAGACGCGTTGCCGGTTTGAACCGCAAAGCAGGGTCAATCGACATGGCCAGCGATGACGGAAAACCATCTGGCACCAAGCCCCCGTTAAAGTGCCCCATCCAGATGCTATCAACGTCAGCGGCCCCGATCCCCGCATCCGCCAGAGCTTCGCGTCCTGCTGCGGCGATCATATCTTCGAGCGACATATCTGTTAATTTGCCAAACTTCGTGTGGCCCCAACCCGCGATATAAACCATGAAAATTCTCCCATTTTTCAAGAGAATCCTACCCATTCCCATGTAGCCCCTTCAATTCCGTAGAAATACCCTGCACTCTATGCGGCATGAGCGATCTCGCATTTGAATACGCCCCCGTCGGCTTGGTAGAGCTGGAAAACCGGATTATCCGGCGATGTAATCTGCAGTTCGCGCAAACCTTTGGTGGGCATGAAAGCGACTACCGCGACATGCCTTTGCTGCATCTCTATCCCAGTCACGCCGAGTTTGAGCGCATCGGAGCGCGTGGTCTCGCCGCAATGCAAGACACCGGATACTATAACGACGAGCGCATTATGCGCCGACGCAACGGTGATCTGTTCTGGTGTCGAGCACGGGGCAAGTCACTGACACCCGACGACCCTTTCCTGCATGGTATCTGGAGTTTTTCTGACATTTCAGAAGACCGTCCGCTGGTCGAATTGACCCCGCGCGAGCGCGATGTCGCGATTCTAACCTGTCGTGGTCTGTCTGCCAAAGAAGTTGGCGGAGAGCTGGGCCTGTCGTATCGCACCATCGAAGCGCATCGCGCCCGATTGTTGGAAAAATTTGGCGCACGAAAGCTGCCGGAACTGGTTGCGAAACTCTCTGGCATGCCCTTGTGATTTATCCCCCCTCGCAATTTGGCACGACATACTCCATCTTTGCCTGTGTAACGGCGCTTTTCATGGGACACACGTTGGCCTATAACGCCGGGTAATTTACAGCCCGCGGAACAGACGGGCATAGCGGAACCGTCGAGGACACTCATGACTGACACCAAACACGAAGCGGATGTGGAATTTATCAAAGCATTGGCCGAACTGCTGCGCGAAAACGATCTGACTGAACTTCAGGTCAAGCGCGAATATGGCGAAGAAGACAGCCTAAATGTCCGCGTCAGCCGTGCCGCTCCTGCTCCGATCATGGCTGCTGCGCCTGCTCAGCTGACTGTGCCTGCTGCAGCTCCAGTTGCGGCCGCGGCCCCTGTCGCCGCCGCAGAAGTGCCTGCCGAAGATCCCGCCAGCCACCCTGGTGCGGTCACCTCACCGATGGTCGGTACCGTCTATATGCAGGCCGAACCCGGTTCGCCTGCGTTTGTGACAGTGGGGGCGCAGATCAACGAAGGTGACACGCTGTTGATCGTTGAAGCGATGAAAACCATGAACCATATTCACGCGACGAAAACAGGCACCGTCAAACGTATTCTGGTGGCTGATGGTGATGCCGTAGAATTCGGTACACCGCTGGTCATCATCGAATAAGGCGCGGCGCATGTTTGACAAAATCCTTATTGCCAACCGCGGAGAGATCGCCCTGCGCGTCATCCGCGCGGCACGTGAGATGGGTGTCGCCACTGTGGCGGTGCACTCCACCGCTGATGCGGACGCAATGCACGTGCGCATGGCTGATGAATCGGTTTGCATTGGCCCCCCTGCGAGCGCTGACAGCTATCTGTCGATCCCTGCGATTATCTCGGCCTGTGAAATCACCGGGGCCCAAGCGATCCACCCAGGGTACGGCTTTCTGTCGGAAAACGCCGGGTTTGTGCAGATCGTAGAAGACCACGATATCAAGTTTATTGGGCCAACCGCTCAACACATTCGTATCATGGGCGACAAAATCACCGCCAAGGATACAATGAAGGAACTTGGTGTTCCCTGTGTTCCCGGTTCTGTAGGTGGCGTTCCTGATGTCGAGTCTGCCAGGCGCATTGGCGAAGAAATCGGCTATCCCGTGATCGTCAAAGCCACCGCTGGTGGTGGTGGACGCGGCATGAAGGTTGCGAATACTGCCGATGACATGGAAAGCGCGTTCCTGACCGCGCGGGCCGAAGGCAAAGCCGCCTTTGGCAACGACGAAGTGTACATCGAAAAATACCTCACCACGCCGCGGCACATCGAAATCCAAGTGTTTGGGGATGGCCAGGGGACAGCGGTGCACTTGGGCGAGCGCGACTGTTCGCTTCAGCGTCGCCATCAGAAGGTTTTTGAAGAGGCCCCTGGCCCATCGATTACGCCTGAAGAACGTGACCGTATCGGCAAAGTCTGCGCTGACGCCGTAGCTCGGATCGATTATGCTGGCGCGGGTACAATCGAATTTCTCTATGAAAATGGCGAATTCTATTTCATCGAGATGAACACGCGTTTGCAAGTCGAACATCCCGTCACCGAAGGTATTTTCGGTGTCGATCTGGTTCGGGAACAAATTCGTGTGGCTGCCGGTCTGCCGATGTCCTTTACGCAGGATGACTTGCAGATCAATGGACATGCCATCGAAGTACGCATCAACGCTGAGCGTTTACCAAACTTCGCCCCCTGCCCCGGTAAGATCACCGCCTATCATGCCCCCGGTGGGTTGGGCGTGCGGATGGATTCTGCGCTCTACAATGGGTATTCGATTCCACCCTACTACGATTCCCTCATCGGGAAGTTGATCGTACAAGGGCGCAATCGCGAAGAAGCTCTTGCGCGCTTGCAACGCGCCTTGGGTGAGTTGATCGTAGATGGTGTCGATACAACAGTTCCTCTGTTTCACGCGCTATTGCAGGAACCCGACATCCACAGTGGCGACTACAACATCCACTGGCTGGAAAAATGGCTTGAAACCAATCTGGCCTAACTTCTCAGCAGGCCGAGCCACCGGTTCGGCCTCCGAGGTCTTTTTATGAGCCTATCCCCCGAACTTTTGTTACATGCCTATTCTATTGGAATTTTTCCGATGGCCGAGCACCGTGATGATCCCGAAGTGTTCTGGGTAGACCCCAAGCGGCGTGGCGTTTTTCCGCTGGGTGATTTCCACATTTCCCGATCTCTTGCACGTCGTTTACGGCGCAGTTCCTATAGAGCTACGATCGATCAGAATTTCACTGGTGTCTTAGATGGATGTGCAGACCGTGCTGATACTTGGATCAACGAGGAAATCCGCGCGCACTATATAACGCTTCACAAGCGCGGTCATGCCCATTCACAGGAAATTTGGGACGGGGACACTTTAGTTGGCGGTGTTTACGGCGTGATTCTGGGTGCTGCGTTTTTTGGGGAAAGCATGTTCTCACGCCGCACAGATGCATCGAAAATGGCGCTGGCCTACCTTGTCGATCGCCTAAAGCAGACTGGATTCCGACTATTTGACACGCAATTTCTGACACCGCATCTTGCCTCGCTCGGCGCCAAAGAAATTACACGCGCTGCCTATCATCACCAACTTGAGGTCGCCATCAACAAAGACGCTGATTTTTGTGCAGCCTTAGAACAACACCCTCAGGGCGTCATACAACGGATCACCCAAACGTCGTAGCGGCTGTGGTCCAATGCGCTCAAGGCGGGCGCTGTTGCGATCATCCAGCCGTCAAACAAAGCTTGCCGTTGGCCTGTTTCCCAGATCGTCAGATAAGCAAAAGCGTCCCCGGTCGGGTTGTTAACTGGAAAGCGGCAATCGCCCAAAGCAACGTCCAGTCCAAAGATCTCGACGGTTTCGCCATTTCGGATTTGAACATCTTGGGTCCGCCCGTTCACTTTGTCCAAGCCACGCAGAAACGCCCCCTGCCCGGACGAGGCCTTGTCTTGTGCCAAGGCTGGACCAGCCGCAAAAACGCATAAAAGAGCAAGTAACCGGATCACTCAGACTCTCCGCTGCCGGCGACGAATTTCACAAGCAGCGAAATCAAGCTAACTGCGCCTTGTGTGTCTTCGATTTGATCACCCGCCTCTAGGTTAAAGGGCGATCCACCTGGCATGATTTCCACAAAGTTACCGCCCAACAACCCCTCGGAAGAGATAACAACGGCGCTATCGTCTGGGATCAGGATTTCGTTTGCGACCGTAAACCGAGTATCTGCACGATAGCTTTCTGGGTTCAACGCAACGTCGGTGACGGTGCCGATCTTTACGCCAGCAAGGCGCACGTCCGTTCCAACGCTGACCCCTTCTAGAGAACGAAAAGACGCACCCAGATCATAGCCTGCGCTGCTTTGAGACAACCCAGTAGCCTGTGTCGCGTAAACGGCAAAAGCGATGGCACCGGCAAGAACCGCACCACCGACAAGAACTTCGGTTAGGTTTTGGGTGGACATGTGTCCCCTCGCTTATTCGGGGCTCCAGGCCTCGTAATCACTACGTTTGACAGGGTCTGCTTTGTGCAGAGATCCGGCGGGCGCGTATGCCAACGTCGTACCAGTCAAATTTTCCTGATGGGGTTTTTCCCACGATTTATGTGCCAACGGCTTTTTGGTGGGTGGCTCATCCCAAGTGCGGTGCAACCATCCATGCCAATTAGGATCAATCCGGCTGGCTTCGATCTCTCCATTGAAGATCACCCACCGTTTGCTGTCATCGGCGTTGTGATAGAACACATTGCCTTGATCATCCTCTCCCACTTTGATCCCCTTGCGAGAAGTATAGATCTGAGTGTTGAGCGTTTGTCCGTTCCACCAGGTTACGGCGCGCAAAAGAGATTTCAGGATACCCATAGGTGCCTCCGACAATTCATTGCCCAAAGATATGAACCAACCGCGCGCCAAGGTCCAGTGCCGAGACGGCGACACCAGCGCGCAGGCCTTATTCTGGCAACAAAGCGGTCACTTCAATTTCGATTCTGTATTTTGGATCAATCAATCCACATTCGATCATCGTCGCAGCGGGCGGATTTGCGCCAAATGCCTCTGCAAGAATCGGCCAGCACGGTTCAAATTCAAGACGATCGGGCAGCATGTATGTCACCCGCACCACATCCGCGAGCGAACATCCTGCCTGCTCCAAGGCGCCGCGAATCGTGACCAACGCGGATTCGCATTGTGCCGCCGCCCCTTCGCCCTGCCCTACGGTGCCAGCAACATGGACAAAACCACCAGCTACAACGGCGCGGCAATAGCCAACTTTAGCTTCGAATTCTCCGCCCGAAGAAATGCGCTTAATCATAGTCTCGTTCCCTAACAGAAAACGGCGCAGAATTGACTGCGCCGCTTGATACTCTGGGTTATCAGATCAACCTGCCGAGGCGGGCTCCTTTTCCGCATCCGCATGGATCATCAACGGTTGAGCATCCGAATTCACGGCCTCTTCGTTGACGACAACCTTGGTCACGCTTTCCATTCCAGGCAGCTCGAACATGGTGTCCAGCAGAATGTCTTCGAGGATAGACCGCAACCCACGTGCACCTGTTTTGCGTTCAATCGCCTTTTTGGCAATTGCACTCAGGGCATCTTCGGTGAAGTCGAGTTCGGTATCTTCGAGCTCAAACAAGCGCTGATACTGTTTCACCAGTGCGTTTTTGGGCTTGGTCAGGATGATAACCAACGCGTCTTCATCAAGATCTTCGAGCGTTGCCAAAACGGGCAAGCGTCCGACAAATTCTGGGATCAGACCGAATTTCAACAAATCTTCGGGTTCAAGGTCCTGAAAGATCTCACCAACACCGCGTTCATCATTGTCGCGCACATCGGCGCCAAAGCCCATCGCCGAGCCTTTGCCGCGCTGCGCGATGATCTTATCCAGACCTGCAAACGCCCCACCGCAAATAAAGAGGATATTTGTGGTATCCACTTGCAGAAATTCCTGCTGTGGATGTTTCCGGCCACCCTGTGGTGGAACCGATGCAACGGTCCCTTCCATCAGCTTCAGCAGAGCCTGCTGAACGCCCTCACCCGATACATCGCGGGTGATCGAAGGGTTTTCGGATTTACGCGTGATCTTATCAACTTCGTCGATGTAAACGATGCCGCGCTGCGCGCGTTCAACGTTGTATTCTGACGATTGCAGCAGCTTGAGAATGATGTTTTCAACATCTTCGCCCACATAACCGGCTTCGGTCAATGTGGTGGCATCAGCCATCGTAAAGGGTACGTCCAAAATACGTGCAAGTGTCTGAGCCAACAGTGTTTTACCACAACCCGTTGGACCAATCAGCAAGATGTTGGATTTCGCGAGTTCAATGTCAGATCCCGCCTTTTGGGCGTGGTTCAGACGCTTGTAATGGTTATGAACCGCGACTGACAAAACCCGCTTGGCGGTGGCTTGTCCGATCACGTAATCATCCAGAACTTCGCAGATGTCTTTGGGAGTTGGGACACCATCGGTAGACTTCAGGCCACTGGCCTTTGTCTCTTCCCGAATGATATCCATGCACAGCTCGACGCATTCATCACAGATGAACACAGTCGGGCCAGCGATCAGCTTGCGCACCTCGTGCTGGCTCTTACCGCAGAAGCTGCAATAGAGCGTATTTTTGCTGTCACCGCCAGAATTCGTTGCCATGGTCTACCTTTCGGGCTCCGTGTCCGCTTGTGCCCCACGAGGGAGGCGTTTCACCCACTTGTCATAACAATCTAAGACAGCACAGCAGGGTCTACAATCGCAAAACGCACCCCAACTTCAGTCATTGGGGGGCGCCAGTTTATTCAGCACTTATGCTTCGTCGTCTCCGCCTTTGGCGCGATTCTCGACGATTTCGTCGATGTGGCCCCATTCTTTGGCTTCTTCGGGGCTCATGAAGTTGTCACGATCCAAAGCTTTTTCAACGGATTTTTTGGTTTGGCCCGTGTGCTTGACATAAATGTCATACAACCGGTCCTTCAGCTTTTGGGTCTCAGCCGCGTGAATCATGATGTCGCTTGCCTGACCTTGGTAGCCACCGCTTGGCTGGTGCACCATTATGCGGCTGTTCGGCAGCGAGAACCGCATACCCTTTTCGCCACCGGCGAGCAGAACAGACCCCATCGAGGCGGCCTGACCAATGCACAGGGTCGACACCTTGGGTTTGATGTACTGCATGGTGTCATAGATCGACAGACCCGAAGTCACCACGCCGCCTGGCGAGTTGATATAGATGCTGATTTCTTTGGTTGGGTTTTCCGCTTCGAGGTGCAGCAACTGTGCAACCACGAGATGGCTCATGCCATCATGGATCGGGCCATTAATGAAAATGATCCGTTCCTTCAGCAGTCGGGAAAAGATGTCATAAGCCCGTTCACCCCGGCTCGTCTGTTCGACGACCATGGGAACGAGGGTATTCATGTAGGTTTCGGTGGGATCAAACATGTGGACTGCCTGCTCTTGGAATGGATCGGGACCATACCCGATAATGGGTTACCCGAGTCTTAGTGCTGCCTCTGGGGGGCTGCAAGGGCAGTTGCACGATATTCAAACCCAAGGGGACTGCAAGGGTGAGTCGCAATAATACTCTTTCGTGGCGCAAATTTAATATCAACGGCATGCATTTAATATCAGACTATGCTCAAAACGCCCCCTGCCCTAACGTTATGACCCCCATCCCGATCAATACCGGGACGAAAGGCCCTTCTATGTCTCGCAATCCGTATGTTCAGAAAGGTGCTTCGGCAAATTTCAGTGTTCCGTTTGAGGGTCCGCCAGAAACATTTTATTTTGTCTTGCTGCCCAAAGCGACGATGCTTGCCCTAGCGGCTGCGATTGAACCGCTGCGGATCGCAAATCAATTGACCAAAAAACAGCTTTATACGTGGCACACGATGACTGAAGATGGGGCGCCGATCTATTGTTCCAATGGCTTGCGCATCACCCCGGACGAAGCTCTCAAGCCGTTGCCGTCGAACACGCACGCCTTTGTTTGCGCGGGGGTTGAGCCGGAAAAAACCTGTTCGACACCCGTTCTGAACTGGATTCGCCGTGAATATAGATTCGGCCGGTCGGTTGGGGGCATCTGTACCGGGGCATTTGCATTGGCCAAGGCCGGTCTGTTGGGTGGACAGCGGTTCACGCTTCATTGGGAAAACCAACCCGGGTTTATCGAGGCGTTTCCATCCCTTATCCCTTCGCCAAGCATTTTTGAATCGGACGGCCGCATCACTACCTGCGGGGGCGGAAATGCAGCTATCGACATGATGTTGGCACTCATCGAAAAAAACCATGGGCCGCAGCTTGCCATCATGGTCGCCGACATGTGCATACACATGCGATCCGGCACACAATCGCCCCAAAGGTCGTCGCATTCTGTCGTGATAGGTAGTCGCAACCCGATTTTGCTTGCCGCAATCGAGCTGATGCAAAGCGAGCTGGAAACCCCGCTGACAAATACTGATCTTTGTGACCGGTTGGGCATTTCACGGCGTCAGCTCGAAAGACTATTCAAGCGCTACCTCGGCCAAGGGCCGATGGCCTATTATCTAGACCTCAGAATTTCGCGCGCGTTCACGTTTTTGAACGAAACGAATATGACTGTCGCGGAAATTTCAATCGCAACTGGCTTTGCCAACACCAGTCACCTTTCCAGGCAGTTCCGCGCAAAATACGGTGATTCCCCGCATTCCTACCGCAAGGCGTGGTCATAGGGGGGCCGCTTAAGCCCCCCCAAACGATTTAGCCGAACATGTCTGAGGTAATGCCAGCATACCAGCCAACACTTTCCTCAAAGGTCGCCTGACGCAGCTCTGCGTCTTCGCCGGTCTTTGAAATAAACCCGTCAACCTTGGCGATTTTCTCTTCGGTTGCCTCGTATGTCGCGCCAACTTTGACACCATCGTTTGTGCCGATCAGCGACCAACAGGTGTTCGAAAACTTGGCCGGGAACATTTTGGAATCAGTCAAAGCCGAACGGATCGCCATCGCGGCCACTTTTGCTTGAGAATTCGCAGAGAAACCAGATTTCGGCATGTCACCCTGAGCACAAGCATCGCCAAGCACATGAATATTTTCATCCATACGGCTTTGCATTGTACGCCCGTCAACAGGCGCCCAATTCCCATCTGTTATGCCTGCCATTTCGCAGATACGGCCGGCTTTCATAGCTGGGATCACGTTGCAGACATCCACTTTGGTGTCTTCCCCGTCGATGCTCAGCATCATGGCATCCGGGTCTACAGAGACGCTGTTGCCACCAAAATCCGGGCCGATCCAGTCGATCATTCCATCGTAGTGATTGCCCCATCCCTCTTGGAACAGCGCCATTTTCGAAAACTTGGGCTTGGGGTCTGCTACAATGATTTTTGCCGTTGGGTTCCGCTCTTTCAACACGTGCGCGACCATCGAGACGCGCTCGTATGGGCCAGGAGGACACCGGTAAGGGTTAGGTGGTGCGACCATTGCAAATGTGCCCCCTTCAGGCATGGCCTCGATCTGAGCTTTCAACAATTCTGATTGCGACCCCGCCTTGTACGCGTGGGGCATTTTGTTCTGCGCGGTAACATCCCAGCCTTCGACAGCGCCATCCACAAAATCAATACCTGGGCTCAAGACCAGTCGATCGTAAGGGAGTGCCGCACCGCCAGCTAATGTGACCGTTTTGGCATCACGATCGATACCCACAGCCCAATCATGAACCACATTTACCCCATACTGGCTGGCCAATGTGCCATAGGAGTGAGCAATCGAAGACAGCTCGCGAAACCCGCCGAGATAAAGGTTTGAAAAGAAGCAGGTGTAATAGGTCCGCGACGGTTCAACGAGGGTCACATCAATCGCGCCCTTAGATCCTTTGGCTATGTATCGCGCGGCCGTTGCGCCCCCTGCGCCCCCGCCAATCACAACAACCCGTGGCTTTGCTGCCCCCAAAACCATCGGCGCTGACAAGGTTGCAACGGTTCCGGCTGCCGCCCCCAAAAATGTTCTGCGTTTCATAGTCATAGTATTCCTCCTCCTTAAAAAACCGAAACGCGCCTGAGTGGTCACTCGAGCGCGCTGAAATAGGCTGCCAACGCAGCGATCTCTTCATCCGAGAGCCGCCCCGCCATCATTTGCATCACCGGGTGTGGGCGAATTTCCCGCTTGTAGGCATGCATGGCGATAACAAAATCCTCGATCACCCAACCAGTGATCACCGGAATGCCATCGTATTCGCCATCCACTTGATGGCAGGTGGTGCATTCCGTGGCGAGGTATTCGCCATATTCCGGGTCACCGACAATCGCCAGGACGTCTGCATTCAACTCCACCTCGCGTTTGCGGGCTGTTGGGGCGGCTTCGGGTATGTCCTGTGGATTCGCCGAGAATTGGCGCAAATAGGCCAGAACATCGTTGCGATCTTTTTGATTTTTAAGACCGCGAAACGCCATGCGGGTGCCGCTAACCAACGCTTTAGGGTTTTCAAGGTAGGCATCCAGATGCTCCAGATCCCAGACCATGCCATCCCGACGCGCGCGCTCGATGCCGCGCGAATATTTGAAGTCTTCGAACTGCGCCACTTTGCGGTCAAAAATACCGTTCAGATGCGGGCCGACTTTGTGACGGGCCCCTTGCCCAACTTCGTGGCAGGACGCGCATTTCTGGAACACCTCAGCACCCTGCGCCGCGTCCCCAATGCTGATGGCTTCTTCTTCTGCGTGGGCCATGCTGCTTAGCGCGGCCCACGTTAGTATTGCTCCTCCCAAACCCCGCATCTTATTGCGGGAAGGATTTGAGGTAGGCGATCACCGCCGCAATATCCTTGTCCTTTTTTAATCCGGCAAAAGACATTTTGGTGCCTTTCATGTATTTCTTAGGCTTGGTCAGGAATGCGCCCAGTTCTTCGTCTGTCCAAACCAGACCACCTTCGGCTGCGGCTTTCATAACCTTCGAGTATTTGAACCCGTCCGCCTTGGCAGCTGCCGCACCAACGATACCGTTCAGGATCGGGCCGGTTTTATTTTTCGCTTTGTCCCCAACCTGATGGCAGGCCTTACATTTCTTAAAGGTCTTTTCGCCCTTTTTCACCAGTTCTGGGTCCAAGGCGGCCTCTTGAACGGCGGGCTCTTCAACGGGGGCTTCTTCCACAGGTTCGGCTTTCGCTTCTTGAGCGACCGGAGCGGCCTCAGCTGATGTGCCCTCGTCCGGGGTCACATCCAGAACCAAAGCACGCTTGGTAATCTCGACAGTTTCCTTGCAGTTTTCCATGCAGGGTTCACCGACAAAGTGTGCCTCGGATGTCAGGCGATCATCGAGAATAAACCCATCTTTGTTGGGCATCTCCACCTCAAGGAAGTTGTCCTTGGACAGGACAAACTCATCATCCACCAGATCGTTGGAATACAAGATATAGGCCACGATAGCATAAACCTCGTCCGGTGTCAGAGTCTGCGCATTGCCAAAAGGCATTGACCGGTTGACGTAATCCCAAGTGGTGGACAGGTAGGGCCAATAGGAGCCAACAGTTTTCAGCGGATCCTCGTGATCCAGTGTGTCCATGCCACCAGCAAGTTTGGGCCAGTTATCAACACCTTCAGCAAAATCTCCGTGGCAGATGGCGCATTGTTCAGCAAAGACTTCTTCGCCGGTGAATACATCGCCTGACCCTTCGGGTAGGCCAGTGCCATCGGGGCTGACATCTTTGTCCCAAGCGGCGATTTCATCTGGTGTGGCGGTGCGACCCAAGCCCAGCTTTTCGGCGTAGGCTGGCAACGCCAACGTGGCGGCCAGAGCTGTGGATACGATCAGCTTACGATACTTCGACATTTTCCGCCTCTCCGGTTGCCTTCACCCACCATGTCTGGATGCAATTGTTGTGATAGATAGAGTTCAACCCGCGCACTTCGCGCAGTTGATCCTTGGTTGGCTGGACATAGCCGGTGGTGTCGCGCGCGCGGCTTTGCAACAGCATCTCGGACCCATCCCAGACGTGATCCAGATAGAACCGCGTCAACGCCTTGTCCTGACCGGGGGCGGCCAAGCGCGCCTCTTTCCAAGTTTTGCCGCCGTCGATCGAGACATCAACACCGCTGATCGCGCCGCGACCTGACCAGGCCAACCCGGTGATCACCAACGGGCCCTTGCCGTGTTTGATAGGCGCCTGCGGGCTGGGCGCGGTGACGACAGATTTCGCATCCATCTCCCATGTCCATTTGCGTGCGATACCATTGGCCAGATTATCGGTGTATTTGCTGGTCTCTTCGCGGCTTTCCACGGCTTGGTCAGTCACTTCGATGCGACGTAACCACTTGATCCACATGTTGCCTTCCCAACCGGGAACAACCAGACGGACAGGGTAACCATGCTCTTTGCGCAGCGCTTCACCGTTGGCTTTGAACGCCACCAACACATCGTCCAGCGCCTTGGCCATCGGAATGGAGCGCCCGTTCGAGGACGCGTCCGCGCCTTCGACATAGACCCATTTGTCTGCCAGATCGCCAGCAGCATCTAGACCCGCCTCTTCCAACAAAGTGCGCAGACTGATGCCCGAATATTCCATGTTGTGGATCATGCCATGGGTGAACTGAGCACCGTTCAACTGCGCCCCCGCCCATTCCATGCCGGTGTTCGCTGCACATTCACAGAAATACACCCGATTTTCACGGGGGAAACGCTCCAGATCTTCGTACGAGAAGACCAGTGGCGTATCCACCAACCCATTAATCATCAGGCGATAATCTTCTTTGCGCAGCTCAATCGCACCCGAATGGTGGCGTTCGAACGCGCAGCCTTGCGGGGTGATCGTGCCATCCAGCGCGTGAATGGGCGTAAAGTTGATCGAGCTGATGGTATCCGCAGTCAGCCATTCAACATTGCGACGCACCACGTCCTGTTCGAATTCAATTGGCAAACCATAAGGGGTTGCATCAACGCCCTCACCTGTGGCGGATGCCCACTCTTGCACTTGCGTGATCAGCGGGTCCCCGTTGGCCTGCGCTGCACCTGCAGCAACAGCACCAACCCCGGCAGCAGCAGCCCCGGTCAGGAACTGACGGCGCGAGGGGGACGTTTTATTGGAGCTTTCACTCATTTGAAATTGTCTCCTTTGCATCAATAAATTCACATAAGTGAATTCGTTGCTTGAAAAAAATTTCGACCGAGGTCGGGGCGCTGTTACGCGCCCACAACCTTGACCGATGTATTGGGGGTGACGGTCACTGTGCCCAGCTTCTTGATATGGCTTTCCACCACATCCCAGATCTGTGGCCCTTCGGTGCCCTCGTTGACGCTGGCCCAGCCAGCGACGGCATAGTTTTTATCGGCTTGAAGCGCTTCACCTGTTTTCAACAAAGTCAGATCGCTGATGCGTTCGCCCTGTGGCTTAGTGACGTCGATACGATAGCCAAGACCGCCCACGCGCACCATGTCCCCACCCTGCTGATAGTACGGATCAGGATTGAACAGGTTGTCGCCAACGTCCTCAAGAATAACTTTGATGAACTCGCCGGTCATCTCACTGCGATAGGCTTCGCCATAGCTCATCGAGGTAACGTTCCAGATGTCCTCGCGGGTGATCTCTTGCCCGGGAAGGATCGACGGTCCCCAACGCACTCCGGGCGACATGGCAATGTCAGCCTCGCGTTCGCTCAGCAACGCATCACAGATCAAATCATCCCACGTGCCATTGAAGTTGCCCCGACGATAGAGCGTCGATGCATCATCGGTACGGCCAATCACTTCGCTCAGTTGATCCGCATAAGGCGCGCGCTGTTCGTCGATCAGCTTGGTGATCGTCGCGTCAGGCGCAATCACGTCTGAGAAAATCGGGATCAGCTTGTGCTTGAGGCCCATCAACTGACCATCCCGCACGTCCAGATCAACCCGGCTAACGAATTTGCCGTTGGAACCAGAGGCGATGATGTGGGTTTTTTCTACCAGAACCGGCTCGGGCAGCGCATCATGGGTATGGCCCGACAAGATCACGTCGATGCCCTGAACTCGACCCGCCATTTTCTTGTCTACATCAAAGCCGTTGTGAGACAAAACGACAACCACATCGGCCCCGGCCTCGCGGACCTCATTTACCATATCCTGCATGTTCTCATCCCGAATACCAAACGAGTATTCGGGGAACATCCAGCGCGGGTTGGCGATGGGCATGTAAGGGAACGCTTGGCCGATCACAGCGACTTTGGAACCGCCCCGATCAAAGAATTTGTAGGGTTTAAACAGCTCGGCGGGTTCATCCCATTCGGAATCAAAAATGTTCTGGCCAAGGGCGGCAAACGGCAACCCCTCTACGATCTCATTCACCCGGTCTGAGCCCAAGGTGAATTCCCAATGGAATGTCATTGCATCCGGTTTCAACGCGTTCATCACGTTGACCATGTCCTGCCCTTCGGTGTGGTGACAGGTGTAAGACCCGTGCCATGTATCGCCGCCATCCAATAACAAAGCATCAGGGCGATCCGCGCGAATGGCGTTGATCACAGTGGATACGCGATCCAGACCACCAACGCGGCCATAGGTTTTGGCCAGCGATGCGAAATCATTGTATGTCAGAGCATAGGCAGACGGCGATCCGTCAGCGATACCATAGGCCTTGCGGAAATCTGCGCCGGTCACGTGTGGCATCTGGCCATTGGCGGCACCGATGCCCAAATTCACCTCGGGTTCGCGGAAAAAGATAGGTTTCAGCTGTGCGTGAATGTCGGTGATATGGATCAGAGAGATGTTACCAAAGGTATCAAACTCTAGCAGCTGGTCCTGCGTCAATGACTGCTGTGCCGCCAGACGGGCCCAATTGCCGAAACCAGAGGCCCCAACCATGGCAGATGCCGCCATAGAGACCTGAAGAAAATCACGACGAGAGATCATGAGGAGCTGCTTTCCATGCTTTACGCATTCACATTTGTGAATTCATTTTAATAAAAATGACCCCGCACCAGAAAACTGGCGCGGGGCAAGGGGGATATTAGTTGCGCACCGAGGGGGCTTCGACCGACAGGCCGTTGCCGCGGGATGCAACATAGAGCTCAAGTGCGACAAAATCCGAACCGCCGGGCTTGTACGTCTCGGCGCGGGTGTCACGTACACAGCCTTTGAAACGAGCATGCGCATTGTTGAGCTTGGTGTTTTTCAAGCGATACACCGGAAAGCCGTTGATCTGGCCTTGGCTCAGGTGGTCAGCACGGATCATGTTGCCATAATTGTCTTCATGGCAGTTCGCGCACGACAGCTCGAGCTGACCAGTACGCGTGTAATACATTTCCTTGCCTTTTTCCCAAGTCGCCTGGGCCGGACCATCAATGGCAACATTGACGGGCATGCCGCGCGACTGAACAGAGATCAGAGCCTCCATCGCGGTCATTTTGCCACCCGTGTATTTCCACTTTTCGGCACCCATCTGGTTTTCACGACAGTCGTTGATCTGATGCGCGAGGGTGCGCACTTCGCCAGCTGTCTCGTTCCATTTGGGATAGACAGCGCGAACGCCGGCCATGCTTCCCTCGACATCGTCATGGCAGGACGCGCATGACTTGCCTTCGGATCCATCAACCTGGTCCCACGTTTCCAATGCCTGATCGACAAAGATCATGCCCGGATTGTCGAAATCGTCTGTCTGCAACGCCTGAGTTTCGTCAGAGCGATACAGCCAACCCGAATTGATCTCGTCCATAACATCGGAAATATGCGCCGGAGCTGCGGTCCGGGTGACCATGTCGATCTCCCCGTTCACCACCAGGCTTGCGCTTTCGTCGGCCATAGCAGGCGCTGCAAACGCGCAGGCTGCCACGGCGATGGCTGTGAGGGTTTTGGTCCCCATTGGCTTTGTCATTATGCGTGTCCTCCCTGTATGTACGATTCAGCCGATTGCGACTGATTTCTTGGTGTCGTAGACCGAACCGTCATCGTCATACCAAGTGAACACAAAGTCACCGGCTTCGGGCACGGTGGCCTCGAACTGGAAGTAAGGGTTGGTCGAAATCGCCGATTCCATTTTGACGTCGACAACCGACTGGCCGTTGAACTCACAGGTAAAGCGATTGATGATCGAGCGCGGGATGAGGTTACCCTCTTTGTCCTTGCGCTGGCCGCTTTCCATTTTGTGGCTGATCAGGGTCTTGATCGTGATCGCCTCGCCAGCGGCGGCTTTTTTCGGGACCTTGACGCGGGGTTTTACACCAGATGCCATTTTAAATTCTCCTAAATATCAACAGGGGCAGCGTTTAGCCGCCACACCCGCCGATGGTCACTTTCACAGTCGAACTGGCTTTGACGAATGAACCGTCAGCCATCTTGGCAAGCGCCATCACGTCCTGCGTGCCCGCCAGACGAATCCGGGTTGCGGCAGCCTGAGACGCGGCCAGAGGACCAAAGTTAAAGGTCGCAACACCCGGTGTCGGGTTCCCTGCAGCCAGAACCATGATCGACACAGCACCGGGGGCCGATACTTCGATCGGAACAGTGTTGCCGTTTTCAGCGATTTCCGGCGCGGTCAGGGTGATACCACCCTCGCCCACAGCGGCACCGCCGGTGAATTCTTCGATAGCAGCGTCTGACGAAGCCGACACCCGAAAGGGCAGCACTGTCAGAGCCGCTGCGCCTAGGGCCAGGCCCAAGGTGTCACGACGTGAGAAATCCATATTCTCTACTCCTTTACAAATCATAAGCTCGCGGCAGAGACGCGACTTATTCGTCTTTCAGTGTCACGAGGAAGGCGACCACATCTTCGATTTCCTGAGCTGTCAGGATCGGGGTCAGTGCCTCGGTCGGGGCTTTGCCGGTATAGGCATCACCGGGACGGATGAAGCCATCCATTTTGTAGAACGCAGGCATCATTGTGCCCTCAAAGGTCATTTTGGCATTTGCAACCAAACCGCGCAGCTCTGCTTCGGTCCAGCGATCACCAGCGCCATCCATCAGCGGGCCAACTTCACCGTGGAATGGCACATCAGCCAGCGCAGTGATTTCATGGCAAGCAACACAGTTGCCTTTGGATTTGGTACCCATAATGATCGCGCCGTTGGCTGCGTCTCCGGCAGTGCCGGTGAGCGAGGCTTCGATTGCGCCATCTTCGGTGAATGCGACCTCTTTAGGTCCAACTTCGCCTGCGAGTGCGGCGCCACCGAACAGCGCAGCGGCCAGTGTCAGAGATGTAAGCTTCATGTTTCCTCCCATTGGCTGCCACGCGTTGCGCGGCTAACTTAGCTTTGCATACCGTAGGCTACCGGGCGGTCAGAACGCAACAACAAATTCACGAATATGAATTGTTATAATCTTTTGTCGCAGATCGAAAATATTTCCGAATGTTTTCAGGTGCCCTTGGGGCATCTTTCCCAGAGTTACCGGGTGTCGCCGTCGTCACGCTCTCGAATCATACGTGCGTGATAGCGTTGAAAATCTTCTTCAGATTGATCTAGGTAACGTTCTTCTGCCACCCAATTCAACAGATCAAATGTCGTTCCCGCTGAAAAAGCACCCGGCATCATGGCGACGGCCTGCTGGGACACGGGCAGGGACGGGTCCAACTCGGTCGGTAAAAACACCATAGTCGGCGTGAAAAGTACCCCCCAACGGCGTGTTGCCTGCTTTTCCGTCAGGCTATCCCCATCCGCATCAATCACTTCGGTGTCGCCATGCAAATTGATTTGCACAGGGAAATACGCATCTTCCAACATGGATTTCACGCGCGGATCTGAAAACGTGTTTTCGTGCATATCCTGACAGTACAGGCATCCACGTTGTTCGACGATCAAGAGTAGGCGCTTACCTTCTGAATTTGCTTCCTCGAAATCTTCTTGCAGATCCTTAAAGGTATCGCGCATCCAATCTGCTTTGTGCAAACCATCATCGCCAATTTCGGACGCAGCCAAAGGCGCCGCAAGACACAGAGCAATCACACCCGCAAATAGTCGATTCATCACTTAGTCTCCTGTTTTAACCAACATTCACAAAGCCCGGCACCCATCGGATCATCGCATCCGCAATCAGACTAACACCTCCGGTGGCGATCAGAATAGCAAATACGATCAACATGACACCCATGCCCTTTTCAACCCAGGCAAAGGCCGCGCGATGTCTTTGAACCCAAGCCAGAAACGGTTTGGCGAACAAAGCCGCCACGATAAAGGGGGCCGTCATCCCTACCCCGTAAAAGAACAACAAAACCGCCCCGCGCCAAATGTCACCCATGCCGCTGGCGATCATCAAGATCGACGCAAGCGCGGGTCCGACGCATGGGGTCCACCCAAACCCAAATGCCAGCCCCATCAGATATGCACCCAGCACGGTCGTGGCTTCGGCGCTGCTTTCCATTCGGGCCTCACGATACAGCAAGGGCACTTTGATGACGCCCAGAAAGTGCAGACCAAAAACCAACAGGATGACCGCCGCCACATATGACAAGGTGTCTAAATACTGACCCAACACCTGCCCTAATGCGGTTGCCCCCATGCCAAGCAACATGAAAATCGTGGTCACCCCGGCGGCAAACATCACGGCCGAAATCAACAGTCGACGCTGTGCACCCGGTGCAATTTCACCGTCCCCACGCAATTCAGACATGCTGAGGCCGCCCATATACGACAGATAAAATGGCACCATTGGCAGGATACAAGGCGTAAAAAAGCTAAGAAGCCCTGCAAACGCTGCGCCATAGATGGAAACTTCGAGCATATCACGACCTCTTTACCCTGATGCACAGGGGCGCAACTTGAATCATTCACACATTCAGATTACGTTGTGTGACAAATTCAGGTCAACGGGTTCCCTATGTTCAAACTCAACAATCTTTTTGCGTCGGCGCTGTCAATCTGCTTGGCGCTGCCTGTCGCGGCTGCCGACCTTGTCATGGTTGAGCAGACAGGGTGCAGCTGGTGCGAGAAATGGAACAAGGAAATCGGTCCGATCTATCCCAAAACCAGCGAAGGCAAGTTTGCCCCGCTCAGCCGGGTTGATTTGCGCAATATGCCCTCAGCCCTGAAGGTTGCACGACGCGTTACGTTTACACCAACGTTCTTGTTGGTAGAAGACGGACAGGAAATCGGACGGCTCGAAGGGTACCCTGGTGAAGATTTCTTTTGGCCTGTGCTTGAACAACTGCTGATAAAACACACGGACTATATCCCCCCCCCGAAGATCAACGGATGACGCTACGAACCAAGATAACGCGAACGTGTACGCTCACATGGAAAAGACCCAATACATAGTGTAGCTATCACGACGTTTGAAACAGACGATGACACGGGAGAACCTCCACCAACCGTGGAGAGAGGAAAACAAAATGGCCCTGCCTCAGTTTAATGCCGACATGGCAGAAGAAGAACTCGATCAAATGGTCGACAATGCGACCACTGCATCCAACTTCCTCAAAGCGATCAGCCACGAGGGGCGGTTGATGATCCTCTGTCATCTGGTCTCTGGCGAAAAATCGGTCACCGAGCTGGAAGAGTTGCTGGCCGCGCGACAGGCTGCTGTATCCCAACAGCTGTCCCGCTTGCGTCTTGAGGGTCTGGTGATCCCACGGCGCGAAGGCAAAGCGATCTATTATCGATTGGCCGATGAACGCCCCAGACGCATTCTCGAAGTTGTGTACGAATTATTCTGCGAAAAACCCTGATCCGTATCGCCTTTGACAGTCGGATATTTCCGACACCGCCACACATGGGAGAGTGTTAACCATGTTCGCTTGGATGACAGACAGTCAGCTCGTTGCTTTGATTGGTATGTTCGGTGGCATTCTGCTGGGTCTGGCCGCGCGTTTGGGCCGGTTTTGCACGCTTGGTGCAATCGAAGACCTTTTGTATGGCGGCTCTGACACACGGTTACGCATGTGGGGGTTGGCCGTTGGCACTGCCGTTATCGGCAGCTTTGCCTTGATCGGCTCGGACCTCTTGCATGCTGAAGAAAGCTATTATCTGTCGATCCGGTGGATGCCGATGGCGTCCATCGTGGGTGGGTTGATGTTTGGGTATGGCATGGCCCTGTCCGGAAATTGTGGTTATGGGGCGATTGCTCGGCTTGGCGGTGGGGATCTTAGATCCTTTGTCATCGTTCTGGTCATGGGTATCTCGACTTATGTGACGCTGTACGGCCCCCTTGCCCCCATTCGCAACGCCCTGTTTTTCCAACATGAGTTGACCAATGACACGCCGCCGGGGCTTGCTCATTACATCGCAGGTTGGAGCGGATTGGCATTGGCACCGATTGGTATTGTCATCGGTTTGGCCATTTGCGCCATCGCCCTGATGTCCAAATCGTTGCGCCAAGAGCCACAGGCGATTTTCTGGTCCATTATGGTTGGTGTTGCCATCACATCAGGTTGGGCAGGCTCTCAATGGGTTTCAGAGATCGGATTTGAAGCCCTTCCCGTTGTCTCGCACAGCTTTTCGGCCCCGGTGGGGGAAACTATCTTGTTTGCCATGACCGGAAGCCTGCGCCCAATTTCATTTGCGGTTGGGTCGGTTGCTGGCGTCTGGTTTGGTGCGTTCATAGGTTCGATGATACGCGGGCATTTCCGTTGGGAGGCCTGTGACGACCCGCGCGAGTTGCGCCGACAAATTGTTGGGGCCGCCATCATGGGGTCCGGGGCCGTCATCGCCATGGGCTGTACTGTAGGGCAAGGCATGACAGCCTTTAGCTTGCTCGCGATCAGCGCGCCGGTGACTGTGCTGGCGATCTTTGCAGGCGCCGCATTTGGGCTGCGCCAACTTATCGAAGGGTTCCGGGTCGCGGAGTAATGCGCGCGCAAGTTTGCGATGGTCAGCGTTTTTTCACGAACTTGGTCAGGATCACAATACGCTGCCCGTCCACACGCCCTTCGATGTGTTCCGGGTTATCCAGAACCAACGAGATTGACCGTACCGCCGTGCCCCGTTTGGCTGTGAACCCGGCCCCTTTGACAGGCAGATCCTTGAGCAACACAACGGTATCGCCCTGAACCAACACGCTGCCGTTGCTGTCACGGTGTCCGGTATCAGCAACAATGCCCGCATCAACCCATGCCTGCATTTCATCATCCAACCAAAGCTGTTCAGACAAATCACGCGCCCAATCCTGGTCCGACAAGCGGACCAACAAACGCGCCGACAGCACCTGAACCGCAGGCTGGTCTGACCACATGGAGGCGGAAAGACAGCGCCAGTGGATGGGGTCCAACTCACCATTTATCTGATCGGTGCAGAGTGAACAAATCTCAGCACCTGCATCGTTTGGGCCACCAGTCACGGCAAAGACTGCAACAGGGGCATCAGCGGAGCAAATAGCGCAAGACATGTTGGATTCCGATCGTCTGAATGAGCTTTCTCGGCGCTCTATAGGCAACGAACACACGGAATGACAGTTAGAAGACCATCCAGCCCTATGCTTTTTGAAACGTTACGCTATCTTTCCCGGATTGTTAGCCATCCCAAGAGGAGAGCCAGATGTCAGATACCCCCGTCGTCGCGCAAAAATCGCCATTTCCGGTCGAAGTGACCGAAGGCAAAACCTATTTCTGGTGCTCCTGCGGTAAGTCCAGCAAGCAACCTTTTTGTGATGGATCACATAAGGGCTCCGACTTTGCACCGGTAAAATTCACCGCCCCGGCGGATAAGAAAGTGTTCTTTTGCGGTTGCAAAGCGAGCGCTAAATCCCCGCTTTGCGACGGCAGCCATTCCAAACTCTAGGAGGCGGCCAAGTTAGTTATCTAACACCGCAATCCGTTCAAAACCTCTGCGTTTACACAATGCATCGGGGCCTCTTCGGCTTTGGTCGTTTGACTGGCAAGCCACAACTGGCAGGTTTCCGCACACTCAGCACTGCGGCAGCGCGTGACGAGCGTTGCATAGTCGGCTTCGCTCAGCTGCCCCTCAGCCATGGCTTGGGACAGGGACACCCCCATACACCGTGCGACAGAGCGGGTCAGCCAAAAGTGGCGATTGATCGGACCAAGAGTTGCGCGTGTCATGATGTTCAACGGTCCTTTGCGGCAAGTGTGTCAAACAGCCTGCTGTTCTGACAATATTCCGGGCTAATTGCAGAGAGGCTGCGCTGATCTAACCATCGGCTGCAATTGGCTGGGTTTGAACACTGGGTGCAATTCAGCACCGCCTCCGAGATATCATCAATAGACACCTCTCCGGCCAAGGCTTTGTCTTGCAAATCAATCCCGCGGGTCGAAGCCATGCGATCCACAAGAATGGCATGGCGTTTGAGTTGGGCTCGGTCAGACATCTGCGTATCCTCTGTTTCTGCCCGAACCCTAGTCCCACGTCTTTGAGCGGCCCATGACTCAGATCAAGAGGCCGCAATCCCTTGATCTTCGAAATAGGCCCGCACCGCATCCTGCACCCGTCGAAATCGATCACCGCCCAACTTTTTCCCACCGTACCATCGTGTTACGATGATCACGTGGTCCTTCAGTTCTGCTCGTTCCATCATCCTTAGGATCACGATACCTGCACCGGACTCACCATCATCAGCCTTGAGCGCGCCTTGCGGCAGCACAGCTGCCCAAGTGTTATGGGTCGCTTTGGCATAGGCTTTGTCTCTCTTCAACTCAGCCAGAACCGCGTCAACGTCTGCCCGGGATTGGACGCGCGCCCCTGTCACCGCGTATTTTGACCCTCGGTCAGTCAAAATGACGCCCAAGCTAATCAAGTTTGTCATTGCGCCCTCGTAAGCTTGGTCACAGTTGCCTGAACCAATGCGATACGCTCCTGGTTCGGCGGATGTGAGCCAAAGAATTTATCACCGGGGTCAGGCAATCTCGCGAAGAAATTTGCACCCGCCAAAGGATCATATCCAGCGCCATAAGCGATAACTGTGCCCAGTTCGTCCGCCTCAAGTTCGAATTCCTTTGAGTATTCACCCCCCCCGACCGCTGCGCCCAGCTTCTTTGCGTATTCAAGCTCGCGTTTACTGGTGTTTCCAGTACGTCGGGCCAGTTTTACAAACTCATCCGCCCCTCGAGCTGCATTTTCAGCCTGCCGATCCAGATGTCCCAAAATATGATGCGCAGCCTCATGGCTCATGACAAAGGCCAGTTCGTCTTTGTTCCCGGCCTCTAGGATCATCGCGGCGGTAAACGTAATCACAGGCCGCCCTTGATCATCCACGCTTTGATAGGCATTGGCCTGCGCCCTAGGGTCTGGATCAACCCCAATGCGAAAGTCGCAGTTCACCTTTTTCGCTCGGGCACGGCATGCTTGAACAGCGCGCGGGCCAATCGTCTGGCTGACCTCGGTAAAGCTGCGGATCGCGACATCGACGCGTGATCCGGGCACGATGTCAGACGGCTGTCTGGTCAGGGGAACAGGAGCACATGCCGAAACGAGCCCCGCAATAAGCAAGATCAGGCGGCGCATGAGATGACCTTTCAGCAAGAGCAATTGACGATAGATTACCTCGCTCTTTCCGGGGCTTCTACCCTTGTCTGTTTCATATTGGGGTTGCAAAGAATGCGACGCGTCGGCACTCTGAGCTTATGTTTACAATCGAGCATGAATTTGACGCCACTGTGATCACCTTGGTGGACGAAGGCGAAGTCCCTCTGCAAGAGGATGTGACGATAAACTCGTTTGCAGAATGCATCACTATTGAACAAGTGAACCCTCGTACAGATCAGATCCAGACCGTTACCCTGTCGCCGGAACAATTGCGCGACCTTGCGGCCGCACTTGATCTGCCCGAGGGGGTATATCAACTGCGTTTGACTCAGACAGACGATCAGCCTTCTTCGTAAACAAACGTTTTATCCCGCGCGGTCTGCCCTCGGATCAGATTAAGGCGCGTTTGTGCCACCCCCATCGCTGCTGCCAGAACCTGACGAACAGCCGCATTTGCTTTACCGTTTTCGGGTACGGCGGTCACCGTCATTCGCACCCCCTCAGCCGTCGCGATCAGACTAGTCCGCGCCGCTTTGGGTGTAACGCGCAAGCTGATCTCTTGTCCGGGAACGGCAAGATGGCTGAGGTCAGGCAGGTTCTTAAGTTTTGGTTTGGCCATGGCATGTTATGGCAGGAACAACCCAAGTCTGCAGCTCCCTGCAGAACGGGAAATGTGCCGGAATTGCGTGAAGCAAGGGAAGCGCCAAAATCTCTGATTGAATTTTGCTCATTCCCTTCGCTCTCTACTGCGGAACGTACAATGTGAACGATGGAGAGAGCGCACAACCACATCCACAGGGTTCTTTTGGGACGAGCGGCATTTCTGGTACTTAGGCGGAAAATGCGCCTTTACCCTGTCGGCCAATGGGCTGGCACAACCTTTGGTGACACGGGGAGGTTCAGAGGGCCCTGAGACCAAGCGCCGTTTGAATAAACTCATGGATGTGACGGGGTTGTCCACCAAACTGGACATACGAGAGGCAATGCCAGCAACGCGTGATGATCTGCTGCGCGTGGCTGGCACACGACCTTGATGACTTCAAACGTTTGTCAGATGCAGAGTGTGGGAAAGCGCCCAAAGGCGCTCCATTTGGGGTGGGTGTTTTCTGATATTGCGGCGCTTTCAGCTGGATTGAGTAAAGCAGATGACCCGCCGGCAGAGGTTTTGCAGGCCCTTCAACCTTCGTTCAAATTCGATGCTTTCCTAAAAGAACTGGTCACTGACATTGCAACTGAATTGTCCCCGCCACCCTTGCATTAGAATAATCAGAACTCATCCCCGCGCGGCCCACGGTAATAATCCTTGCTCGCCTGCCGTTCTGCAGCGGTTCGGCCCGGCGGCGGTGGCAGGCTGCCCGCAGATGTCGAGATTCCAAAGGAGGCGTTACCTGACACACTCGGCTGGCAGGCCGTCAATATCAGTGCGGCGCAGGCAACAAGCGGGAAGATTTTGAGCATGATACATTCTTACTGTTTGATCCTGTTGCTTATGCAGTTAAACCGGATTCAGCAACGCACAACCCCAATGAACATTATATGTTTCCTCTTGAAAACTGTACGCAGCCATCCGAGATAATAGAAACTAAATGTAAATAGGCTTCACATATGTCCCTTCACAGCCCCGCTGCTTTGGAATTTCTACTCTCCCGTCGCTCTCGTCCTGCAAAGACCCTGGTTGCCCCTGCCCCGACCCGAGATGAACTCGCCCCGCTGCTTACTGCTGCGGCCCGATGCCCCGATCATGGGAAATTGGAGCCTTGGCGTTTTATTGTGCTTGAGAAAGGTGCCATGGCGCGTCTGTCTCAGCTTACAAAAACCCGCGGCCTTGCTTTGGGAAAATCACCAGAAGAGATTACCAAAGGCCAGAGCCAGTTTGATCTTGGGCACCTTGCGGTGGTTGTGATCGAAGTTCAAAAACCATCAGCAAAAGTTCCCGCAATAGAACAAACCTATTCTGCTGGTGCTGTGTGCCTTTCTCTTCTTAACGCGGCTCTTGCTGCTGGATGGGGGGCGAATTGGCTGTCAGGCTGGATTTCACACGATCGCTCATTTTGCGAAGAAGGGCTGGGCCTTGCCCCAAATGAAAAGGTCGCTGGCCTCATTCATATCGCCACCCAAGGTGCGACCCCGCCTGAGCGCCCACGCCCCGATCTGAGCACTATGACCGAGTGGATTTCTGAATGATTGTTATCTCTTCGTTCCTCAAGGCGCTTGGGCAAATCCCTGACCCGCGCTTTCGTAAAGTGCTATTCATGGGCATCGGTTTGACCTTTGCGTTGCTGATTGCCGCCTACGCGGCGTTCCTGTGGGTGATAGAAATCTTTGTTGGTCCCGAAGCGACCCTGCCGGTCTTGGGTCAGGTGACATGGCTGAACGACTTGCTGAGCGTTTCGTCGTTTATCTTCATGATGGTTTTGTCAGTATTTCTGATGGTTCCGGTTGCCTCGGCAATCACATCAATGTTTCTGGACGAGGTCGCTCAAGCCGTCGAAGACAAGCATTACCCGCACCTGCCAGCGGTTCCCAAAGTTCCTTTTGCGGATACCCTGCGCGATACGGTGAATTTTCTGGGACTGCTGATCGCGGCCAATATAATTGCCATAGTGCTTTATGTTTTCTTGGCACCGCTGGCGTTGTTCATTTTCTGGGGCATGAACGGATTTCTGCTGGGGCGAGAATACTTCACTCTTGCAGCCATGCGCCGTGTCGGACGCGAACGCGCCCGCGAACTGCGCTCAAAACATATCTGGACCATTTGGATGGCCGGCGTTTTGATGGCGATCCCCTTGTCAGTGCCCTTGGTTAACCTGCTGATCCCCATCCTAGGCGCTGCTACATTCACCCACATTTACCATGGGTTGACCGACCGCCGCTAAGCGGTCGGCGTTATTCTAAAGGCGCGATAACCGGCAGCAGGTCAAGTTCCGAAATCGGAAACTTACCTGATAGAATAATCCCGGATATCGCGACTGTAAGAAGCAGAGCCACACCCGTCGTGATCCATGCCTTTTTCTTGAGGTGATGTTCTTGAGGCGCGCCTGCGTGGGTTCCGGGCTCGATTTTACCTAGGTCACCCTGCGTTTTCACGCGAATAGGCAGGGCAATCAGAAACGTCAGAAACCAAATAACCGCAAACAGAACAAGGGCCGAAGTGATGGACATGGGATGCTCCTGTTGCCCCTGACAGTTCAATCAAGGGCTACCGTTAGATTTAGACCTGCTCGAGTTCGACCAAGCAACCATTGAAATCTTTGGGGTGCAGGAACAAAACAGGCTTCCCGTGTGCGCCTATTTTCGGCTCCCCGGATCCGAGTACCCGCGCGCCTGTCTCTTTCAGATGATCCCGCGCCGCGATGATATCATCAACCTCGTAACATACATGGTGCATACCGCCCGAGGGGTTCTTTTCCAAAAAGCTCGTGATCGGGCTGTTATCCCCCAACGGATAGAGCAGTTCGATCTTTGTGTTCGGTAGTTCAATAAATACGACAGTTACACCGTGATCTGGCTCATCCTGAGGAGCGCCAACTTTGGCCCCCAGCGCATTGCGGTATTGGTCAGATGCGGCCTCAAGATCAGGCACAGCGATGGCTACATGGTTCAAACGACCGATCATGGCGGGTCTCCTCGCGAAATTGGGTTCGCGGCGTTATGCGGACTCCCCTGCCAAAGGGCAAGTGCGCCAATCCGCCCGATGCCATTAACCCCTTGTTAGCCAGCACTGCCTAGCCTGTTCAGGAGTTAGTCAGAGGAGCAATAGCATGGACGATTCGGACCCGTTTGCCGCACCACACCGCATTCCCAGTTCCACCCGCCCCTTGTTGGGCTTAACAATCCTAGTTGTCGAAGACAGCCGGTTTGCCTGCGAAGCAATGCGCTTGCTCTGTTTACGCAGCGGCGCTCGAATTCGGCGCGCCGATTGTCTTACTTCTGCGCGTCGCCACCTTCAGATCTATCGCCCGTCTGCCATTATCGTGGACATGGGGTTACCCGACGGATCCGGTGCAGACCTTATCGAAGAGCTTGCCCACACCAGCCCACGAATCGGGGTCATTCTTGGCACATCAGGAGATGACTTTGCTGAGGAGACCGCACTTTCCGCAGGCGCGGATGGCTTTTTGGCAAAGCCCGTCAGCTCGCTGGGCGCCTTCCAACGCGCTATCCTCTCTCTGCTGCCTGGTGATAGACAGCCACTGGGGCCGCGGCTTCTAACCGATGAGCACGTGCACCCAGACCCGATTGCCTATCAGGATGATATGGCACATGCGGCGGACGTTTTATGCGACCTGAATGACACGCGCGGTCTCGACTACGCGGCGCAATTTCTAGGCGGCGTCGCCCGCAGCGCCAAAGATCACGTTCTTGCCTCAGCAGCCGAAGGGTTAGCGCGCGCGCGCGCCAGTGGGGCGCCAGTAACCAACGATGCTGCCCGCTTGGCTGGTCTCGTTCAAGAGCGTCTGGAACGGCGGTTAGCAATCTGAGATGACAGAGGTATTTCTGGTCGCCCTGAGCTCGCTTGGCATTGTGTTGTATATTCAAGCTAGACTCGCCGCCCGCGAAATCCGCCGCAACCGGGCGAAAGATACAAGAGATAATTCCGTCACGGCCCGTTCTTTGGGGTAGCAAAAACCGGGGACAGACATGTCGCAGCATCCCAAGCTTAGGCCGGACACACTGCAAAATTGACAACAAAAAGGGCGACGCAACTTCCATTGCATCGCCTTTTCGTTTTCTAGAGCGGCCTCTTACTGCTCTTGCGGGATCACACGGAGCCCCAGATCCATCAACTGGTCCGATGTGGGATCAGACGGTGCATCCATCATAAGATCCTCGGCACGCTGGTTCATCGGGAACATGATGACTTCGCGAATGTTCGCCTCGTCCGCCAACAACATAACGATCCGGTCGATACCAGCCGCACAACCACCGTGTGGCGGGGCACCGTACTGGAACGCGTTGACCATCCCGCCAAAGCGTTTTTCGACTTCTTCTTTGCCGTAGCCAGCAATTTCAAAGGCTTTGAACATGATTTCGGGACGGTGGTTCCGGATCGCGCCGGAAACCAATTCAAACCCGTTACACGCGAGATCATACTGATAACCAAGAACGTCGAGCGGGTTGCCCTGCAACGCCTCCATACCGCCCTGCGGCATTGAGAAGGGGTTGTGTTCAAAGTCGATCTTACCGGTCTCTTCGTCCTGCTCATAGATCGGGAAATCCACGATCCAAGCAAAGGCAAAGCGGGTTTTGTCTGTCAGGCCCAGCTCTTCGCCAATCACATTCCGGGCCTTGCCCGCAACGGTTTCAAAGGCTTTGGGCTTGCCGCCCAAAAAGAAGGCCGCATCGCCCACGTTCAGGCCCAGCTGCTGGCGAATGGCTTCGGTCCGTTCAGGGCCAATGTTCTTGGCCAACGGTCCTGCCGCTTCCATTCCGCCTTTGACCTCGCCGGATTTCAGTTTGGCCTGCGCATCTTTCACTGGAATGCCCAGTTCTTGCGCCACCGCATCTGCCGTTTTTTCACGCCAGAAGATATAGCCCATACCAGGCAGACCTTCTTTTTGCGCGAATACGTTCATCCGGTCGCAGAATTTACGTGAACCGCCTTTAGGGGCTGGGATGGCGCGAACTTCGGTGCCTTCCTGCTCAAGCAGTTTGGCAAAAATCGCAAACCCGGATCCTGCAAAGTGCTCAGAGACAACTTCCATCTTGATCGGGTTCCGCAGGTCGGGCTTGTCCGAGCCGTACCAAAGGGCAGCATCGCGATACGAAATCTGCGGCCACTCCTGATCCACTTTGCGACCACCGCCGAACTCTTCAAACACTCCGGTTAAAACAGGTTGAATGGTGTCAAAGATGTCCTGCTGCTCGACAAACGACATTTCGAGGTCGAGCTGATAGAAATCGGTCGGGGACCGGTCCGCACGTGGATCTTCGTCGCGGAAACACGGAGCGATTTGGAAGTATTTGTCAAACCCAGACACCATGATCAGCTGCTTGAACTGCTGTGGGGCCTGAGGCAGCGCATAAAACTTGCCCGGGTGCTGACGCGATGGGACCAAGAAGTCGCGCGCGCCTTCGGGGCTAGAAGCGGTAATGATCGGGGTCTGGTATTCGCGGAACTGTTTGTCCCACATACGACGGCGCATCGACGCAACCACGTCGGACCGCAGGGTCATGTTGCGCTGCATCGCTTCGCGGCGCAGGTCGAGGTATCGGTAGCGCAGGCGCGTTTCTTCGGGGTATTCTTGATCACCAAACACCATCAACGGCAATTCTTTGGCGGCGCCCAGCACTTCGATGTCACGAATAAAGACTTCGATCTCACCGGTTGGGATCTTGGAGTTGATCAAACTCTCATCGCGAGCTTTGACCTCACCGTCGATCCGAATGCACCATTCGCTGCGGACTTTTTCAATCTCTGCAAAGACGGGGCTGTCCGGATCGGCCATAACCTGTGTCATGCCATAATGGTCACGCAGGTCGATGAACAACAGCCCACCGTGATCGCGGACGCGATGCACCCAGCCCGACAAGCGGACATTCTGGCCCACATGGGATTTGTTTAGTTCAGCGCAGGTCTGCGAGCGAAAGGCATGCATAGGATAAGTCCCTCAAGGGCGGAAAATCGTCGCGCCGATACACCGCGCCTAGGCGCAGAAGTCAAGGGAAGTCACATACCAAACCCAAGGTTCAGCACCTCTTGGGCGGAATTAGGTGCGGAATCTTCTCCTGAGCCCTAAATTCACCGCTGTGCAGGCTCAGAGTGCAATCACTTTTACAGGGATGAGACCACGAAGCGAATTCCCCATGTGAACCGCTGAAGCGCTCTCTAGGTCCGTTCTTGTCAGCACATGTTCTTGCAAGTCCCGCCCCTCTAACAACGTCTGCCTTAGGATACCCGGCAACAGGCCCGACTCTACGGGTGGGGTCATCCAACCTTTAGAAGTCTCAACAAAGATATTGGTAATCGTACCTTCGCAGACTTCGCCGCGTTCATTCAGAAAAATCCATTCATCAATGGCACCTGGCAAAGTCGCGCGCGCCTGATCGTAGAACGCGCGCCGTGTTGTTTTGTGCCGCAACCAAGGATCTGCGGACTTCAAAGCGATCGGCGAAACCGCAACACGCCAAAATGGCGGGTTCGCGTCCAATGGTGCCGTCGTCAGCGCAAATTCCCCGCCTCGTTCCAATGTCAAACGACAGCGTGTTGGCGTGTCCATCGCAGGGGCCGCCACCAAAGCGACTGCCTGTTCGCGATCAAAGCTGACGGCCAGTGCCGCAGCGGAACGTTGCATCCGATCAAGGTGGCGACCAAGAGCAACCGCCCCGTGTCCGGGATGAAAGCCAAAGGTTTCGATCAGGCGAAATTCAGGCTCAGTTGGTGTGCAAAGCGCGCTTTCCATAAGGCTTCCTCATATTCTGATGGTGCGGTGCTGTCCCAGATCACACCGCCGCCCACATTCAGGGTGGCTTGGCCTTGGTCGACCGTCAAAGTCCGGATCGCAACATTGAATTCTGAGCGTCCATCCGGCGCAGCCCATCCGATTGTCCCACAGTAGATATCGCGTGCCCACGGTTCCAGATCAGCAAGGATTTCCATCGCGCGTATCTTTGGCGCCCCAGTAATTGACCCACAGGGAAAGAGCGCACGCAAAATATCCCCTAAACCAATCTGAGGACGCAGCTGAGCCCGCACTAACGACACCATCTGGTGCACCGTTGCATAGGTTTCGACCAGAAACAGTTCTGGCACTTTAACGGATCCCGGTTCGGCCACACGGCTGATGTCATTCCGCAAAAGATCCACAATCATCAGGTTTTCAGCCCGGTTCTTCTCGTCAGTAGACAAGAACGTTTTGCGACGCACATCTTCGACCGGGTCCGAGCTGCGCGGCTGTGTCCCCTTCATGGGACGTGTTTCTATCACCCCATAAGCATTGGTTCGGAAAAACAGTTCTGGCGATCGGGACAAAACGTCAGGCAATCCGTCCTGCTGAATCAAAGCGCCATGGTGTACGGACTGACCTTTGCAAAGCGCCGCATACAACTCTGCACTGCTTCCTTCGACCTCAAGTTCGATGGGAAAGGTCAGGTTCGCTTGATAGATGTCCCCTGCCCCGATTGCCTCTTTCACACGTTTGAAGGCAGCGGAGTAACGCCCTTCGAGCCAACGCGGGGCAAAACGGGTGAATCCGCCCCGTGCAGCGGCCAAAGGTCGCTGGGTCGGAGAATCGAAAACACCGAAATGAACAAGCGGCAATCGCCGATCCCTAGGCAATCGTTCTAAGAGACGCGGCTCAAGGACATAGCCCAATTCGTAACTGGCATAGCCGGCCAGCCATGCACCGTCTGCACGGGCCGCATCAATTTCTCTCAATGCCTCAGGTACCTGTGACGGTTCATCGGCGCGGATCACCCGAATGGGCGCCGAAAACGACGTTCCTGGCCCTGCCGGTCCTTGATCAAAATCTATCTGCAATTTTCACCCCATTTCGTCAGGCATTGGCATATAGTCCACCTTGCGTAAACCGAAAGAGGGAAAGCGGCAGATTGCAGTCTGTTTCCGATCCCCCTTGCACCTTTTCGCGCGGTGCCTATAACGCACGACAATTTGGGCGCATGGGGGCGCTCGACGACTCGCACATCAAAGGAATATGGCCATGCCCAAAAGAACCGACATTCAGTCGATTATGATTATCGGGGCGGGCCCGATCGTTATTGGGCAAGCGTGTGAGTTTGACTACTCTGGCGCACAGGCCTGTAAGGCGTTGCGCGAAGAAGGATACCGGGTCATTCTGGTAAACTCGAACCCCGCCACGATCATGACGGACCCCGGTCTTGCAGACGCGACTTATATCGAGCCGATCACGCCCGAAGTCGTCGCCAAGATCATCGAAAAAGAACGCCCCGACGCGTTGCTGCCGACCATGGGCGGACAGACCGGCCTGAACACCTCGCTCGCGCTCGAAGAGATGGGTGTACTCGACAAATTCGGCGTCGAAATGATCGGTGCAAAGCGGGACGCCATCGAAATGGCCGAAGACCGCAAACTGTTCCGCGAAGCGATGGACCGGCTGGGCATTGAAAACCCCAAAGCCACCATTGTTACCGCCCCCAAATTGCCCGATGGCAAAGCCGACCTGAACGAAGGCGTACGTATCGCGCTGGAATCGCTCGAAGAAATCGGCCTACCCGCAATCATCCGCCCTGCCTTCACCATGGGTGGGACCGGCGGTGGTGTTGCGTATAACCGCGATGATTACATGCACTTCTGCCGCACGGGTATGGATGCGTCACCCGTAAATCAAATCCTTGTTGATGAATCGCTGCTGGGTTGGAAAGAGTTCGAAATGGAAGTGGTGCGCGACACCGCTGACAACGCGATCATCGTCTGTTCCATTGAAAACATCGACCCAATGGGCGTGCACACAGGCGATTCGATCACCGTGGCCCCGGCCCTGACGTTGACCGACAAAGAATTTCAGATCATGCGGACGCATTCGATCAATGTTCTGCGTGAGATTGGCGTTGAAACCGGCGGATCCAACGTTCAATGGGCGGTGAACCCAGCCGACGGTCGTATGGTTGTGATCGAGATGAACCCGCGCGTGTCGCGCTCTTCGGCTCTGGCCTCTAAGGCGACCGGTTTCCCGATCGCCAAAGTGGCTGCGAAACTGGCCGTAGGCTATACGCTAGACGAGTTGGACAACGACATCACCAAGGTGACGCCCGCCAGCTTTGAGCCGACCATTGACTATGTCGTCACAAAAATTCCGAAATTTGCCTTTGAAAAGTTTCCGGGTTCCGAACCTTATCTGACCACAGCGATGAAATCTGTTGGCGAGGCAATGTCGATCGGCCGCACCATCCACGAATCTCTGCAAAAAGCATTGGCGTCGATGGAATCCGGCCTGACCGGCTTTGACGAGATCGAAATTCCCGGCGTTTCGGTCGGTGTCTGGGACATCACCGATGACAAAGCTGCGGTGATCAAAGCCATTAGCAAGCAAACTCCTGATCGGATGCGGACAATTGCCCAAGCCATGCGGCATGGTTTGTCGGACGATGAAATCCACGGTGTCACCATGTTTGATCCATGGTTTTTGGCCCGTATCCGTGAAATCATCGAGGCCGAACGCGATGTGCGCGAAAATGGCCTGCCTGAAACCGAATGCGGCGTACGCGCCCTCAAAATGCTGGGCTTTACCGACGCACGCCTCGCCAACCTGATTGATGGCAAAGAGACTGCTGTGCGCAAAGCGCGGCGTGATCTGGGCGTAACAGCAGTTTTCAAACGCATCGACACCTGCGCTGCCGAGTTTGAGGCGCAGACGCCTTACATGTATTCCACGTACGAAGCCCCAATGATGGGCGAGGTGGAATGCGAAGCCCGCCCAAGTGATCGCAAGAAGGTTGTTATTTTGGGTGGCGGTCCAAACCGTATCGGCCAAGGGATCGAGTTTGATTATTGCTGCTGTCATGCCTGTTTTGCGCTGACTGATGCGGGTTATGAAACCATCATGATCAACTGCAACCCCGAGACCGTGTCGACTGATTATGACACTTCGGACCGGTTGTATTTTGAGCCGCTGACGTTTGAACACGTGATGGAAATCCTGTCGACCGAACAGGAAAACGGCACACTTCACGGTGTGATCGTTCAGTTCGGTGGCCAGACCCCACTGAAACTGGCGAACGCGCTGGAAGCTGAAGGCATTCCGATCCTCGGCACGACACCCGACGCGATTGACCTGGCCGAAGACCGCGAGCGGTTCCAGGCATTGGTCAACGACCTAGGCCTCAAACAACCGCACAACGGCATCGCTTCAACAGATGCGCAGGCACTTGAAATTGCTGGCGAAATCGGCTTTCCACTGGTGATCCGTCCGTCGTATGTTCTGGGTGGTCGGGCAATGGAAATCGTCCGCGACATGGCGCAGCTAGAACGTTACATCGCTGAGGCGGTTGTGGTGTCGGGTGACAGCCCCGTCTTGCTCGATAGCTATCTAGCAGGTGCGGTCGAATTGGACGTCGATGCCATCTGTGACGGCAAAGACGTGCATGTTGCTGGCATCATGCAGCACATCGAAGAGGCCGGCGTACACTCAGGTGACAGCGCGTGCTCCCTACCACCCTACTCTTTATCCGACGAAGTTCTCGAGCAGATCAAAGAGCAAACCTTTGCTCTGGCCAAAGGACTAAACGTTGTCGGATTGATGAATATTCAGTTCGCAATCAAAGACGGTGAGATTTTCCTGATCGAAGTGAACCCCCGCGCCTCGCGGACTGTTCCCTTTGTTGCGAAATCCACTGACAGTGCCATCGCTTCGATCGCGGCCCGGGTTATGGCCGGCGAACCGCTGTCAAACTTCCCGATGCGGGCGCCTTACAAAGACGGCGATGATTTCAAGATGGCCGACCCGATGACGCTGGCCGATCCGAACATGCCTTGGTTCTCGGTCAAAGAGGCGGTGTTGCCCTTTGCCCGTTTCCCCGGCGTTGACACGATTTTGGGCCCCGAAATGCGCTCAACCGGCGAAGTCATGGGCTGGGATCGTGATTTCCCACGTGCCTTCCTCAAGGCCCAAATGGGTGCAGGGATGGTTCTGCCATCATCAGGCCGGGCCTTCATTTCGATCAAGGATGCAGACAAAACGGCCCTGATGATCGAAGCAGCACAGGTTTTGGTCGCACAAGGCTTTACCCTGATCGCAACCCGCGGCACGCAAAGCTGGTTGGACGGCCACGGTGTGCCTTGTGAATTGGTGAACAAAGTCTACGAGGGTCGTCCTGACGTGGTCGATCTGCTGAAAGACGGTCAGGTGCAACTGCTGATGAACACCACTGAGGGGGCGCAAGCGGTAGAAGATTCCAAAGGAATCCGGTCTGTCGCGCTCTATGACAAGATCCCGTACTTCACCACAGCAGCCGGTGCCCATGCCGCCGCTTTGGCGATCAAAGCACAGGCAGAGGGCGATGTAGAAGTGAAAAGCCTGCAAGGCTGATCATATCGCTTTACTGAATAGAATCTGGGCCACCGCATTTGCTGCGGTGGCCCTTATCTTTTCCAAACTGAGGTTATGCCCTAAGAGCCTATAGGCCCAGCTTGCCCGGCGCGGCGCCATCCCGATGACGTACATAGAGTTGCGCCAAAGCCGCAGACGCCACACGCGACATAATTCCATCCGCACGGCTGGTCAGCATGATGGGAACCCGAGCGCCCAATACGATCCCAGCGGATTCGGCGCCTGCCAAATACATCAGCTGCTTGGCGACCATGTTGCCGGACTCAAGGTCCGGTGCCACCAAAACATCCGCCTGCCCCGCCACAGGTGACGTGATCCCCTTGGTCTTAGCCGCAGCCACAGATATCGCGTTGTCAAAAGCCAACGGCCCATCCAAATCAGCACCGGTGATCTGTTCACGATCCGCCATTTTGCACAACGCAGCCGCATCGACCGTCGAAGGGATAGAGCGCATCACCGTTTCCACCGCCGAGAGGATGGCAACTTTGGGTCGCTCAACACCAAGCGCATGGCACAGATCAACCGCATTCCGGATCATATCCGCCTTGATTTCTAAATCCGGCGCTATGTTGATCGCCGCGTCGGTAATGAACAGCGTTTTGGGGTAACTCGGCACATCCAGGGCAAAGACGTGGCTCATCCGGCGTTCGGTCCGCAGACCTGTCGCCGCATCAACCACTGCCCCCATCACTTCATCTGTGTGCAACGCGCCTTTCATCAAAGCCTCTGCTTGCCCTAGATGGACCATCTCAACCGCGCGATCTGCCGCTGCATGGCTGTGTGGAGCAGCAACGACTTCGATCCCGGTCAAATCCAAGCCTGCTTCGGCCGCAGCTGCATTTATCCGCGCCGGAGGGCCAATGAGGATAGGTGTAATCAGCCCCTGCGCATAGGCCTGTACAGCACCCTCAAGCGAGGTGGCATCACACGGGTGCACCACGGCCGTACGAATTGGGTCCAGGGCTTCAGTCATGGCCAACAGCTCGGCATACCCAGCCCCGGAATGATGCAAGTGAACCTCGGGCAATTGTGTTCGCGGACGTCGAACCTTTTCTCGAGGGGCGATCACTTCAGCCTCGCCTATGATCACCGGTTTACCATCACCGTTGATGCATGTGCAGTCGAGTATCAAACGCGCTGTTTCGGGGTCGCGTTCACGCACACTGACACGAACCGTAACGGTCTCGCCTACCCCAACAGGTTTTCGAAAACTCAGGGACTGATTGAGATAGATCGTCCCCGGCCCGGGTAATTCCGTCCCCAATACGGTTGAAATCAACGCCCCGCCCCACATGCCATGCGCGATGACTTTGTGGAAAACATCATCTTTGGCATAATCTGGGTCGACATGCGCCGGGTTCACATCGCCGGACATCGCTGCAAACAAATCAATGTCTTGGGCGCTAAGCGTACGGGTCAATTCCGCATGATCCCCGACCGAGATTTCATCGAATGTTTTGTTTTCTATGTACTGCATCGCTGACCTCAGGACATGATGTGATAGCCGCCATCCACATAGGATACGTTGCCGGTAATGGCAGACCCTTGGGGTGACAACAGGCAGGCGGCCATCTGGCCGACCTCTTGGATCGTGACAAGGCGGCGCAATGGTGCACGCGTTTGGGCTTCGTCTACCAGCGCATCAAATTTTTCGATACCGCTGGCTGCACGGGTCATCAACGGCCCCGGTGAAATTGCATTCACCCGGATCCCTTTGGGACCTAGTTCAGCCGCCATATATCGGCTCACGCTTTCCAGAGCGGCCTTAACAGGGCCCATGACGTTATAGTGATCAACAACCTTTTCGGCTCCATAATAGCTGACCGTCAGGAGCGACCCACCATTGGGCATCAAAGGTTCTGCGCGCCGCGCCATGCGTGTGAACGAATGAACCGAGATATCCATGGCTTGCGTAAATCCATCACGCGAACAATCCGTAACGCGGCCGTGCAGGTCCTGCTTGGGGCAAAACGCGATCGAGTGGATCAGGAAATCCAATTCCCCCCACTCTGACTTGATCCGGTCGAACACCGCATCCATTTGGGAATCGTCCGTTACATCGAGCGGCATCAGCAACTCGGCCTCACACGCCTCGGCCACAGGGTCCACATGGGGTTTGGCCTTGTCCGACAAATAGGTCAATGCCAACCGTGCACCTTGCTCTTTGGCGACCATTGCACAGCCCGACGCGATGGACTGGTCGTTGGCAACCCCAACGATCAATCCTTTCTTACCTTGCAAAAATCCCTGCATTGCTCACTCCATCATCACGTAGGTGCCAGGTGCATCGCAAATTGATTTCCCAGATTTTGGAGGCGCACACTGCGTCCCAGAGCGTTCGCTGAGCCAAGTGCTCCATTCTGGCCACCAGCTGCCTTGCTTCATTTCAGCGAGCTCAAGCCATTCATCAGGCGCCACATTCGGGGCGCTATCTGGGTTGGTGTGAACACGGAAATGACGGCGGGGATGTCCCGGTTCAGAAACAACACCGGCGTTGTGCCCACCATTGGTCAGGACAAATGTCACCTCAGAACGGGACAAGGTGTCGATCTTAAACACTGATTTCCAAGGCGCAACATGGTCTGTCTCAGTGCCGACCGCAAAAATTGGAATCCGCAGATCAGTGGGCGTAACAGATCTGCACCCCACTTCGAAATGGCCCGCTGCAAAGGCATTGTTCAAAAAGAGATACCGCAGGTATTCAGAATGCATCCGGTAAGGCATCCGCGTCGTATCTGCATTCCATGCCATTAGATCGTTGCCATGAGGGCGCTCGCCCATCAGGTATTCGTGCTGCATCCGGGACCAGATCAGATCGCTCGACCGAAGCAGTTGGAAGGCCCCGGCCATTTGCGCCGCATCAAGATAGCCATTTTTCCACATCATATCTTCGAGAAAAGCGACCTCGGCCTCGGAGATGAACAGCATCAGCTCACCCGCTTCGGTGAAATCAGATTGCGCTGCAAACAAGGTCAGCGAGGCTAGGCGATCATCGCCATCCCGTGCCATGGCCGCCGCTGCAATGGACAGCAAGGTGCCCCCCAGACAGTAGCCAACGCCATGCACTTTTTCTGCGCCGGTAATTTCCATAACTTGATCCAGCGCTGCCATCGGCCCCTGTTCCCGGTAATCATTCATCCCCAGATCGGCGTCTTCTACGCCGGGATTGCGCCACGAGATCATGAAGACTGTGAACCCCTGTTCGGTCAGGTACTTCACCATCGAGTTTTCGGGGCTGAGATCCAGAATGTAGTATTTCATGATCCACGCCGGGGTGATCAAGATCGGTTCTGGATGCACTTTTTCTGTGACCGCATCGTACTGGATAAGTTCGATCAAGTGGTTGCGAAACACGACCTTGCCCGGTGTTGCCGCCAACTCGCGCCCGACCCGAAATTCTTCGGTAACAGCCGGTTTCTCATGAAAGAAATAGCGGCGAATGTCTTCTTGGAAATTCTTGGCCCCTTCAGCGAAATTGTGCCCCTTTGTTTCTCGGACTTTATCCAGAACCTCGGGGTTCGTCAGAGGAAAGTTTGCAGGTGACATCGCGTCCAGAAACTGGCGCGCAGTAAAGTTGATCGCTCGTTCATTGGCCTTGGTCACACCGCGTACATTTGTGGTCGCATCATCCCACCACTGCTGGGTTAGCAGGAACCCCTGCTTGTAAACGTTGAACGGGAATTTTTCCCAGCCTTCGTACCGAAACCGGCGGTCGCGCGCATCAGGATGGACACAGCCCTCGGCCGGGACATCCAATGCGCATCTGGCCAGATATTGACCAAAATCGATCATATTGTGCGCAGCATGTTGCGTCAGCTCCGACCGCTTTCCGGGCAGCGTCGACAGGTGCGTCATCCAGTTGAAATACAGCTGAGCCAAGGCATTGGGGGACAGCCCCCCGGTCAGTTCACTTAGCCCTGCCCGATAGGATGTATCGACCATATCGGACAGATCATTATCCGGGTCATGCATCCGACGTCGATTTGGCCCTTGCGGCAATTTAGAAGAAACGGAATCTGTCATTTTGGATGTCCTATTCACACGCGGCGTATCGAGGAATTCTAACATGATATCAATTATGTACGGAGGCGGAGCTCCTCAAGATGCTGCATTGCGGCAAATTGTCAATTCAGATCTCTTCGAACGCTCAGTGAGCGCTTAAAGTTCCCAAAAGGCCTAAAAAACTCAATGGTTCCCGCCATTCCAATGATTATGAGACCAATGTCTGCAAACCACGTGACAGGGTCATGACAAAGCCAAGGACCGGCAAAAATTGGCCGAAGCGCGCATGTTTGCACGCTTCGGCCCGGTTTTAAGCAGCTTGTGGTTCGCTGCGGCCAAAAAAGATCAGGTAGAACACTGGTGCGGCTACCAACGTCAGAATCGTCGCAAACGCCAATCCACCCATGATGGTCACCGCCATAGAGACAAAAAACGCATCCGAAAGCAGTGGCGCCATGCCAAGAATGGTTGTGACCGCCGCAAGCATAACGGGGCGCAAACGCGATACTGACGCTAGCACAATCGCCTCCCGCAACGGGAGCCCCTCGGCCCGCACCAAATCGATCTCTTCGACCAATACGATTCCATTCTTGATCAACATGCCCGACAGGCTGAGCAACCCAAGCAGCGCGGTAAAGGTGAACGGCAGTCCCGTCCCCAGCAACCCAATCACAACGCCATTCACCGACATCGGCACCAACAGCCAGATAATCACAGGCTGACGGACCGCATTGAACAGCAAAACCGAAATCAACACCATGATCAGCAAGCTCAGCGGCAATTGCTTGCCCAGACTTTCCTGAGCATCACGGGAGCTTTCGAACTCCCCTCCCCACGCCATGCTGTATCCGGGGGGCAAGGGCATCTCTTCGATCACGCTACGGATTTCGCCATGCACTTGGGCCGCCGTCAGGTCCGGTGGGATATCGGCGCCGACAGTGATTGTCGGAACCCGATCCCGCCGATGAACCAGAGTGTTTTGAACCCTGTACTCAAATCCATCGACCATCTGTTCTATAGGCATGAATTTTTGCGCCTGCGCCGAAAAAACCACCTGATCGACAATGCTATAGGGTCCATCTGCGGGACGCCGCACATAGATCGGGATCAACCGTTCTCGTTCACGAAAGACCCCGCCCCGCTGGCCATCGGTGGAAAACAGCAACATATCCGCAATGTCATCGCGTGTTACGCCCGCAGTTTGCGCCCGGTTGGTGGCATAGATTGGCAAGACTGCCAATTCTTGTTCCCGCCAATTCGTGCGCACCCCGATCAAATTGTCCGAGGCGGCCTCCATCCGTCGTTTTGCCTCAGCTGCCAGTTCTCTGAGCACCTTAGGATCATTGCCCGAGAAACGCGCCTGAATCGGGTCACCGCCACCGGGACCAAAGACCAGCCGCTTGGTTCGAAACTCACCTTCGGGAAAGCGGGCCTGCCCAAATGCCTCAAGATCAGCCTGCAACGCTGGGATATCCTCCAGCGACGCCGTGCGGATGATCATGTGCCCATAAGACGGGTTCGCCTTTTCTGCCGAATAGGTCAGCATGAACCGGGTTGCCCCTTGCCCGACAAACGTGGTCGCAGACACAACATCATCTCGTTCAGCCAGCCACGCCTCAACCGTTTTCAGGTGATCTGATGTCAGACTAATCGGCGTCCCCTGCGGCAGCTTGTAATGCACAAAAAACAGCGGCGTGTTCGAGTTGGGAAAGAACTGTTGTTTGACCGAAGCAAAGCCCACGAAACAAACAACAGTCACCCCGACCAGCCCCACTACAACCAGCCAACGCAGCTTGAGCGCCGCGCGCAGTGTGGCGCTATAGGCCCGGAACATAAGCCCGCCATAGGCGTCACCGTCACCTTCTTTGCCTTGCTTAAAGAAATAGTGCCCAAGCAACGGTGTGACGGTCAACGCCAAGACCCAGCTCAGCAACAGCGAGATGCCGATAACAGCAAAAAGTGAGAACAGGAATTCGCCTGTCGCATCCGGGCTTAGCCCGATTCCCGCGAAGGCCATGATGCCGATAATCGTCGCCCCCAACAGCGGGATCTGCGTTTTGCTGGCCGCATCTTGCGCTGCATCGTGCGAGGTCTTCCCACGCTGCATCGAAATCTGCATGCCCTCAGCCACCACAATGGCATTGTCGACCAGCATCCCCATCGCAATGATCAGCGCACCGAGTGAAATCCGTTCCATCTCAATCGAAAAAATCGTCATGAATAGCAACGTGCCGACCACTGTCAGCAGCAAGGTTGAGCCCACAACAACGGCAGCCCGCCACCCCATGAAAAGCGCAAGAACCGCAACCACAATGGCAACGGACATGGCAAGGTTTACGAGAAACGCATTCGAGGCTTCTTCGACCACCACATGCTGTTGATAGATCGGCAGAATTTCGACGCCAAACGGGATGTCTTGATCAAGCTCAGCCATCTTCGCATCAACGCGCTTACCGACTTCGACAATGTTTTCAGTCGCCAAACCCGCAACACCAAGCGTGAACGCCTCAACCCCATTGAAACGCACCATGAGTTCCGGGTCGACAACACGGCCGCGATGCACCCCCGCCATATCAGACAGGTTGATCACACGTCCCTGTGTTCCAACTGACAAGCCAGCAATTTCAGAGACGCTGTCTGATCCTTCGGCAGTCAAAATCGCTGTCGCCCGATCATTCGCCCGCACGAGGCCAGAGTCCTTGACCGAATCCGCAGTTGCAATTGCTTCTGCTATCGCTTGCATGCTGACGTTCTGGTTCACCGACAAAGCAAGATCTGGTTCTACAAAAATCGCTTCTTCGGGTAGCCCGGCGATATCAACATCAGCAACACCATTCACAGTCAGCAATTCACGCCTGAGAAAGGTTGCCAGTTCGTGTTTTTCCGCGTCCGAAAACCCCTCGGAAGTGACAGCATAGAACAGGCCAAACACGTCCCCAAAACTGTCGTTCACATAGGGCTGGCTTACCCCCGTCGGTAAACCACGAGCTGCGTCACCCACTTTTGCACGCAATTCCGTCCAAATGGCAGGGAGTTCAGTGCCGTCATAGGTCGATTGGATCTCGACCTCGATAATGGAGCGACCCGGTTGGTTGATCGACGTAATCTTGTCGACCTCGCCCATTTTCTGGATCGCGGATTCCAAAGGTTCCGAAACTTCCAAAGCAACCTGTTCCGCATCCGCACCGGGGTACTGGGTCACAATCACAGCTTGTTTAATGGTAAAGGCGGGGTCTTCGAGCCGTCCCAATGACGTAAATCCCCAGATACCCCCAAACAGGGAAATCAGAATTATAAGCCACGTGTACAGCGGCTTTTCGATTGATGCGCGTGCGATATTCATCCGCCCGCCCCTTAGTTCGCAAAGCCGGCAAAGCGGCGAACGGGTTGACCATCGTCCAGCGCATTGCCACCCGTTACAACAATTTCATCTCCATCCTGCAGGCCAGAGGTCACCCGAACACCCCCTGCTTGAGTGGGTTCAATCTCAACCACGGTAAAGGCCACAGTGCCTTCGTTCTCGCCCTTTGGGGAAAAGACCATGACACCAATCTCACCCGAGGGGGGGGTCACAATGGCTGTTGGCGGGACGATAATCCCCGTCCGCCCATCCTGCACCTGAACATTGACCGTTACAGAAGACCCCGGAAATACCTGCAGATCATCGGGTTTCGGGAACCCAAAGTTGATGCGGAATGTTTGCCCAACGCTTGAAGTTTCGGCATCAAACTCACGAATTTGGAGGGGAAAGAGTTCATCCGAAGCAGGAAACTTTGCGGTGATTTCGACGTCATCCTGCTGTCCAGCGCGTTGAAACAGGATTTCCGGAACGTCCACTTCGATCCGCAGCTCTGACATATCATGGATACGCACAACGGGTGTTCCGGCCGAAACAGTCGTAAAGGCCGCGACGGTTCGGTGTGCAACCAAAGCATCAAACGGGGCCGTCAATGTTGCATGTTCCAGAGCGTATTCAGCATCCCGCAGTGCAATTGCACTCAGCGCGGCAGCCGTTTCTGAATCATCCAACGATACCTGGCTGACGGTAGTTCCTTTGAGGCGGTTCAAACGCGCAACCGTGCGATCCGCTTGCTCTTTCTGAAGGCGTGCCCGGTTCAATTGTAACTCAAACGGTTCTTGATCCAATCGGGCGATCAGCGACCCCTTCGATATGACGACACCCTCGTTCACTGGCAATTCCAATATCTGTCCAGAGACCTGAAATGCAAGATCAACAGATTGGCGCGCTGCAACCTGCCCAAAGAATTGTCGCGAAAAACCCGGTGCTGTTTCGCTAACTTCGATCAGTTTCACGGGTTTGGGGGCTTTATCTTGCGCCAATGCGCCCCCTGAAAGGGCGATCAAGGCTGCGCTGACTACAGACACTAGTTTCATTTCTTCAGTCCCTCAGGAATTCCTGTTTTCAGGATGTTTTTTCGGATTTTGCGCGCCAATCGCGCGAATTCTTCGGTTTCTTCGCTGTTCAATCCCGATGCTTGGTGAAACATCTCACCCGCGCGGGTCACGACCGTTTGTCGAATGTCTTGGCCTAATGTTGTCAAAACCAGCAACCAAGCCCGGCGATCACTTGGGTCTCGCTGGCGTTTCAAATAGCCTTTGGCCTCAAGGTTATCGGTCGTCGCCGTCAAGGTTGACGGAGCTGCCAAAAGATCCCGTGCCAACACGCCCATGCGTTTGGGTCTGTCCAACTTTACCATCAAATGCAGTTCATTGCGCGACAACTCTGGATCAGTGGCCAGATCATCGATGGTTTCTTCCAGCTTCCAATAAAGCGCATGAACGCCCATCATCGCTTGAATTTCAGGACTGAGTCCCTCCATCACAAAGGTTTCGTCGTTCGGCATGGAGGTATCCTAGGCAATGTAGCGCGCGATATACTTCGAAATCCGAACCATTCAAGATGCAAAACAGTTTTTTTCTTAATCTCACGGACTTCCCTAAGGGCACCCACCCTTGATCCTGAACCAACACAGCGGCATTTTATGCCAACCGGTAACCTTGAGGAGCCCGCAATGTACAAACCAGCCATCACCGGAACCGGGGTGTTCACGCCTAGTCAGGTCATCACCAACGCCGAACTCGTCGAAGCCTTCAACGCCTATGCAGATAAAACCAACGCTGAAAACGCCGAGGCGATCACCGCAGGCGAAGTTGAGCCCCTGCAGCATTCATCGGTGGATTTCATTTTCAAGGCGTCAGGCATTGAACAGCGTTTTGTAATGGACAAATCAGGTATTCTGGATCCGGACGTTATGCATCCTCAGTTGCGTCAACGCAGCGATGACGAACCCGGCATCATGACCGAAATGGCTGTGGACGCGGCAGACAAAGCTTTGGCACAAGCCGGTAAGACGGCGGCCGATGTGGATGCAGTGATTTGTGCAGCCTCAAATTTGGAGCGCGCGTATCCAGCGGTCGCCATCGAAGTTCAAAAGGCGCTTGGGATTCAAGGGTTTGCCTTCGACATGAATGTTGCTTGTTCTTCTGCGACCTTCGGAATTCAAGCCGCTGCAGACATGGTTCGGTCGGGATCGATCCGCTCTGCCCTCGTGGTGAACCCAGAAATCTGTTCCGGCCATCTGGAATGGCGAGACCGTGATTGCCATTTCATTTTCGGAGACGTTGCCACCGCCACGTTGATAGAACGAGAAGAAAACGCCACGGGCCCCCACTTCGAGATCCTTTCGACACGTTGTGCAACCGACTTTTCCAACAACATTCGCAATAACAATGGATTCCTGCGCCGCTCTCGCCCTGATGGCGTAGAGGACCGTCGCGACATGCAGTTCATGCAGAATGGGCGCAAAGTTTTCAAAGAAGTTCTGCCAATGGTCAGCCAACACATCTCTGAGCATATGACAGACATCGGCGTCGCCAACACCGATCTGAAACGTCTTTGGCTGCATCAAGCCAACAAAACAATGAATGATTTCATTGGAAAAAAGGTTTTGGGGCGCACTCCGGACGATGGGGAACAACCAAACATCTTGCAAGATTACGCCAACACGTCTTCTGCGGGATCCATTATTGCTTTTTCGCAAAACTCGGACGACCTGCACGAAGGCGACCTTGGGCTGATCTGTTCGTTTGGAGCGGGGTATTCAGTCGGGTCCGTAATTGTGCAGCGTCACAGCTGACCTGATTGGGCAGACAATTCACACTGTAAAATTGCCCGTTCTTAAAAAGAAATGGCCCCCTGCGCATCTACGCAGGGGGCCTATTAGATGCCAGCAAAACCCAAACGAAAAGTCCGGTGTTTTCCAATCAGGCGCTTTCTTCTTCCAAGTGAAGCTTCATATCAATCAGGACCTGCTGTAACAAAACGGTCTCACGCAACAAACGTTTCGCTTCGTTTACAGTGATGATCCCGTCTTCGATCGCTGCCTGGTATTCGCTCATCAACATCGCAAATCGCTGGCTCAGGGCAATGACATCGGCGTTCACACCACCTGTGCGTTGCTCATTTGGCTTACGATCATCATAAGATAGTGTGATGCTCTTTAATTCGGCCAAAGCCGATGTCACGTGTGGGTAGCTTGAAGCCTGTTCCAGCTTTGCAACCGCATCCACCGGCATAAACCGGTCCGCATGTTCTGCGTTCTCAGAATAGTAACGCCCCAACGTCGCTTTGGATTTGCTGGTCAATTCACAAGCGGCTTCGATTCCCACATCTTTGACCAGGGCTTCTGTATGTTTTTTTAAATATGCCCCAATGTCGGCCATTATCACCCTTTCCAGCACCAAGGACCCTATTCGCTCTAAGCGGGGAAAGGCCCAAAAAATTTCCCATTCCTGACACTTAATCGAAATGCGATACATTGGCTATCCCTCAGGTTTTTTGGGATTTTCGTGAGTGAGCAGTCATATTCTGGGCTGCGTAAGAGTTGATCCGGCAAGCAGTTAAACTGGTTTGGCAGATCATGGGCCAATATAGGTTCCCTGGTGTCGTCTTTGAGACTTTGCAACCATCCATCCCCATTGGCCTCGGCCAAGGATAATAGCAAGATCAAAGGCGACACACTTAGCAAGGTCTCAACCTCTTGCCCCTCTTCCCGGCTGCCACTAAACCGGGCGCATGGCTAAACTTTACTTCAATTACTCGACCATGAATGCCGGGAAATCCACGGTACTTTTGCAGGCGTCGCACAACTACCAAGAACGCGGCATGGACACCTATCTGCTGACAGCTGCTCTTGATGGGCGCGCAGGCACAGGCCGGATCGCGTCACGCATCGGTATCGGCGCCGAAGCAGATGTATTTACTGCAAACGACAATATTTTCGACATGATCCAGAACCGCCTGAGCCAAAGCTCGGTCGCTTGTGTCTTCGTCGACGAAGCCCAGTTCTTAACGCCTGATCAGGTTTGGCAACTGGCCCGCGCTGTGGATGATCTCAAGATTCCAGCGTTGTGCTATGGCTTACGAGTCGATTTCCAAGGCAATCTTTTCCCTGGGTCCGCGACCCTGTTAGCCTTGGCTGACGAAATGCGCGAAGTGCGTACCATCTGTAAATGTGGCCGCAAAGCAACCATGGTGATCCGCCAAGACGACAGCGGAAACCCGATCACGCAGGGCGAACAGGTTCAGATCGGCGGCAACGAAACCTATGTTTCGTTATGCCGAAAGCATTGGCGTGAAGCCGTTGGCGGCACGCCACAAGAGACTGCTAAATAAGGGAAAGCGCCTGATCCAAATCGCTTTGATGAGATCACGCGCCTTCAGGTCCGCCTCGTCAAACGGGATTGGGCAAAGCCAAGCCTTTGGAAAATGCGCCTACATTATCCAAAGCCATGTGTCCCATATTTGTCCGGACTTCTGCCGTTGCTGTCCCCAGATGGGGAAGCAATGTCACATTATCCAGTGACCTCAGCGATTCGGGAACTGCAGGTTCGAACTCGTAAACGTCCAATCCAGCCCCAGCAATCCCACCCGTTTCCAGGGCCTGTACCAAGGCAGTTTCCTCCACAATCTCACCGCGGGCAATATTTATAAGGTGGGCACTGGGCTTCATCACCTGCAAGATATCAGCGTTGATCAGATGATAGGTTTCCGGGGCACCCGGCACCGCCACCACCAGAACATCGACCATCCCAGCCATGGCTGTCAGGTCTGGGGCACGGGTCGCTTCAAAATCCAGATCCTTTTCTGACCGCGCGACATAGCAAACGTCCATGCCAAAACCGAAATGGCACCGCCGGGCAATGGCCTGCCCGATGCGCCCCATGCCAACAATTCCAACAGATTTTCCGGTCACGTGCTGCCCAAGCATCTGCGTTGGATGCCAGCCAGACCATTCCCCGGAGCGAACCAATCGTTCGCCTTCTCCGGCGCGTCGTGCGCTCATCAGGATGAGCGTCATTGCGATATCTGCTGTTGCATCCGTCACTGCGCCGGGCGTGTTCGTCACCTGAATTCCCGCCTCGCGCGCCGCTGAAACGTCGATATGATTGTATCCGGCGCCAAAATTAGCCAGCAACTTGCACTGCGGCGCCGCGACTGCCGCAAAAACATCGGCGTTGAACCTGTCCCCAAGTGTTGGCACCACGATATCACAGGTTTGCAACGCATGCGTCATCTCTGAAACCGTCAGGGGAGTGTTGCTCTCGCGGATTTCAACGTCGAAATCCCGGCGCGCGCGCGCTTCAATTTCAGCCGTCATCGGACGCGCAATCAGAACTTTCATTAGTGCATCCGCCCGCCAACAGGCACCTTGCCATCAGGCCCGATCAAGACAATCTCCCCCGCCTCATCAGGCAAGCCCAGGACCAGTACCTCGGACATGAACTTTCCGATCTGGCGCGGAGGAAAATTCACCACCGCCATCACTTGCTTACCCACGAGCGTGGATGAATCATAATGTGCCGTGATCTGAGCCGAGGTTTTACGCTCTCCAATGTCACCACCAAAATCGATCCACATCTTGATCGCGGGTTTGCGTGCCTCTGGATAAGGTTCGGCGCGGATAACTTCCCCCACCCGGATATCGACTTTCAGGAAATCATCAAAAGAAATATCAGCCACGCGAAAGCTCCTTGGATCGCTCGGTTGCTGCGGCAACTGCCCGAGTCAGCAACGCAGGAAACCCATCAGTTTCGTTCATCAACACCTCTAAAGCGGCCTGTGTGGTTCCATTGGGCGACGTCACATTGACCCGCAATTGTCCCGGGCTGTCCTCTGCCGCTTCAGCCAAGGCCCCTGCCCCTGCAACGGTCGCTTTGGCCAGCTGCATTGCCAACTCAGGGGCCAACCCCTGTGCTTCGCCCGCAGCGGCAAGTGTCTCAATAAGGTGAAAAACATAAGCAGGACCAGATCCGCTGACACCCGTCACCGCATCCATCTGTGCCTCGCTGTCCAATCGTACTGTCTGTCCAACAGCGGACAACAACCCTTCGGCCAGATCCACGTCGCCTGAGGACGTATGCCCATTCCCAATCAAAGCCGTTATACCACGCCCTACTGCCGCAGGTGTATTGGGCATCGCCCGAACAATCGGGGTGCCTTGGCCCAGAATACCCTCAAACGTAGCGATCGAAGTGCCCGCAGCGACAGAAACAAACAGCGTCCCTCCGCCGCCCAGCGCTTGCAGCGTAGGCAAGGCTTCACCCATCATCTGAGGTTTCACAGCAATCAAAACAATCGCGGGCTGTGCCGGCAAATCTTCGTTTACATGCACGCCTTCCGATTTGACCCAATCAGATGGAAACGGATCAATGATCCAAACTGACTCGGCTGGCAATCCGCCTTCAAGCCAGCCCGCCAACATAGCAGAACCCATCTTACCGCATCCCAGCAGCACCAGACCCTGCTCTGCGACCTTTGACATTTCCATGAAAGCCCCTCTCCTCACTTAGGTTCAGGGCTAAGCTTTACGCGCGGCCGTAGGCCTCTGCAATGGCGACCTGCAAAGCGTCTTTTGGGGTGCGATTGCCCCAAACCATCAGCTGAATCGCAGGATAGTATCGCTCGGCACTCAGAACGGCTGTGTTGATCATCGTATCAATCTGCTCTGGCCCCGCGACCTGCCCGCCCGCCAGAACCAACCCATACCGATAAACCATCAGCTTTTGTTCTTTCCAGTAGGTAAACCCACCGACCCAGCTTTGATCATTCATAGCGTTGATCAGCTCGTACAGCTTGCCAAGTTTCTCTTCGGGTGGGTCCATCTCAAAGGTGCACACCATACGCAGGGTTTCATCATACCCTGACCACGCAAGTGTCAAAGAATAGGTGCGCCATTGGCCTTCGACGGCCATCGCGATTTGATCGTCACCAATACGGTCGAAATCCCACTCATGATGGGCGGCCAAATTCTCAACGATGTCGATAGGGTGAATGTCTTCTTCCAGATACTGCTCGGAAAGGGCCATGATACCACCTCACTAATCTCTAGCGGAACGGGGCTGGCAGCGCCCCAGCGCTAGATGCCTGCTCTACAAACCGGGGCGATCCCCCGTGCCTATACTAGATATGGTGCTGTGTAGCGCCCATTCTGGCAAGCCCTATTTTTGGGGATAACAGCAATAAGTTGTGGACAAACCTCGCTATACCCCCAAATGTTGGCCAATTCCCGCGCATTGCCCCCTGTCCCTAAAGACGCGAAACCGCGCAAGTGGTAAACTTACGCGGTAGATCAGCAAAGTGCTGAATAAAAGCGGCGCGGCAGCGCCTCAATTTAACAACAGGCAAATCAGCTGTTTGATTTGCCTTCCAGCGCGTCCAGCCGCGCCGCAAGCGCCATATTCTCTTCGCGGGCCTTCTGCGCCATGGCGCGCACAGCGTCGAACTCTTCGCGTGTCACAAAATCGCGATCCGCCAGCCAGCGGTCCATCAGCGACTTCATCGCGGTATCGGCCTCATCCTTTGCGCCTTGGGCCACGCCCATGGCATTGGTCATCAGCTGAGAAATATCGTCCAAGATCTTGTTGCGGCTCTGCATCTGTCATCTCCGTGTCGAAGCTGCCCTCTATATGGGCAACATCCCGCCCGGCGGCAAGGTTGACTTGCCCTCCTTTCCAAAGGCATTCAGACGCACATGCAGGCAATGATCCCTTTCCCCGACTTTTCGCCCGAGCTGTTTTCGATCTCTGTGTTCGGATTCGACCTCGCCCTGCGCTGGTATGCGCTCGCCTATATCGCTGGCATTTTGATTGCCTGGCGCCTTGGCGTGATTGCTTTACGCAACACCAAGCTCTGGGCCAATGACACGCCCCCGATGTCTCAGCAGCACCTCGAGGATTTGCTGACCTGGATTATCTTGGGGGTCATCCTAGGTGGTCGACTTGGTTTTATCCTGTTCTACCAGCCCGTTTATTACCTGCAGAACCCGGCAGAGATCCTGATGGTGTGGCAAGGTGGCATGGCTTTCCACGGAGGCCTGCTGGGCGTTGTCATCGCTAGCTGGATATTTGCAGTACGCTATGCGATCCCAAAACTTAGCCTTGCAGATTTAGTCGCCCATGCGGTGCCACCGGGATTACTGCTGGGGCGTCTCGCGAACTTCATCAATGCCGAACTTTGGGGCCGTCCAACCGAAGCCCCTTGGGGCGTCGCATTTCCGGGTCCCTATGCGCAAGATTGCCCCGATATTGCGGGAATTTGCGCAAGGCACCCGTCTCAACTTTATGAGGCTGTTCTTGAGGGCCTCCTGCTTGGCGCATTGCTGCTCTGGCTCGCTTATCGTCGCGGTGCGTTCAAAACTCCGGGACGGATCGTTGGGACATTTCTGACCGGTTACGGCCTTGCGCGCTTCATCGTAGAGTTTTTTCGTCAGCCCGACGCGCAATTTGTGTCGGTTGGAAACCCCTTGGGACTTGCCTGGCATATGGGTGGCTATGGGCTCACCATGGGACAGCTCCTGTCCCTGCCGATGATCGCACTAGGGCTCTGGTTTATCTGGCGCAGCTCTCAAAAGGCGGCGACATGATCCTGCACGATTTGATCAAGGACAGGATCATTCAGAATGGCCCACTAAGCTTGGCAGATTATATGTCAGACTGCCTGCTTCACTCTGAACACGGCTACTACACCACCCGTGACCCTTTGGGCGCAGACGGCGATTTCACCACCGCTCCGGAAATCAGCCAAATGTTCGGGGAATTGATTGGTCTATGCCTTGCACAAGCATGGATAGACCAAGGATCGCCTGCTTCGTTTTCATTGGCCGAACTTGGTCCCGGGCGTGGCACTCTGATGGCAGATGCCCTGCGCGCGACGCGCTCTGTTCCCGGATTTCATCAGGCCGCTCAACTTCATTTGATCGAAGCCTCTCCGCCCCTCAAAGAAGCCCAACGCCAAGCACTAGCCCCCTTTGCTCCACAATGGCACGACACGGTTGAAACCCTCCCCGATCTCCCGCTGTTCTTAATCGCCAACGAATTTTTCGACGCCCTGCCTATTACCCAATTTGTGCGTGATGAGGATGGCTGGCGGGAACGTCAGATCGGCTTGCAAAACGACACGCTTGTCTTTGGGCTAGGTCCACGCTCTCAGTTCACAACCCTGCAGCACCGTTTAGAAGATACCCAACAGGATGACCTCGTAGAGCTTTGCGCTGCTGGCGTACCCATTCTGTCCAACATTGCGCATCGGATCGCAGAAACGGGTGGGGCTGCCCTGATTATCGACTATGGGGATTGGAGGTCTCTCGGCGATACGTTGCAAGCCTTGTGCGGCCATACCCCGACCGATCCACTTGGTGCACCTGGTCAGGCCGATCTCACTGCCCACGTTGATTTTGAAGTCCTTGCCGCCACAGCCAAGGCAGCGGGGTGTGCGCATAGTCGCGTCACCCCACAGGGGGTGTTTCTCGAACGCCTTGGCATCACAACGCGGGCGCAGGCTTTGGCACAAACACTGATAGGCCAGCGATTAGATTCGCACATCAGCGCACATCGGCGCTTGACGCATCCTGAGGAAATGGGAAACCTGTTCAAAGTTCTGGGCCTCTTCCCAACACACACGCCACCGCCTCCGGGATTGGAATCATGACCTTGGAAATTCTCACCTCCGACAGCCTCGCCCCGATCCAACACGGCTTTTTCACGCGCTGCGGCGGCGCCTCTTCCGGCGTTTTCTCTGGCCTGAATTGCGGCACTGGATCAACAGACCAAAGCGAAGCCGTTGCGATCAATCGCGATCGGGTGGCCCAAGCTATGAACGTGCCGCCCGCCGCGCTGGTTGGCGTCCACCAAATCCATTCAGCAGACGTCGTCGCCGTAACGGAGCCTTTGACAGACAAGCCCAAAGCAGACGCATTGGTTACTGCCACTCCGGGCTTGGCACTATCGATCCTTACCGCAGATTGTCAGCCCGTTCTGTTTTCCGATCCTGTTGCGGGCGTGATCGGTGCCGCCCATGCAGGTTGGCGCGGAGCCCTGGATGGGGTGTTAGAAGCCACGATAGATGCGATGGAGGCCCTTGGTGCCCAGCGCGCAGATATAATCGCAACCGTTGGCCCAACGATTTCCCAACGAGCCTATGAAGTCGGGCCGGAGTTTCTGGATAACTTCATGGCGGAATCACCAGACAACACCCGCTTCTTTGCCAATGGTACGGGGGATCGAATGCTGTTTGACCTGCCAGCCTATGGGGTCCACCGGCTCCGTTCCGCTGGGGTTGGCGATGCAAGTTGGATTCGCCATTGCACCTATTCTGATCCAGATCGATTTTTTTCCTACAGACGCGCAACACACGCAAAAGAAGCGGATTACGGGCGGCTGATCTCAACCATTCGGCTCTGAAACGAGGGGCTCGGCCCCCATTTCCGCCACATTTGCGCCCAATCCGTCTCTTATTTTCCCCGGATAGAACAAATGCCTGCCCCAATGCAGCGTCATGTTGGTGTCATCAACCAATAAGGCCAATGCGCCGCTCGAGGCAGGAGAAACAACATGAAACCCAAGGCACGCTTTATCGCCTCCGTTATCGCCACTTCAAAGGCGCAGGAGATCCAAATGCCATGGGCACGTGGCGCACGCCGCGCCGCCATGATCGCCCGTCGCAATGGCACAGATACAGAACTACAGGCAAAATCAGCCTGATCAAAGAAAACCAAAGGGGAGCTTAGCTGCCAATACGCTTCTCCAAGGACCCGCTGCCGGACTGCTGCCCCTGACCGGCCGGGCACAAGAGCCCGCCTCACCAAATTGGTGAGGCGGGTGTTGGGGCAAATGTAATGAGTTGAGGTGTATTACACGCCTTTTTGGAAACAGTTTTTAAAGGTTCGCAAGATTAGCCCCCGGAGCGCACCATTTGAGGTGCAAGTTTTGACAAAGTCCAAAAATTCCCGGAAAAGATTAACCGACTCAGATGATGACCAATTAACCAGTCTATCTGACGTTGTCGGTGGGGGCCGACGCAGATGCGACCCGAATGGAAAGGGCCGAAATCGTTATGACGATCCCCCACTCGCTGACTCGTGCAGCGCGCAATGCCGTTGAGACGCGTTCTATCCTTCAAGATCCCGCTGCCCTGCGCGGCGCAAACCGGCCTCAGTTGCGACGCTATGAAATCTGTTCCCTGCTTGAGAACGGAAACGTGGTTCAGACACGCCAAATTGCCCCTGCGTTGCCGCTGTTTGAGGATGCCGTTTGTGCCTTTTCGCGTGGCTCTGTCATTGAAACAGATCACGGACCAATGGCGATCGAAGATCTCCTGCCCGGCGACTATGTCATCACCCATGATGGATCAGCTCAGGAGGTTGTCTGGAAGGGGTCAACAGCAATTGTTCCCGGTCGTCCGGACCAAAAGGGGCGCACCCATCACCTGAATCGCATCATGGCCGACACGTTCGGGATGCAACGCCCATTGTCCGGTGTCGTTGTTGGGTCTTCAGCCCGTCTGCTGGCCACACCGAGTCACTTGCGTGCCATTGCAGGACCACAACCAGTTTTGACACCAATATCTGAATTCGTAGACGGCATGGGCGTTATTGAAACGTCTCCGCCAACACCGATCGAACTGTTCCACATTTGCTTGAGAAAACATGCAGTCATCAAGGTGGATGGCTTACAATTCGAGACCTACCATCCAGGGATTAACGCCGTGCGGGTCATTAGCCACGCAATGCGGTCGCTGTATCTCAATATGTTCTCACATATCGACAAACTAACTGACTTTGGTCCGCAGGCCTTTCCGCGGATCGGTGACGGTGAAATCGACGCCATCGCAGTCTGAGGTTTTTATGGGAATGTTGATCTTTTGGGGAATCAGCATCGTCATTTTGATGTTGCTTCCACCAACAACCACGCCGCGCCTTGATTCGACAGTCAGGCTAAGCGGCTCAGCCGTTCCTCGAGGATATCAAACGGAACACCGGGTTCATCCTTCGCACCGCGAATAACAAGAGATGTCTTAACACTGGCCACGTTTGGCGTGGTCAGCAAATCGCCAGTCAAAAACGTCTGAAAGCTGCTCAAGTCTGGGGCGACACATTTCAGAATAAAATCCACCTCACCATTCAGCATGTGGCATTCACGGACCAAAGGCCAATTGCGGCACTTTTCCTCAAATGCGCTCAGCTCTGACTCGGCCTGACTGTCGAGACCAACCATGGCAAATACCTGAACTTCAAAGCCAAGTTCGCGCGCATTCACATCCGCATGGTAGCCCTTGATCAGACCCAGATCTTCAAGCGTGCGCACCCGTCGCAAACAGGGCGGCGCCGAAATCCCGACCCGCTTTGCCAACTCAACATTCGTCATCCGGCCATCTGCCTGTAGCTCGGCCAGGATTTTTCGGTCAATCGGGTCAAGACGTGTAGCGACCATGACAGGCTCCCTCATATTGGCGTTTCTTATAACAGCGCCCTGAGCGCGCGCAATATTGTTTCGCCTTCACATATTTTCTTTGTTTAGTATTTCGATCTTGTGATGGTCAGATTTCAGGCTTTGACGATTGTGGGGTTTAAGACCTAGGACCGCACCGCTATATCCATTGCCCGAAGGCGGCTGGCCGCGAAACAAATGCAAATGGGGGCCCAAATGGCCGAGACACGTCACACCAAGGTTCTGATCATCGGCTCTGGTCCTGCGGGATACACCGCAGGAGTTTATGCAAGCCGCGCCATGCTGGAACCGATTTTGGTTCAGGGCATCGAACCCGGTGGCCAGTTGACCACGACAACCGAAGTCGAAAACTATCCCGGCTTCACCGAAGTGCAGGGCCCCGATCTGATGATCAAAATGCAAGAACACGCACAAGCGATGGGCTGTGAGATCATCGGTGACATCATTACCGATCTGGATCTATCCAAGCGCCCCTTCACCGCCAAAGGCGACAGCGGCAACACATACACCGCCGACGCCGTTATCCTGGCAACCGGAGCCCGCGCCAAGTGGTTAGGCATGGAGAGCGAAGAAAAGTTTAAAGGCTTTGGTGTATCGGCCTGCGCGACCTGTGATGGATTCTTTTACCGGGGTCAGGAAATCGTTGTCGTGGGCGGTGGCAATACCGCTGTAGAAGAGGCGCTGTTCTTGACGAATTTTGCCTCCAAAGTGACCTTAATCCACCGACGCGATGAACTGCGTGCAGAAAAAATTCTCCAAAATCGCTTGGAAAAGAATCCAAAGATCGAAACCCTTTGGTTCAACCAACTGGACGAAGTGTACGGAACCGATGCCCCATTGGGCGTTGAAGGCGTCAAAGTCAAAAACGTAAAAACCGGCGAGATCACCGACATCCCTTGCAAAGGTGTGTTTATTGCGATCGGACATGCACCCGCAAGTGAGTTGGTCAAAGACACGCTGGACACCCACATGGGCGGCTACGTTGTGACCAAGCCGGGTACCACGCAAACATCTGTTCCCGGCGTGTTTGCCGCCGGCGATCTGACGGATCACATCTACCGTCAGGCTGTGACGAGCGCTGGCATGGGCTGTATGGCAGCCTTGGACGCGGAACGCTTTTTGGCAGAACAGGACGACTAAGCGCCATGTCGCACGATTTCCCCGCGCAACGCGCTGAGACTTTGTCTGTTTATTCAGACCTGCAGGCCAAACATGGCCTGCCCGACATCGCGGACGTGGATTTCTTTTTCGTTCCCGTTTCTGAATCATCTGATTGGCGGCCCCTTGCTGAACACCTCAGCAATGACGGCTATGAATGTCAGTACATCACGGCCCAGGAAAAAGGCGACGCGCCTTATCTTGTCGCCACGCTATCTGACCAAATCATATCTGCATCCGCCATCTGGATCAGCGAAGAGGTCGCAACGCGAGCCGCGTTGGAACACGGCTTTCGCCCTGATGGATGGGGCTTAGAGGGCTAAGCGCGTGAGTGCTTAGTCCAACTGTAGTACCCGTCCGCGAGAAACCGCGCCCAAGGTTCTTCGGTTGCACCCCTCTTTGTGACCCGGTGCACACAGAGTGTGCCTTGACCGCCTTCCCCCGACCCCGCACATTTGCTGCATCGTGAAACCCACGCAACCGGAGGAACCGTTGAGCAGCGTTTTGTGGCGAGGCAATTGGCAAACCCGTGCTAGGATCATCTCGGGGTTGGTCCTGTTCACCTATGCGTTTTTCCACTTCATCAACATCGGGCTTGGGCTTCTTTCACCCGCATTGATGGACCAAATGCAGGACGGGATGACAGCCGTTGTTCGCAATCCGATCATGAGCACGGTCTTGTACGCCTCACTGAGTGTGCACGCCGGATTGGCCTTGGCAAAACTCGCCAACCGGCGCAACCTTCGCATGCCCTTCAGCGAAATCCTGCAGGTTACATTAGGGCTGATCATCCCGCTGCAGTTACTCGCCCATTTGGTTCAGACCCGATACGCCCACGAAGTTTTCGGCGTCAATGACGAGCTTAGCTACCTTATCATTCTGATGTGGCCCAATGACTCAATCTGGAAACAAAGCCTGCTCATGCTGGTGGTTTGGGTGCATGGCTGCATCGGTTTGCATTTCTGGCTCCGCTTGACCACGTGGTGGCGCACCGCTTTTCCCTATCTCATCGGGTTGGCAGTTTTAGTGCCCGCTTTTGGACTTGCCGGCGTTTTGACCGAAGGGCGGCGCATGTTCTCGATCTTTATTGACCCCGAACAACGCGCGCACCTGATGGAGCATTATAACTGGCCCTCTTCAGAGACGTTTCAAGCGCTCTTTGAAACCACCACGCAGTCCACGCGCCTGTTCTGGGCATTGTTGCTCTTAACCCTTTTCACACACGGGGTTCGCAAACTCCTGCGTCGTCGAAAATCAATCCGGATCCGATATGTGGATGGCCCCGAGGTTACCTCTGAAAAGGGAATGACTTTGCTGGAGATTTCGCAGGCCAACGGCATTCCCCACACGGCCCTTTGCGGCGGGCGGGGTCGATGTACAACGTGCCGTGTTCAGGTTGAGCATGGCATTGATTTGTTACATCCCCCGTCCGAAGCGGAATTGCGCAGCTTGCGTGCCGTGAATGCCGGGCCGGACACCCGGCTGGCTTGTCAGATCCGCCCAACACACCCGGCAACCGTGTTTCGTGTCTTTCGCCCCGAAGGTGGACGCCACCGGGCCCATGCCAGCCAGGGGCAAGAACGTCAGCTGGCCATTTTGTTTCTGGACATGCGCGGTTTCACAGCGCGCACAACGGGCCAGCTGCCTTATGACGTGGTATTCCTGCTGAACCGCTTTTTCGACGCGATCGTCCCGCAAATCATCAAAGCCGGGGGCGACGTTGACAAATATTTGGGCGACGGGCTGCTCGCGGTGTTTGAAACCCGCGACGCAGAGAGTTCAGCCAAAGCCGGGCTGCAAGCGACTGCAGCAATAAGCGACGCTCTGGTCCAGTTCAACAAAACACTTGAAAGCGAAGGCAGCCAGCCCGTGAAGATTGGCATGGGGCTCCACTTGGGCAATCTCGTACTCGGAGAGATTGGCGCTGCAGGGAACGCCCCGCGTACCCTGATTGGGGATACCGTCAATGCGGCAAGCCGATTGGAAAGCGAAACCAAGCGCCTCGGGGTTGAGCTGCTTGTCTCAGCTCAGGTGCTAGAGGCCGCGCAGCTCATTGATGACGACTTGCCGTTGCAGGAATTCACATTGAGAGGTGTCTCAGAGCCAATTTTTGCTCTGCCTTGCCCCAGCGGCACGCGCCTGATTGACGATCTCAACAAAGCAAAGATGTAACGCATCTGGAATCGCGCCAGTGGGTCCGCACCCCTCACTAAATTAGCGCGGCACGGTCACCGCGCCCCCCTTACTCTTTCAGGCAGGCGCGCAAAGCCTGTACCGCACGCCCTTCAATGTCGCCGAAATCTGCCATTCGGGATTGCAAAGCTTGAATTTTGGGCAGCCGGGCGCTGTAATCCACCTCTGATGCATTCTGAACCGCTTGGCGAATGTCAGCTTCGGACTGACATTGAATAATCCCGTCTGGATCGAAAAATCGGTCCAAATTGGGGCAGCCCCAATAAATCGGAACCGTATTACACAAAATCGTATCCACCAACTTTTCTGAGAAATAGTTCGGCTCTTGTACGTTCTCGATCACTACCGAATACCGATACGGCCCAAGACCGTCAGCCTTGTGATCAAATGGCAAATACCCCCGCCCCATGACATCAACATCTTGGCCCCCCTGACGCACCCAATCAACAACCGCATGCCGCAATTTATGCCCTGTGCTGTCCCGCTTCGCCGAAGCAATCAATGAGCACGATTTGTCTTTGGTGTAGTGAAATTCTCGCCACCCCGGAACCCAGGTTGACCCGAACGGAAAGAAAACTCCGTTTGGAATGCGAGAGAGCAACGTTTCATTAAAGGTTAGAACCTTGAAGAACCGTCGATGGGTCAAGCGCAGCATGGTGAGATGTTTCACACTGATTTCAGACGGTTCACCCAAAATCAGCGAAATTTGAGCACGGGTCCCGAATTTCAGGCGAAAATGCACGTCCGTCTTTGGAAAGACCAACAGGTGATCGCTTGGCAGGAAATCGGCCACCGTCTTGCCCAACAATCGCTCGGGGCACCCCCCCTCGGGCCATGTCAGCGCATCCGAGGAAACCGCTGCCAAATTTGCCCCTAGATGGGTCCCGTACGGCAGCACGGCAATTGCGGGTTTCTGGCTCATTCGGCACTCTCGTTTGCTAAAGCCACCTGGCCACGCATCAATACAAACCCCTGCCCCGCAACACGAATACCTGTCATTGCATCTGACGGTCCGACACGTGTGACTTGCGCTTGCCCGGGACGCCCCATGCCGTGCCCTTGTTCGGCAATGAAACTGTCTTTCTCCATCAACCCATAATGCCACAGATAAGCTGCCATCGCGCCGGTGGCTGATCCTGTGAACGGGTCTTCTGGCGGGCTGGGTGGGGCCAACAACAATCTGGCCGAGGTATCCCCTTGCTCTGTCGATCCGCTCAGCGTGACTAAGAAAGGTTCCATCATATCGGTTCCAGCATAACCCTGATCCGCCAACATCATGCGCAGCGCGTTGGTATCCAGCTTCGCCGATTTAAGTGCGTCTTGATCCCTGAGGACCGTAATACAGAACGGCAGCCCTGTAGAAACAACTTGAGGCGGGGAAATAATGGCGTCTTTCGGTAGGCTGATTACCTCAGCCACCAGATCAGCAGGCACCAAAGCACCAAATTCCGGGGCGATCTGTGTCATTTCAATATTGTCGCCATCCAACCGGATGTGAACCAGCCCTGCGCCTGTTTCCAATGTCAGCGACTGACCTTCAATCAAACCGCGCGACCGCATGGCGGCGACGGTGGCAATCGTCGGATGCCCAGCAAACGGGATCTCTCGGCTGGCCAGAAAGTAGCGCACTTTGATATCAGCGATCTCTGATGGTCCGGTAAAGGTACACTCGACCAAGGAGGTTTCACGCACATAGGCCGTGCAGGTCGCGACTGAAAGATGCGCCCCCCCATGCACCACCGCACAGCCATTCCCCCCAAAGGGGCGGTCAGTAAAAGCATCGACCCAATCAAAATCAAACCAGTGCATTGTTACCTCCATGGTCCTCTCCCGCAATTGGCAGAGCTTTGTCGCGCATGTTATCCACCTGTTAAACTGCCATAATCACCCAGAAACAGCCAGCCCACGCACCAGCAAAAAAGCCTCGGTTTTCCAACCGAGGCCCACATACCATTTTCCAAATCTGTCAGTCTGAGGTCAGTGTACAGCGACTGGCGAATAGTCGTGTTCGCGTGCAAGTACGAAAGCCATATTGCGATCCGCAACCAGAGCCAATTGCTGACCCTTTTCGTCGTGCACGGCATAGAGTTGTTCCAACTCGCCTGCTTCTTCGCGCACTTGGTCGGGCAGGTCAGCAACATCAACGGTCTTTACATAGACCAGCCGACCGATTTCTTCATCAAAGTTCTGAGGAGTCTGCATCGATTTACCCTTTCTTTATATTGATGGTTTGCACCACAGTTTCCGGACGCGATTGCGTCAGGTCGACGTGTAACAGGCCATTTTCCATGACCGCGTCACCCACTTCGACCCCATCAGCCAAAACAAACATGCGCTGGAATTGGCGGGCAGCAATGCCGCGGTGCAAGAACACGCGCCCCTCGCTGTCATCGCGTTGACGCCCCCGTATCACGAGTTGGCGATCTTCGACTGTGATCGCCAGATCTTGTTCGGCAAATCCTGCCACTGCCAATGTGATGCGGTACGAATAATCGGATGTTTGTTCGATGTTATAGGGCGGATACCCTTCGTTGCCTGATTTCGCTGACCGCTCCAACAAGCGCTCCAATTGCTCAAATCCAAGCATATGTGGGTATGAACCCAAAGTGAGTTTCGACACGTCTATCGTCCTTTTATGTCAAAGCGACGGGGCGCACGATCCCTAACAAGGCAATCGCACATCTCTGAATATGGGAAGAAAAACTACAATTCACAAGGTCTAGGCGAAAACAAGGTGAAGGCGTATCCTATGCTCAACAAGACCAACAAAATTCGAGTCGCCCCCATGAATGCCCCCACTGATCTTTCGATGAAAACCAACGACGTTCTCCGGGTCGAACTAGAGGTGTTTCGCCGCCAGCACCGCGATCTGGATGAGGCGATTCAAGCCCTTTCTGAACGTGGGACCAGTGATCAACTGACCCTCAAGCGTCTCAAGATGCAAAAACTGCGCTTGAAAGATCTGATCACACGGATCGAAGACCGCTTGACCCCTGACATCATCGCCTGAGGCATTTGGCCCCGGCTCATTGCCACGCAGGATGAATTGGCTATAGTGCGCGCTCTTTCGACAAAAGGGCGCTTGAATATGGCCGAGACACGAGTTGGAATTATCATGGGAAGCCAGTCAGATTGGCCCACCATGAAGGGTGCTGCCGAAATTCTGGATGAACTAGGTATTGCATATGAAACCCGCATCGTTTCCGCCCACCGGACACCCGATCGGTTGTGGGAGTACGGCAAAACTGCCGCAGATCGTGGTTTGCACGTCATTATCGCCGGTGCGGGTGGCGCGGCCCACTTGCCAGGTATGATGGCCTCTAAAACCCGTGTGCCCGTTGTTGGTGTGCCGGTTCAGACCCGTGCACTGTCTGGTGTTGATTCCCTTTACTCCATCGTGCAGATGCCCCGGGGCTTTCCGGTTGCAACAATGGCCATCGGGGCGGCAGGCGCCGCAAATGCCGGCCTGATGGCGGCTGGCATCCTTGCTCTGCAAGATTCAGATCTGGCTCAGCGGCTTGATTATTGGCGCGAGGCCCTATCCGCATCAATCCCAGAGGAGCCTCAGGATGACTGATGTCTTAAAACCCGGGGCCACCATCGGCATTCTTGGCGGTGGTCAGCTTGGCCGGATGTTGTCTGTTGCGGCCTCTCGGCTTGGCTTTGTGACACATATCTTTGAGCCCGGCGCCAACCCACCAGCCGGGCACGTCGCAGATCAGGTCACGATGGCCAGCTATGATGATGCCGCTGCGCTTCAGACGTTTGCGCAATCCGTCGACGTTGTGACCTATGAATTTGAAAATATCCCAACCGCCGCACTGGATGTCATAGAGGCTCATTGCCCTATCCGCCCAGGCCGCGAGGCTTTGCGCGTCAGTCAGGATCGCCTGACCGAAAAAAGCTTTCTACAAGACCTTGGTCTTCAAACTGCGCCCTATGCCGATATCGTAACCCAAAGCGACCTCGAGGCCGCGTTAGAAACAATCGGTGCTCCGTCCATCCTGAAAACCCGGCGGTTTGGCTATGATGGCAAAGGTCAGGCCCGCCTAAAATCGACCGAAGACGCAGGTTCAGCCCTTGCCGACATGGCCGGTGCACCTTCGATCCTCGAAGGGTTCATCGAATTTTCTCACGAGGTATCCGTTATTGCCGCGCGTGGCATTACGGGTGAGGTCTCATGCTACGATCCGGGTGAAAATATACACCGTGACGGCATTTTGCATTCCACCACCCTGCCCGCACGATTGACAGGGTCCCAACGTATGGATGCCATCCTGTTGGCGGGTAAGATCCTCAATGCGTTGGATTATGTAGGGGTTATGGGCGTTGAGTTGTTTGTGACGCCGAAGGGGTTGATCGTTAACGAAATCGCCCCGCGCGTCCACAATTCGGGTCATTGGACACAAAACGGCTGCGCCGTCGATCAGTTCGAACAGCATATCCGCGCCATCGCTGGCTGGCCTCTGGGTGACGGTCAGCGCCATAGCGACATTGTGATGGAAAACCTGATCGGTCACGACATGAATCGGCTGGATGATCTGATCAAACAAAGCGATACAGCGATCCACCTGTATGGCAAGGCGGAAACCAAGCCCGGTCGCAAAATGGGCCATTTCAACACCATACAACGCACCAGCTGATACAGGCGCAGCAAGGCCCCATCCGGGGCTTTGCGCGGTGCTGCGATGGCCCCTCTTGGGGCTTGAGCAGCACCGCTCGTGCCTCTCTGCACTAGCCAATCAACAGCGCAGCCAAATCTCCATTTAGATAACTGATGCGCCCACCAGAAAAAGCACCCGCAACCCGGTGTGTGCCTTGTTCGAGCACGACCAAATCCGCACGTGCGCCAACTTTAAGTGTCCCTCGATCCATTAGTCCCAAAACAGCCGCTGGGCCGCTCGACACCAATGCCCAGGCGTCAGAAAAATCAAGAACGCCAGTTTTTGCCAACATCAGCGCTGCCCTGCGCGGGCTCGGGTAATGATAATCTGAGGCCAAAGCATCACACAGCCCCATCGCAATCAGTTCTGCCGCGCTGACATTGCCGTTGTGCGATCCCCCGCGCACCACATTCGGCGCCCCCAACACAATGGGGTCGCCTCCGGATCGGGCGGCTTCGGCGGCTTCGATGGTTTCAGGGAATTCTGACAACCGAACACCTCTCGCCCGCCAAATTGCGCGGCCTTCGGCGCTCTGGTCATCGTGGCTGCCCATCAGCACGCCCTCTTCAGCCAAAGCCGCACACAATTGATCCAAAGCCTGCGGAACCTCAGGGCTGCGCCGGTGCATCTCCTGCATCATCTCAAGGTGTTTCTCAGGGTTACGCCCCGCCTTTAGCGCTTGCCCGGTCAGCCGGGGCGGATTTTTCCCTGCGGCCAGTTTGGCGTGTGGCAAGTGGTCGTTAAAAACCAAGTACTGGACACCCCAATCCCTGATCCGTTCGACCATTCCGGCATAGTCATTCAACATATGCGTCTCAAACCGGAGCTGCGGAATCAGATCTGTAACGACATCACCCTGCACAGTTTGAATGGCTTTGAACACTTGTGCCGCATACTCCGGCGCGCGCAGACCGCCCTCCCAGCTATGAAATTGGGCCATAACTGCTGTTGTGATACCGTTCGCTGCCAGCTCTGCTTCGGCTGCAAGAACACCCTCATTCATCTGCTTCATCGCACCTCGACGCGGTGCGAGGTGGCGCTCAAATCCATCGCCATGCAAATCCACGATCCCGGGCAAAACCATATAACCGCTTAGATCCACAACTTTCGCCGCCCGCGCGTCAATAACGCATCCCCCCGCAATCGAAAGATCAGTTGACCGCAGGCCATCCGTCTCAGTCAAAACCTGCGCCCCAACCAAGGTTAGATCCAAAGCCGTCATTCTGTGATCTCCTTGTGCACCTGATCGCATTCCTCCCCCAGGCACATGTCATCAATTGTTCCCAGCACAGAATCCACCCAAGAAATGTCAGCGTTAAAACGTCCGAACTCGATGAAGTGCACGACCTGTGCGATCACCCTCGGGTTATTCATCATAAAGGTATGTGTAACCGGTAAAACGATATGATCCGCCATGCCTTCAACCTTGGTCGATTGCACCGAAACTTTGCCGTCATCCGGTCCCGGAAGGATTGTAGAAAAGAGTGGATTTAGAGAGTTATCCCCCGCAATCACACCCAGTTCAAAATTTACAGGTGGCAATCGACGTGGCAGGCTGTTGAGTCCCGTGCCAAGAGACAATCCAGCCGGGCCATTCAACAAACCAAAGGCCTCGAGATCTCCAAAACGGTCTACGATTTCGCTGCCTTGATTGGGCGGCCCCAGCATCACAACACGCCCCACCTGATCCGGCACGCCACCACGTAGCCAATACCTGATCAAAATACCTCCCATCGAATGGGCAACGAAATGGACCGTCTGATCACCGCACGCTTGCACAGCGGCAGGCAAAGTTTGGGCCACAAGTTCGGGAATGGGCATATCCGTCGATGGGTACCCCGGCCGAACCACATCATAGTCCCGCAGCTCAAGCAATTCTTCCATGACCGCAAAAGAGGTCTCGCTGCGCGCCAATCCATGGAGCAACACCACACAATCCGCTAACGCAGAGGTAGGAAAAAGCAGCAACAGAAAGGCAATACAACGCATGGGCCCCGAGATACTTGGAATTCTGACGCGAGAAAAGGTTCAGATCGCGCGTGGTTTGAAAACAGCCAGCGCAATTCCGCCAACGACCAGTATCGCCCCGACAAGCAAGCGAGTACCTGCAGCTTCGCCAAGCATCAAAACGCCTGCAACCAAAGCAATTATCGGTACGCTCAATTGAACCGTCGCAGCGACTGACGAAGCCAACTGTGGCACCACCCGATACCAAAGGGCATATCCCATTCCCGATGTCACTGCCCCCGACAGGATCGCCAGACCAACCCCTTCTGGGGTGGTCACGAATTCAGGACTGATGACCCAGATGGCCCCGGCAGTGATCGGCAGGGCGAGCACAAAGTTTGCCCCGGTTCCCGCCAACGCATCCGGTTCAGAACGTCCGGCCAGCGTGTAAAAGCCCCAACCAAGCCCGGCGAGTCCCATCAGGAGCGCCCCGGTCAAATCGACCTGCACGTTGCCTGTCGGCCACAAAACGACAGCCAGCCCTCCAAATGCAACCAAAGCCCCAAGCCATTGGCGTGCCGGCGGCAGTGCTGACAGCGCACTCACCCCAAACATCGTCATTTGCACGACGCCAAACAAGATCAAGGCACCCAAGCCCGCATCCAAGGTCAGGTAGGCCATTGAAAATCCAACCATATAGAGGCTGAGCGTCCCTGCCCCAATCCATCGGCGCGGCACAAAAAGAGGGAGCGACTTTCGCTGGATCAGCACCAGAACCGCCAGCGTGACAGCCCCGGATAGCACCCGAATAACAGCAAAACTGCCCGGATCGCTAAACCCGGCTCCGACGGCAAGCCGGTTCAAAATTGAATTCGCAGCAAAGGCTGACATCGTAAGGGCGGTCAGAAGAAACAAGCGCATTCATTTGCCTTAGCCTGTTCCGGCCAGCACGAACACTCAAAACAACGTCAGCTTAATCTGAAAACGCCTTTGGGTAGATGAGCGTTTCACTGGGGATGTCATCGCCGCGTCGGAGGATGAGCGTGTGCTCCAACGGATAGGGGGAGATTAAATGCTGCGCCCGGGTCTTGTCGAATCCCCATCGACCGTAGAATGCAGGGTTTCCCAAAACCACCACGGTCTCTGGCAATCGTGCTTTGTACATTTCAGAGGGGATTTCGTACAAAACCTGCAGGTGCTGCAGCATCCTTGTTCCGATGCGCCACGGCCTCCGGTAGGTTTCGTCCTGTGGCCCTCTAACTGTCATGTTGGGGTTGTTCTCAGCAAGCTTCCCGCCCTGCCACTCGGGCCTTACCGCCATTGGCGCCAAACACGCCCAACCGTAAGGCGCCTGCATCCGACTAAGGGCAAAGTAGCCACCGATCTTTCCCGCCCATGGGGTTTGAAACTCATGAAGCATATCGTCGTCCGCGCGCAGCCTGCGCACAAGACGTGCCTCGGCAGCCGTTGGGAAGGCTGCGCACAATAATGCGTCCACCTCGTCAAACTGATCTTCGGTCACGACGCGCATTGTGTCTGGTCCAACACCCATGTTGCCCTCCCCCAACTCTGTTTTTCAATATGAGCGTCTTCAAGATCGGCACAACAGAAAAGGGGCCGCCCAAAAGGCAGCCCCTAAAATCATCCGGTTGGATGGTGATGTTTGGCCCGTTTGGCAGGCCTTCCAAAAAGAAGACCGCCTGTGGGCCTCACAAGTCCAAGGGACCTGTGATTACATCATGCCGCCCATGCCGCCCATGCCGCCCATGTCAGGCATGCCGCCAGCAGCCGCGCCGTCTTTGGCAGGCTTGTCAGCAACCATGGCTTCGGTGGTGATCAGCAGACCAGCAACCGATGCAGCGTCTTCCAGAGCGGTACGAACCACTTTGGCCGGGTCAATCACACCGAAGGAGAACATGTCGCCATATTCTTCGGTCTGTGCGTTGAAGCCAAATGCCGCGTCGTTGCTTTCGCGAACTTTGCCGGCAACAACCGCACCGTCAACACCAGCGTTTTCAGCGATCTGACGCAGAGGCGCTTCGATTGCTTTACGTACGATGACGATACCAGCGTTCTGATCAGAGTTTGCACCTTCCAGAGTTTCCAGTGCTTTACCGGCCTGAACCAGAGCAACACCACCACCAACGATAACACCTTCTTGAACCGCAGCGCGGGTCGCGTTCAGTGCATCGTCAACGCGGTCTTTGCGCTCTTTAACTTCTACTTCGGTCATGCCGCCAACGCGGATAACAGCAACACCGCCAGCCAATTTGGCAACGCGCTCTTGCAGCTTTTCACGGTCGTAGTCGGAAGAAGTTTCTTCGATCTGAGCGCGGATCTGGCCAACACGGGCTTCGATTTCGGCTTTTTCGCCAGCACCGTCAACGATGGTTGTTTCGTCTTTGGTGATTTCGATTTTCTTGGCTGTGCCCAGCATGTCCATGGTGACGGACTCGAGCTTCATGCCCAGATCTTCGGAGATCACTTGACCACCGGTCAGAATCGCGATGTCCTGCAGCATGGCTTTGCGGCGATCGCCGAAACCAGGTGCTTTGACCGCTGCGATTTTCAGGCCGCCGCGCAGTTTGTTCACAACCAGAGTTGCCAGCGCTTCGCCTTCAACATCTTCAGCAATGATCAGCAGAGGCTTCTGCGACTGGATCACCTGCTCGAGCAGTGGAACCATCGACTGCAGCGACGAGAGTTTTTTCTCGTGCAGCAAGATCATGCAGTCGTCCAGATCTGCGATCATTTTGTCTGCGTTGGTTACGAAGTAAGGGGACAGGTAACCGCGGTCGAACTGCATGCCTTCAACAACATCGGTCTCTGTTTCCAGGCCTTTGTTCTCTTCGACAGTGATAACGCCTTCGTTACCAACTTTCTGCATCGCGTCTGCGATCTGCTGACCGATTGCTGCTTCGCCGTTGGCGGAGATGGTGCCAACCTGAGCAACTTCGGCAGAGTCTTTGACTTCGCGTGCAGCGTCTTTGATGTTCGCAACAACAGTGGCAGTTGCCAGGTCGATGCCGCGCTTCAGGTCCATTGGGTTCAGACCAGCAGCAACCTGCTTCAGACCTTCGCGAACGATCGCTTGCGCCAGAACGGTTGCAGTGGTGGTGCCGTCGCCTGCTTCGTCGTTGGTACGCGAAGCAACTTCTTTCACCATCTGTGCGCCCATGTTTTCGAACTTGTCTTCCAGTTCGATCTCTTTGGCAACAGATACACCATCTTTGGTGATGCGCGGTGCGCCGAACGACTTGTCCAGAACCACGTTACGGCCTTTGGGGCCCAGGGTTACTTTGACAGCGTCAGCCAGAATATTTACGCCAGCCAGCATACGATTGCGGGCATCGGTGTCGAATTTGACGTCCTTAGCAGCCATGTTCTATTTCTCCTTGAGAAGTCTTAAAAGAGGGTCAGAGAAGCCGGATGGCTTACTCGATGATCCCCATGATGTCGGATTCTTTCATCATCAGCAGCTCTTCGCCGTTGACGGAAACTTCGGTGCCGGACCATTTGCCGAACAGCACTTTGTCGCCTTCGGCAACGTCCAGAGCGATACGGCCGCCCTTGTCGTCACGAGCGCCTGCGCCTGCAGCGACGATAACGCCTTCAGCTGGCTTTTCTTTTGCGCTTTCGGGGATGATCAATCCGCCAGCAGTTTTCTCGTCGCTTTCTGTGCGACGAACCAGCACGCGGTCATGAAGCGGTTTCAATGCCATCTTTGCAGCTCCTTAAGGCTCAAAGGTTATTATTCCTCATCTCGCACTCCCTTGGCGAGATCATTATCACTCAACTGTCCTGAGTGCTAACGGAAGCATAGCTAGGCACTGATTTTCACCGAGTCAACAGGTAGGGTCAGAAAAATGAACCTATTTTTGGTCCCAGCTGTAAGCCCAATGCTTCAAGCCTTCGGAGCCTGCTTTGCTGAGCATATAGACACCGGTATCGACCTTTTCAAACCAACCATAGTGATTAATGCGCATAAGTCCGGTCGCCTTGGGAACCCCAGCGGCTTTGGCGACCTCCGCGCCTTTGGATGGGCCATTTTCAGCCAAATAGGCCGCGCAACGAAGGGCATCTTGCCTATAGGCGGTAACGATCCCATGCCGGGTCGCCCCGCCCGCGTTCGGATCCCCTTGCAAACGCTCAAATTCGCGCAACAGTCGCTTTGTTTTCTGTTTGGATTTACGGGGTGCATAAGGACCAGGATCGCACTGAATTTCAACAACCCCATCTGGCCGGACCGTGATTAGCCCCACCCCTAAACGCCGACACATCAGCAAATTCTCTTTTAACATGCGCCGCGCGCTCCGCCCTGTGGGCTTGGGCACACCAATGTAAACGGTCTCTGTTACCTTCAGTCGTTCGATGGCTTGATGATACAGGGATAGAGAAAAGCGGAGTTTCAACTCAACAATAACCGGGGGCTCTGCGTCCCGGCACGCCACGACATCGGCCGCCCCAACTTCGCCTTTGACGACATAGCCTTGCGTTTCAAGGTACGCCTTGATCGGGGGATAAAGATCTTGCTCACGATTCATCCGCTCACCTTATGGGCCCTCGCGTCTATTTGCCACCAACGCGCATCGTGACAAGCCATGCCCCCGCCCGTATAACGCGCGCAAAATTGTATGAACGCAGGACGCTGACATGAACACCCAAGTTTTTGGCCACAAATCCCCTGACACCGATTCCACCGGCTCCCCTATCGTCTGGGCCTGGTATCTGAACGAAGTGAAAGGTGTTCCAGCAAAGCCCGTTCTGTTGGGCGAGCCTAACACCGAAGCCGCGTTCATGCTGGAACGTTGGAACTTGGAAAAACCGGCCATCATCACTGATATCGCCGACGGTCAGCCCTGTGTCATCGTTGACACCAATAACCCTGCTGAATTGCCCGACAACATCAACGGCGCTGATATTCAGGCCATCATTGATCACCATGCGCTGGTGGGCGGTCTGAAAACCAAGGGCCCGATCCACATCACTATCCGTCAATTGGCCTGCACCGCCACCATCATGATTGACCTGATGGGTGAAGATGCTGCCAAAATGCCTGACGCGATCAAAGGTGCTGCCCTGACCTGCATCCTGTCTGACACATTGGAATTCCGCTCGCCGACCACGACTGACCATGATCGCGCCGTTGCCGAAAAACTCGCCGCGGACTTGGGAATCGACATCGCGGCCTATGCGGCTGACATGTTCGCTGCGAAATCCGACGTCTCCTCGTTTAGCGACGCTGAACTGTTGCGTATGGATTCTAAGGAATACGCAGTCGACGACACCAAGTTTCGTGTGTCCGTTCTGGAAACCACAGCGCCGGGCGTTGTGCTGGATCGCAAAGCATCCCTGATGGAAACCATGACATCAGTCGCGACCGAAGACGGTGTTGATCAGGTGTTGCTGTTTGTCGTCGACATCCTGAACGAAGAAGCGACCCTGCTGGTTCCCAACGACTTGGTTAAAGGTGTTGCTGAGAAAAGCTTTGGCACCTCGGTCAACGGGGACGCGGTTGTCCTGCCCGGCATCATGAGCCGCAAAAAGCAGATTATCCCGAACCTCAAAGTCTGATAGAAAACACCATTTCTAACTGAACAAGGGCATCTCATTTATGAGGTGCCCTTTTTTGCGCGCTGCGCGCTTAACAGGGGGCGTGCGATCTTGGCGTTTTTCTATTTCTGATACATCTTGAAAAAATGTATATACACTAGCAATACAATGTAGTAACAAAATCTCATTCAGCTGACGCTGAACACTACACACTCTGATCTGACACTTTAGTGAACCAGATCGGCTCAAGCTATTGGTGTTTGCCGATTTTCGGGAGCATCTTAAGCTGAGGTGGTAGTTTTAAGAATTGAACAAGGGGACCTATCATGGCCAAAGACAAGAAGCTGAAAGAACTTAAAAAGGAAGTCAAATCGCGCGAAGGCAAAGTAGAACGCCAGCAGAGCAAGCTGAAGAAAGCCAAAAAAGCCCTGAAAAAGGCGAGCTGATTTTCGGCAAAAGGGGAACGCGCCCAAATCTTACTGTGATCTCAATCGAGCAAACACAAAGACGGTGCCGCGCGTGATACCCCACTAGACAGTTAAGCACCGCCCCCGTCCTTGGATCGGGGCGGTTTTTTGTTTTCTGAAAGCTGTGGAATACAATTCCTTATGAGCGCTTGCAGCATTGCCAAGCATGGTAACTGTTACAATTTTAGGCCATACACGCGAGCAACAATCACCCTTTTGCCCCAAGGCTCGCCATGACCCAGATCGTTACTGCCCTCTCCGAGATCTCTGACCGCTATCAGGCCTTGTTTGTTGATCTTTGGGGCTGTGTCCACAATGGGGTCACAGCGTATCCGTCAGCGGTTGCTGCGTTGCAAGAGTATCGCGCCAAGGGCGGCACGGTGGTGTTGGTGACCAACTCCCCCAAACCACGCGCAGGTGTTGCCACGCAACTGAGCCAATTCAATGTGCCGGATGACGCCTATGACATCATCGCCACCTCAGGCGATTCTGCGCGCTCGGCAATGTTTCGGGGTGCAGTTGGAAACAAAGTCTATTTCATGGGGGAATGGCAGCGCGATGCTGGGTTCTTTGAACCTCTCAGCCTGCTGGAGAACCCAGTCGAAATCGAACGTGTCGCCTTGCAGGACGCTGAGGGCATCGTTTGCTGCGGTCCCAACGACCCGATGGCTGATCCAGACGTGAACCGGGCAGATTTCCTGTACGCCAAAACCAAAGGCATGAAATTGCTCTGCGCGAACCCTGACATTGTTGTGGACCGTGGCGAGGTGCGGGAATGGTGCGCAGGTGCCTTGGCAGGTCTTTATACAGAGATGGGCGGAGAGAGCCTGTATTTTGGGAAACCCCATCCGCCGATCTATGACTTGGCCCGCCGTCGGCTTGCATCCTTGGGCAAAGATATCCCCGATTCCGAGATTCTTGCGATCGGAGATGGCGTGATTACGGACATTGCAGGGGCCATGGGCGAAGGAATCGATTCCCTTTTCATCACAGGGGGGCTGGCTGCATCAGAAACAAAAACTGGCCATCAACCTGATCCAGAAGCGTTAACTGACTACCTGACAAAGGAAAAATCGAACCCCACCTATTCGATTGGCCTGTTGCGGTAAGAAAAAAGTGCTTGATTTTCTGCACCTGCAAAGTAATAAAGTTGCCTCATACCGGCAGGGTGTGACTGATAATTACCCAGCCAGACAGAAAAGAGGACACTATGTTGGACAATCTGCCCCGCGGAACGATCTGCATTGAAGACATCGAAATGGGCATGACCCGGTACCTGCGCAAAGTGGTGACCGATGAAGACATCGAGATGTTTGCTCAGGTGTCCACGGACCGCAATCCGGTGCATCTGGACGATGAATATGCACGCGACACCATCTTTCAGGGCCGTATTGCCCACGGGATGCTGACTGCGGGGCTGATCTCGGCCGTGATTGGGGAACAACTGCCGGGCCATGGCACCGTATACATGGGCCAGTCGCTGAAGTTCCTAGCACCGGTTCGCCCGGGCGACATGGTGTATGCCGAGGTCAAAGTCGTTGACATCGAAGTCGGCAAACGCCGTGTGAAACTGGATTGCCACTGCTCTGTTGATGGGAAAAAGGTCCTGATTGGCGAAGCGATGGTTCTTGCCCCCTCGCGTAAGTTCGACTGACCCAACGCAGTGCTTGCACGTCCCGCCTGAGAACGCTAGGCAACGCCTATGCGCATCATCCGGGACTATCAGTTTGTTGAACCTCAAGATCGCGGTGCTTGCGCCGCGATTGGCAATTTTGACGGCGTCCATCTGGGTCATCAATCGGTGATTGAACTCGCCCGGCAAGCCGCCCCAGACGCGCCTTTGGGTGTTCTGACTTTTGAGCCCCATCCGCGTGAATTCTTTGCTCCAGCCGCCCCATCTTTTCGTTTGATGCGGGGCTCTGCCCGGGCGCACCGGCTTGAGAAACTGGGAATCGAAAAGCTGTACGAGCTGAATTTCAACGCAACTCTGGCTAACCTCAGCCCGCGCGAATTTGCTCAGAACGTCGTTGCTGACGGATTGGGGCTGACGCACGTTATCGTTGGTGCGGATTTCTGTTTTGGCCGGGGACGTACAGGGAACGCCACTGATCTGGCAAATTTTGGTCAGGAAATGGGGTTTGGCGTCACCATCGCCCCGCTTTTGGAGCAATCGGAGGATATCGTGTCATCCACAGCCATTCGTAAGGCCCTGGCCGAAGGACGCCCACGGGATGCCGCGCGCATGTTGGGCCACTGGCATCGCATCGAAAGCGAAGTAATTGGTGGCGAGCAACGTGGTCGTGAATTGGGATTCCCCACCGCAAACATGTCCATCGACGGCCTGCACCAGCCCGCGTTTGGCGTTTATGCTGTTTTGGTTGATGTTCTTGATGGCCCCCATCAGGGCAGCTATCACGGTGCGGCTTCGATGGGTGTGCGTCCAATGTTTGGCGAAAACCGTCCCAATCTGGAAACTTTCTTGTTCGACTTTTCTGGCGACCTCTATGGGGCGACCTTGTCTATTGGGCTCGTGGACTATCTACGCCCTGAACAAAAGTTTGACGGGCTTGAGGCACTTATTGCTCAGATGGATAACGATTGCGCCCGTGCCCGTGAGATTCTAGGCGCGTTATGACCGATCCAATCGACCGCGATGGTCTTAAAAAACGTTTCTGGGAAAAGAAGCCCCTCAAGAACCTGTCCGAAAAGGAATGGGAAGCCCTGTGTGATGGCTGCGGTAAATGTTGCCTGAACAAATTAGAAGATGAGGAGACAGGCGAAGTCGCATTGACACGCGTTGCCTGCCGTCTGCTGGATGATTCCAGCTGTCATTGCGCGCAATACCCGATCCGACATCAGTTTGTACCTGAATGCATCGTGCTCAAGCCCGATAATCTGGATACCCATGCGTATTGGATGCCGCAAACCTGTGCCTATCGGCTGCTTTGGAAAGGAAAACCTCTTTACGATTGGCATCCGTTGATATCAGGTGACCCTGATAGCGTGCACAAGGCCGGAATTTCAGTCCAAGGGTGGACTGTATCGGAATTTGAAACGCCCGAGGAAGAGTGGGAAGACCACATAATCGAGGAACCAATCTGATGTATTTTGCCTCTGACAATTCAGGACCCGTCCACCCAAAGGTACTGGAGGCATTGGCCGAGGCAAACCAAGGCTACCAGATGGCCTATGGCGCTGATGCTCTGATGAATGATGTGCGCGACAAGATCCGCGCCCTGTTCGAAGCTCCCGGAGCGGCGGTTTATCTGGTCGCAACAGGCACCGCTGCAAATTCGCTGGCACTCGCCACTTTGTCAGAACCTTGGCAGACCATCTTTTGCTCGCCTGTCGCCCATATCCACGAAGACGAATGCAACGCTCCCGAATTCTATAGCGGGGCCAAGCTGACGTTGGTTCCCGGTGGTGACAAGATGACGCCGGCTGCGCTGCGCCAGTCAATCGCGGGCGAAGAAACCCGTGGCGTACATGGCCCACAACGCGGGCCAGTTTCGATCACACAGGTCACTGAACGTGGCACAGTTTATTCCCTGGATGAGTTACAGGCCCTGTGCAAGGTCGCCAAGGAGTTCGACCTTCCCGTCCATCTGGATGGTGCCCGGTTTACCAATGCAATGGTTGCATTGGGGTGCACCCCTGCAGAAATGACGTGGAAAGCCGGTGTAGATGCGGTCAGTTTTGGCGGCACAAAGAACGGGTTGATGGGTGTCGAAGCGGTCATCTTCTTTGATGAAACGCGAGCTTGGGAATTTGAGCTGCGGCGCAAGCGCGGCGCGCATTTGTTTTCAAAACACCGGTACTTGTCTGCGCAAATGGATGCGTATCTGCGCGATGATCTGTGGCTGACCAGTGCGCGTCAAGCCAACGCCAACTGTGCTCGGCTGGCAGAGGGGTTGCGCGCGGCAGGTGCATCGTTCCTGCATAATCCACAGGCCAACATGATCTTTGCCAGTTTTCCGCGCGCGCAGCACAAAGACCTGCATGCTGCTGGGGCGGTGTACCATCTTTGGGGTGCAGAGCTAGAGGGCAACGACTCTGAGGAAATGTTGACGTGCCGTCTGGTTTGCGACTGGTCGATCACAAACGCGCAAATTGACCAATTCCTGTCATTGCTAAACTAACTTTGTTGGCCAACGGTGTCCGGCTACAGCATGGCTGTTCTGGACACTGCCCAAGTTAAGATCTTGACCAAAAATCCCGCAGCAGAGACGCCGTTGTACCCGGATGCGAGATCGGGAGCATATGCCCAGCACTGGAAACCGCCTGTGACTGCGCATTGGGTAAGCGCTGTGCCAGCCCTTCGTTGATCATATGTATAACGGGTTGTGTTTCCGTCCCACGTAGCAACAAACAGGGCATAGTCGCGCGATCCAAAACGCCAGGGCTCAGTAGCCCTGCCTGATCGTCATAAAGGCTCGCGTCACAGGCCGGGACCACATGGATGCTGCGTGTCATCGCGGCACGCGTGGCCTCTGGCATATCTGGCCACCGCGGGCTTCCCGATGAGCTCCACATGCGGTTGAAAAGGCGCGCCCCCAACGCATGGTCACCCGCAGCGATTGCATCCGCAAATGGCTTTGCATCTTTGCGCAATTGAGACACCAGGTCAGGTGCCTCCTGATCAGCAACGGCAAAGAAAACCGGCTCGATCAGAGTAAGGCTTCGAACCAGTTCCGGGTATTCAACAGCCAGCCGCAGGGCCACTGTTGCCCCAAAGGAGTGCCCAATCAGGTCCATAGGCTGTTGAAGCAGCGTAGCCGCCGCTTCAGCGTTTCTGTCTTGATAGCCCCCCTGCCCGTCCCAATCCGGGCTTTGCCCATGAGACAGCATATCAAAGGCGGTAAAGGTGGCCTCTTTATCCAAGCGCCCCGCCACCCCCTTCCAAGCGCCAGAATGGGCGATGGTACAGTGGATCGCCAGAACTTGACGCGGTCCACTTCCCAATTGGCGAACGTGAACCGGTTGCGGCAAAGAGGCCAGATCCTTCATGCTTTCAGCGTCTCCAGATGCTTGTCCAAGTCAGCCAACCTGTCTTGCCCCCAGAACCGTTGCCCATCTTCGGTGACATAAAACGGTGCACCAAAGACACCGTTTTCAACGGCCGCTTCGAGATTGGCAGCGTAGGTATCAGCCCCAACAAGCAGACCACTGTCGGCCAAGGCGGGATCAAAACCAGCGCCCTGTAGACATTCGCGCACGACGTCATCCTCGGCGATGTCTTTTTCTTCAGCCCAGCAGGCGCGCAAGATCAAGCGGCACAATTTACCTACGTCCCCGCCCCCGGCTTTGGAGGCCGCAATGATCGCATATGACGACGGTGCCGCATTGGTTGGCCAATGTGCTGGTTTCAGGTTGAAGTCCATTTCCAGATTTGCCGAACGTCGCATCAAATCCTGGGCGCGATATTCAATCCGCGACGGATGCCGGTCTTTGGGGGAAATCCCTCCGGTTCGACCAAACAAAGAAAGGATGTCCATCGGTTTATAGTTGATCGTTGCACCATGTTTGGCAGCAATTTCTTCCAAACCGTCCCCAGCCAGATAGGCATAGGGCGACAGTGTCGCAAAATAGTAGTCAATTTGGGCCATATTCACTTTCTCCGTAGCGTTACCTATGCGCGAAGCTAAGCCCATGCTAAGCGGTGTCAACATCACGAATCTGTCACATAGCCTTTGCTGCCTGGGGATATTCAGCTCATGCCGACACTTAACGAACCCAAACTCATCTCTGGGAACGCCAACCTTCCTTTGGCCGAATCCATTGCACGCCGCATGAGCCTGTACCGAGGTGTCGACCAAGGACTGGTCGATGCGCGTGTAGAGCGTTTCAACGACGGTGAAATCTTTGTCGAAGTTTTCGAAAACGTGCGCGGTGAGGACATGTTCGTCATCCAGCCGACGTCGAACCCGGCCAATGATAACCTGATGGAACTGCTGATCATCTGTGATGCACTGCGTCGCTCTTCGGCCCAGCGGATTACCGCCGTGATCCCATACTTCGGCTATGCCCGCCAGGATCGCCGCACCAAAGCCCGCACGCCTATCACGGCGAAGCTGGTTGCCAACATGATGGTTGAAGCAGGCATTGAACGGGTTCTGACACTCGACCTGCACGCGGCTCAGATTCAGGGCTTTTTCGATATTCCGGTGGACAACCTTTATGCGTCACCCATTTTTGCGCTGGACGTAAAGCACCAGTTCAAGGACCGCATGGATGAGTTGATGGTTGTTTCGCCAGACGTTGGTGGGGTGGCCCGTGCACGTGAACTCGCCAAACGCATCAACGCCCCGCTTTCAATCGTTGATAAACGTCGCGAAAAGCCGGGTGAAGTTGCCGAGATGACCGTTATCGGGGACGTTTCCGGCAAAACCTGTCTGATCGTGGATGACATGTGCGACACCGCTGGCACGCTGTGCAAGGCGGCTCAGGTGTTGTTGGACAATGGCGCCAAAGAGGTGCACTCCTACATCTCGCACGGTGTCATGAGCGGCCCAGCGGTCGAGCGTGTAACCAATTCAGTTATGAAATCACTGGTCATCACAGATTCGATCCAGCCCACTCAGGCAATTCTGGATGCGCCAAACATCCGGATCGTCCCAACGGCCCCGATCTTTACCCAAGCAATCTTGAACATCTGGAACGGGACGTCGGTCTCATCCTTGTTCGAGGACAAGACACTGACACCGATCTACGAGTCGCTGTACCATATGGACTGATCAGTCAGGACATTCAGTAAAATCAAAGGCGGCCAATGGCCGCCTTTTGTATTTGTAGATCCAAGATCTCTGTCGCAACTCACCTTTGCCCAAAAGCCTAGGCAAGCTTTAGCTCGAGATAGACAAGATATGGATCCAGTTCCGGGGCGTTTGCATTTTCAGGGTATCGAGCAATGTAGCGAAACCCAAATCTTTCATACATCGACAACATCGCCGTATTGCCAGTGATTGTGTCCGCGTACAGAGCCGTGCAACCCATCTTTCGTGCCTCAGCTATCCTAGTCTCAAACAGCTGCCGCCCTAACCCGCTGCCTTGCGCGCTGGGGCGTACATACATTCGTTTCAATTCAGCAGCATCCGCTCGAATTTTTCGAAGAACACCGCATCCAACCAGCGCTCCATCTGACTGTGTGGCCAACAGTATTCGCCCCTCGGGTGGGGTTAATTCATCCAAATGATCCATAGTATCACACGCCAAATCAACAGCAGAGAGAGTGGGGCCACCTGCCCCCACCAACTTGTCGATCATGATCTGATAGTATTCCACCATCAACGCTTGGAAAGCCGGCGGGTCAGGTAAGGCAGTGACGAATTCAAGTTTGTAGGTCATGGAACCTCCCAGTCGGCTAATCTGCATGATGCGCGTGGGAATGCTCAAGAGCAAGACGTCACTCAAAGGGGGCGATCCCCTGACCTGAGGAATGACAATTTGGGGGTTCTACGAAATGTCCCAATCATCATCATCTGAGACATCCCCGATCGCCATCCAAGCCACTCGCACCCGCGCGACACGCGTGTCAGCCCAAGTATGGAACACAATATCAAAGCCAGTGGTTGATATCTGCTCCGCCGTGACCTCGGCCCGTACAGCAAAGGTCGTATCAACGTCCCACAAAGATATGTGAGCCTGCACAGCAGGAGTTGATCGAAATGGTTCTTGAAAGGTGACTGCCAGGCGTCGTTCGCGTGTCCCGGATCCGGTCCACATCTCACCACCATTTTCGAAATCAGAAAACAGCTGCTCATCGCCCTGAGCAATGGCAATCGGGTGGGTTTTGAAAAACTTCATCTCGTCATTCTAATCTTCAAGCATGGCCATGCAGCACTATCTACGGCAGGCCAAAAAACACAAAAAAAGCCGGCCCCGTCAAGGGCCGACTTTCTATTCGTTCGCTAAGACGCCTGTCACAGGCTCATATGGGTGCCGAGGGCTTCCATATCAGCCAACAACTTGGCGGCCTCATCTACGATGCTTGGGTGCGCCTGGGCAGCCTCATGCGATGCGCGCGCTTCGGCGATCAACTCGTCGATATGTGCGCGTGTCACTTCGGATACCGGCGTTGCTTTTTCAGCCAGCACGGACAGGGAGCCTGCGCCAATCTCAGCGAAACCGCCGGTTACCAGGTATTCGCTGGAACCTTCGGGGCCTTCGATCCGCAGGATGCCCGGACGCAATGTGGTGATGGTCGGAGCATGATCAGGCATTGCTGTCATGTCGCCATCTGCGCCAGGGATCTGCACCGCGCTCACCTGAAGCGAAGCAAGGCTCCGCTCTGGTGAGACAAGGTCAAATTGCATGGTATCGGCCATCAGGTATACTCCTTAGGCGGCTTCAGCAGCCATTTTTTCGGCTTTTGCGATCACTTCGTCAATGCCGCCAACCATCAGGAAGGCCGCTTCGGGAAGGTGATCGTATTCGCCAGCCACAACAGCTTTGAACGATGCGATGGTCACGTCCAGAGGAACCTGAACACCGGGCGAACCGGTAAAGACCTGAGCAACGTCAAACGGCTGCGACATGAAACGTTCGATCTTACGCGCACGTGTCACGGTCAGTTTGTCTTCTTCTGACAGTTCGTCCATGCCGAGGATCGCGATGATATCCTGAAGCGATTTGTAACGCTGAAGAATCTGCTGAACTTCGGTCGCAACCGCATAGTGCTCTTCGCCAACGATGGCTGGGTCAAGCAGACGCGATGTTGAATCGAGCGGGTCAACAGCAGGGTAGATACCCTTTTCCGAGATCGCACGGTTAAGAACGGTGGTCGCATCCAAGTGCGCAAACGAAGTGGCCGGCGCAGGGTCGGTCAAGTCATCCGCGGGAACGTATACGGCCTGAACCGATGTAATCGAACCGGCTTTGGTCGATGTAATGCGTTCCTGCATCGCGCCCATGTCGGTCGCCAGTGTTGGCTGATAGCCAACCGCCGAAGGAATACGACCCAGCAGAGCCGAAACCTCGGAACCAGCCTGTGTAAAGCGGAAGATGTTATCCACAAAGAACAGAACGTCGGTACCAGTCGCATCACGGAACTGTTCCGCCAGGGTCAGACCCGACAGAGCAATACGCATACGTGCTCCGGGAGGCTCGTTCATCTGGCCGTAAACCAGAGCAATTTTCGAGTCTTCCAGTTTCTCAGGAACGATAACACCGGATTCGATCATCTCGTGGTAAAGGTCATTGCCTTCACGCGTACGCTCACCAACACCCGCGAACACGGACACGCCCGAGTGCACTTTGGCGATGTTGTTGATCAGTTCCATGATCAGAACGGTTTTGCCAACACCGGCACCACCGAACAGACCAATTTTACCACCCTTGGCGTAAGGCGCCAACAGGTCAACAACCTTAATACCGGTTACCAGAACTTCGGATTCAGTTGCCTGATCCGCAAATGCTGGCGCATCCTGGTGGATGGCACGGGTTTCGGTTGTTTCAACAGGGCCTTTTTCGTCGATGGGCTCGCCCACAACGTTCAGGATCCGGCCGAGCGTCGCGGTGCCAACTGGAACCATGATCGGTTGACCAAGGTCGGTCACTTCGGCGCCGCGAACGAGGCCTTCGGACGCGTCCATCGCAATGGTACGGACTGTGTTTTCACCAAGGTGCTGAGCAACTTCCAACACCAGCTTTTTGCCGTTGTTGGTGGTTTCCAGCGCGTTCAGAATTTCAGGCAGTGCGTCATCGAACTGGACGTCGACGACGGCCCCGATGATCTGCGTGACTTTGCCTTTTGCATTCGCCATGTTTCGTCTCCGGTTTCTTAAAGCGCTTCAGCGCCCGAAATAATTTCAATCAGCTCGTTGGTAATCACGGCCTGACGCGAACGGTTGAATTGGATCGTCAGTTTGTCGATCATTTCACCTGCGTTACGGGTCGCGTTATCCATCGCGCTCATCCGGGCACCCTGTTCAGATGCGCCATTCTCCAGCAGAGCGGAGAAGATCTGGGTCGCAACACCACGGGGCAGCAGGTCAGCCAAGATGGCCTCTTCGCTGGGCTCGTAGTCATAAAGCGCCGTATCTCCATCACCCTCAACTTCGTCGAACGAAGCAGGAATGATCTGCTGAGCGGTTGGGATTTGCGTCACAACGTTTACGAACTTCGCGTAGAAGATCGTGGCAACATCAAACTCTTCGGCATCAAAGCGCGCCAGGATGTCCTTTGCGATGTCTTGCGCATTGGAATATCCCAAACGCTTGACTTCGCTCAGGTCAACGTGACCCACAAAGTATTCCCCAAGATCCCGTTTGATCGCATCGCGGCCTTTTTTGCCCACGGTGAGAACTTTTACGGTCTTACCCTGCGCCTGCAGCTCAGCTGCTTTGGCACGGGCCAGTTTGGAGATGTTGCCGTTGAAGCCGCCACAAAGGCCGCGTTCAGCAGTCATGACAACCAACAGATGAACCTGATCGCTACCGGTTCCCCGGAGCAACTTGGGGGCGCTATCGCTGCCCCCAACCGACGCAGCCAAACCCGCCATGACCGCGTTGAAACGCGCGGTATAGGGGCGTGATGCCTCGGCAGCCTCTTGGGCGCGGCGCAATTTTGCGGCCGCGACCATCTGCATGGCTTTGGTGATCTTGCGGGTCGATTTGACCGACTCGATCCTGTTTTTAAGGTCCTTTAGACTTGGCATTGCCGCGTCTCCTTAAGCGAAGGTTGCGGCGAATTCGTCCAGAGCAGCCTTGATCTTATCCGCAGCGTCACCCTTGATCTTGGGATCTTCGTTGGTGATCCAGTCCAGCAGATCCTGGTGCTTGCCACGCAGGTGCGCCAGCAGGCCAGCCTCATAACGGGTCACATCGGTTACGTCGATTTTGTCGAGGTAAGCATTGGTACCTGCAAAGATAACGCAGACGATTTCAGCGTTGGTCAACGGCGCGTACTGTGGCTGTTTCATCAGCTCGGTCAGACGGGCACCCCGGTTCAGCAACTGCTGGGTGGCGGCGTCGAGGTCCGAACCAAACTGCGCAAAGGCAGCCATTTCACGGTACTGAGCCAATTCCAGTTTCACCGGACCCGCAACCGACTTCATCGAGTTGGTTTGAGCCGACGAACCCACACGAGAAACCGACAGACCGGTGTTCACAGCAGGGCGGATACCTTGGTAGAACAGTTCGGTTTCCAAGAAAATCTGACCGTCGGTGATCGAAATCACGTTGGTTGGAATAAACGCGGAAACGTCGCCACCTTGGGTTTCAATAACGGGCAGCGCGGTCAAAGAACCGGAACCGTTATCTTCGTTCAGCTTGGCCGAACGCTCCAGCAGGCGGGAGTGAAGATAGAAAACGTCACCTGGGTAAGCTTCACGTCCGGGTGGACGACGCAGCAGCAAGGACATCTGACGATAAGACACGGCCTGTTTGGACAAATCATCATAGATGATCAGGGCGTGACGGCCGTTGTCACGGAAGAATTCCGCCATCGCGGTCGCAGCATATGGTGCCAGGAACTGCATAGGCGCAGGGTCAGAAGCAGTCGCAGCAACAACGATCGAGTATTCAATCGCGCCGGACTCTTCCAGTTTCTTCACCAGCTGAGCAACAGTCGAACGTTTCTGGCCGATCGCAACGTACACACAGTACAGTTTTTTGCTCTCGTCGTCGCCAGCAGCTTCGTTTACTGATTTTTGGTTCAGGATCGCGTCCAGAGCAACGGCAGTTTTACCGGTCTGACGGTCACCAATGATCAGCTCACGCTGGCCACGACCAATTGGGATCATCGCGTCAACTGACTTGAGGCCAGTCGCCATCGGTTCGTGAACCGACTTACGCGGGATAATGCCGGGCGCTTTAACGTCTGCAACGCCGCGCGCGGTGGATTCGATGGGGCCTTTGCCGTCCAGGGGGTTGCCCAGGCCGTCAACAACACGACCCAGCAGACCGTTGCCGATTGGCACGTCCACGATCGAGTTGGTCCGCTTAACAGTGTCGCCTTCTTTAATGTCCCGGTCGGAACCAAAGATAACCACACCAACGTTGTCTGTTTCTAGGTTCAGGGCCATGCCCATAATGCCACCTGGAAATTCGACCATTTCACCGGCCTGAACGTTGTCGAGACCGTAAACGCGGGCGATACCATCGCCAACGCTCAGCACGCGACCGATTTCGGCCACTTCTGCGTCCTGACCAAAGTTCTTGATCTGGTCCTTCAGGATTGCAGAAATTTCTGCAGCTTGGATACCCATTTATCCGACCTCTTTCATTGCATTCTGGAGGGAGTTGAGCTTGGAGCGGATCGACGTGTCGATCATCTTCGAGCCCACTTTAACGACAAGACCGCCAACGAGGCTTTCGTCGACGGTCGCATTGATTGTAACGGTTTTGCCAACACGCTCGGACAGCGTCTTTGACAGTTTTTCGGTCTGAGTCTTGGTCAACGCTTTGGCTGATGCGACATCAGCGGTGACTTCACCGCGTGCCTCTGCCAGCTGATCACGCAGAGCGTTCAGCAGCTGAGGAACCACAAACAGGCGACGCTTTTGCGCCATCAGAGCCAGTGCATTGCTCAGCACAGGATCCAAACCCATTTTTCCGGCCACAGCCGAAATCGCGGCTTCTTGCTCAGCGCGTGACACCAGCGGTGAATTCACCAACTGACGCAACTCTGCACTATCGCTCAACGCGGCAGCCAAATCTTTGACGCCGGTTTCAAGACCATCAAGGTTATTGTTCTCTTTCGCGATCTCAAAGATCGCGGTGGCATAGCGCGCAGCGATGCCTACGGAAATCGAAGCTGGTTCGGACACGTCCACCCTTCCGACAATTGGCCCCGGTTTCGCACACCACATACGCAGCCCGGGGGCGTGAAGAAGCCCCGCCAAAACGGCAGGGCATCAAAATCAGCGTGGATGTAACAGAGCCCACTCAACCAAGCAACATAGTATAGCGGTAACAGGTTTATCCACAAAACAATTGTTTTCAAGGAGTTAGCAAAACTGCGACCCTTTGCACCGGCTTTGGACGTGAAAAATGTTACTAAAACTCAGGTTTTTTCGATTCTTGTGACGGATTCCCTAGCGTCACACCTCCAACTGGCATCTTCGATAAGTCCAGTTTACCCACCTGCTGAAGCTGATGAGTTAAAAAATGAGATCCATTGAAGTGCAACCCCCGGATCTGGACCAAATGAGACAACCGGATGCCGAGATCGGATTGAACAAGGATTTAGGCCGGCTTGGGACGCGGGTTAGACAACCCTTCAAGAATGCGAATGCGGGATGGGGCTTTGTCACGGATCTTGGCCCCACTGGGCGGATGCAAACGCTTGCTCGCCTCTACGATAAAGACCCCGCCCGCCATAACCGTCGGAACACGCGTGCCTGTGCGCTCCATCAAGGCACCTGATTTGAGCCAGAACCGCTTTGAAGAGGGGGGCTGATACAAAGCGGAACAGTGGAATTCTGGCAAGAATTCATGGATGCGCAGTTGTGTCTCCAATTGCCCCAAAGAATACGGCCGTCCAAAGCCAAACGGTGTCTTGTCCGATCGAGACCAAAGCCCGGCCCGGTTCGGCACAATGAACAGGGCTTTTCCACCCGGCCCCAGAACACGCCAACATTCCTCTAGCAGTTGCGAGGGACGCGCGGACGTTTCCAGCCCATGCATGACGATCAGTTTATCAACATGGCCGGTATCAACTGGCCATTTGGTTTCTTCGGTCAGGACCGAAACGTTCGCCATGCCAGCAGGCCAGGCCATCACCCCTTGAGGCCCCGGCATCAGGCCGATCACGCGCCGAGCGTCAGAGAGATACGGGCGCAACAAAGGCACGGCAAAGCCAAAGCCTGCAACGGTTTGGCCACTGGCTTCGGGCCAAATATCCAGCACCCGATCCCGGATTGATCTTTGCGCAGCACGACCCAGCGTGCTGCGATAATAGAAATTCCTCAGATCTTGTACATCAAGGTGCATTGCAGGTGCCTGTGTGATCGGCCAGATTAAAGGTCACTCTAGCAATGAAGGAGCAAAAGACCATGCCTCTCGAGATCCTAACTATTCCATGTCTCAGCGACAACTATGCCTTTATTGCCCATGATGCGGCAAGCGGGGAAACAGCCCTGATTGATGCCCCAGAAGCTGCCCCTATTTTAGCGGCTCTTGCAGAACGCAATTGGCGCTTGAGCCACATCCTGTTGACGCACCACCATTGGGACCATGTCGAAGGTCTGGCTGATATCCTGAAAGCGCATCCAGCCAAGGTGATCGGTGCAGCCGATGACGCCCATCGTCTGCCACCTTTGGATGTAGAAGTCCGTGAAGGAGATGAGCTGACATTTGGTGGAGAGCCAATACAGGTTCTGGATGTGTCTGGGCACACTATCGGCCATATCGCATTTCACATGCCAAATAGTGCAGCCGTTTTCACCGCTGATAGCCTGATGGCTTTGGGATGTGGCCGTCTGTTCGAGGGCACCCCAGAGCAGATGTGGGAGTCGCTAAGCAAGTTGGCTACTCTGCCCCGCGAAACCGTCGTATATTCGGGGCACGAGTACACTCAATCGAACGGGCGCTTTGCTGAAACCGTTGATCCGCACAACCCTGACCTGAAAACACGCATTGCAGATATCGCCTCAGCACGCGCTGCAGGCAAAGCCACCGTTCCATCCACTTTGTCACTGGAATTGGCAACCAACCCCTTTTTGCGGACCCAAGACCCCGCTATTAAGACGCACCTGGGCATGGAAGAGGCCGATGCAGCTGCGGTTTTTACCGAAATTCGTGCCCGCAAAGATCGCTTCTAATCCCCTATAGACAGGACTTCACAGCCGCACTCACAGGAAATGTGACCCAAAAATGAAAGAAAACCCTTGAAGCTGCGGCTCTATCAACCAAACTCTAATACTATGAGGACATGGTTGGTACGGGGGAATGATCGCAAATCATCCCCTTCCCGACCCAAGACAGAGGAGCACCCGCGTGCCTTCATTCTCGAGCACACTTGAACACGCCATTCACGCAGCCTTGGCTGCTGCCAACGAACGGCACCACGAATTTGCAACGCTGGAGCACCTGTTGCTGGCGCTGCTTGACGAGCCCGATGCGGTGCGCGTCATGAAAGCTTGTAGTGTGGATCTGACAGATCTTCGCAGCACTTTGGTCGAATTCATCGACGAAGACCTGTCTAATCTGGTCACTGATATCGATGGGTCCGAAGCGGTTCCAACTGCTGCGTTCCAACGTGTGATCCAGCGCGCTGCAATCCACGTCCAAAGTTCGGGCCGCACAGAAGTCACCGGCGCCAACGTTTTAGTCGCGATCTTTGCGGAACGCGAAAGCAACGCTGCCTATTTCCTGCAAGAACAGGAAATGACACGGTATGACGCGGTGAATTTCATTGCGCATGGCGTCGCCAAAGATCCCGCCTTTGGGGAAAACCGTCCTGTAACTGGAGCGACCGAAAGCGAAGAAGAACCACAGCCGACTGTTGAGCCCGACAAAAATGAGAGCGCGCTTGCCAAATATTGCGTCGATTTGAACGCCAAATCCCGCGAAGGCGATATCGACCCTCTTATCGGGCGTGATCAAGAAGTCGAGCGCTGCATTCAGGTTTTGTGCCGCCGTCGCAAAAACAACCCCTTGCTGGTTGGTGACCCCGGTGTTGGCAAAACAGCAATCGCCGAAGGTCTGGCCCGCAAGATCGTCAATGGCAAGACCCCCGAAATCTTAGCCAACGCAACTATCTATTCGCTCGATATGGGCGCGTTGTTGGCTGGCACCCGTTATCGTGGTGATTTCGAAGAGCGGCTTAAAGCCGTTGTGACAGAGCTTGAAGATCATCCAGATGCAGTTCTGTTCATTGACGAAATCCACACGGTCATCGGCGCTGGTGCTACCTCTGGTGGCGCAATGGATGCTTCTAACCTGCTGAAACCTGCGCTGCAGGGCGGCAAGTTGCGCACTATGGGATCGACAACGTACAAAGAGTTCCGCCAGCACTTTGAAAAAGATCGAGCGCTGAGCCGTCGTTTCCAGAAAATCGACGTCAGTGAACCAACGGTCGAAGACAGCATCAAGATTTTGCGTGGTCTGAAGCCGTATTTTGAAGAGCACCACGATATCAAGTATACAGCCGATGCGATCAAATCGGCGGTAGAATTGGCGGCGCGTTATATCAATGACCGGAAATTGCCGGACAAGGCGATTGACGTCATTGACGAAGCAGGCGCAGCCCAACATCTGGTCGCCGAAAGCAAACGCCGCAAGACCATTGGGGTGAAAGAAATCGAAGCCGTCGTGGCCAAAATCGCACGCATTCCGCCGAAGAATGTCACCAAAGATGATGCCGAAGTTCTGAAAGATCTCGAAAACTCGCTGAAACGCGTCGTATTTGGGCAAGATGATGCAATCGACGCTTTGTCGAGCGCTATCAAACTGGCGCGTGCTGGACTGCGCGAACCAGAAAAGCCCATCGGGAACTATCTGTTCGCGGGCCCAACCGGCGTTGGTAAAACCGAGGTTGCCAAACAACTTGCGGATACGCTGGGCGTTGAATTGCTGCGATTTGACATGTCTGAGTACATGGAAAAACACGCCGTCAGCCGTTTGATTGGCGCCCCTCCGGGTTATGTCGGATTTGATCAGGGCGGTCTGTTGACTGACGGTGTTGATCAGCATCCACATTGCGTCTTGCTGCTGGATGAGATGGAAAAAGCCCACCCTGATGTATATAACATCTTGTTGCAGGTGATGGATAACGGCCAGCTGACAGATCACAATGGCAGAACCGTGAACTTCCGCAATGTTGTGTTGATCATGACGTCAAACGCGGGTGCCTCAGAGCAGGCAAAATCTGCGATTGGGTTTGGCCGGGATAGGCGCGAAGGTGAAGATACCGCTGCGATTGAACGCACGTTCTCACCAGAATTCCGAAACCGTCTGGATGCCGTGATTTCGTTCGCACCTCTGCCGAAAGAAGTCATTCTGCAAGTGGTTGAAAAGTTTGTTCTTCAACTAGAAGCGCAACTGATGGATCGCCACGTTTCTATCGAACTGACGCGTCCGGCCGCAGAGTGGCTTGCTGACAAAGGCTATGATGATCGGATGGGGGCCCGTCCTTTGGGACGTGTCATTCAGGAATACATCAAAAAGCCACTCGCCGAAGAACTCCTGTTCGGCAAACTGGCCAAAGGTGGTGTCGTCAAAGTCAGCCTCAAGGATGGAAAATTGGATCTGAAAATCGACGGTCCAGATCAGCAGCGCATCTCGGGCGACAAGCCGCCCCTGCTCACAGCTGAATAATGCGAGCGGCCTTAACGGCTCTCTTTGCACTCGTCGCAGGATCTGCGGCGAGTGCGCCTGTTTTGAGCCTCCCGATTGACTGCGAACTTGGTGTCAATTGCCATATCCAGCAATACCCGGACAGAGATCCCGGCCCCGAATTTCGAGACTTTCGATGTGGCCAATTGGCCTATGACGGGCACAAGGGAACAGATTTCTCCCTCCCCACGCTAAAAGCGATGCAAGAGGGCGTAAATGTCCTTGCTGCCGCACCCGGAGTTGTGCGTGGTTCTCGCGATAGCATGCCCGACAAATATTACACAAAAGAACAGGCGGAGGACGTCAGCGGGCGCGAATGTGGCAACGGCGTTGTCGTGCGTCATGCGGATGGATGGGAAACGCAGTATTGCCACATGAAACTGGGCTCGATCCGTGTCCAGAAAGGGAACCGCGTCAAACAGGGCACTATCTTGGGGGAAGTTGGGCTAAGTGGTAAAACCCAGTTTCCTCACTTACATTTATCCGTGCGTCAGAATGGTCAAGTGGTTGACCCTTTTGACACCAGCGACACTTCACTGTGCGGCCAAGCAGGGAACAGCCTATGGCACTCGGAGCTGCCGTACGTGCCTGGCGCGCTGATTGACATTGGGTTCAGCCCCAATCTCCCCAAATACGAAGACATTCACGCGGGGTCTGCCAAAATGAATTCCCTTCCGGCAGAATCTGAGGCGCTTGTGTTATTTGGTTTTGCATATGGCGGGCTAAAGGGGGACATTATGCGTCTCTCAATCTCTGGCCCAAATGGGTTTTCACTGTCTCATGATGCACAATTAGAAAAGAACCGCGCTCGGTTCTTTAGGGCCTATGGCAAACGCTTGAAACAAGCCGCATGGCCCCAAGGAACCTATCGTGGGACCGTCAAAATGATTCGAGATGGTGCGACGCTCAGCGAGCAATCCATCAACATGATCATCGAATAACGAGGCCTATTTCTCGGTCAGTTTCAACTCAATCCGGCGGTTCTGGGCGCGGGCCTGGGCCGTATCTGCCGTATTGATCGGCTGAAACTCACCAAAGCCATTTGCGGACAACCGGCTGGGTGAAATTCCCAAATCAGACACCATATAGCGCACCACAGAGAGCGCTCGCGCTTGGCTCAGTTCCCAATTGTCTGCAAATTGCCCCGTGCCGGACAGCGGCACATTATCAGTATGCCCATCAACCCGGATCACCCAATTGATTTCTGGGGGAATGTCCCGTGCAATCGTGCGCAGAATAAGCGCAATCTTCCCCATCTCGATTTCGCCAAGGGCAGACAGTTCGGCACCGCCCGGAGGAAAGAGCACCTCGGACGAAAACACAAAACGATCCCCCTCGATGCGGACCCCTTCTTGCGTCCCCAAAACATCCCGCAAACGTCCGAAAAATTCCGACCGATAGCGTTCCAGATCTTTTGTTTGCGCGGCCAAGGCTTTGGCCTCTTCCTCGAGGGCAAGGGCCTCAGCTTCCAGCCGTTTGCGCTCAGCTTCTTCCAGCAACCGCCGCCTACGCTCTTCTGACGCGGCGCGTGCAAGGGCTGCGTTCAGGTTTTGACCAAGGTTCTGCAGTTGAACCTGTGCGGCTGTATCGCGTGCTTTGAAATCATCCAACAGGGCTTGCAATCCACCCAATTGCGTCCGCAAGGCCGCTACCTGCTGGTTCAACAAGGCTCTTTGTTTTTGCGCCTCGGTCGAAATTGCTTTTTCATCGGCCAATTCGGCACGCGCCTGAGCCAGCAAGGCAGCCCTCTCTTCGGCCAGAGACCGTTGCGCTTCGGCTGAAACGCCTGCTTCTTCTTGACCAGCGATTGCCGCCAACAGCCGACGTTGCAACACATCCCGGTCCGAGGACGCGGCCTGTGCTTGCTCCAGCGATTGAAGGGCAGCAAGTAGTTGCGCTTCTATCGACGCTTGATCCTGCGATGATGTTTCGATGGTAGACCGCAGACTTTCCAAATCGCGTGTGGCCCGCCCCAATTCTGCACGCAACTGATCCGTTTCGGACTGGGCCTGTGCCAGTTGATCTTGCCAACCTTGCCGCGCCTCGATTGCACGTGTTTCACCCTCGGCAATCTGCGCCTCCAGCGCACGTCTGGCTGCGGCCTGATCACTTTGTAGCTGGGCCAATCGTTCTTGATATTGGGATTCGGTTTGAACGCTGGACGACTGCAACGCAGCAATTTCGGCCTCAAACTCAGCCCGGGCCTGCGCCGCTTGTGCGCGCGTTTTGGTCAACTGGTCAATCAAGTCCGCTTGCGTCGTTGCGCTGTCCGTTCTCAGCCGATCCAATTCCGCCTCTAATGCGGTCACACGATTTGCACCGTCAGTTTGCGTAACCTCCATCTGCGCCAGAACCCGTGTCAAACGCTCGGCCAACTCATCCCGATCGCGCGCTTGCGCTTTGGCCGCTTCGATCTGGTCCAAGGCTTGGGCCAATGCCTGATCAAGAGCTGCCTTCGCCTGATCTGCTGCAGCCAGCAGGATTAATGTCTCTTCTGCGTCCTTGCGCTGCGCTTCCAACGACAAGGTCATCGCAGTCAATTCAGCATCTGCGTTCGCCAATTTGTCACGCAGAGTCTGTGCCGCCGCCGCCTCGACCAGACGGGCGGCCTCTTCTTCATTCAGTTCATTTTGCAGCGACTGCGTCAGCTCAGACTGCTCTTTGCCCTTTTGTTCAAGGTCCGCCACCATCGCTTCGAGCGCTTCACGACGGGCCGCTGCCAGTCGGGCAGCCTCGACCTGTGCATCTACCTCTGATCGGGATTGGGCCAACGCAAGATTCAGGGCCTCTTGCTCGGATAACAGGCTGTCTGTTTTTGCGCGCAGATCAGCCCGCTCTTGCTCCAGCGCTGTAATATCTCCAAGTGCGCGCTCCTGATCTGCAAGCAAGGTCGCGACCTGTGCTTCGAACGCTGTGATCCGGGTGTTGGCCGCTTGGATTTCATTGCGTTGCGCATCACGTTCAGCCGTTAAATCCGAAATGATGGATCGGGCTTGGTCCAAATCGCCCTGCGCCTGATTGAGGGTCGAATTCAAGGCCCCCAAGCGCGCCTGCAACTGATTGGCTTCTCGCTCTTCTAGCCCTAGCGCAATCGCCAACGCTTCAACTTCGCTCGCCAAAACATCCAGCTCGACCTCTTGTCCAGAGATTGTTTCGCGAAGAACGAACTGCACCACCATAAAAATGGTCAAAACAAATGTCAGGACCATCAACAGGCCTGTCATCGCATCCACAAAACCGGGCCAAACAGAGCCCTGGAATCGTTGACCAGTACGGCGGGACAGGGCCATCGCTTACTCCCCGTCCGTGCCCCGGACGCGTGTTTGCCCCCGCGGCTGCGACAATGCATTGGCCAAAAGGTCAATGTCTTTGCGCAATTCAACCATGGTTTCCTGACGCCCGGCGGACATCTCTTCCAAGATGCGTAACATTTGCACATCAATCGAGCGTAACCGCATCCGGCTTTCAGCATCGATGCCTTCGTTCTCACCTTGGGCCCGGATCACATCGACCAATGTCTCTTGCACTGCGGCCACGCGATCTAGGGCGATGACAGTGTCCTGACTTTCGGCAGCACGGTGATTCATGTCCGAAATGGACTCGACCAACTGTGAAAGCTTAGCATTGACCGCCGTGTTTTCTTCGCTAGAGGCAGCGAACATCCCCTGCAAGGACTCCATCTGCTCCCCCATTCGATCCATCACATGCGTGAGCATCGCATTGTCTGATCCGCTGCTGTCTTCACCCGAGGCAAAGCCAAGTCGTGTGATCGTGGACAGCCATTCTTCCAATTCGCGGTAGAACCGGTTTTGCCCATGTCCTGCAAAAAGTTCTAGCAACCCAACAATCAGAGATCCGGCCAAGCCGAGCAGCGAGGACCCAAAGGCGACCCCCATCCCGCCCAGCTGCGCTTCAAGCCCTGTCATGAGACGGCCAAAGACAGCCAGCCCCTCTTCGCCTTCTTGCGGAGCGAGGCTGCGAATGGTGTCGACAACAGCAGGAATCGTAGTGGCCAGGCCAAAGAATGTGCCCAAAAGGCCCAAATATATCAGAACGTTGGTTATATAACGGGTTATCTCACGTTCTTCTTCGATCCTTTCAGCCACCGAGTCCAAGATTGAGCGGGTTGATGTTGAGCTGATATGCATCCGAGCCGCGCGGCTCCGCAACAACGACGCCAACGGGGTCAATAGCTGTGGCGGTGTTATGCCCTCACGCTCGTTCCCACTTGCAAATTCTTCGATCCAGCGCACGGACCCGATCAGCTGAATCACTTGCCAAAAACAAGCGAACACACCGATCACAAAAACCAGCAGAATAAAGCCGTTTAGGTAGGGGTTGGCCTGGAATACCGGCAAAACACGCGGCAGCGCGACGAATATTCCAAAGCCGGATAAGGCAATTACCATCAGCATCATCGTGATCTGACGGATGGGTTGCGAGAACTGAGGTCTCACTTCACTGTCTTGTTGCGCCATGCGCTTGTTTCCTGGCACGTTTGTCTGCTCAGCTACAAACTTACCGGCAAATCGCGCATAACGCCAAGGCTTTATGCAACCAAAGCCCGCACACGATCAGAAAGCCAGTTCAGATCCTGATCGTGCAAGCCGATATCAGCCAGATGCTCAGCCGTGTTGTAGAGGTATTCAGTATTTGGTCCGCGCCCCCCGACAGCATGTGCAATGATCTGCGCCTGTTCTTCTAAAGGCATTCCACCACAATACTGCACATGATCCGCATCGATCACATAGGTCACGGCATTCACAACCTCACCCGTATCGAAATGCACATCCAGCATCTTTTCTAAATAGGCCGACGACACCAATTCACGCTCTCGTAGCTCTGCAAGCGTACGTTCTTCGTGTCCCGCTTCGACCGCAAAGGCAACGCCTTTGCAAAACGAAGCCTCAATCGCGTCCAGCGCCAACACCAGTCCAGGGTTCTCTTCGGTACCGCGATGGTGGATAGAGCTCATGCAAAAAGACCGTGCGTACCCTTTCAGTGTCGCCAGTTCGCTGCGTGCAACCGGAAAGTCCGGGTTCCACAATAACGACCCATATCCAAATACCCACATTGTCATCACTATGGTCCTTGCTTGTTTCGCCCTATAAACATCAAAATCAGAGCAGGAAAAAGGGGCTTTGGCCAATGTTGCGCTTGATCCGTGTTGTGATTGTCTTGAGCTTGGTCTGGTGTGCCTATTGGTACGCGGCGGGATATGGCTTGCGTTCAGGTGTGATTGGCTGGTTTGAGAGCCAACGGTTGCGAGGGTGGCAAGCCGATTATGCCACGATATCAACCTCTGGCTTTCCCCTTAGCCACAAAACCCTACTTACCAATCCTGCCTTGGCAGATCCGAGCAATGGCACCGCTTGGCAGGCCGACTGGTTGGAATTGGATAGTCCAGCGATCTGGCCCGGACGGCAAACTGTTCGCTTTTCAGAGACACCGCAGCGATTGTCCTATCTGGATCGCCACCTGATCCTGCAGGCTCAAAAGATGGAAGCGCTGCTGCACCTTCAACCCGGTGTTGCTTTGACGCTGAACCAAATGTCCGTGACTGCGAGCCGCTGGACCATATCGGATGGGACAGGACCTGTGCTGGGAGCCGAAGACCTGACCCTTGCGATGGCGCAGACCGATCGACCAGATACATATACCTACGACATCGAAGCCGGGCATTTCACATTGGGGGACGATCTGCGGCGACTGCTTGGGTCCTCAACCGCCCTGCCCCACAGCTTTGAGACACTCAAACTGGACACGACGATTCAGTTTGACAAGCCATGGAATCGATCAGCCCTAGAAGAGCGGCGCCCGCAGCCCACAAAGATCGACCTTGCTCTTGCCGAAATGCATTGGGGGGCTTTGCGTCTGTTCGCCACAGGTCAGCTATTGGTTGACGAGCTGGGTGTTCCCACGGGCGAAATTGCCCTCAAAGCAGAAAACTGGCGGGAAATGCTGACAATGGCCCATAATGCTGGCGCGATCCCGACACAGGCCGTGAACCCTGCAGAACGGGTCTTGTCCATGCTGGCAGGCCTGGGCGGCAATCCACAGGCCTTGGATGTTCAGTTGAACTTCAGAGATGGCTATGTGGCGCTGGGGCCGATCCCTCTTGGGCCAGCTCCACGCCTGATTTTGCGCTAGCGACAATACGGCCCGCCCCGGTGGCGCGCTGTATCCAGATGGAAATGATCCTGATGATAGCGGTCCGCCTTGGGTCCAAGCACCGTCCCAAACGGGCCGCAGGCTGCTTTCCACGTTCTTTGCAAAAGACGGCGGGAGCTGCCCCGTTTCCATCCTTGGAGAACAGTAATCTCCTCTCCGTCTTTCATAGTGAATGACGAAATGTCGATGGCCTTTCCCTTGCCATGTTCGGAAATTTTGGCGCCCCTTCGGTTGTTTCGCGTCCGGCAGGAGTAGTGCGCCGCGACACGCATCTCAACGACCGGGCCACGGTTCCGAAATGTTGGCTTTACCCCGCGTTCAACCCATTGGTTTAATGCTTGTGCTGTATCACAAGTCATCACCGCACCTCGACTTAGCCGCACGCCTGAGATGGACGTCACACGAACCGCATCCTTGACACCACAGCCGTTCAGTTTTCCGGGAACCCGTCCGACTTTCTCGCCCTTGATATCCGCATTCCCACAGACCGACCCCTTACGGCTTTTACGCTTTTTGCCAAAGAAAACCTGCTGTTCAACGGCTTTCGGGCGCACGATAGGGCGCAAAGAGCTTGTCGGGCCAAATGTCTGCACCGCGGCCGCTTGGGCCACGACCGTTATCTCGGCCTCCCCCGGCTCTGCGGCCTTCGTGGGGCGGGGCGTCGGTCTCAACCTTACACCTTGAACCCTTGTCGCCACTTCTGAAACAGCCACCAATACAGCAGCCTCTTGCAATGCGGGGGATTGAGGCTCTTCCTGTGCCTCTGCCGAAGGTATCGGTGGCACGAATGCACGCCCAACCGGGCGCAACGATCGTTCAGGGGCACTCGCTGACGCGACCAGCGTTGTTGTTAACAACAACACAGTGCAAACGAGGCCCCGCCGGATCACGATTTAGCCTTTCCACGCCCAAAATCTGGCGCGTCCGTATCTTGACCCGCTTCGATAATACCACGGCGAATGGCACGGGTGCGCGTGAAGTAGTCGAAAAGATGATCTCCGTCCCCAGTCCGAATGGCCCGTTGCAACGCAAACAGTTCTTCCGTGAACCGCCCAAGAATTTCCAGCGTTGCATCCTTGTTGCTCAAGAACACATCCCGCCACATGGTCGGGTCCGAGGCAGCGATCCGAGTAAAATCCCGGAACCCAGCAGCCGAGTATTTGATCACTTCGCTATCCGTGACACGACGCAGATCATCCGCGACGCCCACCATTGTATAGGCGATCAGGTGCGGCGCGTGGGATGTGACCGCCAAAACCAAATCATGGTGATCTGCATCCATTTCTTCAACATTCGCGCCGATGCCTTCCCAAAGGGCGCGCAATTTTTCTACCGCAGCGCGATCAGAACCTTCGACAGGCACCAGTAGGCACCAGCGGTTGTCGTACAGTTCGGCAAAACCGGATTCTGGTCCTGAATGTTCGGTACCAGCCAGCGGGTGCGCCGGAATGAAATGCACACCTTCAGGAACAAAAGGTGTAACAGCATCAATGACATGCCGTTTGACCGACCCAACGTCGCTGATCGTTGCGCCCGGCTTTAGCACCGGGGCAATTTCTTGGGCCACTGCGCCCATTACACCGACAGGGACACACAAGACGACGAGGTCTGCGCCTTCGGCAGCTTCGGCAGCGCTGTCGCAAATACGATCACACAACCCGATTTGACGAGCCGTATCACGGGTCGCTTGTGAGCGGGCGTACCCGGTCACTTCTTTGGCCAGGCCAGCGCGTTTGATCGCCCAGAACATCGAAGAAGCAATCAGTCCCAGACCAATCAGGGCGACACGGTCATAAATCGGTTGGCTCATTTATCGCCCCCTTTGAATGCAGCAACTGCGTCCACAATGCGCCGACAGGCATTTTCGTCACCAACAGTTATACGAAGTGCGTTTGGCAAGTTATACCCAGCCACCTTACGCACGATCAGCCCCTGAGATTGCAAATAGGCGTCGCAGCCTTCGGCCTCGGCCTGGTCAGAGAAACGGGCCAGGATAAAGTTCGCACACGAGGTATCTGATGGCACGCCCAACGCAGCAAGTGCCTCGGCCAACCAACCGCGCCACTTTGTGTTCTCTTCCAGACAGAATTCAACATAGGCGGTATCCCGGATTGCCGCCTCGGCTGCGACCAAAGCGGACGCTGAAACATTGAATGGGCCGCGCAAACGATTGAGAACGTCGATGATATCCTGTGGTCCATACCCCCACCCCACGCGAATACCCCCCAGGCCATAAAGCTTGGAAAACGTGCGGGTCATCACCACATTGCTGCGCGCATTGATGATCTCGACACCTGCGTCGAATCCGCTGACATATTCGGCATATGCCCCGTCGAGAACAAGAATAGCGTGTGGCGGCAACCCATCCGCAAGACTGGCAACTTCGGCGGCTCCGATCATGGTGCCTGTTGGGTTGTTCGGATTGGCAATGAATACCAATTTGGTTCGATCCGTACATCCGGCCAACAAAGCGTCCACATCTGTGACTCGCTCACGTTCATGCACCTCGACCGGAGTTGCACCAGCGGCCAAGGCGCTAATGCGATACATCGAAAACCCGTGCTCGGTATAGAGAACTTCATCCCCCGGACCAGCGTAAGCCTGACACAGAAACGCGATGATTTCATCGCTCCCTGCCCCGCAAATCACCTGCTCGGGGTTCAAGCCATGTTGTTCCCCAATTGCTGTTCGCAAACCGGCATGATCGCTGGAGGGATACCGATGCAACATCGCCGCACTGTCTTGGACGGCAGCGATGGCCTTTGGACTTGGTCCATAGGGGTTTTCATTTGAGCTAAGCTTGATGACATTGCTCACGCCCTCTACATGCGCCGTGCCGCTCTGATACAGTGCGATGTCCATAATGCCGGGCTGAGGGGTGATTTTCGTCATATTAGGGCTCCTTGATGGAACCCTAATAACGCTCTGCTTTCTCCGAGAAAAGCGGCAATGGCGTCACGCCGCTACAGATTGCCCACGAAACCGTGCGGTTGCAGGGTCCGCATCGTAATATTGCGCGAATTCCTCGGTCCGCTGACTCAGCTCGTTCACACTGTCGATGATGAACTGCGCCGTCGCCGGATCCATCATGTAGCTAAAGTTCAGTCGCACCCAACCGGGCTTCAAAAGCTCTTTGCCCGCAGCCAGATCCGCATGCAGGGCCAGTGACGCCTCTTCATCAATGCCCAGCAAACGATGCGCATAAGGCCCGGCACAGGCACAACCGCCACGGGCTTGGATTCCATAGATATCGCTCAGCATCCGTGTAAACAGCTGCTGATGAACGGGGTTCCCGGCCTTGTCTTTTACCAAGAAGGAAAAGATCGGCAGCCGATGGGGGTTCTCCGTTCCAAGCAGTGTCAGATGCGGATTGTTGCCCCACCCTTCTTGGGCCATCTGATTGAACTCAGCTTCTCGGCGGGTGATTTCCTCAACCCCGACCACATCTTTGACGATAAAGGCCAATGCGGCGCGAATGTCTCCGATGACATTCGGCGTTCCGGCTTCTTCGCGTGTCGCCAGATCCTCGGAATAGTCGTGGCCCCACGGTGAAACAAAGGACACGGTGCCTCCACCTGGCCAACTGGGGCAGGTCTGATGAACTGCAGTTCTGTTCACGACCAACACACCAGACGCGCCCGGCCCCCCAGGGAATTTATGCGGCGAAACAACAATTGCATCTTTGCGTACGTCTGAGCCCGCGCCCATATCCATCTGCAGATACGGGCCACCCCCTGCGTAATCCCAAACGGCAAGTGCCCCATGTGCCTTGAGAATTCGGGTTACCGGATCAGGGTCAGTGATGATGCCCGTGACATTTGAAGCGGCAGAAAAACTGCCGATTATCAAATCAGCATCTTTATGGGTCACCAATGCCGCTTTCAGCGCGAACAGATCCGGACCGCCTTCTGGCGCTTCTGGAATCTCAATAACTTCGGCCTTGCTTTCACGCCAAGGCAGAATGTTGGAATGATGTTCGTACGGACCAATGATTACAACCGGCCGGTCAGCTTGTTCCACCCCCAACAAACTAACCAACCGATTGAGCCCAGCTGTGGCACCCGAGCCGGTGAAGATCACCGAATCGTCTTCAGTGGCACCGATAAGCCGGGCGATCTCGGCTCGCGCCTCACGCCGCAACCGAGTCATGTATGAGCCGCAAAAGGAGGCTTCTGTGTGGCTATTGGCATAGAATGGCAACACGTGGGTCGCGACAAAGGTTTCTACCTGTGTCATTGCGCGTCCCGAAGCAACGTAGTCCGCGTAGACAAGCGGAACGTCCCCAAACAATCCGGGAATGCTGATTCCCTCTCCAATCATTCCATCCCGCAAGGACTTAGATTGAGTGGTGGCTGATAAGCCTTCGCGAAAATGGGTAAGGGTCATGTTCAAGCTCCTGTTACCCAACAAAGATGACCCCAGACAGGGCAATAAACTTACCCGATTTTTGTATATTTTCCCATCTCTTTGTGTCAAACGATTAGATATGACCCATAAGATAGATCAAATTGACATCCTGTTGTTGCGTGAACTGCAAAAGAACGCCACATCGCCCCAAAGAGAACTCGCGGATCGTGTCGGCCTGTCCCAAAACGCCTGCTGGCGACGATTGAAAGCCCTTTCTGAGGCAGACATCCTTCAAGGTTCAAGCGCCCGCATTGCCCGCGAACGGCTTGGCCTTAATCTGGTTGTTTTTGTGATGCTACGGACCCGCCATCATTCGGCGGAGTGGTTGCAAGCCTTTCGCAGGCACGTCTTAACCATCCCCGAGGTGGTGGATTTTCACAGAATAGGCGGCGATTATGACTACCAACTCAAAGTCGTGACGCAAGATATGACCAGCTATGATCAAGTCTATCAGCGCCTGATCGACAAAGTAGAGCTGGACAGCGTCACATCCTATTTTGCAATGGAAGCTATTGCGGAAAATCGTCCGCTCCCCTTATAAATCAGGGCCGGGCTCAAAGTCTTCTGGTTTCAAAAACCGCGCCTTACCATCTGGACGCTCAAAATCGATGTGCAAAATGCGGCGTGTCTTATTGCCGCCTTCGACCCTTCGAAACCAGAACTCTCTGTCGGCAAAATTTCCCGGCACCATGACCCAACGCGTCATCCCGGCGGCCATCCCTTTGTACGGGGCGATCAGATCAATGATCCACAACCTGTCACCTGATGTCCAATCTTCGTAACTCAGGGTTTTCCCAGCAACGAGCCGAGCCTCTGCCTCTGGCCCCAAATACGCCCAAGTGAACATTCCACGGGGCACGTCATCAAAGCGGAAAATGCGAAACTGCCCCAATTCAATCGCAGGCTCAATCGCCGCGCGCAGGTTCGCTATATTCATCGCTGCATGATGGGCGCTGCGCAGCGCCAGAAACATCACGTCGCCATATACGCGCAGTTTTTCCTGTGATGGGAACTCTGGCCCTGTGCCTTTGGGCGACGCTGTTTGGCTCATACCGCCGCAGTCTGCGTCATGAACAGTCCTTCTTGCACCTTGGCGACATATTTCGCTGCCGGTCCATATGTTCCGTCATCCTCGTCCAATTCAGGGAACAACGCCAGCAACTCTGCCCGGGCATCTGGAGCAACGCCCCGCAAACTGAAACCAGTAGGATGGAAACTCTCGGTCAAGCTTCCTTCTGTATAGATCACCTGATGCGTATCAAACAGAATGTGGAAATACTCGATTTCACTGTCCTCTTGCTCCCATCGGATCTTTTGCCCATCGACCAACCCCTTTGCTGGGACTAGGATCTCGTCCTCTCCAAAGAACAGCTGAGCGCGCCAATCCGACAACAGAACACGATGCTGTGGCGACACACGTAAATCCCGTCGCGGGCGCCCTCTTCCCAATGCCCCTGCCTTGATACGGATCGGGTGCCATTGAGGGTTTCTGCGCAATTCCTCTGCCTCTAGCAACCGTGACCCAATCCAGCGGATTGGCTGCGATCCATTGTCAAGCGTCGGAATCCAATCGCCGGGCTGGAGCGTTTCGACCGGCCGTCTCCCGTTTGCGGTTCTAATTGCCGTTCCCCGAGCGACACAAATCAGCAATGTGACCGAGACTTGATCATCATCAGATTGCCCACCTGACGTCCCCAGGATAGTGAACGAGACCGTCTGATTAGCGTCGCTTGCAAAAACTGCTGCGCGATCGATGTCAAAAGAAAAAGTGCCGTCAGCATTCAGTACGAAGTTGTCTGTGTAACTGTCAAAGTTCGCGCTTGTGCCTATTATGGAATAATCATCGGCTTCGCCGGTGCTTCCCCCGGTCAACAAGCTGACAACGTCAAAATCGCCCGATACGGTTGTCGCTGACGGATCCGTCAGATCCACTGTTAAAGACCAGTCAGACGGTCCGCCGCCGTACCCGGTCACCTCACCAATATTATAGCCCATACTTCAGCCCTTCCATTCCCCCCAGGAAAAGAAGTTCAAGGTCAGAGTAACAATGTGGTCTCAACAAGGCAAGAAAGCCTACGCGTCTCCTTCACAACAAAAAAAGGCCGCGCAAAATGCACGGCCTTTTGAAATCTTTGATTAATGGCGAAGATTAGTTTTTCGCGTAGAATTCCACGACCAGGTTTGGCTCCATGACGACTGGGTAAGGAACATCGCCCAGACCCGGCGCGCGCACGAATGTCGCGGTCATTTTGGAGTGATCTGCGTCGATGTAGTCAGGCACGTCACGCTCAGCCAGCTGAACTGCTTCGAGCAGAGCAACCATTTGCTTGGATTTGTCGCGAACCTCGATAACGTCACCTTCTTTTACACGGTAAGAAGGAATGTTGACGCGCTTGCCGTTCACTTTCACGTGGCCGTGGTTTACGAACTGACGTGCGGCAAAAACGGTTGCAACGAACTTGGCACGGTACACAACTGCGTCCAGGCGACGCTCCAGCAGACCGATCAAGTTTTCACCAGTGTCGCCACCAACACGCTCGGCTTCGGCGTAGATGCGACGGAACTGCTTTTCAGTCAGATCGCCGTAGTAACCCTTTAGCTTTTGCTTGGCGCGCAGCTGAATACCAAAGTCGGACAGTTTGCCCTTGCGGCGCTGGCCGTGCTGGCCGGGGCCATATTCACGACGGTTAACTGGGGATTTTGCGCGGCCCCAGATGTTTTCGCCCATGCGGCGGTCAATTTTATGCTTGGCAGACGTACGTTTAGTCACGGCTGTTCTCCTTCTAAAAACGAAGCCCACCCCGAAACCGGTATGGGCTACTATGAAGGGCGTTGTCCTCTAGTCTGTTCAGACTTGACAGGAATCCCCTTGCGAGGGCCACCAACACCAATAGAGCCGCGCTTATAGCTGCGCGGCCCTCAGAGTCAACACGGGATTGACCGAATTCTCAAAGTCCTAAGCCGCCTCATGTCGCAGCAACGCTGCTTCGGTATGAGAAAGGTTCCGACGCGCAAATCCACCATACCCATGTGGGTCGCGATCTAAGCCCGGCAGATGCGCCAAAAGCCGGGTACGGTCCGCATCCGTCAAAGCATCCATAGAGGCATTAGCGGGATGATAGCTTTCGGTCTCAACACCATTTGCCCATAGTATCTGATGACTGGGCAAAAGCAGGTGAATGTAGGTAACCTGCCGAACAGACAGATCCACCCCAACCGTTGTGCCATTGATCAGGTCACGAGCCGCCACCAAAACTTCGGGCGTATTGAAAAGGGCCTGCGCGGCAGCCCCACGCAACAGCATTCTATGCGCCGGAGAAACCAACAGCTCAGCATCAGGGCGGTCAATGCCAAGCGCCCCCGCCCGAATACGGATCGGTCGCAACTTGGGCATGACAAACAAGCGTGCCCCCGTCATTCGGCGATTCCCAATCCATTGTATTTGCTGAGGGCCGCTATCCCGCGTCTGTACCTTATCGCCTTCGCGCAAGTCTTCGACCAATCGCGGTCCCGTCGGTGTGGATATGCGCGTTCCCGGCGTAAAGCAGATCACTCCACCTTCACCAAGGGCATCATGCCCACGATCCGCACCTGTCAATGAGTGATGAACCACCCAGAGATCCGTATCCCGAGGTGGCATATGATCGAGGAACATCAGCAAACGCGTGCCGCCGTTTGCCACCTCTATCACTGTCACTGTATAGCTTTGCGCCCCATTGGTTACGACAAAACTCTGGTCCATCAGGGGATCATCGACCTCAATCGCATCCACATCTGTCCGGTTTTGAACTGCCGCACCAACCAGCCGGCGCACTTTGCGCGCCGCCTTTTTCCGTAACGTATCTTCACCGTCCGCCTGATCCAAACGCAACAGCCCTGCCGGGCCCTCTACACACACGGGTTCCCCGTGCCATGACCATACTGCCCCCGCAGTGAGTGACTCCAAAGGGGCGGCCTCAAGGCCATCTAGATCTGTTTGCGCCCAGGAAATGACGAACGTGCCACGAAAGCCCGTCTTCATCTGCCCGTATGCCTGCCATCTTTATTTTTTTATTACCGCCAAGTTAACAAAACAGTTTGCTGAAAGGAAGCCAATTGTTTCCAAGCTTTTAGGCCGTGTTCTTAACGCCTCACTTCGTCTCATGTCGACAGTTCCCCGAACCAACGAAAAGGCGGAATTTACTCGCCCCCCGAATTTGTTCAGTCTGTTTTCGATTCAAATACAATCACTTGAAGCCCAGCACCCAGCAAACACCATAAGGTATACCTGATACGGCCCAAACAAGTGAAACTAGCTTGGGAAAGGTCCAGAGTTGCTTTCCCAGCCACATGAAGCCAACGCCCACTTCGGTACAATTGCGTCTGGCAGCAATCCCAAGCACAACTGTATCAACGCTTTGCTACAAGTCCTGAATATGAGCTGGGCTAGACCAAGCTTGACACCCATCTTCTGTATAAGCCTCGGCGCATCTCAGCCAAAAGCCCATCGATCACCTGACTTGCGTCCGGAAAGCAAGGTTTCACCTCCTCAGCAGCGACCAACGGTTTGTCATCCAAACCAATCAGGTACTCGGCGATCCTCTTCCCTCAGGCCGCTCCAAGGGCAGCTGGAGCACTTCCTACTCAGCTTGAATTCCGACTGTTCGGTAATGAGAAGCAATCGACGCAGCACAGTGGCGGCCCTTCTCAGGCACGAAAACCCTGAGTATTCCCAGGCCTCAAGGATGCGTTTTCCCAAATCTGCATCCTATGACTTTTGCCATTCTGCTGGATTACGCGCTTGACGAATGGCTACCTCGACCATCATGAAATCCACAATGTTCCAGCCTTCAAAAAGGTCTTTCAGACCAGCGGGTGTATAGCTTGCAGAAGCGGCTAATTTCTTTAACTTGTCATCCGGTTCGTGAGACATCTCGCACCTCAAAATCGTCTTTTCTAAAAATTCTTATGGGTTGGATACAGAGTGACAACAACGACCGAAGTCTAAGTAGTCTCAGCAACGGCACTGTTGCCCCGCACTCTCCAACGTGACGTCTTCAATTCAGCGCCGTATTCGACCTTAGAAAGAGATGCTTTTGGAGACCATCAACTGAAGAGATTCCCGAGAGGCGGATCCGTCATTCTCGTCATGACAATATTCCATTTGATGGGAAGCGATCCGAGCAATTGTCCGCTCGGGAGACGGTCGCTACTTGGTCAGCAGGTGTAGTTGGCGTATTTTAGCGTGTTCGATTCCATGCTCATCATGATCCGGATTTCACGCAGTTCGTCATTAACCGGCGGCCACACTCTATCGTCGATAGCACCAGATTTTGGGCCTCAACTATAGTGATTTATTTCAATACATTACGTAGCCATGGGCGACAATCACTTGGCATATGGGCGACGAAATCGCCCATATGGGTTCTATATGCCCACTGCAACAACAGGCTCAACCTTTCATCTTATCCGCATTTGGAGTGGCCGCAGCTTCCGCAAGTCATGCACCCTTCGACCATTCGCAGGTCGAACTGACCGCAACTTGGGCAGGCTTTACCGCGGTTGGTGTCCGTGTTGACGACCTGCGCTTGTGGGTCGGACTTAAGCCCCAACCCCTCTCCTTCGAGGAACCCGATCGCAACCAGATGTGTTTCGATCACGCCGCCAATCGCCGCCAGAATGGACGGAATATATTTTCCCTGTACCCATGCCCCACCGCGTGGATCAAACACCGCTTTCAACTCTTCAACGACAAAGGACACATCCCCACCCCGGCGGAACACCGCAGAAATCATCCGCGTTAATGCCAGAGTCCAAGCATAGTGCTCCATGTTTTTAGAATTAATGAACACCTCGAACGGACGGCGGCGGCCACCAATAATGATGTCGTTGATGGTCAGGTAAATCGCGTGCTCACTATCGGGCCATTTCAGCTTGTAAGTATTGCCTTCTAGCGTCTGAGGGCGGTCTAGTGGTTCCGACATATAGATTACTTCGCCACCATCTACTTCGTGCGGCGCATCTGAGCTTTCACCCGGTGCTTTTTCCGAGCTTTCCGACACGGTCAAAACAGATCCCGTCACATCGTTGGGGCGATAGGTGGTGCAACCTTTACAGCCTTGATCCCATGCCTGCATGTAGACGTCTTTGAACTCATCGAACGAGATGTCTTCAGGACAGTTAATCGTTTTCGAAATCGAGCTGTCGATCCATTTCTGTGCTGCGGCCTGCATTTTGACATGCGCCGCAGGGGCTAAGGTTTGCGCATTTACAAAGTAATCTGGCAGCTCTTTGTCGCCAAATTTATCGCGCCACATTTGCACAGCGTAATCAACAACTTCTTCTTCAGTGCGCGAGCCATCTTTTTGTAATACTTTTCGCGTGTACGCGTAAGCAAACACAGGCTCGATGCCAGAACTGACGTTGCCCGCATACAGCGAGATGGTGCCTGTGGGGGCAATTGAGGTTAGCAGCGCGTTTCGGATACCATGTTCCCGGATCGCGTCGCGTACATCTTCGTCCATCGCCTGCATGGTGCCACTGGCAAGATATTTATCTGCGTCGAACAAGGGGAACGCCCCTTTTTCCTTAGCCAAATCCACCGACGCCAGATAAGCGGCGCGGGCGATCGCGTGCAACCAATCTTCGGTTTGACGCGCCGCCTCGTCAGACCCATAGCGCAGGCCCAACATCAAGAGCGCATCAGCCAGCCCCGTAACACCCAAGCCGATGCGGCGTTTCGCTTGGGCCTCGGCAGCCTGTTCAGGCAAAGGGAATTTGGAGGCATCAACCACATTGTCCATCATGCGCACGGCAGTCGCAACAAGCTCTTGCATGGCCTCTTGGTTCAAGGCTGCGTCCGCTTCGAACGGGTTGGACACAAGACGCGCCATGTTGATCGAGCCCAACAGACATGCGCCATAAGGCGGCAAGGGCTGTTCCCCACATGGGTTGGTGGCAGCGATGGTTTCGACGTAGCTGAGGTTGTTCGCTTTGTTGATACGATCAATAAAGATCACGCCTGGTTCGGCATAATCATAGGTTGCCTGCATGATTTTGTTCCACAGATCCACCGCTTGGACCGTGTGATACACTTTGCCGTCAAAGACTAGTTCCCACGATCCATCGGCTTTTACGGCATCCATGAAATCATCGGTGATCAACACGGACATGTTAAACATGCGTAAGCGGGCGGAATCGGATTTAGCTGTGATGAAGTCGTGCACATCAGGGTGGTCGCAGCGCATGGTTGCCATCATCGCACCCCGGCGCGAACCGGCGGACATGATTGTGCGGCACATGGCGTCCCAAACATCCATAAAGGACAACGGGCCAGAGGCGTCAGCAGCAACCCCCTGCACGTCAGCACCACGCGGGCGGATGGTCGAGAAATCATACCCGATCCCGCCACCCTGCTGCATGGTCAGCGCCGCCTCTTTTAGCATGTCGAAAATGCCGCCCATGCTGTCAGGGACGGTCCCCATGACAAAGCAGTTAAACAGGGTCACCTGACGCGCAGTCCCAGCCCCGGCGGTGATACGACCCGCGGGCAAATATTTGAAATCTTCGAGGGCGCCAAAAAACTGCTCTTCCCAATGGGCCGGGTCACTTTCGACGCGGGCCAGATCGCGAGCGATCCGGCGCCAGCTGTCTTCGACAGTGACATCAATCGGCGAACCGTCGGCTTGTTTGAAACGGTATTTCATGTCCCAAATCTGCTCGGCGATGGGGGCAGCAAAACGGCTCATAGATCGAATCCCTCGTGGTGTTAGAGTGGCTGAGTTACAATGATTTTCGCTCAAATCACAACACTACAATTAGTGGTGAATGTCGATTTTAACTCAACATACCACAAGACCTTGTCATTCCCAACAACTGCGTTAGCGTATATGCTTTGAAGCCTGAGGACGACTCTGGGGATGATGTGTGGATAAGTATGTAAACCTCATCAAGCTATCCGTGGGAACGGAAAGTGTTGAATCGCTAGAGGACTGGCACCGCACCAAAGTGGCCCAGACCGAAGACGGGTTGCCGCGTCATGTCACCCGCATGTGGCCCAAGCGTGAAGCGGAAATTCTGAGTGGCGGATCAATCTATTGGGTGATCAAGGGTGTGATCCAGTGCCGCCAGAAAATCTTGCGAATGGATGAGGTTTTTGGCAGTGATGGGATCCGACGTTGTGCCATTGTTCTGGACCCGGAATTGCACCGCACCCAATCAGCGTTAAAACGCCCGTTTCAAGGCTGGCGGTACCTTAAGTCTGAGGACGCACCACCGGATCTGCCCAAAGGACGCGAGCAGGACGACATTATTCCAGATGATCTAAACCGGGCGCTGGCTGAAATTGGGGTGCTTTAGCGCAACACCTGCGCAACAAAAATCCGTCAGATCCGCGAATCGCGGGTTAACGCCCTAAAAAACAGAGCGATGGGGCGGGTGCCCTCGTGCACCTTGCGTGCCCCCCTTTTTGCCCAAACACCCTGCGTAGACAGAGCGAACGCTGCTGCCCTTAACAATTCATAAAGAATGCATGCCCAGAGAGCCGCAACCGTCGTTCTGGGTTGAGCTTACCAAATTGTTCTCTAAGGTTTCCCTAGACCTGCGAGACGCGTGACAGGTGCGCATTCATCAAAACAGGATTGACCAAATGAAACATGTTCCCAAAGAAACCACGGACGACGCCCTCATTCAGGAATTCCTGAACAAAGGCGGGAAAGTCAGCGTGGGCAAGACCAAGCCGCCTAAACCCGAATTGGGGTTGAGTAAGAATGTTTGGAACAACAAGCTTACCAAAGAAGAAAAAGCGGCGCGCGACAAAACCTAACCTGCGCACCTCAGATCCAGTAGGTGAGTTGGATGTGTCAAGCACATAGGCATGAGGTGAACGGTGTCCATTCACCCCATTTGTGCTTTACCTTGCGCTGTCGAACTTCTCGATCAGGGCGTTGAGAGTTGCCTTTTCCGCAGGCGAATAGTTGGCCACGCGGCTGCGCCAGAGCGTTGCCTGCGACCGCAGGATCAACCCATCTGACAGGATTTTAAGGTGGTTGGCCCGCAGGGTTTCCCCCGTAGATGTGATATCGGCGATGCCTTCGGCGGTTTCATTCTTAACGGTGCCTTCAGTGGCGCCCTGGCTATCGACCAGCGCGAAATCAGCAACTCCGCTTTCAGTCAGAAATTCGCGAACCAAACGATGGTATTTGGTGGCAAAGCGCATCCGGTGGCCGTGCGCGTCCCGAAAGGCGGCGGCGGCGGCATCCAAATCATCCAGTGTTTCAACATCAGCCCAACAGGCCGGAACCGCGATGATCAGGTCTGCCTGACCAAAACCCAGCTGCGCGATTTCTTCGAGTTGCTGTTCCCAACGCGGCAGCTTTTCGTGCACCAGATCCGTTCCCGTGACCCCCATATGAATCCGGCCTGCGGCCAGTTCTCGCGGGATTTCACCAGCGGAGAGTAACACCAGAGACACATCATCGATGCCTTCGACTTTGCCGGAATATTCCCGATCAGATCCGGTGCGTGTCAGGGTGACGCCGCGCTTTTCGAACCAAGAGAAGGTTTTTTCCATCAGACGCCCTTTGGAGGGCACACCCAGCTTCAGGCTCATGCGGTACCCTCTTCGATTTCGAGCATCAAATCGGGGCGCAGCACGCCACCGACGGCAGGGATTTCGGCACCATTGCCCAATTTTCGGGTCAGCGCATCATAGCGACCACCGGTGGCAATAGGAGGCAGATCAGGACGGCGTTCCGCATAAAAGCCAAACACGAAGCCGTCGTAGTATTCCATAGAGGTGCGGCCATAAGAGGCCTCAAAATCAAGGCGTTCTACATCTACACCCCGCGCCGCGAGGGCAGCGATACGCGCTTCGAGCCGGTTCAGAGCTGGCGAAATCTGTGGGAGATCCACCGCGATATCGCGCAGCTGTTCCAACGCAAAGGGCATGGTTTCACGCACGGCAAGCAGACTGTCGAGCCCTGCCATTTCACTGTCTGAAATCGGTCCCACCTCGGCATCGGCGCGCAGCGCTTCGATCCGGGCAGAGATTTCGGCGGCGCTGCGTTTGCCTATGACCGGGGCGTCAAAGCCCATCGGGTCGGCATTTGCAAGCAGCGCCAGACGGCTGACGGGTTCAGCGGTGCGCCCGGCGAACCGGTCCAGCAGTGCGCGGAACCGACGGGGTTTCCACAAATGACGCATCAGCGCGGCCTTGCGTCGATCCGTGGTTTTTAGACCCTGAACGGCGGCAATCAGAATACCGATGTCCCCCGTGGCAGCACGCAGGGATAAGCCCCTGACCTGCAAAGCAAAGAGTGAGAAGACCTCGGCATCGGCCGCGGCGGGATCGACGCGATCGAATACTTCGTATCCGACCTGCACGTATTCATTGGCCCGATCCGGGTCGAGTTCCTGACGACGGAACACTTCGCCGGAATAGGTATAGCGCGCGGGTTCAGCCCCGTCGCGCATGTGCATCTGCACCACGGGCACGGTGAAGTCGGGGCGCATCATCTGCTCACCGCGCAGGGCGTCGGTGGTTACATAAGCACGCGCACGGATGTCTTCGCCGTACAAGTCCAGCAAGGTGCCAGCGGGTTGCAACAGAGGGGGATCAACGACGTGAGCCCCGGCTGCCTCGAACCGCACGCGCATCATCGCAGCGCGGGCCTGAATTTGAGAACGATTTGGCATGGGTCAGTCCTGTGTGTCCTGCGTGGCGAAGATTTCGCGCACCTTGGCGACCAGTTGATCGCGGGGCACTTCGAACTGGCTGGGCCGTTCTTTCCATTCCTCAAGCGTGGCGCTTTCGGCGATTTTAGCGCCTAGGATCAGATCCTTGATCTGGATCACCCCATTGGCCTTTTCGTCGCCGCCTTCGATCACGGCGATGGGCGAATTGCGTTTGTCCGCGTATTTCAGCTGGTTGCCGAAATTCTTGGGATTGCCTAGGTAAACCTCGGCCCGAATGCCTGCGTTGCGCAGCTCTGCCACCATGGCCTGATAATCGGCCATGCGGGCGCGATCCATCACGGTGACCACGACAGGTCCGGTTTCCACGGCTTGGATACGGCCCTTTTCGCGCAGGGCGGCCAACAGGCGGTCCACGCCGATGGATACGCCGGTTGCAGGAACTTCCTGACCGGTGAAGCGTTTCACCAGATCGTCATAGCGTCCGCCCCCTGCGACCGAGCCGAACTGGCGTTTGCGTCCCTTTTCGTCGAAGATTTCAAAGGTCAGTTCAGCCTCGTAAACCGGGCCGGTATAATAACCGAGACCGCGCACGACCGAAGGGTCGATTTCGATGCGATCCGCGCCATAGCCGCCAGCGGCAAGCAACTCACCAATCTGTTCCAGCTCGTTGATGCCATCAGCGCCCGCTTTGGACGCGCCGACAGCCGCGCGCAGATTGGCCAGCGTTCCGGCTGCATCTGCGGCTTTGGAGGTGAGGAAAGCAATCACAGGCTCGGCCTGATCTTCGCTGAGCCCCACACCATCGATATAGGCACCAGAGGCGTCCAGTCGTCCTTTGGTCAGCAGTTCGCGCACGCCGGATTCACCGACTTTGTCGAACTTGTCGATGGTGCGCAGAACGTTGTCGCGGGCGGCTTGGTCATCGCCAAGGCCCATAACTTCGAGTACGCCATTCATGACTTTGCGGTTGTTGACGCGCACCAGATAGTCGCCGCGCGGAATTCCGACGGTTTCCAGCGTATCGCTGAGCATGGCGCAGATTTCAGCGTCTGCGGCCATCGACGCAGTGCCGACGGTGTCTGCATCGCACTGATAAAACTGGCGATAACGCCCCGGACCCGGCTTTTCATTGCGCCAGACCGGACCCATCGCATAGCGGCGATACGGTGTCGGCAGATCATTGCGGTGTTGCGCATAGACGCGGGCCAAAGGCGCAGTCAGGTCATAGCGCAGCGCCATCCAATCGCCGTTGTCTTTTTCGTCGAATTCCTGCCATGCGAACACACCCTCATTGGGGCGATCCACATCGGGCAGGAATTTACCCAAGGCTTCGACCGTTTCAACGGCACTGCTTTCAAGCGCATCAAACCCGTATCGATGGTAGACCCCGGCGATTTGCTGCAGCATCTCGGTGCGCTGCGTGACCTCGGAACCGAAATAGTCGCGGAACCCTTTTGGCGCGGCGGCCTTGGGGCGGGGCTGTTTCTTGGTCTTTGCCATGGGAGCATCCTCAGGGGGGCTTTACTGTCGGGGCGGGGTCTAGCCCATGCCCCGCTGCGGGGCAAGTCACTGCACCCTTGCCGCGCGGTTTCGCGCAAGTAAACGTTGGAAAAATTTCACCGATGCCCACAGGACAGGCAGTGATCAGATGCTTTCGAAATCGCCTGAGCGCCCTTTGCCTGCTGCAAAACGCGCTGCACCTACCTGCCCTTCGGCCGCAAAGGTCGCCATTGACGCCCATTCGCGCCGCAATGCCGCGGCGAGATCTGCCGGAGCCAATCGGGACGACAGGTGATCTGCAAGCATGCAAGCCTGTGGAAAGCGGATCAAATCGGCGGCAAGATCACGCGCAACGGACAACGCCTGCCCCTTTAAGCAAGTGCGATTGGCAAATCCCATCGCCAACGCCTCGGATGGATCGACAGAGCGCCCGGTCAGGATCAGGTCGCTGGCGCGCCCCTGCCCCAGAATGCGCGGCACCCGGATCGTGCCCCCATCAATCAAGGGCACCCCCCAGCGCCGACAGAACACGCCGGTGACAGCGCCTTCGGCCATCACGCGCATGTCGCACCACGCTGCAAGCTCCATTCCGCCGGCCACTGCGGGACCTTCGATGGCGGCAATCACGGGTTTGGACAGCATCAGGCGCGATGGGCCCATTGGGCCGGGAATCGGTTGGGCCATCGGGTCGGTCCAATTCTGAGGAATCGCGAGCGCGGCCATCCAGTCATTGGCCGCGCCTGACCCGGCTGTTTTCAAATCAAATCCGGCGCAGAAATAGTTCCCCGCCCCTGTCAATACGGCCACTCTTTGCGTTTCGTCCGCCTCAAAATCCAGAAAGGCATCAAAGAGCAGGCGCGCGGTGGCGGGATCAACGGCATTGCGCGCGCTCGGGCGGTTGATCGTAACGGTTGTGATGCCGTCCGATTTGTCGATGATGATGGTCATGGCTCTCTCCCTGTCCACACAGCTTCGAAGCACAGGCCAAGGGCTGGCAAGTGTGACGTTGCGCCTATATGACAGGGCCAAAGCCTAAGGAGCCCGCCATGCAACATCTCGAGGAACAGATCGCCCACTTGACCAAGACAGTGGACGAGATGAGTGCCGTCATGGCGCGTCAGGAGCGTGAGCTTGCCGTTCTGACGCGACGGGTACAGATGCTGATGGAACGTGAAGCCCATCGCGAACAGGATGGCGGTGGTGGCGCGGTGTTTGGCAACGAACGCCCGCCGCATTACTGAGGTAGCAGCGGTATGACGCCCATCCTCTATTCCTTTCGGCGGTGTCCCTATGCGATGCGGGCGCGATTGGCATTGGCGTCCAGCGGGATTGAGGTTGCGCTGCGCGAGATTGTTTTGCGCGACAAGCCAGCGGCGTTTCTTGAGACTTCGCCCAGTGGAACGGTGCCCTGCCTGAAGGTGGGGAATGTTGTGATTGACGAAAGTCTGGATGTGATGGTCTGGGCGCTGGGGCAACAAGACCCTGAAGGCTGGTGCGACATGCCAGACGCCGGATGGGCGTGGATTGAGCGTGCGGATGGGCCGTTCAAGCATGCGCTGGATCGTACCAAATACGCGACGCGCTACCCCGATCAGGACGCCGACACGCATCGCGCGGCGGCGGCGGCGTATTTAAAAGACCTGGATGCACAAATCGGGGATTGGATTTTTGATCGCCCCACATTAGCAGATTATGCGATCCTGCCGTTTGTGCGCCAGTTCGCCTTTATCGACAAAACCTGGTTTGACGCGCAGCCCTGGCCCGATTTGCAGCGCTGGTTGGAATTGTTTCTGGTATCAGACCGGTTTCAAGCGATCATGACGAAGTATCCGGCATGGGAGCCAGATACAGCTGTTGTGACATTTCCCTGACTTACAGTTCTTCGACTGTCATCACCCCGTCGAGCGATTTGATTGCACTTTTGATCTGAGGGCTGATTGGGAAATCCTGCCCCAGATCCATTTCGACCTCACCCGGGAGACCCGCAGCCAACAGGCAGACCGTAATCGGGCCTTTGTTGCCGCCTTTGGTGGTTTGCATCGCATTTTCCAGAACCGAGGCGACAGTGGGTACTGTTTCGGGAACTTCGAGATACACCTTGAGGCCACTGGATCCGCCCGCCTGCGCAATGGCCGCATCAATGGGGCCAACGGAGCGGCCGAGCAGCTTGAGCTGATCGCTTTCCATTGTCGCCTCGGCCGTGATCACAACATGGGCACCAGTTTCAAGAAATTCGCGGCATTTCTCCAACGTGTCCGAGAACAGGGTGATTTCATAGGCCCCGGTGGGGTCGCTGAGTTGCGCAAACGCAAAACGATTGCCGCGCGCGGATTTGCGCTCTTGTCGTCCGGCGACAACACCGGCCATTTTGGCCAACATCGGACCGCGCTCGGCTTTGGCGAGCACCTCGTCCAAGGTCAGAACACCCTTGCGTTTCAGCGAGGGCATGTAGTCGTCCAAGGGGTGACCGGACAGGTAAAACCCGATGGCCTTGAATTCTTCGCTCAGGCGTTCAGCTGGCAGCCAATCCGGTGATTGCGACATGCGGGGTTCGGGCAGGTCATCGCCTGCCTCGCCAAACAGCGACACCTGATTGGAGTTCTTTTGTTCAAAGATCGCAGCGGAGTAATTCACCAGCGCATCTAGGCTTTCGAACACACGGCGGCGGTTGCCGTCGAGCTGATCAAAGGCACCGGCACGGGCCAGCATTTCGAGCGGACGTTTCCCGACCCGTTTCAACTCGACCCGGCGTGCCACGTCATAGAGCGTTGCAAACGGTGTTTCAGCCCGACCCGAAACAATGAGGTTCATCGCCTCGACACCGACGTTCTTGAGAGCGCCCAGCGCATAGACCAATTCGCCCTTCACGACATTAAAGGTCGCGAGAGATCGGTTCACGCAGGGTGGAATATACGGCAACCCAAGGCCCTTTTTCACCTCTTGGAAATAAACCGCCAGTTTATCCGTCAGGTGGATATCGCAGTTCATCACGCCAGCCATGAATTCAACCGGGTGATTGGCCTTGAGCCAGCCGGTTTGGTAGCTGACCACCGCATAGGCAGCCGCGTGGGATTTGTTGAAGCCGTAGTTGGCGAATTTTTCCAAAAGGTCGAAAACCTCAGAGGCTTTTTTGGCCGGAACGCCGTTTTCAGCGGCCCCTTTTTCGAATTTGGGGCGTTCGGCGTCCATCGCCTCTTTGATCTTTTTACCCATCGCACGACGCAACAAATCAGCGCCGCCCAACGAATAGCCCGCCATGACCTGCGCAATCTGCATCACCTGTTCCTGATAAACGATGATGCCTTGGGTTTCCTCAAGAATGTGGTCAATCAGCGGGTGAACGGATTCGATTTCCTTAAGGCCGTTCTTGACCTCACAATAGGTCGGAATGTTCTCCATCGGGCCGGGGCGGTACAGCGCCACAAGGGCCACGATGTCTTCGATACAGGTCGGTTTCATGCGCTTGAGCGCATCCATCATGCCCGACGATTCCACCTGAAACACGGCGACGGTTTTAGCGGCGGAATAGAGTTTATAGGTGGCTTCGTCATCCAAGGGGATGGCGTTGATTTCGTTTATGGCGCCTTCGGGTGGCTCATAAAGCTCGGTCCCGTCTGCAGCCACATGCAGATCGCGCCCGGATAGGCGAATCAGATCAACAGCGTTTTGAATCACGGTCAGGGTTTTGAGGCCCAGAAAGTCGAATTTGACCAGCCCGGCCTGTTCCACCCATTTCATGTTGAACTGGGTTGCGGGCATATCGGATCGTGGATCCTGATAGAGCGGCACAAGGTGATCCAAGGGGCGGTCCCCGATCACAACACCCGCCGCGTGGGTTGAGGCGTTCCGCAGTAACCCTTCGACCTGCTGGCCATAGGTCAACAGGCGGTCAACTACCTCTTCGTTCTTGGCTTCTTCGCGCAGGCGCGGTTCGTCTTGCAGCGCTTTTTCGATCGAAACCGGTTTGACGCCTTCGACCGGGATCATCTTGGACAGGCGGTCCACCTGGCCATACGGCATTTGTAGAACACGCCCGATATCGCGCACGGCCGCTTTGGACAGGAGCGCACCAAAGGTGATGATCTGCCCCACCTTGTCTCGGCCGTATTTCTCTTGCACGTAGCGGATCACCTCTTCGCGGCGGTCCATGCAAAAGTCGATGTCGAAGTCGGGCATTGAAACCCGTTCAGGGTTCAAGAAGCGTTCGAACAGCAAGGAATAGCGCAAAGGATCAAGGTCGGTCACGGTCAGCGCATAGGCCACAAGTGATCCCGCACCAGAGCCCCGGCCCGGTCCGACGGGAATGCCCTGATCCTTGCCCCATTGAATAAAGTCCGCAACGATCAGGAAATAGCCGGGGAACCCCATGCCTTCGATGATATCAAGCTCGAAATCGAGCCGGTCTTGGTACGCTTCAACGGACACAGCATGTGGAATCACGGCCAGACGGCGCTGCAAACCCTCGTTGGCCTGACGGCGCAGTTCCGCGACTTCGTCATCGGCAAACTTTGGCAGGATCGGATCCCGGCGGTAGGTCATGAAGGCGCAACGCTGCGCGATCTCGACCGTGTTTTCGATCGCTTCGGGCAAATCTGCAAATAGGGTCGCCATCTCTTGCGGGGTTTTCAAGTAGTGCTGCGCTGTCAGGCGGCGGCGGCCCTCTTGTTGATCCACATAGGCGCCTTCGGAAATACAGATCAGCGCATCATGCGCCTCGTACATGTCCGAAGTGGGGAAATAGACATCATTGGTCGCAACCAAGGGCAGGCTTTTTGCATAGGCCATTTCGATATGGCCCCGCTCGGTCAGGCGTTCCGCCTCGGGTTGGCCGCCCTCGCCCGGATGGCGCTGAAGCTCGATATAGAGCCGGTCGGGGAAAATAGATACGAGCCGATCCACCATCGCCTCAGCAGCAGGGCGTTGGCCTGCTTGCAACAGCATTCCAATCGGCCCATTCGGGCCACCCGAAAGACAAATCAGACCCGCGGACAGCGCATCAAGTTCATCCAGCGTCACTTGTGGCAGTTGCCCCCCCTTGTCCACATACAGACAAGAGTTCAGCTTCATCAGGTTTTCATACCCCAGTTCGCTTTGCGCGAGCAGCACCAGGGGGGCTGGCTCTTTCGGTTTTTCGCCCGGCTGTGCCTTGGTGTAAGTTAGGTCTACCTGACAACCAACAATCGGCTGAACACCCGCATCACTGGCCCCGACGGAAAATTCGAGCGCGGCGAACATATTGTTGGTGTCCGTCACAGCGACCGCAGGCATGCCCATCTTTTCGCACAGCCACGGCAATTTTTTCAGCCGGATTGCTCCCTCGAGAAGGGAATATTCAGTGTGAAGGCGGAGATGTATGAATCGGGGCGTGCTGCTCATTTGTGTAAGCTATCCCAGCACGACAGAAGCGGAAAGAGACAAGCGTCGCTGAAAGGCGAATGATCGCTGCAAGCTAAAAAGTCTGCCTCGCTTTTGTCGGTTCTCAACGTGCAAATGTCGATTCCTCGATTGCCATCGCGCATCTGATAATCGCACGACACTTTCTTGAAAATCCGAAAGGTGTTTCTAAGGGTTATTTTGAGACCCAAGTGCAAGTTGTTGAATACAAGCATCTCTTTTGAACAATTACTGTGCACAATGGTGCACCAAAACTGAAAATACTGCAGCGCAGAAAGAGTTTTTCTTGCCAGATCCCCTAGGGCCTTTCTAACTTAAGTCTCAGCACACTTGCCCGCCACTCTTTCTACGTCGCATCGAAGGAGGGCATCCAAGGGCACAACGGGTAACGCGACGGGTTTCATTTATGAATATCACGTTTCTTCTGAACGGAGAGACTGTAGAGCTGGCAGGGGTTTCCCCCACCGCGACGCTGCTGGATTGGTTGCGCGAAGAGCAGCTTTTGACCGGAACCAAGGAAGGGTGCAACGAAGGCGATTGTGGTGCCTGTACCGTCATGGTGTCGGACCCGTCCGGTGCCAAAGCGTTGAACGCCTGCATCCTGTTTCTGCCGCAGTTACATGGCAAAGCTGTGCGCACCGTCGAAGGTGTTGCAGAGGTGGATGGGGCTTTGCATCCGGTCCAAGATGCGATGGTCACGCATCACGGGTCACAATGTGGGTTCTGCACGCCCGGTTTTGTGATGTCGATGGTAACGGCGCATGCCAATGGCGCGACGGATCATGATACGCAGCTGGCAGGAAACCTGTGCCGGTGTACCGGATACGCGCCGATCATTCGTGCGGCCGAGGCCACCGAAGGGGCGCCCGTGCCTCAGTGGGTGAGCACGGATCGTGCCTTTCGGATGCCGGAGGCGACTCCGGCCCGAGACAATGCGTTTTTACCCACATCTGCGGATGAATTGACGACGCTTTATGCCGAACATCCTGATGCCACGTTGGTTGCGGGGGCGACGGATGTGGGGTTGTGGGTCACCAAACAGTTGCGTGATTTAAGGCAAGTCATCTTTCTGGGCGGATGCGAGGATCTGAAACAGATCGACATCACCGAGGATGCTGTGCGGTTGGGCGCAATGGTGGACATGAACGCCATGGGAGCGGCGATTGATCCGCTGCATCCCTCTTATGGGGAAATGATCCGTCGTTATGCATCGGTGCAAGTGCGTGGTGCGGCGACAGTTGGGGGCAATATCGCCAATGGGTCGCCCATCGGAGACAACCCACCTGCATTGATCGCATTGGGGGCGACGTTGCATTTGCGTCAGGGCGATGCCCGGCGTGATGTCGCGTTAGAAGACTACTTTGTTGATTACGGCAAACAGGACCGGTCGCCCGGTGAGTTTGTTGAGGCGGTGAGTTTTCCACGTCAGGCGGATACGTTGAAGTGTTACAAGCTGAGTAAGCGGTTTGATCAAGATATTTCCGCCGTGTGTGGGTGTTTCAATATCACGGTCGACGAGGGTGTTGTTTCGGCTGCGCGGATTGCATTTGGCGGCATGGCCGGGACGCCCAAACGGGCAACGGCGGTTGAGGCGGCTTTGGTCGGTCGCCCCTGGGCAGTTGAGACAGTGAGCGCGGCACAGGCCGAGTTTGCAAAGGATTACGCCCCGATGGACGATATGCGCGCCTCGGCCGCGTATCGACTGGATAGTGCGGCAGCGATGTTGGCGCGGTACTTTGCCGAAAGCCAAGGCCAAGCGGTCAATGTGTTGGAGGTGTCGGCATGAGTGTTTCGAAACCCCTCCCCCATGATGCCGCCCGCCTGCATGTCACCGGAACGGCGCGCTATGTGGATGACATCCCCACTCCGCGCGATACGCTGCATTTGGCTTTTGGGTTGAGCCCGATTGCCAAGGGCAACATCACGGCGATGGATCTGGAGGCAGTGCGGACCCTGCCCGGTGTGGTCGCAGTGCTAACGGCTGAGGATCTGCCGTTTACCAATGATGTCTCGCCTTCGATCCACGATGAGCCGCTCTTGGCGGACGGCACAGTTCATTATATGGGTCAGCCAGTGTTTCTGGTGGTGGCAAGAAGCCATCTGATCGCCCGCAAAGGCGCGACATTGGGCAAAGTTACATATGACGAACAGACACCGATCCTGAGCATGGACGAGGCGCTGGCGGCGGACAGTCGGTTCGAAGACGGCCCACGCATCTATGAAAAGGGCGATGCAGAGGCCGCCATTGCAGCAGCCCCGCACGTGATTGAAGGCCTGTTTGAGATCGGCGGTCAGGAGCATTTCTATCTCGAAGGTCAGGCCGCTATGGCGCTGCCCAACGAGGGTGGCGATATGCTGGTGCATTCCTCCACTCAGCACCCTACCGAAATTCAGCATAAAGTGGCCGAAGCGATTGGCACGCCAATGCACGCGATCCGGGTTGAAACCCGGCGCATGGGCGGTGGCTTTGGCGGCAAGGAAAGTCAGGGCAACGCCTTGGCCGTGTCTTGCGCCGTGGCCGCACGGCTGACCGGACGGGCGTGTAAGATGCGCTATGACCGAGACGACGATATGGTTGTCACCGGCAAACGGCACGAATTTCGGATCGGCTATCGTGTTGGGTTTGATGATACGGGCCGCATTCAGGGTGTTTCGTTTCTGCATCACACCCGCTGTGGCTGGGCACAGGATTTGTCACTGCCGGTTGCGGATCGAGCCATGCTGCATTCGGACAATGCCTATTTGCTGCCGAACTGCCGGATCGAAAGCCACAGGTTGAAAACCAACACCCAAAGCGCCACTGCCTATCGTGGTTTTGGAGGCCCGCAGGGGATGATCGGCGTTGAGCGCGTGTTGGATCACATCGCACATGAACTGGGACTGGACCCTGTCGAGGTGCGGATGCGCAATTATTACGCCGCACCCGAGGACATGGCAGAAGGGGTTGATAACACCACACCCTATGGCATGCAGGTCGAGGATTTTGAGCTGCATGGGATGACGCAGGCGCTGTTGGAAAGCTCGGACTATGCGGCACGTAAGGCGGCAGTTGACGTCTGGAATGCCGAAAATGCAGTAATCAAAAAGGGCATCGCCTTTGCACCGGTCAAGTTCGGGATATCCTTTACGCTGACTCACCTTAATCAGGCGGGGGCATTGGTGCATGTGTATCAGGATGGCTCCGTTCACCTGAACCACGGTGGCACCGAGATGGGGCAAGGGTTGTTCCAGAAGGTCGCGCAGGTTGCCGCGTCGCGGTTCGGCATTGGTTTGGACGCGATCAAGATCACCGCGACGGATACGGCCAAGGTGCCTAATACGTCGGCGACTGCGGCTTCTTCCGGGTCGGATCTGAACGGGATGGCGGTCAAAGCCGCCTGTGATACCATTCGCGACCGGATGGCCGCGTTTTTGGCTGAACGCCATCAGGCAGATGTGACATCTGTTCGGTTTGGCGGTGGTCATGTTGAGGTCGGCGAGGCGCGCTATACCTTTGCAGAGGCAGCCGCTTTGGCCTACCAGGGGCGTATCAGCCTGTCGGCAACCGGGTTCTATAAAACACCCAAGATCGAATGGGATCGGATCAAGGGCCAAGGACGACCTTTTTTCTATTTTGCCTATGGCGCGTCGATCACTGAAGTAGCGATCGACACGTTGACCGGGGAAAACCGGATTTTGCGGGCGGATATCCTGCATGATGCTGGGGAATCTTTGAACCCGGCGTTGGATGTGGGGCAGGTCGAAGGCGGCTATGTGCAAGGCGCGGGCTGGCTGACGACAGAAGAGTTGGTTTGGGACGACAAAGGACGGCTGCGCACCCATGCGCCATCGACCTACAAAATCCCGGCCTGTTCAGACCGCCCGGATGTGTTCAACGTCGCGCTTTGGGCTGGGTCCAATCGGGAAGAGACGATTTATCGTTCTAAAGCCGTTGGCGAACCACCCTTTATGTTAGGGATTTCGGCCTATCTTGCGCTCAACAACGCGGTTGGGGCCTGTGGCGATGCCTATCCAGCGCTCAACGCGCCAGCGACCGCCGAAGAAGTTTGGCGCGGTGTCCGTCGCGTGCACGCAGGAGGTGACAGTGGGATTTGATCTGGAGGTCTTGAGGGAGGCTGTCAAAACCCATGGGCGTGTGACGCGTGTGGTGATTGCCAGTTTGCGCGGGTCTTCCCCGCGTGAAGTGGGGGCCGCGATGTTGGTCTGGAAGGATGGGCAATCCGGCACCATTGGTGGTGGCACGTTAGAGTTTCAGGCGGCAGACAGCGCACGACGCCAAGACGCAGCACGGATTTTGAGCCACCACGCGTTGGGTCCTGATCTGGGCCAATGCTGTGGAGGCGCCGTTTCGCTGCTGAGCGAAGTTTACGATGCGGCCGCGATTGCCGAACTGGATCAAGAGATCATCGCGCGGCCTGTTGCGGAGGCCGTACAGCCGATTTCGGTGACACGCCTGTTGGCGAAGGCGCGCGGACAGGGTGTTTTACCCGAACCTCAGTTGATTGATGGGTGGATGATCGAACCAGTTCATCGCCCGGCGCGACAAATCTGGATCTGGGGTGCGGGTCATGTGGGTCGGGCGATGGTCGATGTTCTGGCCCCCCTACCCGATTTGGCGATCACCTGGGTTGATACCGGCGCAGAGCGGTTTCCGGCGGATGTGCCTGCCGGTGTCACCGTTTTGCCAGCCGCCAAACCGGCGGAATTGGTGCGCCATGCCCCCCCAGAGGCCGAGCATCTAGTACTGACTTATTCACACACTTTGGATTTAGAACTGTGCAACCGATTGCTTTCGCACAGTTTCGCCTTTGCGGGATTGATTGGCTCAGCTACCAAGTGGGCGCGATTCCGGTCGCGATTGGCAGCATTGGGGCATAGCCCCGCGTTGATCAGCCGCATTACCTGCCCAATTGGTCGTCCTGATCTGGGTAAACACCCGCAGATGATCGCCATAGGCGTTGCAGCCGAATTGCTACAGCCTGCGCAACACGAGACACGACAGAAGGATATGAGCGCGTGACAGCCCCTCTTTTGAGCCTGCAAGGGCTGACCAAAGCCTATCCCGGAGTAATCGCTAACAACAACGTGTCGTTCGATATCGGCGAAGGCGAAGTGCATGCCTTGCTGGGGGAAAACGGCGCGGGCAAATCCACCTTGGTGAAAATGATCTATGGGTTGGTCAAGCCCGACAGCGGCACCATGCTTCTGCGCGGCCAACCCTTTGCACCGGCGGAACCGCGTGCAGCACGCGCAGACGGGATCGCCATGGTGTTTCAACACTTTTCCCTGTTTGATGCACTGAATGTGGCCGAGAACATCGCCTTGGGCATGGAGAACCCACCTGCGATGAATGATCTGGCCGCGCGCATTCGCGAAGTGTCAGAGAATTACGGCCTGCCACTGGATCCGTTTCGTACGGTTGGGGATCTGTCTGCAGGGGAACGCCAGCGGGTCGAGATCATTCGCTGTCTGTTGCAAGATCCCAAACTGTTGATCATGGATGAGCCCACATCTGTTCTGACCCCGCAAGAGGTCGAGATCTTGTTTGAAACGTTGCAAAAGTTGCGGTCCGAGGGGACCTCGATCCTGTATATTTCGCATAAGCTCGAGGAAATTCGGACCCTGTGTGACCACGCGACCATTCTGCGGTTGGGCGAAAATGTGGGGGAATGCACCCCGGCTGAGACGTCCGCGCGAGAGATGGCCGAATTGATGGTTGGATCAACGTTGCAGACCCCGGAACGGTCAGGGCGCGAATTTGGCGAAGTGGCGTTGGATATTTCAGGCCTGTCGGTGCCGTCCCCGTCAGAATTTGGCACGGCGTTGAAAAACCTGCATCTGGTGGTCCGCAAGGGCGAGGTGCTGGGTGTTGGTGGCGTCGCGGGAAATGGTCAGGATGAGTTGCTGGGCGTGTTGTCTGGAGAGATTCTGACGGCTGCTGATGCGGTTAAGAAGGACGGGCAACCTGTTGGGCGAATGGGGCCAACGGCACGGCGTAAATTGGGGCTGTTAACAGCGCCTGAGGAACGTTTGGGCCATGCGGCTGCGCCGGATATGAGCCTGACGGAAAACGCCCTGCTCACTGGATCAGTGCGTGAAGGGTTGGAAAGCAACGGTTTTCTCAAGTGGGGTCTGACGCAGAATTTCGCTGAACGGATCATCGAAGCCTTTGATGTGCGCACGCCGGGGCCGGACAATGCGGCGCGGTCGCTTTCGGGGGGGAACCTGCAAAAGTTCGTGATTGGTCGCGAGGTATTGCAGGACCCGGATGTGTTGGTGGTGAACCAACCCACTTGGGGTGTCGATGCGGCAGCGGCGGCGTCCATCCGACAAGCGATTTTGGATCTGGCGGCCAAAGGTGCCGCGATTGTCTGCATCAGTCAGGATCTGGATGAGTTGATGGAGATTTCCGACAGCTTCGCCGCCTTGAACGAAGGCCGCCTGAGCGCACCCCGCGAAACCACCGGTCTGACGGTCGAAGAGATCGGTCTGATGATGGGCGGCGCACACGGAATGGAGGTGGCACATGTTTAAGGCCGCCCCTCAGACATCACACAAAGAAGAACACGCAAGCGGGAGAGCCAGCGCATGATCGTTCTGGAGAAACGACCACAGCCATCACAAGCATGGTCGATGGCAACGCCCGCCGTTGCGGTCCTGGCAACCATGGTTTTCGGCGGGGTGTTGTTCGCAGCCCTCGGTAAAAACCCTATTGAAGCCATTCAAACAATTTTCTGGGAACCGTTGTTTGGCGAGCACGCCTCATATTACCGGCCCCAATTGCTGATCAAAGGCGCGCCTTTGGTGTTGATCGCGATCGGACTGTCGCTGGGATTCAAAGCCGGGATCTGGAACATCGGGGCCGAGGGTCAGTACATCATGGGTGCCATTGTCGGCGCGGGTGTGGGCCTTGCGTTCTACCCGCTGGAAGCGTGGTACATCTTTCCTCTGATGATCATGGGCGGGGCACTGGGCGGGTGGTTTTGGGCGATGATCCCGGCCTTGCTGAAGGTGAAATTCGGCACCAACGAGATTTTGGTCTCGCTCATGCTGGTCTATGTGGCCGAGCAATTGCTGGCGTCCATGTCGTTGGGATTGTTGAAGAACCCCCAAGGATATGGGTTTCCCGGCTCGCGCAACCTGCAATCCTATGACAGCGCGCATAATGCCGAACTGTTCGCCGGAACAGGGATGCACTGGGGCGTTGTCGCGGCGCTGATCGCGGTGATCTTTGCCTATGTTTTGCTGAACCGTCACATGTTGGGCTTTCACATCCGCCTGACTGGCGAGGCCCCGCGCGCGGCTAAGTTTGCCGGGGTACACCCGTCACGCCTGATCCTGTTCTGTCTGGGCACGTCGGGCATGTTGGCCGGGTTGGCCGGTTTGTTCGAGGTTGCTGGACCAGCGGGTCAGATCACCATTGATTTCAACGTTGGCTATGGCTTTACCGCAATTATTGTCGCCTTTCTGGGGCGACTGCATCCGGTTGGGATTTTGCTGGCCGGGGGCGTGATGGCGTTGACCTATATTGGCGGCGATATCGCACAGTCCAAACTAGGGCTTCCAGCCTCGGCCATTCAGGTATTTCAGGGGATGTTGTTGTTCTTCCTGCTCGCGCTTGATCTGTTGACCAACTACCGCATCCGTGCGGCCCGGAAGGAGGTCGCATAATGGACCTGTCTGCAATTAACCCCGTTTTGCTGATCGCCTCGCTTATGGTGGCAGCTACTCCGATCCTGCTGGCAGCCATTGGTGAATTGGTGGTGGAAAAAGCCGGTGTTCTGAACCTTGGTGTCGAGGGCATGATGATCGTTGGCGCGATCAGCGGTTTCGCGATTTCTGTCGAAACCGGATCGCCTTGGCTGGGCTTTCTCGCCGCAGCCATTGGTGGGGCAGTTCTGTCGTTGCTGTTTGTGCTGCTCACGCAAGTGGCGCTGGCCAATCAGGTGGCCTCTGGTCTGGCGTTGACGTTATTCGGGCTTGGGTTCAGTTCGCTGATGGGTCAGGGGTATGTGGGAGTCAAACCGCCACAAATGGACAAGCTGAATATTCCCGTCTTGACCGATCTGCCGGTTATTGGACCAATCTTATTTGGACATGATCCGGTGTTGTACCTCGGCATCGCACTGACCGCCGCCGTGTGGGCAATGTTGAAATACACTCGCATGGGACTGGTTTTGCGGGCCGTGGGTGAAAACCACGACGCCGCGCACGCACTGGGATACAAAGTCGTGCGCATCCGCATCATGGCCATCATGTTTGGGGGCGCTTGTGCCGGTTTGGGCGGGGCTTACATCAGCTTGATCCGCGTGCCTCAATGGACCGAGGGCATGACCGCCGGGGTTGGCTGGATCGCACTGGCACTGGTGGTGTTTGCCAGTTGGAAACCATGGCGCGCTTTGCTGGGTGCCTATCTTTTCGGCGGTGTTACAGTTGTGCAGCTTAATCTGCAGGCCGCAGGCGTTGCCATTCCGGTCGAGTATCTGGCAATGTCGCCTTATCTGATCACGATCCTTGTGTTGGTGATCCTTTCGGCAGACAAAAGCCGCGCGCCTGCGTCACTGGGCCGAATTTTCCACGCCACCCACTAAGGGTAGCACTTTAAACCAAGCCCCCCGTTCAAGGGGGCATACGAAACCAACCTGGGGAGTAACCTAATGAAATTAACTTCACTTCTTGCGACAGCTGCACTGGGCCTTGGCCTTGCAACTGCGGCAGTTGCCGAAGACAAAACCAAAGTGGGCTTTGTCTATGTTGGCCCCGTCGGCGACGGCGGCTGGACCTATGAGCACAACAAAGGCCGTTTGGCTGTAGAAAAGGAATTCGGCGATAAAGTCGAAACCGTGTTTGTTGAAAACGTTGCCGAGGGCCCCGATTCCGAGCGCGTGATGACTCAGATGGCGCTGGACGGTGCGGATCTGATTTTCACCACCTCGTTTGGCTACATGGATCCGACCATCAACGTCGCCAAGAAATTCCCCAATGTGAAATTCGAACACGCGACCGGCTACAAGCAGGCGGACAACGTGTCGGTTTATTCCGCACGTTTTTATGAGGGTCGCGCCGTTCAGGGCACCATCGCGGGTCGCATGACCAAGTCCAACATCGTGGGTTACATCGGCTCGTTCCCGATCCCCGAAGTTGTGCGTGGCATCAACTCGGCCTACATCCACGCCAAGAAGGTCAACCCCGACGTTCAGTTCAAAATCATCTGGGCCTTCACATGGTTTGACCCTGCGAAAGAAGCCGATGCAGCCAAGGTTCTGATTGAACAGGGCGCAGACGTGATCCTGCAGCACACCGATTCAACCGCCCCACAGGCCGCGGCACAGGCTGCAGGCAACGTGATTACCTTTGGTCAGGCCTCTGACATGAGCGAGTATGGCCCCATGCCACGCGTCAGCTCGATCATTGATGACTGGGCGCCTTACTACATCGCGCGGACTGCTGCGGTCATGGACGGCAGCTGGACCTCGACCAGCACATGGGACGGTATTGGCGCCGGCATGGTTGGCATCGGTGAAATCTCGGACGCGGTTCCTGCCGACGTCAAAAAAGAAGCGCTGGCGCTGAAAGCCGCACTGGCCGATGGCAGCTATCATGCCTTCACAGGCCCCATCACCAAGCAGGACGGCAGCGCCTGGTTGGGTGACGGTGAAACCGCTGATGACGGTACACTGGCTGGCATGAACTTCTATGTTGAAGGCATCGAAGGCGACATCCCGCAGTAAGCGGATCACTCAGAAAAAGAACGAAGGCCTCGCAGCGATGCGGGGCCTTTTTTTGAGGGTTCCGATATTGATAAAGGTTGAAACAACAAAGGCCCGCCTGATCTGGCGGGCCTTCGCCTTGAAACAACCTTGGATCAGTGCCCGCCAGAGAACACCAATGTCTGAACAGGCATCAAGATCATCCGCAGACGCAACCCCGCCGCGTGAACAACGCCGATGGTATCAACCACATGTAAGAAGATGCGCTTGCCAGTCGACAGATCCTTATCATGTTCAAGCTGGTCGTGGTTGTTGGTGTAGACATTGGCCAAGCAATTGCTGCCCGGCGGCAGATCCGGAGCCTGATCAGCATAAAGCGCCTCCATCATCACGACGACGCTTCCGGGGACTTGATTGAACTGAGGATCGAAGATCTTATCCGAAGGCCGTAGTTGCCCTGATGCAATCACATCTTGCACGGCCACAACTACCATTGGATAAACGGTGAAGGGCTGAGTCATACATCCGATTTCTGCCACCATGCCGGGCTTGATAACCTGAGCACCCATCTGATTAAACCCTGCTTGGAACCGTTTGTGCCCTGTGCTGTCAGGCACAAGAATGCCCGCTGGGCGCAAGACCGGACTAACATAATCGCCCACTTGCAGGCTGAGCTGTTCGATGGTCCCGTCAACACCTGCCACGATCAGTGTTTTGTCCAACTCGGCCTGTGCCTGTGCCAACTGAGCCTCGGCGCTGTCGCGTTGTGCCGGGATCACCACCTCAATCCGTTCATTGACGGACGCAAATTGGGCTTCGGCGGCTTCAACCAATGCTTCGCGCTCATGCACAAGGTTTTGTAGGCGCTCAATTTCAGTCAATTTCACAGCACTTGAACCGCGCGCCAGCAAGGTTTGGTTACGCGCCAAATCTTCGTTCGATTGGGTAAGAGCAGCATTGGCCTGAACGATCCCTGCCCTGGCCGCAGCCAGATCAGTTTGCGCAACTTTGACCGAGGCGTCGACCTCGGTAATTGCTGCTTTGGCAGCTTGTACAGTTGCTTGTTGTGATACGGCGTCCAGACGGAATATTTTGTCGCCTGCTTTGATCTTTTGGTTGTTCTCAACAAAGACCTCGGACACGCGCCCACCAAATTGTGGCAGGATCGTCAGCGTCCGATAGTACGACGAAACCGTGCTTGTCGCAGGGTGGAAATAAAATAGAACCGTGATTACCGAAATCGCAGCGATCGCACAGCTCGTCAGACCATACCGCAGCTCATACCACATGGAAAACAAAGTCAGCTCATGTCCTATGCGTTTGCCTTGCACGTACCGTCGGAACAAATAGTCGGGCAGGATAGTAAACAGCGCACAAATTAGTGTCTCAAGCACAGCCTAGCCCTCCTTTTCTGGAGTTGGAACGACCGTGGGTTCAGGCTCGGACGGCGCAGCCCCATCAATTTCAGGCTCAAGGCTCTTTAAGCCGGGCAATCGCGATAAGGATTGAGCAATAGATTCCATTGGCGTCAGGTAGTCAGGGAAACGGAACCCTGCGATCACGATCGCCATCACCCAGAATACATTGTTGTGAGTGAACAGCGCCAGCAGGGCCAGAATGCCCACAATCTGAAACTGAGAATGGTTGGAGGCGTGGGCCATTTTTTCAGGAATTGAATGCAGTGTGAAATATCCGATGCCAAGCAACAGGATCAGACCAAGAGTAAAAAATACCATGAATGTAAACAGGTAGTCGCTGCCATCAGCGGCGACCACGTAATCTGGGATATGCCCTGTGGCCATCGGATGTAATGCGGGGTTGTCCAAGGTAAGCTCCTTATGACAGTGAATGAAATTTGCGCCTAGTATGTCCTTATTGCGGGCTGCGGTGCAAGATGTTGAAAAAAGGGATTTTTGGGGGCTTTCAGATGGGCAATCTCCGTGTAATTGTCTGGGGATGACACAGACCCTGATCAGCCTTGATGGCACCCCCGCCAGCACCTTTGCCTTTGGCGCCATGCAATTTGGTGGCAAGGCAGACGTCACTCAATCCCGGGCCATGTTCGATGCCTGTAGGGTTGCGGGCGTGACACATTTCGACACGGCCCATGTCTATACGGATGGCGCGTCTGAGACGCTGCTTGGGGACATGATCCGGTCTGAACGAGAGGCAATTTTGGTCGCGTCCAAGGTTGGCTATAGCGGCGGTGCTGGTGCGCAAAACCTCCGCGCGCAGTTTGACGTTTCTCGGCAGCGGCTTGGGCAGGATATGATCGACATCCTGTATTTGCATCGTTTTGATACCGACGTTGACCTGCACGAAAGCCTTGGGTGTTTGGCCGAGATGAAACAAGCCGGGCAGATCCGGTATATCGGTCTTTCCAATGCCGCTGCGTGGCAGGTGATGAAGACCGTTTCCGTTGCCGCGCAGTTCGATCTGACAATCGACATTCTGCAGCCCATGTACAACCTGATCAAACGTCAGGCCGAGGTTGAGATCCTGCCCATGTGCGTCGATCAAGGGATCGCCGTAGCCCCTTACTCCCCGCTTGGCGGAGGGATGCTGACCGGGAAATATACGAAAGGTGGCACAGGGCGGCTGAGCGAAGATCAACGTTATGCGGCGCGATATGGTTTGGGCTGGATGCCCGAAACCGCGCGCGCGCTCGGCCAGCTTGCGGACGAAGTGGGTGTTTCCCCCGCGACGTTGGCCGTTGCATGGGTCGCTGCCAGCCCGTTTTCCCCGATACCGATCATTTCGGCGCGCACCGCTGAACAGTTGATCCCGTCATTGGCCGCATTGGATTTTGACATGCCATCCGAGCTGTATGACCGGATGTCTACGCTCAGCCCGCCCCCTGCCCCGGCAACGGACCGTATAGAGGAACAGCTATGATTGATTTTCTCGTAATAGGTGGGGGCATCGCCGGCCTGAGCGCGGGTGCGCGTCTGTCCACCATGGGAATCGTCACCGTATTGGAAGGCGAGGACGCGCTTGGTTATCACTCCTCAGGACGCTCAGCCGCCCTTTTCGAGGCCAATTATGGCTCTGGTCCTACAGTCGCGTTGAGCCGGGCAAGTGCGGATTATTTCGTCAGCGCCCACGGTGGCTACCTTACACCGCGGGGCCTGATGCTGATCGCAGGTGCCGATGAAAAACCGGGCTTCGAGGCGGATGCGATTGAATTAGGAATGTCCGCGATCTCAGTTGAGGCCGCGATGGAACATTTCCCGGTGCTAAACCCCGATGTCGTGGCCTATGCGGCCTATCACGAAAACGCGTTGGATATCGACACGGATCGCATGATGCAGGATTTTGCCAAGGTGATCCGGGCAAACGGGGGGCAGGTTCTGACCAAACAACAGGTTACAGAGATCCAGCACGACCAATTCTGGCGTGTTACTGCGAAAGAAACCTTTGAAGCGCGCAATGTGGTCAACGCTGCAGGTGCGTGGGCAGATGTGGTCGCGACTATGGCCGAAATTGATCCCATCGGATTGACCCCCTGCCGCCGATCTATGGTCCGCATTCCCGCTCCCGGTGGGTTGGATGTGCGAACTTGGCCAATGCTGATGGGGGTTGGGGAAACGTGGTACGCTAAGCCCGATGCAGGCAGTTTGCTCGTCTCTCCTGCGGAAGAAGACCCCGTGGATCCCCACGATGCCTATACAGATGACATGGTTCTTGCCGAAGGGTTGGCGCGCTATGAACACTGGGTCACCGAACCCGTGACGCGTGTCGAAAGCAACTGGGCCGGCTTGCGCAGCTTTGCCCCGGATCGAACATTGGTCTTGGGGCCGGACCCGGACACGCCTTCGTTCATTTGGTGTGCCGCCCAAGGTGGTTATGGGTTTTTGACCGCCCCTGCAGCGTCTCAATTGATAGCAGATCTGGTTTCCGGGACGCATCCAGAGCTAGAGGCCGAAGCTGTGTCCGCGTTGCGCCCGGATCGGTTGCGCTGATGTCTGGCAGAGTTCCCCCGAAAACCGCCAGCATTGCCACCCCAGCCGAGGGGGCAAAGCTCGTCGCGCCCGCCGCAAGCAGAAATGTACAGGCCTTATGCGCCTTGCTGGATCAAGTGGCCCCGTCAGGAGCACGCGCGCTGGAATTGGCAAGCGGCACCGGACAGCACATCGTTGCCTTTGCCGCTCAACTGCCGAGGTTCCAATGGCAACCCAGTGAAATAGACGCGGTTAGGCGTGCCAGCATTGATGCCTATGCTGCAGGGGTCGACAATGTCGCCCCGGCCGTGGCGCTTGATGCCACAACACCGGATTGGGGTGCACAACATGGGGGGCAAGATCTGATCGTTCTGATCAACCTATTGCACCTGATCAGTACGCCGGAAACGGAACGCCTGATTTCGCAAATTGCCCCCGCTTTGAACCCCGGTGGCCGTGTGGTTCTATATGGACCGTTCCTAAGGAGTGGCGACCTGATCAGTGACGGCGACAAGGCCTTTCACGCATCGTTGGTCGAACAGGACCCTGAGATCGGATACAAGGACGATTTCGACGTTATGGATCTGCTGCAGGGCGCGGGATTGGACATGGCCGAGGTCATCGAAATGCCCGCCAACAATTTGGCTTTGGTGGCAGAAAAGCCATCCATCTGATCAAGATCAATGTCACACTTGGGCAAAGGTTGGATACATCAGAAAATTAAGATGTATCGACATAAGGGCGCCTAGATGTCTTGGAACGAAAAAATCTCACAAACCCGTTTGGGGTTGCGGAATCTTAACAGCGCAATTCCCGAAACCGCCCGTGCCTTTGGCGTCCTTGGTAAAACGGTCAAAGAAGGCGGCAAGCTAGACTTCAAAACCAAGGAATTTGTGGCTCTGGGTATTTCCATCGCATCGCGGTGCGAACCCTGCATTTCCTTGCATGTCGAAGCTTTGGTAAAAGCTAATGCCACCCGCGAAGAGCTGTCTGATGTGCTTGCCATGAGCATCCAGATGGGCGGTGGACCTTCGATGATGTATGCCGCCAAAGCGTTGGAATGTTTTGACGAATTCTCTGCAAAATAGAACCCGTGCGCTGATCTGGCCCGGCTACCATGCTCAAATAATAAAGGCGACCCAGTGGGCCGCCGTTATTTGTTTCGCGAATATGAAAGTTACCCGTTCATACGGATGGTTTCGTTCTTAGGATCGTAGGGGCTGTCGACGGTGATTTCCGCATCCCACAACTCATCCTGCATCCGCACCTTGAGTTTGGTGCCGGGAACCGCCAGCGCGGGCGGAACGTAGCCCATGCCGATGCTCTTTTCGAACGCAACCGAATAGCCGCCCGACGTCAGACGACCCACGCGGGTGCCGTCCTCGGCATAAAGCGCCTCGCGGCCCCATGGGTCGGCGTCTGCGGGCCCGTCGATCAGCAAGGTGACGCATTTGAACCGCACACCGGTTTCAACCATGGCATCCTTGCCGTTGAACTCTTTGCTGAGGTCAATAAAGCGCGGCAAATCGGCTTCGGCCGGGGTCGCGTCGCGCCCCAGTTCGTTACCAAAGGCGCGATAGGATTTCTCCTGACGGAGCCAGTTCTGCGCCCGTGCACCCACCAGTTTCATACCGTGCTTTTCACCCGCTTTTTCGAGCAGATCGAAAAGGTAATTCTGCATTTCCATCGGGTGGTGCAATTCCCAGCCCAATTCTCCGGTATATGCCACACGGATCGCATTCACAGGGCACATGCCCAGCTCGATCTGCTTGGCTGAAAGCCATGGGAAGTTCTTGTTGGTCAGCGCAGTTTCCGGGTCTGCATCAACAATTACCTCTTTCAACACATCGCGGGCTTTGGGGCCTGCGATGGCGAACACGCCCCACTGCGTGGTGACATCCTGAATCTCAATGTAACCGAATTCTTCCATTCTATCTTCGGCGGCTTTGCGCAGGAAGTCGGCGTCATATTCGGTCCAGGCACCAGCAGAGACGAGGTAGTAGTTGTTTTCGCCGTTGCGCACGATGGTGTATTCGGTGCGTGTGGTGCCTGCCGAGGTCAGAGCGTAAGTAAGGTTGATCCGGCCAACCTTGGGCAATTTGTTACAGGTGAACCAGTCGAGGAACTGCGTGGCACCGGGGCCTTTGACCACATGCTTGGTGAACGCGGTTGCATCGATCAGGCCCACACCTTCGCGGATCGCTTTAGCTTCGTCCACTGCGTGCTGCCACCAGCCGCCACGACGAAACGAGCGTGCATCATGGTCGAAGTTTTCTGGTGCATCCAGTGGGCCATAATAGTTGGGGCGTTCCCAACCGTTGACCCAGCCAAACTGTGCGCCACGGGCTTTCTGACGGTCGAATGCAGGTGCAGTCCGCAAGGGGCGTGCTGCGGGACGTTCTTCGTCTGGGTGGTGCAAGATATAGACGTGCTCATAGCACTCTTCGTTCTTGCGCGCCGCAAACTCGGTGGTCATCCAGTTGGAACTGTACCGCTTGGGGTCAAGGGAAGCCATGTCGATCTCAGCTTCACCATCGACCATCATCTGAGCGAGGTAATAGCCTGTACCACCTGCCGCGGTGATCCCGAACGAGAACCCTTCCGCAAGCCACATGTTGCGCAAACCCGGTGCGGGGCCAACCAGTGGGTTGCCATCCGGTGTGTAACAGATCGGGCCGTTGAAATCGTCCTTGAGGCCAGACTCGGCGCAGGAGGGCACACGTTCGGTCATCGCCATGTACTGATCAGCGATCCGGTCCAGATCCAGCGGGAACAGATCAGCGCGGAAGCTGTCTGGCACACCATGTTCAAACCGCGCAGGCGCATCTTTTTCATAGATACCAAGAATCCACCCCCCCCTTTCTTCGCGGGCATAGGATTCATTGTCGGCGTCACGCACAACGGGGTGCTCAGGGTTACCTGCCTCGCGCCATTTGACCAGCTCGGGATCTTGATCCATGACGATGAAGGTATGTTCCACCGGAATCGCAGGCATTTTGATGCCCAACATCTTGGCAGTGCGCTGTGCGTGATTGCCCGATGCGGTCACAACATGCTCGGCGGTGATCACAACCTGTTCGTCGGACGGAACAAGGTTACCGCCCTTTTCCACCATTTTGGTGCAAGTGACTTCCCAATGGGTACCGGTCCAGTGGAAAGCATCTGCCTGCATCTTGCGCACGATGTCGACACCACGCTGACGGGCACCTTTGGCCATCGCCATGGTGACGTCGGCCGGGTTAATATAGCCGTCCTCGGTGTGATAGATCGCACCTTTCAGGTCATCGGTGCGGATCAACGGCCAGCGCTCTTTGATCTGGTCAGGAGTCAGCCATTCGTAAGGCACATCGCAGGTTTCTGCGATCGAAGAATAGAGCATATATTCATCCATACGCTCTTGGGTTTGTGCCATACGCAGGTTGCCTACGACGGCAAAACCCGCGTTCAAACCAGTTTCTTCTTCCAATTGCTTGTAGAAATCGACCGAGTATTTGTGGATGTGGGTTGTCGCATAGGACATGTTGAACAATGGCAGCAAGCCAGCCGCGTGCCATGTGGAGCCCGATGTCAGCTCGTCACGTTCGAGCAGCATAACGTCATCCCAGCCTGCTTTGGCCAGATGGTAGGCAATCGAGGTTCCAACGGCGCCACCGCCGACAACCAGTGCTTTGACTTGGGTTTTCATGTGCCCGCTCTCCGGATTGAGTCTATTTACACGGGTTTATGCCCAACCCGGCACGCCCGGGCCAAGTCCAGCCGACGCAAAAAGGGGCAAAACCGACCTACCCGTGCTTCTAAAGCGGACTGGGGTCGGATTATTTCACGTTGAAAAAGGTGAAGCTGATTTGCACCTTCACCTTTCCCCTTTGCACCTCATCGTTACGGGCCTTCTGCGCCCAACCCGCATCCCCGTTACAGGATCTTACCCGGGTTCATGATATTGTCGGGATCCAGAGCCGCTTTGATCGCCTTCATATAGGTGGTTGCCGCCCCAAGTTCTTTGATCAGATAGGGGCGTTTCCCTTGCCCGATGCCGTGTTCCCCGGTGCACGTGCCGTCCATCGAAATCGCCATATCGTTCAGCCAGCCGACGAATTCATCCGCCTTGGCCTTTTCGTCTTGGTTTTCCATATCGATCAGCAACAAAGTGTGGAAATTACCATCCCCCACGTGCCCTACAGTTGGCCCCATCAGGCCCAATTCGGCAACCTTGTCTTGGGCAGCCGTCACACACTCCGCCAAGCGGGAAATGGGCACGCAAACATCCGTGGAAATACCGCTGGCACCGGGGCGCAATTGCAGCGAGGCCCAGTACATATCGTGGCGCGCCTGCCAAAGCTTGTTGCGTTCCTCCGTCGAGGTCGTGGCCTCAAAATCAACACCGCCAAAGTCTTCGGCGATGGAACCAAAGGTTTCGGCCTGCTCCACGACGCCTGCCTCTGAGCCATGAAACTCCAACAACAACAGCGGCGTCTCTGGCAACGACAGTTTGGAATAGGCGTTCGCGGCCTGAACCGATTGCACATCCAGCATTTCAATCCGGGCAACGGGAATGCCAAATTGGATCGTCATCATCACCGCACGGCACGCCGCATCAACCGTCGGGAAGGAACAGCGCGCTGAGCTAATCGCTTCAGGGATGCCCTGTAATTTCAAGGTAACTTCGGTAATCAGGCCCAGTGTGCCCTCGGATCCGATCATTAGACGGGTCAAGTCATACCCGGCCGACGACTTTTTGGCACGTTGGGCTGTGCGGATCACTTCGCCATCAGGCATCACCACCTCAAGCGCCAGAACATTGTCTTTCATCGTGCCATACCGGACTGCATTGGTGCCCGACGCACGGGTCGACGCCATCCCCCCAAGCGAGGCATTGGCCCCCGGGTCTATGGGAAAAAACAGCCCCTGATCGCGCAAGTGCGTGTTCAGCTGTTCGCGCGTCACCCCCGGTTGGATTACACAATCCAGGTCCTCGGAATTGACGGTCAAAATCTGGTTCATCTGCGAGAGATCGACAGATATCCCACCTGCTGGTGCGTTCACATGCCCCTCAAGCGAGGTGCCGGTGCCAAAGGGGATAACGGGGACCTTATGCGCGGCGCAGGCTTTAACGATTTCAGACACCTCAGCGGTGGATTCCGGAAACACCACCGCATCCGGGGATTGGTTCACGATCCAGGTGGTCGTATGCCCATGTTGTTCGCGGATTGACTGCCCGGTTTGCAACCGGTCCCCAAAACGTTGTTTGAGGATTCCGAGGACTGTTTCGATACCGACCTCGTTGCGCGGCAATGCGGTGGCTTGAACCATAAGATGTCTCCTGAGACCGTAGTGCCGGAGCACTTTGATTGTCATGTTAACTTAGCGGGTTCGATTGTGGGCAATCAATACCCACAACCCCGTAGTTCCATCACTCGCCCAGCGCGATTCCTTCGCGACGCGGATCTGCTCCACCTTTGAGGGTCTCTCCGATCTCAATCGCGTGCAGGCCGGAATTCAGGCCGCGAATCTTGACCTCGAACCCCATGGCTCTGAGTGCATCGGCCTGTGCGGTGGCTGTGGTGCCGTCCTCTAGATCATAGGTCCCAAAGCGGTTCACCAGATGCGGCATCGACAGCGCCTCTTGCACATTCAGCCCCCAATCGGCCCAGCCGATAATGGCGGTGGCGACATACCCAATGATACGACTACCTCCGGGGGACCCAATCGCAAGAACAGGCGCGCCGTCTTGCATCACAATAGTGGGCGCCATGGACGAGCGCGGGCGTTTACCCGGTTCAAGCCGGTTGGCAATTGGTACGCCGTCCCTGTGACTGCGGAACGAGAAATCCGTCAGCTCATTGTTGAGCAAGAACCCATTGGTCATCAACCGGGAACCAAAGGCATTTTCGATGGTCGTCGTCATCGACAAAACGTTGCCATAAGCATCGACAATCGAAATGTGGGAGGTCGACGGCAGCTCGATCGCTTCATCATCGGCCCAGTTGGAGGCATGATCAAAGGTTGGGTTGCCCGGTGCGACTTCGGGCAATGCATCATCACCCGCCAACAATTTGGAACGCGTTGTCAGATATGCGGGATCAACCAACCCTTTGGTGGGCATTGGCACATAGTCACTATCGGCTATGAACCGCCCCCGGTCAGCGAAAGCCAGCCGCGAAGCATCCCCTATCAGGCGCCAGCTTTCCGGGTTTTCTGCACCCAGCGCGGCAAGGTCATAAGGTTCCAGCAAGCCGAGGATCTGCCCAACGGTCAGGGCACCAGATGATGGTGGGCCCATGCCACACACATCATGCGCCCGGTATTTAACACAGACAGCATCCCGTTCTTTGACCTGATACAGCGACATATCAACGGCTGACAACACTCCCGGATTACCGGGCGCGGATTGAACCGTTCGCACGATATCAACGGCAATGGGGCCAGCATAAAACCCATCTGCCCCCTGCTCGGCCAAGGCGCGCAGCGTTTGACCATAGGCAGGGTTCTTCAGTGTATCACCGGCTTGGACTCCCTGCCCGTTTGGCAAGAAATACTCTGCCGTGGCCGGGAACCGGTTCAGGCGGTCTGTATCCCGTTCAACCAATCCCGCCAACCGCGGCGATACTGTGAACCCCTCTTCGGCAAGTTGCATCCCGGCCGTAAACAACGAAGGCCACGGCGCACGTCCCCAGCGGCGATGTGCTTGGGCCAGCAAAGCCGGGGTGCCCGGTGTACCCACAGACCGCCCGCCGACCACCGCATCAAAAAACTTAAGCGGCTGACCCTCTGCATCCTGAAACAGAGTCGGAGTTGCGTCCAAGGGTGCTGTTTCCCGACCATCCAGCGTGGTCAGTTTTTTCGACGCTGCATCATACCAAACCAGGAATGCGCCCCCACCTAAACCCGAAGATTGCGGTTCGACCAGACCCAACACAACCTGCACCGCCACCATCGCATCGGCCGCGCTGCCGCCCACCCGCAAAACATCCGCTCCGGCCTGAGCTGCCAGTGGATTCGCAGCCGCAATCATCCAGTTATCAGACACCACCGGTTGCCCCGCCTCGCGCGCAGCATAGGCATCTGCAATCACGGATGACACAGCCTGAACAGAGCCCTCGGTCGCGGATTCAGGGGCGACACTGTCGGCAGTTTGTTGCGCCACCAAGGGTGCGCCCACCACAAAAGCTGAGGCCAAAATCCCGAACTGCCAAATGCGTTTCATGTTATCGCTCTCCTGAAATATGTTTGGGGTACTGCGCAGGATCAGCACTGCGGCTCCTATCCCGAATACCTACTGATCGTAGTTGGATTCGTCCGCTCTGCAACTCTTTCCGAGATAAGGATTGCAACCAGTGCCCTTGCTATACGGAAAACGGGGACAGTTCCCTGTCCCCGCTCAATAATCTCTAGTCGTTTAGGTCACAGCATCGCTGGTACGACCTGATCCGGTGGCCTGTGTCCATCTTCGTAGGTCTTGATGTTAATGATGACTTTTTCGCCCATCTCAATCCGGCCTTCAAGCGTCGCCGACCCCATGTGCGGCAACAACACAACGTTTGGCAGCTCACGCAAGCGCGGGTTCACCTGCGTGCCATGCTCGTATACATCCAGACCCGCCCCCGCGATATCACCGGCACGGATCATACGAGTCAGCGCGTTTTCATCAATCACTTCACCGCGCGAGGTGTTCACAATCACCGCTGAGGGTTTCATCAGCTTAAGCCGCCGCGCATTCATCAGATGAAATGTGCTTGGTGTAGAGGGGCAATTGATGGACACCACATCCATTCGCGCCACCATCTGGTCGAGGCTTTCCCAATACGTTGCCTCTAAATCCCGCTCCACCTCGGGGCGCAGGCGTTTGCGATTGTGATAATGAATTTGCATCCCAAAAGCCGCAGCACGGCGGGCAACGGCCTGCCCAATACGCCCCATGCCCAGAATACCAAGCCGACGCCCGCTCACACGGCCGCCCAACAGCGCGGTTGGAGCCCAGCCTTCCCACTCGCCCTTTTGCATAAGCGCCAAACCTTCGGGAATACGGCGGGTAACGGCCAAAATCAGCCCCATAGCCATATCAGCGGTATCGTCGGTCAACACACCGGGCGTGTTTGATACAAGGACCCCACGTTGGCGGGCGGTTTGCACATCGATGTGATCAACCCCCGCACCATAACTTGCGATCAGCCGCAATTGCGGTCCGGCCTGCCCCAGCACGCGCGCGTCAATCTCATCCGTCACGGTTGGCACCAACACATCAGCGGTTTGCAGCGCTTCAACCAACTCACTGCGCGACATCGGCGTGTCATCATCGCGCAGTGTGACATCAAACAGTTCGCTTAACCGGGTTTCGACCGCTTCTGGCAACCGTCGCGTAACAACAACACTCAGACGTTCTCTTGGCACTTGAGGCCTCCCACTGCTTTGCAATTTGGTGCGCGTCGTGTCATCGTGACCCATGAACAGGCCGGGCACAAGAACCCCTCGCGCAAATTTAGCAGCCTTTTTCAAGAACCTTACACGCAGGCATTCAGGCGGGCAGGCAGTGACGTATTCCATTTTGGTAAACGGCCAGCGATTGGTCGCAATAGCGGCTTTTGTAGCCACATCCTTTTCCACCCCAGCTTTGGCCGAAGACGAACGGGGGCCAGTTACGAACCTCCCCCTGCCCCGTTATGTTTCGATGAAAGCGACCGAAGGCAACGTGCGCCGAGGGCCATCGCTGACCCATCGGATCGATTGGGTTTTCAAGCGCCGCGATATGCCGCTTCAGGTCACGGCTGAACACGGCCATTGGCGCAAGGTTCAGGATCGCGACGGCGCTGGCGGCTGGGTGCATTATGCTCTGTTGTCTGGCGTGCGCACTGTCCTGGTCGAAAAAGACATGATGCCCATCTATTCTAGTGCTGATCCGCAATCCACGATTTCCGCGCACTTTGAATTGGGTGTCGTCGCGCGTCTGGGCAGCTGCGTTCAGGATTGGTGCCGGATTTCCGCTGGCGGCTACCGAGGGTGGGCACCGAAAACTGACCTCTGGGGGGTCGCCCCAAAAGAGCTGCGGGACTAAGCCCCGTCAGCTCTGACCACTGCACAATTACGACGTGGCTGCGATGAACGCATTTGTTCGATCCGCCAGTGCATCACCAACATCCTCTTGCAAGAAATGTCCGGCATTAGGCAAAACGACGTGTGCCTGCCCTGCGGCACCCGGGCACAGTTTTTGGAAAACTTTCTCGACCCCCGCCATTACCTTATCTTCGGCGCCAAATACAGTCAGGACTGGTGTATCCAAGGTTTTCAGAACCTCCCAAGCCGCCCGGTTTTCAGTTGTCGATGGCGCATCCGGCGTATCCGGTACAAGCGTGGGAAATTGGCGCGCGCCAGCTTTATAATCCTCATCCGGGTACGGTGCGTCGTACGCGGCGATCTCTGCTTCGGTCAATTTATTGACGGTGCCGCCGTACACGATTTTGCCAGCAGGGAACACGGGCACATCCTGACTAAAGGCCCGCCAAGCGCGAAAAGCTTCGCTCATCGGGTGATCTCCGGTCGGAAGGGCCGTATTAGCAATCACAATGCGGGCAAACCGATCAGGCATCTCAGCCCAAAGCCGCAGCCCGATCAAGCCACCCCAGTCCTGACAAACCAAAGTGATATTGCGCAGATCCAATTGCCGCAATACCGACCCCATCCACGCCACGTGGCGCTCATAGGTGTAATCTTCACGCTCGGTCGGCTTGTCTGATTTGCCAAATCCAATAAGATCCGGCGCGATCACCCGATGGCCTGCTGCCGTAAACCGAGGGATCACATGACGATACAGATAGGACCAGCTCGGCTCTCCATGCATCACCAAAACCGGCGCAGCATCAGGCGGTCCTTCGTCCAGGTAGTGGACCCGCAACGCACCGCCTTCGGTATCGTCGACTTCCAGATAGTTGGGAGCGAATGGGTAATCCACCAACTCATCAAAACGCTCTGGTGGTGTTCTCAATGCCTTCATGTTCGATTCTCCTCCCTCGGGTGAGGTCAGCCTAACGGGTGAAACCCAATCGCCCAGCAGGAACGTAACGGCACAGGCAAGTCTTTGAACACGCAACAAATCCCATAGTTCTCATTAGCATCCGGATGTTAGCCCCGAGAAACGCCACGGCCTATGCTTCTGAAGCCCATGGCTCCCAACTCATGCAAGGGAGCGGACATTACGACACGAAATCAGTGTTTTAGAGCAAAATGAAAAAAAATGGCTCAAAGGGTGATTTTTTTGAAAAAGAGCCCTTGATCCCCCCCCGCACTCCAAGTAGACACCGCTTCACTGATGGGGTGTGGCCAAGTGGTAAGGCAACAGTTTTTGGTACTGAAGATCGTAGGTTCGAATCCTACCACCCCAGCCAACTTCTCCTACATCAATTGAACAAGCTGTCAGGTCCTTCCATGGTCCTGAAAATGCCCCTATTTATGCCCCACTGTTCGCCCCCCCCTTTAGGGTTCTCTGGGACAGGGTAACGTCAGGGATTACTATCTGGATGTAAGGGGGATTAGGTGAGGGGATAGGTATAAGTAATGGATAAGAAGAGAAGGTAATGGGAGAAGAAGACCCTGACGACTCCCGCCTAATACGAATTGACGGTGACGCTCCCAGAACCCGCCGGATCTTCAGCCGAAGCGACTGGCAGTTGAACGGTCGGTTCTATGGCGGCTGGTGGCAGCGCATCAACAGCGACTGGCGCAATCAGATATTCATAAATGACGCACCAACCATCGAGGTGGACTTTCAGGGTCTGCACATCAACCTGATCTACGCTGAGTTAGGTGAAGAACTTGTTGGGGACCCGTATGACATATCTCCAATAAATATTCCTGGGTATCCCCCAGTCCTGATACGAAACATGATCAAGCGGTTGGTGCTTACTGCCATGAACGCAAAGGATAAATCATCAGCTTACAGGTCATTCAGGGAAGGTTATCCTGCTGGCAACGCTGGCAAAAGCATGACCAACGAAAAGCTTGACAAACTGCTTGCTGCCTTCCTGGCCCGGAACCCCAAGGTGTCTGACTTCCTGTTCAGCGACAAAGGCATCCACCTCATGCGGATTGATAGCGACATCACTGCCCACATTCACCATCACTTCACGAAGCAAGGTATCCCAGTGTTGTCAGTCCATGACAGCTACATCATCGACTGTACGCGGGTGGCCGACATGAGGGCAGCCATGGCCAAAGTGTCGGAAGCGGTTGTGGGTAAGCCGTTGCCCACGTCAATCAAGCTGCCTGACATGCCCGAATACTCAGAGATCACGGATGGGATGCTCAAAGCGCACATCCAGAACAGGAAGGATGCTCGGTGTCAGGGCTATCTGGATCGGATGGCAATGCATGAGGCTAGGGTCACAGCTTGTTAACTCCAGAGCCCTGAATGCCTATACCATCATCTAAGATCAGAGCGCTGGTGACGGATCTAGCCTGCCGACTTTAACTTCTCAGTGACAGCTTGAAATTCTTTCTTTAACTCAAGGTTCTCGAAGGGGACCAACGAAGGGGTTTGTAGCTGCATCACCTCATCGTAAAGGCCTTGCGAGTCCTTCATCAGAGATACTAGATCGGAAGCCACTTTTACGGTTTTTAGTGTGTTTTCAGCCAAACGAAGAAGGTTCCTAACGATCTTGCGGGCTTGAATTGCTCGTGTCCGATCTTCAATCAGAGCACTTTCATAGATTGATGCGACCTCGACCGTGAATTCTTGAGATTGGAGATTGTGCTCATAAGATCGTAAGTGTTCGGTCGGCATGTTCTTCATTAGCACTTGCGTTTCGGCTATTAGTTGCTCTGCATCCCGCATCACGCTTGAGATTCCGGGCAAGTAGGACTTATCCATCCGTTCAAGATACTCGGATTGAATTAGCTCTTGGAGTTCCAGCAAACCTATGTACATCGCATAGTACTTCTGTGCTGTGTTGGTGCTTTCGCCGCTAGCTTCCTTGGCCTCCGAGAATTGCGCTGTAAGCTGGGACACTATTGCAAAAACTGACGTCATCCGGGTTACGTCGCCAGAGTCAATTCGCGACAGGAGGACTTCAGCCTGCTCTTTGCTGATTTTTACATTGTAGATTGAGAAGCTGGCAACAAAATCTGCAATAAGGTCTTCTCTCTTTTGGACCAAATGACTTTGGAGTATCCTTGCCTTATCGAGGCGCTTCTCGATTTTGTCCCGTTCGGCATCGCTCGCAAGGGATGATCCAGCGACGAGGTCGGAGATGTCCTCTTCGATATCCTTCGCTTTGGTCAAACAGTCGATGTATGCTGCTCTCAGGGTCTCCAGATTGCTGTCATTAAAATCCAACTGGAGGCGGTTGAGGATGGAATTCATTCGCCGATCCGCTATCGAAAAGCTGGACTTTCGGGCTAGCGGACGGTTGGAACTCACCTTGTCCCTTATCGCTACAGAGAGTTTGTCCAAATCTTTGCTTCTGCGGTTCCAAGCCTCAGAGACCCGAGTGTCAAGCTCCGGTAGAGCGGCTGCCTCTTTTTGCCCAGAGCCAAAGAGAGACAGGAAATCGTTGATGTCGACCTTCCCGTCTCCGTCAATATCCAGCACGTTCAGATACTGTGTCAGTCTTGAACTATTTTGTTTTGATTCTGACATCCACTGCTCCGAGCCGAAATTAACTATTTGAATTTTTGATAGATTAGTGCGGATCCGTTCGGCTTGCTAGCTACATCTCCCGCCCCACCTGGACTCCACTACTTGAGTTCTCCGGGCGGGGTTCCCATCCCCTATTTTTTTGCCTCCGCATCCACAACCGGGTTCCACTCGCCACATACAGGTCCAGGATCAACACCCGAAGCTGCTTCCTGAACGCCATTTTAGGCTTCGGTCCCGGTCCCTTGGCTACCTCCTTAGGCAAGTACCCACTATCCCACACCCTATCCACGAACTGAACCACCTCAGGGTGATCTGACCACCTGTGCACGTCTATGGGCCTTGAGTGCCAAGGGTCCTCTATCTTTGCCATTATTGTCAGGGGTCCTTTGGGGTAATGTGCTTGGGTGAGTAATCTGGGGCAGTAGGGACTATCTGGGTCCTGATAACAATACCTACTAGGGACTTACGTCGGGGGGGACCTACTAGGGTCTTCTTCTCCCATTACCTTCTCTTCTTATCCATTACTTATACCTATTACCCAGTGGGTAGGTCTTCCTAAGATTATCACCTGCTTACAAGGGGATACCTTGGGGTGACCTCCTAAGTTGCTCCATCCAACACACCGGAGGACTGCCCTGTCGATCTGCCCCTGTCAGGGACATCAGAGGCCCATTTGATAGTGCTGACTGCCAGAGTCATGCATTGAAGGGGCTTGTGCCCAGAGCCAACAGAGAGAGCCCCACGCAGCGCCCAAAATGACTGGGGCACTTACAGGGGCATTCTGAGCTAGTCAGGGCCAGAACCTAGGTCGGTTTATCATGTGTTGATTACTGGCTGGGGTGGTAGGAATCCCTGCCTGTTGATCCCTTTCATGGGCTTACGGAGCCGGGAACCCAAAGTGGGGCATTTCTGGGGGCATTACGTAGCCTTTGGTGGAGTAAGCCAGAGCGGAGCGAGAGGGCCTTTTCAGGGCTGGTTACCCTTGGGATAGGGCAGATGTAGGTCATTGTTTGGTGCCCTTGTAGGGGTGAGAACTACCCACTGGGGAATAGGTATAAGTAATTGATAAAGGAAGACAGAATAGGAGAGGAAGTCCTAATAATCTCCCCCCAACTAGAAGACCTAAGAGGATACCCTCCTAGGAACCAAACTAGCTCCCCCCGAGAAGATCCTGGAAGCGATCAATGACATGTACACCGATGTTCACAGGTAGTCTGAGGTCCAGAGGTCAGTAAGTGGTGTTCGGGATGCAAAGGCAAAAAAATGGGATGGGGGACCCCGGCCCAGACACCCACAGAGGATGCCCGGACGGGGTTATTGATACGTGTGTTGGTGAGTACTCGTGTTCAAGGCTTAACCCGATTGCCATCAGCAATACTATCCACCCTCTTGCTCACAATCCGGCATGAATCCAAGAACGGTTTCAGACTCAGGACGCACAAATTCGGGTAAGTCCTGAAGCACCTCATCCATAACTTCGGCAGTCAAAGCTGAAACCTTACATGCGTATTGCTGGCGAGTTCCTTCCGGGTTCTGCTGCAACCACTCCTGATAGTCCTGCTCCTCGAAGTAAGCCAATGCACCAACACCCGCGACCGGAATAACGGCAATTACTCGACGCAATCGAGCCTTAGCTTTGGTTTTGGCGACCGCCTTTGCCAGTTGCTTTCGGTTGGCTAACGCGATGGCTGCCGCGTTGGTGGTCATTGTGGCGACAGTCGCGCTTAACTGCATAACCCAAACACCAGCTGCGATGGCTGTGGACGCCAACACAAAACTGAGCCAGCCAAGGAACACCACACTTTTTAAGGCGCGGAAAAGTAATGCCATTTTGCTGCTCCATTACTGAATGTTGCCTAGGCCAGAATTTAGCCAGCCAAGGCCTGAATCTAGGACACCTTACGCGTGACCACATAGTCCGCCAACCACTGCCAGTAGGCGTCAGCATCCGCGAACCACTGTGCCTGAGTGGCCAAGTCCTCAGCCCTAGAACGATTAAGACCGCCATCGTTCTCAGCGATAGCGGCCCTCTCCTCGAACGCGTCTATGTCGGGTATTCGGGTCATGGTGAGCACCCGCCCGGCAACCTAATCCGGTCCACGATCGACCGCTTCTGCTCGTCCGAGATACCAGCAGAGTAGATGCTGTAAGTGATCCCGTTCCCTGAGCGGGCAGACTTGTGGCCGACAATGCTGGCGGTGAAGTGCTCAGGGACACCGGTCCGTTCACATTGGGTGATGAACCACTTCCGTGTGGAGTGGAACACCAAGCCCTGCCTGTCGATGCCCAGCACCTGTCTGATCTTAGCAAACCGCTTGGTGATGTCGTTCACCTTAAGGTCCGGGAACAGTGGACCTGTGATCGGCAATCCTGATAGCACTTGCTCCAATGCTGAATGCACCGGGACCAACCGCTCAGCCGCATCGGTCTTCAGCAAACGAAGCTGATTGGGTCGGAGAAAGAAGAACTGACCAAGGTTGCCCTTCGGCACCAGATCCTCCCTGAGCAGACCCGCTGCTTCCCCAGCCCTCATACCGGACAGAAGACAGACCAACAGCACCCTACCGATCACAGGGTCATGCGAACGCAACAACCGCTGCACATCGTTGTCGGTGGGGACAGCGTATGGGTTCTTTGATTAGCACACTGAGACGGATAGGTCTCCTTTGCGCAGTTAGTGGCCTTTGCAAAGTCGCGCGAACGGCCCATTGCGGACCTTCACCGGCCCTTGACCATGCTTCGATCGCGGCCCGCATTGCCGACATTCGCCGCAATCTCATAATTCGATGATGCGCGAATTTTCCAACTGCGTGACTTTTCCACCTATCGCAGAAGTCACGTTAATGGCCTGCCTTGGACCCTTTGTTGAAGTACGGCCGAACTCTTTTTGCTCGGCTATACTCGGTGTTAGTTCGTTCCCGACGCCTAAACTGTCAGTTCCCAAATAGTTACGTCCCCGTCGGTAAAGCGGAAATACTCGACATCCACCAATGAGTCTGTGCCTTCCGCACCACTAATAGTGACCCTGCTGGAAGACGTCTTGACCAGCGTATAGTCAGCCATTTGCCCATCATACAGCGCATAGTCCGAGCCTGCACCACCGTCTATCAAGTCGTTGCCTAGACCACCCTTCAACAAGTCGATTCCAGCGTAGCCGTAAATGAAATCATCCCCGTCCAAACCACTCAGATTGTTGCGACCCGCTGACCCTGAAAGGGTGTCGTCGAAATTGCTGCCAACCAAACCTTCGATGCTGAAGAATAGATCCAATGCTGCGACCCCGGCCACACCGCGCCCGGTTTCTTCACCGCCAACCCGTGCACCGTTGCTGAGCCCCGCGATCACTCCTTCAGTCGCGTTATAATAGGTAACCGTATCGATGCCATCGCCACCAAAATAGCGTTCGCGCCCACCAGTTGAACTGACGAACCAATCATAGTCACCCAACCCTCGGAAGTCGTTTGAGCTGTCATCGCCGTAGAACACATCTTGGCGTCCCGATCCGGTGATCCGCTCTACATCAATGTAGGTGTGACCCGCTGCAAGGTTGGTATTGTTGGTTGTATCGTTGAGGTCGACAACAACACCAGTCACTTCATCGTTTGCGGGTGGTGCACCACCATCGTTAAACGGATCAGCCGTATTGTCCGCGTCGTTCAACCAATCGACGTAAGAAATCATATCTTGACCGGTGCCACCATCGATGGTGTCCGCACCAGTTGTGGCTGTGAACCAATCGTAGTCCCCCAAGCCACGTAATTCATTGGCATTTGCGTCGCCCTTAATGCGGTCTGCAAAGATAGATCCGGTAACCCGCTCGACATTGCTTATCTGGTAAACGTCATCGCCACTGGTTGTCGCCCGCCCTGTGCTTAGATCCAAATCAAGACGATACTGGGTGTTTGTACGGCCAGCGGTATCGAGTAGGTTCACAAAGCTCAGCATATCACGGCCATCGCCGCCGTTGATCGTGTCGCTGCCTGCGCCGGGCGTGATCCAATCGTCACCGTCGCCGGCGTAGACCCGTTCAGTTGCGTCCGTACCATTGACGTTTTCAGCCGCCTCAGTGCCATCAACGCGCGTTGCAATAGCGTCCGCCCCTTGTTGTTCTACGACGTCCTCTGGGGTCTGGGGCGGCGCTGCCCCGGCATCAGGAACCACCACAGCCTGCTCCACGCCAGTCGCTTCGTCCGGAGTGTCTGCTTGCGGAAGTTCTGCGACGTCCTCGATGTCGTCGGTCTCTTGGATAACCACCAAGGGCAATGCTACGCCTGATGCGCTGCCACCGCCAAACTCGACAAAGGGCGCGTCTGCGCTGCGTTTAAGATTGATCGCCACTTCGGAAGTGTCGCTGAGCCCGCCTTGATCCGAAACCTGATACACAAAGGTGTCCCATACGGGATATTCGATCGCGATTGTATCCGGATCATTCGGATCGACCGTATAGGTGTAGGTCCCGTTTGAATTCAACAAGAGTGACCCATAGGTCCCTTGAAGGGTCAAAGTCGTCGTCAAGGATGTCAAAGATAGATCATCAAATTCTTTCCCCGTGCGCGCGCCGGTCACCGCCAACGTATCACCCGCTGCGGCGTATGGGTCTGTGTCATTATCCAACACATTGCCTGATACGGTGGTGGCGTTGACGATGTTGATTTCGGTGAAATCAAGATCCGCGACAGGCAGGTCACCTGCCGCATCTACATCGCCTGCTTCAAGGAAGACTTCGATGCTTTCAAATGTTTGAGACGTAACTGCGCCACCTTCTGCCGTGATATCGATGCGGCCCGTTCCTGCGCCCGCATTTGTAAACACGATGTTATAGGACAGTTCCAGCCCACGCAGGTCGATGGCATCTGTGCCCGTACCACCATCCATGTGGTCCGCGAACAAGGCTTCTGTGGTGCCCGAGATGACAAAGCGGTCGTTGCCCGCGTCACCGTTCAACGCATCTATGCCGATGCCACCATCCAGCGTGTCGTTATCAGCGCCGCCAGACAATGTATCGGCCCCAAAATCACCGAACAAGAAATCATTGCCCGATCCCCCTTCGATCAGGTCATCTCCACCTTCATCATCAAACGACGATTTGTTGTCGCCCTGTAGAAAGTCGTCGCCCGCGCCGCCGCGCACGGTATCATCCCCGAAACCACCGCGCAGCGTGTCCACGCCGAGCCCGCCTTCCAGCGTATCATTGCCTTCAAAGCCCAGCAAAAGATCCCGACCGTCACTGGCAATAAAGAGGTCATCGCCAGCGCCGCCCAAAATCGAGTCGTTGCCGTCCCCGCCATCCAGCGTGTCATTGCCCGCTTCGCCGCTGATGTAATCATCACCCGCACCCCCAGCCAATGAATCGCCTGTGCCATCGGTGATTTCAAAATCGTTGTATTCGCCATAGATGAAATCATCACCATCCCCACCCGAGACGGTATCAGCCCCGAGACCGCCATAGATCTGGTCGGCATCGCCTTCGCCTAGCAAAAGATCATTGCCAGCCCCTCCTTCAAGGGAGTCCTCTCCCGAGCCGCCATAAAGCGCGTCACTGCCAGTTTCGCCAAACAGGCTGTCATTGCCAGACTGCCCATCCAAAACATCATTTTCCGAACCGCCCGCCAACAGGTCTGCGCCATTGCCGCCTTCCAGCGTGTCAAACCCGTTGTCCCCGTTCAGCTGGTCCGCATCATCGCCACCGATCAGATAATCGTTGTCTAAACCGCCATCCAAAGTATCAGTGCCAGCGCCGCCATTCAGCGTGTCGTTACCGCTGCCGCCCGATAGGTTGTCAATGCCACCGCCGCCATCGATACTGTCTGATCCGTCCATCCCATTTAGCTCGTCGTTGCCTTCCCCGCCATCCAGCGTGTCATCATCATCCTCGCCCCAAAGGATATCGGCGCCGCTATCTCCGAACAGATAATCAGCGCCGGCGCCGCCAATCAGCTTGTCGTTGTCCCCGCCGCCGTCCAGGTTATCCGCGCCCGCCTCACCAAATAGGATGTCCACGCCAGAACCACCGTTCAAGACGTCAGACCCTGCGCCGCCTATCAGGCTGTCATTGCCGGTTTGCCCTTCAAGGGTATCGTTGCCTTCATTCCCTTCAAGGGTATCGTTGTCGATACCGCCAACAAGGTAATCGTTGTCGTCCCCACCTAGGAGTAAATCATCACCTTCCCCGCCATCCAGTTGGTCTGCACCTTCGCCGCCCATCAGTCTGTCGTTGCCGGTTTGCCCTTCAAGGGTATCGTTGCCCTCATGCCCTGAAAGAGTATCGTTGTCTGCCCCGCCATCCAACTGGTCGTTGCCGACACCACCATAAAGTGAATCAGCACCGTCTTTTCCCAACAACGTATCATTGCCGGTTTGACCGCTGAGTAAATCTTCGCCGTCACCGCCATCGATCAGATCGTCGTGTGTTACCGGATCCACATCTTTATTTGGAGTAGTGAAGATCTGATCTTCGGTGTAGAAATCCCCCTGATCGCCAAAGATACGGTCGTCGCCATCATCGCCGTTCAGCGTATCATTGCCTGAGCCACCCAGGATTTCATCATCGTCATGGCCGCCGTCGATCCAGTCTGCGCCGCGTTCACCAAATATAGTGTCGTTGCCCAGACCGCCATAGATCGTATCAGCTTCTACGCCCCCGTGGATCCTGTCGTTGCCAGCCCCGCCGTCTGCCCAATCGTTGCCCTCCCAAGTGTAGTAACCGCTTACAAAAGGGCTATCCAAATAGATGATGTCATTCCCATCATCCCCAAAAATCGAATCCGACCCTAAAGTGACATATGGATTGTCCGGGTCCAGAAGCTGAGCTTCGCCGCCATAAATTCTGTCGTCTCCCTCGCCGCCGAACAACGTATCATTATACATGCCACCCGCCAAAGTGTCATCGCCGGTGCCCCCCCGCAGCAGATCGGCCCCAAGACCGCCATTGAGGTAATCATCGCCATCCCCCTCGGCACCGTACAGGGTTTCGTTACCGCCACGGCCGTACAAAACGTCATTTCCGCCAAATCCATAAATGACGTCATCGCCGGCCAACCCGGCCAAAAGATCGATATACTGCGACCCACCGATTTCATTTGCGTCTCGGTCACCTGATCTCTCGATCCCGTAGGACAAATTTACAAAGCGAAAGCCCGCCGCGATAATGTCAGCGCTGAATTCGTTCGCACCGGACTGACGCATCAACTGCTCGTTCATCAGGAGGTTGATGACGGCGGCGGTCCAGTTCCGATAGGATTCACTATTTGAGCTAAAACTTGGCTCAGAAGCCCGCAGTTCGTCGATCAAGTTCTCCCAAACTTGAAGCCTGTACGCCTCTCTCGGCGTTTCTGCGGGATATATGTACAATTGCTCGCGCGGCAATCTGTCTGCGCCATCCGTTGTGGCATATCTAGCAAGTGTTTTGCCTGGTGACGACAAAAGATAATCGAATGCTTGATCTAGATCCTCACGCGAAACACCATCATAATCCGCCGAATAGTTGACGCGGTAAGCGGGCCTTGACACTTCGTACCCATCAATATTCCGCACCTTGGCAGTCGTAAACACCACTTCAATGTTTACGCCGTGGGCGTTGGCCAAGTGGTATTCAGCATTCTGCAAAATTCTGCCGGTTTCCAGCAAGTTTTCTGAATATACCTCAGACCCAAGCGCGCCGTCATCCAGCGCAAAGGCCACCTGAACCTGAACTGTCATGGCAAGGTGCAAAGCGGCATATAGATTGAACAACAGTGTCGGACCAAGGGATGTGTTGTCGTTCTCGGCCTCGGCCAGCCAGCTTTCGGCAAAACCATAGATTTTGTTATACGCCTCTAACGAGTTGCGCCGAATAGTGTCTTCATCCCCAGACCCCAATGGACCGTAGAGCAGCTGCAATTCATCCACAGCCGTCACCAACAGCCCGACCTGTTCAATCAGCTGATCTTCGCGCGAGGCTTCGATGACATTGCTAAATCCGGTTTCAATGGCATTTGCCAATTCGCCGATGGCATCCAGGATATTCTGGTTTGTAGCATCCTGAAAACTGAACCCGCCCGTGGTAATCAGTGAGTTCGCTTCGCCCGCCAGCCCAATCGCTGTGCCTAAGTTTCCTGCGCCATCTGCAAGTCCGACCATATCTTTTTCCTTCGCGCGCCAGCTCGTTCCTTCGCGCGCCAGCTCGCTGACACGCAGTTCGCTACGGCGAAAGAAAGGATGCTCACACAGACATTTCGCAATGTAGCAGCCTAAATAAACTAATTAACTTTTGAAAGGCATCTGGAGAACTTAGTCAGACCGCCGTTAACTAATCAAGACAATTATGTAAAATCACGCATGGCGGGAAACTGCTCTGAGCAGACATTCTCAAAACAGAACGCCACAGATAATGGACCTGCACCTCTTTGAGTCTGCTCGTTAGACCCATGGGTCTATTAGTTGACCGATATTGATGGCTTCAACTGTTACGCGCCCTGGATCGATCGCACGCAGTAGTACTTCTTTCAATGGAACTGCTCGCCATAGTCACTGAGGTTGATGCAAGCCGTGCTTTTTATATCGCGTCGATTGTGTATCCGTAAACTTGAAAATGTAGATTGCGGAACTCGTTCCTTTAAAATGTCAACAAGTCGAAGGTCCGCTTCTACAACTTGTATACCTAAATGCAGATCGCAGCGAAAGTCCGGTTTCCGCCCTAAGTGTCGAATGCTGCGAACTCTACCAACGTTGTAGAAGGCCTCATTCGCGGTCATCTGACTGAAACGGTCAACTACTCCCCCGGTCCCTTGGCTACCTCCTTAGGCAAGTACTCATCCCACACCCTATCCACGAACTGAACCACCTCAGGGTGATCTGACCACCTGTGCACGTCTATGGGCCTTGAGTGCCAAGGGTCCTCTATCTTTGCCATTATTGTCAGGGGTCCTTTGGGGTAATGTGCTTGGGTGGGTAATCTGGGGCAGTAGGGACTATCTGGGTCCTGATAACAATACCGACTAGGGACTTACGTCGGGGGGACCTATTAGGGTCACCTACTAGGGTTTTCTTCTCCCACTATCTTCTCTTCTTATTCATTACTTATACCTATTCCCCTGTAGGAATATCTCCTCACCTAATCCCCCTTACATCCAGATAGTAATCCCTGAGGTTACCCTGTCCCAGAGAAGCCTGAAGTGGGGGGCGAACAGTGGGGCATAAACAGGGGCATTTTCAGGACCATGGAAGGACCTGACAGCTTGTTCAATTGATGTAAGAGAAGATGGCTGGGGTGGTAGGAATCCCTGCCAGTTTTCTCTAAAAGATCAGCAAATCAAGGGGAAATCATCCCCTTCTTCCTGTCATGTATCCCAGTCCTCCGGCGATGGGATACAAGGTGGGATACACTCTTCCAGTTCCAAAATCGGATATCGCCCCAGGGGACACAGCCGTGTCGGCCCTTATCTCATGCGTCGTGGCCGTATGTATTATTTCATGAAGCGCCTGCCCCGAAATATTTCTGACGGGGTATGCCTCGCCTCACGGTCGAACGTACCTGTTTGTTGGTGACACACTCTACCCCGAACATGGCGCGTGGAAGGCTCTATTCATGACAAGCCACGGAGGTGACAGGGACATGCTCGTCGGGGCCCTTGAGAAGCTTAAGAATGTTCAGGCCGACGTAATTATCCCAAGCCTTGCGGTGGGGCAGGACTTGATTGCGGAAATGAACAGAGCTGAATGGCACATGGCTCTTGATGCAGCCATTTCCTCCTTAGACGAAGGAGTGAACCCCCAATAGCCCAGAAACTGGTTCTCCTGTACACACCGCGACCAAAGCCCACCAATATCTAAGTCCGGTTTGCGCACGCCTCTCCCGCTCCGTCACCTTTTAGAGTATTGCAGTATGGGCTCGAAGCTGCCTTGTAGCGGTGCAGCGCCACAATTATCCAACTGGACCTGACCAACGCTACCGAGGGTTACAGCAGCCGACCCAAAGCTGGCATTGTGTGCAGGCAAGTTAGAGTAGAGAGCGGCTGCTTGATGCTTCTGCTTTCTTCTATTTCCAAATTGGTGAAAACGGTCATTGAAGGCAGGCATTACCACTCGCGGGCGCTGCTAACAGCACCGATGTCAGCTCTAGGCAAAAAACTGACTTTGCAAAGCACTTCATCTTTTTTGAAGGTCGGCGTTTGACGGAATGATCACAAACGGTGCGCCACTTTTGTACGACGTTTGGATTTGCAATTCCCCGCGACTTTCGAAGCAAACCTTATGCTTCTCGACGAATACAATTGAAAATTGGTTTTTGGAGCGCTCCGGATCAGCTGCAAAACTTTCTAAAACTTGACAGGCTTAAACATAATCCTAGGCTTACTCAATCAAATACCAACAAAAATAGATTTGGATCCAATCGATGAAAATTTTAGTTCTGGGGGGCGATGGGTTTTGCGGCTGGCCCACAGCGTTGCATTTGTCCAACAAAGGTCACGAAGTCATTATTGTGGACAACCTGTCTCGGCGAAAAATCGACATTGAATTGGAAGTTGAGTCATTGACGCCAATCAGACCCTTGGGGGAGCGGTTGGCGACATGGGAAGAGCTAACGAGCAATAAAATAGCCCATGAAGTATTTACTGTCGGACAGCACTACCACCGCTTACTTCTTCTGTTGGAGACAGAAAAACCAGACGCAATCGTGCATTTTGCCGAGCAACGTGCTGCACCCTATTCGATGAAGTCTTCTTATCACAAACGCTATACGGTCAATAACAACCTGAATGCCACCAACGATATTCTGGCGGCTATCGTCGAAAGCGGCGTGGACTGTCATCTGGTGCACTTGGGAACCATGGGTGTTTACGGATACGGCACGGCCGGGATGAAAATCCCCGAAGGCTATTTGAAAGTCCACTTGGACACTGACGATGGAAAAGAAATTGATGCCGAGATCCTTTATCCGGCAAATCCGGGGTCGATCTATCATATGACGAAAACTCAGGATCAGCTGTTTTTCTTTTTCTACAACAAGAATGATGGAGTGCGGGTGACGGACCTGCATCAAGGCATCGTATGGGGCACTCAGACGCCTGAAACTAAGATGGACGAACGGCTGATCAATCGGTTCGACTATGACGGCGATTATGGCACCGTCTTGAATAGATTCCTGATGCAAGCCGCCGTCAACTACCCGTTGTCCGTGCACGGAACGGGCGGGCAGACCCGCGCGTTCATCCACATCCGCGACACCGTAAAGTGCATCGAACTGGCCCTCATCAACCCACCCAAGAAAGGCGAACGGGTCAATATCCTGAATCAGATGACTGAAACTCACCGTGTTCGAGACCTGGCGCAACTCGTTTCCGATAAGACCGGGGCCGAGGTTTCATTCATTGACAACCCACGTAACGAGGCTGACGAAAACGAGTTGTACGTTGCCAATGACCGCCTTTTGAACCTAGGGCTCAAGCCCACCTATCTTGCCGATGCGATTTTAGAAGAAGCACATGAGATCGCCGAGAAATATGCGGACCGTTGCGATCAGTCCAAAATCCCCTGCGTTTCGCTGTGGAACGAGCCAGAAACCTAAGCCTCGCGGATGGTTTTGCCTTCTGGGCGGACCAAAGCGCCCTTTGAGTACATATGTTGACCATGGTCTTTAACCGTAATCGTCAGATTGCTTTCCAACGTGAAATAGGCGCGCAGCAGACGAAACAAAAGGTATTCCGGGACGTAGAGCAGGCCCTTTAACGACCGGTTCAGCAGCGCGCATAGGATTGACATCAGGGCAGGCGCGCCGATGGCAACAGCTAGGATCGCCTGCCACGGGATGGCGCGCGCCTCTGCTCCGGGGCCAACGCCGATCAGAATGCCAAACAGGATCATCGGGACCATCATCGCTCTCATGGCCGAATTCAACAACATAAAGGGCAACAGCACTTTACCCCGAACGCTCATACGACCCGAGTAGATCAGGTCGCGACATCGAGCCGAGACATGGAAAACGCTTCGGAACCACCGCAGGCGCTGCTCGCGCATATGCTTGTATGACGCGGGTACTTCGCTCTTGAATTGGATCCTAGGATCGACGATCAGCTGATATCCCAATTCTCCGATCCGCAAGGACATATCGGTGTCTTCGCCATTCATGCCTTGGACAAAGCCACCCAACTTGCGCGGCAGCTCGGCTCGGTAAGCTGCAAACATCCCCGGCACACCCACGACAGAGTTCACCGCGCTTAACCCAACAGAATAAAACCCGTGTTTAACCAACAGTTCCAGTAGGCGGGGCCGATCAAAAGGGCCACCACCCGGGGGCACAGGCAACCCGCCTACCACGCCCACATCCGGGTTCCGCATCCTGAGCATAGCAAAAACCAGTGCATTCTGATCGATCTGGGTATCGGCGTCGATGCGGATCACATACTCGGTCTGGGTTGCCTGCAATGCCGCATTCAATGCATGGGCTTTGCCGGGCGTGCGTTCCAGGATCACGCGGCCCAAAGCGGATTGGCACGCGTTCAGCGCCTCAGTTGCCACTTCGCTAGTACGATCGGAAGAATTATTATCCATTACCAGAATGGACACGGGGCCATCATATTCTGTTGCCGCAATGTCGATCGCAGCAATCGTATGGGAGATGATGTATTCTTCATTATGGGCTGGAATGATGATCGTCAACGCGGGGGTAAAGGGGGTCTTGTCCACGCGCGAGGTGTCGATGCGCGCCAGCACGTATAGCAGCAGGAAAACCAACGGCAGGAACAGGAACACGCCGGGGCCAATTCCACCCAACAAGGCATATTTACGGGCCGCTGTTATTGCATTGGGTAAGGTGTTGTCGGCGGTGATGGTCAAAACGGCTGCGACCAGAAGAACCAAAACCAGACGGAACATCATGCGTTTATTGCGGGTTGTGCCGCGCTCAATCTTGATCCGTGACGGCATGTTGCCCCGTTCCAACAGTTTGAACGAATAGATCGCATACCCCAGGAACCCTGACAGGATCTCGATCACGTACAGATGTATCGACACCCCTAAAATCAAATCGAACAATAAGGCCGCCACGTCAATCAGCGCGCAAAATGCCAGAAAAGTAACAGTCAAATCCGCAGTGAAACCCAGCCGCCAAAGCAGCGGACCGTTGGACATCAGGCCGAAGGCAATCATGTAAGACAGGACAAAAAGGCGTAGAGGCATCGAGTGGCCGCCCGCAATAGGCGCCGTCACTATGTCCCCACCCTGAAAGATACTTTGAAACAACGCCACATGTTCGAGAGCATAAAGGCCGGTAAACGAGACCAAGACAAACAGAACCAACAAAACCGGCGCGCGCCACATCGGCACGTTGGTCGAGAACCCCACAGGTGCCGAGTCAATCGACACAAACTCGTTTTGAGAACGCCCACTTGAGTTCGAGTTTGGCTGATCGGGTACAGACATCGCTTTATTGCTCTTCCGTCGCGGGAACGACAATCAACGCGCTTTGAGGGCGATGCAGGTCAATCGCAGCCATCAAGTTCGGATCGTCACCGACAAAGGCAAAGGTCACGGGGTTTGGGTCCGCAGTTAGAGTTGAATAGGCCACCCAAAACGGATCAGCTATGCCAGCAGCCTGCTCCAATGCGGAAGTCAGGTTTTCAATCGCAACTATGGTCACACTCGGTCGCGCGCGATCCAGATTGTCCAGCCCGCCTTCGCGGTAATCAAAGGTGTTGTGCAGGAAGATATTGGACAATGCGAGAAACCCAAAGTTCAGGTCATGCGCTGTCATGGGCTTTTGGATCGACAAAGAAATCTCTGGCGTCATGGCATTTAGAACACCAGCATAGAGTTCATCCGTGTTCGATCCTCGGCGATCAAGCTGAGTGCCCGCTTTGATCTTGGCGGCTGCAGGGCGACCTTGCAAACATCTGCCGTTTTTTTGCTCGTCGCTGATCAGACTTATCCGAAGTTCGTTGTCGATGGATTGAATGTTCTGCGGCAAAGCGATGCTGTGTTCGAATGTGGTCTGGGTGGTCGGCAAAGTCTGTGAATAGACGATATCTCCATTCAAGAGTACGATCAGCAACCACGATGCCGAAGTATCCGTCGAGATCATCTCCATCTGCAGGTCCAATGTATCGGGTAACTGCAAATCCGGCAGCGAGGTGGGCGAGTATCGATGCACCCAACTTGTCCGATTGCGGAACTCGCGGCTAGCGGCCGCACCGTCCTGCCCAACGATTGGCAGTGGCCAATTCAGGTTGTTTTCCCCTTCAAGCTCGCGCCGAGTGATTTCCTGCTGAACCACTCGCTTGTGCAGCTCAACCAAGTCTCCGATAGGGACTTCGACGTCCTTCTCACGTGCTGTGGCCTTATCGACAAAGCTTGCCTTGGCCAGAAAAGGCTGCCATTTCCACGAAATCTCCGGATTGGTTGCTGTACTGGGTTCAGTTGTCTCTGAAGGCCAGACAATACGTACCGGAAAGCCGGATACGATCAGCGCGTCCCCCCTTGAAGTGATCGGCTCGTCCAGCGCAACTCTTACATGGGTTTCAGGTTCGATCGTAACAACAACTCCGCCCGTCCAACCGTCTGCGCACTCGGCTTTGGGGTTTTCACCATCAACTTTGATGTTCACTTCAACCAACTGCCGTGCCAAATCAAGCGAGTCGAGCGGAATTCTGATGCGTATGCTGGTCTTGCCCGGGTCCAGAACGATTTCGCCCCGACGTCGTCCGTTGACCTCAAATTGCAGGCGCCCGGCCGTTTCAATCTCCAGCTCAGTATTGGCAAAGATTTCCAGTACTGCAGCTGAAAAGGCGGTCTCGCGGGGGAGCGGCAAAGTGAACCGACGATGCCCTGAAAACCCTGCGAGAGCGGTCCATTCGTCGGATTGCAGTAACTCTAGATCCACAAACCCAGCCGTGCCCTCGACTTTTTTCGGCAGTCGGGCCTCGCCTGTTTCCAGTTGATAAACCTTCCGCCCTTCGCGGATGTCCTTAAGCCCGCCTATCTCAAACAGATCTTCGCTACGATTGACGGCAATGGCGACAAAGGCAAACAGGATCAAAGTTAGGACCGCAATTCCTATTAGTCTCAATTCCCCCCCCTTCACCCCGCCAGTATTCCACGCGGCATTTGGGTGTAAAGCTAACAAATGACGTCATTAAAATCGCCAACGAATCCCTGTCATGACTGCATAGCTGTCAAGATAGTCCGCGGTATCATCATCATAATCGTAGTTTCGGATGGTTGCATAGATTTCGAATTTCTTTTTTTTGAATTGCTGGACCGCTGCTAGACCGATGGAATTCCCAATCTGATTGTTATGTCTAGAGTCTTCGTAGTAATAGTAGTCCAAAGACACTGCTGTCCAACCATAGGGCAGGAATTTGTACCACCGGCGACCGAATTTTGCATAAGCATAATAGCCCGCGTTTTGTTCGGTCCCATACGCCAGTGTCAGGTTGTACCGAGATGGTTTGTGCAGAATTGAACCGGATGCAATAAAGCTTAGCTGTTTTTGTCGGAATTGCGTATTGTCATAGCCCCCTGCCCAGCGAATAGCTGCCGCTCCGCGATAGCGCCAGTCACCTTGCTGACCGTCATAACGAACAGCAGCATCTGCATAGTAACGGCCATCTCTGTCATCCAGGGCCTCACGACCTGCGGCGATGGAAAACGACAAGTTGTTCCTGATCGGGCTGTCATACCGCACCCGCAGCCTGCGGCTGCTTCCAAAGGTACGAAAACGGTTCAGGATACTGAAATTCGTGAGCGTGCCGTCCGTCCGACGGAAATGGAACCCGCCAGCAACATCCTTGACCGCTGCACCTGCGACAACATTCGTCAACGACAAATCCTGACCGGTCACGCCATCGCTGGCCATGGCGCCTTGGCCCAAAAAGAATACCCCACGCTCGGGATGAGAGAACGAAACCTCCAACTTCCGTAGGGGTTCCGAAGCATTGCCGAAGCTTCCCGAAAATCCATCAACTTGATTAATCGCGTTGGTTTCGCCCCAAACCAGCCCAACCTCTCCGCGGGCCTGGAATTGCCAACCGTTGCGCAAAGGAGCGTCGTACGTCACGCCAAGTCGAGAGACCGATTTTGAATTATCGACAAATGGATACACGTCGCGTTCTGCACCATCATCAAAGAGCAACATGGCACGATTTATCTGTCCATAGACGTTGACCTGCTGCTCTTCGTTGACCTCTTCAGCGTGCGCACTCGGCGGAATAGCCCAGACCATACCGCATAAAACCCAAATTTGGATCAGGTTTAAAACCGGGGTGGTCCTGTTCGCAACAAATGCTTGGGCCATGCTCGTATCCAATCGGTTTGCAAGAAACGGTGGGCAGACGCCCAGTTAACGCAATAAAGAGAATTGTATGGCCCGCTAACGCCTGCTGCCAAGACTGGTGAATGACAAATTCTGAGTGTGGTGCATATTGGGAAAGGTTGAGGCTTTAGAAACCTTCGGAAAAATCGCTTTCAGTTCATACCGTCGACAATAATGGCAACTGGTTAGTCCCCTAAAGTTTCAGAAGTGATACATTTTCTGGGCCGGTCACAGTTATGTGGGCAACGCAGAGTCAGATAGGTTGCTTTGGAGGATTTGTGCCGAAAGGCAGAAAGCACGCTAAGCGCTGCCTCTAGCCCACACTGGTTAACAGTTGGATGGCAGTTCTATTTGCAATCTTTGAATACGCCGCATTCGCGGTTCTACACTGCGGCGAAGGGCAGGCTTTGTGAAGCTGCTGCGGCGTCGGTGAACCGTACGAAAATCTCCTGTGGGCCTTTCGTTTGACTTTGCAAAGGTCACCAACTGAGCAGCACCACCTTCCGTGCCTGTCAGAGTGCGATTCTCTTGGTCGGATGACAGCCATCAAGATATTGAAGATCTACTAACAGCCCAAAGTGGACAAGGCTTGCTGCCTTTTCGATTGTTAAGAGGCTTTGGATGTAGTGGTTCGGTGGTTGATGGAACCGAAGCGAAAGGATCAAACGAAAGACCCCCTAAACGCGGCGCTCGCATCACGGCAAATACGCGGCATAAGCAAACCAATCAGGTGAGCCAAACGCTCCTTTAGGTTAGGCTGTAGTTGGTGCTAAAAACCCTGACGACGGGCACCCAAATGAAGAAAATTGCAACAACTGAACGGGAGAGTGGCAACTCTCAGCTTAGCCGGAAACAGGTATTTCCCCAGCAACAACATCGAGATACCTCCATCTTCTACAAAAACCAGTCTCTGAGTTATTTGTTGCTTATGTACTCCAAATGGGCAAACATGTATTTTCAAGTAATCTTATTGGGAGAGATGTCTTGTCAGAAAATACAACCATTGCTCTCAAAACGCGCAAACAACGCGAATGGCTCGTGTTCCTTTTCCTTGCTGTATGCCTTGCTCCAATTTTGGCGGTTGCTCTGGTTGGAAGTTGGGGCTTCATCGTTTGGTTTTCCCAAATGATTTATGGCCCTCCGGTGCATTAGAGCGAGGTCCAGAGTAACATGCTGAGAGACGCCAAAATCCAGAAAGTTGGAAATGTCCGTCCTCCGCATGCGAGCGAACAGGCGATCAGATCACATTGCACGGGGTGCAAAGACTGTATCTCCGCTTGTCCCGAGGCAATTTTGGTTGCGGGGCGTGGGAATACACCCTTCGTTGACTTCAATGAAGGCGGGTGCAGTTTCTGCGGTGTTTGCGCAGAGGTCTGCAAAGAGGAAATTTTTGATCTCGAAGCCGCCCCTTGGCAACACGTCGCTTTGATTGGCGAGGGATGCTTTTTGAACCTTGGGGTTGCCTGCCAAAGCTGTACTGATGCCTGTGATACAGGGGCTTTGACCTTTAATTTTCGCCATGGTCCCGTGGGCAGCATTCAAGCAAATGCAACGTCATGCACCGGTTGCGGTGCCTGTCTGTCAATTTGTCCAACTAAAGCCATTGACCTGGTTCCAGAGAAGGCACTCGCGCATGTCTGAACTGGCACATATTTCTAGCCTTCTTTTACGCGCGGATCCAAACAAACTGGCCACGGTCTGTCGTCAGATTGAAAGTCTTCCCGGTGGGGCAGTTGCCCTAACTGATCCCAATGGGAAAATAATCGTCACTCTGGAAACCGGGTGCGAAAAAGAAATTGTCGACCACATGAATACTCTCAGCCTCATCGATGGCGTGGTGAGTGCGGCGCTCGTTTATCACGAAACCTTTCACGAGTCTGCTGCCCACTGACTGCACTATTCGATGTCCGCACGCAGCCTTAGCTAGGAAGGATCATTGGAATGATTTCAAGACGAGACGTTATCAAAGCACAGGCAGTTGCGGCTGCTGCCGCCGCCGCCGGGCTGCCAGTTCCTGTCGCTGCACAAAACCTTGTCACCGATGCTTCACTGACGGAACTCAAGTGGTCCAAAGCGCCTTGCAGGTTTTGCGGGACGGGCTGTTCAATCATGGTCGCGACCAAGGCAGGCCGTGTTGTGGCCTCGCACGGCGATGCGAAAGCCGAGGTGAACCGCGGCCTCAATTGCGTCAAAGGCTACTTCCTATCGAAAATCATGTATGGCAGCGACCGGCTGACCCAGCCCTTGATGCGCAAAACCAATGGCGTCTACGACAAGAACGGTAATTTTGAACCCGTAAGCTGGGACGAGGCCTTTGATACGATGGCCGCGAAATGGAAAGAGACATTGGCCAAGAAAGGACCGCAGGGCATCGGTATGTTTGGCTCAGGCCAGTGGACTGTTTTTGAAGGCTACGCAGGCGTTAAGCTGATGAAGGCAGGTTTCAGATCAAACAATATTGACCCGAATGCACGCCACTGCATGGCCAGCGCCGTCGTTGGATTTATGCGGACCTTTGGCATAGATGAACCCATGGGTTGCTACGATGATTTCGAGGCCGCAGATGCTTTCATACTGTGGGGTTCGAACATGGCCGAGATGCACCCGATCCTGTGGACGCGGATCGCGGACCGGCGGTTCAGCCATCCCCACGTGCAGGTCGCAGTGCTTTCCACGTTCAAACACCGCAGCTTTGATCTTGCCGATATACCGGCGATATTTACGCCGCAGACCGATATGGTGATCCTGAACTATATCGCCAATCACATCATCCAGTCTGGCGCCGTCAACAAGGAGTTTGTCGCCAAACATGTCAATTTCCGGCTGGGTGCCACTGACATTGGCTATGGGCTGCGCGATGAAAATCCGCTGCAGATGGCGGCTGCCAACCCGAACTCTGGCGCCTCCGAGCCGATGACATTCGAGGATTTCGCCGAATTTGTTGCACCCTATACGCTGGAAAAAGCCGAAGAGATGTCCGGTGTTCCGGCGGCCACGCTGGAAAAAATTGCCGCGCTCTATGCAGATCCCGATACGAAGGTGATGTCCCTTTGGACAATGGGGGTGAACCAGCACACCCGCGGTGTCTGGGTCAACAATATGATATACAATATCCACCTGCTGACGGGCAAAATTTCGACACCCGGCAATTCCCCTTTCTCGCTCACGGGGCAACCTTCGGCCTGTGGAACAGCCCGAGAAGTGGGAACATTCTCGCATCGTCTGCCTGCGGATTTGGTAGTGACCAACCCCGAACACCGCGCCCACGCTGAGGACATCTGGAAAGTGCCCCCGGGAACGGTGCCCGATTGGGTTGGGGCCCATGCGGTAGAGCAAAATCGCCAGCTCAAGGATGGTAAGATCAATTGCTATTGGGTTCAGGTGAACAACAACATGCAGGCCGCACCCAACATCATGGAGGAAGGGTTGCCGGGTTATCGAAATCCCGAAAACTTTATTGTGGTCTCAGATGCCTACCCGACAGTGACGGCGGAAGCTGCCGATCTGATCCTGCCCGCCGCGATGTGGGTTGAGAAAGAAGGCGCCTATGGCAATGCGGAACGCCGCACCCAATTCTGGCACCAACTGGTGAACGCTCCGGGCGAGTCTAAGTCCGACCTCTGGCAGCTGATGGAGTTTTCCAAGCGTTTCACTACGGATGAGGTTTGGCCCTCTGAATTGTTAGACAGTTCGCCTGAATTTAGGGGCAAAACCCTGTTCGAAGTGCTGTTTGAAAACGGAAAGGTGGATGCATTCCCGTTGGAACAAACCGCTGAAGATTATGCGAACCACGAATCCGAGGACTATGGGTTTTATGTGCAAAAGGGATTGTTCGAAGAATATGCAGAATTTGGTCGCGGCCATGGCCATGATCTTGCGCCCTTTGACCGTTATCACGAAGAACGCGGACTTCGTTGGCCCGTAGTCGACGGGAAAGAGACCCTGTGGCGGTTTAAGGAAGGCTCAGACCCTTATGTCAGCGCCGGAGCAGATTTCGAATTTTACGGCCATAAAGACGGCAAGGCGCGGATTTTTGCACTCCCCTACGAGGCCCCACCAGAGGTGCCGGACGAAGAATACCCTTTCTGGCTGTCAACGGGCCGGGTGTTAGAGCATTGGCATTCGGGTTCAATGACGCAGCGCGTTCCTGAACTTCACAAAGCGATCCCTGATGCCTTGGTCTATATGCATCCTGATGATGCCACAGCGCTGGGAGTGCGGCGTGGTTCTGAAGTCAAACTCAGTTCAAGACGAGGCTTTATTCTGTCACGGATTGAAACTCGTGGGCGTAACAAACCGCCGCAAGGGTTGGTTTTTGTCCCTTGGTTTGATGCCAGACAGTTGATCAACAAGGTCACTTTGGACGCGACTGACCCACTCTCTAAACAGACTGATTTCAAGAAATGCGCGGTCAAGATAGAGCCGGTAGGAGCTTGATCATGAAAAGATATCTCTTTCTCTCCCTTCCTGCACTCATAGTGGTCACAGCGGTTGTAGCTCAGGAACAAGTGGCAACTTTTCGGCAAGGCACGCCGTTGCATGAAAATGCAACGCCACCTGCAATAGCAAAGGTCAACAATTCGGATTTGCGACAAACGCGGAACTATCCTGAGCAACCGCCTCTTATCCCGCATAAAATCGATGGCTACCAGATCGACGTTCATGTGAACCAATGCCTGCAATGCCACAGCCGCGCCGCGACCGAAGTGAGCCAGGCACCAATGGTTTCGATCACCCATTTCATGAACCGCGAGAACCAGTTTCTCACGTCGGTCACTCCGCGACGCTATTTTTGCAATCAGTGCCACGTCACACAAGGTCAAGTGCGCGAGCTAGTTGGCAACCAATTTATTGACGTGGACACTGTGTTGGATATCGCCCGTCAGCCCCAAGACGGAGGAGACTGATGTTTGGTCGTTTAATAGCTCTGCTCAAAACAACCTGGGCCATAATTTCCACACCCAGCGCCTTTATCAGCCTCGGCGTGTTAACGATGGGTGGCTTTCTGATGGGGGTGATCTTCTGGGGTGGTTTCAACACCGCGATGGAGGTCACCAACACCGAAAAGTTTTGCACCAGCTGTCACGAGATGCGCGCCAATGTGTACGAAGAATTGAAAGTTACCATCCATTATTCCAACCGATCAGGTGTCCGGGCGATATGTTCGGATTGCCATGTACCTCATGGTTGGACATCCAAAATTGCCCGAAAAATGCAGGCCTCTAAAGAAGTTTGGGGGAAAATTTTCGGCACGATCAATACACGTGAAAAATTCCTAGCCAAGCGGCTGGAACTGGCCCAGCATGAATGGGCACGGCTCGAGGCCAATGACTCACTGGAATGCCGAAACTGCCATTCAGCCGAGTCGATGGACATTACTCGCCAAAGCACCCGTGCCGCCGATATGCACCAGCGGTTCCTGTTTACTGGCGAAAAAACCTGCATCAGTTGCCATAAGGGCATCGCTCATGAATTACCTGACATGGGAAAAGTTGAGCACGCCGCAACGGGCAGCAAAAACCTAGACACCCGAGATATCGTAGTGTTTCTTTCCAAAACCGAAGAAATGATAAAAGGGTCCAAGGAATAGGGTGCAAAAAGCTGTGCCAAAAGTCCTGCGCCGCTCTCCGTCGCAGTCGTCACACGTGCTTAACTCAATTATAAGGGAGGCAACGCTCCGGCGAAGTACGACCCAGAGCCGACCTTTTGGGCAAAACATGACTAAGAGCGGCTCAGCCCCCAGGAGTTGGTTTGAAGCCATTCCTAAAAGTGGATATCAGAAGAACTTTCCGGCAGGTGTACGTAGGAGATCACCTCGCATATCTGGACAACCCTTGATGTCGATGCCAGACTTTTTCCATGAGAGCTATTTTCAAAAACGGATTACTCGCCGCCTCCGTCCTTGTATGCAGCATGAACGTGTCGTTGGCTCAGCTGAGTGATTGCTCGGTCGACGCCATGTTGGTTTTCGATGGTTCAACTTCAATGGGCGAAATCAACTTAGAGACTGGCCCCAACACCCGCATTGTCGAGGCACGGCAGGCGATCCGACGTGCAATGCCCGGAATTGAGCAATACCGCCGTGTTGGGCTTCTGATCTATGGACCAGGAAGTGGTGATGCTTGCCGAAACCTAGACTTACGTTTCGGCCCGATTGCCAACGCTGCAGCGCCGATTATTGAAGCCGTCGATACCCTTAAGCCCGATGGCCTGACTCCTTTGACAGACGCTGTTCGTCAGGCGGCGGAAACATTGGACTATCGGAACAGAGCTGGCATCGTGGTGGTTGTCACCGATGGTAACGAGACTTGTGGTGGCCGACCCTGCGAAATGGCGGTGGCATTGCAGTCGACCGCCCGCGATCTGACAGTCCATGTAATAGGATTCCGCGCTGAAGTTGATTTTTTCGCCTGGAACAACCCCGAACAGAATCCTCGGAACTCTACTTCTGTCGCACGATGCCTGTCTGATGAAACCGGCGGTCTGTTCGTTAAGACTGAAACGGTGGACGGACTAGTCGCAGCGTTACAACGGGCGTTGGGTTGCCCTGTGATTGGGTGAACTCTGTCTAATAGGGTCTGCGTTCCTTGTAGGATGGCAGCCACCAAGACATTGAAGGTTAGATCTCAGCCCAAAGCGGTTATTCAAAACGGGTCAAAATCGAGGATTTTTCTCCAATACCGCATGGCGGCTCCGAGCCCACTCTTCCGAATTTTGCGTGGTCCACGATTGGCTGCTTCTCTAGCGTCGAACATTGGCTTTATTGCACAAATCGGGTGAAGGGCGGCCTTCCCCTTACACCTAGACGGATTTAGCCTACGGGCTCAGTGATAGGTATGCCAAGAGCCGTGTAGCGGTTGAGGACAGCGTTGCGGGTAATGGCTCCGGCGCTCGTAGGCTTCCAAGGCTTTGCATTCTTGCGTGGCGGGATCACCGCATGGGCATCTTCTCTGGCGGCAATCGCCTCGTGGCATTTACGCGTATCATACGCCCCGTCTGCGGTGACACTGCCGATGTCCTGATCAACTGAGATTTGGTTCAGAAGCTCTGGCAACACGGGAGCATCACCGATGTTGCTGCCGGTGACTTCGACGGCCCGAACCCCCAGTGTTTCCTCGTCGAT
>OMPR01000019.1 GCA_900313015.1 Rhodobacteraceae bacterium EL53 | reverse complement strand
CCGGCACGCCCGGATCGGGATCCACATCCGGGTCAGGATCTACGTCGGGGTCGGGATCGGGATCGACGTCCGGTACGCCATCCGCAKCAAAGATCGTTGCAGCATCTGGTTAGATAGAGGCATCGCCGCTGGATSCKCCCGCAATGGTCACGGAATGCAGGCCATACCCGCCAGCATCTCCATCCGTTGCGATGACTTGCGGGTTACCTTCGTCGTCGAAATGATCCTGAACAGCTTCAAAATCGCCGTTGAGGCTGTCGTACACTTCATAGTCGTCATATTTTGCGGCGGTGACACGCAGTGAAAAGTCATCCCCTTCGAGGTCATGGATCTCGACCTGGATCGCTTTGGTAAAGCCGCCGTCCTGCACCATCACCCAGAACTGATCCCCATCCAGCAGATCATCGGGCAGCTCCATGCTYTGCAAGGTGGTGTCACCATCGATATAGGTGCCGCCAAACATGAAAGTCATCGTGCCAGCGATATTCATACCTGTTCCCGGCACGCCCGGATCGGGATCCACATCCRGGTCAGGATCTACGTCGGGGTCGGGATCGGGATCGACGTCCGGTACGCCATCCGCATCAAAGATCGTTGCAGCATCTGGTTGGATATAGGCATCGCCGCTGGATACGCCCGCAATGGTCACGGAATGCAGGCCATACCCGCCAGCATCTCCATCCGTTGCGATGACTTGCGGGTTACCTTCGTCGTCGAAATGATCCTGAACAGCTTCAAAATCGCCGTTGAGGCTGTCGTACACTTCATAGTCGTCATATTTTGCGGCGGTGACACGCAGTGAAAAGTCATCCCCTTCGAGGTCATGGATCTCGACCTGGATCGCTTTGGTAAAGCCGCCGTCCTGCACCATCACCCAGAACTGATCCCCATCCAGCAGATCATCGGGCAGCTCCATGCTCTGCAAGGTGGTGTCACCATCGATATAGGTGCCGCCAAACATGAAAGTCATCGTGCCAGCTGTGTTTACCAGGCTCATTTCCAAACCCCTTGTAAGAACAAAATCAAGCGCTCAGCATAAAAATTGTGCCGAACATTTATTTTAAAATACAATTTGCTAGTGTGCCAATAATTGACTTAGTCGACCACTAATGCTGGTTTATAGCATTATCGCGGCCATCCGCATATAATAATCAGCAATTGGGTGTCCGCTTCAATTTGCCGGAGCACCCATTTGGCGCTCAAAATCCCGTGCGATCAGATACTGTCCCATTGGTTTGAGGTAATCAATCTTTGTTTCGATGCCACCGCGGCGGTGTTAGCAGCGCAGTCATCGCCTGATTACTCGATCAGGGTATTTCGGGGGGGATTCACAGTCGTGCGAAAAAGCGACTGCAGGCACTTCGGGAACTGCGCCACAAAGCTATTGCCATTACCGCGTTGCGCGCCTTCCTGGAACATTGGCCTGGCCACTTTGCGGCTTCCTGCAGGTTTCGAGCTTGCATCAGGGTTTGGCGCACCCACTGAATGTCAGCGAAAGTCACCAAGCCCGCTTTGCGGACGATCATAATGTACTGGGTAACGTGGCCTAAATGACGGCTGCACAAAATGTTTGCGCAGCCGTTGTGTCTTTTAAGGGGATGCCCACCCATTCATGGGTGGGTGCATTGACAAATTTGAGCTCTGTGTTGAGGTCGGCGCCTCTATTGTTCAGAGCGAAGAGAACGCCTGATCCAAACCCTCGGCGACGCGGTCTACATCTTCGAGTGTCAGGCACATGGGGGGCACCATGCGCAGCGAACTTTGAAAGGGGCCAGATTTCGACAGGATCAACCGTTGGGTGCGGCAATGTTCAAACACGGCTGATGTCGTCTCGCGATCAGGTTCCTTGGTTTTGCGATCTTTGACCATCTCAATCGCCAGCATCAATCCGCGCCCGCGTACATCACCGATGGCAGCGTGCCGCGATTGCAGGTCTTTGAGCCGTTCCAGCAGGGCGGCCCCAACCACTTTGGCGGTGTTCTGTACGTTGTCTTCGCGGATAACCTGCAACACGGCGCGCCCCGCCGCACAGGAGGTTGGATTGGCCCCATAGGTGTGGAACATGAACTTTTCCGCCATGGGCGCGGCGATCTCTTTCTTTGCGACGACGGCCCCGATGGGAAACCCATTGCCCAAACCCTTGGCCATGACGATGATGTCGGGCACCACGCCATCGGCTTCAAACCCCCACATGTGATCACCGGTGCGGCCAAAGCCGGATTGCACCTCGTCCGCGATATACAGCCCACCTGCTGCACGCACCCGTTCAGCCGCGCCTGACATGTAGCCAGCAGGCATTTCGATGATCCCGCCATAGCCTTGGACACTTTCGACAAACATCCCGGCCAATTGTCCGTTGGTTGCTGTTGCAATGGTGCGGTCGATCTCATCCAGATAGGGCGCGGCCCCGGCGTTTTCGCCAAAGATACCGCGATATTGGTTGGGCTCGGCGACAAAGGCGACGTTGCCCGGCATACCCGGATGGCGCCACCCGGAAATACCGGTGATCGATTGCGCCGCTGCCGTTGGTCCATGATACGCGGTGCGCAAGGCCAACAGATCAAGGTTGCCGGTATAGGTCCGGGCCATTGTCATCGCCAGATCAACGGCCTCGGACCCTGAGTTGGTGAAATGCACAACCCATTCATGGCCTTTGGGCATAGTGGCCGCCAGATCCTCGGCAAGATGCGCTGGGGTAGGGTGGTAGAACATGGTGGTGCAATGGGTCAGCTCTTGGGCCTGTGCCATGGCTGCGGCAACTACAGTTGGGTGGGAATGACCGACAGAGATGCAGACGTTCATTCCCAACAGGTCGGTGTATTTGTTACCTTCTGCGTCCCAGAGGTATTGCATCGATCCCTTTTGAAACACCAAAGGATCTTTGAAAGGTACAAACTTGCGCTGGCTGGCGGCATAAAAATTGTCGCGCCGGGCGGCTGTGGCCTCGGTGGACCAGTCGGTGTGGAGTGGTGCATGGGTCATGGGAGCCTCCTCTTTAGGATTTCAGGCGCGTGTTGTCGGGGTCAAACGGAGCTTTGGGCAGGATCGTGGCGGGGCATTTGCGCCCCAGGATCGAAACAGAAAGCCCCTCGGTGGCGTGGCGATCCCTCAGATAGGCAAGCGCCAGTGTTTTGTCGGTGCGATGGCCATAGGCGCCAGACGTCACAATCCCGACGACTTGATCGTCCTGCAGAACAGAGTGGGCATAAAACGGGTCAAATTCACTGTCGTGGATTTCCATCAGGACCATATCCCACCGGTCATCACTGCCTTTGCGTTCAAGCATGGCGTCACGCCCAACAAAGTCACGACCCTTGGCGCGGGCAAACATGCCCAGCCCGGCTTCGTGCAGGCTCCGCTCGGTGGTGAGATCACTGCCCCAACCGCGATAACCCTTTTCCAATCGCATCGCGTTGGCGGCGTAGGCCCCATAGTAGCCCATGCCCTTCGGCTTGCCTGTGGCCTCTAAGGTAAGGAACACATGTTCTGCATGTACGCGATCCATATGCAGCTCCCAGCCCAATTCGCCAAGATACGAAACGCGCAGTGCCCGGACAGGTCGCCCGGCAACGTCAAGTGTCTGAGCGGTGAGCCAAGGAAATCCGTTGTCCAGGTCCGCATCGGTATGGGCGCGCAGTATATCACGGGATAGGGGGCCCATCAGACCAATGACGGCGAAATCCTCGCATCGGTTGATGACAGAAACGTCCTTACCCTCTGCATGGGAAAGCAATTGATCCAGATCGATCTGTTCCGCAGCGGCTGCGGATGTCAGGTAGGCGTGTGTATCGCTGAGCATGGTTACTGTGAACTCAGACAGAACACCCCCGGCTGGGGTCAACACATGGGTCAGCCCGATACGTCCGTTTGCTGGGGCACGATTGGCCCCAAGCGTATCGACAAAGGCACGCGCGTCCGGGCCAATCACGTCAAACTTGGAAAACACCGATAGATCGGCAATCGCGGCCTTGGTTGTGACCGTCTCGACCTCTCGTGCGACGTGCGGGAACCAGTTCGGACGGCGAAAGCTTTCGTGGGCGATATCACCGGGCCTGTCTGAGAACCAATTGGGGCGCTCCCACCCATAGGCCGCGCCCATGACGGCCCCGCGATCCAGCATCAGTTGGTGTAGGGGGGACAGGCGCTTGTTACGTCCTGCGGGGCGCTCTTCGCCCGGGTAATGCACTCCGAACTGCAGGCCAAAGCATTCAATCGCCTTGTCTACGCGATAATCCCGATCCGCCCATGTGCCAAACCGTCGGCTATCAACGGCAAGGGCATCCATAGGGGGCGCGCCATGTGTCATCCAATGGGCCAAGAACCAGCCCGAGCCACCGCCCTCCATCACACCCATAGAGGAACCCGTGATAAGCCATGCGTTGTCCAACCCATGTGCAGGACCAATCAGGGGGTTGGCATCAGGGGTAAAGGTGATCGGACCGTTTACCACGGTTTTAACACCACCATTCATCAGGGCAGGCACCCGATCCATGGCGGCTTCGATAATATGTTCAACCCGATCCAGATCAGGCGGCATCAGATCGGCCCCGAATTCTGGGGGCACCCCGTCAATCGACCAGACCTGTGCGTCTTTTTCATAGGGGCCCAGGATCAAACCGTCCCGCTCTTGGCGCACATACCAGCTTTCCTCGGGGTCGCGGATCATGGGCAGTTCAGGTAGGCCCGCATTGATCCGATCAGTGACTTCGGGAATGGTGTCGGTCACCAGATACTGGTGCAACACCGGGACAGAAGGGATATTCAAGCCCATCATGTGCCCAATCTCCCACCCCCATGTGCCAGCGGAGTTGACAATGTGAGTGGCCCGAAAGGTGTCTTTGTCGGTTTCTACGATCCACTTGCCATCTTCGCGGTGAATGGAACGGACTGGATTGTATCGGCTGATCTTTGCCCCATTGCGCGTCGCGACCTGCGCCATAGCGTTGGTCGCAAGCGTTGGATCCACATGGCCGTCATAGGGTTCATAAATCCCACCGATCAATCCATCCAATTTGGCAAGAGGGTGCAACTCAGCGATACGCTCGGGGGTCAGCACCTCTAAGGGATAGCCGGTAAAGTCCGATAGCCCGGCAACATGGCGAAACTCATCCATACGATCAGGGTTGGATGTTACACGCATTGCGCCCGAGCGATGAAAGCCACAGCTCTGACCAGTTTCTTCTGGCAGGATATCCCGGTATAGGCGTACAGACCGGGCGCGCAGTTCCTGAATCGTAGGATTATGCGCGAAATGTGTACAAAGTCCGGCAGCATGCCAGGTTGACCCATGAGTCAGGTCGTTCTTTTCGACCAGCACCACATCACGCCATCCAGCTTTGGTCAGATGATACATGAGCGATACGCCCATTGCACCGCCACCAATGATTAGAACCTGAGCGTCGGTCATCCGCGCATCCTTTCGCCTTTGGGGTCATAGGGGGGACGGGGCAAGACCCGTGCCGGATAGGTCTGTCCCGCAATGTCAAACTCAAACGTTCTGCTGCAGGTCTGTGAGAGCTTTTCACCGCGAGAGATGTTTATCATTCCAAGCGCAAGCGTCAGCCCCGTGCGCGCCCCTTTGGCACCCGAGCTGGTTAGGCCAACTACAGTTCCGTTTTCGAGAATGGGCTCGTCATGCAGGATGAGCGGATCACCCTCTACCTGAAACAGACAAAGACGCCGGGATAAACCAGCGGCGCGCTGGGCTTCTAAAGCGGGTTTTCCGTTAAAGTCCTTGCTCCAGTCGATCGTGAACCCAAGGCCCGCTTCCAGGGGGGTGATTTCTGGCCCCAGATCATGGCCCCAATGGCGAAACGCCTTTTCGATCCGACATGCTTCTAGCGCGTACATGCCCATTGGCTGTGCACCTTGAAGGGTCAACGCATCAAAAACCGTTCGCGCTTGATCGGCGGGAATGTTCAATTCCCATCCCAATTCGCCGACAAAGCTCATTCGTGTTGCGCGGCAGGGGATACTGGCGACCATCAAGTCTCGTACCGTTGAGAATGGGAAATCGACCCAGTTGGCGTCACTGATTTCGCTCAGGATATTCCGCGCGGCTGCACCCATGACGCCAATAACGCACTCGGTTTCGGTGACATCCTGTAAGTCGACAGACCAGACCGCGAAGCGGCGGCGCAGCAGCGCCAGATCCCGCCAGCGCGTCGCGGCACCAGAGGTGATGCGAAAATGCTGGCTCCCCAACCGGGTCACGGTTAGGTCACCTTCAATGCCGCCTCGTTCATTCAACATCGGGGTATAGACAGCGCGCCCAATGGGGACATCCATCTGGGCGCAGACCAAAGTGTTCATTGCACACAAGGCGTCTGGCCCAGAAACGTCAAACTTTCCAAAGGGGGAGAGGTCCAACAGAACCGCACCGTCGTTCATCTGCGCGGCTTCGCGCTGGGCGAGGGGGAACCAACTCTGTTCTCCAACCGAATAAGGCAGATCACGTTCTGTGTCGGACTGCGCATACCACAGCGCGCGTTCCCACCCGGCTGTCAGGCCAAAAACCGCGCCCTTCTGTTCCCAAGACCCATGAAGCGCAGAACATCTTATGCCACGCCCCGCTTTGGGTTGTTTGAAAGGCCAATGCATCGCCATCAGATCAGCGACGCTTTCTTGCATGCGATCTGTCATATGCGTTGGCGTTGCGGTGCGGGGATCGGCGCGGGCGACATCGACTTCCCATAAATCCATGGGGGCTACGCCATCGACCATCCAATCGGCCAACACGCGCCCTATTCCAGCCGATGACATAATCCCGACCGAATTCATACCTGCCGCCACGTATAGCCCATTCACAAACGGGGCGGCCCCAACCAATGGGCGGGTATCGTTGGTGAAACTCTCTGGCCCGTTCATGAAATGTTGAATGCCAGTTTCTGCTAGTGCTGGGATCAATTCCAGCGCCGCTTCCATGAAGGGCATGAACTGATCCCAATCTTCGGGCATTTCCAGAAATGGACGATCCCCTTCGGGGCCAAACGCATCCCAGATCTTGGCATGTGGCTCGAAGCCCCCAATCACAAGTTTCCCAGCGTCACCTTTGATGTAAATGCCGGTGTCCATATCGCGGATCACCGGAAATGGGTCCGGCAGCCCTGGCATTGGTTCTGTCACCACATACATGTGTTCCACAGCCTGTAGCGGGAGATTTAACCCCGCAGCCTCGGCCAAGGGTTTTGACCACGCTCCGGCACAGATTGCGACGCTTTCAGCTTCAAGGATTGTCCCATCGGCCAGCGCGACACCCCGCGCGGTCCCGCCTTCTGTAACAATACGCTCGACCCGAATGCTTTCGCGGATGTCTACACCTTGGGAACGGGCCGCGCGGGCATAGGCCATGCACAGATCAACCGGGTTCACGTTGGCGTCTTGTGCAACCCACATGGCACCGGCGTGGTTAGAAACATCCAGCCCGGGCACGTTCACGTCGCCAGCGTCAATCACCTGCACATCAAGCCCAAAATGCCGTCCCAACGCGGAAATCCGATGCAATTCGTCCAGACGCTCGGGGCGTCGGGCCAGCCAATAGCCTCCGGTCTGGCGATAGCCTGTAGCCATGCCGGTTTCCGTCTCGAGTTTTGGGAACAACTCGAGGGCATAGCTTGCGAGTTTGGTCATGTTGGGGGTGGCGCGTATGGGGCCAACTATGCCCGCCGCGTGCCAGGAGGTGCCCGAGGTCAGCTGATTGCGCTCCAGCAACACAACATCCTCGGCCCCGCGATGGGCTAAGTGATAGGCCAGTGACAAGCCGATTGCGCCGCCACCGATGATAATTGTCCGTCCCATCAGAAGTAATCCATGTCTGGCGCTTCCGCTTTGCGTTTGGCGATATAGGCTTGCAGCTCTTCATCTATGGCCGGGTCCAGTCCGGGGTCCTCGTAGGTATCCAGATGGGACTTCCACAGCGCATTGGCGCGTTGGGCTGTATCCAGCGATCCTGCGGCCTCCCAATGTTCATAGGCGTTGTTGTCCGGTGTTTCTGGGCGGAACAGGGCGGACATGAAATTGGCTTGGGTATGTTCGGACCCTAGGAAATGCGCGCCCGGTCCGGTGGCCGCAATGGCAGACATGGCTTGTGCATTTTCGCTCAGGTCGATGCCGTCAAAGAAACGCGCCATCTTTCCGCATAAATCGGCATCGATCATGGTTTTCTCGTAACTGGTCACCAATCCGCCTTCTAACCAGCCGGTGGCGTGGTTGATCAGGTTGGCCCCGGCAAACATCGACATCATCAGGCCCCAAGTGGCCTCTTGCTGGCTTTGGGCATCGGGGATTTTCGACGCACTTAAGGTGCCGACTGTGTGCAAGGGCACGCCCAGCCGTCGCGCCAGCTGACCGGCTGCAAGCACCATCTGCCCCGCTTCCGGAGTTCCAAACGTGGGGGCACCGGATTGCATCGACATGGTCGAGGCAAAACTGCCCATCAGCGCTGGTGCGCCGGGTTTGACCAGCTGCACCAGTGTCAGGCAGGCCAATGCCTCGGCCAGAACCTGTGCCATGGTGCCTGCTACGGTGCACGGACTCATAGCACCGGCCAGCACCCAAGGGGCGGTGGCCACGGGTTGACCTGCGCGGGCGTATGTTTTCAAAGCGCCCGACATATGCGCATCCATAACCAACGGCGCATTGGTATTTGACACGCAGTAAAGCACCGGATTTTCAGCGACATAATCCGAACCAAAGACGATCCGGGCCATGTCCAACGCGTGACCTGCGCGTTCGGCCCCGATAAAGGCGCCCATGAAGGGGCGGTCCGAGTATCTGATGTGGGTGTACAGCATATCCAGATGGCGCTTGTTTGCTGGTAGGTCCACGGGTTCGCACACCACGCCGCCCGAGTGGTGCAGCCAGGGGATTGTGTGGTGCAGTTTCACCAGTGTTTCAAAGTCTTCAAAGGTGGCATAGCGGCGGCCGCGATCTAAATCGTGCACAAACGGCGGCCCCCATGACGGGCAGAGCACGGTTGCATCACCGCCCAGTTGTACCGAATTGGCGGGGTTTCGGGCATGTTGGATGAACTGCTTGGGGGCGGTTGCCTGAATTGTCTTGCGGCAATATCCGGGGGCAAAGCGTACGCGGCTGCCCTGAACATCGCAGCCTGCGTTGGCAAAGATTTCCAGGATTTCAGGATCCTCGACGAAATCCATACCGGTTTCGGCGAGGATTTTATCGGCGTTTTCCTCGATCAGGCTCAGCCCCTCTTCGCCAAGGATGTTGAAGGTGCCAAGCTTGCGCAGGATGAAGGGCGCGCGAGGCTGATCACCGCCGGGGCGTGGTGCGCCGCGCCCGCCTGATTTTTTGCGCCGCCGTTTGGGTTGGGGTTCGGTCATGGCCAGCCTCCTTGTGTTGGCGGGTACTGTGCAGAGGGGCGGGTGGGCGATCAATTGACAGTTGCGAGTATTAGGATTTCTAATGTTAGCAATTCAAATGGGGTGATGATGGAACAGCGCAGCGCGATGAATTCGAACTTGATAAAGGCCATGGAAGTCTTTGTCGCTGTTGTGGAAACTGGTCAGGTGACGGTGGCAGCACGTCTGCTTGGCATGACGCAATCCGCTGCATCGCAGCATATTGCGGGGTTGGAAAAAGCCTATGATGTGAAATTGCTGGATCGGGGTGTGCGCCCTGTGCGCCCAACACAGGCGGGGGTATTGATGCACCGTCATGCCACCCAAATCCTGACCGCTGTAGGCACGTTGAGCAGCGATATGCGTCACCAAGGACCTCGCCCAATCACGCGTCTGCGCCTTGGGTTGCAAGCGTCGATTGCTACCACGGTTTCACCGGGTTTGGTTCGGTTGGCGAAGGATGATTTTGGCGTGCAAGATATGATCCTGCACGCGGGGCAAAGTGGGGACCACGAGGCGCTTATTCGTACCAAGCAGGCGGACATCGTCGTCACCAGCAATCCGCTTTATGACCTAGATGGGTTAGAGCGGCATCCGGTGTTTGCTGAGTCGTTTCTTTTGGTGCTGCCTGCTGGGTTTCAAGGGTCGGTTCGCAGTCTGGAGGAGGTGGTTCAACAACTGCCATTGGTTCGGTTTGGCGATACAACGGATGTGGGGCGTCGGATCTCCCAACATTTGCGGCGTCTGCGCGTACAGCCCCCTCGCGTGATTCAGGCAGATCGTAGTAGCATGGTGACAGCCTGCGTCGCGGATGGAATGGGATTCACCATTTTGACGCCAACCTTATTGATTGATGGTTTGGTGGAACGAATGCCACTGAATGTGCGCCCCTTGCCGGGCGCGGCAATGTCACGAACGATTACAGTTGTCGCACGAGATCAGGAATTTGCGTCCATGCCAGCTGCTATTGCTAAATACGTCCGGTCTTCCTTGAGAGGGCAAATTGAGGGGCAAATGGGGCAAACTGGAAAAGAGGCGGTGCACATTTTTGAGGCAATCGACGAGTGATATCGGCTGATTGTTGCTCAATTTATGTGCGGACAATAACTTTAGGCGGAAATCGAGAGAAACGGAAACATATTCAAATGTGTGCGAACTCGACCTCGCATGGAATCAAGTAATAGGATAATATGGAACTGTTTGTTCTACTTAGAGGGAGTTATCTGATGACTAAATTTAAAACTGCGCTGTCTGTTTCTGCGATTGCTGTTGGATTGGCAACGGGTGCAATGGCAGAAGGTGTGATTGCCCCAGGAAGCGATGGGTTCACGAAATACGGTGAAGTTGAAGGCTGGAACGTTTATGTCGATATCGAACGTAAATCTTGTTTGATTGAGAACGTGGATGCAGCAGCGAACGTTGTCCAAATGGGTTTGACTGCAGATCATTCGGTTGGCTACCTGGGTGTGTTTTCAAAAAACGAAGCTGGCGTTAGAAAAGGCCAGAAGGAAGAAGTTATTATCAGCATTGATGGTAACGTCTATTCTTCAAAAGCGACTGGTATGAAAGGCAATATCACTGAAGGGTATTCCGGAGGTTACATCTTAGCGAATAACCCAGCCTTTATTAGTGATCTGGCCAAAAAATATACTATGACTGTTTTCCCCGAAACCGAGGCTGCATTTGTTGTAGACTTGACCGGGACCTATAAGGCAATGGAAATGGGTCGGAAGTGCAACGCTGAGCAGATGTAACAGCAAAAGCCACTGACTTTTTCAATGAAAGGGCGTGTAAGGGGAACCTTGCGCGCCTTTTCTATTCAAAGGCAGCAGGTGCCGGGCGCGTTCTTATGGATATGAAGGTTCGTGTATCGTCCGAGCGTGTGCAAGGTCTGCCGCGACCCGGCGGGCGCTTGGGGCTGACGGTCCGAAGACAGCTGGACCTAGAGGGGGAACAGGAAGTTTGATTTGCCTAAGAAATAAGTTGGATAAGCGGGTTCTGTCTGATTTGGCGGTGCCAATATTCTTGTAAGCTGTTGCTTTTAAGTTGGTTTGTGGTTTTTTGGGGAGTCAGGGACGGGCGGCCTGAGGAAAGCTATCCACAAGTTTTTGCGATTGTTTGGAAAAAAGTGTGAATGGCCGCTTGACGATGCCGCGGAGTGGAAATAGTACACCCCAACGGTCAGCAAGACACGCTGAACGAAACAGCGGGCGGTTGTAGCTCAGATGGTTAGAGTACCGGCCTGTCACGCCGGGGGTCGCGGGTTCGAGCCCCGTCAACCGCGCCACGTTGTTTCCCTGTCCCGGGGTTAGGGATCTGACCCGGATAGGGTGCCGACACTTAGGTGTCACTGGAAAATGCGCGGTTGTAGCTCAGCTGGTTAGAGTGCCGGCCTGTCACGCCGGAGGTCGCGGGTTCGAGCCCCGTCAACCGCGCCATTTTTCTGTTCCCCAAAAAACGCTGAGTGACAAGTTTCGGGCCTAAGGCTCAGGCTTGGTCTTGCTGTTGTTTGCCGAACCCCGCTATCTGAAAGAAAAACGAGAGCAGGAGCATCTGGGCATGGATGAAGCGAATACGGCGATTCTGACGATTGTTCGGGATGACGCATTTCTGTTGCGCCGATTTGTACAGTATTATGGCGGGCTGTTCGGGCGCAAAAATCTGTACATCATCAGTCATGGGGATGAACCGCAGGTGCGCGAAATCGCGGAAGGGTGCAACATTTTCCCAGTTCCGGCGATCGAGACCAGCAAGTTTACGATGCTTCACTGGCGAACCAAGAACCATCTCAAGAACGCCCTGCGACAGTGGTACCGCCATGTTCTGGTTTGTGATGTTGATGAATTTGTCGTGGTGGATCCGGATTCGGGTAAAAATCTGCGAACATGGTTGGACGAGGCACCGGGGCGGACGGTTTACACGGCCATGGGGCTCGAGATTGTCCATTTGCGCGACAAAGAGCCGGACAGCATAGAGGACGGCATTCTGGGGCCGCGCAGGCACGTTCAAGTGGCGCTGCATTATGCGAAGCCTTGTATCGTGTCACGCCCTGCGAAATTGGGCCGGGGCGGGCATTATGCTGAATACGATAAGCTGAACATGCCAGACTTTCTGTATCTCTTTCATATGAAGTACTGCGATTACGATCTGTTTGTAGACACAGCAAACCGGCGCAATGCGTTTGTGGAAGAGCAGAAAAACGTAGGCGACGGGCAGGTTCGCACCAACCCCAAATGGTTTGCCGAAGGGCGCGACGATGACAGTACGTTCGCGGCTTTTGATCAGCGTCCAATTGCACCCAAGTTTGATTTGGCGCATGTCCGCAGGCGCATGCACCAAACTTGGAAACCTCGTAAAGACGGGCTGTGGCATTTCCAGCGTCCGGATTACGAAGAGCTGTATGTGTTGCCTGAACGGTTTGCCGGGGCAGATCGCGCCTAGGCGCGGTTCACCCCAGCACTGTTTTAGGAAGAGGGGCTTAGGGCGTGCAGGATTCGCGCCCACGACCGTGTGCCCTTGTGGAAGCTCTCCAGATCGTATTTTTCGTTAGGAGAGTGGATCTGGTCGTCATCCTTGCCGAAACCAACGAGCATGGCATCGGTGCCGATGATCTCTTTGAAGTAACCAGCGATTGGAATCGATCCACCGCAGCCAACATAAGCGGCTGGGATGCCCCATTCGTCGCTGAGAGCTACGCGGGCCTTTTCAAAGGCGGGGTCTTCGACAGACATTCGGGACGCACCCGAGGCTTTGTCGGTGCGATATTCGACAGTGAACCCTTCGGGCAGGTTGGCTTCGAGATAGGTGCGGAAGTTGGCGCGGATTGCCTCTGGGTCTTGATCCCCGACAAGGCGGAACGAAACCTTGGCGCTGGCTTGACTGGGCAAGACCGTTTTGAAGCCATCGCCAGTGTAGCCGCCCCAAATACCGTTTACATCGCAGGTTGGGCGCGACCAGATTTGTTCCAGGGGCGTGCGATCCTGCTCTCCGGCAGGGGCCTTTAGGCCGACGTCCTCTAGAAACGCGGAGTGATCAAAGTTCAGTCCCTGCCATTGCGCGCGCATTTCATCGGAGAGCTCTGTCACCCCATCATAAAACCCGGGCAATGTGATGTGGCCTGTTTCGTCATGCAGGCCCGCAAGGATCTTGCTCAGCACCCGGATAGGGTTCATGCCGATGCCGCCGTACATGCCAGAATGAAGGTCGCGCGTGGGGCCAGTGATGGTGAAATCTTCGCCAAGAAGGCCACGCAACATTGTTGTGATTGCGGGAACTTTGCTTTCGAACATGCCGGTGTCGCAGATCAGTGCGATATCGCTTTTTAGCTCGTCCCGGTTTTCTTCCATGAAGGGGACCAAAGAGGGGGAACCTGATTCTTCTTCGCCTTCCAGAAAGAAGGTCAGTTTACAGGGCAGGGCGCCATGAACAGATTTCCATGCCCGGCAAGCTTCGATAAAGGTCATCAACTGGCCTTTGTCATCAGAAGCCCCGCGGCCACGAATGACCCGGCCTTTGGCGGTATCCTCGATTGCGGGATCAAACGGGTCACGGTCCCACAGATCCAGCGGATCAACGGGTTGGACATCGTAGTGTCCATAAAACAACAGATGCGGTCCTGGGCCATCAATGTGGCCGACAACCATTGGGTGGCCTGGTGTCACGCGTTTTTCGGTCTTGATACCAAGGTTTTGCAGGTCTTCGACGAGCCAGTCAGCAGCTTTGTCGCAATCGTCTTTGAACGCCGGGTCTGTCGAAATGGAGCGGATTCGCAACAGGTCGAGTAGCCGATCCGTAGCGGCAGGCATATCCGCATCAATGCGGGCAAGAACGTCATCGAGTGACATGGTTTGATCCTTTGGTCATGGGAACTTTGGGCGACCCTACCAGCGCGCGTGGCACTGTCCAGAGGTGTAGAATGTCTCCGATATGAAACGAATGTGCTTTGTCAGAGTAAAAAACGCCGTTTTCGCCACGTGATATGGCGTAGATTCTCTTGTGAAGGCAGAACTCGGTGTATATTTGATGCAGATCAAAGCTGCGACATCAGGCCCGACTGTAGGCAGTTGATTGAAAGATGCGCGAGATATATTCATTCACAAGTATGAATGTGGCGCGCGCCACGTAAGACCGGCACTGTTCCGGATGATCAATGGAGAGCCCGGTGGATTATACCTCGCAACTCGATGCAGCCATTCAGAAGCTACATGATGAAGGCCGTTACCGGACCTTTATCAACATTGAACGGCACAAGGGACATTTTCCGCACGCTGTCTGGACCAAGCCGGATGGATCCAAGCAGGACATAACCGTTTGGTGTGGCAACGATTATTTGGGCATGGGGCAACACCCCGTTGTCTTGGAGGCCATGCATGAAGCAGTGGATTCTGCCGGTGCCGGGTCGGGTGGGACGCGCAATATTTCGGGTACCACTGTCTATCACAAGCGGCTTGAGGCGGAATTGGCGGACCTGCACGGCAAGGAATCAGCACTGCTGTTTACCTCAGCCTATATTGCGAATGACGCGACTCTGAGCACTTTGCCTAAACTTTTCCCTGGATTGATCATCTACTCTGATGCGCTGAATCACGCTTCGATGATCGAAGGTGTACGCCGCAACGGCGGTCAGAAGCGCGTGTTCCGTCACAATGATGTAGCCCACCTGCGTGAGTTGCTCGAAGCTGACGATCCTGCCGCACCAAAATTGATCGCCTTTGAATCGATCTATTCGATGGATGGTGACTTTGGTCCTATCGAGGCTCTATGCGATCTTGCGGATGAATTCGGTGCACTAACGTACATTGATGAGGTCCACGCCGTCGGCTTGTATGGCCCCCGTGGCGCTGGCGTAGCAGAACGTGATCGTTTGATGCACCGTCTGGACATTATCAACGGAACGTTGGCCAAAGCCTATGGTGTCATGGGCGGGTATATAGCTGCATCTGATAAAATGTGTGATGCTATAAGATCTTACGCGCCGGGCTTCATCTTTACGACATCGCTTCCACCAGCAGTTGCTGCTGGTGCGGCTGCTTCTGTCGCCTATCTTAAGCGGCACCCTGAATTGCGCGAACAGCATCAGGCACAGGCCAAAGTCTTGAAGATGCGTTTGAAGGGAATGGGCCTGCCATTGATCGACCACGGCAGCCATATCGTGCCGGTAATGGTAGGGAATCCTGTGCATACCAAAAAGTTGAGCGACATGTTGTTGGAGGAATATGGTATCTACGCGCAGCCGATCAATTTCCCAACGGTTCCGCGTGGCACTGAGCGCTTGCGCTTTACCCCGTCGCCCGTTCATGGCCCCGGCGAGATGAACAAGCTGATCAATGCAATGGACGCTTTGTGGTCTCATTGTGCGCTGAATCGCGCCGAACTGGCGGGTTGACCACTAGGGATAGTGTGCAAGGCACTTGAATCGTGTTACTATCGTTCTAACAAAAAGCGCCGGACGAATCGTGATGGGACTCGATTATGGGGCGTGGCTGAAGGTTTACAGCGGTTAGTAATGAGGCAGCAGGCATGATTGGGCGCAGATTTCAGCGCAAATCAAAGGACGTAGAAGTCGAACAACCCAAGGGGTTTGACGACTTTGAGATGCGTCTCGGCGATATGATGCGCGGCGAGCGGGCGACTTTAGGAAAGTCGCTGCTTGATGTTCAACGTGAGCTTCGCATTAAGGCCAATTACATCGCCGCGATCGAAAACTCAGATCCCACTGCCTTTGACACACCTGGATTCATTGCCGGATACGTACGCTCGTATGCGCGGTATTTGGGTATGGACCCCGACGAAGCTTTTGGAATTTTCTGTCAGGAAAGCGGATTCGAAGTTGCGCACGGTATGTCGGCGCAGGCCTCTGTCGTTAAGAAGTCCGGTGGCGAAGTTGCGGCTAAGGGGCCGATGGGGCGGGATCCGTTCATGTCGCCGAGTACCCCTTTTGTCCCAAGCGGCGAATCTGTTTTTTCACACATTGAACCACGTGCAATTGGATCCAGCCTGATCTTGGTCGCCTTGATTGGTGGCATTGGGTATGGTGGTTGGACTGTTCTGAAACAGGTTCAGCAGGTCCAGTTTGCTCCGGTTGAGCAAGCCCCTGTTGTTCTTTCGGATCTGGACCCATTGGATGCCGCGACCCGCGGTAAAGTGGCCGATAGCAATGCAGGATTGACCGCACCAACCGCAGAGGCCTTGGACCGGATGTACCGCCCGCAGGCTTTGGATGTGCCGGTGTTGGTTGCGCGTGATGCGCCGATTTCGACCCTTGATCCACGCGCTGGCGGGAGTTTCCGCGCGCCTGATCTGCCTGATGTTCAAATTGCGTCTCATCAACGGGTTGAAGATCCGGTACCGCAGGTTGTTGAAGAGGTTTCTGAAAACCTTGTTATGGTTGCGGTGCGGCCATCTTGGGTAAGGGTCAGTGCGGCAGATGGGTCTGTGATTTTCGAAGGGATCATGGAGCCAGGGCAGAATTACGAAGTGCCCCTCACGGAAGAGCCACCAACTCTGAGAGCCGGGGAATCAGGCGCCATCTATTTTGCCATGAGCGGTGAACATTATGGGCCTGTTGGAAACCGCGGTGTTGTGACCAAAAACTTACCGCTTTCAATCGACGAAGTGGGCGAGCGTTACGAAGTTGCTGATCTGGAACAAGATCGGGATCTGGCGCGTATGGTTGCCGAGGCGCAAGTGACTGTGGACGCCCCGACTGAATAATCGAACCATTGCGGCGCAGGGGTCAGGCGCTTATGTATCCGTCAAACGGATCAGATGCGGATTTAGTCATGTCTCTTAACCACGTGCGCCCTTGGCGGAATATCTACCGCCGTAAATCCCGGCAGATCATGGTGGGGAATGTCCCTGTTGGCGGGGATGCACCGATTTCTGTGCAGACCATGACGAACACACTGACCTCGGACGCTTCTGCGACAATCGCTCAGGTGCAAGCTGCTGCCGAAGCAGGGGCAGACATTGTACGCGTGTCGGTTCCGGACGTTGCGTCCTCTCAAGCGCTGAAAGAAATTGTTGCTGAAAGCCCGGTTCCGATCGTGGCGGATATTCATTTCCATTATAAACGAGGTATCGAAGCAGCTGAGGCTGGCGCTGCCTGTTTGCGGATTAACCCGGGTAATATTGGGGATGAGAAACGGGTCAAGGACGTCATCAAGGCCGCCAAAGATCACAAATGTTCACTCCGTATCGGTGTAAACGCGGGCAGCCTAGAAAAGCACCTGTTGGATAAATATGGCGAGCCTTGTCCTGATGCGATGGTTGAAAGTGGGTTGGAGCATATCCGGATCCTGCAAGATAACGATTTCCACAACTTCAAGATTTCGGTCAAAGCATCCGATGTGTTTATGTCCGCCGCTGCCTATCAGGGGTTGGCCGAAGCGACAGACGCCCCCATTCATTTGGGCATCACCGAGGCAGGTGGATTGGTGAGTGGCACCATCAAATCCGCGATCGGTTTGGGAAATCTGCTGTGGATGGGGATCGGGGATACCATTCGGGTGTCTCTGTCCGCTGACCCGGTTGAAGAAGTCAAAGTCGGCTATGAAATCCTCAAGTCACTAGGGCTGAGGCATCGGGGCGTGAACATCATTTCTTGCCCATCTTGTGCGCGGCAAGGGTTTGATGTGATCAAAACCGTTGAGGCGCTTGAGAAGCGCCTTGAGCATATCAAAACGCCGATGAGCCTGAGTATTATCGGATGCGTGGTGAATGGCCCGGGTGAGGCGCTCATGACGGATGTTGGCTTTACCGGTGGTGGTGCCGGATCGGGGATGGTCTATTTGGCTGGCGCGCAAAGCCACAAGCTGAACAATGATCAAATGGTGGATCACATCGTCGAACAGGTGGAGCGTAAAGCGGCCGAGTTAGACGCCCTGCAAGACGCGGCAGAATAGTAAAAGGCCGCTATAGCAATTGCTTGGCGGCCTTTTTTCATCTTTTTTGAGCGACTTTAGCTTTGGTCGCGAACCTGTGCCGCAATCTGTTGCATCTGATCGGCAGGCAAGAACCCTCGCAGCAATTCGGTGCCCAACACAAAGGTTGGTGTGCCCGAGATGTTGAGTTTTTGGGCGAGTTCTCTCGTGCGGGCGATTTCTTCGGTGACCGCGTCACTATTCATGGCTTCAAAGATCGCATCCGTTTCCAACCCAAGGCCATCTGACAGGCGGCGCAATGTGACTTCGGTCGCGTCGCCGCCAAATTCGAGCAAGGCGTCGTGCACTTGTTTGTAAGCCTCATCGCCACCAACCTGTTTCGCGGCGACCGCAAAGCGGGATGAAATGACGGAAGCTTCGCCCAAGATTGGTAGCTCTTTGATCACCAGACGGATGTTGCCATCCGCTTGAAGCAGTTTAGCGACCTCAGGGACAGCACGGCGGCAGTATCCACAACGGTAGTCCATGAATTCGACCAGCGTGATGTCGCCCTCTGGATTGCCTCCAACCCAGCTGTAGCCATCGTTGAACAGCTCATCTGCATTGTTTTGAACCAGTTGCAGATCGGCCTGAGATTCTGCAGCAGCTTGCTGTTGCTCTAGCAAGTTGATTGCTTCGAGGATGACCTGAGGGTTTTCCAGCAAGTATTCGCGGACCTGCACGCCAAAGGCGTCGCGTTCGTCAGCGCTCATCGCGCTGAGATCCAACGCCTGAACCGGGCCAGATATGAGGGTCAGGGCCGTAAAGGCCGGGGCGGCAAAACGGAGCATTATCGTTTCCTTCTTTCAGCACGTTCAGAAGCAATGAGCACATCCTGTGCCCGTTGCCAACCGGTTGATCCGGTAGGGAGGGTTCCGATGGCACGTTTGGCGTGAATGCCTGCGTCTGCCATGCGGCCTTGTAAAGCGTAGCGTTCAGCGGTCACCACCGATGCCATGCCGTTGTTTCCAGTTTTCGAATAAGCCATCGCAAGATCGCGCAGCATGCGAATATCGCGGTAATCTCTTGCGCGTGCTTTTTGCAGTTGTGCCAGGGCTTCTTTAGGCTTGCCGGCGTGAAGCAGGGCGCGTCCGAGCCCCGCAAGAACCAAAGGCTCGCGCGGGGCAAGCTCTACTGCCGTTTCATAAGCGCGAACAGATGCATCCCATTTCCGGTTTTCTACCAGAATTTGTCCTTTGAGTTCGTAGTAATAGGGATCTTCGGGGCGTATCTCCAACGCCGCGTTGACGGAGCTGAGTGCTTTGGAATAATTGTTTAGTCTGTGGTACGCGATGGCTTGGCGCATCAGCGCTACATCTCGACTTTTTTCATGTTTAACAGAGCTTTGTGTCCACTTAGGGGAGCGGGTGAAAGCAGTGATTTTACCTTTGACCCTGTTAAACCAATATTCCGCATTGGCATTGGGTTTGGCTTGGCTCGTATAGGACGCGACATAGTTTTCTGCTGCACGTATCCGATCTCGGGTTAGCGGATGGGATTGCATGTAGGGATCTTGGCGCCCGACGCTCAGCAACTCTTGCCCGGCAAAGGTGCGGTGCAAATCAACCAAGCCCTGTGGCGAAATGTCAGACAGACGCATATAGCTGGCCGCCGACCGGTCTGCGGCGGCTTCTTCGGCGCGGGTATGGCTTAGAAAACCGCGGATTGCCGAACTCTGCGTACCGGCAGCGATTCCTGCGGCTGCGTCGCCACCGCCAGCGGCTGCGGCCAATAGAGCGAGGGCAATGCCCAAGCTTGACAGGTTCCTGGCATTTTCCAAATTACCGATGCGTCGCGCGAGGTGGCCATTTGCGATATGGGCCGCTTCATGCGCGATGACCGCCTGAAGTACATCGGCGCGTTTGACTTTGACGATCAAGCCATAGTTCAGAAAAATCGTATTGTGATCAACGACAAAGGCGTTGAGGCTGCTGTCGTTCACGACCAAAACCTTGACCCGATTGGGGCTGAGGCCGGCGGCGCGCAACACTGGAAAGGCCAGTTCTTTCAAGCCATATTCAATATCTGGGTCGCGCAACAATTGGATCGCAACAGAGGGTGTTGCTGAAACAAGAAACAGGACTGCGGCCAAACAAAATGCTGGGATTGACGCCAGTCGGGATACGCGTTCAAAAGTCATGGCCGCAACATGGGAGAAGCACATGCGAAACTCAACCCGCTCAAAAGTTGATCCCTTTATTGTGATGGATGTGATGGAGGCTGCTCGCCGCGCCGAAGAGGGCGGTCGCCGGATTATTCATATGGAGGTTGGGCAACCCGGGACCGGTGCTCCCAAGGGGGCGGTTGATGCTCTGACGCGGTCTTTGCAGCAAGATTCACTCGGCTATACCGTGGCGCTGGGTTTACCAGAATTACGCCAAAGGATCGCACGACTGTACGGCGAGTGGTATAATGTTGATCTGAGCCCGGATCGGGTGGTTGTAACGCCCGGATCAAGCGGCGGATTTTTGCTGGCGTTTACCTCTTTGTTCGATACGGGGGATCTTGTGGGCATTGGCGCTCCGGGGTATCCGTCGTATCGCCAGATTCTGAGGGCGCTTGATCTGGTTCCCGTGGACATACAAACGGCGCCCGAGAACCGGTTGCAGCCCGTGCCGGCTGATTTTGCCAATCTAGATTTGGCTGGTTTGATGGTTGCCTCGCCTGCGAACCCGACCGGGACCATGCTGGATCACAAGGCGATGGGTGCGTTGATTGATGCGACACAGGCGCAGAATGCAGCCTTTATCAGTGATGAAATTTATCATGGCATCGAGTACGAGGCCAAAGCCGTAACCGCGCTGGAATTGACGGATGAATGTTATGTCATCAACTCGTTTTCCAAATATTTCTCGATGACCGGGTGGCGAGTGGGCTGGATGGTGGTTCCCGAAGACCATGTCCGAGTGATTGAACGCATCGCGCAGAACATGTTCATCTGTGCCCCTCACGCGAGCCAGGTTGCGGCCTTGGCTGCGATGGAGTGTGAAGAGGAGCTGCAGGGCAATCTGGACGTCTATAAAGCGAACCGGGCCTTGATGCTTGAAGGGTTGCCAAAGGCAGGGTTCACAAAAATAGCCCCCCCTGATGGCGCGTTTTACATTTATGCAGATGTGACTGACCTGACCAATGACAGCCGGGCGTTTGCTGCTGAGATATTGGAGAAAGCGGGTGTTGCAGTAACACCGGGGTTAGATTTTGACGCCGTGCGTGGGGCAGGGACGTTGCGCTTTTCTTATGCGCGCGCGACCGAAGATATCGAAGAAGGTTTGGTCCGGCTTGCAGCCTTTATGGCGACGCGCGACTAGGACGTTTCCAAAGGGATACGCAGGCGTTAAAACGTTTGAAAATGACAAGGGCCAAGGGTTCATGAACAGATTTCTTTCGGCATTGTTGGTGGGATGTGTCCTGTCGGTCCCGGCTTGGGCGCAGGAATTCAGCGGATTGGCCCGTATTGATCCGACGCAGAGTCAGATCACCGATGCGCGTGCTGATAAGGTGCAGATTAATCTGTCGCTGAGCCAAGGGGTGCCTTTCAGGTTGTTCACTTTGGCTGGTCCGCCGCGCTTGGTTCTCGACTTTCAAGAGGTGGACTGGACTGGGTTGAAATCCAGTGATTTGGTGCAAACTAAGGCTATTGAGCAGGCGCAATTTGGGACTTATGTGCCGGGATGGTCCCGCTTGGTACTGGATTTGGCTGGACCAATGGCAGTAGAGCAGGCCGAGCTATCGGTTGACGATGTAACTGGCGGCGCACGTCTTTTGGTGCAGCTCAAGCCTGTCAGTCAAAAGGTTTTTGAGTCGCAGGCAGGGCCCCCAAATGATCCGCGTTGGGATTTGCCAGTTCCTGAAGATATCGCGAAGTTAGAACCCAAGAAGCCTGATGCGCCGCTCAGGGTTGTCTTGGACCCGGGCCACGGTGGGATTGACCCCGGTGCCGAAGCAGGGGACATCGATGAAAAGCACCTCATGCTCGCCTTTGCGCGCGAGTTGCGCGAGCTGTTGCTTAGGTCGGAAGGGTTCGAAGTTATTTTGACTCGGGATACCGATTATTTTGTATCGCTTGAACGCCGCATTTCATTGGCACATCAAGCAGGCGCTGATGTCTTTCTCTCTCTTCATGCGGATTCACTGGCCGAAGGATTGGCGCATGGTGCAACGGTTCATGTGTTGTCAGATGAGGCGTCTGATATTGCGAGCGCCAAGTTGGCGGAGCGCCATGACCGTAGTGATTTGTTGTCCGGTGTGGATCTGAGCAAGGCGGATGATCAGGTCACCGATATCTTGTTGGATCTGGCGCGTCAGGAAACGCAGCCACGCACCTATAGCCTGGCACAGGCTTTAGTTGATGGGATGACCCAACAAGGAGGGCCGATGAACCGCCGGCCCCTAAGATCTGCTGCGTTTTCAGTGCTGAAAGCCGCAGACATTCCATCGGTGTTGATCGAGATTGGATTCATGTCCAGCCCGCGCGATTTGAAGAACCTTCAAAACCCCAATTGGCGGGCAAGTATGGCGCAGGGCATTCGGAATGGGTTGCAGAACTGGCGTCGAACGGATCTGGAGCAGAAATCTTTGATCCGACAATAGTGCGCGTTCTGTCGAGGGTTAAACCATCCTGAGTAGGCAACAAGCGCAAAAATCACGTCACGTAGTGGAAGAATTGTGCGATTTGAGCGCGCATTCGCCACCTGACATTTTGACCCTTGCGGGTTGGATGCCTATATAGACGGCACCGCGGAAAAAAGGCAGCAACGTGATCCGGTTCATCCTCTCCTTCTTTGGGGCAATTTTCAGCCTCGTGACCTTGGGTATTTTCATGGTCGCGCTGACACTTGGTGGCGTCTTTTGGATGTATGGGCGCGACCTGCCCAGCCACGAATCTTTGGCCCAGTATAAGCCGCCGACGATCAGCCGAATTTATTCCGGCGAGGGGAATTTGATTGATGAATTCGCCAAGGAACGCCGGCTCTTTACGCCAGCGGATGAAATTCCGGATTTGGTAAAGCAGGCCTTCATCTCTGCCGAAGACAAGAATTTCTATACGCACAAAGGCTATGATATGCGCGGCATCGCCGCCGCCGGGTTCGAAGCGGTGCGTTCGCGGGGGCAAAACGTGCGCGGGGCCTCGACGATCACGCAGCAGGTGATGAAGAACTTTTTGCTGTCGGGGGATCGCAAGGCCGAACGCAAGATCAAAGAGATCATACTGGCCGCCCGTCTGGAAGAGACGCTGAACAAAGAACAGATCCTTGAACTCTATATGAACGAGATCTTTCTAGGCCAGAACTCGTATGGGGTGACTGCTGCAGCTCAGACGTATTTCAACAAAACATTGAGCGAACTGGAACCACACGAGGCCGCATTCCTCGCGTCGTTGCCCAAGGCGCCTTCAGATTATCACCCTGTCAGACGCAAAGAGCGGCTTTTGTCGCGACGCGATTTCGTGCTGAAGGAGATGATGGAAAACGGCTATATCTCAACGGCTGAGTATGAAGGGGAAGTGAGCCAACCGCTACGATCCGTTCAGAATGGCGATTTCCAGAGTTTTCGGACGGCTTTGCCACCGCGTGACTATTTCACTGACGAAATCCGCCGCCAGCTGAGCGAAGATTTTGGTGAAGGTGAGTTTTTCACCGGTGGCTTTACCGTGCGCGCCAGCATCGACGAAGAGATGCAAGTGGAAGCAGCCAAGTCTCTGCGTGTTGCCTTGCAGAAGTATGACCGGTCTCGTGGAAAGTGGCGTGGAACCGGTGAAACACTCCCTGCCGAAGTGTTGGGGGACGAGGTCAAGTGGCGCGAGGCTCTGCGCAATGCAGATGTATCGCGCGATGTCACGCTTGGTGGAAAGTGGCTGCCAGCGGTTGTTCTGTCCATTGCGGACAAGAGCCTGCGGGTTGGCGTGGAAAATGCCGGAGCAGATGGTGTTGTACCGCGATCTGACATCAAATGGATGAAGGGAAACTTCCAAGAAAACTTCAAGATTGGGGATGTAGTTCTGGTCCGGGCCGTCGAAGATACCGGGCAATGGTCCCTGCGGCAGGTTCCCGAAGTGCAGGGTGGGTTCATGGCGATGGACGTGAACTCTGGCCGTGTTCTGGCGATGCAGGGTGGGTTTTCTTATCAGGATACGGTTTTCAACCGTGCGACGCAGGCACAACGCCAACCTGGATCATCGTTTAAACCGTTTGTGTATGCTGCGGCTTTGGACAGTGGATACAGCCCGGCAACGATCGTTGTTGATGCGCCGATCGAAGTGAACACACCGCAAGGTTTGTGGCGTCCGAAAAACGCGTCTCGCAAGTTCTATGGCCCGACACCTTTGCGGACGGGGATCGAACGGTCCAGAAACCTGATGACCATTCGTTTGGCGCAAGAGGTTTCGATGCCTGTTGTTGCGGGATACGCCGAACGTTTCGGGGTATATGATCACATGGGCCCATATCTGGCCAACGCGCTGGGGTCCGAAGAAACAACATTGTTCAAGATGGTTGCCGCCTATGCGATGTTTGCCAACGGTGGCGAACGTGTCGAACCAACATTGGTGGACCGTATTCAGGATCGGTACGGGAAAACGATCTACCGTCACGACGATCGCGATTGTGTGGATTGTACGTCCTCGGCAATTGCGCCAGATGCTTCCCCACGGATCTTGACCAATCGTGAGCAGGTCATGGATGCGGTGACCGCCTATCAGCTGACGTCGATGATGCGGGGTGTGGTTGAACGGGGCACCGCGAGCCGAACTGTAAAGCTGCCCGTTCCAACGGCAGGTAAAACAGGAACCACCAACGAAGCCCGCGATGTTTGGTTCGTCGGGTTCACTTCGAACATCGTGGCTGGCTGTTATATCGGGTATGACCGCCCGCGTCCTCTTGGACGTGGTGCGTCCGGCGGTGGCATGTGTGGTCCCGTTTTCCAGAGCTTTATGACCAAAGCCACTGAAAAATATGGCGGTGGACCGTTTGATGTTCCCCCTGGTGGGCACTTCATCAAAATTGACCGTTTTACCGGTGGTCGATTGCCTGACAACGCGAGTGGTGCGCATGTGGTCGCTGAGTATTTCCGCGATGGCGAAGAGCCTATTTTCGGTCGCACCTATGATGGTGGCTTTGCCATGGGATCCGATTTGCCGCTGTTCGAAGAAGCACAGCAAGCCGGGCACCAAGTCACAACATCCACAGGTCAGAAGACTACAGTGGGGCCAAAAGCCAACTTTGGTACGGTCAGTTCAGGCGGGCTATACTGATCTATTTTGCTCCAGCGCCCTCTAACTGGTTGTGTTAGGTGCGATAAGCACGCCGGTTGCCTTGTAGAGGGCAGCCGGTCTTGGTATCAGGCAAGCCATATTGAGATAGTTGGGATCGCAGCATGCGCGCCGAGACACAGAACTTTGTGGCCGAGATTGAGAAGTCGTTAGAGCTGTTGGCTCAGCGGATGGACCGGGAAACTGCGCCGCACCGACTGGAAGAATTCAATGCCCGTGTTGAGGATCCCAATTTGTGGGATGACCCAACTGCAGCTCAGAAACTGATGCGTGAACGCCAGATGTTGGTGGACGCAATGGAAACGTACGACTCGATCAAGACCGATCTCAGCGACAATCTTGAACTTATTGAACTCGGCGAGATGGAAGACGACGCCGAAGTTGTCACAGACGCCGAAGAGGCACTGAAGGCGCTGGGTGAAAAGGCGGCTGAAAAAGAGCTTGAGGCCTTGCTGGACGGCGAAGCCGATAGCAACGACACCTTCCTTGAAATCAACTCGGGCGCGGGGGGCACAGAAAGCTGTGACTGGGCGTCGATGCTGGCGCGTATGTATGTGCGTTGGGCCGAGAAAAAGGGATACAAGGTCGAGCTGCAATCCGAGAGCGCGGGCGAAGAAGCAGGGATTAAATCCGCCGCTTACAAGATCACGGGTCACAACGCCTATGGATGGCTTAAATCCGAATCTGGTGTGCACCGTCTTGTGCGGATTTCACCTTTTGATTCAGCGGCCAAGCGGCATACGTCGTTTAGCTCGGTCTGGGTCTATCCCGTTGTGGACGACAATATCGAAATTGACGTGAACCCCGCTGATATTCGCATCGATACTTATCGTTCGTCTGGTGCCGGTGGTCAGCACGTGAACACAACTGACTCAGCGGTGCGGATTACGCACCACCCCACAGGGATTGTGGTGACAAGCTCTGAAAAATCCCAACACCAGAACCGCGACATTGCGATGAAGGCGTTGAAATCGCGCTTGTACCAGATGGAACTTGACCGTCGAAATGCAGCGATCAACGAAGCCCATGAAAGCAAGGGCGACGCTGGATGGGGCAATCAGATCCGGTCGTATGTCTTGCAGCCTTATCAGATGGTAAAGGACCTGCGCACCAGCCACGAGACGTCCGACACCAAGGGTGTACTGGACGGAGATCTGGACGGGTTTATGGCGGCAACGCTGGCGTTGGATGTGGCTGGAAAAAGCCGCGCCGAGGCGCAGGGCGAAGGGTAACCCCACCGCTTTTTGGGTGGGCAGAATTGGGGCCGCGCACAGGAAACTGTGTGCGGCCTAAACATGTATTGAAACAGTGGGTTTAAAACGAACAATGGCCCCGCTAGGCTGAAGAAAACCACCATAGGCGGATCTCTCTTCATGGACCTTACTCAAGCCACTGCCGCGCAAATTCTAGGCGACCTGTCTACCGGGCGGACAAGCGCAGTCGAAGTCATGAGCGCCACGCTAGATCGAATTGCCAAGGTAAACGGCGATGTGAATGCAATCGTCGGGTTGCGGGACAGTGATGATTTGATGGCCGAGGCGCGTGCGGCAGATGCCAATCCGCACCGGGGCCCCCTGCATGGGTTGCCCATTGCTGTAAAAGATCTGGTGAAGGTCAAAGGGATCGTATCAACGCAAGGGTCGCCGTTGTACAAAGATTTCATTCCTGCCCAAGATGATATGATGGCGGCGCGGATGCGCGCGGCTGGGGCGATCTTGATTGGCAAGACAAACACGCCTGAATTCGGTCTGGGATCGCACACGTTCAACCCTGTCTATGGGGCGACGCGGAATGCCTATGATGCGCGGTTCAGTTGTGGGGGGTCTTCGGGCGGGGCGGCGGTTGCTTTGGCTACGGGTATGGTCGCGTTAGCTGACGGGTCTGACATGATGGGATCGCTGCGCAATCCGGCGGCGTGGAACAATGTGTATGGGTTTCGACCAACGTGGGGGCGTGTCCCGTCTGAACCAAATGGCGATACTTTTCTGCATCAACTGTCAACGCTGGGTCCGATGGCGCGCACGCCACAGGACTTGGGGCTGTTGCTTGATGTGATTTCGGCGCAAGATCCGCGCCAGCCTCATTCCGCTGTGTCAGCGCCTGTCTCTCCTGTCACGCCCGGAGCAACAAAAGATCTGAAAATTGGCTGGCTTGGGGATTGGGGCGGAGCGTTCCCAATGGAAGACGGTGTTCTAGAGCTGTGTGAGAGCAGTTTGCGGGTGTTTGAAACGCTTGGGTGTCAGGTTGAGGCTGTCGCGCCCCCCTTTGCGGCCGAGCGAATTTGGGACAGTTGGATCACGCTGCGCTCTTGGGCAGTGGCTGCGGGATTGGGGCCGCTCGCTGATCAGCGAGAGCACCTTAAAGACACCGCGATTTGGGAGCTGGACAGAGGGTTGGCGATGTCGGCCATGGATGTCCATCGTGCAAGTGTTGTTCGGTCTGAATGGTACAAAACAGCGTCGATTTTGTACGAAGATTATGATGCGCTGATCTTACCCGCTGCGCAGGTTTGGCCATTTGATGTTAATTTGGCGTATCCAAAGTCTATCGCGGGTCAAGAAATGGACACCTATCATCGCTGGATGCAAACCGTTGTGCCTGCTGGGCTGCTTGGGTTGCCATGTTTGGCGGCACCTGCCGGTTTTGGTGCGCAAGGATTGCCAATGGGGATCCAGATTATTGGGTGGCGTGGCAGTGATGCCGCCCTGCTGAACCTTGGGGCGGCGTATCATGCCGCGACAGAGTGGCCACAGAAAAGAAGGCCCGCATAACGGGTAAAGATTTAGGGAGATAGGAAAAGCATGGAAAAGCCGTTTGGCGTTCCTTCGATGGGGCCGGTCACGTCTGCGATGTTGCGCACAGCGCTGAAAAAAGGATGGAATGATCTAAAACAGGCCCCGTTGATCGGGTTTCTGTTTGCCGCGATTTATGTGATTGGCGGCTGGCTAATGGCATGGATCACCTTTGAAACCGGAACCACTTTTTGGTTGGTGCTCGCGGCGATTGGTTTTCCTTTGATCGGTCCCTTTGCGGCGGTTGGTCTTTATGAGACGTCTCATCGACTGGAGCTGGGGGAGCCCTTGGATTTGGCAGCGATTTTTGGTGTTGTTATCCATCAGAGCCGCAGGCAATTGCCTTCGATATGTGCAATTATTGTCGTGGTTTTTTTGTTCTGGTTCTTCCTTGGCCACATGATTTTTGCACTGTTCCTCGGCTTGTCAACGATGACGAATGTCTCTTCCTCGCTTGATGTTTTTTTAACGATGAATGGCATAATGATGCTGGCTGTCGGGACTGTGGTCGGCGCATTTTTTGCGTTCTTGCTGTTTGCCATAACAGTTCTATCCATCCCAATGTTGTTGGACCGGGAGTTGGATTTCGTAACCGCAATGATATCGAGCTACGCTTATGTCACCGTGAATCCGGTGATCATGTTGTTCTGGGCTGGATGTATTGCCGTGGTCACTTTTGTTTCCATGATCCCGATGTTTTTAGGGTTGTTTATTGTCTTACCTTGGTTCGGGCATACAAGTTGGCACCTGTATCGCGAGATTACCAAGGCTGAACCGCAGACTGAATGACCAAGCGCCGGCGTGGCCTTGTGTCATTCGTTTTTCATCTCGTCACAGCCCAAGGCGACCAGTTGCAGGTGGATGTCCTGCGCAGCCGCCAGCCCAGATTCCAAAGCAAAAACGTAGGCGTGCGTTAGGAAAAACGCACGTGCAGTTGGATCAACTGTTTGTTCCGCAGCTTGACGGTAGAGGGCAACCAGAGAGATCTGGTCGCCCTTTTCATGTGCCTTGAGAAGGTCAGTCTCTAGCGTGCTCATTCCGCAGCGAGTTTGGTGCGATGCGTATCTAGGCGACCTGCAACCCAATCATGGAACAAATGGGTGGGGCCATCCATTGCTGGGGAAAAGCGACCGCCATCAAAGCCGGGGGCTGCGCGTCCACTTTGCATACCTTCGACAACGAAAATGTCCTCTTCGAACACACCCTTCCATTGTTCTGTGTTTGCCGCACGCAATGCGTCGTCTGTTTCAGGAGAGGCGTAGAACAGGTGAACTTTTTCCGTTGTGCGATCAACGGCTTCGGGGACAAGGATAATTGCAAACGCGTGATCACGCTGAGCGCCGAGCAATACATTTGGAAAGGCTGCAATGTATTCGGCAGCTGTATCCCATTTCGGATCTAGCCCCTCAAAATCGGAGAATACCGCACCATTTTCGCCGGTCAATTGGCGATACACATAGGTGCCCTGACCTGAATACGCGCTTGGTTCTTCGATATGATAGTGATCTTCTAAGCGTGAGTAGCTGTTTAGACCAGGATGAACCCAAGGCAGGTGGTAGCTTTCACAATAGTTTTCGACGGCCAGTTTCCAGTTGCAGTTTACCGTCAGCTCAAATGCGCTGTCTGCGCCGCCATGATACAGTGGTTTTTCGAATTCTGCCCATCGTTCCAACAACGGAGCTTGGGCTTCTTCAAAACTGGGAGCTGTGCCTGAAATATTGATCCATACGACTTCGCGCCAGATATGGCTGCGAACTTCAATCAACCCAAGATCATTTCTTTCAATGCTGTCGTGTTTGTTCTGGCCGGGTCCCCCGACATGGGGCGTGGTGACAAGTCGACCTTCGGTCGAGTAACACCAACTGTGGTAGGGGCAGCGAATGACGCCTTCGATCTTTCGCGGGGCGTCCACTAGGATCATACCTCGGTGGCGACAGATATTTTGATAAACACGAACTTGATCTGATTTGTCCCGGATCAAAAGCAGTGGAATGCCAAGAAATGTCAGCGGGACAGCATCCCCGATTTCGGGGACATCAGCGGTCACAGCCAAACCGGCCCATCCGTCAATCAGCAGGGCCTGATTTTCTTCGGCAAAGGTATTTGGGTCCGTATAGTGCGCATTTGGCAGGCCGTTGGCGCGATCAATTGGTTGGCGAACGTCGTTTAACGTCGTATGGGCTGTGGTCATGGCGTCCTCCTAGAGCTTTGAAAGCGATGCCATGATCCTGATATGATCGCCTCTCTGGGAGCGACCTGCGTGAACGAGTTACGACATGTCGTTGTAGATATTTCTAGTCTAAACCATAGGGGCTTGAGGGCGGAGCAAAGTCCGATGAAATGGTGGGAGGTCTGCTTCAGGAAGCAAGCCACAAGCCCGTGCGGCAGGGAACACAAGGGATGGGGTCGCGCCTAGGTGTTCATAAACCAGACGCGCAACCCGTGGCGTCGCGACATTCTCCGAAACGGTTCGTGTCACGTATCCAACCCAAAAGTTGTTTTCAAGTGAGGCCACGCGACTGAGAAAGTTGAAGCTTCCTGTCATTGCGTTTTTACGAGAAATAACAAGTGAAATGCCGGCTTCTTGCCATGTGATATAGCCGCGAAACTCTCGCGAACTGGCGTCGGCGCGTTGACCTTGCGCGCGCATTGCTTCTTTCGCTTCGTACCCGCGCACAAAGGTATATTGCCCCTCGCGGTAAACATAAACCAATCCTACTACAAAGCGGTCTGGATCCACAAAGCTGGCGCGTGAGAACCTGTAGAATCCACTGGGAAAGGCCGTTTCGTCCAGCTCTGACACCGCAGATTGGAAAAAGTCTGTGAGTTCCGGGCCGGTTAACAGATCTTGGGGTGAGCCAATGGTACTAACCTTTTCCAGAAGAATACGCGCATCAACTTCGAAAAAGTTGCATATTCGGTCAAGGACATCCGGTCTGGGAAAGCTTTCGCCAGAAAGGTAGCGATTGAATTGGGTGCGGTTGATGCCAAGTTGTCGCGACAACTCAGAGATCGATGCATGAGGTCGAGACAGTATGCGTAGGTTTTCCCCAAACATATTGCGCAACTCCGCAGGGGAGCGTGTTGGTTTCTTCATCGGTGCCCCGGCACTGTGAGATTTGGTAAGGAGAAAACAACATCGTTCAGAGGAGTGAGTGCCCCTCGATGTGACCAAAGACCAAACGCGAGTATCAACCGGTTCCGAAGAAGGTCGATAATACGAGGCGAACTCTAAAGCTCTAAGGCGGTGAGTTCAAGCAAACTGCTGCAGTTCTTTTGTAGAAGTGCAGTGAATTCTTCTTGGGCTACGGCCCAGCTAGGTACAGAGTAGGGGGTGTCAGAGGCGATATTCTGCCTCTGACAGGATCAGTTATTCGCCGCGCAGCAGAGCTGCGACGCCGGTCCGGGCCACTTCGCTCAGACCCAGCGGGCGCATCAGGTCGGCAAATGCGTCGATTTTGTCGGGGGCGCCTGTGATTTCAAACACAAAGGAATGCAATGTGCTGTCTACAACGTTGGCCCGGAAAATGTCAGCCAACCGCAAAGCTTCGACACGCTTGTCGCCCGAGGCAACAACTTTGAGCATGGCGAGTTCGCGTTCGACCGAGGGGCCTTCGACCGTCAGGTCGTGTACCTCGTGAACGGGAACGATCCGGCCAAGTTGAGCTTTGATCTGCTCGATAACTTGCGGGGTTCCTGTTGTGACGATGGTGATGCGGCTTAGGTGGCCAGTGTGATCCACTTCAGCGACCGTCAGGCTTTCGATGTTGTAGCCACGTCCAGAAAACAGGCCAATGACGCGGGCCAGAACACCCGGTTCGTTCTCGACCAGCAACGCGATGGTGTGACGCTCGGATACATCTGAGAACGTCGGCCGTAGGTTGTAGGCAGAGTGGCGGGTGGAGCCTTTTTTGATATGTAGGGCAGACATTTACGTCCCTTTCCTCAAGTCGTTGGTTCGACCGCGCGAGGCCGAACCGAATTCTGTTTGAAACGTCGGAGCTGGATCAGACCAGCACCGAGCCCTTAGCATCGATCACACCTTGCGTGTCGGCCTCGCCGAGCAACATGTCATTGTGCGCTTTGCCCGATGGGATCATTGGAAAGCAGTTTTCGTGCTTTTCAACGAGGCAATCAAAAATAACAGGACCATCGTGATTGATCATTTCCATGATCGCATCGTCCAGATCAACAGGATCCGAACAGATAATACCCTTGGCCCCGAAGGCTTCGGCGAGTTTCACGAAATCAGGCAGGGCTTCGGACCAGCTCTGCGAATACCGTTCACCATGCAGCAGTTCCTGCCACTGGCGGACCATGCCGAGACGTTCGTTGTTCAGAATGAACTGTTTTACCGGCAGACGGTACTGAACGGCGGTGCCCATTTCCTGCATGTTCATCAGCCAAGACGCTTCGCCTGCAACGTTGATCACCAAGGCATCGGGGTGCGCCATCTGCGCTCCGATCGACGCTGGGAAGCCATAACCCATCGTTCCCAAACCGCCAGAAGTCATCCACCGATTGGGGTCTTCGAATTTGAGATATTGTGCCGCCCACATTTGGTGCTGGCCGACTTCGGTCGTAATGTAGCGGTCGTGATCTTTGGTCAGTGCCTCGAGCCGCGTAAGCGCGTGCTGAGGTTTGATTGTTTTGCCTTCCTGCGTATAGGCAAGGCAGTTGACCTTGCGCCACTCATTCACCTGACTCTGCCATTCAGCAACAGCAGCGGCATTGGTTTTGCGCCCGCGCGATTTCCAAACTTTCAGGGTGTCTTCGAGCACATGCCCCACATCGCCAACAATCGGGATGTCGACGCGAATGATCTTGTTGATCGAGCTGGGGTCAATGTCGATATGAACCTTGGTCGAGTTGGGGCTGAATTTTTCAAGAACGCCGGTGATGCGGTCGTCAAAGCGCGCGCCAACGTTAATCAAAAGATCGCAATCGTGCATCGCCATGTTGGCCTCGTAGAGACCATGCATACCCAGCATCCCCATCCAGTTCTTGCCGGACGCGGGATAGGCGCCCAGACCCATCAGGGTCGAGGTGATTGGGAATCCCGTGGCATCTACCAATTCACGCAACAACTGGCTCGCGGCCGGACCGGAGTTGATCACACCGCCACCCGTATAAAACACAGGTTTCTTGGCAGTTTCGATGGCTGCTACGAGTTCGGTGATCTCTTCCATGTCACCTTTGAGGTTTGGCTGGTAACGCGAAGTCGACGGTTTCGGTGACGTGTAGGTGCCGCTGGCAAACTGAACATCCTTGGGGATGTCGATCAGTACTGGGCCGGGGCGACCGGCAGTGGCCACGTGAAATGCCTCGTGAAGAGTGCCCGACAGGTCATCGGTATCTTTTACAAGCCAGTTGTGCTTGGTGCAGGGGCGGGTGATGCCAACGGTATCAGCCTCTTGAAAGGCGTCTGAGCCGATCATAAAGGTCGGAACCTGCCCGGTGAGGACAACAATCGGAATCGAGTCGAGCAGGGCATCGGTCAAACCAGTCACAGCATTGGTCGCGCCCGGTCCCGATGTTACCAAGGCAACACCCGGCTTTCCGGTTGAACGTGCATACGCTTCGGCAGCGTGCACCGCGCCCTGTTCGTGACGGACCAGAATGTGGCGAATGTCGTTCTGCAGGAAAATCTCATCATAAATCGGCAGGACGGCGCCGCCTGGATATCCGAATACTGTGTCCACACCCTGATCTTTGAGGGCCTGAACTACCATCTTTGCGCCGGTCATTTCACGTGTCATCTGATTAGCTCCATACGCGACATCGTCTTTAAGCAAAAAAAAAGCCCCCGATTTTTCGGAGGCGCATGGGTTCGATTGTGGTCTACCGTTACCGGCCCATGCGCTTGGTTCCTACGACTACGACTAGTGCGGTCATTGCTTACCGGCTCCTTTTGCTTGTTGCGGACATTATTGGTGGGGCTACGGGGCGTCAACAGGCAATTGAATGAAAAATGTAACCACAACTGCGAAAAATGCGACATTTTCTTGCGTGGAGGTGGGGTGCGGCGAAATATCCGCGAAATTAAGGCTTGGTTTCATGCTCTGGGGGCGACTGGGGTGTGAGAGTCGCGTTAAAATTTCCTGAATCCGTCATGTGAATGTCTGAAAAAGAGCAGATCGTCCAAATGCGCGCTGCCACGTTTGAGGGAGTTATGTGTGATCGGAGGTGACTGGTGGAACTGCATGACCTTTTGGATTTAGGGCGGTATCCAATAGATCGCCCGGATGCCCCGCTTTACAAACGTTTGATCCAAGACCTCAGACGCGAGCTCGAGGATGACGGCTGTGCAATCTTGCGGGGTTTTGCCCATGCTGCAGGCGTTCAGCATCTGGTTGCCGAAGCCGAAGCGACGGCCCCCAATGCGCACCGATCGTTTGGTCGCACGAACGCCTATTTCACCAAAGACGATCCGCGGTTGCCATTGGATCACCCAATCCGGCAATTTTATGATCGGTCCAATGCCTTTGTTCCGGCAGACAATTTCCCCGTTTCAGGGGCGTTGCGCCGGATCTATGAAGATCCTGGGTTTATGCCGTTTGTACGCGACGCGCTTGATGTCCCCGAGCAAGCCTTTTTCAGATATGATGATCCTTTGGCAGATGTCATCATTAATGTAGTGGAGCAGGGGCAGGGGTTCCCTTGGCATTTTGACACGAACAATTACACGGTGACGCTCGCCATTCAGAACGGCGAGGCGGGCGGGGATTTTGAGTATGTCCCCAATTTGCGAAGTGCGACGCATGAGAATTTCGAGGGGGTCGCCCGTGTTCTCAAAGGCAACCATCCCAGCGTGCGCCGTGTGCCATTACAGCCCGGTGATTTGCAGATTTTCAAAGGGCGTCATGCGTTGCATCGTGTGGCACCGGTCCAAGGTGCGCGACAACGCTATGTTGGAATATTTTCGTTTGTTGAGGTCGAAGGGATGTGTGGGGGGGGTGGAACGCACCAAGCAGCTTTATGGGCGGGTTCTGCCGCATCATTACGAACGAGCCGGACTGCGAAATGATCAACTGACGGATTGATGTGCCCGTCCAGCGTTTTCAGAACCCGGCACCGGTCCCCTGCAACATACCATGTTCCATCGCATAGCGTGTCAAACCTGCGGTGGATGAAATGCCAAGCTTGCGCTTGATGTTTTTGCGATGAGTTTCCACAGTCCGCACCGAGATATCCAAAGATTGGGCCACTTCTTTGTTGGATTTTCCTTTGGCCAGTTGCAACAGAATGGTCTGTTCTCGCCCGGTCAGAGATTCGCGCGCATTGTCCCCCTTCGGCTCCAAGGACCCACGTGCGCCTGTGCACAGATACCTTTCGTTGCGCATGACGGAATCGATTGCCAGCTTGATCTCTTCGGTTGGCACATCTTTTAATAGGTAGCCCATGGCACCATGGTTCAATGCCGAGGCGATATATTCTGGGCTGTCATGCATGGTGAGGATCAGAATGCGTGTGCCGGGCGTTTGTTCCAACAGGATTTCAGTGGCGCTGAGCCCCCCAAGGTTGGGCATGTTCAGGTCCATCAGAATGACATCCGGCTTTAGGTCCGACACTTGATCGACAGCGTCTTGCCCATTGTTCAGGGTGCCAACCACGACCACGTCATCGTAGCTTTCTAGGATGGATTGGATGCCTTCGGCAACCATCGGGTGGTCGTCCACAATCAGGACCCGGATCAGAGCGTCGCTCATGAATTGACCTTTCGTTTGGTCTGCAATTCTTCCTCGGGCGGCAACAGATGGCTCAGAGGCAGCCGGGCTTCGATTACAGTTCCACTTTGCGGTCCGCGTGATGACAGAATGCGCAGCCCCCCGTCAAGCTGTTCGATGCGTTCTTGCATATTGCGTAGCCCCAACCCCGACCCGGAGTGACCCGAGTCTGTCCGAATGCCACGCCCGTTGTCCTCTATGCGCATGGTGGCGCCATTCTTGTGCCCCCGCAGATCCATGCTGACATGGGTAGCTTCGGCGTGGCGTTCGATATTGGTCAGCGCCTCTTGGGCGATCCGATAGAGGGCGATCTTGCTGTTTTGATCCAATCTATTGCGAAACACCACAGTCGTGAACTCAGTTTCGATCCCGGTGCGTTCGCAGAAATCATCCGTCAGCGCCTTGAGCGCGGGACCAAGACCCAGATCATCCAGAACAGCGGGGCGTAGATCCCGGCTGATGCGACGCACCTCGGAGATCGCGGTACCCAAATTGTCGATCCCTTTGTCTAGCGGATCTTGAGCGCCCTTATCATCACCGCGTGCCAGTCTCCTGCGGGCATTGTCCAAAGCATAACGCACGCCGACTAGAATTTGACTGATGCCGTCGTGCAGTTCACGCGCCACGCGGCCACGCTCTTCTTCTTGGGCATCAAAGACCCGCTGGGTCAGCTCTTTGAGTTTTGCGTCTGCAAGGCGACGTTCACGGATGTTCAGCATCATGCCCGACAGGAAAACGACCAAAAGCGCCCCAAGGGCAATCGCGCCGATGTAGATGAATGTGCGCTGAACGCGGGCTTCGACCTCGGCGCGGGCCGCAGCAACAGAGGCCAATACGTCATCGATGAACACGCCTGTTCCAACCGCCCAACGCCAGCTTTGAAACCCAGTGACATAGGCGACCATTTGAGCCTCTTCCCCGGTGGAGGGCTTAGGCCACATGAAGGTATGCCAGCCAGCCCCTTGGCGGGCCAGCCGGATAAACTCGTCGACAACGGGTGTTCCAGCGCTGTCGGAAAGGCCTGCCCAGTTGCGGTTAATCATGTCGGTCTGGCGCGGGCTGACCAAATTGGTGCCGTCATAGTCGTAGACAAAAAAGAAACCATCCGTGCCATAGATCATGGCAGACAGAATTTGCGAGACTTGATCCTTGGCCAGCTGATCATCGGGCTGGGCTGAGCCATAGATGAAATAAAACCCATTCCGGGCTTGGGTCACATAGTTGCGCAGCTCTGCTTTCTTGGCTTCAAGCAGCTGCGTTTCGAGTGCGTCAATTTCGCGTTCAGCCAAAGCGCGGGATTGGTATGCAACAAGCACGGCAATTGCAGTGACTGCCACAACTAGTGGCAGCGTCGCCAGAATGGAAATTTTCTGGGCATAGTTGGGCCGGAAAAGAGAAGTCAGCAAGCGCATGCGCGAATCGATACGCAAGATTGCACCAGAAATCAAAGGCGATGACGGTGATTCGGGTCACATCAGGTGAATGAGATACGTGTTCAATGGGGAAAATGTTCAAAGGAACGCAAGGTCTTGGTGAAAAAAGCAGGGGTTCTACGCAGTACTAGGTATTCACAATCGACTCACCCTCGCTAGGCTGTCGCCACTGCACGTAAACCGTCCATGCACAAAGCATGGGCACAGAAATAATTGGGAGGAGTGACGCATGGATCGTCGTTCATTTTTGAAAACATCGGCACTGGGTGGGAGCGCTGCCGCTGCAACGACATTGGCCGCGCCAGCTTATGCGACGGGTAAAAAGACCCTGACCATGGTGCAGTCTTGGCCACGTGGCTTTGCTGTTCTGGATGATGCATCCAGCTACATGGTTGAAATGGTCGGTGCGATGTCTGACGGTCAGCTGACCATCGACAAGAAAGCACCAGGCGAGCTGGTTGGCGCGCTTGAAGTGTTTGACGCTGTGTCTTCGGGCCAAGCTGATATGTATCACTCGGCTGACTATTACTATATTGGTCAGCATCCGGGTTATGCTTATTTCACCGCTGTGCCTTTTGGTGGCACCGCACAGGAACTGACCAACTGGTACTACCACGGTGGCGGCGAAGAGCTGCACGATGAGCTGGGTCAGATTTTCAACCTAAAAGGCCTGCTGGCTGGTAACTCGGGTTCGCAGTCTGGTGGTTGGTTCCGCAAGGAAATCACATCTGCTGCTGACTTCAACGGTCTGAAATTCCGTATGCCCGGTCTGGGCGGCAAAGTTCTGGGTAAACTGGGCGCCTCCGTACAGAACATTCCAGGTGGCGAACTGTATCAGGCGCTGTCTTCGGGTGCTCTGGATGGTCTCGAGTGGGTTGGTCCGTTCGCGGATGAACGCGCCGGCTTCCAAGAAGTTGCTAAAGTTTACTACACAGCTGGTTTCCACGAGCCAGGCTCGGGTCTGTCTTCGTCTGTAAACCTGGACGTTTGGAATGACCTGTCGCCTGCACACCAGGCCATCATGCGCAACGCATCCATGGCTGTGACCCACTATCAGCTGGCCGAAACTCTGGCCAACAACGGTGCGGCACTTGCACGTCTGCAGGCTCAGGGCGTTAAAACTCTGCAGTTTACCGACGACGTATGGGATGCCTTTGGTAAGGCATCTGCCGAAGTCATGGATGAAAACATGGGCGACGAACTGTTTGCTAAAATCCGCGGCAGCTTTGAAGAGAGCCTCAAGACATCGTCCTCATGGATCGAAAAGTCGGACGGTTACTACACGCAGCAGCGTAACCGCGTTCTGGGTAACTAAGCCTGAATTGACTAAGAAAGGGGCCCCCATTGCGGGGCCTCTTTTGCAGTGCCAAGGCACTGTATGAGAACGACCCGGAAACGGGCGATTGGGGGACTTTATGCAGGAAGTGAATTCTGCCAGCCTGGGCTCAGCCTTGAATGCTGTTTGGAGCGGGTTGCTCTGGACACTTCAAAATCTGGCCGAGGCATTCTTGAATATCGGATATGCCGTTGCAAATCCGTCGATGTGGTTGGACTGGTCTGACAAGCAAGCCGTTATGCGGTTTGTTTATTACGGTGGTTCGGTCGAGCTTTTCTTTGCCTTTGCAGCGGTCGTTTTGGTGATAACGATCATTGGCTTTATCCACCGTCCCTTTATGTGGGGATGTGTGCGCGGGCTTGAAACATTTGCAAACACGACCGGTCGGTTCTTTGCCTGGGCAGGTTTGCTGATGGTTCTGCAACAGATCATCATTGTCTTTATGCAGCGCATTTTCACCCGTCCCGATATTGTATTCGGTTTTGGTGTTCCGCTGCAGTTTGACATCAGCTGGTATGCTGAAGAATTGAAACTTTACAACGCCTTGGTCGTCGCTCTTTGTGTGACATATACCTTTGTCCAGGGTGGGCATGTACGGGTTGACCTGATCTATTCCGCCGTCAGTTTCCGCACCAAAAAAGTAATCGATATGTGTGGGTCCGTCCTGTTCATGATTCCGGTTGCAACTTTGGTCTGGATGTATGGGTGGTACTTTATGTGGCGTCACCTGATCGTACCAAAACCATCCGCCAGTGACACGCTGGAACGCTTGTTGCTCAAATCGCGCGCCATGCGCTGGAATGTTGAAACCATAGGTTTCTCGCCCAACGGTTTCACCGCTTATTTCCTGTTCAAGATCCTGCTCGTGGCGTTTGCCGGCATGGTGTTCTTGCAGGCGATTGCTTTCTTCTACCGCTCGTACCTCGAGTTTGTCGAAGGCGAAGGCAGTGAAAACAAATACCTCGACAAGGATACCCTTGGTGAGGGCGAAGAAGCCTATGAAGGCGTTCATTAAGTATAGGGACTACGGATATGCTATTCGGTCTTGATGGCGTCGAAATCGGCCTCATTATTGTTTTCTTCTGTCTCTTCGGAGGCATCTTGTCGGGCTTTCCGGTGGCGTTTGCCATCGGTGGCGCAGGCATCATCTCATTCGGTATTATCGCCGCAATGGACAGCGCAGGGCTGTTGATTCATCAGGCGATTGATACCTCATCTCAACTCTATCGCGATTTGGTTCATTCAGGTGTGAATCCTGATACCATTTCGCTGTTTCGATATCCGGATCTTCCGAGTTTAGGGGAACCTGTGTTCCCTAAGGGTTGGGAAGTTGCGATGGATCGCAATCTGTCGTTCATCGTAAATCGTATGAACGAGCGGGTTCTGGCGGGGCAGTCGATTGAAACCCTGTTGGCGGTTTTGATGTTCGTTCTGATGGGCATCACGTTGGAGCGGTCCAAAATTGCAGACGACTTGTTGACCACAATGGCGCGGGTCTTTGGCCCATTGCCTGGCGGTCTAGCTGTTTCGATTGTTGTTGTTGGCGCCTTCCTTGCGGCCTCAACCGGGATCGTTGGGGCGACTGTTGTCACCATGGGTCTGTTGGCGTTGCCAACGATGTTGCGCAATGGGTATTCGCCAGAATTGGCGACGGGTGTCATTGCGGCGTCCGGCACCTTGGGACAGATCATTCCACCTTCGATCGTTATCGTTTTGCTCGGGACCCTTGCGGGTGACTTGTATTCCGCAGCGCAAGAAAGTCGTGCGGTTGTTGCTGGGTGTACAGATGCGCTAACCTATCTAGGTGAACCCGCGGTCGTATCTGTTGGGACATTGTTCCAGGCGGCGCTGTTGCCGGGGATCATGCTGGCCTTGTTGTACGCGCTTTATGCCTTTGGCTATGCGATGCTAAACCCAGACAAAGCGCCTGCTGTTGAAATGGGCTCGTCGAACAATGAACCCATTACCCGCAACGAAGCTTTGTTGTGGTTCCTGGGTGCGCCAATCGGTTTGATTGCCGGTGCATTCCTTCTGGGCAGCGCAGGTTTGATCGGATCGCAGGACACGACGGTTTCTTCGTTCTCTGACATTGGCGAGAGCGCAAGCCTGCGTACCAATGTGGGCGAGCAATGCCAGACATCTATGATCGAACTGCATGGTCAAGAAGCTTGGGATACGGCTGTTGCCGAAGAAGAGGCCATTGCAGCCTCTGGCGCTGCGACTGAAAGCACGCGTTTGACAGACGAGGAAATCGCAGCGGCTAAGGCTGCCAAGGTCGCAGCAGCAGCTCCGATCGGGACTGGTTTGTCTGTTCTGATGGTTCTGATGGGGCTGACCCTGATCCTAGGACGGGGTATTTCCCCATCGGGTGATGCGAGGCCGCTGATTGTCGGGGCCGTTGGTCTGCTGTTGATGACTTTGGTTGATATCGTATTTATCATGCCAACTACGTCTTCGGGTGTCGCATTCCTAATGTTGGCATTGCCTTTGGCATTGACGCTCTACGGCTGCAAAGAGGCCGCGATACGGGCTACCAAAAATGAACTGATCCGCGTGGTTTTCCCTCCGCTGGTTTTGATCATTGCGGTTCTTGGATCGATCTTGGGTGGTATCACCAACCCGACGCCCGCAGCGGCGCTTGGGGCAGGGGGTGCGATCATGCTGGCTGCCTATCGTCGTCTACAGGACGAAGGTCGTTCGGGGCATGTGATCATCTGGTCAACCTTTGCGATCCTGATCTGTATCATCGTTGGCGTGAACTTTGATCTACGGATCAACCAGGGCGACGTGAGTGTCGAAACTTGGTTGGCCTTTATCGTTGCCTATGGTGCCTATCTATACGCTTTGTTTGGTCTGCTGTTCGGCTGCTGGGTGCTGTTCAAGGGCGGGGTGCTAAGCCCCATCGTTCGGGAAACAGCCAAGGTTACTTCGATGGTCTTTACCATCCTGATTGGGTCTCAGTTGCTCAATCTGGTGGTGATTTCCTTTGGCGGAGAGCACTATATCCAACAGTTCCTGAAGAGCTTTGATAACGAACTGACGGTCTTCCTGATCGTGATGCTTGTGCTCTTTGTGTTGGGGTTTGTGCTCGATTTCCTTGAGATCATCTACATCGTGATCCCGATCGTGGGGCCTGTGATTTATGGCGGATCTTTCGATCCTAAATGGGTCACCATCATGGTTGCGGTAAACTTGCAGACGTCGTTCCTGACACCACCTTTTGGCTTTGCGCTGTTCTACTTGCGTGGGGTTGCACCAAAAGAGGTCACGACAGGTCACATTTATCGCGGGATCTTGCCGTTTGTTCTGATCCAGGTCGCTGGCCTCGCAATTCTTTGGTCCTTCCCAAGTATTGTGACCATCGTTCCGGATCTAATTCCGAACTGATCATGGTGAAATGAAGGCCCCTTGAGGCGTCCTTAACGAAACAGAAGAAGCCGCGACCTTTCACAGGTCGCGGCTTTTTCAATTTGAAATGGCATGGGCACACATACAGGTGGTACCTGACCCATCGGTTTACTGTGAAACCGGCAAGTAGAGGTGCGGAGGATTGTGCACGTAAATGCTGGTATTGCTTCGGTCTAAATGTCCGTCAGGGACGCAAGACACGACGATCTGGAAGCTGAATGTTTGCCACTTGCTCTGCGATAGGGTCACTCGACAATGGGTCACTTGAGGCTTCAAACGCGGCGGGGTCTTCCATCGGTTTCCATGCACCGCATTGATAGACTTCCAACCCCGAGAATTTGGCTTTGTATCCCATCTTGGGACTGCCCGGCACCCAATAGCCTAAATAGATATAAGGAAGGCCCGCCTCGCGCGCGATTTCGATGTGGTCAGAAATCATATATGTGCCGAGACTGTTTTTCTGCAGTTTTGGATCGTAAAACGAATACACCATGCTGAGCCCATCCTCGAGCACATCCGTCAAACTGACAGCAGCGAGATTTCCGGTATCGCGGTCTGTATATTCTATTACACGGCTGCGAATGGGGGTTTCTTCGATCATGGCGGCGAATTCGAAAATATCCATATCTGCCATGCCACCGTCTGCGTGACGCGAATCCAGATATGTGCGGAACAATTCGTACTGTTCATCCGTCGCCCAGGGCGAGGTGGCCCGCCGTGTTAAATGTGCATTACGACGGGTCGTGCGCTTTTGGCTTTTGCTACTGACAAAGTCCGACACATTAATGCGGGCAGACAGGCATGAGGCGCAATCCGCACAGCTGGGACGGTAGAGAACGTTCTGGGACCTGCGAAACCCCTGCTGTGACAGGGCGTCATTCAATTGCTCGGCCCCATCTCCTTGCAGCGCAGTAAACAGCTTCCGCTCCATCCTGTTTTCAAGATAGGGGCAGGGCTGTGGAGCAGTCACATAAAACTGTGGCGCAATGGGCAGCGTGTGGCGCATCAGGATCTCGTGTAGGAAACGCAAGGTGTTCCCAAGATGATAGCAACGGATCCGTGATGCGCCAAGGGTCGATTGACGCGGTTAAGCAACGGCGCGTTTGTTCAGTGCGACTGTCCCAAGCAGAGCATCTGTCAGGCCTTGAGCACGTGCACTGGTCAGCATCATGATCGCCGAGACAGCTTGGATGACAGGCAAGGCCATTGAGAAGGTGTACCCAGCCGTGTGCGCCAAAGCGAGTCCCGCGTCCAAGCGCGCCCCATAGGCGTCTCGGATCTCGATCCCTACAAAACGCATACCCCAGGTTGCCGATCCGCTTGCAAGAGTGCTGACGCGATAGATAAACCCGATCACGAGGTAGAGCAGGGGCCAGATGAACACGCCAACAAAAGCGGTCAACATCACAATTATTACACTGAGCATTAGAATTACGATCGTATCAAGAACCCAGGCAAATAGCCGTTTCATCGCGACGGAGTCGTAGAACTCTGGCTGATGATCAGGATGAGGAAGGTGGGTCATGTCTAGGTGTCCAGTGCAAAATAAAAGGGGTGGCCCCTGAGTTTCAAAAACAGGGGCCAGAGACAGGTGTTTTGAAATTAGGCCGCGTCGTCTTTGGACGGGCGTTGATCGCCGGCCGTTGCACGATCATCCATGAACTGGTCAAACTCGGATTTGTCCTTGGCTTCACGAAGCCGTTCCAAAAACGCTTCAAAATCGATCTGTTCTTGTTCCAAACGGGCCAATGTGTCCGCTTTATAGGTGTCGAACGCGGAATTCCCGGTTGTAGACATCGCGCGCATGCCGTGACGGCTCCAGGATTTTTGGTGGCTACAGGATTTACTGAACATGCGTTTGCTCCAGATCATATAAAACAGAAGGGCGAGGCCGACGGGCCAGAAGAAAATAAAGCCGAGGACCATGGCGGCGATCCATGCGCCTTTGCCTTTGTCATCTAGCCACCTTTCAGCTCGGGTCAGCCAACCAGGATTGGACGGGGCTGCAATAGGGTCTGACATCATGGTCATTGTCTCTCTCTCCAGGTTTGTGTCTCGATGTGAATGCTTTTCACATTGAAGAGGTGGGGACGTTTTTGATGATTGCAAGGCTACAATGTAAAAAAGATTTACATTTGCATGGAAGATGGTGCGTCCTCCCAAAAGTAAACCCTCTTTGAAGCGCGACAGGGATTTTTGCACAGGTGAGCAGAGATGTTTGCAGTAAACCGTTTTTAGGCGGTTTCTTTCTGTAAGGTTTAGTCGTGTGCATCGCCAAGGACTGGTGTGGCCTTGGATTCACGGGGATGTGGTAAAAGAGTTTTGCTCTGTGACCACCTATTTGAGTTCAACCTTGAGAAATGCCGGTAGAGGAACTCGCAACATTTTTCCCTCATCTGTGTTGAACTCTATCCGCCAAAGCGGCATCCACCGGAGGGTTTTATTCAATTCACGAATGTCGCTAGCGAGGCAGTCCAAGCAGTCTATTGGAAAGGTAAAGGCTGTACTTTCGCTTCGGATTTATTGTCGAGATCAGGCAAAACTCTTCGATTACTGCGGTTCTCTGTTCCACAAAACGCAACTTAGTTCTAATGGTCCCCAACACGTGCCCATCTAGGTTCTGTTTGCTAGATAGCTTTGCGCGGCCAGCTTTAGAAGCGATCCATAACGCCGTTTCTGAAGCTAAAAAAAGTGGCGAAGTCAGCAAGTTCAGACACAGAAAACAGCTTAACCAAAATAGAATCTTCCCGCTATTTGCTTGGACGAGTGAAAGGCTAGTAACAGAAATGGAGTGTCCACTTTTGCATATCCTTGCCCATTGTTGTCGGCCCAATTTTGCATTAATTGGGTGAAACGCTGATTTCTTAGCCCAAAGGACTGTAGGTGTCTGAAAGTAAAAGATACAATTTGCATCGCAGTGCACGTTTAAGCGTGGCGCCCATGATGGATTGGACTGATCGTCATTGCAGGGTCTTTCATCGGCTGTTGAGTTCAGAAAGTTTGCTTTACACAGAAATGGTTACAGCGCCCGCACTTGTGCGGGGAGGAGCTGTTCATCTGTTGGAGCACAGCCCTCAGGAACACCCGCTTGCCTTGCAGTTGGGGGGATCCGACCCAGAAGAGTTGGCAAAGGCTGCCTTGATAGGAGCCGACGCGGGCTATGACGAGATTAACCTAAATTGTGGGTGTCCTTCGGATCGTGTGCAATCTGGCACTTTCGGCGCTGTGCTCATGAAACATCCCAGCCGGGTGGCGGATTGCGTGGCTGCAATGCGGGAGGCGGTCGATGTTGAAGTGACGGTTAAGTGTCGGATTGGTGTGGATGATCAAGAGCCGCAAGATGTCTTGCCTGATTTTCTGAAGCAAATTGTGAGCGCAGGGTGCCAACGTGTGACCATTCATGCCCGCAAAGCTTGGCTCAAGGGACTTAGCCCAAAGGAAAACAGGGATATACCGCCGCTCGACTATGCGTTGGTTTTGAGGATGAAAGAGCAGTTTCCGCAGCTTCACATTTCGATAAATGGCGGGATTGATAGCTTGGCGCAGGCGCGCGAATTCCTGGATGCCGGGCTGGATGGTGTTATGATCGGCCGTGCTGCCTATCATCAGCCAGCAGACATTCTGAGTACAGCTGATAGCGAGATTTTCGGTGTGGGAGCACCGCGCGATCCTCTTGCAGTCGTTCAAGAGATGCTGCCCTACATCGAGGCCCACCTCGTAAACGGGGGACGCTTACACCAGATCACCCGTCATATGCTGGGCACGTTTGCCGGGCGTCCCGGTGCGCGCGCGTGGCGCAGAACTTTGTCTGAGGGCGCAACAAAGACCGGGGCAGGGACCGAACTGGTTTTGCAGGCCTTGGCGCAGGTAGAGCCTCTGGCGATGGACACTGTTTTGGTATAGCCGAGAGTTCAAACAAAGAGGGATCCGTTTATGCCTGACACGATGTTAGTGCTGCAAATGCTCGCTGTATTGATGGTGCTTGGCGCTTTTGCAGGCGTTTTGGCCGGGCTTTTGGGCGTTGGCGGTGGGATCGTCCTTGTGCCAGCATTCTTTTATACGTTCCAGACTTTAGGGTACGGCGGGGACCAGTTGATGCAGCTGTGTCTGGCAACATCCCTTGCCACGATCATCGTCACCTCGGTGCGATCAGTGCTAAGCCACAACAAAAAGGGCGCCGTGGATTGGTCAATCCTACGGGGCTGGGGCCCGGGTATTGCATTTGGTGCGATCATTGGCGTCTTTGTGGCCTCGTCCTTGCGGTCTGAAGCGTTGCAGGCCCTGTTTGGCGTCCTAGGCATTGTGATCGGACTATATTTGGGCTTTGGAAAGCCCGAGTGGCGATTGGGTCAAGCGATGCCATCCGGTATTCGGCGAATGGCGGTTTCACCCTTTGTAGGCTTTTTGTCTGTTCTTATGGGGATCGGTGGTGGCAGCTTTGGCGTGCCTTTGATGACGCTCTATAACACGCCAATTCATCGGGCGGTGGCCACCGCTGCGGGGTTCGGAGTGATTATCGCAGTGCCATCTGTGCTTGGCTTTCTCTTTGTTCCGATGGATCCTGCAACCCGTCCACCCCTGACAATTGGAACGGTTAATCTGGTCGCATTTGGTGTTGTGATCTGTATGACCTTGATAACGGCCCCATTGGGGGTGCGTTTGGCCCATGCGATGGACCCTAAACCGTTGCGCCGGGTTTTTGCTGTTTTCCTGACGCTTGTGGCGCTCAACATGTTACGCAAAGCGGTCGGGTGGTAACGGGGTTCTGGCAACGCGGCTGGGTCCAGTTCGGGTTCGACCCGCTGCTGGCGGATTGGGCAGCGCATGCCTTAGTTGGTGCGCGCGGATCACTTGATGACCCAGCGCATGCCCAGTGGCTGGATTGTGAAGGCACTTGGTTTATCGGCGTTGATGCACTTGATAACGATGTTGTTGGCGCGGTGAGGGACTCGGGGCCGCTGCGCGGAGATGCCATCGATTTCATTCAAGATCAGCTGACGTTCCATGCGCTACACAAAGCCCAAGTTTCAGTCATGTTCCCGGGTTATCCACGCCCCAGACGGGGTGAGGGGGAGGCCGCGTTTGGGTATCGTTTGCGGCGCGATGCGGCACATGTAGATGGATTAAAGCCAATCGGCCCCAATCGTGAACGCTGTGTTGATGAACCTCATGCGTGGATCTTGGGGATACCCTTGAGCCAAGCCAGCCCAGACGCGGCCCCTTTGGTTGTGTGGGACGGGAGCCACAAGATTATGCAGGCAGCGCTAAAGCGTGCGCTATCTAGCTATCCTCCCGCAGAAATGTCACGGATTGATGTGACTGCTATCTACCAAGCGGCCAGACGTAAGGTGTTTGACACTTGTCCCCGCATCGAACTTCCGGTTCGCCCGGGCGAGGCTTACGTGTTGCACCGGCATACGCTGCACGGAGTGGCGCCTTGGGCAGAAACAGCGTCGGCAGGGCCGGATGGTCGGATGATTGCCTATTTTCGCCCCGAACTCCCGGGGGGAGTAGCTGAGTGGATCGAAACACCGTAGTCTCCTGTTCAGGTTGTTTCTGAAAAGGTGGTTATATGATTGTTGTTGAAACACAAATGGATGGTGCCCTGCTCGAAGTCGAGATGTCGGGCCATATAAATCAGGACGATTACACCAATACACTGGTTCCTGCGATTGAAACGGCTTTAGGCAAAGTTGATGCACTGCGTATGGTCGTTGTTCTAGGCGAAGAATTTCGTGGGTTCGACATGGGCGCGGTTTGGGCCGATACGCAACTTGGCTTAACCCATTGGAGTGGGTTTGATCGGCTGGCCATCGTTTCGGATGTGGGATGGATTACAACGTCGATCCGGCTCACCGCAGCATTCCTGCCTTGTCCTGTTCAAGTGTTTGAAGTGGCTGAGATTGAAACAGCACGACGTTGGATCCGTGAATCCTTGGGCGCTGTGCATTTCCAGGATCTCGGTGGCACAGGTCTGCATGTTAGTCTGATGGGAAAGCTGGATCCGACAGTGATCAAAGGGGCCGAAGACGATTTGAATGCGGAAATCCGCGCGCGAGACGGTTTGCGGTTGCTGTTGGATCTGTCTGAGTTTGATGGCTGGCAAGGGCTCTCAGCCTTGGGTGCACATTTCAACCTTATCAGGGATCATGCAGCAATTCCTGATCGGGTTGCGGTGCTCGGCGACAAGACCTGGCAACACATGGGGCAGCGGGTCATGCGTCACTTTTTGAACGCTGATACCAAGTTTTTTGAAACAGCTGACATTGAACAAGCCAAGGCTTGGTTGGCCGAAGCCTAAAGCCTGAGTATTCATTCTTGGTGACTTGAGCATTTGCGCAAAGCCACGAAATTCATTTGTGGATTTGCGTAGTCATCGACTGGGCTTATCTTTTCATACGCGCGGCACGGCCACCGCGTCGTTTGGCAAGGCGAGGGGCGCGATTGGGTAGATCTTCCATGATCTCCGCCCGCTCTGAGCTGTCCATTTTCGACCATTTGGTTATCTCGTCGATGGAACGATAACAGCCGGTGCAAATACGTTCCGTCGGGTGAACAACGCAAATCTGAATGCAAGGGGATTCGATTTCATCCCGTTTCCAAACCATGTTTGTCATCTTGTGATCTGGCTCCTAGAGAAAGCGCATCCTGTCGAGTGCTCCTTGCAAGATATACCCGGCGGCCACGTGATCAATGACCTCGCTGCGACGTTTTCGTGTCGTATCCGCCTCTAACAATGCTTTTTCGGCGGCAACCGTGCTGAGACGTTCATCCCAAAACCCAATGGGTAAATCTGTCAGGCGCGTAAGATTGCGGGCGAATGCGCGGGTCTTCTGGCACCGCGGACCTTCGGTGCCGTCCATGTTGCGCGGCAAACCCAAGAGGATTCCGTTGATGTCGCGCTCTTTGATGATTTCCATCAGACGTTCTGCATCCAGCGTGAATTTTTTACGTCTGATGGTCTCTAGCGGTGTTGCAACGGTGCCCATACGATCCGAGACGGAAATGCCAATCGTTTTGTCCCCTAAGTCCAATCCAACCAAAGCAGACATCGGAGGCAACGATCCCGCAAAATCCTCAAACACATCGTGGATCATGGGGCTACTCCTGCCTGTTTAGCGGCTTGTTGAACAATGTTCAGGGCTTCGGGGCTGTTCGCGAATACCGATTGCGCCTCGCCATAAATTGCTGCGGCCTGTTCAGTGTTTCCCAGCACAGCAAGCGCGCCAATCAACCGGGCCCATTCCGGTGGCGTGCCCCCTTCGGTCGCCAATCTGTCGGACAGGCGGTTTACCATGCCCTGTATCATTTCTTGGCGTTCGCTGTCGGTCATCTCACCAGCGGCTTCGATATCGTCCCGACTTGGTCCGACGTCAGGTGCAGTTAGGTGTGGTGTTTCAGGTGGAAGCTCGTATTCGACGCCGGCGCGATGGGCGAGTTCTTCGATTTGTGCGCGAATGGCGGCAATCCAGGGCGCCCCGGCCGGACCTTGTTGTAGAGTTTGGCTCCAAAGACGGAAAGCAAGGTCGGGTCGATCAATTTGGCTAAGCATCCGACCCCAGTAGAATCGAGCAGGGCCATTATTCGGATCAATTTCAAGCGCGCGCGCAAGTGCCTGTTCTGCCTCCGCAGACACATAGCCACCGGCAGCGACAATCATCATTTCGCCGAATTCTGAAAAATCCTGACTTGTGGCTTTGGGGCCAAGCAGGGTGATGACGCGCGCTTTGGCCTCATATGCACCTTTTGGGTTGCCCACATTTGCTTCGTGCTGCGCCAAAAGAACATGCCCTTGCAAATCATCTGGCCGCTCGGCGACTGTTTGGCGCAATTGCTTGACCAGATTGGCATAGTCTTCAGGCAACTCTGGCACAGGGGCTGCGGGCATACGGGCTTCGGCGGTTGATTGGTCCAAGCGGTTGGCCCGCAAATCTTTGGACCGTTCAAGCCGCAATGACAGGGGAAGATCGCCATATCCCGGCGCACCTAAGGATTCATATAAGCTAAGCGCGCCCCCAATCACACCCGCCACCAACACAAGGGAGACACCAATATTGACCGCGCGCGCTTGTGTTTTACCCTTAGAATCGGCCTGAATTTGTGCGTCGGCGGCCAAAATCCGGCGTGAAATCTCGGTTCGAATACGCGATGCGTCAGCTTCTGCAATGACACCGCGCGCAAGATCGCGATCTACACCTTGTAGTTGTTCACGGTAAACACGCAGGTCAGAGGCCGCAGCGGGCTCCAATTGAGGGCGTCCGCGCAGCAGAGCCAAAAGCAAAAACGCAGCGACAAGCAGCGCCATGAGGGAGATCAGGATCCAGAAGGTCATCCAAAGTCTTTCTTTGTGTCGTCCCCATGTATCGGTGCGGGCGGTCTTAAAAAAGGGGCAAATGGCCGCGAGGTGATACCATGTCGCAATTATGAGATATTGTGACGGAACACGGCGCGGCTATTGTAGAGGCGCACGGCATACCTGCTCCCAACCACGGACGGATCGGATTCGCTCATGAAACATTACTCAGCCTTTGCTGTGGCGCGCGAAGCACTGCGCTATCACACCGGATGGGAGCGCGCTTGGCGCTCGCCCCAGCCCAAGAAACGCTACGATGTGATCATCGTTGGCGCCGGGGGGCATGGTCTTGCGACTGCCTATTACCTGGGCAAAAACTACGGCATCCAGAACGTTGCCGTGATCGAAAAAGGATGGCTTGGCGGTGGTAACACCGGTCGGAACACCACCATCATCCGTTCGAATTATCTGCAGGACCCATCGGCCGCGATTTATGAAAAAGCGCGCAGCCTGTATGAAGGTCTGAGCCAAGATCTGAACTACAACGTCATGTTCAGCCCACGTGGCGTGATGATGCTGGCGCAAACCCAAAGCGAAATTCGCGGGTATCAGCGCACGGCACATGCCAACAACCTGCAGGGCGTCACGACTGAGTGGATTTCACCTCAGCGCGTAAAAGAGCTGGTGCCAATCATCAATCTGGACGGACCGCGTTATCCGGTTCTTGGTGCGCTCTGGCAGGCCCGCGGCGGCACAGCCCGTCACGACGCGGTTGCTTGGGGCTATGCGCGGGCATGTTCGGCCATGGGCATGGACATCATCCAGCAATGCGAAGTCAACGGTGTGCGCACCGAAGGCGGCAATGTTGTCGGCGTTGATACCACCAAAGGTGCGATCGATTGTGACAAACTGGGCGTCGTTGTTGCCGGGCATACGGGTCAGTTGGCTGAAATGGCCGGCTTCCGTCTGCCGCTGGAATCAATCGCGTTGCAGGCACTGGTGTCTGAGCCGATCAAACCCTGCATGGACGTGGTCGTGATGGCCAACACAGTGCACGGCTATATGTCCCAATCCGATAAGGGCGAGATGGTGATTGGCGGCGGCACAGACGCCTTTAACAACTACACCCAGCGCGGTTCGTTCCACCATATCGAGGAAACCGTACGGGCGCTGGTCGAAACCTTCCCTATGGTGTCGCGTCTGAAAATGCTGCGTCAGTGGGGTGGCATCGTGGATATGACTGGGGACCGCTCGCCGATCCTGTCGAAAACCCCGGTAGGCGGCTGTTTCGTCAACTGTGGTTGGGGCACCGGCGGATTTAAATCTATTCCAGGCTCGGGTTGGGGTATGGCACAGCTGATGGCCACAGGTCATTCACCACTGACCGAGGCCTTCTCGCTGGACCGCTTCAAAGAAGGCCGGTTCATCGACGAAAGCGTTGCGGCCGGGGTTGCGCACTAATGTGGCTCCAGCCCGAATATTTCAGAGCCAGCGCTGACCGGTTCGGTCGTGCGGATGACTTTGGTCTCTCGGGGTGGGGATTGGAGCAGCACTGATGGCCTATTCCGAGGACATGGCTGAAATCATGCGCTCGGATCTTGGAATGGAGCCAGGGCTAACCGAAAAGAAAATGTTCGGAGGCCTTTGTTTTTTGTTCCACGGCAACATGGTCTGCGGAGTAACCAAAGACGGGGCGATGTATCGGCCCGGTAAGGATCGCGAAGCGGAGGCCCTTGCTGCCGGGGCACAGCCGCTGTCATTTACAGGCCGTCCCATGGGGGGAATGGTCGAACTAGATGTAGGCAGCTTCGAAGACGCGAATTTGCGCGCCACACTAACCGAATTCTCGCTGGTCAATGCGGCCAGCTTGCCACCGAAATGAAGTCGTAAGGATGATCACATGCTGACCCTTCAATGTCCCTACTGCGGCGTCGATGCCGATGAAACTGAACTGGCCAATGGTGGCGAAGCGCATCTCAAGCGCTTTGGCCCTGGCTCGGACGACGATCAGTTCCATGATTACCTGTTTATGCGCGAAAACCCCAAGGGTGTGCATCTGGAACGCTGGCGTCACGCCGCCGGTTGCGGCAAGTGGTTCCATGCGGCCCGATGCACCATGACCTTGGAAGTGTTTGGAACCTATTCCGCACAGGTCTACGCGCCTCCCCAAGAGATCAAGGATGCCATCACCACCAAACGCCCGGGCTGGTCATGGAGAGAGTTCCAGTGATCTTTCCTCGTTTTCTAAATACTTCCGTCGGGGGCTTCGATGCCTCCTCTTGTGAAAGGGTCTGACCCATGAGCACCCGTCTCGAAAAACAAGGCCGCCTGATTGATCGTTCCAAGCAGGTCAGCTTTACCTTTAACGGCACCACCATGCGTGGGTACGAAGGCGATACGCTTGCCTCGGCTCTGCTGGCTAATGACCAGATGATGATGGGCCGGTCGTTTAAATACCACCGTCCACGTGGGGTTGTCGCCAGTGGCGCCGAAGAACCCAACGCATTGGTCGGTCTGGGCGAAGGTAGCCGGTACGAACCCAACCAGCGCGCTACCACAACCGAACTATTTGAAGGTCTCACATCGAGTTCACAGAACCACTGGCCAAGTCTGGAATTTGACGTGGGCGCGATCAACTCGTCGCTGTCACGGTTTCTGCCGGCGGGGTTCTACTACAAGATGTTCATTCATCCCCAGCCGTTCTGGAAACATGTCTATGAACCGATAATCCGGAAATCGGCGGGTCTGGGCAAAGCTCCCGACAAAGAGTTGAAAGACGCGGACACCTACGAACATTTCTACGCTTTTGCAGATGTATTGGTCGTTGGTGGTGGTATCGCTGGTTTGCAGGCAGCCAAAGCAGCGGCCAAATCCGGTGCCAAGGTTCTTCTGTTGGAACAGAACGCCTATTGGGGTGGCCGTGCGCCGGTTGATGGTGGCACTGTGGGCGAGCAGTCTACAGATGCTTACATTGATCAGCTGGTTGCTGAGTTGGAGGCGATGGACAACGTCACTCTGCGCACCCGCTGCATGGGCGCAGGTGTGTATGATCACGGTTACGCCTTGGGATACGAGCGTGTAAGCGATCACGTGCCGGGTGCTCAGGGACCGCGCCACCGTCTGTGGCGGATCCGCGCGAAACAGATTGTGACCGCAACGGGCGCAATCGAACGCCCGCTATCGTTTGCTGGAAATGATGTACCCGGTGTCATGCTGGCCTCGGCGATGCGTGATTATCTGGTGAACTGGGGGATTTCCTCGGGCCAGCGGGTGATTGTTGCAACCAACAACGATGATGCCTATCGCACCGCGATCACGTTGAAAAAGGCCGGTGTGGACGTACTGCGGGTTGTGGATGCACGCCCCAATGCGGGCGGTGCATTGGCTGACGAAGCGCGTGCTTTGGGCATTCGCGTCGATCCCGGCAAAGCGATCGCCAAAGTCAAGGGCGGCAAGCGGGTTAAGAAGGTTGCGATCTGTAATCAAGAGGGCGTCGGCGGCGCGCGTGAAGAAGTTTCATGCGATGCAGTTGCGATGTCTGGTGGCTGGTCTCCGGTTGTGCATCTGTGGTCGCATTGCGGCGGCAAGCTAATCTGGGATGAGACGCAGGCGCATTTCCGTCCTGATGCCGCGCGCCCTCCGCTGGGTTCCGATGGCAATGGATTTGTCATTGCTGCTGGATCCGCGAATGGTCCGTTGGAGTTGGGTTCGGTCCTGCAAGATGCGCAAACAGCAGGCGAGGCAGCGGCGAATGCAGCCGGATTCACGCCCGTGACGGAAAACGCGCCAGAGTGCGAAACAACCGCTGAAAATGCGATGAAGGCTGTCTGGTTGATGCCAGAGAACGCTGAAATTGATCTGCGGATGAAATCCTGGCTGGATTATCAGAACGATGTCAAAGTTTCTGATGTGCAGTTGGCTGCACGCGAGGGCTATGAAAGCGTCGAACATACCAAGCGATACACTACGTTGGGTATGGCAACGGATCAGGGAAAATTGAGCAATATTAATGGCTTGGCGACTCTTGCGAATGCTTTGGGTGAGGAAGTCCCGCAAGTGGGAACCACAACATTCCGCCCACCATACCATCCGATTTCTATGGGTGCGATTGGCGGCGAAGCACGTGGCGAGGTATTCCAGCCTGTGCGCCAGACACCGATCCACGGGTGGAGCGATGACAATGGTGCAGACTGGGAACCCGTTGGCCAATGGCGTCGTCCGTTTGCTTATGTCCGCTCCGGCGAAACCGTACATGATGCGGTCAACCGCGAGGTCAAGAACACGCGCGAACATCTGGGTCTGCTCGATGCCTCTACCCTTGGCAAACTGATCGTTAAGGGCCCGGATGCGGGCAAGTTCCTTGACATGATGTACACCAACATGATGTCGACGCTAAAGGTCGGCAAATGTCGTTATGGTCTGATGTGCTCGGAAAACGGCTTCCTCATGGACGATGGCGTTGTCGCGCGCATCGACGAGGATACCTTCCTCTGTCACACGACCACCGGCGGTGCTGAGCGGATCCATGGTCACATGGAAGAGTGGCTGCAGACCGAATGGTGGGATTGGAAAGTCTACGTCGCCAATGTGACTGAGCAATTCGCTCAGGTTGCTGTGGTTGGCCCCAACGCCCGCAAGGTGTTGGAAAAATTGGGCGGCATGGATTTGTCGAAGGAGGCGCTGCCGTTTATGGAATGGCGCGATGGTAAGATTGGCGCATTCGACGCGCGCGCTTATCGTATTTCCTTCTCGGGTGAGCTGTCTTACGAAATCGCGGTTCCAGCAAGTCAGGGTCTGGCGTTCTGGAACGCGCTGTTGGAGGCGGGGCAGGAATTCGGTGTGATGCCATATGGCACAGAAACACTGCACATTCTGCGGGCCGAAAAAGGCTTTATCATGATCGGGGACGAAACGGACGGTACCGTGATCCCACAAGATCTGGGGCTGAACTGGGCGATCTCGAAAAAGAAAGAAGATTTCCTGGGCAAGCGCGCCATGGAGCGCACCCATATGACCGATCGCAACCGGTGGAAACTGGTGGGTCTGGAAACCGTGGACGGATCTGTGCTGCCGGATGGGGCTTATGCTGTAGGCGAGGGCGTCAACGCCAACGGTCAGCGCAACATGATCGGTCGCGTTACTTCGACCTACTTCTCGGCAAATCTGAACCGTGGCATCGCCATGGGGCTGGTGTTGCATGGGCCGGACCGCATGAACGAATTCATTGAATTCCCCGGCACTGATGGAAAAATCTACAAAGCAAAAATCGTCGATCCGGTGATCTACGATCAGGAAGGGAAAAAGCAAAATGTCTAATCCCGTAAGCGCATTGAACCACGCATCATACGACGGCATCGCCCGTATCGACGAAATTGGCTTGCAGGGCATGATTACCCTGCGGGGGGATCTGTCTTCGGACACAATGGCGAAAGCTGTCTCAGGCCTCACAGGACAAGAGATTCCAGCAGTGAACCGTGCCAATGTTGTTGGGGACACAGGGCTTTGCTGGATGTCCCCCGATGAGTTGCTTGTTCTTGTACCCTATGTACAGGTGGAGGCGAAATTGGCAGAGCTAAACACTGCCCTTGGCGGCGAACATGCACTGGCGGTCAATGTTTCAGACGCGCGGGCCGTTTTCCGGGTAACAGGCGACAGCGCGCGTGACGTGATGGCGAAACTGGCCCCTGTGGATCTGTCCCCAGGCGCATTTGAGCCAGGTCATTTCCGTCGCACACGTCTGGCTCAGGTCGCAGGTGCGTTCTGGATGGAAACCGATGGCAGTTTTCGCATCATCTGTTTCCGCTCTGCCGCTGACTACGTGTTTAACCTGCTCAAGGTTGCTGCGCAGCCGGGTAGTAAGGTCGATGCATTTTGATCGGTCAACTCTTGTTTGAGTTGTATACTTAAAACGTGCAGGTTAGGGTCGCTCAAACCAATGAGGGACCCTATTTTGTTACGTAAAGCACTGATATCAAGTCTTTTGATAGCGTTGGCAACGCCACTTTCTGCCCGCACGATTTATGGATGCACATTCACCAGATACGGTTTGACTAATCTTCAGAGTTTTATGTCTGAGAAAGTGTTTCTTGTTGAGAACGACGATGGGTCCGCTGCGGTTTTAGATGAAATCGTAGATAGTATGTATAAAAAGCCAATTGCTGCGAAACTGGTGACACGTAAAACCAGAAAGAAGTTTTCCTGATCGACGAACAATGTGCCGACAACAGATACAACAACGTATAACTTAAGCTCTACCATCCGTTTTGAGACAAACTCGGGTAAAGCCACCTACCGTTTGTGGTTCGGTGGGTATGATTCAGACTTCAACGCTAGCGGGACGTGCTCAAAGAAAAAATAGGTGTGCGTGAATATTCTAGTTCGTGAACAAAAAGCTTGGGAAACGGGTCAGATATTCAGTGTTTCCAAAGTCATCCGGTGTCACTCGCTTGCCTGTTTCATCGCTGATTTTCCCATAAAAGCATAGCGATTTAGAAAGCTCTTTCATGCGCAACTCTCGTTCTTTTGGGGTCAGAAAAGGGGCGTGAGTTGACAGATACAGCGCCGGCCGATGTTCTTTGAGCCAAGGCAGGAGGGTCGGCAAAACCGAAAATTCCGCGCCTTCGATGTCCATTTTGACAAGTGATACGCCTGACAGATCCACAGATTTGGAAAATTGGTCCCAGGAAATGGTCAAGGCATCTGTTCCGTGGCCCTCGCGGTCGCTGGCTTCGCTATTTAGCAAGGACGACATGGAATCCCCAGCCTCTCCGCCAAAGCTGGCCATGCGAGCGGTGCCAAAGCTGTCGGACAAAGCCACACCAAACGCCGAGACATTGCGCAGGTTGTTCAACTCAAGGTTCCAAAGCAAATGGCGCAACGCGACGGGGTCGGGTTCAAAACACATGACGTTGCGCGCTTTGCGTGCACCGAACAGAACGGTTGGGCCGATCCATGCTCCAATATCCAGATAATCGCTGTTTGAGTTCAAATGCTTGTCCAACACAGCGAATGTTTCGGGTTCCCATGCGCCGGACCCGGCTTTGCGCCAGAATTTCGAATGGTAAGGGTCCAGTCGAAAGGCCTCTCCGTTCAAGGAGCCGGCATAATAGCCACGCGCGCGGTAGAACATTTTACGAACTTGTGTCAGCATCGCCCCGTCTCCTGAGGATTGTTTTGCGTCTCGGCCCTTGACCTGCGCGCGTGGTCAAAGCATGTAACCATGGGAACCGCAACATTTATTCAACAGGGGGCCGCCATGGCTTTTGAACTTCCTGATCTTCCTTATGCACATGACGCTCTGGCATCCAAGGGCATGTCAGCAGAAACGCTGGAATTCCACCACGATCTGCACCACAACGCTTATGTGACCAACGGTAACGCGGCAATCGCCGGAACCGAGTGGGAAAACAAGTCGTTGGAAGAGATCATCACTGGCACCTACGACGCCGGTTCGGTCGCTCAGAACGGCATCTTTAACAACATCAGCCAGCTCTGGAACCACAACCAGTTTTGGGAAATGATGGGCCCCAACGGCAATGCCATGCCGGGTGAGCTGGAAAAAGCGCTGGTCGAGAATTTTGGCTCGGTTGACGACTTCAAATCGCAGTTTTCTGCTGCGGGTGCTGGTCAGTTCGGCTCCGGTTGGTGCTGGTTGGTGAAAAATGCCGACGGTTCGCTGGCTGTGACCAAAACTGAAAACGGCGTGAACCCTCTGTGCTTTGGTCAGACCGCGCTGCTGGGTTGTGATGTTTGGGAACACTCCTACTACATCGATTTCCGTAACAAGCGTCCTGTTTACCTGACCAACTTCCTGGACAACCTAGTCAACTGGGAAAACGTCGCGTCGCGCATGTAAGCGTTTCGACGACAGCTAACTTTTTGGGGCCTGCCAGTTATCAGACTGGCAGGCCCTTTTGTTTGCAAACGACTTTGGTTGAATATTCGACCGGGGATTCAGAAAAGTGGCTGGGATTTCTGGAAGGGTCTTGCACCTGATAACGGACAAGCGCACAGCTTTCGTCGGAGGATCGCAATGTCAGAAACCGCTAAGGGTGTGTTGGCCATGGTCGGGGCCTGTGTGGTCTGGGGCCTGTCGCCGCTGTTCTACAAATTACTGGCTGATGTACCCCCACCAGAGGTGCTGGCGCATAGGACGCTCTGGTCCATTGTGTTTTTCGGAATGGTTCTGGCGGTACAGGGGCGGTTGCGCGAAATTCAAATCGCGTTGGGAAACCGCCGCCAACTGCTGATCATCCTTATCGCCTCGGTGCTGATTTCCATAAATTGGTTTACGTTCATCTTGTCGGTCCAAATTGGAAAGGCCACGGAATCCTCGCTTGGGTATTATATATTTCCCCTAATTGCGGTTGTCATAGGTGCCGTTTGGTTTGGTGAAAAACTGACGCGTGTGCAGTGGTTTGCCGTTGGGGCTGCAGCCTTTGCTGTTGCAAGCCTGACATGGGGACTTGGGGTAGCACCTTGGATTTCGCTGATCGTATCCATCAGTTTTGCGTTCTATGGGGTGATCAAAAAGGGGATGGCCTTGGGGCCGGTTGTGTCGGTCACCTGCGAAATTCTGGTTCTGCTACCAATTTGGGTGCTCGTTCTATTCTGGTACCACGTACAGGGGCAGGGGCATTTCGCAACGGGTTGGACGACAAGCTTATTGCTTGTGCTCTCAGGGCCACTGACGGCCATCCCCCTGATTATGTTCAGCTATGCAGCCCGACGTGTCGCTTTGGGAACTGTGGGGTTGCTGCAATACGTCAACCCCACACTACAGTTTATCTGCGCAGTCGCGGTGTTTGGTGAGCCTTTCGGGTGGTGGCACAAGATGGCGTTCACAGTAATTTGGATCGCGTTGGCCTTGTTTTCACTCTCATCCCTGCGTCAAGACAGAGAGGCCCGCAGGGCATCCAAAGCCTCTTCAGGGGTATCGACCCAAGTCAGGAAGGAAGCCAGCGAAGAGTCTGCAAACCCCTGAGACACGGTGTGATCAATCAGAGTACGAAGCGGGTTCCAGTATCCGCTTGCATTCAGGACAATGATTGGTTTGCGATGCAACCCCAACTGGCGCCAGGTCAATGCCTCGAACATTTCGTCAAGTGATCCCGGCCCGCCGGGGAGGATGACAACAGCATCAGAGTTGACGAGCATGACCTTTTTCCGCTCGTGCATTGTTTCCGTGATCACATACGTAGACAGGTCTGATTTGCCGACTTCGCGGTCGACTAGGTGCTGTGGAATGACGCCGAATGTCTCTCCACCCGCAGCTTGGGTGGCGCGTGCTACTTCTCCCATCAGACCAACATCACCTGCTCCGTAAACCAGCCTCCAGCGTTCATTTGCAAGCAATGTACCAAAGGCTTTGGCGGCTTGTGCATACGCGGGCATTGCTCCGGCGCGGGATCCGCAATACACACAGACGGATTTTACGGTCATGAGGAAGCCTTTCCAAGATACGACTGAGGGAAAACAACTCTGTTTTGACCCCTGATAACGAGATTGGTAGGTTTGCTCAACTGCGCGGAATTCGCATCGAACATTGGGGGTTCGATGATTGAACTGCGGATGGGGAAGGAAGAACATGGCGGCAGAAGCCGGAAGCGGGGCGCTTGGTGCCTATGGTTGGGTGGTTGTAGCTGCCGGAGTCGCAGCTGCAGGGGGCGGTGGCCTTTACTATGCTGGCCTGATTGGATCTCGGTCTGAAGTTGAGACAGCGACCACTGAGCAAAAGGTTGTAGCTGAACCGTCTGCTGTCGACGTGGAACGCGCACAGCCGAAGACCGTCGATCCTGTCGTCGATGAAGACCTTGCAATCGATGAGCCTGAGCCAGAGGTGAAGGACACTGTCGAGGTTGCGGCTCTGTTGGCGCCATCCTTGGATCAAATTCGAATCGAATCCGATGGACAGGCGCTTTTGGCTGGTCGCGCCGCGGCAGGCAGCACCTTGTCTGTTCTCTTGGATGGAACCGAAGTGGCCTCGGCCACGATTGATGCAAGTGGGCAATTCGCTCAATTCCTAACCATACCTTTCAGCGATGGGCAGCGGGCACTCAACCTGCGGTCTGAGAAAGACGGCGCTGTAGTTCTGTCAGATGACTATTTCATCGCCGCTTTGCCGCGACAGGTTGCCGAACAAGATCCCGATCAGGCCGAGGTCGCACTTGCTGAGCAACCGATTGCGGATGAACAGACCACTCAAGACGACACGGTGGTTGTGGCCCAAGCAGAAACTGCCCTTCCGATTGAAGAGGCACCCGTCACAGAACAGGGAAACACGGTATCTGGTGAAGGTGAAGTTGAGACACCTGAAGTGTCCGAGACGACACAGCCAGCGAAAGAGGCGGCAGCGGTAGAAACGCCCACGGCACAGGCCGTTGCGGATCAAGTGCCAGAAGATGCGGGATTAGAAACGCCCGTTCAGGACGCGCAGACAACCGCGCAGGTAGAGGATACCCCGACGCCTGAAAGTACTGCAACGCCCGTTCAGGACGCGCAAACAATCGCGCAGATAGAGGTCATCCCCACACCTGAGAGTACAGCAACGGCTTCATCCTCGCCGCAACAAGTTTCGAAAACCGTCTCGGAAGAAAATGTGGCGCAGCTGACCCAAGAGGTTGTGGTTGCTGAGATTTCATCTAACACGAAATCTGTGACGTCTGTTGCAGTTCGATCCAATGATGACACCTCACCGTCGCAGGTCGAAGAAGCACCTTTACAAGTTGGTGTAGCAAAAGATCACGCCGTTGAGACTGACGTTGCAAAAGCTCCGGAGCCTGAAGCAGAGCCAGCAGAGGTTGTCGAAGCTTCGGCCCCAGAGGTTGTTGAACCCGAGCCGGCCCAGACGCCCCCTGCAATTTTGCAATCAAACGCCGAAGGTGTGAAACTGGTCCAGGCTCCGAGCCCAGAGCCCGAACCATCGTTGGCACAATTGGTTCTGGATACGATTGGATATTCTGAACTGGGGGATGTGCAGTTGACGGGGCGGGCCAAGATTGGCTCTGTTATTCGAATCTATCTGGATAACAATTCGGTTTCAGACCTGCTCGCCGATGGCGAAGGGCACTGGCGGGGTGAATTGCTGGGCATCGATCCAGGAATTTATACATTGCGCTTGGATGAGCTCGACACCGAGGGGGTTGTGCTCAGTCGGCTAGAAACCCCATTCAAACGCGAAGCCCCCGAAGTTCTGAAACCTGTTGTAGTTGCTTCTGGACCCGATCCGCTTCAGGCACCCGCCATTCGGGCGGTTACCGTGCAAAAGGGCGACACACTGTGGGCGATTTCGCGTCAACGCTACGGGGATGGGGTGCTGTTTGTGAAGGTGTTCGAGGCAAATCGCAGCAGCATTCGCGATCCTCATCTCATCTACCCAGGTCAGATTTTTACAATTCCAGAATGATACCAACACCGCGCGCTAACAAAGCGCGCGGTCTTTTTGTGTTTGCAGGCAAGGCAGGCGATGAGACATTTGGCCAACCCAACCCAACCGGATGAAAATCAAGAACAGAACGGTGATCGCCAATCAGGTTGGCGGACCCTGCGCAAAGTTGCACCTTACCTTTGGCCAGATGATCAACCCTGGGTCAAACGCAGGGTTGTTTTCGCGATGGCCATGTTGGTTTTGGCCAAGCTGATCGCAGTTTATACGCCCGTTTTATACAAAGGTGCGGTTGACGGTCTCGCGGGCGAGGGGGTGCCTCCGCTGGCTCTGGGGGCTGTGGGGCTAACCGTTGCCTATGGCGTTGCCCGGATGATGACGGTCGGGTTCCAGCAGTTGCGTGATGTTCTTTTCGCGCCGGTGGGACAGCGCGCATTGCGATCCCTCGCGTTGGAAACCTTTCGCCATATTCACCGCCTTTCGATGCGATATCACATCACACGAAAAACCGGTGGGCTGAGCCGAATTATCGAGCGTGGGGTCAAAGGTGTCGATTTTCTTCTGCGCTTTATGCTGTTTTCGATTGGGCCGCTTATTCTGGAGCTGATCCTAGTTTCAGTCATCCTGATGTGGCTGTTCGATGTTTGGTACTTGGTCGTCGTGGTTGTCACGATTGGGATCTACATCTGGTTCACATTTGCAGTGACCGAATGGCGGGTAAAACTGCGCCGCGAGATGAATGATCAGGACACAGATGCAAATCAAAAAGCGATTGATAGCCTGCTCAACTTTGAAACGGTTAAATACTTTGGTGCCGAGGAACGCGAAGCGCAACGCTATGATGTATCGATGCGGGCCTACGCGCAGGCAGCCCTCAAAACATCGTATTCTTTGGCGTTTTTGAATTTCGGGCAATCGTTCTTGATAACCATCGGGCTTGTCGGAGTCATGGTGTTGGCGGCTATGGGAGTTCAGTCAGGCAAAATGACGGTTGGAGATTTTGTCATGGTCAACGCCTACATGATTCAAATCACCGTTCCGCTGAATTTTCTAGGCACAGTGTACCGTGAAATTCGCCAATCTCTGGTGGATATGGGCGAAATGTTTGATCTTCTTGAACAACCCTCAGAGGTGAGTGACAAAGAAGGTGCCTTGCCTCTGGCGGTTACCAAAGGTGAAATTGCGCTTGAAAGCCTTCGGTTTGGATATGACGCTGACCGCGAAATTCTACGCGGGGTGTCTTTGACGGCTGCGGGAGGGCAGACCGTGGCAATTGTTGGCGCGACAGGTTCAGGTAAATCTACGATCGGCCGCCTGTTGTTCCGGTTCTATGATGCAACGGGCGGGGCGTTGAAAATCGACGGCCAAGACGTGCGCGACGTTACATTGAGCAGCCTTCATGATGCGATTGGTGTGGTCCCACAGGATACCGTTCTGTTTAACGACACGATCCGATACAATATTGCTTATGGTCGAGCAGGGGCCACACAAGACGATGTCGAAAGCGCTGCACGAGCTGCGCAGATCCATGAGTTCATCATAGGGTTGCCCGATGGGTATGACACCACTGTCGGCGAACGGGGCCTCAAGCTGTCAGGTGGGGAAAAGCAACGGGTTGGCATTGCGCGGACACTTCTCAAGAACCCGCCAATCTTGTTACTGGATGAGGCCACTTCGGCATTGGACACCGATACGGAACAAGAGATCAAGGATGCGCTAGCACGCGCAGGCGAAGGGCGCACTGTGATTACGATTGCCCACAGGTTGAGCACGATTGCGGAGGCCGATCAAATCGTCGTTCTTGAAAAAGGTGAGATTGCCGAGCTTGGGACCCATGACGAACTGCTCAGCAAAAGCGGGCGCTATGCCCATCTATGGAATCGGCAGCAATCAGATATGGATGCGGCTTGATCATTCTTTAGATTGATCTGGTCGACATCTGCATGGGGCGGTTTATTGGCGTTCCTGTATGTTGTAGAAAACCAAAAAGGCCGGCCGTCCCATCTGGAATGGCCGGCCTTTTCTTTGTGTTGATGCTCTGTTTAACTATTCGGCTGCTTTCAGCGTGCCATCCGCAGGAAGGATTGCGACATCAGTCGGGCCTCTTTCTTGCGGTTCATCCCAGATAATCTCGGTTGCTTTTAGCTTTTTGGCCGATTTGTTCAGACGCATGTCCTTTGCAATCCGACTAGACCGCCCCGATGTGAGGCGTGCCAGCAACCGGCCAATCCAGATCAGGTAAGTCGACACCCAAACGCGCAAGGCTAGGAAAGATGGCGTGACAATCAATGTCAGGATCGTCGCAATTCCCAAACCAAACACAACAGCCGTGGCAAGTTGTTTCCACCACAGAGCAGTGGGGCTGTCGATGGAGTACCCACCTCCCAAGAAATCGAGAGACAAGCCAAACATCATCGGCGTCAAACCAGCCATTGTTGTGATCGTTGTCAACAAAACTGGACGGATACGTTGTTCTGCAGTGCGAATGATGGCCTCGATCCGAGGCATATATTTGCTGAATTCCTGATAGGTATCGATCAGAACAATGTTGTTGTTCACCACAATTCCAGCCAAGGCAACAATCCCCGTCCCGGTCATAATGATCGAGAACGGTTGCTGCATCACCATCATGCCGATTAGAACACCTGTCGTCGACAGAACCACCGCCAACAACACGAGGACCGAGTTATAGAAGCTGTTGAACTGGGTCAGCAGGATAATGAACATCAATCCCAAGGCCCCGGCAAAGGCGCGGACCAAGAAGGCACCAGATTCTTCCTGCTCCTCCTGATCACCGGTCCACTCCCAGCTGAGAGAACTTGGAAACGGATCCGTTTCCAGCCATTCGGTCAAGACAGCGATCCGTTCAGTGGCATTGATTGGAATAACGCGCGCGCCTTGGTCTGCTAGAGCCTCTCGAAGCGCCTCAATGCTGTTGGAGTTGGTCAGCGTTACCAATTCAAACGGGACCCCATTTTCGCTTTCGATTGTAGGTCCGGTGGGGCTTTGGCCTTCGGGGATGGATTTGACCACGGCCAAGCGGGTCTCTGATCCGTCTTCGCCTTTGATCGCAACTTTACTCAGCCCGCTCAAGACATCGGCTTTGATATCGAAAAAACGTTCTTGGTCCACGCGGCTGATTTTGGCCAGTTGCTCAACAGGCTTGCGCGTGATGAAATTTGAAAGCGGGATCAGCCCGTCAGAGGTCCGCACCTTGAGTGTATCCAAAGTGCTGAGAACCCGATCTTCGTCAGGTAGACGAACACGGATTTCAATCTCGTCATCAGACGTGTCGACACGCATCGTGTCCAGCAGGATCCCGCGTGTCACCAGTTGCACCATGGCGCCAACGGTGGCCACATCCGCACCAAAGCGACCCGCTTTGGCGACGTCTACGTCAATTTGCCAGTCAATGCCGGGCAGGGGCAGGCTGTCTTCGATTGTGAACAGGCCAGGCGTGTCTTCGAATGTAGTCCGCGCAAGGTTTGTCGCTGCTTTGAGGTCATCCCAATTTTGCCCCTTCAGGCGCAAATGCACAGGTTTACCCGAACCGGGACCTTGCTCAAGAGCCACGATTTCAGCCTCGAAACCGGGCAATTTAACCAATTCAGCGTTCAACTGATCGATCACAAAGTTTCCGTCAAACGCGGGGGCGGTGATGTCGCGCTCCAACTTTCCAAAGAACCAGCTTTCGCGGGCTGTTGGGCGGTCTTCCCAAGGGATGATTTCGAACTGAACTTGGCCCACTGTATCACCGGGGGCCCGCTGACCGGGGCCGCCGGTATCCAATCCCCCTTCGCCAGCAAAGGCAAAGACGTTAATGACCGCGGGGTGGGCGCTGATGACATCTTCGACCTGCTGAACCATTTGGTCGGTTTCTGTCAGCGAGACGTTCCCGCGTGAACGGACATAGACGGTTGCCTGTTCCGGTTCACTCTCAACAAAGAATTCAACCCCGCGAGAATTCGCGGGAAACAGGATGGCGCTTACATAGAACACACCAAGGAAAACAGCAGCAATCGACACGATGGGCATGATTGGGTTGCCCACGATGAACTTGATGATGTGCCCAAAGGATGAATGCCCTTGCGACGTTTCAACCTGCTTTTCTTTCCGCTGATACTGCGCAGCCCCCAAAGTGACCGATGCGGCAAACGCCCCGATCAGGAAGATGAATGCTCCTACGACCGTGCCCCCGCTAGCTTCGGCGGGCATGATGTATGTGGGGTTGAGCAATTGCATGGCCCCTACAAACATTGTGAACAGCGCCACGGGAACCAGAGCAGCACGCACGACCCAAGGTGTGCTCGCTCGCAACCATTCGGACATGTTGTGGAAAAAACGGCTCATACGGCCTGATACACCGCCCATAACGGGAAGATAGATCAGAGCCACAACAAGAGAGGCAGATAGAACAAAGATCAAGGTGACAGGCAGCATTCCCATGAATTCGCCGGGAACGCCGGGCCAGAACAGCATGGGTAGAAACGCACAGAGTGTTGTCGCCGTAGAACTGACAATGGGCCAAAACATGCGCTGTGCCGCTTCAACATAGGCGTGCATCGGGCCAACGCCTTGTTTGATGCGTTTGTCGGCGTATTCAACGACCACAATCGCGCCATCCACCAACATGCCAACCGCAAGGATCAAACCAAACATCACAATGTTCGAGATGGAGATCCCCATCAAAGCGAGCAGGGCAAAACACAATAGGAACGAGGTTGGGATTGCAAAACCAACCAACAGGGCAGCACGGCTGCCGAGCGAGGCAAGTACAACAATCATAACCAATGCAATTGCGGTCAATACAGACCCTTCAAGTTGGCTCACCATCGAACCGACAACGCGGCTCTGATCGTTTGAAGTGCCGACGTCTACAGCAACCTGCAACTCTGGAGGCCATTCACTCTGGGCCTTCGCTAGGGCGACCTTTACCGCATCGACGGTATCAATCAGGTTGAAACCTTTGCGCTTGACCACTTGCAAGGCGACTGTGGCCTCTCCGTTGAAGCGGGCGGTGCCTTTGCGATCTTCAAATGTGTAGTTGATCTCGGCCAGTTCGCCCAACGTCACGACACGATCGCCATTGGTCTTGATTGGCAACCCGTACACATCCTGTGCCGTTTTGAACGAGGCTGGGATTTTGACCGAGAACGTGCCCTGATCTGACTCTATCTCACCCGCTGCAATCAGCTGGTTGTTGTTTTTGACGACATTGATCAGCTCAACCGCGGTGACGTTGTACGCTTCGAGCCGTAAAGGGTCGATTACTACTTCGAGCATTTCATCCCGGTTGCCCGCAATGCCCGCCTCAAGGACGGAATCTAAGGCTTCCAGGTCATCCTGCAGGTTCTTGGCGATACGCGCCATTGTGCGCTCAGGAACCGCACCAGTCAGGTTGACGATAACGATCGGGAATTCGGAAAAGTTAAGCTCTTCAAGGCTATATTGTTCAGAGCCGTCTGGGAACTCGGCCTGAGCTGAGTTCATCGCATCCCGCACATCAGCGGTAATGGCGGTCTTATTCCATCCAAATTCGAATTCCAAAGCGACCCCAGCGTACCCTTCGGCAGCAGTCGAGGTCATTTTTTTCAGCCCATCGAGATCGGCAAGTTCCGTCTCCATCGGCTTGACCAGCAAGCTTTCACTGTCTTCTGCCGAAATGCCCGGGAATTGCACCGAAACAAACAAAGCAGGGATCTCAATGTCTGGCTCACCTTCTTTGGGCAGGTTCACATAAGCAAACCCACCAATCAGAAGTGACAGCAAGATAAAGGCAAGGACCATCCGCGCACGCGCGGCGGCCCAATCCACCATTCCAATCATTGGGCGGCCTCCCGGTAGGTTGGCGTAACAGTCACCCCTTTGGTGACGAAATCTTGTCCCATCACGATGACGTCTACAGTTTCTGGCAACCCATCCAGCCAGACCCCCTTAGTGTCATCACGCAGCAGTTTAACGGGCATGAAATCCACGACATTGTCGGTGCCGACGGTGCGTACCCCCAATTGACCATCGTTGTTGAGGGTCAGGGCGGATTGCGGCACTTGGTGCGCTTTGGCGCCCGCAGCTGAAATCGCGATCGTGGCTGTCTGGCCATCCCGAATAAGCAATTCGGGATTCGGAACGGTTACTTCAACTTCGAAGGTCCGCGTTGTTTCATCTGCAGACCGGCTCAGGAAGGTCACGCGCCCTTGAACCTGCAGACCAGAAATAAGCTGGGCACCGGCCATTGATCCGACAACAACACGGTTCACCGAAGTTTCCGGCACAAACCCAACGACTTTGATGGGGTTCAGTTGGATGATGGTCCCGCAGAGGGAACCGGGCTGCATCAAGCTGCCGAGTTCAGCCGTATCACTTTCCAACAAGCCCCGGAACGGTGCAGTGATCGTCATGCGGTCTATTTCGCGCTGTGCGGCAGCGACAGCAGCAGTGGCAGCCTCGATGCCGGCCTTGGTGGCTTCCAAACCGGATTCCGCCGTTGCAATGCCTGCCTCTGCAGAACGAACCGCGGCTTCGCTGGCGATCCGGCGCGTTTCAGAGCCATACCCACCTTCTGACAGCTTCTTTGCAGCGTTGTTGTTTATCAGGGCTTCGTCCAACCGTGCCTTGGCTTCGTCAAGGCGGGCTTCGGATTCTGGGACGCGGCTCATGGCTTCGATTTTGCGGGCCTTTGCTTCAGCAAGGCTTGCAAACCGAGTCCCTGGGTCAAGTTCACACATAAGATCGCCGGCTTCGACAAACGCTCCTTTGCGTTTGGGTTCAGAAATGACGGTCGAGGTTGTTTCCGCGCGAACTTCGACTTGGCGCACAGCCTTGGTTTGACCGCGCAATATAACGGCATTGTCGACCTCTCGGGCTGTGGAACGCAGAACCACCACACGAATGGCGTCACTCTGAGCGATCTCAGGTGCGATGCTGCCCTCGGCGTTAGAAGGGGCGTCAGTGTCAGTGTCAGTTACAGTCGCATCGGCTTTGGCAAAGGCAAGTAGAGTTTCTCGATCAAAAACGAGAAAATACAAACCTACAGAGACCAAAATGGCTGTAAGGAGTGGGATCAATCGCATGACGCGCCTTTCTAGAGTGTCTTATTCAAACGGCATTTGCAGAAAATTTCAGTGCCATATGGGACTGTGACATGGGGTTTGACCTGCGAGATGTCTATACTAAACCAACCAGTTCAGAAATATTTTTTTAAGCTGTAACGCCTCAGCTGCCCAATTGAACGTTCAGCAGCCCTTGGCTTGCGGCATGGGGCGCGGTATGAGAGGCCAACAAACTGTATCGAACCGAGGGCGGCTATGAGCGACACCGACAGCTTCATTGATGAGGTGACCGAAGAAGTACGGCGTGACCGTATGTTCCTGATGCTACGTCGGTATGGGTGGATCGGCGCCCTTGCTGTGGTCGCTATTGTGGGCGGGGCCGCTTATAATGAATACAGCAAATCACAGGCGACAGCGCAATCTCAAAAGTTGGGTGACGATATCATTGCCGCCTTGGCTGAAAATGACGCCGAGGGCCGGGCTTCCACTTTGTCAAAGGTTCAGGCCGGAACCCCTGGTGGGGCCGCAGTTGTTGAGATGCTTGTTGCAACAGCACAATCAAACTCAGAACAGGTAGAGGCCGCGATCGCGGGGCTGAACAAAGTTGCCTCGGACGGGGATCTTCCTGTGATCTACCGTCAAATCGCCAGCTTTAAGGCGCTGACGTTGCAAGGTGATAGTTTGTCGGTCAATGACCGCCGCCAACAGTTCGAAGCCCTGGCCCAGCCGGGTGCGCCTTTGCGTCTGCTTGCAGAAGAGCAGCTTGCTCTGATTGATATCTCCGAAGGGGACGTCGCAGGGGGCGAAGAACGCTTGCAAAACATTTTGCAGGACTCCGAAGTGACCGCAGACTTGCAACAACGCGCAAGCCAGTTGATTGTGGCTCTGGGTGGAAAGCCCGAAGCGCTTCCAGGTCAACAAGGGTGATCCAGTAAGTATCGCTGCTTGGAGCTAGCAGAACGGTTCGAATAAAAAGACAGGCGACTTGAATATGGCATATTTTTCTCTGACACGTGGCGGCCTCGCCTTGATGGGGACGACTTTGTTGATGCTTGGCGCTTGTGGCGAGCCCGAAATCATCCTGCCAGGACAAAGAGAGAATATTCGAGGCTCGGGTGAGCCGGCAACTTTGGGTTTGCCGTCTGAGTCCAAGCCAATTCGATTGGCTGCGCCAACTTCCAACAAAAGCTGGCCACAGAGTTTCGGGACTGAAGCCTTTCGTGTTGCACATCCTGCCTTACGACCCTCACCACAGTTGGTTTGGTCCGCAGATATTGGGGAGGGGAATTCACGTCGGCAGCGCATCACCGCAAGCCCTGTTGTTGCGGGCGGTTTGATTTATACATTGGACTCCGCCGCACGTGTCAGCGCGGTTTCATCTGGCGGGGGTGCAGTGTGGTCAACTGATCTTGTGCCAGCCGGAGAAAAAGAAGGGCAGGCGACTGGCGGTGGCATGGCCTACGCTGACGGTGTGCTTTATGTGTCCTCTGGGTATGGCCTTCTCACCGCATTGGATGCCAAATCCGGCCAGCAGCGGTGGCAGCAGAAACTGAATGCTACAGGCAGTGGGACCCCGACTATCCGTGATGGGCTAATCTATCTGGTCGCCGGGGATGACACCGGTTGGGCGATCCGCACCAAAGATGGCCGTATTGCCTGGCAAATTCAGGGAACCCCGAGTGTCGGTAATGTTTTGGGGGCTCCGGCTCCTGCTTTGACTTCTGATCTGGCCATTTTTGCGTTTGGATCCGGAGATATCTCGGCCAGTTTCAAAAAGGGTGGCCTTGGACGATGGACATCCTCGGTGTCCGGTCAGCGCAAAGGACGTGCATCGGCTTTGATCGGTGATGTGACCGGCAGCCCGGTTGTCTCTGGAAAACGTGTATTTGTGGGCAACCATTCTGGACGAACCGTTGCGTTGAATGCAGTTTCGGGTGAACGGTTTTGGACCGCTGATGAAGGGGCTTTGGGGCCAATTTGGCCCGTAGGAGATAGCATTTTCCTAGTGAGCGATCGCAATCAGCTGGTTCGGATGAATGCCTCTGACGGGACTGTGATTTGGGCCAAGGAATTGCCCGGCTTTGTCAAGGACAAGCCCGGTAAACGGGGCGCAAGCTATGCGAATTATGGTCCTATCTTGGCAGGTGGTCGGGTGATCGTTGCCTCGGGTGATGGCAATATTCGCTTCTTCAATCCTGAAAATGGTACCATGACGGCACAGGTTCCTGTGCCAAACGGAGCGACGAGTGGACCGGTCGTTGCAGGCAACACTTTGTACGTTGTCGGTGCAAAAGGCCAACTGTACGCTTTCCGTTGACGCCAAGATGCGCTACACGGCGCGTCTGAGTCTTACAAAGATAGTGCCATGTCCCTGACCCTCGCCATTGTGGGGCGCCCTAATGTGGGCAAATCCACGTTGTTTAACCGCCTTGTAGGTAAGCGCCTTGCTCTGGTCGACGACCAACCTGGCGTGACGCGCGATTTGCGCGAGGGAGAGGCGCGTCTTGGCGATCTCCGGTTTACCGTGATTGATACCGCCGGATTGGAAGATGCGAACGACGACAGTTTGCAGGGGCGTATGCGGCGATTGACCGAACGCGCTGTGGATATGGCTGACATCTGCCTGTTCATGATCGATGCCCGGACCGGGGTAACCCCCACGGATCAGATCTTCGCCGAAATCCTGCGCAAGCGGTCTGCGCATGTCATCCTTGCTGCGAACAAGGGCGAAGGCTCTGCCGCAGATGCAGGGGTGATCGAAGCGTATTCTCTGGGATTAGGGGAACCGATTCGTCTTTCTGCTGAACACGGCGAAGGGATGAATGATCTCTACAGCCATTTGATGCCCATCATCGATACGTTGAGCGAAACCAAAGTTGATGATGCCCCCGAAACGGACGTGGATCTGGACGAAGAAGAACTGGATGAAAACGGGTTCTTTCAAGCCCCGCCAATTACCAATGCCAAGCCTTTGCAAGTTGCCGTTGTGGGGCGTCCAAACGCAGGTAAATCGACTCTGATCAACAAAATTGTTGGCGAGGACCGCCTGCTAACCGGCCCCGAGGCCGGCATTACACGGGACGCAATCAGCCTGCGCACGACGTGGGGTGAAACCCCCATGCGGATCTTTGATACTGCTGGTATGCGTAAAAAGGCCAAGGTTCAGGAAAAGCTCGAAAAGCTCTCTGTTTCCGATGGTTTGCGTGCCGTCAAATTCGCCGAAGTTGTGGTTGTTCTGCTTGATGCTGCGATCCCCTTTGAACAGCAAGACCTGCGGATCGCAGATCTGGCAGAGCGCGAAGGTCGATCCGTTGTTATCGCTGTGAACAAGTGGGACATCGAAGACGAAAAGCAGGAAAAGTTGAAGGATTTGAAAGAATCTTTCGAACGTTTGCTACCGCAATTGCGCGGCGCTCCGCTGATCACTGTATCTGCCAAGACGGGTCGAGGTCTCGATCGATTGCATGACGCTATCTTGCGATCTTATGATGTCTGGAACCGGCGTGTGCCAACAGCTGCGTTGAACCGGTGGTTGATCGGGATGCTTGAGCAGCACCCACCACCAGCCCCACAAGGCAAGCGTATCAAGCTGCGCTACATGACGCAGGCCAAGACGCGCCCGCCCGGATTTGTTGTAATGTGTTCCCACCCAGACAAGATGCCGGAAAGCTATAACCGGTATCTGGTGAATGGATTACGTCAGGACTTTGATATGCCAGGGTCACCCATCCGGCTGACGCTGCGGTCCCAAAACGACAAAAACCCGTACAAGGGCCGTAAGAAGAACGCACCGAGCAAATTGCGGAAACATACAGACGGACGCAGACGCTAAGATTTGCACTTTGGAAAACAAAAAACAGCTCTCGGTTCGGGGGCTGTTTTTTTTTTAGGGGGCGCATGCATTAATTTTGCCCTGAAAAACTTGCATAACCTTTGAACCTTGCTAGTTTTTTAAGATCACACCTTTTGGCGCAGGCCAACCGGGGAGGGTAGGCGTGGACCTAAGAGAATATACACGGCAATATTGTATTAAAGATAACAGACTGGCAGCAATCAGTTTTTTGGGAACCTTCGCGGTTTACTTTGCAGCGCTTGCTTTAGCGATCTGGTTTTCAGATTATTGGTTCATTCTGTTACCGGCTGGGGTGATGTTTGCAATTGCGGCGGTGCGTTTATACGTGTTGCAGCACGATTGCGGCCATCATTCGCTGTTTGAAACACGGCAGCAAAACGAGATTGCGGGGCACATTCTGTCCCCCTTCACGTTCGCCCCTTTTGAAGTCATGAAACAGAACCATAACCTGCATCATGCGGGCATTGGGAACTTGGATCATCGAGAGTCGGGCGAAGTCCACACGATGACGGTCAAGGAATGGTATGCCGCCAAGGCCCGGACGCGTCTGTGGTATCGGCTTTATCGAAACCCCTTCATACTTGTGCCTGCTGGGGCGTTGTTCACATACTTCGTCCGCTACCGTTGGCCTAAGAATACGCTTCGCTTTGGTGTTGCTGGGGTGCTCATGCATAATGCGGTGATTGTTTGTGGGCTGATCGCCCTCTATGCGATTGCCGGATGGACAGGGCTTGTGGTTTGGCTCGCATTTTCATTGCTAGGGGGGATGCTTGGCGTCTTTCTTGTCTACTTGCAGCACAATTTTGAAGATACCTATTGGGATCGGCGCCCCGATCTGGACCCACAAATAGCAGCATTGCAGGGGTCTTCAGCACTTGATTTTGGGTGGGCTTTCGATCTGGCAGTTGCCTGTATCACTTTGCACGACATGCACCATTTCAACGCGCGCATTCCGTCCTATCGGCTGCGGGCTTGCCACTATGGGCTCCCTCCAGAATTTGCTCCGCGGAGGATTAAATTCCCCGAGGCGGTGGCCGCGCTGAACCTCAAGCTTTGGGATGAAGACAAAATGAGATTGGTGCCGTTTCCGTCGCTCTAAAATTGGGGTTTCCGCACGTTTGCGTGCTGAAGCTTGCGATTGGTATATCTTGTGTATATACAAATTCGGTAACGGGTCAGCATGTTTTGAAAGGATGAGAGATGAGCTCAGTTAAAGACGTACGTGGAGTTGGGCCAACACTCGCCGCTTCTCTGATCTCGCATGGGATCAAGACGGCGCAGGCATTGGCCAACACCACACAAGAGACTTTGCTAAAAGTGCCTGGAATTGGCGCGGCGCGTGCGCCCGCTTTGATTGCTGCTGCTGTTGAGGTTTCATCTGAGGTCACCGCTGCACCAAAACAGGCCACTCCTGCGAAGCGCAGGAGACCTGCCGTCCGTAAGTCCCCACGCGTCCGACCCAGCCCTTCCGCAAAGCAAGAGGCTGCTGTGGCACCTAAAACCGCTGCAAAGGCAACGCCTGCTCCGAATGATACGACGCCCCAGAAAGCCCAAGAAAAACCGGTCGCAATGAAGGCTTCTCAGAAAGAGACTGAAGCCGATAAAGCCAAAGCTAAGAAAAAAGCCAAAGCAAAATCCAAAGCAGATAAAGCTGCAAAACAAGCAGCAAAGTTGGAACGGAAGTTTTCTAAGGCAAAAGAGAAAGTGAAGGCGAAAGCCAAGGCCAAAAAGGAAAAACCGAAAAAAGATAAGGCCGACAAGGACAAAAAGACTTACAAGAAAACCAAGTCAGACAAAGCTACCAAATCAGATGGCAAGGCGAAAAAGGGTAAGTCTGGTCAGTCTAAAGGTAAGAAAAAATCTGCTAAAAGCAAAAAGTAGAGCGTACCTGCTCAGGTACAGGATTTTCTCATGCCTTGAAAACGCCAAGCTCCGCAAAAGAGCTTGGCGCATGTGTTCAAACGAGATTGCCTTCTAAGGTCATCGTCTGCTTTCCACCAAGATAGGGTGCCAGAACGTCTGGCAAGGTCACTGTTCCATCCGCGTTCTGACCGTTCTCTAGAACGGCAATCAAGCAGCGGCCAACCGCAAGACCAGATCCATTCAGGCTGTGCACGAATTCAGGTTTTGCACCTTCTTCGGGGCGGAACCGGGCATTCATGCGACGGGCCTGAAAATCTCCAGTAGTCGAAACCGAAGAGATTTCGCGATAGGCGTTCTGGCCGGGTAACCAAGCCTCGATATCAAAGGTGCGGCGCGCGCCAAATCCCATATCGCCTGTACACAGGATCACTGTGCGATAGGGGACGCCCAATTGCTCCAACAGATCTTCGGCGCAACGCAACATGCGTTTTTGTTCTGCATCGGACTCATTTGGGTGGGTGATCGAGACCATCTCGACTTTTTCAAACTGGTGCTGGCGCAGCATGCCGGATGTATCACGTCCTGCGGATCCGGCCTCTGACCGAAAGCAGAGTGTGTGTGCGGTCATACGGATAGGCAATTGGCTGGCTTCCAGCACATCACCGGCAACCGAATAGGTCAACGGAACTTCGGATGTCGGCACCAACCACCAGCCGTTTGTGGTCTGATAGCTGTCTTCGCCGAATTTAGGCAGCTTGTCGGTTCCGTACATCGCCTCATCGCGCACCAAAACGGGCGTATGGACTTCGGTCAGGCCATTTTGGTCCACGTGCGTGTCGATCATGAACTGAGCCAGTGCCCGATGAACCCGAGCCACCGCGCCCTTGAGCAGCACAAAACGGCTGCCTGAAATTTTGGCAGCGGTTTCGAAATCCATTAACGCGGACACTGCAGGAATATCGAAATGTTCCTTGGCTTCAAAATCAAGCTCTGCCGGAGTTCCCCAGCGGTTCACCTCGACGTTGTCGTTTTCGTCAGCCCCTTCGGGTACATCTTGGGCGGGGGAATTGGCTATACGCGCAAGCTTGTCGGTCAGCTGGGCGTCCAAATCCTTGGCGTCGGACTGCATGGCTGCAATCTCGGCCTTTTTCTCAGCAACGAGCGCACGCAACCGTTGGAACTCATCCTCGTCGCCACGCCCTTTGGCGGCACCGACTTCTTTTGATGCTTTGTTCTGTTCTGCCTGTGCCGTTTCCGCAGCTTGAATTTTGGCGCGGCGCTCCGAGTCCAACGCCAAAAGATCTTCTGACATTGCCGCATCCCCACGCCGCGCCAGGGCGGCGTCAAAGGCGGCAGGGTTTTCGCGAATGGCGCGGATGTCATGCATGTCTTGGGTCCTTGAATGTGTGATTCACTGAGCCCGGTTATGCCTGATCTCTTTGACGGGGGGTAGCGCCTGATTGCGCCATCAGTCGGCTTTCTCTGCTGTATCCAACTGTTCTTCGTGTGCAAGCTGCCCATTCCATTTGTGATCCGGGATTTTGGGTTCTGCCGGATCGGCGATGTACGAGGGTGTCATGATCTGAACTTGGTTTTCGGTGAAAACCGCAACAATGTTGCGATGCAAATCCGATTTGATGCGCGGAATAGATGCGCCACGCGTGGTATAGGCGTTGATTTGGTAGTTCGTCGCATAATCGGCCAATGCCGACCACAACACAAAGGGTTCGGGCCGGTTTTTGAGGCCTTTGGTTCGATGGGCAGCTTCGATGAGCATTGCATCTACCTTTTCCGGGGGCTCTTCGTATCCAATGCCCACAGTTGTATGGACAAGCAGTCCACTTCCATCGACCTTTTTGGTGTAGTTGATGACTTCTGAATTCAACAATTGGGCGTTGGGGATCGATATGAGCTCATTCTTGATCGATTTTAGATGTGTTTCCATCAGTTTGATTTGGACAACATCACCAACATGTTCGCCGATCTGGATGCGATCGCCGATGCTGGTCGAGCGTCGATAGATTACAAAGAGCCCTGATAGAATGTTACCGACAACTGAATTGGACCCAAGAGAGAGCATTGCTCCAATGAGCAGGGTCAAGCCTTGGAAGGCGGCGCTGTCAGATCCGGGGATGTATGGGAAAGAGAAAACAAGCGCGATCAAGATGACCACTGCGCGTATGATGTTAAACGTCGGATTGATCCAATGGCGTTCGAAATCCCCGAGGTCAAAACTGCCGGCCTCAACCGCGTCGAAAAAGACCCGGAATCCTTTCACAACGTATTGGGTCATCAAGGCAATGACGCCCAAAGTAATTATATTCGGGATGTATCTGATGAACCCAAGAATGATGTTCAGGACAGGAACGGTGACGTAGGTCAGCAAGATTTGCGCGATGTAACGTGTTTCTGCAAACGCCAACAAAACAAAGGACAAGAAATAATAAGTCCCCAGAAAAAACACTGCCAAGAGAACAAAGTTCACACCAAACCGAATTAGGGCGGCAATTGCTTCGGCCTGTACCTGAGCGTTGGTGGCGGTTTCCACATCAGCAAAGTGGCGATGAACAACTTTGGTGATCCGATATTTCAGTTTTCGTCGCAGCCAGATCAAAACAAACGAAAAGAGGGAAAAACCAGCTATCCACAGGATCGCGTCAATTGCTCCGGAAACCCTGGCCTCGTCGGATCTATCGCTTCGGTAGTTTAAAATGGCGCTTCGGATTGCTTCGCCTTGCAACTGCGCCAGAACCACTATTTCCATTTTCTCCAGTTCGGCATCCGAGGAAGTGACCACCGTGATTTCCTGTCCATTGGCAAATAGGACGATCCCGACATCTGTAATATCTTCAGTAATAACAACGGTGTCTGTATTGGATGTTTCGGCCAATGCAATGATACGGTCCTGCACATGTGCAACCCGTTCTGAGGCGGGAAGAGCACTCGACCCCCGCAAATAGAACAGTTCATTTCCATCAACAATAACAGCAGATTTGAAGACTCCCTCAACTTCTTCTGTTTGCGTTGTGGGGGCAGAAGGGGCCGCGTCTTGTGCCCACGATGGTCCGTTAGAAAAAGCCGCAATTGCTGCCGTTAAGGTCAGCATATAACGAAGCAGTTGGATCATGGGTGGCCTCCTGTAACGAGTGGACTATACCCCGGCCGGAAGAGGGGCCAATGGCTATCTTTCAGAACTTTTTGCGATTGTGGGACTTGTGTCGTGCAATGAGTTTATCCGGGAGCACGGGTTCTCTTGCAAACCCCCGGATCAGCGCATAGGTTCCCGGCAAATTTGCGGGGGGAAATGCCCCTTGCCTCTGAACAAAGGAATATCCCATGGACGTTGGCGCACTCGGTCAGTTTCTTCCGCTCATTCTTATTTTTGCGATCATGTATTTCTTGCTGATCCGCCCGCAGCAGAAAAAAGTAAAAGAGCATCAGGCGATGGTTGATGCCGTACGTCGTGGAGATCAGGTTGTCACCCAGGGTGGTTTGATCGGTAAGGTTGCCAAGGTCAAAGAAGATGGCGAAATCGAAGTAGAAATCGCCGAGGGCGTCAAAGTGCGTGTGGTCAAAGCCACGCTTGCTCAGGTTGTCAGCAAGACCGAACCTGCCAAGTAACTCTGACCTCTAACACATTCAAAAGGCAGGGTAATGCTGCAAATCGACACCTGGAAGCGGGTTCTCATCTGGCTGGTCTGTTTGGCCGGTTTAGCGATGGCCCTGCCGAATGCGTTCTACACGCGTGTAGAACAGAGCAACGACGCCGTCTCAGCGATTGAGCTAAGCGGTGCTACGTCTGAGTTGACGCAACAAGCCGGGCAATGGCCCAGTTGGATGCCCTCATCATTGGTGAATTTGGGTTTGGATCTGCGCGGTGGTGCGCATTTGCTTGCCGAGGTTCAGGTCGACGATGTCTACGCCAGCCGGATGGAGGCCATGTGGCCCGAAGTGCGTGATGCACTGCGCCCTGAGCGCGGGACCGTTGGTTCGATCCGCAAACAACCTTCCGAAGCGGATGAGATTCGGATTAAGATCACCAACCCTGAGGGTATGTCTCGGGCCTTGGAAGTTGTACGTGGCTTGGCCCGTCCGATCCAATCCCTGTCCGGGGTGGGGTCTTACGACATCGAAGTGCGCAGCGAAGGGTCCATCGTGGTGGTCCAACTGTCCGAGGCAGAAAAGCTGGCATCGGATGACCGAACTGTACGACAAGCACTGGAAATCGTACGACGTCGGATTGATGAGGTTGGTACACGCGAACCTACGATCCAACGTCAAGGTGCTGATCGCATCCTGATTCAGGTTCCTGGCATCGGTAGCGCCTCGGAGTTGAAAGAGATTATCGGGACAACAGCACAGCTATCGTTCAATCCCGTTGTATCGCGCGGAACCGACGAAGATGCTGCTGCCGGCGTTGGCAACAAGGTGATCCCATCGCTAGATGATGAAGGGATCTTTTATACTGTCGAAGCGGCCCCAGTGGTGACCGGCGAAGAATTGGTTGATGCGCAACCCGCGTTTGACCAAAACGGCCGACCCGCGGTGAATTTCCGTTTTAACACCTCTGGTGCGCGCAAATTCGGTGACTATACGCTTGAAAACATCGGCAGCCCGTTTGCGATTGTTTTGGATGATGAGGTGGTTTCCGCCCCGGTTATCCAATCGCATATCCCGGGTGGTTCTGGGATCATCACCGGAAACTTTACCGTCGAAGAAAGCACCAACTTGGCCGTTTTGCTTCGGGCAGGGGCCTTGCCAGCAGGCTTGAATTTCCTTGAAGAACGAACCATCGGCCCAGAATTGGGGCAAGACAGCATTGATGCAGGTAAAGTCGCAACGATTATCGCATTTGCCGCGGTGCTTGTGTTTATGGCGCTCAGCTACGGTTTGTTCGGCTTGTTTGCCAATGTGGCACTGATCCTGAACGTCGCGCTGATCTTCGGGTTGCTGTCTGCAATTGGGGCAACGCTCACGTTGCCGGGGATTGCGGGTATTGTTTTGACGGTTGGTATGGCTGTTGATGCGAATGTGCTGATCTTTGAACGTATTCGCGAAGAGTTGAAGACGGCCAAAGGACCTAGCCGCGCCATTGAATTGGGGTATGAAAAGGCTCTGTCTGCCATTCTGGATGCCAACATCACGACCTTCATTACTGCGGTGATCTTGTTCGCTATGGGCTCTGGCCCGGTGCGCGGATTTGCGATCACTTTGGGTCTGGGTATCCTGACCTCGGTCTTTACAGCGATCTTCGTCACGCGGCTGATGATTGTGATCTGGTTTGAACGCCGCCGTCCAAAAACGATCGAGGTGTGATATGCGTCTGAGACTTGTTCCCAAGGAAACGAATTTCGACTTCTTTAGTGGCTGGAAAATCTGGCTTGGGCTTTCTGCACTGATGATGGTTCTGGGGTTCGCTTCGTTCATGTATCAGGGTTTGAATTTTGGTATCGACTTTCGGGGCGGGACCACGATCCGGACCGAAAGCCCGCAGGTGGTTGATGTATCCGCGTATCGCGGCGCCATTGAACCGTTGGGTTTGGGCGATGTGACGATCACCGAAGTGTTTGATCCAACATTCGACGAAGACGAAAACGTTGCGATGATCCGGATCCAGGCCCAGGCAGACACCGAGTCCGTGAGTGCGGATATGGTGCGTGACGTTCAGGGTGCTTTGAAGGCTGTCGCGCCTGACATCAAGTTCATCTCGGTCGAGTCAGTTGGGCCAAAGGTATCCGGGGAATTGATTCAGACTGCAGTTTTGGCTGTCGCCCTCGCGATTGGGGCCGTTCTGATTTACATCTGGCTGCGTTTTGAGTGGCAGTTTGCATTGGGAGCGGTTGCGGCGCTGGTACATGATGTTGTCCTGACGATTGGCGTGTTCTCTGAACTTCAGATTCGCTTTGATTTGGCCATTATTGCGGCGCTTCTGACAATTGTTGGTTACTCGCTCAACGATACTGTGGTTGTGTTTGACCGCGTGCGGGAAAACTTGCGCAAATACAAAAAGAAAGAGCTGAAAGAGGTTTTGAATATCTCGATCAACGAAACCCTCAGCCGAACAGTTATGACCTCGGTCACAACGTTGTTGGCGTTGATTTCGCTTTATGTTTTAGGCGGCGACGTGATCCGTGGCTTTGTATTTGCGATGATCTGGGGCGTGATTGTTGGGACGTATTCGTCGGTTTTTGTTGCTTCGACAATCCTGCTGAAGCTGGGTGTTAAACGCGATTGGTCCAAGCCATCAAATACCTCTGGCAATCAGTTTGCCAACATTGATGCCTGAGGCGTTAACTGTAGCGCTCTCAACTCCGGGACTCACGTGGATGGCTGCGACCTTTTTGGTCGCAGGCTTGGTGCGAGGGTTTACCGGATTTGGGTCGGCCCTGATTTTCGTGCCTGTGGCTGCGCAGTTCATCCCCATGGTGGATGTCATCACCATCATCGTCTTTACCGGCATTGCTTCTGCTGCGGCTTTGTTGCCGCGCGCGTGGAGCAAGGCAGATCATCGCGAAGTTTCAATTCTTGTGTTGGCGACACTGTTAACTGTCCCTATCGGGTATTGGATCATCGGGCAGCTCGATCCGATTACCTTGCGTTGGGTCGTCGCTGGGATCGTTACAGTAACACTTGCCGCTGTAATCACTGGCTGGCGTTACGAAGGTCGGCTTGGGTTACCCGGTCGTTTGGCGATTGGTGGCGGCGCAGGAATCGTTGGCGGCCTTAGCGGGATGACGGGCCCAGTTGTCATTATTTTCTACCTCGCGAATGCACGTCGCAGTGTTGAGTCTGTCCGCGCCAATACAATCCTGTTTTTGGCCGCAACCGATGTCATCATCCTTTGCAATCTTCTTTGGAATGGTGAGGTTCGAATGGATATGATCTGGGTATCGGCCATCCTGTGCGTTCCCTATTTGACGACTGCGATGGTGGGGCAGGCACTGTTTCGCCCCAGCTTTGAGGGGACCTATCGTATGGCGGCCTATTCTGTGATAGGAATAGCGGTGATTTCTGGATTGCCAGTTCTGGATTAAGGAATGAAAAATGCGCTTGAATGAGGTCACGTATACCGACGCCCAGCCCATCGATGGGTACGGGCCAGGTTTCTTTCGTATCGGTGGGCAGGTTCAGCAGGGTGCCATTCTGACAGGGCCGTCTGGTACGCAATCATGGAACGGATACGAGGATGTCGATGTTTTGCTGACCTTGGTCGGTCAGGTCGATGTTCTCTTTGTCGGGACCGGGGCTGAAGTTGCCCATCTGCCAGCGCAGATGCGCCAAACGCTAGAAGAGGCGGGATTAGGTGTCGAACCCATGAGCACACCTGCCGCTTGTCGCACCTATAATGTTTTGCTGTCTGAGGGCAGGCGGATCGCGTTGGCGATACTGCCGGTTTAAAGGGCTTTGGTATTTCGGCTGTTTCACGGCGGACCGATACCGACCTGCGGCAAATCCCACCTTTTGCCCTTACCACCAATGGGATAAGCGAGTGTCATGACACTGACTGTTTCTGATCTTGCTATCGCCCGTGGCGGTGTTCCCGTGCTCGAAGGGGTTGGGTTTGAATTGCAACCGGGTAAAGCGTTGATTGTGAGAGGCCCCAATGGCGTTGGTAAAACAACTTTGTTGCGAACCTTGGCGGGGCTGCAACCACCTCTTTGGGGAACGATCACAGGCGGTGACGAAACGATTGCCTATGCGGGGCACTCCGATGGCATTAAGCCCACACTCAGTGTGTCGGAGAACCTGAAGTTTTGGGCTAGCGTTTTTGGTGCCAAGGGCATCGATGCAGCATTGCAAGCTTTTGCATTAACGGATTTGGTGGAGCGTCATGCGGGCAATTTGTCTGCGGGGCAAAAGCGGCGGTTGGGATTGTCGCGATTGCTTGTTACCGAACGCCCGATTTGGGTCTTGGATGAGCCAACCGTCTCATTGGATGTGTCTGCGGTTCAGATGTTTGCAGATACGGTACGCTCGCATCTCTCTACGGGCGGGTCAGCGTTGATTGCGACGCATATTGATCTGGGCCTTGATGGGGATGTGCTGGATGTCGGGCCCTATAAGGCCAAACCCAAATCGTTAGATGACTTCGATGAGGGGTTTTTATGATCGCTTTGTTATTGAGAGATCTGAAACTGGCGCTGCGGGCCGGTGGCGGATTTGGCCTTGGATTGGCCTTTTTCCTTATCGTAACGGTCATGGTGCCATTTTCTGTTGGGCCGGAATCCACTTTGCTCTCAACAATTGCGCCGGGGGTTTTGTGGCTTGGGGCGCTGCTGGCGTGTCTTCTGTCCTTGGATCGCTTGCTCGCTTTGGATTGGGAAGACGGATCGCTTGATTTGTTGGCCACAGCCCCGCTGCCGCTTGAGGCGGTTGTGACGATCAAAGCTTTGGCGCATTGGATCACGACGGGGTTGCCGTTGGTGTTGGCCGCACCGATTTTGGGGGTTCTTTTGAATCTGTCGCCATCAGGATACGCGGCCTTGGTGACTTCGTTGTTGTTGGGGACGCCGGCCCTGTCCGTGATTGGCACTTTCGGGGCCGCATTGACCGTGGGATTGAAACGGGGCGGGCTTTTGCTGTCTTTGCTTGTGTTGCCTCTATACGTGCCGACCCTAATTTTTGGATCCGAAGCCGCGCGCCGTGGCGCTTTGGGGATGGATATTTCCACACCCTTGTTGATGTTAGCAGGAATTACGGCTGCTTGCGTGGCCTTGTTACCATTTGCCAGCGCTGCAGTGTTGCGCGTCAATCTGCGCTAATGATGTGAATTGTAGACCCCAGCCAGACGGGCTAGAAACCAAATATGTCGATCTCATCCAAGCTCAATTCCTTCTGGGAATACGCCAACCCGAAAAAATTCCTGGCTACGACAGAGCGCGTGCTGCCAGTGTTTTGGATTCTGTCTGCAGCATTTCTTGCTGTGGGTTTAATCTGGGGGTTCTTCTTTACGCCCGATGACTACCGTCAGGGGTCTACGGTCAAGATTATCTATCTGCATGTGCCAGCTGCATTGATGGCCATTAATGCGTGGTTGATGATGTTGCTGACCTCATTGATTTGGCTGGTGCGTCGTCATCATGTAAGCGCGCTTGCAGCTCGCGCAGCGGCACCGGTTGGCGCTATCATGACGATTATCGCTTTGGTTACCGGCGCCATCTGGGGGCAGCCCATGTGGGGAACATGGTGGGAATGGGATCCGCGTCTTACATCTTTCCTAATCTTGTTTCTGTTTTATTTGGGATACATGGCGCTTTGGGAAGCGATTGATAACCCGGATACCGCCGCTGATTTGACCTCTGTTCTATGTTTGGTGGGCAGTGTTTTTGCACTGCTGAGCCGATATGCGGTCAATTTCTGGAACCAAGGTTTGCATCAGGGCGCTTCGGTCATGCGAGCCGGGGCCATCACGGGGTCTGATACAACTGAAAAGGTCAGCAATGTCTTTTTCTTTCCGTTGCTGGTTTGCATGATTGGCTTTGTTTTATTGTTCATTGCATTGGTACTGTACCGTACTGGAACCGAAATTCGGGCCCGTCGGGTTAATGCATTGTTGGCGCGCGAAAGGGTTGGCTCATGATGCCGAATCTTGGGAAATATGGGGATACGGTTCTTTCTGCTTATGCAGCGTCTATCGTATTGCTGGTCGTTTTGGTTGCTTTCAGTCTGTGGCGTGGGCGCAGAGTGCGTGCTGAGTTGGCCAAGGTAGAACAAAGGATGTCACGGCATGGCTAAGGTTTCGCCTTTGATGTTGGCGCCCCCGTTGATCTTTGGGGCCTTTGTCGCGCTGGCTGCAGTGGGCATGTTTCGTGAGGATCCAGAAGCTTTGCCATCCGCTCGTGAAGGGCAGTTGGCTCCGCCGGTTGTTTTGAAGGCTTTTCCTGGCAAGGCGGGATTTACTGACGAAACGCTTCGTGATGGCACGGTTAAGCTTGTGAATTACTGGGCAAGTTGGTGCGCGCCGTGCCGGGTCGAACATCCAAATCTAGACCTTTTGTCGGAAGAGGGCATTCCGATTTATGGAGTGAACTACAAAGACACACTGGCGCAGGCCGATGGGTTCCTGAAGGACTTAGGAGACCCCTATACCGCCATCGGGCGGGACGAGAAGGGCCGCATGGCGTTGGATTGGGGGGTGTATGGCGTCCCTGAGACATACGTTATCGACGGTGAAGGAACGATTGTTTTACGATTTGCCGGGCCGATCACCCAACGGGTCATTGAAAAGACAATCCGCCCTGCGTTGAAAAAAGCGGCTGGCGAATAGTATCGCCAGCCCTTAACGCAACAAGATCCAAACCATTGCACCGATGAAGGCAAAAGTTGTCAGGTTCATGAGTGTATCAGTCAGATCACCGATCAGCATGTGGCATTCCTTCTTCTCGCAGGCCACGTATCAGGCATACCAACAGTAGAACTGAAATAAAGACGAAGGGTAAGGCACCCAGTGAAATTAGGATTTTCACCGATTCTACCGAGCCGGATAGGATCATCGCAACACTCAGAACGCCAAGCAAAACACCCCAGATGAGACGAATTCGGGGCGGTGGGTTCGGGTCGCCGCCGGTTGAAAAAGTACCAAGCACGAAGGCGGCGCTGACAACGCTGGTCACAATAAACAAAAACGCGGCAATAACGGTGGCAAGCGTTGTGAGACCTGAAAATGGCAATCGATCGAGCAAACCAAAGGTGACGCGTTCGACATTGGTTTGTGTCATTTGAAGCAGCTCGCCAGCTCCGTTGATGGTTTCAAACAGGCCAATGCCGCCAAATGCCCCGAACCAGACAATCGAGAACAAAGTGGGCGCGAAAAGAACGCCGATGACAAATTCTCGAATGGTACGACCCTTTGAAATACGGGCAACAAAAACCCCCACAAATGGACCCCAAGCAATCCACCAGACCATATAGGTGAGAGTCCAATCGCTGAACCATTGATGCATGCTGGTGCCGTAAAATGGGAATGTTTGAAAACCGCGTGGCAACACGTTGGCGACGTAATCCCCAAAGCTTTGCACGACTGTGTTTAGCAAGAACTCTGTCGGGCCTAGTATGATTGTATAGGCGACCAACGCGATCGCGATGGCCATCGCAGCGTTTGAGAGTCGCGCCATGCCTTGCCCGAGGTCGATTAACAAAGCCGGGATATAGCAGGCGACCATGACCAAAAGAATGCCCCAGATCAAAATGTTCCCTACTTGGATATCTGCCAATGCAGAAACCCCGTCAGCCACTTGAAAAATACCCATCGCCATTGATCCACCAACCCCGATGGCGATCGCAATGATAGCCATGAAATCAGAAAACCAGCCGACGATCCGTGCCCACTTTTCACCTGGAAATAAGGAAACCAGGGGCGCTCCGACCATCATTCCGGTTCCCCGTCGAAAACTGAAAAAGGCAATGGTCAGAGCAGTTGACCCATAGATTGCCCAAGCGTGCAATCCCCAGTGAAAGTTGGTGGCAAGCATCGCTTGCTGTGCAGAGTTGGGCGTAGAAACTTTACTATGCAGGAAATTGTAATGTGTCAGGGGTTCGGCCACGGCCCAGAACAACAGACCAACACCCATACCTGCCGAGAACAACATCGCAATCCAAGAGGCCGTGGAGAATTCAGGGCGGTCGTCGTCTTTGCCCAAGCGGATTCGGCCGTAGGGGGAAAATGCAAGCGCCAGACAGGTGATGAGCATGGTTGATGCAGCCAACATCACAAACCAGCCTCGGCTATGGAAGGTTTGTTGAACAATTGCACTAGCCCAGGTCACTAACCCATCAATGTCCGCGATGCCCCAGACCCCAATTACGGTTATGACGCTGAGCGAGCACAGTAGAAGCGCATTGGCTTTGGGCATTGAACACTCCATCGTCATGATTTGGGTAGAGCTTGCCCAAGTCCAGCCCAAAGGTCCAGAACGGACAAAACCCCAGAAGTGATCTGGGGCTTTGAAAGTTGTCACAAAGTGTCGCGCTTATGATTTCGCAAGGTTACGCAGGACATAGTGCAGAACCCCGCCATGTTCGACGTATTCGATTTCGGGGGCCGTATCGATCCGACATTTCAGCGTGATCTCTTTTACCGAACCATCCGGGAAAGTGATCGAACAAGGCACGTCTTGCAGGGGTTGGATGGTGTCCAAACCGCTTATCGAGACCGTTTCCGCCCCGGTCAAACCCAATGTTTTGCGCGAGTCCCCATTTGTGAATTCAAATGGAATAACGCCCATGCCCACCAGATTCGAGCGGTGAATACGCTCAAAGCTCTCGGCAATCACGGCTTTGACACCCAGCAGGGCTGTCCCTTTGGCGGCCCAGTCCCGTGAAGACCCGGCACCGTATTGCACCCCTCCAAAGATCACCAAGGGTGTACCTGCCTCCTGATAGGCCATTGAAGCATCGTAAATTGAGATCTGATTGCCATCTGGACCTTTGGTATATCCACCTTCGACACCATCTAGCATTTCGTTCTTGATACGGATGTTGGCAAAGGTGCCGCGCATCATGACCTCGTGATTGCCGCGACGGGACCCATACGAGTTAAACTCGCGCGGCTGCACCTGACGATCCAGCAGATATTGGCCCGCAGGGGTCGTGCTGGCAAAGCTGCCAGCGGGTGAGATGTGATCGGTAGTAACCATATCGCCCAGCACCGCAAGCACCTTGGCATCATGAATATTGCTGATGGTGCCAGGCTGGTCGCTCATCCCTTGAAAGTAGGGTGGGTTTTGTATGTAGGTGGAAGCAGGGGGCCAGTCATAGGTTTCGGCGTTGGTTGTTTCAACGCTTCGCCACTTTTCATCGCCTTTGAAGACGTCGGCGTATTTCGATAAAAAGGCCTCACGGGTCACGGTCTTTTCGACCAGCTCTGCGATTTCGTGGGTCGAGGGCCAAATATCTTTCAGGTAAACGTCATTGCCATTTTTGTCCTGAGCGATCGGATCTTTGGACAGATCAATGTCCATTGTACCCGCCAAGGCATAGGCCACAACCAACGGAGGCGACGCCAAATAGTTGGCCCGCACATCTGGTGAAATACGCCCTTCAAAGTTGCGGTTTCCGGACAGAACAGCGGTCGCAACCAAATCCCCTTCGGCAATGGCTTTGGACAGTTCGGGTTGTATCGGGCCGGAATTCCCGATGCAGGTGGTGCATCCATAACCGACGAGATTAAAGCCGATTGCATCCAGATCGTCCTGCAAATCAGCCGCTTCCAGATAGGCGGAGACAACTTGCGACCCCGGTGCCAAAGAGGTTTTAACCCAAGGTTTGCGATTCAATCCCAGTGCCGCAGCTTTGCGAGCCACCAGACCAGCACCAATCATCACATAGGGGTTGGAGGTGTTGGTGCATGATGTAATCGATGCAATCACAACCTTGCCGCTTTCCAGCGTATAACTTTCACCTTTGACGGCGATCTCTTTGCCCATTGGACGCTTGAAAGTCTGTTCCATCTCAGTACGGAATGCAGATTTGGCATCCGTTAAGGCGACGTAATCCTGAGGCCTTTTGGGGCCGGAAATTGCGGGTACGATAGACCCCATATCCAGCTCCATAGTGTCGGTATAGATAGGGGCGTAATCCGCCCCGCGCCAGAACCCGTTTTCTTTAGCATAGGCCTCGATTAATGCCAGGCGGCCTTCGTCCCGTCCGGTGTTGCGCATATAGCGGAGGGTTTCACCATCGATCGGGAAGAACCCACAAGTTGCACCATATTCCGGTGCCATGTTGGCAATGGTGGCACGGTCAGCGAGCGGTAGGCGGTCTAGCCCGTCGCCATAAAATTCAACAAACTTTCCGACAACGCCCTTTTCGCGTAGCATTTCCACGACTTTTAGAACCAGATCTGTGCCAGTTGTGCCTTCGACCATCGCGCCGGTTAGCTTGAAACCGACAACTTCGGGGATTAGCATTGAAATCGGTTGACCCAGCATAGCGCCCTCGGCTTCGATCCCGCCGACACCCCAACCCAGAACGGCCATGCCATTCACCATTGTGGTATGACTGTCAGTGCCGACCAAGGTATCAGGATAGGCGACTTCGACGCCGTTTTGATCCGTGTCGGTCCAAATGGTTTGGGCCAGATATTCAACGTTCACCTGATGGCAAATACCAGTCCCAGGGGGCACAACGCGGAAATTGTTAAAGGCGCTCTGGCCCCATTTCAGGAACTGATAGCGTTCCATATTGCGTTCGTATTCGCGATCCACATTCATCTGGAATGCACGTGGGTTGCCAAATTCATCAATCATGACGGAGTGGTCAATAACCAGGTCAACAGGAACCAGCGGGTTGATTTTTGAGGCACTGCCTTTCAAGCTGACGATGCCATCGCGCATCGCGGCTAGATCCACAACAGCAGGAACACCGGTAAAATCTTGCATCAGCACACGGGCCGGGCGATAGGCGATTTCGCGAGGGTTCTTGCCGCCATTGGCGCCCCATTCAGCGAAGGCTTTGATGTCATCAACCGAGACCGAAAAGCCACCGTCTTCGAAACGTAGCATGTTTTCTAGAACGACTTTGAGCGCTGCGGGAAGGGCAGAGAAATCGCCCAATCCAGCTTCGGTCGCGGCTGGGATTGAAAAGTACGAAATGGTCTTTCCGTTGACGCTCAAATCTTTGCGCGTCTTGGCTGTATCCAGTCCAACGGTGATGGGCATTAGATGGCCTCCCTCTGGAAAATCATGAAAATGGGGATTTGCTAACGAAATGTTGCCCCACGCGGTGTGATGTTTCAAGAGACAAACATGGGGTGGTTGCTTCTGAATTAAACCATACATCAGGGCGTTGAGTACAAGATCACCTTTGCTTCAAGAAACGTTGATTGGCCAAGGAGGGTGAGGTGGGGGTAAACCCGAAGAAACCCCAACAGAAAGCCGTGTTATGAAATTCGTTCTCGCCCCGCTCGCCCTCTTGTGGATTTCGGCGTCTGTCGCCGTTGCGGAAGAGAGCAATCCAGTGGTGGTGGAGCTCTATACCTCTCAGGGGTGTTCATCCTGTCCGCCTGCAGATGCGTTGATGCACAAGTTGGCAGAGCAGGAGGATGTCATCGGACTAGCGCTGCATGTCAATTATTGGGACTACATCGGCTGGAAAGATGAGTTTGCGGATCCTGCGCATACCATCCGACAGCAGGGGTTTGCGCAGGCAGGTGGGCGCAGCATGATTTACACGCCTCAGATGATCATCAATGGCCAAGAGGATGTTGTTGGCGCGCGCGGTATGGAATTGATGGAACACATCGGGAAACACCGGGCTGCGACACCGGTCGCAAAAGCCAAGGCAGAGCTATCCGACGGGCAGGTGGTCATTTCAGTCAACACGATAGGGCGCGCTTTGACCGGGGAGTATGATGTGTTTCTAGTGAACTATACACCGGCCCGTCGTGTGTCTATCAAACGTGGTGAGTTGGCGGGCGAAACGCTTGACTATGCTAACGTTGTCGAGTCCTGGACCCAAGTCGGTTCTTGGGACGGGCAGGGGCAAAATACGCTGACGACGCCAATGATCAGAGACGAACCCGCCGTGGTCTTGATTCAACAGGTCAATCACGGATCGATTGTCGCGGCTGCGCGTGTGCGCTGACGCTTGATTAGTCCTGCCAAGGCTTCCAGCGGCGATGGATCCAAAACCACTGACCCATATTCTGACGCACGACCGCCTCTAGATCATCGTTGATTTGTTGCGTCATGGTATCTGGGTCGCTGTGTTCCACCGGCTCATGAAGAATGATTTCAAAATCCAAACCGTTTGGTTGACGTATCGCGTAAACAGGGATCATCACGGCGTTGTACTTGATAGCCAATTCAGCGTTTAGTGTGGATGTGGCCGCAGGCTTGCCAAAGAAGCTCATGGCTTTCCCACCATGAGCATGCAGATCCGAAACAATTGCTATAATGCCGCCTTTTTTCAGCGAACGCACCATTTCCATCATGCCGCGCCGACCTTGTTCAAACATCGGTTCGCCGGTTTGACAGAAAGCATCAACATAGCGGTCGTTGAAATAGGGGTTGGCCATCCGACGAAAGAGACATCCGATCGGCTTGGTTGACCGGTTTTGCAACGCCACACGTGCAGCTAGATAGTGACCGAAATGCGCGGTGATCATCATCATCGGGCGGCCTTCTTTGACCATCGCGTCAAAGGTTTCAACACCGGGGCCGCTGACCTTGGCCCCTTTCTGACGCTCCACGAACTCTTCTGGAGAAAAATGCTCCATGATAGCGCGACCCGCATTGTCGGGGACTTCCTTACACAGGCGGTTCACGTCTGGTTCTGGCAGTTCAGGGCAAGTTAGTGCCAGGTTATCTCGGATTCGTTTAGTGTATCCGACGACAGGTGCGAGCGCTTTGATAATTTGCCCCATCGTTGCGATGCGCTTTTCGTAAGGCAGCAGGCGCATCCCTCCGATGAAGCCCGATAGGAATGTATTGGCGATGTAATACTTGATCCGTTCAGAGCGGGTCAGTTCGGATTTTTCAACGGGCATCAATAGATCTCAGCGGCTGTGTGTCTCACGATGCCAGACATATAGGCCCGCCCCCGCGATAACAAGCGCACCAACCACAGTCCAGAAATCTGGCAGCTCTCCGAAAAATAGCGCGCCCCAAATCGCAGCAAAGGCTAGGCCACAATAGGCATAAGGCGCCAATACTGCGGCTTCGCCTGCGCTAAAGGCCCGAATGAGCAGCATTTGAGCTAACGTTCCAAATCCTGAAACCAACAGAATAAGGCCCCAAGCGGTGAGGTCCGGGGTTTGCCAATAGGCCGGGACGATACAGCTCAGCAGGATTGTTCCCACGAGGCCCGTATAAAAAAGGGAGGTCCAGACGTTTTCGTTGGCCCCCACTTTTCGCGTCAACAAAGCATAACCTGAATAGCAAACGGCGGCTGCAATTGGGTAAAATGAGGCCAGCGAAAACACATTGGATCCGGGCCGAATGATAATTGCGGCCCCCAACAAAGCAAAAGCGATCCCAATGATCCGACGTGGTCCTAAGGCTTCACCTAAAAACAGGGCAGCCCCCAAAGTGATCAGGACAGGGTTAACGGACATCAGCGCAGCAGCATCCGTCAGCGGGATGAGGGTGAGACCCATAAAGAAAAAGCCCGTGGCCCCCATAAGCAGCAAAGAGCGCAAAAATTGCAGAATTGGATGGTGTGTCCGGACAACCTGATGGAGGCGCGGTAAAACGAGGATGAGCACAAAGGCCATCTGACCTGCGTAACGCGCCCAAAGTGCTGTCATCACACCGACACGCGGGGATAGGGCTTTGACAGAGGCATCCATCAGTGAAAAGCACAAAACTGCAAAGATCATCAAGATGATAGCGCGATTTGCATTCATCTCTGAGAGGACCAAAACTTGGGCGTCAACGTCGTGCACACGAAAACTGGAGGGGAGTGTTTCATATCACTCTGATATGAGCCATCTCTTCGACTGTCCATTGCGGTGGAGACGAATTACGCTCTAAGGCTGCCGATTAGTCTTCTTCTTCGATGATCAAGTCGAGTATGCCGTCCGTCTCAAGCTGACGGATGGCTGTGATGCACCGATTCATCGCGTCTTCGCCATCTGCTTGTTTGATTGATCCTGCTTCCGTAATTTCGTCTCTCAGGTTGTCCGCCATTCGGGTGGACAGATTGGCCAACAGGAACTCTTTGCTGTCCGCATCGGCCCCCTCGGTCGCTGCCGCCATGGCGGTAACAAGATCAGCCTGATCTACTTGGCGAATAACTGTAGGAACATCCCGTGGGCTGAGACGGCGAGGGATGTGGGCAAAGGTAAAGATCTCTTTGCGAACGGAGGTTGCAAAAACAGCATCTTCTTGATCCAGCGCTTCGAGCACATCTTCGCGAGTGGCGGCTGTTGATTGGTTCAATATGGCTCCAACACGCTTGTCCGGCCCATCCTCAAAGGCTGAAATTGGCTTGTTGTCCAATTGTTTGGCAAGGGACCACCCGATCCGCTCAACGGCCTCTGGCGTAACGCCACCGGTTTGTGAGACGGCAAATGTAATTTTCCGTGCCAGAGGGCCGGGGAGCTTGCTGAGCAGTTCAGCCGCTTTTGCGGTTTCGATTTTGGACAAGAGAACGGCGGCGACCTCTGTGCTTTCGGCTTCAGCAATTTCGGCCAATTCCATCGCGTCGAGATCGCGTAAACGTTGCCATGGGTTGCCAATCTGACGAACTCCGGCTTCTTTCCGCAGGCGGGCGGCCGTTGTTGGCGCAATTTTGCCGTCCATTGCGGATAAGGCACCAGCCAAGCCGTGAGGAAAAGCCAATCCGATCCCTTCGAGCGCGTCGGCAAATTCAGCGGCGACCGCATCCAAGGTGATCCGATCGACCAATCCCATTTGGCCCATTTGTTGGGTCAGCTTTTCTTGCAGATCCTCAGGCAGATCCTCTAACGGGATATCGGCGCCTTCACTGATCACAAGACGCACAACAATTGCGGCTTTTTCCCGGGCGGTTAGAGACCGAGGGACCCGTACCTCAGTCTCTGTCATCATTTGACCATTAACCAGGTCGTTTACGGGTGCGCCCAGTTGCATCAATGCTCTGTCTTCCTGCATGTTCCTGCGTGTTCCAGTGTTTTGGAGTTGCAGTCACATTAGTGCAGACGGGGTAAACAAAGGCTGAAGGTCAGTAGTTGTAAGTGAGCCCCGTTTTGATCGCCTTGCGGAGGGAGACTTCGGCCCAGCTGCCTTCGCCGCCACGCGCCTTGATCTCTTTCCATTGATGGATCGCTAATTCTGTTTTTCCTTCTGCCACATACCCTTGGCCCATATAGCTTCGCGCGAGTATATTGTCTGGGTTCACCGATAGCGCCTTTTGGTAATAGGCGTTTGCCAAGGCGGCCTGCCCTAACTTTCGGTGGGTAAATCCCCAGTAGGTAAGGACACGATCATCGTTTTGGTCTGACATTGCGCGCAGAACCCCCTGCGCGTCCTGATATCGCCCGTCATAAGCGAGCTCGCGCACAGCCCCATACAGAGTATCGGTGTCGAGTGAGGACTGTTTGGGTTTGACACAACGCTTTTTCTTTTCATCCCAAACCTTGATGCCTTTGCATGTCTTCGTTGTTTGGGTTGGCTTTGGGGGATTGGTCCAGGTGGTCCCCCCATCACCGCTGCCGCCGCCTGCAGCAAAGGCAAAAGTTGGAGCAGCAAGAATAAGGGCAAGAGCAAGACGCATGAGAAACTCCGAGTGATAAAACAATAAAATGAATGTAGAGTGATTTTTGAGAATATCAGCTAGCCACCTGCGCAAGTGGATGTCAAACCTGCGTGATGTGACCCGACAGAGCGGGCTACCCTTCTATTGGTGTGCGAAAGGCGAGTGTCAGTCTGTTGTGCAAATTGCGATATTTGGTGCGCTGAAACTCATCCGCCGTATACATGTTTTGGGTGATGTGAAGGCAGTCAATCAACATACGGGCGCGAATGCAGTAATCAAGGATCGCCATGTTTATGCGATGCTTGTATCGCTTGAAAAACATTTCTTTGTTTGATCGTAAGATGCCACTGCGATCTACGTCCAGTGGATCCCCGCTGCGGTAAACATCGCCCTTGAGGAAATCCACGATGTCGTATTCACCCAGTTTTACGCGATGTTCCGTGAAATCCAGCCCAAACGCAGTCCCACGGCCCATAATCAGGTTTTCGCCGTGAAAATCTCCATGACAGTACCGTTTGAACGCTTTGAATTGCTTGATACATTCCACATCGCGCTTCATTTGTTCGACCATTGGGCGATAGTCTGAGGCAGGCATCATGGGGAGGCCCGCAGAGAGCTTTTCTTCGATTGCTTCGAACATCCAGTCAAACCAGAATCGCGTTTTAGCTGGCGGATCAATGTCGTGAAGCTCATGGAGCCAATGGCCAGCACGTCGATACATCTGCCCGGCTTGGGCGTCCTTTTTCGAATTAAAAATATGATGAGTGGCCGTTTTGTGATCCACGAATTCTGTTACCAGAAATTGGGCGCTTGGCGAAAGGTACAGCGGTTTCACCACATCCACTTCGGCGCGATGTTCAAAATGCGGGACAAGTCGCGTAAGAACTTTGAATTCGTCTGATAAACGGGGGTTTGGCGCTGGTGCGACATCGATCTTGAGCGCGTATTCAGTGTCATGTGACGTGGTCACGCGGTAAACGAGACGTTCGTCTGAAAAGTCGGCAGATCGGTAAATGCAGGTCATCGACATGTCGCTGTCAATGTTGCGAGCATCTTGAAACTCTGAGAGGAATTGTTGGGCGATTTGCAATTCTGCCGGGCTTGGTTTGATCATTGTTTCACTGATTTGTTCAACCGTTCGCATAGGTTGTACCAAATCGCGTCGATCAGCAATAAGAAGAGGCCCCGGAAATCCAGGGCCTCGACAATTTAGTCTTTGAATACGCGCGCGAAAATCGTGTCGACGTGTTTTGTGTGGTAGCCGAGATCGAATTTGGCTTCGATTTCTTTGACACCCAGCGCTGCAACAACTTCTTTGTCGGCCAGCAGTTCGCCTTTAAAGTCACAGCCGGTTTCCCAAACTTTCAGAGCGTTACGCTGTACGAAACGGTACGCATCTTCGCGCGAAACACCTGCTTGGGTCAGCGCCAATAGCACGCGCTGGCTCATCACCAGACCTGGGAATTTGTTCATGTTGTCGAGCATATTCTGCGGGTAAACCAGCAGATTTTCGATTACAGAAGTCAGGCGCGACAGGGCGAAATCCAAAGTGATAGTGCTGTCTGGGCCGATGTTGCGTTCAACGGAAGAGTGCGAGATGTCCCGCTCGTGCCACAGGGCGACATTTTCCATTGCAGGAACAACGGCCATACGTACCAGACGTGCCAAGCCGGTCAGGTTTTCTGTTAGAACAGGGTTTTTCTTGTGCGGCATTGCCGAGGAGCCTTTTTGACCCATCGAGAAGAATTCCGCAGCTTCCAGAACCTCGGTTCGCTGCATGTGGCGGATTTCAGTGGCGACGTTTTCAATCGAGCTCGCAACAACGCCCAGTGCGGCGAAAAACGCGGCGTGACGGTCACGCGGGATCACTTGCGTGCTGATTGGCTCGGCTTCAAGCCCCAGTTGCTCGCAGACGTGCTCTTCGACGCGGGGGTCGATATTGGCAAATGTCCCAACTGCGCCGCTGATTGCGCCGGTTGCGATTTCCATACGCGCCTTTTTCAAGCGGTTCATGTTGCGATCCATTTCCGCGTAGAAACGCGCAAACGTAAGACCCATGGTTGTGGGTTCGGCATGGATACCGTGGCTGCGGCCAATGCGAATGGTGTCTTTGTGTTCAATCGCGCGCTTCTTGAGTGCTGCGAGCAGCCCTTCCATGTCTTTGATCAGGATATCTGAGGCGCGAACCAGCTGCACGTTAAAGCAGGTGTCCAGCACGTCTGAGCTGGTCATGCCTTGGTGTACAAAGCGGGCCTCTTCCGAGCCGACATGTTCAGCCAGGTGGGTCAGGAACGCGATAACGTCGTGCTTTGTGACGGCTTCGATTTCATCAATGCGCGCGACGTCGAATTTCACGTCTTTGGCTTTCCAGACAGCTTCGGCGTTTTCTTTCGGGATCACACCCAGATCAGCCATCGCGTCACAGGCGTGGGCTTCAATCTCGTACCAGATGCGAAACTTGGTCTCGGGCGACCAGATGGCAACCATTTCGGGGCGGGAATAGCGAGGGATCATTGGCAGCGGCACCTTTTTGTGACTAGCGCAGGGGATGTCGCGCGTCATAAACTTGTGCAGCGGTATCGACAAGGTGGGAGCGCTGATATGAGACGGTTTGCCCTGATTTTAGCCATTCTGAGCGGATCAACGGCAACTCATGCGGCTGAAATGCTGGATGAGGAGAGTATTCTGGCGGCTTTGATGGATCATGAAGTTCTGTACGAGAGCGGTGCGCGGCAAGATTTTCGCCCGTCCATGAGAACTCTTTACACGTCTGGTCGCCCCAGTTGGGGATATTGGGCCATACGCGACGACCAATATTGTTCCATGTGGCCGCCATCGGATATTTGGGCCTGCTATGATATGGAACGTTTGGAAGACGGTATCCGTTTCATTGGATCCGGTGGTGACATTATCGATGGTACATATACGAACTGAACGGGTGCGTCGGGGGTCTCCGATAGAAGGTTCCGGAAGACCCGGCACCTTGTGATCAAGGGTTTACCCTTTGTGCGCTTCGCGTTCCAAAGCTTGCTTGTTCATGCAGTAGTCAGGTGCGTGCTCCAAATGAGTCGTATTGGCCTGAAGCTCTGCGCACCCTTTTTGGTCTGAGCAGGATGAACACAGGATAACTCTTTGGCGTAGCTTTTTGGCCGCCGCGTCAGGGGAGTTTGCGATGTCAGTCGCAACGTCAACGCCAAGGCGTTGCGCCATTCCGTTTACCAAATCCGTGCTGTCGGCAACTTTTGAAAAGAAACTCATGAGAGCCAAGTCCTTTGCTTTTTCATCGGACCCAAAGCCGATCTTTCGCTCTATGGGTGTCACAAGTGAAAATTTCTGCCCTTGATATATATCAAGAACTCGTATGAGGCGGGCAATGGCAAGAGGGTGGTGGACAGAGCGGAAATTCTGTTTTGACTTTACTTACAGTCGGGTAGCCGGGATGATTATGAAGTATTTGGTGAAAGTGAGAGACATGATTGCAAAAATTTCAAGGCAGGTTCGCGCCATTTTGGGGCTTACTGTGCTCGGATTGACGCCGGGTCTGGCCGTTGCTGAAATGCCGGTCATATACAAAAACGGTGGTCAATCGTTGTTCGAAGTAAGCGCGCCCGACTATTGGCAGGTGCGTGCGGGTGGGCCACGCGTAATTTCCCCTCCTGATCTAGAGGAAGAGCGACTAATCAATCGTGTGATCGGTTTTTCCCCCGTCAGCGACCAGGGCGCTTGGGTCGGTTTTATGTCGCCAAACGGCGTTCGGACCTTTGATCAGGCTGTTGAATACCTGCGCAATGTTGGAAAATCCATTGTTGAGGATCCGGTATTGGTCAGTGAAAAGAAAACCCGTATCGGGGGACTTTCTGCTGCCAAGTACGCAGGTCATGGACGACGCGGGCGTAAGACCGTGAACTTCACTGCCGTGTTAATTGATCTTCCGCAGGATCGTGTAGCTATTTCAATTGCTATTCTCGAGACTGGTGTCGATCCGGAGATGATTAACGATATCAACGCCATTTACAGCTCGTTCCGGTCGTTGCGCTGAACAGAGGGAAACGGATCATTATGATGAAAAAACTTACCCTTGCCGTTGGCTTGAGCGCATCAGTCTTGGCGTTGTCAGCCTGCGACCCGTCGGCGGTCAGTGTTGGTGGCGGCGTTTATTACGATTCCATGATGTGGAACGATTATTATTATGGGTATCCAAATCGCCCTAATCGACCAGATCGTCCGGACCGGCCAAAACCAGAGCACCCAATCGCGCGTCCCCCTGTAGCGAAACCCCCAATTGCGCGCCCTCCTATTCATCGTCCACCTGTCGCGCGCCCTATGCCAGCACGTCGGCGTTAAGTGAAATTTCCTCTGCCCAATTCAAGGAGCAGAGGACCGAGGCCTTTAAGCTGTCAACAGCGTGTCTTCGAGCAAGGTCTCGACCTGAGAACTTGCTTCGAGCGTCCGGTGTACGGGGCATTTGTCAGCAATTTCGAGTAGCTTTTGTTTTTGCTCCTCGGTCAGGCGCCCCTCGAGACGAATTTTTCGAGTGAACTGATCAATCTTGCCGCGTGCTGCGGAATCCGCGTCTTGGGCGTGGACCTTGTTGTGACTGACATCGACGCTGACGCCGACCAAGGGCCACCCTTTTCTGCGCGCATACATGCGAATGGTCATCGAGGTGCAAGCGCCCAGACCCGACGACACAAACCCGTAAGGCGACATGCCGCGATTTGTGCCGCCATATGACACGGGTTCATCCGCGACGGCGTGGTGGTCTGGACCAGATTGAATGTCCTGCAGGAAACCGCCGGGGTCGGCTTCGGTTACACGCACGATGCCTTCGGGAGTTCCAATGGGGGGCGCTGGTGGTTTGAGTTGGATGTAGCGTGTTGCCCAGGCCGCGATGACGTCTGCGGCATACTCGGCGTCTTGTTGGCGGGTGATCAGGTGATCGGCATCATCCAAGGTGACAAAGCTTTTAGGATGCTTTGCGGCCAGGAAAATTTGACTGGCGTTGTCGATATTGACCGTCTCATCCCTTGGAGCATGCAAAACCAAAAGGGCCGCTTTGAGGTCGGCAATCGCTGGACCCAGAGCAACGTCAGATATGTCGTCAACAAAGGCTTTGCCAATGCGGAACGGTCGACCACCCAAACAGACCTCTGCAGCGCCCTTGGATTGTATTTCCGGTAGGGCATCATCAAAGTGGTGCGATACGTGCCCCGGATCAAAAGGGGCCCCGAGTGTTACCACCCCTTTGATTGTGGGGATGTCAGCGCGCGCACGCAGAACAGCAGCACCGCCCAGTGAATGCCCAATCAGCAATTCGGGGGCCAGACCGCGGGTGTTCAGATATTGGGCTGCCGCCACCAAATCCTGAACGTTTGAGGTAAACGTGGTGTTTGCAAATTCCCCTTCAGAGTGGCCAAGCCCCGTGAAATCGAACCGCATAACCGCGATCCCCATTGCCGCCAAACGTGCAGCGATGCGGCGCGCGGCTGGAATGTCCTTGGAGCAGGTAAAACAGTGAGCAAACAGGGCAGTTGCCAATACCGGGCCGTCCGGTAAATCCAGACGCGCCGCCAATTGGCTTCCGGCGTGACCGGGAAATGTGATGCGTTCGGTCGGCATGGGGGGCTCCTTTTCGTTACCCCGAGAGTGGGGTGTCAGGAGCGCTGCCTCAACCCATGTGTCACGCAGGTCACGCCAAGGTGACCAAAACGGAGCCGGGGTGTATTGTGGGGCAGGTGGTGTAAGCATGGCCAGTGCTCGGAAACAAACCCGGCCACGCTTTGAAAGTTGAAGTTATTCGCCCATCAAATCGGCATCGAATGGATAGGTGGTCAGGTTTTCATAGCCATCTTCGGTGATCAAAACCTGATCTTCCAGCTTGATCGAAAAATTACCGCCTTCAGGGCTGACCAAAGCCTCGACACACAAAACCATGCCCGGTTCCAAGGGATAATCAAATGCGCCGGGCACCGCATGGTCTGGATAGGCCACCAACGGCCATTCATCACACAGGCCAACACCATGCATGAGGCATCCGTATTTCCCACTCTGATATTGCGCATCTAAAACGTGGGTGTTGGCGCTTAGCTCCGGGATGGTGACGCCGGGTTTGAGCATATCCATGTTTGACATGATATGCTCGTGGGCGTGTTGCATTGCATAGACCATATCCGGGCGTGGCTTTTCATCGCCAATCCACCAGGTTCTCGAGATATCGATGCAAATTCCATAAGATCCAACTAGATCAGTATCAAACGCGATGATCTCATTGTTCTGGGTTATGCGCGGCCCGCATTCCTGAAACCAAGGGTTGGTGCGCTGCCCTGAGGTCAATAGACGGGTTTCGATCCATTCCCCGCCACGCCGGATGTTTTCGGCATGCAGGATCGCCCAAATGTCATCTTCTGAAGTTTGACCAGCTGGGACATTGTTTCTGGCAAAGCGCTCCATCTCTGCGACGGCAGTTTCGCAGGCATGATGGGCACATCGCATGGCGAGTATCTCATCGGGGCCTTTGATCGAGCGGCTTTTCTCGGTGACCTCTTCGCCTTCTTTGATATCAAACCCTTGCGCTTCGAGCGCGCGAAGCCCGTGTAGCATCACCTTGTCGATCGCAAGACGCATGTTGCCGGGGGCGTGCTCTTCCATCAAACGACGCACCTCATTTGAGAAAACATCGGCGGCCACGTCCACCTTGTCGCCGCGGTCGAAGTAAAACAGATCTGCGCCGGATCGTTGTTCCCGCACGAACGGATTGAATTCGGACAAAAACGGAGAGTTCTTGTAATCCCAAATGACCATATACCCATCCGCACAAAGCAGGACGGCCCGGAACGGGTTATGCGTGTTCCAGAGCTGCATATTGGTACTATCGGTGGCATAGCGAATGTTCAGCGGATCAAACATCAATAGGCCGCCAAGGCCTCGATCCACGATGTGCTGGGTCAGCCGCTTCCACCGGTATTCCCGCATCTTGTTCAGATTAGGCAGGGCCAACTCAGCACCAACCCATTCATTTAAGGCCAGCTGAGTTGGGCCAATTTCAATGCGATTGTTGTCATTCGGGGTTCCATCCCCAAGGTCGGCTCCGCGCGACGGGTCAATTTTTCGAGTATCTCGGTAATGATGGTTCACTTGCTCACCTCCCTGGATTTTAGGGACAGTTTGAAACCCGGTTGATAGGGCTGTCGCACAGAAAACGACCGGGAAGGAGGTCGTTTTTTACCGACTTCGCCTAGAGGCAATGATATGAGCAAACTCATGACCGATATATTGCAAACTGAACTTCCATACGATCCTTTGACACCACGAGCCTTGCCGGGGATTTCGGCAATGTCGATGGAGGACTGGCTACATCAAGACGTGGCATTTGAGAGTCAAATGGCGCGGCGTGATCAGCTGTTGAGCAACGCGTATGATGACGTCGTCGCGATGGATGGGCAGGCCAAAGAGGCGGCACAGGAATTGCTGGATTTGGTTGTGTCATTAACCTACCCGAACTGCGGTTCACACGTGGTCCGGGCAGATGGGGTTAGTGTCGCGGTAGATCGTGACAATCCATTGCGGACTTTGGGGCGGCTGGTGCAGGAAGATTTTTGTATTTTGCAGAAACAGGGTGACGAACACATTTTGACGGGGGCTGTTTTGTGCTTTCCCGCGAGCTGGACGTTGTCTGAAAAGTTTATGCGGCCCTTAATCGCGATCCATGATGGCGTTGAAGGCTATGATGACGGTATTGCCCGCCGGGTTCAGCGATTATTTGATGGGGTAAAAGCGGGCAAACCCATGTGGCGGTTCAACGCGCTTTGGTACCGGGATTCTGAACTCCACCAGCCGCGCAGTTTTTTGCAACGGCGTGTTCAACCGGATCAGAAGGCCGCAGAATTTCTACGTAGCGAGCGGCAATGTATCCTTCGATTGCCGCAAAGTGGGGCGGTGGTTTTCTCTATTCATACCTATGTTTTAGCTAGGCAGGATGTGCCGGGCGCCTGACCCGTCCAAGGACGGGCAGGGCAGTCGGACCCGGCGCAAACTTACATAGGAATGTATGTTGCCACACTTGCCATCGCACCTGAACCTTGCAAAATCATAAGGGCGCTTGTCAGGGTCAGAACCTGAGTTGACAGTCGGAAGTCCTCACCTCGGATTAGGTTTACGGCTGCCAGAGAAAGTGCAACTGGTCCTGATACGAAGGCCAATACACCTGTCATCCCCCAGCTTGTAAGCCGCCGAATATCATTTTCTGCATGAAGCAGAGCCTCGTTCGCATCCAGCTCGTCTGGATGGGGGTCGCTTCGGAAAGCGAGTGCGAGTGCTTCCTCGTCGGTGAGTTCAACCAAGCCCAGCTTGCCACAATGTGGGGTCTGGCCTGAAATTTTGTCGTATTGAACTGCCAATCCGGGGGCAGTATCCTCTACTGGTGCAAAGCGTTTTCCACGTGCATGGAAAACCTTTTGTCGGCTTTGTACCCGTTGCGGCGACACATTCGCAAAGGCACCCAGAAATTGTTCTACAGTCAGCACGACACTTGGATCAAGCCATTCGATATGTTCGCTGCTATATAGATCAACCATCCGATAAAGCATGACGACCAAGATCAGTTCGGATACATCCCGGTCATCGGTCTTGTCTGAAACCGGTGTTAGAGAGATGGTCAACCGTTTGCGAACCTGATCTCGCCTCTTCTTGCGTCTGGGGTTTAACCCTGCGGCTGCATCCATCCGATGGCTGCGCGACGCGCAGAGCGGATTTGAATCAAGACCCAGATGCACCGCATATTGATGGGTTACAACTGTTGCTTCATTGCGATCCGAGATCGACTGTCGTTCGACCGATTGGCCGTAATCTTCGAGTGTTGCCGATACAATTCGGGCAAACCGATCTAAAGACCCCTGATCCTCTTCCACGAATACTAGTCCACCGTGATACTCTCTAGCCTGTGTCACAGTTCTAATCCTCCTGTGCGTGTGCTCTCATCAAACAGACTACTTGGCGATGTGGGAGAAAGTTTGACCGAATCTGTCAAATCACAGGGCAGTGAGGAGGTATGTAGAATCTCTGTAAAGCGAGAAAATAACTTATTTTTAGGGAATTTTTAGAAAAGATGACGCAACCAAGGCGCGAGCGTGGCGACAGGTAGGCATACAGCGGACATTTAGCCGTCGATACGTTTGGCCATGATTGCGATGGCTTGCTGATAAACACTTGCAGCATTCCATTGCTTGATCACCGAGAAATTGGGCTCGCCTGGTTGATAGCCTTTCCCGGGTTTCCACCCCTTCTGACGCAGGAAATTTGCGGTAGAGGCAAGGGCGTCCGTCACGTTATAGAAATCGACCCGACCATCTCCGGTTGCATCGACACCGTAAGTGAGGGCATTCCCCGGTAGGAATTGTGTATGCCCCAACTCGCCATGTTTGGCGCCTTTGGTCTGGGTGGTTATCGCACCTTGGTCCACGAGTTTTAGCGCCCCAATTGCGTGAGGGACGAAAAAATCTGATCTTCTACAGTCATATGCAAGAGTTGTGATGGCCGAGACCACCTGACTGTCGCCCATAAAGCTACCAAAGGCCGTTTCCATTCCGTGCAGAGAAATCAACACCCCAGCCGGAACACCGTACTGACGCTCTAAGGTTGCATAAAAGTTTGGGTTACGGGCTTTGCGTTTACGCCCTTGGGCAACGATTGTGTCAGCTCCACGTACACTCATGAACTTCTTTAGCGAGTATTTGAAGCTCTTTTGGTTGCGATCTGCTGCTATTGTACGGTTTGCATAAGAGGCTTGGGAAAGCGCATTGAGGCCTTTTTTGCGGACACCTGCGCGTTTAGCTGTTGTCGCAAAATCACGTTTCCATGCGTCAAACCCGGAACTTGTGTTTCCGCAAGGTGCGGCATCAACAGGAGATGCCGATAGGCTGACACCAAAACACAGGGAAAAGATCAAAGCGCGCATGGGAAACCTTTCACAAGAAACGGGTGGCTTGGTTTGAAACAGTAAAACAAGGTTTGCCTTGAAAAGAAAGCCGGGACTATGAAAGCCCCGGCGGAATAGGTTTAGGGAAGCGTGGGGGCGATGACATACATAGCCTGCAAACCTGCACCCGGAGTGGCCCCAGGTAAGACGGCTTGGAACAATTTTTGCATCGTACCTGCTGCATAAAGTTCAGAGAGCGCTGAATCTATCAAGAGCCGGAAATCGCTATCGCCTTTGGCCAAGGCAAAGCCATGTTTTTCAATAGTTAGGATTTCATCCATTAGTTTGAAGTCGTTAACCATGTCGCGTTCGAAATAGTTTACCAGAAGGATTGACTGGTCCGCAAAATAGGCGTCGATTTCACCGTTTTGCAGGGCCTTGAACCCGTCAGGATGTGTATTGAAACGAACCATGTCCGCTTCGACGCTTGCAGCCCCGAAAGAGTTCAACACCGCTTGTTCCGTTGTAGTCGCGCTGCGCATGCCGATTTTCTTGCCAGCCAAATCTGAAAGATGACCTGTTGCAGATTTGGGTAACAGAACAGAGGTGCCATCAACATAAGTCGGGATTGAGAAATCAACCTTTTCGCGTCGTGAAAGCGTGATGGTGGCGGCCCCGCACAATAGGTCGATCTCGCCGTTGGCGACTTTGTCGAAGCGATCTTTTGAATCCACTGCCACGAAATCTACGTCGAGGTTTTTCATCTCAAACGTGTTGGCAATATATTGTGCGATTTCATTGCAGATCGCAGGCGAATACCCGGCAGGGTTGCCGTCTGTGGTTTGGTAGGACAACGGGGCGGCGTCAGTACGATATCCAAACGTAAGATGATTAGTCTCTTTGAGACGTTCAATCGTTTGAGCCGAAACTGCGCTGCTTATCAGGGCGGTGGCGGCGAAAGCCAGAGTGAAAAGACGCATAAAAACTCCTTGAGTATAGATGGGTTGCCTAAACCCTATGCGCTTATTTGGAGGTTGCATATGGGGAATTGGCAATAGGGGCAGTCATCTTGGAGGTTAGCTGCACCACGAAAAAAGGCGCCCACGAAGGGGCGCCTTTTCGAATTTCGTGACCACTGGGATCAGCAGCTGTAGTACATGCCATACTCAACTGGGTGGGGTGTGTGCTCGTACTGCTCGACTTCTTCCATCTTCAGCGCGATGTAGCCGTCGATCTGGTCTTTGGTAAACACGTCGCCCTGCAACAGGAAGTCATGGTCAGCCGCAAGGCATTCCATCGCTTCGCGCAGCGATCCACAAACTGTTGGGATATCAGCCAGCTCTTCTGCAGGCAGATCATACAGGTTCTTGTCCATGGCTTCGCCGGGATCAATTTTGTTTTTGATACCGTCAAGGCCAGCCATAAGCAGGGCTGCAAAGCACAGGTAGGGGTTTGCAGCCGGATCAGGGAAACGAGCCTCGACGCGCTTGGCTTTGGGGGACTCGGTCCATGGGATACGAACACAACCCGAACGGTTACGTGCCGAATAGGCGCGCAGAACGGGGGCTTCGAAACCGGGGATCAAGCGCTTGTAACTGTTGGTCGCCGGGTTGGTGAAAGCGTTCAGCGTCTTGGCGTGCTTCAGGATACCACCGATGAAGTACAGAGCTTCATCTGACAGGTCCGCATACTTGTCGCCAGCAAAGAGCGGCTTGCCGTCTTTCCAGATCGACATGTTTACGTGCATGCCTGTACCGTTGTCACCATAGATTGGCTTGGGCATGAAGGTTGCCGATTTGCCATAAGCATGTGCAACGTTGTGGATCACATACTTATATTTCTGCAGCTCGTCCGCCTGTTTGGTCAGCGTGCCAAAGATCAGACCCAGTTCGTGCTGGCAGGACGCGACTTCGTGGTGGTGCTTGTCCACTTTCATGCCGAGACGCTTCATGGTCGACAGCATTTCAGCGCGCAGATCATGGGCTTCGTCGGTTGGGTTTACTGGGAAGTAACCACCTTTGAGGCCCGGGCGGTGACCCATGTTGCCCATTTCGTACTCGGTGTCGGTGTTCCAGGACGCGTCAGTTGCGTCGACTTCATAGGAAACCTTGTTGATCGAGTTCGAGAAACGCACGTCATCAAACAGGAAGAATTCCGCTTCGGGACCCATGTATGCAACATCGCCGATACCCGAAGACTTCAGGTAAGCTTCGGCTTTTTCTGCTGTGCCGCGTGGGTCACGTGCATAGGCTTCGCCAGTGTCGGGTTCAACAACTGAGCAATGTACGCAGATTGTTTTTTCCGCATAGAACGGGTCAACATAGGCGCTGGTTGTGTCGAGCATCAGTTTCATGTCTGAGGCTTCGATGGATTTCCAGCCAGCGATCGACGAGCCGTCGAACATAAAGCCTTCTTCGATGAAGTCTTCGTCGACCAGATCAGAAACGATGGTCACATGCTGGAGTTTGCCGCGCGGGTCGGTAAAACGAACGTCGACGTACTCGGCGCCCTCGTCCTTGATCAGCTGAAGAAACGCGTCTTTGCTCATTCTCTTGCTTCCTCTGTTAGAGATTTCGTGTGTTCAGTTACAGCGCATCCGAGCCGGTTTCACCGGTGCGGATACGGATTGTTTGTTCAACGGGGCTGACGAAAATTTTGCCATCGCCGATTTTGTCTGTTTTGGCTGCATCTACAATTGCGTCGATAGCCGCGTCTACCTGGTCGTCGTCCAATACGACTTCGACTTTGACCTTGGGTAGGAAATCGACCACATATTCTGCGCCACGATACAGTTCAGTATGGCCTTTTTGGCGACCAAAACCTTTAACTTCGATAACGCTCAGGCCTTGCACACCTACATCTTGCAACGCTTCCTTCACCTCGTCCAATTTGAACGGCTTGATGATGGCTTCGATCTTTTTCATGGCAGAGTCCTCGCATCCTTGTCACCGCGGTTCAGATCACGTCTAAGATGGAGCGACAATCTGATAGCGAATTTGTCTGGGCTGCAGTGCAGCGAAAAATAGCGTGTGATTACTTTTTGAGCATTTTGCACAATTTTCGTGCGAAATTGAATCGGTGAGGGTCTGGGGATGACGGAATTGCTGACTGCGGCGCAGATGCGGGCAATCGAGCATGCGGCAATTGAGTCCGGTGAAGTGACCGGTTTGGAGCTGATGGAGCGTGCAGGGCAGGGGGTCGTTGATGCGATTCTGGAGGAATGGCCAGACTATGAAGCAACACCTCAAGGTGTGATGGTTCTGTGTGGTCCGGGAAACAACGGGGGCGATGGGTTTGTCGTTGCCCGACTGTTGCAGGCGATGGGCTGGACTGTTTGGGTATTGTTATACGGAAATCCAGAGAAGTTACCGCCTGATGCCAAAACAAATTACGACCTCTGGTGCGCCCTGGGGCAGGTGGACGTACTTTCTGAGCGTGCTTTGCGCGATCTGTCGATTACACTCTATATTGATGCGCTGTTTGGGACCGGGCTCACACGGCCACTTGAAGGGGAAGCGCTCAAGGTTGTTCGCCATCTCTCAGAACTCAACGGGGATAATCTTTCAGGAAAATTGGTCGCCATCGATGCCCCCTCGGGGCTGTGTTTGGACAGTGGACGCGTATTAGTTTCTGATCCAAACCTAGAGTTGGGTTTGCCTGGAGGCGCAAAGCCCACCATTTCTAAGCCTGTGGCATCATTGCGAGACAGATATGCGACTTTGACTGTTGCTTTTGATGCGCCGAAGGTGGGGCATTTTATCGGAGATGGTCCCGCAGTTTGCGGAAAACTTGTAGTTAAGGATATCGGCCTCAAGAACTGGCGGTGTTTTGAGGAATCGACATCTGATCGTCCGACATTCACCGAGGCTGAATATGGTCTCATAGGGGCGTTGCGCCCAGCACAAACATCTCTTGTGTTGGATGTCCCAATGATCAGCGATCACAGAGACTATTTGAAACAGTCACCGGCCCAGATTTTGGCCAAAAGTAGCTCTGGAACGCATAAGTATTCCCATGGTCATGCACTTGTGCTGACCGGGGGCAATGGCCGAACCGGTGCCGCAAGGCTGGCCGCTCGTGGTGCCTTACGGATTGGGGCAGGGTTGGTGACTCTTGGCACACCTCCGTCGGCGCAGATGGAGGTCGCAAGTCAGATCTCAGCGCTTATGCTTCGACGTGTCGAGGGGCAGGATCAATTGGCCGCCGTGTTGGTGGATCAGCGTATCAACGCCTTGTGCCTCGGGCCGGGTCTGGGGTTGGATCGAGCGCGGGAACTGGTCCCTGTTGCTTTGGCTACCAATCGACCCTGTGTTCTGGACGCTGATGGCTTGTCTGCCTTTACGAAGGCACCCGAAGCGTTGTTCAAAGATTTGCACGAAAGCTGTGTACTGACACCTCATGAGGGCGAATTCGCACGCCTTTTTCCTGATATCGCGGCACGGTTGCATGCTTCGCCAACCCGTGGACCTGCTTATTCCAAAGTGACGGCCACGCGTGAAGCCGCCGAACGAGCGGGGTGTACAGTTTTGTTCAAGGGACCGGATACAGTTATTGCGGGACCAGATGGGCAGTGTTCGATTCACGCTGCTTTCTATGATCTCGCGGCACCATGGTTGGCCACGGCTGGGTCAGGGGATGTTCTAGCGGGTTTCATTACAGGGTTATTGGCACGCGGATTAATGCCCCAGCTGGCCTGTGAAACAGCTGTCTGGTTGCACGTAAAATGCGCAAGGAATTTCGGGCCGGGACTGATTGCCGAGGACCTGCCTGAACAGGTCCCCGCAGTTTTGCGAAATTTGGAAGGTTAAGCGGCCGGGCGGAGTTCTTTTTGTGCGCAATGGCTTGCAAGCTCCAACCCGCCAGCAAAGAGAATGTGGGGTGCATCAAAATGGAGTTGATGTAGATCCATCGGGCGTAAACCAAGGTCTCGGATGAATTCACCGTCTATGAGAGCATCAGCTCTGACCAACGCTTGATCGGTTCCAAACATCGCTTTGGCACGCCAGTCGCGTATCAACACGTTTTGACCGGCAGGTAATGTCAGATCTTGATCAGGGCGTGTGTCACCAAGCGAACCAGCCGCAAAAGAGATTGCGCGCACTAGTTGACGAGATTGCGTGACCTTGGTGACTCGAACAAAACCGGCATCACGCGTGATGATCTTGTCGCCGTCTGAGATGAATTCGACTGGCATTTCACCATCCTGCGTCAGCAGAATGGTTCCAGGCAGAAATCCAACCTCAGGAGTCGGATGGGAATAGGGGTGCGAATGCAGGATGTCCCTGCCTTCACGCCCGACCGTATTCGGTTTCATGGCGCTCTCGCTCTGTTGCCTCGTTATTTTGCCACTGAGAATATGGCAAAATCGTGCAACTGTCGTGTTCTTTTTTGTCGTAGCTATAAAACTTTGAAGAAAAAGCGAACTTTGGTGGGTGAAAAGTAAGTGCAGAATTCGTGATTTTCCTCTCGCACTCCGTTTCAAGCTTTGCTATTGAACCGCCTGTGACGCGGTACTTGCCGCATGTTGCGAAGTGCGGGTGTGGCGGAATTGGTAGACGCACCAGATTTAGGTTCTGGCGCCGCGAGGCGTGGGGGTTCGAGTCCCTTCACCCGCACCATTTTTCATATAATAATTTGATTTTATTCGATAAATTGTATTTCGATATCTTACATCCTGATCAAGTCTTTAGAGCACACTGGGCCAGTGAACAGGCATCAGATGTCTGTGCTGTGCATGGTTTCAGGTATCGGAATCGGGATTAATCCGGGTTTGCAAGGAGTATTGGTCTTTTGCAAACGCCAACTATCGTACCATCTTAAACTCACCAATCGATACTGCCGTAAAAAGAGCTGCGTTCATCGCCTTAATGATACTTGTTCGCGGGGCGCCATCGTGGCTCACTAGACCGAGTACTCGTCTAGGCCTACTTTCTCCGAGAGGAAGGGTTTTAAGAGGTAGATGATCACTTACGGTAACGCACCTTTGCGGCACAATCGAAATTCCGAGCTCTGCTGCGACCATGCTTGAAATCGCCTCTAGGCCTTCAAGTTCCATCGCGTCGCTGACCGAAATTTCACTCATCTGCAACCATGCTTCAATTTGCCTGCCGACTACTGCATCCCTGTTAAAGCGGATAAATGGTTGTGAGCGCAGCAGTTCCTTTGGTGGCAATGCCTCGGTGTTGTGTGAGACAAGGAGCACCAAATCCTCTTTAGCAATCTCCGAAAAGTTAAGTGAGGTAGAGATCACATCTGGTCGGGAAATAACTGCGGCATGTAGTTGGCCGCGCTCCAGCTGCAGTAATAGCTGGTTTGATAGACCCGGAACAATGCGAACCCGAATTCCTGGGTGCTGGAGTTTAAGTTGCGAAAGGGCGAGTGGAACCAACCCGGTGAGCGTCGTCGGTATAGCGCCCAGAATGAGCTCGCCGGACAACTCGTCACCCATGCTCACTTTTTCGGCTAAATTGTCGTAAGCGGAAATAACGGCCGAGGCCTCACCGACTAAAGACAAACCTGTTTCTGTCAGTTGTGGCGTTCTTTGGGATCGATCAAAAAGTTCCAAGTTCCAAGATGTTTCCAGATTGCGCATCTGTTGGCTGACAGCGGCAGGCGTGAGCCGCTCGACCTCAGCGGCGGCGCGGAAACTCCCATGCCGGTGAACTGTGATTAAGGTCCGCAAGGCCCGAATACTCATCTTTTGTGTCCATTCACTCAATTCTCAGGCATCAGGTTTGTTAAATTTTTTTTACCTTACTGTAAATATTTATTCGTTTTCACAAATATTTTTTTACCACTAGGATGGGCCAAATAGGTTCGAATTACGCGTGAAAGATGAGGTTGCTATGGTCGCCCCAAAGACAAACGAATACAATTTGATCGAGGCGAAACCTTTCGCTCCCAACTTGGGTGCAGAGATTTATGGTGTCGACCTCAGTCAAGCTGTTTCTGATGCGCAATTCGCTGAGATCCGTGATGCATTCCTGACTTACCAAGTTCTTTTTTTTAGGGACCAAAAGGAAATTCCCCCAGAACAACATGTCGCCTTTGGCAAACGCTTTGGCCCCCTGCATGCCCACCCAGCAGCGCCAACGATGATGGGTCATCCAGAGATTTTTGAAATCCACGCCACAAAGGATTCAAAGATCGCAAACGGGGAATTCTGGCATTCCGACGTTTCATGTGATGAAACTCCTCCGCTTGGAACGATGTTACAAATCCACATCGCGCCGCCCTGTGGCGGAGACACGATGTTCAGCGATATGTATGCCGCCTACGACGATCTGTCTGAGCCAATCAAAGCGATGCTTGGCGAGTTGTCCGCTTTGCATAGTTCTGAACATATATACAAAGGCCGCTATAGCGACAGAGGCAAGAAAGACACAGAGATTGATTGTCCAGAAGCAGTGCATCCAATTGTGCGAACCCACCCTGATACGGGGCGAAAGTCCTTATTTGTGAACCGGACATTCACGACCAGGATCTTGGGCTTGTCAGACAGTGAAAGCGAGGCGATCTTGAATCTGCTCTTTGAGCATGCAGAGCATGTCAATTACCAAATTCGTTTCCGTTGGAACCTCAATGACATGGCGTTTTGGGACAATCGTTGTTGTATGCACCGTGCGATTTGGGATTATTGGCCAGCTGAACGCAAAGGTCGACGTGTGACGGTGAAAGGCGAAAAGCCCGCTTAATCGTATCGAGCTTCTGCACTGGTGGCCCGTCTAGAATTTACAAAGGACAAAGCAATGCGCGCAGCCGTTGTCAGAAACTTTAACGAAGATCTCTCTATCGAAACCGTTTCAGATCCATCCTGCCCCGACAACGGGGTCGTTTTGGAAGTTGCAGCCTGTGGCGTGTGCCGCTCAGATTATCATGGGTGGACTGGTGGGCATCCCAAAGTGCAAAATGGGTCGATCCTCGGGCATGAGTATTGCGGCACAGTTGTCGAGGCGGGGCCAAGTGCAAAATACAAGGTTGGCGACCGTTTGATCGCACCTTTCATTCTTGGCTGTGGTAGCTGCGTTGCATGTCACACTGGCGTATCTAACACCTGTGCACAACAAATCGTTCCTGGCTTTGGTGTGCCGGGGGCCTACGCCGAGTTCGTCGCAGTGCCATACGACCACAACCTCGTTTACCTATCAGATACGATGTCGCCCGCTCTTGCCGCAGGCCTAGGGTGTCGCGTTACAACGGCTTGGCATGCACTGACTGATCGCGCAGACGTCAAAGCTGGCGAATGGGTGGCAGTTCATGGCACCGGTGGTATTGGCTTATCCGTTTTGCTCTTGGCTAAACTCTTGGGCGCTCAAGTCGTTGTTGTTGACATTGTGGATGAAAAACTTGAACACGCAAAGATGCACGGCGCAGATGCGACAGTTAATGCTGCGAAAGTAGATGTCGCGGCTGCGATTCATGACATCACAGGCGGTGGCGCGCAGGTTTCAATCGAAGCACTTGGTATCGACGTGACAACCAATGCTTCACTTGAATGCCTAGCGACACTAGGGAGACACGTCCAAGTTGGCATGCCTTCGGGCGACGGGTTGATGCAAGTGAACATGCGAGCCATCTATGCAAAACAGCTTTCCTTTTTCGGGACACGTGGCATGCCGTCTTGGAAATATCCTCGTCTGCTGGAAATGATCGAGCGTGGCGATGTTGATATTCGCCCCATGGTCGCAAGGGAAATCTCCCTATCCGATGCAAGCTCGGAATTGCGCGCAATGAACGGGCCGACGGCACCCGGCACTGCCGTCATTACGGAGTTTAAGCGATAGGATCTTGATTGGCCGCCCAACCGAACAAGGTTGTTTTCTGGATGCACAACCAGTTTGCGAAGAGGAAAGCAGGGAATTCCTATTGGCGTAACGGCAAGGTCGGGTGTCCGCGAAACAAACCCAGCATAATTTCTGGCAAAGATCATTTGCGCCTCTCTTTTGGTTGAATACACCTATCGCAACGCGGCGATTGTCGTTTTTCGCCCTAGGCACTTTTTGCTGCAATTGGTACCTGACAAGGGCAGCCATTGGTTGAAGGCATAGAAAGGACTGGTTGGTCGGCTTTCCAAACCTCGGCGCCGGTCTCGGCGAAGGGCAGATATCTGCCGTCAGCCTTTGGCGAATCTAAGAACCTTATCAGTCATGACCGCTTTAGGCTGGCAGAAGCCATCCATAGGGGTTGGCCGCTTTGCTCAGTTAGTGACCTTTGCAAAGTTTCGTGAACGGCCCAAACCGGACCTTGGCCCGATGTACAAGTGCTGCATCGCAGCTTCCCCGAAGCAGCCGTCCGACACATTGCGCAGAATTTTTGCTGGCCAGAGGGCAGCTATGCGGGACAAAGTTAGCCTTCGCTGCACGATGTCCAATGTCGGCTTTGGATTACGCAACGCTCCTCTCACGAGCTTGGGTTTCACTATGGGATGATTGGTTCTTCATCGAGGTGAGAAAGTAATTCGGCAATCTGGTCGCGCATCCAAGAATGTGAAGCACTTGCGGAGTATCGTCGGTGCCAAATCATGCACAGTTGCGCGGTTGGAACGGGCATTGGGGCACGGTAGACGCGCAGCCCAGCGGCCTTTTCGACGTGATAGGCCAATGCGGTCGGAAGCAGAGCGATAAGGTCCGATCCTGCCACCGCTCGATAGACCCCCGAAAAGATCGGCATTGTCATGACGACGCGCCTCTCACGCCCAACTTCTGCCAAAGCCACATCTCCCATGGCTCTACTACTTCCCTCTGGCGAGAACAGCACGTGGCCGACATCACAGAAGAGATCTATCGGTATGACATCGCCACCCGACAATCCCTCCCGTTTCAAGCGTGGGTGGTCCTTGCGCGCAACGACTGAAAAGCTTGCCCTAAAGACCGGGCGGCTCTCAACCCAATCTGGAAAAGGTGTTTTTGGAACAATTGCGAGATCGACCTCGTAGCGGTCGAGCGTTTCGACATAGCTATCAGGGACAAGATCAACCAGATGGACGCGCATATTTGGAGCAAGAAGCTGAAGCCTCTCGGCGAGTCTTGGGATCAGAAGTTCTGCAAAAAAGTCACTCCCTGAGATGCGAAAACTCACATCCGATGTGCCTGGGTCAAACGTGTCCGGTCCGTGGATCAGATCTTCTATGCGCTCAAGAACCTGCTGCAGTTCCTCTTTCAGGGTTAGCGCGTATTGTGTGGGTTCCAAACCTTTTCCGCGACGAAAAAACAATTCGTCACCAAGAGCTGCTCTGAGGCGCGCGAGTGCTGCAGAAACCGCAGGTTGGGACAATCCGAGGCGTTCGCCTGCACGAACTGTCGAGGGGTCTTCCAGCAATGCGCTCAGCACGCGCAGAAGGTTCAGGTCAAAGGTTTTCAAATTTGCCATGCAAATTGATATGATATGATCAATCGATTTTCTATATGAAAATAGAAGTGGTATTGTTTCCCTAACGAAGGCGCCTTCGTTTCCTAACCTTTTCAGGAGGAAGCGATGAAAGACACAATACTCGGACCCGATGCAATTGAGTGGCTCGGGGTCCACTACAATACCATACTCAAAACCGATGCCACGAATGGTGCCATGTCGATCACGGATTCCGTCTCGCCGCCAAACTCTGGCCCACCCCGTCACATCCACCACGATGCCGACGAGACATTCGTTATGCTGACTGGAGATTCCGAGTTCTGGCTCGAGGGTGAGCATTTCACGCGCGGCCCTGGCCAGACCGCATTTGTTCCCCGCGGCACAGAACACACGTTTCGCGTTGTGAGCGATGTTCCGGCCCGCCACTTGGTAATCCTGACGCCAGGTGGGTTCGAAGGCTTCTTTGCCGAGATGGCCGCGGGACAGTTCCGCATTCCACAAGACATGCCCGAGATCACAGAAATCGCGTCGAAATACCAACTGACATTTACTGGCCCTCCGCTGAACGCGGATGAAAAGGAGGCAATCAAATGAAAAACACACCAAAAATGTTCTTTGCAGCGGCGGCGCTGTTTGCACTTTGCGGAATGGTCTGGGGCATTCAAATGTCGGCAACCCACGATCATTCCCTATCGCCAGCACACGGGCATCTTAACTTGATCGGTTTTGTAATGATGTCCGTCTTCGGCACATATTACGCTCTGACGCCCCATGCAGGTCGCAGCCGGATAGCAGGATTTCACTTTTTGCTGAACACAGCGACTGTTCTGGTCCTGACCCCCGGAATCGCACTCGCCATTTCCGGTCAGACCGAAGTGCTCGCACAAATCGGTTCGGTTTTGGCAGTTCTTTCCATGGCGCTGTTTGGCTTCGTTGTCTTGAGATACGGAGTCGGCCACGCGTCGAATGAAGCTGGTTCGGACAGCAGAATGACCTCCCAACCCGCAGAATAGTCGGCATGTTCGCTGAAAAAAATGGCAGCAAGTTCCCCTCTTGGGCGCTTGCTCTCGTTTGTCTGGAGCGGCCATTCGCACGCTTCGCAGCATTGGTCAAAGAGGGCTCACAGCCGACTTGCGGCGGTGCAGCACCTGATCTTGCACAAAAAGGCCACCGCCAGTGGTCTGATCTGCCCCACCGGATGCCCGAAGTCAGCCCAAAGCGGACATGGCGCTTCGACACACAGGGCGGAGAGCTGCCGTTTGCTGCATCTGCGAAAGTTCCGCGCCAGACAGGCAAAAGCGGTCATTCAAGCGCTAGCAGGCCGAAACCCACACGCTACGCTGTGCATCGAGGTCGGCTATGCGCAGAAAGCGAAGTTTGCAAAGTCACGCGGACGGCCCTGAGCCGCCGCTGGCCGATGTGTCGGATGCCGCAGTGCAGCTTCACCAGACCGGATGGTGTGGATAGCTCCTGCTCAAACCGGCGTCGCAATGCGCCATACTGCAGTTGTTATTAACTGCTTATGAGAGGAGCTACCCAATGCAGGTTACAACAGTCGGCCTCGATTTGGCCAAAAATATCTTTCAAGTTCACGGAGTGACTGAGAATGGCGAAGTTGTTTTCAACCAAGCATTGCGACGCGCACAGTTGCTTGCATTCTTTGAGAAACTCCCACCCTGTCTGGTTGGCATAGAGGCCTGCGGGTCCAGTCATTATTGGGCCCGACAGCTGAGCAAGTTGGGTCATGATGTGCGTCTTATCCCAGCCATGTATGTGAAGCCCTATGTGAAACGGG